>CAWAKH010000001.1:0-28744 GCA_963782565.1 uncultured Chloroflexia bacterium
ACTAACCCGCCCAACCAGGCGGGTTTGCTTAATGGGATTGGGCCCCGAGATGGTTGCTGGATGATATCTCTCAGGGCAAGTTCGTCTTACAGCTTGGTGGGAATGATCAAAAGCATTGTGCAAAGCATATAGATTGAGGCGTATTATACAACCTCAAATTTGTTTTGTCCGACGGACGCATTAAAACGGTTGCTGCTAGGAAAAGAAGCACTGCGCTCAGAATGATAATAAGCGCCAGGATACCTTCGGCCACCCCAATCCATATTGAAGCAATACTCATTGCCACAGCAGCAGCGATGCTTGAAACGGCAATGACCAGACGCGTGAAGCCTATTCCGTAGGTTGAGGGAAAAGTTGGTATGCCGGCGGCTTTGTAATCCTCGAAGAATTTCAGGCTGAAGGTCAAAGTATGCGTGGGAATCCAAAACAGTATGGCGGTGGCAAGGAGAATACCTATCGGGTCGAGCCTGCCGGTCGCCAACACTCTCCCGGAAAGTACGGGCATTGCGCCGGCGATCCCGCCCCATACGATTGACCAGCACGTCCACCTTTTGAGCACGATACTGTAAACAAATACATCGAAAAATAACCCGGCAAAAACAACCACTCCATAGCCAAGGTTCAGCAACAATGCCCATCCCACGCCCATGGTCGAGAGCAGAAGTCCCAGGATCAAGACCTCGTTTGTGCAGACCTTTCCAGTTGAAGTGGGCCGCATGTGAGTCCGCTTCATCTTTGCATCTATGTCTCGATCCCACCACATGTTGAGAACAGTTGAACCGCTGATCGCCAGAAACAAACTGGGAATCATCTGGAGGAAAGTCGCCCATTGAATAGCTGCGTGAGCGCTTAGATAACCTGCCAGCCCTGTCATCAGTAAGAGGCCAGTTTGCAAAGATTTGGTAAGCGACCAATACAAGCCGACTCTCGATCTGATGGTAACAATAAAGTTTTGTGGGGCGGCAGTGATCATGGTTTCTCCATAGAACGCCAGACTATTTTTGTAGATTCAAAATCACTAAATTTCTTTGGACTGCGATTCTTATGAAAGGTATTCTAATCTGCGCGCCTAAGTAATAGATAAGTCGCGCTGAGACAAGTCTTCCAGGGATTCTCTCCGGACGATGACGCGGACGCTCCCGTCCGCCAGCCAGACTACCAGGGGACGGCGCGCCCCATTATAGTTGCTTGACATACTGAGCTGGTATGCTCCGCTGACAGGGACGGCAATCAATTCGCCTTCTTCAATCCTGGGAAGAAGCAGATCCTCGATGATCACATCACCCGACTCACAATAAGGCCCAGCAATGGAAACTCGCTCGTTCATTTCCCGGCTCAGTCCGCTTGCAGGCAAACAGGAATACCTTGAGCCATACATCGCGTGCCGAGGGTTGTCTGCCAGGCCTCCATCGGTAAGAGCCCAGGTGCGTTCGCCGCGACGTTTCACCGTGCCAACGCGATAAAGGGCCACCCCGGCGCGGGCAACCAGGCTGCGCCCTGGCTCCAGATGCAGGATGGGCAAAGGCAGGCTACTGGCTTTGCATTTGTCCTGCACTTCCTGGGCAATGATACGAACATATTCTTCGATATCCGGTTGAGGCAATTCGTCTTCGTGATACGCGGTACCCCAGCCGCCGCCCGGGCAGAAATGCCAAGGTGCATCGAATCCGATTTCTCTTACGAGATCGAGCGCGATTCCAATGGCAGTGACGAGTGGGGAAAGGTTGCGGAAGTTCGATCCTTGATGAAAGTGCATGCCCGTCAGAGGCAAATTCGATGCTTTGCAGATTTGCGCCGCCTCCATGATCTCAGCAGGCGTCATCCCGAACTTGCTATTCCATTGGCCAGTCTGGGTGTGAACATGGTGAGTCTCCACCGCCAGGCCCGGCTGCAATCGAAGCCATATATTTGGAAAAATTCTTCGGACAGGATGCAGGGGATCGTTAAAGTGAGGATCCGAGAAAAGGCTGACGATGCGCTTGAGTTCGGTCAGATTATCAACTACGATGGTACCGGCATGGACAAGCGCTGACGCCAGATCTGTCATCGACTTGTTGACCCCGTGCATCAAAATTCTCTCGCGCCCTACATCTCCAGTCATCGCTATGCCGATTTCCGCTTCGCCGGTGCAATCCATCCATAATTTATGCTGATCCGTCCATTCGGCGATGGCCCTGCACAAGTAAGCCTTGCCTGCATAGGTTATCTCGGCTAAGGCTGGGAAATGTGTTTTGAGCGCGGCTTTGTAAGCAGCCACAGACGCGTCCATTGTGGCGCGGTCATAAATGTATAAGGGGGTCCCGTACTCGTCCGCCAAAGAGGCGAGAGTACGACCTGCCATGTTCAGGGAATCGTTTCGGATTCGGATCGAGTTTGGAAAAAGCGCGAGCCGGTCCTGGATAAGAGATGGGGCGATATTATTGGTCGCCAAAAAACAAATTCCACCAGACCTGCAAGTTTGAAACAGGTGTTGGCGTAGGCGTTGGTGCTTCGGATTGAATCGGATTCGTGCCTGGTTGACCAAGCGGAACCACGGGTTGGTCCCCGGGCTGGATGTAATGTCCTTCAGTTCGCGCCCAATCCTGGACGGCTTGATCGGATCCACCGTAGGCAACCTGAGTTTCGAGTGCCATCTGGGTCTGGATCGCCTGGGTAGCTTGCAGGCTCACAATCGCGGCTTGCCTCTTCAGGCGGTTGAGGTCTTCCAGACGCGCGTTGAAATCCATCACCATCAGGATGAGAACGAGGACGCCTACAAAAATCCCCACACGACGTGCATTGATCGGCCAACGATCCATTCCCTTATCTTACCCGTTGTTTTGAAGGTTGGCAAGAAGTGAACCCTCTGTTACAATACTGCCCCGCAGAGCGTGGTACCCTTCGCCTGCCATCTTTTACCTGGAAGGGCTTGATAAAAATGAAAGTATTGCTGATCAAGGACGTTTACAAATTGGGGCGTGCCGGCGACGTAAAGAAAGTCGCAGATGGTTATGGACGAAACTTCCTGCTCACGCAGAGGTTAGCCGTCCTGGCAACACCGGGCGCAATGAAAACTGCCGAGAAAATCCGTTCACAAGGCGAAGTCAAGCGCGCCGCCCTCAACAGTGAGCTCAAGGATCTGGCCGACCATGTCAATGGCGTGTTGCTAAGCTTTACGGCCAAGGCTGGCGAAACCGGCAAACTTTATGGGTCGATCACCACGCAGGATGTAGCGGCGGCCATTCAAGAACAGACCCACTATGAGGTCAAGCGCCAACAGATAGATATGCAGCCTATCCGAGAGGTGGGTGAGTTCAAGGCCTATGTTCGCCTGACCATTGACCTGGTGCCCGAGATTAAGATCGTTGTTCACCGCGAAGGCGAAATCGAAACGCCTGCTGAGGGCAGAGTCGAAGAGAAGGACAAGAAAGGGCGTAGCAGAAAGAAACCTGAGGAAGCGCCCGTAGAACAAGCCGAAGCAGCGAGCGAGAGTCCTGCCCAGCCCGAGTAAACCAAACATCACCGGCTCAAACAGCCGGTGATGTTATGTTAGAATAAAATTATGGACGAATCAATTGGCGCCAAGCTCCGGCAAGCGCGCGAGCAGCGCCGCCTTACTCTGCAGCAAGTCTCCGAAACAACTAAAGTCAGACCTCATTATCTGCAAGCGCTAGAAAACGATGACCTTTCTGCCATTTCGTCGGCGGCGCAGGCTCGTGGTTTTCTGCGTATCTATGCAGAATTTCTTGGTCTAGATCCGGCTGATCTTATGCCGGTCAGGACTTCCGCTCAACCTGCTGCACCTACTACACAGCAACTCTCAATTTCCTCTCCTGACCAGCCATTGGCCTCGGAGGTGGAAGCAGCTTCAAGAAACAAGCCCGAACGTTCAGGCTTGCTGGCTAATTTGCTTAATCGGTTCGCACGTCGCACGAACGAGGAAACGGCTGAATTTCAGGCCCCTGAGCCTGCACCAGAAGTCGAGATTCTGCCAGCGCCCATAGAGAAACCCTTCGTTCCAGCGCGAGCGACGGAGGAGACATCCGCCGTGCTTGATCCTCCTGTTGAAGAACCGAAATCCGAAGCGCAACCCATGCCTGTCGTGGTCACTCCTGCCATAGATTCAACACCAACTGTGAAGGTTGCCAAAAAGACAGGTTCACGGCCGCGTAAATCTTCAACACGGGTTGATGGGCAGAACGACGTAAAAAAAAAGGTAAACGATTAGCTTCAGCTGAACAACGTTTGCCCGCCGTGCAGGCTGAGCCCACTGCGGACATCCCTCACATCGAACAGCCTGAAGATACTGCGACGGTTACTACTCCGCCTTTGGCTATCGAACCATCGCGGCCTGCAGAATCGCAGCATCCGGAAGCCTTCCCGCCTGAAACAACAAACGCGACACAACCTGATCAACCTCCTGGCAAGCCCCAGATGCGCGGGTCCATATGGCGCGCTTCACTGGAAGCCCTGATGGAGACATTTAAGCTATCCAAGAACAGGTCGGCTATTTCGTCTTTGGATGTGGATGAAACTCCTGGGATCGAAGCGGAAGAAATTCTGCCTGGCGTTTCGAACGCGAAAGATTTCAATCCGGAGCCGGCGGTTGAACCTGAGAAGGCTACTTCCTCCGACGAAATTTTTAAGGAAATCGGTGCCCAACTACGGAAGCGGCGCGAATTGTTAAGCCTTACCCATGATGAAATCGAACGCCAAACGCGCGTGCGCGCCCTCTTCCTGGAGGCACTGGAGAACGGCGCATTGGAGGAACTGCCATCGCCTGTGCAAACCCGCGGCATACTTGCCAATTACGCAACATTCCTCGATCTGGACGCAGATACGATCCTGCTACGCTTTGCCGATGGGTTACAGGCCCGATATCGTGAGAAACGACCGGAAAAGCCCTCACGTACCAGGGCACCCATGACCGTGAATACCAAGTTGCCGCCGCTCCGCGTTTTTATCGCCAGCGATTTGCTATTTGGCGGCGGTATGGCCATTATGCTTCTATTGTTCGCGATCTGGGGTATCGGGCGTGTGATGGCTGTCCGTTCGTCTACCATTCCTCAGGCTACTTCGCCCTCCATCTCCGAGGTACTAGTTGGCACGGGCCTCCCCACGCTGCCACAGCAGGTAACATTGATCCCTGCGCAGGACACAGCGCAGACCTCCACACCGGCGGTTACGGAGACATTTGTATTGGCGACTTTGGGCCCCAATGTTAACGTGCAGGTCAACCTTAGCTCAATTGAGCAAACATTCATGCGGGTGACTGTGGATGGCAAAGTACAATTTGAAGGACGAACGGTGCCGAATACGGACTATCCATATGATGCCAAAGACCAGATCGAGGTATTGGTTGGAAATGCCGCCGGACTAAAGGTCACTTATAATGGACGGGATTTCGGATTAATGGGCAACTTCGGTGAGGTAATAGATCGTATTTATACGGTGGAGGGCGTAGTTACACCTACCACCACAGCACCGCCTACCTCCACTCCGACTCCGAAAGTCACTGGAACGCCGACAGAAACACCAACACCAACGCCCTCGGCTACTCCTTCCCCAACATCTGGAGGCTAGATTTGTCTAAAGCTACCTTTCATCTCGTTTCGCTTGGCTGCGCTAAGAATACGGTTGACTCCAACTCAATGGCGCAATTATTAACGCGTGACGGATACCGTGCGGTCGAGGATCCGGCCAAGGCGAAGGTACTGATTGTGAATACTTGCGGTTTTATAGGTCCGGCCAAGCAGGAATCAATTGACGTTTTGCGGGAGCTGGCCGCGGGTAAACATGAGGGTCAGGTATTGATTGCGGCTGGCTGCCTTACTCAGCGCTATGGTGCAGAAGTTGCAAAACAAGTCCCAGGGATAGACGGAGTGCTTGGGACACGTCGCTGGATGGATATTGTGAAGGTTGTGCATGAAGTTCGCAGAGCCCCCCATCCTGAGCCGCTTTATCACCTGCCTACAGAGGCCGCGACTGTTGGAAGCGATGAACAGGAAACTATCCGAGCCAGCGTAGCGGGCGCCTCGGCTTATCTAAAAATCGCGGATGGCTGCCGCCGCCCCTGTGCATTCTGTGCGATCCCATTGATCAAAGGCACGGCAGTCAGTCGTCCAATTGCAAACATCCTGGCTGAGGCGCGGCGGCTCCGGGATTCAGGCGTGCGCGAATTGATCCTTATCGCGCAGGATACCACCGACTATGGACACGATCTCGGAATCAAGGATGGTCTGGCAGTTCTACTTGAACAATTGACGGATGCCGTGCCAGATATGGATTGGATCCGTATCATGTATGCCTATCCGGGTTACGTTACCGAACGCCTCATCGAAGTTATGGCAACCCGCCAACAAGTTCTGCCTTATTTGGACATGCCGCTTCAACATGCCCATCCCAAGACCCTTTATCGTATGAAGCGTCCATCCAATATTGAATGGGTGCATAGGACACTTGCTAAGATGCGCTCGGCAGTTCCAAATCTTGCGATACGCACGACTTTTATTGTCGGTTACCCCGGAGAGACCGAAGAAGAATATCAGGCTTTGCTTGACTTCGTAGGTGAGATCCGATTCGATCGCGTCGGCGCGTTCCAATTCTCGTTTGAGCCGGGGACTACTTCCGAACCCCTGGGGGACCCTGTTGCTCCCGAGGTAAAGCAGTCGCGTTACGAGCGGTTGATGGAACTTCAGCAGAACATCTCGCTCCAGGTCAATCAATCCTATGTGGGGAAAACACTGAACGTCCTGATCGAAGGCTGCAATGACGGGCTTGCAATCGGTCGTTCGTATCGCGATGCGCCGGAAATCGACGGAATGGTCATCGTTGAAGCCAAAGCAACGGTCGGCGAGATCATTCCGGTGAAGATTTCCGGAGCGATGACCTATGACTTGGCGGGTATGCCCGCGCAGCCGAGTGCGGTTAATAAGTTAGAAAGCATTCCGGTTCTGCCGCGCTAATCGTTAACCTCTGGTATGGTATACGCAAGGTGGGTTACTCAATGCCATCAACACTCCTTCTTCCTAAACAAAAATGAACACAAGCGAGTTGGTCTTTCCCGCTTGTGTTCATTTGTTAATGGATCAGTACTTATGCTGCTCTTGCAAAGGCTGTTGCGAGCAGGATCAGAACCGCCAGCACCAGGCAGGTGCGGAGCAAAATGGTCTCACGTTTATGCAGGGCTGCCAATTTTTCCGGGTCGGCTTTGTCTTTTTTCATTAGCTCGCGGCGGATGGTGGGCAGCACATCCCAGGTATAAGTGGCGCTAACTGCTATGAGGATGACTACTAATAAATGTTTAGCCAGGATTGCCAGCGACCATTGATCGCTGGTAGCCAGGAATCCGTTGTAATGCACGTTGACGCTCATTTGGAACAGTCCGGTTACAACCAGCAAACTGATACTGAACCATGCGATGGGCTCAAGCCTTTTTTGGATAGCTTCAACAAAGACCAGCTGGTCAACGGGCTTCAGTGCCCGCGTTGCGGCAGGTAGGATCAGGATAGATATGGATACAAGGCTGCCGATCCAGATTACAACGGCCAGCATGTGAAGCCAGAAGGTCAACGCAATTGCCCAGGACGGGACGATTGGCATTTTTTATGGCGTGGCGGCAGTCGCTGTAGGTATTTCCGTCGGTACTATTGCAGTAGGTGCTTCGGTTGAGGCACTAGTAGGCACGACTGCACCCGTGGGCGTTTCAGCCGGCGTCGCTGTTGCAGGATAGCACTGCTGGTAGGCCTGATTTTGACCTTTGGCGGCAGCAGCGTCCAAATTTCCGATGGCCTGCGCCGCTTGATATTGTTGATAGGCATCGCAGAACTGATTTTGTCTGACCAAGTCGTCGCCGTAGCGCATCAGTGAAATCTGATAGCGTTGAGAGGCGGTCATGGTTCCATCCCACAGAGAGGGCCAACCGCTCGCGACCTGCGCCCAATAGGTGACTGATAGATGCCAATCTATTCCATAAAAACTGGCAGCTGTTATGTAGGCTCGAGCGCCCTCACGCAAGCCGTTGGCATCCCGATCCAGTGGCCCGAAACGTTCGGCCAAGGTCAATTCATAGATCCCGCCTTCAAGGTTACCCTGCTGCTGGATAAGGTTCACCCCGTAGTTTCGCAGGGCAAAGTAGTACATCCCGTCCACTTGCGATGTATTGTAATTCGGGTCCTGTTTGCGAAGCTGATCGAGCTCGGTCAGTGCGTTGGCCCAATCTCCGGCAGCTATTAATTGCTGCGCGGTGGCGAACAGGCTTTGTTCACCGCGCAGATCAGGTGTCGATGTAGGGACTGGTGTCGGTGTGACCGTTGGAATAGTCATCTGTACCAACACTTTGGCTAATTCGTTTTGCACGCCCGGAAAGGTCGGATTGTTCTGGATAATGAATTCCAGGCGTTGCTTGGCCGCATCATAGCGCCCGAACTGCTCATCCACAAGGGCGTATTGAAATTGCTCTGTGAGCTGGCTGCTGATTGCTTGTGAGGCTGCATCTGTACGAACCTTGATGCCGCTCCCATAACCGCCGAATCCTGCCAGAAGAAGCAAAATAATGACCCCGAGGATACCTATGAGGATGGAGCCCCAGCGTGGAATCTTTTTTCCGGGTTTGGCAGGTTTAACGGGTTTGATGGGTTGAGTGTCTTCTTCCTTGATGGGCTGCATTGGTTGTGTATTGCCGTTTTGTTCAGACATGGGCGTTATTATACCGCTTGATCAAAGGCTAAAAAGCATGCGGACTTCACGCCAGATCAGAGGAATCGCGGCCAAGCCGCCCACTATAAGCCCGGCAAGCGTTTTTGGAACCAAGGATAAGGGTAGAAACTCTATCACGGCGAGTGTAACAATGAAGGCTATGGTGGTCGAAGCTACGGCGCGCAGGGCCGTATCTCCCATCTGTAACAAACCCGGATAGCGACGAGTCATTATGCTGAGGAGCACTATAGCCTGTATGGTGAAAGTCAAAGCGGCAGATAAGGGAATCCCGGCCAAGCCGATGACTCGGGAAAGGATCAAAGACAAAATCACAAATGCGACGGCTTGCAGGAAAGCAGCCACCAGCGGAGTCCGGGTATCCTGGTTTGCGTAGAATGAGCGGACTGCAATCTCAAGCCAGGTATCGCCAACCAATCCCACTAAAAAGGCCCAGGTACAAGCAGTTAACAAATCCATGCGGGCATTGTCGTACCCGAAAAAACTCTGCGCCAATGGACGAACAGCGATGGCCAGTAACACTGCCGTCGGGAGACACAGGGCCAACATCACTCGCAAGGCCCGGTTGATGGTTCGAGAGAAGTCCTTGGGCTGCCCACGGTTAATGAACTCAGCCAGCGAGGGCAACAACGCCACCGCGATTGCGGTGCCAATAATGGTCTCCGGCACCTGCTCGATTGTCCAACCTAAATTCATCGCGCCTACGCCCACAGTGTCAAAATGGGAGGCCAGGTTGTCACGAGCGACAAAATAGGCCTGAATGCAGGCCATGGTAAGGACGCGCGGGCCCAGAAGGATCAGCACTCTTTGAACGCCAGCACTTTTCAATTCCAGCACGGGTACCCAATGGAACTCATAGTGGATTAATCCCGGTACCTGGATCAATAAATGCAGGAGTGCGCCCAATATCACACCATAGACCAGCCCGTATAATCCCAAGCCGAATCCGGGGAGGTGGATTGGACCTACGTGCAGTCCAACGCTCGGGCTGAGTATCAGGACTCCGAAAATCTGCCCCAGGTTATACAGAATGGGCGCCAGCGCCGGGAGCAAAAAATGTTGATTGGCATTCAGGCTGGCCATTACGAGCCCACTGATCGAGAAAATCAGTATGGCGAGGAAATCGAGGCGCATCAGCGAAGCAGTAAGGATCTGCTGGTCCGGCTGAAAACCCGGGGCGATGACGTACCGTACCAGAAATGGGGCCAGCGGGATAATGATCAAAGATACGCCACCCGTAATGACGAAGGCCAGGTTGATGATCCGTGAGAACAAATCCCACGTTTCGCGGCGCCCCTGTTTGTCGAGATATTCTGTTAATACCGGGATAAAAGCCATACCCAGTGCCCCGCCGGACAGAAGGGCGGAAAGATAGTCGGGGATGTTGTTGGCCGCACCGAAAATGCCCATTCCTTCCAACCCTACGATCTTGTTGAAGAGCAGGGTCTTTCCGAAGGCAAATACTTTGTCCAATGCAAAGAAAAAGCTTAGCAAAAGCGAGGTGCGGGTGAGAAAAGATAATCTCTTCATGGGAAGTAGTACGCAGCGGCTGCGAGACAATTTATGCCTGTTTTCACAACGAGTGCAGGCCTCATCTGCCTCTCTCTATGAGCTCGAAATGTTTTCTGACTCTGTAGCAATAGCAGCAAGTAGAAGTTGCCCGGGTAATGTTCTTTCTGAGCCGCGCAGTTCTTGGGTACTAAGGCATTCCAAATCGCACGCCTAGAATGTGCCTTTGTATTGCCCGCCATCCACTACCAGCATTGTGCCGGTAATGTAAGAAGCGGCCGGGGAGAGCAGGAAAACGGCCGCGTTTGCAAATTCTTCAGGGCGACCAATTCGGCCAAAGACGCTGCTCGCAGCATCTTTCGCATCCTCTTCCTCGACGGTAGTACCGTTCTTTTGTGCCCGGAAGGTGTGAAGCTCCCGTATCCGATCCGTGTCAATCGTCGCCGGGAGGATCGAATTGAAACGGATTCCCTCACTGCCAAGTTCCAGCGCCAGGCTTTTGGTAAGCCCGATGGTGGCGAGCCGGATGCTGTTTGACAGTACGAGGTTAAGCATAGGTTGTTTGACCGTCCAAGAGGTCATGGTTAAAACGCTGGCCGAGTCCGATCTTTTTAAGAATGGCAGCGCGGCGCGAATCAAGCGGACATGGCTCAGGAACGACAGATTGACCGCCTTAGCCCAGGCGTCCTCATCAAACGATTCGAAGGGCCCAGCCGGTGGTCCGCCGGCATTTGTCACCAGCAGGTCCAGTCCTTCGAGGGCCTTAGAGGCCTTAGACACCAGTTCTTCCGGGACGGACGGATCGCTAACGTCCCCCGCCATGGCGAAGACGGTTGCGCTGGCTTCTTTGGCGATCCTGTCCGCCGCGGCTTCAAGCTTGTCTTCAGCGCGGCCGTTGATCGCGACCTTACAGCCTTCCTTTGCAAGCAGTAAGGCGGTTGCGTATGCCAACCCTCGTGAGGCACCTGTTACAAGAGCACGTTTATCTTTAAGTCCCAAATCCATTCTTTCTCCATTCTGGAAGACAGCTGCAACCCGGAAGTTGAACATCGCCGGTTGCGATATTGCTGTGCTCTAAGGAATCAACTCAATTCTCTGCTCAATAATGTCCCCATCCGTCCAATTGGCTGCCACCCATTTTGCCACACTTTGCAGCGATCGTTCAATGTTCGAGGCATCTGAGCTAATCATTGCGCAGGAAATGACCGTCTCCTGCCACTTATCCTGCAAATCCATTTCGGCAGCAGAGATATTGAACTTGCCATGAAGCCGGGCAAGCAGAGGCTTGAGTCTCCCGCGCTTTTCTTTAACGAGGCGCAGGCGGGAAGATGCAGCTGAGTAGTAAGGGTCCCAAGCATTCCGTCAAATTCCGATTTACGATTTACTATTTACCATTTACAATCCCACACATGTCTAATATCGAAAACGCCTACAATATTGCACTCGACTATGTTTATTCCTTTGTGGATTATAGCCTGAAACATTCATCGGAGCTTGCCAAGGCAGATTTTAACCTTGACCGTATGCGGGTATTGATGGCGGAACTTGGAAACCCGCACGACCAGTATCCCATCATTCACGTGGCGGGCACGAAGGGGAAAGGTTCAGTGAGCGCTTTGTGCGCCTCAGCCCTGCAGGCGGCCGGTTACCATGTTGGTTTGTACACTTCGCCTCACCTGTTGGATTATTGTGAGCGCATCCAAATTGACGGTCAGCCGATCTCGCACGAGAGATTTGTTGAACTGGTCGAAAAGGTTCGACCCGCCGTTGCAAGAATTCCGAAACTAACCACATTTGAAATCACGACGGCGCTTGGATTTCTGCACTTTGCCCGGCAAAAAGTGGGTGCCGCAGTTTTTGAAGTCGGCCTCGGCGGCCGGCTGGATGCAACCAATGTGGTCCTCCCGAAGGTTTCAGTGATCACCTCCTTATCTTACGATCATATGGCTGTTTTGGGAAACACACTGGCCCAGATTGCGGGAGAAAAAGCTGGGATCATCAAGCCGGGCCGGCCGGTTGTGTCGGCTCCGCAAAAAGAGGAACCGCTGAAGGTTTTGATGCGAATTGCGAAAGAACGAAATTCGCCCTTCACCTTGATCGGGCGCGATTTTGGGTATAGATCACTAAGCCACACCCTCGACGGCCAGGCACTAGAACTGGTTGATAAACTTCAATCTTCCGCGATTACCGTGCAAATGCCTTTGCTCGGAATCCATCAAGTAGAGAATGCCGCTACAGCTTATGCAGCCCTCCGAAACAGCGGTTTGAACATTTCGGATGAAACAGTCCAGAAGGGATTTGCCGGGGTGAGATGGCCTGCCCGTTTTGAAGTAGTCAGGCGCGAGCCGCCTGTGATCTTTGATTCGGCCCACAACCAGGATTCCTTTGCGCGGTTACGACAGGCACTGGATGATTATTTCCCAGGCATCCCCGTCTATCTCATATTCGGAGCCTCGGAAGATAAAAATATTCCCGGCATGTTCCTGGAAATAAAAACCAAGGTCAAGCGGTTGTTTGTTACAAAATCGGCCCATCCCCGCGCCTTGGAAGCTGAGAAAATACATGATTTAGCGCAGCAAGCCGGGCTTCCCAACGAGGTAGTCTCATCAGTCGAAGTAGCTCTTGCCCGGGCGTTGGAGATGTCAGAAAAAGATGGTAGCATTGTCTTGTCAGCAGGCAGCATGTTCGTGACTGCCGAGGTTATGGCTGCGTGGAAAAAAAGATTCGAGAAGAGAGAGTAGATTTAGTGGATGAATCATCAAACTGATTGGAACGAAGAGGAAGATAATTTCAACCTGGCGCTTTCGCAGCGCACTGAAGAACTGTATCGTGTGCCTAACCAGGAACCGGATAATGAGGGCCTGATCGAAGCGGCAGTCCTTCCGCTACGCGATCTGGTTGTTTTCCCGCGTATGGTGTCACCGATATTTGTAGGACGGGAAGCCTCACTTCTGGCGGTGCAGGAAGCGCAAGCCAAAAATCAAACCGTGATCGGCCTGGTGCAAAAGGATCCGGAGCTTGAAGATCCCAAACCGGCGGATTTTTTGCCGATCGGAATAGAGATGGCGGTAGGGCGTCTCCTATCGATGCCGGATGGCTCATCCAGCGCGCTTGTCCAAGGACGCCGGCGTGTCGAGATCGTGGACTTTATTCGTACACGTCCCTATTTTAAGGGTCCGCGCTCGCCCCATCTTTGAGCCGCAGACGGCTGACCGGCAAACTCAGGCATTAATGCGATCTGTTCTCGACCTCTTTGATCGTTGTGTGCAACTGGATCGTTCAATCCCCGAAGAGGCGCACTTATTCGCCATGAACATATCCGAACCAGGCTGGCTGGCAGATATGATCGCCACCTCGCTCTCGCTCAAATATGAGGCCAAACTAAGCCTGCTGACCTTGCTCAACTCAAGAGGACGGCTGCAGGCGGTAAATAAGATCCTGGCCCAGGAAGTAGACGTGCTGGAGCTGGAGGATGAGATCCATTCGCGAGTGCAGAACGAAGTGGATAAAAGTCAGCGCGAGTTCTATCTGCGTGAGCAGATGCGCCAGATCCAGAACGAACTGGGCGAAGGCGACGTGTTCACCCGCGACGCCACCGAGCTAAAGCAAAAGATCGAAGCCGCAAAGCTACCTGAAGAGCCGAAAGCCGTTGCAATGAAAGAATTGGAACGGCTTAATCAGATGCCCCCGATGGCGCCGGAAGTGGGGATTATCCGTACCTATATCGACTGGATCATAGATCTCCCCTGGGTTACCTCCACGCCGGACAACCTGGATGTGAAACACGCGGCCAGGATCCTGGAGCGCGATCATTACGGACTCAAGAAAGCGAAAGAACGCATTCTTGAATATATCGCCGTCCGCTCCCTCAGGCCAAAGAAAGAGCGCCAGCCGATTTTATGCTTCGTCGGCCCTCCCGGCACTGGCAAGACGTCCCTGGGGCGTTCCATCGCCGAGGCGCTGGGGCGTAAGTTCGTGCGAGTCTCACTGGGCGGCATCCGCGACGAGGCTGAAATCCGCGGGCACCGGCGAACATATATCGGTGCCTTGCCCGGCCGCGTGCTCCAAACGATGAAGCGCGCGGGGACTGCCAACCCGCTCTTTATGCTGGACGAGATTGATAAACTGTATTCAGATTTCCGTGGGGATCCAGCCTCTGCCATGCTTGAAGTTCTCGACCCCGAACAAAACAATGCCTTCAGCGATCATTATCTTGAAATGCCATTTGATCTCTCCAAGGTGATGTTCGTAACGACCGCGAACTACCTGGGCCCCATTCCGCCGGCTTTGCTTGATCGTATGGAAGTGATTGAGTTCCCCGGGTACATTGAAGAGGAGAAAATTGAGATTGCCAACCGGTACCTGATCCCGCGTCAGATCGATGAGAACGGTATTTCAGATATTGGACTGACGTTTGAGCCTGCCTCCCTGCAGCGTATCATTCGTGAATACACATTTGAGGCCGGCGTGCGTAACCTTGAGCGTGAGATAGGACGTATCAGCCGCAAAGTGGCCCGGCTAAAGGCGGAAGAAAAAAAATATCCTGCGACGATTACCGCGGAGGTAATTGAGAAATTCCTCGACCCGCCCCAATACATTCCCCCGGAGATGGAAAAACAAGACGAGGTGGGTGTGGTCCAGTCGCTGGCTTGGACGGAGAATGGCGGCGAAATCATGGCTGTGGAAGTTGCGGTCTTGGAGGGGAAGGGATCCTTACAGATGACGGGCCAGCTAGGGGAGGTCATGCAGGAGTCAGGGCAGGCGGCTCTAACTTATATAAAGTCTCGTGCCGTGTCACTGGGAGTCGATCTGGAAGTCTTCGAGCGCATGGATATCCATCTGCATATGCCCGAAGGAGCGATCCCCAAAGACGGCCCTTCAGCCGGGATAACTATCGCAACCGCTATGATCTCTGCATTAACCGGCCGGCCCGTGTACCGCTATATTGGGATGACAGGCGAGATCACTTTGCGAGGGCGAATCCTGCCGATTGGTGGGGTACGCGAAAAGGTTCTCGCCGCATACAGGGCCGGGCTCAAGGTGGTGCTCTTGCCCGAGAAGAATATCAAAGACCTCCATGATATTCCAAAAGCCGTCCGTTCGGAGTTAAAGATCATTCCTGTTCTACATATGGATCAAGTACTGCAGGTGGCAATTGCGCCTGAAGCCGTAATCGAACCTCCCAGGCCGAGGAAGAGAAACGAAGAACCGGTTGATAGCCAGGCGGACGAGTAAGAAGAATTATTCGGGGGATGGACCTCTCTTAGCTTTTCGATGATCGATTAATAGATCGCTCTCCGGCGGATATGGCATCAATGAAAGGATCTCTATCACAGGAGGAGTCATGTCATCCCTGACCGGCAAAGTTGTTCTCGTAACAGGCGCTTCATCGGGTTTTGGTGCAGCCGCGGCGAAGTTATTTGCCAGAAATGGATGCAGGCTCGTTCTCGCAGCACGCCGGCTCGATCGGCTCCGGGAGATGGCGAAAGAGATCCGTGAGGAGGGAGGCCATGCTTTGCCGGTTGCGATGGATGTAAGCCGTCCAGAACAAATTGGGGCAATGGTGAGTTCTGCAATGGGCGCGTATGGTCACATTGATATTCTGCTTAACAATGCCGGTTATGGCCGTCTGGATTGGCTTGAAGAACTTGATTTGATCCGCGATATTCAAGCACAAATCACCGTTGATTTGCTGGGTTTGATCTGGACCACGCGCCTGGTACTTCCTCATATGTATCAGCAGCGAAAGGGTCACATCATCAATATGTGTTCAATAGCCGGTTGGGCCGCACCGCCGCTCTACAGTATTTATTCAGCTGCCAAGTTTGGGGTGCGGGGCTTCAGCGAAAGTCTGCGGCGCGAATCGGAACCGTTTGGCGTCAAGGTTTCCGTAGTCTACCCCGGGAGCGCGGATACCGAGTTTGGGGCGCACGTCGGCGAGAATCCAGCAAGGAAAAGGGTCAAAACACCCAACTGGATGAAGCTCAGTGCGGATGACGTTGCCCGATCAATCGTTGGCCTTGCCAAATACCCGCGCAATCATTTGGTGCTGCCCTGGTGGATGGTATTTGCAAAGTTCCTGAATTCGCACTTCAACGGCGCTTCGGATATGGTTCAAGCTGATCTATTTAGACGTTATCATAAAATACAATAATAATGTTTGCCTCGTTATCACACATCCCAAGCAGATCACAAATGGAGGAGGTATGACTTCTAATCGCCTTGAAGGACTTCATACGGCCCTTGCTCAGGCTGGCCTGGATGCTGTTGTGCTCAACGCAGGTCCGACGCTGATTTATCTGACCGGGCTTCGTTTCCACCTGAGTGAACGTCCGGTAGTTATTCTGGTGGCGCCGGGCAAAACCCCTGTCATGGTACTTCCAGAGTTGGAGATGCCAAAAGTAGATCTAGTTCCATACAAGGTCACTGCCTTTCCATATGGCGAAAATCCGTCTGACTGGGGCGCGGTCTTTCGCAAGGCGATTATGTCCCTGGGCTTGGACGGTAAGAAGATCGGCGTTGAGCCCAGGCAGTTGCGTCTGCTCGAGTTTCAATATATGCACGATGGCGCGCCCGAAGCGGATTTTCCGGATGCTTCCCCGGCATTAAGTTCCCTGCGCCTGCGCAAAGATGGTAAAGAAGTCGATGCCATAAGGCGGGCGGTCAAAGTTGCCCAAGAGGCACTGAGGGCGACGCTCCCGTCTGTCAAAATCGGCGTAACCGAAAAGGAGATTGCAGCAGAATTGACTGTTCAATTGCTCAAACATGGTTCCGAACCTGAATTGCCGTTCTCTCCGATTGTTTCCTCGGGACCGAATTCTGCCAATCCTCATGCTTCGCCTTCAGGTCGCAGGCTTGAGCCTGGTGATTTGCTCGTGGTGGACTGGGGCGCGACAGTGGATGGTTATATCTCCGACCTGACGCGCACGTTTGCAGTCGGTGAGGTAGACTCGGAATTCAAAAAGATAGCAGGGATCGTTCTGAGGGCGAACGAGGCGGGTCGCGCCGCGGGACGTCCGGGTATCCCGTGCGCGAATGTGGACAAGGCTGCGCGTAACGTGATCGAGCAGGCCGGATATGGCGCTTATTTTACGCATCGAACGGGGCATGGTATTGGCATGGAAGATCACGAGCAGCCGTATATGCGCAACGATAATATGCAGATGTTGTATCCAGGCATGGCTTACACAGTAGAGCCGGGCATCTATTTGCCGGATCGCGGGGGCGTACGGATCGAAGACAATGTGGTGGTCACAAAGGACGGCGTGGAAGTATTGAGCGATATGCCGCGCGAGTTGACCGGCATAGCATAAATGACCCGGTTTGTTAAGCCAAATACTACTGATATTACAATAATTAATGTTCCACCGGGCCGATCTTATGCGATAATAGAGGCATGAGACCATTTGGAACAACCGAACAATTAGCGGGTCGCCGGAAGCGTGCCTTGGATCTGCTACGCCAGGGGGGAAGGCCAAGCGAGGTTGCGAAGCAGGTGGGTGCGACACGGCAAACGGTGAACCGATGGCGTCGGGAAGCCAATTCGCCGAAACGCGAGACCCAAGCGCAGCGTCGTCGGCCAGGTCGTCCCAGTCGGCTAACGAGGTCTGCACAGCGTCGATTGAGCACGGCCTTGAAACGGGGAGCCTATGCCAATGGGTGGGCCGAAGATTATTGGACGTTGGATCGGATCGCGCATTTGATCTGGGATATGTTCGGCATCCGCTATCGTGCCAGCGGTGTCTGGTATGTGATGCGGCGCATGGGCTGGAGTTGTCAAAAGCCGCAGCGGCGCAGTCTGGCGCGGAGCGAGCCAGAGATTGCGCATTGGAAACGCTACGTCTGGCCACAGATAAAAAAAGTGGATTGAGCTTCATGCGCTGCTCTTTTTACTCGACGAATCGGGCTTTTCTGAAGTGTCGCCGCTGAAGCGGACTTGGGCACTGCGCGGCGAAACGCCGATCCGATATACCAGCCTCAACCACAACGAGCGCCTGAATTTGATTGGTGGTCTCGGAGTGACTCCGGCGAGACGGAAAATCATGTTACACCTGCAGTCCCATCACAAATCGATCACCGGCGAGGAGGTCATTCGCTTTCTCACACACCTGTTGCATTCCACGCGTGGACCAATCGTCCTGCTGTGGGACCGACATCCCATTCACCGCCGCACCCTGGTGAACGATTTCCTGGACCGACATCCGCGTCTTCATGTCTATAAGTTTCCTACTGCTGCTCCTGAGTTGAATCCAACAGAAATGGTATGGACTCAGCTCAATGCATACATCACCGGTACTGCGCCCCACAATAGCGAGGAACTGCACGAGCTTGTATTTGCCGGTATCGCCCGAACGCGTCGTTCCTCGAGCCGCCTATGGGCGTGCGTCCATGCATCTAAGCTGCCTTGGAAGAGATCAAGGCTGGAACATTAAATACTGAAATATCAGTAATCATGGTATTTGGCATGCATTCCTGGACCTACGAATAAGCTGCCTGAAGTTTCTTGCTATGGGGTTGCATATCTTGTAATCGAAAGAATCTTACGACCCAGATCAAAAGATATATATTGATACCGAATTCACTGGCACCGCGCAAAAAGTTGAGAAAGGCGTTCAGGTTGGTAGGTAAGACGTTAGCTGTGATGAGAGACGCGAGCAGAAAGACTCCCGCATAAACGCCGGCAGGCAAAAAGACCCAATAATTCAAGATTTTATCAGGCAATTGATTTCGGCTTTTCAAATAGATCATTGGCGGAATTATGATCATTGCCATATGGATGTGTGAATGCCAGGCGAATAAACACGTCGCGGCCATTAAACCGAGGATGGCTATGACAAACGAGTGTGAGGCCAGGTTAAGGGGACGATGCCAAATGTAAATCGTTGCGAGGAGCGTTGCGGTCAAACCTAATCCAATTAAGATCCATCCCATAATTGGAGACAAAGCGCTCCCTAGATGGAGCCCCAACATCCGCCAGTTCATCATGATCTCCACATCGTTGGTGGGGAGACCCCCGGAAAACCCAAGCCAGAGTTCGATCAGGCCTTGAAAACCAGCTTTACCGATCATCAGCCAGGACACTCCAAGAATGGCAAACGAGCTTGTCGCCAGCCCAGCAAGGGCTTTTGCGGCCCGTTGAAGAGATAAAGCCAGGATGATCAAAATCAGAACTTGGGGTTTGATTAACAGCCCTCCCAGCCATAGCCCGGCCTTGAATGACCTATCGGACATCTCGGCTCTTATGAATTCGCCGACGCAAATCACCAGCCACACATTGTATTGGCCGTTGAAGAAATTCCAGTATACCGGCAGGCTAAATAAGACCATTCCTAGCAGGCGGATCTGTAAAGAGTGTCCAACAATTCTCTGAATGAAAAACCTCAAGTAGTATCCCAGGATAATCAAGTTGATCATGCTCCATAGGAAATACCCCGGGAGAGGATTGAGATCGGAAAGCAGTTGAAAAGGGATAATGAAAACTGGCAGGTAAGCTATCGGGGAAACCTGAAAACTCGCAAGATTTGGAAGCTTGGGAAATATGCTTAACTGAATTTGTCTTAGAAGATCAAGATGATATATAGCCGGATAACCGTTTAGATTTGCCGCTCGTCCAGCACTCCAAAACGCACAATAATCAATTGCAAGGTGACCGCATGTGTTATGCCAAAACAAGTCAAAACCGATTTGGATGACGTAGAAGATCGAGAGAGCGGCCAAGCCTAAATTCTGCCAATTGGCCGAGGTCATGTGTTGAAAAGGTAATTTTCTGGTCGACGCCATCAGTCGATTTTATCTTGAAAGAACGACTTTTGATACAATCAAGATCGTCTCGGGATCGACAATCCCTGCTCGCAATCGGAAGATGCAATCCTTCACAGTAGGAATCCAAGAATAAATGTGAATTTGCAGGATTGATGCCTGGAATACTGATAGGACTGGTTCGCTGAATTTTGCGATAATGGAAATGGAATTATGACGAGTTACTGTGCATACATCCGCGATCACCCTGAGGACGAATACAACCGCCTTTATCATGACCTAGAATATGGGTTTCCTCTGACACAAGATAGTCTTCTGTTTGAGAGGTTTGTGCTCGAGATCAATCAGGCCGGGTTGTCGTGGATCACCATACTACGAAAGAAAGACAACTTCCATCGAGCCTATCGAGGTTTCGAAATAGACAAAATCGCCGCGTTTGGTTCAAGGGATATCAATCGTTTGCTCCTCGATGCCGGGATTGTCCGTAACCGGCTGAAGATAAACGCTGCTATCGAGAATGCGCGCCGCATCCAAGCCCTACGCCGCGAGTATGGTTCGTTCAAAGGTTGGTTGGATGCCCTGCAGCCTCGCTCGTTAGATGCCTGGGCCAAGGAGTTTAAAGCAAACTTTTTATTTACCGGCAGAGAAATCGTGCGCGAGTTTCTCGTCAGCACCGGATATCTGTCGGGAGCTCATGACCAAGACTGCCCAATCTTTGAGAGAGTTGCCTCTCTTAATCCTGCCTGGGCTATAATGAAATAAGGCCCCTCGTGGGGTTTTCAGCGAGGCTCTTTAATTTCAAGAAGTTTCCCTCTATTTTTTCATAAATTGCAGGTTCTCATGTCTCAAATCATCGCAACTGCCGAACCATTCTTGTTCCCCGGGTCGAAGACCGGCTGTCTTCTGATTCATGGCTTCACCGGGGCACCGAAAGAGATGCGCTGGATGGGAGAATATCTCGCAGGCCAGGGATATAGTGTGCTGGGTATTCGCCTTGCTGGACATGCCACGCGCCCGGAAGATATGATCCGTTCGCGCTGGACCGATTGGACAGCCTCAGTGGAAGACGGCTATCAGCTTCTGCGCGGTCTTGCAGACCGGATCTATTTAGTTGGTCTTTCGATGGGTGGCATTCTCTCCTTGCTGATGTCGACCCGGCTCGATGTTAGGGGCGTGGTGGCAATTTCAACTCCTTATCAATTGGTAAATGACTGGCGGTTGAATTACCTTGAATTCCTCAGCCTGTTCCAACCTTATTTACCCAAAGTAAAAGGGCAACCCGGTTCCGGCTGGGTAGATCAGGAAGCGAGGATCGAGCACGTCTCTTATCCTCAAAACCCTGTCCGGTCTATTGCCGAGTTAAGAAAATTGACGGCCAAAATGCATGCCTCGTTGCCTGAGGTGCGCGTGCCAGTTTTGCTTATCCATTCGAGAAACGATAAGTATGTTCTTCCAGAGAACATGGAACTTATTTACGCGAAGTTGGTCAATGTACAGGACAAGACGAAACTTTATGTTTCCGAAAGCGGCCATGTGGTCACGCGGGATGCAGCGCGCACCCAGGCCTTCAAGGCCGCCGCAGAATTTATTTGCAGGGTGGAATCCGAACCCCAATGAATCGCTCATTGCTCTGGCTGAGCGCCGCCCTATTCACGTGGGGGATCGGTGAAAGCATGTTTCTTTTATTCCAGCCCATTTACCTGCAGCAATTGGGGGCTGACCCGATCCAGATCGGGGCAATCCTTGGCGGTTTCGGCGCGGTAATGACACTCACGCACATCCCTGCCGGTTATCTGTCTGACCGTATCGGACGTCGCCCCATGCTTTTCGCATCGTGGGTGATCGGTATTGTCGCGGCATTGATAATGGCTCTCGCAAATACTCTCATAGTCTTTGTTATCGGAATGGCTCTCTATGGGTTTACCGCTTTCGTAGTCTCACCGCTGGACAGCTATGTTACAGCCGCACGCGGGAACTGGTCGGTGGCACGCGCCATAACGCTGATTTCAATGACATTCAATACCGGTGCCGTACTCGGCCCAATTACCGGCGGATGGGTGGGAGATCATTTTGGCCTGCGAACGGTATATTTTATCTCCGCGGGTGTCTTCGTTGTCTCAACTGTCATTTTGTTGTTCATATCCCCGCAACCTCGTGACGAGCATGATCCGGAAAGCCCGCCTGACAGCCTACGGTCCAATCGACGCTACCTGGGACTGCTGGCGATCTTATTTGTAGTCGCATTTGCCACATATGTACCGCAGCCGCTTACACCCAATTTCCTTCGAGACCAGCGTGGCTTATCGCTAAGCGTCATCGGTGAGCTGGGCTCAATCGGCAGTCTCGGTGTTAGTTTTCTAAATTTTGTCCTGGGCCAGCTAACAGCGCGTACTGGCTTCATCCTGGGCCAGGTAGGAGTGGCAGCGTTTGCTTTGCTTTTGTGGCGCGGCTCAGGGTTTGGATCGTTTGCGGTTGGATATTTCCTGCTGGGAGGTTTTCGCGTTCTGCGCGGCCTGGGAGTGGCACAAGTGCGACCGTATGTGCACGAGTTGCAAATGGGGCTGGCATATGGGGTCGCAGAAACAGTCGGGTCCGCGACGGTGCTGCTCGCGCCGCTGCTGGCCGGATATCTATATTCGCAGGATCCCGCCCTTATGTATCCGGTTGGCCTTGTTTTGATCGGGGTCGGACTTGTCATCAGCCTCATCTTTACGCCGCACTCAAGCAAACTACCTCCTGACCATATCGAACTTGCTCCTGATCTCTAAAAGGTATCTGTTATGTTGGAAATAGTTTCTTTCATTCTCGGACCCGTAAAAACAAATGCCTATCTTCTCGCCGATCCTGAATCCCGGGAGGCGGCCGTCATCGACCCGGCATGGGATGGTCATCTCATCCTAGCCGAAGCCCGGAAGCGTTCGTGGAGGATCGCTCACTTGTGGTATACCCATGCCCATTTCGATCATATCGGTGGGGCTGGAGCCATTGCGGACCAGCTCAATCCGCTCCCGTTGGTAGCTTTGCACCCAGCCGACCACGTGCTTTGGCGCGCCGAGGGAGGCGCACCTTTGTTCGGGTTCAAGATCGATCCGGGTCCCGAACCGACGATAGATCTTTTTCATGGGCAGACGCTGCGATTGGGCCGGGTGGAGATCCAGGTTCGCTTCACGCCCGGTCACACACCGGGACATTGCATTTTCTATGTGGCGTCCGCAGGGGTTTGTTTTTGCGGGGACCTGATCTTTCAAAATAGCGTGGGCCGCACCGACCTGCCCGGTAGTGATGGGGACTCTTTGGTTAACAGCATTAAGTCGCAAGTATTTACATTGCCTGACGATACGCGTCTGCTGTCAGGCCACGGTCCGGAGACCACGGTGGGGCGGGAAAAGCGTTTCAATCCCATTGTAGGCAGCTCCCCGTTGGCTTAGGTATCAACGTGCTGGGAGTACCCAAATTAACAACAAACATGATTAACCCTGAATTTAATCATGCACATTTTTGGGTTTCCTGTACGCCCTCACCCACTCCCTGAAGTGCGGTCGCCCTCTCCCACGGGGAGAGGGGAGTTAGGCGGAAAAAACAGAATGGGATGGCGAATTTCGCCATCCCATTCTGTTTTTTCCGGGGAATTATGAAAATCGGGGTGAGGCACGTTGGTTATCAGCCCATATTCTTCTTCATGGAAAACTTCAAGGCGGTCTTGTAGATCAGCTCCATTTTCTGGGCCAAGCCTTTTGCCTCGGAGTTGCCCTGGCCGGCTTGATTATCGACTTGCGCGACCAGACCATTTAGAGTTTCCATGAAGGTGTCATTCACCATTTTTTCATTTTCGGCCAGCATCTTTTCGATGCCAGCCTGGTCGGGCGCATCGAGCAGTTTTTCGATGAAAGCTACTTCCGCCGGAGGAGCGGAGGCGGCCTGCAAGATCTCGAGCATCTTTTGAAGCTTCCCCATGCGCGCATAATCATTCTTTTCAGAAGCCTGGCGCAGCGCGGTTTGTACGACATCGACTGCATCCTGCGTGAAAGATTCCAAATTGGCTTGCGTGGCCTTGGCTACGTCTTCCTGCGCGAGTATCTTCTCGACCAATTCCTCCGCCTGCTTGTAGCGGCCTTCCATTTGTTTATCAATGTCGTTCACCAAATCCAAGAGTTTTTCGCGCAAGGCTTCAAGTTTCGTCTTCTGGTCGCCGGAGGCCTTGTCGATCATTTCAGTTAAATTCTGGAAGAAGGTGTAGTCCATCCCGTTGCGCGCGAGCGACACGTAGGCTTTGAGGCGAGCCTCGTTGGGGGCCTTGATCATGAGGTCAAGCAATTTCTCACGCGTAAGATTCTTGCCCAGATCCTGGAGCGTCTTGGCAGCGGCCTCGAGCTCTCCGACCGATTCCTGCAATTTGCGACCATATTCCGTCTCTGCCAGGAGCTGTTTTTGCAGATCGCCCATTTGTTTTGCAAGCTGTTCCTGGCCGCTTCCGGTCCCTGCCTGCAAGAGCCGACTGAACAATGCAAAGAACTGCTCATCGAATAATTGGTTATTCTGTTTGATGATTTCGCTCCGAACATCTGCTTTAGTGGTCTGCAGCAGACGGTCGACCAGACTCAGTCGCTCCTGTTGGGCTTTGATCATCTCCGGCGTGATGCCATCCTTGCCCAGAATGGTCTCTACCATCAACTCAAAGGTCAGGTTGGCAATGGGCTTAAAGAGATACGCCTTGCGCTTTTCTGCGGGCAGCCGGTTGGTGACCTGCGTGATCATGGGGCCGATAAGCCTTTCCTGCTCATTTAACGGCAAACCCAATTCGGGTGGAAAGTAGGTAAGCAGCAGTTCTTTGTCGGCATCGTGATAGACGATGGGGGTAGCCAAACGGCCCTCGTAACCGCAATGCGGGCAGCGGGCCATGTTCGATACGCCGCCGAGAAGGCGCTGCTTGGCGCCCGGGTCGGAGCTTACGTCGAAGAGCTGCTCGACGTTGGCAGTGATCATTTGTTTACAGCGTGGACAAGCGATTTGAGTCTGAGGCATTTATCATATCCAAACTTAAGAGTATCGAGATTTGAAGCCAGGGAAGCGGCCGCCTCGCGACAGACCGTTCTCCATTATCCGGTCATTGATTGATCTATTGATTCTTGAATAAATAATTTCCAAATGGGTGCGCAGAAACACGAGATTGCTTCGCTGCTTCTTAATGCTTCGCAGAAGTGCTGCGCAAAATCGCTCGCAACAACAGGTAGAAAGGAATTTTGTTTTTCAAACATCACTAATTATCTTTCAGTAGTTTTTCAAGGCGATCAACATAACCTTCCATTACGGCAAAGGTCTCTTCGATCGGCTTGGGATTCTTCAGATCAACACCCGCCCGCCTCAATACTTCCAAGGGATAGGCTGAGGAGCCCGATTTAAGAAAGCCAAGATAATCATCCACGGCGCCCTTCTCGCCGCGCAGTATGCGCCCCGAAAGAGCGTGCGCACCAGAGATGCCCGTAGCATACTGATACACATAGTAGTCGGAAAAGAGGTGTCCGAATGTTGACCAAACCATGCCGACGCGAGGGCGGTCCACCTTGACCCTGGGTCCGAAGCCTTCCGTGAAGAGATCGGCCATGAGGTCAATCATGGAATCGGCCGTTAATGATTCGCCTTTTTCGACCCGTTCATGGGCCTCCAATTCGAAGCGAGCCAGGGTGGGCATCTGGAAAAAATAACGGAAGAAGTTCGACATGGCTTCTTCGATCAGGCCAATCTGGAAATTGACATCTTTTACAGTATTAAGCAAGTGGGCACGTACCATGGCTTGATGGAAGTTCGAAGCGACCTCGGCCACAAAGAGAGAATAGTCGGAATAGGTGAGTGGCTGGTTCTTCCAAGTGAGGTAGGAATGCATCGAATGACCCAGTTCATGGGCCAGGGTGCTCATGCTGCTGATGTCATTTGTAAAGCTCATCATGATGAAGGGATAGGTTCCGGGGGTGCCATAGGAGAAGGCGCCATTCTGCTTCCCTTTGTTCGGGGCCCAATCCACCCAGCGCTCCTGGAGGCAGCCCTTGCGAAGTATGGCTGTGTACTCCCGGCCCATGGGCGCCAGGCCCTCGCATATGAAGTCCACAGCCTGTTCGAAGGAGATCTTGGCTTTCTTCCTGGCCAGGGGCGCCCACATATCGTAATAGGCGACGTCCCGCTGACCAAGGGCCTTCCGGCGAATATCAAAGTAGCGATGCCAGACAGGGAGGCGTTTCTTGAATGTACCTATCAGGTTATGAAAGACTTCCACGGGGATATTGTTTTCAAACAGTGAGGCAGCCAGGGATGAAGGGTGCTTGCGGGCCTGCATCAGGAAGACATTAGCCTTGATGGACGTGCCCAGGTTGCCAGATAACGTGTTCTTGAATTCAACATGGCGATCCATGTAATTGTCCCAGGCCGTCTGACGCGCCTTGCGATCAGTCTCTTCCAAAATCTTGTGGATCGAGCTTTGTGTAACCTCGAGTTTTCGACCGCGACCGTCCGAGGCAGGCGCAAATTTGAAGTCGGCATTGGTGAGCATGCTAGCCGTGTTCATGGGTCCCGTAAACGGATCGGCCAACATACCGATCAATTCTTCCACTTCGGCCGAACGAACATGCCCCTGTTTCCGGAACAGGTCGTCGAATGCATGGGCGTAGGAGACCAATTTCGGTTCCTCTTTCATCCATGCATCGAGCCTGGGTTTGCCAACTGCAATCAGCTCGGGGGGAATGAAGGCGACGGTGGCCGAGACCTGGCCAAACATGCCCGCGGCTCTGTCCTGCATCCCGGCTGAGGTCTGGTTCGTGGTGTCGACTGCATGGCTAAAACCGGCGTACATGTAAACCCGCTGGGTGCGTAAAAGAAGATGTTCGTAGGCGGACATGGCCTCGAGCAAAACCGCGGGGCCTTCGCCCAACCGCCCCTGATATTTTTTAACTAAATCCAAACCGGACAGGATGCTCTTGATCTCCAGTTCCCAAGCCCGGTTATTCTTGAAGACGCTTTCTGCATTCCAAGTTTGCTTCTTTTCAACTTTGTCGCGCGGTGGGTAAGCGGTCATGTTTCACCTTTGTCATTTGTGGAAGGGCAAATTACGGTTTTGTGATCCCAGAGCCTGCCCATTAGGATTTTTGTTGCGGGACTTATAGAGATTACGGAATTGTGATTTTACCACTCCCATAACCTAGGAACGGGGCAGAGAGAAACATATCTTTGCACCGTGATCAGCTTTGGGTTCGGCCCAAATGCGCCCGCCGTGGGCCTCGACAATGGCACGCGCCAAATACAAGCCCAAGCCCGCACCCTTGGTCTGTTTGGCAGCGTTGGTGGAGCGATAGAAACGGTCGAAGATGTGCGGCAGGTCCCGGGTGTCGATGCCAGGACCCTCGTCGGTCACACAAACAATAACCTGCTCCGGGCGGACAGAACCGCTAATCTTGATTTCGCCAGCCGGGGCATACTTGAGAGAGTTGGACACAAGGTTGACGAGCACCTGATCGAGACGCGTTTCATCGGCCACGATCACCGGGAACTTTGCGGGAAAATCGGTATGGATGGAATGTTTGTCTGATTGGGGCGCGAACCTTTCAGCGACACGCTTGGCCAGGGCGGGGAGGGAAACGTCGGCCCGGTTCAGGCTGATGCCGCCGGCCTGGAGGCGAGAGGCGTCCAGAAGGTCATCTATCATATGAGCCAACCGGTCGGCTTCTTCCTCAATTACCGCCAGGCTGTCCCTGACAACGGCGCGGTCCCATTTCGCATCGTCGCGACGCAGGGTTGAGGCATAACCCTTGATGAGGGTGACGGGGGTGCGCAGCTCATGGCTGATGATCGAAATGAAGGTGGACTTGATCTCTTCGGCAGTGCGGAAGTGCGTAATATCGCGGACGCTGAGCATGATGTTCCGGAGCTTGCCGTCTTCGGATAGGAGCGGCGCATAGGTTACGCCCACCGGCAGCGGTGGAGGCAGAGCCCGTTCGAGGTCGCCTTCTACGTAAAGGGTGGCAGTGGGAGTCAGCGGCCAGCCGCCTCTCTCGCCTCTTCAAGCGTGGTACCTGGGGCTCGCCTACCCAGCTAATGATCTGATTATGATCCTTACCGACAATCTGTTCACGCTGCTCACCCAACAATTTCTCGAAGGCAATATTACAGCGCTCCACGGTATGATCCGCGTTGAGTATCACTATGCCATCGGCGGCCGAGTTAAGCAGGGCGTCGAGCCGCTGTTTTTCATAATTCACCTGTCCATATAGTTTTGCGTTATAAACCGCCACGGCTGCCTGGTCGGCAAAAGCCTGTAACAGGACCTGTCGTTGGTGGTGAAGAGATCCGGATAGTTCCGGAAAATAAAGATCACGCCGATGACCTGTCCGTGGGCGGCCAGGGGCAACCCCGTCCCGTTGAACAGACCCAGGCTGGCGGTGTAAGTCAGATCCTTGAGCATACGGTTGAGCTCACGCACATCCAATTCGCGGACTTTTCCGTCGGCCAGGAGCGGTTCAAGGTAACTCAGGAAGGCCGGTTGGATCCTGATGTGCAACAGCGACACGCCAGCCCTCGGGCTCTTTCAGGGCGATGAGGCCGGCCTGCCCCGCCAACATCTCAATGGAAACGCGTAAAATCCGCGGAAGCAGTTTCTCAAGGTCAAGCTCTTGAGTTAGCAAGCGTGCGATCTCGAGCAGATAATCGTGCTGACGGACGCGGAAATCAGGAAGCATAATGTTTTGCCCGTAAAATTTTATCACTGCAATCGGTCCCGGGTATATGAGTTGCATTAACA
>CAWAKH010000002.1:0-70992 GCA_963782565.1 uncultured Chloroflexia bacterium
TCACCTGCCTGTCATTATAATATAAGTTGTTGTTACGCACGATGATGCTCATAATAGAAGGAGAGGGCCAAATGAAACGTTCAGTCCGTTTGACAATCGCAATCTTGCTTACAGGTCTGCTCATACTGACCGGGGTGGGAGTTTGGGCTGCACCAAAGCTCCAGGGGACGGTTCCAGGCATACCGGTCACCGGGGAGGGGACCTGCACCGGAGGGCCAATTGATATGGGGTCCGCACTGTTTATCCCCCAGTCCGCCGAATGTACGATAACGGTCGAATTGGTGGTAGATCCTGTCGCCTCATACGCTGCAGCGCCGGAAGGGAAGACCTTCACGGGTAGTAGCTTCAAAGTAACGGCGGACCCCAAGGAAACACTCATCCAAGTTTGTTACGCATATCCTCCCGAATTTGAGAATAAGGAGGCCAAGATCCACAAATTGAATGAAGATGCGGTACCACCTGTATGGGGCGAGGTTCCCGGTGCAGAACTTGGTGATGGGACGGTCTGCGTTACCAGCGCCGTGGGAGTCTTCTCACTAATTGGCAATCCGTAAACCCGTTGCATGATATTAAAATCGGGAAGGGCGCGCATGCCTTCCCGATTTTTCTTATATACCGTATGCTCCCCCTGTTCCTGGCTCTTATCCTTGGTTTATGTTATTCCTTATCCATTGCGCCCGATCTCACCTGGGCGCATTTTAGCGCGGATGGTGGCGACCTTATCAGCGCAGCCGCAACGGGCGGCGTTCCTCATCCAAGCGGCTATCCGCTTTATCTGATTTTGGCACAGGGTTTTCAATCACTTCCGGTGGGGAATCTGGCATTCCGGACCAACTTGTTATCCGCAGTTTGTACAATTCTTACTGCACTCTTGTTGTATGCATACCTATCGCATCAATTGCAGAATCTTCGGCTATCACAATTTGTATCCTTTCTTGCGGCCGTGGCTTACGGCCTGGCTCCGTTTGTTTGGGGGCAAGCCCTGGTTTCTGAGGTGTATGCACTGCACGGCCTATTAATGATGCTTTGCCTGTATGTTTTGGGCCTGGAAGGGTCAAAAATCAGCGAATGGATGCGAGGATTTGTCTTTGGGCTTGCTGCTACAAATCACCTTACAGCCATCATGATGCTACCACTTCTCGTATTGGGAGCTGAGGGAAATCTATTCGTGTCAACACCGACTTTACTTAAGAGGCTGGGAGGGGCGGCAGGTGGCTTAGCTTTATATTTGTCCCTGCCGGTTCGAGCCTACTTTCATCCGCCAATTAATTGGGGAGATGCATCCACTCCTGATGGTTTCGTCTGGCTGATCGGTGGTCAAATTTACCGTCAGTACCTGTTCAGCCTGTCGCCGGCAGATATGGTCCAGCGTTTGCGTACATTTGGAGGACTTGTATTAGCCCAGTACACGTGGCTGGGTGCCCTGTTTGGCATATATGGATTGTTATCACGGCCGCCACGCCGTGTACTGATCCCAACGCTTTGGATGGGAACGGTCTTTCTTTTCTTTGCGATAACGTATGGCTCGTATGACTCGCAGGTGTATCTTCTGTCCGTCTGGTTGGCGTTGGCTATCTGGATTCCTTTTGGACTGCAGGATCTGCTTGCCTGGCTGCACGATCATCGCCGACTGCAAGTTTCCTGCGTTGGGGTTCTATTTGTCATGCTGCTGATCCGGATTCCTTACCTGTTTTCTTCCGTTGATGCATCGAAGGATGCGCAGGCGGCTACTTTCATCCATAATTCCCTGCAAGTAATTCCTCGAAACTCGCTTGTATTTGTGGACGGCGATGAACAGCTTTTCTCTCTGTGGTATGCTCAATTTGCTTCAGGCCAGCGATTGGATATGGCTATAATTGCGGAAGGTCTGCTGCCCCAAAAGTGGTATCGTAAAAACCTGGAATATACTTACCCATCCCTAATTGTGCCGCACAGCGACAAGCTTCAACCCTCCGATCTGGCTGGCGCCAACCGGAACAGGCCATTATGCTATATATCGCCTGCCCAGCCCGTGTTCTGTCTGCAGGATCGATAAATTGATATCTCTCCAGGTTTACCGTTCGATAGCAAGGAAATGACATGCCTCAAATTCTATTTGTTTGCACGGCAAATCGATATCGATCTGTGATTGCCGCCAAGTGTTTCGAAAGCGAATTGATCCAGCGCAAAGAGGAAGACAAGTGGAGGGTTCTCAGCGCCGGCACATGGACTACTGACGGGTTGCCGGCCATGACCGATGCCATTAGAAAGGCACAGGAGATCGGCCTCGATATTCATGAGCACCGCTCAACGGCTATCACGGGAGATTTGCTCCAGGAGGCCGATTTGGTGCTGGTTATGGAAGGCGGGCAGAAGGAGGCTTTGCAGGTAGAGTTCCCGGCCTGCCGCGAAAAGATCCTGCTGCTTTCCGAGGCCGCAAAAGGAATCGCCTATGATATTCCCGACCCGGTGGCGATGCTATCAGACGGGGATTTCGTTTCGGAAATATGTGAATTAGTGCGAACGGGGTTCGATAGCATTTGCCTGCTGGCGCTTCGATAGAAATATGGTCCGCAGCGGCGTCCAATCAAGGGACTACCCGCCAACGCTCTGACCTAAGGCTGTGCAGAGAAGTCATTGCCGCATAGCCCAACCCGGCCTGGGACAACCTCCAGGCCGGCAGAGTAAACTTAATCTTCCCGGCCCAAAGCAAATAAAAAGAGCCGGACCAACCGGCTCGTAATCGTGGTTCAAGTACCCCTGATCGCCAGGTCAATCAGTACTGCGCCTAAGATAGTCGTCGAGGTTCAAGCGCTTGAACAGGCGTTCACGGACCTCGTCAGGCACAGTAACCGGAATTTCGGTTGGAGAACGAACCAAATCGATCGTCCGTTTGGTGGTATTCAACACGACGCGGCAGTTCTCGCATCCAGCCAGATGTTTTTCTATTTCCTGGCAAAGTTCCGGCGTCAGTTCGCCATCGATATATTCCGACAAAGAGCCAAGCAGAGCATCACAGTTAATATGATTATGATCCGTCATTTTTATCCTCACGAATAATGTGTTCGCTGTAATAGGCAGACAGCCGTTCCCGCAGGAACAGCCGGGCACGAAGCAACCGGGTCTTCACGTTGGTTTCGCTTAAAATGAGGACCTGCGCCGTTTCCTTGATAGATAACCCTTCGACGTCTCGCAACACAAAAACCATACGCAGGGTTTCGGGCAGTAGATGAATGGCATCGTCAAGGGACTTTTTCCCTTCCTCTGAGAGGAGCTGGTCTTCAGGCATGGCGCTCCAGTCAACAAACCGGGTCGGCCTCAAATCGACATCGGAATCGGCGGTTTGGGAGTCCTCAATGTTCACTTCAGGCCTCCTGCGGCGGATGAGCATCAGGGCTTCATTGGCTGCGATACGATACAACCAGGTCGAAATACTCGAACGGCCCTCAAACCCAGGCAAGTGCGTCAACGCGCTCACAAAGGTATTTTGAAGAACGTCTTCGGCATCCTGGGCATTCCCGAGCATTCGCAGCCCCAGACGATAAATGGGCCCGGAGTAGGCATCCACCAGTCGCACAAACTCGGCTTGATCTCCGGCACGGAGCGCTGCGAGCGAGAATTCGGTGGGCACTGGATTAACCATTAGATGATTTCCGTTCACGAAAGTTGCAGTGCCAGAGTATACATCATCTGCGCTTGTGCATTTTGCAACTTTTCCACGGACTGTGCATCCAAGGAATATGAGAGAAAATCCTGAGATTCGAAAAGGAGCAACAGTATAAAAATGGAAATGTTAATTGACTTCCCGGGCGGTTCGCGTGTGGACGCCCACTTTGGCAGCTTCACCGTGGCGACCGACCAGCCGCCGGCCGCCAGCGCCCCGACCCCCTTTGCAGTTTTTCTTTCCTCCATCGGAACTTGCGCCGGTATCTACGTCCTGGGGTTTTGCCGCCAGAGAGGCCTACCGGCTGATGACATTCGTATTGTACAGCGCGTGCACAGCAACCCGATGACCGGCATGGTGGAGAAGATCGATCTTGAAATCCAGGTGCCCCCCACTTTTCCGGAAAAATACCGAGACTCGCTGATTCGCTCCGCTGAATTATGTGCTGTCAAGAAGCATCTGGAAAATCCGCCAGAGTTCGGTATCACCACAAGTGTGGGGATGCCAGCAATGAATCCATAGGAGCAACCATGGAAAAAATCCTTGATACCGAAGTAAGTAAACAAATCAGCGAAGTCTTTGCAGAGCTAAAAGAACCGGTACAAATCCTGTACTTTGGTTCGGGGAATAGCTGTGAAACCTGCGAAGACACCCGCCAGCTTCTGGAGGAGGTTGTAGCCTTAAACGATAAGCTGGGCTTGGCCGTTTATGATCTTGAGCAGGACAAAGAGGTGGCCGGCAATTTCAACGTCACCAAGGCCCCCGGAGTGGTGATTGCCGCGAAAGACGGCGCACAGATCACCGATTTCGGCATTCGCTTTTCAGGCATGCCGGCGGGACATGAGTTCAGTACCCTTATCACCGATATCATGATCGTCTCCAAGCGAGACTCCGGCCTCAACCAGCAGACTCGCGACTTCTTGAAGGATCTCGAACAACCTTTACTGCTGCAGGTATTTGTCACACCTACCTGTCCTTATTGTCCGCGGGCCGTGCTGCTCGCGCACCAGATGGCAATGGAAAACCCGAAGATGATCCGCGCAGAAGGCGTGGAAGCCACGGAGTTCCCGCAGCTGGCCCAGGAGTATTATGTCAGCGGCGTGCCGCAGACGGTTATCAATTCCGGGGCTAAAATGGTAGTGGGAGCGGTACCCGAGCAAAAGCTGCTCAGGGAAATCATGCATGTCCTTCAAAACTAATCATTGCACTGCCCGGTTTCGCCCGATGTTCCATGCCGAACCGTAATCTACCTTCCAAGAAGAAAATCGACCCGGTGCTGATCATAAGCGCAGGAGTGCTTGTGGTCAGCCTGGCCGTACTTGGGTTTGTGCTGCATTCGATGGGCGGGTCGGTCTCGCAGCCCGCCTCCGATCAGTATTCAGTTGCGCCGGTGGCCGTCAACTATCCTGCACCGGAACTGGCCCTGGAAAATTTGAATGGAAAAACAAACTCGTTGGCCGATTATCACGGGCAGGTTGTCCTGGTCAACAACTGGGCTATTTGGTGTCCTCCTTGTAAGGCCGAGATGCCAACCCTTGAGTCCTATTATGAGGAACACGCAGGCAATGGCCTGATGATTATTGGGATCGAAGCGGGCGAATCCAAAAGCGTTGTGACGCAGTTCGCAACGGACTATGGTCTTAAGTTTCAACTATGGCTCGATCCCGATAACGCCTCGCTCTCTGTATTCAGGAACGAAAACCTGCCAAACTCTTATGTAATTGACCGCGGTGGGACGATCCGTTATGCATGGACGGGCGAGATCAGCCGGTCGATGCTTGAGAAATACGTCACCCCCCTTCTCTCGCAAGAATAGCCTGCTCAGCGCGGGCACCAAACTCTCACCTGCTTAATCCAAGGGGATGATTCGCGATCACATCGCCTTTTTTTCAGGCATTCTGCCTAAAAAGTGCAAGTGATTACCGGGAATCGAACGAGAAATATCCCGTATACAGGTGTAAACTGACGGGATCATGCGAGATCTATCCAGCTACCTGCGACGTCATAGCCACGAGACCTTCTCGTCGCTGTATGTTCGCAATTACCGCTTGTATTACATCGGCCAAATCATTTCGACCTCGGGCACCTTCATGCAGTCGATCGCCCAGGCCTGGCTCGTGCTCCAGCTTACCAACTCCGGCACCGCCCTGGGAATCGCCACTGCCCTGCAGTATGTGCCCATCCTGGTTCTGGGTCCGTACGGCGGAGTCATCGCCGACCGTTTTTCCAAACGAAAAATCCTTTACTTCACACAATCCATATCTGGAATCCTGGCCCTGATCCTGGGCGTATTGGTGGCAACCAGCCTGGTAAAGCTCTGGATGGTTTACACCCTGGCCTTTTGTCTGGGCCTGGTAACCGTCTTCGACAATCCCACCCGACAGACCTTATACATGGAGCTGGTTGGACCGGATCATCTGAGGAATGCTGTTACATTGTATTCCACCCTGGTCAACCTGGCCCGCATCATCGGCCCAGCCATCGCCGCGGGGCTGATCGCGGTCTTTGGTCTAGCACCCTGTTTTATCATCAATGGAATTTCTTATGGTGCGGTGGTGATCATGCTCGGCATGATGCGCGCCAATGAACTGCTGATCACCCCGCCGGTGCCGCGCGCCAAAGGTCAGGTGCAGGAGGGTTTCAAGTATGTGGTTTCCACCCCGATCCTCGGGTCTACACTTTTGATGATGGCACTCATCGGAACGCTCACTTTTGAATTCCAGGTGAGCCTGCCGCTGATAGCGCAATTTACCTTTAAGGGAGATGCCAGCAGCTACGCTTTTTTGACGGGTTCAATGGGGTTCGGCGCGGCCGTCGGAGGAATTTTCTTCGCTGGCCGTAAAAGCATTGTGCCCTACAAACTGATCAGCGCCTCCCTTCTGTTCGGGCTGGCCATTCTGGCGGCGGCCTTCATGCCAAGCCTGTTACTCTCAGGGCTGGCCCTGGTACTGGTGGGAATCTGCTCGATCAACTTCTCTTCGCTTGGGAATACCGTTTTGCAGCTGGAGAGCTCGCCGCAAATGCGCGGTCGGGTGATGTCATTCTGGTCAGTAGCTTTCCTGGGGTCGACCACGTTCGGTGGGCCTATCGTCGGATGGTTTTCCGAAGTTGCAGGGGCGCGCTGGGGACTGGCATTGGGCGGCCTGGCAGCCCTGACCGCCGCCGCCCTGGGAGCAGGCACCCTTCGCAATGCCCAGACTGCCAAAAGAGATTCCACCGGTCCCGAAGAAAAAGCAGCATGAACCGGATACGGCTTCGGGTGAGGAAAGTTCACAACGGGGCGGCTGCGGGTCTTCTCAGTCCGCCGGGCTTGGTTGAATTTTTCGATCAAACTAGGGGATCGGGCATTTCTTGCGTACACCGTCCCCATCTGTACGAACGTCGATTGCCGATCCTTCCTGCAGCACAACTTCCGCGACCACCGGGCTGTGGTCCACATCGATATCGCGGATGGCATAGGTTCCCGGATTCATCTGTACTTCATTATCCGGGAATTGATCGACCGGCGGAAGGACGATGCCAGCCGGGTCGGCTTCCAGTTGGTGATGCGTGCAGTTTCGCAGAGAAGCCGCTTCAGGCCAGTAAGTCTGCGTAAACTCTGGCAGATTCATCACATCGCCGCTTACCACGGAATAATGTGTTTGGATCGAAACCCAGCCTGTTTTGTCAGGCTGACCCGGAATTGGAATCTGCAGCCAATTCGAAAGGACATCGCGAGCCTGGGCCGTTGCGCTTTGCCCATCCCTAAGGACAGCAATCGGATTGAACCCCAAATCGGGGCCGCGCCGGATGAAAAGGTTTCCTTTTGTCGCGGCCACAGTAACTACTTTGGAGGTCTGGATGGGCAAAAAGGTCGCTGTTGGGACCACTGAAGCTGTAGCAGTAGCTACAGGTGCCGTCAAAAACGGCAAGGCAGTTTCCACAGATGTTCCCGAAGGCGTTGGAGGCAGGGACCTTTGAGAAGGGTTGCAGCCTTGAAGGGAAGCGCACAATACGATCACTAGAAACAAAGAGCCGATCTTAGCAAATTTTAACGCCATCTTCTATTCCCGATTCAATATGTGAGGCTGCTCATCGCAGCCTACGAATCCCGAGCCGGAAGGATTGGCAGCCTGAATGAGAATCTGCTGCCCCTTCCTTCACCTGCGCAGTGGACCTGAACCTAGCCTTCATGCGCGGTCACGATCGCATTGACAATTGCGAGTCCCAGGCCGCTGCCCTGATATGCCATTGTATTTCTCCCACAGTGGAAGCGATTGAAGGGCTGCGGCAAACGTCAAACTCCAATCCATCCGGCAGACGGATATCCAGCACGACCAAATGCGGCGTGTTCTTCCTAAAATAGTTGATCCCCTCGATAATATTGGATCTCAAAACCACGTTAAGGCCTTCGCGCACCCAGCCGGCTTCGAGGCTTTGCGCAACGGCGGGGTCGTCCTCGATGATTAGTATTTGCGACTGGCTCATTAGCGGAGAAAATTATAACATTTGTCCCCTGCCTTCAATTTCCACACCGGCCTTGGCTGAGACTCGCATCTGCCTGGCCTGTGTCTTGCCAAAGCACATGGGTGCCGTCTGCTTGCTGCCTTGACCGGCCCACGCCTGCAAGCAGAACCGGATTTGCAGGCTGGAACGAATCTCACCATAGTTCACGTCCATTCGGTATACTTCGGGCTGGCTCTACGGGCAAAATAAGATAAGAATGGAAAAAGGATTGTTCTCGATAGAAACAAAATGGCTGGTGCTGGTGGCGGTTGGCATCGGAACGTTTATGTCTGCCCTTGATGGCAGCGTGGTCAATACGATCCTTCCGGTGGTCACCGACTATTTTAAAGCAGATGTGGCAAGCATTGAGTGGGTGGTGACGATCTATCTGCTGGTAGTCAGCGCCTTGCTTTTGAGCGTGGGCCGCCTTGGCGATTTGCGCGGCAACAAGATGACCTATGTAGTTGGCTTTGGCCTCTTCATCCTGGGGTCCGCCCTCTGCGGGCTCTCAGGTTCGCCGCTCCATCTGATTTTGGCACGCGGCTTGCAAGCCATTGGCGCCGCAATGCTGTTCGCAAACTCACCGGCCATCCTTACCAAGAACTTCCCTTCCGCTCAACGCGGTCAGGCCCTCGGCTTGCAGGGCGCCATGACCTACCTTGGCCTAACTACGGGTCCCTTCCTGGGCGGGTGGCTAACGGATCACTTGGGCTGGCACAGCGTGTTCTTTATCAATGTGCCGATCGGCGTTCTTGCCATTCTGATGAGCTTGGCCGTGATTCCCAACGATGCGCCTTCGGAACAGAGCGAACCTTTTGACCTGCGTGGCGCCTTTGCGTTCGCAGTTGGACTGACGGCCTTGTTATTTGCGCTGGATCAAGGCGACAATCTGGGCTGGTTCTCGCTGGCCATCACGGGAACTATTGGCGCGTCTTTGCTGATCCTGGCTCTATTTGCATGGATCGAACTAAGGGTGAGCGTGCCCATGCTCGACCTCAGCCTCTTTAAACGCCGTGTCTTCACCATCTCGACAGTCACACCGATCTTGAACTACATCTGCGTTTATAGCGTCCTGTTCTTGATGCCGTTTTACCTGATCCAGGGAAGAGGCCTGTCCGCCTCACAAGCCGGGCTGATCCTCACCGCCCAGCCAATCATCATGGCGCTGACGGCGCCTGTAAGTGGTAGTTTATCGGACCGCGTAGGTTCACGCCTTCCCACTTCAATAGGCATGTTGATCTTTGCGCTTGGGCTGTTCCTGCTCAGCCGGCTGACAGCCGCCTCACCCCTCCATTTGGCCGTCCTTGATCTGGCAATTTGCGGCCTGGGGACAGGTCTTTTCGTCGCCCCGAACAACAGCGCGCTGATGGGGGATGCCCCCCGTAGCAAGCAGGGCATCGCGGCGGGTGTGCTGGCGCTGGCGCGAAATGTCGGCATGGCGCTCGGTGTCGGGCTGACCGGTGCCATCTTCAACTCTTACCTTGGCCAGGCGAATTCGAACTACTCAGCTTTGCTTGTGCGTGCCTTCGATGCAAGCATGCTTTTCATCAGCGGCGCGGCCCTGTTGGCAGCCTTCATTACTTTTGCAAGGGGGGATGATCGCCCCGGCAGTTAGTAACGAGCTGGGTCTGGCTATCCTGCCGAAATACGCGGACCACCGGAAACCCCGATATCTCTTTATCAAATCTTCACAATGGCTTGAAAAAGGCTTCATCAACGTCTGGTAAGATACCCTTATAAACTCAAATCAACCTCGAGAATTACGAGTTCAGGAAAAGAAAGGAGAAATGACTATGATGCGTTTTGGATTAATGGGAGGTTTCGGGCTGGCCGGCCTGATCCTCAATCTCGCCATCCTTATTGGGATCATCGTTCTAGTCGTGTGGGCAGTCCGGGGCTTTTCGGCTGGTTCGGGCAATTGGGGTCAATCTTCCGGCGGCCAGTCGCCGCGTGATATCCTGCAGATGCGCTATGCACGAGGCGAGATCACCCGCGAACAATATCAGCAGATGTTGAAGGACTTAACCTGAGCTCAGGGAAATACGATTCAACAAACAGCTGCGGAGGGTATCCACCGTCCGCAGCTGTGATTCCACTACCCAACGCAAACAGCTTACCTTCCTTCTCGCTCAGACCAGGCGTTTCAACCCGTAGCCGGATTATTGCTCGCGCTTTCCTCAAACGGCTGGCGCCTGGTTTCGATCATCCACAAGTGGAATTTCAGCAGGAGTCCTGAAATCCTGTCTTGATTCTTCGGTATTGACGGCCCTTCTTTATTCTCGCTCCGTGATTTTGCCCACATAACGAAATTGCCCGGCCTGCAGGCCCTTGCGTTTGGCAATCACCAGGGTCAACAATTGAAGCGGAAGGATTTCGGCCAACGGGCGAGCAAAGTCCTCCATTTTGGGCAGGAGCAAAGAGGGCAATTCAGGATCGGCCGTTGAATCCACCCACAATACACGCCCCCCGTGCGAAATGATATCCAGCCCCAGGTTACGATTCAATCCGGCTGTTGCCGGCGAACCTGCAAAAATCATTGCAGTAAACCCGGGAGAGACCAGTTCGAGCGGCCCATGCCGGAAATCCGCGCTGTTCATGGCCTCGAAAGCGCCCTTGGCCGCTTCCTTGTTAATCAGCGAGCCATTCCAAACCGCGCTCATGGAGGTTCCCCGCCCGAGAATAAAAAGTTGATTGAATTCGCCCAGCAACGTGTCCAACTCGTCGAGGCGCTGCTGCCATTCGGCCAGGTAAGTTTGCATCCCATCAGCCGCCGCCAACAAGTCCTCGAGCGCCTTTTCCAAATCACCGCCAGTCAACTGCACCGCGGCCAGCAAATTGGCAGCCAGCATGTTGATATACGTCTTGGTGCTGACGGTTGCCTCGACGCCTGCGCGAATGTCAATGCTTGCATCCGCTTGTAACGCCAGCGGGCTGGACACATCATTGACGAAGGTCAATAAATAGGCGGGAGGCCTGTCTTTGAGATGATCGAGAAGGTGGACAATTTCCGCGCTTCTCCCCGACTGGGAATTCATCCAGAGCAGAGATCGAGCTCCGATAGCGCCGCGCAGGTAATGCATCAATTCAGCCGCATTGATGAATTGAACGGGGATGGATTGATTGCATAGTCGAATGACTGCCGGATAAGCAGAGTTATACGAGGAGCCCATGCCGGTAATAATGATACGATCGAATTTTCCGCCCCTGAGATGCTCATCTATATCCTTAAGAATGAGACGAGGATAATTCGTCAGCAGGCCCCGCAGCGCGGAGGGTTGAGCAAGCAGATCAGAAATATACGGATTCATCAACCCTTCGCGCTCCAGCACGCCACGCCTATCATGCCGGCGTTATCGCCCAATTGCGAGGCAACAACTTCAACCTGGTCAACCGGCATGACGAAGACATGTTCCCTTAATGAACGGCGCATCGGCTCCAACAGCAGTTCGCCGGCCCGGGCCACGCCGCCGGCGATTATGATGCGGCGCGGACCTACGGAAACGCAAACATTTGCCGCGGCCACACCGAGGTAGAACCCAGCTTTTTCATAAACACCCTTGGCGATCTCGTCGCCTGCTCTGGCCGCTTCGGCGATCAGTTCGGGGGTGATACGATTAAGATCATACTCGCACAGGTCAGCGATCCGAGTAGTCAGCCCCTGGGCCACGGCCTTCATGCCCATCACTGCAATTGAAGGCCCGGAGGCATAGGCTTCGAGGCAGCCATGACTGCCGCAGCCACACTTGGGGCCATTGAAATCAATGACACTATGACCCAACTCGCCGCCGGTACCTCCAATCCCAAGATGCAGTTGTCCATTAATGACCAATCCTCCGCCGATCCCGGTGCCGATGGCGAAGACCGCTATCGTATCCAGACCACGCCCTGCTCCGAATCGCCACTCCCCATTGGTGATCGATCGGACATCGTTTAGTAACTGGGTTGGCAGCTCTGTAAGGTTGGCGATGGTATCGCGCAGGGGAACGTGCGGCCAGGTGCCGGGCAGATTCGGCAGGAACAAGGTCTCGCCTTTTTCCAGGTCCAGTACGCCAGGTACTCCGATGCCTATACCACCAATGTCTTCTTTCTTCATCCCAGCAGCCTGGATTAGCTGAAGAAACAGATCAGCCATGCGCTGCATAACAACTTTATGGCCCTGGCGAGCGAGGGTAGGAACGCTCGACTGCTGCAAGACTGCCCCGCTTTCCACATCGACGATCGCCGCGCGCAGGTTGGTACCGCCCAGATCACAACCGATATATTTCTTCATGAAAGATCCTCATTGAAGATTTTCGCCCCTCACGTTTCCGGACCAGACTATCCGCAAACTCTTGAAGAGTCCGCCTTGAGGGTGCAACGCGAGGTTGCAGGGCCCTCGAGGCGATCCTATGTATTATAGAATTGGCTCCAAAGTGGATAATTCGAGGCTGGCTGCGGAGGAATTATCAACTTTGGTTTCTAATGAAAATACGGTTTTAGAACATCACGAGACAAATAAAAGCCGCGCTTGACGAGCGCCTCGTCGCCCTCGAATACCCGGTCTTCATGCTCAATGCTCACAACGTAATCATAGCGGGCAGCAGTGAGCGCCGCAAAGAACTTTGACCAGTCTATATCCCCCAACCCCGGCAGGCGCGGCACCTGCCAGCCCATTCCCTGCGACAGAACACCGTTATTGTACAAGCCTTCGCGATCAATGTGCAGGTCTTTGGCATGCACATGGAATATCTTTCCGGCAAACTCACGTACCACACGCTCGTAGTCGATCATCTGCAGGATGAGATGCGAGGGGTCGAGGTTCAGCCCAAAGTTATCATCCGCAATAATCTCCCACATCTTGCGCCAGATCGCCGGGGTGCTGGCCAGGTTATTACCGCCCGGCCACTCGTCCAGTGAAAAGATCATCGGGCAATTTTCTATGGCAATCTTTATGCCGCGCTCACGTGCAAACTTGACAATGGGCGGCCAGATCTTTGCGTAGTCTTCCAGGTTCTGAGGAACGGTTTTGTTCTTGTCCTTGCCTATAAAAGTCCCGACGACTGGCACTTCCAGCAGGGCCGCAGCTTCTATGACCTTCTTCAGGTGGGCAATGACTCGTTCACGATGTTCAGCTTCGGGGTGAAGGGGGTTGGGATAATAGGCAAGCGCGGAGATGGGTAATCCGTAACCGTCAAGCATCTTACGGATTTCCCTGGCTTGACCCTTATCCATAGCTACGACATCGATATGAGTCACGCCGGCATAGCGGCGGGAAGCTTTTTCGACTGGCCAGCAAGCCACCTCGATCGCCTGAAAACCGCTTTCGGCGCCCCATTTGGCGGCCTGTTCAAGTGTGCTGTCTGGAAGAGCAGCGGTTAAGAATCCGAGTTTCATTTTGACTCCTTATTTAATTTTGACCCAGGTCTTCTCGCGAGCACTGCGTTCAATAGCTTCACACAACTGCATTTCATAATGTCCATCGGCGAAGGTGGGAAAGTCCGGTGTTTTGTCATAATCGCCAGCCAGAATGTAACTGTAAACTTTGTTATAGAGTTGCTTGAAGGTATCAGGGAAACCTTCGTTATGACCGCCCGGATAAGAGGTAACTGCACGGGCTTCCGGTGATAGGAGCGATGGGTCCTTCATCAAAAGCTGATTGGGTTCCGTTCGATGGCCAACCCACATCTCGTTAGGTCTTTCAGAATCCCACCCGAGCGAAGACCGGGAGCCACTAATCTCATAGAACAGCCGGTTCTTGCGCCCCGATGAAACCTGTGAAACGGTCAACACACCCCGAACGCCGTTCTCGTAATGCAAAATAATCGTGGCATAATCTTCGGTGGTGATAGGTTGGTCAACAAGATCGGCTGGCTGCAGAATCTTCCCTGTGAACGTCTCCACGGATCTGGCGGGTTTCTTGCGGATGGGATGAAAAGTCTTGAAGTCTGCGTAGACTTCCTCGACGCGCAGGCCTGTAATAAAAGTCAGGAGGTCCAGCCAATGGGAGCCGATATCTCCGACAGCGCGCAAGATTCCGCCCTGGCTGGGTTCGAGGCGCCAGTTCCAATCTGTGGGAAAGAGCAGCCAATCTTGAAGATAGGAACCCTGAACGATGAACAGGTCCCCTAATTCCCCGCTTTGAACCATACTGTGTGCCTGTTGCGACATAGGGTACATTCGAATGTTGAAATTGACGGCATTGACCAGCTTCTTCTCGGCCGCCAACCGGACCAATTCCCCCAACTCCGCAGCATTCATAGCCAGCGGTTTTTCACAGACCACGTGTTTACCAGCCAGGAGCGCGGCCCTGGCATGGGGATGATGCAGGTAGTTGGGTGTGGCAAGATGAACCACATCAATGTCCGGGTCGGCCAGCAGCTTTTCGAGAGAACCATAAATCCGTGGGATATTCATCTCGGCGGCCTTTTCCTGCGCCTTCTCGGTCGTATTCTCGGCCAGCCCCAGAACCTGGATGCCGTTTCGACGCAGGGCCTCAACGTGGGCCGGGCCTATGAAACCCGTGCCCGCCACCCCAACGCCTATGGTTTGCCTGGTAAGTTGTTTGGTCATGAAGAAGCTCCGCGGGCCTAGTAGGTAGCCGAACCAGAATCCAGTGTAAACCTCATGATGGGTTGCCTTCTTTCATCCGTTTGAAATCGTCCAGAATGGCCGCCGTGGCGGTTGCTCCGCAGCGCGTGGCGCCCGTATCGATCACATCGAGCAGCGCCGGTAGAGTACGGACGCCACCTGCAGCTTTCACCTGAACCTTCTCACTGACAGCCCTGCGCATAAGGCGCAAGTCATCAAGAGTGGCGCCGGAAGGGGCAAAACCCGTGGAGGTCTTCACCCAGTCTGCGCCCGCTGCCTCGGCGAGCTTGCAGGCTGTGACCTTCTGATCATCGGTCAGATAGGCGTTTTCGAAAATGACCTTCACTTTAGCGTTTCGTGCATGTGCCTGGTCACACACAGCCTTTATATCATCACGCACAAAGTCGGTCCTGCCCGAGCGCAGCTCGCCGATGTTGAGGACCATATCCAGCTCCACCGCACCTTCGTCCATGGCCTGCCTGGCTTCGGCCACTTTGATGGCTGTTACGTTGCTCCCATGCGGGAACCCGATGACCGTGCTCACAAGCACATCAGAGTCTTTTAAGCGTTCTTTCGCCAGACTGACGTGACAGGGTTTTACGCAGACGGTAGCGGTGTGGTAACGAGCGGCGAGGTCGCAGCCTGCTCTCACATCCGCTTCGGTCAGCTCCGGACGGAGCAGTGAATGGTCAATGACTTTTGCCAGTTGTTCATAGGTTATGGTCTTGCTATTCAATGTAGACATAATATTCTCGTCCCTTAATACCATGAGACGATCGTTCTCCGCTCATGGATATCAATTCTTTAAGACTTCCTCCACAGATCTATAGGGTTTTCAACTTTAGGTGGGTTATAAGGGAAATCGATGCGCCGGCCATCACCTGCGGATTGATAGGCTGCATACAGGATCTTTAGCACCTCGCGGCCGTCCTGCCCGGTCTCCATCGGTTCCTCCCGGCCCAGGGCACAGTTGACGAAATGCTGCATTTCCTGCGGAAAGCCATAATTCCACACCTCCTCAAAAATAGTGAAGGTCCAACCACGTGTTGTCCCGGCTTTCTCGACCGCATATCCGTATCCATCCTGGCTGTAAGTCAACAATGAGCTGCCTTTCAGCAGGTCCGCGCGGGTATTTCCCTTAGAGCCGTAGATCTCACAACGGTCGTCCACGCCCCCGCCTTTTGCCCACGAATTTTCGGCTATGTTGATCTTGTTGCCTTCATATTCGATCACCATTAAAGAATGGTCTTCCCCTTTGGTGCGCCCCTGGTGGACGAAGGTATTACAGTAGGCGGTGACGCTTTTGACTTTGGGTTTCCCCAGCACCCAGCGTCCATACTCCACCGAATGGCAGCCCATGTCCAACAGCACACCGCCGCCCGAGAGTTTCACGTCCCAGAACCAGGGCATATGCGGACCGTCGTGTTCCTCAGACTGTTTGATCAGGAAAGGTTCCCCTATCGCGCCTTCTGCGATCAATTGTTTGGCGCGCACATACTTGGGTGCAAAGCACAGCTCTTCGGCGTACATGAGCAGCACACCCGCTTTAGCGGCCGCATCGATCATCTGATCCGCCTCTTCAACCGTCTTGCAGAGCGGTTTTTCACAGATGATATGCTTGCCTGCCCTGGCGATATCGAGCGCCGCCTGGCAGTGAAGGTAATTGGGTATCGAAATGGTGACGACGTCCAGCTCCTTCATCTTTAGCATCTCACGATAATCCTCAAATGCGTTCGGGATGCCCTGTTCCCTGGCGAATTCGCCCGCATGCCTGGGTGAAGCCACAGCGACGACTTCCGCCTCGCGCACGAAGTCCTTGAAGGCATGCATATGCAGACCGCTGACGAAACCCGCCCCAATCAATCCAACTTTTATGGTTTTGCTCATGACGAATTCCTCTCCTTGATGATATGACAGGCATGCGCCTGAAAGGATCGAGTTTGAGAATAAGCGAGGCGCATCATTTTGCGATGTGACTATGATGGGGGCTTCGATGAGGCTGCGCTGTCGACGCGCCTCGCCTATTTCCAGAATTATTGCCGCAGCGACCGCTGGCGTCCGTATATGGAGATCAAAACCAGTAAAGTTGCACCCAGCACCATGTTGCGCACCGATTCGGGCAGCTGCATGGTAGTTAATAGACTGGTGAGTAAAGTCAGCACCAATGCGCCGGCCATGGTGCCAAAATAACTGCCTTCACCGCCCGACAACAGGGTCCCACCGACAGCCACGGCAGCGATGGACGGGAACAGGAAGGAGTTGCCTATGTTAATGAAAACGACACCGGTATTTCCCACCACCAGAAAACCGCCCAGGCCCGAAAGCGCCCCCGCAAGTATATAGGTTCCCATGACCATGCCGGTAACATTTATCCCGGATAGCCGCGCAGTAACACGATTAGTACCGATCGCAAAAAGGTTCTTTCCAAAGGCCGTGCGTTCCAGCAGGAGCCACATTAAGCCGGCAAAGATAATCCAAATGATGATGGCGCCGGGAATCCCAAAAATAAGGGGCCGTGCAATCACTTTGGTCATGATTGGTGACACTGCACCACTGACATTTCCGTGCTGGACGATCAGGATCAGACCGGTAACGACACCCGACATGCCCAGCGTCATTACTAAAGGCGCAATATGCAGGAATGAAATCCCGAGCCCGTTGATCAGGCCGATCACCGCACCCACCAGGATCGCGGCGGCCAGCGCCGGTAGGATACGCCCGTCTTTACCGTTGACCAGGACATAAGTCACGATGGCTGAAAGCGTCACCACTGCGCCCACTGAAAGATCGATGCCTTCACCCCCGCTGATGATAACCAAAGTCTGCCCGGCAGCGATCACTCCCAGAAAGACCGATAAACGAACGAATATTTAACGCCTGCCCTTTTGCGATCTCCAGGCTGCTTCCATAACTATTGGGGAGAAATCCGCCCAGGATGAAAAGGATGATGGCAAGTAACACTGCGGCCACTGGCGGGGAAATCGCGAAGCGTTTCATCGGCGCCTCCTCTGGAACAGGTGAATTACTCCAGGGGCAGCGAGGGCCACCACAATGATGGCGGCGTTAACAAAGGTTTGCCACCATGTATCGATGTTGGCAAAAGAAATAATGTTTTTGATGAAGCCCAGGATAACCGCCCCGATAATAGAGCCTGCAACCCCCCCGACGCCGCCGCTCAGGGCCGTCCCACCGATCACGACGGCAGTGATGGATGAAAGGGTGAGCTGGTCGCCAGTATTTGCATTTCCGGAGGACACCAGAAGTGTGATGGCGATGCCACTGAATGCAGCCATCAGGCCCGCGATCACATAGGTGCTAAACTGTACAAGGCTGACGGGCACGGCCGTCTCGTAAGCGGCATCGGCCTTGCCGCCGACCGCAAATAAATACCGGCCATAGCGGGTCTGCCGGATAAAGGCCCAGGCAAGCAGAATAAGGGCAATGACAATAAAGGCCAGGGGAAGGCCGAGCGGGGTTGTATCCCTGTAAAAGGTGGAAAAGCTTTTGGGGATTCCCCCACCAGGATTGGGCAAAATGAATAACGCCAGACCAGCATACAAGAAACTTGTGGCGTACGTGGTAATAATAGGCTGGAGACGCATAAAGGCCACAAAAAATCCGTTAAGCGCGCCGGCCAGCATGCCAGCCAGTAAGGCCAGCCCCATGATCAAATACATTTTCTGCGGATCCCCCTGCAGACCAACTTGGGTGGCAAGGATCACGTTCACAATGGAAACGATGGAGCCCACGGAGATATCAATACCGCCGCCAAGAATGACCACGGCCTGTCCGGCCGCCAAAATAATAAGCGGCAGGAAAACACGCATATTTCCGTTCAGCGTTACACGATCGAAGATATTGTGCTGAAAAAAAAGATTGATGAGAATGATGATGACGAGCAACAACAGGGAAAACAAATATGGATTACGCCTCGCGAATGACTGCCAGCCCAGTCTGTTCACTGCAGACCTTCCTGCGAAGCGCCCAGGCTTGCCGCTACAAGATTGGATTTAGTCAGCGATTCACCGGCGAGTTCCGAGCGTATCAAGCCGTCGTGCATGACCAACACCCGATCACACAACCCAAGCAATTCTTCATCATCGCTGCTGTAGAATAAAACGGAAACCCCATCGGCACATAGCTTCGCCAGCAGGCGATAGAACTCGGCCTTGGTTCCAACGTCCACACCTTTGGTAGGATCATCGAGCAATAGCAAGCGCGGGTTGCGCAGCAGCCATTTTCCGATCACCACTTTCTGTGCATTGCCTCCCGAGAGCGCACTGACAGGCTGGTTCAGATCCGCCATTTTCAGGCTTAAACTCGAACCCACCTCATTCGCCGATTGGCGCGCTTTACCCATGTGGGTCGGAAAACCGTAGTCACTCCAGGAAGGAAGCAAGAGGTTTTCCAGAATTGACCGGATGAACAGAAGGCCTTCCTTGGCGCGTTCACCCGGCACAAGAGCCACCCCCTTATTCATAGCCTGCCGGGGAGTTTTGAACTGCACGAACTCATCATCAAATTTGATCGTGCCAGAATATGCCAGATCGCCAAAAAGCGTATGCAGCAGGGTCCTCTGACCCTGCCCTCTAAGGCCGCCGATGCCAAGCAATTCACCTTCGCGTAGGATCAAATTCAACCCTTTGAGCCCTTCGGCGCTTAGATCGTTGACCTCCAGTTGGATTTTTTTGCTCAGGGAATTCCGGCTGGCCGATTTCTTTCGTTCCACAACACGCTCAGCTGTTTCATCGCCAACCATCAAAGCGACGATATCCTTTGTCGTGATTTGTTTCATTTCACCCGCGCCAACGGTCTTTCCATTACGAAGGACGGAGTAGCGGTCCGCGATGCGGAATATTTCCTCCATACGATGAGAAACAAAAATGATCGCCGTTCCTTCCTTTTTCCAACGACCGACCATTTCAAAGAGGCGTTCCACCTGCCGGCTGTCCAGGCTGGCAGTCGCCTCATCCAGAATAAGAAGGCGCGGGTCAAAGCTGACTGCCTTCAGGATTTCAACGATCTGTTTCTCATCCGAGGGCAGGGAGGAAACTGTCACTTCAGGACGGAGGCTGTTTTTGAAGGTGCCTGCAAAGAGAGAAAGCAATGATTCCGTTTTTTCACGGATCAATTTTCGGTCAACAATACCGCCGCGCCGGAGAGGCTCACGGGCCAGCCAGATATTCTCAGCCACGGTCATATAGGGCACCAGACTGAGATCTTGGAAGACTGTTGAGATACCGAGATTCTTGGCCGCTTGCGGCGAGGAAAAATGGACTGGCTGCCCTTCCAGGAGTAGTTGTCCTCGGTCGAGGACAACTACTCCGTTGATGATCTTGCTCAGCGTGCTCTTGCCGCTTCCATTGGCGCCGATCAACGCAACCACTTCACCCGCATTAATATCCAGGTTTGCATCCGAAAGGGCGATGACGCCCGCATATCGTTTGACTACGTTGCGGACTGAAAGCGACAGTGACATTATTTACTTCAGGAAGAACTGCTGCACTTCGTCGTCGGTCATGATACCATCCAGCAGGTATGTGGCGGGTTTGCCATTGCACTGCGTGCTGAAGACCTGTTGGAAGTTATCCTTGGTCACGATGACCGGGATGGGGATCACGAACTGGCTTCCGGAGGGGCCGCCCAGTTTGCTCGGATCAACTTTCTTTCCCATCAACATGTTGACAGCAATCCGCAGACCCGTGGGGGAAACACCCGGAGGATTGGCGACGGCGATGGTCTCAAAGTTCGGATCAGTCTTGAGGCGGTCGGCCCACAACTGCAGGAACTGGCAGCGACCTTCACCAACTGCGATCGGGAATTTGGCCGGATTGGCAGCCAACACGGCTTGGAAAGCACCAATGGCCATACCATCCTGAGTCCAGTAGGCATCGAGGGTGGGATAAGCTGAAAGGAAGTTCGACATGACCTGCTGGCCGGTGGCCTCGTCCCAATTGCCGGTTTGCTTACCGAGCAGCTTGATGTCCGGGTACTTGGCGAATACTGCATCCACGCCGCTCATACGGGCTACATTGGCCGGATGGCCGGGGAACCCTTCGATCTCCACGATATTGCCTTTGCCGCCGAGTTTATCAGCCAGCCATTGAGCCGAAGTTGTGGCCCAAAGTGTCTGGTCGATGCCTACATCGTACACGCCCTTGGCATCCAGAGCCTGGTCAACCGAGATCACAATGATGCCCTTGCTGACGGCTTCTTCGAGTGTGGCATTCAGGCCGTTGACATCACCGGGGTTGACAAGGATGGCATCTACGTTCTTTGCCATCAGGTTCTGCAGCTGCTGGATCTGCCCAGGGACATCCGTGTCAGCACTTTCGATCACGAGATCATTAGTGATGCCCTTCGCCATATATTCGGCGTTGACATCCTTGAGCTCCTGGATCATCTGTGTGCGGTATTCGCTGCTGATGAACGAGTTCGAAATACCGATGGTGAACGTCTTCTGGGTCGGGGCTGCTGTAGCAGCGGGCGCCTGGGTGTTGGCGGGAGCCGCAGTGGCAGCCGGGGCCTGCGTGGCCGTGGCGGCGGGGGTGCCGCAGGCAGCCAGCATGGAGGTAATAGTGATCAAAACTATCACCAGCAAAACGAACTTTGTGCTTTTAGTCGACATGTTTCTTCTCCTATTGTCCTACAATTTTCTTGGATTGCCAGTTATTTTAAGTAAATCAAGGTTTTAGATGAAGTATCACCTCCTTAGAATCTTTCATATTGGACATTCCGGACGATTCACCTCATTATGTACTGGAAGGTTCAAATCAAAACACCAAATGAGGGCTACCTTCGATCGCGAATAGATAATCGAGAGCAAGCGCAACAGCTCCCGTGATACCTGCCTCCGATCCCATGCCGGAGAACATAATCGATAAATGCGTGGTGGCCAGCGGCAAAGACCTCTTCAGGATGGCCCTGCGGATGGAAACCAGGAGATGATTCCCAAAGTTGGAGATCCCGCCCCCAATAAAAATATGGCTGGGATTAAAAAGTTAACCAGGCTTGCCAGTACGTCACCGACCATCTGACCGCTTTCACGGATAATATCCAGTGCAGCCTGGTCGCCTTCGCGACATGCTGTATTTACATCCTCGGGAGTCAGGGTACCACCGTTCGATTCCAACATTCGACGCAGGACCGGGCTTGTCCCGTTTTGAGCCGCTTGCATGGCCTTGGCTGTTATGGCCGGGCCGGCCGCCATGGCTTCGAGACAACCGGTATTCCCGCAGCTGCACAGAGGCCCCTGTTTATTCACACAAATGTGCCCAATATCCCCGGCGCATCCGTCACTGCCCCGATGGATCTTGCCATTTGAAACGATGCCGGCCCCCACCCCCGTTCCAATTTTTACATAGATAAAATGATCGATGCCTGCGCCGTCGCCGGCCCGCTGTTCCCCCAGAGCCATGATATTCACATCATTATCCACTACAACATAGGAGGTCGGAAATGCCTGCTTGAAATAGTCGCGGATCAAAAAATTTTCCCATCCCGGCATAAGAGGCGGCGCAACCAGGACGCCTCGTGCGAAATTCACGGGGCCCGGAACGCCTACGCCAATTCCTAAAATTTGATCGATCGACCCCCCTTGGCGATCTATCATCTCCTTTAGCAGCTCTATACAGCGGTCAAGGAGCACTTCCGGTTTCACCCGCACATCCGCAGCTTCTGAGCGACGAAATGTGATCTTGCCCGCCACATCCGCCAGCGCGATCTCCAGGCTGGTTGCACCAATATCTATCCCAACAATAAAACCGAGCTGATCGTTTATACGAATGATCTGCGGGCGACGTCCGCCCTGCGAAGCACCTTCGCCAATTTCCACGAGATACCCTTTGTCTACCAAATTCCTTATTTCCTGGGAGGCTTTGGCTTTTGACCAGCCTGTGACATTGGATATCTCGGTGCGCGAAATGCTCCCTTTCCTGCGAATCACCCGCATAATTTCGGCCTCGGCAGCATCAACCAGGATTGGCGCCACAAGTCTAGGTTCTGTTCTCAAGCTGGCATCATCATTCGGGGACATAATTTCGATTCGAAAAATCAATCAGATTTATCGTGAAAAATATTGCAAATGAGCTGTTTACATTATAAGCGGCATCTTTGTAAATACAATAGACAAACCATGCAAAATGAATTAGAACTTCGTTCACAATGCGAACGAAGTCTGTGGATAGTTTTGAGTTGCTGCCGAAAGTGTCGTTACCGACAATAATTGTCTATTTAAATACCTGCGAGATTTTGTTGGTGACTTTATCTTTCAGGATGACTTTGAGGCGTCCGTCAGGCATCTTTTCTTCTTTAATCAGGAAATGCTGCTGATCATATTCTTTTAAGGCCGCGTCTCCTGCGTTCACTTTACCCCCTCGCCACTCAACCAAATTAACCGGTTCCCACTTCTTGCTTATTGCCGATTTATAGCACGCATCTATGATGGTATTGACAACATAACCATCGTAAAAGGTCTCCATGGGCGCTTTAGCTGCATCCATGGAATTGAACATATCCAGGAACATCTCTACGTAACCGAGCGAGCCCACCTCATCGCCAACGGGGAATAGCCAGCCGGTATCCCCTTCCGCCTTTTCGGCGACATACCCGCCCTGCCCAACACCCGTGAACATCTCGAAGCCGGTGCGCAGCCAATGGTTCAACCAGACCGTACCCTCCGTGCCCGCGATCTCATCACGCAGGTCCATGCCGCCCCGGAAAGTCCAACTGACCTCGAATTGTCCGATCGCGCCATTCTCATAGCGCACCAACCCCACCGCATGATCCTCTGTATCGATTGGGTGAACCTGCGTGTCAGCCCAACAAGTGACTTCCACCGGCCGGTTGCCTTTACCTATGAAATTTCGGGCGATCTCTATGCAGTGACAGCCCATGTCCACGATTGCGCCACCACCGGAAAGCTCCTTGGTCCAGAACCAGTCGCTGTGCGGTCCCCCATGCGTCTCCCGAGACCGAGCCCAAAGCACACGGCCCAACGCGCCTTTTTGGGCGGCTTGCAATGCTTTCACCGTCTTTGGGGTATAGACCAGATCCTCGAGATAACCATGAAATACTCCGGCCTTCTCCACAGCCTTCAGCAAATCCAAGGCCTCAGAACCGGAGACTGCCAGCGGTTTCGTGCACAGGATGGCCTTCCCTGCTTTTGCCGCTAATAAAACAGCTTTCTTATGCAGATAGTTAGGAAGACCGACAATAACAGTATCGATCTCCGGATCATTGATCGCATCGGACATATCAGCCGTCCAGCGCGGGATGCCAAATTCCTTCGCAAACTTCTCTGCAGTTTCGATCTTGCTCGAGCAGACCACCTTAATTTCATCTTTACCGCGGAAATTCAGCAAGCTCATCGCGTAAAAACGACCGATCAACCCGGCCCCCAGTATGGCGATCTTATGCATATTTTTCTCCTTATGGAAGGTGGAAGGGCAACAAAATTATATAGTAACAAGTTTCACATGTCAATCTTGCGGATATTAGAACAATAAATTAAACTTGTTCTAATGTACGAACATTTCTTTTTCCATAGAAGCAAATCATGATGTCTACATCGATAAAACCGCGTGAACGGGTCCAAGCGGCTTTGGCGCACGAACAACCTGATTTCGTCCCTTTGGCATTGAGCGGCGGCCCATATGGAATAGTGGATGATCTTTATTTCCAGCTCGTAGGGCTGATGAAGTTAGGAGATCCCGTCGCGGCTTTCAGGCAGGGGCATAACATCTCTTACATGGACGATCGGGTGCTCGAGAGGCTGGGAACCGATACGCGCTACTGCTGGCCCGGCCTGCTCCCTAACAGCCCTGTCGTACCCGGTGAAGACGACAATACATTTTTCGATTCCTATGGACAGGTCTGGAAGCGTGCGCTGCCTTATTATTTCGCGGGAGAGGGGATCCTCAAAGATGCAAAGAGCCTCGAGGACATTGAACGGCTCGTCCATTGGCCGGACCTAACGGACCCGCGCTGGACCCGCGGTGTTGCCGAACGCGCATGTCTCTTACGCGAGCAAACCGAGTATTTCGTGATCATGCGTATGGTTGCGTCGCATGGGGCCTTTCAAACAGCCTGTGACCTGCGTGGAACTGTGAACTTTCTGATGGATATGGTTCGGAACCCCGCCTTCGCCACAGCCTTGCTGGATAAAGTGACCACTTCTATTGAAGGACTGCTCGGTCTGGCAATGGAGGCTGGCGGCAAGTACTTCGATATGATTGAACTTCCCGGCGACGATTATGCCGGAAACACCAGCACGCTCATATCCCCTGCCATGTTCCGGTCTTTCATTAAGCCTTGCATCGAACGGCAGGTAAAAGTCATCAAGGAACATAACCCCCACACGAAAATCATGCTCCATAGTGATGGGGCGATCGCCGGCTTGCTGCCTGAGATTGTCGCTCTCGGCATTGACGTGGTCCACCCACTCCAGCCTCTTCCAGCCAGCGACTTGCCGGCCATTAAGGATAAATTTGGCAGTCAGCTCACCTTTTTGGGCGGCATCGATATTTCCCAAGCCATGACCGGTTCACGCGAGGATGTGGTGGCCGAAGTCAAACGCCGCATTTCTCAACTGGCGTCTGGCGGTGGATACATCCTTGCCCCCTCCAACCACCTCCAGGCCGACGTGCCGGCTGAAAATGTAATAACCTTGTTCGAAACAGCACGCCGTTATGGTAAATACCCCATCCAAATGGAGGAAACATAGTGAACACAACCCGCTCGCTCACTTTGCCCTATTCCCATATTGATCCGCAGAGCCCCGTACCGCTTTACCACCAGATCTACCTCGATCTCGTGAAGATGATCGAACGCGGCGTCCTCCTGCCTGGCGACCTCCTGCCTTCCGAGATGGATATCTGCCACGCGTACAACGTGGGGCGACAGACCGTCAGGCAGGCCTTAGCCCGCCTGGTGGACGAGGATCAAGTCGAACGCTTCGCAGGCCGGGGTACGTTCGTCCGTAAACAACGCAGCCATATTCAGTTCTTCCTGGACCGCAGCTTCAGCCAGCAGATGCGTGAAATGGACCGGGCGCCTCATTCCCAGATCCTGAATATGCAGACGGGCGTGGTCGATTCAGAATTGGTGGCAACTTTGCAGCCTTATCCGGGCGCGGCCTGCTTGAAATTGGAACGCCTGCGCCTGGGCGATGACGAACCCATCTGCCACCAATCCACCACTGTGCTTACCGATCACTGCCCGGGAATCGAACAATACGATTTTGCCACTCATTCGCTCTACGAAATCCTGGCTACGCGCTACCGTCTAACCATCAACCGCATCGACCATATGGTTCGCGCGGTGGGAGCAGATGGATATCGAGCCGAATTGCTGGAAGTGTCAGAGGGGACACCGCTCCTCTTCGTGAGCACCACCACTTACATTGAAGGCAATGAAGTGATCGAACATTCAACCAGTCACTATCGAGCAGACCGTTACGAATATCGTACAACCCAAACCTGTTGTGATAACTAAGGGCCAGGATAATATGACAAATGCTGCTTTGGATTACATATCGAAGGCTCAGGTGATCCTCGAGCGCATTCGCGACTCACAGGCAGCCAACATTGAACGTGCCGCGGAACTCTGTACACAGGCCATCGCGGGAGAGGGACTTGTGCACCTGTTTGGCACGGGTCATTCTCGAATATTTGTCGAAGAGATGTTTCCACGCCATGGTAGTTTCCCCGGCTTTCATCCCATCGTGGAATTGTCCCTGACTTTCCATAACCTTGTAGTTGGATCCAATGGGCAGCGCCAGGCCATGTTCCTCGAACACGTGGAAGGCTTGGGCCAGGTGATCCTGCGGAACTTTGTCTTCTCCGCACCGGATTGCTTCCTTATCTTCTCCAACAGCGGGGTGAACGAAGTGGTCATTGATGTGGCCCTCGAAGCCAAACGCATGAACCTGCCCATCATCGCGGTGGTCTCGCTCGACCACTGCTCGGCAATAGCAACCGCGCACAGCAGCGGGAAGAAACTCCCGGATATTGCGGATATCGTCATTGATAACTGCACACCTGGCGGCGATGCCCTCGTAAGCATAGCCGGCCTCCCCGACCCCGTCGGTCCCGGCTCCACCATTGGTGCGGCGGCGGTGACCAACGCGCTCAAATGTCGGATCGCCGAAAAATTGACCGCCATGGGCAAACCGCCCATCGTCCTCACCAGCAGTTTCTTTATCGGAAGCGAAGCTTCCAGTAAGCGCTTCGATGAATGCTACGATGACTACCGCACCCGCGTGCGGAAAGTATTCGGATGCGCGCCATGAACGGAAAACTTGAAGGCAAGGTTGCCGTGGTAACGGGCGGAGCGGGCGGCATCGGTCTTGCCACCACAAAATTATTCGCCTCAGAGGGCGCGCAAGTCGTCATTTTTGATATAGACGCCGAGGCGGCAGCACAAGCCATTGAATCGATTAATGAAAAGCACGCCGTCGCCAAACAAATCGTTGACGTGTCAGACGCCTCTCAGGTCGAATCTGCGATCAGGGAAGTGGTGTCAACCAGGGGCAGGATTGATATTCTGGTCAATGTAGCCGGAGGCAGCGGGCGGCGCTGGGGCGATGGCCCTACAGATTTATGCACCATCGAGGGCTGGAATAATACCCTGGCGCTGAACCTCGACAGTGTTTTCCACTGCTGCAAGTATGCTCTGCAGGCCATGCTCACTCAAGGACGAGGCGTAATTGTCAACATATCCTCGGTGCTCGGCATGGTGGGTGGCGATGAGGACTTTGCCACTCATGCCTATGCAGCCAGCAAGGGAGGGGTCATCAGCCTGACACGCTCGATTGCCTCCTATTACGCAGCCAAAGGTATCCGCGCCAATGTGATCTGTCCCGGCTTAATTGCCACGGCCATGAGCCGGCGTGCCCAGGAAAGCAATGCCATTCGCGGCCGCCTCCGGCAACTTCAGCCCTTAACGGCTGACTTCGGCTCGCCTCAGGATGTTGCGCAGGCCGCTTTATATCTGGCAAGTGAAGAATCTTCGTTCGTTACTGGTACCGTCCTCACCGTAGATGGCGGCTGGACCATGCGGTGAATCAGACCATGGGAACAACCATTGCTCAACTCTTCTACTCCCTCGGAGTGATCCCGGTGATCGAGATCGACTCGGCTGATCTCGCGGTTCCGCTGGCTGAATCGTTATGCGAAGCCGGTCTGCCCGTTTTGGAGGTCACTCTGCGCACTGAGGCAGCGCTGGAATCCATCCGTAATATCGTCAAAAAACTACCCGATGTGCTACTCGGCGCAGGGACGGTCATCAACCGAGAACAGGCTCAATCAGCATCGGAGGCAGGCGCGCGATTTATTGTTTCCCCGGGTCTGAATGAGGAGGTGGTCACGTGGGGGCAGAAAAATGAGCTGCCGATCTTACCGGGTGCGGTTACCCCCACGGAAATCATGCACGGTTTGAACCTGGGCTTGAACCTGCTCAAGTTCTTTCCGGCCGAAGCGCTGGGAGGTCTGAAAGCCATAAAGGCCATCTCGGATCCTTTTCCACAAGTGCGCTTCATACCAAGCGGTGGAGTGCACGCGGATAACCTGGCGGAATATCTTCGGGCAGATAAGATTCATGCCGTTGGCGGCTCGTGGATGGCAAAGCGCCAAATGATCGCTGAACGCAGATTTGACGAAATCATCCGGCTGGCAAAAGAGGCCAGGGATATCGTGAACCAGGTCCGAGGGGTAAGACAATAGTCCCGTGTATAGATACACGAAGCCGCCCTTCCACGAACGGAATGACGGGATCCCGATTTCATCCTCAAGACTTTTTGGGTGTTAAAGCATAAGCTAATAAATCGGGAAACTCAGCGGCGGACTTTCCTAGTTGCTTGGAAAATGCGGTTCGGCCTGGAATTGAGTGGGCAAAATAATCTGCTTTGCAAGGAGCAATCATGAAGAGTCAACCCCTACGTACCACAGTGATCGGCAGTTATCCCTTCCCCTCCTGGCTTGAACTGGCTAGCCAGAAGCTCGACCAATTCGGAGTGAATGAGATCGCCGAGCTGCAGGAGGACGCAGTTATTGTCGCTATCCACGACCAGATGCAGGCGGGGCTGGATGTGATCACTGATGGAGAACAATCACGGTTGGATTTCAACCTGTCTTTCTACGGATATTTGCAGGGTATCCAAGCAGATGAACGCCCATTAAGGGTGTTTGGCCCACCTGCCCATGACCAGCGTGGCAAACACAAGATCCTGGATGAGATTCGAGCGCCTCGCGGACTGGGCGTGGTGGATGAGTATCAACGGTTGGTCCGGCTGGCCCCCAAGGGACCTACGCTTAAAGCCAGTGTGCCGGGACCTTATACCCTGAGCGGCCGTTTGATACCGAATCAGACCTACCCTGACCGTTATATGATCACCGAAGCGTTGATCCCTGTCGTCCGAGCCGAACTCGAAGCGCTCATTGTGGCAGGCTGCGAGGAAATTACTCTCGATGAACCTTCCATGAGTTGCTATGCCTACAGGGAAGGTACTCAGCGCTTTATAGATATTTTCAACCGCACGGTCGCTTCCGTGGCAGGCAAATGTCATTTATCCACGCATCTTTGCTTCGGCAATTACAAGGGGCGCGCCGTGGGACCGCGCCAGTACGCGCCCATGTTTCCGGACTTCCTCGATATGAACGTTGATGAATTTCATCTTGAGATGGCCAGCCGCGAGTTTTCCGAGATAGAGCTGATTGCCGAAATAGCAAAAGTAAAGAATGTGGCTGTCGGCATTGTGGATGTGAAGAGTTATTACATCGAAACACCCGAAGATATCGCCAAACGCGTTCGTTTGTGCCTGAAGTATGCGCCTGCCGAACGCCTGTCCTTTGCCCCCGATTGCGGGCTGAGTCAAACTGCCCGCTGGGCTTCGCGCTTGAAACTTAACAATATGGTCGCAGGGGTCCACATCATCCGAAAGGAGTTGGGGCTGGCATGATCCGGCCGAGCCTCCAGGAAGACGCATTTTTGCAGGATGTACAGGCTGCCGGGAAGGAGCGGGATCGACTGCACCTGTGGTGGCTTGGACAGAGCGGGTACCTGATCCAGTGGCGGGGCCACGATCTTTTGCTGGACCCCTACCTGTCCGAACTCGCTGACCAAGAAATACTCGGGCACGGAAAAACCCCATGTGCGAATGACCGAGCGCGTCATCGCGCCCGAACGCCTGGACTTTATAGAAGCCGTCACGTCCAGCCACAACCACACAGACCACTTGGACGGCGAAACGCTTATCCCCCTACTGCAAGTAAATCCGAACCTGACCGTTATTGTCTCGCGCGCTAATATCAGCTTTGCAGCAAACCGTCTTCAAGTACCGCCTGAGAGGTTAACTTCGATCCGGGTTGATTCGGCTCCAGCAAAGGTTGGACCATTTACTTTTTACGCGGTCCCGTCTGCGCATGAAGAACTGGAGAAGGACGATCAGGGTGACCACAAGTTTATAGGATTCATCGTCGAGGTGGGCGGCAAAACGATCTATCACAGCGGCGATTGCGTTTTGTACGATGGGCTGGCGAATCGCCTAAAACAGTGGAAGATCGACCTGGCCTTGCTTCCGATCAATGGTCGCGATCCATCCCGCGGAGTGCCAGGCAATTTTGATGGCGGGCAGGCGGCGCTGCTGGGCAGGGAGGTCAATGCCAGGCTGATTATTCCGTGCCATTATGAAATGTTCGAGTTTAATTCTGTTTCGCCGCAAGGTTTCGCGGAGGCTGCCAGGCAGGTTGGACAGGATTATTATTTGATGAAATGTGGGGAGCGATTTACTGTGTGAGCGGGTGGGCCCGGGCAACAACGTCTGTCTAATCCCAGGCAGCACACAATTCTCACCTATCGCGATCTTCATAGCATCTGTAGTGTCCTCGAGGTCGCCAGGTTGGGTGTATTATATGGAAAAACTGCTGTTACGAGGAGGCGCCATGCATATTGTTCATGTCTTTATCCACGTCAAAGAGGATCAAGTAGAAGAGTTCAAGACCGCGACTTTGCAGAATGCTCAAAGCAGCCTGAAGGAGCCGGGCGTTGCCCGTTTTGACCTCATCCAACAGCCCGATGACCCGACTCGTTTTGTGCTGGTCGAGGTCTATCGCACGCCGGAGGACGCCGTGGCACACAAAGCAACGGCGCACTATAAGATCTGGCAGGGAATCGCCGAGCCGCTGATGGCGGAACCGCGCACGCGAATTATCTACCGGAATGTTTTTCCCGAGGATTCGGGTTGGGGTTAGCAATGCGCTTTGAATTTGCCAGCGCCACACGGATCGTTTTTGGCCGGGGGACGGTCAGGGAACTGGTTCCCGCCGCGCAATCGTTCGGAAAACGAGCCCTGATCGTCCATGGAAAGTCCGGCCGCGGGACGGCTAGATGGATCGAGCAGCTCACCCAGGAAGGCGTTTCTGTATTAGAGTTCCATGTCTCAGGAGAGCCAACGGTCGAGGTTGTTGAAGCCGGCCTGGAGCAAGCCCGGGACCACCACAGTGAACTTGTGATTAGCCTCGGTGGTGGAAGTGTCATAGACGCCGGAAAAGCCATCGCCGCGTTACTCACCAATCCCGGACAGATTTATGATTATCTCGAGGTGGTCGGGAAGGGTAAGCCACTGACCAACCCCTCTGTACCCTATATTGCCATTCCAACAACTGCGGGTACCGGTTCAGAGGTGACACGCAATGCCGTTATTACTGTGGCCGATCAGAGGGTCAAGGTCAGCTTGCGAAGCCCCTCGATGCTGCCGCGTCTGGCGATTGTCGACCCCGAGCTGGCTTTTGGCCTGCCTCCTGAAATCACGGCCTTTACGGGGCTCGATGCACTTACACAGCTGATCGAACCATTTTTGTCAAATGCAGCCAATCCGATGACTGACGCCCTCTGCCGCGAGGGGATGCGTTACGCTGCCCGGTCTTTGCGGCGGGCGCACGATCATGGTGACGACCCGGAGGCCCGCGAAGACATGGCCCTCGCCAGCCTGTTGGGTGGCCTGGCGCTGGCTAACGCAAAGCTCGGCGCGGTGCATGGGTTTGCCGGTCCCATCGGCGGAATGTTCCCGGCTCCGCATGGCGCTATTTGCGCCCGTTTGTTGCCTTTGGTTGTGGAAAGCAACTTGAAAGCAATCAGGAGCAGAGCAGCCCAAGCATCAACTCTTGATCGGTTCATCGAAATGAGCCGGCTGCTTACGGGAGATCAAAACGCTCCGGCCGAAGATGGAATTAGGTGGTTGCATAAGCTGTGTACAGCGCTAAAAGTTCCACCGCTTGCCGCCTATGGGGTAACAGGCTCGGATTTCCCCGAAATTGTCCGCCAGGCAAAGAGGGCAAGCAGCATGAAGGGGAATCCCGTTGAACTGCTGGACAGTGAGCTAACCGGGATCCTTGATCTGGCGTTATAGAGAACAAAGAAAGTAATCGGCTGTCTGGGCCCGGAAAACCGCACCTGTTTGGGAACCATTTTTTGCTGAGTGGGGTATTATTCTCGAGGTGCAATCCGGAGAGAAATTGGATGAATCAGCGCTGATCCAACGCGCCATGCAGGGCGATAGGGCGGCCTGGGAACCGCTCATGCTGGCCTATCAGGAACCGGTCTTTCGTCTGGCCTATCTTCTGCTCGGCGATCCTGATGAGGCGGAAGATGTGGCCCAGGAAACCTTTTTACGCGCCTGGAATAATTTGCAGCGCTTTGATCTAACTCGCCCTCTGCGTCCCTGGCTCCTGCGCATCACTTCAAATTTGGCACACAACCACCAGCGCACGGCCGCGCGATACCTCAACACTCTATTGCAGACGTTTCGCACGGAGACACCTCGGCCGGGTGTTGAGGAGATTAGCGCGCAGGGTATGGAGGCCCGGCAACTCTGGAATGCGGTGCAACGGCTGAACACGCGCGATCAGCAAATCGTCTACCTGCGCTATTTCTTCGATCTCTCGGTGGCGGAAACAGCCGAAGCTATGCAAATCGCCCAAGGCACAGTCAAGTCCCGGTCGAATCGCGCGCTCGCCCGGTTGCGAACAGTCATCCAACGTGATTTCCCCATGCTGAAAGATGGATCGCCATGATCAACAATCCGGAATCCAAACAGTTGGAAGAAAAGTTAAGAGAAGTCGGACGAAGTCTGGCTTATCCATCGACCCCGCCCATTGCCCAAAAGGTGGTATCCAGGCTGAACCAACCTATCCATAACCGCTTCTTTCGCGGACGCTGGGTTACCGTGGCGCTCGCCATGCTGATACTCGCCCTGGCCTTGATCCTCGTATCTCCCGCCCGAGCTGCGATCTTCAACTTCATCCAAATCGGTGTAGTGCGCATTTTTCAGACTCAGCCGGCCGCTGCGCCTACCCAAACTCTGGAGGCCCCGCTCACTGCGACTCCGATCGCGACTTTTCTTCCGTCCGTGCTTGACCTGGCAGGTGAAACAACCCTGGCAGGAGCGCAATCGCAGTTGAACTTTCCCATCTTGCTCCCGAGTTATCCCGTGGACCCCGGAAGGCCCGATCACATCTATGTGCAAGATGTAGGCAGCCCAATGCTGGTACTGGTTTGGATGGATCGTACGCATCCGGATAAGGTCCGCCTGAGTCTCGATGAAATCGAGCCTGGCTGGGCAGTCAGCAAGTCCAACCCGCGCCTGATCGAAGAGACCACTGTCAATGGTCAACCTGCCGTGTGGGCCGTGGGCCCCTACCTGCTCCAAATCTCCAACTCCGATTATGTAATAGAGCGATTGGTCCAGGGCGATGTCTTGATCTGGACCCAGGGGGAGACAACCTATCGTCTCGAAACCGACTTGAGCCTGGAAGAGGCCATCAAGATCGCCGAGTCCCTCCAACCAGTCCGCTAACGGAACCGTTTTGCAGCCTGTGGTGCATAAGTATGAATTTGCTGTTTGCCAAAGGAGGCATGAATGTTATCGCGAATAGGAATCGCGTTGGTTCTCACTCTTAGCGTACTATTGACGGCCTGCGCTCGGGCAACGACCGTGTCAACTCCGATCCCGTCATCGCCGCAGCCGACCTTGCCGCCCGCGAAGCCGGTTTCCACTTCTGAGCCCGTTGGCGTGGGCGTGCCGGCGATTGAATACGTAAATCAAGCGAATAAGCTGCTTGTTATTTCATCGATAACGGGCAAGGCATTGGATGCATTTACTCCCATTCCACTCGGAGGAAGCTATTCCTATATATTTGTGCCCCGGACGGACATACATTGGCTGTTGTTTCCGACGGCCAGCTTTATTTGATCGCTTTGCCGTCCTGGAAATACCACACTTTCCAGTTGGGTATCTATGGTTGGTGGTTAAGTTCGCTAGTCTACAGCCCTGACGGGACGCTGCTCGCGCTGGCGGGAAACGGCCCCACCGGCGACCTCATGATCGTGGACGCCAAAAATGGGGAGGTCAAGGCCCGCGCGCAGGCAGGCTTCTCGATCAGGAATATCGAGTTCACAGCCGATGCGAAGACGATCATGCTTTATGGGCCCCAGCTTGCCAGCACCGGGGATGCTGCAAATGCCGGGGTCAGCGCCGGTGCGCCTAAAGCAGAATTGTTGAACATTCCAGATCTAAGCGTGCTCTGGTCTGTCAAATTGAACGGCGTTCGTGATGGCACTTTTCCAAAACAGGCGGGCATCGAAAATACGGAGCTTATTTATCAACCGGGCGAGGCCTGGCATTTCCAGCCAGGAATCGCGTTAGATCCAAATCATGGGCTGCTCTATGTTGTCCACGGCGATGAAGATAAATTGACGAAGGTTGATTTCAGCCATCGAAAAGTAAGCACACTGACTATACAGGTAAAAACAACCTGGCTCGATCAACTTCTGGGGCTCACCGCGGGTGTTGTCTATGCGAAAGGCATGGACGGGACCACCAAGCAGGCAGTCATCTCAGCAGACGGAAAGTTCCTTTTTGTGACGGGTAATACGGAGGCCGTCACCCTGCCAACGAATAATAGTGACTTGAGCATAACAGATACCCCCACCGGTATGGAAGTAATCGGAACCCAGGATGGCGCCTTGGTCGATAAAATTGATACGAAAGCAATTTCGGCGACGCTATCGCCCAATGGCAAACAGGTTCTGCTGACGGGCTGGAATAACAACACCAGCTACGCCACACCCTAGACGGATGTTTATGACATCGCATCCGGGAGCATCGTCAAACACCTCGATGATATAGCTCTGACCCCGACGCGCCGCATGGATACATCTCGCCCGCGATCAGTGACACTGTATCTCGCTGATAGCCGTAATCAGCGATTGGAAAGCCGGATGTATTGACTGGTTGGTGAACCCGCCAGCCCGGTAGCTGACTTGGCCTGGCTGTCAACTGCCCTTCATGGGCCGACCAGAAGCTATGCCGGTCAGCGCAGTGGAAAAGGAAGATGCCGGTGATTAACGTTAACCACTACTCCAGAGTTGAGAAGTGGCGGCAACTTCTGCTCATCCACCCCTGGTAGCTTATACGAAATCGTGTGGCTTTGGTTATTACAGTGAGGCTACCCGTTACCAGGGGAACTGCCTGCTTTGTCTACCCGTCCGTTCGGAATGTAGTTGAAGCCAACGCATAATATCACGGCGGCGCAGCATCCCAACCAGCGCCCCATCCTGGACCACAGGCATCTGATTGACATCCCGCAGCGCCAGTTGTTTAAGCGCATCACTGGCTTCTTCGGTCGGCTTGGCAAGAACTAATTGGTTTGCCGGGGTCATCACTTCGTTTACTATAGCGGTGTCCCAGCGTTCACGCGGTACTTTGCGCACATCCTCTATACAGACAATGCCTGTCAGGCGACCATTATCCATTACCGGGAAAGCGTGCTCATCGGTACCCATGATGTGATCATGGACTAACGCACTGACCGAGATATTCGACGAAACAGTCGGGACATTCGTGCGCATGACCTGGGCTATCGGCACACCCTCTAGCACATCTTCGACCACAACTTGTCGATAGCTTTGTATTGCGGCGTTGTTCAGGAACCACCCGATGAATGCTAGCCACAGGCCATCGATAAAGCCCGATCCCAGGAAGGGGATGGAAAGGCCAAATATCATCGAAATCCCGGCGAGGATAAAAGCCCAGGCGACGAGTTGTCCGACCCATGAAGCCCATTGGGTAGCCTGGCGCAGGTTTCTGTTCACCGCCCAAATGATCGAGCGCAGCACGCGCCCTCCATCCAGCGGAAAGCCAGGGATCAGATTAAAAATGCCGAGAATTATGTTGATGGGTCCAAGCCAAAGGAGCAGCGTGGAGAATGGACCAAGTCGCGCCAGGGCCTGAAGCGGATTCCCGGCGATGACATCCAAGCCTGCCGCCATGGCACCACTCAGGAAAAGAAAAATCACCCCGAGCCCGATGCTTGTGAGCGGACCGACGATGGCCATCACGAACTCGACACCTGGAGAAGAGGGCTCGCGTTGAATATTGGAGACGCCGCCGAAGAGGAACAGTCTGATATCACGAACAGGGATGCCGTTCGCTTTCGCCACAAGCGAATGTGAGAGTTCGTGCGCCAGCACCGAGGCGAAAAAGAGAAGCGAGGCAACGAGCGCCGTGCCCCACACCAGCCCGAGTCCCCAATCTGGGTGCAGTTGGGGAAATACTCCTGCTGCCAAGTCCCATAATACGAGAACGAAGATGAAAATCCAGCTCCAGTCAATGAAGATGTTGATGCCAAAGATTTTCCCGATGCGTAGTCCAGTTTGCATAGCCTATGTTCTCCACAATTCGCCAAAGCTCAATACTAGCATAAAATCAGACCTCTCTCAAGCTGCAACCTTTGCCCGTTGCCCATCTGCTTCTTATTCATCAGCTCTTAGTATCAGGCCTGCACGCCAACTTCAGATATTAACCGTCTGACCGGACCGGGGTTCGCCCAGCTTCCCGTTCCGGGCGGCCACGATCTGTCCCATCACCGCTAACGCGATCTCCTCGGGCGTGCGTGCGCCGATCTCGAGACCAATAGGTCCGCACAGTCGATTCAACTGCGCCTCACTCAGGCCCTCACCCAACAGGCGTTGACAACGCTTGGCCTGAGTAGTGCGACTACCCAACGCACCCACATAAAACGCAGGGCTCGGTAAAGCAATTTTCAAGGCGGGATCATCCAACTTGGGATCATGTGTGAGCATGGCAACCGCCGTAGAGCGGTTAATTTGGATCTTTTGAAACGCTTCCTGGGGCCAGGCTTGTATGAGTTGATCTACATGCGGGAATCTCTCAACGCTTCCAAACGCCTCACGCGGATCGATAACTACCGTGCGATAACCAAGCGTCTTAGCCAATTCCATCAGGGCAATAGTGATATGGACGCCCCCAACCGCAATAAGAGTGGGCGACGGAAGGATCACATCCAGGAAAACCTCAATCTCTTCATCCAGTGGGGCGCGACGAGATACCCCTTGCGCGAGCGCCTCTTTCGCCACCATCATTGCCTTCTTATTCAATTCGTCATCCAGGCTGCCCGTAAAAGAGCCGTCATCGCGAACCAGTATTTCGCGACCCAGCAGGTCGTCTGGGGCGCGCACGATGGTTACGATGACCACCGGATGATCGTCCACTACCTCAGCGCGCAGCGCCCGGAATAATGCCGGATCGAGCGGCTTTACGAAAATATCGATGGTTCCGCCACAAGCAAGACCCACGTCCCAGGCCGTTTCGTCGGCTATGCCAAAATGCAGCAGCTTCGGGTGCCGCGATTTCAGGGCCTCCACCCCGGCCTCGAATACAGCCCCCTCTACACAACCACCGCTCACAGAACCGGTGATCTTGCCATCGGGCGTGAGCGCCATTTTTGCGCCTGCCGCACGCGGTGACGATCCCCAGGTTTGGATCACGGTGGCCAGCGCAATCGATTCATTTTTATCTGCATGCCAATTCTCAAGGTCAGGCAGGATCTCGCGCATGATTGCCTCCATTAGGCCGACGATCGATATCGGCCAGCCCGTTCGCTAAATCTTCAGGACTTGCCAGGTTATGCACCGGCAGAAAATAGTCATTGTGTGGCAGGGCGGCCTGGATGCCGCGCGTCGAGCGGTTCATAATCAGGCGTCCCAAGCAGCGGATTCAACCAGATGAGCCGATGAGCAGTTGCGTTTCAGGCGTGCCATCTCTAGCTTCAGAAGGTCCACGTCATCTTTTCCCGTTGAGCAACTTATACCGACGTGCGACCAAGTGCGCGCAGTTCTTCGAGATCTTGCTCTGTAATGGCTTGCCTTTACGCAGCGGCGCAGACCATTTGCCCGCCAGTCTTATAACCGAGGATCTTCCCTTTCGCTTCCAAGAGAGATGCTGGCTCGAACTTCGTCAAATCTCTATTGACAACCGGGTACGTATAAGATCAACGAGGAGAGGGCTTACTCGTGCAGGCGGCCTATGCATTCTCGGACTGGGCCTCGATTTTTTTGCGAACCTGTTCGTAAAAAACGCCGGCAAGTTTTTCAGACACGGGTACCATAAGTCGGGATGCCAGGCTTGCCAACTGGCCCCCAACGGTTACGTCGGCAGTCCAATTTACCAGGGTCGCTCCATCGGGTCCATCACTCAGGTTCATTTCGCTTACAGCGTCAGCAACGCTTCCGGAGGCTAAACCGTGCGCTTTTAGCTTTGCATGATTGGGTTCGTCCAGCTCGAGGATATCCACCTCGCCCGAAAAGCGAGCCTTCACAGCCCCCAAACCAACAGAGACAATTCCGCGATACTTCTTCAACGGTTCGACCATCTCGATCTTCTCCACGCCTGGGACACATTGCCCGATTTGTTCCGGATCGGTCATGAAATCCCAAACCCGTTTTCTCGAACCGCGGATTATGACTTCGCCTTTTAATCGCATGTTGTTTTCCTCTTTGAAAAGAACACCCGCCGCCGCACAATGGTTCACATTTTGGACGATTCAGGCTACACGCATTCTTGCGGCCCTTTCTCAATAGAGCGTTTGCATCCCGAGGAGCAAAAGCAATAAGCCGTTTCTGCATGCTCAGTGGTGAAATGCGCAGTGGCCATTTTGGCCATCATGTCGCAGACCGGGTGCTTTGCCTCCGCTGGGCAATCAGGAAAGACCTGTTGATATGACTGCGAACCCGTGAGTGGTAAGGTATTCGATGCTGGCGGCAGAGTTTGATGATCTCAGCCCGAATGCTCAGGGCAATCTCTTCGGGGATTATCGAGCCGGGGTCCCGCCTGCGATCAGAGCGAAATATAGTGCCTGGGATGGAAGACCCGCTTCAAGAATGTTTTCGGTCATGCTACGGCAAAATGTTTCTGCTCTACCGCACATTCAGTTTGAATGTAATTCCACCTTTCTATTTTATTTATTTCGACCAATAACGTCAACATTAGGAAACCCTTCACAATACTATGGTTCTGTTCTGCTTGCACGGGGTGAATCGGGCAACTGGCTGAGACTCGCAGGAGAGGTTGACCATGCCTTGGCCAAAAAGCCCCGACTTTTCCCCCGCCTTAGCCCAACCATACTTGGAAACTTACTGACAGGCCCTCCGCATACATTCGACCCATCGCCGCCCCTTTCAATCGCTCAACTGTTACTCCGAATAAACCTGCACATTATCTAATCCATTTTTAATGCAATCGGTTATAGAATACCTCGTCTTATATGAACACTTTGAATGGGATGCAAACAGAGCTCACGAACTGGAGCAAAACTGCACGCTCACAATGTTATGTGTACCGGGTAAGCGATACACGTGGAATAGCCAGGGCTTTAGAAGCCGCACGGGCGCATCGCCTTTCGGTGATTCCACAAGGTGCCGGCCACAGCTATACCGATGCGGCCCTTAATACTGGGGGAATAGTGCTTGATGTTACTGCGATGCGAAAGATTCTCTCCTGGGATCCTGTCCGAGGCCTCATACGCGTAGAACCTGGGGTTACTCTGCGGGAGATCGTACAGGTTTGCCTTAAAGATGGCTGGTGGCCCTTTGTCTCGCCATCCACTCCAGACGTCACAATTGGCGGTTGTGCGGCCATGAACGTCAACGGAAAGAATGCCTGGAAATGCGATCCGTTTGGCGGATACATACTCTCACTGGAGATCCTGCTCGCCACCGGTGAAGCATGCACGCTCCTACGGGAACGTGATGCAGAACTCTTTCGCGCCTTCGTTGGAAGTATGGGATTATTGGGCGTCATCACGGCGATCACAGTTCAGCTTCAAAAGATCCCGTCCGGATACGTCACCGTTTCGAGTCGTTCTGCCGGCTCATTGGGCGAAATCCTGGCCATGTTTGCCGAGGAAGAAGACAACAGCGATTTCATGGAAGCCTGGATGGATGGGTACGCCACACGACAGACGCTCGGGCGGGGCAATATAACGTGTGCAAAGATGAATAAATCCAGCGCCCCAATGCCCTCCGTTATGGAAAAGCCGGGCCGGCTTGGCCGCCTCGAAACGCCCGTCATCAACCTGGCGGCATGGCTGGTCCGGCCATTCCTTGTGCCGGGTGCGCAAATTGCAAACCGCGCCAATTATTGGTGGCACACGAGAAGCCAAAAAAAGCCGGGGCAGCAGGCTCTCATCCCTTTTACGTATTGGCCTTCGACCTCCTTTACCGCTTATCACGCGATGTTTCCGGAGGGCGTTGAGACTTTCCATGCTTTCGTTCCCAGACAGCTCGCAAAAGATATTTTCGAGCAAGTTTTACGCTACTCTCAACAGCAGGGGTGCATGCCGGTTTGGTGCGTCATCAAGCAGCACCGGCGCGATCCTTTTTTGTTGAGCTATCAAGTGGATGGATTTTCGCTGGAGCTCAACTATCAGCGCACCTGTGAGAGATCCCCAACATTGCAGCGTGTGCTTCAGCATATGATCGCAACTGTTATCGAGGCCGGAGGCCGGTTTTATCTCGCCAAGGACCATTTTCTAACCTCCGGCCAATATCGCCAAAGCGTTGGAGACGAGGCCGTTGACACGTTTCTTCGCCTCAAGCAACGCTATGACCCCGAAAGCATGCTCCAATCTGATCTCTTTCGCCGCGTGTTCCTGGCATCCCCTTAGCAGGAGAAAAATTTAGCCGTCACTCATTTATTCCAATGAGGAAGCAACCAATGGCTTCATTTTTTACGTGATGGCATAAAGGAATGAGGAACATGAAAACTTCTGAATTTCAACTGAAGCAAGCGGCACAACCCCTTACAGATGCCTGGCGGCGCATGCCTATCACTCCGCGGCGATCCACCCTCCTTGGGATCAGTTTTCGACCGCGCCAGGCAGCGGCCTTTGGATTGGATGAACGCGCCGCCCTCCTGGCGCTGCTTGCCTATCCGTTTCAGCTCATTCGGTTGGGGGCATACTGGAACGACATGGAACCTGAATCCGGATCATTCAAGACAGACAAGCTTGATTGGCAAATCGATGCCGCTGAACGGGCTGGAAAAGAGATTATCCTGTGCGTGGGCCCATTGAAGACTTTTGGTTATCCTGAGTTCTTTGTTCCGGCGCACCGTTTGATGCATCCCTTCCCGGAACATACTCTTATTGGGCCCTCCGCGTACCGATCACTCCTTACGGCCGCAACAGCATTCATCACCCGGCTTGTGGAGCGCTACAAAGAGCATAAGAGCATTGTCGCCTGGCAGCTTGAACACGAGGCTGTCGACCCGCTCGGAGTTGAGCATTCCTGGAGGCTGGATGTTACGTTTGTTGAAGAGGAGAAAAAAGCCCTCAAAAAGGCAGATCCCACCCGGCCACTGATGATGAACGGTTTCTTACCCACCTCTTTGCTCGTGCGCCTCTCTCAGTGGTGGAGTACTCGCGACCAAGGTGATTCCCTGGCTGTGGCCGGGCGCCTGGCAGATATGATCGGGATCGACTATTACCCGCGTCATGCACTCGTGCCTGTCGGGAACAAGACTCTTTACCTGGACGGCAGTCAGAGTATTTGGCAACGCCAAAGACTGAAGCGGCTGCTGGCCTCTGCCCACGTTCGCGGGCAGAAACTCATGATTTCTGAAGGGCAGGCTGAACCATGGGAAACGCTGACAACCCCGCCCAATCTAGAGCACTACGGGATGTTCAGTTGTCTGCCGGAGGATGTCATCACGAACTACAACGCCTGTATGCGCTGGTCTGGTCAACAGGATCCGTTTTATGCCTACCTCTTTTGGGGAGCCGAATATTGGCTGCTGCGAAAACAAACCATGGATTCGAGCTATCTCCAGGCGTTTCTACGCATACTTGAATTAGCCGATAAACAGCAGCCGTAGATACTTGTAAGAGTCCTCAAATCTGTCATGCTCAATAGCATTTCCTAAAAATGACAAAAAGGGCGAGAGTAGGCGGATATGCAGAGTCTTTCATACCCAATTATACAAATCTGGTGATTTGGGGACGCGTTTCTCAAACCGGCACCTGTCCGTTTCACGCTCCACCTGAACAGAATTGCCTCCTTGCCTGATATTGGTTTTCATTCAACAAATAAGATCCTGATGTTTGGCCGGCTGGGGCCAATTATCTGACTCGCACCCGATTTTCACCGCGTATGTCTCTTTTTGCCGGCATCTGGGCAGGCTATCTTACATGTACAAACGCAGCATCGGGGTTAGGGGATCAAATCTTGGAAGCACATCCATCAAAACGCGTTGCAAGCACCAAAGGTGATAATGAAACGCATAAAACTCATTCTGGTCGCATTTTCCAAATTCGAGCAACGTATATATGACAATGTTGCCCCTATTAGCCTTCGCATTATTCCAAATAATAAAATCAGTACATTTGTCTAGAAAATACTACAGACATGCTATTGAAAAAAATCACAAAGAGCCTTACAATAATGCAAGGTAAGTAGATATTTACTTCGGTTTTTGTTTCAAAATCTTTACCGGTTTACAGGTGGGCCTTTTAGCGGTTTTCCTCGTTGCACTCAACTGAATAGTACTAAGCTAACCTACTGACTCTGGCGAGGGCGAAAGATACCCGGGAGGCGGTTTTCTCTTAGCGAGACAACGATGATTTGTGCTGTCTATGATACTTGGAGAGTCACGGAATCCGGGAGGCAGAGAATGAGTGTTTCAGATAACGCATCAAGGACCGCTAGCTTTTCATCAACCGGCCAAAAGTTTAAGAAACTCAATCTTGACCAGGTGCGGCAGATCGACGAGGCTCTGGCCTCGATCGGTGATTATGGCGAGGTTCACCTTATTTTGCAGCACGGTGAATTAAGATACATCAATAAAGTGGAAAGCCAGAAGGCCTGGAAGAACTTTGATCCACGACGCTGAAAGGGTTCGTTTCATGCGCGATCGCGGCTCAATGTAAAAGTTCGTATCAAAAATACATCCTCGACCTTGGCGAGGGCGAAAAATCCCGGAGGTCATGACAGCTCATCAGAGCTTGGTCATGACCTCTTTTTTATTGGTAAAGATCCTGGTCCCATGGTGGGCTGAGACCAAAAGTAAGAAGAGATCAAAGCGCCAATATTCAGGGTTGCACCACCTCAGACTGGCCCGAAAGGTTTTACTCGATGAGTCTGCACGGGTATGTTCTAAGCAGCAAGCTAAATAGGCAAGGGTCAATATGGCGGGAAGTCCACGCGCGCGGCTTTGAAGTTTTTTATCGACAGATCCGAGTACGGCTTGTAACTCCCAGATCGCGAAAAGTTTGTCCTTACTTATCTGGTTCTACCCTTGTGCCTATGAAACCGCCCACATTTTGGGACTCGGCTTACAAGAGCATGCTCTGCTCTTACAGGCTCCTAATCCCCATGAGTGGCGAAAACATCCGCGGTCCGAGCTGCGGTGAAACAGTTAGAGAGTAGGCCAGTCCTACGTGAATCACCAGGGGGCGAGATCCAACGATAAACAAGACGCCAGCTGAAGGTCCGGAAAGATCGACACCTGGTGTCCGTAACAGATTGAAGACGAAACCGAGATTCTGGGGGAATGTCGGAAGGGCGGAGCGTGCTCACCAAAAGGTCCGTATGCAATCCCAGAAGTTGAAATTAGGCTTACTCCTTGATTCTTTCCAGGTTCCAGCCTGGGTTTACAACTCTATTCAGCGAGTTTTAAATGGGTACTCAGGTGAATTTAGACTGGTCGTTTTGAATGAGGACCCTGACAGGAATCGATCCCTTGACCGAGGCAAGTGGGTCTATTCGATTTTCAATAGGATTGACGAGAAGCTATTTACTAAAGATCCAAGTCCTCTTGCGCCGAGGAGCGTTCATGAACTCTTGGATGGGGTCCCCGTCGTCAGAGTTTGCCCGGTAGAAACAGATAACAATTCGTGCTGCCTGAATGAGACCGACGCAGGGAAGATCAAGGATCATGAATTAGATATCTTAATCAAATTCGGCTTCGACAACTTGCAATGCGAATCGTTGAATGTAGCAAGATACGGGATATGGTTTTATTATTTTGGTGATGAAAGAGAGATGAGGGGAGGGCCCCCGGGGTTCTGGGAAGTTGTTGAAAACTCGGCCTGAAACCGGCTCTGCGCTTCTGGCAGTGAGAGCGGGATTCCCTTTGCAATCGAGTCTTATACCGCTCCAGCTTTTTTACATATCCATTATCGCCAGCCCGCCACAGAAGTTATTACATGTGGGCAACAACTACTTTTTTGCAGCGGCAAATTGATCTCTTGTATTCCGAAGGAGAAGATGCATTCTGGGCGAAAACCGGGAAATTCAATGCGGCTGCAATTCCTGAGATCAAGGCTATTGCACTCCCCTCAAATCCCTCAGCCGCACTCTCCATTTTCAAGATGATCACCAGGCTTCTTAGGGAATTCCTGAACCGGGTTTTTTATTTTGATGGATGGTTTCTGCTATTCAGCTTTAACAAGGATGTTACGGGAGGATTAGGAACATTTGACAGGCTGATACCCCCGAAAAGCAGTTTCTGGGCCGACCCTCATGCGGTACAGGTAAATGGAATCAATTACATCTTCATCGAGGAGTTCTCGCGTACCAAAAATAAGGGGCATATCTCGGTCATTGAAATGGATGAAATCGGAAAATGCAAGGCGCCGGTGAAGGTTTTGGAAAAAGACTACCATTTATCATATCCGTCTGTTTTCAATTGGCAGGGCAAATATTATCTGATCCCGGAATCAGGGGAAAACAGGACCATAGATCTTTACCAGTGTGTTGAATTTCCCTACGTATGGGAATACAAGCAAAATCTTATGAAGAACATTACCGCCGTGGATACAACGCCCATTTATTATCGTTCTAAATGGTGGCTGTTTACCGCGATGGCTGAGAATGAGGCCGCCGCACCCAACGTGGAATTATTCCTGTTTTATGCAGACGACCTCTTTACACGACAATGGACGGCACACCCTCAAAACCCGATTGTCTCCGACGTCAAAAGCGCCAGACCCGCTGGAGACCTGTTCATGCGAGCTGGAAAATTATTCAGGCCATCCCAGGATTGTTCGAAGGCGTATGGATATGGCTTTGACTTGAACGAAATTGAAGTGCTCTCGGAAACGGAATATTGCGAAAGAAAGACATTATCCGTCCGGCCGGATTGGGATGAAAAAATCCTGGCTACACATACCTATGCAAAGCAAGGGAACTTAACGGTTATTGATGCTTTCAGTCGTCGATTCAAGTGGGCGAGAACCGCTTGATCATTATTTACGGGGTATCACGAGTTGGATGTGATATTTCGCTGACTTCAGCCGATATGGAAATACAAATCACGACACTACAGATCAGGAGGGTTTCATGAAGATATTGGTCACCGGCGGCGCGGGTTTTATCGGATCGCATGTTGTGGATGCCTTGATCGAGGCCGGACATCATGTTTCCATCGCAGATAACTTGTGGGAACGCGGGGGAGGAAAGCTCGAGAATATCAACCCCGATGCCAACTTCTACAAGATCGATATCCGTGATGCAGCCGTGTCTGAAGTTTTCCGAAAAGAGCAGCCTGAAGTAATCTTCCATTTGGCGGCCCAGCACAGCGTTAAGATCTCCACTGAAGATCCGACACACGATGCAGAGGTCAACATCCTGGGCTTGATCAATCTCCTGCAAAACGCCACACGGTTCGGCGTGCGCAAGATTATCTTTTCCTCCTCCGGGGCCACCTATGGGACGGCTCTAACGATGCCAGTGGACGAAAATACCGTGCAGCATCCAGAATCGCCCTATGGCACCACCAAAATGGCCAGCGAATTCTATCTTCGGTTCTGGAAGAATCTATATGGGTTGAACTTTACGATCCTGCGATACGGAAATGTGTACGGCCCGCGACAAGACCCCCTGGGAGAGGCAGGAGTTATTGCCATTTTTTCCCGACAGATCCTCATCAATGAACCCGTCCGCATCGATTGGGATGGTGAGCAGCAAAAGGATTATGTGTACGTTGGAGATGTGGCTGCGGCAAATCTGTTGGCCCTCACCTCCGGGGACGGGGAAGCCTACTGTATAGCTTCGGGCAAAGGCACCTCCGTCAATGCCCTCTACCGGGGTCTGGCGAATGAAATTGGTCATGGGGTTGAAATCAGGCGGGCGCCCAAACGCCCTGGCGACATCTACCTCAGCTACTTTGACTGCAGCAAGGCTCGCCGTGAATTAGGCTGGGAACCGGCGGTTAGCCTGGACGAGGGGCTGCATCTGACGGTGGACAGTTTCAGGGACTTGCCGCTCCCCTTAGATACAGCGTAAATACATTCGGATGGTCGTTGGCCATGCCCATCCTTGGTAAGCCGGCATCTTTTCATTTGGATCTCATAACGGATGATGGTCTGAGCCTGGTACGTGGTGCTTAACCGTGCGCAAAATTACCTTCGTTGCCTCCCTTATTCTGATATTCTTCATTCCCTCAGAGGATAGCATATCCACAGCCAGCCTGGGATCGATTGCCAGGCTCGCAGGCATCATCGTTGCAGGCCTCTGGCTGGCGACCATCGTACTAGAGGGCAGATTTCGAAAACCCGGGCTTTTTCACGTGCTTGTGTTGTTGTTCTTTTTGTGGAATATTGTGACCATCTTCTGGAGCCCTGACGCAGAAAGTACAGTTTCGCGTGTCGAAACCTATGCCCAGATTTTCCTTTTGTTGCTGATCTACTGGGATCTTTTCCAGAAGCCTGAGCAGTTGATGGCAGGACTCCAGGCATATGTTTTGGGGGCATATGTACTTATTGGAAGCACAATTTACAACTATGCCGCGGGCAATATTGCCGTCCAATACGAAGGGCGTTACAGTGCGACAGGAGTGAATGCCAACGATGTTGCCCTGATGCTAATTCTCGGCCTGCCCATCGGTTTGCCAATTGCCATGGAGTTATTCTTCGGCGCAAGCAGGAACCTGCGGCGCACCGTGCTTCAGGTCATCGATTTGTTGTATGTACCCTTGTCTATTTTTACAATTATTCTCACCGGAAGCCGAACCTCCATTATTGCCGTCATCCCATTCGGCATCTTCCTACTGGGAACACAACGGATCAAAGTCGGACATAAAATCGTCTTTCTTGCAATGCTGGCTGTCTGTTTATTAGCGTTGCTTCCCTTTATCCCGCAGACCGTAATCGATCGGATCGGTACGGTCGGCAGCTCAATTAGTGAGGCAGACCTGGGTGGGCGCGTTACCATGTGGCGGCTGAGTATTGCCGTCCTGGCCCAGCACCCAATATTCGGTGTGGGCGGCGGCGCCATTGATGGCATGATCGGTGGGGCCGTGCATAATACATTCATATCCGTGGCCACTGAAACGGGCTTCATCGGCTTCGTTTTATTTCTGTCAATCCTTGGGTATATTGTTTTTAAGATGGCTGTGCTGCCAAAAGGAACAGCTCCACTTTGGCTGACAATTTTTCTGACATGGGCGATCGGGGTTTTCTCATTGTCCTGGGAATTCAGAAAAGCCACATGGATCATACTGATTCTTATTGTCATAGAAGGCAGTTTTGGGAAACAGGAAGTTCAACCGGACGGCCTTAGGATTCTCCCTGAAGGCATCCGGCGGGCTCTCGGAATCGGCAAATCTGTACCCCAACCAAAGGCGGCCTGATCAAGGTGAAGCAGGTCTGAAGCTCCACCTGATCAGCTCTTCATTCATGAAATCATGAAGAACATTATTGCCCTTCTTCCTTTGACTATCCTCGCAGCTTTGCTGGCCTGTTCGATCAGCAATCCGGTAGCACCCGCGACCCCCAACCAGGGTTGTCCACCCAACGCAACCTGTCAGACGGTCGTGCCTTCCGATCCTTCTCCCACCCGCACACCAACTTTGACAGATACCCCGGTTCCGACTGCTACTGGCATTCCGATTGTTACCCCCGCTGCGGGGAGCCGGTATTACTACGTATCTACCGAAGGCAATGACGCTCGTCCGGGAACGAAACTATTGCCCTTTCACAGCATCGGCCAGGCGGCCAAAGTGGCGAGAGCCGGGGATGTGGTGCTCATCCAGGCAGGCATTTATGAGGAAGATGTAAAGCCCCTGCATTCAGGGGAACCCGAAAAATACATCACCTATCAGAATGATGGCGAGGGTGAGGTTGTCATAGATGCGCAGGATGGCCAACGCGCGGGATGTATTGAAATCAACGATAAGAGTTATCTGCAGTTCACTGGTCTGACTGTCCGCGGAGCAAACTCAACCCAATCCTGGCCGCGCGCGGGGATCTCGATGACAGACGGAACGAATCATATCATCCTGGACAACATCACCGCTTACAACAACTATTTCGGTATCATGGCTGAAGGGCGGGACAACCCCGTTAGCTTCATTACGGTGCAGAATAGCAGAACTTTTGGACCTGGAAATATCGGCAATATCCATTACGGCATATTCTTCTATCAGAAAGTGTACAACTCCAGCATTGTCAATAACCATGTGGCTTACAGCCTGCCCGAAAAACTGAGTTATGGCATTGAGATCGCGACCAAGGATCCAGGCGTCCAGGCCGAGGGACCGCGCCGAATTGTCATAACCGGGAACGAAGCTGATCACAACAAATCACAGGGCATCCATACCTGGAACGCAGTCGGGGTGCTCATAGGTGGTAATTACCTGCACGACAACGGCGCTACGGGGATTCAACTTGAGGACGGTTCGGAGAATGTTGTTGTCGAAAACAATCTCAGCGAAAACAACGCTCAGAAATATGAATTTGAAACGGGGATCTGGATAGATGACTCGAAAAACGTGGTAGTGCGTAACAATATCCTGAGAAATAATAAAATTGGCCTGACCATAACCCGTTCTGATCGGGTCATTGTCCACGACAACTATGTCTACCTCAACAACCGGGGAGCCGAAAATCTCGATAACGCGGCCGGGTTAATAGTGGATGATGCAGCAACAAATATATCCCTGACGCAGAACACATTCTACAAGAACGGTGCAAGCGATATGCCTCACGGCGGAGTTAATTTTGGCCTTTTCCATCCGTCTTGCACGAACATTACATTCAAGAATAACATCGTGGCCGAAACCGCGAATGTCCTCGATTTGTCCCAGGATTCGTGTTCAGGCTTTGTATCTGATTTCAATGACTTTTCCAACACACGTCCTCTGGCAATGGACTGGAATAAGAGTCAGACTGATTGGTCAAACTATCTGGCTATCAGCGGGCAGGATGCACATTCACTTACCAGCGAAGCGCTCTTCGTAGATCCCACGGCATTCGATTTCTCTCTGCAAACTGAGAGTCTGCTCATTGGAAAAGGCGTCATTCTGGCGCGTACGACTGGTGCCGGAAGCGGCAGCCAGGTGATCGTAACCGATGCAGGCTACTTCAGCGATGGCTTCGGGATCGGCAGCGGCGACGCCATTGTAATCGGCAGCAACCGCGCAAACATCGTATCCATCGATTACCTTAATAATACGATCGGTGTTGATCGGGTCATCAATTGGGGCAAGAACGATGCTGTCAGCTTCCCCTTTGCGGGGGCCGCTCCGGACATGGGCGCCCGAAATCTGCCATGACAGGCACGTTGTTCGACTTACTTCCAGGTATGTTTATTGAAATAGTCAAATCGGAGCACGGCAATCAATGAACCTGCGCGAAAAAGCGATTAACGGCGTAATGTGGTCAGCCACCCAAACCTGGGGTGTGCGGCTGATTTCCTTCGTGGTGATGGTGGCGCTGGCCAGGCTGGTTGCCCCGGAAGCTTTTGGCTTGGTGGCTTACGCAACTGTGTTCATCTCTTTTGCCCAGATTTTCGTTGACCAGGGCTTCAGCGATGCGATTGTACAGTTCGCTCAACTGAGTCGTGAACACCTTGATACGGCTTTTTGGATCAGCGTCCTCATGGGCGGACTCTTGACCATCGTCAGCGTTTTTACGTCGGATGCGATCGCCGGTCTTTTTCGTGAGCCTCAATTGGGGCCGGTTCTCAGGTGGCTTTCACCCATCTTCTTCCTGAGCGCGATGAGCAGCGTTCAGCAGGCAATCTTGCGGCGCAGGTTGGCCTTTAAGGTCCTTACTATCCGTTCGCTGGCGGCTAATTTGGTCAGCGGGGTAATCGCCGTGATCATGGCCTTCAAGGGATACGGAGTATGGAGCCTGGTGGCAAAACTCCTGGTGTCCGCCCTTGTTAACGCGGTGATGTTGTGGCAGGTCAGTGATTGGCGGCCGGGTTTTCGGATGTCAATTAGCCGATTTAGGGAGCTTTTCGTATTTGGGATCAATATTGTTGGCGGAAACTTCGTTGATTTTTTGAGTGTGCATTCGGATGATTTTCTCATTGGCTACTTTCTGGGTCCGGTTGCGTTGGGTTTCTATACGCTTGCGTACAACTTGCTGATCGTGACGACGGACCTCTTGATTTCTGTACCCAATGCCGTGGCATTCCCAGTACTCTCCAGTATCCAGGCGGATTCTGCCGGGCTCAAACGGGCCTTCGACCAGGTAATCCGCCTGCAAAGTATCGTTGCCTTTCCCATATTCCTGGGACTTGCAGCCCTTTCTTCCGAGGTGATCATTCAACTTTACGGCGCACAATGGATTGCCAGTATTCCGGTACTGCAGCTGCTTATGCTGATCGGTATTGTGCGATCGGCCACTTATATCTACAGCAGTGTTTTCAGAGCGGCCGGGAAACCTTCCTGGCGTTTTGGGATCCTGGCATTGACGGCCGCCATGAATGTTATCGGATTTGTGATTGTTGTTCGCCTGGGTATTGTTGCCGTGGCTGCGTCGTACGTTATTGTCAGTTACTTGTTAATGCCCATCTATATCCTTATGATCCGCAACCTGACGGGAATTTCGATTCGTTCACACTTGCATCAGTATGGACCCACCGCAGTCGGCTCATTAGTCATGCTCAGTGTTGTGCTCGCATTTAAATTGATCATCGGCGAGCAGGTGATTTTGCCGATCCGCTTATCCATCCTGGTATTGACTGGGGCCCTGACTTATTTACTGACGCTCCGGTTGAGCTATCCGCCTGCATACAAGCAAATGGTGGATATAGCCCAGTCGGCGTGGGTCGGATTTTTGTCCCGCCCAGCATGAAATCCCTGGAAGACAGCATAAACCCCAATGGACTCGTCTATGAATGAAACGAAACTTATGCTCGAAAAAGTATTAAGCTCCAGCCGCTGTTCCATCAAAGAGAACTTCCCCAAAGACCGGAAAGCGCTTTCTACCATCATCAAACTCTGTGATACCCTGATGACGGAGAGAATCGACTATTGCCACTGGAAAAGTAATGTGGCCATTGACCGGTCGGCCAGCGGTGAAAACGATCTGGACTTGTTGGTGAGTCGGGCGGATGCTCAACGGTTCACGGAGCTTCTGGACCGGCAGGGCTTTAAAGAAGCCCAAGTTGTTGAGGAAGAACGATTACCGGGCGTGCGGGACTTTTATGGTTATGACGTACCAGCCGCCCGCCTGGTTCATGTTCATGCACACTTTCAATTGGTGCTGGGACATGATTTCACAAAGAACTATCATCTTCCAATAGAGCGCTCCTATCTGGATTCCGCAATCCAGGGGGATTTATTCAGGGTTCCTGCTCCGGAATTTGAACTCGCAGTACTTGTTCTTCGAATGGTATTAAAGCACTCGACCTGGGATGCGATCCTCATGAGACATGGAAGCCTATCCACCTCCGAGCGCCGCGAGATGGAATCATTGCTCTCCCAAATCCCTTTGGAGAGCTCAGCTGCCGTATTGGAGCAGTCTCTGCCCAGCCTGGATCGCGGTTTGTTCGAAGCCTGCGTGCAAGCCCTGCAACCCGGATGTTCGTTTATGAAACGTATTCGGGCGGGTCAACAACTTCAAAGCAGATTAAGATCTTGCGCACGCCGGCCGCAGCTTGCGGATGTGTCCCTGAAATTATGGCGGCGCCTGGAACGACCCATTTTGTATCGACTGCATTTGCGAAGGCCCAAGAAACGCATGGCCAACGGTGGAATGCTGATCGCTATTATCGGGGGAGATGGATCTGGCAAGACGACCGCTGTCGCCGATCTCCATCAAAAGCTCTCTGAAGAATTCGACGTCAGGAAGGTTCACATGGGGAAGCCCTCATGGTCATGGGCGACAATCATCATAAGGGGAATCCTGAAGATCGGAACGATCCTTGGTCTCTACCCCTTTATCAATGCAGGCACTGAGCCCAGCCTGGATACCAATTCGCCATTGTTCCCGGGATATCCTTGGCTGATTCGCGAGGTTTGCACCGCTCGAGATCGTTACCTGAGCTATCAGAGGGCCCGGCGTTTCGCGACCAACGGCGGCCTGGTCATCTGTGATCGTTACCCTCTGCCTCAAATAAAGATAATGGACGGCGCCCAGGTAGAGCGGGTGACCGCCGGTCTCAAACCCAATGCTTTGATTAAATTTCTAGCAGCCGTGGAACAGCACTATTATCGACAGATCCTATTGCCCGATTTACTGATCGTTTTGAGGGTCGATCCTGAGATCTGTGTCCAGCGCAAAACAGATGAAACCCCAGCTTCTGTCCGCACGCGAACGCAGGAGATTTGGAAACTTGATTGGTGTGAAACCCCTGCTAATGTTATTGATGCCAGCCTGTCGAAGCCCAAGGTGCTCTCGGACATATTGAGCCTGGTCTGGTCCAACCTATGAAGAATGGACTAACCGGCACTGGCAAGCGGCTCGAAGAGACACGTGTGGTGGAGATTGTCGGACCGGCAGGCGCAGGGAAAACCACCCTCTACCAGGCGCTGGATTGCCATGCTGATTCTCTTCGGTTGGAGAATTTTCCAGATGTGCGAAAAATGGCAGATGCACCCTTCTTTATTTCAAACGGCCTTGAGTTGATCCCTCGCTTGCTTGGTCTATATCGACCTGGGATCCGGCAGCTCACGAGGCGAGAATTTGCCTGGATGACTATTCTAAACGGATGGGCGGCTCTCTTACACACGGAGACTAAGGCCGACAACAAAGTAATTATTTTGGACCAGGGCCCGGTTTACCTGATGGCCGAATTGCGGGTGTTTGGACCTGAATATCTCAGGCAAGAGGCCGCTGGAAGACTTTGGCAGGATTTATATGACCGTTGGGCAGATACGCTGGATATGATTGTCTGGCTGGATGCGCCCGATGAGGTTTTGTTTGACCGCATACGGATCCGTCAGCAGGAGCACATTATGAAAACGGAGCCGGCGGTAACAGTCTATGAGTTTCTGGGTCGCTATCGCGCCGAATATGAGTTTATTCTTTCCATTTTGACGGCCAAAATGGCTAGCCTCAAGGTGCTCCGGTTTGATACTGTGCACCAGCAATCACAGGATATCGTGAATCAATTCCTATCCAAATTGGACTGCGGAAAGAAGGTCATGTGAAATCCTCAAGAGAACGACTGGCAATACTCCTGCCCGGCCTATATGATGGCGGCGCTGAACGCACCCTTCTTAACCTGTCGGAAGGGATTACTGGACGAGGCTTTCCGGTTGACCTGGTTCTGGCGAGGGCCGAAGGGCCTTATATGGCTGAAATCCCGAATTCGGTGCGAGTGATCGACCTGAAAGCGGAGCGCGTTCTGCTGTGCCTGCCGGCACTTGTTCATTACCTTCGAAGCGAACGTCCGGTGGTTATGCTTTCTACGCTTTATGCCAACATTCTTGCCGTTTGGGCCAGATGCCTGGCAGGTTTTCCTCGGCGCGTGGTACTCAATGAACAGAATACCCTGAGCAGTGTTTCCAGTGGTGAGAATGATCTGCGTTGGAAACTATATCCTGAATTGGCCAGGTGGTTCTATCCCTGGGCAGATGCCATCACGGCTGTTTCAAAGGGCGTGGCCGATGATCTGATCCTGGCGACCAGACTATCCCCGAGTCGAATTAAGGTTATTTTCAATCCTATCGTAACTCCTGATTTGCAGAGAAAATCCGCAGCCCCTCTGGAACATCCATGGTTTAAAGTTGGAGAACCCCCCGTGGTGCTTGGAGTCGGGCGTCTCACCGCTCAAAAAGCTTTTAGTGTTTTGATCGAGGCCTTTGCCCAGGTAAGGAAATCTCAGCCGGCTCGGCTGCTGATTCTCGGCGAAGGCGAGGAACGTCCAATGTTGGAAGCTCTGATCGGGCAACTGGGCTTGGAACAGGATGTAAATTTGCCGGGCTTCGTATCGAACCCTTATCCTTACATGGCCCGGGCCGCGGTTTTTGTACTTTCGTCGAGGTGGGAAGGCCTGCCAACTGTTCTTGTAGAGGCAATGGCTCTACGAACGCCTGTGATTGCCACAGATTGTCCCAGTGGACCACGCGAAATCCTTCGGGGGGGCCAATACGGTCCGCTTGTGCCGGTGGGTGATCCCTGTGCGCTGGCTCTAGCCATTCAAAACTCTCTTGCGAATCACTCAACTTCGTTTGAAGAAAGTTGGAAACCGTATGACCGCGACTTTGTGACGGATCAATATTTAAGCGTGATGCTCAGATCGTCGCCAGGAAGAAAGTAATATTCCATAGAGACTTTTATAAGAGCCTCTAAATGTTCGTGCTATTTGCAGTGCAACTTATATAGCAGCCCAGTTGAGGTGGGAAGTCAAGGGCCATGGGTGTGTTGACACAGTAATGGATGAATTTTCTGACAAGCCTATGAGATCGGGTAGTTCTTCAAATTCGTTGAAGCCGCGCATATTGATCTCAGGCCATCTCCCGCCTCCGATGAGCGGAATCGGCACTTATTATCAGACTCTTCTAAGTTCATCCCTGCCACAGCGTGCAAGCCTACACTTCATAGATACAAGCTTGCGGAGACGCCCCTTGTCTGAGACAGGATCCTGGTCATTCTCGAACCTGCTATCGGCTGTGGCTGATTGTGCTCGTTTTACCGGGGCAGTTGTGATCTACCGTCCTGAAATCTGTCATATTGCAACTGCCTTTGGGCTGTCTTTTGCCAAGCATAGTGTATGCGTCGCCATTGCCAGGTTGCTTGGCTGTAAGGTTCTATTGCATCCCCATTGTAGTTTCTATGCCCTCTATGAGCGCCAAAGCAACCTCTGGCAATGGTTCGTTCGCAAAGTCGTAGGTCTCTGTTTTGGCGTCGTTGCCTTATCGAAGGAATGGAAGAGATTGCAGGAAATTGTCCCGGACTGCCAGATCTATCACCTTCCCAATGCTGTCAACCTCTCGAACTATGTTGCGGTAGCCCGCGAGAGAATTGAATCAAAAAGCGACAAGGCTTGCCCGCATGTACTATACCTGGGTTATTTGGGCCAAGCAAAAGGCAGCTTTGACCTGATCTGCGCGGCTCAAAAAGTCCTGGCACGGGGGCATAGAGTTGTATTCGATCTGGTGGGGCACGAACTTGCCGTCGGAGAGATGAAGCAGCTGAATTCCCAGGTGGTTGACTCTGGCCTTGAGCAGTTTATTCGTATCCAGCCGGCCGTAGATAGCGCCGGAAAAATCGAGCTTTTTCGCTCTGCGGATATATTTGTTTACCCGTCGTACCATGAAGGGATGCCAATGGCAGCGATTGAAGCCATGGCGTGCGGGCTGCCAATTATTGCCACACAGGTTGGGGGATTGCCCGATCTTGTTTGCCCCGGTTTGAATGGTCTGCTAGTGCCGGCAGGACAGCCAGATCAATTGGCGGACGCAATTCACCAACTCCTGGTCAATCCGCAAATGAGATTTTCCATGCAGGCGGGTAGTTTTCGAATGGCGCAGGAGAATTTTGACATTGAAAAGCTTGTGTCCGGGCTGCTGAAGATCTATCAGGCAACATTATTGCCGGGTTACAAGACTCCGGTTCGCTCTTCCTAAGAGCTTCGATGCAACCAATTATCCTTTCTACTACGATATGCGTACAGGAGGAAACATAATGCGCATCATGTTTATGGCGCAATGCTACGCTCCCGAGAATATCAGTGCTGCAGTGCTGATCACGGAACTTGCCGTCGATCTTGCAGCACGCGGCCACGAGGTCACCGTGATCACAGGCGCTCCCAACTATCCTTATGGCAGGCTCTTCGAAGGCTATCGAAACCGGGTTTATTCGGTTGAAACCCTGGAGGGCGTGCGTGTGGTCCGTACTTGGAGTTTTATATCACCTTCGAAAAAATTCTGGCCCCGACTATTCCACTACGGCAGCTATAGCGCAACGTCTTTTTATGGCGGCTGGTTTGCAGGCCGCCCCGATGTGATCGTCAGTTATTCCCCCCCACTTCCGCTCGGACTCTCAGCCTGGCTGCTCAGCCTGATCTTCCGTGTGCCCTGGGTGCTTCAAATAGAAGACTTGTTTCCTGATGCCGCAGTGGCAGCGGGTGTTCTCACGAATAAAAGGGCGATCAGCTTATTTCGGGGTTTGGAGAGTTTTCTTTATCGAGCTGCGCGGCATATCTCGGTGATCTCGAAAAATTACCGCCAAACCCTTCTCTCTAAAGGGGTTCCCGATTCAAAGATCGAAGTCATCCCCGTTTGGGCCGACCCGGCCGCAATACGGCCCATGCCGAAAGAAAATGCTTTTCGTCGCAGTCATGGTCTCGCCGACAAGTTTGTCGTAATGTATACCGGAAATATCGGATTGACCTCCTGCCTTGAAGATGTGTTGGGCGCCGCCGAGATCCTGAAAAATCGAAATGATATTCAGATAGTAATCGTAGGGGAAGGCGTTAAGAAAGAAGCTCTTGCAGCAGAAGCGCGACTCGAAGAATCTGCATAACATTCTGTTTCTGCCTTATCAGCCAAGGAAGGCCTTCGCTGAAATGCTCGCAGCTGCCGATATGGGCCTTGTTACTCTTAACCCGGAAGCCAGCTTCTCATCGCTGCCAAGCAAGACATTCAATGTGATGGCCAGTGGGCGCCCAATCCTGGCGGTGACGCCCCAGGAGGGCGAGGTGGCCCGGCTAATTAGAGTGGCCGAGTGCGGGTGGAATGTCCTGCCGGGTTCACCCCGAAAACTGGCGGGCGTTATCGTCGAGTTGAAAGCTCAAAACTCTTTACTCGTTCAGATGGGCAGGAATGGGCGCTGCTATCTTGAGAGCCATTACGCTCGCAGTCACTGTGTGGATGCCTACGAAAAGATGTTGACCACCCTTTTTGAGCGAAATTACGTTGAGACGATTCAAAGCGAGGAGCCTTCATGAGCGGGGAGATTTTCGCAGAGTGGCTGCGCCGTCAGGGACATCACATATATCGTACGGCCAGCAGCTTTTGGTACGACGCCGGTCCACGCGTGCTTCAGTCCTTTCCGTATCATTGGGTGATCACGCCCGATCGAAATGAGATTCGTGGCTTAATGCTTCGCCATGGGATCATCGCTTTGCGCTATTCGACCCCTCTCGGTTTCCCGGATGGCAAGGTGAGTTATCACGTTGTTTTACGCAACCCCTACTGTCTTGAAATGTTGAAATCGCAGACGCGTAACGGCGTAAAGCGCGGGTTGGGCTGTTTCAAGTTCGAGCAAATTTCATTTGAGCGGCTGGCGACGGAGGGCTGGGTCTTGCAGCAGGATACCCTGGCGCGGCAAGACCGCCTGCGAAGTATGAAGCAGGAAGAATGGGAAAGAATATGCCGTGCTGGGCAGGGGTTGCCGGGGTTTGAAGCCTGGGCTGCAACCTCCAATGGCGAATTGGCTGGTGCGGTCATCGTCTGCCGAACTGAGGATGTATTAAGTGTGCCTTATGCCATGAGTCACAGCCGCTTCCTGTGCAACCATGTAAACAATGCCTTGTTCTTTTCGGTCAGCCGCGAGATGTTGGCCCGTGAAGGAGTGACCAGCATATTCTTCACGGTGCAATCTCTGGATGCTCCGTCCAATGTGGATGAATTCAAATTTCGGATGGGGTTTGAACCCAAAGCAGTCTGCCAGCGAGTGGACTTTCATCCTCTAGTGGATCCTTTCATAACGCCCTCCGTTCACGCCTGGGTCCAAAGATGGCTTCTGCGCGATCCGTCCAATCCCCTGCTCGCAAAAGCGGAAGGAATGCTGCGGTTCCGTGTGGAAGGCAAGCGCCAAATTGGCGAACAAGCCTGGCCTGAATGCCTGGCGGCCCAACGTCAGGTGGGTGCACATTGATTTCCCGATTTCGATACGGAGAGACCATGACCAATTTTGATGGCTGCCAACTTCCCTGTGTGCCAAAGTTCTCGCTCGGGCCGGCCCGGATGACTGAGCGAACGTTGATCGGCCGTGTAAAACGTCTGCTGGCAGTGCCCTGGAATCGCATTGTCAAGAAGTGGTTGAAACAGGCCTATTACACCTCCCTTCGTTGGCGCGGAGACTCATCCCGGCAAACCGTGGCAAAGGAACTGACGCCCGCGATTCCCTTCATGAAGGGAGATTTGGTTCGCGTGCGCACGCGCGAGGAAATTCTTTCCACGCTCGATCCGTTCAAGGAATTAAAAGGTTGCGCATTCCTCCCGGATATGTACCAATATTGCGGAACCCGGCAACGCGTGCTCAGGTCCATGCAACATTTTATGGATGAACGTGATTACAAACTTAAGAAAGTGCGTGGCGTGATCCTGCTGGAAAACGTGATTTGCAGCGGAACTCCGACCTTTGGCGCCTGTGATCGTTGCTGCTTCCTCTTCTGGCGGGAGGAATGGCTTGAAAAAGTCACAGGCTGAACTTATTTATGGAATTGCGGACTTAGGAGGGAAAATGCTTCGTTATACATCTCGCCTGGATAATTCAAAAGATCTGGAAATTGAGCCGTTGAACACCGATTCTTACCACAGCATGATAAGCGGGTTGACCAAACGCGCCTTCGATTTTAGCGCAGCCTTATTTGGCTTACTCCTGCTTTCACCCGTATTCATAGTAATTTCCTTTTTGATCAAACGTGATTCTCCGGGACCGGTGTTCTACTGGGGCCGGCGGATCGGACGCCATGGTCGTGTCTTTGGGATGCTCAAGTTTCGTACGATGTACGAAGATCCCAAAAGCTATAGCGGTCCCCGTGTTACCTGCAAAGATGATGATCGGATCACACCCCTGGGCAAATGGCTGCGTGATACCAAGCTAAACGAGCTTCCCCAGTTGTGGAACGTGCTGATCGGCGATATGAGCCTGGTGGGCCCGCGGCCGGAAGACCCCTCGATTTCCAAGACCTGGCCGGTGCAGATGGCTCGCGAGCTTCTCTCGGTTCGGCCCGGAATCACAAGCCCGGCCAGTGTTGTCTACCGGGACGAGGAAAGCATGCTTCATGCCGGCGAGGTGATGCGCAAATATTTTCATGAGTTAAGCCCGGACAAGATGCGGCTCGATCAACTCTACATACGGTATCGGTCGATCCTGCTCGATATAGATGTCATACTATGGACCGTGCTTCTATTGATCCCCAAGATCAGGACCTATTCCCCTCCGGAGCAGCTTCTATATGTCGGCCCAATTACCCGGCTTATCCAACGCTATCTCAGCTGGTTTGCGTGGGACTCTCTCATCGTATTTGCATCCATCAGCCTGGCGGTTGCAGCGGTAAATATATTTAGTCCATTGAGTATCACCTGGCTGAGGGCTTTGGAGATGGCCCTGGGTTTCTCCATGCTGTACAGCATAGCCGGAGTGGCCTTGAATACAAATCGCATCAACTGGCCCAAAGCCAGCTCCTGGGAGTCGGGTCGCCTCTGGATAAGCTGGATGATTGCGACCGGGACTGTTCTTGGCACCCACTCCTATCTGGGATATTCAAGTCTCCGCACATTTGGTGTAATTCTCGGCGCCTCCGTTTTGTCCCTCTCGGGCATCATTTTCATTCGGTACCGGGGCCGGCTGACCGGCGGCCTGGCGAGTCGGATATTGGCCCACCGATTGAATCCTGGGGACGTACGCGAACGCGTATTGATCGTAGGCTCGGGGCGTACCGCGGAACAGATAGCCTGGCTCCTGGATCATCCAGCCTACTCGGGAAAATTTCAGGTCGTCGGATTTATCGAGGATGACCTTCGATCCCAAGGCATGAAAATATACGGCTCGAAGGTCGTCGGCCGGATCGAGGATGTCCAAAAAATCGTGAGGGCCCATGATGTGGGCCTGATCATATTGGCTGATAACCGGATGGCATCACACAAATACAAGGAATTCCGTGCCCTGGCCAACTTCAAGCCGGCGAAAGTCCTTGTGGCGCCGGATATCTTCGGATCCTTGAGCGGCCTGGTCGGGGTATCGCCCGATGCTGATGCGGCGGGCAATCTGAACGATTTTCAATGCCAGCATTGTTTGGCGAGATACGCCAATCAGAACGATTATCCAGAATAGCGAACTCTGACGATCCAGGGGATGATCTGCCTGGAAAGTCACGCACCACGAAAACAACAAAAGAATGAACACTCTTTGGGCTGAAAAAAAGGTCCTTGTGACCGGCGCTGGCGGGTTTATCGGAAGCCAGCTTGTAGAAAGACTTGTGCAGGCCGGCGCTTCGGTCCGGGCATTTGTCCGCTACAACTCTCGTGCAGATCCGGGCTTGCTGCGCATGGCCGCTCCAGAAACGCTGTCCAGGCTCAAGCTTATTGGCGGCGACCTGAGAGATTTCGACGCGGTTCGCAAAGCGGTCGAGGGCTGCGAGTTTGTATTTCACCTGGGCGCGCTCATCTCCATCCCCTATTCTTATCTGCATCCGGCTGAGGTGGTCGAATCGAATTTGATGGGCACATTGAATGTGTTGCTGGCCTGCCGCGATTTGAAAGTGCGGCGTCTGATACACACTTCAACGAGCGAAGTTTATGGCACTGCTCGCCAACCTATGATTGATGAATCTCATCCCTTACAGGGGCAATCCCCTTACTCTGCAAGCAAGATTGGGGGAGATAAACTGGCCGAGAGTTTTTATTGTGCTTATGAACTGCCGGTGGTAACGGTTCGTCCATTCAATACATATGGACCGCGTCAATCTGCACGTGCCGTGATCCCCACCATCATCACCCAGGCCATCGCAGGGAATACGGTCCATTTGGGAAGCCTCGATACGATTCGTGATTTTACATACGTGGATGATACGGTGAACGGTTTCCTTTGTGCGGGGCTGGAAGGCAATGTGGATGGCTGCACATTCAATCTTGGGACCGGGAGTGAGGTCAGCATTGGCGAGCTGGCAAACAAGATTATTCGAAAGGTGGGAAACCATGTTGAGATCCAGGTGGATTCGGCCCGCCTCCGTCCCCAAAAATCTGAGGTCAAGCGCCTGCTCTCAGACAACTCGCTGGCGCGGCAACGCCTGGGCTGGAATCCAGCAGTCAGTTTGGATGAGGGGCTGGATAGAACAATTTTGTGGGTTCGAGAAAATCTGGATCACTATCGCGTCGGCACTTATGAAATCTAAAGAGAGCAGGAAAGCTTGAACGCTGTTGTATTAGCAGGAGGCAAAGGCGCTCGCCTTGCGCCCTACACCACAATTCTCCCCAAACCCCTGATGCCGATAGGCGATATGCCCATCCTTGAAGTGATGCTGCTTCAAATGAGGGAAGCGGGGATCGAGCATGTTGTCCTGACTGTCGGCCATCTTTCAGAATTGCTGCGCGCATTCTTCAAAGACGGGAGCCAATTCGGCCTTGATATCCGGTACAGTTATGAGCAATGTCCGTTGGGGACGGCCGGCCCGATTGCCCTGGTTGATGGACTGAACGAAACGTTTCTGGTAACAAACGGCGATGTTCTCACGACTTTGAATCTGCGCCAGCTCATCCAATTTCACCGCGAGCAGAAAGCCATGGCCACGATCGCAGCTCACCAGCGACAATCAAGGATTGACCTGGGGGTGATCCAGAAAGACGGGGATTGCCGGATTACGGGGTATATCGAGAAGCCGGTCTACGATTTTTTGGTGAGCATGGGGATTTATGTGTTCGAACCGGCTGTGTTGCCCTACATCCCCCGCAATGAATATCTTGATTTTCCCGAGCTGATCAAGAAACTGATAGCCGCCGGCGAGAGAGTTGTTGGATATGAGTTCAACGGCTATTGGGAGGATCTTGGACGCCCCGATGATTACGTGCGCGCCTCGAAGGATTTCGAAAATATGCGCTCACAGTTCCTGCCAAATTGTTGTGGAGAATAAACCATGGACTGGAAAATCCCGCTTTCTGATATTGATTTTGGCCCCGAAGAAAAAGCCGCGGTGGATAACGTCCTGCAGAGCAAATGGCTGACGATGGGATCGGGCACCCAGGAGCTAGAGCAGGCATTCGCAGCTTATGTCGGCGCGAAATACGCCATCGCCGTAACGAACGCAACCGCCGCGCTGCATCTCGCTTGCGTAGTGGCCGGTTTGGGCCCGGGCGACGAAGCGATTGTCCCTTCGCTGACATTTGTCGCCACCGCCAACGCGGTGCGCTACACGGGCGCTACACCCATCTTCGCAGACATCGCCGGAGAACAGGACCTGAATATCTCCTATAACAATATCGAGAAATCGATCACCGACCGCACGCGCGCCATTCTGGTCGTCCACTATGGCGGCTATGCCTGTGACATGCCCAGCATCCTGGAGCTGGCGCGCGAGCGCGGTTTGAAGGTGATTGAAGATGCAGCCCACGCGGTGGGTTCGGAACTTGGCGGCATCAAGCTCGGCACCTGGGGAGATATGGGTTGTTACAGCTTTTTCTCGAATAAGAACATGACCACGGGCGAGGGTGGGATGATCGTAACCAATAATGAGGCATTTTCGCAGAGGTTGCATTTGCTCCGTTCGCATGGGATGACCAGCCTGACGTGGGACCGTCACAAGGGGCACGCCTGGAGCTATGACGTAGTTGACCTGGGCTTCAACTATCGCATTGATGAAATTCGCGCTGCCTTGGGAAAAGTTCAGTTGGGAAAATTGACCGCGAACAATGAGCAGCGCCGCCGCCTCACACAGACCTATCGGGATGCGTTGCTGGAGTTAGCGCCGCAGATTAAGGTTCCCTTCACCCATCATGCCGGGATTTCCGCCGCGCATTTGATGCCTGTGCTTTTGCCCGCCGCGATAAACCGACCGGGTTTTATGGAAAGCATGAAGTCACAGGGGATCCAGACCAGCATTCACTATCCGCCCATTCATACCTTTTCCGCGTATAGCGGTGGCAAACCCAAACCTTCCCTGCCCAACACGGAAGATATCGCGGCAAGAGAAGTCACTTTACCTTTATACCCTGCCATGACAGACCAAGATGTCTTTACGGTGGCCAAGGCAATCGCACACGCACTAATTCCTGCCTGAGATCCAAATTCCGGCCGGGGGAATTATTTATCTCGACTCGACGATAGTCTGCTGACAAGAGGAACAACCCATGGAAATAAAAGACCTGATTTTGCTTATGTGGCGCAATGCCCGATTCCTCGTACTGGGGGTTGTGCTGGGCACGATGTTGGGGATTGTTGCCGCAAAGGTCGAGGCCCCGGCCTACGAGTCTACAACAAAAGTCCTTATCAGCCGGACCCGTGAGCAGAGCAATGCAGATATGCTGCCACTGAGCGACGACCAATTGGTCGCCATCAATCTTCAATTGGCAAAAGCCCAGCCGGTTCTGGATGAGGTTAGCGGCGAATTGGGAAGCAAAGTCGATCCGGACAGCATCCAGGCCAGTGCAATTCCCAACAGCCTGATGATCCAGATAAAAGTTGATGACACGGATCCGAAACGGGCGGCCGTGATCGCCAACCTGCTCGTCCAAATTTTGATCCGGCAAAACGAGACACTTCTATCAGGACGATACGCAACGTTCGAGGATGCAATCAATTCACAGATCGACCAGGTGCAGACCCAAATTGTTGACCTGCAAACGAAGATCAAACAGATCAGTGACTCGAGCATTCAGGAACAATTGACCCAGGTTAATCAACAGATTGATCAGCTCTCCACGCAAATATCTGGATTGCAGCAGGAGATCGCCGGCATCGCGGTTTCGCCTACGCCCTTACAACAGGCATCGATTGCCGAAAAGCAGGCCCAATTGGATCAATTGCGCGCCTTAATGAATATCTATTTCCAGATTCAAACCAATCTGACTTACACCGGGAAGCCCGGGCAATCGGGTAACGTTCGTGACAATCCGGCTTTGGCGTCACTCCAATCCACGCTGGCTCTCTATCAACAGATGCATCTGAATCTCATCAGCAACCAGGAATCGGTGCATTTGGCACGCATGCAGACTTCGCAAAACGTTGTGCAAATCGTTGAGGCCCTGCCGTCTAAAATCCCCGCGCGCCCGATACCGGTCCTCTACTTCTTATTGGGGGGCCTTGTGGGGCTGGCCCTTTCTGTAACGGCCATCCTGCTGATGGATCACCTTGACGACTCCCTGAGATCGGCCGCTCAAACAGAGAAATTGCTTGGCATACCGGTCCTGGGGTCTGTTTTTGACATGCAGTCTCCGCAAGGCGGGCTGGTTGCTTTGAACGCTCCTTTTTCCCCAGGTGCGGAGGCCTTCCGTATTTTGGGGGCGAGTATAGAGATCATTGGCGCGGAGAAGAATATCCACACTTTGATGGTTGTGAACGCGGGTCCCCGCGAGGGTAAGACCACGATCGCTGCAAATTTGGCAATCGCAAACGCGCAACAGGGGAAACAAGTGATCCTGGTCGATGGGGATGTTCGTGAACCACATTTGCACGCTCTCTTTGGGGTGGAAAATCAAAATGGGTTGGCGGAGATCATTAATGACCGGTTGAACATCAAAAGCGCCGTTCACGCCGTGGAAGGCGTTGAAAAACTGCTGGTAATTCCGGGGGGGATAGCAGAAAAAGACTCAACGGAATGGCTCGATGCTAAAAAGTTGGCGCAGTTATTCGAGGATTTGCAGAAACAAAGCGATCTGGTGATCTTGGACAGCCCCTCTGCAGAAATTGCGGATGCCCAGGTTTTTGCATCCAGGGTGGATGCTGTTCTACTGGGGATCAACGCCGGGCACACCCATTTGGATTCTGCGCAGGATACCCTGCGGAGATTTCAGTTATTAGGCGCCAACGTTTTAGGCGCCGTCTTAAATCGCGACATTCAGTCGCGGATCATCCTGAAAGATATTTTGCCCTGGGCAAAAATGAGACTGCAAAAAAAGCGAAAGGAACCCTATGGGGAGAATAGCGAAAGCGACAAAGCGCCCGTTTCTCTATCTTGACCACGTATGCATAAGATTTTTTGTTTGGGCATTTCCAGAAAAAACAATTCATAGGAACGAATGCTCGTTGTTCTAAGAATAACTAATCAAGATCTTCAAGATACTGCGGAGGGAAAATGAACGCTCAGCTCAAAATCAGCCTGTCGAATATATTCCATTGGAGGAAGGTCATGAATGCTAAAACTGCCAAAACTCTATCTGCTCTCAGCCTTCGGGCTATCTATTGCCTGACGATCCTTTCCATGCTCTTGGCCGGTGTGGGGATTAGTCCGGCCAGTGCGGCATCCTACACTATCAGCGGGAACGCCGGGGTGGCAGGTGCAACCATCACCTTCTCTGGTACAGGGGGCGGTACGACAACCTCGAACAGTTCGGGGAACTACTCATACACGGTAAATGTAACCTATTCTTATTCTGGCACGGCGACGCCATCCAAGACCGGCTATACCTTCTCGCCTTCCAGCAGAAGTTACTCATATATCCGCTCCAACCAGACGAATCAGAATTACACAGCCACGGCAATCACGTACACTATCAGCGGCAGCACAGGGACGGCTGGGGCAAACGCAACGATCACCTATACCGGCGGCTCGACCACCGCGAATAGCTCAGGGAGTTACTCATTCACCGTGGCATACGGCTGGTCTGGCACGGTCACACCTTCCAAGAATGGCTATAGCTTTACGCCTGCCAGTCGAACTTACTCCAGCGTCACGTCGAATCAGACTAACCAGAACTACACCGCCGCGTTGAGCGGGTATACCATTTCTGGTAATGTGGGTACTAGCAGCGCAACTATCACCTACTCTGGCGGCTCGGCCACCGCGAACAGCTCAGGGGATTACTCGTTCCTCGTCTCACCTGGCTGGTCCGGAACGGTCGCACCTTCCAAGACCGGTTTTTCCTTTTCACCAGCCAGCAGGACTTACACGAATGTAACTGTAAATCAGACGACACAAAATTACACTGCCAGACCGACCAGCTTCACCTTTGGTTCATTCGGTGATTCACACAACGAACCATACTTTGATGGTACCGCCAATCAACTCTCATCCCTCAATCTCGCGCTTGTTCTAGGGGTTGGTGATGTTGAAGATAATGGGTTTGCTACAACCGATATGAACCAAGTTGTTGGCGTACTGAAAACCGAGAACCTGTTCAATAAGACTTTTATGGTTAGAGGCAATCACGATGACAAAATCGATGGCAGCGCAGCCGGGTGGGAAAGCTATTTGGAGACCTCCCCGAATATTCCAACTCGGCCAGCGTATGTAGCAAATAAAGTAGCTCTCAATTCTTCTTCGGATAATCTTACCTACAGCTTCGACTATGGAAACTCCATTTTCATTGGCCTGGATGTTCCAGGAGATGTTTACCTGTTGACCCAGGCCGAAGTGGACTTTCTGGATGCCCGCTTGACCTATGCCGAAAGCGTAGGATTAACCCACGCCTTTATTTACTTCCACGGGCCTGAATATTGCGTGGAACAGGAACATTGTACGAGCTCGACAAGGAATGACTCGTCCAATACCCCTCCATCGCTAATGAATGTTATCAACAACCATCCCATTGTATCTGCTACCTTCCACGGGCACGAACATGTCTTAACGTGGACGCATATGGATAACACCCGGGTGTCCGACTTAACCCGCAGTTATGAACAATTTGTTACCTCCCCAGCTGGGGCCTCGTCGTATACCTCGGAAGTATATCCAGACAGAGTGGATTATGTATATCCAGACATGGCGCCTGATGACCAGGCCTTTGCGACCATCAACGTCAATGGTCTCTCGTTCACTGTTAACTTTTACGAAACTGGCATAACGCAACCCGTCTGGAGCCATACCTTTTCTAAAGTAAATACACCGCCGACTATAAGTAATATTACCGACAAAACCACCAATGAAGATACCGCCACCGGCGACATCCCCTTCACAGTAGGCGATGCGGAAAGCAACATCGATTATCTGACGATCACGGCTACTTCTTCGAATACCGCCCTTGTGCCCGACGAAAATATTTTCCTGGGTGGCAGCGGCGCAAACCGCACGATCAACATCACCCCCGCCCTGAACCAGAGCGGCAGTGCCACCCTCACGGTTTCTGTGAATGATGGCGATATAACCGTCAACGACACCTTCGTACTAAATGTCAATGCCGTAAATGATGCGCCCGTCGCCGATGCTCAATCTGTCAGCATGTCCTGGAACTCGTCATTAAATATTGTCCTGACCGGCTCGGATGTGGAGGACAGCCCCTTAACCTACAGCATTGTAGATAACCCGGCGCATGGCAGCCTGAGCGGCAGCGGTGCGAGCCAGACTTACACGCCCGCCACAAATTACTCTGGGCCAGACGGCTTCACCTTCAAAGTCAACGACGGACAGCTGGATAGTGCTCCTGCCGCCGTGAGTATCAACGTGACCGCCTATGTTATTTCTGGAAACGTGGGGGTTGCTGATGCGACTCTCAGCTACACAGATGGCGGGCCCAAAACGGTTACGGCGGATGGATCCGGCCTGTACAGCTTCCAAGTTCCCAGTGGCTGGTCGGGCACGGTCACTCCTTCCAAGGCAGGTATCACTTTCTCGCCTGCCAGCATGGGGTATGACAATGTGCAGGCCGATCAGACTGGGCAAGACTATTCCACCGATGGCGTCAAGGTTACCATTTCCGGATACGCTGGGGTTGCAGGCGCCATTCTCGGCTACTCGGATGACGTCCCTAAGACAGCCACAGCGGATAGCGGCGGCCTGTATAGCTTTGATGTCCCCTATGGTTGGTCTGGTACCGTCACGCCTTCCTTAGCAGGCTATGACTTTAGGCCCGCCACTCGTAGCTATACCAACGTGATTGTAAACCAGGATTCCCAGGATTACAGCACGACCACCAGCCGGGTCTACTATGTTGATAATACGAATGCGGCTTGCACAGACACCGGCCAAGTTGGGTCGATGGCAGTTCCGTTCTGCACGATCTCAAGAGGTGCCAACTTCGCTACTGCCGGCCAGATCGTACATGTATTGCACGGCACTTATCCAGAGACGGTCATGCCGACGAACTTCAACGGTACCGCCGGGAACCCGATTACTTTTTGGGCAGACCCCGGCGTTATAGTAACTGGCAGGCCAGGCACCTCTACCACCAGTTACGCGGGTTTCGCGTTGTCAGGAAGAAGCTACATCGTGATCGATGGCTTCACCTTCGATCACACTAGTCAACAAGGAATCTACGTCGACGCCTCGAACCACATCACCATCACGAACAACCGCGTTACTAACGCTGGCGTTAATGCACCATTCCACCCATATACACAGGGCATTTATACTAGGAATACCACCTATTCCACGATCTCGGGCAATACCACGGATCACAACACCTGTATCGGTATTCGTGTGGTCGGCGGCGATCATAACCTCATCAGTAACAACATTTCAACTGAAAATTTCTCGGTAGTTGAGACAGATGCGGCCGGGATTGAATTGACCGGCAGCAGCTATAACACGGTCATCAATAACCTCGTCTACAGCAACGAGGATTCCGGGATCAATTTGTATTACTGGGACACCGGCGCTGTCGGTTCCTCCTATAACCTGGTCATCGGAAACCTCAGCTATGAAAACGGCGACCACGGCATCGATAACTACCAATCGCCCAACAACACCATTGTTGGCAACACGGTCCAGGGCAACGGTACCACAGGAATCAACTTCGAAGGCAATACAGCGCTGCTGGGTTCCTTCGGTGCTATCGTCGCCAATAACATCATGTCGGAAAATGGGACTAGGCCTCCATCCGGTTCCTGGGGTGGTAACCTGCGCTTCGACGCGAACTCCACAGCCGGGGCGACGACCGATTACAACCTCTTTTACCGCACCGACGCCACGGTCCAGATCATCTGGAATAACACCAACTACTCCTCCCTGGCGGAGTTGCGGGCCGCGGTGCCGGCCCAGGAGGTGCATGGCCTGGAAGGAGATCCACTCTTTGTTGACCCGGTCGCGCCTGTCTTGCGGCAGACCGGGGTGCCTTACGTAGGGCTTGGAATATTCGGCAATTACTACCCCAATGGCGGATCGCCGGAGATCGACAGCGCCAACTCGGACGCTCCCAGCGAACAACTCTACGATATCGCAGGCAACAGCCGGATCGATGATCCGGCCACCCCGAACACGGGCGTGGGCGTGCGGACGTATGATGATCGCGGCGCTTATGAGTATCTACCTGCGGGGCCGTCACTACCTATAGTCACGACTCAGGCTGTCACCGATATTACAGGCACCACCGCCACCGGGAACGGAACTATTACTGCAACAGGTTTACCTAACCCCACCCAGCACGGCGTCGTCTGGGCATTATCGGCCAATCCCACTCTCCTGGATAGCAAAACGGTGGATGGCCCGGTCAGTGCGCCAGGTGCCTTCACCAGCGACATTACCGGCCTTGTTCCAGGCACACTCTATCATGTCCGCGCTTATGCCACCAACGATGTGGGCACTGTGTACGGGAATGATGTCACTCTCACGACCTTGCTCGCGCCTACGGTCACCACGCAAGCGGTCACGGGTATAACCGCCACCACAGCTATCGGGCACGGAACCGTCACTGCTCTGGGTGTGCCCAACCCAACCCAGCATGGTGTCGTCTGGAGCCTCTCGGCCAATCCCACAACCGCGGATAGCAAAACCACGGATGGGGCCGTCAGCGCACTCGGGGCATTTACCAGCACCCTGACCGGCCTGACCCCCGGTGCGCTCTATCATGTCCGGGCTTATGCCACTAATGACGCAGCCACTGTGTATGGCGATGAGGTCACTTTCACTTCTCTCATTGCGCCCACCGTCACCACCCAGGCCGTCACGAATATTTTGACCACGACAGCCACCGGCAACGGAAATGTTACCTCTCTGGGCATTCCCAATCCGACCCAGCATGGCTTTGTATGGGCCCTCACGGCGAATCCGACCACAGCGAACAGCAAAACCGTGGATGGTCCGGTCAATGCCACTGGCGCCTTCACCAGCAACCTCACCAGCCTGGCTCCCAACACGCTCTATCACGTGCGGGCGTACGCCACCAATACGGCCGGCACAGCTTATGGCGAGGATGTCACTTTCACCACGTTGCTTGCTCCTACCGTCTCTACCCAGCCTGTCACGAACATTGCCACGACTACGGCGACCGGCAACGGAAATATCACAGTCCTGGGTTCATCCAACCCGACCGAACATGGTGTCGTCTGGGCCACCACGGCGAATCCGACTACGGCAAATAGCAAAACCACGGATGGTCCGGTCAGCGCGACCGGCGCCTTTACCAGCGCCATCACCGGGCTGACACCCGGCGCGCTGTACCATGTCCGCGCCTATGCCACAAATGCGGCGGGCACCTCCTACGGTGATGATGTCACTTTCACTTCTTTGATTGCGCCGACGGTCACCACCCAAGCCGTTACGAATATTACGCAGACAACCGCCATGGGGAACGGCACTATCGTAAGTCTGGGTGTGCCCAATCCTACCCAGTACGGCGTTGTCTGGGATACGGCGATCAATCCCACGATCGCGTTGGCCACGAAGACCGCGAAAGGCCCTGCCAGTGTCACCGGCGCCTTCACCAGCAACATCACCGGCCTGGCCCTTGGTCAGACGTATCACCTCCGGGCCTATGCCACCAATGCGGTCGGCACCTCTTACGGTGATGATGTCACCTTTACCACGCTTGCGTCGTCTTCAACCACCACTACGCCAGCTACCGACGCTCGGACGGGCGTTGATGTGAGCGGAACTGGAACTGGCATTTGGCTCACCCCCGGTAATATCATCGCTGCCGACACCAATTTTGCAACTGTCACGCTCAGTAGCGCAAC
>CAWAKH010000003.1:0-14125 GCA_963782565.1 uncultured Chloroflexia bacterium
GCCAGATGCACCGCCTGTATCTGTTCGCAGCCCACCAGGTCTGCGATCATCCGCGCCAGCTTCAGCATTTGGTGATACGCGGGCGCCGACAAATTCATCTGTCCCATCGCCGCCCGTATCAAGCTTTCGCCTGCTTCATCCAATTTGCAGAACAGTTGCACCTCCCCACCCACATAAAAACGATTGAAAGCCCCGAAGATGCCAATTAGCAATCTTAAAACGGCTGCCGCACTGGGGAAATTAGTCTCATCATTGAATTGTCTGGCGGGTTGGATGGTCAAAATGCTACGTCCAAAATACATCGCAGGTTTTCCGGAGTTTACTTTGATACTCCGAACGCTATTCGGAAATCATCCTCGACCAGGATTACTATTGGACTTTTCAAATCTGTAATTGCACGCTTTTTCTTGAACAATGTCACTGACATCAAGGGTTATCACTATGATAAGATATAAAGACTTGATTACCTGAGGGAGAAAATAAGGTGGAACAAAGGAAACTACGTAGGCTCTTTTATTTCAGTTCTTGCGCAATCGTTGCTTTGATGCTAACGATCGTATTGGGCACAAAGCTTCGAGCTGCCGCCCAAGGTCAAGGCGGGGTGAATCTTACAGCGCAAGCCGGTCTCGACGGCTTCTGTAAAGATAACGCCTGGATTCCGGTGCGAGTAACGGTAGAGAACACAGCCCAGGAGATAAAAGGTCGCGTCCAGGTTTCCACTCAACCCAGCAATGGCCAAACAGTGGTTGGTGCGGATATTTTGCTTCCCAACACTTCGCACAAAGAATTGTTTTTATATGTCTATCCCCAGACCTATGTTCGTAACCTGATAGTTAGCCTAGTAGTGGATGGAAAAACGGTTGCAAAACAGGATCTTGCAGTATCCTGCCTCCAATCAGAGGATATGCTCTTCGGCATCTTGTCTGACAAGCCATCTTCGTATGACATCCTAAATGACGTCAAGCCTTTGAGGGGCGTTGCAAAAGTTGTCCAACTGCGCCCAGAAGATTTGCCTGACCGTTCTCAAGGCTGGATGATGTTGGATACACTGGTTATAGGAGATACGGATACCGGTAAGCTGACGAATGAGCAGCATCAATCGCTGGCTGACTGGCTTGCAAACGGCGGTAAGCTAATGATTACGGGCGGACCTCAATGGCCCAGTACGACTGCCGGGCTGCAGGAGTTCCTACCTGTGGATTTGGTCTCCACGCAGAGTGTGCCGGATTTGGCAGAGCTGCAAACATATTTTCAATTATCAAACCCGATCGAAGGGAATACTGTGTTGGCGGTTGGCAAACCTAAGCCAGGCGCCAACGTATTGATTGAACAGGAAAGCATCCCGATCCTGGTTGAAAAGCAGATCGGTTTCGGCAAAGTGATCTACCTGGCCGTTGACCCTGCACTCCAGCCACTTAGCGGCAATGACGGCATGCTGGACATTTATGACTATTTGCTGAGCGACAAGTCTGTCAGGCCTGGATGGATGAACAGCTGGGATACAGATTCCGCTAACCGGGCGGTTTCCACGCTACGCGAACTTGGCTTACCTTCATCTATATATATTTGCGGTTGGTTGCTCCTTTACGTGGTAGCGATCGGCCCAATCAACTTTATAGTATTGCGCCGAATTAAACGACGTGAGCTGGCCTGGTTGACCATTCCTGGATTGGTGCTTGTCTTCAGCCTAATTGCCTATTTCTACGGTTCCTTCTATCGCGGCGGACGTCCAATTCTGAATCGCATGGCCGTGGTACAAGCCTGGGATGGATCCGATAAGACAAATGTACATGCCCTGGTCGGTTTATATTCACCTGGCCGCTCAAAATACACATTGGAAGCGGACAACGGATTCATGTTATCTCCGTTCACAAACGACGGTAACTGGCAGATATCCCAGGAAGGTGCAAAAACCGTTATGTCCGATGTGCCGGTTGAAATTGGCGGCATGAAGGTAGTATCAGTAGAAGGCAGCTACCCGACGCTTCCACTCAAACAAGATCTTGTCATCTCCCTTAGTGATCAGGACCCCACCCTCAAAGGTACGGTCACCAATGCGGGTACGATACCGTTACGAGATGCGATCATTGTCACCTCGGGTGGTTGGAAGAGGTTGGGTAATTTCCCATCTGGTTCTTCTCATGATGTGGAATTATCGCTGACTCCCAACGAGGCAGGGCCGGAATTCTATAGCCTCACCTCGGAAGACATCCTAGATTTGGGCTACCCCGCCCCTCAGGAAAATGAAGACTCCACTCGGCGGGCAGCATGGCTCCAGGCTTTGCTAAACCAAAGCTATTATATGAATGACGGCAATTGGGGTACTTACTTGATCGGCTGGTTGGATAACCCGGTAATCCCGGTCAGTGTCCGAGGCCAACCATTCGAGACGATGGACACGACCTTGTATATAGCCAGATTGACCCCGTCTATCCGATATGAATTGACCACCTTGAAATTGACGCCCGGTTTGTTTGCATGGGAATCTTCCTATGAGGGTGCTTCGCCCTACTTTAGCAGCGATGTCCCCGCCGGCGGTTATACCCTTCGTTTCCAGCCGGCGATTTCGATTCCATTCCATTCAGTCCAACAATTGAATCTGAACATGAATAATGGTTCAAATTCCAATATCACACCGGACAAAGTATCTGCCTCACTTTGGGACTTCAGAGCCAGTCAATGGGTCAAAATCGAGGCTCTGCAATGGGGTTGGAACCCTATCACGGAGCCGACCCATTATATGGGCCCGGGCGGCGAGATCCGGCTCAAAATAGATCCTCCGACCAATGATTATGTGGAGATCAGCCCCTCCGATTTTACAGTACTGGTGAATCCATGAGCGCCATCGTCGAAATCCGCGAATTGAGTAAACAATTTTACAGACGAAAGGCTGTGGACAAGGTCAGCCTGACCATTGAGGAAGGCGAGATCTTCGGCCTGGTCGGTCCGAATGGGGCTGGTAAGACCACCACCATGCGCATGCTGGTTACCTTGCTCAAGCCGGATCACGGAGAAATACTTGTTAGTGGACATTCGGCCCGCACCGCACCTCGCGCGGTGCGCAAACTGATCGGCTACATGCCCGATTCTTTTGGCGTGTACGGAGAGACAACTGTCCAGGAGTATCTTGATTTCTTTGGAGCCTGCTACAAGATTCCTGCCCCCCAACGCGCTCATCTGATCAATGACCTGCTTGAACTGGTGGATATCTCGCACCGCCGCAATGACATGGTGGATACCCTTTCGCGCGGCCTCAAACAACGTCTCGGCCTCGCTCGTGTTCTGATCCACGACCCGCAGTTGCTTGTACTTGATGAACCTGCCTCTGGTCTCGACCCTCGCGCCCGTGTCGAGATTCGCGAATTATTGGTGGAGATTGCCCATCTCGGCAAGACGATCCTCTTCTCCAGCCATATCCTGGCTGACGTAGCCGAATTATGCTCGCGCGTAGGAATTATGGAGAGCGGGAAATTAGTGGCCATTGGTGGGATTAACGAACTCAGCCAACAGATGGTGCCACATCGCCTTGTGCATATCGCTGTGCTCAATCGCGTTCCTGCCGATGTTGCCCAGGCGGCAGTGGCTTCATTGCCTGGCGTATCTGCTGTTCATCCACAGGAAGGATTTGTCCGCACTGAATGGATTGCATTCGGAGTCGAATTTAAGGGTGATGACGAAGCCCTGCAAAAAATGTTGGCGCAGTTGCTCGAAAAAGACCTGCCTGTAGTTCATTTCAGCGAAGAGACTCAGGATTTGGAAGAGGTCTTTATGCGAGCCACGCAGGGCATCGTTTCGTAGGTTAGGTGAGCCCGCTTGAAACGAGTAAATATGGAAAATCAATCCATCCCTGAAATAAACCCCGCAAAACATTCCAGCCTGTCGAACCTCCTGCGACTGCCATTCGAAAACCCCGTCATTATGAAAGAATTACGGAGCCGCATGCGCGGGAGGCAGGCTTTCATCTTGTTGACTGGTTATCTTGCTCTGATCGGTTTAGTGATCGGTCTGGTGTACCTGTCGCTTTCTTCCCAATCTTTAAGCCCGGCTTGGACGCCTGATTTCCGTCAAGGGGTAGGGAAAGCCATTTTCGGCACGGTGGTCTTGCTGGAACTATTGCTGGTGAGTTTCATAGGCCCTGCCCTCACTTCAGGAGCCATTACATCCGAACGCGAACGGCAGACTTATGATCTGGTGCGAACAACCACGCTCTCAGAACGTTCTTTCGTATTTGGCAAACTGGGCTCCTCCCTGGCTTTTCTGCTGTTGCTGGTCTTTGCCGGTTTGCCCATCGAGAGCATTGCCTTTCTCCTTGGAGGCGTGGGAGTTGAAGAGATTCTCATTTCCAGCTTGTTGCTGGTAGTGACGGCTCTCTTTTACTGCACTCTCGGTCTATTTTTTTCCAGTTTCATGAAACGCACTTTAGCGGCTACGGTTACTTCATACTCAGCTATCTTATTATCTTATGTTGTGCTGGGTCTGGCCTTCTACTTGATGGTTACCCTTATCGACGTCGGCAACAACTCAACCTCCGCGAATAGCAATTTTTGGGGAATTGTTATAACCGGCATACTATGGTTATTTGTATCCACAAACCCTCTCCTGGCGGCCATTATCAGTGAAGTGATCCTTGTTGACGAACAAAGCCTTTTTATGACCACCCAGTCGCCTTTTGGTGGTCTGTCCATCCATTTGCCTTCGCCATGGATCCCATTTACTCTGATCTTCCTCAGCCTGACCTTCCTCATGATTTCCATTACTACTCACCGTGTGCGACAACCTGAACGCTAACGTGACCATGTCAACGATCAGCGAATTATCTCAAACCCTTAAAGGATGGCTGCGCTGGATGCGTCTCCGTCGTACCCTGACTTGGTCTCTGCGCGGCTTGACCCTCGGCCTGGCCCTGGCTCTGTTCCTTGGTTCCCTTGGTTTGCTCCAGGCGCGCCTTCTGCGGGCAGAATTCCTGACGCTGGTCGGTGCTTCGGCTGTGATTACTGCCCTTCTCGCCGGGATGGTAGCTTACGTGTGGCCCATCTCATCTCTGAAAGCAGCACGTTACTTTGATCAGGTCTTCCATTTGGATGAACGCGTCAGCACCGCGTTGGAGTTGGGCCAAAGCCAGATGCCATCAAGCCGCTTGATCCGGCAACAATTGGATGACGCGGTGGTTGCTGCTCATAAGGTAAAGCCCGTTCGCGACCTGCCTTTGCATTTCAGAGCAATCGAGGGAGTGTTTCCCCTGGTCTTACTGCTTCTAATTGGATGGGTATGGTTCCGGGGAGAGGTGTGGTTCCAGGCTGCGCAGCAATCGCGCGCCGTACAACAAGCCGTAACCGAACAAGAGCAAAGTATTGAAAAAATCCTGACTCAGATCCAAACTAATCCTGATCTGACTGAAGAACAAAAACAAGTGCTCTCCCAGCCTCTTGAAGGAGCCTTTAACGATTTGCAAAATAATCCAACGCTTGAAAGCTCGGTCTCGGTATTAACCAGTTCGGGCGACAAACTACAGGCTCTGTCCGATTCCCAGGCGGCGCGGATGTCGCAGACCCTGCGAGAGGCCGGGCGGCAGCTTGCCAGTCAGGAAGGAAGTCCTCTCCAATCGGCGGGACGAAATTTGGCGGAGGGAGATGCAATCATGGCCGCTTCACAGCTGTCGCAAATGGACCTGAAATCATTTAAGCCCTACCGAGGCAGGGCAACTTGCCAACCAGTTGAAGGAAATGTCTCAATCGTTGGCTTCGACCGATCCCGGGTTGGCGTCTCAATTGGGCCAGGCGGCCCAGGCTCTCCAGACGGGCGACGCGACCGCAGCCCGGAAAGCCTTGAACCAGGCTGCCGGTTCCTTGGCACAGGCAGGCCAGCAAGCGGCCTTTTCTGATACTGCCAGCCAGGCCAGCCAGCAGATGCAGCAAGGAGCGGCAAAGGTATTAGTAGCGGGCGGTGGCCCACAAATAGCGCAGGGGCAGCCCTCCTCGAACCAGAACCCGTCCGGAAGTAGCCAGGCGGGACAAACAAATGGAACGGCTGGCTCCGGAAGCGGTCAAGGTGATTCACAAAATACCCAGACGGGGGAGAATGAAGCCGGCAGTTCTCCTATCCAACAAAACAACGGTAAAGGCGATGGAGGTGTGACCTCCTACGAACAGATCTACGCGCCTACTCTGCTGGGTGGCGCTGGCGGTCCGATCGTCGATTTGCCGGGTTCGGCACAGGATGGAAATGTTATAGGGCAAAGCTCCACCACACCGGCTGATCCCGGTCAAAGCCTTGTCCCTTACAACCAGGTTTTGCCTCAATACGAACAAGCCAATCAAAAAGCGATTGACAACGGTTCGATCCCGTTCCAGTTCGCACAGATCATCCGGAGTTATTTCGGCTCACTCAAACCATGAAGGGATCCCATGACTGAATTTTCGGTTGAACAGTTCCAGCAATTTGCCGGCCGGATTGAAGCGGAGGTCGGAAAGGTGATCGTGGGACAGGGCGAAGTCGTGCGTCATGTGCTCGTGAGCATACTCGCCGGAGGGCATGTGCTGCTGGAGGGGGTACCCGGTCTCGGCAAGACCATGTTGATCCGCACCTTCGGTCAGGCCATGGACTTGAAGTTTTCCCGTATCCAATTTACGCCGGACTTGATGCCTGCCGATATCCTCGGGACAGAGATCCTTACTGATACGGATGGCCGCCGTGAATTCCGGTTTCGCGCCGGGCCGCTCTTTGCGAATCTTGTATTGGCAGACGAGATCAACCGGGCTACACCCAAAACGCAGTCTGCCATGCTGGAAGCAATGCAGGAAAACTCGGTAACCGTAGCCCAGAAAACCTACCACCTGGATGAACCTTTCTTCGTCCTGGCAACGCAAAATCCCCTTGAAATGGAAGGCACCTATCCCCTGCCGGAAGCACAGCTTGACCGCTTCTTCTTTAAAGTAAACGTGGATTTGCCCAACGTCAACGAATTGGTGAAAATTCTGGACCGTACGACCGGCATGGAAACTCCGTTGGCAGGACGCGCTGTGAACGGCGTCGAGATCATAAGAATGCGCGAGCTGGCGAGAGCGGTGCCGGCAGCCTCGCACGTGCGTGAATATGTCGCCGCCCTGGTTTTGGCCACCCATCCGAACAACCCGCATGCCCCGGCCCTAGTCCGGAAATACGTGCGCTACGGCGTCTCGCCGCGCGGCGGACAGGCCATGATGCTTGGCGCCAAAGTGACAGCCCTGTTGTCAGGCCGCTACAACGTAGCATTTGAGGACATTCACGCGGTTGCTCCAGCTGCCTTGCGTCATCGCCTGCTGCTGAATTTCGATGGATTGGCAGAGGGCATCCACCCTGACGAGGTGATCGCGGAATTGCTCAACGAATTGCAGCCCGAGGGTTCAAAATGAAAATTGCGCAATCGTAAATTCACCAGGAATCTCATCTCTGCCTGGAATTCATAGCTCTTTTCAAGCTTAATATATCCCTGCACCATCCGTGTGGTGCTGCCTGCGAAACTTTCGTCTTGATTATGACTTTCGATGAAGCCACCCTCCGCAAACTCAACCACCTCACCCTGATCGCATCACGCATACGCAAGGGCGCGATCAAAGGCGAGCGTCGTTCCTCACACCGTGGCAGTAGCGTGGAATTCGCCGATTATCGCGATTACACCCCCGGCGACGACTTGCGCCGTGTCGACTGGAATATTTACGCCCGGCTCGACCGTCCCTTTGTTAAACTATTCGAGGAAGAGGAGGACCTCGCTGTTTATATTTTGCTGGATGGCTCGCGCTCGATGGATTGGGGAGAGGGCGATACTCATAAATTTCAATACGCTCTACACCTCTCCGCCGGGCTTGGCGCCATGGCGCTTGCCTCCGGCGACGTGCTCTCGATAGGCTTGCTGCAAGAGGGACGTCTAGCCGCTGAGTTCGGCCCCACACGCGGACAGGTCGCGCTTCCACGTTTATTTGGATTTCTGGGTAGCTTGGAACCGGACGGTAAGACCGATCTGAATGCCTGTCTCCATCAGTACTTCATCACCCCGCGTCGCCCAGGCTTGATCATCTTAATCTCAGACTTACTGACAGCCGAAAGTTTCGAGACAGGCCTGCGTCCTCTTCTGGGTAGAGGTCATGAAGCCGTTTTGCTCCATATTCTTGCGCCTGATGAACTGGATCCTCCGCTGGCAGGTGATTTGCAGCTGGTGGACGTTGAAACCGGTCAGGGACAAGATATCTCACTGGACAGCGGCCTGCGGACTCTTTACCGTGAGCGCGTGCATGACTGGATACTGGCCACGCGGGCCCGATGTCATAAACAAGGTATCCGCTATCTTGATTTAAATACACGCAATTCATGGGATAAAGCTCTTCTGCTTGAAATGCGTCGTGGCGGGATCATTAAATGAAGGTTCTCAGCCCTGAAGGCCTCTGGCTGCTGGTTCTTGCCATCCCCGTCATCCTGCTCTACATGCTCAAATTGCGTCGCAAACAGGTGCAGGTTTCCTCGACCTTTCTATGGACAAGCCTTCTGCGCGACAAGCAGGCAAATGCACCCTGGCAAAGACTTAGACGAAATCTACTTCTGTTCCTGCAGTTGCTTGCACTCGCGGCCTTGGTATTGGTCATCGCCCGCCCCGCCATCAACGTCCCGTCTGTGGCTTCCGGCTCGGTTATCGTGCTGATGGATGCATCGGCATCGATGAATGCCACAGACGTTAAGCCCTCGCGGTTTGAAGCCGCGCGACGTACGGTCCAGACCCTCATCGATAATCTCAAGGGCGATTCATCCATGACCATCATCCTTGTCAGCCATACGCCGGAAGTGCTGGCAGCCTCCGAGAGCGATAAGACCATTCTCAGGGATGCGCTTGCCAAAGCCACACCCACCCAAGGCGGAGTCGACTGGGCTGGGGCGTTTGCTCTTGCCGCCGGCGCCGGTCAGGGAAGCCGGAGTGTCACCACCCTCATTGTCTCGGATGGCGGCCTGCCCGATCAGGAACTGCCCGCCCTGCCTGGCGACACCCTTTATGTGCCGATTGGAGCGACGGATAATAACCTGGCGATTACCGCGTTGGCGCTGCGCCCGACTACCAAGGCGGCGGAACTATTTGCAGAAGTCACAAACTTTAGCAAAACAGATCGCATAATTCTGCTTTCCTTTTACTTTGGCGACAATCTTCTTGCCGCCCGCCAGGTCGATCTCCCGGCCAACTCCCATAAAAGCCTGACGCTGGACGAATTGCCGGCGAGTCCCGGAATCTATGAGGCTCGGATCACCGATTTGCAGGGTAAACCGCTTGATTCTTTGGCTCTCGACGATAAAGCGTACGCGGTCTACCAGACCCCCTCCGCGCGGCGTGTCCTTTTGATCTCAAAAGGTAATCTCTTCCTGGAACAACTGCTGGCATCCCTGCCAGGTCTTCAACCCTTCCGCGCCCTGCCTGATCAAGATGGCGTCATTCGGATACCGAAGGATCCATTCGATCTTTATGTGCTGGATGGTACTTATCCGGCTCAACTCACAACAGGAAATCTGCTGATCATCAATCCGCCTGCCAACCCGCTCTTTGAGGTCGGCGCGCCGTTCAAGGAGGTGATCAACGTTAGGCTGAAGGAGGATGACCTCACTCGCTTTGTGGACTGGAGCAATATCCACATCCTGCAAGCGAAGACCGTCAAGACTCCTGGTTGGGCCAAGGTACTTATTTCAACCGATGCAGGACCGCTTGTTTTTGCCGGGGAGACGAACGGACGACGCATCGCAGTCCTGACGTTCGACCTGCGGGAAAGCGACCTGCCTGTGCAGGTAGCCTATCCGATCCTGCTGTCTAACATCATCGATTATCTTATCCCTCGAAATGCCTTTGACAGCACACAATCTTTACATCCCGGTGAAAGCCTGGGCATAACTCCGCCGCCAGGTGTAAAACTGATTCTTATCAATTCACCGACACATCGGGTTATTTCCATCGATTCCGGGGCCCCCAACCCTGTCTTCACAGCGACTGACGAACTCGGCGACTACACTGTAAACTTCATTGCTAAAGACTCGAATGCTGTGGCTTATTTCACTGTCAACCTCTTCAACCCGGTCGAGTCGGATATCCGCCCGCGCGATATCATTCAGATCGGACAATCACCCCTTACTGCCTCCGCTTCGCAGCCGGTCGGAGAGCAGGAGCTTTGGCCCTGGTTTGCTGGATTCGCGCTTCTTCTCCTGATCGTAGAATGGCAGGCTTACCATCGAAAGCAGATCACCTTTCATCATGCGGTGAAAACCTAGCATTTATTGTCTGATGAGGATTACATCGCCCTTCTTCTTGCTGCTCCTAATCATCGTGCCGGTCATTGCCTGGATAGGTTGGCCCGTCGCGGCTGCTGCAAGGAAGCGCGGATCCATTTCACTGATCCTGCGCCTGATCATTATCCTGTGCCTGATTCTATCCCTGGCCGGGTTGGAGCTCTTACACAGCAGCAATGATCTTGCTGTGGTCTTCCTTGTGGATGTGTCCGACTCAATGTCTCACGAAGCCGTCTCGGCTGAAATGGCTTATTTGCAGGCGGCCCTAAGCGGCATGGCTCCCGACGATCAGGCTGCCGTTGTCTTGTTCGGAGCAAACGCTCTGGTGGAGCGGGCTATGTCCACAAGTCGCATACTGGAAGCGGTTACGACGGTACCCATCACCACTCAAACGGATTTGTCCAAAGCGATCCATCTTGGTTTAGCGCTTTTCCCTTCAGGCCCCGCGCGGCGAATGGTTATCCTTTCAGATGGTGCGCAAACCAGTGGCGATGCGCAGGCGGCTGCCCAGTTTGCCGGGGCATCCGGTGTGCAGATCTTAACCGTGCCATTTGACATCCAGCAGGGTTCGGATGCATTGGTAACAGCAGTGGAAGCGCCCACCGTCCTCCACCCTGGTGAACAATTCGACCTCCATGTAACGGTGCAGGCCAGCATGCCGGTTCACGCTACGATCCGGGTTCTAGCCGGGGATAAGATCGTTTACGAACAGCTGCATGATCTGCGCCGCGGCCAGCAAACCTTCAGCCTGCAGATGGCGGCTGGGGAGCCGGGATTCATCGATTATCAGGTACAGATCGTACCTGAGCAGGATGTTTTTTATCAGAACAACCGTCTCGACGCTTTTTCGCTGGTTGAAGGTCCTCCGCATGTACTGGTGGTTGCTCCGGTTGTGGGAGAAGTCCTTCCCGGCGGCGGGACGCGTCCAGATGAATATTCTGCGCTCATGCGATCTTTGCAAACTGCCGGCTTTAATGTTGAGGTTATACGACCTTCCCTACTACCCTCCGATTTAACCGGCCTGGCGCAATACAACTCCATTGTTCTGGTGGATGTCCCCGCTCATGATCTTGGCTTGAATCAGATGGTGGCGCTGCAAGCCTATGTAAGAGACCTGGGCGGTGGATTGGTCGCGATCGGCGGGCCGACCAGTTATGGTGTGGGTGGTTATTATGGTACCCCGCTCGAGGCAGCCTTACCGGTGGAAATGCAAATCAAGGATGAAAAGCGCCGTCCTTCGCTGGCCGTCCTATTTATCATCGACCACTCGGGTTCCATGGGTGAGACAAGCGGCGGAGCGGTGAAACTCGAACTCGCAAAGGAAGCCGCTGCCCGTTCTCTGGATTTGCTCTTTCCAACCGATCGCGTCGGCGTGATCGCATTTGATGATACGGCCAGTTGGGTTGTACCGATGACTGAGCTATCCGACCCGGGCGCGGTCACACGTGCGATAGGCACAATCCAGGTTGGCGGTGGCACCGATATTCTCGCGGGTATGCAGGCGATGGCCAATGTCCTCCCGCCGGACCCGGCAAAAGTCAAACATGTCATCTTGCTCACCGACGGTGGTGCCGATCCAACGGGCATTCCTGAGTTGGTTAAGAAGTTGTATGCCGAAAATGGTATTACCTTATCCACTGTTGCGATTGGCCGCGACGCGGCTCCCTTTCTAAAGGATCTCGCCATAATAGGCGGAGGTCGCTACCATTTCACCACGGATGCTGCCAGCATACCCACTATTTTTACGGAAGAGACCACGCTTGCCACGCGTGCATATATTGTTGAGGAGCCGTTCCTTCCAAAACTTGTAAATCCTTCGCCGATTCTGTCGGCTATTGATGGCGCCCCTGAATTGTATGGCTATGTAGCAACCAGCCCCAAGGATCTTGCACAGGTCATCCTTGAATCGGATAAACATGACCCCATCCTTGCTACGTGGCAATATGGCCTGGGTCGTGCAGTCGCCTTTACATCGGATGCAACAGCCCATTGGGCGCGCGACTGGGTCATGTGGGAAAGCTTTCCAGGTTTCTGGGCTCAGGCCGTTGGATATACCATGGGTAAAGTGCAAGAAGTTTCACTCGAAATGAACGTGGCGCTTGAGGATGGAAGAGCCCGCCTCACATTAGATGCACTCAATCGGTCGGGCGAATATCTGAACGGTTACCTGATAAACGCCAATGTCGTAGGGCCGGACGCAAAGACCCAGGCGATCACACTTCAACAGGTTGCACCCGGGCGGTATGAAGCATTTTTTGACCCACAGGAACAAGGAGTATATCTCATCCGGTTTATGGGGCAGGATGTGAAAGCGGGGGAGGAACAATTTTCAGAAACAGAAGGCTGGACTATGACATATTCCCCTGAATATCGGTTGACCGAATCGAATCCCGACCTGCTGTACCGCCTAGCGGCCATCACCGGTGGGAAGGTAGCCTCCGCCGATCCAACTGATGCGTTCGCACATGACTTGAACGCTTCGCGCAGCGCTCGTCCCATCTGGCCCTGGTTGATCCTCCTGGCCGCCGTACTATTGCCATTAGATATCGGTGTCCGCAGGCTGATCATCACTTCCTCCGATCTTGCCCACCTGAGACAGACCTTGATAGAGAGGTTTTTTTTTCCAGCCGCCGGCTGCGACCACCTCAAAGCAACTTAGCCCTCGTCTGGAAGCCCTTTTCCAGGCCAAGGAACGTGTGCGTAAGAATGCGCCACATCCTCTCCCGACCTCAATTCAACAAGATGTCACACAACGCCTGGATGTTAATGATCAGGTCACAGAACAGCGGGAAGTTCCCATGCAAAATACCCAAAATGAAAACGGATTATCGCGTGAGGCATCATCTTCTCTGGCCGAAATTTTGTTGGCACAGAAGAAACATCCGAAAAGGAAGCCCAGATAGATTTGCCGTGTTCTCAGTTTAAACTAAAAACTGTGGCTGGTTTCCGCTGACACCAAAACTAGGAGCACAGCAGCCTAAATTCAAAGAACGCGTCATAAGCTTGGGGAGGTCTAATATTTTTGTAATAATCGCCCACGCGATCATTACGTAACTACTACGTGAAATGGCTGAATCCAATAATGATCGACAATCACACCATCAGAGTCTTCGGCCTATATTGCAGCGCCTCCGCCAGATGTGCTGCCTGGATCTGTTCGCATCCTGCCAGATCTGCAATCGTCCTCGCCAGCTTCAGCACCCGGTGATATCCTCGTGCGGACAAGTTCATCTGCCCCATAGCTGCGCGTATCAGGCTTTCCCCCGCTTCATCCAATTTGCAGAACAGCCGTACCTCTCCCACCCTCATGTCGGCATTAGAGATCACATTATTTGATTTCATACTCGCGAATCGCTCGCGCTGTATCTGACGTGCCGCTTCAACACGGCCGCGTATACACTCCGACGATTCTCCCAAACGATCACTGCTTAACTTTTGATAATCTACCCGCGGCACTTCCACATGAATGTCGATCCGGTCAAGCAGTGGTCCCGATATTCGCTTCTGGTATTTCGTCACTGTCGATTCCGCACAGGTGCATTGTTTGTGTGTATCCCCACGCCAGCCACAGGGGCAGGGATACACACAATATCGCAGATTTCTCTTGCTCTGTAAAGGATAAAAGCATGATTTTAAGGGGGTTTCTAAAGAAGAGCAATTCAATAAAGCCTACATCGATTTGCTTACACGATTAATACCGGGTTATATTCGTTTATTCACGGGTGGCAGCACCATTTTCCAGCTAACAACATCGCATTTCGAGCTTGGCTCCCGCACATTATGAAAGACAGGCTTTATGATATTTTGAGAAGGAATAATGTTTGTCCGTTTCGGT
>CAWAKH010000004.1:0-8025 GCA_963782565.1 uncultured Chloroflexia bacterium
CCCCTTGATCATCTGAAGTAACCCGACCTGGCAGCCTTCCGACATCGCAACCATGTCGGAAGGCTTTTCTTTCGGTTAAGTGCATTCGAGGGATCATAAGATTCAGAGCGCGTCAGGCTTCAGTTCCTGCAGCCTCGCCGTGTGCAACCAACTTTTCCCCCATACCATTCCGCGGCAGCTGCTTTAATGTTTGGTGCCTGAGAACCCTATCGTTCGGGCTATGCGATGCAATTGCAATGATAGTCCCTTGCGTTTTTTTTCATAAAGTCTTATAGTCTGTGTAATTCAGACAAGTTCTGTCTGAATTCCTTTGGCGTGTGCGATTCCAAGTTATGCCCTTGCAGGGGATTTGGGGTCGGGGACAGGTTCGATGACTAACACGTCATCAAGTTCACGATGGGAAGTCCGAGGGTCTCCAATATGAATTGCACTAACGGAGTACAAGGGGGATGCACGGCAAAGATTTGGATGAGAAGAACACAATTCCCTGACATATCGTTAATCAAAATAGATCGGCGGGTGGGCAAATAATGCTTTGTCACTAAGAAAAGCTGTCGGCGATTTCCTTTATTTTAAATGCATAGACTGAGCGATCCCATGAACACACATGAAGCATTACCCAGCTTCCTTGTCCCGGACCTGGCTCCTGATGAGATTAGAGGACTGCAGGATTATTGGCAAGTCTACGAAGAACACCGCCAGGAGATTACGGCGCAACTCCTCCAGATGGCAAGCGAACACAAGGAGTTCAGCGCCATGCTGCAGAGTGCTCCGCCACAGCCTGCAACCGGCGGAGAAGAGCCGGGCATCGCACGACAGCGCAAAGCCATCTTCAGAGGTGAATGGGAACCTTTTCTCGAAAGCCTCCGGTCTCAAGGCATGCATTACGCACAGACCGGCCTCAGCTTCCATGCCTGGTTCGAGGCCGTGGGCGCCTTTCGAAAGTACATGGTCCCTTACATACTCACTGCCTACAGGGAATCGCCGGAGCGCTTGCTCTTCGCACTGAACGGCGTGGACAAATTGATCGAGATCACCCTGAGCGTCATCGGCGAGAGCTATCTGGAAACCAAGGAACGGTTGATCCAGGAGCAGCGGGAAACGATCCGGGAAGCAGAAGAAAGACAGCGCGGTGAGGAAAAATTCCGGGGGCTACTGGAAGCGGCGCCCGATGCCATGGTGATTGTCAATGAAGCCGGCAAGATCGTCTTGATCAATAACCAGACCGAGAAGCTTTTTGGTTACCGCCCGGATGAGCTCCTCAACCAGGGCGTGGATATGCTGCTGCCCAAAAGATTCCAAAAGACCCATCCCAACCATCGCCGTGAATATTTTGATTCCCCGCGCGTCCGGCCCATGGGTGCAGGGCTCGACTTGAGCGGCCGCCGCAAGGATGGCACGGAATTCCCCGTGGAGATCAGCCTGAGCCCTCTCCAAACGGATGAAGGGATGCTGGTTACTGCAGCCATCCGTGACATCACCGAACACAAACAAAACGAGCGGGAGATCAAAGTACTGAATAACGCCCTGGAAAGGCGCGCCACCGAACTGGAGGTAACCAACCGGGAACTGGAGTCTTTCAGTTATTCGGTATCCCACGACCTGCGCGCGCCGCTGCGTACCATTGACGGCTTCAGCCAGGCATTAATGGAAGATTATGCCCAAGAGCTTCCAGCGGAAGCGCTTAACTTCCTGGATCGCGTGCGCGCCGCAGCCCAGCGGATGGCCAAACTGATCGATGACCTGCTCAATCTTTCCCACATCACTCGCACCCCTGTTGAGAGCAGGCAGGTGGATATAAGCGCACTGGCCCAGGATATTGCCCATGACCTTCAACAAGCCGAGCCTGAACGCGAAGTCACATTCCTGATTTCCTCGAATTTACAATGTACTGCTGACTCGCGTTTGCTGCGGGTCGCGCTGGAGAACCTGATCAACAACGCCTGGAAATTCACCTCTAAAGTGAAGCAGGCGCGCATCGAGGTCGGCCGGAGGGCTGAAAAAGGAGAGCAAATATACTTCGTACGCGATAACGGGGCCGGTTTCGACATGGCCTATGCCAATAAACTCTTTGGGGCCTTCCAGCGCCTGCATGCCGTGACCGATTTTCCCGGTACCGGGATCGGGCTGGCAACCGTGCAGAGGATCGTTCACAAACATGGCGGGCGCGTGTGGGCGGAGAGCGCAGTGGATCAGGGCGCCACATTCTTTTTTACCTTGCAATGAGAGGCTGACACATGGAAGAAAAAACGATCCTGCTGGTCGAAGATAATCCCGATGATGAGGCCCTTACCTTGCGCGCACTCAGAAAGAATAACATCCAGAATCGGGTCGTGGTCGCGCATGATGGAGTGGAGGCGCTTGATTATCTCTTCAGCACCGGCGCTTACGCGGGCCGCGAAGCGCGCGAAATACCCCAGGTGATCTTGCTCGACCTGAAATTACCGAAAATTGACGGGCTCGAGGTGCTGCAGCGTGTACGAGCCAATGAGCACACCCGGCTCCTGCCCGTGGTCATCCTGACTTCATCAAAAGAAGAGCAGGACCTTATCAACGGATACGGATATGGGGCAAATTCCTACGTCCGCAAACCGGTGGACTTTAACGAGTTCGTGGAGGCAGTCAATCGGCTCGGCTTGTATTGGCTGATAATAAACGAGGCGCCCCCCCGATTATAAGGAGAAGGATGGAAATTCCTCTGCGTCTTTTAATAGTTGAAGACTCAGAAAACGACGCCCAATTGCTGGTGCGTGAGATTCGGCGGGCTGGGTATGACGTTGAATCCGAAAGTGTGGAGACGGCTGCTGCCATGCAGGCCGCCCTCGCACGCCAAACCTGGGACCTGATCCTCTGTGATTACTCATTGCCAACATTCGACGCGCCGCGCGCTCTCGAGGTTTTGAAAGCCAGCAGGCTGGATATTTCCTTTATTATCTTATCTGGTACGGTCGGTGAAGACACCGCCGTGGCTGCTTTGAAGGCGGGCGCCCACGATTTCATGATCAAGGACAACCTGACGCGTCTCATCCCGGCGATCCAGCGTGAATTAAAGGAAGCTGAGATTCGCCGCGAACGGAGACAGGTGCTTGATGCGCTGGAAGAAAGTGAAGAACGCTTCCGGCTGATCGTGGATGCAGTACAGAATGCAATAGTAGTCGCGGATGCCCAGGGTAAGATAACGCTGGTAAATCCTCAGACCGAACAAACATTTGGATATGGCAAAGATGAATTGCTGGGCCAGCCCGTGGAGTTGCTCGTACCCCGGAAATTTCGGTCTCAACATGTAAAAGATCGAAGCTCATATTCTTCCAAACCAGAGAACCGCCTGATGCATTCGAGGGGCGTCCTTTTCGGCCTGCACAAGGATGGTCACGAATTCCCCGTTGAAATAGGACTCACGCCTTTCCAGACCTCGGAAGGGCAATTCATCCTTGCCCTGATCCTGGATATCACCGATCGCAAGAAGGCGGAAGAAGCGTTGCGCGAATCGGAACAACGTTATCGCGGCCTGTTCGAAGACTCGCCGATCTCGATCTGGGAGGAGGATTTTTCCCTTGTCAAGCAGCGATTGGACAAGCTGCGCCGCCAAGGGATAACAGATTTCAAGGACTACTTCAGGAGTCATCCGGAAGTGGTCGCAGAATGCGCCTCGTTGGTCAAGGTCGTGGATGTGAATAAGGCCGCCATTGCTTTGCATGGCGTGAAGGACCGCGACGATCTGATGCACAACCTGGGCCGAATCCTCGAGTCTGCGGGAGGTGAAAGTTTTCAGAAGGAGCTGATAAACATAGCCGAAGGGAAAACAGATTTTCAATGGGAAGGTGTCAATCAGACTCTGGCAGGCAATCCCATCTACATCCATCTGCACTGGTCTGTAATTCCCAGCTACAGGGATACCTTGTCCAGGGTCATTGTTTCCATCGTTGACATCACCGAGAACAAAAAAGCCGAGCTGGCAGTGCGTGAGGCGGAGGCTAGAAATCGAACGCTGATAGAGCAGCTGCCCATGGTCGTCTATGTCAACTCACCGGACGATATAAGCCATACCACCTACATCAGCCCGCAGATAGAGAAGATACTGGGCTACACACCTCAGGAATGGCTGGCGGATCCCGCGTTCTGGCAGACGTGCTTGCACCCCGAAGACCGTCCCCAGGTGCTGGAAAGAATTCAGCACATAAATCGGACCGGTGAACCATTTGATATGGAATTTCGAATGCTCGCCTCTGACGGACAGGTCGTCTGGCTGCGTGATCAGGCAATCCCTGTGATGAGCGCGGAAGGGCGCCCACTCTACTGGCAGGGACTGATGATCGACATCACCGAACCCAAACAGCGGGAGCGCGAACTGGAGGCCATCGCAAAAATAAGCGCTGCCCTGCGTGAAACCCAGACTGTTAATGAAATACTCCCGCGCCTGCTTGATGAATCATTGTCTCTCATAAAAGCAGACTCGGGCAGCATCTGGTTATATGACCCGGGCAGCGCCGAGCTGAGCATGACAATCCAGCGCGGTTGGGGCAATGAACCGCTGAGCAAGTATCCGCCGGGTCAAAATATTCCTGATCTGGTCGTCGCCCGCGGCCAGGCAATAGTGGCCCGGGAATTCAGGAGTGATCCGCGCATACCCGCGGAACATCGTAAACATATCCCCGAGGGGCTTGGCGGCGTTTGCGTTCCGCTGCCCGCCTCCAGGAAGATCATCGGGGCAATGTTTGTCAATGTTCATGTGCCGCGCGAAATTACGACCGGCGAACTGCGTGTATTAAACGCTCTGGCTGAGATCGGTGGAAACGCCATCCACCGGGCGAACCTGTTGGAGCAGACTGTAAAACAACTGGACCGGCTGGCTGCCCTGCGATCCATTGATATCGCCATCAGCAGCAGTTTTGATCTCAAGATGACCCTGAATGTGGTCCTTGATAAGGTAGCCCGGGAATTGAACGTGGATGCGACCGGTATCCTTTTGCTAAAACCCGAATCCTATATCCTGGAATACGCTGCGGGGCAGGGTTTTTGGACGCGGACTATTGAATCCACCTCCATCACCATCGGGGAAGGTCTTGCCGGAAGAGCCGCGCTCGAAAGAAAAACAGTCTATGTTGGCGACCTTCCCCGAGATCCCAAACTGATCAAGCGGGGTCAGCTGGTTACCGAGGAGAAATTCATTTCCTACTATGGCGTACCGCTCATAGCCAAAGGAAAAGTCAAAGGCGTGCTGGAAATCTTCAGCCGGACCGTAGTAAATCGTGACGAGGAATGGCAGCAGTTCCTGGATGCTGTGGCCGGGCAAACCGCCATTGCGATCGACAGTTCATCCCTGTTCCAGGACCTGCAGCGCTCCAACCTGGAGCTCGCCATGGCTTATGACGCCACCATCGAAGGCTGGTCGCATGCACTCGACCTACGCGATAAGGAGACCGAAGGGCATACCCTGCGTGTGACCGAGACAACCCTTAAACTGGCCCAGGCCATGGGCTTTAGCGAGGAAGAACTGGTTCATATACGGCGGGGCTGCCTGCTGCACGATATAGGGAAGATGGGCGTGCCGGACAGGATTTTGCTGAAACCGGATAAACTCACCGAGGACGAATGGGTTAGCATGCGCCGGCACCCCGAGTTTGCCTACCAGATGCTGACACCGATTTCTTACCTGCGGTACGCGCTGGACATTCCCTATTGCCATCATGAAAAATGGGATGGCACAGGCTACCCGCGCGGCCTGAAGGGTGAAGAAATACCGCTGGCCGCGCGCCTATTCTCCGTGGTGGATGTGTGGGATGCGCTGCGCTCTGACCGTCCCTACCGTGCTGGCTGGAAGATGGAAGATGTCTTGAAATATATCAGGGAACAGAGCGGGAAACACTTTGATCCAAAGGTCGTAGAGGTCTTCCTGGACGGGGTGGATAATTTCATCGGCGACTCGGGCGAAGCAACTGCTAGCGATTGACTCTAAGTGCAAACACGGAAGTCCTGAAACGTGCCGTCTAGATTTTAGCTTGGAATTCGCTTGCACATCTAACGAAACTAATGGGTTTGTACTTAGTGGAGTGTTTGATAAGTAATTCAACATAGTCCGGTGGACTTCTTTTCAGCCCAATCGTGCAAGTCACGACGGGTCCAAGACCAGTTGATAGGTTGAGCCCAAAGGCGATTATATTCTGGCGTGCTGGCATACAGATGATCAATAAGTTGTTGGCGGCTTTCCCATTGGTCGCGCTCCAAATAGCGCACATCGAAACTTTTCAGCAGTAGTTCAGCTTGATTGAGCCAGGAAGCATGTGCGGGTGTGTACAAGATACGCAAGCGTGAGCCATAATGAGACTGCAGAGACGAGCGCGTTGCGGCCGAGGTATGACTGGGTCCACCGTCGCAGATCAGATGAATGCGTCGAAAGGAGTGAAAGGGTTGCAACAAACGAGGCAGTGCTCGGCAGAAATGTTCGCTGTCATTTTGGTCCAAGCAACTGCTCCGCATCTGGCCGTTGTAGATGTTGAGCAGGGCCAGGAAATTAACGACGCCATGCCGTTCATATTCAAATTCCTGTCGTTCGATCTGGCCCGACTGCATCGCTTGGGTAGGATGCACTCCGGCAAGCGCCTGAATATTCGGCTTCTCGTCCAGGGCCAAGGCGATTTCGCCTTGCGCCTGGAGGGTCTCGGTCCTTTCATATACCCACAAAATGCGACCGGCGCGCTCCAGAAATTCGGCGTTCAAGGTGGGCGTAATCCAATAACGAGTGCGATGAGGTTGCAGGTCCGCAGCGTTGAGGAGGAGCGATACGGTCGATTGCGCAATATGAGGGACCAAGCCGCGTTTCATCGCGATCTCCGCCAAACTTCGTGTGGACCAGTGGGTCATTTCCAACCCAACACCACTCGGCTCGCAACAAGCCAGTTGTTCAATCCCCACGCGTTGCAGCGCCGTAATTTCTCGCGGCCGACCCGCACGCGGCGCATCGTAAATGGCATTCAGACCAACCGATTCGTACCGACGACACAAACGCCAAATACCAAAGCGCGTCATGCCAGTTCGCTTACACAAATCACGGATAATCGTCTTGGCGTTTTTCATCGCCAACAAAACCTGCCCGCGCCGGACGACGCGTTGTTCGGTTCGACCATCCCTCAACAATCCCTCAATCTCACGACTATCCAATTTACTCAGACGTATCGTTTTCGGCTTGCGTCTCCTCATACCGGCCTCCTCCCAAATCTGGCATGAGAAGTATATGATTATTAATGTTCCACGACTATGTTGATTTATTTATCAAACACGCCACTAAGTACAAACCCGTTAGTTTCGTTAGATGTGCAAGGGAATTCCAAGCTAAAATCCAGACGGCACCTAACAGGACTTCCGTGCTTGTACTTAGTCTATCCGGGACAGGAAAACCTCTTCTCATCTTCGCGCCGAGAACTTCGCCCGGCATATTCGAGAGCAAGTCACGAAGTCGCGACTTCGTCTGCCCCTCTGCCTGCACGCGGGATCAGCCGTCCTTCAAAATCCGTCTTTCTGTTGAGAGATATAATAGCGGCTGTCCCTGAACTTGAAGATCATAGGAGCAAAGGATGGCACATGCACTGGTTGACCAATTAAGGTTTACCCGCAGCGAATGGCTGCGCGGCCTGCAAAATATCTCGGATGAAGATGGGGCCCGACATTTCGGACGGATGAACTGCATCAGTTGGACCGTGGGGCATTTGGGGTGGCACGAGCACCGATACTTTCTCGAGTTGGCGCAGGGCAAAATGCTTTTCCCCGAATTGAACCAGATGTACGCCTACGGCGCGCCGATGAGCACACCTTCCATGAATGAGATGTTGGCAAAATGGCAGGCAGTCACAAAGGAAGTTGACCCTTTCCTTACCACCCTCACCACAGAATCGCTATTGGTCGATTTGCTGCGTGAAGGTAAATCAGTGGGACAGAGCATCGGGTCGGCCCTGCGCCGTGTGACCTATCACTACTGGTATCATATCGGCGAAATACAGGCCATTCGCCAGATGCTCGGTCAAAATGATC
>CAWAKH010000005.1:0-314415 GCA_963782565.1 uncultured Chloroflexia bacterium
GGAGCAGGTGGCGGCGGCGCAGGCGGGGGTGGATGCCGCCCAGCAGACACTGACGGACCAACAAGCCAACCTGACGAAGGTGGAGACGAGCACGGCGGGAGCGGACTTCGTGAAAGCGGAGACGGACATGGCGCAGGCGCAGGCCAGCTACACGGTGGCCAAGCAGCTGAACGACCAGGTATCGAACGGCAAGGACATCACGGACCTGACGCAGCGGGGACAGTACCTGCTGTATCGGGATACGAACCTGACGAACAAGGGAGTGGATCCGAAATGGCTGGGGAACAACCTGGACAACGAGCTGCGCGTCTCGGCGCAGGCCACGTTCGATGAAGCGCGGACGAACCTGGATGCGAGCCAAAAGGCCTACCTGGATCTGATCACCTCGCAGGGAGCGCAGGATGTGTTGAATGCGCGAGCGGCGGTGAGTGTGGCGCAGGAGCGACTTTACCGTGCGCAGGACCTGCTGCGCTCGCTGCAGACAGGGAACCAATCGCCGGAATTGATGGCGGCGCAGAAGGCGTTGGAACAGGCCAAGAGCGTCTCACAGCAGGCGGATTTGGCGGTGGGACAGGCGCAGGCGAATGTGGACCTGATCGATGCGCAGCTGGCGAAGCTGACGGTGGTGGCGCCTTCGGAGGGAGTGATCCTGACGCGCAGCATCGAACCGGGAGAATTCGTGCAGCCGGGAGCGGCGGCCATCACGTTGGGCAACCTGAGCCAGCTGACCATCACGGTGTATGTGCCGGAGGATCGCTACGGGAACATCTTCCTGGGGCAGAAAGCGACGATGAGTGTGGACTCGTTCCCTGGGGAGCAGTTCCAGGCGCAGGTGAGTTACATCTCGGATCAGGCGGAGTTCACGCCGCGCAATGTGCAGACGGTGGAAGGACGTTCGAGCACGGTGTATGCGATCAAGCTGAAAGTAGCCGACCAGCAGGGCAAGCTCAAACCGGGCATGCCTGCCGATGTCACCTTTAGCCCGAAATAAGCATGGAACCCGAAATTCTGCTTGAGACGAAGGATTTAGTCAAGACGTTTGGTTCTACGCGCGCCGTGGATGGGCTCGACCTGCAAGTGCGGGCCGGTGAAATGATCGGCTTGGTCGGGCCCGACGGCGCAGGCAAAACCACCGCCATCCGTCTGTTATGCGGCGCGCTGAGGCCCGATAGCGGGCTGATTCGAGTCGCCGGTTATGAAATACCGAAGCAGGTGGAAAAGGCTCGTGAGGAGCTTGGCTACCTCGCTCAAAAATTCAGCTTGTATGGCGACCTGACCGTTAAAGAAAACCTCGACTTTTTTGGTGAAGTCTTTGATATACCTGATGCCGAGCGCGAGCAGCGCTCGAAGGAATTGCTGCGCTTTGCAGGCTTGGAAGAATTCGCAAACCGCCCTGCCGCCGCTTTATCGGGCGGCATGCAGAAAAAGCTTGGGCTGGCATCGGCCCTGGTTCACCGCCCTAAGGTCCTCCTTCTGGATGAACCTACGGGCGGTGTGGACCCGGTTGCGCGTCAGGAATTCTGGCAGCTCCTCATCGGCCTGCTGCGCGGCGGGTCTGCTGTGCTGGTCAGCACGCCTTACATGGATGAAGCCATGCGCTTCAACCGCGTGATCTTCATGGACCATGGCCGCGCTCTGATGCAGGGCGCGCCCCGCGAGTTGATGGGTCACCTTGCCGGGCGGATCCTGGAGTTGGCTGCCGAGCCTCAAATGGCCGCTCGTGATGTGGCGGGCAAAGACCCCGATGTGGAGGATGTCCATTCCTTCGGCGGATATCTCCACCTGCGCGTCAGTTCCGCCGAAGGCCCCCAAGCCCGCCTCCCTGCTCAACTAAAGGCGGCTGGTGTTACCATGACCCATCTCATACCCGTTACCCCTACCCTGGAAGACGTGTTCATCCAGTTATTGGAAACAGAGAAAGCCTAATATGGTGACTCCAATCCTTCCCCTTGAAGTGGTGGGCCTCACGAAAAAGTTCGGCAGTTTCACGGCCGTGGACCACGTTGCTTTCACTGTGCAGCCCGGCGAAGTGCTCGGTTACCTGGGTCCCAACGGCAGCGGCAAGACCACCACCATCCGCATGTTATGCGGGTTGATCACACCCACCGAGGGCACCGCCCGGATCCTGGGGATTGATGTGACGAAGAACCCAGAGGAGGTCAAATCGCACATCGGCTATATGTCGCAGAAATTTGCGCTGTATGATGACCTGACCGTGTTGGAAAACCTGAGGTTCTATGCCGGCGTTTACGATGTGCCTGAGGCCGAGGAAAAGAATCGCATCGACGAGGTGCTGCATATGGCCGGCCTGGAAACCCGCACGAAACTGTTCACCAAGGAGTTATCGGGTGGCTGGCGGCAGCGGCTGGCCCTGGGCTGTGCGTTGATCCATCATCCGCCCATCCTGTTCCTCGATGAACCGACCAGCGGCGTGGACCCGGTTGCGCGGCGCCAGTTCTGGGATCTGATCTACCAGTTCGCGGCGGGCGGCACCACCATCTTCATCACCACGCATTACATGGACGAAGCCGAACACTGCAACCGTGTGGCCTTCATGTATCGCGGCAAGCTGCTGGCCATCGATACGCCCGCCGGTCTGAAGACAACTTATCTGAAAGGCGCCGCCTGGGACCTGGCCGCCACCCCTCTGCTCGAATCGGTCGAAGAACTAAGCCGGATGGATGGCATTGTTCAAGCCAGCCTGCACGGTGACCGGGCGCACGTGATCATCAAACCCGGGGAATGGACCCCGGAAGGTCTTACCGAGAATCTTGGCCAAAAGGGAATGAAGGTGCAATCCGTCGAGCCCGTTGAGTCCACCCTTGAAGACGTCTTCACCCTCCTGGCCCATTCGAGTTAGAGTTTTGTCTGCTTCTCTCTACTTGAAATACCTGAAGAAATAAAGGTGATGGTTTTCTTACCATCACCTTTATTTCTTCAGGATCTCTTCCTCTCAAGAATCCGCGTTCTATCTCTTATTCTTTTCCCGCCGTGCTCTCCACTCGTATCTCCACGATCCGGTCCAATCGAAAACTGCGCTCTGCTTCCCTCAAGTGGCAATAAGCCTGCAGATAGATGTAATCCGCCAGCCCTATCACCTGCCTGGGTGTGACCCAGCGCTCGGTGTGTTCGCCGTCCTTGTCCATATAACGGATGAACAGCCGTTTGCCGCTGTAGATCGCCTCGCCCAGCTCGGTGGGTAATTGGATGCCCTCATTCGGCCAGGCTGGCGAATTGTAAATGCCGATGAAATCCTCCAGCGGCTTATTCAACCCTTTCAGGGATCCCAGCATCGCAAAGAAGATGGCGCGGGCGTTCAGCGCGTCCTCGCGCGCGCCGTGTTCCTTGATGGTCGCAAGCTTGAAGGACTCCGCAATGGAGCTCAGGCTGTACGAAGGCAGGTCGAAGTATTGGCGCGCCAGCAGCAGCGTATCGATCAGGTTGGGGATTTGGAAATCGCGGCCGATGCGGCGGTACTCGCTGTCCAGGAACTGCAGGTCGAAGCGGGCGTTATGGCAGACGACGACTGCGTCCTTCAGCCATTCTTCCATATCGTCGGCGACGTCTATGAACAAAGGCGCCGGCTTCAGGTCGGTTTCCGTTAAAGCATTGGCGCTCAGCGCCCCGGGTGAAAGTGGACGTTCGGGATTGATCAAAGTGCTGTAGGTGTTCTTGATGCGCTTTCCCTCTGTAATAACTACAGCCACCTCACAAATGCGGTCTCCGAACCAGGGCGAGAGACCCGTGGTTTCAATATCCAGGAAGGCGAAGCGGGCGTTGGTGAGGTCGAACATGTTTTTTTAGGATGGGGTCTAGGTTGTATCTGGTTTTGTCTCTACTCGCGCTCTATCTAAGTTCTCCGAAATTTGGGATGTGGGCTGTGTTCTCCAGCCCACATCCCAAATTTCGGAATTCTCTCCCTCCCCCTTTAGGGGAGGGCCGGGGTGGGGACTTTGTGTGGCCTTATACTGCTCCATGTTTACACAGTAACGTGAGCATGTCTTCGTCCCCTCGTTCACCGGCCAGCGTCAACAGACTCTTGCCGTCGTAATTTTTCCAGCTCATGTCGGGATGGCCGTTTTCGATCAGCCAGGCTGCCATTTCCATATGGCCTTTCATGACAGCGTTTCCCAGGGCGTGAGCCATTCCTTCGCTTGCGCCGCGTTCGAGCAGCAGCTTTGCCAGCGGGATATTATTGCTGAACGCGGCATGGGTCATCAATGCGATCCCGTGCGCGCCGCGCGCCTTGATCAGGCCCGGGTCTTGGGCCAGCATCTGCTGGACCTTGTCCTTCTGGCCCAGCATGGCCGCCGTGCAGATCTCCAGCGGCGCGCCCCGGTCCAGCAGGTATTCGGCCACGGGGGCGCTCCCCGACTGCGCCGCGGCCTGGATGCCGGTCTCCCAATCGTTCTCGGCCCATTGATAAGGCTCATTTACGATGCCGGGAAACTCCGCCAGCATCTCGCGCACCCTGGGCAGGTTGCCATGCGCAGCGACCACAAAATCCCTGATTTGTTCCTTAGTCGGAGTGTTATCTTCAGTCATGATCAGCTTCCAACCTGTATGGACTAGTTGGTATCATAACATTATTGTGCCATGTCTCACAGGTTTTTCGGCCCTTTTGTCCCTTACAACGAGCTAACTAAGAAACGGCTGGGCCGCCTGGCAGTTTTTTTCCCAAGCCCATCCCTCGCGGAATCCGTGTACTAGCTCCTCGCCGGCTAATGGATCACCAGTTTGATCAACCGGTGGTTCCCCGGGTCGGTAACTATAAGGTTGCAGTCCGTGTCGAAAATGATCCCCTGCGGATCGATGATCTGGCCCGCCAGGACCGCGTCCTGGTGCGTCGCCGCCGAGATGAAGTGAACGGCGTTGTCTCCTATGGTGACCACGAAGATGTTCCCGGCGCTGTCCTCGATCACGTCATCCGGAATGGAGTAGACCCCCAGCTTCTCGATGCTGCCATCCGGGTGGACCCGATCTAACGAGTTGCCGTTTTCATCCACAACCAGGATGCTGCCGTCCGGTTCCACCCACGCGCCCGTTGGGCGGGCGAACCCCGAGGCGATTTGAGTCACACTTTGGGCATCCGCGCTCACACGCAGGATCGTCCCGTTAGGGCTGTCGGGCACGATGATCGTCTGGGAAGAGGCGTCCCAGGCGATGCCATCCACACCGTCCTGGCTCGTTGTGTTGCGCAGGTCAAGGAAGGACGTCAGCGCCTGCGTGGCAGGGTCGTAGCGGATAAGACGGTTCTTGCCTTGTTCGGCGATGATCAGCGAACCGTCGGGGAGCAGGACCATCCCTTCCGGTGCGCTCAGTCCCGAGAGAAAGGGCTGCAACCCGTTAGCCTGGGTATACCGTCTAACGGTTCCATCGCCTATATCTGAAAGTAAGATGGAGCCATCCGGCGCGAGCAGCAGATCATCCGGTTCAGGGAGCTGACCGGCCAGCGTGATGATTTGCGGATTGAGGTTAACCGGGGAGACTGTGGGTACGCCTGTCGCACTCGGCTGCGGAACCGCGGTAGCTGCTTCAGTGGCCGCGGCGCTGGGAGGCGGAGCAGAAGGCAGCGCAGCAGTCGGTGAGCCGGCCCCCGCGCATCCCATGATCACCAGCAACACACCCAGGCTAACTAGGCAGGGGGAAATACGCATCATTATTATTGTCCACTCGCTTTACGCAAATCGTATTTGCCGATCGCCTCATCCTTGGTTTGACCGAAGAAAAGAATATAGGCGGGTGCTCTCCCCGCCTATATTCTTTTCTTCGGAATTCTTTGTCCCGGGCTGACAAGCCCGGGACAAAGCTATGAGCAGACTATTCATTCCACCCAAACTCATCAAAGCGCACGCCGTCCAGGTGATTCCGTATCGCCTGCCTCACATAAGGGATCGTATTCACCGGCAGCGCCGCGATCTCCTCCCAGCGCAGATCGTCACATTTGTGGGGTTCCTTATTGACCGGCTCGCCGCTCCACGCGCGCACATGCACAAAGAAATCCACGCGCTCATCGCCTTCGTTGCGATGCATCACACTGGAAAAGAAAAGGTCCTGCAGCTCGATGCGCACACCCACCTCTTCGGCCGCCTCACGCGCCGCGGCCGCGATCACCGTTTCGTCTCCATCAAGGTGCCCGGCCGGCACGCTGTATTCCCCGTCCCGAAAGCCAGTCTTGAACCGGCGTATCAACAGGATCTTGGTATCACGAAAGAATAACAGATGTACCGTTACAGGGAACCTTGCGCGCATCGTGGAATTATACAACCTGTGGGATTAGGCAAAGGCTCTCACGAACTTGATGGGAAAAAGATTAAACACAAAGTACACAAAGAGCACTAAGGAAGAAAGCCCGAAAGATAGAATCTTTTTTTCCCCTTTGTGTACGTTGTGACCTTTGTGTTTAATTTCTCTATGCTTTTCCCGTAAGATTTAGGGCGGGTGGAAAATCTATATCTGTAACTGCATGCCATCCCGTTGCTAATTTGAGAGGTATCAATATTCCATGTTAGATGATGTGAATTTCCCCACTAAATGGGAAGCCGACTACCGGCGCAAGTCCGACGGCTGGGACATGGGCGGACCTACACCGGTATTCAAGCGTCTCGCCTCCAGCAAACGTTTTACCCCCGGGCGGATGCTCGTACCCGGTGCGGGCCGCGGACACGATGCCCGCGAGTTTGCGCGCCAAGGCTTCCAGGTCACCGCGGTTGATTTCGCACCCACTGCCATCAATGAAATGAAGCGGCTGGCCGAGCCTGATGCGCCTGTTGAAGTATTACAGCACGACCTGTTCGCGCTGCCGCCCCAAATGGATCATTCCTTCGATTATGTCCTTCAATACACCTGCTTCTGCGCCATCGACCCCAAGCGCCGGACAGAATATGCTGACCTGGTAAACCGCCTGCTCAAACCCGGCGGCGCTTACATTGACCTGGCCTTTCCGCTGGATGGTCGCCCCGGCGGCCCGCCGTTCGCCGTTTCAGAAGCGGAGCTTCTTAACCTGTATCAGGAGCGTGGATTCAAGTTGTTGTCGCGAGAGACGCCGGTTGATTCTGTGTCGCCGCGGCGAGGAGCGGAGGAGTTGTTTATATATGAAAAGGCGGGGGAGTAGTAATGTGAGCAAATTGCCAATTTGCCCTCGCGAGGCATAGAGCTACGGTGGCAGGACCTGAAAGTCTTGAACCCCAATGTAGAAATCCTGGCAGCATGGCTCGGTATACGGATCTACGTAAATGTCGTCCGGGTAGCCAAGAGTCAGATCATAGGAGACTCTTATCAACGGGGGTTTCTCCCAGATGGTTTGATAAGCATAGGAAAATAATCCCGGTATAGTGAAATACTGAGAATCGTAGCGAAAGTCAGCGTCGTTCTCAGGGGAGACACTTTGGCTAAGAGCATCCACCACGGACACGACCTTACCGTCCCTCACCTCAACAATAAAGGGCGTTGGGGCGTCCCTCATGCTTGAGTATGGAAGATGCACCGACATCTGGTAATGAGTGATGTGCTGGCTTTCCCATTTTGCCCGGTTCTGCTCGAGCTCGCGTGACTGCCAATAAGCCTGGGGGAAAAGTGTGTTGTAGATTAGAACGGCCAGGATGAGGATCGCCCCGATTTCCAATAGAACCACAAGAGTGTTAACGGGCTTCTTAGGGCTTTCACTGCCGGCCGCGTCCACTTGTTTAGCATCTGCCATAGTTCCCGCCTTCCTACATAGTACAACTCAAAATCTACAATGATTCTACACCTGCACACAGATTGTATTTTCAGTTGTTAAAGTACGGGTGTTGAAGAACGAGATTGCTCAAGGGGCCGGGCACAACGTTCTAGGATACGCTTCGCTATGTTGTGCCCCTACGGGCCTCCGATGACAAGAGGTGGGATTAGAAATTGGTGTCCATGGCGAGGAGGAAATCGGGGGGCCGGGAACGCAATCCCTGAAGCGCCCGGTGTTGATGTTGGCAAGGAAGCCATAGTAGCGCACTCGCCACGCGTGCTGGACTGGCGCTCTTGGCCCCGAGAATACCTGTGACCAGCAGAGCCAAACGTGCTCGACTACTTTCTTCGCCCCTGTCCGCCCCTGAACCTTCAGGGGCGGACAGGGTGAGGTCTTGGTCTATAATTCGGTCATGCCCATCAAGAACGTAATAACAGGCCAAAGCATCAAGGCTGAAAAGATCGAGCGTGCCCGCGAGCTGCGCCAGGAGATGACACCCGGTAATCCTTGGACATGAATGCACCTGCCGAATCCGCGCTTGTTATCCCGATCCCCGAAGCCGAGGCTTTGGTGCGCAGTTTTCGCGTTAAATACGATCCATCCGCGCTGCTGGGCCTGCCCGCACATGTGACTGTCCTTTATCCGTTCAAACGGCCGGCGGAGATAACTGCTGAAGTGGTCGAGAGCCTGGGAGAATTGCTCTCGGGGGAATCCAGTTTCAATGCTCAATTCACCGAGTTCCGGCGATTGCCTGATGTGTTGTATCTATCTCCGGAGCCTGTTAAGTCGTTTCGGCACCTGACAGAAATCGTAGCCGAGCGCTTTCCTGAGACACCTCCCTATGGCGGGAGATTCGCAGAGATTATTCCTCATCTATCAGTGGCGCATGCGAGTGATCCGAATCTCTTGAGTGAAATTGCTTCCGACTTCGAAAGGGCATCCAGAGTGCATCTTCCAATCCGGGCCCTGGTGAAAGAGATTCTCCTGATGGATAATCTAAATCAAAATTGGCAAACACGCCATCGCTTTGTGCTCAAACCAGGCACGGGCAGCCAACCAAGCGCCTAGTGGACAGTTGGGATGCCAGGCGCCAATGCGCTTTGGTGAAAAGACCGAAGCGACCCATGTCGCTGTTTATCGACTGGAAAGAGCATGAAGATAACCGACTTTTCATTCACCAATAACGATACTGAATACGATCTGATCAAGAAATTCCTGCTGGAAATTGAAAACCATCCTGACATTGATAATAACTGGGAACCGGGTCGGATGGACTGGTGGCGTTACAATGCACATGCTGAAAAAGGGGTGGATTTCTTTCAGGCCAACGCCCACTATTGGAAGACTGAAACGGACCAGATCGTGGGATTGTTCATCTCTGAATACGGCAAGGATGATTTCTTCATAGTGGTGCACCCGAGTTTCATGGCGCTGTTCCCTGAAGTATTGAATTGGGGACTTGAATTTTGGGCACGAGGAAAGACCAAGATCCACACAGCAGTCTACACCTATGGACAACAAAAGATCGAGCAATTGATGGCCGCCGGCTTTTATGAGGACGGTCATGAGGAAAATGTCAGAACTTACACACTACGGCAGTACGATTTCTCCTATGACCTAAAGCCAGATTTCAAATTGCTGAGTTTTCCAGAATATGGGAATTATGAGAGCCGGGTCAAGCTGGTTCACAATGCCTTTAACAATCCATCCTATTCTGAGGCCCGCTTACGTTCACTTCAGAGTTCCCCAAGCTATCAGGCGGAACTGGATTTGGTGATTGTGAATCCCCAGGGCGAGAGCGTAGCCTACTGCATGGGGTGGGTGGAAGAAAACGATCCAAAATCCGGTTACATTGAGCCGATGGGGGTCCATACAGATTACAGAAGAAATGGCCTGGCGACAGCCCTGGCAAAAGAGTGTTTTAAACGTCTTGGCAATATGGGGATTGCAAGTGTGTGGATTGCCTCTAATGCAGAACCGGATGTCTCCAATTTCCTGTATGAATTTTTAAACCCGGCAAGCATTAAACGGTCGTATAGATACTCCCTAAACCTTGGGAAATGATTGGTCTGGGGACCGCAAGAGTATGGTTGAGAAAGTCAATTTGAATCACGGATTTGGGGGAGAAAAAAGGAATGGGCGTGCAAAGACGCTGGTCAGGAGACCACGCGCCATCGGTTCGCAGCACAAGAGGCCTGACCGCGAAGCGTGTCTACTTTTGATTGGTACTAAAAGTGGGGTGTTGACACCCACTTTTAGCGTTCACATTTCATAATCTGTTCTCATGAACTGCATGATGGTCGTCCTCAATTACGTCTCTGGTTGGCTGCACTTGGTACAATACGAGAAGTATCCAAAGGTTATCCCGATGATCCCGGATGTTCAGTTAAGCAAACGCGAAAATTAGGTGCTAAAGCTTGTGCTGCAGGGCAGAAGCAACAAGCAGATTGCAATGTCACTTGGCATAACTGTTCGCACCGTGGAATTTCATTTGAAGAATATATATGCCGGATTTGAGGTGAGCTCCAGAATAGAACTGATTTTGAAACCAGGGACTGCCACAGCCGCGGCGAGAATCGAGGAACTGGGGTATTCCACAGTTGATCGTCCGGGTGAAAACACCGAAAATGGAGGCAAGCTCAGCCAACAAATGGATTGGGCTACATTCAGAGGTGCTGTCTCTATAATCGGCAAGGAGTTGATTATGAAAGCTATCCTGAAGAATCCAACCGCTTTTCTTCCATTGGCAATGTCGTTCAGCGCGCTCGCCACGGTTGTTATTTATGTCGCCATGTTCGGGACTGCCCGCCAGGCCGACGAAAATGCCGCGGCTCACATCTGGCAGATACTTATGGCAGGACAAATACCGATCATCGTGTTCTTTGCCTTCAAATGGCTGCCACGATCCCCGAAGCAGGCCCTGCTCGTATTGGCGCTACAAGGCAGCGCAGCGCTGATGGCACTTGCACCTGTTTACCTTCTGAGGTTTTAGATCCCAATATGATTTTCGGAGGGCTATGATTTGTGGGCGGTATTGACCCCCTCCGCCCTGACAGCCTCCACAGGATACGCTGCGCTATGCTGCGCGATCCCCCAAAGTCCGCCAGAATTAAAATGGTTGAAAAGGTTGTTTTGAATCACGGATTTGGGGGAGGAAAGGACATTGTCTGGAATTATGATTAGAATGATTTTCGGAGGGGCTATGGATGAAGACAGAGCGAGGTCATAGCCGGTATGCTATAATAGTCGTATAGACTTGTATTCGACGCAGGTACGGGCTTCATTTCATGAACGAGGCGAGGTTGAGTACTTTCTTTTGGTCGATCTCAAGAGTAGGTGCTGGATACCGTGCGAGACAGGCCATAGTTCATCCTATCCGTATACCTGGAAGCGAAACTCCCCGAGCTGAACCATCCGAACAATCGAATCTCTTGCACGCCGCGGATGCGACGATCATCGATGATCTTCGGGCGGTTTCATTCCAGATTCATAAAGAAGAATAAGACAGAAGCGAAAGGAGGTGGGGGCAGAAGGTATCAGTGCACGCAAACAAGAATCGTGTGGGCAAGATATATTTTCAAATATTTCTAAAAGGAGAGAAGAATGCCTAGGAAATTCCTAGTACCCCTGAGCTTTATACTGATCGCCGCGTTCGCACTTGCTGGATGCGGAACACCGGCAGCGACTGCCACCCAGGCACCGGCTGCCACCCAGGCGCCGGCGCAACCCGCCGCGACACAGGCCCCGGCTGCGACCGCGGCCCAGGCAGGCGGAGAGGTCTATTACCTGAACTTCAAGCCGGAAGTTGCGGACGTGTACGCGAAGATCGCGGACGAATACAAGGCCGAGACCGGCGTCACGCTGAAAGTGGTCACGGCTGCAGCGGGAACCTACGAGCAAACGCTAAAGTCAGAAATTGCCAAGTCGGACCCACCGGTCCTGTTCCAGATCAACGGTCCGGTCGGTTACCAGGCCTGGAAGGACTACACCGCCGATCTATCGGGCACCGAGCTCTACAAGCATCTTACCGATAAGAGCATGGCGGTTACGGACGGCGCAGGCGTCTATGGCATACCGTACGTGGTCGAAGGCTACGGGATCATCTACAATAATGCCATCATGACCCAGTACTTCGCGCTGCCCGGTGCGAAGGCAACCTCCATGGACCAGATCAACAACTTTGCGACGCTCAAGGCAGTTGTGGAAGACATGACCGCCCAGAAGGCGAAGCTCGGCATCAAGGGCGTGTTCTCGTCCACATCACTAAAGACTGGCGAGGACTGGCGCTGGCAGACGCATCTAATGGATCTCCCGGTCTTCTACGAGTGGCGGGACAACAAGATCGCCCTGGCGGACGCCGGAGCCAACAACTTCAAATTCCAGTATGCGCAGAATTTCAAGAACCTATTTGATCTGTACATCAACAACTCGACGACCGCTCCGGGGCTGCTGGGCAGCAAGAGCGTCGATGATTCGATGGCCGAATTCGCGCTGGGCCAATCTGCCATGGTGCAGAACGGCAACTGGGCCTGGGGCCAGATCTCGGGCGTCCAAGGCAATACGGTCAAGCCGGAAGATGTAAAGTTCCTGCCCATGTACACGGGTATGCCGGGCGAGGAGAAGCAGTCCATCAACGTGGGTACTGAGAACTTCTTCGCCGTCAACAAGCAGGCTCCTGCGGACAAGCAGAAGCTGGCCGAGGACTTCATCTACTGGCTGTACAGCAGCCCGAAGGGCAAAGCCTTCGTTACCAACGATCTGAAATTCATCGCCCCGTTCGACACCTTTGCCGACAACGAGAAGCCAACCGATCCGTTGGCCAAGGAAGTGCTCCGGTACACGAGCGATACCAACCTGTACAACGTGGCCTGGGACTTCGTCAAGTTCCCGGGACAGGACTTCAAGAACGACTTCGGCGCTGCCCTGCTTCAGTATGCACAAGGCAAGATGACCTGGGATGCTGTGACGCAGCTGGTAGTTACCGAGTGGCCGGCCAAGTACGGCCAATAAATAAGCCTGAGCTCTGCCTGATCATGTCACCCCGCCTCCATTGAGAGGCGGGGTGACCCTTAGTACGGAGCGCGTGCCGCATCACAGAGCAGGAGAATAGCCGTGCAGAAGATGCCAAAGCGATACTACGCCTTCTTTACTCTGCCGACCGCGATCGCATTCGCGATCGCCTTCGTGATACCGTTCCTATTCGGTATCTACCTTTCCTTCACCAAGTTCACGGCCGTAACCGATGCGAAGTGGGTGGGCTTCGAAAACTATGTTCGGGCGTTCACGGATGACCAGAACTTCATCAACGCCGGGATCTTCACGATTGAGTTCGCGGTTGTTTCGGTGATTTTGATCAATGTTGTGGCGTTTACACTTGCGTATCTGCTCACGCGCAAGATGCGGGGCACCAATGCCCTTCGTACGGTGTTCTTCATGCCGAACCTCATCGGCGGAATTGTCCTTGGCTATGTCTGGCTGCTGCTCATCAACGGCATTCTCATCAACTTCGGGGTGGATATCACATACAACTCCAGGTTCGGTTTTTGGGGGCTGGTCGTCGTGACGAACTGGCAGATGGCGGGATATATGATGGTCATCTATATCGCCGCCATCCTGGCGATCCCGACAGATGTGGTCGAGGCAGCCAAGATCGACGGCGCCAACTCGTGGCAGATGCTGGGCCGCATCACCATCCCGCTCGTCATGCCGGCGCTAACGATATGCTCGTTCCTGACCGTCTCGAATTCATTCAAGCTATTCGATCAAAACCTTTCCCTCACGGCGGGCGCACCGGGCAGGCAAACCGCCATGCTGGCGCTGGACATCTTCAACACCTTCTATGGCCAAAACGGTTATGAAGGCGTGGGGCAGGCCAAGGCGGTAATGTTCTTCATCTTTGTGAGTACTGTCGTCTTGCTGCAGCTGCGTGCCAGCCGCAGCCGGGAGACGGAGGCCTGATGGAAACCGAAAAACGTTCCCGCAACGACATAGTGTTCGTTTGCCTCTCGATCCTGGCCGTGCTGTATATGGTGCCGCTCTTCCTGGTCCTGATGAATTCCTTCAAAGGCCGGTTCTTCATCTCCGACACCCCCTTTGCTCTGCCGGATGCCAAGACGTGGGTGGGACTCCAAAACTATGTTACCGGCATTGTCAAGACCGGTCTTCCGCAAGCTTTTGGGTATTCCCTGTTCATCACGGTTTTTTCTGTATGCGCCATTGTGCTCTTCACGTCGATGACAGCCTGGTGCATCACGCGCGTCAGGTCGCGGACCAGCTCGGGCCTGTACTACCTGTTGGTCTTCTCCATGATCGTTCCCTTCCAGATGGTGATGTTTAGCATGTCCAAGGTGGCGAACATCCTGCACCTGGATAACCCGATTGGGATCATTGTGCTCTACCTGGGATACGGAGCCGGGCTATCCGTGTTCATATTCAGCGGCTTCGTCAAGAGCATACCGATTGAAATAGAGGAAGCCGCGACGATTGACGGCTGCAGCCCGATCCAAACGTTCTTCCTGGTCGTTTTCCCGGTCCTGCGGCCCATTTACATCACGGTTGCCATCCTCAATACGATGTGGATCTGGAACGACTACCTTCTGCCGTACCTGGTGATTGGCAGAGACTACAAGACCATTCCTATCGCCATACAATACCTGCAGGGCGGCTACGGAAGCCGGGATATCGGCGCCATGATGGCAATGCTCGTCCTGGCCATCGTGCCCATCGTTATCTTCTATCTATTCCTACAGAGGTACATCATCGAAGGCGTGGTCGCGGGAGCGGTAAAGGGGTAGGGTTCGGCAGATTGTACTTGGTGCACATTTGGGGGAGAAAAAGACGTTGTCTGGAACTGTGATTAGAATGATCTTCGGAAGGGCTTGACCCCCTCCGGCCTGGTGACCTGCTTCTCGATCGCCCTAAATCCTCCAGAAGAGTATGATTGAGAAAGTCAATTTGAATCACGGATTTGGGGGAGAAAAGACTCTGGCGCTGCGCGATCAGCCCAATACTCTGCGAAAATATGGTTGACACAATCAATTCGAATCACGTTTTAGCTTGCGGATAAGTCTGATTATCGTTGGATATACAAACACGATTCTTGCCGAGCCTCTTTGCGGTTAGCTCGGCCTGGTCAGCTGCGAGCAGCAATTCCGCCTCTGAGCCCCCATCTTCCGGAAAGGTTGCCACACCAATGCTGAAGGTATAGCCGGCTGCCGGCGCGCTGCCATCGGATCGATCAGGATTACTCTGCTCTGCTGCAGCGCGCAGCCGGTTTGCCAGGGCAAACGCAACGGACTTGGGAGTATGCGGGAGGATCAAGGAGAACTCGTCGCCCCCATAGCGCGCTACAAAATCGGATGCCCTAATGCCGGCCCTCAGCAATGTTGCCACCTCCTTCAATTGTTTGTCCCCGGCGGGGTGTCCCCATTGATCATTAAATTCCTTGAAGAAGTCCATATCGATCATAACGAGCGCCAACGGGTAATGGTAACGATTCGCGCGATCTATTTCATATTTAAGCGCCTGATCAAAGCCGCGCCTGTTGAGCAGACCGGTCAGGCCATCGGTCAGGGCCATGCTTTTGACCTCTGCATGCAGCCGGGCATTCTCAATGGCAATGGTTATGGGCCCGGCCAGGGCCGTCAGTATGCCCGCATCATTTTCGGAAAGCGGATGTCCGGGCGCGGCCTCCACATTAAGAACGCCGAATACCTTGTCTTCTTTGAGGAGAGGCACACAGATCTCGCTCTCGACCTCGAGGGCGGCCCGCAGAAAGTCCGGATTGATGGTTACATCCTGTACGAACTGAACCTGTTTTGTCCTGACACTCCGTCCGGTGATGCCCCGTGCTGCCGGGATATCATTAATAGTGAGTTCGTTTGGGTAACCCACCTGTGCTGCCAGGTGTAAGACGTCCCCCTCCAGAAGGTAGATGCTTACGTAAGAGTAGCCGAAGGTATCCTGCAATAATTGGATCACCGTTTGGAAAACTTGCTGGAGTTCCAGGGAGGAGAGTATGGCCTGCGACACGGACTGCAGGGTGGTGATGGCATGGAGATGAGCCTGGGCCTGCGCATAAAGGCGGGCTTTCTGGACCGCGGTCAGCACATGGCTGCTCAACGTATCAAGGGTCTGGATATCATCCTGATCAAACGCATCCGGCACTATGCTCTCGATATACAAAACGCCCAGCAACCGGCCCTCATCCCGGATGGGGACGCCTGCGGCGGACCCGGCCCGTCTTCCAATGGAGAAATAGTAAGGGTCGTGTTCGATATCGCCGGTAATGTAGGAAGCTTGCTTGTCAGCAACATGTCCAATGATGCCTTCGCTGATTTTTTGTCGATACCCTGGCTTAAAGCCGATTTCTTCCGTGCCACTGATCGCGGCGATTTCCAGCTCGTCGTCGCCCACCAGCAAGGAGACCGCGGCCTCCGCATACCCGAACCGGTTCACCAGCGCCTCAACCGTGCGCCGCAGGATTTCGCCCTCGTCCAGGCTCTCGGCGATGCGTTTGCTGGCTTCTTCCAGGAGAGCCAGCCGTGCCACCTGGCTGTAATCAACCCTGGCGGCCTCGATCAGGTTGTGGTGGCTCTCTTGCAGGTCAAGCTCGATGCGCGCGCTGTTCAGGATGAAGTAGTAAAAAGTCCAGACGGTGATCGCGAATATGGAAGCGAAGGTAAGCGCCGGGAGGGTCCGGTCCGTTAGAAGGTCAATTGGCTGGGACTGATATAGTGTATAGATCGCCCTGAGAAGGGAGAAAAGCGCTGCAAGTACAAAGATGAGGGCAATGGTCTGGCAGCTCTGGCGCAATCTGGGTGGAGCGCGGCGGAGTAAAGTCTCAGCGATGCGAAGTTCGAGCATGGCCCCCACGCCCGAAACAAGCACAATACGGGCATTAGTGTTGGGATTTAAGTATGTGAAATACAATTGAAGAACCAGGAAGAGGCCAAATATCAGGTAGTTCCATGGATCGAACGAGCGCCGGTCAAAAAAGAGCTGGAGCCCTTCAAAGATCAGCACCAGGCTGTAGACTTCGATCGCATTGGCGATGATGATGGAAAAGAAATCAGGGATCTGGCCTCTCAACCCCAGCAGGAGATAACCCACCCCAATACCTGCGCTGGACAGCACCCAAAACCCGAACCCGTGATAAGTCTTTCTTGAATGCCAGTAAATTACCATCAAAATGCCGAGAACGAGCGGCATGATGGCTGAGAACAAAACGACGATGCTGGCATCAATATTCATGGGTAATGGCGGGCTTATACTCTTATAGGAACGCTTTCCTTTGTTTCCCTACGAGAAGCGATATTGAATTTCCTGTATGGTATTATAAACCAAGTATTTGTTAAGGTTTCGGCCGCGGGGTCCTTATTGCATCTTGATTGACTACGGAAAGGACCTGACCAAATTTTAGCTGATTAAAGCGGTCCGACATTAGCACTTCCATTACGAAAGTTGTTTTTTCCATTCTTACTGCTTCTCGCATAAATCTCTAAATTTGTTTTCATGATTTATAGGGTAAAAATCAATCTATTGGTTTAGACAATTATGCAGTACCATGTAGATATAATTTCACCAGATTTGACCTATATGGTCTGAATCGGTGTTCCATGACAAACCTTCTCCATTCTCAAGAGAAAATAGACTCGCCTGGCAGTCGATTGGAAATCATAACTGACCATGATCGTCGCCGGTTGTTCCTGCGGAGTATAAACCTTGCCTGGCTCGTAATTGGGATCGTGACTGTGATCGCGCTGCCGTTTTACCGCGCGCAGCGTCTCGAATTTGTATTCCTGATCACCCTGATCTTTCCCACATTTCTGATCACTTATTTGCTCAACAAGCGGGGAAAAACAGAGTTGGCCGGGGTGGCCTTTACGGTCGCCACTAATTTTGCGTTTTACAGCCTGTTCATTGTGATCGTTGGAGAGCTGGGCGCGGAAAAAGCCTTCGAAACCGAGGCGCCCGTATTGATGCTGATCGGACTGGCCGTGCTTTTTGCCGGGGCTTTCGTGGATAAGTGGGCGGCACCGGTCCTGGCCGGGTTTAATTCCATCCTGCTGATCGTGACGCGCCTGACGCTTGCGCCGGGTTCCCAGCCGCGGCCAAGCCTCTTGATATTCTGGTGGATGATCGCGGTGACGATCTGGCTCTACGAAGGCACGCTGCGCGGGGCACTCAACCGTACCCAAGCCGAGGTGTTGGGGCGAAAACAAAAGGAAGAAGAGCTGAAGGAGACTGAAAATCGCTATCGACTGCTGATCGACAATGCGCGCGATGTGATCTTTACGATCTCCACCGGAGGGATCATTACTTCCCTCAACCCGTCGTTCGAAGAATTCATGGGCTGGTCACGCAGCGAATGGGTGGGCTGCCCGTACATTGACCTGGTCGCGGAAGACGACCGCGCCCGCTCGAACGACCAGTTCGAGCGCATCCTGAACGGGGAGACTTTACGCGCCTTGAGGCTGCACATGCACACATCCGGCGGCGGAATGCTGGTGGTGGAGATGAATATTTCACCGGAGTACAAGGGCAGCCAGGTGGTGGGCCTGCTGGGCATCGCACGCGACATGACCGAGGAACAGCGCGCCGAAGAGCTGCTGCAGGCGAGCGAGAAACGTTTCCGTGCGCTAATCGAAAACAGCTCCGATGCCATTTCGCTCAGCAACGCCGAAGGCGCCATCATCTACGCCAGCCCGGCGAGTGTCAGAATTCAAGGGTACACACCGGAAGAAAGGCTGGGCCGCGATGGTTCCGAGCTGATCCATCCGGAGGACCTGGAAAGGATACTCCCGCAGTACAGGGATATCCTGCAGCACCCCGATAAGATGGCGACCGTTCAATATCGGATCAAGCGCAAAGACGGTTCCTGGAGATGGATCGAAGCCGTTGTCCAGAATATGATCGGAGATCCGAATGTCAACGCACTGGTGAGCAATTACCGCGACATCACCGAACGCAAGCAGGCAGAGCTGGAACTAAAGCGTTACGCCGAGAACAATGCCATCATGTACCAGTTAAGTCAGCAGATCCTGAAAAGAATGAGCCTGGATGAAGTCTATGAAAATACACGCCAGGCTGTACAAAAAATGATGCCCTGTGATGCTTTTGTGATCGCCCTGTTGGATGAGCCGGCGAATGAAATCGAAGACGTTTACCTTTGGGATCACAACCAGCGCTGGCCGGGGAGCAGGCATCCCTGCGGTGAAGGGCTCACGGACTACATCATTTCCTCGGGCAGCACGCTGCTTGTGAACGAATGGGACGAATCACATTCCCGGCTGACCCACTCCAACCAATTCGGTGTCGTCGAACAGGATACGCGATCGGTCCTGGCTGTTCCGTTGATCCAGACCGACGGGCGTTCGTTTGGAATGATCTCCACACAATCTTATCTGCCTGGTTCTTACAGCGTTGAAGATGAACGGCTGCTGGCTACCTTTGCCAACCAGATCTCGGAGGCAATCAAGAATGCCCAACTTTTCAACGACCTGCAGCGGTCCAATTCCGAGCTGTCCCTGGCCTATGATGCCACCATCGAAGGCTGGTCACGAGCCATGGACCTGCGCGACCAGGAGACGGAGGGGCATACCCTGCGCGTTACCGAGCTGACACTGAACATAGCCAGGTCCATGGGACTGAATGAAGAGGAATTGATCCAATTCAGGCGGGGCGCGTTATTACACGATATTGGAAAATTAGGCGTGCCCGATGAGATCCTTTACAAGAACGAAAACCTGACCGAGGCAGAATGGGCGATCATGCGCAAACACCCGGTCTTTGCTTATGAAATGCTGTCTTCGATCGCATACCTTAGGCCCGCGCTGGTCATTCCCTACTGCCACCACGAAAAGTGGGACGGCAACGGGTACCCTCGCGGGCTCAAAGGCGAGCAGATACCGCTGGCTGCGCGCATATTTGCGGTGGGGGATGTATGGGATGCATTGACCAGCGACCGGCCCTATCGCCCGGCCTGGACCAGGGAGAAGAGCCTGGAATACATACAGGGACAGTCTGGAAAATATTTCGATCCGGAAGTTGTGAAAGCCTTTATGAATATATTTGCGGCAGGCAAAGTATAGTATTCTCTTCACAATTTTTGTCTTGACACCCCTAACCGGAAGTGTTAAACCTTATCAGGTAATATTTATCGACAACCCTTCTTCAATAATTATAGGTATATATAATGAAGAATGCCTTGATTACAGGTGCTTCGCGCGGTCTCGGCCTGGCGCTGGCCCGCCATCTTGCACAAAACAAGTGGGGACTCATCATCGACGGGCGCAGCACCAAGCCCCTCGAAGCGGCCCGCACGGAGCTGTCCGCGCTGACCGAAGTCATAGCCATCCCCGGCGACATAACCTCTGAAGATCATCGCGATAAGCTGGCCGAAGCGGCCGGTCAGCTTGGCGGCTTGGACGCATTGATCAACAATGCCAGCGCGCTTGGCCCCAGCCCCCAGCCGGCCCTGCTCGATTATCCCCTCGACGTGCTCGAATATGTTTATCTCACCAATGTGGTCACGCCTCTGGCGGTGATCCAAACGCTTCATCCCCACCTGCGGGCGGGAGCCTGCATCCTCAACATTACCAGCGACGCGGGCGTGGAGGCCTACGCCGGCTGGGGCGGTTACGGCTCGAGCAAAGCCGCCCTGGAGCATCTCTCGCACATCCTGGCCGAGGAGAATCCCGGGCTGCGCGTCTATTGGGTTGACCCCGGCGACATGCGCACCCAGATGCAGCAGGAAGCCTTCCCCGATGAAGACATCAGTGACCGGCCCCTGCCGGAGGAAAGCGTGCCCGGCCTCATGGCCCTGCTCGAGGGGCAGAAGCCGCCCGGGCGCTACCGTGCGCATGAGGTGACCGAGTCAACGGGATGAGGCCAAACCCTAAAGGTCTTTCTTCCCGGACGAAATACAAATTCTTTCGGATAGGTTTGCCAGGAGAGCGCCTTTGAAAGCAATGCAGACCTTTAGGGTTTATATGTGATCATATGAATATCAACAGTAAACCAGAATCATTAGGCTTTGAGTTTTCCCTTCCCCCCGAGCTCGAAGCCGCCGAGCCGCCTGAGGCTCGCGGCCTCCGGCGCGACCAGGTGCGCCTGATGGTCTCGAATTATTCAAGCGGCCGGGTGCAGCATGCCAGTTTTCACGACCTCCCTGAGTTCCTGACGGAAGGCGACGTGGTGGTGATCAACACCAGCCGGACGCGCAATGCGGCCCTGCTTGCCCTCCGTGCTGACGGCACCCCGCTCGAGCTGCATTTATCCACGCATGTGAGGGAAGCACCTGAGGCTCTCCTTGACCTCGCAGCGGATAACCTGTGGACGGTAGAGCTCCGTTCCCGTGAGCCCGATGGCAAGAGCAAGCACTTCGAGGGCGCGGAAAAAGGCGAGGTCCTGGGTTTACCCGGCGAAGCCTCAGCCATCTTGCACGGACCTTATATCAGCGACTGTGACCCGAACGTGAGCCTGCCTTCCCAAACCTTGTGGCTGGCGTCTATAAACCTGCCGTCTGCTGTGGATGATTATCTGACGCGCTTCGGTTTCCCCATCCGATATAACTATGTAAAGGATAAGTGGCCGCTGTCTTATTATCAAACGGTTTACGCCACCGAAAGCGGGAGCGCCGAAATGCCTTCCGCCGGGCGGGCGTTCACCAGCGAAGTATTGAGGCGGCTGAGGGCAAAGGGCATCCGCATCGCTCCACTCATCCTGCATACCGGCGTTTCCAACCTGGAAACCCACGAGCCGCCCCATAAGGAGTTTTATCAAGTGCCCTCCGGCACAGCGCGACTGGTGAATGAAGCCCACGTTTCAGGCCGCCGAGTGATCGCGGTTGGCACGACGGTCGTGCGCGCGCTCGAGACCGTGCTCGAGGCGGGCGGCAAGGTCCACGCCGGCGAGGGCTGGACCTGCAAGGTCATCACCCCGCAGGATAAGCTCTGCTCCGTCAATGCCATGCTGACCGGGCTGCATGAGCCGCAGGCCTCGCATTTGGCGATCCTGCAGGCGCTGGCGGGTCTCCCGCACGTCAAGCTCGCCTACGATGAGGCCCTGAAGCACGGTTATCTGTGGCATGAGTTTGGCGATCTGCATCTGATGTTGGCATAGAACTAAAGAATCTTTGCGTCCCTGCGACTTGGCGTTAAAACCTTTTTTCAACACTCTCGCTCAAATACAGGGAAGGGCGAGTTTACGTTACAATTAATTTATGACTGCTGAAACTGAAAACGATATTAAAGCCCTGAAAGCCATTGGGCATATCTGCGCCGAGACCCTTCGCAAGATGATGCTGTTAGTCCGGCCGGGCATGACCACCGGCGAGTTGGACGATGCCGGACGCAAGCTGCTCGAAGCCGACGGTGCGCGCTCCGCCCCGGAAGTCACCTACCACTATCCGGGCGCGACCTGCATCAGTGTTTCGCCCGTCATTGCACATGGCATTCCCGGCGCTTATGTTCTGAAAGACGGCGATCTCATCCATATCGATGTATCTGCCGAGCTGGATGGGTACTTTGCGGACACGGGCGCCTCGCTCTGGGTTTCCAAACGAACACCCGAGATCCACAAATTACTCGAAGCCACGAAAGCGGCGCTGAATAAGGCAGTGAGCTTCGCGCGCGCAGGCCGTCCATTGAACGGGATCGGCAAGACCGTCCAGCAGGAAGCAGCCAGGCGCGGCTATAACGTTATCTATGAGCTCACCGGCCACGGCATCGGCCGCGGCCTGCACGAAGAGCCGGGCGAAGTCTGGAATTTCTATAACCCTCGCGACCATCGTACGTTGAAGGACGGGCTTGTGCTGGCCATCGAGCCGTTCCTGACCACCGGTCAGGGGCGCATTAGGGAGGAGCGCGATGGCTGGTCACTGCGCACTGCCGATAACGCCATCGCGGCGCAGTTCGAGCACACCATCATCGTGACCAGGAACGAGCCGATCATCCTCACTGTCTGATGGATCTGCACCTGTTCTCCTCTCCCGGTGAAGACGATATCCGCTGGGTCGTGGATGCCTGCCGGCCTTATCTGGTAAACAAGCCCGGTTCCAGCCTGGCTTACCTGCCCCTGGCCTCGCTCTTTGCCGAAAAGTGGCTCGATCAAACGGAGAAATCCTTCAAGGGCCTGGCTCACATCGAGACGATCAACACCGAAACGATGGAGCAGCCCGAGATGGAAGGGATCTTACGCCGCGCGGCCGCCGTTTATATCCCCGGCGGGAATACCTATCTGCTAAATCACCGCCTGCACGTCAGCCGCCTGCTGCCCTACCTGCGCAAGAAGATCCAATCGGGTTTGCCGGTGGCGGCCTTCAGCGCCGGGACCATCCTGTGCGGGCCGAATATCCTCACTTCCAAAGATATGAATACGGTCGAGACCTCTCACTTCGACGGACTGAATCTGATCCCCTTCAACTTCTTTGTGCATTATGTGGAAGATGCTTATCTGGGAGCCATCTACGACGATTGGCTGGCGGATTATCACGTTTTCCATGAAGCCCCTGTGATCATCCTGGCCGATGGGGCTTATGTCAAAGTGGAAGGGCGCAAAACAAGCCTTGTGCGCGGTGATGCCTGGCTGCTCCGGAAGGGACAGGAAAAAGAAAAGATCGCGGCAGGGAGAACGTTGACACTCAGGAATGAAGTGCAAGAGGCTTAAGTGGAAAGTAAATTCCCCGGCGTTCCATTTTATTTCCACTCCGGGCCTCGCTAAAATGCCCGATAAGATGTGTGCACATATATATCCAACGAGGTGAAACAATGGCTGACGAACTTCCCGGAAATACCGCTGATCTCCTGGCCCTGATCGAGCACGAATGGCTCGAGTTGATGAAAGTCGTTGACAAATTATCCCCCACGCAGATGATCACGCCCGATTCAGGCGGCTGGTCGCCAAAGGATAACCTGGCGCATCTTTCAGCCTGGATGAATTTTATGCAGGACTGCATTCTCGATAAAAAACCGGCGCACGAGGCCCTGGGCATGGATGCCGCCACCTATGGGGGTCTGGACGAGAACGGCGAGAACGCCGTGCTCTTCGAGCGCAGCCGCGACCGCAGCGTCTCCGATGTGCTCGAGGAGCTGAAGCGCACGTATGCGGCTGTCATGGAGACTCTAAAAAAGAGGCCCTTTGCGGACCTGATGAAGCCTATCCGCGCGGATGACCCCGAAAAGCGGCTGGTTCTCAAGTCGGTGCTGGGCAACACGTCCGAGCATTTTGCGGAGCACCGCGCCACGATAGCCAAAATGCTTTCATAGATTTTTCCGCTGGCAGACTTGAACTCAATATTGGCCGGTAGTGTTGCTGGCTCTCCGCTGTATAATGTTCTCATGCCCCAAGTTAGTGAATTTTTCGGTATCACCATCTCCTTGTATTACAACGATCATATGCCGCCTCATTTTCACGCGGAGTACGGCGAATATGAAGCGATCTATAGGATCGATACGTTGGAGATCACGCGCGGCGGGCTCCCGCGACGGGCGCATGCACTCGTTGTAGAATGGGCATCGCTCCATCGTGCAGAGATACGCGATGACTGGGAACGTGCCCGCCTGGAACAGCCTTTAATTATAATTGAAGGTTTGGAATAAGGAGTAATGATTATGAATATCCCTGGCCCCCTTGTTCGCGTACAAGCAGTTGAAGCGCTTGAGGAATACCGTGTTCGAATAACGTTCAAAAATGGCATTCAAAAGGAAATGGACCTCGAAAAATTCTTGCGCGGCGAAATCTTCGCTCCCATCCGCAAAGATCCAAAGATGTTCCGTTCTGTAAAAGTCGTTGGCGGAACGATCGGTTGGGATAATGGTGCTGACATCGACCCGGATGTGCTCTATTACGATTTAAAACCCGCGTGGATGGAAGAAACGATTGACGCCAGTAAATAAGATGGGGTTATTCGTCGTCACCGCCGCCTGCCTCTGACCCCAGGTCCGGCATCGCCAACTCGATGTCTTCCGGTGATTGGCCCGCCTCCAGCCGGTCCACCACATCGTCGAACTCCGGCGGCATGTCTTCGCCCATTTCCTTCCCCATTTTTTTCATCATGCGGCCGAGCGCCTTCGGATCGTCCTCCATGCCTTCCAGGGCAGACTCGTCCATCATGCTCTCCATGCGGCTGTCTTCGGATTTCGCGATCCGCACCTTTGTCATACGCCGGCGCACCTTCCCACTCCCGCAGTGGACGCAGTTCACAGGCTTGGACCCATATTCGCTGTAGCTCAGGGTTATGTCGAAGCGCTGTTGGCAATTAAGGCAGACAAAATCATAAGTGGGCATGGGTTAATTTCCTTTACTACTCCGCTTTACAGGCGATTTCTTTTTTGATCGACGACCTCACACGGAAGTATACTGAAAAAACGGGATGTAGAAAAGTGGGGAGCAAGCCTGCGCGTCTGTGACCATCCAGCAATTTGCTCTGCTCCGCCGCGTAATCCGTGTTCCAAGTAGCCGGTCGAAATTCTTTAGAAATACGAGATTGCCACGCTCGCCCGGTCGATATACGCCAAAGAACACGGCTTTCCGACCGCCGCTCACTCGCAACAACATGAAATCCTAGGATATTCTAAATTCAAAAATCAGTAAGGGAAGGTTTCGAAGAGAGGCATGGCAGGTCGGGTAAAATAAAGGCATGCCCGCACCAGATCCCGATTTCACTCATCACCGTTCACAGCCGCTCCTGATCGTCATCTCCGGCCCGTCCGGCGCCGGGAAAGACACTGTTGTACAGCGTATGCAAGAGCGCGGCCTGCCGTTCCATTTTGTCGTCACCGCCACCACGCGCCCCAGGCGCGCCAACGAAACGGAGGGCCGCGATTACCTGTTCGTCACCAAGGACGACTTCGCCGCCATGATCGAGCGGAATGAGCTGATCGAGTATGCGCTGGTCTACGGCGACTACAAGGGCATACCCAGGTCGCAGGTGCGCGAGGCGCTCAACAGCGGACAGGATGTGGTCATGCGTCTCGACGTGCAGGGTGCAGAGACCGTCCGCAAATTGGCGCCCGAGGCCCTGCTGATCTTTATCACCACCGAGAGCGAGGAGGAGCTTGTCCGCCGGCTGCAGGAACGCAAGACCGAAACCTCCGACTCGCTCGCCATCCGCATTGCAACCGCCCGCAAGGAACTCAAACGCGTCGAAGCCTTTGATTATGTGGTTGTCAATCACGATTTCCAGCTGGATGAAGCCGTGCAGACCATCAGCGCCATCATACAAGCCGAACATCACCGTGTGCGTCAACGAAAGGTTGATCTGTGAATCAAACCCCTGCCTCCGAGCCTCCACAAGCCGCTCCCTCTCAATCTGTACGTGTGTCCATGCCCACGGGCGTCCCTTATGTCACGTATACCATCGTGGGCGTAACCACCGTGTTCTACCTGCTCCAGGTGGCCAGCGTGTACTTCTTCGGGTATGCCAACAGCACTTCCCAAATCGACTGGCTGGAGGCCTATGGAGCACGGATCAATGTACTCATTCGCGCCGGGGAATTATGGCGCTTCCTGACGCCCGCCCTGTTGCATGCCTCCATTCCGCACATCTTGTTTAACATGTATGCGCTCATCATCTTTGGGCCCAGCCTGGAGCGCAACTTCGGCCGCTTGCGATATTTTGCCCTGTACGTGCTGGGGACCTTTACCGGGAACGTGCTTTCCTTCCTGCTCTCCAGCGGATACTCGGTGGGCGCCTCCACGGCCATCTTCGGGCTCATCGGCGCGGAGGGTGTCTTCCTCTATCAGAACCGCAAATTGTTTGGGAGCCAGTTCGGCCGCGCCATAGGCAACATCGTTTTTATCGTGGTGGTCAACCTGCTGCTCGATCTCACGCCGGGCATCGATATATGGGGGCACATCGGCGGCATGCTGGGTGGGCTGATCTTCACCTGGTTCGCCGGTCCTCGTTTTCAAATTGAGGGCTTATACCCGTCGCTGCACCTGGCCGATACCACGGAGGGACGCGAAGTGCTGACCGGTACGGCCGCGGTTCTGCTTATTTTCGGCGTGCTGGCATTTTGGGGAATGGTCGCCCCCATGGTGCCATGAAGTTCTTTTTTACCCGGGTTGACCGCTTGACCGATTGTGACTCAAGATTCAACACAAAGACGCAGAGACGCGAAGTTTTTCGGGGATTCTATGCGACCCTTACTGCGTAAGGCTCAGTCCCTTTAGGATGAAAGTCTACTCACGCCCCACGCCTTCGGCCTGGGGCTAGAAATTCCGTGCAGAGGAACATCTGCACCTTCGGAAAATGAAGGCGATGGGAAGTACTTCCCATCGCCTTCATTTTTTCGGGCATTCTCTCAACAGCGTGTGAGTAAATACGAAAGTTTTTCTGTGAATGGGTGAATAGCCCAGGTTTTCCAACGCGAGACGATGTTCGCGCGTGCCATACCCCTTGTGTTTTCCAAGACCATAGCCGGGCACCTGCAGGTCCATCTCACGCATCAACGCGTCGCGGGCCGTCTTGGCCAGCACGGAGGCGGCTGCGATGCTCAGGCACAACGCGTCGCCTTTGACGAGCGAAGTCTGGGGCAGGTCGAGCTGCGGAAGCTCCAGCCGGAAATCGGTGAGCAAATAGTCGGGCTGCAGGCGCAACCCCGCCAGCGCGCGCAGGGCCGCTAAACGTGTGGCGCACACGATCCCTTCCGAATCGATCTCTTCAGGCGAAGCGAAGGCCACGCTCCACGCCAGGGCCAGCTGCTTGATGCGCGGCGCAGCGGCTTCGCGCTCGAGCGGGGTCATCTGCTTTGAATCGCGCACGCCGCTCAGAGGGCCGCTTTTGCGGCTGCGCGGGGCCGCCAGAAGGCGCCGGTCCTGCGGCAGGATGACCGCGCCCACCGCAACGGGCCCGGCCAGCGCGCCGCGGCCGGCCTCGTCCAATCCGGCCAGGCTGTGCAAGCCGCCCCGCCAGAGATCATTTTCGAAAGCCAGGCTGGGATCAGTGCGAGTCATACATGCCCCGCCGTGCATTGGCATGGATGAGGAAGATATCGCGCACCAGGCGCAGCGCGTCGGGCACGGTACTGACCTTGCTCTCGGGCCGGAAATACCAATCGATCGGGATCTCGACCACGCGGTAGCCCAGCCGGCTGGCAATGTACAGCAGCTCGACGTCGAAGGACCAGCCGTTCAGGGTCTGGCGGCTGAACAAGTGCTCGGCGGCCTCGGCCCGGAAGCATTTGAACCCGCACTGCGTATCGTGCAGCCCCGGCAGGATCAACATGCGGATGGCCAGGTTGATGAACCGCCCGCCGAAGTGCCGGTAGAAGGGCTCATCATAACGGACAGCGTCCGGCGCTTCGCGCGAGCCGATGGCAATGTCGAAATCGGAGCGGGCCGGCGGCAGGAATTTCCCTACTTCCTCGATGGGCATGGACAGGTCGGCATCGCACATGAAGCGATATTCACCGTGCGCCTCCAGCATGCCGCGCCGCACCGCCAGGCCTTTGCCGCGCCCCACCTCGCGCAGCACGCGCAGGTTCTTGTGTGCGTTCACAAAGCCCCGGGCCAGCTCGAAGGTATGGTCGCTGCTTCCGTTCTCCACCACCAGCACCTCGGCTTCATAACTCTGCCGCTTAAGAAAAGCAAACACCTGCTCCAGGGATTGGGGCAGGCGGTTCTCTTCATTATGAGCGGGGATGATGATCGAAAGCAGGGGCAGGGACAAGGTGATTAACGCAGGCTCGAGAAGATTAGATATCCAAACCCCAATAGTATACAACATTCGAGCAGGAACATGCCGCCCAGCAGGATCCACTGCCTGGGGCTGATGGCGGGCTTCTTACCGGGCTTCGCCAACGGTTGAGAGGGGCTTGGCTCGCGCAGGTTTTCCGCCACCTCCTCCCCGGCATTCTCATCGAAGGCAAAACTCAAGTCGTTCGCGTCGAACGGTTTGGCTTCATCCGCGGCGTGGAAGATGGTCCTGGCGCGCGAAGGCTCTGAATAATCCTCAGGCGACTCGCCCTCATCCACAGCATAGGAAGGCGCCGCCGACTCCGGTGTTTGCGAGCTGGTTTGCGTGGAGGCTTTGGGCCGCGGCGAGATGATGCGGTCTGCCAGGTCGTAGACCAATTCGGTTTTCAGCACGGGCCGTGCCTGCAGCAGGGAGGACGCAAACTGCTTCACCCCATCGCTCAGTACCACCCGCACCGTGGGTCTTAACGTCTCGATGTGCATGCCCGGGTTGGTTGCCATAAGCACCGCTTCCACCGGGCCGGGCAGGACCACGCCCTGCCGTTCGATAAATACCTGCAGCGCCCGCGCCAGCCGCGCTGTCAGCCCCAGCAGGTTGATCGCTTCGGGATACGATCGCCCGTTCTTTATGATGTTCCATTGGTCGCCCTTGGCCTCATAGAGCCCGCTCAAGGGGGTCACCCGGATGACATACACGCCGGGCGCGCCGATCAGGATGAGCGGCACGACGATCTGGCTGTTGTGCAGCGTAAGGTTGCGGATGAGGGTGAACCCTTTTTCCAATACGCTTTCAAGCTGGGCAACGACGATCTTCTGCGCCTGCACCTCGGGGTACCAGTTCAATCCGAACTCGATGGTGCCCTGGAGCCGTTGCAGCCCACTGATCTCACCCTTTTCGTTTTGGAGCGGAGTTTTGTCGATGATTTTCATGTGATTTCGTTAAGACCCGGCTGGCAGACCCGAAGGGTCTGTTTTGCGCCCATTCATACTTCTTATCAATTTCTATCTTGTCGATAAAGAAAGACCTCTGAGGTCTCCGTATGGAAGGCTAGAACGCGGGCACACCCTCCAGTTCATCATGGTCTGCCTGGGCCGCTGTGGTCACGACTTGCTTGCCATCGTTACCCGCCAGGTTCACGGGCTTGCCAACCTCGAAAGTGCTGGCCAGGTATTGCTTGCGCTGGCCGGTGACGAAGTGTTTGCCCCCTCTGAGGCGTTCGAGTAATTCCTTGCGGTCCAACAGCACATGGTCCGAAAAAGTGGCGCCGCGCCGCTCATAGGCGCGCACGACCTCGATTTTTCCGCTCTTGTAACGCACTGCTTCAATGACGCCGTCGAATTTCGGCATAAGCCCTCCGCGCAGAATTCTACTTCTTCTTGCATAAATCTCCAAGCTGGTTTTCCGCTTTTATGGGTGAAAACAGGAGACCCATGCAGGCCGCTTCCCTGCACCCTCGTGCACCCTGCATCATAAACTCTTCAGACTCCTCAGCCGTGTCAGGAACATAACAAAACCTGCGCCGGGTCTCCTACTTCTGTCCCATTTCCCCCTGCCTCGCTTTGGTTTTATGATGGGGATCCTCATTACCCGTTGGAAAGGAAGCAGACATGGCCCCTCTACGCAAATATGCCCTTTTAATGTTTTTGCTGATCGGTATGCTCGCTTGTAGCCTGACCGCCGCCCCGGCCACGCCGACCGCGACCGTACCGGCCTCTCCGACCATCCAGCTGACCGACACGCCGGCCACCACCGCGACCGAGGCAGCCACCGCTACATCTGCGCCGACCGAGACTGCTGCGCCTTCGGACACGCCGGATGCGCTCTTCCAGTCCCTGCCCCAGGCTTTCCTGAACCTGCAAGCCGGGGTTACGCAATACTTCAACCCCGTCGGCCAACCGGTTGAGACCTGGAACGGCATCCCGATCATGCCGCAGGCCAGCGCGGGACAGGAGTTCAAGCCGGGAGCGGTCTACAGCTTCAAGGCAGCCGCAACCATCGCGCAGGGAGTGAGCTTCTACAAACAGAAAATGCCCGCCCTGGGTTACTCGCTCAACGGCGAGCCCGGCAGCGGCAGTGGAGGGTCCGGGGCCAACGCGGAGCACGACAGCTTTATCTATCTTTATAAAGGCTCGCAGGTTACCCTGATCTACGTGGCCTCCTACGACAGCGACCCCGGCACGATCATGGTGGTGATATCGACGCAATAAGAGAACGCCCGCCGGGCAAGACAATAACACTGCGCAGGAATCCCATTGAATATCTCCAATTCTGGCTGTAGAATGGGGCATCGATTTTGCCCTTACTACTTTCTCGCACAGTCGACCGACGAAAACACACACTGAACAGACATCGCGCGGGCGGTCTCCAGCGGAGACAAGCATGAGAACAATACGTCCACTCGCATTGGGCCTTGCGATCCTTACGATCAGCGCCTGCAATGGTGTTACGACCGCGATAAGTGCATCTCCCACCAACACGCCGGAACCCAAATTTAACAGCATTGCGCCAGGCGAGACGCCTGCAACCGCGGATATCCTCTTTATCAATGGTTCCATCATCACAATGGATGAGGCCAACCCGCAGGCAGGCGACCTGGCTGTCCTTGGCGACAAGATCCTGGGGGTGGGCACGAGCGAGGAAATGGCCAAATATCAAGGTGCGAGCACAAGCGTCATCGATCTGAAGGGAAGAACGCTCGTCCCCGGTTTCATCGACTCGCACCAATATCGCATTCAGAAGCGGAGCAATATCGGCATTGCCGACGCCGGCGCCATCATTCAAACGGCCATCCAGCAGGGCTGGACCAGCCTGGATGAGCTGTACGTGGACCAGGGTTTGATGAATGAACTGCTCGACCTCGATAAGGCCGGTACCTTGCGCCTGCGGGTCAATGCATATCTTCCGTTCATGCAGTATGACGCGGCGGGCACGAAACTTGGTGATTGGTATCAAGCCTACCACCAGGGGCAGGTCCTTAGCCCGCATGTGCGTGTGGCCGGACTAATAGGTTTTGCGGACTTCGACAATGCCACAGTGCTGCTCTGGCAGCAGAACGACCTGAACGCCTTCCTATTGAAGGCCCAACAGCAAGGTTGGACGGTCGCGCTCAAGACGGTCAGCACGCGCTCGCTGGAGATGATCCTGGATGCTTATGCATACGTCGAAACCGCCGATCCCCAAGCCGTCAACAGCCGTAACCGTCTCGAACATACACTGTTCATAACGCCGGACCAGATCTCCCGTATCAAGCAGCTCGGGTTGATCCCGGTCATCAACCTGAACAACCCCGGCCAACTGGTCGGTGAACCGGATGTGGATGCGCTGATCGCTCGTGAGCCGCAAGGTACCTATGCGCCCTGGCGCAGTCTTGAACAGGCAGGCATCCCGGTTGCCAATGGCTCCGCCTGGCCCAGCTATTACGTGGACGAGCCGAACGGAGCGCCGTTCGGCTCGCCAATGCACCTTATGTATCAAGGGATCACGCGCATAGGCAACCTGGGCCGGAAGCCGTATCCGTGGTTACTCGATCAGACCATTACCGCACAAGAGGCCCTGCGCGCCCTCACGATCAATTCCGCCTACGCCAGCTTGCAGGAGGACACTACGGGAAGTCTTCAGACTGGAAAGCTGGCGGACATGGTCATACTCTCCGACAATCCACTAAGCGTTGCCGCCCAGCAGGTCAACGACATTCAGGTACTGATGACGATGATTGGCGGGAAAGCCGAATACTGCGCTTCGGAATACACCGCCCTGTGTTCCTCCGCTTCGCCCTCCGCCCCGATACCTGCACCCACGGAGCAGGCGTCCTATCCCTCTGCCACTGCCTCGGTTTCGCTGCCAGGCAGTCCCCCGTCGAACGCAATCGACGGAAATCCTGACACCCTGTGGAGCGCGGGCACGGGTCCCGAGCAATGGATCCAGATCGACCTGGGTGAGCCCACGAACATTAGCGCCATTCGAACTCGTCATCTCACAATATCCCTCAGGTGAAACCGTCCACCAGATCTGGGGCGGCAAGGAGGCGGGCAGCCTGGCGCTGCTCCACGAATTCGATGGAGTGACCGCTGACCCGAACGTCCTGGAATTCAAGCCGCCCTCACCTCTTAAGGACATTCGCTACGTCAGGATCGTGACGACGCAAAGCCCCTCCTGGGTGGCCTGGCGCGAGATCGAGATAGTAAGATCGCCCGGCGGCTGAGACCTGGAACGGCAGCCCGAGCATGGTGGTGATATCCACGCAATAAGAGTAACCCCGCCAGAGCTTCTGTTCAAGGTAAAATCGTAGCCGAACTGGATTTGAGCCCGAATAGGCTTGATGGCAGGTGAGTACCCCGAAGGAGTATCGAATCCCGCCGGGCCCACTTTTGATGCATCTTTTAGGCGCTGTTAACAACATTATGTCAAATCACATGGGATAACCTACCGAATAAAACAATCTTTTACCCCCCTTTTTTAGCTGCATATGGTGAAAGGGTCTTCACATGGACGAGAAACAAGAAAACGAAAAAAACGATCTTGAAGAAGATCCAAATAAGAAATTAGAAAAATTGCTAGAAGCGGCAGAAGAAAAAGGGCATCTCCTTGCAGAAAAAGGACGCCTACTAACGCAGGAAGGCCAAAACATCGCAGATGTTGCAAAGGCAACACTTAGGGTTGCGCGTTTTACCTTTCATTTTCCTGATATTGAAGATTTAATAACCAAATGGCAAACAAGTAATCAACAAGCCGATTTATTATTAGTAAAACTCAATGATGTTTTAATTCCCCCTCTAATAAGTGGAAGGTGCAAAAGAGATTGGTTAAATCAACACATTTCCTTAAAAGCCTTCTCTCAGGTATAGATCCAACAAAACTTAGAAAATGACAATCTAAAGTCTAAGTTTTATTCTCAACCCCCTAATGGTAGTCATATGATATTGATTTTCATGTATGCTTTTTGTTGACCGTCTTGTAATAAGTTCTTCAAGTTGTTTCACTATGGTAGCAAGATCAGATAATTCCCGACTCTCATCCAGAGTAATTTTTTGACTGAGCGATATAATTTGCTGTTTAACATCATTTTCTGAGAGTATCCCGTACACCCCATTTCTAATTGTTAAGTTTTCATGTATAAGGTCTTGACTAACCGCTTTCAATGCAGAAACATCTTTAGCTTTTTCAATGCATACACACCATGACCATGCCTAAATTATGGGGAGAATGAAAGGGCAGGCCGACACCTGCGATCCATAAAATCTTGTATTTGACTAAAAAAAGCTGTAAGATAAAGAACAAGGTCCAGTCACATAATAGGGTATCAGAAAGCATCAGGGACGATTTGCGAACGCTCATAGCTCAATCCCGGGTCATAGCCAACTTGGAACCTTCACCCGATCAATTCGCCGGTAAGGACGCAAAGGCTTTTGTGGAATCTCTGTTCGTAACACCAGTCAAGAAGCCCCGCAAGAAGTTCTAGCCTGAACGGACCATCTGTATGCTACGCCTTGGAGGCCTTGAAGGATCACGATATATCCGTTCAACCTCAATGATCTGTGCCCAGGAGCCCCTTACGTTCAACGACTTTAGTCAGCTTCGCATCTTCACAGCCGATGAAGCTACCAAGCTAGCTGACCAAATCCGCAGACACAATTTATTCGCCAGGCAAGTCGGCGATGACCATTTCTACATCCAGAGGGTAAAGGCGCTGGCGGGCAGGACGATCATAGAAGTATTCCGCGCCGGCGATCCTAAAAGCATAGGTGAGGAGGCCGAGGACGCGGCTACTCGGATTGAACGCATAGTTGTCCTGTCTTCTACGATTGCGCTGAAAAAGTCGGATCTGCTGCGCAGACTTGGGATAACCTCGAGAATCGCGCCTGAAATCAATCTCTCAATCGGCCCAGGTTTCTACTTCCTTCGTTCGAGAGCCAAGCGCCCTCCGGCTGCTAGGGGAATAGTAGTTGACCAGACCTTCCAGAAGAGGTTTGTGCGGTGTGGATTCCCAACGCTAGCCGACTACATAATCGCTCGTGGGGATATGGCCGACCGAATTAGGTCGTGCCTAGACTGGCTTTTCGATTCGAGGACGGAGCCTCGGCTTCCCGCCTCATTGGTGAAGACAGCCATTGCTCTGGAATCCTGATTAATCCTAGGCGAGTCCGAGCAACTAACACAGTCATTATCAGAACGGGCCGCATTCATAATCTCCCCTACACCTTCCAGACGGATGCAGATAAGCCGAATTCTGAGGAGATTCTACGAAGTCAGAAGTGCAATCGTTCATGGAGGCCGAAAGCAGAAGAAAGCACCAACCCCTCAGCTCCTAGAGACAGTTGACCGTCTAGTGATATTACTATGTCTGATCATTGCTTCCAACCCTAGATTGTGGCCTGCCTCTGAATCACTTCGCCAATGGTCGGAGACTCAACGCTGGGGAAACCCGTATACCGACGTTCATATCCCATTCCCAGACGCGTACCTGAGAGCCGCCCTAGCTCTCGGACAGTCGGAACTCGACCGCGTTGCATAGCGATGGAACAAAAACTCATCTCACCCATCTCGAAATCATGGCCCAATTGGATTTGGCCTGAATACGCTTGGCGTGAATTGAATTGCGCAAAAATACTTATGTCAATAGGACTTGAACCTCTAACCGCTAGGTTTACGGCTAACGTCTTTTCAAAGTGAAACTCAGAAGGAGTTGGAGATGCTACCTATTCCTGTTGGAACTAGACATACTGTTACTTTTACAGCAAATGTTTGGAAACCAATTAGATGTGAGCAATGCGGCTGTGAATTTGCTTATCGAATAGAATTGTCTACAAGCGGTCGTTCGACTAATTACTTATGGTTAAATCGACAAGGCGCAATTGATTTGGCAAGAATGCAAGCCTCTAACGAGGCACGTCAAGTTATAGAAACCTCGAAGAAAGCGTATCCCTGCCCCGATTGCGGTATATATCAAGGTGACATGGCGAATGATCTTAAGACAGAAAAAACCACAGAAATAAGATTAATCGGCTTAGTTATAGCCCTGATATTGGTTTTTACTTTATCGCTTATTGTAGAAGAAAATCTAGCTGGAAAAGTTGGCGACTTTATCACAATAACAGCTTATATATTGTCCATACTAATAGGCTTAACGGCGGCCTATTGGTTTGTTCGTTCACGTTTACCATTTGACCCAAATGCACAATTCGGCAGCCGGGCTGGACAATCTTTTTCAAAAGAATATCCAGTCCTTCGACGAGCTGATCTCGATGCATTAGCAACAAAGAATTGGGCAGGGGATAAAACCCCGAACCTGGTTCTTCCCTGGCCTGCATCTCAATAACTTCTTACAAAACGATGTTCTCTGGGTTTGAAATTTAAGCTACTCGGTAGCAAGAGCCAAAAGAAAGTTGAAAAGATGTTTCAATAGGACTTGAATCTCTAACCGCTGGGTTCGAGATTCAAGTCCTCGGCCAGGAGCGATTGAGGGGATTGATCTATCGGCGGCTATTGTGTTAGAGACAGATTGTGATTATATTAATGTTAGGGAATCATAGCCGAACTGGAATTGAGCCTCGAAGATACCGGGCGCTCTCCTCGGTATGAATACGCCTGGTCGCAGGTTGCCTAAAGGGTCCCCTAGGAACAGGAACGGGGATGTTATGCTCCGCGACGAATTCTGCCGGGACCACTTTTTGCATTTTTTAAGGGGTATTTTGCTCTAAAGCAGAATCAAAATCACGCGCCAACAATGACGATCTATTTTAATTTAGAAAATCTCTCTTATCAATATTTAGCCGCCTAATACCTTCGTTAATTCAGTTGTTCAGGCGGCATTAGTTATATAATCATTTAGGCTGCCCAATGACAGGTAAACACATTGTTGGGCATTCCCTTCTTCGACAAAGGTGATGATTCATTTATGGCTGTTGTCGTATCGCGTCGTGATTTGTTGATGAAATGCAAACACGCACAGATGAGAAAGGAATTGTTTATGACTATCAGCACATGCCCCATCGCAGTTGTCAACGCGCCCATCGAACGGGTTTGGTCGTTACTATCGGAACCCATCCATTACGATTTATGGTGGGAGGCGCAGACGCGCGCCATTGTCCCCGAAGGCCGCGCACACGCAGGACAAAAAATCTTTGCCAAGACGGGCGGGTTGAATATGCTTGCCATAGTCAATGGCGTGGATGAATCGAAATATCAAATCGATTTAACAACGAAGTTGCCTTTTGGCATCACGGGGTTCAATCACCTCACGTGTACCGCGCTCAGCATCGCAACGACTCAAGTCTCCTTTGGCTGAGACTTCGCCTTCTCACCTGTATGGTGGGGCTGGATCTGGGAACACTTCGGTTCAAAGCAATTGCACGACAGCGTGGCCGAAGCATTGGCGCGCTTGAAACGCGCCGCGGAAGGAACATAAATGGTCTTAATGTCTTGGGTCAGCGTTTTGGTGGGCGTAAGGTTGCCCAACCAAGCGTGCGCACCTTCGCTCCGCTCCGGAAGGTGGATTCGTCCCGTTTACAGGCATTTTTCTCGCTTCGAGTTATTGTGCTCTCAGGCAGAGTCAGCGTTCGCGCAGCCTGGCGCTGAGCGAACGCAATCGCTAGTTATGACCAGAAAATAAAAAATGTATGTCAATGGACTTGGGCCTTCAACCGCCAGGTTCAAGCTGCGCGGTGACGCTATTTATCCTTGCGTGTCGATTTGAATAGAGCATGAGAATGCCAAGGTTATGGACGCTGCCTGACAATGTGCCTTCAAATCCAGACTGTTTCGTCATTCCCTCTTATGCTTTGAGAGATCGTTCTACGCCTAACAATCCCACCAAAGCCGAGATACAACTGGCGTACAAATGGTGGGAAAGATTCCCCAAAGCCAAGCTCATAATGTCAACCGGAGATAATCAAGGATTGGGAATCACTAATGCAAAGGTAATGGCGGATTTTGCCATGACCCTGGGTATTCCGCGAGAAAGCATTATCGAAGAAGATCGATCACTGAATACTTATGAGAACCTGATCTACTCAATGAAAATCATTGAGAGGGAAGGCATGCAGCAGCCGACCCTTGTGACCCTGGACCTCTACACAAGGCGTGCAGTGGCAGTTGCCAGAAAGTTAGGGCTGACAAATTTCCATTGGCTCTCAGTGTTCGCTGCCGGTGAGCCAGCTTATGGCTACAAGTGGCTGCAAACGCACTCTCGGTTTACGATCTTTTGCTACGAGATTGCAGCAATGATTTATAGTAAAGCCATAGGATGGATATGAAATCAAATGGGTCGCTTGTGATTCATATGGCGCAAAAATGTATGTCGATAGGACTTGAGCCCCTAGCTGCCAGGTTCAAGTCCTCGGCGAGAAGCTTTTGAGGTGAAAAATTCGCGCTTAACCTTTTGGTCAAGCGCATCTTTTTATGCTTATTGGCTCACTGGGGTGTAAAATTCACTTGCGGGAAGATCAGAATTTGTTCTTTGAAACATAAAAGGTGTTATGTAAACGGTTTCCGTATAACATCCGAAATTTAAGTCTTATTCGGAACATGTTCGCTTCAGCAATAGCTAGGCGCATCAACAATCGGGTAACCATCAGAATAACATGGAAAACAACCTCAAGAACACGAGTAAGGAGTTCCAAGAACTCCGGGCAAAACGCCAACAACTCAAGCTTGAGCATGCAAGCTTGTTCAAGAAGCTTTCAGAGATCCTGTTTTGTCATGACCCTATCGGGATTAGCTCTTCTGATAACACAGATGAATACGAGCCGGAGGTTGGCACAATCATACCGCGACTAGCCGATTGCAAGTCAAGTATGGAGGTACAGGCTGTAGTGTTTGACGAGCTTTCTCGTTGGTTCGGTTCCGACGAAGTCGGCAAGGCATCTGACTACGCCGGAATCGCGAATGAGATTTGGGAGGCATGGCTGGATTATCATTCGTCACATGAACGTGCCGAAGACGGTTGGAACCCCGTTGCATATGCACAGAAGATGAGAAAGAGCACATTCCCTGTTTCAGCATTCTTCTTGTTAGATTCACCAGGAGCTTTTTCAAAATGCAAGCAATGGCTTTCTCTTTTAGAGCCCTATGGAATGCCGAGCATGGCGGATTCCCGATACTTCAACGATGTTTATGAAATCTACCAGGCAGACAAAGTGGTGATTAATTTTGACTTTGATTTCAAGTTATATTGGCGAGGAAGCGAGTTTGGGGAGCTTCTCCGATGTCACTTCGTTGGCAAGGGGAAATACGAAATTGAATTGTGGCTGCCAGGTGTGATAGCCGATGAACTGGCTGATAAGTTTAGGGATGGACATGAGGGTTTCTTTTGCGCATTCATGCCTATTTCATTCTATGATTAAACGCCCAAGAAAGCGTGCATTAGACAGATGGGATTCTGCGGCTTGTTCGAGCATTTTTTCTGGTCCCAAGCAGAGTCTCGTCCCGCACATGTGCCAGTAACTCCAGCCATTAGCGCCATCACAATGATGAAGAATGTATGTCAATAGGACTAGAGCCTCGAACCGCTAGGTTGGAGGTCCATGTCCTCGGCGAGGAGCTCTGAGAAGTTTCGAAAGGCGGTGTGGTCGTGACGGAAACAGAGCGGCGGCCTCGTGTTTGTAGACGAAATGTCGGCACATGGCTCGCTGGCATTTTCATTTACCCAGTGCGAGTTTTCACGAGAGCCCTCACCTGCAAATGATCGCAGCGAAGCTGCTTTAACAACGGATCGATTTTTGTCTGGCGCCGCGCGAGGGATGACTATAAAATGATCCCGTAACCCGGAATGCACGTCCCGCAGAACGTCAACCCGATAAGGAGCCTTCGCCATGACGGACCCTGAAGATCATAACGCCCCGGCTCTACCCACAGATGATGGACTAGCATGGCTCGCCTTCGCCGAGCTCAACGCGGGGAATGAACGCTACCGCACGATGACGATGAAACATCCGCAAACGTATCACGCAGAGATGCTGCGGCTGGCGGGCGCGAAGCAGCAGACGCCCACGGTCTGCATTTTGGGCTGCGCCGATTCGAGAGTGCCGCCTGAGATCGTCTTCGACCAGGGCCTGGGCGATATGTTCGTCGTGCGCGTGGCCGGCAACGTTGCGGACGACGATGCCCAGGCCAGCCTCGAATATGCCGTCCAGCAGTTCACGCCGCCGCCGTCCCTCATCGTCGTGCTGGGGCACGAGAGCTGCGGAGCCGTCCAGGCGGCAGCCATCGCTTCCAAGGATGCTTCCGTGCCGCAGGCCGTGAAGGCTGAATTTGAGAAGCATCACGAGCACAGCCCAATATCCAGGAAGCTGAATGCGCTCGCCGGACTCATCATGCCTGCCGTGACCGCTACCAGGGAGGCGCGCCCAGACCCTGTTCACTGGGCCTCCCGTCTCGACCACGCCGTATGTCAGAATGTGAAAGCGCACGTCGCCATACTGAGGGACAACGACATAATCCGCGAGAAGGGAACGTTCGTGATTGGGGCCCGGTACGCGTTCCAGACCGGGCAGGTCGAGTGGTTGACGCCGCTTCCGCGGAGCAAACCAAAACCCGTTAGCGGTCGCATCTGATTTCAAAGATAGAGAAGGAGGAGGCTGGTGTGGCACATTGGGTTGTGACCAAGGTGGTACGCGGCAAGCCGTAGTTTAGAATGAATCATCATCATCCGCAAAATGCATGTCAATAGGACTTGAACCTCCAACCGCCAGGTTCGAAGCTTTGGCGAGGAGCCTTTGAAGGGATTGATTTGTCGGCGGCTATTGTGTTGGAGACAGATTTTGATTATAGTAATGTCAGGGAATCATAGCCGAACTAGATTTGAGCCTCGAAGATACCGGGCGTTCTTCCCGGTATGAATATGCTTGGTCGCAGGTTGCCCTTGGAGGTGAATTGTGGCGATTGACATATCTGCACTCTGGGACTTCAACAACCCCGAACTCAGCGAGCAACGCTTCCTGGATGCACTTTCAAGTGCCTCGTCGGACGAAGCGCTAATCCTCAAAACGCAGATTGCCCGCGCCCACGGGCTGCGCGGCGACTTCGCGCGGGCGCTGCAGATCCTGGCTGAACTCGAGCCGCAGACGGGGGATGCAAACGTTGAAGCAAGGGTGCGCTACGGCTTGGAGCTGGGACGATGCTACTGCTCGGCGACCCATCCACCGGAGTCACAGACGGCCGAGTCCAAAGAACATGCCCGCTCAGCGTACATGCGCTCCTATGTGCTTGCGAAAGCTGAGGGACTTGACGATCTCGCAATCGACGCACTGCACATGATGACCTTCGTCGATACTGCGCCTGCGGAGCAGTTGGAGTGGAATTGAAAGGCGCTCGCAATGATGGAATCCTCATCGCAACCGGCCGCCAAGAAGTGGGAAGGTTCGCTGCATAACAATGCCGGATACTCCATGTACCTTTTGGGCCGCTATGAAGATGCGCTCAGGGAATTCCAACTCGGGCTTGTGGCTCGGGAAAGGGATGGGAAACCGCAAGACATTCGCATTGCGCACTGGATGATCGGATGGACGCTACATGCGCTTGGTCGCCTGGACGAAGCGGTTGAGATTCAATTGCGACTCGAACGCGAGTGTGACGACGCGGGAGAGCCGGACCCCTACGTATTCGAGGAACTTGAGCTTCTCTATCATGCACTCAACAACCGTGAAAAGGCTGAGTTCTACTCGGGGCGCCGAAAGGCCTGCAAACGTAGCCCAACCGTAACCGGGCCTGAATACGCTTGAGCGCAGGTTGCCTAAGGGGTCCCCTAGGAGCAGGAACGGGGATGTTATGCTACGCGACGAATCCTGCCGGGCCCACCTTTTCAGTTATTTGTAGGGCGCAATCCAGGTAGCCCGATCGAGCTGTTGTCGGAGAATTCTGTGTGAACGAGCTCCTCAATTCATTGCAAAGAAAGCGCGAGACTTCATTCCCCACCGGAGAGCAGCGACTTGACAAACAAATCTCATTTTCAGTCCGTGTTCGATGAGCTAAAGCATATGCTCCAAGAGTATGAGCAGAATCTTGTTGTTCACACCGACCGGCCAGGCGACTATGTGCTGTACACGCCATTTGCAGAAGCATACAAGAGAGAGGTATCCTTCGGCTCTGTGAGGATCTGCAAGAGCTATGTAAGCTTCCAGTTGATGCCGGTATATGTTTTCCCGGATCTCCTGGAAGGAATCTCGCCAAAACTACGCGCCCGCATGCAGGGGAAATCGTGCTTCAACTTCAAGACGATTGAACCCTCGCAGATGAAGGAGCTCGCCCAACTCTGCAAGCGGGGCTTTGTGCGCTTCAAGAAGGGGCAACTGCTTGGCTAGCTGACGCAATTCGCAATTAAGGCGGAGGCGAGACCCCGGCGCCGCGAGCCTCCCAACTGCCCTGATTCTGAGCAAGATCGCAGCCCAACCGGATTTGAGCCTCGAAGATACCGGGCGTTCTCCCTGGCATGAATACGCTTGGTCGTGAACGCGACCATGAAAAGTTTATGTCAATAGTATTACAGCGCAAGGTTGAGAATGGGAAACACCAAAATCTTGTTTGTCGTCGCAACCATCGGGCATTTTGGACACGATTTTCATGCATTCAGGCAACTTTCGACCCAAAATTGGTGCGAATCCCTCTGATTCGTACCCCATATTTGCTGAAGCCAGTTATTGGCATTTTGCCGCGTATTGCTCTCACTACAGAGCAAGAACTCGCTTAATTAGGCACTTTTACCCGTAACCTTGCGCTGTAATAATAGGACAAGAGCCTCTAACCGCGAGGTCAAGAACTGCGGCTAGTTACCGTCTGTGCTGATTGTCTCATTCGATCTCAATTCCTGCTGTCTCGACTATGACAACCAGTTAGATTTGGAAGAAAGAAATGAGCATTTCAAGAGTTGCCATCACTAACATTGGCAGATGGTTGCTGTCAATAGCCGTCATGTTGGCTATTCCTATGTTTTGTATCTTTGGCAGTTTTGCCCTATATCTTCCCCAAGAGAAGATAACTCCCCAAGATGTTATTCAGATCACGTTTAGCTGGGCGCCTTTTGCTCTCGAATACTCCGTGGATCTCATTGCTTTTGTGGTCGGTCTCGACCACAGCGCTCTCTGGATAAAGGCGGGTGTTGCGGCAACTGCAATTCTGCTAATGAGCGGTGGTATCTCTTGGTTCCTGGACAAGCATCTACGAACTGGAATTGCCACTTCAATCTGGATTGCGGTTACACTACCGCTCTTGCTCATAGAAGTTGTTGTCACTTCGATATTGGTGCAGGGCATGATTCTATCAGCGGGGTTATGATTAATCCTTGTATGCACAAAGGTGTCAAAACTTGGCTCACCCCGCGCTGCTTCAACTGGCTTGGAATCGCAGAAAATGTATGTCAGCAGGATTTGAACCTCGAACCGCCAGGTTCGCGGTAAGAAGATCACTCGCCATCCTCGAGGCTCCAGTCCTCGGCGAGGAGCTTTTGACAAAATAAAACTACCCTCAGCTTTTTGGCTAAGGGTGATTTTCGCTATATACTGGTCACACTCAACAAGCTGAGGGAACGGCCATGAACTTCATAACCTATCTGACCACAATTCTCGCCATATATGAGGGTGCCATCGCCTTCTCTTAAACAATAAATGGACGTTTACCGATTAAAGCGTGATGGGTTTCTTCGTCCAACTCTTTAGAAATGACATCGGGGTCAGCGCCTAACGCATCGAAAACTTTACTGACAAAGGATCGGACGGCCGCGGTGAGCGTGATGCTTAAGATATCTTCGTCCGTCCAACCGGCCTTTCGCATTTTGTCAAAATCATCCTGCGTCGTGGATGAGGCGTCGCGCACGACTTTCTGCGCGTACTCCATCATGACCACTTCCTTTTCTTCGAGTCCTGCATGATGAAAATCTTTTGCAATAGCTTCCAGTTGTTCGGCTGTAAAGAAATTTTTACGGAGCACCGCTCCGTGTGCAAGCATTCAAAACGTACAACCCATTTCCATTGCGGCGGCGAAGGTTGTCAGTTCATAGTTTCGCAGGCGGATATGTTTTCGAATACTCCCAACCAATCCACGGTAAGCTTCCCATGTTTCGGGAAACAAACTGAACGACCGTGTTGTATTGGAAGGAATTCCCAGGTCTTTGATATCTTCATCATAGAATTCGCTCAGCCTGCCTGTCGCTTCTGAAGCAGGGATGGTCTTGATAAAAAAAGGCATGGCCACTCCTTACGGGGAAACAGTAATGAATTGAACCAGATTTCTCTTGCGTGGCTCCTGACCACTCGTCTATTATATTATGATTTCTTTCATCAACGTGGATTGTGGGATCTAAGGGCGATACCGTTGTGCTTGGCCAGCTAACTATTCCTTCCTAACCCCTGAACAAAAAAAACGGACGGGCACAAGCCCGTCCGTTTCGTTTTACAGGTTCCGTCCACTGCGGGGGTCGAAGGCGTCCCGCAGGCCGTCGCCCAGCAGGTTGATGCACAGGATGGTCAGGATGATGAAGGCGCTGGGGAATACCCACATCCACCAGGCGCCGCGGTTGAGGAAGCTCTGCGCCGACTGCATCATGTTGCCCCAGGTGGAGGTGGGCTGCTGCACGCCCAGTCCCAGGAAGCTTACATAAGCCTCCGTGAGGATGGCGCCCGCCAGCCCCAGGGTGGCTGCCACGATGATGGGACCCAGGGTGTTGGGTACCAAGTGGCTGAAGAAGATGCGCCGGTTATTGGCGCCCAGCGCCTTGGAGGCCGAGATGTAGTCCAGCTCCTTCAGGGACAGCACGTTGGCCCGCACGATACGGGCCAGGAACATCCAGGACGTCATCCCGATGACCAGGATCACGATGCCGATGCTCCCGCTGAAGGTGCGGCCAAAGATAACCACCTGCCCCACGTTGCGGCCGATGAATTTGGCCAGCACGATCAACAGGAACAGCGAGGGGATGGCCAGCATGGCTTCAGTGAAGCGCATGAGCACCGCGTCCACCCAGCCGCCGTAATACGCCGCTACGCCGCCGATCACCGTGCCCAGGCTTACTTCCAGGATGACCGCCAGCAGTCCGATGAAGAGCGAGATCTGCCCGCCGTAGATGACGCGGTCGAAGACATCGCGCCCCACGCTGTCGGTGCCGAACCAGTGGGTAGCCATGGGGCCGCTCAGCCGCGCCACAAGATCGGTGCTGTTGGCCGCGCTCTCGGGGATGATGACTGAACCCAGGATGATGAACAGCAGCAGCACGATGACCCCCACCCCTCCCAGCATGGCCATGCGGTGCTTGCGGAAACGCCGCCAGACGAGTTGTCCGGGGGTCAGCGGCTGCTTGGTCTCGAGGACCTCAATATCAGGAGCGCCGACGGATGATTCAGAAATAGTAGGATTTATAGCCATGGCAGGTTCCTAACTCAGGCGGATGCGCGGGTCTACGACCGTGTAGACAAGATCGACGATGATCGTGAAGAACACCACGGCGGTGGAAGTCAGCAGCAGCACTCCCAGCACCACCGGGTAATCGCCGCGTTGGGCGTATTCCCAGAACAGGCGCCCCATGCCCGGCCAGGCGAAGACCGACTCGGTCACCAGCGCCCCGCCCAGCAGGAAGGGAATATCCAGCCCGACGATGGTGACAAAGGGCAGGATGGCGTTTCGCAGGGCATGCTTGAAGAGCACGGTGCGCGTGCTCAGCCCTTTGGCGCGGGCGGTGCGGACGTAATCCAATCCCAGCACTTCCAGGATACTGGAACGCAGATAGCGCGAGTAGCCCGCCACCTGGATGGCCGCCAGGCAGAATACCGGCATGATCAAGTGGCGCGCCAGTTGCAGCGGGTCTTTAGGATCCCAAATATCCGCGCCGGTTGGCAGATACGGCAGGCCCCAGGCCTTGAACTGCACAGCGAAGATCTCGATGCAGCCAAAGGCAATAAAGAAGATCGGCATGGAGTAGCCGATAAATGAGAACGAGGTGATCAGGTTGTCGGTGAAGGAATACTGTTTGACCGCCGCCACCAGCCCCAGGATGAGTGAGACGATGATGATCACCACCTCCGCCGTGACCATCAGGATCAGGGTCAGGGGCAGGCGCTGCTCGATCATGAGCAGCACGGGCTGTTTGGAGAAAAAGGAATTGCCCAGGTTGCCCTGCAACGCGAGCCCGAGCCATTTTACATACTGTATCGGCATCGGCTGGTCCAGGCCCAGGTTCTTCGCAATGGCCGCCCGGTCCGCGGCGGTGATTCCCGGCCGGTTGCCATACTGGGACATCGGGTCCGAAGACAGCCGGGTGAGAATGAAACACAGCATGGTGATGATGAACAGGATCAGGACGGCTTGCACAAGGCGGCGTACCAGGTAGGCCCACATGGCTCACTCCTTCTCTAACATTCTAATGGCAGTAAAGTGGACACGTAGTTTTAATAGGGTATGGACAAAGGCCAAAATGTGTCGGATTCAAGTGGCGCTCATTTTAATTAATTAACGTCTGAATCGGCTCAACTGGGATGAATTCTAACTCTAAATCAAGAAATCATTTCAAAAAAGCGATAGACCTGTGGCGCCTGGCAGGAACATGCACCTGCACTTTCGCGCGCCACAGGTCTATCAAGATCTAAAAGACTGGCTTATTGTGTGACGTCAAAGTTCTCGGCATCCCAGAAGGCATTGGAATAGCCTGAGCTGGGCGGGAACACCACACGGGACGAATAGCCGTACACGTTGGCGCGTGCAAACAGCGGGATCATCAGCACGTTGTCATACATGTACTGCTGGATCTGATCGTAAACCATCTTGCGGGCAGCCGGGTCGGCAGTTGCCAGGCCCTGGGCAAACATCGCATCCAGTTTAGGATCGCAGAGATGATAGTCGTTCGCGCCGGACGGGTTGTCCTTGTTCGGAACGTCGAGGCAGTCCCAGCTGCTGGTCGCATCCGGGTCCGGATAGTAACCGGTGGTGAAGATGGCCATATCGAACTTGCCGGTCTCCAAGTCGGCGCCTTCGCTGTAGGAGCCGAAGTACGTGCCGGCCGGGATATGGTTGGGCTTGATATCGATACCGACCTTCTTCAGGTCAGACTGGATGTGCAGCACATCGTCGATACGGAACTGGGCCGTCGTGGTTTCGAGGCCGAGCGAGAACTTGACCGGCTTGCCGTCGCAGGTACCTGCGCGGATGCCGCCGGCGCCCACCGGGTAACCGGCCGCATCCAGCAGGGAGTTGGCCTGGGTGGCATCGTACGGATAGGCGGTCAGGTTGGTGTTGTTCCAGTAGGAGTTTGGCCACAGCGTGGCGATGAACGAGCTTTTGTCCTCGTGCATGTAGCTGGTGAGGAAGCCCAGGCGGTCGATCCCCAGTATGATGGCCTTGCGCACGTTCGGGTCCTGGAACGGGCAGAAGCCGGCCTGGTCGCTGTTTCCGATCGTCTTGCCGGTGGCCGGGTCTGTAACGGTGCTGTTGGTGATGCCCAGGTTGAAGAACATGTGCTCGAACTCAGGTGTGGGGTCCACGCGCATCTGGATGCCGGACGAAGAAAGTGCCTGCAGGGTCGGGATGTCAGAACTCGGCGAAGTTCACCACAAAGTCCACATCGCCGGTCTTCAAGGCAGCCAGGGCGGTCTCGGGATCAGGTACGAATTTGATGTCGATGTAATCGAGTTTTGGCGTGGAACCGGCGAAGTTGGGGTTGCGGACCAGGGTCATGTGATCGCCTGGTATCCATTCCTTGATGGCGTACGGGCCGCCGGCCCAGCTTGGCTGGTGCATTTGCGGATTCGTCTCCAGGCCGGTCTTCCCGTCAAAGATATGTCCGGGGATCAGGCCGCCGCCGACGTTGTTCGGGCCAATGTCGAACAGGGTGGGCCAGGAAGGATAGAGTTTCTTGAAGTGAACCACCGCCGTCTGATCGTCGGGTGTATCGATGCTGTCGATCTGGTCATAGCCGGAGCGGGAGATAACTGCGTTGCCCGGATCCACCCATGCCTTCCAGGTGGTGACGAAGTCTTTGGATGTGATCGGCTGGCCATCGGACCAGAAGATGCAGGGCTTGAGCTTCCAGGTAACGGTGAGGCCATCGGCTGAGACGTCGCCGTTATCGGCGCTGGGGATCTCGGTTGCAAAGTAGGGGACCAGGTTGTTCTTGTCATCCCACCTGCCGGGTCCGGGGGTGATCATCTGGTTGATCCAGGCCGAAAAGCTCATGTTGCTGAAGTTACCGGCGACATTGTCCGGCTCCTGCTCGAAGGCAACCACCATGCCTTTGGTGCCCTTATCTGCGGTGGTGGGGTCCCAGCCTGTTGTAGCAGGTGCACAGGCGGCTGGCGCTGCTGTAGCGCCTGGTGCTGTGGTGGCTGCAGGCGCCTGGGTTGCGGCGGGCGGCGGGGCTGAGGTGGCGGTCGCTGCCGGAGCGCATCCGGCCATGACCATGCTTGCAAGGATGAGCACAGCAAGTAAAGTATGTAGTTTACTATTCACGGTTTCTCCTCCTACAGAGAATTAGGATATAGGATTGGATACGACGATGGGGAATACGGGGATGGTTTAGTTAATAAGCGGGCAGCTCACCTCCTCCATGAGTGAGAAATTTTACAGGCTGCTGCAAAATGATCCAAACCATCGTTCTGTTTTTTCACTGTATGAATCTTAAAACAAGTTTAGAGATCGTGCAGCAGGTAGTAAAGTAGGTGTGATTATACAGCAAAACCGGGCTGTCAATACACCGGAATCGGAATCCCGTACCCGTTCAATCGTACGCGCGATGGGTCTTGCGGCCATAGGCCGGGCAGCTTTGTTCCGCAGCGCGGGCAGCACCCCTCCGCCGTAAGCCGGTATTCGAGGATGATATAGCCCGAACGTTTGATCACGGGTTCGTTGCAATGGGGGCAATACGTATGCTCGTATTCCTCCACCTGTCCGGGCAGGTTGCCGGCGTACACATAATGTAACCCGGCTTCACGCCCGATCTCGGCCGCGCGCAGCAAGGTGCTCGCATCCGTGTTATCGGGGTCGGTCATCTTGTAATCTTTATGGAAAGCGGTCACATGCCAGGGGATGTCCTGCGAGACGCCGGCGATGAAGCGCGCCGCCTCCCATAACTCTTCATTTGAATCATTGAAGCCGGGGATCGCCAGCGTTACGACCTCCACCCACAAGCCGAGTTCGTGTGCGCGCTTGATCCCATCCAGGGTATTTTTGAGCACACCGCCCAGCTTGTGATAATTTTTCTCCTGCATGCACTTGAGGTCCACCTTGTAAGCGCTGATGTAGGGCCTGATGTACTCCATGACTTCCGGCGTATTGTTCCCATTCGACACATAGGCGCACATGAGTCCGGCCGCTTTGGCTTCCTTGAAAATACCCACGGCCCATTCGCTGGTGATCAGCGGCTCATTATAGGAAGAGACCACCACCGAAGCAGTTGTACGATGCGCCAGTTCGACCATGGCTTTGGGGGATATCTTGCGGACCAGGCCAAGGGACTCATCTGAAGCCGGGTCACGCAGGGCCTGGGAGGTCACCCAATTTTGACAATTGGATACCAGGAAGAATCCTGCGAGATAATTATGCTCTTCTTCTACCTCCATGTTATATACGTCGCCATTAAATTCTTCTGTTTGGAGGCCGCGTAAGGGAACCAGGAAATATTCTTCTGTTTCAATGGCGTGCTGTTTAACCCCTGATTCTTCGTACCAGACCACGCTATATTGGTGCGGGCAGCGCTTGACTTTCCGCCCCTCCACCAGGCTTTCTTCCGGCATCTGCGCGTCATATATGGATGGCAGATGTCCCGACTTCAAGACCAGCCAGGCAATCCCGTATGCGAAGTTTCGAGAAACAGTCGTAAGACTGATCTTGCCGTTTGTAAAGCGATGTCCATCGCCATCCACTACGGCTTTGAGAAACGCTTGCACAACTGTCCTTGGAGCATTGAAAATAAGTTCCGGAACCTGCTTCTCCGATGCCCTGCCACCGGCCAAAGATTTTAATAACAAGCCGGCCGAAGCTTTATTGACTGCAACCCCCAGGGTCGTCATTCGCTTTACCAGGTGGGCTTCCAGCCCAAAATATTTCTTCAACAAATCACTGGCTTGCTGTGCATAGTCCCGTTCCCGGGGAGAAAAGCTGAAATTAACCACCAGGCTGTTTGGGCGCTTCTTATCTTTTACCACCGACCCTTCCGCGCAATACAGGCCCAAAAGCCGGGCGACGTCCTCATTGACATCGATTGCGGCTGGAATACCGGGTCTATGTTCCTTTGGAAAACGAATTGTATCGTTCTCCACCAGGAGCCCGCTTGTGCGGGACTGACGGATTTTTCCGTGCCGGAACTTGCTGCGGATATGTCGAATATAGGATGACTGTTTACCGAACCGCAAACCAAGCTCACGTGAGGTCGTGCCGCGAGCTGATTCTTCCATGATCGTTCCTATTTCCGCCGTTGATAATTTCCATGGAGTTCGATGTTCTATCCGATGGCTTGAAAGGATCCCCGCCGCATCTATAACCTGTGGCGAAGAGAAAGAATAGGAGCGCGGGATGGCAAGATAATGCCTCGGTGTAAGATCCCCTGCACGCATGAGCCGGGGTTGGACAGTTATCGTGTCCGTCGCATAAACTCTGTGGTCGGGAGTGCATCGCAAAGCGGGCAAATAATATGGTTGAACCACAATTAATTCGCCTTTATAAGGGTGCTTGAAAACCGCTTTCATACATCTTTGTCTTCCTGAAGCGGTAATGGCGCGCAGCTCGCTCTGAAGCCCTATCTGTGCATCAAGTCGCGTCTCAACCTGCTGGCTGGCGAGGAAGCATTCTTCAAGGGTCTTTGGACCGTGGTTTGTAATAACCAGCGTGTCACCCGTAAAACAGTAACCGCAATGGTAGTCGCAACCCAGCATCCCGAAGGTCAACGCGTTCGAGCCGGGCAGCACGTGATGGAAGGGCTTCTTTTCGATCGGGTCGGATTGCAGGGCGGCTACATATCCCCACGGCACGCGCAGCTCGCCCCCTTTATTGAAGCGGACCTGGCAGATCCCCCGCCTGCCCTCGCGGATCAGGCAGCGATGCCCGCAGGCGAAACAGCGCACGGCCTTGTCCGGCAGCCGCTCGTATAACGACCCCTCCACAGTTAACTCATCCAAGATACTGGCCAAGGTAGACACGATAACCTCCTCAGCGGTCAAAATGTGTTTGCAAACGATAAGGTTTCAAGGTGGGGTGTTGTGCCCTGTGGTCTTGAATGAAATTTTGGCGCTCCACAAACAGATTGGCCGCTAATTCGCAAATTTATCCAACGCAATCCATCGTCCGTTTTCAAAGACTTCGATCTGCATCACCGGTTGGATTTCCCACAGCGTGGCGCGTATCTGGCCCACGTCGTCCGGATGTTCCGGGTCAAAGTAAAGCCAGCCGCTGATGCGCATCGGCAAATGATTGCCCATGAACACCGAGTGCACAAGATCGATTGTCCATTTATGGTTCAACCGCACGCGCGGCGTCACTTCCACGATCACAGCTTGCGAACGATCATCCCTCGAATTCTGGGCGAAATAGATCTGCCAGTCGAGGCTGGCCCCGTTCTCGCGGTTGCAATTGGCCGCTTCCGGCAGGCCCTCCCGGATGCTCAATATATACCCTTCCACCATCACCGGGATACCCTCGTATTGGGAAATGAATCGCAGGTTGGAAGCAGACCAGTCTTTCATTGGCCGCTGCTCTGTGCTCTTGGGCCAGGTGAGAGTGGTAAGCGATTCAAAAGATATGGGCACATACTTGCCCTCGTCGACGCGGTTTTTCAAGAGGTTTAGTTGGCTGTCGCCGCCCATGCCTTCAGGCGGACAGCCAAAGAATGTGATCTGTTTGGGCTTCGGCTTAACCGGCATGTTGGGCAAATCGCCAACCGGTTGGGCCACTGCAGATAAGGTGATGAGAGGGGTCGAATTGGAATTCATGGAACCGCTGATAAAATAGATTGCCGCCGCCGCGATCAGCAGGGTGACGGCTGTCCAGCCGCCCTTCCCGCGTAAACTTGATAACATCAATGCCTCCAAAAAATGTTCGCCATTATAATCCAAGGGCTTATCCATAAAGTGAAGGCAGCTGTCCCGCGGCGTCGAGGCGACCGCCTCCTGTTTTTATAGAAAGGCTCTTAGTATGTTAAGTATTGTAATTCAAGCCGGGGGCCAATCCACACGCATGGGCGAGAACAAGGCCCTCAAGCCTTTTCTGGGACGCCCGCTCGTTCAACGCGTGGTCGAGCGTCTCGCACCGGCTGCCGATGAGCTCCTCCTTACTACAAATCAGCCTGAAGATTATGAATTTTTACATCTGCCGTTGATGGCAGACGTTAAACCGGGGCGTGGCCCATTGGGCGGACTCTACACTGCGCTTATTTCTGCAAAGTACTCGAGCGTTGCCGTGGTGGCTTGCGATATGCCCTTCGCCAGTGCGCCGCTGCTCGTGGCGGCCGCCGGCCTTCTGAGCCGGGAAAAAGTGGATATCGTTGTTGCCGAGACCTCGGAAGGTTTTGAACCGCTGCATGCCGTTTATCGGCGGGAGACCTGTATTCCCGCAATCGAGTCGGCCATACAAGCGGACCAATGGCGGGTGATTTCCTGGTTTTCAAAAGTAAATCTTCGCAGGCTCACGCCCGACGAGCTTGGCCGCTACGATCCGGATGGTCTGGCTTTCTGGAACGTGAATACGCCTGAAGAATTTGCCGAGGCTGAGCAGCGCGCCGCCGGCTAGCTCCTGCCGCTGCCTTCTACCGGACGATGAGTACGGGGCAGGGAGCGTGGCTGACCACTTTCTGGCTGTTGCTGCCGAGCAGCGCGCCCGCCAGGCGGCCGAGCCCGCGTGAACCCATCACGATCACATGAGATTTACGCACAGTCGCTACATCGATGATCGCTTCTGCGATCGAGCCTTCGATCATTTCTGTGTTGAGTTCTCCGGGGACGGTGCCGATCACTTCCTGGGCTTTTCGCAGGATTCCATCTGATTCTGTTTTGCGTGCCTGAATGGCCTCGCTCAGGTTTGGCTCTCCAAGGTAGGAGGGGATGGGCTCGTAGGCTACCACGATCCGCAGGTCTTTGGCCTTGACAGCGCGAGCCAGGTCGCCGGCGGTTTTTGCAGCATGCTGTCCGTGTTCAGATCCATCTACGGCGAGCAAGATAGTCTCGAACATCCAATCTCCTTTCCGTAGTAGTGAACAATCCTAGTATACATTCAATTCGGTTCTGGTACAAATCGTCGGTTACACGATATGCATTCCTTCAGGATGTGTGCTGCGTTTTGTGAGGTATTAACATAAATTCTCCAATTTCCCAATCCCATTCTCGAAAATCGACTATCGATCCTCATCACCTGATTCCCAATTACCCGGGCGCCTGAACCCCTATTTTTGCGCCTGGTCGCTGGCTATGCCCGGTCTTGTAAGAGAACTTAGATGACAAAAGACACATGACCCACGCGGGGGGAATAGCTATACTAATACATATGGTCATCAGAGGTCTGACATCAGACGTCTGGTAAATGAGGTATATGGCTTCCCGGCTGAGACGAATCAAGACCACCAATTCTTCCCTCCACTACCAGGCACAACTTTACCTGCGCGACCTCATCGAGAATGGCACCTACCTGCCCGGACAAAAATTCCCCTCCGAAGGAGAGTTTGCAGGGGAGCTGGGAATCTCCCGTCCCACCTTGCGCGAGGCGCTTCACAACTTGCAGGCCGAAGGGATGATCGTCCGCAAACACGGGGTGGGCACCTTCGTTTCCCCCTCCACGCGCGGCGCCTCGAGAGCGGCCTCGAAGTGCTCGAAAGCATTGAGCATATCGCCAGCCGCAAGGGATTGAAAACGGAGATGGGAAAGGCTGAGATCGAGGAGCGTGCCCCAAATCCCGAGGAGATAGCCGGGTTGGAATGCGACCCCCAGGAGCAAGTCTTATCCGTGGTCCGCACCATCCTTATTGACAAAAAACCTGTGGCCCACCTCTGGGATGCCGTCCTTACAAAATACCTGCGCATCGAGGACCTGGGCGAAATGTTCCACGGTTCCATCCTCGACATTTTCCTGAAACGCGGCCGCCCCATGCTTACCCACTCCTATACCGCGCTGGCTGCCGTTGCAGTAGACCGCACCTTGGCCCATCGGCTGGAAATTCCCCCCAAGACTCCGCTTCTCAAGCTGGAAGCCAAACTCTTCAGCCAGGACAACATTGTCGTGGATTATTCCATCAGTTATTTCGTCCCCGACTATTTTGATTTTCACGTGATCCGCCGTATAGGTAATTAATTTATGAGAATCCCTCCCCCCCGCCGGACCTTAACCGGGATCCGTGATTTATCGGAGAACAAGATATGACAGTGAAGAACCCTGGCAGGGAGCTTTTATCCCTGCGGCGGACGGGTTTTGATTGGACCAACATCGTCCTGAATATTTTCCTGCCGGTGGCAGGGGTGCTGGTTGCCTTGCTGATCGGCGCGGTTATGCTGCTCGTCCTGAAAGCCAATCCGATTGCCGCTTATGCGGCCCTTGTCGACGGCGCCGCAGGCAGCGTTTCCGGCATCACCCAATCATTGGTAAAGGCCACCCCTCTGCTTCTGGTAGGTTTGGGGATTTGCATCGCGTTCCGCGCCAATATGATCAACATCGGCGGAGAAGGCCAGATTATTCTCGGCGCTCTGGCCGCCACATGGTTCCCCCTCACCTTTAACACCTGGCCCGGCTGGTTGTTGATCCCAGTCACCCTGGTTATGGGCTTTCTTGCCGGGGCCGCCTGGGGCTTCGTCCCCGGGATCTTGAAAGCGCGCCTGAATGTCAACGAGATCCTCAGCACCATCATGATGAATTCGATCGCCGCGCAGCTGATGAACATGCTTTTACGCGGCTCTCTCATGGATCCCACCGGTATCGCGGCGGGAACCTTCCTGGCCCAATCCGCGCGGCTTCCGCAGCAGGTTTGGCTGCCGCGCCTGGTTCCGCAGACCCTGCTGCACGCAGGCGCCATCGTGGCAGTCGTATTGGCTGTGCTGGTTTACATATTTCTCTGGCGCACCACCATCGGTTATCGCATCCGCGCCGTGGGTCTGAACCCTCAGGCTTCCCGCTATTCCGGTATCAACGTTCCCTTCAATCAGGCGCTGGCAATGACCCTGGCCGGCGGCTTTGCCGGGTTGGCTGGCGCCATCGAGGTCATGGGCGTCCAACACCGCTTGCTCGACGGTATCACCAGCGGTTATGGTTTCACGGGTATCGTGGCAGCCTTGCTCGGCAGCCTGCATCCGTTGGGTCTCATCCCCGCCGCGATCGTCTTTGGCGGCCTGCTGGTGGGCGGGGCCCAAATGCAGCGCGCCGTGCAAGTACCTTCCTCGCTGATCACGGCCATCCTTGGCTTGATCGTATTATTTGTATCCGGCTCCTCACTCTGGTCGCGGCGCTGGGCGGCCTCACGTAAGCTTGCGGCTCAGAAAGGCGAAGAGGAAAAGCCATGAAAGAAATCTTTTCCCTCCAGGTTATTGTAGGTATCCTGACCTCGATGATCCGCCTGGCGACGCCCTTCCTCTATGCCGCCATCGGAGAGACTTTTGCGCAGACCTCCGGGGTGGTAAACCTCGGGGTGGATGGGGTCATGCTGATCGCCGGGTTTGCCGCCTTTTACGTGGCTCTGACCACCGGCAACCTGTGGCTGGGGTTGCTGGTCGCGGTGCTGGTTGGGCTGTTGATGGGCCTGCTGATGTCGTTTATCAGCGTCACGCTTAAAGCGGAGCAGGGCATCAGCGGTATCGGCCTGTATATGTTTGGGCTTGGGCTTTCCAGCCTGCTCCTAAAAACAATGGTCGGAACCGTGAAAACGATCGATGGTTTTCAGCCCGTCAATATCCCCGTGTTATCGGGCATTCCCATTGTCGGGCCAATCCTGTTTCAGAACAGCGTGCCGGTATACGGGGCCTTCTTATTGGTGCCGGTTGCCTGGTGGATATTGGAAAAGACCACCCTCGGCCTCAAGATCAAATCAGTCGGGCAGAACCCGGCGGCCGCCGATTCGCTGGGCATCAACGTGGATCGCATCCGTTACTTCAGCGTCTGCCTGGGGTCCGCGCTGGCCGGCCTGGCGGGCGCCTCACTATCGATCGCGCTGGTCAATCTCTTCCAGGACAACCTTACCGCCGGTCAGGGTTTCATCGCGGTGGCCCTGGTCTATTTCGGCGGGTGGAGTCCGTGGGGAGTGATGGGCGGCGCTCTATTGTTCAGCATCGTCAACTCTCTGCAGTTATGGATGCAGGTGCTGGGAGTGAATATTTCCTCCGATGTAGCGGTCATGCTTCCTTATCTCTTAACGATTGCCGCGCTGACGGTGACCGTCAATCGTGTGCGCCAGCCGGCCGCGCTGAACAAACCCTTTGAAAGAGGCGAAAGTTGATTTTCCGTACTTCACGAAAGGGTAGCCGATTTTTGGGGGTGAAGGGTGCGTAGCACCCTTCACCCCCAAAAATCAGACTTCTCTTGATTTTCGTGATCTACTGATTTTATGCACCACGTTTGCAGTAAAGGAGGTGACTTGCACTTAGGGTGTAAATATCGTCATCGCGGGCGGCCCTGGCCGTTATCGGATCACCTTTATTTTTAAGGTGAAACTCAAATCTGTTTTTCCTGGAGAAGAAAATGAAACAAAAAAGTCTATTGATCGTCGCACTCCTGCTCGTCATGCTCGTCTCGGCTTGCGGTACTGCCGCCCCGGCTGCGCCCAAGCTCGTCCGCATCGCAGTGATCATGCCGAGCGCCACCAACGACATGGCTTTCAGCCAGTCCATGTACGGCGCACTTTTGCAGGTGCAAAAAGACATGGGCGGACCTTCGGCTCTGGAGATTGCCTACACCGACAATATGTTCCAGGTGCCCGATGCTGCCGCCGCCATCCGGGACTATGCCAGCAAGGGCTATGATATTGTGATCGCCCATGGCTCGCAGTACGGCTCCTCGGTTCAGGACATCGCTCCCGACTTCCCCAAGGTCACCTTTGCCTGGGGCACGGATGTCAATACCTTCGGCATGCCCAACGTTTACGCCTACACCGCCGCTGCGGAACAGGGCGGTTACGTTAATGGTGTCCTGGCCGCCAAGCTGACCAAGAGCAAGAAGATTGGCGTTACCGGGCCTGTGGAAGTGGGCGATGGCAAGACCTATGTGGATGGCTTCGTGCAGGGTGTTACGGCAACAGATCCGTCCATTACAGTCACCAAGACCTTTACCGGCTCCTTCTCGGATGTGGCCCTCATGACCGCTGCTGCCAAGACGCACATTGCCGCGGGCGCCGATGTATTGACCGGCTCCTCTCAATCCGTTGTCGGCGCGATCGGCGCTGCCAAGGATGCCGGCAATGTCCTGTGGTTTGGCACCCAGGCTGATCAAGCCTCCCTGGCCCCCAGCCTTGTAGTGGCCAGCCAGGCCTACGATTGGGTTCCCATGCTGAAAGATATGATCGCCCAGCACGATGCCGGCACGCTCGGCGGCAAGGTTTACACGCTGACTCTTCAGAACGGTGGTTTGAAGATCGCTTATAACCCCGGCTACAGCCTGCCTGCCGATGTAAAAGCAGCCGGCGATGCAGCCATTAAGGCTGTTTCAGACGGCACCATTACGGTTAATCCATAATTCTGAACGACTAATCAAGTCTCCTTTCCCTGGTTCCAGGGAAAGGAGACCCTTTTCCGTTTCCACTTTCGGAATCCTTAGCCCCAGGCTGAAAGTCGAGCGTGGCGAAGATGGCGTGATCCGAAGCTTATCTCTCGAGAATCATTGCCAGCGGCAACGATATTTCGAATTATCGTCAGCGCAACATGAGGTTGGTACATCGCCGATTTGTTCTTGATTTCTTTCCTTAAACCTTTGTGCTCTTGGTGTCCTTAGTGTTTAATAATAGAGAAGGTTAAACTTAGTGGATATAGTGTAAAGACAATTAAGGTGAACCCTATGGCCATTCCATCTCCTGTAATTAAGGAACGCCTCATCCAGCATGTTGAAATGCGTAATATCAGCAAGCGCTTTCCGGGTGTGCTTGCGAATTCCAATGTTTCTTTCGATGTGCACGCCGGCGAAGTGCATGCTTTGCTGGGTGAAAATGGCGCCGGGAAAAGCACACTGATGCGTCAGCTTTATGGTCTGTATCAGCCGGACGAAGGCGAGATTATCATTGACGGCCAACGCCGTATCTTTCAATCCCCTGCGGATGCGATCGCAGCCGGTATCGGGATGATCCACCAGCATTTTATGGTCGTGCCCACTCTCACCGTGGCGCAGAATGTGGCCCTGGGGCTGCGTTCTTCACGCGAGCCCCTGCTCGACCTTAATAAGGTCACCGCCCGCGTTCGGACTCTCTCCGAAGGCTACGGGCTTAAAGTGGAGCCTGAAGCTTATGTCTGGCAGCTCTCCGTGGGAGAGCAGCAGCGTGTGGAGATCATCAAGGCCCTGTATCGCGGCGCCGGTCTCATCATCCTGGATGAGCCGACGGCTGTGCTCACTCCCCAGGAGGTCAATGACCTGTTCGTGACTCTCAAGCGCATAGTCGTTGAGGGCCATTCGCTGATCTTCATATCACATAAGCTGCACGAGGTCATGGCGGTCAGCGACCGCGTGACGGTTTTGCGCGATGGCAAGGTGATCGGCACGCGCTCCACCCGCGAAGTGACGCGGACTGAATTGGTGAAGATGATGGTTGGGCGTGAGCTTAAAGAACTGGAACCCAGGCCTTTGAATCCCGGAGAAGTGAGACTCCAGATCGAAGGACTGCACGCCATGGGCGACCGCGGGACCGAGGCCCTGCGCGGGGTTGACCTGCAGATTCACGCCGGGGAAATCGTGGGGCTTGCAGGCGTATCGGGCAATGGTCAGCGCGAGCTGGCCGAATGTCTGGCGGGCATGCGCAAAGCCTCTGCCGGGAAGGTATCCATCGGCGGCAGGGAGGTTACCGGCGCCTCGCTCAACCAGAGGGTGGAGGCCGGCATGGCCTTTATCCCTGAAGAACGCATGCGCGATGGCGCCATTCGCGAGTTCTCGGTGGAGGAGAACATCTATCTTCACGACCACGCCCTGCCTCAATATACGCGCGGCATCTTCATGGATTTTGCCAAAATGGAATCTCACGCCATTGACCTGGTCAACGAGTTCAATGTAAAGACCCCCAGCCTGGACACGCCGTTGAAAAACCTTTCCGGCGGCAATATTCAAAAACTGATCATGGCGCGCGAGCTTTCACGCCGCCCTGAAGCGCTGGTCGCGGCCCAGCCCACACGCGGCGTGGATATCGGCGCCACCGAATACATCCACCAGCGGCTGCTCATGCAACGCGAGGCCGGTACAGCCATCCTGTTGATCTCGGAAGACCTGGATGAGATCAGGACCCTCTCCGACCGCATTGCGGTGATCTATGAGGGGAAGATCATCGGTGTGGTAACCCGCGGCCAGGCCACCGTGGAGCAAATAGGCCTGATGATGGCCGGCATCGCGATGAGCGATGCGATGCAGTGAGGCTTGCTGCGGCCCTGCTTCATATTTAAGCCACCCATTCCACGGCTACTTCAATTCGATCGCATCCTCCGGGCATTGCAGCACGCAGGCGCCGCAGGCGATGCAGCGCTCCTTGTCGTGGAACACAACTTTGCGGCTGGCATAATCCGGCGTCCAGCAGCCCACCGGGCAGACGTTATAACACTGCCACACCCCCTTGCATTTTTCCCGATTAAAGCGTATCTCCAGACTGCGCAATTTTATGGCGTTCTTCGATTCTTTGGTCAGGCTTTCCCAAAGCGAGGGATTTGTGCTCATAAGACTACCTCCATCCAATTGCCAGGGGAACTAACCAATAAATCGCTCCAAGGATTAAGCCGATCACAGCTTCCCAGCCCCAGTTGGCCTGCTCGCCGCGCATCAGCGGTGACATGCCTTGCAGTTCGGCTCCGGTGAAGACGGAAAGCCCGGTTAGGCCCACCACCCAATGAAAGAACTGTTGGGCTGGAAGCGGACTCCAAAGCGTTGTGTAAATAAATAGTCCGGCCAGCGCGATGATCGCCAGTGGGATGCTTTTATACAGCCCGTCGCGGCCCGGAAGCCAGGGATGGACAACTGCATAGAAATATGACAACCCCAGCAGGCTGAACGTGATCGGCCAGAACAGATTCCGCCAGAAGATGAACACCGGCAGCAGGATCAACAGCCCATAGAACCCGAGCGTGACGGTAACCATCTCCAGCCGGTCCTTGAGCGGAAATTTTACCCAGCGCATCTCATCTGTCTTTTTTCGCTTGCCGGCCAGGTAGGCCGGTACGTCAATCGCCCGCGCCGGTCCCCAGTGGACGCCCCACCCGGTTTCTTCTCGGATGCGCCAACCGTCCACGCCGTTGGCGCATAACTGCGGCAGCACCAGGGCGTGGTGATTCACCACTTCATTCAAGTGCGATGATTTGACCGCCGCGATCACTTTTTCCGCGGTGAAGTAACCGCCGCCTGCCGCGCACCATACGTTGATCCCCGCTGAATCGGCCACCAGCACCCACACGTTCACCTTGCCATCTATAGCTTGCACCAGCCTTCGCACGGTCAGGTCGAAGTTGCCGGTCACCAGCACCGGCGAATCCGCATCGGGATGGCCCACTGCGTACAATCCCGTCCGCACTTTCGGGTAAGGCGGGACGATCCGGAAGAACAGCAGCCACAGGTCGAGCAGCAGGGTCCGCAGCGTGACGCGATGCCGCAGCCTGCCGATCACGGTGGGAGGCAAACTCGGTTCGGGCCCCGCGGCTTTGGATGGGAAGGATTCGTACAGTATCAAACTTCCGCCCAGGTAAGCCGCGGCCGCCTCAGTCTGGAACCCTACTTGAGCCAGCATCGAATCAAAACCGCGCAGCGAGTTGGTGGTTGTGCGCGTGATCAGCCACGTAAGCAGCACCAGCGGCAGCCGCACCAGGGTATAGAGCAGTCGCGCGAAAGGCCTGGCGGGGGGCACCTCGTCCGCGATCACCAGCCGTCCGTTTGGCGCCAATAGTTTCTCGCAGGCTTCCAATACAAAGCGCTGGTCCTCCGGCGGCAGCTCGCTGAACACCAGCGTGGATACGATCAGGTCGAAGGACCCGGCCGCGAACCGCTCACCGATAAGTGCGGCATCCATGTATTTCAGGGATACGCGTTCTTCGAGCTTCGCTTCTTTAACCTTCTTCTCGGCTTCCGCCAGCATTCGAGGCGAGGCGTCGATGCCGGTGACCGACGCGCCGCGCTGAGCCATCATCATGGTGAGCGTCCCCGTGCCGCAGCCGATCTCCAGGACTCGCGTTCCATCGTGGACGTAGTTGTTTGCGATTTGTTCCTTGATGCGTTGGATTCTTCCCAATGTAAGCAATTGGATCCCCCGGTCGTAATCCTTCGGGCTGGTTTCCAGCCACTTCATGAAAACAGTAGCCATCTTGTCACACTTTCACATCAATGCTTTTTTTCTCCGTTGCGCTCGAATTGACAGACCAAATGCGGCACTTGCAAGCTTGACGTGCATTTCGCAATGGAATACATCTTTCCGCTGGAACCCTGTCTGGCGACGAAGGGTTGTCGCCGCCTCTTCTTCGATCACTTTTCGGCAATGATAATGTCCGATGGAAATGTGGTCTGGCTGATATGTTCCACATGCAGATTGTGGAGACCGGCCTGGGTGACCGTCTGCCTCAGGCTCACCGGCCGGCAGTTTGTCAGCAGGGCCGGGAAAACCCTGGCGAGCCAGAACCAGAAACGGTTAAACCAGTGAGTACCGAAGCCGAAAGAGACCAGCACAAGCCTGCCATGCGGTTTGAGCACCCGCCGGAATTCTGCCAGCACTTTGGGGAAATCCTGTTCGGGCAGCAGGTCCAACATATAGGTGTTGAACAACAGGTCAAAGGTGTTGTCTTCATAGTGTAATTCGTAGGCGGAACCAACCTGCAATTTGTAGCTGTCGGGCTTCATCTCTCCTAATCGTTTGCGAGCGCGGGCGAGCATGGCCGGGGAAATATCAGTTCCTTCGTTCCGCCCGTGGGGATTCCGTTCCACAATCTCAGAGAACAGCCCGCCGGTACCCACGGCCACTTCCAAAACGGCTGACCCGTCCCGAACCTGCGCCAGCGCCAGGGCACGGTGTACTGCCTTGTTCTCGGTCAGCAGGGCCCAAAAGTCGTAGAACCATGCGACAGCGGCAAACTGTCTGGCCGTGGTCTGCGGTTTGAATGTTCGAATCAGTATTTGATTCTCAGTCATCATCGATCCTTTCTGACATTAAGCGATTCGTTGGTTTTCAACAACCCGTGCAGTACCAGGTTCGCCAACGCTGTGGATTCAACCTGCCAGTCCACGCTTTGGGGATCGGCCAGCCATTGCAATACCAGACCATCGTAAACCGCGATCAACAGTGATGCCACGGCGTTGGGATCCATCGATACAAATTCGCCACGGACAATTCCCTCCTGGATGAAGTTGGCGAGCGTGCTGCGCAAATCGGCAAAGATGCGCTGAAAACCTTCCTGTATGGAAGCATTGCGGTGGATGTGGCTCCAAAACTCCACGCTCGCGGGAAAGCTCTCCACCGTTTGCTCCATGCTCTTCCCAACTGCCTCTGCCAGTTGGCGCAGCCGCTCCGCAGCCGATGCGGACCCGCCCCGGACCGCGCGCACCTCCCGGGAAAAGCTCTCAGTCTCCCAGGCCTCGAACACCGCCATGAATAGCTCTTCCTTGCTTTCAAAGTAGTGATAGACCGTACCCTGGCTTACGTGAGCTTCCCTGGCTACATCGGAGACGTTAGCCGCGTGGAATCCGATGCGCGAAAACACGCTGCTGGCCGCCTGCAGGATTTGCTCTTTGCGCTCGCTGCGAAGGTGGGTGAGTTGGGTGTTGGTACGAGGAGACACCCTTGGAGTATACTTTTGATTGACTAGTTAGTCAATATTAGAATGAACAGGAAGGTTTGTCGAGGCTTGGCTTGACAAAGAATTTGCCCCTCACTATCCTGAACATACTTCAGCATCCATTGCCGCATAATGGGCGGCATGGCCAGACTTAAATCGTGTTTACCCCGGCGGTGGGCCAACGATCTCGATCCCGTACTGTGCAGCGGTTTTCGCCAACTGTTCGATGTCAGGTGGCTCTTGCGGAGGAATGGCCAGCCTGGGTGCCTGCTTTCCCGCCGCCTTAACAAACTTGGCGAACCCGGCGGGCGCGCTAAGAGTCAGCAAGCGCCCACCCTCCGGGCCGACATGGAAGGTATGGGGGATATCCCTGGGTAGAAACACCCATGATCCCGGCCCGGCCGCGAATGTTTCATCGCCGCAGTAGAATGTTGCATTTCCTTCCAGAACATACCAGGCCTCATCTTCAGCATGGTGGACATGCCGCGGCGCCGCATAGTTTCCCGGCACCCGCTGATCCAGGAAGGCAAAACCTCCGTCCGTCTGATCACTTCCAGCCTTCAGGAGCATCAATGCCCCGGCGAACCAGATCGCCTGACCTTCATCGGCTTTCATCATATAAGCTCTGCTCTGTCCAGACATTCTTAATCTCCTTTCATCCAATAAGGTTTTCTTTCGCGAGCTGATTTCGCACAAGCTCCAGCACTTCGTTCGTCGCCTCCACGGCCCTAAGGCCTGCATCCCGGAAGGATCTCCAGATGGGGAAGTCGATTAGAGCCGCCAGTACCTGCACGCTGTGATCGCTGACCTCGGTCTCCTGCAGGGCGGCCCGGACAAGCGTTCTGAGACTCTCCTGTTGCACTCCCACTACTTCTGAAAGAGCAGGGATCAGATCTCCCTCCCGGCGGGCGGCATGCAGCCAGTTCTCGTCGCGCTCGTAGCATTCACAGGTCTGGCGTGTAATCCATTCCAACCTTTGTAAGGGATTGGGTTGGTCGCGGAACAGGTTGGCCGCAGCCTCGGGCGTCAGATGCTGAAGGACGCTGATCGAGCGGGCGCAGGCCGGGATTAGTTCGGCAAGCGTTGGAAAGTGACGGTAGACGGTCGCCAGTGCCACGCCTGCTTGACGCGCGATCTCTTCATAACTCGTGCCCTGAATGCCCAACTCGGCATGCAGGGCTTTGGCTGCGGCCACGATTCGAGCCTGAGTTTCCTCGACGGCCATTGATCGAGCATGCATCCTATAGCGACGGGGCATAATTCATTCCATATTCATAATAAATATTATATAGTCAAATTATATAACAAAATATCTATTTGTCAACGGTATGACTTGAATTGTTCCGGCAATTTTGGTTGCGGAACAGTATTTCTAGATCCACCTGCTGCTCCGGGCAGGCAGCGCAACCGGATGGCTCTCGTTCCTTGCCACACTCTATCACTCGAATGTCCAAAAGAAAGAAGGTGCGGGTATCTTCCCAGCACCTTCTTTCTTTCGAAATCTCTTTTCCTATTCCATCTCAACGGAAGGGAAAAGCTGTAATGCCAAATATTACAAATTCAGGAGCCTGCGATTTTTAGCAGCACATTCTTCAGCCGTTCCACTTCCTCCAACGTGTTGTAGTGGGCTGCCCCCACGCGCAGCATCCCGCCGCTGTCTTCCAACCCCAGCCGCTCGGTCACATTGATGGCATAGTAATTCCCGTCCCAGACGTAGATGTTTTCCTTTGCCAATAGTTCGGCCAGCTTGCGCGGATGCAGGTCCTTCAGCCGGAAGGAATACGTGGCCACGCGCTCATCCAGGCGGCGGCTGTCGGTCAGGCCGTATATCCTGAGGCCGGGGATAGACTGCAGGGCAGCCAGCAGCGCCCGGCTGAGTTCGAATTCATAAGCACGGATCACCGTCATGGCCTTCTTCAAATCGAGGGTACGGTCTTTATATCCATTCTCCGCCAGGCCTTCTTCGGCCTCGGCTCCGAACCGCCGCCCCACCCATTGGAAATATTCGACCGCGCCCAGCACACCGGCGATGCCCTCATGATTCTGCGTCCCGGTCTCGAACTTGCCGGGCAGGTGGTTCGTGGCCGGGCGTACTTTGTAGGCGAATAACTTTTCCAACAGTTCGTGCTTGCCATACAGGATGCCCGCATGCGGCCCGAAAAATTTATACGACGAGGACACCAGGAAATCGCAATCCAGCTTTTGTACGTCGATCGGTCCGTGCGGCGCATATTGCACCGCATCCACATAGACCATTGTACCCACCGCATGGGCCATCTGGATGATCTTCGCCACCGGGTTGATCGTACCCAGCGAGTTGGAAGCATAACCCACGGCTAGCAGGCGCGGCTTGCGCTCGAGAACTTTTTGCAGGCCGTTCAGATACAGCGTGCCATCTTCCACATCGAAATCCACCCAGTTAACTTTTACGCCTTTGTCCTGCGCCGCCAGCAGCCAGGGGGTTGCGTTGGCATCGTGGTCCAGGCGTGTGACCGCGATCTCATCCCCTTCTTTCCACTCGCGTGAGATCGAGCGGCTCATATGCAGCGTGAGCGTGGTCATATTGTTGCCGAACACGATCTCGTCCGGGCTGCCAGCGTTGTAGAAATCAGCCATCGCCTGGTGGGCCTCGTCAAGAACTGCATCTGAAGCCGCGCTGGTGGCAAAGGCGCCTTCATGGTTCGCATTGCTTTCCAATAAATATTTATTGATCCGCTCGAGGGACTGTTTCGCGATCTGCGTACCCCCGGGGTTATCGAAAAATATTGCCGGGCGGTCGAGCGAAGGGAACTGGCTACGGATGGCTGACAAGTCGAGGGTCATGCAGCGGCCTCCACGAAAGAATGAAGTGATGAGCAGATTATAGCTTATCGCTAAGATATGAATTTAGCTGTGCATGTGAAACAGTCTACCTTGGCGGCCCCTTTTAGGATAATGGCGGTGACCTCAACCCAATAATTGCAAACACTGCCATATTTTCTCTTGAAGGTAAAATTGTATCCAAACTGGATTTGCCTTCGAATCCCTCTGTCCCTAGATTCCCCGCCCTCTTCACCCAGCGAAAGGATGCATAAGCTATGCGTCATACACCTGCGGAAGTGATCAGACGTACCCTCCATGAGTTCAAGCTCCTGGATCGGCTGGTCTCCAAGCTTACGACCGAGCAGTGGAACCGGCCTCTTCCCAGGCCCGAGACGAAGGACCCATGGACCGTCAAGGATGCCCTCGTCCACATCACCTACCGCAAGGCCAATATGGTCCGCACCATCAGGCACGAGCGCAGACCAGACGATGAGCGCGGCTTGCGCCCGGATGACGTCAATCATGTGGTGTATCTCCGTTGGCGCGACCGTTCCCCGAAGGAGGTGCTGGCCTGGCACCGGCAGGTTCAGAAGGATATTCTTGCCGCCCTCAAAGAGGCGCCTCAAGCCTGGTTCAGCAGTGGAAGGCGAGGTGCGGATTGGCCCTACCACCTCGAAGGTCACTCCTTATTTCATCGAGTGAGGGATATCGAGCAGGCGTTGGGGGATCGTGCCGCTTTCTGAATTTGCCCTCCGCATAAAATAGACCTTGACCAATAATATATTTTTGACTTCCCTTCTCTCGATATTCATGACAGCTTGTGTCACTGTCTCGATGCCGACAGAGAGAGTGTCTACGCCTCATTTTGTAACCTCAACCCTGCCACCGGCAAAAATAGGGACGCCTCCCCCCGCGTTAACGGCATCACCTGCCCCGGCAACAGGTGCTGCCATCACCACAAAATTAGCACAATGCAAAAACGGCGCAGTGCTGCTCGAAGATGTAACCATTCCCGATAATTCCAACGTTCCCGCTGGGAAAGTCTTTACAAAGACATGGAAATTCAAGAACACCGGGACCTGTCCCTGGGCAGGTTTCATGATCAACTATGACTCCGGGGAACGCATGAACGCTCCCGCCTCCGTACCCGTACCAGACACTGAGGCGGGCGGGACTGTGGATATATCCGTTGACCTGACCGCGCCTGTGGGCGACGGAACGTACACCATTTATTTTTCCCTGCAAAGTGCCGCGGGCGAATCCCTCGCTATTGGCACGGAGAGGACATTTTACGCAAAGGTGATTGTGGGTACGGGAGGCGCGCCTGCTCTCACGCAGTCATCATCCACTTCCGGGGGAACACCCGCTGTTTCGATCGGGAATGTAAATATATACTGCAAGTACAACTATAGCGAAAATGCCGGTTATGTGCAGGAACTCGGGGCCCTTTTCAACCAGGCCCGCGCGAATGCAGGTTTATCGGGCTTGAACCTGAACCCGCTGTTGACACAGGCTGCGCAAGGCCATAGCATAGACATGGCCTGCAATAATTTTCTCGGCCATGAGGGTTCAGATGGATCCAGATTCGGAGGCCTCGTCTATGCCGCAGGCTTTACCAGCTTTCAAGAGATCATCGCCATCGGCACGCCGCAAACCGCAATGGATCAATGGGTCGCTGACGCCGGGCACTGGGAAATTGTGCTTAACGCCCTCGCAACAGAAATGGGCGTCGGTTACGCCTACAACGTCAAGAGCGATTTCGGAGGCTATTTCACAGTAGATATTCACTAACAATAAGAAAACTGCCGTATAAAACTCCTCATGTCCCTGATTATGAAAAAATACGAAAAACAAGACCAGCGATCGATGGCAACCTGGGCGGCCGACTGTGCCGAACGGGTACTCCCGTTTTTTGAGAAGGCCTATCCTGAAGACGACCGCCCCCGCAAAGCGATCAAAGCCTGCCGCGCCTGGGTTCGCACAGGTGTGTTCAGGATGGCTGATATACGCGGAGCCTCGCTTGCGGCTCATGCCGCAGCCCGTGACGCAAAAGAAAATGAAGCCGCTTGCTTTGCCGCGCATGCCGCAGGTCAGGCGGTGGCAACCGCACACGTCCCCCAACACGCTTACGGTGGTGCTTATTACGCTCTAAAAGCCATTGTGGCAAATGACCCCCGCAATGCCGAGGTTAAGAGCGCCAGGGAACGCAACTGGCAATCGCGGCATCTTCCGGAAAACTTAAGGGAAGAGATCATGAAAAGAATAATCATTCAGAAAAAGGGCAGCAGAACGATTATCAAAATACGGAAGGGCAATGGTTATTAATAATCCAAAACAGGGTCGCCCTTCTATTAAATAAAGGTGAAGTTATAGCCGAAGTGGCTTTGTTGTATTTTAGAGATAGGGAGGCGTATAATCCTGTGAATCAACTCTTTTAACTCAGTCGAATCTGGCTGGACTTTGTAGTGTCCCTTGCACAGGCTAAGACAAATCTTTTAATGTTGGAGACTAATCTATGTCAAAGCAACTGTCACCAAAAGACGTGAAAAAGCCATCGTCCAGAAAAGTGGATACCTCGATCATCGTAGCGCTTATTGCTCTGATCGGGACGGTTACGACTGCCCTGGTTAATAGTCCTGTGATCCTTGAGTGGCTTCGGAGTAGACCCACCGCACCCGCTTCATCTGCCCAAATCCAGGGCCCGAACAATTTATCCAATCCAGCGCCTGTTTCCTCCGCTCCATCACTATCGGGAGGGGGTACAGACTGCCTGACACAATACTTTGCGGACATCGAGCCAACCAGACAAATCAGTATTGAAGTCGGAAGTATAGATCAAAATTACGCTATTTTGAGTCAGGACATCTCTAAAAAAGACTTCATGGGTCCAATGGGGATCCGGTTGACCCAAAATGCCAAAATGATTGCAGCACTTTCCTTCGTCTATTTCATCGATAGTCGCCTGTTCAAAATCGCATCTGTAGTTGATTCGAACTGTCAACAGGTTGCTGAATATTCAAACGTGGACCGAGGGGGTGATCGGAACGCGATCCAGGACTCCGATACGCTCAAGATTGTGCTTGCGGAAGGTTCGTTTTCGTTGCGGTTTATCTTCTGGGGACCAGAAGATTTCCGCTTCAGCTTTCAACAATTACGATAACTGGTCCAAAAACCCGCCCAACCGCGCGTGTAGTGGAAAATTGGGCGGCAGGTTCTCCCCCTACCAGGCTGACGAGTGTTCTCCTCGGTATGAATACGCCTGGTTGATGCCCGGAACTATGATTAGAATGATTTTCTGGGGGTTATGATGTTTGGCCGTTTTCGATGTTATAAGTGCAGCCATGAGCGAGAACCAAAAGCTGAACAGCTACCTCGCCGCGTGGGGTCTTTCGGACCCGCAGTGTCTAACGCAGACCGCGACCAGTCACATCTACACCGTGACGCACGAGGCCGGGACGGTTATCCTCAAACTGCTGTCTCCCTCCGAGACGGAGGAGCAGACAGGTGCGGTAGCTCTGCGCTATTTTAATGGTTGCGGGGCGGTGCGCCTGCTTCGCTGCGACGAAGGCGCGCAGCTTCTTGAATACGCCGCCGGTGACGAGCTCATAACGCTGGTCGAGCGCGGAGAGGACGAAAACGCCACACGGGTCATTGCGCAGGTGATCACGCAGCTTCACAGCGTCTCTCAGAGCGCCCCGCGTGATGGCTTGTTCGTGCTTGATCGATGGTTCAGGGATTTGTTCAACCAGGCGGCTGCCGATAAAAAGGCGGGTATCGAGTTCTATCTATGTGCGCGGCGCCGCTCTCGCCGAGCGCCTGCTCGCCGATCCGCGCGAGGTGCGGGTCCTGCACGGTGACCTCCATCACCGCAACATCCGGCAGTCCTCGCGTGGCTGGCTTGCTTTCGACCCGAAAGGCGTGGTGGGCGAGCGTACTTACGACTGCGCCAACACGCTGTGTAATCCGCCCATCTCCGGGATCGTCCACAACGAAGCCCGCCTGCTGACCAATGCTGCCATCCTGGCGGATGCCCTCGGGCTCGACCTATCCCGCCTGCTAGCCTTTACCTATGCCTACGCCTGCCTGAGCGCGAGTTGGTCGCTCCGCATCGGAGCGGACGATATGGTAAAGTGGGCGCTGGGTGTCGCTGTGATCATCGAACCGCACCTCGAACCGTTGTGAGGTCAAAGCGGACTTCTCATATTCTATACGAGCGCTCTTCTCAGCCTTGATACGCTGAGAGTATCCCTCGCTGCCTCCTTGGGAAACCGGAGAGTCCTGCGGTACACTTCCCCGATGTCTTATCCGACCGTCTTTACCTACACATTCATCGTCCCTCAGAGCGCCATTGACGAGTATGGGCATGTCAACAACGTGATCTATGTGCAGTGGATGCAGGAAGCTGCCATCCGCCACGGAGAATCGATCACCGACTACAAACTCGCTGAAAATACGGGTTGGTTTGCGCGCGAGCATCGCATCGAATATCTCACTCCTGCTTATCAGGGAGATGAGATCGAAGTCCGCACATGGCTGGTGGAAATGAGGCGTGTGCGCGCCCAGCGCAAATACGAATTTGTCCGCAAGGCAGATGGCAGGGTCATTGCCAAAGGCGAGACGCAGTGGATTTACGTTGACCTGACCACCGGGAAGCCCCTCACCATCCCAGCCGAGATGCTGGCTTTATTCCGGGTCGTGACAGAGCCAAGCGGCACAGTTAATAAGATTTGACCTCTAAAAATCTCTGCGTCCTTGCACCTTCGCGTTAAATCCTTCTCAAATTCCTGATCCGCGTGCCTCCGCGTTCAAATCTCTTACCCAAAAATCTCTGTGTCCTTGCGCCTTTGCGTTAAATCCTTTTCAATTTCCTAATTCCGCATGCCTCCGCGCTTATCTGCGTCCTCCGCGTTCAAATCTCTTACCCAAAAATCTTTGCGCCTTTGCGCCTCTGCGTTAAATCTTTTTTCCCAGCAATCCGCGTAATCCGTGTTCTATACACTCATCTCGGCAGAAACCAACTCATGACATATTACACATGACACGGGGAGAAAAACTTTATATAGTATTGCTATACGACCAATTTCATCGCCTTTGGATCCTTAGCCGCTTAAAGTGGTAATTTGTACATGTTCAAAGCCTGATTTTCGGGGTATGCTACTGAGAGTATAGGTCTTCTGAGGGAAAATGGTTTTGATTTAGACGTATTTATACCGCTCGTCGTTGTTGCTGGTCGTATGAAGGAGAATGCTATGAAATCGAGAATGCCGTTTGGGTTGGCCATGATGCTAGCCGCCCTGCTCTTGTCGCTTGTTCCCGCGGCCACCGTGACCGTCCGTCCCGCCCAGGCCTTGAGCACTTGCGATGCGGCCCAGTTCGTTGCAGATGTGACCATCCCGGATAATACCCCTCTCGCGGCCGGTGCAACCTTTGTCAAGACCTGGCGTCTCAAGAACACGGGTGTATGTCAATGGACCACTTCCTATACTCTCGTCTTTGTCAGCGGCGAGAAGATGGGAGGTCCTGATTCTGTGGCCTTCCCGAATACGGTCCTTCCCGGGCAGACCGTGGATCTGTCGGTTACCCTAACCGCTCCCAATGCTTCCGGGACTCTCCGCGGGAATTGGCAATTAAAGAATGCCGCCGGAGGGCTGTTTGGGATCGGCGCCAGCCATTCGAGTCCATTCTGGGTGCAGATCAAAGTTGTTGCACCAACGCAGAATATCACTGCCTATGATTTCGTGGATAACATGTGCTCGGCCCAGTGGTCGTACGACGGGGGGCCGATTCCCTGCCCGATCAACACGAATAAACTGCTATTTGGATATGTGCAAAGTATCGCCAACCCTGTTATGGAAAACGGCGTTACCTCCCCGCTTCACGGCCTGTTGACCATACCTCAAAACAAATATAACGGCTTGATACGCGGCTCGTTCCCCGTAACGGATATTCTCCGCGGCGATCGCTTTCAGGCTTTGATCGGTTGTCAATATAATGCGGTGAATTGTTACGTCACCTATGAGCTTGAATATCAGACCGGCAATTCGTTGTTCACGCTTTGGAAGTCGAAAGAGAAATATGATGGCCTGATGACCCAGGCCGATGTGGACCTGACCAGAATAGCAAACCTAAAAGCCCGCCTTGTCCTAACGATATTAGCGACCGGTCCATTTGAAGGAGACCAACCCTTATGGGTGGCGCCGCGCATCGTCCGCGTCGGGGCCGCGCCGATCACCACTCCCACCCCCCTCGTGCCTACCTCCGTGGTGCCCACCGCTGGGCCTACCTCTACATCGGGCTGCGATCGCGCCCAGTTCGTTGCGGATGTCACTGTGCCCGATGGGACCACTTTTGTGCCCAATGCCACTTTTACCAAAACATGGCGATTGAAAAATGTGGGTCTCTGCACCTGGACCACCAGATACAGCCTGGTCTTTGCCAGCGGTGAACGTATGGGCGGCGCGGATTCGCTCCTGCCTATTACGGTGGACACCGGCCAGACGGTTGACATAAGTATTAATCTTACCGCTCCCGGCGCTGCGGGGTCTTATCGTGGTTACTGGCAATTAAAGAATGCCGACGGTGTTTTGTTCGGCATTGGCACAAATGCAACCCAACCATTCTATGTGGATATCAAAGTCGCCGGCGCCTCAGCCCCCACGCTGACTCCCACAACTGTGCCCGCCACAGGGACACCACCCTCTACACCGACTCCGACCGCTACCAGCTCGACCACCGCCAACTGGAGCATCTATCAGAATGTCAAGTACGGCTTTTCCTTCAAGTTTCCCCCTGGCTCTACGATTACAAACCAGACCGATAACACTGGTCAGGTGGAACTGCCCTTTACAGCGGGCACGAACCTGGTGGATAAACGCCTGACCGTGAACGTGGTGGAAGGTGTGAGTCCTTGCACGAGCCCCGGAAGCAATCCGATGGGTACTTCCGAGAATGTCACGTTCAATGGCATTCCTTTCTTGAAGGAGACTTGGGAGGAGGGAGCCACCAGCCATAGGGGCGACAATACTGCCTACTCTACTGCCAAAGGCAATGCCTGCATCTCTCTGACTTTTCTGCTCTGGTCAGTCGTACCGGGAGTAGTCCAGACCCCTCCGCCGGTCTATGACAGTGCTGCCGAATCAGCCATATTCCCGGTGATCATGTCCACCTACGCCAATCAATAGAGCTGAGCGATATCTTCCCTCTATTGGAAGAATACCCGAAAAAAAGAAGTGGCTGGGAGCTCTTCCCAGCCACTTCTTTTTTCGGATTCTCTTTTCCCCTTCCGCTACCGTGGAAGGGGAAAAGCTCTGATGCCCGGCCTGACGCAGCGTATCCTGGGACGCGCAGCAGTGTCACTATCAATGGATGCACTTTGTTTATACTCATCATGATTGGTCAAGTATCCGCCGAAAGGAGCTTTCATATGACCATCGATCCCTTCTTCCATATGATCGTCCAGGATGTCTTCAGCATTGCCAAACGCGGCACGGTGGTGACCGGAAAGATCGAAGCCGGCACTTTGAAGACCGGCGATGAAGTCCTGGTCCGCAGCAAAAGCGGCGAGAAAAAGACGATAGTCACCGGCATCGAGGCCTTTCGAAAAGTTTTGGCCCAGGCCAGCGCGGGGGATAATGTGGGGCTTTTGTTAAAGGACATAACCAAGGACCAGGTTCAACCTGGGGACGAAATCCTCTGCCCCGGCGCCGACTTTACCTGGCAACCATAAGGCTCAAGTTTTACTGATGTTTGAAAAATGAAAGCTTTCTACCTGTCACTGTCGAAAGCTTTCACATGCTTCACGTATAACGTTCCATAGCACCGGCAGCCCGCTCTCGATAAATAAGACGGGCAGTCTTTCATCATGTCCGTGCCCTAACGAGACGGTGGGAAACTCCGGAGGCAGCAGGCCCGGCGTGAAGCCGTATACCTTGATTCCTGCGCGCTGATACTGGGATGCGTCCGTGGCCCCCGGCATCAAGAGCGGGATAACGATGCCTCCGGGATCCAGTTTGCGGGTGTTTCGTTCCAGGGTTTGGTAAAGGGATGTGTCTGTTGGGAACTCGGCGCCCGTCGAAGTATCCAGCGGTTCCAGGGTTACCCGGTCGCCCGTGATCGACAGGATTTCGCGCATTACATCTTCAACCGATTGGCCGGGCAGCTTGCGGCAGTCCAATTGCACCTCCGCCTCGGAGGGGATCACGTTGGTCTTTGCGCCTGCGCGCAGGATCGTCGGCGTACAGGTGTTGGTGATCAATGAAGTCAGCATGGATTTATTGCGGCCCTTCAGGGATCCCAGCAGCAGGTTGATCATCAGGGGGTTCCCCAACAGGCCTGCAAGCTTCCCCATTGGCGAATGGATCTGATCCGAGGCCGCCTTCAACATGCTCTTGAAGGTCGGCGTTACATGCACCGGCAAATGCCCTGCTTTTCGCAGGCGTTCCAGGGCCTGGGCCAGGTAGAGCACCGCATTCTCGTCATGCGGCAGCGAACCGTGACCCGGCTGGCCGTGCGCGCTCATCCTCAGCCAGCAAATACCCTTCTCGGCCACCTGGATCATATACATCCGGGTCTTGCCCAGATACATCGTAATTGCCCCGCCTTCCGTGAGGCCATACTCGGCATCGATGAGATCGCGATGCTGCTCCACCAGGAATTTCGAGCCGTGCTCGAAGCCGGCTTCTTCATCAGCAATGGCCGCCAGGATCAGGTCACGTTTAAGCGGAAGCTTTTGTCTGCGGGCTTGCAGGAAAATCTGCAGATACATCGCCAGGAAGCCTTTCATATCGAGCGCCCCGCGTCCCCAAACCTGGCCGTCGATCACCTCGCCGCCAAATGGGTCGTGCGACCAATGTCCGCGTTCGACCGGCACCACGTCCACGTGCCCCGAGAGCAGCAGGGGACGCTGCGAACCGTCCCCGCACAGCCTGGCAACCAGGTTCACCCGGTTGGGCGCCGATTCCACGATCTTGAAATCCTCCGGGCCAAGCCCCTCACGCTCGAGGATTTGCTTGATTGCCAGGATGGCTGGCAGTTCATTTCCCGGCGGGTTGACCGTCTCCGCCTGTATCAAGCGCGAGAGATGTTGAACGGTCTCGTCCGTTGCCGATTTCCAGTTGATGTCGGTATTCATCGGGTCCCTCCCATTTAGCGCAGGACAATTATCTACCTAAGAAAAGTATATCCCCGAATAGCCCCCCATGGTCGTGGCATCTTTATCATTTTCAACCGGCGGCGAAACTGCCTTTGGTTCGTGTTTTGCTTCAGGATGATTTTCTGTAACTGCTCAGCTCCCCGGCCATATTCATTTTCCGAAGGTGCAGGCGTACTGCCTGCATGGGATTTCTAGTCCCAGGCTGGAAGCCTGGGACTAGGGGGTGAGTAGATACAATTTTTTATGGATCTATACAAGTGATGGTTTGACGATCTGCCTACCCCCGTGTTTATCAGGAAAATTTTCTGCTGTGACTTAACCCATAGTTTTGCCACGAAAGGAAGCATAGTTTTGCCGCTTTTTACCCCTAATCAGAGGCTAAAAGCGGGGAAGTGGGGACAAACTGGAAGGATAGTTTTGCCGTAAGTTAAATCTGGAAGCATAATATTGCCAGAAGTAATGGGCTTATGCCCGCCGAAAACTGTCCGGGGGGTCTATCTATGTTGCCACCGGTCAAATCCCAAATCCTTTGGAGGCAAAATTATGCTAACCGAAACGGAGTTATTTCAACTATACCAACATCTCGACCTATCCCAACAAGCCCAACAGATCATTGCGGAAATTCGTTCATCGCCTCCCATGCGGCGCGTTTGTAGCGCTGCCGGAAATGTCAGTGTCCGATATCCAAGTCGAAAGATGGGCGTCATTATCCAGGCAGAGAGTCATCGAAACGAATTGGCTGGTATCTATGAGAAAGAGTATGACCGGGAGACATTGGAATACTATGACCAACCCTCACGCATCAAACTGATCTATGAGGCGAAGAACGGGCGGAGAGTAGGCATTTGGCACACGCCAGATTACTTTGTGATTCGAAGCGATGGCATTGGGTGGGAAGAATGGAAAACAGAAGCAGAGTTGCCGCGCCTGGCAGAGCAAATGCCCCACCGCTATGTCCAGGAAGAAAACGTCTGGCATTGTCCGCCAGGCGAAGAACATGCAGCACAATTCGGTTTCTTCTATCGGGTACGGTCATCTGCCGAAATTGACTGGGGCTTGCAGCGTAATCTGTTATTTCTTGAAGACTACCTCCGCGCGGACAAGGAAGATTTGGATGAGAAAGCGGTTTGTTCAACGGCGTCATTAGCGGCCGAGCATCCCGGAATAACGCTTCAGGAATTACTTGCCATTGAAAAAGTTCCAGGCGATGTCGTTTTTGCCATGATAGCCCGAGGACAGCTTTACGTTGATCTACGAATTGCTCCTTTAGCTGAACCACAACGAGTACAGGTTTTTCGAGATCAGGAAACCGCACAAGGTTACGCAGTGATTACCTCCTCTTCCAGTGGAAGTAATTCTTTTGTAACTGCGGCTCTTGGTGCTTCTGTGGTTTGGGATGGCCGGTCTTGGACCATTGTTAACCTTGGCTCTACTCAAGTCACCTTGCTTGCCGAGGATGGCAGCTTGATCGATCTACCTCAAACGACCTTTGAAGGCTTGATCAAGGCAGGACAGTTAACCATTCCCACAGAAGCAAAGATTTTGGAAATGTCATCCGCTCTTCACGAATTACTTTCCAGAGCCAGCCCAGCCGATTTTGAGGAAGCCAACCGGCGTTATGCAATCATTGCTCCCTGCCTGGCTGGTCATCCAGCAAGTGACCAGAGTACCTCAATGCGCACGATCCGCGACTGGATAGGAAAATGGCGAAAAGCTGAGTCACGTTACGGTTGTGGCTATTCAGGGCTTTTGCTTCATTATCAGGCTTGTGGCAATCGCCAACAGAAGCTGCCAAACAGCGCCCTGGATATGATGAAAGCGTTCATCGCCAATGATTACGAAACACTGAAACAAAAAACGAAGGTGGCTGTGTATGGCGCCCTGGTACGCAAATGCGAAGAGCAAGGGATCGCGGCTCCCAGCTACAAAACCTTTGTCCAGGCAATCCGAAAACGTCCTCGCGTGGAGCAAGTTCAAAAGCGCCAGGGAAAGCGGGCAGCTTATCAACACGAGGCGTTTTATCAGGAGTTGACATTGACCACTCCTCGCCATGGAGACCGCCCATTTGAAATTGGGCACATAGACCATACCCTGTTGGACATTGAACTTGTATGTTCTCATACGGGACGCAACCTAGGCAGGCCATGGGGTACTTTCCTGAGTGATGCTTTTTCCAGACGTTTGCTGGCTGTGACTTTGTCTTTTGATCCGCCCAGTTATCGCGGGTGTATGATGGTTTTGAGAGAATGTGTGCAACGGCATGGCCGTTTCCCGCAAATCGTTGTGGTGGACGGGGGACGTGAATTTGAAAGCATCTATTTCGAGACGCTCCTGGCGCGCTACGAATGCAGCAAGAAGACTCGGCCGGGAGCCAAGCCTCGCTTTGGCTCGGTTTGTGAACGGTTGTTTGGCACTACCAACACGCGCTTTATCTACAACTTGCTGGGAAACACGCAAATCACTCGCAATGTTCGGCAAGTGACAAAATCAGTATCGCCACAGGAGCAAGCCTGTTGGACACTCGGCCAGTTCTACACTCGGTTATGCGAGTGGGCTTATGAGGTCTATGACACGCTCGAACATCCATCTTTGAGCCAGTCTCCACAAGAGGCCTTTGCGATGGGAATGGCGCAAGGAGGACAGCGGCTGCAACGGCTGATCCCATACGATGAGACATTTCGCATGTTGACTTTGCCTACAACCCGCAAAGGAACGGCTAAGGTCATGCCGCATTTGGGAGTCAAGATCAATGCCTTGTGCTATTGGTCTGATGCTCTTCTGGACCCGGAGATGGAAAAAACTCAAGTCCCCATTCGTTATGACCCCTTTGACGCCGGGGTGGCCTATGCTTTCATAAAGGGACGCTGGGTGCATTGCCTTTCTGAGCATTATGCCATTTTTGCAGGACGTTCCGAGCGGGAAATCCAATTGGCCACGGCTGAATTACGAAAGCGGAATCAACTTCATGGCCAACAATTTACGATCACAGCCCGCAAGCTGGCAGACTTTCTAAGTTCTTTGGAAGCAGAGGAGCTGTTGCTGGAACAGCGCTTGCGAGATACCGAAGCTAGGGAGATGCTTACATCCAAAGAACAGCCGGTTTCTGCGCAGATGGTGGGTTTTAGCGAGGGAGGGTGCCTCCACAACAGGGAAATCAATGCATCTTCTGGCCAGGAGTCCCAAACCACAGGCGAAATCCTGGATATCTATGAGGATTTCTAGCTATGACACCCCAGACTGAATTTCCTCCAGAATTACTCTCACAACCTCCAGCCGCACGCTTGAGATACTTTCGGGACAAAGTAGTTGCTCATCCGCACCTCAAAGAAATCCACCAACAACTCTGGCAAGCGATCCAGCAGCCAGCCGGGGCCTCCTTGATTTTTGTATTTGGACCGACTGGTGTGGGAAAGACCACACTCCGCTGCCGGTTGGAGCAACAGCTTTGGGAAGCAGGGCGACCGGCAATAGAACACGATCCGGGACATATTCCTGTTGTTGGATTGGAAGTTGCCGTGGCAGATGCCGATAGCTTTCGCTGGCGGGATTATTACAAACGAGCATTGGCGGCTTTGGATGAGCCGATGATCGACCACAAGATATTGCCTGATCATCTTCTGCATAAAGGAGCAGAATTGAGAAACGATGGCCGTTACAAAGTTACTTCGGAATTACGCTGGGCATTGGAGCAAGCCTTGCGCCACCGGCGACCCACTGCTTTCATTGTGGATGAGGCGCAGCACTTCAAAAGAATCGCGAGTGGGCGGCGATTGCTTGACCAGATGGATACCCTCAAATCATTGGCAAATTTGACGGGAATAACCCATGTGCTGATCGGAACCTATGAACTGCTCGGTTTTGCCCAGTTGAGCGCACAACTTGACCGGCGTAGCTGTGAAATTCATTTTCCGCGCTATCACATTGACGTTCCTGAAGAAATGTTGGCCTTCAAGCGCATCTTGTTAACTTTCCAACGCCATTTGCCGCTAACGGGCGAACCGGATTTAGTTGCTCAGGCCGAATATTTTTACGAACGCTCGGTGGGTTGTGTGGGAGTGCTAAAGGATTGGCTAACTCGTGCGCTGGCTGCAGCCCTCGAAGATGGACAGGAAACGCTTACACAGACGGTCTTGGAACGCCAAGCGTTACCAACTCGCAAACTCTTACGTATGGCACGCGAAATTCGAGAAGGTGAGGAAACTTTGACTGCCAATAGCCGCGCACAAACAGAACTACGTTCTCTATTGGGAATGTCCATAGAATTCTGCTGAGCAGCATAATCCCCCTTCTCGACGAAAAGTTGGAAAACGAAACCCGGTACGGGATGTGGTGGGGAATCATGAACAACCTACGTGATCGATTAATCCCCTGTGAAACCTGGGATCTGACACTTCCCACGCATGCCCTGCACAGCAGACTCTATGCTCTTGAACCACTTGGAGTGGGTACCTTTAATACAGAAAGTCTAACAAGCTATACAGCGCGCTTAGCAGAAGACCATAGTGTCTCACTCCGCACATTGGTGATCCAAGAACTGCTACCTCTTTTGAAACGGGATTACTTATCCAATCCATTTAACAATAGCCTGGACTCTTTCTGGATAGAAGCGGCACGCGCACTCAATGGAACCGGCGCTCTAGCTCGAGATTGGGCACAGGCCTTGGAGTGTTTGACTCTCCGAACAGATCTGCGGTTTCTGACTTTGCTGCCCTGGGCCGCCGTGCTAACCCAGCAAAGGCTGCTGAGGATCACCCGGGCCTGGTGTCCTGATTGTTTCATGGAGTGGCAAGTCGCAGGACAACCCATTTATGAACCATTACTGTGGAATGTGAGCGCTGTTTCCTTGTGTCTTCGCCACCAGCGGGCTTTGCTTGGACGATGTCCTTACCTGGATTGCCGTGCAACACTGCCTGTGCTTGCGCATCATTTCCGCCCCGGTTATTGTTCAAAGTGTTCCAGGTGGCTTGGTGTTACTGCTGACCTCTCCAATAATTCCTGGGCAACTGAACAATGGCATTGGCAGATTTGGGTGGCGGAAACGGTTGGGGAATTGGTTGCACACAACATGGACTTAGCGACCACACCTCACTTGAGAAATATCCCTGACCTGATCGCCGCATTTCGAGAGCAAGCCGCCGATGGCAGCATGCAGAATCTGGCAGAGAGACTCCAACTTTCGCGTCGCACTGTGAATGCCTGGAAGCTAGGCAGGCAAGTGCCACAAATAAAATCTCTAATGCGCCTGTGTTATTGCTCTGGAGTTTCTCTCTATGAGTTATTCACTTTGCAGTCTGGTGCACTCAACCTTGGCAAACCGAAAATCCGCTCTCTACCAGACCTTCCCAATCCATTCAGAAAACGCCGCCACCCTATTCCTTTTGACATTATTCGTATTCAGCAAAGTTTGGAAGCTGTCTTGGCACATGAAGAACAACCACCTCCAGCCATGCGCACCGTTGCAAAGCGTCTGAATTATTCACCCAGGGAACTGCGTGAACATTTCCCCGAATTGTGCCGGGCTATTTCCAACCGCCGCAAAAATTACTACAAGATCCGCCGCGAGCAGAGGTTTCTACAATTGAAAGATGAGATTCGCCAGGCAATGCTTAAAATTCATTCCCAAGGCTTGTATCCCAGTTCGTATAATGTTGGTTTGTTCCTGAGTGAACCAGCAGTGCTGCGCGACACCGTTATATCCAGATTTCGGCGTGAAGTGCTTCTGGAACTGGAGCTTCAAAATTAGGCCTATCTATTGTGCCATTTGCAAATTATCTGACTTGGAAGCATAGTTTTGCCAAAACGGCAAAACTATGGGTTAAGTTACATCTGCCAGCAGTGGTAATTAAATGATGGACGCCAGGGTGAGGGGGGCACCCTGGCGTCCATCGCATTTCATAATACTATATCCTGCAACACATTGCAAGAGGATTCGAATTAGAAATATATTAATTCTTGTCCGAAGATGTACATACCATCTACATATCTGTGAGGTGCCTCTGGGGGGAATCGAACCCTCATCTCGGCCTTAGGAGTGCCTTGCTCTGTCCATTGAGCTACAGAGGCAGCGCAGAAATTATATCAAACTATGCGGGCGCTTCCCCATTATTGATGTTAATCACCCTTTGCAATAATCCCCGAAGAAATGAATTTGTTCTATGGTCTCGCCCCAACCCTCATGCTCTTTTGTAATAATTCCCAAAAAAAGAACTTGTTTTATGATCTCGCTCCACCCCTGACCCTTTTTTGTAATAATTCCCCAAAAAATGAACTTGTTCTATCATCTTGTTCTAACCCTCACACTCCTTTGTCATAGTTCCCGAAGAAATGAATTTGTTTTATGGTCTCGTTCCAATCCTCATACTCCTTTGCAATAATCCCCGAAAAAATGAACTGGAAGCGGGTGCTCCACCCGCTTCCAGTTCATTTTTTCGGGATTCCTTTTTCCTTAGCAGGTGTTCTTTCTGCTAAGGAAAAAGGCTATGGCGAAGCCTTAAAAGCCACCACTAAATCCAGCAGCATCAATGGACTATATTCAGGATCAGCCTCGACGCTCTCTCCATCAGGATAATAAGCACCCCAAAACGATCGTTCCAATACGAAGCGAGCTGGTTATACAAGACCGGGTTGAATGAGCGGAACAGCTCTGGCGGGACACCGAAACCGCCAAATAACCCTATCGCTGCTGTCCAGATCGTCAGCCCGGCTGTGACCAACCACAAAGCCCATCGCAGCCCGCGCCGGGGTTTGAGGACTTCATCCATTCTCCAGATAAGGATTGCTTCTACGATGACCAACGGGATATAGAAATCAGGCACATAGCGCTCTGCGCCGAAGAAGAACACCATCAGGAAGAGGAATTGTCCCGCCGCGGCAGCCATCGTCATGAAGAAGAAATATCTCAGCTTCGAAGGCAAGGGTGAAATGTTTTGCTGTGCCCCGGCTGGCGGTAGGGTATGGACCAGAAGTGGAACCGCCAGGAGCATCATCCACAGACCTGGAACGGTGGTGAATATCCCAAAAATATTATGATCGAAAGCCATCCCGGCCGGGTGGCCCAGCCACTTTGGCAGTAGCGCGGCATCGAACAAGGCGGATTTGACGAATGGGAATTTCCCGATAAAGGTCAGAGGATAAAAGAGGTATACAAATAGATTCGACGGAAGATAAGAGACCGAAAAATAACTGCTGTGGGCCACAGGGATTGTTAATTGATACAACTGGCCGGTCTCGAAGGGATTGCCAAAACGGGCATAATTGTAGGCCCCCAGTCCGATGGCGCAGAACGCCAGCGGGATAAGAAGGATGGCTTCTCTTTTCCAGGGCAGCTTCCATCCCGCCTCGCGCCAGATCCAGCCGATTGAAAAAACAACGTAGACCGCCACTGACACCGCAAGGTTAACGCGCGATCCTATTGCCAGCCCCCAACCTAGGCCCGCCATGATCAGCCAGGCGGGGTGCGATGTATCGCTGTACATGAGCCAGCCCAGAAGGCCGGCCAGGAGAAAAAATTGTCCATAGAGTATGGATGTATGATAGATCTGCGGGTTCCCCAGCAGGAACAGGAGCGGCAGGTTCACCAGGCTCAGCAGGATGAATAATCCCGGCGACAGGCTGGAAGCCCCGGGGAAGTAACTTTTCCATATCCGCAAAAATATCGCCAGCAGCAACACTGCCAGGCCGATGTAGGGGATATCGACCATTACCGAGGCGAAAGGCTGGGCGTGTGTCAGCCTCTCTACCGCTGCGAAGGCCAGCGCAGGGACGGGCCCCCAATATAGATAATACTTCCCTTCATAATAAGAAGCGTCCCAATGATACGGTATGCTGCCGCGCTCCACGTAATCATACGGGTTTTTCAGCGCCGCCAGCTCGGGGTTTGGTTGTTCGAGCAGCGATAACTGTCCATGCAGAAAAGATTCGCCTAGTTGTATGTAGTCGTTGGATACCTGTGGGAACGCCGGGAAGCGGCCCGCGGAGGAATACCAGAGCGCGTAGGATGCAATGCCCAGGCACAAGAGTATTCCAAAGAGCCCTCCGATCAAGGGGGACAAGAATTTTCGTCCCAAGTAATCGGAGAGGATGCGGGGTATCTTAAAGCGGTTCTTGTCGGCATTCCCGCGGATGGAATATTTCCTGGGTAGATAAATGACAGCTGCTATGCCATAAGCGATCAGTCCGATGATTAGCAGGATCAGGCGTCCGCTCCCCCAGCCCGGGGAACGATCCAGTCCCAACTGGCTGGCGAAAACCGCTATGACCATCGCAATGCTGCCGGCAATAAGAAATATAAGAGCTATTTTATATCTCCCATCAGGAAAGCTTGATGGCTTGGATTATTCCATAGTTTGATGGTTCTTTCAACACAACTATATTTAACTGCAGCATGGCGCCCAATTCCCTCGAATCTTGGCCTTGCTCTTGGAGTACCGGTACTCGCTCTTGTCTGTAGAGTATCTCTGGATATCTCTGCTTATCTCTGCTTATCTCCGTTCTCCTTTGTGCTCTTTGTGCCCTAGTATATTAGAAGGGACACGGCAGGCCGATTGTGCCCAGGTCCGAAGAGACCGTCACGAAGCGAGGCCGCCGTGTCCGTTGAGAAAAGCGCCCGAACAGTTGTGTGGTCAGATAGACCGAATTCTGCTAGAACGGGCATTTTCATTGTATCCAATCTGGAGGCAGAATCAAGATGGAAACGTATCCTTTCGTAGGCATTGATGTGTCCAAAGAGCGCCTGGATATTGGCGTGGGAGCCAATGGAGAGTTCTGGCAGGCCGGCAATGATGAAACCGGTATCGCCGCCACCGTTCGCCACCTGGCGCAGATACAGCCGGCCTTGGTGGTGGTCGAATCCACTGGCGGATTGGAATGGCCTTTGGTGAGCGAACTGGCTGCCCACCAAGTCCCCGTGGCCCTGGTCAATCCGGGCCGGGTGCGCGAGTTCGCCAAATCGCTGGGATTGCTGGCCAAGACCGACAAGCTGGATGCCCATTTGCTGGCCCGCTTCGGCGAAGCGGCCAAACTCTCGCCCACCGTCCTGCCCGATGCAGCCGTCCAGAAGCTCTCGGCACTCATGGCTCGCCGCAGGCAGTTGCTCGAGATGCTGGTCATGGAGAAGAACCACCTGCTCAGTACCCGCCTGAGCCTGCGCCCCCAGGTGCAAGAGCATATCACCTGGCTGGAACAGGAAATCGATCAGCTCACCGAGCAGATCCAGAAGGACTTGCAGGATACACCCGGCTTCCGAGACAAGGACCGCATTCTGCGTAGTGCCAAAGGGGTCGGCCCCATCACCAGCTCGATCCTGCTCTCCGACTTGCCAGAACTCGGACATTTGGATCGCAAGAAGATCGCCGCCTTGGTGGGCGTGGCACCCTTCAACCACGATAGTGGTCGTTACCGAGGAACTCGCCGCATCAAGGGCGGGCGTGCCTCCGTACGCCAGGTGCTTTACATGGCCGCCGTCGCCGCCTCCCGCTTTAATCCAACCATTCGAACCTTCTACCAACGTCTGCTCGCCTCCGGCAAAAAGAAAAAGGTGGCCCTGGTGGCCTGTATGCGCAAGCTGCTCACCAGCCTCAACGCCATGATCCGCGATATGCAACCTTGGAAGCCCCCTGCTACCTCTTGACTTTCAACACAGTTGCTTCGTGTTTAAATCTCTTCTCTCCATCTCTGGTGAATTTTCCTTTAAGAAAACACTCTCAGTCAGGTCTTGAAATGAGATCCCGTTTGCCCTATACTGCTAATGGTCTATCTGGTTTACCCGTGGAATCCTTTGGTAGGTACTAGAAAGCACAGAAAGGAAAAAGGAAAATGGCTACATTTGTAATGTTTGGCAAATACTCATTGGAGGCCGTAAAAGCTATCAGTGCAAAACGCTCCACTCAGGCCCTCGCCCTGGTGAAGAAATATGGTGGAGAATTAAAGGCCGGGTATGCCCTGCTCGGAGACGTGGACGTTGTCGTTGTTGTGGATTTGCCCGATAACGAGCATGCCATGCAGCTCTCGGCGGCCATGACAAAATTACTGGGCATCTCCTTTACAACCTCGCCGGCAGTGACCTTTGAGAAGTTCGATCAACTGATGGGTTAGCAAATTCCCGAAACGAATCGACGCGGTTATATGCCCGTTTTTGCGGGTTATTTCGACGCGCCGAATTGATTGGTTCTTTTTGTTTTCTTCCTTCGTGTACTTGGTGTTTAAAAGCTCTTCCCGTTAATGCAATGGAGCCGTTTTTAATTTACGGCCTTGCGTTGGTTTTTTTTTGTCCTCGTTTTTGCGAGAGAATATTTGTAGGTACTTACCCCCGTTGCTGGTTTCACCGAAAAATGAATATGAGCGGGGTGTTCTCCCCCGCTCATATTCATTTTTCGGGATTTCTAGTCCTCGCAGATGCAGGTGTTGTTCCTGCCAGGCTGAAAGCGTGGGACGGAGAGGTGCGTAAATACGAATATTTTAGTGTTATCCGCGGGCCTCAGCCTGATCCGCGTGATCCATATTCTATTTCCCTTCGCTTTTCCCCGCACTGGTTTTCAAAAACTCTTTCAGGTCGCCCTGCATCGCGTCCAGGGCTGCCAGCCTGGCCCGGTAAATTTTTTCCTGGCCGTGTAAGGTGAGGTTGACCAGGCCGGCCAGGCGCAGCTCTTTTAGATGATGAGTGACGGTGGGCGCGCGTAGATTCAATCGGCGGGACAATTCGGAAGGAGTCAGCTCCTCCTGGTTAAGATAACAAAGGATTTTCAGCCGGGTAGGGTCGGCCAGCGCTTTGAGTGAGATCAGCAGCCCGTCTGGCACCAGCCCGCCGGGGATGGCCGACATGGTGGCCGGTCTGGCCCCGAACATGAACATCTTTTGTTCTTTGCTGATCTGTCCCAGATGCACGAGCGGGGTCATCCAGTAGGTGGGCACCAGGATCAGTTCTTTCCCGATCTCTTCGGTAAACCGCACACCCTGCGAGAGCTCAGCAATCAGGTCGGAGATACTTAATTGCCCGGCCAACTGTTTGGCATGTTCCAGGCCAAGCTCGAGTACGGGCCCGACCCGCTTTTCTTCCTGTTCGAAAAAGGCTTGATAATACGCTTGCAGCGCGGATAAGAGAATTTCCCCAAAATCATCCGGGCGCACCCACCAGTTTAAGAATTTGATCAGGTCTTGTTCTTCCACCTGCTGGTGCCCGGAGCTCGAAATGAGAGGCAAAAGCGTGGCCACGTCGCTCTTGTCCCAACCCCGTCGTTCGGCGATCGCCAGTAGGCAGTTGGATTCCGGTCTGATCCCCGCATCGAGGTCGAACATCTCCCGGCCTCGTTTGGCGGGTGTTATCTGCTGAAGTGCATACAGCACGGTGATGGCGTTCTTGGGTTGCGGCAGCCTGTAGAGCCAGCTGATGGGGAAATCTATGAAAGCTAAGGCTTCCTCGAGAAACGTCCGTTCGGTGGGGGGGATACGCGAACGGATCTTCGCCGCCCAGGACGGCCGCAGATCGTAGTATTCAGGTTCATGCAAGACGTACAGGCTGACAAAGAACTCATAAGCTGTGCCTACATCCCAGGAGAGGGTTGTATTGGCGGCAGCCAGGTCGGGCTCCGTCATGCATGTTCCTTGCTGGTCTTCATTTCAATGTCTTGTTGGGCCAATCTATTGCCCATTCTAATCAACAAGCTCCCTATCCACAAGCCGAGATTCCTGCGCGGGGCAGACTTCGAGAGGAGTTGTGCATATTGCTCTGCGCTCAGCTCATCATTCATCGTCTTCCGGTCTTTCCTTGCTTGCTGTGGTGGCACCTGGAGAAATGGATTCATCATAATAGCCTCCTTCCTGGCTTATTAGATGTATATCTAATTAGATGTAAAACTAATTAAATACTAGTCTAATTATCTAAATTTGTCAAGACCACAGAGCTTTCAAAGTGGTAGGGAGAACACTTCCTATCGGAAGTAGAATAGATTAAATTCCTCTCATAAATGGAGCTCATGCGAAGGCTGGCAAAACTTATGCCCGGCGAAAAATCATCACCGTTTCATGCGAAACTTTTCCGCGGATAAATGCCACTGAGGATTTGCAGTTCATCCTTCGAGCAGCCCGATTAGCGCCGCAAGAGGCTTATTGTCAATGGATCCAGCCCAGGTTGAAAGCAAGGGAGGGCGCATGCGCCGTTTCATTATGCTCTTAGTCATCATTATTCTGTTAATATTTCCCTCACCGGCTGCAGCAGACATTGCCCCACCAGGTCAGCCGCCCGGCTCCAATGTTCAGCCCTCGAATGAAGCCACCCAGGTGCAGATGTTGGCGGAGACTGTCCTGATCGACGTGCAGGCGCGCGCGCCCTCCAAGAGCCTTGGACAGGCGCACGTTACTGCGAGTTTCACGATGCATAACCAGGGTGAAGCCTCTGAAAGCATGGCTGTCCGTTTTCCGGTTAGCGCCAGCGATGGCTACTTCAGTTACCCCACCATAAAAGATTTGCGAGTTAAGGTGGCTGGCAAGACCGTTCCCACTCGCGCTATCCAGGGAGAGGATCCTTATCACAGCCCCAATCCGGTCCCCTGGGCCGCGTTCGATGTCAGTTTTCCCCGCGGGCAGGATGTTCAAATCCAGGTCGCATACACGCTCGAAGCCAGCGGTGAGTATCCGTTCGTCTGGTTTAAATACATTCTCTCCACCGGCGCCGCCTGGAAAGATGCGATTGGCATGGCCGATTTGATCGTTCGCTTGCCTTATCCTGCCAGCAACCAGAACCTCGTGTTTGACCCGGGGAACCCCTACTCCGGTGTCACTCCCGGCGGTGTGATTTCCGGAAATGAAATTCGTTGGCATTATGCCGATTTTGAGCCCACCTCCGACAATAATTTTGAGGTCATGTTGGTTATGCCCTCGGCCTGGGAGAATGTCCTCACGGAACAGGCGAATGTGAAGCAGGACCCCAAAGACGGCGAAGCCTGGGGTCGGCTTGGCAAGCTTTACAAGGAACTGGCCTTCTCTTCGCGCGGAAAAGGCTTTCGCCTCGGCTCCATGGACCCCGGCGCCCAGGACCTCTATCAGCTCAGTCAGCAGGCCTACGAAAAAGCGGTCAGCCTCAAACCGGACGATCCGCTCTGGCACGCCGGCTTTGCCGACCTGCTGGCCTATCACGCCTTTTTTCTTAATATGGAAGGCGCGGATATGACTGCCGAGACTCTGCATGCCCTGCAGGAGATCCGGCAGGCCATCGACCTTGCGCCGGACGATCCAAAGGTCCAGGAGATTGCCACGCAAATTTCGTACTTTTTCCCGGAGGGGATGAAGGCGGACGGCGCCTCCTTCGATTTTCCCTGGCTGACCACCACCCCCGCGGCTCCCACTCCCATCGCCGAAGCGATCATATCTACCGATACCCCCTCTCCCGAAATAACGTACACTCCCACCCCACAACCGGTCTCGCCGACTCCTACTGGCGAGCCTCAACCAAACCCCAAGCCAACTCTCCCGTTGTGCGGCGGTGCCTTGCTGCTGCCCATTGGAGTCCTCTTTCTGGTACAACGCCGTATTTACCTCGCTCGGAAATTTAGGTCATAGCCGAAATGGATTCGCTCTCGGTTAGTAGAATTTGTTTTGCTGCCCCGATGTTGGAATCGGGGCTTACATTTTGGATCTTCACCGTGCCTTGATAATATATATTAGGTCTTATGAAGATTGCCCGCGGCCTGTTCGACCCTATTCGAATTCGCAACCATTTTTTGGCTTGAAATACCCGAAGCAGAGAATATGACAAACGGACCTTCCTCGAGCGGGATGCGCGCCTTCCTTGCCATCTGGTTCGGTCAGCTCATCTCCCTCATCGGTTCACAACTTACTGGCTTTGCGCTCGGCGTATGGGTCTATGACCAGACCAGGTCGGTCTTGTGGCTGGCGTTGACTCAGATTGCCCTGCAGGCGCCCTATGTGATCTTCTCGCCTTTAGCCGGCGTGTTGGTCGACCGCTGGAACCGGCGTACTGCCATGATCCTCAGCGATCTTTGCGCAGGGTTTGCCGTGTTAGCCACCGGGGTGCTATATCTAACCGGCCATCTCCAGCCGTGGATGGTGATCCCGATCAACTTTGTGATGTCAACCTTCACTTCATTGATGTGGCCGGCTTATACGGCCTCGGTCACCTTGTTGGTGCCTAAGGAACAATATGGGCGGGCCAATGGCCTGGTGCAGTTGGGTGAAGCTCTGCCCCAGGTCGCAGGGCCGGCGCTTGCCGGAGCGTTGTATGTGCTCATCCACCTGGGCAACCTGGCGCTGATTGATTTCGGAACTTATATCTTTTCGGTTGTGCTGATGCTGTCTCTGGTTCGCATCCCCAATCCGCCGCGTTCGGAAGACGGTCGCAAGGCCAAAGGTTCCATCTGGCAGGAGATGAGGTTTGGCTGGGATTACATTGTGGCCCGTAAAGGCTTGTTCTCGCTGTTGATGTATTTCCTGGCCCTTAACTTCCTGAACGGTGTCATGGGACCGCTTTTTGTTCCTTTGATCCTTGATAACTGGAAAGCCGATGTGCTCGGTTATGTGAGCACGATCCTGGGTATCGGGATGCTGCTGGGGACGTTGGTGATGAGCGCCTGGGGCGGCAGCAAACGCAAGATTTATACGCTCCTGGGAGCGGGTCTCGTCGGTTCTCTGTTTCTCTCCGGAGTTGGGTTGAGCATCTCGATCCCCCTGCTGTCCGTGTGCGGCTTCGGTTTCATGTTCTCCGTACCGTTGATTGATGCCTCGAGTTCAGGCCATCTGGCAATCGAAGGTGGCGCCCGATGTGCAGGGCCGCGTCTTTGCCGTGCGGCGTACCATTGGCTGGTCCGCGCAGATCTTTGCCCCCCTGCTGGCTGCACCGTTAGCCGACTATGTCTTCAAGCCCGGTATGTCTCCGGGGGGTGTTTTGGCATCCCTCCTGGGTCCGATCATCGGGGTTGGAGCAAACCATGGCATTGGAGTACTAATGAGCGTTCTGGGCCTGCTAAGCGTTGTTGTGACTCTCGTTGCTTTTGCCAGCCCAGGCATTCGCAACGTCGAGTTGGACTTGCCCGACCACGTCACTGGCACGGAAGCCGAAGCGGCTCAGGCGTCAGTTGAACCTGCCGATTAGGGATTGTTTTTCAGGCTACCCTAATTGCTCCAACTCGCCAACCAGCTTATCCAGCACGTCGAACCCGCCCTGCCAGAACTTCGCCGAGCGGATGTCTATACCCGCCTCCGCAAGGATCTTCACCGGAGCCTCCGAGCCGCCAGCCGATAGGATCTTGAGATACTTCGGCTTGAACGACTCGCCTTCCGATTTGAATTGCTGGTAGAGGGAAAGCACCAGCAGCTGCCCGAAGGCATAAGCGTACACATAGAACGGGGTGTGATAAATGTGCGGGATCGAGACCCATTCCCACTTGAAATCGTCGCTTAGCTCGAGTGAGTCGCCAAACTGCTCTTTGAGGTTTTCATAATAGGCCGCAGAGAGTTCGTCCACGGAGGCGTTCTTGAGCACCAGCGCATGGGCCTGCTTTTCGAATAGGGCAAAATATGCCTGGCGCAGGATGGTGGCGAATGCATCGTCCACCTGTTTGAATAGGATTTCCTTCCGAACCGCCTCGTCGGTTTCTTCAGCCAGCAGTTTATCGGTAAGCATCATTTCACCAAAGGTGGAGGCGGTCTCTGCCAGTGGCAGGGATGCCTGGAATGTGAAAGTGCTATGCCCCTCCGCCAGCATCGAATGGATGGCGTGCCCCAGTTCGTGGGCCATTACCGCCACATCCCGCGGGCGCGCCTGGTAATTGAGCAAAACATAAGGCGTCATTTCCGGAACGACCGACGCACAGAACGCGCCGCTATCCTTGCCTTTGCGGATTTCGCTGTCGAGGTGATTCTGGTCGAATACTCGCCGCGCCAGTTCTGCAAATTTTGGGTCAAATGCGGCAAACGCATCGAAGACCATCTGCGCAGCTGCGTCGAACGCATATTGTTTCTGCGCCTCGACCACAGGGGCGTAAATATCATAGCGGCGAAGTTTTTCGACGCCCAGTTGTTTCGCCTTCAACCTGAAATATCTGTGGAAGATCTTTGCATTCTTCCGGGTGACCTCCAGCAGGGTGTCCACTGCCTCATCCGGTATATCGTTGGACAGATTACGCGCCGAGATCGCGCTGGAAAACTTGCGGAGTGACAGGTTTTCATTGTGCCAGTCGCGCACCAGGGTCTGGTACATCTGTCCGAGGGTCGGCGCGTCCTGTTTGAAGACCCGTAATTGTTCCTGGTAACTGCGCGCCCGCAGGTTCGGGTCGGGGCTGTAACGATACGTCTGCAATTCCCCCAGGGTCAACTCTTTAACTTCGCCCCCAACTTCGAGCTTGAAAATGTAGCGGTTCGTGATCGAATCGTAAAGCGTGACCAGGGCGCTGACTCCGGTGACGTTCTTGAGATTGACTATCTTCTCTTCCGCTTCGCTCAAAGTATGCGATTTAAAGAGCCGTATCTGCTCGAGATAATATCGATAGTCGCCTGCCGCCTTCATCAGCCGTTCGGCGTTTTGTTCATCCAGGTCTTTCCACCACAGGCTGAAGAACAGCGTGCGATTCTGGATCTCCGCCGCAAACTGGTCCATGCGGGCCACCAGGGTTTGTGCAGCCTGGTCCTGTGTATCTGCCGCAAAGGACAGGCTTGCAAAAGCATATAGTTTGCTTATGGCGCGGCTAGTCGCTTCAGAGGCGCGTACGATCTCGATGAATTGCCCGGCATCTATTTCAGGTTTCAGCTTGCCGCGCACGCCTTCGAAGGCCGTCACCTGCTCCTCCACTTGATCGAAGTCCGATTCCAACTCCGGACGATCGTAACCCGGGAATAGATCGGAGAGATCCCAATGTGTTTGTAAATAGGTCATAATGGCTCCACCAAATATTGGGCGGAACGCGTTTCGCGCTCCACCTGTAATCTGCGCTATTCACGGCCCTAATTTACGGCTAAGGCGTTACGGCAAAGTGATTCTTCAACGTATAGTGGACGTAGTTTTGCCAGAGCCCAATTATATCTGCCTCATGATAGTCATGGTCTGAAAAAGTCTGAAAGATCACCCTGCCCTGATAACACGTGGCAAGCACCGCCCCATCGTTCGAATTCTTTGTAGTGCGGCCTGCCAGCAGGGTGGCATCGCCGCCGCTTCCAAGCATGATCCTGTCTCCCGCTTGGTTGCCCCAGTACAGGTTGTAATGCACGAGCGGAAGCACGGTATTAGGCTCGTTGAAAATGGGATGATCGGGTGCCCACCAGTAGATCGAATTGTCGACAGGCATATCCTTCTGGTAGCGTATCCCACAACCGCCCAGGATCTTGCTGATCGGACCGTTTGCCTCGCGGTCGAGATACCACACCTCGGCGATCAAAGCCGCTTTGTCGCGCGTCAAGCGTGTATTGATCACATCCCAGAACTCCCCCGAAATCTTATCTTTATCCTCGGCCCCGACGATGATCAAATCATATTTGACCCCTGAGTCCAGGTATTCCATGAAATGACCGCTGTAGGAACCGGTCTGGGTGTATTTCAACCCCATCCCATCCAGGGCTTCCTGTATCCACATGCCGATGCCGCGCTCGTCCGTATTTTCATATACCAGGATCTTCGCGGAATTGATGCGCGCTTCCACATCCTGTGTGGGCGTGGCTTGCACCTGCGTTGGCTCAGCGGGGGCGTTGGTTGGCTCCACAGTGGGCGGCTCCGCCGTTGGCACGGGCGGCTGCGGCTGGTTTTGCGCAACCTGTGTCATCTGCAGGGATTGGGCCGTGGCTTGTAGTTCGAGCACAGCTTTGGTTGTGTCGAAGGCCGGTGCTGAACTGGGCGCGACCCCGGTAGCCGAGCATGCCAAAGCAGTTAATGCGACGGCCAGGAAAAGAACCTTAAAGCCCCTCGATCCAAACGGTTGATACATATTGCCCTCCTAAGCTCAGGTTGGTGTAACAAAAACCTGCAGTCCCTCCGGCTACAGGTTGAAACGCACATGCATAATATCGCCGTCCTTGACCGGATATTCCTTGCCTTCCAGCCGGAGTTTGCCTTTGGATTTGGCTTCGGTCATGCCGCCCAGCGAGAGCAGATCCTCACAGGCTATCACCTCCGCCCGGACAAACCCCCGCTGCAGGTCGGTGTGGATGGCGCCGGCTGCCTCAACAGCGGTAGCGCCGCGCTGAACAGTCCAGGCTCGCACCTCATCTTCGCCCACGGTGAAAAAGGATTGCAGCTGCAGCAAATCGTACGACAATTTGATCATCTTGCTCAGGCCCAATTCCTCAATGCCATATTCTTTCATGAACAGGGCAGCATCCGCCTGGTCGAGTTGAGCGATTTCCATTTCGAGCTTGCCCATAAGGCATACAGACGGATGGTCGAGTTCGATCGACGGAGCGGTGCCGCTTTCGCCCAGGTTAAAGACCGTCAGGATCGGTTTGCGCGTTAACAGGCCAAAGGAGGCCAGCTCACGCGACTCCTCGGCATTGAATTCAAGTTTGCGCAGGGGGGTGCCCTCGTTCAGGGCCTGGTGCAGGCGATTGAAAAGAACGGTCTGGCGCTCATTGATTACTTTATCTGTGCCGCCCTTCTTGCGTTCATCAGTGAGACGTTCCACCTTTCTTTCGACCGCGATCAAATCGTTGAGTAAAAGCTCGCCCAGCATCGATTCGACGTCGCGCTTTGCGTCAACACTTCCGGCGGGATGGGGTACGTTATCGTTGGCAAAGGCGCGGATAATCAACAGGAAGCCGTCCATTTGTGTGAGTTGATTCAACAACTGTCCTGAAATGCCGCTCTTTGCCACACCGCCTTCGAGTCCGGCTATGTCTGCATAGGTCACCTTGGCATAGATGGTCTTCTTTGGCTTGAACATGGCCGAGAGTTTATCCACCCTTGGGTCCGGTACATCTACTACTGCGGTATGAACCTCAATACGGCCCGCACTGGCCGTGGTAGGTGTATCCCCGCGCGTAAGCGCATTGAAGATGGTTGTCTTCCCTGATTGAGGCAGTCCAATGATTCCAAGTTTCATCTTGACCTTGTTGGTTCGGTTGGTTATACTAAAGTGTGAGCCGAAGTGGCGGAACAGGCAGACGCGCACGACTCAAAATCGTGTTCCTTCGGGATTGTGGGTTCAATTCCCACCTTCGGCATTATAACATCTGACCGCGGGCGTTGCCCGCCTGCACGCTTCCGCGCCGCGCGAGACTGCCCTTTAGCCTTCTCGCGCTTTGTTTTATATGATGGTTTATTGGTATAGCGGTCGATCAAAAAAGCCGCCTGAAATACAAATTTCCGGCTTTTCACCTTTTACTTGAAGCGACCCGGGGTTTTATCTTTCCAGGCTGGTCACCGGGTTTGCCTGCGGGATGGCAGTGAACAGAGATAAATCGGCGTGATCCGTGCTGGCTGCGGATTATCGGTAATAATGTCCTGTAGCAATATGTCACTGGCGGAGGCCCTGGATGTCCTCGACGAACGATATTCTGGCAGTTATCATGGGTGGTGGACGCGGCGCCCGTCTCTATCCCCTGACGAAGATGCGGTCCAAACCTGCAGTGCCGATTGCAGGCAAATATCGTTTGATCGATATCCCCATCAGCAACTGCATAAACTCTGAAATTTTCCGGGTTGCGATCCTGACACAGTTCAATTCAGTGTCTCTCCATCGTCATATAACCCAGACCTATAATTTCGATGCCTTCCATCCGGGATGGGTGCAGATCTGGGCCGCGGAGCAGACACTTACCTCTGCGACCTGGTATCAGGGTACGGCCGACGCCGTCCGCAAGCAGCTTTTTGAGATTCAGTCCACCAGTGCAGAGCACGTCATGATCCTTGCGGGCGACCACCTTTACCGTATGAATTATGCCAAAATGGCCGAGTTCCATTGGCAGAGCAATGCAGACATAACTGTTGCCGTTCATCCGGTGCCGCGTGAAGAGGCCACCCGCCTTGGCATCTTGAAGTGCGAAACCGATGGTCGCATTTCAGACTTCGTGGAAAAACCCCAGGACAGGGAAACCCAGGATAGGTTCGTCAGCCGCCCGGATGACGATCGCCCGTTCCTCGGGTCCATGGGTATCTATCTATTCAAGACTAACGTCTTGATCGATATACTGACCTACCATCCCAGTTACGATGACTTTGGCATTAATATCATTCCGGAGGCCGTCCATTCACACAAGGTTTATGGTTATAGTTTCGATGAGTACTGGCGGGATATTGGGACCATTCGCGCCTTCTATGAAATAAACCTGGAGATGGCCGCGGCGGAACCCCCGTTTAATTTCACGGATCCCAAATTCCCAATTTATACCCATGCCCGTTATTTGCCGGGCAGTATTGTAAATAACAGCCAGTTAAGCAGCGTTCTCCTGTGCGAAGGGTGCCGCGTTCAAAATGCCGAAATCACCCACTCTGTAGTCGGAATCCGCAGCCAGGTCGCAGCCGGAGTCCAGATCAAAGACAGCATCATCATGGGCGCCGACTATTACGACCCCGGAAAGCGCCCTTCTTCCATTCCGACCGGCGTGGGTCCTAACTGCAACATCGAAGGGGCCATCATCGACAAAAATGCCCGTATTGCCGAGGGCGTGATCATCCGTCCATTTCCCCGTGGCACCGATCTTGACCGCGATAATTGGTTTGTTCGGGATGGAATAGTGGTCCTTCCAAAAAACGCGGAAATCCCTGCGGGCACGCGCATTACCCCGGAAGGTTAGCCTCAGCAGGCTGGAGAACCTGATACTTTTGTGAACTTTTTTGCTTGACATTCTAATTCCAACAGAATAAACTCAGCTTTGGTTGGGGAGTAGCCGCCTGGCTCCCTCAGGATGGATTGTCGTCATATCATTGGCAGAAATGCCATCGGCAATTCATACGCTCTCATGCGTTGGCAAGACCACCACGAATACTCGTGGTGGTCTTTTTCTTCCAGATCAATTTATTCAGGAGATTTTCATGTCTGCTGAACTTAAAGTTGGAAATATCGGGACCATAGAACAGAAGCCCTGGCACGCGCTGAATGCTGAAGAAGTGCTGCGCGATTTGCAAGTGCACGACGATGGACTGACCTCGGAAGAGGCTGCCCGGCGCCTGGAGCGGTATGGTCATAACCAGTTGGAGCAGGCCGCACGTCCCGGCTTCCTGGTGATCTTGTGGGAACAATTAAATAGCTTTGTGGTCATCCTTCTGATCGTGGCCTCGATCATTTCCGCTCTTTTGGGTGAATGGATAGACGCCTCTGCCATCCTTGCCATAGTGGTGTTGAACACCGTGCTGGGCATCATCCAGGAGCAGCGCGCGGAAGAGGCATTGGCCGCTCTAAAGCGCCTGGCCGCGCCCGAGGCCCATGCATTGAGGGCGGGGCGGCGGGTATCCGTTGCGGCCCGCAACCTGGTACCCGGGGATATCGTTTTCCTCGAGGCAGGGAATTATGTTCCCGCGGACGTACGTCTCCTGGATGCGGTTAATTTGCGGGTCGAAGAGGCCTCCCTCACCGGTGAGTCCATGCCGGTACAAAAGAACGCTGCCAGCGTCCTCGATAAGAACGTCCCTCTGGGCGATCGCAAGAACACGGCTTTTATGGGTACGCTTGTGTCCTATGGTCGTGGGCGCGGCGTGGTCACAAGCACGGGGATGCATACCCAGTTGGGACTGATCGCCAGCATGTTGCAAAACGTCGAGGCCGAAGTCACTCCTTTGCAGCGCCGGCTTGATCAGTTGGGCCGTACCCTTAGTCTCGGTACGCTTTTCCTCGTTGCGGTCGTTTTTGTGGCGGCCCTGATCAATTACACAGACATCCGTGACTTGTTTATTACTCCCCTTTCCTATCTTAAAGGGAATGTAAAAGAAATAACGGATGTCTTTATTATTGCGGTCAGCCTGGCGATTGCCGCCGTACCGGAGGGGCTGCCCGCCGTCGTGACTATCAGCCTGGCACTCGGCATGCGTGAGATGATCCGCCACCATGCGCTCATCCGCAAACTGGCTTCGGTGGAAACGCTCGGTTCGGCTACCGTCATTTGTTCCGATAAAACCGGTACGCTCACTCAGAACGAAATGACCGTTACGCGCTTGTGGTCGGATGGGACTCTAATGGCTATTACCGGTACGGGCTATGGCCCCCATGGAGAGTTCAAATTAGGTGACGAGGTGATCGAGATTGACGATTATCCCGGCGCTCAGACCGCCCTTTGGCTGGGCGTGCTCAATAATGACGCCGAACTGGAAATCCTGGGAAACGATGGGCCCGAACAGACCTTTCGCGTTATCGGGGACCCCACCGAAGGCGCACTCCTGGTGGCTGCCGCCAAGGCCGGTGTGTATCACGTGGAGACGAACAAGAATTATCCACGCGAGAACGAAATCCCATTCGACTCTGAGCGTAAGCGCATGATCACCATCCATGACGTGAAAAACCCGAAGCCCGAGGATGCCTCTCCATTCTATGATAAGACTGCGCGAAATAAGGATGTGATCGCTGTCAAAGGCGCACCGGATGTCGTGCTTGAATTTTGCACGCATTACCAGACGATGAATGACGTGCCCAGGCGGTTGACGCCCAGGAAGCGCAAAGAGATCATGCTTGCAAACGATGAAATGACCGGGGATGCCCTGCGCGTGCTTGGCTTGGCATACCGGGTGGTGCGGGATGTACCGGATAATCCGGATGAGATCAAAACCGAAAGCCTGGAAAAGAACCTGGTCTTTGCCGGCCTGGTAGGAATGATCGACCCGCCACGGGAGGAAGTGAAGCCTGCCCTCGAAAAAGCCCGCCGCGCAGGCATCCGTACTGTGATGATCACGGGCGACTATCCCAATACTGCCCGCGCCATCGCAGAGTCCATTGGCCTGTTGAAGCGTGGAAGAAAAGTCGCCACCGGTGCAGATCTCGAAGCGATGAGCGCGGCCAGGCTCAAGCGTGAGATCGAGAAGACGGACGTGTTTGCGAGGGTCTCGCCCGAGCACAAGCTGCGTATTGTGGATGCTTTGCAGGCCAACCACGAGGTTGTGGCAATGACCGGCGACGGGGTGAACGATGCTCCTGCGATCAAACGGGCGGATATCGGCGTGGCAATGGGTATCACCGGCACGGACGTGGCCAAGGAGACCGCCGATATGGTGCTTACCGACGATAACTATGCCAGCATCGTAGCCGCGGTGGAGCAGGGACGTATCATTTATGCCAACATCCGCAAGTTCGTCTTCTTCCTGCTTTCCTCCAACGTGGCCGAGATCATGGTCATCTTCCTGGCTACGCTGGCCGGGCTGCCCTCTCCGTTGACGGCTATCCAGCTGTTGTGGCTTAACCTCATTACGGATGGCGCCCCGGCGCTTGCGCTTGCGCTGGAAAAAGGCGACCCGGACATCATGTCGCGTAAGCCGCGTGGGCGGACGGAACCGATCATCAACCGGACGATGGGGCTGGGTATCGCGATCCAGACCGTGATGCAGGCCGGTGCAGTGCTGTTTGCATTCGGCCTTGGATTAGCCTGGAGCATTGGAGTGAGTCCCGGAGCAAATCCTCTGGCGCTGATCCTGCATTATGACTGGCGCGGCGTGGACGTTCAGACCGCAGAGACTATGGCTTTCGTCACGCTTTCACTGTGTGAGCTCTTCCGGGCTTACACGGTCCGTTCAGAACATGCTTCGATATTTCAGATCGGTGTCTTCTCCAACAGCAGTATGCAATTGGCGGTCGGCGCTTCGATTGCCCTGCTTTTGTTAGTCTGCAGCGTTCCCTTCCTGCAGCCAATCTTCAATACCCATTTTCTTTCCCTGCAGGAATGGGGGATCGTAGTGGGGCTGGCCCTCATCCCGGCAGCTTCAGAAGAGATCACAAAATTCTTCCTCCGCATGAAAGACAAATAGCAGCGGCGTGCATTAACTCTGATGCTTCTCCTTACCTGCGCTGCTTATAATGTGTCCCCGGCAGCGAACGCAGACGTTCTGCCGCGCTTTCAGGTGTGATATCGCGTTGTGGCATAGCCAGCATCTCGTAGCCGACCATGAACTTCCGCACGGCAGCCGAACGCAGCAAGGGCGGGTAAAAATGTGCATGCAGTTGCCATTCGGGGTGCGGGCGATCGTCGAATGGGGCTTGATGGAAGCCCATGGAATACGGGAATGAAATTTCGAACAAATTGTCATAGCAGGTGGTCATCTGTTTGATGATTTCAGCCAGGGCTCTGATTTCCTCGGGGTTGAAGTCTGTAAGATATGCCGCCGGGCGATTGGGCACCAAAAGGACTTCGAAAGGCCAAACCGCCCAGAACGGCACCAGGGCCGTGAAGTGCGGGTTTTGAAAGAGGATGCGTGTGCCTTGCCGGTTCTCTTCATCAAGATAATCGAGCAGAAGAAGATGCCGGTGCTCGTTGAAGTAGGCCGTCTGGGTCTCGAGTTCTTTGGAAATTTCATTGGGTAGTTCCGATTGGGCCCAAATCTGGCTATGGGGATGTGGATTGGAACAACCCATCAGCGCCCCCTTGTTCTCAAAGACCTGGACATTGCGAATAAAGTCCTTCGACCCAAGTTCCGCGCTTTGTTCTGCCCAGGTTCTGAGAACATTTTCGATGGCAGGCAGGTCCAGTTCCGGCATGGTCAGGTCATGCCGCGGAGAGAAGCACACCACCCGGCAGAGGCCGCGCTCTTGCTTAAAATTGAGCAGCGAGAGAGCAGGCACAGCGGGCTCAGGTTCAACCTCCGGTAGAAGAGCAGCAAAGTCATTATCGAAGACGAAAGTCCCTGTAAAGGATGGATTCTTGATCCCGCCCGCGCGCTCGTTGCCGGGGCATAAATAGCAGGTGGGGTCGTATTCCGGTAGGTTTTGGGCCGGCATCTTTTCCACCTGCCCTAACCAGGGACGGCGGCCGCGATGGGGAGAGACGAGTACCCAATCACCGGTAAGGGGATTGAGACGACGATGTGGCGAATCAAACATTGGATGAATTTCCTTCTGGTTTGTTTTGCTTCAAGCGATTCTTATGAATAAGCATAAGTTCATCATGAGTTTAATCTAAAAAGGGCAAGTTGAAAGTAGCACGGGGATTAATTGGGCAGGCCCTATTGGGTTTCGTTATAAAGAACTCCAGAATTGTCACGCAAATTGATATACATATTGGGGCAAAAAAGAGTAATATTATATGGATCTTGGGTCTTGAAAGCAAAGGGGCTCACCATGAAAAAAACGTTAAAGAACGAGAAGTTGAGGAGCAGCCAGCACAAACAAACGGGGCTAAATGCTGGGATTGCTGTAAAGCGGAAATCTCAGAGGGCGGCATCGAAGCATGGATCAACCAGAGCCTTTAATAATATGGAACTTCGCTATCGAAGTCTGCTCGATAAAATGCTGGAGGGTTGCCAGGTCATTGGCTTCGATTGGCGCTATCTTTATATTAATGCGGCAGCTGAACAACACAACCGCCGGCCCAAAGAAGAACTCTTGGGCAAGAAATATACGGATGTGTGGCCGGGCATTGAAACCACAGAAGTATTTGCTGTGATAAAGCGCTGCCTCGAAGCACGAATCGCACACCAAATGGAGAATGAGTTTGTCTTCCCCAATGGAAACATTGGATGGTTCAGCCTCAGCATTCAACCCATACCCGAAGGGGTGTTCATCCTTTCTTTTGATATCACCGAGCGCAAGCGAGTAGAGGCTGAGATCAGGGAACTCGCGAAGTTTCCCGATGAGAACCCGTACCCGGTATTAAGGTTAAACGAGAACGGCATCATCTCGTACGCGAATACTTCCAGCCGGGCCCTGCTCGATGATTGGAAAACAGCTATTGGACGGGAAGCACCACCGTTTTGGCGAAAGAAAGTTACGGAAGTACTTGCAAACCGGTCAAATCAACGCGTTGAATCTTCAATGGGCGCGCAGATTCTCTCTTTTGAGGTCGTTCCAATTATCGACGAAAGCTACGTGAACCTCTATGGTCGGGACATCACCGATCGAAAATTGGCAGAAGAGGAATTGCAAAAGGCGCATGACGAATTGGAGCTCCAGGTTCAAGAACGAACTGCAGCGCTTTCCCAGTCTAATATGTTGCTTCAGACCCTATTAGATAATATGCCAGACCAGATATATTTTAAGGATGCCGAGAGTCGCTTTATCAAAAACAGCAGGGCTCAGGCTGAGGCAATGGGTTTTAGCGATCCGGCCCAGGTCGTGGGAAAGACTGATTTTGACTTTTTTCCTCATGCTCAGCGTTCTTATGAGGAAGAACAGGAAATAATACGATCTGGCAAGCCCCTGGTGGACTTCGAAGAGTGGGTGATCTGGCCTGACGGTCACGGCACCTGGGTTTCAACGACGAAAGTTCCGCTGCGCGATAGGGAGGATAAGATCAAGGGCACTTTTGGAATTTCCCGGGATATCACGGAACGGAAACGAAATGAGGAAGCGCTACGCAAAGCCGTTGATGAGTTGGATGCCTTCTCTTATTCGGTCTCACACGACCTGCGCGCGCCGCTGCGCGGCATTGACGGTTGGAGCCTGGCCTTGTTGGAGGATTACGGCGGCCAGCTTGACGAACAGGGAAAAGAATATATCAACCGGGTGCGTGCCGAGACCCAGCACATGGGTGAGCTGATAGATGACCTGCTGAAGCTTTCGCGCATTACGCGGGCAGAGATGAGTACAGACCAGGTGGATCTGAGCGCCCTCGCCCGATCCATTGCGGCCCGATTACAGGCCGGCGAACTCCAAAGGCAGGTGGAATTCATTATTCAGAACGACCTGCAAGCCAAAGCCGATGCGCGCCTGATGGACGTTGCCCTCACCAACCTGTTGGGCAACGGCTTTAAGTTCACCGGCAAGACCCCGGGGGCACGCATCGAATTTGGACAGATGAACTTGGAGGGCGAACGAGTTTTCTTTGTGCGTGATAACGGCGCGGGTTTCGATATGGCTTATGCAAAAAAGCTGTTCGGGGCTTTTCAACGCATGCACAAAACCTCTGAATTTCCCGGAACAGGCATCGGGCTGGCGACCGTGCAGCGCATTATCCACCGTCACGGCGGGCGTGTCTGGGCCGAGTCGGCTCCAAGTGGAGGCGCAACGTTCTTCTTTACCATCGAGGAGAAGATATGAATTCCAAAGTTATTCTATTGGTGGAAGATAATCCCAGTGATGTTGGGCTGACCCAACGGGCGCTTGCGAAGAGCCATCTTGCCAACGAATTGGTTGTGGCTGAGGACGGCCAGGAGGCCCTCGATTATTTATTTGGCAGCGGAAAGTATGCAGGCCGGGATGTAAGTGAGATACCCGCCCTGGTACTGCTAGATTTGAAGTTGCCGCGCGTGGATGGCCTGGAGGTCCTGCGCCAGGTGCGGGCTGACCAGCGCACCCATCGCCTGCCGGTGGTTATTATGACCACCTCCAAGGAAGAGCAGGATGTGGCGCAGAGTTACGATCTGGGTGCCAACAGCTATATTCGTAAACCGGTCGATTTCAAGCAATTCGTGGAATCTGTGGAGCATTTGGGCTTGTATTGGTTGGTCCTGAACGAGCCGCCTCCGGCCAAATGAGGTAAGCATGCCCACCCCCCTTTCGGTTTTGATCGTCGAGGATTCAGAAAGCGACGCACAGTTGATCGTCCGCCTGCTTCATAGGGCGGGCTATGAGGTGGTTTACCAACAGGTGGAAACTGCCAAGCAGATGCGCGCCGCCCTGGAGAAGCAGTCGTGGGACATTGTGATCTCCGATTACAGCTTGCCAAATTTCGATGGCCCCGCGGCTCTCAGACTTCTGCACGAAAAGGGGTTGGATATTCCTTTCATTGTTGTGTCGGGGATGATCGGCGAAGAGACCGCAGTGGTCATGATGAAATCGGGCGCGCACGACTATCTGGTCAAAGGCAATCTGGCCCGCCTTGTTCCGGCCGTGGAGCGTGAGCTCGCCCAGGCCCAGGAGAGACGCGAGCGCAGGAAAGCTGAAGAAGAGCTCAAAAGATCCGAGACCGATTACCGGCATCTCTTTGACAATGCTAATGACGTGATCTTGATCTTCCAGCCGGAGGAAGAGATCATCCTGGAAGCCAATGCAGCCGCGTCTCTAGCCTATGGCATCGACCACGCTGAACTGGTTGGGATGAGCCTGAAGAAATTGACTAAGGATGTCCAAAAAGGCGAGATGCACATACAGGCCATGCTGGAAGGCCGGCCTCAAGATAATTTTGAGAGCGTTCATATCAATAAAAACGGAGAGGCGATCCATTTCCTGATCAACTGCTCGTTGATCGAATACCACGGGAGAAAAGCGATCCTTAGTGTCAACCGCAACATCACCGAGCGCAAGCAGGCGGAAGAGGCGCTGCGCGAGAGTGAGAGCATTTTGCGCAGCTTCCTCGAGCAATCGGAAGATGCCATTATGCTGGCCAATGAGCAGGGAATTGTTATCCAGTGGAGTAACGGCGCGGAAAAACTGACCGGCTATTCCCGTGATGAATCGATCGGCAGACCCCTATGGGATGTGCAATTCCGGTCTGCACCCGATGAGTTTAAGTCCACGGAAAACTACGAACGCGTTAAAGCCGGTTTGCAGGCAGCTCTGCTTACCGGTCAGGGGACAATTTTGAACAATTTAACTGTAGCCGCGATCCAACGCTCGAACGGGAGTTGTTTGATGACTCAATCCCTGGCCTTTCCGGTCCAGACGGATAAAGGCTTTATGCTGGGCAGCATTCTCCGCGATATTTCGGAGCTCAAACGGGCGGAAGCGGTGACTCAGCATACCGCGGATCTGTTGTCAGAGGCCTTGGATATCGCCAGGCTTGCCAATTGGGAGTACGACGTCGAAAACGACCTGTTTCTTTTCAACGACAACTTTTACTCGATTTTCCATACAACGGCGGAACGGGAAGGCGGTTACTCGATATCGTCGGCTCAATATGCTCAACGCTTTGTTTATCCGGAAGATGCACCCTCGGTCGCCGCGGCCATCCAGAGGGGGCTGGCTTCCACCGACCGGCACTACCATATACAGCGGGAGCATCGTATTCTTTATCGAGATGGGGGAGTGGGTTATATCCTGGCAATTATTCACATTGATCGTGATGAACAGGGTCGCATTATCCGATATTATGGCGTCAGCCAGGATATAACTCAGCGCAAACTGGCAGAAGAGGCGCTGCAGGCCAGTGAGAGTCGTTATAGAGACTTGTTCGAGGATTCGCCCATCTCGCTTTGGGAAGAGGATTTTTCCCTCGTTAGGCAGCGGCTGGATGCCTTGAGCGAAGAAGGGATAGCGAACTTTCAGGAGTATTTCACATCCCACCCGGGAGTAGCTGCCGAGCTGACAGCTTTAATAAAGGTCCTGGATGTCAACAAGGCAACTATGAAGATGTTTGGGGCAAATCAAAAAGAAGACTTGATCAAAAACCTGGCAGACGTTTTTAGTGTGGAGCAGAACCAGGAGTTCCAGAATGAATTTACAAACATTGCGGAAGGTAGAATGCGGTTCAGTTGGGAAGGGATTAATAAAACAATTGATGGCAGGCTGATCAATATCGAATTGAATTGGTCTGCAGCCCCCGGGTACGAGAAATCCCTGGCGAAGGTGATCATTTCGATGATCGATATCACCGAGCGGAAGCGGGCCGAAGCGGCGCTGGCTAAATCAGAGCAGGATTATCGGACGTTGTTTGAAAATATGCCCATCGGTCTGTATCGGACTTCGGCCGATGGACGCCTGCTGGATGCCAACCAGGCGATGGTTGATATGTTCGGTTATAAGAACCGGGAGGATTTGCTGGCCGCGAACATACTTGACCTTTATGTCGATCCTGCCTCCGACCGGAAGTTCAAGAGCGAAATCATAAAGACCGGTGTTGTCTCTGGCTTCGAAGCGGAAGTCAAACGCGCGGACGGAACCACATTTTGGACGGAAGATCATAATCATATCGTCCGCGATGAAAAAGGGAATCCTCTATTTTATGAAGGCAGTCAGATCGACGTCACTGAACGCAAACGGGCTGCCGCCGCAATGCAACAGGCTAAAGACTTTGCCGAACAGGTCATTCAAACGGCGAATGTGATCTTTATCCAATTGGACAATGCTGGAAATATCCAGAAAATTAACAAAGCGGCCGAAGAAATCACGGGTTACGGTCTGTCCGAGGTTATTGGAACAAATTGGGGTGAAAAATTAGTGCCTAGAGAACGCTATCCGAGTGTCTGGCGGGAACTCGACCGGCTGGCGATCCAAGGCGAGACCCCGGTAGGCTATGAAAACCCCATTCTCACCAAGCACGGCGAAGAACGGGACATTTTATGGAAGAACAGCCCTCTGTACGAAGGGAGCGACATCGTTGGGTTGATCTCTTTTGGCATTGATATCACCGAACGCAAACGGGCGGAGGAAGCTCTGCAGGAGAGCCGCCAGCGCTACCGCGCATTATTTGAAGATACGCCGGTGGCAATCTGGGAGCAGGATTATTCCGCGCTCAAAAATTATCTGGATTCGTTGAAACGACAGGGTCTAACCGACCTGCTTGGATATTTCAAAACTCATCCGAAGGCCCTGTTCGAATGTGCCGCCATGATCCGCTACCTGGATGCCAATAAGGCCGCCTTGAAATTATATGGCGCGGGGAACAAGGAAGATCTATTTAAAAGTACGCAGCAGGTTCTTGGCGGCGCCGAACTGGAACATATTCTTGAGGATTTCATGGCCATTGCGCAGGGAAAGACGGGTAATAGTTGGGAAGGCGCCAGTGAAACCCTTTCCGGCGATCCGATTGAAATAAGCTTGAATTGGTCCGTTGCTCCGGGTCATGAACGTGATTACTCGAAGGTCATTGTCACGACCCTGGACATCACCGAACGCAGGCTGGCCGAAAAAAGGATCAAACAACAGCTGGAGCGCCTTGCCGCCCTTAGAACGATTGACCAGGTGATCACCTCCAGTTTCGACCTGCCTAACAGCCTGACCATGATCCTCAGGCAGGTCATTAAAGAATTGGGAGTGGATGCGGCCGACGTGCTCTTGTTGAACAACGCCAATCTATACCTGGAGTACAGCGCAGGGGTTGGTTTCCGCACCAGGTCTGTCGAGAAAGCCAGCGTGCGCTTGGGCCAAAGCCATGCCGGTCGCGTTGCGTTGGAGCGCCAACTGCTTCAGATACCGGATATAAAGGCTCAACCAAACGATTTGTTCTTAAATACCTACCTGGCAGGTGAGGATTTTGCGTGCTATGTGGGTGTGCCTCTGGTTGCCAAGGGAAGTGTCAAAGGGGTGCTGGAGGTTTACCATAGGACCCCCCTTAAAATCGATCAGGAATGGCTTGATTTCCTTAACACCCTGGCCGGCCAGGCTGCCTTGGCGATAGATAATGCACAGCTGTTTGATAACATGCAGCGCTCCAATATCGACCTCACCTTGGCCTATGACGCCACCATCGAAGGTTGGTCGCGGGCCATGGACCTGCGCGATAAAGAAACCGAGGGTCATACACTGCGAGTCACCGAAATGACCGTGGAGTTGGCAGGCCTGTTTGGAATCAAGGATGATGATCTGGTCAATATCCGCCGCGGTGCACTGCTGCATGACATTGGCAAGATGGGTATCCCCGATGCAATTCTGCTCAAACCGGCTGCGCTGACGGACGAAGAATGGACCATCATGAGGAAGCATCCATCGCTTGCCTTCGAGCTGCTCTCCTCCATACGATACCTGAAATCGGCCATTGATATCCCCTACTGCCATCATGAGAAATGGGATGGCACAGGTTATCCGCGTGGCTTGCAGGGCGAACAAATCCCACTCCCGGCCCGGATTTTTGCGATTGTAGATGTGTGGGATGCAGTCACTTCTGATCGCCCCTACCGCAAAGCCTGGCCGAAGGAAAGAGCGATCGAATACTTAAAGTCCGAGGCCGGGAAGCACTTCGATCCGCAGGTTGCGAGGGTCTGCCTTGAAGCAGGCGTTTTCGACCAACGCAACCGGCACCCGGGTTAACCTGAAATTTGAGTAGGCCCTTTGGACTGGCATGGTTATGCCAGTCTTTTTCTTTCGCGCGGTAAAATTCCCGCAAATCCCAAGGATTCAATCTGCTCAAGAGGTTATAAGATGAAGCCCGACAATCCCCTGCGCAACTTTGATCCGCACAAAATTGCGCACTACGAGAAAGAGAATTACGTTGCCTATTACGAAAAGGATTGGCTAAAACTACTGCGCGTTTCGGTGAGCCTGGTGCAGGAGACCTTTGGCCTTTCATGGCTTCAGGCCGCCTATGGCGCCTATCTGGTGGCGCGCGGCGAGATGGCTTTTGCGCCTTTCCCTGAGAACGATGTGCCGGCGGCAGAAGCTTACATAAGGCGCTTTTATCAATTTATCAAGAATGTCCACCGCGAGGACTTCGACGTGGCTCTCGCCGCAAAGTTGGAGGTCAACTGGTGGAGCGTTCATCGTAAATTGTTTGGGAAGGCTGAGAATCAGGAGCTGGTTGATGCCTTGGCCGCCCTGTATGCAGAGGTCTACGGTGTCAGCCCGGCGAAAGTGCAGGAAGCTGCCCGCCGGCGAGCTCAGGGGATGCTGTATTCCGATCTGTGGGTGAATGCCGGCAAGCCGGCAGGAAGCCCGCTCCTGGTTCAGGAACAGGATGTCCTGCTTCAGTCGTATGCCTCTCTAAAAGAGGCAATTCGAGTCTGAATTGGAAGTTCTATTCCGCCTCCGCCATCCCCTGATTTATTGCAGAATTGGCTCAGCACTACCAGTCCTGTTTATTTTCCGATAGAATGGGGCTCTACCCAGCGCTTTATCAAACGGCCGGGCGATCCTTGACTATAGAACAAATGTTCTTTATAATAACTGCACTTACTCTTTAGCCTGCTCGCCCAGAGCAGCATATGTGGCCATTTAGGCGCAGTTTTTTGAAAAAACGGTCAGATTTAGTGGCGCCACATATGGCAAATAACCAGGGATTTTGACCGCACGTCCAAAATATAGGGCATTCCTGGCTGGATTTCTGCTTGTTGACCGTTTAGCCTTTGGAAATAAAACTGATATCGTTTCCGCAGGTATTTTGTTCCCCTTGTAAGTGGCGCTCTTCCAAACGTCGGCACGATAAAGGAACCCCCATTATCTTAGTTGGATTACCCGTCTAATCACACAACCCTGAGGTCAAAAGATCGAATATGTACGTATACACCAGACCAAACCCCACTTTGCCGCCCTTTCAACAGGGCGGCCTTGATTCGCTGTGCGGCCTGTACAGCATCGTAAATGCTGAAAGGTTTATTAATCATTCTTCCAATGAACAGGCCCAGCAATTATTCGATGATGTGGTGCATTTCCTTTCCCGCAAGAGGCTTTTATCAAAGCTTTTGATTGGCGGGGTCATCCACAGGCAAATGTTGTTGATCCTGGAAAGAGTGGTGGGGGAACGGATTTCAAACGTCGAGATCCCCTGGCGCGGTGTACCCACCCCTGAATTGGATACCTTCTGGAAGTCCATACAAAATTTCCTGGATGGAACTCCGGGCCGGGCAGTGATCCTGGGATTGAATGGCTATCATGACCATTGGACGGTCATCGAGACCATCACGGACAGATCCATCCTGTTATATGATTCAGCGTCCATCAAGCGCCTGCCGCGTTCGTCCTGCACGACGTTCTATACACACGGCCGACGCAGGCATTTGCTCCTGCCGGCGCAAACCTATTTCCTGTCCAGCATGGCAAGCAGAGGGAACTAGGAACCAAAGCCGTTTTCTTTCAGGGAGGGACTTCAATGCACCCGTACGCCAAATCCATTCGTGTTCTTTTCTCGACCCACGCAGATCCCAAACAGGCCGCGCCCATGAAGCGTTACATGCGTGACCAGTTCGAATATTTGGGCATCAAAGTCCCCATGATGGGAAAACTGCTAAAAGAACATATCCATGAGCATGGGCTTCCCCCCATAGCCGATCTTGATTTGATCGTGCGTGACCTTTGGGCGCTGCCTCAGCGTGAATTTCAATATGCCGCCAATGATCTGTTGGAAAAGTTTGAGAAACAGCTCACGCCGGAGTTCATCGAAACGCTGGAGTATCTGCTCGTCACTAAGTCGTGGTGGGACACTGTGGATACGATTTCCGCCGGCACCCTGGGCGTGCATTTCAAGCGCTACCCACAGGTGCGGAAGAAGTATCTCACAAAGTGGCGCAAGTCAGACAATTTCTGGCTGCGCCGTGCGACCATTCTTTTCCAGCTCGGATACAAAGAGGATACAGATTTCGAATTGCTGTGTGAAATCATCCGCGAGAACCTTGGCTCGAAGGAATTCTTCATCAACAAAGCGATAGGCTGGGCGCTCCGGCAATACACCCGTATCGATCCGCAGGGCGTCCGGGACTTCGTGACAGCAACCCCTTTGCAGCCTCTTAGCGCGCGTGAGGCTTTGAAGTGGCTGGAGAAAAAGAAACAGAGTGTCTGAAGCCAAAAGGCATTCGATAAACATGATAGGACTGGCTTCCTAGAGCCAGCCCTTTCTTTTTCCATTACAATTACGCCATCGTAAAAGGAGAGAGACCATGGGCGTTATGCTGCAATCTTTTTACTGGGATTGTCCGCGTGCGGAGGGCAAGGAATTCCAATGGTGGAACACCATCCGCCAGGAAATCCCTGCATTGGCAGAAGCCGGGTTTACCGCGTTGTGGCTTCCACCGGTTCACAAAGCCGCGAATCTGGGGGGACCTTCAATGGGCTACGACCCTTATGATTATTACGACCTCGGTGAGTTCGATCAGAAAGGCACAATCCCCACCTGGTTCGGTACCCGGAAAGAACTGCTGGCGCTCATCAAAGCAGCCCACCAGAACGGCTTGTCGGTCATTGCCGACATCGTCATTAACCACAACTCTGGCGCGGACGCGCAGGAGGTCAACCCGATCACGGGGCAGACGCGTTGGACACACTTCGATCCCAAGAGCAGAAAGTTCCCGCGCAACTGGCAATGCTTTCACCCGAATATGTACGAGTCATGGGACGAGATGGCCTTTGGCGACATGCCCGATCTCTCACACCGCGATCCTTACGTTTATGCCGAACTGCTGAAGTTGGCGCGCTGGCTGATCGAAAGGGTCGGCTTCGATGGTTTCCGGTACGACTTTGTCAAGGGCTACGGCGCAAACACCATCACGGCCATTCAGGAATATCGCTACTTGCGCGCGGGCCAGCCCTTCACGATTTACGGCGTGGCAGAATTCTGGGATAACGCCCGCGCAATCGAAGGCTGGGTGGATCTCGCCAATTTCTCAAACAGCAACCCGGTGGATGCTTTCGACTTCCCCTTGCGCGAAATGCTGAAAGCGCTTTGCGATCAATACGGTTTCAGCCTGCGCAATTTGGCAACGTGGGGGACGGTCTTGCAGAAACAGCCACAATGGGCTGTCACCTTCGTTGAGAACCACGATCTGCGTGACGAGGGCCGCCCCATCGTCAACGACAAGCTGCTCGCCTACAGCTACATACTGACGCATGAGGGCTATCCCTGCGTATTCTGGCACGACTACTTTAACTACAACCTTGCGCTGTTGAATACGCCCAATGGCATTGCGGCCCTTATCAAAGCGCATGAGAAATACGCAGGTGGCGCGGCTGAGACCTTGTATCTCGACGATGACGTTTACGTCATGCAGCGTACCGGCTTCCAGGATAAGCCGGGGCTGATCTACGTACTGAATAACCGCGGCGACGATTGGCGCGGCATATGGGTGGGCACTCAATGGAAAAACACCACTTTTGAACCTGTAGCCTGGTGGGGAAAAAATGATCGTTCGCGCCCCGATAATCAATCCACAGGTTCTGATGGACGTGGCCCCTTCTTCGCACCCGCCCGCGGGTATGCCGTCTACGCGGCGAAATAATTCAACGGCTTCCTTCAAGTTATGAGTAGCGACCCTTCCGATATCCACGAACGTCTGCGTGCCTTGCTTGATCGTCAAGGTGCGGTCTACAGGATTCTCGAGCATGAGCCGGAAGGCCATACCGAAGTCATAAGCCAGCTGCGCGGCAATCGCATCCAACAGGCCATCAAGTCCATTGTGGTGCAAGTCAGGCTGAACAAAAAAGATAATATTTATTGTCTCGCCAATGTCCCTGGTGATTGCCGAGTCGATTTAGCCGGGATCAAGGTTCAGTTCAGCGCAGAGGGTATCGCAATTGCGGGGCGGGAAAAAGCCGAGAAATTGACCGGCTGCGCGATCGGCTCGATCCCGCCATTTTCATTCAATGACCAGCTGATCGTCCTGGCCGACCCCCTGATCCGGGAGAATGAGGAAGTAGTTTTCAACGCCGGCCGTTTGGACCGTTCCATCTTCATGAAAATGGAGGATTACTTTCGGATTGCCGAGCCCAGGGTGGCTAATATCGCCATACGAGCAGCCTAAAGTAGTTGCTGACTTTCGCGAAGCACAATCCTTGCGCAGTCGCTTGCAGCCGGCAAGAAAAGGGAACCGCTTATCGAAATTCGTATATTCAGGATTGTCAGACGTTCGGTGAGAGCCCGGCAGAATCAGAGGGCGAAAGAATCTGCCCCCGTAAAGTGCATAGCGCTAATTGATACAATAAGTTACGATAAGCTCCTGACAGCCCCCGAAACTTTGGGGGCTTAAGCTCATGAATACCTTGTTGCTTAAACTCGTGATTACGCCTGCACTGATCGGCACCGCCAGCCTGGCCGGTCGTCGCTGGGGACATTCCATCAGCGGATGGCTTGTGGCCCTTCCGCTTACAACCGGTCCGATTACCTTCTTCCTGGCGCTGACGCACGGCCCCGCCTTCGCAGCCAGCTCTGCTTCGGGAACACTGGCGGGTGGTTTCTCTCAGGCGGCATTTGTGCTGTGCTATGCGCGCCTGGCCGCACACTGGAAGTGGCTGCCGACATTGGGCGTTTCCGTCCTGACCTTTGCGGTTATCACCGGCGTGCTTCAAAAACTGACCTTCCCGCTTGTGCCGCTTTATCTCCTGGTGTTTCTGGCCTTTACCCTTGCAATTCGACTGCTGCCACATACGGTAAGATCGGCAGCCCTGACAGACAGCCTTCCGGCGCGCTGGGATATCCCTTTACGCATGTTGATCGCGACAGTTTTCGTGGTGCTGATCACCGGTCTTGCACCTGCCTTTGGTCCTCGCCTGACCGGGTTATTGGCCCCCTTTCCGATCTTCACCGCTACCCTGGCAGCATTCGCGCATCATCAATATGGGTTGGACGCCACGGTCAATGTGCTGCGCGGCTTGTTAATGGGGTTGTTCTCCTTTGCAAGTTTCTTTTTTGTCTTAGCCATTATGCTTCAACCGGCAGGAATGCTCCCATCTTTCACTGTCGCCATCCTGGTCGTGATCGTCCTTCAAAGCATTTCATTCTGGTGGCTGCACCGTAGACAAGGCTGAAATGGCCGTCATGAAACGATTGGCATTATCTCTGGTAGGTGGGTTGATCTTTCTGGCCGGCATTTTGTTGATACTATTCCTTTCGGGAGGAGTGCTATGGGGCGAAATAGAGGCCAGGACTTACACCCCGCAAATCGGCGATGACGGTTTGGGAATTAATTGTCCTTTCATTCTGTCGCCCTCCGAAACAGGTACCATTAGCGCGGCTATCACTAATACTTTGGATGAAGAGACCAGTCCGGTAGTTACGGCGGAGATCAGCCGCACGGAGGGCCAGCAGCAGCTAAGCCAGACCCTGTCTCTCGCTGCTCATGAAAAACAGACCCTTCGGTGGACAGTAGATCCTTCAGAAATAATATACGGCAGGCTCATCCTGGTTAATATCCTGCAATCGCGCTACCGTGATTTGCCCTCGCGTCAGGGTGCCTGCGGTATTCTTGTTTTAAGTCTGTTCAGCCTGACCGGACTACAAGCGTTCGGTTTGCTGCTCTTTACGGGCTTCATGAGTTCTCTGCTGGGTGCGGCCATATGGCTGCGTGCGAACCAGCCACTGAACGACCTGGGGCGCAGCACCGCTCAAGCTTGCGGCGTCATTGCAGGCCTGGCAATAGCTGGATTGTTAGCTGCCGTGCCGCGTTGGTGGGGACTTATTCTGTTTTTTGACTTCCTGACGCTGATCGTCATGGCAGTCGTCCTTACTGAGTTTGTGCTTTTCCCTGGCCGCCGAAGAAACTAAAGCATTGCGTATCAACGAAAAACGCCTCACGCGGTGGCTTCTTCAACGCTCGGTGTATACGTTCTTTCAAACCTGCTTACTTCCCTTTTATGGCTCTTAACACGTACTGTACAGCGCAGTCAATCTCCCCCGGTTTGGTGAGCTTTTACTCTTGGATTCGGTCTCATATTATAGAGTTCAAGGAACAGGAAGGCGAAAGACAAGATAAAATTCGTAGCCATGGCATGCGAGGCATGGTCATCCTGAAAACCGGAGAGGACGAAAAGAAAGCCGCCTCCGGCTGCAATGGCAATGCCGAGGAAGCTCAGCACTCCAAACCCCTGTACGCTTCTAAGGCCGGACCTGAGAGCCATCACCAGGATAATCATATTCATTGTCCGCAGAGACCTATATCGATCCGACATAGATTGAAACCTCCTGATCATCTATCGGATTGAATCGCGGTTGTCTCCAGGATGTAGATGATTCATGTTCTCAAAAAAAACTCTGAATGGCCGCATTTTCATCTCCGCACATTTGTGCTAAGATAGCAGGAAAATAACGAAAACAACATGAACATCAGCCTAACTGCCCGCCCGCCTTTCAACTTCTTGTCTGTGGTCAATTCCCACGGTTGGGTGCAGCTTGCACCCTTTCAGTTTAACGAAACCGAACAGGTTTTGTCCTACACAGATTGTCTTTCGAACGGCCGCGTGGTGGATTACCGGATTACCGGAAGCCCGCAGGGAGTTATCGTTTATATAGCTGGTAGACTAAACAAGGCAGAGCAGAACGAGATTGCTGAAAAGGTAAGCTGGATTTTCGGCCTGGATCAGAACTTCGAAACCTTTTACAAAACCGTGCACAAAGAACCAAAATTGAAGCATGTCCGGGATCTGGCCCGCGGCCGTGTTCTGCGCTCACCGACGTTCTTCGAAGACGTCTTGAAAACCATACTAACCACCAACACCTTATGGGCGGCGACAAAACGCATGAACCTCAATTTGATCAATTCTTTCGGGGACCCCTTGACAGGCACCGATTTCAAGGCCTTCCCGGACCCTGCCCGGATCGCCGCGTCCAGCCCTGATGTCCTGCGCGCAGTGAACCGCGTCGGTTATCGGGCGCCCTACATTCACAAATTAGCCGTGCGGTCCGCCTCCGGCGAGCTGGACCTGGAGGCGTTCAAGACTTCCTCTCTGGGCACGCTCGAACTGCGCAAAGAATTGATGAAGATCGCGGGCGTGGGTCCCTACGCGGCGGCCAACTTGTTGATGATCCTTGGTCGCTCCGATTTCATCCCGGTCGATTCCTACGCAATGAAGATGGTTTCGCTTGAATGGTACCGGGGCAAGCCCGTTACCGGCAAACAAGTGGAAAAGAGGTTTGAGAAGTGGGGCGAGTATAAAGGACTGGCATTCTGGTTCTGGGACTGGAAGTAAACAGAGGCTGAGATGCTGAATAATTTCGAACATAGCCACGAGCCGCTGGCAAGCACCAGTGAATTCTTGAAGCGCAGCATGCGCTTTGGCCTGCTTGCCGCCGGTATCATCCTTGTTTCGCTGGGCATCGGGATCCTGGGCTATCACTATCTGGAAGGCCTGTCGTGGATCGATTCGCTGTTGAATGCCTCCATGATCCTGGGCGGCATGGGACCGGTAGCTCCCCTGCAAACCGTGGCAGGCAAGTTATTCGCCTCTTTCTATGCTTTGTTCTCGGGGATGGTCTTCCTGGTGGCAGTGGGTGTCTTGATCGCACCGATCTTCCATCGTTTCCTGCACCGCTTCCATCTTGAGATCGAAGAGGGCCGGGATAATTGACGGAAAAGTAGTATCCCTTGAATACCTCTGAGCTCCAGCCTCTGCGCTTCCTGGACCAGCCCATAGAAGTCTTCTTCAAAGCTCCACCGGTTCATGAAAAATCGCCGCCCTGCCCTGAAAGCTTCGTGTGGAAAAATCAAACATATGTTGTCGTCGAAAAACTCTCCGAGTGGACCGACTTCACCCGCCGCGGACGCGCAGCGCGCAACATGCGCCCAAGCCACGCCGAAGTGGCCTCAGGTCGCGGCTCGCTAAACGTGGGACGCTTCTTTTTCCGGGTACGCGTGGACACAGGCCAGATCTTTGACCTGACCTATGACCGCGCCATGAAGAATGTGGATGATCGCAAAGGACTCTGGCTCTTGTATCGAGAGATGAAAGCGGAATGACAATCCCCAACATAGATACTACCCTGCCCTGGTCATTTGACGATACCTGGATCGGTGTCGGATTATTGGTAGTTATCCAGATCGCGTTCGTCCTGATGGTCCTGCTGTTTAAGCCCATAAGAGTATATGGGACTTTCATCGTGGTGTTTCTTGAGCTGGTCTATATCTTCCCCGTCGTGATCATCCTGTCCATCAGATACGCAGATTATAGGTTGCTCGGCTACCGGAGATTCGACAGTCGTTTTCTTGCGATTGGGTGCGTCCTCGTAGCGGCTTCTTATGTGGTTACCGTCGTGAATAACACCTTATTCTTGAAGTTCGGTAAAAACATTCAAGCCGACGAAATAGCCAGGCTTCTGGCCACGTTATCCACACCCTATTCATTCATTTTCACAGGTGTGGTCGTTGCCCCCATTGTGGAAGAAACCTTCTTCCGAGGTTTCCTCTTCGCCGGCTTCCGCCAGCGCTATGGTTACCAGAAAGCGGCCTTATTAAGTTCGGCTATCTTTGCGGCCGCGCATCTCCAGTTGTCCGTGCTTGTCCCAACCTTTGTGTTGGGATACGTATTTTCCTATCTATACCAGAAATCCAATTCCATATTCCCCGGCATGCTCATGCATTTTCTGGTCAATGCCTTTGGCTTGTTTACGATTTTCGCATTAACTCGATCGGGCTTCCCTATTCCCCGGTGATCAGTCTCACCTGGCTGTCGTAGAAAATATAATCCCAAGCCCAGTTGATCAGCACCAACAGTCGGTTGCGAAAACCGATAATGCGAAAAATATGCAGCCCCACCCAGATCACCCAGGCAATAAAGCCGCTGAATGACAAGCCCCAAATGTGGGCTACCGCGGCATTGCGCCCGATGGTCGCCAGCAAACCGGGATCCTTGTAAACGAACGCTTCGGGATCCTTTCCATTGAGCATCCTTCGAATATTCGAGACCGCAGCCTTGGCCTGCTGCTGCGCGACCGTTGCCAGCATCGGGAGCGTTTGTCCGTTGCCCTGGTTGGGCCGGGCCGCGTCGCCGATGACAAAGACCTCAGCGTGACCCGGCAATTGCAGGGTTGCTTCTGCCATGATCTGCCCGGACGCGGCCCGCTTGACTCCCAGTTGACCTGTCAGGTCGGCCGGGCGTACGCCGGCTGTCCAGAGCAGGGTGCGGGTTTCAATTTGCCTGCCGTCGCCCAGCGTGACACGGTTCCCGTCATAATCAGACACTTTCGTAGCCAGGCATATTTCCACGTGCTTGCCGGACAGGAGGTCGAAGGTGGCTTTGCGTAGTACCTCCGGGTAATTCCCCATCAGATGGTCGGCCGCCTCGAGCAGCAAGACGCGGACTTCATTCAAGTCCATTTGTGGATAATCTTTGGTCAGCACATGGCTGATCAACTCGGCCAGTGCGCCGGCGGTTTCCACGCCGGTCGGTCCGCCGCCGACGACCACGAAGGTCAAAAGGGCCCGGCGTTTGTCGGCGTCTGCCTCGAGACTGGCTTTCTCGAACATCTCCAATAGATGGTTGCGTGTTGCCACGGCGCCTTCGATGCCCTTCAATTGGAAGCTGTTCTGTTGTATGGATTGCAGGCCGAAGAAATTGGTCTGTCCACCGATGGCCAGGATCAGGTAATCATAAGCAATGACCGACCCGTTCATCTTGATGTAACGCGAGTCGAAATCAATGCCTGTCACTTCTCCCATCTGGAAAGTCAGGTTCTTCTGGTGGCGGAATATCGTCCTGAGCGGATACGCGATTTGAGAAGGAACCAATCCGGCTATGGCAACCTGGTAGAGCAGCGGCTGGAAGAGATGATAGTTTTGCCGGTCAATAAGAGTGATACGGACGGGGGCTTTCGCCAGCTTTTGAGCGGCCTGCAAGCCACCGAAACCTGCACCGACGATCACAACGTGGGGGAGTCTTTGTATGTTCATATTTGCCTCTGGGTTGGAACCCATCCCTAAATTGCAGGAAGAGAGTTACTCCCTCCATTTTACGGATGGGATCTCATACCTGCGTATATGTGAAATAATTCACTAGTATTATAACCAAATTTATCCGATTTGTAAAGGTTTTTATAGGCACCGTTATAGGCACAATGCTCCCCTGCTTTGAACTGCTCTTTGATTTTCTTTGATAGCTTTCGGAGGCAGGTGCGAGTCCGGATCAGCCATAATTGGGGAAATCCAATTCGAAGGAGAATCCCATGAAGACTATTTTCACCATCCTGCCCGATTTCCTGAGAAACCCCGATGATTTTTTTAGGCGCATCCGGGACGATGATCAGGTGGAATCGAAAGCGATTGCCTTAAGTATTGCCTCGTTCTTATTCCTGATGGCTTACGGGTTTACCCTCGGCATTTCCAAAAGTCCACTGCAAGCAGTTTCGTCGGCGATAAAGATACCCATCCTCTTTTTGTCCAGCATGGCCTTCTGCCTGCCGGCCCTATATTTCTTTTCGCTTGCCTTATTGGGCACGCCTCTACGGATGATACAGGTGCTTACTGTGGTCTTATCGGGGATCGCGGTAACGGGTTTCCTGCTTTTGGGGCTCGCCCCGATTACGCTGTTCTTTGTATTGACGTCCAATAACTATCCATTCTTTCAGTTACTGGCAGTCCTCTTTGTTGGCATCAGCGCATTGATCGGGGTCTATTTTTTATGGCGCGGTATGACGCTGGTTGAATCAACCCGCGCGGATGGAATCAAGCAGGTAGGAAGGCAGATTTTGGGGTTGTGGATGATCTTGTATGGTTTTGTGGGAACACAGATGACCTGGCGATTAAGTCCGTTTATCGGCAAGCCGGATGATCCTTTCTATCTCATCAAACCCACCCGGGACAATTTTTACGTGGATGTCTTGCACGCCGTGCAGCAAACTCTAAACATTCCCGCTTTGGACATAAACCTGGATACGCCCCTGGTGATGGCGGGGCTGTGCCTGGTGGGTCTCGTCCTTATGTTCATCGTCGTGATAACTTTTTTGCTACTGGGCTTGCTGAGAAAAGAAAGAAATCATTCCTCGCCCGCCGGTTCTTCACCTGACCCAGAACTGAAAACCACTTAATCCCAACTGCACAAGTTGAAACGGAACACCGGCCAACTCGGACAGGGAAATAACCAGGCTCCAGAAAGCATTATTTAGAAAAGGGATGTACCACAGCAGAAAGAAGACGGCAAAGGATAACATCCCTTGCGTTTGCTGCAGGCTGGTGCGCAGGTTCATCGGAAGATAAGGTTCTATGGCCCCGAATCCGTCAAAAGGCGGCAGAGGGATCAGGTTCAAAACGAGGGCGGAAACCTGCAAAAAGGCCAGGAAACCCAGCCCGGGCCAGATCCCGCCGTTTGTAACGGGCGCGAAGCGCAGGAGCAGGCCGAGCAAAATTGCGAGCAGTAGGTTCGACGTGGGCCCTGCCAGGGAGACTGCGCTGATCCAGCTTCGGCTGCGCAGTCGCCACGTTTCAATGTAAACAGCACCGCCTGGCAAGCCGATGCCGCCTAGTACAAGGAATAACAAGGGCAGAAGCAGCGAATAAACCGGATGCGTGTATTTGAGCGGATTAAAAGTGAGGTAGCCTTTATCACGGACGGTGGTGTCGCCGCCAAAATAGGCAACGAGCGCATGCGAGAATTCATGCAGGCAAAGTGAAAAGACCCAACCTACAAGCACAACAATAAAAGTCATTTGCTCCCATATCCATTTGGATGAGATTTGTGCCAATCCCACGCGCTGGAAATAATATCTTCAAGACCCGCGTGCTGCGGTTCCCAACCCAATTCGGCGCGTATCTTTTCCGAGGAGGCAACCAGTCGCGACGGATCGCCTGCCCGCCGCGCGGATATGAGGATCGGAATTGGATGGCCTGTCACTTTCCTGGCCATCTCAATCACTTCGCGGACCGAGAAGCCCTTTCCGCTGCCCAGGTTATAGATCAATTTGTCAGAGGAGCCGAGGGCTTCGAGAGCCAATAAATGTGCAGAGACCAGGTCTTCTATATGGATGTAATCGCGAATGCAGGTACCGTCGGGAGTGGGATAGTCTTTGCCGAATATGGAAGCCGATCCGTTCTGGCCCAGCGCAACTCGCAGCACCAGCGGGATGAGGTGTGATTCGGGCTGGTGCGCTTCCCCGTGCCCGGGCAGCGCCCCGCTGGCGTTGAAGTAACGCAAAGCTGCGAAATGCAAACCATGGATTTGGCGGTACCAATCGAGGGTTTGCTCCACCATCAGTTTGGTGTGCCCGTAAACGTTCGTCGGGCCGAGAGGCGATGCTTCCGTCAGAGGTTCATCGCTCGATTGATAAACTGCGGCGGTCGAAGAAAGCACAAATCGCTTTACACCGGCAAGTACAGCCACCTCGATGAGGGACAGCGAATTGGCCAGGTTATTGAAATAGAAGCGCCCCGGATCTTTCATCGATTCGCCGGCCTCGATGAAGGCCGCAAAGTGCATGACCGCATCGAACGATTGGGTGGTCAACGCCTTTGACAGGGAGCGGTGGTCCTCCAGCGCGGCCTCAATGAAGCGCGCACCCTTCGGCACCGCGGCCTGGTGCCCTGTGACCAGCGAGTCGTAGACTGTGACTGAGTGCCCGGCTTTTAGCAGGGCTTCCGCGGTGGCAGAACCGATATATCCTGCGCCGCCCGTAAGAAATATATTCATAGGTTGCCTTGGATCTTCAAAGGATGAGACGTCCGTTCATCTTACGGGAAATGCAAGGCGGCGTCAAGCAGGCTTGCAAATCGGAAAGGTCTGCAGGCTGCCGCACCCATTTCTCCATGTTTCCCTGGTACGGCCTTGATACCAGCGATCAAGCCCATAAATGGACATACGGGCCCTGAGACATGTTCTCTAAGGCGTAAAGGTGATCGTGTCTGTCACGCACATGCCCCCTTGTCCCGTGTCGGAGCAAAGTGTAATGCTCGCACGCAGTTTATGCCCGGTGGGGTCATAGGTGAATCCTGACGCGCTGACAGTAACCGCCTTATCTGCCAACAGCGTTTTTCTACTATTGGATGTGGTGCAGTCCGGGTTATCCACGAAACCGTCCGTTGTATTGTAAACGGAGGTGGAAGTAACCGTATCCTTCAGGCTTATGCCAACCGATCTAAAAGTGACCAGGCCCGTGTTCTTCAGCCTGATCTCGGGCCACCAGCCGGTACAAACAACCAGGCCCGAATAAGAAGCATCGAAGCTTGGAGCCGGCGTAGCCGTCGCGGTGGGCGTGGGCGGAGGGGTGTACATGGGCAGTATGTAGGTAAGGCCCGTTATCGTGGCATACTCGCCCCACACCCAGCAAAACCCGCTACTCGAGTCCGGGTTTCGAATATACCAGTACGTCCCGGAGGGATCGCGCGCGTAAACCTGGACAGTCTCTCCCACTAACAACGCGCCAACCCGTTCGTATATCTTTCCCGGACCTACCCGGCAATTTGTCGCAATGGAAACGCTGATCTGAGGCAGGAAAGGCGTGGGGGTGAAGTACAGGGTAGGCGTCGCTGTTTCCGTAGAGGTTGGGCTTGCCTGAACAGGAGTGAAGGTCTCGCTCGAGGTGGGTAATGGCTGCTGGGTAGGCACGGAACTTCCCTGGGAAGCACTCTGCGTGGCTTCGATGATTGCATTCAGGGTCAACGCGAGTGAAGTGCCTATGGCATTTTGATTTGATTGAGGTACGCTGGGTAGCGCACAGGCAAGAATACCTAACAATAAAACAGATACCAGTAAGGAAGTCCGATAGTAGTAACGCATTTTTCCTCCTTACAAGAAACCGGCAGTGATCAACGACTGCATATTACGCAGCGATATCCAGCCGGTCATCAATGAATCCTTCTTTTTCGACACCTCCCGTGACCCCAAGATGAGGGGGTGCACCGTTCGACCAACAACAAAGTTCCCTAATCCGGGCCGTCTCACCTTGATGAAGCTGCATCAAGAGACCCTCTCTTATAGCTTTGGTTCGCTCTTATGCCAATCGGTCACCTGCTGATAGGCGTAGGCAACCTGCAATAGCAAATCCTCCCGAAAATACGGTGCGATCAATTGCAAACCCACCGGTAAATGCTCTGAATCAAAACCAGCGTTAAGCGAAATTCCAGGCACGCCTGCCAGGTTTGCAGGCAAAGTGAACACATCTTCCAAGTACATCGCCAGGGGATCGTCCACATGCTCGCCGATATTGAAGGCCGTGCTGGGCGAGGTTGGGGCGGCGATCAGGTCCACGTCGCGGAAGGCAGCTTCAAAATCCCGTTTGATGAGAGTGCGTACCTTCTGCGCCTGCCCGTAATAGGCATCGTAATAACCTGCAGACAGGGCGTAGGTCCCGATCATAATACGGCGCGTAACTTCCGGCCCAAAGCGCTGCCCGCGGGTGCGGGAATAAACTTCCGGCAGGGTGTTGGCTTCCTGGCGCGGGCCATAGCGAATGCCATCATAGCGGGCCAGGTTGGCGGAGGCTTCAGCGGGAGCCAGGATGTAATAAACGGGCAAGGCATATTCGGTGTGCGGCAGGCTGATCTCGCAGACTTCCGCACCGAGATCCTTCAACACTTCGATGGCGGCGCGCGTCTTTTCTTCGACCATGGGCTGAATACCCTTGATGAAATATTCCTTCGGCACCCCGATCTTTAACCCGCGCACTGCCCCCCTGTCGAATCGGAGCGGTGGGACAGGAATATCCACCGAGGTGGCATCGAGCGGATCGTGACCGGCCATTACGGAAAAGATGGCAGCCACGTCTTCGGCGGTACGGCCAAAAGCGCCCACCGTATCCAGCGACGAGCCAAAAGCAACCAGTCCGTAGCGTGAGACGCGGCCATAGGTTGTTTTGAGTCCGGTCACGCCGCACAGGGAGGCGGGCTGGCGGACGCTTCCGCCTGTATCGGTGCCGAGAGCAGCCGGGACGTAACGCGCCGCCACCGCGGCCGCGCTGCCGCCGGAGGAGCCACCCGGTACACGCTCCAGGTCCCAGGGGTTATGCGTCACGCCATAGGCGGACTGCTCTGTGGACGAGCCCATTGCAAACTCATCCATGTTCGTTTTGCCGAGGACAATGATGCCGGCTTCCAATAATCGCCTGACGGAGGTCGCCGTGAAGGGAGGCACAAAGCCCTGCAGGATTTTCGAGCCGCAGGTGCAGGGCAAACCGGCAACCGTCAGCACATCTTTAATGGCAACGGGAATGCCGAGCAGCGGCGAAGAGCCATTGGCCCCGTTGGATCTCCGTTTTTTATCGGCCTCATCGGCCTGCTTCAAAGCAGACTCGCCAGCAATGTAAAGGAAGGCTTGCAATGAAGGTTCGAGTCTCGAAATTTTGTCGAGAGCGGCTTGCACAAGCTCGCGGCTGGAGTACTCGCCTTTATTCAAGCCGGCCTGCATTTCAGTAAGCGTGAGAGCAGTGAGATCTGCCATGGTCAGCGACAATCAGGACTTATTCGAACACTGGAGGAATCTTAAATTGGCCGTCTTCGGCCTCCGGCGCATTCTTAAGCAGCTCCTCCGGTGACAGACTCGGATGGACCTCATCCTCGCGCAGGGTCATTTGCGGCAGCCCGCCGCCGTATGTGGGCGGGACGTCGGTGGTATCCAACTCGCGCAGCTTGGCGATGTAATCGAGGATGGCCGAAAGCTGTTCGCGGTAGAGGGTTTCCTGGTCAGCCGTCAGATCCAGACGGGCCAGCTTGGAAATGTGCTGGACTTCTTTTTGTGAGAGCGGCATATTGAAATTATAACAGTGGAAGATTAACCGGCTGCCTGACACTTTAATAGGGCAGAAACCTATCAAAGTGGAAATGAGACGCGGATTTGCTTCGCAGGTACGCCGGGGCAAGATGGCACGACCGAACGAAGATTTTCAGGAAGGCCACAGGAAAAAATCTCCACGGTTGGGCCCGGTGAAGTCTGCATGCAGCCCTCTACGTTCCAGGGGTAGAGGTCGGAGACTGTCCGCTATCCACGTTCCACCCATCTGCATACCACTGCAGATACTCCGCGACGTGCGCTCCCCAGTAAGCCTCGCTGTGATCCCCGGTGTACAAATGCCATTCATGCGCCACACCATAATAGCTGAGCAGTTGTTCGAACTGGGCCATAGAGCCGAGTTCCGGATCCCGATCACCAGCATCGATCCAGACCCGCGGCCAGGAATCGGACGGGACGGAACGCACCCAATTCTTTACAAAGGGCGCGTCCACCGAAGAGATGGCGGGAGAATGGAAGCCGAGGGAGCCAAACAGATCGTAATACTTCAGCCCGAGCTCCACTGTCCAGCCGCCGCCGCGGGACAGCCCACCTAATGCGCGGTGCTGGCGGTCAGCCAGGGTGCGATAGTTCTGGTCGATATAAGGGATAAGTGCATTGATCAGACGATCACCGAAACCGCCGCCGGCCGCCACATTCCAGTAGCGGTCATCAGGAAAAACCATAATGAAAGGCACGGCCCTGCCCGAGTGGATCAGGGCGTCTGCTGCGTTCGGCGCGCCCAGCCGCACCCATTCGTCGTCCACATAGGTTTGCCCATGGAGCAGATAGAGGACCGGATATTTCTCTTCCGTCTGCACGTCATAACAGGGTGGAAGATAGATCAAAAATAGCTGAGGAGGCTTGGTTGTATCCACCGAGCCATGGTCGAGGCGGCCGGGTTGGGTGAGGCAGCTCAAGGGCGTCGCGGTCGGAATCATTGTAGGCGTAGGGGTTGGAGGAGGCAGAGGGGTGGAGGTGGAGGGAGCATCCGTGGCAGTTGGGACTGGCTGATCGGAGGGTGCGCAGGCCGAAATCGCAAGGATAAATAAGAGATATAGAACAATACGGAGACGAGTCATTCAGGTCCTATGCTTGACGGGGGATAATCCTTCGCATTATACTCGTCCAGCTATGGGAGCAGCCTAGAGCCCTGAGAGCGCCACCGTCATGGGGCGGCTTTTCTGGTATAAGTAGAGACAAACACATCGGGGTGTAGCGCCGGAACGGGTAGCGCGAGTAAATTAGATATTAGGTCATCGGGGTGTAGCGCAGTTGGTAGCGCGCTTGCTTTGGGAGCAAGAGGTCCCGGGTTCAAATCCCGGCACCCCGACACTTGGTAAGACACCGTCATGCTGGTCGTTATGGCGGTGTTTTCATTGTATACAGACAGCAACAAGGCAGTACTACTTCTCCCACCACTGCAATACCCGCAGGGCTCGCAAGGTATTCCAACGGCTCGAACCGCCAACCTTCTCCATTTCAAAAAAGACTTTGCCGGGATATTTGTGCTGTACGGGCCAAGTGCCATCGGCGCGGCGACGGCTATTCAACAATTCCATGGCATCCTGCAACCGCGCATCGTGCGGTGCATTGATGTACGCGAAGTACGCCAAGCCGCGCAGCACGTTGTAATACCAGCGCTGCGGGTAGGACAGCATGGTGAAGTTGTAATTGATGACCTTGCCGGTCTTGTCGGACTTGAACAAGCGATGTTCGAGCAAAAACTCCAACGCATTTTTTTTCTGCAGCGACTACGTCATTACGCAGAGCGTGCTTCGGCGTGACATCCAGCCACTCACGCAACCCTTCGAGCACGTTGAAAGTTGTGGCGCGGCTTTGGCTTCCGCCGGCGGCGGCAGTTCCACGCACCGTCTGGCATCCGCTCCGAGAGCAGGTTCTCCACCATGGCATCCACGCGTGCGTCGTGGATGCCAAAGTAGGTTGCGAGCGACAAGTCCATGCCCACGATACAGCGATCACAAGCAGCCAGATTAAGCATAAACACGTCATCGCAGGCAGGGCCCAACTGCCGGTCAAGCACCAACTCGGCGGCTCTTTGCGCCGGCGGGTGATCGCGAGGGATGCCGATGGCAAGCAGGCCCAGCAATGTATAGGTTGTGGAGATCCACTTGGGAGAATAGATGCCGCCGCCCCAACTGCCATCAGGCGCCTGTAATGCCAATAACTTCGCGCCCCAGCCCTGGGTCAGAGTGCGCTGCTGTTCGGTTTGCCAGCGCTTTGCAGGCATGCCTTGCAGGTCGCGCGTGGTTTGCCAGCGGATGGCAGGATCGCCTTCCAACAACCAGAGAATCAACTCGTTCGTTTTAGCCATAGGCATATTTCGGGCTCGTGCCGCGCCTGATGTCATCGCGGCAAGATCATTTATACCCAAAATAAGGGCATTCGCAAAGTTGTATATTATCGGTACTTCACTTAAGGGTATCCGATTTTCGTGACCTACTGATTATAGAAAGTAGGGACATTCACGAGCTAAAACGGGTTTATACTACTGCCTAGCCTTCTTCGGTTTCGAGGAAAGGCCCAAGCCCACTACAAACACAACTTATCAGCACGCCGCCTCCATAATCATTAACCGTCTTTTTTGAAGTGAAGACGTAGACAGTAAGTTTTAGAGGTTACCATGATCCGGCAAACAACACGATATGGCATCGCCATATTGGTCCTGGCCTTCTTAGCGGAGTTGGCACTCTTAAGCTATACCGCATTGGCGGCAGTAGTAATAGGGTCTGTCGTTTCCTGGCCACTGGTGCACCTGGCGCGTTTCATAGTCGCCAACTGGAAGAGAATATGGCTGCCGGTGATCATCACTCTAAGCCTCGCGGGCTGTGCCCTGTACATGGTTGTTTTGCTTCCATTATTCCTGACCCCAGACCCTCCCCCGCCTCTTATCCAGCAATATCATTTGACCGTTGCCCAGGCAAATTGGCGAACCGGGGACTTTACGATAAAGGAAACGGTGGTAATCAATCCCGAGTGGGTTTCGTACCACCATGTGGCAGAAGTGCCAGCCAGCATAGACCTTCCCGAACGGAACGTGACAAGCATTCGGATCGGCCTACTCGCCAGGGAAGTAAGAATTATGCCGGACCAAGCTGGCCCGTCCGGAGAGGCTGTGATCACGCTTCCTGACGGACGTACGTTGAAAGGGGGCATATGTTCCTTGTCATGCGGAGCTATAAATATCGAAATACAGGATGCCCCTGCGGGTTCCTTCCTGGCGGCCAAAGGCGCAAAAGCAATGCAGGAATTACGCTTGAGTAATAGGGAGGCTATTTCCTGGTCAGGGACTAGCCTGGACCAGGGAATAACCTTTGCATTTGTGCCGCCTCCTTATAGCATCGTGCAGCCAATCCTCCAGCCGTTGGTGGGACTTTCTGCGCTGGACCAATGGTTATTGGGTATTTTCGGCCTGCTCGCCACCCTGCTCATCGCAGCTATTTTGAATTCAGAGCTGCTTGCGGTTCCACAAAACCTCCCTGACTCCTGGCTTGATAAATGGCCAGGCACTGGTTGGCAGGAAGTGATCCTAAAGAAGACGGGCATGAATGTTTCAAATGAAGCTCAAGAAATGGAAGCCGATATATTCGGATTAAGGAAGAAACGGTAAGTGCTTTCCTCGCCTGCATCCGTGGCTTGTGGAAATAGCTCTAAAGTTTATGGCTCCAGCACGGGATTTCAGGCAAGTTCGTATCCTGTCTGAAAAGAGCGCATATTTCGGGTCGTCTCTTCGAAAGCTTCGAATCAAATCTTTCCAGGTTATCAAAGAATATGCGCCATCAGATTGAGTCTTTGATCACGCCAATTGCAGGTTATACTACCGTTCTTATCCGATTAACATCTTAGTAGTAAGAGGAGACCCTGATGAGCGTTGAACAAGTTGCACGTGATTTCATATCAATGATGAACGATGTAGAAAAGACGAAAGCACTCCTGACCCCGGATGCCGTTGCAAGCGGCGGCGTGCTGCCCCAGCCCCTGCCGGCGATGGAAGCCTTCGGCATGGTAAACGGGCTAAATGCTGCTTTCCCTGACCTAAAATTTGAAGTTCAGCAGGTCACGGTAAATGGCAACCAGGCTTCGGTGAAAGCGCAGGTGAGCGGAACCAATACCGGTCCGTTAAGCCTGCCGATGCCTGGGATGCCGACCGTCCCGCCGACCGGGAAGAAGGTATCGGTGAAGGATGCCTACGTTGTCACCGTGCAAGGCGATAAAGTCTCTCGTTTACAGATCGATTCGCCTGCCGACGGCGGCATTCCGGCCATGCTGGCGGCGCTGGGCGTCAAGATGCCAGGCATGTAGCCCGCGTCTGATCGGGTCACAGAGTCCCACAACCTGTGCCCAAACATTCTAGAAAAACACCGTCATATCGACAGATATGACGGTGTTTCATACCTGCTTTGCAAAAACAAGCACAAAGTTGAGCCATTCAGCATACAGCCCGAGTTCACTGCGGGAATAGGGTTATACTACGCCCAGCAGTTTCCGTTTCGACGGAAGACCCAAGCCCACCAGTAGAGTGAAAAATTTAAACCCTGAACCCGAGAGGGCTATTATGTTTTTGAAGGTGACTCGCTATAGCACGGCCGTGCTGGTCCTGGCCTTTTTGCTGGGCCTATTGACCTTGAATTATTCTGCCATTGCCGCAGTAATCATTGGCGCCGTCCTCGCGTGGCCCTGCGTCCGGCTGGTGCGCATCATTATCGCCAACTGGAAAAGAATCTCGCTGCCGGTTATCGTCATCCTGAGCATCCTGGCCTGTTCCTTGTACGCAATTTTTTTGTTTCCGCAGTTCTTGTCGCCGGAACCCCCTCCCCCGCTCATCAATGAATACCATTTGACAATTAACAGCCCTGATTGGCAGGCCGGGGTCTTTTCGATCGCGGAAACGGTGGTTATAAATCCGCAATGGGTGCAGTACCATCACGAACCGGAAATACCGCCGAGCGTTGACCTGCCCGCGCGAGAAGTTACAAGCACAAATGTTGGGCTGCTCACCCGGCAAGTAAAGGTTACGCCGGGCCGGGCCGATCCATCGGGAAACACTGCGATCACACTGGCTGACGGACGTATATTGAAAGGCGCTATCTGTTCATTTTCATGCGGAAACATCGATGCCAAAATCTCGGAGGCTCCGGCGGGTTCCTTCCTGGCCGCCCGGAATGCAGGAAAAATACAAAAGGCTGCCTCCGCCCAGGCGGAGACCGTTTCCTGGTCAGGCTTTAGCCTGGATCAGGGGATAACCTTTGCGTTCGTGCCCCCTCCTTTTAATTTTATGGGACCGGTCATTGCGCCGCTCGCAGGGGTATCCGCATTAAACCCCGGGATATTGGGAATTTTAGGATTGATCGGCACCCTGCTCCTCACACCGATTTTGAAACCACTCATCCTCGAGGTTGCTGAAAAAAGCTTCGGTCCCTGGCTTGATAAACGGGCAGATGCAAAAACACAAGCGTGACGGAAAGACGGAACACAGATGAGGCACGGTGAACGGGTTACACTGATTCTTTTGGAAAAAAGCACTATTATTTCAGGTTCAGGGGAGGACAAGATCGTAACGCTGAAAAGTGCAGAGCCTGGAGTGTTTCGCAAACACCAAGCGCCGTCACAGGCGGCCGGATAGCCCCTGCTGGATGCTCAGGCTGCGGTAAAGGGCCGTTCGGACCTTGCCGGGCAGTAGTGGGTATTTGGCCTGCGGATTTACCCAGCCAATCGCCGGTTCACCTGCTTGCGACTGCGGCTCACGCACGAGCAGTTCACTCAACCGCTGGTAGCGTTGGAAGAAATCGGCGCGATCGCGAAACCGATGCCCTTGCACAACGGCTGCATCATTGCGCTCCGCCCGTCGTTGGAGGCGGAGCATTTCGGCGCGCAAGGCGTCCTGGGTCACGTATGGAGCATCCATACCGACCAGGAGAATATTCGTGTGTCCCGGCAGCAACTGACCTAATTTGCTGCATACCATATCAGACAGCCGATCGCCCACCGGCGAGTGTGTGGGAGCAGCCGGCGAGGGAAGCGCCGGCCCTTGTGTGCGGGCGAGTCCCGGTGTGCCATCCGGGAGAGCCCGCAGCCGTGTGACCTCGATCATAAAGAGCGTGCTGGTGGTAAAGGTGACGGCGAAATCCGGGCCGCGTAGTTTTCCACTCGGCGGTGGTTCATACACCAGGCTGAAGGAGCGCTCCTGGAGCAGCAAGTAGGCGGTTTCCAATTCAAGGCGAAGATCGAGCAGGCTTTCCATCTCCTGCGTAACATTGAGTTTCTTGCGGATCTTGTCGCGGAAGGTCGTGACAAAAGCGGTGAAACGACGTGAGGAAGCCAACCACGCCGCCATCGGCTCTGCAAGCAGGTGGGGCTGCCCACTGAAGAGGTAAGCCAGTAATTCATCAACTAGCATCGCCATGCTCGCGTAGAAACAGCGTGCGAAAGAAAATCCTTATTTGTATCCACACTAGCCCTTGACGTAGGACAACTTCTCGCAGATGAAACCCTCTTTTATCCGGAATATATCGACTCCGCGGACATGTCCCTTTTTTCCCGCTACATCTTCCCAACTGTATCTCCAGCGCATAATGCACCGCAAGCCCAGACTAAAAACCTCCTCGATTTCGATGTGGGCCTGAGGAGACTCGCGGAAGAAGGCCTGCCAGAACCGGGTTACTGCCTCCTTCCCCGAATACACAGCACCATCGGGGGCCGGATCAGTATTTTCGAAGACACAATCCTCGCTCATAAGCCGCATCATGCCTGCGACGTCATGGCGGTTGAAGGCTTCATTGAACTCAAGGACGAGGCGGATCGCGTTTTCTAACCGTGACATGCGGGCTGGACTCATGGGAATATCACTTCCTTCCATAGAATGCCGAGGCTGCCTGACCAGGGTTTAAAAGATCAAGGGTCTACTTTCGCGTTCGTCAGATTCTTTCAACACGGCGGCGAGGAATGCTGAAAAAATGGATGTGGGAACTCTATGAAGGGCCCGAGTAAATACAGAACAAGAATACGCAAGTTGAAATGTAGTCGATGACTGATCTTATGATGAAGCAATAATCAAGCAAACCTATGTGGCAAAAAATACTCTCTGGAAAATTGTCCCAGAGGGTAATTATAAGACGATAGGCTGCGTAATTCGATTGCATACAGTGCCCGCATGGGATTGTTCCTCGAGTTGTGCTCCACCTCCGTCAAACCCTGGAATTCCATGAGCGCAAGGAAGGATATGCCAAAGCGGCGGTCTTTAGCAGGCGCGACCTACGCTCGTAAAAATATTTCTTTGCAGGCAAACAAGAAGGCGAAACCAACCACAGCAATCCGTGTTTAGATACCTAAATCTTTAGCCGTGAAAAAGAGGAGAGCTATGCTTACCAACACTTCGCGCTGGCTCACGTATTTGGTTTCTGCACTGTATGCCATTCTGGGATTCATTCTGTTCTTCCTACCTGAGCAAATGGCTCCGATCTTTGCCTGGAAGGTGACAGGCTTCATGACAATGACCATCGGCGGCTGGTGCCTGGGAAACGCATGGCTGGCCTTCTTTGCTGCCCGGCGCTGGAAATGGATGTTCATCTATCCCGGCCTGATCTATCTTTGGTCGTTCGGGTTTCTTGAGACGCTCATTGTGATCCTGTTCCGCTATAAATTGCAATTGGGGCATCCGATTGCCTGGCTTTACCTGGCCGCCCTCACAGCCAATGTCCTTGCGGCGCTGCTTGGGATCGTTGACTGGCTGCGCCTGCGCCCGCCCCTGTCTTCCACAAAGAACATGACTAGCGCCATCCGGTTCTGGATAGTTGGCTTCGTGCTCTCTGTTGGCTTCCTGGGAATGTACGGCCTCACGGCACATATCGGGGACCTCGCCACGCACGGCGAGATATTTCCCGAGGCTATGTCTCTCTTTACGCTGCGCGCCTTCGGAGCTTTCTACTTTTCCCTGGTAGTGGGAATGATCTCCTTAATGTCTGAAAAGGATTACACCCCGTTCCTGAACTATGGATTTCTCGCCATTGCTTTGATCGTGATCATCACGATCGCTGCAATTGTGTATCTGCGTCTCTTTAATTTCCAGCAGCATCCATTCGGGGCAGCGTACTTTGGAGCCTATCTCGTGGCAGGCGTTACTTCGATTTACTTCTTATGGAAACATGGGACGGGTGACGCAAAAGCCTAACTCAACACGCACAAAACTTTCGAGATAGGTGCCTCAGACCCTAATCATGAACCCAAGCGGGTCTGGGAATTAACGAAGAGAAAATAGACTGCAATCCCCCCGCTGTAGAGCAGAACTGCGACGTATACCAGCAGGCTCAACGCGTATCCGGGTGCTACAGTTTTGAACAACTGCAGAAAGGGGACAATAAGAACCAGATCGTAGGCCAGGAAACTCAGCAGTTGGCCCAGGGCGTTATGCCAGACGGGACGGAAAAGCCCGTATAAGAAGTAGCAGGCATCACCGAGGAAGATACATCCAAACATGACGGATGAATCCGGATTCACGGCCCAAGGGAAGACCGGTGACCTGAAAATCAACGCGCCGCCCGCCAGAAGCAGCGACGCAACGAAAATCCCGAAGGAGACTCGCACCAGCGGCGGCGTGAGGCGCGGATCAGCCAGGGGAAGTCCGCGGCTCCATTGAAATGCAGCGATACTGGCAGCCGCCATGATCAAACCCGTGATCGCAAAGGGGACCATGTTCGGGCGATCTCCCTGCACGGCAAGATGAAAGAAATAAAACGAGGTAGTCGCCGCGATTACAAAGATATTGAGTGAGCCGGCGGCGAGTGCACCGAATTCCCCTGTCCATCCAATCCACAGCGCGGCGGCGCTGACCGCCGCGAGGATGGAACCGATGAACAGGTAGGAAAGCCGTCCGTCGGGCCAGGGCCACAGGCTGGTTGCAATTCGGATTTGAAAGATAAAGCCAATCGCCAGGGCCAGAATGAGCACACCGCCGAACATAGTAAGATAACGAAGAATCTTCACGTTTGCCTGCCTCCGGATTGGTTCAACGAACAACCCCCGGCATATGAATACGCCTCGCACTTACGGACGAGCACTCAGGATCGTGTTCTGCGCCAGGCCCTAACAATTCTCGGCGCTGGTTGGTTCGCGAAGGCCATGCGCTATCAGGGTTAGGCCATATGCGCTTGTTTTCTTATTGTTTCCTTGAAGCCTTTGGCAAAGATCTTCTTGAGAACCTTTCCATTCACATCGCTCAGCGACTTAATATAGAGGCATCCTTTGCCGGTTTTATGCTTCCCCAGCCTGGAAAGTTCATCTTCAACAAGGTTCAGTCCGCCCATGAAATAGATGCTGATGTTTTGCTTCCTGGGCGAAAAGCCAATGACCAGCGTATCCCCTTCTCGTCCGCTAGCATATACATAGTGATAGTTCCCAAAACCGATGATTGCACTTCCCCACATGACAGGCTCAAGGTTTGAGACCTCTTGCATCATTTCGAGAATTGCAAAACAATCGTCTCGTAACTGCCTGTCACTGATTTTGTTCAAGAAAGCAGTTACGCTGCTGCGTGTGGGCCTGGTCTTGTTTTCTGCCATAGTGTATGTCTACAGCGCCCGCATGCGATTGTTCTTCGGGTTGTGCTCTACTTCCGCCAGGCCCAGCGCTTCCATGAGCGGAGGAATGTACATGCCGAAGCGGCCGCGCAGTCCTTTTTTCAACCCATACCAACCGCCGACAGGGTTCTTCGGCGAGCGTCCCCAGGCTTCGACGGTGCCTTCCGTGGCGGGCTTTTGCTCGTCCGCGCTTCCGAGGGGCATCCAATCGCCGTGCTTCTTGAGCATGGCATGCAGATCGTCGAGACAGCGCAAGTGATAACGCAGCTCGGTCTTGCCGACGGTGCAAACCAGGGCCGGGGGATCCAGGGTCTCGTCCCGGTACATGGTATATTCCGAACTTCCACTGGGAGTCTTCAGAACCCAGGGGTCTTCACGCGTTCCCTTGCCTTTGACTTTAGCTGGTTTTGCATTCATGGCACTTTACCTCCGTAAATAAGATCGGAATGACCGATATTTATAAGAAGAATCATTGGAAAACGCGGATTAATTCCATGGAATGGGCAAACTCATCGTCCATGCGTGTCTAAAAGAGAGTTTTGAAATTGCTACCCATAAAGCCTGTATTTAACAAAATGCGCCGAAGAGATAGAACTCTCCGGCGCATTAGGCCACTAAACTTAAGCTTCGTACTCGACAGCGCCCTCTTCGACGGCCATGACAGGCTCATCGGCGGGTTTCCGGTCGAGGAACTGCATCCCTAGGGCGACCACCTTGCTGAAATATTTCGTCTCGCCCTTATCCTCGTACCTGTCCGTCTTCAGCCGGCCTTCGAGGTAGACCAAGCTGCCTTTCTTGAGGTACTGCTGGCAGAGCTCGCCTAGTCGTTCCCAGGCTTCGACGTTGACCCATTCGGTGGCTTCCTTGCTCTCACCGCCGCTCTTCCAGTGCTGGGTGACTCCCAAGCTGAAATGAACGACTTTCTTGCCGTTGGGCGTGAAGCGTGATTCAGGGTCTTTGCCTAAATAACCGATCAGTTGGACCTTATTCAAAGCGGGCATTCTTCCCTCCTATGGTTGATTTGCCTTCGTTCGGGTTTGTGCTTTTAGAGGACATGTGTATGTGGTTCATCTGTTATCTCCTTTTCTCTAAAAGAGCTATTAAATTGTAGGCTGAGTTTAGCACATATTTTCTAAATGTCAAGGGAAGAGAAAGTATTTTTATGTAACCATACTCAGCAGTCAGTATCCCCGGTTATTTCTCAGGTGTAGCGTTAGAGTCGTTCCCGTAGATATATAGATAAAGTAAATCCCGGAAAGGGGATTCTGAGACACCCAATAAAAATCCAGCGTTTGAGCGCTGGATTTCTATTCAAAACCGAGGAACATTCTTCAAAAAAGAAACAAGTCTTTCGGGTTATACTGCTTTCTTAAGGACGGGCAGGCCGGTCTTCATTTCGACTACCGTGTAGCCTGAGGGTACTTCGTCCATGACGCCTTCCTTGATCTCTTTCGAGAAGAAGAACAGGACTCGGTCTTTGCCGCTAGCGGCCGGTGTTCGACGGGTGTGCAAGTAATAAGTGACGCCTTTAGAATTCGTAAACGCGTAAGCCATTTATCTCTCCTTTCTGGGATTAGTTCCCTAAAAGTGTAGCACGGATTTTCTAAGCTTGTCAACCGGGAGTTTTTGGGAGTTTTCGACCATGATGATAGTTTCCACAATCGAGGAGTTACGCTCCGCCCGCCGGTTATTCGAGGGGCCGCTCGGCTTGGTACCCACCATGGGCTACCTTCACGAAGGGCATCTCTCCCTTGTGCGCCGCGCCAGGGCCGAATGCCGGTATACAGCCGTAAGCATCTTCGTCAACCCTACGCAGTTCGGACCCAACGAGGACCTATCCAAGTATCCACGCGACCTTGACCGTGACCTGCACCTGCTCGAGGCGGAAGAAGTGGACCTGGTCTGGACGCCGGCATCCGAAGACATGTACCTGCCCGGGTTCCAGACGTGGGTCGAAGTGCAGGAAATGACCCGTCCACTGGAGGGAGCCCAACGCCCCGGCCACTTCCGCGGCGTGACCACCGTGGTCGCCAAGCTGTTCAATGCCGTCCAACCTGCGAAGGCCTACTTCGGCCAGAAGGATGCCCAGCAAGCGGCAGTAATCCGCCAGATGACCCGTGACCTGAACTTCCCGATCGAGATCGTGGTTTGTCCGATCGTGCGCGAGCCAGACGGTCTGGCCCTCTCGAGCCGCAACGTGTACCTGGACCCTGAGCAGCGCACAGCCGCCACCGTACTGTACCGGTCCCTGGTTGCCGCCAAGTCCGCTTATGATAAGGGAGAACGCAGCGCGGGGAAGCTACGCCAGATCATGACGGATACCCTGGCTTCAGAGCCGCTGGCCCGTACCCAGTACGTCTCGTGCGCGGACTATGACACGCTGGGAGAACTCGAGGTGGTAACGGGCAAGACCCTGCTTTCGATGGCAGTGTTCATGGGGAAGACGAGGCTGATCGATAATTTGGTGCTGGGGACATAGGCAGCAGATGGCAGAGGTAGAAAAAATCTAGCGCAAAGTCGCAATGGTAGTGAAAGAGCCTACCAGTTGGGTGCGAAGACTTTGATTTATTGTATTTACTCACCCCGTCGTCCCACGCTTTCAGCCTGGGACTAGAAATTCCGAGAAAAAGAAGCTACTGGGGATCTCCCCAGTAGCTTCTTTTTCTCGGGTATTCTTCCATATAGAGGGTGAGCAGATATGAATCTTTGCTTCTTTTGTTACAACGACAGTTGCAGCGGCAGGCCAAGGAACCTGGCGTAGCGCTGGGCGACGGCGGTCAGCGCAAGGGTTTGGGTTTTATTAAGAGAAGTCAAAAGACGGGGCTCAACTACGACGCTGTCTTTCATGATGGTGCGCTTCCAGGTGCCCACCATTTTCCCCTTGATCACGACTGCAGGGTTTAGAAGGTAAACGCCCCAGTCTTCCAGTTTTTCAGCATGATGCGGCTCGATCATGGCGCTTCGGTCCGCATAACCCACCATAAATTCGTCAAAAGCAGGCAGCAGATAGGCTGTACGGGGAAATTCTCTTACAGGCGGCGTTGATTCGGCGTACCAATAGGTCACACCTTCCACAACTTCATTTTTTACCCGGGATCTGACCAGCTCAAGCCCGGATTTTGCGTCAGCAGCAGTCAAGCCTGACCACCAGGCAAAGTCCTGGATTGTGGCCGGCCCATGGCTCGTAAAATACCGTAGGGTAAGCCCGGCCAGGGCTTCATCGCGTTTCAAGCGGCTGGCCTGCGGTACCCGCTCATCGAACAGGGCATACGTGAACTGCTTCCCGCGCCGCCCGCCGCTGCAGATGATCGCATCTATTTCGGCCCGCAGCAAAATATGCAGGAACCCCAGATTGTCCGTCTTTATTCCATGCTGCTTAAGGATCGCCACCAGTTCGAGACGTGTGAGCTGCTTATCACCCTGCAAGGCTTTAACCAGAACGGAGCTGCTGCGTCTAAATATGGAAGCATCCAGGCCAAGCCGGCGAAAATTATAGGCCATGGCAGCCTTGATACGCGGCGCAGTGAGCTCCAACATCCAGCGGATGTCTGCAGGCGTGACAAAATGCCAGGTGGGCCGCATCACGTGCGTGCGAATAATAATGCCATCGGCCAGGGCACGATCAATAGCAGTATCGGGACTGGCTTTCATGCGCAGGCCCAGCGCCCATTTAGCGGCCGCATAATCCTGAGCTTGCACAGCACCCAACCACCCTACCACCTCTGCTGGAGATTTAAAGGCGGGCCCGGCAATACGCTGGTTATGCAGACGGCTGCTGATAATATTCAAAATGGTCATCCAGTTACCCGCCATGAGGGCGGAAATAGAACGCAGATATCAGGGACTTCAGGATAAAAAGCATGAAATCTTTTGAAGCAGGACGCTACAAAAAAGGTCGGCGAATATGCAGTTAAGAGCGAGTAGTCGTTTTAGGGCCCCCAGCGTAATTGTTCGGCGAACATAGCCAGCAGAATGCTGGGCTTCGAATCAGGATAAACGATCTCGGCCCTGCCTCCCTGATATACATCGGGGGCTGGCGCAAAGGTCACAACAGCAAAACTTGCATCGGGTGCCCATAGAATCTCGTTGGTATTATCGAAGATATCCGTCTTGAGCTGCACGCGTCCGGTGACTCCGTCTGTGCCGGAACGGACCATCACCAGAGGCGTATGCCCGCTGGCAGGAATGGCTGGCAGGTTATTAAAGAAGAAATACAATTTACCATCCGGGCCGACCTGCGGCGCGGCAGCAAAGTTATAGGTGCCATCCGGCGCTGACCCTACTATCAGGGTTGACACACTGCCATCCGAGGCGTTGACATACCACAAGCCCGAATCGAACATCCCGATCGTGGAGTTGGAGGCATATAAGCCGCTTCCATCCGGTACCCAATGGGTCTCGCAACAGACGTTTGCGCCGTCGGGGCGTGTGAAACGGATCAGTGTATTGTTCGAGGGGAAATAAATCCCATAGGTGCCCCCTTCATAGAAGCCAATAGAGATTAGAAGCTTGCTCCCATCAGGCGCATACTTGACCGGTGAATACAGTTCACGCACCACCGGTAAGCCGGATGAAGTATCGATCTGATTCTGCAGCACTTGATTGACCGCACCGCTCCCAACGGAATAAAAATTCAGGCCGCCGTGAGAAAAAGCGATGGTCTGGCCATCCGGCGACCAGACTGGCGTACCCACACTGTTCGTGAATCGATTGTTGTCATCCACGGGCCCGCCATCCAGAAGGAGGCGGCGGCCGGCGCCGTTGGCATCCACCAATAAAATTTGATTATTCGAAGCATAAACCACGCTTCCGTCGGTTGGGGAAACATCATAGCTGTCCACATTGGCCGGCTCGAAGGTGATCTGGCGAACCGTGTGCGCGTCGCGTTCGATACGAAAAACCTGTAGAAGGCCGCCGCTATCATTATTGAGAAAATATAACGAATAAGGAAGCGGGCTGGCCGGTGAAGGTGGAGTGGCCGAAGGAGAAGCGGTTGCCGTCGCAGCAGGGGTATTCGTGGTCGCGCTGGCGGGAGCCGGGGACGGCAGCGGTGAGGCCGTCTGCGTGGAGGCAACCAGAGCCTGCATGGTCTGAACCACTGCGGTCGCGGCGTTATTGACCTGCGCGGGAGCGCCGGGCAGGGCACAAGCCAACAAAGCTGATGCCAGCGCAAGCGCCGTGATAAATAACCGTGTACGAACCATGAAGGCAGCTCCTATACCTGTTCGAACCTCGAAACTGGCACCACGAAGAGAGTAGCCCGCTTTTCTCCAGACGCTTCGGCGCCCCCAGCGGAAGCCGAATGCTTGCCGGAGGCATTTAGAGTCTCACGGATCAGGTCGCTGGCTGCATCAACCTGGGTATCCTCGATACCGATCAGAAGGGTGGCGACGCCGCTGCGCAAAAACCCGCCAGTGGAGGAAATGCCCGTCACGCGATACTGAGCGCTGGTCAGGGCGCGGGTGAGCGCCTCTGAGTCGCTATCTTTGACGATCACGATTATCATCTTCATGGCTAGATCTCCTCAAACCTTTCGACCGGCAGGACAAAGACCGTGGCGCCTCCCACCGTTACCGGGATGGGGGTCGGCATGGGCATAGGGGAACCTTCCAGCGGCAGCGACATATACTCCACACGCTGGCGGCAGGTTGTACGCAAAGTGAACAAGACTTCATCCTGGCGACCATCCGGCAAACCGATCAACAAGGTGGCGTTACGACGTCCCAGGAATCCGCCGGCGCTTGACAAATAGACGACCGGCGCGCCCAAAGGTTCCAGGGCGCGCGTGGTGGCATCCAGGTCTTGATCTTGTATAACTACCAGCATCAGGAGATGTACGGAAGAGGCAAGCATTACTCTCTCACCTTGTGTCAAAGCTGTTCGTAGCGATCAACCTTCAGAACAAAAACTGTTGCGCGCTTGAGGCCCGGGTCAACAGGTGGAATACTATGCTCACGTATGATCTGCACGGCAGACGGTACCTTTTCCGCTTCTGCCCCGACCAGCAGGGTGGCGTTGCCCCGGCGAAGAAAACCGCCGCTGGAAGCGATACGGGTCACGCGGAAGCCTGCTTCGGTGAGCGCGTGCAGGATATCTTCGCCATCGGTATGATGCAAAATTGCAACGATCAACTTCATCATACTAAAATTCCTCGTAGGAGTCCACCTCGAAGGTGAAGATGGTCGCGCCACCCACCTTCACTGCATCGGGGGCAGGCACGGGCAGCGCCTCTTCAGCAAACGGCGTAGGCACATACTCCACGTCACCGCGCGAAGCGCGCTGCAATGCCCTGACCGCGGCGGCTTCACGGCCCTCAGACAGGCCCACCAACAGGGTGATGTTGCGATGGTTGAGAAAGCCTCCTGCGCTGGGCAGACGGTCCACCGTAAAGCCAATTTTGGTCAGCGCGCTCGAGGACATTCTCCAGATCTTCTTCACGGATCACGGCCGCCATCAAACGGGTGACAGGCAAAGAGGCAGCCTCACCGATACGCAAGAGTTCAGGCCAGGGTAAATGTTCCTCGGTCAGCGCCGCATCCACTTCGCCGACCAACTGTGAAAAAGCCTCTTCTGAGATCACGCCGTCACGCAGCAGGCCGGTGAGGGCGTTGCGCTGAGCTCGCAGCGACTCACGGCGGGCAGTATCCAGCTCTTCGGCTTCCATGGAGGGGTCTGAAACCATGACATCCTTCACAGCTTCCACGAGTCCGGCGTTCTGGCGTTCGATCAGAGGCGCCAGACGTCCCCAGGTATGCTCAGAGATAAGCCCCTGCTCACTCATGCGACGCAGATATTCATAGGCAGCGCGTCCGGCCACGAAACGTGCATTCCGCCGTTCATATTCCTGCTGGACGCCGGATCGCTCGACGATCTTCAGACGCCTGGTCAGCCAGTCCATGGAGAAGCCCTGCACCAACAAAGTAAACAACACGACGCCAAAAGCCATGGCCTGTAATTGCGCGCGCTCTGTGATTAGGACACCCTGCGATGGCAGGCTGAGCGCCAGAGCCAGGACGATGGCGCCGCGCAGCCCTCCCCAATATAAGATATGTTTCCATTTAGAGGCGATATCGTGGCCAAACAGGGAAAAGCCATAAATGCTTACGGCGCGGGCCAGCAAGACCGCCAGGATCGCCCATCCGATAGCCTTCCAGTTCGCGACCAGCTGAGTGAGGTCAATAGCGAGTCCCACCAATAAAAAGACGAAGGAGTTTGCGAGGAAGGCAGCAGTCTCCCAGAAATTGAAGACCACAATGCGCGTGGTAGGAGACATACCGCGCGGTCCCACATTGCCGTTCACCAGCCCGGCAGCCACCACTGCCAGAACGCCGCTGACATGGAAGGATTCAGCCAGGAGGTAGGAACCAAAAGCCAGTACAACGGTCAAGGTGGTTTCAACCAGGGGATCGTCAATACGCCCGATCACCTGGGACGTGAAGATCCCCATGATGATGCCGATCACCAGGCCCCCGCCGGCGATAGTCAGGAAGCTGGCAATGCTGCCCGGAAGGTCGAACTGTCCGCTCAAAGCGATGGCCAGCGTGATGCTGAACATGACGATGGCCGTGCCATCATTGAACAGGCTCTCTCCCTCCAGAAGAACCTGCAAGCGGCGCGGCGCTCCAAGCCGCCGGATGAGGGCTGCCACCGCCACCGGGTCTGTGGCTGAGACAAGGGCGCCAAAAACCAGCGAGATCTGAATGGAAAGGCCGGTACCTTGCGCCACCAGCCAGGCGACCATAAGGGTGGTGAGGATGACACCGGGGACAGCCAGCAGCAAGATGAGCCAAAGGTCACGCCGTAGATCTTCCAGGCGGATGTGAAAGGCGCCATCGAAAACGAGAGGTGGGACGAGCAGTGCCAGGATCAACTGTGGGGAGATCTGGATATCCTGGGCGGTCAGCAAACCAAGGATCAGGCCGATGAGCACCAAGCCGACGGTGTAAGGGATCCTTAAACGGCGCGCAATAATAGCCACTGTTGAGGCTATCAACATCAGGGCTACTATGGCCTCTTCTATAAGGAGAAAGTTACCATCGGTCATTTCGCTAAAAAATTTATACCATATTATGGGAGGTTGATAAGCTGAGAATGGGAATTGATAGTCGAAAAATCGATATTCGATATTCGGGAATGGGAGTTGACCGGTTCCGTTCCGAGAGTGGGAAATTCGAGGGGAAAAGCCAAAAATTTACCTCAAGGCCGCGAAGAACGCAAAGAAAATTATGCAAGGACTCAGCCCTGCCAGTGACTGGAATGTGAGAAGGTTGAGGGTGGGGGAATTAAGGATATCGACAATGTCCGCAGGCAAAACCCATTCTGGCGGGCAGGCCCACGGCCCTGGCCATTTAACAAGACTCGGAGGGCAGCCAGGAACTCACAATGACATCCATGGTAATGCCATAGGCCACCGCGTTCCATAACCGCATACTGGCAGGCTGATCTTTCGCCATCTGCCAATAGCCCGAGAAAACGAAGAAGGTTGTAACCAAAGCAACTACAAGGCGAAGGCCAATACCCAGCCAAGTCCCAAAACACCAGGGAGCCTGATTCCTGATCACATTCACCGCGATACTATAGATCCAGCGCAGGATCACGCCTGCGAAAACGCCGACGAACACCTGGATCTTGGCGTAGTTATCTTCCTGCTGGGTTGCCAGCCTGAAACGAATTGCGTCCTTAAAAATGAAGGAGTTCATGGGGTTCTCCACCTAATATGTCCACGGACCGATCAGCGCGTCAATGGAAAAGCCATAAACCATGGAATTCAAAAAGCGCATGCTGGCAGGCTGATCCTTTACCTTCACCCAATACCCTGAGAAAACGAAGAAGGTGGCAATCAGTGCAACCACAAGCCGGGCAATGACGACGGACCAGGTCCCAATGTTCCAGGGATTGCCCCTGATCACATCGACCACGATACTGTAGACCCAACGCAGGATCACGCCCACGAAAACACCGGCAAACACCTGGATTTTGGCGTAGTTATCTTCCTGCTGGGTTGCCAGCCTGAAACGAATTGCATCCCTGAAAATGAAAGAGTTCATGCACCTCTCCTTTTAGCCCGGTGGATAATGCAAAATCATTATAGCAAACGGATTTCACAAATACAACAAGAACAGTGAATTAGGGATCGGTAGATTGGAGAACTTGCAGATGAGGAATCAAGGCCGATATTCGATGTTCAATATTTCGAATGGCAAGCTGGCTCATTACAAGCCTGAGGAACCAGCAAGTTTTTCTCAGCATCGCTAATACCCCGTCGGAAAATGAAAAGCCCCGGCGCAAGGCGGAGATGGATTGCAGGCTATTCTAAGGGGAAATAATACAAGGGGCAGGGTCGGTGACCGTCACCCACTGGCCGTTCGGGAAAGTGACTTCGGTCGCATCCAGGCCGCGCCTCACTTTCAGCCCCTTATGCAAGATCAGTACCGGCCAGGCAAAAGGATTGCTGCCTTCCAGGCGAACACTCCCCGAGGCGAGGAAGGTGACACCCAGCGTTTGTAAAAAGAGGCCCACCGGGGCAAGCCCGGTCAGCGCGCCGCGCTCGCCCATGCCGCTCCCGGTCTCCGCATTGTAGCGCTCATAGAAGGCCCGGCTCTGCTTAAGGCTCTGAATCACGCTGCTCATCAGGCGGCTGACCAATTTTGCGGCTTCAGTGCGAAATCCGTAGGCCAAGAGTCCCTCGCCGAGTATTTGATTCCAGGGCATGTAAACACTCGAGGCAACAGCCTCTGCCCTGGGATCCGGCAGCACGGGAAGCGCAGGAACACCGAAGGGACGGTCGAAGCGGCTCGCGTCCAAAAACGAACGCGTCACCAGCTCCTGCGCCTGTGGTTCCTCTGCAAGATGCGCCCAGAGCGGTGTGAACAAGGTGATGTCTTCCGCGGCTGAATCCACGCTCCGAAGGAGCACCTTGTCCATCTCTTCCAGGCCGCTAATCTTCAGGCGGGTGACTTTGTTATAAACTTTTTGGCTGGTGGCTACCAGTCCGCCGCTACGCCATTGGAATTGCTGCCCTGCAATGACTTCGTGGCTATCATCCGCCTGGCCGGTGAGGCCGGTGATTTCAATCACCGGTTTCGGCGCACCGGGATCCTTGGTCTGTATTTCGACCAGCAGGCGAACGGCTGGCTCGAACTCGGCTTTCCTTGGGCGCATTTCACCGGGGCCCTTGTGCCGGCCAATCAATCTGCCGGGAAGGGATACGCCCGTAAGCCGATCGCGATAGCAATACAGCCCAGTGTGCGGATTCCAGCCAGCCCTGACCGAAGACCGCAGCAGCGCCGCCCGCTGATGAAGCGCACCTAGCTCGCCAGCCCGGCCCAGTTTCTCGGCCATCAGGATCAAGGAGGTGGCCTCGCGATAAAGCAGCGACTCCAACTCGGGATTGAACAAGGCTGAAATACTTACCCCCTGTGACCAGGGGTGCCATACATCGAAGAGCGGATGGTCATCGAAGCCGATCTGTAGAACATGATCCCATTCCGGAATGCCGTCACGGTCGTGATCGTGATCGGGCAGGAACCAGGACTGGAAGAAAGCCAGGAGTTTTGGAAAGACTTCGACCAGGAAATCATCCTGTTGTGTTTCCTGGTAATAATTCCATGCAAGGCTGGCAAGCAGAGGAGCCGCCGGAAATTTGGCGCGCTGGCCACTGAGACCGGGCCGGCCATCGATCGAGCCAGTTTGTGTTTGGACGCTCAGATAATTCTCAAGCAGGCCCCTCTTTAGCTGGGGTGAAACAGGCAGCAGGCTGGCAAGATACCAGGCATCAAAAGCCGATTGTCCGTTCCAAGCCGGAGGATAATCGAGTCCGTCCCCGGCGTGGGAATAGCCATTATCAGTTTGGCGCGACCGCACAAAAGAAGGGTTAGGCAGGTGCGCAGTGGCCGGATAAAACGAACCTAACGCGGCCTTCTGGCTTAAGGCCAAAGCCGCGTCCCAATCCGCATCGCCGGTAAAGATTTCGAGCAGGTCGCCGGTATCGAGGAGTTCAATACGAGACCGTTCGGCATCCCAGGGACGAGCCGCGATATGCCGGGCCAGCTCAAAAGAGGCGTTGGCCGACGCCTCGGCGGCCAGGCTCCATGTGAATGCCCGGCTCGCGCCCGGTTCAAAACCCGGCTCGACCACAAGAGAAGGATGCGGCCCGGTGCCGGACTTCGGACCGCCGGTCATAAACAGCACGGGCGCCACCCCCCCGGTCGCGCCGGCAAGAACGTTAACCATTTGCTGCTGGACAAAAGCCAACGATTGACCGTCCAGCGGCGTCAGAGCACCACACAGCTCAAAATTCAGTTGGCGCGGCGAAGTCGTCCGATTGGTGATGGTCACGCGCCCGGCCAGCGCGTGAGAATCTGGAATCCAGAACTCGGCGGTAACCTCCAGCCCTTCGAAGGGAACAAAATCGAGCAAAAGGAAGTTTGTATAGAAACGGCGCAGACGCGGCGGCGTGTGGAACTCGGCCGGATCCGTAAGGGTCTGGCCCGATTCGCTAAAACGATAAAAAAGCCGCAGGTCGCGCGCCCGCAAGCCGTAAGTGGTACGGACAGCCAGTGCAGCAGGCTCACCACCCCCGATCTCAAGCTCCCAGATCTGGTCATTGAAATAATCGGGCTTGCACAGCCGCATATCCGCGGCGAGAGTAAGGGCTAGAGGATCGCCTGCCTGAAGAGACCATTCGCGCATGGTTCTATTGTACGGTTAGATGAGTATGAGGTCAAAGGGTATAATATTTTGCCAGCACACCGCCGCGCGGGAACTTCCTCCCGGGGGGCCAGCCGGCTGGCAGGAACAGCATTTGAAAGATAACCCCACAGAGATGAGGAGAAGGTATGGCCGGTCTTTATTTCGAAGAATTTAACGTGGGACAAAAAATCGTGACGGGAGATCGCACCGTCTCAGAAAACGACATCATGACCTTCGCCGACCTGACCGGAGACAACAACCGGATCCATACAGATGCCGGATTCAGCGAAGCCGGCCCATTCGGCCAGCGCATTGCGCACGGACTTTTGGGCCTATCGATCGCCTCGGGCCTCGCCTGGCAGACGGGGATCCTGGATGGGACCGTGATCGCCTTCCGCGAGGTCAATGAGTGGAAGTTCATCAAACCGGTGTTCATCGGCGATGTATTGCGCGCCGAACTTAACGTGACCGAGGCCAAAGCCCTGCCGCGCATAGGCGCGGGTTCGGTGGTCATTGCAGTAGAGCTTAAGAACCGGAAGGATGAGGTCTGCATGAAAGGCAACTGGACCATGCTGGTCATGTCCCGGCCGAAATAAGGACCTGGAAGAAATTCATTTTGCCAGACAACCAAAGTCATCTCCATTTCTTGATGTTCTGACGTTCACCAGGATCAACCACTCCTAACCGCAAAGAGCCCTGCAGGTCCATTGCTTTCACAAGCATGAATTACGGAACCAGCGGGACGACCCTGACCAATTACCCTGAAGGTCACCGGCAAGCATCGAATCAACGGACCTGTATTTAGAAATAACCTTATAAAACCATGAAACAAGATGAACCCCGCGATAAATTCCGCCGCCTGATAAATTCCGAAGAAGAGACGCACGCCGAGCCTCCTTCTCAACCCGCACGCGTTACGGGACCCATCCCTCCTTCTTCACGCCCGGCGCTCGACAAAGATAACATGCCCCTGCCGCGACGCGTCAGCGAAACGGACCTGGGAGGGACGCGTGTCACATCGGCCGCGTTCGAGATCAAGACCAGCCCCCGCAGGTCCGCCACGAATCCCATCCGTACGCAAAACATCCCAACGGGCCCCGTTGGCAACAACGGCCTGGCCCGATTCGGGACCTGGGGATGCTTGGTGCGCGGGCTGATCGTAGTGGCTTTTATCCTGGTCATCATGGGGTTGTGCATAGGGTCGTTGATGCTCTATGAATATTACTCCATTGCCAGTTCACTGCCATCCGTGAGCGACCTGCAGACGCGCGGCGCACAGTTCGAGACCACGCGCATCCTCGACCGCAAGGGCGACCTGCTTTATGAGATCGTGGACCCGAACGCCGGACGCCGCACCTACATCACGTTCGATAAAATCTCGCCGGCGCTGGTGGCAGCTACGATCGCAACGGAAGATAAGGATTATTACAACCATCCCGGCTATGATGTGTGGGCCATCCTGCGCGCGCTCTGGCAGAACTACACCACCGGAGAGACCGTTTCGGGGGCGTCCACGATCACGCAACAAGTGGCGCGCTCCATTCTGCTCACGCCTGAGGAGAGCGCTCAACGGACTTATCTGAGAAAGGCCCGGGAGATCATCCTGGCGGCTGAGATCACACGACGGTATTCCAAAGACGAGATCCTGGAACTCTATCTAAACGAAAACTATTACGGCAACCTTTCTTATGGCATCGAAGCGGCCGCGGAGACCTACTTTGGGACCACCGCCGATAAACTGACCCTGGCGCAGGCGGCGTTCCTGGCGGGACTTCCACAGTCCCCGGCTGTTTACGATATCTATACCAACCGCGATGCGACCCTGGCGCGCGACCAGCAGGTACTGACTTTGATGGTGCAGGATAGTTACGAACAAAACTGCATCAGGGTGAGCAACAGCCCCGAACCGATCTGCGTTGACCCGGCGACAGCGGCCAATGCAGCGGTGGGAATCCGCGATTACAGCTTCCCCGCGCCGACCATCAGCATGCGTTACCCCCACTGGGTGGATTATGTACGGTCCCAACTCGAGACCAGTTACGAAGCACAGGATATTTATCGTTCGGGATTCACGGTAACCACCACCCTCGACCCCGCCCTGCAGGACTTTGCCCAACAGCTTGTGACGAACCAAGTGGCGGCCCTGGCCTCCAGCAACGCCAGCGATGGGGCGCTCATCGCAATCAAACCGTCAACCGGCGAAATACTGGCCATGGTGGGCTCCGCGGATTATTACAACGCAGCCATCTCGGGGCAGGTCAATATGGCCGTCAGTGAGACGCGGCAGCCGGGCTCTTCGATCAAACCGATCAATTATGTAGCGGCTTTCGAAAAAGGCTGGACGCCCGCCACACTCATCTGGGATGTACCCTCTGAGTTTCCGCCTTCAGGCGACCCGAACGATCCGCGCCCCCCTTATATACCCAATAATTACGATAATAAATTCCACGGCCCGGTAACCGTGCGCACGGCGCTTTCGAACTCCTTCAACGTCCCCGCCGTGAAAACCCTGCAATTTGTTGGCGTCTATGGCGACCACGGCATGATCGCCATGGCGAAGCGCTTTGGGATCACCTCGTTCAACCGCAATGATTACGGTCTATCGCTAACGTTGGGGGGCGGAGACGTGAGCCTGCTGGAAATGGTCGGCGCGTTCTCAGTCTTTGCGAACGGCGGCGTGAAAGTCCCGCCGATCTCGATCCTTAAGATCGTAGACCATCAAGGCAACGTTGTGTATCAATACACTCCGCCTCAGGGCGAGCAGATCATCAGCCCTGAGCATTCCTATCTCATAACGTCCATCTTATCGGATAACCAGGCGCGTTCCTGGATGTTCGGTACAAACTCGGTTTTGAACCTGCCCTTCCCGGTGGCAGCCAAAACGGGAACGACCAACGACTTCCGGGATAACTGGACGCTGGGCTATACCCCTGATCTCGTTTCGGGTGTGTGGGTGGGCAACGCCGACTATACTCCCATGGTCAACACCACGGGCCTGAGCGGCGCAGCACCGATCTGGTCGCAGTTCATGCAAAGCGCCGTGCCCTACGAGAGCGGCGGCAAACCAACCCCATTCAATCGGCCGCCCGGGATCGTGGACAAGACCATTTGCACGTTGTCGGGCACCGAACCGTCCAATTGGTGCAAAGGCGGCCAGCGCACGGAGATATTTGCCGCGGACCAACCGCCTTTACCCGCCAGCCAGGACCTGCGGCGCGAGGTCACCCTGGATACATGGACGGGGCTGGAAGCCTCCGCGGCGTGCAACGATTTCACCAACAAACAATTCGTCATTAACGTAAGCGACCCCTGGGCGCGTAAATGGTTTGGCACAAAAGACGGCCGTAACTGGCTGAATAGCAATGGATTCCCCGTTCCACCAGTTTACGCGCCGAACCGTGAGTGCAACAGTAACGATCCACATCCCACGCTTCAACTCAATGTGAATGAGGGCGATGTGATCAGCCAGCCTACGCTGGCGATACAAGGCACCGCCAACGCAAGCGGCGGCTTTAAGTCCTGGCGGCTGGAATTCGGCCTGGGAAACAACCCGGGCGATTGGACGGTACTCGCACAGAGCGATCAGCCCGCCAATAACGCGCCGATGTTCAACTGGGATCTGTCCAACCTTCCGAACCAGGCTATCACTTTGCATCTTTACGTCGCAGGTGCAGATGGCTATGCCGATAAATACGTTCATTTCACGACAGCAATCCCTGTGCCCACGCCAACCGACACGCCTTTCCCAACGGCCACAGATACGCCTGAGCCGATCACCCCGAGCGATACCCCTGCCCCCACGAATACGCCAGCCGATACGGCAACGCCTACGCCATAGGCGAGGTAAAGAGAGCCAAGAATAAGAAACGGAGAAAAGCAGAAAGTGGAAAGTAGAAAATAGAGAGTTGAGTGACGCTCTCTGGCATCTGGGAGCAGGCAAGGATAATCTTTCAGCCATGAAAACGAGGCAGCCATGCGCATCGAAGACCTGAACTGGATGGATGTTGAAAAATATCTCCAACAAGAAGACCGTTTGATGATGGTCACCGGTGCTTCTGAACAACATGGCTACCTGAGCCTGCTGACCGATATAAAAATCCCTTTGGCGTTGGCGGATTCTGCTGCGCAGGCAACCGGTGTACTGGTCGCACCGCCGTTGAACTTTGGAGTCTCCCCATATTTTCTGGCCTATCCTGGCACGTTGAGTTTCCGTGTAAGCACATTCATTGCGGCAGTCGAAGATATCGTTCGATCCGCTTATAACCATGGCTTCAAGCGCATCCTGATCCTCAACGGACATGGAGGAAACTCAGCTGCACGCAATCACCTGCATGAGGTCAATAACGACCTGCCCGGCCTAAAACTTAACTGGTATGACTGGTGGCTCTCCCACTCAGTTGAAGTCGTAGCCAGCCGCCACAATATCAAACCCACACACGCCAACTGGCTCGAGGCCTTCCCGTTCACGATCGTGTCAGAAATGCCTGAAGGAACCAAGACCCCACCCAACGTTCCAAGTGCGATCATGGATGCTGGAACCGCACGAAAGGTCTACGGTGACGGGACATTTGGCGGACCCTATCGGGTCAGTGATGATATCATGCACGAGATCTTCGGCGCGGCGCTGGAAGATATATTGCAACTATTAAGGTTTGATTAGCTTCACGGGCCTCGAAAAAAGGGCGTCTTACAAGTGGTAGAATCTCGTTAAACAAGATAGATTGCGAGGCAAAAAATGTATATTGATCCCAATACCGGTGGTGTTATATTCGGCTGGCTGTTAGGGGCTTTCGGTCTCCTAACCGGGCTGCTTCTGATCTTTTCAGGGAAAATACGCGGCTATATTGCACAGTTACGCAGAAGGACACGTCGCAAGGACGAAACTGAAGATCAAGAATAAATGCGAACGATCATTTTAGGATTCGACTCGTTTGACCCGGCTACCTTTGAACGACTCCAGGCAGCCGGGAAAATGCCGAACTTAGGGACGTTCGTGAACCAGGGTGGATATTCGCGATTAGAGGTCTGCTCTCCGCCACAAACTGAAGTATCGTGGACATGCATCGCCACGGGCGTTGACCCGGGGTCGCACGGGATTTTCGATTTCGTTCATCGTGATCCGCAAACATACACCCCATATGTATCCCTGCTGCCGACCAAGCAGAGCATATTAGGGGAACAATTCCTGCCGCCCTATACCACCAAAACCCTTTTCCACGAAGCAGCCGAAATGGGATATCCGGCAACCGCCCTATGGTGGCCGGCTTTATTCCCGGCACGTCCCGAACTCCCGGTGGCAACCATGCCAGGGTTGGGAACGCCGGATATCCGTGGACAACTGGGTGTAGGCATGTACCTGACCACCCAACCGCAGGAAAAGAAGAAAGTGCAGGTTATAAAACTCGAACCTGCCAGCCTCGGTACGTTCAAGGCGGCGCTCGAGGGGCCGAAAGTCAAAACAAAAGAGGGACTGCGCCCGGCAATTTTGCCCGCGACCGTTGAGATCGCGGACGGAACCTCGGGAACACTGACCATTGGCAAGCAGAAAATACCACTTTCAGTCGGCAAATGGACCCCGATTATCGAACTGAAATTCGAGGCGGGCTTTGCATTTTCAGTGCAGGCCGTTACACAAGCCATTCTTACCGAAGCCGGGGATAACGTGAGCCTGTACCTCCTGCCGTTGCAGATCCATCCGCTGCATGCGTTGTGGATGTATGCCACACCTGCTTCCCTGGTCAAGGATTCGTGGAAAGCCGCCGGACCGTTCCTGACCCTGGGCTGGCCGCAGGATACCAATGCCCTGGAAGACGGCTGCATCACCGACGAGCAGTTCCTGAGTCTCTGCGAATTTATTTTTACCTCACGCCAAAAAATATTCTTCCATCAACTTGATAAATTCCGGGAAGGCGTATTGGCGGGTATCTTCGACTGCCTGGACCGCGTCCAACACATGTTTCTACGGTACAAGCCGGAAATCGTAGAACAGTGGTATATCAAACTCGATGAGTTTGTCGGTGAAGTGCAGGCGCATATTAATAAACTGGGGCTGGAGAAGGTCCGTTTCCTGATCCTTTCCGACCATGGCTTCAAGACCTTCGAACAGAAGGTACATCTCAATCGCTGGCTGGTCGATAACGGGTACATGACGCTTTCTCGCCAGACAGAAACCCCTGATCTCCAGGATGTAGTTTGGGGAAGAACCAGAGCCTACGCTCTCGGTCTCAACAGCATTTACCTCAATATCGTAAACCGGGAAGGGCAGGGCACAGTCCAACTGGCGGATATCGAGGATCTCCTTACGGAGATCAAATCAAAGCTGCTGAATTGGAAAACCGGGGATGGGCGACAAATTATCAGCCGCATCCTGTTCAAGCACGAAGCTTTCACGGGGCCGTATGCCCGCCTGGGTCCGGATCTGGTGGTTGGCTACGCCCCCGGATTCCGCGCCTCCTCAGAAACAGGACTTGGAAAGTCTGCCTCAAGCTCGCTGGTGAACAACCAGGACCATTGGGGCGCCGATCACTGTATTGATTCGACCAAGGTGCCGGCTGTGCTGTTTGCCAACCGTGATCTTAAAGACATGCCCGGACTTTCTTTCAGGGACATTCCCTACCTTGCCCTGGGCAAACACCTCGACCAATCTTATATCAAGCCTCCCTCCCAAACAGGTTCACGGGGACAAAAAGACCTGGAAGAAAGGCTTAAGGGCCTTGGTTATCTTTAAACGGATCCCAGCCTGGGGGCAAGTCGCGCCAGTATATGCGGTGATCGTCCTGATGGTCTATACCTGGACCAGCTTGTGGTTTTTCTGGAAACTGCCAAGCTGGTTGTTCTTTCTTAATGCAGGCGAGATCGCGATTGCCTTTGCCTATTCCCTGGCCACAAATTTTATGGAAAGCCTGGCTGTCCTTTGCGGGCCGTTGCTCCTCAGCATGGCATTGCCAAAGAAATGGTTCTACGATCAGTTCGTAGCCCGGGGCGCTGCACTAGCCTTATCGGGGCTTGGTTATATGATGTATATTGCATTTCAGTTCAAGACGAATGCCGATTATCCAAGCCTCACCCTGAAGGCATGGACACTCGTACTGGCTGTTGGCATTATCCTGTTCATTGTTTACCTGGCGGGCAGGCTCAGCTTTCTCAAAAAAGTCGTTGAGACCGTTGCCGACCGCGCGATAATTTTCCTGTATATCACCGTGCCCCTCAGCCTTATTTCCGTGGTCGTCCTGCTTGTTCGTTGGGTGGTATAAAGAATCGATCCATGCAAAAATTCAGCCGCCGCGATTTTCTAAAGCTGACCTCGGTCCTCTCGGGAGCCCTGGCGTTATCAAACCTGGCTCCAAATTTTTCATGGGGAGGCTCCGGGCAGGGCAGCGTTTTGCCGAACGTCCTGATTTTCGTTTTCGATGCCATGTCGGCCAGTAACTTATCACTTTACGGCTACACCAGAAAAACCACACCTAACTTTGAAAGATTTGCCCAACGCGCGACAGTATACAATGCGCATTACTCCGCCGGGAGCTTCACGACGCCGGGCACTGCCTCGCTCCTGACCGGCCTGTATCCATGGACTCATCGCGCCCTCAACGAATCGGGACTGATCGCCAGGGACCGGGCAGGACAGAACCTTTTTCGCGCGGTTGGGAAAAGGTATTACCGGCTGGCCTACTCCCAGAATATGTGGCCCAATTATTTCTTCGGCCAGTTCCAACCGGATATCCAAAAGGTGCTGTCCCCGGCTGCATTCAGTCTGGTTGACCAGATCGTGGGGGATAAATTCGGCGGAGACCTGCAGAACAGTCATCGAGCGTTCGACGACTTCCTCTTCCAGGATGGGACGCCCCCGGCCTCCCTGGTCTTTGGCCTGGCCGAAAGGATCCTGCTGCGCAGGGCAGTGGCCCGCGCACAGAACGATAATTATCCAAGAGGCATCCCGCGTACCGGCAATTATCCGATATTCTTCCAGCTCAAAGATGTATTCAACGGGTTGATGGCAACCGTGGAGAAATTAAGTGCATCTTCCCTGGCGTATCTGCACCTCTGGTCCCCCCATGCGCCTTATCGGCCCGATAAGGATTTTGACAGCATCTTTGTAGACGGCTGGCGTCCCAGGCCGAAACCCGAACATGTGCTTGGAGATCATATCCCTCCCAGCAACGTGAACGACCGCAGAAGAAATTATGATGAATATATAGCCAACCTGGATGCCGAATTTGGCGGGCTGCTTGATTTTCTTGAAGCGAAGGGCATCCTCGATCAAAGCTATATAGTGGTCACCTCAGACCACGGTGAGTTTTTTGAAAGGGGCGTCGAGGGGCATATTTCCCCTTTGCTGTACGACCCCGTGGTCCGGGTGCCCCTGCTCATATCTTCGCCGGGCCAGAATTCGAGAAAGGATGTTTACGCACCCACGAACAGTGTTGACGTCGTCCCGACCCTGGCACACCTGACCGGCAATGAAATTCCGGATTGGTGTGAAGGGCAGGTGCTGCCGGCCCTGGGAGGAACGGAAGACCCGGAACGAAGCATTTATATGATGGACGCAAAAGTAAACCCGGCTTTTGGCCCCCTATCCATCGCAAGCTTTGCCGTCAGAAAAGGCAAGTATAAATTGAGCTACTATAAGGGTTACGAACAATATAAGGGTGGGGATAAATTTGAGTTGTACGATATGGATAGCGACCCTGAAGAAGTGAACGACCTGTATTCGGGAAATCCATCGATTGCCAAACCACTGCAAGATGAACTGATCGGTAAAATCGATGCGGAAAATGCAAGATACAAAAGATGAAAGAGGGCGGAGAGTTGATATTCGAGCTTAGAGAGCAGAGATCGGGTAAGGACGAGAAACACGAACTGCAGATATTCATTCCAATAGATTTCCAACAGATAACCATGCTAAAAAAAATCTTTAAAACTGCACCACCCAAAAAAGAGCGCAGCAAGACCATCATCGTGGTTTCGGGCCTGCCGCGATCGGGCACTTCGATGATGATGAAAATGCTGGTCGAAGGGGGGGTGCCTGCGGTGAGCGACTCGATCCGCAACGCTGACGAGGACAACCCGAACGGCTATTTTGAATTCGAACCGGTTAAACAGTTGAGCGAGGGCCAGTACGAATGGCTGGCTGACGCAGATCACAAAGCGGTGAAAGTCGTCTCGGCCTTGCTGGAATATCTGCCATCCACTCACCACTATAAAATCCTTTTCATGGAAAGGGATATTAAAGAAATCCTAGCTTCACAGCAGAAAATGCTGGACCGCCGTAAAGAAGAGTCGAAGGTGAGCGATGCTGAAATGGAAGACCAGTTCCGCAAGCACCTGGCAGCCATCAAGTATTGGCTGGCCCGGCAGCCTGCCATGGAAGTACTCTATGTCGATTACAACCAATTGATGTCCAACCCGGATAATTTCTGCCCACGGATCGCCGATTTCATCGGCATCCCGGTTGACCAGGCAAAAATGCGCTCCGTGCCGAATGCCAGGTTATACCGAAACAGAAGTACCGAAGGAAAGTAGAAGGGGAGAACCGGGACAGGCAGGCAAACACGTAGGCGTAATACGCCAAGGGTAACTACTCACACTTTGTTGTTAGAATGCCCGAAAAATGAATGTGATGGGTGTTCTTCCCATCACATTCATTTTCCGAAGGTGCAGATGTTCTTCTGCACGGAATCCTTAGCCCCAGGCTGAAATGCGAAGCAGAGTCACTTCCAGTCAAGCGTAGCGAAGATGGCGTGAGTAAATACCGCCAAGGAGTGAAAAAAGTAGAGAAACCCACGGGGCGAGATTAGAGAAATATTAATAATTCAAAATTGACTACTTGACTTTAAGGCAAATCTGCGTATAATCTAAAGGTTGGATGTGATAACTGAGCAAAAGACAGCAAGCGCTTGAGGAAAAAGCCTCGAAGCGCTTGCCTTTGTTTGTCTCTCGTACAAGCCGACTACACGCTATACAGAGACGCCCGCTCATGATCTCGTATTTATTGACGAGGAGAGGACCTAGTGGAAACTAAAGGACTAACCGCACTCCGCATCAGCCTGGCATCACCCGAAACGATATTGTCGTGGTCATATGGTGAGGTGCTCAAACCCGAGACCATCAACTACCGGCGTTTGAGGCCGGAAAAAGATGGCTTGTTCTGTGAGGCCATTTTTGGCCCAACCCGTGACTGGCAATGCTACTGCGGTAAATATAAAAACCCCCGTTACAAAGGTATCATCTGCGATAAATGCGGCGTTGAAGTAACGCGTGCCGCGGTCCGCCGCGAGCGCATGGGGCACATCGCCCTCGCCACACCGGTCGCACACATTTGGTATACCAGGCGCATTCCCTCGCAACTGGGAATGCTGCTGGATATTTCGCGGCGCAACCTCGACCGTGTTCTGTACTTCGCTCAATATATAGTTACGTATGTGGACGAAGAGGCCCGCAAGAAGGCTTTGCAGCAACTCGAGGACGAGATCTCAGTCTCCGAACGCGAGCAGGCCGCAGAGGTCAACGCCCAGATCGCCGAGATCAAGACCAAGCGCGATCACAGGCTGAACGAAATCAACCAGAAGCGGACCGGCCTCGAGCAGGGCTATGACGAGAACATCGCCGAACAACTGGACCCGGTGATCAAAGAGGGCCAAAAGCTGGAGAAGACCCTGCAGGACCAGATGGGACAGCCCGCCAAGAAGGCCGTGGTTTTTGAGCTGACCGGCGAGAAGATCTTGGACGCGAACGATAAGGTCGCCAGCAAACACATCAGCCAGGTCCAGAAGATCGTTCAGAAGAAACTGGAATCGCTGGAGAACGAGCTAAAAGACAGGCGCGCGCAGGAGCTGGAAACCCTTAAGATGGAAGGGGGCAAAGTCAAGGCAGAGGCCGACATGCAAATGGAAGCCCTGCGCTCGCAACTGGAAGACCAGACTTCAGCGTCGGTAAACCAATCCTCCCGCCAGCGCGATGAGCTCATGGAACTGCGGCCGTTCACTTTCATCAGTGAGGTCCGTTATCGCGAACTCAAACAGCGTTGGGGACAGGTCTTCCGCGCCGATATGGGTGCTGAAGCCTTTTACGATGTGCTGGGCCGCCTTGACCTGGACAAACTGGCTGAGCAGCTCTGGCATGAAGTACGCACCACAAAGTCGAAACAGAAACGCAAGAAGGCCACGACCCGCCTGAAAGTGGTGGAGGCATTCCGCCGCTCGGGCAACCGTCCCGAATGGATGATCCTGACCGTCCTGCCAGTAATCCCACCCGATCTGCGGCCCATGGTCCAGTTGGACGGCGGGCGCTTTGCGACCTCCGACTTGAATGACCTGTACCGCCGCGTGATCAACCGCAACAACCGCCTCAAGCGGCTGCTCGAACTGGGCGCGCCCGACGTGATCATCCGCAACGAAAAGCGCATGCTTCAGGAAGCGGTGGACAGCCTCATTGATAATTCTCAACGCGGCAAAGCACTGAGCCGCCGTGGACGCCGGGAACTCAAGTCTTTGAGCGATATGCTGAAGGGCAAGAAGGGGCGCTTCCGCCGTAACCTGCTTGGCAAACGTGTGGATTACTCAGGCCGCTCCGTGATCGTCGTGGGCCCGCAGCTCAAACTCTATCAATGCGGCCTGCCCAAGACCATGGCCCTGGAACTCTATCGCCCGTTCGTGATCGCACGCCTGGTGCAGAATGGATACGCCGCGAACGTCAAGGGCGCACGCCGTTTGATCGAGCGCAACCGCCCCGAGGTATGGGAGGCGCTCGAGGATGTCATTAAAGACCGTCCGGTGCTTCTCAACCGTGCTCCCACGCTGCATCGCCTCGGTATCCAGGCCTTCGAACCGCTTTTGATCGAAGGTTCGGCCATCCAACTGCATCCGCTGGTCACCACCGCCTTCAACGCAGACTTCGATGGAGACCAGATGGCTGTGCATGTGCCGCTTTCTCAAAAAGCCGTGCAGGAAGCGCGCACCCTCATGCTGGCTTCGCGCAACCTGTTGAAGCCTGCAGATGGTGAGCCGATCATTTCACCGTCCAAGGACATGGTACTGGGCGTGTATTACCTGACGATGGAGCAAGCCGCTCAACACCCTGGCGACGGGCGCATCTTCGCCGATTTTGACGAGGTTGAGCTCGCTTATCAGCTCCAGCAGGTACACGTTCACACCCGCGTCAAATTGCAGACAACAACCTGGTACAACGATAAAGGCGATCGCCTGCCTCAGCCTGAAATACGGCTTATCGACACAACTGTGGGTCGCGTGCTCTTTAACCGCATATTGCCTCCCGAAGTTCAATTCACCAACGAGAAACTGGATAAAGGCGGCGTAAAAGACCTGATTGCCGATGTATATGAATTATGCGGCCAGGACAAGACCACCGACGTGGCCGACGCCATCAAGACGATGGGCTTCGAGTTTGCCATGCGGTCGGGCATTACGCTGGCAGTTGCGGATATTTCCATCCCGCCTGAAAGGAAAGCTCTGCTCGATGATGCGCAGAAACTGGTGGAAGTCGTGGAACGCGATTTCCGCCGCGGTCTGCTCACCGAACAGGAACAGAATGAGCGGGTGATCGAGGTCTGGCAAAGGACTACCGACCTGGTGGCAGATGCTGTAAAGAAGCACATGGACCCCGATGGGAACCTGTCGACGATGGCCAGTTCCGGTGCGACCAAAGGTGGTTTCTCCACCATTTCGCAGTTGGCTGGTATGCGCGGTCTGATGGCAGACCCTGCCGGTCGCATCATCCCGCTCCCCATTCGTTCGAACTTCCGTCAAGGGTTGACTGCGCTCGAATACTTCATCTCAACCCATGGCGCTCGCAAGGGCCTGGCTGATACCGCCCTGCGGACGGCAGATGCCGGTTATCTCACACGACGCCTGGTGGACATCGCCCAGGACATCATCATCAATGAACAGGACTGCGAGACCAAAGACGGCACCTGGATCCGCCGTGCAGATGACGTGGCCGGGCAATCCATGGCCGTGCGTCTTTACAGCCGCCTGCTTGCCGAACCGGTAATCCACCCGAAGACTGGGGAGGTCATTGCCGAACGCGATGACGTCATCGACCACATCCTGGCGCGCAAGATTGCAGCTTCGGGTGTTGCCGAAGTCAAAGTACGCTCCGCACTGACCTGCGAACTCCAGCATGGGATCTGTGCAAAATGCTACGGCCTGGACCTGGGCCGCGGCGACATGGTTGACTTGGGAGCAGCGGTCGGTATTGTGGCTGCCCAGTCCATCGGCGAGCCCGGCACGCAGTTGACGCTGCGCACCTTCCATACCGGTGGTGTTGCCGCCGCCAGCGCAGATATCACGACCGGTCTGCCCCGCGTGGAAGAACTCTTTGAAGCGCGTAAACAGCCGAAAGGCGAGGCCGTGGTGGCCGAGATCAACGGCGTTGTGCACATCCTGCAATCGGAAAAATATGCCGACCTGCGTGAGGTCCAGATCGAGCATACCGAAATGGTCCACGATGAATACAGCGTGCCTGAAGACTGGAAGTTTGCGGTCAAAGATGAAGCAGTGGTCAAGCCGGGTGAAACATTGGCGAGCAAGGACAAGGCCACTATCACAGCCCAGCACGGTGGAAAAGTAGCCGTCGAAAAGAAGGACCGCAAGATCATGGTTTCGTACGAACAGGGCGAAGAGAAGACTTCCGAGATCCCAACGACTGCCCGCCTGCTTGTCAAAGAAGGCGATCATGTGGAGGCAGGCCAGGCATTGACCGAAGGCTCGCTCAACCCGCATCGTGTGCTGCGCATCCAGGGGCGCGAAGCTGCCCAGATGTATCTGATGAGCGAGATCCAGAAGGTATATCGCTCACAGGGCCAGAACATTCACGATAAGCATTTCGAGGTCATCATCCGAAAGATGATGAGCAAGGTCTCCGTGGGGCGAGCAGGCGATACCAAGCACCTGCCCGGTGATGCGGTTGACCGCCAGGAGCTCCGCAAGATGAACGAACAGCTCCTGACCGACGGCAAACAGCCTGCCAAGTTCCAGGATATCCTGCTGGGCGTAACGAAGGCTTCATTGAGCACCGACTCGTGGCTTTCGGCCTCTTCCTTCCAGCACACCATCAAGGTGCTGGCCGGTGCGGCCATTGGCTCGACCACCGATCCGCTTTATGGGTTGAAGGAGAACGTGATCATCGGCAAGCTTCTCCCGGCAGGGACAGGCTTTGTCCCCGGCCGCTTCAAGGGCGAGACCAGCGATGGCTCGTCCTCCCAGTGGACGGAAATCAGCGAAAGTATGGCTGCTGATTAATCAATAAAACAAGAGACGCCGGTTTACAACCGGCGTCTCTGTTATTTAACACCTTGGAGCCACTCCGCAGACTTCGGGTGAGATCGCCTCGCCTTCGGACAAACTACAAAACAAGCGGGTTTCTTATTTCCAGTCCCGTGGAGTGGTCATTCCACAGGGGCAGTGCATAACCTCAGTTTTAGCACCGGGCCGCAGGTCTACAAAGACGGTCTCTTTTAATCATCTGTGGTTAAATTAAGGGGAGGAGTGCAAAGGATTACACCATGACAAACCCTGATTACACGGAATTCTTAAAGGTTTATCCGTCATATGCCGGCACGAAAGGGCTGGATGACCTGCGCGCCAAGGAATACGCCCGGCTCGATACGGCAGAACACATCTATCTGGATTATACGGGCGGCGGGTTGTACGCCGAGTCCCAGGTGCTGCAGCACCACGAGCTCTTGAGCCAGCACGTGTTCGGCAACCCCCATTCTTCCAACCCTACTTCGCTGGCAGCCACCCGTCTCGTTGAGCAAAGCCGTGCGTATGTGCTAAAGTTTTTCAACGCCAGCCCGAAAGAATACGATGTGGTCTTCACGGCCAACGCCAGCGGCGCCTTGAAATTGGTGGGGGAATCGTACCCGTTCGCAAAAGGCGGACATTATCTGCTTACCTTCGATAATCACAACTCGGTGAACGGGATCCGGGAGTTTGCCCATGCCCGCGGTGCCGAGGTGACCTATATCCCGGTGGCCCTGCCCGACATGCGCGTCGACTCGGCTTCCCTCGACGAATACCTGGCACAAGGTAAAAGCGGCGGGCATAACCTTTTTGCCTACCCTGCCCAATCCAACTTTTCATCGGTACAACACCCGCTCGAATGGATCGAGAAAGCCCACGCGGCCGGTTGGGATGTGCTGCTGGATGCGGCGGCTTTTGCGCCAACCAACTATCTTGACCTTGGCAAAGTCAAACCCGATTTCGTCCCGCTTTCGTTCTACAAGATCTTCGGATATCCGACCGGTATCGGTGTGCTGATCGCGCGCAAGGAAGCCTTGGCGAAACTACATCGTCCGTGGTTCGCGGGCGGGACAATCACCGTCGCTTCGGTGCAAGGCGATAAATTTTATCTGGCAGACGGCCACACTGCCTTCGAGGATGGCACGCCCGACTATCTCGACATCCCGGCAGTCGAGATCGGACTCAAACATATCGAGTCCATCGGATATGGCCCGATCCATGAGCGAGTGACCTGCCTCACCGGCTGGCTTCTGGACAACCTCACCCAAATGAAACACAGCACCGGTGAGCCGCTGGCTCGCATTTATGGGCCAACCAGCATGGGGGCGCGCGGCGGCGCGGTGACCATCAATTTCTTCGACAAAAACGGCCAGCCCATTGACCACCGCACGATCGAGAGTGAAGCCAGCAAGGTGAACATATCCCTGCGAACGGGTTGCTTCTGCAACCCCGGCGCGGGGGAGATCGCACTCGGCATCTCGCGCGTGGAGCTGGATGTCTGTTTTACAAGCCCTGGCCACGAAGACCGCTTGTCGTTGAATGATTTTCGCCTGTGTATCGACGGTAAGAACAGCGGTGCGGTGCGGGTCTCCATGGGTATGGTTACGAACTTCAACGATGTGCAGGCTTTCCTGCATTTTTGTGAAGGCTTCTTGAGTTAGAGTTCACTATGTCCAATCGGTTAAACCCGTATTTTTGCTGCCAAGGATAAATCGCACCAACGATGCCTAAAAATGCGCAATCTTCGACCTCAAGCCTCTGGACCACCACAAGGTTGCTCCCACAAGGGCGGACTACCCGCAAGTAAATGAAACCTTATTCACCCAATCCTGACAGTCATGATGGCAAGATCAAAATGTTCCCGGCAAACAGGATCCTGAGCTTTCTGGATAAACGAAATAAGATAACCCTATGGGGGTTCATCGTCCTATTCCTTTTAGGATTGGGGCTCATCGATTATTTAACCGGCGCCCAGTTCAGTATCTCTCTTTTCTCTCTGGTGCCAATTTCATTGGCGAGCTGGTCGCTGGGAAAAAGGCCTGGTCAGCTCACTGCCTTGTTCGCGGCCATTATCATGCTGGTGAGCAACCTGTTGGCGAGAGATGCCGCTTCCAACCAATTCGTGGATCTTTGGAATACAACCATACGCCTGGCCATTTTCCTGATCTTTGCCACCCTGCTGGCTGAATTTCGCAGCCTGCTCGAACATCAGACCGAATTATCCAGAACCGACCCACTGACAAGCGTCCTGAACCGGCGGGCGTTTTATGAGGCCGCCAATACCGAGCTGAAAAGGATCGACAGGCACCAGAGGCCTCTCACCGTGGTCTTCCTGGACCTGGACAACTTCAAGGCCGTCAATGATGCCTCCGGACACCTGATGGGTGACAGGCTCCTTCTACGTGTGGCGGAACGTATCAAGCTTCAGCTGCGCGCCACCGATACCGTGGCGAGGCTGGGAGGAGATGAGTATGGCGTGCTCCTGCCCGAGACCGACGAGCCAACTGCCAGGACAGTAATTCCACGTCTGCAAACGGCCCTGCTCCATGAAATGGCCCAGGCAGAATGGCCGGTGACCTTCAGCATGGGTATATTGACCTGCAACACAGCTCCACCCAGCATAGACGAGGCGATCCATCTGGCCGACCAGTTGATGTATAACGCCAAGCGTACCGGCAAAAACTGCAGCGAGTATGGCTGCTACCCCGACTCTCAAAAATGAAATTCATGCACGTTATTGCGTTTGTGGTTCCGAATGGTTGTGAACTTGAAGGGAAGAACCGCTATGACCAATTTCGTAGAGGAACACTATGATAGCCATGCAACACAGGAGTGGGGACGTTTGGATGATGCCCTCTGCAAAATTGAATTTGCAAGCACATTACATCTTATAGACAAATATTTCCCGGGACACGGGTCTGTTTGCGATATCGGAGGCGGCCCTGGACGTTACACCATCGAGCTTGCCAGGAGAGGCTATCAAGTTACGTTGTTCGATATTTCTGAGGAAGAATTAAAACTGGCACGTACTCAACTTGAGCAATCAGGAGTAGAGGCGCAGCAAATCATTAATGGGGATGCCCGCCACCTGAGCCAGTTTATACCCGGGAAATTCGACGCGGCCTTATTAATGGGGCCTATGTATCACGTTATAAATGAAGAAGAGCGCCATCAAATCCTGGATCAGCTTAAAGATATTCTTAACCCGCATGACGTGGCGATCATCGCCTATATAAATTCATGGGGCATGATTCGAACCGGGATGGCGGATTTTCCAAATTGGTATAACGACATCGAAAAGCTGCGTTCCTTGTTGGACCCTCAAGTCTTCGAAGGAAAGACTCTGAGCGACTTTACGGAATGCTATTGGTCCACTCCTAAGGCTGCTCTCAGTGAAATAAGGGCTGCCGGTTTCAAGGTCATCAGCTATGCAGGTGCAGAAAGCTTTGCAGGGGGCATGCATACCGTGCTGGAAGAATTGAGTATTGTAGACCCCCAGGCCTATGCCAATGTGGTGCAGGTTGCGGCAGAGACTTGTGAATCAAGCCAATATCGTGATAGCACCGATCACTTGCACTTTGTGGTTCAGAAACACTGATGTCGCAGAACCCGATCAACCTCGCCGTACGTTTCTTGCTTGAGATCGCTGCCCTGGTCGCGATCGGTTATTGGGGCTGGGCGCAGCATACCGGCACCCTGCGGTATGCGCTGGTCATCGGGCTGCCTTTGCTGGCGGCATTCCTGTGGGGAACCCTCCGTGTGCCGAAGGATGCCAGCGCCAACGGTAAGGCGCCAGTCCCCGTACCGGGTGCGCTGCGGCTGCTGCTCGAACTGACATTCTTTGGCTTTGCCACATGGGGGCTCTTCGATGCGGGTGCGGCCCCGGCCGCGTGGGTATTTGGAGGCACAGCCTTGATACACTACCTTATCTCTTATGACCGGATCGTCTGGCTGGTGAGGCAATAATATGAACGGTACAATCCGCTCCAATATAAGACCGGGCATTACTGTGCTGATCGTCTTGAAACAAGACCAACCCACGGGCAAGCTGACCAAAGGGATCGTCAAGGATATCCTGACTAAATCGCCCACTCATCCACATGGCATCAAGGTCCGCCTGGTGAGTGGACAGGTGGGACGCGTTAAAGGATTTTAAGCCAGGGAGAATCAAGCGATTAATCAGGCAGGCCGCGAATTTCGACCATATCCGTATCAAGGAGGCTCAAATTGATCAGTCGGATCTGGCATGGGTATACAACCTTTGAAAATGCCGAAACCTATGAGTCGCTCTTGAAGAGCGAAATCTTCATTGGCATCCAGGGGCGCTCGATCCCGGGCTTCCAGGAAATTCAACTCTTTCGCAGGGAACTGGGGGATGAAGTTGAATTCATCACCGTCATGTGGTTCGATTCGATAGATTCGGTGCGCATCTTCGCGGGCGAAGACTACGAGGCGGCGGTTGTCCCGCCCAAGGCGCGCGCCGTGTTGAAACGCTTCGATGAACGTTCACAATATTATGAAGTCCGGGAACGGCTGACGGGAGCTTGATGGAAACGTCGAAAGACTTGACTTTTGTGCCATAAGCAGCCTCGAAGGGAAGTACACTTCCTGTTTTAGAGTAAGATTACAAGCCGTGAGGAAACCTCAACCCAGGCGGCTCAGGCCGCTGCCACAATGTCATCCCCACTTGCAAGAGCATGAAGCCTAACTCATCTACTTCCCCGCTCCGGAAAGTCGCGTTGATGAGGAAAAATGTCCCGGACTCTCAGAATTCTCAGCTTTCTGGATAGACAGAAAAAGATAATACTATGGGGGATAATCGCCTTGTTCCTTTTAGGACTCGGAGTCATTGATTATTTCACGGGTATTGAATTTACGATCTCGCTTTTCTATCTTTTTCCAGTCTCCTTGGCGAGTTGGTCTCTGGGGAAAAAACCGGGCCAACTCACGGCCTTCCTGGCTGCAATTATCTGGCAGACCAGCAACTTGCTGGCGGGTGAACAAGCATCCAGCCAATTCGTGATTTTCTGGAACACATGCGTCCGCTTGGGGATTTTCCTGATATTTTCCACGCTGCTCTCGGAACTCCGTAGCCTGCTCAAGCACCAGACTGAATTATCCCGGACCGATTCACTGACCGGCATCTTGAACCGGCGCGCATTTTATGAGACCGCTAATACTGAGCTGAAAAAGATCGACAGGCACCAGAGACCTCTCACCGTGGTCTTTCTCGACCTTGATAATTTCAAGGCGGTCAATGATACTTTCGGGCACCAGGTGGGTGACCGCCTTCTTCTGTGTGTGGCGGAGCGCATCAAGCTTCAACTGCGCGGCACCGATACGGTAGCGAGGCTGGGGGGAGATGAGTATGCCGTGCTCCTGCCTGAGACCGACCAGGCAGCGGCCAAAATAGTAATTCCGCGCCTGCAAACAGCCCTGCTCGATGAAATGGCCCAGGCAAAGTGGCCGGTAACCTTCAGCATGGGTATATTGACCTGCAACACGGCGCCTCCCAGCACGGAGGACGCTGTCCATCTGGCCGACCAGTCGATGTATGTTGCCAAACGGCAGGGTAAGAACTGCATTGAGTATGCCTGCTACCCAAACCTGAAAAACACAAACTGACGCAGGTCCTTTGCAGTTGCACTTTACGCTGTAACAAAACCGGCTGCGTGACGATCACTCACCCCCTGCATCGGGTATTCCCTCATAAAGCACGGATATTAATGAATACACGTCTGGGATTTTCATCCAAGATGGTAAACTCTTGTTCTACAAAGAGGCAGTAGAACGATATGCTTATCAGTCAACTCCTTCCCACCCTGCAAGTCGCCATCGGGCCTGTGGTGCTCATCTCGGGCATCGGCCTGCTGATCCTCTCCATGACCAATCGCTTCGGCCGCGTGATCGACCGCGGCCGCACCCTGGCGCGTGAACTGGCCGAGGTCCAGACGCAGGACCAGGTCCATATTGAAGCGCAATTGCAGATCCTCACCCGCAGGGCGGAGTATCTGCGCCGAGCCATCACCGCTGCCTCAATCAGTGTGTTGCTGGCGGCTGTGTTAATCATTGCAATATTCATCACGGCCATACTGAATATTGAGGATGCCTGGCTGATCGGACTGCTTTTTGTCTGCTCGATGGGGGCGCTCATCTTTTCACTCATATCGTTCCTGCAAGACCTTAACGAGTCGTTGCTGGCCTTCAAACTTGATATCGGAATGGCGCCCAGAGACAAACTGTTGAAATAGAGGGATGGGAAATAAAAAGTGGTGAATAGAGGTAGAAGGAGAAAATGGTAATCCTCTACGTTCTGGGATATGCCCTGACCGGTTATCTGTGTGGGTCATTACCGTTCTCGATCTGGATCACGCGGGTTATCAAAGGCGTGGATGTACGCGAAGCCGGCTCCGGTCATGCTACAACGACGAACACGATCCGGCAAGCCGGATTTGTCCCCGGTATCCTTGTTCTCGTTCTGGATATTGCCAAGGGCTTGGCACCCGTCTGGCTGGCGTTGAAATATGCCCCCTATCCCTGGATAGCGCCTCTCACGGCGGCATTTGTGGTGATCGGTCACTGCTGGCCGGTCTTCGCGCAATTCCGCGGAGGCATGGGGCTGGCCTGTTCCGGCGGATGCCTGCTGGCGGCCGGCCCGCTGGCTTTTCTGCTCGCGGTCGCGATCCTGATCCTGCTGACATTGGTGATCCATCACGGGGCGCGAGCCAGCCTCGTTACCGGGTTGGCCCTGGCGCCTGTCTTCTGGCTCAGCGGCTTGCAGGGGACCGTCTTCTGGATCGCGGTGGCAACCGGTATTATTATTGCCGGCCGTTTCCTGGTGGATTGGAATCGCCAATATCGAGAGCTTTGGCTCGACCGAGAGAACCGGTGAAGGCGCCCGGGTAACCTTTGTGAAAACCCGGCATAAAAAAACGAGAACGGCGACCGTTCTCGTCATTCTCCAAGCAGGTTATGAAGAAAGCCTTTCCGCTTTTGCGGGTCCGAAGTTTTCTCCTTCGGAACGCCGACCAGGATCACGGTGATGTTATCGTGCCCCCCACGTTCGTTGGCCCGGTCCACAAGATCTTCGGCGGCGGACTTCAATGCATTACGCGTGGTGACCAGGCGCAGGATCTCATCGTCCCACACCATATCCGTCAAACCGTCGCTGCACATCAATAGAACATCTCCTGTTTTCAGGTGCGCCCCCTGGTTCTTCCTGGCTTGCTCATCGTCGTCTTCGAGGCTCAGCTTCAGACGAAAATCCACGTCTGGTAATTCGACGGAACCCAGGTGGCGGCGGATGACATGCACATTAGGATGATAACGAGCCTGGTCGGGTGTGATAATGCCCTTCTCAATCGCTTCCTGAACCCAGGTGTGATCCACCGTCAACCGCTGTATTTTTCCATCCCTGATCAAATAGATACGCGTGTCCCCAATGTAGGCCGTATAGAGTTTATCCCCTTCCACCCAGATGCAGGCGCAGGTGGCACCCATACCAAACTGGTCCGCCTGGCTGGCCGAACGCGAAGCGATGGCCTGGCTGGCGGTGTGGATGGCGGACTCCATGATCTCAACCGGGTTTTTCCCATCGCTTTCAGATATTTGTTCCAGGATGTAATTCACAGCCAGTTCAGCAGCAACTTCACCGGCGCGATGTCCCCCAATTCCATCAGATATAACGGCAAAAAGCACTGGCGTTTCGTCAACACCGGTATAGGATGAAATCGTATAACGATCTTCGTTGTTCTTACCAGACATCCCAGCGTGGCTCATAGCCGCGACGTTAAGATGGCTGTGCTGGGAACGATTCATGGTTCGGGATTCTCTTTGGCTATCTTGGGTTTAACCACAGCAGGCGGATCTTTCAACTCGAAGCGGAACGCCAATTGGCCAAAGTGTACCACGTCGCCATGCTGCAATAGATGGCCCTCTTTTCCTACCGGCTCAAAATTGACCCAGGTGCCGCCAATCGAGCCTGCATCTGCAACCATGAAATCTCCATCCTCTGTTTGCGTTATCCGGGCATGCCGCGGTGCCAGAGAGGGGTCATCCAGGACATGGTCAGATTGTACCGGGTCGGTGCCAAACGTGATCTCTTTTTCCGTGAGCCGGATCGGCGAAACTGGAGCCGGTTTAAATGTCTGTCCGGGAGCTGCCAGAGGATCCTGGATGAGGCGATGAAGAGAGGCACGCGCCTCCACGCGTTGGGTTTTCGCGTTGGAGGCTGCGGAGGCTCTGCGACCGCGCGGTATCTTCTTTTCTTTGCCCGTGATCGGTTCTTCAACGGCAGCCGTTACCTCCTGAGTAAGCGGGTCTGCCTCTGCCTGCCGGGAACCCCGTGCGCGGACATAGGCTATGCGGAAACGTCCCAGGAAGAGGATCATTAGAAGCACCAAGCCGGCGAAAGCGACTGCGCCCAGCGTGATGTTATCGCGGTACCGGCCAAACATGGCTGCCAGGCCATGGGGCGGCTGGATGACCGTGATCGAAACCGGAATCTCCATGCTGGTCTTGCTCAAGTTCAGGTCATCCACGGCTTCTACAACGATCTTATGCTCGCCGCTCACCGTATAACTGCCAAGATCCCAGGTGAAGCTATAGAACGGCGGGGCTGTATTCTCGGCGACCACCTGTCCATCCACAGAAAGGGTGGTGCGCACCAAAGAACGGTTATGGCCATCGGGAAACTCAACAATGATGTCGAGTTTCTGTGATGCGGGCAGGAGAACCTTGTCATTGTAAGGGTCATTATCCGGGGGGCGGCGGACGATCTGCAGAGGCGGGGATACGAACATCGGGTTGGGAGGTTGTATATCAACTGTAAATGGCTGTTCGCCAGATTTGATATCACCGGCCTTGCTTTTCACTTCCACAACATAGGAATGCGGCCCACCTGCCGTGACCCTGGAACTATATTGGAGAGAGTACAGCCGCCGCAAGGGGGCAAAATAGGCGTCGGGGTCTGGATAAGGCTGTGCGCCGGCCGCGGAGAAATAGGCGCCGCCGGTCTGCAGGGCCAGGGTGTTAAAAGCCGCTGCGCTGGTGGTAGCGGCGTACAGATCGGCATCCGCGAACCAGACAAAGACGCGTATGCGGTTTTGTACGGCGCGCTGGATAAGAGGCTGTATGAGCGTATCGATATTGGGATCGTCCATGTGCGGCGTGATGAAGAATACTGCCCGTTTCATACCCACCCGAGGCGTGGCGACTGCTACGGTGTCGATGGCAATCGCGAGAGACTGCAGGTTGGGGAGGGTCGCGCGAAAGTCCGGTTGATAAGCACCCAGGCTAACTTGCCAATCTTTGGCGTTTGCATGTGAAATAATGGGGCCCGCGGTTGATACCAGGCTCAGATCGTCAGGCATATTCGGGGGAAGAGCCTGCGCCCAGGCGTCCAGCGCGTTGACGATCCCCTGAAAACGCGGAAGACCCTGCTTGTCGTGGACACTGAGCGAAGGGCCCGGGTTGATCGCCACTGCAATCTGTGCGGGGACGACCATCTCGTTGAGCTTAAGGAGCTGAAGCGGCTGGCCGTCCTCCAATACCGTCACTTGCTCCGGTTTGAGCCCACTCACAAAGCGGCCCGAGGCATCGAACACGTCCATGAAGGTCGAAATGACGGGGAAGGCGGAAACATCTGTCGGATACAGGTCAACTTCAGCCTGTGTTTGCGCCAGGGCGCGGACAGGCAAACTCCATCCCAAAAAAAGGCCGAGGCCAAAAAGAACGGTTAGAAGTTTACGCATTCTGGGGAGCGATGGCCGATTGTCCATCCGATTTTGGCTGAGTAAGACGCAGATAGGTAAGCGTCCAAACGGATTCGAGATAAGCCGTAAGGATACCGTTGGCAACCAGCGAAACCGGAATATAGGCCACGAGACATAACCCTGCAATTATAAGCGGTGCAAAAGAGGGATTGTTACCGCCTGCCACGAAGGCAATGAACGCCGGAACCAGGATGATAAACAGCGGCAGGGCAACAAGGATGCCTACTGCGACGCCAATCACCACTGTAATGAACCATATGATCAGGATTGGACCGAGGTTTTTTGTCAAAACACTCCAACCCCGGCGCAGGCCGCCGATCACGCCCTCATTCTCGATTACAATCGCCCGCTCGGCCTGTGGAGCGAGAAAACTAATTACGATCGCAAACAGGAAGACCACACAAACCAGTATGCAGATAACGGGAATGAGAGCGAGAAGCGCCGGAGCCGCCGGCCCAAGAGAGCTGCCTTGAGACCCGGATAAGTAGGTTAAGAAGATGAGCACCCCGCCAATTACCAGGGCCAGGTAGAAGAGCAGTATTGGCGAGCCGATCAATAGGGACAACCCCAGAACCCGCCAGAAATAGCGCAGCCCACTCTTCCAAAGCTCGCCAAAACTCAGGCGCTCGGCCCCAGCGTCAGCCTCCACCACTCCTTTGATCAAGCCGATCCGTCCCATAATGGCAAAGAAAACGGTAAGGAGGATAAGAACACAGATCAAACTAATAAAAACGGCAATGACCGCCGGATTTTCAAAAAATCGCACAAATTTGAACAAATTGTCTTCAAGACCCGGAGGTATATTGGGAGCATTAGGAATCTGACCAGGCGTACTATTGGTTTGATAATTGCCGCCGCCGCTGAAACCGCCGCCACCCCGTGTACCGCAGCTGGCCAAAATACCAAAAATCCATAGTATTTTGAATTTCCATACAATCTTCCAGGCTTTGGTTAGAACTTCGCCGAAATCCATGCTGCTCCTTGGGCTATTTCGACAATGTCAGACAACTTGTTTGAAGGAATCCGAAGGTGACGTTATCGAGGTACTCACTCCCACTCGATCGTTGCAGGGGGTTTGCTTGTGATATCATACACGACCCGGTTGATTCCGTCCACCTCGTTGACTATACGGTTAGCCACCCGTGCCAAAAGCTCGTCCGGCAGGCGTGCCCAGTCTGCAGTCATGAAATCCTCCGTGGTTACGGCACGCAGGGCAGCCGCCTCCTGGTATGTGCGCTGGTCGCCCATCACGCCCACCGAGCGCACGGGCAAAAGCACCACGAAGGCCTGTGAAAGCGACTTTTCGACGGTCGAAGCTTCCGACAAAGTCGAATGCCCGTGTAGGGGTTTTGACCAATAACCAGCCTTTGACAATTCATCCTGAAAGATCGAATCTGCGACGCGCAGCCGCTGCAAGCGTTCGGGGGTGACTTCTCCGAGGCACCTTACGCCTAATCCGGGCCCTGGGAAGGGCTGCCGCCAAACCAGCCCTTCGGGCAAACCGAGCGCCTCGCCGACCGCGCGCACCTCATCCTTGAACAAATAGCGCAGGGGTTCGACCAATTCGAAGCTCATGTCCTGCGGGAGGCCGCCTACATTGTGATGGGTCTTGATCCGTTCGGCCTTGTTCCGGTCGGGCGCGGACAATTCGACCACATCGGGATAGATGGTCCCTTGCACCAGGAAGCGCGGCTTGCCAAGCTGCCTGGCTTGCTGCTCGAACAGGCGGATAAACCGTTCGCCGATGATCTTGCGCTTCTGTTCCGGTTCGCTGACGCCCTTCAGCGCACCGATGAACTCCGCGGCGGCATCCACCGCGATCAGTTCAACCTTCATCTTCTCGCGGAAGGCTGCCACCACCTGTTCCCCTTCGTTTTGTCGGAGCAGGCCCGTATCCACGAAAACGCCTACAAGCTGGTCGCCCAGGGCGCTGTGCACCAGGGCAGCCGCCACGGACGAATCCACTCCGCCGCTGACGGCGGCGAGCACACGTTCGGAGCCCACCTGCTTACGCACGCGCTGCACGGCGTCTTCGATGATGGAGAGCGGGGTCCAATCAGGGGTCGCCCCGCAAATCTCAACAGCGAAATGCCTGATAAGCTCAGTGCCGTTGAGCGTATGCCGCACCTCGGGGTGGAATTGAACCCCGAAGTACCGCCTGTGCATATCTCCCATTGCGGCGAACGGGCTATTGTCAGAGCGAGCCAACGCAATGAAACCCTCAGGCATGCGCGTGATGCGGTCGCCATGCGACATCCAGACTTGCGAGAGGCCCGATAGCACCGAAGGCAGCAAAGGCTCGATGACGGCGGGGCCGTACTCGCGTTTCGCTGACGAGTCCACCTGTCCGCCGAGCGCGTAGGTGAGAGCCTGCATTCCATAACAAATGCCGAGGATGGGCAGGCCCGATTCGAGGATATATTTTTGAATATGGGGCGCATCAGGTTCATAGACCGATTTCGGCCCGCCGGAAAGAATAAACCCTTTGGGTTGGATGGCAAGGACTGTTTCAGCGGGTGAGTCCCACGGGAAAAGTTCACAGTAGACCTGGGCCTCGCGTACGCGTCGTGCGATGAGCTGCGCGTATTGGGAACCAAAGTCGAGCACGGCAATCGAGTCAGTCATTGAATTGTGTTTTAGGTTGAAAGTTCAAGGTTGAAGGTTCAGGGTAAAGATTGGAAGTCATTGATCACTGAACACTATGTTTCCGCCGTCCATCGAGGCAATGGAAGCGAGGGACTCAACCGGGACACCGAGCGGTTTGAGGGCCTCGCGCCCGCCTTCGAAGGTTTTCTCGATCAGCGCGCCGACGCCCACGATCTTCGCGCCCGCTGCTTCGGCAAGGCGCGCCAGTCCGAGAATGGTCGCGCCGGAGGCGAGGAAGTCGTCAATGATGAGCACCTTTTCGCCATGTGCAAGATATTCAGGTGAAATGATCAGTTCCACCATGCGGCCCTTGGTATGCGAAGGCGCGAGGGTGAGATAGACCTGGTCCGGCATCGTAATCGGCTTGTTCTTCCGGGCGTAGACGACCGGAAGCCCAAGGTGAAGCGCGGTGGTGAGGGCCGGGGCAATGCCGGAGATCTCAGCCGTCAGCACTTTGGTCGCGCCCAGCTGCGAAAAGAGGCGCGCGAACTCTTTGCCGCACAGATCCATCAATGAAGCATCAACTTGATGGTTAACGAAGCCATCTACTTTCAAAATCCCGTTCCCCAAAATTTGCCCATCACGCTGGATGCGTTCCTCAAGTACTTTCACGCCTGCCTCCTCAAGTTTTGGTCTAGACAGGCCTGATTTTACAACGCAATTGGAGAATAGGGGCTGAGGTGATCAGGCAATCACGAATGGCAAAGGAAGCCTAAATTCAATGAACCATTTGATAGATGAGTCCCATCTTAAAGTCCATTTTGGGACTGTGTTAGAATTTATTTGTGGGCGAACGCAATGTAATCCTGCTGGCGTCGAATTCTCCGCGTCGCAGGGAGTTGATCGCTCTTGGAAACTGGACAGTTGGCCTATCGGTCTCAGACGTAGACGAGAGTCAGCGCCCGGGCGAATCACCGGCAGATTATGTGCTCAGGCTGGCTGAAGCGAAAGCGCGTGCGGCGCTGGCAAACGATAGCCAGGCACAAGTGGTCCTCGCGGCGGATACCGCGGTAATTTACGGGCCGAAGGAGCACAGCACAATCCTTGGCAAACCCACAGATGCGGCAGAAGCCGTTCAGATGCTTAAAAACCTGCGCGGGCGCGTCCATCACGTTTATACCGGGTTGGCAGTAATCAAGACAAGTACCGGACAATTGCTGAAAGACCTGTGTGTAACCGAAGTTCCAATGCGAAATTACGGAGACGCAGAGATCGAAGCCTACGTTGAGACCGGCGATCCACTCGATAAGGCCGGCGCCTATGCCATCCAGGATGCCAGGTTCCAACCGGTGGAAAAAATGAGAGGCTGCTTTGCCTCTGTGATGGGACTGCCCATGTGCCACCTGGTGCGCCTGCTCGCAAAGATTGGAATCACCCCAAACGCGGATGTCCCGGCCAACTGTCAAACATATTTGCATTATCAATGTCCCGTCTGGGCCGCCATCTTGCGCGGCGAGCAGGCCGGATAAATTCCGTTGCTAATGCAAATTACTTCCTCCCCAACCCCCCGGGCAGACCCATGCTTGTATGTTATGTTACAACGCTAAAAAGGTGAACGAATGAAATTTATTCGCCGGCTTCCATTAATCATCCTGATGCTGTTGCTGGCTGCCTGTTCAAAAACTTCGGCCAACGGCACGCCTCAACCCGGTTTCTCCTTATTTCCCACATCGACAGCGTTACCCACTGCAGCCGTCAGCATCACGCATGCGCCTGATGCCGAAGCCTCCATGCGGACCTTTCTGGAAGCGCTCAAAAATAACGACTTTTCCGCCATGTATGCACTGCTCTCCAAAGCCAGCCGGGACGCGCTCACGCAGGACGCTTTCAGCAAAAAATATAACGACGCGCTCGACACCATGGGCGCCGCCAATCTGGATTATGAGATCTCGAGCCAGCTGCTCCACCCGGACAAGGCAGAGGTCGGATTCCACATTACCTATCACACTGCACTGGTCGGCGACATACAACGAGATATATCGGCGCACCTCGTACTCGAACAGGGTCAGTGGCGGCTCCAGTGGGACGATGGCCTGATCCTGCCTGAGCTGGCGGGCGGTAACGTGCTGAAAATGGATTATCAGATACCAGCGCGCGGCGATATCTATGATCACACCGGCCTGCCGATCGTCTCCCAGTCCGACGCCTACGCGTTGGGGATCACCCCCGGACAGATGACCAACAAATCGGAAGGTCTCCTGATCGGCGAGCTTTCGAAATTATGCAGCCTTTCTCCCGACGCGATCCAGGCTGCTTATGCCAATGCCGGCCCCGATTGGTATGTACCGATCTGTGATGCCTCGGTAGATGAGATCAAGGGCGTGCTGGACCTGAACCTCGGCGGTCTGACCGCCACACCTTATAACTCACGTTTCTACCTGGACCAGGGGATTGCGCCCCAGATGGTTGGATACACCCAACCTATCCACCCTGAGCAATTAAATGACTATCGTCGCCTGGGTTATCGCGGCGACGAAAAAGTGGGGCAGTCAGGCATCGAGAAATCGATGGAGCAGTATCTGGCCGGCAAACACGGGGGCGCCCTATATGTAGTAGACCCCAACGGCCAGATCGTGACACGCCTAGGTGCCAGCGACCCGCAGCCGGCTGATTCGGTCTATTTGACGATCGATCGCAACCTGCAATTTTATGCCCAACAACTGCTCAGCGGTTATGACGGTTCGGTGGTCGTGCTGGAACGTGATACCGGCCGTGTGCTGGCCATGGCGTCCTCGCCGGGCTACGACCAAAACCTTTTCGATCCTAACAATGCCAACAGCAGCGCACTGCTCAGCGCCCTGGTAAACGACCCGGAACAGCCATTGGTCAACCGCGCCGCGCAAGGAGCCTACCCGCTGGGCTCGGCTTTCAAACCCATCACCTTTTCTGCCGCGCTGGAAAGCGGGCTTTATCTTCCTGAAACTACTTACGATTGCCAGTACGATTTCAACGAGCTTGTGCCGCTTGGTGGGCCGGTCTTGCACGACTGGACCTGGGAACATTGTCAAACCAGATTGTCACAAGGAAAGCAATGCAATACCAGTGACAGTACGCCATCAGGCTTGCTCACTCTACAAGAAGGCCTGATGCGGTCCTGCAATCCTTATTTCTGGCATATCGGTCTGGACCTATTCAACAGCGATCGCGCCGGCGACATTGCAAGCATGGCCCGCGCATTTGGCCTGGGCGAGCCCACCGGTATAGGTGTCATCGCGGAAAACACAGGAAATATCCCCATCCCGGGCCAACCAGTGGATGCGACCAACGAAGCCATCGGCCAGGGTAATGTGTTGGTAACCCCGCTCCAAGTGGCAAGATTCGTGGCCGCGATCGGAAACGGCGGAACCCTTTACCGCCCTCAACTGATCGAGAAGATCCAACCTGTGGACGGGAGCCCGATCAGCACTTTCAAACCGGAAGCCACAGGGACGCTGCCGCTGAGGGCTGATAATTTGGCTGCATTGCAGCAGGCGATGCAAATGGTGGTGAAGAACCCATTGGGAACGGCCTACTATACAATGCTGGGTCTGAATTTTCCCATAGCAGGCAAAACGGGCACAGCGCAGTCCGGTTCGGCCAAGCCGCATGCCTGGTTCATCGGGTACACCATGGATGCGCAAAACAGCGGCAAACCGGATATTGCCCTGGCTGTCATGCTCGAGAACGCAGGAGAAGGCTCCGACTTCGCGGCCCCGGTTTTCAGGCGGCTGGTTGAGACTTATTATTATGGCAGTCCCCAAGGCTCCCTGCCCTTCAAGGATCAATACGGTAATACGCAAACGCCCACGCCTTATGGCGGGGTTCCGACCAAGCCGCCAAAGCCCAGCAGAGGCAACAAACCAACACCAACGCCGTAAAAAAAGATCAGTGACAAGTGACCAGTGAGACCGGTTGATATGTATTGGAACAAAAGGAGTCCCCTCCCTTTTCTTCTTATCTGAGGTTTGGAAATAAGGAAAGAGGCAGACATCCATTCCCTGAACGAGGTCACCCTTTCAGGTTTGATCGTCAAGGCCCAATCCGGGTTCTCCACTGTGGAGACCGGAGAGGGCCTTGTCATTTGCCAATTGCGCGGAAAACTAAAACGAGGCAGGGCAACAGGTGACCTGGCGGCACTGGGAGATCGCGTCCGCATCCGTATATTAGCGGACGGATCGGGAGTGATAGAAGCAGTCGAAAAACGAAAACGGGCAATCGTCAGGTTGGACCCGAGGCCCCAGGGCACATATCAACAAGTCCTGCTTGCGAATGCAGACCAGGCCGTATTCGTTTTTGCCTGCGCACAGCCAAATCCAAAACTGAGGATGCTCGACAGGTTCTTGGTCATCGCGGAGAAGCAGCGCGTACCCGCCATAATCGTTGCCAACAAAATTGATCTTGTTACAAAGCCCGAACAAATATTTGGATACTATGAGCCGCTTGGCTATCCGGTAATCTACACTTCGGCCAAGAACGGCGAGGGCCTGGATAAGCTAAAACTGCGGCTGGCAGGCAAGATCAGCGCCATGGCGGGTCCGAGCGGCGCAGGGAAATCGAGTTTGCTCAACAGCCTCCAGCCCGGACTTGGGTTGGAGGTGAGCGAAATCAGCGCAGCGTTAAATAAGGGAAAACATACAACCGTTGTCCGCCAATTGTTCAAGCTCGAAGACGGGGGTTATCTGGCGGATACGCCCGGATGGAAGTCGCTGGCTTTGTGGGATACCGAACCGGAAGAAATAGATGCATATTTTCCTGAACTCGCAGCACTGGTGGCCAGGTGCCAGTTCAGCGACTGCAGTCATCAGCATGAACCGGGCTGCGCCGTGCTGGCGGCGTTGAAGGCCGGGAAGATCCATCCTGAACGATACGAGTTGTATCTGCGTTTGCGGGCCGGACAAGAGTAACGCCGGACAGCACCCGAGCAGGACTTTGGATTGTAGATTTTAGATTGTAGACTTATGATTAGGGATTGAATTCTAAAGGCTGATGATTAATGAGTGAACGCCCATGACTGACTCTTCGAAGCAGGTCACGATAAACCCAGACCGGCAGCTCCCGGCCGACAACTGGAATTTGCTCGGAAACGAGTGGGCTGTGGAGATGCTGCGCCAACATGTGGCACAGGATGCGGTGCGCCACGCATATCTCTTCGCGGGAGCCCCCGGCCTAGGACGCCGCACCCTGGCTTTGCGCTTCGCCCAGGCCTTGAACTGCACCCAACCTCTTCAACCGGGAGTCCCATGCAGGGAATGCCGCGACTGCAAGCAGATCGAAGCGATGCAGCATGCCGACCTGACGGTCATCCAGGCTGATTTGGAAGGCGGCACCTTGAAGGTGGACCAGGTGCGGGAAGCGCGCCGGAGCCTGACCCTCAAGCCGTACCAATCAAAATATCGCGTGGCGCTCTTCCTCCGTTTCCAAGAGGCCAACGACAATGCGGCCAATGCCCTGCTCAAGACCCTCGAAGAGGCACCGTCTTATGCGGTCTTGATCCTGACCGCCGATCAGGCCGAGGGGCTCCTGCCAACAATCTCGTCGCGCTGCGAAGTCTTGCGACTGCGTCCCACCCCGCTGGACAAGCTGGAGTCCTTCCTAAAGCAGCACGGCGCGGACGAACCACAATCCCGATTAATCTCACATATCAGCGGCGGGCGCCCCGGCCTGGCCTTGCGACTGCTGCAAAGCCCGCTGGAGTTGGCAACCCGCGAAGAAAGGCTCAACGAGCTTCAATCCCTGTTGCCGGCCTCGCGAGTTGACAGGTTCGCCTATGGCGAGAAACTTGCCAGGGACAAGGAAGGCATGCGCAGGGTACTATTATTATGGCTTTCCTTCTGGCGCGACGTGCTGCTGCGCGCAGGCGGCGCGTCGACCCCGATTGCAAATATCGACCGGGCTCAGCAAATCGAATCTTTAGCGGTACGCATTCCGTTATCGGAGGCTCGACGGGTGGTATCGGATCTTGAGAAGTCGCTGGCGCGGCTGGACGCCAACGTGAATGCACGGCTGCTGGCCGAGGTGCTGCTGCTCGATTGGCCGAAGCTGTAAAATCAACCGGGAATGTGCGGCCTTCTTTTTCCGTTCACCGTATAATCAATCCATTATGGACGAACCGTCAACCACTCCCATCCCCGTAGACAAAAAGAACGTCAAACAACCTCCGCTGCCCTTCGACGACACACAAGCCAGCATCACCAGCATCGAAAAGCAGATCGGGCGCAAGCTGCTCAACTCCGATTATCCCTCGCACTCTTATCCGATCACTATGCGTGAGGCGCAGCGTATCGGCCTCAAGGTTTCCTCGCTGGAGCCGAAGGTGAACGACCTGCTGCTCGATCTCAACGCGCTGTATTCCGAAATGGCGCAGAAGGCCCTCACCGACTTCAACGAATATAACTATCACGACAACGAGATCATCAACATCCACGAAACCAAAGGCATACAGATCTATTTTCAAAACGACAAGGACTGGAACTGCATCCAGGCCGAGCGACGCTGGCAAACGCTCAATAACGAGAGTTCCTGGCGCATGACAAGGCGAGTGAAGGGCAAGAAGGTCCCGTCTATTCTACATATTCGGTAAAATGGGCCGGGGTTGGCTCTTCCGCTACCGACCTTTATATTATCGGTACGCTTCACATGCAGACGGCTGCATTGCAAAACCCGATTTAGAAATAACATATTAAGGAGCAAACATGTGCAGGAGTATCAAACCTTTGAAAAAGCCGGAGGGGCAGGCCACACAGGAAGAAATAAATGAGGCCGCGCTCCAATATATCCGCAAAGTAAGCGGATATCACAAACCTTCACAGGCCAACCAAGCTGCGTTCGAGGCGGCTGTAGTGGAAGTGGCGGAAGCCACCAGAAAAATGCTGGAAAATTTGCCCGCTAAAACAGAGGCCCGTGCGCGAGCCTTCAACTAACCATGCGGAGGCCGGTGATTTTCTCAAGTCCGGCAGATATGCGGTGGATTTAGGGAAGTACTATTGTGGGATTAGGTTTACAAGTAACCTGAGATAGTTTAATCCGTTATATATAAGGAAAGAAAGGAGACTATTATGACGCTGGAATCAATTGTGGTTTGGATCATCGTTGGAGGTATCGCCGGCCTGTTGGCGGAATGGCTGATCGGCGGTATACATACAGGCTGCATCGGGACGGTCATCGTCGGGGTGATAGGAGCCTTCATCGGCGGCTGGCTGTTTGGTGTGTTGCACATCTCGATCGGCGCAACAGGGATCGTCAATGAGATCATCACTGCCTTTGTCGGGGCGGCGGTGCTGCTGCTGGTGATCAGGTTGTTCCGCAGGGCGTAACCGCGGGCATGCAAGGATATAAATAGAATTCCGCCGGCCTTTATCTTTGCGCATTAGCCGGCTCTATAAACCTTAATGAAAAAGGCCGCAGTGGTTTCTGCGGCCTTTTTGCTTTCGTTTTTTCGCTGCACCCACCAATTCGGAAAGAGGAGTGTGAAATAATCCACAAGAAAAACGGATTAACCCGCGTATTTATTGGGTGGGAACCGCCGGGGCTGCCTTTTCATCTGGCCTCCAGTGGTGATCGTGGGGGATTAATGATACACTTGTCCGGTACTTATCGCTCGTTTATAATGATCTTGCAATTTTCAAGAATTTATCCATAATCTTCAGGAGAGTTGTCCCACGCCGCGGGCAGTCTCCTCGTCTTAGTAAGGGATAGGGTCTAAGTTTGGGTGATTGGGAGAAGAGACGTGACTTCATTCTTAGACAGTCTGGAATGGGGACCATCATGCTTCGTAATTACGTCGACAGCCTCTCACGACCCGCGTCGCGCGGTTGGCTGGCGCACCAGAACACGCGCTGCCAAATCTGCCATGTGCCAATGCACTTTTTGCCGTAGGTTCGATCTGGAGATGTAATTATGATGTCGAAATCGCTCAAGTTCCTGTTCCTGGTCTGCGCTCTGATCAGTTCCCTGGTCTTTAGTCCGGTGACGGTTGCACATGCCGTATCCCTGCCGGCGCAGATGAACAAGCAATTTTCACCGATAGCAATCAAGGTGGGGGAGTCTCTCAGCTAAGCGTAACCATCTTCAATCCGAATGCCTTCCCACTAACCGGGGCTGCCTGGCAAGATTCATTAACCAGCATACAACCGGGTCTGATCATCGCGACCCCGGCAAATCTGTCAAATAACTGCGGCGGTACCGCGACCGGGGCATCCGGTACAACTACCTTATCCTTAACCGGAGGTAGTGTTCCTGCCCAGGTTGGGACTACGCCAGGACAGTGCACGGTAACGGTGGACGTCACCTCCAATACGACGGGCAACCTTATCAATACCATCCCTATTGGGGCACTGTCAGCTCAAGGTAACGACAACGGGACCCCCGTTACAATTAGCAATACAACTCCAGCCAGTGCGACACTGAACGTCGGTTCAGTCCAACCACCCACCGTGAGCAAGAGCTTTACGCCCAATATTGTCTGGGTGGGTCAGACCAGTCAGCTGGCCATCTCGATTCGTAATAATGACCCATCTATTACCTTGACCCAGGCATCCATCACCGATAGTCTCCCTGCCGGCGTTGTCCTTGCCAACCCCGTCTCACCCACGTTAACCAACTGCGGGGGTTCCGCCTCATTGACCGCCGTCGCCGGTGGAACTTCAGTAACCCTTAACACTGCCACCATTGCGCCCTCTACAACCTGTATTATCAACGTTGGTGTCGTGTCAAATGCACAGGCGGTCTATACCAACAGGATCCCCGCCCAAACCTTGCAGACCCAGCAAGGGGCCACGAACGCTACGGCAGCCTCTGCCAACCTCAGCGTACTAGCGATCGGTGTCGGCAAGGCATTTTCGCCGCCCTCTTTTTCACCAGGAGGAACTACCACACTTACGATCACGCTGCAGAACCCGACCGCGGCTGCATATACCGGGGTGGCATTTACCGATAATTTGCCGGCGGGCTTGACCGTTGCTTCGGCCCCGGCATCTCCCCAATGCGGTGGGACCATAACCAGTACAACCACCTCAATTCAACTGAGTGGGGGCTCCATTCCGGCCGGTAGTGTCGCAACTCCGGGTACTTGTACGATCTCGGTCCAGGTAACGGCTCCAGCAGGCACACCTTCAGGAACCTTTACGAACAGCATCCCTGCCCGAACACTGACAACCACTCAAGGCGTGACCAATCTTCGCACCGCCTCGGCTACGGTAACGGTCAATGGCTCTGATGTGAGAGCGATAAAATCCTTTTCACCCACATCGATCCCGGGAGGAGGAAACTCGAGGTTAAGGCTCGACTTCTTTGCTCCAGGCGACACGGGTCTCTCGAATTTTTCGGTTACGGATAACCTACCCGCAGGCTTAACCATCAGCAATTCGACGCTCGCCACTACCAGCGGCTGCGGCACGGGATCTATCCTTACGGCTGTCACTGGCACAACCTTAATTTCCCTGACCAACGGCACGATTGCTGCCGGGCAGCGCTGCAGGATCAACGTTTACGTGACCGGCACCACTGCAGGCACGTATACCAATACCATTCCGCCAGCCAACATCACAGATACGGAGGGCCGGCGGCCGGCGAGCGATACGACTGCGGTCCTGACGGTCGCCAGCCAGGCCAATCTCTCCATTGACGTAGTGAAGGGTTTTAATCCATTGACTGTGTTCGGCGGATCAGCATCAACCATGAGCGTTCAGCTGATCAATCCTAATACTTCGGCGCTAAGCGGCATTGCATTTACCGATAATATGCCGGCCGGGATGATCATTGCCAATCCGCCTAACCTGACTGTCGGAACTTGCGGGGGGACCCTATCAGGCGCTCCCGGGGCTGGCACTTTTTCATTCAGCGGCGGCAGCCTGCCTGCGAGTGGGACCTGCACACTAACCCTCAGCGTGACGATGACGGTCAATGGGAATCTTACCAATACAATTGGGGCGGGAGCGGTGACCACCGTACAAGGGGCAAGTAACCCACAAGCGGCAGCCGCCTCGTTGACCAACCTGCCGGGCGCGAGCGTTAGCAAAGTCTTCTCACCGAATCCAATCGCGGCAGGCTTGGGGAATTTCTCGCTGCTTACGATCACCATCCAGAACACGAGCAATATTCCATTAGATGGAATGGGGCTGGACGATAATCTTCCGGCCGGGCTACAGATCGCCGCTTCGCCAGCACCTGCGCCTGTCAATAATTGCGGCGGAAGCATGACGGCCGCCACCGGAACTCAATTCATCCAGTTGACAGGTGGAAGCCTGGCTGCAAGCGCATCTTGCACGATCGTGGTGGCCGTGACCAGCGCGACGCCTGGTAGTTACCAAAACAGTATCCCGATCGGGGCTCTTTCAAGCAACCAGGGCGCGTCGAATACCGAGCCCGCCACTGATACACTGGTGGTGACCGCGGCCGCCAACGCTGCCATTGGGGATTTTGTTTGGGACGATGTGAATGCGAACGGGATCCAGGATGCCGGTGAAGCCGGTATTCCAAATGTGACGGTCCATCTGCTGGATAGCGGCGGGGCCGTTATCGGTACTACCACGACGGATGGCAACGGTCTTTATCACTTTACCAACCTGGTCCCCGGAACGTACAGCGTAGAGTTTGTGCCGCCCGCGGGCTATACCGTCAGCCCGGCAAACCAGGGAGCGAATGATGCAGTAGACAGCGATGCAGATACTGTGACGGGGCGAACGGGCCCTTATACCCTTGCCGCGGGCGAGACGAACAATACGGTTGATGCGGGCTTGCACCTGCCGGTGAACCAAAACGGCATGACCAAGATCATCACTGCCACCAACCAGGCCTCGACCGGCGGTACACAAGTTACTATTGGCGAGATCGTCACCTATCAAACGGGTGTGACCATCCCACCGGGCACCTACACCAACGCACAATTAGTAGACACTTTGCAGCAAGGTCTTGCTTTTAGGGATTGCGTAAGCATAACCGGCCCCGGTCTGACTACAACTGCCGCCGGTGGATTCGCCGGTGCCTGCAACAATCCCACCGTTGGGCCTTTCCCGACAACGAGCTCGGCTCCCGCAGATGTAGGCCGCCTCGCCACTTTTGGCTTTGGGACCCTGGCCAATGGCGGAGCCAGTGATGCCACCCTGACAGTCACCTATCACGCCGTAGTGATCGACAGCGCCGGGAATGTGAACGCTGCCAGCCTCAATAACTCGGCGGCTTTCGCCTCGGATCAGCTTTCTCTGGGTCCGGCAAGCGCAACCGTCCAGATCGTTGAGCCGGAGCTGGAGATTCTAAAAACGTCGAATAATCCCTTTGTAGCGGTGGGCTCTGACCTGGCTTTCACCTTGACCCTGCAACATACGGCCGCAAGCAAAACGGACGCGTTCGATGTGACGGTGACAGATGCCTTACCTATCTACCTCGATTTTGTCCCGGGCTCTTTGGATTGCACAACGGGCGCCCAAGACCCGACTCCCTGCACCTACGATACCGGCACACGGACGATCACTGCTACCTGGGGCACCTTCGCATTAGCCGGCGGCAATGGGGTGATCCAATTCCACGTTGTCCCCAATTCCCTGCCTGGCGGCAACGGAGCCATCAAGAATGTGGGGAATACCGCCTGGTCGAGCCTGCCGGGAGATGTCAGCACGCCACAGTCGTCAAATACCCTGTCGACCGAGCGTTTTTATGACCCGACTTCCTCGATCAATGTCTATGGCGCAAGCGCAACTTTGACACTCACGCCTCTGGGTAGCGGAGGTGGAGGAAGTGGAAATGGCGCTATCAGGGGCAGTGAGGCGGCGGCCTATAGAGGGGCCGTCCTCATCCCGATCACCGGTTTTGCCCCCGGCAAAGTAACCGACCTGAGTGGAATGCCCAAGACCACTTATGACGCTTCAGCCGGTTTGACTTTGGATATTCCCAAGCTTAACCTTAAGATGCCCATAGTCGGCGTGGCCTTGAGTCATGGGACCTGGGACGTTAACTGGCTGCTCGATAGAGCCGGCTGGCTGGAGCAAACGGCCTTCCCCACCTTCACAGGCAACAGTGTGGTGACGGGTCATGTTACGCTCTCCAACGGCGACCCCGGCCCGTTTGCCAGATTATCCACTCTGGCTCCAGGCGATCTGGTTTTTGTACATGCCTTCGGTCAGCTTTATATCTATCAAGTCCGCTCCACAAAATCGGTCAAACCGGACGATATCAGTATATTCCGGCACGAAGATAAAGCCTGGTTGAGTCTTGTGACCTGTGGTAATTACGATGCGGCTCTCGGCACATATCTCAATCGCACCGTCGTGCGCGCAGAGCTGATCCAAACGGAGCGCGACCCGTATTCGGGACAATAATCCGAAACCATATTCGTTCTGGTTCCGATAGGAAACAAAGGGCATACCCGCCAATATCATCTCGATATTGGCGGGTATTTACATCATGGGAATTGACCTTAATGTCTGCACCTGTGACTTGACACAAATCCTCGTTGGTCAAAGCGTTTTGGCGTCTAACTGTAGTGGATGCGGCTACAGATACCGCTTCGCTTGCTCAGCATTTAAACCTGAAACAAAAGGCTCCCCCCAGGGAGAGCACGCACACCTCTTTTTTCCTTCCAATATACGCCGGGGATGAGTAGTCGCATCCTTCGCAAATCCAAGGGTTTTATTTAAGGACAAACGCTTTCTTGCAAAACAACAGTAATCTGGAATTTATCACAGCAGCAGCAATATGCGGGGCACCAAATTAATTACAAAGTTGAAATTAATCTCCATTACATATGAAGGGCCGATATCTTATAATTTCAATCTCTTTTTGATTTTCTTTTAAGAATCGCAGAGTAGATGAAATTATCTTTGCTCCAGCCCAAATATGCACTCCATTTTGCCGTCCTCTGCCTCATTCTGTTCATTCAAGTTGATTTTTTGCCAATACAGGCTGTGCAGGCCCAGAGCATATCTTTACCGGCCCAGATCAATAAGAGCTTTACACCGATATCCATCCCGGCAGGGGGTACATCCACTCTAAGCATAAGCATATTTTAATCCAAACTCCTTTGCCCTTACCCTTTCTGCGACCCCACCTGCCTGGACCGACGATCTATCGGCAACAGGGCTAAGTTTTGCGACCCCGGCAGGTACCACCACCACCTGCGGCGGCATCGTGACGGCGGTGGGCAGCACCCTGTCTTTAATCGGCGGCAGTGTTCCGGCACAGGCAGGAACCACACCGGGCTCCTGCACTGTAACAGTAAATGTCACTTCGACCATCGCCGGGAATCACATCAACACGATGCCCGCCGGTACATTGAACGCTACAGATCCCACCGGAACGGTGCCGGTTACCAATACGACTCCGGCCAGCGCGACGCTGCAGGTCAACGCGGTGCAGCCACCCTCATTAAGTAAAACTTTTGCGCCAAATACGATTTGGGTCGGACAGAACAGCGTGCTGACGATCACGGTCAGAAATACCGATACGGCTGCCTCCCTCACACAAACCTCTCTCACCGATAACCTGCCAACGAATATTACGCTTGCCACCCCCCCTTCTCCGACTTTGACCAACTGCGGGGGGTCGGCTTCTGTTACAGACTCCGGCGGAAATCCTTTAGCCGGCGGGGGCACTTCAGTCAAGCTTAATAACGCCACCATTGTTGCCTCGGGGACCTGCACTATCAAGGTCAATGTTTCTTCTGTAACACCCGGGGTCTATACCAACACGATACCAGCCAGCGCGATCCATACCCAGCAAGGTGTGACCAACGTCAGCGCAGCCTCGGCCCCTCTTAACGTTCAAGCCATCGGGATCACAAAATCCTTTTCTCCCACAGCGTTTCAATCTGGCGGCAGCAGTACCCTGACCATCACCCTACAAAACCCGTCCTCCGCTGCGTATACAGGTGTTGCGTTCACCGATACCCTGCCGGCAGGCTTAACAGTAGCTTCCGCACCGGCATCGCCACAATGCGGTGGAACCGTAACCAGTACAACTTCTTCCATTCACCTGGCGGGAGGCACGATCCCGGCCGGTTCCATCTTAACTCCTGGAACATGCACAATCTCCGTCACGGTTACATCCACAACTGCCGCGAGCTACACAAACAGCATTCCGGCCAACAGCCTGACGACAGACCAGCTAGCCAGTAATGTCCTGGCAGCGAATGCCAACATCACAGTGTATGGGACCGGGTTGGGCGTTGGCGGGAGCAAAAGTTTCAATCCCGTCACGATCCCGGTGGGCGGCGTCTCTAGAATGACCATCAACATCACGGCGCCTGCTGACACTCAACTGACGAATTTTTCGCTATCCGATGCGCTTCCAAGCGGGGTGCAGGTGGCGGGCACGCCCAACCCCACGAAAAATGCCAATTGCGTTGGCTCCACTTTCGCTCCAGCTGCAGGAGATACGCTCCTTACTTACAGCGGCGGTACAATTCCAATAGGATCAACCTGTGCCCTGGCGGTCAATGTGACGGCAAGCACACCGGGGGTCTTTGCCAATACCATCTCACCGGCTAACATTTCCGATAATCAAAACCGGAACATGGCCGGCAATATCAGCGCCAACTTAACGGTCAGCGGCCTATCTGTCTCCAAAGCTTTTGCTCCAAATACGGTCAACCCAAATGGCATCTCCACATTAACTATCACCCTGACCAACACAAACACCGTTCAGCTCGACGGCGTCTCCCTTAATTCCGATACACTCCCGGGTACAACGACCAATGGGGTTGTGATCGCCCCCTCGCCGAATACCAGTACAACCTGTATTGGTGGAAGTGTCACCGCGGCAGCGGGAACACAAATCATATCCATGAGCGGCGGAATCATACCGGCGCAGGTGGGAGCTGTGCCAGGTATATGCACGATCAATGTGGATGTTATCGGTAAAGGCATAGCAACAACATATACCAATACCATCGCTGCCAACAAAGTTTCCGGAACAATTCATGGCACATCCACGGTCGTCAGCAACCCAACGGCTGTCAATGTAACATTGAGGATCCTCCCGATCACGATCGGCGTGGTAAAGGGCTTTGATCCACTGACAGTCTTTGCCGGTTCCGCTTCGACCCTGACCGTCCAGTTGTCCAACCCGAACAGTGTGGCGCTGGCAGGCATCGCGTTTTCGGATGATTTGCCGCAGGGAACGGGAGGGGGGATGTCAATAGCCAACCCGCCCAACCTCAATGTGGGCACCTGTGGTGGAAGCCTCAGCGCAATGCCTGGCAATACCTCATTTTCCTATAGCGGAGGCAGCCTGGCTGCCTCGGCAAGCTGCTCACTGACTCTTAGCGTGACGATGAATGTCGAGGCCAACCTCACCAATAATATCGGAATCGGGGCAGTGACCAGCAGTAATGGCGCAACCAACACGCAGGCCGCCTCCGCGACACTGACCAACCTCCCGGGAGTAAGCCTGAGCAAAGTCTTTGGTCCGAATCCGATCTTGGCGGGGGCTGGGAATTCATCCACGCTTACGTTTACGATCCAAAACACCGGGAACGTCGATCTAACCCATTTGGGGTTTAGCGATATCTTTCCCGCCGGCATGACCGCCACCACATTCAATGCCGCACAATGTGCCGGTACGGTGGCCTGGAACGGCGGTACCAACACACTTAGCCTGGCAAATGGAGCTTTGGCGGGACTAACGACTTGTACAATCACGGTGGACGTAACTGCCCCCGCACCCAAGAATTATCTAAATTGCGTTCCGGCAAACAGCATGACCGATGATCAATTGGCTACCAACCAGACAGACGCCTGCGACACATTGACGGTGATCGCGCCTCCGACCATCAGCAAGGCTTTCTCACCCACATCCATAGTGTCAGGAGCCACCTCGGCCTTAACATTTACCCTGAGAAATCCGGCAGGGAACCCCGTGCCGCTTACGGGTGTCGCGTTTACGGACACTTTTCCCAGCGGTCTTACGATGGCGAGCACACCGAATGTAGCGCAATGTAGCGGCACGGTGAGCTGGGATGGCGCCGGCAACACCTTGAGTTTGACGGGTGGCTCGATCCCCGTAAACGGCACTTGTACTATCACTACAAGTGTAACTGCTGCAATCGGCGGGGCCCACACAAATACCAGTGGAACCGTGAGTTCAACGAATGGCGGGACCGGCAATACGGCGACTGCCACCTTAACGGTGATCGAACCCCCGCAGATCGATAAAGAGTTCTCCCCCAGCAGCGTAGCCATAGGCGAGACCACCACATTAACATTTACCTTGACGAATCCGGCGGCCAATTCAGTGGCTTTGACCGGAGTGGCCTTTAACGATACCTACCCCTTCGGTCTCTTCAACGTTACACCACTGGCCACCACGAATACCTGTGGCGGCACACTTACTGCAACCGGAGGGGGCAACAATATCAGCCTGACCGGCGTAAGTATTCCGGTAAACGGCAACTGCACCGTGAGCGTGGATGTGGCGGCGACGAACGGCGGCCTGCTCACAAACACCAGCTCAATTGTGACCTCGACCAATGGTGGGCCAGGAAATACTGCGACTGCGGCATTGGATGTGACGGGCGGCGGGTTATCGCTGTTGAAATCCACCAACACCGTTGGTTATCAGGCAGCAGGAGATATCATCAATTACAGTTATCTGCTGACCAACATAGGCAGTATAGACCTGCATCCGCCTTATGTAGTTAACGACGATACAACGAGCGGGGTGAGCTGCCCTTCGGCTCCGGATCCATTGTTGCCCGGTGGGACCGTGACCTGCACGGTAGCCTATACCGTACAGGCTGTAGACGTAACCGCCAATTCTGTTACGAACACGGCGACAGCAACGGCGCGGGATGGGGGCGGAAATATGGTGACTTCCAACCCAAGCAGCGTTACGGTGCGCCTGGAATCTCTGACCCTGACGAAGAGCACACCGACATTAAGCTACAGGATTGCCGGAAACACCATCGCCTACAACTATACGCTGACAAATACAGGCAGCGTGACACTATATGCTCCGTTCAATGTTGCAGATGACCATATCGGGAGTCCGTTGGGGACGCCGTTTACTTGCGGCGCGGCTGCGAGCCTGACGCCTGGAGCCAATGTGACCTGCTCCAAAACATATACGGTGCTCGCGGCAGATGTTACTGCGGGCTTTGTGACGAATACAGCGACCGCAACAGCCATGGATGCACCCACGGGGGGTAATACGGTCACATCAGGCCTCAAGAGCATTACCGTATATGCGGTGATCGCGCCAACCATCAGCAAAGCCTTCGCACCTGCAACCATTGCAGTGGGGGAGACTTCCACATTGACGTTTACTATTACAAATCCTTCGCCGAATGCGATTCCCCTAACTGGGGTTGGTTTTACGGATAGTCTACCGTCCGGTTTGACCGTAGGGATCGCACCGGACCCGGCGCAATGCGGCGGCGCTGTAACCAGTACGGCGACCTCGGTCGCATTATCAGGTGGGACAGTAGTCCCGAACAGCAGCTGCACCGTTATTGTCAGCGTGACCGGCGTAACAAGCGGCTTAAAGAACAACACCAGCGGCGCAGTGAGTTCCACAAATGGCGGGAATGGTAACACTGCCTCTGATGCCCTCACCGTGGTCGCGCCACCGACGATCATCAAAGCCTTTGCGCCGACCACCATCGTGGAAGGGGGAATAACCACCCTGACCTTTACGCTTTCTGCTCCTGCCGGGAACACTGTGGCGCTGACCGGTGTTGGTTTTACAGATGACCTGCCGGCCGGCCTTCAGGTAGCCAGCGCCCCCAACCCCAACACTTTGAACTGCGGCTTACCCACTTTTTCGCCAGCATCAGGGGACACAACACTGACCTTAAGCGGCGGGACGATTGCCGTAAGTGGGACTTGTACGGTGACGGTTGATATTACGGCGACTTCTTTTGGAACCTTTAACAACACTACCAACCCGATAACCTCATCCAATGGCGGGAGCGGCGCTGTTTCCAATACTGCCACGTTGACCGTGCAGCAATCTGTTGACTTATCCATTGCCAAGAGTGACGGCAAACTTGCAATCAACCGCGGTGAGGCGGTGAGCTATACGGTCATTGTCAGCAACGCCGGGCCAAGCGCGGCAAACGGGGCAAGTGTTTTTGATACCATCCCATCCTCGCTGACCGGGGCAACCTGGTCCTGCGTGGCAGGGACGGGGGCCTCCTGCACCGCCAGCGGTTCTGGCAACATCAGCGATACGGTTAATATACCTGCGGGAGGTAGTGTCACCTACACAGTAGCTGGTAGTGTAACGAATACCGCAACAACGGACATCGTAAACAATGCCTCCGTCATTGCCCCTGCCGGTGTGGCGGATTCGGACCTTACCAACAACAGCTCTTCTGATACCGATACCCTCAACAGGCTCTCCATTGCAAAGAACGCCAGCCCGACTACTTATTCTGCCCTCAGCGATACGATCCACTATACGTATACGATCACGAACGACGGCACGTCTACATTAGTCAGTCCTTTTACGATCTCCGACAACAAGGTAACGCCGTTATGCGCCGCGACTTCCTCACTCGCCCCCGGCGCAACGATCAGTTGCAGCGTCGACCATACGATCACCCAGGCAGATCTCGATGTCGGTTCCATCACCAATAATGTATCCGCCACCGGCACAGACGCCGATGGGGATACTGTCACGACCAATACCGCTACGGTGACAGTCACAGCTACACAGACGCCGGCTCTGACCCTGGCGAAGAATATCAACTCAGGAAGCCCATTCAATGCGGCGGGAAATGTGGTGATCTACAGTTACCTGCTCACCAACAGCGGGAATGTGACATTGACCGGGAATGGCCCAGGCGGCCTGTTCACGGTGACCGATGACCATATCGGAAGTCCAGCAGGGACCGCATTCACATGCGGGGCTGCAACGAGCCTGGCTCCGCTGGCGACTGTCTTCTGCACCGCCAGTTATACGATCTCACAGGCAGACATGGACAACGGTACGGTAGTAAACCATGCGAACGGGCACGGGCTATTTGGAGCCACGCCCGTGACGTCTCCGCAAGCCACCCGGACCGCGGTGGGCGCACAAGCGCCGAGTCTGAGCCTGGTTAAGAGCATCACGTCCGGTGATCCATACAGCGCGGCGGGGGATGTATTGAACTACAGCTACCTGCTTACCAACACCGGAAATGTCACGCTCACCGGTATTGGCGGGGGTGTGTTTACGGTGAGTGATGATAAAGCAACAGTAACCTGTCCCGCCACACCGACCAGCCTGGCTCCCTCGGCAAGCGTGACCTGTACGGCAAGTTATACGATCCTACCGGCAGACCTGGGCAACAGTGTGACGAATGTTGCCACCGGTCATGCTGTATTCAAAACAACAGCAGTCGATTCTAATTCGGACAGCCAGAGGGCTCTGGGCGCGCCGGTGCTGACCCTTACGAAAGATGACGGACTAAACATTATCGCTCCCGAGGCGGTGACGGAGTACACCATTACCGTCACGGATGCAAGCCTGCAGGATTCATCGGGTATCCAGCTAGTCGATACGATACCGGCCGGTACCAGCTTCGTCTCAGCGACCGGCAGTGGGACCTTCGACAGCGGCACAGGGAAAGTTACCTGGCCCACCTTCAGTCTCGCAGCCGGCGCTTCGATACAGTTCAAGGTCAGCGTTAAGGTGGATACTGCCACCCAGCTTCTGGGCCCGCCTGTTATCACCTCGCTGACCAATACGGTCAATGCCCAGGATGATGGAACGCACAGCGCCGGGAACCCGGTGAGCGCGCTGGCAACAGATATCGACCAGATCGCCGCCACCGGTGTGAAGACCCTGACCGGCACCGAACAAGCCGGTTCTGCCGACCCGAATGTGCTGATCGGCGAAATAATCGATTACAGCATCCGCATCGATATTCCTTCGGGCACGATCAATAATCTAGAAGCTGTGGATGTTTTGGATCACGGCCTGGCCTTTGTTGGCTGTGACCCAACTACGCCGATCTCTGCGGGTACCTTGATCCTGGCCACGAATCCCTGCACCGATCCGAGCGCACTGACCGTACAAGCCGAGCCCGTGACGGATGTTAACCCTGCCAGCGACAATGCCGGGCGCCGTATCACCTTCAATTTCGGGCAGGTACAAAATACCAGCGGCGCAACGCAAACGTTGATCGTCAATTATCGGGTGATCGTGCTGGATATTAAAGACAACGTAAGCGGAGTGAACGGCTTGAAGAACGCGGTCCAATGGACCTGGGAAGGCGGGACGCTGGCCGGCGAGGCAAGCGGTGTAAATGTTGTCGAGCCGAAATTGAATGTCCTCAAGACCGTGGACCCTGCGGTTGCCGGCCTGGGAAGCGTGGTAACTTTCACCATCAAGATCGACCATGCTTCGAACAGCACCGCACCGGCCTACGATGCCTTGCTGACAGACAGCATTCCAACAGGCCTGACGCTCGATCAAACCTCGATCATTGTGACCGGGTCTGCCGGACTCCCGGCTTCTACGATCACAACCACTGCCACCCAGTTCAGTGTTTACTGGTCCGCGTTCCCACTGGGCGAGTCGGCCACCGTCACTTTTGATGCAAGATTTATAGGCCCCAGTCCGGTCGTAAATACTGCGAATGTCGAGTGGTCTAGCCTTCAAATTGACCCAGCGCCACACCTGCAGCCTCAATCAACCTATAATCAGCATTCCACGGAGCGACGCTACGATCCACTCGACCAAAGCGTGAACGATTACCTGGCGGCTTCGTCCGCTACGCTGACTGTACCCAAGAACCCGCGCACCGGCTTCACTCCCGGCCAGGTTACTCTCCTACCTTCGCAACCACCGGACAAGGCATATCAGGACCTGGGCAGCCTGTGGCTGGAGATCCCACGCCTCGGCGTTAAATTGTCGATCGTAGGCATCCCGCTCAGCCCAGATGGCGAGTGGGACCTGATGTGGCTAGGCAACCAGGCGGGATACCTGGATGGGACTGCCTACCCCACTCACGCGGGCAACTCGGTGATCACGGGCCATGTGTACCTGGCAGATGGTTCGCCGGGTCCATTCGTGAACCTGCACTCCCTGCGATATGGAGACTCGATCATCATTCACCTCGACAGCCAAAGCTATATCTATCAGGTGCGCAGCGATACAGTCATATCCCCAGACAACAACTCGACCTTCAAACACGAAGTTTACCCGTGGTTGACTTTGATCACCTGCAAGGATTACGATGCGGCATCAGGCACCTATGCTCATCGTGTAACGGTGCAGGCGGTTCTCATTAAAATTGAAGCAGACAGGGCGACTAGTACCGGCAGCGGCGGCCACTAAAACTCGAGCGGCGCATCTAAAAGATGCGCCGTTTTTGTTATGAGGGGGAATCCTGTCCAATCGCTTCCTTAAGCTTGCGCGCCAGCTTTCCGAAATGCGCCGTATAGCGCATCTCATCTTCACGCGGGCGCGGAAGATCCACGGTCAGATCCAACCTGATGCGCCCGGGGCGCTGGGAAAGCACCAGCACACGGTCGGCCAGAAAGAGCGACTCTCCAATGGAGTGTGTAACCATGACTACGGTCTTTTGGCGCGCCTGCCAGATGCGCGAGAGTTCCATCCACATGCGCTCGCGGGTTAAGGCGTCCAGCGAGCCAAAAGGTTCATCGAGCAGGAGCAGGTCGGGATCATGGACTAGGGCCCGCGCGATCGCCACGCGCTGGGCCATCCCACCGGACAGGTCGCGCGGCCAGGACTCTTCGAATCCCTGTAATCCAACGAGATCGATCAATTCCTGGGCGCGCTTTTGGGCCTCTTCCCGGTCAATTCCCTGTAATTCCAAAGGAAGCGTAATGTTCTGGATCGCGGTACGCCAGGGCATAAGATTGGCCTGCTGAAATACCATGCCGATACGCGGCTGGCGGCCGTTCTCAAAGTATAAGCTGCCCGTGTATTGGGTCAACAGCCCCGCCAGCACGCGCAGCAAAGTGGTCTTGCCTGAGCCGGAGGGACCCAGCACGCAGATAAATTCCTGCGGACAAAGTTCGAAGGAAACTTTGTCCAGCGCGTGCAGGCCGCCGTTGGCATCAGGGAATGTGACGCTCAGGTTCCGAACAGTCAGGATGGGATTGGGGGATTTCATTGATTTGTTGTGGCCGGGCGCCGCTTTAATTCATGGAATATATTGATTCGTGAAGGCCTTGGTTACATCGAGCGGCTTTTTCAACAAGCCCATCTTGACCAGGGTATCCTGCATATTCTGCCAGGCTTGCGGGCTGGAATAACCGAGCCGGTCCGTCTTCCATAAAGCGATCGAACGCAACAGGATCTCTTTCTGGGTGCCCTCATTGGATTTGGCCAGATCCGGCACGTATTTTTTGCTGATGGTATAGGCTTCATCGGGATTCGCGATGGTATCCGCCAGACCCTTCAGAAAGGCCGAGGTCATTCTGCTGACCAAGCCGGGATCCTTCGATATCGTATCCTCATTGGTAATCAAACCGTTCGATGCCAATTGAACATAATCGGCCACACGGATCTCATTTAACTTATATCCCTGCGCCTCCAATTGAACAGGCTCATTAGTGGTGTAAACGGAAACAGCCTGTTCCCGATCGGCTGCCAGGGCTGCGACCTGATTAAAGCCGATCGAGTTGAGAGTCACATCTTTTTCGCTCAATCCTGCAGAGAACAGCAAGGCATCGAGCCCGATATAATTTGCGCCGAATAAACCGGGCAAACCGATCTTTTTGCCCTTCAAATCGGCAGGCTTGAGCAGGCCCAGATCGGCCTTGGAGGCAACTTCCACGGGATATTGCTGATACCAGGCGGCGACATAGACAATCGGTAATCCCTGAGCACGCGCCAGCAAAACCTGTTCGCCTGAAACAACGGCGAACTTCAGATTATTGGCTCCCACCAGCGAGACCGCGTCCGTCTCCAGTGAATAATCGAATTCGATCTCTATCCCTGCGTCTTTGAAGTAGCCCTTGTCGATCGCGACATATAAAGGCGCAAATTGTATATTTGGAATATAGCCTACCGGCAGCTTGATATGGACCAACGTTCCCGGGATACTCAAAGGCTGTGAGGCGTTGCAGGCCGAAAGGCAAAACACCAATATCAGCATGAGCAGGATCAGCTTACGATACATTTTCACCTCTTTGAAGGCAATACAAGTTGAAAGAGCTTGGTTCGAAAGATCGCCTATCTTTTCCGATGATTTCTATTCTTTTCTCCATTCCTGCCAGACCAGCGCGCGGGATTCCATCCAGGCCACCGCGCCGTACAGACAGAGCGCCAGCGCGATCAACATGAATACAGCCACAAAGACGAGGGCCGTATCATATTGTCCGCGACCAATGTTGATGAGAAAACCAAGGCCGCTATCCGAACCCACCAGCTCGCCCACCACCGCGCCGATCACCGATAAAGTGGCCCCAATCCGCAATCCGCCCAGGAAAACCGGCAGCGCGGCGGGTACTTCAAGCTTGACCAGGATCTGTGCGCGTGAAGCGTGCAGGGAATGCATCAGGTCCTCCAGAGCCGGTGAGACCGCTCGCACGCCAACAACAGTGTTCACCAGCACGGGAAAGAATACGATCAAGGCGCAGATCAGGACTTTTGAGAACATACCGGGACCAAACCAGATGACTAGCAAAGGTGCGATGGCAACCAGGGGTATTGCCTGGCTGGCTACAAGATAAGGGGAAAGCAAACGTTCAAGGGCGCGTGATTTGGCGACAAGATAACCCAGAACAGTCGCCAGGCCCGCGCCGAAGAACAAGCCGAGCAGGATTTCGGACAAGGTCACGCCGGTGTGCAGCAAAAGGCTGCCGTCTGAAGCTGCACCTAGAAAGCGCAGCCATACCGCCAGGGGAGAAGGAAGAATGAAAGCGGGGAGGCCCGCGGTTTGAGCTACCAACGACCAAAGGCCAAGGGCAGCCAGAAGGGAGGCCAGCCCCAGCCAGGTACGACTGTGATGAACAGCATGCAGAATCTTGCGGAGAAGGTTCAGGTCCATGGTTTGAAACTGTGATCAGGCGGGGAAGTAAACAAAAGCCCCGCGCAAAGATTAAACCGCGGGGCGCAGAGACAGACCCAGGGGCCAGTCTGACCTTTGCCGCCACAAAAAAAGCCCGAAAACGAATTGTTTCCGGGGCGTCAAAGCAGACCAGTCCGCACAAGTCGGCCAAGTCAATCCTTCTTCTATCCAGACTATAACTGTCGGCCTCGGAATCTCACCGGGTCATACTCACCTTTGTATCCTGAAAGGATGCAAAGGATATGCTCGTGGGCTGTACCACCGATCGGGAATTACACCCTGCCCCGAAGGTTGTTATTTAGTTGCTGCGATTCTACCACTTTCTTACCCGGCCGATCGAATTAACGGATCTGCTCACAACGCGAGTTCTCCGCACTTCAGCCAGGAAGGCTGTGCGAAAGACACCTTCGCATGCACCTACGAAAAGTGGATATGTACAGGGCGTACACCCTGACATATCCACTTTTCGGGTAATTTATACCAGGCTGTGAGAGATGAAAATAACTTTTAACCAGGGTTATATTACGAGATCAGCCCCATTTGCTTACCGACCTCGCAATAGACTTCCAGCACCCGATCGATCTGCTCGTCGGTGTGGCTCGCCATATAACTCGTTCGGAGCAGCTCCCGCCCAACGGGAACAGCAGGCGAAAGCACGGGGTTTACGAATACGCCGGCATCAAAGAGCGCCTTCCATGTAAACAGAGTTGTTGGGTTGTCCCCGACGAAGATTGGGATAATGGGTGAAACAGTATCGCCGATATTGAAGCCCATGCTGCGAAGTTCACGACGGACGCGGTCGCCGATGACGGTAAGGCGTTCGGCGTGCTGGGGTTCTGTCTGCATGATATGCAGGGCAGCCAGGGCGGCGGCAGCGTTGGCAGCCGGGATGCTGGCGCTGAAAATAAGCGAACGGGCATGATGCTTGATGTAATGGATGATCGGCTCGTCGCCAGCGATGAAACCGCCCAGCGAGGCAAACGATTTGCTGAAGGTGGACATGATCAAATCCACTTGCCCGGTAACGCCGAAGTGCGCCGAGGTGCCTCGACCCCCGCCCATCACACCCAGCCCATGGGCATCGTCCACCATCAGGCGCGCGCCGTATTTTTTACATAAAGCAATGATTTCAGGCAGAGGGGCCAGGTCTCCGCCCATGCTGTAGAGACCGTCCACGACGACCAGTTTTCCTTTTTCACTTGAAACGCCCGCCAGGACACGCTCCAAATCGGCCATGTCATTGTGACGAAAACGGCGAGTCTCGCCGAGGGCCAGGCGCGCACCATCCACCAGACTGGCATGATCTTCCTTGTCGAGAAGGATCACGTCGCCGCGCATGACCACCGCGCTGAGCACGCCCAGGTTGGTCTGCATGCCGGTGGAAAAAACCAGGGCAGCTTCTTTACCGACCCATTCGGCCAGTTCGTGCTCCAACTGCTCGTGAAGTTCCAGCGTGCCGTTGAGGAAGCGCGAGCCGGTGCATGAAGTGCCAAATTCCTGGACTGCGTCGATGGCCGCCTGTCGAACGCGCGGATCCGTGGTCAGCCCTAGATAATTATTGGAGCCGCACATGATCATACGCTTTCCCTGGAAAATCGCTTCCGTGCCTTCGCTCTTGGTCATCGGAATAAAATATGGATAGAGGCCGTTTTTTATTGCATCTTTGGCCTCCGTGTAACCATAGCACTTCTCAAAAATATCCATGTGACCCTTTCATTTGCTTTTATTTTTCTTTCGGCGAGCATCGGCGAGCAAACCATCCATGATGGGATAGATTGCGTTACCCAACAGGAATACCAGGTAATAATACATCGCAGTTTCAAACCCGGGCAGAATGATGTACTTCCCGCGCCTGACATTGTTCAGAATAGCTTTCGCCACCGGTTCGGCTGGAACCAGTTTGCTGCTGAAGGCTTCGGTAGTCTCGTAAGGCTTGGTCTTATTTTCGTTGACCATGCCAGGAGTATCCATATCGGGCGGAAAAACCACCGAGACGCGAAGCCCCAGTGGCTTGAGCTCAAGCCGGAGTATATCGGAGAGACCACGCACCGCGTATTTTGCGGGGGCATAAGCCGAATAGCCAAACGGGGCCAGGAATCCGGCGGCTGACGAAATATTGACAATATGCCCGCTGCCGCGTTCCAACATGCCGGGCAATAATGCCCTTACCATATTGACCGTGCCGAAATAATCGACGTCCATCATTTCATGAAAGACCTCGGTGGGAATCTCCTGGACATAGCCGGGATGCGCCGACCCTGCGCAGTTGATGAGCAAGTCGGGCACACCTGCCTCACGGACCAGGCCTGCAACTGCGGACTGGACCTGATACCAATCAGATACATCCGCGGGGATCATCCCGTGATGCTGACCGGCCGAGGTGGAAAGCCCTTTATAGGCGCTCTCCAGCACATCCTTTCGCCGGGCGATCAACCAAACGTTCGCGCCCTGTTCGGCCAGCAAGTTAGCCAGAGCCAGCCCAAGCCCGCTGGAGCCGCCGGTAATTAATGCAAGGCGACCTTGAAACGAATCCTTTAATTCTGTCATTTTTTGACCTCTAAGGAAGTAATAACCCTGATTGCGATTATACGTTATCTTTGTATGACAGGTGAAAATTGGGAGGTTGAAGGCCGGCCATAGAGTTAGAAGATATTGGGTGGTTGTGTATGCCTGCTTGAATGAAAGCCCCCACAAAGGCAAAGATCAGAATCCGAAGTACGCCCAGTCCGGTTTATGGCAATAAAGATGAATTGGGACGGAATTCAGTGAGTCACTCCTTAAAGATATAGAACAGCCCGCCGGGAAGAAATAAATCTTGATCACCCGGCGGGCTTTCACTTTCCCACTTGCTAATTTGGTTTTTTTTAATGAAGGGCTTTAATCAGATCAGGCGGCCTTGACAATGCAGTCAACGGGGCAAACCGATACGCATTGGGGGGAATCGTGGTGACCCACGCACTCAACACAGGTCGCCTGGTCGATAACATACAGGATGCCGTCACCTTCACTGATGGATTCAGTGGGGCATTCGGGTACGCATGCACCGCAAGCGATGCAGTCTTCTTTAATAGTCATTGTCATGGTTTATTTCTCCTTTGTGAAATCTACCTCAAGCACCCTTAAAAATAATCCATGCACAAAGAGCCGTCAAATGACGAATATCCAGTGTTTTGACTAATTTTGTCATGGTTCCTATGCAAGCCGTAATATGCCGCGGCGAGCGAACCAGAGCGGAATAATCCCAACCACCCCAAAGGATATGTCCACCAACATCCAGAAAAACGGAATGCCTCGCAGGGAACCAAAGATCAGCGTCCACGGGATGACCAAAAGGCAGATAATCATGCCAAATTCAACCACCCAGAGATTCCTGGTTGGTTCGCGCATCGGCCCGATAAAAGCCAGGGCGATCGCAATGTGGCCAAAGGCTAGCCAATCTGTGCCATAGGCCAGAAACGGATATTGTCCGTATCCATTTTTCACGCCTTGATAGACCTGGTCGATCCAAACGGACGCCGAAGGAAAAAATCGGCTAGGCAGTGACCCGGATCCAACCCACGCTTTCAAGATCTCAACCTCCCATTGAAGAGGAACAGCGGAGAGCCCGCTCAAAACCAACCCGGCCATAAAGAACAGGAGCAGGGTGCGAATTCGGAACAGGGGATCAGAGATATTTTTCATTTAACCGCCATCCTAGTTGAGTTTTCCCCATATTAACAAGATGGAGGCCACGTTATCTATCACGCGGCCTCCAATTGCTATCATGTGCAGGAAATGCTCTACCCCAATTGCGAAGTGATCTTCCCGGCTGTATCACGGTAGGCGGCAAGTTTCTCGCGTTCCTTCTCCACCACAGGGGCGGGAGCCTTGTTCGCAAAGTCACTGCCAAGAAGTTTCTCGAGCCGCGCGATCTGCGACTGAGTCTCCGCCAACTCTTTCTTGAGGCGAGCGCGTTCTGCTTCCACATCCACCAGGCCTGAAAGCGGCAGATAGATTTCCACCATGCCCACAACCAGCACGGCGCTCTCGCCGGGTTTTTGCTCAAGGGATGCGAGAATGGAGAGCTTTGATGGATCCAACCCGGCAAGTGCCGCGATGTTTGACGATTGTTCCTTTAACAAATTAACTTTGTCGCTGGAGACAAGCGTCGCCGGCAGACGCCTGGCAGGGCTTACCGCTTTCTCGGCGCGCAGGTTGCGGATGGACCGAACGAGGTCTTGTATCAGCATGAAGTCAGCGACCTTGGACTCTTCCCAACCTTCAGGCTGGCGCGGCTCGGGCCAACGGGCCACGATGAGAGCCTCGGACCAGTCGGAGGCAAGATCCGAGATCGGTGAATTGAGGATCGTTCTGCGAAGATGTCCCCAAAGCTCTTCCGTGATAAATGGCGTGAAGGGGTGCAGCAACCGCAGGGACAGATCCATCACCCGCGCCAAGGTAACCACAGTCTGTTCTCTCGTTTCTTCAACCTGCAGCTGTCCCTTGGCGATCTCCACGTACCAATCGGCAAAGTCAGACCAGAAAAACTCATAGATCTGCCGCCCGGCTTCACCATATTGGAAGGTTTCAAAAAGCCGCTCCACGTCACGCAAGAGCTGCTGGAGCCGGGCCCAGATCCAGGAATCCGCCAGGGTCCAATGTTCAGTATCAGATAACCGATTTGCAGCCACCGGCCCCTTATCAAGACTTGATATGGCATTGATCACGAACCGCCCTGCATTCCACACTTTGTTGGCGAAGTTGCGGTTCGATTCCACCTTCTTCACCGAGAGGCTCATATCGTTGCCCGGGGTCGAACCGACCAGCACCGTGAAGCGCAAGGCATCTGTGCCCAGCTCATCCATGACGGTGAGGGGATCGATCACATTGCCGGATGTTTTGGACATCTTATGACCATGTTCATCCCGGATGAGGCCGTGAAGATATACAGTGTGGAACGGCGCCTGCCCGGTGAATTCCAGGCCCATCATGATCATGCGTGCCACCCAGAAGAACAGGATATCGTACCCCGTCTCCATATAGGAGGTGGGATAGAAATATTTATAGTCGGGCGTCTCGTCGGGCCAGCCAAGCGTAGAGAACGGCCACAGCCCAGACGAGAACCAGGTATCCAGCACATCCGGGTCCTGGGTAAGTTCTTTCGAGCCGCAGGTGCCGCATTGGGTCGGGTCGGTACGACCGGTTGTCATGTGGCCGTCGGGGCAATACCACACGGGGATGCGATGTCCCCACCATAACTGGCGGCTGATGCACCAGTCTTTGATATTCTCGAGCCAGTTGTAATAAACCTTCTCGAAACGCTCAGGCACGACCTTGATGCGTCCATCCTTCACCGCGGCCAGCGCGGCCTGTGCGAGCGGTTCGATCGTGACGAACCACTGCGTGGAGATCATCGGCTCGACGATCTCGCCACCGCGTTGGGAACGCGGGATGGTGGTGAGATATTTCTCGGTCTTGATGACGAGACGGGCCTTCTTCATATCTGCCCATAATTTCTCGCGGCACTCGAATCGGTCCTGGCCCTGATAAGGCCCTCCGTTTTCATTGATCCTGGCGGCTTCATCAAGCACAGAAATGATCGGCAGGTTATGACGCTGCGCGATGGCATAGTCATTCGGGTCGTGGCCCGGTGTGATCTTCAATGCGCCCGTGCCGAATTCGCGCGACACATACTCGTCAGCGATCACGGGTATCTCCCGCCCAAGGATCGGAACAAGCACCTTCCTGCCGATATATTTTTTATAGCGTTCGTCCTCGGGATGTACCGCCACGGCGGTATCGCCGAGGATAGTCTCGGGACGGACGGTGGCAACGGGAATGTATTCCGCGGCTGAGCCACCCGGTGTCTCCGGCTTGAGCATGTATTTGAAATAATAGAGGGTGGCTTCTTCTTCGTTATATTCCACTTCGAGGTCAGAGACGGCGGTCTTCAGGCCTGGCGACCAGTTGATCAAGCGCGGGCCGCGGTAGATGAGCCCTTTTTCGAAGAGGCGGACGAAGGCCTCCCGCACCGCACGCGACAGCCCATCATCCAGAGTAAAACGCTCGCGGTCCCAATCGCAGGAGGCGCCCAGTCTGCGGACCTGGTTGCTGATGAGGCCTCCGTATTTCGTCTTCCATTCCCAGGTGCGTTTTACGAATTCCTCGCGGCCGAGCTCCTCGCGGGTCACTTCCTCGGTCTTGAGCAGGTGACGCTCCACCATGAGCTGGGTGGCAATACCGGCATGGTCGGAGCCGGGCACCCATAAAGTGGAAAAGCCCTTCATGCGGTGATAACGCACCATCAAGTCTTCCATGCTGACGAACATGGCATGGCCGAGGTGCAGTTCACCGGTCACGTTGGGCGGGGGTATGGTGAGGACAAATGGCTTGACAGCCGGGTCGAAGCCCGTCTTATTGGGATCGTTCCACGGTTTGAAGTAACCGCCCTTTTCCCACATCTCGTAGATGCGAGATTCGGTCGCTTTGAAGTCATAGGCTTTAGGTAGTTCGTGTTCTGTCATTCGTGCTCCTTGTGGTGCGAGACTGGATAATTCGATATTCGTAAATCGGGAATCAGTTGGGGCAAGGACGAATTTCGACTCCCGAATACCGGCGCTTAAAACAAAACGCCTCGTCCCGGTTGAGGACGAAGCGTTAACTTCGCGGTACCACCTCAATTCGCTGTTTCCAGCGCGCTCTGCGGCCGACAATCATCGGCTTGTGCTGTAACGGGCGTTCCCGTGACGGTCTACTCAGCTGCAGCCTTTCTTCGTCAATAATTCCCGGCGACTTCAGCGGCGTTTTCCTGCGGAGACTTCCACCGTTCGTCTCCTTCTCTATCAGTCTGCGGACGCCTACTACTCCTGGAGAAATTGTTTCGCAGATTATACAAAGAGAACCCGGGAGAGTCAAGAAAGAGATGAACTAACTTAGATGCTATACTTGCCCTGCTCCATAAACTGAACAACAAAAGGAATCAGAGGCCTCATGCTCATTGGACAATTTATTCTTGTTGGACTGGCTGCCCTGGCAGCCGGCGCTGTGAATGCGCTGGCGGGCGGCGGCACGCTTATCACGTTCCCGATGCTAACCGCGGTCGGGGTACCGGCTGTTGCCGCCAATGTCACCAATACCGTGGCGTTGTGCCCCGGTTATATCGGCGGCACACTCGCCCAGATCAATGACCTGCGCGGCCAGTGGAAACGCGTGTGGATCGTGGCGCCGGCGAGCATCATCGGCGGGCTGATCGGTGGCATCCTGCTGCTCAACACGGGAGAAAAACTATTCACGCAGTTGGTCCCCTACTTGATCCTGTTGGCTTCCGGCTTGCTGGCTGTTCAAGACCCGGTGCGCGCCTGGTTGACGCGGCGATTGAGCCAGGGGCAGTCCACTGGCGGGACCGAAAAATGGTCCTGGCTCCCGGTTGGCCTGGGCGCGATCTATGGCGGTTATTTCGGTGCAGGGCTCAGCGTGATCATTTTGGCGGTGCTGGGACTGACCATCGAAGACACGCTGACACGGCTCAACGCTTTGAAGCAGATCATCGCGTTCAGCACCAACGTAGCCGCGGCGATCTTCTTCCTTTTTTCAGGGAAGGTATTATGGTCTGCTGCCGCCGTCATGGCGGTGGGAGCATTGATTGGCGGGGTGTTGGGCGGCCGGCTGGCGGGGCGTGTGAAACCGTCCACGCTGCGGTGGATCGTGGTTACCATCGGTGTAGTCGTTGCTATTATTTATCTGGTTAAAGTAGGGGATACAAAAGAATTAAACACGATCATATTGCTCCTTCGGGGCCTTGCGAAGGACCCTGGAGGAGCAACCCCCGATATATCACAAAACAAGTATAAAGACTGATAAGCAACCACTCAAACAAAAGTAGTCTTATTTCTTCCCCAGCCTGTTCTCAATGTGGTAAATTTTCACCTTTTGTTTGACCACCGGCAACGTGAGGGGAACTTGGCAAAACCCACGGCACATCCATGAAGGGATGCCTGACCACTTGGACAGGCAGGCAGTACGCTGCTTCGATCACATCAGGCAAGAGCACCTGATCGGGCTTTCCAACGGCGGTGATCTGGCCCGCAACCATCAGCGCCATGCGGTCCGCATAACGAGCGGCGAGGTTGAGGTCGTGCAGGGCGATCAGTACAGCCAGGTTATCGCGATGCGCCAGCTCGCTTACGAGTTCCAGGAGGCTGACCTGGTATTGCAGGTCCAAATGCGCGGTGGGTTCGTCGAGCAGCAGGATTGGCGTGGACTGGCATAAGGCGCGCGCCAGGAGCACGCGCTGCTGCTCGCCGCCTGAAAGCTCGCCGACCCGGCGGCCAGCCAATGGGAGGGCACTCACGCGCTCAAGAGCGCCGCGGGCCAGGTCTTCGTCCCTGGAAGAGGGCTGCCCCAGGAACCCGAGATAAGGCGTGCGCCCGAGCAGTACCGTCTCCCAAACCGTAAAAGCTGCGGGCAGCGATACTGCCTGCGGCACAACCGCCAGATAGCGTGCACGCTGTATGGGCGAGAGCGAAGCGAAGTCGTCGCCGTTCGTATGCACCTGCCCGCTTTGGACGGGAATGACCCCGCTGACTGCACGGACCAGGGTGGATTTGCCCGCGCCGTTCGGCCCAATCAAAGCCAGCACTTCTCCCGATTTCACCTCGAGGCTTACATTACGCAAAATGAGGCGCGGCCCATATGTGACGGACAAGCCTTTGATCTTCAACATGGGTTCACCAAATCATCCTTCAAAAAGTAGATACCAATACAGGGCCACATCGTCTGTGGTGCGGCTTAACCCTTTGTATAAATATCCGTCAAAGCCACCCAATACAAAGCCACATCTCTCATAGAGCCTGCAGGCAGGCGCATTATTGTTCTGGGTTTCCAGCATGAGGCCGGGATACCCTCCGGCTTTTGCCCAATCCGCGACGCGCTCGATCAGCGCCTGGCCGATCCCCTGCCTTCGATACTTTAGATCCACAACAATACTGCCGATGTAGGCAAAAGCATTCCACCACTTAAGCACCCTGATCTGCCCGGCCAGGTCGCCGTCGGCGAAGGCGAAATAAACGACCTTTTCCGGATTGGAAATATAGGTTGCATAGTCGATCTCGTCGGGCTGGTAGCGCTTCATATAAGGAGGTACATCGATAACGCTGTAGCTTATCCTTCCGTTTTCCGCGTTTAGCACAAGCTGTGATTTGACTATGAAGGAGTTGTCGCTCCGGTTTGCATATTGAAGAGTTTGTGCGTCAATTTCACGAATGGTGATTTCCATAAAGTACCTGCTAATCTCCTTGATCCATGGCGCGGACGAGCCACAGCTATCAACTGATGTTACTTACCCGCCTGAAAAGAAGGGGGACGTTTACGGCATAGCGTCAAACGGGCATCAGATCGCAGTAAATAAAGTGGCCATCTCTCGGGACAATCTCGCCTACTTGATACGATATGGCTCGTTTGAAGATCGGCCCATCGTAGACAAAGGTATGGTATTCTCCATGCTCTCCGCAGACGTCTGCGGTTTTTGGAAAGTCGAACATGAACTTCCAATCAATGGGCCTGCCGACAAACTCGCTGGCAAGCGCGTTCGTATTAATAGACACTACAACAGCTTTAAAGCCAAGCGTAATGAACGACTGCATGATCTCGAAGTTATCTCTTTTCCATAAGGGGAAGATCGCCTTTATTCCCAGCCTGGCGAGATTCAGCTTCCGATATTTCCTCAGGTCTTCCCGATAAACGTCGCCAAAAACGACCGAGGTAACCCCGGCTTCCTTATATTTCTTCAAGGTTTGCACCAGGCTGGGTTCATAATCGGCAGGGGAGGTATGACTCGATATAAGCACCTTTTCCCAGGTCAAGCCGAGGGACTCAGCCTGTAGTTCGAGCAGGCTGCAGCGGGTATCGTGCATGTTGATGCGATCCTGATCACCGGCTACGGTTGTCAACAGCCCGGCCACCTGATACTCCCGGTCTGAAAGAATGTCATGCAGTGCCAGGGCGCAATCTTTTCCACCGCTCCAGGAAACAAGCACTTTTTCCATGCGATCCCTCCGAGGTGTGACATTCGGCGAAAAGGCAAATACCCTTTATCGAAACATATAGCGGAGGTTACCTCTTTTAGGATAAAAGAGCAATGAAAGCGCAGGTGCTGCATGGGTCACCAATAGCCCTGATTCTTGGCACGGCGCAAAACCCACAGAAAGAAGGGCGCACCCACCAAAGCCGTTACAATCCCCACCGGTATCTCCTGCGGCGCAAGCACAACACGGGCGACGATATCCGAAATCAGCATAGCCGTCGCACCGCTGATGATCGAAAGCGGAACAAGCCGGCGATAGTCCGCGCCCCACCACAGACGCATGATATGTGGGACGATCAGCCCAATAAAGCCGATGATGCCTGAGAATGCAACGGCCGCGGCAGTCGCCAGCGAGGCGGATATCAGCACGATGGTCTTGGCGCTTGTCACATTCAAACCGAGCTGCTGCGCCTGCTCATCGCCGAACTGCATAAGATTCAAGGCCTGGCCGCTGAGAAGCAAAATGCCCAGGCCGATAACAAGGTACGGCGCAATGGCAACGATCGCCGTCCAGCCAGATTGACTCGCTCCACCCAGCAACCATCCTAGGGCGCGGCGGATCTCGCCGGTCGAGCGGAGCATGAGGAATGAAGTCAATGAGGTCGCAAAGGACGAGAAAGCCACACCGGCCAGGATCAAATTTGTAGTGGGGACGGTTTTACCGATGCGAGCCAGGGAATATACGATGAAAACCGTGAGAAGCGCGGCGATGAAGGCCGCCATCGGGATGGCCAGCAGCCCCCAAAATGAATAAGGCCAATTCACACTCATGGCAATGACCGCTCCCAGGCCCGCGCCGGAGGCCACCCCAATCAGGAACGGATCTGCCAGGGGATTGCGAAAGAGTCCCTGGTAAGCTGCACCGCTGCCGCTGAGCGCCATGCCCGTCAGTGCGACCAACACGGTTCGTGGCAAACGGATGGACCATAGGATGGCCGTGGAAACTTCCGTGCCGCGCCCGGTCAATGCGAACCAAAGCTGGGCAGGTGAAAGGAATACCGAGCCAATAGCCAGGCTGAGAATCAGTGCAAGCAGAAGAAGCAGGAAAGAAGAAAGAAAAGGCGAAATGCTTTTCATATGGGGTAGGGGCAACCCGCCGGAAAACCGCGATGGTACATATATCAAGCCTGAAGGGTCGCCCCTACTTGAACAATTCGGGGTGAAGCAATTTTGCCAACTGTTCGTACCCATCCACCAAACGCGGGCCGGGAAGGCTGAGCAGGTGGAAATCGAAGGGATAGACCCTGCCGTTCTTTACAGCGGCCAGGGTACCCCAGCCGGCGCGCGCCGCTACTTTTTCCGGCGTTTCGCCGTAAGCAGAATCGCTTAACAGGATAATATCCGGATTCAGCACGACCAATTCCTCCAGACTGATTTGCGGATACTGATCCTTCAAGCTGGAGGCTACGTTCTTTCCACCGGCGCGTTGGATCATTTGGTCGATAAAAGTACCGGGGCCGGCCGTATACGGTTTGGATGCATCCGTGGCGTCGAGTTCATAAAAGACGCTGGGCCTCACACTAACACCGGCCAGCTTCGCATCGACCACCGCGACCCGCGCCTTGAGCGACTGGATCAATGCCCTGGTTTCATCGACATGTCCGGTGAGCCTGGCAACCGTTTCAAGATTGGCATACATACCATCGAGCGTGGTCGGGTTGGACAAGTAATAAACCGTCAGACCCAGGCTTTCCAGTGATTTCACCAACTCGGGCGGGTTGATCTCGGCGGCCAGCACCAGGTCGGGCTTGAGCGCCACGATCGCTTCTGTGCTGAAATTTCCCATGGATCCGCCAACACTCTGAATGCCGGCAACCTCTTTGGGATAATCTGAAAGTTCATCCCGACCCACCACCTGGCGCCCGGCGCCGACTGCGAACAGGATCTCGGTATTGGACGGGGCCAGCGAAACTACGCGGCGGGCGGGAGATTCAAGCTTCACTTCACGCCCCAGACCATCGGTCAAGGTGATCGCGGCGGATTGGGTCTGGGTAGGCATGAGCTGCGTTGCCTCCGCGCTAGCTTGAGGCGCAGGCGTGCCGATTACGGCGGGCCCACAAGCGGTCAGCAAAAGTGCAGCCGGTAAAACCAGGACAAGCAACTTGCGAAACATGAGGTTTCTCCTATTCATTAAGACTTCTAGTTCGACGAACCGAAACCAAAAAGGCTCACCGGAAAGGCGGTGAAGGTTTAAAAGATACTCTTTGCGGTTCAAAGAATTCATTTCTACAAAACAAGAATGTCACTCAAGGTCTCCATCGGTTATCCAATAAAAATCCCCAGTCAATGACCGGGGAGGTTGAAGAGGCGATCCGCGAAGCCGTCCTCCACCTCCTTTCCACGAGAGTGGGGCGAACATACCAGGGCGGGCGACCTGACTCGTTCCGTTGATCGGCCAACGGAACTTACAGTTGCGGGACAGCGCCGGATTTACACCGGCTTCGCCGCTTTTGGTCTTTATTCAATTGTGACCGGATTGTATGCCGGGCCGCGCGAAACGTCAAGCTGGCGGGTATCCGGGATAGTGCAACAAGTCCAATAATGAAGAGAGATAATAATAACAAGCCAGCAGCCAAGGGGAAAATGAGTTGGATGAATATTGGAAAATGAAGATGTGCAACAAGTCAGGGACATGAACGCAATAAGTCGGGGGATAAGGAGGGAATCCGGTGGGGCCACCGACATGATGACAAGAAAAATGAATTGGATGATAAACAAAAAACGGACAAGCGGCAAGCGGAAACAAACCTTGCGGTATTCGAAAGGCGATTGGGTCGAGCGACACGTCCATCAATGATCAAGGCGACTGTGCACACCGGGATGGTGGTTTCAGGGCCTGGTGCGTGGCTTCCAGGATGAGACGGCAAAGGTTGAAGGCCAGAGAGAGGGTGTCACTGAGGAGCATGGATTTAGCAGTGTTGGACAAGCCAAAGGAGGGGGAACGTTTGAGTTGTCTGCGGGCCTGGGTGGCATTGCGGCTCTCGGCATAAGACTGTCTGCCCATTCGTAATTGCCAAGTATCCGAACCGACTTGCAGGTCACGAGCCAGGCGGATGGAACCATCCGGCAGAGTGAGCGCGGTCATCAAAGAGAAACCCAGAGGATGATCGGTGTGGGCGAAGGGGCAGGTGGTGTGAGAACTCAAAGGTTCTGCGCCGGGGATATCGGGATCGGGCTGGTGGGCGCATTTGAGACGACACACCCATTTGGTGGAGTGGCGCTGATAATCATGGCCATTGCTGCAGAGGCGGTAGCCGTGCGGGCAGAGGGGAATGCCGTTTGGGTCATAGCCGCGCTGGAGACAATTGAGAGGCAGGTCATCCCCCTCGGCATGGCGCAAACGGATGGTACGCAAAGCCTGAAGATCGTCATGCACGAAGCGGAGGATCTCATCGTAGCCTTCGCCCGCATCCCCGAGCAATTCACCGATCTTGAGCGAAGGGAAACGTTGGCGCAGATCCTGCAGACCCGGGATGGTGAGCAGATGGTCATTGCGATTGGCCGGGGTACAGGGACCCGTCAGGGGCCAGATCAAAAAGAGACGGTCATCAACGATATTGAAGGCTTTGGATTTGTACCCGAAGTGATGTTTCCCGTGCGGGCTGGCGGTTGGCTGCTGTTTGGCTTTCTTCGGGGTATTGGGATTGAGAGCGGGTTGGTTGGAACCGGTGTAATACACATAGGCGGCCTGGGGGTCGCGCCAGGCCGCGAAACGACAATGGTCATGACAGGCAGGTGTATCGCAGGCGCAGCCTTCCCGGCCAGCCAGGCGCGCCGGGCAGGCACGATAAGCGGCCGGTTGTGAACAGGCAGGAACCTGGTGGCTGCATAGCATGTGCGAACGCGAAGCGATCAACTGGCAATCGGTGGAAATGGAAACGCCCTGTTCGGTTGGATCTCCAGGAAAGGTGCTACGGGTGGGGATGAGCTGATAGGCCATCAATCCCTGAACCAGACTGTCCTGGCAGGCCGTGAACCAATCCAGTTGGGTGTGTGCGAAGGCCATGCGAAAAGTGGAGGGAGCGGGCAGGTCTGCAGGATCGAAACCCAGACGGCGACAATAATCCTGTCCACGTGAAGACGAGCGCAGTTCCTGGACCAGGCGCGCCCAATCCCAGGTTTGGTAGTGTGCCAGGAAAATCCCCAGCCCCAGGCTGAGCGGATCAAAAGGCGGGGGTCCATACTGGCTGTGGAAGCGCTGAGCAAAGTAGGGTCGCCAGGGACTGAAATCAAAAAGCTGCAGCATCAGGTCAAACTCATCCAGGCGCAGCACCTCGGCACTGGAATGAATGTCCTCCGCTTCCAACCACTGATAATACGAGCGACACGCACGACCTGGCCAGGCAGGCGATGCGCCGGGGGTGGGTAATTGCAGCGGCAGGAAGGGTCGAAGGGTTTCCCACCGAAACATCTCCACAAAGTGAGGCAGTTGCAAACGGCGCTCCGTCGCAGGCCGCGTGCGGCTTTCGGTGAGTTCTGCGCGGGTCAAGCTTTGCAAGGGCTGAAAGGGGGGGTGTGGAATATCGACGGCCACGCTTTTCGGTGCGGATGGGATCCAAAAGGTGTTCATCGTCGCCCCCTGAGTCTGCGCGGCCAGATTTGATTTTGGCGCAGGGCCTGACGGTAGTGGATACGATCCTGTCGTTCACAGATACTCCGCAAATGGATCGATAAGGCGGGTAATCTCAACAAGGCCAGAGCTTGATTGTGCAGTTGGCGGATGCGTTCCCGGCTCAAGCCCCACGCTCGCCCGATCTCCGACAGATTTTGCGGGGCTGCCCCCGACAGCCCATAGTGCAATTCGATCACCTGCCGCAAGGGTTCCGGCAGAACCTCCAGTTCTTCCCCCACGGCCTCCTGAATTTGCTCCTGCTGCCAGACCCGCAGCAGCACTTCCAGACTGTCGCCTGTGCGCTGCTCTTCCAGCCAGCCTTCTGCCTTCCGCGAATGCCTCACGGCCTCCCAGACCTGATGGCGAATGACCACGCAGGCGTAACTCGAAAAGGCTGCCCCGCGCCCAACCTCATAGTGCAGGATCGCACGCCACAACCCGATCCGCCCCTCCTGGAACAGGTCGGCATACTCGGCTTTCCCCCGCCCCTGCCGGGTCACCATCAGCCAGACCAGCCCACTATGTTCTCGTAGCAGGCTTTCCATGCATACTGGGCAGCCTGTCTGGGCGCAGGCAAAGCGCGTCTCCCCCGTGGATGGGCAATACAGTACAATCGTCATAACGACATCTCCTTTCAGGTATGGGATCTGACTATTCTCATTATCCTGTTTGGAGATGCCGTTGTCTATTCCCTGCCCCCTTTCCTGAGTTGCTTCCCCTGTTTTTTTGAGTTGCTCTTCCCCCTATGGACTTATTGCACTATCCCTATCCCGGTAGAACATAGCCAGCAATAGCAGGGTCGAAAGGAGGAATAAATTATTGCCCTGTCTCCCAACCAGGTTAAGTGTGATAAAGGGCAGCAAATAAGCGAGCGCAAGATAAATAATTCCAAAAAGGGTGCGGTCTTTTTTGATAAGCACAAAAAACGGGATAAGCAAAAGCACAAAATCGTAAGTGAGAAGATAAGGGTTCGCGAGCAGGACCATAAAAATGGACAGGGCCAAAAGCAGGCCAGGGTATTGAAGCACTGAACGGCGCCGCAAACCCCACCAGGTCAACATGGCAATAAAAATGACCAGGCCGAGAAATGGGGTCAGGGCAAAGCCCGCCTGTATATTCGCAAAGCGCGCGAGCAGAACGGGTAAACTGGTGCACAGATCACAGGAGGGCACGCCGGGGACTTGTCCAAAAGCAAGCAGGGAGTGAAAATAATCCAAAGGCCAGGCAGGGTCGGCAAGAAAGCCAAGGACCGCTAGAAGAACACCTGCAACAATCATGTAGATCAGGGCTCGATAGCCGAAGGCATCTTTTCGAAGAAATAAATAAAGGAGACTTGCAAGCAACATCAGTGCGCCGAGATGAGGTTTGAAAGTCAGTAAGGCACAGGCCAGCGCGATCAAAAAGGGCTTTTCCTTATCCACCGCGTACATCCATAGCGCCGCGCCGAGCAGCACCGGAAGGACATATTGACCTACCAGCAGCGTACCCAGCACCGGCAGGAACAGGAATGAAGGTAAAAAAGAGACCAGGCGTTTAGCTGCCACCCAACCGTCGGTCATCAGCCAAACGGAGGCGAACAACATCAGCACGTTAAGCCCGAACCATATCCGCACCGCGATCCCAATCGGCAGCAAGGCCAGCCACAAGGCAGCGAGCGCATACCAGGGTGGATAAGGGAACGGCAGCACGTACACCTGGCCTAGCGGCACCTTTGCCAGGTTGGCAATCATATTGACCTGCCCGGCGTGATCGTAAATGGGTATGCCGCGCAGCAGACCCAGGTCCGCGTGATAGATGACCTGAAAATCCAAATAGGGTGGCAAAGGCAGAGGCAGCAGCGCGACCACAAGAACAAAGATAAGAGAAAAAAGTACGATCAGAGCAATCTTCTTCATGGAAGCGCCTCGCCTTGCCGCTTAATAGCCAGGATGAGGCCATGAAAGACGAAGCTGTGCACAGGGCTGAGCAGGGTCCAATATAAAAACCCCGGCAGGCCGCGCGGTGCGAAGAAGGCGGTCTGGATAAGGATCGAGCCATTCCCGGGCCGCGGTTCGACACGCCATTCCATCCAGCCGTCGCCAGGGGCGCGGAGCTCGGAAAACAGCCTCAACAAATGGCCCGGCTCAAGGCGTTCGACGCGATAATAGTCCAGGGCATCACCCTCCTCCATAGCTGATGCACTGCCCTCCGCTATTTTTCCGTCTCGCAACCCCACACCACCGATGAATTTATCGAGCCGGCCGCGCAGTACCCAAAGCCAATTGGCAAAGGCCCAACCATTCCGGCCACCCATGGCCATCAGAACACGATAAACGGTCCCAGGTGAGGCATCCACATTCACACTGCGGTAGTTTATATAGAAGCCCTCGTGTTTCATGCTGACTCTCCCGCGGCCCGAGCCCTCCCAGACGCGTTCGATCTCAACCGGGTTAAGTTTGGCCAGGGATTCGGTCACAGCTTGTTCGTAGGGGATCATTTCGATCTCGGAAAAGAGGCGGCGAGCAGAATCATCCTGAACGATCGAGTCGGATTGCAGCCCGCCAATCAGCGGCGCAGCGATGGAAGCTGGGACGGGAGTCAACCATTCGACCACGCGGGCCATGAGCGGGATCGGGAGTCCCGGCAGGGTAAAGAGCCAGCGTCTGAGGCCGCGCAGCCTGGCGTAACGCAGCATCGTATCGGCATAGTACATCAGCTCCGGCCCGCCCAGCTCGTAGATGCCTCCGCGGGCTTCAGGGTGCTGGAGCGCGGCCACCAGGTAATCGATCACATTGCGTGCGGCGACAGGTTGAACTTTGTTTTTAAGCCAACTGGGACCAGGCAAAACAGGAAAGAATTCCGTGAGGAAACGGATCATTTCAAAGGAGATGCTGCCCGGGCCAACGATCACCCCGGCGCGAAATTCGGTGACGGAACTTTTTCCATGTCGCAATGTAATGCCGGTCTCGATACGCGAGCGCATGTGAGGGGCAAGGTTGGGCGCATCAGGGTCCGCCAGGCCGCCGAGATAGATGATATGCTCCACGCCGACGCGTTCAGCCGTGGAAATAAAGGTGCGTGCAGCCTCGGTTTCAATGCGCGTGTAACCGCGGCCGCCTGCCATGCTGTGGATGAGGTAATAAGCGGTATTGACCCCCGTCAGGGCGGACTCGAGACTGAGCGGGTCCGTCACATCTCCACGCACGAATTCCACATCCTTGGCCCAAGCGCGGGTGGCAAGCCACTCGGGTTGACGAGCCAGGGCGCGGACGCGGACCCCTTTCTCAAGCAGGCGCGGGATGAGGCGGCTTGCGATATATCCGCTTGCACCGGTAACCAGGATGAGAGGTGGGGGCATGAATAAGAATTCGGGGGGTTAAGCCTGGGCTAACAATCGGGCGCGCGATGCCAGCCGGCGGATGAGGCCATCGAACAAAAAGGCGTGGAAGGGCCACATTGCGTACCAATATACGAATCCCCAGAAGCCACGCGGTGCAAAGTAAGCCGTCTCGGTGAGGAGTGTTTTTCCTTCCTTTTGGGGCGCCAATTCAAATTGCAGCCAGGCTTTCCCGGGTACTTTCATCTCGGCGCGCAGGCGCATGAGCCGGTCCTTTTCCACTGTTTCGACGCGCCAAAAGTCGAGCGACTCGCCAGAGCGGACTTCGTCGGGATGACGGCGGCCGCGGCGTATGCCAACACCGCCAATCGCCTTATCCATCCAGCCGCGTAACGCCCAGGCCCAATCCATATAGAGCCAGCCCCGCGACCCGCCGAGGCCGGTATAGGCTCTGAAAACGGGATCGGGCGCAAGGTCCAGCAGGAGCGAGCGGCGTTCGAGCATCATGCCCTCCTCCACCTTAAAGGAATAAGGTTTTATATCGCCGGCTGCATTCACCAGCGCATCTGACCAGGAAGTCTCCACCGCGTCGCTCAAGACACGCCCGAGCGCCAGGCGAACGGCAAATTGAAAATCGATCGGTTTAATCTGCGGAAAAAGATCCTTTGCCATATCATCATGGACGATAAGGTGGGCGCGCAAGCCTTCAATCAGCGGCAGCACCGCCCGCCAGTGGATGGGCGTGACCATATGGACCCAGTAGGCCGAGAGACGCGGCACATTGAACGGCGTCCGGATGAGGATGCGCTTCAGGCTGCGTTCTTTTGCATAGGCAAGCAGCATCTCTGCGTAGGTGAGGCGGGTTGGGCCCCCTATCTCGATCAGCTTGCCTTCGCTGTCGACGACTTTGAGAGCCGTCACAAGATACTCAAGCACGTCACGAATGGCAATGGGTTGGGCTTCAGAGAAAAACCAGGCGGGACAGATAAAAAGCGGTTCGCGCTCTGCAAGATAACGGATCATTTCGAAGAGCGAGCTGCCCGCGCCGATGACCATACCGGCACGGAATTCAGTCACCGGCACATGACTCTGCCGCAGGGTATATCCGGTTTCGTGACGTGACCGGAGATAAGGCGAAAGGTTGGCGGTGGGATCAACGAGCTCGCCCAAATAGATGATGCGATCAACACCCTGCCTTTCAGCTGCCTGGGTGAAATTACGGGCAGCCTGCAGGTCACGCTCGGCATTGAGCTTGCCGCCGCGCAGGCCGTGGATCATATAATAGGCCGCCGATATCCCTTCAAGAGCCTTATCGAGCGAGGGTGAATCCAGCGCATCACCCGCGGCTACTTCAACCCTGGGCAGCCAGGGACGTCCCTGCAAACGGGCCGGGTCGCGCACGAGACAGCGAACGGAATAGCCCGCATCCAGGAGGCGCGGCACGAGTTGTCCGCCAATGTAGCCCGTGGCGCCCGTGACTAAGATCAATTTACCTTTTGACATAATATTGAATTACCTGGCACAGCATAATGTTTTTTTCTACTCTCCGCTAAAGAGCATGACCGCCTGATACTTTTGTTACCTGGCCGGTTAGCCAGCACGCCCGTTCAAGGCTAAGATTATAACGCTCACACTCATATCTCTTCCCGAATCACCACTAATTTCAGTAAATCACTGAATAGTGATGAGGAAGCCGATTTTTGGGATGTGCGCCGCAGGTCGCACATCCCAAAAATCGGAAATTCCTCAAAATCGTGATTTACTGAATTCTTGTAAACCCGTCTGAGTAGAGGATTGTTTTATCGTACAATCCCTGCATGCCTCTACCCCTGCTGTGGGTTTCACTGGCTTTTCTTGCGGGCATCCTGCTTGCCAAACTGATGAGCCTGCCGCTGCTTGTGTGGCTGATTCTCGCAGCTCTCGCCATCGTGGCTGAAATCATCCTCCGTCGTTCAAAAAGCCGACTTTTGGCTCTCCATTTTCGAAACTTCAATTTTCAACCCTCAACTTTCAACCTTCCAACATTAATAATGCTGGCTTCCGCCTGTGTCATCGCCCTCTTCTTTGGCGCAGCACGATACCAAATTACGGTTCCCACCCCCGGCATTTCTCAAATCTCCTGGTTCAACGACCGGGATTACGATATTCTCGTCACCGGTACCCTGGTGGAGCCGCCTGATTATCGCGATACTTATACCAATCTGCGCCTGCGCGTGGAGAAAGTGGATACGGGTGATCATCAATTCAGCGTGAACGGGCTGCTGTTGGCGCGCGTAAATGCAAATCAAACCTACCACTATGGCGACATCATACGGCTGCGGGGCAGGCTTCAGACCCCGCCGGAAAACGAAGATTTTTCTTATCGCGATTATCTTGCCCGTGAAGGCATCCTAAGCTACATGCCCAGCGCCGATGCCACACTCCTGCCAGGCAGCGGAGGGAATCCGATCGTGGCCTTTATTTATGGAATCAAGGACAAATCGTTTGAAAACGTTTATCGGCTCTTTCTCGACCCCGAAGCCTCTTTGCTGGCCGGCATCCTATTGGGCATTGACTCGGGTCTGGCTGCGCCGCTGGAACAGGCTTTTAAAAGCACCGGCACGGCGCACATTATCGCCATATCAGGTTTTAATATCGCCATCATTGCGGCGATCTTCATAAAGCTGTTCAGCCGCATACTCGGGCCGCGGCCCGGTGCGGTATTGGCGGTGCTCGGCATCGGCTTCTATACTTTCCTGGTTGGCGCGAATGCGGCCGTGGTGCGGGCTGCCATAATGGGTACACTCTCCATCTTCGCCGTACAGGTGGGCCGCCGCCAACAGGGACTTAACACCCTGGCCTTCGTCGCAGCGCTCATGGCGGTGTTCAATCCGCTGGTGCTGTGGGATGCAGGCTTTCAGCTTTCGTTCTTCGCAACCCTCGGCCTGGTGTTGTATGGCGACCCCTTTCAACAAGCTGCCGCGAAATTCTTTGGACGCTATCTCCCGGTTGCCAACATCGAGAAGTTTTCCGAATACTTTGCCGAGTTTGCCCTGCTCACATTCGCCGCCCAACTAACCACCCTGCCGATCATGGCTTATCAGTTCAAACAGATCTCACTTGTTTCATTCATCGCCAACCCATTCATCCTGCCGGCACAACCGGCCGTGATGATCCTGGGCGGGCTGGCGGTCGTTGCCAGCCTGTTGTTCTTCCCGCTCGGACAGGTGATCGCCTGGGCAGCCTGGCCTCTAACCGCATACACCATCCGGATGGTAGAATTTTTTAACGCCGTGCCGCACGGGGTGATCTATCTCGGCGGATTCTCCCTGGGATTTGTCGTTCTGTATTATGCCGTGCTTCTCACCTTTACATTCGGAGGCTCTTCCATAAAAAACTTCTTATCCGCCCTCGGCCAGCGCTTCCGTTATCTGTCCACGGCAACCATACTCGCCGTGTTGTTGATTTTAGCGATGTTCATCTGGCGGCTCGTCGCGGTCATGCCCGACGGTGCCCTTCACATTACCTTTCTCGACGTAGGTTCGGCAGATGCAGTGTTGATCCAAACTCCGGCGGGAAGAAATATCCTGGTCAACGGCGGGCCTTCCACTTCGTCCCTTTCGGACGCGCTGGGCAGAAGATTATCGCCTCTCGACCACAGCCTCGACTGGCTGATCCTGGCGTCTACAAATGAGAATCAGGTGGCGGCCCTGCCGCGCCTGCTACCGCGTTATCCACCCAGAAATGTTTTGCTTGGAGGGAACCAGCAGGCGTCTTTCTCATCGGAGCAAGTGATGCAGTGGCTCGCTGACCAATCGATCCCGGTCACGCCGGCGGAAGAGGGGCAAACTCTCGACCTTGGTGAGGGCGCAACGTTGAAGCTGGTAAATATCTCATCCGGCGGTGCAACGCTGCTGGTCGAATGGAACGGCTTCCGCAGCCTGCTGCCGATCGGGGAGAATTTCGATACTCTCGATCAATTGGAGTATGGCAATACGATCGGGGATGTGAGCGTATTATCGCTGGCCCAAAGCGGTTATGCTCCGCTCACACCGCCAGATTTGATCCAGAACCTGGATCCACAACTCACCGTGTTGAGCGTCGCAGCAGGCGACCAGGACGGCTTGCCCGATGTTGCGACTCTGGAAACACTGGCGGGCCGTTCCGTTCTCCGCACCGATCTTAATGGCTGGATCGAGGTGAAGACCGATGGAAAGCAGATGTGGGTAAGGGTTGAGAAAAAGTAAAAAGCCTTATTTGTAAATGGAGCAAAGAGACTAGACCGACCGGTGTGCATACGTACCGTACACGGAGCGGGTGCTCACAATATGAAGATCGCTCCGGGACAAGCCTATATCTGCCCGCGCGCAAGCACTGCATTCACGGGAGAATGAAGTAGAAGAACTATTGGACATCAAGTCATTTAAATATTAAACGTTGGATCACCAACTCCAGGGCAGCCCGAGCATTCTGCGAATGACCTTTCAATCAATCCCCAAACCCAACAGAGGCACCCACTTCCGAAGATCACTTCACGGCCGCGAAAAATTCCTGCCAGAATAGGCCGGTCACCGGCTGGTCAATTAATTTACTGAGAACAACATCAAACTTTTGTAGCCCTTTGACTAGGTGGATGATCTGGTTACCGAAAAAGCACCATCCAGATAAAAGAAAAGAGTCCCTTTATCAAGAAGAGGAACTCTTTTGTCTAAGCATAAAGTCAGGTCATCAGGTTATTCATGCTATTGTTGACCGTGCTAAAGCTATTGCCAATTACAGGGCCGAGAATTAACAAAGCGGCAATAACAAGAATAGCAACCAAAACAAGAATTATCGCATACTCGACCAAGCCCTGGCCTTTCTCTTGAGGAAAGAACAACATGGCATTTCTCCTTTCTATTTGATTTCTCTAAGGAATTAAAAATAGATTTCGAGATAGACTTATTATAGTGCTCTGTTGCTTTTAGTGCAACTGCTCTTTCAGAGCCGTTAATTGCAAAAATGCAGGCATGGAGCTGGATCAGTCACAGAGATATACTGTATGTGTAGAAATGGGCTATCTTTTGCTTGAAGGCGGCGCAGAGTTTGGCGGCAGCATGTCGGAGCCGGATTTGCGGGCTATCGAACTGGCAGGCGGCCCGGACGTGCAAGTTGCCATCCTGCCAACCGCGGCCGCACCCGACAATAATCACGAGCGGGCGGGGCGCAACGGGATTCGATGGTTCCGGTCTCTTGGCGCCTCCAGAGTGGAACTCGTGCCGGTCATCGATAAACCCAGCGCCAATGACCCTGTATTAGCCGCACGCCTCCGCTCTGCGCGGTTCATCTACCTGCTGGGGGGATTCCCGCGGCACCTGGGAGAGACTCTTAAAGGCAGCCAGGCCTGGCAGGCAGCGTTGGAGGCTTATCAGGAGGGCGCGGTGATAGGGGGCAGCAGCGCAGGCGCGATGGTGTTGTGTGAGCACTACTACGACCCCTATGAGGATAAGGTTCTAGAGGGGCTAAAGCTCCTGCCCGATTCCTGCGTTTTGCCTCACCACAATCGGTCCGGCCGGAACTGGGCCGGGCCATTATCCGCGCGACTGCCTGCAGATACTTTAATTGGCATCGACGAGCAAACCGGGATGTTGAACAATTCTGCCGGTACCTGGACGATGTACGGCGCGGGGAAAATCACTCTCTATCGGAACGGCAAGACAGAGGTCCACAAGAGCGGCGAAACCATTAGCGTTTAAGGAATAGCCCTCGCATCTGAACCCGAACATTATCGCATTTGGTTAAATTTCCGGGCACTGGGAAGATGGACGAATAAATCCGGGGGCAACCCAACTGGCAAAAATCCATATCTAGAAAAAGAGCCGAAGCAGGGCCCAGTTGGAAGCCAGATCGTAGATGCCTACTCCGACCAATAGCGCTCCGCTGATCAAGTTAATCGCGCGTGCGCGTTGAGCGAACTGGCGCGTGATCCAGCGCCCGGCTGCGCCGGATACGAAGGAAAGCAGGAGCAAAGGCAGACCAAAGCCAATCCCAAACCAGAAGAAAATATTCAACTTACTTAGAGCCTCTCCAACGGTCAGGGAAAGAACAAATACACTCACTAGCAGCGGCCCCGAGCACGGCAAGGCAATGGGCCCATAAAGGAGTCCATACACAAAGGCGTTGATAAAGGGGTGCGACAAAAGGGGCACGCGAACTTGAGGCAGTTTCTTGAAGGGGTTGATATTTAATAGAAGCAATACGCCGAGCAGAATGATGACCAGGTCGGCCAGCGGAATAATGATCGAAAGCGCCCTACCGACTGAAATCGAAAGAAGGGCAATAATACCTCCCAGGGCCAACATCATGGTCAGGACACCGGCTAATACGAAAAACCCCAGGAAATAACGTCCGACCTTGTTTCCCAATTGCTCATATCCGCCGGCAATATAAGCCAGAAAACCGGGATAAAGGGGCAGAACGCAGGGACTGGTCGTCGATAATAAGCCAATGGTAAGCGAAGTCAGGATCGTTTCCATAAATAAATTGGCCCGGCGGAAATGTGAATCTCCACCGGGCTGTTCAACTCCATTTACAGATGAGCGTCAAGATACGGTTGGATGGTCTGCATAAGGTCCTGCGCAGTCTTGATACCGAAGGGCAGGGTGTGTGCGATCCCGTGGCGGTCAATGATGAGGATGGGCGTGGAAGGCGGATTCAGGAACTGATCGCCATACACCTGGCCGAACTCGCGGGCCAGGGCGGCGGGAGCGATCGCATACTTCCAATTAAAACCACTGTTGGTATTCACGTACTTCGTCAAGATATCCGGCGTTTCATTCGGATCGATATCCAGAGAGACGCTGACCAGATCTGCGTTGTTGCCCATTAATCCTTGCAGGTTCTGGATCTGCTGCTGCTGGGCGTAGCAGTTCGTGCACCAGACAGCCATGGTCTCCACCAGGATCACTTTCCTGGCAAAGTCGCTGAGCTTAAAGCCCTGTCCCGTCCGAGCGTCAACGAGCGAGGTGCCCAACCAATCAGCCATTTGTGCAGAGGAGCCTGAGGCACCCGGTGCAGCTGTTTCCAACGGCATCATCGTATCAGGCATTCCAGTCGCATTAGACTTCATGGCATCGGGTGTGGGAGCGTCGCTGTTCCCACAGGCCGCCAGGACCATGGAGGCAAGAAGGACAAGGCCAAGCAAAATACATCGGGATTTCATCCAGTTCTCCTTATCGTTTGATAAAAGCAATCGTAACAACTTATCCTTAAAAAAAACCTGACAGACTCTTACGATTTCATTAACTCCGGCCGCAAAACGTAAGAGACCCGTAATGAATTGTCCATTGGACATTAAGGTATGATTGACCTACGATGGATAAGAAATCAATCTTGATCGTGGAAGATGAGCCGAGCATTGCAGAGGTCGTCTCATTGTATCTCCAGCGCGCCGGGTACCAGACGCGGCACGCCTCAGATGGCAGGATAGCCATGTCCTTGGTGGAAGAGCAAATCCCCGAACTGGCCATCATAGATATCATGCTGCCGGAAATAGATGGGCTGTCTCTAACTCGCTGGCTGCGTGATCGTTCCAACCTGCCTATTATCCTGCTCACGGCGCGCCGCGAAGAGGTGGACCGTATCACGGGTCTGGAGATGGGCGCGGACGATTATGTTGTAAAACCCTTCAGCCCGCAGGAACTTGTCAGCCGCGTACGCGCTGTACTGCGTCGGACCGGCCGCGAACAGAACGAAGCGGATTCGGGACATTTGCTCAACTTTGAAAACCTGAGCGTTGATCCCCGAAGCCGCACCGTGACCAGTGCCGGCAAAGAGATCATGCTCACCGCCAAGGAATTTGACATGCTTTATTTACTGGCCTCCCATCCGCGCCAGGTATACACGCGTGACCAACTGCTGGAACGCATTTGGGGCGGGAGCGAATATATCGACCCGGGGACAGTCACCGTCCATGTGCGGCGTTTGCGGGAAAAAATCGAGGCCGATCCTTCGTCCCCCAGCCGCATCCTGACGGTGTGGGGCGTAGGATATAAGTTCGAATCATGAAATCCTTCCTTTCTGAACTCCCGATCTTCCCGCGCTATGCACTAGGAGTATTCCTCATCCTGGCAGTTTCACTGGGGATATTCGAAGTGCTGATGTCGCCGCCATTATCGGTACTGGCGCTTATGGCAATGTTCCTTGCCATTACCGCCCTGATTTCCAGCCTGGCAGGCTATGCCGCATACCGGCTCGGCTGGCTTACCTTTTCTCCAACTCTGCGCTGGACGCTGCTGGCCGGCTATGCCCTCTCCAGCGTGCTTACTTTCTTCAATGTATGGTTCTCGGCGCGCATGATGTTCGCCAGCGAACATGACCTGCTGCTGTCCATTGTCTTGTTGGTCTTCGCGGGGGGTATGGCCATGGTACTGGGATATTTCCTCTCCAGTACCATTACAGAACGGATCCATGCTGTAAAAGGAGGCGCCGAACAACTTGCGAAAGGCGACCTGAGAACACGTGTACAAGTAAGCGGCAACGATGAAGTGGCTGCCCTGGCAAAATCCTTCAATCAAATGGCTGCACAATTGCAAGCTGCAGACCAAAAACAGCGCGAGCTGGAACACATGCGTACCGACTTGATCGCTTGGGTGAGTCACGACCTGCAGACCCCGCTCGCCTCGATCAGGGCCATTCTGGAGGCGCTGGCCGATGGGATCGTCGAAACTCCCGAAGAGGTCTCGCGCTATCTGCTTACAGCCCAGCGCGATGTCCGTTCGCTTTCCATGCTTATTGACGACCTGTTTGAGATGGCACAACTGGATGCGGGCGGCTTGCCGCTCGACCTGGCAGATTCTTCCCTGGCCGATCTCATCTCTGATACTCTGGAGAGCTTCTCCGAACTGGCCGCGCGCCAGGACGTAACCATTTCGGGGCATGCCGAGCCCGATGTTGACCCGGTGCATATGGATACCATGCGCATTGGCCGTGTGCTCAACAATTTGTTAAGCAATGCGCTGCGGCACACACCCGCGGGTGGCAGGATAGTTCTCAACGCACAGCGCACCCCCCACGGCGTGGAAGTAAGTGTAAGCGATACGGGCGAAGGCATCCGCACGGAAGACCTGCCGAAAGTCTTCGACCGTTTCTATCGCGGCGAAAAGTCGCGCAGCAGGACCACAGGCGGATCGGGGCTCGGGCTGGCCATCTCGCGCAGCCTCGTCCGGGCACACGGTGGACATATTTCTGTTGAGAGCACGCGTGGCCGCGGGAGCCGATTTACATTCACCCTGCCTTGAAACAGGCCGCCTGCTTGCTTCCTCTCAGATCCCCAGAATATTTTTTACTCTGCGACTCAGCGTATATGAGCCAGATCTTTAAGAACGGCTTTGCCGAAGATAGGATCCGGGTTAACAAAACTCTCAGCCTTCCGTAAGCCTTTTGTAAGAAAGATTTTTTACAATAGGGCCATCAAGGAGGCTGATCATGAAACGATTATGGTTAATTGCAATGGTTCTCGGATTAACCGCCTGCGCTCGTACTCCTTCAGGAAACGCAAACGTGACCCTTCCAAAACTCCAAACCGCCTCCTTGCCCGACCTCGGGCCGGCTCCAGAACTGACCAATACCATTTGGTTGAACACGGCTTCGCCTCTACACCTCGGCGACCTGCGAGGCAAAGTGGTGGGGCTCGAGATGTGGACGTTCGATTGCATAAACTGCCAGCACGTTATGCCTTCATTAAAGAGATGGTATGCTGCATTTAAGGACCAGGGGTTCGTGGTCATCGGGAATCATTTTCCCGAATTCAGCCAGGAAGCCGACCTGAACAACCTGAAAAATGCGGTGGTGCAGGACGGCATCGAATATCCAGTTGCACAAGACAACGATGGTGGTACGTGGAATGCGTATCACACCATGTACTGGCCGACTTTATTCCTTATTGACAAGCGCGGCCACATTCGTTATGTTCATATCGGTGAAGGCGCGTACGACGAGACCGAAACGAACATAAAGACCCTATTGGCCGAAGCTTATCCTTAAAACTATACGAGGTAAATATGGAAGATAAATACAAATCCGTCCCGGTTCTTTCATCCGAGATCACGCCCAAATCCCTTTACCTGAACCGGCGTGACTTCCTCAGGACTGCCGGCATTCTCACAGGCAGCGCGCTGCTGGCTGCTTGTGCGCCCACAGCCGGCAGCTCGTCGTCCCCCACGCCGGCCAACGTCTCAGCTTACGCCGGGAAGACCGACGAGTTGGGAGCGCCGCTCAACTCGTACGATGACATCACTAACTACAATAACTATTATGAGTTCAGCACCGACAAAGCGGCGGTTGCACCCCTATCGGCAAATTTCAAGCCCCGCCCATGGACCGTGGAGGTCGGGGGAATGGTGAATAAGCCCCAGACCTTTGGCATCGACGACTTGCTGAAGATGTTTCCACAGGAAGACCGCATCTACAGGCTGCGCTGTGTGGAAGCCTGGAGTATGGTGATCCCCTGGCAGGGATTCCCGCTCGCAAGCCTGCTGAAAGCGGTAGAGCCTACCTCGTCTGCAAAATATGTTGCTTTTACAACCTTGATGGACACGAAACAATTGCCAGCGGAGGCTAATGGCTTTTATCCCTGGCCCTATAAGGAAGGCCTGAGGCTCGATGAAGCCACGAACGACCTGGCGCTGCTCGTCACCGGTCTGTACGGAGACCCTCTCCCGGCCCAGGATGGTGCACCCATCCGCCTGGTGGTACCGTGGAAGTATGGTTTCAAAGGAATCAAGGCCATTGTCAAGATAGAGCTGGTGGACACGCAGCCCGAGACGTTCTGGAAGGATATTGCCGCCAACGAATACGGCTTCTACGCCAACGTCAACCCCGATGTGCCCCATCCGCGCTGGTCACAGGCTTCAGAACGGCGGATCGGCGAACTCACCCGCCGTCCAACCCTGCTCTTCAACGGCTATGCCGACAAAGTGGCCTACCTTTACAAAGGAATGGATCTGAAATTGAATTATTAGGTCCTGGAAAGAACGCTGGAAACGGGTCTCAGAATAAAACGGAATCCGTGCTTCCAAACGGATTCCGTTTTCCATGTACCATGCAATTATGAGTTTTGCCGTGACAATTTTCGAACGTATCAAGAAGCTCCCTTATACTCCGCTCCAGATCGCCATGCATCTGTATGCCTGGTCGGCACTGGTGGTACTTATCTTTGATCTCTTCACCCACCACTTGACGGCCAATCCGATCCAGGACCTGGAACAAAGGACCGGGCGTCATGCCATTACATTGCTGGTCCTCTCGCTGGCCTGCACACCGCTCAACACGCTCTTCGGCTGGCGCGAACTGCTCAAGCGCCGCCGCGCGCTCGGCCTGTATACGCTGATGTATGCCACAATCCACGTGCTCATCTTTATAAACCTGGACTATGGCCTGGCCTGGAGTCTGATCATCCAAACAGTCATCCAGAAGCCCTATATCATATATGGCGCGACGGTTTTCCTTCTGCTGATCCCATTAGGAGTCACTTCATTCGACATTTGGAAAGTCAGGCTCGGCAAGAACTGGAAAAGGCTGCATCAAATCATTTATATTGCTGCGCCTATCGCAGTTTACCATTACGCCCTGTCTAAAAAAGGCGATATCTTTCATCTCCAGGGCGACATCGTACGACCGTTGATCTACGGCCTCATCGTTTTCATATTATTGATACTGCGCTTGCCGGTTATCCGCAGATTCTTTGCTTCGTTCCGGACTCGCGTGTTCGCTTTTTTTGCCAGACCGCATAGTCGGGAGCCGAAAATGGATACAGAATGAGCGTGCCTGCTATTTGCAGTTACAGCCGTAATTCTTCTTAAATACCATAGAAAAGCTGCCCCGTTTGTTCCGGGCAGCTTTTCCATCATTTAAAGCCTATCCGTAAACTACAAGAGGGGTTGTTTTACGGATAGAGTCTTAATGAAGATCGACGATCAACTGTGGGGAAAATACAACCAACTCACGCGAAGCCAGGCTGATCGCCCGCGCTCCAGGAGTTGAAAGCCCAAAACTAAATGTGCCCTCACCGGTAACGTAAGAAGTTACGTCGAAGGTTACCCAGGTTCTTGCCACAAACGGTGGAGAGGTGGATAGCAAAGTGCCCAGGGCAGGAGCGTTACTGCCAGTGATCATTTTTTCTTCCCAGGCGTTGTCTGCGACAGTACTGGCAACAATGCCCTGAGAGGAAGCACTGTAGGCGTAGATCATTAACCGAACCCGGCTGGGTGGCCTTCCACCCAGGTCTTTCACGGTAAAGCGCAGGTAACTGTTCACGAGCGGCGAATCATCAACACGCAGGCTATTTGAGGTGCCGAATTTGGTGCTGGCTTTCGATGCGTCTACATAGGCGTCTGCAACAGGCTTAAAGGTCAAAGAAATGGGAACCAAGGTCTCTGTTGGAGTAAGGATAGGCGCTGGTGTTGGTGTGGAGTTGGGAGCCGATGTGAATGTCGGGGAGGGCAGGGGCGTTGAGGTTGAGAGGACCTCCGTGGGAACCGGGGCCGGCTGGTTGGAGAGTGAGCAGGCCGAATTTCCAAGAAGAAATAGTAGAAACAGAAAAATACGGAGACGAGTCATATTTGTCCTAAGCCTGTATGAGTGACCGTCAACACAGTACCTTCAATAGCTTGGCACTCTGCGCCGCCAATTGCCACGTCTTTGCCTTTTGGAGATCAAGTATCCGACTTATTTAGTCCGTTTTCAATTATATTCTTTCGCATTCAGTATATCAATAGGAGGACAAAAGCAGTAGAGCAGTCATCCAACAACAAAAACGCTCATCGAGGTTTTTTTGTTGTTGTTGGATCCATGAGCACCATGAAGAAAATATCAGATGCCTGCCTTTTTCTGCAGGAACTGGATGATCCCGTTAACTTCACTCTGCGGCATGAAGTTGCCAAATCCCTGACGCCCGCTATTCCTTCGAAATGCACCCGGGGTACCCGCAACAGGTGGAGTACCTTGTCGGGGAGTAAAGGTGCCTCCATTGGTTCCGAAACCGCCACCCTGACCAGGTCCGCCCATTATGATTCCGGCTTGTTGTAAGGTAGTGAAAATATCCTGCCTGCTTAAATTCATGGCCGTAATCGCCTGGATTTGTGCGGGTGTCATGGCGTTCTGGATTGCTACAACCTGTGCGTCGATCTGCTGCATCATCCCGGCATCGGGCCGTGCGCCGGGCGTCCCTTGCGACCCACCTTGCGGAATGGCCGTGCTCTCAGTTTGTTGCAACGATTGCCACAATGGCAAAAGTTTAGCCGCTTCCTGCGCGGTGACGGCGTTGGAGGTGCCTTCCAGCTTTAACATGCCGACTGCAAGCAGCATCGCGGATGGGCCGCCCGCCGGCGTTCCATTGACCGGCACTTGATTCGACGAATTCGAGGAGCCTGTGTTCGCGGCTGACGATCCGCTGGCTGAATTAGATTGTGATGAACCTGCGGCGGCGCCGCATGCTGTTAATATCAGTGTAAGAATGATCAAAATAGGCAGCACGATAATTTTCTTCACTTTTTCTCCTTATTTCTACAGGAGAAAAAGTATAACAAAGGCATTCTCATCGCCGATGTAGAAAATATATTGGTTCTATTAATATTCACTGTGAAGGCTGGCGGCTTGAAGCAGCAGTCCAGGCCGTTTGTTTGCGATTAGCGCAACCTTTGCGATTATCTCGGCTCGTATATATGCCGAGATCGGAATCTTAATCACGCCGTTATTATCCTCCTTGACCAAAGAACAGATGTTCTAGTATACTGCCTTCCAGTATGTCTATCCGGCGAACAATCCGACGCTTGATAGGCTTGCGGCAGAACATTAAATATTCTTATACCCTGGATGATCCCGTACATCTTAGACTGACCGAATTAGCCGCCCAGGAGAACCGTACCCTTGAGCAAGTAACCGCAGACGTTCTGGCTGCCGGCCTGACTCATTATCAGAATGACGATAACCTCCATCAGCGCTGGGATTCTCTCACAGGGCGTGAAAAAGAGGTGATCGCCTTGATCTGCCTCGGATATAAGAGAAACCAAATCGCAGAGATGCTTGGCGTCACGCCAGGGACTGTGAAAAGCCACATGGAAAGTATCTTCGAGAAATTCAATGTACACACCAGCAGACACTTATCCGATCTCCTGAAGGATTGGAATTTTTCACAGTGGTGGGAGGACCACCACCTATAGGTTTTTTTCCCGCTCCACTCCCATATAGCTATCTGACGAAAGATCTCCCAAACAATCTCCCAATTATTTCAGGTTGGGGGGTTATTTTTTGATTCCTGGCCTGCTATGTTAGGGCATATGAATACTGTTATGAATATTTCCTCAAATCGTAAAGGCTTAATGTTTCAACCTCGTCATTTGCTGTTGATAGAAATTGTCGGCAGCCAGCACCGGAGGATCACGGAACTGATCGCGGCTTTGGCGCTGCGCGGCCCTTTCTACACCATTGCCGGGAGTGATTGGGTCCCTTCCTATGGCCTGGCCCGCTTGCTCAGGCATAAAACAGTGGAAGTGAAGCGCTTGCTCGACCGGACGCGTTTAGCACGTGCATTTACCTGCTATCAAATGTTGGATTTGCTTGCCGGTACAAGGCCGGATGCCAACCCTGTGGTAGTCCTGGATTTTTTGCATACTTTCCACAGCCCCGATATCCCCTTGCATGTCCGCCTGCGCGTATTAAAGCAATGCTGTCGACATTTGGAACGCCTTTCTTATTATGAGCCTGTGGCGATTTTGATTCAGAAAATAGAAGTGGAAGATTATCAACGGCTCTACCCCATCGTTTCGCGTGTGGCGGATGAAATCTTTCAGACAGATGAGGTCCATGAAGAAATCTTCCAGCCCGCGCTCTTCTGAGATTACAGCATGGGTCGTTCCATTCTTCCCGTCACGCAATTGCTTTTTGAGCAGATCAAGGAAGTCAAGCCTCTTTATGGGGCGCTGCGACGCGGCGACCAGCTTATCCTGGATGATATGTTCGAGTTGGTCCGTCAACACCGGGCCGCCATTGCCAATGCTGCCAATTTGCTCCCGCTGGAAGCCATGCTCATGCTGATGTTAATGGAGGAGCGCAAGCGAAATAACCGTATCCGCCATGAAATTTACGGGGAGCTCCGGGAATTACGGGATCAAATTGAAGAGCTGAAAAAAGACGGTCTGTGAAAAAATACAGAGGCTGGTTGTTCGACCTGTATGCTCATCCCACCAGGGGGGTCATGATATGGCTCGTCGGAGTAGACGGAAAGCGGTATTTCTTTTATCAGGATTTTGAAACTGTCTTTTATGCCAGCGGACCCTTTCCACGTTTACGCGAATTATGGCGTTTCCTGCAGGTGAAGCCAGTAGAGTTGGCGCGTGTTCAGCGAGAGGACCTTTATGCAGGCGTAAAAGACGTTATGGAGATTCGGGTTGCGACCTTCTCCAGTTACCTTGAAATATTCCGGGAGGTGAGCCGGTCCTTCCCGGACCTGGAATATTATGATGCCGATATTCCGTTGTACCTGCGATATGCCGCCGCTTTCAAGGCCTTTCCATTGGCATATTGCGAAATAACGGCGGAGCCAAACGGGAAACTGGTCGGCATAACGGTTTTAAATACGCCCTGGGAATTAGATCCTGCTCTACCTCCATTACGGAAGTTAACCATTAAGCCGGATACCGACCCATCCCACGCGCAGCCGCAAAATTTGCTCATTAACTACTACCGTTTTCGCTATCGTTTGTCCCTGGATGAGCCGCGCCGGCTTCTCAATGCATTAAATGGCGTGCTTAGACAATACAACCCTGATGTCATCCTCACCAGTTTTGGCGACACGTGGCTGTTCTCCTATCTGGAGGAAATGTCGCGACAGACAGGAATTCCTTTCAACCCCAACCGCGATCTTTCCCGAGCGGTTTTACGCCGCAAGGAAATCAGCTTCTTCAATTACGGCCAGGCCCATTTTCGCGGAGAGCAGGTGCATTTATTTGGTCGCTGGCATATCGACAGCCGGAATTGCATGACCTATAACGACTATGGATTGCTGGGGGCCATTGAGCAGGCTCGTGTAACGGCATTGCCGGTACAGGAGATTGCCAGGCGTTCGCCGGGTGCAGGCATTGCGGCCATGCAAACCCTGACGGCTTTGCAGCGTGGAGTGCTCGTTCCCTACCAGCAACAAAAAGGAGAAGTTCCCAAGACTTATGCCCAGCTCTTCAAAGCCGACCGCGGCGGGCTGGTCTTCGAGCCGTTATTAGGAATATTTCCTCATGTTGCCATTCTTGATTTCACATCCATGTATCCCTCGCTGATGGTGAAATACAACCTCTCACCTGAAACAGTAGGCGTAGAGGGCAAAGATGCGTGGGAAATCCCTGAACTTGGCGTCAAAGTTGATTATCGCCCCGGCCTAGTGCCCGAGACTCTCAAACCGCTGCTGGAAAAACGGATCGCCATTAAACGACTGCTCAAGACAATGGATAGAGGCGCTTCCCGTTATCGTTATTACAAGTCCCTTTCCAAAGCGCTCAAATGGTTGCTGGTGGTTGCTTATGGACGATTGGGCTATGCCAATTCCACCTTTGGGCGCATCAACTCACATGAAGCGGTAACGCACCTTGGCAGAAAGATGTTACTTCAAGCAAAAGCAATTGCTGAGGAACAGGGTTTTACTGTTTTGCATTTGTATGTGGACAGCATGTTCCTTTATCGCGCGGACGCCACGTCCGATGCGCATTTTCAGGATTTGCTGGATGAGGTGGAGCGACAGACAGGTTTGTTCCTCGATCTGGATGAAGGCATATATCAATGGATGGCTTTTGTGGCTTCCCGCCAGAAGCCGGGCCAGCCTGTTGCCAACCGTTTTTTTGGCTTGTTGCCGGATGGAAAATATAAAATTCGCGGTCTCGCCCTACGCCGTGACGACACGCCTTCTTTTGTAGCCAATATTCAGATGCAGGTATTGGACATCCTGGGAAGGGAGCCCAACCCCACCCAACTTGCAAATCTCCTGCCCAGTGTCTTGCAATTGGTACGGGAACAATTTACTGTCTTGAACAAGCGGGAAGTCAATCCGGATGAATTACTGGTTACACAAACTCTTAATCGCGAACTCAACGAATATCGTGTATTTTCACCGCTTGCACGCGCCGCGCTCCAATTACAGAAGGCCGGCAAAAAGTTGCGAATGGGCCAGCAGGTCCGTTTTATTTACACAAAAATCACACCGGGCGTATCGGCCTGGGACCTGCCCGTACCGCCCGATCCCATTTCCATTGATGTCTGCAGATACAAGGAGCTTCTTTTTCGCGCTGTTTATGAGGTTTTACAGCCTATGGGTATCAGCGAGGCAACTCTGCGAAATTGGCTGTTTTGTCAGGCCGGCTATATTACGCCGCCCGGGCAGCTCAATTCGCTCAATACGATCAAACAAGAACTTCCTTTATTTGCCGAATTAAAGCATCTGCACGTAGATTCTGATTACTGATGCCATCCACTGTCCTGCAGGTTGATCTCGCGGCCCATATAAGAACAAAGGACCTGCGGGACGTGTTGCAAAAGGCGAGTCATTGATCAGGTTCAAGGCGGAAATATCGTTGAAACCCCTGGTACTGTCAAATAATATTTTACGGGCTTTTTACACTGAACCCATAACCTGATAACGCCGGCGAAATAAAATGCTCTTAACGATACCAGGAGGATCGTCCCCATGTCAAAAAACCGATTTTTGCAGATCCTGTTCAGCCTCGCCGTAGTCGCCGCCCTCACCCTTGCCATAGCCCCGGCCCCTGTTTATGCTCTTTCGCCTTCCACTAGCACTGCTGCGATCAGCGGGAGTGTCATATGGCAAGCCAGCATGCCTGCATTCTCACCCGATGTTCTCGTGTGTAGGACAGTGGTTGTGATGCATAACGGCCATAGAATCCGGATTCTGCGCTGTCACCGGGTTATAAGGCCAATCTAGTCGAATTCGTTTTTTAACAACAAATCCAGGGCGACCCAGGCCCTGGATTTGTTGCTGCCTTTGATCTGGACGCAGGTACTTTTATGATCAAACCTCCGAGGTCTTTAAGATCTCGGAGATCGTCTGGATAATGGCAGCTGATGGGGCAAGATAATATCTTGCCCTACGTTGAATTTACTCCTCAACATAAGGCACATACTCCGCCCTTGCGATCCCTTGTTCGATGGCGGTCAGCGCCACGGCGCGCGCCACGGCGTGATGTACCGCCTTATCGAGCGCACTGGGTACCAGTTCACCGGGCGGCGTCATATCCGCGATGGTATGAGCCGCAGCCACCAGCATCTCATGCGTGATACGCGGCGCGTTCGCATCCACCGCGCCGCGAAAGATGCCGGGGAAGCCCAGCACATTATTGACCATATTGCCGTCAGCCGCAAAAGCCGCGCCGTGTTCCAGGGCCAGATCCGGATCGATCTCCGGGTTGGGATTCGACAATGCCAAAATGATCTGTCCGCTTCGTACCATCTCCGGCTTGATCAACCCGGCCGCGCCCGTGGTGGCAATGACAATATCGCACTTCGCCATGATCTCTTCCAGATCGGAGCCTCTGCCGCCCGCCGCTTCGAAATGCTTTATGGCCTCAGTTGAAAGGTCGGCTCCCAACACTGGGTTGCCTGTCAGGCGCATCATCATCTGCGCGATGGCATAACCTGCTGCTCCCAACCCGATCTGCCCGATGGTGGCTTTATTCATATCCATGCCGGCCTGGCGGCAGGCCACCGTCAACGCAGCTGTGGAAACCACAGCGGTGCCATGCTGGTCGTCATGCATCACGGGAACATCGAGCCTGGCCTGCAGGCGTTCCTCGATCTCAAAACAGCGCGGGGCGGAGATATCTTCAAGTTGGATCGCTGCAAAAGTGGGCGAGATTGCTGCAACCGTGGCTACAATCTCATCCGGGTCTTTCGTATTCAGCAAGATCGGCATGCCCGAAAGCCCCACGAGCAATTCCATCAACATGGCCTTGCCTTCCATGACCGGCATGGCTCCGAGCGGACCGATGTCGCCGAGCCCCAGAACCGCGGTCCCATCGGTGACGATCGCGATCAAATGGCTTATGCTTGTATAATGCCGGGCCAATGACGGATCTTCTGCGATCATCAGACATACTTCTGCCACGCCGGGCGTGTAGACCCGGCGCAGGGTGGTCATTGAGTCGAGCGGGTAGCGCGAGCGAATGGCGATCTTGCCTTTTTGATGCAGCTCCAGTACCTGGTCACGAACCTCCAGGATCTTCGTGCCGGGGTTGGACGCGATCGCATTGACCAGCTTTTCTATGTGCTGCACATCGTCGCCGTAGATCGTGATATCGCGGATAACCGAACGCGAGTTTTCGTTCAACAACACTATATCGCCAACGGTCCCACCCATGTCCGAAACGGAAGTTAACAAGTGGGCCAACAGCCCAAGCTTCTGGTCATTTCGAACGCGGATCGTACGACTTATTTTTCGTTCCCAAGCCATAAAGATTCCTTTCGGAAAAAAGGACGTGTGTGGGGCGTGCGCCCCACACACGTCCTTTTCTTGGATACTTTACAAAGGGCTGCGAGTAGATACGAAATGTTTATCAGGTACTGCGTACTATCCGAAATCTTGTATATAACTATTGATCGAAAGAGGTCCAGTCAGTTCTTCGAAATGAGTTTATCCGAAAAAAACGGTTCCTGCTAGAGTCCAGGTATATCCTCAAATTCAGGGAGCAGTAAAAGGGCAGGCAGTTCCTCGAACGACTTAATGATCGGGCAGCCTGCTTCCGGGAAGATGCCGCGCGGGTCGTAAAGCACGGGATGAAGCCCGGCGCTGCGCGAACCGACCACGTCGGCAAAATAGTTGTCACCGACATATAGGGACTCAGCGGGCGTCACATCCAGGCGCCGACAGGCATGGTAAAAAATATCAGGCTCAGGCTTCCAGGCGTTGACCTCGCCGCCAGCCAGGGCGAACGTGAAGAACGGCGCCAGCCCCAGTGAATCGATCTCCTCCTGGAAGGGGTTTTCGCGGTTGGAGACCACGGCCATTTTGTAACCTTTTTCGATCAACATCGGGAGGAGCCGTTTTACATCTTCAGGCACAATGCTTTGAGGCCGGTAGAACTCTTCCATATACTGGGTCACCTTCGGGACGAGATCTGCCGCCTGTGTATTGGAGGCGCCAAAAGCGATCAATTGCCGCTGGGCATAATGACGCCAGAAATCCCCGTTCTCGCCGACATAAGTTTGCCGATCGGCCTTTAAGTCAAGAGAGTTGGCCCAGTAGAAATTTTCCCAGCGAAAGCCGCGCAGGCGATCTTCATCAGTCACGTGCAGCCCAAACCGGGTTATGCAATCCGCAAAAAACTCCCCGCCAGAGGGGAGGTTGTGACGGAGGGTACCGTCGAGGTCGAAGAAAACAGCTTTTATCATAGATGGTTGAAAGTTTCCTTAGAAAGCGTTTTAAAAGTCATGTTGCAAGCATTTTTAGCATACGTCGAGTGCTGGCGAGATAAACCATACTCTCGCTGGAGGAGGTGGTGTGCTCATAGTCGCGAGCCAAACGACGGTAACGACCCAACCATCCGAAAGTTCGTTCTACGACCCAACGATGAGGTAGCACTTGAAAGCCCTTGACGTCATCGGAACGTTTCACGATCTGCAAGATCCAACCAAAGCGTTGGCGCACTTCAGCGACGATCGAGGTGTAGCCACCGTCGGCCCAGATGAGCTTCAAGCGGCACCAGCGATTATGCAGATTGTGTTTGAGGCGCTCAAACAGCTTTTGCAAGGTCTGCAAGCCTCCGGCTCCATCCTGGATACTGGCACTATGCACCACGACCAGCAAAACCAGTCCCAACACATCCACCACCAGGTGTCGTTTCCGGCCTGGGGTCTGCTTGTGGACATCTACACCGCGTTCCTCACCGCCTTCCGAGGTCTTCACACTTTGGCTGTCGATCACCGCTGCACTGGGCTGTTCTTCGCGCCCAGCTTGCTTTCGCACTTTTTTCACCAGCACCGCATTGATCCGCGGCCAGCGGCCATCCTGCTGCCAGCGCCAATAGTAGTAGTGCACCGTCCGCCACGGAGGAAAATTGATGGGCAACATGCGCCACTGGCAGCCGGTGCGGTTGACGTACAAAATCGCATTCAGAATCTGCCATTTTTCCCATTTCGGTGGACGGCCCGTTGGGTAGCTGGGAAAGAATTCCGCAATCTGCTGCCATTCGGTATACTTCAGATCGGTCGGGTAGGTTTGGTTGAATTTGGACATTCTCCAATCTTACTCGACCACTTTTAAAACGCTCTCTTAGGCGATTCACATCGCCCGAAGGTTTAAGTTGAGAGTTGAAGCCACCCGTTAAGCCCGCGCGGGTCTTTCAACCCCTGAATTGTAACTTGTGACAGGGCTTAACCGCCAATCTCGTTCATCACACGATTAAGTGGAATGACGCCTTCCGCCAGGCCATGTCCCCAGGGCTTCTTCCAAATTCCGTCGAGGATCAACCGGCGAAGGTCTTCCAATGTAGCGCCGGCGCGCAGCGGCGCGAGCAAATCCAATTCATTCTCTCGCAGCAGGCAAAGGCGCAAACGCCCATCGGCAGTGAGGCGCGCACGCGTGCATGAATCACAGAACGGGCTGGTAACCGAGGAGATAAAACCGATATTGCCTTGTGCACCAGGCAAGTGAAAAACGCGCGCTTCGCCGTCGAGTTTGCCGCCGTTGGAGGGTTCCATACATCCCAAGGCCGACTGGATGCGCTGCTGGATTTGCGCGGCTGTGATAACCTGACCGGTCTGAACATCGGTTACACCGGCGAAGGGCATCATTTCGATAAAACGGATCTGCCAGGGATGATCGAGCGTAAGGCGCGCCAGATCGACGACGTCCTCTTCATTATAACCTTTGACCACCACGGCATTAAGCTTGATGGGAGTCAAGCCCGCCTTTTCGGCAGCCACTACGCCTTCCCATACATCCTCGAGCTTTCCCCAGCGCGTCAGGCGATGAAATTTCTCGGGGTTGAGAGTATCAACGCTGATGTTGACGCGCTGAAGACCGGCTTCAGCCAGGGGCTGGGCGAGCTTCTTAAGCAGCACACCGTTCGTGGTCATGGATACGGAACGGATGCCTTCCGTCTGAGCTATGCTCCGTACCACATCCACGATATGAGCGCGGACAGTGGGTTCGCCGCCGGTCAGCCGGATCTTATCAAACCCCAGGCTGGCGAACAGCCGCGTCAATAGTGCAAGCTCGTCGTCCTGCATCAATTCCGGATTGGGGTGGAAGGTCTGGTCTTCCGGCATGCAGTAAACGCACCGCAGGTTGCAGTGATCTGTCAAACTAATGCGCAAATAGTGTATATTGCGCCCAAACTGGTCAATAGCCATAGGTCGTAGATTATACTTCTCCTGGGCAGACAGCGAAATTCGTCACAATTTATCGTTAAAATCGTTATGATTCTAGAAAAAAAGTCTCAAAAAATTCAATTGGGACCATGAAACCGCCGAAGTAATTGACGGCAGGCTGCAGGCATGCTATTATCTATCCGTTATTCTGCACCTTATAAATTATAGGAGTTATTATGAGCACTGAATTTTTTCTTCGTATTATTTTCATGTTTATTCTCGCTATTGTCGGGGGCTTTTGGGGCTATGATCTTTCGAAATTCAATCCGCCTGAAGCCATCCGTTATACCCTGGGGATCGGATTGGTCGGTGCGCTGACCGGCCTGATCCTTACACCCTACTTTACAACGCGTCCCGTGCGGGCTTTTCGATCCCTCTTCGGGCGGATAGCGGCAGAGACGTTGTTTGCCGGTTTGCTGGGCCTGGTGGTGGGCCTGCTGACCGCCGCGCTTTTGTCATTTCCTCTTTCGCTCCTGCCGAAACCACTGGGAAGCATTTTGCCCTTCATCGGGGTCATCGTATTCAGTTACTTTGGGATATCCCTGTTTGTTATGCGCCAAGGAGATCTAATGGGCCTCCTGGGCACGTTAAGCGGACGTACCGAAGGAGGTTCCGGTAGCACTTGGACGAACCTCAATCGAACTATCTTACTCGATACAAGTGTAATTATAGATGGCCGTGTGGCCGATATCGCCAAGACTGGTTTCCTGCCGGGCACTTTGCTTATCCCGCGCTTCGTTCTGAATGAACTTCAATATATTGCCGATTCCCCCGATGGCTTACGGCGCCAGCGCGGGCGGCGTGGCATGGAAGTGCTGTCTGAACTGCAGAAACTGCCAAACATCCTGGTGCGCGTCAGCGACATCGATGTGGAAGGCATACGCGAAGTGGACGATAAGCTGGTGGTGCTTGGCAAGCAGCTCAAAAGCCCGGTACTGACGAACGATTACAATCTAAACCGCATTGCCGAATTGCAGGGTGTGACCGTGCTCAACATCAACGAACTTGCCAACGCGGTCAAGTCCATTGTTTTGCCCGGAGAGATCCTCAACATCAATGTTTTCCAGGAGGGCAAGGAAATGGGGCAGGGCGTGGGCTATATGGACGATGGCACGATGGTGGTTGTTGAGAACGGCAAGGACTACATCGGCGAATACAAGGATGTCCACGTCACCAAGGTCCTGCAAACTGCGGCAGGCCGCATGATCTTTGGCCGCGTGGAAGATACCAACGGGAAAAAGAAGAGCTGATCCGTAGACTGAATCACAAATGTAAACACAAAGGGCGCCAGGGATCTCGAAGGAAAAAAAATTGCCCTTGTGGTTTAAAATCAGATTGCCATTCATCTCCTTGATGTTTGAGGAAAGGTTTTTTCATGCTGCGCGTGTACAACACCCTCACCCGGAAGAAAGAAGATCTTCACACTCTTGAGCCGAATGTGATCAGAATGTACGTCTGCGGTGTGACGGTCTATAACGACGCACACGTCGGGCATGCCATGTCGGCCCTGGTCTTTGATATCATCCGCCGTTACCTTGAGTATCGAGGGTACAAAGTGCGGCACGTCATGAACTTCACCGACGTGGACGATAAGATCATCAACCGCGCCAATCAACTCAAGGAAGACCCGTTTAAACTTGCACAGCGGTACATTGACGATTACTCCCAGAACCTGAAGGACCTTAACATCCTGCCGGCCTCGTCAAACCCGCGCGCCACGCAGACGATGGATAAGATCCAGGCCATGGTCCAGGGCCTGATCGAGAAAGGCTACGCGTATGCGGCCCCGAACGGTGACGTATATTTCCGCGTCACCAAAGATGAGGATTACGGCAAACTCTCAGGGCGCAAACTGGAAGACATGCAGGCCGGTGCACGCATCGAAGTAGAAGAGGCCAAAGAGCATCCGATGGACTTTGCCCTATGGAAAGCTGCCAAACCTGGCGAGCCGTCCTGGGAAAGTCCGTGGGGACTGGGCCGCCCCGGCTGGCATATCGAATGCTCGGCCATGAACCTGGCCGAACTCGGTGAACAGATCGACATCCACGGCGGCGGTAATGATTTGATCTTTCCGCACCATGAGAACGAGATCGCACAAAGCGAGTCCTTCACCGGCAAGCCCTTTGCCCGCTATTGGATCCATAACGGCATGCTGCAACTTGGCGGCGAGAAGATGTCAAAATCGCTCGGTAATATCGTCAGCATCAAGGAGTTTCTCTCGAAGCGCGATGCGGACGTGATGCGAATGCTTGTACTGAGTGGAACCTATCGTGCACCCCTGATGTTCAATGACGAGACGCTCGACGCGGCGGAAAAATCCGTCGACCGCATCAAGTCCGGACTCCGGCCTTCCGATTCCTCGGCCAAGGGACTCCCGGTTGGAAGCGCTGCCGAACTCGTCGCGCAGGCGGAAGCGACGCGCCAAGCTTTCACTACTGCCATGGACGACGACTTCAACACAGCCGGCGCGGTCGCGACGTTGTTCGAACTTGTCAAAGCCATCAATACTGCACACGATGCAGGCGCAACCGACGAACAACTCAAGCCGGCACAAGACGCTCTACGTGAATTGACCGGCGTTTTCGGCCTGCGGCTGGCTGAAAAGACCGGCTCTGGCGACTCCGACGGCTTTATCAACCTGTTGGTCGAGGTGCGAAGCGAAGTACGCAAGCAAAAATTGTGGACATTATCCGACTTGATCCGCGACCGGTTGAAGACGCTGGGCGTGACAATAGAAGACGGCAAAGAGGATACGAAGTGGAGATGGGGGTAATCTTAGGGTATCAAAAGAGCGCCTTTTTGCAAGTGATCGTCGCCTTTAGAAGTGACGGTCACTTTTTTTATCAAGTAGAATCCCTTTATGACCTCCGACGATCCTTTTTCTCCCAGCGAGTTCGACTCTTGGGCAGAGACCTACGACCATGATGTAGCCAGCCTGAACAAATTCCCGTTCGATGGCTATGAGCGGGCCCTGGAAACCGTGGTGCAACTGGCTGCCACAGAACGCGGGATGGCCGTGCTCGACCTCGGCACCGGTACAGGCAACCTGGCTCTCCGTTTTGAGGAGCGGGGCTGCGAACTGTGGTGCACCGATTTCTCCGAAGCCATGCTGGTAAAGGCACGTGAAAAACTGTCTCAGGCCCATTTCCTGCTTCAGGATTTGCGTGCAAACTGGCCGCCGGAACTGGAACGTCGCTTTGATCGAATCGTTTCGGCCTATGTATTCCATCACTTCGATTTGAAGGGAAAAGTCGGTTTCTGCAAAAAACTTGTGAGCCAACGCCTGACGCCCAGCGGAAGACTTGTCATCGCAGACCTTTCGTTCCAGAACCAGAAAGAAATGGATGCATTTGCACGATCCGTTGGCGACCTGTGGGAAGCAGAGCCATTCTGGCTGGTGGAAGAATCCCTGCCAGCTTTGGAAAGTGAAGGCCTGAAAGTAAAGTACGAGCAGGTATCCCGCTGCGCAGGGGTGTATTGTATAACTGCGTGAATGAGCTTCACCGACGGTATGGAATCCTTCATCAGGCTTCAGGGGCACCAGACTCCTGAAGCCTTTAATATATTTATCCACGGGGGTACACTGCTTTGCACCACGGCTTCGCAATGGGCGACCTTCAGCCCCAACGAAGGATACAGAAAAAGGGACGTGTGAACAAATGGATTGTTTCTAAAGTAAAATCAAACCATGAAGGAATTCATCTACGGGCGCAATGCAGTCTACGAGACCTTGCGCGCCAAACGCCGCGAGTTCTTCAGCCTTGAGGTTGCGGATGGCGTGAAAGAGACCGGCCGCATCACCGAAATCCTGGAACTGGCGGCCCTGCACAGAGTGGGGGCCAAGCTCGTCCCGAGGGCAAAGCTCGAAAGGCTTAAGGCCAACCATCAAGGGGTAGCACTTGAGGTCGGGGACTACCCCTACAGCGACCTTGTCGAAATCCTCGAACGCGCCCGCGAGAAGAACGAACCACCTTTTATTTTGATGCTCAACTCGCTGCAAGACCCGCAGAACTTTGGCGGTCTGCTGCGTACGGCGGAAGTGGTAGGAGTGCACGGCGTTGTGATCCCTTTGGCACGGACGGTAGAGGTCACGCCCGCAGTGGTCAACGCCTCCTCAGGTGCCAGTGAACATTTGCTGGTAGCACATTCGAATTTATCCCAGGCCATGGATGCGCTCAAAGAGTCCGAGGTTTGGATCGCAGGGCTCGACCCCAAGGGCCAGGCGCTTAACGAGAGTACGAAACATTACCTGCAAGCAGCGCTGGGGTTGATCGTTGGTTCAGAGGGTGAAGGCCTGCGTGAGTTGACACGCAAGAAGTGTGACATGCTGCTCAGACTGCCCATGCGCGGCCAGATAGAGTCGCTCAACGCAGCCGTAGCCGGCTCCATCGTATTATATGAAGCATATCTCGCTCGAAATAAATAACCTCCGAACGTACCTGAGAACCATCTACATGGAAAATCGAACTTCATCACTCATTTCGTGATCTGTACACACCAAGGAGGCAGGCCATGGGCGCGGATCTAAAGATGACTTCAGAGCGGGCACAGGGCAAGGAAAATATCGTTGTCATTCATTTGGGTGGCTGGCTCGACGCGCTCAGTGAGGCCCGGCTGGTGGCGGCGGTCCAAAAGGCCAAGGATGAAGGAGCAGAATACGTCCTGCTCGAATTAAGTGAGATGGATACGATCACCAGTGCAGGCATCCGCGCCATGCAAAAGGCTTATCAGATCTTAACTCCGAAAGTCGAAGCCTATAAGATCCCACACCTGAAGTTGTGCAATGCACCGGCCCAGATCTACCAGGTGTTGGGCATCACGGGCTTTCTCCTTAACGTGCCCATGTATGAAAGCATGGACGATGCCATCGATTCGTTCGGTCAATAAACAGGATTGCATATCGGCACAATATTTGCATCACGCCGAAAGGATTCGGGCATACGAGCGGTCTTTATGGCTTACTGCTTGATGAATAAACTGCGAAGCCTTACCGTAAATCCTCATGGGGAATAAATGCGAGGGATCGGCTAATACTTTTATGCAGCATTCCATAATAGGCCAGCGAGACAATCAATATTAGTTTGACCAGGAGATCAGCATGCCGCAAGCAACGTATCACTTTCCTCGCGGTTTTTTGTGGGGTACAGCCACCGCTGCGCATCAAGTGGAGGGTAATAATACCAATAACCAGTGGTGGAAGTGGGAACAGGAAGGCCATACGGACAGCACATCGGGCCTGGCCTGCGACTGGTGGGGCGGACGCTGGCGCGAAGACTTCGACCGCGCCGCGGAAACGGGACAGAATGCGCATCGCTTTTCGGTGGAGTGGAGCCGCATACAGCCCGCGCCTGATAAATGGGATGAAACTGCGCTCGATAAATACCGTCTCATGCTGCGAGGCTTGCACGAACGCGGCCTGACCGCCATGGTTACGTTGCACCACTTTACTGATCCGCTCTGGCTGGCAGAACGAGGCGGATGGGAAACCGAAGAGATCGCACAACTTTTCGAAAAATTCGTACGCAAAACCGTTGAAGCCTTCAAGGAATATACGACCTTATGGTGCACGATCAACGAGCCCAACGTTTACGCTTTGAGCGGGTATGCCATCGGCACCTTCCCGCCGGGGGTTAACGATATCCGGCGCGCCATTCGCGTGGAGGCGGCGATGCTGAGGGCCCATGCCGCCGCCTATCGCGCGATCCATGAGCTGCAGCCGGAGGCCAGGGTGGGATATGCCCTGCATTACCGTCCGATGGCAGCCCGCAATCCCTGGTCGCCGGCGGACGTGCTTATGCGGAACATCCGCTATAACGGCCTCAACCTGGCCTTTCCCTCCGCGATCAGTACCGGCACCTTGAAGTCTCCGGTGGGGAAGGTTTCCATACCTGAGGCCAAAGGCACACAGGATTATCTTGGGCTCAATTATTATTCAGCAGATACGGTTTACTTTAATATCCGCAAAAGCATCGAACTATTCACCGATAGCGGTTTTACCAGGGACGCCGACCTAAGCGACAATAAATATATTGCCAACGTGCCACAAGGTTTATACGATTCGCTCCAATGGGCTGTACGCACCTATCCGAACCTGCCGATCATCATCACGGAAAACGGGATCGAGTGCGCAGACGACCACATACGGCCGCGTTATCTGGCCCAACACATCCATATGCTCTGGCGCGCGGTAAATTTCAACTTCCCGGTCAGAGGCTACTTTCACTGGTCACTGGTTGACAATTTCGAATGGGAGCGCGGCTGGACCCAACGCTTTGGACTCTGGGCATTGGACGTCGCAACCCAGAAACGCACCAAGCGCCCCAGCGCCGACCTTTATATGGCTATCTGTAAGGAGAACGGTCTTTCGTCCGGGATGGTGCAGAAATATTGTCCCGAGGTTTTCGAGAAGATATTCCCTTCATAGAGGAAGCCGGGAGATCGCCATGGATTTTAAAACTCAACTTTCGGGCCTGAACGAATTGTTGGCCATTATCTACGGAAACGAGACACAACTTGAACCGCTGTTTCGAGAGCTGGGCTTCGAACAGACGCAAGTCGAGCAGCTACGCGGCCAGCCTCTCGAAGCCGTTGTCGATCAATTCCTGGAAATGATCCATAAACGCTTGACCAGTGAATCGGGCAAGGACACGTATTATCAGATCCTCAGCCGTCGCTACGGGCTGGACGGCGAGCCGCCAGATTCGCTGGATGCCATCTCACAAGCGCGCAATGACAACCCTGAATACCTGCGCCAGTTGTTCCAGGAAATCATCAAAAGATGCCAGAGCAAAACGGCCCAGGCTGATTTCAAGAAGGGTCTTCAGCAGATCGCGATCACGCAACTGGGGAAATCGTCGGAACGCCCCAGCCGCGAGCATGTTTCTGAAAAACTGAAACGATTAACCGACCTGCGCACCGCGGCAGACGTAACCCGGCTGGACTACGAAGCGAAACGCGCCGAGATCCTCAAGAAAGTGCAGGCTGAGATGGACTCGCTGGAAGCGGAGTACAAGCCCCTGCTCGAATCGGTTGACGAAAATATCTCAAAACTTGAAACGGAGATCAAGACCGACGTGCTATTGTATGGGGAGAGCGTTAACGGCGGAAGGTTCCGGGCGGTGTACACAAAAGGCCGTACTTCGTGGGATAACCAAGGCATCGAAAAATATGCCGAGCTTCACCCGGATGTCCTTCTTTTTCGCAAGCAGGGTCTGCCTTCCGTCTCTTTGCGGATCGTAGACGAAAAAGATTAGCAGCGGCGATCGACCCAAAGGCGTGATCGGCCCTGCCGCCTACGAAGTTGCACCGCTGCTTCTTCACCCGATGGATGACCTGAGCCAGCGCAAGGATGTGCTGCAGCTCACAGAAAGCGCATCGCCATCATATCGGAAGGATTGGGTTTCGAACGCGAATGCATCCGCGCCTGATGGTTCATCTACGCGGTCCTGTCGGTTTGGTGGATTCTGGAAGAAAGAAACGGCTGGAAATACGCTATAGACTATGCCAGAGTCCTATCGAAAGCACCTAATTAAATCAAAACAGCCCCCATGGGGAGGCTGTTTTGATTTAAAACGAGAGGCCTTATCTGCCTATGAAGGTAAAAACCGCGGCGCCGAGGGCAAGTAATGCCGCTAGCATGGACAGGAAGGACAGGCTGGGCAGGAAATAGCCCAAGCCGTAGAACAGGAAGAACAAAACAGTGCACCATGCAGCAATCGTCTTAGGCATCATCATTTCACACTCTCCTTTGGTGACATATAATTTGACCGCCCAAATGGGCAACTCCAATAGGTTAAACACGGGCAAAATAAGGAAGATATGCCCTGCGTGGTACAATTTAGCCGATATTTTTGACTTTTGCGGCCTGCCGCAGCGACTGCGGTAGGTTTTTTGTGCCATTATGACCTCGCTCTCCTCAGCATCTGAATTTACCCTCATTCGTAAAACTTCCCAAAGGATGAAAGGCCCCGCACTCTGGATTTGGTCACATGCAGTGCGCTATTGGCCGATTCTCACCATGTTGGTGGTGGGCGCCATCGGGAATGCTGCGCTGGCAGCTGCGATCCCAGTCCTGGTGGGCAGGGCTTTCAATGACATGCTCCAAAGCCATCCGGATGTGCGTATCCTGATCCCGCTGGCGTTGCTCATGGGGGGATCCCAGATCTTGCGCGGTGTGCTTCAGTTCGGACGCAACTTCGGGGCCGAGCTTATGGCCCAGCGCATCGAGCGCGATATTCGCGATGAACTGTACGTCTCGCTGCTGGGAAAAAGCATGACGTTCCACAATCTGCAGCCGGTGGGCGATACGATGGCCCGCGCCACCAACGATGTGCGCGAGGTTAATTTCATGTTCAGCCCGGGCGTCAACCTGGTAGTAGGTTCGATACTGTTCCTGATCATCCCGTTCTTTATCGTCCCCCAGTACAATCCCTCGCTCCTGCTTACGCCCAGCCTGTTCGCCATCGGCTATTTTCTATCCCTGTGGCGCTACCTCAAAACGATGTCCCCGATCACCGATGAAGTCCGTCAAACCTTTGGCGAGATGAATACCCACCTCTCCGAAACGCTGGACGGCGTAGAGATTATGAAGGGCGCGGCTCAGGAAGGCGCCGAAGTGGATACCTTCGTCACCAATGCGCGCCGTGTGCGTAACGCCTTTGTCCGCCAGGGCGATATCGAGGCCCGCTTTCTTCCCAACCTCTTGATCGGCCTGGTCTACGCGGGCGGACTGTTCCATGCCCTGCTGCTTTTCCGTGCCGGCATCATCAATATCGGCGCGGTGGTTGCTTACTTTGGACTGCTCCGCATGTTGGAATTTCCAACTTTCACATCGTCCTTTGCCTATACCCAGATCGCGCTGGGGATTTCCAGTGCAAAACGCATCCTGGACTTGATGAACCAGGAGACAAATCTCGACCAGAACGCATCAGGACTTACCCGGGATATACGGGGCGAAATCGAGTTCCGCAATGTTTCCTTCGCTTATCCCGCCGGCGAGGCTGTTCTGCAAAACATCTCTTTTCATGTCAAGCCCGGACAAACGGTCGCCATTGTCGGTCAGACAGGCTCAGGCAAGACCTCGCTCGTGAGACTGATCAACCGTACTTATGATGCAACACAGGGACAAATTTTTGTGGACGGCGTGGAAGTCCGCGACTGGAACCTGGCTTCGCTGCGGTCTCAGATCTCGATGATCGAACAGGATATCTTCCTTTTTTCCCGCTCCATCAGCGATAACATTGCTTTTGGCAAGCCGGGCGCTACACGGGAGCAGGTTCTGTCCGCTGCCAATGCTGCGCAAGCGCACGAATTCATCGAAACGCTCGATCAAAGTTATGAAACCGTGATCGGCGAGCGTGGCGTGACACTCTCGGGTGGACAACGTCAACGGCTGGCGCTGGCGCGCGCCTTTCTAACGAATCCCTACATCCTCATCCTGGATGATTCGACTTCGGCGATTGACTCTGCCACTGAAGACAAGATCCAGCGCGCGATTGCAAACGCCGCGAGGGGACGTACAAGCATTCTCATCACGCACCGCCTGTCCCAGATCCGCTGGGCCGACCTTATCATCGTCATGCGCATGGGCCGCATTGCGGCCATGGGTACGCACGACGAATTGATGAAAACTTCTGAAGCCTACAGCCGTATATTTAGAGAATAGACGGAATATGGGTTATAGGAACTGAATTATGGGTTTTTTCGCCGGACTTAATGCTGAAAAATATGATCGTCAATATTCCGACCGTCAATTAATTGGCCGGATGATCGACTATTTCAGGCCACAGGTAAAACGCTTTATCTGGGTTTCAACGCTGACAGTCATCATTGCCTCGATCGGGGCAGCCCTGCCGATCATTGTCAGCCAAATCGTGGACGTACTAAAAAACACGCCGACGCTCCAGGCTATCAGCCTGGCAGGCCTGGCATTGGCGGTCATCGGCGTTTGCACCTGGGGGTTCAACTGGGCCCGCCGGAGCCAGGTGGTCCGCGCCGTGGGCGACGTTGTACTGGCCATGCGCACGGAAGCCTTTGATGCCGCGGCGGAACACGACCTTTCCTTCTACGACCAATTTTCTTCGGGCCGCATTGTCTCACGCATCACCTCGGATACGAACGACTTCGGTCAATTGGTGGTTATTATCACCGATGTGGCCTCGCAACTCGTAACCGCCATTATCCTCGGAGTGGTCATGTTCCAAACCGAGTGGCATATGGCGCTTATCATGTATGCCTTTGCGCCGTTCATGTTCCTGCTCACCACGGCGTATCGTAACCTGGCGCGTCGCGCAACACGCAACGGTATGCGAGCCATGGCAGAAGTCAACCAGGCCATCAAGGAGACCGTAAGCGGGATCGCGATCGCGAAGAATTTCCGGCAGGAGCAAAGCATTTTTGGCGTTTTCGATGCAGCCAATCAGCAATCCTATAGAGTCAACGTCCAGCGCGGCCTGGTATTATCACTTGTGTTTCCCACCCTTAACGCAGTCACCGGTTTCTTTGTGGCGATCCTGGTCTACGTGGGCGGTTTGAACATTACGCAGGGTATTGTAACGATCGGCGCCTGGTATCTCTTCATCCTGAGTCTGGATAGCTTTGTGATGCCCATATCGAATGTATCCGCGTTTTGGGCGCAGATCCAGCAGGGCTTGTCTGCCGCAGAACGTGTCTTCGCTTTAGTTGACGCCGACCCGAATGTAGTTCAACTGGATAAGCGTGATGTCCCGCGACTAAAGGGCGAAGTCTGCTTTGAGCATCTGGGCTTCCGCTACACCGACAAGGAGACAATCTTAAGCGATTACAACCTTTGTGTTCACGCCGGAGAGAATCTGGCCCTAGTGGGGCATACCGGTGCGGGCAAGTCCTCCATTGCCAAGCTGATCGCCAGATTCTATGAATTCCAAGAGGGTCGTCTGCTCATAGACGGCATGGACATCCGTACGCTTGATTTGCAGCAATATCGCAGACAATTGGGGATTGTCTCGCAGGTTCCATTTTTGTTTTCGGGTACGGTCGCCGATAATATACGTTATGCCCTGCCGAGTGTGACTGAAATCGAAATGCTGGCTATGGCGAAGCGGATCGGTTCCGGGGAATGGCTGGAGACCCTGCCTGAGGGGCTGCACACGGAAGTTGGAGAACGCGGTAACCGCCTTTCAATGGGGCAGCGCCAACTCGTCGCGTTGATGCGGGTCCTTGTCCAGCAGCCCGCCATCTTTATCCTGGACGAAGCGACTGCCAGCATCGACCCGTTCACAGAATGGCAGATCCAACAGGCTTTGAATATGATCCTGCAGAATTCAACGAGCATCCTGATCGCGCACCGGCTCTCCACCGTCAAAGCCGCAGACCGTATTGTCGTTATGGAAAAAGGGCGTATCATTCAGGAAGGCAACCATGAATCCCTGCTGAGCCGGGGAGGGCATTATGCCGAGCTCTATAACATGTACTTCCGGCATCAGAGCCTGGAATATATAGAGCAAGCCAGGGAGATGGCACAAAAATGAGGTGGAGCCTAATTAATTAATGAATGAATTGATGATCCTGTTTCATGATCTCATCGTTACAATAAGAGGAGGCCATTTGCCACAACTGGGTATTTGGACCTATATTATCCTGGCGCTGTTGGTGGCTGTGGAAGGCCCCATCGCAACATTGTTGGGAGCTGCTGCTGCTTCCGCCGGACTGATGCGGCCGATGCCTGTCTTCCTGGCGGCTGCGGCGGGAAATCTGACTGCCGATTCCCTCTGGTATACGCTTGGTTACCTGGGGAAAACGGACTGGATACTTCACTTCGGACGAAGGCTGGGACTGCGGGAAAGCCTGATTAACCATCTCAAGCAGAACATGATGACACATGCCACCAAGGTTCTCTTCCTTGCCAAATTGACGGTCAGTTTTGTGATCCCCTCGTTGGTGGCTGCAGGCCTGCTGCGCATTCCGTGGAGGCGCTGGTTCCCCGCCCTGTTGGTGGCAGAGACAATTTGGACAGGATCTCTGGTTCTGATCGGCTTCTACACTACCGAAGCGGTGAAACGCGTGGAGCAGGGAGTCGAATATGCCGTCCTGGCTGCCTCCATTGCCTTTGTAATATTTGCCATTTTGGCCGGTCGGCGTTTGGTCAAGCAGTGGGACAGAGACACCGCTCAGCCAACCATCCCTCGACAAAGATAAAATACAAGGCAGAAGCAACCATGCAGATATTGATATCGGGCATCACGTATTATCCGCGCTTTGATGGGCAGGCAATATTCATGACCAACCTGGCAGAGGGGCTGGCGAAACGAGGCCACCAGGTAACCGTGGTTTTTCCTTCGGGCGAAGGTCAGCCCATTCGGAGAGAACTAAATGGAGTCCATTTGCAGGGGGTGCGTTCGATCGAAATGCATTTCCTACATCCCGATTTGAATGTGGCCACTCTTTCGGCTAAAGCGATGCGGAAGATTTTTGATATCGCCCAACCGGAGATCGTACACATCCAGGATCACTATCCGTTGAGCCGCCTCACCATGCATGAGGCGGAAAGGCGGGCCATCAAGATCGTTGGCACCAATCATTTCATGCCTGAAAACCTGGCCCAGTACATCCCCGGTGTGACAAAGATCAAACCGGTTTATAACTGGGCCTTATGGAAGTGGATGCTGGACGGATACAACCGCATGGAGTTGGTGACCGCACAATCAATGGCGGCCGCGAATTTGATCAGGGCTAAAGGCTTGAAGCCGCCGGTGTTCTCCGTATCCTGCGGCATCGATCTGGGACGCTTTCGATTGGATGCCTCGGTCAACAGGCCGGCCTGCCGCGAGCGTTACGGGCTGGATCCCAAGAAGACGATTTTTCTGTACGTAGGCCGTATCGAGAAGGACAAACGGATAGACGTACTGCTGCACGCTTTGGCCTGCCTAAAGCGCGATGATATTCAACTGGCGATCGCAGGGCGCGGCAGCGCCTCTGAATACTTCCAGGCGCTGGCAAGATCATTGAATCTCGACGGGCGCGTTCGTTTTACCGGCTTCATCCCAAAGGAAGATTTGCATGTGCTGCTGAACAGCGTTGATGTTTTTACCATGCCGAGCGATGCCGAGTTATTGAGCCTTGCTTCTCTGGAAGCCATGGCCTGCGGCCGTCCCGTGCTGCTGGCAAATGCGGTAGCGCTGCCGGAACTGGTCTCCCCGGGTGTAAACGGTTATTTGTTCAAGCCCAACGATGCAGAAGACGCGGCGCATTACATGGGGCTGCTGGCAGATCAACCGGAACGATGGAAAGAAATGGGGAGGGCCAGTATGGAGAAGGCCAAGATACACAGCCTTGAGAATACTGTCCAACGTTATGAAGACATATATAAAAAATCATTGGAAGAGACCCCGGTACTGATCGGTGCGCTGGGCCTCGAAATAGACGGGCTAAAGGCCCCGGTCTCTTCGAAAGAGTCGGCGCTTGGCCAACGAGGGAAGCGTTAGCCGAATATGGCTATCACCAGTATCCCGGCAAAGATCACGATCGCGCCGAGTACTCGCCAACCACCCAGCTTTTCGCTCAAGAACTGCCAGCCGGCGAAAGCGGCCATCACAACACTTACCTCGCGGATCGCGCCGGCGTACCCCAGGAGCGCGATGCTGTACGCCCAAAGGGCGAGGGAATAAGCGCCAATCGTCAGCACGCCAATAGCCAGCAACCGCAAATAATGCGAGCTGAGCTCGGTTTTAAGCGCGGTCCAACCATAGTGACGAATGATGAGCGGCGTTGTAAAAACGGGCAGCAGGAAAAAGATCATGATGGTGTAGGGAAGAGCGGCAGTCTGCCTCACTGCTGTGCCATCAACCACCGTATAAATGGAAATCAAGAGAGCCAGGAAGAGGGCGAGCAAAATGCCGCGAATGTGCGGCTTTTCATTCGATTGAAGAAGGCCGCTGCCTCCTACGACCAGCAATCCCAGGATGATCACTGCCAGCCCGATCATCCCTCCGACCGTGAGGGTTTCACGAAGGAAAAGCACGGCCCAAAGTGCAATGAAGGCGGGGGCGGTACCGCGTCCCAGGGGGTAGACGAGGGAAAAGTCGGAGTCGTTATAGGCAGCCGATAGAACCACATAATAGGCGGCTTCAAGCAGCACACTCAGAATAAGCAAATGCCAGGTTTCCCGGGCAGGCAAACCTGTGAAGAGCAAAACGGGCAGGAACAATCCGGCACCGACCACTGCGGCCCACCAGACCGCCATATATTTTTCTCCCGACTGTTTTAAAAGCAGGTTCCAGGATGTATGCAGGATCGCGGAAACAAGAAGCAGGCCAATCGCGCTCAGGGGCATAGGATATGACTCTTTTCAAAAGCGAAATTTGATTTGCTACCGCTAAATGGAATCCGGAATTGCACGCGTACCCTAAAGAAATCAATACCCTTTATCAGTGTCAAAGAGAACAATCAGGGTAGGATTGCCGCAAGGCATCCTACCCGATTGGGTTTCCGAGCAGATATTCCCAAATTTCGTCGCATTATTGGGGCCATTGGCGCAGCTTACCGCCGCCTTTCCAATGGGACTAAACCCATATATCCGGTTGAGTATTCCCGCCAGGCTGGGGACAATCTAACGTGAGATCATGGAAGCGATATTATAGTCTTTTTGCTGCAAGACGCTGGTAATTATCTAGACGGGCGCGCCAAGAGTTTGTTGATCATGGAGTCCAAAGTCTCCAGATTTCAAGGAGAATTGTGTGATTGGGTATCAGGTGATTAGGGAGGAAAAGTGCGGGGTGAAGGCAAAAATGGGGCCACAGGGTCCCCCATATGACATATCGCATTGCCCGTCCTGAAATCATATTCTGCCAGATAGATGCGTCGTATCAAAGTCTGTTACTTTTCCAGCAAGCTTTTTTAATCTCTTTTCGATAGCAGGTAGTGGAGCAGGACCCCGCCATCTTCCCACTCTTCAGAATTGACCAACTTTAAGGGAATGGCCGCGCTTCTTACCAAGCCTAAGCCGGCTGCCAATGTAGGAGCAGTTTCTCCGCCGAAGATCATCGGTGCGATGTATAGACTCAGTTCGTCTACAAGGCCCTGGTTTAGCAATTCAAAATTCATCGTCGCGCCGCCCTCTACCATCAATTTCCCAATATCATTCTCCTTCAAAACCCGCAGGACGCCCACTAGATCGACCCGCTCCGTACCGAGCACGAACACTTCGGCCCCGTGTGATCGTACCAGCGCCAATTGAGAACCTGATGTTCTTGAGGTGGTGAACAACATGATGCGCGCCGGGCCCGCCGTGAGGAAATTAGCCTCCGGCTTAAGATCGAGCTGAGATGCCACGCCAACCTTGGCAGGGTTTGCCGGCAAGCCGAGCGCTTCTCGTTCGGCACGCAGCGCCCCTGATTTAACGATCAGTTTGGGATCTTCATCGTGCAGTGTTCGCCCACCGATCAGCACTGCATCAGAATCGGCGCGCAGCTTGTCCACCCGTTCTTTATCGCGGGCGGAGGAGATGGCCGCACCGCGTCGTTCAAAGGTGTCAACCTTCCCGTCGGCGGTTACCGCCACGTTCATGTGGACAAAAGGACGATCCATAGCTTACGGCCTGGGACGTGGCTGCAGCCTTATTCGTTTGGCGGCTACCCACAGCTCAGCATAAGGAAGCAGATCCCTTGTGTGCATCAATAATCATTTTGGAAATAGCGTTGAAGGATGTCTGAAAAATCCTTATTGGTATGCTGCCGCAAAACTGCAAAGAAGCCGGAGCTGGTAGCGTGCCCATAACTAAATTGAGAGGTGTAATCACGCAGGAAGGCGAAGAAAGCCTCATCGCCAATACGCGTCCGCAGGTCGTCAATGAAGTTTGCGCCGTTCAAGTAAACCGCATTGACATAGGACCGGAAAGTACCGAAGCTGTAGATGCTCGAATCCACATAGCCTGTCGGGCCAAAATAGTTCACGCGAAAATTCCACCACCAATCGCCAAAGTTGGGATAGTTAAACTCGTAGAAAATCCTCTCACTGTAGACAGCCATGGCTTCATCCAGCCATGGCTCCATAGCCTGGTCGCTGCCGACCAGGCCGAACCACCATTGATGCGCGATCTCATGCGTCCCAATCGTGATGAGATCGCTTTTGGCCGTGCCGTTGTAATCGGAATAAAAATTGTTCGACAGAAAAACCAGCCCATCGTATTCCTGCCCATCCGGGACATCCGTCTCCACGATGCTCAGGCTTTGGTAAGGATAGGAGGCAAACTTGGCCTGGTACAGGCCAAGCGACTGTGTCGCCATCCACAGCACCGCATCGCTTGCATTTTTGTCGCCGCTGAAGTAATAGGAACTGATCTTCACCGGTCCAACCGCCGATTGGTCCACCTTGAACTCGTTGCTGGCGGAAAGCACAAAGGTCCTGGCTCTCTCCATATGATAATGTAACGAATCGCCATTCGAGTCGGCAGGAGCAGACGCAGCAATCACCACGCTCGGGTCATTGACTTTGACGTTCACGTCGTAATCAGCCGCATCATAGACCAGGTTCTCGCCAAAGGGCCAGGGATCATGGAGTACCCATCCACCTGAATACGGAACGATAAAAGGGTACCAATCGCTTAAATTAAGCTGGTTGCTGAGATACCCAAATATATTACTGGACGATTTGGGAGGCACGCTGAGGCTAAAACCCAGGGTGAAGGTTGTGGTCGCGCCGGGTTGGATAGGCTGGGGGGGATAGATCGTCAGTCGCTGGCCATTGAGGGTGTAATTCGTAACAGGCGTTCCATCCTGGTTGAGCGCGTTCAATGAAAAACAATTTGTCCAAAGGTTTGGTTCAACGGCCATCACTACGCTCGAAAGACTCTGACTGGTGGTGTTCACATAACGGATCGTTTCGTTCACCGCGGCCGCTTTTACCGCATAATCAAGGGAGAGATAGAAGGTGTAGAGCGTCCGAGAGTTGGTGGGTGCGGGTGTGACCGGGGGAATGGTTGCTGCCGGAAGAGGCGTATTGGTTGGGGAAATGGGCGTAAAGGTCGGGGTTGGAAGCGGGGTATCCGTGGGGATGTTGGTCGAGGCTGGGAGGTCAGTGGGAGGTGGAACAGCGGTGTCAGAGGCAGGCGCGGGTTGAAACGGCGTCGCGGTGGCCGTCGAATTAGGGTCAAGGGTTACAAGCACAAAACCCGGTCCGGGAGGGGAGGAGGCGGCAGGTGAACAGGCGGAGACTATCAAACTGGCAAGCAGGCAAAGAAAGCAAAGCCTGACAAAACCCCGGGAGCGTATTGGCGACATAGTTTTCTGCATCAATATACGTTCTGGAAATACTGGCGAACCAGGTCAGAATAATCGGTCGTTGTGTGCTGGCTGAGGATGCGGAAGAAATCCGTTGCAGTGGCGATCTTGCCGTTTTCCAGTTTGAGGTAGTCTTGAAGGAAGGTGAAAAAAGCCCCATCCCCAATTCGTGTCCGCAGATCGTCGAGGAAATGCGCGCCGCGAAAATAGACCGCATTTGTATAAGTACGGAAGCCGCCACCCGCATAGATCGGGATGTCCACCCAGCCCTGCGGCTGGTAGAAATCGATCCTTACCGGCCACCACCACAATTTCACCGAGGACGGCGAAGCGGTCTCATAGAAGACATGTTCGCTATAAGTTGCGAGCGCCTCATCGAGCCAGGGTTGTTCGGCTTGATCGTCGGCAACCTGTTCGAACCACCACTGGTGAGAAGTCTCATGCGCTGCTACGTCGATCAGATAATTATTCAATGAGCCGTCGTAAAGATTATAAAAATCGTGACTAAGAAAGAAAAAAGCGGAGAATTCCATGCCATCGTTGAAATCGCCCATGACGACGGCCAGGGTCTGGTGGGAATAAGGGCCGTAACGCTGGCTGAAGATTTGCAGGGCCTGTGCAGCCGCGTCGAGAGCCGCCTTGCCGGAGCCCTGATAAAGATTGAAATAGTAACTGTTAACAGTCACATTCCCAACCTGCGTACTTGACGTCAGGAACTCAGTGCTTGCCGAAACGGCAAATGTGCGACCGGAAGTAAGTGTGTAGGTTGTCCACTCGCCGTTCTGAGTCGGAGCACCGCTGGAAGCAATAACAGGTGACACTGCGGGGTCTGCAGGCTTCACATTGACCACGTAATCGGCGGCGTCATAGACGAGATGCTCACCATAATACCAGGGATCATGCAGCACCCATTGCCCGCCAATATTCGGCACGACAAACGGATACCAATTTGTAAGATTGATCTGGTTAGGGCTGAAGCCGAAGATGCGCGGACGGGTGAGATTTGGATTGGTGGGTTCGATCTCCGGAAGAAGGAGACTGTATTGGATTTGGATTGTTGCGGTCATCTCAGGCTGGAAAACATTGGGCAATGCAAATGACAGTTTTTGTCCATCCAGGGAGAAATCTGTAACAGGTGTATCATCGAGGTTGAGGCTCTTGAGGGTGAAGCAATTGGGCCATAAATTTGGCTCGACCGCCAGCATAAGGTCTGTCAATGGGTGGCCGCTGTGGTTTGGATAAATGATGGTCTCATCCACGGTGACCGATTTGGCGGCGTAATCAAGCACGACATTCATCGAATATTGAGCTCGAGCCGGCGCGGGGACGGGGGCAGCCGTAGCGGTTGGCGCCGGTAGGGATGTCGGCAGAACAACTGTTGCGGGAGGAAGGCTTGTGGGACTGGGAAGCGGGGACGGGGTGGAGGTGGAGCAGGAAGTGAGCAGCGAAATTAACAGAATGTAAAGTGCGAAGCGATAACGAGGCATAGAATGTATTTTACTGCTTCTTGGCGGGGCGTTCACCTACCACTTTGCATACATTCCTGAACATGCCTGTAACGTCTTTAAGGCATGTTCAGGAATTTTCTTGAAATAATGAAGAACACAGTACACGTATTTACGCAGTACCTGTAAGCTAAAGACCATCCGCCTGGTTCCGGGATGGTTTGACTGCTAGCCCTCGATCAGTTTTTTGATGGAAGCGAGCGCCGTGTCGAGGCCGGCCCTCAGCTGTGGGACAACCAGGTTCTCGGTGCCGGGGAAGATCACTGCATCCATGGAAAGATGTAGTTTCGTACCACCGCCGCCCTTCTCCAGGGTGTAAACGTTGGTCACATCCGAAGCGGGCGGGGCAGCGAGAGTCTTTACACTGAACTTCTGATTCGGTTCGATGGCCACAATTTCATTTTCAGACTCAAAATTACGTCCCATAACCGTCCCTTTGATCTTATAGCGGGTGCCGACTCCCACCTTACCGCTAAAAACAACGTCCGTGATGCTCGAGTTCAAAGCCTTCTGGTTTTGCAGGTTCGTCAGAAAATCAAAGACCGTTTCGACCGGTTTATTAATGCTAATGCTGGTTTCGACTGTTGCCATAATGGATCTCCTCTCTGAGTTGGAACGATTATACGCTGCACAAGCGTGGGTTCCCAGAAAAAGCGGGTAGTATAAAGGTGGTATATCGAATCGGTTTATGGCAGCCAGGTCACCGTCCCGGGGAGCCCGCCCAAATCGCCGATTACGGTGCTCAACCCCTGCCCGTTCTGATCCATGATAAATAACCCTTTGCCGCTGTAACTGGCAATATATTTACCGTCAGGCGAGAGACTTGCAAATAACCCGGCCACCGCAATGTGGGTTAATTGTGCGGGGGTTCCTCCGCCGATCGGAACAGACCACCAATCTGATGGAACCGTATGGGCTGAAGCAACGGATATTCCCAGGAGTCTCTCCAGCCAGCTGGGGTTGGAAGATTGCGTCGGTGTAACGGCGCTATACAGGATAAATTTGTCGTCGAGTGTGAATACGGGTGCATCTATGATCGGCGGGACGTACTGGCCCGCAAGGTTTACCTGATAGGCGCCTGTCCCATCTGCGTTGGCAACGAAGAGCTTGTTCGTCCCATCCACCGGATCGAGCGTAACGTAAGCCAACCGTGCGCCGTCCCTCGACAGCCGGGGCCAGTACGCCTCGTCCACAAGTTTTTCGGGCTGACCGCCCGGATAAGCAATGCGATCGGTTTCATAATAGGCAAAATGCTGGCCTGCCACTTTCGGCGGCGCATTGTAGTCAACGTGAGAAAAGTAAATATACTTTCCATCCGGTGACCAGACAGGTTGAAAATACTGGTCACCACTGGATGGCGGCGCGAACAGTAACTGCGGCGGCTGCGAGCCATCCACACGCATGGTATAAAGTGCCTGTTGTCCATTGGTGGGGGCCGCGCCACTGATTTTTGGCGGTAAATACGCCAGGACCAATTCTTTACCATCCGGGGATACCCCGGAGAAATCGATCCAGGCGGTATCAGGAGCTTGAAAGATGGTTGTGATCTTACCCGTTACCAGGTCGAGAGCATGAATGCTCATATCAAATAGCGAACCGTTTTGTACGGAACTTTGGTAAACCAGCTTGCCGGTCAGGTTTAAGCTCCCCCAAGTGACCGGTATGGTCGTGGTTGGCAGGGACGGGTTGCCAATCTGGATTTGTTGAGATGGGTTGCTGCCAGAATGAGCCAATGACGCGGTGGGGGAAACAATTTGATCTGGTGGCGTTGAGTTTGCGCCGGGAGGCTGTGAGATATTAATGGAACAACCGCACAACATCAGCGCGGCGATCAGAATCCCATGGAACGTCTTGATATTCATCATATGATTTTTTCTCTTCTCCAGAATAAGCCAATAAATAACATTTCATCAACGATAAAACGGAAAACAAATCTTTATATGAGACTAATGCGAAGTATCTGGGAATCGCCCAGGCGTATAAAAATAGACCGAATCTATGGTATCCAGTTCACTGTTCCGGGTTGGCCGCCGGTATCCTTGACTACTTGCGTCAGGCCGGTTCCGTCCGGATTCATAATGAAAATGCCATTCGCACAGTAACTGGCGATATGTTTTTTATCGGGGGAGAATCGGGCAAATAGACCCAGGGATTGTAGGTGGGTCAAACGTTTGGGAATTCCCCCAGCCAATGGAACGGACCACCAATCGGATACGATGGTGCCGTCGGCGGAGGCTACTGTTATTCCAAACAACCTGTCGACCCAACTCGGCGTAAAAGCCTGGCCCAGGGCCGGCGCGCTAAAAAGGATGGATTGATCGTCTGCAAGGAACATAGGCGAGTCAATGACCGTTGGTATGTAAGAGCCGGTGAGAGGGACTTGCTGCGCACCTGAGCCATCCGCCTTGCTGACGAAGAGTGTATTTACCCCTGTTTCCGTCGAAGTATAAACAAGGGAGGAGCCATCATTCGAGGCCCTGGGCCAAAAAGCCTTGTCCACCAACTTTTCGGCCTCCCCGTTCGGATAGGCCATGCGCATGAGCTCATAATGCGTGGGTGACGAGAAATCGAACTGGGCAAAATACACATACTTCCCGCCCGGTGACCAATCCGGCTCGAAATATCCTTCGTTTGATGGAGGAGGTGTGAGAAGGAGTTGGGGGGATTGGGACCCATCTAGCGGCATTATATAGAGGGTATCGATCCCGCCATAGAATGGGGCGGCAACCGGGGGCGTATATGACAGGATCAACTGCGTGTTGTCCGGAGAGACAGTTACAGCATCCACCCAGGCGCCGTCCGGGGTTTGAAAAATCGTTTTGACAACGCCTGTTGCAAGATCAAGGACTTCAACATTCACCAAAAGTTGATTATTTTGAATCACCGCGGCTGTGTAAACCAATTTCCCGGTGAGATTTAAACTGCCCCAGGTAACCGGAATTGTCGTGGCACCCGGCAGAGGGGAGGTTCCGCCATTGGTGCCAGGCGGTGGGGTACTAATAGTTTGGGGTGGAGGCGTGGGCGGAGCGGACTGAACCGTGTTAATCGAGCAGCCGCATAAGGCCAAAAGAACGATCATATAAAAAGGGGCAAGGCCAATTTTAGTCATGGTGGGATTGTATCCCATGTGAAATCTTTTATTCTTGCCTTATCGTTGTCTGATCAGGGTATCCAACTTAGGGAGCCGGGTATGCCTCCAATATCGCTGACCAATGTGGTCAGATCACCCCCGTCAGGGTTCATAGCCAAAACGCCCCGGCCCGTATAAAGAGCGATGTGCTGATTGTCGGGGGAAAAACTTGAAAACAGACCCAATGCAGCTATGTTAGTTAACCGGGTGGGCGTCCCGCCATTAATTGGGACAGACCATAGATCAGACGGAACCACGTGAGCGGAGGCGATGGTAATCCCAAAAATCCTCTCCGCCCAGGCTGGCGTGAAGGCGGCGCCGGGACTGGCCGCGCTGAAGAAGATAGTACGGTCGTCTGCAGAAAAGAAGGGCGAGTCAATGATCTTCGGAATATACGGGCCGGAGAGCACAACCTGGCGCGAACCCACCCCATCGGCATTTGCAACAAAGAGCCGGTTCGACCCGTCCACAGGATCCACTGTTACATATGAAAGATACGAGCCATCCCAAGATAGTCGCGGCCAAAAAGCGTGATCTACAAGTTTTTCGGGTTGGCCATTGGGATAAGCCATACGGGACAACTCATAATCCGGAAAAGCCTGGCCTGATGATGCAGATGAAGCCCGCAGGTCTACATGGGAAAAATAGATATACGCGCCATCTGGCGCCCAGACCGGTTGATAATAAAGATCGGCGGGGGTAGGAGGGGCAAGGATCAATCGTGGAGACTGGGAGCCATCCAGCGGCATGGCGTAGAGCAGCTCTTGTTTGGATCCGGAAGAAGCACTGTCGCCGCCCGGCAGATACTCCATCACTACTTGTTTGCCATCCGGCGAGGCGCTCACAAAGTCGATCCAATCACCGGCAGGGGCATCGAAGATGGTTATGATTTGCCCGCTGCTGAGATCGAGAATATCGACAGCGATCAGGTTGGATAAGCCGCCATTGTTAGAGCCAAAGCTTGAAGAAATGTAAACAAGCCTACCCTGCAGGCCCATATCCTTCCAGACCAACGGGATCTTCTTTTGAGATTGCTCCGAACCAGTGAAGTTAATGCCCGGTGGGACCTGTGGAGAGATTTGAACGGAGCAACTGTCCAGGATCACGGCGATGATTATTCCAAAGCAGAGAAAGGTCTTACGAGCCTTCATCAGGGTTGGGTCTTCGGTGCAAACGTGCGAATAAAGTTAACCAGGTTCCATCGATCAGTATCTGATAAATTGCCTTTCCAGGCCGGCATGGCCGACCCCGGAAAGCCGTTGGTGATCCAATCAAAGAGTTGGGCATCGGTGTGAACGCCGGGGACGGCGTGAATGGTGAGGTCGGCCGGACGCGGGACCAACGTCAGGCCGAGCGGCCCGTCTCCTTTTCCGGATTCTCCATGACATACCACACAATGAGCCTCGTATACTGCCTTCCCGGCGGCGATGGATTGGGGATTTGGCGCTATTGGGTTGGCCTGGGCATTATCTGCTGTCACAGGGCGGGTCAGATAGTAGAGGCCTGTTCCCAGGAGGATCATGGTCAGCAGACCCATCGTCCCAAACCGGAAGGCACGGTTTCCTCCGAGTGGAAGCATCGCAAGCGCGAATAACAGCCCATCCAACAAGATAAATCCGCCGGCAAAATTAGGCGTCCTGGCACTTTCCCGGTTCGCACCCGGCGGAGTTACCGAAAAATTGAAGTTGGCAAAGGTATCGAATTTATTCTCGCGTCTCACCACAACCTGTACTTGCCAGTTGCCAGGCAGGCTGAGATAGCTTCCCTTGGTCGAGTATGTTCCGTTGCCCTGCCCGAGGAGCTGCGCCTCGGACGGTGAAACATTTTGCTGGCCGGGAGTGAAGCGCAGGAGTGTTTCTTTGACGGTTTCGACGGGCTGTCCATTGGATGTCAGGTTGACGGTAAACGTGTTCTGACCGACCGTCCCTGGGGATATGTTGATACTGATATGGAGGTCGTCTGCAGAAGTCGAATTGTTCAGGTCAAAAGAAGGCGGCGTGATCTTGGCGGGCGGCAGGTAGGTGAGCAGGCTGACGCTTGCCAAAAGCAAGCTGCCGAGGATGATCTCGGCCAGCACCATTTTTCCAAAGTGCGCTGCAACCGCTGTTTCGCTTGTACCCGCAAGCTGTGCTTTTTTCAGGCGCGGTGAGATAACCAGCAGGTTGATCGCGGCCAGTACCAGGAGCGCCCCCACGAATACCTGCTTGAGCAGAAGGGCTTCTCCATAGATTGAAGTATAAAGCGCCTGAATTGAGCCGACCCTCAGATAGGCCGCGTAAAGGCCGGTGACTCCGATGGCGGCCACGCTTACCAGCGCCATGAGCGAGAAACGCTCGATACAAATGGAAGTAAGCCGGGTTTTCAGTACTCCTTCCAGCCCCCGGATCTCTCGCAGACCGGTAAAAAGGTAAACCAGGCCGCCGAGCCAGAAGCTCATGCCGATCAGGTGGATCCAATCGCTCAAGACCGGGATGGTTGGGTGCGCCTCGGTGGCGGCATGCGCGGTGAGACTGATACTCAACAGCAGAGCAAGACCGGCGCCAAATCCCGCCCATCGTTTCCAACTGGCAGGCTGGCTCTTGACCAACCAAACAAAGATCAAGGCCAGCCCCAGGCGGGCCAGCCAGATCACGCCTATACGCGTATCTAGCACAACACGGCTTGTCTCGCGGGCCCAAGGCCAGGCCAGTTCGTTCCCGGTTGCCTGACCGGCTTCTGAAAGGATGTTCATGGCCAAGCCGATTATTAATCCCACCAGGGCAAATTTTAAAATAATTGCCCACACCGGTGGCTCATGCATGTCTGCCAGTAACTGCCCGTCTGCCGCATTAAGGGTCGGTTTCCAGACAAGAACGATAAACGAAGACTGCCCTACGAGGATGGCCAGGGTAGCCAGTAACAGCCATTTCGAGATCAGTGCGCTTGCCGGAAGTTGTGCGCTGTTTTTCGTGGTTTGAGCTGCCAGGGCGGCTGCGTTTCCATTGCCGATAGCGAAGGGGAATGACCCACTTGTGAGATGGCCATCAGTGGCTGATATGGCCTTCCAGGCAACCGTATAAACTCCATCAGGCAGGGACCCCAGCGATACCGTCATGCGTGTGGGGTCATTAGGGTCCACACGCACATCCCCCAGGTCAACCGCTTTGCCGCTTGAATCAAAGACTGAAATGGTGCTCAGGCTGGGTTCGACGGTTTCGCTGAAAAAAAGCTCAATCTGGGCCGGGGCTTCGGCCAGGACGGCATTTGCGGCAGGGTTGGAGCGTAACAAAAGCGCATGTGCATAGGCAGGTGTTACTGCCCATGCACAATAAAGCAGTAGCACTGCCACCAGCAATAGATGCTGCCTTCGAATTTGCATATTGGAGTTTTTGGAGGCTGGTTCTTCTGGTCTTCTGCGGTTAACCGGTTTTTCGATAAGCAAGCAAGGCCAGGATCAAGCCGGATAGTCCTGCAATCAAGCCGATCACCGATAACCAACCGGTCAACCCCAGGCCGCTATTCTGGGATTGGGAGGCAGGGGCGCTCGGAAAGGCCAACGTATCTGCAGGAACCACTTCTTCAGGCTGCACATCCGAGCTGATATTCGTGCTGTCCAACTGGCCTCTCAACTGCACTGTATACTGCCCGGCTACCAGCGGCAGGATGGGTCCAACGTATTGATTTTGGGTATCTTCGCTCAAAGGCTGCAATGTGAGGGTCTTGGTTTGGCCTCCGTAATTAACATCTACCGTCAACTTGGAGATATCCACAACCGAGTCGGTCGATTTGGTATTCGTAACATTCACAACCACCGCATTGCGCTGACCGACGATGGGGGGCTCATCCACCCAGCCAACTTCCACGTCATAATCTCCCACGTGGATGGTCGTGTGGGCAGAGGCGATCTGATAACTGCAAATGAGAGCCATTGCAGCGACCAAAGAGGCTACGGACAATACCTTTCTGTTCATGATGATCTCCTTCCTTGGCTAAAGTTGATGATGATGACTATTCTACTTAATTTATCAACGAGCGCGAGAAGCTTATCACTCGCATCTTAGATTCCGATTAAGGGGACGGGTGCAGGACATATGGTCCGATGGAGGAACATCAGGGCAGCCAGCTTACCATTCCGGCCAATCCGCCCAAATCTGGGATCAGGGTTGTCAGCCCGCTGCCATCGGGTTTCACAATGAAGAGCCCATTTCCACTATAGCTGGCGATCAGCCGCCTATCGGGTGAAATGCTGGCGAACAATGCCGGTGACTGGATATGGGTCATTTGTTTGGGAACGCCTCCGCTAAGCGGCACCGACCACCACTCCGAAGGGACAACATGAGCCTCCGCAACCTGAATGCCCATCAGTTTCTCAAGCCAATTCGGTTGATAGGCCGGCGCAGGAGAAGGGGCACTGAACAGAATCGTTTTTCCGTCCGGAGAAAATATCGGGGCATCAATTATGTCAGGAACCTGAGGACCGGTTAACATGACCTGGCGCGCATTGCTTCCATCGGCGTTTGCTATAAAGAGGTTGTTCCTCCCATCCTTCGGGTTGCTCGAAACATAAACAAGCCGTGACGAATCGGAGGAAATTCTGGGCCAGAACGCGTAACGGGCAACCTTCTCCGGCTGGCCGCCGGGATATGCCATCCTGAAGATCTCATAGATAGGGTACAACTGACCGGCGACTTGGGGGGTGGCGGTCGAATGAACATAATAGATATATCTTCCATCCGGAGACCATTCCGCCTGGAGGTATAGATCGTTGGTCGAGGGGGGAATTAACAACAACTGCGGGAGCTTCGAACCATCCAAAGGCAGAGAATAGAGCGCCTGCTGGCTCGGAGCAGTATTGCCCGGGGGCGGGGAATAAGACATTATGATTTGCCCTGCGGTTGGAGAGGCGCTCATGTAATAAATCCAGGAAAGGCCTGTGGTCTGGAACAAAGTGGATATTTGGCCGGTAGCCAGATCAAGAACCTGGATTCTCAAAGCCGGATTGTCCTGCTGGAGGCTGGCACTGGTAAAGACCAATTTCCCGACCAGCTTCAGGTCTGCCCATGTAACAGGGATCTTTACAGTAAGAGGCGAAACAGGCGTTGGTGAGGTTTGCGGCGGGACAGTTCCCGAACTGGGCGGCGATGTTGGAATGACAGGGGAGGCTGAAACTGGCTGCTGAGCAGTGGAAGAGATATCCGGCCCGGCCACATTCACCGAACAACCATAGACGTTCAGGGAAAAAATAGCCACGAAGAAAAGGGCGGAGGTTTTCATTTCAAGTAAAGTGTCTTCCGTATGATCCACTATCCTTGAACAAATTCATGAAAGGGTTCTACTGTGCTGGCAGACTATGCAGGAAAGCAAGCGCATCCTGCACGGTCGCGATCTTGATCACTTTAATATTCCTCGCCACCGACACTGCCTCGGCGTAATTCTCGACGGGACATAGGAAGTAACGAGCCCCGGTCGCTTCGGCCGCGGGTACTTTTTGCTTCACGCCGCCGATTGGCCCAACCGTCCCATCCAGGTTGATGGTACCGGTGCCCGCGATTTTCCTTCCGCCGGTTAGGTCCTGCGCCGAGAGGGCGTTATCAACAGTCAGTGTGAACATCAATCCCGCAGATGGGCCGCCGCTGATCTTTTGCGTCACGATCGAAACCGGGAAAGGCGGCTTGAAATCAAAACCAGCCGAAGCGATCGTGATCCCAATCTTGGGCGTATCGGAAGACGAAGCCGGGGGGAGCAGCGGCACCGTTACCTCCATTTTGGCTTGATCCCGTTCCACTTCCAGTTGAACGGGACTCTTGCCGGATTGTGCGCTGACCTTTCCGATCAGATCCTGTGTAGTCCCAACCGGCTTGCCATTCATGGCCGTGATCACATCCCCAACCTGCAGAAGGCCATTTGCATGACTCGCTGGCAAGATGCTGACCACCCTGACGCCTTTGCCGATCATTTGTGTCTGATAACCGGCAAGCCGCAGACCGACCGTGATGGCAGTGGCCTCGCTGTCATCCAGCATTTGGTAGTCCTGCCGGGCCTGTTCCTGCACGGTGGTGTTTTTCGGCACGACGACCTCCGGCGGGACGACCTTTACCGCGGGATCAACCTGCGCCAGCATCCATTCGCCGGTAAGGATCGGGGCGTGTGAAATCACGGTGGTGAGAATAAAGGTGCCCTTGTGAGTATGGCGATATTGAGCTGGGACATTCACCATGGGTTCAACCGAGAGCGCCACCCCGGGCGCGTCCAGACCATTGTTCGTCATCAGAGTGGAGGAGAAAGCGCCCAACATGACCAGGCCGAGCAGGGAGAACCCTAAGAGACGCAGCCAGCGCAATTTCATGTGCGGTTCGACGCGACCTGCGGGCTCCTCGTCCAACGCAGCTCGTATTCTCAGTCCGTCCAACAGGATGACTGCAAGCGCAAAGGTGATCAGCGCCGTCTGCGGGCTGAAGCGGGAGTTCTGAAGATATAAAATGATCCCCCAGACGGTAAGGGCCAGAGTAACGATGAATCCGAAACGCCTGATCAGGATCGTTACCGAGGAGGGCGGCGTGATCAGGCTTTGCAAGCCGGCCCTGAGGATACGGCCGCCATCCATGGGGAAGGCGGGCAAAAGATTGATGACAAATAACCAGACGTTGAAAACATAGATAAAAAGTGTAACGAGATTGAGAAAGACATTGATTTGTGCATTCCATAACAGATAGGCCGAGCCGCCCAGCAGGATATTGATGAACGGTCCGGCGCTTGCGATCAAAGCCTCATTCCAGCCGGAGCTGGTTGCAGGCCAGCTTTGTGCCGCGTCTCCAAAAATAAAAATCGCCATCTGATCCGGAGTCCTGTTGCGCGACATCCGCGCGGCAACCAGGTGCGCTAAAGCATGGCAAACCAGGGACAATCCCATCAGAATCAGGATGGTTGAAGTCACAGCCCAATTTTCAATTTGATTCAAGTGCTCGCTGAACAAGGGTATATAAATGGTCGAGATGGCCCAGGCACTGAGGGGAATGACTGCCAGCCACGTGAACCCCAATGTAATTTTTGGATAATGATATTCGGTCAGGGGAGTTACTTGCTTCATATGATCAATTCCTATTAGCCTGTAAACCAATTCAATACCGGCAGCGTACCACAGAAGCCAGTCCTGCCAGGCAATCGATTAAGCAACAAGGAATATTAATCACCTAACCTGAGATGAGTCTTAGAAACCACATCATCAGGTATTTATTCGTCGCCTTAAGATCCCTCGGCGCGAGTTAAAAAGAAAAGCAAGCACAAAAAACAAGGTCGCGGTCAAAACGATGGCAGAGCCCGAAACGACATTGAGGTAATAGCTGAGATACAAACCTATGATGGATGACAAAGCGCCAAGTGCAGCTGAAAGGGCCATCATGGAGGCGAGACGGCGGGTCATCAAATAGGCAGTAGCGGCCGGCGTGATCAGCATGGCGGCGGCCAGACCCACACCTACTGTCTGGAGCGAGACCACGACCGTCAGGGCGAGCAGCACCAGCATCAGGTTCTGCAAGAGGTCAGTAGGTAGACGCATGGTTGCTGCAAGGACCGGGTCAAAGGAAATAACGAGAAAGGGCTTGTAGAGAAAAACCACGGTGAGCAGGATCAGCAATCCCAGGCCGGCAGTCAGCCACAGGTCGCTGGTGGAAACACCCAGCACATTCCCAAAAAGAATGTGGCTCAAGTCTACTGCATAGGTCTTGATGGAACTGATCAGGGCTACGCCCAACGAAAGTGCGGCCGCAAACAGAATGCCGATGGCTGTATCCTCTTTGACCGTTCCCTGCCTTGAAAAAAGCCCGATGATCAAAGCGATCAGGATGGCCGCGACCAGGGCGCCAACAAGCAGGCTCCCATTCAAAAGATAGGCGACCGCAATTCCGGGCAGGATGGCATGGGCCAGCGCATCGCCCAGGAAGGCCATTCCGCGCAGGACGACATAGGTGCCCATGACCGCACACAGCATGCCGACGATCACCGACGCCAGCATGCCGCGCTGCATGAACTCATAAGTGAAGGGTTGCAAAAGCCAATCCATATGATTAGTCTTCCGGTGGGCAGCAGTCGTCCACCACGGCTGTTCCATCGGGCAGGATCATAAGCTGGCGGCCAAAGGCCTTTGCGAGGTTTTCCTGTTTGAGCACCTCGCCAGGTTCCCCGATCGCGATCAGTTGATGATTCAGAAGAAGCATCAAGTCGAACTTGGTGGCGGCTAGATTTAGGTCATGTGTAGAGATCATGGCGGTGACCTCTGCTTCACGCAGATCATCCAGGAGCTTTAGCGTGGCTTCCTGTGTGACCACGTCCACACCTGTGAAAGGCTCGTCCATCAAGAGAATGTGAGGCTCTTGCGCCAGGGCGCGGGCCAGGAAGACGCGCTGTTGTTGCCCTCCGGAGAGATCACTAATGGAATTCCCGGAGAAATTTCCGATGCCCATCTGTGCCAGGCTTCTTTCCACAACCTGTTTATCTGTACGCGAACTGCGCCTAAACCAGCCCTGTCGATCATAGCGTCCCATCATGACTACATCCCTTACGGTGACCGGGAAGCGCCAGTCGACTTCTTCGCGCTGAGGTACATAAGCCACGCAGTCTTTATGGGTGTTGAGGGACAGGCCATGAATAAAGATCTTGCCTGCCTGGAGAGGCAGGAGTCCGACCAACGCTTTGAACAATGTGGACTTTCCTGCGCCATTTGGGCCGACCACGGCCACCCGTGCGCCGTGCGGCACGTAGAACGTCAAGTCATGCAGAACGACGTTATCGCCGTAGCCGACCGTGATATTTTGTACTTCAAGCCGATGAGGAGTATCAGACATTCAAATTCCGGATTCCGATCTTGTGTTTGCAATCACTTCAAGGCTTCCACGATCGCGGTGACGTCGTGCTTTATCATTTCAATGTAGGTGCCTGCGGGGCCACCAGGCGCCGAAATAGTTTCAACATATAGATCGGAGACGACCTTAGCACCGCTCTCGGATGCGATCTGGCGGGCCAGGTTCTGGTTCTCACCGATATCCAAAAAAATAGCACGCGCGTGGCTGCTTTTGATCGTATCGATCAGGGCTGCCATCTGCTGAGCGGAAGGGGAGGCCTCGCTGGTCACGCTGGGAATCACCGCTCCCACAACCTTGAAACCATAGGCCTGTGAGAAATAGCCAAGCGCATCATGATTGGTGACCAACAGGCGCTTTTCGGGGGGGAGTGGTGCCACCTGGGTCTTAACCCATTGGTCCAGATCCTTGAGTTGGGCGATATAGGCTTGTGCATTCGCAGTATAGGTATCTTTGCCTGCCGGGTCGGCCTGTATAAGCCCGTCGCGAATATTTTCCACGTACTGCACCACGTTCAGCGGATTCATCCACATGTGCGGGTCGCCATCCGGATGCTGGCCGGAAGGATCAGGATTGGGACTTAGCCCGGTGGTTGCCACTACGACGAGACGCTGGCCCCCGCTGTTTTCGAGCGTCTTCGTTAACCAGGTTTCGTATCCTAATCCATTGACGATCAGCACCTGGCTCACAGCGATCTTGATTGCGTCCTGAGGCGTGGGTTGGAACTCGTGCGGGTCAACGGTCACCGGCAGCAGAATATCCACCTTGAGACGGCTGCCTGCCACATTTTGTGCCATATCGCCCAGGAAGGTCTCGGTTGCCAGGACGCGCAAACCGCCTGCCTGCGCGCCGTTGTTACTCGTCCCGGAACAGCCGCCGAGAATTGTGGCAACCATAACCCCCAATACCAATAGAGTTTTTCTCATCTTTCGTCCGTCTACTTTGGGCTTGTTTTTTTGCATTTTTCACAGAGACCGAATAATTGAAGCCAGTGCTCGCGGATCAGATAGCCGGTCTTGTTTGAAATCTTGCTAATGAGATTGTCAAGATCGTCGCCCTCGAAGAAAGTTACGCGACCACAGCGCTGGCACAGCAATAGATGTTGGTGACCCTCACTGGCGGCTATGAATGCCTGGCAGCCCTGCGGCTGGTGGACGCGCTGGACGAGACGCAGAGCTTCCAGCCTTTCCAGCGTCCGATAAACACTAACCAAGCCGAGAGCAGGGTAGTGCTTGCGGGCCGAGTCATAAACTTCCAATGGAGTGATGGCCCGCGTGCTTTCCGCCACGGTCTGGACTACGGCGCGTCGGCGCCTCGGTGAGACGGTAGCCGTTCTCACGCAGTTGGCCAAGCCAGAGTTCAGTAGACATAAAGGTTAAGTGATATTGAAAATCATTTTCAATAGGATAACAACAAAAACAAGAATTGTCAAGCAATACTTTACGAAGTTCAATTATTTTCTATTCGATTTTGAAATTTTTCCAGAAGAGTCAGATTACAGCATCTAAGGCAGAGTCGTCAGCGTATGATAGGTCACGGAGCCAATAAAGAGCAGCACAAGCACTCCAGCTGTGACCTGCATAATGGGTTTCGTTTCAGGTTTTTCCACGCCAGCCGACCTGGCTTGCCCTATTGCTTTGAGTTGCTTACCATTCAAGCTCACGCCCGTTGTAGCGACAACGGGAATGGCAGCACAAAACACACACATACCTACCTCCTAAATTTCATCCAACTCAGCACCTTCATCAGGGGATATTTCTTTCTTCAATAAGAAATACGCACCTGAATAGTTTTCATCAACCACGCTGACGAGCGTCTGTTTGCGGCGTGGAATCAAGTTCACCACTTCCCAGCCTTCAAGCCCGTGCTCAGTCAATGCAGGCACTGCGAAACCTTCACTCGAGGGGTCTTGATCCAGAATTTCACCGGCTGGTAAATAGACCATCTTGTATCGAAAGACCTTACCACCTTTTTGTAATCGCTTCTTCGCGATCTCCACTTTCGTCCGGAGTGCACGTTTCTCTTCGGCTTCCAGTTCTTCGCGTTTCAGGGCGATGGCAGGAGAATCGAGTATCTCTTTCGCGACCTGACGGATCTCCTTATCCTCGCTTTGTTCCGCGCTGATCAGGAATTCCAGGCCTCGAATATCGCCAAGCTTGACGAGCCCTTCAGCCGCGTCGAGTTGATCCATCCAGCTATCGTCTTCTGCCATCAATTCATAGAGAGTTTCGATATCCCCCATTGCAACCAGGTCATTGATCTGCGACCCCATTCGTGCCTCCTATAGCGGCTTTATTTTACCATCGGAAGGAATTGGCATCCATAAAAGCCTGGAATACCTTGGCATAACATTAGCCCATTCTTAGAGAACACCTCTCCCTTTCTTTACCAACTATAATTAGTATTACAGCGCAAAGTTAGTGGCAGGCCAAGTGAATAGCCTGAAATAGAGAGGCATGGTATCTTTCTCCAACCACCGCCAAGTGGAAAGGAGACGAAGAAAACCATGCCCGCAGGAATTGTAACTGAAATGCGCCGGACAGATTGGCAGAGTCTGCTGGAAAGCGGTCCAGCGCCGGATTGCCATTTGAGCCAGAAAGATGTGGAGCACTGTGCGAAGGAATTGGCGAAGTACATGAACGAATTTAGCAATGCATTTGGACGCGTGGAACAAGGGAAACACAGCCATGCGTACGTGCGGGGTCTGTTGAGCTCGGCGGAGCGAAAGAATGTTGAGCAGATGGCACTGGGGCTGGGAGAGAAGGTGCGGAGCTTGCAATACTTTGTGGGACAAAGCCGGTGGGATGTGGAACCGCTGGTGGTAGTGCATCAAAGATTGGTAGCAGAAAGTTTGGGAGAAGAGGACGGGGTGATGCTGATCGACGAGTTGAGCGTTGTGAAACAAGGGGAGGACTCAGTGGGCGTGGTGGCGCAATATTGTGGCTCGGTGGGCAAGATTGCGAATGGTCAGGTGGGAGTGTATTTGGGATATGCCAGCCGCAAGGGCTATAGCCTGATTGAAGGACGGCTGTTCATGCCAGAGGCCTGGTTCGAGGAGGAACACGCAGAGCGACGGCGTGCGTGTGGGGTACCGGAAGAGCTGGAATTTCAGACGAAGCCGGAAATAGGGCTGAAAATGGTGGAAGAAGCCAAAATACGGGACAGTTTGCCGTTTTCCTGGGTCGCGGCGGACGAATTGTACGGGGATTCGCCCTCGTTCCGGGATGGCATCGACGCCATGGGCAAATGGTATTTCACCGAAGTGAAGTCCACGTCTCGCATTTGGCGCACCGCTCCCAAACTGTATGTGCCCCACTGGAGCGGTCATGGTCGTCGCCCTACACGGCTTCAACTGCGCCACCCCGAGCAGCACCCGCTTCAGGTCAAGGACTTGGTGTCGAAGATCGCCAAAAAGGATTGGCTGTGCGCCATCATTAAGGAAGGGAGCCAAGGCCCGATCGTCTGCGAGTTTGCCTTCCTGCGCGTGGTCGAGTCGCGCCAGAATCTCCCTGCGGCGGAACTGTGGCTGATCATTCGCCGCAACCTCGACGATCCGACGGAAATCAAATATTACTTCAGCAATGCGCCTGCCGACATACCGCTCAGCCAATTGGTGCGTATGAGTGGCATGCGCTGGCCCATTGAAATCCTCTTCGAAGAAGCTAAAGGCGAAGTCGGTTTTGACCATTACGAAATGCGCAGCTGGTGGGGTTGGCATCATCACATGCTTTTGGTCTCGTTGGCTCATCATTTCCTTGTTCGCTTGCGCCTCCAATTGCAAGAACAAGCTCCCGCTCTCACCCCTTACCAAATTCGCATCCTGCTGAAGGCGGCTCTGCCTCTGCCTGTCTTTGACATCGCCCTCGCCTTGCAGCGTGTCCGTTACTATCAAAAAAGAAATTATGCCGCCTATCAATCTCATCGCAAGTCAACATTGGGCCGATTGTCCGTTTTTATGCCTAACCTTGCGCTGTAATACTATACATCCTCATAAAGGAAAATATGAAAAAGATCCCGGTTTATTTTTTGTTCGCAGGAGCAATTGTTTTCCTGTTGTTTGTGGTTTTCTTGATTTGGGGGATCCCGTATTTTTTCCAGCCTACGCAGCTTGCAAGCAACAGCGTATCCACCCTTGGCTCACAGACTGTACTGGCACGTGTGACCCAGATCGTTGATGAAGGCCAGATAGAACTCAACGGTAAAAGCCAGCTTTATCAGGTCATGCGGGTGGAAATCCTGGATGGCGATTATAAGGGGATTCCCTTTGAAATCGATTATGGGAAACGCAACCTGCGCTCGGATAACTCCCGCTTTGTGCCCGGCGATCAAGTATACGTGATGGTGGATAAAACTCCCGATAACGTATTGAAAGCATATTATGTGGATTATGTTCGATCACAACCTCTGATCATTTTATTAGCAGCCTTTGTGCTGTCTATACTCATTATGGGGCGCTGGAAAGGCCTGGGGAGCCTGATCGCCCTGGCGATCAGCATGTTCATGATCGTGGAATATATTATTCCCCATATTCTCTCGGGGGAGGATCCGGTAAAGGTAAGCTTGATCGGGTCGGTGATCCTTTTGGGTCTAACCCTTTACCTGACATATGGCTGGAACTTGAAGACCCACGCCTCGGTATTGAGCATGATGCTGTCTCTTTTGCTAACCGGCGGATTGTCGCTGCTCTTTGTCTCCCTTACACGCCTTACGGGCTATGGCGACGAAAACGCCTTATACCTCATGCAGGCTTCATCCATCCAGATCGATCCCCGCGGGCTACTGCTGGGCGGGATGATCATCGGGGCGCTAGGCGTGCTTGATGACCTGGTGACCTCGCAGTCTGCGGCTGTGGTTGAAATCCACGATGCCAACCATTCCCTTGGATTTCGGACCACTTTCCAAAAGGCCATGCGCATCGGTCAGGATCATGTAGCTGCCACAGTCAATACGCTGGTGCTGGCGTATACCGGCGCCTCACTGCCATTATTATTGATCTTCACGCTGGGCAACGGAAGTTACAGCTATTTTGTTAACTCAGAATTCCTGGCGGAGGAGATCGTGCGCACGCTGGTGGGTTCATTGGGATTGATTGCCGCTGTGCCGATCTCGACTCTCATCGCCACCGCATTGATAGTGCATCAAGCACGATTGGGAAGATGGCGTCCACTTTTTGGTCCGGAGACCGGCGATGCTATCGGACAGGGGCCTTACCCCCGGACTTCGGAAGCCTCTTAGGAGTCTTTACACGCACACGGAAATTTTATTGTATTTCTTATCAGGTATAAGACATCCACGCTATGATGACAAATAAGCGAAATAACCCCCGTCTGCGCCCTCCGTTCAGATGGGCGGCTCTATTTTTAATCTTCCTATGGTTCTTATTGCCTGCTCGTTCGGCCAGCGCTCACCCGGCGGACATGTACGCCCAGAGCCAGTCCATTCTAATTAATGAGACCGGGATTCAAATCCAATGGAAAATCGCGCCCGGTCCCTTCCTTGCGGACGCCGTTTGGGGGGCCACCGATCAGGATCAGAACGGCTCCATCAGCAGCGCGGAAGCGCAGGCCTGGGTTTCGCCTTTTCTTTCGGGTTTGTCCGTTGCGCTTGACGGCCAGCCTTTGGGTCAATACCAGGTGCAGAATATTCATTGGCCCTCCAGTGTGGATGCCCTGCGTGCGGGAGATGACGCGATTGAAGTCGATCTACTGTTTAGCTGGCCGGGGAAGTTAACCGGTCAGTATGCACTGCAGATCCACAATTCTCATCTTGAATCCAACAGCCTTAACTGGTTTGGTCTTACCGGCGAACAGGGATTCTCCTTCGATCAACCATCGCAAAGCAACGGGCTGCTCGATACAAGCCTGCATTTTCCGGATGACGCCGGCTCTGTACCCAGCAGCGGGATGGCGGCGTTAACATCCTGGAACAGCGGTACACCTAATCTGCCCGGTTTCACATACACAGTTTCTCAAGCGGCCGTGAGTCTCGCCAACGCGGCTCAACCTCAGGGTTCATCAGGCGGCGCAAGTGCGCTCACCTCTGCATTGACCGGGCTTGTCAAGACGGGGCAGTTTTCCCCGCTCTTCTTGGTCAGTGCCTTCCTATTATCGCTGGCTTTGGGCAGCCTGCATGCCATGACTCCCGGCCATGGGAAGGCATTGGTAGGCGCTTATCTGATCGGCTCACAGGGAAGGACCTGGGATGCGGTTTTTCTTGGATTGATCGTGACGGTTACCCATACCGGCTCGGTTTTAATATTGGGGTTAATTACTTTGTTTGCATCCCACTATATCCTCCCGGCCCTAATTGTCCCGTGGCTGGAGGTGATCTCAGGCCTGCTCGTGATTGGATTCGGCGTGAACTTATTGATCCAAAGGCGACATGACCTTACTGCCTGGTTTGCGGCCCAACAAAACAGGAAACAGCTAAAGGCGATCTCGATCAAGTCCGCTACCATCTCTCAAACTCACCTGCAAGGGGCGGGTGTGCTTCATACTCACGGTTCTCTTTCCCATGAACATGCACATGGCGATCATTCCCATCCCGAACATTCACACGCGCTGCCTGCGGGCCAGGTGACCTGGAAATCACTGCTTACCCTGGGGGTCAGTGGCGGGCTAATTCCATGTCCGGATGCGATCGCCATACTCCTGGTCGCTGTTGCGCTGAACCGGATCCCGTTCGGTATGCTTTTAATTCTGGCCTTTAGCATTGGCCTGGCCCTGGTCCTGATCGGGATTGGTCTTGCCATGGTGCATGGGGTGCGCTTAATTTCGCGCAACGACGTGCTCTCGCGCTTCAGCCTTTATACCCCTCTGATCAGCGCGGTTATTGTATCGGGTCTTGGCGTCGGCCTGACGGTCAGCGCGCTGAATTCTTTTAAATTCTCTTCTGTTGTCTCGCAATCTCCCGCAAATCAAAACTCATATTCAAACTTAAAATCGCCGGAGCAGTCCACTGCATCGAATTTTGACATCAGCCGCGGTAAGGTGGTTTATATCGCTTCAGATCGTTCGGGCTGGGACCAATTGTTCGCGCAGCCGCTGGCGGGAGGAAACCCCATACAATATACACAGGTGCCTTCTGGCATAACCGGCTACTCGGTTGCACCGGACCAGAAAACACTTTTATATACTGTCTTTAAAACCGGGGGCGGCACCTCGATCTGGGCGATCAATGCGGATGGAACGCAAAGTCACCTGGTATTGGACTGTCCTCAAGCCGAATGTGATTCACCCGAATGGTATCCGGACGGTAAAAAGATAGCATATGAGCGCCTCGACAATGCGCAGGATTCTTCCATACCCCGGTTCAGCATTTGGTGGCTGGATCTGGAAACCGGCAAAACTCTGCCGGTCTTTCAGGATCAAACGTTCGCAAGCTCCGCGCCTAAATTCTCGCCGGACGGTCAATGGATGAGTTATATTTCTGCGGCCAACAACACACTGGTTATCTATCACTTAAAAGATGGCCGCAGTATCTCTTTATCGCTTGGAAGCCAAGCCATCATTCCCGAGAGCTGGAGCCCTGCGGGCGATTCTCTGCTGTTTGGCAATCAAGCCAATTCACAAGATTCTTCAACACTGCACGTTAAACGATACATATTGGATTCCGCTCAAACAATAGACCTGGGCGGGTCAAGCGGGCAAACCGATTTTTCGGCGACATGGTCGCCGGACGGTGCCTGGATCGCCATTGATAGAAACATCGTGACGGGCAACGGCTCACAAAGCAGCAATCAGGTCTGGCTGGTCAAGCCGGATGGAACACAGGCGCACGTTTTGCTGGATGAAGATAACGCTTCGTACTCGGACATTAACTGGTCGCCGGACGGAAGATACCTGCTTTATTCCCGTTATCTGCTTCAATTTTCCACCCAAAATGTCGGGCGTTTTGATGTCTGTGCAACCGATATCCAGACCGGTAAATCAGTGACCCTTGTCCCCGGGGGTGATATCCCGGCGTTTCTCCCGTAGGAGATATTTCAAATTCTTTGTGCATTCCGCCAAGTGTGTAAGGATACTTCCGTTTTTTCCGCCTAGCGGAAATTGAACTCTTCATAATAAATCCTGCCAGCGGGGATCCCTTTCGAGATGAATGCCAGGCGGAACGCCTCCACCATCGGCGCCGGACCACACATATAAATATCCTTGCCTGCCGGGTCGCCGCTGGCTGCCAGCAGCTTATCGGCGCTCAAGCGACCGTCCCGCACCGAATGTGACACGAACGCGCGGAAGCCGGTATGCATTTTAGCCTTATCTATTTCGTCTATGAATAAAGCCTCTTCTGGGACGGTTGTTGTGTAAAAGAAATCGATCTCCCGGCCATGCGGTTTTGAGTCGAAGTCACGCATCCAACTCATAAAAGGCGTGATGCCGATGCCACCCGCGATCCAGATCTGTTTCTGGCTCCCGGTTCTAAAGTTGAATTCACCGTAGGGACCATCCACAAAAGCGGTTGCGCCCGCTTGCAGGTGCTCGTGCATGTGCTGGGTCCAATCGCCGCTGGCTTTGATTGACAAACGTAAATCGTCTTCGTGCGGCGCAGAACTGATGGTAAAGGGATGCGGCTCTTTAAGCGTTTTGTCGGAATCAAAATACACGTAAAGGAACTGCCCGGCCCGGTGAGCCACCCTGGCGTTCTGTGGGTGAAGCGTCACTTCCGCTACCGTCCCGTTCAACTTCTTCACAGCCTGCACCACATATGCATAACGCTTTCTGAGCCGTTCCCATAAGAATTGTTTATAAAGGTAGGCCAGCACACCGATGGCGATGATCGTCGCGACGTAGGTGAATACGACCGGCGCATTCATGATCAGCGGTTGGACCATCAGCATGTGCGTCGCACCAAGCATAAACAACGCGCCCATGTATTTATGGAGATCGCGCCACTTATCATAAGAAAGACGGGCAATGTTGCTTAGCAGTGGGACGCGCGGCGAAACCGTCAGGAGCACCAGAATCAAAATGGAAGGGAAGGTGACCCAGGCGATCCATACGCCCGGGCCGCCCTTATCCGTAGTGGGCACGATGATGAGATGGACCACGATAAGGAGCAATGCCAGTATGTTGATGTTCTTGTGAATGACATACATGCGATCGAGGCCCCCAAAGTAGGACTCCAGAAAGCGCGGCTTGTTCGAAAGAAAAATCCCGCTGGCCCACAGGATCATTGCGCTGGATGATAACGTTTCGGCCAGCTCCTGCTGGGGAAAATTCTTTGATTGGCCCGTGGTCGGCCCAAAGAACATCCAAAGCAGGACATTTATGGTAACCAGGCCTGCAATAAAATAGATACCCAGGTTGCGTTTCATCGCTGTCCTCCAATCTTCGACGGAATCAGAAGCGCGCCATGAACCCAGGCGCGCATGTTACAACCTCACTATGATCAAAAAGTTGCAACGGCTTTCTGTATATCTGTAAAGATTTCGAAGAACTGCGTAAACCCTGCTTTTTCGAACGTTTCTGCCACATATTGCTGGGGACTGAGCAGCTTGGCGTGTTTTTGCATGCCGCGCTCACGCGAACGATCCATGGACTTGAGCGCTGCCCACCCAGACTGAGGGTCAGCCGGCTTCTCTCCGCGCAGCATGATCGCGATGCTATGCAGGGCCACCAGCCCGGCGCTGGACATATAAGGCACATCGCTCAGGTCTATCAGGAAATCCTGCGCCCCATCCTTATGTAATGATTCAACTTTGCCGACCAACTCACTGTAATTGGACGCGTCCACATCGCCGTGCGGCTGTACGACCGTTACAGGCACATTTCCCTGCCGGGTGGATACGGTGATCTGCATGGCTCCTCCTTAAGTTGCAGCGATTATATCATTTCGATTTTGCTTCCAGTCTTGCGAGGCGGTGCTTCAACTCCTGCTGCCAATGCTTGCGAATGTAGGCCGGCATTTCCGCGCCGGCAACTGCTTTGAGCGCCGACTTTGTCCATTGCAGGGCGGTCTTTACATCGCGCTGCCTGTGCTCATGATATTTGGCCAGTTCGACGTAGGCATAAATGTGGCCTTCGGAGGCAGCTTTCTCCCAAAGCCGGAGGGCGTCCACGAAATCACCTCGCCTCTTTTGCAGCACCGAAAGGCGACCGACGGCTTTCCAGAAATCAGCTTCGTCAAGGCTCATCTCCAATCCCCGCTCGAACAGACGCGCAGCGGTATCCCATTGCCCGAGATCTTCATAGAGTTTTGCCAGCGCGATAACATCCAGGCCATGCTCAATGACTTCGTGAAACGGATTTGCCAGCAATGCGGCCGTATGACTTAGCAGGGCGGCCATAGCCACCACGTCCATGGCGTTATGGTAGAAAACACCTTTCAACGGGCGTGCGTCGCCGTCGCGCAAGTAATCGAAATAAAGGTACGGGATTTCATATCCCGGCACCTCCTCGATGGTGCGCGGTGCCTGCAGAATATTTTCCTCGAGATATTTCAAAGTGCGGGATTCCAACCGGTCGCGCCACAGGCGGCGGGCCAGCGGAAGCAGGTCGAGATGGGCGAAGTCCTTGAACGGGATGGGTATGTTGTGCAGCCTGTAGCGTGTGGCGAGCAAAGGAGCGTCGAAGGCCTTGCCGTTGAACGTGACCAGGGCATGAGCAGGCGCGAGGAATTGGGCCAGCCCTTCGAGCATGGCCGGCTCCTCGGAGGGATCGCGCATGAAGAACTGCTGCAGGACGAACTCACCGCTTTCCGCAAAGCGTGCCACACCCACCAGGAATGCATAAGTTCCGGTGCCGCCTGCCAGCCCGGAAGTTTCGGTATCAAGAAAAGCAAAGGATTCGATCGGCAGTTCGCGCAGGCGTGCATCGGCGGCCCAGGCAGACATTACATCGAGCGGGGCCGCGATACGGATGGGTGCGCGCCCGTGGTGATAGTCCGAGGCGAAGCGTTCTTCATACATAAAGGTCTCGCCCAACAAGGTAGGCAGGAGCACACCGGATAGCACCGAGTTAATGTCGAAATGCTCCTCCGGTTTGGGGGCAGGGATATCCGTTGCAACTTTAACCCCGAGCGATTTAAGCTTGTCTGAAAGGGAGGGCATAAGCACTACTTATTATTTATCGTAACCTGGGTTACCGCAGCATCCACCCTCTGATCCGTTCGTATCACCTGCAGCTGTACGGCATATAACCCGTTAAAGCCACTTGTGTCCCAGGTAGCCAAAATGCCATTTTGTATCGGCGTGGCCGAATCGCTGCCGATTTGAATCCACTCCTGTGGATTAAGACCCTGGCCGACCAGAATGCGGTAATGGTCAAAGTCCGCGCCTGAGGCAGTTCCCTTCAGTTGGACCCGGCCGCTCAGGTTCGTAAACATGGACGGCGACGTGATGTTCACATCCGGATTGATCTGCGAGGCTTGTATGGCATCGTAGGAAGTGGGAGGCAGCGGGATATTGGCAGACTTTGCCCAGGAAAGCGCCTCGGGAGGAACAATCATAAAGACCTTGTCTTCAATCAGCTGCGGGGGTGTGAATACTGTGGCAAGGAAGCCTGTTTCGCGATTCACTTCATACTTGCGAAATAAGTTATCAGATTGGGCGGGTTCATTACCGCTCAGGAATATTTCATCCACTGTTGAGGGGCAATCCGCGGTAGGCAACAGACCCGATGGATCGCAGACTTCCAGCGTGGTAACGCCCGCGGGAATTGACCAGCCGTCTGCAGGTGTTGATTGTGTAGCGGCGCGCATCAAAGCATTCCAAAGGCCGCTTGAAACCCGGGAGTCCAGGCGGGCGGAACCAGGTGTGTGCACGCCTGTCCACACGGCAACGAGCATCGAAGGCGTGTACCCGATTGTCCAGGAATCCAACCCCGAACCGGTCTGGCCGATCTTTGCCCCGATGGGCCTCCCGATTTCGAGGTCATTTGGATTCCCGAGTGAAGGCCAGCGAGCGGGTTCGTCGCTGAGTATATTGTTCATCATATAAGCCAGCGGCGGTGTGACCACGGGTTGGGCCTGCGGGTTGGTTAAATCCAGCCAGACAGAACGATCCAACCCTTCGACGCGCAGCACGGTTGATGGGCCGGGCTGACCGTACCGTACCCCTTGTGCTGCAAAAATCCCGTAAGCGGCGGCGAGATCGAGCAAAGTGGCCTGGCCCTGCTCAAGTCCAAAGGAAGCCTCCGTTCGGTTGATGGCATCCGAGCCCATCTGATCGGCAATCTTCTGCGCGGATACAAGATAATCGTTGACCAGCGCAGTGCGAATTCGTACAGGACCATGGAACTGTTGATCGGGATTCTGAATATCAGTCGAGCCGGGAATGTCCCAAACCAGTGTAGCCGGGCTAAGACCGCGCGTGAAACCTGTAAGATAAACAAAAGGTGTAATCAGCGATCCGGGATCGTGAGCGGATAAAAAAGCACTTTCGGTACCTCTCAGAGTTTCGCCGACCACAGCCAGCACCTGACCGGAGAGCGGGTCATAGACCAGGGCGCTGGTGGAGCTTTCGCCCGTTGGTGTTATGCCCGCAGGCAGGGAAGGCAGCATATCCGCGGCTGTGCACGACCCCGTGGGATCGGGAGCACCTGCCAGCCGCGCAGTATAGACCAGGGTTGTGCAGCTCGCCTGCCGCTGCAAATCGTAATCGAGGGTAGTGATAATCTTCAGGCCGCCGCGTTCGATCCGATCGCGGGTGAACTGCTGGTCGAGCTGATGAAGGACGAGATTGATGAAGGCCGGGGCGACCGCTCCATCAATGCTTTGCTTTTTTCCTCCCGGGAGAGGAGTGGGAGCCGGGGCGGCCAGTGCACTGGCCGCTTCATCGCTCGTTATAAGCCCCAGCGCCTTCATTAATTGGATCGTCTGCTGGCCGCGTTGAAGGGCCAGTTCTTCTGCATCGAAAGGATTCAAACTCGGCGTTTGGCTTGTTGCCGCCAGCAAGGCAGACTCGATCGGCGTCAACTCGGAAGCCGATTTGCCAAAGTAGAGCTGTGCAGCTGCCTCTATACCATAAGCCTCATTTCCGTAGTTGGCTGAGTTCAGATACCACTCCAGGATTTGCTCCCGGCCAAACTTGGCAGTGATCTGCGCGGCAAGGATCCGTTCACGCAAGGCACGCTTTAAGGAGGGCGGCTCATTGTAAAGCAACAGATCAGAGACCAGTTTTTGGGCGATGGTTGGATGACTTTCAGGGTCCTGCCAGCCATCCAGCACGGCCCCGCCATGATTCCAAAAATCCGGGTCTGCCATGGCAACGGTTGCTTTGGCGAGAAAATCGGGCAGGTGCTGCGGGGATTGGGGATTCAAAGGGAGATAGCGACGCGGGCCCTCATTGGGCGCAAATGTCAGCAGGAGATGCTGGCCGGTGCGGTCGAAGATTTGTGTGGGTTGCAGCAGAGTCCATCAGGAGGGTTAAGCAGAGTCGGTAGAACATCAACATTAGGCAGCCCTTGAGTGAGATCAGCATAAGCCAGCGCGGCGACCACGATGAGGAAAGCCAGCAGCAGCGATATCAGTATGCCTAACCCTACGCCGCCCATTCGAAAATACGTTTCGCGGGCACGCCGCTGTTCCAAACGCTGGGCACGGCGGGAACGAACGATGGAGTCAGGATGGGGCATAAGAGAATTAAACCACGAAACGATGAATTGAGGTCGCTGTCAGCTGAGAGGGTTCGGTAATGAGGCAGATCGAAAAGAATCGATGTGTTTGAGGATTTGGCGCTTTCCGCAATCCGCCCTGCCTGATCAAGGCTAATCTTCTAAAAGATCAGCCAGCCAATCCTTCAGGCCGTTTGCAGGTTTTTTCAACTTTACGGTCCAATCACTTTGAATAGCACCGTTCTGCCCGTTAATGAGCACCAGGTAACTCCTGCCTTCGAGCCAAATCTCGGTCATCCAGACCGGAAGCAGGTTGAGTCGGAAGGATTCAATGGTCATGTTGGCCGATGAGCTGGAGATCAAATGGAGGGGAGAAAGCAGATCCGGCAGGTCATGTTTCAAGCGGGCAAATGCCACGCTGCGTGCATCCAGCGAGGCATCGGCCATCGGCACATCGTAAAGTTCGGCAGGCCAGGCTGCGAGGTAGGCTGGGTCGTATGATTTTACGGTTTTAAGGTCGAAGGATGGAATGAGCCGCACGAAGGGAGCCGATAATTTCAGGCTCGCCGGGATCGGGACATCAACAGCCAAAACCGGGTAGCGATCATTGACCTGTACCATGCGGGGCGGCTGGCGACCATAACGAGCCTGGCCTTCCTCGATCATTTCACCAGTGTAATCGATCCAACCACCGAGGTCAAAAGTCCAGAGCGGAAGATAAAGGCCGCGCGGCAGCTCCACTTGTCTCTCAGGCTTCAGTTGGCCGCCTTCCACCCAATCTATGAGCCGTTTGATAGCCTGCTTCTGGTCAAAGGCGTGCGGAATAATGGAATCAGGCGCGAGAAGATCTTTCGACTTCTCAAGCTGGACCACGGAGGGAGAAGCGCAGTACGTACAGGTGACGGAAAGTTGCCCGGGGGGCAAAATGAATTCGGCCCCGCATCCCTGGCAGTGAAAGACTTGTTCGTTTAAGGGCTTGCCGTGACCACGCACAGTTGCCATGGCCACAATAAAATCCTTGTCCTTCGATGCGCCGGGCGTTGAATGCAACGCCTGGCTGCGGGAACAATATTCACACACTAAAGACTGACCGTCGGGTGCAAAGGCCATGCGACCCCCGCATTTTGGGCACATGAAGCGCTGCGAGTCTGACGGACGCAATCCCTCCGGTGTGGGGGGCAGCTTATCGGCATCCACGATCTCATCCGGTTTCAGCCTGCCATCCAGGATCGCCAGGGCGCGCCGGGCGCGTGCGTGCTGCAGGTCATTTGACAGGCAGTTCTCAAGTGCCTTGCGTTTCTCGACCGGGTCAGCGGTGATCTGGCTGATCCAAAACCAGGCCTCGGCCATCATGTCATGATCAGAGCTCATATAAAGTGCGCGGTCAAGATACCGGCGGGCTATATCCTTGTTGCCGGCCTTCGCTTCGATAATGCCGTTGCGGAGCAGATCCTGGCTGTAATCGTCAATCATGAAGATCCCGGTGTAGATTCAGATGGCCTTCCAGCAATGCTTCTGCGCACCAAAGCATCCGTCATCGCAGCAATACGCGTCATATATTCCACGTCATGCACCCGGATGATATCTGCTCCGCGCACAATTCCCACTGCGATCGCGGCGGCGGTGCCTTCAAGACGCTGGTCGGCGGGCAAATCGAGGGTGTACCCAATGAAAGATTTGCGAGACGGGCCCAGCAACACTGGAAATCCCAGGTCGCGGATCTCAGCCAGACGGTCGATCAGTTCGAGGTTGTGTTCCACCTTTTTGCCAAAGCCGATCCCAGGGTCAAGGATGATGCGTTCGTCAGAAATGCCGGCCCCACGCGCCAAGTCTACACTTGCCATCAGCTCACGCCTGACGTCTCCGATGAGATCGGAATATTCTGCGCCCTTATAAGCATTGCCCAATTGAGCGCGCACCTCCACACTGGCCGGGCTGCTGCGGTTGTGCATGATGACCAGGGGACACCCGGCCTTGGCGATAACCTCTCGCAGCCTCGGATCGGCGCGCAATCCCCACACATCATTAACCAAATGCGCACCGGCCTGCAGAGCTTCTTCTGCGATGACGGCCTTATAGGTATCAATGGAAATAAGGGTTTGAGGAAATTCATTCACCAACGCTTTGATAACAGGCAGTACGCGCCATAGTTCTTCTGCCGTATCAACCGGCTTCGAGCCCGGGCGGGTCAATTCGCCACCGACATCCAACAATGCCGCTCCGGCCGCAACGAACCGAGCAGCTTGTTCAAGGGAGAGCTGCACGGCATCACCTTTGCCAAGCAGCCCATCACCTGAAAAGCTGTCGGGTGTTATATTGAGGATACCCATCACGTAGGTGCGGGTTCCCCAATCGAGGATGTGATTGCCAATTTTGAAGGGGTGCATGAAAGAGGAGCCTGGCCAGAGACCAAGCCACTGACAAAGCAATGATTATGGGATTTGATCGAGCGGGCGGGCGAGCCAGGTCTCTGCCTGGTTCAGATCGGTAAAGATCTTCAGGGCGGCAGCGGTTTCCGGCAAAGCCAGTGCCGCAATTTCGCGGATGGCGTTGGCCACCTTTTCATCGGCGACCACGACCGCCAGGCGGATATTTCGCGCCGAAGGATCGCTGTTGACTTCCACAGCAGTGCGAACGGCTTTTTCATTAATTACTTTCACTGCCCGCAGATCATAGAGATTGCGGGTCAGGCGGTCGGCGCCCAGCAAATGTTCAAGCGCAAACTCACGCCATTCTTTAATCGTCGCTTCCGAGAGGTCGGTAAAAGTGAGGTGCATCCCCCCATCCGCGCGGCGAGCTACGGTCATGCCCACGCCGGGCTTGGGAGTCCAATTGAGTGGTTTGGGGTCGGTCACGGGCGCCTCCTGGATCGCAGTTCGTATCCTATTGTAGTCTCGCGAATTATATCAGGCTGCCTGTTCAGATATTTATGCAAAGTGGCAGGCTCCTGTCCTACCAGGAAGCAGTAAACAATATGTTATTCGGTCAGGGGAACAATCCCGATTTTATCCATCCCTTCCAAAAGCTGACGCACGGTTTTCCCGAGAGCCGGATGGATAAAATCGGGCGCGATATCAGCCAGAGGCACCAGGACAAAGGCGCGTTCATGCAAATGGGGATGAGGGATAACCAGCGAAGGTGTATCCATCACCAGTGCATCGTAGAAGAGAAGGTCAATATCGATCAAGCGCGGTCCCCAGTGGAAGGAAGGCGTACGTCCCAACCGGGTTTCAAGTTGTTTAAGATCCTTCAGGAGCGGCTCGGGCTCCAGATTCGTCCTGCCCCTCATCGCCATGTTCAGAAACGCCGGCTGATCTTCAAATCCCCAGGCGAGCGTCTCATATATCTTTGATTGAGCCTCAACAATCACTTTAGGAGGAAGCGCATCCAATGCGGCGCGCAAGTTGGCCAGCCGGTCGCCAAGGTTTGTACCGAGGGAAAGGTAAATCTCGCTCATATCCTCTCTATTAAGAGAGCAGATCGGTCTATGCAAACCAGCCCCCACTGCGCCTGGCGCTGCTCCAGCTCCACAAGCAGTTCTTCCACCAGCTGGGCGCCTCTCTCCCCATTTTTGGAGATGGCAACATCGCCGGATGCGATTCCGGCTGCACGCAGGGCGGAATCTGTTCCGGATAAGGAACGTGCAGCCAAACGGGCACGGGGCATAAGATTATACCGACCGACCGAATCGGGCGAAGCCAATAATAGCGCCGTAGATACATCCTCACCCAAACCGACTACAACTGCCAGCTCCTGGTCGCCGCTCAAGATGGATTGGGCCGCAAAGAAGACAGCGCGCAGGCTGGATGAGACATTTACGGCCGGACAGTTCAAACCGGCCTCCCTTACAATCTGTTGGACATTCGGGAGCGAAATAGATCCATCGTATCCAAACACCGCGTCTTCCACGCGCGAGGGGTTGATGTCAATATTTTCCAACGCGCGGCGAATCGCCTCGGCAGGCTCATTTTTGGAGATGGCAGAGAGGATAAAGACATCACGGTCCATAAATTAGCGATATCCAGTGATCACGGGTTGGCACCGGCGCAGCGAGTATAACATTTATCAACTGCCCTACTGCTGATGAAACTTTTGCGGCCAGGCCGTACCTGTTTTCCCGATCCTACCCGGGGTGAGCAACTCTATTTCCCGGAAAACTGCCTGCACATCGCCTCAATATTTATATGGAAGAATCTCGATAATTCCCACGAATTATATTTTTCCGGGAGATCTTCTTTCTCGATGTGTTCTTCCGTCGCGATCCCCCGCTCGACCAAAGACCTTGATCGGTCCAGGCACATGGTGATGTAATCCATCATCAACGCAAGATCGTTCTTGCCGCCCACGGGTCCGTGGCCGGGTACAAAGATGGAAGCATCCCATCGTATCCGATCTCTTTAAGGGCTGCCAACAAGCTGTAGGCATCACATTCAGCCAGATAAGGATGACAACCCACAAACAAGAGGTCGGCCATTAAGGCAATTTGGTCCTCGCGCAGGTAGAGGATGGCATCATTTCCGGTATGGGCATTCTCGAACGGAATCAAATCGATAGTGCGGGACCGCCCATGGATGGCCATCCTCTTGTCAAATGTTATATCCGGCAGGCGGACAGCAAGGCCGGGCAAGTCCTCGACAAGTCCTTCGTAATATCCCACCCAAAGGAGCGCTTCATTTCGGTCGTGATCGCTTTTTGCGTCAGCATACTGCTGCCTGAATTCCTGCAGTTTCCTGGCCGAATTGCCACGCGCCCATTCGAGTTCGTCTTTCCTTCGGTTTGGATAAGGTGATAGGTCTCGGTAGTGGAGATAATGTGCGCCTGGGGACTGAAGACCTGGTTGCCCCAGATATGATCATTATGATAATGGCTGTTGATGATGATCTCAGGCTCGCGGCCGGTGAGATAACGGGCGGCAGCAAGCAGATCTCGCGCGGCTTGAGGCGTCAGGAATGTATCATAGATGACGGTCAGGTTGCCCAGATCGATGATGCCTGAGTTGCTGATGGCCGCGCCGCCTCCAGTGGCGACCGCAGCAAATACACCTTCTGCCAATTCATGGATAGTAAAATGTCGCGATAGGGTGGTGTTAGGAGTGGACATCATCTCATCTACTAACACCGCAGGCCGGAAATTGTTGTGATCGGCTTACTTCTCCCAATGAAGCCGCATAAGAGAATCGGCGCGGCCAGGCCTCACAGAATACCCTGAAAAGAGAGATACCCAAACTCGGACACTCACCGTAACCTGCGCGGGTTGTCTCGTAAATATCCGGCCCAACAACGCTTCGGACGGGTCCGATCGCACGGATCCCCGGGGGAGTTTGCAAATACCTTCCAAAAGAAATTACTTATTGGGGTGAACTATGGCGACCTGGCTCTTGTCTCCGGCAAAAGGCACCAATTTCGCTCGATTCACCGTGTTTCTCTGGATCATTCTAACGGATCAAGCCGGCACCTTGCTTAAATGCAAATCTACAGGTGTGTAAAGTGAGAAAATTGCTGTCCTATAAGATGGGGTGATATCTTTCACAAGACAGAGAACCAACTGCCATTCGCGGAAACTCTTAAAAACTCGATAAGAGCAAATCCGGCAAAAGCCGGAGACGCAAAACCAAGGGTCTAAAGTAGCTCGTTTACCATGACTGCCAGGTTGCCGATCTGATTCCGGTAAAACTGCCTGGCTTTGCCCGGCAGTTTTATTGTCTGCAAGGAGAATATAGTGACCAAAATAGCATTTAGAATGATCAAGATCTTGATGACGCTCGCCCTGATATTTGGTTGCTACACAAACGCAGGCGCCTCTAGAGAAACCGCAACGCACAAGAGCAGTGCCGCGGGAACTGCGGGTTCGTTTACCTATTATGTCAACCCGGCAGGCAATGATTCCAATTCGGGGACAGTCGATTTGCCCTTCAAGACACTGGCGAAAGGCGTTTCGGTCCTGACGCCCGGCGATACGCTCATCGCAAGCGGAACGTTCCACGAACAGTTCACCGTTTCCAAGTCTGGAACCTCCACGGCCAGAATTACTTATCTCAGTAATGGGGCCATCATAGATAATACCAGCACCAATAAAGGGATCTCCATTACAGCCTCGTATGTGGATGTGATCGGCTTTGACGTTGAGCATGGCATCCAACATGCCATTTCCAATACAGGCCAGCATAACCAGATAGAAAACAACAGCGCCCACGATTCAGTAACCGAGAATGGAACAGGCGGCAACTGCGGGTTGATGGGCAGCAGCGGCTGGTCTTCTGCAATCTCCATCAGGCCGGGTTCCGACGATGTAATCGTCAGGAATAATAAAACCTACGACAACTGTGGGGAAGGCATCGATGTCCAACAGGCCACCCACATATTGCTTGATGGCAATAACAGCCATGACAATTTTTCAGTGAACATCTATGTTGACAATTCCAACAACGTCACCGTCCAGAATAATACCGTGACTTGCAGCGACTTCAATCTTCGGAATGGCCATCGGGCGGAAGGTATTGTGAGCGGCGCCGAGTTTTACAGCGGTTGGGGAGACCAGCGATTCAATAATTACTTCATCGGCAATTCAGTAAGCGACTGCCAGGACGATATTGGTTTGTGGGGCAGCGGTGCGGGCGGTGTGACCCGGGACATCCTCATCCAAGGGAACATGATGCCGTCCGGCACACGCCGCAGCGTTTCGGTTTCCTCAACGAGTAACCAGAATGTAACCGTTCAGGATAATCAGGGCTTTGCCCTCCCCTATGTTGCCAATTCTGCCGGTGTAACCTTGGCGAATAATGTGATCATCAACGCAACCGCCACCGTAGCAACGATGGTGCCCTCCGCGACGTCTACAACGGTCAGGCCAACTCTAGCGCCGACCTTCACCAATACCCCCGCGCCAACCGGGACTTCATTGCCTCCCACATCAATTCTTGCATCGCCCACGGCCACAGATACATCCATTCCTGCAACGGTGGCGGCGACAGCCTCTCCCGTCGCGCCCTCGCCTACAGCTACAGTTCCATCGGTCCCTGCTACAGAAACCATGACCTATGCTCCGACCCCAGTATCGCCTACGGCGACCCAACCCTCCGTTCCGGCGACAGCGACCCAAACCTTTGCCCCCACCCCGTTTTCTCCCACGGCAACCCTACAGCCGACAAGCCAACCAGCTACGAAGACAACCTATGATGACAAGAGCGGTAATTTTGTCTACTCCTCGGGCTGGCAGAATATATCCAGCAGCAAGGCCAATAAGGGTTCATACAAACAGACGACCGTGAACGGCTCCTGGGCTGCCCTGAATTTTACAGGCCAGTCATTCACGGTCGTGTTCACCGGCGGTCCGGCCTACAAAAAGATAAACCTCTATATAGATGGAAAGTTGGTCGGAACCATGAATGAAAAAGCCGATAAGACCACGTATCAGAAGCACTGGACCTATTCCGGCAAGCTGGCTGCTGGGGGCCATCAACTGAAATTGGTCTTTGTCACCACCAGCACCTCCAAAACCTACGGTTCAGTTGATGCCGTGATCGTCCGATAGCGAATCCCACATTAGGTTGTGCAAGAGAGGCGTATGCAGATGCGTCTCTCTTTTTAATCGAGTTTCCTCTCCATGTTTACCGAATCTGATTCGGGATAAAATTTGCCATCTGTTCGGGATATGGATTCTGCATTGACAATCCTGTGGACCTTTTGGTTCTAAACTACCTTATTATGAAAGTATCTCTTTTATAGATCAAGAGAAACAAAAAATATCCCGAAACAAATAGATTCAAATATCCAATACTGTACACAATCTTAAGGATCAGGTCGGGATTAAGGACTTGGAAAAATAATCCATAACCGTGAAACAACGAACCAATAATATTGCGCAGATAGAAAAGAAATTCGGTGGACAGGAACAGGATCATTAACCAATAGCCCAGCCTCTGTCTTTTGAAAAGTTGGATAGAGCCAACCAGGAATAGAGCAAATACAGCACCCATGATCAAAAAACTTCGGAAGTCGGCGAACAACGACTGGGTACCGAAATAAAGATGGAAGAAGTACGGGATTTGAGCGATGAAATTTGCCAGTATCAGCCCAAAACAAGTCCACACCTGGACGAGCGTGCGTTTATCTTGCATATCGCAGTACGCTCTGAAGTAAAACATTTGCCCCGTTCACACAATCATCCCATTTTGTGAATTCGCGGGGCGCGTGGCTGGCTCCATCCAGCGAGGGCACAAAGATCATGCCCACTGGGCAGAGGCCGGCAAGCGATTGTCCATCGTGACCCGCACCCGAGACAAGGGTAGTGTGGGTCAGGCCCAGGAGATCGCAGGCTTCCGTGAAAGCCTGCCTGGGGCCGGCGCTCATGGGAGTGGGCGAGTGTTTGCCAAGGAAATCAACCTTCAAACCCAGGCCGAAGTGCTGCGCCTCTCTTTGTGCGCAGTCATTCAAAGCCGAGTTGAGCCGAGCGAATTCTTCCTCGCCGGGCGCGCGGAATTCGAGCCATACCTCGGCGCTGGCAGGCACAATGTTGAATGCCCCCGGTGCAATTTCAATCCTGCCGACATTCACAACACAGTCCGGATAATCCTTCAGCACGATCTCGCGGGCCGCCAAGGTGAAGGCACCCGCGCCCAGCGAGGCGTCGAGCCGGTCTTCCATCGTGGTGGTGCCAGCATGGTCGGCCCGACCAATGAAAGTAAGGCGATAGGAAGATATGCCAACAATCGCGGAAACGATGCCTATGTTCACGCCCGCGCGCTGCAGCCGTTTTCCTTGTTCGATATGCAGTTCGAGATAACCCGCCAGTGAGTTTTTGGGGCGAGCCGCAGCCAGCAGACTTTCGTCGCTTAATCCAGCACGCTGCAAGCCTTCCACGAGAGCCTGCCGTCCACCGCGCGGGCTTTGAATTAACTCCGGATGGAGGCGCCCTGCCAGGGCTGCGCTTCCCAGAAGACCCACCAGGGTCCCCTCTTCGTCAGTGAAATCCATTGCTTCCAGGCCAAACTTGAGCCTGAGACTGGAGTCCTTTACGGTCCTCAGCACCTCGAAAGCCGCCATTACACCCAGGGCACCGTCAAAACGCCCGCCCTTTGGGACAGAATCAAGATGCGACCCGAGCAGGAAGGTGGGTGAACCCTCCGGGCTGCATGCGAGGAAGGCGGAATGATTGCCGGCTCCATCAGTACGGAAGTCGAGGCCTGACTTTTCGATCTGATCACGGAGCCAACTGCGGGCGGCGAGGTGAGCTGCGCTGAATGTCGGACGATCCACGCCGCCATCTCCCGTCGCGCCGAACTGGGCGAGGTCGTTGAAGGCCGCGAGCATACGGTCTGAATTGATATGGAGACGGTCGGGGTTAGGCGTCATGCTTTCAATTATAACGAGGGATCTCGCATATCTTTGTCGTCGTCGCTCTGCTGGATCTTCGGCCTCGGATTAATTCTTGTCAGCACTATGAGCAGATACTAAATTGTATCTACCGGTAGTGATCTCGCTTTGCTTCATGCCTTTTCCCCTTCGGCCCAGGGCCGAAGGGGAAAAGAGATCCCGAAAAAAAGAAGGTGCTGGGAAGATCCCCCAAGACCTTCTTCTTTTCGGGAATTCATCCAATAGTATGTGGGTAGTTACGCCAAATTTTGTTCCAAGATCTTTGCCTCTGCTTGAATAACACATTGCTTTGTAAGATTTGGAAGAGATGACCGTTCTATCGTTCATATGATCGGCAACCCTGATTCCCCGATAGAAGAACCTTCGAGCTTCAAACTTACCATCTTCTCCGATTATATCTGCCCATGGTGCTATGTGGGCCAGGGTGTGGTGGAGAAACTCAAGGCAGATTACCAGATTGACCTTGAGTGGCGTCCGTTCTATCTTTATCTGGATACGCCGCCGGAGGGCAGGGAAATACCCGACTATGTCAAACGGGCGCGGGCTGCGGGTTCGGAAGAGCGGTTGAGCCAAATCGCAGCCTCGTATGGAATGCCATTCGTTTCGACGCAGCGCATCTATAACACGCGCCTTGCGCATGAGGCCACCCAGTACGCACGTGAAAAGGACAGGAGCAACGAGTTCCACCGCGTGGTCTTTCGCAAGGTCTATGCGGAGGGCTGCGATATCAGCCAATGGGAGGTCCTGCGCGCGGCTGCGGAGGAGGTTGGCCTGAATGCGGACAAAATGCAAAGGGAGGTGGAAAGCGGCAAATATACCGCGGATGTTGCGAAGCAGGTTGAGCAGGCCTATGCGATGGGTGTGACCGGCGTGCCTACGTATGTAATCAATAACCGCTATGCCATTGTTGGGGCGCAGCCTTATGAGAACTTCAGAAATGCGCTGGCCCGCATCCTGAAAAAAGAAGCTTGAGGGGTATTTACAAGATACCGCATGCAGGGCTCTGAGCAGGTAAAAGATCTATTTATGTAGGTGAAACGGCAGGATCACCGGGTCGAGCTGGTCCGGGTATCCATCCAGCTTGTAGCCGACGATGTAGCCTTCATAGGCATCCATGGAAAAAGGCCAGGGGGTCGCGTGGATATTCCCGTCTTCCACGTGGTATTGGATCGAGACTTCATCTTTCGCATCATTGTGCGGAAAGACCGAAATGCTTCCCTCGGCAGGCAATTCAAAACAAAAGTTGAACGAGAGCATGTCGCACAGATCGGTGATGCGGTCCAACCGATCGAACAATTCTTTCGAAAGCTGATGAGCGGCGAGCTGCTTTTCGATCTCGCGTGAAAACTCAGCTGCAAGGGCTTTTCTCTGCTCCGAGCTGGTATGGCCGGCCAGACGCCGGAAATGATATTTGGCGATCATATCGGCGGTGACATCGGAGTATTGGGTATAAAAACTGCGCCGGGCGATGGGCTCCCATTCTTCATCGGTCATGCCGCCAATGGGCGAATTATCCAGGAAGCCGTAGCCGCGGTCGTGGAATCCCATCCCGGCAACCATGGAGAGACGCTCGATAGGCGGGAAGTCGAATTCGGCGTTGCCCCACAGGAGGGCCAGGGTACCGACCAGCTTGAGATGCTCGGATTGGGGTGTAACGATGTGTCTGCGCTTTGACTTGAACATGGCCAGCTCCTTTTACCAGGGAATATTCGTTAGAACCTCCGCAGGCTGCGATTTTATACCCAAAATAGGACTGCGCACGGCCGGTTCGACTCAGGTTCGACCCCTCCCCGAAGGAGCGGATCCCTAACGGCTCTACCATCTTGACAGGGCAAGACCCAATCAGGCTGGGACGGGAGGAAGTTTCTTTGAATATCCAAGAGTGATCCGAGAGAGGCATGATTGCCCTCAGTAATTTTGAGTAGAAAATAATGTTCTTTTGTGAGGGTCGAATGTGTTTCGATGCTCCCGGGCTGCCAGCCCGGGAGGGCAGGAACCTACCACGTGTGAACAAGGAGGCGTTGAGGTTTGCAGTATTCATTCCGCGGAACGAGGCTTCCGGGCAGGGAGAGCGCCTGCCTTGGGAAGTCCTGCGCAAGGAACGAATACTCTTGCGAGGTAGTGCTGAGGGAAGCTCCTTCCGGTAATCCAGAGATATTTGGTGAAAATAAGAGACGAAAATGGCCATTTTAATTAAAATCATTGGTATCGACTCACGCCTCTTCGCTGCGCTCGATCGCTGCGCTCGACTTTCAGCCTGGGGCTAGAGATTCCGAAAACTGAATATGGGCGGGTGTTCTCACCCGCCCATATTCAGTTTTCGGTGAAACCAGCAACGAGGGGGGTAAGCAGTTACAATCATTATATTGAACAAATGTTCTAAAGTCAAGATTTGGATTATCTGGTTCAACTTCAGCGAGCGGCCAAAGCACCGCCCCCGCTCGCATCCACTTCTTCCTTTCAACCTCAACCCCCTATTGTGCTACGACGGTAAACAAGTACGTCAAGATAAAAAGAGGCCACCCTGTTTCCTGTTTGAGGGATCCATTACAGATATTTATTTAGTGGAAATCATGCAGAGGCGAATAACGCTTTATCCATCAAGGAGCAGACTTCCAGGGGAAGGCCTTTGGCCGGATCGAGCACGAGGGTCAAGGCGCCCTGCTCACATTTGCTGATGCATACCCCGCAGCCCATGCACTTCTCGTAGCTGACCGTATTGACCCCGTCCACGACATCCAGTGCGCCGAACTGGCAGTAGGTAGCGCAATTACTGCATCCAATACATAGGTCCTCGTTCAACTGAGAGACATAACCGGAGGAGGCCAGCATGGGCACGCCGTTGCGCTGCGCCTGCATGGCCCCGCAGCAGCATTCACAGCAATTGCAGATGGCATAGAAACGATCGAGCATGGCGTCCTTGAAGAAGGCGTGATGCACGTGGCCGCGGTCATCCTCTGCCTGGAGGATGGCAACCGCCTCGTCGCGTGTGATCCAGCGCGAACGGTCAGGCTGGTGCTCACGGATGAAGCTGGCGAACGGGTCGCCTACGACCAGGCACACATCCATGGGCAGGCACGGATGCTCACGCGAAGCCCGGCAGGGACATTCCAAGACAACAATGTGATCGGGGTTCTTCATAATAATGGAGCGGGCGCGCTTGTAAGGTATGACCTGTTCGAGGTCGCTGACATGCAGCTCTTCTTGAATCATCACCAGCTGTTTTGCCGTCTCCAGCGGAACCGCCTTGCCGTGATACGTGTCCGCAAAGGAGATGCCGGTTTCAGCCGCCTCCACCTTTTTATGAGCAGTTACAATCCGGTTGAACCAGCCGGCAAAAGGAGCGAACCATTTGGCAAGCGGGTGTTCCCCCGTACCGATGCCGATATAGAGATAAGGCCAGCGGGCATAGACATAGCCATGCAGCAGGTCGAAGAAAGAATAACCGGCTGTCTTGCGGGCCTCTTCGAAGAATGCGCGTGTGGAGGGTTTGATGAAGAGATCTTTGAATCCCATAGATGCCTGCCTCTATAGAGAAGGTTTCATTCATCGTACAGGAATCGGGACCTCAAGAAAAGCGACATCCTTCCACAAATTAGGGGACGATAGTCCTGAGAATTAACAATGGCAATTTACTGAAGAGGGCAAAGTAGAGAATTTGGAAGTGATACGCAATAAAGATAAAAAAGGATGGACGGCGATTTGCTCCCGTCCATCCTTTTTTGCTTTCAATCTCCATCAATCTCTGGCTACAACTTTGCGAATCTGCTTACTACTTTCGCGGCGGTTGCAGGACGATCCATGACGCCGCCCTGATGGATAAAGGTCGGCGTGCCTTCAGCGGTATTGGCGAACTCCAAATAGGCCTGCCCGGTCAGGAAGCGGTCGGCATCCACGGCGCAGGAGGTGACCCAGCCAATACGCTGACCTGCGGTATCCACCACGGGGTCGCCGTTGTGCGCCAGGCGCACGCGCTGGTCGTCGAAGCGGAAGCGCACCACCACGCCCTTGCGTTCCTTCTCACGAGCAATGTAAGCCTCGCGCCCGATGAACCACGGTTTGTAGGGCTTGACGTATGAACCGAACCCGCCTTCGGCAACTCCCAAATCTCTTTCGTTGAACTTGCCGGAACCGAGGCCCATTTCGTGGCCGTACAAGGGCAGGCCGGCTTCGGTGCGAAGTGAATCACGCGCACCCAACCCGACCGGCTTGACGCCAAACGGCTCGCCGACTTTCAGCACGGTATTCCAAAAATCAACGGAGCGCTCGGGATGGACGAACAGCTCAAAGGCCATCTTCTCGCCGGTGTAGCCGGTGCGCGAAACGATGAGATCAAACCCGCCGACCTTGGCGTCGCATAACTCGGTGCGCTTCAACTTTAATATGCGCGCCCGGGTCTTTGCATCCACTCCCATGGCAAGCAACACATCGCGCGATTTGGGCCCTTGCAAGGCAATGTCCACGCGCATGGCGTCACCGGACTTCGGATCCCGCAGGTTGCGCAGCACGGCTTCGTAGCCGTAGGCGCGCGCTCCCGGATGCCTGGTATCAATCCGCACTGTTCCGTCGCGCACGCTCTCCAGCCAGGTACGGTCCTTGTCGTCGTTCGATGCGTTCACCACGACCAGATAGTTATCCGCGCCGCGGCGATAGACCAGCGTATCATCCACCACGTCCGCTTCAGGGGTGAGGAAATGCGTATAGAGGGACTCGCCAGGTTCCAGCCCGCCGCAGTCGTTGCCGCAGACCGCATCCAGGAACGAAGCCGCATCCGCACCGCGCACGTCATACACGCCCATGTGACTTACGTCGAACAGCCCTGCCGCCTGGCGTGTGGCAAGATGTTCCTCCACCACCGAGGTATACCAGACGGGCATATCCCAGCCCGCGAACGGCACCATCTTGGCGCCCAAAGCCTTATGTGTTTCGTGCAGGCTCGTACATTTTGGATTCCCTTCGGGGGGCTCCACCCATTGGAAGGACGGCTTTTCTTCGCCGCCGTTCACGACTTCCACCGGCTGACCAATAAACCAGGGTTTCTCCACGCGGCCGGCCTTGCCCCGCAAGGGCAGGATATTGGCCTTCGCATTTTTCTTCTTCACACCCATGACCACGTACGGCCCCGGCATGCGCGCCGCTGAGAAATCCTTCCCGCCGCCCAGGTTGAAGGAGGTATATCCATCAGAGAGATCGCGCAACCAGGTAGCAACCAACCCGGCTTTGACGGCGGGTACTTGCAATTGATAGGTGTTTGCATCCACGCAGGTGAGCACGCCTTTGACCGCGCCCTTGGGTGTTGCGATGGTCGTGGCCTGTGATTTGCCCTTCTTCAGCACAGACAGGTCGCTTGACAGGGCGTAATCCAACATCTGCCTCACGCGCCGGCCGCTTAGCTCAAATACACCGCTCTTCCTCTGATCGTCAATGTAATAAAAATGCGGGTATTTACTCGGCACGTAGGTGAAATCAATGCCGCCCTTCTCCGCCATTTTTCTGATCTTCAACTTGGAGGCGTTCAACACATTGAAATCCAGCTTCGCGCGGCGCTGGCGTCCCTTGTGGGGCGTATCAACAGCATGAGGCGCGCAGGCCGCGAGCACATCGGCTATCACATCGGCCACAGCACGCGCGTCGCGCTCCTTGAAGCCACGCTGGGTGATCCACGGCGTGCCGAGACGGATACCGCTTGGGTCGAGCGAGTTCTTATCGCCCGGGATCGTGTTGCGATTCACCACGATGCCCACGATATCCAGGATGCGGGCAGCCTGATCGCCAGTCAATGAAACACCTTCAGGCGATTTGACCGTGGTCACGTCCACGTTCAACATGTGCGTGTTCGTCCCGCCGAATGGCACGCGGAAGCCGCGCTTCTGGAATTGATCGGCCATGGCCTGTGCATTTTTGATGGTCTGCGCCTGGAGCTGCCTGAACTGTTTCGTCTGCGCCAATTTGAAGGTCAGGGCCAGAGCAGCGAATACCTGCACGTGAGGCCCGCCTTGCTCGCCGGGAAAGACAGCCTTGTCTATCTTCTTTGCGAGGGTCGCGTCGGTGGTCAACAGTACAGCGCCGCGCGGACCGTCGAGACTCTTGTGCGTGGTGGACATCACCACGTGGGCAAAGCCCATCGGAGAAGGCGCCAGGCCTGCCGCGACCAACCCGCCGATGTGAGAGATGTCGGCCAGCAAATACGCGCCAACCTGGTCGGCGATCTCCCTGAATTTTCTCCAATCCGGGACCCATGAATAGGATGAGTACCCGGCGATAATCATTTTTGGTTTGTTCTCGAGAGCCAGGGCGCGGATCTTGTCGTAATCAAGCCTTTCACTCGCATCCACGTTGTAATGGACAATCTTGTAATACTTGCCCGAACGGTTGACCGAGGAGCCGTGGGAGAGATGGCCGCCGTGCAGCAGGTTCATGCCCATGACCACACTGCCCGGCTCGACCAAGGCGTGATATACGGCGTTATTGGCCGGAGCTCCTGAAAGCGCCTGCACGTTCACATAGATCTGGTCGGCGGTATAGCCATTGGCGGCGAAGGCTTCGGCCACACGCCTGCGCGCCAGGGCCTCGACCGCGTCGGCGTATTCCACGCCCTTGTAATAGCGCGGGTCGCCGGCGCGGCGGTAATGCGCGAGTCGCGCCGGAAAATCGAGAATCTCTTCCTCGGTCATCCAGCGTGACTCTTCATCGGGATAGCCTTCGGCGTAAATATTCTGGAAGGCGGAAGCCAGCGCCTCGCGCACGGCCAGCGGCGCGCTGCTCTCCGAAGGAATCAGGATCAACTTGCGGGCCTGCCTCTCTGCTTCAAGCTGTGTGAGTTCAAAAACGTCGGGGTCGAGTTTGGCGAGCTTGCCGCGGAAGAGGAAATCAGGCATGTTTTTTTCTCCTGGAATTAAAATTTATGATGGATGGGCGGCAACCAAGGTCGTAAAGATTTCCCACTCATGTCTTCGCGAATCTCGATTGCGTGCTCTTGAATTGTAGGACGGGAGGGGAAGCCGGTCAAGTAAAGAATGTCAGGTTAAGGCAAGCCCCCCGGATTAAAAGATCCTAGAGGTCTGGACAAGGCGGGCGCAAATGGACTCGAACCCCTGACCTTCTCCATGCAAGGACCAGGATTTATAGAAAAGTGCGTCCATTACGGCTAAACAGTCAGAGATTTTCTCCAATTTGCACGATATTTCCACTCTGTTCTAACCTGTAAGCTGTAGTCAAGCTGTAAAGATTCTATTGATGTTCTCAGTAGCTTCCTCGGTCACAGGCTCTGACACGGAACAGTACGGCGTTTCCTAAGGGAGAGAAGCCAAGACCGTTCTCAAATGAGCATTTCCCTGGACACACATCACAACCATCAACCGACAAGCCCCCTTGCCATTTGGGAGGCGTCGCGCTGAGCGAGTTGAAGTGGGCTGAGGCGAAGCCGCGACCGAAGTTGGAGCATCGACTCATTGCTCACGCGTAAAACCAAAGTTGCGCCAAGGAGATAACCTCAGACTACTAAGGCATTGACGCCCTCAGATTGCAGAAATTTTGATCGCATTTCATCCCCGTTTATATGACCGGCAATGAATTTTATGATCTCGCGCGCTTGTGACTTCAAAGCAGCAGATTTTCCATTGTCAGATTCGACCCCGGCCAGTGCAGCAAGAATTTGCCACATGAGCCAACGTGAGCCAATGGCCTCAGCAGCGAGACGGGCTTGCTCGAATGCACTTTTGGCTAAGTCCTGTTCGCCATTCATCAAATGAGCCCGGCCTTTAAGGAAAAGCGCCTCAGGAAGATATTGGCCGACTTTGAATTGCTGGCCATCTTTCACAGCGGGGTCAATGGTTGCGATGGCTTGGGCAGGACCTTTTCGAGCCAAGGCCAGCCTGCATTGGGCCAGCTTCAGTGCATAGTCCGAAATAGTGTTGGTGAAGCGGCGGGAGCCGAGAGTGGAGGCGGCTACATCAAGCTGCCCGGTTGCGATCTCGCAGAGAGCGTAGCCCACTGCCGCCGGGGTCCAAGCCGCGGGCGCGGGAAGCTCCTGGTTTGGAACGCGGGTGGTGCGATACAAGTCCATCCCTTTTTGAATGGCTCCGATCTGGATGTACGCCCAACACAAGTTAGCGCCATACCACTTTGTGTGGATAGGCGTATTGGCTTCCACTGCCAGACGAACGCTTAACTCCAATTCTTCAAAAGCCTTGTCGATCTCTCCGTACTCGAACCAGATCTGGCCTTGCATTTGATGCGGCCAACCTTGGGCCCAGATATTCTTCGTTGTGCGGCTGACCTCAAGACTTTCCTGCGCAACGCTCAGAGCCCGCTCATATTTTCCGGACCAAACGAGATTAAGCAGCAAGGTGTTCAGATTATCGTTCAGCATGGGCACATTACCCAACTCGCGCCATAAGCCAGCGGCTTCCGCAAGCCGCGCTTCACCCTCTTCGAAGCGGCACGCCCCGTTGTAAGCCCGGCCGAGATCGGTGAGCGTGTAGGGGATCTGTTCGCGCAGGTTCAAGGAACGTGCGAGACTCAAGGATTTCTCCCCATATTCTATGGCTTGGTCTACCTTACTTCCATGCAAATTCGCCAGAAGTAAATTCCAGAGCACCCTGCATTCAATCGACTGGTCTCCCAATTCTCGAGCCAGTTTGAGCGTTTCCTCGGATAATGCCTGACCTTTTTCCGGGTCCATCACTGCCGTGGGAGTGGAATAAAGTGTGCTGGCTGCCACCTGTGCATCCAGTTCCATTCGGCGGTCCTTATGATCCTGGGCTGCCAATAACATTTCATCGTAATTCTTCAGTGCCTGCTCAAAATGACCGGTTAATTCCAGGGCGCGGCCGCGGGCTGTATATAAATGCTGGAGTTGCTCCGAGCTGATCGTGATCTCTTTGCTGAGCTCCAGCGCACGGGCGTAAGCCGTGATCGCCTCATTCTGAGCATAGATCGCGAAGGCGGCGTCGCCTGCCAATGTCCAATAAGACACAGCCTTTTCGGCGTTCCCTGCTTCATCATAATGACGGGCCAGTTGCAGGGCGAATTGATCGCTATGATCAGCGGATATGGCTTCCAGCGTTTCGGCAATTTCTCCATGCAGCATGCGCCGTTCTCCCGCGCCGAGTTCATCATAGAGATATTGCTGGGTCAATACATGTGAAAAGCGGTAGATGGAGAGAAACTGCTTTCCGATCTTTGTTTCACCCTGTTCGAATACCAGCAGATAGCGCTTCTCCAATTCACGCGACAAGCCTTTGGCCAATTCCAGCTCCCCCACTTTCTGAACACGTGCGATCACTTGGGCAATAAATTCATAGCCCATCACACTGGAAACGTTAAGCGTCTCACGCAAACCTTCAGGAAGGCGTGCAATTCTTTCCCCAATCACGCCTTCCACACGCGGAGGCAATGTGTCCCAATCCAAGGCTGTCCCTTGAATCCAGCAGCCATCTTTATCCTTGAGGAGATTGCCGCGTTCCTGCAAATTGCGGAGCAGTTCAACCGTAAAGAGCGGATGCCCATCCGTATGGGCAAACAACGCCTCGCGGAAGGCGGCGTCCAAATGATTGGGTTCGGAATCGATCAACTCGTTTGTAAAAGTCCGGCCTTCATCCGGGCTGGAGTTCGAAAGATCAATGATGATATCGCCGTCGTAACGTTTTAGTTCATTCAGGATCGACTCAAGGGGATGACGCGCACCATCACGACCCAGCGCCACATCGTCAGGCCGATAGGCGCCGAGCAGCAGGATGCGGCTGTCTTTGAGTTGGCGGGCTAGATGGAATAAAAGATTTAGTGAACCGCTATCCGCCCATTGAAGATCATCCAGTACAAGAATGAGTATGTGGTCTTTTGAGAGCTCCTTCAGCACGGAAGCATATTGTTCGAATATCTTTTCCTGATCGAGAGTCGGATTGATCTTCGCCGGTGCGTTGCCCGTTTTTTTGCTGCCCCGTTCGGAAAGTTTATCGGCGAGACCGCTGTTGAGTGCAACTTCGGTCGCAATGCGCGTCAGGAGGCCTGCAGCCGGGACAAAGATACCGATCAGATCGGGACCGATCTTAATCAACGTCTGGCTCGATATGCGCACAAATTCTTTCAGGCGGGTTGTATTTTTTGCCTTGGCGATCTCATCCGCTGATTTTTTCTCTTCAGGTTCTGTGGTCAGGGAAGTCAATACCTGGCGAAAGGGAAGATATGGATCGCCTGCACCGGTTTGTGCGTTGCATTCACCCAGCGCAGTGATGAGCGTGGGATCTGCTTCTGCGCGGCTGCGAAGGAATTCCTCCACCAGGGATGATTTTCCAGCGCCGGCTTCACCTGCAATAAAGGCGACCTGCAACTGCCCAGCGGCGGCTTTTTTCAGGGCTTCTTCCAGTCGTTGTAGTTCGGTCTTTCTGCCAATAAAAGTAGGTTGCGCCATGGATTCTCTTTGAGATCAATAAATACAAAAGAATACGCTCCATCTGTGTGGAGCGGCGTGGAGTGTAGCACATTCTTATATTTTCTGAAGCTCGAATTGACTTTGTTTCTTTCCCGCAACGGACCTGACCAGCCACGCCCAAACTTAACAATTCACCTCGCATCTTGCCATTGAACGACTCGATGCAGCCGTCTTTCCAGGACCTGCTCGGCTCGGTGAATAGCGGCCTCAGGATTTGATTGTTGCTCTTATGGTGACTTTGTGTCGGCTGCTTTCAAGCTCAGGAAATAGACTTGCCAGCGTTGGCCCATATATAGAGAGGACCAGCAACTGGCAAACGTCGGCTTTATGACGTCTCGCCCCTCACCTTTAACAAATCTTGCGAAGTCGGTCAATTGCTATGAATATGTCCAGCACTCCAGCTGTAGTAGACGCAGTTCCCCACACATGATCCCCGGAATTACTTGAAAAAAGTGGGCGCAAAGGGACTCGAACCCCTGACCTTCTCTGTGTAAGAGAGACGCTCTAACCAACTGAGCTATGCGCCCGTGCGTTCATTATAAATTGAAGAGTTCGGGTTGGCAAGTTGACGGTTGCAGGTTGGAAGCTTGGGGGTTAAACTTTCCGTACTCAAACACGAACATTTCCTGCGGGAGGAACCATGCGTATAGTTCGTTATCAAATTGGCGATGAGGCTCCACGGTATGGCTGGCTTCACGAGGACAGGATCGGCGAAATCGAAGGCGACCTGTTCGGAAAGTACAAACGCAAGGAGGCCAGGACGCCTCTCACGGACGTGAAGCTGCTGGCCCCGGCGGTACCGAGCAAGATCGTGTGTGTGGGACGTAATTATGTGGAACATGCCAAGGAGTTAGGAAATGACGTTCCAAAGATCCCCCTTATTTTTATGAAGCCTCCGTCTTCGATCATCAACCCGGGAGAAACGATCATCCTGCCGCCGCAATCAAAACAGGTGGAGCACGAGGCGGAACTGGTAGCCGTGATCGGCAAGCGCGCCCACAGCGTCACCGCTGAGACTGCCAAGCGTCATATTCTGGGTTTCACCGTCGGCAACGATGTGACGGCGCGGGACCTGCAAAAGTCGGACGATCAGTGGACGCGAGCCAAGGGCTTCGATACATTCTGCCCGTTCGGCCCGTGGATCGATACCGATTTTAATATCGCGGATGCGCTCATCACCTGCAAGGTGAACGGACAGCCCCGCCAGATGGCATCCACACGCGATATGGTCTTTAGTGTGGGAACCCTGATCGCGTTCATTTCATCTGTGATGACCCTGGAACCGGGCGACCTGATCTTCACCGGCACGCCGGCCGGGGTCGGTGCGTTGGAGAATGGCAGCGAAGTCGTTGTGGAGATCGAGGGATTAGGTGTTTTGCGGAATACGGTGAAGGCAGAGAGCAGAGAATAGAAAGTAAGAAGTGGAGAACAGCAAGGGCGCGTGGTGAATCGGATTAGTTGAAAATGTTGAGGATCATTAGCATGCGCCTCAACTTTGGGAGAGAGTATGCAGGCTTACGAACTCACTCAATTGATCGATCAGCATTTAACAGCTGGAAAGCTATATCTCGAATTCCTGCGCGTGCCCGACTTGAGCATGGGACTCTACCGGCTTCCCGCAGGTGGGACTGACCCGCAGTCACCGCACACGGAAGATGAGGTCTATTACGTGGTGAGCGGCAAGGCAAAGATCAAAGTTGCGGACGAGGACCGCGCGGTGCAGGCAGGCTCGGTGGTTTATGTGGCAAAGAACGTGGAGCACCAATTCCACTTGATCGAGGAAGATTTGACGGTGCTGGTATTCTTCGCACCGGCGGAATATTCTAATAAGTAACCAATTCTCGCCGGTGTATAATTTTCGCAGGAGATAACTTATGGACATGTTCGTCTTTACCGGAATCATCTGGAAAGAAGATCAAGACTACAGCGCGCTGTGCCCGGAACTTGATGTCGCTTCACAAGGGAAAACATCTGTTGAGGCGCGCAATAATCTACTGGAAGCTGCGACTTTACACCTTGAAGGTTCGTTTGAAGACGGATTGCCCTACCTGCGTCCTGTTCCCGCCTCCGAAGACCCACGCCATTCCATTCCAGCCGAGTTGCTGGAGGTCTTCAAATTCAAAGTGGATGTAGCCATCAAGGCGCATGCCTAAACTGCCCATCCTCAAACCGCGCCAAGTGAGGGCCGCGCTGGAAAAGGCAGGCTTTCGTCAGGTACGGCAGAAGGGCAGCCATCTTCAATTCAAGCGGGGAAATTTGCTTGTGACAGTGCCAAACCATCGCGGGGATTTGAATCCACAAGTGTTGAAATCTATCTTACGGCAAGCCCAAATGAGCACTGAAGAATTCGAAGCGCTCTTGAAGTGATAAGACATCATTATCTTCCTACCCCTTTCAGAACTCCAGAACTGTATTACTTTAGGAGAAGGTGAAGTGCGGATAGGCTGTGTCGGATCTCTCATGGCATTCTGCACGCAAGTAGAATATTCAATAAAACGCTATCGTCCACAATCTCTGTGATAAGGCTCCACCCTTAGCCACAAGTAAGCCGGTGCGCAAGGAGAGGTAATGCTTGAGCTAAAACGAACTCCCTTCCACGAACGAACATCCAAACTCTGCCTGCCGCAGAACTGGCGGCGCTGGGCGGGATATCTCGCGGCGGGCTCGTATGAGCTGACGCTCGACCGCGAGTATTGGGCCATACGCAATTCGGCAGCGCTGATCGACGTGACGCCCCTGATGAAATACATCATCAAGGGACCTGACGCCAGCCGCTTGTTGAACCGGGTCGTTACGCGCGACATGGATAAATTAAAGGTGGGCCAGGTGTATTACACGCCCTGGTGCGACGACGAGGGCAAAATGATGGACGACGGAACCATCTCGCGGTTGGATGAGACAACCTTCCGCATGACCTCCGCGGACCCGTCGCTCAGATGGCTTTCGATGAACGCGGTGGGTTTGGATGTTGCGATCACGGAGGTCACCGACCAGCTGGGGGCGCTCAGCTTCCAGGGACCCAACACGCGCTCCATTTTGAACCGCTGCTGTAAATCGCCGGTGGACGGTCTCAAATATTTCCGCCTCATGCAGAACAAACTGGACGGCATCCCGGTCAGCATTTCACGCACAGGCTACACGGGCGACCTGGGTTATGAGATCTGGATGGGCGCCGGGGAGGCGCTGGGTGTGTGGGATGCATTGATGGAGGCGGGCCGCGATTACGGCATCACGCCCGTTGGTATCCTGGCGATGGATATGGCGCGGGTGGAGGCAGGCTTGTTCATGATCGAAGTGGACTACACCTCCACAAACCACGCCTGGATCGAGCCGCAGAAATCGTCGCCGTTCGAACTGGGACTTGACTGGACGGTGAACCTGGACAAGCAGGGTTATTTTGTGGGACGCCGCGCGCTGGAACGTGAGAAGAGGCAAGGCTCGGCCTGGAAATTGATGGGGCTCGAAGTGGAGTGGAACGGCATGGAACGGCTCTTTGCGGATGTGAGCCTGCCGCCACAAATACCCGGCTTGGCGGTGCGCGCCAGCCTGCCCGTATTCTATGGCAGCGCGCAGGTAGGCTACGCTTCCACCGCGACCTGGTCGCCGCTCCTGAAGAAATATATAGCGCTGGCGCATTTGCAGAAGCCCTATTTTGGAATCGGGATGAATGTGCGCATGGAGGTGACGGTGGAGCATCATCGCCAGCACGCGCCGGCAAAAGTGGTGAAGCTGCCGTTCTATGAGCCTCCACAAAAGCGTTCCACGTTTGAAGGTTAGAAAGTTGAAGGTTTATAAAAGCAAAGCCCTCGTTTAATCAACGAGGACTTAAGAAGCGAGATCAGTAAGGATGTCATGCCGGGACGGATCGACAGATGTTCCGTCCATGGACGAACGGAATAAGAAATGATCACCCTGTACCTGGAGACACCGCTATGGATTTACTTGACCGCCTTTTAGCCCATGATATCTGGTCTACCCGGCAGCTGCTCCTGCAGTCAAAGCCGTTGACCGATGCGCAACTGGATCAGCTCTTTGATGTAGACAGCAGGACGCTGCGCGCCTGTTTTGTTCATATTATCCAGGTCATGGAAACCTGGAATGATCTTCTATATGAACGCCCGGTACGACCTTCCAGCGAATTAAAGGCGAAATCGCAAAGCCTGGAAGGCTTGACGGCGCGATTGGAGGAAGCCGGCGAAGAACTTGCTGCCATCTCAAGGAAGATTGCCCGGGAAGGTCGCTGGGATGACCGGTTTACCGATGTGCTGGACAATCCTCCGCGAAAGAAAACTTTCGGGGGAACCATTGCCCATGTCATCACGCACAGCATGCATCACCGGGCCCAGGTCATGTATATGATGGAACAATTGGGAATCCGGGATCATATCGAGGGAGATGTTTTAGGTTGGGAACAGACTGTAGTAGGCTGAGGCCGTGTGTCTCCCTGGCAGTACGTCTAAAGGAAGAAGCTCCGTGTTTTCAGTTTGAGTAACAGGAAACATTTATGGCATCCAATCAATACGATGCAATCATCATAGGCGGCGGACATAACGGGCTCGTGGCTGCGGCGTACCTGGCACGCGCCGGCAAGAAGGTCGTAGTGCTCGAGCGCAGGCATGTCACGGGCGGCGCGGCGGTGACCGAGGAGATCATCCCCGGTTATAAGTTCAGCGAGTTCTCGTACGTGGTGAGCCTGCTGCGCCCCGAGATCATACGCGAACTGGAACTGCCGAAGCATGGATTAAGGATCCTGCCTTTACCGAGCACATTTACTCCCATGGAGAACGGTGATTATCTCGGGCTGTGGGAGGATCACGACCTGACACGCCGCGAGATCTATCGTCACTCACCGAAGGATGCAGAAGCCTACGACGAGTACGCGCGCGTCATGGCGCGCATGGCCAAAGCCATCAAGCCGCTGCTCAGCCTGGTGCCGCCCGACCCGTCGTCAGTGAGCCCGCGAGACCTTCTGGGCTTGTTCAAACTCGGTAAATACGCTGCGGGCCTAAAGGAAAAAGAACTGTATCAAATCGCGAAACTGATGACCCAATCGTCGGCAGACCTGCTCGAAGAGTGGTTCGAGACGGAGGCGCTGAAAGGCACCAAAGCCGCCAGCGGGATCATCGGCACGTTCCTCGGCCCGCGCTCGCCGGGGACGGCCTATGTTCTGCTGCATCACTACATGGGCGAGATCGATGGCGCGTTCCGCGCCTGGGGCTTCGCCAAAGGCGGCTCAGGCGGGGTCAGCGGGGCGATCGCCAGCGCAGCAGTTGCGCTTGGCGCAGAGATCAGGGTGGACGCCAGCGTGAGCAAGGTAATCGTCAAAGGCGGGCGCGCGGCAGGTGTGGCTCTTGAGAATGGCGATGAAATAAGAGCCAAAGCGGTCCTATCTGCTGCCGACCCTAAACGGACGTTCCTGGGATTCGTTGAGCCGAAATATTTCCCCGATGAATTCGTAACGGCCATCCAAGACTTCCGCGTGCGCGGCTCCTCGGGCAAGGTCAACATTGCGTTGAGTGAACTGCCAAATTTCACTGCACTGCCCGGCGACAGCCCGCTGCATCGCGGCGCGGTGTCCATCAGCCCGAGCATCGATTACATCGAGCGGGCCTACGATGATGCCAAATATGGACAGGTATCGAAGCGACCCTACATCGATATCATCTTTCCGTCCATGATCGATCCGGATATGGCGCCCCCGGGGAAACATGTAATGTCGTGCTTTGTGCAGTATGCACCCTATGATATCGAAGGCGGCTGGGACGATGCGAAACGCGAAGCGCTCGGCGAGGCAGTGATCTCCACCATCGAACAGTATGCGCCAAACATCCGGCGTGCGATCCTGGGGATGCAGGTACTCACGCCCAAGGATATAGAAAGCATCGCGGGCATTACAGGAGGCAACATCTTTCACGGCGAACTCCTGCTGCACCAGATCTTCTTCCTGCGTCCCGCGCCACATTGGGCCGACTTCCGCACGCCGCTCAGGGGCTATTACTTCGGCGCGGCCGGCGCACATCCCGGCGGCGGCGTGATGGGCGCGGCTGGTATGCTGGCGGCGAAAGAGATGTTGAAAAATGGGTTGTAGAGAAGAGAGGGTAGAGAATAGAGAAGAGAAAGTAGAAAGTGGAAAGTAGAGAATAGTTGGAAGTTGATGACGTGACTAAAGATGCGCAATTATCTATGTTATAGCAAAAGGAATGGTTTATGGCGATTGATCGCTATGACGCTATCATCATAGGCGCGGGACATAATGGGCTGGTGGCCGCCGCCTACCTTGCCAAGGCCAAAAAGAAGGTCCTCGTCCTTGAGCGGCGTCCCATCGTAGGCGGCTCTACCGTCACAGAAGAATTCGGAGAAGGGTTCCAGGCTGACTCGGTATGGACAGGCGGGACTTTGCGCCAGGACATCATCAAGCATTTAAATCTTGCTTTGCCTACCAAAGTAGAGAAGCCGGCGTTTATCTCGCTGCTGCCTGACTCGGATAAGCTCGTGCTCGAGGCTGATCCCCGCAAAGCGGCGGAGTCCATCAAACGCTTCTCTGAAAAAGACGCAGCGCGCTGGCCCGAGTTCGTAAGCTTCATGGACAGGGCAGCGTCCTTCCTGGACGAGGTTTACGCGACCCTTATGCCGCGACTGCCGAAAGGTTTCAGTATCGACGAAGGTTTGGAACTGGCGGAAATGGCGCTGGATTTTCGGCTGATGGGCCGCAAGGATATGCTGAATATCATCCGTTTGCTGCCGATGACCGCCGTCGAATTCCTCGAAGAGTGGTTCGAGAGCGAGCAGCTCAAGGCGGCAGTTGCGTCCGTGGCAATCCACGGCCAGACGCTGGGGGTCATGTCGGCCGGCACCGGTTACACCCTGCTTCACAACTGGCTAAATCGCGGCGGACTATCGCACAGCAATGTGGGCAAGGCCGGTGAGATCACCAAGACTTTAGCGAATACTGTGAATTCACTGGGCGGGGAGATCTTTGTCAATGCCGAAGTGCAGAAGATCACCATCAACGACCTGCGCGCGACGGGCGTCGTCTTGAAAAACGGGCAGGAATATTCTGCGCCCCTGGTGCTCTCTGCCGTGGACCCAAAGCGAACGTTCCTGTCATTGGTGGGCCCCATGGAACTGCCGCCTGAATTTGTATTGCACACGCAATCCATCAAAATGCGCGGCTCGGTGGCCAAGGTGCATATACTGACAAGCGGAGATCACGGAATTCCGGAAGGCACGCTGGTGCTGGCCCCCTCGATCAAATATCTCGAACAAGCGTATGATGCCGCCAAATACGGCGAGGTTTCGCAGAAGCCTTATCTTGAAATTACAACTTCCGGAAAGGTCCTTTCCATTCACTTCCAGTTTGCACCCTATACTCTCAAGATCGGGATTTGGGAACTGGAACGCGCGGCTCTCGAGGATATCGTTATCGATACCCTGGATGAACAATTCCCCGGCTTGAAATCGAGGATCGTCAGCCTAAAATCGCTCACGCCTTTCGACCTCGAGGAAACCTACTCGCTTACCGAAGGGGACCTCAATCACGGCCAGCTCATGCTCGATCAATTCCTCTTCATGCGGCCGATCCCGGGATGGTCGAATTACAAGACGCCCATCGATGGGCTCTATCTGTGCGGCAGCGGCGTGCACGGAGGAGGCGGAGTCAGCGGCGCAGCGGGCAGGAATGTAATGAAGGTAATAAATTAACCGGGCGAATGAACCGTAGACTTTGAAAATATATATCACTTATACCTTCGTCCCACGCTTTCAGCCTGGGACGAAGAATTCCGGAAAAAAGGATGTGTGCAGGGCGTACGCCCTGCACACATCCTTTTTTCCGGGTATTTCATGTAGAGGCGGGAAGTATTTAGCAAATTTTCAATATCAATAGACTTCCGGCACAAAAGTCTGATCGGTGATGGGTGGGCGGACATAGCCAATATCATCCTGCCGAGGCGGGAGTTTCATAGGCTCGGGAGTCAAATCTTCGTAAGGGATCAGGCTCAGCAGGTGGGTAATGCAATTGAGCCGGGCGCGCTTCTTATCATCGGAGTGAACCACATACCAGGGCGACTGCTTCGTATCGGTATATTTGAACATATCGTCCTTCGCACGTGAATATTCAACCCAGCGCGAGCGGGATTCCAAGTCCATGGGGCTTAGCTTCCAACGTTTGGTCCGGTCGTCGATGCGGGCCTGGAAACGGCGTTCCTGTTCCTCGTCACTCACCGAGAACCAGTACTTGATCAGGATAATTCCCGAGCGCACCAGCATGCGCTCGAATTCGGGGCAGGAACGCATGAACTCACCGTAATCCTCCTCCGTACAAAAGCCCATCACGCGTTCCACATTGGCGCGGTTATACCAGGAGCGGTCGAAGAGCACCATTTCCCCGGCCGCGGGCAGGTGCGCAACATAACGTTGAAAATACCATTGGGTTTTCTCCCGCTCGGTAGGAGCCGGCAGGGCGACCACGCGACAAATGCGCGGATTCAATCCCTCGGTAATCCGCTTGATCACACCGCCCTTCCCGGCGGCATCCCTTCCTTCAAAGATGATGATGACCTTCAGGCCTTTTGCCCTGATCCACTCCTGTAACTTGACCAGTTCCAGTTGAAGCTCAGCAAGTTTCTTGAGATATTCCTTGTTCCCCAACTTCGCCTGTGAAGCTTCCGGCGCAGCTTCCTTCTTCCTGCCCGATCTGGCAACTTTCTTCTTGCCTTTGGACTTAGTATCCATCTTCTTTTTAGCCATGGCAGCTCCCTAAACTTCCGAGACAGCTTTTGGACGAAGAAACATTTGTCAGGCGCCAGGTTCCCGAAGGTATGAGGCGTAAATACAACAATTACCAAGATTTATTATAGATAAGATTCCTGCGTTGTCAACTCATGCCCGGCAAGTCCTTCTCCCTATACCCAATCCCAGGATGGCTGGGATTTCCAATACGGCTGATTGGAACGGTTCGTTCAAAAGCAGCACAGGGTCTGATAAGAAATGCTGTTGATATTATAGTGATCGGTCCGTATGCTATACTGACTCTAACTCTTTCAAAGATAAATCAGCATGTTCGGCAACGCGCTTTTCTGGCTTGGGCTTCTTGGCCTTGTCTCCGGAATCATGGTCGGGATATCCCTATTAGAAGATTCCGATTCTTTTGTTCGTAATGTAATGTTCTCGATCGGGATCGTGGTGGTCATGTTTGTTTTTATCTTTCAGTTGGGGGAGGCTAAACCGGTCTACATTGGCAATATTAAATTAGGGCTCGAGGCGTTACTTGCCTTTTCTTTCTTTATTGGGGCGGTATCGGGAAGCGCGATCGCTTTTTCTGTAAATGCCAATATGCAGGCCGCCGTCGTAGCCGGAGGTCTGGCCGGTATGACTGCCTATCTGATGAGTAATTATCTGCCATACGGCAGCTTTGGCTATACAGGCATCCATGATATTCCAAGCCTGGTGGACATCGCGGGGACTATGATCATTGGAGGGCTGGCCTACTATATGCTTCGCAAGTGGGGAAGGGATGATTTGTGATGGGTTTGATAATATCTGCCCTGATGGCAGCCGCCGGCTTCATGGCGGCGATCAGTTCACTCCGGGTAATGGCCCAAATCTCCTGCCTGCGCGCAAGCCCTGATCTGTTTTTCATTTCGCCTTCCGTGGATCCGGTTGTTATACTTGCGTGCCTGCTGGCAGCATGGCTCCTGGCTTTCCCGCAAAAAAACATATTTGCTTTTAAATATGTGGGGACGCGTTTTTATGGCCGTTCACAAACCGACCAGGGTTATATAACCACGAAATGGCTCGTGGTTCTCTTTCCGATCTTGCCAATTCGCTCTTATATTGTTTACGGGCAAATCAGCAAAAACTTCCGTCCTGACATCGAATCCCAGCAGGATCCGGCTAGATCGAAAGAAGGTTACTTTTACCTGCCGCAGGTCTTCCGGACTGCGCTTATCTCTTACGGAACCATGCTCTGGTGCTGGGGGTGCTTATGGTTGATGCTAAATTCAGCCTGTCTAAAAGGCATCTTTTAATCTTAAAACAGGCGGTTGTATTTCAAACCGCCTTTTTTTCTGAAAGCCCCATAAAATCTATTTGCAGATGTTCTGTGGTAGACCGAAGTGCCGGCCGCTTAACATCATTGCCCGGGGGTCACGCCCGAAAGCGAGGCGCCTGGCCCAAGTGGTGGGAAAATCCCGCAGGGCACGAACATCCAGATTCGCTGGAGTTCTAACATGCCATCCATTTACGAGCAGGTTGCCAAGAATTTGCTCCACTGCGGCTTCGAGAGACCATCCGGCCTCCGCCAGTGCACCGGCGTTCAGGCGCACGTCAAGCGAGGTAGGGGAGCGAGAAAGGGAAGGGAGCCGGCGCAGCAGCAGCGAGTCAACAGTGAGCAGGCTTTCGAGCAGACTGCCCCAGGGGAAGTTGATGCTGATATGCGAGACCAGCCCATCCAATTCGCGCGGCAATGCCTGCGCGGTGGCTATGACGAATAATATATTTTGCAATTTCGCCCGTGAATATTTGCGCAGGTTTTCGCGGCATGAGTCGATGCCAATGACGAACCAGGCTGGGTTTTTTTCCGCCAGGTATCCCACGTAGCGGCCATCACCGGTTCCCAGGTCAATTGCGAGGCGATCGAAGCCCGCGAGTTTTTTTGTGAATCCGTTAAAGTCCAATTCAAGGGATTTCCTGCCCCTGATCGTTTCCATGAGAAACCTCCAATCTGTCGAGTTGATGGATAGAGACAGATTGGAGCGAGGCGGGCTGCGGGCGCGCGAAAACAGACGGCTGCCTCAGGCACCGTCGAGATCATCAGGTGTAGGTTTTTTACAAATCAGGGGAGAGGCAAAACAGGCTCGTTGAGCCTGGGCGCGAGTGTGTCCCTTGCAAGAGACGATTTAGCAGGGCGGTCGGGTATAGTGCCTGTTCATAATAAGAAAATTATAGCACCCGCCGAGGTGGGGCACGTTAAAGCTTCCTGTGAAAATGGCGCAGAAAAGTACTGAAAAACACATCTTCAATGAGTTAAAATTATGAAAGATGACGGTATTCTCAAGAACTACGGCCAGCGTTTTAGCGGTATCCAAACTGAACGCCGTCCCTGAAGTACTGGTTGATCGTAAAGACTGAAGCCTCGGCGCGGGTAACCCGTGACCGAGCTTATGACCGTGGGAATCCGAGGATGGAGCCTGCGGTCTTTTTATTCAACTGCCAAAGGAGAATAAAATGGGAACTTACCTGAAATCCGAACAAAGTTTTCACACCGGTTCAAAAACCCTGGCTCGCGAGTACTACACCTCCCCTGAGATCTTCGCAGAGGAAATAGAGCGTATCTTCACCCGCCAATGGTTCTGCGCCGGGCACCTGAGTCGTATCCCGGTTGCAGGGGATTACTTTTTAGTCGAAGCGTTTGGTGAAAGCATCATCGTTCTGCATGACCAGAACGATGAAATCCGCGCCTTCTATAATGTATGCCGCCACCGCGGCACCCACATGTGCGAAGAGAACGAAGGCCGTTTCGGTAAATCCATTCAGTGTCCATATCATGCCTGGACTTATGGCCTGGATGGGAGCCTGATCGGCGCGCCGCTGATGAAGGACGTCGAAGATTTCAACAAAGAAGAGTTTCCGCTGTATGCAGTGCACCTGCAGCTCTGGGAAGGATTCATCTTCCTTAACCTGGCGAAATCGTCTGAGAAGTTCGAGCAAACCTTTGCCCCGCTGCACCACAAGTTCGACAGATGGAATCTCCCGATCCTCAAGCCCGCCCGGCGCATATCCTATGACCTGAAAGCCAATTGGAAATTCATCTTCCAAAACTACAATGAGTGCTACCACTGCCCGCCTGTGCACCCCCAGTTAGCCAGGATCAGCCCCTCTGACTCCGGCGAGAATGACCTGATTGGGGGCCGCTTCATCGGCGGATTTATGTTGATAGACGGTGCGGCAAGCCTCACTTTAAGCGGGCAGACTTGCGCCCTGCCGGTCGGAGAGCTGAAACCCGAAGACCACCAGCGTGTCTATTACTATTCACTCTCGCCGAACATGCTGCTCAGCCTGCACCCTGATTATGTGTTGTTCCACACCCTATGGCCGAAGTCTCCAACGCAAACAATCATTCATTGTGAATGGCTGTTCCATCCCGACAGCTTTGGCCGCCCCGATTTTCGTCCTGATGACGGCATCGAATTCTGGGACATCACCAATCGCCAGGACTGGCATATGTGCGAACTGGCGCAAACAGGCGTTTCTTCTCGGGCCTATCAGCCCAGCCCGTATTCGCAGCGCGAGGCCCTGCCCGCTGCTTTCGATGAACATTACCGGGAAGTTATGAACGATGGCTGATCCAGCCCTGGATAATCCAGGTTGAATGACCTGCTGCGACAAGCTAGCGCAGCAATACCACAACCACCACAATGACGAAGACTATTACAGCCGCGTGGACCACGGGATCGGTCCATGCGATGTGCAAGGTAGGCAGAGCAATGGCCGGAATTACCGGCGGGCCGAAGAAACCGGTCAGCCAGAGAACGACCAGCGCAATAACGATGATTGTCAGCAACATACGGACTCTCCTTTCGGCTGCCGTCCCAGCGCTGCGAGAATACAAAACACCCACCCAATTTTTTAACGTTCGATTTCCCCGGGCGTTATATCCATTCCTTTGAATTTCGGATCAATGCCAAATACTGCTGTATGGATGTTCGCCGGCAATGTGCTTTCCCTGCTCGAACCTTTGCGGGGAATAAATGGAAATATCAACAGCTTTCGACTTTCCATCCAAAATCAACTCCGACATACACAAGCCCACGGCAGGCGAGGTCTTAAAGCCCGTGCCGCTGAAACCGCAGTCCAGGTAGAAACCATCGGGGCCGGCGGCGCCCAGCATGGGATGCTGGTCAGGGGTGATGCCATCATAGCCTCCATGTGCGGAATGAAGGCCTCCGTTTTCCATGATGGGAATGCGCCTGCACAGGCGATCAATACCGCGTTCGACAAATCCATTTTTGGCGTGGTCGCTGTCACTGTCCGGAGATTCCCCGAGCGGGTTGCCATCCTCCAGACCGACCAGCGTTAAATTCCCTTCGGGCCGGAAGTACATTTCATTTGCAAAGTCAATTACCGTGGGGTGACTTGGGCCGACCTGGCGCGGGCGAGCCACAAACATGGTGTCGTGCCGCCAGGTGTCGTAAGGCAGATCGAGCCCGGCCATTTTGTTAACCGTGCCTGCCCACGCGCCGGCAGCGTTGACCACTACCGGCGCGCTGAACTCTCCCTGGGCGGTTTGTATGCCTGTGATTTTGCCGCCCGCGATCGATATGCCTGTTACTGCGCAATCCTGCGCCAGCCTAGCCCCCTTCTCACGGGCCGCATTCATCAATGCGTTGGCTGTATCGCTGGGCATTGCGTAACCTGATTCAGGTTCGTAAGCCGCCAGCTCGATATCGTCGGCATTAAAGGAGGGCGCCAACCGCTTTACATCGGCTGCCGTGATGAGCAGGACGGGTACACCTATCTTCTGGTGCATGGCCACATTGGACTTTAAGGTTTCTGTATCGGCAGGCGCTACCATCTGAATAAAGCCTGTGCGCGTGAAGCCGCAGTCCCCGCCGACGACATCCTTCCAGTTGCGGAAATACTGGAATGAGGCCCAGGCCAATTCGGTGTCCTGGCGTACATCGTAGTGCATGCGCACCAGTCCGCTGGAACGACCGGTGGCGCCGGCCCCGAGGAATTTCTTTTCAAGGACGATGACTTTCACGCCGCGCTGCGCAAGATGAAAAGCCAGGCTGGCGCCATGTACGCCGGCACCGACGATGAGAACATCTGCTGTGTTGGTCATAAATTACTCCCGTTCACTGAATACTGGTCACGATCGTTCTTTTTGCGCCCGCCTGCTTGAGGGACTCGGCAACGGTTTCCGCCGTTCCAGGATGGACCAGGGCGATCATGTTTCCGCCGCGCCCGCCTCCGCTCAGTTTAGCTCCCAGCGCACCGGCTTTTCGTGCAGCTTGAACCAGGTTATCCAATGGGGAAGATGACACCGTCATTTCCTGTAACAAGGCATGGTTCTGATCCATCAGCCCTCCAAGCTCCTGCCACTCGCCGCTTTCTATTTTCAGCTTGGCTGTATTGGCAATCACCGCCACTTTGTCAAAAACGTTTTCCCATTTTATCCGGTCCGCCTCCCATAACTTGCGCAGATCGCCAACGGATTCTTTGGTCGGTGCGGAGAGGCCCGTATCGCCGATGATGATCGTAAAAGCTGAGCCAACTTTGAAGGTTTCAGGCGGGCGACCTTTGACGAAGTAAACAGGCCGCGCGTAGGTGACGACCGTATTGTCAATACCGGAGGGTGTGCCGTGATGGAGCTTCTCGATCTCGAAGGCAAAAGCATTGACCTCTTCGTCTGTCAATGACCGGCCAAGATGAGTGGAGAGAGCGCGTATCAGCGCCACGGATACAGCTGCGCCCGAGCCAAGCCCTGAGGCGACAGGAATGGTTGAATTGATTTTTATGTCGAGCGAGGGGAAGGAGTGGATGCCAAGCGTGAAGAAAAGGTTATGAATTACGGCAGCCAGAGGATGGTCCGAGGACAGCGTGTTTAGTTCTGCGTGCAGGCCAATATCCAGCGCGTCAATCCAGATGCCGCTGCGCGCTGAGCTTGAGACTTCCACATTTGCCGTCACCTGCGTGACAGGAACTGCAAGGGCCGGCCTCCCATACACGACAGCATGTTCGCCAAAAAGGATGACCTTGCCGGGCGCAGAAGCCTTGTAGGCCAAATTGCTAGTTTGTCCTTATGATAGGTAGAAAACAGCCAGTACAGTCAGCGCCCAGAGAAACAGGGAGCCTTGAAGGGGACGATCAGAAAGGAGGATCTCTTCCGGCGCGCCGCCCGCGTGCTTGATCTGCACCAGGTAGAGATAACGGAAAATCGCATACAGAACGAACGGGATGGTCAGCATCATGGTGTGATTAGGAGGGACGTTCGGAGCCGAGAATGTGTAAAACGAATAGGCCACGATGGTGGTACTCGAGACGATCAAAATAAACTGGTCGAGCAGGGGAATGGTGTACCCGTCGAGGACCTTGCGGTGAGAACTGGCGTCATTGGCGAGCAAAGCCAGCTCGGCGCGGCGTTTGCCAAAGCCCAGATAAAGAGCCAACAAGGTCATGACGACATACAACCACGGCGAAAAGCGTTCGACGTGGATCATCGTCACCCCGGCAGCGACCCGCAAGACGAAGCAGGCCGCCAGTATAAGCACATCCAGGATCAGGATATGCTTGAGCCATTTGGAATAAGCCAGGTTAAGCAGAAAATATCCGGCCACCACAAGTGCAAAAGGAGGAGAAAGCAAATAGCCAGCAATGAGGGCAATGCAGACCAGCACGATCCCTGCGGTCCAGGCAGTACTTATGGGGAGTTTGCCCGAGGGGATCGGCCGGTTCTTTTTCTCCGGATGCTCCCGGTCCGCCTCTATATCGGCCAGGTCGTTGAAAATATAAACCGCGGAGGCGATCATGCAAAACAGAACGAACCCGGCGGTGGTGCGTAGAAAAGGATCCAGGAGGAGGAGCTGCTTATCGAACACGAGCGCAGCAAAGACAAAGATGTTCTTTGACCATTGACGCGGCCGCATGGTCTTAAGGAGGGCGCTCAACATGGGACAATTCTACCTTTGATATTCAAAAACCGATATTCGAAGATTCGGTACTCGTTTGCAGAAAATCGGATTATCGAATTCAAAATCACATGTTTACCTGTCCACTCGTCCCACGCTTTCAGCTTGGGACTAGTA
>CAWAKH010000006.1:0-197849 GCA_963782565.1 uncultured Chloroflexia bacterium
CTAAAGCACTGGTGATCGGGCCTGCGCAATGTGCCGGGCCGTTCCCGTGGGAAAATTGACATCATCAACTCAGCGCAAAGCATATACATTTCTCTAACCCCCCATTAATCATTGAGCAATCTAGACTGCGACCAGGGTGCGTACTCTTCCTTGAAGGCCAATCATAATCAAAGGAGAGAATTATGAAATCAAAATATCTGCTTTTCACCTTGCTCGTCGTGCTCACTATTATGGCCAGTGCCTGTTCCCCACAGGCTACTCCGACTCAGGCCCCGCCTCCGGCGGCGGCAACACAAGCGCCAGAAGCTACTCAGGGTTCGGCTGCCGCGGCGCCCTCGGGACCCGCAATGGTTAATCTTGGCAACGATGCCAAGCTCGGCTCATTCCTGGTTGACGATAAAGGGATGTCGTTATACTTGTACACAAAGGATTCGCCTAACACTGTCACTTGCTATGGTAAGTGTGCTACGGCTTGGCCTCCCCTGCTTACCTCTGGCAACGCCGTCGCAGGTAGTGGCGTCGATGCAAGCAAGTTCGGCACCACCACCCGGACTGATGGCGGGACACAGGTGAGCTATAACGGCTGGCCCCTCTATTATTATGCCAAGGATAAACAAGCTGGCGATGTAACCGGCCAGGGTGTTGGCAGCGTTTGGTATTTGGTTTCTCCCACAGGTGATGCGATAAAATAGTCCGGCTGTTACCTCCATTTTTCTCCAGCTCCTCCTCGTCCGCGGGGAGGAGCCTTTTTTACTCAAGACCTGTCCATAACGCTACCGCGCCCTCGGAAAAGGGAACATAATCCTTACGATTAGATAATTTAACAGAAAAATCGGCTTGGGACAACTGTTGTCGAAACAAGAGAAACTTTATAACCTCTGTCATCTTCCATTTTTCTTGCACCATCACCTTGTTCTGGTTATACTTAGCGGATGACTCCGACAAAAATTGGGCGATATGAGATCAGAGCCGAGTTGGGACGCGGCGGTATGGCCACCGTTTATCGTGCATACGATCCAAGTTTCGATCGTGAAGTCGCCATCAAGGTGCTGCCGCGCGAACTTCAGCATGACCCTCAGTTTCACGAGCGTTTCAAACGCGAGATCAAAACGATTGCCTCTCTCGAACATCCCGCTATCGTGCCGGTCTATGATGTGGGCGAGGAAGATGGCGTGCCATATTTCGTCATGCGCTATATGACGGGCGGGTCGCTATCCACCTGGATCGAAAAAGGGAAATTCTCCCTCCAGGATGCGGCCCGTATCATCGAAAGACTTGCTTCTGCTCTGGCGTATGCTCACAAGAACGGTATCGTCCATCGCGACCTTAAGCCCGACAACATCTTGTTCGACAATATCGGCGATCCTTTCATCTCTGATTTTGGTGTAGCCAAATTCACCGAGGCCTCCACGAATCTTACCGGCAGTGGCATCATCGGCACCCCCGCCTACATGAGTCCGGAACAGGCCCAGGGAGAGGCTGTTGACAATCGCAGCGATATCTACGGCCTCGGCGTCATCATCTTTCAGATGTTGAGTGGCAAACAGCCCTACAACGCCACTACACCGATGGGTGTGGCGGTCAAACATATTACCGAACCTGTCCCTGAAATATTGAAAGCGAATCCCGGCTTGCCCGCCGAGACGGATACCATCATCAAAACGGCCATGGCAAAGAACAAGGATAATCGCTACCCCACGGCCACCGCCCTCTCCCAGGCCATGAATAAGGCTGCGTTCGGAGGCGAAAAGAAATCTTCATCGCTCTCCGCTGCAGGTGCTGCTGCTCCTGCTTCGGGTGGCAGCCGAATCGGCTTTATTATCGGCGGTGTGATCGTGATCGCGGCTGCACTGGCTGGGGCTTACTATTTTAGAGATCAACTGTTTCGCCCGCCACAGGCCGCCATCGTTGTACAGCCGTCTGCTACTTCCAAACCAATTTCCCCTCCTGTGGTAGCTGCTACTTCCACTTCGACCCAGGTTCCCCAGGCTTCTGCCACTTCCACCCTGCATCCCGCCACCCAACAACCGCCCTATGGACGCCTCTGCTTCGACCGATGATAGTGTTTGCCCCGGCTCTGCGGATCGGGGCTTGTATCAGCGATCCCCACGCCAGCAATTCAATTGTTCAACAGGGGCTGCACCAAAAAAGTGCCTTATTCCATCCTTACCATTCCTCAAGGCTCCACTTTCACCTCCCAAAGCCCTGATCTAACCTGCACGACTATAGGTCAATCAGGCGATAAAATGCAGATAACCTGCCAGGCGCAAAATCCGTATTCGTATGGCCTGAAAGTTTGCACCCCGCCTCCCACCTCCATCGCGAGTGTGAGCCCGGGACAGTGCCAGCAGGGGACAAATTACGACACCGCCAACCAGTGCTGTGCGGTGCCCCAGCCAGATGCAGGTTGTACTGTTTACCAGGTTGATCTAAAAACCTGCGCCCAATAAATAGTCCAGGCACATCTCGTCTGATCAGGCATCTGAAGATGCCTGATTTTTTGTATCTATCTCGACAGCGTCGCGTTGGAAGAGATCCTCTATTTTGGGGCCTGAAGAAATACGATGGTAGGAGGCGTGACGACCTCACCCAATTTCCCTCTCACACCTCGCACTTTCCGCCTCACGATTCAGCGGTTCTCGCCTCTCGAGTACCGGATATCTATCCTCTCAAATATAAACAAAATGGGGATGATACAATAATTCCATGAGCACGCTCTATCTCGTTGCGACTCCCATCGGCAACCTCGAAGATATCTCGGCTCGCGCATTGCGGATTTTGCGGCAAGCCAGTCTGATTGCCGCGGAGGATACTCGTCAAACTCAAAAACTGCTCAACCATTTCGAGATTCACACCCCTCTCACCAGTTATTTCGAACACAATAAGCTGAGTAAACTCGAGATGATCCTTGCCGTGTTGGAGAAAGGCGATGTGGCTCTCGTCTCGGACGCAGGCACTCCCGCCCTCAATGATCCTGGCTATGAGCTTGTTCACGCCGCATTGAATATCGGGTTCCGCGTGAGTCCCGTTCCCGGGCCTGCTTCTCCGATCGCGGCTCTCACCGCCTCCGGCCTCCCCACAGATGCTTTTCTCTATCTCGGTTACCTGCCGAGGAAACCGGCAGAGAGAAAAAAGGCTATAGGTCAGGTTGCCAATTTGCCTTATACCTTGATCTTTCTCGAAACTCCGCATCGCCTGCTGGATTCTTTGGAGGATTTGGAAAGCGTCCTGGGGCGCCGTCAGATCGCGCTGGCTCGCGAGCTTACCAAACTCCATGAGGAGATCTGGCGTGGAACGTTGGATGAAGCGCGCCGGTATTTCAATTCCCCGCGCGGCGAATTTGTGTTGGTGGTCGAAGGAAAAATGAAAGAGGCCGGGGAAAAGTGGGCCGAGGGTAAGTTGTTGGCCGCCATCCGCAGGGAGTTAAAGGCTGGTGCAACACCGTCGGCCCTGGCTGCCAAACTCACGGAAGAATCAGGCTGGCCGCGGCGGGAAATTTATAAACTGACCACACAGCACGATTAATTTCACATTTCGATTCTGGGAGACCTATGAAGCACTCTAATGAGGCTGCTCTCGTTCGATCTGTTTTTGTCTTGGCCCTCTCATCTCTGATCATCGCCGGATGCGGGAAAACACCCGCGCTGGCAACCGGGTCGGTTCCCACAATTCCAACCCCAACCCCTGCCGCCACGGCTCTGCCTCCACCCGTACCAGGAACGTTATACGTCGATCCTGCCAGCGACCCGGGACCCGTCAGTCCTTATTTGTTTGGCTCAAATTATGGTCCCTGGAATGCGGTGCCTTTCAGTATGCTTCAGAGCGCCTTTGATTCAGGGGTCACCATCCTGCGCTTTCCGGCTGGTTCGTGGGGAGATCAAAACGATATACAGCCTTATCAGGTCGATACATTCATGGGCATCCTGCAAAAGATGGGCGCAACCGCTTTGATCAATGTTCGCCTGGAAAACGGCACACCTGGGCAGGCCGCGCAGCTGGTGCGTTACGTGAATATCGATAAGAAATATAACGTCCGCTACTGGGCGATCGGCAATGAACCGACCTTATATGGGGGCGGCTATGATACGCTTCAGTTCAACAAAGACTGGCGCGCCATGGCCCTGGCCATGAAGGCCGTGGACCCATCCATTAAGTTGGTTGGGCCGGAGCTGCATCAATTCACCGACCAGCCGGCCCAAAACCCCAGGGATTCCGCCGGCCGCGATTGGATGACCGAGTTTCTCAAAGCAAATGGTGATTTGGTTGATATCGTATCCTTCCATCGTTATCCTTTTCCCCTCAGTAACAGTGCGCCTCCCGCCACGGTAGCAGAGCTTCGTCAAAACGTCGGTCAATGGGATAAGATCTTTACCTATTTACACGGCCTGATCCGCCAAACCACAGGCCGTGACCTGCCCATGGCGGTCACCGAATTTAATTCCCACTACAACAAGGTGACCAACGGCGAGGCTACCCCCAATTCGCAATACAACGCTATCTGGTTGGCCGATGTTCTGGGACGCATGATTCGTAATGATGTATTCATGGCGGATCAATGGATGCTGGCCTCCCAGGGCGATCAGGATGGCTGGGGGCTGATCAGCTCCGGAAAGCTGCGTCCCAGTTATTACGTCTATCAAATGTACAAATTGTTTGGCAGTGAGCAGGTCTATTCCTCGTCGGACGATCCTGACTTGAGCATTTACGCAGCCAAACGGCCTGATGGCACCTTGACGGTTATTGTCATCAATCTTTCGTTGGTGGCAAAGACAAAACCTCTTGGCATCGAGGGCCGGCCTGCAGTGCAGGCTGAAGCCTGGTTATTTGATTCAATGCACAAGGCGGAAGATATCGGCGTCGTAAATCTGTCAAACGGCCTTACGATTCCCCCTGAGTCCATGACGCTTTTCACAATTAGACCTTGAGACCGCCAACCTGGTGGAAAATCGCGTCTGACCTCTGATTGTCCGAACTTTGTATTATGGTATGAGGCTTAGGCCGATTGATTTTAATCGCCCGCCGGGCTTTCTATCCCGAAAAACAGCAGTTGTTCATATGTTGTTAATACTGATCTGGCTTATCTAGGCTGCGTTTTGAATTTGCCAAGAGAACAGCAGTGCAAAAAAGCACAAGATCAAAATCGAGCAACCCGCTCCGGCTTACCTTTTTTTAAGGAAATTGCCTATTGACACTTCATTTTTAGTATGAAATAATGTAACTGGTTACTGTAACCGGTTACACGAAGATACGCCAAAACTAGCATTTATGACCCGCCGATCATCTTCCATTACCATACGAGAGGTTGCCAAGCAAGCCGGTGTATCCGTGGCTACGGTAAGTCGCTATATAAATCGTAACGCCCCGGTCTCCGATAAGGTCTCCAATCGGCTTGAGCAGGTAATGACCGAACTGAAGTATGCCCCGCACGCGGCCGCGCGCAATCTGGCCTCTCGCAAGACCCGTGTTATCGGCCTCATGTTGACTAACATCCACAACGATTTTTATGTGCCGCTCTTGAACGGCGTTGAGTCCGTCATCCGCCAAAGAGACTACAACCTGCTGGTGGCAACTTATCAATCTGACACGCGCGGCAATAAACGCCCGCCGATTGGCGCACACAACACCGACGGCCTGGTTGTCTATGCAGATAGCCTGAGTGATGACGAAATGGCCGCTTTGCATGCCAGCGGCTTTCCGATGGTCCTCATTCATCGTACCCCTCCCGCCTCCCTGCCCATCCCCTGTGTCACGATCGAGAATAAGGCTGCCACCTTTAAACTGGTGGAGCACTTGATCGTGCATCACCAAAAACGACGCATTTTGTTCATGCGCGGGCGTGCTCACCAGGAAGACTCCTATTGGCGTGAAATGGGATATAAGTCCGCCCTCGAATCGCATGGTATCCCCTTTGACCCGCGGTTGGCGATTGCCGGGGAGTTCGAACGCGAAGTTGCTTATAAATCTCTCACCCAGTTCCTGGGGAACCCGGAGCACGCTCTCTTCGATGCCGTGTTTGCGGGGAATGATGATGCCGCCATCGGCGTGATCAAGGCCCTCCAGGAGAATGGGTATCGCATCCCTGAAGACATTGCCGTTGTGGGGTTTGATGACCTGCGGCTTTCCGGCTTTCTCACTCCGCCGTTGACTACCGTCCGCGCCCCCACCGAGGAAGTGGGCCGTATTGCCACCGAGCAGTTGTTCTGTCTGATCGACGGCCAGCACTTATCCGGCATGTCTGTTCTTCCCACCGAGATCATCATCCGCCAATCCTGTGGTTGTCACGTTTGACATAACCTGTTACCAGTTATTAAAGGAGGTGACGTCCCCCCACTTAAACCCTTGTTCCGTCGTCCCGTGGTTCTAAAAATCCGAATTCTAGCAAGAGGAGAAATCTCACCATGAATAAGAAACTGTTCCTATTGACCGCAGTGATCATTTCCCTTTCCATGATCCTTGCGGCTTGCGGTGCGCCCGCTACTGCTACCCAGGCCCCCGCAGCTCCCGCTGCAACTCAGGCCCCGGCTGCTACCGCGGCTCCCGCCGCTACTGAAGGCCCGACTGCCGTTCCGGCAACCGCGACCCTCACCCCCTTCCCCGTCGCGGCCTGCCAGGCTGGTAAAACCTGTGTGCGCTGGTACATTGGCCTCGGCACCGGCACTGCCGCAATTCAGATCCCCGTGGAGCAGGAAGTTGTTGACGATTTCAATGCCTCGCAGGACAAGATCCAGCTGATCCTCGAGATCGTCCCCAATGCTTCCGCAGTTGACGTGCTCAATACTGAGATCGCCTCCGGCAACGGCCCCGATATCATTGGACCCGTGGGTTTCACCGGCTCGAACTCCTTCCATGGCCAGTGGCTTGACCTGAAGAGTTACGTCGCCAAGATTGACACGAGTGTCTTCAATCAGAATCTGCTCCCCTTGTTCGAGACCTCTGAAGGCACGGTCGGTCTGCCGTTCGCTGTATATCCCTCGGCCATTTTCTACAATAAGGCTATCTTCGACAGCGCCGGCTACAACTATCCGCCCGCCAAATACGGCGATAAGTACCAGATGCCCGATGGCTCCATGGTTGATTGGAGTTGGGACACGGTGGCTAAAGTCGCCCAGGCGCTCACCACCGACAACACCGGTAAGAACGCCACCGAAGCTGGCTTCGACAAGACCAACATCGTGAATTACGGTTTCACGTGGGGCTTCGAGAATCATGTGAACTATGTTGGTTCCTTCTTTGCGGGTGGCTCTTTGGTGGCCGCTGACGGCAAGACCGCCCAGCTCCCGGATGCCTGGAAAGCTGCCTGGCAGTGGACTTGGAACGGTCTCTGGGGTCCTAATCCCTACGTTCCAAACAACAACTACGAGCAGAGCCTCAACAATGGCGGCAACCCCTTTGATGGCAACCATGTGGCTATGATCGATAACCCTGTTTGGTATACCTGCTGCATGAGCCATGTCACAACAGACGGCTCTGATAAATCCCCGGCTGACTGGGACATCGGCACTATGCCTTCCTATAACGGCAAGGTCGGTGGCCGTATCGATGCCGATACCTTCCGCATCTGGAAAGGCACCAAGAATCCGCAGGCAGCTTTCGATGTCATGTACTATCTCGAAACCACTGGCGTCCAGAAGCTGATCATCGGCTCCGCAGATAAACCCGCTCCTTATGGCGCTATTCCTGCCATCACCGCAGACTTCCCGGACTGGCTCGCGGCCAAGAAAGTCACTTTCCCCGCCGTTCAGAACTGGCAGCTGATCTCCGACGGCCTGAACTACCCGGATGTACCGAGCGCTGAGAGCTACACGCCCAGTTACACCGAAGGTTGGGCACGCGGCAAGACCTTCTACAGCCTGCTGATCTCCCAGCCAATTGACCTGGCAAAAGAGGAAGCGACCTTCCTGTCCGATATGCAGGCGATCTTCGATAAACAACAGTAAAGTATTACCATCGTAATAAGGCGGGCCAGTCGTACTGGCCCGCCTCTTACGTCCGTGCTTCCGGTTTTGTCATTTTGAATGCGGTGAAGAGTATAATTTTAGGGATGACTTTGCATGGAGGCGGAGATTCTTCGCTTCATTCAATAGGACAGGACCAATTTATGAATATGCTTAAGGAGTAAACGGTTATGGAGACTCTGACCAGACTTCCAAAAATAGGCCCCACCGAATCGGTTCGCAGTATGGGTCCTCTGGCCCGGCGGGAGTATCGCAATGGGGTGCTGTTCATTTCCCCTTGGATTATTGGTTTCCTGGCCTTTACACTGATCCCCATGCTGGCGACGCTGGTGTTCTCTTTCATGAACCTCAAGCTTACCGATAATCCTTTCGATGCGTCGAAGTTTGTTGGCCTCAATAACTACGTTACGATGTTCAAGGACTCGCAAATTTGGAACACGCGGCCCAATTCGACCCCGGGCGCCTTATGGGTGACGATCCGTTATGGGTTGATCGCGCTTCCGGTGGGGATATTGGTGCCCATGGGGATTGCCCTCTTGGTGAACAACCGCAGTCTCAAAGGCTCGTCCTTCTTTCGCTCCATGTTCTATATGCCCTACATCGTTCCCTTTATTGCTGCCATCTTCCTGTGGAACGGTGTGCTCAACCCTCAATTCGGCTGGGTGAACGGCATTTTGGAGGCTTTGGGGGTTCCGAAAGCCAGCCTTCCAGGCTGGGCGAACGATATCAACTGGGTTTATCCTGCCTACGTGCTCTTGGGCATTTGGGGCATCGGCAATGCGATGTTGACCATGGTGGCTGGCATGCAGGCGGTGCCAACCGATCTTTACGACGCAGCTGAAGTGGATGGAGCCGGTGGTATTGCCAAGTTTGCCTATGTCACCTTCCCTATGATCTCCCCTGTGGTGTTCTACAACCTGATTTTGATCGTTGTCGGCCTGTTCCAGTATTTTCTTGTGCCGCTGGCGTTGAATCAGGGTACTGGTTTCCCGGGCGGGTCAACCATTTTCTATAATCTATATTTGTATAAAACATTCTTTGTGTTTGGGAATATGTCCTACGGCTCCACGCTTGCCTGGGCGCTGTTTATCATAATCCTGATCGTCACGGTCGCCCTGTTTGCGACTGCCCGTTATTGGGTTTATTATGCAGGCGAAAAGCAATAAGGAGGCCGGAATGACTGCTAACGCATCCGTCCAAAAGAAATCGAATGTAAGGATCGAGCCCGGCCTGAGTTGGAGGCAATTCGTAAAAAGGGCCAGCCCGGCGTTTGTTACCGTGTTCACCATAGCCATACTGGCCATTTTCCTAATGCCTTTCCTGTACATGATCTTCACTTCGCTGAAGAATCAGACGCAAGTGGCTACTACGGGTGCCCCGATCTGGCCGGCGAAGTATCCTACTTATACTTATCCCGGCACCAATAAGGCCACGTATACCCTGAAAGTTAATAAGTCCGGGTTCCCGGTTGATCAGGTCATCAACATGAGTGATTATGCCGGCAAGACATTGGAGGTTTACAAGGTTCCACTGCCCGATGGAACCACGAAGGAAATGGCTCTGATCAAGGGCTATCAGAAGAGCAGCATTTTCATCGACCCGGCCAATCCGGGCAGCGACCCTATCGTTTGGACGGGTTACTATTTATCCCTGGGTCGCTCCTGGGTTTTGGCGCCCCAGTGGAGCAACTATGTGGAAATGTGGAACGATGTCAACTACCCACGCGTGCTGTGGAATACCTTCTTCTACGCCTTTATGACCACGATTGGGGTATTGGTTTCCTGCATCCCTGTAGCCTATGGTTTCTCACGCTTCCGTTTCCCCGGGCGCGATCTCTTGTTTGTGCTTTTGCTCGCGGTCATTTTCCTGCCCACCACCGTGACCATCATCCCGACCTTTACGTTCTTCACCAAGATCGGCTGGGTGGGATCCTGGCTGCCGCTCATCGTACCTTCATTCTTTTCCAACGCCTATGATACCTTCCTGCTCAGGCAGTTCTTCATGACGCTGCCGCGTGAGTTGGATGAGGCCGCCATGATTGACGGTGCCAGCCCGTTGCGGGTCTTATGGTCGGTGATCATCCCGCAATCTTATCCCGTCATCGTCGCCGTCATTGTCTTCCACCTCGTTTGGGCGTGGAATGATTACTTTGGCCCTCTCGTGTACCTTTCCAGCAGGATGGATTTGCAGCCGATCTCGGTGGCCCTGCAGCGATTCAATACCTTGTTCGGCTCACGCCCCGAATTGATCCAGGCGGGCTCTCTGCTAACGCTCCTGTTCCCGCTGATCCTGTTCTTTATTGCCCAGCGCTTCTTTGTCCAGGGCATTGTCATCACGGGCGTGGACAAGTAAGAACTCAGCAAATCCAAAGTCGGCATTGCCGGGAAAAACCCTTTGGGGTTTGTTGATCAAGCGAATTAATAATTCCACGGACTAAATGTAGAGCGAGATAATATCTCGCTCTACTACTCAAAAAAGGAAGTAACTGTCCTCTGCTATGAACTATCCCCCGCTGCCCAACATTCCCTGGCAGGAACGACCCGCAGGCTGTTCCGATGTAGTATGGCGATATTCGGCCAATCCGGTGATTCCTCGCAACCTGATCCCTTCATCGAATAGCATTTTCAATAGTGCGGTTGTGCCTTTTGAAGGTAAATTCGCAGGCGTCTTCCGCTGTGACAATAAGAAACGCGATATGAACCTGCATCGCGGCTTCAGCGACGATGGTTTTAACTGGAGCCTGCAGGATGACCCCATAGAATGGGAATGCGATGATCCTGAGATAGGTCGCTACCAGTATCGCTACGACCCCCGGGTAGTCTGGCTGGATGATCGCTATTATGTCACTTGGTGCAACGGTTATCACGGTCCAACCATAGGCATAGGCTTTACTTTTGATTTCAAGAAATTTACTTTCATGGAAAATGCTTTGCTGCCCTTCAATCGCAACGGCGTTCTATTCCCCAGAAAGTTCGATGGCCGGTACGTGATGCTCAGCCGTCCAAGCGATAATGGTCATACCCCGTTTGGGGATATTTATCTAAGCCGGAGTCCCGATTTGATCCACTGGGGGGAACACCGCTTCGTGATGGGAGTCAAGAGCGGTTGGCAAAGCACGAAGATCGGCGCCGGGCCCATCCCCATTGAAACCCCCGAAGGGTGGCTCTTGTTCTATCATGGTGTGCTGACCTCCTGCAATGGTTTTGTTTATAGCTTCGGGGCCGCACTGCTCGACTTGGATCAACCCTGGAAGGTGATTCACCGCGGCGGCCCCTATTTACTTTCCCCTCAGACCTATTACGAGTGCGTGGGTGATGTGCCCAATGTCGCCTTCCCCTGCGCCACCTTATATGACCAGCCCACAGGGCGGATCGCGATTTACTATGGCGGTGCCGATACGGTGACGGCGCTTGCGTTTACCAGGCTCAACGAGGTCCTCGATTTTGTAAAGACCACCTCTGAACTTTAGCCTCGCAAAAGTTATCCGTATGCCTTGACGATGTTACATTCGGAAAAACCGGGACCACCAAATAATCTGACATCGTCGAAATATTAAAAGACGTTTTCATGACAACTTTTGCCGGTTCTTTGCTTTGCGTCTCAACAGTTCGCCGCCCCGGCTGCCTTATGGTTTCTCCAATATGACTCACGATCTCAGGCAATGTATCGAACAGGAATTGACCGGGAATATCCTCCCGTTTTGGGCGGAGCATGCGCCCGATCCTGTCAATGGTGGCTTTTACGGTGCATTAAGCAACGACCTGAAAGTTGATAATCAGGTTCCGCGCTCGGCGGTTCTCTACGGTCGTATCCTTTGGACATTTTCATTGGCCTATCAAAAATACCGCCTGCCCCAATATCTATCAACGGCGCAACGCGCTTACGAGTACCTGCAGAATTACTTCTGGGATGCAAAATATGAGGGAGTCTTTTGGACAGTCAATGCCTGTGGAGCGCCCGTTGAAACGCGCAAACATACCTATGCTCAGGCATTTTCGATCTATGGTCTGACCCAATATTATCAGGCTGCCGGTGAGTCCGCGGCTTTGGGATCGGCGCGCCGGATTTTCGAACTACTCGAGGAGCATGCTCACGAGCCCATGTACGGGGGCTATATTGAAAGCCGTGGCCGGGACTGGGCTTCCTCTGCAGATCAGCGACTCAGCGCCCTCGAGCCCGATTGCGAAAAATCGATGAATACTCTGCTGCATCTCTTGGAAGCTTTTACCGGTTTGCTGCGCTTATGGGATGACCCTCGGCTGCGTGCGCGCATGACTGAACTGCTTGAAGCTTTCTTGGATCACATCCTTGACTCGGGAACGAACCACTTTCGCCTTTTCTTTCACAACGATTGGAGCTGGCCTTGTCAGGAGCACCTCTCGTATGGGCACGACATCGAAGGCAGCTGGCTGCTGGTCGAGGCAGCTGAGGCCTTGGGAAACGCGACCATGCTTCAGCGCACCCGCGCCGTGGCTGTGCAAATGGCTCAGGCGGTTTATGCCGAGTCCCTCCAGCCGGATGGCCGCCTCCTTTCCGAATCGGCGGGAGGCCCTCAAAGCGAAGACCTGGCCTGGTGGGTACATGCTGAAGCGATGGTCGGCCTCTACAATGCTTATCAGATTTCCGGTCAGGAGCATTTTGCGGTCGCCTCCACCCGTGTCTGGGATTTCATTATGCAAAACTTTAGCGATCATCAAAATGGTGACTGGTTTAAGACGCTCGATCTCATGGGCAGGCCCTACCCCGATTCGCCTAAGGTGGGCCCTTGGGAATGCCCATACCACCACAGTCGGGCTTGTTTTGAAATGCTGAAGAGATTGCCCTGATGCATTCGTTTCAGCTTCTGCAGCGTGCTGCATAATGATCTAAACGGACGTTTTGTTACTTTGCCCAAAAAACGATGAGAACAAGTTTTGGAATTTATGCAGGCAGAGTATATCCAGCGAGGCCCACGTAGTACCTGTTGGATAGTGTCATGGTAACAAGGAATCAATATGCCCCAACCTTTTATCCTCGGTGTCAACTACTGGCCGCGTCGCAAGGCAATGTATTGGTGGAATAACTTCGATGCCGGCGAGGTTCGCGAAGAATTTGCCCTCCTCGGCGAACTTGGCTTGAATGTCGTTCGATTGTTTTTATTATGGGATGATTTTCAGCCGCAGCCCGATTCGGTCAACGAAGCTGCCGTTGCCAACCTGCTTACGGTGGCAGATATTGCGGCCCGGAACAAGCTTGGCCTGGACGTGACCTTCTTCACCGGCCACATGAGTGGGCCCAATTGGAGTCCTCGCTGGTTGCTGGGCGGTCCGCTCCCCGGTCACGATGGTTCTATTCGCGACGTGGTAAGCCGCGGCAAATTGGTCCACGATGGCTATCGCAATATGTTCCATGACCCCACGGCGCTTGCTGCTGAGCGGTTGCTCCTCCAGATAGTGGTCGGCGCGCTTAAAGATCATCCGGGGCTTTGGATGTGGAACCTCGGGAATGAACCGGACTTGTTCGCCTGGCCCCAGGATTACAAGGCAGGTCGCGATTGGACTAGGCAGATGGTCGGGCTGATTCACGATATTGACCCCATTCATCCTGTCACCTGCGGTTTGCACGGCGGGAGCCTCATGCGCGATAACGGTTTGCGCATCGATCAAGTCTATGCCGAAACAGATGTGGCGGTTATGCACTCTTACCCCATCTACGTGCCATGGGCGATTGATCCCCTCGACCCTGATTTTGTGCCTTTTACCTGCGCTCTCACCGCTGCCCTGGCTGGTAAGCCAATCCTAATGGAAGAGTTTGGCGGCTGTACGGCAGGACCCGGTGAGCCCAGCCATTTGATGAAATGGGAATCACATGGACAAATGCGCGAAATATTCATGTCTTCCGAAGAAGACCTGGCTGAATTCTTGCGCCTCACGCTTCCCCGGCTGCAGGATAGCGGCGCCACGGGAGCGTTGATCTGGTGCTTTGCAGACTACATACCGGAGCTATGGGGCCTGCCGCCCTGCGATGAAGCGCAGCACGAGCGCTTCTTTGGATTGGTGCGGCCCGACGGCTCGCTCAAGCCGCACGCCAGGGTGATCAGGGAATTCGCCGCGGCCCATCCCGCTGTGCAGCCTATCCCCGAATATGCCAGGCTGACAGTTGATCCAGACGAGTTTTACGCTGACCCGGATACTCATCTCATTGATTTGTACACTCGATATATGGAAAATGCAAAAGCTCATTAACAGCCGGGTACCGCCTTGCTTCCAGCCTGTGTAAAGAGGCCGCTGCACTTTTGGAAAATTCGTAAAGGAGAATGAAGTGGCTCGCATTGACGAACTTGTTCAGCAAATGTCATTGGACGAAAAGATCTCCCTGCTCGCCGGGGCGGATTTGTGGCATACCGTTTCCATAGCCAGACTGGGGATCCCAGTCATCACCGTTACCGATGGCCCTAATGGTGCTCGTGGAGAGCGGGGGAATATGGGGCCAACCTCCGCTCTTTTTCCTGTCGGTATGGCGCTCGGGGCCACGTGGAACACTGCTCTTCTGGAGAAGGTGGGTGCGGCTCTGGCAGCAGAATTAAAAGCCAAAGGCGCCCATATCCTGCTCGCTCCCACGGTCAATATTCATCGTACGCCGGTAGCGGGCCGTAACTTCGAATGTTACGCGGAGGACCCCTATTTGAGCGGCAAAATGGCTGCAGCTTACATCCGCGGCATCCAGGAGAACGGCGCTGGCGCCTGCATCAAGCATTTTGTATGCAACGACCAGGAATTTGAACGGATGTCCATCAGTTCGAAAGTGGAAGAACGCCCGCTGCGCGAAATATATCTTGAGCCGTTCCGGCTTGCGATCCGCGAGGCAAAACCTTGGGCAGTCATGTCCAGCTACAACAAAGTCAATGGTGTCTTTGCGAGCGAGAATGACTACACCCTTCGCACCATTCTAAAAGAAGAATGGGGGTTCGACGGGTTGGTTATGTCCGATTGGTTCGGTACCTATACCGGCCGTGTTCCCGCCGGGGGTCTCGATCTGGAAATGCCGGGGCCGGCGCGTTGGATGGAGGCTTCGCAGGTCCGAAAAGCCCTGGATGCTGGCAACCTGACGATGGACCAACTGGACGACAAGGTCCTTCGCATCTTACGTATCGTTGAACGCGCCGGGGCTTTCGAAAATCCCGGGCCGCACAAAGAGCGCTCGGAGAATAAGCCGGAACAGCGCGCCTTCATCCGCGAGGCTGCCCGCGAGACCATAGTCCTGCTGACCAATAAAAACGAACTTCTACCAATAAACCCTTCCAAATACAAGACCATTGCCGTCATCGGCGAACTTGCACAAAGTGCAAATGTGATGGGCGGTGGTAGCTCGCGTGTCACACCTCATTACATAGTTTCTCCCTTGGATGGCATCCGGGCACGGGTGCGCAAGTTGGCCAGGGTCGAGTATGAAGTCGGCTGCTATATCCACAAAAGCACGCCCGTCATGGATGCCGCTAATTTGACCAGCGAGAACGGCAAGCGTGGCCTCACGCTGCGGATCTTCAATAACACGGATTTTTCAGGTACCCCCGCTCTGGAGGAAGTTACCGATCGCTGTAACCTCGACTGGTGGGGCGACTCAGCGCCCAACATCAATCGGGCTGATTTTAGCGTTAGTCTCACTGGTACGTTTCTGGCCTTGGCAGATGGGCTTCACACCTTCGGCCTCACAGCCGTGGGGCAAAGCCGTCTTCTCCTGGACGGCGAGGTCCTGGTGGACAACTGGGATCAGAACGATGCCGGCATCGAAAAAACGGCCCGGGTACAGCTTACCTCCGGTCAAAAGGCTGCCATCAAGATACAGTATGTCTGTCAGGGTAATAGCCAATGGCGGTCCCTGCGCATCAGCCATATGCCGCCCTCGGCTGCCGACCCGATGGCTGACGCGCTGGCTCTTGCCAAACGCGCCGACCTGGCCATTGTCGTTGCCGGGTTGACAAGTGAATGGGAATCTGAAGGCTTCGACCGTGTGGATATGAACCTTCCCGGCGCCCAGAACGAATTGATCGAGAAGGTCGCGGCCGTAAATCCGAACACAGTCGTGGTGCTTAATGCAGGCTCGGCGGTTACCATGCCTTGGGCCGGTAATGTCGCCGCGATCATTGAGCAGTGGTACAACAGTCAGGAATGCGGCAACGCCTTGGCAGATATTCTATTTGGGGATGTCAGTCCGTCTGGTAAATTGCCCACCACTTTCCCGGTCCGTTGTGAAGATAATCCTGCCTTCATCAATTATCCCGGCGAGAACGGCGAAGTGCTCTATGGGGAGGGCCTCTTCGTGGGGTATCGTTATTACGATGCCAAAAAACTTAAACCATTGTTTCCCTTTGGACACGGTCTGTCCTACACAACGTTTGAATACAGCAATATAAAACTCAGTGCTCCGCAGTTCACCGAGGCCGATGGCCTCGATGTCTCCTTCGACCTGCGCAACACCGGCAAGCGTTCCGGCAAAGAAGTCGCCCAGGTCTATGTGCGCGATGTTCGTTCGCTGCTTGTTCGTCCCGAAAAGGAATTGAAGTCCTTTGTAAAGCTCGAGCTTGCTCCGGGCCAAAGGAAAACCATCAGCCTCCATTTGGACCGTGAAGCGTTCTGGTATTACAACCCCGCCAAAACCGGATGGATTGTCGAGGCCGGTGACTTTGAGATCTTGGTCGGCGCCTCAAGCCAGGACCTGCGTCTGCGCGCCACGGCCACACTTCTTCCCACAGCCGCGCCCGGTTCTCGTTTAAATCTCGGGATGCCTCTGCGTGCAATCCTCGATGATGAGGTCGGGAGAACCATTTTGAGCAAGCATTTCGGGGCGTGGGTGCATTCCCCCGACTTGGCAATGGCCCTGGACCTGACCGTTGAACAAATCGCGCGGCTCGTCCCGCAAGTTCTCACTCCGGAAGAACTGGAAGCCTTGAATGAAGATCTTGCCAAAGCCTGACCCTTGCTGGTTCAGGTTGTAGATTCTTCGGGACGGCTTTCGTGATCAGTGCTCTAAAAAATATCGTTATTAAGGATTTGCTCCATGAAATACGGTCACTTCGACGACGCCAGGCGTGAATACGTCATCACACGACCCGATACCCCTCTGCCGTGGATCAACTACCTTGGCTCCGAGGAGTATTTTGCCCTGATTTCCAATACGGCTGGGGGTTACTCCTTCTATAAAGATGCCCGCCTGCGTCGCCTCACGCGCTATCGCTACAACAACACGCCCTACGACCTGGGCGGGAGGTATATCTATTTGCGTGACAATCAAGATGGCGATTACTGGTCTCCATCCTGGCAGCCAACCCAGTCGAAGCTGCAGAATTATTCCTGCCGCCACGGCATGGGTTATACGGTCATCGGCTCGGCTCACAACGGCGTCCGGGCGGAGACGCGTTACTTTGTTCCACTGGGGGAAAATCTCGAAATTTGGCAGATGACCATTACCAATGAGCGCGCTGCTGCCGTTGACCTTTCTGTTTTCTCCGCTGTTGAGTTTTGTTTGTGGGATGCCTGGGACAATTCGACGAACTTCCAACGCAACTTCTCCACCGGACAGGTGGAGATTGAAGAGGATGTGATCTATCACAAGACCGAGTATCGTGAACGCCGCGATCATTTTGCCTATTTTGCCTGCTCAGAAAAGCTGTCAGGCTTCGATACCCAGCGCGAATCCTTCTTGGGGCCCTATCGAAGCTGGGACCGTCCTGTCGTCTTGGAACAGGGGCGCTCCTCCGATTCAATCGCAAATGGCTGGCAGCCCATTGGCTCGCACCATATCAAAGTGGCCCTCAAACCCGGCGAGCAGAATCAGATCATCTTCCTGTTGGGGTATTGCGAGAATCCCAGGGATCAAAAATTTGACCCACCCGAATCGCAGAGGATTAATAAGCGTGGTGTAAAACCCATTATCGCCAGGTATCTTGATAAAACCAATACGGATTTGGCTTTTGATTCGCTTGGAGCATACTGGGATCGCCTGCTTGGGGTTCTCCAGGTTCAGACCCCGGACGAACATGTTAACCGCATGGTGAATATCTGGAACGCGTACCAGTGCATGGTGACCTTCAATATATCGCGGTCGGCCTCCCTGTTTGAGTCCGGCATCGGCCGCGGGCTTGGCTTCCGCGACTCAAACCAGGATTTGCTGGGCTTCGTGCAAATGGTTCCGGCTCGGGCGCGCCAGCGTATTCTGGACCTGGCTTCCACTCAGCTCCCCACCGGCGGTGCCTATCATCAGTACCAACCCATGACCAAGCGCGGGAACGATGCCATCGGTGCAAACTTCAATGACGATCCGCATTGGTTGGTTCTAGGAGTCGCCGCTTACCTTCGTGAGACGGGCGAATGGGGTATCTTGGATGAGCTTGTCCCGTATGAGAATGAGCCTGGCAGCGAGACGCCCCTATACGAACATTTGCAGCGTTCTATCCAATATGCCCTCGATAGGATCGGGCCCCATGGTCTCCCCCTCATCGGTCGGGCCGATTGGAACGACTGTCTCAATCTGAATTGCTTCTCGGATACACCCGGGGAAAGCTTCCAGACCACCACGAACCGGGACGGAAAGGTGGCCGAGAGCGTTTTCATTGCTGGGCTGTATGTAATATCGACCCGCGAAATGGCGCAAATCACCGGGCGTTACCTCAAACCGGGCTCTGATGCTACATCCCGCGCGGCCTTTTATACGAAGCTGTCGGAAGACATGATCGGTTGCATCCACCAGTATGGCTGGGATGGAGAATGGTTCCTGCGTGCCTACGATGCCCTTGGACAAAAGGTCGGTTCGGTGGAGTGTGAAGAGGGGAAAATTTATGTCGAGTCCCAGGGCATCTGCGTCATGGCGGGGGTTGGCCTCGAGAACGGAAATGCAAAGAAGGCGCTTGATTCAGTGAATAAACATCTCGCGACAAAACACGGCATCATGATACTTCAGCCGGCTTATTCGAAATATTACCTCAATCTCGGCGAGATTTCTTCCTATCCACCCGGCTATAAGGAAAATGGCAGCGTCTTCTGTCACAACAACCCGTGGGTTATGATCGCCGAAGCCCTGGTTGGGAACGCCGATCGCGCCCTTGATTACTATTTACGCATCAACCCCTCGGCTCGCGAAGAACTTGCTGAGCTGCATCGTTGTGAGCCCTATGTCTACGCCCAGACCATCGCGGGCCGTGATGCACCAACTCATGGGGAAGCGAAGAATTCCTGGCTTACGGGTACCGCAGCCTGGAATTATGTGGCCATCACCCAATCGATCCTGGGCATTCGCCCCGGCTGGGACAGTTTGCAGATTGCGCCAGTCCTCCCTGCTGGGTGGCAGGGGTTCACCGCCCGGCGGGAGTTCCGAGGCGTAACCTATTATATTTCTGTGAAGCGCAGTGGCCCGGGAAACAACGTAAAATTGATCGTAGATGGGAGCCCCCTGGAAGGAAATACGATACCGGCTCCCCTGGATGGAAAGAAGTCGGTCGTCGTAGAGGCCCTGCTAAGCTAGTCATTGGGCTCGGCCTTTTTTACCGGAAAACCTTTCCAGCCATAAAATCTCAACTCTTTAACCTTTGCCTTGTAGTTTTTTACCGTCAGGCACACGAGAGCCAAACCTTGGGAAGCTTTGGCTCCGGAACTGAGTTATTATCAACCTTGCGTCAGGGTCGTGATGCTGCAGAACCCTGAAACCGCTTCATTCAAGAAAGGTTGGTGCCCATGTCAGCTCAAATGCCTTTAACCGATGAACTATGTTTTAAAGCCCTGATGGAAAACACCTCGGACAGCATTTATTTCAAGGATCGTGAGGGACGATTGCAAAGGGTCAGCCGCAAGATGGCTCTCGACCTGGGCATTCAATCTCAGGCTGAAATCTACGGAAAGACGGATATTGATTTGTTTGGCGAAGAGTTTGGCCGGCGCACAATGATCGATGACACAAGGATCATGGAAACTCAGGAGCCCATCATCGGGTTGATTGAAAGCCGCCGGATGGACAACGGTCAGATTAACTGGACGTTGACGAGCAAGCAGCCCATCTATTCCAACGATGGCACGCTGATAGGCCTGATGGGCATCACCCGGGAAATAAACGAGCTGAAGGAAAACGAGTTCAACTTGCAGTACTTGGCTACCCATGATGCTCTCACGGATCTACCCAACCGTTATCTGATGAATGATCGCTTGGAGCAGATATTGGGCCAGGCAAAGCGTTCACCGTCTGCTTTCGCCATCGTATACCTTGACCTGAATGGTTTTAAGGCAGTCAATGATACGTATGGGCACAAGGCCGGCGATATCCTGTTACGGCAGGTCGCGGATAGGTTAAAGAATTGCGCCCGCCCTACCGATACGGTGGCGCGCCACGGTGGGGATGAGTTTGTGATCATCTTTGCGGCCCTCACCAGGAGTGCCGATGTAACTGTTATTGCAAACAAGGTGAAAGGCTGCTTTACCAAAGCCTTCTCGATAGAAGGCGCTCGTATCAAAGTCAAGGCAAGCATTGGCATAAGCCTTTATCCCGACCATGGCGAAGACCAGGAAACTCTCATCAAGGCGGCAGATTACGCCATGTATTTGGCAAAGAAACGCGATCAAGCCTTTGTAATATGTCCTCCTGATAAATACACCTTTGACGAGGGAGAGCGACCCAGTGAGTGAAGCCAGGGAGTTGATTGCCCAACACAGTACCTGTCCGCTTGGGACGATCCCATGTAGAAATAAGGATTTTCGACAATGAACAAGACCTCGCTGAAAATTGGCGTCAACCTGGGGGGCTGGATCTCGCAATATCCTGCCTATGACCATGAGCATTTCAAGACCTTTATCTCCGCGCCCGATATTAAGCGCATTGCAGATTGGGGGATGGACCATGTTCGCCTGCCGGTGGATTATCCGGTACTTGAGGATGATGACCATCCCGGCGTCTACAAGCAGAGCGGATTCGACTATATCGAATCTTGCTTGGAGTGGTGTGCTGCGAATGGGCTGCGCGTCATCCTTGACCTGCACAAGGCCCCTGGCTTTGCCTTTGATGCCCTCGACAAAAGCTCTCTTTTCAAGAACCCGGTCATGCAAGACCGCTTCCTCGGGTTGTGGGAGGCCCTCACGCGTCGGTTCCTTGGCCGTTTGGACGATTCTCTCGCCGTGGAACTGCTCAACGAAATCGTCCTGCCTGATAGCGGCCCATGGAATGAATTGGTCAAACGCGTCCTGCTCCGCATCCGTTCCGTGGACGGGCAGCGCCTGGTTCTGCTGGGCGGTAACCACTATAACTCCGCCGATCAACTTCAACACTTGGAGCCTGGCGCTGATCCGAATATTCTATATACGTTCCATTTCTACCTGCCTTTGAGCGTTACTCATCAAAAGGCGCCTTGGATTCCATCACTGGCAGAATACAACCAACCTCTTGAATATCCCGGTCGGCAGGCTCCGGGCCTGGCTGCCATCCTGGAGAAATATCCTCGGGACACCCATATGTTGAAGTCAGAAGTAGGAGCGCAGTTCGACAAGAGTTATCTTCGCTCCAGGCTCCAGCCGGCCCTGGACTTTTCACAGCGCATGGGCCAGCCGGTTTACTGTGGCGAGTTCGGTGTGTACGAGGCCGCTGCCATGTCCACACGTGTGAACTGGACGCGTGATTTCATTGCGCTGCTTAATGAGTCTGGTATCGGACGTGCTTATTGGACCTATAAGGCCCTTGATTTCGGCCTTGTGGATCAGGCCGGCCGGGTCATAAACCAGGAGCTCGTTGACTTGGCCTCCGGGACAAGAGGCTGACCATGCGCTTTGGCTATTTCGATGAGGAAAACCGCGAGTACGTGATCACCGACCCGCGCACACCGGTCAAATGGATCAACTATATAGGCACGCGCCGGTTTGGCGGCTTCGTGGATCACACGGGTGGCGCGTTGATTTGCAAAGACGATCCAACCTTCAACCGCATCACAAAATATATCCAGCAGTTGCCCTCCTCGGAATTCAAAGGCGAGACCTTGTATTTACGCATCCACCTGAAGGATGGGTACCGCATCTTCTCGCCCTTCTTCGTCCCAACGCTCGATCCATATGACCGCTTCGAATGCCGTATAGGCTTGGGTTACACGCGCATCGTCTCTGAGTTTTTCGGTCTGCGTACCGAGGCCACCCTCTTCGTGCCGCTTCACGGGAGCTGCGAATTGCGCGACATACACATCACGAACATTTCACCTGTCCCCCTTGAAGTGGACGCCATCCCCGTTGTGGAATATACACACCCCAACGCGCTCATGCAGTTCACCAATGCAGATTGGGTCCCGCAGACCATGGTGAGCAAATGTGTTGATGATGGCGGGTTTAAGATCATGCTCCAGTATCCCTTCATGTTTCGGGACGTACGCATAAACTACCTGGCCTCCAACCTGCCGGCCTCCTCTTTTGAGACCGATCGGAAGCGTTTCCTCGGGGCCAATGAATATGGGACGTTCCAGGCGCCCCTCGGCCTTCTTCAACCCGAGCTAAGCAGCCTCGATTCCCTACGCGCCGACAACATATCTGCACCGCTGCATCATTTAGGCGCTATCCTTCCCGGCGAAATCCGCCGTTTGATTACCCAGTTGGGTCAGGCCAAGGACCTCGGTGCCGCTCGCGCGGAAATCGAGCGTTTCCGCCGCCCTGAAGCGGTTGAGGACGAACTCGCAAACCTGAGTGCGTTTTGGGATGAGTATCTTTCGGCCTTCCAGGTGGAGACGCCCGATCAGTCCATGAACGCTATGCTGAACGTTCACAACCCCCGCCAGTGTTATGTCACCCGCACCTGGTCCCGTTATCTTTCCTATTATCAGCTGGGCCTCGGTGCGCGTGGTATCGGTGTGCGCGACTCCTCCCAAGACGTTATGGCTGTTCTGGCCTCTGCTCCCAACGAAGCAAAAGAGTTCCTCCGCACACTGTTATCCTTTCAAAAGCGGGATGGCTCCTCACTTCACCAATTTAATCCTCTGACGCTGGAAGGCAGCATAGGCAACTCGGCGGAAATGGAAGATCGCCCGCATTACTACAGCGATGATCACCTTTGGGGCGTCCTCGCGGTGACTGCCTATATGAAAGAAACCGGCGACCTGGCCTTCCTTGACGAGACGATACCTTTCTATGACAAGGATAAACAGGGGAATATGCTTGAAAGCGGCACTGTCATGGAACATCTCGAGGGCGGCCTGGCTTTCACCGGCCAGGATATTGGCAAACATGGGCTCCCCCTGCTTGGCTATGCAGATTGGAACGACACGGTGAATTTACCGAAGGGCGCCGAGTCGCTGTTCACCGCCAATCTTTATGGCAAAGCCCTGCTCGAAATGATCGGACTGATGGAATACCTGGGAGATAAAAACAGGACAAGGGAATATCGCGCAGAGTATGAGCAGATGCGATCACGAGTCGAGGCCGTTGCCTGGGATGGCGAATGGTATCTTCGTTACTTCGATGCAGAAGGCAATCCGCTGGGTTCCCATAAAAATGCTTATGGCCAGATCTATTTGAATGGGCAATCATGGGCGGTGATCTCGGGTTTTGCTTCCCCCTCACGCGGCGTCCAAGCCATGGATTCGGTATACAAAAAGTTAAATACAAAATATGGTATTAAGCTTAGCGCGCCTGGTTTCAATGGCTTCGATCCGAAATTGGGCGGTGTGACTACCTATCCTCCTGGCGCAAAAGAAAACGGGGGGATCTTCCTGCATCCCAACCCCTGGGCCATGATCGCCGAAACCCTGCTCGGAAATGGTGACCGGGCTTATCAATATTATGTCCAGGTCAACCCGGCGGCCCGCAATGACATGATCGAGGTTTACGAGTGCGAACCTTACGTTTATGCCCAGAACGTTCTGGGCGACGAACACCCGCAGTTCGGATTGGCGCGCAACTCATGGCTCTCGGGGACCGCTGCCTGGTGCTATCAAGCCGCTACCCAGTGGATACTGGGCATCCGTCCCGAATATAACGGCCTGCGTGTTGAGCCCTGCATTCCCTCCGCTTGGAGCGGTTTTACCGCCGTACGCAGGTTCCGTGGCCGGCTTTTCCACATCACTGTTCATAACCCGCAGGGCGTTTGCCGCGGCGTCATCAAGATGGCAATAGATGAAAAAATCTTCACCGGGAACCTCATACCGTCCGACTTGGAAGACGGTGAGCATCATGTTGAAGTCTGGTTGGGTAAATAAAGCCCCATCCTTTTGAAAATCGGGCGGGCAAATTGATAATTTCCTTCGCCAGGCATTCCACGAGCATGGCGAAGATGCACAAGTAAACACTCTTTAATCATAAGAAACTGGAGGTCGGATGGACGAAAAATTTCTTGAGACTCGAGACTATGAAGGCCAGGGATATCAAGCCCTGGTTGATTTTGGAGCCTGGCGCGTGGCTATCCTGCGTTTCCTGGATGGCTTGCAGCCTGAACGCCAGAATACCATGGAGCGCCACATGGAGACCGATGAGGTCTTTGTGCTGACGAAAGGCCAGGGTATTTTGATCATGGGTGGGAATGGGCTGCAGGTGGATGGCATTTATCCGCAAATGATGGAAATTGGGAAAATCTATAATATCAAGCGCAGTGCCTGGCACACGGTCTTGCTCAGCCGTGATGCTTCGGTGCTGATCGTGGAAAACCGTGACACCGACAAGCACAACTCCGAATATGCTGATCTTTCGACGGCACAGCGCCAGTTGATTATCGACGTAGCCCGCCGCGAACAGTTTCAGTAGGCGGCGCTGCTGCGCCTGAAACGTTGGGATCTCGCGGCTTTACGAAACAAAGGAAATGGCTGCCATGATTTTTGACCTTCCGCTTGAACAACTCCAAAAATATCTTCCTGCTCGTCTTGAACCGGCTGATTTCGATGAATTCTGGTCGAATACCCTCGCCGATGCGCGCCGTTATCCATTAGATGCAGTCTTCGAGCCTGCCCCTACTGCCCTGAAGCTCGTGGAAGCTTATGATGTGACCTTTCGCGGCTTTGGCGGACAGCCGATCAAGGGTTGGTTACTGCTCCCGCGCGAGCGTTCGGCGGCTTTGCCCTGCCTCGTTGAATTCATCGGGTATGGGGGCGGGCGCGGTAACCCATTGGATTGGCTCATGTGGCCGAATGTCGGTTATGCCCTGCTCATCATGGATACACGCGGCCAGGGCAGCACTTGGCGGACAGGCGATACTCCCGATATCGAAGTGGAACCCGGCAACCCGCAATATCCCGGCTTTATGACCCGCGGCATCTTGCATCCCGAAACCTACTATTACCGCCGTGTATTTACCGACGCCGTCCGCGCCGTGGAGGCCGCGCGCACGCATCCTGCGGTGGATGCCGGGCGTGTGGCGGTAACCGGCGGCTCTCAAGGAGGAGGAATCACGCTGGCGGCAGCAGGCCTCATCCCCGATCTAGCCGCAGCGCTCCCGGACGTGCCGTTCCTCTGTCATTTCCGGCGCGCCACTGAACTTGTGGATACTTATCCTTACCAGGAACTCAGCAACTACTGTCAGCTTCATCGCGACAAGGTCGAGACTGTTTTTGCCACGCTTTCTTATTTTGACGGGTTGAATTTTGCCACTCGCGCCAAATCACCTGCGCTGTTTTCGGTTGGTTTGATGGATCAGGTCTGCCCTCCCTCAACCGTCTTTGGCGCCTACAATCACTATGCTGGGGTCAAAGAGATTAAGATCTGGCCTTATAACCATCATGAAGGCGGTGAGACCTTCCAGGCCGTTGAGAAGATCAGCTTTCTTGCCCGGCTCTGGAACTAAGACCCTCTGCCTTAAGTACCCGGAAACATGACGCACTCCAAATCTCATGATCCCTCGGAAAAAGCGGAATGGGATCGGCGAATTTTGCTGATCCCATTCCGCTTTTCGTGAAGCACCTTCAGGTTCTGCCTAACTCCCCTCTCCCCTCTGTTTTTTCCATTCTCTAATCTTCTGAAATTACGGCAGCGGATGCCACATCAATGAAAGGCCGATCGCCAATATCGCCAGCAGCGCACCGATGGCCGTAAAGATCACACTGATTTCCGAGGTCTCATGCTTGGTGATCAGATAGGTCGGCAGCTGCTCGAAAACTTTCTGAAGCTCGCCTGCGCTTTCAGCGGAATAATAGGCCCCGCCCGTCATGTCGGCAACTTGTTTAAGAGTTTGCTCGTCAATCCCGCGCCGGAAGCCGCCAAGGCCTCCGCCCCCGCCTCCAAAACCTCCGCCGCCTCCAAAGCCTCCACCGAAGCCAAAGGGATCGTTGCCCTGGAACTGTTGGCCGCAAAATGGGAATTCGCCTCCATTTGCCGTCCCAAAACCGATGGTATAAACTTTAACGCCTCGGTCCACTGCTTGTTGTGCAGCATCCAGCGGCAACGGGCCGGTATTGCTGACCCCATCTGTGAGCAGCACAATGATATCGGGAGCATACGCGCCCTTGGGCACAGGTTGTGGCTCGATGCCCGGCGAACCCTCCGTTATGCTTGGCGCAATATTCTTGTCGACTTCGGCAATTGCATCCAGCGCTTTGAGAATGCCGCTGCCGATGGCCGTTCTCGTTCCTACGAGCAGGCTTTCAATGCTGGATTGCAGGGCCTCCGCGTCCGTTGTGGGCGGCTGGATTACCTCCGCAAAACTGGAGAAAGCAACGAGCCCGATCTGTGTATTTGAATTTTGTTTTTTGACGAAATTTAGCGCAGCGCTTTCAGCTGCCAGCAGGCGGTTGGGTTGAACGTCGGTCGAGCACATGCTTCTCGATACGTCGATGGCCAGGACAACCGTTGTTTGGCCGCTGGGTACGGTAATGATCGATACTGGCCGGGCAAGCGCCATGATAAGGCTGGCCACCGCCAGCAGGAACAAACCCAGCGGGAGGATGCGTCGCAGCCATGACTGTTGCGGCAGGGCCTCGCGCACCAGGGCCAGGCTCGAATAGCGCACCGCAAAACGACGGGGTCGCCGCAGGATCAGGATATACCCGATGATGATTAAGGGGATCAACCCCAATAGGTAAAGGGAATAGGGCCAAAGGAAAGTCATGCTGCTGCCTCCTGCGCGCCTCTAAAAGTCATCCACCATCAAGGCAGGCGACCGAACCAAAGCAGTGAATATAGACCGGCGATCAGCAGCACCAGCACGCTCGCCCCCGCAAAGATGGAGGTGACTTCGGTCTTTTCAGGTTTGACGACCAGTTGCGGATCCAGGTTATCGTAGACCTTTAGCAGGGCCTCCTTGGAATCCGCATTGTAATAAGTGCCGCCTGTAACTTGTGCGATTTGTTGCAGTGTGGCTTCGTCGAGTTTGGTATGAACCGTGAAACCATTAACATGCAGGTTTACCCCGGCCGCGCTTCCAATGCCCACGGTATAGATGCGCACGCCGGCCTTTGCCGCTGCTTGCGCGGCCGCGAGTGGGTCGGGGTTCTCGTTGTTCTCACCGTCCGTAAGCAGGACGATTACGGCGGACTTATAGGTTCCTTGAGGCACCGGGGTTGGTGTGGGCGTGGGGCCCGGCGTCAGGGAGCTGTAGAAATGTGTGGTTTGTTGCCCAAGGGTGGCGATCGTATTGAGGGACACAAGGATCCCGTTCGCCAGGGAGGTGCCGCGCTGCGGCGTCAGGCGGTCGATGGAAGCCAGGATCGCTGTCTGATCATTTGTCGGGGCCTGGACTGAAAAGCCGCTGTCGCTGAACGCGATAATGCCGATCTGCACGCTCGGGGGTTGGTGTTGGACAAAGTCTCGCGCCGCGGCTTTGGCCACTTCCATTCGCGTCGGTTGAAAATCGTTCGCCGCCATGCTGCCCGAAACGTCGAAGGCCAGGATGACGGTTCCCTCGATGCGCGGCAGGCTGATCTCGGTTTGCGGACGGGCTAGGGCAAACATCAGGATCGAAAGACCCGCCAGGAAGAGGATCGGGGGAACGTGGCGGCGCGGGCCGAGCACACTTCCTGCGGACGATTGCGCAAGCCCAAGGCTGCCGTACTTTTCGGTGAATCGCTTCCTGCGCCGCTGCAAGACCAGGTAGAGCGCGATGAGCAGCGGGATCAACACCAGGGCAAAGAAGAGCATGGTTGGCCAGAGAAAAGTCATAATCCTTGCTTCCGTCGCTGCTGCCGCAGCTTGGCAAAACGAACAATCGCGCGAACGAGATCCTCTTCTGTCGAGAGGGACAATGCGTCCACTCCGGCGTGTTTGAAATTCTCGTTAACGATTGCTTCGCGGCGGCGTGCCGCCTCTGTGAATCGGCTCCGTATTTTTTTATCGTGCGTATCCACGTAGATTTGTTCGCCTGTCTCCGCGTCTTCCATAATGACCGGGCCGATATCTGGCAGTTCCATTTCGCGCGGATCCCACAAGCGGATCGCCAGCACCTCGTGATGCTGGCTGAGCAGGTTCAGCGGTTTTTCCCATCCCGGCACGCCGATAAAATCGGAAATGATGAAGACAACCGACCGGCTCTTGATGGAGTTCAGGGCGTTTTCGAGCAGGGGCGTCAAGTCGGTGAACGGCGCCTTGGTTAATCGCGGCTGTTTGAGCATATCATCGATAAGCCGCAGCACTTGGTTGCGCCCGCTTCGCGCAGGCAGCGTGAGTTCAACGCGGCTGTCGTAGAACATGGCCCCCACGCGGTTGCCATGGCGTGTCAACAGGCGTGCCATGGTGGAGACGAAATCTATAAGTATGGTGCGCTTCAGGTTCATGCCCTGCACGGTACCGAAATCCATTGATGGACTGAGGTCCAGCAGGAACCAGGCCGTGATTTCGCGATCTTCGACATACTTGCGCACGTACGGCGAATTCATCCTCGCTGTGACGTTCCAGTCAATATAACGGACATCGTCCTCAGGTTGGTATTCGCGCAGGTCTGCAAAATCCACGCCATAGCCATAGAATAGGCTGCGATAGTCGCCTTGCAATAGGCCGTCCAACCGGCGGATTACCTGCCAGTCCAGGCGCTGCAGGATCCGTTCAGGCGTTGACGTGTTTGCTGGCATGCTCATGTAGGGGCACTACGGGGATCGGTATCCGATCCAGGATCTTCTTTAGGATATCATCGGCAGTCAGGTTGTCCGAGAGCGCTTCGTAAGAAAGCACCAGGCGGTGTCGCATCACGTCGAAGGCCATGTCCAGCACGTCCTGCGGCAGCACATAGTCGCGTCCGCGCACGAAAGCCAGTGCCCGGGCGGTGAGGATCAGGTTGATCGAAGCGCGTGGGCTTGCGCCAAACATGATGTAACGCTCCAGATCGACCAGGCCGACCTCCTTGGGCTTGCGTGTGGCGGTCACCATCCGCACCGCGTATTCGATCAATGCCGGGTCTGAATAGATTTGATCCACCTCTTTTTGCAATCCTAGTAATTGATCGGTGGTTATGACCTTTTGTACGGCCTGAAGCATTCCCGTCATGCGTTCGACGATGACGAATTCTTCGGTCGTGCTGGGATAACCCACAAGTACTTTGAGCATGAATCGGTCAACCTGTGCTTCCGGTAAAGCATAAGTCCCTTCGGTCTCGATGGGATTCTGCGTGGCAAGCACAAGGAACGGATTCGGAACCTTAAAGGTCTCCCGCCCGATTGTCACCTGGTGCTCCTGCATCACTTCAAGCAGCGCGCTTTGTACCTTGGCGGGGGCGCGGTTGATCTCATCCGCCAGAAGCAGGTTTGTAAAGACCGGCCCTAGCGAGGTATTGAACTCGCCCGTTTTCTGGTTGTATATGCGGGTACCCACCAGGTCCGCTGGGACAAGGTCAGGTGTGAATTGGATGCGTTTGAACTCGCCGCCGATCGCTTCCGCCACGGTCTTGATCGCCATGGTCTTTGCCAGCCCCGGCACGCCTTCGACAAGGATATGCCCGCGCGCCAGCAGGGCTACGATCATTTGTTCCAGCAGGTGGTCCTGCCCGACAATGATCTTTTTCACTTCATACAAAACGCGTTCCATGGGTTTCCGGTTTTCGGGGTTCGTTTCCTGATCCATTTGATCTCCTTCAACGACTAATTTTCAACGGGCATCTCTCGTCAAGTGCAGGAACCGCCTTCTTGAAAAGCAGCTGTTCGGTGATTCCTTCTTAGTACGGTGGCGACCCAAAAGCTCCACCTGCAACGGTGATGGGCACGGCGAACCCGATTCCGATAAAGACATTCTGGTCCGTTGGGTTAACGATCCCTGTAACGATGCCGATCACTTCCCCATCGCGGTTGAGCAGGGGTCCGCCCGAATTGCCGGGGTTGACTGCTGCATCGATTTGTATCAGGCCTCGCAGTACTTGGGGGCTGCTGGCAGGCTGGAAGGAACGATCAAAGCCGGAAATAACGCCCGCACTCATGGAGCTGTACAGGCCAAAGGGGTTGCCGACAACGTACGCTTCATCGCCGATTTGCATCTGGTTCGGGTTCCCCAGCACAGCAGGCACTACCTGCGCCGGAAGCTTGTCCGGGCTCAGGACGGCGATATCATCTTGTGGCTGCTTGGTCGTCACCGTTGCACCGGACTTGGTGCCATCTGCAAATGTCACCTCGATGTTCGTTGCGTTCGCTACCACGTGCAGGCTTGTGAGGATATCTCCTGCGTCGTCGATGATGACGCCGCTCCCCAAACCGTTCTCAGTTGTATCATGGGTCTGAATGAGTACTAGGGAGGGTTGGATGATCTGGTATACACGTTCAGAGAAGGCCGGTGGAGGCGTAGCAGAGGCCATGGTCTGGGCAATCGTGTTATTCAGTTCTGTCTGGGTTAGCACATGAGGTCCGGGAAAGAGCACGTTGTAAAGAACAAGCGCCGACAATGCGGCCAATACCCCCGCCGCGAACGGCGCTCCACGCCTGACGCCTGTCCGAACATTCTGCCAGCGTTGCCGCCAGCGCCCGGGCCGAGAACTAGAAAGTTCGTTCTTATTATCGATCATGGAGAGAGGCCTGTGATCTATGAGTTAGGGTTGATAAAAAAGATTCTCTTCAGTTGGGAACGTGACAACTATAAAATAGGTTCTTAAGACCAAAATGAGACAACGCTGAGAGAATTACTATCTATGATGGATTCTACCAGCCTCCCCTTACCTTTGGAATCTACGAACACGATGGGTCCCCTCATAAAACTCCAGGCCCTGTCTGATTGATGGCTTTCCATCGAAAGAATCCTAAATGGCCTGCTTTTTGAATTGGCTTTCATGATCTCAGCGGCGGCGCGCGACGTGACCAGAGTGTGCTTTTTCGAACAAGGTGGTTGATGATATTCTGCGCTTACTGCCCCGATCTCGATCATTTTTAGGTCTTTGGCATCGAATGCAGGCCCCGCAGTAGTAATATTGATGATCGTCTCCGCTCCGTTTGGCGAACCTTTTATAACTCTTATCCGTACTGGTTATTACGGAGTACCGCATAATTTCGGTACTATATCTTTTCAGTATCGAAACCAAAATTAGGTTTTCCTGTATAGATTATGAGATCCATTTTAGAGATTCATGCAAGGTGATAGGTTCCTGCCTTCCAGGAAGCAGATAATGCTGAAACCTGACGACCTCTTGGCCCAAACTGGGGGGGAGAAATTGAGCGATGAACATCTGGCCAGCCTGGCCCGGGCCGGCCAGAAGATGGCGCTGGCTCAATTGGTTGAGCGTTATCATGCACCGTTGTTGGGATATCTCTACAGATTGGTATATGGCGACCGTCCCTTGGCAGAGGACTTGGTCCAGGAGACTTTCGTACGTCTCTTACGGCAGAAAAGCTATCAAACGGACCGTCCCTTCAAACCCTGGCTGTATGCAGTTGCCACGAACTTGGCTCGCGATTATTTTCGTTCGCCCGCATCCCGCCGGGTTCAATCCACGGAAGATGAAATCCAACAGGACCTCCGGGATGTTTCCCCTGGTCCTGAAGAAATCGCACAGGCAGCCGACCGGGGGCGGATCGTCATGTGGGCATTGCGACAACTTGGCTCAGAATATCGAATTGTTCTGTTATTGCGCTATTACCAAAGTCTGAGCTTGCGGGAAATTTCGGAGGCGCTCAACCTGCCGCTTGGAACGGTAAAGTCGCGCCTGTCGGTGGGTACACACCGGCTCCGTGACCTTCTGGCTGCGATCAAGGAAGAGGTATAGATATGAAAAATTGGCCGGTGAAACCATCCGAACATTTGGCCGAGTTCCTGCGTGAGCAGGGTGAAAGGCCAGAAGATGCTCAGGAACTAGCGCGCGCTCTGCGTATTCTGGACCAATGGCAGGCGCCTTTACCTGCCCCGGGGGAGAGCGAAAGCTTATCGAATCGTTTAATGTCCTCTGTTTTACAACACAATTCGGTGCGAGAGGCTTTGCGGGAAGACCGTCAGGGACTATGGGGCGAGCTATATCTATTACTAAAAGTAGTGCGCGCCCAGGTGAACCTGTTGCGCCCGGCCTTCTGGGTCGCCTCCGCACTGATTGTTTTCCTGGGCTGCCTGCTCGTGTTGAGCGAAGCCAATTTGGGGCGCGCCCTGGTGTTGCAAATTATTGGACCCTTGTTATGTTATCTGGGAGCGGCAAGTGTTTTCAGGGGAATAGGGCTCAATGTTCTTGAGTTTGAACTTGCCTGCCCTCCCTCGCCCCGGCAAATTACTGTTGCACGCATGATCATTGTGCTGGGCTATGACCTCATACTGGGTTTGGTCGCCAGTCTCATACTCTCCCTCCAGGGGAATGAAGGAATCATGGCTCTGACCCTGCACTGGGTGGCACCATTGTTCCTGGTCTTCGGGCTGACGTTGTTGCTCTCACTCAGGATACCGATTCATTATGCCGCGATGTTCAGCTATACGGGCTGGCTGGCCCTCTTGATTCTGGCAATGATCGGCCATAACGGCATTCAGAGCTCGATCAGCACATTCTCCACGATGACTGAGTTGGGGTTTGGCGCCTCAGGTTTGGTGATGATGGGTACGCTCATCATCTTTCTGCCTAAAGCCATCGCTGGACTGCTTCCTGGCAAACCGGCGCAGTTTGCGAACTTTTGAGTATGCGGCTTCGTAATGGCTGGTTGAGCGGCCCATCAAGACCGGCGGGAGCTCCAAAGGATGGCCCATGAGAATTGTCCAAACTGACTTGCCGACACACAAGCTTGCACCCGTCTCCTCCCTGAAAAAAACTCTGCGGGTTACCGGCTGGGAATTGAAACACTTCAGCGCCAGCCAATCCAGTTGGGCGATCGGGATCGCTGCTTTCTGTTTCTTCATCGGCCTGCTGGGGGTTCGGCATCAATGGGGGTATGTCTTGGGTACCAGCGCTTTGGGACAACTGGCCGAACTGGTCTATGACCTCATGCTGGTTTTCGGCGTCATTCTGCCTTTTCTGATCACGGATCAGGTCGCCCATGATTACCAGGAGCGGATGCATGAGCTGCTGATGACCACTGCGATCCCAACCTATATCTATGTGCTCGGCCGCTACCTGGCTGCCTTGCTGATCAGTCTGGGTTTGGCCATCTGCTTGCTGATAGCTCAATTGCTGGTCAACCTGGCTCTCCCGATGATGGATAGTAATTTTCCCTCTGCCAATCCCTTCATTACTTTTTCCCTGTTGGCCCGGGTGGCCCTCCCGGCAGGAGTGCTTCTTGCCAGCCTTTGTTTTTGTATGGGAACCCTGTTTCCCCGCCTCACCGCCGTTCCAAAGCTGGCAAGCTGCTTGGCGTGGATCATCTTGGCGCTGGATAATGATCCCACAGACCTGACATGGCGGGCATTCTGGAATCCTACCGGAGCCGGGATGATCACTCTGGCATATAACCAGTTTCAGGAATTGGCAAAAGAGGGGCTAAAAGGTCTCTTGGGGACCGGGCAGCGGGCGGAATTGATCTTGCACTTTCAACAAAACCTCCCCGATTTACGGCCTTGGATCGGGCCCTATACGGCCCTGACCGTGATTGGCCTGCTTTTGGGCCTCCTGGCGGTTGTCAGCTTTCAGCGGTTTCGCAGCGTTATGAACGGATAAGGAAAAAAGATGAGATCAAAGACTTCCATGCGGACGGAACATGCCGATACTTCAGGCCGTCATCCAATCCCTTTGCTGAGTGTATGGGGTTGGGAAATTCGGCGGGTGTTCGCCAGACCCTTGAATTGGGGCTTCGGTCTGGCCAGCTTTCTCTTTTTCATTGGGATGATGTGGTTCAAACACGCTTGGCAGTTGGGCACAGACGCCGGTTTTCGGTTTACCCTCTATGGTACTAGCGCGTTTGGATTGCTTTACGAATTCACTGTGGTACTGATGCTGGTATTTGCCTTCATATTGCCGTTCGTTGTGACCGAAGGGGTGGCCCGGGATTACAAGAAACGTATTCACGAAGTTCTCATGGCAACGCCTCTTCCAACCCCGGCGTATGTTTGGGGCCGCTTTCTCGCGGTGTTGACCATTGGGTTGGGCCAGGCCGTATTGATGTTGCTCGCGGCTCTGATTATGGGATCCATCCTGCATCTTGGAAACGCGGAGTACCCGCAGCCGACCTTGAATAATTTGCTGGCCGTGTGGGAATTGATCGTGCTGCCACCGACGATCTTGATTGCAGGAGTCGGTTTCAGTCTGGGGACATTATGGCCGCGTAAGGCAAGAATGATCATACTGGGAATCTTGATCACTTGGATTTTGCTCTTTACGTTGGGGAATATCCTGAGGACTGACCCGACCGGCATGAACATTTTAGGCGACCTCATTCCCCGGTTGATCCAATCAGCCAATGCAAATATAGCATCTATCCCCGCGGCTCAACGCGCAGCCTGGATACAACAACTTCAGGCGACTTTACCCGATTTGAGAGGCTGGATGTTATCCCAATCCGTTCTGGCCTTCTCTGGCATCTTATTAGTGGCTGCCGCTGCAGTAGGCTTTCGGCGATTTCAGCATGAGCTGGATTAGAAAAGAGACATAAAAATGGAACTAAACATCGAGCATCTAACCAAACAGTATGGGTATCATGTGGCGCTGCAGAATATATCCCTTTCCTGTGCAAATGAAATGGTGGGACTCGTGGGACCGAATGGTGCCGGAAAAACTACCTTGATGCGCATCCTGGCCACGCTCATTCCGCAGACTTCAGGAATAGTCACCTGGAATGGAAGAGATATTCGCAAAGAAGGCCAGGCGATCCGCCAGGTGCTGGGCTACTTGCCTCAGGAATTTGGTCTATATGAGGAATTTAACGCGCGTGAATTCCTGCGCTACCTGGCGGCGATGAAAGGCCTGCCTGACTCGGTCGCGCGTCGGCGCGTGGATGAATTGATCGAATTGGTCAATTTGGAAAAACATGCAGATCGTAAACTGCAAACGTATTCTGGCGGAATGAAGCAGAGGGTAGGCATCGCGCAAGCATTGCTCAATGATCCGGAGCTTTTGATCGTGGATGAACCTACTGCCGGGCTGGACCCGGCAGAACGGGTCCGCTTCCGCACGCTTTTATCCAGCCTGACTGCAGACCGCTTGATCATCCTCTCAACACATATTATTGGGGATGTGGAGGCGGTTGCCAATCGACTCGTCGTACTGGATCGCGGGCATATCATTGCTGACACGACCCCGGGCGAATTGCTGAGTCGCGCAGTTGGTCAGGTATGGTCTCTTACCATTGACATGCCGACGGCTTTGCAGTTGCAGCAGCAAGTCCAGGTCAGTGCCATGGTACAGCAGCCAAACGGGGTTACATTGCGGATCATCAGTCCAAGTTCTCCGCATCAGAATGCATTGGTAGTGGAACCCAATCTCGAAGATGCTTATTTGTTGGCGATTGGCAAGGAAGCGCTGGTTATGGAGTGATTTGGAAACTAAATAGTGATGACCTTGTTCTGAGTAAAGCATTTCATTGAATTAGAGACCGCTCCCCCATCAAAAGGAGCGGTTTGGGGGTAAGGAAAACTTATGAGAGCTGGCGCCTCATAAACCCGGCGGGTCAAACTTGTGCCCGTGCCCAAGTGTGGTTTAATAATCCCGTGTCCCTGAGATCATTCCTCCGGTCAACCGTTTATCAAACGGAAAAGGTTTCCCAGAGCCTGCGTTTTGCCGCGATCCCAAGGCCGGAAGCGGGCTGGCCGATCCTGCTTGGCATTTCCTTCCCCAAGAGCGGCACTCACCTGCTCGATCAGATCCTGGTGGGCTTTTCGAAAGTCGGGCCGTTTGCGTGCCGCCTGCACTCCTTCTTTGCAGGCTACGAGGGCGAGAGCGGCCGCAAACGCTCGCTCACCGAGACCCTTGCGTGGGTGGATTCGCTTCGTCCTCGCGACGTGGGGTCTGCGCATCTATTTGCCTGGCCTGAGGTTGTGACTCGCGTTGCCGCACCCGCTTTCGTGCCTTACTTTATCTTCCGCGACCCGCGTGACGTTGCTGTCTCGCATGTCTTCTACGTCACCGATATGGAGCCGAACCATGTCCACCATACCTATTACCAATCGCTCCCTGATTTCGACTCGCGATTGCGCGTCAGCATCCTCGGTCGGGCTGACCTTCCTGTCACAGGGCAGGCTCGCGCAGTGGAATTCCCCGATTTGGCGGGGCGCTTCGCTCCATACCTTGGCTGGCTGGATCAGCCCTCCGTTCTGAAGATCAAATTTGAAGATCTGGTGAATGATCGCCTCCACACTCTCAATCTGATACTTGACCATCTGCTGGATCGCATCGGGACCAGCACCTTCGTTGCGAACCGTTCGCAGATCTTGACAGCCCTCGAAACCTCCATTAACCCGGGCCGCTCCCCTACCTTTCGCTCTGGCAAGACCGGTGAATGGAGGAAATACTTCACCGATGAACACAGAGAGATTTTTAAAGATGTGGCGGGGGGCTTGTTGATAAAGCTGGGTTACGAGAGGGATAATGATTGGTAGAAGCAGTAAATCCGCCTTCCTGGAGGCAAAACCCGGCCACCAAAAAAATTATCTATTGGGCGGACCTCATATGTGTGATCGCTATTTACCTGGTAGGTGCCTGTCAATTCCTTCATGAGGTATGCGCTCTGGAGTGTACGGCTGGTCATTACCTTGGTATTTCTCATCACATTTTTGGTCGCGTGCTTGATGCAGAGCATACCCGTAGTGAAACTGATCGTCCCCTGATGCAAACCCCATGAGCCCATCGGAGCCCTCCATGAAATCGACTTCTCTTGCCCATTACTTGCTGCCTCGCATGAGGGACCTCCTTTTCCTGCTCGTGTTCGCGGCCGCGCTCGCCGCAGGCTGGCGCACGCTGAACAACGATGGTGATCTGCCCCGCCATCTTCTGATGGGCCGTGTGATCGTACAGACCCATTCCATGCCCCGGCAGGAAATGTTCTCGTATGTTTATGAAGGCCGTACCTATGTGGCGCATGAGTGGTTGGCCGACGTGATTTTTTATCTTTCTTACCTGGCCCTCGGGCTTAAAGGGGTGGTGCTTCTTACAGCTCTCCTGATAGCCTCTGCATTTTATGTGCTCTATTCTGCGTTGTCTTCGGAGTTCGAAGAGCACTTATTGATTCTGGTCCTGCTCCTGTGGGGGGTCGCCAATACCTTTCCATTTTGGGTCGCGCGGCCTCTCCTGTTCTCCATCTTTCTTCTTGCGGTCTGGGTGGTCCTCACGGATCGTATCAGCGGCGGCGGGAAAGTGAATTTCTGGATCCTGCCCGGCTTGATGGTTCTGTGGGGCAACATTCACGCTGAATTTGTGGCCGGTTTTTTGGTTTTGTTGGCTTATATGGCCGGCTGGTTCTGGGATTATCTGTTTAACCGTGAAAACATTGATCAATCGGTGATAAAGAAACTGGCCGGAACTTTTGCGTTTTCACTCATTGCGAGTCTCGTCAACCCCTTCGGATGGAATACCTGGAAGACCATCCTCAGTTACCTGGGAAATAAGTATTTAATGTCTACAATTCTCGAGACCCGGCCGCCCGATTTTTCCAGCCCATCCTACCTGGTGGAGCTGCTGTTGATCATCGCTTCCCTCGTCATATTCGCCCTCAAAAAAGGGAGCATACGCAGCGGGCAGGCCTTTTTGCTGGCGGGCTTTACGGTGCTGGCAATGACCTCCGGGCGCAATATGCATCTCTATGGAGTGGTGGCTCCGTTTGTCCTGGCCGGCCCGGCTGTAGAAATTGCGAACCTGGCCTTCCTGAAAAGAACCGCCTCAGCGATGGTGCGGGCTGAGAACCAATTAAAAGGGTTCGTCTGGCCCGCCGCCACCGTGCTGATATCTATTGCTTTATTGATCTCTGGAGGTTTGGGAAGGGACTACTTTATCGATCCCAAACTCTTCCCTGTGGATGCGGTTCAGTGGCTCCGGGAGAATCCCCAGTCAGGTCGTATGTTCAACAACTTCATCTGGGGTGGGTATATCGTTTGGCGCTTGTGGCCGGACCAAAAAGACTTTATTGACAGCCAGTCCGATCTCACGGGCGAGGCGACAAAGCTGTATTTAACTGTGGATCGGCTGGATGCAGGCTGGCAGGGAGTTCTTCAACAGTATGACGTCAAATGGGTTATCATGCCCACTAACTCCCCTCTAAGCCTTGAGCTCGCAAAAAATGGGTGGTTGATCTTGTATAAAGATCCCACGGCCACCATCCTGCGGCAGGGCTAAGCGAGCGTCTGGGAAAAGAAATCTTTTGGCTACGCTGAATTCTCATTGATGAAGCACGGCTGATCGGAGGCACAAGACATGCGCGAATATGATGTCCTCATCCTCGGCGGCGGGCCTGCGGGACTTTCCACGGCCCTCCATCTGGCCCAGCTTGCACCCAGGCTCATTCCGCATGTCCTGGTACTTGAGAAGGCGCATTACCCTCGGCCCAAGTTGTGTGCAGGCGGCTTGCTCGCCGACGCCGAGGTGATTCTTAGGCGCCTCGGACTGGATGTTGGCGAGGTTCCACACGTGGACACTGCCGCCGCGCACCTGGATTTCGCCGGGAAAGGGCTGGGCATCTCGCTACCCGGTACCCATATCTTGCGTGTCGTCCGCCGTGACGAGTTTGATAATTGGCTGGCAAAAAAGGCAGGGGACAGGGGTATAGAGATCATGGAAGGGATAACGGTCAAGGAGGTGCAGCCGCGTGAGGACCGAGTGGTGGTGGATACTGATATGGGAACCTTCACAGCCGGGGTCGTGGTTGGTGCCGATGGTTCGAACGGCGTGACCCGGCGCTGTATCCTGCCCCATGACCCCGTTCACACCGCAAGGGTGCTGGAGGTGCTGACCCCCTCATACCCTATCTCCAATTTCTCCGGACCTGGCAGGGAGAGTGTGGCGTACTTCGATTTCTTTTGTGTGCCGAGTGGCATCGCGGGCTATACTTGGGACTTTCCAACACAGCTCAAAGGTCAGCCTATGCGCTGTTGGGGAGTCTATGACACGAACATCCTGGCGGGCTTGCAGCGCCCCGCGTTGAAAAAGCCCTTGCTGGAAGAAATGATGCGGCATGGCTTCGATCTTAACGATGTCGAGTTAAAGGGGCATCCCATCCGCTGGTTTAGCCCGCAGAATCGGTTGTCGATGCCGCGCGTCCTTTTGGTGGGCGATGCTGCCGGAGCAGACCCGATGTTTGGGGAAGGCATCAGTATTGCGCTGGGATATGGTGCACTTGCTGCTGGCGAGATCGGCGAATCTATCGCCCGCGATGATTTTTCATTCGCCCGGTATAAGTCGCGTGTACTGCGAAGCCCCCTCGGTCAGACGCTTCTGGCCCGCTGGGCCATTTCGCAGGTCCTGTACCGCTTGCGCTGGCCCTGGATTCAAAGATTCCTTTGGAGGAGCATGGGTTGGTTCATCCGCCTCGCCTCCTGGGTATTGGTCTTGAATTGGGGTAAACGTATGCCTGCGCTTGATCCCGACAGGTGGGGGTATTCATAAGGATTTGACGCGCCTGATGAATCCCGGTGTGTTCAATTCGCGTTCGAGCAAATAGGTGAAATAGCCCTGCATGAGGCTCTCTGTTTCAGACTGTATTTCGGGGCTGGGACGCGCCCGCGCGGCCTCTGCATAACTGGAGCGTTGGAAGTGACGCAAATACTTGAGCGCATCAACGGAAATGCGTGTGAGATTGGGCAGTCCTCGCCCGCAGTTTGGACAGACCACTCCCCCTGCAGAGTACGAAAAGAATTGGTCCTCGGCCAGGATCTCTCTTCCGCAGTTGGCGCATTTCAAAAGTTGGGGACGGAATCCCAGATAGTCCAGCAGGCGCATTTCGTAGTAGCGTATGACCAGCCAGGGGTCCGATCTTGAAGCAAGGCGCGCCAGCGTATCCGTCAGCAAGCGAAATATGGGTGAGTTCTCCGCCCCATCGTCGTAAGTCAACCGGTCTAGCAATTCGATCACATACGATGCATGGCTCATCAATAACAGGTCTTCGCCAAGCGGCAAATAGGCTTCGATCGTATCGGCCTGCGTGACCAGTAACAAATCCCTCCCTTTGGCAAGCTGAAGCTTGACGTAGGTGAAAGGCTCCAGATGTCCCGCTTTGCGCGAGGTAACCTTGCGCGCACCCTTGACGAGCGCGCGCGTTTTGCCAAGCTGGCGTGTGTAAAGGCTCAGGATTCGGTCGGCTTCGCCATAATCGATATGGCGTAAAACCACGGCCTCAACTCGAAGGGAATGCCCGCCTTCCGTCATTTTTGAACGTGCTTGGGCAGGAAAGCATCGGGGAGTAGTTCCCCCACTGTGATCTCCTGAAGCGGATGCCCTTTTCCATCCGCGATCAGCACAACCGTGTCCAGTCCGAACTCGGAAAGCACCTGGCGGCAGGCCCCGCACGGCGAACCGCCGTTATCGGTGACAACTGCAATTACCTCGAAATCACGCTCCCCCTCTGAGACTGCCTTGAAGACCGCCACCCGTTCCGCGCAGATACCCGTTGGATAGGCGGCGCTTTCGATGTTGACACCCGTGTAGACGCGGCCGCTCTTCGTACGCAGGGCCGCACCGACGGGATAATTGGAATAAGGCGCGTAAGCGTGTAGCCGCGCCTCGTTCGCGAGCTTGATCAGTTGTTGATAATCCTCTTTGATCTGAATCATGCCATTGACCTTTGAGTAAATTGGTTATGATCGTTCCGTAGTAATAAGCAGGGGTGCATCCCGGGTCAGTTCTTCTTTGTTTTACGTTCGAGTTTTCTGATGGCGCGCGCCGGCACTCCCACCACAAGCGTATCGGCAGCCACGTTCTTCGTCACCACCGCACCCGCCCCGGTTTTCGCGCCGTCACCGATCTTTAGCGGAGCCACAAGCATGGTGTCTGAGCCGATGAAGACCTCCGAGCCGATCTCGGTTGGATTCTTCTTTTCGCCGTCGTAATTGCACGTGATGGTTCCGGCGCCGATATTCGTATTCTCGCCGATGGTTGCATTCCCGATGTAGGAAAAATGTCCGACCTTGACTCCCGGTGCCAGGTACGAATCTTTAACCTCGCCAAAATTACCCATGTGGACATGATTCCCAAGATGCGCACCTTTGCGCAGCCTGGCGAATGGGCCTATATCGATGTCGTCTTCCAGTACCGCGCCCTCCATCACCGAAGCCAGCACCTTGCACCGGTTCCCGATTTTTGAATCGCGGATGATCGTGTTGGGACCCAGGATATTTTTCTCCCCGATCACAGTTGCACCATGGATAAAGGTATTCGGCATGATGACGGTGTCTCTACCGATCGTAACGTCGGCCTCTATGTATGTGGAGGCCGGGTCCGTCATGCTGACACCGTTTAACATGAGCGCCCGGTTGATGCGCTGGCGTATGGCCGCTTCCGCCTCAGCCAGGTGAACCCGGGTATTGATGCCAATTGTCTCGATCAAGTCATCGTGTATCACTGCTTGAACAGGCAAATGGTCCATGACCGCAAGTTCCATGATGTCGGTCAGGAAATATTCCCCTTTCAGCGGGTTCTTCTGTATCCGCGGCAGGGCTTCCCACAGCCACTCGGACCGGAAGCAGTAGGCACCTACATTGAGTTCCCGGATGTTAAGTTGCTCCGGCGTGGCCACGTATTCTTCGACGATGGCTTCCACCTCTCCCTGCGGCCCCCGCACAATCCGCCCAAAGCCCCGCGGGTCATCTGACATAACAGTCAGCAGGCTGAAAGGTCCGAGGTTGCCGTGCTGGGCCTCGAAGAGTCGCTTATAGGTCTCGCCTCGCAGCAGGGGCATATCCGCATATAAGACAAGTACATAGTCCGATTTTCCTTTGAGCAGGCCCTCTGCCTGCAAAGCGGCATGCGCCGTTCCTAATTGGGACTCTTGCACCACGCAGTCGGCGTTTTCGGCTACAAAAGATTTCACCTGTTCTGCGCCGTGCCCCACGATCACAACAGGCTTTTCGGTTGACACCATCTTTACGGCTTCAAGCACGTACCAAAGCATGGGTTTCCCACACAGGGTATGCAGCACTTTAGGGACCTCGGATTTCATACGCGTACCCTGCCCTGCGGCGAGTAAGATGGCGGCAACTTTCATGGTTGGCTCCTATAACAAAACAGGCTTGCACGCACTCGGTTTTCTAGTGCTCGCGCAAGACCTGTTGAGAGAAAAATTCCCGCCTGCGCGGGTCTCCTGATCACAAGCTGGGGCGCCTGGATTCGAACCAAGATCCACAGATTCAAAGTCTGGTGTGCTGCCCTTGCACCACGCCCCAAAAAATGAGCGGGGCAAATTGTATCACACTGAAATGGTGACCTGCAAGCAGTGCAGCCTTTCTGGATACGGAGAGATACCCCTATACCCTCTGGCGCGCGCGGAGGCGCCGCTATTTCTTTTGATCGGGCGTCAGGCCCAGCTTGCGTGCCTCTTCATAAGATATGACTTCCGAACTGGTGGCCTTGTTCGCATGTTGTTCAGCCGCCTGGTTCCAGAAGGCATCCATCTCTTCCTGTTTGATTTTCTTCTTTGCAGCCTCATTCAGCAGGGCTTCCATTTCAGGCGCAGTGGGGCTGGCTTTTAGATCGCCGGTCTTGCCTCTTTTCTTGGGCGCCGGCGGAGGAGACGTAGGCAGCTTGAGCTCCGCGGTTACGCCCATGGAGCGCAGTGATTTGCCCACTTCATTTCTGACTTTCAACATTGCTTCGACGATATCGAAGAGGCTTTCACGGCTCGCGATCCCGTTACCCGCCAGCAGCAGTGAATACAATGGGTCCACCGGGATCAGGATCAGGTCGTGATCGCCGCCTGCGAAAACATAATATTGGTCCAAAGCATCCTGGCGATTGAACTTTGCCACCTTCAGGCCCGCGCTATAGATGGCAGTCAGGGCCGAGACTAAGGATACTTCCCGGCTGCTGTCGTGCAAATCTCCGGCGCGCGCTACAACTAGTCCCTTGTCGCTTATAAGAAATACCGCGCTGGCTCTTGTATCCTGTCTGAAGTTGGCAAGCAGGTCCGAAACGCGCGAACGCTTCGCCTGGGTTTTTGCATCCGTTTCACTCGGAAATATGGTGCGCACGAGTCCCAGGCTGCGCTCCACCATGTCCAGGAAATCCGCCAGCGGAATGGGCTTATCGAAGATCGCCACCGCGCCGGCGTTGAGCATTTCATCGCGCACCTTGTTATCGGAGATGCCGGTGATCCAGATTACCTTGACGTCCGGATTCCGGATGCGCACCTTATGCATCAGCTCGACGCCCGTCATACCGGGCAAAAGATAATCGGACACCAGCAGATCGATGCGATGCTTGCTTATTACCAGCAAAGCCTCTTCACCTGAAGGCGCCTCGATGATCTCAAGTCCCTCGTTGTTCAATGTGGCCAACGTTGAGTGAAGCAGGCGGAGGATGTCGCGCTGGTCGTCAACAAGCAAGATCGTGGATGTCATACTCTTTTCCAGGGCGGAGTCGAATTACAGGTACTGTTCCGCAAAATGACAGGCCACAAAATGACCCGGCTTTAACTCGCGGAATTCGGGTTCCTGCTCGGAACAAATTTGTTGTGCGATTGGGCAGCGCGGATGGAAACGGCAGCCGCTCGGGGGTTTCAACGGGCTGGGTACATCGCCTTTCAAGATCATACGTTTACGTTTTAATTTCGGGTCGGCGACCGGGATCGCCGACATAAGCGCCTGCGTATATGGATGCAGCGGTGAGCGGTAAAGCTCATCGCGGTCGGCCAGCTCCGCCATTTTTCCAAGGTACATCACAGTCACCCGGTCGGAGATATGCTCCACCACGCTCAGGTTGTGAGCGATGAATAAATACGTCAGACCGAACTCTTGCTGCAGGTCTTTAAGGATATTGAGCACTTGCGATTGGATCGACACGTCCAGGGCCGAAACCGGTTCATCGCAGACGATGAATTTGGGGCGCAGGGCCAAAGCCCGCGCAATCCCGATGCGCTGGCGCTGACCGCCGGAAAACTCATGCGGGAAACGCCGCGCGTGATAAGTTTCAAGACCCACCTTCTTAAGCGTTTCAAGCATGATGTCTACACGCTCTTTCGGAGCGCCGATGTGGTGGATATGCAGTCCTTCCATCACCAATTCGCCGATGGGCACGCGCGGGTCCAGGCTTGCATACGGGTCCTGGAAGATGATCTGCATATCACGGCGGATCGCCATCAATTCCTTGCTCTTGAGCTTGAAAATATCTTTTCCGTTGTATATCGCCGCGCCCCCCGTCGGCTCGATCAAGCGCAGCATGGTGCGGCCCACCGTGGTCTTGCCGCAGCCTGATTCGCCCACCATACCCAGCGTCTCTCCCCTTTTTATGGAGAAACTTACATCGTCCACTGCCAGTACCTGGGCCACTGCACGCTGCATGATCCCCGCCCTTACGGGGAAATACTTCTTTAAGTGTTCAACCCGTACTAGATCATCATTCGAATTCATATTATCAACCATCAGGGACTCCGCTTATGGGATTAGCGTGCCTTGAGGGGCGCGCGGTGACCTTCAGCGTTCTGATACAACCAGCAACGGACCAGGTGGTCAGGTTTTGTTTCAATCAGGTCGGGCGTGGTCTCGGTACATATTTTCAGACCATATTTGACGCGCGCCGCGCAGCGTGAAGCGAAGCGGCATCCAGCCGGGGGATCGATCAGGTTGGGGACGGAGCCTGGGATTACATCCAGGCGTTCTTTGATTTTTCCTAAAATGGGGATCGAACCGATCAGCCCCTGCGTATACGGGTGCAGCGGATGGTCGAAAAGCTCCGTTGATTCAGCTTGTTCCACAATTTCCCCTGCGTACATGACTGCCACACGCTCGGCGGTCTCGGCGATCACTCCCAGGTCGTGTGTGATGAGGATGACGGATGTACCCATCTTCTCCCGCATCTCCAGCACCAGGTCGAGGATTTGCGCCTGGATGGTCACATCCAGGGCGGTCGTGGGTTCATCGGCGATCAACAGTTCGGGAACGCAGGCCAACGCCATGGCGATCATCACGCGCTGCGCCATACCGCCCGACAATTCATGGGGGAAGGCCTGGGCGCGACGTTCCGCATCGGGGATGCCTACCATTTTAAGCAAGTCCACCGCGCGTCTCTGACCAGCTTCCTTGCCAAAATCCTGGTGGATGCTGAGCACCTCGGCAATTTGGTCTCCCACTCGAAAAACCGGGTTGAGTGCTGTCTGGGGCTGTTGGAAGATCATGGAGATGCGGTTGCCGCGTACTTTCATCATCTCGGTTTCGGACAACTTTAGCAGGTCCACACCATCCAGGATCACCTCGCCTTCCAATACCCTGCCGGGCTTGGATACCAGGCGCATGATCGAGAGCGAAGCCACACTTTTACCGCATCCCGATTCCCCAACCAGGCCCAGGATCTCACCCGGATAGACCACGAAATCCACGCCGTCTACCGCGTGTACCACCCCGTCTTCTGTGAAGAAGTGTGTCTTGAGGTTTTTGACTTCCAGTAAAGGTTTCTTATCGCTCTTCGCCACAGCTCACTCCTCGGTTCAGGATTGGCACTGATTATACTGCCTCTTATTGGCAGGCTAATACACTATTTTGGATAATCTTCTATGGGGCCGTAGGCGTCGCCAGTGCTGGCGCGCCATAAACTCCGCTCAATCCGTCTGGCACCTGATCAAAGGGATAAGTCACATTCTGATAAGCATCCTGGGTCACACCGGAATATAACGGGATAAAGGGCAGGTCGCTCACCAGGCGCGATTGGATCGCAAAAACTTGTTGGCGCGCAGCCGCGAGATCATTGGTCATATCCAGGGCGTCACACAAAGGCTTTAACTGTGTATCGTCATAGTGGAAGGGATTCCCATCCCCGAACCAATCGCACAGGTAGTTCGGATAGCTGCTCACGCGCCAACCAAGCAGCGCCATATCGTAACGATAACTGCTGAACACTGAATAGTTCAGCTGCACGGGCGAGGTGGTTTGTGCGGTCAATGGAATCCCCAGCAAGCGTGCCTGATGCTGGATATAAGATGCTGCCGCGCCTCGCGCTTCATCGGAAGAGGCTGCCAGCAGGGCTATGGTCGGAAAAGCCTGGCCGTTCGGCAGGGCAAGCTTCTGGCCGGCTGCCTCCGCGCTGGGTTCCTGGCTCCATGTATACCCTGCCGATTTAAGGATTTGAACAGCCTGTTTGATTCGAGCAGCATCATCCAGGCCCTTGCATGGGAGCGCAGCCTCTGCATTACTCCACCCGGACTCATCCGGAAAAACATAGGTCCCAAGCGGCAAGGCTTGCCCATTTAATCGGTTTGCCAACTGTTGCTGATCGATCATGCAGGCCAGCGCTTGATGAAGGGCAGGGTCGTCCAATCCGGCAGAGAGTGGGTTAATAACCAGGAACTGCAGGCTGTGATTGGGGCTTTTCATTAAGCTTTGGAGGGAGGGGTTCGCCGCCAGGCCCTGTGCAGAAAGACCACCCGGAGCCAGGATGGCATCCACCTCATTATTCAAGAATGCGCTGATAGCTGCCGCTTCCGACGGATACGTGCGATAAGTTGCGCGCGTCATCTTCGTATGCTCCAGTGGAACTTTTAGGTTGAACGCGTTTTCGATCACGCCGTTTCCCGATGTTGAATAGTCCCAGGTTCCCAGGTGGGGTTCATTCTGGTCTTTCAACGCGTAGAGGGCGGTATGTGCTGCGTTCATCGCCATATCAATATCAGTCTGCACTTTGGAAAGCTCGTTGATGGCTTTACTAAGATCCCCTTGCTGGTGCGTGAGGTTGGCCTGCAGTTGCCGTGCTTCATCCCTGGTGGTCGCGGGCAGTGCAATTGTCGCAGCGATGGCATCCACCCTCTTTTGGAGCGCGGCGACATTTATGGTCAGGGTCTCCATGTTCGAACGGAGATTGGCCGAGGGCAGCAGCGCGACCGAGTTCGGCGATCTTCGGGGACCAGTATGCCTTTTGTACGACCGGTCCCTGCAGCGCACCATATTGCCAGACGCCGACGTTTGGCATCTTCTTGAAAAAAAATTTGACGGTGTGTGCGTCAAGCGCTTCGGCATGATCGAGCCAATCAGGGTTGTAGTAATCATGCCAGTCAAAGCCGAGCTGGAAAGCCAGGGCTGTATTGACCGTGAAGGCCACATCCTCCGCAGTCAGAGGCAAGCCGTCAATCCAGTTCAGGTCAGAGCGGAGTGGGACTGTGGCAGTGAAGAAGTCCCCCTCGGCCTGGAAGGAAGAAGGCATGCCACTGGCTGCTGCCGCTTCAAACTGTCCTCCGGGGATCGAGAGACGGTAGAGCCTTGGCCAGTATCCTGAGCGGACCGCGTAATTGTTATAGGAATATCCACTTGTATCGAACAAAGCCCACACGTTTGCTTCTGTTACATCCCCGATCAGCGCAAAACGGATCTCGGCCTTTTGTGGAAGCGAAGTTTTTTCAGGGGTCGGGGCCGCGATTGGGCTGCTGACGGATTGGGGTGTGCCGCAGGCTGCCAGAAAAATCAAGAGGAATATGAAAGTAATTCCCTTTTTTGATTTTCGTTGTCTCCGATTTTGAGGGGCGCGGCCATGGATAAACATGGATATAAACGGATAGGCAGATGAAGACAATAGGTTACGGCCCTTGAGTCTTCCAATAGACCGATGGAAGCAGACATTTGATTTCCATTTTTGGTCTTCCAAAATTGATCGAAAGGCCGGCTTCAGCGCCCGATGCGCGCAAGTAATCCAATGCTTGAGCCGTATGTTCCTGGATCAACATCGAGATAGCCTTCAGCTCGACAGGGACCCTTTCTTCGACTAACAAGTCAGCTACCGGCATTCCTGTCCCTTGTCAAAGGCCTCCACGTTCCAAAGGGGATTGGCTGTTGGGTCAAGGTCAAAATGGCAGACATCTGCTCGAGCCGCGGCAACTTTGAGCCGGTAATAGAGTGGGATGGCAGGCAGTTCGGCCGCAAAGGTCGCCTGCACCTGCTGATAATCACCCTTATAACTTTGTTCCCCCGGTAACGCCAGACGTGCATTATGACAGGCCGTGTCATAATCTGCATTTTGATAACCTGTCACATTTGTCCCCACCCAATTGTTGATCGCATTTGGGATTTCGCTGCTGGTGAACCAATCGCAGGGCGGTTCAATACTATCGGTTTCCAGGCCATATTCGGCTAGATCAAAATTTCGGCCAAACAACACGCCGACCGGGCCGGAGGTGTAGAGTGTATTTTGATCGAAGTATTGAACTTTGACGCCGATCCCGCATTGAGCTAGGGATTGCGAAAGGATTTCGACGGTCTGGTGGCGCTGGAGCGTGGGTGTCGTATAAAATTTAAGAGTGAGAGGCGTTCCCGCGGCTACATTCTTGACCGAAACCGCCAGCATGGGTGTGGCCAGGTTCCCGTCCAGGTCTTTCCAGCCAACTTGTTCCAGCAGTTGAATACCTGTCGCAGGGTCGAATTTATACGAGGGCACACTCCCGCTATATAGCGGGTGATCGGCGGGCACAAACGAAAGCGGAACAGAGGATTGGCCGAACAGCACAGTATCCACTACTTTCTGACGGTTCAGGCATAACGCGATTGCCTGCCGGGTACGTGGATCGGCGAGTATATCCTGCCGGTCGCCTTTGGCAGTATTATAGCCATCGTCATAAGAGGCGGGTCTTATGCCGAGGCCCAGCCACTCGATCGTTGGCCCCTGCGCAAAAGTGGCACGGATTTCCCTGCTTTGCTGCATTTGTTGGAGCAGCGCCACCTGCGTATCAAGATGGATGCTGGGGTCGAGGATATCACAGCGACCCGCTGCCAGCTCGCTGATGGCCGCGTTCGGGTCGGAAATGAAGCGAAAGTTTAGCTGGTCAAACTTCGGATATCCCTGCGCTGTACGGAAGTAATAAGGGTTCTTGGTCAGGGTTATGTGATCGCCCGCCATCCATTCGTCCATCATATAGGGGCCCCAACCCATCGGTGCACGCGACGCAACATCGATTTGCGGCAGTTCCTGGGTCGTGAATTGGCTCCAGATATGTTTAGGCGCAGGCGTCCAAAAATTAGTCATGAAAGACGGATCGAAATAACCGGGGATACCCCACCATTGCACGGTGGTCGGGTCGGCGGCTTCGTAACTTTGTGTACGATCGATCACGAATTTGGAACCTGGCGTATTCTTGTCCGCCGCCAGTTGGTAGGCGTAAACCGAATCATCTGCGGTCAAAGGGGTGCCATCCGACCAGGTGATATCCGGTCGCAGCTTGAAAGTCACGATCATTTGATCCATCTGGAGCGCGGTGACGCCATCGTAGGTGATCACGCACCCGTCGGTGCGGCAGCTTGCCGGGCGTACCTGTGTGCCCGTACTGAGGGCCGTCAAGTTGCCATTGGCATCTACGACCTTGCTCCCGGCCGTAACACTGACCGGTACGATTTGCGCGTCGCCGTCAGCCAGGCTGGGCAGCTTTTGCAGGATTACCGGCTGATAGTTGTAACTGAGGGTGTCGATGGGCCCGTCGTCAATGGCAGCCAGTACGCTCTGTGCCGCCTCATTTGGCCCCCCGAACGGATATAGTGTATTCGGTTCCTCACCCAGGCAGATCGTCAGCGAACTCAAAGTGGGGGTGGGTGTGACCTCTGGGGGGACAACCTCGCTGGGGCTGGCAGTTGGCGTGGAAACGCTGAACGGCAGCTGGCAGGCAAGAATAAGAAAGACAAGAGCGATAAGAACAGGCAGAAGTTTCTTGATCATACGGCCATCCATTTTGCGGAAGGGGAACCGCACTTTGCAGCAGGGTGATGTTATTTTACCGTGAAAAGAATGGCCCCTCAGAAATCTTGGCTCCCCGTAGAGGAAATTGGTAATTTGCTAATGATGTAGGCAAATTGGGATTTGCCCTGGAATGGGCGGGTATCCGGGCCTTCCCTACTTGCGATGCGTCCGAACGTACATCGATGCCCCGACAACGCCCAGGATCAGGCCAACAAAGGAAGCCAGGTAGGAAAAGAAATTCAAGAAAAAAGTGGAAGGGATGGTGTGTACCAGCATGAGGAAAGGCAGCACCACCCCCGATACTGATAATACAAAACCGATAAGGATCAGACTCCAGGGCCGCATGGCTATCTCGACGACATCACATTGGAAACAGCCACCAGGAACTGGACATCTATTGAATAATCTGGCACGGCTAAGCCGTTTTGTTGTCGTAAAGCCAGCACTTCACCAGGTGACCGGGCTCCGGCTCGAAGTCCGGCGGCTCTTTAACATCGCAGATTCCCGGCATGAACTTCGGGCAGCGCGGATGGAAGCGGCAGCCCGTCGGTGGGTTGACTAGGCTTGGTGGTTCGCCCGGCGGGATTTGCTTGAAGGTCTCGGCATTCTTGGCATCCGGTTCGGAAGTACCGGTTAATAAAGCCATCGTATACGGGTGCAGGGCATGATCCAAAACCTGGCGCACATTGGCTTTTTCTACCAGGTTCCCGGCGTACATCACAAATATGCGCTCCGAGAAATAGCTGACGGTGGAGAGATCGTGCGTAATATAAATAACGGAAAGGTTGTGTGTTTCCTGCAGTCCGCGCAGTAGCTTGAGGATCTCCACCCGCACCGAGGCGTCCAGCATCGACACCGGCTCATCGGCCACCAGGAATCGCGGTTCCATGATCATGGCGCGTGCAATCACCACTCGTTGCTGCTGGCCTCCGCTCAACATATGCGGATACTTGAGCAGGAAGTCCTCTACCGGGCTGAGTTTTACTTCTTCCATCGCCTTATGGATGCGCTGGAGTCTCTCCTCTTTGTTCTTGATGCCCCCCACGATCAGGGGCTCTTCGAGGATTTTTTTGACGTTCATAAAAGGTGGCAGCGCACCGTACGGATCCTGCTGCACATAACCGACGTGGGAGTGATACCAATGCATGGCCTTGCTGTCGAATTCGGCAACGTTCTTATCGTCAAAGACTACCTTGCCGCGTGTCGGCTTGTAAAGGCCAAGGATGGTTTTCATCAGGCTCGATTTGCCACATCCGCTTTCGCCAACGACCGCAATCGTCTCGCCGCTGCGGACTACAAAAGTAACGCCATCCACTGCTTTCACATACCCGGCGCGACCAAACCCGAAACGCCTGAGCTCGAACCAGACTTGCAGGTCATCGATATCCAGTAGGATTTTGCGCTCATCCTTATTTTTCTCTACCGTTTTTGTTTCAGTCACCATAAACAGGCTCCAGACTCACGCGTACAACCAGCATTTGACCTTGCGCCCATCTTTTTCGATAACGGGCGGGTCCTGAACGCACTTTTCAAAGCGGGAAGGGCAGCGGTCTGCAAAGCGGCAGCCCTGCGGCAGGTCAATCAGGCTGGGAGGCTGGCCGGTAATGAATTCCGGTTCTTTGACCGAATGCAGCCTTGGCACACTTGCCATGAGTTTTTGGGAGTAGGGATGCAAAGGCTTGTCAAAGAAACGATAAGCATCGCTCATTTCCACGATCTGTCCGGCATACATGACCGCCACGTCATCGGCCAGCTCGCTGGACGTGGCAATATCGTGGGTGATCAGGATGAAGCTGACCCCCAGTTCCTTCTTGAGGCGTTTCAAAACGTTGAAGATATTGGCCTGGGTCAACACATCAAGAGCGGAGGTTGGCTCATCGAGAATGATAAGGTTGGGAGAGGTAACAAGCGCCATGGCAATGGCAACTCGCTGGCGCATCCCGCCGCTCAATTCAAAAGGATAGCGACTGATGAAATCCTCAGGGACCCCCACGTGCTGGAACATCTTCTTGACCAGCGAAAAGGCCTCGGTTTTGTCCACACCCAGGTGAACCATGGCGGGTTCCGCCACCTGTTCGCCCACCCTGATCACCGGGTTCAAGGCATTCATGGCCGCTTGTGGCACCATCGAGATAGAAGCCCAGCGGATATTCTGGCGGAACTCCTCATCGTTCAAAAGCATGATGTCTTGCCCCTCTAGGTAAATACGGCCGCTATATTGGCCGGCATTGCGCGGTAGAAGACGCAAAATAGCCTTGGCTAGTGAGCTTTTTCCGCAGCCGGATTCGCCCAAAATCACAACCGCGCGGTTGGAACCCAGTTCAAAATTTACCCCATCCACTGCCTGGACCGGGCCATGCGCGGTTTTAAAATATAAGACCAATTCTTCGATACGGAGCAGTTGATTGTTTTGCGCCATCGGTTTATATATCCCTTAACCGTGGATTGAAGACGCGGTCCAAAGCGAAACCCAGCATGGCAAAGCCAAAGCCCGTGATCATTAACAAGGCAGCCGGTTCCAGGATCCAGTAATAATAACCCTTATAAAGTGCGCCGTTCGTATCGGCGTCGTTGATGATCTTGCCCCAGGTGGGCAGCACTGGGTCGCCCAGGCCTAGCACAGCCAATGACGCCTCGAGAAAGACGAAGGCCGGTACCGAGGATACCAATCCCGGAATCAGCAAAGGGATCATGCGTGGGATCAGATATTGAAAAATGATCCGGGCATCGCTGGCGCCGTAAGCCCGCGCTGCCTCGATATACATCGATTCTTTCACCTGTAGAAAGATGGCGCGATAGCTCTTGATGGAGCCGGTAAAAATACTGAGAAGCACCGTGACGCCCAGGATCACCCACAGGCTGCGTGAATAGAATGTGCCAATCATCACCAGTATGGAAAGGAACGGCAGCACCAGGTTGATCTCGGTAATTCGCTGGATCAACTCATCCACCCAACCTCCATACCAGGTGCCGATGGCTGCGATGATCATCGTCAGCACAAGGGTTCCCAGGGAAGCCACCAGGCCAAAGATCAGGGCAACGGGTGCTCCCCATAGCAGCGGAACAACCAGATCGCGGCGCTGCTGGTCGGTGCCTGCTAGGCCAAACAACTGCCCGTGGAATACAAATTCGGCGTCGATGTCCGAGCCCTCCTCAAAAGTCGTGCCGGTGATCTGCAGCTGGTATTTGCCTTTTACCAAGGCGTTGGTCTTGGGATCCTGGAACAACGCCTCCATGGGGTCCACGCCATTTAGCCTTTGCAGAAGCCTTTGATCCTGCGAAAATCGCAGGGTTTGCGACTGAGCAACGCCAAAATCGTCGATCCGTATCTTTCGGCCATCCGGGGTTATCCAGGCCACTGAAACAAACGGCTGTTTTTGAGCAAATTTCGTGGTGAAGTACACCAACATTTCCTGGGGATAACCATCGTATTGGAAATTGAAAGTATATGAAATGTCTACCGTACCTGTGCCTTGTGCTCCGGGGGTAACCGTTTTGTCCATGGTGCCGTTGGCAGTATTCACATCAAAAGACACGGGGAGCTTCTTGCTTGAAAAAAAGTTGAACCAGGCTGGCGGTGCAAATTTAGGGTTCTGGTACCAGGCACTCTCACCCCCGCGCCATAAATTAATGGCTTCATTATAGGGGATCTTGATGACGGCATAAACCGCAGTAACCACCAGGAGTGCAATGATCACAATACCCAGTACGGCAGACGGGTAACGCAGTATTTCCCGAAAAGAATTTTTTAGTGTTTCCATGGCTAATTGTCGCCCACCTTGACGCGCGGATCCACCAGTGCGTAGGCAAAATCGAGCAGGAATACGGTAAGCGCCAGTAAATAAGCGTAAATGATGGTTGTGCCGACGATCACCGGTGTATCAAAAAGCCCGATCGCACGGTATAAGGTTCGCCCCAGGCCTGGCCACAGGAATACGGTCTCCGTGATAATGGCGCCCCCGACAATGCTGATGAGTATCAGGGCAAAATTCGTGATGATCGTTGGCAAAGTGGGGCGCAAAATGTAACGACTCTCTATGTCTCGCGCAGGCAAGCCTTTGGCTTTCGCCATTTCAACATAGTCTTCGCTGGAATAGATCAGGAAGAAAGTCCGCCAGTTGTAAATGCTGAGGAACAGCGAACTGATGATCAGGGCCGAGGCCGGCAGGATCATATGCTTCAGAACATTGAGCGCAAAATCTATGGGGTTGGTTGGCGGAGGCGAGTCAACCATTCCCCCAAATGGCAGGATCTTGAAAATGGCGGCAAAAATGAGAATGAAGAAAATACCATAGAACCAGGGAGGGGCAGCCGATGTTGGTGAAAGCGTAATAACCAGTTTGTCCCACCAACTGCCATAGCGACGCGATAAAGACAGCGCCAGAAAGACGCTGAAGAAGAACAAGGATAATTCCGAGGTCCCCATCAACAACAGGGTGGCCGGCAGGCGTTCCAGGATGATCAGGCGCACTTCTTTGGAGCCGCTGTCGCTCGTCATATTCAGGGCCCGGCCCAGGTTGAGTGTGAGCGCGTCGGTAAGATATCTTAGATTACGCACGGCAACCGGAGTATTGAGCCCGATACGGTTTTCTTCCCGCGTGATGCTCTCAGCCAGGAGTCTCTGGCGGGCATCCGGACTCATCGCCCGGTATGTGGGGCTGTTTACAAACTGCTGGGTCACGCGCTCGCGGATATCGGCCTTCAAGATCTGGTCCACATATCCCCCCATGTTGGCGATCATGATCGTCAGATAGACTCCGATCACCACGGTTACAAAAAGGGTCAACAGGCGCACAACGGTGTATCTGGCCACACGCGAGAATGTGCTATTGACCAATGATGCTCTCTTGCCATTCGGTTTTTTAGAAGATGATTCAGCAGCGACCGCCATACTAACCTCTTACCAGGACTGACGATAAAGATAGGGGCAAGGTTTCCCTTGCCCCTATTGCTAACCTAAGCGTCTGTGTGCTCCTACGGGACTGTCACGAAATCCAGCGAAGTAAATGTGGGTGTCGCAACAGGTAGCGGGATGACCGCCACTTCGATCTTATCGGAGCCAGTTGTGAGCTTGGATGTAACATCGGTGCTGAGCACCACTTGGTAATGACCATCGGCTACCGCAGTGGCCAAACCGGTGTCAACGACCGCGCCCGTGGCATCATAGAGCAAATATTTCACCTGCTTGATCTCGTTCTGCGGGTACGGATCGCCCTTGAAGGTCACCATGACGTCAAACGTTGCCGGTTCACCAACCTTGACCTGCGCAGGACCATCCAGGGTCGCATCGGCAATCATGGGTTGGCCGAACTGGTTCCAGCGGTCTGAGAGATCAGGATAGTCGGCGTATTGCTTCAGGGTCAGGGTCTTCTCGGTGGTGAACACCTTGTCGAGGTAATACGGACCGGTGCCAACCCAGAAATGGCCGTGGGCAGTGTACCAGGCCTTGAGGTTGTCATAACGGGCCTTGGCCTCATCTGCCGTGATGTACTGTCCAAGTGTTGGAGCATACGGTATAAGAGATTGGCCCTCGGCCTCATCCAGGTGCTTGGACAGGATATCCAGGCTCGGACCGCCGATAAAGCTTGTCTCTTCGATCTTCTTGGCATCCGCCTTGTCGGCTGAGTATGCCAGTTCGCCGGCAGCTTCTGCAAGGTTGGCGACTGCCATCACATCCCAACCGGCTTCACCCGTCTGATACGATACATTGAAGCCGGTGTTGCCCGGCCACATGGAAACCGCGTTCAGTTCGGCATCCTGCTGGTAGAGATCCGTGTAATATTCGATCGTCAGCGGGCTGGTAGAGGTAATTCTGAAGCCTTTGAAAGTGGCTTGGAACTGTTGGAAAACGGGTACAACCGCCTCGTCATAGATGGGACTGTCGGGGTTGGCCTCATCGAAGGTCATGATCATGGGCATCAGGATATCGGCGACGCTGAAACTGCTGCCGTCCTGCCATTTCACCGCATCGAACAGGTCGGGGCGGTATGTCACCACGCTCTTGACCTTGGCGGTCAGGCCTTCAGGATTCTTCTCTCCCACGGTGATGAACTTCTGCGCCTTTACGTCCCAATCGATGTAGGCATCGGGCGGAACAGTGATTGTATCGGCCGTATTGAGTGTGACCCAATCAAGTGTCTTGTGAACGGGCAGGCCGGTCTGTACTGTTACTTCTGCCTTGTCGGCGTTAAGCGGCCAGACGAGGCCGGTGAATGGATCGCTGACGAAAGCGCCGCTCTCCGTGCTCCCATAAGCAGCATGATCAAAGGTCCAGTTGCTGCCGCCAATCGGATTCCATGGGTCGCCGAACAGGTCGGGTTCTCCCCACTTTTAATGTGCCGCCCTCCTGACCGATGAAGCGCACAGTGTGTGGGTACATCTGGCCACCTTCAATACCGGCAGCCAAATCGGACGTGATTTGTACTTTCGGAGAATACGGGGCATAGTTCTTGCCATCGATCAACCAGACCTGCAAAGAATCCTGCAGGCTCAGCTTCATCGCCTCAACCAGCATCTGGTGGCGTTGATCCAGGCCCGTGAAAGAGGCATTATATAGGTCATCGCCAACTTTTTGGAACGCCGGGTCGGCAACATTCGAGAGGAAAGGTTGAACACCCTGAATGCTGGTATTCAGATACATCTGCTGGAATTGCGGGCCATCGTCGCGGCTGATTATGCTCGAGCTCCACGCGGAGGTGTATAGCGTCCATTTGCCGTCGGCGGGGTCGCTGTCGAAGACCAGCGGGGAAGCTTCCGAGGATTTCTTGTATTGCTCATCAACGGTGAAGCCAACGCTTTGGAGCTGCTTGGTCACGTAGTCGCCGATCGGGACGCGCGTGCCATCGCTGTCGCTGCGAACTAGGAAGATCAGCGAGACAGGCTTGCCATTATACTGCCACATTCCATCCGCGCCGGCGGTTGCGCCTAGCGTGGTCATTTCATCGGAAATAATCTGCTTGGCCTTATCGGGGTTGTAAGCATATTCGGATTCCAGGCCGCGTGCAACATCGGCGAGGTCGGCATAGTCAGGACCGTTGGTCTGGATCGCGAAGAACTTTGCAAGACCGCCGCCCGCATAAACTTCCTGGTTGATATAGTTGCGGTCATACAACCAGTTCGTAGCCTCGCGGATCTTGCGGTCATTGAACGGGTTGAGGGTATTTGCGTCTTTTAATACGGCCGGGTTGTACATGATATCGTAGTACAAACCATTCGAAGCGGCGTAGCTTAACCCGGCATCTTTAATAGATGGGAAGTCGGCGGAAGCGAGGCCGCCGGCATAGACATCGATCGCGCCGGCCTTTAGCTGAGTCACAGCCAAATCTTGGCTGACTACTGAGAAGTCGATTTCATCCAGCCAACCGCCATGGCGGGTAGTGGGGGGAACCGCTGTCGGAGCTACTGTAGCCGCGGGCCCGGCTTGGGTCGCAGCAGGAGACGGGGGAGCCGAAGTGGCTGTCGTAGTCGGTCCGCAGGCGCTCAAAACCATACTGAACGCCATAAGCAAACCTATGGCTAACATCAAGCGTTTTTGTAACATGTTTATTTCTCCTCCAAAATTAGGAAAGGATTGGATTTGTGATGAGGGGGGCGAGCCCGAAACGGGTATATTGGTGGAACGCAACCTCCTTTCAATATAATGCTTTTAATAAAAAGCCCAACATGAAAATTGGGATTAAGGTATCAAAAATTATACCCTATTTCACAAGCCCGTCAATCAGACCGTTAATATAGGGTCCTCGTATACCAATCGTAGGGCAGTGGCGTGTTTTGCCCTTTAATCTTCGGCATCTACTTTGCAATCCGGACCTTCCTCCTGTTGCTGGTTTCCTCGAGAGAATGAACAGGCAGAGGAGTCAAACATGATTCGGGTCGGCGCGATGCTCGCAACCTTGTTCAGGCCCGTTTTTGTTGACATCCCTTTCCCCGAACGGTAGAATGACTATTCGTAGTATCTCATTTCAAGGAGAAGAAATGTTAAAAGAGTTCAAGGATTTTGTCATGCGCGGCAGCGTGGTGGATCTTGCCGTGGGCGTCATCATCGGCGGCGCTTTTGGCAAGATTGTCTCCTCGCTGGTGACCGATGTCATCATGCCGCCCATTGGCCTGCTGCTTCATGGCGTGGACTTCTCGAACCTGTTCATTTCGCTCAATGGGCAGGCATATGCAACTATTGCCGATGCCCAAAAAGCGGGCGCGCCCACGCTCAACTATGGCAATTTCGTTAATAATGTAATCGACTTCCTGATTGTTGCCCTGGTCATCTTCCTCATGATCCGCGCCATCAACCGGCTCCACCGTCCCGCGCCGGCGGCCGCGCCTGCCACCAAAGACTGCCCCTACTGCTTCAGCAGCATTCCCATCAAAGCCACGCGTTGCCCCAATTGCACCTCTCAGCTTTAGAGAGCAGATCGTTAGAAAATCAGTATTTCATAAAAAAATACCGGAATTTTGGGGAAGAAGGGTGCGTACGCACCCTTCTTCCCCAAAATTCGGATTTCCCCCCTGGTATCTATCCATGGATTTCTTGGAACACCTCAACCCTCAACAAAGAAAAGCCGTCGCCGCCGGGAGCGGACCCGTTCTGGTCTTGGCCGGGCCCGGGTCCGGCAAGACGCGCGTTCTCACCCAGCGCGTCGCCTACCTTATCGCACAGGAAGGCGTCAGGCCCTATCGCATCCTGGCGGTTACATTTACCAACAAAGCCGCGCGCGAGATGCAGACGCGGGTCGAAAAGCTCCTCGGCAGCGATGCGACCCAGGGCATGCTGCTCGGCACTTTCCATGCCATCTGTGCGCGACTCCTGCGGCGCGAAGCCGAGTTCCTTCCGCTGGAATCGAATTTCGTTATCTTCGATTCCGATGACCAGGAGCGCATCGTCAAGGGGGTCATCCGCGAGTTCAATCTCAACGAAAAGTTATACCGGCCGGCCAGCGTGCATGCTTCGATTTCCAATGCAAAAAATGAGCTTATCGTTGCGGATAATTATCCCATCACAAACTATCGCGACGAAGTGGTCAAGCGCGTTTATGCTGAATATCAAAAAAGGTTGGTTGCCAGCAACGCAGTGGACTTTGATGATTTGCTGGTTTACACAGCGCGCCTGCTGGAGGAAAACCCGGCGGTCCGCGAAAAGTATGCGCGCAGGTTTGAGCACGTCCTGGTAGATGAGTTCCAGGATACCAACCTCGCGCAATATACTCTGATAAAACATCTGTCTTCCGCGCATCGAAATATCTTCGTGGTGGGTGACCCCGATCAATCGATTTACGCATGGCGTGGCGCCGACTGGCGCAACGTGCAGCGCTTCGAACAGGACTTTCCTGACGCGCAGGTGATCCTGCTCGAGCAAAATTACCGCTCCCGGCAGAACATCCTCGAGGCGGCCATGGGCGTTATCGACCGCGCTCCCAACCGCCGGCGGAAACAACTCTTCAGCGAGCGCGGCGCCGGCGAAAAGGTCTTCTATTATGAAGCTCCAGACGATTATGCGGAAGCTTCGTTTGTGGTCGATAGTATTGCAGGGCTCGTAGCCAGCCGTGACTTTGAGCCGGGTGATTGTGCCGTCATGTACCGCACGAACGCGCAATCCCGCCTGCTGGAAGAAGCCTTCCTGCAAGCGCGGCTGCCTTACCGGCTGGTCGGCGCGCAGCGGTTCTACGGGCGCCGCGAGGTCAAGGACCTCATTGCCTTCCTGAGGCTGGTTCACAACCCCGCCGATGAAGCCAGCCTGGACCGGGTTGTCAATGTACCGCCTCGCGGCATTGGCGAAAAAACCCTGACCACCTTGCACAGCGTTGCTCGCCGGCATGACACTTCGGCCGGCAATGTATTGTTCGATCTTGCACGCGGCTCCGATTCGCCGTTCTGGGATCAATTCACGGGGCGCAGCGCCATCTCGTTGGCGGACTTTGGCGCCTCACTGGCTAACTGGCATGCTGCAGCTCCCGCCCTCACAGTTTCCGAGCTTTTTGACCGTATCGTCACCGATCTCAATTTCAAGGCCTATATCGATGACGAATCAGAAGAGGGTCAGGACCGTTGGGAAAACGTGCAGGAGCTGCGTCGACTGGCCCTTGAGTTTTCCACGCGCACCCTCGACGAATTCCTGGAAAACGTGGCGCTGGTGGCCGACCAGGACACAATCAAGGAAAATGTCAACGCGCCGACCTTGCTCACCCTGCATGCTGCCAAGGGACTTGAGTTCGGCGTGGTCTTCATCGTCGGGCTTGATGACGGCACCCTGCCTCACAGCCGTTCGTTCGATGAGCCCGAACAAATGGAAGAGGAGCGTCGTTTATTTTATGTAGGCCTCACCCGTGCCAAAGACCGGCTTTATCTCGTCCGGGCTGTCCAGCGTGGTGGGCGGGGCTACGCCGAAGAAACCTATCCATCCCGCTTTTTGGATGACATTCCCGCGGAACTGTTGGTCGGCCAATCGCGGACAGGCTCGCGCCGCCACAAATCCGAGACTCTCTGGTCCGCCTCGTCGCGAACCGTTCGACCGGCCTCCATTATCGAAAGCAAATTCCGCCCCGGAGAGCGTGTCCGTCATCCCCTGTGGGGCGAAGGCATCGTGCTCGATAGCAAAGTGCAGGATGATGATGAAATTGTGGACGTTGTGTTTGAATCGGTCGGTATTAAGAAGCTCGCAGTAAGCCTGGCAAATCTATCCATCATCTAGAATTTGTGTGACTACTCACCCCGCGTTTCTGGTTTGATTTCCAGTCCTCGCAAACCGCAGGTGCAGGCGCTCTTCCTGCAAAAGGTGTTCTTCGCGCAGCATTCCCGGCTGAAAGCGTGGGCTGAGGGGTGGTAGCTGCGAATTTGTTATCATTGCCGCCTTGCGGAGGATCGATCCCCGATTAAGCAGAGGTCGTCGCCTTCAATGAGCAAAGGGCTGGGAGGCCCGGTCGCCAGGCAAAAGCCTTAAATTGTATTGCTGATTAACGCTATAAATCGTGAAAGCCTGAGTGTCTCTAAAGAAACAAAGAATCCTTGCGCCTTTGCGTTGAATCTTTTTTTATTAGTCAACTCATAAAGAGAAAGGAATGATCCATGGACTACGTGAGGTTTGGGAATACGGGTATGAAAGTCTCGCGGTTGTGTCTGGGTATGATGACCTACGGCTCGAAGAAATGGCGCGAATGGGTGCTGGACGAACAGGAAACTCGTCCCTTCGTAAAACGCGCCTTGGAAGCCGGGATCAACTTCTTTGATACCGCCGATGTATATTCAGAGGGTGCCAGCGAGGAAGTGCTGGGTAGCACACTGCGTTACCTGAAAGCCCGCCGCGAAGACCTGGTCATCGCCACCAAAGTATACAACCCCATGAGCAGCGATCCCAATGACAGCGGTCTCTCACGCAAACATATCATGAATTCCATCGATGCCTCACTGCGTCGCCTGCAAATGGATTATGTCGATCTTTATCAGATCCATCGCTGGGATTACGACACGTCCATCGAAGAGACCATGGAAGCGCTGCACGATGTGGTCAAGGCGGGTAAGGCGCGCTACATTGGAGCCTCCTCCATGTTCGCCTGGCAGTTCACCAAAGCCCAATACCTGGCTGATCTCCACGGATGGACTCGCTTCGCCTCGATGCAGAATCACTATAACCTGATCTACCGCGAAGAGGAACGCGAGATGATCCCCTGCTGTAGGGACTTTGGTGTGGCGCTGATCCCCTGGAGTCCCATGGCTCGCGGCTTCTTCACAGGGGATCACCGCAAAGGAGACTGGGGGGATACCGTGCGCGCGAAGACCGATTCCTATAGTCAGGAGTTGTATTACCGCGACGCCGACTTTACCGTGGCGGACCGCGTGCAGGAAATTGCCAAAAAACGCGGTGTGTCCGGCCCTCAGCTCGCGCTGGCCTGGGTGCTTAACAAACCATACGTCACCGCGCCCATTATAGGCGCAAGCAAGCTGGAGCACATGGAACAATCCATCGCCGCCCTCGAGATCAAGCTCACGGAAGAAGAGATCAGGGGTCTGGAAGAGCCTTATCAACTTCATCCCATACTCGGCCATTCGTAGATCATGCTGCGTCTGGTCTATCTCGCCTATAAGATCTATTGCTTTTTCGTGCGCCCACTGACCCTGGGTGTGCGGATCATGTTGGTCCAGGACGGGCAGGTTATGCTTGTGCGCCATACCTATATTGGTGGCTGGTACCTGCCCGGCGGCGGCGTAAAACGCAAAGAGACTCTCGACCAGGCGGCCAGGCGCGAGGCGCGTGAAGAAGTCGGCGCCGAACTAAATCAAATAAGTTTAATGGGGGCCTATTCCAATTTTGTTGAATTAAAGAGCGACCATAACATTCTGTTCTTCTCGAGCGACTTTACCTGCAGCGGCAGGCACGATCGCGAAATTGCCGAGGCGCGCTTTTTCCCTCTCGATCATTTGCCTGAGAAGGTCTGGCCGGGTCATCGCCGCCTATTGGAGCAATATCGCGCCGGTGAAAAGCATGAACCGTTCGGAGAGTGGTAAATGCAAAAATGACGCTTGCTGGCAAGGCTCACCCGTTTCATCTCTACCGACCTTGTGTCTAATCTATCCGAATTTCTAAAGTTATGCCTCCCAACTTCAGAAATTCGACATTCTTTCTCCTTTTAGCGGATGGCTGGGCCATCATAGGATATGAGACTTTATTTCGTAGGGCTACTTTGTGCTCTTTTATGGTTAAAATAGACCTATGTCCAATACCTTGAAAATAGTCATTCCCATGGCGGGCTGGGGCAAGCGCATGCGTCCGCACACATGGAACAAACCCAAGCCGTTGGTGGGCGTGGCAGGTAAGACCGCGCTCGACTACCTGATGGACATGTTCAAAACCATCCCCGATCCGCAAAAGCTGGAATACATTTTTATCCTCGGCCCTTATCTGGGTGAACTGCAGATCCCGCCATTTATCGAAGAGCACTATCCGGACATCAAGGCGCGTTACGTGGTGCAGGCCGAAATGAAAGGGCAGTCGCATGCCATTTATCTGGCGCGGCAGTATCTGGCGGGGCCGATGATCATGTGTTTTTCCGATACCTTGATCGAAACGGACTTTTCATTCCTGGATCGCGAGAAGAGCGACGCTGTAATATGGGTCAAAGCGGTGCGCGACCCGCGGCGCTTTGGTGTTGCAGAAGTCAATAAGGACGGTTGGGTGACGCGTCTCGTCGAAAAACCGAAAACATCGGATAACAACCTGGCGCTGGTCGGCTGTTATTATTTCAAGAGCAGTGAAGACCTGATGAGCGCCATCGAAGAACAGATGCAGCGCAGTCTCCAGCTTAATAATGAATTCTATCTGGCCGATGCCGTCAATATCATGCTCGAACGTCATGCCCTGGTCTGTATCGAGGAGACAACCACCTGGCTCGACACGGGCACCATCGAGGCGACCCTGGAAACAAACAGGTATTTTTTGGAACATATGCAGGACGGCAAGACGCCGGGCTCGCCCGGATTAGACCCACAGCCTCGTGAGCGCCCGGGTGTGAAGGTCAATTTGCCTGTATACATCCATGAGTCTGCCGAGATAACGGATTCGGAAATCGGGCCGTATGCCTCGATTGGCGAAAATTGCCGGATCGCAGGCAGCCACATTGAAGACAGCATTATCGAGGCGGAGTGCGATATCATCGATATTAATCTTAAGAGCTCCATGGTGGGCAGGCAGGCCAAACTGCAGGGGAAGGGTGGCAAGGAATTCCTGAGCTTGAATATCGGTGACGATAGCTCCGTCAGCATAGGGTAGTGACAATATGTCACTACCCTTTTTTGATTGAAGCCGCTAGAATCAGGTTATGGAACCCCGCCCGGCTGCAGGTCTAGTGGAGTGCCTTTCAGATGCCGAATATGCCGACCGCCCGCTGGCACTCACCTGGCTGGGGCAGCGGTTGGAGATTGCAGAGATCGTTTCACGCTGGCGCGGACCAAACGAAAAGGGCTTTCGCGTCAAAACGACCGGCGGACAGGCTTTTGAATTGATCTACCGCGATATTTCTGATGATTGGCATATCCAACCACTTTAATGTTTGGCGCGTTGCCGGCGTTGTCACCGTGGGTAGTAAGAAGCGTATCTGCCCGCACTCTGTTGGAAGAATGCCCGAAAGAAGTTGGGATGTCAGGCATTGTCGCTGTTGGTAGTAAAAAATGTAGCTACTCGCACTCTGTTGGAAGAATACCCGAAAAATGAAGGTGCAGATGCAATTCTGCACGGGATCTCTTTTCCCATTCCGTTGACACGGAATGGGAAAAGGTCTGACGGAAAGCATTGTTACCGTTGGTAGTAAAACAACTTACAGGAGATTCGATGCAGGAACTGTCTGGTGTGGGACGACTTTCCAAGCGCGTGGCCGGGCTCAAGCCCTCCGGGATTCGTAAGTTCTTCGACATCGCCGCAACCATGAAGGATGTCATCTCGCTCGGCATTGGCGAGCCTGATTTCACCACGCCGAGACCTATCCTCGAGGCCGGCCTCCGCTCCCTGGAAAACGGCGAGACGCATTACACCTCCAACCATGGCAAACTGGTGCTGCGCCAAGGCATCGCAAATAATCTAAAGCGGTTGTACGGTCTGCAGTACGACCCTGTGGAAGAGATGGTGGTTACGGTGGGTGTATCAGAGGCGCTTTACCTGACCATGACCGCCATCCTCGATCCCGGCGACGAAGTCATTATTCCCACCCCTTGCTTTGTGGCCTATCAGGCCGAGGTGATCATGGCGGGCGGCGTGCCTGTGGAAATCCCCACCCGCGTGGAGGACAACTTCCAGGTGGACCCGGCGCGCATTCGGGCTGCCGTCACCCCGCAAACCAAGGCCATCTTTATCGGTTATCCCAGCAATCCGACCGGCGCTGTAGCCAGCCGTGAAGTCATCGCGGAGATCGCGCAGATTGCCGAGGAAAATGATCTGATCCTGATCTCGGACGAGATTTACGACAGGCTGGTTTATACCTTGCATCACGTGTGCGTCCCTGCGCTTGGCGAAAGTATCAAGCGGCGGACAATACTGCTGGGTGGCTTCTCCAAGGATTATGCCATGACCGGCTGGCGCATCGGTTACGCCGCTGGGCCGGCGGATCTGATCAAGGGCATGGTCCGCATCCACCAGTACAGCATTATGTCTGCACCCACCATGGCGCAGGACGCTGCCATCGAGGCCCTCGCCAACGGCGAAGAATACGTTCAGCAGATGCTTGCAGAGTATAACCGCCGCCGCAGGCTGCTGGTGGATGGGCTGAACAAGCTGGGTCTTAAGACCTTCGAACCGCTGGGCGCGTTCTATGCTTTTCCTAACATTTCCGCCTCAGGCATGGACGATGAAACCTTCTGTCAGAAGCTATTGGAGGAGGAACACGTGGCGGTCGTGCCGGGTAATTCGTTTGGCCCGGGCGGCGAGGGCTTTGTGCGGGCCTGCTACGCCACCGCCTACGAGAAAATCGAAGAGGCCCTGCATCGCATGGAAAACTTTATGAGCAGGTATGGCTGAGGCATTTTGGGGATTGCATTTCAGGAGATGCAATAAGTTACGGTTTCGAACAACTTCTGTATCAACTCACCGCTCCATCGCCTCGTTTCCGCGGATTTGGATTCGGCCGCCATTCGGACGATTAATATCCGTCTGTTTGTCGCCCCGCTGGTATTTCTTATTGCCGTACCCTTTGCCTATGTCAGCAGCATGGCGGTGATCCTAGTCTGGTGGATTTCGCCTCTTGTCGTGCTGCTCGCCACAAGGTTCTTCGCGACCAAGCACTGATTCTCTTTTCTCTCTATTCCCTTCTCTCTTAACCAAGTTCCATGAAACTATTCTGGCAGATCGACGAAACATTGCGTGTGTCTCGCATCATGCTGATGATCGTTGCCGCCAACGAGCGGCGCGGTCATACGGTCGAGAAGAAAATAAAGTACGGTAGTCACCCCCGGCAATTCCTCGTCCTTCATTATCCCCGCGAATCTCTACACCAGAACAGACCCCTGCTTTTCTTTCTTCATGGCGGCGGATGGGGACATGGCAATCCTGGCATGTTCCGTTTCATCGGGCGTTTTTTTGCAGAGGCCGGTTATCCGGTCATACTGGGCGGATACAGGCTCGCGCCTCGCCACAAATTCCCCGATCAATTGGAAGATGCCTACGCAGGGCTGAAAGCCGGGCTCCAGCTCGCCGCCTCAAAAGGACTTCGCACCGAATCGGTCATCCTCGCCGGCCAATCTGCCGGTGCGCATCTTGCCAGTCTCATGCTGTTAGACCGCCAGAGCCTGTCATCGCACGGCTTCACACAAGAGTCTTTCTCCGGGTTGCTTCTGGTCAGCGGGGTCTTGAACTTCGATCACTGCCGGACCATGAAGGACCGCATCATGCTGCGAAATTTCCTCAGGAAGCCTGCGGATTGGAGCAGGGCCGATCCCATTCGCTTCATACGCGGTGATGAGACCATCCCCGTATTGTGCATTCATGGCCAACGCGACTTGTTGATAGATAAACTCAATTCGATCTCCTTTATCGACCGTCTGGATGGGACCGGTGAGATCTACCTCGTACCGCGTGCCTATCACACAGACCTGACGCGTATGTTCCTGGAGAATATTCCCGCTACAGAGGTCATGCTTCAATGGCTGCGGCGGCTTGAACTTGAAAGTTCTGTGGAAACACTGCCCGCTTGAAAGCCTGTCAAAATTGCGTTGGCCAAAAAGGTTCCATTAGGGTGCCTCCATCTGTGTACATCTGCGCGCATCTGTGGTTAAATTCCTTCAGTGGACTCTAACTTCCTCCATCCCCTCATAGTAGTTTTCGAAAAAATTGACGTGTGCAGGGCGCACACCCTGCACACGTCAATTTTTTCGATATCTATCGTCACAGGCTTTTAGCCTGTGACGATAGTGTGAATTTCTAACTCAGGAGACCCCCCATGCACATTCTCGGCATTGACGTAGGCGGTTCGGGTATCAAAGGCGCTCCCGTTGATACCAAAACGGGACAATTGATCGCGGAGCGAATACGCATCAAGACACCCGAGAAGGCAGAGCCCGAACCGGTGGCTCAGGTCGTCGCACAGATCGCCCACTCCTTCGAATGGAAAGGCCCTATCGGCATCGGCTTTCCATCTCCCATCAAGGGCGGCGTGGCAATGATGGCCGCCAATATCTCTGAGAAATGGGTGGGCACCAACGCCGACGAACTTTTCACGAAAATCACCGGTTGCGACTGCACGATGGCAAATGATGCCGACGCGGCCGGGATGGCTGAGATGGCCTTCGGTGCGGGGCGGGGCCGGGTTGGAACGGTCATCATGGTCACACTGGGGACGGGCATCGGCTCGGCAATTTTCTATCGCGGCAAGCTGCTGCCGAATACCGAGTTCGGTCATATCGAGATCGACGGCTACGAGGCCGAAGCGCGCGCCTCCGATGCGGCCCGCCAGCGCGACGATCTCTCGTGGAAGAAATACGCCAAGCGTCTGAACCGTTATCTGAAGACCATGGAAAAGCTCTTCTGGCCCGACCTGTTCATTGTCGGCGGCGGTATCAGCAAGGAGCATGATAAATTCCTGCCTCATCTCACCATCGATACTCCTGTAGAGCCTGCGCAGCTATTAAATGAAGCCGGCATTATCGGTGCAGCCCTCGCCGCACAAAGGGATAAATGATCGCAGTTGCTGATCGCCGGTAAATCCAAAAACGTCAGCGTCCCTCGGTCTACCGAGGGACGCTTTGCATGTCCAGTCCTGGGAGATTAACGCTTCAGATGGATGATGTCTTTGTTTTATTTAAACACTTATAAAATCTGCGTCTTTGACGCCTTTGCGTTAATTCTTTACCAGTGGAATACCAGAGCCTACGCTCTTTCCAAGCCAAACTTATGTTTACCGATGCGGTAATTGCCGTTCTGGAGCAATATCTTGTCTACAAACTGCTCGGGCACATCCACAAAAGTGAATTGGTCCTCAATGTAGATCTTCCCGATGGTCGAGCCTGGGATATCGGCCTGGTACGCGATCGTACCCACCACATCATTCGGCCGCACGCCGTGCATCTTGCCTTTGCCCATGCGTAAACGGATCATGCCCGCCTCATGGGACGAGCGGGAGCTGCTGTGAGAACGTGCCTCGCCTCGCGTTGAATGATCCCGCCTGCCGCCCCGCGTGGATTCGCGCTCAGGTCGGAAGGAGCGCGTTGTTTCCCGCACATCCACCACTTCGGCTACCGCAGCCACCGGTCGTTGCTTCTCACCCTGGCGCGCCAGCTTGAGCGCCGCAGCCGCCACTTCCAGCAGCTCGTGCCCATCCTTCACCAACTGTTCGACCATCTCGCGTTCGCGCTGGTAACGTCCGCGGCCCAGCCAGATCTTCATCTGCTCGAGTACTTGCGTCTCGCGGAAATGACGGATGTCTTCTGCCGTCGGCAGTGCCGCAGGCGTGAGCGGTTGTTTGGTGAGGCGTTCGATCTCACGCACTCTGCGCTTCTCGCGCGGCGTGAATAAGGTGATCGCAATACCGGTCTTGCCGGCGCGTCCTGTCCGTCCGATGCGATGCACGTAGACTTCGGGATCGTCCGGCAATTGATAGTTGATGACGTGTGAGATATCGTCGATGTCCAGGCCGCGCGCCGCCACATCTGTGGCGACCAGCACCTTGACCTGGTTCTGCCTGAATCGGGCCAGCGTCCGCTCGCGTGCGTTCTGGTCCAGGTCGCCGTGGATCGCCTCCGCCGGGAAACCGCGCTGCGACAATTCATTGGCGAGCCGCGCCGTCTCAGCCCGCGTGCGGGCAAAGATCAGCACGCTGGTCATGTTCTCCACTTCCAGCAGGTTCATCACCGCATGCAGCTTGTCGGATTCATTCACGAAGTAATAGCGCTGCTCGGTAGCCAGCACGGTGAGCGTGGGTCGCTTGATCGTCACCGCTTGCGGGTTCCGCATGAAGCGGTCAGCAAGGGTGCGGATGCGCGGTGGCAGCGTGGCGCTGAACAGTGCCGTCTGCCGCTCGGACGGAGTTGCAGCCAGGATGGTCTCCACGTCTTCGATGAAACCCATGTTGAGCATCTCGTCCGCCTCGTCGAGCACCACCGTTTTCACCTCGCTCAGGTTGAGCACCTTGCGCTCGAGCAGGTCTTTCAAACGGCCCGGCGTGCCGACCACGATATCCACGCCGCGTTTGAGCTGGTTGATCTGCGGGCTGTAAGGCTGCCCGCCATAGACCGCCAGCACGCGCACCTTGAGCTGGCTTCCGTATTGACCCATCGCCTCGGAGACTTGCAGCGCCAGTTCGCGCGTAGGGGCCAGCACCAGTGCTTGCACGTGGCGTTGGTTCGATTCAAGGTTATGTAAAATGGGGAGGGCGAAGGCCGCCGTCTTGCCGGTGCCGGTCTGCGCCTGGCCGATCACGTCAACGCCCGTCAGCATAACCGGGATGAGCGCGGCCTGGATGGGCGTCGGCTCGGTATAGCCGAGCGTGATTACAGTCTGCACCAGTTCAGGGCGCAGGTTTAAAGAAGTAAATTCGGTTGTCATCATTATCTTTCCGTCCGTGTGACCCAATTCGCCAGCACTGACAATATGAAATGTTCTGATGACTCCGTCTAACTCACTTCTTGCCAACCACGGTCCATCTTTTCAGACTGGACCTGCCCAACAAAAAAGCCCGACTGTTTCGCCGGGCCATCATTCGGAATGATCAAAACAATTTCCCAAAACGTGTGCTCGTCCTGAGGACTGAGCCCCGAGAGTATAACACAGTTTTTGTGGTTGAATATGCGTAATCCGCGCAAGCTGTGAATGGTTCTATTCCAACCATTCAATCCCGTATTTCAGGGATATTTCTCGGCGCAGTGCATCCTCGATATCACCCTCTTTCAGCGCCTCATTAAGTTCATCAAAGAAATCTTCCATGCCGCCAGGAACTGTCATGGCTAAAAGCCTTAATGGTGTTCTCAAGGGATTGTAGAGCGCATGCGGAATATTTTTGGGCAGGTGCGCTGCACCGCCCGCGCTTGCGTGTAATCTTTGGTTGTCGAGCCTGATCTCGATGGCGCCTTCCAGGACATAGACTATTTCGTCTTCGCGGCGATGCACGTGGAGCCTGTTTCCGCTCTCGGGATCGAATGTTGCCTCGAAGAGATAGTACGCGCCGCTGGTTTGATAACTCGTAAGTTTGTGCGTAACCCCCAGGAATTCCAGTACCTTGCCAGACTGCGGCGGCACAGCGATAGGTTGCGGCTGATCAGAGATCATATCCTTCTCCTTCATTTAGTAGGGATCACTTCTTCACCCCCCACTCGATCACCGCTTTGATCTCATCCGCGGTGTGCTGGTGCAGTGCAGAATCGAAATCCGTGTAGGGATGCCGGTTTGTGATGAGTTGCGCCACGTGCTCGCCCCACAGCAGGCGGGCATGCATCAGGTCGTCCACGGCCATCTGAAAATGATCGCGGGCTGCATTGACGCTTCCCACCATCACCTGGTTATCCAGCACCAACTGTCGGATCAATTCGGCGCCGGGGATTTCCAGCGGGCGCGCGCCGCCCGGTATCCCCGTTAGCACGTAAACCCCGTTTGGGGCGAGGGCATCCAGCAGGTTGAATTCCAGCGCCGCCACCCCCGTGGATTCGAAGATCACATCCATGCCTCCCAGGGTGTCATCCACTTTATCCGCCGGGACCTGGCGGCCATCGATGTACTGCCCGCCCACATGCTCCAGCCACTTCGGTCGGGCTGTGTCGGCATCCGTGATATCCAGGCCATACACGTTGGCTCCCTGCAGTCGCAGGATCAGCGCCCCCAGCAGGCCGATGGGGCCCAGCCCGGCCACCAGGCAGTTGCGTCCATACAGCCATTCTGGCGTGGCGGGTGCATCAGGCAGCCGCGCAACCTGTAGCCGTACGGCCTCGTCGACAGCTTTTTCTGCCACGGCCAGCGGCTCGCACAACACACCGATCGCTTCCAGCTCTGCCGGTACGTGCACCACATATTGTTCCTTGTCTACGACATATTCAGTTTCGTAGCCGTCCAGCCCCCAAATGCCCCGTTCCTGATATTCGCCGGTTTGGCACATATCCGAACGGTTCATCCTGCAGGGCAGGCATTTCCCACAACCGCGCCGCACTGTAAAGACTGCAAAATCATCAGGCTTCACGCGCGTGACAGCCTGCCCAACTTCCACCACCTGGCCAAACATTTCGTGGCCGATCACCAGTTCATTGAGGCCCGCAGGTGCTTTGGCCCGGCCCCCCGCGGCTTCCTCCCGGTCAGTGCCGCAGATGCCCACCCGCAGCACGCGCAGTTTGACCTCATCCGGCGCCGCGATCACCGGCTCCGGCCGGTCTACCAGAAGCAATTGGTTCGTGCTTGTTACGTTGGCGATGGCTTTCATGGAATGGACCTCCTACTGAGTTTTGAATAATGAATGACAGCTAAATACCCCAGAAATACCCCTAGAATCAGCCCTTAAATATGACATTCAATTTTCAAATATCAGTAAGTATCCTGCTCTACGATTAAATTAAACTTTAAGCGGCTGTCTATTAACGCAAAGGCGCAGAGTTGCAAAGACTCCCCATAGAACCTTTCCGTTTTCGCGTTGAGACTTCGGTCATAATCGGTTACGGCCGCGACTTCGGTGAAATCAAGTAACTATCAACTTCTGCATCGTAAAATGCTCGTATCTTTTTTCGGTCACCGCACGGCGGATGCGATCGAACCCTTTCCTTACCTCCGTAAATGTTGTATAGAGCGGGGCAAAGCCCAGGCGGATGTTGTCAGGTTCGCGGAAATCGGGGATCAGGTTCATCTCGTCGATCAGTGCCCGGTTGATGCGATACCCTTCTTCATGCCTCAGGCTGATGTGAGAACCGCGCCTGGCGGGGTCGCGCGGGGACCCCAGCGAAAAGCCGAGAGGAGCAAGCCATTGGCCTGTTAAATAGGAGGCGTACTCGGTAAGCAGAACGGACTTTGCACGTATGGCCTCCAGGCCCGCTTCGAGCAGCGGGTCCAGCGCGGCTTCCATCGTAAGCAGCGAGAGCATAGGCTGCGTTCCCGCCTGGAAGCGCCTAACGCCCCCGGCAGGGACGTAATCCAGCTCGAAGGCAAAGGGATCGTTTTGTCCCCACCAGCCCCAGATGGGCGAAGAGATTTTATCCTGCAGCGACTTGTTCACGTAAAGGAAGGCCGGCGCGCCCGGTCCGCCGTTCAGATATTTATAAGTGCATCCGATGGCAAGGTCGGCCTTCGATTTATCCAGCTCGATGGGCAGCGCCCCGACTGAATGGCTCAAGTCCCATAACACCAGCGCGCCCTCTGCCATGGGCCATTTCAGTGATGGCCGCCATATCGTAAAGGTAACCGCTCTTGAAAACAACGTGCGAGAGCGTCACCAGCGCCGTATCCCTGTTGATGGCCTCTGCAAGTGCGCCGAGATCGGGGGTGATATCCTCGTCGTTAGAGCCAACGCGAACGATTTCATGCCTGTTGCCCAGTACTTGAACGGCGCCTTGCAGGATATACAGGTCCGAGGGGAAGTTGAGCGTGTCGGTAACGACGCGCCTCTTATCAGGCTGAAAAGCCAGCGCCGCGGACGCCAGCTTGAACAGGTTTATCGAAGTGGCGTCACTTACGATCACCTGCCCTGCCGCGGCTCCCGTCAATTGACCGATCTTGTCGCCCACGCGTGAAGTCGCCTCCCACCAACCCTGGTTCCAGCCGCGGATCAATTCCTTTCCCCATTCGTCCTCCACCACTTGCCTTGCCCGTTCGAGCGAGGCCTTGGTCAGGCGGCCGAGCGAGTTGCCGTCGAAATACAACAGGTCGGGGTCGGAAATGACGAAGCGCTCACGGTAGGCGGCCAGTTCATCTTTTGAATCCAGTTCTCGTGCCAGTTGAGGAGAGGGGTTGAAATGAATTTCTTTCATCGCAGGTTTTCAATGAGGGAAGGATCTGGCATTCGATGTTGCCGGCTCCATTTTACCTGCAATTGAATCAAATCCAGTTCAAGCGCCTCTGGAGGCCAGTCAAGACCATGGTTCCAGACAACGATCCTCTCTAAGTGAAGGACAAGGGCAGGATTGCTTTGTAATGGTTGATCCCAAATGCAGTTTGAAGAATTAATTCAACGCAAACTCTATTGCCTGCTCCATCGTCAGCGCGCCGCCCTCGGCCCACAGCGAATTGAATTCGGGCTCCTTGAGCAAGGAGCGTAATTGGGCAACTGCCTTGTCGTATTCGTCTTGCTCATAGTCTGTCATTTGCGACGCGACCTTTGTGCGCAGCGTTTCTGCCGCGCCAAAAAGCTTGACCGCGCGTTCGGGTTCTTCCTGGGCCATGGCGATGAATGCAAAACATTCCAATTGATGAGCGATGGCGGCGCGGTGGCCTAGGTCCTGCCAGCCTTTGATAGTTTCCCGGTAGATCTTCCTGGCCTGATCCAGGTCCCCAGTTTGACGGGCTGTGTGACCGAGTTCGCTCGTAACTACGTTTTGGAAATTCTTGTTCCGTACAAGCCTGAAAATATTCAAGCCCTCTTCAAGATGTCGTTTCGCAGTTCCGTAGTTTCCCAGGATCCTTTCGTCCATGCCCATGCCCATGAAAAACATCCCAACCAGGAGTGATGCAGGCATGTCATGTAGATGTTCCTTGAGTTTTCCAATATATTTTTGCTTTTCGCTTAGATCGCCTTTACGTGCGGCAACCCTGGCCATATTCAGATAAGCCATACCCAACCCCCACTGGTCATCGAGCTCATCGGTAAATATGCTTAACCCTTCCTGTGCGGCTTCCGGACCGCCGGGCACATCTATAAAAGCGGACGCAATAAAGAACATTTCCAGGCTGTAGCCCAGGATGAGTTTGTCGCCCGTGGTGCGTGAGATGGCTATCGCTTCCTGCAAAGCCTGCGCCACCTCAGGCAGGTCGCCCCGCCCCAGTCCAATCATGCCCTGCGCGAATAAGGCCCGGGCAATCATTTTTTGGCGATGCTGATTGGCGCCTGCATCTTCAGGCGGCAGGGACCTGGCTTGCTCGATGGCGGTCCTCGCCAATTCTGCACCTTCCATTTGATTGCTGATCCAGCCGCAAACGATGCAAAAGTTCGCAGCCAAATGTATGGCCTCTTCAACATGGTTTTCAAGTCCCCATTCCAAAGCAGCGCGCAGGTTCTCGAGCTCGTCATCCACCCTATCCCGCCAGGCAACCATACCCGGCGAGCGAAATGCATCCCACATCTGTTCTGAGAGATCGTCGAAGTAGAAGAAGTGCCGGTCGCGCGCACCCGCGCCCTGCTTCGCATCGAATAATTTCTCCCGCCCATATTGTCGGATGGTCTCCAGCAGGAAGTAACGCATTTCGTTTCCGCGTTCCTCGGTCACCACCAGCGATTTGTTGATGAGCTGTTCCAGGTTCTCCAGCACCTCCGGGTCCTCTGCTACAGCTTCGAGGGCATCCAGTGTCCAGCCGCTTACGAAAACCGACGCGGTGCGTAGGAGTCCTTTCTCATCCTCCGAAAGCAGGTCATAGCTCCAATCGATCATGGCGCGCAGGGTTTGTTGTCGCGGCAGAGCCGTGCGGCTTCCGCCCACCAGCAGGCGGAAGCGGTCATCGAGTCGCGCCGCGATCTGTTCGGCGGAAAGCAATTTCAACCGCGCCGCGGCCAGCTCGATAGCCAGGGGGATGCCATCCAGCCGTGAGCAGATTTGGCCGATGGATACAGCGTTGCTTTCCGTTAGATTGAATTTCGGGTTGGCCGCGCGCGCGCGTTCCACGAACAGCTGTGTGGATTCGGAGGCTGCCAGCGAAGGGGTGTGGTATGCCGTCTCCCCTGCGATGCCCAGGGCCTCGCGGCTGCTGGCAATGATCTTTAGCCCCGCACATTGGTGCAGCAGGTCATCCGCCAGGCGCGCGCAGGCCACGATGAGGTGTTCGCAGTTATCGAGGATCAGCAGGATTTTCTTATCGCGCAGATAATCCATGACCATGGATGCCAGCGGCGCAAAGGGATGTTCCTGCAATCCAAAGACTTGCGCCATGGCTGGGATGATCAGCGCCGGGTCGGCCAGCGGAGCAAGTTCGATCAGCCACACACCGTTTGGGAAGGAGGCTAGTTCTTCTGTGCCGGCCTCGATCGAAAGGCGCGTCTTGCCCGTACCGCCGGAACCGGTCAGCGTGACTAGGCGCGAGTTCCTGGAGCAGGGTGTGGATCTCGGCGATCTCCTTTTCCCGCCCCACGAAGCTGGTAAGCTGAAGCGGAAGGTTGTTCGGGAACGAATCCAGGGTTTTGATCGGTGGAAATTCGGAGGGCAGCCCTGGGATACTTAGTTGATAAATGCGCTCGGCGCGTAGGATATCCTTCAAGCGGCGTTCGCCCATGTCAACCAGCTGGACTTCCTCCGGCAGCCGGTCGCGCGTCAATTCATAAGTGCTTTGGGATAGCAGGATTTGTCCGCCATGGCCCGCCGACATGATGCGCTGGGTCAGTGCCAGGGTTGCATAACCTGAGTATTTATTTTCTTCCGAATCGATTTCCAGCTGCGCCGCCCCGGTATGGATGCCCATCCGCACTTTGATGGGGGCAGGCGACCAGGCTTCGTCGTGTAATGACTGCTGCGCTTGCATCACGGCGCGCAGGGCATCGTTCGCATTGTGAAAGGACGCCGAAAAAGAATCGCCGATCACACGAAACACAAATCCATCGTATGCTTTTATGGCTTGGTTCAGGATTTCATTATGCCGCGCAAGCAGGCCGGGCATGGCCTCCGGATATTGCTGGGCGAGTTTTGTGCTGCCCTCAATGTCGGTAAACAGGAAAGTGACGGTTCCGTTGGGGGGACTTGAATTCATACCTGTACCGGATAAGGATCAAAGGAGATGTCAGTCACCATCTGGCGTTTTTTTGTTGACGGCATTATACCGCCTGGCCCCGAAATTATATACAGGTCATTGTTATTCTCGCAGATCCTTGTGTACTTCAAGGGGCTGGTGGTGACGTTCCAGACCAATCGCGATCCAAAAGAGCTGCACGAATATATACTTTGACACCCTCTAATCCACCGTCAGTGTCTTGGACAAATTCCTCGGAAAGTCCGGGTCGTAGCCTCGCAGTATGCTCATGTGATACGAGAGCAGCTGCAAAGGCAGCACCCCCAGCAAAGGGCCAATGTTTTCGTCTGATTTCGGGAGGGCGATCACATCATCTGCATTTGCCTGCAGCCGCGGGTCATCTTCTGCAATGACAATGGTCCGCGCGCCTCGCACTTTGACTTCGTTGACGCCGCTGATGATCAGCGGGATATCCTGCGGCCCGGCCACAAAGATGATCGGATAGCCCTTGCTCACCGCAGATAACGGCCCGTGCTTGAATTCTGTCGAAAGCATGCCTTCGCAGTGGGCATAGGTGATTTCTTTCAACTTCAATGCGCCCTCCAGGGCAATGGGGTAAGTGGCGCCGTAGCCCAGGCAATACATGTCATTCCAATTGTTGATATCCTTCGCGATGGCTTCCACCTGCGGGCCGATCGTGTCCATCGTTTGATCTATCAGATCGGGGATCTTGTCCAGTTCGCGCGGGTCGCATCCGGCCATGCGATAGGCAAGATACAAAAATGTAATCACCTGGTTGGTAAAGGTTTTCGTGGCAGGCACGCTGATCTCGTAGCCGCAGCATAAAGGCAGGCAGAACGAAGTGGCTTTGGTCAGTGTCGAGCCGATCACGTTGGCCAGTCCGTAACAGGCCATACCGTGCTTTTCTGCGATTTCCAGGGCATTCAAAACGTCTTTCGTCTCGCCCGACTGGCTCACAAACACGCCCACATCCTTGTATCCAACCGCCGGAGCGTACTGTACGATGAATTGCGGCGCAAGCACGGGGATGGCGGGCCGGCCTGCGAGTTGTCCGAAATAGACCGAGCCGATCAGCGCGGCATGATAACTCGTCCCGCACGCCACGAAATATAAATGCTGCGCCTGCTTCATCTTATCCACCAGGTTCTGTACTTCGGCGCTTCCGCTCAGCAGGTGCAGGAGCTCGCGCGCCACCTGCGACTGTTCGTGGATCTCTTTGAGCATGAAATGCGGATATCCGCCTTTCTGTACCGCGTCCATGCTGTCGGTGATGGTTTCAGGTTCGCGATCTATCAGCCTGCCGTCTTTCACCGAGCGGACTTCCACCCGGTCTGCCCACAGGGTCACGATTTCATCATTTTGCGGGCGGATGATCTTGCGTGTTAAAGGCAAAATGGACGGCAGGTCAGACGAGACACAGGTAAACCCCTCGCCGATCCCAACCACCATGCCGGAGCCTTTCTTGAAGGCGTACAACTTATCTTCGTTGACGCGCCCGATTACAAAAGCGTAATCGCCGGCCAGGTCGCCGTAGGCGAGCCGGATGGCGTCGATGAATTCATAGCCCCGGTTGAGATATCTTTCCACGCCGTGCACGCAGGTCTCCCCGTCGTTCTCCGAGCGCACAACCATACCCTCTTTGATGAACTGCTGGCGCAGCTCCACGTTATTGATCACATTGCCGTTATGCGCGCCCACCAGATCCCCGTCGGAGTCAAGGTGTGGTTGTGCGTTGACCTGTGAAGGCTCGCCAAAGGTGGCCCAGCGTAGCTGCGTGATGCCGCGCGAACCGCGCATATCCGCGAAATGATAATGTTCCGCGACCGCCTCCACTTTTCCCACATCCTTGCGCAGGTCGATCTTGCCTTCGCTGAAAGTCGCCGCGCCCACCGAATCGTAACCGCGATAGGTGAGTCGTTGGGCAGCCTCGATCAGGGTGGGGCCAAGCGTTTGTTCCTTGCTGGTAACGATCCCAAAGATTCCGCACATCTATTCATTCTCCGCATTTTTACAAATAAGGAAAGAGTGAGATTCTACCGTAGAATCCTCCCGGCCACTTTGCATTCCTATCCGTGCAGCCGCTTGCCCTGCCTTGCTACGGCTCGTAGTTGACGGAACCGGAATTCACACGAAAGTCCTCGAAGTGGGTGGTAAAGGCCAGCGAGGCGTTCACGCTTGCCATGCCCATGCGGATCTGTGCAGGGCCGGTGGGCACGGTTACGCTCTGGAGCTGCTGCCAGCCCTTGCCCACATCGTAGAAGAGGGTCAGCGTCGCGCCGCTGCGCGTGATGCGGAACTTGCCGGCGCGGGCCTTTGTGGAGACCGGCTGGCCGATCTGCCCGGTCCCTTCGTTGAAGGCCATGAACTGGCCCGCGTCGCCGGGTAGTCCCAGGCGCGTGATCCAATAAACCTGCGGGTGACCCATGCCCACCGCGAGGAAGGCCGCGTCCACATGGTCTTGCTTGGGCGGAGTCCAGTTATCGCCGAGCTGCCAGTCCACCTGGAAGTCGAAGTCGCCGGTGAAGACCCATCTTGAGGCAATCGATGCGCCGGCCGTTGCCTGCGTGCCATCGGTCGAGAGCGTGAGGCTTCCATCCTGGGCGAGGGAGGCGCCAGCGGAAATGTCGGGCAGCCACTTGGACTTATCCAACTCCGAGCCATCGAATGAGTCGTCGGGAGGCGGCGGAGGAGCGGAGGCCGTGAGAGCAGCTGCCGTCGCCGCGACAGCCGGGTCGAAGGACGAGTCTGTGACGGCGCCGACTGTGTACAGCTGCTTGAGAACACCGGCGATGGGGTTGTAGGCGAAGTCTACGCCGCGCTTCTTCAGGGGTGTGGCGAGAAGCTGATCCTGTTCTTCCTCGTTGCGGAAATCGGTCCAGCGCCAGAAGCAGCCACCCTCGATATTGTAAGCGTGCATGATCCAGACGAGCGACTGGAGCGCCTGCTCGGTGGTCCACTTCCACTCGGGAACGCTGGCGTACAGGCCCATCTCGGGGACGACAACGCGGGCGCCGTTGTTGTGGCCGATGACCTCATAGACGTGCTGCACGGTTTCGATGGCCCAGGCATGAGGGCCGATCTCCTGGCAGGGGATTTGCCGGGCGGTCATGCATTTGGGATGCTCGTACCAGGAGAGGGCATACGTGCGCTGGTTGTCTGGGACGTTCAGGTTGTCGAAGACGCTCTTGAGCGTGAAGACCGGGTCCCACTGATGACTGTCAGTCATCTCAGGGCCGCCGGGGCCCTGTTTGAAGGAGTAGTAGTCGCCGACGATTGCTTCGGCGGAAAGCTTGCGATAGGGCATGCCCAACGAATGCCCGTATTGGATGGCCCACTCGTCATACCTGGCAGGCACGGAACCTGGGCCGTCCCATAGCGGCCCCTCTGCCGGGCCGCCGCATTTGTCCTCCACCCCATCGCCATTCGTGTCAATCATGAAGGGCGAGCCCTCGAAGAGCACCAGGTCGAGCGCCGGATGGTCCTTGATGGTGTTGAGGATACTGCCGATCCACTGCTCGTTCCTGGTGGGCGGCTGTTCTTCCATGTGCGTGTTGACCAGCCGCAACTGGATGGAGATTCCCTTGCTATGCACAAGGTCGAAGAACTCGACCAGGTTCCTGAGTTCCAGCGCGGTGGGCTGCGGGTATTGCATGCCCAGGACGGGCGGCAGCGCGCACTTCGGCGGGACGAAGGCAGAACCCGCGGATTCGGGAGTTGAGGAGCGCAACTCGTAGGAGATAGTGTTGACGCCGAGCTTGACCATCTCGTCCAGTTGCAGGGCGACTTCCTCCCGTACGGTGTGCCCGAGCAGTTCATCGGTCGTATCCAGCAGTTGAATGGCCTGGCCCGGCCAATACTGATCGGGGTAGCCGCGTCGCTCGAACTGGACATACAGCCCGCGAACCGGCAACAGGGAGCCAGGCAGCGGTGTTTCTGTAGGCGCAGCGGTCGGAGGCGCTGGTCTGGGCGTCGCGGCCGTCGCGGGCGCGGCCGCTGGAGCACACCCGGCTAAAAGCGATATCACCAGCATGATCGCAGGAAAAAAGACAGGGAGAGAAAATGTATGTTTGTGCATCATTACCCACTCCTTGGTGCCTCAAGCACCCCACCTGCTTCATTATACGATGTACCTGTCCTTTAGAGGAAGTTCAATGGCCGAAAGTGGAAAGTGGGCAATGGGGCAAGCCATATCCGATAATGGGTTATTCGAGATACATTGTTTATAATATCCTATCAAGCAAGATCATTGCCCCTTTTGGAGGTCCGTTTATGGATACACTCTCTGGCTCGACGTTCACGGAATTCATTTTGTACAACAACTGGGCCAATAAACAAGTGTTGCAGGCCTGCCAGAACTTGAGCGAGGATCAGCTCGCAACGATGATCCCGGGTGCCTATGGCACCATCCGCGATACCCTGGAACACATTATCCAGGGCGAGGAATACTATGTCGAATTATTAACCGGCAGCCGTCCAAAACCGCCTTTCGAATGGAAGGCCAAGCCGGGTTTGGCCGAAATGACAGCCTACGCCGCCCAAATCGGAAAGACACTGGTGGATGTTTCCCAGAGTATCCTCCCGACCGCTCAGGTCACTGAAGAAGACCAGGGCAAGCAGTTTCACTATCACGCCCTCGCAGTTTTCATCCAGATCATTAACCACGGCATTGAGCATCGCACAAATATCACGACAATTCTGAATCAGGGTCTGCAGCCACCGCCGGCCGTGGATGGCTGGGGTTACCTGGAGACTCATCCCGAGCGGTTCGGCACGAATTGAGCCACTGAACCTTGCACCGCCCAACACCGCGTCACGCAGCAGCGCCTCCACTACAACCATTGAAAGGAGATCACATGACACAAACTCAACCTCAGGGGTTTCTCGCAGTCCCGCCATCTGGCAATGGTCCCGGTGTATTGGTCCTTCACGCTTGGTGGGGACTGAACGACACGATCAAGGCCTTTTGCACGCGGCTGTCCGAATCCGGATTCGTGGCGTTCGCCCTCGACCTCTATCATGGCAAGGTCGCCGACACCATTGAGGGCGCCGAAACCCTTGGTAATGCGCTCGACGCCAACCACCTCCAGGCGGAGGCCGAGGTCGCGGAAGCCACATTGTTCCTCAATGAACGCGTTGGACAAACCGGCCACGGCCTTGCAGCGATCGGCTTCTCTTTGGGCGCTTATTATGCTCTGCACCTCTCCGCCGCCGATCCCGAGCACCTCCGTTCCGTTGTTGTCTTCTACGGGACCCAGGGGACCATGCTCAGCGACTTCAGCAATTCCAGGGCAGACTACCTTGGTCACTTTGCCGAGAAGGATCAGTTTGAGACGCAATCCAACGTTGACCTCCTGGAGGCAGCCCTGCGACGCGCTGGCCGCCCGATGACCTTCCATCATTACGCTGACGCGGGTCACTGGTTCTTTGAGCCTGATCGCTCAGAGGCCTACAACCCGGCAGCCGCCAGCCTGGCCTGGGATCGGACCCTGGCCTTCCTCAAGCGTCCTTCCGCCTCATAAGTCCGACCAATACCCTGCCGCTTGGCAAAGCGTGCAGCTGGCAGGCGGGATTGGGTCCCATACCGCCTACTCGCGCTCGACCACTCAAGCGCGCCATCACGCCTCCAGGATTGCCACGCTTTTTATGACAAATAGCACGTGACTAAGTGAGATAAACCTCCTATAGTATTGACTGGCGGCGGTTAATGTCCATAGCAAACCCTAAAGGTCTTTCTTACAGGAAAAAATGCAAATTCTGCCGGGGTTATTTGCCTGGAAAGAGCCATTGCCCGCAAAGCAGACCTTTAGGGTTGAACGAAATTCAGTAAATCTTGAATTCGAGGAATTTCCGATTTTTGGGGTGTGCGCCGCAGGGCGCACACCCCAAAAATCGGCTCCTTCATCACTATTCTGTGATTTACTGAAACTACATGAAGGGTCAATAAGGATTGTCATAAATGAAACGTGCCTGGAAATTTCTCCTTGCCAACTTTGATACCCTGCTTGCCATTGCAGTAAGCATTTTTGCGGCCATTTTTGGCGCCTTTAAAGGAAGCCAGACCATCCTGTTCACCGGCATGGCAACCACTTTGGGCATCCTTGCTTACGGATTAATTCGAGACAGATCGAATCGGGAGAACTTGTCCGGGCAGGTTACCTACCTCGGAAAAATGCTGGCGGAAATGAATTCGAAGCGGGTTAAGGCCGATAATTTTTTTGTGCTTCGCACAAAACTCCCCGATCTATCCACCAACATGAAAAAGACAACTCACACCCTGGACATGGCCGGCACCTCCTTGTTAAGTGTCGGCATCACCTGCCAGGCCACTTTGCGTGAGCTGAAAGAATCCGGCATAAAGATCCGGCTGCTCGTGTCAAACCCCGATAACCAGAACCTGCAGGAATATCTTTCAAAACGTTACCTTGAGGCGGAGACCGCCGTGGTACATGCCAATCAGGTGAGGACCTCGCTGACCTGTCTGGCCCCTCTGATGTCTCCCAATAAGAAGGGCAGATACGTTCAAATACGTATCACCGACCATGTACAAACGTTTAGTTACATCGCTAATGATGTGAACCGAAAAGAGGGGCTGATGCAAATTGAGTTCTACCTGAATAAGATCGGCATGGAAAAGGACCCCGTATTTTTCCTGACCGCTGATGAAGACGCATACTGGTTCAATGAATTCAAGAAACAGTTCGAATCCGCGTGGAACAACGCCACAGAAATCGATCCCAAAAAATACCTATCTTAGCATCAGACCAAGACCCGCCATTGCTCTCTTGTCCTTCCTCCCCCAAATATGTGATTCAAATTAATATTCTCAATAGTTCTATTGTGAAGTATTTGGGGTGATCGCGCAGCATAGCGCAGCGTATCCTGCGGAGCCCGTAGGGCAGAGGGGGTCAAAGCGGGGGGTTAGGTCCTATCATAGCCCCTCAAAAAATCATCCTGCTCACCGCCTCAGTTCGGCTGCAGACCAACCACCTCCAGGCCAAGGCCGAGATCGCGGAAGCCACATTGTTCCTCAGCGAACGTATTGGACAAACCGGCTACGGCCTTGCAGCGATCGGGCTATTTATTTATAGAATCGCTGTGTAACTGCCACCAGCACCCACGAAGCTTTCGCCAGATCGTCGTTAATAAAAGCCAGCGCGATCGACAATAGAAAAACGCCGATCACGAACAATGGTGCCAGAATCTCCCGTTGCCGGCGTTGATGATCCAGGTGTGGGTCGATCAGCCGATCACCGTATGACGCATACCACCATAGGACAGCAGAAAGCAGGCCGGTCAGGATGATGACCAATGCGTAGAAAATAGTGGCAGTCCGGTTACCGTACTCGCTGATCAAAGAGGTGGGAAAAGGAATAAAAGCAATCAGCATAAGCAGAAGCAAATTAAGTAGCAACAAATTGCTGTCATACCTTTGGATAATGCGAAACTTTCGGTGGTGGCCGATCCAGAAGAGGCCGATGACCAGAAAACTGATGACATACGCCAGATATTTGGGCCAGATCGCCAGTAAGCGCTGCCACAATTCAACATTCGTGAGCGAACCCTCGGGGCCGGGCAATCGGATCTCGAGCGAGAGCAGGGTGATAGCGATGGCAAATACGGCATCACTAAAAAAGATCAACCGCTCCAGGCCGATCTGATCCTCTTTGTTCTCAGGTGAGTGAGTGGATTTTTCTTTTTTTTCTGGCATGTTTTTCGGCTTTTTGTCAGGCCGCTCAACCGAGGCAGAACGTCTCAGACTGTCCCAGGCGCGTAAGTGGTTTCGTCGAGGTTACCTGCCCGTGAAAGGTTTGCCGATCCCTGGGTCACAATGAGCACCACAGCCGCAATCCACAATACTATTATGAATATCCAAAATAGCCGCAGATCGCCGGTCATCACGTTGGAATAAGCGATGGTTGCATCGGTCGCGCCGTGAAAGACCGCGGCTACCAGCACACTTCCGCGGCTATGGTTGAACAGCCATGTGATGATGATTGTCGTCGCGATCGCAGACAGGAGAAATCCAATGTAGGGGACTGTGGATTGGAAAGAACCTGGTATAAAGACCAGCGGAAGATGCCAAAGCCCCCAAAGCACCCCCAGGATGATGCTGGCAGTGAGGGCACTATACCTGGCCTGCAAGCGCGGCAGTGCAAATCCGCGCCACGCCGTCTCTTCGGTAAGCAGGAAGAAGAAAATCTGAAATAATAGGGAGCCCGGCAATGCCTGGAGAGACAGCAAGACTCCGACCTGGTGCCTACCGCCAAGGGCCATATGGATTCCGATGGATACCAGGCTGAGGAAACCAGTCAACAAAAGGGCGGTAACGTACCAGATGGGAGATACGCGCCAGCGGAGGATCCGGCTGAATATATCTTTCACAGCTTGTGAACCGCCGGTAAGCGCTGCGGCGATGTAAGTGGCCAGGTTCAAACCGATCCAGAACGCAAGCGACTGTGGGATATGGAATGAAAGAATCCCGCGTGTCTGGGCAATGGTTGTTCCCCAGATTAGCCAGGGGAAGGCAAAAGCCAAAATGAAAAACACAACCAGAGAGTAGCGCTTTGCGACAGCCATTCTTACCTCCTTGTTGGGGTGAAGCTTAAATAGACTTACGAAGCTGTTTGGCCAGATACGCCGCTTGCCGCCCACACGACGATTGTCGTCACCAGGAGCAGCGCGGCCACTATTCCAAAAAACGGCAGCGTTGGTATAAAGCTACCAAACAGGATAAAGCCTGCAAAGAAAAGCCAAAAAGAAGGCATAGCTTAGTAGAGAAAATGCCAACAGCGGCTTGCGAACGATAAAACCCTTTTTAGATTGATCAGACGCTACCATTAAACAGTCCCTGCGAGTCTGGATAGGATGCAAATATTATCGCGCAACAGGAAATTTTATCAAGTGGTGGCTGATACGGTTAAGCCGGACGATGCAGATCGCGATTTGCGGTTTGGCGCGACAACAACAGCCTTGACTCCTTCATGAAAACGGTGGACGAGCGTATGATACCTCATTTAAGACGCATGGCCATACCCCCTCAAATAATCATCCTGCTCACAGTTTCAGTTCGGCTGCAGACCATCCACCCTGATCAACTCAATTATGGATTTCACATCTGTTGAGATCTTGGCCTTGTAGTCCAGCAGGAATGTGATGGTCAGCCGGGCGAGCGAAGTGGATGTGGGCTTGAAGTATACGACCGTCCCATAGAATGGAACGGTTCCGCCCTGCCCATCGCTCAACGCAAAACGACCGCCGATCTCAATGGTCATCACAGTATTACCGTTCTCACGCACCTGGGCCGTATCCGCGCGAAAACCTGGAATATCCTGCGAAGCTTCCAACCCCTGTACCAACTCCCCCAGGGTGGCGTTGTCTAAACGGGTTGCGTCTTTCGAATCCCAAGCCAGCTTCGAGAATCCAAAGAGGAAGTTTTTTCCAATATCGGGTCGAAGAATATACGAATAGACTCTGTCAATGCTGGCGTCATATCCGGCCTGGTCGCTTGACATTTGTTCGTGCAACACTGAATTGCGGGCGCCGGCATTAGCCAGGGATGCATTGAACTCATCCGAATTTGGGCGCAGCGCCAGCCATCCGGCCGGGAAGGTTACCTCGAATCCGGCATCCTGGTCAGTGTATTGGGTGGCTCCACCCTCAAGCTGTTCCAGGGTTATGCCTGTCAGCTTCGGGACGGTGGCATCTGCGGGTATCTCGGTTGCCAAAGGTCGCGCCACGGCAGTCTGCGTGGCGGCTGCATTTGCCGTCGCCACCACGATGGTCGGAATCATGTTGGGGTCAACCGGGCTTGGGATGGGCGCTTCCAATCCCGGGATGACACAGGCGAGCATTGAGATCAACAAGAAGGCTATTAGACCTAATCTGCATCGTTTCATGATTGTGTTCCTTTCGATCTAATGAGGTGCGATTCTGTCCTTGTGCTGTCCCAAATTACGCCTTCAAAAGTGTAAAAGGTGGCCCCGGCGGGATTCAAGACTACGGATAAGAAATTGTGATTCCCACATTCAGCTTAAGTATAAATGCCTCGCCCCCGGCCTACAACAGGCTTGCTGGCCGCGTTGCTTGTCTGTAGGGAAATTCTAAGGTCGGCCGCTTCCTTTCCGCCTTCGCCTTTTCTGCGCTCCTGTTTCTTGCCGGATAAGGAGGTCAGAGCCAGCCAAAAAATCATAGCCCCATAAAATCATTCTAATCTTAGTTCCAGACCCAGACTCCACCCTGCCGCCTTCGGCATGCTTCGCGATCCCCTCTGCTGGCGCAAGGTCTCCGACCCGCGCCACGACCCGCCATTGCGCCCTTGTTCTTCCTCCCCCAAATACGTGATTCAATTTAAAATTCTCAATCCTTCTTTTGTGAAGTATTTGGGGGAGGTGGCCTTTAGGCCGGAGGGGGTTAGGTCCTTTCATAGCCCCTCATAAAATCACTCAAATAATAGTTCCGGACCTTGATCCCAATTCACACTCTAACCCGGCTGGCGCATGATCTTCGCACAGCACAACGTCCCCGCTCTTGTTTTTGGGGATCAAATCCCCGCATTTTTTCTTAAGGCGCGCCTCGCACCGATCTGCACTCTCCCCCATTACCTGATCCCTGATCGCCACCTTTTCCCCTTCAACCAAGAGCGGAGCCTTTCGGCTCCGCTCTGTTTCCTTATCTCGATCTACTTGCTGAACTTGAAGTTCGCCTGGTCGGTGGTTCCATCCACCGGCCCCTGCGATACGGCAATAACTGTTTGCACTAATCTTCGGTTTCAGTCGCTCGCCTGTGCGTGCAATTTCAAAAAGGCTTCAACCGCCTTTGGGTCGAACTGCTTCTCCGATTCGGAGCGGATATACTCCTGCGCCTTTTCCGGCGGCCAGGCTGCCCGGTATGGGCGATCCGACGTGAGCGCGTCATACACATCGATTACCGCAAATATGCGCGCCGGCAACGGGATCTGCTCGCCTTTCAGCCCACGCGGATAACCCGTGCCATCCCATTTTTCATGATGGCAATAAGGGATACTGATTGCCGGCTGCAGGTATCGAATCTGGGAAAGCATTTGGAATGCCAGCGCCGGGTGCTTCCTCATGAGCTCCCATTCTTCATCTGTAAGCCCCCCGGGCTTCAGCAGGATCGCATCCGGAACGCCTATCTTGCCGATATCGTGCAGCAGGGCGCCGCGACGCAGGTGAATCATTTCTTGCTCCGGAAGTTCCATGACGCGCGCCAGCTCTAATGCCCCTTCAGTGACGCGCTGAGTGTGGCCCTCGGTTTCCTTGTCGCGCAAGTCCATGGCCTGCGACCAGCCCTCAATGGTGGATTCATAAGCCAGCGATAGCTCTATGTTCGAGCGCTGCAGATCGCTGAACATCTGCGCGCTGTCTATGGCGATGGCTGCCTGCCCCGCCAGCGTCTCGAGGAATTCCAGCCATTCCGGGTCGGTGTCGAGCAAGCTGCGATGGAATAGCTCGAGCACTCCTTTGACTTGCCCCATGGCAATGAGCGGCACAGCAAGGAAGGCCACGAACTTCTCCTCTGCCATCAGATTTGCCTTGGCGAAGGGTCGTACAGCTTCCGCCAAATTCGGGACGCTGATACTGCGTCGTTCGAGTGCGGCCTGGCCTGCATACCCTTCTCCCACCTTCAGTCGCAGGCCTGTGAAGCCTGTACCGCGAAAGCCGGCACCGGAGGCGTATTCCAACTCATTGGTAAGGTTGTTGAGCAGGAGTACCGCGGCCGCATCGACGTGCAGTTCCGTGATCGTCTGGGAGAGCAGGATGTTGAGCGAGAGCTGCATATCAAAGCTGGATGAAATGGCCGTATCGATAGCCCGCAGGGCTCTAAGGTGCCGCAGTTGGGATTTGATCTGATCCTCGGCTCGCTTGCGCTCAGTGATATCCTGATTCACGCCGATTAGCTTGATAATTCGGCCTTGAGAGTCTGCCTCCACGCTGAACCAAACCGAAACCACCCGCTCTTCACCGTCTTGCCGCAGGATGCGCGCGTCCGTCCGAAACCTATAGTTGGGATCTTTTGATTCCTTGGCATTCCTTACCGCCTCCATCAGCATATTGACTTCGTCCGGGTGAATATATTGGCTTGCGAATTTCTCCATTGACATCTGGTATCCCCCGGCTTCCTCAACCGTGGTACCGTGCAAAGTCAGGTACTGATCGTTAAAGGTAAATTGTGCGGTTGATAGGTCAAACTCCCAGTATCCCATCCTGGCGATTCGTAGGGCCTCTTCGTGTTTCATTTGCAGCTTGCGCAGCTCTTCTTCCGTCCGCTTGCGTTCCGCATTCTCTGCCGACAGTAAGGCAGTCCTTTCCAGCACTTTGTCTTCAAGCTGCTCGTTGAGCGAGGTCAATTCCTGTTGAGTCTGTAACAGCTCGTTATTGCGCTGGACAGCCGCTTCATAGGTGGATAGAAGCAGACCCAGCACCTGTTGCTGGTCAGCGGAGATAAAACGACGCTTTCCTGCAAAGAGAATTTCCACCCCAACGCGCATTGTTTCATTATTGCGCAGTTTCCAACTCGCCAGCAGCTGTTGAATGTAGGCGAGCAGGTAATCGGCCTTGTAGGGTTTGGTAATGAAACTATCAGCCCCGCACGCCAGGCCCTCAAGCACATCCTCTGGATCGGTGAGGGAGGTCAACAGGATTACCGGTATTTCGCGCGTGCTCTCATCCGCCTTTAGCTGCTTGCACAGTTCGTAGCCGTTCATTTCAGGCATATTGATGTCGCTGATGACAACGTTAGGTTTTCGCTTGCCGATGAAAGCTAAGGCATCCGCGCCATGCTTCGCAAGGGCCACACTGTAGCCATGTTGCTCCAGCAGGAATCGCAATTCCTCGCCCTGCGTAGAGCTATCCTCGACCACGAGAATTTCAATAGGGTTCGCCGCACTCTTGATACCAGCGCTCATCATCGTATTCCTTTATGCCGCTGCTTCTTGCTTGCATACATACTTGCATCGGCCTGCTCTAGTAGGTCTTGGAGACTGATTGGATTAGCGGGGTCAAATAAGGCAATCCCGGTACTAAGCTTAATCGGGCCGGGATTCTCTTCCTCTGCTTGGGCCAGCCTCAAAAGCTCTTCCAGGCGGAGGATGGATGCCCTGGCATTAGTGAGATTGCAGTCGACCAACAATGCCACAAACTCGTCGCCACCGATTCGGGCAAGGATATCAATTTCGCGGTAGGACCGCTGGAGAGTGCTGGCCACTACCCGCAGCGCCTGATCGCCCTGCGCATGCCCGAAAGAATCATTGATATGCTTGAGCTCGTCTACATCTACGTACAGGAGCGCGAAAGGCTTGCGGGTGCGCTGGGAAAGTCGATGGTGCTGCTCGGCGAGTGTCATAAAACCCCGGCGGTTATGGAGTCCGGTCAGTTCATCGTGGAGCGATAGGTCGCGCAACTGATTCTCTAAGAAGTTGCGCTCGATGAGCTCGGCCGCTAATGCCGCCGTTCTCTCCTCTACGAGATCCTCAAGATGGTCGTTCAACAAACTCAGTTCCTCCTGCGTTCGAATAAGTTCGCGGTTGCGATGGATCGCCGCTTCGAAGGTGGAAAGGAGCATGCTGATTAGCCGCTTCGGATCGGTGACGATCATATGGCTCCGGCCTGCGATATCAATCTCAAATTCAACCTGGGCATTGCGGTTAGACCGCGCCAATATACCTGCCAGGGTGGCTTCAATCCTTCCAAGCAGGTACTCCCCGTTGATGGGCTTACTGATGAAACTGTCAGCTCCGGAGACCAGTCCTTCAGCCAGATCGTCTTTGTCGGTTAGGGCGGTCAAAAGGATTACGGGGATGTCTCGAAATTTCCTGTCTGCCTTGAGGTGTTGGCAGAGTTGATATCCATTCATCTCCGGCATGACAATATCGCTGATGACAATCGCAGGTTGATGATCGTCTAGTAGGTCCAGGGCCTTCGCCCCATCAGGGGCGTAAGTAACACGATAGCCGCCTTGCTCCAGGACATAACACAGAGCTTCAGCTTGCGCGGGGCTGTCTTCGACAATGAGGATCTCAACGGTGTCCATGCCCGGATGCTGCTTCCTCCTCATTCTGGCGCCTTATGGTTCGTCGCCACCAGGCTTGCCAGTGTGGCAGCAATCGCTTCTGGCGGTAGGACGAACATGGCTGCGCCGAGTTGAACGGCCTCGCCAGGCATGCCGTATACGATCGAACTGGCCTCATCCTGGGCGATCGTGAGCGCTCCCCTATTCCTCATTTCCTTTAATTCCTTCGCCCCATCCCTTCCCATTCCAGTCAATAATACCCCCACCGCCCGCGAACCCAGGACTTGCGCGGTTGTGCGGAAGAGGTAAGCCACCGACGGTCGCAGGTTATCCTCGGGCGCATGGTCGCTTAGCATGATTCGTAGACCGCTTGCCACTCCAATATGAAAGCCCTCTGGGGCAACGTACCCGTGCCCCGGTAGGAGTTGTTGGTCGTGCGAGGCGATATGTATAGGGAAGCCCGAAGCGCTTGTCAGCCAATCCACAAAGCCTTCCGTGAATCCAGCCGAAATATGTTGAACGATGAGCACTGGCACCGGCAGGTTCGACGGCAATAGTGACAGGATCTTGTGCAGCACCGGAGGTCCGCCAGTTGACGTGCCAATCGCGACTAATTGGTATTCCCCGGCGAGGTGGGTGCTTGTTATCAGGGTGGGGGGGGTCGGAATATCCTTCACCAGGCGGGAGATACGTCTCACCACCTTTATCTCGGACATCATTCTTACTGTATCTAACAGGTGCTTAACGGCAGCCTTGTGCTCTGCATGCCCAATGCCCGGTGGGCGGAGTTCTACGGCCAATGCGCCGGCTTCCAGGGCCCGGAATGTGGAGTCAACTTCTTTCCCTGATGCGCTGGCGGTTACGATAACGATCGGCGTAGGCGCGGTTTGCATAATCAACCGGGTTGCCTCATAACCGTCCATCTCTGGCATGTGGATGTCCATGGTGATGACGTCCGGGCGGGTTTCCTGAATAGCTTTCAGCGCTTCGGCGCCGGATCTGGCCGCGGCTATCACCTGAAAGGCGGGGTCGGAGCCAAAAATGTATGCCAGGTATTCCTGCACCGTGCTTGAATCATCTACGATCAGCACTTTGATCATGAATCCTTCCGGGTTGTAGCATTCATAGCAGCCTCTCGATAACTTCCAGCAGATTACTCTGGTCGAAACTGCTTTTGATGATATAGGCGTTCGCACCGACCTCGATACCACGCTCACGATCCTGTCGCGATTCCAGCGCGGTTACCAGGACGACCGGCAAATCGCCCAGCTTCTTATCGCCGCGGATCTTGGCCGTGAGTTCAAAGCCGCTAAGGCGCGGCATATCCACGTCCGAGACCACCAGATTGAATTCACCGCTGCGCAGCTGGGTAAATGCATCCGCACCGTCGACGGCGGTGGTTACGCGGTATCCCGAGCTTTCCAGGATGTTCTTGAGCAGCGTGCGGGCTGTGATTGAATCTTCCGCCACCAGGATGCGGCCAGTCTGGAGCGCGGTCTTCTCATCAGCTACCGGCTCGCCGGCCGCGGTGCCTGGAAGCACTGCAGAATACATCAAGTCGGATACATTCAGTACGGGCACTACACTGCCGGTTCCCAGTACAGTTGCACCGCCGATGTTGCGCACACGGCTCAATTGTTTACCCAATCCCTTAACCAACACCTCTTCTTCTCCGAGCACCTCATCCACCTGGACCGCTATGCGCTTATCGGCTGAAGCCAGGATAAGGACGGGAACAAGGTCGGCAGTTGCCGCCTGCCTCGCTGAACCTCCGTGACCGAAGCCCTCACTCTGACCGCTCCCGTTCTTGCGAGGCCGCAATCCGAGTGCCTGGCCGAGCCTGACCAGGGAGAAAATGTGCCCATCCCACCGGATGATCTCCCGACTTTCTACCGTTTGAATCTCGGTTAGAGGCACCCGCAAGGCGCGTTCAACGTAGGCGGAAGGCAGGAGGAACGCCTGCTCGCCGGCGCGCACCAGGATGCCCCGGAAAGTGGTCAACGTCAGCGGCAGCAGGAGGCGGAAGGTCGCGCCGGCCCCTACACGTGTCTCGACCGACACCTGGCCGCCGAGTTTTTCCACCTTCTCGCGTACGATGGCCAGCCCCAGGCCACGACCCGAAATGTCGGTGATGATCTTGCTGGTGGTGATGCCCGATTCAAAGATGAGCGCGAGCGTCTCGGTCAGATCCAATTTCCCGGCGGCATCCGCTGGGATGGAACCTGCCCTGATCGCGGCGGCCTGCACGTTGACCGCGTCGATGCCCGCACCGTCATCGGACACCAGGATCTCCACCTGCCGGCTGTCTTTCGCGCTGAAGATGAGCGTGATCGTGCCGCGTCCCGGTTTCCCGTGGCGGAGGCGCACATCGGGTATTTCAATGCCATGGTCAACACAGTTCCGCACAAGATGGATAAGCGGGTCTTTCAGTTCATCCAGGATCCGTTTGTCGATCTCCATCTCAGTGCCGCGCATGACCAGGTCAACTTCCTTACCCTGGTTGCGCCCCAAGTCTCGTACAAGTGCGGGAAGGACTTCCACCAGAGTCGAAACAGGCAGCATCAGGACCTGCTTCATCGCGCCCAGGTGGTCATCGATCATGCGCCGCAGGACGCGCTGATCCTGCTCGAAGGCCTGGCTGACTAAGCTGACTTTGCCGGCCAGCGCATTAAGGCGGGCAGTAACCAATTCCAACATCTCGTTGGAAGATGATGAGCGCTGATCCTTCCATTTAGCCCAGTCGGTTATCAAGGATAGCAATACGCCTTGGATTTCACGCAATTCGACCGTCCTCTGAACCCCGGCCAGTTTGGCCTGGATCATTTCTTCGGCCTGCAGTAACAGCGGGTCCAGTTTGGTGATGGGGATGCGAACCGTTTTGCTCGTTGCCAGCCTGGCTTCTCCCGCCGGTCCTTGGGTGACCGTTTTTTCCTGGACAGGCGAGAGCCTCGAGGCCGCCTCGGCTGCGGGCGTTTCCGAGTTTGGCCGTGGTTCTGGTGGTGATGCGGGAGGCCCTACCGCGGCGGTTATGTCGGCTTGCCGGTCTTTGGCGGCCACCGATGGCAGAGCTTGTGGGGGAGGATCCTGCTCATCGTGCGGCGGTCCGCCTTCTTGCGCGGGATCCGGCGATGCGGGCGGTGGGCCGCCGCCTTGGGCAGCCTTCGTCAGCCGGTGGCTTAATTCGCGCAGGGCAGCCCTGTCAGTCGAGGTTTGTTCCCCATCCATGTTCACAACAAGCTGGTTTAGGTTGTTCACCGCCTGGTGAAGCAGATCGAGCAGGGGTGCTGACGAACTTATCTCCTGGCGCTTTAGGGCCGCCAGGACACTCTCCATCGGCTGGCAGATCGATTCGATATCCTTCAGGTTCACGGAGCGTGCCGCGCCCTTGAGGCTGTGCGCATCACGGAAAACGGTTTCGATAACCTGCATGCCTTTTTCTGGATCGTCCGTTTTTTCCAACTCGATCAGACCCGCGGAGAGGGAGCGGAGGTGTTCTTCCGCTTCGATCCGGAATGTTTGCCGGAGCCGCTCGAGAAATTCCTGCTCCTTCTTATCCATCCTGCTCACCTTCTAAACCTTGAACTGTGCTACCAGTTCTTTGAGTTTCTCGCCCAGTGTGTGCAGGTCGCGGGCGGCGATCTCCATCTGCTTTGTACTTGCGGCAGTCTGTGAGCCGGCCTGGTTGATGTTCTCCATCGCTATGCCGATCTGATCCATTCCCACTACCTGCTGGTTGCTCGAGGTGACGATCTGGATGGATGTCTGAACCGCCACACTGCTGGTCTCGGTCAGCACCTGAATGGCTTCCCCGGCCCGTGATGCTTGGGTCACGCCTGCTTGGACTGCTTTGCTGCCCTGCTCGGTGGCCATCACCGCATTGCCAGTGGCCTTTTGCACCTCGCTCAGGATGCCGCGCACCTGGGCCGTCGCCTGCTTTGACTGCTCGGCCAGGCTCTTGATCTCCTGCGCAACGACGGCGAAACCTTTGCCCTGCTCGCCGGCCCTGGCGGCCTCGATGGCGGCATTGACCGCCAGCAAGTTGGATTGGTCGGCCAGGTCGGTGACCGAAGCAATGATGCCGCCGATGGATTGGCTCTGCTCGCTCAGGCGCACAACGGTCTGGGTAATGGTTTCCATCTGTTCACGGATGCGGTCCATCGCGGAGGATGTGTCTTCCACGGCTTTCTGCCCGTTCTGGCCCGCCTCGGCTACCCGCTGGGCGCTCTCGGAAACGTTTTGGGCTTTCTGGGCGGAGAGCTGCGCTGCCTGACGTACTTCCTCCACGGTAGTCGTGGTCTCGTTGACGGAGGTGGCCGATTCGGCTGTACCGGTGGCGACCTGCGTGGTTGCGGCCAGAATCTCACTCGCCGAGGAGCCGAGCTGTCCGACTGCCTCGGATAGATCCACGGTCTGCCGCCGCAGCGTCTCGATCATTTGACGAAAGGCACTGGTAAGTGCGCCGATCTCGTCGCGGCGCCCTACATCCGGCAGATTGACGGTCAGGTTACCTTCGCCGATTTGTGCAGCAACTTTGGTTATACTGGTGAGGGGCCTGGCAATAGTCTGATTTAGGAAGGCCACCAGCACTATGGCCAGGAAGACGACGATCACAGCAATAGCCAGGAACAGCCCGGTGGCCGATCGCGCCGTCTGCTGGTCTGTAACGAGCTGCTGGTCTGTCTTGGAATTCGCATCCTTGGCCATTGCTGCTTCGAGCGCTTGGATCTTGTCGAATTCATCGGCACCTACGGCGCTATCCATTTGCTGCGCCTCGGTAACCTTGCCCGCGTAGATAAGCGAAATCTCTTCTTGGCGCGTCGCGCGATAGGCATCGACCTCATTTTTTAGCTCCTGCAACTGGCTCTGGAATGCCGGGTCCGGATTGAGGTTGGTCAGTGTCGCTAACAGATTATCAAGACTCGCAGCCGCAGTAGTGATGGTTTGCTCAATGGACTGCTGGTCCGCCTTATCGGGAGTCTGCATCATGGCCAGGGTACGCCCCCGGTTGAAGTTCTGGTAGGTATTGACCTGCTCGAGAGCAAGGGATATTTGAAAATTATTGGCGTACAGCTTTTTTTCCGAATTGGCGATGTCCGCCAAACTCAGATAGGCTACGATGACCACGGTGGCCAATAAGAGCACGAGGATGCCAAAGCTCAGAATGAGCTTTCTGCTGGTGGACAGGTTGTTAAGAAAACGTTTCACGGAAGTCTCCTTCTTATGAATAGTTCAACAAAGGCACAATTCAATCCGGTTCCTGGTGGACGATGATCTCTTTAGCATTCAGGATGTTTTCAGCATCCAGAAGGATGAGACGGTCGGCAGTGATCCCTCTCAGAAAAGCCGCACCAATGCCGGTAACCGTTGAAGGTGTGTCTTGTATGGCCTTCCTTGCTATGGAGCGCGCGCCTACGATTTCGTCAGCGAGAACACCAAACTCCATCTGCTCATTCCGCAGGATGATCAGCCTGTTTAGCTGGCCCAGTCCAGTTTCGGGGATCTCGAAGAACTTCTTGAGATCAATGATGGAAAGGATCTGGCCGCGCACGTTTACGATGCCGATCACAAAAGCGGGCAGACCCGGGAGGAGGGTGAACTCCTTGAGGGGATAAATTTCGCGGACAAAGGCAGATTCGAGGCCATAAGTCTCCATTCCCAGGCGGAACTCGACGATCGCCAGGAATTCCTGAACCTGGTCTGTTTGCTGCGGTTCGCGTGCCAGTAATTGGGCTCGCCTCTTGAGGTTGGCGAGGTTTTCTGCCGGTGACGCTGCGGCATCCCGCTCAAGCGCCTGGCGGGCGGTCTCCACCCGCTTATGGATCACACTCCAATCAATCGCCGGGCTTGAATGAGGTGCGGCTGGATCCGTCTTCATCTTGTCGATACTCCCGTCTGGAGGGTGGCGCGAATGATCTGCCTGAGGCGACCTGCAGTAAGCCCCTCCGCATCGGCCAGGATGTCGTCCGGGTCGAAGACGCTCAGGAGCGCCAACGCGTTATTGAAATTCTTAGCGGCCGCCGCGGCATGACCCTCGCGCAGCGCCAGGTTTCCCATGGAAAAGTGCGCCAGCAGGAAGTTAGGGTCAAGATACAGGGTGCGCCTGAGTGCTGCCATCGCCTCCGCTCCTCGATTCTGTTCTTGAAGAATCGCTGCATAGAGATAGTACAGCTTGGGGTTGAGTTTGTCGGTAGCGATGGCCGCTTCGCAAGCTGCAAGGGCTTCATCAAGTTTTCCCAGGTTAGCCAGGGTCCACACGGTCGAGGCGGCATTCGGTGCCCGGGTTTCCTCGCGCGCTATCTCCGCTGCCTCGGCGGGTCGTATTGGCTCAGGCCGGCGCGGCTGGGCCGGCAGTGCCGCCCCATCAACGAACGTGACACTTTCAAACGGCGGTTGAACCAGTAAGCTTTGGGCAGGTGCCGCCTGTTCCATGGGAGAGAATAGCGGCGGTCGTGGTTTGCCGGATTCTTTCCGATAGACAATTGCTCCCGGAAAACGGACGGAAGCAAACTGTGCGAAAGTATATTGGGAGAGTTCACTCGCGCTGGTAACGAACCAGCCGCCGTCCACGAGGCATTGATAGATATGTCGTCCCACCAACTGGGCGCGCATAGGAGCAAAATACATCAATACATTTCGGCAGAAGATCAGGTCCATGGCGTTGGTATTGTTTAAGGCCCCCGGGAAGATATCTTCGGCCAAATTCAGGTATCGGAAGGTCACCATCGCGCGGATCTCTGGTAATATCTCAAACTTGCCCTTGTCTGTCCGGCTGAAGTATTTCTCCCTGAACCCCACAGGCGAGTTACGGAAAGACCACTCGCCATAAACCCCAAGGGTGGCCTGGCGCAAAATATTTGGATTGATGTCCGTCGCCAGCAGTGTGATGTGCCAGTCTTGCAAGTCTGGTAGTGCCTGGCGAAGGGCGATCGCAATCGAGTACGGCTCTTCGCCCGTAGCGCAGCCCGCGCTCCAGATCCTCAGTCGCCGTGCACTCGTCGCCCGCGCGCGAATCAGTTCCGGGAGAATTTGATCGCGTAGTGCTTCAAAAACCTGCGGCTCGCGCCAGAAATATGTTTCGGAGATCGTCAGATAACTTGCCAGCATTTCCACCTGCTGCTGATCGAGCGGTGAAGCCAGCAACCACTGCAGGAATGGTTCGAAGCCTGCGAAACCGAATTCCTTGGCTGCTAATTTCGATTGGCGCTCCAAGTCAATCCACCGCCCGGGAGGAAAGTGGAGACCCAGCCTGGTGGCGACGAAGTCACTCAATTGCGCTATCTGCCCCTCAGGAACGTTACCGGTTAAGTCGCTCTCCTTGCCTTTCCAGGCATCTTGCAGCAGAGCTTTGCTGCGGGTCATTTCAGCGCGGCTTCCAACTTCGCCTCAAAGTCGAAGGATAAGAACTGGTCGAGGTCACACACGAGAATGAGGTCGCCTTCCAACTTGACCAGGCCGTGAATATATGGCGCACCGGGAACGACTTCTCCGGTGTCCACCATCTCGCGGGCGGCAAGCTCGTGAATACCAACCACAGAATCAGCGACGAGGGCCACGAGTTGTCGGGGAGCCCGCGCAAGGATGAACCTGTCATCTTGGTGGACTTCCCGCGCCGGCTGACCGAAGCACGGGCGGATATCCATCACCGGAATGACCTGTCCCTGCACATTGATCACGCCCAGAACCAACGGCGGCGCTTTGGGTAACGGCGTGATCTCAACAGCGCGGACGACCCTTTCCACGGCCGAAAGGCAAAGCGCATAACGCGGCCCATCCAAAACAAAAACCAGGATCTGCTGCCGATCTGTTCCTTCAAGTTCGTCCAGCCCCTGCAGGCCCGTCGGCGACTTGGGTGGCCGCGATTTTGGTTTTGCCATTTTCGTTTCTCCTTTTTGTATCGTGGTATTGCCTGGGATTAATCAGCAGATGGCGCCACAGATACAATTTCTCTTTCGGTCAAACGCAGGTTCGTAATCTCCTAAAAGGACGATTGTGCAACAGGCATGGACATGTAATGGTGCGCACACGTTGTGGGTCGCTTTGCGTTGGCCGGCTTTCACCTGCCCGGTTTCTGTACTCAACGTTAGCCGCTGCTTATCTTGGAATCCCAGAGTACCACCCGGTTGCGTCCATCCGTTTTTGCCAGGTAGAGAGCCTGGTCGGCGCGGCGAATCACCTCTTCAACCCCCTCATCCATCGGTTTTGACCGCAGTTCCGCGATGCCAATACACAGTGAAACGGCTGGGGCATTAATTACATCTCGGATCGGGGTCGCTTCTACCGTGGCGCGGATGCGTTCCGCCACGGTCAGCGCCTGCTGGGCATTCGTTTCGGGGAGCAGAAGAATGAATTCGTCGCCTCCGAAGCGTGCCAGGATGTCGGTGGCGCGGATATGCTGCGAGGCCGTGTGCGCGATGCGCGTGAGTACCTCATCCCCCGCGGCATGTCCCAGCGTATCGTTGATCTTCTTGAAATTGTCGACGTCGATCATCAGAATGGTGAGCGCCCGTTGATAGCGCACGGCGGCCTGAAATTCGCGGGTTGCCAATTCGTCAAAGAAAATTCGGTTGCACAGGCCGGTGAGGCCGTCTGTGCGCGCCAGGGTTTTCTGGCGTGCCAGCGAAACCTGCAGTTCGTTATTAATGGTTTCAAGCGTGTCTCTGACCCGCTGCAGTTCCTGCTCCGACTGCTTGCGTTCGGTGATATCGGTCAGGAAGCCTTCGTAATACAGCACACTCCCATCCGCTGCCGTCACTGCACGAGCATTTTCCCGTATCCAGATCGTCTCGCCTTCTCTGCGGCGCGCCTGGGTGGTGAACTCCCGCACTTCATGCTCTTCCGCCAGCAGGCATTGAAATTCGCGGCGGGAGGCCGGGTCAACATAGGATTGTTTCTCAATACTCGTAACACCGCGGATCATTTCTTCCGGCGAGGCGTATCCGAAGATGCGCGCCATAGCCGGGTTCACTTTGAGGAAGCTGCCTTGCGGCGTGGATCGATAGATACCCACTGTGGCATTGTCGAACAGGGACTGGTAGTCTGCATTCGCAGTCCGCAGTGATTCCGCGGCCTGCCTGCTCTCGGTGATATCACGCGCCACCCACAGCGTCCGGTCTTTTCCCATCGGAGAGACGGAGGCCGCGAACCACATTGGGAGCCCGCCGATCGGGAGTTCATATTCGATTTCAGCCGTCTGCCGCGTTTTCAATACCTGCTCGATGGTTTCAATAAGCTCCTGCGCCTGATCGGCGGGGAAGACATCGCGCAGGCTCTTGCCGAGCAGCTCGTGCGGCGGTCTGTAGAGTAGAGCTGCACGCGTGGGTGCGATCTCGCGATATACGCCGCGGCGGTCGATCACCAGCACGATATCCCGCATGCAATCAAACAACGCACGGAGTTCAGCCTCCGCAGGCGGGAGCGATTCATTGCTCTGCGCCCGCGCCCCCACGTCGCGGATTTCGCACTTCATGACCTTCCGATCGTTCTCTTCATAAACATAACTGACGATTTCTACTTCAATGATGGAACCACCTTTGGCTCTGAGCGGCAGGTTTTCGGTCCGGATGGTTTCATTCGCCTGCAGGGTTTCGAATTCTTTTTGGCTGATCTCAACATTCTTGAACGCTCCCAGTTCCCAGAGCTTCTTCCCCACTAGTTCTGCAGACGAATAGCCGAGCATACTCAGCAAGTATGGGTTAACGCCTTCGATCACCCCGGTCTGCGCGTCGAGGATCAGGATGCCGTGCCGGGCATTCTCAAAAATGCGCCGATAAGAGAAATCAGGAGTTTTCGATGTAGAGGAGGCTGCCACAGTCGATTTGGAGGTGCGCGCTTTGCTCATCTTTGTTTTCATTTTGCACCGTTCTACATACAAGCCACTTTCTGCCCATCCAGGTGGAAATTCCCCAATTCCATTCTACCCGCCGGCAAATCGGCCCACATATTAAGTTGATTGCTGTTCTAAATTGACCTTTTTCCTCGCCAAAAGAGTCTCGGGCGCGTCTACTCGCCGATAGGCCGCCACCGCGCCTGGAAAATCATCTATTCCTAAGACGGTTAAGTATGGGCGATTTTGATCTCTTTGATCACCTAGCAGAATCTGATTTGGCCAGGCAAGATGCAAACATGTTAAAACCAGGGCATGGGAGTTTGTTGGATCTGGATTCAGATCCAAATTTGCGCTCTTCTGCTGGCGCGTGGCCTTCGCGAGGCGCTCAGAGCACCGACCTGCGCCGCTTTCGGGCGAGTGAGCGTCAAGCGAACATCGCCCACTTTGGGCAAGGTGGCATCCAGCCACCGTTGCCCACTTCGGCGATATGAATCGCCGAAGCTACGACATGACCGCAGGTGCAGGTGCTCTCCCTGCACGCCGAAGGCTACGATATGACCGCAGGTGCAGGTGGTGTTCCTGCACGTCGAAGCAGACGACTGTAGGTCTCCTCTTGACCGTGCATAACCTCGCAGCCTGCACTCCGCACGTTTTCCCCATACGCACAATGCGCAAATTTTTCGCGGGCTGCAGCCATTGGTTCTGCAGGTGAGGCGCGGATCATAACCTGGCCAGGAACTCCGCCGGGCGCAAAATGGGGATCTCTTCGAAGGAAGTCATATCCAGCAGGTCGGCGTCACCCGACACGATGCAGTCGGCTCGCACGGCAAGCGCGGCTTCGAGGAACTTATCGTCTTTAGGGTCGCGGCAGGCGGTCACGCGCTGCGCCGGCGCCGCCAGTTCGCCGCGCAGGCGGATCAGGTTGACCAGCGCGGTGATGTCATCCGGCTCGATATGATATTTGGCGCGGAATGGAGCGCGCCCGAGCACATCGATGATTTCCACCATGATATCGGTTGTGTAAATGGCGGTAAAGCGCCCGTCGCGCAGGGCGCGCAAAACGTCGCCCGTCGTCCCTTGTTTGCGGATGAGGGCGCTCACGAAAACCCCCGTGTCGATCACAGCGCGCATAGACTATCCCTGTCTCGCCGCTTTGATGTCCGCGGCGATTTCCTCTTCGCTGAATTCGGCGTTCACTTCCGCAAGCCGATCCCAGACTTTATCGAACCGCGCCAGTGCTTCACTCTCCTCCATTTGCTGGTAGCGCAGGTAATCTTCGTAGGGGATAAGCACTGCTTCGGGGCGCGAACCGCGTGTCAAGATCAGCGGAGTGCGCTTGCGGACGACGCCCTCAAAAAAAGGCCGGAATTTGCGCTGTAGTTCGGTTACACCGATAATTTTCTGCATATCAGGCTCCTTTATACATATTCAGATATGTATTTTAGCACATATTGAAAGTGTGTGTCGTTAGTTCCGTGGAGGTTGTAAGGGCGGTTCATGAACCGCCCTTACAACCTCCCCTTCAACCATCTCTTTACCTGGCTCCTGCAATCTTGGTGTCATCGAACCGGAAAGTGGCGCCTCCCGGTCGAGGCGCCACTTTATCGTTTACGTTCTGCCCTTAGTCGTCTCTGGCTCGCTTATCCCCCCCTTCATCCAAAGTTCAACGTCGGGATGAGTCATGTCGCTTTTATCTATGACAACAAACCGGCTTGGGATGGGTTACGTCCCATCACTGGTATCTCCTTCTCCGGGATTGAAGTCGGTATTGGTATCGCTGCCCAGGCCTCCACTGAATGAATCAGCGCCCGTGCCGCCGGTCAACGAGTCGTTCCCGTTGTTCCCGATCAACACATCATTTTCTGTGCCGCCATCCAATACATCATTCCCATTTCCGCCGGTAAGCGAGTCGTTCCCGGCGCCGCCTGTCAACGTATCATCGCCGTTTCCGCCGGTCAGGGTATCGTTGCCATTGCTGCCGATCAGTATATCGTTGCCATTCTCACCCGAGAGGATGTCGTCTCCGATGCCTCCCAGCAGCGTATCATTACCATTCCCGCCATAAATGGTGTCGTTCCCATCGTTACCGCAGATCACGTCATTGCCGTTGCCGCCGTAAATGGTGTCATTGCCGCCCAGGCCAACAATTACGTCAGGACCGTTGGTGCCATGGATCACATCGTCACCGGCGGTGCCAACAATGGTGGCGGGCAGCCCATTACAGGTGGGTTGGAGTTTGACGCTGACTACTCCGGGGTCGTGATCGCTCGTGCCGCGCGCCACATCGCCGGGATAATCCGCCGGGAAGTCGCTGTTGATGTGTGCAATACGATATTGCTGTATGTCAGCCAGCATCGGCTGGTTGATGAACATCTGGTCCAGCGTCTGCGCCATGCCCACAAACACATAGCTGTATGCCGACTCAGGCGCCTGGTCCAGCAGGACTTGCCACATACTCTGCAAGCCGAGGGATGGATCATACAGCGCGCCGAGTTGGTCGCTCGAGCCGGGCGTGCCCAGCGGCGCAAACGGGTCGTCCGGCCGCGGGTACACGTTCAGGTCGCCGCCCACGACAATGCGCGCATCCGGATTCTCTGCCTGGATGTAGGCCACCAGCGCCGCATTGTAATTTGCCTGCTCCGTGCGATGGGCAACACAGCTATCCGGGCCGCTCTTGAAGTGGTTGTCGATCACATATACATCCTGATAGAAGCCCGTGCCAGCGCTCGTAGTGTAGATGCGGAAGAGACCGATGTCTGGAGCACGCGGGAATACCCAGTTCGTCTCGCAGGCCCCGCTACCGGTGTAGACCGCGTTCAGGGTCTTCGGGTTCGACACATCGCTGTCGTACGGCACCGAGGTGTAACCGGGGATCGCAGGGGGGCTGCCCAGGATTGGGTCGCCCGCGGGAGATACGAGCTGTACGCGGTCGGTGCGATACATAAAGGCCGGGGCGATGCCGCGCAGGTCCGAGCTGTCGCGGTCGAAGGCGGCGTCATAAGCCGGGCCGCCCAGCGAGGCCACCTTGAGCGCCAGTTCCTGCAGCACGTCCGGTTTGCCATCCGCGTTGTCGGTGGTGCCGCAGGTGAGCGACGCGCCGGCTACCGTGCAGATATCCTGGTTCTCCACTTCCTGCAGCATCATGATGTCCGGGCTGTGCAGGTCATTGATGATCTGGTTGGCGATGTCGGTCAGGCGCGCCTGGTAAGCGGCATCGCTGGCTGGTACGTAATCATAGGGCGGGGTTACCGCGGCCAGGAAGGGATCCACCCGTAGACAGCCTGTATCGTCCGTAAAGTCGCAGCCGGAGAACGGGTTGTTACGGTAGTCGTATAGGTTCTCCAGGTTGTAATCGGCGATGCTGTAGCCCGTGCTTCGGTCGAACACCTGCGGTGGATTGTTCTGAGCCGGGTCGGGCCCTTCACTGAAGGTGGGCTGCCCGCTGATCTCCACCCGGTACTTGCTGAAAGTGTAGTTGATGCCGCCGGTCGGCGCGTTCGTCAGGGTATCGAAGGTGCGCGCCGGGTCGATCAATGCCTGCGCGTCGCCCGCCGTGTACTTGATCCCCAGGCTGCCGATCAGGATGCGGTACCCGTTGCCATCCCAGTTGGCGGGGTCGTAATTGTCGTCGAGCGGGTGCGCGTCGCGGAAGGCCCTGCGCGTGTAGGGGGCGAGGCGCTGCGCGATGGTGCTGTCTGGTCGCGCCACCCATACTTCAGCATCCGCCGGGCTGAACACATTGCGCCCGCCTAGCACGATGCTGTCCTGTGGCACCTGGACGCGCATCGCCTGCAGTCGTTCCCAATAGCGGTTCGCATCTACCAGGCTGGTGGGCGGATTTGCCACGACCGGAGCGACCTCTGAGTCGATGTCAACGCCGCTCCTTATGACTGGCTTGAAAAGCGCCGGGTTCGAAAGCTCGGTCATGTTGTAATACTCGCTGATCGTGCCCGAGATGATCACTTCGTCCCCGACCGTGGGCGTATACGTGCCTCCACCCGATACGGGCATTGTGTTGCTGGTGCTCATGAACACGAACAGCCCGTCCGACGTCTTCGGGTCGGTGTCTGCAGTAGCAACCGTGTTCTGGATGAAGAATCCCTTGTAGGTGTTTGAGGAATTGGAGATGGCCTGCAGGGTCTTCTCGTAGATCACGCCCTGGACAACCACGGTCTGGCCGGAGCCATTGCCGGAGGCCGGCGCATACGGCGACCGGTGCAGGGTCGCATCTTCGGTGTCAGTCACCGCTCCGTTGACGGTACCGATCGGGAGGATTGCAGTGACTGTGAGGTTGATGCTCGCGCTGCCGCTGCGCGCCTGGGCATCGCTGACGGTACAGGCCAGGCTCTTTGCTCCAAGTGTTGTGCTGTTGGCCACCGTTGTGGAATACGTGAACGTATTATCATCACCGCTCACATCCCCATTCGTGCCGTCGTCGAAGAAGGCCTGGTTGGCTGATCCGCCGATGGCGCTCAGGTCGCAGGAAACCGTCAGTCCCGTGCTGGCCGGGTTGGCGCCCGGGGTCACCGCCACGGTCAGCAGGGTTGCATCGCCTGCGAAGAGCGTGTCCGGGGTGGCCGCGCCAACGCCGGACGGATTGGTCGAAACGGGACCGGAGCCGAATATCTGACCTGTATTGACGGCCCCGAAAGTATTTGCCGCTTCAGCCGCCCAGGTAAAGTCTTCATAAGTGGGTGCCGGTGCCGGTAAGCTGTAGCGAGTTGCCAACCGCTCCAGAACCATTCTCTGATACCCCGATATCTATGCTGGGCATTCCGTCCGCTGGACCGCCTACCGCAGTAAATGTCCCTTCATAGCTCAAGAACTGAATGACACTGCTGCTTGCATCAACCAGGGCCAGACCATCTGGGGAGCCGTTCTGAATCCCGGCTCTAGGGAAGGACAGGGTCCCATAACCGTTCTGCTGATCGGGTATGACGCCGCTGAGATTGACTGTGTCATAAACCGCGCCGCCGCTTCCGTTGTATAGCACCACACTCCAGCCCGTCAGATCTGTTCCCGCTGGTCCGGCAACCTCTACACCTTCGCCTGTGTCGGCGCCTGTGTTGTCATAATGGATTTCGTTAATAAAGGGGATTGAGGGTGTTGCAAAGGTCTGACCAGTATTGACGGCCCCGAAAGTGTTCGCTGCTTCAGCCGCCCAGGTAAAATCTTCATAAGTTGTTCCGGTGCCGGTAAGCTGTAGCGAGTTGCCAACCGCTCCAAAACCATTCTCTGATACCCCGATATCTTTGCTGAGCATTCCGTCCGCTGGACCGCCTGCCGCAGTAAATGTCCCTTCGTAGCTCAAGAACTGAATGACACTGTTGCTTGCATCAACCAGGGCCAGACCATCGGGGGAACCGTTCTGGATGCCGTTGCTTGGATAGTTAACAACGATAACTCCGAAACCGTCCCCCAAGTCAGGGATGACACCACTCAGGGTTGTTGTATTATAGGAAGCGCCGCCGGTTCCGTTGTATAGCACCACACTCCAGCCGGTCAAATCCGTCCCAGCCGGTCCCGCAACTTCTACAGCTTCGCCAGAATCAGTACCTGCATTGTCATAATGTATTTCATTGATGAAAACAGAAGTTGAGGCGGCCTTTGCGCTCTGCATGGGCAAAGCCGCAATCGCTAAAGCCAATATCGCAATTACTGAAAACATCTTGAACAGATTTTTATCCATGCCGCTCTCCTCTAGTCGATTATTTGGATGGATTAGATACGCCGTAAAGGCCCGGGAAGGGTGTGAAGTTCGGTTTTCACGACCGCGGAGCACCTCCTCATAGTACAAAATCAAACAGGCACCTCATATTCCCCCTGCCGCGTTCATTATAGGTGAGCCACAAAAAAAAATCAAGACAAATAACAAAACCATAACAACTTATTTACAAACGAGCTCTTCGTCCGATCACGATTTAGATCGTCCCGAAGGTTTCCTTGCAAGATCCCATTCAGCAGTTCAAACCTTCGGGACGTTGCGTAACATCCATTGATAATATCCGAAGTTCTTACCGGGGATTGACTCATTAATTCTACATACAACACAATTGAAATACAAGTATCCATTAAGTACTCCCCCATTTTTGATGGGTCATGATTGCCAGGTGGAGCAAGGTCTTAGCGAAGCACAACGTCCCCGCTCTTGTTATTGAGGATCGAATCCCCGTCCCTGCTCCTTGAGATTTCGCCTTCAGTTCCTCGTACTTCTCCCTATTTCCGGACCTCGATCATCGAATATCGAATTATCGAATATCGCTTCCCCCATTTCTTTCCATGGCGCATGGGTCTCCCCTTTCCCCGAATCTCGAACATCGCTCCTCAATTTCTCACCGTGCTCTCCTTCGTGTTCCGTGGTGTCCTTTGTGTTTAAATCTTTTACTTCTCCCCGCCTTTTCCCCATGTTTACTTGTTTCCCTGTCTCCCTGTCTCCGTGTTTACTTATTTCCCTCTCTCCGTGTTTGCTTGTTTCCCTGTCTCCGTGTTTACTTATTTCCCTCTCTCCGTGTTTACTTGCTTCCCTGTCTCCGTATTTACTTGTTTCCCTGTCTCCATGTTCACCTGTTTCCTTGATGCCGCGTGGCCTTCGCAAAGCATGCACGTCGAAGCTGGCGACCGAAGGTGCCGGTCGCGAATTGCGGTTATGTGCGATAATATCGGCGAGGTTTTTTTACACCTGCCGCATAAAAACGCACGGCCGTAAGGGCTCTTTCCCTGGTGCACTTGGTGACCTTCGTGTTTAAAATTTTCCTGCTAAAGTCACCGGAGCCTGAACCGTGAAGAGCGAGCTCTTGAACAAACAGTTACTTTTGCTTCAAAGGACCCAATGTCTCCCAGTCAGAATGAATTTCACGCCGCCATCTACGACTTTCAATCCGCCCACCAGCGCGCCGGCCTGGAGGAAGTCCTGGCCCGCGTCCGGGGCCGGTCGAACGATCTGCTCTCCTATGAGGAAGTGGCGCAGAAATTAAAACTGCGCGCCCGGTCCGACGCCGGCGTCAAGATGATCCCCCTGGATGCCATCGTCGGCAGCGCCGGTCGTTATACCGATTTCACCCGCACCTTCCTCCCGCGCAACGCGGACGATCAGCAGCGCTGGGCGCGCGTCAAAGCCGCCTTCATGGACCCCGCCATCGTGCTGCCCCCCATCGAGGTCTACCAGGTGGGCGAGGTTTATTTTGTGATCGACGGCAACCACCGTGTCTCCATTGCGCGCCAGGATGGGTCTACGGCCATCGAGGCGCATGTCATCGAAGTGCACACCGACATCCCCCTCACGCCCGATATCCAACCCGACGACCTGATCATCAAAGCCGAATACGCGGAATTCCTGGATACCACTCATCTCCTCGATCTGCGCCCTAATGTGGACCTCAGCGTTACTGCCCCCGCTCAATACCAGAAGCTGATGGAGCAGATCTGCGTCCAGGAATGCCTGCTCGATCGGACCGCCCAGGGCGGCGCTGCCTTCCGTGCAGCGGTGGAGGACTGGTACGATCAGGTCTACATTCCTCTCGCCGAGGCGATCCGCGACCGCGGCCTCTTGCGTGGGTTCCCGGGCCGCACCCTCACCGACTTATACCTTTGGATCTCCGAAAACCGCGCCGCGCTGGAGAAAGAGCTGGGCTGGGAGATCCAGTCCGATATTGCGGCGACGGACTTGATCCTTGAAAAGAATGCCAGGACCGAGACCGGAAGCTGGCGTAAAGCGCGCACCGTCGCGCGTTACACCGGGAGTTTTTTTGCAGATATCCTTGTTCCCCTGAGCGGCGACCCGGGCAGTTGGGATTTGCTCGAACAGGCCTTCCTCGTGGCGCAGCATGAAGGCGCCCGCATCCACGGTTTGCATATCGTGGACTCTCCGGAAAAGGTCAAAAGTCCGGCGGCGCTTGCCGTTCAAAAACAATTCGATCAAAAATGTGCAGATGCCAGCCTCGACGGCCGGCTTGTGATCGAATTGGGTGAGATCACCAGGAAGATCTGCGAGCGCGCGGCCATGACGGACCTCGTCGTTTTGCAGATCGCTCATCCTCCGCAGGGAGGCTTGTCCTCCCTCAAATCGCCGTTCCGTACCGTCACCATGAATTCCTCCCGCCCGATACTCGGTGTTCCTCATAAGCCCACTCGCTTCCAGCGCGCGTTGCTGGCTTATGACGGCTCGGGACTCGCCAAAGAGGCCCTGTTCGTGGCGACGTATCTCGCCGAAATGTGGAAGACCGCTCTGATCGTCTTCACCGCCCTGGAAGGTTCCAAAGTGAGCGCAGACGCGCAGGAGTATGTTCGCCGTTATCTCGAGATCCATGAAGTGGAAGCGGAATACATTGTGAGCGATCAGGGTACCCTGGCCTATCTTAAGCAGACGGTGGAGGAGCACCACGTTGACCTCGTGCTGATGGGCAGCCATGGCAGCTCCACGCTCAAGCAGGTATTTATCGGCAGCACCCTCGACTTTGTCCTGCGTGAATCCCAGGTGCCGGTTTTCATTTGCCGTTAGCTTAAGACCTCCGAGGTCTTGGAGACCTCGAAGGTCTGTTAGTGCCTTATGACCAAAAGGAGCCTCAACATGACCTCGCCGAAAGTCGATCCGAAATTCATAGAAGATGGCGCCCAAAAAGTCACCGATAAAGACCTCGAAAAGGTCGTCTCCAAATCGGAAGATATTAAAAGGAAGTTCACCGCTCCCGGCCCGCTCAAGCGTTTTATCGACGACGGCCAGCTGCTCATCTCCGTCGTCAAGGATTACCGCTCCGGCGCGTTCCGCGAGATCCCTTTTGGCACCATAGCCGCCATCGTCTTTACCCTGGTCTACGTCTTCAACCCCTTCGACTTGGTGCCGGACTTCATCCCCATCCTCGGCCAGATAGACGATGCCGCCGTTGTGGCCGCCTGCATGCTGTTGGTCGAACACGACCTGTATACCTACAAGCTTTGGAGGGACCGCCAGGCGAACATGGACAAGGGGAAGAAATAAGGCAAGGGTAACTACTCACCCACCGTTGCCGGTTTCACCGAAAAATGAATATGAGCGGGGAGAGTTCTCCCCGCTCATATTCATTTTTCGGGATTTCTAGTCCCAGGCTGAAAGCGTGGGACGGAGGGCTGACGCGAATGCGAAGCATAAGCGAAGCGAATCCTGTGGACGCGCAGCGGAATCGCCACCAGTGTCACTTCCCGCGGTATCACCACCGGTAAATATGGGCAAGGTATAATTCTTTTATGGACTCCCGGTATAGAGCTGGGTTGCGAAGGGTGCTCATGAGCACCCGGGAGCAGGCAGAGGCGGATGCAGCACGCTCCAGGGACCTCGAGGCCGCCAGGAACGGAGACGAGCAGGCCTTCGAGCGTCTCGTCGCGCCCCACCGTAACGAGCTTATCGTTCACTGCTATCGCATCCTGGGTTCCTACGAAGACGCCGAGGATATGCTGCAGGAAGCCCTCGTGCGCGCCTGGCAGCACCTCGACACCTTTCAGGGCCGCTCTTCGCTGCGCGCCTGGTTCTATAAGATCGCGACCAACGCCTGCCTCGATGCGCTCGACACGCGCAAAAGACGCGGCCTTCCCAAGGAGATGTATCCCGCCGGTGACCCGACCGCGGCTTTGCCGCCGGCCTCCAAAGAAGTCGTGTGGGTGGAGCCTCTCCCCGACGAAATGATCGACGGGCAGCCGAACATCTACCCCGAGGCGCGCTATGAAGTCCGCGAGAGCATCATGCTGGCCTTTATAGCGGCCCTGCAAAAACTACCCGGCAGGCAGCGGGCCGCGCTGCTCCTGTGCGATGTATTGGGCTGGAACGCCAGCGAGGCTGCCGATACACTTGATATGACGGCCGCCGCGGTCAACAGCGCTTTGCAGCGTGCCCGCGTGGCGATGAAACAGTCCGACCGCAAGTCGGTGCCCACGCCCGCCCGTTTAAATGAACAGCTGTCCTCCCTGCTGACGCGCTACGTGGCAGCCTGGGAAGCTGCCGATTCAGCCGCATTGGTGGCCGTGCTGCGTGAAGATGTGGCGTTGACCATGCCGCCTTTCCCCGTTTGGTTCAAGGGCCCCGCCGCCATCCGGGCCTTCTTGGACGGCTTTCTCTTCAAAAGCTTCGATCCTTTCCGGGTCAAGCTTGTTCCGTTGCATGCCAACGGTTCCCCCGCTTTCGGGGTCTATCAAATGGACTCCTCCGGCGTCTACCGTGCCGCGGCCGTCCATATCCTGACCGTTGAGAACGGACGCATCAGCGACATCAATGACTTCCTGGCTTCCGGCGACGGCCTTTTCTCCCAACTCGGTCTGCCGCTCGTGGCGGCCTGACCGCTCCCCTTTATCCAAGCGTTGCATAAAGAAAAAGATGTGTGCGGAACTTCCCCCGCACCCATCTTTTTTCGGCTGAACTCTTCGCTGCCGGGGTCACGACCGATGATTCTGACAGGATTTCACCGTCTTATTGAGTGAAAGACCACGATAAGACCACCTCTGTCAAATATCAAAGGAGAGAATTATGAGTAGCGATCTGTCTTTGTTCTTACTGGCCATCCGCGGCAAGCTGGCCTCACCCACCCTGGAAGCGGCGCGCAAGCTCCACAACTCAACGGCAGGCCATCCCGAGAATGTGGCCGCGGCCAAGTCTCTTGGCGACGTGAGCCACATGGTGCATGTGCCCATGGAAAAGCCGGGCAAAGGCGCCGGCGAATTCCTGATCCTCGACATCTGGAACAGCATGGATGGCATCAACCAGTTCTTTGCCAACCCCACGGTGCAGGAGCAGGCTGGGCAGATCTTCACCGAGCGCGACCCGGTAGTGTGGGCCGCCGCGGACGGGTTCGTCAGCTATCATCTCCCGGCCCCGTTCGGAATGAATGACCGATTTGTAACCACCGCCCGCGCAACGGTCAAGTCCGTGGACGAAGCCCGCAAGCTGCACAATTCATCCACCGGCAAGACCCTCAGCAAGGCGCGCAAAGCTGGCAACCTGTCACACGAAGCCTACTTCCGCATGGCTGCACCCGGCTCGCCCGAAGCCAAAGAATTCTTCGCCGTCGACGTGTGGATGAGCGCCGACAACATGATGGAGTTCTACGACGACCCCGAATTCCTGGCCGGCTTTGACCACATGTTCACTGCCGACGCCGTCACCGGCGTCTGGCAGCATCCCGCCGGCGCCTGGACGGAGTGGTAGGCTTAGCCTGCTTCCTGCCATCCCAACTCGATCAAACTACCTCGCATTCTCATTTAGAACAGAGCGGCCAAGGAGGCCGCTCTGTTCTAAATGGGCAAGTTGTATTGTTGGCAGTGATTCTGCCTCACGTCAGGGAAGCGCAAATAGTTGACAGGTCAGATAAAAAATCTTATACTGTCTTTGATAGAACAAATATTCTAACTCAAAGAGGAGACGATTATGAACTATTTTAACGTTAACTTTCTGGCTGTATTTGTCGGCGCCCTCATTGAAATGGGACTGGGGTTCTTATGGTACGGTCCCTTTTTCGCCAAACCCTGGATGGCCCTCCAGGGCTGGACGGAGGAGCGCATGCGGGGACCGAGTCCCAACCCGGTGATTTACGTTGTGCCGCTCATCGGCGCACTGGTGACCGCCTACGTACTGGCCCTGGTGATCGGGGCAACGCAAATGGGAACCCTGGGTGGCGGCGCCGGGCTGGGCCTGCTGGTAGCGATCGGTTTTGTACTTCCCGCCTTTGCCTCCAACTACACGTTTAGCTCACGTCCGTTAAAACTTTATTTGATCGATGCAGGCTATTTCGTGGTAGCTTGGGTGCTCATAGGCGCGCTGCTGGGTGTTTGGCGCTGACCCCTGAATAAAGCTGTCATTGATATTCTTCCATGGAGCGGCCTGAAGGCCGCTCTATTCGTATTTCAAATAATCTCCAGCCGCTTTACCATTCGCTTCAACGGTCACGCAAGAGTCTCCTTTAGCCTTTCATATCCAAGGCTCCCATATCCTGAACTTTCTTTTAAAGAATCCGTGCAAATCCGCCCGGTCCGCGCGATCCGTGTCCTGGCTCGCTCCAACTACGGGTCAGATTGAAACGCCTGTGGTTTATAATTCCTTGACTATGGACAGTAAGACCCTGCACGTGCTCGAGTACGACAAGATCCTAACCCGCCTGGCGGGCTTTTGTGATTTCTCGGCCTCTGCCGATTTGGCGCGTGCCCTGCAGCCCACGGCTCACCTTGAAGAAGCCCAGCGTCTGCTCGCCGAGACAACCGAGGCGCGCTTCCTGCTCTCCACCAACGACCTGTCCATCGGCGGCGCGCACGATATCCGCCCGGCTGTGGACCTGGCAGTGCGCGGCGGTGTGCTCGACCCCCAAACACTGCTCGACGTTAAATCTACCCTGATCTCCTGCCGCACCCTCAAGAAGTCCCTCGAGCATGCCGCGGACAAGGCCCCGCGCCTTGCGCAGTTGGCGGCTGGCCTGCCCGATACGTTCGGCCTCGTGGATGCCATCACGCGCGTGCTCTCCGAGCGCGGCGAAGTGCTGGACTCGGCCTCGCCCAAGCTTGCCTCCCTCAGGCGTTCCCTCAAGGTGGCGCACGATCGGTTAATGTCGCGCCTGCAAAAATATCTCACCAATTCTTCCTCCAAGCTGCAGGAGCCGATCATCACCCAGCGCGATGGGCGCTATGTCATACCGCTGCGCGCCGAGTTCAAGGGCCAGATCAAGGCCATCGTACATGATCAATCCTCCTCGGGCGCTACCCTATTTGTCGAACCGCTGCCGGTGGTGGAACTTAATAATGAAGTCCGCGAGCTGGAGCTGGCGGAGCGCGACGAAGAGCGCCGTATCCTTGCCGAACTCTCTGCCCTGGTCGGTACCCACCACGACGAATTGATCTATGGCGTGGAGAACCTGGCCGTGCTCGACCTCGCCTTTGCCAAGGCGAAGTACGCGCTGGAGATCAAGGCCAGTGAACCGGTTCTTCATGAGTTGAAGGCTCAGCGGCCAGCGTCAAAGGATACAGAAGTTCAGCCGGCCGCCGGAACTTCTCCGACCCTGAAACTGCTCGAAGCCCGCCACCCGCTGCTCGACCCGCAAACCGTTGTGCCCATCGATATCGATCCCAAGCCCGGCACGCGCGCGCTGGTGATCACAGGCCCGAATACTGGCGGCAAGACCGTATCGCTCAAAACGGTCGGCCTGCTGGCGCTGATGGCCCAGAGCGGGATGCACATCCCGGCGCAGAGCGAATCGGAACTGCCTCTCTTCCAGGATATCTTCGCCGATATCGGCGACGAACAATCGATCGAGCAGTCGCTTTCCACTTTCTCTTCGCACATCACCAATATCATCCACATCCTCAAGAAAGCCGATGCTCGTTGCCTCGTCATCCTCGATGAGCTGGGGGCAGGCACCGACCCCCAGGAAGGTGCGGCCCTGGCGCGCGCCATCCTCAGCCACCTGCTGGAGCGCGGCATCACGACCTTCGTCGCCACGCATTACCCCGAGCTCAAGACCTTCGCGCACGGCACCGAGGGAGTGGTCAACGCCTCGCTGGAATTCGACATCAAAACCCTGCGCCCCACCTATCGTTTGACGATCGGCCTCCCCGGGCGTTCGAATGCCCTCGCCATCGCACAGCGCCTCGGCCTCAACCCGGACCTTGTGGCCGCGGCGAAAAGCGAGATCAACCCCGACGACCTGCGGGCCGATAAGCTGCTGGACGATATCCGCAAGGAGCGCAACCGCACCTCGCGCGAGCGCGAAAAGCTCGAGAAAGCACGTGCGCGCCTCGAAGCCCAAACGCAGGAGATCGAAAAACGGTTGGGAAAGATCGAAGACGAACGCCGTGAGGTGCTCGCAAAAGCGCGCGCCGAAGGCGAGCTGGAAGTCGCGGTGCTGAAACAAAACCTGGAATCCTTGCGCAGCCAGCTCAAGAAGGCCAGACAGCCCCTGGAGGCCTTGAAAGCCATTGAGGAAAAAGCCGCGGCTTTTCAGGATGAAATGGAAGCGCCGGTGGAACGTCGGCAGACCGCGAACACGGGACCGTCGCAAGGCGTCCCGGCAGGTTCAACTCCCTACAGCCAGCAGCCTTTTGCTCTCGGCGAAAGGGTCTTCCTTGCGACCTTGAAGGCCGAGGGCATTCTTACCGCTCTCGGAGAGTCCGACGCCGAGGTACAGATCGGCAGCTTGCGCGTGCGCGCCAGGTTCGGCGATTTGCAGAGAAAAGCCGGGCAGGCCCTGGTTGAAACCCGCAAAGCAAAGACCGCCGATCGCGACTCCTCCAACGAGCAGCCGGCCGCCTTCAATTTGAAAACATCTCCGGGCATGGAGGTCAACCTGCGCGGCAAGCTCGTGGAAGATGGATTGAACGAACTGGATAGGTACCTCGAGAAGGCTTATTCCGCGGGGCTGCCTTTCGTTCGCATCGTGCATGGCAAGGGGACCGGCAGGATGCGCGAGGCGGTGCGCGCCGCATTAAAAGATAGCCCGTACGTGAATTCTTTCGAAGAGGCACACGATAACGAGGGCGGCGCAGGCGTGACCGTTGCAAAACTTGCCAGAGAATAGCCGATGAAATATTCTCCGGTCGCTGCCTGCAAATAGATCAAAATAATGTCTCTGCAGCCGCATCCCTATTCCGCAGTGCTCTCCGTCACTGCCATCGTCGCCGCCTACCTGGCGGTCATCGTATGGAACCGTCGTTCCGCTCCCGGGACGCGCCCGCTGGCCTTGATCAACGTCGCCGCCGCGTTCTGGGAGTTGACCTATGCCCTCATGTGGGCCAGCCCCGATCTGGGCGCCGAGATCTTCTGGCTGAACGCAACCTATCTCGGCGTGGTGATCATCCCCACTGCCTATCTGGTGTTTGTCCTGCAGTTCAGTGGACATGACCGGTGGCTGACGCCCCGCCGCCTGGCTTTGTTATCCATTGAGCCCGTGCTGACGTTGATCCTGGTTTGGACCAACCCTTACCATCACTGGTTCTACACCAGCTTCAGTCAGGAACAGGCGGGGCCATTTGTGGTGCTGCTTTGGAAACGCGGTCTCTGGTTTTGGGTCAACGTTGCGTATTCCTATCCCCTGCTTCTGGTTGCCTTTATCATCCTGGTCCGTGCGTTTACCCATGCCAGGGGTCCCTATCGCTGGCAGATGGGAATTACGCTGGTGGGTTCGTTCATCCCTTGGGCCGCGAACATCTTTACTGAATCTGGCCTGAGCCCTTTTGGCAACCTTGACCTTACGCCGGTCGCCTTTTCGCTCATGGGTTTGATGCTGGCCTTTGCCCTGGTGAGATACCGACTCTTCGACCTCGTGCCCATTGCCCGCAGCCTGATCATGGAGAAGATGAGCGACGGCATTGTGGTCCTCGACGCGCAGGACCGTGTGATAGATATCAATCCGGCCGCGCGCCGCCTTACCGGCTTTCAGGATTCGTTTGTCGGTAAGCTGGGAGGGGATATCTTTTCTGCCTGGCCGGAAATGGTGAATTTGTATCGGGTCCTGTACACCGCCCATGCCGAGGTCAAAACAGCCAGCGACCCGGGCAGGTATGTGGACTTGCAAATCGGCCCGATCCATGATGAGCGCAATCGCCTCCTCGGCCGTGTGATCACCCTGCGTGATATTACCCCGCTCAAAAAATCGGAACAGAACCTGCTCACTGCCAATGAGAACCTGCAGGAAAAATACGCGGAGATCCAGGAACTGCAGGCCAAGCTGCGCGAACAGGCGATTCGCGACCCGCTGACGGATCTCTACAACCGGCGCCACATGGAAGATGCTCTTGAGAGGGAACTTGCCAAGGCGGCCCGCGAAGAGCATCCTCTGAGCGTCATTATCCTGGATCTCGACCACTTCAAATCGGTCAACGATACGTACGGGCATGAGGCCGGTGATACTGTACTCAAAGCCCTGGCCTTGTTCCTTCTAACCCAGGCGCGCAGAAGCGACATCGTTTGCCGCTACGGCGGCGAGGAGTTTGTGGTCGTCATGCCGGGGGCCCCGCTCGAAATGGCCAGGGAACGCGTGGAGACCTGGCGGATAAGGTTTCAGGAATACAGGATCCGGTATAAGGAGATGGCCCTGAAATGCACTTTTTCTGTGGGGCTGGCATCTTATCCCAAATATGGGACCACCGTCCAGAGTCTGTTCAGCGCGGCAGATCAGGCGCTGTATACTGCAAAACAAACAGGACGGAATCGGGTTGTGGCCCCGGAGCCTTGATCGTTTTGCCTTAGCGGTCCGCCATCCAGCGGCGGGCAAACACCATGATCCGTCTTTGGATATAGAACATATAAGGGTCCGCCACGGCACGTCGTTCTTTGATCAGGGACATCGCGGCTTCAGGCGATAATCCTTGTGCGATCAGGATGGCGGCCCCCATCGCCACGCTGCGATGCCGCCCGCGCGCACAGTGGGTATAGACCTTTCCACCCTCGCCTATCACATCCAACGCCGACTGTACCCCGCGGATCAAAGCCCGCACCGGGATGGGAATGAGCGGGGAGTCAAACGTGGGCAGCCAAAGATAGTTCACCGGCGGCTCCCCGTGCCCCGGGTGTGATCCGTGGCCAAAGCGCATGTTGATTACAAGCCGCACCCCTTGTTGGCGCAGAACCTCGAAATCGACTCTGGAGGGGGTTGTCCCGATCCACAGATTATCCGTAATTACCGAATAGTTCACTCGCAGATTTTATCATGGTCGTTTTGGGGCGGCCCTATTCGTGCCCGGCCGCCCCTCCCATGTATTTTTATGCTACACTCTCGCCATGACTTATCAGGGCGTTCTTTCCAAATATGGACCTCTGCTCGACCTCCCGCCTCACACACGCAGCGTGAGCCTGCTCGAAGGCGACACGCCTCTGATCCCCGTGGATAATCTATCCCGGCAGATCGGCGGCGGCAGCCAGCTCTTCATTAAATATGAAGGCCTCAACCCCACCGGTTCGTTCAAAGACCGCGGTATGACCGCCGCTGTGAGTGAGGCCTTTGGGCGCAGCGCAGCTACGGTCATCTGCGCCTCCACCGGCAACACGGCTGCCTCCGCCGCGGCCTACGCCGCGCGGGCCGGCATGAAATCAATTGTCCTCATCCCGCAGGGCAAGGTGGCCGCGGGGAAGCTGGCGGGCGCTTTTGCCTACGGCGCGCAGGTGATCCAGATCGATGGTTCTTTCGATGATGCGTTGAGTATGGTGGTCGGGCTCACGGACAAGTATCCCATTTGCCTGGTCAATTCGATCAATCCCTATCGTATCGAGGGACAGAAGACCGCGGCTTTTGAGATTTGCGATGTGCTTGGGTCCGCGCCCGATTGGTTGTGCCTGCCAGTGGGGAATGCGGGCAATATCACCTCCTATTGGGCCGGCTTCAAACAATATGATCAATTGAAGTCCACCGGCCTGCCGCAGATTTTGGGTGTGCAGGCAGCCGGGGCCGCGCCGCTGGTAGTCGGCCATCCTGTCGAAAAGCCGGAGACCGTTGCGACAGCCATCCGCATTGGCAAGCCGGCGCGCGGTGAACAGGCCCTGCTTGCGGCAGAGGAATCAAAAGGCCGCATTATCGCTGTGACCGATGAACAGATCCTTCACATGCAAAAGATGCTGGCCGAGTTGGAAGGGATCTGGGTGGAGCCCGCTTCCGCGGCCGGCCTGGCGGGGTTGGCGCTTGAGATTGCCGCGCTGCAAATTCAGCCCAACGGCCAGCGCATTGTGGCCGTCTGCACCGGCCACGGGCTGAAAGACCCCGATATCATCACAAAGGAGCTGCCCAGGCCTCAGCTCGTCCCGCCCAAATTATCTGCTCTCGAAGACATCATTCTCAAATAAGGGCGGTTCAAGACCGATCATGAGAGTCCTCGTCAAAGTCCCTGCCACCTCTGCCAACCTCGGCCCTGGCTTCGACGCGCTCGGCCTGGCTTTGGATCTGTGGAACGAAACAGAGTTCATCACCGCTGAATCATTCTGCCTTGAGATCGAAGGCGAAGGCGCTCACCGGCTCGCGGGTAACGAAAAAAATCTCATCGTCCGTTCTGCGCAAAAAATATATGCGAGTGTAAACCAGCGCATGCCGGCCTTGAGCCTCCATTGTATAAATCGTGTTCCCCTTTCCTCCGGCCTTGGGTCTTCTGCTGCTGCAATCCTCACCGGCCTGCTCGGCGCGAACGCCCTGCTGGGATCGCCGTTTACAAATGAAGAGATATTGAATAGGGCTGTCGAGCTTGAAGGACATCCCGATAATGTTGCCCCCACGCTCCTCGGAGGGCTGGTCGTCTCGACGATGGAAGGGGGTGAGGTCATTACACACAAATTGACCGTGGCCGAAAACTTCTTTTCCAACCAGGCTGACCACACATCGTCGCCCCTGCATTTGACGGTCGTCCTGCCCGAATTCAATCTCTCCACCAAACAGGCTCGCGCCGTATTACCCGATCTGGTTCCCAGAAAAGACGCCGTCTCGAATATCAGCCGCGCTGTGCTGATCACCGAAGCCTTTCGCTCCGGCGACCTCGACCTGCTCGGTCAGGCCATGTCCGATACCCTGCATCAGCCCTACCGTCTCCCGCTCATCCCCGGCGCGCGTGAAGCAATGAAGGCCGCCAAAGATGCCGGCGCGGCCGCCGTAGCCTTATCCGGTGCAGGCCCCAGCCTGATCGCATTCTCAACAACGCCTCAAACGGCTGTTGGAGACGCGATGAAGCAGGCCTTCGGATCGGCCGGCCTTGCGACGCGCATATTCGAACTAAAGATCAGCGATCAGGGTGCACAAATAGTGACTGAACCGTCAGCCTGAGGGAGTGATCCGCTCGGCGTTCGCGAAGCATGGATCCCCGTTCTTGCTCTTGGGGATAACATCCCCGTTCTTGCTCCTAGGGGGCAATCTTTTTGCAAGCGACCAATGTGGTCGGTGCTCGCACGACCATCGCCCATGCCGCGGCGCTGACGGTGCGGGAGAACCCAATCAACGAATAGGTGACCGACCAGGGACTTTCGGGCAAGCGAGCCTCAAGCGACGCGAAGCGTACGACAAGACCGAAGGCCGCAGGTGCAGGTGATTTCCCGACCAAGCCCTGTGCTGCATTTAGATGTATGGCCCCCCCATTGCCGGCGAAAGGCCTATCTGGTCGGTACGCCCCAAAAGATCATATCGCCGCCCGCATTGATCGAAACCATGAGTTTCGAGTCGGCACTGATGGCGAACGCGGTAATCGGCCTCGGGTCTTGGGGATGCCAGAGTAATTTGCCGTCCTTTGCATCGATTAGCTGAAGCTCCTGGTTCGCGACCATGCCCAGGATGGCGCCATCGGACGTGTAAGCCAGCGCGCTGATAGACTCACCGCCGTTCGACGACTCACGCGCCGCAGGTGTGGTCACGCTGGTACTGAGCTTCCCCGTGCGAGGGTCATGGATGGAAATAAGGGGAAAATCAAGGCCGGAGGCAATATCTTCACTTGCCGGGTTGAAGGCGAAAACATTGTGTTGACCCGGACAGGGATCTGAGCCGCAAGGGCCCGCCTGGTCCGACCTGGTCAGTTGGGTGAGCAGTGTATAGCCGCCGTCGATTTCCCAGGTCGAAATTGCGAAGGGTTCCACGCAGTTACCTGCCGCCAAGATTTTGCCGTTGGGGCTGATCCCAGCGCTGCACACTTCCCCGGGCGCCTGCGCAGGAATCTCTCGTTCGAGCGAGCTCGTTCCCAGATCCCAGAGTTGCAGCGAACCGTTAGCTCCGCCCGGCGTGCCGATGATGAGCTTCTGGCTGTCTTTTGTAAACGTCACGGCTTCCGGACGATCCCCGATCGGGAGCAGGGTTTTTTTGGCTTCGCTTGGCAGATCGTCCAGGCCGAAGATGAGCACCGAATTATCCGCTTCATTAGCTACAGCCAGGTGCATTGCATCCGGGCTAAATGCCAGGGCCGCTGTTCGATATAAGTAAAAGGAGGTAAAGCCATTGCCCATCGGCACGAAGGAGCCGTCGGGGGTCCATTTCAAGCGCTGAACATGAAGCGGGGAACCGTCTTCAGGCGTCAGGGCGACCCACTTCTTGTCCGGGCTAATGGCCAGCAAGTCCTCGGTGCGCACAGTATCGGATACGTGAATGGTGTAAATCACTTGGATTTGATCTGTGTTCGTTGCGTTGATGGGGGAGAGACTGATGGGTGGATGCGTTGGAAGCGGCGTTGCGCTGTTGGACGGATTTATGATTCCGCAGGAAAGCAGGGAAACCCCAACAACGATCCAGCAAAGCATACGTTTCATAAAATATCGCTCTCTTTTGTTCCGACGACGATTTTGTGAGGGCGCAACGCGCTGCGCTCGATCATGCCAACAAGCTTATCATAAACAGACGGTGTTCAAGTTATTCTCCGCTCCGATGCTGTTCGGTAATGGGATCACAAAGTGACAAAGGGAGGGGTTGGATCGCGCAGCAGGCAGAGGGGGTACGTGATCGCCTCACTCAACACCCCTTGTAACGCCCCACCCCCTCCGATACATATAAAGTTAAGGCAGTACCGTGCGCCCGCTTGAGAAGAGTCTCCGTCAATCAAGGTAACAAGACCTGGCAGCCCGTATCGGATGCGATTGTAGTTGTGATCTGCCCACAGTTTTTCACTTCTAGGTGGGTCCATTCGATGGTTGCGGGAGGACTTGAAGCGGGAGTAGGTAATGTTCCTATCTCAATCAGCAACGTCGGCGAATTGGAGCCCCGTCCGTGTCGATAGGCTGCAAGGATTGCAGTGTCTGTAGGAATATCTGACAGGCAATCCATATCAGTATCCGCACACGGCCGCCAGCCATATTTGGTCAAGAGTTCAGCAAAAGCACTCGTCTCCGTTTCACGAGTATATGCCGAACTGGAGGCACTCAAAGTTATGTCTGCCTTGGAGCCGAAATATGTTGCTGGATAAACAGTGAAATTGGCTGGGATGGGGATGAACGGATAGGCCTCGTAGTATGATGGTCGGTTGATCCAAAGATAGATAAGCAATAAGGCAACAACATACCCTGATAAGATCAATACAATCAGAAGGGATTTAGGTAATTTCATTCTTAGTCTCTTGCTGGAACGTTATATCAATCTTGCGGTTAATGAAGGTCCTGATTGGCGATCGCGAAGCACTTCGCGCAGCACAATGTCCCCGCCTTTGTTCCTGGGGGATGAATTCCCCTTCTTGCTCTGCTACCTTCTCGGCTCATACCGCATCGCCACCGCCCCCGAGCCGTACTCCAGCCGGCTCACGAGCTTCAAGTCGATACGCTTCGATAACCCCGCCAACAACGTCGGCCCATGGCCTGTAAGGCTGGGGTGCACCACGAACTCGTACTCATCGATCAATCCCATCTCCGCCAACGCCAGCGGGAGCGTCACGCCTCCCACGAACAGCCCCTTGCCCGTCTCCTGCTTGAGCTGCTGAACGGCCCTCTCCAGGTCCCCGCGCACAAGCTCCGCGTTCCAATCGACCCGCTCCAGCGTGCTCGACACAACGTACTTCTTTGCCGCGTCAATCGTCCGGGCGAAGGGTTCCATCCAGGCTTCCATCCAATCAGGCCTCACGCCCGTCTGCGCCGGCGCCCGCCAGGCTGCCTCCATCATTTCGTAAGTCACCCGGCCCAAGAGCAGGGCATCCGCCTTGGCGATGTTCTCGGCAGCATGACGGTGCAAGTCTTCGTCCGGGGCGAAAGCACGATGATCACAGCACCCATCCAATGTGACGTTGATGGAATACCGAAGGGGTCGCATTACGTGAGTATACCTTTTCTATTAAATAGATGGAACGCTGGAATTTACGGGACCTGATCAACCCCCGAATCGAAAGTCGACCAAAAGATAGCCTGATGGAGAGGTGATGCTGCGGCTTAGTGACAGCCGCTTCGTCATACCCTTCTCGAACAGCTTTCGACCATGCATCTGTATGGACGGAGCAATCACCAGACGAAGCTCATCAACCAGCCCTTCCTCGAGAAGCGATTGCGCCAGAGTGATGCTTCCGTGGACGCCGATGTCGCCGCCCGGCCTCTGCTTGAGTTCCGTGACAAACTTGGTGAGATCTCTGCCAATAACAGCGACCTTCGTCCAATTGTGCACCAGGGGACTCGACGTCACCGCGAACTTCTCGGTCCCGTTGATGAAGTTGGCAAATTGAGTGTTCCTTGTCGGCCAGAATTGGGCCCATTCATCATAAGTCCGGCGGCCGAGAAGTACTGTATCCTGGGTGGCGATTACGCGTAGGAGATTCTCGCTCATCACGTCGTCGTAATCCGTGATGAAGTCATCCGGTCCTTCTGCCACACCGTCGAGCGACAGCAGCTCATAAACCACTATCTTCCGCATCCCTGCCTCCTGGATTATTGTGAATGCCATGTAGATGATCTTGTCAGGCCGGTCGTACGAAGCCGCCGAAAAAGGGTCGGCTTCAACCACTTGTTATGGCGCACCGTTTTTCTAGGCCACTTCCACTGGACAAACGTGCCGCATCAAGAAATCCGTACGCCTTTGTGGAGTGCAGCCGCATGGCTTGGCCTGACTAAATTCTACTCTTGATTGACGATCGCGAAGGGCTTTGGTGCATAAATCGAAGCATGGGCACAGTACGTTGCTGGGAGCCGCCTGCTCAGGCGACTGGATAACTTTCCGGCATCCCCAACTGGGTCATTTGGTTGAGCGCCAGGCAACGGATCATGGCCTGCGTGGTTTGCGTTTCCAGTAAGCGTGCGGAGAGTTTTTCCCCAAAGATGGTTTTCAAACGGAACATGAGGGTTTCCGCCAGAGAACGAATGTGATAGCCCGAATCTGCCTTCCATGATTTCCGTCCATGCTTGCGAATGTACCGCAAATTCTCGTCTCGCTTGAGACGATCTGCTTTCGAGTTGCCATGCTGCCAGATGCGTGCATTCTTGCGCGGCGGGATCAAAATATCCACCTCCGGCGAGTGAAGGTTCAGGGCCTCATACACTTTCCGCTGATCGTACGCTCCATCGGCTGCACAAGCCAGAAGAGTTTCTTCGATTTGTTTCAACATGTCTTTCACGACCGCATCATCACTGACACTATTCTCCGTCAAGACCACTGCCTGAATCTCGCCGTTCTCGGGATTGGCGCCCAAGTGCAACTTGCGCCAGGTGCGGTGTTTGGAATAACCGTGCTTCCGAACCTTCCATTCCCCTTCCCCATAGATTTTCAATCCGGTGCTGTCCAATACCAAATTCAAACTCTCGCCGGTTTTCCTGGGCAATTTCACTTTCAATCGCTTGCCACGTTTCGATAATGTCGTATGGTCTGGCACAGGCAAATGAATATCCATTATCTCAAACAGCGAACGCACAAATCCTTCCACGCCGCGATTGGTCAAGTGAAACACTTCCTTGATCGTCAACATTATCTCGATTGCCTTGTCACTGTAATCAAACTGGCTGCCGCGCTGTTTTTCGCCAGCATACAACCAGACCTTTTCCAAATCCTCTGCCAGCCAGAATGTGATCGAGCCCCGTTGCACCAAGGCTTTGTCATACTCCGACCAGTTTTGGACACGGTATAATGTTTTTCGGCGTGGCTGTGTGTGTTTTTGTTTAGGCATAAACCAAAATTACACGGTCACGCCGCTTTTGTCAAACTTTTCATGCACCAAAGCCATCGCGAAGCATAACATCCCCGTTCTTGCTCCTGGGGGACAATCTTTTTGCAAGCGACCAATGTGCCCGGTGCTCGCACGACCGTCGCCCATCCGGCGCCGATGACGGCGCAGGAGAACCCACTCAATTAAAAGGTGACCGACCAGGAAAGGACCTGTCATAGCGAAGCGGAGATCCTGGTATAGGAAACCCTGAACCCACTGATTCAGAGTCCCGAGGCTTCACGTCCATGCTGTATAGGTAGGCTCGCTCAGTCCAGCATGTTCTGGATTTGGGGTTTAAAAGGGAATTTCATCCATACTTCCCAGACTCTCTACTGCGATTGCCGTAGTAATGTCGCACCCTTTGCTCCAGAAACTACGCCTGCCAGACAGGAAGTAAATGGAAAACTGCCCTTTGCCAGATGACTTGTGAAGACTTAATTTCAATGTCCCGCTACTTCGGCCCCGGCAACTCGAATGGACTGTTGAAAATGGAATACGAGCCGGACGCAAAGTCCACATCCAGCATAGCCCAATCACGTTCATTATCCCAGCGCAAGATAATTCTGGAATCGCCGGACTCCGGCATACTGAACGATCCATTAAAAGCGGGATGGCAATTCCGAAAGCGAATTAAGTCGAATAGCGATTGAACCACCGGGCGCTGAATGGCTCGATCAATCTCGTCAGGGGTGTAAAAATGTCTGTTGATATCGCGCCCAACACCGCTTTGGTTAAGCAGGGTTATATCATTCTCGCCCGCCAGTAAGCCCACGTAATAGACTTGGGGTACCCCGGGAGCAAAGAATTGGATCGCACGCGCCAACAAATAGTCACGGTCATTACGCCCAAGGGCATCGTAGAATGTACAGTTCACTTGGTAAAGGTCCAAATTGGATGCCGCCGCGCCGGTGGCCAGGCGGCTCTGCCCCTTGGTGATGGTATGGATTTTTTCAACCAGGGCATCCAGTTCTTCTGTGGGGATTATGCCGGGACGATCTTGTGGATCGGAGCTATCAACTCCGATATCGATTACGCCGACGCCATCGTGCGTATCCAGCACGGTAATGGCGTTCCGCGGACTGATTTCCAGCCATTGTTTCAGATAACGTGCGGTGTGGTTGAATATGGCATGTAACACCAGGGGCGGCAGCGCGAAATCATAAACACGATCCACCTGGCGGGCAATTTCGATCTGTCTGCGAAAGTGCGAATGAACTTCGAGGAGTACTTCGATCTCCAGGGCTGCCGCTTGCTGGGTGAGGTACTCTATAAAGGCGAAAGTTTCAGGGATCATGAAACAACTGGTTCCCGGTTTTTTAACAGCATACCCTATGGCATCCAGTCGCACCATGGAGATGCCGTTATCATGCAAGGTTCGCAACACAGATTGCAAATAGGCTTTACTTTGCGGATGCATTACGTTGATATCGATCTGCTGCTTCGAAAAGGTTGTCCAAAGCAGGCGTTTCTGGTGATTATTCAGGGTGGCATAGGAAAAGGGCAGGCCTGGCCGTGGGCGATAGATGGTCAACAGGTCGGTTTCGGTGGCGCCGTTTGGGAAGATGCTGCCCATCGTCAGGAACATGTCTTTGTAGATGGAGGCATCGCCCTTTTCGGAATAGTCCAGGAATTGAGGGGAGGAGGAGGACACATGATTGACGATCAAGTCCGCCATCAGGTCCACATCCTGCCCCAGTTCTTTGATATCTGCCCAACTTCCCAGGCAGGGATCGATCTTGGTGTGATCGATCGGATCAAAGCCGGCATCCGCGCCGTGAATGGGATAATAGAATGGGAGAATATGAACGCCGCCAAACAGCCCGGCGAGGGGTCCCTTTAGCAATCGTTGTAATGCCTTAATATCGCCTCCGCCCAGACGATCTGCATAAGTAATAAGCTGTACTTTGTTTTTCATGGTGTTTATCTCTGCGGCAATGTATTATCGGCAGCGTGCACAGGTTGCGTTTAGGATGGCACAATCTTTACTTCAAGGTGTAGTTTGCTGCCAAACCTGATGGCGCTGGCATTTCCTAAATACCCTTCAGAAATTGAAAGGCCTGGTCATTAAAACCGGGCAGGGGTTCATGCCCAAAATCCGGGTAAACCGCCATCGTCTTGGGCGAAGCGATCTTGTTAAATACGGCAAATTGGCTGGAGGGAGGGCAAACGGTATCCATCAAGCCGATCGCCCACAGCACTTCTGCCCGGATGAGGGGAGCCAGGAATTGAATGTCAATGTAACCCAGCTGCTCGAATACCTGCTCTTCGAGCCCGTGCATGGGATCCGAATGGCGGAAATACTCCTGCAGTTCCAGGTAGGCATCTTTTGCCTGGTCCATTTCCCAAACCCGCTTGTAATCGCTGAGGAAGGGGTACACCGGGACAGCGCGCTTGATGCGCGGTTCCAGGGCGGCGCAGGCGATGGTCAGGGCGCCTCCCTGGCTGCCTCCCATCGCGCCAACGCGGTTCACGTCCACGTCGGGCATTTCCATGACGATCCTGGCGAGTTGAGCGGTATCAATGAATACCTGCCGGAAGAGCATTTTTTCCGGCGAACCCTTCAAGGCATCTTCCAGCCCGCGAATTATATGCCCATGCAGCGTATTGCCGGTGACGTTGCTGTTGTCAATGGATAGTCCTGCCTGCCCGCGGCAGTCTAATGCCGCAACGATAAATCCCTCGGAAACATAACCGAGCTTGTCATACCAATCACCGGAGTCGCCCGTGTACCCGTGGAATAGCAGGATGGCGGGATGTGGGCCCGGGACTCCTACAGGGCGCAGCAGCTTGGCATGCACTCGCGCCCCTCCCACGCCGGTGAAATATAAGTGAGAGCACTCGGCATTGGACGCTTGGAACTCGGCAGGAATCAATTCAACGTGCCCATCGAGCGCCCGCATTTCGTCCAGGCTTTTCTCCCAAAATGTGTCAAAGTTCTGCGGGCGTGGATTTTTGCCTTGATAGGCTTTCAGCTCGTCCATTGACAGATCGAAAGTTAATGGCATTTTCTATCTCCAGATATTTTACAGAAAAGACCGTCACCGCAACTTATAAATGATAATTTCGACGCTATTTTGCACAATCGGTATGGCAGACAATTCCCCGACGTATACGCCATGGTTAAGGTCGCGGCAGTTCCTCCCGGCGTTGTTGGCGATAAATTCGCCATCATCGCTCCCCGGCAAATACTTTGCAGACACATGGGTGATCCCGCGCTCATAGGCCATGTTCCAGTCTGCGCCCCCGACACGACTTTGCCATTGATCCTTTCGACGCAAAAGACTCCCCCGGGTGAATTTCAGATAGGTCCCATGGAAAAATGGACTGACCGGCATACATACAAAGATAGTGACACTCGGCAGACCTCTGCTCGGGGCCCACCGCTCATCCCTTGACCGCGCCTTGGAGCAGCGCCTTGATAATCTGGCGCTGGAAAAGCACGAACACGAGCAGGGTGGGTACCAGGATCAGGATCGTGCCGGCGCACAGCAGGGGGACATCGGTCGCGTAGTGGCCCTGGAACGCTCCCAGTGCACCGGCCATCGTTCGCTGCGACGGGTCCTCGACAAGCACCAGCGCAAGGAGAAACTGGTTCCACGTCCAAATGGACATGAGAATCCCGAGCGAGGCGATCGGCGCCTGCGCGAGCGGGAGGTGGATTCTGCGGAACAGGTCCCAGGTGGTGGCGCCATCCACGCGGGCAGCCTCCGAGATCTCGGCCGGCATGTTGACGAAGTGGGCGCGCATCCAGAAGACGGCAAAGGGCATGTACAAGGCGATCAGCGGAAGTGCGATTGCGACCTTGGTGTTGTAAATATGCACCGTCCGCTCCAGGATGTAGATGGGGATGATGATTCCCTGAAACGGGAGCGTCAGCCCGAACACGAACAGGGCCAGGAGCACGCCCGAGCCGGGAATCCGAAGCAGGCCAATGGCGAACCCGGCCATCGTCGAGATGACCAGGGCCAACGGTACGACGATGAGGACGATCCGTATGCTGGATACGATGAGCGTGGTCATATTCGCCACTTTGAATGCTTCCACAAAGTTGCCCCACTGCGGGTTCGCGGGCCAGTCAAGCCCGCTGGGCACAGTCCCCGAAGGATGCAGCGCCGTCATGAAGATGCTGATAAAAGGCAGGATCGTGAACGCCATCAGCGTCACGAGCAGCGTCCGTCCCGCAAAGAGTTCGCCGCGTCCAATCTTCATTGCTTCGTCTCCTGATTGAGGCGCTGGATTGGGATGATGACGACAATGACTAGGAGCATAAGCAAAACAGCCAGAGCAGACGCCAGGCCTATATTTCGTTGGGAGAATGCAAGGATGTAGATCTGGAGTCCGGGGACCGACGTCGCGTTGCCCGGCCCGCCGGCCGTCGCGACGTAGACGATGTCAAACGTAGCGAGCGCCGCGATCACCGTGACGGTCAGGCACACGCCGATCTCCTGTCTGAGAAGCGGGACGGTGATCGCGAGGAACTCCGTGAACCAGCCGGAGCCATCGATCCTCGCCAACTCATACAGAGCTGGGTCGATCTTCGACATGCCAGTCGACAGCAACACGGTACAGAAGCCGAGTAGTACCCAAACTCCGATGATGCCGACCGCTGAGAGCGCCCAATTGAAGTCGCCCAACCAGGCACGGGTGATCGATCCGAGGCCGACGATATTGAGGAACTGGTTGACCAGGCCCGAAAGAGAAAACAGCCAACCCCAAATGATTCCGGCAGCGACGAGCGCTATGACTTGGGGCAGGAACAGAACGGTCCGGGCGATCTCCCCAAAGCGCCCGGACGCCACGCGGTTGTTCACACTGGCCACAATGAGACCTAGGCCCACCGGAATGAAACTAAACCACACGACCAGCCAGAACGCGTGGAAGATGGACCCGATCAGGTCAGGCACTTGGAAGACAGTCACGTAGTTCTTCAACCCGACCCAGGTCATCGGACCGACACCGTTCCAGCGATGGAACGAGTACACGATGGTCAACAGGAAAGGCACGAGCACAAAGACCGCGTACATGAGCAGTGCGGGGAGGACGAACAGCCAGCCAACAAAGGTCTCCCGGCGGACTCGTTTGTTGAGGAAAGTCCGCCGGGAGACCGCAGGAGCCGTGGGGCGATTGTCTGAGTCTGAGGTCACCATCGTGTTTTCTTTGATCTGGCAGGCGCAGGAACCAATCACCCTTCGGCCGGGCCGTCACACTACTTACTGCGCGGCGATTTCTCTCTCGTATTCTGCTTGTACGGCTTTTAGCAGACCGGCAGCATCTTGCTGGCCGCCGACCATCTTCTGGAGCTCGGGTGTCCAACCCTGAGCAAAGATCGAGCTCGTCGCATTGGCGATGAAGTCCATCGAGTTGCCGGCCGCGCCCATCACCGGTCCGGCAGCGAGGGTGTCATTCGTGACCGAGCCGGCAGCAACAGCAGGCATCTTGGCATCCGCCGGACCACCAGGGTTCGACCCACCGATTGCAACGTCGATCGCGCGGGCCGCATCGTTCGTGGCGACCCAGTTCAAAAAGAACGCCGCGCAATCCGCGTGCTTCGCCTTGGCCGCTATGCCATAGGTCAACGGGGCGGACATGGCCGCCGGGCCACCACCGGCCACCGCGGGCGGCATCAGGAAGAACCCGACGTTGCCGGGCAAGTCCTTGTCGTAGCCGGCATTCTGCCAGTCACCGTTGAAGGTGAAGACCCCTTCACCCTTGCCGAAGCGGGCGGCAGCATCCGTGTATTCGATGGCGTTGATGTCGGGCGGGAAGTAGCCGCTCTTGATCCATTGCTCGAGATGCTGGGCGGCAATCAGGTTCGACGGGGTATCGATGGTTGCGCCCTTCTTCTGGAAGATCCAGTCATTGATGGGACCTACCGGGCCGACGGAGGCCATCAGATTCTGGAGCGGGAATGCAAGCCCCATGCCGCTCTTGGCGCTGCCCCACTCCATGATCGGCAGGAGCCCGGCCGCCTTCGCCTTCGCGAGCAGGGCTTCGAACTCGTCGAGTGTCGCGGGTGGCTGGGTCATCCCGATCTGCGCCGCTTCCTTCTTGTTGTAGAAGATGCCGGTCAGGCTGTAGTTGAGGCCCATTGCATAGAGCGACCCGGAGCCGCGGGTGCCATCCGCCGCTACGCGGTTCTGGTTGAGCTGCGGCACTGGCCACTTGTCCCAGCCAAAAGCAGTGGCGTAGCTGTCAAGGTTCATGAGCAACCCATCCTTGGCGAACGAGACCATCGTTGGCAGCCGGAGTAGATCCGGTGGGTTATCACTTGAGAGGAGGAGCGGAGTCGAGGTGATGAGATTTGCAAACTGGTCCTGCTTGATGTCCCAGGTCACGTTCGGGTACTGCTTGGTGAACTCTTCAGAGAGTTTGAACGGGATGTCGAACCCTGTCTCGAAGTAGGCGTTGAGCACCACAGGGTCCGTCCCGCAGCTCGGCCCCGTGGCTACCGGAGCCACCGTCGGAGCCGTCGTTGCCGGCGCTGCCGTAGCAGCCTCTGTGGCGGCGGGAGCCTGTGTTGCAGCAGGGGCAGTAGCTGTTGCTGGCGTCCCACAGGCGGAGAGCAGTATGGAGGCCAGGATCAGCAGGCTTGCTAATGAAGGTAACGTAAATTTCTTGCTCATTTCTCAATCTCCTTTTGATTTTATATCAAGGGTTTGCAATAGGGGCAGGGTTTCGGTCTTTGAATTTTTGAAAAACACACCTCCTGACTTTGTGAAAGGGATGAGGAGTGCAAGTGATATCATGAAAGCACTTTCAAATATACATCTTTTTCAACCGAAAGTAAATACCCAATTCTTATGCGGTTTTTCGTTCGATGATGGTGAGGGGAATATTGGCGTGTCTTGGCAGCTGGGAAGACGATTCTATTTGTGCGTTTAATATTTCCACCGCCAGCCTCCCCGACTCATCCAGGTGCTGGCAAATGGTCGTCAGGTCTGCATATTCGGCCATATCGAGATCATCGAAACCGATTACGGCCAGTTCTTCCGGCACCCGCACATTCAATTGGCGGGCAGCCTTAAGCACTCCTAGAGCCTGGAAATCGGTGGCCGCGAAAATGGCAGTCGGTGGTTCGGAAACGCTGAGCAATTCCCTGGCGACCTGACGGGTTTGTTCCTGCGAGTAAGGGGCAAGCCGCACAAACGTCTCAGGGAGATCGATCCCGGATTCCTTTAGCGCCTGCCGAAACCCGCTCAAACGTAAACTTACCGGGTGGATGGAATATTCCGGTAAATCGGTATCACCCAAAAAGGCGATCCTGCGGTGGCCCTTCTTGAGCAAATAGGTGGCTGCCATGTACCCGCCTTGTACATCATCGATCTCTACACAGTTAAGTTTGGGATGCGGATACTCTATCAGCACGGTGGGTAATTCATGGTCTATCAAGCGGCGCGCTTCCGCATCATCTACCGGCAAGGACAGAATGATGAGCCCATCCAGATTACCGGTCAATGGCAGGGTGGAAAGATATCTTTGCAGATGGTTGGTCGAATCGACAGAATAAATGACCAATTCAAAATTCTTGGGAGATAAGGCGCCCGCAATACCGCGCAGTCTTTGTACGAAGGATGGAGCTGTGAAGAAGGGGGTGATCACACCGATGCGACCGTTATTATGCATTGCCCGGGCCCGGGCTTCTGCCTTCGGTACAAAGCCCAATGCATCGATGGAAGCCATTACCCTTTCCCGTGTCTCAGAATTGACCTTATTCGGGGCGTTCAGCATTCGCGAGACCGTGGTAATGCTTACCCCGGCATTTTTGGCGACATCATAGATGGTTGGACTTTTCTTCTTCATAAACCATGATATTTCTTAGAGATGGTAATGAAAGCAGTTTCAGTCTATCATTCGATACCTAAGCTGTCAACTCGATGTTGTTTTAGTGTTATCCAAACTTGAAAAGTGAACCGATAACATTTCAAAAGTGAACCGTTTCCAGCTCAAAAGTGAACTGTTAAAAAAAGGAACAAAACTTGAAAAGCGAACCATAAGCATGATACATGGTGGGGAGAAAGGAACTCATCATGGCACAACTCCATAAGAAGTTTAGCGGTGATCAAATCAAAATATTGTTCAAATCCTATGATGCGGGGCATATCAGTCGCAGTGAGATTGAGCAGACCCTGGGGATCGGCAAGACCCGTTTCTTTGCATTGCTAAAAGCAATTCGAAAGGATGCAGAAACCTTCTCGATCGAATATCACCGTCAAAGTAAAGGGCGGCTGAGCGTGGAAACGGAAGCGAAGATCCGTACCGAACTGCAACGCGACAAAGCCTTGGTGGAGAATAAAGAATTGCCGATCTCCGACTACAACTACGCGGCCATCAACGATCGTCTGAAGAAGGCAGGCGTAAGCGTATCGACCACGACGATCGTCAAGCGCGCCATCCAGCTAGGCTGTTATCTTCCCAAGCGCAAGAAAAAGGATCGGCATGACCGGGAAGTGATCACCTCCGCCGCAGGAGACCTGATCCAGCATGATGCCTCGATCCACAAATGGTCTCCCTATGCGCTGGACAAATGGACCTTGATCACGTCGCTGGATGACTACACCCGCATGCTGCTGTATGCGGATTTTGTTGAATCAGAGACCAGTTGGGCCCATATTCAGTCGGCCCAATACCTGATGCAGCATTTTGGGGTCCCGCACCGCTATTATGTCGACAATTTACGGGTATTTCGCTTCATCCAGAACCGGGATAGCCTGTGGAAGAACATGGTTCTGGGCACCGACGATGTGAACACCCAATGGCGACAGGTCTTGGCCCTGATGCACACCGACGTGATTTATGCGATGTCGCCCCAGGCCAAAGGAAAAATTGAAAGGCCCTATCGCTGGCTGCAAGACCGGATCGTCCGCACTTGTGCTCTCGAGCATATTACGACTTTGGCAGAGGCCCGCTCTATTTTGCGCGAAGAAGTCCACCGTTACAATTACCAGCAAGTCCATTCCACCACCCGCGAAATCCCCGCCCTTCGCTTCGAAAAAGCCCAGAATGAAAACCGCTCCCTCTTTCGGCCTTTTGCCTTACCCAAACCGTTTACCTCCACCAAGGATATCTTTTGCATTCATCATCAGCGCATTGCCGATGGCTATCGCAAGATCTCCATTGGGGGATACTCCCTCCAGATCCCAGGCATCGAACCCAGAGAAGATGTTGATGTACACCTAGTTCCTGACGAGACCAAAAGCCAGGTTGAAGTCCGGGTTTGGGCTTCGGGCTGCCTAGTTCACACCGCTACTCTGCCGATCGCCTCCTTTGGAAAGGCGGTTCACTTTTGAAGTTTGGTTCACCTTAGGAAAACTTCACAGTTCACTTTTCAAGTTTCATTGAGTTCACTTTTGAAGTTTTCCTAACACTCGATGTTGTTTTAGCTTCTTCAAGAAGGCAATTTCACTGAAACGGCCATATAAGCCTGAGTGTCAAAGGCAACCAGGGGAGCCTCCGCCCCACGCCCGTCGTTTCCCTCTCTCCCCTAAATCCGCTAATAAACAAATCATTGCCAAGTCTAATTCTCATATCGGGTTTGGGGATCGCGAAGCATCTCCGTTCATTGGGGACTTCCGCAGGCAGGTGTTCTTGCGAAGCCTGGATCCCCGCCCTTGCCCTTAGACGATGAATCCCCGTTCTTGCTCCTAGGGGACAATCTTTTTGCAATCGACCAATGTGGTCGGTGCTCGCACGACCATCGCCCATGCCGCGGCGCTGACGCTGCTGGAGAACCCAAACAGCAAATAAGTGACCGACCAGGCAGCGACTTGTCATACCGAAGCGGAGATCCTAGTATAGGAAACCCTGAACACACTGCTTAAGAGTTCCAAGTAGTAATGTCCACCTAGTAGCAGTGATTATTATCTGTTTATCTGGTAGCACATTTGGGAATAAATATTTTCATTACGTCCATGCATTCAATGGTTTTTTTTCTGATCGCAGTAAGGTTGCAGTACTGTAGATAGAAGCCATTCGCACAAATGTAGGCAGGTTCTGCATTGGAATTTCCAGCACTTCTCGGGTCTTCCCCAAAAACTCTAAGTCCACGCTCCTTAAGGTGTTGTTGTCCCCAAAACCTGATTTAAGCCATTCCCTTCGATAACGCTACTGCCAACGACGTATCCCATTACCTCATTTTTCGTAGCTTCGCTTCTTTTGAATTCCTTAACCAGAGACCCTCTATAGATGACCAGGATCCGATCGCATAAGCCAAGGACCTCATCGATTTCTGAAGACGAAAAAAGTATTGTCATTCCTTCTGCAGCCAGCTGATTAATAAGACTATAGATTTCGACCTTAGCGCCGATATCAATTCCTCGCGTGGGGTCGTTCATAATCAATATTCCGGGGTTTGTTGCAAGCCATTTTGAAACCACAACTTTCTGCTGGTTGCCGCCACTCAGGTCAATAACCAGTTTGTCAAGGCTGTTTGTTGTAATTCGATATTTCTGGACCGCTGTATCTACAAGTCGATTCTCCTTTGATTTACTCACCAATCCCATCAAATTGATTAACTTATCCAAGATGACTAAGCTCATATTTTTTCGAATGGACCAATCCACCATCAAACCCTGGTTGCGGCGCTCGGCGGGCACCAGGCCCCACCCCCAATTAATAGCCTCTGTGGTTGATTTGGGTAAACGAGTTCTTCCTTTGTATCTAATCTCACCGGTGGTAGCCGCTTCCAATCCAAAGAGCATCTGGAATATTTCATCAATTCCGGCGCCTTGCAAGCCAGCAAAACCTAGAACTTCACCTTCCCGAACCTGGAATTTCATTGGTTTTAAGTGCTTTTCTTTACTCAATCCAATTACTTCAAGCGCAACCGGGGCAGTTTCTGGTAATGGCCTCCTGGCTGGAAAGACATCCCCAAGCCGACGACCGATCATTTTCTGAACAATACTCGCCATCGTGGTCTCTGAAATACTCCATACACCCATAAAGTTTCCATCCCGGAACACTGATATTCTGTCAGCGATTTGAAATACCTCTTCCAACCGATGAGAAATGTACAGGATAGTGACACCCTGATCCTTTAATCTCTTGATAACACGGAATAAATTCTGAGTTTCACTTTCGTTAAGTGCTGAGTTGGGCTCATCCATGATAATGATATCGGGCTGCTGGTAGAAGGCCCGCGCAATTTCTACAATTTGTTTCTCGCCCTGGGATAAGTCCATCAAACGCGTTGCAGGGTCAATTGAAACCCCCAACATATCCAGAAGCTCTTTGCTTTGTCTATACATACTTCGTTCATCGAGAAGGCCCGATTTTGAGCAAATCTCGCGATTTACAAAAATATTGCCTGCCACCGAAATCTGCGGAAAGAGATTCAATTCTTGAAATACTATACTAATGCCCATATGTTGGGCATCCCCTGGGCTATCAAATTGTACTTCTTGCCCTCTCAAAAGAATCTTTCCAGAATCAGGTCTATACACACCTGCTAGAATTTTCATCATGGTTGATTTACCGGCGCCATTTTCCCCCAAAATTGCATGAATTTCTGCATGCCGGATTTCCATGGAAACGTTATTAAGCGCAGTAACACCTCCGAAGCATTTTGTGATGCCTTCGAGGCGAATAATAAGATCATTTGACTGATACATCATTTTTTGTCCAAAGCATTTATAATTTGTTTGATTGGCTGTCTCCCGAAAAGATTTCCAATCAAAAGGGTGTGCTTAGGGGAAGATTTGATCCTCCCCTAAGCATCTCCATTAATGATCAGCTACTGGGTTGGCATAGGCTTTACAAGCTTATAAAGATTGCCAAAATCGGCACCATAGTTATCGGCCATAAAGGTCTTATACCAAGATACTCGGAAGGCATCGTCTGTCTGGCGCTGATAGAGCTGGTCGACGTTATCCTGGGTCACAACATCGGTGGGGACTACCAGCCAACCCTTGACCGGAGCCTTGTCATCCCGCAGTTGCATGACCATTGCCGCGATGGGCAGGTATCCTTGCAAATAAGGATGCTGGCCAATCGTGATATCTATGAGGCCCGCTTTGAGGGCGTCCATGGTCTCCGTTACTTCGTCGAAGCCAACAGCCTTGAATGTCGCGCCGGTCTTCTGTTTCAACTTGGCCAGGTTAGGCAGATCGATGGAGCATAGGCCAACCGCCACTGACATATCAGGATTGGCTGCATATGTATTCTCCCAGAAGGTGTAATTGGCGCCAATATCAGTCTTGGCATCGTACGGTTCAGTGACCGTTACGCCGGGAGCGCCCTTCTTCATGGCATCAACGAAGCCATTATAACGATCAGTCAGCGTAGCTACACCTGGTGCGCAGACTCCCACGACCGCCTTGCCGTTAGCGATGCCGGCGTCGTTTAGGAGTTTGGCCGTTGCTTCGCCTAAACCGGTGCCGTTCACGTAACCATCCTCGCCGACATAAAACTGAGTAGTCGAGCCGACTGCGAACACATTGGACGTCATGACAGGAATTCCCTTGTCGACGGTACTGTTAATTTCTTTCACCCAGACGTCGGCCTGAGGAACCGTCACCAAACCATCTACCCCTTTGGAAATAAAACCTTCAAATAGGGCGATCTGTGCCTGCGCGTCCAACTGGGGCGGGCCAACAACTTCAACTTTTACCCCTAAGTCTTTTCCAGCCTGCTCAGCACCAAATGCTATCTCCTCCGTGAAAGGGACCATAGCATGTAATGTATAACCGAACGAAAGTTGTTTAGCGGCTGCCGGTACTGCAGTTGGCTGAGCCGCTTGAGCCGGTGCTGTCGTCGAAGTGGTTGTTGGAGCTGTTTGACATGCTGCCAGTAGCATTGACAGAGCCATCAAAATTTGTAGGAAGAGGAACGGACTAAATTTCTTCATTTCTGCTTTTCTCCTTATTGCATTCGGATTAGGTAACAAGACTTGATATTCGATCTCGTGGATAGATACGTTATTTCAATAAGGCCACCTCCTTCATAATCACCTTCTGTTATCTCTAAGTTGTTTTGTTGCGGCGTTTGATAAAATAGTCGATTGCTACAGCCGAGATGATAACCACTCCGGTGACTGTTGAATTCCAATACATATTGATGCCAAGGATTACCACTCCATTATTGATAACGGCAATGATCAAGGAGCCTATAATGGCTCCGATGATCGATCCTTTGCCACCGGTCAACACTGCCCCACCAATAATGGCAGATGCAATAGCAAGCAGCTCATAACCAGTACCCAGGTTTGGGTCAGATGCTTCTAGAAACGCTAATGCCGTCAATCCTGAGATGGCACTTACTAAACCCATCAAAGACATGCCAATTAATCTAATTTTTGTGACTTGAATACCGGCGTATTTGGAGGCCTGTAGGTTTGCACCGGTAGCGCATAACCGGCGTCCGAACGGTGTCCGGGAATATATGATGTATAGGATAATCGCGCACACAATCCAAACAACCACCATACCTGGGATGATGCCAATGTTCCCGCCGATTACCTTGAAGAAAAAATTATCTTTGGAGAACTGGGTGATCGGCGTTGCCTGGCAAATTACCAACCCAAATCCCCTAAAAATACTCATTGTGCCCAATGTAACAATTATTGTAGGAAGTTTCAGGGTTATGCTGAGCAGGCCATTGATTAACCCGCAAAGCGTACCAATAAAAAGACCAAGAATCACCGCTGGGCCGATAGCTAGGTTAAGACCGGCTTTTGTCATAGACCACGCCGTAACGATCAGGACCAGGCTATAAATGCTCCCCACAGAGAGATCAATGTCACCCATTGATATTACCAATACCATTCCAAGCGCCATGATCCCAACATTGGCCGCCTGGCGCACGACCATGATCAGATTGGTAGGGCGTGGGAATATGGTTGGCGACGCGACCGTAAGAGCGATGCCAATAGCAAGTAGACCAATCAGGATGCCAATTTCATCTATCCGCACAATGCTTCTGATCGCGGCCGGAAACTTACCTGTCATATGTTTCCGCAGTTCAGTATTTGGAATCAATTCTTGTGTTTTTTCCGTCATAAGGGGATGCCTTCTTTCAATCGAAGTACACTTTTGAGTTTTTCTTTTAGGTTAAGGTATTTGTTGCTTCGATGAATTCCTGAGACGTAATGGAAACACAATACAAAGACTCCATGAGTTTCACCATGTGTTGAGTCCCCAATAATTCAGCTTGTTCTTCAGGATAATCATTCGCTAATGTGCAATCTCTTAACAAGATTGGTTTATAGTCAAGCCATAGAGCATCGATTATGGTTGTAAACAGGCAAGCGTCCGCTGAAAACCCCACTACAAATAAATTGTGAACATTTAAATACCGAAGAGTTAAATCCAGGCGAGTTCCTACAAAACCACTGTACACATGCTTTCGGATAAAATACTCATTTTCACACGGCTCGAGCAACTTGGAAATTTTTACATGATCTGAAGTGCCATAATGATATTCGCGGGGATCAATATTATCTTCAGCAAACATATGCTCCATGTCTGTATTGAGCTGGCGCTGTAAGACTTTGCTGAATTCCGAGTTCGCCAATCCAATCTTGGGGGCGCTGTTGTTTAAATATACGATTTTCATCCCGATTGCACGGGCCGCGTTGAGGGCAGGCAACAAGGATTGTTTAATGATTCTCGCTTCGTGCTCGGCACTACCGGTCCAACATAAGGCAGGCCTTTCCTTGCTCCCGCGCTCGCCGTGTTGCCAAGATGGAACAGGATCATCTGGATGAAAACCTAAACCGTATACATCGATGACGAGCAGGGCAGAGCTGGCCAGAGCAGCCGTGTACTCTTCATAGCCGTAGCCTAGATACTTATCCCCCGGAAATAACCGGTAGAAACGCGTATTCAATTTTAGTTTTTTGTCCATTTCGCATCTCCTCATTCTTCGAATCGATTTGAGATCACTGCTCTAGGCGAAATCTTTCTCTTTTAGAACAGACCTTCGACCTTCTGCGAGACTAACTACCTTCATCCAGCTCTTCATGAAACTGCTGCGAAACAATTGAACAGGACCAAAACTTTCATATTCTTCCTCACGTAAACCATCTTCGAGGTAGCCACGCCTAAAATCGGGCAATTTTTCCATTAGCTCCTTGATTACGCTCTCAGGCACAGGATTAAACAGCCGGTAAACCACTGGATAATCCACGTCGAGCAGCCTGTCTGCGGTCCCATCCCAATTGATAGTCACGCATACTTCTCCGCCCACCATCTCCGTAAAGTGGTGTAAACCGCGGGCCCCCCCAGCAACAAAAACCGCACTGTAACCGCGCTCCTTCATTATGGTGTAAGTCTTTCTTGCAATGGCCAACCCGGCTTGCCAAAGGATATCGGAGGCGATATCCACCTGATTGTCTTCAACATAACTCCTCAAATAGTCATCGTATATCCCAGTGATGTGAGACATATAGAGCCTTGGTTTTTTAGCGGTACGGCTGCTGACTCTCTCATAAAGCTCGCATACGCTTATCATCTGGCTGACGCCAAAAATCTCGGTCGCATTGATCGCTACCCCTTCACTCATCAAGACTTCCATAGCCTTCAACCCAAACTCGGTTGCCGGCACCTTACAACAAATATTCTTCCCGAGTTTGAGGTTGCCTTCGGCTTCACGGATAATTACGTCTGCATCTTCCTCGTTAATCGGATCCCCCTGGATGCTTACATATCCATCCCTTCCTTTCGTACACTCAAATATTGGATAGAATTTATCGGCAATCGGTTGGACTAGTTTACGCTGAAAAACGACCACGGCCTCAGACACAGAATTTGTTTCTAGAATAGCATCATCCAGCAAGCTGCTTGCATAGGTGCCTTCCTTGATGTGGTCGATCATTTTCTGGGAGTAGGAAGGATTATTGGTGCAACCCGTAGCGCCTTCTTCAATCGCCAAATCTGTCTGCTCCCGAGTTGGATTGTTTATCCAAAACTTTGTTGGGGTTAAAGCCGATACACGCTGAAAATAATGGGTGCTCATGATGGATTCCTTCTAATTAATTTGTGTGAGGATTTGACGCATATATTCAAAACCACATTGTCCGCTAGTAAATATAGGTATACCAAATTCGCTTTTTGGATCGGGAAAAGATAGCAAGAACGCAGTCATGGATAACTGTGCAAGCACAACGCAATCGATTGTTTCTTCACGCATTTTTTTTCGAATTGCATCAGCTAATAAGTTGTTATGACTTTCGACATCGAAAGTAGCCAATTTGCGCCAGGGCTCTTCAAGGTGTAATCCCGTAAACTGTATTTGTTTTCCCAATTCATCGGCTGTCTCCTGAAGTAGAGATTGGGTGCTTCTCACCGTGGGCCCATGTGTGGCTACTACCAAAATTCGTCCGCCATGGTTTACAGCCTTTTCCATCATTGGGCGATCAATTTGCACGACCGGAAGATGATACGGCTCAACGGCCTTTTTCACTTGTGAATAGGAACAATTCATTGTGGAACAAGTAATCAAAATTGCATCCACCTTGGCTAACTCTACCAGGTCGATCGCATATCGGCACATTGCTTCAATGTTGGATTGTGGAGGCGTTTGCTGGCCCTTCTCATAGGCCTCCATAAAATTCATTTGCAAAGCTTCATTGCCCATATTTACCAGGTGAGCTCCCGCCAGATATTGTCTTCCAAAGTAATTTGCCCACAAAGTGATCCAGGAGCTGCCATTTAGCAACCCCAATTTTTTCCCTATCAGCTTCGGATCCCCGAATTTTTCTGTTCCCAGATGCGCGACCCCAGTAACCCTGAGATAATCTGAAAATAAACGAAGTCCATCAATCGCTTCCCAAGGGTATCCGTTCATTTTCTGCCTTTTCATTTTTTAATTCGATTACATCGCGAGCAGCCTGGGCTATATCCGTCGGCTGCATTTTATGGAAAGAAAATAACTCTTCGACATCTCCGCTATGTACCCACAGATCGCGGATCCCTATTTGCCGCACATGCACCGGGAACAACTCGCATAAAACTTCCTCTACAGCAGAACCGAATCCACCAATCACGGAAGAGTTTTCTGCGGTGACGGCACAACCAGTCCGGCGAACAGATTCAAGAATTAAATCCTTATCGATCGGCTTTATTGAGGCTAAATGGATGATTTCTGCATCTAGCCCATCCTTCTTTAAAATTTCTTGTGCCTTGATGCACTTTTCGGTCATAATACCCGTGCCAAACAGAGTTACATCCTTGCCCCGTTTGATCAATTCACCTTTTCCCCATGTAAAGCAATGATTATTTGAAAAAAGGCGAGGCGTTGAAGAGCGGACTACGCGGAAATAAACCGGACCCGGTGTCTCATACGCTGTCTTCATGATTGCCCGCAAATCATCTGCATCGCCCGGATCTGCAACGCGCATGTTTGGTAAAGCTCTCATAATAGCAACATCTTCTACGGAATTATGGGAGGAACCAGCTTTACCGGTGGGGATCCCGGCATAAGATCCCGGTACTTTAACATTGAGTTTGGGGAAGCAGATAGATACTGCCAATTGATCAAGGGCCCTTCGGGAGGCGAAGACCGCAAATGTAACTGGAAATGGTACAAAACCCGTACTTGCCAGGCCGGCCGCGACTCCAAATAGATTTTGCTCAGCTATTCCTACCTGAATAAACCGATTAGGGAATGTCCTTTTGAAAAGGTCGCTTCTCGTAGAGGTATGCAGATCAGCATCAAGAACTATCATTTCGGGATGTGCCAGGCCAAGATCTACTAAAGTCTGTCCAAACACATCCCTCAGCTCGATCTGCTTTGAAGAGCCATTCTCTGCCATATCTCATTCCTCATTTCTTAACAATACGGCTATAGCCTTGTTCTTCTTTTCCATACCGGTTAGCCAGTTCCCTCAACATTAAATCCGCGGTTTCCGGGTGTGGGTGCTGGGTGTGCCATTTGTAATTGAATTCCGCGTCTTCAACACCACGGCCTTTTACTGTGTTGGCAACAATGACAATTGGTTTCCCGCGAGGCATCACCCACCGGGCGCGGTAGAAAGCATCTACAATATCATTAATGTCGTGGCCATCAATTTCAATAACGTCCCATCCGAATGCTTTCCATTTATCAGTTACGGGTTCGATGCTCATCTCGTCCCAAACAAAACCTTTAGCCATTACTTTGTTGTAATCGAGAACAGTTATTAAGTTATCCAAATGGTAGTGAGCAGCTGACATTGCCGCTTCCCATATATTTCCTTCGTTTGTTTCACCATCGCCCACGATACAAAACACCCTGGGTTGATAAAGTTCTTTCATGCGCAGACCGAGCGCAATTCCCACGCTGATGGATAGCCCCAATCCCAGCGATCCTCCAGACGACTCCAATCCTTTTGTCCGGGTCATATCAACATGGCCTTCGATCCCACCTAACCGGCAATAACTATATAAATCTTCGATTGGGTAAAAACCTTTTAATGCAAGCGCAGCATATAGAGCTGGCGCCGCATGTGCTTTTGAAAGTATTAATCGGTCCCGCTCCTCCCAATCTGGCATTAATGGATTGACACGCAGTGTGTGGAAATAAAGAACAGCCAAAATCTCTGCCATGGAGAATGATCCACCTAAATGCCCCCATTCGCCATAAGTAATCATTTCAAGACTTAGTCGGCGAACTTGATAGGAAATGTCCTGTAATTCCTGGTATTCAAATGGTGTGATACGCATGTCCACTCTGTTATCAGAATACTGTTACTTTGAATCAGACATACATTACTGTATCATATAGTATACAAAAAGTCAATAATATATATACAGAAAACTCTACTTAATTAGCGCAAAATATGCTATAATTGTATTTGGAATGGCCCTCGAATTGGTTTTTTTTCTTTTAGGGGAAATGGTAGGCTTCCTCGCCTACCAGGGACTGAGCGTCGATAAGGTCGAACAAAAAGCCCGTTTAGCAAAATTCAGTATACTGCTTTTCGAAGCTTGATAATTTTAATTAACATTACAACTTACATTTATCAGGAAATTTGATTACTTTTAGACAATTTGCTGTAGTAAAAAGGAGCCATTTATGCATCTTTAGAAGTATTAGCAGTAAGTAGGATGTCAGATCAAAAAATCTACCTACACCAGGGCAATCCCTGGAAATAGGATACATCAAGTTATACGATATATTGAATTCTAAACTTAGGTAAAAATATGAACACTAAAATATCAGTAAGTACGTTTCAAGAAAATGCATACAATTATGTTAAATCCCAAATCTTGAATTTGGGATTCAAGCCTGGGGAATATCTCACAGATATTCAGATTTCTAATAAACTAAACATTAGTAGAACTCCGGTTAGAGAAGCCTTCAGGATGATTGAACAGGAAGGCTTATTGGTTTATGAGGCAAGACGAGGCTGGAAAGTTTACACACTGACCCTGGATGACGTTAATGAGATATTTGAAATAAAGATTGCGCTCGAAGGTAAATTATCTCGAAGGGCGGCTCAATGTGAAGATGAGCATCTCCGCAAGAAACTTAAAGAAACCATAAAATCCATGCGGAAGGTGGCAGATGCGAACGACGTGGAATCGTGGATCCTGCTCGACACGGATATACATCACACCATATATCTCATGGCCCATAATCAACGTGCTCTTCAGATCATCGAAAATCTGAATGATCAATGGAACCGTTTGCGCACAGGGTTCTCCGCCAGGACCGGCAGAATCAATCGTTCCATTATCGAACATGAGGCATTAGTGCAAGCAATATTGGATGGTAACGGCCAAAACGCTGAAAAATTTACTCAGGACCATCTAAGGAATGTTCAGGATGAGCTGGTGAACACGCTCATAAATATGGTCTTGCCCTTTGCGAAAGATGGTGTGTGATTTTTAGCAGGCTTGTACGTCATCAGAACATTTGAGACACAAGGGAAATTTTTCTAGGGCCCAGTCTCTCAGTCGGAATCGATTATCCAGGGGCGGTCCGCAATTTCTACAAATGCCTTTGTCGACGAGTCCCTTTCTTGTCCTTGCCTCGGCAACTCAGTACATCCTTGGTTCAGGCAAAGTACAAATTAGCTTGGGTCAAATTCTCCTTTGATTCGTGAGAACACTGGTTATCTCATTAATCCAAAAAATTCGAAATCTCTATCTCAAGCTTTCTTGGAAGAAAATAAATCTGTGGAATTCACAACACTCCTCGCCGAGGAGTGATACTGATCCATCTTGCCTTCGATCATCGCGTGATAAGGTGTGCTTCATTAACATTGGCAAGATCTGGTTCAGCAGTTTTGATCTATCCGACTAGTGGCGCGGCGGTTTGCCGGACTAGCAGGGTAGATGCGATTTAGGGGAAAATATCCCCTAAACCCCTTTGTGTTATACTCAAATATTATAAACGGCTATCCAACGAGGGAGGGTTATTATGCAAGCTGGTTGGTTGGCATTGATCGCCGTGGTAATTTCGATCGTTGCGGCCTTGTCCACCCTGTTGATTAATTTTATAAAGGTTGGCGAGGCGTTCCCAAAAAAGAAATTCACGAAATGGAAACGGGGGCACAAGAAGTATCTTAACCAATACTTGACCCATGAACTGCAGGAACTCCTGGCTAGTAATACCCCCGGTTCTACTCAATTAAAGGTGCGGGATTTGATCGAATCGGAAGATGTCTTCATCCCGCCGAGCTGGTGTTCATATCCGACCGGCGAGGCGGAGTCCGGGAGCCAGCTGATTTCTCCACCGACCGAAAAACTGCAGGATTACCTGATCAAGAGAATCCTGGAAGGGGATCGGGTCCTTTTGCTCGGCGATCCTGGACAGGGCAAATCCACTCTGTTGAAACGAGTTTTTTACGAGTTGGCTCGACGCTTCCGGGACAACTCAAGCGCAGTTGTTCCGCTCTACATCCCATGCCGCGATCTGAATATCGATCAGGAGGCCGGCCGTGGGTTGGAGAGGCTATATCAATATCTACACACTGGGAATAATCCACTTCTGCTCTCCGAGGAAGAATTTCGTACAGCTGTAAAAAACAGAATGCTGGTATTCTTGTTTGATGGCTTCGACGAAATCCACGGTGAATTGAACCAAGATTCGATCATGCAGAGGGTTAAAAGCGACATCTTCCTTAACCCTGGCGTGCTTTCGTGCCGCACTCATTTCTACGAATTTCATCTCTCCTTTTCGCCTATCGATATTAATTTTCCAAACAAAGTCTGCCTGTTACCTCTTGAACAAAAGGATGTTGAACACTACATCTCGAGAGTGTGTGCCCGCCAGAAGAAGGATTCTCTATATGACTCCATTGCACAGGAGATCCGGCGCGATAATAAACTCGGCGATTTGTCCAAACGCCTTTTGCTGCTAGTGATGATCACCGACATCTACACCGCCGGCGTCGAATTCAAGAAGGGGCAGTGGAATACCGCCAGGCTTTACGATGAATACACCCGATTATGGTTGAAGAATGAGGCCTCCAAATCTGTACTACATTGGCGCGATAAATCAGAACTACTGGAAGAGGTGGCTTGGGAGATCTTCACGGCCAAACTGCCTTCCACGCTTGCCTATGGCGATACACAGAAGGTTACCATCTCTCACTCCGAAATCAGTTCACTTTTCGCACGGCTCGACGCACAGGGGAGGTACAACCTCCAGTTGGCCAGCGTTGTGGAGGACATCTGCTCCCATTCCTGCCTGGGGACCAGCGGTGAAACTTATCATTTCACGCACAGGTCTTTCCATGAATACTTCGTTGCGCGCCATGTGATCCGTAGTATCCAGTCGAACCGCGAACGTGCACTGGATGCATTGAACCAGGGGTTGCCAGTGGAAATTGCCACCTTCCTGAAGGACATGCTCCAATTGATCACATCGGAACCGGATAAGGTGGAGATTATCACCAAAAATCTGACTGAGGTCTATAAAGGGGCACTTGGGGACAATTCGCGCGAGGCCCTGATTACGCGTGAACAGGCTGGGTATTATATCAGTCGGTTGAAGACCAACCGCGTGGCAGAATTCCTCGAAACGGCGATTCGCGACGAGCCCAATAAATGGGTGAAGCGTGGCATGATCATTGGGCTGATCTATAAATTCCAGAGGCGCGATGTGCTCGAGGCTTACATCGAAAACCTGTACTCTGACCGGGAAGCTGACTCGATCAACCTCGGTTATCATCTCGAATATTATGGGGATCAGCCATCGGATGGCGATCACGTGTACATCAGCTATCCCCACTGCGACCGCACTGTCCGCGCGATCATGCGCCATCTGGATACCCCTGGGGAACACAGGATCGGCTGGGCGCTAGACCTCCTGACACTGAGGCGACTGTTATGCGAAGTTGGCCAGGAGAGAAGGATCCTCTCAGATGAAAATGTCCAATTCATAAGGGAGTTCCTGAACAGTACCCCTGAAGGCGATCCCGTCTTTGAGATCGAGAGACAGGCATTGATAAACCAACTTAAGGAGCAGAACCTCTCATGAACGAAACCGCAAAATTCCTCTATGAGATCGGAATGTTGAAGAGGGTCGCCCGCAGCGGCTGGTGGCTAGCCGGGATCAAGAACCCCGAAAGCGTGGCTGAGCACTCCTTTCGCACCGCCATCTTGGGTTACCTAATCGCCACAATGGAAGGCCTGGATGCGGAGTTGTGCGCCAGCATATGCTTGTTCCACGATATGAGTGAGGCGAGGTTGACCGACCTGCACAAGATCAGCCAGAGATATATCAAGCCGAGTCCCATCGAAATACAGGTGACTAAGGATCAGCTTGCTCCTCTACCAGGGGAAATCTCCGCCTCCTTGAGTGCGCTGCTCGAGAATTTCGAAAAGAATGAAAGCCCGGAAGCGGCGGTTTGCCACGATGCCGATCTGCTCGAATGTTTGATCCAAGCCAACGAATACAAGACCCAGGGCCATAACAATGTACAGGAGTGGATCGACACATGCCGTTCGAAGTTGAAGACTCCATCGGCGAAAACGTTGGCAGATGAATGTCTGAAAGTTTCTCCGGTGGAATGGTGGAATGGATTGAAGGTTTAAGCCCCGTCAGTGCGGGAATGCCGGCCGGCGAATGCCGTGGTATCAGCCATTCCAATATTGGGGAAGCCTTCAATCGGGGTTTACGAGGTGCAGCGATTGAAGTTCATAGTTGAAAGCAATGGTGATAGAGCTGTGTCTACATCCCATTTTTAGTACCAGTTGAAAGTAGACACGCTTCGCGGTCAGGCATTCTGAACTGCGAACTGATAGGGTGACAGGCCTGTAGGGTTTCATGCGGGCGAACGACGCTGTATTCTGCAATTGACTCCGAACAGGCTGAAACAAACTCCCCTCTCCGGTCGGATGCGAAGCAGGGTCACCATCAGAGGGTCGCGAAGCACGCCGCAGGCGACCGGGGGTGAGATCCTATATTGCAACCGATAAGGAAAGACGACTCAGTATTCTATTAAACTTGTTTAGGGAGGAAGCCCTGTCCACTAGCATTTACTACAACGTAGTTTCCAGATATTGGGCTACCAGAGGTAGCAAAAAACTGCCATCGACGACCATCCTCAAGCTGTAATACTAGAGTGGTGCCGTCAGTCAAATTCCTTTCGCCGTTGAAACCTTGAGCCGGGATAATTTATGCTACAAGGTACTGCGTAACAATCTGAACCAATTTTTTCTTTTTCACCCAAATAATGATGAGAACAAGCTTGGAGATTTATGCAAGAAGCAGTAAACTCGCCCCATGGAAATCCTCCCCTCCAACCTCGACCCAGCATCCTCGGAATTCCAGGCCAATGCGCAGCACCACCGCCTCCTCGCGCACGAGCTCAAAGAGCGCCTCGCGTTGGCACGCCAGGGCGGCGGGGAAAAATATCGCAGGCGCCAGGAAGAGCAGGGCAAGCTGTTCGTGCGCGAACGCCTTGATCGCCTGCTCGACCCTGGCTCGCCCTTCCTCGAGCTTTCCGCGCTGGCAGCCTGGGACATGTATAACGGGGAGGCCTCGGGGGCAGGCGATGCGAAATCGCTCGCCGCGCCGGGGGCCGGCATCGTTACCGGCATCGGACGTGTCAGCGGGCGCCAGGTGATGATCGTTGCCAACGATGCCACGGTCAAGGGCGGGTCCTATTTCCCCATGACCGTCAAAAAGCATCTGCGTGCCCAGCAGATCGCGGAAGAGAATTACCTGCCCTGCCTCTATCTGGTCGATTCCGGCGGGGCGTTCTTGCCGCTGCAGGACGAAGTCTTCCCGGATGCCGCTCACTTTGGCCGCATCTTCTATAACCAGGCCCGCATGAGCTCCCGGAAGATCCCGCAGATCGCGGCCGTGATGGGCAGTTGCACTGCCGGCGGCGCCTACGTCCCCGCCATGAGCGATGAGGCGGTGATCGTCAAAGGCACAGGTACCATCTTCCTCGCCGGTCCGCCTCTTGTCAAAGCCGCCACCGGAGAAGATGTCACCGCCGAAGAATTGGGCGGCGCCGATGTTCACACCCGGCTCAGCGGCGTGGCCGATCATTTTGCGGACGATGATGACCATGCCCTCCGGATCCTGCGCGACATTGTTGAAACCTTGCAGCCTGCGGATATCAAACCGTTTCTTTCCTCGCTCGAGGTGGCTCCCACTGAAGAACCTTTATACGCCTCTGATGATTTGTACGGCATCCTGCCCGCCAGCTTCCGGCAGACCTACGACGTGCGCGAGATCATCGCCCGCCTGGTGGATGGCAGCCGGTTCCGCGAATTCAAAGCCCGCTACGGCGCCACCCTGGTCTGCGGCTTTGCGCGCATCCATGGCTATCCCGGTGGGCATCATCGCCAATAACGGTGTGCTGTTCAGCGAGTCTGCGCTCAAAGGGACTCATTTCATCGAGCTGTGCGACCAGCGCGGCGTTCCGCTGCTGTTCCTGCAGAATATCACCGGCTTCATGGTCGGACGCGAATACGAGGCCGGCGGCATCGCCAAGGATGGCGCCAAGATGGTGCATGCCGTGGCGAATACCCGTGTCCCCAAGTTGACCGTTGTGATTGGCGGCTCCTTCGGCGCCGGCAACTATGCCATGAGCGGACGCGCCTACGCCCCGCGCTTCCTGTGGATGTGGCCCAACGCTCGCATCAGCGTGATGGGCGGCGAGCAGGCCGCCAATGTGCTGCTCACCATCAAACAGGAGCAGCTTGCGCGTGAAGGCAAGCCCGCCCTGTTCCCGCAGGAAGCGGATGAGTTCAAGCATCCCATCCTTGACAAATACGAACATGAAGGCAATCCCTATTATTCCACCGCCCGTCTCTGGGACGACGGTGTGCTTGATCCCGTCGATACCCGGCAGGTCCTAAGTTTGGCTTTATCTGTGGTGTTGAACGCCCCGGCAGAAGATCATAACTTTGGCGTGTTTCGGATGTAGAGAAATAGGAAGTGGAAAGTGGTGAGTGCAGGAGCGCTATGCAGTACCCTGTCGTGAATAGGATCAAACCATGACCTTCGAACAATCCAAATTATCCGGCAGCCCTCATCATTTCCTTGCCCAGCTTGTCGGAGGCTGGGCGGGCAAGACCCTCACCTGGCTGGAACAGGGCGCCGCGCCGCACGAATCCCCAACACAGGGCAGCATCCAACTGATCCTGGAAGGCCGCTTTGCACTTTATCTATATCAAAGCTCGATTGACGGGGAGCCTGTGCACGGGCTTTTCACTTTCGGCTTTAACACGACCCTCAATCAGTACGAAGCCAGCTGGCTGGATAGCTTCCACAACAACACCGCCAATATGTTTTGCATCGGGAACCAGAAAGAAAACGGCTTCTTTGTCCTGGGCAGCTACCCCGACCCGGTCGGCGGCCCCGATTGGGGATGGCGCACCGAGCTTGAATTGATCGATCCCGACCACCTGGCGATCACGGCCTACAATATCAGTCCCGAGGGAGGTGAAACCAAAGCCGTGGAGACCCAATTAAGGCGCGTGAAATAGACTCATGTTCTCCAAAATCCTGGTCGCCAATCGCGGCGAGATCGCCATCCGCATCCTGCGCGCCTGCAGGGAAATGGGTATCCGCACGGTGGCCGTTTATTCAGAAGCGGACAAAGATGCCCTGCATGTCTCCTTTGCAGATGAATCAGTGCTGCTGGGTGCCTCCGCACCCAAAAAGTCTTATCTCAACATCGAAAAGATCATTGCCGCTGCGCAGCAGACCGGCGCGCAGGCTATTCATCCCGGCTACGGCTTTTTGTCTGAGAATGCAGCCTTTGCCGAGGCCGTGAGCCGGGCGGGTCTCGTCTTTATCGGTCCTTCACCAGCTGCCATCCGCTTCATGGGTGACAAGGCCGAATCAAAGAGGCGCATGCAGCAGGCGGGCGTCCCCACTATTCCCGGTCGCGAGGGCCTCACAACCGCAAAAGATTTTGGGAGGGCCGCTGCCGAGATAGGCTATCCTGTCCTGATCAAGGCCGCCGCAGGCGGGGGCGGCAAGGGCATGCGCATTGTCAATGAGGAAAGCGAGCTGGCCGAAGCTCTCGAAGCGGCCGGCCGCGAGGCCATGAATGCTTTTGGTGATGACCGGCTGCTCATCGAGAAATTCCTTGCCAATGCGCATCACATCGAATTCCAGGTTTTTGGCGATCAGCACGGAAATCTCGTCCATCTTTTCGAGCGCGAATGCTCGGTGCAGCGCCGTCACCAAAAGATCATCGAAGAAACCCCTTCGCCCCTGCTCACTCCGGAACTGCGCGGCCAAATGGGAGCGGCCGCGGTGGCAGCCGCCAAATCGGTCGGCTATACCAATGCCGGCACCGTTGAGTTCATTTACGATCCCGTTTCTTCTTCTTTTTTCTTTCTCGAAATGAACACCCGCCTGCAGGTGGAACATCCCGTCACGGAAGCCGTGGTGGGGCTCGACCTGGTCCACTGGCAAATCCGCGTTGCAGCGGGTGAGCCCTTCCCCTTTTCGCAGGATCAATTCACACAGCGCGGCCACGCCCTGGAGTGCCGGATCTATGCCGAGCAGCCCGCGAATAACTTTCTGCCTAGCACAGGCAGGCTGCTGCAGGTCGTTGAGCCGGCGGGTCCGGGCATTCGCCTCGACTTAGGTTTTACAGCAGGCAGCGAAGTGACACACTTCTACGATCCTCTCCTCGCCAAGCTGATCGTTTCGGCCGAGGACCGCAAGAGGGCCATCCAGCGCATGCAGGCGGCATTGAAAGAGTATGTGATCCACGGCGTAGCCACCAATATTGACTTTTTGGGCGCCATCCTGGCTCACCCCGATTTCCAAAATGGCGAGGTTACAACTCGCTGGGTGGAGACCAAACTGAACTGGACGCCGCCGAAACCCTCTTTCGAATCGCTGATCGCTGCCTCGCTGGCTGAAATGATATTCCCCGAAAACAAGCGGCTGGTTGCGAACCAAAACGAGCCGGATCCGTACAGCCCGTGGAAAGAACCCAGCGGCTTTAGAATGGGAAGTTCATGACCAATAAGATCCGAGGGAAGCGAAGATCATATCTATCGCTTCCCGGTTGACGGCAAAACGTATCATGAAGATCACCTACGATGAGCAAATGCTGGATGTCAGCCCCTCGGGAAAAGGCTATATCGCCGCGCTTGGCGATAGAACCTTTCATGTTGAGCTCTTGCGCGCCGAAAACGGGAGGCTCGATTTGCTTATCGACGACCGGCGTGTTGTCGCCTATGTTTCCTCGGTGGCCGCGCAGCGTTGGGTGACCGTTGACGGAAAGACCTCTGTCCTCACAAAGGCCACCGGGGTCAAGGCGGCGGCTCCCGGCCACGATCAGACCTCGGAATTAGCCGCTCCGATGCCGGGTCAGGTAAGGGCCGTGAACATCAGCGCCGGGGACACGGTCCGGAAGGGGCAGACTCTGCTGGTGCTGGAAGCCATGAAAATGGAGATCCGTATCCAGGCTCCGAAAAATGGCACGGTCAAAGCTGTGCTGGTGAAACAGGGACAGACCGTCGAGCGCGAAAAGATCCTGATCGAGATCGAGGCCGAACATGAGTAAGTTTATGCGCGCCGAGGCTGCCCGCACCTGGGGCCGGTTCCCGATCACACAAATGGACAACCAATGATGGTCTTCGCAAGGAGGCGACATGCCCGGTAAATTTTACGAAGAGCTCGAAGTGGGACAGCATTTTCACCACAGTCTCGGGCGGACGGTGACCGAGATGGACAATGTGCTGTTCTCCACGCTCACCATGAATACCCAGCCGCTGCATCTCAACGAGGATTTTGCCGGCAGGACGGAATTTGGGCAGCGCATTGTCAACGGCATCTTTATCATGGGCCTGGTCGTCGGCCTGAGCGTCCCCGACCTGACCGAGGGGACCATCGTGGCAACGCTTGGTTACGACAAGGTGGTGAGCCCTCATCCGGTTTTTCACGGCGACACGATCTATGCCGAGAGTGAGGTGTTGGAGAAGCGCGAGTCGAAGTCCCGGCCTGAGGTGGGCATAGTGCGTCTAAAGCACTGGGGCAGGAAGCCGGACAGAACGACCGTGATCGAGATGGAGCGGACGGCAATGTTCCTTAAGCGTTAAAATGTTTTCGCGTTCGAGCTTTGGCAGGCTGGCCTTCCAGACCTTCAACCTTTGAACTTTCCAACCTTCAACCCCTAACGGAGAATGTATGCATTCACGACGCGCGTTGTTATACATGCCCGGCGATGATCGCCATAAGATCGAAAAGGCCCTCACTCTTGGCGTTGATTCCATCTGCATGGACATGGAAGACGGTGTAGCCATAAACAAGAAGGCCGAAGCCCGCACCTCAATTGCCAGGGCTTTACAGGAATTAAAGTTTGGCAGTTCGGAAAAACTAGCGCGTATCAACGCGGTGGGGTCGGGCCTGGAACAGGCTGATATTCAAGCCGTATTGCCTTACCGTCCCGATGGTATTGTGATCCCCAAGCTCGAAGAGCTGAAACAGATCCAATGGGCGAGTGAGCTGATCGAAGCCGCCGAACTAAAAAACGGTTGGCCGCTCAAATCGATCCGTCTGCTTGTTGACGTGGAGACGGCCAAAGGGATTCTCAACCTGAAGGAAATCGCTTCGCATCCGCGCCTGGACGCGATCATCTTCGGAGGCGAGGATTTTGCGGCGTCCATCGGTGCGACGCGCACGGTGGAGGCAACCGAACTGCTGTATGCTCGCCAGGCCTCCGTGACCGCCGCGGCAGCCTTTGGTCTGCAGGCGATCGACATTGTAACGATTGATTTTAAGGATCTCGAAGCCCTGCGCGCTGAATCGGAGTTTGGTGCCCGGCTGGGTTTCACAGGCAAGCAGATCATTCACCCTGCACAGGTGGAGCCCGTTCAATCGGCTTTCACGCCGCAGGCCGAAGCGATTGCGAACGCCCGCCGGATCGTTGAAACGTTCGAAGCCAGCCAATCCAAAGGCGCTGGCGCCTACGCGCTGGATGGAAAGATGATCGACATGCCGCTTGTGAAGAATGCGCAAAAAGTATTGGATAGGGCCCGGGCTGCGGGAAAAGCATGAAAGATTTCGAAAAAATGAGCATAGGCGGGGAGACCGGGTATGAAGCACTGCGTGGTAACGTTTAATCTATAATCAGCAGACTTTTCCACGGAGAGATCAGAAAGGGAAGGATTTGTTATCCATTTTATTTGGTCTTACCTCCGCGATCTCGTGGGGCGCGGGAGACTTCACAGGCGGGCTGGCCAGCCGGAGAACCGGCGCCTACCGCGCCGTCTTCTATGGTGAGGTGATCGGTACCATTATCATCCTGGTCGCGGCGCTGTTCATCTGGCCGCCTGTCCCCGCATGGACGATCTGGGTGGTTTCCCTGGTGGCCGGCGCGTTCGGCACAACCGGCTTGCTTCTGCTCTATCACTCCATGACAAAGGGCCTGATGAGCATTGCAGCGCCCGTCTCAGCATTGTTGGCAGCCATCCTGCCCGTTGTCATCGGCTCACTTACGGAGAGCCTTCCCACTTTGCTGACTTTCGTCGGCTTTGGCTTTGCGTTTGCGGCAGTCTGGCTGATTTCACAGAGCAAAGACGGAGTTAAAGACATCCTGTCTCACATCGCGGACCTGCGGCTGCCCCTGCTGGCCGGTGTGGGCTTTGGCCTTTACTTCGTGCTGATCCACAGCGCCACGCGGGTGGACACCTTGTGGCCCATGGCGGCTTCCCGCCTGGGCGGCGTGCTCATCCTTGCGCTGTATATAGCCCTCCGCCGCGAAAGCTGGAAGGTTGAGAAGATCGCCTGGCCACTGATCCTTTTGTATGGCATCCTCGACATTGGAGGCAATCTGTTCTTCATCCTCGCCGGGCAGGCCGGGCGGCTGGATATCTCCGCCGTGCTCAGCTCGCTTTATCCCGGCCTGACCGTGATATTGGCGTGGCTCATTCTCAAAGAGCGTCTCTCACGCACGCAGTGGATCGGCATTGCCGCGGCCATGATCGCCATTGTGCTGTTCACTCTTTAGGCCATGCTCTACACCGCAAGCAAGGGTCCGGATTCCGGGAGCAGGCGGTCTATTTTCAGGGCCGAAAGGCAAAGACACGCCCCCAATTAATAACGTCTGCCGAGCGGCCGGAGCCACCGAAGATGTACAGTTCGCCATTGATACCCACCATCGGCACACCGTGCAATTTATTGGGCATGGGGGGTAACTGTGCCCAACTTCCGACAGCAGGATCGAACACCTCCACGCTGTTGAGGGTCTGTAGAATCTGTATTAGCTCACCGCCTGCCACATAAATCCTGCCGTTCATAACGGTCGCACCGAAACCCGCGCGCGCCGCTAACATTTCCGGTCCATAGGTCCATAGGTCTTTAGCCGGGTCATAGATCTCCACGGAATTCAGAGTCGTTGTCCATCTTCCGCCCAAAGCATAAATGCGGCCATCCAATACCACCGCCGCATTATGTTCGCGCGGTTCCTGAAGCGGTGCCATGTTTTTCCACGAGTCCATCTCCGGATCGTAACGCCACGTAGGCAGCACCAGGCTGCCATGGGAAGTGGTGCCTCCCACCAGATAAATATAATTTCCCAAGGTTACCGCTGCACCGGCGGTTCGAGGCGCTGGCATGTCTTTCAGCACCGTCCATTGATTTGCAGCGGGGTCATAAACCCAGGCATTGGACTGTGTAATCCACGGAGCTATGAACCCGCCAAAAACATAGGTCTTTCCGTGATAAGTTGTCAGCATCAGATGATGCCTTGGCTCGGGCATGGGCGCCAGTGACCGCCACCGGTCAACAGCCGGGTCGTAAGCGTCAAAAGTCGTGACCGGGCCTTTCCCGTTGGCCAGTCCGCCAGGAACCGGGCCGAATCCGCCCGGCACATAGATGAGCCCATTCAATTCAACGGCAGGCATCTCCGATCGCGCGGTGGGCATTGACGTCTTTTGTCCCCATGCACTGGCTAATTGAATTTCTGCCGTGGGCGTCCATAAAATCGGATGAATAGTTGGCAATCCGGTAGGCTGTGCTAGCGCGGGGGTGCCGCAGGCCGGGAGCAAAAATATCATCAAACCTATAAGGGAGCTTATTCGCTTCATGAATGTCCTCTATCGAATTGCAGACCATTATAACGAAATGCCCCTCCATCCAGCAACCTAAAAATTCTAATGATCCTCTTACACTCCCGAATCTTGACAAAATGGATATAAACATATAAATTTAAGCCCGCTTAACTAAAAAGAAGGCTTAAATATGACTGAACATATCTTATTATCGAAAGCTCTCCGTTCGTGGATGGATGTATCCACTCATTATTCCATGCGCGGCTGGGCGCATCATGCAAAAGCAACCGGCCTGTCCATGCCACAGTTCAGCATCCTGATGCAGCTGTTCTATCGCGGCAACTGCGGTATTTCAGAGATCAGCGAGCGGTTCGAGATTTCATCGGCGGCAGCCAGCCAGCATGTCGATAACCTGGTACAGGCCGGGCTGATCGAGCGCGCTGAAGATCCCCGCGACCGGCGTGCCAAGCAAATCCAACTCTCGTCAAAGGGCAAGGCTTTGGTGGAAAGCGGCATGGGCGAGCGCTACCGCTGGATGGACAGGCTTGCTGAGACACTCGAGGAGAAGGACCGCCAGAAGATCGCGGATGCGCTGGTGATACTTACGGAAGCCGCGCGCAAGCTGGATCACACCCAAGTGCCTGCCTAGGGGCTGATGCAGATTTCCATAGCCTGTTCACATTCAATTCACAAGCAGACTCTATACTTCCAACTAATTTTGGAACGGGCAAATAGCAGATAGATATCCCATCTTCAACAACTTGCGGGCCCTCGATCCTCGAATCCCGAATATCTACTTTCCGCTTTCCAGTCCCTATTCTCTGCTTATCCAGTGTCTAAATTATCCACTGGTTTTTGAATGGATAATGTCTCAAGTCCGTGCTCTAAATACACGAGATTGCTTCGCAAAAAGCGCTCGCCCTTAAAGAGCACAAGGATCTTCGACAATGACAAATGGTAAGGACTTTTGTTCTTCAAATATCAGTAATTTCATCTCGAAAGGAACTTTATGCAAGCAACCGCATCCAGACCCATGTCCCGGACAGGCCGGAACCGTCCCTCTGGCACCGGCTCCATAGAACGAGCTGTCAGATATCTCGCCCACACCGGGCGCGAGGCTGTGCTGCCTTATCTCTTTCTGGTGGTAGCCACCCTGGCGCAGCTGGCCGTGCCAAGCATGATCCGTCGCATCATCGACGCGGTCACCAGCGGTTATGTGGCCTCGCAGATCCTGCAGGCGCTTAAACAGATCCCATCCGGCTTCATGGCACAGGCCCTGCCCAAAATCCTGACCGCCCTCAGCTACCCGGCAGCCTGGACGAAAGATCAACTCGTTTCTCAATTGAATACCAACCTGGCCAATGCTCCCCAGGCTCTAATAGGATCCATCGTCGCCATTTTCATCCTGGCGGTATTTCGCGGGGTCTTTGCCTTCCTGCAAGCCTTCTGGGCAGAGAAGAACTCGCAGTCCGTGGCTTACGACCTGCGCAACGACCTGTACGCAAAGATCCAGGGCCTGTCGTTCTCTTATCACGATAAGAACCAGACCGGCCAGTTGATGATACGGGCCACGGACGATGTTGAAAAACTACGACTCTTTATCGGACAGGGGCTATTGCAGCTGGTTGGCGCCATCATCCTGCTGGTGGGCACCATCATCATCCTCTTTTCGACCAACGTCTCGTTGGCGTGGACCGCCATGCCCATCCTGCCAATTGCCCTGGTGCTGTTCCTGATCTTTGGCAGCGCCGCCCAGCCGTTATTCACGAAGGTGCAGATCAAGCTCTCGGCGCTGAATACCATCCTGCAGGAAAACCTGGCAGGCATCAAGGTCATTCAAGCCTTCACCCGCGAGAAACAGGAACAGAAAAAATTCCGCCGCGCCGCCGATGACCTGATGAGTCAGGCCATCTCTGTCGCGAAACTGTTCACCTTCCTGTTCCCCATGATCTTCCTGGTGGCCAACCTGGGCCAGGCCGCCATCCTTTATGTAGGCGGGAAACAGATCATCACCGCCACGCTGACCCTCGGCGAATGGCAGGAGTTCTCGCTATATCTGGTCTACCTTTTCTTCCCGGTCGCGCAGCTTGGTTTCATCATCACCCAGTTCGGGCAGGCCGCCGCCTCCGCGGACCGCATCTTTGAGATCCTGGATGCCAAGTCAGATATTGTGGATAAGCCTGATGCCATTGAACTGCCATCTGTGAAAGGCGAGGTGCGGTTTGAGAACGTGACCTTCCGCTATTTCACCGGCGGCGAGCCTGTCCTGAGCGAAGTGACCTTCGAGGCGAAACCCGGCGAGCGGATCGCCCTGCTGGGCGCCACCGGTTCCGGCAAGAGCACCATCATCAACTTATTGCCGCGCTTCTATGATCCAACCGAGGGCAAGATCACCGTTGACGGGCACGACCTGCGCGACATCAAAGTGGACTCGCTTCGCAAACAGATCGGCATCGTGCTGCAGGAGACCACATTATTCAGCGGAACGGTCCATGACAACATCGCCTTTGGCCGCCCGGATGCCAGCGATGAAGATGTGATGGCCGCGGCCAAGGCCGCCCAGGCGCATGATTTCATCATGTCATTCCCGGAAGGCTACAACACACACGTCGGCGAGCGCGGCACAACGCTCAGCGGCGGGCAGAAGCAGCGGGTGGCAATTGCCCGCGCCCTGCTGCTCAACCCGCGCATCCTGATCCTGGACGACTCAACCTCCAGCGTGGACCTGCAGACCGAATCCTTGATCCAGGCCGCACTCGACAAGCTTATGGAAAACCGCACCTCCTTTGTCATCGCGCAGCGCATCAGCACAGTGATGAGCGCCGACAAAATCCTCGTGCTCGATAAGGGCAGGGTCGTAGCCCAGGGCAAGCACGCCGACTTAATGGAAAATGAACCGATCTATGCAGAAATATATAATTCACAAATATTGGCGTATGAACAGGAACACGAGCATGCGCTGGAGGAGAGATAACCTATGATGGGTGGTCCCGGCCGTTTCGGCAACATGCTTAATCAGGAAACCCTCAAGCCGCGCAAGCTGAGCTCCACGCTCTTGCGGATGGGCGGTTACTTCGGACGTTTTGGGCTGGCCGCCGTCCTGGCAATCCTGTTCGTGGTCGTTGCAACCTGGACGCAGGTCACTTCACCGGAACTCATCGGCCAGGCAACGGACTGTTTCCTCGTCCCGCTGGGCGCAAACAGCAGCTTCGGCTCCTTTTCCACTGCCATCAGCCCGGAGGCCCAGGCATCGGCAGCCAGCTGCTGGCTCGTGTCCGACCCGGCCAAGCTTGGCGGCACGCAATGGATCGTTACCAGTGCTTACCGGGTGGGCGGGTTTATCCCGCCGGTCCTGGCCACCATGACGAACGACGCACGCGTCGCCGGCCTTGCCCGGTTGATACTGATCTTGATCTCACTTTTCATCATGGGCTCCCTGCTTACCGGTCTCACTTTCTTCACGATGTCGTGGTCGGGCCAGCACGTGCTGCGCGCCCTGCGCGTGGATGTGTTCGAGCGGCTGCACCAGCTTTCGCTGAGCTTTTACTCGGTGAATGAGGCAGGTGACTTGATGAGCCGTATCACCAACGACACTTCCGCGATCGAGCAAGCCATCTCGTTTGCGCTCGTCAATGTCTTTAGCGGCGTGCTGCTTTTAATCTGGGTTGCCTACAATATGTTTACCAGCAATTTGCCGTTCGCCCTGCTCTCGCTGGCTGTTTCGCCCATCATGTTCCTGGCCACGCTTTACTTCTCCGACCAGGCGCGCAAGGCATTTCGTAAAACGCGTACCGAGATCGGGAACGTAAACGCCGAACTGCAGGAGAGTATCGCGGCCGTGCGCGAAGTCCAGGCCTTCAACCGCGCGGATGAGAACATCGAAAATTTCAAGGGGGTCAACGCGGCCAACCGCGATGCAAACGTGCGGGCTGTAGCCTATACCTCGGCGCTCTCGCCGACTTTGGAAGCGCTCGGTTATATAGCGCTTGCGATCGTCACCGGCGTGGGCGGATGGTACATGCTCAAGGGGCAGACCTTGATGGGCACCGTTGTGACTTTCGGCCTGATCGTAACCTTCCTGGCTTATGTCCAGCGCTTCAACCAGCCGATCCAACAGATCGCTGTCTTATGGGGCAACATCCAGAACGCCATCGCAGGGGCCGAGCGCATCTTTGGCCTGCTCGATGAAGTGCCCGCCGTGCAGAACAAACCGGGCGCCAAAGAGCTGTCGAAGATCCTGGGCAAAGTGGAATTCGAGCACGTCTCCCACGAATACGAAGATGGGGTGCCCGTGTTGAAGGATGTCTCGTTCACGGCCCAGCCCGGGCAGACCATCGCCATCGTCGGGCCGACCGGCGCGGGCAAGACCACCATCATCAACCTGCTGCCGCGGTTCTATGATGTGACCAGCGGCTCGATCAAGATCGATGGCGTGGACGTGCGCGACGTAAAGGCCGAGTCCATTCGCCGGCAAATCGGCATCGTCCTGCAGGATACATTCCTATTCAGCACGACCGTGATGGATAATGTGCGCTTCGGCCGTCCGGATGCCACCGATGAGGAGGTCATGGACGCCATCAGGCTGGCGCGTGCCGATGCGTTCATCGAGCGCCTGCCTCAAAAATATCAAACGGTTTTAGGCGAACGCGGCTCAGGTCTTTCGCAGGGACAGCGGCAGCTGCTCTCGATTGCGCGGGCCGCTTTAGCGGATCCCCGCATCCTGATCCTGGATGAAGCGACCTCTTCTGTTGACACGCGCACCGAGCGCCTTATCCAGAACGCCTTCGACATACTGCTCAAGGGTCGCACTTCCATCGTGATCGCTCACCGTCTGAGCACCATCGTCAATGCAGACATGATCCTGGTCCTCGACAACGGTACGATCATCGAACGAGGCAAACATAATGAACTGATGGACAAACAGGGTTTCTATTACAACCTGTATATGAGCCAGTTCAAGAAGCAGGAAGAAGTAGCGGAAGCCGCGGTGAGCATGAAGTAGTTACCCCAAATCAATCCTTGACTTAATTCGATCGGTTGTGATATAAACCGGCCAATTAAGTTACAACTGAATATTGCACGAATGCTCTTATCCAGAGAGGCAGAGGGACCGGCCCTGTGAAGCCTCGACAACCTGGCGCAAGCCAAGGTGCCAATTCCGGCAGTATGATCTGGAAGATGAGAGGCTGTTTTTTTGTTAAATTAACGTAGCCCCTTCATATCCGGAAGGGGCTTTTTATTTTTTGTAACTCCGTGCAATCAGCGGCGTCTGTGTTCTACGGTACGAGAAATAGTTGAGTTCAAAACAGCGTACTGACAACTGAATAAAACCGATACGTTCTTATCCAGAGAGGTGGAGGGTCCGGCCCTGTGAAACCTCGACAACCTGGCGCAAGCCAAGGTGCCAATTCCGGCAGTATGATCTGGAAGATGAGAGGCTGGCTTTAAGGCAGGCGAGACCTCTTCATCACAGAAGAGGTCTCTTTGATTTTCACGGCCTGGATGGAACGATCACCATGAGGAGTATGGCTTATGTGCAATGGATATTAGAAAATTCTCGTCGTCGCCCCAATGGGTATTACGGAATGCGGGTTATCCCACATTTATCAATATATAAGAGGAGAAAAGATTATGTCTGCATCTGAAACAAAACGCAAGTACGGCTTCGCCACCCGGCAGCTGCACGCCGGCTATTCCCCCGACCCCACCACCGGCAGCCGGGCTGTCCCGCTCTACCAGACGACCAGCTACCAGTTCAAGAGCACCGAGCACGCCGCCAACCTGTTCGCTCTGAAAGAGCTGGGCAACATCTATACCCGCATCATGAACCCCACCACCGATGTGCTCGAACAACGCCTGGCCGACCTGGAAGGCGGCGTAGGCGCCCTGGCCGTAAGTTCCGGTCACGCGGCCCAGGCCCTGACGGTTTTCGCGCTGTGCGGCGCGGGCGATCACATTGTCAGCAGCAGCCGCCTGTATGGCGGCACCTACAACCAGTTCAATTACACCTTCCCGCGCATCGGCATCGACGTCACTCTGGTCGATCCCACCGACCCGAAGAACTTCGAGAAGGCCCTCCGTCCCAATACCAAGATCATTTACGGCGAGACGCTCGGCAACCCCGACCTCTCCGTTTTCCCCTTTGAGGAAGTCTCGGCGGTTGCGAAGAAATACAAGATCCCGCTGGTGATCGACAATACCTTTGCCACCCCCTATCTCTTCCGGCCCTTCGAGTGGGGCGCCAACATCATCACCCACTCCACCACCAAGTTCATCGGCGGGCATGGCACCACCATCGGCGGCGCCATTGTAGATGGCGGCAATTTCGACTGGCACAACGAGCGCTTCCCTAACTTCACCACCCCCGACCCGTCTTATCACGGCCTGGTCTATGCCGATTTGCCTTCCATCGGGCTGCCTTCCTTCATTATCAAAGCCCGTGTACAGATCTTGCGCGACTATGGCTCCTGCCAGGCCCCTTTCAACAGTTGGCAGACCATCCAGGGCATCGAGACCCTCAGCCTGCGCCTCGAGCGCCACGTTCAGAATGCCCAGGCCGCCGCCGAATTTCTCGAGAAGCATCCCAAAGTCAGCTGGGTGATGTACCCGGGCCTCAAGAGTCATCCTGATTACGAGCGCGCCCGTAAATACTTCCCCAAGGGACCCGGCGCGATCCTGGGCTTCGGCATCCGGGGCGGCGCGCCGGCCGGCAAAAAATTCATCGAAAGCCTGCAGCTCTTCAGCCACCTTGCCAATGTTGGAGATGCCCGCAGCCTGGCCATCCATCCTGCCACCACCACCCACAGCCAGTTGAGCGAGCAGGAACAGGTCTCTGCGGGCGTGACCCCCGATTTTATCCGCCTGTCCATCGGCCTCGAAGACATTGACGATATCTTGTGGGACCTCGATCAGGCGCTTTCATGATCATGAATAACCGGTCGGAAGGGTGGATCGTTTTCTTCCATCCACCCTTCCGGCTTCTGCAAGAGGAGAACCTATGCCCGTCCGAATTCCTGAAACACTCCCTGCCCGTGCCGTTTTGGAAAGCGAGAATATCTTTGTGATGGGCGAAGAGCGTGCCCGCCACCAGGATATCCGCCCGCTGCGCGTTGCCATCCTGAACCTCATGCCCACCAAGATCGCCACCGAGACGCAGCTCCTGCGCCTGCTGGGTAATTCTCCCCTGCAGGTCGAGGTGACCCTCCTGCATACCGACTCCCATAAGTCGAAAAATATCTCCGATGAGCACCTGATCAACCATTACAAATCTTTTGCGCAGGTGCGTCGTCAGAAGTTCGATGGTCTCATCGTCACCGGCGCGCCCGTCGAACAAATGGGCTTCGAAGAGGTGGACTATTGGCCCGAGTTGAAGGACATTCTGGACTGGGCCGAGGCCCATGTGTTTGCCACGCTTAATATCTGTTGGGGCGCACAGGCGGCTTTATATCATCGCTATGGAGTCCCCAAATATCCCCTGCCCGAGAAGATGTTCGGGGTCTTTCCGCACCGGGTGCTGGAACGCTACAACAAGCTGGTGCGCGGCTTCGACGACGTTTTTCCCGCCCCGCACTCGCGCCATACCGAAATCCGCCGCGCCGATCTCGAGCGCGTGGCCGACCTCGTCATCCTGGCTGAATCCGAGCAGGCCGGCATCTACCTCGCCGCCACCAGGGACGGGCGGCACACCTTCGTGACCGGCCATTCGGAGTACGATCCGCTCACCCTCAAGGGCGAATACGACCGCGACCGCGGGCAGGGGCTGCCCATCTGCCTCCCGGCCAACTATTTCCCCGGCGACGACCCCTCCCGCCCGCCGCTCGTGAGCTGGCGCAGCCATGCCAACCTGCTGTTTGCGAACTGGTTGAACTACTACGTCTATCAGGTCACCCCTTATAAGATCAAACAAATTCCCGGCAGTCCCACCGACCGGGATTTCTGACGGGAATAGTATCTTCCGGCAACCGACTAGTTCCTTAACAAGTTAAAGCTGTAGGGTAATATTCTTTGAAAACTTGCCGTGCGTCGTCAACGGTAAAGTTCCAACGGATTGTTGCTTTCTTCTGATTCCTCGCTTGCTCCCAGGCGATGATCTCCGTAGTCAGGTTCCATTCCGTCGGAAGGCGACGGGCCAGGCATTGTTTGGATAATACGCTCAATTCGATTTCGGCCATGTTGAGCCAGGAGGCGTGCTCAGGTGTAAAGTGAAAATGTAAACGGCTGATGATCCGCTCGGCTTCTGCCCGGCCGAAGATCTCGACCAAGGAATTGTAGCGATGAGTGTTCAAGTTATCCATGACTACATCGATGTACTCCGCTTCCGGATAGAGCCCATCCACCAAGTAGCGCATCATCCGGGCAAAGTCGACTTTGGTTCGTCGCGAGGTGACCAGCACTTGCCGAAATCCGGCCTTAGGTTCCGCCAGCACAAACAGGTTGCGCGTATCGTTTCGTCGGTATTCATAATCCTGCCGGGCCGGATGACCTGGCCGGGGAGGAAGTGGCTGAGTAATTTGAGCCAGTAATTGCACGCTTTTTTCGTCGAAACAGACCATCGGGTGCCTGGCATCATAGGGTAGCTGATACAATTTTAGAATCGCTTCCATCTGACACAGAAAGGTTGGCGTGACTTCGGGAATGCACCAACTCTTTACTTGCCAAGGTTTGAGTTTGTTTTTTTTAGCAGTAACCGAACCGTTTCGGGCGAGACGTGCAGACTCTCGTCTTCTTCCATCAGTCGCTTCGTGAGCAGCTCCAGCGTCCACTGCGCCTGCCCGGCCGGAGGCGCACTGCAGGCCAAGGCAATTAAATGCGCTTCTTGTTTCGCATCCAGCATGGGTTCCCTGGAAGGGTGCGGCCTGTCGTCCAGGGCCGTTTGTATCCCTTCCTGCTCAAAGCGCAGCCGCGTCCGCCGGATGGTCTGCTCGCTGATGTAGAGCATCTGGCTGATCTCGCCGTCGGGTTTGCCTTCGTCGACCTTGAGCAGAATGTGCGCCCGTTGGATCACCACGGCTTTATTACGACCTTTCGAGATGACCGCTAACAGTTTCTTCCGCTCGGCTTCCGAAAGATGAACCAGATGCTTTTCGTTTGGCATCCGCCCATCTTATCTCGGCCCTACAACTTAAGCAAGTTCAGGTACTAAGTGCAAACCCATTAGTTTCGTTAGATGTGCAAGCGAATTCCAAGCTAAAATCCAGACGGCACCTAACAGGACTTCCGTGCTTGTACTTAGTGGTGTGTTCGAAAAGTAATGTTACATAGTCGTCGAACCTTAAAGAACCGTATACTTCTCGTACCAAATCTGCCGAGGGTTTCGTATGAGAAGACGCAAACCAAGAACCATCCGTTTGAATGAATCGGACGAGCGGGAGATCGGCCAATTGGTTCGCGATGGCCGGACCGAACAGCGAATTGCCCGGCGCGCACAAGTTTTGCTGGCGATGAAGGATCCGGATACGATCGTTTCGAAACTGTGCCAACAAACGGGGATGACGCGCATGGGCATATGGCATATGTGTCGTCGGTATGAAAGCGTCGGGTTGGATGCGATTTATGATGCGCCTCGCTCGGGCCGACCTCGAGAAATCACGGCCCTACAGCGTGTGGGCATTGAACAACTGGCCTGTTGCGAGCCGAGCGGTGTCGGATTGGAGATGACCCACTGGTCCATGCGCAGCTTAGCGGAGATAGCGATGAAACGCGGCCTGGTACCTCATGTTGCGCAGTCGACGGTATCGCTCATTCTCAACGATGCGGACCTGCAACCTCATCGTAGCCGATATTGGATTACGCCCACGTTGAATGCGGAGTTCCTGAAGCGTGCCGGTCGCATTTTGTGGATATATGAAAGGATCGAGGCGCTCCAGGCCCACGACGAAATTGCCTTGGCTCTGGACGAGAAGCCGAATATTCAGGCGTTGCAGCGGGTGCAGCCCACTCAACCGATGCAGCCGGGTCAGATGGAACGACAGGAATTCGAATATGAGCGGCATGGCGTTGTTAATTTCTTGGCGCTGCTCAACATCTACGATGGCCAAATGCGCAGCAGCTGCTTAGATCAAAATGACAGTGAACATTTCTGTCGGGCATTGCCCCGTTTGTTGCAACCCTTTCACTCCTGCCGACGCATTCATCTTATTTGCGACGGCGGCTCGAGTCATACGGCCGCCGCAACCCAGTCGTTTCTGCACTCTCATTATGGCCCGCGGCTGCGTCTCTTACTCACACCCGCACATGCGTCCTGGCTCAACCAGGCCGAACTTCTGCTAAAAAGTTTCAATGTGCGCTACTTACGGCGCGGTCAATGGGACACTCGCCAACAGCTCATTGATCATTTGATGGCCAGTACGCCCGAATACAATCGCCTTTGGGCTCAACCCATCAACTGGTCATGGACCCGTCGCGACTTACACGCATGGGCAGACAAAAAGGCCTCCTGACTATGTATAATTACTTATCGAACGCACCACTAGTATAGGAATTATGACAGCGAATTATGATGAGTAAGGTATCCTCTCTGTATATGAACCGATGTGGTTCAGACCGTACTTCGGAGGATACCTTATGTCTAAATCTAGCACATCCAGAGCCGTAGCGCAAGTTGAACCCGGGGTTCTGCATATGGGTGTCGACCTGGGATTGGAGAAAAACGCAGTCGTGGTGATTGATCAAAAGGCTGGAGGAGTAGATCGGTTTAGCTTCTCGCAGGACCGCTCGGGATACGATTATTTTCTGCAGCGGGTGGAGATGCTCCGGCAAAAACACAATGCTCCCAGCATGATAGTCGCAATGGAACCTACCAACTACTTCTGGAAATTGTTGGCCAGGGAATTGGAACAGAAAGAGATTGCGTATCATTTGGTGAATGCCTATACAGTCAAGAAGCATCGCGAAGGCGATCAACTGGACCGCTCGAAGGATGATCGCAGGGATGCCGGACAGATCGCGGAGCTGTCCCGGACCGGCCACTACACCCAAACCCGACTGCAACAGGGTGCGTACGAGGATTTGCGGCAGTTTGCCGCCTTGTATGACCAGTCCAATCGATCCATCCGCCGCGAGAGACAATTGCTGTGGGTCCTGGTAGGGCAGGTGTTCCCCGAGTTGTTCCAGGCCTTTCGCAGTCTGGAAGGCGAGACGTGTCAGGCGCTCTTGCGGACCTGTGCCTCGGCCAGCGGGATTTGCCAAATGACGGTGGAAGCTCTCATCACCGAGGTTCGTGCCGCCTACACCGGCAAAAAGCTGTTATGCAAGAAATTGCGCCAGGCCCACCAGCTGGCCGCCACTTCCATCGGGATTACAGAAGGGATTTCGGCGATTCAACTGGCTATCGGAACGCACTTGAACTATCTGCAAATCCTCCAACAGCAGGTAGAACACCTGACCCGTGCGATGTCTGACTGCCTGAGCCGCCTGCCGGAGGCCGCCTATCTGCGATCCATTCTGGGAGAGGTTTCTGCAGCCCTGCTCCTGGCAGAAGTAGGCGATCCAGGACGTTATCAGACAGCTGCCCAATGGGTGAAGCTGGCTGGCATCCAGCCCGCTCCCAATACGTCCGGCAAGAAACAGCGCAGCCGCACGCCCATGTCCCGCCAAGGTCGCGCTCGCTTGCGAACACTGCTCTACTTCGCCTGCCTGCGTCTGATCCAGCATGATCAGCACTTCGCCCAGCTGTATACTCATTTGCAAAGGAGGCAGAAAAACCCTCTCACCAAGATGCAGGCCCTCGGCGTGCTCATGAACAAGCTCTTGCATATTCTGTGGGCCCTCATTCATAACCACAGCTTTTACAACCCCTCCTTCAGTCCATCTGCCTGAAGGCTCGCTCCTGCCAGTTTGCTCTAGGCTGAATCCGCCGTTTCGATGACCATGGCTTGTCCGTCCGGGGACACCGTAAACCCACTTGAGGCGCTTTGCGACCTCGTGAATCAGCTTGACTGCCCCTGCTGCTTGGTTAGACCGCATTAAGTATGTTGAGGCTTGACCTCGGATGCACTAGTTCGATCCCAAGAACTCCAGCTGGGCAAGACCTGATGGACAGCGCTCATTATTCTTAAAGTTGGCTTCAGTTCCGGAGCTCCGTATTCTTATGAAAAAACCCTGCGATCTGCAGGGCTCTCTTGAGTGTTGTTTGTACTTTAAAGAGTGGTACTTTACTTTTTTCCTATAGTATGCTGATTAAGAGTTTTTCAAAAGCTTGTCTACGGGGTATATATGGTGAAAAAGCGAGTATGCAGTGCCAAATTTAGGGGTAAATCTGTCTACAAAATATATAGCTTCTATAGCGTGTTACTGCAACTGCAACCGATCTGCAACCGATAAGGAAAGGCGACTCTATTCATTATTCCTAGTGTTGCTATAGTAGCAACACGTTCAGGCGTGTGATACCTTGCTATGGTAAGAGTTGGATAAGGGGCTAACGTTATGGCTCAGGCGCAGCGGCGGTGCAAGCAAGGCCTGATTGCATTATCGCGCGACTGCTAAAAAAAGCGCTGCATACTCTCATCCACGATTTCGCTTTCGATTGGAGCCAGTGTTGGGCAATTGCTTTTCTTTCTGTTGTTGGGGTATTCCTGGTAGGGCACGTGATTGCGGAGCCCAGACGTTCATTTTGAGATCGTCTATCCTCTTTTTGATTTTCCCAGAAAGCTCGGTCATTTTTTGATGGCGAACACTACCTCGAATCATGTTCGTGACCACATCAGGTCTTTTGGTCGGCTCCGTTGCGGAAAGATTATCAGTGAAGGTAAACTCCTGTTATAAAGGTAGTTATTCTTTAAGATGATCTCCTCGACGCAATCTTTCTAATTTCTCAGCGATTTTTTGGTTGGCCTTTGCGGTTTCTTCCTTATCTAGTACTGCGCTTACAAATTCACCGTTTTGAAGCTCTACCTGAAGCCAGCTCCCTTCTCTGGATTGCTTAGGTAATAGGTTTTTGAGAACATTTATACGTTGCTCATTGTCCCCCACTATGAGCAACGCAAACTTGCCTTCGAATCGATCAATCACAGCTTTCATCATTGCACCGTAAGCGTTGTTTCTTTTGTGACACCATTACAGGACACCACAATTCTCCAATTACCCGATGTGGTTTTGGATCCCACTTTCCATGTCCAGGACACCAATCCACTAGAATTCGCTGTTTTGGGGTTAAGTCCGGCAGCAGTACTTGCGCCTGACTTGTAATAGACCGTGATAGTACAATTTGCATTTGGAGAGGTCTGTGCAGTCAGGGTAGCGTTTGCCCCTTTTGATACGGGGCTAGTTACTGACACAATCTCAAGTGCGCCATCGCTTGCGGGAGGTACAGTTGCTAATATGGCCGTGGGTAAAACAGGTGGTGCCCTGACCGTATCCTGAGTTGTATTGATTGAATATCCATTCAAGTCGACATTGATAGCGATGGTCCCGTTTTGATCCGTCCCATAAACGGTTGCACTAGCGGCCTTAATAGCGTCAATTGTCTGAGAAGAGGGAAGACCGTATTGATTATTGATTCCAGCAGAGTAAATCGCTATCCTCGGCTGGACTGCACTAAGAAATGCGGGTGTTGAGCCAGTTGTTGAGCCATGGTGCCCCACTTTTAATATGTCCGCTTTCAATGGCAGGTCGGAAGATAGCAAGGCAGATTCTGTATCTGCGCCGCTGTCGCCCATCATCAAAAACGTAGTCTTACCATACGTAAACTGTAAAACTATCGAGTTTTCATTGAGATCAGGATTGTTATTATTTGCAGGGCTGAGAACTTTAAAGTCAATGCCTCCTAGCGAAATAACATCACCCCGTTTGACTTCTATATATTCTGCTTTTGCTGCGGCAATTCCATCGAGAAAATGCTCATAAACCGATGTTGATTCAGGTTGGCCATTGGTAATAACTTTCGTAACTGGAAAACTTTGCAGTACCTGCACCAGTCCTCCAATATGGTCTGAATGTGGGTGGGTAGCGATCATCAGGTCGATCCGTTGGATACCCAGGTTTTGAAGATAAGATACTATTCCAGTATCTGCTTCCCCACCGTCAATAATCATGGTTTTGCCATCCGGCGTCTGAATAAGGGTGGAATCCCCCTGACCTACATTGATAAAGAAAAACTTCAATGAATTTTCTGAAGCTGGAGAGGCTACACCGGATATATTTATACCGGTGGGAGAAATCGGTGTGAAAGTAGGATTTGGGGTATTGGTTGGTTGAGGCGGAGTAGGTGTGCTAGATGGTAATTTTGCAATAGCTGTAAAATACGCTTGTGTGTAGATTGCTGAAACATCTATTGTAGGCTGGGGGGTTGAGCATCCAACTAAAATGCATATTAAAAATAGTGAAATTGATAGGCGTTTAAACGACATATTTACCCTTCCTAATTATGCCAAAATAAAACAGCGGATTGAGACTAATAAATTATACAATTTATACTTGTGATAATCATTACAAGGGCAATACAGGGAGCAGTGCGCGAGGGCGAAGCCCGTCCGTAGTGAGGGAGGCGTAGCGCCGCGGAGTGGTGCCGAAGCGTGGAGCGATTTGACGAGTGGAAAGAGCGGAGGCGGTCCGTACCGGGTGTATTTGTTTATGAGCGAAGGTTGCTGTAGCGAATGAAACGAGGAAGCGAAACCGCAAGGCGAACGGAGCAAGCGGAGCTAACCGAACGAGGCGCGCTCTGCGAAGGTATGGGCGCGTCTAGGGCATGATGCTTTAGGGCGTTCTTCCCGGCGTGCGCTCTCCACGCAAAGCATGATGCCCTGCGCCATTCTGTTGCTGACATGCCTTTTGCCTCAATTTAGACCCCAGAAATACGCCGGGGCTGGATTCTTAATCATGTAATTATTACCCATATAACCATTTAGAAAACTCTATAACCCATAGACAAGTGGGCAAAGTCTGTGCGCCCTGATACGCCCTGTACATTCTTGAGCTTGACGTACTTGTTTACCGTCGTAGCACAATAGGGGGTTGAGGTTGAAAGGAAGAAGTGGATGCGAGCGGGGGCGGTGCTTTGGCCGCTCGCTGAAGTTGAACCAGATAATCCAAAATTGGAATGGAATGTTGATGGCAGGTCACCAAGACGCTCGACAAAATCGCATGGGTTTCGGCACCCGGTTTGGTGCGGTTACAGCCATTCGTTTTTCGCATAATAACCGCAGGACGAATCATCCGTTCGGCCTGATTATTGGTGGCCTCCAAGCCGTCCACATACAGGAAGCGCAGCAGATGAGGGCGGTGCTTGCGCAGGCGTTTAGCAAAACGGGCATTATCTTTATCGCTCAACCTGCGTTGAGGTGCAATCAGGAGATCCAACCGAGTTTCCAGGTTCTGGGCACGTTGAGCGAAAGTAAAGCGATCCAGGCTGGGCTTTTCGGCCTTCAAGTGCAGGGCTTCTTGCAGCAGGGCTGCCATTTGCTGGGCGAAGTGCAGGGCGCGGCCGGTCTTGCTCTCCTGCATGTCCTTCAGATCCTTCAACAAATGACCGACACATTTCTGCTTGAGCCACTCTTTCAAGCGCCGCTCGTCATAAGCCAGGAAACCATCCGTCGCCAGGATGCCTTTGAACTTTTCCCCCAGCATATCGATGACCACCTCGCTCGAGCGGTTGGCGCGAATATCGTAGACGGTGATTTCACGGTTGGTGAAGACCCACAGCCAGGCCGACAGCGTTCCAATTCGCCAGCCCGTCTCATCGACATGCACAACCGAGCATTGGCGAATCAACTCGCTCAATCTCTCATACACCGGACGAGCTGTGGAAGCGACTTTTCGATCAGCCCGACACCACCCGCTCCGGCTTAGCTCCAATCCGAAACTATCGTTCAGCACTTCCCTCACTTTGGCGTAGGAAACTCCCAGACGATGTTTGAGGTCGCTGGCCAACGCCTTGGCGCGCGGCCCCACCACCACCCTGCCTGCCGTTCCCGTGGCCTGCGAAATCTGATCGGGATGCCACGAGCGCACTCGCTTCCGACAATGAGAACAATAGCCGCTGTACGTCAGAAAATGCGTGATCACGGGTTCCACCTTGGGAAGATCGATCTCAAATTGCTCATGCCTGCGTCTCTGGCGCAGCTTGCCACCGCACCCTGGACAGCAGGGCAATTCGGCTACCTTCGTCTCATTCACTTCCTTCAGGCTCGGTTGGGCGCGCTGCACAAAGCGCCCTTGCCCGACTTTGCGCCCCGCCCGGTCGTTTCGGATGCTCCACCCAGTGCCTGCGCGCGAAGGGCGTCGCCTGCCTCTTCCCAGCTCGTTTCAGTTCTTCCACCTCCGCTTGCAAAAGTCCCACTTGTTTCTGCAGGGCCTCATTCTGCTTTCGCAACACCTCATTCTGCCGTTGCAGCCTCTCATGACTGGCTATCACCTCCGCCAGCTGTTGTTCCAGTTTCGTGATCCGGTGTTCGTTCGGACCCGCCAACCTAGGCTTATTCCTGCGCTGGCTCATACCAGCAGTCTACATTTTTCAGCATACCCTTGACAAGGGCCGTACCACCTCTTTTTTCGAGACCTTCGACCCTTTACAAAACTATCCCTTCACACGGTAAACAAGTACTAATTAGTGCATACAGAATCGCTATCATCATGTTTCATCCCTCTCGATTATCGCTCCCTAACCAGGGGATTCCCTTGTCACTACCTCGTAAAGGTATCCGTTTCACTTTGCCTTTGATAGTTTTGATCTTGCCCCATGACCGGGTAAGGCAATCTAAGAGAGGATTTGAATCTGAATTGAATGGGTTTCCGATGAATTCAGCTTGTGCCGCCAGAGCATTCGAGCTTGATTCGAACCGCTCGCGCACTGCCGTAAATCTGCGCTTTTTTGCGATCAACCTCCCTGCCAACCCTGCCGCGGGGAGGGTTGAACCTGAATTGAACACTTATTTTTTCACCGGCGCAATCTCATCCCACGGAGGGGTCGAATTAGAGTCGAATTGCTCGCGCACTGCCGTAAATCTGCGCTTTTTTGCAATTTTTCTGCCACTCTGGGCGCTTCGCCGCACCTTCTTTCTGCTACAATTGTTATCATGAATTATTCTGGGCCTTTGTTCGCGCTCTGAGCGTGTTGTTCATCCTTGCGGGATTGATAGCCGTAGCGCTAGTACCCAGGTTAATGCCAGTGCAGGCCGCACCTGGGCAACAGATCGGCCATCCTCAATCTAGCTTTCAATCCAACTGTGATCATCAGTGAAATCGGCTGGGCTGGAACTATAAGTGAGCCATCCACGGCCCAATGGATCGAACTTTATAATACTGAGGCTAGTGCCGTTGATTTAAGTGATTGGACCCTTGCGGGGCAGTTCGGTTCCCCGAGCGTTGTTCTAACAGGGATCATCCCAGCCAATGGTTTTTATTTATTAGTGCGTAGCACTAATAGCAGTCAGGCAACGGCTGCCCCTACACAACCGCCAGCGCCCACTCCGGCTGCTTGCATTGTTTTCAACCCGACAGATGTAAAGTATGACCAAATATTTTATGGCAGTTTAAGCACTTATGGGCAAACCCTTTTCTTGAAAGACGCGACCAATATTATTGCGGATACTGCCAATTTTTATGACGCAAGATGGGCAGGGGGTTCATTTACCCATGCTGCTAGCATGGAGCGTCGCGGTGTAGTGCCGGATGATCCCGACGCGTGGATTACCTATGCCGATACAACCGGTACCGTTCGCGATTGCGGTGGTCAGCTTGTTTACGGTACGCCAAAACGTCTCAACTGGTCCTGGGGTAAAGTTCAAACTCCTACTCCATCACTCGAACCCACGAAAAAACCGACTCGCATCCCGCCCACGCCCTTCGCACATGTGGTCATCAACGAATTCCTGCCGCGGCCCGGCTTCGACTGGAACAATGACGGCGTGATCAATACCTATGATGAATTCATCGAGATCGAGAACCTCGGGCCGATCAGCGTTAATTTGAGCGGCTGGAAATTGGATAATGTATCGGGGGGCTCGCATTTTTATACTCTGCCGGCCAAAACGCTTAAATTCGGTGAACGCGCCCTTTACTATGGTTCGGTCTCGGGTATTCCGCTTTACGACAGCGGCGGCACGGTGCGGTTGATCAATTCGAAAGGCGTGGTAGTGGACGCCCGCGGCTATGGCGTGGTCGCAGTGGCGGACCAGACCCACTGCCGTATCCCCGATGGCAATGGCTATTGGAGGTTCCCCTGTTTCCCAACGCCCGGCACGGAAAATGTTCTCACGGGTTCCGTTCCAACTCCTCCGCCCGCCGTGGTGAGCCAGCCTACTGCTTGTTTATTGGCCGATACCGTTCCGGATGTTTTCCGCGCCGCGGTGTGCAATGCCTTTGGCTTGGACGTGATGAATGGCGGCTATTGGAATGAGCTGGCCGGCCAGGATACCTTCCCGGTGCCGGACATCTACAATAAATCGCAGACGATCATACAATAAAAAGATTTATTGGGGTGATACAGTTGTGCCTGCCCCGCTAACTATCTTTCCATTCCCTCTTAATAAAAAAATGGACGGGCTTGTGCCCGTCCGTTTCGTTTTACAGGTTCCGTCCACTACGCGGGTCGAAGGCGTCCCGCAGGCCGTCTCCCAGCAGGTTGATGCACAGGATGGTCAATATGATGAAAGTGCTGGGGAATACCCACATCCACCAGGCGCCGCGAGCCTCACAACTGCCCTGATTCTGAGCAAGATCATAGCCGGACTGGAACTGAGCCTCGCGGGGCGTGATCTCCGGCCTGCATACGCTGGGTCGTGGTGGGGATTCCACCAGGCAAGAATTAACCAAATAAGCCGTTTCGCCTGCTGCGCTGCCACAGGCTGCTGTTCTGCACATCCAGCCGCGCAGGATGGTGTTGCCGGACGAGCCTTTCAAAAACATTACTCTTTTGGCAAGTGACAGGTGACTTGTAAGCAAGAGGAATATACTCCAAGTATTGACTTGCACGCCTCATCGGAGAGGGCAAGAGAAGCTGCTCGAACCGGGCAGTGTGAACAAAAGGAGGAAATGCTTTATGTCAACATCCGTTGATCTGACCACTTGTTCGCGTTGCGGACACCGCAATCCTTCCTGGTATGCGGCCTGCGAGGGATGCGGGGCGAGCTTGTCGCTCGCCACATCGGACTTTTCCCTGAAGCGGAAAGCGGCATTTAACGCCGCCCCCGCCGCCAAACCCACTCAATCGCAGGGGGTGCCTGTCATCGCCCATGTCCTGAGTGGATGGCCGCTGATCCTGGTAATCATTGGCGGGGTGATCGGGGGTGCGCTTGGCGCCGGCGCCTATGGGATCAACCTTGCCATCTACAAGAGCAAGATGCCTGGCGTATTAAAAGTAATGCTCAATTTTGGGGTTGGCTTTACTGCCATTGCCATTTGGTTGCTCATCGCCTGGGCAATCCATAAATGAGCGATGGCATTGCTCCTGTGACCAGCAGGCTCGATCGTCCGTAGACGACCGTTCACGTTCGGTATCCGGGGGCGGCGCTTAGGCAGAATCATGGCCCAACTGGAATTGAGCCTCGCAGATGCCGGGAGTCGTTCCCGGTATGAATACGCCTGGTTGTCAGTCACTACATGAGTAACATATGTCGATCGGACACGAATCTCATACCTCCAGGTTGAGCACCCCCACCGAATTCTGGTCCACGACATCCCTGCCTCGTTCTATTTTTGCCATCAATGGCTTGACATCCAATGTCATTCAGGACGTTATGCGTTCTGCCTATAAACAAATATGCGATCCGAATATAGATGAGCCGGACGGCAGAAGGAACGTTGATTAGAACCCAATGATGATCCTTAGTAGTTGGCACACTTCCGGCAAGGCCAATATCTATGCGGCCGAAGATGACGGCTCCCATTTTCGCTGCCTGACATCCCACTACAAACTTCAACGTTGTCAGCGGCTACGGATCTCACCACATCATAGTCACTTGCTGTTTTATGCCGTACCCTATGGCGAGGAAATCGGACGTTTCTACTTTTGGGAATTTGGCACTGAGCGATTGACCGTATATGAGCAGGACCCTTACCCTTATGATCTGAGATGGTTAACGAATGACAGGCTATTGTGCATCAAGAAGGACAAGCTCTGGATTACCCATCTGGCTGGTTTCGGCGTTTCCGGGTTGGAATTAGGGGGCTCATACCTCGTGCTCGATGTCGCACCGGATGGGAATCGGCTGCTCATGATGAAAAAGGCCGGAAGCGGCAGTATATATGTAGGCGATATCGATCAACAGCATGTGCTTGAAATCATCCGGGGAGAAGAATACGAAAAGTCACATGCCATCTGCTATCCGTCGGCCTGGTCGCCGGATGGTCAAACGATAGCCTGTGTCGGTGGCGTTGAGGACGAAGTCTGGTTGGTCAATGCAGACGGTTCCAATCCGCGCAAAGTAGCGAACAGCGACTATTTCTGGCGTAAGTTCCAGTGGTCGCCGGATGGCAAAGAAATCGCTTTTACCCGAAGTCTTGATTCCGGTGGACCCAGCGCAGAGCGTGGAGGTGTCTTCATCAAAAATCTCCAAAGCGGAGAAGAAAAGCATATCCTGACGCTAAGGTGGTCTGAGAATTGGCAGTGGGCCACTGATGGGCAAGCCATTATTTTTGCTAAAGTGAGGAACAATCACTATTCACTCCATCGCATTAACACCCAGACCAGCACCTTAACCGAACTAGTTGGTGAGACTGCTGATCTCAAGGATGTTCACGAATTGATTTTAGTGTAGCAATGTTCTGCTCCAACCGTCTTTGCGCACGGAGCCTGCGGCGTCGGGGCATTCTTCCCCCATGGGGACGCGACGAAGCAATCTCATTCTTCCTCCCCAAATTCGCTGCCTTAACAAATCTTTCACTTGACTCCACCTTCGCCATGGCGCGATAATCAATTGGCCGCAACTCCGGCGTGAGCCCGCCAAGCCCCATCCAGTACATTCAAGAAGGAGCACACCGTAAAGGATCTTTTTGCTTCCGCAATCGCGCTATTGGCCGCTCAGCGATTTCTCCCTACTCCACACGGACGATGCCGAACCCGATGAGCCATATGAGTTTGAAGAGAAAGCCCTAATTCAAGCACGCAGTTAATCAGGACTATTGAAAACAGCCAAGACTTCACTGATATGTCTGACGAACACGATAGAATGGTCAAAGCTCTTAACGAGATCGTTGTAACCGAGTTGCGTGAAAGAGGTTTCAGAGGATCGTTTCCGCACTTTCGCCGACCCAGTAACCAGAAGATCGACTTACTCACATTCCAATTTGACAAGTGGGGTGGAGGCTTTGTCGTTGAAATCTCGAAGTGCCCACCAGATGGAATCACAACTCACTGGGGAGCACACATTGCACCTAACAAGGTCAAGGCTTGCGACATGCATCCGAACAAAAGGCTCAGGCTTCAGCCAAGACACGGTAGTTCCACCTCCGACTGGTTTCGCTACGACGCACCCGGCCTGAATGATGGTATTTTCAAAAAGACAGCAACAGAGGTTCTCCGGTCTCTAGAGAAGGCAGAGAAGTGGTGGGAAGAATAGAGAACCCGATGATTGTTGTACATCGATGAAGGTCTCTTTAGGAAAAAGAGAGTTTATGAATGTGCTATCTGCCGATCAACAGCCGTGTCGAGGGATTGGCAATAACCACACCATTGGGTTTTACCTTGGAATAACGTTCGGAAAGCCTTTGTCAAATGTGGGTTGAATACATAAAGAGTATTTTCGACGACTTTGAATTTAGTCAGCCAGCAACAGAACAGGCACTTATAAAAGCCGAGTCCGTTCTCGGCCTCGTACTACCAGAAGAGTTACGCGCATTGCTCAAGGAGACAAACGGGGTTGAACAAAGGAGTGCTTACCTTTTGTTTATTTTGTCTATTGATCGCATCGAAAAAGACAACTTCGAAATGCGCCACTCTCAAGTACTGGGCTCCTATATGCCTTTCAATAATCTGCTCTTCTTCGCAGATGCTGGCAACGGCGACAAATTCGGTTTTCCTGTATCTCAGGACGGCAAAATTGGGAAAGATGTGTTTGCATGGAATCACGAGAATGACAGTCGCTCGTGGTGTGCACCCTCATTAAGTATCTTTCTTCATTGGTGGCACGAAGGTAGAGTTAAGTATTAGCAGCAACGAGCCACCCAACAAAGCGATAGCAATAACATGATGATGAAGAATGTATGTTGATCGGACTTGAGCCTCGAACCGCCGGAAACGGGTAAAATCAGCTTTCTTGCATATTCTTGAATTCAGTCATCTTAGCGGTGCTGCCAGAAGGAATCTCCTGTGGAGCCATCCAACCCGGACGAAAATACAGCCCCAGCCAGCGCGCCGTCGCTGTTGCGTAACCGCGACTACATGCTGCTGTGGAGCGGACAGGTCATTTCGACGCTAGGGACACGCGCCTCCACGATTGTTTATCCATTACTTATCCTCGCCCTGACGAATTCACCGGCCGCGGCGGGGATCGCATCGGCATTGGGGTCCGCTCCCTACATCATTTTCAGTTTGCCGGTTGGCGCCTTGATCGACCGCTGGGATCGCAAGCGTGTCATGATCTTGTGCGACATCGGGCGTGGACTGACGATGATCAGTATCCCACTGGCGATGCTTCTCCATGTGCTGACCATCTGGCAAATTTACGGGGCCTCGCTGGTTGAGGGCAGTCTGTTTGTGTTTTTCAATATTGCCGAGGTGGCAGCACTGCCGCGCGTTGTGACGAAGGGGCAATTACCGTCGGCTGCGGCGCAGAGTGAGGCCGGGACCGGCTTGGCCGCGATCGTCGGTCCGTCATTTGGAACCATTCTGTTTCAAACACTCGGCCGCGCGGCGCCATTCATTGCAGATGCGGTCTCTTATGCCGTCTCAGTGGTTTCGCTCTTCTTCATCAAGACACGATTTCAGCAGGAACGCATCATCGCAGATCACGATCTACGTGCGGAGATTGCGGAAGGCCTGGGTTGGTTATGGCATCAGCCGCTTATTCGCTATATGGCAGTTCTGTGCGGTGGACTTAACGCAGCGGGGGCTGCCCAGCCCTTGATTCTCATCGTACTGGCAAAGAGGATGGGAGCACAGGACGCCCAGGTGGGCCTGATCTTCAGCATAGCGGGCCTGGGCGGGATCCTGGGCTCGATGATCGGCGGACAGATTCAAAGACGGTTCAGCTTTGGGCGGGTGATTGCCAGTACCATGTGGGCGCAGGTGCTGTTATTCCCGCTTTACATTTTGGCGCCTCATTTCATCCTGTTGGGCGTGATCACTGCGGTGATCTACGTGACGATACCCATCTTTAATGTTGTGCAGTTCAGTTACCGCATTGCCCTGATCCCTGACGAACTTCAGGGACGCGTCAACAGCACCTTCCGGTTGATCGCCTACGGGCTCCAGCCGCTCGGCGCAGCCCTGTCCGGAGTGCTGCTCGAACGCGCCGGCACCACCCCCACGGTGATCCTGTTTTCGATGTTGTATTTGCTGCTTGCGTTCACGACTACGCTGAATGTTCATGTGCGAAACGCGCGCCTCCGATTGAGCAGGCCCGGGCAGCCTAAGCTTAATCGGCGGCTATTGTGTTGGAGATAGGTTTTGATTATAGTAATGTCAGAGAATCATGGACGAACTGGATTTGACCCTCGAAGATACCGGGTGTTCTCCCCGGTATGAATACGCTTGGTCTTGAATCACTCACTACAAAGTGCCGGCCTATAGAACCGGATATATGAACCACAAAGCCTGTGTTCGCTTGTAGGAAACGAAGGGAGATGGCTATGTCAAGAGATACGCTACGGCAGATTTCCAATATCCTGTCTGTGATCTTGGCGCTCACGGTGAATATCCTTGCAGCCGCGTTGCCGCTGAACGGCCAAAACACAGGTGCAATCTCGGATCGTTTCAAAGTCTACTTCGTGCCCGCGGGTTATGTTTTTGCCATTTGGGGCATTATTTACGTCGGATGGATTGCGTTCGCGATCTACCAGGCTCTGCCCGCCCAGAAGGAGAACCCCCGCCTGCGCCGATTAGGTTATTTCTTTGCCCTGAGTGGCATATTCAATGCCGCCTGGTTGTTTTGCTGGCATTACAACCTGTTCGGCCTGAGCGTGCTGACTATGCTCATATTGTTGGGTATGCTTATTACTTCCTACCTAAGACTGAACATCGGAATGGAGCGCTCGAGCAATGCCGGGAAGTGGTGCGTTGATATCCCCTTCAGCATTTACCTTGGATGGATCACCGTTGCGACAGTTGCCAATATCTCAGACTGGCTGTATTCGGTCCGCTGGAACGGGTTTGGCATCGACCCAACGGTCTGGGCCGTGGTTATGCTGGTCGCTGCGACTGTGATCGGCGGCCTGATGGCGTCGAGGCGCCGTGACGCCGGTTTTCTGTTCGTGCTGGTATGGTCTTTCGTTGGGATTGCGGTCAAGCAGGTCGCCACGCCTCTGGTCGCATACTCCGCCTGGGTAGTTGCACTGATCTCGCTCCTGCTGGCTATCTACAGCATCATTCAACGGCGGCGCGTACCCGCGTGATTCTTCGATCGCCCGGATGGCCGTTTGAAGAACTACCGATCCAAGGAGCCGCGCATGAACTGCCATGAAGATTCATCATTATCGCCACGATCATACCGATAGGGCTTAATCTTGGGTATTGGCTGCGATAAGTGTTCCTGGACGGTGCTTGCCGAATCGCTAGGTTCACAACTCGTCTCCTGGAGCGACTAAAATTTAGCCCAACTGGTTTTGAGCGTTGAAGATACCGGGCGCTCTCCCCGGTGTGAATGCGCCTGGTCGCAGGTTCAAATCCTGTTGAAACCAGCGGGGTACTTTACAATAGAGATCTCATGCTCCACTCCTTCTACCTGGCCCTGGTCGGATAAAGAAACCTTGCCTTTCGATTTCAGGCGACCCTGCTTGACCTTGAACACCCTTGCTCTGCAATACTCAGTACTTCACGAAAGGGTCTCCGATTTTTCGTGATCTACTAATACTGGAAAAGAGGCAGATAATCATGGCTCGCATCTCCAACAAGCTAAAAAGCTCGCTCGAAGGTGCGCTGGCCGGCGGAGGGGACCCGGCAACTTCTCCGCTGTATGTTTTTGGACCGTTCCTAAGCCTCATCATGGTATCCGGCGCGGCGCGGGTCATCTTTGGTGGGTCGATCTGGCTGGCCGTCCTGACTATTGCAGTGGTCTCGGCCATGTACCGGCTGGTCATGCAATGGGTGATCGACGGCTCGGGCGGGAGCGGCTTGTGCGAAGAAGAGTTTGGGGGATGGGCCGTAAAAGTCAATGCGGCCATCACGTTTGTGGAGTACACCCTGACCTTCCTGGTGAGCATGGCGGCGATGGTGACCTTTGTCGCCGACCGCTTCCCGATGCTTGACAACCAAATACTGGGCGTGCAATACCGCGGGCTGGTTGCGATAGGGCTCAGCCTGTTTACGGGCTGGCTGGTCAACCGCGGTCCCAAGATGGCCGCGCGCACCTTTGGCCCGGCCACCGCCGGTGTGCTGATCCTGCTTTGGTTGATGATCCTGTCGACCCTGATCCGTACCGGCTTTCACCTGCCTGTGCTGTCGCTGGCGGCCTTTGCGCCTCCCAATCTGCAGTTGACCGTGGGCGGCTACGTTCGCATCCTGGCGGTGATGACCGGCGTTGAAGTATTTGCGAACCTGGTGGCTGCCTTCGACGGAAGCCCGGGGCAGAAAAGCCGCAAGGCCTTTCAAAGCCTGCTCATCATTATGAGCACAACTGCGGCCACCATGCTGATCGTCGGTCCGGCCGTCTTCTCTCTTTCGGACCCTGCCAATGAGCAGGTATCGGTCTTCACCCAGACGATGGACCGGCTCCTGCCGGAACCTCTGGCGTACGCGGGCTCACTGGTTGGCATCTTCGTTCTCATGTCGGCCTCCGCGGCCAGCGCGCAGGGCTTGCAAAACCTGGCGTTGGGGCTTAAGGAGCGCCACTTCATCCCACCTCCCTTTGGCAGGCTGAACCATTATGAGGTGGCCGACAAGCCGGTCTGGTTGGAAGTCGGAGTGGTATGCACGTGCTTCCTGCTGTTTGGCACACAGGAAGAAACGTACCTCGCCTTGTATGCGGCCGGGGTCTTCATCCTCCTGAGCATGACCGGCTGGGCTGTGACCCAACGTCTTGTGCGCGAGGCCTCCCGCCAGTTCTCGATCCGCAAGGCGGCCATGATCGCCGGTACGGCGACCGCGGCGCTGTTGACGAGCGGCGCCACGCTGGCGATTTTCGCAGAGCGCTTCCTGGAAGGCGCCTGGGCCTACTTGCTGTTCATCCCGAGCCTCTACGCCGTCTTTTCCTATTTCCGCGGGCACATCGGAGCGCCTTCGCCGGAGATGGACTACCTCGGCCACATCGATTCAAACCTGCTGGCCGGGTTCGGCTTTGGGCAGGCGTCACCCCAGGCTCCCAAGGAGGCTAACGGGGAACACGTGCCGCTCCAGCTGGGCTGGATGCCCGAGCCGGTCCACGGCCCTCACAGGCTCAATGGGTCCGTCAAAATCGGGCATGTCGCCACTCTGCTCGATGGCTCCGACTACGCGGCGCAGGCACTGCCAGTGGCCCAGTTCATCTGCACGACCACCGGCGCCCGGTTGACCCTGCTGTCTGCCTCGCGCGGATACCAACCGGAAGGCAAAGAACGAGCACAGGCCGAGAGCTACCTTTCCGCAGCCGCCGAAAAGATGCAGAAGGCCGGGATCCAGGTGAGCTACACCGTCCGCCTGGGTTCTCCCGCCGCAGCCACCCAAGAACTGGTGGTCGAACAGGGCATCGACCTGGTCATCGTCACCACTCGTGGGCGCTCGGGTGAAAATAACTGGCTGCGCGGAGGGATGTCCAACAAATTGGTCCACCTGCTGGATATTCCCATCCTGCTTGTGCAGGTTTTCGAGAGCGGCCCGCCTGAAGCGCCCCACCTCGGCCGGATCCTGGTTGCGCTGGATGGCTCAGTCTTTGCCGAGCAGCTTCTGCCCTATGCCCGGCTGCTCGGGAAGCAGTTCGACTGCGAGCTGATGCTGATCAGCGTTCCGGCAGTGCCCCAGGGCGAGAAGTACCGCGCCCCGGTCAGCGTCATCCATGCCATCCGAAAGCAGGCCGAGACCAGTATGCGCAAGTACCTTGCTTCGGTCGCCGAAAGCCTGCGCGCGGAGGGACTGATCGTCCGCACCGTCGTGACCGGGTCCTACCCCGCCCGATCCATTGTCGACGTGGGAAAGCGCGAGGGCGTGGACCTGATCATGGTTTCCTCGCAGGGGCGCGGCGGCCTAGACCTGCTCCTGATGGGCAGCGTGGCCCAGCGCGTGGTTCAGTTGACCGACAGCCCCGTCTTTATCTTTCCCATCAATAAATCGCTTACCGAGTAATTGCCCAGCCCCAACTCCGGCAGTTGACTCCGACTTGTACATCTAACCGCTGGGTTCACAATATTCTTCAATCCACTGTAAAATTGTAGCCGTACCGGATTTGGGCCTGAATACGCCTGGTCGTGAGTCAAGCTATGAATAACGTATTGCAGCAGGACTAAAGCCTCCAACCGCCAGGTTCGAGGCAATCTCCGACCCTGAGGATCACTGGGTCTTCGAGAACGATTGCCACCTGCGGGGTTCATGTCATCGGCGCGCAGGGGATAGCGCCCGGTATCTTCGAGGAGTTTTTGACATAAAAGAGCGCCCGCTATAAATCCAGCGTTATTGTTCTCAAGTTTGCTGAAAGTCATTCGCCAAAATGTGCACCATCAGGATTGAAGCTTTAATAGCCATGAGCGCCGCAGGCCATTACTTTTCGCGGACTTGCTTGCGCGGCTGCCGACTTCAATTGATCAGTCAAAATAGCAGCTACCGCGACAGTAATTATTTTGAGTATTCCGCGCGAGGCTACGCGGACATCCTCCCTTACATGCTCCTGACCTGCTGGGAAGTAATGGGGGAAACCGCGGGCGAATATTTTCCACAGTTCTGGATCATCCAGGTCAATCCTCATGAGCCTGAGCAGGCGCTACCGGATTCTAAATGGGGGGACTTCCTCAGAGGTCGATTTGAAACCCTGGCACATGGGCGAGATGAAAGAGCCAGCCTCCTAAGTGAGTGGTGGACAACTTGGGCATCCATTAACGGTGGTCAAATTCCTACCATTGCTCGGTGGATGGGTAAGCAACTATCGCGCGGATATGAGACTCCGCGCCCCTATCCGTATCAGATCGCCCCTCAAGAATACGTAAATACGCCGCCATTCGACCCGGTTTTGGGGTGGGAGTTTGAGAATTCCGAAAAACAGAATTGGTTCGGGTCATGTCCATAATCCAATCCCACCAACAAAGCGACAGCAATAACACGATGATGAAGAATGTATGTCAATAGGACTAAAACCTCTAACCGCCAGGTTCAAGGTATCCAATCAGAGGTATTATAAATTGCAAGATACAAGTTGCGTGTGGCGTGAGGCGGGATCGTGAGAGTCTTCGGTTGAATTTGAAAGCGGCAAGTCATATAATGGCGATCAAGGAGAATAAGCCATGCACAACCCTTCAGAGTATGGTCCGCTAATCAAACAGCCGAGCGCGTGGATTCCATTAGTGATGTCGGTCGCGGCGCTCATGATGATCCTGGGCTATGCGGCCATTTTCGGAATTGTCCATAATCAAGATGAAGGCGCGCCGGCTCGCATCTTCCAACTTTTCATGGTGGCGCAATTGCCGATCGCGGCATATTTCGCATTCAAGTGGCTACCCAGGCGACCTGCACACGCACTCGTCGTGCTGGGGGTGCAAGTGGTTGGATGGATCATCCCGATTATCACTGTCATTTGGCTCGAGAGTCTGTAATCGTCATTGGGAGGGCGCGCTTCCTGGCTTCAAGGCGATCCCGCAAAGGTGCCGGGATCGATCCCTCGATCCGGATTGTTTACATTTACCTTCAAACGGAACGGCGTATCCAATTTCAGGCGGAGTTGAGCCGGACGATACCCCCTCACACAGTTCTTTGCATACGCGCCGCGAACTGGTAGCGTTCTGCGTGGAACACGATCTTCGTGTACTCCACCGGCAGTCCCTGGCGGTCGGTAGACATGCGCGTAACTCGCATCACCGGCGCTCCCTTGTTGATGCCGAGCTGTTTGGCTTCTTCATGGGTGGCCGATCCGGCAGTGATCAGGTCCAGCGCCTCCTGAGGCAGGGCATCGTAGAGTGCTTCCAGGGTGGCATAGGTCGAACGGTTATTCATATCGATCTTCGCCAGCGCCGGGAAGCGTTCGGCGGAAAAATACATATCTTCCACGGCAAACGGCAGTTCATCGGCCAGCCTTAAGTTGTAAAGGTGGACCACGTTGGCTCCATCCGGCAGCCTCAGTTCGCCTCTGATCTCTTCGCTGGCCGGTATCACGTGCTGCTTGAGGATCTTGTTCGAGGCCTGCAGCCCGTCTTTTGCGAGGTTCTCGCTCAGGCTGAACAACGGCCCGACCACCGTGTAGCTGCGCTTGATGGGCGGCGAGACGAAAGTCCCCTTGGCCCGTTTGCGGATGAGCAGCCCCTCGGTGACCAGCTCACGATAGGCGCGGTGCACCACCAGCCGGCTGATCCCCAGCTGGTCGCTCAGGCTGAACTCACTGGACAGCATGTCGCCCGGCTTTAGCTCGCCGCTTGCGATCAAGACCTTCACCGCCTCCTTCACCTGGTGGTAATAGGGGATGGCGGAATCTTTATTGATGGTTATGTTCAATTCATTACCTCAGGCGTTCTTCCCATCACATTCATTTTTTGGGCATTCCAGCAAAAAAGTGCGAGTAGATACAAAAGTTCTTCTCCGTGATCGGCTGATCGCATCTAAAGCGCCAACTCTTCCGGCGGGCGGCCCGTCTCGGCGTCCCAGCCGAACTCGGCATACGCTCCCGCCAGCAGGGTTGGCATATCCGGCACGAAGCCGGCTGCGCCGCCCTCCTTGAGCGGCTTGAGCAGCAGCTCGGGCAGCCGGTCGTTGGCTTTGGTGAGACCGAGTTTGAAGTTCAACAGGCGCTTGATATTGACAATGCGCTTGCCCAAGGTCATCAGTTCCTGTGCTTCCAGGTTCCAGCCGGTGGCCGCGTTGATGGCAGCCAGCAGCGGACGGACGCCCGGGTTTTCGAACTGGCACAGGGGCAGCGAATTGTAGAGGTTGCGCCAGGCCTGCAAGCGCGCCGCGCTGCGGCCTTTTTCGATCGTATTATCATGCCGGTCCCCGGGCACGAGTCCTACTTCTTCCACGTTGCTCTGGCCCAGGTCCAGGCTGAACATATCGCCTTCCATGTGACAGGCGCCGCGCGGCGAAAGGGCGTACGTGACCGCCATACCCAGGTAGGCGCGCGGCTCGTGCATGGGCAGCTCCAGGCGGTTGACCGTGGCGGAAAGCTCTGGCACCCCTGCGCGCTCGGCCAGCGCGGCATTGCCTTCGGCCAGCACTGCGCCGAAGCCCTCGCGGTGGGCGGTCAGCTCGATCAGGCGGAAGACCATCTCTGCATCGCCATAGCGTATTTCCAACCCGCCTGTATCTGCAGAGCTGAGCAAACCGCGCTCGAACAGCTCGCAGGCCAGGCCGATGGTCACGCCCAGGCTGATGATGTCCATGCCATAGAGGTTGCACAGGTGCCCGGCGTGGATCACAGCTTCCAGGTCGAAGATCATCAGCAGCGAGCCGAATGCCCCCACAGTCTCGTACTCGGGTCCGTCCACTTTGGGGTCGTGATAAGTGGGCGACTGCGTTTCCCGCCCGCAGGCGATCACACATTTATGGCAGGCGGTATTGCGGGTGAGGTACTTGTCAGCCAGGTCCACGCCCGAGAGATCGTCAGCCGGCGCGTATTCACCCAGCTGGAAATATCGGATCGGCAGGTCGCCCAACATGTGGCTCAGGTTCACATAACCCGCGGTACCGTAGGCGCGCAGCGATTGCGCGGGGAAATCATCTTTATAAAGCGCCAGGATCTGGTTGGAAATGCTCTTGAACTCGTCAGGTGCATACAGGGGCACCCGGCCCGTGCCTCGAGCCGCGATCGCCTTGAGATTCTTGGATCCCATCACCGCGCCCAGGCCCGTGCGCGCCGCGAAACGGCCGTGGTCGTTGGCGATTCCTGCCAACTTAACCTTATTTTCACCCGCCAGACCAATGCAGGCCACGCGCGCCTTCTGGTCGCCCAGGGCCTCGCGCAGCGAGGTTTGTGTTTCGTAGATGTCGCGGCCCCACAGGTCGCCCGCCGCATGCAGCACAGCCTGCCCATTAAGGATGGACAGCCACACCGGCTGCCTGGCAGCCCCCGTGATCAACACGCCGTCGTAACCTGCGTAGCGCAGCTCGGGGCCAAAGAACCCGCCACTGTTGGCTTCACCCCAAATGCCCGTCAGCGGCGAGCGGGCGCAAACGCTGTATCGCCCGGCCGAGGTCATCGAGGTACCCACCAGCGGACCCGTCAGGAATAACAGCGGGTTCTCCGGGCCGAGGGGGTCGGTATCCGAGTCGATCATGTCGTACAGATAGCGCGCGGCCAGCCCGCTGCCGCCCACATACTTGCGGGCGTAGTCTTCGTTGAGCGCTTCGTCCCACAGCCTGCCGCGGCTAAGGTCAACACGCAGGATCCGGCCCAGGTAGCCGTGCATGGTCAACTACGATCCAAAATCCGTATCGATCTGTTCGGCCACCTTGACCATTTCATAGGTGGCCTTGGGAGTGCGCTGCACCTGCGCCATGCTGCCCACCAGTTTGAGCTTGCCCGAGAACATGCCCTGGATGGGGTCGAGCCGTCCTTCGAGCACTTTGCGCCAGGTATTGAACGGCGCAGAAGTGGTAAAGAGCGCCTTCTGCTCGTCCGGGCTGTTCAATTTTCTGGCATCGGACGCCTTGCCATGCTGGAGATTGATATATAGATAAGTGGTCTCCGGGTAATCGGCATCCGGCAGGACGATAAAGATGTTATCGCCCTCCCAGGTAGCCGCAGCCTGCGCATAGGATTCGCTGGCATTCAGCTTTGCGCTCAGCGCTTTGATCCATTCATCGGAGGGAAATTTAATGGTCATGTGATCATTTGCTTTCTTGATATTTAATCCAGGTTGCCACGTTGACCGACTATGACTGAAGGTTCAACGCAAAGCTGCAATGGTAGGGAAAGAGCCTGCCACTTGGACGCGAAGTTTTTTGGGGATCCTTTGAGACTCTGCGTCTTTGCGTTAAGCTTTTTGACAAACTTGGTTTTTGAATGCCATAGGTAGCAATTCGATTTAACTATTCATATTCATAAGAAGCTTCGGTATAGCCCTTCAGGCCCTGGCGCAGCATCTCGCGCCCGTCTGCCGTTGCGCCCATGCCGTACAGGAAACCGGTCTTGGGCACTTCGTAAGGCGGGTTCTTCGCGAAGACCACGCCGTCTGCCAGGTCTTTGACGAACTGCTCGGCGATGCCGGGTTGCGTCTGTGGCAGCGTGATGCAGAAATGGAAACCGGGTGGGTTCTGGCAACCGTTCATGCGCCAGCCTTTCGAAGCCAGATAGTCATTCACGAAATATGGATTCAGTACATCCGAGGTCAGGCTGATCAGGAAGGTCGATTTGCCCATGATGCGCAGCTCGGGGATTTTGGCGATGCCCGCGCGCATCTTATCCGCTGTATCCATGATCGCCCTGGCGGCTTTAAGGTAGCCCTCCTCGCCCATGCTCACCAGCGCCGCCCACATGGCCGCGCTCAGACCGGCCGAACGGCTGCCCAGGACGGTGGGACAGGTGTAGATACCGCCCGGCCAGTCCTCCTGCGCGAAGAACATATAGCGGCGCAGGTCCTTGCTGCGGAAGTTGATCGTCGAGGTGCCCTTCAGGGCATAACCGTATTTGTGGGTGTCGCACGAGATGGATGTCACCCCCGGCAGGCGGAAGTCGAAGACCGGCACGTCGTAGCCCAGCTTTTCGATCCAGGGCAGGATGAAGCCGCCCAGGCAGCCGTCTACGTGCAGGCCGATCTTGTGCTCCAGCGCCAAGTCTGACAGCTTGCTGAACGGGTCGACCACCCCGTTGGGGTACGTGCCCGCCGATCCGGCCAGGGCCACCGTGTTGGGAGTGATCGCCGCTCGCATGGCCTCCACGTCGGCTTCATAATCTGCATTCACAGGCACACGGATAACCTTCATCCCCAGGTAATACGCGGCCTTCAGGTGAGCCGGATGGATGGTCATCGGGGCAACCACCTCAGGCTCGGTGATGCCTTTCACGTCACGGCCCCATTCGCGATAGACGTACATGGCGTTATAGATGCTTTCCGTGCCGCCTGATGTGACCGCGCCGGCTTCTTCGTCATAGCGATTGACCTTGCTCACCTCTTCGCCGTGCAGCATCTTGCCCACCATGGCCAGCACTTCGGCCTCATATTTGGTCCCGCTCGGGCACAGGTCGCGCTGCAGGATGTTGATATAAGAGCCCATGTTCAAGACCTTGTTGAGGAAGGCATAATGTTCCATGCCTCCGTGATACATGGTGCCGGAACACTGGCCGCCCTGCCATTTTTTATTTTCTTCCTCCGACATATAGGTGATCTCTTTCAAGATCTCTTCTTCGTCCACGCCTTTTTCAGGCAGCTGGCTGTAGACTTTGAAGATCTTGTTGTAGGGATGCATATCCCCAAACATATCCATTGATTCCTGTTCGTCAGACATATTGTTCTCCTTTCAAGGTTTCGAGAGATTTATTCAGCGGGTCTTCTATGATTTATTCAAGGCATGGAACACCGGCCGTATCTTGTCTTTGCTTGCCATGAACTGCGCGAACATGCGGTCGTAGATCGCGCGGTTCTTCGGGTCCGGTTCGAAGAACCGGTCGAACTTGATCATATTCGGCACGTCTTCCAGCTTGACCAGTCCCAGGCGGTTGAACGCCAGCAGCCCCATGCCGATCACGTTGCTGTTGCGCGGGTCGGCCTGCCTGTGCATGGGCAGCCCCACCACATCGGCCATGATCTGTGACCAGACGTCTGACAGCGCACCGCCGCCGGTCAGCCGCCAGTATTGGAACGGCCTGCCGATCAGCTTTTCAGACGGGCCGCGCAGCCAGCGCCAATTCATGGCCAGCCCCTCGAAGATGGCCCGCATGAGATGTGCCCGCGTGGTCTTGTGAGAGAGGTTCAGGAAGCCCCCGCGCAGGTACTGGTCTTCACCGGGAGAAAAGCTGCCGTTGAACCAGGGCAGGAAGATCACATCCCCGCTGCCCGGCGGCACCCTGGCCGCGACCCGGCTGGCGCGTGCGTAAAGGTCATCGGGGATCTGCCCTGTGTCAAAATCATCCTGTGCGTAGATCAGGTTCTTCAGGCAGGATTCCAGCACCTTGCCGTTGTTCGCCATCTCACCCCAAAACAGGTAGCGCCCCTTCACCCCGCTGGGCATGGTGCCCATCGAGCTACCGATGTCGGTCTTCTTAAAGGAAACGTGCGCGGCCAGGTATCCGGACGTGCCCATTACAGCAGCCGGCTCAGAGTCGGCAATCGAACCGGCGCCGATGGCCGAAGAGCTGTTGTCGTTGACCCCGCAGACCACCACCGTATTCGGGGAGAGTCCCAGCTCGCCCGCCACGGCGGGAGTGAGCGTGCCCAGGATGCCGTCTATGGGCAGCAGGTCCGGCAATTTTTCGCGGGCGATGCCGCCCGTCTTGATCAGCCAGGGATCGTACTCCTGTACATCCAGCCGCCGGTTATCCACCATCATCATCGGCAGGACGGTGTTTTGGGTGGCGGCGAACTTGCCCGTCAGGCGCATGTTGATGTAATCCATCGGCTCGAAGAACTTGTATGTTCGCCTGTAGACCTCCGGGCGTTCGTTCTTGATGAAGAGCATATGCCCCAGCGCATCGGCCCCTTTGAGCGTGGGAGGAAAACCGACGAGACTGAGATATTTGAGCATGGTACTCAGTTTGTATCCCTGGATGCTGGGGAAACCGCTGACGAGCTTGCGGTTATACGGGGCGCCGCGGCCGTCCATCCAGGACATCACGTTCATTAGGGGCTTGCCGTTCTCGTCCACCGGCAGCGTGACCGACCACATGCTGGTGACGCCCACCGCGATGATCGTCTCCGCGGGCACGCCGGAAGCCTGTATTACCTTCTTCGCACAGCTTATGATGCTCGTCCACCACTCGGCGGGGTCGTGTTCCGCGCCGCCCTCGGGCAGGAAGACCAGTTGGACCGGGGCAGAGGCGCTGCTGGCTACCTGTCCCTCCTGGTCCACCAGTCCCACTTTGGGCCCGCCGGTACCCAGGTCTATTGCCAGGACATATTTTCTCGATGGTTGACCTTCGGACATACTTTTGCCCTCCGCATTACTTTTTTATGTTTATCAGCATCTTTTGCTACATACCCAAAATTCGGAAGATTCTCCCTCTCCTTTAGGAGAGGGCTGGGGTGAGGTCATTTGAGAATCGGTTTTTTGTTTAGTATAAATCCCTAATGTATATATGTAAATACATTATTGCCTATTTACCCCAAATTTGTGCTCTACAGTGAGAGAACAAGCTGGCCCTGGTACCTTTTGGGCTTTGTTTTCCTTGGGTAGAGTGGCTATAAAGAAGTAACTTGAATCTGTGCCTTGAGTAATAATGGATGTTACGCACCGTCCCGAAGGTTCGAACTGCTGAATGGGATTTTGCAAGGAAACCTTCGGGACGTTCTGCGTAAGGCGAGTTAATAGTCTATACTGTTTTCTTGCATAGTAGGAGAAGAACTTATGCCCCCTGAAGGATCACGGCATGATGTTTGGGCCGACGGCAATTCCTATAAATCCTATATCGGTCGCTGGAGCCGGCTGGCAGCCAGGGGATTTCTCGATTGGCTGGCCCTGCCGGCAGGCCTCAATTGGTTGGATGTGGGCTGTGGAACCGGAGCCTTGTCCGAGGCCATCCTTCAGTTATGCGCTCCGGCTGCTATCAAGGGCATTGACGGTTCGGAGGGATATATTGCCTTTCTCCGTAACAAGATCCGCGACCCTCGTGCGGAGTTTTATACGGGAGATGCAGCGGCTTTGCCGGTGGAAAGCGGAACTTGTGATGCGGCGGTCTCCGGCCTTGTGCTGAACTTCGTTCCCCAACCTGACCGCATGGTCTCTGAGATGGCGCGTACCGCACGGAAAGATGGAAAGGTCGCTCTCTATGTTTGGGATTATGCAGGCAGGATGCAGCTGCTGCGCCAGTTCTGGGATGCCGCGGCCGCCCTGGATCCCTCGGCTTATGACCTTGACGAAGGGCGCCGGTTTCCGATCTGCAATCCCGATAAGTTGGTAGGATTGTTTCGCGAAGCAGGGCTTCAGCGCGTCGAGGCGCGCCCGATCGATACACCCACTGGCTTCAAAGACTTTGATGATTACTGGACGCCCTTTCTTGGGGGCCAGGGGCCTGCTCCGGTTTATGTTATGTCGCTCAGCGAAGATAGGCGGGCAAAACTACGGGAAAGGCTACATGCGAGTTTGCCTATTGCCCCAGACGGTTCCATTACGCTTGAGGCGCGAGTCTGGGCTGTGAGAGGCGCGAGGTAGGCTGCTGAGGGGCCGCGGAAATCTAAACCTTCCTGACCTATAATTGCACTCGCTGGCAGTTGATCGCGTGTATGGATTATTTGCGGCTGTTATCCGCCAGGTTCGAGGCTCGTGTCCTCGGCGAACAGCTTTTGACGCGACCGATACGCCTCCCCCAAGTGGCGGAGAGTTGAACTCCCCGGCCGATGGATGCGGCCAGGAAGTTCTTGTTGTAGGATAAGTCTATGAACCGCGTCGTTAGCCGCGGTCCAACTCTGAGAATGCGCTGCGCCGCACAAGACCCCGGTGTCCTGGACGCAAGTAAAGCTCGGAACAGCCACCTCAAATACGCCAAGGAGAAATCTATGAACAAGGATATTTTGGAAGGCCAGTGGAAACAAATCCGAGGCGAGGCCAAATCATGGTGGGGCAAACTCACCGACGACGATCTCACTCGAATCGCCGGTAAGTATGAGACTCTATTGGGGGTGCTGCAGGAAAAATACGGCTACACCCGCGAGCAGGCCGAAACCGAGATCGATAAACGCGTGACGGCGTTTGAATCCAATCTGAAGAAGGCGTAAATTGCCTTCACCAAATAACTACCCGCGCTGGCTCCTGAAGTGGACCTTGGCCAGGAACGCGGGGCGGCTCTACTAGAACACGCGACTTCGACATTGGAACAAGCCATGAACCCCGAGCTACTAGGTTTATGGCCTTTATCCAAATCAAGGTGTACGTGTAGCCGAACTGGATTTGAACCCGAATACGCTATGTCGTAGGAATGGATGTTTCATCCTTGAACTTCAATACGGGCCCGGGATGCTACAACATTCAGAAAATACTATCAACAATGATGGACCAAGGAGACAAATATGAAATTGCATCTCTCAGCACCGCATGAAATTACCTGGTGGATTGCCGTGGTTCTTGGTGTGCTCGGCATCCTGGGTACCCTTACGACCATACAATTTGTTAGTGCCAATGCTTTTTGGTTTGTAGCAGTCGCTTTCGTTCTGCTTGCACTTGCTACGCTTTTCAAGGATTTTTAAACTCACAAACTTACGCTGCCGTGTGAATTAGGCCCAAATTCACATTCCCCTTCTTGCACATAATCCCCAATTGAAATGTTGGGGATTATGTGCATCTGCAATTCATTGTGATGTGCAGCACATTGCGAATCGGACTGCACAGAACTCATTGTATTGATAATGGCAATTTGTAGCCGAACTAGAACTGAGCCTGAATATGCTTGATCGTGAATCGCAAAGTTAATAATATATGTCAATAGGAGACGAGCCTCGAACCGCTAGATCAGAGGCTTCAATCCTTATCGAGGAGCTTTTGTTGCGGAACTTATGAAAAGGAGAGGAACAAGATGAAAATCCTCTCTTGGGGGACGGTCACGAGTTTACTCCTCGCATTTTCAATGTCGGGCTGTGCGCTCGTTCAGCCAGCCCGTGCACCGGCCCCGACGCCTGGTAGCGTCCCAACGCTTTCCCCAACTTTGTTGCCGGCTAATCCGCCTGCCACCTGTCCGATTACCCGCCCCGGAAATATACCGTTCACGCCGCCATCTCCGTATCCTGCGACACTGACAGGTAGTTATGAGGGACGGTTTTGGTACGGCAGTCCGGATCTTTGGACAATGTTACAGATCGATGGCAATTGGGGCAGTTTACCGCAAAGTAAGAATGGATATCGCCACCAGAAGGTTTGGTGGTGGCGAGCAGGTTACAACATGGGTGAAGAACATCCAGGCTGACGGTCACCGGCAATCGACTGGATGTAGGGGCGCCACCGCTTCTGGCAGACCCGGCTACGAACGCCGCGGCAGACTTCGGGGCAACAATGTTAGTCGGCGTTGATATTCCAACCCCCGGTTGCTGGAAAATCACAGGCCACTACAAGGGCCATGAATTGCCTTTTGTTGTATGGGTTGCACCTTAGCTTTTCGGGAACATATTTTGCTATGTCAATGGGCAAGAACCTCGAAACGCCAGGTTGACAACTGCCCTCAAAGGAGGAGACGTGAACAAATCAAACCGCCGCATCAAGGGACTGGGCGAAGTGTCAATCCGTGTCAAGGACCTTGACGCGATGCAAAAGTTTTACGAAGAAGTGCTGGGACTCGAAGTGCTGCGCCGCGACGAGAGTTTTGTGTTCTTCAAGATTGCAGAGGGCTATGGCGGTCATACCCAGAACCTGGCCCTCTTCGACATGAACGACCTGGGCTTCCTGGAAAACAAAATCAGCGAAATAAACCCCGAACGATCATCGTTGCATCATATTGCTCTCAATATTTCTCTTGAAGATTTCGAATCCGAGAGAACGCGCCTCGAGGGTTTGGGGCTAAAGGTGCGTGCGACGGTTCACGAGTGGCTCCATGTTCGCTCGCTGTACTTCCCCGACCCGGAAGGGAATCTGCTGGAGCTGGTTTGTTACGATGCAAGTGTAAAATAGGGGAAATACTGGCAAGCACTTGGAGGTCGGAGCCAACGCGGTTCTTGCGGCCGCGATGATGAATACTGTACGTCAATAGGACTTGCGACTGAATTAGGCTCGATTATTATTTGGTATAAAATATAAATTACCCGAATGCGCAATGGCTTAACCGAGACCATTAAGAAGGGAGAATTGATGGCCAATCCGGAACAACTGGAGATCTTGAATCAGGGGTTGATGGTTTGGAATCAATGGCGGGAAGAACATCCCTCTGATGAGATCGATCTAAGCGAATCCGCTCTCAGCCGAACCGTACTCCAAAAAGCTGATCTGGTCGGAGTTAACCTCAGGCAGGCCGAACTCATGCGGGCCGATCTCTTTGGAGCCAATCTCAGAAGAGCTTATCTCGGCGGGGCCTACCTAAGCGAAGCTTATCTCACTCGAGCCAATCTCACAGCCGCCGATCTCGTTGGAGCCCATTTCAATGGAGCCGATCTCCGTGATGCCGACCTCACCGGAGCCGACCTCACCGGAGCTGACCTGAGCGAGGCCAATCTCAGCAAAGCCGACCTCACCCGAGCCATCCTCTATGGAGCCAGGCTCAAGGATACCGATCTTACCGGGGCCAATCTTAATGGGACTAATTTCAGGAGGGCCTTGTTATTCTCCACAAAATTTGGGGATGTTGATCTTGGTATAGCCGTTGGACTTGAAGAAGCCAACCATTTCAGTTCTTCCGTGATAAGCACCGGTACAATTCAACTCTCCAAAGGAAAGATCCCCCTGGCTTTCCTGCGCGGCTGCGGCCTGAGCGACCTGGAGATCGAGTATGCCAAACTGGCTGCCCCGGGTCTCGATGCCGGGCAGGTGACCGACATAACCCGTGAAATCTCACAAAAGTACATGGGTGATCCCGTCCAATCCTGCTCCTGCTTCATCAGCTACAGTGATAAAGATGAGGAATTCGCCAAACGCCTGTATGACAGCCTGCAAGATAAGGGAACACGTTGTTGGTTCGCCCCGGAAGATCTGCAACTCGGAGACCGCCTGCGGACGACCGCCGGCGAACAGGCGCACTCCCGAGACAAGCTCCTAGTCATCTTGTCGGCAAATTCCATTCAAAGCAGGTGGATCGGCCATGAAGTTGAAAAGGCAATCGCAGAAGAAAAGGAGCACGGGGGGGTGAAGCTCTTTCCCCTCCGGCTCGATGAGGCCGCCCTCAAAGCAGAAGGCGGCTGGGTTGAAGCGCTCAGGTTGGGCCGCACCATCGCGGATTTCTCAAATTGGAAAAACCAGGCCGACTATGAAAATGCCTTTGAACAATTGCTCGGAGACCTGCAGGCCTCCAAAAACAACACATAAGATTGCCCTTTGCCAAGACCTAAGCCCTTTAGGGCGCTTCTCCCGTCGGGAGTGCTTGGCGAGCGAACGCAAACCGTTGGGCGCTGACTAAAAGAATTGCAATACAAATAGCACAAAAAAAACTGAATTGTATATGGAGGAAAATGTATGAAAAAGTTTTCGTTTGTAATATCAACAATTTTTTGTAACTGCTCAGGCAGATGAGAGGAAAGGAGGCCGATAAGGGGTACCGGCAAAAGCCAGGCGCAAAACATCCAGGACTTGTTGTCCGTTCTTGCGAGCCGTGGAGAGGTAGCCACGGATTTGGCAAAAGATCTCGGCACCCCGAATGGAACGGAAGCAACCGGATACCTTTTGCTTCACTTTCATCATACGAATATCACGTTCCGCCTGATTGTTATCAAATGGAACCCTAAAATCGTACATAAACGCCAGCACCGCTTCTTTGTGGAGCTTGAACTCATCCAGCAGGTTTTTGGCCGGGCTCTGCTTGATCCGTCCCCGTTTTTTCGGTTGGGCCTCCATGCGTTTTGGCGGTCGATTGAACCGTAAACCTTGTTTCACCAGCCGATCATACTCGCTTTCAAAATCAAGCAGCTTCTTGTTTGTCAGACTTTCCCGAGAAGCCGCTTTGGCCTGCTCCACTGCCTCCTTGATGTTCACGAGCAAATCGGCCATCTGGCTAACCCACTTTTGTGGGTAGCGCTCTTCTAGAAATTTCAGGCGGCGTAAGTGATGAGCATTGCACAGTCCGTGTCGGATGGGGTACTTGAAATAGGACATCCAATCATCGTGCAAGGCACGACCCTTCAAGTGCGGCAAGATCCCGATCGCCTCCATCGCCAACGAGCCGCGTTTTGGATGAATGGCATAATAGGTCAATCTTTCCGTACTGGCCGAGTGCAGCCAGTACAACTGGCCTTCCGCTCTCGCTCCGGTTTCGTCGAAGTGCACCACCTCTTCTTTCTCGGTCAGATGCTGTTGGATGGCTCTATTCACCCCTACGACCTGCTCACGCGCTTCCTGATTGGCTTCCACGATCGTGCCTTCGGAGAGCGAGTGTCCGTACAGGGTTTCAAATACCTCCGCCGTTCGTTCCAGTGGCAGCAGCTGATATTGGTTGAAATACACCATTTGCGCTTTGATCTCGCTTCCGTACTGCACCGGCTGTGTCACGCCTACTGGAAACACAGCGCGGTTCTCTTTCCCGCACCGCGGGCAGAGTTTGATCTCGGCTTGATGCTCGGTCACTTCCACCCGCACTCTGGGTACCTCGAAGACCTGCCGCTTTTCATAACGACTGGCTTTCACTCTTTTCAAGGAGACCTGGCAATGACTGCATTGCTGCACCCGATGTACGGTCACGAGCTTGGGATGCTCGACCGCGTGGAGTGTGTACCCGACATGCCCTGCCTGTCCACCGCTTTTCTTGCCATGCCGTTTCCGCAGGCTCTTCGGCGCAGGTCGATTGTATTCATCGCTCGATGGCGGTTTGCCACTGTTGCGACTATTCTTCACGATCTGGTCTTCCAGGACTTGAATGCAATTCGCCAATTGCTCTAATGTATTATGGAATAGTGCAATCACGACCTCTCGGCCTTGATCGTAGGCCGCTCCTATTTCTTCATCGCTTGGCACTCGCACTGTTCCCATGCTCTGATTGTCCTTGGCTTTTCCGTTTTTGACAATGTTAAAATACATTTATGGCTGAGCAGTTACCAATTTTTTTATTCAGTATTTTAGGAGCATGCACAAATAGCAAGGCGCCTCCGACTAGTACCTGAACTTGCTTAAGTTGTAGGGCCGAGATAAGATGGGCGGATGCCAAACGAAAAGCATCTGGTTCATCTTTCGGAAGCCGAGCGGAAGAAACTGTTAGCGGTCATCTCGAAAGGTCGTAATAAAGCCGTGGTGATCCAACGGGCGCACATTCTGCTCAAGGTCGACGAAGGCAAACCCGACGGCGAGATCAGCCAGATGCTCTACATCAGCGAGCAGACCATCCGGCGGACGCGGCTGCGCTTTGAGCAGGAAGGGATACAAGCGGCCCTGGACGACAGGCCGCACCCTTCCAGGGAACCCATGCTGGATGCGAAACAAGAAGCGCATTTAATTGCCTTGGCCTGCAGTGCGCCTCCGGCCGGGCAGGCGCAGTGGACGCTGGAGCTGCTCACGAAGCGACTGATGGAAGAAGACGAGAGTCTGCACGTCTCGCCCGAAACGGTTCGGTTACTGCTAAAAAAAACAAACTCAAACCTTGGCAAGTAAAGAGTTGGTGCATTCCCGAAGTCACGCCAACCTTTCTGTGTCAGATGGAAGCGATTCTAAAATTGTATCAGCTACCCTATGATGCCAGGCACCCGATGGTCTGTTTCGACGAAAAAAGCGTGCAATTACTGGCTCAAATTACCCAGCCACTTCCTCCCCGGCCAAGTCATCCGGCCCGGCAGGATTATGAATACCGACGAAACGATACGCGCAACCTGTTTGTGCTGGCGGAACCTAAGGCTGGATTTCGGCAAGTGCTGGTCACCTCGCGACGAACCAAAGTCGACTTTGCCCGGATGATGCGCTACTTGGTGGATGGGCTCTATCCGGAAGCGGAGTACATCGATGTAGTCATGGATAACTTGAACACTCATCGCTACAATTCCTTGGTCGAGATCTTCGGCCGGGCAGAAGCCGAGCGGATCATCAGCCGTTTACATTTTCACTTTACACCTGAGCACGCCTCCTGGCTCAACATGGCCGAAATCGAATTGAGCGTATTATCCAAACAATGCCTGGCCCGTCGCCTTCCGACGGAATGGAACCTGACTACGGAGATCATCGCCTGGGAGCAAGCGAGGAATCAGAAGAAAGCAACAATCCGTTGGAACTTTACCGTTGACGACGCACGGCAAGTTTTCAAAGAATATTACCCTACAGC
>CAWAKH010000007.1:0-210245 GCA_963782565.1 uncultured Chloroflexia bacterium
TGGCTTGAGATTGCAGTCCGCTCATTCTACGCAAACCAGGATACCCGGACTCGCTGGTGGCTGCTTTCCTGCAAGCCGTCGCATTTGTGATTTTGTCTTTGATCCTTTCCCAAGTCATCGGCTTGGCCGGGATTCCCTTATCTGCCGCTTTGACTTTCACCATACAGGCTATAGTGCTCCTCAGCATAATGACTCGTCGCTATCCGGGTTTGTTACAGATGGGAGATACGGCCCTGCGCGCCGTAGCTTCGACCACCATAGCCTTCATTGTTACACTCGCCGTGATAGAGTTCTACCCTTATCCTTGGTTCCAAAAACGCTTGCCGGGCTTATAGTGGGCGGCTTGGCCGCGATTCTCTGATCTGGCGTGAAGTCCGCATGCTTTTTAGCCTTTGATCAAGCGGTATAATAACGCCCATGTCTGAACAAAACGGCAATACACAACCAATGCAGCCCATCAAGGAAGAAGACACTCAACCCATCAAACCCGTTAAACCTGCCAAACCCGGAAAAAGATTCCACGCTGGGGCTCCATCCTCATAGGTATCCTCGGGGTCATTATTTTGCTTCTTCTGGCAGGATTCGGCGGTTATGGAGCGGCATCAAGGTTCGTACAGATGCAGCCTCACAAGCAATCAGCAGCCAGCTCACAGAGCAATTTCAATACGCCCTTGTGGATGAGCAGTTCGGGCGCTATGATGCGGCCAAGCAACGCCTGGAATTCATTATCCAGAACAATCCGACCTTTCCGGGCGTGCAAAACGAATTAGCCAAAGTGTTGGTACAGATGACTATTCCAACGGTCACACCGACACCAGTCCCTACATCGACACCTGATCTCCGCGGTGAACAAAGCCTGTTCGCCACCGCGCAGCAATTAATAGCTGCCGGAGATTGGGCCAACGCACTGACCGAGCTCGATCAGCTTCGCAAACAGGACCCGAATTACAATACATCGCAAGTGGACGGGATGTACTACTTTGCCCTGCGAAACTACGGGGTGAACCTTATCCAGCAGCAGGGTAACCTTGAAGGCGGGATCTATGAATTGACCTTGGCCGAACGTTTCGGGCCACTGGATCGGGATGCCAACGGCTTGCGTGAGGGCGCTCGAGCCTACATAACAGCTGCCAGTTTTTATGGAATAGATTGGCATCTATCAGTCACCTATTGGGCGCAGGTCGCGAGCGGTTGGCCCTCTCTGTGGGATGGAACCATGACCGCCTCTCAACGCTATCAGATTTCACTGATGCGCTACGGCGACGACTTGGTCAGACAAAATCAGTTCTGCGATGCCTATCAACAATATCAAGCGGCGCAGGCCATCGGAAATTTGGACGCTGCTGCCGCCAAAGGTCAAAATCAGGCCTACCAGCAGTGCTATCCTGCAACAGCGACGCCGGCTGAAACGCCCACGGGTGCAGTCGTGCCTACTAGTGCCTCAACCGAAGCACCTACTGCAATAGTACCGACGGAAATACCTACAGCGACTGCCGCCACGCCATAAAAAATGCCAATCGTCCCGTCCTGGGCAATTGCGTTGACCTTCTGGCTTCACATGCTGGCCGTTGTAATCTGGATCGGCAGCCTTGTATCCATATCTATCCTGATCCTACCTGCCGCAACGCGGGCACTGAAGCCCGTTGACCAGCTGGTCTTTGTTGAAGCTATCCAAAAAAGGCTTGAGCCCATCGCATGGTTCAGTATCAGTTTGCTGGTTGTAACCGGACTGTTCCAAATGAGCGTCAACGTGCATTACAACGGATTCCTGGCTACCAGCGATCAATGGTCGCTGGCAATCCTGGCTAAACATTTATTAGTAGTCATCCTCATAGCAGTTAGCGCCACTTATACCTGGGATGTGCTGCCCACCATCCGCCGCGAGCTAATGAAAAAAGACAAAGCCGACCCGGAAAAATTGGCAGCCCTGCATAAACGTGAGACTATTTTGCTCCGCACCTGCCTGGTGCTGGCGGTTCTGATCCTGCTCGCAACAGCCTTTGCAAGAGCAGCATAAGTACTGATCCGTTAACAAATGAACACAAGCGGGAAAGACCAACTCGCTTGTGTTCATTTTTGTTTAGGAAGAAGGAGTGTTGATGGCATTGAGTAACCCACCTTGCGTATACCATACCAGAGGTTAACGATTAGCGCGGCAGAACCGGAATGCTTTCTAACTTATTAACCGCACTCGGCTGCGCGGGCATACCCGCCAAGTCATAGGTCATCGCTCCGGAAATCTTCACCGGAATGATCTCGCCGACCGTTGCTTTGGCTTCAACGATGACCATTCCGTCGATTTCCGGCGCATCGCGATACGAACGACCGATTGCAAGCCCGTCATTGCAGCCTTCGATCAGGACGTTCAGTGTTTTCCCCACATAGGATTGATTGACCTGGAGCGAGATGTTCTGCTGAAGTTCCATCAACCGCTCGTAACGCGACTGCTTTACCTCGGGAGCAACAGGGTCCCCCAGGGGTTCGGAAGTAGTCCCCGGCTCAAACGAGAATTGGAACGCGCCGACGCGATCGAATCGGATCTCACCTACGAAGTCAAGCAAAGCCTGATATTCTTCTTCGGTCTCTCCGGGGTAACCGACAATAAAAGTCGTGCGTATCGCAAGATTTGGAACTGCCGAGCGCATCTTAGCAAGTGTCCTATGCACCCATTCAATATTGGATGGACGCTTCATACGATAAAGGGTCTTGGGATGGGCATGTTGAAGCGGCATGTCCAAATAAGGCAGAACTTGTTGGCGGGTTGCCATAACTTCGATGAGGCGTTCGGTAACGTAACCCGGATAGGCATACATGATACGGATCCAATCCATATCTGGCACGGCATCCGTCAATTGTTCAAGTAGAACTGCCAGACCATCCTTGATTCCGAGATCGTGTCCATAGTCGGTGGTATCCTGCGCGATAAGGATCAATTCGCGCACGCCTGAATCCCGGAGCCGCCGCGCCTCAGCCAGGATGTTTGCAATTGGACGACTGACTGCCGTGCCTTTGATCAATGGGATCGCACAGAATGCACAGGGGCGGCGGCAGCCATCCGCGATTTTTAGATAAGCCGAGGCGCCCGCTACGCTGGCTCGGATAGTTTCCTGTTCATCGCTTCCAACAGTCGCGGCCTCTGTAGGCAGGTGATAAAGCGGCTCAGGATGGGGGGCTCTGCGAACTTCATGCACAACCTTCACAATATCCATCCAGCGACGTGTCCCAAGCACTCCGTCTATCCCTGGGACTTGTTTTGCAACTTCTGCACCATAGCGCTGAGTAAGGCAGCCAGCCGCAATCAATACCTGACCCTCATGTTTACCCGCGGCCAGCTCCCGCAAAACGTCAATTGATTCCTGCTTGGCCGGACCTATAAAACCGCAAGTATTCACAATCAGTACCTTCGCCTTGGCCGGATCCTCGACCGCACGGTATCCGTCACGCGTTAATAATTGCGCCATTGAGTTGGAGTTAACCGTATTCTTAGCGCAGCCAAGCGAAACGAGATGAAAGGTAGCTTTAGACAAATCTAGCCTCCAGATGTTGGGGAAGGAGTAGCCGAGGGCGTTGGTGTTGGTGTTTCTGTCGGCGTTCCAGTGACTTTCGGAGTCGGAGTGGAGGTAGGCGGTGCTGTGGTGGTAGGTGTAACTACGCCCTCCACCGTATAAATACGATCTATTACCTCACCGAAGTTGCCCATTAATCCGAAATCCCGTCCATTATAAGTGACCTTTAGTCCGGCGGCATTTCCAACCAATACCTCGATCTGGTCTTTGGCATCATATGGATAGTCCGTATTCGGCACCGTTCGTCCTTCAAATTGTACTTTGCCATCCACAGTCACCCGCATGAATGTTTGCTCAATTGAGCTAAGGTTGACCTGCACGTTAACATTGGGGCCCAAAGTCGCCAATACAAATGTCTCCGTAACCGCCGGTGTGGAGGTCTGCGCTGTGTCCTGCGCAGGGATCAATGTTACCTGCTGTGGCAGCGTGGGGAGGCCCGTGCCAACTAGTACCTCGGAGATGGAGGGCGAAGTAGCCTGAGGAATGGTAGACGAACGGACAGCCATCACACGCCCGATACCCCAGATCGCGAACAATAGAAGCATAATGGCCATACCGCCGCCAAATAGCAAATCGCTGGCGATAAAAACGCGGAGCGGCGGCAACTTGGTATTCACGGTCATGGGTGCCCTGGTACGTGAGGGCTTTTCCGGTCGTTTCTCACGATATCGGGCCTGTAACCCATCGGCAAAGCGTAGCAGGATCGTATCTGCGTCCAGATCGAGGAATGTCGCGTAATTGGCAAGTATGCCGCGGGTTTGCACAGGCGATGGCAGTTCCTCCAATGCGCCGTTCTCCAGTGCCTCCAGGAAGAGGGCGCGCACGCGCGTTTGGCGTTCGATTTCATCATGGGTAAGGCTTAACAATTCGCGCCGCTTCCGTAGTTGGGCACCGATTTCCTTAAAAATTTCGTCGGAGGAAGTAGCCTTCTCAGGTTCAACCGCCGGCTCCGGATTGAAATCTTTCGCGTTCGAAACGCCAGGCAGAATTTCTTCCGCTTCGATCCCAGGAGTTTCATCCACATCCAAAGACGAAATAGCCGACCTGTTCTTGGATAGCTTAAATGTCTCCATCAGGGCTTCCAGTGAAGCGCGCCATATGGACCCGCGCATCTGGGGCTTGCCAGGAGGTTGATCAGGTTGTGTCGCGTTTGTTGTTTCAGGCGGGAAGGCTTCCGGATGCTGCGATTCTGCAGGCCGCGATGGTTCGATAGCCAAAGGCGGAGTAGTAACCGTCGCAGTATCTTCAGGCTGTTCGATGTGAGGGATGTCCGCAGTGGGCTCAGCCTGCACGGCGGGCAAACGTTGTTCAGCTGAAGCTAATCGTTTACCTTTTTTTTTACGTCGTTCTGCCCATCAACCCGTGTTGAAGATTTACGCGGCCGTGAACCTGTCTTTTTGGCAACCTTCACAGTTGGTGTTGAATTTATGGCAGGAGTGACCACGACAGGCATGGGTTGCGCTTCGGATTTCGGTTCTTCAACAGGAGGATCAAGCACGGCGGATGTCTCCTCCGTCGCTCGCGCTGGAACGAAGGGTTTCTCTATGGGCGCTGGCAGAATCTCGACTTCTGGTGCAGGCTCAGGGGCCTGAAATTCAGCCGTTTCCTCGTTCGTGCGACGTGCGAACCGATTAAGCAAATTAGCCAGCAAGCCTGAACGTTCGGGCTTGTTTCTTGAAGCTGCTTCCACCTCCGAGGCCAATGGCTGGTCAGGAGAGGAAATTGAGAGTTGCTGTGTAGTAGGTGCAGCAGGTTGAGCGGAAGTCCTGACCGGCATAAGATCAGCCGGATCTAGACCAAGAAATTCTGCATAGATACGCAGAAAACCACGAGCCTGCGCCGCCGACGAAATGGCAGAAAGGTCATCGTTTTCTAGCGCTTGCAGATAATGAGGTCTGACTTTAGTTGTTTCGGAGACTTGCTGCAGAGTAAGGCGGCGCTGCTCGCGCGCTTGCCGGAGCTTGGCGCCAATTGATTCGTCCATAATTTTATTCTAACATAACATCACCGGCTGTTTGAGCCGGTGATGTTTGGTTTACTCGGGCTGGGCAGGACTCTCGCTCGCTGCTTCGGCTTGTTCTACGGGCGCTTCCTCAGGTTTCTTTCTGCTACGCCCTTTCTTGTCCTTCTCTTCGACTCTGCCCTCAGCAGGCGTTTCGATTTCGCCTTCGCGGTGAACAACGATCTTAATCTCGGGCACCAGGTCAATGGTCAGGCGAACATAGGCCTTGAACTCACCCACCTCTCGGATAGGCTGCATATCTATCTGTTGGCGCTTGACCTCATAGTGGGTCTGTTCTTGAATGGCCGCCGCTACATCCTGCGTGGTGATCGACCCATAAAGTTTGCCGGTTTCGCCAGCCTTGGCCGTAAAGCTTAGCAACACGCCATTGACATGGTCGGCCAGATCCTTGAGCTCACTGTTGAGGGCGGCGCGCTTGACTTCGCCTTGTGAACGGATTTTCTCGGCAGTTTTCATTGCGCCCGGTGTTGCCAGGACGGCTAACCTCTGCGTGAGCAGGAAGTTTCGTCCATAACCATCTGCGACTTTCTTTACGTCGCCGGCACGCCCCAATTTGTAAACGTCCTTGATCAGCAATACTTTCATTTTTATCAAGCCCTTCCAGGTAAAAGATGGCAGGCGAAGGGTACCACGCTCTGCGGGGCAGTATTGTAACAGAGGGTTCACTTCTTGCCAACCTTCAAAACAACGGGTAAGATAAGGGAATGGATCGTTGGCCGATCAATGCACGTCGTGTGGGGATTTTTGTAGGCGTCCTCGTTCTCATCCTGATGGTGATGGATTTCAACGCGCGTCTGGAAGACCTCAACCGCCTGAAGAGGCAAGCCGCGATTGTGAGCCTGCAAGCTACCCAGGCGATCCAGACCCAGATGGCACTCGAAACTCAGGTTGCCTACGGTGGATCCGATCAAGCCGTCCAGGATTGGGCGCGAACTGAAGGACATTACATCCAGCCCGGGGACCAACCCGTGGTTCCGCTTGGTCAACCAGGCACGAATCCGATTCAATCCGAAGCACCAACGCCTACGCCAACACCTGTTTCAAACTTGCAGGTCTGGTGGAATTTGTTTTTTGGCGACCAATAATATCGCCCCATCTCTTATCCAGGACCGGCTCGCGCTTTTTCCAGACTCGATCCGAATCCGAAACAATTCCCTGAACATGGCAGGTCGTACTCTCGCCTCTTTGGCGGACGAGTACGGGACCCCCTTATACATTTATGACCGCGCCACAATGGACGCGTCTGTGGCTGCTTACAAAGCCGCGCTCAAAACACATTTCCCAGCCTTAGCCGAGATAACCTATGCAGGCAAGGCTTACTTGTGCAGGGCCATCGCCGAATGGACGGATCAGCATAAATTATGGATGGATTGCACCGGCGAAGCGGAAATCGGCATAGCGATGACTGGAGATGTAGGGCGCGAGAGAATTTTGATGCACGGGGTCAACAAGTCGATGACAGATCTGGCGTCAGCGCTTGTCCATGCCGGTACCATCGTAGTTGATAATCTGACCGAACTCAAGCGCATCGTCAGCCTTTTCTCGGATCCTCATTTTAACGATCCCCTGCATCCTGTCCGAAGAATTTTTCCAAATATATGGCTTCGATTGCAGCCGGGCCTGGCGGTGGAGACTCACCATGTTCACACCCAGACTGGCCAATGGAATAGCAAGTTCGGGATGACGCCTGCTGAGATCATGGAGGCGGCGCAAATCTGCAAAGCATCGAATTTGCCTCTGACGGGCATGCACTTTCATCAAGGATCGAACTTCCGCAACCTTTCCCCACTCGTCACTGCCATTGGAATCGCGCTCGATCTCGTAAGAGAAATCGGATTCGATGCACCTTGGCATTTCTGCCCGGGCGGCGGCTGGGGTACCGCGTATCACGAAGACGAATTGCCTCAACCGGATATCGAAGAATATGTTCGTATCATTGCCCAGGAAGTGCAGGACAAATGCAAAGCCAGTAGCCTGCCTTTGCCCATCCTGCATCTGGAGCCAGGGCGCAGCCTGGTTGCCCGCGCCGGGGTGGCCCTTTATCGCGTTGGCACGGTGAAACGTCGCGGCGAACGCACCTGGGCTCTTACCGATGGAGGCCTGGCAGACAACCCTCGGCACGCGATGTATGGCTCAAGGTATTCCTGTTTGCCTGCAAGCGGACTGAGCCGGGAAATGAACGAGCGAGTTTCCATTGCTGGGCCTTATTGTGAGTCGGGTGATGTGATCATCGAGGATCTGCTTCTTCCCAGGATTGAAGAAGGCGAATTGATTGCCGTCCCTGTCAGCGGAGCATACCAGCTCAGTATGTCAAGCAACTATAATGGGGCGCGCCGTCCCCTGGTAGTCTGGCTGGCGGACGGGAGCGTCCGCGTCATCGTCCGGAGAGAATCCCTGGAAGACTTGTCTCAGCGCGACTTATCTATTACTTAGGCGCGCAGATTAGAATACCTTTCATAAGAATCGCAGTCCAAAGAAATTTAGTGATTTTGAATCTACAAAAATAGTCTGGCGTTCTATGGAGAAACCATGATCACTGCCGCCCCACAAAACTTTATTGTTACCATCAGATCGAGAGTCGGCTTGTATTGGTCGCTTACCAAATCTTTGCAAACTGGCCTCTTACTGATGACAGGGCTGGCAGGTTATCTAAGCGCTCACGCAGCTATTCAATGGGCGACTTTCCTCCAGATGATTCCCAGTTTGTTTCTGGCGATCAGCGGTTCAACTGTTCTCAACATGTGGTGGGATCGAGACATAGATGCAAAGATGAAGCGGACTCACATGCGGCCCACTTCAACTGGAAAGGTCTGCACAAACGAGGTCTTGATCCTGGGACTTCTGCTCTCGACCATGGGCGTGGGATGGGCATTGTTGCTGAACCTTGGCTATGGAGTGGTTGTTTTTGCCGGGTTATTTTTCGATGTATTTGTTTACAGTATCGTGCTCAAAAGGTGGACGTGCTGGTCAATCGTATGGGGCGGGATCGCCGGCGCAATGCCCGTACTTTCCGGGAGAGTGTTGGCGACCGGCAGGCTCGACCCGATAGGTATTCTCCTTGCCACCGCCATACTGTTTTGGATTCCCACGCATACTTTGACCTTCAGCCTGAAATTCTTCGAGGATTACAAAGCCGCCGGCATACCAACTTTTCCCTCAACCTACGGAATAGGCTTCACGCGTCTGGTCATTGCCGTTTCAAGCATCGCTGCTGCTGTGGCAATGAGTATTGCTTCAATATGGATTGGGGTGGCCGAAGGTATCCTGGCGCTTATTATCATTCTGAGCGCAGTGCTTCTTTTCCTAGCAGCAACCGTTTTAATGCGTCCGTCGGACAAAACAAATTTGAGGTTGTATAAATACGCCTCAATCTATATGCTTTGCACAATGCTTTTGATCATTCCCACCAAGCTGTAAGACGAACTTGCCCTGAGAGATATCATCCAGCAACCATCTCGGGGCCCAATCCCATTAAAGTAAACCCGCCTGGTTGGGCGGGTTAGTGCCGAGGGGGAGATTTGGACTCCCGACCAAGGGCTTATGAGTTCCCTGCTCTGCCACTGAGCTACCTCGGCGTGACGAGAGCGCCGCAATATTACTATGGGAGCTAGTGTTTGTCAACACAAGGTATAATTAAGGTACGGGAGAGCCTATGAAGGTCCTTGTGTTGGAAAACGAAGCCAAAACGCGCTCTTTGATCCAGAACGCGCTGGAAAAAAGCGGGCAGGAAATGATTTCCGTGGCGAGCATGGAAGAGGCCTTGAAATTCATCGGGGCGGGGCAGATCCGTTTTTTAATCGCCGATGGGGACACAGACAATTTCGATAAGCAGGGATTGATTCGGCGCATCCGCGAATCCGTCCAGCCCCCTGTTTATTTCCTTATGATTACATCTTCAGAAAAAGAGTCTGTTGATTTCGACGACACTCTGCTCAAGCCGTTTACACTCACCGAATTAAGGGCTCGCATCATGATTGCCCAGCGATTTCTCTCTCTGGGCGATAATCTCTCCCAGGCCCGCAAGCAGATCGATGACATGGCCCTTTACGATCCCCTGACCGGCCTTATGAATCGCAGCGCATTCTATCGGCTGGCCGAGGGCGAACTCGAACGTGCCCGCCGTGCCTCATCACCGCTTAGCCTGATCGCGCTGGATATAGATAATTTCAAGATACTGAACAACGCCTATGGGACCGAAGCTGGCGACGAAGTTTTGAAAGTGGTCACGCAGACCGTTCGCGAGAAGAGCCGCCCTTACGACTGCATCGGCCGTTGGAGCGGGGACGAATTCATTATAGCTTTACCAGGTGTGATAGGCGGAGATGCAGAGAAGATCGCCGAACGGATCATCAAGGGCGTTCGCTCTACACAGATCGTGAGCAAGAGAATTATCCTGAATGTCGGCATAAGTGCCGGAATCGCTTCTGCACAGCGAATCAGCGCGGCTACAGAGGTTGAACCGTTGATCGAGCAAGCGCGGCAAGCCGTGAGGCGCGCCAAGGAAAATGGCGGGAACCAGGTCAATATCTCTTACGTTTAGGCAGCAAGATAAAAAAACAGGGGTGGTACAATCGGCGCATTCCCGGGCGTCCTATATTATGCTTGGGAATAGGAGCCAGGATGGCGGAACAATTAAAAGTAAATGACGGTCAGGTCGTCTCGATGGATTACACTCTACAAGTGGACGGAAAGGTTGTTGATTCTTCTGAAGGCGGTGATCCTCTACAGTTCATTCAAGGAATGGGGCATATCATCCCCGGCTTGGAACATGAACTATACGATATGAAGGTCGGTGAAAATAAGCAGGTAATAGTCGCGCCGAAAGACGGATATGGGGAAGTCGATGTGGAAGCCTTCATGGACGTGCCTCGCGATGCCTTCCCCACTGACGTTCCTCTTGAAAAGGGGACCGAGCTGGAACTACGCGACCAATCAGGTCACCCCATGTTTGCGCGCATTGATACGGTCACCGGAAATAATATCAGGCTGAACATGAACCATCCACTGGCCGGCAAGGAACTTCATTTCAGTGTTAAGATCGCCGCGCTTCGAGCGGCCTCCGAGGAAGAAGTTGCACACGGCCACGTACACGAACAAGATCACAGCCACTAATTTCATGGCCTCCGATGTTCGGAGGCCATGAATTTATAATGTAATTTGCAGGATCAGCAGGGCGATCATTCCAGCGAGGATGGTCAATAGGGTATTCTTTGTCCACCAGGCTACGATCACCGCGAAAACACCGGCCAGCAAGCGGTGATTTCCCAAGCCTACATCCCAATAGCCGGCTGGCATGAATAATTGCGGAAAGATGATCGCGGATAGAACGGCGGGGGGTACGAAACGTAACCCACGCCGTATCATCTCGGGGATCTCGAAACGGCCAAACAGATATATAAAAGATAGCCTCATCCCAAACGTCAATAAGCCACCCATCAGCATCACCACCCAAATATTCATCTTCGGCTCTCCAGGAATGTACCTACCATAATGCCCACCAGTGCCGCCAGGATAAGCCCTAGTTTGTAGGGCAGGCTGTAGGCCAGCAATGCAACTAACCCGGCTGATAATGCGGCGGAAATGACGGGACGATCTTTTAGGACCGGCATGACCATCGCAATAAACGTCAACGGGAGGGCAAAATCCAACGGCCAGGATGTTGGGATAGCCGTTCCCAGCAGGATGCCCAGCGCACTGCTGCTTTGCCAGGTCAACCATAAGGAGAAGCCTGCTCCGAGAAAAAACCATTGACTGGTGGAAGTAGTACCCTCTTCCTCGAAATGGATGACCGTTGTGGCGTAGGCTTCGTCAGTAAGAAGATAAGCAAGTAAACCTTTCCAACGCGGGGAGAGGTTCTCCAGATAGGGAGCAATCGAAGCGCTGTATAACATGTGCCGCAAATTGATAATCGCAATTGTCAGCACGATCACAAGCCCCGGGGCAGCATCATGAATAAGCTGTGCGGCCACGAATTGGGATGATCCGGCGAAAACGATGGACGACATCATTTGCGCGGCGGTTGGCGAGAGACCTGCCCCAAGCGCCAGCGTCCCGTAGATCAACCCAAATGGAAATACGCCTATCAAGAGTGGGAATACCGCGCGAACTCCCACCCAGAATGAATTCATACTTTGCTTCATAGTCTCCGAATAAGAAGAGCAAACAGATAACGAACCGGTTTGAGGCTATCTTTAACACAATCCGGCTGGCAAGAGGATTGGGTACCTTTCAGATTCTAATTTATTGGGCAGCTCAATTAGAAGGGTATCAACAGTCCGTGCATAGTAAGTCTATAGCCCAATCAGTCAGGGGTGTTCCATCGGATTGAGATCTGGAGTTCTAGATTCTCAGACGAAAAGGCAGCTTGTTCTCCAAAATCCGCGGCAAAAATGATATTTTGATCTGAATCAGCTTGAGAAAAGGCGATATAAGTAGCCCGGTCTATCGCAGCCGGGAGGACAAATCCATCGTTATAGTCCACATGTTCGCCAAGCAGGTTGACGCGTCCCGGCGCCCGCGCAATATAGTCAGGGCGATGACCGAATTTCGCATTGAATAGTTCGGTTATAGCAGCTTTGAATTCCATGATTTCGCCTCAGTCAGGTTTATACCCGCCGCTATTATCCCCCTGTATATTGAATAAAGGAAGGTGTTCCCTGCTCAAAGTCAGTAGTTAAATTGGTTTTCTTTCGAGCAGAAACCAATTAGTGCCGCTGTGAAACGTCTCGCAGGTATACCAGGTAGGCGTCCTGGAAGAAATAGACCTGCGAGACGTTTTGCTAGAAGAATTAATTACTATCGGTTTCTATAATTGATTTTGAGATCCTCAGGCAAGTTTATATGCATCACAGCTTGGGATGGGCGGCAAAGAAATCCCAGATGATCTGGGAAATCGGGACCACATATGGTGAGGGCCAATTATGACCTATCCCGCTAACGGTATAGAGCTCAACGGCCGTTCCGGGCGCACAGAGCTCATAGGCCGTGCGAGTTACAAGACCATTGTGCTCCACTTTTGCGGCGCCGGTGCAGCCATCCAATTTCGTCCAGGTCGCAACACTCTCTTGCACTGGCGGAAACGGCTGCCCGGTACCGGGATTGAAACCGCCACCGTCAAATGGCACTACCGTATCTGTCATCCCGTGCACATCAATCAAAGAAACAGGCTGCGACGGCTCACAGGGACTGTTCACGAGAACACCGGCTACCGGAGCGACAGCGGCGAATGTATCAGACATTTCACAAGCGAGACGATAAGAGAGTAGCGCGCCGTTTGAGAATCCGGCAGCGTAAACACGCTTGGGGTCAATTTTGACGATCATTCCAACATCCTGGATGATCGCGCGGACAAACGCCGATTCGTCAACATTGTTCTGCTTGGCATATCCACAGCATCCGCCGGCATTCCATGAACGCGCGCTGCTGTCTCCGCTTCCCTCCGGATATACGACTGCGAAGCCGTTGGCACTGGCGATGTTATCCAGACCCGAATATGTGCGAGCAAAGTCACTGCTCTCCTGGAAGCCGTGGAAAACAAATACCAGAGGCACGGACTGCTGGTCATTCAGGCCCGATGGAACGTGAAGAAAGTAGGTCCGTTCCATGCCCTTGACCGTCAGGGTCTGCACATTGTCAACCGGTTGAATCGCGACCGGTGGAACTGCCGTGGGTACCAGGGTGGGTATTACCATAGCAGTTGGGGCAATCGAACCACACGCAGCTGCGATTACCAAAAAGGAAAGACTTGCTATTGCAGGAATTCCAAGTTTGAAATTTTTCATTCGTTGTACCTTGCTACCTTTCATTACATTCGAACATGATCGTCTTGCACTTCGAACCCTTGTCAGGGAAGGAATATTCACTAAATTCGGGTGGAACGCCGCTGGACCAACTTGCTGACCCCACGGGGAACAGAAAGCGAACGGGTCAAGCGTACGCCAGGCTGTCGCGTATGCTGATACGTGTCGCACTTCGCGCGGGAAGTACGGATGCAAACGCCGAGACACATAAGATGACAACCAACCAAATTCCCACAGCGAGCCAATTGTATTGATAGTCCAGACTGGCGCCAAACATGGCCTGTCCTAGCGCATTCGCCACCACCGGACCGACTAGGTATGAAATGGGTATGGCTACAAGCCAACTAAGCATCCCTTGCAAAACACCTTCCATGATGAATATTCCAAGAATTGTGCGTGAGCGCGCGCCTACTGCACGCAGGACGCCGATTTCCTTCGTGCGTTCAATGACGCCGATCGAGAGCACGCCCATCAGTGCGATTCCCCCCACAAGCGCAACGATAATGGATAGCGAGAGCATCATCCAAATCACTATCTCGAATTGAAAATCATCAGTCTGGCGCAGGTCGGGCTGAGTTTGACTTTGTACGACCTTTAGACCGTGGTTCTCATATAGGTTTTTAATCTGGGTGGTTATAGCCGTCGTAAATTCCGCCGAATGAGAAGTTGTTCGTAAATACAGCAGCGTACCCTGGTTGTATTTTTTGGTTGCTTTATATAATGAGTCCAGGGGTGCATATATGGTATCCGAAGAGAAACCTCCCGCAAACACTGGGTCATAGAGTCCGATCACCTGCCATTGGTCCTTACCGAGTTCACCCAGGTTCAGAGTTACGATATCACCCACCTGGATATGATTTTTCTCCGCCGTATCACGCGTGAGCACAACCGCTCGCCCATCACCAGGCACAATCCAGCGGCCGGCCACTATTAGCGGTTTGAAGAAATCACTCTCCGCAGGGATCCCCTCGATATTCGTTCCAATTCCCGCCTCCTTGACCAATTGGCCAGCCACGAACATGGAGGCCGCCTGGACCAGATGAAGTTCGGAGCGCTCCACTCCTTGCACGGGGGCTGCCAACGCGACAACCTGCCCTGCCCTCTGGTTCTCCCGGAATTGGATTGTCGTGTCGTATCGTTGGCGTGCAAAGATATTATCCAAGGTAAAAGAGAGGGAAGAGTTCAAACTCATAACCATTAAGAAGGCTGCGCCGGCCGCTATCAATACCACTTGAGTGAGGAGCAGCCGCCCTTTACGTCGAAACATATTGCCGAGGGCCGTGGCATAGTGTGAAGGCAGCCAACGCTGGCCGATCCCTTCGATCAAACGGTCGAACCAACTCGAACCATAACCGCCGCCCAAACCGTAGCTGGCAATCGCGCGCTGCACCGTGATCTTTGATCCTTGAAGTACCGGGGGTAAGCCCGCCAGCAATGGAGCAGCCAACGCACATAGAACCTGATAGACCACGGCCTGGTTCGAGACCTGGAATTGGTTATAGTCTATGTTGAACATGTTCAGGAAGATCCGGGTAACGCTGAAGGCAACGATTGCCCCTAGGGGAAGTGCAATTAACAGGGCTAGCAGGCCGTATACGAACGCACTGACAAGATAAATTCCGATAATCGTCGGCGTCCTGCCGCCAATCGCTTTGATAATACCGATTTGATTCGTCTGTTGAGTAATAAGGTTGGTAAGGGTGTTATAAACCAGGATTGCACTCATAACCACACAGATCAACGCCAGCATTTTTTGGACCAGCGTGAAGCCATCCATGAAAGTCCGTCCCCAATGTTTGTCGGGATCCTGATAGACAAAGGCTGCCACGCGAATATTCTGCTTGGCCAATTTGTCTTTTATCGCGGTTGCAACCTCTTTGGCATGATCAGAGCTATAGGGTGTAACCCGCACAAAAAAACTATCATACTGGTTGTTTGGAATACTAAAGCGCTCCAACCCATCGCCATTCATGAAGAAGAAGGCGAGGTCTTGGAATTGTGGCGGCGGAACGAAGGGATGACGGATCAGGCTGGTGATCGGCAGCGTCCTCTGTTCATTTCCGATCTTGAATGTTATGGTATCCCCGATCCCTGCATCAAGGAATTGGGCTGCCATACGCTCAACACCTATTTCATTTTTCTGAGCGGGCCAGTGCCCGTCACGCAGTTGGACCAGCTCGTACTTTTGATTCTGCCAGTCGCCTCGCATGTGGATTACGCCCTGCCGCCATTTGGTATCCTGGGGATGGAGCTTATAGAGCACGCTTACATTGTTATAGGGCTCAATCCCTTCCACACCCGGCACATCCTGGAGGTTGAGAAGCGTATCCCGATCAACTGTCTGCGCCAGAACGATATTGATGTGAGGCGGCTCTACAGACCGGTGAGATTGATCCATGTTCGTTATGAGCAAATCAGACATTCCAAAGATCGCGCCCACAGCAAATACACCGGCTGCAATACTTAGCACCGCCAGCAAGGTGCGGGTCTTGTTATGCCATATATCAAACCAGATCTTGTACCAGATTACGCCCATCTCACACCCCTGCCCCTCGCTTCTCTATGTTTTCCTGTTCGTGGAGATCGGCTGCCTGATGCAAAGCCTCACGCATAATCTCGGATTCGCTCAGCAATGCATTGAGTTCGTCGTAGCTTATGGCCAGCACTTCCACCGGTCCACTTTCACATGCCCGAACCGAAGCTCAATTCCTTCGTCCATGAAAAAACGCCATCTCGCCAAAGTACTTGCCCGGGCCCAGTTGCAGTGTGACTACATCTGATTGATTTTGACGCGGTAATATCACTTCCACTGTGCCCCGGGAAACAATGTAAAACGCATTGTTATCTTTGCCCTCAACCAGGATCATCGCACCGGCTTCGTATTCAAGGGGTTTGAACGTGCGTGTGGCATAGAGAAGCTGATCCCCCGTAAGATTGGGAAGAGCTTTTGCCACATATTCATTAACAATTTCACCATCAGCAATCAGCGCGGTACGGTGCGCCCGCTTGGCCAGGCTGCTGTCGTGGGTCACAATGATGACGGTCTTGCCCTGCGCCACCAGGTCATTGAAAAGCGCAAAAACGGATTCGGCGGTTTTGGAATCAAGGTTCCCCGTGGGTTCGTCTGCAACGATCAAAGGCGGATCGTTGGCCAAAGCGCGCGCGATGGCCGCACGCTGCTGCTGCCCACCGGACACCATGCTTGGAAGTTTATGTTGATGATCAGCCAGGCCTACAATTTCCAATAATTGCTCTGCGCGCTTGCGCCGCTCGCGAGGTTTATATTTCCCCGCCAGGTCCATCGGCAGGATCACATTTTGCAGAAAACTCAGGGCCGGCAGTAACTGGAAAAATTGAAACAGAATGCCCATATTCTCGCCGCGCCACTTCGCCATTTGGTCTTCGTTAAGTTCATGGATGGGCGTTCCGTGCACCCAGATCTCACCGGTGGTAGGATGGTCAATACCGCTGATCATGTTCAGCAGAGTGCTCTTGCCGCTCCCTGATTTCCCAATGATGCTCACAAACTCGCCGGGGTTGATCTGCAATTCAATATCTTTGAGTGCCTGATAATCACCTGCAGCGGTTTTGTAATATTTATTTACCTCGCGCAGATCGATCATCAATGGACTGCCGCTTTCCCCAGCCGCCGGCTTGTTATTCTTTAGGAATGGAAGGTTGAACATCATACCTCCTTTGGTTCGGCGCCCCATCTCGATATTTCGAAAATATCGTAGTGGCGGAGAAGGGCAAAGAGAAGATAAACTATTTTAGGAAATTCACTTTGGCGGTCATGCCCCAACGAAGGGCGGGATTATTGTCGGTGAGAAGCACGGTCACCTGATAGACAATATCGCCTTGTCGTTCGGTGTAGTTCTGGGCGATCGAAAGGATGTTGCCTTTCAAGGTTACTTCCGGAAGGGCATCCAGCGTGAGATCCACTGCCTGGCCCTCGCTCAGGTTGACCACATCGATTTCCGTCAGGTCGGTGGTCTTCACCACCCAACTGCTCAGGTCGGCGATGGTCAGCACAGGCTGGCCCGAGGTAGCAAATTCACCCACTTTGAGATCCAGGTTGGTTAGGGTTCCCGCAAAGGGTGCGCGCACCTCGGCATTGGCCAGTGCCGCGCGGGTACCGGCGGTATCTTCCGCAAAGGAGGGGTCCTGCAGGCTGTCGTAATCTTTCTGTGCCTGGGCCAGCTGAGTCTTGGCGGTTTCCAGGGAGGATTCCAGGTCGAGCCATTGGACAGCCTTGCGGTATTTTTCCCAGGCTACATCCAACCGCGTCTTGTACATTTTGGCGGTGCTCTTATAGACCCCGGTATCTATTAATTGATTGCCGTGTTGCAGCTTCACGTCGCTGGAGTTCTTATAGGGCTCGAAGGCATCGCGGGCTGCATTCAAATTATCCAGTGTGGTCTTTGCGGCTTCAAGGGGGATCATCCCTGAAAAATCGGCAGGGATATCGAAGTTGTCCAGCTTGAACTGTGCATCCCGTGCAACCTGATAAGCGGCCGTCAATTGCTGGAGCGCGTTTGCCTGGGCGGTTTCCAGCGTCTGGGCCTGGCTGTTTTGCAGACGGGCGATCACCTGCCCGGCTATGACCTGATCGCCTTCCTTGCTCACGACCTCGCTGACCAGACCGCTGGTGTTCAAGGCAATCTGTGCGTAGTGTATGGGCTCCACCCGACCCTCGGAGACGATCACGTTGTCCGCTTGAACAGTCGCAATCACCTGGGGAGTGGCAACAGGCGTCGCTTTTGGGCCACAACCGCTTAGAACCAGGCCTAGGACAAAAACTATGGCAAAAAGGACTAATGTAAGCAACCTCGTGGTTTTCATGATCTTTTCATCCTCGCTCTTCTTCCTAACATAAGCATACATTCATTGGCCAATTACCTCCTCAATCATCAGGAGAGTCTTTACGCTGGTCAGATGGATAGGCGGGTCAGCCTTACTCGCTGATATACGCTCTCGCCAAGTTTAAGTTGTGAAAACGAAACTTTTAAGAATTATCAAATACCAGAGTTGACCTCATCGCGAGCTACTGATGCTTAATTCGGATTACCGGACCGTTCCATCTTCACCAGCAAGTCTTCCGGTCGGGCTTGCCTGACAACCCTGGGCGCTTATTCGGTTGGGAATTTCGTCTACCTGACAGCCGAAGACACATTCCAGCGGGCCATCTCGGGCAAGAGCACGACAAGCGGCAAGAGGCCGGTATCCCTGGGAACAGCTTTTATCTCTGCCGATTGCTGCACGTTGACTTCGCTTTCAACCGAAGAGATATCCCCGGTCACCGCACCACGTACATCCACAACACTGCTGAAGGACAGGATAGAACCCTCCAGGCGGGCGTCTTTTTCAAGCGTAACCTGTGCAAAAAACAGCGACAGATTTCCTTGAACAGTCTCGCCCTCAGGGATGACATATTCTCCACCGACGATGTATGAGTTATGGTTGATTAGCGCCAGGGCGCCGGGGAGTAATGCAGCCAGGAACATTAGGGTGACCAAAGGCAAAAGAATGATCTTCATGGCTTATTCCTCTCCTTGATAGCACTTCTGAATCACTTCGAGTATTTTGGTGGGGGGATCGCTCTTGCAGACAAACTCATCGGCTCCCTCCAAAAGAGCTCCTTGCCTTGATTCTGGCTGGGTGCTGGTTACTATGATCTTGAGGCCCGGCATCATGGTCCGAAGCACGCTGATACGTTCGCGGATTGGACGTCCGGGCAATTCCCAGTCGAGGATCAGGCAATCGGGGCGGGAATCCTCTACCTGCGCCAGGACATGCTCCATGTCGCGCGCCTCCACAATCAGTTTTAGTTCAAATCGCGTCTCCAGCAATAACCGGAGCGCAGATAGTAGATCGTGATTGTCGTCTGCTAGCAGTATCTGCTTCATTTCATTTACCTAGTAGCAGTATAGGTTTTAAGTGTGAAAGTGACCCTCTCCCACGGTTGAGTATTCCCCCTGGTCAAGTGGATAGGTTATTTTAATGAATAAATCGCGGTTTCGACGAATTCCCCATCTTTGGACGAAGTTAGATTCACCTTATGACCCAAAAACAGGGCTCATTCCCGCGATTATGTGATTTATTGAATTTGGCAGTTGCCGGGCAGCCAGCGCCGATAGAGCCTTATACCAATTTTTTCTGGATGGCCATCGTCACCGCGGCCACCCGGTTATCTACACAAAATTTGGCAAGGATGTTACTAATATGATATTTAACAGTGGAGAGACTGACCACCAGGCGTTCAGCGATTTCCGCATTATTCAAACCATCCACCATGAACTTGAGAACTTCAAGCTCGCGCTCGGTCAATTTGTCGATCTCCCGGGTTTGCTCGCTGACACGAACCAGTGCCTCTGCAGCCTCCGTGGAGAGCGTCATTTTGCCGGAATGGGCCGAGCGGATGGCCGTGGCCAGGTCACGCGCAGACACATTTTTCATCAGGTAGCCGATAGCCCCGGCCTGCAATGCGTCTTGCACCAATGTGTCTTCCTGAAAACTGGTCAGTGCAATAATTTGAATGGATGGATATTTTGCCCGGATCAACCGCGTTGCCGCAACACCGTTTGTTCCCGGCATCATCAGGTCCATCAAGACTACATCGGGTTTGAGCAATCCACAACGCACAAATGCTTCGTCCCCGCCCTCGGCCTCTCCAACCAGTTCCAGGTCTGGAATAACCGAGAGGAACGTTCCCAGCCCACTGCGTACAACAGCGTGGTCGTCTACAATCATGACACGAATTCTGTCATTTTCCGTCAAAGTCTGTGTCCTTTTCATCTTGATCTCTCCATGTAACTGATATCTGCGTACCCTCACCGGGCTCGCTGTAAACCGAAAGCTTTGCACCGATTGCATGGGCCCTCTCACCCATGATTTTCAAGCCAAGGTGATCCGGAGGAACCTTGGCGATTTCAAAACCGCAGCCATTATCTGCGATCGAAAGATGCATTGCCCCATTTAACCGTAGGGTGACTACAGCTTGCGTAGCCTTGGAATGCTTGACAACATTATTGAGGGCTTCCTGCGTGATTCGATACAAACTGACCTGCACATCCGGTGGAAGCCGGCCCTGGCCCTCAACGCTCAACTGGATGGGCAGACGGGCGCGACCGATCAACGACTCACATAACTGCCGCAGCAAGTCAGGCAGCGGGATCTCTACCAGCGCATTTGGCCGCAGTTCAACCAGCAATGTGCGCATCTCGGCCAGGGCTCCGCGCGTGAGCTGACGCAATTCTTCGAGTCGCCGCCAGCCTTCGTTCTCATTCATCTTCCACAGGTCAGGCAGAACCTCGGCGATGAGACTTGCCGAGAAAAGCGTTTGTGTCACGGAATCATGGAACTCGCGCGCCAGACGAGTCCTCTCCGCTATCGCCGCAGTTTCCTCTGCCTGGCTGTATAAGCGGGCATTTTCGACTGCGACACTGATCTGTTGACCGCATGAACCAAGGAGCGATAATTCCTCTCGCGAGAGGGGTCTCGAGCGCCGCGCGCCGAAAAGGAAGGCGCCAACTAGCTTGCCCTTCACCATCAACGGCACACAGATTATTTGTTTTATCGCCTCTTTCTCCAGCCACGGCTTCAGCGCGATTTCGGGGTAATCCTCCATCGGCCAAATGACGGGTTGCCCCTTGCGGGCAGCCTCTTCGACTACACTTCCTTTAAGAGGCTGCGGGCTTACGCGATCGATAAATTCCCCAAATAAACCGTGCTCTGCGAGAAGTTTTAAATTGCGCCGCTCATCATCGAGCGCGTAGGCGGTCCCCACATCCATTTCCAATACTTCCAGAATTTTATCCAGCGCAGCGTTCAGAATTTCATCCAGGTTCAAAGAACGACTCACGACCTCAGCGATTGAGTTCAGCGTTGCCAGCTCACGGGTACGTGCGTTTACACGTTGTTCAAGTTGCGAATAAGATTCTGAAAGCTTGGTGGACATCTGGTTGAATTGATTTCCCAACTCTTCCAATTCATCACCCGTGTTGATTGAGATTTGCTGCCCGTACTGGCCTCCGGCGATCTCTTTGGCGGCCGAGATCATCTGTGTGATCGGGTCGGTAATACGTTTAACTCCAAATAGAACGACAACAGTTGGGAGAATAACCCCCATGGCGAGCAATAAGTATAAGAACTGGCCAAAACCTTGACTGGTCGCCAACAGCCCCGTCCAATCCTCTTCATTGATCAATCCCCAGGGCGTGCCGGGCACCGGCGCGTAAGTAGCCAGGATGTCTCGATTTTCAGAATTCCGGGTGAGCAGATATCCAACCTGTCCCTTCAGCACCTGGTGCACGACAGGTTGCGCGTGCACATCCAGGCCAATCCGGGTTTCATCAGGGTAGTAGATTACCCTACCGGCGCCATCTACAAGATAGGTGCTGCCGTTTTCACCCAGGCGGAGTTTAACAATGCCACCATAGAACGCGCTGACGCTATTGGATCTTAAGTGAAACAAACCTACCAGCGTTCCACGAAATTCCCCTTGGGCGTTAAGGACGGGAACACCTACACCGATAAGTGTTGAGCTTGGTGAGTCGGCAGCTAGGATGTCAGAGAATGCCGGTTCTCCATTCCGTATGATCTGACGAATGAAGCCGCGGTCCGACCAATCCTGCCCGAGGAGGCCCAGCTGGGTGGACGCGACCGCGGCAACCCTGCCATGGCTATCCACGATGAGGATACCGCCATCAAAAACCGAGAGCTGATTCGAAATTTGTCTGAGGGCAAAGGCTTGCCTGACCGGGTCATCTCCATAAATATCGGATGTACGCGTGACTGCATCGAGCGTGCTTACATAACCGCTGAGATTAGCCGATAATTCTCCGGCCGAAAGCCGGATTAACTGTTGGTTCCTCCCAACGACGAGGTCCTCGGTTAAATGCTGGTAGGCGAAATAGATTGTGACAGCAACAGCAAATAAGATCAAGGTGGTTGGAACAAATGACCATATCAAGATGCGCGTGCGCAGATGGGCAAGTGGATTAATGGACGCCATCTGATACTCTATTTTTGTAACTCCTGAATTTGTTGAGAGGCAGCCCGGATACTCTCAGTGGGTTTTTGCCCCAAGGTGAGAATTTGATCCCACGCATCCTGCGCAATGCGCATTGCATCTCCCATATTGGCAAAGATCTCGGCAACCACAGAGTAGCCTTTAAGCTGGCCTTCAGCGAAGGCAGCCAGGTCCACCTGATTGGTTTGCACGGGAAATTGTTCCTGAATGTAGCTGATCCAGTCTTCGACCAGCGATGCACGGGCTGGTTGTAGGAAGTCGGCACGTGCCATTGCCCGACCATAATCTTTGCTGATGAGAAATTTCATCAATTCCCACGCCGCCTCAGGATCCTTAGTGCCGGCAAAGATGCCAAATCCGTCGGTCGTCGCCATAGTCACTTTGCGCACTGGCCCCGAGGGAAATGGCGCGACCCCAATGTGGAAGTCGACCCCGGAGAGAATATCCTTCAATGCCCACGACCCGTCCTCGACCATGGCGATCTTTCCTGCTATAAAGGCCTGTCTTGTGCTCATGCGATCTACATCGGGAAGAGTGGCCATGCAACGGTCGTCCCACATGCAGGCGCGCAGCCATTCCAAGGCCGCTAAAGCTTCGGGCTCAGCCATTAGGCTGTGTGTCGGGTCTGCCGGGTCCACAAAATGCCCGCCCCAACCGTTAACGTGCACCTGTATCCTATCCCAGTAAACGTCTACCATGCTTCCCCACAGATCGGTTTTACCATCGCCGTTCAGATCGCGGGTAAGCAGCTTCATGGCTTGTCGGTAATCATCGTGATTCCAATCGCCATTCGGATAGGGGACGTGGTAATGGTCAAATAGGTCTTTGTTGTAATAGAGAGCCAGTGAGCCGTGATACTTTGGGAGTCCAAATTGCCGGCCATCGCGGGTGAAAAGACCCCGATATTGTGCAGGATCCCAGTCTTTGATCGTTGCTTGGTCAAGATCTTTTTCGACAAAAGGGCGAAGGTCAAGCGTGTAGCCTCTTTGAGCCCAGGTAGGGAAATGGGCGCAGCAACCCTGGAAGACATCAGCCGCCGTTCCAGCCTGCATATCTATCGGCATCTGATCAACTACATTCACAGGGTCCGGGATGAAATAAACGCTGATATCCGGATGCGCAGCGTGAAATTGTCCAAGAAGCTGCCCGGCCATGGGGGCGAACCATTGGTCATTGAAATCCTGATAGACCAGCTGAGTACTTCCCCCACCCTGGGCTTGGGGTTTTGGAAGGAGCGAGCCACAGGCTGAGAGAGCCGTGCTTGCGATCGTCAAACCTGTAATTTTTAGAAAGTCCCTCCGGGAGAATGAACGCGAATTAATCATGTGCAGCCTTCTTAAGGTGGGGTTTTTGTCGCGGAAGATGCGCTATCCTATAAAACTCGTTGCGATATCCAGCCGGGGATTTGGAGCCGCGAGGCATATTCCACGGTTGATAATCACGGCAGCTTGAGAAATAGACTGCATTGCGGAAATGCCAGCTCGTTAATGGTCTGACAAATACAATAACGACCCCTTCATTTTAACGTTTGCACTTTGCAGAATCCACTAACAACTTTCCTAAATTTGAAGGATGGAAGTAACCTTTATGGCGCGGCAAAATAAAACCCCGTTGCGGATCCGCAGGGCAAGAAAAAGTTGTCTCGGAAAAAAAGAGGGGTTCTATCTGATTTTTTGCTGTCTAAGGAAGTCAGCCCAGTGTAGTTCTACCATTTCAGCAAATCGCTCCTGAAAAACACCCTTACCGAAACGCTGCGCATTTTTGATCGCCTGCCCCGGATCAAATGATCTTCTTTCTTTCTCAAATCGCTGCACTGCATCCATCAACAATTCGACAGTCTGCTCGGGGAATATCAAGCCAGTTCGGCCCTCGAGGATTATTTCACTGGCGGATCCGCTTCCGTATGCAATTACCGGACAGCCGGCTGCCTGGGCCTCTGCCATGACTAACCCAAAATCTTCTTCAGCCGCATGCACAAGAGCCCTGGCCCGTCCGACCAATTCCTCACAGGCCTGGTTACTTTGCCTGCCGACCAGCTTTACGTTCGGGGCAGAAAGCGCTTCCAGTCTTTTCCGTTCCGGTCCATCGCCAATCACGATGAGTGGGAATCCCAACCTGGAAAATGCCTCCACAATAATTTCAATTCTTTTGTGACGAACCAGGCGGGAAAACGCCACGAAATAATCTCCGCGAGGTGGGAGCGGCTTAAAACGATCAATTTCTACGGACGGATAAATTACTTCAGATTCGCGCCGATAGGTGCGCCAAATGCAGCCCGCCGTCCAATTGGAGATGGCTATGAAATGGTCCACCCGGGAGGCGGAGCTCTGATCCCATAAGCGCAAATAGTGTAAGATCAACTTCGATAGAGGGGAACACAGCCCATGTTGAAAATACTCATGAGCGTTCTGCCATGCGTAACGTAAAGGCGCAAAGGTGTAGCTGATATGGAGCTGGTCCGGCCGGCAGACAACACCGTGCGCCACCGCATAGCTGAAGGACAGCACAAGATCAAAGCCGCGCAGATCAAACTGCTCAACTGTAAGAGGCATAAGCGGCAAATAACTGCGATAATGAACAGTGCTTCCGGGAATACCCTGAAGCCAGGACGTGTGAATTTTATGCTTGGCAATGGTCGTATTGGTGAACGCCGCGGGGTTGTGCACCAGTGTATAGATCGGTGCGCTCGGGTATAGCTCCAGCACGGCTTCCAGAACTCGCTCTGCGCCCGAGTAAACCGAGAGAGCATCAAACACAATGGCAGTCTTCGGGGAGTCAGGCTTCATTGGATAGAACATCCCATATTCGCTCTGCAGATCGTTCCCAAGTGAACGCGCGCACGTGCTCCAACCCCTTCTGGCGCAGCTCGTAGCGCAAATCCCGGGAAGATAACAAAGCCCGCATGGCCTCCCCAATTTCGTCTACGTTCAGAGGGTTTATGAGGACTGCTGCATCGCCCACGATCTCAGGAAGAGCGCCTGAATTGGATGAGATCACAGGGGTCCCGCAAGACATGGCCTCCAGCACGGGCAGGCCAAACCCTTCGTCGAGGGATGGCAGCACGAACAGAGTCGCGCCTGCATATAGTCCGGGCAAATCTGCCTCGGGGATGTATCCCAGAAAGCGGGCGCGTTCTGTATCAGATGGCAATCCTACATGCTTAAATACCTGGCCTGCATCCCCTGCGATGATCAACCATGTATTTGGGTGGTTCTTGCTTATTGTATTCCAGGCACTTAACAAGACTGGCAGGTTCTTGCGAGGCTCCAATGATCCAACGAATAAGATATATTTCTCCGGCAATTGATATTTATTCTGCAATGCATGGGGATGAAAGAAAGTACCATCCACACCAGCCGAGGTGACAGATATGTTCTTTACGCCCAGGCGAGCCTCTATCTTTCGCCTGACATACTGAGAGGGCACTAAGACCTGCTGTACCTGTTTTGCCAAAATAGGAAGAAACAGACGATACCAAGCCGCAAAATCCGCCCGGAACCATTCGGGATGCTCAAGAGGGCTGAGATCCTGGATGGTCGCCACTTGTTTGGCCAAAACCAGGGGTCCGGTGTTAGCCGGAGACCACAAGACCTCCTCTTTCGAAACCAGGAAAGGCAAAAGGAGTTGTTCCCACAAATGGCCGCGCAGCCCCCAAAGCCGATGGCGCGGCTTGACAACCCTGACTTGTGCTCCCAGGCAGCGCAGAATTTCGGACGCGTACCGTTCTACCCCTGTAATACGGCGTCCTTCAAACCTGCCATTGACTGCAATATTGACCGACATGACCACTCCAGATATGATAATCAATATATAACGATAAGAGCGAAGAAATCTTGTTTTGGGAGGCGAGAGTTGCGCGCACCCCCTCATCCCGCAAAATCGGGTATTCCATCGTAGACTACTGGGAATCGTAAAGATCCGATTTTATCAATATTGGCGTTTAAAATCTTGGCGAGACGTTTAACATGTATGATATTCCAAGACGATCCGTTCTTCAAACGATAGTCGGCGGAATGCCCGTTGTCGCACGATTAACATTCGCAGCTACGGTCATCCTGATCCCTGTACGAATTCGCCTGGTACTCCTCGCGCGGCCGATCCCATTGATCGGTAGTGATTACACGGACTTCCTGCTCTTTGCGGCCGATGCCTCCTTGCTGACAACGTTGGCGATCTGGCTTGTTTCGCTGCTTCTCTCTCCCAGAAAACTGACACTGGGACCGCGCCACATATGGATTCCTCTTGCGGGTCTCACGCTGGCGGGCTGGATTTCCGCATTTTCAAGTTTCGATCCTTGGCTTTCCATCTACAATGCGATACGTTTGATCATCCTGTTTTGGTTTTATGTTTACGTGGTGAACGAAATTCGGTCAACCAGATGGGTCCTGATCCCGGTTGGTTTGCAAATTACGCTCCAGTCGATTGTAGCTCTTGCACAATTCATTTCCCAGCGCTCGGCCGGGCTGCAAAGAATAGGCGAACAGAACCTGAATCCAGCGTGGGCTGGGGTCAGCGTTGTGGTCAGCAATGGGGTTAGGGTTTTACGGGCTTACGGGCTGAGCGACCATCCCAACATCCTGGGCGGATCCCTTGCATTCGGGCTGCTCTTTATGCTGGCCGCGTATCTTCAAATTCGCAAGCCTTTTCCCATATTAACCGCATTTATTCTCGCCATCCCGGCCTTGCTTGTGACCTTTTCACGCTCGGCCTGGCTCGCCTTTTTGGGCGGGGCGGTCATTATCGTTGGAGTGAATATAATATCCCGTCACCGGGAATCCATAAAACAATTAGGCTGGCTGGCTTTGAACAGTATCCTACTGCTGGCGCCTTTTCTGCTGGCATATGGCAGGTTCTTCGGCACGCGCCTCAACACCGATAACTCATTTAATACACCCTCTGTCGAACAACAATCGATCGGCGAACGTTTCCTGCTAATCAATTCGGCCCTGCCCATTTTCCTCGACCACCCCTGGCTGGGCGTTGGCCTTGGCGCTTCCACAAATTCCTTAAAGACCTACTATCCCAGTTTCTCCGCTCCCTATGAACCACCGCATCTTAGTATCTTCGATGCCGCCCTGGAAACTGGAGTGCTGGGAGCTGCGTTCTATCTGGCGCTTCTAATTCTACCCTGCGTAATATTCTTCAATCATCGGGTGTCTCTATTATCGGATGCCAGGTCGTCGGCTGCATTGGCGTTGCTGCTATCCGTAACCATCGTCGGCTTCTTTGACTATTACACCTGGCTTCTTGTCCCTGGTCGATTGTGGCAATGGCTGGCATGGGGGCTTTGGGCAGCGGCATTGTCAGCAGCCTTAAAAAAATCTTCGCCTGCCCCTCAACATCCGGCCTTCGCGACTGCATAAGGATTTCTCTTGTCTCTCGAATTGCCTGAGCATTTAGCTCCACTCCAATTAGTCTCAATTGAACGTGCCGTGCTTGAAACCCTTGCGTATTCGGACTTATTTGATTTTCCCCTCCGGATTGAGGAGTTGCATCGTTATTTGCCATTGCCGGCAGGTTTAACCGATTTGACAGACACGCTGATCAACAATACTGGACTTTTTGAGAAGTGTGATGGCTATTACTTCCTTCCAGGCCGCCGGGCATTGATAGCGTTGCGCCGGCAGCGGGAAGAAGCTTCTCGTCTCGCATTCCGGCGAGCGGTCCGCTTCGGTAATCTTCTCGGGGCGCTGCCGTTTATTCGCATGGTGGGGCTGACTGGATCACTGGCCCTTCTAAATTGTGATCGGGATGCGGATATTGATTACTTCCTGGTGGCTGCTCAGGGACGTCTCTGGATGGCAAGAGCTTTTGCCCTGCTCGTCGGTCGTGTTGCTGCGGTAATGGGAAATACCCTTTGTCCCAATTTGATTATCTCCGACCGGGTTCTTGAATGGCAGCAGCAGGATCTATATTCGGCTCACGAACTGTGCCAGATGGTACCCATCGCGGGAACGTGGGTCTACGCACGGCTGCGCCAGGCAAACCTCTGGACCACTACTTTTCTGCCAAATGCTTCCGGGGCCCCTCCTCTCAGTCCAAAGGCGTCGCCTGCTTTTCCCTTGGCGCAGGACCTGGGCGAAATCCCTCTTCGCGGCAGGCTTGGTGACCGCCTGGAGGCTTGGGAAATAAATCGCAAAATTAAGCGCTTTACGGTCCAGGCAGGTTATGGGGTTGAAACCACGTTTAACGCTGATATCTGCCAGGGAAATTTTGATCATCATGGTTTGCAAACGATGGAATCATACTGGCAGCGACTGGCCGGGCTGGGTCTCTAAAGGAAAGTGAAGTGAGATGAGCAACGTGTTATTCGGACAGTCCTACTACCTGCGTTTTGATCAAAAACTCTGGGATGCCATGCAGCCTTACCCTCCGCTGGGTACACTATACGCGGCCAGCTATCTGCGCCACCTGGGTTATGATGTCGCCTTATTTGACGCGATGCTGGCTGAGTCAGAGGACGAATGGGGTCAGTCGCTGGATGAACACCACCCCAAATTTGCCATATTGTACGAAGATAATTTCAACTATTTATCCAAAATGTGTCTGCTCCGGATGCGTACGGCTGCATTCAAGATGATGGAAATGGCCAAAGCCCGCGGTTGTGTTGTAATCGTGAGCGGTGCAGATATGACTGACCACAGCAATCTTTATCTGGAGCATGGCGCGGATTTTGTTCTTCTTGGTGAGGGAGAGGAAACTCTTGGAGAGCTGATGGCCTCACTGACTGGGCGTTCAAAACAAGTCCCCGAGCAGGTGATTGGCCTGACTTCGTCAAAAACACAGCAAGCCTCTCGCAGGCCGGATATGCGGAACCTCGACGCACTTCCGTTCCCGGCCTGGGAACTCGTGGATATTCCACGTTATCGAAGGATCTGGGAGCAGCGCCATGGCTACTACTCGATGAATATGGTCACCACGCGCGGCTGCCCTTTTCACTGCAACTGGTGTGCCAAACCCATCTGGGGTCAGCGCTACAATCTGCGTTCGCCGGAAAACGTGGCCGCCGAACTAAAATGGTTGAAGGATACTTATCATCCTGATCACATCTGGTTTGCCGATGACATCCTGGGGCTAAGGCCCGGTTGGATCGAAAAATTCGCCAGCATTGTCAGGCAGGCAGATGCCGTTTTGCCCTTTAAATGTCTGCAACGTGCCGACCTGGTTAACGAAAACGTCGCGGCTGCGCTAAGAGAGGCAGGTTGCAGGACGGTTTGGATCGGTGCGGAGTCTGGATCGCAAAAGATCCTGGATGCCATGGAGAAGGGTGACAAGGTGGGAGACATTTCTAATGCTGCGCGGTTACTGCATAAGCACGGAATGGAGGTTGGTTTTTTCCTGCAGTTTGGTTACCCGGGTGAAGATTGGGACGACATTCAACAAACTCTCCAAATGGTAAGAACGTGCATGCCAGACGATGTTGGTATTTCCGTATCTTATCCGTTGCCCGGCACAAAATTCTTCGATCGCGTCAAGATTGAGTTGGGCGAGAAACAGAATTGGGTCGACTCCAGGGACCTGGATATGCTTTATCATGGCCCTTTCCCTGCCGAGTTTTACCGGATTCTGCATGGGCGAGTCCATTACGAATTTCGCCTGCGGCGTGCCTGGCAAAATCCTGATCTCGGCAGGCTGTTTCGCGCACCTTATCACCTGTTGGGCCTGGCTCGGAGCGAGCTAAAGCTTCGCTGGCTGAAACATAATACAAAAGTTCGTGTACCGTTCGGCTCTACGAGGTAGCAAACCATGAGTTTCCCAAATTATCCTGATAAGCAGGGTAAAGAATCAGTCCTCCAACCCGGCGAAATGTTCGCGTTTCGTCAGCGTATTGGTCAAATTAAGAGAATCGCTCCTCCAGAAGGACTCATCGTCTGCTTACAACGAGGCTTGCCTGAAAGGATGCGCTGGCAGATCCCCATTGAGCGCGCCGGGCGGATGATGGCCGATCTATATTTGATAAAAAAGAGCCGAGGCCGTGTTGCCGTCCTGACAACGCTCGGCGAAGGTTCGCCGATGATATCCTCGCTTACGGAGGAATTAATTGCATTCGGAGTGAAGCGGGTCATCTCAATCGTCTGGGGAGGAGCGCTCCAGCCGGGCTTAATTTCCGGCGATATTGTCGTCTGCGACCGGGCGGTTCGTGACGAGGGCACCTCGCATCATTATTTGCCTCCCGGAAAATTTGTTCATGCCAGCCCTGCAATGGTCGATAAATTGAGAAAGGCCATAGAGAGCCGTGGCCGCAGCTGCACCATAGGAACTACCTGGACCACCGACGCACCTTATCGTGAGACCCTCGAGGAAGTCAAACAATACCAGTCTGAAGGGGTCCTGACAGTCGAAATGGAAATTGCTTCTCTGTTTGCGGTTGCGCAGATTCGGAATATTCAGGTTGTATCAGCGGTCGCGGTGGGAGACAGTCTTGCAGAACTTCATTGGAAGCTGCCCACCAACTTCGAACCGATCGAACGTTCACTTGAACTCTTGTACTCGGCAGCCGCTGAAGTACTCAGTAATGATTGATCGGGAAGTACAGGTTCTTAGTCGTTACCTCATTACCGGAATTTTATGAATCCGGCTGATCTGTATCGTCGCGTACGCGAAAAGGAAGGCCGGATTTATCCAGATCAGATCGCGGCACACTTGCCGGCGCTTCCAGAGGGTCATCCTCAAAGGGCTGAATGGTTGGCCCGAGCCGACTCAGTTCGCAGGCTCCTCCGTTACGTAGGCAGGTTGCCGTCGCCCCTTCATGTCCTGGAATTGGGGTGTGGCAACGGATGGCTATCTCATGAAATCGGCGCAATCCCTGGGGTGTGCCTTTGGGGATTAGATAGGGGAGGATTTGAGTTAACCCAGGCGGCCCGTATTTTTGGCTCCTTAACCACTGGCTTCTTGACCGCGGATATTTACCAGCCGCCATTCCGCAATAATAGTTTCGATCTGATCATCCTTGCCAGCGTAATCCAATACTTCCCCGATCTACCGGAATTAATTCAAAATTTACGCAGACTATTAGCTCTGCGCGGTGAAATCCACGTGTTGGACAGTCCACTTTATGTCGAAGGCGACCTTGCATCTGCGCGCGAAAGGACGCGGGCTTATTATGTTGCCCTGGGGTTTCCAGAAATGGCTGACCATTATTTTCATCATACAGTGTCCGAGTTGGCTGATTTTTCAGTGCAGTTCTTATATTATCCTGCTGGATGGCGAGCCCGCTTCTTTAAGTTATTTGGAAAATACGCATCTCCTTTCCCCTGGTTTTCCCTCCGTTGGACAAGATAGGAATCATGTTTTATCGTCTTGCCCGGAATTCCTTTTGGTTGCTTTTGGCCCGGATCGGAACCCAGCTCGGGGTGGCATTTTTTACTATTTTGTTGGCACGTGGGCTGGGTGCTTTTGTATTTGGAGAATATACCTTCATTGCATCCATAGTGGTCATTGGCAACGTGTTAACCACCTTTGGCACCGATATGCTGCTTATCCGTGAAATTGCGGCAGCTGATGAACTTTTGGGCCTCTTTCCCGCCTTGATAATTCAAATTTCGCTTTCGACTCTTTTTATTATAGCGGTTGCGGTTGCATCATCATATCTGCCGAACCCGAATAAGGACGCCGTTTCAGCTTTAAGGATATATAGCTTTTCATTGATACCGCTGGCCTTCTTTACAGTATTCACAACGGCTTTACGCGGCAAACAACACATGTTCTCTTATGCTTGCCTGAACCTGGCACTGATGATCCTCCAGATTGCGGCTATTCTATTGTTAAGATTACAGGGTGGTGGCTTAATCAGCCTCGCGGTGCTCTTATTATTAGTGCAGGTGATCGGGGCTCTGCTGGCCGGATTTCTTTGTAACTTTCAGATTCGAAGCTCCGCGGATTCCTGGCCTGATCTGCAGGAACAATTAAGGCGTTTGCTTAGGGCCAGCGCGCCTATCGCTCTGCTTGGCGTCCTGGGTGTTATTTACCAGCGATTAAGCTTGATCTTGCTTCCCTCGTTAAGTGGAGCGGCCCTGACGGGCGCCTACTCGGCTGCGGCTCGCATCGTTGAAGCCGCAAAAATTGGCCATCTGGCCGTGTTCACTGCCCTTTTTCCAATTATGTCACAGGCGACCCCAACTGAGAGATCAAGTTGGTTCAAAGCTTTTCGTCTCCCATTGTTTCTATTAATGAGTGGAGCAATTTGCCTTTCATTTTTTCTATTTCTGCTGGCTAAACCCCTCGTGACCACTCTCTTTGGCAGCGAATATGTTTCGTCGATATCCCCCTTACGTGTTCTAACATGGATTCTCATTCCCTATACCATCAATTCTTTTCTAAGTCTGGCCTTTCTGGCAAGAGGCGAAGAAACGATTATCATGTTCGCACTCATGGTGGGAATCTCCGTACTGGGCACCCTTACGATTTGGTGGGAGCCAACCATGGGACTCTACGGAGCAGCCTCCGCTGCTTTAAGTGCCGAGGTTTTGCAATCAATCATCCTTACGGCCGGGGGGGCCATTAGAATCCCACATCACAAACTGGAAAAGATGCCTCAAGCACCCAGATGAACCCGATGTTGTCAAAACCGGGTAGTCCAGCATCTATCGCTACAATTGGGTCAACCCGATAAATTCGGCCTGGAAGATCTTGAGAGACTGCAAAACGTTTATGCAGAAGCTCATGGTCAAGAGCCTTGGATCCTGCGATTTGATACTCATGGTCGCATGATCAACTCTTCGAACAGGTTTATCAAGCGTTTCGCAATTTGATCCCGGCTAAAATTCTCCTCCAAATACCTTCGCCCATTCAAACCCATCCCCCGGCTTGTCATTGGATTCCATGCAAACTTTAAGATGGCATTTGCCAGCGCCGTGGCGTCCCCCGGCTCTACGAAAATCCCACATTCCCCGTCTTCGACCACCTTGCGAATAACGCCATCTATCGCCAGCACAACAGGTCGCCCCGCCGCCATGTAGTCAAATACTTTGTTCGGGTATGTGGTCTTGTACTCATCCAGTGGTTTCAAGATCGCAATGCACGCGTCCGCTGCTGCGAGCGCAGCAGGCATCTCCTGCTTTGGTATCGAAGGCAAAAAGGTCACATTGGTCAGACCAATCTCCTGGGCCCTCCGTTGCAAGCCAGGCTTTTCTTTGCCATCGCCAAGTAACGCGATTTGAATATTCGTTGCCGCAGGATCACCCTTTAGTCTTTGGGCGGCATTCAAAACTACTTCCAAGTCATTAGACATTCCATGTGCGCCCGCGTAGAGAGCAATAAACTTGTCCCCAAGTCTATGCGACTTTCGAAACTCCACACCCCTATTCGCAGGATTGAACATCGCGGGATCTGCGCCGTTGGGGATAAGTTCGACCTGCCGTGCGCCCAGATTCTTGATATGGGTGACAAACCCGGGGCTATTGACCATGATCTGATCCGCTCGGCGGCATAAGAATCGCTCCAACCATTTCGAGAGCCTGATGATCACTGGGTTTTTTAAAACTCCAACAGCAATCGCGAATTGCGGCCATAGGTCCCGTACTTCGAATAGGAACTTGGCGCCCTTGAGTCGCGCCAGCATCCACGCCGTTACACCCTGAAAGATCGGCGGTGAGGTTCCCCAGACCAGATCGACATTCTTCACCCTTAGGCCGATCCAGAAGGAGGAGAGCATGAAAGAGATGAACGCAATTACCCGATGATAGAACGACTTGTGATGGGCAGCGAATACTTTGGCCCGAATTATCAGAACGCCACTTTCACTCTCCTCATCCCCCATTTTTTGAGAAACCTCTGAATGTGGAGCGACGGTCCGCTGCCCGGTAATATAGCTGACCGGGCTGGCGATTATGGTTACCTTATGGCCGCGCGCTGCCAGGAGGCGCGCAAACTCGTAGTGTCGCGTTCCACCGGGTTCGTCGAATGAGGCAAAAGCTTGATGGATGATCAGTACATGCATAGTGGCCCAATTACAGGTCGAGCTCGCCCAGGGAGTTCGGAAGAATCTTCTGACTACACATGGATTGCATACCCTTTCATTCAGTCGAAAGACACCTCCGCGGCCGGTGTTTCTATCTGGAAAATATAAATTCACTTGCGAACGAGAAACTCTTCGAAGAAGTCACTTCTAAAGCGAGTGATAATGCGGGCATTTTTTGCCCGTAAGTACGTGAGACCCAGCCTTCAAAAGGAAGCGGCTGGCCTTTCCCGGAAACCAATTCGCCAGCACGCACGAGCGTAAGTTTAAAGTCACTGTTTGCAAGCCGTAGATCAGGGGTGACAAGTAACGTCACCTGCCCATGGGACGTGTTCATTCGTATCCCGAACCCAAATTTGCGCTCCTCCGGCTCCCACTCGCCGTCCAACAGCAGCCAGTGCAATCGAAAGACGTGCTCGCCCGGTGCCGTAAAGATCATATTGTCTGTGAATACCCATCGCTCATCGGTAAAGACTGTTGCCACTCGTTCATGGCGGATTCCGAGCTTGCGATAGCCTTTGTGATAGGCAACAACGCGTCCGAGGATATTCTCATCGGTCTCAATCACACTCTTTGAAAATGCTGGGAACCAATCCAGGCTGAGGAAACGGCCGCCGCGTATCATTTGATCCTGGCCATCAACCGTTACAGTATTGTGGACCCGCGTCGATACAAGCGAGTTATCCCACGGCGGCACGGCGTTATAGAGATATGTGCCCGCATCCTGCGCAATGTTGAGTCCGCGCCACCATAGATCGAAATGGAGCTGGTCCATGTGCGAGAGTCGAGACCTGAATCGTGAAGCCCGCAGGTACCCCCACGAATTTCTAGCCCGCAAATGCTCGGTCATGTAAGCATCCGAGTCAGCCGTCCTTTGAGATGGAGATAAGCCGAGCCAAAGGGACATCTCATCCCATGGTCCAGCGGGTAGACCTGTCCGCAAGAAAGCCCGCGCAGCAGCTTGCACCGTTGGGCGAAAGTCGCTAAACGGAGTTACGCTTAGAGGCAGGATCAGGGCGCCATCATTTGCACCCAAATTCGGCGCCCAGCCGCTTATAGGATCGATCATGGAAAAGAGCCAATGCGAGGCACGAATCAACGCCTCCTGGGTGGCGTATGGCCAGCGCCTATTTTGCCCGCGCATAATCGTATCCACCCACAGTACCGTTTGAAGCATAAGGCGATGATAATTGCTGCTGTGCTGAACATATTCGCCATACGAACTGATTTGGTGTTGCAGTCCGCGATTGAGCCACGACCAGCCCAAATCACGCCACCTTGGTTTATTGAGCGCCATCCCCGCGGTATATAGCGCTGCGGCTTCAAGGATCAGATGGTTATTTTCCTGCGACCGCGCATAAACAAGGGTCGGTGTTATACGGGCTGCATGAAGAGCTATGGATTGAGCCAGGCGCGTGCTGCGAACGGTGGTCGAAGCATCCGCATCTTCGAAAACCTGGGCTGCCCAGACAAATGATATCAACCGGATGGCCACCTCCTGCCCGTTCATCCAATGCGGTCCAAGGTAGGCGGGATTACCTTCTTCAAAACACTCAAAATATTTCCAGAAGGCTTCGGCATATTTTTCATGCCCGCTTAAGTGATAGGCACGTCCCAAAATGAAGGCCCACCCGAACCGGGCAGGTTCCCAAAGGAACTTGACGTCAGGGACTTGGGAATAGAGGCTGGTAAGCAATTGAGGATGGGATTCGTAGGCCGTCCAGTGTTGAAGAGGCGCATTGAAAGTGAGCTGCAAAGGGACTGGCTCCCCACCGAATAGGCGGACTTCGCCCGCAACGATCTCGTCAGCCTCCCTCAGCAGGGCAACCTTGCCCTCTTTGTCGAGTGTTTGCAGAAGCTCTTCCCGAGGTGGAAGAGAGAATAGATTTTGGATGGTTGCGGCCAGCCGCAAATTCTTTAAGGCGCTTTCCTCCACCCTCTTGTAATGCCCCGTCCATAATCCAAATCTATACAGTGCATTGAGAGCCAAAGGCTGTAATCCAAGCTGGGAAAGAGCCTTCAGGGTAATGGTAAGACGCGAGGGCATAGGACTACTTAACCACGGGGATCACGCATAACACAAAGGCGAAAAAAGGAGCTTCTTCATGACGTGTCAGATACGTCAGAGTTCCGGGAGCGAAGACGAATGCCTGAAATATTTGATGATCGGCTTTATCGGTGGACTCGACTCTTCGGGAATTTCTGAAAGCATAAACGAGCCCGCTTCCGTGTGTTCATCGCTTAGGCGGAGCTCGCCGCTGAAGTCTGCACAAGTGTAAACCATGGCGACCACATGAACCTGATCCCCATTCGGATCGCAATAAAACTGTTCCGGGCCGGAGAACACACTAAGCAGAGTCATCTTCCCGTCTTCCAAACCGGTCTCCTCCAGTGTTTCTCGTTTGGCTGCCGATTCTACAACTTCCCCAAGCTCTACGACGCCGCCCGGGGGTCTCCAGAATGCATTATCGACGCGCTTCAAAAGGAGAAAGCGATTTTCGCGATCCAGGACCAAGACCGTAGCTCCGATCATAAGAAGCGGACGATGGCCAACAAATTGCCGTAGCGTCCCAAGATAATTCATTTGATTTCCACGGGTTTATTTCTTCTTAGTGACTCTACCGACGCAAAAGTGGACTTTGTTACGGCGATCAACTGCTCGTAGGGAATCGGCGGCCCGCCACCTTGACTGATGGAGTTGGCAAACGCAACCCATTCATCCTTCCAGCCTTTATCCTGCGCACCCTTTATGGTTTTGCGATGCCCATCTTCGATTAACTCCAACGAGCGAAAATCATCCAGCACGGCGATCTTCCCTCCACAAAACACTTCCACCCGTTCCTTTGCGAATGACTTATCTCCGTTGGCAAGATAATCCACCACTCCCAGTGAGCCATCGGGAAAAGTGAAAGTCATGGAGACATTGTCTTCGCGATATTTTCCATTGTCGGGCAGAGCGTGTGCGCTCACGCTGATTGGCGCTGCGCCGACGAGGAACGTAAGCATGTCAATGAAGTGACAGGCCTCGCCGATAATACGTCCGCCACCGAGGGCTGGGTCCTGAGTCCAGTGGTTCAATGGGAGGTAACTGGCGTTGATGCGATAATGAATATGTATGGGTTCCGGACAATCTAATAGGAAATGGGAAAGCGTCTGTGCAAGCGGAGAAAATCTGCGGTTGAAGCCCACGGTCAGCAACACCTGCCCCGATTTAAGGATCGTCTTTTCTATTATGTTGAGTTGTTCAGGCGTAATAGCCAATGGTTTTTCCACGAAAACGTGCTTGCCCGCTTTGAGGGCCTTGACTGCCAGATCAACATGTGCGTTGTGCCGAGTCAAAATAGCAACCGTATTGATGTTCGGGTCGTTGATGATCTCCTCGTCTGAGGAAGTCGCATACTTGAACCCGAATTTCTTGCCTGAATGCTGGGCATGAAGTCCGCCTGAAGACGCAATGCCAACCAACTCAATGTTTCCCGCCTTCTGGATGGCGGGGATCAAAACAGCATTGGCAAAGTTCCCTGCACCAAGCACACCTAACTTTACCTTCGCGGTTGCATCTGTGGAAGCTGGAAAGCGGATCGTTGGGCTTTCTGTTTTTCGTTCGACATCGGGATAAGTCAATAGCACGCCCAAGAAGGCTTCTTTTTTCTTGCCAGTTATCACCTCATACGCCGCGGCGGCTTTTTCTATTGGAAAGCGATGAGAGATCAGCGGCCCGACCTTCAGTTTCCCTGTAGCCATCAATTCGATCACCGCTTCCAAATTGCGGCCTTCGGTCCAGCGTACATACCCGATGGGATAATCTCTGCCCTCCTCTTCATATGCAGGGTCGTAGCGTCCGGGACCGTACGAACGGGAATTGATGAACGAAAGTTCCTTTTCATAATAGATCTTACGAGGAATATTAAGTCCGACCGCTCCTGTCGCCACAACACGCCCACGATCTCTCGTAAGGGCAGCTGCCAACTCGACCGGATCATTAGAAGCTGTATCAGCACAGATGAGGACCACATCAAAGCCTCGGTTGGCCGAAAACGCCCTTCCTACGTCCACCGCCTTGGAGCGCACAACCGCTTGGAGTCCGATGGATGAAGCAAGAGCAACCCTCTTAATATCTGTATCGATACCGAAGGCCAGACATCCCGCCGCCGAAGCTATCTGGGCTGCCAGCAATCCCAACAAACCCAAACCGATCACCGCTACGCGCTCTCCCACTTGGGGATCAGCAAGACGGAACCCATGCAAAGCGATCGCGCCGAGGGTGGCAAAAGCCGCGGACTCGAATTCTACATTTTTTGGGAGCGACGTTAAGAGGTTGCTCGGAATGACCGCGTACTCGGCATGCACGGCATAGCCGCCACCCGCACAGGCTACCCGCTGTCCCACCTTGAAGCCTTGAATGTTCGAACCAAGGGCAACGATGGTCCCGGCGGAAGAGTACCCAAGTGCCATGGGCTGATCGAGGCGGTCGAAGGCCGACTGCACGGTAGTGATCAAGCCCTCACGGCCTGCCTTTTCGAGGATTTGTCTTACGAGGTCAGGGCGCGAACGTGCTTTGCCAACCAGGGATTTCTCGGCAAATTCAACCACCATCCGCTCAGTACCCGCAGACACCAGACTGGCTGCCGTTTTGACCAGCGCCATTCCAGCGCGCGGGGTCGGGATGGGAACTTCTTCGACCGTCGTCTTGCCATCGCGCATGTTTTGGAGGAGTTGTTTCATGGGCTAAAGGGTGAGGGTAAAAGGATTAAAAGGTGAGTGCTTGCAGATTTGGAGCGGCTTCCAACTGACAAATAGGGACCTAACCCACTCCCGTATTCTTGGAACATAGTCCTTCCTTCCTGACCAGACTATGAACCCTCTCCACCTGTCTATATTCACCGAACCTCCAACTCTCATACGTTTTCTCTTCTCTGATTACTTCTCGCCAAAAGAGTATACCTTAACTCCACATGTTATAATTTAATCGATTAAATCCTTAACAGGAGTGCTGAGTGACCGATCCTCGTGTTCAGAAATATGCAAAAATTCTGGTGGAGCATTCCACCCGCGTAGAGCCCGGCGACCGTATCCTGATCGAATCAACTGTCGCGGCTGAGCCGCTGATCCGTGAAACCTTTATTCAAATATTGGAGAGGGGCGGCATCCCACATCCGATGATCGCTCTGCCTGGAATGATGCCCTTCAGCCAGGACGAAATGTATCTTACCTATGCAAAAGAGGCACAATTGGATTTTGTGCCCACCTTCTACAAACTGGCCTACGATCAGTTTGAAGGCCGCATCCGCATCCACTCGGCCACCAACACACGCGGCACCACCAACATAGATCCTCTAAAGTCTCAGCGCAGGGGCAAAGCCCTCAGCTCCATAACTGAAGCTCAAATGCGGCGAGGCGCACAAGGAAAATTCAAGTGGGTAACCACGCTCTACCCCACCGACGGCTATGCACAAGACGCGAACATGAGTTTAAAAGAGTACGAGGATTTCGTCTTTGGCGCCGTTCACGCAAATGAAGAAGATCCCATTGCGTATTGGAAAGGCACTGCCACCGAACAACAAAAAGCCATCGACTTTCTCTCTAACAAGAGCCAGATCACTCTGAGGGGTCCCAATGTGGATCTGACTCTTTCCATCAAGGGCCGGATATTCGAGAACTCAATCGGCATCTTTAACATGCCCGATGGCGAGATATTTACGGGCCCTATTGAGGAATCCGTCAACGGCTGGGTAAAGTATACCTTTCCCGCCATTTACGGCGGAGTAGCTGTGGAAGGCGCAGAACTTACATTTACCAACGGGCGTGTAGAAACTGCCAAAGCCGAGAAGAATCAGGATTACCTGTTGAAGATGTTGGAATCTGACGCGGGTTCACGCTACATTGGCGAATTTGCGATTGGGACGAATAAAGATATAACCCGCTTTACGGGCAACATTCTATTCGACGAAAAGATTGGCGGTTCGTTCCATATGGCGCTCGGGGCGGGCTACCCCGAAACAGGCTCTAAGAACAAGTCTGCAATACATTGGGATATGATCTGCGACTTACGCAAAGATTCCGAAATATTGGCTGACAACCAGCTCTTTTATAAGAATGGCCGGTTCGTCTACAACAAATAATTTTAGGGGATTCACCAACAAATAAAGAGGTTGAGAGTTTCTCTTCAGCTCTCAACCTCTCTATTTAATTGAATAACCGGTAACCACATAACTTTGGAGTATCAGGGCCTAATAAAATCCTACAGATCTATCTATCTTTTTTGCATATTCACCAATGCCGCCTGCCACGCTGCAAACATTCGTCCAACCCTGTGAGACCAGCCAGCCCGTCACGTCCGCACTGCGGACGCCTTGATGGCACATGACGTAAATCTCAACCTCTTGCGATTTTGCTGCCGCTGGCAAAGCTTTGACACCTTCATTGGCCAGGCGGCTCATCGCCAGAGCAACAAGTCGGCTGTCCGTTATCCTTGCCAAATTCAATTCCCAAGCCTCGCGAACGTCGAGCAGGACGAACTGGTCTTTTGTTTGGAGTCTTTTCGCCAACTCTTCAACGCTGATTTCGGGGACGGATTTTAACGGCATTATTTATGTCCAGTCTTTAGGGTCGAGAATTGCAAATGGTTAGGCTCGCCAAAACCCACGCCGGACTGGCCTTACATCCTCAGAGGTTACGAATGCATCTTCGTCTGTCTCGTGAATGATACGCCTGGCATGAGCAAGATCTTTTCGCAGAATGCTCGCGCCCAGCACCCGTACGCTTCCATCTTTGCCGCGAGCTGAGGTCTCGGTCACGCCATAACCGGCCTTGCGAAGAGCTTTGGCGAGCGCCACTCCGTGCCGCTGACTGATGATCTCCAGATGGATATGGCCGATTGCAAGCCGTTCTTCGATGACCATACCGATTACGTTGCCGGAGGCAAACCCGGCGGCATAACCCAGTACCGTTAGCGGGTTGTTCAAGTTGGATAGCACTTTAGTGATTGCCACCACGTAGACTGCCGCTTGAAAAAAACCTATCGTCCAGACCAGGGTCTTGCGACCCCGCATCACAAAAAGCATTCGCAGCGTATCAAGCGACATATCGGTGATACGCAGCCCAAATATCATCAAGGCGCCGAGCCAGGCTGCAGGAGAAAACAGGAAATTAAACATGACTACTTTAACGCCGGGACGTATAACCTTTCCACATACTCTTTTACCATTCGCCGCGTGCTGAATTGCGGAATAATGGTTTTCATCGAATACTTCATTCGGGCAAGCCACGCGTGGGAAATTTCTCTTGAATCCCGTTCATAATAGAGCGGGATAATCTCATTTTCCAAAATGTTGTATAGGTCGTCGGCATCCTTTTCATCCTGCGTCTGGGAAGAATCGCTATCCTTATCATCGCCTATTGCCCACCCATTCTCGCCGTTATAAGCTTCGCGCCACCAGCCATCCAGTACCGAGAAATTCAGGGCGCCGTTGATTGCGGCTTTCATACCCGAGGTGCCGCTGGCTTCCATCGGACGCCGCGGGGTATTGATCCAAACGTCTACGCCCTGTACAAGATAACGGGCTAAATTCATATCATAATCTTCAAGAAAGACTAGCCGCCCGCCTGTTTCGGCGCGTTTTACCTGACGGTATAGCTGTTGGATCAGTTGTTTTCCCGGTTCATCTGCCGGATGTGCCTTCCCGGCGAATATGATCTGCACCGGCATGTTAGGTTGATTAATGATCTCCAGCAATCGTTCGAAGTCAGAAATAATAAGGCCGGCACGCTTATAGGTGGCAAAGCGCCTGGCAAAGCCGATCGTGAGCCCATAAGGATTTATCAGTACGCCCGAGGATACTACTTGAACAGGATGGTAGCCGCCTGCTGTCCAGCGATCGCGTACCCGCTCACGCATATAGAAGGCCAGCTTCCTCTTAAGATGCGTGCGGACTGCCCATAACTCTTCATCCGGAATGTCATCGAGTTTGGTCCACAATTCAGGTTCGTCCAGGTGAGCAAGCCAGTCCGCGCCCAGGAATTTATCGAACAAATTTCGTAAACGACGCGCCATCCAATTTGTAACATGGACTCCGTTCGTCACCGAAGTGATCGGCACATCTTCTTCTTCGCAGTCCGGCCATAGGAAATGCCACATCTTTCGCGCCACCTGACCGTGCCGTTCAGAAACTCCGTTACGCCCCTTCGAATTGCGCAACGCCAGTATCCCCATACTGAAGGTTTCGCCGGAAGGGTTTTGATGACGGGCAATATCGAAGAACTTCTCGCGGTCCAACTTAAGTTGTGGCCACAGCCCGGATAGAAATTTGTCAACCAGCCATAGTGGGAACTCATCATTCCCGGCAGCGACCGGTGTATGGGTTGTGAAGATATTGTTGGCCTGAGTCTTTTCGATTGCCTGCACATACGTATAGCCCGCCTCCACCAGCTCACGAGCCCTTTCGAGCGTCAGGAACGCCGCATGTCCCTCGTTCATGTGCCAAACCGAAGGGTTATATCCCATGGCGCGCAAGGCCCGCACCCCGCCTACTCCAAGCAATACCTCCTGCATAATTCGCCGGTCGAGATCCGACCAGTAGAGGCGCGCTGTTAGATTTCTATCCGGATCTGAATTTGGCGCTACGTTCGAATCAAGCAAGTACAGGGGCACACGGCCGACCCGCACCTCCCAGATTTGCAGCGAAACGACACGATCCGGAAACTCAACTTCTACAGTCAGCCGATCGCCGTTATCCATGTTCACGGGCAGTACCGGCAGATCGTCGTATTTCAGCGGATTATTTATGGATTCCTGCCAGCCATCTTCACTGATTCGCTGAGAGAAATATCCTTCAGCATACATGAGGCCAACACCAACCAAAGGCAGCCCCAGGTCACTGGCCTCTTTCAGATGATCGCCCGAAAGCACGCCCAAACCGCCTGAATATATCGGGAGCGTTTCGTGCAAACCATATTCCATCGAGAAATAGGCAATCGGCCGGTTGATCAATTCGGGATGATTAAGTACCGCCCAGGAGTCGTCACGGGTAAAGTCTGAGTCATATCTGGCAAAGATACGATCATAGATTGCCAGATATTCTTTATCCTGGGCGGCCTGGTTTAGACGCGCTCGTCCAATCTCACGCAGGAATCGGATAGGGTTATGGCCCAGCCTCTCCCAAAGGTCGTAATCAAGCCTCCCAATGACTCTTACAGCTTCAGGATGCCACGTCCACCATAAGTTATATGCAAGATCACCCAGACGTTCGAGACGCCGGGGCAAGTCAAAAGGGGTTGGTAGTTTGGTGCGGAAGGTATCCATAGGCGCAGAATCATACCACAGGCTTTTGTACTAAAATATAGACGTGCCCACAGTTCAACTTTTTATCACCTGCCTGGTAGACACATTCTTTCCTGAAGTTGGCGAGGCAATTTTGGAGTTGCTGGGCCAAGCGGGAGTGGAGGTGGCGTTCCCTGGTGACCAGACTTGTTGTGGTCAGCCCACATTTAATGCTGGTTTGCGGGACGACGCGCGCCGGATCGCTGAACACACAATACTCGTCTTTGAATCCACGAAAGGCGATGTGGTGATGCCATCAGGGTCGTGCGCACACATGATCCGTCACAATTACGTGGAGTTGTTCGAAGGTGACCCGCAATGGCTCCCTCGTGCTCAGTCACTTGCGGCAAGGACGTACGAATTTACAGAATATCTTGTTGATATATTAAATGTAACAGACTTTGGGGCACGTTGGGCAGGCCCGCTTAGCTATCATCCTACTTGTCATCTTCATCGCGGCCTTGGCATTGACCGCCAGCCTCGCGCGTTACTGGCAAAGGTGCGGGGAGCGGACTTGCGCGAACTGCCGGAAGCTCAGGATTGCTGCGGTTTCGGGGGGATATTTTCAATCGAGCAACCGGAGGTATCGGGAGAAATGCTCAAACGCAAGATCAAAAATCTCGAAGCCACGCACTCTCCCACGCTTGTGGTTTGCGACACCGGCTGTCTGATGCACATTCAGGGCGGATTGCATCGCAATAAGCTGCCACAAAAGGTGGTACATATCGCCGAAGTTCTTAACCATCATTAGGATACCTGCAATGTACACCCACTCCGCAATACTCTATGATGCCATCTACCGGTCCCAGGGAAAAGATTATTCCGCAGAGGCGAAGAAAATATGCGCACTCATCAAACGATATCAAAAGTCTGAAGGTAACTTACTTCTGGACCTTGCCTGCGGCACAGGCAACCATATCGGCTATCTTCAAGAGGTATTCGAAGTGGAGGGGCTTGACAACTCCAGGGAGATGGTTGATATCGCTCGACAGAAATTTCCAAACTTTCGATTCCACTTTGCAGATATGGTTGACTTTGAGATCAATCATAGCTTTGATGTGATCACTTGTTTGTTTAGTGCGATTGGTTACACAGCAACCGTTCTTCGATTGACAAAAACTTTGAACACGATCTACCGGCATATAAAGCCCGGTGGTGTAACGATTATTGAGCCTTGGTTCGGTCCCGGCGTTTTAAGGAACGGCACGCCCCACGCGGTCTTCGTAGACGAACCGGAATTGAAGATTGCCAGAATGAACGTGAATAGATCGGAGGAAAATATTTCCTATCTGGATTTTCATTATCTGGTCGCCACACCAAGAGGTGTCGAAGATTTCTACGAAACACATCTTCTCGGTATCTTTACGGGCTACGAATATCAACAAGCCCTCCGGACTGCGGGCTTTCAAGTCTTTCATGACCCGGAAGGGCTGGATGGCCGGGGACTGTATATTGGGGTAAGGCCCCAGAAATAGATATGCCCCTTTCACCGTTCAGAAAACGTATCTCGCTATCAATCCACGACAGTGCGCTCCAAATCGCCCTTGACAACAACGCCGAGAGGCGGGTCAAAGGTCGCCTCGACGCCTGGGCCACTCTCCCCGATTGGCGCGAACGCCGCCAGCGTGCACACGCTGTCCGCGCCGAGGTCATTGCCCACCTCGATCGATATCTGGACGAATTCATCACAAAGGTTACCCAGAATGGTACCGTCGTTCATTTTGCAAAAGATGCAAGTGAGGCGGTGCGAATTGCGTTGCAGATTGCAGAGAGCTCGACAAGAGGCCAGGTAGAGCGCGATCAGTCTGATAAGCGAACTAGGCAGGCACCGCCTTCAACGGCACGCCCAATTCTGGTGGCCAAATCAAAATCTATGATCTCGGAAGAAATAGAACTCAATCATGCTCTCGAAATGCGAGGCCATCGCGTGGTCGAGACTGATCTGGGTGAATTCATCGTTCAGCTCCGTGGAGAAAAGCCCTCCCACATTATTACACCTGCTGTTCACCTTCGTCGGAATGACGTGGGGCAGCTCTTCCAGGCAAAACTTGGTATACCGTACACGGAAGATGTGCAAATACTCACGGCCACTGCACGCAAGGTTTTACGGGAAGTATTTCTAACAGCAGATGTAGGCATTAGCGGCGTCAACTTTGGGGTAGCCGAAACAGGAACAATCTGTATTGTGACTAATGAAGGCAACGGGCGGATGATCACGACAGTCCCGCCAATTCATATCGCACTAATGGGCTTGGAACGTCTCGCGCCAACCATGGCGGATCTGGCCCTGTTACTCTCACTCTTGGCTCGCTCTGCAACCGGCCAGAAGCTAAGTGTCTACACGCAACTCATCCATTCGCCGCGTCGTCCGCACGAAACCGATGGGGCAAGAGAGCGCCATCTCATATTATTAGATAACGGACGTTCGCGCCTTCGGAATTCACCTATTTTTGAAGCCTTATATTGCATTCGATGCGGTGCTTGTTTGAACGCCTGTCCTGTCTTCCGTGAGCTTGGCGGCCATGCCTACGTGGGCTCAGATGGCTCAATTGCGCCCTATTCCGGTCCCATCGGTTCCATCATTTCACCGGGCCTATTGGGATCGGAACAATTCGGGCAACTAGCCCAGGCATCCTCCTTGTGCGGTGCCTGTAAGGACGCCTGTCCCGTAGACATTGATTTGCCAAAACTATTAACAAGGGTTAGGGCAGGAGAAGGCAAAGGAAAAAATAGACAAGAAGGGGTCGGTCTATCCGCCCCGAGCAAGTTCGGGCTGCATATTTATGGGGCGCTTGCTTCATCAGCAGACTTATTTTCATTTGCCCAAAGATTGGCGGGGCTGGGAGGAAGCATTATCTCTCCTTTCTCTGAATGGATAAGACTGCCCAGCTTCACGGGCTGGGGCGCGAGCAAGGATTTTCCTCGCCCCGCTATCAGGCCATTCCGAACGAGATTCCATAATATGGCCACAGCTCCTTCCTCAGATATTAAGAAGGAACAGATTCTTAAAAAGAGCAAAGCAGACCGGAACTCCGATGCGGGGATTAATCCAAATGAGAATTTGGTTGAGAGATTTATCCGGGAATTGGAGGCAGTAGGAGGACATGCTTATCGCGTGAAAATGGATGACTTAACAGAGGCTTTGCTGTCACATTTGAGGGCCCGCAATCTTACAGAGGCGCTGATGTGGGAAAAGGTCATAGGTGTGGACGAAGCCCGGTTTGAACGATCAGGCCTAAGTTTACATCGTGACAATGATCCAACCATAAAGGTTGGTATCACAGGCGGCTCGGCCGCGATTGCTGAGACAGGCACTCTGGTTGTTGCTTCGGGGCAAGGCCAGCCGTTGATCACTTCCTTATTTCCTGAAGTTCATATGGCCGTGATCAAATCCTCCGAAATTGTCCTATCGCTGGAAGAGGCTTTGCAAATGGATATCCTGCGCAAAGCTTCGTCAACTGCGTTGATCACCGGGCCATCGCGCACTGCCGACATCGAGATGACCTTGACGATCGGCGTACATGGTCCGGGAGAATTGCTGGTCTATATTGTTGAATAATAGGCTCTGACGCCTTTTCCGGTGCTGATCGCGACTTTCAAGAATCAAAGAAATTCACCCTGAATTGACGGTCTTTACCCGTGGTGTTACAATCTCGCCCGCTTGCAACAGTAAGCATAAGCCCCCATCGTCTAGTGGCCCAGGACGAAGCCCTCTCAAGGCTTAAACTGGAGTTCGAATCTCCATGGGGGCACTGCCCAACGCCCTGCTCATGCAGGGCTCTATTTTTTTAGGAGCAGGTATGCAGGAAAAATCAGGAAATTCTTCACGGGGATATTTAATCGGCCTAAGCGCAACGATCTTCCTGTCTTTCACAGGAATATTGATCAGCTATCTGAGCAGAGTCTATGACCTGCCATCGTTGGTGCTCGCGTTTTGGCGGGACTGCTTTGTCGCCCTGGGCTTGATCATGGCATTCGTCCTATTCAGGCGCAATCGCTTTCGACTTGATCGGGCTCACTGGACATTCTTCATCCTCTATGGTCTGACGCTCGCCCTGTTCAATTCAATGTGGACCTTCTCTGTGCAATTTAACGGGGCGGCTATAGCGACCGTGCTCGCGTTTAGTTCTCCGGCAATGACCGCAGTTCTAGCGCGTTTCCTGCTCAAAGAACAATTCAATGCCATCAAATTTTCAGCCATTCTCATGAGCCTGCTCGGAACAGCTTTGGTCTCAGGCGCGGTAGATCCGTCTGCGTGGAAAGTCAATCCTTCTGGGATTATCTTCGGGCTGCTGACAGGCTTATTCTTTGCGTTTTATACGTTAATGGGTAAGACCTCTTCAAACAAATCCATTAATCCGTGGACGACAATGCTCTATGGCTTCAGCAGCGCGGTATTCTTTCTTTTTCTATTCAATCTGGCATTGAATGTTTCCACGGGACAAGCACTTCTAGGAAACTTCCTATGGCTGGGGACCTCCATGAGCGGGTGGGCGATCCTGGTCTTCCTGGGTATAGGCCCCACACTGGGCGGCTTTGGTCTCTACTTGATAAGTCTTGGTTATTTACCTGCAACCGTCGCCAACTTGATCGGGGCCCTTGAACCTGCCTTTACGGCGATCTGGGCATTTTTGATTTTTCGTGAGAATTTGACGGTTGTCCAATTGACTGGGAGCCTGCTGGTTTTTGCCAGCGTGATCCTTTTGCGCCTTGGTGAAGGTCGCGGAGGCTCCGTAAGTCCTTCGGTCGCGGAAATATCTTAACAATAAAATGCCGGGGTCTTTTACAACTCCGGCATTCCACTCAAAAACTCATCAACCTAGATCATCTCATAGGCGGTCTCACCGTGCAGCGATGCGTCCAAACCGTTTTCCTCTTCTTCAGGGCTGACTTTAACCGGAGTGAATTTATTGATGATCCACAACATTGCGTAGGATGCGCCAAAGGCGTAAACGGATGATCCCGCTACCGCCGCGAGTTCTTTTAGAAAGAAGGTGGTGTTACCCAGCAGCAGACCATTGGAGCCAGCCGCGTTGACTGCCAATTCGGCAAATACGCCCAGGGAAATGATGCCGAGTAGTCCTCCAACCCCATGCACGCCCCACACATCAAGCGCGTCATCCAGCTTCATCCGACTCCGCAATGAAATTGCGAAGTAGCAAACCACGCCTGCTGCACCACCAATGATCACAGCGCTGGTTGGGGTTACATAACCGGCCGCCGGAGTAATGGTTGCGAGGCCGGCTACCGCTCCAGTCAGCAAACCCAAAAACTTTGGTTTCTTTTCAAATATCCACGCCATGATCATCCAAACGAAGGCAGCAAATGAAGCTGCGAGGTCTGTGTTTAGAAATGCCGTGGCAGTAACCGCATCCACTCTCAATTCACTTCCAGCATTAAAGCCATACCAACCGAACCACAACAGGCCGGTTCCCAGGGCAACCAGCGGAATACTATGCGGCCCCTTATCAGGAAACATGCGCTTGCCCACAAATATAACCGAGGCCAGAGCCGCCATCCCGGCAATATTGTGAACAACGATCCCACCGGCAAAATCCAACACACCCCACTGCTGAAGTAAGCCCCCGCCCCAGATCATATGCACCATTGGGAAGTAGACCAGGATCAGCCAGGCCACCAGGAAAATTAAGTATGCAGTGAAACGAACTCGGTTTGCAAAAGCCCCGGTAATCAACGCCGGAGTAATGATGGCGAACATCATTTGATAAGCGATAAAGACGAACAAAGGAATTTGGCCGCCACTGCCGAATGCTGAAGTAACGTCAATGCCTCGCAGGAAAGCATGGTCCAGATTGCCTATCACACCGCCCGGGTTTCCACTAAAAGAGAGCGAGTAACCCACAGCATACCAAACCACGGTTGTCAGGCCCATTGAAACGAAGCTCTGGATCATAATGGTGAGCACATTTTTTCGCCCTACCAACCCCCCATAAAAAAAGGCCAGCCCGGGTGTCATCAACATCACCAGGCTGGTCGCGACCAGCATAAAGCCGGTATTTCCAGTATCAAACATGGTTGCCTCCGCAGGAAAAGTGTTATTACCCCGTTATCATACCCGCCGAAACATCCTTGTTAATTTCAATATATAGACAAAGGAAATGCAAATTAAGAACAACCGTCAATCCGGGGAAAAAACGTACCCGGCGCCGCGGATAGTACGCAAAATGGTTGGCCGGTCACCGTCCTCTTCCAGCTTACGCCGCAGGCGTAGTACATGCGGACGAACAATGCTGCACGATTGTATTTCATCAAGGTGTTCGTATCCAAGCACCGCATGTGCAATTTCACGATTGCTCAATGCATGGTGGGGGTGATGGATAAAGTATGTGAGGATGGCAGCCTGGTCAACTGTCAACTCTACCGTCCGGTGTGGGCTGGAGTCGTGCAAATCGAAGATCAGACAACGCTGTTCAGGGTCGAAAATAATATGATCTCCAATGTTGAACGGGGAAGTTACTGCGAGCGCGTCAGTAATATCGGGAGCCTCTTCCGCCGATTCGTTCCTTAGCACATGGAGCGCCGAATCCAGGGCGGCAATCATGCGTTGGCGCTGGAGCAGCACTGCCTCTCGTCGTTTCAGCTCCTCGACTAATCTTTCGGTTTGACGCGCCTGAAGCAAAAGCCGAACCCGCTGTCGCAATACAAGGGGGTGAATGGGGCGTGTTAATATATCGGTAATTCCAAGCTTGAAGCTTGGTTCAATCCAATGTGTCCCGTACTGATCAAGGATCAATAGTGTAGGTAGAGGCGCAGCCCGGCCGAGGGCTTGAATCTCTCTAATGATATTCTCCAATTCGGGCAGAGCTTCAGGCGATGAAAAAGGGAACCAAATGATCCCGAGATCGGGTTCAATGTCCAAGGCGGGCAAAGGCGGCGTAAGAGACTCCACCACCTGCAATTGGTACCCTTCGGCTGCTAGAACGGGACTCAACCGTGCGGCTTTTGTGGCTTCGTCAACCATGATCAGTATAGAGCGGGGAGCTTCTGAACCTGTTAATGTCATGTTTTTGGTCTCTTACATAGGGCGTCTAGAAAGGATGGCAGATTTTAGTTTAGCAGAGTCAATGGAATCCGAGCGAGTGCTTTTTATCCTCCGTTGCGGACGTGATTTGTCATAGTGAACCAGCTTACCGCTTGCCCGCAAATCTGTTGTAGAATCAACGAAAGAGATACCGGATGACTTCGAGACCACAAGAGCCAAAATCTGGGTATAGACGCAGCTTTTTGCTGGCACTCCTTTTGGGTTGCCTGATGTTGATTTTAGCACTCTGGGCTGCTGTTGCGATAACCCCCAGCCTCGCCAGCGCATTTGTAGGCGTTTCTTCACCTACAGCCCGTCCCCTTTCGTGGTCGGTGGCGATGATCGCTAAACCGACCTACACACCTTCTCCAATCCCGCCAATCGCACCCACCCAAACTAATCCGCCAACCAGCGAGCCGACAACCGCTGACCCCTCATCACAGATCACGATGAAGATTGTCGAAGATTCCAACGCTGGTTATATAACAGCTCAAGGCTCTACCTCCAGTACGTTGGACGCGGGACAGAACTATTCAGGAGGAAAATATATCCTGGTCAGCATCTCTCAACAGCATCTCTCCGCCTATGATAATGGCCAGCTTGTTTATAGTTTCGTCGCCTCTACAGGCATGGGCAATTCCACGCGGACCGGCCATTTCAGCGTGCTCGATAAAATCGCGAACGCCTATGGCGCCACCTGGAACATCTGGATGCCTAACTGGCTCGGAATATACTATGCAGGGAGTCTGGAGGATGGCATTCATGCACTGCCAATACTTCCAAGTGGAGCCCGCTTATGGTCGGGTTATCTTGGAACCCCCATCTCGTTCGGATGTGTAGTGCTGGGCGTCGATGAATCATTACAGCTCTACAACTGGGCTGATGTCGGAACGCCGGTCGAGATCCAAAGGTGACGGGTAGAACTTCCTTGATTACTTCTTGCTAGCAATCAAAGAGATGAACAAGATTCTTGTTATAGGCAGCCTCAACGCCGACCTGGTCGTGCGCGCTCCAAGGTTCCCCGCACCTGGGGAAACGATACAAGGTGAGGACCTTGTCACCTTCCCCGGCGGTAAAGGGGCCAATCAGGCTGTGGCTGCCGCTCGCCTGGGCGGACGGGTTGTAATGATCGGACGCGTTGGAGCCGACGCCTTTGGCGCAGATCTTGTTGAAAACCTCGAAAAAAATAGAGTCGATGTGAGCGGCGTAATACGTGATGAGACAACTCCTACCGGAACCGCAGTTATCGTGGTCAACTCGCATGGACAAAATAGCATCGTGCTTTCATCAGGTGCGAATGCCAGGGTCAGCGCCGCGGACATCGGCCCCGAGACTTTCGCTGATGCGAGCCTAACCCTGCTCCAATTCGAGATTCCCATGGAAACAGTGACTCACTCGGTTGCTCTCGCGCGAGCAAAACGGCAGTGTATCCTCGTTAATCCGGCGCCGGCTCGCGCATTGCCCGACGAATTGTTGACGGCTGCCGATTTCATCCTTCCCAACGAGACTGAGCTCGGGCTGTTGACGGGAAGACCCGTCGGCGACCTGGCTTCCATCGAAGATGCCAGTCGTTCACTAATTGTGCGAGGAGCAAAGAATATAATCGTCACGCTGGGCGAGAACGGTGCGTTGATCGCAAATGAGGCTGGTGCGAAACATATTCCCGCCTACAAAGTAGAGGTTGTAGATACTACAGCCGCGGGCGACGCATTCATCGGCGGCCTCGCCGTTGGGCTCTCGAATGGAAAATCGCTCGAAGATGCCGTACAATATGCCTGTGCCTGCGGCGCGCTGGCCACCACAAAATTCGGTGCTCAGCCTTCTTTACCCACCACAGAAGATGTAGAGAAACTATTAAAACAGCATGGATGACCTCGGGCTCCCCTAAAGAGGTAGGGTCTGTTCTACCTTAGGACAATTACAAAAGTCGTTTTACAGAATAACATGGAACAAAAACACATTCTCTTCGACACTGACCCTGGGATAGATGATTCCCTCGCCTTGCTGCTGGCAGTTGCCTCGCCAGAGCTGAAAGTGGAAGGGATAAGTGTGGTTCATGGAAACTGTTCGGTCGACCAGGCCACCACCAATGCCCTATCGGTATTAGCACTTGCTGGGGCGAAGCACATCCCCGTTGCCCGTGGATTCGAACTGCCTCTCGTTCAACCATCCCTGCTCGCACCGGAAACTCATGGCAACACCGGAGTTGGTTATGCCGTGTTAGCTCCGCCGGACCGCAAGCCCGTTGACCAACACAGTGTAGAATTCTTGATCGAGAATATTATGTCCACGCCGGGCAAAATAACCTTGGTGTGTATCGGGCCGCTAACCAATGTTGCAGTGGCTATACGCAAAGAGCCCCGCATAATCCATGCCGTTAGAGAAGTGGTAATTATGGGAGGCGCGATCAGGCATCAAGGCAATACTACTCCACTGGCCGAGTTCAACGTGTTTGTCGATCCCCACGCCGCTCATATGGTTTATCACAGCGGTATGCCAATCACCCTCGTTCCCTTGGATGTTACCTATCAATGCATTTTGACGAAGTCTGACGTGGCGCACCTTCAATCGATTGAATCCCCCATCTCGAAGTTCGTAGCTGACTCCACTCGTTTTTATATGGAATTCCACGACGAATATCAGAAAATAGATGGCTGCATTATCAACGATCCCCTTGCGCTGGCACTGACATTTTCCCCCGGGCTGTGCGATTACGAAGAACATTACGTGGATGTCGATATTTCCGGCGGTGTCTCAATGGGCAAAACCTATGCCGATTTCTACAGGATGACAAAGCAGCCAGCCAATATGAGGGTAGCGCTTAACGTGCGGGCCAGGGATTTCATCGATTTATTTCTTGAACGGATAGGGAATTTGAGTAAATCCATTCCACTTCAGGAGGTGCCCAGATCAGCATAGTCAACTCTTTGTCAGGCGGATTCGTTTATTATGCGATTCATTGAAAAAGGAGAATGAGACATGAAGCTGGTTGATTCGATCAAGAAAGACTTTAACACCATGACGTGGGTATTGATACCCGTAGCCATCGCCATCAACGTGGTGATCGGCGAAATCGTGGCGCTCCTCAAGCTGCCTGTCTATCTTGACTCCATCGGAACTGTCCTTGTGGCCGCGTTGTGTGGACCCTGGGCTGGCGCTTTGACGGGGGCCCTCTCGAACACCATCTGGGGCCTGCTGATCGACCCAAACGCTCTGCCGTGGTGGCCGGTAGCCCTGTTCATTGGGTTTGTTGCAGGTTGGTGTGCACGAGGCGGTTTGTTCAAGAGCTGGTGGAAGGTGGCTATTGCTGGATTCCTGGTAGCATTGACCGCCGCGCTTGTATCAACGCCCATTGCGGTTTACATCTACGGTGGTATTACTGCCAGTGGATCTTCCTTTCTCACTGCCTATTTACTCCAAACAGGGCAGAGCCTCTTGCCGGCAGTGTTGATTACCAATAATGTCGTCGAGCCTTTCGACAAAATCTCCACCAGCCTGCTGGCGTTCGCTATCATTCAAGGGCTGTCAACCCGTTTTCTGGCGCGATTTCCTCGCGCTGAAAACGTGCAAACAGAAGGTGGTATCACTCGCACTCAAATATATGTTGCGGTGGGTGTCGTGATCGTGGTGATCGCCTTCTATATTCTGGTGATTGCAAGGATAGTGAGTCAGTAACCTGGCTTTCCTGGTCCCGACCTCTCTCTTTAGAGAGGTCGGGAGAAGAAGATTTTCTTGCACGAACGACTTTCTTTTTACGTTAAACGTCAGAGCCCTCTGCACGACCTTAATCCATTGACCAAACTATTCCTGGCCTTTGGGCTCACTTTTATTAGCTTCTTGAGCCCCTGGTATTGGACTCCGCATCTGGTCATATTGCTGGTCATCGTTCCGCTGAGTTTTTTGGGCAAGGTTCAGCGTGAATATTTTGGAGCCGCGCTCCGGCTGATCCTGCCCGCCACAGTATTTCTCTTTGTTATGCAGGCACTTTTCCAGCCCAACGGGAAAACGATAATCTTCGAGATCTGGTTCCTGCATGTTACAAGGGAGAGTTTCTCCTTCGCGTTTGAAAATGCCTCACGCATATTTGCGATGGTTTCCTCGTTCACCTTGTTTTTGCTGAGTACTCATCCCAGTGAATTAATGAGCGATCTTACGCGTCGCGGACTGCCGAGCCAGTTTGCTTACGTAATTATTTCGACGATTCAAATCATTCCACAGATGCAATCCAAGGCGCAAACGATCATCGCAGCACAACGTTCGCGTGGCCTGGATACGGAAGGGGGCTTCTTCAAGCGTATCGGCGCCCTTGTGCCGCTGGTTGGACCCTTGGTTTTCGGCTCCCTGGTCGAGGTGGAAGAGCGGGCAATCGCCATCGAAGCACGTGGATTTACGTCTACGCATCAAAAAACTTCCCTGCACGAAATCCGCGATAGCAGCCTGGATAAAGTTTTTCGCTGGCTCCTTGTTCTGATGGCACTGGCGGTCATGGTGCTGAAGGTTTGGTTAGGCTGAATGGTCGTTTCCTCCTATATCACCACCCTGCCGGGTAATAGGCCATTATGACCGTTGTAAACTTGAAGCAGGTCAGCTATCGCTATCCACTAACTGATACTCTGGCGCTTTCCAAAGTGGACCTTCAAGTCAATGAGGGTGAGTTCGTTGCCATTATTGGGCCGAACGGCGCTGGCAAATCCACGCTGTGTTATACGATTGCCGGCTTCATCCCCCACTTCTTCAAAGGGCAACTGGATGGCCGGGTCGAGGTGGCGGGTATTGAGTCAAGTTCATCGACGCTCGGTGAGTGGGTTCTGCATGTCGGGCTTGCTTTTCAAAATCCATTTAACCAAATCTCCGGTGCGAAGTACACGGTCTATGATGAGGTTGCTTTCGGGCTGGAAAACCTGGGGGTACCGCGGGCAGAGATGGCATCACGTGTCGATGAAGCCCTGGCGCTTACCGGCATTGCTGATTTGGCCGACCGCTCCCCCTACTCTTTGTCAGGAGGGCAACAGCAACGCGTCGCGCTTACCTCGATCCTGGTCATGCAGCCAAAAGTTCTCGTCCTCGATGAGCCAACTTCGCAGATGGATCCAATTGGAACTCGGGAGGTTTTCGGTGTGGTTCGCTCTTTGGCTGAGCGCGGGATGACGGTGGTGATGGCTGAACATAAGATGGAATGGGTTGCCCAGTTTGCACATCGGGTTGTCGCCCTTTATGAGGGAAAGGTTTTGTTGAATGGCAAACCAAGGGAGGTCTTAACCTCCGAAGAACTGGTTGGCCGAGACTTCGGTATTTCCCGCTACACCTCCACCGCACGTGAAGCTGCAAAACGCGGCTATTGGCCTAGGAATCTGGAGCTGCCTGTTACTTTGGATGAGGCAGTTCAAGGATACAAAGAATAGCTGCTATGGACATTGAAGTTAAAGATCTCAACTTTACCTATCCTGCAGGGGTGATTGCCCTGCAGGGCATATCGTTGACGATCCGGGGCGGCGAACAGGTCGCCATTGTTGGACAGAACGGTTCCGGAAAAACCACGCTGGTCAAGCACCTCAATGGATTGCTGCAGCCTACCTCCGGTTCCGTACTGATCGGCGATTGGGACACAAGCAAAGTCACCGTGGCAAAGCTGGCGAGGCGTGTTGGTTATGTCTTTCAGAACCCGGATGAGCAGCTGTTTTGCCGCACAGTTGGCGAAGAAATCGCATTCGGTCCACACAACTTTGGATTTGACCCGCACAAAATTGAGGGTCTGGTGAATGATGCGCTGGGACTTGTCGAATTGCGTGATAAAAAAGACGCCAATCCCTATGATTTATCGCCTACCTGGCGCAAGATGGTCGCGCTGGCCTCCATCATCTCCATGGATACAGACTGCGTGATACTGGATGAGCCTACAACCGGTCAGGATGCTGCTAATATCGCCCGTATTGCCCACGTCGTCGGAGAATTACACAGCCGCGGAAAGGCCGTCATAACTATCACACACGACATTGACTTTTGTGCGGAGAATTTCGACAGGGTGATCGCTCTGGCCAAAGGGCAGGTTCTGCTGGATGGCCCGGCAGGCACCGTACTCGGCCAGGAAGAAATCCTCGCTCAAACATACGTTGATCCGCCTCAATTGACACGTCTGGGCAAGAGGTTGGGAATTAAGGGCACCGTTCGAAACCAGGAAGAATTTCTGGCGGCATTGAAGAAATAAGCGTTACCGGGGGATGGCGATTCTTCTAGTCGTCCTGGCTGGCTAAAGAGGTGGTTCCCGGAATCCTAGAGGGGTAAACAACCAATTCCTCATATCCCGAGTCATTTTCCAACAGCTCCCGCTTGTAGACAATATTCTCAAACACCGCCAGCACAATTTCTGCGGTGGTATAGATATTACAACCCAATTCCAGGTGTCCCCCAATGGTTTTTCCATCACCGTCTGATATGGATAGATGTAAATGAGAGCCATTGGTGGAGACAGTTCCGGTCAGGGAAACGATCTCAAAATGGCCTTCGTATTCAGAAGGGTGCTGACGATTGGCGAGACGCAGGGTCGCATGTGTGAGGCTGCCGACTGAACATAGCACACAACCCGCGCCGATTAGCCTTCCCGCGGCAAATTGTTCGATCTCGTCTAATAGATCCATTCCCGGTTTCAAGCGAAAAGTATGGGTCAACATAAGAACCTCCTTGGACCAGAGCCGTAGACTTAAGAAGTGTGGACTTTGGGCGCCTTCTTTGCTCTAATCGATCCCACTTCCATAACAATTGTAGGAAACGCTGCCAGGTGTCAAGATCTTCAAAGGCCATTGATCATCGATAATACGATATTTCCCCAACTGATCGCGCACCTTGTTCATTTCCGTTTTCGCTTGCCACTCTGAAAACGTGAAAGACCGCCAATCCTCCGTGGGACGAGTTGAATCAGAATGCAGGCGACAGGATAATACGGCCCCGGCCGCATCACGCGTCAAACCCGGCAATGCCCTGGATTGGAATTCCCTGACCAGGACCGGGACCGAATCACTCGATAAAGAAACGAGGTAAGCTACGTCCAGACCTTGACCTGTTACCGCCCGGTTGACATTCTGCTCGACAATAAATCCGTCCACATTCATCAGACTCAGGGAAGCCGCAAAGCCAAGGGACGCTATCAGGGCCGCAGCCGCAAAGGCGCGTTCCCGATGGAAGATCTCCAATAAAACAACAGCCCCCAACAGTAGGGCGATCCAAATCAGGGCAATATGGGTATAAGTGCGTAAGCGCGAAAACCCATAAGCCTGCTCGTAGAGCAGCAGCCGCTGATAAGCGGAGACAAGCATTACCATTACCAACACAACGATGGCTGCATTCAACCCTGAAAAGATTCGCCGCTTTGCCTCATCCTCTCGCCGTGCGGCGACGCCCAATCCCAGGATCAGCAGCAGACTGAAAAAGGCAACAGCTAATAATTCGCCGAAACCACGGCACGCGTACTCGGAATAAGTAAAGCCTGCCAGATTGATGTTGGCCTGCCCTCCGAAAAAATACCTGAATTGGATGACGACGAAGACGATAAAGAGTGCAGCAACACTGCCCAACACTATGGCTGACTCCGTGAAGCCAAGGAACGGATTGACCAGGGAGTTATCCACACCAAGTAGTTTCTCGTCCTTGCTATGCCCTGCAGCATGAAGAAAAACCCCCGCCAGCAAATATGCGCCGGCAAGGATGTAAACCAGCCGGAAAATATACTGCGGTAGGTTATCGATACGAAAGAATTTGATGAACTCACCAAGCTGACTGCTAAAAATAGCATCCGCAGATGCGAGCAAAGAGGCAAAAATGGCCACAATCGGTATTGCTATTACGATGCCGCGCAAGATCGGCCAGGGATTAAATTTCTTTGTCTCAAGGCCATTCTCTACCTGCTCGCGTTTTACTTCGGCATTGAAGGTAACTGGTCTGGCGACCATGCTGCCTGCCAGCCTGAATAGACCGCTGACATAATCCGCCAGGCTGTACTGCAGCCAGCGGCCGCCAAGAAAAGTCATGGCAAGAACGCTCATCAGGAATAAGGTGCACATGAGGGCGAGGAATAAGGTCATGGGTTCGGTACGAACAAAGGTAATGACGGCGAAAAACAGGACCAATGGAAACAACCAAAGGGTCCCGCGCGCGGGATGTTGCTTATCCATGCCCAGCACAAACACCCCCCCAGCTAAACAAAGTACCGTATAGATCGCAAAATTGATCCCAAGCGGCTTTTGCCAGAATAGGAAGTCTGTCAGCCAGCCAAGTACAACTACGGTGATCCAGAGCAGGTTTGGGTTTTTTCTCATGATTCGCCTCCTGAACAAATTTTGCACAGAATAGCAGAAGAAGGCTTGCGGAGTCTCTCAAAGACTATCACAATCCCAGCCTCAATTACAGTTTCCTTATAATCCAATTCGGGCTATTGACATCCAATTCAAGATATGTAATACTTCCGGCATCGCTGGGGGATCACAATCAAATGCCATCCTATAGAAAGGAGGAGGTGATGTCCAACATGGATAGTAGTATCAAACTCAGCGCTGTGGCATCCCTCCTCAATTAATTAGGAAGCCACAGCGCCCACGAGTGCCGTCCAAAGGGACGGCACTCTGGTTTTTTTGCCGCTTCGTGCTCTCTATTCTGGCGTTTTCTTGCATTTCCAAAACATTGCCCATATAATCATATCCATGTCGGAACAAACCCCTGTCTCCCCTCTGCGAACGCTGATGAAATGGTTTATTCCTATTGCAGCTCTGATCGCTCTCGCCGGATGGATCTATATTGCTCCCCCCGGCCTCATGGGCAAACTGGATGCAATTGGCTACGCGGTTTGTCATCGCTTGGACTCGCACTCCCTTCACATCGGAGACATCCAAATGCCCTTGTGCGCCCGTTGCACCGGTGAATTCAACGCAGCTGCCATCGCTCTGGTCTTCCAGGGTTTCATCGGCGGTAAGCGCAGCAGACTTCCGAACCGGGGCATCCTGGCTGTGCTTGTTATCTTCTTCCTCTCTTTTGCAATTGACGGATCAAATTCCTATCTGGCTCTTATGAAGACAACTTACCCAGGGGCATTTAGCAATATCCCCAATCTCTATATGACCGACAACACAGCCCGGGTCTTTACCGGGAGTGGTATGGGCATTGCAATGGCCAGCGTCCTCTTCCCAATGTATAACCAGAGTGTCTGGCGGGTTCCGCAAGATAAGGCAGCGCTCGATTGGCCACGGTTCGGTTTCATGACCGGCCTCGTCCTGGTGTTCGATTTCGGAATGCTGACCCAGAATCCAATTATCCTGTATCCGGTTGCCATTGTCAGTAGCATGGGTGTGCTCGCTCTGCTCAGCATGGTTTTCAGCATTGTCTGGATCATGGTGATGAAGCAGGATAATGCCTTCGATCACACGCACCAGCTTTGGCTGCCGGCTGTGGCGGGCTTGACTTTGGCTTTTCTGCTTATACTAAGCATTGACCTTTTCCGATTTAACCTTACTCATACCTGGGGTGGGTTCCCCGGAATTACGGGCTAGGAGTAATTTTCCCCTTGGATGCCTTACTCAGCATCTTCTCTGCTTTTGGGTTATCGGCCAGCGCCGGTCTTAACGCCTATATCCCCCTCTTGGTTGTGGGCGTACTGGCGCATTACACCAACCTCATCAAACTCAATGCTCCATGGGACGCGCTCGCCAATCCCTGGATTCTGATCTTGCTTGGGATTTTACTGATCATCGAAATGTTGGCCGACAAGATTCCAGCAATCAATCACATCAATGATCTGCTCCAGACATTCGTCAGGCCGGTTGCCGGCGCCGTCGCTTTCGCGGCAAGCACCAATGTCATCCACAGCGTTAATCCCGTGCTGGCGCTCGCCTGCGGCTTGCTGGTGGCTGGTAGTATCCACGTCGCAAAATCCGCCGCCGTGCGTCCTCTTGTCACGGCTACGACAGCAGGCGCGGGGAATATTCCCGTCAGCGCGGCAGAGGATGTTCTGTCAACTGCAGTCTCTTTTATTTCTATTCTCGTTCCAATTGCAATTGCGGCTCTCGCAGCGATTTTGATCCTTTTCCTGCTTTGGTGGTGGGCTCGGCGGACGAGCAAGACTGAATCGGCTTGACCGTGGAGGCCGCTATCTGCCTCGGGAGGAAAAACGAATTTATAGGCGAACAGGTATAATCTGACATCAGCAAAGCAACTTGCTCCACAAAAATCCACGTTCAAACACCAAAAAGGAGAATCGAAAATGAATCAAGAAATGCCGTCAGCCCCGGCTCCGATGCCTCAGGAACCGAAGAAGAGTAATACGCCGATGATTATTGCCGTGATTGTCATTGTGGTTTTATGCCTCTGCTGCGCAGTTCTCGGGGGAGGCTATTATCTATATCAGAATGGTGACCAGATTTTTGGCACGGGCCTTCTGCTTACGCAGTTTTTGTAGAGAGAATTTATGAATCCCGGCAAAACATCCTCCGTTTATGAACGCAGGATGTTTTGTTTTATACAAAATCGCCACAGTCCACCATGGCCGCTGTTTCTCCTGTAGGTTCTGCAATTCGGCCTGGGTTCCGCCTGGAATCCCGCCCACAAACTCCTGGAAGCGCGGGGTTGGCTGACTGGAAAGAGCTGTTTCTTGGGGCCCAAGGGATGATTCGATTCTTTAAGGTGGGCGCAGGCGAGTTTGCTCTTGACCTCTCATTGAAATGAACTTATGATCAAAGATTAATATTTTGTTTACCGTAATTAAGTCTTATTGTTTATACAAGCCGCGAGAAAAATCCATCACTTGGGAGCTTCGCGGATTCTATTTTAATCAGGTAGGGTTTATCAACAATTCAGACAGGAGGTGGTGCTGACATCAGAGAGTTTTGTCTGCCTGGAAGGTTAATATATTCGGTTCTCAACATTCGAATCTTCTGAGGAGGAAGAAATATGAACAAACGCCTATTTGCAATAATTGCGATCTTGATGGTTGCGACTATGTTGCTTACGGCCTGCGGATCGGCTGCCGCACAACCGGCTGCCTGCACGAGCGATGCCTTCGGGTGCGCCGTAATCAAACCAGGCCAAACCATTAAGATCGGTATGGGAGCCCCCATGACGGGGGACAACGCCGCTTTTGGCCAGGATATTTCTCAGGGAGCCAAGATCGCCATTACTGACGCCGGTCAACTTCATGGCTTCAGCTTTGAGTTGGTTGCACAAGATGATGGCGGCACCGCGGAAGGCGGTGCGGCGGTTGCCAACAAGTTCGTCTCTGATCCGACCATTGTTGCCATCGAAGGCCACATCTTCTCGGGCGCAACTAAGGCCGCCATACCGATTTACGAGAAGGCTGGCCTGCCCATGATGTCACCTTCCGCTACCAATCCTGATCTTACCAAGCAGGGTTCGAAGGTCTTTAACCGTTTGGTCTTCACTGACGCATTTCAGGGCAAGTATGCGGCTGAATATCTCTACAACACCCTGAAGGTCACAAAGCTGGCCATTATGCATGATGGTCAGGCCTACGGTCAGGGATTGGCACAAGTTGTCAATGATACGTTTACACAGCTCGGTGGAACCGTGGTCGCCTTCCAGGCAATTACTCCGGGAGAATCCGATTACAGCGCGGTTCTGGCCGACATCGCTTCGAAGAAACCACAAGCCATCTTCTACGGTGGATATACCGCTGAAGCAGTTGTGATTGTCAATCAGATGAAGCAATCAGGCCTTGATGGCGTGATCTTCTTCGGCGATGACGGTACTTATGGCCAGGATTTCCTGGATCGCACCGGCGCCAATGGCGAGGGAGCCTATGCTACCTCTCTGATCCCGCCTTCATCAGACGCCAAAACCAAGTTTGATGCGGCTTATTCAGCTGCCTACGGCACCGATCCCGGCAAACTGTCACCTTACACCTGGACGGCTTATGATGCCGGCGCGGTGCTGGCCAAGGTCATCAAGGATGTTGCGATTTTAGGCAGCGATGGAAATCTGTATATCCCCCGAGGCGCCCTGGTTACTGCCGTGCGCGGCATCAAAGATTATCAAGGTATCGCTGGCGTTGTCAGCTGCGATGACACGGGTGAATGCGCCTCCTCGAGTCCGGTCTTTAATGTTGTCAAGAATGGCAAGTGGAGCGAAGCACCCAAGTAAAATGTCGGCTTAGATCCCTGGTTTAAAGCTGCCGGATCTATTTTTGGCGGGGCAGGCTTCCTGCGGCCTGCCCCGCTATTTTTCATTGTAATTTACGAAAGTCTTGATATCCTTACGATTTTATCTAAAATAATTTCAACGGCGGACTAGGTCGGAGGGCTCATGCCGAAAGACAATTTGATCCATACGCGTAGGCGCTTGAGTACCTATCAGATAACTCAAATAATTCTGGGCACCCTGTTTAGTGGATATCTTATCTGGCGCGTCTATGACCTGTTTTTTGCCCATCCTGTCTATGGGCCTGAAACATGGGTGCAGTTTGCAATTGCGGGGATTGTTCTAGGGAGTGTTTACGCTATCATTGCAATAGGATATACGCTGGTATACGGTATTCTCTTCATGATTAATTTCGCACATGGGGATATCATGATGCTCGGGTCTTTCGGCGGCTATTTTGTTTTCGAGGCTTTGAAAGTCATCCCGGTCGCCACCCCCTCCAATCCCCAACTTAAATTTTTGGATGCATATCCGGTCATATCGATTATTCTGGCCTTTGCCGTGGGCATGCTTGTTGCAGCGGTGAGCGGTTATTATCTGGAGAAGATTGCCTACCGGCCGCTGCGCGGCGCCCCTCGTCTGGTTCCATTGATCTCTGCAATCGGGGCCTCCATTTTCCTGGAAAATGCCGCTCAATTGCTCTTTGGCGCCCAACGTCGAGACTACGCCAATCCAGCCATTTTGACGCGTGGCTCAGGTTGGAATATCCCGGTTGGCACATCATCGGTGGTCCTGACATACACAGGCGTTTTTACTTTTGTGCTTTCAGTTCTGATCATGGTTGGGCTCTATTTGCTGGTCAAACGTACTCGCTTGGGTCGGGCAATGCGCGCGGTGGCTGAGAATAAAGCCGTTGCATCCCTGATGGGCATCGATGTGGACGGAGTCATCAGCAAGACGTTTATCATCAGTGGTGCCCTGGCCGGTGCTGCCGGTGTAATGTGGGGAATTCACCTGGGACTCGTCTATTATTATGTCGGGTTTGTCCCCGGCATTAAGGCCTTCACAGCCGCAGTGCTTGGAGGCATCGGAAACATTCCGGGCGCAATGCTTGGCGGCTTGTTCCTGGGCATCGTCGAGGCGCTGGGCCCGGCGGTCCTGGGTATCGATTTTCAGTTGAAGGACGTAATCGCCTTTGGCATCCTGGTGTTGGTATTGATCTTCAGGCCAACGGGAATCATGGGCGAGGTGCTGAGCGAGGACAAAGTTTAATGAAAACCAACGTTCGCAGCAGCCTTAAGACAGGCAGTATTTACGGCCTTCTCACGATTTTTCTCTATTTGATCGGGTTCACCGGCACAGGAGCCGACCTGATCGGCAAAGTTATCAACTTGAATTCGATCACAAGCGGGCTGGGTTTAACCGCGGCAATGTCAAATCTGATGATGTTTCTGGCATTGATGGGCATCCTCGCCGGCGCTAGTGGTGCGCGCAGAGATAAAGGCGGGGAGGACCCCTGGAAACTGGCTCTCTCTCGGGGCTCCTCGGCCGGGTTCGTTCACGGGATCATGCTGGCCGTCTTGGTGTATCTGGTGGGAACCCTGAACGCCGCGGGGATCAAAATGAGTGGTTACCTGCCTCAGGTTTTACCGGAGGCAATTCGCCAACTCTTATACGGTCTAAATCCGTTTTCTGCGGCTCTATTTCACTTGATCTTTATGACGGTCATGGGGTTGCTCGGTGGATTGTTTGTGCGCGGGGTTTGGCGTGGCTCCTGGCGACACGTCTTTGCGGCCCGCTGGGAGGCATATTGGTCAAAGTTCAAGCAGCGCCCGGCCATACAACGATTCACAGCTCGGCCCTCGAGCCGTTTTATCATCTACGGAGCCATCATGTTGTTGGTTCTCGTCCTGCCCCTCGTTCTGGGACAGTATTGGAACTATACGCTCGGGACGATTGGCATTTATGTTTTGTTGGGCCTGGGGCTGAATATCGTTGTGGGGTTGGCAGGCCTACTGGATTTGGGATATGTGGCTTTCTTTGCGATTGGAGCTTACACAACAGCCCTGCTGACGGCCCCGCAGCCCCATCATCTCTTATGGAGCTTTTGGATTACGATCCCCATCGGTATCATGCTGGCTGCTATCGCCGGCGTTTTGCTGGGCATCCCCGTTCTGCGGATGAGGGGCGATTATCTTGCGATCGTCACCCTGGGATTCGGTCAAATCATTGGCATCCTGCTCAAAAGCGATATTCTCACCTCTTTCACCGGAGGTCCAAAGGGTGTGAGCGGCGTGGGAGGTCCGACCCTGTTCGGCAAACCGTTTGCCAGTGATGTGGACTTTGTCTATCTAATTCTGCTGGCCGTGCTATTGATCATCTTTGTTACTAACCGTCTTCAGAATTCACGTATTGGGCGGGCCTGGGAAGCCATGCGCGAAGACGAGTCAGTAGCTCGTGCCATGGGCATCAATATACTGACAACCAAGCTAATGGCTTTTGCCATCGGCGCTGCCTTCGCTGGCTTGGGAGGGGCATTGTTTGCAGCCCGGAACCAGTTTACTGGCCCGGAAGACCACAATCTGATGGTCTCGATAAACGTATTGTCGCTCCTGATTGTAGGGGGAATGGGTAGTATCCCCGGAGCGATTGCAGGCGCCTTTGCCCTTAAAGGCCTGCCGGAAATCCTGCGTGAACTGGAAAATTATCGGGTTCTGGCTTTCGGTGCATTATTGGTCCTTATGATGATCGTACGCCCCGAGGGGTTGATCCCATCCTCCCGGCGAAAACTTGATGTCATATCCAAAAGGGATGCGGCGGGGAATCCACAAGAAACAGACGCTGAGGGAAAATCACCATGACAACTGCACTTGAAACACGCCAGCTCATTAAACACTTTGGCGGTCTGACAGCAGTCGACAAAGTCGATCTGCTCATCCCCGAACATTCCATTTTTAGTGTGATTGGGCCCAACGGAGCTGGTAAAACCACGTTTTACAACTGCATCACGGGTTTTTATACGCCGGATTCAGGCGAAATCAACTTCTACGGTCAGTCCCTGGTTGGTTTGACACCAGATCGAATCACCCATATGGGAATTTCCCGCACCTACCAGAATATCCGCCTATTCTCCAACATGAGCACTCTGGAGAATATACTTGTTGGCGAGCACAGCCGCCTTCATGCCAGTTGGATTGAAGCCATCTTGCGAACTCCTCGACTGAACGAAGAGGAGAAGCTTGCAGTGGAAGAGGCGCGCCGATTGTTGAATTTCGTGGGCCTTTCGGGACTTGGCGACCAATTGGCCCACAACCTCCCCTACGGGGCGCAGCGTCGGCTCGAAATTGCTCGTGCCTTGGGGAGCAAACCAAGACTACTGCTGCTCGACGAACCAACTGCCGGCATGAACCCTCATGAAACGAGAGACATGATGCACTTTATTCGCCAGCTGCGCGATGAATTGCAGATAACCATCCTATTGATAGAGCATGACATGCGCGTGGTGATGGGTATTAGTGAGCGCGTTGCAGTGCTGGATTACGGTGCAAAGATAGCCGAAGGCACACCCACCGAGATTCAACACAACCCGAAAGTGATCGAAGCCTACTTGGGCCGAGCCGCTTCCGGTGCAAAAGAATACAGCAAGGAATAAGCCATGCCGATGCTCGAGATCTCCAACATTCATACCTATTATGGAAATATCCATGCTCTGAAAGGCATCTCCCTGACGGTGGAACGAGGCGAGATTGTCACCCTTATTGGTGCCAATGGTGCCGGTAAAACAACAACTCTGCAGACAATTTCCGGCCTTCAGAAGCCACGCCAGGGAACCATCCGCCTGGATGGAGAAGACCTGGGCCAACTTAAGGCCCACGAGATCGTTTACAAAGGCGTTGTCATGGTCCCGGAGGGCCGTGGCATTTTTGCACGCTTAAGCGTTAGTGAAAATCTTGATCTGGGGGCTTATAGTCGCCTCGACACCAAAAACATCGGGGCCGATCAGGAGCGCGTCTTCAGCACGTTTCCTCGCTTGAAAGAGCGGCAAAAGCAGGTGGCTGGCACCCTTTCCGGAGGTGAACAACAGATGCTTGCGATTGGTCGGGCCTTGATGGCTCATCCCAGCTTGATGCTCCTGGATGAACCTTCCATGGGGCTGGCCCCCATCTTGGTGGAGAGCATCTTTGATACGATCCAGAAAATTAACAGGGAAGGAACGACTATCCTGTTGGTGGAGCAAAACGCGCTTATGGCGCTTTCCATCGCCAACCGCGGCTACGTGATTCAGACCGGTGAGATCATCCTTGCCGACGCCGCTGCTGCCCTCGAGGCCAATGAGATGGTACGCAAAGCCTACCTGGGCATTGAATAATCTTCAGATGTGAAAACTGAAAGGAACGATTGCAGCACTCGCCTGCTAATGCGATCGTTCACAGAGCCGCTAAAAGCCCTATCAAAACGACCCACGGTTAGCCCGGAGGTCGTTTGGTTTTGAACACCCGCTTTAATTCAGCCAGAGCTGCAAGCGCCATTTGTCTCTCGCTCGTATCCAGATCGAGCAGAGAGAACTCATCCTCGTCCAGCGCCGTTTGCTCCCCTTTTGGCGAAACCCATAGATCCAAAGCTAGGTCCACGTAAGAGACCGCCCCTGCAGTCAAAACGGCGGGCCGCCCTACGTTACAATACCAGCCTTTAAGTCTATTCTCGTTGCGGTCGTAAATCTCAAAGATGTTGTACCATCGATCGGTATAAAAGGTTTCCACGAACCGGTCGTGTTCTTTGAGTCCTACGTCCATGAAGGGAGTATCCGGCCGGTTGAAAAAAGCCTCCAGCACGACCAGATTGGGTTCGCGGGCCAGTACGCGACCCTGATATTGCCAGGTCACTTTTCCCGCTAGATCAAGTTTAAATACTGTTATGGCTTCATTCATCCAAGGCATTCCACCGCGACAGTCACCTCGACCAACTGTCCGACCTTCCGTGCACTTGGCGAATAGAAAAAAAGACCTTTATCCAGGATGATTCTGAATTGATCTTGCTGAAAAATTGCATCTGCCACATGCCCGCTGATCGCACTCCCCCGCTCAGCCGGGATTGGACGCGCAAGCAACTTTATTTTATCCCCTACCTTATGTCGATGTTTGCACGTTACATCGATAGTGCCGAATTCGGTATCTACCTTCCAGGCTCCCGATCTTTCGGCCCGCGACCTGCAACTTCCTTCAAACACATTACCCAAACCGAGAAATTGCGCCACCCATGCGGAGCCGGGATGCGCCCACACTTCAGAGGGTGTTCCGTCACGCACGATCTCTCCCGCTTTTAGCATCAAGACACGGTCTGCGATCATAAATGCTTCTTCCTGATCGTGCGTAACATAGATGGCAGGAATGCCAGTCCGTTTCAATATCCCGCGTAGCTGATCGAGCAAATCTTCCTTGAGCGACCGGTCAAGCGCGCCGAGCGGCTCATCGAACATCAGTAATCTCGGGCGAGGTGCCAGAGCGCGGGCTAATGCCACCCGCTGCTGTTCTCCACCTGACAGGTCGGTGACTTTACGGCGGACAAAGCCCCTCATGTCCACGAGGGCCAAAACCTCAGTAACCCGCTTTTCGACATCGTCCCCCTGCCAGCCCTTCATTTTCAGGCCGAATGCCACATTGTTGAAAACGTCGAGATGAGGAAAAAGGGCGTAATCCTGGAAAACAAGTCCAAAGTCACGGATATGAGGCGGTATAGAGGCCAGGTCTTTTCCCTCCCACTTCACCCGGCCTAAGTCTGGCAGCTCGAGGCCGGCAATGATCCGAAGCAATGTGGACTTACCGCTGCCCGATGCGCCCAGCAGGCAAATCGTTTCGCCCGATCCTAACGCAAAAGAGATACCGCGCAATAGAAGTTGATTTTCATAGGCTTTGCGAACGCTTATTACTTCCAACATATTTGGAACTTGCGAACGCGGGTGGGTTCCAGCCATCAAAATTCCCCCGCACCGGGCAGGCGCAATTTCTCGATCAACAATATCCCCACTGTCGTCAGAGCCATGAGGATCGTTGCCATTGCCATAGCCTGGCCGTAATTTGAACCGCCGGGCTGGGAGAGGAACCTGTAGATGGCTATCGGGATGGTCGGATAGTCGGGACGGGAGATCACAGCCGTCGCGCCAAATTCACCCAATGAGATTGTGAACGCGAAAATTGCGGCGGTGAGGGTCGCTCGCCGCAAGATGGGCCAATCCACAGTCTGCCAAACCCGCAAAGGAGAGGCGCCCAAAGAAGTAGCAGCCTGGCGCAGTCTATCGGGAATGGAGTTTACCGCCGGCTGTAGCGTTCTGATAACGAACGGCAGGGCCACAAGCGTATGTGCCAGGGGCACCAGCCATGGAAAAGTCAGCCAGCGGCCAAACGCAAGGATAAATCCCAAGCCGAGTGTTACAGCCGAGCTACCAAGCGGGATGATCAGAATGGGATCAAGAAACCTTTCCAGCAGCCCGGGTTTCGCCAATGCCCAGGCAGCCGGATACCCCAACAGAAGCGAAAGTATCACAGTTGCGCCCGCATATCCAAACGAATTGACTGCGGCCTGGACAGGCGGGACATAAAATATGGAACTTTGGCGATTAATAAATAACTGGGTATAGTAATCGCCGGTGATACCGGCTGGAACCGGCCCACGTTGGCCGCGGTTCGCATCCAGGCGAGAGACCGAGCGCAGCGGAAGAGCGAGCATTGGCAATATGAAGAAAGTAAAAAGCAGCAGCAGCATAGAGGAGATGAAAAGCCTTTCGCGTGAGTTCATTGGCTTTCGCAGGTTGCTTTCTGCAGAGCGCGGCGCGGTCTGCACCATGGAGCGGGATGAAACACGCGAGTAGATAATGGAGAAAACCAGGGTACAGAGCAGCTGGATAAAGGCGAGCAGGGCTGCTAATGGCAGGTTGAGCATCTCCAAAGCCTGAATGTAGATCTGCACTTCCAGGGTTGCAAAGGATGGACCGCCCAATAAGAGGATCACGCCGAAACTGGTGAAGTCGAACAAAAACACAAGGAGAGTAGCTGCCAGCAAAGATGGACTAAGCAGAGGCAGGCTCACATTCCACCATAAATGGCGAGAGTCTGCGCCTAGGGAGCGGGCAGCCTGCTCCAATTTGGGATCCAGCCTTGCCAACGCATTTCCGACGATGCGTATGACAATCGTAGTATTGTAAAAGACATGCGCCTGCAGGATCGCACCCAGCGTGCCAACGAACTGTATCGGGGGCGAAGTTAATCCCCACGCGCGCATGAGGCTGAGGTTGATCCAGCCGCGAGGACCCAGAAGGGCGTTGAACCCTGCCGCCACAACAACCGTCGGCAGCATGAACGGCACGGCGGTTAATGCACGTAGGAGGCTTTTTCCGCGGAAGTCAAAGCGGGCGAAAAGATAGGCGGCGGGAAGGCCGACCACGAGCGTGAGGATCGTAGAGAGGATCGCCTGGTAGGAAGTGAAAAGGAGAACATGGAGAGCAAGCTGAAGGTTGGTTGATCCAAGGGTCTGCGCGTTAAAGCTGAAGGCAAGTATGCGGTAGAACGGAAAGAAGAAAAAGAACGCCAGAAAAGAAAGCGGCAGGGACCAGAGCAAAACCCGATTAAACCACGAAGGAAGGATGCCACTTGGAAATCTGGGTCCGGTTGCCCCCGCATCCAAACCCGCGGTGCTTTGAGAGCTGCGATGATGTAACAATGAGCCTCGACTATTTCAAGACCACGCCGCTCCACGCCTGTATCCAGGCGTCGCGATTCTTGGCAATTTCGTCGTATGGCAGCATGGCGGGCTGGGGCGGTACTTGTGCAAACTTTATGAACGCTTCGGGCAAAGGGACATTCGAAAGCACAGGATAAACTGCCATCTGTCCCGGCATATCAGCTTGAAATTGTGCGCTCAACATAAAGTCCACAAACCTCTTCGCAAGAGACAGCTCTTTGGAACCTTTGAGGATTCCGACAAATTCGATTTGATGGAAACAAGTATCAGGGCCAACGACGGCAGCCACGGGCGCATCTGAAAGCGGCGTTGTAGAATTCATCACCTCGTACGCTGGGTCAGTTGCATACGAAACCACCAGGGATTGGCCGCCATTGCCGGACTGACCGCTGAAGTTGGTGTAATACGCTGTCTCCCATCCGTCTACGACAACCAGGCCGTTGTCGCGCAATTTTTTCCAGTAATCCAGATAGTTCGGATCGCCAAAGTGTTTGACCGTAGCCAGCAAAAAATCCAGTCCAGGTGAAGAGGTGGCCGGATTTTCGGTTACCAATAAGCCCTTATATTCAGGCTTCGTCAGATTCTCGAGAGTCTGCGGAGCAGTAAGGTTGTGAGAGCGGAAATAAGCCTTATCGTAAACGACACACACGTAACCTGAATCGACGGGCAGGGCGCGATCCGTAGTATCAAGTTGAAATTCATTCGGAATGTTTTTCAGGCTGGGAGAAGCATATGACTGATAGATATCTGCGGTAAGGGCGCGAGAGAGAAGCGTGTTGTCCACGCCGTAAAGCACATCGGCCAGGGGCAAGTCTTTGGACAGAATGGCCTTGTTAAGGGTTGCTCCCGCATCGCCGCTTTTGAGGAAGGTCACTTTGGCGTTATTAGCCTGCTCAAAAGCATGGATCACGGTATCGGTCGCGGCGAAAGAATCGTGAGTCATCACCGTGATGGTCTGCGGACCTGATGGCTTCGAGGAGCAGGAGCAAAGAATTAGGAGTGCAGGGAGGAAATATAAGAAGCGCTTCATAATATGCCTTTCCATTTGTAATTGACTATTATCTTCGGATTCCGGTTTCATTTATAAATTCCGGCGATGGATAATCAGCAGCAGGCCGGCAGTCAGGCTGACGGCGGCTGTGCTGCCAAGCAGCTCATTGCTGATGCCTCGGGACTTTTCCGGATGCAACGTTTCGTTCTGAAGCGGCCACTTTAGCCCTTCAGTGCTGATGCCCCTGACTGCGCCCATCCAGGGTATCAACGAGACAAGGTCTCCTCCGTCTCCGCTCAGCTCGCAGCGGCCGTGACAGAAGAAAACTTCCTCCAGTCCGTCATCGAGTCGTACGTCCAACCCAGCCAATCGCTGGTCGCTCAACAGCGCCAGATTACCGAGGGTCTGATCGAGGCGGCCTCCTAGGGCAGCAATGATGACAATAGAGCTTGGCTCAAGTCCAAGCGCATGCTGGATGGCAAGTTCAAGGTCCGTTTCATTCTTGTCGCGTGGATAGCTGACGGTTTTTGCACCTGCGCTTTCCGCCTTTCCTCTTTCCTCTGCGCTGAGCAAGTCAAGGTCCCCGATGAGCAGCGAAGGGTGGAGTCCCAGCGTCAGGGCATACCGGGTCCCACCATCCGCGCAAATGATGAAATCGTCTGACCGAACAAGCGACCGTGCTTTTTGAACGTCTGGCAGCACGCCGTTGGCAAAGATGAGAACGCGAGACATAGGTATTCACTCCTCAAACTCTTCTCTCGAACGGGGGCGCGATAAGATAAAAAAAGCCATTCTCTGCGGAGGATGGCTTTGGCTTAAGTCTATGGTCCCTCCGCTGGTATTAACCAGATCAGGTAATGCGGGTCGAGCGTATCACGCTCCTCTCAGCCTGTGCCTTGGACACCGAAAGCTCGCGGTGCAAGCAGGCTCCCCGTTCGTCTATTTATGTTGACAAATATACCCCAAACTTATGAGGTGTCAACCTCATTAACCGGAGCCTGGATCTATTTCAAGAAGTATTTAACACTCAGACGGTTTCCTATTCAAGATAAGCTGCTCAATGACCGGAAGGGTGTCTCAACAAGATCATCCAGCTCGCCCTAAAAATACAAGCTAGTAATGGACCGTTTCCGATACTCCAGAGACCCCAACGTCAAGCTTTGGGGAACTTGTTCTGCGCATCGGTTACCACCGGCCCGTGCCCGGGACAAACGATGCTGGCACCCAGGGCAGCCTGCTTGCGAACGGATTCGGCTGCACTAGCTTCGTCCCAAGTATTGGCCGGACGTGACCCGTATAAACCTTTTTCATCGGAAACCATCGAATCGCCGGGAAAGAGCAGTTTTAGCTTCGGTGCATACAGCGAAATGTGGCCGGGAGTATGCCCGGCTGTCCCGACTACACGCAGGCCGCCTAAAACCGGCAGCACCTGCCCATCGCTAACCAGTTCATCGATCTGGACCGGAGGGGCCTTGAACCATAAACGTATGAAGGCAAACAAGAACCTGCGCAACGAATTCACAGGCTTGATCGGGCGCGACGCTTTTCCAAGAGCGATGGCCCGGGCCTCGACGTCGCTCGCATATGTGCGCGCACCGCTGGCTTGCCTAAGGGCATACAAGCTGCCAACATGGTCCATGTCGGAATGCGTGATGATGATCCGTTTTAGCTCGTGAGGCGAATGCCCCAAATCGTCCATGTAATTGAGGATCTTTTTGGCACTGCCTGGAATGCCCGTGTCTATTAAAGTCAGTCCATCAGGCTCGACAATCAAATATGGGTTGGCAATAATATCAGGGATATGATGAACATTCGGAAGGATTTCCACAGCGGTCTTCTCCTCAAGTCAGAGTATTTATTTGGATTGAAGCTTCAAGATATTAAGACCGTGGTAGGTTGCTAAAGTTTACCTTTGCGAACGGGGACTCTTCCCGAAATAAACGGATCAGTCCTTTATGCCTATCGTCAAAAAAAAATCCTATCTGGAACAAGGCTGACTTTTAGGTCAATTCTCCCTTTCCATAGGAAATGGGTTGAAGATGAGGCCTGAAAATGCAGGTTAATGCCAACCGCCGGTTTTCAAGCGGTTGCGAATTTCGCTCTGCAAAGCGGACAACATTTCTTTGAAGGAGGTCTGATCGGGATATTGCGTCTGGCCTTGGGCTTCGAGCTGTTCCAGGAAATAGACCGTCCACGACAGCCAGGTACGCGGGTTGCTTTGAAGCTCAGCCACTTGTTTGGCTGTTTCCTTGATCACATCGCGCAGTTCGTCTTCTTTGCTCATTTGTTTTGCTCCTAGCCAATTCAATGTCGGTAATTATCGCCTAGGATTGTATCACCTCAACTTTGCTCCATCAGACGTCACTTCGGGCCAATTTGTTGCGCCATCCCGCTCATGGTTATCACGTACAGATCCAGCTTCAATCCTACAATTATCAATTGACCGCGACACCAAAAAGCTTCATACTGCGTTGAAGGAGAATAATCAGCGCAGTGCCTGTTCTTCGAGTTCAGTAACCAAGTGCGCGGACAATGAGGCCACAGATCCAGCCGAGGACAATGCACACAAAGCCGCTCAACAGGGCGGCCAGTGGATGGATGACACTGCCCACTTCCGGCAGAAGCGAGATCGCGGCGGTGCTCAAGATCAAAACGCCACCCAGGGCCGTAGATATGCTCGCCACAAATGCGCCCGCTCCGGCTATGGTAGTGCGCACCTGGTTATATGTCCCCCATCCAACAATGATCTTCCCCTGCAGTACGCCAACCGCACCCCAGATGAAGAACATGGTTCCTAAGATCCCGCCAACCCACAGGCCCAGATGCACACCACTGGGCGAGGTATCGTTAGTATCCCACGGTGCCGAGCTTAAAATGAGAAAATACACGACGCTGGTGCCGGCCAGAACTATGCCTAGCCCCAAAATTCCTGCCAGCAATGCCTCCAGTTCGTCCACTTTCCGAACCGGTTTGGATATGGGATTCCGAGATGTTTGAGTCATGTTAGCTGCCCTCCGGTGAATAATCCCTCAAGTATGGTAATGATCCCTTTGTGTTCCAGCGCATCAGGAGACGGGTGCAGTCACGCCGCGGACATGCATGGCATGCGATGTCGTTGCGTTGCACAGTTGTTACTTCCGCTCAGTAACCAAGTTCGCGGACAATGACCCCACAAAGCCAACCCAGGACGATGGACACAAATCCACTCAGCAAGATTGCTAGCTCGTGGATGAGGCTGCCTAATTCAGGTATAAGGGAGATCGCGGCCGTGACCATGAATAGAACTCCACCTAAGGCAGTACTGACGCTGGCTACAAACGCCTCTGTCCCGTTCAGGACGGTGCTTGCTTTGGCATACCATGGCCCCGACCCCACCCCTATTTTTCCGCGGAGCACTCCGACTGCACCGTAGATGAAGAAGAACGGTCCGAAGATCCCCCCGATCCATAAGCCCGTATGCACATTGCTCGTGCTCGCTCCATCGATCCCGGGAGGCGTTGCCTTTGAAATCAGGTAATACGCAACACCAATGGCGACCATCACGAGAGCCACTCCCAAAATACCAACAAGTAATGCTTCGAGCTCATCCGCTTTCCGAGCTGGATTAGGTGTGGAATTTCGATACATCTGAGTCATGAGATTCGCCCTCCATTGAACAATCCCTCAAGATCTATGTAGTCCCCATTTTAATCGTGCTGTGTCCAGACGGGAGGGTTATTGAGATAGTCTGTAATGACCTTATCATGCTGCGCTGACGGCTTTGACGAGGAATTGTGGCAGCGGTTAAAAGATAATTACGATAAAACAGGTTCAAAAAAGCGCACCCCATCGCCAGCATCCTTTACCAGGCAGGCCGGCGATGCCCGCAGCAATTGGAAAGCTATCAGCAGGTCGCCGACGGCTCCGCCGGTATTGAGGGTTACAAGAAGCATGATGATCCAGAGCCAGCCGGCAGGAGCTACAAAGATCAGCAGCAAGCCGAGCGCATCTATCAGCACAAGCGGAGCCAGCCCAATAACCCAATACTGGCGGACAGGGATAAACCAATCAGGGGCCGCGGCGTAGGCATAAGCCAGGTGCAAAGCATAAACGGGGCTACTGCGGGTAAACACCCAAAAGAAAAAGCCATGAATGAGCTCGTGCAGCCCCAAGTTGAGGGCAATAAGGAAAACTAATCCCAGGAGTTTGCCTACGGTGGCCAAATTTGCATTGATCGTAAAAGGGCCGGCTAATTGCCCCGGGCGCACTGCACGCGCAAGCAGGATTAGTAGGATGAAAGTAAGGATAAAGAGAAAGAAACCTATGATGTTGAGCACGATCGCCAGGCCCTTGTTTTTTGCCAGGTCAATTTCGCGGGCCTGGAAATAGCCGACCGGCAGCGTTTGCGTGGCTGAGATCATGATTAGGTCTTTGCCAGGGCTGATTCAAGATCAGTCAGGAGATCGTCAGGGGATTCGATGCCCGTCGATAAACGGATCAGCCCATCCGGAATCCCGACCCGGGCCCTCTCCTCGGGGGTAAGCCCGCGATGGGAAGAGGTCGCGGGATGAAGCACGAGGGAGTAGATATCCCCAAGAGTGGTGGCGGGCTGAAATACTGTCAATTCCTCCATAAAGCGGTAAACCTTGGCCTTGTCGGCCCCGGCCAGCTCAAACGAAACGACACCTCCGTATCCCCGGCCTTCAAAGAGCGTTTCCGCCAGGGCATGCTGAGGATGATCGGGGAGGCCTGGATAATTCACGCTCTTAATGTGCGGATGTTTTTGCAGCCATTCGGCGACTCGCTGCGCGTTCCCGCACTGCTGGGCCATCCGCAGTGGGAGCGTCTTCAGGCCGCGAAGGGCCAGATAGGCCTCGAACGACCCCAGCACGCCACCGACCATTTTGTTCAGCTCGAAGAGCACTTTTTTATTTGCGGCAGAGGTGCAAACCACGCCCGCCAGCACGTCCCCGTGCCCGGAGATGTATTTGGTGGCGCTATGGATGGCGTAATCTGCCCCGGAGAATAGCGGATTGAAGAGGTAGGGGGATGCAAACGTGTTATCCACCAATAAGCTGGCTCCGTAACGGTGCGCGAGACCGGCCAGAGTGGGGATATCTGCCACCTTCAACAAGGGATTGGAGATCGTCTCGACCAGCAGGCAAACAGACTCTGTTTCTTTAAGCGCAAATTCCACCTGATCCAGGTCGCTCACGTTGACCATGCGCGCTGTCGTACCGAGCGAGGTGAGCAAGCCTCGCAGCAGGGTAAACGTCGCGCCGTAGACATCCATGGCCGCGACGACCGTTGCACCCGCCTTGGCTCCGCTGCCCAACAGCGACCCATGGATTGCCGCCATGCCGGAGGAGTAAGCCTGGGCAGCCTCGGCTCCTTCCAGGCTGGCAACAGCCTCTTCAAAAGCCGCGACGGTGGGATTGCTGTAGCGCACATAGACGTAGCCTTGTTTCTTGCCCGCGAAAACGGCATCCATATCGTCCATGCTCTCGTAGAGATAGCCAACCGCGGTGGAAATAGGTGTGGTGACGGGGGTGTAGTCTGCCGGAGGGACTCTTTCGCCAGCATGCACGGCCCTGGTTTGGAATGACGTGCCGGAAATCTTCTTCATGGATTGACCTTCCCACTGATCACAAGATGTTTAAGCTTTTGCTCTTCAAGTGTTTCGATACGATAGATTTAGACCCCATCCGTAAAATAGGGGATGGTGTTTGTTGGGGGACGTGCAGCTTCGCTGCACATACCCCAACAAACACCCCTCCTGCAGGTTACGGATAGGCTCTTAGTTGTTTATCATTGTAACTGTGCAAGATGAATTTTGAGTAACTTTTTTGTAAGTTTTAGGAAGAACCAACATCAGCTTACAGTTGCTCCAGGGTTGATTACGGGATTCGCGCCGGGGTCGACTGGAGTTCAACCCTCCTTGGCCGGTCACGGGGGGTAGGGTGTTATCAGGTATCGGACTTCAGGAATAATATGGCAAGTTCCAGGCTCGAATAGAGTTATTAGGGCAACCTTCATCAACGGCTTACCGCTAAGAAGGCAAGGAGAGAATTGGGATTTCGGAGCCAACGCCAGCTTGGCCCACGCTACCACTATAAAAAACATACGTTCTAACGTCGATGAGAAATGAATCCACGCCGAAATCACGGGTGCCGCATATTACCGAATTTGGAAACCGGGAAAGCAATAGGTGGTTGGCAATCAGGGATAACAGACCCCGGGGCCAGCAGGCGTATTGGCGGCCAGTCGCGGGTTTGGCCGCGTACTATCAATAGCTCCCGGTTTTGTCCTGCAAGCCTGCCATCACTTTATCCAACGCGTTTCAGATAGTATTTCGTAGTCGGGGGAATGCGGGATCAAGTTGAAGGCTTGAAATAGTTCGATGGTAGGAAAGACAGGCTTGCGGGCGATAAGATCCAGGATGGCTCCCTCCACGTCAAGGGTGACCGCCTTTTTTCCGTTGGATTTAATGAAATCATGATGGATTTTCCAGCGCCTGCCCTCTGGCGAAAGCCCGGACAGAGAATAGGTGATGGTTATGGTTTCACCCATTCGCACCTCCCGCAAAAAACGCGCATGGATATCGGTATAGATTGGCCCGACACCCAGCTGGTCGAATTTCTCGGGCGGAAATCCATGTTCGGTAAAGAACCGGTAGCGCAGGTCCCCGGCGGCATCAATATAGGCAGCGTAATTCACATGACCGTTGGCGTCGAGGTCTGACCACCTGATTTCGTAAGTTCCGGAATACTCATCCATAAGTTTTCTCCCCATAATATCATAAGGCGACTCCACAGAGGCCATCGAGTAGGATCGCGGCCTACTCAGCGAGGCCTGTGCTACGAGCCTCCCTACGTTTTAGCAGTCCAAAAATTGAGCACGCAGTCCGCAGTCCGCCGTCCGCCTATCGGCGACTCTATCTCACCCTTCTTTTCCACTCCTCTTTCAACTGCAGTTCACGCGGGCTGAGTCCCGAATCCAAGGCAAGGAAATCGGTTAGCAGGCGGTTGAACCGGGCAGCCCCATCCAGCATGGGAAAGTGGCCCGAGTCTTCCAGATTGATCTGGTGCATGTTCAGGCCCAAGGCTTCGGTGCCATCCGCTTCGGGCACCTGAATGGCAGGGTCATTCTCGCCATAGACGAGCAGGCAGGGCAGTCCCAGCGTGCGGAACAGTCCCAGCAGGCTGTCCGATTGGAAGCTCTCCATGGAGGCAGTCACAGCGCGCGGGTCCGATTTGCCGGCGTCTGACAGCGCATTTAATGATTCGGGGGAGCGGTCGGAGAGCCAGTCCACAAGTTCGCTGGAGGCGATGGCAGCCTTGAGCCGCGAATGGACCGAATTGAAATCGAGCGGGCAGTCCACCGCCATGATGCGGTCCACGCTCGCAACATGTTGGGCTGCGAAATAAAATCCCACCAGCGCACCCAGGCCGTGTCCTACAATGGCGATCTTCCCGATGCCCAGCTCGTCCAGAAATGCGCTCAACAGTGCAGCCTGTTTGTCGAGCGCATAGTTCAGGGGATCGTGAGAAGTATCGCCGTAGCCATACAGGTCAAGAGCGTAGGCGCGGAACGAAGTGGAGGCCACCTGCATGGAAGACATCCAGTATCGCCATGAGCCCACCCAGCCATGCAGGAAGACGATGGGGCGCCCGCGTCCCAACGCTTCGTAGTGGATCATGGCCTTGTTAAGAATGATGGCGCTCATAAGTATTAGCTAAAACCGACCCCCTCCCGGCCTTCCTATTTTCCGTTAAGTAACGAAGAAAGGAGCGGAAAATGGCGGAGGAGCGAAGGAGTCATTTTCCAAATTTCGCCAGGATGGCCCTGACCCGGTTGGTCAATTGATCGGGCGAGAAAGGCTTGAGCAGGTATTCCTCGGCCCCCGCCTCCAGGCCCGTTTGGATCTCGGCATCCTGGCCTTTGGCTGAGAGAAACACCACGGGGATATCCTTTAATTTTTCGTTGGCCTTCATCAGCCGGCAGGCCTCGTAACCGGTCATTTTCGGCATGCGCACATCCATGAGGATGAGATCGGGCAATTCGCGGCCGGCTGCATTCAGGGCCTCTTCGCCGTTGGCGGCGGCTACTACTTCGTAGCCACCAAAGCGCAGCGTAAAGGCCACCAGTTCACGGATATCAGGTTCGTCTTCAGCAATCAGTATCTTCGTCATTGAATCTCTTCTTCGATGATCGTCCCATGCATTCAGCCTGCGACGTAGGATGCTGAAAAAAGGAAGTGTGCAGGATGTACAACTTGCACAGTTCCATTTTTTCAGGTACTTTAGGGAGGGCAGCAAATCGATAATTTCTTTTTATCGAACAATGTAAACTTCTGGATGCTCCCAAGACTCCACTCATTAATTCGTATTTCTTGTAAAAGGTATGAGTAAATTCAACCATGTCAAGAGTCTTTGCAGGAATCATGATTTTTCCTTGGAAACGGGGATGGTGAAGGAGAAAGTGCTGCCCTCGCCTATGGCCCCGTTACTCTTTAGCCAGATGCGTCCGTTGTGCATTTCAACCAGCTGCTTGACGATCGCAAGTCCTAACCCGGTGCCCGGTGTAGCCAGCACCAGCGGATGCTCGCCTCGATAGAAGCGCTCAAAGATACGCTGCTGGTCTTCCCGGGCAATGCCAACCCCGCTATCCTTGATATCCACCTGCACCATGCCGTTCCCGTTTAGCGAGTGCAGATGCACGGTGATAGTGCCTTTCTCGGGGGTGTAATGATAGGCGTTATCCAGAAGGTTGAGTATTACCTGCCTGAGGCGTTCCGCATCGCCGTGGACGCGGGGCAGGACCTTTGGCACTTCCAGCGTAAAGGTCATTGGCTTCTTATCTTCCTCGGAGCGATGCTGGAACTCGGAGATCGCGCTGCGGGCTATCTGGCGGATGTCGAGCGGCTGGCGTGTGAGCGTAACGCGGCCGGCCTCGATGCTGGAAATATCAAGCAAATCGCTTACCAGGATGTTCAACCGGTCAATGTTGTTTTTCACGATGTCCAGGAAGTGGGCCTGGTTCTCATTTATGGCGCCGGCTGCGCCCATCATCATAATGTCCACATAACCTTTGATGGCCGTCATGGGCGTGCGCAGTTCATGGCTCACCGTTGCCACGAACTCGGATTTCAAGCGGTCTACTTCCACTTCGTGCGTAATATCGCGGAAAATGGACACCGTCCCGAGGAATTCCTTTTGCATCATCACCGGCGCCAGGTGAACCAACACGATACGATCGTCGCCCAATTCCAACTGTTCGGCATAAGTGTCGCCGATCTCATAGGAGCCGGGCATTTTAGACCAGCGCCGGATGGTATCCACCCAGGCCAGGCCAGCCTTGCTGAACAAGCCGCCAAAGTCATCCAGTGATTGGCCCATTACACGGCTGGCCTCTATCGTCAGGAGATTCTGAACGGAAGAATTAAGGAAGGTGATACGGTTGTCAGGACCGGTAACCAGCACGCCGTCCGCAACAGCCTCCAGGATGGCATGCGAACGACTGGCTTCCTCTTGCTCCTTGCGCAGCATAAGCCCGAGGCGTTCGGCCTGGTCACGGATAAGTTCATACAAGTGCGCATTGTTGATCGCGACAGCAACTTGTCCCGCAATGGCCTTTACCAGGTTGAGGCTTTCAGGCGTGAAGTAGTTCGCGGTTCGCGAGAAGACCAAGAGCACGCCGATAACGTCTTCAGAAACCAGGAGTGGGGCCACAATGGCGCTGCGGTGCTGGCCTGCTGTGGAAGTGGTGCGAACCCAACGCGGGTCTTGGTAGAGATCAGTGGCCAGGGTCGCCTCGCGGTTTTCAACGACCCAGCCCGCCAGGCCTTCTCCGATCTTAAGCGTGAGCCCGCGGTCGCTGCCCGTTTTGTCGGAGACATAGCCATAACCGGCCCGATAATGCAGGAGATTATCCTCCGCATTGAGCAACATGATCGTGCCCTGGTCCGCACCCACCGCTTCATTGAGCAATGAAAGCGTGCGGTTGAGGGCGCGGTCAAGGTCGAGGCTCGAAGACACCTCGGTGAGGATGCGCAGGAGCGTTTCGGTGTTCTGCTGTTCGCGCCGCAACTGTGCAGTCCGTTCGATAACGCGCTGCTCGAGCTCCTGTGCCAACCGCTGGGTCTCGCCGAACAGGCGGCCATTTTGAATGGCTACACCGGCCTGGTTGGCAAGCGTGCTCAAAATCTGAAGGTCTTCCTCAGTGTAGACATTAGTCTGATAGCTCTGCGCAGAAAGGATGCCGATGGTCTTGCCGCCGACGATCATGGGCACAGCCAGGGTTGATACTGCCGCTCCGCGCTCGTTGACCGCCATATCGCCCAATATCTCGGCGTTATCGGCGCTATTAAGGAGCACGGGTTCACCATTGAGGATCACTCGGCTGCTGAGGCCATCGCCCAGCGGGACCCGCATATTGGGCCAGCGCTGGTTGAGGTCCATCAGATAAACGCTCTCTACTTCCTGCTTTTCCGAATCGAGCAGGCTGATGATAAAAGCATCCACCGGCATCAGGCGCTCGGCTGCGCTGTGAATGGAGGCGTAAATCTCATCAGAATCGAGACTGACACCTATCTCCGCACTCGCCTGGTTCAAAACTGCGAATCTTTCAGCGGTACGCACCGTGGCTTGGTACAGCCGGGCGTTTTCCAGGCCAATCGCTGCCTGGTTGGCAATGGTGCGAGCTAGCTCGACCTCTGTTGCAGTAAAGCTGCGCTGGCCGGCAATTCCAACGAACAGAAGAGCCAGCAAATTCTGACCACTTGCCAGCGGCACGACCAGCAGGGCATTGACATCATCGCCGATAAACTCCTTTAACGGGAGCAGGTCGAATTCCGCTTTTACTCTCTCCGTTAAGAAGACGCCATGAGATTCGCGCAGGCGGGCGAACAAAGGCGCATCCGGCAGTATAAGCGGCAGCGCCTGGCCCGATCTGGGGAAGGCCGCTACGCAGCGGGCTTGTCCGCGTTCGAATGAGACGGCAGAAACCTTCGTGACGTTCAGAGCTTGCTGAAGTTCTTCGGCAGTCAAGTCCAGGATCTGACCGGCATCCAACAATCCGCTCAAGGCTGAGGAGAAGCGGTTGAGCAGCCCCAGCCGCAGCGAACGCTCACTCAGCTCGGCAGCATGGCTGATGCTCTTCTCATAGAGGTTGGCATTCTCGAGGGCAATGGCGGCCTGGCTCGCAAAAGTTGTTCCAAGTTGAATCTGGTCTTCCGTGTAGAAATGAGCCTGCCATTTTTCAAGGGCGATCAAACCCACCAGCTCGCCCTTGGCGATCATCGGGATTCCCAGCCAGGAAAGCCGCGGCGCTTCCACCGATGGGAAGCGTAGGTCCTCGCGTACATCGCCCACCAGGATGGGTTGACCGCTTTTCACCATTTCCCTGAACAAGGAACTATCGGACACCGCAATTGTCAGACCCAATCGCTTTTCCGTATCGGGGAAGCCCCGCGCGGCAGCGACCGTCAAGCGGTCTTTATCACGCAGCCAAAGAGTAGCGGTGTCGAACGGTAAGACCGGAACCAGCTCCTCGAGCAGTCGAACGATCAGTTCATCAGATCGCAGGCTGGAGGTCATGGCCGTTGCAACGTCATTTAAAGCCTGTAATTGACCGGCGCGTTCGGTCATGGCATGAACCAGGCTCACATTCTGAAGGGATAGAGCCACCTGTTGGGAAAGTGAAACCATCAGTTCTTCATCTTCGGGCCGGAAGGCTCCGATGGTATTAAAGTTATCCAACACCAGCAAGCCAATACCCTGGTCGCCTGCCATGATGGGGATCATCAGGCTCGATACCGGCAATCGTCCTCCGGTTCCCTGACGATAGTATCCCAGGTTGTCTGCGCTTAAAACATAGTCCCGCGAGAAGTTCACTTCATCCACCCGCCGCGGCTCCGCCTCCGCAAATACGCTCCCCGGCAAAGCCTCGCCACGCCGGTAGGAAATACGCATCAGGCTTTCATTATCCGCATAGCCGGCTCCGGCCGTTGCTTCTAGAGATTGGCTTTGCTCATTCCACAACAGTACAACTCCCGCGTGTGCGGACTGCAGCACCCGGCGGCCGCTGTCGAGCAGGGCCTTCACGATTTGCCTCGGATCGAGGCCGGTTAACTTGCGGCTGAATTCGAGCAGGAGGTTCACTTCCTGCAAGCGGCGACGGGTCTCACTCAGCAGCGAAATATTCTGCAAGACCACCGAGGTCTGCCGGGAAATCTGGTAAAAAACCTGCCGGTCTTCCTCGGTGAGATCGGGCATGGGGTCAGGGCTGAGAGCCAGCATGGCTGCGATGGGCCGGTTCTCCACCAACACGGGCAGGCATACAACGCTCTTGGCGCGCATTTGTGTAAGAAGAGGCGTTTCGCGCCACTCGTCGTTGTATTCCAGGTTTGAGATCAGGATCGGTTGGCTGCTTTGTAGTACGGCGCGTAACGGATTTCTCTGCCCGAATAGGGCCTCGGGGTTACTGGGCCGCGGGATGCTCCCAAGAACGTGCAGCAGGCGGGCACCCTCGGGGGTGTTCTCTGCCACAAGCGCAATTGTCATTCCCAACTGGGTTAGAGTCTCACGACCGAGGGCCAGCAGAGCCGAGGACGTATCCAATTGATGGCTGACCAATTCGGTAATGGCCAGACCGGCGCGCACCCGTTGAGCGCGGTGGTCAAGGTCATGCATGGAAATCGTCTGCTCCAGATCTTTGCGGAGCAGGACGGGCAGGTCATTTTGCGTGACTTTGAGCAGTTTCTGCTGGCGCTGCAGGCCAGAGTTCAGGGATTCGATCCGCCTGTGCAATTCACCAAATTGGAGATGGTTGGTGATCACCTGCACCGCTTGCGCGGCAAAAAGTTCCATGGAATCCAGGGTGACACGGTCAGGTCGCAGGCCATTATCCGGGTCGTCAAGGCTGATCAACCCAAGGGGATGCTGTTGAGCATCTTCCAGCGGAATAAGCAAAAAGTCATCAGGATCCCAGGCGTTCTGTTTGGCGCGAGACGCTGAGTAGTGACCCGCATAAACATAATGTATATCCGCAGGCAGCACCGGTGTTTTGTCAGCGGGGATGTAATATGAACGACCCACCTTGAATTCCGGTTTCATCAATTGTTGCAGGCTGGTAAGGGGCTGCTTGCGCGCCAACAGCTCGGCCAGAGTCTCGGGCGCAATGCCCACGCCGGTCACGCGGCGCAGCATGCCGGTCTCGGGCTCATATATGCTGATAAGGACTATACGGAAAGGGGTCGAATTTTGGATGCCCTGCGCGATCGAGGCCAGCAATTCTTCGAGAGTTTGTTGAGGGGTCAGGGTAAAGCTGGCCGCGGAGAATTTATTCAGCGTATCAGCGCGACGGCGTAAGAGCTCAGCCTGTTCCCGTTCCTCATGATACTGCCGGGCGTTTTTCAACGAGATCGCAGCCTGGATAGCAAGCGTTTGCGTAATTTCGAGGGCACTCTCATCAAAGGCTGCCGGCGCGGCCGCATGCAGCTCGATCAAACCGAGTACCTTGCCGCGCAGCGATATGGGCACAACCAGCACTGTGCGAACACCCTCATGTGGGGCAGCAGCATCCTCAAGGTTGAAATCCTTGATGAGGATGAGTTGGTCTGTATCGATCGCAGTCTGATCCAGCGCAGTAAGCTCCGCACCCGAGGGGCAGCCCTCAAATTGCTGAACGTGCGGCTCATGTTCTGCCTGTCCCGCATCGAGCAGGATGATGGAACCACAGTCCGCGCCTGTGGCCCGAAGTGTCTCACGATGGATCACGCGCAGCAAATCTTCAATGGAAAGAGAGGCGCCCATCTCGCGGCTTACGCGCGCCACGGAGGTCAACTGGTCGACGCGGCGGCGCAAGGATTCGTCCGTTTGCGAAACAAGATGTGTGCTTTCAATCGCAGCCGCCAATTGTGCGGCGGCGGTCTTCACGACCTGCAGATCGTAATCATTGAACAGATCGGTTTTGCGGCTGCCCAACATCAGCTCGCCAAGGGATTTTTCATGCAGGACAAGGGGAACGATAAGGACCGACTCCAACCCGAGCTCTGTCACGAGCGGGCGATAAAAGGACAACAGGCCGGGGTCGATGCTAAGACGACCCGAGTAGAAAGCGCGCGGACTCCCTGCAGCCGTTTTGTGAAACTCAGGATCATCTATCACCAGGCTCGGGAAAGAAGCGGCCGCCCCTTCAGGAAAGCCATAAAGTGACCCAGTGTGCAGGCGGAGATCGCCGCGGGCCTCGTTGAGGAGAAAGATCGAAGCAGAATCGACCTGGAAGAGACCGGCGAGTTCCTGAATCGAATATTTTAAGACTTCATCGAGGGTGGCGGTGGAAACGGACAGACTCGATATACGCCTTAAGGAGTTTGCGCGTTGGGTGCGCTCCCGGCTCTGCCTGACGAGCACCGCATTGACTATGATGGCCGCGGCCTGGTCACTGACTATATGCATCAACCGCAGTTCCGAGTCCGAGAATTCGGCCGCACCATTTAGATGGTGCGATACCTGAAAATAACCGACCATCTGACCGGCTGAAACCAGCGGCATGAGGGCGGAATCTCGCAGGCTGGCTGCAACAGCAATATCGGTCAGCCCAAGGACCCCCCAGTCTTCATCCAGCGCAGCCTTCTTTGTAAGGATCGGCTTGCGTTCTGTCAGCAATGCCTCCGCCGGACTATTGGGAGCGATGGCAGTTCGATAGATCCGAACAATGTGGGGAGGCAGGCCGTGGAACGGCACTTGTCCCTCCAACGTATGTTTGTTCTCATCGTAGAGCAGAAAACCGATGATCTCCGCACGGAAAAGTGGGGTCACGCTTTCCACCAGGCGGCTAAATAGATCCTGCGGGTCACGGATTGCGCTGACTGCCTGGGCCAGGTTTGCCAGGCCCGAAAGCTCAACGGTGAGCTTTCGCTCCTGTTCATACAGAAGAGCGTTGCGCAAAGCAACGCCGGCTTGACCCACTACCAACTTCAACAGATCGAAATCGCCCGCTGTGAAAATTGAGCTTCGCGTTTGTCCGGCTTCCACCAGGCCGACCAGCTCATTCCCGGCCATCAAGGGCAGGCCAAGATAAGACGTGAGGGATGCAAATGTGGGCCCTACCTGGTCCCCCCCGGCGCTCGCAGCATCTGAAACCAGTAGCGGACTTCGCGTCTCGATCAGGCGCGTAGTGAATTCGCCGAATTGGCTTTGCACTGAACTGACAAGTTTGCGGCCTGAGCCGTTTGCATCCTGGTAGCGATAGGTTATGAAGGCCTGTTTGTCTTCATCCCGGACCTTGACCTCCATTAGATCTGCCGGGACAAGCTGGTAGACGTTATCAAGGATGGAACGTACCACCGATTCAAAATCCAGACTGGAGGTGACGGACTGGCCGAAATCGGTCACGAGCTTCAGGATCGAAGAAGACACCTCTTTGTCGCCGGCTTGCAGCGCAGGGAGGAAATCCATGCCGCGCAGCGAAACCAGCATCTGGGGATACGCACCCGGCACCTGATAGGAAGTGGCTTCCACTTGCCTGCCGTTCAGGTTCAGTCGTTTTTGCCCGGGGGCGGCACAGACATTCAGGAAATCGTCAGGCGGACGAACCCGGCGCAGCAGCCTTTCAAGGTTGGGCTGGTCATTGGCCCGCAAACCAAACCAATCACGCGCCAGTGTATTAATATAATCCACCCGGCCTCCCGGCTGGATGAGCACAATTGCATCAGTGGATTGATTTGTTTCCGAAGGAGTAACCGGAGGCTTAGTTTGCCCAGCAGCCTGACCACGCGGCAACAGAGTGACCGCTCCCCAGACCAGTATGACAAATACCAGTCCGGCGATGATCAATCCAATGCCCAGGTTGAGGCTGGCAAACATTAGTGTGTAGGCTCCCTTTAGGCTGCCGCGAGGCTATCCTGGCGGCGCGCCTCGGCGGCCAGCTCGGTAATCTCACGAATATCCGAGAAGGTCTGCTGGCTTGGCGAAATGATGCCCACCGACATGGTCATGAAGGGGACTTTTTCGACCGCCCCGCTGGGCTTTGTCGCCGCCATGTAACCCTGCTGGCGGTCCGTAAAGTTGTAATGCATCAGCACCTCTGCCGCAAAACGTTCCTTGAGATTCTGTTAATGAAGGGGGCGGCTGTGTTATTCGTGATGACGATAAAGTTATCAGTGCCTGCATGTCCGATGAAATCTGCGCTTGTACCGTGCAAGTCCACCACCTCCGTGATCAACATGGCCGTAAAGCGCATCACATCATCAGCAGCTACAAAGCCATATACATCCCTGAACGGCTCAAAATCATTTGCGCGTATATCAAGCAAAGCCCAATCCTTTTCGCGGATAATGCGCCGGAGCTGTTCCTCGATGAGGCGGCCCGCCGGCAGACCCGAGCGTGGATCGGTGAGGCTCTCACGTTCAGACCTTCGGATCGCCCCTTGTACGCGAAGCTTTAGTTCTTCGATATCAAAGGGTTTGGTGATGTAATCGTCTGCGCCAAGTTCAAGACCCTGCAGTCTATCGCTGCGCTCATCTTTTTGTGTTAGAAAAATAACAGGAATGTGGCTGGTGCGGGTGCTTGTGCGCAAATTGCGGCAGACCTCATAGCCATCGATATCGGGTAGCATGATGTCGAGCACGATTAAATGAGGCAGGGCATGCTTGGTCTTCTCCAACGCGTCGAACCCACGGTGTGCGATGTCTACCTCGAAATCCATTCCTGAGAAATAGATCCGGAGCATGTTGGCAATATCAACGTCGTCTTCAACAACCAAAAGGCGTGATTTACTCATAGAGCCTCCTAAACGCGATTGGCAATGCTTGCCCGGCGGGCATTACGGCGGACAACTTCTATGTGTTCCTGGGTAACTTCGCGTTCAAAGGAGCGAAAGCCGCTCAGGCTGAACCCGTGTTTCCCGGCCAGGGTCGTGATCTCGTTCACTCTTTTAAGCGTAATATCCTTGCCAACCGTGTAATCTTCAAAGCGGCCTTCGAGCGCCAGGGCCATTGTCTCCGCCATGCAGGCATAGGCCTTGCCGGCAGGAAAACCGAAGTTAAAATGGAAATCCACGGGGCCTGGTACGTCAACCATTCCGCCGTCAATCACTAATATATCATCTCTGGCCCTTGCGACCATTGCAGAAACGTCGCGGGGGCGCGCCACATCACAAACAACACTTCCGGGGCGCAAATCTGACGGATGGATGACCTCATGCAGCGCACTCGTGACCGTCAGGAGCAAATTCGCCTCAGCCAGGGAGTCCATTTTTGTGCTGACGACTAATTCGGCCCGTGCAGACTTCTGCAGACGAGCGCACAATTCATCGAGCCGGCTCCTATCCCTGGCAATGAGGATAAGGCGCCCAACATCGGCCGCCAACATCTCGGCACAAACGCGACCGATGGCGCCTGTCGCGCCCACCACAGCAGCAGTAGCATTTTCGAGCGAAATGTTCATTATGTCTGCAGCCGCCCTGAGAGCCTGCACGGCAATCGAGACCGTATAGGCATCACCCGTTGTCACAGGCACGGCCAGCTCCCTGGCTATGGTTACGCCGGCATCGCCGACAACCGAGGTGAAGGCACCAAGTCCCAGTATCTGCGCGCCTAGCTTTTCGGCCATATGGCCTGTCTGGACTATTTTGCGATAGACCGTTTGAACGGGCAGATCCAACATGCGCTGCGGTGTGTACGGGCAGGCGATCAACCAGCCCCTCACCTGTTTGCCTGAGGCTTTGGATGTAATTCCCTCGATCTCAGAAATATACACCGGCGGGAAGAAAGTGGAGAAAAAATTGATCTGCCCCTCCGTTAGAACCCGGCCCAGAATTGGAAATTTTCGGCTGACATCCCGTTTGGGGTCGATGGGATGGATGATGAAGGCAAAGCTGTCCATTGGATTGATTCAACCACAATACAGGCAAATCCTCACGGGGGACAAAAAGGCTATCCGAAATCCCCGCAAGCGTCCGCTTTCCGGTTCGGCCGGGAGCGACATGGCATTTTGATAATCTACACGCAGCGCGGTGAGCATTTTGCAGGTGTACGCACCCCTTATTATTAGTATTTCCCAAAAAGTCCTATTACCAGGATTCCAAATTCTGGTCTTTATGGCGATGGTACAGGGCCTCGTGCAGGCGTGCCGACTTGAAACCATGGTGATCGCTGTCTGCAAATCGTATATCCCGGTCAATCACACGCCTTTCCTTCGAAGCGACCAATACCACATCCGATTCGATAGTGCGCGACGGATACACGATCAATCCTGAGCCCAGACGGCAATTATGCCCCACCGCGCTTCCCATCACTGGGCGATTCGAAACGCTAAGTTTGCCGTTCCCATCTCGTGCCCGCAGCGGCGCCGGCACAAGGTTGTAATCCGTAAATGTCGAACCCGCACCGATGAAGGTATTACGCCCTACTACGCACATCTGCAGGCAGGTATTTTGCGCGATCATGCTGTTGTCCATCACGGTGGTCATGAATAAGGCCGAGCGGAAAGGCATGAAAGTCCCATCCCCCACCACCGAGAGCATCAACTGCACGTCCTGTGAGATATTGACATTGTTACCGATAATACAGTTCTCTATCACCGCCCCGGCATTTATGCTGACGTTATCGCCAATGGTCGTGGGCCCGTGGATCACGGCATGCGGATCGATCACACAGTTCCTGCCGACCTTCACGAGTTCCGAACATGCCAGCAACTGTTGCCCTTCGTAGACGGCTTTGCTCAGGACTCCCAACTTGAAGCCCAAATCTTCATTGAGGCGTTTTTCGAAGCGCGCACCGCGTCCGAACAAGCCAAATACTACGTCCGCAATGAAGATGTGCACCCAGGAGTCGATGGCAATTAGCGAGCGCAGGGGAACCTGAAACAGCAGGTCGCCGCTCTGATCCGCCATATAAGTGGGGACGTGATAATAACCGATCTCGCGGGCCTGGAGATCGATGACCAGCGGTTCTACATCCACAACCGGTCCGTTGGGGTAATACCACAGGTCGGCCAGGTAAAAACTCCCGGCCGGCGTAAATGAAGTGGAAAGAGGCAGAGCGTGTTCCCTGAAGGCCGGGTCGTCCGCGGAAAAAGCAGCCCGCACAGGTCTTTTGCGTTTCCGGGCCTCGGCCATGAACGCGCGTATGTAAGGCTCATCGAAGAACAGATTATCCCGATAAACGAGAGTCGGTTCATGCACAGCAGGCAGGCGCATTCCGGTTTTTAGCTCCAATTCGCGGGTCACGTACGGCGCCAACAGGTTGCGCTGCCAGAGCCAAAGCGGAGTGTTCTGGATTCGCAGATCGCGCGCCGGCTCGCAGAACGGCATGATTTGATTGGGAGCATTCAAGATGATCTTAAGCATGCGAATTCATTATAAATTATTGCAGGGGCGGGTTTGACCCGCCCCTGCATTTCGCAACACTTTCGTAAGGGAACCCCATTTCTAGGACAGGGGTGTCTGATCGATCATAAAGGTACACGCTTTATCCCCACTCGCCAGACAGGCGATCTCTTCCACACTGAATATCTTCCCACCGCTCAGCCAGGACAGCAACTCCTGCAAAAGTCCCACCGCAAGATGGCAGACCGGCCCGCTGGTTTGCCGCTGCCAGCACAGCGGACAGCGCTCGATGGACCAGAGCAGCCTCCCCTCATTTTCCTCGACACGGACGCGCTGGTCGGTCTGGCTGTTGAACAGCCCTGCAAACGCTTGAGCGCCGGCCCGCAGCCTGGACGGAAAAGGCAGAAGCCTGAATGCGGGCTCTGTAATTCCCAGCGCCGCGCCATACTCGTGGAGACCGTACTGAAAGCAGGCCCTTCCCACTCTCAGAGCCGTACCGCGTCCACCCTGGGGCCCAAAGGCCTGTTCGAGCGAATCCAGAAGCCGGCTGACCGTCTCGAAGGGAAAAGTTTTATCGGAGCGTGCAGCGGGAAGGTGGTCTGTATAGGTCATGAGGGAGGCAGTTTGCAGTACAGAACTTACCCCCTCGCGCCCCAGCACTTCCTCCATTGCCAACAGCAGGATGCGCCCCATGCGTTCGGGATAAAAGTATTCACTCATTCAGTAGTCTGTGATTCATCGAGGAAGTTTTTCAGTTTCTGTCTGAAATCTGCCGTTTCTTCGAGCATCATGAAGTGACCGGCCCTGGGGAAGCGTTCTATCTGAGCCTGAGGGATTCCGGCCTGCATGGGCTGCCACTGAAGCGGATCGACAACCTTGTCCTTATCACCAAAGAAACCCAGCGCCGGCACTTTCACCTGATTGAGGGAAGGGCGCAAGTCTGTCCGGTGAAGGGAAGCAATGGAGAGCAGGAAGGACTCAAGCGTGGTCCTGGAGAGATCGCGATCCATCATTTCCGGGAAGCGCGGGTCGGTACAAATCTGCCGGGAATAGAAATACTTCATCCAGGCTCGAAACGGTCCCATCAGGTTAAAAAGCAGGAAAGCGATCGGGCGCACGCCCGACATCTTAAGCAGGGGTGCCAGCGATGAGCCGACTATTGGAGAACCTGCCACCACCACCTTGCTGACCCGTTCAGGGTATTTGATGGCCACCGCCAGGCTGACCGTCCCACCCATGCTGTGCCCCACCAGGGGCGCGCGGGCAATCCCCAAATGCTCCATGAATTGATCCACAAGGCTCACAAAATCCTGCACTGCATAAGTATCGCGCTTGCGACCCGATTCGCCAAAACCCCAGAAATCGAGTGCGTAGGTGCGATAAGAGGCGCCCAGGTAAGCCATGGTCTCCTGCCACAGGCCCCACGAGCCGAGCCAACCGTGCAACAAAATGACGGGTTTCCCTTTACCAAAGACTTCGTAATGAACGCTACCTTGATCGGTTGTTATGGAAGGCACTACAAATGCTTTCGGCGTATAAGATTTTGGGGTGGAAGATCATCTTCCACCGTAAAAGATTCTTGCTTATCTGAAGCAATATTCCTGCAACAAGCCTCGCAACATTTCCGTGAGGCTCAAACGGGTCGAGCCACACCCACTGCGAAGACGCAAGCGCGGGTTTCGAGATCAAGTTACTTAGTTGGAAACCATCCGCACGGATTCTGGATCGATTGGAGCTGAACTGCAATAGTCCTATCCGCGGCGCAAAGCACGACCGACCTTCGCGTTTTCCTCACACCCAAGCTATAAAAGCCCGCCCGAACCCTCTACTTGTTCGAACTCCATCTCCTCCAAAATGCTGTAAAGCAGCTCCAATAATACCGCTTTGACCTGCTTTTTGTCTGTCGCGATGCAGGGCAAAATCTTGGTCTTGCCGCCCAGGCGCAGCGCATGACGCATATCTTCCAACTCCCAGGCATCATCCAAATCCTGCTTGTTGGCAGCCACCACATAGGGTGTGGGAGCGTAGGCGCGGAATGTTTCCAGAATGGAACGCGCCTCACGGAAAGTTTCAGGCCGGGTTAAATCGACCAGAACGATAAAACCAAGCATGCCTTCGGACAGGATCTCCCACATAAAGTCGAAACGTTTCTGGCCGGGAGTGCCAAAGAGGTAGAGGACCAGGTCTTCATCCACGGTGATGCGGCCGAAGTCCATCGCAACAGTTGTGGCATCCTTGACGGTGCGCTCGGCTTTGCTGCTGATCTTTCGTTCGGTCGCGACCACCTCAATTTCACTGACAGCCTGGATAAACTGCGTTTTGCCGGCGCTGAAGGGGCCCGTGACCACCATTTTGACCGTTTGCATAATTCCTCTTAGTCCTTCCCGGATAAATTCATAACTTCTGGATACGTCCGATTAATTTGTTTATCAGGGTTCTTTGTTCCTGTTTGTCCTGCGTTGGGAACATCTTGGGATTCAATTGGAGCGGCGCTGTCGTGGGACGTACCATCTCGACCAAACCCGCCTGGATCAAACCGTAGATGATGCGCCGGACTTCCATATCGTTCAATTTCGCCGCCGAGGCAATTTGCTTCATTGTATTCTTTGGGTCTATGTACCTGACCACACGCCACTCTTCCACGCTCAGGTTGAGATTGGTCATTGGGTGATCGGTGAATTTCAGGGCCAGGTCGAGGCTGGGGATTTCGTCCTGTAACTGTTCCCACTCCCGCAGCTGGCGTGAACCTTCGATGATCAGATTCTCCAGGTCGAGCCTTACATTGATGCGATCGTCCGGGGCTAGAAGCTCGTTCTCGAAGCGGAACAGGCCCTCCACCCAGGGAAATAGGCGGCGGATAACATCGGTAAAATAAATTTGTAAATTAAGCAGGATGTCTTCCTGAGTCACGTAACCCGCATTGATGAGCAAAAGTCCAAGCTCTTTATCGGTCATCTTGCCGGCGCGTTCGCCGATGGTGCGATATTGGTTGGCGTTTAATTTGTTGGCCTTATGCAAAACGGCTGCCAGTCGATTATCTTCATTTCCGATGCGCGCATAAGCCAGTTTCCCATCGCGAAAAGAAACCTGCGCCTGCTCCGAGGGCCCGTCAACCACCAGGGTGCCGGTTTTGCGCGCCAGGTTAATAAGGTTGAGCAATTGTGTGACTGTGAAATCGCGTAGATTTCCGCGTAATGCCATATTACCTCAACAAGACGCCCCACCGGGGCAATTCAAAAGATTATACATGGGGAATGCGAATTGGTAAATTGGGAGATTGGTCATCCATGCTCATGATTCGATATGCGCGGAGCGGGAAATGGGGGTTAGTATGGTTGCCTGGATCCCTGCAGAAGGACAATTGGGCTGATTACTTTGCTGCATCCCGCTTGATTTGGTGCGGGCAGCAGCATCGAATCGGACCTTACAGGTTCGTTAATCGTTAAGAGTCCATAGCCGGCCGTTTGTAATTTCGCATTTCGTACCATAATCCTTATTCGTGCCGGATAGCAAGGTGTAGCCGAATTGACCCCTCATATTTGAGTCTACGGAAAGGGTATATTCACCAACAAACGCTTTATCCACGTACACGTAGACATGATTGGCATTCAAGACCAGGGAAAAATCGGCCTCGTAAGGGCTGCTGATATTCACCCGGCCTGAACCCCGGGTTTTCCCGATCGCTCGCGAACTGTTGGAGCTCGCAATGTATCGCTCGGCAAGAATTCTGGATTTATCCAGGAAAAATGTATAATTACTGCCATCATCTTGAATTCCGAATGCAATTCCACAACCTGAGACTTCCGGGGTCTGGCTGGCAACCGACCATTGGAAATGTCCGCTATAGACAAAATTAGTGACTACCACATCGCTGGGCCACCATTGATACCAACCGATCTGAGGCCAGTTCTCTGAAAAATCATCCAGCAAAGTCTGGCTTCCATCCAAGCTTGTGAAATATCCTTCATCGTGATATTCCTTGACCTGCGCGTAAAAATCATCATATGCCTGGGTCGCAGCTGCATCCGGTGTTGGTGACGGCTCGAGAGTGGCAGTTGGAACCGGCGTGGCAGTCGACAGAAGCGGGGTTTCTGTCGGAAGGGCAGTCGCAGGGATGGGCTGAATAGCACCACAGGCCAGCAGAACCAGGCCCAACGTTAGGCCCGCCAAGCGGATACGGTTCATGGGATTCCTGAACATCATGTTTCTCCTCAGCGATTTTAGGGAATGTTTCACCCTCATTTGCAGCTCACCTTGCTCTAAACTCCCTGCCTCGACCGCGGGTCTCAACCTGCGGGACAAGCTATTAGCAATATTATAGTACCTCTCTCAGGTGTGTTCTTGAATGGACAAACAGCATATTTCCGATCTTACAGTTTGGAGCCGACTTGAAAATTCTTACTGTTGATATAGGCACCGGCACGCAGGACATCTTTCTATATGACTCCCGGCTCGATATCGAAAACGGTTTCAAGCTGGTACTGCCCTCGCCGACCATGATCATCCACCGCCGCATCAAGCAGGCCACCCGTTCTCGTATGCCGGTGCTGCTCACCGGCCATCAAATGGGCGGTGGCCCATCGGCCTGGGCAGCCGAGGATCATGCCCGCGCCGGCTTACCCATTTATGCCACACAAGACGCGGCGCGTACGCTCAATGACGAGCTTGAAAAAGTTGAAGCGGCAGGGATCAAAATAGTCTCGGAGGATGAAGCGCAGGGCCTCCCTTCGACAACCGTCCGGCTTGAACTGCGCGATTTTGACTTCGAAGCCATCGCCGGGGCATTCGCAGGCTTCGGCGTATTTCTTCGCGAACTGGATGCCGTGGCCGTGGCTGTCTTTGACCACGGCGCGGCCCCTCCGGGCGTTTCAGACCGGAAGTTCCGCTTCGATTATCTTGACCATCGCATCCGCGACAAAAATACCCTTTCCGCGTTTGCCTATCTCTCCACCGAGATCCCCGCAAGTATGTCGCGTCTTCAATCGGTGGCCGACTCTGCTCGCGGGTTTGACTGTCCGCTTATCGTGATGGATACCGCCCCGGCGGCTGTACTGGGTGCAACTTACGACCCGCTGGTTGCACAACGAGGGCGAAAACTGATCGTAAACGTGGGCAACTTCCACACGTTGGCTTTCCGATTAAGTCAGGATGGGATTGAAGGAGTTTTCGAGCATCACACAGGCGAAATTGACCTGGGCAAACTTAAGTCACTCTTGCGCGCCCTGGCCGCGGGCTCTCTTAAGAATGAAGACGTTTTCAACGACATGGGGCATGGGGCATTGATCTACGGCCAGGAACCTTTTGTTCTTGGGAAGGATGAATTCGACGTGATCGTCACGGGCCCGCGGCGTTCGATGTTCCTGAATGCGAAAGATCCCCGGCCTGCTTTGAAACCCTATTTCGCAGTCCCGTTTGGCGACATGATGATTGCTGGTTGTTTCGGGCTGCTCGCAGCTGCGGCAGATGTGAAACCCGATCTGGCGGAGACCATCCATGGATCCCTGCGCGGCGAGGGCGTCCGCGGCATCGCGCCTTGGGATGTAGAGTAGACATCAGTGCTCAAGAGAAGGGGGGCAGGCAGGAAGATTTAGGGTTCAACCAATTGACATTCGGTTTGAAAATTAGATGTATCAGCAACGGGGCGTTATGACGGTGGGCGTAGATGACTTTGAAAGCCCGCGATGGTTCAATCCCCAGGCATATATCCTTGGGCAACGAGCCGCTACTATTTCTTTGCAGCTCTTGGCATCATTAGGTTACTGATTCGAAAGCCGGTATTGCGAATCCCCTGCTCCATACGACTTCTGGTATGCAGTTTTTGCGAGGCCTTTCTCGACCTCAATATAGCCTCACGGCCGCGCCTGACGATGTCTCTTTCCACCGTCTGAGCCTTCGGCCCTTCATTGCGTGAATTGACCGCCACTTCGCAAAAAAACTCGGCCAGCTTCAGTGCATCGAGCATGGATGTATCGGCCCCCTGCCCCTGTAAGGCGCTCATCGCGTGGGCCGCATCACCGATCAGCCAAACTCGTCCTTGCCGGATTTGCCTGAGCGGTTCCTTATCATAACAGCCGCGCACCTCTACCCTCGCCGGGTCAAGGCCTGCGACGATTTCGGGAATGGGTTCGTGCCAGGACCTGGTTTCAAGTTGAAGAAGCCGGAGCAAAGCCTCGGAAGATAATCCACTGATCTCACTCTCCGAAGCGGCATGAACCGTATACGACAACTGCATTCCACCCGGCTGACGATGGTAGATAACAGAGGTGCCGTTACGTCCCAAACTCATGAAATGGCCGCCATCCAACAGTGGATGGTTGAGCAGATGCGTCGAGCCAAACAGGATGGTCGTAAGCTGGAGATAGTGTTTCGGATCTCCAAACATCTGCCGGCAAATCGCTGAGTCAATGCCATCGCATGCAACCAGGTAGTCTGCTGACATTATTTGGCCCGTCGTGAATTGGACTTCAACGCCCCTGTCATTTTGGCGAAAGCCTTTGGCTGTCATCCCTGCATGGATCGCGTCATCTCCGACAGCTCCGCGCAAGGTTTCCTCAAGTGCTTCGCGTTTTACCCGTTGCGTAAGGTGTCTATCACCTCGAACGACCAGGACGCGGCCGCGCTGGTCACAAATGACGGAGTTCGTCACTGTGACGGCCTGCCGGGACAACTGCTCATACAGTCCCAGTGACCTGAGAACGAGCAGCCCGCCATTGCCTTTCAAGCCGAGACTACAGGCTGGTGAACGACCGTCTGCATTCAGGTCGTGCCCGTAAAGCTCAATTTGTATACCAGGCGCGGAGCGCCTCACGGCAGCCGCAAAAGTCAGCCCGCTGATGCCTGCACCAATGACTGCAATTTTCAAGAGAATTCTCTCCTAGTAGAGCTTGCGATTGCTTTAGCACGCATCCAGCAGGCCGCTGCCCGGATTGGGAGTGGATTTGACGCCGTTCGCGCTGGAAGACAGCGATTCAGCGTTCAGAATTTCAAGGCCGTGAGGATTTCTTCAGCATGATTAACCATGGCTGACAAATGACCTTCCTCGGGATAGAAGGTGATTTTGCTTTGCCTCAGCACGCTGTTAATATACCGCGCCATGACTGGCGGAGCATCCACATCTTTTTCTCCCTGCCACATTTGCACGCAGAATTGGATTTCAGCAGGGTTGAAGTCCCACGGGCTGACCATTAATGCAGTGTCCACCTGCGGTCCCCGTGTGCCGCCACGCATGGATTCCAGGATCATATGAGCAAAGGCTTTTTGCACTTTCGGCTTCGCCAGCACAGCCTGATCAGGCTCAGGTAAGGCGCTCATCGATTGCGCAATAAGTCTGCCAGGGGCCCAACGTGCGGTCAAGCCCATCATGGTCTGGATCACCCGGGCCAGCCCCGGCTTATCGCGATTCATCTCCAGAAATTGAAGGCTTTGATGGTTGAGGTCGTGGGTCATGCCGGGGAGCGAAAAGGGTGCTTCGATACCTACAAGCCCTACCGAAGCCAGCCGCTCCGGCATTTTCAACGCGCAAGCAAGGGCGTAAGGGGTTCCGCCCGAAAAGCCCAGGATTGAAAAACGTTCGAGGGCGAGTCCATTTGCCAGTGCTGCGATATCCGCAGGCCAATTACTGATCGTGCGACCGGGTTGGAAATCAGATAATCCCATGCCGGGGCGGTCCACCGCAATGAGGCGCAACCCAAGCTTATTTACGAGGTCTTCACTCCCGTAAAACTCCCATTCTACACGAGCACTCGGCGTCCCATGAAAATAGAAGACGGGTAGTCCGTTGGACGGACCATGCTCGTCATATCCGAGCTTCCGCCCGTCAGGTAATGTGAAACGCTGGTTCAAGATTGACACTTTTTCTCCTGGGCATGATCAAAAGCGATAAGGCATAACGCCAACTAAATGACTGGACCTGGTTCGGCGATGACTAGAGTGCGCGATATTTTGGCTGGCTCCATCTTGCGAGAAGGGCCGCGTTCCCCAAAAAAGCCAATCGTATTCTTTTCAATCAAAGCGTGATTACTTTGTCAGCTTTGCCTTGGGCTTCAAGAATATCGGTCATACCTCCGACAATTCCCACCTTTACTTTTTCGGTGAGGCCAAAGTAGTTAAGACAAGTTGAGCATATGATCAGACGGACTCCCTTTTTCTCGATTTCAGAGAGCCGGACCAGCAGCGGTGATCCTTCAACCACCAGCTTTACACCCTCCGTGTAGAAGCACAGGGCAGCCGGCAAAGATCCATTCTCCAGCAGAAGATTCAGGTAGGTATCAATTAGCTTGATCTGAAGCTGTGCATCGGCGGAGCCCATTCCTTCCCTGGTTATTAATATGACTGCATTGGCAAAAGATGTTGCGTTGGACATGTTGGGTTTTCCTTGTTCCTAGTGGTCGTGGACATTTTGGTGATGCCAGCGACGATTGAGCCTGACTCTCCGGGCTGCAATTGAATAAACTCCCAAGTCTGAAGCCGGTTCACAATCCTAGCAGGCGGTCCCGTCTTTTCAATTGTAACGGAAACTTGATCCCCCAAGTCGCCCACTTTGAAATGCATAGGCAATCTGAAATAAGCCTCTCTACCCCAAATAAGATCTTTCTCCAACATATGCTTTCAAAGGTGTCATTGCCGACGGGCTCTGTCCCAAAACATTTTCAGACTTTCCGACAGACCAGTTCCCCTTTGCCAATCGGGACGATCAACGCGTCTACCCGCTCATCTGCCAAGGCTCGATCCAGCATCGGCTGTAAGGTTTCCCGGAAATCGATGGCGTTGTCTGCAACCAACAGGCCACCCCGGGCCAGATTTGGGACAACTGCTTCGTAACACTCCCCATATAACTCCTTCTCGGCGTCCAAGAAGCAAAAGGCGATCTTCGGGTACTGCGAAATATAATCCCGGGCATCCCCTTCCACCAGTTTTATGATGCCCTCCATCTGAGTGATCTGGAAAGTTTCACGCGCCAGCTTAGCTTTTTCCGGCAGTACCTCAAAAGTAGTCATGGTTCGGCCAGACATCTGACAGGCCATCGCTATCCAGAGCGTTGAATACCCGGCGCTTGTACCAATTTCAAGGCACGCACCTTCAGGAGCATTTGCAGCTACGAGGGCAAGGAATCTACCTGTATCGGGTGTGATCTGGCGCAGGCGCTGCATCCGCGGGGTCCCGTCCTGCCGGTCGCGGGCATCGATTTCCTCGAGGATTTGCATCCGCTCTAGGGTGGTTTGTGGTATAGAATGGAACATCAGGCTTTACCTCCTGAACTCATAATACTGACCAATTCATTTGCTGTCTGCAGATGGGCTCTCGGATCCGATATTTTCCGGGAGATTAAGGCAGGCAAGAAGCTCGTCCAAGAAATTGTGGATCAAGGTCTGAATTTGGGACATGCAGGTAGTCAGGGCTTCTCCCCCTCCATTCGTGTATATCAAAGGATTGTCCCATTGCAGCGATCGGCGGCTGTTCGTTTGCTCGCCCTGGAATACCGGAAACGATGACGGGTTCATTCATCTTCTAGAAGCCCTTCCAACGATCTAGACCTTGCGCGTCTGCCCCAAGGCGATCTCATAGGATCGCCTGAATAAGGCCACGGCACGCTCCACGTCCCTATCTTCACGTAAATAGAAACTGACCCAACCGGTTTCGGGCAAAATATGATGCGGGTCGGCCTCCCCTGCTGACACGAGCTCATCACGCACTTTCTTGGGGAAAGGGATATCCGCTAAATAATCGCCGTGGATGTGGCCGATTTCGCGGGTGCCAAGGCAAAATTCTCTTCCGCCAAAGCGATGAGGCTTTGCCACAACCTCCTCCCAAGACAAAAGAACCTGCTTAATCTGCTCAGCGGCAGAAGAGAGTGCCATCTCGAAATTATAGCGCCTCTTGACAAATAGACAATCATCGATATAATAACAAATAGAAGGTTATCAATATGACAAGAGTTGATGGGGTCCGATTTGCCAAAGCCCTGGCGGATGAAACCCGGCAAAAGATCATGGGCCTATGCTGCTGCTGTTGGCTCTCCGTAAATGAGATCGTCGAAAAGACGAGCGTTACGCAACCCACGGTCTCGCATCACCTGGCAGTTCTGCGCGAGGCGGGTTTGGTCAATGTTCGCGAGGAAGGCAAACAAACATTTTATACGTTGAACCAGGACAGAGTTGTTGCCTGCTGCGGGCAATTAATGATCAAGTTCGCACCCGAGACGGAAACCACGGAAGCCGTAAAGCTGACCGTGCATAACTAAACTATGGGACTCGATAAACTACAAATCCCATATATTTTATCTGGTTATATAGATGGATGTCTATTTGAACCAGCAACATACCAGGAGAATACTATGAACCAAACCCCCGATGAGATCCACGAATCTGTACGTGAGCATTACGCCGCCCAGGCAACCGCCGGATCCTGCTGTGGCCCCAACGTCTGCTGCGAACCGACGGGCAATAAGCTCTATCCCAAGGAACTGCTCACCGAACTGCCCGAAGATATCACCTCTTTCACCCTGGGCTGCGGTGACCCGATCACACTGGCCAGCCTAAAGCCTGGGGAAACTGTCCTTGACCTCGGTTCCGGAGGCGGCTTGGATTGCTTCCTGTCTGCCAGGAAAGTCGGACAATCCGGCCATGTCATCGGCGTGGATATGACCGCTGAGATGATCGAACGGGCGCGCGCCAGCGCTAAACGATTGAAACTGAATAACGTCGAATTCCGCCAGGGACTGCTTGAAGAGTTGCCCGTGGAGCCAAATACAGTGGATGTTGCCATTTCCAACTGCGTTATCAACCTCGCGCCCGATAAGGCAAAGGTTTTCAAGGAAGTCTTCCGGGTGCTAAAGCATGGCGGCAAATTATCGGTCTCCGATATCGTGACAGACGGTCCCCTGCCTGAAATTATAAAGAAAAGCCTGAGCGCCTGGGCAGGTTGCATCGCTGGAGCATTGGAGGTCAGAGATTATCAGGCAGCCATGGAGTCTGCAGGCTTTACCGATATAACCATTACGCCGGCTTACTTTGATGAGGAGACCATAAATGAGGCCGTGCGCGATATGGGTGACCAGGTGGATTTGAAGGTTGTCTCGCGAGAAGCGATTTCGAAAACCGTCTTCAGCGCCAGGGTTACCGCGCAAAAACCGTAATTGGCGCTCTGTGAACTGGCCGGGTAGCGCCAAAACAAGAGAGACACCCGGGCGTAGGTGATCTGGCTCGCCAAACAAGGCAAATAAACGAATCGGTTAGCCCTATGCTCCTGACCGATTCTCTTTTATCTTCATCCATAGACGAACATCTATTTAAGAAAGGAGGTGAGTGCCATGTTTGACCTGACCGTGCTAAACAGCGGTAGCGACGACTGCTGCGAGAGTGGATGCTGCGGCGGCGGTTGCTGCTAAAGTTCGAAGCGACATTGGACGGCAGGTTACTGCCGTCCAATACCATGTCTTTGCTCACAGCGCTAATGGAGGCTGCCAAAATTGCAGGACTATCATGATATAGGCATTCTCCTTACATTGACATAAAGCTCAAAGAGGGGTAAAAAAAGATACCGACCGGTCGGTTTATTTGGCATTCAGGACTTTTCAGACACACAATCAAACATGCAGAAACGCGGTGAAAAAACTCATACCGAAATTATGAACGCAGCCATAGGGCGCTTTTCCAATTATGGCTACGTTGCCTCAAGCGTGGATGATATCTGCAAAGACGCCGGGGTGAGCAAAGGTGCTTTCTATCATCACTTTGAAAGTAAACAAGCGCTGTTCCTTGCCCTGTTGGATGGTTGGCTGCGCACAATTGACACCGCCATAGAAGCATCTCGTGACAGGACGGTGCCGGAAACATTTCTCCAAATGACAGAAGCCTACCCTTACATCTTCGAAAGTGCCGGACAGAATTTGCCCATGTTCCTCGAATTCTGGTTGCAGGCCAGCAGGGATAACAAGATCTGGCAGGCCAGCATTTCGCCCTATCGACGTTACCACAAGTATTTTACGTCGCTGATCGGGAAGGGTGTAGCTGAAGGCTCGTTTGCGAATGTCAATCCGGAAATTGCAGCGCGAATGATCGTTGCCATGGCGATGGGGCTTTTATTACAAAGCCTGCTCGACCCAAAAGGTGCGAACTGGACCAGGGTTTCCAGAGAATGCACTACGACCGTGATGCAAATATTGCAACCGTAACGAGCGTCTATAACAAATCCTGCCGGACCGTCTGACTTTTTTCGCACCAGGATAATATCAACTTTAGGAACTTCTTATGCAATTTGTACTTAAATTTCCGATTCTGATTTTCCCTTTTCCCGTAGAACTTTCTCCGCTCGCAACCTCCCTGCTCGATTCTGGATGCGCGAAACATGCCGAATAAACCGGGTAAATTATTATGTGGCTAGTTACGGGTGCAACCGGACACATCGGCAACGTGCTCACACGCCAATTGTTGGACAGGGGCGAAAAGGTTCGTGCGTTAATCCTGCCGAACGAGAGCCAGAAAGCACTCAAGGGCCTGGATGTGGAGACCATGGAAGGCAACGTGCTCGACCTGGCTTCGCTCTTTAAGTCACTCCAGGGTGTGCAAGGCATTTTCCACCTGGCGGGTGTTATCTCCATCATGCCCGGTAAGAATCCGGACCTCCGTCGCATTAACCTCGAAGGCACCAGGAATGTACTTCGTATGGCCCGGGAGGCGGGTATCGGGAAGCTGGTATATGCCAGCTCCATCCATGCGATCCGGCGAGTACCCGAGGGTGTAATAGACGAAACCCTTCCGTACGATCCTGAAAACTCATACGGTGAATATGATCGTTCGAAAGCGGAAGCCACCTGCGAAGTACTGGAAGCTGCGCGCCACGGGCAGGAATCGGTGATCGTTTGCCCCACTGGCGTGATCGGGCCTTATGATTTCCTTGGCTCGCTGGCAGGCGAAGTGATCCGCACTGCAGCCAAACATAAGCCTTCGCTCTATGTGGATGGGGCCTACGACTTTGTGGATGTTCGCGACGTTGCCAACGGCATGATCGCTGCAGCTGAAAGGGGACGCCGTGGCGAAAGTTACATATTGTCAGGAGAAAAGATAACCGTCCCTCATTTGATTGAAACCATACGCGAGATCACCGGCAGACATTTCTTCCGGTTGAAAGTTCCTTTCGACCTAGCCCGATTTGCGGCTCGGTTTACACCCTTTTACTATCGCATATCACGTGCAACACCGCGTTTCACTCCTTATTCACTGGAAGTGCTCCGGAGCAATTCAGATATCAGCCATGCAAAAGCCACGCGTGAATTGGGGTATCATCCGCGTCCCCTATACGAAAGCATTGCGGACGCCATCCACTGGTTCCTTGAATCCAATCATATGAATTTCAGTGAAATCAGAATAAACTGACCATCTCTGAAGGAGAATATCCATGAAAATCGTTACAGATTGTGCAGCAGATATGTCGAATGAGGAATTGAGGGAACTGGGTGTCACGCAGGCTCCCCTGTATATTCAATTTCCCGAAGGCGAAGTAAGTTCGCTCGATATTTCCGCCGATGCTTTCTATGACCGGCTTGAAGCCATGCAGCCCGGCACCCCCACCACCGCCATGCCGTCCAGCGGGCTCTTTGCCGAGCTGTATGACAGGATCGCAGTGCTGGATAAAGACATCCTCTCTCTGCATATTTCGTCCGGGTTGAGCGGCACCATCAACGCCGCGCGCGGTGCCGCAGAGCAGATCAAACAATTTGCCAATGTGAGTTTCTGGGACACCTTGACCCTCTCCGGGGGTGAACGGTTTCAAGTCATCGCCGCGGCCCTGGCAGCCCGGGCCGGTTGGACCTTGAATGCCATCCAGGAACGGCTGGCTTCCATCCGTTCCAAAACCGAGGTGATCTACACCTTGGACACACTCGATTATCTGGCGCGCGGCGGCCGCATCGGCCGCGTCAAGGCCATGGCGGGTGCCTTCCTGCACCTCAAGCCCATCATCCGTGTAGATACCGATGGAAAGTACACTTCAGTTGCTTCGACACGCACCATCAACAAATCCATGGCAGCCATGGCCGAATATCTTCATAACAAGTATGCCGGCACTCCCATGTGGGTAACCGTGTTACACGGTCGTTTTGCACATAAGGCCGACGAGATGACCGAGGAGTTAAAGCAGAAGTTAAACATCGCCAGGTTGGAAGTGATGCGCATCTCCCCCGTATTGGGAGTCCATACCGGGCCGGGGGTTGTCGGCGCGGCGGCTGTACCGGCAGATGTTATGCAGGATTTGTGGTAAGAAATTCACACGGCCCGCGCGGACTTGGCCCACGCTTACCTTCTCAGCCTGGCCTTCGCCAAAAGTTCTCGTGAACAGCGCGGGCTTCCAATTCTAATGTTGGAGCAGGGCCTTCGATCTGGATAGGGCGCTGACTGTGTGCAAAGACTTCGCGACAGGGTAGCAACAAGTGCTCTGGCGATGGCCCAATGATCGCGTAGAGATCAACTTCGCTGAGGGCATAGACTATTCGCCCCAATTGACTCCAATGGATTGCTCCCGAGCACATGGCACAGGGTTCTGTGCTGGAGTAGAGGGAACAGCGTGCAAGCTGTTCAGGCGAATGGCTTCCCGTGGCAAGCCGCACAAGATTGGTTTCAGCGTGACCTGTGGAATCCCGCTCAGTTGTAACCGTATTTTCAGCTTGAAGCAAAACACGGTTGTGCTCATCTACGAGTACGGCCCCGAACGGATGGTTGCCATGTTCACGCGCCAGCCGCGCAACTGAGATGGCGGTACGGAGATGTTCAATGTCAGAATCATTCATAAAATTGCCTCGTAGGGTTGGCGGGAATTGGAAAAGCGGATTGTATTTCAAGATGGCAAAAAGGGACGGGGCACGCTACAGCGAGGCAACCCTCATAGCGGCACGTATTTCTAAGCGGCTGCAGTTTCAGCAGCCGGAAGCGCATCGTGGTCCGGAAGCACCGCCTCGGCGTTCCGTATGGCGGGGACGAAGTAGCCTGCCAAACCGACCAGGAATCCAGCTATTCCGCAAATGAAGATCAGCAGGCTCATCCCGGAGCCCGGTCCAGTCCCAAACACCGGGCCGAATAATTGCGCCATGCCGCTTTTTTGGGCTTTCATGGCCGGCTCCAGCACAAAATCTGCGAGTGTTCCACCGATGATCGGCGAGATCGGGTTGGTGAACCAGGCGATCAACCGCCTCGCCGAGAAGACGCGTCCCTGCAGGTCAGGAGCGACCTTGGCCTGCCAAATGGCCTGGTTGGAAGCGTTGACCAGCGGAACGAACAAACCGCCGAAGAGTACGGCCGGGATCCAAACCGCTAAATCGTGCCCTAGGCCAAAAATTATGGCCGTGCCGAGACTGGACAACATCCAACCCAGTAATACGCCATGCACCCGCTTTTTGAAGCCGCCCCAGGCGCTCATGGCGATTCCTCCAATTACCATCCCCACTGACATGGCAGATTGAACCGAGCCAAGCACAACCGTATTCTGACCCGTGCGCGCCAGCAGCATGGGTGCCAGAACCGTGAAACCAATGCCCGAGAAGAGGTTGCCCATAAAGAACACCATCTGCAGCCCGAGCAGACTCGGGCGTGCAAAGATGTATTTGAATCCGAAAGCGGCCTCCTTCCAGAAACCACCTTTGGACTTCTGTCCCTCTTCAGTGCTCGAGGGTTGTGGTACAAAGACAACCGCGAGCGCCAGGATGGCCGTGCCAAAAGTGACGGCATCAAAAAGCAAGATCCCACCGATACCAATGAGGGGGATCAGAGCACCCGCCAGCAGGGGTGCCAGAACTCCGGGGCCGGCTTCGATGAGTGACATCATGCCGTTGGCGCGGCCGTATTGCTCTTTGGGGATCATTACGCTGATGGCAGCCGAGTAGGCCGGCCATTGGAATGTTGTTCCGAGACCGGCAACTGCCGAAGACACATATATAAACCAGTACTCCAAATGGCCCGTGGTAAAAAGAATCAATACGCTTAAGGTAGCCAGCCCGCTGGCTATGTCGCTGACCATCATCATCAGCTTGCGGTTATAGCGATCCACCATTACACCCGCAATCGGAGACATGAGAAGGAAGGGTGTAATATAGGCCACCTGCACAAACGCCATGGCAGTCGCGGACTGGGTCTGTTGGTACATATAAATGGTAAGGGCAAAGGCGGTCATGCCGCTGGCAAGCACCGACACGATCTGCCCTATCCATACCAGGGTAAAACCCAACATTCCGCTAAGACGGTGTTCCTTCTGTATTTGCAATTTCACCTCATGAATAATGGAGCGCACGGAAAGCGGATTTTACCCCAAATCTGTCTTCTTTTTTTCGGCGTATCACTGGATATTAAAGTGATCGCTGGCCCAATCCACTAACCCGGGAAAGGCCTGTGCAAATCGGACCAGGGTGGAGAAGCCAAACGGTACGGCTACCAGGCGCCGCGGGTGGCGGATGATACCTGCAACCACACCGGCCACATAATCCACGGACATCACACCCGGCAGGCGAGCAGCATCCGGCGCGCCCATGGAGATTTTCTTAAGCCTGGGGCTGAAATCTGTGGCGACAAACCCCGGACAAAATGTGGTCACCAGGACGCCGTGTTTATGGACTTCGCGCCGGAGCGAGTCGCTGAAACCCATCACGCCAAACTTGGTCGCAGCGTAAACGCTGCTGCCCGGCGAGCCCACAAACCCGGCCAGGGAGGCAACATTGATAATGAGGCCTGAGCCTTGAGCTAGCATCGGTTTTAGCGCAGCCTGCGCGCACTCGATCAACCCAACCAGGTTGACCGCCACCTGCAAGCGCAGCAGGGCTGGGTCGATATCTTTGACATTGGCCGAAACGCCCAACCCGGCATTATTCACCAACACATCGAGTCGACCATACCTCGTTACAGTTTCTTCGACCATTTTCCATATCGCTACGGTGTCTGTAACATCCGCTTGTATGGGCAGCGCCTGCCCGCCCCCTGCGTTGATCTCCGCCGCGAGGCCTTCCAGAAGATCTAGGCGCCGCGCCGCCAGTGCTACCCTGGCGCCCTCTTTCGCCAGCCGGCGCGCTGCACCGGCCCCGATGCCGCTCGAGGCACCGGTAATGAGCACAACTTTGTTTCTGATTTCCATAGGTTACCCCTGCTGAATGTTCGGGGCCTCTCCTCCGCCGTTGTCACTCCCGTGTAAGTTCAGCGTTATGCGCGGAACCACTCTCCCGGGTTCTTTCATATAGCATCGATAGCCATCTCCGAAGCGCCCGAGCAGCATTCGTTCTTCTCGCGGCACACGCACCCAATAAAGAGGCAGAAAAGCTGCGAGCATGGCAAGGCCTGCAAGCCAGTTGTGCAGCAACAATGGTTGGGCGATACTCCACAGCCAAAAACCCGCATAGATCGGATGGCGAATATAGCGATATATGCCCTGGCTGACCAGCGATTGTTTATCGCCGATTTCCATTCGAGTTGAAAAATTGGCTCCCAGCCTGGAATGCGCTCTTCCAATAATCCATAATGCGACAATGAAAAGCAGCACACCGGCTAGGCTGAACCATGAGGGCAAATAATAGTCAGCGAAATCCAACCAGGGCGTAAAGATATAAACCATGGGCAGGATTAACCCCAGACCGGTGAGAGTATCCAGGTCCAGGTCCAGCTTGTTCGAGGATGGCTTCCTGGTTTGCCGCTGCCCTTTTTGCCGGTGATTTGAGAGATATAGAACGAATAGGTACACGGCCAAAACATCGAGGAAAATCGCTTTTGAAAACATTTCAAACCTCTCTTGCTTCCATCTCTCAGCAGGCCTCGGCGCGGTAAAAAGCACAAAATTCTTTCTGGAGCCGCTCGTCCACGGGCGCCATCATGTCCGGCATCTAATCAACAAAGATCTCAACGTGCTCCCCATCTTCGTCATCGGTTACATCGATGATCTTGCCTGTCACCCCCGCCCGCAAGGCATCCATCACAGCCGACATATCCACACCCTCCACCTCCGGGACAAAATGGGCGCCGATCTTCATTCCCGCATCGATCAAAACCAGCGGGAGCGAGACTGAAGCCTTCGAGCGACCCGAGGCAATATCGGTCACCCGGATGCGCAACTGGTGTCCCGCGCCGGCGCGTGAGCCGCCCGACCCTGCGGGGCCGCGGCGCCCCTCGCTTAGGGCCGCCAGCAGTTTGGCTCCCTCTTCGGCGCTGATCTTGCCTTCTTCGATCATCTTCAGAATTTTCATTCGTTCTTCTGCGTTTGCCATGACACTCTCCTAACCGATGAAGACCTGAACGCGCGCGCCGCCATGTCCCTCGTTTGCAGTCACGATCAAAGGCTCCTTGGATGAGAATCCTGTCGAAAGGAACTCCAGGATCTCGTCCACAGCAGCCTGATTCAACCCTTCAATGCTTTGCCCAAAATTTCTCAGAAACCAACCCGCGAGCCCAAGAGGCAGCGGAAGCCCAAGCGTGATATTGTGCGGCCACTCGTTGTCGGTCTGTTCCACATTCACATACAACCAGCGTGATGTCCGGCTGCTGGTGAACAGGGCCAGCAATCCTACGCCTAACAATAAGGGCAGCAGGGCGCAGTAGAACCAAAATCCATAATTCGAAGCAACGACCAGGCTATATAGCCAGTACGCGGACAGGACCACCGCAAAAACCCCAACCCACAACGGAATTTGCCAAAGGCCGCGCGCTTTGCTTGCAATCTCTTCGAACTCCTGCGTGTCCGGTTCTTCCGCCCCTGACTGCGAGGCATAAGTGGAGGCAGGAGCCGCGATAACCTCGCCTTCGACCGCAGGAGTTTCAAGCGCCTGGATGAGCTTCAGGGCTTCTTCAGCACTGATCTTGCCCTCCTCGACCATCTTGAGTATTTGTATCTGCTCCTCAGATGACATCATTCCCCTCCTTCGAGGGCGGCCAACAACTTGTCTGCCTGCTCGGACGTGATCTTTTTCTCCTGCAGCATTTTCAGGATGGTCATGCGCTCTTCATCTGAAACAGGCTCGTTGATCGGGCCGGGTGGAACGGAGCCTGGGGTGACATTCCATTTCCAGCGCCCTGCATCGATGTTCGCTCTTATCTGGGCATGGCGATGCAGCTCGTGCTCTGCAATTTTTATCTTGCTTTCTGTGCGGCGCATTTTTTGTTCGGCACGCCGGGTGGCCTTTTCCACCTTGCGCCTGACCTGATCCGAAATGTCGGAACCCGCCCCATGCCGATTCGCTTCCATGGACACCCGGCTCACATTTTCCAACTTTGTCTCACCCCCCACCAGCCCTGTCAAAGAAACCTGCCCTTTCAGGTTCCACAGCACGGCATCTCCACCCACGAAAGAAACCTCCATCGGCCCATCCAGGTTTTGTGCCCTTAGTTCACCGCCCACAAAGCTAATGGTGAGCTTTGTTGTGCGCGGCAATGAGAGTTTGAGGTCGCCGTCACAGGAAATCTTGAGCGGCCCGTCAGACTGGTCGATCTGAATCTCATCCCCCTTTGCCTGGAGCTCCGGCTTCTCCCAGCCTTCGATGGCTACGTCTCCGCCAACGTGTTCGATCTCAAGCGCAGGATTGGAACCCAGGGATAAAGTTTGAGTGGTCATGATCTATTCCTCCTCGCCGCGCAGCAGACGTGTGGCATCTTCTGCGGTAATCTTACCGGCATCCAGATCCTCGAGCACTGTGCGCCGTCTTTCTTCGGTGACCTCCGGCGCTACATCCTTACCCGGCTCATACCCCATGGCGCGGATCACCTCCAGCAGGAGATTCCGGATGGTGGGATAGGACAGATGGAGTTCATCTTCCATGCGGTTGATCCTTCCCTCGCAGCGGACAAAGGTTTTGACAAATTCGATCTGTTCAACGGTAAGGCCCGGGAAGGCGCTGTTCTCGAAGCGACCCTCGATCACGGTATCACAGCTCTCGCAGTGATAACGGGCTACTACCAGGTCTTCACCGCACACCGGACACTTGTTCAGAGATGGTTTCATCGTGCCTACCTCGTGGAGACGGACAAATTTTGCGGTTTGACATCCGCATTGTGTTCCTTTATGGAACTTCCGGCTGCGATCAAACCATCTCCGATTTGAGCCAGGATCCTGCTATACCAACGCGGGCGGACTACACGGGCATCAGCTACCAGAACTTCAAGTTCGTCCTTGGTCATATGAGCAAAACGGCGCTGGTGGATTTCGTATTCATCGTTAAGTCGGTCACCATTAAACATAGGATACTCCTTGCTTCTTCTTTGTTACTAAAATATTATATTCATTAAATTCATTTTGTCAATAGTTTTTATTGATTTTATTTATACTGAATTCAATTTATTTAATACTGTGTGTTTTTTTCTCCAAAAGTCCTTTGCCTACACGCTTTTCCTGGGTTTCAGAGTGCCAGAAGGCAGATTTTGATCCAGCTCAGGCAAGTTTTCAGATTTTCGCTGATTCGCTCTGATTCCGACGTTGATCGTCTCCTTTCGCTCAGGCAAAATGGGTCAAAAAGACTTGCGAGGCAACAAAAATCATGTTTTCAGCTCTTGACATCGAACGCATGTTCAGGTATTATTCGTAGCACAAATGAGCGATGAATAGCTCAGGAGGCATGAATGATGATGGTTAGGAAAAGCAAAGGCCTTGGCGAAAAGCACGAAAGAATTCTGGAGTTTATCCAGAAGTACCAGCGTGAGCACAAACACCCCCCGTCAATCAGGGAGATCGGTGAGAATTGCGGTATCTCCTCCACTTCAGTGGTAAATTATTATCTCGATCAGTTGGAGAAGAACGGGAATATCGAACGCGATCGCAAGATTTCGCGCGGTTTGCGCGTGACTGGTCAGACCCCCATCGGCGAAATGTTCCGTGTGCCCGTGTTGGGACCCATTGCCGCCGGTATACCGATCCAACTCCCCTCCTCCGACTTCAACTACCTCGATCCGGAAGAGTCAGTTGAGATTGCGGCCTCGCTGATGCCCACGCGTGAGAAGGGCAAGGAATTATTTGCTCTGCAAGTCAAGGGCACTTCAATGATCGACGCCATGGTGAACGACGGCGATATCGTTGTGCTGAAACCGGCACAAGATGCCCGCAACGGAGAAATGGTGGCCGTGTGGCTGCCCGATAAAAACGAAACCACTCTCAAGTATTTTTACAAAGAGAAAGATGGTTTCCGCCTTCAACCCGCCAATCCCACCATGGGCCCCCTGCGCTATAAAAAGGATGAGCCCTTGGAGATCAAGGGCAAGGTTGTCATGGTAATTCGCAAGGTGACCACCAGCAAAGTTGATTTGGTGGCCTAGGCCGGCCGAACATACCTCACATCGCCGGCGATTATAAAACTCCAGGCTCCCAACTGATGGGAGCTTGGATTTTTCTTGCTAGAATTCTGCTTGAGCCAAACCTCCCGCAGAATTTTATCCACATTGGACGTGAAGAATTTTCTGCGGGATGGTATGCCACCAAATCAACTACTTCATTTTCACGTGACTTCTGGAAGGAGAAGAAGCCGCCTGCTGGTCGGTAAGTTTGATGCGACCTTTCTTACGACCACCACCTATGCCACCGCCACCGCGTGAACCAATCAGGCCGATAAGCGTTGGGATAAGCAGCAGAACCACCAATCCAACCAGGATGCCGCCAAACAACAGCCACGACTGCCCGGACACTTCCGGAAGGACGCCGCCCGGGTTATATTTTGACTGGGTGGTGACTGCAGCGGGGCCGGTAAGTGATACCGTAAGGTTCCGATTCACACCGTCGCGCAATGCAGAGGGAGAAGTATAGGTAATTGCATATTCACTCTGCAAAGTGCGGCCGTATTGCTCGAACAAACTGGTCAAGGCAGTCGGATCGCTGGCAGAACTGTAAGCGCCACCCGCCTGGGTCGCGAGGGATTTGAGACCCGCTTCGTCGAGACCTTGCAGCGATTTTGTCGTGGGATCGCCCAGACCAATGGTCGAGATGGAAAGCCCACTTTTACTGATGTCCGAGATCACATCGTTTGTGTTATGCGTGCTGCGGTTATCCAGGCCATCGGTAAGAACGATGATCGCTTTCCGGCCCGAAACGTCCTTCAGCGCATCTTCACCAGTAACTACTGCGTCGAACATCGCTGTATCACTGCCCGTTTTGAGGCCGTCAATGGCAGTCTTAAGGGCGGTATGGTCCTGGGTCAGCTTCTGCACATAAGTATTGTGGGTATCGAAAGCTATCAGGCCGGCCTGATCTCCGGGCCGCATCTGATCAACGTAGGTTTTTGCGGCTGCTTTGGCGCCGTCCAGCTTGCCGCCAACATTCATGCTACCTGATATATCTATAACCAGCATGGTTGTCAGTGGACCCACACCACCCTGCTTACCACCGCTCACGTCGCTCTGCTGCATGACCTGGCCGTTCTCCGAGATTTGAATGGTGGACGGGTCTACACCCACTGGCTCGCCTGCAGCGTTCGTCACCGACACATAAACGGTCACTTGTGGAAATTTGGAATTATCCACCTGGGTGATCTTGATCTGCGTGCCATCCGTAGTACTCTGCGCGAACGTCGTCGGTACGGACCAGGCCATCAGGACGAGCAGCATGCCAAGCGTTAGAATGAGGCGACTTGTTTTTCGCATGACTACCTCTTTTCGTGATAGACCATCTCGGTATTGCCCATGCGGATCTTTTGCCCGTTGGTGAGTTTGGCAAGTTCCACCTTCTTGTTGTTGATGAAGGTCCCCGATAGGCTCATATCTTTGACGGTAAACTGTTTGCCATCACCGGTCAGCATGGCGTGCTGTGGGGCAATGTCAGGGTCGGGCAGCACGATCTCTGATTTCAAGGGCGAACTGCCGATCGCGATTGCCGGCCCGCCGGCATGCATGAATTTATCGAGCATGAATTCTGTGCCCTTGAGTTTTCCCGAGGTCACCTCCAGCCAGGCCTTGCCCAGCAGGACGACGATCAGGGAAATAAACGCACCCACCGAGGCCCCAAGCAGCACCAGCCCCGCGGCTTTGCCGGTTAGCGGATTCGAAAGCCAGCTGCGAACGCCTTCAAGCAGCGCACCGCCAATGGCCCCGCCGATAAATCCGCCAAGCATCCCCTTCCAGATCTGGCTCTGCCCGAACACGCCCACCGCCAGGCCGATCAACATCCCGAACAAGCCCCAGCCCAGGGATCGGCCAAAAACGCCTCCCCCGATGGTCTGAAAGAAAAACTCGCTCAACGGCAGCCCTATGGCGCCCGCCACCAATCCCAGCAAGCCGCTGAGGACGCCCGACTTCCCGGCCTGGACTGCATTGCGTGTCATAAGTCCCTCGGTGATGCCGATGAACAAACCAATGCACAGTCCTACCAGCGCACCAACAACCGCCTCGCTTAAATACAGGTTGGATGCAAATGACAGGCCAAGCGTATCGCTTACCTGCCAGCCGATGAGGCCGCCAATGGCGCCGAGTATTGCATAAAAGTAAGTCCGCATTCGTCTACTCATTTTGGAGCATCTCCTTTCTCTTCTTCGAGCTGGTACAAATTGGTCCAGTAAACCATACTGCGACCGTAGTTTCCATCCAGCTCGTAAAAACCGAAATAACGGGTTGGGTCCAATAAAGTGTTTTTCTGGCGGACAAAGAACCCGCCGGTCGCTGAAACAGGTTCGACGACAAGCGCTACCTGCCAGGGTTCAGGGAAAAAGTTATTGTGGAGCCATGTATCATAATGTGAAAGAAAAACGCCCATGCTTGGATGCGTGTGATACCATCCAACGATCTTCTGCCCTTTGTAATTGGTGTCTATCTGATCGTGAATGTCAACCAGGCTGTCCTGGGTAAAAGTCAGATAAACACTGCCTTGGCGTGTAAAACGCGCAGGTAATGCGTGCTCAATGACAATAAATTGCCGCTGCTCATCCAGGCACCACTGGCCGATTAGAAAACCACCCACCTCATTCTTCATGTCGCTCACGGAATGCACACAAATGCGGCTGTACGCTGTCTGGGTCATGAACACCGATACGCACGGGTTCAGCCCGGAGGCATCGTAGGATGAGTTCCAGCGGCTGGCTCTTTTAACAGGAAGAGGGGTGGTGATAGGCTGGTTCATATCGGTCGGCAAAACATTAATGAGGGTTCTTGAGGACATAAAAGCTTCCAACCCTCACCCGCCCGGCCAAATCGCAGGACGGATGAGGGTGGGGGATCTCAGCTTGATTATCCCGCCGTTACATCGGCGGTCATCATCAGCCGGTCGTTCTGCGGGATGCCGGCCTGTGAAAGGGTTTCATCCTCTTTCAACTCACGGCCGAGCGCCTTGCTGTCCATGCGATAGGACATGGCGCGTCCATCCGGGCCCGTGACGGGCAGTTCCAGGGACGTGGTCAACTCCGGCAGCAATTCCTTCACCGGTACATCATCCGGAACTTCCGCATTGCGGGTACCTCCTGAGGGGAGAACGATGGTGACAGGTACGTCTGGCATGACTAAACTCCTTTCTGAATCTGATGAGACTTACGCGAACGTACTACTTGCAAAACCGGTTTGCACAACGCGGGAAAATCGCTATTTGAGACGGATCTTGGCCTTCGGTTTGATGGGTGATTTCGAGCTGGCCTGCGGTGCGATCCTCGTGGCCGGTTTCGAGGCGACCTGGGGAGCAGCCTTCGATAATTTGATGCTAATGCTCGGTTTCTTCTTGGCCTCTTCTTTTGCACCGGCATTGAGTTTTACACGCTCGGGACGCATCAGCTCACGTTTATCCACCGGGAATATATTGGGATGAGTTTTGCGGTATTCACGGCTCCAGCGCGCCGCCTCGGGGTCCCACGGGAAGGGCGGTTTGGTGGGGTCGTCGTGGTAATTCTTATATTGGAGCATCTCACCCAGCATGATCACGAGCCGGTCCAGCGAGCGGCTGGCCGTCCACCAGGCGGCATCGATACAGACACTTCCATTCAAATGGTTGATGTTCGGGTGCCAGATGGGCGTCATCCACTTCATGCCCGGCCAGCGCTGCGGATACTGGTTGTGGAGATAGATCTCCACCTGATGATGTTCGCTGTAAACTGGGTTGCCCTGGCGATCAACGGTCGAAATGCTTTTGCATTTGAACGTAACAATGTAGCGCTCCGGGGGCAGGTTGGGCCGTGGCGATTGGGCCACGAAGCTGATCATATCGGTGCGGCCAGCCAGGTCCGACATCAGTTCATAATCGGCCTTCAGCCTTCGCATACGAGGACTCTCGGAGACGACGTTGGTGCCTTCCGCACCCGCTGTAATATCGGCCGTTAGCATTAGGCGATCGTTCTGCGGTATGCCCGCCGCGGAGAGTGTTTCCTCTTCTTTGAGCTCGCGGCCAAGCGCTTTGCTATCGAGACGATACGTCATTGCGCGTCCATCCGGACCGGTGACCGGCAGTTCCAGCAGGGAAGTGAACTCCGGCATTAGCTCTTTCACAACTACATCGTCCGGGACTTCAGCGGTACGTGCACCACCGCTTGGCAGAACTATGGTTACATTTATATCAGGCATAGGTTTCTCTCCAAAGTTAGGTATTTAGATGCGGCACCTGGCAGGTGCCGGTGATATCCCAACAATCCTTGTGGTGCAAGGCGTGACAAACCTGGCATTCCACGGTTCCGCGGGGATCATTACGAGTGACGATCTCCAGGCAGTATGGACAACGATGCTCTTCATAAACCGCGATCTGCAGCTCTGGCTTGCGGTGCATGGGGTTCCATGCCCGGGCCTTACGGGACGGCTTGGGATCCGGCTTTCGCATCGAGATCACCGGACGCCCGGTCCTCTTCTTTTTGGCCTTTGGGGCGGCGCTGGAAACGGCCGGAGTATGATGATTGCTTGAAACTGAGAACACATTCGGCGTGATCGCCCTGGGCGCCGGGTGGGCCCTGGTTCGGCTTCTAACGGGAGGCGTAATGGAACTCCTCTGCCCGGTGATCCGCGGGGTTTTTCTCCATGCCCGCAAGGCCACCCAGGCTGTGTCTATGCCGATCACCATCTGTGCCAGGTCAATCAGGTCCATTCGGCTGCGATCGAATTGAAGTGGTAGCTGCAGCGGGATGTGGGCCCAGTTGAGCCAATTCACGCTGACGAAACCCACTTCCAATGGACCGATACCGCTTCTCCATCCGGTAAAGTAGCCCAACACTGCCAGGCCTACCAAAACCAAAGCCGCAGAGACCACGCCTTGGACGAACCCGTTGGCTTGCTGCAGGGCCACCCGGGTTCCCAGTCCAAGTAGCAGGCCCAGGGTCGCGTCGGCCAGAATGTTGAACAATAGGAGCGGGAAGCCGCTTTTTTGTCGGAACAAAATGACCAGCCCCAGCGAAAGGGCCACAACCAGTAAGAACAATAGGATCACTCTGCGTACTAGGTGTCCTTGCTCGGGAGTCTGATCTGAGTTATAGAGACTCATGGTCGTGTTTCGCATTGCTATTTTCTATTTTTTGCTATTGTTGATCAGCGCAGTTTGACGTGCCTGCCACTGGTTGGACTCGTGGCCGGACCTTTCAACTTTATTTCCGATTTGATACGCACCCGGTTCTTGGTGGGCGCGGGCACAGGGGCAAGGTTGATATGCGCCTGCTCAAAGTGTCGGAAGTGCAGGGCATCCTGCAGGTCACCCGTCAATTCGTAGAAGCGGTATTGAACCCCATTATGTGCCTTTACAATATGAAGGGGTGGCACGCCTACGCTGAACAGCGTCCGGTGGAGGAATTTCTCTTCGCCCGAAATGAGATGGGTAAGTGTGGATTCACGCAGCTCGCCGCAGGTGGGGCAATGCCCGGCCTCGAAGGTCACTTCGCTCAGCGGCTTCAGGATCATTTCCACTGTATGGCAGTTGGGGCACTCGAGCTGGGTGATCAGCTCCTGGTCGAGCTCGATCATCGCATCCGGCCCAAGGTCTGCACGTGCAATGCGCAGCAGGTCGGCCAGTGTGGTGCGTTCAGAACGGGCCGGCAGTTCGGTAATGTCGCCGTATGTCCAGTGGCTCTCGCAATCGTCGCGGGCTGAATATGCGGTCGTATGCATTTCATTGACCAACCCGTTGTAGTGCACCACTTTGCCCGCCTCGACCGGCATATCGTTGATCAACTTGAGGGCTTCCTGCGACTGCATACCGCCGATGATGGAAGCAATTGTGGGGGTGGTTGGCACTTTCCCCAACAGGATATTTTGGCGGGCGAGCAACGGGCAGGAATAGCGGCTGGAAAGATCGCGCAGGGCCTGCTCGGTGAGCGTGCATTCGTAACAGGCGCCCTGTCCGGGGACAAAGACCCGCATAAGCCCGAGCAGTTCCTGGATGGCGCCATCCACCCAGGGCTTATTGACCCAGTAGCAGAAACGGTTGACCGCCAGGCGGGCCTCACGGTTGTCGAGGCAGCCAATCACTACATCCATGCGGCGGATGAGACCCAGTCCTAACTGGCTGGTCACATCCCCATTCATGTATTGGACGTGGATATCAGGGTTGATCGACTTGGCGCGGGCCGCGGCGATCTCGGCCTTGCTGCGATTATTATCAGCTTCACGGAAGAGCACGGAACGGCTCAGGTTGGCCGCCTCGATCTTATCGAAATCCACAATGAACAGGTTTCCGATTCCCATCAGGGAAAGGTTTTTGATAACCTCATTGCCCAGAGCGCCGGCCCCGATCACCATCACTTTGGCGTTCTGAACTTTCTCGCGCTCCCACCACGAAATGAACTCAAAGGTTCCTAGGCGGTCCCTTTTCAGGTTGGGGATATGGAGGGGTTTGTCCGGCGCGATTGGCACCCGCAGCGGCCCGGTGGGCGGTTCATTGGCTGCCGAGCGGTTAGACGAGGCTCCGGCAGCAAAGCGCGCCAGCTCTCTAGCCTGAGCCATATTCGATTCATTGATCTTCCGGGCAAACCAGCCTACATGAGGGCGCGACTCGATCAGCTTGTTTTCCTCGAGCCGTTTGAGCGCCTCTCGGAGCGTGGAGCGGCTGATCCCGAGTTGGCTCATCAGCTCACGTTCGGGCGGTAGCTGGGTGCCGGGCAGCAGGCTGCCATCCAGAATGGAGGCGGAGAGCTTGCCGGCGGCAGTTTCAGTAAGGGAGGTATGTGCGATAGGTTGAATTTTCATGGGTGCCATTTATTTCCTGTGGTATGGTGGTCAGACCAAGATGTTCACAGTATAGGGTCTCTCCCCCTCGATGTCAACTAGGAAAAAAGTACTAGCCTAATTTAGTTTACGATAAGATTTACCCGTAATCTAATGACTATGCGCAAAATTTTGCAATTTTTAGGCTTATTCACTCGGCCACCCAACAGTTTTGTTGGTTCATTGCGCGCCAAAGCCGTCGCGCTTGGTTCAAACTCCTGCCTCAAGTGAGAACAAGCAAAATGAGGCTGGGAAATTTTGTCGCTTCTTTTTTTTCCATAAACATCCTCCTACACCGCCCCCTTTCAGCGCGGAGATCCTTTCTTTCCGCGGAATCCGTTTTCTATCACCCTCATCACTTGGAGGGGTCACGTGACTGGATTCATCGAAAAGAACGGGAAAGTTCGTCCAATTGTGCCATCTCCGCGGTGGATAGCCTGAATCTCATGGCCCCCGCATTCTGCTCGGCTTGCGAAACCCTTGTCACTCCCGGTATGGTCACGACGATGTCCCCTTGAAAGTAGATCAGCCAGTTCAGCGCGATCTGCCCGGGAGTCGCGTTATGCTTCACTCCGATTTCTTCAAGGGCTGCGACCAGCACCCTGCTTTTTTCAATGTCGGGCTGCAGTCTTGCGCGCCTGAAGAATGGTTTTTTCTTCAAAAGGTCAGGGTTTTTATGATACTTGCCGGTGAGCAGTCCTGAAGCCAGGGGGGTGTAGGCAATAATGGTGACTCCCAGTTCTTTCGCGGTATCCAGGATGCCACTGGTTTCGATCGTCCTATCCAGAAGACTATATCTAACCTGGTTGACCGCCAGAGGCAGCCCGCGCTTCTGCAAAGTCTTATGCGCGCGGCGCATCTGTTCCGGGTTGAAATTGCTCACCCCCACGGAGCGGATCTTGCCTGCCTCCACCAGGTCAGCCATGGCTTCCATCTCGGCCTCGTGCGAGGATAGACCAAAGGGCTGGTGGATCATGTAAAGCCCGATGCTGTATCCATCCAGAAAATGGAGGCGTTCATCGATGGTCCACGTTATGTTGCCGGCTGTACGGAAGAGGGGCCACCATTTGGTTGCTACGATCACATCCTGATCCTGCTTGCCAGCCGCTTTCAAGGCTTTGGACAGGGATGCCTCTGATACTCCACTTCCATAAAGCTCGGCTGTATCGAACCAGTTAACGCCACCCTCCAGCCCGGCGCGCACCGTTGCGTTTTTCTCCTCCTGGGAGATGGTTGGAAAAGCAAAACCTATTAATCCCCCGCCGCCGGAGAACTCCATCATTCCCAGACCAATTGGAGTGACCGACAGGTTGGTTTTGCCGAGAGTTCGCTTCGAAATTGGAATTTCATTAGACATTGTCAAGCTTTCCTTATATAAAAGTTTCTAGATCGGGATAGCATCATTATAAGAGCAGTTGAGCACGGGCCTCGAGACCCGGCCGGCGAATCACCCAGACCTCGAGGTCCCCATGTGTTTTTTTGTGCATGCCTCGACGGATATAATCAGCCTATGAAGCCACCTTACGATTTGCTGCAAAGAATTACTAACATTCAGAGAAGACATAAAACCTTACTTATTGGAATCGATGGTGTAGGCGGATCGGGTAAGACCACACTTTCCGAATCTCTAAGAGAAAACCTGACCGATGTTTCGATCGTCCAGTTGGATGATTTCTATTCTCCCGAACTGGGAAGGGCCGATAGAATTCGTGTTACCGAACAAGTATTTTTACCTTTGGAAATGGATGCCGACGCAAAATATCAAATATTTGAATGGCGATTGAACATGTTGAAAGATTGGCGCACGGTTAAGCCGGGCGGGATAGTGATCATCGAAGGTGTATCTGCCTTGCATTCAGGCTTTGTGGAGAAATATGATTTCAGGGTTTGGATAGAGTGTTCTCCCGAAGCAGGCTTTGATCGTGGGGTTGAAAGAGATAAAGTCAGAGATGGTGTGGATAACACAGATCTATGGCGAAACATCTGGATGCCCCAGGAAAAAGAATATGTGGAATTGCAGAAACCGGGACTGCGCGCAGACTATATACATACTAGTGATGCCTGACAGGTCATTGAGTTGGTCCAATGAGCACCGGGACCAGCCACTTGATATATGACTCTTAAAAGCAGCATCGGAAAATGTCACCAGGATGGATCGCTCCCGTAAATTCTAAATGGAATAGAGCACGTCTTATATGGAACTTCGGAGAAACGGTGACATTATGAACAATGGTCGGTCTTATACGCCTATGGGCTCTCTGACCAGGATTACTGTCAAAAACCCATTTCATCTCAAAGAACCCCGAGAGCTGATCTCTCGGGGTGCATGGTCAGCCTCCCAGCGCGTCATTCAGCCAATCCAGAAATCCTTTTTCTCTGGGTTTGACTGTCGTGCTCAGAGTCGCGGCCAACTGCTCGAACAACTCACGTTGTTCTTTCGACAGCTTCGATGGGATTTCTACATTGACCATTACAAGCTGGTCGCCGCGATGATCCTTGCGGCGCAAATGCGGCACTCCTTTGCCTTTCATATGAAAGACCTTGCCGGGCTGCGTCCCGCTGGGAATTTTCAGCTTCTCATCGCCGTCCAGGGTCGGTACCTCGACCTCCGCCCCAAGCACGGCCTGTGCGACATTGATGTCGAGGTTCAACAAAATATCGTTCTCACGGCGTTTGAAGAATTTGTGCGGCTGTACAGCCAGCAAAAGGAAAAGGCTGCCTTGCGGCCCACCCATTGCCCCGGGTTCGCCCTCCCCTGCCAAACGGATCTGCGTCCCCGTATCCACCCCCGGCGGGATCTGCACCTTTTTGGTGATGCGCTTCCGGTCCAGTCCGCTTCCCCGGCAAGTCCGGCAGGGTGACGAGATCACCTCGCCGCGTCCCTGGCAGGTCGGACAGGTTATAGTCTGCATCATTTGCCCAAGAATGGTTTGGCGTACCTGTCGCACTTGCCCCTGACCGCCGCAGGTGGAGCACCGGGTGGGTGAGGTTCCGGGTTCCGCACCAGAGCCATTACAGCGCGAGCAGCGTTCTTCACGCTCGAACTGGATCTCCCGTTCAACGCCAAAAACGGCCTCCTCGAATTTCAGGGAGACCTGTAACTGCAGATCGCGTCCACGCCGTGGTGAATTTCTCGAGCGGCCCATGGAGAACCCAAACTGGCCGAGCAGCTCATCGAAAATGTCCGAGAAGTCGGTGGTGTAATCGTGAAAGCCGCCCATATTGCCGAGGCCCTCGCGTCCAAAACGGTCGTAGCGCGCGCGCTTGTCTGCGTCTGACAGGACGCCGTAGGCCTCATTGATCTCTTTGAATTTTTCCTCGGCATCCGGCTCTTTATTTACATCGGGATGATACTGCCGCGCCAACCTGCGGAATGCAGCCTTGATCTCATCATCGCTGGCATTCCTCCCGATGCCGAGGACATCGTAAAAATCTCGATCGCTCATAATTTCCTGGTGCTAGATATTAGAGCCTGGAGAACAGACAATTATTCCGGAATGAACCACCGGGCTCGAATTATCTACTTTCTGCTCTCTTTTCTTCATTCCTTCACTTCGCCATCCACAACCTCAGGTCCGGCATCCGACCCGCCCTGCTCGCCGCCGGGCTGGCCCGCCCCACCGGCCTCCGGGTTGGGTTGCTCGTAAACACTTGCGCCGATCTTCTGGATGGCTTGCCCCAGAGCTTCCGTCGCGGCTTTGATCGCCTCCATGTCGTCGCCCTGGGCTTTACTGCGTACGTCAGCCACTTTCGTCTCGATCTCCGATTTGACTTCCGCCGGCACTTTATCGCCGAACTCTTTCAACGCCTTCTCGGCAGCATAAGCCGTATTGTCCGCGTTATTGCGCACTTCGATCATCTCCTTGCGTTTTCGATCCTCATCCGCATGCGCCTCGGCATCCTGCCGCATCTTCTCGACTTCAACATCTGATAATCCGGAGGAGGCGGTGATCGTGATGTGTTGGGTGCGTCCTGTGGCCTTGTCTTTAGCGGTCACTTTGAGGATCCCATTGGCATCGATGTCGAACGTTACCTCGATCTGTGGAACGCCGCGCGGCGCGGGAGGGATTCCATCCAGGATGAATTTGCCAAGCGATTTGTTATCGGCCGCCATCGGTCGTTCGCCCTGCAGGATGTGGATCTCCACCTGCGTCTGGCTGTCCGAAGCCGTCGAGAAGGTCTGGCTGCGCCGGGTGGGGATGGTGGTGTTACGTTCGATCTGCGGCGTCGCAATGGCGCCCATGGTTTCCACCGAGAGTGTAAGCGGCGTTACGTCGAGCAGGAGGATATCCTTCACTTCACCGCCCAGCACACCCGCCTGGATGGCGGCCCCGACCGCCACCACTTCGTCCGGATTGACGCCCTTGTGTGGTTCCTTCCCAAAAAAGGCGCGTACTCTGTCCTGCACGGCAGGCATACGTGTCATACCGCCCACCATCACAACCTCGTTGATATCGCCGGCCGTAAGGCTGGCATCGCTTAATGCCTGCTTAAGGGGCGCGATGGTTCGGTCAACCAGGTCAGCAGTGAGCTGCTCGAACTTCGAGCGGGTCAGGGTGGTAACCAGATGTTTCGGCCCGCTTGCATCGGCTGTAATATAAGGCAGGTTCAGCTCCGTCTGCATCGTGGTCGATAGCTCGATCTTGGCTTTTTCAGCGGCTTCCTTCAAACGCTGCAAGGACTGCCGGTCCTGACGCAGGTCAATGCCATTATCTTTCTGGAACTGGTCGGCCAGGTAATCCATGAGGCGCTGGTCAAAATCATCGCCGCCCAGGAAGGTATCGCCGCTGGTCGAGCGCACCTGGAAGACCCCGTCGCCCACATCCAGGATGGAAATATCGAAAGTGCCGCCGCCCAGGTCATAGACCGCGATCACTTCATTCTTCTTTTTATCGAGTCCATAAGCCAGCGAGGAGGCCGTTGGCTCATTGATGATTCGCATCACTTCCAGGCCCGCGATTTTGCCTGCGTCCTTGGTGGCGTTGCGCTGCGCATCGTTGAAATAAGCCGGCACGGTGATCACCGCCTGTGTAACCGGTTCGCCCAGATAGGATTCTGCATCTGCCTTCATCTTCGCCAGGATCATGGCCGATACCTCGGGTGGGCTGTAATCCTTGCCGTCCAGCTTTACGCGCACATCACCATTCGAGGCTTCGTCCACTTCATAGGGAACCCGCTTCTTCGTGCGCTCCACTTCCGGATCGTCGAATTTGCGCCCCATGAAGCGTTTGATCGAGAAGACTGTATTCTGCGCGTTGATAATAGCCTGGTTGCGCGCCACCCGTCCCACCAGCCGCTCATGATTCTTATTGACCGCCACAACGGAGGGCACCAGTCTTTCGCCCTCGGCGGACGGGATCACAATTGGTTCACCGCCCTGCATCACTGCCACAACAGAATTGGTTGTCCCCAGATCGATACCTATGATTTTACCCATTTGAATAAGTTCTCCTTTGATGGACTCAACGATTGCGCGATGAATCGTTTGAAAATTATTTCGCTACCCGCACCAGCGCCGGCCTCACCACCCGGTCACCCAGCATGTATCCATTCTGCATGATCGCAATCACGGAGCCGCTCTCGACCCCATCGGCGGGCTCGTAAGAGATCGCTTCATGATAGTTGGGGTCGAACGCTTTCCCCTGCGCGTCAATGCGCTCTATACCTTCCGCTTCCAGGATCGACTGCAGCTTGCGTGTTATCAGCTCTATCCCGTTTGCCCACGGATCCCCAGCCGGGCGGTTCAGCAGTGCGCGTTCCAGATCATCCAAAGCGGGCAGGACTTTTCGCACAAGTTCACCCTTCATCCAGGTCTTTTCAGCCTCGCGATCACGGTCTACACGCTTCTTGTAATTTTGGAACTCGGCCACCGCGCGCTGCCAGCCGTCAAGATTCTCCACGGCCTTGGCCTCTGCTTCGGCGAGCCTTTGTCTCAGCGACTCAAGCTCATCTGCATCTGCATCTATTCTTACACTTTCACCGGTTTCAGTGGCTTCAAGGTTTTCCGGTTCTTGAGAATTGTCCCGGGCAACTTCATCGTCTTTATGGTTATGGCGCTTTTTCTCTGACATTCAATTCACTCTCTCTTTTCGCTTTTGGATAACCGATATTCAATCAAGGCGTTCGAATACCGATCTTTATTCACCTGCAATTTTGCCGTTCACCAGGTCGCTCAATAATCCCGCAACAAACCTCACTGTTGGGATGGTTCTGGTATAGGGCATTCTCATCGGTCCCAACACGCCGAGCGTACCCATGGCCAAACCCGGCACACCGTAACGTGCCAGTACTACGGAACACTGACGCAGGGCTTCCCAACCGCTCTCACCCCCGATCAGCACTTGCAGCCCGCCGGATGCGCTGTTAGCAGTCTTGCGGGCAAGCAGGTCCTGCAAAGTGGAACGCTCTTCCAAAAGTCGGAGCGCGCGGCGGGCCTCATCGGAATCGGCAAATTCGGGTTCGGAAAGCACATTGGTGAGCCCGTCGGTATAGATGGTGCCTGAGACAGTTTCAGCCAGGCGATGGTAATCCTGGCTGATGAGCGTCAGGATATCCTGCTCAAGAGCGTCCGAATGGCGAGGCACATTTTCGATCTCATCCATCGGGCGGCCCATCAGGAGCCTGTTAAGATGCGCGGCGGTCTGGCTGAGTCGTTCCTGCGAAACAGGCTCTGCCAGCGTTAACAGCTGCTGGGTGACTTCGCCTCCAACAATGACCAGCACCATCAGGATCTGCCGGCCCTGGGTCGAAATTAGCTCTACGTGTTGAAAACGCGCCTTTTCTGACCGCGGCGCCGTGATCAGTGCGGCGCCCTGTGATTGATACGCCAAGACCGAGGCCGCCAGGTGCATCCATTGCTCAACGTCCGAAGTGGTCTCGTCGAACTGATGCAAAATGGTATGTTGCACCAACTCAGGCAGTTTTGCCTGGTCGATCATCTGACTGACAAAATAACGGTAACCTTCCTCCGTGGGCACGCGGCCTGCCGAAGTGTGCGGCTGGCGCAGGTATCCCTTTTCGGTGAGCGCGCCCATCTCATTTCTGATGGTAGCAGAGGAGAGATCGAGATGATAATCCTCCACCAGTCGCTTCGAGCCCACCGGCTGGGCAGAATCGATGTAAGCGCGGATGATGATAAGGAGCAGGTCTTTTTGTCGTGCAGACAGGTCAGTCATGATTTATCATAGTTTGGCACTCTCTCACTGAGAGTGCCAAGGATACACAGCATCAAATCCGTCCCTGATCACTGCATAATGAAGCAGGGTACTTGGACACAAAGCTGCGAAAAAGCACAATATGAATTGAATCATATCATGCGGGCAAGGGGAGCGTCAATAAGAGGAGTGTAAGAAAATAAAAAGGCGGCGCGACTAGCCGCCTTACTCGTTTTCTTGCCGTTCTATATTCCGGAGCCCAACAAAAAAATGGCAAAACTGTTTCTTTTTGGAGCGGACCTGCTCCCCAGCTATCGAATTAAGGGTTTGCTGCTGGCCGCCAGGCCGGGTCAAAATCCACACCCGGGTCCTTGGTCAACTGCGTGCGTTGGTCCCCGTTCGCCAGCGAGTAAAAGATATCGCGGTTGTTATCCGTGCTGATGCTTTCGAAGACCAGCCAAAGGCCATCGGGGGACAAATGGACATTCTCAACCGGCAGCGGTTTTATGCTCAGCTGGCTGGCTACCGCCTTGTTGCGATTCTCATAAGAAATAAACATCGCCCACGGAAGTACCGGGGCACTCGCGTTACGTTGAATAAATATCACCGATTTATCGTCAGCAGACCATAAGGGCCGGTAATCCCAATACTGCTGTCCGCTCCTCACGATCTGCTGTTGACCTTGGCCTGTATCCGTCATGGTCCAGATTTGGTATGCTCCAAAGCGCTTGTAGGCAAATACGATCTGATTGTTGATTGGCGACCAGGAAGGTTGTCTGGTGATCTCCTCCGGACCGGTGTCGGTTAACCGTGTCACGGAAAGATCATCCAAATTGATCGTGTAGATTTGCATAAAGCCGTCACGCAGTGAGGTAAAGGCAATGCGCTTTCCATCGGGTGACCAGGCGGGTTCAAAATCCCCGCCGGGTGCGGTCGGCAGGGCCGTGAGGTTCGAGCCGTCCGCGTTGATCACATACAGTGCAGTATCCTTTGGCGGATTCTCAGAAATATCCACCCGCTTCATGCAGGGCGAAACAAAGGCAAGTCGCAGTCCATCCGGGGACCATGCAGGTTGACACGCACCATTTGACACATTTGTTATGGGTGCCACTTTGTTTGCTGTCAGGTCGCTTATATAAATTTGCGGAATACCTGAACGATCAGAGGCAAAAGCAATCTGGCCGACCCCACCGCCGATGGGTGTAGGCATGGCAATTTGTGTTTCATTGGGAGTCTGTGTTGCTACGACGGCAGGAGGGAGCGTAGGAGTCAACGTGATCGTCGCTGTTGGGGTACTCGTGGCAGTTGGCTCGATCATGGTCGCTGTGGGCAGTACGGTCGCCGTTGCCGTGGAGGTTGAGGTTGGCAAAGGGCGTTCGATAAAAGGCAGCGATGCCAGCAGGTTGACCGGGAACTTGTCGGGCGAGAAATTTAAAATAATGTACCACGTACCGGCCGCGATCATTAGCAATAAGATCAATATCCACGCGCAGCTCGTGCGGCGGCGGCGTTTGGCAGGGGAAACGAAAGGTTTGCCGTCATCGGCCATGGGAGGCAGCAGCGAAGCCCCTCCATCGCCTGCCCGTGCACTGTTCCTGACCTCCCTGCTTCGTTGCGTTGGAGGAATCGGAATATCGGGCGGGGGGACAACGGTAAACTCCCCGGTTTGTCTCTCTGTCTTGGAGGTGGCACTAAGCAGTGCTTTCTTGAACTCTTCAGCGTCCTGATAGCGATCCGCCGGATCGACCGCCATGGCCTTCTCAATGGCTGCCGCCAAGCGCCGGGAGATCTTGGCATTGCGTTTGCGAAGCGGTGTAAGCTGTGCGTTGTCCATGGCGCGCGCCAGCCCGTCTTCGGGGATCATGCCCGATAATGCCGCATACAGGGTGGCCCCCAACGAATAAATATCCGTCCGCGGATCGGTGCGCGCCGTACCGTATTGCTCAGGCGGAGAGTAACCCGGGGTCATGGCCCGGGCGCCGGTTGTAGTGGCCTGCGTACCCTGTACCAGCTTCGCAAGCCCAAAGTCCACCAGAAAGATGTTGCCTTCTGGCGTGATCTTAACATTACCTGGCTTTATGTCGCGGTGCAGGATGGATGGCTTGCGTGTGTGCAAATACACGAGCGCATCGCACATGGCAGCCCCCACCATTACGGCATCCTCCTCGGTAACCGTCCCCATGCGCTCCATGCGCTGGCGCAGGTCTTCGCCTTCGATAAAGTCCATGACCAGATATTGTCCCTGGTCGCCGACTGCAAAATGATCGGACACGCGCGGCAAGTTGGGATGCCGCAGACTCGCCAGGATCACTGCTTCGAGGCGGAATTGCCGGGAATATTCGTCCGTGGTAAACAGATTTTCCTTGACGGCCACATCCACACCGAGGTTTTCATCCACAGCGCGGTAGACTGAGCCCATTCCCCCTTGGCCAAGAATTTCAACTATTCGATACCTTTTATGGAGAAGTGTTCCTCTTTCGAGCGTCATCCCAATCCCATCTTGAAGGTTAGTGTAAACGACGATGATTATATCAGATAGCCTACTCTTATTTTTCCCCGGGCTAATTTGATATGAAACAACAACCGCCCCGCCTGCATTTGACGACCATGCCGTAACTAATGTAAACTCAGAATATGGAAAAGTCCGCGGCCCGTAATTGGGATTGGTTATCAGCCTCACTGCTGTTCCTGCTCATCCAGGTGGCCTGCGCGCGTCTGGTGACCACTAACTGGGCAACCTTCCTTTATTTCGCACAGGCTCTGGCCGCCCTGGGCACGGTCCTTGGTTTGGCTCTGGGAGCCAGCCGGTTTGGACGTCGCTCGGTGGTCTTGCTGGTGGCCGGTTACACTGTGGTCCTACTGCCGCTCCAGCTTACCGGTGCGGTCTCAGATAAGAACACCCTCGATCAGCTTGCCCACGTGGGCAGGATCCTGCTGATATCTCTAAATCAATTTCTGCAGCGGAAACCGGTCACCGATCCGCTGTTCTTCGTTGCTTTTGCTTGCCTCATGTTCTGGTTGATCTCACTCGCCGCGGGCTATTGGCTGGTGCGCCACGACAATTTTCTGGTTGCCGTTCTCCCTTCCAGTATCACCATTCTTCTCGTCCAGGTTTATGCCAACTATCAGGCGAATGCCTCCTGGTGGCTGGCGATATTTATTCTGTTCGCATTGCTTTTGCTTGGCCGTGAATACTATTTACGAAACCGTGCTAATTGGACTCAACAGCGCGTGTTCATCAACCAGGAAGCTTGGTCAAACATCTTCGGCAGCCTGTTTACCACTGTGGCCCTGGCAGTGGTTATCGCCTGGCTGATACCCACCTCGCTTTCCCGCTCCCAGGGCGCCACCGATGCCTGGAACAGGTTCACCAAGCCTCTAGTCGACCGGTTGTCCAACGCGGTGAAACCCCTGCAGGGAGGTTATGGCAAAGCCTCAGGCAACTATTACGGAGCCACGCTCGGCCTCGGGCGAGATGCAGGTCAGGGTGACCAGACCGTGTTTACAGTCCAGCCTGTCAATGAGCCGGCATCTATTGTGCGATTTTACTGGCAGGGACGCGTCTATGACCATTACATGAATGGGCAGTGGTCCAGTTCGCCTGCATCTACTCTCCTTTCTCATCCGGAGGACAGTGACCTTAAGATTCCGGACGCCGACAGTCGCTCGGCGGCATTGCTGCAGTTCACGGTTCAATTCCCTTCTCAGACTCTGATCTACGCCCCGGCTCAGCCCGTTTGGGTCGACCGCCCCGGCAAAGTGGTTGCCACACTCACTGATACCGGGCTTGATGACGTGCTTTCCTGGGAGTCAACCTCCGTGATCCGCAAGGGCGGGCGCTATGAGGTCCGCGCCGAGATCGCTGATCCAAATATTCAGCAGCTGCAGAACGCCGGAACACTGTATCCTCAATGGGTCAAGGATCGTTATCTCGAGGTCCCCCAAAACATCGAGTCCCAAATTCAGGCCCTGGCTCAAAAAATTTCCGAGGGACAGGATAATCCGTTCGATAAAGCCACAGCCATAACAGACTATCTGCGTGCCAACATTCAGTACGTTACAACCGTGCCCGTTCCGCCGGCAAATCACGACCCGGTTCTGTGGATACTCTTTGATTACAAAAAAGGCTTTTGCAATTACTACGCCTCTGCAGAAGTGTTGATGCTGCGTTCGGTTGGGATTCCTGCAAGAATGGCGGTGGGCTTTGCCCAGGGTCAGGACCAGGCTGGCACCTATATAGTCAGGCAACGCGATGCTCATGCCTGGCCCGAAGTGTATTTCCCCGGTACGGGCTGGGTGGAGTTCGAACCCACTGTAAATCAAGATCCCCTTGTTCGTCCCGTTGCGCCGCCTCAGGCCAATGGGCCTGCTTCGGGCGCAATCATTCCGCAGAGGTTGATAGGCAGAGACGAAGGCCAGTTACCATCCACCAGCCTCGAAAAAACGCCTGCCGCCAATAATTTACCGTTTAGCCAGACATTGCCGGGCAGGGCCCTTATCATCGGGTCAGCTCTGCTCGTGATTGCGCTGGCTGCTCTCCTGATTCAACGTTATCGCGTACTGACTTACATGCCGGTTCGTTTATCGGCAACTCTCCAACGCAGCGGTATCACTCCACCGGCGTGGCTCGAGACCTGGTCACGTTGGAATCAACTGGAGCCGGTTGAGCGCTCGTTCGCCAGCATTAATTGGAGCTTGAACCAGCTTGGTAAGCCGCAGCCTATGTATGCGACGGCTGCTGAACGAAGCCGGCTACTGAAGAAGCTGCTCCCCTCGGCAGCGGAAGATATTGACGCATTAACTCACGAGTTCGAGTCCCGATTGTTTACGCAGCGGCCCGCAGATAACTCACGCGCACGTCGCGCCGGCGTGCTCATAGTGCTGCATACGCTGCAGGCCCGCATACAAAATATCTTGAATGCAATAGATGGTCGTGATGTATACTCAAGATAAGGGCTCTTATCATTTTCCGATGGGAAAATAGAGTGACACTCTCTTCGGGACACCCTGTTTATTAAATGGGGTCCGTCTCCGTGTACATATCCAAATCATCATAAGGCAAAGGGTAATCAGGAAAAAATGGCTATTGATAATTCTCAATCCACCACCCTCCGCGCACAAATTGATGCCCTTGCCGTGCAGGCCGGCCAACTGCGTGATGCCTTCCAAAAGAAGAAACCGCGCGATCTCCCCGCCAATTCCCTTCAGGACATAACCAAACTTGCAGACGCCCTGGCCGGCCTCAGGGAAAAAATAGAGGTATTCGAAGCCGAGCGAAGCAATTCGATGGCTCTGGCCAAAATTGGGGGTGTGGTCAACTCTTCGCTTGAGCTCGACGCGGTGCTGCGGATCGTAATGGACAACATTGTGCACCTCACACATGCCGAGCGCGGTTTCCTGATGCTGCGCAATGAAAAAGGTGAGATGGTCACCGAGGTGGCCCGCAACTGGGAACAAGAGTCCATCAAGTCTGGCGAAGCCGCCACCAGCCGGACGATCGTCCAGCGAGTGATCGAGACCGGCGAGCCAATTATCACTACCAACGCGCAGCAGGATCAGCGTTTCGTCGGACAGGAAAGCATCGTCGCCCTCAATTTGCGTTCGATCTTGTGCGTACCCCTGAAAGTCAAGAACGAGCTGATCGGCGTCATCTACGCCGACAACCGCATCCGCAGCGGCATCTTCGCCGAGGCTGAGCGCGATCTGTTGGTTGATTTTTCCAACCAGGCCGCGGTGGCCATAGATAATGCCCGCCTGTTTGCTTCGCTGCGACAAACCCTCGAAGAAGTGACCGGGCTCAAGAACCTGATGGACAATGTCTTTGCCTCCATTGCCAGCGGTGTGATTACTGCAAATATACAAAACCAGGTTATGCTCTGCAACCGCGCAGCGGAAGCCATCCTGGGTCTGAACATGCCAAACATCCTGGGTCATCACCTCGATGAGGTGCTGGCCTCTGCGTCGAGGGATATCGAGCCTCATCTCCTGAAGGTCCGCGCCACGGACCGGGCTGTCATCGACCTTGAGATAAGCCATACCGACCCTCAACGCGGAAATATGGATTGGCGTTTAAACTTGTCCCCCCTGAAGGATGCCGGTCAAAAAACCCAGGGCATTGCCATTGTGCTGGACGACCTTACCGAACGCAAGAAGCTCGAGGCACAGCGCAGCCTGTTGGAACGGATGGTTTCCCCGGCCGTGCTCGACCAGCTCGATCCAAAAAGCCTGCAGATTGGTGGCAAGAAAACGGAGATCACCATCTTGTTCGCGGATATTCGCGGCTTTACCAGTTACAGCGAAAAACAAACGCCTGAAAACCTGGTGGCCGTGCTAAATCGTTACCTCGCCGCCGCGGCGGAGGCCGTGCTCGAATATGAAGGCACCGTCGATAAGTTCCTGGGCGACGCCATTATGGCCTGGTATAACGCCCCGCTGCCCCAACCCGATCATACCCTTCGCGCAGTCAAGACAGCCCTGTCAATACGTGAAGCGATTGCAAAATTGCATAAGGAATTGCCCCGGGAGGCGCATCTCGATTTCGGTTTGGGCATTCATTATGGCGAGGCCGTGCTGGGTTTGATCGGCACAGACAAACGCCTCGACTACACGGCCATTGGCGACAGCATCAATACAGCAAAAAGGATCCAGGAAAATTCTGCCCGGAATCAAATTCTGCTCAGCCGCGAAGCTTATGAGCGCGTTAAGAAACAAGTGAACGCAAAAGCGTTTACCCCACTGACGGTCAAAGGCAAGAATAAACCATTGGATGTGTATGAGCTGCTTGGATTGAAGTGAGCCTTCTTGATTACCGGGGCTCCCAGACCTTGCTCACAAAACCAATCAGTTGCTCCATCCCTTTTTCCACGGGTTTGGTATCAATATATTCATGGACGGTATGCGCGCCGCCGCCCGTCGTGATCCCCAGAACTAGAGCGGGATACCCAAGGCTCAACGGTACATTGGCATCTGTTGAACCGGCGGTGAACGTGGCATTGAGACCTTGCGCAGAAAGGCATTCGTCAGCCAGCCTTACCAACGGATGATCCCGGGAGATTTCGCCGGCTGGGCGCCTTCCGATTTCTTCCATTTCGACCGATACACCCTCTTGCTGCTTGGACCTGATAATTTCCTCCACCCGTCGGACTAGGTTAGCCAGAGCCTCGATTGCCTCCGAACGCAAATCCAGTTCGAGCATTGCCTCTGCAGCCAGCACATTAATTCCCGTCCCGCCACTGATCAAGCCTACATTTAACGTGGTACGAGGGCTTACGGGTACCGGCAGTGCAGTGATTTGTGTTACGAGCTGTGCCAGCTCATGAATGGCGGAAGGTTGGCCGTAATCCGACCACGAATGTCCGCCCACAGTTCGCATCCTGACCCGGTACCGCTGCACACCTATGGCGCGATGGTAAATGTGCCCGAGTGCGGTTCCCTCCAGCACCAGATAGGCCTGAACCTCCGATCCGAAGCGCTCCACTACGGCCTTCATGCCGCGCAGATCGCCCAGGCCTTCCTCACCTACGTTTGCAACCAACCAGATATCCCCCGCTAATTCCAGATCTCGTTGGCGTATGAGCCATAACAATCCAAAGAGGCTGGCAACTCCCAATGAGTTGTCTCCGATGCCCGGCCCATAGATGCGCTCTTCTTGACGCGTGGAATGCAGGCTGGTATTTCTGGGAAAAACGGTGTCAAGATGTGCCGAGATGATCAACGGTCGTTCTGTGCCTTTGCCTGCCAAACGCCCAAAGACGTTTCCGGCAGAGTCGCCAGATACGTCCTGCAGCCCCTCGTTGACAAATTGTTCGCGAACAAATTCGGCGCGCTGCTTCTCGTCCAGGGTCGGCGCCGGGATTTGTTGAATACGAATGGCTAGAACAAGCAAGCGGTCTAAATAGTCATTATCCATTTTGTTTAGAATCCCCGTTTCAAACCGCGCGTACCAGATTTTTTAGCGCATCCAACCGCGCCTCTGCCAGGCCCGCCAGCACCTCCGAAGGATAGAAGGCGCCGCTCCCCTCCACCTTGAGCGAGGCCGATACATTTCCATACAGTGCAGCTTGTAGAGGGTCATAGGTTTTTCTGAAGCCCGCCAGATACCCGCCGCAAAATGCATCTCCCACGCCGGTGGGATCCGCCGGACGCGCGGGATAAGCAGGCACTTCCCATTTGTGGTTGCCTTTTACATCGAAGATCGCCTGTCCTTGCCCGCCGCGTTTTACAACAACGATCTCACAGCCGTACTCGCCGATCGCCGCAGCCATCTCCCACAGATCATGAGTTTTGCCCCAAAAGAGACGGCGCAGCTCTTCCTCCGACGGAAGAAAGGTGGTCAATCCCGCAATAAGCACGCGCAAATTCCTGAAAAAAGATGGGACCATGTAATCCGGCGAGGGGTCGAGCGTGACTGTTGTGACGGAGCCCGCTCGAAAGATAGTGATAAGCTGGTTGTGGATCTCAAAGTCCAGCGGGCAAAGGTGTACGGCACGTGGCTGGTAGTAGTCAGCAGGGATCTCCAGGGGTAAGGCTGGGATCGCATGAGTTTTCCTTGCATCCTTGGATTTCTCCGGCGGTTCCTGATACCCGAGCAGAGCCTTGGGGAAGGTAAGTTCCCGCCGCGCAAACTGCGATACCGGTGTGCCGTGGGTGACCTCGAATTTCTCGTTGTACGCACGAAAGCTGCGTAAGTCCAGGCTCTTCTGGAGCACTTGGATCCCCGCAATACCCACACCGTGCGCTTCGATCTGCTTCAGCCACGGACGCGGATAATCCTCTCCGACAGTTGCCAGCAGACCAATATCTTTTTCCCAAACGATGAAACCACCCGCCGCATAGAGCGCGCTGCCGCCGGGAGCATCCAGCAGCGGCATACCAAAGGGTGGCAGAATATACTCGCGTGTGATACGCCCGGCAATAACAAAGGAGGGTTCCTTGAAACGACCTGCTTTTGGATCCATGGGCTGCCGGAGCGATTAAGGTGGTAATACTTGCGTGGGTGCTTCGGCTTCGATCGCTTTGAGCGGCAGGAGGAACGTGAAGTTGCTTCCCTTCCCCTCCGTGCTGTCTGCCCAGATTCGCCCATCGTGCATCTCGATCATTACTTTTGCAACTGACAGCCCCAGCCCCATCCCGTTGTGACGGCGCGTCAGGTGCGATCCGACTTGGAAGAAACGCTCGAATATATGCGGCAGATCCTTACTCGGGATGCCAATGCCATCGTCGATCACCGACACTTTGACAAAGCCCGGCAGGGCTTCGCTTTTTACCACGACATGTCCGCCGTCGTCCGTAAAGGTGATCGCGTTTTTGACCAGGTTGTTGAGGGCGATTGAGATCTTGGTTTCATCGGCCAGAACGAACAGATCCTGGTCCGTGGATTCAGCGGTCAATGTAATATTTCGTGTGGTTGCCATATCTGTGAAAGAAGCGGTTGCTTCCTCGATCAGGTTTTTCATCGAAACCGTTTTCTGGTGGAGGCGGGCCTCGCCTGTCTTGTAATTATCCATGCTTGCCAGGCTTTCAATGATCTCTTTGAGTTGCGAGGCGTTCTTGATGATGACATCCATCTGCTCGCTGTATGTCTCATCAAGCAATTCGCGCAGGAAGGTGGCATGGCCCAGGATCACGCCCAGGGGGGTCCGTAACTCATGGGACGTGATTGCAATGAAATCAGTTTTCAGTTGATCCAGTTCGGACAGTTGAGTGGAACTCGCTTCTATGCGGCGTTGAAGATTTATGTTATGAATAGCAAGTGCCACCGGCGCTGCCAGCGTCTCTAGAATTAAGACATCATCCTCGGTATAATGAGCCTTGTTCTTATTGACTGCTTCCAGCACGCCTACCGCTTTTCCGCCGACGATCAATGGAATTGCCAGTAGGGAATGGGTCTGGTAGGCTAAAGTGAAATCCACCTCGCGGAAATGCCGGTCATCTTTTGTTACATCCTGGCAGCGGAGTGGTTTTTGCTCACGGATCACCCAACCAGCGATGCTGGCTTGTACCGGCACCAGCATTCCCCGTAGCGCGTCCCGGTGAGCCAATGGCGCCGCCAGGAAGCGCAGGGACTGGCCCTGCTCGTCCAGCTCCAAAACAGAAGCTGCCTCGCTGTCCGTCAGTTCGCACGCCGCCGAGACTATTCTCTGCAAAAAAGGTTCAAGTTCAATCGCCCTGCCGAGGGCACGCATCACTTCAGAAAGCCGCTCGAAGCGGCGCAATCGTTCTTGGGTCGTGCTGCCTTTTGTATTAAGTGCTGAATTTGAGTTCATAACCTGCAGGACAAACTGGAAGTCGGGCTCGAATAGCTACAGAATACTGCACAAGTAGCAAAATTATACTCGTTTCGAAGGAGACAAACGTATGGCAAAAAAGAAAGTTCGCGTGGCGATCATCGGCGTTGGCAACTGCGCCTCATCGCTGGTGCAGGGCGTGCAATACTACAAGGATACGCCTGATGATGCGACCGTCCCGGGGCTCATGCATGTCAATCTGGGTGGTTATCATGTCCGTGATATCGAATTTACCCTCGGGATTGATATCAATGCAACCAAGGTTGGTAAAGATCTTTGTGAAGCTATCTTTGCGGCGCCGAATAATACCTACAAGTTCAGTGAGATCCCCACATTAAACGTACCCGTTGTGCGCGGCATGACCCACGACGGCCTGGGCAAGTATCTTACAGATGTCATCGTGAAAGCCCCCGGCCCTACAGCCGACATTGTGCAGCTGCTCAGGGAGACAAAAACGGATGTGGTCGTTTCCTATCTGCCGGTGGGCTCGGAGATGGCCACCAAGTGGTACGTCGAACAGATTCTGGAAGCCGGCTGTGCCTTCGTAAATTGCATACCGGTTTTCATCGCCTCACAGGAGTACTGGGCAAAAAGGTTCCGCGAAGCCAAATTGCCGCTGCTCGGCGATGATATTAAATCGCAGGTTGGGGCAACCATCTTGCACAGGGCCTTGACCAGTTTGTTTGTCGACCGCGGCGTGCGTATAGATCGCACCTACCAGCTCAACTTCGGCGGCAACACCGACTTCTTGAACATGCTCGAGCGCGAGCGTTTGGAATCGAAAAAGATTTCGAAGACCGGTGCTGTCACCAGCATGATCCCCTACGACCTTGGTGCGAATAACGTGCACGTGGGCCCCTCGGATTATGTCCCGTGGCTGTCCGACCGGAAGTGGTGCTATATCCGTATGGAAGGAACCACCTTCGGCGATGTGCCTCTCAACGTCGAGACCAAGCTCGAGGTGTGGGATAGCCCTAACTCCGCTGGTGTGGTGATCGACGCCGTGCGCTGCGCCAAGATCGCGCTGGATCGCGGCCTGTCTGGCCCGATCGTTGGTCCATCCTCGTATTTCTTCAAGACCCCCCCAAAACAGTTCCGCGATAACATTTGCCGTGATATGGTGGAAGCCTTCATCAAGGGTGAGAGTAACGATTAACAGAGTTTTTCCCTTATCAGATATTGGGGACGCCTGCTTCAGGCAGGCGTCCCTTCCTGTTTAAGGTAGAATTTGTCCCATGTCTCGTCATACCATCTCAATTCTTTCGATTGTTATATTGGCGATCCTTATCCTGACCGCCTGCCAACCCGGAACCCCCTCCGTGGATGTCAATGCCCAGATAACGCTGGCTGTGCAGACAGCGCTCGCCTCCATTCACCAGACTAGAGCGGCTGAGACGAAAGTTCCTACGGAGACGCCCGTCCCCACACCCACCGCGCTGCGCACACCGCCCGCGCTGCCCTCCACGTTCCAGGCTGGGTCACTCAACCCGTTGGATACGCCGCATACCTATATTCAAGATAGCTGCCAGTATCTAAAGGACAAGTGGGCGTCCACCAATTCCGCGCCTGGCACGGCCGTGATGGTGGTCATGTTCCATACCATTAGCAAAAGCCCGGCTTCTGCGGCAAACGAGATCAGCAACCAGGATTTTCAGAAGTTAATGAATGATCTGCACGACATGGGCTTCCAGGCAATTTATACGCAGCAGCTGGCTGATTTCCTCTACTCGAACGCAAAGATACCCCAACGGTCGGTCCTTCTCGTGCAGGACGATCGTCATGCCGCGCAGAATTTTACCGATCATTTTCTCCCGTATTTTCAACAATGGGGTTGGCCGGTGGTCAATGGGTGGATCAGCCTGGACGACTCCATCGGGAGGACAAACTTGCCCGGCAACGTCGCCCTCTCTGCTCAGGGCTGGGTCGACTATCAGGCGCATGGCGTCATTCACAATATCCCGATCGGCCCCAATTCAAGCGACGACTACATTCACAGCGAGCTCTACGGCTCGATGCAGTACATCCAAAAGAACTTCAATAAGACGCCCATTGCTTATATCTGGCCCGGCGGCGGGTTCACCCCCAAAGCGGTGCAGGTCGCGCGACAGGCAGGATATAAACTTGGCTTCACAACCAACCCGCGTGGCCCAATCATGTTCAACTGGGTTCCGCAAAGTGACCAGAATGATCCTCAGCGACCATACTTCCTCCCCGAGGGTTCAGCCGCTGATCCGCTCATGACCCTGCCGCGCTATTGGGATGTGGACGCGCGCCGTTACTTGGACCAGGTTCGGCAGATCAGCACTGATGCAGCGGCTTATGCCCAGCAGAACAAAGCCACGGAATTGGAATACTATGACATTATGTGTGCCCCCGAGCTCGGCCCGATTCCTTAGCCCAAAGCAATGTTACCTCTCGATCACAACCGTTACAGAGTACCCGGAAAAGTGGACGGGAATACGGTGCATTCCCCGGTGTGTTGCAGAATAGGTTCAGCATCAGTAGTTGCGGATCTTTCTTCAACCTGATGAATCTCTCCTACCTGAGATACTTCTATTCACGATATGCCTGGCTTAAGTCCAAAATGGTTGATTCCTGTATTTTCTGCAATATCGCAAGCGGGAAAGCGCACTCAACGATACTCTACCAGGATAATGAGGTGACCGCCTTCCGCGACACACACCCGGTAGCGCCGACGCACATCCTGATTATCCCGAATAAACACATCCGATCTCTTAACGAATTACTGGATGAGGACAAATCCTTGATCGGCCACATGTTTGTAATTGCGCGTGAGGTTGCGGCCCGGGAAGGCATCCATGAGGGTGGTTATCGCATCATTGTGAACACCGGCCCTGATGGCGGCCAGACCGTATTTCATCTGCACTTGCATTTGATAGGTGGGCAAAGAATGAGGCATCCCCTGGGTTAGAAGAACCCCTCGACGGTATTCAAATCTACTCTATTATTTTTTCAATAATCCGCTTCGTTTGAGTTTGCTTTCCGGAGCCCGCAGGCGGAGCGCATACCAGCCCAGCCCCATGCCGGCTAAGAGCAGGAGCCCGCCAAGGAATCCCAGCAAGGGAGACGGGCCGCTTCCGCTGTCAGCGCCGCCAGCCGGAGCCGCCGGGGCATCTCTTGGTTGCGCGCCAAAAGCTACCAAAGCGGTATCCCCGGCCTTTACGTCAATGGCGGTGGTCAGGCTCATTGTCGGATTATAGTTGTCCGGGATTGCCGCGCCGATGTTATAGCTGCCCTCGGGAACATCCACAAAACACGTACCCGGATATGCATTGGGGTCCGGATTGATGGCAGTGTCGAGAGTCTTGGAATATTTCCCGTTGATCTCAGTTACGCTGATCGCTCCACCCAGGAGCACCGGTTCAGTGCTCTGGTGGAGTGCATCGCCATTCAGGTCTTCATAAAGCAGTACACATATTTCGGTGGTTCCGGTCTGCGGTGTGGGAGTAATGGTGGGCGGGAGGGGGGTAGGCGAAGGGCCAAGTGTGGCGGAAGCTACGGCGGGGCCGCCGGAACCGACGAGTAGTTTCTGGCCGAGCTGAAGGTTTGTGCAATCGCTGTTGATATTTGGGTTCAACTGGCGGAGCACAAAAGGCATAATATTGTATTCAATGGCGATGCTGGTACAAGTATCGCCCGTTTTAATGATGTGCCAGATATTCCCTGTAGAATCAGGCGTCTCGGTGGCCTGGGCCAGGGGCGCCGCCCACACGGGAAGCGACAAGCCGAAGATCACCAAGGAAGCAAGAGAAATTCCTAAGCCAATAACCCGACAAATCTTCATTTTGAAAATTATAACAGGAATTAAAATCGGTCATCTCACCCTGCCTCCAACGGCCGTCCCTGATCACTGTTCACTGATTACTCCTCTCGCATATCTTCTCTTGATCTCCGGTAGAAAATATTGATCAAAGAATGCATCTACCCCAAAATCAGGCTGCCAGCCCCATTCATTACGAGCCAGGCTGTCATCTACATCTTCAGGCCAGGAATCGACAATACCCTGGCGGCGTGGGTTCGGCTCGAATACGATCTTTGCACCCGGGAACGCTTTGAGCGCGCGGTCACGGAATTCACCGGCCGTCATGGCAAAGGCTGCAACATTGTAAACAACATGGCTGAGATTCTTGCGTGGCGCATCAGTCAACATCAACAAAGACTTGATCGCATCGGGCATCGCCATGAATGAGATCTTCGTATCCTCACGAACGAAGCAGCAATACGGATTGCCCTGGGCGGCGGCATGCAGCATTTCGGGACCATAATCGCTTGTCCCGCCGCTGGGCAGCGTCCGCGCAGAGATTAGACCGGGGAAGCGCAGCGCGCGGAAATCAAGCATGACCGGCGGCTCCGGGTCAAGATGGCGCTGTCCGTTGTAGTGGCTGTAATACATCCCCAGCTTTTCACAGTAAAGCTTATTGCAGCCGTACATCGTGTGCGGCGTATTATGTTCATCTTCGGTGACAAGCCCCGCAGATCGCTTGCCTTCCAGGCTCGACATTCCATAGGCAGCGATCGAGCTTGGGAAAAGGAACTTCACGGCCTTTTTGTATTTTTCCGAACGATAGGCTGCCAGCATCAGCAGTTGCATTGTTCCCTCCACGTTGATGCGATGGGCCTCTTCTGTAGCAACTTCGGCCTTGGAGGAAAGGGAAGCAGCCAGGTGGAAGATGATATCGAAATCGTAATCGTAAAAGGTCTTGATCTTATAGACCAGGTCCCCCTGTACATGTTCCGCTACCAGATCTCTGATCGCCTCAGGCAGCGGCGCGATGTCTGCGGTCACGATCCTGTAGCCTCCCCGCTTGGATAGCTCCTGCACTAGCGCCTGACCAATCTCCCCGCATGCACCGGTCACCAGCACGGTTTTATCCGCCATCGCGTTCTCCTTATATGCTAGAATGGGAAAGGAAGTTTATTTTACAACACCTTATGGTTTTCCACATGAGTCTCCGCCATTCTCCGGTCCTGCCGGTACTGCTTGGCGCAATTACAATTTCTCTGGCTCTGAATGCCTGTACTACTCTTGCCGACTCTCAGGTTCAGGATTTTGTCCCGATAACTGCGACCTCGCCGTATCTGTCTCCGACCCCGACCATTGTCTGGTTTCCTCCATCGGCCACACCTCCCCCTGAAATCGTGCCTACCAAACAGCCGACTCCCGAGCAGAAACCTGGCGTCGGCGGCATTGTATTGACGGATGACTTTTCGTCCGCCGCCGCTTGGAACACCGCTGCCTCCGATGAAGCCACGGTGGATGTAAGCAACAATCAGTTGACAATTGCCGTCCAACCCGGAATACTTGCCACCAGCCTGGAGCAGGCAGCCTACTTCGACAATTTCTATGCGGAGATCACCGCCCGCCCTAGGCTCTGCCGCGCCGGCGATGAATATGGTCTGCTCTTTCGCGCGCCCAACAACGTTGCCTATTATCGTTTTGTGCTTTCATGCAATGGCACCGCACAAGCGGATCGGTGGAGTGTAAAGACGCCCCATCTGCTCCAGCCGGCTGCACCCAGCGCCGATGCCCCTCCCGGCGCGCCGGCTGAAGTCCGCCTGGGCGTTTGGGCGGTCGGCTCGGAATTTCATTTCTTCCTCAATGATCGTTACCAATTTAGCGTCAACGATAAGAATTATCGGGCTGGTGGGATCGGCGTTTTTGCTGCTTCAACCGGAGCCACCCCAGTTACAGTTGCGTTTTCTGATTTGGTGGTCTACACGGTAACTTATTCCTTGCCAACAACCACTCCAATGCCATGATCCTGTCTGGCAATCGTTCCCTGGGATATCGACCTTATGCCGAAAAATAAGCTCAACGAGCTGGACTCAAAGACGTGGCTCAAGTTCCAGAAATCCTGGTTTATTCATAATCCCCCGCCGCGCAAGAAAGGCGTGCTGGTACACCCTGCCAAATTTCCCGAGACGATGGCGCAGGAGTTCATCGAGTTCTTCACCAAAAAGGACGGGAACGTTCTTGATCCCATGGCCGGGACGGGCTCCACGCTGCTGGCCGCCTTGCGCGCTGGACGTAATTCTTTTGGCATCGAGTTAAATCCGAAATACGCTGAGATTGCAAAAAAAACGATCGCGGAGGAACGCATCGTATTAGCGGCTGCCGCCGAAGACCTAAAGTCTGAATTGATTATTGATGATGCGGCTAACGTGTCTCGGCATCAGCTTCCGCTCATCCATTATGTATTGACCTCTCCTCCCTATTGGGATATGTTGCATGCCAAAGGCGCAGCCACTCAGGAGAAGCGCCGCACCTCGTCCGGGTTGGATGTTTTCTATTCCGATGACCCCAAAGACGTGGGGAACATAAAAGACTACGAGAAATTTCTGGAGCGCCTGGTTTTAATTTATACGGCGCTAAAACCCCTCCTGAGCGAAAAGGCCTATCTAACCATCATCGTAAAAAATGTCAAAAAAGGCGGAAAGATCTATCCTCTGGCCTGGGATCTCGGCCGCGAGCTTGGCAAATTCTACACATTGAAAGATGAAAAAATCTGGTGCCAGGACAATCAGCCGTTGGCTCCCTTCGGGTTGGGTTCTGCCTGGGTCAGCAATACCTTTCATCATTATTGTTTGCAGTTCAGGAATGAATGAGAGCCTGGCGGTAAACTTCAGGTGGCCCAACATCTCGCGGATTCGCTAACATGATTGGCATCGATGACCTGATCAGCATTCCCTTCACAGCTGATCTCACCGAAAGTGGGATCACTTACGCCTGCCGTTCTCTGCCGCATACCTATAGCCATCTCGGCAGCTCCTCCTACGACTATCTACGCCGCATGACGGCAAGCGTGGTCGTCGAGCTTGCATTCCGCCGCTACCTCACTCAGAACAATGTGCCGTTCGAGGTCACCAGCGAGACGCCCTTTACTCACCCCCACTATTATGACGTATCGTTGGGTGGGCATCGCTGTGATCTCAAGTCATTCCTGATCTCCCATCGGGCTCAGATCAGCGCGCTGCGCCGCGACCTCGGGCTGGCTCTCAAAGCTCCGGCCTTGGTTCCGCTCGATCAATATTCAGCAGATGGATATTCTGAAAATGACCTTTATCTCTTCGCCTTTCTCACTGGTTTGATCGCCGCCGCGCCTGATGACCAAAAAAAGGCGGCGATCGCGGCGCTGCCGTCCTACTTTATAAATGTCATGCCAGCGGACTGGGTTCGACCCCGGTCTTGGATTCCGCTTGGGCCGCTGGCTCTAAAATCCGAAGCAGACGAATCGCTGACCGTTGATATCGGCGGACAGGATGCGGGACGCGAATTTATAACCAGCTCCCTGATCCTGCCTCCGCGCACGCGGAGGGTAGTGGACGCAGATTTTTATTCTCTCGCGTACCTGCATGTCAAATCCAGGCCTGGCGCCCGTCTGGGGATCTTCTCTGCATCACGCAATGAAACTTGCCTGATGGGGCCTACCGAGTGGAGCAATATTTGGGTTTATGGCATGGAGATCTACCTTACGGGCTGGATCTCGCGCTCTGATTTCCGCCAGCGCGCCAGCTTGGTCCCCGAAGGCAGCCGCGTATTCCAATTTGATCATACCCATGCAAAGAACCTTGCGGTGCCTGTTTCGGATCTAAAACCGTTGGTCGATTTGTTTGAGCGTGTACGCGAGTGGAAGGGCTTTAAATAATTCTTTAGAGCGCCCGTAGTTGAAGTGCGACTAACAGTCTTTTAGTTTAAGAAACTGCTCATTCAATTCTGTTACACTTTTCGCCATGTTTAATCGCGCACGGACCATCGTCCTCGGTCTGGCAGGGCTGCTTGTGCTGAGTGGATTGGTCTACCAAATCCCCGCGGTTCAATCGCGCCTTAATTGGCGTTTTGAAGTGTGGAGTACATATATCCTTAACGTAGTACAGCCGGTTGGAAGAATGCCGACGCCGTTACCATCCACGCCCTTTTCAACTTTTACCCCACCGCCTCCCACACCTACGCAGGTAGCCTCCCAGGTTCCCACGCCAACCCTGCCGCCGCCGCCCCCACAGGCCTCTTTGCCAACGCCACAATATGAAAAACAAGGGATCAACAACTGTGGTCCGGCCACCCTGGCTATGACCTTGCGCATGTATGGTTGGTCCGGTGATCAATATGAGATTGCGAAGATCATCAAGCCTGTTGAACAGGATCGCAATGTGAATCCGGATGAGCTCCGCTATTACGTGCTCAATGAGGCGGGCTGGCTGCGTGCAGAATACCGGGTGGCGGGGGATTTGAACATGATCAAGAGACTCCTGGCAGCCAATTATCCGGTGATCATTGAAGAGCAATCGACCCTTGCCCCCCAGGATGCGAACGGCCCGAACGATGATTTGTGGGACGCTCATTATCTTCTCATTACTGGTTATGACGACCAGGCCGGTGTGGTCAATGTCCAGGATTCTTATCGCGGCCCCGATTTGAAAATACCCTATGATAAGTTGATGGCAGATTGGAAACCCTTCAACTATCTATATATGGTCATCTACCTTCCCCAGGACGAGCAGGAAGTCAACACCATTCTGGGAACGAATTGGGATCCTGACCAGAACCGGCAAAACGCCCTGGCCATTGCCCAGGCAGATATTACTGCAGATCCTGAAGATGCTTTTGGCTGGTTCAATCTCGGCAGCAGCCTCGTCTATTTTGAGCACTACAAAGATGCCGCTGCCGCCTTCGACAAGGCCTTCACCATTGGTCTGCCTCAACGCATGACGCGCTATCAGTTCTTCCCGTTTTATGCTTATTTCAACGCCGACCGGATTGATTATTTGCTTACCCTCACTGAAGATACCTATAAACCGATCCCGGGCAATTACTCGGAGGAGGCCCTGCTCTGGCATGGGTACGCATTGCAGCGCCAGGGGAACTACGCGGGTGCATTGGCAGATTGGAATAAGGCGCTCAAGGTTCATCCGAACTACTGTGACGCCGAGAAGGCCATCAACAATTCTACTCAGCCGAATTGCAGTCCCTGAACTGATCAACTGATCCCCAATCGCCTAATCACCTGAGCAATGGCTTTTTCAAGGTCGCTTGACAAAGAATAAAAAGTAGGTCCTTCTCGGTACAATTGCGAGTGGCAACAAGCAATCTAGCGAGGAGGACCTGAAATGCATTGTAGCACTGGCAAGGTCAAGCAGGAGTATAGTGCCGCAGGGGTAGTGTATGATGTGGGGAGTGTCTATGAGCGCCTGGCAAAGCTCACGGATATACGGAAAGCGCGGGGGAAGCTGTATGGTTTAGAAACGGTACTGATGATCATTTTGATGGCGAAGTTGTGCGGGGAAGATACGCCCAGTGGCATGGCCGACTGGGGGAAGAATCATGCAGAGCAGTTGGTGGAGTTGTTGCACTTGAAACGTGTGAACATGCCGAGCCACAGCACCTATCGGCGGATCCTGGCGTATGGTGTATATCAAGAGGAGGTCGAGAGGCTGGTGGCAGAATACAATCAGGGCGGCGAGCATGGAGAAGTGTATGCCCTGGATGGGAAAGCCGTGCGCGGGATGCGCAAGAAGGAGGAGGAGGGCAGCGAATATCTGTTGAGTGTCTATGATGTGAAACAGGGGAAGGTTCTGTCGCAGGTGGAAGTCGGGCGAAAGGAAAACGAGATCGGCAAGGCGCCCCAAGCCCTAAAATCGGTAGAAATCTCACGAAAAGTGGTCACCGCAGACGCACTGCACACCCAAAAACGACTCTCAGCTCAAATTGTGGAGCAAGGTGGCGACTACGTTTTTCCTGTGAAAGAAAACCAGCCCATGCTGCACAACAACATTCAGCAACTCTTTGCGCCTGAATATCCAAAGCCTGGGTTTGGGAAGATTTCAAACCGATTTCCTCACCGTTCAAAAAGTCAGCAAAGGTCACGGGCGCATTGAGACTCGCATCCTGACCACCAGCGAAATGCTCAACCCCTATTCGACTTGGCCAGGCCTGGCGCAAGTGTATCGTTTGCAACGACACTTCGAATGGTGGCGTGCTGGACGCTGTTATCGTACTTCCCATGAAGTCGAATTCGGCATTACCAGCCTGTCGCGCTCCAAAGCCACCCCTGCTCGCTTATTGAATATTCGCCGCACTCATTGGGGGATCGAGACGGGTCTGCACTATCGCCGCGACGTGACCTTCCAAGAAGATGCCACTCGAATGACGATCGGCCAAACTGGAAAAGTGATGGCCTCGATCAATAATCTTGTTCTGGCTCTGATCCGACAAGCACAGTTCAACAATGCAGCCCAAGCCAGACGGCGCTTTGCCGGGCATGTCTCCGATGCATTTTCAATCCTAACTACTCCGTTTTCTCGACCTTGAAAAAACCATGTCACCTGAGCATCCATTAATTGACTCACGAATTGACCTGTGGTATTATCGCGAACAATCTAATAGCCCTAATCGGCACTCTTATCCAGAGAGGCGGAGGGACCGGCCCTGTGATGCCTCGACAACCGAGCGGCATTTGCCGCATACGGTGCCAATTCCGGCAGAAGGATGTTCTGGAAGATGAGAGGGCAGCCGTGCCCCAGCGCAAATTGCCCTTTCGAGTTCTGAGAGGGCAATTTCTTTTTTCAGAAAGGACACGACAATAATGAGCACTACCTTTATGACCTCGCCCAAATTAATGTTCACTTCCGAATCTGTCACGGAGGGTCACCCTGACAAAATTTGCGATCAGATCTCTGATGCTGTGCTGGACGCTTGTCTTGAACAGGATCCTATGTCACGCGTGGCTTGCGAAACGGCCACCAAGACCGGCTTTGTCGTTTTACTTGGTGAGATTACTACGACTGCGTTTGTCAATTTCGACGACCTGGTTCGCAAGGTCATTTCGGAGATCGGTTACGACAGCAGTGACAAGGGATTCGATGCCAAAACATGCGGCGTTCTTTCGGCCATTGCCAGCCAGAGCCCAGATATCGCCATGGGGGTGGATCATGCCATGGAAGACAAAAGCGGCGAGATGAAGGATGCCGATATTGAACACGTCGGGGCAGGCGATCAGGGAATGATGTTCGGATACGCTTGCAATGAGACGCCCACCCTGATGCCCATGCCAATCTACATGGCTCACAAACTGTCTCGACAGCTTTCCACGATGCGCAAGAACAATACGATTCCCTGGCTGCGCCCCGATGGCAAGAGTCAGGTTACCGTGGAATATTCACACGGAAAGCCTCGCCGCATTGATACCGTATTAATCTCCACCCAGCACGCTCCCGATGTTTCGCACGCGGAGATCACGGAGCAGGTTATGGAACATATCATCAATCCTTCCCTGCCGCAGGATATGGTCGATAAGGATTTGAAAGTCTTCGTGAACCCGACCGGTCGTTTCGTGATTGGGGGCCCGATGGGCGACGCTGGGGTTACGGGTCGCAAGATCATTGTGGATACGTATGGGGGTATGGGACGTCACGGCGGCGGCGCGTTTAGCGGCAAGGACCCCACCAAGGTCGATCGTTCTGCGGCTTACGCGGCCCGCCATGCAGCCAAGAACGTGGTCGCCGCAGGGCTTGCCGATCGTGTTGAAATTCAAGTGGCTTACGCCATCGGCGTGGCTCACCCGCTCTCCGTTAATGTTGAGACATTCGGAACCGGAAAGATCGCCGACGAAGAAATTGGGAAGCTGATTCAAGAGCATTTCGACCTGCGCCCCGGCGCGATTATCCGGGACCTAAAACTACGTCAGCCCTTCTATAGAAAAACCGCGGCCTATGGTCACTTTGGCCGTGACGATATTGAATTCCCATGGGAAAAAACCGATAAGGCGGCCGCCCTGAAAGCGGCTGCAAAATTGTAGGGCCTGTTCGAGATTCGGTTCCAGATAACACAAAAGCGCTACCTTTACCTCGGGAGCGCTTTTCTTATACTTTTGCTGGGCAAATCAAGGCTCGGCGGAACTTCTTATGACGTGCCTGGAATGAACTTAAAGGATATTCACATCTTTGCGACTGGGCAGCAGGGTCTTGCCCTGCCAAATGCGTGCTCTTTCACTATCACCCTCGAAAAGTGTTGGGGAGCCGGGGTCTTGGTCTACTGAACCTGCTCACGCGCATGAGCGTGGTAATGCGAAAGATTTGAGCGATGCAGCAGGTCGTGATCTCCCAAAATATCTGCCGGTTGCCCCGAGGCGATCATTTGATGATCTTCTGAAAATACGCATATCAGGCTCGAAATGGCTTCTGCGATCACAAGGTCATGGGTAGCTGTGATGATCGTCTTTCCTAATTTTCGTTGTTCGAGAATGAAATCCACCAGCCACGATTGGCTTCGCGGATCAAGTCCCGTGGTAGGTTCATCTAGCAGCCATACATCCGGCTGTAAAGTCAATAAGGAGGCCAAAGCCACCCGACGTTTTTCTCCTCCTGAAAGCCGGTGCGGCGCACGGTTGCGCAGTTTTTCGATCCGAAGAGCCTCGAGGGCCGAATCCACGCGACGGTTGACCTCTGCCCGCGAAAGCCCCAGCTGGAGAGGCGCAAACGCGACCTCCTCCCGAACAGAAGGTGAAAACAGCTGGACGTCCGAATCCTGAAAAACCAAACCGACACGCCGTCGAAAGGCAAAGTTGTATTCATCCTCGCGCAGGGCTTCCTCTGTCAGTAGTTTTCCAAATGCGAATATTGTCCCTTGCATCGGAAAATAGAGCCCATCCAGCAGCTTGAGCAAGGTGCTCTTACCGCACCCATTTGCGCCCAGGATCGCCAGGGATTCGCCGGATCGGACGGTCAAATTTATATTGTCCAGCGCGGTCTGATTCCCCTCATACGCAAAGGAGAGATTTCGAACGTCAAATACGATTTCAGAATTCAAGGATCCCGTCCTGATCTATTTTTATCGTCCTAAGAATACGGTCAGCCCGGCAATCACCGCAAAGGCAGCCAGCCATACCCAGTCTTTCGGGTGCATTCTGAAAGGCTTTAGCATAACGACGGTCCCTCTAAATCCGCGTGACTGCATGGCCAGGTAGACTTCACTGCTCATGTTGAGTGATTTGCTTAGTAGCGTTGCGCTGACTGCCGCCAGCATTTTTTGATTCTCAGATGTGCTTAAGCGGCCAACCACACGGCTCTTCCGCGATAAGAACATATCGTTCGCCATGTGCAGCAGGAGGTAGATATAACGATACGTCATACCCAGGATCAAAATGAAGGTATCGGGTACATGTAGAACGCTCAAGGCGCTCAATACCGTATTCCAGGGTGTGGTAAGGATTAACAACAAAGTCAAAGATACTGAAGTACTGACACGTAACAAGAGAAAAAGGACCGTGCTCACACCTGTCCGGGTGATTACAAAACCTAGAGGTAGGTGCAGCAGGGCCGGCCCGGGGGTTATGAAGAGAGCCGGCAAAATGACCAATCCGGTGAAAAATGGGAGCGCCAGCCATACGCGTTTGATGAGAAAACCGGCAGGAATGGCCGAAGCCCAGGCAAAGACAAATACCAGTAGGTATATCGAACCTATCACAAGTAGGCTGTGCGACAGGCTGACGCTGATTAGGAGCAGCAATACTGAGAGCACCTTGACACGTGGATCCAGGGATTGGAATAATCCTTCACGTGTGCTGATCTCTTCGGCAAACAAAGCCCGCTCCAGGGTCCCGGTTATTTCGCCGAGGGTATGCTCCAGTACGCCGGTACGTCTACGTGAGGGACGGACAGGGTTGCTGGTATTCATATCTTTCGGGGGCGGGTCATGGAAATAAGCGGCGACACGCGTCTCTCTATCATGTATTTTCGTTCTTCTTCGAACCGGAGCCTGTTGTAACCAACATGGTAAACAGCCATACCACCACAGCGATCACAACAATTCCTAATCCTGCGGAAAGGAGATATCCGAGATTCGTATTTCCCAGTGCCGGCAGATCATAGCGCGCCAGGGGCGCGCCCCATAGCGTGGATAACTTTTGCAGGCCGCTCGGAACGGCTTGAAAACCTAATTCCTTCAATTGACCGGTTCCCCACTCGCCCCAGGCTGTACCCGGTGCCAGCAGCCCCAGGGGTGAAGCCAGCAGCAGAACAACCACGGCGATCCACAGACCTCGCAGGGTCCTGAAACCGACGGTCTCGCTCATAACATACGGTTTTTCAGCCGTTTCCAGCACTCCTACATTTGATCGCTGGAGATAGGCGATGATCAGCACGGTTAATAGACCTTCGATCACAGAGACGATCAACGCATGCGGGATGACCATGGCCGGGATGGCAACCGACAAGGGATAAGGCGCATACAAGGGAGAACCATCGGCCGCCTTGAAAAGAAGGGGCTGGATCCCAAACTCAACGCCTGCAAAAAAAGCAGCGACCGTCACCCCTACCCACCCTCCGACAGCCGCACCCACCAACCGTCGTCGCGAATCAAGGGCTGTACCTTTTGAGAAAGCATGGTAAATGGCGGCCGCGATATACGGAATGACCACCGCCATATTGAAGGAGTTCGCACCGATAGCCAGGATGCCGCCATCTCCAAAGAAGAAGGCCTGAATGATCAAGGCGATCGACACGGCGATGGTTGCCACCTCCGGTCCCAGGATGATCGCCGCCAGCGAGGCGCCGATTGCATGACCGGTTGTTCCCCCGGGCAGCGGCACGTTGAACATCATAATGATGAATGAAAAAGCAGCCAGCAATGCGATCAGAGGTACGCTGCGGGCATTCATCGTTTGACGGATCTTACGAACGCCTATCACCCAAAACGGGAGTACCAGCAGGAACATGATCAGGGACGTGACCGGGCTGAGATAACCGTCGGGGATGTGCATTGCTGTTGTTCCCAGCCAAACAAGCAGGGCAGCATAGTAAACTGCCAACATTTTGATCCTGGTCGGTTTAGCGAACATGTTCCGGCTCTCCTTTTCCTGAATTACTTTTTTGACAATCTGGACAAATGCCAAAGATCGATACGTGGTTATCTGTCAGGACATAATGGCTGACGGATTCCAGCTTTGCATAGACATCCTTGAACAATGCATGCTCCACCTCTACCTCGCTGCCGCATTCACGGCAGATCAAATGGTGGTGGTCGCTCCCTGCTATTTCATAGCTCAGATGCCCGTTGCCCAGGTGCGTCAGCCGGGCCAGGTCGTTCTTTGCCAGGAATTCAAGCGTACGATACACCGTTGTTTCTGTCAGGCCGGGCAGGTTGCGACGGGCTCGCTTATAGACTTCGGTAGGCGAAAGATGGGTCCGTGCGCTACGTAAAACGTGCAGGATCGCTATCCGTTGCGAGGTTACGCGAAATCCGCGCGAGTGTAACTGCGGAACATATTCGGAAACATAGTTCATGGCATGCCTTATTGCAATTTTTTACAATAACAATCTAGATACAGTATACAAAATAAGCCCTTTTCTTACCTTAAAGAAAGAGCCGGCAGTGGATTGCCGGCTCTCGAGAGATCAATTGACCTGTAATCCTTCCCCCCGACCGCAGATGGAGGTCTGCCTGGCGAAGCATACCAGGCCGTTCTCCCCGCCAGCCTGAAATGCAAAGGGACATCACTACCAGCCGCACTTCCAGTCGAGCGCAGCGAAGAGGGCCTGCGCTGAGTGAATGCTGGAGACGAGGCTCACGGTTCCCACATGAACTGCATTATGGCATAGAGATGAGGGCTGCCATTGGAGTAATCCATACCCAGCACCCAGGTATGCCAATCAAGACTTCCATTACCCTGTGACCCTGGATAGAAGACTGAGTAGTAATTGATCCCGGGGTAGGGCCAGGTCGCCTGATAAGTAGTCCCGCCGACCTGGATTTGATTGCAGCCCAGTGTGTAGTTTTTATTGAACACATTCAGCAGGGCCGGAACAAAGAGCTCATGGAATGAGCCTTGGGTCTGCAAACCACTTGCTGGCGCGCTTCCCCAGTCCACGACGAAAGTGGAATCAAAGAGGAATTTGGCATGCTCACTATCATAATTAACGATGCGTCCGGTGCGATAGAGTCGGGCATCCATACCGTGCACGGGACTGACCAGCGATGCCAACAGGCTTCCATTCGAGGTTTGCACGGCAGACTTGAGACTATTGATCAGGGCCGTTGTCTGCCCGTCGGCGCAAAAATTCGTGGAGGCAGGTTGTTGCCCCTGAATGGTGGGTACCCCTGTGAGTGCAAGTGATGGAAACGGATTGGGTGTATTGGTGATCTGGGCCGGGGTAGCGGGCGAAGTTGTCGGCGTTGGGATGATGAGCGTGGGGAGAATCAGCAAAGTAGGAGTGGCGAGCGGACTCCCGTAAGCCGGAAGCGTGCAGGCGGTCGCGAGTAGTGAAATCAGGCCGAGAAAACATATAGTCACAAAGTACTTATGCATATCGACTTCCTTTCCGCAAATCGGCAGGTTTTTCCCTGCATCTATTGTACATCGCCGATGCCCGGAATCCTACATAGAGTCAGAAAGTTTTGGCATTCAGAATCAGGCGTATCGCTTTCTTGCCTAAAAAAAACCGCCTGGGCCTCCCCTCACTTCGCCAAATTGTCGCCCGACTCCCTGCTATCCGGGAAGCCCCGGTATCTGTCAGGCTTTCCAGAAATAATTTACCGGGACAAGTCTTGACAATAGACTGATCGCGCATATAATTCGTCCAATAATTAAAAGGCTGTGACAAGGACGAGTAAGCGTCGAACGGCGGTTTAGAGAGCAGGCGATTGGTGAAAGTCCTGCCCGGGAAGTTGGCGCTGAATGGACCTCCGAGCTGTAAGGTGAAAGGGCGCGGGCCTGAGTATCCTGAACGGTTGCTCCCGTTATAGAGCTAGGATATACCCATTGGTTGGCAGTGGCTGATGGATGGCGTATCCAAAAAGTGAGGCTGGCCTTTTCTCCCTGTTGCTTCATCAGGGAGTTCTTGTTTAAAGCCAATGGCTGGCCTAAGCTGGGTGGCACCACGGACATAAGCGTTCGTCCCAATTGGGATGAACGCTATATTTTTTTTCTTGCCTGCCGCTCTAACTAAGGACAAAGGAATGAAACCAAAATCAAAAACCATGGATGCGCAAAACGCAGGGGAAGGAATCCCGCCCAAACAGGAAATCCACCTGCAGGAACAATTTATTAAACAGGTCAAGGATGATTCTCGCTCGGCCAGCCAGGTGTTGACCGAACAAAAAGACGACCGCCTACCCGATGATTCGGCTCCACTTTTTGTACCTTAGCTAACTTCATGAAATACGTTCTCTCATTCCGCCCGCCCTGAAGAGCTCTATGTTTTGTCCCTGATCTGAGGATTTGGATCCATGATGATTAACGCGCTAAAACAATACCGCCTTAAAAGTCTTTAGAAGGGCTTAAAATATCTTTGCGTCCTTGCGTTAAATCTTTTAATAAGTACCCCTATCCGGATGTTAAACCTTAAAGGAGAAAACCATGTCTGACCAAACCAAGTTTCTGCTTAACGAAACCGACCTGCCGCGTTTTTGGTACAACATCAACGCCGATAGTCCGCTTCCCCCAACTCCCGTCCTGAGACCCGATACGCTCGAGCCGGTCACCCCTGATTTTCTATCGGTCCTTTTCCCGATGGAAATCATCATGCAGGAAGTATCGACCGAAAGGTTCATCCAGATCCCCGATGAAGTGCGCGAGATTTACAAACTTTATCGCCCTACTCCCCTCCTGCGGGCCCGCCGTCTTGAAAAAGTGCTTGATACCACCGCGCACATTTACTACAAGTACGAAGGCGTTTCTCCGGCTGGCAGCCATAAGCCGAATACCGCCATCCCCCAGGCGTTCTACAACAAGGTAGCCGGCACAAAGGCTCTTACAACCGAAACCGGTGCAGGTCAATGGGGCTCTGCGCTTGCGCTGGCCTGTAACTTCTTCGGGCTGGCTGTCGAAGTGTATATGGTCAAGGTCTCCTACCAGCAAAAACCATATCGCCGCCTGATGATGGAAACATATGGGGGCAAGGTCTTTGCCAGTCCCACGGATCGCACGAACTATGGGCGCTCGGTTCTTGAGAAAGACCCGAACAGTCCCGGCTCTCTCGGAATCGCCATATCTGAGGCGGTTGAGGTGGCGGCAACCTCCGGCGGTAGGAAGAAGTACAGCCTTGGCTCGGTGCTCAATCATGTGCTGATGCATCAAAGCGTTATCGGCGAGGAAGCTTTAAAACAAATGGATCTCGCCAACGAATATCCCGACGTTGTCATTGGCTGCGTAGGCGGCGGTTCGAATTTTGCGGGTATCGCCTATCCCTTCCTGCGTGAAAATCTAAAGAATGGCAGGAAGACGCGCCTGCTGGCAGTCGAGCCAACTGCCGCCCCCTCCCTGACAAAAGGCGTTTACACGTTCGATTATGGCGATACCGCCAGGATGGCTCCTGTTGTCAAGATGCATACTCTTGGTCACGGCTTTGTGCCGCCCTCCATCCACGCGGGCGGGCTTCGTTATCACGGCATGGCCCCCTCGCTATCCGCATTCCACGATGCCGGATTGATTGATGCCATCGCGGTTCAGCAAAATGCCACCTTCGAGGCAGCGATCCAGTTCGCGCGCGCCGAGGGGATCATCCCTGCCCCCGAATCTGCTCACGCCATCCGTGCCGCCATTGATGAGGCCCTGGATGCGAAGGCCAAAGGCGAAAAACGTATCATTCTTTTCAACCTGTCGGGCCACGGGAATTTCGATATGGGCGCCTATGAAGCTTATTTCAGCGGCAAACTCGAAGATTACGAGTACCCGGCCGCAGCTGTGAAAGCCGCCATGGAGGAACTTCCGAAAGTAAATATGCCGGCGTGATAAAGGCTGTAGCGAGAAAGGATCAAGGCTCATCGCTGGATAAGCAGAGACCAGGTTTCCGGTCCGGAAACCTGGTCTCTATATTTTTTCTAAACGCCTTACAGTTTGCCAGAATGGTTATACGAGGCCGCCCGCACTGCGTTCTTACCGGGCGAATCCGTTCACTACGCGGAATCCATGTTCTATCTCCTTCATTACCTAAAAGTGTCGGGGGCTGGTATTTTTCTACTTCTGTTCGCCGATCGCCAGTACCACAATATGCTGGTTCAGGAAATTCGGCGCCGCGCCTTCTTTACCGGGCACTATTTGGCCCAACGTATATCCACCTGCAATGGGAATGTCTGGGCCGAGAATATCACGGACGGCGGCGATTTCGGCACCGGGGCTGGATTTTAATAACATCTGCCAGGCAATATCCACCAGGATCAAAACAAACACTGGTTTCACCTCACCCAGCGCGATCAGAGCATGCTGGGTGGCCTGCGTCGCCGCCTTCTCACAGGAAGCCCGGCTCCCAACCAGCAGATAGGCGTCAGAGCCGTCGCGAATGTTGGCATTCATCCTGAAGCTGCCATCGGCTTCCACTCTGATGGGAGCGCGTACCACCAGGTCTTCCCCATGTTCAACGCCGAGCGGATATAGCCGTGCCAGATAGCTCAAGGGAGGAAAAGCCCAATCGCGAGCCGGATGACCAAAAAGTTCGGCGTATGTCTCCGAGGCCGGACGTCCGTCCAGCGTTCGAAGCCAAAAACCGCGCGAACGAGTAACCCTGAATTGACTCCCCACGGGATCCCAACCGTGAGCATATCCGATCCCAACGCGGATATTTCCGCGCAGGATCGCGGCGGCCAGGCTGCCCGTTCCGCTCTGGTTGCCGGCCATTTGATATGTATTGCCGGTATGCGCATCCCCGCTTGAAAGCCCGCCTACAATAGGGACTTGACTCTCCTGGAGGGCTGAGCATAACTGCTCCGCGTCGCCGTTGAAGCCATCCGCAAAGAAGATAACGGCCTGATTGGCTTTATTCCCGGAGATGAGATGCACCAGACTATTGGCTGTTTCCCGGCCCGACTGTGCGTAACCCGAAAACCAATGCGACTCGGCTTTAAAGTCGCCGCTTAATAGAGCCAGCGTTACGGAATGAGATTGCTGTCCAGCATTGGTTAGGCCCGCCGGGGTGCTAAAACCGATCAGCGGCGCGTCGCCCAACAAACTGGCAACACCCGTAAGCACCTCCCGCGGCTGGTATTCGTTCGATGAAATCAGAATGCCCAGTCCCGGCGACCCCACGCCAAGATGATTAAGGGCCTGATGCGCTGCCTGCAAACCGGCTTCACGGCCATCAAGTGCCTGGGCATGACCTATAGCAGCTTGAAGCGTCATGATTAGCCCTCCGCCACTGGAACTGTAAAGTGGAACGTGGTTCCCTTACGATATTCGCTCTCGAACCAGATGCGGCCGCCCTGCATTTCGACCAGACTCTTGGTGATGTTCAAGCCCAGTCCGGTGCCGGGTGCTTCACGCGCTTTCTGATCTTCAGACCGGAAGAACTTCTGGAAAATCCTGCGCTGATCGTCGGGGCTGATGCCAATGCCGTTATCCTTTACCCACAAATGCACGACCGTGGTGGCGCCTGCGGGATCCCAGATATTCTTGGCGGACTCTGCGCCGACCACGAGCACGCCGCCTTCCGGCGTGTACTTGATCGCGTTGCTGACAAGGTTGGTCAACACCTGCCCAAGGCGGGTGGAGTCACCCCACACCATGGGGAGCTGGGCTGGCAGGTAAGCCTGAATAACCTGCTTTCTATCTTCCACCTGGCGTTTGGTTGATTTCACCACCTCTTCCACCAGGTCGTTCACGGCCGCGGCCTTGAAGTCAATGCGCAATCTCCCTGCTTCGATCTTGGAATTATCGTTCAGGTCGGATACCAGGGTGGCCATGCGTTCCACATTGGAGCGGATGGTATTCAGGAAATTCGCCTGCTGGGTATTGATGGCACCCACGGCACCCGCCGACAGCAGCTCGGAATAGCCTTTGATGGAGGTCATTGGATTTTTCAGTTCATGCGCCACAAATGAAACGAATTCGCTCTTGGCCAGGTTGGCGCGTTCCACTTCGCCGTACAGCTGGGCGTTCGAGATCGCGATGGCAGCATGGTCACTTAAGCGGTTCAGGAAAGTCAAATCCTCCTGGGTATCGCTTGTGCTTTCCAACATCAACAAACCGATGACCGACGCCTCGCGGCGGATCGGGATCACTATTTGGTTATGTGCTTCAGGGAGCAGGCGGCCGCTATCGTTTGCCTCGAAGTGCACATTTTGCGGAGTGCCGGTTGTCACGGCTGCTTCGATGGCGGGCACCGTTGAGAGCATGGCATCGGATACTTCTGGATAGCCGTCCTGCGCCACAACATGCAGGCTGCCTTCCTCCATCATACTGATCAGGCCTGCATCCGCATTCGATTGGCGCAGGGCCCATTCAAGCGTGATGCGCATGGCCCGGTCGGTTTCGAGGCTGGCATTCAGCTCGCGGTCAATGCGCTGCATCACCGAAAGCTCTTCTACCCGCGCGGCAAGCGCCTGGTCGGTCAATGTATACAGTCGCGCATTTTCCATGGCGACCGCGGCCTGCCCCGCAAAAGCGGTCAACAGGGTTTGATCTTCTTCCACGAAGGGCAAACCATCCCGGCGGTTGATGACTTCGATAACGCCGATCAGGCTGTCCTTTACGCGCAGAGGCACGGCCATGAGAGCCCGCGTCTTGAAGCCGGTCAGGTCATCCGTCTGCGGGTTCCATTCCTTGGAGTGCTGCACGTCATTCTCGATGATCGGCCCGCCCGTTGTGACCGTGCGCCCTACGATGCCCTTGCCTGGCTGGATACGTTGGTCCACCAGGTCTTTTGCCACCGGCCCCGCGGTCACACGGAAGATGAGTTCATTGGTCTGTCCATCCACCAGGAAAAAGGTTCCTGCTTCACAGTTCAGGATTTCCACCGCGCTCTCGAGAATATTCTGAAGCAAAGGCTCCAGCTCAAGCGTGGAGGTCAGCTGACGCGTCACCTCGTTCAGGGTGCTGAGCTGGCGGGCGCGCTGTTGCGTCTCCTGGAGCAGGCGCGCTTTGACAATGGCGCCCGCCGTCTGATCGGCGATGGCCTGTAATAATTCCAATTGATTGCGCGAATAAGTTGTGCCCGGGTCGTGGCTGCCCACACTCAGTGACCCGATCGACTCAGCACCCGCGTTCAGCGGCACCCCCATCCAGGCAAACACGCCCTCCGAGGCCGGTACCAGCCCGCGGGATTGGCATTCTCGCAGGTAGTCCTGGGTCAGGATCGGGCGACCGTGGCGAATGATCTCCGGCCCGATGCCAACGTTGGAGGCGAAAGGTATGTTCTCGCGCGCGGTGAGACGATCATTGTTCTCGACCGTAAAGCCATAGTAGAAGTAATCGTTGCCTCGGTTATAAAGCGTAATGTAAAAATGCGAAGTGGGAATGATCTGCGCGGTTTGTGCATAGATGAGTTCGAGTACATCATCGAAGGTCAGGGTAACGTTCACGCCTTGCGAGACGCGGGTCAGGGCGTTCATCTCCTGCACGCGGCGTTCCAGGTTCGCAACCGTCTGCACACGTTCGACAGCCACAGAAGCCTGGTCGGCAAGATTCTCCAGGAAAGCCAGATCGCGCGGTGTGTAGGGTTGACCCGAGAGGCGCGGACCAAATGCCAGCCAGCCAACGGGCCGGTCATGGCTGTGCATGGCGATGAACAGCCGTGCTCCCAACAAAGTGAGGCGGGCTTGTTCCGGCTTCAAGCTGGGAGGCAGGGCTGAAAGGTCCAGATACAAAGGCAGCCGCTCATTCTTGAAATAATCGACCAGGGGGCTGTCGGACGAGAATTGGATGTCCGTACTTGGACGGTAATCCTCGGCCGGCAGAGACACATACTTATCGTTGGGCAAATCATAGGTGAATATGTGGATCACATTCGGAATCAGCGTGGAAATGACCTGGCGTCGAATCACCTGGCTGATGCTCTCGAGATCCAGTGCGCCCGTGAGGGCATGGGCAACATTCTGCACGCTTTCCGCGTAAGCGCGTTGGCCGCGGAAGAAGGTGTTATCGACAAAAGTTTGCAGGCGCAGTCTTATCGGATCGAGCAGGATCGCCAGCACGAACACCAGGCCGCCGATCCAGAACGGGTTGCTGGCCGGCATGGCCGTCTTGAAGATCATCCCCAATCCCGTAACCAGCAGGGCATAGCCGCCCACGATGAACACTGACAGCAGGAAATAGATTACACCCTGGCGCACCCAATCATCAGCGCGCAGTAGCCGAAAGCGCAGAATAGTATAGCCCAGCGTCAGCGGGAAAAGCACAATGGGCAGGAACAAGTAGGGTGTGAATTCAAAAATATTCAGAGGCGAGGTTAAAAGCCAGATGGTGCCCGGTCCAAAGGCTACAATGGTTCCCGCAATGATCATGCGCGCCTGTGATTTGACCACCGGCGATTGAGCCCGGGTGGCGTAATAAACATTTGTCAGTATATAAACCAGGCTGCTCAGACCTACAAACCCATAGATCCAGCGCCAGGCCACGATGTAATTCAGCGGCTGCGCAAAATTGTAGAGTGTGGGAATGGCGTAAGCACTTAATCCAATAGCCAGCAGGTAGCCCAACCAGCGTAGGTACGGACGGCCCACCACAATGCGCGCCTCCTGCGGGAACAAGAGGGCCAGGTCAATCAACGAGCCGCCTGTCAATGCCAGGCCGAGAGTCCAGAAGGCTGTCAGGTTGTGCGTAGTGTTCAGGTCGAAGAATGAACCTGTGATGAGGCTTAACCAGGCGGACAGGATGGCAAACGATCGCCCTGCCCTTTCGTGACGACGCATCCCGAAAATCCAAAGGCTGATCGCCAGGAAGAGGAAACTGATAATGGCCGGCAAAACGAAATACGTAGTCCGGTCTTCGGAGGGAAACGCGTTCAACTTAACTGCAAAAGTCTTCTCGGCGCCTCCCGACCGCACCACGACCGGAATCGTCTCGCCCGGGAAGAATCCCTTCAGAATATTTTGAACATCAGCCGCGCTGCCCACCTCAACGCCGTTCACCGACACTAACCGGTCCCCCAGCCTCACGCCCTGGCTGTATAGATTCCAGCCTGTACTTTCGCCGCTTGGCACCGCCCCGTTGAACATCAGGGTTTGCTCGTAGAATGCCCCAAGGAATGGAGCTTTCATCCACGAGTTGGCCAGGAACAGCGCGGCTAAGAACGCCCCCAGGGCGACCAGCTGGTAGGCCGAGACAATAACCTGAAGGATGCGCTCCCCCAGGTTGGTGGAACTCTCCGAGGCGAGGGTCTTAACGAGAGCAACACTTGCAGTATCGCTGGATTTGATCAAGTCACAACCTCTTAAGGATAGTCAACTCGAAAATTGTACTAACATTATAGGGGAAAAGCGTAGTACTTTCATGACAAAGGATTATATAGGATAAAAGGGGCAGGAATTCTCTATCTCGTTCCCGCCCCTCATGGAAGCAAATTGTTGGAACGCAAGCAGTCGTTTTTACAGCCAAAATCAACCCGAGCCACAGAGGTCGTTGCCGCGAAAAACAAGTCTTACGCAAATATGCGGAGCCGCGGGGAAAAACCAAAAATTGGTTTGAAGAGCCAGGCCGCGAAAGGATTTAATCCGTGACATTTTCCAATGAAGTTAAGAATCTTTGCGACTCAGCATTAAATCTTTCTTTGCTCTAACTATACTCTCTAAGACGGCTTGACCGAGATCAACGTTGTGCCGCCGTAGACAATGGCACACCACCCCACCATGGGATCGGTGAGCTCCAGCCAGGCCTCCTTCGGCGAGACCACCTGGACGCTCTTTCCTTTAACGACCGTACCCACCGCCAGCGCCCCGATTTTCTTTGCGCTCACCGTCGGCTTGACCCTCACGTTTACGCCGTTCGGCACCACCACCGTCCCCTGATATACCGTTGTGCCTGGCGGATTCGTCTGGCCAAGCTGCTGGGCAAACCAGTCTGACAGGATGTTCACGTCGACCTGCACATTGAAGCCGGTGACCTGGCCGTTCTCGGCATATTGCCAAACGCCCCACTGGCTCCAGCCGGTTGGAATCACGCTCGCAGCCGGCGCGCTGAAGTTATCGGGCTTATCCGGATACCACGCCACCCACAGCGGATAATTGCTCGCCCACGCGGGTGGTTTTCCATTTTCATCCGTCACGAACGACCATTGATACTTGCTGGTATAGATCGCGGGCGCCTTGCCGGATAATGCTTGGGCCCGGTCGAGCCAATTCTTAATCGCGGCCGCCGCGCCCTTCCGCACCTCCGGCGCTGCCACTTCCAGCCCCTCGACGCCCAGCGCCGGCGGCATGTCGGTCTGGATGAATCCCCCTGCTTGTGCGACGGCATTCTGGTAATTCGCGAACTGTTGCGCGGCATCCATCTCTGCATGCAAGAAATGATAGGCGCCGCGCCGGATGTTCAGCGCCTTCAAGTTGTTCCAGTTGGCTATGAAGGTGGGGTCTATGGTATCCGTACCCTCACTGGCCTTGCAGATCACCAGCACAGGGCGCGGCGCAACCAGCGACCAGTCCACCTGCCCTTGCCACTTCGAGACGTCCAGAACTGCGGGTTTCTTAAGGTTATATTTCATATCGCCATTTTCCTTTGTCCTGTACCGCGGGTTTACCCGCGGCACGGTTTGCGGATGGTGAGTTCCCCCAATTGTATCTCCTCTTGAATGGCCGGTAACAATAAAGCCGGCCCTCCCGGAGCGACAAATGATATCGCAGCTAATTACAGCGCAGGCGCCATGAATTGAAAATACGCAAACCCAAGCGCCAGCAATAAATAGATCAATACCGCAGACCAGCCGAAGCCGTTCATCACACCAGAGAGCGTTCCCGCCGCTGCAACGATGAAGCCCACCACATTCCCGATCAAGTTGGCGGTGACAATTGGCCGCGAGCTTACGCGGTTCAGGTCCTTCCCCATCCACAGCACAAGTCCCACCACCAGCAGATCGACTCCGAAGAAGCGCGCCAGCAGCGTTTCAGAGGAACTCACGCCAAAGCCGTATGTGGAGTTCAGAAACTCCGGCGCCAGGAGCAGGCCAACCGAATAGACAAGGGTCACCACTCCCGCGATAACGAAGAATGTCCGTGGTTTCATAACCTTCTCCTCTTCTGACCAAAACCGGATTTGCTTTAATAACCCCCGGTTTTAATCAGGGGTTCGTGTCCAGCCAGCACAGCGGATAGGGGTGGTTCTCACCTCGCCAGATACCTGGCCAGATTTCCCTTATCAGATTTTAGCCAGTTATCGAGCCACTTCGAATCGAGCGACAAGAACCCCGCCGTCGAGTCCTGGTGCTGACCCTCAAGGTCCAGCAGGACCGCGCGATAACGGTAGTGATCATACTGGTCCAGCACATGCACGGCATAGGCCTCGATCAGCGTTGGATTGTTCCAGATGATCAGCAGGTTCTCATCGTTCTCATACGACGCCTTGAAGCCCAGGTTATGACTGCCGAACACGGCAAAACCCTTGGGCGAGAGCGGATCGACCACCACGATCTTGTCATGGATGATCGCATGGCCGGCCTTCAACAGCTCGGCCTCGAAGCTGCCCACAAGGTCACTCTTCGTCAGCGCCGCGGCCCGCACAATGTGGATGTTCCCCTCGTCGTACGTTGCGGGGTTGTTTGGTTTTGGTCCCGTCTTGGGCGGAGGCACATAATTCGGCATCGCGGTGGGGTCGCTGACCGCGCCGTAAACCATCAGCTTGGGTTTGCCCTTTGCCACCGTCAGCGCCTGCTCGATCACGCTGTCCTTGCCTGAGCGGCCCGGCAGGAAGACCGCAAACAGGATCGCGTCCTGGGCCTGCTGCATGCGCGCATACACGTCCGCCAGGTCGGGAGGGACCACGGACTTCTTCGTCTTGCTCTTTGTGTTCGGAGAATACCAATGGCTCACCAGCGTGCCATCGTCCAGGATGATCTGGTCCGGGGGGTTGGCGTTCGCCGAACGGAGGGCCGGGCCCTGCGCATTCGTTGTGCCGAACTTCGGCGGCTGCGGCGCTTTGAAAGAACTCGTATCATCAAGAAGCTGATCCCAGTAACTGCTAAAGTATTTCGCGAGCTCTATCGATTCGACGATCACCGCATTATTGCTCTGCGCGCACAGGCCATTGGGTGTCCAGTTCGTGCTGCCGGTCATCACCGCTCTGGGAGTGCCGTCTCCGCCGAGCAGCACGGCAAACTTATTATGTCCGATGCGCCCGTTGTTGAACATCCGGTCATGGAGCTCGAAGCCCGGTGTAGCGTGCAGCTCGGCCCGAAACAGCTTGTTCAGATCATCCCACTCGGGAGGGTTTCCCTCCAGCCCCGTGTTCGACAGGATCAGGCGCACGCACGGCTTATTCGCAACCAGCGTATCCTTCAGCTCCTTATCCGAAAGCTCATACAGCGCCAGCTTGACCTTCGCTCCCGGCTCAGCCCCAGCCCGTTCAAGTAGCTCGCGCAGCATACCGAGCACGTCGCCGGTGAGATACGTTCTGATCTTGTCGCCTTCTGTTTGGATGTGCTTTAGCAAGGCCTGCGGTGTAACCGCTTCGCCGCCCTCCTCCAGCGCGCGCGACAGCCACTGCGCGGAAAGGATCCCGTTGGTAAACGTCGAGCGGACATCCCCATGTTTGCTCGTGATGGTGACCGCATTCGTCTCCGTGGCGTTATCCGCATAGGCCAATGGCACCGGCACACCTTCATACGGATTCGCCTGAGGGTCTACAGCCACGGGCTCAAGCCCCGGCTTTGCTGCCACCAGCGGACGGATGCGATATTTCACGGTGACGTCCGCCGGGCGCAGGTCGGCGCTGTCGCGGCGTTTGCGCACCGTGAGGTCGCGCCAGATCAGTTTTTGTATCGGCCACACGCTGGTGGTCTGCGGAAGCCACTTGGGATTCGATTGTCCCTTGAACGGCACCCAGACCGCCAGCCCGCGCACCTCGTTTGTTTCAGGATAGATGCGGTTGATCTCGAACCCGAGGCAGCCTTCGATCATCTCGTCGAGCGTCCAGGCTACAAAAGCGACCTCGTTATTGGCATAAGCTTTCGCAGAAATGATGCGTCCCATAGCTCATCCCTTCTCGTCAGTAATAAACGGGCCATAACTGCTTGCGATCAAACGGCGTTTCCAAAAATCAGTATACTGCTCAGGATTAGGTGAATCAAGAAGGACCGAAGGCTCACCTTCTGGCGATGTCATTGTTGGAGGGATTCGATCCTACCCCCTCCTGCCTCCCCCAAATCCGATAAGAGAATCGTGAATGACAAGCACATTTTTTGTTGTCGGATTTAGGGAATCGCGAAGCAATCCCGAAGGGATAAGGGTGGGGGTTGGGGGCCCACACCTCAAATATCCAGCGGGGGCTTCAACCCATCCGGTATCGGCGAGACATAGTCCGCAGCCGCGCGGCGCCGCTTGAACTCCTCCTTCGCTTTGCGGACCAGCTCCGGGCTGCTCATAAATTCCAGCGCGCCCAGCGCCATGACCTTGCCCGCGTACAGCATGCCCTTATGACCTATGCCCATCCGGCCTTGCGCCACGATCTGCCAGGAATGACCCGGCGTGCCCAGCGCCATGCAGGCCGTGCCGATCTGACCAACGGGCGCCGCCCACGAAACATCGCCCACATCGGTAGAGCCCATTTGGACGATTTCCGACTTGTAAGGCGGCAGCACGCCTTCGTGCAGCACACTCTTCTTTAGCGCGGCGAGCGTATCGGCGTCCAGGCCGGAATAAGGCGCGGCCTCATCCAGGCTGTCGCGCGGGATCGTCTTGGAGATCTCCTTCGCAAAAGCCTCGTCCTCCTGGCTGAAGATCGGCGCGCCCACCTCCTCTAGCTTCTTCTGCAGCACGTTATTGATCGTCTCATTGAGCAGCATGTTCGACATGCCCGAATAGACCAGGATCTCGAGCTCGGTGCCGGTCATCAGCGCCGCGCCGCGAGCGATATCTTTCACGCGTTCGAACAGCGGATTCAGCTGGTCCATGCGCGGCGCGCGCACACTGTACAACGAACCCGCCTCGGCCGGCACAACGTTCGGCGCGGTCCCGCCGCCGTTCGTGATCACATAGTGGATGCGCGCCCCGGGATCATGTGCTCGCGCAGGTAATTGACACTCACGTTCATCAGCTCCACTGCGTCCAGCGCGCTGCGCCCGTTAAACGGATCCATCGCCGCATGCGCAGGCTTCCCGTGGAATTTGAAACCGACCCGGTAGTTCGCAAGGAAGTTGCCCCACATCGTCTCGTTGAACATACCAGGATGCCACGACAGGCAGATATCCACATCGTCGAAGAGACCGGCTTTCGCCATAAACGCTTTCGCCCCGCCGCCCTCCTCGGCCGGACAGCCATAATAGCGGACCGTGCCCTTAACCTCGCCGGCCTCCAGCGCGTGCTTGAGCGCAAAGCAGGCCGCGATGCCCGCCACGCCCAACAAGTTATGCCCGCAGCCATGACCCGGCGCGCCGTCCACCAGCGGCTTCCTGAACGGGACGCACTCCTGGCTCAGCCCCGGCAGTGCATCGAACTCGCCCAGCACCGCGATGACCGGACCCTTGCCTTTTGTATAACTGGCAATGAAGGCCGTCGGTATCTCGGCCACACCCTTCCGCAGTGTGAAGCCTTCCACCTCCAGCGCCTTGATCAACAGCGCCGATGATTGCTTTTCCTGGTAGCCGATTTCTGCGAAGCCCCACACTGAATCGCTGAGATTCGTAAAGGTCTTCCGGTTCGTTTCGATCCATTCCACAAGATTCATTCGAGACTCCTTCTATCGTTTGACTATTTGTGACTACCCACACCCTGTTTGAAGAATGCCCGAAAAATGAATGTGATGGGCGTTTTTCCCCATCACATTCATTTTTCGGAATCTCTCTTCCCATTCCGTGGCAACGGAAAGGGAAGGGTGTGACGCAAATGCGAAGCGACGACCCTTCCAGCACCGACACAGTGAAAGGGAGGCGGTCAAGGCTCTCTCTTTCACTCATTCCCTCAGCACCAATTCTCCGGGCGCGGACTCACAGATCCCCGCCCAGATCAGGATCCCCGACACAGGTGCGATCCGGCGCAGTACCCGATCGCCAACCTGCTTGCCGTACACTACATGCGCAATATGCCCCTCGATCGAATCGATCGCCAGGCCCTCCTCGCCAAGGTTGAACTCCACGGCCTCGCCCTTCTCGGCGCGGCCGCCTTTCCTGTTCAGCAGATTGATCGCCTCCGTGAAAACCTCCCACGGCAGCAATGACAACGCTCCCAGGCTGTCTACCCTCACCCCGTCCGCCTCGAGCCGCGCCGTGAAAAAACCCTCCTCCGGCGCGGGCATGATTACCGGATGCTTGGCTTCCTCGAACTTGACTTTGATGAGATTTACTGCACGCTTTGCATCTATCATCCGATCCGTCTCCGTTCGCTAATTCGTCCTGGTCACAAGGCATTCATAAGAGGTCCAGTCGCAACCTGGCGCGGACCGGCTTCCTCAGCGTTACTCGATTATTGTACTAGCTTCGCGCTAGCTGCTCTAAGGGACTCGAAAAGTTCCCCGCTTTCTTCTTGACACCTGACAGGAAACTCAATCTCCCTTCAATCGGGATCGTCTTCCGCGAACCACTTGCTTTGCGCATCAGTGACCCATTGTGAATGTAATTTCAGGTACTGATCCGTACCGCCAAACCAATCCAAAACACATGTAGATCGAACGCGCGGCGACGTTCCCGAAAGGATCAGTCCGTACGACGAATACTTCCAATCACGAAAATCCTTTACAAACCCGTGCTTTTGCGGGTTTTGGTGAATGTAGGCAATGACATTCCAGAACTGGCGGTCATTCGTGACCATAACCCGTCCGAAGGGATGCTGAAACAGACTTCCTGTTCGCCCATAAGCGCCATTAATCGCCTTGGCATACGCATTGAAAAAATCGGAAAATTTCTTGCTGGGATAGCCAGACCAAAGGTTTTCTCAACTCACCATGGCCCTGGTTCGCCCAGGCCCCCCGTTCAACACGTTGATTGACCCCGGAAGAAACCTTTAGGGTCTCCTTATCAACTAGAATCTCTTCTTCCGATCTAATCCTCACCAACAAGTGAAAGTGATTCCTCAACAGGCAGTACGCAAAAGTATCCGCAACCGGGTCAATGTGCTTGGTGTATAACTCAAAAAAATGCTCATAATTGCGCTCTTGCACGAAAATATTCTCGCGATTCGTCCCGCGATTGTAGATGTGGTAATACGTATCGTAAAGTAATGCTGGTGGTCCGGTCATGTGGTTTTAGACCTCAAAGGTTTCCTGTTCTCGTCCGACCCTAAAGGTTTTTCCATCTCATCATAACCCGGGCCTTCAAAGACTCCTGATCCAACATATCGATTGTCGGCCCTCGAAACCTTTAGGGTCTTCATGTCATGTGGTTTTAAACCATCAAGGTTTCTTCTTCTCGTCCGACCCTAAAGGTTTTCTCAACTCATCATAGCGCTGGTCTGGCGGGCCTCCCGGTTTACCAACTTGATTGCCCACGCACAAAACCTTTAGGGTCTCCATGTCATGGGATTCGTCCGACCCCAAGGGTTCCCTCTTCTCGTCCGACCCTAAAGGTTTTTCCATCTCATCATAACCCGGGCCTTCAAAGACTCCTGATCCAACATATCGATTGTCGGCCCACGAAACCTTTAGGGTCTCTTTACTCGGGTCTCTCCCCCCGCTCATTTACCCGCCCTCCCCTATTCTTGCTTTACCAAAGGCGATTGACGCCGTGCGCTGCCTTCTTCTATGAATGCCTCACAGCGCGCCCAATTCCAATTGAGTTGCAGAGTTGACATCCCTCTTCTGGTCTGTCCCTCTATCGTATGCCTTGAGCGTTCGGGCATACTCTTCGAGCAAAATGCCATCGTGATCGGACAAAGGTCTGAAGCCATTTGCCTGAAGGGCCTGACCTATCTTCTTTCCTTTAAACTTGATCCGCTTGCCGCTGGCAAACGTCAGAAGCCACAGGATGGCGGTCAGGTCCGGTTGCGAATTGATCGAGAATATCTGGCTTCGACTCTTGTTGCCTTTGAAATGCCACTTGCCCCACTTCATCGGTGAAGGCTTCGGGTCCACCGCTTGCACACAGATTCGCTCGATGAGTCTCCATTCATCCGGCGCTTCATTTCCGCCCGAGATAACCACCCACAGCCAGTCTCCCCGTCTGACCGCATTATGCATCTTATTACTGTCGGACGTGTGATTACTGCTGGGCTTATAACCCTCCTTGATATCCTCCCAATAACTTTGCCAGTACACCAAATAATGTGACATGGTTTCCTCCGTGCTTCACATTGTCACACTAAATTGTAGCATCTTCTATGGTCGTATACTATTCTGCCTCGTCTGGCTTATCTTTTGTGTGCCAGGAGATGGATCTCAGAATGGAAGAGTTCACGGTCTATTGAATGGGATCGGTGTGGAAACGAAAGTGACAGATGGGATGATTTTCATGGGTTCTTCCCCCAGGTCGCCAAGTTCCTGCAGTATACGTCCGTGCAGAGTATTGAAGGTCGCATCCACAGTGGCCTCTGCCAACTGAAGCAAGCGAACGCCCTCCGCCCGGTCGCCCCGGTCCAGGGCCATTTTGGCATTTACATACGCGTATAATTCCGCATGGTCCCACGTGTAATAGGAGCCGGTCTCCAAATCCGCAGAGGCCAGGTCAGTCTCCCCCATATCATAGTAAATGAGGGCGCGCAGGTAGTAGCGATAACCCATAAAGGTGGGCTTGCGGACCAGGGACGTATTCAAGACCGTCAGCGCTTCGTCCAACTTGCCCGATTGGTAGAGGTAGGCAGCCTCAAGATAGATCTTCTCATCGATGTAATTCAGGTTCTTGGTGGAGGCATCCATGGCTTGGACCGCTTCATCCAGCCTTCCAAGACAGGCATAGGCGGCGCCCTCCATGCGATACAGGCCGGTAATGGACGAGTCCTGCGGAGAAGTTTGGCTCAACATCTGCTGCGTTTCCGCCAGGCTCTCGTCGCACTGACCGAGGATCGTCCTGTCTGCAACAGCGACCCGGTCTGTATACTCGTACTCCTGGCTGTATCCCAGCGCAATCGAGGCCAGCGCGTTATCCAGCGCGATGCGGGTGAGCGCCTGCCGGTTGATGCGATAATCCTCCTGGTCCGCCATGGAATTAATGACATCGTGCCGAAAGGCGTAGTAATCCCCATTGCGGGGTGAGATGGAAATGGCCTTGTCCATGTCATCCATCGCCGAGCGGATTTTCCCCAAATATAGCGCCTGGCTGTGTTCTTTGGGTAAGAGGTTATAGCTGCAGACGGCACGCTCGTAGTAAGCAAAGTCCAGGCCCGGCGCCTGTTCGATGACCTCCGTCCAGATAGGGATCGCCTGGTCGTATTTTCCGTCGTTCATCAGGTTTTTTGCGCTCGCCATGATGGGGTTGAGGTCTTTGGCAGGCTGAAGGCCCCCGTAAAAGGCATACTCCAGAAATCCAATCCTGTATAAATAGAGCAGTGCCAGGCAGCACATTCCCAGGCACACGGCAGAGGCAAGCAGGACGATCCTCAAAATTCTGTTCTTCTTAGGTTGCGGAGCGGAGGCGGCCGGTATATCTTCCATTTTGTTTTCCACCATCTACAACCATCTTATACACGCCGGAAGCGCACCAAGCCCCGCTGTTGATCGACGTCGGCAACCTTCCAGCTCGCATCCAGCCAGGCATGAGCATTGACGTGTCGCCCGTGCCGCTCATTTGCCCACCATGCCCGGTGCTGATACGCCGATGGCGGCAATTTGTTCTTCAAGATCTGCTCGATCTGCGCAAACGTCATAGTAATATCTGATTGCCTCAGGGAAATGCCGTGCAGGTAGCACTCAAGAGGAGCATATTTTTCCGTCATGATTTTCCTGGTCTCCCACGTCGTAGATTATGTTTCCGCCTTCGTTTCAATATATCCTGGGTCTGATTTTCACGCGCTCCCCGAATTCCACGCAGCCAAATATTCCATAATGTTAAACTAAATCATGACGGAGAACATAACAGAGTTGATATTAACGACCAAAACCGACAGAATTCTTAGAAATTAGAAAAGATTAGATCGGAAAAGGAGATTTAGGATCGGCGCAAAATCAGTTCCCACGTAGCGGAACCATGAATCCCCGCCCCATCCTGTGGCTCCAGGCCATGCCCTCATTTACCCAAGTCGGCCAGGGCATACTTCCTCCGTTCGGGCCTCGCGTGTGACCAACTTCACCAGCATGGTAGCTAATACACAAAACTAATTCCATAAATGGTCACTATATGCCTGCCAGTACTAAAGGTATTATCGGAATTAAGCCCCACCTCTTTGAGCGCGTTAAAGATTAACATCCTTGAAGTTCCCCAAATCGTAACGGAGTTTCATCTTTTCCGTGCTCGTGCTCAGGATGCGGATATTGCCACCCTTGTTGCTAATATCCTTGACATAAAAATCGATGGGAATATTCACATCGTTAAACTGAATGGTAAACTCAATGGCTTTGTAACCCAGGACATTTTGCCCCTCGTCAAATTGAAATGCCATTCCGGCATAACCGGTTTGTCCTTCCGGCACGTTGTAGTCCAATATGTAAGAGGGATATGGGGCCATTCCGTCATAGGCCAGATTTACAGTAGCAAACCCGCCCAGATTCTCAGCATTTCCATAATAAGCAAAAACTCTTTGAGGGATTTGCTCGATTGCCAACGAATTTGATACCGGCGTAGGTGTACGCTGGCTGGCCTCATCTGGTTTGCGTATGAATTGCCAATATACTGAAAACAAGTTGCCAATAAGGCTGATTATGGCAACCAGGATCGTCCCTGCTACTGTTATTTTTGCTATTGTGATCGTATCTTGCGCTTTCTCAGTCATATCCGCTCTCCGCTCTCATAGATTCCCCTTAATGCCCAAACTATAATGCCCTATCGGCTCCGCATCACACATCCCTGCCCAAGACCCCACCGCTCAAGCCAGGGATATTAACCCTCTGAAAACAACTTCATGAATTTCTCCCATGCACCATCAACCAAAACAAGCGAATAATCCCTCCAATGACTGGGATTGCTTACTCTGGGCCTAACTACATAGAGATGTGCGAGGTCTGGATACCCCGAACCATTCGATCGAAACACTCTTTCCTTATTTCCGATACGGACGATCCAGGCACCCCATTGATAGCCTGTCCTTATATATTCCATTGTGCCACCATGAGCCTGAACCAGGTCGATAATTTCTTGATAGGGTCGTCGTTTCTTCATATCGATCTCTTTCTAATTCTTGGTCATAGTCGTTGCACCAGCCATTGCTTGGGCTAGTGCCTGATATTGACCTCGCCACTTGCGTGAAAGGGATTTAAACATCTTATTGAGGATTTGCAGTTGCGCCTTATTTATCACGCCAACAATCATGTATTTTCCTTCTTCAATCTCAATTACCTGCACGATGGTTTTATAGTCTTTCGCTGTTCTAACTTTCTTCACCATGTAATTTTCCTTTCTTGAAACATCCCTTACCTACAATTTCCGCACTGCCAACCTCTATATGGCCGTTTGAATTCTTGTGGATGAGCTTGGTCTCGGCCTTATTATTCCAAACCCATGTATTTGCTTCATGCACGACTTTGTATCGCAGTAGACTCGCCAGGTTTACGGATGTTCATCCATCCTTTTTGCCGTGAGATTCTGCCTCTTCCGCACTGGGCGTAAATACGGTCGTTTTGGCCCCCGCCGCCCCCGACTTGCTGGGTGGAACCTTAATCGAAATTAGTTTGACCTCATGGCCCTGCAACAACCTGGCTAGTTCGGCCAAGGTATGCACCTTCGGGAGTTCCTTCTCCAGCCACAAGGTGACCTCATTTTCTTCCGTTGAGTTCTGTGTGCCCGCTTTTTTTTCTTTCTTGATTAATTCCATAAGAACTCTCCTCTTCATGCATGATGCAAAACCAGCTCTCCCCGCTCCGCATCACATATCACCGGCCAGGTCAGTATCGCCGCGATGATCCATTATTTGAGCGCATTGGTACAGGTTTCATAAGATTTCCCATAGGCCTTCGCGATTGGGCCTCGCATCGGCCAGTTTTTGATGTGAAGGATTGGAAAAACACTCCGCTTGTCTGGTGTGAAGTATTGTTTTCCACAGATAGATAAGAATGCTCTGCCTCGTGTTGCCTCATAGTAGGGCAGCTCATATCTAACACCTTTGGCCTTTGGTTCCGCACCTGACAAAAACTCCTCCACTGCTGGGTAAAATTGTAATTTCTGTAACCAGTAATTTACCTGTTCAGACATGGCAAAAATCACTTTAACCTGGCTTTGACTTAGGATGTCTTGTATCGCACAAATGCCCAGGCGGGCTTTATCTTCTGGAATATAGACGGTCCTTCCTTTCGGCGCGTGTGGCAAGGCCTCATTACATAGATTAGTAAGAATAATTTGGTCAACAGGATACCTATAGCTTGTCAGGTAGCCGACATAACCATAGACAGCCTCTGCCAGCTTATACTTAGCGCGTTCGCTTCGTTGAGTGGGAATGGCTTGGAAGTAATAATCGCCGAAGAATGCATTGCCGGCCAGAGTATTCGATTGTTGTAAGCGCGGATCGTGCCCAATTACAAGAATCTTGGCACTGCTCAAATCACCTGGACAAAAATGACTGGTTTGCATAATAGTTTCTCCTGGTTGGCTCGCCGATTGATTATTTTGGACTTATGCCCTACCCCACATCCGTCTGTTCTTCCAATCCCCATTGACGTTTTTTCTCCGCCTCACATAGTTTTGACAATTTCTCTACAATCTTCTTCCTCTCCATTTCCGAGAGCTTCTCTCCCTGCCAGATATTTCCTAACTCATCGACCAACTCAAAAACATTTCCCGGATTGAGCATTCTCGCCATCGCAGTCCGATCAATTTCCTGGTCAACCTGTTATGTGGCTTGATCGCCTATTGTCATCAACCCGAGAACCCTTCTCTTGGTCTAGGCACTTTACCTGCTCTCATGGCCTAACCCGAATTCACGTTCAGTATCATTTTTGTTTCCTTCTTATCAGCTAGTGGTGTGTTCGAAAAGTAATGTTACATAGTCGTCGGACCTTAAAGAACCGTATACTTCTCGTACCAAATCTGCCGAGGGTTTCGTATGAGAAGACGCAAACCAAGAACCATCCGTTTGAATGAATCGGACGAGCGGGAGATCGTCCAATTGGTTCGCGATGGCCGGACCGAACAGCGAATTGCCCGGCGCGCACAAGTTTTGCTGGCGATGAAGGATCCGGATACGATCGTTTCTAAGCTGTGCCAACAAACGGGGATGACGCGCATGGGCATCTGGCATGTGTGTCGTCGGTATGAAGGCGTCGGGTTGGATGCGATTTATGATGCGCCTCGCTCGGGCCGACCTCGAGAAATCACGGCCCTACAGCGGGTGGGCATTGAACAACTGGCCTGTTGCGAGCCGAGCGGTGTCGGATTGGAGATGACCCATTGGTCCATGCGCAGTTTGGCGGAGATAGCGATGAAACGCGGCCTGGTACCTCATATTGCGCAGTCGACGGTATCGCTCATTCTCAACGATGCGGACCTGCAACCTCATCGTAGCCGATATTGGATTACGCCCACGTTGAATGCGGAGTTCCTGAAGCGTGCCGGTCGCATTTTGTGGATATATGAAAGGATCGAGGCGCTCCAGGCCCACGACGAAATTGCCTTGGCTCTGGACGAGAAGCCGAATATTCAGGCGTTGCAGCGGGTGCAGCCCACTCAACCGATGCAGCCGGGTCAGATGGAACGACAGGAATTCGAATATGAGCGGCATGGCGTTGTTAATTTCTTGGCGCTGCTCAACATCTACGATGGCCAAATGCGCAGCAGCTGCTTAGATCAAAATGACAGTGAACATTTCTGTCGGGCATTGCCCCGTTTGTTGCAACCCTTTCACTCCTGCCGACGCATTCATCTTATTTGCGACGGCGGCTGGAGTCATACGGCCGCCGCAACCCAGTCGTTTCTGCACTCTCATTATGGCCCGCGGCTGCGTCTCTTACTCACACCCGCACATGCGTCCTGGCTCAACCAGGCCGAACTTCTGCTAAAAAGTTTCAATGTGCGCTACTTACGGCGCGGTCAATGGGACACTCGCCAACAGCTCATTGATCATTTGATGGCCAGTACGCCCGAATACAATCGCCTTTGGGCTCAACCCATCAACTGGTCATGGACCCGTCGCGACTTACACGCATGGGCAGACAAAAAGGCCTCCTGACTATGTATAATTACTTATCGAACGCACCACTAGTTCTTTCACCTGGGGCAGGCCAGATTTTTTGAGCAAGCTTGAATAACCGCTTTCCCCTTGCATCAATGGTTTCCTCATTCCATGTTTGATAATTCTCAATTTCTTTATTTAAAAGCAAAATACTGTGCTTCTTTATCCCGTCCTTTTTCGTTTCCCACGCGCTGTTTGAAACGGCCGGATTTAGCTTTGATGTCAACAAAGTTAAGTTTCCAAATGTATGGATCAGTCTGTTGCGAGTAACCTCCAACTCATCGGTCGATTCCCCGGTTGGTAAAGGCCAATGTTTGTGCCACTCCTGAGGCATAACATGCTCAATGGTAAGTTTCTTCTTGATATCGATATCCTCAGTGAAATCCGTGTGCAATCCTCTTTCCAATGATTCAAGCATCAAATTTAATCTTTGCTGCCGAACAAGGTTATAAATAGGGCGATCCAGCCAGGATTGTTTGAATTCTGTCTCGCGAGGCCAACGGTTACTTTCAGATTCAAAACTACTCAATATATCGTAGACTTTTTTCGAAACCGAGCCAGATTTAGTTTGAGAGATCGAAAGTAGGTCTAGGAATGTTCTGTTATATCCTCTCGTACTTAGGACACAAACCATTCTCCTGACCAGGTAAAACTCAATATATATAAGAGTCTTTTCTATTTCTGGATCATCGGATTCGTAAGTAGAGAAAAGCTCCAGTAAGAATGGATAAACTGTTGTAACACCCAGGATATCCAGCCATGAAAGGGAAATCCCTATACGGGTATTGCGAGGTAAATTGTTGATCTTCTTATAAACATCAGCATATTTTCGAAGGCTTTGTAGATGTGCACTAGCCCTTAAGCCTTTATCCGCAAGGATGGCTTCGCGATAGGTCGTATAAATATGACCGGTCTGCACTTCATCACGCGTCTTGAGGGTCAGGAAATGTTGTAGGAATAAATCAATGCGGGGACGTTTGTTTTGACCTATGCCAACCTCTCGCCGCCAGTATTGACTTTCGTCATCAAATTTTTTCCAATATTTCGCATACAAGGGCTCAATTTTCTCGCCTTCATTCTCGGCTTTATGGAAGAGAAAGTTCTTCACCAGGTCAGACGGCAGCAGAGGTGTGCCGCGTGCATTAAGCGTCTCAAATATAAGTTGGGCGTCATCGTCTTTGTCAAGCTCGATCACAACCATTCGAAGGTATTCACATATTGTTTTATATAATATTTCTACCCTTTCCGGGATGGTGTCTTTGTTTGCAGAAATCCATCCCGATATTTCATTATGAAAATACGTAACTGCTCAGCCATAAATGTATTTTAACATTGTCAAAAACGGAAAAGCCAAGGACAATCAGAGCATGGGAACAGTGCGAGTGCCAAGCGATGAAGAAATAGGAGCGGCCTACGATCAAGGCCGAGAGGTCGTGATTGCACTATTCCATAATACATTAGAGCAATTGGCGAATCGCATTCAAGTCCTGGAAGACCAGATCGTGAAGAATAGTCGCAACAGTGGCAAACCGCCATCGAGCGATGGATACAATCGACCTGCGCCGAAGAGCCTGCGGAAACGGCATGGCAAGAAAAGCGGTGGGCAGGCAGGGCATGTCGGGTACACACTCCACGCGGTCGAGCATCCCAAGCTCGTGACCGTACATCGGGTGCAGCAATGCAGTCATTGCCAGGTCTCCTTGAAAAGAGTGAAAGCCAGTCGTTATGAAAAGCGGCAGGTCTTCGAGGTACCCAGAGTGCGGGTGGAAGTGACCGAGCATCAAGCCGAGATCAAACTCTGCCCGCGGTGCGGGAAAGAGAACCGCGCTGTGTTTCCAGTAGGCGTGACACAGCCGGTGCAGTACGGAAGCGAGATCAAAGCGCAAATGGTGTATTTCAACCAATATCAGCTGCTGCCACTGGAACGAACGGCGGAGGTATTTGAAACCCTGTACGGACACTCGCTCTCCGAAGGCACGATCGTGGAAGCCAATCAGGAAGCGCGTGAGCAGGTCGTAGGGGTGAATAGAGCCATCCAACAGCATCTGACCGAGAAAGAAGAGGTGGTGCACTTCGACGAAACCGGAGCGAGAGCGGAAGGCCAGTTGTACTGGCTGCACTCGGCCAGTACGGAAAGATTGACCTATTATGCCATTCATCCAAAACGCGGCTCGTTGGCGATGGAGGCGATCGGGATCTTGCCGCACTTGAAGGGTCGTGCCTTGCACGATGATTGGATGTCCTATTTCAAGTACCCCATCCGACACGGACTGTGCAATGCTCATCACTTACGCCGCCTGAAATTTCTAGAAGAGCGCTACCCACAAAAGTGGGTTAGCCAGATGGCCGATTTGCTCGTGAACATCAAGGAGGCAGTGGAGCAGGCCAAAGCGGCTTCTCGGGAAAGTCTGACAAACAAGAAGCTGCTTGATTTTGAAAGCGAGTATGATCGGCTGGTGAAACAAGGTTTACGGTTCAATCGACCGCCAAAACGCATGGAGGCCCAACCGAAAAAACGGGGACGGATCAAGCAGAGCCCGGCCAAAAACCTGCTGGATGAGTTCAAGCTCCACAAAGAAGCGGTGCTGGCGTTTATGTACGATTTTAGGGTTCCATTTGATAACAATCAGGCGGAACGTGATATTCGTATGATGAAAGTGAAGCAAAAGGTATCCGGTTGCTTCCGTTCCATTCGGGGTGCCGAGATCTTTTGCCAAATCCGTGGCTACCTCTCCACGGCTCGCAAGAACGGACAACAAGTCCTGGATGTTTTGCGCCTGGCTTTTGCCGGTACCCCTTATCGGCCTCCTTTCCTCTCATCTGCCTGAGCAGTTACGAAAATACAAATAACAGTCTGCCATGGCATAGCCAACTGATACTGCACCGATTTTGACCCTGTAGTCTTGACGCAATTCATCAGGAGTGCCAGCCTGCATAACTCTCTTAAAATGCTCCTGATCAGAATTGGTTGGCCATATTTTATAAACTTCGTTTTCGTCTTCACTTAGGGGATTGTCGTTTCGGGTCAATTTCAAAAGAGCTTTATGGTACTTGTCCTGACCAAGTTCTGCACAATGATCTGCAAAGGCTTCAATAAACAATTAAATCGTTGTCAATCGTTGCTGACCATCGATGATTAGTCGGCTATCCACACGACCGATAGGTTGCCTGATTTGATCCAGTACAATTGCGCCAAGGAAGTGTGGGCGCGGGGTTTCTTTTCGCAAGTGCCTTTCTGCGACATTCCGAATATCTTCCCAAAGGGGCTCCCATTGCTGTTCTTGTCCCCAGACATACGGGCGTTGAAATAAAGGCACAACCAGTCTTTGATCTTTCTCAAAAATGAGTTTAATGCTGTGAGTTCCAGTATACATATCAATAATTCCTAAGATGGGATTTTTTTGGTTTTCTCAAGCTAGTTCGGCAATACAACACTGTTAAGTAGATAAAGCAATTGGTTTTTAGATTCTGGGCTCGGTGTAAAGCATGAGCTCTAGAGCAGAATTCAATTCAAAATGATCTTGAACTTCAACAGCACCTTGGGGAGAAAATCATCCAGGTTCTTGATTAGGTCGTCGGTCAGCTCGATCAGGTTGAAGGCGTGTTTCTGATAGATTTCCAGCTTGGTCTTCTTGGTCCCAAAGGATAGGGTATTTTCCTGCGGATCCCAATATTCCAGGTATACCTTGCCCTCGGGGATGTAGAAATCGCAGAACAGGTCCTCTTCGATGGGCAGTTGGCGCTCATAGGCATGCGCGATCCCGGAGGTATACAGCCAGTTATCGATGAGCAGTTCGGCGTTGGAGCGCACCCAGTGCCCGTCCGCGGCGCGATGGCTCACCGTGTAATTCTGCTCGCTTTCCTCTGTTCCGTTCGCTGCCCTGGGGGTTGGTACTTCAACCTCCCCAACCAGGCATTTTATTGTAGATAAGAGCACCTTATTATTCAGGATCGTCCCCGGCCATAACACCTCCGGGTCCCCCGGCTTATCGAGTTCCTTTCGGACGGCGCCCACGGCCTTACCCTGCTCGGTGGGGATCCAGCCTTTTTGCAGCTTCTCGATCCATCCCAATTCTGCCAGCACGAAATTCATCCGGCGGCCCGCCATCCTGAATTTCTCGCCGAGCTCCGCGGCGCTCAACGCGGCTTGGGACTTGAAGCGACCCGTAAGAGGACCCGGCGCATGCTTCTCACAGAAATCGTCGCCCGGCTTGGAAACGAACACGTCGCAGCCCGGCACCGCGCAGATCTCCACCGTCTCTGTCTTGGGCTTTTCAAGCGACGGTTCCACCGGGACGATGTTCGGGTCCAGCAGGGCCAGTCCGTGTTTGGCCACCTCGTTTTCCGGGTTTATCGTCAGCAGGCGCTTGATACAAAACAGCCTTTCGGCCGCCGACGAAACAAGGCCGGAGACCTGCAGCCAGGCTCGTTCATTATTCGGGTCGATCTTGATCACCTGGGCCAGCAGCTTGGAGGCCTCCCCCCTATCCTCTTTTTTGTATGCAGCTATACTTCGGTCGATCAATTCATCAATAGTGGGTAATAACATAATCTTCCATAAGTCCGTTTAATATTGTCCCTCGGCTTAAAAAGATTATAGTAGCTTGCTCGCCCCCCGTGGTTTACAGATTTAACAACTGTAGGATGAATTTCACCGGAGACACCTGCCCTTGCCCCAGCTGCCAGCGTGGGCAGCTCTGACCAGACAGCTCGTTCTCTTCGCTCTTCGCTCTTTGCCTTTGTTCTTACTCTTTGCTCTTTGCTCTTTGCTCTTTGCTCTTTCCTTTTCTCCGTGTTTACGTATTTCCCTGTTTACGTATTTCCGCTCTTTCCTTAAACCTTTGTGCTCCTAGTGTCCGTTGTGTTTAAAGTTCTTCGTATTTACGCGTCTCTACGCTCTTTCCCTGTCTCCGGGTTTACGTATTTCCCTGTTTACGTATTTCCACTTTTTCCTCTTTCCTCATTCCGTGTTTACTTGTTTCCTTATCTACGCTCTTTTCCCTTTTCGCTCTTCCCCCGCTTGACGTACTTGTTTACCGTGTGAAGGGATAGTTTTGTAAAGGGTCGAAGGTCTCGAAAAAAGAGGTGGTACGGCCCTTGTCAAGGGTATGCTGAAAAAAGTACACTGCTGGTATGAGCCAGCGCAGGAATAAGCCTAGGTTGGCGGGTCCGAACGAACACCGGATCACGAAACTGGAACAACAGCTGGCGGAGGTGATAGCCAGTCATGAGAGGCTGCAACGGCAGAATGAGGTGTTGCGAAAGCAGAATGAGGCCCTGCAGAAACAAGTGGGACTTTTGCAAGCGGAGGTGGAAGAACTGAAACGAGCTGGGAAGAGGCAGGCGACGCCCTTCGCGCGCAGGCACTGGGTGGAGCATCCGAAACGACCGGGCGGGGCGCAAAGTCGGGCAAGGGCGCTTTGTGCAGCGCGCCCAACCGAGCCTGAAGGAAGTGAATGAGACGAAGGTAGCCGAATTGCCCTGCTGTCCAGGGTGCGGTGGCAAGCTGCGCCAGAGACGCAGGCATGAGCAATTTGAGATCGATCTTCCCAAGGTGGAACCCGTGATCACGCATTTTCTGACGTACAGCGGCTATTGTTCTCATTGTCGGAAGCGAGTGCGCTCGTGGCATCCCGATCAGATTTCGCAGGCCACGGGAACGGCAGGCAGGGTGGTGGTGGGGCCGCGCGCCAAGGCGTTGGCCAGCGACCTCAAACATCGTCTGGGAGTTTCCTACGCCAAAGTGAGGGAAGTGCTGAACGATAGTTTCGGATTGGAGCTAAGCCGGAGCGGGTGGTGTCGGGCTGATCGAAAAGTCGCTTCCACAGCTCGTCCGGTGTATGAGAGATTGAGCGAGTTGATTCGCCAATGCTCGGTTGTGCATGTCGATGAGACGGGCTGGCGAATTGGAACGCTGTCGGCCTGGCTGTGGGTCTTCACCAACCGTGAAATCACCGTCTACGATATTCGCGCCAACCGCTCGAGCGAGGTGGTCATCGATATGCTGGGGGAAAAGTTCAAAGGCATCCTGGCGACGGATGGTTTCCTGGCTTATGACGAGCGGCGCTTGAAAGAGTGGCTCAAGCAGAAATGTGTCGGTCATTTGTTGAAGGATCTGAAGGACATGCAGGAGAGCAAGACCGGCCGCGCCCTGCACTTCGCCCAGCAAATGGCAGCCCTGCTGCAAGAAGCCCTGCACTTGAAGGCCGAAAAGCCCAGCCTGGATTGCTTTACTTTCGCTCAACGTGCCCAGAACCTGGAAACTCGGTTGGATCTCCTGATTGCACCTCAACGCAGGTTGAGCGATAAAGATAATGCCCGTTTTGCTAAACGCCTGCGCAAGCACCGCCCTCATCTGCTGCGCTTCCTGTATGTGGACGGCTTGGAGGCCACCAATAATCAGGCCGAACGGATGATTCGTCCTGCGGTTATTATGCGAAAAACGAATGGCTGTAACCGCACCAAACCGGGTGCCGAAACCCATGCGATTTTGTCGAGCGTCTTGGTGACCTGCCATCAACATTCCATTCCAATTTTGGATTATCTGGTTCAACTTCAGCGAGCGGCCAAAGCACCGCCCCCGCTCGCATCCACTTCTTCCTTTCAACCTCAACCCCCTATTGTGCTACGACGGTAAACAAGTACCGCTTGACATTAGAACATTTGTTCAGTACAATGATCCTATGGCGATCTGCTCTATTTCCTCTTGCTATGATGCCTATAGCCCAGTCCATCCCAACTCGCGTTGCCCCTCCCCTAAATCCGACATCCATCCTTCTGTTGGTGCGAGGCACTTCCGCAGGAAGGTGTTCTTCCTTCCCGGAAGCTTTCCCCTCCGTATCGGATCCGGGGCATCGCCAAGCTATTATGAACTGACCACAGATGGGGTCAATCCTGATTCCTCCTGCGCTCGTCACCCCTCCCCTAAATCCGACATCCATCCGTCTGTTTTCATCTTTTCCTCCCGTGTCGGATTTGGGGGAGGCTGGGAGGGGGTTGCACCAGTTAGGTCCCTCGCGGAATCATTCGAACTTGATTCGAACCGCTCGCGCCCTGCCGTAACTCCGCGCCTTTGTGAAAACGACCTCCGAGGTCTTACAGACCTCGGAGGTCTGGGATACGACCAACATGCCCTGGGAGGAGGGGTCGAATTAGAGTCGAATTGCTCGCGCCTTGCCATAACTCCGCGCCATCGGGCAAGGCGGCTTCAAGCCGCCATTGCCCACTTCGGCGACACGAGTCGCCGAAGCAGACGATTTCAATCGCCGAAGCAACCGACCGGCGGGAAAACCTGCACTTTAACAACCTAAATCTCTGTCATTGCGAAGGAGTAAGGGCACAACGTGTTGTGCCCGGCGACTGAAGCAATCTCGCCTTTTACAGATCGAGCCCTGTTCACCGCTCTGCGCCACAAATAGGTCTCCACAGCTTACAACCCTGCAAATGCACACTCACGCGCGAGAGACTATAATCCTCCCCTGGGAAGGCAATAGACATTACAGCGGAGGACAAATGGAAAAATCAGACAAGATCCTGGTAACCTATGCGAGCCGGACGGGTTCCACGGCGGGGGTGGCCGAAGCCATCGGCAAGACACTAACCGACAGCGGCGCGCAAGTGGATGTGATGCCCATGAACGACGTCACAGACCTCTCCCCCTACCGGGCGGTCGTGGCGGGCAGCGCCATCCGCAAATCACAGTGGCTGCCCGAGGCAGTGAAATTCATCGAGACCAACCGCGAAAAGTTAGCCGAGAAACCCTTCGCCATGTTCACCGTGTGCATCACCCTCGCCATGTCCAACACCGAACAATACCGCTCCACCGTGGCGGTCTGGGTCGAGCCTGTGCGCGCGATGGTGAGGCCCATGGACGAGGCCTTCTTTGCGGGCATGCTCGACTTCAGCAAGCTGCCGTTCAACCTCGACACCCTCATGCTGAGAGCCACGGTCGCGGCCGGCATCTTCCCCAAGGGCGACCACCGCGACTGGAACGCCATCCACGCCTGGGCCGAAGCCCTCAAGCCCGCATTGGATCGCTGAGTCAATAATAAAGAGAAAGAGGCCCAAGCCTCTCGAGCCTCTTGTCGCTTTTGCTCTTTAATAACTTACCGGAGATATAATCAAGATTGAATGAAGATGAAAAAAACGTCCGTAGCCAAACCCCGTAAAGTGGCAGAAATGTCCGCTGAATACAAGTTAGACTATAAAAAAGCCAAACCGAACCGCTTTGCCGGCCGCATGGAGGACAGCCCGCTGGTTGTTGTCGTAGACCCCGATGTAGCAAAAGTCTTCACTTCGGCGGAACAGGTTAACAAGGCTTTACGTGCCCTCATCTCAGCCATGCCCGGACGGCCACCCGCGGCCCACTAATTGATAAGATGAAGAAGGTTTCTACCAAGAAGCAGGATGATTACGACCTGAAAAAGGAATACGACCTTACGAAGATGACCGTCCTCCCAAAAGGCCACTTTGACCCCAAACGCAGAATTGGGAACAATGTAATCGTCCTCGAACCGGATATCGCCAAGGCTTTCCCTAACGATGAAGCGGTGAACGAGGCGTTGCGTTTGCTCCTCAAGGCAAGCAAGCTTTCGCATCACACCTCTGCCTGAGCACCCGGACCGCCACGCACTTCACACTAATAAATAAGGTAACTATATACTTCTCGCATAAATGAGAGAATTTATGTACATTCTGCTCAATACATAATACATGGTTAGGCTGCAGACGAAATATTCCTCTTACCACCACCACACATCGGAGGTCACATGAAACGAGTCACTGGCATCGGCGGCATCTTCTTCAAGGCCAAAGACGCTCCATCACTGCAGGCTTGGTACAAGCAACACTTGGGAATCGATGTTCAAGACTGGGGCGGAGCTGCCTTCGATTGGACCGACGCCGACGGCAAGCCGGTTGCAGGCACAACTGCCTGGTTAATCGATCCGGAAGAAAGTGATCACTTTGCTCCGAGCTCTGCTCCCTTCATGGTCAACTACCGAGTGGAAGACCTCCACGCCTTGGTCAAGGTCTTGAAGGAAGAAGGCTGCAATGTGCTCGAGAATATTGACGAATCCGAGTATGGGAAGTTTGCCTGGGTCATCGATCCAGAAGGAAACAAGGTAGAACTATGGCAACCGCCTGCCGGCCAATAACAAAGACTGTCAGGCGCACTACGAATTAGCGGCTTAATCCGCTACTCAACCGGACATCCCACATACGGCTGCGCCGTCTGTGTCTGCAGGTTAGCAGCAACGTTGGTGTGTCAAGTATATAGTTACCTAAACAAAAAAGAGAGGCCCGACACGCTCAGGCCTCTCTTGCTCTTTCGCTTCCTTGATCTCTTGCTCTTATCTCTTATCGAATCTCGGCTTATCTGCTCTTCCTCAATGACCGCTCCCCGGCATCGGCGTGCCGTTGAAAATCTCCGGCGCAGGAGGGCCATCCACAATGATGTACCCAGCCAGCCCGCGCTCCATCCGGGCGATGGCGTGGTCAAGGAAGATATACCTGCCGGACACCTGGAACTGCAGTTCCACCATCGCCGAACCACCGGGCGGGATCAATACGGTCTGCACGTCGGTCAGTGCGGGCGTGGTCAACGAACCAAATTGAAACACCCGGTCCATGATCTCGCCGATGATGTGGAACGACGCGATCTTGTTGGGCCCGCCCACGCCCACGAAGAGTTCTCACGGTCTCCCCCACCTTGGCCTTCAGCGGATGCTCAGTGGTCAGCGCGCCGACCGCGCCGTTGAACACATAGTAATCGGGAGTTCTCGTTGAGCAGCTTGCTCACATCGGCAGCCTGCGCGCCCTTGTCGCCGAAATTGCCCGACGTATACAGCTCGCCCTGCATGATGTAATACTCGTGGTCCACCTTGGGCAGTCCGCCTTCGGGCTCCACCAGGATCATTCCATACATGCCGCTGCTGATGTGCTCGGCCACCATCGGTGTGGCGCAGTGATAGACGTAGAGTCCCGGCTTGAGCGCCTTGAAGCTGAAGACCGTTTCCGCGCCGGGCGCGGTGGTGGTAAAGACTGCGCCTCCGCCCGGACCGGTGACGGCATGGAAGTCAACCGAGTGCGGCATGATGCTGCCCGGGTCGTTCTTCAGATGGACTTCCACCGTGTCGCCCACGCGCACGCGGAAGAATGGGCCGGGAACCTTCCCGTTGAATGTCCAAAACGGATAGGTGGTTCCATCGGCAAGCTGCCCCACGACTTCCTTCGCCTCCAGGTCAATGCGGACGGTGGTCGGAGCCCGGTTACCGATCGGGCCTGGCAGGTCAGTGGGGTCGCGGACGATGTCCGCGCCCGTGGCAGGGACGGCCGTCGCGCTCGAGACGGAGCTTGCGGGGCTCGCAGAAGCAGAGGACATGCCCATGCCGGGCATCGCCGTATTATCGGTGCCTACTGCCAGCGTGGCTGGGACGGCGGTCGCGCTGGAGATGGCGCTGGCACTGACGCCCGCCACCTCCAGCGTCCCTTCCATGCCGGCCTCGCGCTGCCCCGGCAGGTCGCTGAAATAGGAAAAGCTCCCGGCCTTGTCCACGCCGAAGACTATGCTTGTGCTGCTGCCTTGGCTCGAGACATCCGTTGACGTGGTGCTGAAATCTGGAAAGCTGATGTTCTGCTCACTGCCGTCACCGTTGATCAGCTTCACCTGAACGATGTCGCCCACCGCGGCTTCCAGGGTCGGGTTCACCACACCGTCTATGGGGCCTCCTACGCCGACGAAGACCATCTTGCCGTTTTGCAGATCGGTTTTCAAGGTATACGATAGTTTGGTCTGCTGCGAACCGGTCGATGCGCAGGCTGCGATCAACAAGGCCGCCAACAGAATAATGGAGAAGTTCCTTAGCTGCTTACTCATTTTGCGCTCCTATTATTAAGGATGGATGGTTGGTATGAGCCGCGCGCTGTAGCTCACCCAGGAATTCTTCTGCGGGAAACCCGTAGGTCTTAGCAACGTCTTCTAGTGTGCAGAAGCGCGCCAGATAGCAACCTACGCAGGCGGTCTTCCGGTCAATGAATACCCTGGAGAGGTCCCCGTTGGTTTGGAGGATCTCAGCGACTGTCAGGTTCGGTGAAAACAGAGGAGCGGCCATACTGCACAAAGAATATCGCCTTCCCCCTGATCTGTCTTTGCGCTGGCGCAAATAGCAGCAGATCCAAGATAGAGCACGGATCTCACGGCCTGGACGGATTTAGCGGATTCTTTTTTAGGGGAAAGCTCGTTCGTTTTCGTTCCATCTCCGCCCTTGCCTGCTGTGACCTGTGGAACCTTAAAACCTATTTTTCGAGGCCCTCGGCGAGGCGCACCAGCTCGTGCGGATTTGTGATGCGGACCTTGCCGCGGCCGGTCTGCACCAAACCCTGCCGCTCCCAGTCGGCCAGCACGCGGCTGGCCGTGTAAAGTGTGGTGCCGGACATCTCGGCGAGGTCCTGGCGTGTGAAAGCCAGCTCTATTCCCCCGCCAGACCTCTTACCGGCCTGTGAGGTGAGGCGGAGCAGGGCGCGCGCAATGCGCTGCTCCACGCGTTCGGTAGCCAACTCCCGGTAACGCGACTGCATCTCTTGAATATAAGTTGTCATCAGGGACATTAGGTCCAGTGAGAGGTAGGGGCGGGTCTGCATCATCTCCCGCAGAAAGGTGCCCTTGATGGCGAGGGCAGTGCTGTCTTCGAGGGCCTGGGCTGTTGCCGGGTATTTCGCCTCATCGCGGACGGCACCCAGGGCTCCGAACATTTGCCAGGGATAGATCGTCCGCAGGTTCACCTGGTGGCCGGCAGGGTTCGTCTGCAGAAGCTTGACCTGTCCGCGAAGGAGAACGTACAGGTATTCAGCCGTGTCCCCCTGGAAGAAGACGAAGCCGTCCTCTTCGATGGACCGGGTGAGGCTGTTCTTCATGATCTGGTCGAGGTCCTCGTCGGTGACGTTTTGAAAGACGACGACCTGCCTCAAATCTTTCAGCGAAAAATCCATGCGCCGATTCTACACCCGTGGAATCAGCAGGTTGGATAGGGGCGCGAGTAATCCGTATCGCGCAGTTAGAGAGGACTTAAACAGCCTCTCTATGCAAAGTCAAATACAGGAACTTCCATTACCCGTGCCGGTTTCTGTTTGCTGGAAATCAACTTCTGAATGCGCTCCACAGTCTCGGCAGAGAAGAGCTGCTCGCCCGTCTCGACCAGGATGCGTGCAGGGACGTGTTCGATCACCACCAATTTACCATCCACTTCGAGGGTGTATGTGACTTTCTCGTGAACAAAGGTTTCTTTCGGATAGGATGTAACCATTATTTTCTCCTAACTTTGTAATCAATCCACTGTTCGAGATCAGGTTGATAAAGTGTGATGACTTTGACGATCTCACGGGACGGATGACTGCATTGTATATGCAAGACTCTACCAGATTTTGTCAATCCAAGCACAAGGCAGCTAGGGCCATATTTATCATCAGGATAATCTTCAATAATCTCTCCATTCGAGATTGCTTCTCGCAATTCCTGAACGGTGATGCCCCGCAAAATGCTCTGGTCAAGCGCATGTTTAGTAAACTCGAATTGATCAGCGACAAATTTGGAGCGGAGTTGTTCAAACATGCCTATATTTTACCTTGCGGTTGTGAAAAAACACGGTCCTGAAATCATCTTTAGCCTAAGGTTCCCACTGTATAAATCGCTATAAAAAGAGACCCGATCACCTCGAGCCTCTTTATATCTTCGGGAGCGTCTATCACTCTTTTCTCAAATCTTTTCTTTCCCTACACGTCCAGGTTGCGGACGTATTTGGCGTGAGTTTGGATGAAGCGCTTGCGAGGGTCCACCGCATCGCCCATCAGCATGTCGAAGGTGCGGTCGGCTTCGGCGGCATCCTCAATGGTGACGAGCAGCAGGGTGCGGTTGTCGGGATTCATGGTGGTCTCCCACAACTGGGCAGGGTTCATTTCGCCAAGACCCTTGTAGCGGGAGATGGAGGTCTTTTCACCGCCTCCCAGATCCTTTAGCGCCTTATCCTTTTCCTTGTCGCTGTAAACGTACTTGATCTGGTTCTTATAGGACATACGATAAAGCGGCGGTTGGGCGATATACAGATGCCCATCCTCCACCAGCTTCACCATGTAACGGAAGAAAAAGGTAAGCAGCAGCGTGCGGATATGGCTGCCGTCCACATCGGCATCGGTCATGATGATGATGCGGCCATAGCGCAAGCCCTCGACATCAAAGTTATCGCCCACGCCGGTGCCGAGAGCGGAGATCAGCGCCCGGATCTCATTGCTGCCCAGGATCTTATCCAGGCGGGCGCGCTCCGTGTTCATGATCTTGCCGCGCAGGGGCAGGATCGCCTGGAAGTGCCGGTCGCGTCCCTGCTTGGCGGAGCCGCCAGCCGAGTCACCTTCCACGATATACAGCTCGGTCCTGGACGAATCCCGTTCTGAACAATCGGCCAGCTTGCCGGGCAAGGTCAGCGATTCGAGCGCCGATTTACGGATGACCAGGTCGCGGGCTTTCTTGGCAGCGTCGCGGGCGCGGGCGGAAGTCAGACACTTGGCGATGATGGCTTTGGCCGCCTGCGGATTCTCTTCGAGGAAAGTGGAAAACGCATCGCCCACGATGCCCTGGGTATAGGTCTGGACTTCGGGGTTCATCAACTTGACTTTGGTCTGCGACTCAAACTGCGGATCGGGGTGTTTGATCGAAACGATGGCCGTCAGGCCCTCGCGGGTATCGTCGCCTGAGAAGTTCGGGTCGGCGTCTTTGAGCAGCCCGTTCTTGCGCGCGTAATCATTCACCACGCGGGTCAGCGCGGCGCGCAAGCCTGTAAGATGCGTGCCACCGTCCACGGTATTGATGGTGTTCGCGAACGAGTAGACCGACTCGGTATAAGCGTCGGTATACTGGATGGCAGATTCGATGCCAATGCCTTCCATCTCTTTCTCAACGTACACCACCGAGTGCAGCGTCTCGCGGTTGCGGTTCAAGTACCGGACGAAGGAGGTGATACCGCCTTCGAAATAAAACGTTACTTCATGCCCCGTACGTTCATCCAGGAAATAGATGGTGACGCCGCGTGTCACAAAAGCCATCTCACGGAAGCGCTGCGCCAGGGTATCGAAACGATAATCGACTTCTTCCTTGAAGATCTGCTTGTCGAACTTGAAGGTAACCTTGGTGCCGGTTGCTTTATCTTTGAGCTTGCCGATGGCCTTGACCGGCGCCTTGGGGTGACCGCGCTCGTAGCGCTGGAAATGCACCTGTCCCTCGCGGCGCACTTCGACCTCACACCACTCCGATAAGGCGTTTACCGCGCTGACGCCCACGCCGTGCAAACCGCCCGAGACCTTGTAGCCTCCGCCGCCAAATTTACCGCCCGCGTGCAGGGTGGTCATCACGACCTCGAGGGCCGATTTCTTCATCGTGGGCTGGATGCCGACCGGGATGCCGCGCCCGTTATCATCACACGTTACGCTGCTGTCCTCATGGATGGTGATCTCGATGCGGTCGCAGTCGCCCGCCAGGGCTTCGTCAATGGCATTGTCTACAACCTCGTAAACGAGGTGATGCAGAGCCTTGATATCCGTGCCGCCCACGTACATACCGGGACGGCGGCGAACGGCCTCCAGACCTTCGAGTACCTGAATATCCTTGGCTTCATAACTGGCATTATCTTTTTTCTGAGCTACAGCCACAAGTTCCTCCAAAATTACATCGTTGCGAATTTTCGAGAAGCCATCCCGATACCGATAGTGCGAGCGTGTCTCGAAGACTCACAGCGACGTTCTAAGCCGGTTGAGTCGGTATGTCGCCGCGCAGGCGGGTGAGCACCGTCTGAAGCCAGGTGCTCATATCATGATAATAAACAAAGGATGAGGCCAGCAGGGCCGTGGTAATAAAAGCATGGCCCAGGATCCCAATCAATGCCAGCCATGAGCTATCCGCAGGGATCGCCCAGAGAAAATTCAGCCCAAAGCCGACCAGCAGGGTGGTCAGCACAAAAAGGCTGCTGGTGGGCAGGGTGAAGCGCGTCAGCTGAAAACTGCTAATGATGGATGCAAACGCATTTTGCTTTCTTACAAAGATGCCATGGGGCGAAAAGAAGATCGGTACGATCAGCCATACCGAAATGAACCCAAGGATCAATAAGACGATCTCGCCAACCAGGGCGTTGATCATGAAGATGATGTAAATTAAAAAGAGGGTGGGCAGCCCCAAGGTCCAGGAAACAAACAACCAGATGACGGAGTAGAGCAGGGTCTGGAATACCGCGCGCCTGGTTCCCGCCGAGGCTTCGGGGGCAGCGAGAGACGCCACCCAGCGGAAATAGATGCCGCCAAGCATCCAGCCAATCAGCGTCAGCAGGAAAACCATGCCGAGCAAACGCCCGGTCGAATCGATCTGTGTAATGGCCGGCAAGCCCAAAGGAGATTGGCCCGGCAGGCTGCCACTCATCAGGCTGAAGATGCCTATCGGAAAGGTGCGCAAAATGGCCAGCAAATTGAATTCATGGAAGAACTGCTGGTACATGGCAAGCGCCGAAGCGATATCTTGAGGCTTCAAACCGCCACTGGCGGCCATATCGCCCACCTGCTTGAAGAACGGCTGGACAAGCTGATCCACGCTCATACGGGGGCCCAGCCAGAGTAACAAGTCGAGCGCCGCAGGGAACAGGATGGCTGTTATGTGTCCCGCAGTTACATCAAAACCGGCTCTCAGCGAGCCGATAATGCCAGGGGGCGGGGGTAAAGTTTTAGCGTCTATATTGGGTGCATGCATAACAAGATGATTTTACCATACCCCTGCCCTTGCCGCAAATATGTTCTAAATTAACGAGTGAAATCGTGCAGACTGTTGGCTTTTTAGGGTAATTCACATCCGGAACTAAGATAACCACGGGTGACCGGTAGTAGAATCACCCCCAATGCAAGCTGAAAGGCGATATTTACCCGATTCTAACCGGGTAGGCGTTGTGACAGCCACCGTCCTGCTCACTTACGCGCTCACCCACCTGGTCAGCGCGCCGGGGATTACGGTAAGTATTCAACTGCCGGGCTTTTATTTTGCCTATCCCCTGACTCTGGGCACGGCAATGACGCTCATGGCCGCCGGCCTGACGGCCTCCGGCATGGATTGGTTATTACGGACGCACCCTTCGATGAATATGCTTCCTTCATGGAAGATACTGCAGTCCCAACGCACGGTCGAGCATTGGCTGCTGCCCGCCCTGACGGCCTTCATCATCGGGGTGCTGCTCGATATCCTGCCCTCGGGCCCGTTATGGTGGGCAGGGTTTATCGTTGGCGCGCTGCTCCTTATCGCAGTTTTCCTGTCAGAATACATTGCAGTGGATCCCGGTGCGCCATTGTATGCGTTGGCCTCGGCCGGCTTGACCGCTCTTTCCTACGCGCTCTTCCTGTTATTTGTCATTGCGCTGCGGCTTGGAGGGGCGCGCCTCTTCCTGGTGGTGCCGGCAATTCTTCTGGCTGCAGGGTTGGTGGCATTGCGTACTCTCCATCTACGCCTGGGTGGCCGCTGGCACTTCGTTTGGGCGTTCGGCATTGGCCTGATCTGCGCGCAACTGGCGGCCGGGCTGCATTACTGGCCCTTGTCCACGCTACAGTTTGGGTTGTTCTTGCTCGGTCCGCTGTATGCGCTGATTGCCCTGGTCACCAACCTCGGCGAAGATGTTCCCTTGCGAAATGCCATTGGCGAACCGGGAGTGATCCTGGTGGCGCTGTGGGCTGCCGCCATCTTGCTCCACTAATGCGGCTTATCCTTAATCACACACACTGGGAGACCATGCGAAATCATGTAGAGTCTTCCCGTCCGCTGGAAGCTTGCGGGCTGCTGGCCGGAAAAGATGGAATCGTGAGGAAAGTTTTTTTGATCGCAAATCGGGCCGAGAGCCTGGTAAAGTTCCGAATGGACCCGATCGAACAATTACGCGCATTCGATCAAATCGAGGCCGCCGGTTTGGATCTGCTGGGCATCTTTCATTCGCATCCTTCCGGGCCGGAGCACATCTCTACAATTGATATCGTGGAGGCGGCTTATCAGGTTGTCCAGATAATTTGGTCGCCTTCAGGAATTAAGAGTACGGGGCCCGATCTCCAACCCGAGCATGGCTGGCGGGCGCGGGGCTTTTGGATTGAGAATGGTAAATATGAGGAGGTAACCTTACAAATCACCTCCGATCAGTAACCCCCGCCAAGGTCTCGTGTTAGAAAATTAAACCCCAAACCCCTAGGAGAATCCATGCAACTGTTAATCGGAGCCAGCGTGGTCTTACTGGCGTATTTTTTTGGCTCGATCCCCTTCGGCCTGTTGATCGTGAAACTCACCACCGGCAAAGATATTCGGCAGGTGGCAAGTGGGCGCACCGGCGGAACGAACGCAATGCGGGCCGCAGGACTTGGGGCAGGAGTGCTCACGGCCGCAATGGATGTGCTCAAGGGCGCCTCGGCGGTCTGGGTGGCGCAAGCCATATCTCCTGGAAATTATTGGCTGCATATATTGGCCCCGCTCGCGACCATCCTCGGACACAACTACTCGATCTTTCTGGGCGAACGTGATGAAAAGGGACGATTCAGGTTACGCGGAGGCGCGGGCGGCGGTCCCACCGTGGGCGGAGCAGTGGGCTTATGGTGGCCTTCATTCTTTATCATCGTTCCTCTTGGCATTTTGATTTTCTGGGGGATAGGCTACGCTTCGTTGACTACGCTAGGCATCGCCATAATTGCAACGGTCATTTTTTCAATACGCTATGCAGAAGGCCTATCGGCCTGGCAAAATATCCTATACGGCCTGGTCGCGACAATTCTGCTGGTCTGGGCCCTACGTCCCAATATCAAGGCATTAATTGAAGGGCGAGAGCGGTTCCATGGCTGGCGACCGTGGCGGAAGAAACAGGCAGGGCCGGCCAAATTTGCAGAAACCAAACCGAAGTCAAGTCACCGAACCAGAAGGCCAACCGCCTCCAAAAAATTGTTAAAGTCGAAACAGCATTAGCGCTGTAATTTAAACAATAATGGCGGCTGGTGTGCAGCCGCCATTGCGACAGATTCAACAGCAATTATTCTTCGTGGGCCTTCTTGACCAAAGCCTCCATATTCCTTCGGTGCAGAGATTCCGCCAAGCCACCCAAATACACGCGGCTCTTTCCGCTCTCTTCAAGCCCGGCACCTTCCAATACATCGTCCACAGATTTTCGGCGGGCAGCTGCTTTTGAAAGCCGCTTAATGTTGGTTATATAGGACAGATTCTCCCTGACCGCCGCATCAATCTCACCCCGCAGAATAATGTCTCCGTGGCCCTGCACAATATTCTCAAGCCCCATCCGGCCAATCTTCTTGATAGACAAAGCGATATCGTCCACATTCCCATCTACAATATAGGGGATGGGCATGAACGCATCACCGGCAAACAACACCCGGTCTTCCTCCACCAGCACAGCGATCCCATCCTCGCTATGGCCGGGCGCGGGCAGGATCGTCAAATTCTTCTTACCCACTCGAAGGTACAATTCGCCTTCTTCGAATGTGAGCTGAGGCAAAACGATCTTCACTTGGCGCAGAGCGGGATTCTGCTTTTTTGCAGTCTCGAGCGACGGACGCCCGTATTCATCAAGTAAGTCACGGCAGCGGGCATGCGCGACCACCGTGGCACCTGGGAAGAAACAATTGCCCCAGGCATGATCGGCATGATAATGGGTATTGATCACATACCTGACCGGAACGGTCAGTTCGTGTTCAATAAACTCGCGCATACCGAGGGTCTCATCGGGGAGAGCTAATGTATCGATCACAACAGCCCATTGCGGCCCGGCAACAACACCTGCGGTTACCTGAGCGTAAACTTCGCTCTGGAACCAAAATACGTTTTCGGAAACTCTTTCGCGATGCATTAGCCAACCTCAACGAAATTTCTTTATAGATAGCACAATGAAAGCGTAAAGTCAAGTTGTATATACATATATATCTTACTGATTGACCATTTTTCGCTCAAAGCTGGTCATGGGTCGCCAGAGCAATGAAGATGCCCCGCCCTTCCATATGATAATCGTATCAAATAGGTATTACTTCCCACAGTATGAGGAAGGATTGTATGATTTCTGCCGCAGCCTGCCTGGAGCCGAAGGCTTCAAGTTAGCGCTGTCTGCCGTTTCTAGATAGAATGCAACAATCTTGTACTTGTTCGCATACCGGGGCCGTGATAAACTTTGACGTGAAATGGCTACAAATCTAATCATCGTCACGCCCAGCCCGAGCTTTGGGGAAATGGTCCGCCGCGCGCTTGAAGAGACGCAAAATTATCGTGTCTTCGTCGTAAATAGCAAGGCAGCAGCCATAGTCCGCGCCGATGAAGAATCGTGCACGATGGCTTTCCTTGATCTTGATATGGGGGAGGGATGGGTCGAAGAGGTGGGCCAATCCCTGCGAACGATCATCCCTGTTATTAAGCTCTTTGTCCTGGCACAAGACGAGACACCTCCTACGCTTGATTCAATCCGTCCGTGGACCTTGATACGAAAACCATTCCAGGCGTCTGATGTGCTCAAAACGCTGGCCGGGTCCCGTGATAACATTTCACGGGCTGCATCGAAAGAAGAAATCGAAGACAGACTACCCTGGCTGACCGACGTCAACAAGGCCGCCCAGCATTTAACGAGATTGACGCTCGAAAGTTCCTCGCAAGCCGCCCTTATCACTCGCGAAAAGGAAGTCTGGGCTTATGCGGGCCAGCTCTCACAGTCAGCCGCCCAGGAAGTGGCCAAGACCGTGGCGCGAAACTGGGACAAGGAAAAAGGCGGCGACTTGCTGCGCTTTGTGAGACTTGAGAGCACCAAAGCCGAACATATGCTGTATGCCACTCCACTAAGCGAGGGCATGCTGCTCGCAATGGTCTTTGATGCCGAGACCCCCTTCAGCACCATCCGCTCACAGGCAAGTCAACTGGCAAGCGCACTGGACGAGAATGAAATCAAAGAAGACCAAATGGAACAGCCAACTGCAACGGAAGAAGTGAGTCTTGATACCCACATGCCTTTGATGAGCCAAGTGGATGATGAGGAGGAAGAGAATTTTAATATTCCTTCCATCTCGGATATCCTCAAAGATATCCCAACGCCGGACCCAAAGGCCGTGAAGGCGCCCCCTCCTGTGGAAGCCGCGCCACCTGCTACTCCGCAGGAAACAAGACGGCCGGTGGACCCCGGCGAGACACGAAAATCCATTTTTACCCGCGAATCGCCGGGCATTCTGGTAAAAGACCGGATCACACCTGAACCACTGAACCGGCCGGAAACTCCCGTCCGCCAACCTCAGCCGGGAGAGTTAGATGAAACGCGACCGCATGCCAGCAACGATTTCAGTCACATCGTGCTTGAACCGTCTTCCGCCGGCGTCTATCATCTGACGTATGCATGTTTGTTAGTGCCACGCTTCACTCAACATTATTTGACGGGCGATGTCGCCGATCGTCTTTCCGAGTGGCTTCCCATCATCTGTGTGGCGTTCGGCTGGCGGCTTGAATACCTTGCTGTGCGGCCTGAATACCTGCAGTGGATCGCCAACGTCCCACCGGCCACCTCGCCTGGATATCTTATGCGAGTGATGCGCCAACAGATCTCCGATAAAATATTCACTGCATTCCCGCGATTGGCAAAAGAAAACCCATCCGGTGATTTTTGGGCGCCGGGTTATCTTATCATGGGCAGCAACCAGCCTCACCCGCCACAGCTGGTGAAAGATTACCTCAAGCAAATCCGCCAGCGACAAGGCGTCGACAGACAGCATAAATAACCTTCGGTTCCGCCGCCTTTCATACTTGCACATACCACAGGCAGAGATCAGATTTCACCCAGGGAGTGAAATAATCTCTGCTCTGCGTTTATAATGGGACAACAAATCAGAGATTATGCCTCCCACCTTCTATCTTGTTGACGGACACGCTCTGGCCTATCGCATGTATTTTGCGCTGACCGCCGGCTCGAACACGCAGCGCTGGATGACATCCAAGGGCGAGCCGACCGCCGGGACCTACGGATTTGCGCGGGAACTCCTGCGCATCCTCGAGCAGGAACAACCTGAATACATCGCAGTAGCTTTCGACACGGGCAAGACCTTTCGAGACAAAATATATCCAGGCTATAAAGGCACCCGCGCTAAAATGCCGGAGGACCTGCGCCCCCAGATCGAGCGTATTCGCCAAATGGTGGACGCCTTCAATATTCCCCGCCTCGAGATGGAAGGCTATGAAGCTGACGACGTGCTGGGATCGATAGCCGCTATTGCAGCGAATCAGGGACTCGGCGTTAAGATCATCACCGGCGACCGTGACCTTCTGCAGCTCGTGAATAAAAGGGTTGCAGTTTATCTGGCGGGCGACGATCAGAATTACATCACCGATGAAGACGTGGTCCGCAAACTTGGCGTGCGACCGAACCAGGTCGTTGACTACAAAGCCATTGTCGGCGATAAATCGGATAATATTCCCGGGGTCCCAGGGGTGGGTGAAAAAACCGCCATTTCGCTGCTAGAAAAATTTGGGACACTCGATAACATCTACAAAAACATCGATCAAGTTGAGAAGCGGTGGAAAACCAAGTTGGAGGAAGGCAAAGACTCGGCCTATATGAGTTATGACCTGGCCAGGATCCACACCGACCTCGCCATAAAGCTCGACCTGGAACATGCCGCCTCGCATGACTTTGACGCGGAAAAAATCGAGGCTTTCTTTCAGGAATTGGATTTCCGGACGCTCATCAAGACGCTAAGCCGGCTGACAGGCAAAGAGGACTCATCTGCAACAAGCGGCACCTCCGCCAAAGAACGCAACGGGCAGCTCTCCTTGTTCGTCAACGAGCCTCAGGTTGTTCATGTCGCACTACAGGAATCATCCATCCAGGTCAAAATCGTTGACACCGGGGAAAAGCTGAATGACCTGGCAAAAGAACTCGCCAGTGTCCGCGTCATTTCATTTGACACAGAAACTACATCAACCGACGAAATGCAGGCAGGTATTGTGGGCATTTCCCTGGCGGTCCGTGACGGCGAAGGCTATTACATTCCGATAGGTCATCTCGCGGGAAACAACCTGCCTCTCGACCAAACAATAATGGCCCTGCGGGACTCGATGACCAATCCCAAAATCCCCAAAATAGCACATAACGCCAAATACGACACCATTGTGCTCGCCAGACACGGTTTAGACGTCTCCCCGATCAGCTTCGATACGATGATCGCCGAGTTCCTGGTTGACCCGGCCTCGCACAACTTCGGACTCAAGACCCTGGCTTTGACCAGGCTGGGCGAAGAAATGACACACATCGAACAGCTCATTGGGACCGGCAAACACCAACTCAGCATGGCGGAGATCGCGATCGAGGCGGTGGCACCTTATGCGGCCGCTGATGCGGAGACCACGCTGCGTCTCCTGCCCATCATGCAAGAAGAATTGAAGCGTGTGCACGGCGAGAGATTAATGGAAGAGATCGAGATGCCATTAATTGGGGTGCTGGTCGAGATGGAACGGACCGGTGTTTTGCTCGACCTGCCCTTCTTTAAGAAACTGTCTGATGAGCTCACCCGGCGGATGACCGACATCGAGAAACAAGTCTTCGAAGCTGTCGGAAAGAATTTCAACCTTAATTCCACTCAACAACTTTCGGAGGTGCTCTTCAACCGTTTGCGGCTGGACCCGCCTGATCGCGGCCGAAAAACATCCAGCGGCCACTTTTCCACGTCAGCAGATATTCTGGACGCGCTGAGCGGGAAACATCCGGTTGTGGATTGGGTCATTGAGCATCGCGAGCTTTCCAAGCTCAAGTCCACTTACGTCGATGCCCTACCCGCGGCCGTGGACCCGAATACCGGTCGCGTCCATACCTCCTATAGTCAGATCGGCGCCGTGACTGGGCGTTTGTCCTCCTCCAACCCTAACCTGCAAAACATTCCCATTCGTACAGAGGAGGGCCGCCGTGTTCGGCGTGGCTTCATTGCAGCGAAAGGCAATGTGCTCCTTTCGGTCGATTATTCACAAATCGAGCTCCGCATCGTGGCGCACATGGCAAAAGACGAAGGAATGCTGGCCGCTTTCCGTGCCGGACAGGACATCCACGCCACCACCGCTGCCGCCATTTACAGCGTGGATCTCAGCCAGGTTACCAAGGAGATGAGGCGACATGCCAAAGCCATCAATTTTGGCCTGATCTATGGCATGTCCGCCTTCGGACTGACCCGTTCGACCGAACTAACGCTGGCAGAGGCCGAGGAATTTGTCAAGGCATATTTCAAGCAATTCCCAGGGATCAAAAAATATCTGGACGGTATTCGCAAACAAGCCGCCATCGATGGTTATGTCGAAACCCTGTTGGGACGGCGACGATACTTCCCGGCACTGCAGGGCAAACAAAATGCGGTACAGAAGAACCGGGAAGAACGCGAAGCGATTAATGCGCCGATACAAGGTACGGCTGCCGACATTATGAAGATCGCCATGCTGCGCATCCCACCCGCTTTGAAGAAAGCCAGCCTGAACGCACAGCTGCTTTTGCAGGTCCACGATGAACTGGTTTTGGAAGTGCCTCAAAAAGAATTAGAGAGGACCGCCAAGGTGGTGCAAGAGGTCATGGGATCAGCCTATCCTCTGGATATCCCGCTATCTACGGAAGCCAGAACAGGCTTGAACTGGGGTGAAATGCAAGTCATGGGAGGTTAGCGAGCCAGCTCAGAGGCGGAGTTAGTAGTTACCAAAAATCATTAAAGGGTCAACCAGCGGTAAAATAGAACCATGCCCGAACGAGAAGAAGTTTTCCAGAAGGCGATGAATGAAGGCCACTCGGCAGCCTGGGATCAGGATTGGAGGAAGGCGGCCGCAGAGTACCGCAAGGCTTTGCAGGAGATGCCTGACCAACCCAGGGCTCTAGGCAGCCTGGGGCTGGCCCTTTTCCAATTGGGTGAATTCGAAGAAGCGCTGCGCATTTACCAGCATTTGGCAAAGTTTTCCCCGGGCGATCCGGTCACGTGGGAAAAAATAGCACAGTTATCAGAACGCGTTGGCGAACTCGATACAGCCGTTGACTTAGCAATGAGGGCGGCAGAGGGTTTCTTTAACCAACGGGATATACAAAAGGCGATCGAGAACTGGAGCCGGGTTACAACCTTAAACCCGGATCATGTGCCGGCACATTCACAACTCGCCGTAGTCCATGAGCGTCTGGGTCAAAATCAGCCTGCGGTTACAGAATATCTGGCGATCGCCAGCATCCTTCAGCGCTCCGGAAAGGCCGATAAAGCGCAGGAAATTGTAACCAAGGCCCTGCAGCTGTTGCCACAGAGCGCCGAGGCCCGGCAAGCCCAATCGCTTTTAAAAACGGGTCAACTTCTGCCCAAGCCGCTGCAGCCCAAAGGCGGTACTGCGCCGCTCAGTATGGCCAAAGTGAAACAACTGCACGAGCCGAAGGTAATCATCGATTCGGGTCTAGATCCCATAGCGGAAACACGCCAAAAAGCATTAACCAAACTGGCGGAGATGCTTTTTGATTATAGCGATGAAAGTCCCTCTGCGCAGGAACGGCGGGGACTATCCGCCATCGTAAGAGGTACGGGACAAATATCTCTCCAACAAGCGGAACAGGCAAAGGTCGTCCTGCACCTCGGCCAGGCCATTGACGCACAAACCAAGAATCAGCATGCAACCGCGGCAGATGAACTCGATCGCGCCCTGGAAGCCGGATTCGATCATGCCGCCCTGTATTTCGATCTGGGCTATTTACGCTCCAGCGGCGATCGCCTTGAGAGCGCAATCCGCAGCCTGGCCCACGCCGTAAAACACCAGGATTATGCGCTCGGATCCCGGCTACTACTGGGAGACCTACTTTTCAAAAGGGGGCAGGTCAAGGATGCTGCGCTAGAGTATCTGGAGGCATTGAGGCTGGCCAATTCAATCACGGCACCTCAAGAACAGTCGGACGATATCCGCCAGCTTTATGAGCCATTGATCGAAGCTCAACAGAACCAAAAAGATGAAGAAATAAACCGCAATATTTGCAAGAATATTCGTAACCTGTTGCTGCGATCTGATTGGCGGGATGAGATCTACAAGACGCGTGAGCAAACCCGCAAAGGCGAAGAAAGTTCTTCACTGGCCCCCCTGGCTGAGGTCCTGCTGGAAGCCCAAAGCTCCAGTGTGATCGAGTCAATCAATCTTATCCACCAGCTCGCACGCACAGGCAAGCTGCGCTCGGCCATGGATGAGGCTTTCGACGCCGTCCGACACGCGCCAACCTACCTGCCACTTCATACTCTGATGGGTGATCTGTTGATCCAGGAGGGTCGTAGTCCGGAGGCGATCGCCAAGTTTACAGTCGTGGCGCATTCCTATGGCGTTCGTGGAGAAGTTGGGCAGGCCAGCAAACTATTGAGGCGCATCATTCAGTTATCGCCTATGGACCTCTCGGCCCGCACACGCCTGATCGACCAGCTGGTAGCCCACGGCCAGGTGGACGAGGCCATTAATGAATACCTGGAACTTGCAGAACTCTATTATCGCCTGGCCGAATTGGATATGGCGCGGAAGACATATACCAGCGCCCTACGCGTGGTGCAGCAAACAGACGCGGACCACTCCTGGAACATCCACATCCTGCAACGGATGGCGGACATCGATATGCAACGTCTGGATTGGAAACAAGCCTTGCGGGTCTACGAACAGATGCGTACCCTGCGGCCTGATGACCAGGGAACAAGAAAACAACTAATCGAACTCTATGCCCGAATGGGCCAGGAACAACAAGCCACGTCGGAACTCGAAAGTTTCCTGACCTATCTGGAGAGCAACGGCAAATCGAATGAAGCGCTGCTTTTCCTCCAGGATTTGGCAAAAGAGCATGAAGACCAACTCCTTTTCCAGCGGGCCCTTGCCGAACAACTACACAGAATGGGTCGAACAGACGAAGCCGTGAGCCAACTGGATGCTCTAGGTGAAACATTGCTCCAAAGAGGAATGAATAAGGAAGCGGCTGCGGTCATTACTCAAATCCTGCTGATAAATCCACCCAACGCTCAAGGCTACCGTGACCTTTTGGCACAAATCCAAAAATAAACTTCTGTCGAATACCGAGATTCCGTGAACCTACAGACTGAGTGTGGGGTTATAAGATAAAACAGAAAATCGACAGGACAATGCAATATATTTGTCCGGCTTGCATCGCCCCAACCACCAGCGAATTCAATAACACATCATAGGAAGGCAGGGCCTGCCCCGTTGCAACCTTGTCTAATCGTATTCCCTGCTGCTTATCTGGAGGCTGCTTCGACACTCAACCGCCAGTGGAATTAAAGTAAGAAGAATGCTTGACCTCTTAAGGCGGTCCTCGAGGAGAAAAGAGTTGTGGTAACTCGAGCTCCGGGAAAAACGCCACGTCGAACCTACAAAACCAAGAAGCATTCCAAACCGCTATACGATAATCTTCCACCAAGGCCGTAATCGAACTGGCAGTCGAACTTCGCTCTGATTTTGCCCTGAAAATGGGGCCAAAATTAAATGGAGTTAAAATTTTGTGTTATAATCAGATTAGAATTTTAGAAGAATATTCGATTTAAAATTTGATTTATTTTTGGACGAAAATCGTGGTAATGTTCGGATTAATATTTTGCTTTCGTTGTAGGCGGTAAACGGGTCAACTATGCATCCAGAGACTCAATAATCAGTTCAATCCATTATCAACACTTTTGTAAGCTCATTAAGACCTATTTCTTCTATAATTCAGTCTAGACCAAAGTAAGACCGGCCAAAAAAGAATAGATAAATTGGGTAATCAATTATGAATTCTTCATTGCAGGAACTCATGCCGCCAAAAACCGACTTGGAACCGCCGACGGTGGTTGAAGTACGTCCCCAAGTCAAACCAAAAATAGATGTTGCTAATCGGGAAAAGCATCGAAGATCCATTTACGACCGCATCAGACTTAAAGATAGAATCAAGACTGGCTCAGAGTTTGACCATAAGGTTCAATTTGAGGCCGCGGATACACATCCCTATGACCTGTCTTATGCATGCCTGATGATCCCGCGGTTCACTACCCATTACCTGATCGGCGACATTGCCGAAAGTCTACGGACGTGGATGGGGCAGATTTGCGTATCCTTTTCCTGGCGGCTCGAATTCCTGACTGTTCACCCTGATTACATCCAATGGATCCTTGCTGTTCCGCCCGCCACGCCCCCGTCCGGCTGCATCCGTACCATTAGACAGCATACTTCCCAAAAGATTTTTGAAGAGTTTCCTCACTTTAGGCAAGAGAATTTTTCCAAGGATTTCTGGGCGCCGGGATATTTCGTACTGGTCGGCAATCGACCACACCCACTGGACATGATCAACGATTATATTTTGCTCACGCGGCAGCAGCAGGGAATCCCGCCGCATCGCAAGTAATTCTTCAAGTTCACCATTTACTTCCAAAAGCTTTTTGAGGCTCTCAGGTTCGACGGGCAAAGTCTGGGCCCGCCGCCCCGGTGTATTGCGCGCCCGAGTTCGTGAGGGTTATGGCTCCCATTATGAAGCCTCTCCAAGCCAAAATTTCGTCCGGGCAATTTCAAAAATTCCTTGCAACAACCAAGCGTTAATAATATACTGAACAGCAAGGAACCCATAAATGGCAGACGTCACACTAAACAGGGTCGGTGAGTTACTGCGCAGCCTTCTCGAATTATTATGGAACAAGCCTGAAGGAATGCCTGCCAAAGAAATTTTAGCCTTCCTGCCTGAGATTACCAAACTCACTGAATACGAAAGAGGCTACTCGCCCCCGACCAACATTCCGAGATATGAAAGAATCGTCCGGCTGGCCACCATCCCCCTGGTCAAAGCCGGCTGGCTGGTCAAAAACAATAAAGGACGCTGGTATATTACGGAAGAGGGCCGGCAGGCGTGCCGCCGAACCCCAAATGCACAAGAGCTTTACAAGGAAGCTCTGCGCCTTTTTGAGGAGGTTAGGCAAGGCGCCCCAGCCTATGCCATGGCCGTTGAAGAGGCCGAAGAAAAAGCCTGGGATCAAATCCAAAAATATCTGCTGGAAACCAGACGGATTGAATTCCGAACTTTGATAGCGGACCTTTTGGATGCAATGGGATACTATGTGGTCTGGATCGCCCCACCCGAAAAAGACCACGGCCAAATCGATATGGTTGTCTACGGCGATCCCCTGGGAGTTAAGGGGCCGCGCATTCTTGTCCAGGTAAAACATAAGGGGCAGGCCATTACACTGGAAGGGTTAAAGTCTTTTATATCAGTCCTAAGCGCAAATGACTTCGGCGTGTTGATTTCCTCGGGAGGCTTCACGTACGATGTGATGGAAGAGATCAGATCTGAGGCACTTCAGAGGACCACTTTATTGGACCTCGAGAATTTCTTCGATCTCTGGATCAAATATTACGATGAATTAAGCCAGGAAGCCAAGAATCGTTTCCCGCTTAAGAAGATATATTTTCTACATGGGTTCGAATGAGGTTGGCGGCACCAGGCGAACCTTAAGCCCCTTAGTTACTTTCGCGGCGCCTTACGGTGATTTGCTGCTTCCCCGCAGCGCAGGAAACCCAGCATCTCGCATAAATTCGGAGCACGCCAGCCTGGTTTGCAGGCCGAGGCCAGGAATTTTGGCCCAAATCTGTACGAAAGCAATATGCACAATTACGCAGGCCTCTGCTACTGAAATAGCGATATGCCAAACACAGTCTCGCAACCCGGAACGATTTTTGAAGAAAACATCGAACTTCTCTTTGAAGAGCTTGAGCTGGCAATAAAATGGGAAAGGCCAAGTATTCTGCTGGCAGTCCATAAATCGAAATTTGGGCAGGACAAGGCAAGCAGGGCCCTGGGAGAGAAGTTGAATAAACTGGGCATAAGGATCACAGAAATTGTCGTCAATAATGAACGTTCCGATGCCCCTCACAGCATATTGGCCACACCAGCAGCACGTCAATCCGTTTTTTTCGTTTCAAATATTGATTGGGGGGGAGGTGCCGACGGCAAGGATGCATATAATGCACTTAATTTATACCGCGAACTCTTGGTAGAGAACCAAATCAAAGCTGTGTTTTGGTTGACGCCCACTGAGGCAGCAAACCTGGCGCATTACGCACCAGACTTTTGGGCATTTCGACATCGAGTTATAGAATTTTCGGCCCAGCGCACTCGCGGGAAAGTCAGTATACCGGCAGGCGTATTGATCTGGCAGGTACAGGAATTGATCGATTCATTCGATAAACCCGAACAAAGGATTGCGGCACGCGAGGAAATCCTCGCGAAGCTGCCTCCGAACAACGAATCGTTATCTACGCGCATAGAACTACTTTATTACATTGGCTATTTTTGCTGGCTGCAGGGAAACCAGGCCAAAGCATTGAAATCATTTATCGCGGGACTCGACCTCGCCAAAGATCACGGTATGGCCCGGGCCGAGGCGAAGCTACTAAATGGCCTGGCAGTAATCTATTATGAACAGAATCAATATGAGAAGACCGTTGAATTTTGCAAAGAAGCGATTGCAGACGATCCCGAGGACAACAGTCTCCTGATCAACTTAAGCGCAGCTTGCTGCGCCCTTGGACGCAACCAGGAAGCCATGACTATTGGCAAAAGGGCCATTAGAATGGATTCCAATGATGCAAAAATCTGGAACAGGCTAGGATATATTTATTGTGCGATGCAGAAATTCGATGAAGCCACTACATTCTTCACGAAGGCCACAGAACTGGCGCCTCAAGTTGCTGCTTATCAAGAATCGCTGGCTGTCTGCTATAGTATCGTCGAGCGAGTGGATGAGTCCAAGCGTCTCTTGGGGATCGTGCGTAAGCTGGCGGGTATACAAGCGAAATTCCGGCTGGATATCTATGAAGAGGCCGTATCTGGAAATATCGAAAATTCTCTAAGACTATTGCAAAAAGCAAGGGACGGTAATCAAATATCAATAAGCGAAATACGGCGCGACCCCAATTTGAATTTACTCCTTGAGCCCGCCCAAATCGAGGCTATTCTAGCCTAGCCTGTGCCAGCCGCCATTCAAATCGACCCGTCTTTGAAAACTATGATATAGAGACAGAAGATCATGAATCCCCAAACAATAGCCCTATTGATCAATATCCTGATCACCCTTGCTGCCGGTTTCACGGTCCTTCGGAAACCGAAGATATCGGGGACGCTGAGCGTGAGCATTTTTTGTTTCAGCATCTCCATTCTGTCCGTGTGCCTGCTATTATTTGAATTAACGCGCTCTACCCCAAGCCTGATACTGACGGCAGGAATTTACTTCAGCATCACGATCGCTGCTTCCTTCCAATTCATATTTGTGTTAACCTTCATTCGTAGAAATCAGTGGATCAACCGCTCCAGCCTGGTCGGGCTGGCAATCATCCCCGTGCTGACACAGGTATTGTTCTGGACGACGCCCTGGCGCAGCACGGCCTTCGGAAACGGGGCAGGACAGACACTTAATTTATTGTTTTCCCCAGGACCATGGGCAAAGCTAAACGCGCTTTACTTATTCAGCCTTTCGGGGTTAAGTGCTTTCATGTTATTCGAGGCTTTCCCAAAAAAGTCCCGCTCGCGATTTGGCTCGTACGAAATTATTCTGTTAGCCTCGATTGTCCCGCTAGTGGTCGAAATCCTGACATTTACAGGCTTGACGTCCTTCTCCCGAGTTGAAATCCTTCCGTTTGCCCTTACCCTGGCGGCCCTGGGTTTTTCCGGGGGTCTCCTTAATCAACGACCTAAGGAAGAATCAACCGACCAATTTAATCGGGATGCGGTCGTGGAGGGCATGGACGAGGGCTGGATGGTTTTAGATCCTGAAAACGTCGTAGTGGACATCAACCCGGCGGCAGAAAGGATGGCGGGGGTAACGCGTGATAAAGTAATCCACCAGCCGATCGGCATTGTCCTGGGCGATCTAGCCAACCTCGGGCTTACGTTCAACGGGAGACAAGACTCCGAGGTCAAGAGGAGCATCAAGTCGGAGTTAGGCTGGCGATATTTAAACATCCGCACCTCGACTTTGGCGGACCATGCTCGCAAACAAATTGGCCACCTGGTCATCTGGCGAGATATTACGGACCGAAGGTTGGCGGAGGATGCGCGCCAGAGAGCCCGCGATGAGATGTTCGTCCTGATCAATGCCATCTCAAGCGCGGCGAGCAATACCTTGAACCTCGAAGACTTTTTATTGGAGTCGATTTACCAGATAATTTATCCCTTTAGAAGCCAGGTTGTTGGAATTTTCTTATTGGACGAAAGAGCAAAAAAAGGCGAGGAGCCAAAATTATTCCTAGCTTCGCACTTCGGCTTTCCACCGGAGGCTATTCCTGACTTGACCTCCATTTTGCCCACCTCGCCGATCTTTGATTGGGTGAATAAAAGCCGGCTTCCGCTCCAGATCGAAGAGCCGGCAGAAGATTCACGCCTCCCGCCAACGATAAGGGAGATGAAGCTTGCCTGCTTTGCGACGATTCCCCTTATAACTCAGGCAGGCGAAGAGAGCAAACTGATCGGCTTCATGAGCATAGCGAGGAAAGAAAAGCCCGTATACAGCCAGGATGAAATAGCGCGCCTGACCACGATCTCGGACCAAATTGCGACACTCATTGATAGCGACCGTCGCCGCAAGCTGGCAATCGCCCTCTCAGAACGCCAACGATTGATGCGGGACCTGCATGACTCGGTCAGTCAAAAGTTATACGGATTGGTAACCATCACCGAAGCTTCGCAGGCTGCGCTGGAGGCAGGCGAAACGCTAAACCCCTCCGAGGTGCTCGCCCGCATTGGAGATAACGCGCGGCAGGCGGTAAAAGAAATGCGGCTCTTCTTATATCAAATGCAGCCGATTGATGTAGATAATGACGGATTGATCTCTGTATTGCATCACCGCCTCGCCGCGGTAGAAGGGAGAGCCGATATCAAGGCAAGACTCCTTGCAGATGAAGAAATCACCATTTCGAAAGACAAGGAGATTGCCCTCTATTACATCGCCCAGGAGGCACTGAATAATATCCTGAGGCATGCCCGGGCAAAATCGATATCCGTCAGCCTGAAACAGGGTCGGAGAAATGTTATACTGGAAATCCGGGATGACGGAGCCGGTTTCGATCCGAGGAAGCTCGACCGGGCTGGCCTGGGATTGCGAAACATGAAGGAACGAACATCCCAAATCAATGGAACGCTAAGGATCAGGTCGAAGCCAGGCCAGGGAACCACCATTACCATAACGGTCCACAAAGATCCCTTGGTTAAACCAATCAAAAGCAGGCGGTGAGCATGAAAAAGATACGTATTATTGTCGTGGATGACGAGAATGTCGTCCGTGAAGGTTTTGTCGCCATCCTCAGGCTTCAACAGGATATCGATGTGGTGGGCGAGGCGATGGATGGAATCCAGGCTGTACAGCTGGCGAGTAAGGCCAAGCCTGATGTTGTGCTACTTGACCTGGCCATGCCGAAACAGGATGGATTGAAAACCATTCCCAAGCTGAAAGAAATCCTTCCGGATGGCAAGATCCTGGTGTTAACCAGCTTTGCAGAAAATGATCAAGTCTACCAGGCGATCAAGTCGGGGGCGCTGGGCTTCCTGCTCAAAGATGCGACACGTGTGCAATTATTACAGGCCATTCGCGATGTGTCGAATGGCCAGGCCTCGATCCAACCTTCCATTGCGATGAAGGTTATCCAGGAAATTGATCATCCGGCTCACCTGCTTTACACTGCGGACCCACTCACCCCGCGCGAGCTTGAGACCCTCCGACTGATAGCCAGGGGGCTGAGCAACCAGGAGATCGCAATGGAGCTGCATGTGCATGAACGAACCGTTGCCAAATATGTCAGCAGCATCCTCGAGAAACTTCAGCTTGCAAATCGTACGCAGGCAGCGCTTTACGCCATCCAACAGGGATTAACCGAACCGAGGGAGAGAAAATAGCCCGGGCACCTGAAGGTTTCAAGAAAAAACAAAAGGGGAAAAAGATGGGGATAGCAAGAAAGTGAGGAATTAACAGTTTGCCACGGGAGCGGAATCGGCAACTTTTCACAGCCCGCAGTGCTAGTCTACACGAAAGAGCACCTCAATCGTCAGATCGTGGCGCAAATCCAATTGCGCCATCCAGACGCCATCGTTTTCTGCAAAGGGAACAGTGGCGTTTTCGATTCTGGAGCCTATGGGCAGTCGCAAGGTCAAGGTAAAGGCTTGCGCCACGGTGCCGGGTTGTTTTTGCACTTTCAAGCGATACGTCCAGGAATTGTTTTGGCTGTCCTTTGTCACAACGTCGGATGGCAGGGTATATTCAAATTCGGTCGTTGTAGACTGGCCCGTGGGTGTCAGTACCATCATACCGAAGACTTGTGCGCCAGGGATATCCTCGCTACCGAGATCATCTGTGCGGGCCGGGATAGTCTCGCCCAACATGGTGGACTCTGCCGGGATCTCCTGGGGATTGGAGTCGCAGCAGCCTTGTCCCATCCGAGGTATAGACTCGCAGGTAACCCCAATGACATTCATCCATATTGTAGTAGGGTTCGACTATTTCGCCTGGACTAGCCGGTTGAATTAGAAATTTGGAAGTGGAAAAGGGTTCGCAAGGGATATTCGCCAGGGAGTGATCGACCTCGCGCACAGAAAGGGTACCGCTGGGGCGCGCCAGAGTAGTCAGGTTCACATTGTAATCAAACGACGTCTCCATGACCGCGTTCGTTTTGTTGTATCCCATGTTGGTGTCCACCGCCATCAGGAAATCGGAGCCATTCTGAATGCGCACGGCACCATTCCAATTTCTACGTTCAAGGAAGGCGCTGGCTTCTTCATCGTCCATTTGTAACAGGATGTGCTTTTCATCAAGGAGTTCGATCACCACCGGCATGAGTTTTGTCCAGGTTTGCCCGCGCGCGTTCAATACTTTCTCCAGTAAAGGTTTCGCTAGATCGCTGATGAATTGCTTGCGGTCCCACGTTTGCGGTCACGCCGGCCGGAGGAGCTTTTTCCGCGGAACGCAAATATCCCAGTACATTCTCAGAAGTGATGGGGTAGCTTACATTGTCAACCTGTATGGGACCCAGGACTTCGAGCAGCCGCACGATCACGTGCATATCGATGGCGATGATCCCGTTGGAAGAAGAAGCACGGCCATAGGAGTAGAAATATTCTGCCCAGGAGGCTGTGGTCGGAAAATCGGTGAACCAATTCGAGTCCCTGAACAAAAACATTTCGATATTCATGAACTGCTTAAATTGCCAGGGGGAAATGGGATAGGGCTTCGTGAGATCATCCACCTTCTCAGAGGTCTCTATGTTTATACTGATCAATTTGCCATCCATCACAACCGCAGAGCCGGCCGCCGTCAGGAAACCTCCCGTAGGACGGAGTTCGTCTTCATTTTGCAGGAGTATCAAATAGGTTTGCGGCCCGGCTTTGCCACCCCCCAGTAATTTCGGAGCGATGCGCACCATGCTCAAGGCATCCTCCATTGGAAATGCCCCAGAAATGGAGCTAAACAGCGGATCGATCTTGCCCGTCAGGATGTTCTTGATCTCTGGCATAAGACGACCCGCATCAATTTGTTTTCGCACCTCCTGCGCCTGCGCCACCGAGATTTGCGCATTCAGCAGCTGAGGACTTGCAGATTGCAGCTGCGTAAGCAAGTCCATTACTTCCAGCGGCTTGTCGTTGGACATGGCAGTATTAACAGCCGGTGTAACTGCGGATAACCCTTCGTCTGCTGCGGTGGCGAGATCCTGTGCCAGAGCCAGAAGCTGCCTGGCCTGGCCGATCGTTCCGCCATAATTGGGTATCCAACCCAGATAAGGAGCCATCCACAAATATGGGTCGGCCTCGACCTGAAGGGCATCCAGTTCGCCCCGCAGAGCATGCACCCTGGAGGCAATTTCAGGTATTTGTTCGATCCTGGGCGCAGGGCCAATATAAGTTTGCAGTGCGTTCGCTTCTATCTCAATGGCTTGCACGTGTTGATATAGATTCCAGGCCTTCCACCCCACAAAAGCAGCGATGCAAAGAACAAGCAAACCTAAAGCAATGCCCGCCCACTTGATCATTGTGCGTCTGGCAATATTTGGCGTCTGACTGATACTCTCCCGATTTTGTTCCAAATTCACCATCTCCGCCAGCTGCTGCACCCCCTTGCGATGCCAGTCGCTCAATGTGCTGTTGGGCGCCGGTTCAAGTTCCTTTCCCGCAAAACAATAAGGCGCCCGTTGGGCCTCGCTCAAACCGTCCACGCGGCCATACACAAAACATAAAATGGAACGGTCCATGTTTTCCCAGGCCTCGCGCAGGCTGGAAGGAAAAGGCGTACCCAACAACAGCGGCGCGAAATACTTCGCGGCGAGAATTCCGAAAGCCCCCCAGCGGGTATCTAGTCGTTTCCCGGCATGAGGGGGTGCAGCCGGCATCATTTTACGAAAAATGGCAATTACATTATTTACGAGGAGCTTCCCGGGCTCATCGGTATTCGATCCCTGGCGGGCACCCTCGCCCAACGAAACCGCCCAGGGATGATTATTCAGAGCCGTCGGCTCAGATATATTGGCAAGAATTGATTTTAATAATTCAATGTTGTCTGGTTCAGGATTTTCCATTCCCTGTTTCCCGCAAGGGGTATCACATGAGCTCCCCGCCACCCGGAGGATTTCCAATCCGTAGGAAATCCGTAATTGAT
>CAWAKH010000008.1:0-597329 GCA_963782565.1 uncultured Chloroflexia bacterium
AGTACGATGAACAAGATCAGCGCGCTGACCGACAATTTCTAATTCAATTATTCAAGGCAACGATCGGTTTGGATTTTAAGATTGGATTCTAGCTACCTCTGAATCAATATATATTGAATTTAAATCCAAGCTGAATGGCAGGAGAAAATGCACGTCCTACACCTGGGACGCGAATGGCAACCTGCTGAGTGACGATGTGAACGATTACACCTATGATCCTGCCAACCGGCTGACTTCGATAGAGCAGGGAAATAACAGCTATACGTTTTCCTACAATGTGCTTGGAGGCAAATATGTTCAACTGGTTTCTCGCTGCTCTGGGCATGGATTATCTGCAAAACAAACCTAAACCAACTTGCCAGCACGTCGAGTTGTATCGAGATGGAACGACCGTGCGTTGCCGAACTTGCAGTCATAACTGGCCGTGGCTCGAACCTCCTGAGTTTTTCCCGCAAGATTGGGAACTGCAGATCCGCAGAAAGATTGCGCAGGATAATCAAAAGTAAAACGCCGGTCACGCTATGCGTGACCGGCTACATCATCTACGTGTGCGTATAAACACGATAAGAAAAAGGCCCCAATACATGGGGTCTTTTCATTATCTTGAGCGTTTTATCGTACCAGTGGGGGTGTTATCAACGGAACCCACGACCTTCTCCTTGGCAAGGAGACGTTCTACCACTGAACCACGCCCGCAGGTCTTGGCCTGTCTTGCTAGCCGAGAGTGCCGAGACCCAGGATCGAACTGGGGACACCGCGATTTTCAGTCGCGTGCTCTACCAACTGAGCTATCTCGGCTAGTATTTGGTTGTTAAGCGTGGCTGATTTTAATAGCAGTGGATGAGATTGTCAAGCAACGGACTTGAAACGGGTGCGCTAAAAGGTTGTAAGGGAGTTTTCAAAAAAGAGCCTCAGGAGTAGGCTTTGGGTTGTTCAAAGACCAAAGAAACCCCGGAGGCTCAAGATGGAGTTTAACATAGGAGTGATGACAAAGATAGCGGAGATCATGGCAGAAGAGGTGCGACAGAAATTGGGGACCGGAGCCGAAGTGGCCGAGATCGAACAGAGTTTGAGAAAACTGGCGAAAGAAGCCTGTGGGATTGGGCTGCAGAAGGCAATCGAAGCGAGGGAAGAAAAATATCCGAGTCGGAGGGTGTGTGCCTGTGGGCAGGAAGCTGAGCCGAGGGGGACCCGGGAAGCGGTGGTGTGGAGTGTGTTTGGCAAAGTGAGCTATGGGAGGCGATATTATCTATGTGCGCATTGTCATCGCGGCCAGTCGCCCCTGGATGAGCGGTTAGGGTTGGTGCCAGGGCAAAGCACACCGGGCTTGGCAAGCCTGTTAGGAGTCTTGGGTGTGGAAACCTCGTTTGAAGAAGCCAGTCAATTGGCCGAGCGGTTCTTATTGTTTCGGGTGAGCGACAACACGGTGCGTAAGCACACGGAAGGCTATGGACGGGCACAAGCACAAAGGGAACAAGAATGGAAACGAACCGCGGAAGATGTAAAAGCCTTAGAGTGGCGAGAAGCGAGTTGGGGAAAGCGGCCGGGACGGATTTACGCTTCGGTGGACGGCGCCCACGTGCCCTTACACGGGGAATGGCGGGAACTGAAGACCTTATGTTGGTATGAAGTGGAGACGAGGCACCCCTCCCATCCCCAAAATCACCACGGAGGACGAGTGGGAGACCAAAGCCATCTACAGGCCAGAAATATGAAATACGATTGCGACATTCAAGAAGCCGAACAATTCGGGAAACTGCTCTGGGCCAGTGGCCTTCACCATCAAGTGGATGCCTATGAGGAAATCGTTTTTGTCTCAGACGGCGCCGTCTGGATTTGGAACTTGGTGGAAAAGTATTTTCCCCACGCAGTTCAAATCGTGGACTGGTATCACGCCAGCCAATATCTCACGCCGATTGCCGAAGCCGCCTTCGGCGCCAATACCCCGCCAGCCCACGAATGGCTCACTCAGGTTCGCACCGAATTGTGGGAAGGCCGCATCCAAGAGGTGATCCAGTCTTGTCGCAGCCTGAAGTCTCATACTCCGGCGCGTCCGTTCATCGAAAAAGCTGTTACCTATTACGACCACAACGAGAAACGCATGGACTATGCTCGCTTTCGCCAAGCCGGTTACTTAATCGGCAGCGGTACCATCGAAAGCGCCTGTAAACAGATTGCCGCCGTTCGTCTCAAACGTTCCGGCGCACGCTGGACCCTGCCTGGGGTCATTGCCACCGCCAAAGCCCGAGCCGCTTGGCTCAGCCAATCTTGGGATTCTTTGAAGCCAAGCTACTCCAATTTACCCCTCGCAAACTAACGAACTTTGAGTGCTCCCATCCCTAATGTTATCCAAACTTGAAAAGTGAACCGATAACATTTCAAAAGTGAACCGTTTCCAGCTCAAAAGTGAACTGTTAAAAAAAGGAACAAAACTTGAAAAGCGAACCATAAGCATGATACATGGTGGGGAGAAAGGAACTCATCATGGCACAACTCCATAAGAAGTTTAGCGGTGATCAAATCAAAATATTGTTCAAATCCTATGATGCGGGGCATATCAGTCGCAGTGAGATTGAGCAGACCCTGGGGATCGGCAAGACCCGTTTCTTTGCATTGCTAAAAGCAATTCGAAAGGATGCAGAAACCTTCTCGATCGAATATCACCGTCAAAGTAAAGGGCGGCTGAGCGTGGAAACGGAAGCGAAGATCCGTACCGAACTGCAACGCGACAAAGCCTTGGTGGAGAATAAAGAATTGCCGATCTCCGACTACAACTACGCGGCCATCAACGATCGTCTGAAGAAGGCAGGCGTAAGCGTATCGACCACGACGATCGTCAAGCGCGCCATCCAGCTAGGCTGTTATCTTCCCAAGCGCAAGAAAAAGGATCGGCATGACCGGGAAGTGATCACCTCCGCCGCAGGAGACCTGATCCAGCATGATGCCTCGATCCACAAATGGTCTCCCTATGCGCTGGACAAATGGACCTTGATCACGTCGCTGGATGACTACACCCGCATGCTGCTGTATGCGGATTTTGTTGAATCAGAGACCAGTTGGGCCCATATTCAGTCGGCCCAATACCTGATGCAGCATTTTGGGGTCCCGCACCGCTATTATGTCGACAATTTACGGGTATTTCGCTTCATCCAGAACCGGGATAGCCTGTGGAAGAACATGGTTCTGGGCACCGACGATGTGAACACCCAATGGCGACAGGTCTTGGCCCTGATGCACACCGACGTGATTTATGCGATGTCGCCCCAGGCCAAAGGAAAAATTGAAAGGCCCTATCGCTGGCTGCAAGACCGGATCGTCCGCACTTGTGCTCTCGAGCATATTACGACTTTGGCAGAGGCCCGCTCTATTTTGCGCGAAGAAGTCCACCGTTACAATTACCAGCAAGTCCATTCCACCACCCGCGAAATCCCCGCCCTTCGCTTCGAAAAAGCCCAGAATGAAAACCGCTCCCTCTTTCGGCCTTTTGCCTTACCCAAACCGTTTACCTCCACCAAGGATATCTTTTGCATTCATCATCAGCGCATTGCCGATGGCTATCGCAAGATCTCCATTGGGGGATACTCCCTCCAGATCCCAGGCATCGAACCCAGAGAAGATGTTGATGTACACCTAGTTCCTGACGAGACCAAAAGCCAGGTTGAAGTCCGGGTTTGGGCTTCGGGCTGCCTAGTTCACACCGCTACTCTGCCGATCGCCTCCTTTGGAAAGGCGGTTCACTTTTGAAGTTTGGTTCACCTTAGGAAAACTTCACAGTTCACTTTTCAAGTTTCATTGAGTTCACTTTTGAAGTTTTCCTAACAGCAACGGACTCGAAACTGCATCGATGTCGTCCACGGGTCATCTCCTTTGCGACAACGAACCCCTCAGGTCGCGATCCCAGACCGGGCATTCTCCCTTGACCCGCGCTCTCTTACGCACTACAATCCCGAACCGCTCCAAAGGCAACCATGTTCGAAACACTTACAGGAAGACTTAACCAGGTATTTGACCAGCTTCGTCGCCGCGGTAAATTGACAGAGGCTGATGTCAATTCCGCCATGCGGGAAGTGCGTCTTGCCTTGCTGGAGGCGGACGTTCATTTTAGCGTAGTAAAAACGTTTATCGCGCACGTACGTGAGCGGGCTGTCGGCTCCGAAGTCTCAAAATCTTTAAACCCGGGCCAGCAAGTCATCAAGATCGTAAATGATGAGTTGATTGCGATGCTCGGAGAGCCGATACAACTCAATTTATCCGGGCCAAAACCACGTGTGATCATGTTGGTTGGCCTGCAAGGTTCCGGCAAGACAACTACGGCAGGAAAGCTGGCCCGTTTACTGCGGTCGAAGGGGGAACGCGTGATGTTGGTAGCCGGCGATCCATATCGACCGGCGGCAGCGCAACAGTTACAGCAACTGGGCGAAAAACTGGATATACCTGTTGAAGTGGATTTGAAGGTCAGCCCACCGGACCTTGCCAGGCGCGCCTTCGAAAAGGCCGAAAGGGGCGGGTTCGGAATCGTGATTTTAGATACAGCGGGGCGGTCTCAGCTGGATGTGGAGTTGATGAGTGAGCTAAAAGCCATTGCAGCGGAGGTTCCGCCCGTCGATACGCTGCTGGTGATCGACTCGATGATCGGTCAGGAAGCCCTTAATGTTGCCCTAGGATTTCGAGACAATATCCCGATCACCGGTCTGATCCTGACTAAAATGGATGGCGACTCGCGGGGCGGTGCGGCCATCTCCATCCGCTCGGTTACAGGCGTACCCATCAAGTTTATCGGCACGGGTGAAAAGCTCGACGCTCTTGAATCGTATGACCCCGGTCGTTTGTCCTCACGAATTTTGGGGATGGGCGATATGATTGGGCTGATCGAGAAAGCCGAGGCGGCCTTCGACCAGCAGACCGCGCAAAAATCTGCCGACCGGATGGTGAAAGGCCAATTCACTTTGGAAGACTGGCTCGATCAAATGGCCCAAATGAAAAAGATGGGTCCTCTGAGCCAGATCATGGACATGCTGCCCGGACAAATGGGTCAGGCGGCGCGACAGGCGAATCCGACAGACCTTGAAAAGGGGATGAAATTATCAGAAGCAATTGTCCATTCGATGACCCTGAAAGAGCGCCGCAATCCTGATATATTGAATGCTTCGCGCCGCCGCCGAATTGCCGCTGGTTCCGGCACGGATGTGCAGGATGTCAATCGCCTTGTCAAGCAATTCCGGGAAATGCAGAAACTGATGAAGTCAATTCAAAAGACGGGCGGCAGGGGATTGCCAAAACTTTTCGGCTAGAAAATCTCCTGGCATGGTTTTTAGCTGCTCAGACGGGACTCTTCGGCTAATATCACCCCCTAGACTGCAACGCAGGCCGATGAAAAAGAGGGGATTCCCGAATTCCACCGCTTCCTTGAAAATGCCTCCAATATTCTAATGCAGCGGGAGTTCGCTTCGCCAAATCCGCATTTGGAATTCTGATTTGCAGTTATTTCCGATAGTGTTGATCAGCGGATTCTAAACGGGGCATCCACGTCGCAACAGGGGGCCTTACACTTTCTCCATGCGGTCTTCACACTCAATTCACAACCGAATCCTATACTTCCGTTTAGATTTCAAAAGTTGTTACTTCACAAGGAGTGAAAATGAACGGAAAAATTGCTTTTAGGATCCTGGCCGGACTAGTTTTGCTCGCCGCGATCGCGGGCATAGCCTTCTTTGCATTCAATCTGGGCGTGGCGCAGCACGTGCAACTGCCTGCGAATGGTGCTGGGCAGATAACTTCGCCCTACTATGCATATGGGTACTTGCACCCGTTTCCATTTTTCGGGTTTGGGTGCTTCGCACCATTGATTGTATTGTTCCTCTTGTTCCTTTCCTTTCGTGCGATCAGCTTCATCTTCTGGGGACCGCGTTGGGGCCAGCGTATGCATCGCGGTTGGCGCCGGGGCGTGCGGGATGAGACTGGCGTTCCGCCGATGTTCCGTGAATGGCATGACCGGGCACATGGAGCTCCTGAAACTGACAAGAAAGCCGAGTAGGTTCGAGGAGGGACGGAGTATGCTCCGCCCCTCCTATTATGATCAATAATCCACAGAAATAGGTGGAAGAACTGAGAGCGCTTATTGGCTCCGGGGGCAGCTGTCACCGTCTGTCATCTTTTCTAGTCCGCCTAAAATCTATGAAAAACAAAAGAATCCTTCCTCCCACTTATTTGTTGATTGTGATCATCGCGATGCTAATGCTTAGTTTCCTGATGCCGCTGACCAACATTTTCCCGGTCCCATGGAACTTGATCGGAATTATGCCCTTGATCATGGGGGATGCAATAAATGTGGCTGCCGATAATATCTTCCGTGGGGCTGGGACGACGGTCAGACCATTTGAGGAATCCTTGAAGCTGATCCGAACTGGTCCCCATGGGGTCAGCCGGAATCCAATGTATCTTGGCTTTGTACTTATTCTCCTGGGATTGGCGATCTTATTGGGTTCGCTGGCGCCCTTATTGGTCATTGGTCTTTTCGTGCTCCTGATGGACAGTGAATTTATCAAGGTTGAAGAGGATATGCTAGCCAAGAAATTCGGCCTGGAGTGGCGTGAATACAAGGGAAAGGTGAGACGATGGATATGAAACGCATCCTGGCCCTGAGTGATCTGAACCAGAATCAGGAATGTCGGGTCGTATCCATCAGGACCAAAACTACCCAGGATTTACATAGTCTGATGCGAGCTGGGATATTCCCCGATGTCTCTATCAGAGTAGCGCAATGTGATCGAAATCATCTGCTGATTTTTGCAGATTACAGGGAGCTGGCCGTTGATCGGGAAATTGCCAGCGGAATATTTGTGGAACCTGCCGAGTAGTCCCGGGTATCCGGGCAAAGTGTGCGATAATCCGGAACATGACCAAGAAGATCCTGGTTGTTGACGATGAACCCAAGATCACTCAAATCGTGCGCGACTACCTGGAGCGCGCCGCCTATGAAGTACGTATTGCCCATGACGGAAAGACCGCGCTATCTCTTGCCAAAACTGAAAAGCCCGATCTTGTGATCCTTGATCTTGGCCTGCCGCAAATGGATGGCCTAGATTTCACACGCGAATATCGCAAAGCGTCTAATACACCCATCATCATGTTGACCGCCCGTTCGGAAGAATCGGATAAGCTAATTGGCCTGGAAATCGGCGCGGACGATTACATCACAAAACCGTTCAGCCCAAAGGAATTGGTGGCCCGCGTAAGGGTTGTTTTTCGACGGATTGAAAACACCATGAATTCCACTGCCGATGTAATCCATGCCGCAGATTTGACTCTGGACGTGCCGCGGCTTCGTGTAACTGCAGTTAGGCGTGAAATTGAAGAGTTGACTCCCACCGAATTCGAGCTGTTAGCTGCCTTAGCTCGACAGCCAGGACGTGTTTTCACCAGGTCGCATTTGTTGGATGCCATCCATGGAGTGGCCTTCGAATCTTATGAACGCGCCATTGACGCCCATATAAAGAATATCCGACGCAAGATCGAGATCAAACCCGGTGAACCAAAGTATGTCCTTACCGTTTATGGTGTTGGATATAAATTTGCAGATAAGTAATAAAGATGCCTCGCCACAACTTCTCCCAACCTGAGCCGCCAGACTGGCCCGATCAGCTTGCAAGCCCCCGGCGTCCACCGTGGTGGCCCCAGAATGAGCCTTGGCCTCCGAGAAGGCATCGCTTGAGGAGGATGCGCGGCCATTATCCTTTCTTCCGCAGGTTGGGCTGCCTGTTTGCCGTATTCAGCCTTTTGGCCGTAGCATTTTTCGCGGCTGTAATAGCCGTTGTCCTGAATGGTCTGGGGATAATTGACGTTCCGGTTGATGTGTTCCCGGGGCTTTTTCCGGTAGTCGGTGTTTTCCTGGCTCTCATGATCGTCATGGTGGTGTTAGCCGGGACAAATCTCCGCCGCATGTCGGTACCACTCGATGATTTGCTTGCGGCCTCGAACCGCGTAGCTGAAGGGGACTATTCCGCCCGCGTGGAAGAGAAGGGGCCACCCGAGGTATTGTCCCTGACGAGGGCTTTCAATTCAATGGCTTCCCGACTTGAGGTCGGCGACCAACAGCGACGCGCTCTTCTGGCGGACATTAGCCATGAACTTCGCACTCCCCTCACGATCATTCGAGGAAATCTGGAGGGAGTGTTGGACGGCCTGTATCCCGCCGATGAAGCGAGCCTGAGGTCCATATTGGAAGAAACTCAAATCCTCTCACGCCTGATTGATGATTTAAGAACTCTTGCGCAGGCTGAAAGCGGCACACTGCAATTAAGACGCGAACCTGCTGATCTGAGTGCCCTTATCCGCGATGCGGTTGCAGCGCTCAAATCCCAGGCGGAGGCAGGAGGAGTACAAATTGAGACATCTTTGCCCGAAAGCGAACCGACGGCAGAGGTGGACCCGGAACGTATTCGCCAGGTGCTTTCGAATTTGATGAGTAATGCTTTACGCTACACGCCGCGAGGCGGCCTGGTACGCATCAGTCTGACCCTTTCCGATTTAAATGCTGCATCGGATTCAGCGGAAGAGAGGGGATGGCCGAGGCGAAGCACTGTGGTCTCCGTGCGCGATAGCGGCCCCGGGATCGCCCCGGTTGATCTGCCGCATATTTTCGACCGGTTTTATAAGTCGAACGATTCACATGGCATGGGTTTGGGTCTGTCGATCGCCAAATATATCGTTGAGGCTCATGGCGGGGAAATGCACGCCCTGAGCGAAGCCGGTCAGGGGACGACGATTTCGTTCTCACTTCCTTTTGATTATCTGGTAAAATAAGCGCTTGTGGGTTTTAGGCTTGCGAGCGCGTATCCCTACCACGCACGCCTCTCTCGCCCGCTTGAACCAACTAAAAATTAATGATGATTTGAAGGAGAACGCTTCAATGGTTCGTATTCGTTTTCGTCGCATTGGTTTAAAAGGGCAACCCTCTTACCGCCTGGTGGCGGCTGACAAGGAGTTCCCGCGGGACGGCCGCTTTCTGGAGATCCTTGGCTTCTATAATCCTCGTACCGACCCCGCCACCCTGAATATAAAAGAAGATCGAATTTACCACTGGATGCAAAATGGGGCTTTGCCAACTGAGTCAGTAGGCCAGGTGTTCAAGGGTGCCGGTGTCCTTGATCGTTTTGAGCGATTTAAAAAAGGCGAGGCCGTTGATAGCCTTTTAGCCGAAGCCGCGGAAGCCGCCTCAAAGCACGTGGCGCCCGCCAAAACGCGCAAAGATTGACGGCTTCATCCAACCCCTCCCTAAACGGAATGGGCGCTGATTGATATGAGAGACCTCATCGAATTCATTGCGAAATCGCTGGTCGAGCATCCGGAACAAGTGGAAGTTCGCGAGTTTGGAAGCGGAGAACATATTCGTCTCGAATTGAGCGTGGCTAAAGAGGATATGGGTCGGGTTATCGGTAGAAGCGGGAAGGTCGCAAACTCGATCCGAACTTTACTGCGGGTTGCCGCCGAACGTGAAGGCAAGCAGGCCACGCTCGATGTGGTAGAGCCGGAATAATGGCTGCAAAGAGAACTGCCAGCAAATCTGTTTCAGGCTCGCCGTCAGGCGGGCCTGAATATTTAGTGGTAGGTTACCTCCGTCGTCCCCATGGTGTGCGCGGTGAGATGGTGATGCAGGTCCACACCGATTTTCCCGAGCGATTGAAACCCGATACCGAGGTCTATGTAGGCGATTTGCACACGAAGATGTTGATCGACGGCGCCCGGTTTCACAATGAAGGCATGTTGATCAAATTGCGGGATATCGAGAACTCCTGAAGAGGCGGCGCGCTATCGGAATCAATCAGTTTATGTGAAAACAGCGGGCCGACCGGCGTTGCCGGAAGGACAATATTATCATTACGAATTGATTGGGTTTGCCGTAGTTGACGAAAAAGGAGAATCGATTGGCACGCTGGCAGAGATAATGCAAACCGGGGCGAACGACGTCTACGTTGTAAGGGGGATAAATGCGAAAGAAATTTTGCTGCCGGTCATTTCGTCTGTTGTCCTTGCGGTGGAACCGGATAGCCGTCAAATTCGTGTTAGACTTATTCCGGGTTTGCTCGACGAATAAGTTAAATAGGTTCATCATACCGGGGAATGGACGACAAACGTTATTGGGTTGGCTTCAATCTTGTGGGAGGGATCGGCGCCGTTCGTTTGCAGGCGCTGATTGATCATTTTGGAGATGCGGGCTCTGCCTGGATGGGGGCGCCTGACGAACTGCGCGCTGCCGGCCTGGGTGCAAAAGTGGTCGAGCGATTGCTTGAGGTTCGTAAAGGCGTTGACCTTGACCGACTCTGGGATAAGATTATCGCGCAGGAGATAAACATCCTGACCTGGGATGATGAAACCTATCCACCGCGGCTGAAGGATATCGAGCATCCCCCGCCCATTCTATATGTCCGCGGCGAGTTCCTTCCAGAAGATCACTTTGCAGTTGCTATTGTTGGAACGCGGAAGGTTACGGCTTATGGGCGGCAGGTTACGGAGGAACTGGCGATGTTCCTTGCGGCAAACGGCGTAACCGTGATCAGTGGTTTGGCGCGTGGCGTTGATGCGGTGGCGCATGCGGCCACCTTGAGGGCCGGGGGACGAACGGTCGCTGTATTGGGGTGCGGTGTGGATCGAATCTATCCACCTGAAAATCGCTAACTGGCTGCGCAGATGATGGCCCGCGGTGCACTCATGAGTGATTATCCGGTGGGTACTGCGCCCGAGAGCAGTAATTTTCCTCCACGCAACCGGATTATTTCTGGGTTATCATTGGCCGTTATTGTCATCGAGGCCGGTGTAACAAGCGGTGCGCTGATCACTGCCGAGTTTGCTGCGGAACAGGGCAGGGAAGTATTCGCGGTACCGGGTAATATCTTGGCGCCGCAAAGCAAGGGTACCAATAAATTGATACAAAATGGGGCTCTTCCTCTGCTTACCCCCCAGGATCTCCTCCAGGCGTTGAATCTGACGCGAGTAGGCGAACAAAAGGCCGCCCGAAAGATTTTGCCGGTTGACGAAGTCGAAGCACAAGTGTTAAGCGTGCTTGGAAGGGAACCGTTGCATGTGGATGAACTTCGTAATCAGACTGGTTTACCCGTAGAGAAGGTGTCTGCTGCATTGGTCATGATGGAGCTCAAGGGAATGGTAAGGCAAGTTGGTGCGATGCAGTACGTTGCTGTTCGTGAGGTACAATCGGGCTACTCTACATAAGGATTCGCCATGAACGAACATGATTATGCCGTGATTATGGCCGGTGGGGGCGGCACTCGCCTCTGGCCTATATCGAGAAAAGATCGTCCCAAACAACTTCTGCCCTTACTCGGTGAAGAGACCTTATTTCAGAGCACGGTGGCAAGACTGACGGATTTGTTTCCACCGAAACAGATTCTGGTTGTAACGGTTAAGGAGCAGGCCGGTGAGATGAAGTCCCAGGTCCCTGAGATTCCGCCGGAGAATTATTTGATCGAGCCTGCCCCGCGGGGCACGGCCTCGGTTGTGGGGTTGGCTGCCACAATCCTCCGGAAGCGTGATCCGGATGCCGCCATGGCTGTTCTTCCGTCGGATCACTTCATCAGAAATCATGATCTCTTCCACTATCTCCTGCGGGCCGGGCTTGATATCGCCAGGCACAATTATCTTGTTACCCTAGGGATTACGCCTTTATTTCCATCAACCGCATATGGGTATATTCAACAGGGTGAGCTACTCGCCGGAGATTTTAAATATCCGGTCTACAGGGTTCGCCGCTTCATAGAAAAGCCCGATGAAAGAACTGCGCAAGGATTATTGCGATCCAGAGATCACTCCTGGAACAGTGGTATGTTCATCTGGAAGGCGGACTGTATACTGGCAGAAATCGAGAAGCAGATGCCTGATCTCAGCTCGGCCCTGGGTAGAATAGCTTCGGCTTGGGGTACGGACGGGCAGGACGAAGTATTAACATCTAATTGGCTCGAATTGAAGAACGAAACAGTTGATTATGGCGTGATGGAGCGGGCCGAACAGGTGGTGGTGCTGCCAGCCAGCGGCCTTGGATGGAATGATGTGGGTTCCTGGGATACATTGTTTGATGTTCTGTTCCCCGATATGGATGGAAATGTTTCTGCCACGGCGCAGCACCTTGCCCTCGAAACTCACAATACCCTCGTCTATGGTAAAAACGATGGCCGCCTGATTGTAACCATCGGTATGGACGATACTGTGATTGTTGACTCCGATGATGTCTTGCTAATATGTAAATCAGACCAGGCGCAAAAGGTGCGCGATGTGGTCGAACATCTCAAAAAGCACAGGCAAGAGAAATATCTTTGAGTTTTGGAGAGTAAATGGAAGCTTATTGCATGAAATGCAAAACCAAACGGGAGGTCAAAGACCCGATTGCAACTTTTAATGCGAAAGGATCTCCGGTAACGATCGGCGTATGTCCGGTTTGTGGAACCAAGCTTTTCCGAATGGGAAGGACGCCCGGTCACGAGGGGCTAACCCCCCCGCCCAAACAGGAGAAGATCGAAAAAAGGGAAGGCAAACTGGTTATTGTAGAGTCCCCTGCCAAAGCCAAGACGGTCGGGCGGTTCCTGGGAAAAGGATTCACAGTTAAGGCCTCTATTGGTCACGTGCGCGATTTGTTGCGCTCGCAGCTCTCGGTGGATGTCGAGAACAACTTTGAGCCTAAATACCGCGTTCCGAACGAGAAGAAGGAAGTGGTAAAAGAGCTTAAGAAGCTGGCAGGGAAGGCTGCTGAAGTCTACCTTGCAACAGACCCGGACCGCGAAGGCGAATCCATTTCATGGCATCTTATGGAGGCCGCAGGAATTGACCCTGTGGTTGCAAAACGGGTGACCTTCCACGAAATAACCGAACCAGCCATAAAAGAGGCGTTTTCGAATGCACGCCAGATCAATATGGATCTTGTTAACGCCCAACAGGCGAGGCGGGTACTGGATCGACTTGTAGGCTACAGCATTAGCCCGATCTTGTGGGAGAAGGTGCGCAGTCGACTTTCGGCCGGCCGGGTTCAATCTGTAGCACTCAGGCTTATTGTTGAGAGGGAACGGGAGATAGATGCCTTTCTTCCAACAGAGTTCTGGACCGTCCACGCCGAGTTCAGACCGGACAGGCTTAAATCCACGTTTTTAGCCAAGCTGGCAAAAATAGACGGCAATGATCCCGATCTACCAAACGAACCGGCGACCAGGCCGGTTTTGATTGATTTGGAGACTGCCGCTTTTGAGATTACTAAGGTCAAACGCGGCGAACGCAGACGGAAGCCCTCCGCGCCCTTTACAACTTCCACCTTGCAGCAGGAAGCCTCCCGCAAGCTTGGATTCACCGCAAAGCGCACAATGGCTTTGGCACAGGGACTTTATGAAGGGCAGGATGTTGGCAATGGCGGCGCAACCGGCCTGATAACGTACATGCGAACCGATTCGACGAACGTTTCGGAAATATCTCAAAAAGAGGCGCGCGAGTTCGTTGGCAGCAAATATGGGGCGGATTTTCTGCCTGCGGGGCCGCCGCAGTATAAGACCAAAACGCTTGGTGCCCAGGAAGCGCATGAGGCCATTCGGCCGACCTCGGTCTTTAATGAGCCTGAAAAAATCAGAGAATACCTCGAGCCGCCCATGTACAAACTCTATAACCTTATATGGCAGCGGTTTGTGGCTTCGCAGATGGAGGCGGCAGTATACGATACATTACAGGTTGAGGTGGTGGGGAAGACCAATGATCACGAATACCTTTTACGGGCATCGGGTTCCGCCGTCAAATTTCCAGGTTTCCTGATCGTCTATGAAGAAGCCAGGAACGAAGATTTGAAGTCGGAAGAGGATGAGAATGTAAAGATTCCCGCAGGTGTCTCTGAAGGGCAGAAGCAGGCATTGGTCCGGCTGATCCCCGAGCAGCATTTCACTCAGCCGCCCCCGCGTTTTTCAGAGGCGTCTCTGGTGCAAATCCTGGAAGAAAATGGGATAGGTCGGCCATCCACCTATGCACCGATCCTCTCAACGATCCAACAACGCGGTTACGTGGAGCGGGTGGATAAACGGCTTGTGCCCACTGAGACAGGCATTCATGTGAACGATTTGATGGTCGAGTATTTTCCTGAAATAGTAGATGTCAGCTTTACCGCTCATATGGAGGATGATCTCGACAAGGTCGCCTCGGGTGAAATGCAGTGGACGGCGGCGATGCGCGAGTTCTATGAACCTTTCAAGGAACAAGTACAAAGAGCACAGGCCGAGATGCCTGTTACAAAATCCGGGCCGGAGCCGATTGGAAGAAAATGCCCCGATGATGGCGGTGAGCTCGTCATGAGGTATGGAAGATATGGAAAATTCATTTCCTGCTCCAACTTCCCCGCCTGCCGCTACACAGAACCTTGGCTGGAAAAGATCGGTGTAAAATGCCCAAAGGATGGGGGCGAGGTGGTGGAACGCAAAACACGTAAGGGACGCACATTCTATGGTTGTGCTAATTACCCAACTTGTGATTTTACTTCATGGAAAAGGCCGCTGGCCCAACCTTGCCCCAAGTGCGGGAATCTACTGGTCATTGCAAACAAGCGTGAAGCCCAGTGCGTCAATTGTCAGGAGACGTTTTTACTGGAAGAGATCGTCCCCGAAACTGCACGAGAATGATTGCAAATTGACCAAGAGCCTGTATAATTGAAGAAGACTCTGGGAAAGGCTTTCCAAGGGAGACTCCATGACTTCTTCTCTTGATTTTTTGAAAAGGCCGTTGGTAATAGCAGTACTGGCGGCAATTGTTGGTCTTGCCGTCGGAGTTCCTCTGGGCTGGGCTACTGTAAAGGTCGTCAACACCACGCCGGCTGTCATGCGACCAGACCTGCAAGAGGACGATTTGCGAATGGCGATTGATTCCTTTAGGGTCAATCGAGATCCGAATTTGGCGGTACAGCGTTGGGATAACCTGGGAACGGCTGCATCAACCGCGTTCCTAGAGGTTCAAAAAGATCCACAGGGGATTGATCCAGCTGTAATAACCGCTTATGGCCAGGTTATCCAGGCAGTAAAAGGTGCGAATCCAGCTAATTCAACGCCTTCCACAGCCCCTGGCGGGCTTTCTGGAACCGTTATCGTAGTTGGCGCTGTGGTCGTGCTTCTTCTAGTTGTGGGGACTGGAGGCCTATTCTTCCTGCGGCGTATATTGAAGAATCCCACCAGCACCGAGGTCACTCCGGGAATGCAGGCCACTGAGATCAATCGGGAAGCGGCCAAAAATAAGACCAACTTTGAATCCCTTGGTGTGGCACCGCCCATCACACAAAATATGACCACCTACGTGCTTGGCGATGATCTGTATGATGAGTTTTTCAGTATCGATACCCCAAGCGGCGATTTTCTCGGCGAATACGGAGTTGGGGTCTCTGAAACCATTGGGGTGGGTGATCCCAAAAAAGTCACGGCCTTGGAAATTTGGCTTTTTGACAAAAACGATATCAAAACGGCGACCAAGGTATTGATGAGTGCGCACGCCTTCTCTGATCCCGGCATCCGAAGTCGCTTGGAAGCGAAAGGCGAGCTGATACAGGTGGAGCCGCAGAAACAGGTAGTTTTGGAGACTGAAACATTGCAACTTCTCGCAACCGTTGTGGATCTGCAGTTTGGCGATGGAGCGATGCCGGAGAAAAGCTATTTTGAAAGAGTCACCCTTGAACTTGCGATCTGGCGGAAGGCCGATCAAGCGTAAAGAGAAACAGGCCGGGCAATTTGCCCGGCCTGTTTCTCTTTATTCGATCTTTAATATCTTCAAGCGGATCTTTCCGCCGGGGGTTTGCGCTTCCACTATATCCCCGACTTTATGGTCCATGAGTGCTCGTCCAATAGGTGATTCGTTGGAGATCCTACCGTTACGCGGATCAGCCTCCTTGGCGCCCACCACATGATAGGTTTCAGTAGGGAAATTTTCCTCCTGTATGGTCACGTGATTTCCAACGCTGACAAAATCGCTATTCACATTCTCGTCGATAATTACGACATTCCTGAGGATGTATTCGATCTCTTGGATGCGCCCCTCCAGGAACCCCTGGTCTTCTTTTGCCTTGTGGTAATCAGCATTCTCGGAGAGATCGCCCATTTGAATCGCTGAACGCAGGCGCTTGGAGATTTCTTCGCGTTTTGGCCCCTTAAGCTCCTCCAGTTCAACTCTAAGTTTGGCTTCGCCTTCGGCGGTTAAATAGGTGGGTTCAGACATTTAATTCCTTGGTGATTGGTCCAGTGCGGCAGTTCATCGTCCGGCCGCGCCAGAACCTTCTCTAGGGTTTTTCGAGTGGATTGAATAGCTTTTCGTGCTCTTCAATGGCGAACCGATCCGTCATCCCGGCGATGTAATCGCAGATGGTCCGTTCCAAGCCGCGTTTCTGAGCGTATTTTTGCATCGAATCAGGGAGGATGGCAGGCTCTGTTTTATATGCATTGAACAGGTCGGTGATTACACGTTCGGCTTTTACAGCCATACGGACCACGCGGTAGTGACTATACATTTTCCTATATAGAAAATCTTTGAGCTCCCGGTTTCGGCGCTGCATATCTTCACTGTAGCCAATGACATTTGTATTCAGTTTTTGAATGTCCAATGGCGACTGAACTGCGCTGTCTTTAAGCCGTCGATCGGTCGCCTCAACCATATCAGTGACCATCAAGCCCACTAACTCACGTATCATCCGGTGCCGTTCGAGGTCTTCAAGCTCGGGGCCATTCCAGTGGTAGGTTTCCTTGAGAATTTCCCATAACGCCACGCCCGCCAACATCTGTGGGGAAAGCATGCCAGACCGCAAACCGTCGTCCAGGTCATGGGTCGTATAGGCCAGTTCATCGGCCACATTAGCAATTTGTGTCTCAAGATTGCCGCGTAGGCTGGGATCGTAATCGCGGGCATCGGAAATGTCGTATTCTGATTCATGCTTGACCATGCCCTCCCGCACTTCCCAGGTCAGGTTCAGACCCGGGAATTCGGGATATCGCTGTTCAAGCTCCGTTACTATCCGCAGAGATTGCCGATTGTGATCGAACCCGCCGTAATCCTTCATTAACCGAGCCAGAGAGACTTCGCCAGAATGGCCAAAGGGAGAATGACCCAGGTCATGAGCAAGGCAAATAGCCTCGACAAGATCCTCGTTGGCTCCCAGAGCGCGGGCGAGCGTACGGCCGATCTGCGCGACCTCAAGGGTGTGGGTCAGGCGGGTACGAAAGTAATCCCCTTCGTAGGTTATGAAGACCTGCGTCTTATACTCCAGGCGGCGGAAAGCAGTGGTATGAATGATTCGGTCCCGGTCGTGTTGAAAAGATGTACGGTATTCCGGCTCATCATCCAGAAAGGCGCGGCCTTTCGTGTCCTTGCTTCGCACGCTGTAGGGGGCGAGTGCGCGGTCTTCCAATTCTTCGAGTTTCTGACGATCGTAAAACAAGTTTGACCTTTCCGAGATATCTTGCATGAATCTACAATCTGGATTGATTTTAACAGATATTGGGCAGGAAGCTAAAGTTCCACCTGAGAAGGTTTAAGGCCGGCGATTTCATAGTGTGGTTTTTGGGGACTTGAAATCATATGGCCCGGCGTTGCCACGCCAGACCTTGGGAAGAGAGAAACAAGTGGGGCGAGTGGGGGTCGAACCCACAAAGTGTTTCCACCGGCGGATTTTAAGTCCGCTGCGTCTGCCGATTCCGCCATCGCCCCGGCGACCTGCTTGTAATATTAGAGTTTGTCAGGAGACAAAAAGCCGTGTTTGGCAATTGTAACGCATGATGCCTTGTCGTCAAGGCGGGATCACGTATCCGGATCCTGAACCAACCTGATGATCAAAACTCTGAATTTCCAATAAGGCAGATCTGGGAAGAAGCATGATAAGCATGTTGGCGGGTCGGATGAAACCCGGCTTAAGTATATGTAGCTTTTATACGCCTGTCATTAATAATGAATGGGGAATAGAGCAGCAGTAAAGTGGCTATCCCGATCAGCTCCATAAATATGATGTAGTATGGCCAGGGGGGCAATAAATTTAGCAAACTGAAAGTCGCAGGCTTTGCGTTTATCATTAGATAATCACTGCCGATGGCAGAATTGATGAGGAAGATGATAACCATATACAGATTTGTCCAGAGGATGACTCGCAAAAGAGATTTCCAAGACGGCCGGAAACCTTCAACGACCGTCATATAGATCGGCGCAGTGATGAGAAGGCCGTGCGAGATGAAAGTCTGAAAGAAGCGGAAATGAGGAAAGCCGTAAATCCCAAGGTCTGGCGTCATCAAATATTGCAGACCACCCCCGATCCCGAGAAAATATGCAAATTCGTAGATCTGGTAATTGCCCATAATTAGCATGAGGCCCGATAGCCAGATTAAAATACTGCAAATATTCAGCGGCAGCATGGTTTGGATGGTCCAGTGACCGACTGCAAAATTCCAGATATGCCAGGCAAGCTCATCCCCCCAAAGAAAGCTCGCCAGACTCCACCGTATGATGATTCTTGTCTTTTCACCCGCCCCCCTGAAGCGCGCCAGAAATAGAATCAGCAGGAGCATGGCGGCCAGGGCACCTAGGTGCGGTAGACCGAATAGTTCAAAGGGCGGGCCCGAATACTTGTCACTAAAATATGCGCTCATCAATTTCTGCTCATACAGACAAAAAGTTTGGAGAAATGAAATAATTAGGGTTGTTTGGCTCTTTCCGCCACCTTGCCGTTTTGGTCCGCATTACGCAGACGATGGAGCAGGTATACCACGGAGGCAAACAACAGGATCGCGTTTGCCTGGTGCAATAGGGCGATTGCGATTTGGACTTGTGAGCGCAGTACTAGAATTCCAAGCGTGATTTGCAGGATTACCAACACTCCTACCAGATCGATGCCTTTCATAACATCTGCCGAAAACCCCTGTTTGCGAATCAGCCAATATATACTTGCCACGGCAGCCAAAACAACGAAGGCAAACCAGCGGTGAATGAAAACGACCGTTAGAGGTGCATCAATGAGATTCAGTAGTACCGGTTGGACCTGGGTAAGCAGCCCCTGCGGGATGAGCTGACCTAACATTAGCGGCCAGGTGTTGGATATGTAACCTGCTTTTAGCCCTGAAGTGAATCCGCCGTACGCGATCTGAACGAGAAGTATAACAATCCCGGCAATTGTCATCTTGGTGGCGGTTGATGGTTTGCTTTTCTTAACGAGGTCTGGGAAACCGTAATAATGGCCCAAAGCTGTCCATAAGGAAAGGCCGATCAGGGTCAGGGCAAGGAACAAATGGCCGGTTAACAAGTAGTGACTCACCGCGGGCTGGTCGACCAGCCCGGAGGCGACCATATACCAGCCTAAAATGGCTTGGGAGAGAAACAGAATCCCCATTACCACATAAAGGCCGACCTCCTTCCAGGGGATAGTCCTCCTAAAGACGAACACGAAGAATGGAATCGCAAATATAAATCCGGCAAGCCGGGCGATAATGCGATGGGTCCACTCTATCACAAAAATGGTCTTATATTGACCCAGTGTCATGTCGTAATTGACTTTTTGAAATTCCGGCGTAAGTTGATACTTCGAGAATTCCGCCTGCCAGGCTTGTTGGCTAAGAGGCGGTATTGTCCCGCCGACCGGGTTCCATTCGACAATGGATAACCCGGAACGTGTGAGCCTCACGAATCCCCCAAACACGACAAGAAAAACGGCAAATGACATGAATACGAGGATCCAAGTCATCACAGCGCGGTTCTGGGTTTTTGGCATTTATCCTCCAGCAAAATTCGCAGTTACTCCAGGTCAGCTTGATATCCAGCAGACCAGCGGCTTATTTTATACCGATATTGGATGAAATCACAAGCTAGAGTGATAAAGCGGGGCGGGTTTTGTTGGCACTGATCGAAAGAAAGGAAATGATAGGGCTACCACGGATCCGGGCGGCGAAGACTTGGAGCGCGGCGTACGTTAAAAACAAATCGTCTGACAGGAGTCAGACGATTTGTTTTTTTTGCCTGCGGTCCCGACGGGATTCGAACCCGCGATCTCGGCCTTGACAGGGCCGCATGTTTGGCCGCTACACCACGGGACCATTTTTAGTGGGCGGGCAGTAGTTTATCATACGCAATAGTGGGTGTCAAGCAATAAGCGAATTTGTGTTATCCAAACTTGAAAAGTGAACCGATAACATTTCAAAAGTGAACCGTTTCCAGCTCAAAAGTGAACTGTTAAAAAAAGGAACAAAACTTGAAAAGCGAACCATAAGCATGATACATGGTGGGGAGAAAGGAACTCATCATGGCACAACTCCATAAGAAGTTTAGCGGTGATCAAATCAAAATATTGTTCAAATCCTATGATGCGGGGCATATCAGTCGCAGTGAGATTGAGCAGACCCTGGGGATCGGCAAGACCCGTTTCTTTGCATTGCTAAAAGCAATTCGAAAGGATGCAGAAACCTTCTCGATCGAATATCACCGTCAAAGTAAAGGGCGGCTGAGCGTGGAAACGGAAGCGAAGATCCGTACCGAACTGCAACGCGACAAAGCCTTGGTGGAGAATAAAGAATTGCCGATCTCCGACTACAACTACGCGGCCATCAACGATCGTCTGAAGAAGGCAGGCGTAAGCGTATCGACCACGACGATCGTCAAGCGCGCCATCCAGCTAGGCTGTTATCTTCCCAAGCGCAAGAAAAAGGATCGGCATGACCGGGAAGTGATCACCTCCGCCGCAGGAGACCTGATCCAGCATGATGCCTCGATCCACAAATGGTCTCCCTATGCGCTGGACAAATGGACCTTGATCACGTCGCTGGATGACTACACCCGCATGCTGCTGTATGCGGATTTTGTTGAATCAGAGACCAGTTGGGCCCATATTCAGTCGGCCCAATACCTGATGCAGCATTTTGGGGTCCCGCACCGCTATTATGTCGACAATTTACGGGTATTTCGCTTCATCCAGAACCGGGATAGCCTGTGGAAGAACATGGTTCTGGGCACCGACGATGTGAACACCCAATGGCGACAGGTCTTGGCCCTGATGCACACCGACGTGATTTATGCGATGTCGCCCCAGGCCAAAGGAAAAATTGAAAGGCCCTATCGCTGGCTGCAAGACCGGATCGTCCGCACTTGTGCTCTCGAGCATATTACGACTTTGGCAGAGGCCCGCTCTATTTTGCGCGAAGAAGTCCACCGTTACAATTACCAGCAAGTCCATTCCACCACCCGCGAAATCCCCGCCCTTCGCTTCGAAAAAGCCCAGAATGAAAACCGCTCCCTCTTTCGGCCTTTTGCCTTACCCAAACCGTTTACCTCCACCAAGGATATCTTTTGCATTCATCATCAGCGCATTGCCGATGGCTATCGCAAGATCTCCATTGGGGGATACTCCCTCCAGATCCCAGGCATCGAACCCAGAGAAGATGTTGATGTACACCTAGTTCCTGACGAGACCAAAAGCCAGGTTGAAGTCCGGGTTTGGGCTTCGGGCTGCCTAGTTCACACCGCTACTCTGCCGATCGCCTCCTTTGGAAAGGCGGTTCACTTTTGAAGTTTGGTTCACCTTAGGAAAACTTCACAGTTCACTTTTCAAGTTTCATTGAGTTCACTTTTGAAGTTTTCCTAACAGCAATAAGCGAATCTGGCCCTGTAGCGGGCGAAAAATCCTAAATAAGCCCTGATTCTCCCGGAACGGGCTAAATTCAGGTTTATGCTTGCAGGTTATACTCTGAGCGCTCAATTGCCGATAAACTTGGCCCATTATGCACCTTAAATAACTGTGAGGGGCGCTAGCTTGACACAGTTTTGCCCTGTGCTAAAATTACATGGCAAACGCAGAGGAATTCCCCACACGCCAGTCAGGGTGGTTGCTCTGTCAATTTACGTGGAGGGCCGTTTTGACCAAAAATCGCACACAACAAATGGTGGATCGCCTGCGCGAATTGCAGGCCTCGTCTCCCGATATCGAAGCCTCTGCGATTGTGAGTGTGGATGGGTTAAGCATTGCCTCGGCGCTGCCTCAAGGGGTAGAAGAAGATCGGGTTTCTGCCATGTCCGCTGCGATGTTATCCTTGGGGGAGCGGATCGCATCCGAATTGGGCCGAGGCTCACTTGAGCAAGTCTACATCAAAGGTGAAAAGGGGTATGTCGTCTTAATGTCTGTCGGACAGGAAGCCGTGCTGACTGCCCTGGCACGAGAACAAGCCAAGCTTGGTTTGATATTCCTCGATATGCGCCGGGCCACGGACGACTTGGCGAAGTTGATTTAGTGGAGATTGCATGAGTCCCATCCAGAAAAGCGGGTTGTATTATCCGAACAAATTCGGTTTGATCACCATTAAATCTCTTGAAGAAGTGATGGGCAAAAATGGGCTGAATGCAATATTAAACCTGGCGGGTATGTCCCATTACGTAGACACCTACCCCCCTGATAACCTTGAGAAGGGTTTTGATTTTGCAGAATTGTCAGCCATCGGCGTTGCTTTGGAGGAGATGTATGGTCCACGTGGTGGACGGGGCTTGGCACTTCGGGCTGGCCGCGCCACATTCTCTGATGCCCTAAAGAACTTCGGTGCCCTGGCAGGCGTGGCGGACCTGGCATTTGTGGTGCTTCCCCTGCATGCTAAATTGCGAATAGGCCTGCCGGCATTTGCCAAGATTTTCGTCCAATTGACCGATCAGGTGACCAGCGTGGAAGAGAAAGAAAATGAGTATATCTGGACGATTCATAAATGTCCATGCTGCTGGGGCCGTCACGGGGCGGATAAGCCGGTATGTTTCATAGCCGCGGGTCTGTTGCAGGAATCCCTCAAATGGGTTTCTGGCGGAAACGAATTCAGGGTGAACGAATCCAAATGTGTGGCGTTGGGTGACGCCGTATGTGAATTTGTTATCCAAAAAGAACCCATTTCCTGATTGATACTTCCCTTTTGCAGATCACAGCAGTTATTCCAACGTATAACGAAGCGGCCAACCTGCCCCAACTGGTTGCCGCTTTATTGTCGCTCCCAATCGACTTGGATGTGCTGGTCGTAGACGACAATAGCCCTGACGGAACAGGCGCGATCGCTGAGGAACTTGCTGCCCGCGCCCAGCGAATGCAGGTGTTGCATCGCGAGGGCAAGTCTGGGCTTCGTACGGCCTATCTTGATGGTTTTCGCCGGGTTCTGGACGCAGGTGGGGATGTTATATTACAGATGGACGCTGATTTTTCCCATGATCCCCAAAAAATCCCGGAAATGGTGGGTAAGCTTGATTCTTGCGATGTAGTCCTAGGCTCACGCTATATTTCAGGCGGTTCCATAGACGATCATTGGCCTCTATGGCGAAAAGGCCTTTCTGCATTTGGCAATTATTACGCCCGTACGATCCTGGGATTGCAACAGCATGATGTTACGACCGGATTCCGCATTTGGCGACGTGAAACCTTACTGGGTTTACCCTTTGACCGGATCCAGTCTAATGGCTATATCTTTCTGGTTGAAATGGCCTATCTTGCTCGTTGTCTCGAGTACAGAATAGGTGAGGTGCCGATCCATTTTGCTGATCGGCGTTGGGGCAAATCGAAAATGTCGGTCAAGATACAGTTGGAAGCTGCTTTTCGAATCTGGTCTGTAAGGTGGAATTATCGCGATTTACGAAAGGCCGGCAAGAGAGCTCGAGTCTCTCTGGGGTAAGCCTACCGCTTCCGCCGGGTGCCATGAGAAATCGGGATTTAAGTATGAAGCGCAAGATCCTCTGTTTTAATTCCCTGACCGATGAAATCAACTAAAGTGACTTGTATAGGAATTAGTCAGAGAACCCCATTCTTCCAGACTTAACGTCTCTGCACGTCTCTGCGGATCAAGTTTAGCTTGCTTTAATAACTCCTCAACCTCTGATGCAGCTAAGTCAAGCCCTGCTGAAAGCGCATTTCGCAGGGTTTTTCGTTTCTGGCTAAAGCCCGCTTTGATCAGTTCAAAAAAGCTGGGTAGCAATGGATCAGAAATAAAGGGGTCAGAATATATTTCGATTCTTACCACCGCTGAATCAACCCGCGGTTTTGGGTAGAATGCCTCGGCGGGAATATGCCCAGCAATACTGGGCCTGCCGTACACCTGCACACTTAGGGCCAGAAGGCTCATATCAGGCGGGGTTTGGCAGATCCTCTCGGCCACTTCTTTCTGCACGGTCAATACAACGCGCCGCGGTTTTGACTCCGATTCCAGTAAATGGCGGATGATTGCCGAGGTGATGTTGTAGGGAATGTTTGCAGCAACTATGAAGTTTGACGGAAGTCCCAGCTCCTCCGGAGAGAGAGACAGGATATCCCCGTGAATTATACGTATATTCTTGTAAGGCTTTAGGGCATCCCGCAAAAGGCGATCCAATTTTTCGTCCAACTCGACGGCAACCACCTCCTGTGCATATAAAGATAGATAACGTGTCAGACTGCCTAGACCGGGCCCGATCTCTAAAACGCTGTCCGTATTTTTGATCTGTGCCAGGGCGGCAATGTTTTCAAGTGAATGCCTGTCGGCCAAAAAGTTCTGTCCAAGGCGTCGATTTGCGCGCAGACCATATTTTTTCAGAAGCGCGGCGGGGGAAGGCAGCGGAATTTCTTTCACTGGCAATAGGATGTGCTCGGGGTTGAGCTGGGCGTATCTCCGGAATCCGGCCATGAGCCGCTCTGGAACTGAGCGACATAGTTGCGCAATATCAAGAAATCAACATCCCAAATGAAGACATCTTTCTTGAAAACCGGGTCATATATCCTGCTGCCGGTAAAAAGATTTTCCGGAAAACTATAAAGGGCCACATTTCTACGTGGTAATTGTGCCGCCAGGCAAGCCAGCTGACTCATGATTGCGGGACTGAGATCCGTTTGAACGGAGCCTTGAAAAGAGTTGATCAGTTGGGGAATTTCTGTGATAACCGCAGGGCTTACAAGCTTCTTTTGCAAGGCACATAAGACAATGTTCTGATTATCACCTCGGGAGAACACGCCCTCCGTGCGGTTTCGGGCTAATGCTAGGGCCTCGGTGCCGTCGAGGTGTTCTGGCCCTTTTTGCAGATGACCCCCGCCTTTTGATTCAGCCAGGACCACATCTACTCCTCCAACCGCGTCTACTACCTTCACAAAGGTCTTCATGTTGACGGCAATGTAATGGTCGACCTTAACTTCGAAATTGATATTCAGGGTAAGGGCAAGGAGGCCTGGTCCGGCGCTTGGGTCATCCCAATATTTGAATCCATCGCCGGGGTTGCCGTACAGATAGGCCTGGTTCAATTTTTCGTGATCCTGTCCATTGATATTATCCGCGATATAAGGAATATAGACCCATAGATCGCGTGGGAAGTCGAGCACGGTTACGCTCGGCTTGACAAAATCAACCCGGACAATACGCATCACATCCGAAAGTCCCCAGGTGTAACCGGTGCTCCGAGTATCCGAACCAATTGTCAGGATGTTCATTACAGGAGGCCCTCCGCAGAGAGGAGAGCTGACAAGGGTGTTCGCGACATAGGGTTTCAGGCCAACCGAGCCGGGCGTTGGCGTCCACGTAGCCGGCAATCCGATGGGCGTATACGGGGAAGTGGGTAATGCAGCACCGAGCGGTTGCCCTGCCCAATCTTGATAAGTTTGCCAGCTTGTGTATCCGACCAGAACGAGCAAGATACCGGCAATAACAGATAGAAAACTCACAATGATTTTTTGTGTTTTAGACAAGAGTAAAAGTTCCTTGTACTACGGAGCCGCGATGGTCGGTGTTGAGCACGTAGCGTCCTGCAAATACGATACACGTGTGCAAAAAGGCGAAAGGGGTTGAGTTCCACATCTGGAGCAAGAGTATAACCCCGCAGCGGGGTCTGCAGTCGCAGTTCTTCGGGCTTATCGTCTGAACAAAGCTGGCGTCCATGATTATCTGCTAATCAAAACGAAAGGCATGGGGCAGCCTGCTGATGTCTTCAGGCTTCAGATCACTCTGGACGCGCTCATAAAATGTCGTGATCATTCCAATATGTCTAAAATATTCGGAGGCGGTGGGGCTAGGAAATACACTGTAACGTATTTCCCCCATTGCCCTTCCTCCTGTTGATACTGGGCATCTGTATAGCCCAAATCTATCCAGGGCTTTCCCACACATCCACCGCAGACATCTTCAATAGTGGCAAAACCATAGCCGGGTATAAAGAGCGCCTGGCCCTGCATACTCAGATACCAACTGTACCTTACCGCCGCTACGCCCTTTTGGACTGGTTTGCCGCTGGACGTGCCGGAATAACAACGGTCACCCCCCGAATTGCAAGGAGAATACGCGGTTGTAAACATTTGTACGGTGCGCCAGTACTTTATCGGCACGCCCCCTATGGTTGCAGTATGCACTACGACCTTGGTTCCGTAGCCAACTACGCGGTCTTTTGGCGGACGGACGACCGCTTCTGTTTCAGTTCGCCTGGCAACTTCCTTCCCGTCTTCAAAGCGTATTCGGGTGCGGCTCACGGCGAGTCCGGGTTGGCCAGGCTGGAGGACTTCCTGATGATCAAGCTCCACATCTGATGAAGATTGGAAACCACTTTTGAAGGGGATGGTTTTTTGGGCTAATACAAGTGCCTCAGAAATTCTTGCGACGCGGATTTGGCCGTCCGTGGGCGCAATCTCGTTCTCAGCGGGTTGGCTGACATCAAGCCCGAGAAGAGGAATCCCTGCTTCGGCCAGCACACTCCCGACGGTTTGGGCCGATGACCGGACGCGAATCTGCTGGCCGTCCACCGTCACTATAAATTCTTTTGAGGGAGTACTCCTGATCGTTATTGCGGTTGTGATTGGGATATTGGGGGTTGGTTCCAACTTATCCTGGGCGTAGATGGGTATTCCGGCTTCTGATAAGGCTTGGCCCACGGTCAAGGCGGTTGATTGGATGGCCTGCCCGTCGATCGTCAGAGCCACGGCATGGCGTATTTGGAGGGTGTAAAACTTGGCCGATGGAAGGGATTGGTCCGGTTTAACTTGGTAACCGTTCAGTAGGACCTGATCGGCAGGGCCCAATACGACGCCAGCTTGCACCAATAAGGTTGCGGGAATCCGTTCATTGGTGACCAGTATGCGGATCTGGCCGTTATCAAGGATTGTGATGGTTAGTGGAATTGACGGTGCACATGCGGACAAAAAAAGACAAAAGGTTAACGCCAACCTCTGAAGACGTTGCATATGAACAATTATAAGCGGGGTCGGCATCCAACTCCAGCTCAATGGCTTGATGCTGTCTAAATATACAGTGAGGCAGGGCGGACCCTCATCCAGCCAAACTGCGCTTATTGAAGCTAGGAAAGGTCATGGGCAACCCAGACATTGGGCTCAACGTATTGACCCTCATCTTTGTCCAGGTTCATTTCAACCGGATTAAGCGTGCCGGCAACGATATATTGTCCAGATTCGGGAAATCGAAGGTTCGTCCAAGACTCCCAATCTCTCCTAGATCCAGATATCAGCATGGAGCGGTGACAGACCTTGATGATCTCTGCACCAAATTCTTTGTGGACTCTTAGCCAGGCATCGAAGGGGCGACCATCGTCGGTTTTCCAGATGAGGTAACGATCCATGTCAGTTAGGGGGTATAGACTTTTTTGATTGGGTCTGACTGGTGCGATCAAACTTTGAAATCCCCTGGATTTTCCGATATTCCGCATGGCTCGAACCATGGCTTTGCTTAGACCCCGTCTCTGATATTCAGGATGGATCGCAATTTGAATTGCACATTGGATATTGGGGTCTCGGCCTCGTTTATGCCCATAAATAGCCTCTTCAAAACCCCAATCCCAGCCTTCTTCTGGTAGATTGTCCAGGTGATCGTTCCATTGTAAAGGAACACTGTTTCCCATGGCTGCAATCTGGTGGGATTGGGTGTCAAACATTCCAAATTGATAATCTGAAAACCGTTCAAAAAGTGCGCTCCAATATTCGTCTGCAATTGGATCATGGAGCATGAATTCAGGCCAACAAGCCTCTGCCAATGGGGCAACGAGTTTTCTGTAGTCGTTATCTGTAGAGGGCGTGATGATTTGAAATCGAGTTGGGTCCATGGATTCTCAGCTCCAATACTTGAATTCTAAATGATAATTTCTGTCTTCCAGATCCAACGTACTGTGTGTTACCGCTTCTCTATCCCACCATCTTTCAGGCTCCAGACATCAGACGCAAAGCGATTTATAAAGTACCGGTCATGGACAACAGCCAAAACGGTGCCATTAAAATTGCTCAACGCCTGCTCGAAGCGCGATCCGCGAAGGGATATCAAGATGGTTGATAGGTTCGTCAAGCAGCAGGAAACTACATCCCTGCGCAACCAGCAACCCAAGCTGAAGTCGGGCACGTTCACCAAATGAAAGGTCGCGCGTAGGTCGAAGGGGATCATCGTCTTCGAAGAGGAAGTAGTGCAGAAAATTACGGGCTTCGGTTTCGCTAAAGTTTGCGCTGGCCTGCAGGCTCTGCAGGGCGCTTAGTTGAGGGTCCAACAATTCCTGTTCCTGGGCCATGTAACCGAGTCTCACGTTGACGCCCAGCCTTAATTTCCCCCCTAACGGCTGGATCTTACCTGCGATAGTTCGCACAAGGGTGGTCTTACCTGCGCCGTTGGATCCCGTGAGGACGATACGTTGACCTGTTCGGATCTCTAAATTGATTCCCGAAAGAAGCGGTTTATTATCCGGATATCCTACGGATAAGTCTTCTGCTGTCAATACGCTTTTGCTCACATTTTCCTGGGACTTAAACTCGAGTTTGATCTGCCAGGAAGGTTTGAGCTTTCCAACGCGTTCCTCGGATTCTGTATAACGTTCCAGCTTCTTTTCGCGGGATTTTGCTTTGGCGGCTACTTTTTTTGCTATTCGGCGGACACCGGGTTGGCGAGGGGTAGTTGTGATCTCCACCCGATAGGCTTGTTGCTTGGTGCGGGCAATATCTTGTTTCATACGCCGGATCTCGTACTCCTGATCTCTATAGGCCGCCTGTTGTTTTTGTTGTTCCTTTAAATATTCTGAAAGATAGTCGGAATAATTCCCCCGATAAGCTCGAAGGCTGTGGGTTTCAGGGTTAAGATCCAAAATCAATTCGACTGTGTTATCCAGAAACTCACGATCATGCGAGACAATTAATGCGGATCCCGTAAAGTGGGTAAGCCAGGCCTCCAGCCATTCCAGCATTGTAGGGTCGAGATGGTTTGTCGGCTCATCCAGCAATAATATTTGGGGGTCCAGGAGCAAAATCTGCGCCAACATCAAACGGGTCTTCTGCCCGCCGCTCAAATGACCAACAGGTGTGTCCGGAGGTATCTCATCGAGTCCCAACGAAGCCAGGATAACCTGATGTTGTGGATCGGGATTCGTCAATCTGTAAAGTGCGGAGTTGTATCTTGATTGAAGAACCGGATCATTAGGGTCGGCAGAAAGGTCCGAGGCCAATAACGCGACGTCCTTTTCAAGCTCCGCGGGATCGACAGGGGCCAGGTCAAGAGCAGATTGCAGGCTTTGATCTTCCGCAAAGCTCTTTCCCTGAGGGAGATAGCCTATCCGCAGGTTGGAGCTTGTTCGGCCGATCGTGCCTGAATCCGGCGAATCTACACCGGCCAGAATCTCCAATAGAGTAGTCTTGCCGCAGCCGTTTGGCCCAATGAGACCCACGCGATCGCCCGGATTAATACTGAAGGAGACGTCTTGCAGGATTGGCTGTATGCCGTAGCTTTTGAATATATTATGCGCCCTGAGCATATTGACTCCTGAGAAATACCGGGGAAAATTAAAACAAAAACCGAGGGCTTAGCCCTCGGCTGTTACGCCAGATCAATTGCGGCGGGATGCAGAAAGATGAGATTACGTCATCTGGCAGGTATTATCACAGCGGGACATGCCCAAAAATTCTGATGGTTCACAAGATGATATACATTCGTATTGCTCCTACTAATTACGGTGAATGAATTATATCATATTGTCTGGACGAGGTGGCTAATCATCCATCGGCACTGAGGCCGTTCGTGAAACCCAACCCTTTGTTGGCAGCGTGCTTTTCCAAAATTAGCCGCGTTTTTGGGAGTTTTGGCGAATATGAAACTAACCAAACGGCGCGCTCCTCAAGACAATAGGTCCAATTGTAGCCAGGTCAGGGCCTGAAGAGGTTGCTGAGTTGTCGCCACAATAATGGATCAAGTGCTTTGAAGCCTGTATTGTTGACATCCAGGGCCAATAGATTGCTTACGATGATGGAAATCAATACCAGGGTAATCGCAATGAGAACATAAATGGCACGGTAGACCGGCCTTGAAGAGACGGAGCGGCCCAATTGCCAGAATCCAATGACGCTCAAAAGAAGCAACTCAGGCAAAAAGTCGAGAAGATAGCGGTCGACTGCAAAGAAAAATGCCAGATAAAAGACCGCTCCTGAAACAAAAGATCCCAAAAGCGCAATGATAAGCCAGTTGAATGAACCCTGCTCGTCTTGGCTGACCGAGCTAGATGTCCTTCTAAGAAGAATTCGTGAGACAGGTATAATCGAGAAAATCACAAATGGCGCACTGTAAAGCAAGCCGACGATGTCCTGGGATGTATAAATCTTTGGCATAGGCAGCGAATTAACAATCGATGTCCTTATGCCATATACTGACCTGAACCAAGGGAACGAATATACCAATTTCGGCGGATGGAATATATAGTTGTATAAGTTCTGAATAATATATAAAGGGGAAAGTAAGACCGAGTGGTGATATTGAAGATCTATCCCGGCAAGCTGGTACGTGAGGCCGGTCTCGAATACTGAGTCAAACCGGGCCCAGTTATACCAACCCAAGGCGATTGCGCCTAGAGCCAGGGGCAATCCCAACGCCAGCAACGGCTCGATAGATCCAGAAAGTCTTCCGGCCTTGCGGTATTTCCCGATGATCCATATCATCATCAGGACTATCATGAAGCCGACTGGAAAGATTTGGGTAATCCTCGAACCCAAAGCTGCTGCCCATAAAGCCCCAATAACCACAAGCCCCCATTTTGAGATTCTCTCCCTCTCCAGAGCATCAAATGCGGCATAAAGGCCGGCCAGGAAGAAGAACTGTCCACCCACGACAGCCGTATTGTAGATCACCGAAATCCCTAGCATCCGGCAAAAGGGATAGGTCAGCCCGATCACCAGCAGGCCAGCTCCAACTTTCCAGAGCGATATATCAGGAAAGAAGCTTCTGCGGATCTTGAGGATGAAAAATGATCCTACGAGGTAGATACCGCTAATGAAGCCAAAGACCAAGTATTGATCTCCGATTGTGCCAAGAAAAATAACTTTTGCAATCAGCAAGATCAGGGCCGGGGCAGGTCCGAAGTAAAGATAGTAATTGCCTTTATAGAGAGAGACATCAGATGGGAATGAGGTGCCTTTGCGTTCTACGGGATCGTAGGGGTCCGCCAGGGCTAAGAGGCCCGGATCGGGTTTGATTTCGAGAGAAAGTTGCCCATCGCGAAAGGCCGTAGCCAGCTGGTCATAATTTAGATAATCGGAGATAGTAGGCCATTTTGTCCAAGTGCCAATACTGACGAACCACACGTAAACGATGATAATAAATACGTCGCATGAGGCCGCGAGGATAATAACCGGGAGAGGTTTTGTTGTCATCGAACTAAAACCAGACCCCGAAAACGGGGGACGATCAACATCGTTTGACAAGATGAACAGTTCTCTACGGCAGGATATCGGGGCATGGATTCCGCCTTGTTTTGAAGGTTTAGCCCCGGAGGAACTTCCATACTTTTCGGATTATACATCGAGTTGATTATGTCCAGCGCCGCGAGGGCATGCGGAGTTAGGCATATTAAGACCGCAGTTACCTTATTAAAGCATTGGTTTTTTGACTAACATCGAACACCTGTATCCGACGGATGCCTTGATTCTGCAGACTCTCCATGCTGTCGCCCTGTACCCCCGGCTTCCTTAAGTTGCTCCGGTTAATGATTGGAGATGCTAAACCCTCTGGGATGATTGGCTATTTTGTGATTACCAGGTAAGCAGAGGAAAAAGTATCGCTTCCCCCATACTGTTCGATAAATCGACCTCCGAGGGAGTTCAGGTAGTCAAACATATAAGTCCTGTCAGATATGTTACCTTTGGATACCAACACATTCGAAAAAACGAACCAGACACGCTGATTTTTCGGCAGACCATCAATTACCTGGTGATATTTTATGGGTTTCTTTCTGTAATCCCCTAAATAAATCGCCGGAAGGCCGTCCAGATCATAGAACGGTGCATAATACGCATACGTGACGGCTGCTTCGTCGTAAACCACGACTTGGTCTGCCGGTTGCTTGTGCTGTTCAACATATAAAAGGACGGGCTTAATATCTTCTCTATAAGGGAAGGCGCGCGGTTGCACGAGGTAATTATAAGCAGAGGTAAGCGGTCCCCATAATAGGAAGGCAGCTAATAACCACTGAAGACTGTGGCTGAGGAAAGAAGAAGATTTCACCTTCAGCGCCAGAGCATCTATCCCTGCGCCAATGGTGAGTAGGCTGCCGGGCGCCAGAAAAAGAATAAGCCTTCCCTTGAACGGATAATTGGCGATTCCGGATGCCAGTAGCGTGAATATGATTGATCCAAGAAATATTATTGACCATTGCCATTTATGCTTGAGGTAAAAGTATATAATTCCGACCCCGTACATGGCCGCCTCGATAAAGGTAAACTGGGAAAGGCTCAGGTCGGTTGCGAAGAATGCGCTGAATCTGGTTACGAACCAACCGGGGTTCTTCCAGGGAGGGACAGGCATCAAGGCGCCTAGATTACTCCAGTAATCAACATTGTAGGAATCTTGCCCCACATATCGATAAGAGAGGAAATATAGGATTAGGAAGACACCGACCCATAAAGCCCCCATGAGGAATATCAGCCGGGACTTTTTTCTTTCTATCCAGGCTTGGAATGCCAGCACAAGTCCAACCGAACTCAAAAGGAATATCGCGGGATGTGAGCAGAATATTCCAATTAAGCCTACAGCAGCAAGCCAAAAGAGATTCTTTGTTGAATTGGTCTTGATGTACCTTGCTGCCATCAGGTAGATGAGGGCCGCGAACACCACATCGGATGAGTACTGTTTGAGATCGGATGAATAGAAACTGATTGTCCAGTTAAGAGCAAACGCCCCAACAGCAAAGGCTGCGCCGAAGCTGCCTAGCAGTTCCTTTGCGAGAAAATACATCAGGATTACTGAAAGGCAGCCCGCCAAAAGTGGAACCAGGCGATAATAGAAATCCTGGAACCCCAGCAGCTCTACCACCAGCTTCTCTATTCCCAGAAAGCCGAGGGGGGCTGTAATACTTCCACCCAAAGGTTTTGTCAGCAGATCAAGTAGCGAATAATGCTGGATAGCTGAAGCGAGGGCGGCCTCATCTCCTCTGAATGACCGTCCAAGAACAGCTCTGTCGATTCGAAGAAGCATGCCCGCCAGAGCAAGGGCGAGGGTCAGTATCCAAAAGAATTTCGATTCGAAGGCCACGTAGACATTGGCTCTCTTCTGATTAATCAAGTTGCCGCTTTCGGTTTGACCGGTTCCTGGAGTGGATATCTGTAGTATTGCCATAAGCTCCCGTTAATTATGTCGCGCTTGACCCGTGAACAATTCGTTCCTATGTTAGCATAAGAATTGACTCAGCTATTCCATATAAGACCGCAGGGATGACACTTCAGACATCTCATGAACCAGGCACAACTATTGACCACAAAAGCGAAACAATCGGTCCGCAAATAGATTTCAAATCGAGAAAGGAAGATCGTGACTTGTTGCCAATACTCCGATCTGCAACTGATCTCAAAGGGATGATTCGTTTTTCATAAGCTCACTGAGCGCGGCCAACAGAAGAGTGATATTCTCTTTGCGGCTTGAGTACCCCATTAGCCCGATGCGCCAAACCTGATCTTTGAGGGCTCCAAAGCCGGCGGCGATCTCGAGATTGTATTCGTTCAGAAGCAGAGTGCGGATTTTATGTGGATCGATGCCCTGCGGAACCCGCGCGGTGGTTAAGGATGGCAGGCGATATTCAATCGGGATGAATGGTCGGACATCTATCGCTTCCAATCCATTCCACAGGGTTTCGGCGTTTGCCTGATAGCGTGCAAAGGTATCATCGAGTCCGTCTTCAGCTATGATACGTAAGGCTTCACGCAAACCAAAGTGAAGACAGGCTGAAGCCGTATGGTGATACGAATGCGGGACGCCCCAGTAATTTGCGTATTGTTTTAAATCGAGGTAGAAAGAAGTGACGGGCTTGGTTCTGTTATCGATCGCCTCCAGTGCTCGGGCGCCCACCGTGATTGGCGCCAGTCCCGAAGGGGACAGTAGATTCTTTTGGCTGGCAGAATAAGCCATATCTATATCCCACTCGTCAATTTTGACTGGAATGCCTCCCAGCGATGTTACGGTATCCAACACAATAAGAGCCCCATAGCGATGTGCTGTAGCAGAAATCTCCTTTATGTATAGCTGCTCCGCGCCGGTGGATGTCTCGGCATGGACAATGGTTAATAGTTTGTACTTCTTTTTCTTAAGTGCGGAATCAATCTCCTCGACACTGAATATTTCCCCAAGCGGGCGTTCGACGCGATCTACACTGGCACCCAGGCGTTCGGCTATTTCTGCCAGCCGCGCACCAAAATAACCATGGATGCAGGCTAGCACCCTATCGCCGGGGTCGATCAAATTAGTTAAGGCAGCTTCCATGCCTGCCGTACCTGTGCCCGATAACGCAAACGTCCAGGCGTTCTTGGTCTGGAAAACGTAGCGAAGCAGGTCCTGTTCTTCCTCGTAGATTTTAAGGAGTTGGGGATCGAGGTGTCCTAGGGTGGGGGCGCTCATGGCCCGCGATACACGCGGGGGGGGCATGCCTGGGCCAGGTCCCAGCAGAATGCGGGTGGGAATATCTAAATCTGGGAAGATCGGAGCATTCATCAGGCTCTCCTGTAAGGATGTGTGTTAGCGACACCGCGAGTTTACGACTAGATTTCGGATCAATGATTACATAAAATTGGGCAAATAATCCGCGCGATGGTCTTGCCTTGTGTCAAAATGTCTGCTATGCTAAACAGGGCAAGATACTGGAGTTTACCCAATATGAAAACACTCTTTTTTCGGCTCATGCTCGTGTGCAGCGCATCCTTAATTCTAACATCGTGTGGAGGACCGGCGGGTCCTTCGAAGACTCTTAAGGTTACGATGACGGATTTCACATTTTCCCCGAACGCGTTTACGGTGCCGGCGGGGCAACAGATTTCTTTCGCCGCCACCAATAATGGTGCAGTGACCCACACTTTCATCATAATGAAAAAAGGCTACCAGGTAAAGGACCATTTTTCGGATGCGGATAAACCTGATATCTTTTGGGAAGCAGCTCAGATCGTCCCGGGTCAATCGGTCAGTGATACTTTCACTGCACCCGCTGATCCCGGCGAATATCAAATTGTCTGCGGCGAAGCCGGTCATTTCGAGGCTGGCATGCTGGCAAAGTTGATCGTGGTCAACCAGCCCTAATGGAAATGCCTGGAGACCAGTCGTTAATAACAAGCCGGTCAAATCGCCTTATTAAGCAGGTGCAAGCTCTTCGCCAGCGGAAGGCACGCGCCGAAACCGGATTGTTTCTGGTGGAAGGGATACATCCGGTTGGGGAGGCGGTGGAGGCGGGCTGGGAGATTGAATCTATTTTATATGCTCCTGATGTTCTAACCAGCCATTTTGCCCGTGACCTGCTCTCTCTGATCTCTTCCAAAATCCAACCGATCTCCACGAAATTGATGGATTCTTTGTCCGACAAAGATAACCCTCAGGGCATTTTGGCCATTGTCCATCAACAAAAATCCGAACTTGTAGATCTTCAACCAGTCAGCTGCGGTGTGGCGATTGTATCGCCGCAGGATCCCGGCAATGTTGGAACCATATTGCGCACCCTGGATGCAGTTAAGGCCGATGCGCTCTTTTTGCTGGACGGCGGCGTAGACCCTTATCATCCTACCTCGGTCCGCGCCAGCATGGGAACGATATTCTGGACCCCGATCATTCGCGCGTCGTTCGATGAGTTTGTGAGCTGGTCGGAGAGGAATGCAATTCAATTAATTGGGACTTCCGCGCGTGCCGAAACGGATTACCTTAGGATTAGGCCGGATCGTCCATGGGTTCTTCTTCTTGGGAGTGAACAGAAGGGATTGTCTCCGGAACAGCTGGAGGTCTGTAACTCAGTGATCTCACTGCCCATGCGTGGACGCGCCAGCTCATTAAATCTCTCAGTTGCGGCGGGTATTTTATTGTATAAATTTACAGAGACTGCGTAAATAGCAATTCAATCAAGTTGCCTTCTGAACTTAGTCTTAGTCCTGGCTTGGAAAATGCCCGGAGTTGATTGGAGCCTGGTTGGTTATTGGCCAAATAAAAAATGCCCGCCCCGCAGGGGAAGGCATTCACAAGAGATTGACACTAATGTTTCAGGTCTAGAATTCGTCCTCTTCCTCGTCCCAGGTTTCTTCCTCTTCGTCCTCTGTGTCCTCTTCGTCCCATTCGTCACTCTCTTCCTCTTCGTCCCATTCCTCTTTGGCAGCTTCTTCGTTGGGCGTATAGGTTGCGCAGCCCGTGTCGGGATCAATTTCCACCGCGGCTGCGGAACAATAGCCCTCGTCGAGGAAGACACAATCTATGTAATGACAGCGAATGCGGGCCATAAAGCTCCTCCTAAATGGATGGCTGGCGTACCAGCCGGATTACGGATAGTATAAAGAGTATGGTCATTGTAATTTGCGAGGTAACACAGAATGGACAAAGCGCATGGATCAATGCCAGCTCCACATAAATCAGGTAAAGCGTGAACAAGAATCCAACCAATGACAGACCGAATACAATCATCGTGGAATTTTGCGCAAAAAACTTGCCGCGGTTCTCCATGAATAGGACAGCCAGTATCGCCAGATAGCCGCCAACGCCGATGACAGCTACTGGCACTCCGGAGACTTCTGCGTAACTACTGGAATTAACAACTGAACAACCTCCATTGCCAAGGCACATGCTCGCGTTGTCCGTAAGCTTGAAAATTGTCATATAGATCGAAACGAGCAATCCAAGTATGCCCAGCGCAATTGAAGAACGGTAGAGCCACTTATCCATGACACCTCATAGCAGCCAGGCGTCTGCTTTGGCGCCAATGGCAAGCGATTTTACCCCAGCGGGGATGATAAGTAAAGCATTTGCCTGAACAAGTGACAATAAATTCCCCGATCCCTGATGCCCCGTAAGTTTTGCCATAAGGGTTCCGTCTCGTTCTTCAATAATCGCCCGCAAATAGCTTTCCCGACCATCAGACTCGATAACTTCCGCAAGCTTCACCTGGACCTTCGGTCGGTTAGGTATCCCAGATCCGACAACCACCTGCCCGGCTAATTTCTCCAAAGCGGGTCGCACGAATACTTCAAATCCCACAAAGGCAGAGACCGGATTCCCTGGTAGTCCGATGAAGGGTATGCTGCGATATTCTCCCACCGCCAGTGGTTTCCCTGGACGTATGTTAACCCGCCAAAAATCCAGGCTGCCATTTGACTTGATTACATCCTTGATGAAGTCGAAGGCTCCCACGCTCACGCCCGCCGAGGAAAGGATCAAATCCGCATTTATCCCGACGGCCTGGTCGAAAAGAAATTGGATTGCATCCCATCTATCCGGCGCGACGCCCAGCGAAACAACCTCACAACGCAGGTTTTCTATTAGAGCAGACAAAGTGTACGAGTTGGTATCCCGAATTTTTCCGCGCTCAAGCGGCCTATCGACTGCCATGAGTTCATCGCCGCTCGAAAGCAGGGCCACGAGTGGTCTGCGGTGAACATGTACCTGTGCTACACCGAGCATGGCCAGCAGCCCCAGATCCTGGGCGCGCAAGCGATGACCCGCGAAGAGCACTTTGTGCCCGCTCTTGATATCCATGCCCCGCGTACGGATGTTTTCCCCGGTTTTGATGGTTTTAAAGACAGTAACTTTTTCAGGAGCAATTTTACCGGTTTCGCGGTTATTAAAATCGGTATCCTCAACCATAACCACAGCGTCTGCGCCTGCGGGCAAAGGGGCGCCGGTCATAATGCGTGCAGATTGCCCCCGTACTATGGCGACGTCTGCCCCGGAACCTGCTGGTATATCTGCAACGACCTGCAGGACCTTCCCGCTGCCCAGCATTACCGTCGTTAGATCGGCGGCGATAACCGCGAAGCCATCCACAGATGAATTGTCAAAGAAGGGGAGGTCGGACGATATGATATCTGAGGCAAGTACGCGCCCCGCGCATTGAGAGAGAGGCAGGGTTTCGCTCTCTGCCGGGTCGAAGCGATTAAGGATGCGCTCTTGCGCCTCTTTTACACTGAGCAGTGTCATTGCCAAAGCGGGCGCATTATACCACTGTTGCCCGGCGCCAAGAAATTGCTTGGAATTCGAATTCTTCGAATGAAGAACCCATGTCCTCTTTGCTTTCTCTGCGCAAAATCCTGACTGCTTCGTTCGTTGCGCCTACGGGCGGTTGTATTCTCTAGCCACTGACGCGGTGCGCCTCCATCACATTAGGAACATTCTCGAGCTTTGTGAGGATCTTGCTCAATTGGGAAATATCCCTCACTTCGACAAGCAATCGGAACTCCGCCAGGCTCTTATTAACATTCACTTTCACATCCGCGATGTTGATTCCCTCGCTGTCGAGTAAATTCGATACATCGCCCATCAAACCCTGTCGGTCGTAGGCTCGGATTCGAATTGGAACCGGGTAGGTACGGACCTCTGTACCCCAATCTGCGCGGACCAGGCGCTCGCGATCCTGCTGTCCTAATCTCAAAATATTGGGACAATCCTGCCGGTGGATCGTGGCGCCGCGCCCGCGGGTGATATAACCGACTATCTGATCTCCGGGAGTCGGGTTACAACATCTGCCCATTGTTGTGAGCAGGCCCTTCAAACCCACAACGTTTACATTACCAATGGATGCTGGTTCGGTGGCGGGTGACCCGGCGGTCAGGATGTTGACGTTCTCCTCCGTCTCGGCAATTTCCTTGATTACTTTGCTTACCGAGAGGTCGCCCGTGCCCAGATTGACGAACATCTCGTCCGGTGTTTTGAGGCCGAGATCACGTGCCATCTTTTCAAAGTTGACTTCGGGAATCCTTAATCTCTGTAATTCGCGCTCCAGCAGCAAACGGCCTTGGGATAGGTTTTGTTGGTAGTCCTCTTTCTTGAACCACTGCCTGATTTTGGATTTTGCCCTTTGGGTCTTGACAAGGCCCAGGTTGGAATTCAACCAGTCCCGACTCGGCCCACCGCGCTTCGCGGTAAGGATCACCACCTGGTCGCCGGTTTTTAATTCGTAATAGAGGGGAACAAGCTTCCCGTTGACGCGCGCTCCCCGGCAGCAATGGCCGATGTCGGTATGGACATGGTAGGCGAAGTCCAGTGGCGTGGATCCCGCAGGCATATCGATGATGTCGCCGCGGGGTGTGAATACATAGACGCGATCCTGGAATACGTCTGAGCGCATCGATTCGACAAACTCAGTGGCGTCATTAACATCAGTATGCCATTCCATCATGTTGCGGAGCCAGTTCACGCGCTGCTCATAGGATTTATCTCGCTTGGTTCCCTCTTTGTAGCGCCAATGTGAGGCAATACCGTATTCCGCGTTTTGATGCATTTCCGGTGTTCGAATTTGAACTTCAAGCGGTTTTCCGTCGTCCCAGATCACCGCCGTATGCAGGGATTGATAAAAATTATCTTTCGGTGCGGCGATGTAGTCATCGAATTCTCCCGGGATCGGACGCCAATGGGTGTGGATCAAGCCCAGCGCGGTATAGCTGGCAGCCACATCGGGAACAATTAACCGCACAGCGCGTACGTCCCGCACCAGCTCGAAGGCCTTTCCCTTTTCCTGCATCTTCTTGTAAATCGAATAGATATGCTTGGGTCTTCCGGTGAGTTCCACCTTGATGGAATGATCCTCGAACAGTTTCTTTAGGCTCTCCACGATGGCTTGGATCTGTGATTCGCGGTCCGGGCGACGTTCCGCCAGCTGTTCGGCAATTTCTTTGTACTTTTCTGGATTTACATACCGGAACGCCAGGTCCTCGAGTTCCCATTTGATTTGCCAGATGCCCAGGCGGTTTGCCAGCGGGGCAAAAATATCGAGAGTTTGCTGGGCAATACGTTTCCGCTTATCCTCGGGCATATGGCCGAGCGTTCGCATATTATGCAACCGATCGGCGAGCTTGATCAGCACCACCCGCACATCGTCGCCCATCGCGAGAAACGTTTTCCGGAGAGTCTCTGAAGCCATGTCCGGGCGTTGGCCCAGGCTGTTTGATTTGTTATCCGACTTGGCTGGCTCCGGTGGCGCGTGCCGCGCGAGCGTGCCTTGGGCAACTGTTGATTTTTCGGCGTGCTGATCGTCACGCGAGACGCGCGGAAGATTTGTTAGTTTGGTTACCCCGTCTACCAGTGAGGCGATCGTATCCCCAAAATCGCGTTGGATATGATCGAGTGTCAGGGATGTATCTTCGACCGTATCGTGCAGCAAACCGGCCGCTAATACCTCGGGTGGAACGCGCAGCTCAGCCAGGATCTGTGCTACTGCTACACAGTGATTAATATAAGGTTCGCCCGAAATACGCTTTTGGCCGCGATGGGCCTCTTCAGCCGCGCGGTAGGCGCGCTGAACCAGCTCTCTGTCTGCAAGGGTGTAAGTATCAGGCAGTTGTTCCAGCAACTTTTCGAGAGGTATGGCAGCGGTAGCCGATTTCACACCCTTTATTTTACTGCCTCTCCATCTTTTCGGTTTCCGGGCGGTTTGCGAACAATTGGACGACCGCGTCTTTGGCCAAGACAACGAGCACTACGAAATTCGCAGCGGCTAAGAATGCATAAGGGATTGGGACGACTAGGAAAAGGGTCGATTGGTATGCGAAAAACGAAGAGAGAATTATCACAACGGGGACAAAGAAATAGTCTGGAAAATAGAAGGCCAAAATGATAGAAATTACGTCGGCAGGAAAGAAATAACGATCATGCATTTTTGGGAGAAAGAACGGAACAAATAGAACCGAGACTAAAGCAAGTTTCAAAAGGAGCCGGTTGGTGAGCTCAGCCTTGCTTTTGTAAATGAGGACTGCGAAAATGAAGCTAACTGCCGCGGTAAAAACCACCCCGGCAAAGGTGAAGTATCTTTGAGTCAAGCCCGTATCTGGGAGCCATGTGTACACTGTTGCGGCGGTCATCGCTAGCAATTGATACTGTTGAGTCTGATAGACATAAACACCAAGCAGTTCCAAGAGTGGTCTTCCGGCAATCCACGATGGGATGACCGCAATAAAGAGCATCAGCGGAACTAAGAGAAAATGCTTCCACGACACTTCCCTTCTCAACAATAGACCGATCAAGAGTGGTGCCAGAAATACGGCTTGCAGTTTGAATGATAGTGAGATTCCAAAAGCGATAAAAGCCAGGATATTCCTTTTGGTCATTAAGAAATAGAGCGAAGCCAAAAGTGGGGCAGTGTATAAAACGTCGGCCTGGCCCCAAAAAGCACTGTTTAATATTACGGTTGGCGTGAATAGAAAAACAAATGCTGCAATCGTGCCAAATGATCTTGTTGGGTATCTAAGCTTAACAATCAGGTATACAAAGTAGGCACATATAAAATCCGTGATAAGAGAGGGTATTTTTATCGCGAGGACTTTATCCAGCTCGGGAAACGTACGCGCAATGATATAAAGTAAATAAAGGTAGGGTGGGTTATAAGTGGTAAAGTTGGTCTTAAAAGCGGAAAATCCCATGCTGTGGATGGTTAGATACCAGGGCTTTAATGAGTTGAAGAAATCTGATGATTTAAAATCTAAAAACGGCAATCGGATTATTATTGCCAGCCCGATTCCGATCACCACGATCGCGAGATCAATGATTTTTATTTTGCTCAACCTGGATACTACGGACTCCCCCAGGGGTTTAATAGAAATTACAAGTTTATCCATTTAGAGGCCTATGTCAAAAATCTAGGAAGCTCATGGTACTTTATCCGGCTTAAAGTTGTGGCCCATCTCTCAATAATTATTAATCACTCTCGCATTGTCGAGTTGCGCACGGTTTTTAGAAACCGATCATCTGGGCGGGGAAGAAAGATTGCTTCTCGCGGGTTCGCACAAATTTGTTTTACAACGGTGCTCCCCAAGAGGGTGCGGCCTTGCTTGAAGAAGTCGAGCAAGGGAATCTGGCCCGTGGTGGTTGCGGCGAATCATGGTGGGATTCTGACCGCATAAGGGTATGCTTCTGCGCATTTGATTTGTTTGGCCTCTATGTTTTTCACGGATCCGATGGAATTCCGGCTGCGCGATTAAATCCTGCCCAAGCCGCAGCATGCAGCAAGTTGCGCTTTGGGGCAATGCCGCGTAGGCGCGCCAACCATTCCTTTTCGGCGGCATCGGTCCTGGCAAAGCAGCTGGCTGTCAGCTTTGCCCTGGAATGGGCATCCTTGATCCCCGCCTCAAATGCATCCGTGACAAATTCATGCTCCAGGGCATCGCGTTCGTCGGCGAAGGTTCGGATGGCGCTCTCGTGATCTTGCAGCGTTGCACGATGCAGGGTTTCATGGCGCCAAAAAAGAGCCGCGGGGTCATATTTGTCCGTCGGTGACGGCCCAAGGCTTGCAGCAAGCGCAGGTGAGGAATCCGGGTCAAAGGCGTCAAGCCACACGGGTTTGAAGGTGCTTGTGCAGGGTGCAGCAGTCCCGGTGACGAAATGCAGCGGGTTTTTCTCGTCCAGATAAGAAACCATCGACCCGGTGGTCTGTGAACCCCGGATGGGACCAAGGCTGGCATGCATACAAATGTCCGCGCCCGCAATGCTTTTATCAGCGGATCGCTGCGAGCCGTCCGCCTGGCCGTGATCGCGCAGCGCCGACATCACGGTCTCTACGGTGATCTTGCCTGCCTGGGCAGTCAGTAATTCCAGGCTACGGGCGCGCCGTTTGCGGCAGTCGGAGAAACGCGTATAGAGAAAATCGGAATAGCACCGGGCAAAGCTAAAATCTGATTCGCCCTTGCACCAACCCTGCTGAACTGCATGGGAAATGAGTTCGGGCGAGGCCAGATCCCAATCTTTCTCGATCGTGATCCCGTTGGAAATCGAATAAATGCCTCTGATCTGTTTTGCGGCCCAATGTGGCCCGGCTGTTTCAAGGACCCAGGCATCCCGAGGGTCGGCGAGAATATAGCTGTTATGGTAAAACATCGGGTGCGCAAGCCCGTGGTTTCCGCCCTGCCCAAACTCGGCGATCAGGCTGGTAATTACTGAAATGCCCTCATGTGCGGTGGCGGCCCTTTCAAGTGCGAGCCTGAGCAGGTCCATGCCCAGCAGGGCCTGCTTGGCATAGGCAACCTTTGTGAAGAGGGCTTCGTTCCCAATAACGAGGCCGTGTTCGTTGGCTCCCATTTCCGCCCCCCAAATCCAAAACGGTTTTGCAAGAAGCACTGCAAAAGTATGCCTGACTTGCGGGATCTGGATATAGGTACATTGCAAACGACTAGCTGGTGCATGATCAGCTGCAGGCAAGCACACGACCTGGTGGGCCTCGTTAGGCTCACGATCCGAATTCTTGCCGAAGATTGCCACACCATCCTGGGTTGTATCAGCGGTCGCAATGAGGGTATCGCACATTTTTCATCTCTTTCTTACGAGGGCTTGCCCGTAGAACGAAGCCATCCATATCTCGAAGGTTACAGATACCCGGCAAAATGATTGGAGAAATATATCGTGAAACGGACTGGAAGACAATGCCGCCTCGATTATAATTTTCGCAGCATCTTTAACCAAGGTCGGATGATGGCTATTGTCAATAATGTTACCCGCTTGCTCGAATCCCGCAAAATCAAATATACGGCTTACGAATTGCCAGCCGTGAAGCTTGGTGCACTCGAGACGGCCAGCCTGCTCAACGTCGACCCAGCTGCCGTATTCAAGACCATTGTGGTTACCCGAGATAAACCCAAAAAACCGATCCTAGTTGTCCTTCCGGGCACAACCGTGGTCGATCTAAAACTGGTTGCTGCTGCCCTAGGGGAAAAGAAGGTCTATTTGCCCACCGAGCATGAGGCCGAGGCTATCACGGGTCTACAAGCCGGCGGAATCTCGCCTCTGGCGCTGCTTAACAAGGGATTCAAAATAGTAGTCGATGCTTCGGCGCAGGGCCTGTCGGAACTGCATATATCGGGTGGACAGAGGGGGCTAAACATCAAATTGCCTGTGAATGAACTTGCCAAATTAACTAACGCGATCTTTGCCCAGATCAGCCGCCCCGCGGCGGAGATATAGAGGCTTTTTGCTAGAAGGTCGTGTTTTAGTTCTGCTCCTTTCAGTATCCGATAATTGAATCAGCGGCGGCCCGGGCAAAATGGGCGCGATATGCAGCGGTCTCTTCCAATAGGCCCCTGACTCCCATATAAAGCTCATCTCGAAGGTATGCATTCTCCATGCTGTCTCCGGCAGCCAGATTGCACTCATCTGTTTCTCCTTCGAGGGTAAGGTGACCACCGGCCGCGAGCCATTCCAGCCCCAGACGTATCGTAGCTTCGCGATGGGCAGTGGCGGCCGCGAGCTCTGAGATCTTGACCTTGCCCTCTCGTCGATTGATCGCAAACTTTGCCAGGCCAGCCAGATGCGAGAGAAATTCATCTGTCCTGGCTGGCTTGGGCGAAGAGGCAGCGTCGTCAACGGATGTAGACGCAATGAGATAAACAATCTTAGGTCTTACGGTTTCCAGTGCCTTGCGCAGTTCGACAGGCGAAGGTGGCGCCGTCCAAATGGCAAATTCGTCTGCCGGATACAACTCCAATCGGTTCCTGCCTTTTGACTTCTCCGCGCCTTCCGCCCAGATAAGGGTTGAGGCTGACAGTTGGGTACCCGAAGGCTGGAGGCGCAGATCAGATATTTCAAGTCTTGGCTTGTGTACCTCAATGGGTTTTTGTTCTGTGACGCGGAAATCGACGAATTCCAGAGATAGCCGCCGCTCTCCGCGATAACTACTTGCGCGTACCCGATAGGCCAGGTCGAACTTGTTTCCTTCGTTCGTGAGGGATTCTGGCAATTCATCACTGCCCCCGTTCCACCACATAACTTCCTGCTTTGTTCCCTGATCGCTTGCAAAGACGAGCCGGCGGTGGTCTTGATTCGCGCCGACACTGCTCGAGGATTGAAAATTCAGTCCGTGGGTGGCGAAGGTGAGCGCCGGGTTGCCCGGACCGAAGGGTGCCAGCACTTCGAGCGAATTTGCCAGGTCCAGGGAAAGCGAAGGCAGCTCAAGCCAGGCATCAATGGGCAGGGTTGCTTCTTCACTTACTGCCTCCCCGAGCATTTTCTCTGCGGTTTTATTCAGCCCTTTTCGGAAATCTGCGAGTTTTTCTTGTATCAGCGAGAGGCCGGCAGCCATGGGGTGCCCGCCGTAACCCAGAAGAAGATCCCTATTCGCGGCGATGGCTTCGGTGATGTTTAATCCTTCCACTGAGCGCGCTGAACCGCGCAGGATGCCGTCCTCCGGACCCGTCAGAAGGATTGCGGCCTTATGATAGCGTTCAACCAGGCGGCTTGCCACAATACCTATCACGCCTCCAGGCCAGGATTGGTGACTGAGTAATATCATGGGTTGGGTGAGCAGGGATGGATCGGCGCGCAGCTGGGCCTCCGCGGCCTGATAAACCTGGTCGGTCAGGAGTCTGCGCTGCGTGTTCAATGCCTCGATCTGGGCCGCCAGTAGTCGAGAGCGCGCGGGGTCGTCCGTCAGGAACAATTCAACCGCAGGGTTGGCGTCGCTGAGCCGGCCCAGGGCGTTCAAGCGTGGACCAAGGTTGAAGCCGATGCTCTCTTCTGTCGCCTGCGATAGATCAAGGTTCGCCATCTGCGCAATGGTCTTCAAACCTAGCCTATCTGTTTTACGCAGAACTGCAATCCCTTTTTGAGCAAGCGAGCGCGTCTCACCTCTTAGCAAGGCGAGATCGGCGATAATTCCCAGCGCCGCCAGATCGAGAAGGGATTCTGGGGTCACGAGCCGTGAATCGGGCGGTTGATCAGGTAAAGGTTTTTGAACCCCAATTAACGCCTCCGCTAATTTATAAGCGACGCCTGCCCCCGGCAAATTGCTCAAGGGATGATCGGAGGGGAGCAGCTTTGGATTTACGATTGCGGTGGCTTCTGGTAATTGGTCCGGCAGGTCGTGGTGATCGGTAATTATGAAATCCACGTTATGAGAGCGGGCGTACACGGCCTCCTCGATGGCGGATATACCCGTATCGCAGGTGAGGACAAGTTTTATGCCATTATCAATGATCGGTGCCAGGTTCTGCAGGTTGACACCGTGGCTCTCTTTAGCCCGGATGGGAATATGGTAGATGACATTGGCCCCGGCTGATCGCAAAGTTTGGACGAGAATCGTTGTGGCTGTTTGACCGTCCACGTCGAAATCGCCCCAGACGCAGATAGGTTCGCTATTACGAATGGCCGTGCTGAGGCGTTCGAGGGCCTGACCCATGCCGGGCAAGTCGGAGGCTGAAGATGGCCGGGCATGGGAGGGGTCGAGGAAGGCCCCCGTGGCGTCGGGAGTGTCGAAACCGCGCCGCACCAGAGTCTGAGCGATGAGCGGATCCAGCCCCAGCTCATTCAACGGAGAAGCATCAACGGTTTCGGGATCGAGCCAGCGAGTCATAGGTCGAGTTTACCTGCGAGGACGGGGCAGCGAGAAGGAGGCCGAAACCAGCCCGGCGGGGCTAAAGCCCCTCCTCAGGTCATGGAAGCCCTGCGGGCTGCTGGCGCGCACGGGATGACCACTAAAGCGGCTCGAACCTGGCCGTGAAGTGGCGCAGCAGTTCGGGCGCGTAGCTGAATTTATAACCGCGTATCGAGGCGGCTCGATCTTTAATTTTGCCCAGAGTCTCAGCCACGTAATCCATATGGGACTGCGTATAAGTGCGACGGGGTATGGCGAGGCGCAGAAGCTCGAGCTTTGGAAAGATCATCATGCCGGAAACCGGATCGGGATAGGCGAACATAACAGAGCCGATCTCAACTCCCCGAATGGCACCCGCGCGATAAAGCTCCACGCAAAGGGCCTGGCCCGGGAATTCGCTCTGGGGAATGTGAGGCAGGACGGCCGCGGCGTCCAGATAGACCGCGTGACCTCCGGGTGGTTGGATGGTAGGAATGCCCAGCGCGTTGAGACGCGCGGCGAGATAGGCTGTTTGCCCAACCCGGTATTCCAGGTAAGATTCTTCGAGGCCCTCATACAAGCCGACCGCCATGGCGTCGAGGTCGCGGCCGGCGAGACCGCCGTAGGTGGGGAAGCCCTCCCGCAGAATCAATTCGTTCTTTACGTTCTCGAATAGTTTTTCATCATTCATGCACAACAGACCGCCCATATTGACGATGGCGTCCTTCTTGGCGGACATGGTCATCCCATCGGCAAGCGCGAACATCTCACGGGCGATGTCGATCACGGATTTATCTTCATACCCCGGCTCACGCAGTTTTATGAAATAGGCGTTCTCTGCATAGCGGGCAGCATCGATGAAGAACGGGATATTGTTCACGTTGTAGACATCGGCAACGGCCTTCAGGTTTTCCATGGAGACAGGCTGTCCGCCGCCGGCGTTGTTTGTGACGGTTATCATGCCAAAGGGGATGTTCTTTGCGCCAACCTTCTGAATGAAGGCTATGAGCTTGGTGATATCCATATTGCCCTTGAAGGGATGCGGATCGGCCGGGTCGTAGGCCTCATCAATGACCAGGTTGGTAGGACGCCCGCCGCGGGCACGGATGTTGGCGTCGGTGGTGTCGAAGTGCATATTGGAAGGAACGTATTGGCCCGTTTTTACCAGAACGGCGCTCAGGATGTTCTCGGCTGCACGACCCTGATGGGCCGGGACAAAGTATTTGAACCCAAAGATATCATCCACCGCCGTCTTGAGACGGTGGAAGGAGCGCGCCCCCGCATAAGATTCGTCGCCTCGCATGATGGCTGCCCATTGTTCCTGGCTCATGGCGCCAGTCCCGGAGTCGGTGAGCAGGTCGATGAAAATGTCTTCAGATTTCACTGCGAAGAGGTTGTAACCGGCGTCTTTGAGCGCTTTTTCGCGCGCTTCAGGTGAGATCAGGCGGATGGGTTCTATCATTTTGATGCGGAAAGGTTCGGGAGGGTAAGGCTGCATGGTTTTCTCCGGTGGCTTAGAGATTGGAATTATTCCATTGTCTCCATTCTACAACTTTTTTCTTTTACCGCGGTCAAAGGACGGAGGGAGGAAGAATTTCAGGTTCCAAGATCGCTTCGGCGACTCTTGTCGCCGAAGTGGGCGAGGCTCGCTTGACGCTCGAGCAGGAAGAACACCTGCACCTTCGGTCGCTTACTTCGGCGATTCATATCGCCGAAGTGGCCGACGCTCGCTTGAGGCTCGCTCGGCCAAAAAGCGCAGAGTTACGGCAGGGCGCGAGCAATTCGACTCTAATTCGACCCCTCCCGCGACGGTTTGCGAACCATTCATCCTGATTCAAATGCTCCCAAGGATTCAGTCACCTGAGTTTGCCCTCCTATTGTTCGTTTCGCGGAATGAAGAGGAACGAATATTCCTGAAGGCAAAAGTGCGAGATTGCTTCCTCGGGAATTACGCCTTCGCAATGACATAACAATCAGTATGCTTGACATGAGAATAAGCCTGTGGATTCACATTCAGTATACAGAACAAATGTTCTTGAGTCAAGCGAAAATGAGTTCGTGGAGTATCAGGGCGCACACATTTTCGTGCATTGTGTGCATGGGGTATCTAGTTTGAGGAAAATTGGGGATCGATATTCGTTATTCGAGATTCGGGAATGGGGAGCGGCTGAACCATGATTTTTGTGATGAGATGAGGACCATGAGGAGAAACCGTGCGAGGTGCGGAGTGCGGGGTGCGAGATCAGGCGATTGGAAGGCAAGATTCGAGATTCGTTAGTGGGGATTCGGGAATGGGGAGCGGCTGAACCATAATTTTTGTGAAGCGATGAGGACAAGGATGAGGGACGCACAGCGGAGCTTTTGTGAGGCTGTCCTCACAGATGCGAAATGTACGGGTGAACATGATATTTGTCACTTTTGGAATTAATGCAGCTGATCGATAATTCTGTTAGTTAAGGCCCTCCTTATCCCGGGGAGATTACAAAGCTAAAACCCGCTAAAACAAGCTCAAGCAGGCTGACGGAGATCCGTGGCCAGCCTTTGAGATAGAGAACATCGGGCAATGCGCAAGGAGACCTTGAGGTCAAGTCTCGGCGGGGCGGGCCCCCTGCGCTGCACTTCGGGGGTGCTGCGCGAAGTGCTTCGCGATAGCGGAGCGGCGCCGGCGGGTATTGATAGCGGAACAGCTTTTTGAGCAATACTATCATAGCGAGTGAACAGAGATAGGATCTCAAGAATGTTTATAAGTCTCACCTACTGGTTTCGTGTACGGTTAACCCCGCGATGGCTACCATGGCTATTCGCGCTTTTAATCGTGTTCTTGTTGTTCCTTGGGTCAGCAACAGAATGGTTGCAAGCACCTCTGCCCAGGATAACCCATACTCTCAGATCATCTACACAGCACGTTAACACTTTGTGGGTTCGACAAGATGTTTCTACTTACCCTATTGCAAGCGCAGGTGGAAGAATGTTCGCGATGTCATTAGATGGCAATAGTCTTATTGCAACCGATATGATGACTGGGGCTACAGTATGGCAGGATGGGCTTTCTTTTGATCATAGCCACCCGAGGGGGTTGCTTGCAAATCAGACAACAGTTTTCGTAATACCTACGCTTAGTGTAGATGCCTATGATGCGAAAACAGGTCAGTTCAAGTGGTCGGCCCCGTTGGGTCAAGGCCATGTGACAATCATTTCTCAACTTGATTCAGGTGTGGTGAGAGTCTATTATGGCGATACTATTTACGAATTGGATTCGGAAACAGGCAAAGTGCTTGCCACTATGCCCAAGGCAAATATTGTCTGGGTATCGAGGAATATTGTTTTGAAAACCTCAATCTCCAATCAATATCTGTTGAGCGCTTACGACAGGCAAACTGGAGCATTGATATGGAATCAAGGTCCCCAATTCTTCGTTGATGAACCTTGTACCCCACGGACTTTAAATAAAGATATCCTGATTGTTGCTGAGAGTTCATCATGGAGCTCTGTAGGAGGAATATGTGCATTGAATTTGCAGGAAGGTAAATACGATTGGTGCCGCCCTGAAAACTTTAATGGGATGGCGGCAGTTGACGCTCAGTCTGAATTAGGCTACGCAATACGAGACGATCTAACACTTCTAACAGTGGATTTGCAGACTGGAAATATCGTTGGACAAACTAGTTTTTTGTCCAGTGAGCCGTTCGATAAAAGAAATGGTTGGGTCTCAACTGTTACAGCCAACAATGGGAACGTGGTTGTGTCATTTCATGATTCCTTTCAGACTTTTGGGCTGGAGTTTCTGCCATGATCGCTTCAGTGGGAACGTTTTCTCGCGGGTAGAAACAAGGCATGGCTTTTCCTTTCGCCAAGTTAGGTGCGTGAGAGAGTTCCCAAGGAGCGACGCTATGTATTATGTCGACCTCTTTGATTGCAAGGCCAACTGGACGACGAAGCAGCCGGGCCGGATAACGCAGCCAAAATGACCGAACCGAGCGATATTGATGTCGAAAAAGACGATGGGTGAAGGTTTCCAAAGAAAGAATCCGCGAAGCAACTCGAAGACCTCTTGGAAGTGCTAGAGTGATTATTTGGACTTGACTATCATTGTCTGGGGGCCGATATGCATCTTGCGGTTGGCCATGTAATGTCTCGATGAGTGAGTGTTCATTACGAATCAGGGTAATAACCTTGACACGATGCTTCATGTCCATTGGTTCTGCAATGGTTCGCAAATAAATTTCGGTGCCACCATGAGCAGGCCAGTAACGGTCAATACAATAATACCGTGACCTGGGGACAAGGCGCGTATAACGGGAAAGGGGAGACCTTGCGGTTGGAGGTCTCGGCGGGGTCGGGAGACCCTCGCCGAGCGGGAAATCCTCAGACCCCGCAGTAAAGGAGAATGAATGATTAGCCACTGTGCCCGAACGGGTCGCATGTTGATAGTGATCGTCTTTCTCGCATTGCTCACTGGGTGTTCCTCACTATTGCCTGTAACGGCTGAGCCTTTACCAACTGCAATAATAGACAAAAGTCCTTTCACAGACGTTCCTTGCTCGGCGCCATGTTGGCATGGCTTAGTCATTGGCAAGTCGAGTGCAAGCGAGGTAAGGTCAACCTTGTCGGTACTGCCGTTCATAAATCAAAAGACCATTCGATATATACCGCAGGTGGATGTGTCGGGGCTGACTATTGGTGCGACTCCTCCGGGGACGTTGATCTATGCGGATTGTGTACGCCCGGCCCAACCATGCTTAGAAATAACCATCGCCGACAATATCCTTGCTCGAATCGACATCACGTTGAATTACCAAATCTCAGCAGGCGAGACCATCGCAGATTTGGGGCCTCCGGATTTTGTTGGCTATCAGTTGATGGGCGCGGAGACCATTACATGCCAGGTTGAATTAGTCTGGTACAGCCAGCAGCTGGTTCTCAACTCTGCGCCAGTTACGTGGGAGACTTCAAATCCGAACGACGAGTGCATCATTGTTCGCGATACTCACAAAACTACATCCGACCTAATTATTGGTGGAGTGAGCTATATGTCCACTGCGTGGCTCGATGGTACGCTTGCCAATGGTGGCTCCCAATTTTTCAAATTTAGTGGCACCATTCCAGGGAAATGATGCTTTGTGGGGCTGTTGCAGGGCAAGCTGGGTGGCCGGCACAAGACTTTGAACCCGGAGCCGAGGCAGACACCAACCCCAACTCGGACGCCAACTTCGACGCCGACCGGGACGCCCATGCGTACGTCAACACCCCATGCGGGATTACTGCCGCTCGCTGACCCGAGACCGCAGGGCGAGCTGGTGATGGCGAGATACAATATGCCCGCTATGGCACAGGATGGGCCGATTGTGGGGAGGACGATCACGTATACATATGATCCCCTCTATCGACTCACAGCGGCGGACTAGTCGGAGGAGACTACTTCCGCTATACCTCGATGGCTTTGTTGCGACCCAGGCGCGGCTCCAGCCGTTTGAGTTCCGCCTTCCAATGTGGGTGCGAATTGGCAGCGACTTGGGCGGCTTCGACCAGAGCCGCACGCAGGTCCTTGCGTCCGGCTTTGGTGATGCGACCGGTGCGGGTAGTGAGGCCGGAATCATGGATGCGGGCGCCTAAACCGGCATACCCGACCAAGTGTTTGGAGTTTGCGAAACGGTCGATCTTGCCAATAGCGGCCAGAACCGTCAGGCAAGTAACCAGGCCAAAGCCAGGCAGATGGAGCAGACGGAGGACTCGGTTGTCACCTGCTGCGATCTCATTCATCAGGGAAGTCAGGCGGGCGAGCTGCGTCTCGGCGAAACGTAGTGTGTCGAGATCGCTTTGCAGATTGATCTTCTCCAGCTTGCCCACCGGCAATGCCAGCCACCACTCGTTTTGATCCGCATCAAAAGGATTGCCGGCGGGCGGCAAATGGTGATGGCGTTGCAGCAGCGCATGGAGGCGGTTTTTGGCTTGGGTCGCCAGGCGGGTGATCTTGCTACGTTGCGCCACCAGGGCACGCAGTTGGCGCACTTCCACTGGTGGCACCCAGATCGAGACCAGCAGGCCCTTGGCCAGCAGACGGGCCAGAATGGAGGCGGCGATCTTGTCAGTCATCACCTGCGAACGGACAAGCAGGGCCACATGTGGCGGATGCACGACCGTCACCGACTGAGCGTGAGGCGCCAACTCATCGTAGAGCTGCCAAGTGTTGGTGGTCATCTCCAAGGCAACCGCATCCTGCTTCGTGATCGTCTTCTGGATCCAAGCCTCCAAGCGCGACAGTTCCACGCGCTGGGCGGGCAGGATCACATTCAATTCGGCGTCCACGGCGAGTGCGATCAGGTAATGCTTGTGGACATCCAGACCGATAAAACGTTTGGGAATAGTTGTTTGACCTGTCATCTTTTTATGCTCCTGGTTGAGGAAAAGATCGGGCACGTTTCATTTTTAGGGCCGCTGGATCACACACAGATACGGGCTGTGGCATCAAGACGCCATTCCCAGTTTAGCGGATTCGAACGGGTCAGCCAAACACGATGGCGGGCTTGCCCTTGCGGGCTTCCCATACTAATAGTCGGCTGGACCCTAACGCAGCGTTCCCGGGTATGCGCTCCCGTTCACCAAACACCGGAAGCATATCCAAAAACGTGCCCGATTGCAACTCTTCCTCACGAGCTGCATTCACATGCTAACACGATGCTGCAGGGAACCGATTGTATGAAGAAAATGTGACCAACGGCAGCGCACCTAACGAGAACGATTACACCTATAATGTTGCGAACCGGCTGGTTGACATAAGCGGGACATCCTACACCTGGGATGCCAATGGTAACCTGCTGAGCGGTGATGTGAACGATTACACTTATCATCCGGCAAACCGGTTTAAGAATTAAATAGCAGAGGTCTTGTACCGAGTATGTTTTTATGATAAGGTTCAGCGAGAGAAGAGAGGTGCCTTATGCGTGTGTGCGTGCTCTACGATGATGAACCTTATGGCTTTACCCCCGCGCCGTTCCTAAAGAATTTTGATTGGGAAATGGTGCTGCTGCACCGCCCTGTGATAGACCGGCTGCGGGCCCTGGCTGAAGAGAACCGCTTTGATGTTTACTTCAATCTATGTGATGGGGCGAGCGACGAAGATTATCCGGGCCTGGATGTGGTCCAAGCCCTGGAAGAGCTAAACCTGCCTTACACCGGGGCAGACAGCAAATTCTATGACCCTACGCGCGAGGAGATGCAGGCCGCGGCGGAGGCGAATGGGGTGGGTTTTGCAAAGGGGGGCCACGTGACCTCAGAGGAGGGCCTAGAAGACCTGGTGAAGGGTTTGCGTTATCCCCTGATGGTGAAGCATCCAAAAAGTTACAGCAGTATCGGGATGACACGCGATTCGCGCGTGGACGGGCCGGATCAACTGCGGACGCAGTTCAAGCGAATCTCGTCCGAATTCGGAAGCGCGCGGGTGGAAGAATTCATTGTTGGCCGCGAGTTCAATGTGCTGATCGTGGATAACCCCGATGACCTGAATGCGCCGTTTGTGTACCCTCCCACTGAATTGATCTTCCCGCCGGGCGATGAGTTCTGGCATACGGATATCAAGTGGGATTATTCGGTCCCCTTTGAATTCAGGGAAGTCAAGGACCCCGAGCTCAGGGCCCGCCTGCAGGACACAGGCCGGCGGATGTATCTTGCCATAGATGGAAAGGGATATGGACGCTGCGACGTGCGTATGAACGACAACGGGGAGATCTTTGTCCTGGAGATCAATCCGAACGGTGGAATACTCTATATGCCCGAAGAATTCGGCCCTGCCGACTATATGATCTTGTATGACAAGGAGGGCTACGATGGATTCTTCGACCGCATCTTTCGATCTGCAATCCTACGACAACAAATGAGGGAGGCAAAGCGAATCAAGTAGAAGGGCAACACAGAATTTTCCATCGGTATATAATTTCGGAATGCGAAGGCTGCGAATAACCCTGGGCATGATATTGCTGATCATCTCGCTGGCGCTGCTGGCCTGGGGGATCTGGCCCGCGGCACGTGAACGGCATATCCTGCCGGTCCCACCAGCTGAAATGACGCTGCCGACGCCAACCTCGTTCACGCCTGCTTTGGCGGCAGGGTGGTACTTGTGAGTAAGGTGGATCGTCGGCGGGGTCGGGAGTGCTTCGCGAACGCCGAGCAGAGAAAAAAGCTCCATCCTTTTCTGGCGGGGATAGTTTTGCTGGCATTAACGTATGCCTGTGGATCAGGCGCGCAGGCCCCGTCGGGCGCGCCCCTCCCAACTTCAGAATTTAATCAGCCTTCCGCCGGGAATACTCCTGAAGCAAGCCCGGCAGCGTTGACTGCTCTTCCTATTATGATCGAGCCGACTCCTACACAGGAGCAGCCATCCCAGGCGGCGACGCCGCTGCCGGCCATCCCCAAATCCCGCCGATTGACCCTGGAATACCCGCCAAAAATCCGAACCGGGGATTCGGATGTAATACGCTTAACCCTGGAAGTTGATACGCTTGGCAACCTCACACCGACAGCCGAGGTGCAGGGCAATCGTGTCACGGGGGGGATCGTGCAGATCCCGAATCTTTACGATACGCACAATGTGATTGCCGAAGCGCGGCTCGACCTGGCGGGGCCGGAGGTGCGTCCGACCGATATCATCAGCGAGCCACTCCTGCCGGGACAGTCTGTTACTTTTTTCTGGAGCGTGCGCCCGGTCAGTTCCGGAACGTTCCGAGGCACGGCGTGGCTATTCCTGCGTTTTGTGGATAAGGTGAGCAAGGTTGAAACCAGGAAAGCAATTTCCGCTCAACCGGTCCAGATCGAGGCGACAAACCTGCTGGGCCTGGGCGGGGGGATCGCACGCACGGCCGGCGGCCTGGGATCCATCGTTGGCGCGGTGATGGGCTTCCCGTTTGTTGATGATTTCTTAAAATGGTTATGGAGAAGGATCAAGAAGAAAGGTTAAGGGGGTAGTTCCAGGAGACCTGGCGGTCGGATGGTGGCGGCGGGGTCAGGCCCCCTTCGCTACGCTTCGGGGCTGCTACGCGAAGTGCTTCGCGAACGCCGAGCGTGAGTTGCTACCTATGGCATTCAAACACCAGATTTGTCAAAAAGCTTAACGCAAGGACGCCAAGCCGCAAAGAATCTCGAAAAACTTCGCGTCCCTGCAGCTTTGCGTTGAATCTTTGGTCATAATCGATCAAGGTGAGAACTTAGTTATTATGCCGAACAAATCGTAGATACGCAACGTCCCGAAGGTTTGAACTGCTGAATAGGATTGTGCAGGGGAACATTCGGGACGATCTGGAGGAAACGTCTCGAGGTTTGGACTGCTGAATAGGATTTTGCAAGGAAACCTTCGGGACGATCTGAAGGCAACGTCCCGAAGGTTTGAGCTACTGAAAAAGGTGCTGCAAGGAAACCTTCGGGACGATCTGGAGGCAAATCGTACCTCTCACATCCCACGCTTTCAGCCTGGGGCTAGAGATTCCGGAAAATAAATGTGATGGGAAAGAACGCCCATCACATTTATTTTCCGGTGAAACCAGCAACGGGGGGTAAGTAGCTACGACAAATAAATGACGAAGATCACCCTTTCACCTGACAGGGATTAGTATTTACCGATTGTCCTTCATGGTACAATTTCGCCCGTGTTAATATTGACACGGGCGAGGTATTTTACGGAGTAATCATGCAGAGTCAGTGGCTATATATCGGTCTGTTCCTGGTAGTTGGCGCCCTGGTACCCACGGCGGCGATCGTAACCTCATGGATCATTTCCCCGAAGAAACCCAACCACATCAAGCAAAGCACCTATGAATGCGGCATGGAGACGGTGGGGGAGAATTGGGTGCAGTTCAAAGCACAGTACTATGTTTTTGCGCTTGTTTTCCTGGTCTTCGATGTGGAGACCGTGTTCTTATTCCCATGGGCCGTGTCACTCGGAAGACTGTCCTTGTACGCGGTGGTTGAAGGGATCGTCTTTATCCTCATCCTCATTGCGGGACTGGTGTATGCCTGGCGCAAGGGCATGTTGGAATGGTTTTAATCGAAGCGATATCGTCCGAGGCTGAAAGGCAATGACCTTCCAGCCTTTTCTTTGTGCAATAAACCCTTGCCTGTCCCTTTCTGAATTATCGCTGCGGCGAACTATTCGCTGCGCGGTCGATCCTTACAAGGGAAAGGCGATTCTCGGAGCAAACCATGAATCTTTGGACTGACCCGGTTAATTTTATTGCCCATTGGCTGATGGGCCTGCTCACGGGCTGGGGCCTGGCGGATTGGCTCGCCAGTTTTCTGATCCAACTGATCGGCGTAGTGGTGCTGGTCTCCATGATGATGTTGATAGACATCCTGCTGGTGTGGGTGGAGCGCAAAGTGGTGGCGCGTTTCCAGGACCGCCTGGGACCCAACCGCGTTGGACCGTTTGGCATCATCCAGCCCTTTGCAGACATCGTCAAACTGCTTATTAAAGAGGATATCACCCCGGACGGCGCCGACCGCGTGGTCTATAACCTTGCGCCAATCCTGTCGTTGATGTCGGTGCTGCTGTTGTGGGCAATCGTGCCGCTCGCTCCGGTGATCTTTGGCGTTGACTTGAATGTGGGCGCGCTTTACGTCATTGCGACCGGAGCGATAGGAACGCTCTCGATCATCATGGCGGCCTGGGCATCGAACAACAAGTACGCACTGATCGGGGCTTTCCGCCAGGTGGCGGTGCTGGTTTCGTTCGAGGTGCCGATGATCGCGACCATGCTGATCCCAACCATATTGGCCGGTTCGATGAGCATGACCGCCATCGTCCAGGGGCAAAACATCTGGTATGTGCTGCTGGCGCCCCTGGCCGCGGTCATATTCATCATCACAGCCATTGCAGAACTTGGCCGTGCGCCTTTCGATATGAACGAGGCTGAATCTGAAATTGTAGCCGGCTTCCACATCGAATACACGGGCATGAAGTTTGGCCTTTTCTATGCAGGCGAGCTCATGCACGCTTTTACCTTTGGGGGTTTCTGGGCGATCCTGTTCTTTGGCGGCTATCGCTTCCTGGGGCTCGAAAACCTAGGGCCGCTGGTGGCAGCCGTCATTTTGCTGGCGAAGGCACTGCTAGGTTATTGGGTGATCATGTGGATACGCTATACGGTGATGCGCATCCGCATCGATAAAATGCTGGCGTTCAGCTGGAAATTCCTGACGCCGCTGGCGTTTACTCTTTTGATGGCAACCGCATTAATGAATGTGATCCTGCGCGGTACCCCGACCTTGGTCTACGTGGCAGGTATGCTATTGACCAATCTTGTAATCGGCTGGATCCTGGTAGAGATCCTGCGGCGTGAGAGCCGCCGCAGCCGGGAACGCATCGAAAAGCCGGTAAGCAGCGCCGTGGCGCAACCCTGATCTAATCGTTGACCTCTCTCCCGGCGGATCGGAGAGTGGAGAAGAACATGACAATCATACAAATCATCTTTCTGATCGTTGGGGCAGTCATTCTCGGCTCGGCACTGATGGTGGTGACAACGGGCAATCTCATCCACGCGGCGCTGTGGCTGATCGTAACGCTTTTCGGGGTTGCGGTCTTATATGCACTGCTGGATGCCGGCTTCCTGGCGGTTGTGCAGGTTGTGATCTACATCGGGGCGATCGCGATCCTGTTCATATTCGCCGTCATGCTGACCCGCAAGGAGATGAGGGACCGCGGCCCGCAGTTGAGCCGCACCTGGTGGCTCAGCACCATCATCGCCGTGCTCACATTTATAGGACTGATCCGGATCGTGCAAGCCTGGAGCGGTTTCACCAAGGTACCGGCAGCCATACCGGCCGGATTCGACGCGGTGGGACTGTTGGGTAATGCGCTTATTTCTCCGGACGCTTTCGTTCTGCCGTTCGAGGTCGCCTCGGTATTGTTATTGGCAGCCCTGGTGGGCGCGGTCTACGTGGCCTTCAACCGGAAATAGGAGCTCATATGATCCCGCTCGCGTGGTTTCTGACTCTCTCGGCTGCACTCTTCAGCATTGGATTATTCGGCGTCTTATCCCGCAAAAATGCGGTGGCGATCCTGTTGGGCGTGGAGTTGATGCTTAACGCAGTAAATATCAACCTGGTGTCCTTCTGGCGTTATGGAGATGTCACCCAAATGGCCGGCCAGGTGTTCGCGATCATTGTATTTGCCGTGGCTGCGGCCGAAGTAGCCGTGGGACTGGCCCTGGTCATATCCATTTATCGCCGGCGCAATACAGTGATCGCAGACGAAATCGATATGATGAAATGGTAGACGGAATCAAAGAACCCCCTGCGGAGATCGCTTTCCGGCAGCCGTTGGAAACGCAAATCCAGATCAATAAAAAACTGTTCGCTTTTCTGGAGCCTTCATGACGATCGATCTACTTATCTGGTTAATTCCCTTACCCCCCATACTGGCCTTTTTTCTGATCGTGCTGTTCACGAACCGGAACAAGGCCCTGAGCCATACGGTAGCCATAGGCGCCGCCTTGCTTTCATGGCTGGGCGCCATGATCGTTTTTGTACGCGCCCTCGGCGCCCCGGAGCTGGGCAAAGCGCCCTTCGCCTCTGCGATCAACTGGATACCCACCGCGGATACCTGGCTCAAGATCGGTGTACTGGTCGATCCGCTGTCGGCCGTGGTGCTGTTCTTCGTGGCCTGGACAGTCTTGATGATCTTTCTCTACAGTGTTGGTTATCATAACTTCGGACAACCAAAGGGCGATCATGATCAACCCGGGCTGCCGCCGCACGGCGCCACCCTGGAAGAGCACGGCCACAAGCATGAAGTGCCCTCCATAGAACCGATGTACTCGCGCTTCTTCGCCTTCATCAGCTTGTTTGCCTTTGGCATGTTGACCCTGGTGCTCTCCGATAATTTGATCACTCTTTTTGTCGGATGGGAGATCATGGGTCTGTGCTCGTACTTATTGATAGGTTTCTGGTATGCGAAGCCGTCCGCCCGGGACGCAGCGGTCAAGGCTTTTATGACCACACGCATCGGCGATGTGTTCATGTTGTTGGGAATCGTCTACGTCTACAGCGCAACGGGCACGCTTTCATTCCGGGAAATATTCCAACCGCAGGTCTTGCATACGCTAGCCACGGTTCCAACCCCGGTCCTGGGCCTTTCGGCGGCAGGTTTGATAGGGTTGCTGCTCTTTATCGGAACGGTGGGTAAATCGGCGCAGTTCCCCCTGCATGTCTGGCTCCCCGACGCGATGGAGGGCCCCACGCCCGTCAGCGCGATGATCCATGCAGCCACCATGGTTTCGGCAGGCGTCTACATGATCATCCGCATGTTCCCGCTGATCAGCCTCGACCCGCAAACGATGACGGTAATAGCCTTCATAGGCTCCTTTACGGCCCTGTTCGCGGCGACGATCGCGGTTGCGCAGAATGACATCAAGCGCGTGCTGGCTTACTCGACTATCTCGCAGTTGGGTTATATGGTGGCGGCGCTCGGTTCGGGTGCCTATATCGCGGCCGCCTTTCATCTTATTACGCATGCCTTTTTCAAGGCCCTGCTCTTCCTGGGTTCCGGTTCGGTGATCCACGGCATGGAACATGGCATCCTGCATACCGGCAAGCATGTGGACGCGCAGGATATGTTCAACATGGGCGGGTTGCGCAAGAAGATGCCCATCACATTCTGGACCTTCGTGATCGGAGGCTTTGCCCTCTCGGGGTTCCCGGTATTGACGGCGGGCTTCTGGTCCAAAGACGAGATCCTATCCAGCACCTTCAATGGTCACATGGCGGTCTTCATTACGCTGGCGGTCGCGGCGTTCCTTACCGCCTTCTATACGATGCGCCAAATAACCCTCACGTTCCTGGGGAACCCCCGAACGGAAGCAGCAGAGAATGCGCAGGAGACGCACTGGACGATGACGGTACCGCTCGTGGTGCTGTCGATCTTTGCTATCGGTTATGGATGGGTGGGTATTCCCGAAGGATTCCCGGTAATCGGCGGGTTAATCCCCAACTGGTTCCATGAATTTGTTGGGAGCACGCTGGCTGAGATGCCAGCAGAGGCCCCCTTAATATCGTGCCGTTGCTGACTTCACTCACGGTTGCCCTCGGGGGACTGCTGATCGGCTGGCTGGTTTATCGGCATACTCAAACAGCCAAAGAGGATTTCCTGCAAATACCTGTGCTGAAGAATAAATGGTATATCGATGAAATCTATGATGTCGTTTTTATAAAGCCTTCCTACTGGTTCGCTGAGACCTTCGTCTATAAATGGATGGACAAGGGATTGATCGACGGCACCTTGCATTTGTTTGGGAAAGCGACCGCATCCATAGGCTCCACCATCCGAAATTATTTCGACCTGCCCGTGATCAATCGCTTTTTCGGCGATGGGACGAGTGTTCTTGTTAAATGGACCGGAGGCAAGCTGCGCGTGATCCAAACCGGGCGAATTCAACAGTATATGCTGGTCACGTTGATTGTCGTGCTGGTCATTGCGGGATTGCTTTATTACCTTCTGGTGATCGTTTAGCCAGACAGGAGTCTCTGATGGATTTTCTAAATACGCATCTTCTCACGCTGATCTTATTCATACCTGCCTTATCGGCGGTTATCCTGTTCTTCCTGCCGAGCGCCAACCTGAAACTATTGCGGTGGTACGCGCTGGGCGTGAGCCTGCTGCCCTTCCTGCTTTCGATAGTCCTGTGGTTGAGGTTCCAACCGGACGCACCCGGCTTCCAATTCCAGGAACAATACGCCTGGTACGCCGCGATCAATTCCACTTTGCACGTAGGCGTGGATGGATTGTCGCTGACAATGGTCCTGTTGACCACGCTGCTTACCCCACTGGCGATCCTGGCCTCCTTCAGCGTTACCGATCGGGTGAAGCCCTACATGATGCTGTTCCTTTTCCTCGAGACGGGCATGTTGGGCGTCTTTATGACCCTGGACTTGCTGATCTTTTTTGTTTTCTGGGAAATCGGGCTCGTTCCCATGTACTTCCTGATCAACCAGTGGGGCAGTGCGAACAAGGATTATGCCTCGCTTAAATTCATGATCTATACCATGGGAGGCTCGCTGGGGCTTCTGCTCGGCATTCAGCTGCTTGGCGCGCTCTTCGGGACCTTTGACCTGGCTGCGATCACCACACACTGGACCACCGCCCAAGGTTCGCTGCTCGGCTTTCCCATATCCACGGTTAAGGCGGTGGTATTCTGGGGATTCGTGATCGCCTTCGCAGTCAAGGTTCCGGTCTGGCCCTTCCATACCTGGCTCCCGGATGCACATACCGAGGCGCCCACGGCCGGCTCGATGATCCTGGCCGGCGTGATGCTCAAACTGGGCGCCTATGGTTTCCTGAGACTCGTCCTGCCTCTTTACCCGGAGGAAGCCAAATATTTCGCAGGGGCGCTGGCTTTCCTGGCAACGGCGGCCATCGTTTTTGGCGCCTTCGGGTCGTTTGGCCAGACCGACTTTAAGCGACTTGTGGCGTACTCGTCGGTCAACCACATGGGATTTGTCGTGCTCGGGATCGCGGCGGCGGCTTTGGCCGCGGGGACAAGCGATGCCCGGATAGCCATGAATGGCGCAATCCTGCAGATGTTCAATCATGGTTTGTCGGCGGCAGGGATGTTCTTCCTGGTGGGTGTGATCTACGAGCGGACCCATACGCGCAACCTGGAAGACTTCGGCGGGCTTTTCCCGCTTGTCCCGATCTACGGCGGGATCCTGATCTTTACTTCAATGGCTTCACTGGGGCTGCCGGGATTGAACGGCTTTATTTCCGAGTTCCTGGTGGTGCGGGGCACATATCCGCTGCTCACGCCTTATACCGCGATCTCGATGCTGGGGGTGCTCTTTACCGGCGCGTACATATTGAAGGGAATTTTGAAAGTGCTGCACGGCCCCATGAACGAACATTGGGCGCAGGGCGAGCATAAGTTGACGGAGATCAGCCGCCGCGAAGTAATCGTCATGGCACCGCTCATGACCCTGATGCTGGTCATCGGCATCTGGCCGGCCTGGATCCTGGATATCATCAACAAAGCTGTTATGCACTTATTCTAAGAGGTGGATGATGACTTTTCCCGTAATTAGTGTGATCGTCTTTACCCCGCTGGCGGCAGCTTTGATCATTTTAATGATGCCAGCGGAGAGGAAGGACCTGGTACGTACGATCGCCCTGGCGGCTGCGACCTTCGCACTGTCACTTTCTCTATGGGTTTTCTTTAGTTACGATAAGGCCGCCGGGGGGTACCAATTCATCGAGCATTACAATTGGCTGCCGACATTTGGCATTACCCTTTATTTTGGTGTGGACGGTATTAGCGCCCCGCTCGTCCTGTTGACCGGAGTGGTGATGTTCACCGGGGTGCTTATCTCGTGGGGAGAGCACAACGAGCATGTGTCTGCCGGCATCCAGGACCGGCCGCGGGAATTCTTTGCGTTTCTTTTTGTGCTTGCCACCGGGGTGTTTGGTGTTTTTGCTTCGCTTGACCTCTTCATGCTTTTCTTCTTTTATGAGATCGCCGTCTTCCCCATGTATCTTCTCATCGTCATCTGGGGCTGGATCCAGACACGCGAATATGCAGCGATGAAGTTAACCCTATACCTATTCATGGGTTCGGTCGTCGCCCTGGTTGGCGCGTTGGCCATGTACTGGGTGGCAGGACATAATACCGGGGTTTATACCTTCGATATGCTTCAACTGGAAAAAGCAGGATTTTCGACTTCCTTCCAAAATCTATGGTTCCTTCCGGTTTTCTTCGGCTTTGCAGTATTGGGCGGCATCTGGCCTTTTCACAATTGGTCGCCTGACGGTCACGTTGCGGCGCCGACAGCGGTATCGATGTTCCACGCAGGCGTGCTAATGAAGCTTGGCGCCTTTGCAGCCCTGCGGGTGGGGATCATGCTTCTCCCGGAGGGGGCCAAACATTGGTCCTGGCTCATCATGCTGTGCGCGGCAATTGCGGTGGTTTACGGGGCGTTCATTGCGTTTGTCCAGACCGATTTCAAATATATGGTCGGCTTCTCCTCGGTTTCGCACATGGGACTGGTAATGCTGGGCTTTTCCACCCTGTCGCGCGAGGGTTTGACGGGAGCGGGTATGCAAATGTTCTCACACGGCGTGATGACGGCTCTCTTCTTCGCCGTAGTCGGCATGGTTTATGACAGGGCACACACCCGGAATATGCCTGACCTGGGGGGTATGGCCAAGCCTCTCCCGTGGGCGGCCGTCGGGTTCATTATAGGCAGCCTAGTTTCGATGGGCATGCCAGGGTTTTCCGGTTTCATCGCTGAATTCCCGATATTCCTGGGCGTCTGGAAGACCCAATGGCTGGTAGCGGTTATCGCCTCGATTTCCATCATCATCACCGCGGCTTATGTAATGCTGGTCGTCCGCCGGGTCTTCTTCGGAAAAATGCCCGAGAAATTCGAGGGGCACATCACTCCCATCACCGTGCTCGATAAGGTTGCGATCGGTACGCTTTGTTCCCTTATGATCGGGATCGGTTTGTTCCCGGCCGTGATGGTGCCACTGGTGCAAACGGGCGTGAACCATATCCTGCGTTTATTGGGAGCTGCATAATGTTCACTACCACAGCCATCCTGTCGATCCTCCCTGAGACGCTCATCCTGGTGCTCGGTATCGCCATCCTGATCGTCGATCCTTTCTTAAAGGGGAGCGCCGCCGGAACCTGGGCTGGCTAACTGCCGGCGGCCTGTTTGCCATACTCATCATCAGCGTGATCTTTGGCCGGCCGGGCCAACCGGTAATGACCCTGGGCAACACGGTCCGCTTCGATTGGCTGGGCTTCCTGTTCCAAATGCTCTTTGTTTTTGGAGCGGCTATTACGGCCCTGTTCCTGATGGACGACGAAAAAGTGGGGCAACGGGGTGAAGTGTATGTCTTGATGCTGGCCTCCACCATCGGCATGTGTTTGATGGCTTCCGCTTCCGATCTCGTGGTTCTTTATCTTTCCATTGAGACCACATCCATTCCCCTGTACATATTGGCAGGCTTTATTCTCTCCGACGAACGCTCAACGGAAGCAGGCTTCAAGTATCTGCTCTACGGAGCGATGACCTCGGCAGTCATGCTGTACGGCTTCAGCCTGCTGTTCGGATTTGCCGGAACGACTAATCTGTACGCCCTGGCCGACGCATTCAAGGCCGGACAATTATCGGCCCCCGTACTGTTGGGCGTTATCATGTTAATCATTGTGGGACTGGGTTTCAAAGTATCGGTTGTTCCTTTTCACTTCTGGGCACCCGACGTCTACGAAGGCTCCCCGACTCCCATTGCAGGGTTTCTGTCAACGGCCTCGAAGGCCGCAGGATTCGCGGTGCTGGCGCGCCTTTTCCTGGTTGTGTTCCGCGACCTCACCGTTGATTGGACCCTGGTCTTTGCCGTGTTGTCGGCGGCCACTATGACCCTTGGAAATCTCCTGGCGCTGCCCCAAAAGAATCTCAAACGGCTGCTGGCTTATTCATCCATCGCACACGCCGGTTATGCCATGATCGGGCTGGTGGCAGTTTCCCAACTTGGTATTGCCAGCGTGGTATTCTACATGGCGGCTTATATCCTGACCAACCTGGCCGCCTTTGGCATTGTCATGACGGTGGGCCGAATCACAGGGTCGGATGAGTACGACTCCTACCGCGGCCTCAGCCGCCGCGCGCCCGGGCTGGCGCTGATCATGCTGGCGGCCTTTCTTTCGCTGGCCGGAATGCCCCCATTTGGAGGGTTTGTGGCCAAGGTATTTGTCTTTGCCGCAGGCGTCCAGGCCAACTACACGTGGCTCGTGGTGGTGGGCATTCTAAATTCGATTGTGGGCGTCTACTACTATTTGAACGTCATGAAATACGTTTATCTTTACCGGTCCGAAAACGAAGATGAGGACCAACATCCAATCGGCGTCACTGCTCCATATATGATCGCCCTTGTTGTCCTGGTTTTTGGCGTTATACTGATCGGCACCGTTTTCGGCCCGTGGTTTGGCCTCTCGAATGCTGCAGCCTTGACTCTCTTCTAAATATCAATTATGTCATCAGCAATTTTGTGCTCTGAATTGACATAGTTTTACCCTGTTTGTTATAATAGTGCGACATGGCACAATCTGACAAGGAGCGCCAGAACGCTTTCAATACACTCCTGATCGTTCTGGTCGGTCAGATGGGCTGTCTCACCCTGGTAATCATCGTTTTGACCGTTTTGGCTGGTCTGTGGCTGGATAACACCTTCCACACGAAACCTGTGTTTACACTTTTATTGTTACTGGCCGGGGTTCCACTTTCGGTGATATCAATGATCTTTGTGGGGCGTAAAACACTGGCGAAGATGAAATCGAAGAACGAGTCCAATCAGAAGGAAACTACTGCCTAGGAGGTAGGTTTGGAAGAAGAAAAACGCAAGCCCTGGCGCCGCTGGGTCGTATTAGTACTCATGATCGCGGGTTTTATTCTCGCTGGTGTTTTTGTTCCCGTTCGCCCCGAGATTACGGTCGCGCCTGAAAAACTCATTGAAACACCGCTTTTCACCCTGCCCTCGCCGTTTGGGCCGTTCTACCTCTTTAATACGCTCCCAACCCTGGCTTTTACCGTTATTTTGTTGATCGTGATTGCCTTCTTCACCAACCGGTCTCTGAGGAAGAGCGAACAGACAGACCTGGTGCCACGCGGAATCGGTAACCTGATGGAGGCCTTCCTGGAGCTGCTCTTTAACTTGACGGAGGGGTCGACGGGCGCAAAATGGGCAAGGACGATCTTCCCCTGGTTTGCGACCATTATGATCTACGTCCTGTTCGCCAATTTGCTGAAATTGGTGCCTGGTTTTGAGTCAATAGGTGTATTACATCCGGTAGCAAGTGACGGGTATGCAACTCAATCCCTAGGAGGAAGCTGGAATCTGCTCCTGCCGACGACGCAAGCGGCAGGCGGTTCCATCCTCATACCCTTTGTCCGCGGCATCTCCCTGGACCTGAATTTCACCTTCGCACTTGCCATCATCTCGGTAGTCATGACCCAGGTGGTTGGCTTTCAGATACAAGGCTTTGGGTATTTCAGCAAGTTCTTCAACGTGCGAACCATGTTCAAAACCCCTTTTTTCGGGGCGATGGATTTCCTAGTAGGATTGCTGGAATTGATCTCGGAAATCGCAAAGATCCTTTCTTTTTCATTCCGTCTATTTTTCAACATGTTCGCAGGAATCATCCTGATTGCCGTGGTGGCATTCCTGCTCGGAAGGATCACGATCATCGCGTCGATGTTGTATTTGTTTGAGCTATTTGTCGGCATCATCCAGGCCTTTATTTTTGGCGTGCTGACCATGGTATTTATGGCAATGATTACGCAGGGTCATGGCCATACTGAAGAGCCGGTGGAAGCCGGCGCCGAAGTCCACGAAATTTAATTCGATAATTCCTAGGAGGCTTATAAGAACATGGAAGCAAGCATTATTTTAGCGGGACGTTACATTGGGGCGGGGTTGGCCATGATCGGCGCAGCGGGCGCAGGTGTGGGTATTGGTTTAAGTGTTCAAGGAGCATTAACCGGTATGGCCCGCAACCCGGATACATATGGAAACCTTTTGACCAATATGATCCTGGGGATCGCGTTTTCAGAAGCTATCGCCATTTACTGCCTGGCGATCGCCTTCCTTATCCTTTTGAAGGTTTTTTAGTCGGCCAGGCCGGGAGGTTCTTTTGGAAGCCCTTGGGATTAACCTTGGTTTTTTGATTGTTCAGATTTTCGCGTTTGCGATTATTTTCCTGACCTTGAATGCCTGGGTGTATAAGCCTTTGCTGAATATGATGGAAACCCGCAAGAAGAAGATCGCTCAAAGCCTCGAAGACGCGCGTGTAGCTGCAGAGGCCCGCGCGGATGCAGAAAAGGAAGCAGCCAAAATCCTGGCTGAGGCCCAAGCGGAAGCAAGCAAAATTGTCCGCGATGCAACTGATCGTGCAGCTGATGCCGGCAAAATCGTAAAGGCTGCTGCCGAGGCCGAGGCGATCAAAACACACGAAGTCGCACGGGCCGACGCTGAACAGGAACGAAATCAGATCATGGGGGATTTACGTGGACAGGTGGCTGCACTGGCGATTGCTGCGGCGCAGAAGCTGATTGGCGAGACACTGGATGAAAAGCGGCAGCATGCCTTGCTCGACGAATTCTTCTCCGGAGTCAAGTCTGGAAAGGTTGTCATCCTGAACGACGTCGATTTCAAAGGCGGATCAGCAGATATCACCAGCGCGCTGCCGCTGAGCGCGACCGAGCAGGATGCCGTTAAGAAAGACCTGCTCTCCAAGGTGGGTGCCCAATCCGTCACCTTTCATGTGGACCCGGCCATTCTTGGAGGCCTGGTGATAAAAGTTGGGGACAAAGTATTGGACGGCTCGGTCTCAGGCAAGCTGGAAGGCTTAAAGCAAAATCTAAAATAGTTAATGCTAAGAACAATGGAAGGCCCCGGTATTTTCATACCAGGGCCATTTTTTTTCGTCTACTTGCGGTAGAGTGTAGATGGTGCTGGTAGGTCGAGGAGCGGGATTCCCGCCACTATCACCCTTTTGTCTTCTTTTTCAGATGCGCCACTTTTACTTTCTATCCTATAATAAACTGAATGTTTCCTTTTGATCCCAAGAAACCAGTTTCCTCAAGTTTAGAGCAGCGGACAATTCCTTTCAATTTGCTCCTTTTAGACCTTGATTGTCCTGTACTTTTCTCTTACAATAGCGCAGCTTGAACGCCAAATTACGATGAGGCCCGAGAAAAAATGAATGAAAAACGCATCCAGCAAGTGCTCGAGATTGAGAAACAGGCACAACAAATTCTTGATTCTGCCATAAAAGATGCGGAACAATTGCCTGTACAGGCCGACAAGGAAGCCCAGGACCTGATCGAGAAGGCGCGCAGCGAAGCCAGGGAGGAGGCCGCACAAATCGTGGCCAGGGCGCGGTCGGATACACAAACAGCCCGTATGCTGTCAGAGGCTGAGGAAAAAACCCGCGAAATAGAGAATTTGGCGATGAAGAATTTTGATCGCGCGGTCGCCTATGTGCTCAAGCAGGTAACCAGCCAGGAGTAGCCATATGTCTGGCGGTGTTTCAAGCTACGCAGGGCTCAACGCGCGGGTCAGGGTGATGTATTCCACTTTGCTGGATGCCACTACTTTTGCCGAACTTGGCGAAGCGCCCGATTTGGCATCCCTGGTAGGTCTTCTCAAGCGCACAGCCTACGGTCCGTATCTTGAGAGCTTGAAGGAAAAAGAATTCACATCCCACGAAATTGCGCTTCATATCAAGAACCGGCTGGCGGAGGCTTATCAGAGTGTCATCCATACGGCCCCCGACAATACCCGCCACTTACTCCTGCAACTCTATCGATACTATGAGGTAACGAATTTAAAGGCGGTTCTGCGCGGGATCGGGATGGGCCCGGCCCAGGAAGGTGAAACACCTTTGTGGGATCGAGTCCGCAGCGTGCTGTTCCCTTATGGTCCCATGACGGTTTTGCCAGCGGAAGCCATGGTCGAAGCAGGCAACGTGGGGGCAGCGGTTGAGCTGCTGCAAGGCACTCCATACTATGAAGTGCTTTCGTTTGCGATGAAGCGCTACAGCGCCGAGCAAAGCCTTTTTCCCCTGGAAGTGGCCCTGGATTTGAACTATTGGCGCAGATTATGGCAGGAGGCACGGCTACTGCTGGGGGAGGACCAGGGGCAGGCGCTGCGTGTGGTCGGAGCCCTGGTAGATCTTAACAACCTGATGTGGGCCATCCGTTACCGGGTGTATCAGCAGCTTTCCGAGGAAGAACTAATCAACTACACTTTACCTTTTGGATATCATATTACCGATGATGATATCCGGGCGATTGCCGCGGGAGCAGACATTGCCTCGGTGGTACAGCGGGTATATCCGGATATTTCCGGCGTGGAAGCCATTCTCGAAGAACCTCGCACGGGCTTGCCTCGATTGGAGTCAGAGCTCAAGCGACACCTGCTGAAACAATGTATGACCGCGTTTGTAGGCAACCCCTTTCATATAGGTGTTCCTCTCGCATATTTGGTCTTGAGTGATCTCGAGATCCAGGACTTGATCGTGTTTATAGAAGCAAAATCCTCCAAGTTATCTGAGGAGGAATTCCGGCCCTATTTGCTGAAGGCCTCGGCAGTTTAGGCGACATTTATCGGGTTATTGTGCTGTACCGTCAAGCTATAAAAATATCCAACTTGTTTTGCTGGAGATGACATGTTCTTTCCGAAAGCGATGTCTGAACTCGAACTGATCGTCCCCTCCAAGGATTTGCTGAGGGTAATGAAGGTATTGAGCGGTCACGGCGTCTTTCATCAATCGGACAGCAATTATCCCGCGATTGAATCAGAAGCGGGTGACGCAAATACCTGGCAGGAAAAGGCGTCCTCTTACGCTGCCCTGGAGCGCCGCGTCCAAAGCCTGCTGCAAACCCTGGATATCGAGGAAACGCGGCCGGGCTCTACTGACTTTCAAGAAGCCCTGGAGCCAGATGCATTAGCGCCGGTCCTGGAAGCGATTGAAGTTGAAGTCAAGAAAACAAGCGACCAATTAACCGAGGAGCGGAAACGCCTGGAACAACTTGAAAGCACTCTCCGCCAGCTGGAGCCTGTGGCTGATATCGAACTCGACATCAGTACCCTGCGTACTTCACATTACCTATATTCCACCCTGGGGGTAATGCCGGCGGCCAATGTTGGGCGATTACAGACGAGCCTGGCACGGGTTCCTCACGTATTCCTGACCTTGCGGGCCGATCCAAAGAATCCGGTTGTCTGGCTGGCGGGCACCCAAGCCAACACCGATATCCTGGAAAGAGCCGCGCGCAGCGCGTATCTCAACCCACTGAGCCTGCCACAAAGTTATCAGGGTACGCCTGAGGAGATCATCAAGCGGCTTAACGAAGAACTGGAAGCTGGCAAGCAGAAAACCTCTGAACTCAAAACAACACTGACCAAGCAGGCCGAAACTTACAAGACTCAACTGCTCGGCTTGCTGTGGGAAATACACGCCAGCCGTCTCATCGCCGATGCAATTGTGCGGTTTGGCCGCCTGCGCCATACCTATGTCATCGTCGGTTGGGTTCCCTCCGATGAACTGGAAGACCTGATGCCCCGGATTAAATCGGCCTCCAAAGAGTCTCTCATCGAGACCTTTCCGACCAACCGTCGTGGGGAAAATCAGAACGTGCCCGTGGCGCTTCAAAACTCTAAATTCCTGCGTCCCTTCCAGATGTTGGTGACCACTTATGCACGGCCACGCTACGGGGAGCTAGACCCGACCTGGCTCATTGCACTTACCTTTCCGCTTCTTTTTGGGGCGATGTTTGGGGATGTTGGGCATGGGCTACTGTTGGCAGGATTTGGCGTCCTGATCTCGAGCAGGAAGGTAAAGGCTCTCAGTAGTCTGGCCAGCCTGGGCGGACTTATCACCATATGCGGTTTAGCTGCAACCGTCTTTGGCTTTCTCTATGGCAGTTTTTTTGGTTTCGAGGACGTGATACATGCACTCTGGCTGGTGCCAAGCAAAGAGCCGCTGCCCATCCTGGCAGTTGCAATTGGGGCTGGGGTCGTATTATTGACAATCGGATTCCTTATCGGTATCTTCAACTACATTGTCTCCCGCAACTGGGGGCGTCTTTTTTTTGGCAATAATGGGATCGCCGGGTTTGCGCTCTATTGGTCATTAATTGGGCTGCTGGCGGCCGCGCTCGGAAGAATACCCATATCACCAGTTGTTTTTGTCGTCCTGGCCGCAGCTGCAAGCCTCGCCATCATGTTCTCGGAAGTATTAATACACCTGGTGGAGGGCGAACGACCGTTGATCGAAGGCGGGCTGGGCACCTATGCAATTCAAGCGCCCATGGAATGGTTCGAGGCAGTGATCAGTTTCCTCAGCAACAGCCTTTCCTACGTTCGTATCGGTGCGTTTGCCATCGCGCATGGAGTCCTCAGTTCGGTTTTCTTTATCCTAGCTGCACTGGTAAGCCCAACTCACGGAGTCGGCTACTGGATCGTCGTTGCAATAGGCACCGTTTTCATCGTGCTTTTTGAGGGATTGATCGTTGGGATCCAGACCATGCGTCTGGAATATTATGAATTCTTCAGCAAATTCTTCACGGGCGGCGGCATGCGCTTCGAACCGCTCACGCTGAGCCCAACGAAAGAGGAGTAGACAGAATCTTAGTCCCATATCGAATTTGTGAATATTTTCGGGAAGAAAAAACATACAACTCAAGGAGAAGGAATGATGATTTTGATAGTCGCAGTACTTGTTGGCCTGTTGCCTCTTGTGCCGGCCGTAATCTATTTTTTCCGTCAGAAACAAAACAGTCCAACCAAGGCCACCCAGGGTTTGATATCCGGGCTAAACGGATTTAATGTGATCCTGGGGCTGATGGCAACGGGTTTCGGTGTGTTCTGGCTGTTTTCACCTTCGGCGGCAATGGCTGCCGGATTGCAGCAGAGCGCGGCGGCCGATCCCTATGCCACCCTCGCTGCAGCCATATCAACCGGCCTCGCCTGCGTGGGCGCCGGCATAGCGGTAGCCGGATCCGGTGCGGCAGCGGTCGGGGCAACAGCGGAGAAACCGGAATCTTTTGGCCGCGCCCTCATATTTGTGGGTTTGTCCGAAGGAATTGCGATCTACGGTCTTCTGATTTCCTTCCTGGTTCTGAACCGATAGGTACCTCATGAAAGTTCTGGTAATTGGCCATCCCGAAGCGGTGCTTGGCTTTTCGCTAGCCGGAGTCCCCGGGCGGGCCGCGGCGACGGTGGAGGAGGCCAACCGGGCATTAGATGAGGCTTTGAGCGCCAAGGATCTTGGCATTATCCTTGTGACCAAGGATGTGGCCAGGTTGATCCAATCCAGGATGGATCTGCTCAAATTGCACAGCACAGTCCCTTTGGTTGTAGAGGTCCTTGCCCCAGAGGGAGTACAACCCGGAGAGCTGTCCTTGAGCGAGCTGGTGCTCCGCGCAATCGGTATCAAACTATGATTCCTACCGACTTTGCTTCATGACTAGAACAGGTGATAGCTGCATGGGAGCTGGATTATGAATTCAGATGAAAACCTAGAAACACTTTCGCGTGCAATCCTGAGTGATGCACAAGATGAGACTGAGCAGGTTAAATCGGAGGCCGTGTCGAAGGCGGAAGCCATTAGGCAGCGGGCTCAGGCACAGGCCGAGGCAGAGCGTAAGGTGATTCTGGACCAGGCCTCTCAGGAAGCAGAGCGCCTTAGCAGCCAGGCCCTGGCCACAACTCAACTAAAAGCGCGGGCTCTGGAACTCGAGCATCGTGAAAAACTGCTGGAGAAAGTCTTCAAGGCCGTCCGTGAACAACTGCCCGATATCCAGCAGAAGGCGGACTATGATCGGATTGCCCTTGACCTGGTTCGAGAAGGCATCGCCCAATTGAACGCAAAGAATGTAGATTTGCACGCAGATAAAAAAACGCAAAAGGCTTTGATGGACCATGGATTGGATGGTATCTCAGAAGAAATGAAGGCGAGTATATCGTTTGGCACGCCATTGGAAAGAGGCACGGGTGTAATCGTGGAAACGGAAGAGGGACGCTTAAACTATGACAACACGCTCGAAACCCGTTTGAATCGCTTACACAATGGACTTCGCTCATCGGTTTACCGCCTGCTGTTGGGGGAGTCGGAATGAGCCAACAAGTTGGGACGGTAACATGGATTAATGGGCCGGTAATCCGCGCGCGGGGATCGCGAAATGTGAGCATGTTGGAACTGGTGGAGGTCGGAGAAGAGCACCTGGTGGGCGAAGTGATCGGCCTTGAGGGCGATGTGATCACTGCCCAGGTCTATGAAGAAACCTCTGGCATGAGGCCAGGCGCGCCGGTATTTGGCACAGGTTTGCCTTTGTCGGTCGAACTGGGCCCCGGCCTGCTAACCAGCATTTTTGATGGGGTGCAGCGCCCGCTGCCCGTGATCGAGATGCGCTCCGGATCATTTATCGGCCGAGGAATGCGCTTAACGCCTTTGTATCGTAAAACTCTTTGGAAATTCACGCCCAACAAGCTCAAGGTCGGTCAGGCAGTGAGCGGGGGGATGATATTAGGTACAGTCCCAGAGACCGAATCGCTTGAGCACCGGGTAATGGTGACACCGGAAGTATCAGGTACGCTGACCTGGCTGGCACCCGATGGGGAATACGTCCTTGAGGATCCCATTGCCAAGGTGAAGACCGAGCGTGCGGAAGTAAATTTGACCATGTTGCAGCACTGGCCTGTCCGGCGCCCGCGCCCCTATAAAACGCGCCTTGGACAAAGCCTTCCTTTGATAACGGGCCAGCGCGTGCTCGACACCTTTTTCCCAGTAGCCAAAGGGGGTGCGGCCGGCATACCCGGTCCCTTTGGATCGGGAAAGACCGTGACCCAACACAGCATTGCTAAATGGGCTGATGCACAAGTCATCGTCTATATCGGCTGCGGCGAAAGAGGCAACGAAATGACGGAGGTGCTGCAGGAATTTCCGCACCTCATAGATCCAAGAAGCGGCCGGCCGCTAATGGAAAGGACGGTATTGATCGCTAATACATCCAACATGCCGGTGGCGGCCCGCGAAGCCAGCATTTACACCGGCATCACGATTGCCGAATACTACCGTGACATGGGCTACCACGTGGCGTTGATGGCAGATTCGACCTCTCGCTGGGCGGAGGCGCTTCGCGAAGTCTCAGGCCGCCTTGAAGAAATGCCAGCAGAAGAGGGCTACCCAGCCTATCTGGCGGGACGTCTGGCCGAGTTTTATGAGCGGGCGGGCAATGTGGAAACATTGAGCGGCAACAGCGGGTCGGTAACGATCGTCGGGGCCGTATCACCCCCGGGCGGCGACTTCTCCGAACCCGTGACGCAGCACACGAAGCGCTATATCCGCTGCTTTTGGGCGCTGGATAAAGCGCTGGCATCTGCCCGCCATTTCCCGTCAATCAACTGGCTTGATAGTTACAGCGAATACCTGGAAGACGTGGCTGGTTGGTGGCGCAACGAGGTCGGCGTCGACTGGTTCGCGATGCGAAATCAGGCCATGGAGATCTTGAGCGAGGAAGACCGGCTATCACAGATCGTTAAACTGGTTGGTCCGGATGCGCTGCCCGATGAACAGCGTTTGATCCTTGAGACGGCGCGGCTGCTTCGGGAAGGGTTCTTACAGCAAAATGCCATGGATCCGGTTGACGCTTTTTCCACAGTCCAAAAGCAGATCCGCATGCTGGGGCTTATGCTGCATTTTCACGAACGCGCCTTACGCATCGTCAAACGAGGCGCTCCAATTTCAGTCATTCACAACCTCCCAGTAGTGGATACTCTGATCCGAATGAAGACGCTGGTCTCGAACGAAGAGCTGGTCAAAATGGATGAGATCCAGAAGACCGTTGACCAACAAATGGATCAGCTAGATACGGAGTACAAATGACTACAACGAGTCTACAAGGTGGGCAGGAAGTCGTCGGCGTGAGCCGTATCGAGGGACCACTAGTATTCGTAGAAGGCGCAGTTAACGTCGGTTATGACGAAGTAGTCGAGATACTCGATGCAAACGGGCACCTGCGCCGCGGCCGAATCCTTGAAGTTGGCGAAGGAATGGCCGTTGTGCAGGTTTTTTCCGGTTCAACCGGTCTCTCGATCGACGGTACGCGCGTTCGATTCTTGGGTGAAACTCTGCATATTCCGGTTGCCGAGGAAATGTTGGGACGTGTTTTCGATGGTTTGGGCCTGCCGCTGGATGGGGGGCCACAGCCCCTTACTGACCGCTACGCGGATGTCAACGGCCAGCCCATCAACCCGACTGCCCGCATTTATCCGCGGGATTACATCCAGACCGGCATTTCAGCGATCGATGGGATGAATACTTTATTGCGCGGCCAGAAGCTCCCGATCTTTTCCGGAGCCGGCCTGCCTCACGACCAGATTGCAGCCCAGATCGTACGGCAGGCTACGCTGGGAGCGCAAGCGGGTGAAACGTCGTCAAAGTCGGAGCAGTTTGCCATTGTGTTTGCGGCCATGGGCGTCAAACATGATGTGGCCGATTTCTTCCGCCAGTCTTTTACGGAGAGTGGGGCCTTGACCCGTGTGGCGATGTTCCTCAATCTGGCTGATGATCCGCCTGTGGAGCGCCTCGTCACTCCGCGCGCGGCACTGACGCTGGCGGAATATCTGGCCTATGAACGCCAAATGCATGTGTTGGTTATTCTGACAGATATGACCAATTATTGCGAAGCACTCCGCCAGATCTCCAATGTGCGCGGCGAGGTGCCCAGCCGGAAAGGGTACCCGGGATACCTCTATAGTGACCTGGCTTCGCTCTACGAACGAACGGGACGGATCCGCACCAGTGAAGGGTCGATCACCCAAATACCGATCCTGACGATGCCTAATGATGACATCACGCACCCCGTTCCTGACCTGACAGGATATATTACCGAAGGGCAGATCACACTTGGGCGTGACCTCGATCACCAGGGAATCTACCCGCCGATTGCCGTGCTACCCAGCCTTTCACGTTTGATGAAGGATGGCATTGGCAAAGGCCACACCCGCGCCGACCACCCGCATCTTTCGGCCCAGATTTACGCTGCTTACGCACACATGCAGGATGTGCGCGCGCTGGCTTCGGTCATCGGCGAGGAAGAATTGGGAGCGGTCGATCAACAATACCTGAAATTTGGACGGGCCTTCGAGAGAGAGTTCGTGAATCAAAAGCTGACCGATAACCGGACGATCGAAAAAACGCTGGAGATCGGCTGGAACCTGCTCTCGATGCTGCCTCAGGAAGAGCTCACTCGTGTGAGCCGGGAGGAACTTCAACAATACCATAAGGAACCTGATGCCGCCCATTAATATTGCTCCCACGCGCAGCAACCTTATCCGTGTTAAGAAGGACCTCCAATTTGCCCGTGAGGGCTATGAGATTCTCGACCGGAAGCGGGAAGTGCTGACCACAGAGCTCGTCCGCGTGGCTCACGAGGCAGAGGTGAATCAGCAGGAAATCTGGAAATTATTAACTTCCGCCTACCGGGCATTGGAGAAAGCACAGCTGACGATGGGCAGCGATCATGTGGAATGGGCGGCTCTTGCGGCAAACAAGACGGTTGACGTTCACCTGAAATTCCGTGGGATCATGGGTGTGGCGATCCCGGTCATTGAGGCCAGCGGGGAACCTCAAGAAATGCTCTACAGTCTGGGCGATACCAATGCAGCACTGGACGAGGCCAGCTCCACGTTCCGGGAAGTGTTGATGCGCATACCGGAAATGTCGATGCTGGTAACGACAGTATGGAGGCTGGCCGGTGAACTGAGGAAGACACAACGCCGGGTGAATGCCCTGCAATACATATTTATTCCCAATTATGAGGCAACCGTTGCGTTTATCGTGAGTTCCCTGGAAGAACGTGAACGTGAAGAAATATTCCGTCTGAAGTGGCTCAAGACAAAGATGGCCGGTGCAACCAGGTCGAGCATTGAATTATCCATGCCGGAGTACCGGTAATGCCTGTAGGTTGGGATCTATGTGAGAAGTAGAAAACTTCTAGGAAGATCAATCCATCGAATGTGTATTATTCTGGGGAGGGTCAAAATCAAGGCGCCAGGAAGGAGATCGTATGAAGATTGGTTTATTGGGGTCCGGAAATGTAGGACAAACGATTGGATCGAAGCTTGTACAGCTGGGGCATGATGTCATGATGGGCTCACGGGATGCCGCCAACCCGAAAGCCATCGCCTGGGCAAAGAAGGAAGGGCATAATGCTTTATATGGGACGTTTATGAATGCAGCCGCGTTCGGTGAAATTATCATCAACTGTACTCTGGGCTCGGTATCGCTGGACGCCCTGCGGCTGGCCGGCGAAGAAAATTTAAAAGACAAGATCCTTATCGATACAGCAAATCCTCTCGACTACTCGACGGACATCTGGACGCTTACCGTTTGTAATACCGATTCCCTGGGTGAACAGATTCAAAGGGCCTTTCCTGAAGCAAAGGTTGTTAAGACTCTGAACACGGTGAACTACAATATCATGGCCGATCCCCGCAAGCTGCCGGAAAAGACCGATATTTTTGTGAGCGGTAACGATATTGATGCAAAGGCGACTGTCATCGCGATGCTGCGGGATTGGTTCGGCTGGAAATCAATAATCGATTTAGGCGATATTTCCACCTCGCGGGGAGTCGAAATGTTCGTGGTCCTCTGGCAGAACTTGCGGGATGCCGTATCGTCACCGCGGTTCAATATCAAGGTTGTATATTAGTTGAGATTGGGCTTTGGACAGCAAAGGGTTTTGGCGATAGAATCGTCAAGACCCTCTTTTTTAACATGACCTTTAGAACAATTGCGCTCAATCACCTCTTCTCTGAACTCCCGTTTGACTACTTTCCAAAACCTCTGCCTGAATTGACCGTCACAGGCCTCACTTTGGATAGTCGTGCCGTTAAACCGGGTCAGCTCTTTGTGGCGATGAAGGGAAGCTCGGTAAACGGCCATGACTTTATCCCTGAAGCGATCAAGAATGGGGCGGGGGCCGTCCTGGGGGAGGAGGCCATTGAGGATCTCTCCGTCCCGTATATTCAAACAGAGAACACGCGTAAGGCTCTCACCTGGTTGTCCGCTGCTTTTTACGATTGGCCTGGCCGAAAGTTGACGGTTATCGGCGTAACGGGAACGGACGGCAAGACCACTACTGCTAATCTCATCCATCAAATCCTGGTTGAGGCGGGAATCAGGGCGGGAATGATATCGACAGTCAATGCTGTCATTGGAAATGAAGTGATTGACACAGGATTCCATGTTACAACCCCGGATGCACATGACGTGCAACGCTATTTGGCCAGGATGGTGGAAGCTGGAATGACCCATGTTGTGCTGGAAACCACCTCGCATGGGTGGGCACAATTCCGTGTGGATGCCTGCGAATTTGATATTGGGGTGATCACGAACATAACCCACGAGCATTTGGACCAACACGGATCGTACGAGAATTATCGGGCTGCCAAGGCCCGGCTTTTTTCCAGCCTGGAGCGGACCTCTCCAAAAAGGAACGGGAATCCCCGATTAGGGATCATCAATCGGGATGACCTCTCATACGATTTCTTAAATGAGTTCATTAAAGTCAATAAGTTAAGTTATGGGATTGGAGCGGGCGCAGACCTTCGAGCTGTCGACTGTGAGTATAGTCTCTTGGGAATCAAGTTTACTGCCGCCCACAAAGACTTTCGTGTAGGCATTTCAAGCAAGCTGGTGGGCAAATACAATATCTCAAACGGTCTGGCCGCGCTGGCCGTGACGGCGATTGGCCTGGGTATCAAACCGGAAATTGCAGCAAAGGGTATTTCGGCTCTTCAAGGTGTCCCCGGCCGAATGGAGCGATTGAATGTTGGGCAGGACTTTGCAGCAATCGTCGATTTTGCTCATACCCCTAATGCCCTCAAGGTCACCCTGGAGGCGGCACGCGAATTGAGCAAAGGGCGTGTAATTTCGGTTTTTGGGTCGGCCGGCCTTCGCGATAAAGAAAAGCGGCGGCTTATGGCAGAAACTTCGGCGGAGTTGGCGAACCTAACTGTTTTCACCGCCGAGGACCCGCGTACCGAATCGCTTGAAGACATTCTGGTGGAAATGGCCAGCGGGGCCCAGGCAAAGGGAGGGCGCGAAGGAGAAACCTTCTGGCGCATTCCTGATCGTGGCAACGCCATCAGATTTGCGATCCGCCTGGCGCGCAAGGGCGATATTGTCCTTTCATGTGGCAAAGGTCATGAACAATCCATGTGCTTTGGAAAGACCGAATATACCTGGGACGATCGTACCGCCATGCGGGCAGCCCTCACGGAATTATTGGGCATTGAAGGCCCGGAAATGCCTTACCTACCCACGCAAGATGAGACGGAAGCGGAGTGGTTGAAATGAGGGATGTGAAACCGGTTGTGTTGAGCGGTAAATTCGTAAGACTCGAGCCATTAACTGAAGACCATGCTGCGGGTCTGACGGAAGTTGGGATGGAGGACGCCATCTGGGAATATCTGCCTTACGGCCTGATGCGAAACAAGGCGGATATCCGACGCTGGATAGACACAATACTTGAGCGTGCCGCGGAAGGCACCGACCTTCCGTTTGCCGTGATCCACGCGGCTTCAGGACGTGTAGCGGGCAGCACGCGATATATGGAAATACGACAGCCGCACGGCGGCCTTGAAATTGGCGGAACCTGGTATGGGGCGGAGTTCCGCCGCACCCGGGTAAATACGGAATGCAAATACCTCCTGCTCCGGCAGGCCTTCGAAGAATTACATTGTATTCGTGTGCAATTAAAAACCGAACTCGAGGAATGAACGCTCGCAACGTGCCATTGAGAGAATTGGAGCCGTGAGAGAGGGTATGCTTCGCAATCATATGCTGCTTCCCGACGGGCATATTCGCCACTCGATTTATTACAGCATAATCGATTCGGAGTGGCCGCAAGTGAAGCAACGGCTGGAACAGATGCTCGGTTAATGGGAGTCGAAGACGGTATCAAGCCTCGAATCGTTTTAGCACACTACACTTCTCCATCTGTGGTTGGCGGTGTGGAGGTGGTTATCGCCAAGCAGGCAAGGTTATTCGCGGAGACAGGTTATGCGACTACCATAATTGCCGGGCGCGGCAAGGATTTCGCTGCCATCCGCTCTGCTGACCTGGTTATCGTCCCGGAATTGGATACAGAACACCCGGAAGTCCTCGCGGTTCAAAGATCCTGGGATGACGGAGAGGTTGGGGACGAATTTCATGCTCTCAAGGAAAAGATCAAAAAAGCTCTGGGGGCAGTGTTGACTCCTAATGACGTCGTTATTGCTCACAATATCATGACAACTCATTTCAACATGGCGCTGACGTCCGCGATCCATGATCTGACCGATGAAAAGGTAATTCGGCGATTGATCATTTGGTGCCATGATATTTCCCGATATGTAAATCCCGACTCGGGAGCTGCCCAGAGGTCTGGCTTTCCAGCAGACTTGCTACGTACTTACAGATCAGATTCAGATTACGTTGCCGTTTCCGCTCGGCGCCAGAATACCCTGGCTGGCATTCTTGGACAGCAGTCGGATCAGGTACGTGTGATCCCCAACGGAATAGACGCTGGGGAGCTATTGGGGCTTTCGGAAGTCGGGGAACATTTGGTTGATGAGTTTGACCTGCCATCGACCGACTTAATTATCTTGATGCCTCTACGGATCACCCGCGCGAAGAACATCGAGTTTGCCTTACAAGTTGCAGCCGCACTAAAAAAAGCCGGTATGCGAATCCGATTATTAATTACAGGCCCTCCTGATCCGCATGTGCCGGATATCGACGTTTATTTTTCGGACCTAAAGAAATCGCGCTCCACGCTGGCGTTGACGAACGAGGTGGTCTTCATTTACGACGGCACGAGTAAGTACCCTTATCCATTTTCCATCAGTCAAAATCAGGTTGCTGAACTCTATCGGGTTTCCGACCTTGTATTGATGCCGAGCCTGCGCGAAGGATTTGGCCTGCCAGTCCTAGAGGCCGGTTTGACCGACAGGCCCATTTTTGCGACCTCCATGCCGATTGTTGATGATATCGGAAAAGGATTTGTTTTTGGCATCGAAGCCGGAGAATCTCCAGCACAAGTCGCCGACCGGATCCGGGAATGGGCAAGGCAAGATGTCGCTCATAACCTCCGCGTTCAAGTGCGCCGGTACTACTCCTGGTCTTCCGTCTTTTCGAATAAGATTGAGCCTCTCATCAAACAGGTTGTTGGACCGCGCAAGGGAAAGGAAAGATGAAAGCTGAATCACGGATCATATTGGTTTCGCATCGCGGACCTTACAGGTTGCGTCAGACCCCGGAAGGCACGAAACGCGAACGCACAATCGGCGGGTTGGCAACCGCGCTGTTACCGCTCGTAGAGAAGATCGGAGGAGTCTGGATCACGTCCGGGGACTCCGCAGGAGAGTATCGATTGCCGCCGCGCAAGCCAAGCTTCGAGCTAATCTATTTGTCCTTAACGCCCGACCAGAAACAGAAATTTTACTTTGGGCTATCAAACAACGCACTCTGGCCCCTCTGCCATAGTTTCCTTGGACGGGTGCACTATGACATGTCCGAATGGGAGGTCTATGAGCAGGTCAACCATCAATTCGCGGAGGCAGCCTTGAAAGAGGCCCGTGAACGGGATATATTCTGGCTGCACGATTACCAGATGGCGAGGGCGCCGGCCTATATCCGCAAAAAGAGGCCAGAGGCTCGAAATCCTTTTCTTCTGGCATATTCCATTTCCGCCTGTTGAAATCTTTCGCACCCTTCCATGGCGCCAGCCCATGCTTGAAGCATTATTGGCGAACAACCTTATCGGGTTTCACACGACCGAATATTCGAAGAATTTCATGGAGGCAGCGGTAGACCTTTTGGGAGCCCGGGTTGAGGGGGATATCGTTCATTTCGCGGGAATGAAAACGGAGGTCATCACCAGGCCCATTGGCATTGACTTTGCAGCCCTGGATGCCGTTGCCCGCTCATCTCACACCGAAGCGAGAATCCAGAAGCTGCGAAAAGCATTGACAGAAGACACTTTGATCATTGGGGTGGAACGCATGGATTACACCAAGGGCATCGTCGAAAGACTGCGAGGCGTAGAGTATTTATTGGACCAGCAGCCAGAATGGCGCGGTAAATTCAGCTTAATACAGATCGTCACTCCTTCGCGTGATGGAGTGGAATCTTACAGGCAGAAGAAGCGGGAGATCGATGAAATGGTAGGGCGTGTCAATGGCAGGTTCAGTGATGGGGTCTGGATACCTGTGCGATACATATACCGCTCCTTCTCTCACTCGGAACTGATTGCCTACTACCGGGCTTCTGATATTGCCCTTGTAACTCCGCTGCGCGACGGTTTAAACATGGTGGCAAAAGAATATGTGGCGGCAAGGATCCACAACGACGGAGCGGTTGTTTTGAGCGAATTCGCCGGAGTCGCGGCGCAGCTACCTGAGGCCATCATTACCAACCCTTACAGCCAGGAAGACGTTGCCGGAGCCATTGCCAGGGCGCTGCGAATGCCTAAGGCGGAGCAGCATAGGCGCATGGTGGCGATGCGAGAAAATGTCAGAACCCAGGACATTCGATGGTGGGCTGAGCCATTCCTGAGTTATTTCGACCATGATTAAGTCAACCGCCCTTGAGGCGATCGTCGCCCACTTGCGGCGCGGCGACCAGCTCTCATTGTTTCTGGATTATGACGGTACCCTTCGCCCCCTTGCCCCGACCCCGGACGAGGCTGTCCCGGATGAGGCTTTGCTTGAACTGCTAGCAAAATTGTCCGACGATCCACTTATTCACCTGGTAATTATTAGTGGACGTTCCGCGGAGAATTTAAGAGAGTGGCTGCCGATCAAGGATATTGTAATCGCGGGAATTTATGGGGCAGAGATCCTCAGAGACGGCAACATAAACCTGCGAGGAATCCAGGCGGCTCAAATGCACTCGGTTATCGTTGAAGTGCAAAATGAGTGGCAGCGGCTAGTGGACCAACGAAATGGGTTCCTAATCGAGGATAAGGGATTGGCAGTAGCACTCCACGCTCGTTGGGCCAAAAGGGAGGAGGCAAGCTCTGTATTGGAAGCGGCCAAGCATACTGCCAATAGATTGATCGATCCGCAACGACACAGGCTTTTGGACGGAGACCGGTTCCTGGAGGTCGCTCCCATTACCGCCAACAAAGGACTTACGGTCAGGTGGTTCCTGGCTGAGTATAAATTCCAGGACGATCTGCCCGTTTATTTCGGGGATGACAATAAGGATGAAGAAGCCTTCGAAGTCATCCGCGAGCACGGAGGGCTCTCGATTGGTGTGGGCGATAACTATCCCCTGCTGAAAGCGGACGAGCACATCCCCTCCCCGGATATCGTGCGCAGTTGGCTGAACGCGATTAGCTCCGCACACTAATTGCGAGAATGGATATAAATAAGAACTGCCTCCCGCAGAAAGCATGGTGAGGGAGACAGTCGTTAGTCATTTATCTATCGTCGGTTTCGATCCCCGCCATGGCGATCACGATCGCCCCCGCGCCCATTGCCCGGACGGAAACCACCACGGCTCCCGCCTCCACCCGACTTGCGCTGGTCTTTCTCGCGGGCCTCCTCGGCGGTCCAGCCTTCCAACACGGCCTGGCGGGATAACCTGATCTTGCCCTGTGGATCTATATCTGTGACCATCACCGTTATCTCGTCGCCCATGCTGACAATATCTTCGACTTTGTTCACGCGTTCGCTGTCCAACTGAGAGATATGTACAAGTCCATCCACGCCAGGCAGGATTTCCACAAATGCTCCAAAGTCTGCAATGCGTACAACTTTGCCGGTGTAGATGTTGCCAACCACCGCAAATTCGCTGAGCGCCTCAACCCGTTCTTTTGCGACCTTAGCTCCCACGCCTTCAGTTGAGGCAATGTATACGGTGCCATCTTCCTGGACATCGATCTTGGTACCCGTCTCTTCCTGCAAGGAGCGTATATTCTTTCCGCCCGGACCGATCAAGGCGCCAATCTTGTCAACAGGGATCCTGACCGTAATAATGCGCGGAGCGTGAGGCTTCAACTCGGGACGAGGGGAGTCTATAACGGCCAGCATCTTTTCCATAATAGACATCCGAGCGACGTGTGCCTGTTCAAGCGCTTCCTTCATCATCTGCGCGCTTAAACCAGAAATCTTGATATCCATTTGAAGCGCCGTGATGCCCTGCGCAGTGCCTGCCACTTTGAAGTCCATATCGCCAAGATGGTCTTCGGTACCCTGGATATCGGTCAGGATCTTGTAGCGGCCGGTTTCATCGGTTATCAAGCCCATTGCCACGCCAGCTACAGGCGCTTTGATGGGCACACCCGCGTCCATAAGCGCCAGTGTGGAACCACAGACTGAACCCATGGAAGTTGAGCCGTTTGAGGACAGGGCCTCGGAAACGACGCGGATAGTGTAAGGGAAGGTCTCTTCCGCCGGGATGACGGGCTCGAGGGCTCGTTCGGCCAATGCGCCGTGCCCCACTTCGCGCCGGCTCTGCCCGCGAAGTGGCTTCACCTCGCCTGTTGAAAATGGCGGGAAATTGTAGTGATGCATATAGCGTTTTGTGTCCGTTGGGTTGAGCGAATCCAATTCCTGTGCTTCGCCCAGGGTCCCAAGCGTGGCCAGCGAAAGAACTTGAGTCTCGCCACGCGTAAACAATCCGGATCCATGTGCCCGAGGCGAAAGCCCAACTTCACACCAAATAGGGCGGATATCCGTTGGCGTTCGCCCGTCGGGACGTTTCCCTGCACTCAGAATGCGCTCCCGAACAACTTTTTGCTCAGCTTCGTCAAAAGCAGACTTAACGTCGCTTTCAGCCGGAAAGTCAGTGGGGTTAGCGTCTTGCGGCACGGGGCACATTTCAGCTACGATCGTTCCTCTGAGGACTTCCATCCCGCCATAATACTCCGCCTTGCTCAGAGGTTTGTCCAGCAGTTCGTTCAAACGGGTATTGACCCGATCGAAGACTTTTTTCTGCAGGTCTTCGTTGGCTAAAACAATTGTAGGCTGACGTTTCGGTTTGCCGATTTCGGCAGCCATCTTAAGTTGCGTTTCGATCAGCGGTTGAAGCGACTGGTGGCCGAATACGAGCGCGGCGGCCATCACATCTTCGGGGATTTCATTTGCCCCGCACTCGACCATAAGAATGGCATCTTTGGTGCCGGCAATCCTCAAGTCGAGGTCTGAGGCATCCACTTCAGCAAAAGTGGGGTTGACGACGAATTCGCCGTTCAGGCGTCCGACGCGCACGGCACCCACAGGTCCACCCCAGGGGATGTCTGATATCATTATTGCTGCAGAAGCAGCGTTAATCGCAAGGATATCGAGAGGGTTTTCGCTATCGGCGGACAGCGAAAACATCATGACTTGCACTTCATTGCGCATGCCGTATTGGAATAAGGGCCGCAATGGCCGGTCGGTGAGCCGCGCGGTGAGAATAGCTTCGGTGGATGGCCTGCCTTCACGACGGAAGAACGATCCTGGGATCTTTCCGCCTGCATATAGACGTTCTTCGTATTCAACGGACAAGGGAAAGAAATCGATCCCTTCCCGAATGCCGCCCATTGTTGCGGCAGCAAATACGATGGCCTCGTCTATGCCAACGGTGACCGCGCCGCCCGCTTGGGCGGCCAGCTTGCCGGTCTCAAATGTGACCGTCCGCGTTCCAACGGTGGTTGTGTAGCGTTTAACCTCAGGTTTCATTTTGTCTCCAGTTGTGGGCTTGTGCAAATCCGCAAAGTGAACCCCAAAGTACGGAAAGTGCGCAAAGAGGTTGTTCTTTGCGCCGTTGGTACTTTTGGGAGTCAATAATTGATCTAAATCTGCGCATGCCCCTGATTGATTTTCCGCCTGGTCAGGGACTGAAGAGCGGCGGCAACCTGGTTGCCAGCACTATTCAATTCCTGACTGCGGTGCGTTTATTGGACCCAAATTCCTTTGCAATAAAAATAGTAGATGGGCCCTGCCCATCTACTCGGGCTTACTCTATATCATTTGTGGCGCAGATTAAGGCTTTCCGTGATCCCCAGATATCGCTGGTAATCAGCCTTACGCAGATAAGCCAACATTCGCCGGCGCTCTCCAACCAACTTCAGAAGACCCCGACGGCACAACTCATCGTGTTTGTTGGCCCGGAGGTGCTCCGTCAACTGTTGAATGCGGCCTGTCATAATGGCAACTTGAACTTCAGGCGAACCAGTATCTGTTTCGTGGCGATGATAATCAGTGATAAATTTGGTCTTTACTTCCTTAGCAAGCGGCATGACGTGTGCTTCCTTTCTTGAATTTTGCAGGTCTCCATACCCGCAGCCTGAACCGCGAGGCAGGACCAGTCACGAGCAAAGATTATACCAGAAAAAGTGAAGGAACAATTTGGTTGGACCGAGGCTGAAAAGCCAGCGAGATCTCTTGTGGCCCGATTAACCCAAGGGGCACCTCCCGAATGGTTTGATCCACCCTTCGGGCTATTGTTGGCGACTCGAAAAGCGCCTTTAATACTACAATTGGGCTGTCGATTGGTCTTTCGACTGGAAGGTGAATAATGAAAGTATTCCGCTTAGTTTCGCTCTTATGTCTTTTCCTCTCGGGATGTTCAATCGAGACGTTATTTGCTCCTACGCCGACAAATCAGCCCCCGGCTTCCACATCCACAGCCCTGGTGAGTCGTACCTGGACAAGTACGATCACCCCCACTTCACCTACCCCGACCTTCACCTCTACGCCCACTTTAATTTACCTGGGCCCGACCGACACGGTTGAACCGCTCGATTACCTTACCGCCACGCCCGGATCGATATTTTCTCCGACACCGGCCCCAACGGACACGCCGCCAGTATTAACGCTACCTCAAGATAGTCTATTTACAACGATAGTAATTTCCGGAGACCAGATCTTCTGGGGGAGCTGTGAACCTTCGTCCGTTAAGCTGACAACTCATATCAACGATATGTCAAAAGTCCACACGGTAACGGTCTGGCTCCGGCTTGAGAATAAATCGACCGGGGAAACCACAGAGTGGGGTGGAGGAGCCATCATGGACGGGGATGGTCAGGGCAACTTTACGTACACACTAACCGCAAGCTCGTTCACTCACTATCGGGAGTTTCCGGGAGCATGGGGACAGTACCAACTGGTGGCCTCGGATGCGGGCCTCAATCGAATCTCGGGGTCGTCACAGTACCTGAACAACCTCACAATCTCTCCCTGTCCCTAGTGGATATCAATTTTCCCACCCGGCTTATCGATGTCATAAAGATTTCTAGGCATATCGCCGTTTTGACTGGGGCGGGCGTTTCTCAAGAAAGCGGGCTCCGCACATTCCGGGACCCACAGGAGGGATTATGGTCGCAATACAACCCTCAGGAATTGGCCTCAGCCGAAGCCTTTCGTCGAAATCCGAAATTAGTCTGGGATTGGTATGCCTGGCGCCGTGAAGCAATCAAAGGCGTACGGCCGAACCCGGGCCACCATGCGCTCGTGGAACTGTCGCGTAAGATTATGGATTTCACGCTGGTTACTCAAAATGTTGATGGTTTACATCGTATGGCAGGCGGTCTGAAACCGATCGAATTGCACGGGAATATTAATCAAGTCCGTTGTTCAGAATGCGGCCAGGCTGCTGATGAGTGGGATGATAACGGGTTAGAGGTGCCGCGCTGTCGAGTCTGTAGGGGAATGCTCAGGCCCAATGTGGTCTGGTTCGGAGAGCCTTTGCCTCGCCGCGAATTGGAAGCGGCGGTGAAAGCGGCGGGAGCTTGCGATACCTTCTTTTCGATAGGTACATCGGCCGAAGTTCAACCTGCCGCATCGCTCGCCTATGAAGCGCAAAACCACGGCGCCACGGTCATCGAGATCAACACGGGGCCAACGCAGCTCTCCCCCAGGGTTGATTTTATCCTGAAGGGGAAATCGGGAGAGATCCTGCCGGCGCTGGTCAACGCTGTCTGGCAGGCCAAGTAGAAGAACCTGCGGTCTCGTTTTATTTCTAGATTTTGATTACCACTCCGCTGCGGGACGGGATGGTCATCTGCGCCAATTTCTTTTTTATTTTAATGTCGGCCTGCCCGAATAGCAGCTTCCATTTACCCGGGGATCCAGCGGCCAAACTTATTTCCATAGTTCGCACCTGTTCGTCCGCATTCAGCGCAATCAGAAAAGTCTCGTTAGCTGATTTGCGAATGAAGGCATAAACATTGTCCCTGGCATAAATATGCTCAAATGTGCCCCAGCGAAGAGCTTTATGCCTGCTACGGAGGGAGCACAACCCTTTCACATAATTGCGGAGGTCATGATCCCACTTCAATTCATCCCAAGGGAACGGTTGCCGGCAATCCGGGTCCTGGTATCCGGCCAGCCCTATCTCATCGCCGTAGAAAATGCAGGGAGCGCCGGGATATGTGAAGATAAACGTCAGTGCCAGTTTGAGGCTGGCTACATCGTGACTGGCACATGTAAGGAAACGCGGCGTATCATGACTATCCAATAAATTAAGCAAGGAGCGCGTCGCTTTGGGCTTATAGCCGCCAAGGATCGAATTAATCCTTTCCGCGAACCCACCCGCATCGGTCGGATTGACCATCCCTTGAAAACCTCCGGCCTGTAGCGCGGCGCCCAAGTCAAGATGTCTGCCGGGAAAGAAACTCAAGCAGGCGCAGGTGACCAGATAGTTCATGCTGGCATCGAATTGATCCCCCTGCAGCCAACGGCTGGCATCATTCCATATTTCGCCCACCAGGTAGGCATCAGGATTTATGGCCCGGACCCGGTGACGAAACTCCTGCCAGAAGGTATCGTCATTAATCTCACCCGGCACATCGAGGCGCCAACCATCAATACCAAATTTGATCCAGTACTCCGCTATTTCGAAAATGAACTCACGCACAGCAGGCCGACTGGTATCGAATTTTGGCAGGGCCGCAAGATTCCACCAAGCCTGATAGCCGAGGGCTTTAAGACTGCCCTCCTGCTGCACAAGCCGCAGCTCTTCAGGAGATGGATAGGCCCCCCAATGTCTTCTCCCTAAAAGGTGGTCGTTATCAAAAAAGAACCAATCCTTGTATGGAGAGGCGGCACCATTTTCGAGGGTATGGTGGAATTGCCAAAAACCGCGGCTGGCATGATTAAAGACCCCGTCGAGCACGATGTGCATCTTGCGCCTGTGCGCTTTGTTCAGAAGCTCGCGCAGCGCTTTGTTGCCGCCAAGAAGCGGATCGACGTTCCAATAATCGTAAGTGTGATAACGATGATTGGAGGCGGAGGAGAAGATCGGATTGAAGTAAATTGCGTTGACACCAAGATCCTGCAAATAATCAAGATGCTCAATTACGCCGTATAGATCCCCACCCTTGAAACCGTAGGTAGTTGGGGGCGATTCCCACTGTTCAAGATTAAGACCCTTCCTGGATATTCGTTTGGATTTCGCGAACCGGTCCGGAAAAATCTGATAGAAAATCGCGTCTGAGACCCAGGCGGGAGTATCCATAGTTAATTATATAAGTAAATACAGACGCGAAGGTTCTCCTTCGCGTCTGTATTCTTCCTTTGCAATATTATTTGATGGCCTGTTCGGTGGCTGCGTCGAAGACGTGGAATTTTTCCATGTTGAATACGACGTCGGCCTTGTTACCCACCCGCAGCTTGGAACGAGGATCAACCCTGGCGACGAAGGTATTCTTGCCTGTAACAAGATAAAGCAGGATCTCATTGCCCATCAATTCCGTGACATCCACCCTGGCAGCGATCTTTGCGGCCTGGGTATTGGCCGGTACAAATTCCGCATCATGAATATCTTCAGGCCGGATACCGAAGATTACATCCTTGTCAACAAAGGGGAGGTAGGTCTTGGATTTGTCGGCGGGCAGGGGAACAGAAAACTCATTTGCATCCGCCACCATCTTTGAGCCATCCCGGCGTACCTTAGCCGGGAAGAAATTCATAGCCGGTGAACCGATGAAGCCGGCCACAAACAGGTTGGCGGGGAAATTGTACAGATTTTGAGGTGTGTCCAGCTGTTGAAGCTTGCCTTTATTAATGACGGCAATCCGGGTGGCCATGGTCATGGCTTCCATTTGATCGTGGGTCACATAAATAAAAGTAGTCTGCAGCTGCTGATGAATTTTGCTGATCTCGGCGCGCATTTGAACGCGCAACTTTGCATCCAGGTTTGACAAGGGTTCGTCGAAGAGGAAGACTTTTGGCTCGCGCACGATCGCCCGGCCCACAGCGACTCGCTGGCGTTGACCACCGGAGAGCTGCCGAGGTTTACGGTTGAGCATATCACCAATTCCCAAAGTCTCAGCAGCCTTGTCCACACGGCGCTTGATCTCATCCTTGGGAACCTTTCGGAGCTTTAATCCAAATGCCATGTTATCAAAAACCGAAAGGTGAGGATAAAGAGCATAGGATTGAAAGACCATTGCGATATCCCGGTCCTTCGGGGCGACATCGTTTACAACCCGGTCGGCGATCATGATCTTGCCTTCGCTGATCTCTTCAAGGCCCGCCAGGCATCGAAGAGCCGTGGTCTTACCGCAGCCGGAGGGTCCGACCAGGACAAGGAATTCCTTGTCATCCACCTTAATGTCCAGATCGTCAACAGCTGCAACATCCCCAAACTTTTTGGTCACGTGCTCATAGGTAACGCTAGCCATAGTTCTTGCCTCCTGTCGGAAGAATATAGTGGCTTAACTATACTCCAAATATGGCGAGGCTGCCAGATAATATGGAAGAAAGTTGTCCAATATTTGCGCTGATGTTGGGTCCGAGGCGATTCCCGGACCGTTTGGTTAACCCAGGGAAACCCCGATCAATTTGCCCACCCCATAGGTTAGAGCCGCGGCTACCATTCCCACCAGAACCTGGCGGAAACCGGAAAACAGCAAACCGCGTCCGGTCATCAGTGTTATTCCGGCACCGATAATAAAGAGGCCAAGCGCACTGATCACCAGGCTAATGTAAATTGCATTTGTCCCGCCCCAAAAGAAGAATGGGAATATCGGGAAGGCCGCACCAATTGCGAAGAGGAAGAACGACATAATCGCGGCTTCATAAGGGGAGCCACCTAATTCTTCGGGGTCAATGCCGAGTTCTTCCCTTGCCAGAGTATCGAGGATATTGGCCTTGTCATCCATCAGGTGTGAGGCCAGATCTCGTGCGCGATCTTCCTGCAGGCCCTTGGATTGATATATAAGTCTCAGTTCCTCCAACTCTTCCTCAGGGTTGGCGACGATCTCTTCGGCTTCAATCTTGATCTGGTGCTCATATAACTCTCGCGAGCTTTGTACAGACAACCATTCACCGAGAGCCATGGATCCGGCGCCGGCCAGAACGCCCGCCAGACCAGCTATCAAAACATCCAAGTTTGAATTTGTGGCGCCAGCCACGCCCATTGTGAGGCTTAATATCGAGACGAGCCCATCGTTCGCACCCAGCACGGAGGCGCGCAAAGCGTTACCGCCGCTTGCGCGATGGCGACCCTCCAATTGAGCAACGGCTCCCCCCGGCAAGCCGCCGGTGGATTTTGAAGCCATCGCCAGCAATCGTGCATGGGATCTTTCATCGGTAGAGAAAATTGCTGCTTCAGGTTCAGGCTGGTTATCATATGCCTGACTATCAGCTCGTTCATTGCTACCGATCGTAGGCAGCACAAATTGCGGGCCAAAACGTTTTGTAAGCCAAATCAGTATCCTGGTGCGCCAGGAAAGATTCCTAGCAGGCAAAGGAACATTAAGCTTTATCAGTTTTTGCTCCCATACTTGCGCATGTGCCTCTTCCGCGGCTGCAAGCTTGCGAAAGACCTCTGCCAGGTGCGGCTGTTTCTCCGATTCTGCCAAAGATAAATAGAGTGCGGCGCCGTCAATCTCTTTTTGGCGGTTTGAAAGATAGCGGGTTGTGTCGTCGGTATTCACCATGCGTTCCTCCTGAAGATTTAAGGGCAATCGGAAGGTCAAGCTCTTCAATTGCTAATATCAGTCTTTTGGACGTGCGTCATCTCACATCAATGCGCCCCACCCATAAATATCCTGCCCTGACCGGATCTTCATTCGATTGGAAGGCACTGGATAGATTTGGCGGCGTGGGTCCGGGTAAGTGCTGGCATCCGTGCTGGTCTGAAGAGGATTTTTTTGGGCGCGGCCAAGATCGGGTACGGATCTGCCCGACCAGAGCAGGCGTGAATTTATTCTTCACCGCGCGGAAGGATTTAGGCGATAAACAGGAAGCCTTATTTCTTGCCGCATTCTTTTGCGGCCTTCATCAAGCCCACAAATAGAGGGTGGGGATGCATTGGACGAGACAGAAACTCGGGGTGGAATTGGCTGCCGATCATATATGGATGATCTGCCAGTTCCGCGATCTCAACGAGTCTTCCATCCGGGGACATCCCCGAAAAGACCATGCCCCCCTTTTCGAAATCGGAGCGATATGCGTTGTTGAACTCAAAGCGGTGACGATGACGCTCTTCCACCTGCGGCACACCGTATACCTCCGCGGCGCGGCTCCCCGGTCGTAAGACACAAGGGTAAAGGCCGAGACGCATGGTGCCGCCCATATCGCTTATGGAGCGTTGATCGATCATCAGATCAATCACCGGGGCCTCGGTGCTGCGGTCGAATTCGGTTGAATTAGCATCCTCCAGATTAAGGACGTGGCGCGCGAACTCGATGCTCATCACTTGCATACCCAGGCACAATCCAAGATACGGAACTTGCCTCTCGCGTGCATAGCGAGCGGCCATAATTTTGCCCTCGATTCCTCGAGAGCCAAAACCGCCGGGAACGACAATCCCGTCCGCACTCTGGACAACCTCCCAGCCTTTGTCTTTCTCAAGGTTAACTGAATGCACCCAGCCAATTTCAACCTCCACATCGTTCGCGAGCGCTGCGTGTTTGAGGGCCTCGCGGACCGATATATAGGCATCCTGCAATTCGACATATTTCCCAACCAAGGCTATCTTGACGGTGGGTTTAGGTTTACGGACGGCGGCGACCAACTTACTCCACGGGCGCATATCGGGTTTGCGGGTGGCCTCCAAATCCAATTTTTCCACCAGATAATCTCCGACGCCTGCTTTCTCCAGCAATAAAGGTACTTCATAAAGGACATCGCTGGTCACCATGGGTATCACGGCGCGCTTTTCAACGTCGCAGAACAGGGCGATTTTGTCGCAAATACCATCTTCGAAGGGATGATCCGAACGGGCGATGATCATGTTGGGCGAGATGCCGATCGAACGCAGGGCTGCGACAGAATGTTGAGTGGGCTTGGTCTTGAGCTCGCCGGTCGCGCCGATGTAAGGCATCCAGGTAACATGGATAAAAAACACATTTTCACGGCCGACCTCGTTACGCAACTGGCGGAGGGCCTCCAAGAATGGCTGCGATTCGATATCGCCTACAGTTCCGCCGACCTCCACAATGACGATTTCCGCACCGGTTTCTTTCGCGACCAAACCCACCCGGCGTTTAATCTCGTTCGTGATGTGAGGAATGACCTGGATAGTGCCCCCGAGAAAATCGCCTTTGCGTTCTTTGCTGATAATCTCAGCGTAGACCTGTCCACTGGTGAAGTTGCTAACCCGGCTTAGCCGGATGTCGATGAATTTTTCGTAGTGACCCAGATCAAGGTCTGTTTCGGCGCCATCGTCCAGAACAAATACTTCCCCGTGCTGGTAGGGTGACATTGTTCCAGGGTCAACGTTTATGTAGGGATCAAGCTTTTGCACGGCGACCTTAAAACCGCGTTCCTTGAGGAGCAGCCCAGTCGCGGCGGCGGTAACGCCCTTGCCGACCGATGAAACAACACCGCCGGTGAAAAATAGATATTTTGTGGTCATAGGTCACCTCTCATTTGTAAAAGTAACTTCCCTGTTTCTTAGCAAGTGGAAATTGTGAGCGGACCGAGATGAGAATATGGCAGGAACCCATCTCAAAACAAAGGAAATGGGGAGGGCGATTAAGCCCTCCCCATTGGGGATTCCGAGAGGTTTTAGTAGAAAAATGTACTTCGTTTTCATCCCACCAACTTGACTATATCTTCGGCGGCTCGCCGCATTTCCAGAAAGATCAACCCCAACTTGGCCTCCTGTCGTGCGAGGGCGGTCAGGACCGCCTCGGACCCAACAGAGGTCAGCACAATCGACCCCGCGTCGCCTTTAATGTAGACTTGTTCGAGGCTTCCGCGGCCCAACTCACCTGATATACGCTCGCCCAAACTCAGCATAGCTGCAGACATAGCCGAAACCCGATCTTCTTCGACGCCCTGCTGCAGGGCAGAGGCCATAATCAGGCCGTCCACTGAGACGATGGCAGAGGCTTCAATATCCGGTGCAGCGGCTTGCATTGATCTTAATCGATCCACCATTTGGTCAGCACGGGATTTTGCCATGAATTATCCTCTTAGGCGTCACTGGTCTGAGTTTACCATAAATTTGACCATGCCCGGCCTTCGTGTTAGACTAATACGTTCGAAATCTTGAGGAGGAATGGATGCGCAATCGTCAGGGTTGTTTGGCCGGGCTCCTGGAACTTTTCTTGTTGGATAAGCTGTTCGATTGGCTTCAGCGCCGCTTTGGTTTTGGCCGCGGTTGTTCGTGCAGCGGGGTTGGATGCGGTGTGATCCTGCTTTTCCTGCTCTTGATTTTTGCCTGTTCCATTTTTACTCACTCTGACTGGCTTCATCTGCTACGCTAATGCGTTCGAGACCCTTTGGCTGGATCATCCTGGCTGCACTTTTTGTTTCGACTCCCGCCGCCGCACAGGGAAATGCTTCACCCATTATTACTTCTCCCGTGACGGACCAGGTCTTGCAGGGGCAGGTTGCAGTGAAAGGCACCACCGATATACCCAACTTTGCCTCAGCAGAACTTGAATTTGGCTATGTCGCCGACCCGACGAATACCGCATTCCTCATCGAGGCGATGACAGAACCGATCGATAACGACCTGTTGGCGACATGGGATACCACGTCCATAAGCGATGGCGACTATCTTCTATTGCTGCGAGTAGATCTCACCGACGGAACGCAAAAGGATATGACGGTTGCAGTAAAGGTTCGGAACTACACCGCACTCCCGACCCCAACATCTACCGCGGTCCCAACGGAGCCGCCCATTCAAATTCCCACTCCCATCCTGCTCGCGCCGACCGTCACGCTGACTTTGGCTCCGCTCCCGACTCCGACCCCATTTCTTCCGAATCCTGCTTCTACAAACCAAAATGAAATTTATGGCGGTTTCTGGCGAGGAGCCCTTATCGTGCTGCTTCTGTTCATCGTATTTGGCATCGTCATTCGTCTCCGCCATTCCTGACCGGGGAATGAAAATCAATGACCGATAACACTTACTTGCTCATTGGGCTCGGGAATCCGGGCCGCGAATTCAGAGACAATCGTCATAACGCAGGTTTCATGGTGATCGATCGACTGATCATTCGCCTCGAGGCGCGCGGAATGAGGCTGCAATCCAAGGCTATCGTTACTACCGCATCCTACCAGAACAACAAACTCATTCTTGCCAAGCCACAGACTTACATGAATCTGTCCGGTCATTCAGTACAAGGCCTTGCAAATTTTTACAAGCTGCCTTTGGAAAATCTATTGGTAATGCACGACGATCTTGATCTGCCCTTTGGTGTCATTCGGTTGCGGCCGGGCGGGGGGCCGGGCGGACAAAAGGGGGTCGCGTCGGCGATTGACCAACTTGGCACAAAAGATTTTAGGCGCCTGCGCATAGGCATTGGGCGCCCGCCCGGCAGAATGGATGCTGCGGCGTACGTTCTGCAGGATTTCTCGCGCGAGGAGCTGAAAACTCTATCCACGATACTGGATCGGGCGGCTGATGCGGCCCTGACTTATGTGGTAAGTGGGCTGGATACCGCAATGAACAAGTTCAATGGAGATATTAGAGAAGAGTAGACGGGAATCGGTCGAATCCCATTTAGGTACTTTGTAGTTGCAAAAGCCCATCCGATCTTCTTAACCATGGAAATCATCCTAGATAAAATTCGGGCACTTTCCCAATATCAGCAATTATTAGGGCAAATTCGAGGCGGAAAGGAGCAACCTGGCCTGGCATTGCCGCGTTCGGCACGCTTGCCTGTCCTTGCAGCCCTGAACTTAGATCTTAATGCACCTATCCTGTTGGTCACAGATCGGGCTGACCATGCTTTATCGCTTTTCGATGAAGTAGGATTTTGGGCCAAGTCGCCTCGATATTTTTTCGGGGAGCCCAATCCTTTATTTTACGAGCAGGCCGCCTGGGGAGTGAGCACAAGGAGGGAACGCCTGCAAGCACTTACGGCTCTGGCGGCATACCATTTACCGTTTGTAGGGAAGCCGATCAGCGCTCCCATCCTGGTTGCTTCGGCCCGGGCCTTGATGACACGTACCTTGCCGCGCAGGGATTTTCTTAAGGCTTGCAAGAGGCTTTCGGTGGGCCAGAGCATTCAACTTGAAACGCTTCTACACGATTGGGCGCGGATAGGATATCAACGTGTCAACACGGTAACGGAACCGGGCCAGTTCTCTCGCCGGGGTGGAATTCAGGATATCTGGCCGCCAAATGAAAAAATGCCAATCCGTTTCGATTTCTTTGGTGACCAGATTGAGACGGTTCGCAAGTTTGATCCCGCCTCCCAGCGGACGATAGAAAAGCTGGATTCGGTCCTGATTACTCCCAGCCGAGAATTTATCGGGCCGGAAACGGAGGGCACGAATAGCGCATCGGGGGGGCAGGCTGGAGCAGATTCCGATGATGCACCCCTTGAGCTATCGGAATTTCATATTCCTCTTTTGCACAGGCAGCCCTCGAGTTTGCTCAACTATCTACCCAAAGAATCGCTGATCCTGGTTGATGACCTGTCCATTGTAGAGAGTATGGTCACGGAGATCGAAGAACAGGCGGTCAAGCTCAGGGATGAAAGCGTTGAAGAAGGGATATTGTCAGCAGACTTCCCCATCCCGTATATACCCTGGTCCGAGCTCATGGATGAGTTTCACTCTTTCACGATGTTAGAGCTGGGTCATTCGACTGCTGAAGAGGGGGGCGAGGGAATCGGTTCTGCTTTCGCCATGGGGCAAAGATTTGCAGGGCGTTTGAAACCATTCATCGAATACGCTGCCGAATTGGTTTCACGGAATGAACAAGTGATTATTGTCTCCAGACAAGCAGAGCGGCTAGGAGAACTTTGGAAAGAGACTATTGAAGACGGAAACGGGGAGCCCGGAGAGGGGGGCCCTACAGCACTCGTCGAAGCATCATTGTCAGAAGGTTTCATACTCGATCACATCCACCTTATTACCGATTCTGAGATATTTGGCTGGGAACGTCCGCAACCAAGGACGCGTCAACGACATGTTGCCGAAACTCCAGAGACTGTCTATGCTGATCTGCGCCCGGGTGATTATATTGTTCATATCGACCACGGAGTCGGGCGTTTTATGGGATTGGTCCAGAGAAATCTGGATGGTCTACAGCGCGAGTTCCTGGCCGTGGAATATGATAATGGCGCCCAATTGTACGTTCCAGTGCACCAGGCTGATCGGTTAACGAAATATGTCGGCGCGGAGGGCGCGGAGCCGGCCCTAGACAGACTGGGGGGACAGGAATGGCATGAAAAAAAGGGGCGAGTCAAAGAGGCGGTAATCGAGGTTGCCCAGGAGATGCTGGACCTATACGCGCGACGGCAGATCGCACAGGGTTATGCGTTCAAACCGGATACTTCATGGCAGGCGGAGCTGGAAGATAGTTTCCCCTATGTGGAAACCGAGGACCAGGCCCGGGCGCTGGCCGAGATAAAACGCGATATGGAATCACAGCGTCCGATGGATAGATTGCTTTGCGGCGATGTTGGTTATGGCAAAACCGAAGTGGCACTCCGCGCAGCTTTTAAGGCGGTCATGGAAGGGAAGCAAGCGGCAATCCTGGTGCCCACTACGGTGCTTGCGCAGCAGCATTACGAAACATTCCTACAACGCCTGGCGGCTTTCCCCGTAAAAGTCGAGATGCTCTCACGTTTCCGGTCGCCCCATGAGCAGAGTGAAATCCTGCTGGGCCTGGCTGTTGGCGAAATCGACATTGTTATTGGAACACACCGCCTCCTTTCAGTGGATGTGCAATTCAAGGAACTGGGTCTTGTTATCATCGACGAAGAGCAACGCTTCGGTGTCACCCATAAAGAGCATCTCAAGAAGCTCCGTACGGAAATTGATGTGCTTACTCTGACGGCCACTCCCATCCCCCGCACGCTCTATATGGCCCTGGCAGGCGTGCGCGACATCTCGAATCTCAATACGCCGCCGGAGGAACGCCTGCCCATTGTTACGCATGTGGGACCCTACACACCGCATTTGGTGCGTCAAGCGATCTTGCGCGAGCTCGAGCGGGGAGGTCAAATCTTCTTCGTGCATAATCGGGTGAATACGATCGAAGCGATGAGGGCGCACTTAAACCAGCTGGTACCGGAAGCGCAGGTTGATATTGGCCATGGGCAAATGCCCGAACATGAGCTGGCTGCAGTAATGCACAGATTCAATGCTGGGGAGACGGACGTCCTCCTGTCCACCACCATTATCGAGTCAGGCCTGGATATTCCGAACGCAAACACATTAATCGTTGACCGCGCAGACACCTTCGGCCTCGCGCAGCTCTATCAGCTGCGTGGCAGAGTTGGACGCGGGGCCGCCCGCGCCTATGCCTACTTCTTCCGGCACCGGAAGCTTTCGCCAACCCTGGATGGGCAACAGAGACTAGAAGTCATCGCCGAGAATACTGAGCTTGGAGCAGGCTATTCAATTGCCATGCGCGACCTCGAAATCCGCGGGGCAGGCGAGCTACTGGGAACGCGGCAACATGGACATATCCAAGCGGTCGGTTTCCATCTCTATACACGTCTACTGGCTGATGCAGTCCGCCAGATCCGGCGCATTGAGGGTGCAAAGCTCAAGGATCGTGGCGTGCCGCCGCCGCTGTCCAGCAATATCCGGCTTTCGAGCTTTAACCAGCCTGTGTCCATGCCGGTGAATGTAGATTTGCCTTTGGCGATCGGGATCCCGGCCGATTATATTTCGGACCAGGATCTGCGCTTGCGGCTCTATCGCCGGAGTGCGGATTTGCGTGACGAGAGCGAAATCGATGCCCTAGCGAATGAGTTCAATGATCGTTTTGGACCCATCCCTGAAACAGTGCAAAATTTGTTTTATCAGATGCGCGTCAAGCTGCGCGCCGAAAAAATAGGGCTGGCTTCCGTGGGATGGGAAACGGGCCAGGTGGTGTTGCGCTACCCACCCGTACCCGAGGGGAGGGAGGACCAGCGTTTGGCAGATATCAGCAAGGAAGTCCGGGGTGGAAAAGGGGCCTATTGGTGCATGTTTGGGCGAGAGGCGGACTGGAAGGAAAAACTCCTGGAAACCCTTGACCTACTAATAAACAGGTAAATAATCACAGACTTGATCCCTGATGGCGCAAGCTCCATCTAGCCTGCAACCGCGGACATCCATCGGGATTTCATTCATTCGAAATCCGTTGTGGGTGCTCAGTAGTATTTTTCTATTCCGCCGAATCCAAATTGCTTATCTTTCTCGGTCATCTTGATAAAGTAATTCAGGCGTTTCTGGAATTCCTGGGGCCTGTCCCTGGCACCGTCTATGAATGCCAGGCGGATACGGCGGTAAGATTCGGAAAATCGCTGGAAATTCTGCCAGGCTTGTGGGTTGGATTTGATCGCCTTGAGAATGTCTGTGGGCATTTCGAATTGCTCGTTTGCGATGTCTGCCAAAGTTGGAAGTACATCTTTCATTACCCTTCCTTCGGCAATCATTTTTCTGAGTCGTTCCTTGTTTGCCTGTGAATACTGGCTCTTAGGGCTTCTGCGGGAGAATCGTTGTGCAAACCGCTCCTGGTCCAGACTTTTGACGTTGCTGTCAATCCAACCGAAGCATAGCGCTTCTTCAACGGCATCGTTATACGCGATGCGCGGCCTGCCACTACCTTTCTTGTAGTAAACAAGCCAGATCTCTTTCGCTGTCTTATGGTTTTGCTTCAGCCAATTGCGCCAATCTTCACGACTTGTAACGTTTAAAGTATCAGGTATGTTCATATATTAGTGATATATTCGCTCACTAGAGTTGGCCCTGGTCGGTGCTTGCGGGTAGATTGCCGGGTGCCGGGACACCGGGTATTTTCCGAGCTCTGTAGGCATCGTAATCGGGGACCAACCGGCTGTATTTTCCGTCCATTAATGGTGAGGAGATCATAAAATCGGCGCTGGCCCTATTACAGGCAATTGGAATATTCCATACGGCAGCCATACGCAGGAGTGCTTTGACGTCGGGATCATGCGGCATGGGCTCCAGAGGGTCCCAAAAGAAGATCAAGAAATCGATCTCACCATTGACGATCATGGCACCCACCTGCTGGTCGCCACCCAAAGGCCCGCTTTGAAGTTTCATTATATCGAACCCCAACTCGCGTTCGAGCATCTCCCCGGTCGTGCCGGTGGCGAAGACTTCGTGGTGGGCAAGGAGGTCGCGATTAAACTTTGCCCACTCAACCAGATCCCGCTTCTGGTTATCGTGCGCCACAAGCGCTATCTTTTTGTCAGGTTCCATGATTATTTCTCTATGAGCCACGTGTAACTCCGTTCCTGTCTGGTCCTATTGGTTCAGCTGGATTTCAGCCTATTTATTATATCCAATGTAAATGGATTGCGTATTAGCGGAGAAATTCATGTTCTCTCACATTAAGGATCTTGTTATTGGCCCCGCACTGCCGACCTCGTCCGGGTGGGGTCACCGTTTGAATAAACTGCGGGCGCTCGCGGCATTTTCTCCTGATGCCCTGGCATCCATAGCCTATGCCAATCAAGAGATCTATTTAGGACTTATCGTTGCTGGAGCCGCTGGTCTAGCCTACGCGCTGCCCATCAGCCTCGCAATTGGAGGTCTGCTGGCAATCGTTGCCCTGTCCTATTTTCAAACCATTCACGCTTATCCCTCGGGGGGCGGTTCATACATTGTAGCTCGCTCGAATTTAGGCACGGTCCCTGGCCTGATAGCGGCCGCGGCGCTGCTTATTGATTACCTGCTGAATGCTGCCGTGAGCCTGACTGCCGGCGTAGCTGCCATTGCGTCGGCCTTTCCCGTGCTCCTGCAATATCGTGTCGAAATTGCACTTTTTCTGCTCCTGATCATTACAGTGCTCAATCTCCGAGGCCTGCAAGAAACAGGAACAGTATTGGCCATCCCCGTATATTTCTTCATAGCAGCTTATTTGATCATGATCGTCTTCGGGTTTATGCGGTTGTTCATTGAGGGCGCTGCTCCGGTTTACACGATGCCAGTCCCAGCCTTTCAACCCGTAACGATCTTTTTGGTCTTGCACGCATTTTCTACTGGAAGCACGGCGCTGACAGGTGTGGAGGCAATCAGCAATGGAGTCCCGGCCTTCGAACCGCCTGAATCAAGAAATGCGGGAAGAACCTTGATGGTCATGGCCTTTCTCATGGCCATCCTCTTCCTTGGAACGACCGCACTCACACATTTTTTCGCAATTATCGCAGGGCCACAAGAGACCATTCTTTCCGCCCTGTCTCGCAAACTGGTGGGAACCACGCTGTTCTATTTCGTCATCCAGTTCGCAACCCTGGCGATCTTAACAGTGGCAGCCAACACAAGCTTTGCGGGTTTTCCAAGGTTGGCGGCGATCCTGGCCCGGGATACTTTCCTGCCGCGCCAACTGAGCAGCCTGGGTGACAAACTCAGTTTTACCAACGGGATCATCTTATTGAGCGCGGGTACAGCAGCGCTCATTGTATTCTTTGGGGGTGATTCGCATGCATTAATACCTCTTTTTGCGGTGGGGGCTTTCCTTGCCTTTACGCTGTCACAGGCCGGCATGGTACTGCATTGGCTAAAGGACCGGGGCCGGCGATGGATATTAAAGTCCGGGATCAATGGCATCGGTGCACTTGCGACCGGCACAACACTGACCGTTATTGCCATAAGCAAGTTCACTACCGGAGCGTGGATCACTATTCTCCTGATCCCCACGATTGTTTTTATGTTTCTGCGCGTGCACACGCATTATCAGATCGTCAGACAGGAGCTTTCACTGCACGGTTTACCACCTTCCCTGCGGCCTATTAGTGCGGCCAGAGTGGTCATCCCGATCTCCGGGGTGCACCGGGGAATGGTGAACGCAGTCCTGTTTGCACGAGCAATTTCGCCAGATGTGACCGGGGTTTATGTAGAACTGGAACCCGGTTCTGGTTCACGGGTGACCAAGGAGTGGGCTGATTGGTGGCCCGACGTTCCGTTGGCTGTTATTCCTTCGCCTTATCGTTCCATAGTGGGCCCACTCCTGGAATATCTCGACAAGACGGATCAAGAACATAATGACGGACAGCTGGCCGTTGTTGTGCTTCCGGAATTTGTCACTACCTATTGGTGGCAAAACCTGCTCCACAACCAGGAAGCCATCATCATCAAGGCTGCTTTGCTATATGGACGCCGGCGCAGCGGATTAGAACGCATCGTCATCGATGTGCCTTACCACTTGAAAGCGTAAAACAGAACACTGATTGATAGCACCACGGTTCCTGAGCTCTCTCCCTGAAAAGAAGATAAGAATATGCGAATTCGCAGATTGACGCCGCTGTCCATACCATATATAATAGAACACACGTTCTCCAAAGAAATGAGATGCTATGACCTTTAAACTCCAGGCTCCCTTTCAGCCGACCGGTGACCAGCCAGCGGCAATTGCCGAACTTGTAGCGGGCGTTCGCCAGGGGATGAAAAACCAGGTGCTGCTGGGTGCGACCGGTACCGGCAAAACCTATACGATCGCTTCGGTGATCGAGCAGCTGCAAATGCCGGCTTTAATCATGGCACACAATAAGACACTGGCGGCCCAGTTATATGCAGAATTCAAAGACTTCTTCCCCGAGAATGCGGTTGAGTATTTCGTCTCATACTATGATTATTACCAGCCTGAGGCTTATGTTCCGCGCCACGACCTCTATATTGAGAAGGAGACGGAGATCAATGAAGAGATCGAGCGTCTCCGCCTGGCGGCGACGGCCTCTCTAATCTCGCGTCGAGACGTGATCATTGTTGCCTCCGTTTCCTGTATTTACGGCCTTGGCAGCCCTGAAGAGTTTGGGAAGGGAACGGTCACGATGAAAGTGGGGCAGATCTACCGGCGCAATGCGCTCATACGGCAACTGGTTGAGTCTCAATATCAACGGAATGACATGGAATTGCGCCCAGGCAACTTCCGAGTGCGAGGCGATACGCTTGAAATCATCCCGGCTTATGAAGACCGCCGAGGCTATCGAATCACTTTTTTTGGGGACGAAGTAGAGCGGATCTCTCAATTCAGCCCGTTGACCGGCGAAATTTTCGAGGAACCGGAGGAAGCTTCCATTTATCCGGCAAAGCACTACCTCACCGAGGGCGATAAATTGAAAGAAGCAATTGCAGATATCGAAAAAGAGCTGGAGGAAAGGATCGCAATCTTCAAGTCCGAAGGCAAGTTGATCGAAGCTCAGCGTATCGATCAAAGAACCCGTTACGACCTAGAAATGCTCAAAGAAGTAGGTTACTGCTCGGGAATCGAAAATTACTCGCGTCACCTCGACCGGCGGGCGGCTGGTACACATCCCTGGACGATGATTGATTTCCTGCCCAGTGACTATTTGCTTGTCCTGGACGAAAGCCATATGACCGTTCCGCAGATCCGCGGCATGTACAACGGAGACAGGTCGAGAAAAGAAACCCTGGTTGAGTATGGTTTCCGCCTGCCGAGCGCAGTGGATAATCGCCCGCTGAAATTCGATGAATTTGAGCAAATAATGGGTTACACAATTTATACGTCAGCCACACCCGGCCCCTACGAAATGGGGATTGCGGATCAGGTGGTGGAACAGATCATACGCCCTACTGGCCTGGTCGATCCGGAGATTGAGGTACGGCCAACCAAAGGCCAGGTGGATGATTTGATTGGAGAGATACGGAAACGCGTGGAGCGAGGAGAAAGGATCCTAGTCACCACGCTCACAAAAAGAATGGCCGAAGACCTAGCAGATTATTTGATGGAACTGGGGATGAAAGTCCACTATCTACACTCGGAGGTCGAAACTCTAGAGCGCGTCGGAATTCTGCGGGATTTGAGGCTGGGCGTTTTCGATGTGATCGTCGGAATTAACCTGCTGCGCGAGGGGCTGGACCTGCCTGAGGTTTCCCTGGTCGCCATTCTGGATGCGGACAAAGAGGGCTTTCTGCGCTCTGCGACGGCACTTATTCAGACTACCGGACGCGCGGCGCGGCACGTGAACGGTCGGGTGATCATGTATGCAGATCGAATCACAGACTCAATGAAAGCCGCAATTTCCGAGACCAGCCGCCGCCGGGATAAACAAGTGAAATATAACGAAGAAAACGGGATCACGCCGGTGAGCATCCACAAAGCCATCCGGGATATTACCGACCAGTTGACTTCCGAGGCCAGAGAAAAGACCATGGCGCTTGGCGAGGGCAAGGCCCAATACAAGACCAGGCACGACAAGACCACAAACAGTGAATTGCAGAAGATCGTGGCAGAGCTCGAAAAGCAGATGAAAGAGGCTGCCAAGAACCTTGATTTTGAAAAGGCGGCCGCGCTTCGCGACGAGATGTATGAATTAAAAACGATCCTTGCTGATGAAGCCAACTTGAAACCCTGGGAAAGGATCAAATTGCTGACAGGCGAAGAATAACAGGTTAGCCTCGGCGCAGGACTTCGAGGCCGGTTCAGGCCGAGAGATGTTAAAGCGGCAATAAGGCTTGTTTAATTATTATTGGCAGCTTTACTTGAAAACGGACCCGAAGGATAGACCCAACAGGTAGGTAATAATAGCCTCCCCCAGGCCTACAACGGTCATTTCGATGCCGCCTCGCCAGGGACTCAAACCGGTCACAACCGTTTTGGCAGCGCCGATCAAAAAGTGAGCCAGGGTGCTTATTGCAAACGAGGTAATGATGGCGGGATAACCGCTGGTAAAGAAAAAAGGCACAATAGGAATAAATGCCCCCGCGGCTGTGGATAGCGTAGCAGAAAGGGCAGACATCCATGGATTGGGAAATGATTGCTCAGATAAGCCGAGTTCCTCGCTCCCCAGGGTCTTAAGAGCAAATTCCGGCTGAGCGATCAGGCGCCCGGCAAGAATCTTGGCCTCATCCTCCGGAACGCCCTTGAGTTGATAGAACAAGGCCAGCTCTTCTTCTTCCTCTTCGGGATGCTGTTCCAGCTCCTGGCGTTCGCGCCGCATCTCCGCTTCTTGCACTTCGCGCTCAGTCTTCGTGGCAAGATAGGCTCCGGATCCCATCGACAAAGCTGACGCCAGCATTCCTGCCAGGCCCGCAATCAAAACCGCGGGTCCGCCTGCTGTAGCTCCAGACACACCAGATACTATTCCAAATACCGAGCCCAGGCCATCATTCGCCCCGTAGATAGCCTGGCCGATCCAGCCACCGCCACTCCGGTGCCAGCTCTCACGGTGCAGGATGGTGTCCAGCATCGCCTGGGGGCCAGTAATGGGGGTTGAGGCATGGCTACTGTTTTTTTGCATCGCGCCGCTATGTACTTCTTCATCATGCTTCACCGACTGAATTGCGCCTCGATCGGTCTCGGTTGGGGCCAATTGCGACAGGGTTTCGTACATCTGGGTGTCGTCTACTTCATTGCTCTCAATGCGCTTCAGGGCATTATCTGTCCCACTTTGAACCAGAACCCAGCGCCAGATCCTTTCACGAAAGGTATCCTGGTCAGGTGGTAAGGTGACACCAAGCTCAATAAGGCGATTTGCCCAACGCTCTCCATGACGGTGCTCGGTCTCAGCCAGACCCAACAAGGCATTGCGCCGAGCTTCATTCGTTTCCCGTTGAGCCAACGCATCGTAAATCCGCTGGCTGGCCCTTTCCTTTTGCAGGGCCAGGAGCAGACCATTAATGAATTTTGATTGAGCTGTTTTATTCATGGACAATATTATACAGGCAATCAATCGTGATTGGACCAGCGATGTGCACTTTTTTCGCTTCGGGCCTCTTCAAAAGCTTCCCAAGTCTCACGGACCAACCAAATGAGAAACAGGAGCGCAGCTGCGTTCTCCACCCACCACCAGCCAAAAAGAGTGTTGAGAACGAGCCCTGCCAATACCGTACCTGCCATATCATATATGCGCAGGTGATGGAATTGGCCGCATCGCCCGTCAATAGTTCGCTTTAGAGGCGCATCGAAAGGCGGCGTTAAAACAATGCAAATAATGCATTATCAACACAGCCACTAACGATTTTCCGAATCAAACGACTGAGGGCTCGGTTTTGACCGTACCCTCAAACCATAAATCCAGAGATCAGCATGTAGACCCACGGGGAGCAATAGTAATCGCGGCGAAGCTTGATGCTTGACTTTCGGCTGCCTCAACTTGTCCCGTGCGAACGTTTGTCTGGATGGCGAACCTACTGGTATCGCTATCCGTGATAAACGATTTGGTCACCGTTGGATGCCATCTGCCACAATTACCGAGTTTAGGTTCCAAGCGGAACTATCATGACGCTGGCCTTAATCTGATGACGCAAATTGCTGATCACCGTGCCATGGACGAGGTCGGAAACACCCATGTGACCATGACTACCCACAATCACCATATCTGCTTTGAGTTCATTTATCATTTTGGCTAATCCGGAAACCGGGTCGCCGCTGGCAAGCCGCCATTCCGTTGAAATGCCCGCCTTTTTCATCATGTCGACCAATTTTTCCAGATGCTCGCGGTCGCTCAGGGTCTCCATATCTTCACCTTCTGCACCCAAAGTGCGTGCGACGGGGCTTTCAACCACATGCAGAAGCATAAGTTGTGTTTGGGCCTTATCAATCACCCGCAAGCTTTCCGCCAAAAGTTTTTCATCCTTGCCTGAAAAATCCAAGGCAACGGCAACCCGCTGGTAGGGGCTTGGCTGTGGCAAAGATGCCGTTGATGGTTCTGTAGTTTGGCGATGGACTCCGGCAAGCCGCGGCCAGCCAAACTGGCCGATCCGCTGGGGCAACCAGGGAAGAATCGTAATGTACAGAAGCAATACTGCCAACAGCCCCATAATTGGAATCACTGTGATTTGCAAAATCCAGGCTTTATCTCCGACCTGTTGGAGCCAGGCCGTGATCTGATCCAGAATCAGCTTGATGTTGAGTGCCACGATGACACCTGCAACCAGCCAGGCCAGGGCTTGAAGCCACGGCCCGATGCGGAACTCACCCATGCGCTGCTTATTGGCAACAGCGTGGATCAATGGAATGATCGCAAAGGGAAGCTGCAGGGAGAGCACCACTTAACTCAGCACCAACAAACCCGTGGCAGAATGCTCGCCATAAAAGTTGATAACCAACACCGCCGGGACAACGGCAAGCAGGCGGGTGATCACGCGCCGCAGCCAGGGGCGTATGCGCAAGTTCAGGTAGCCTTCCATCACGATCTGGCCAGCCAGCGTGCCCGTGATCGTGGAACTCTGTCCTGAAGCCAACAAACCAACTGCAAAAGCGATCGGCGCAATGGACGCTCCCAGCAGCGGCTGTAGCAACTTGTAGGCATCCTGGATTTGGGCCACGTCGTGATACCCGTTGCGAAAGAAAACCGCGGCCCCTACAACCAAGATGGCTGCATTTATGAAAAATGCAATGTTCAGCGCCAGGGCTGAGTCAATGTTATTCCAGCGGATGGCATGACGAATATCTTCGGGCTTGGTGCCGATCTTGCGAGTCTGTACCAGGGAAGAGTGCAGGTATAAGTTATGCGGCATTACGGTGGCGCCAAGAATGCCGATGGAAATGTATAAGGCGTTGGCATCGGGCAGAGCGGGAACAAAGCCACGTACGATGCCGCCCCAATCCGGCTGGCCAAGGATGATCTCAATGATAAAAGACACACCGATGGTTGCCACCAGAGCAAGCACCACGCTTTCCAGTTTGCGAATACCCACATGCGAGAGAAAAAGCAGCAACAGCACATCGAATGCCGTGATGATCACACCGTAGATCAGCGGTAAGCCGAAAAGTAGTTGCAATGCGATGGCCGAGCCCAATGCTTCAGCGAGATCGGTAGCCGTGATGGCGATCTCGGCCAGCACGTAGAGAGGAATGTTGGCTGCCGGGTGGTATTCTTCATGATTGATCTGGGCCAGATCGCGGCGACTGACAATACCTAAACGGGCGGCGAGACTCTGCAGCAGGATCGCCATAAGATTTGACATCAGGAGCACCCAGATCAAGGTGTAATTGTATTGACTGCCCCCGGCCAGATCGGTTGCCCAGTTTCCGGGATCCATATAACCCACCGAGACCATCAGAGCCGGGCCGGTGATTGCCAGCCAACTGAGCCATGAGGAACCTTTTGAGGGTACCACGACTGATTCATGTACTTCGGCAAGAGAAATGCCCTGGTGCTTTCTTGGATTTTGATCGCTCATAGATTTCCTCACTATTTCATAGGAGTGGTTGGAACAAGTAGTTTGCGCCTAGACAGTCTCGACAAATACGCGATTCGTAATCGCTGGGCCCAGTACAGCCACACGCCCATTAATTTTGAGTGTGATGTTATTGTCATACAGTGAATAGTCAATGATTTCCACCTTTGCAGCGGGAATGAGTCCCAGCCCTTCAAGATAGCGAAGCAGCTCTACATTGTCGGTTTTTACACGTTGTATAACCGCATTTTGAGTCGGCCGTAGTGAAGAAAGCTGGGTTGAAAGATCCTCGGGCATTGTTAAATCCATGGTAGGTATGAGATCTCCATGGGGATCACGAGAAGGGTTACCCAATGCATTGGCTATCCGGTTTTCGAAATCCTCCGAAATCACATGCTCCAATTTCTCGGCTTCATTGTGAACCTCATCCCATGAATAACCCAGTGATTGCACCAACCAGCTTTCCAACAGACGATGGTGGCGAATTACTTCCAAAGCCGCACGACGGCCTTTGGCCGTAAGCCTTACCCCCTGATGTTTGCGGTAATCAACGAGGGGAGATTTGGCCGCGGCAAGCTTTTGGAGCATACCTGTGACAGAAGCAGGCTTGATGCGGAGACGCGCAGCCAGCGCATTGGTGCTGGCGGGTTGGCCCCCTTCTGTAAGGTCATAGATGGATTTTAAGTAATCCTGGATCGAATCGGTCAGAGGTTCAGGCATCAGGGTGTAATTGATCGCAAGGTTTATTAATCTGGCCAGGCCTTTCTCTCACCAGATATGGGGAATAAGGCGATATCTCACGCTTTGCATGTAGGCTGCGTAACCGGGCAGCTTATCTCGCAGCGTGCGCTCCTCGAGCAGCGCCCGTCTGGCAATAACGACGATATAAATCAATCCTAGAAGCAATCCATACCAGGAGCCCAGCAATAAGGCCGTACCGGTAATAAAAATGAGCATGGCCATATACATGGGGTGACGGACCAGATGATAAGGGCCCATGGATACGACGGTCTGCCCGCGCTCTTTCTGAATGCGGACGACAGGGGAAAGAAAGGAGTTTTCACGAAAGGTCAGGAATAAAAGGTAAAACGAACTCAATAGAATGATCACCCCGACCGGCTGGAGCCAGCCAGGCATGACCGACCAGTGAAAGCGCACAGCGTCCATCCATATAAATGCCAGCCACAAAAAGGGAAAGATTAACATGAGAGGAAAGAGAAGTTTGTCCCAACCTTGCTGATCAGAACTAGCCAAGTGATGTCGCTCCTGCATCAACCCCGGATTGTGCCTATACAACCATAACGTGACTGAAGCGTAGAAACCAAAAAACAGGAGCAGAAAGACCCAGCCGGAAAGCCATCGGATGGTCCCGGCGGGAAGAAATAAGGCGAAGCAAACAGGATAAAAAATACGACGAACTCCACCACCTGTTGTTCTATATTGACTCGCATGAAGCCCTTCTTGAAAATAATATGACTAAAACGATATTTAGGTTGAACCTAAATATTATAGCTAAGAGATAAAAGCCGGTCAAGGGCTTGGAGCAGTTCATCTTCATCTCAGAATGGGGCCAACTCTTGATTACGAAAACGGGATCATGGCTAAGGTTCCAGATAAACCAGCCTGCTCATCGATTCAACATAGATTGATGTTTGAGCAGATGGATACCAGTCCGGACTATTATCATCGCCCGCCCGGAACTAACGCCTTCTCAGCCATCTCCCGCCTGAAATCAATGAAATAAGCAGAAGGACGATGGCGATCCAGGTAAAAACATTCTGGTCTGTTGAGAGACTTATCACAAAAAAAATAAGCCCAAGGATCAAGAAGATGGGTGAGGCGGCTCTAAGGCGGGACAAAAGAGGAGGTTTCATGTGCGGGATCAACCAACCGAGAATGTAAAAATCATCGAGGCTTTCTACAAGATCGTTTACTGAAAAGACCAAGCGATCAAAAAGCGTGAGGCACCACATAGCCCGCAATGGCTATAAAGTGGGCCAGCGCCCCCAAGATAACAAAGATGTGCCAGACTTCATGGAAGCCAAATTTGCCGGGCCAGAAATCGAGAGCCTTTGTGATGTAGACGATGGCGCCCAATGTGTAAATGATTCCGCCGGCAATAAGCCATACAATCGCACCTGGCGGCAGCACCCGGAGCATTTCACCGATCGCCGCCAAACAGAGCCAGCCCATTACGATGTAAACCCCCGCATGGAGCCAACGGGGCGCCTTCGAAATCATCACCTTCACGACTATGCCGACAATGGCCAAAAGCCAGATGATTCCGAGCAGCCCCCATTTCCAGAAGCCCGTGAACATTAATACGCAGAACGGCGTGTACGTACCCGCGATCAGCAGAAATATCGCAGAATGATCGATCTTACGAAGGATAGCTATGACTCCGGGCCTGGCCTTCACCATATGGTAAGTGGCGCTCGCGGCGAATAACAGGATGAGGCTCGTCCCGTAGATACTCAAAGATATCTCTTTGGCCAGGCTATGCCAACCTAATACAATCAATACAATCAAGCCGAGAGCCGCAACGATGGCAGCGAAGAAATGAGTTAATCCGTTAACGGGTTCACGCAGCTTTGCAAACATAGGTTCCTTTTGATCCGGCAGGCTTTGAAGATTATATCTCACCCAATGATTTACGGGCGACTACTATCATGATGACGCTGGACCTTGTTTCCACCGTGTGAAACTCCGTCGTGAAGCCGGCCCTCTCAAATGAAGGCTGAATGCGCTGGCTGATCACTGCCTGGGAAACATCAGGAGCCTGGCCGGTGATTTTGAATAACCATGCTGCACTTCTCTCCAAAAAACGTTGGCCGACAATCCACGCCGCGGGCAAAATGACAAGCAGCCCTCCACCGCGAAGGACCCGATGGATTTCCAGTAATGTATTTGTATCGAATATGTATTCAGTTGGGAAAGTCGACACCACTGTGTCGAACGCATCTGGCGCAAAGGGAAGCATTTCCCCGCGTGCGCGGGCCAAATTGAATTTGCGCCGGCCCGCTTTCACGAGACGCTGTTTTGCAAGCCGGCCCATTTGTTTTGATTCATCCAGGCCGACCACAAACCGTTTCTCACCCATTAATTTGATTTGAAGATGTCCGGGACCATGCCCAATTTCAAGGATACTCAAGCCGCGAACATATGGGATTACGGTTTGAATCCAGTCATCCCAACGACCAAGAGACACCATGGCAGCGACGAAGTCATAAGTCCAAGCAAAGGTATGATAAATGTGGTGAAAGAAAAATCGCATAAAGCGGCGAAACAAGCCCATGGCAATACCGCAAATAAAATAAGGGTTTGACCCATCCCGGGTCAAACCCTTGTTGCTACCAATTGGCGTCTATGCAGCCGCCGGCGTTTCGCCATCCGACTTCTTTGAGGCAGACTTGGCAGCAGGCCTACGCACCGCTTCCAGTGCGCCCTCGCCTCGGGTACGAACTTCCCTTGCCAATTCTTCGGCTCGAAGCCGGGCGATCTTAGTCAATTCCTCGGCGCGTACGCGCGCATCAGCAGCTGCGGCTTCCGCGCGGTCCAGGGCTTCTTCCGCAGATTCTGTAGCTTTGTCACGTATCTCTATGCTCTTGTCGCGGATAAGGGCTCGAGTCTCTTCCCCGCTTTGTGGTGCGAACAACAAAGATACCACGGCCCCTGTTAAACCGCCGACGATAAAGCCGACGAGAAAGGCACCAAATTCATCGCGATCAGACGACATGGGATATTCTCCTTTCAGAACTATTTTTGTTTCAGTCCCATCAATTCTAACACACGTTGAATGCTGGCCAGGTAACCATTGAGTTTGATGACGGGTTCAACCACACTTTCACCCAAGAATTCCGCAGTGCCGCGCAGGGTGTTTATCGTCTCGTCGGCTGAGCGGAGGATCGGACGCACCTCGTTTTGAAGCAAGTTGATCAAATTGGCTAACTGGATCAGCAAAACGACCAAGGCAACGCCAATAACCAGTGTTTCAAGCGCTACGATGATGATAAAAATATCGCGGATACGGTCTGTCGGAGTACCTGGCTGGAGAAGCGCATAAACGGCCAATCCGAGGCCCGCAAGAATCACGATGACACCCGCGATCACCGCGACCATAATCGTCCTGGTCTGCCGCTCCTGGGCTTTTTGCGCCGCGATTTGTTCTGGAGTTAACGGAGGAGGAACAGGAATATTCGTTTGAGACTGCGGATTGGGCGTTGCCATAAATTTATTATAACACGCAGGCACGTTGAAATTCCTTGACATCACGGCTGATCAGGTGTATCTTGTGGCTACCGACCGTTCGGTAGGGAGCAGAAATGACAAGAGAAGATATTTTGGATGCTGCCGCATTGGTTTTTCGTCAAAAAGGGTATGGCGGCGCTTCCATGGCCGATATTGCCAGTGCTGTGAATCTGCAAAAAGCGAGCCTGTATCACCACATTGCCTCGAAACAGGAAATCCTCCTGGCGCTTCTTGACCGTGCGCTGGAGATGCTTACAAGCCGGATCACTCCAATCCTCGAGAAGTCAATACCGGCGGATGAAAAATTGCGCCAAATGATCCTCGTCTATCTGCAATCCCTGGCAGAAAATCCGGACCTTTCCTCGGTGCTTTTATTCGAACACCGTTCCCTTGATCGAAAATCTCATGCCCGCCACGTGCCCCATCGGGATCGATTTGAGGCTCTCTGGCGGGAAGTGCTGAACGAGGGTGTGAAATCAAATCTGTTTGCCTGTCAGGATAGCGGCCTGGCACTCCGAGGATTAATGGGTACTCTCAATTGGACACTCACATGGTTTCGCCCCGATGGAGAGTTATCGATCGAGGAAATAGGAAACCAATACGCGGACTTGCTGTTCCGTGGTTTGTTAGTCAAGTGAGAGGAGCGGGAATGTACTCTTTTGAGCCCAACGAAGAACAAAAAATGTTGACCGAGGCCGTTAATCGGTACGCGGTGACCGAATTGCGGCCGGCGGCGCGCGAAGCAGAAGAAAGCGGAGAATTACCCAAGAAACTTATCAACAAAGGGTGGGAACTTGGGTTGATCCAGGCTTCGATCCCCGAGGCGTATGGCGGCTTCGGCGATCGTTCGGCACTGACGGGTGTACTGGCCCTGGAAGAGTTGGCGTTTGGAGACCTGGCGTTCAGCTTTGCAATTGGCTGCCCCGGTCTTTTTGCGCTGCCCATTTTGCTTGTGGGATCGGAGCAGCAAAAGCAAGATTATCTCCCTGAGATTGCCAAAGACAGCTGGCAACCCTACACCTCCGGATTAATTGAACATTCTTTTGATTTCGATCCCCTGGCCCTAAAAACCACGGCTCGGGGCATGGGAGATCAATATGTTTTGAATGGCCAAAAATTCTATGTGCCGTTTGCAACGGAGGCCAAGGCCCTATTAATATATGCAAACCTGGAAGACCAAACCCAAGGATTTATTGTTCCAAAGGAAACGGCCGGGCTGTCCGTTTCAGAAGAGAAGGGAAAGCTGATGAGCCTGAATGCTATTCCCCTATATCAGGTGAACCTGGAGGACGTCAAGGTGTCGAGCTCCAATAGATTGGGCGGCCCCTCGGGTCACGACTTTGGTCCGGTTCTCGCGTCCATGCGCGTAGCACAAGCCGCGGCCGCAATCGGAGTTGCGAAAGCCGCATTCGAATATTCACGCGACTATGCAAAAGAACGCGAGGCTTTTGGCGTTAAGATAGCACAGAAACAGTCCGTGGCTTTCATGCTGGCCGAGATGCGCACTGAGCTAGAGGCTGTGAGGCTGCTTACATGGGAGGCCGCCTGGAAGCTGGACGAAAAGAAAGACGACTCTTGTACAGAGGCTTACCTTGCATCGGTTGCCGCAATGGATATGGCCATGATGGTCACAGACCGGGCAGTGCAAATCCTGGGAGGGCACGGTTATATTCGTGAGCATCCAGTCGAAATGTGGATGCGGAATGGACGCGGCTTTGAAATGTTCACCGGTTTCGCCATGGTATAGGAGGAAGATATGGCAATCGAATTTGATGCCCCGAAACCAGTCGCAAAGGCACAGTTTGTGCTCAAGACGGTTGCAGAAGAGATGATGCGCCCCAAGTCGCGATATTTTGATGAGCATGAGCATGAAATTCCCTGGGATTACATCGAATTTATGCATATGGCAAGCAAGGCCATGGGCGGCGGATCCCTTGCGCCAAACGAACGAAAACCTGATGAAAAAGAGACTTCCGGGCAGAAAGAAAGTCGTCCGCCGATCGCTTACCAAATATTAGCCGCCCAGATCGAAACGTTGGCCTGGGGTGATGTGGGCATGTACCTTGACACACCCGGAGGCGGGCTTGGGGCCGCCGCAGTTCAGGCGGCTGCAAACAAGGAGCAAAAAGACAAGTTCCTCTTACGATTCGGCGGGGAGAAACCAACGTTTGCCGCCATGTCCATGACCGAGCCAGGTGCGGGCTCGGATACATCTGCCATTCGAACCCGGGCAATATTGGACGAAAACACAAGAGAATGGGTCATCAACGGCGAAAAGATCTTTGTCACAGCCGGCGATAAAGCCCTGACCAAATACGAGAAGCTCGGACAAGGTTTCATCGTAGTATGGGCATCCATCGATCCATCTGCGGGGCGGGCGGGCATGCGGGCGTTCGTCGTCGAGAGTGGGACGCCTGGAATACGCGTGGCAAGATTGGAAAAGAAGATGGGAATCCGCGTCAGTGACACCGCCGCGATCTCCCTCCAAGATGTACGCGTGCCTTTTGATCATATTCTCGGCAGCCCGACCATCGGGAAGGATTTGAAGGGCTTCAAGGGCGCGATGGCAACTTTTGATGCCACCCGGCCGCTCGTCGCAGCTTCCGGGTTGGGTGTTGCCAGAGCAGCTCTCGAATTCCTGAAAGAAAAGCTCAAGGAGAATAACATCTCAATCCGCTATGGGTTGCCACGCCAGAAATTAACAAACGTTGAGCGCGAGGTAATAGACATGGAAATCATGCTAAAGTCTGCCTGGCTGATGGTTATCAAAGCCGTTTGGATGGCAGACAATAAAATGCCAAACGCGCTCGAATCTTCCATGTGCAAGGTGAAGGCCGGCGATGTAACCACAAAGATCACCCAAAAAACCGTTGAGATCCTGGGCCCCCTTGGCTATAGCCGCGAATTCCTCGCTGAAAAGTGGTTCAGGGATGCAAAGATCACAGATATTTATGAGGGAACGGGGCAAATCAACCGCCTCGTTGTTGCCCGCCACATTTTGGGCTACGGTGGGAATGAACTGCGATGATGGGTGTTAGTGCGGAGGAGAGATGACTCTACAGATCAATAAAGCGGTCGTGATCGGATCTGGGACTATGGGGGCGGCAATCGCGGCCCATCTCGCGAATGCGGGAGTCACAGTGACCCTTCTGGATATCGTTCCTGAGGGGACCAGAGGGAAAGACAAGACCGTGCGCAATAAAATAGTTGCAGACGGATGGGATCGCTGCCTGAAGGCTAAACCCGCAAACCTGATGTCATCTGAACTAAAGACACTGGTCAGTCTCGGCAACCTTGAAGATGATCTCGGAGTTGTGCGCGAGGCAGACTGGGTCATTGAGGCGGTAGTCGAGAACCTTCAGGTCAAGCGTGACTTGATGGCGCGTATCGATGCGCTCCGGAAAGAGTCGGGCATAGTCAGCACCAATACCTCGGGCATCCCGGTGCAGGAAATTGCGCGCGGCAGGTCCAAAGGATTTATCAAGCACTTCCTTGGAACTCACTTCTTCAACCCTCCCCGATATCTAAAACTCCTGGAGGTCATCCCGACTGCGGGCACGGATCGGGAAGTTATCAAACTAATCTCACATTTTGGAGAGAACAGGCTCGGCAAAGGTGTCGTGGTCTGCAAGGATACACCTAACTTCATCGGAAACCGGCTGGCCTTCGGTAGTGGAGCCTTCGCACTCGATTTTATTTTGAACAATGGCTATACGGTAGATGAGGTGGATGCGATAACTGGTCCCGTGATGGGGCGGCCCAAGACAGCCACATTCCGGCTGATCGACCTGGTGGGCGTGGATGTTTGGGACCATGTTGGCAAGAATCTTGCACCGCTAATCCCGAATGACAAACTGGCACAAACATATCTTAACGGCAGTCGTCAGAACAAACTGATTGAAACCTTGATAGAACGGAACTGGCTCGGTAATAAAACCAAAATCGGTTTCTATAAGGAAGTCCGCAAGGAAGATGGAAGCAGGGAATTCTGGCCGCTTGACCTAAAAAGTTTCGAACACACACCGCCTACCAAACCGCGTTTTGATTCCCTCGGCAAAGCGAAAGAGGCCACTCAGCTCGGGGAGCGACTCAAAATCCTGCTCGGCGAGAGGGATAGAGCGGGTCAGCTCGTCCAGGCCCTCGTTTATCAGGGATTCCAATATGCAGCCTCTTTGCTGACAGAGATAGCGGACAGTCCCAAGCCGATAGACGAAGCCATCCGCTGGGGATTCGGCTATGAAGCCGGTCCCTTCGAGATGTGGGACATGCTAGGTGTGAGAGACACAGTGAAGAAGATGAAGGCTACCGGTTACCCTCCGGCCGAGTGGGTGGAAACCATGTTGAAGTCGGGCGCTGACTCATTCTACCGGTACAAGGATGGGTCGAAAAGTGGAGTCTATGAGGTCGCGAAGGGGAAGTACGTTCGCACCGGGGAATCCGTGGGTGCGATGGTCCTCAAGAAGAAGACGGTCATCAACGAGAACTCCGGCGCAACACTGTACGACATGGGCGACGGCATCGCCTGCGTGGACCTCCATACCAAATTGAACACGCTTGACGACGATATTTTTGCCATCACCCAGGATGCCCTGGAACATGTGGGCAATGATTTTTATGGATTGGTAATCAGTACTCAAGCTGATAACTTCAGTGCCGGTGCAAATTTGTTCATGGTGGTGATGGCCGCGCAGCAAGGCATGTGGGACGCGCTCGATCAATCGGTAAGAAAGCTCCAAGATCTTAACATGCGAATGCGTTATTACCCAAAACCAGTCATTGTTGCACCCATGGGCCTTGCCCTGGGTGGCGCCTGTGAGATCGTAATGCATGCATCCAGGGTGGTGGCTGCGTCAGAGACCTATATTGGTTTGGTCGAGCTGGGGGCGGGCGTAATTCCCGCCGGTGCGGGGACGAAGGAGATAATGCGGCGTATAGTCAACCCGCCCATGCGTACGGAAAACGCGGAGGTACTTTCGCACCTGCAGCGGGCCTATGTGCAGATAGGGCAGGCCAGCGTATCCACATCAGCAGAAGATGCGCGCGGGAGAGCTATTCTAAATCATCAAGATCGCATTGTTATGAACCGCGAGCATTTGCTGGCAGAGGCCAAGCGTGAAGCCTTACACATGGCCTCTGCAGGGTATCGGCCGCCAGCACCTGAATTGATCTATGCTCCCGGACGCGACATGCAAGCCGCCTTGCGCATAGGCACCTGGATGTTCAAAGAAGGGAAATATATCAGCGAGTATGATCATCACATTATGGACAAACTGGCCTATGTCATGTGCGGCGGCGAGCTTACAAAGCCGCAATGGGTAAGCGAACAATATATTCTCGACCTCGAACGCGAAGGATTTCTCTCGCTCTGCGGTGAAAAAAAGACGCAGGAACGCATGTGGTCGCTATTGCAGACCGGCAAGCCGTTAAGGAATTAATAAGACCCAGAATCGGGCTGCCGTCCAGGAAGACCTATTTGAGGAGAGCACTCTATGAAAGAAGCGGTTATCGTATCTGCAGTCAGGACACCCGTTGGAAAGGCGAAGCGGGGAGGGCTTGCCACAGTTCGCCCGGACGAAATGGCAACTGCCGTGATCCATGCTTTGCTCGCACAGACGCCAAACCTCAAACCGGAGGAGATCGAGGACGTGATTATCGGCTGTGCTTTCCCGGAGGGTGAGCAAGGACTGAATATGGCGCGCATGATCGCCTTGCGGGCCGGTTTACCTTTTTCGGTGCCGGGAGAAACGATTAATCGGTATTGCGCCTCTGGTGTGCAGGCGATCGTACACGCAGCTTACGCCATCCAATCCGGCCAAATAGACACTGCCATTGCGGGTGGGGCGGAGTCCATGACCATGGTTCCAATGACCGGCTATAAGTTCTCCCCGAATCCGCATTTTGCTCAAGACCTGCCGCAATACTATACCAACATGGGCTTGACAGCTGAGAACGTTGCCATGAAATACAAAATCAGCCGCGAAGATCAAGATGCTTTTGCGCTGAAGAGCAACAGGAAGGCTGCAAAGGCAGTCGAGTCTGGGCTCTTTGATCGCGAGCTGGTGCCCGTCGATGTAGAAATCACTGAACTTGATGCCGACCAAAAGCCTGTCAAAAAGAAATTCACCGTGAAAAGGGATGAAGGTCCGCGAGCCGATACCAGCCTGGACGCACTTTCCAAGCTCCGGCCCGCGTTCAAGGAGGGCGGCACGGTTACGGCGGGAAATTCATCGCAGATGTCAGACGGCGCGGCGGGTGTAATCGTAATGTCTGCTGCAAAGGCCGGGCAATTAGGGCTAAAGCCCCTGGCGCGCCTTGTGGCGTTCTCCGTGGCAGGCGTCGCGCCTGAGTTGATGGGTATTGGCCCGATCGCAGCGATCCCAAAGGCATTGAAGGCCGCGGGATTAACATTAGAAACCATTGATTTGATAGAATTGAACGAAGCTTTTGCCGCACAGTCCCTGGCCGTCATTCGCGAACTTGAACTCGATGAAGAGAAAGTCAATGTCAATGGAGGTGCGATCGCGCTCGGGCATCCCCTCGGCTGTACAGGCGCAAAACTGACAACTCAACTGATCTATGAGATGGGCCGCCGGAAGTCGAAATGTGGCATGGTAACGATGTGCATTGGCGGAGGCATGGGAGCGGCTGCGATCTTTGAAAACCTGCAATAACCGCTAGAAGCTTAAAGCCTCTAAAACGATTTGACGGATCAACGCAAAGGAGTATGAAAATGCCTCTAACCATTTCTGAGCTCATGGAGAAAATGCCGGGCGCCTTTATTCCGGAAAAAGCCACCGGTGTGGATGCTGTTGTACACTTTAAGTTCACAGGCTCGGAAGCCGGCGAGTGGAACGCAACCATCAAGGATGGGAAGTGTGAGGTCGCACAGGGTATCCCGCATTTCAAGCCAACGATGACGCTGACAGCTGATTCTGCAGATTACGTTAAGATCTTTACCGGCGAATTGGACGGGATGCAGGCATTCATGCAGGGCAAGATCAAGCTGGGTGGAGACCTAAACCTGGCAATGAAGTTGATGCAAATGTTCAAGATCCGGGCATAAGACCGGCAATTCCGCGGCGGCGGAATCTATAGTTCCACTCCAAAGTATTTTTGAAGTAAAAGGGGTCTATCTCCCTGCCTGACAGGCCTTTCCTCGTGCCGGCCCCGGTTGGTAATGATGACTTTGTCCTCATCCAGAGTCACCCGACCTTTCGGGGTGGCGATCGTAATGACGCTGCCGCGGGTGAAACCCGATTGAGGTGAAGCCTGGTGATAGGAGCAGGCAGCCTCGTAATCGCCTGGAAAATTGCGCGGCAGCAGATCGAAGAAATATTGACGTTTCCACTTTCCATCATAATCCCGTTGCAGCATGTCCAGCCCGTCCTGAACGCGCTGCAATCTATAGGCACGCAACCCCTGAATTTGCACGCGACCATCTTCGAAAGTTAGCGGTTCCAGAAACGAATCTCCAAAACCTACATCAGCGAGCCAGGCTTCAGTGTGTTTGGGGATTTTAACGAGCAGGGTAAGGTGGTCGAACTCGCGTCCGCGCTGGTCGCGGCCATCATATACGCGACCGTTGAGATAAGTGACTTCAAATCCAATTTCCTTCAAGAGCCAGGCAAACTGACCGTTCAGCTCATAACAAAAGCCGCCTCGCCGGTGAAGGACAATCTTGTCCCATAAAGCCTGTTGGTCAAGGTGGATTGGGCGATGAAGCGGCACGATATCCAGATTCTCGAAAGGGACCGCAAGCATGTGAGCCCTGTGCAACGTGCGAAGAGTTTCATAATCCAAGTGAAGGGCTTTGTTGTAATGGATACGGGAAAGATAGGTCGAGATTTGCATGTACCAAACTCCTAAGGTGAGATTCCTGCGCCTCTGCGGAACGATTTGGATAGGGAGGTGCTGCAAAAATCGACAATTGCGAGAAAATCGATAAAGATAGCGCATTTGATAGGGCATTGTAATGTATTCATCACGACACGCATATATGTTTTTTGTTAGCCATAACCTATAATGGATAACATCAGGCGAGATTTTTTCGCGCGGGCTTCATTTATCGATGGAATGACAACCAGAATTGACGAGACCAGCAAAATCACCATCTAAATAAGGGACAACCGTGGAATTTCAATACTCACCATACATACTGCCGCTGATAGGTGCCTCTCTAATTTCAGGGGGAGTAGCCACCTATGCCTGGTTGCGACGCTCAAGGTCGGACAGTGCAATTTGGCTGGCGCTTATGGCCGCGTCCATCGTGGAATGGTCTTTAGGCTATGCCTTGGAAATTGCGGGCGCCAACCTGGCCACCAAGCTGCTCTTTGGAAAAATTCAATATCTAGGGATCGCCTCCGCACCCCTCCTGTGGATGTTATTTGCCAACAACCACTCCAATAGAGGCAAGAATTTGACGATGAGGGCCATTGCTGGCCTTGCGATAATTCCGTGCATTACCGTCGTGCTCGCGCTGACCACCGATTCCAATGGGCTGATCTGGAGCAGTTTCTATCTCAGCCGAACCAACGATTTCTCTGCGCTTGGGGTATCCCATGGATTATGGTTTTGGGTTCATTCCATTTATTCCTACGCGTTACTGTTAATTGGCACGATCATTATTATCCGGCGCTTGATCTGGCGCAAGCAGGAATTATATCGTCGCCAGGCGCTGGCTTTACTTGTGGCGGTCGTGGCCCCATGGGCGGGAAATATCCTCTATCTTTCCGGTAGAAGCCCCATCCCATACCTTGATTTAACCCCGTTTGCTTTTACTTTTAACGGTCGCGGCGCTTGCCTGGGGTGTTTTTGGCTTTCGGATGGTCGACTTAACGCCGATTGCTCGAGGCATGGTGGTCCAAGAAATGAACGACGGAATGATTGTGGTCGATGCGCAGGGCAGGGTAGCCGACATTAACCCCGCGGCGACCGCTATTATGCACTTAACAATCTCTGATGTCATCGGTAAAGCTGCACTGGATATCCTGAGACCGTGGCCGCGACTGGTCGAACAATACGGCGATCGGATGGAAGCACATGATGAAATATCCATCGGCGAGGACGACGCAAAGCGGTGGTTCGAATTGCACCTGGCGCCTCTCTACGACCGGAGGTCGAACTTTGCAGGCAGAGTGATCACCCTACACGATATCACCCAGCGCAAGCTGGTTGAAGAGCGAATAGACCGGCTTACCCGTCAGCAGGAGATCATCCTGGAAAACATACCCGTTGGTGTTGCCCTCCAGAAGAATCATAAGATCGTTTGGGGCAATAACCGAGCGCGAGTTGTAACGGGATACTCTGCTGATGATATCGACTTATTCGAAATGTTGCTGGAGCATCCCGAAGGCGACCAGAATTCGAGTTTTGCGGAACTGGTAAATGGGGGGCTGGCTCGCGGCGAGGCAGTCACCGTTGAAGTGCCGCTAAAACGAAAGGATGGCATCAGGATTTGGGCCAATATCATGGGGCGGGCGATCAATCCACCGGACCTTGACGACGAAATCCTTTGGGTTGTTGAGGATATTACGTCGAGACGACAGGCACAAGAACAAATGCGTCTTCGGTGGCGTGCCCTGGAAGCCAGCCCTGCATCCATTGTAATTACCAACTCGGCCGGCAGTATCCAATATGTGAACCCGAAATTCGTTGAGGTTACCGGTTATTCCATGCAGGAGGCAATCAGCCAGAACCCGCGGATCCTGAAAAGCGGGAAGACGCCGCCGGAAGTGCACCGCGATCTTTGGCAAACGATAACCTCGGGAAGGGAATGGCGCGGCGAGTTTTGTAATCGGAAGAAGAATGGCGACTTATATTGGGAGCTTGCCTCCATCTCGCCGCTCAGTGATACGCAGGGAAAAATCACTCATTATGTAGCTGTCAAGGAAGATATAACAGAACAGAGGAAGTTGCGGGAGCAGCTACGAGAGCGGAACGAATCCCTCTCCATGCTGCACCAATTCACTCTCGACCTGCTGGATGTGCGGGAGACGGATGAACTGCTACAGGCTATTGTCGCTAGAGCAGCCGAGCTATTGGACGCGCCTTTTAGCCAAATTATCCTTAAAGAAGGCGACAACCTGGTTGTCAGATCTACAACCAAGAATCTTGATTTCTTAAGAAACGAACATCTGGAACGTGACCGGGCCAAGATATCTTGGGAGGTCTACGATACAGCCAGCCCGGTTGTTTTAGATGATTACTCCGCTCAATCGGAACAGGGGAAGATGCAGGACGGATTATCCATCCATGGGCTTGCTGAGATTCCTCTAATGGCGGGGACGCGGTGCCTGGGTATTTTGAGCCTGGGGCGCTCTCAAGCCGATTATTCGTTTACTCCGGAACAAATGCAAATCGGCATCCTGTTTTGTCAATTGGCGGGATTGGTGTTGGATAACGCCAATCTTTATAACTCGGCACTTGGTGAAATTAGAGAACGTAAACGGACCGAGGCTCTTTTGCAGGAGAGCGAGGCTCGTTATCGTCAAATCGTTGAAAGTGCCAGCGACATCATATATCGAACGGATCCGAACGGGTATTTTAACTATGCAAACCCGACAGCTTTTCACTTAATGGGCTTCCAAAGCGACGCCGATGTTCTAGGTAGACATTTTTTGGACCTGGCGGCGCCGGATTGGCGCAATAGACTAAAGAGATTTTACGACCGGCAATATCTGAGCGGACAAACCAACACCTATTATGAATTTCCCGTGCGAACTGCAGACGGGCAGGATATCTGGTTAGGGCAGAACGTGCAAATTATCAGAGACGGTGAAGAGATCCTTGGTTTTCAGGCTGTCGCGAGAAACATAAACGATATTAAGCAAGCACAGGAAGCGCTGGCGATCGCGCGGGACCAGGCGCTGGAGGCCAGCCGGCTCAAGAGCAAGTTACTGGCCAGTGTAAGTCACGAACTGCGGACTCCGCTCTCAGCAATCCTTGGATACGCCGAGCTACTCCACGAAAATGCATTCGGTGAGCTCTCCAAGGACCAGAGGGATGCCGCAGGCAACATCATCGAGAGCACAAACTATCTCGCATCAATGATCAATGAGCTGTTGGACGAGGCCCAGATCGAAGCCAAAACGCTCATCTTGAAAATGGAGCCCGGTTCCCCCAGAGCGATCCTTGAGCGCGTCGAGACCTCCATGTCAGTATTGGCGCGAAGCAAGGGGTTGACACTTACCACATCCATAGCACCAGATTTTCCGAATTCGATGATCTGTGATGAGCGACGCCTTCAACAGATTTTGATCAACCTGATTGCCAATGCCATTAAATTCACCAAAAAAGGAGGGGTGCGTGCGGAACTTTCGCGGTCCGGTTCCACGCACTGGTGTCTTCAAGTCTCCGATACAGGGGTGGGTATTCTAGAGAAAGACCAAGTACAAATCTTTGAGCCTTTCCACAAGGTAAATAGTGCGTTGACAGGGGATAACCGCGGAACCGGTCTTGGGTTGTCCATCACCAAACAATTGGTGGATCTGATGGAAGGTCAAATAACGCTGAAGAGCAAGATGGGGAGTGGAAGCACATTTACCATAACGCTACCATTTCTGAAAGATCCGGAGGATGAAACCCCAACAAAACCTTTTGCGCTTGTCATTGAAGACGATCCCAAAGTTGGCCGTATTTTTGAAGCCACGCTAAGGGAGGCGGGATTTGAAACCGATATCGACATGGAAGGGAATCAGATTTTTGACAAATTATCGGGCAGAAATCCGGCTTTGTTCGTTTTGGACCTCCATCTGCCATCTGCCTCGGGTCTGGAAATACTAAATAAGATTCGTTCCGAACCACAATGGGCCCAAACTCCAGTAATCATAGCCACCGCCGATTTGTATTTTGCCAAATCGTTGCAGGGTCAGGTTGAAGAAATATTGATCAAGCCCGTAAGCGTTGCCCGTTTACGTGAGACTGCACTTCGCCTGTTACAGGGCAGCACAGAACATGGACTATCGCATAAAAAATAAGCGATATAGAGAAAGGTTATATGGCCAAGCCAATTGCTCTGATCATCGAAGACGACCCCGACCTTGGGGATGTTTTCTCGCTTGCCCTGAAGAACGAGTTTGAAACGGAGACCATCCCCGACGGAAATGCTGCACTCACCAGGCTCACCCAGGTAATACCCGCGGTCGTGGTTCTGGACTTGCACTTACCCGGCTCGTCGGGCAAGGTCATCTACAGGCAGATTCAATCTGACTATAGACTTGCCGAGACAAAGACCATCTTGTGTACTGCAGATGCCCATGAAGCTGAAACCTTGCGTGAAGAAGTCGACATTGTCCTGCTCAAACCGGTAAGTCCGATCCAACTGCGCCAATTAGCTTCGAGACTTTACGGTCGAACATAGATACCGAGACCATTGCTCCTCGGTGTCCGTGCCTCGATTGGGTCTACGGGTGAGTCAGAGATCAAAGGGATACCAACCACTTTCCAGCTTCGCGCGCCAAATTCGTGATCGGTCCCTGCCTGGATGTGCACTGGGGCAGGGATTCCAGGAATAATCGCCCGTACTGCTTGGTGAGGACGCGGCGATCCAAAATCGCGACCACACCGCGGTCGGAGGCGGTGCGGATGAGGCGACCAAATCCCTGGCGGAATTTCAAGATAGCTTCGGGCAAGTAGTACTCGCTGAAGGGGTCCTCGTACATTTCTGAACGGGCCGCTATGAGTGGATCGGTTGGCACATCGAATGGCAATTTGGTGATCATAACGACCGATAAAGATGTACCGGGCACATCCACACCTTCCCAAAACGAGCGTGTGCCCAGGAGGACAGCGCGTTCGGTGGATTTGAACAATTCGAGCAAGGAGTTTGGCGAGGCGCCATCGCCCTGTTCGTAAACGTAGATGTCTTCGCTTGCCAGCGGACCGGTGATAGCAGCCGAAGTCTTCTTGAGTGCGGCGTAGGAGGTGAACAAAACCAGCATCCTTCCGCCGGTCGTCCTCGCCGTTGCAATAATCGCCCTGTCCAATGCCTGTTGATAGCCGTTCACGTTTGGTTCGGGAATATCATTCGGAATGTAAAGCAAAGTGCTTAACTCATAATCAAAGGGCGAACCCAGCTGCATTTCATCAGCTTCGTCCGCTCCGAGCGTATTGCGCAAATACTGAAATTCATTGTGCGCGGTCAAGGTGGCAGAGGTCAGTACAACACTGGCTTTTTCATGCCATAGATATCGTTCAATCAATTCGCCCACTCTCAGCGGCGCGGCATTCAATGAGAGTCTGTTCCCATTTGGATTTACTTCAATCCAATAGATCTGTCCTTGGTCCGGTTTGCCGATCATTCCCGAAATATTGGCGTGGGCTTCGGTCAATCTGCGATAGATATTGCTGATATCGCCGATGACATCCTCCAGTTGGTCGTGACCGTCAGAATACAACTCCGAAGCCGCCTTATGGATTTCGGCCAACGCATTGAGCAACAGGCCCATTGTCTCTCCAGCCGCATCCCAGCTAAGCTCAACTTCGTCCCAGCCAGGTAATGTGCGCGTGGAGGGCAGCACCCGCGACTGCCATGAGTAGTTGCTTTGCTGCTGCCCCTCGCGCTGAAGAGTCGCAAATCCACTGACGGTACTGAAGAATTCACGGTTTAGCTGCTCCAAACGGAAAGCCAGGTCGGTTGCCCAATTCACCCTCTGCTGCAGTAAGCCGAAATCCGAGGGTCGAAGCACCTCGTGAGTCGCGCCCAGGACCCGTCCCAGAATGCCAGCATTCGACCCACCGATTTCCTTCAACATCCGTTCCAAGTCAAACTGCGTCAGGCGAAAGGAAAGCGCATTCGTCGTAGCGGATTCCAGATGATGGCCTTCATCCACGATAAGAAATGAATAATCAGGCAGGACTTTGCTGCCTGTGGCAACATCCGAAAGGAGCAGGGCATGGTTAACCACCAGCAGATGGGCGGATTGGGCGGCGCTTTTTGCCCGATTGAAGGGGCAGGCGCCACCAGTACGTTTCAGGCAAGTTTCGGTGGTGCAGGCGTCATCCTCGGCAGAGAGACGGAGCCAGACTTCACGTTCAGCATTGCCATTCAGATTGACTTCAGCGCGATCTCCACTTTGGTTCGCGAGCTGCCATATCATGACCTTGGCAAGCACCCGCATCTCATCCACGTTGCGCGGGCCGAAGTGTTTCAGATTCTCGAGCCGGCGGGGACACAGATAATTGGCGCGGCCCTTCAGGATTGCCGCTCGCAAATCGATGTTGAGCGCAGCGCGCAAATCGGGGATGTCTTTCTGAATTAATTGGTCCTGCAGATTGATCGTGTTGGTAGAAATGATGACCCGCGTATTATTCTGGATGGCAAACAACGCAGCGGGGATCAGATAGGCAAACGATTTGCCAACACCGGTACCGGCCTCCACCATCAGATGGTTCCCTCTTGAAAGTGCGTTTGTGACTGCCTTGAGCATTTCCACCTGCTCAGGCCGGTGCTCGTATGATTCAAAATATTGCGAGAATGGTCCGCCATATTCAAGAATGGAGGCAACTTCCTCGAGGTCAAGCCCAAGCGGGCTATCAGGAGTCTGGAGCGGCGGAAAACGCCGATCACCGGTTGGCGCCCCAACATTTTGTTTAGCCTTCCTGGGCCGAATTCCTTCTTTTGCCCGCGCCCGCATCACTTCTTCGAAAACGTAACTTGCGCCCCAAGCAAGCGGTTCGCTTAAACGCAGGATCTCCGCTACCAGCTCGGCCGGCAGCCCAGCGGCCATTTCGAACAACCTATTAAGGACCGCCATTGTAACTTTTGCATCATCCATGGCACGATGGGTAGCCGGCAGGAGGATGCCCAGTTCCTTCCCAAGCGCGCCCAGGTTGTATCGGCTCGCACTTGGAAGCAGGACTGCGGCAAGTTCGTAAGTATCGATCACTGGATTGGTAGAGAAAGGAATTTGCTTTTGCAGAAATCCCAGATCGAAACGCACATTGTGTCCTACAATTGGCGCACCCGCCACGAAAGCTTCCAACTCGTGTATGATTTCCCGCAGGCGAGGAGCCTGGCGAACCATAGCATCATCGATGCCGGTGAGGCCGGTAATGAATTCAGGGATATGCCGATTCGGATTTACCAGCGACGACCATTCGTCCTCGATGCGACTGCCCTTGAATTTGACTGCCGCTATCTCGATGATGGAATCGCGATTCTCATCCAACCCGGTGGTTTCGATGTCAATTGCAACAATGGAATGCATAGGCGCCTTAGAATCAAGTCCTGATTCGGATTACTAACTACCTGGACTCAAAGCATCAAGAAAGTAGAACAAGTGTACCATAATTAGTGAGCATCCGCCCCTTACCATGCGATTTAAGTCTGGCTTAACTTGCAACAGACATTTTGGCGGCGTTTGATACAGCCCTTTTGTCAGTGGCCTACTGGCTTTCTTTCAACCTGTATATGACCCAGTCTCCAAATGTTGCAACGGCCTGATAATTCTGAATCAGGTATTGCACTCCGTCACGTACTTTGGCTGACCTTAGCTGCAAAGGCTTATACAGGTGATCATCCAACTGGCCGCTGCCAGGTGCATCAATAAGAAGCACAGGCTTATTTTCTAAGATTTGTTGGAAATATTCTTCGAACATGCCGCGGCTTCCCAGTAGTTGAAGCGGATACTGATATACGTAGCGAGTTGGAGCTTCCCGCCGCGCCAGGAAATTGATCACGCTTTCTGCCCCTAAGATCAGAACCTTATCATCGGAATTAGTATGATCACTAACATACTTGATCACAGGAGCATAACTGTTTTCGGCCTCGTTCTTCATGTGGGCAGGGTAGCTTCTTATTTGCTCAAGCTGCAACGATAAGATTGCCAGCAGCGTCATCATTGAGATGGCTTTTACCGCTCGTGGTGAAGATAAAGACGGAATCCGGGCCAGCAGAAAACTCACTAGATAAGCCAGAATCCCACTTAATATCGCAATAACGGGCAAAGGTGTAAGGTAGTAATGTAAAATGGAACGACCGGACACCGTAATGAGGGCAACCTCTATTGGAAAGTTGACAAGCGCTAAAAGAATCAAAGGCTGAACATGATTCAAAGATTTTAGATTGAGCCAAACAAACCCCAGACTTATCAACCATCCGGCCAGGGCAAGGTAAAGTACAGCGCCCTGTGTCAAGAACAGAAATCCTTTGAGAAAAACCGGAATCAGGCGCCTTATTCCCTCGTGTTTGCCAATGTAGACAAAATTGTAAAGAAATGCTTCATTCCAAAAATCGTTCAAAGCATTTTGGCGGGCAAACCCCATGGCCAGGATCATGGAAAGTATTGCCCAGCCAGCCAGGAGAGTCAATAGATCGGGAATTGGTGATTTTCTTCGTGAAACCCGAATCCAAACCAGGAACAACGCATAAGCAATCCAGAGTCCGATCGTTGTTTGCTTAAAGTAAAAGGCCCCAGCCCCCCATAGACCCATCCAGAGGGTAGTGCGCAACGGATAGTCACTTTGTCTTGCTCTTACAAACAACCAATAACTTAGGGTCTGAAAGACCAATGCATATTCTTCTGTAACATTGCCTTGATCTAAAATAGTCAATAAACCCGACGTCAGAACTATCACCCCAGCAATTGCGGGGACGGTTCCGAAGGCATCATCCAGAGCCTTAAACAGGAAGAAGATCGTAAGAAACAGAAAACAGAATTGGACGAGCCAGACCCCCCAAAGCGATTGAGGACTGCATAGCAAGCCCAGGGCGTCCACAAAATAGATCAGAGGCGGCTTGTGGTCCCAAACATCCCGGTAGGGAACGTCGCCTTTTATCAACCGCCAACCAACGTAGAGAAACACGCCAGAATCCCTGGACGGCAAGGTCATGTTATCCGGATTGCTGGGAAATAATGCAACCAGCGTACCAAGGACCGAAATAAAAAATGGCAAGAACGATCTTCTCAGGTTAATATGCACGGTTATTCCGCTGGTCGAAGCCAAAGCCCTTGAACCTCGGGAGGGGACTAAAGCTTCTCAGCAGTCCAGATGCAGGGGACAAGCTGCAATCAGAAACGAACGCTGGAGCGTGGAAATCAATTGGTTGGGAGAAACGACTTCAGTTTTTCCAATGTCAGAGAGTCGATCGGCTTATCTTTTGCTTTTTGCCGGATAAAGTCCTTTAGTTGTTTCAATTTCAGGACCGGGAGGGGGGCGTCTGTAGTGTCAATTTCAACCTGCTCGTTGGTGAAGACCAAAGCGCACCGAATTTCCGGTATCTCGGATTCGGCGATTTGTTTACCGAAATATTTCTTGAGCACATCGATCTCGGCCGCAATCTCCTGCATCGGGCCTTCCTATTCCCTCCTGCCCAAAAATGGTCATATAGGCTTGCATAAACCCACCGCCCGATAGACGCCAGCGGTTTTTGTAATAAGTCACTTTTCCGCGTTGGTGGTAAATCTGAAAGATCCACAGGCCTGCAGAACCAACGAGCAAGTGCGGGACCGGAGCCAAATAGTGATAGATCGTCATATCGCCGGGCAAACCCTTAAGAGCTGCATCCAATTGTTCATCAGGTCGCGGACTGCGACCCCAGCGGTTCGAGAAGTACATGCCAATCTGCGTCATCGTAAAACCGACGATCAGCGCTCCTATCGAAAACACGAACAAATCAGGACGCTGAAAAGAAAGGTACATTCCAAGACCGAGTACACCAAGGGCGCCCAGACTGGTCCATTGGCCGATGCGGCCGTTACGTTTGATAAGTTTTTCATTCTTGATGATTTTCATTTTATCCTTTATAAGAGCCAATAGGTTCGAGATTCACTTTGTCGATTTCAAGCTGTCTTCTATGGCGGTCTTCAAAGCCCCCAGAACGTCTGCCTCAGCAGCGTCCCTGGCAAGCCGTATGGCACTCTTGATGGCAAGGGCGTCTGAGCGACCATGACCGATCAGCACCAATCCATTCACTCCCAAGAGTACGGCCGCACCCTGTTCACTTGGATCAAGTAATTTCTTGATGCTGCCCAGCGCCGGTTTCACAAGGAGTCCTCCGAGAACCGCCAATGGTCCACCGTTCGCGATCGCAGTCTTAACTTCATCCAGTATCAATTTGCCCACAGCTTCGGCGGTTTTGAGCATCACATTTCCGACAAAGCCATCGGTCACGGCCACATCCACTTTGCCACCAATGACCTCCTTGCCTTCGACATTACCAAAGTAATTAAGTCCGGATTTCTTTAATAAGGGCGTGGTGGCCCGGACGAGCTCGTTCCCTTTCCCTTCTTCCTCACCGTTGGACACCAGCCCAACCTTTGGGTTTTTCACGCCGCGCACCTTTTCGGCGTATACACTACCCAGAATCGCAAACTGCAAAAGATTTTCGGGTTTGCAGTCAGGGTTGGCGCCGATGTCAAGAACTACACAAGAGCCCGAGGCCGTGGGAAAGACCGGAGCGATAGCGGGACGATCCACTCCGCGCATACGACCCAAGCGGAATAAGGCAGTTACCATTGCGGCACCTGTATTGCCGGCGGTTACAAAAGCCTCGGCTTCACCTTTCTTGAGCAAATCCATGCCTACCGCCATAGAATTTTGTGAATCTTTGTGGCGGGCTTTGAGCGCCAGCTCTTCACCTTTGTCTTCCATTGTCAGCATTTCTGGAGCATGTACCACCCGGATGGGCAGACTTCCGGGGTTTTGCCCTTCCAATACCGGCCTAATTTTCAATTCGTCGCCTACGAGAATGATTTCAACGGCATATTCACGGGCTGCCAATATGGATCCTACTACATCGGGAACAGGATAGTTGTCACTCCCCATTGCATCCACCACAATTCGAGTCATTATTTTCTCCTCAAAAATTATGCCTGCTTGACAAGCAAGGCAAGCCGATTATAATACGCCTGCTTGCGCTGGTGCTGGAACTGGCAGACAGGCATGGTTGAGGGCCATGTGCCGCAAGGCGTGAGGGTTCAAGTCCCTCCCAGCGCACCATAAAGTTGATCTATTAGGGATCGTTTTTCCGGAATCGCTCATTTATCAAGGAATTCCAGGCAATAAAGAGAAGGACGGCATTCAAGCCGTCCTTCCATCATTTAATTACTGTCCACCCGAGCGATAACGGTCAATCAAGGCCCTCGTTCTTTCATCCCTTGGGGATTTGAAGATTCTCTCCGGATTATCCTGCTCGATAAGCTCCCCATCCGCCATGACGACCACTTGATCTGCCACTTCGCGTGCGAATCCCATTTCGTGGGTTACAACCAGCATGGTCATGCCCTCCTGCGCCAGCTTTTTCATTACGTTCAGTACCTCGCCTATGAGTTCTGGATCAAGCGCAGAGGTTGGCTCATCGAAAAGCATTAATTTTGGTTCCATTGCGAGAGCACGAGCGATGGCGACACGCTGTTTCTGTCCCCCGGAGAGGCGGTTGGGATACTCATCTTTTTTGAACAGCAAGCCAACACGATCGAGGTTCATTTCGGCGATTTCGTTGGCCTTGCTTCTATCCATCCTTTTGACTGTAACAGGGCCCTCCATTACATTCTCCAGCACGGAGAGGTGAGGAAACAGGTTGAACTCCTGGAAGACCATTCCGGTTTTTAGCCGCACGTCATGGACAAGTTGGCGGTGTTCCTTGCCCTTCCCGCCGGCTGCTACAGTTAGTTGATCCACTTCAATCATGCCGGAAGAAGGTTCTTCCAGAAAATTTATACATCGCAGCAGGGTGCTCTTGCCTGAACCGCTCCGTCCAATGATGCACACAACTTCCCTCGGCTCTACCTGCAGGTTTATCTTCTTTAAGACCTGCAGCCGACCAAAGTACTTATCCAGATCCGTGACCTTGACTATATTGGGCATCGTTAGCGGTCTCCTCGAGCCATGCGGTTCTCGATCAGACCCTGGAAGTAGGACAGGATAAGGGTTAGTATCCAATAAAAAATAGCTGCAATGATCAGGGTTTCAAGATTCCGAAAGTGTGCGCGACCCACTTCAGTAGCCCGCCACATCAATTCGTGTACGAAACCAGTTGCCGATACCAGCGCAGAGTCCTTGGTCATTGCGATGAATTCGTTGCCCGTAGGCGGAATCGCAAACCGCAGGGCCTGCGGAAGCACGATTCGCTGCATCGTCTTGCCGGGTGTCATCCCGAGTGCGAGCGCGGCTTCCCGCTGGCCTTTGCCAACGGAGCTTAGTCCGGCGCGGAAAATCTCGCTCATATAGGCACCATAGTTTAGGCCCAACGCCAATACGCCCGCCCAAAGTCCCGGTAGAATAATACCCAGTTGGGGGAGAGCCAGAAAGAAGAAAAAGATTTGCAGGAAGAGCGGAGTTCCCCGGATCAATGAGACGTAAAAAGTGCTGAACGCATAAACAGGCGGGAATGTGGAAAGTCGGCCAAGGGCGGCAAGCAAAGCCAGAATGGTTGCCAATGATATTGAGAGAAGTGATATTCCGATAGTTGTATTGATCCCACCGGCGATAAACGGCAGGTTGTCAGCCATGAATGCCCGATCGAGCTTGATGGTATGAAGCCCGAAAGGCAAGGTCTGTCCGCTGAACATGAGCACAAGGAACACAAGCAGCAAAAGCCAGGAAAGGCCTACGTTCAGCCGGAATCGTGATTCCCTCCGCTGCTGGGCGGAAAAGATCAGCTCCGCCTGGGATTTTGGTTCGCCCGCGTCTTTTCTTATCAAGTTCATCGATTGATTTCCTCGTCCTGAATGAGATTAAGGAATACAGGGAAGCAGAAAGCCTACTGCTTCCCTGTATTAATCATGTGCGAGGTTAATGGGTGGGGGTTTGGGTCAGGTCGGCCTTAAACCATTTGGTGGAAAGCTGGCTGAGGGTTCCATCTGAGTGCATGGCTTTGACAAAGCCGTCCAGTGTGGAAACCAAACCCGTAGGGTCGTGTGTGTGTGATTTATCGATGGCGACTGCAAGATTTTCAGAGTATACGGGGTTGCCCACCTTGACGACCGCCAAACCATTGGCAATGTTTTGGTCCACAACTGTTTCGGAGGTGACGTAGCCGACGAAGTCCTTGCGGCCTGCCCCAAGAGCCTGGGCGCAGTCCTGATCGGTGGAAAGGGCCACAATTTTGACTCCCGCAGGAGGCTGGGAGTATATATTTTCCGCAGGAAGATCGAGCTTGCCGCCCAGCCAATCCTGGTAGGTTGTGGAGGTTCCAACGCACAACGATTGATTGGCCAGTTGATCGAGCGAGGTAATCCCTGAGTCCTTGGTCACTGCGACCACCGCCGGTGTGTAGTAATAGGCGGAAGTAAAGTCGAGCACCTTCTGTCGCTCAGGGGTGATGGTCATTGAGCCAACGCTGATATCCCATTTGTCGGCCCAGCTGCCAGCCGTGATCAGATCCCAGGAGGGTGTTGCGAAGCACGTTTCAACGCCAAGGCGCCTGCCCAGCTCCGCTGCCACATCCACGTCAAAACCTTGCATCTCGGCAGTTGTAAGCGCGTCAGACGGGCATTTGGTGTCTGACGGTCGCTTTCCGCTGGTATTCAAGTAGGACTGAGGGGCGTAGTTGGGATCGGTCGAAACCAAGATATAACCGCGATTCTTAATATCGCTCAGCAAGTCTTTGGCAGCCGCGGGGGTTGCACTACCGCAGGCCGAAAGTATTAGGGCGCTGGCGATAACCAAGGCCAACACAATGTACAGCTTCTTCATGAGATTTCTCCTCCATAGCGATTGAATTGATGCATTATGCTGTTGAGCAATTGTAGGGAATATAAGCGAGATTAATTACCTCCTTTCCGATCAGCCACAAATCTAGCATAAATAAGGATAGACCAACTCAGCCATTTGTGCAAGGGGCGGCGCCATTAAAAAATAGCCTGGCTGAAGGAAACAAGGTGAGGTGGTAAAATGTTCAAAAAACGCGAGGGACGATTGATTGTCAGGAAAATTCTCCCGGGACGAAACAAAAGAATCTAAGAACTGGCTTTGAATGTATGGTCAGACTTTCGGAAGTAGTTTTCTTGCATGGGCCGAATGTAGTCTGCGCTAACAGGAGATATCAGGATGAAATTAGTTTCTGTAGATGAAATGAAGTCAGTCGAGCGTGAGGCTGATTCAAACGGCTTAACCTACGAGCAAATGATGGAAAACGCAGGCCGAGGACTATCCGAAGTTATTCAAGATCTACCGATCGAAGAAGGTGAGCGTGAGGTTATAGGTCTTATCGGACCGGGAAACAATGGCGGCGATGCCCTGGTTGCCCTGACCCATCTTGCCGTGGATGGCTGGCTCACGCGGGCGTATCTAATCCATCGCAAGAGAGAACCGCTGGTTGAGCGCTTGGAAAAAGCGGGGGGGCAAGTGGTATTTGCCGACGAAGACAAGGATTTCACAAGCCTTAATTCCTTCATCCAGACTGCGACCATGGTATTAGATGGGGTGCTGGGAACTGGCATTAAGTTACCCTTGAAAAGCGATGTAGCCAGTATCCTGGCGGAGGTACATTCCAGTCTAGATGAAATGGATGAACGGCCATTTGTTGTCGCAGTAGATTGTCCGTCCGGGGTGGATTGCGATACCGGTCAGGCCGCCGCTGAATGTGTACAGGCGGATTTGACGGTTACCATGGCCGCCGTCAAGCAAGGATTGCTGAAAATGCCAACCTACGAGCTGATCGGAGATCTACAGGTTGTGGATATAGGGCTGTCGGCCGACTTGCCAGCCTTGAATTCGGTACGAGTTGAAGTTGCTGAACCAGACATGGTCGCAAAGATGCTGCCGGACCGAAAACCAGATGCCCACAAAGGCACGTTTGGCACCGCATTGATCTCTGCCGGTTCGATCAATTATACCGGGGCGGGATTGCTTGCGGGTCAGGCAGCTTATCGTATTGGTGCGGGGCTTGTGACATTAGCAATACCTTCGCCGATCCACGCCATCCTGGCAAGCCAATTCCCTGAGGCCACCTGGGTAATTCTGCCCAACGAGCAAGGTGTTATTAATGCCAGCGCCGCCGAGGTACTGATGAAAAACATGGAGCGCGCCACAGCTCTTCTCATCGGCCCCGGTATTGGAATGGAAGATACCACCAAAGAATTTATTCAAAACCTGATTTCGGGGGGATCGGGACGGCAGAAGGCCACCTCGAAAATTGGCTTTTTACAGGGTGAGAGCGGAGCAAACCAAAAACCAAACGGTGAATTGCCGCCGATTGTTGTTGACGCCGATGGATTGAAATTGCTTGCGGCTATCGATGGGTGGCACAAGCTCTTGCCTGCGCCAGCAGTCTTGACACCCCATCCGGGAGAAATGTCAGTACTCACAAGTCTGTCCAAAGATGAAATCCAGCAGGATCGCCAGGCAATTGCCGGTAAGTTTGCCAAAGAATGGGGACATGTTGTGGTGTTGAAGGGCGCATTCACGGTGATTGCTTCCCCAGAGGGACGGATCGTGGTGATCCCGATCGCTTCGTCTGCTTTGGCCAGGGCGGGAACGGGGGATGTCCTGGCTGGTTTGATTGTTGGTCTGCGCGCACAGGGCGTGGATGCCTTTGATGCAGCAGTGGCAGGCGCCTGGATCCATGCTCAGGCGGGCTTGTATGCCGCCAGCAAACTAGGTACCACCGCCTCGGTAATGGCAGGGGATGTGCTAGCGTGTGTGAGTGATGTCCTTGCAGATTTGGGGTGAACCTTTCGCCTCCCTGCATAAATCTCTGTCGCTTTGCGCATCTTAATAGGTCTGCACTCCGGAGCCGCATGACGATAAGCGGAATTTTCTGCCGATTATTTCAGAGTACCGTTTAAACTGGTCTTTGTCGTCGAGAGGTGGATAAATTGAGCGATGGCCTGAATTGTTCGGTGGTTCCCAGTAGAAAAAGGCGCTCCTCTGATTTGAGGAGCGCCTTCAGCATAAAACGGTCTTCCTAGGATCTGCTTTTCTCAACTCTTAAGGAACTCTTCCAAGGCTTCCTTGCTTATACGATAAGCCTTGCCGACCTTGCGGGCTTTTAAGCTGCCATCCTGAATAGCGGACATGACGTCATCTTCGGTAACCTTCAAAGCTGCGGCTGCTTCAGAGGGGGTCATCACGTCAGGTAAAGATGCACCTGTGCTGGACCCGCCCTGCGAAGTATTCGCCATGCCACCTTGCAAAGCCTGACCCATCAGGTTGCCAATGCCCATTCCAGCGCCAATTCCAGCCGTGAGCCCGGCCCCACCACCCTGGTTATTAGCTGCGTCCCGCATGGCATCCGCGGCTTGCAGCTGTGTATATGTTGACATATCGAGCATACCCATGTCGCGGAGTTCCTGAGCCGATTTATCGGAAGGTTTCAGGTTTCCCACGTAGAAAGTCTTTAAGGCGAGACCAAGGGCCTCGAAGTCGTCCTGGGCTTTCGCACGAACGCCCGCCCCGATCTCCTCAGTCAGGCCGATGATCTCGGGAACTGAATATTTGGCCCCAGTCTCGCCGAGGACATCCTGAAGCTTGGAAAGCAGCATCGTGCGCAAGCGGTCCTCGATATCAGAGGTACGGTAGGTGCCCTGAGTCCCCACGATTTTTGTCACCAACATTTGTGGATCGCTAACCTGGAACGAGTATGTTCCGAAGCCCTGGAGAAGAGCTACACCTAATCCCATGCCTGGATTGCGGACAATTATCGGCTGCGGAGTTCCCCACTTCCTATTGGCGAATTCCTTCATGGAAACAAAGTAGACTTCGGCGGGAAAAGGCGTACGATCATTGAATGCCTTTCCGATAAAGTTTATGAGCAACGGGACGTTGGCGGTAGCAATTGTGTGACGGCCAGCCTTAAAAACGTCCAATGCATTTCCATCACGGAAGAAAACTGCTGTCTGTGCTTCCCGTACGATTACCTGTGAGCCGATGCGGTAATCACCGATAGAGCTGTCGTCGGGGAAGCGATGGACAATCTCCTCCGCCATTTCGTTCGGGTATTCTATGACATCAAAAATCCTAGCCATTTTATCCGCTCTCCTTTTTGATAATAACGCTTTCATTATAGCCGAATGGCTGACCTGTTACAAGAACAGTGTATCTATTTAGTTTATACGTATAAGGAAGAACAAAGTTGCTGTCTGTATCCGACCTTCCACAATCCGTTCGTGCCAGCCAGGCAAACAGCCTTTTCATCGAATTGCCTTGATCCATGGCCCTGGCATTAGACCTTCATTTTCTTCCCGGTCCCTTTGCCTTGAATCATCAGGATCTCGGCAAGAATGCTCACTGCGATTTCGCGAGGGGTTTCAGCCTGTAATTCGAGGCCCATGGGTGAGTGGACAAAGGCGATCTTTTCCGAAGATGCACCACCGGCTTTTAACTCCTTGACCGTGGTGGCCCAACGGCGCTTCGACCCGATTACTCCAATGTAGCGCGCGGGGGTATCAAGCAACTTGGGCAATCCCTCTGCGTCGATTGAGGAGCCACGAGTTGTCAAAATCACAAAGGTACGACGGTCTATGTCTACCCGGCCCGGAAGCTCGGCCATTGGGCAAACATAGTAGGCATCTGCATCGGGAATGGTCTCGGGGTTGCAAAAGTCCGGCCGATCATCCGAAACGGCCACGTAGAAGCCTAGCCATTTGGCAAGGTGAGCGACGGCTATTCCCACATGTCCACCACCGATGATAAGAAGCGTGGGAGGGGGCAAAATCGGCTCCACAAACACCTCCACTTGTCCACCACAAACACCGGGGTCGCCGCGAGCGGGGTCCGACATGTTGTAATGCAGCAGCCGCGGCTCGCCGTCAGTGAGTGCTGCCTCAGCCTCTTCCATAACCCTATGCTCCAGATCTCCGCCCCCTACAGTACCGATAAAATGCCCATCAGGATAGACAAGCATTTTGCTGCCCACATGGCGCGGGGTGGAGCCTTCACTTTTCGTGATGACACACAGTGCGGCGGATTTAATTGATCTTTCAATTTCGGCCAAGGCCTGGTAGATTGCATCCATTGATTCTCTGTACTGATTTTATCCGATTTTCAACGCTGAATACATTATGGCCCCCACTTAGGCTGCCAGTCAGGATCCGGAAAGGCAGTCAACTGACGGGTACTGTGCCCATCAGAACGCATAATATAAAGATCTGCCTGATTATTGTTGCGCAGCGAGTTATACACGATATATTGGCCATCAGGCGAATAGGAAGCAGCGGCATTATTCCCGCCGAAAGTCAGCTGGGTGATTTTGCCGGTTTCCACGCTAATGCTGTAGATTTCCCGGGCTTCCACGGGGCCCGCAAAAATGACCAGGTTTTTGCCATCGTGAGACCAATCAACGCTGCCTCCGATGCCGGTCAGGCCATACGACAAACGGCGCGGCGGCGCCTGGAGGTTCTCTAAATCGAGAATGAAGATTTCGTAAGTAAAGGCCGAGTCCACTTCCATTGCAAATGTGATCGAATTTCCATCGGGCGACCAGGCTGCGCCAACAATGTCTTTCGGTCCCGCATAAAGCATATGTGGATTCTCTCCCATGGATCCCATAAGCCATAGTGAAGAATTGCCGCTCCCTACGCGATTTACGAATAGAATTTGCTTGCCATCAGGGGAAAAATCAGGTGAAAAAGAATTGCCCAAGTTACTGGTAAGCTGGATCATTTTTGAAGTGGCCAGGATAAGCAAGTAAATATCAAAATTGTCATACTTGTTGATTGCCATGACAACCGTTTTACCATCGGGGGAAATTGCCGGATAATAGGTGTTGGTAGTTTCATTGGTCAATTGCTTATAGCCTGTGCCGTCTGCATTAATCAGGCAGACCTGGTTGATATTATTGCGCGTGCAAGTAAAGACAATATGGCCGCCATTGACGCTGGTAGGAAAAGGGAGCGCTGTCGGCGAGGAAGTCGGAGGTGGAACCCTGACGCTTGCTGGATTGATTGTTGTTACAAACTGAATGGGATTGATTAGGGCGAAAAGAGCGACAATAAGCACTAAAATGACCAGGCTAACGGGCAGGAGAGGACCGCGACGATTTCTTTTCCTGAACAGATCAGATCGATGTTTGCGTGGGTCATATTTCATATTATTTCGAAACAAGCCGAAGAAAATGCCAACCCCCGAAATGGCTAGGTATACTCTTTGGCCTTCACCCGCATGCGAATGGCGTCAACCAACGCGTGAATGTAATCCATACCTTTTTTGCTTGGATTCTTTTCAAAATGTTTCCAGCGGCGTGCTTCAAAAAACAGGCAAGTCCGCAAGTCGGTTAACGATTGGGCTAGGTCCTGCTGATTCCGATAGAGCTGTAGGCCGTGTTGCGCCACCCCTCGACATTTCTCAAATGAACCCCAATGATCGTACCCGTTGAAAGTAAACGCAAAAGGCTGAATCTTCTTCCAACCCGCCCGGTGGGAGGGAATATCGCTTTCAATCAGTTGAGAATTCGGAATTCTATCCATAGTTCGCCTGTTTGCGTGTAGATAACGTATTCGTTCAAGGGCCTGGATTGATTCCTCGGGTTCAAGATATGAAGAATTTCACAAAAAGGGCCGCCAAACAGAGGTGTCGGCGTTATGACCTTCTTAGTGGATCATTGAGGCTTTGTCCTTGATGGTATTTTACCCGCCATTTAAGAATATTAAGTAACGAGGCAATCCTGAAGATTGCCTCGCTGTCTGTTAGCAGTGCCTTAGCGGGTTATTTGGCCCGTAGTGCTCTCCATACCTTCTCTGGCAATATTGGATTGTCATCCACGTTTACGCCCACTGCGTCAAGAATGGCGTTTCCAACGGCGGGTGCAACCCCATCCATAGGGATCTCAGCGACGGCTTTGACGCCAAATGGATGGCTGGGTTCGAAAGTTTCAACGAAAATCGTTGTAAGTTCGGGCATCTCGTTGGCGCGAAAAACGTGATAGCGGTCGAGGTCGCGTTCGAGCGCAAAGCCTTTTTCGTCGTAGCGCATCTCCTCACATACTGCATAGCCAAGCGCCTGGGTCATGCCGCCCTCAATCTGGCCGGAGGCCGTGAGAGGATTGATAATCACACCCGAATCGACTGCCATTACGAGCTTATCAACGGTGACCTGGCCGGTCTCGGTATCCACGCTTACCTCCGCAAACTGCGCGGCAAAAGGTGGCGGCGAGGATGGCGAAACGTACGAGCCAATCCCCATTATCTGCTCTTGATCGTTGCGATGAAGAGAATCCAGCGCGATCTCGACCAATGATACCGAACGTCCATCGGGGGCGATTGCCATTTTGTTGGACAACCTCACGGATGATGGATCTGCCACCTGAAGCATCTGCGCGGCGCGGGCTTTGATCCGCCCTGCGGCCATTTCGGCTGCCTTTACTGCAGCTGCCCCGGAGATGTAAGTAGTGGACGAGGCGTAAGCGCCCTTGTCGAAAGGCGTGAAATCCGTGTCGGACGAGTAAGTAATAATGTCGTCCAATGGCACACCCAGCACCTCTGCGACCATCTGAGCGATAACAGTATCCGAGCCGGTGCCTAAATCTGTAGCGCCAACAAGCAGATTAAAGGAGCCATCATCGTTCATTTTCACCGAAGCGCCCCCCATGTCGAGGTACGGGATCGCTGTTCCCTGCATAACGAGTGCGACGCCAATCCCTTTGCGGATTGTGGATTTCCGATTATCAGCCGAGCTTTGTCCCGCATGCCAGGCCTGGTTGCCGAATTTTGTATCCCAATCTATGGCGGCTTTAGCCTGCTGCACGCATTGTTCAAGCCCGACCGTTTGAACGATCTCGGGTCGAGGCTCGCGGCCCTCGTTCCAGGCCGTTGAGAAGGGGTGATATTCTCCGGCGTGGATCGAATTCTTCAAGCGAAAATCTATAGGATCCAGGTTCATTGCCCGGGCTATTTTTTCCATGTGTCGTTCGACCGGCCAGTAGCCCTGCGGAACGCCATAACCCCGGAAAGCACCGGCCGGGGGTGTGTTGGTGTAAACCACATCTGCATAGAAACGAATGTTTGGCGATTTCCGGTATTCGCCATCGCCAACGTACAATGCCATGGCCTTGTGACCCGTGTTGCCTGTCACTGTCAGAGCGTGACAACCATACGCGCCGGTATCAGATAAGGCATACATTTCATTTGCTGTAATCGTCCCATCGCGTTTCACGCCTGTTTTCATTTTTATCTTCATCGGGTGGCGTGAGCGCGCGGCGATGAATTCCTCTTCGCGGGTATATTCATAAATAACGGGCCGTTTTGTCGCAATGGTCAAGTGTGCGGCTACGTCTTCCATCAGGACTTCCTGTTTTCCGCCAAAGCCACCTCCAATACGAGGCTTGATCACGCGTATCCTTTTTACCGGCAAACCCAGCACAGGGGCGAGCATGCGACGGACATGAAAGGGCACTTGTGTTGATGTTCGAATCACCATACGATCGTCCTCGTCCCAATACGTCACTACAACATGCGGCTCAATCGACACCTGTTGCACCTTCGGAACTTGATATTCAGCTTCGAAGATTTCATCGGCTTCTTTGAAGCCTTTCTCCACATCGCCAATGTCAATGCGAATTTTCGCAGCCAGGTTACGGCTTGGATCCGAGTCCGCAAAATTGACATATTCCGGCTCATCATGAATCCGTACGGCCTTCGGCTGTAAAGCCTCGGCGGAATCCAGAATCGGGTGCAGGATTTCGTACTCAACCTCGATCAGGCTGAGTGCTTTCTCGGCAATTGCAGCGGTTTCCGCTGCGACAAAAGCAACGCGGTCACCCACGAAACGCACCTTATTATCAAGGGAAAAGGTATCCAGGGGACCCGGTATTGGATCTGATTGACCTGCGGTTGACCAAACCACTCGAGGAATATCCTGCCAGGTCAGAACAGCGGCTACACCGGGTAAAGCTCTGGCTCGGCTTGCGTCAATCTTTCGAATGCGAGCGTGGGCGTAAGGACTGTGCAACACCTTCGCTACGAGCATGCCGCGTTTCTCAATGTCAGCGGTAAAGGCCGGCTTGCCCTGGACCAGCTTGACTGCATCGACTTTCTGTTCCGGCTTTCCAACCACTTTCCAAGCCTGGGTTTGGGAGGTGACCACGATCTTCGGTCGTGTCAACAAATTCGAAAATTGGTCGCTCGGCAGATTAGCCGGTCGGTCTTCCGGAGGTTTATACCCCTCCCAGTTCCCCAGGTCCCAGTTGACCGATTCCCAATTGACTGGTTCATCGCCTCGCATGACCGCGGCTGCTTTCAGGACGGCTTGAACCGGTTTTAAATATCCTGTGCAACGACACAAAACGCCCGATATGGCCTCTCGAACTTCCTCCTCTCTGGGATTCGGATTCGTGTCCAGCAGGGTTTTTGCAGCCAGGATTTGGGCGGGCGTACAGTAGCCACATTGGATAGCGCCGGTTTCGACAAAGGCTTTTTGCAGCGGATGCAACCCGCCAGTCTTCAGCCAACCCTGTTCGGGATGTTCTCCCAGCGCTTCAATAGTAGCAATGTTATGGTCCTCGGCCTGCGCGGCCAATATTGAACCGGCATTGATGGGTTTTCCATCCAGGAGAACCGTATCGGAGCCCGATAACCCGTCCTCATCTCCAAACTTGACGCTAAAGTAGCCGAGCCGTCGAATGGCAGAAAGGAGAGTCTCACCGGGTTGGGCGTCGATCTCATGCTCATTTGCGTTAATAATCAGAGCAATTTCCATGGTCATTTCTTTCTGGGTTGGTCGGGTCACCCGAGCGGAAGACTAAGGGCAAGCGGAATTGACGATACTGGGCCGAACACCATAGCCAGTAACGGGGTAGAACGTGCTGGCCGACGCATAGATGATATCTTGTGTGCCAGCGCAATGTTTTTTTTGTATCAGATTATCTGGTATATCCATGATGAGCAGGCTGAAGGAGGTTGAGTGGAATTGGTTCAGTACTTCCTTCAGCTCGGGCTGCTTCTTTGAGTAGCGGCCTCTAATCTCATCGAAAGTCACCATATGAAAATTGACTTTTTTGCCCGCGAATAAGGACAGGTAGTTGTGATAGGGGATCAAAACCTCGCCGGGGGCAGCCTGCAATTCAGCGACCAGGGCGTCACCCGCCCGCCGATCAGCCTGCGTTGGGATTTGCTGAAAGGGATTGTATTCGAGCAAAATAAACTGCGCCGCAATTGCCAGCCACAGAACACTTTGGAAAAGGTTTCTGCTGAGCCTCGAAAATTCATAGTGTTCTGTCAGCCAGCCGATGCCCAAACCAAACAGGATGGCCAGACCAGCATATGCCGGAATATAAGGCATTATTGTATGCTCCACGGTTTATCCGCGCTAATAATGAGGTGGCAACAATACCGATTACAGCCAGGAAATAATATTGATGCAATTTATCAGAAAGGAATTTGCGCAGGCCAAATAATACTGGAGCGACGCCAATAATGATCGTAATGGCCTCAACCCCAAGGCCGGTGCGAAGCACATCGAGAGTAGTAGACCATTTGACTTGGTGGCTTGCTGGAAGAGCGAGAATGTAATATTGATACCAGCCTTTTGTCGAAGAGTTGAGGTAAAAATAAGCGGCCAAGCTTATGATGACGAAACAAGCAACCAGGGGAAACGTCTGTTTTCTAAACAAGAGCAATGTTGCGCCTGCCACTACGATGAAGATGGGCAGGGCTGTCTGCTTAGAAAGGAAAGCGAGCGCGAACAAGGCCCCTGAAATTATCGAGTTTGTGGTGGTTTGTTTTGAGAGAAAATAGATGGCTGCGAGGCAAAGAAATATGAACAGCATATCCACGCGGGCAATGTCGAACCACGCGCCGCCTAACTTGAAAGTTGCGGCAAACGAGCCGGCTGCCACGAGGCTAATCAAGCCCGAGTTTGTCTTATCTTTGACTGCCAAATAGATAATTACCAGGCAGCCAACTGTAGAAGCGAATGAAACAAGTCTTAGCGGCAGGAAGCTTATTCCCATCATCTTGAAGAGCCCGGCTGCCAGATAGAAATAGAGCGGCGGATAGATCAACGGTATGTAGCTCAGTGATGGCTGGGTATAGAGGCTCTGTCCCGTGTAGATACGATAAACCTGAACCAGAGAGGCACCCTCCATCCATTCGAGATCGTAACGATAATTGATTCGCGAAATAACAATAACCAGGATAATCCCAAGGTGAATAATCACAGCCAGCAAGGCAATGGCGGTCGCCCACTGATAATTCTCCATGCCCTTGACGCGTGAAAGTGCTTTGTTCATTGTTTGGGTGCCATATTGGGGATACTCTTATTTAGCTGCGGGATTCAGCTTTGTAAGGCACCTATTCGCAAGGGTACCTGCAATATTCTGACGATATTCTGAGCTTGCCATTTCATCACCCGCGTCCTCTAAAGCATTGCGTGCGGCCGACTTGAGGCCGTTAGATTCAGTACCGTCCATCGCAAGAATTGGCGCCTTGCCGTACCCGCCAACCACGAGACGCGTGCGTCCGGAGGGCCATTGTGCCAAGGCTGCAGAGACGATCGGCTTATCCAGGGGCGTGCGGGAGACATATTCAAAGGCAAGCTTCGCGTTCAGCGGAATTTGAATTCGGATGATCAATTTTCCGGTCAATTGACTCTCGCGTAACGGCATAAAATCGCCAATCGGCAAATCTTGATCATTTGGCTGGATAATCAAACTGCCATCCAACGCCAACATCGCGGCCGCGAAACTTGAGCGGCCATCGGCGGCCACCAGAGCGCCTGCCACAGTGGCGGCGTTCCGTAGGTTGAGGGGGGCTTCAAGTCTCAAGGCAGTTCGCACGGCATCGGGACAATGCGGGTTTTCAAACAGTTGTTGCAGGGTAGAAGTGGAACCAATGTGAAGGTAGTTGCCACTCTTCTTGATCTCACCAAGACCGAGAGCTTGTAAATCAACCACTTCAATGGGATCTGTTTGAAGATGGGAGAGTAAGGTTCCACCGCCGAGGGGAGAGTCCTCGGGTGAGCCCGCTTAATCAGGGCTAGAGCCTGTTCTAGAGTTTTAGGGCGATGATAGGCTGTGATCACTTTAGCTCCATTGATTTCCATTCCGACTGGCGACTTCATTATACAAGATACCCGGTACCCCTTTCGCGTTTGTATGTACAAGAAGGGGCAAAAATCGCTGGCCTTTTTAAACCAAGCGAATAATTGCTTCCTGCAGAATGGGCTGCCGCACTTGTATCATCCAACGAGGTGCGGAGGCAGCCTGATTTTGTAATGGATGCAATGGAGCTAGACAGAGCATTCCCAATTGAGTTTGTTAGTCCGGATAGACCTTCCACTCCAGTGCCTCCAAGCTGGAGACGTCAAACTGTTCTTGCGGCACGTTGATAAGTAGCGCCTTCCCTTCTGCCAACAATTCATTTGTATCCGGATCATAGATACCCGCCCAGGCTTCAGCTGATTTTCCCTTTGACTTTCCTGCTTTGCCGACCAGCCTAAGCAGCTTTCCAATCGGGACATTCTTCCGGTACTTGACTTCCAGCCTGGCGGTGAACATAAAGCGGGGCGCCATTGGGTCGGCGCCCATCTGAGACCGGCCGCAGAGTTCGTCCAGGATTGCGCCGACGATGCCCCCATGCAATACGCCCGGATATCCCTGAAAATGATCAGGGGCAATATAGGCCGATTCGACGACCCCTGGTTCGGTCTCGTAAATATGCAAATGCAACCCGATGGGATTCTGTAATCCGCAAATAAAACACATTTTTGAATTTGGTTGTTTGATTTTTGGCATGGGTTTATTGTATCAAAGGCCGAAGAGAAATATGAGATCGTTGACGTTCGTTCCGGTGTAGCCCGGCTTAAGCAAGTCGCCGAGCGTGTCAAAGAAGGCATAAGAATCATTCCTGGATAAATATTCAACAGAATCCAGCCCGAGTTCTTTTGACCGCTGAAACGTTTCCCCTGTGACGACGGCGCCTGCCGCGTCCGTGGGACCGTCATTGCCGTCTGTAGCCAGCGCCACGAGTAGCGCGTCTGGTGAGTTATTCAATGTCTCTACTGCAGCCAGGGCCAGCTCTTGATTACGCCCACCCTGCCCATGGCCTTGAATCGTAACAGTCGTCTCTCCTCCCGAAATGAGACAAAAAGGATGCTTTTTTTGCTGGACTTTGGTTTGCAGGAGTTCCGCCAACTGCCTCCCGATCAGGCGGGCCTCCCCATGCAAATCGGTATTAATTATCTCGGCGGTGAGGCCCTCCATTTGGGCCTGCTGTTTTGCACCCTGAGCCGCCAAATTATTGTTGCCGATAATTATGTTCTCCACGTGCCTGGATAAAGTGGCGTCAGAAATCATACTTCTGCCGATAAGGTTCAAGATGGTATTCGAAACCTGGCCCTCCATTCCATATTTCTTCAAAATAGCCAGGGCCTGCTCGTTGTTTCCGCCGCCATACGTCGTAAGCCCCGATGCAATTGTCGCCAGATCGTCACCCATTACATCGGATAGGATGAGGCTTATTACCTGCGCCCGGGTGGCTTGGACTAGACCGCCACCTTTAAGGCGGTCGATCTGGCGGCGGAGGGTATTAAGCTCTCCAATAGTGGCACCACGGTCAAGCATGGATGCAGTCAATGCCTGCGCATCGTCCAGAGACACGCCATCCCGCGGCGCGGATACCAGCGCCGAGCCGCCGCCGGAGATAAGACAGACTAACAGGTCATCTTCCGTCAGCCTGGAGACAAAATCCAATACGGCTCTCCCTGCTGACAGACTTCGTTCATCTGGGATTGGGTGACCGGCTTCCATGATCGTGATTCTCTCCCGGGCCTTCGATGAGGATATATCCTTGATGTTACCCAGAGTCTTCTTAGTAATGATAAGCGCCCCTTCAAAGCCCTCCAAAAGACATGCGGCAGCTATTGTCATGGGTTCGGCAGCCTTGCCTATCCCGAGCAAGAAAAGCCGGTCATGTGGGGGTAAAGTGGTTTTGAGCAATTGTTGGTGGACAATCCTGCCGGGCTCAACCGCATTTATTGCAGCGGCGAGGATGCGCGTCAGACGCGCGTCGCGCAAGCTGTAAGTCAGGAATCGATCAGCTTCCATGCTTGCAGTATACTTTGCCCATGACAAAACAGAAAGTCTTCGTTACTCGTAACATACCAGAAGCGGGCTTAATCCTGATACGAGAATTCTGTCAGGCGGATGTATGGCAGGATGAGTTCCCACCCACACGCGGAGAACTACTGGCGCACGTTCGAGGGGTGGATGGTCTGCTTTCGGCCCTGACGGAGCAAGTGGATGCGGAAGTAATGGAGGCTGGCCCCAACCTGAAAGTGATCAGCAATTTTGCCGTTGGCGTAGACAATATCGACGTGCCCGCCGCCACGGCGCGGAAAATTCCAGTTGGAAATACGCCGGGGGTACTGACAGATGCAACGGCTGACATGGCCTTTGCGCTCCTTTTGACAGCCGCGCGGCGGATTGTTGAAGCGGAATATTACGTCAAAGCAGGAAAATGGAAAACGTGGAGTCCCCAGCTCTTGTTGGGAACCGACCTGGTGGGTTCGACATTAGGAATCATTGGTTTTGGACGAATCGGTCAAGCCGTTGCGAAAAGGGCCACCGGATTTGGTCTGCATGTGATCTATCATGATCCCACCAAGGAGACGGCCTTTGGGGCAATGTCTGTTGGCCTGGATACCCTGTGGCGAGAGTTCTGATTTTGTCTCCCTGCATGTCCCATTAACAGCCGAGACACGTCATATGGCCAACGCCGAGGCGTTTAATAAGATGAAGCCGAATGCAGTCCTGGTGAATACTTCGCGCGGCTCTGTGGTAGACTCTCGGGCCCTGTATGAGGCATTGAAATCACGCCGCATTTTTGCTGCTGCCCTGGATGTAACGGAACCAGAACCCCTGCCTCATGATGATGCACTGCTTGAGCTGCCCAATTGCATCGTTATTCCACACCTCGGAAGCGCAAGCAAAAAGACCAGAGATCAAATGGCTATTCTAGCTGCGCAGAACCTGATCGCCGGCTTGAAGGGAGACCAATTGCCAAATTGTGTCAATTTAGGGGTTTATGATTGAGATGGATACCGCCAAGACGAAGAGCTATAATATCTGTTTTCCCTTCGAAAGCTTATTGCAGCGCCACCGAATTTTGTTTTGCCCCACCGGTAAATTAATCTAGAGTATGCAAGAAAATCAGCGAATTCAAGAATTATTGGCCCGAATTTATGGGCCGGAAAATGGCCCAGCGCTTTTCGGCCGGCTGGATGCCATCCTCAACAAATATCGCGGCCAAATCCCCAAGCCCCGAGCGGCGGGCTTGAGCGAACGGGACGTTATCCTGATCGTTTACCCTGATCAAATTAGAGAACCCAGTCAGCAATCTCTTCCAACACTAAACACTTTTTGTGAACATTATCTGAAAGGGATAATATCCGGGATCCATCTCCTGCCATTCTATCCGTGGTCATCCGATGATGGCTTTTCAGTAATTGACTATCACGCGGTGGCTCCAGAGTACGGTGGCTGGGACGACGTAAAATCGCTTGGAAATCATTTTCGGCTTATGTTTGACGCCGTTATTAATCATACCTCGGTGCAAAGTTCCTGGTTCGAAGGATTCCTAAAAGGCAACAAGGACTTTGATGATTATTACATTGAGGTGAGAGGAAATCCGGATCTTTCAAGTGTGGTCCGCCCTCGCGCTTTGCCTCTGTTGACGAAATTTAATACGGCCATGGGCACGAAGGAGATTTGGACAACCTTCAGCGCTGATCAAGTGGATCTAAATTACCACAATCCGAACGTGCTCCTGACAATCCTGGATGTGCTTCTGAACTATAGCCGACTAGGCGCGCAATTTATCCGCCTGGATGCCATTGCATATATTTGGAAAGAAATCGGGACTGAATGCATCCATCTCCCGCAGGCACATTGGATCGTGCAACTAATCAGGGCAGTGCTGGACGAAGTAGCGCCACAAGTCATGCTGATTGCGGAAGCAAACGTGCCTCATACGCAAAATTTGTCGTATTTGGGGGATGGCAGCAACGAAGCTCAATTGGTTTACAATTTTTCATTGCCGCCTCTGGTCTTACATGCCTTTCACACGGGAAACGCGCAGGTTCTTGCACAATGGGCATCCGATTTGAAGATGCCATCGGATAAGGTGACTTTCTTCAACTTCCTGGCGTCGCATGATGGGGTAGGTCTGAATCCACTGCGGGGTATTCTTCCCGAGAGCGAAATAACAGGGCTGGCAAGGAAGATCGAATCGCGTGGAGGACTTATCTCCTACAAGAGTAACGCCGACGGGTCGCAGAGTCCCTATGAGGTGAATGTCAATTATTTGGATGCGTTATTCGATCCCGCCGAACCGGTTGGGCTGACGGTGAAGCGTTTTATTACCGCCCACGCCATTCTACTTGCACTGGCAGGAATGCCCGGCATCTATTTTCACAGCTTATTTGGCTCGCGTGGTTGGCCGGAAGGCGTGGTTCTAACAGGCCGCAACCGCAGCGTGAACCGCGAAAAATTGGATCGCACTACCCTCCGGGCCCAACTTGAGGATGGAAACTCCCTACGGGCCCAGGTTTTTGGGCAACTCTCGCATTTGATCAGGGTGCGCGTGAATCAGCCTGCCTTCGCGCCGCACGCGAAACAACGGGTCCTGGAAAGTGGATCGGGAGTGTTTGGACTGCTCCGCACGCAAGGAGAGCAATCGGTCGTTTGCCTGCATAATGTGAGCGCTGCGCCTTCTGAAGTTGAGCTGGATCTATTCCGTTTGCCGCTTGGACAGCCAGATAACCTGTATGACCTTATCACCGGTCAAAAATACCATTGCGGAAAAGCCTTATCGCTCTTACTCGGCCCCTATCAAACCATCTGGCTCACCAATCGATATTAGGAGGACGAATCATGGTCGCTGAATATCCACTTCGAACGAAGGGGGCTGCAACGCAATTGCAGTTGGAAACACGCAAATCGGTACTTTCAGCCTGGTTTTCCCTTTCAGGCACTTGGCTGGTGATGCGGCGAGAAACTGATCTATGAAAATTGTCCTCATTCATTATGCTGCACCTCCCATTATTGGCGGTGTGGAAGCTGTAATAGGCCAGCAGGCACGTTTATTGGCCGATGATGGGCACCAAGTATCCATTCTAGCCGGCCGCGGCGAACAGACGGACGAGCGGATCCCATTCACGAAGGTGCCATTGGTAGGTTCCCGCGATAAGGAAATCCTTGCCATCAAGAGGGATCTCGATAAGGGGCGCGTTCCCAAGGAATTTAATTCGCTCGTGGGCCGGATAAAGACACAGCTACTAGAAGTCATTGCAGACGCTGACTGGCTCATCGCTCACAATGTCTGTTCGCTCAACAAGAATCTGCCATTGAGCGCGGCACTTAAGCAAATATCGGATAGCGACCAAGGGCCGCGTTTCATCCTGTGGAATCATGACCTGGCCTGGACAACGCCGCGTTACAGGGCCGAGTTGCACGATGGATATCCCTGGAATCTGCTTTCCACAGATTGGCCAGGAACCACGCAGGTAGTTGTCTCAGAACCGCGGCGAATAGAGCTTGCTGAATTGTTGAATGTGGCAAAAGAGCGGATTCATGTTGTGCCGAATGGAATCGATGCCACTCGTTTCTGGAAGCTGGAAAAAGAGACCGAGTGGATCTCCAGACAACTGGAGCTCCTATCCGCAGATCCTCTGATTCTGCTCCCGGTACGCATTACGCCTCGGAAAAATATAGAGTTCGCTTTGAATATGTTGGCCAGTTTGCGCCTGCATTTCAAGAATGCTAAACTTGTCGTGACCGGTCCCCCAGGCCCGCATAACCCCGCGAATTTACAATACTTTGAACGTCTCGTCAGTTTGCGTCGGGCGCTACAAATCGAAGACGGAGCAGCCTTTTTAGCTGAAGTGGCTGATCAACAATTGGGAGACGAAGTTGTAGCTGATCTATACCGGATGGCAGACCTATTGTTTTTTCCGAGCCAGGAGGAGGGCTTTGGCATTCCCATCCTGGAGGCCGGGTTGGCCGGAATTCCAGTGTTCTGCGCCGATATTGCGCCATTGCGAGAATTGGGTGGGTCACAGGTCAATTATTTCAGCCTGGACAGTGATCCTAGTCAGGTATCTGACAATATAGTCAAGTTACTGGAATCGGATCCTCGTTTCGCGCTTCGAAAACGGGTACTGCGGGATTTTACCTGGGAAAAGATCTACATGAATCAGATTGCGCCGTTATTGGTGCAGAGTTGAAAGGGAGTGACCGGCAATAATCGATTTAGCTGAATATCGCGATCTCCGTGCGGGCAAGATTATCAGCTCTGGGCAAAGGTATCAATCAGCAATTTGAAATTTCCCCCGGCAGGATACAGGATTGGGCACGTCGCTCCGCGTTTTCGATATTCGTTCACTTTCAGATGTGCTTCTTCGGGAGTGCCCGAAGCAGTTATGCGATCAACCAATGAATCAGGAACAAGGTGCCTGGCTTTCGTGATCTGTTCTTTTGTGGCGGGCCAGCCCAAGATTGACTGAATTTCGGCGATCACTTCCTGCGATACTCCCGAAGCCCTGGCGATATGGGGTTGCTGGGCGAGATACTGGCAGAGAAGCATTTTTGTTGTGTCGAAGGCTTTATCATGGCTCTCATCTACAGAACATACGATCAATTGAGGTCGATCAAAATCAGCCAATTTGCGGCCGGATTTGTCGAGCCCTTTTTGCAGCAGTTCCATCGCCTTATCGTTATAGTCAGGCGGCACGCAGTAATTTAATACGACTCCATCCGCAATCTCGCCGGTGAGCTCCATCATCTGGTCGCCTGTCGCGCCGATCATAATCGGTATGTTACGCGGTTCGCGCCGGCCATGGACAACATCCAATTCAATGCCATCCACATTGTGGAATTCACCGTGAAAAGTCACGCGTTCCATGTTGAGCAAGCGACGCATAACATCCACCGTTTCACGCATTGCGGTCGATGGTTTGCTGCGCTTGATCCCGACGTTGCTGGCGAGCGGATCCCACCAGGCGCCGATGCCGCAAATAATTCGATTGGGGGCCAGATCATCCAGGGTAAGGAAGGTTGCCGCAAGCAAACCGATATTGCGCGTCCAATTATTTATCACCCCCGAACCAACTTTTATTCGTTTTGTAACGGCTGCATAAGCCGCCATCGGAACGATCGCATCTCGTACAAGCCGGGATTCAGCTTGCCAAACGGATTCAAAACCCCGCTCCTCGGCATAGCGAACATAATCGAGCCCGTCTCTTAAATCATGAGAATCCTGCAAATATAATGCAACTCTTTCCACAGTTTGTACTCCTCCATACACAAGAATAGTAAAGCCTAGAGTCTTACCGTGAAGATCCGGGGAGATTCTCTCCATTTCACGGAAACGGGCTTAATCGTTTATTGCTTTTGATATAAGTTCGAACTCGGCCTCAATGACAGGAATCAGGACCGGCTTGGTCTTATTAATGAGAATCGTCATTATACCTGAAAGTCTCCACGAGTTCCAAAAAAATCAATTTTCAGCGGTAAGAACTTACGAATGAGCCCATGAACCGGGCAAATCCCAGAATAGGGCGGCGAGGGAAGGTGGATATTGAGAATCTGCAGAGCACAAGGGAATGTTATCCATAATATTAGAATTTTCTCAAACAGAGGATTGAATGAAAGGAGGAAGATTCTCTTGTTCGATTAGGAGCATAATCATCTTGATCATGACCGGATCTTAACTTATACTGGAATCGGACGTTTTGAAAACCCAGCCAGTTTTTCGCAAAGTAGGCAAAGCGGAGAAAGATCAAATGATTAAGAATCCCGTAAACTCAGAGATAACTTCGTTTCAGGGTATCGATAATTGCCGAGCCGTCAGGCTGGGCGAAACCAGTTTTGCCGAATGCACGAGGGAAGGCCCTAACTCTTGCTCCTATGCCTTACCGTTCGGATATTGCTTTTTGTGCCAACACCCGCGCTTAAGCGACATCCTGGAGACCACTGCGAAGCCAAGGCCCGATAAAATCGTCCGGCAGTGAGCGTTTAGGAGCCGATCTCTCCAGGGCGTCAAAATCGCAAATGATATAAACGTTGTCCCCGGTAAGCCGGGGACAACGTTTATTATGGCTGACAGTCTCTTATCCGGGATTTGCTTAAAGGCGTTGCCACATCTGTAAAGCGAGCTCCCTGGAGCGGGCAGCGAGGCGCGGCTCGTCAAGGACAAGTATCTTCTTGTCTTTCATAAGGATCTTCCCCCTGCAAACGGTTGTATCCACAACCGCATCCACCAGGCCAAAAATCAGATGGCCGAGGAAATTAGTTTCATCTAAAGGCGTAGGCGGCTGGTAATCGAGGATAGCAAGATCGGCTGGTCGACCTGGCGCAAGCTCGCCCAAACGAATGCCGAATTGGCGCTCACAAATGTCCGCATTATTCTGTAAAAGCATGTGCGGGGCTTCCATAAAGGCAACCCGAGGGTCGTGATTGGCAAGCCTGTGCAGCAGGTAAGCGCAGCGCATCTGAGCCAGCATGTCAGAAGACATGCCATCCGTGCCGAGTCCGACAAGTATGTCTTTCCTGAGCATTTCCAGGATCTTTGTAACGCCCACCGCATTATTCATGTTTGATTCAGGATTGTGGACGACGCCTGTCTTGGTTGCGCTAAGGAGATCCATTTCGGATTCGTCCACATGGACGCAATGAATAAAGAGCGATTTCTCGCCTGACGCCCCCTTCTTGTCGAGGCGGTTTACCGTGGGCATTCCATATTTCTTGAGAGAATCTTCTCGATCGGCGGCATCCTCGGCTACGTGGATATGGCAACCAACACCCGCAGCCCTGGCAATGTCTACGCATCTCTCGAGTGTCTCATCGGAGAGGGTGAACGAAGCATGCAGCCCCATCATGGCCGCCACCTGCCCATCGCCTTTGCCGGTTTTTTTGATGAAACGCTCATTCTCCTCGATGCCGCCGCCGGGCGAGTTTCTGTCGGATACCTCGTAACAAAGTGAGGCGCGAATGCCGGCTTGTCGGACGGCGCTTTCAATAAGGTCCAGAGATCCATCCCGGGCAGCCGGGGAAGCATGGTGATCGATAACCGTGGTCGTACCATTCCGAATGCATTCGATAAGGGGTAGCTGAGCAGAAAGCGTGATGTCTTCGTCAGAGAGCGCTTTGTCGAGTCTCCACCAGAGACGCTCCAGGATCTCGACAAAATTGGAGGCGGGTTCTCCGGGAATTGCCATGCCCCTAGCCATCGTAGAATAGAAATGATGGTGGGTGCAGATAAAACCGGGCAGGATAAGTTTGCCCGAGCAATCAACGCCAGCGGCTTCGGGGAAGCGTTTGCTCATCTCAGCGGCGTCGCCGATATCGACGATATTTTCCCCATCTATCACCACGGTGCTGTTCCAGAGGACCCGGTTGTTGCCACCCAGTGTAACCACAATGCCATTTTCAAATCGAGTTGCCATTGTTCATCCTTTCGGCGGTTCGATCACATTCCATTCGGCGATAATGATCTGTAATCATCAATTCTCTCTTAAGATTGCAAGTTCTTCAGGACTGCGAACCCGCATGCTGATAGCGCCAACAAAGCATTTCTTGGCACAGATCGAACAACCGATGCATTTTTCCGGATCGGTATGAGGGCGGCCCTTGTCATCGAGTTCAATCGCCAGATAAGGACACCGGGCACAGTTTCCACACGAAACACACATATCGAAATTGATGTCGGAAAGCCTCTTGACCGGTGAAAGAGCCATGAAATCGGTAATCGGATGAGGTTGGGCCATCCCAATTAATTTGTCCATCGAAGTGATTCCGCGCTCCTGCATCAGGAATGAAGTTCCCGACTCGAGTTCATGAATTATTCCGTAACCATATTTCGTCGCAATCGTGCAGAATTGAACGGTTTTAACCCCCAGTGCGAGAAAATCTGCTGCCGCCTTATAGTTCATGGGGCCAGCGTTGCCGGAGACCTCGATCCCTTCCGGTACTGCCTGTGCAAGAGTCAGATTTGAGATTGGGGTAACACCCTCACCGCTCATTCCGACGACAACACCCTCTTCCCACGGCCTCCGTTCAGCAGACGGACGGAATGCAAGGGTGGGGAAGGAGTTCGCCAGCGTTACGCCCGCCTTCTTGCCAGGATATTTGTCGAGCACCTTCCGAATTGCGCGCAGGATCGGCACCACGGAAGTCACTGCCGCGGTCAATTTGAAGAGTTTTGGAATATCAGGAGATCCGACTTCCATAATCCAGTCAACTATCTTGGCGGTGAGCAAGGCGTTCTGGGAAACGATGTCGCCTTCGGTCCCGTCGCCTCCTTGAGGGCAGGATAACGAATATTCAATGCCCATTACTCCTGCTGCCTCAAGCTTCCGGGTGTTCGATTGCCAGCCCGCCTTGTCGTTTTCATCATGACCGGTTACAGGTCCACCCGTAGATGCCATGGTCAACCGGTCGGGCCAGCTGGCAACCAGCTGTTTCACTTCGCCGCACACTCTGTCGATAGGATGCCCCGATACGTTGTCGGCATTGGCATATGTAGAAGGGCCAAAGGTGAACATATATCCACCAGGTATGTGGATCGGAACATTATCGAAGGCGGTCTTCATGATCCCACCGGCCCAACCATTTTCATACGCCTTATTCATCTGCTCGAAACCGTCCGTCAACGGGGAGGCGGAGAGCAGAAAAGGTGACCGGATTTGACGGCCAAAAAAATCGGTCTCCAGGGAGACGGGCAGTGGGTTATGGCCGGGTAGGGCGAAGAAGGATTTGGTCGCTTTATCAAGCGTTGGCCTTGATTTATGTTGAATATAAGCATCTATTTCCAAAGCCGCATTTTTACCCGAGGCCACGGCTTCCACCACCGTTGTTGGACCATTTAGGATATCTCCTGCCTGAAAAAATCCGTTGACTTTTTCGTTGGGCAAGGTGGAGCGCATCCCGATTGCAATAACTACAGCAGTAAAGTCAGCCCTGAAACCCTCAGTTCCATCAAGATCTCGAATATTGGCCGGCTTGAATGTTTGACCGTCTGGAAGTTGAACCTTTTTTGTCTCAATGCCTGTAATTCCGCTGGGGCTCTTTCTTATCCCGCTTACACGGATCCGGCCATTGATTTCGATATCATGATCAAGGAGCTCCTGCCGCTCTACAGGAGTCAATGGCATTTCAGACAACTTCTCGAGCATAAACATTTCCACATGTTTCGCCCCGCGTTCTTTTGCAATGATTGCACAGTCGACTGCTGTTGCGCCACCTCCGATAACGGCGACATTTCCGTCGAAGCTATAGGCCGGCGGGTTGGAAAGCAGGTCCACCATTTTGATCGCGATCTCTTCGTTATCAATTCCCAGATCAATTGGTTTCCAAAGGCCGACTGTCACGCAAACGGCGTCATACCCTTGCCTGAGAAGCTTTTTTGGATCCTCAACCTTGAATCCGGTCTTGACCGTGATGGCTCCCAGTGAAAGAAGGAAGCCTATGTCGGATTTGACCACCTCTTTGTCCAGCCGTTCATCAGGGATGAGATTCATCATGCCGCCCAGTTTGTCGCGGCTTTCATATATATTCACCGAGTATCCCAGCTGCGCCAAGGCCGCTGCGGCGGAGAGACCGGAAGGCCCGCCTCCAATTACTGCCACCCTCTTGCCATTTGGAACCGGAACTGAGAAATTTGGGATTCCTCCCATTTGTCTTGCCATTTCCACCAGGGTTGCCTGTATCCGTGGAATATTGATGGCCCCATCGAAATTCTTTCGCGAGCAGGCAGCCATGCAGAATCGGTCCGGACAAACAAGGCCACAGACACCGCCCAGAGGGTTATTGCGCATGATTTCTGCGGCGGCCCGTTTGACATCAGAAGGATTTCCCACCCTGGCTGCCATAATGAAGTTGAAGGGCGAACAATTCGCCGGGCAGGCGGCCTGGCAAGGTTTTTCTTCGCAGTATTCGCATCTGAGAAGCTCTGCCTGAAGTTGGTGTTTGGTCATGATGGGAGAATTTGACTGGACATTCTTTTCCATGGAACACCTCTATTAAAACAATATTTGGGATTTCTGCATAGAAAAACCCCAAATTCATTATAGCATCCGGCAAAAATATACAAAATGAATAAACTCCATATCCGGAGTGTGTTATGTCATATTAATTTGTCTGATTCTCCGTTGCTGGAACTAAGGACCACAAGCATATTGGTCATGGCTCGGTCAGGCATTATCCCCTTGGTGCCTGACCTTCACCTGCTGGGAAAATTATCGAATCTGGCAACCCCTATTTGGGAGATTTTAAGGCATCCAATTTTCGGACGAGCTCCAGATCCTCCGGTAAATCCAGATCCAATCCAAGTGAAGGCAACTCCACGACCTCAAGGCGAGCACCGGCCCTGCGGGCCCTTTCGCAGTGGCGTTTGAAAGAATCCTGGCCGAAGTCGTATTCAATAATGTCAGAGGGTGAGAGAAGGAGGGCGTTAGTCCCTTTTTGGTGTCGGTCGGGAGCAATGACAACTACGGGCGGATCTGTTGTTCTTGCCAACAAGGTTAAAATATCGTCTTGTGAGAGCAAAGGGAGGTCTGCAGGTATAACCAACACCCCACGAGATGCGTAGACTTGTGCAACTACTGTCGCCCGCTTCAAGGCGGTGTTTAACGTGGGCGCGCCGTCTTCTTGAACAGTCCTGGCGCCTAAATCTCGTGCAATGGCCAGTGCAGAAGAGTCCCGACTAACCACCAGGACCTCTTCCACCTCTTTTAATTTAAGCAGCGTCCGAAGGGTGTGTTCCAACAGAAGCCGGTTCAGTTCCACCCGTTCGTCCTCGGATAGAGCACCAGCCAACCGCGATTTGCCCCGGCGCAAAGGCTTAACAGGAACAATCGCCCAGAGTGTCATTGGAGAAACGATCCCATAAAGTTTAGCACATCTTCGGCCAGCCGCAGCCGGTCCTCGGGGGTTTTCATCAATGTATTTGTCACGTGAGGCGACATGCTTAGGCTCCGAATCTCTTGTTGAAGCTGAGCGTCGGTTTTGTCAAGGACGAAGCTTGTTGCCAGACCTTTATAGCTATTTGCCACGGAGACTGCTGTGGGTGGGAAGCCCAATTCCCGATACATTTTGGCAGCCGGACCTTTAACGGCCTGATCTCCTATTATAGGAGACACCGCGATGACTTGCTTCTGTTCTATTTTCGATCTTATTCCTGTGAGAGCCAGGATTGGCCCGATACTTACCCAGGGATTGGAAGGGCATATCACTATTGCCTTGGCGTCTTCTATGGCCTGAAAAAGGCCGGGTGCGGCACGCGCTGCCTCAACACCCTTGAATGCAAAGCCTGTAACCTTCGGGTCGCACGAACGTTTCACAAAATATTCCTGGAATTCAAGGTCGCCCTGGTCTGTTTTCACAACTGTCCTTACGATCTGATCGGACATGGGGAGAACAGATTGCCTGATGCCCCACCTTTGACAAAACTCGCGGACGATTTGACTCAATGGTTGGCCCTCTCTCAGCCGGCGTGTACGCTCAAGGTGAGTAGCGGAATCCTGATCACCAAGCTGAAACCAACCCGGCCCGCCAAGCCTTTTAAGGTTTTCCATCATTTTCCAGGTTTCATTAGATCGTCCCCAGCCGGTCTCCGGGTTTGCGATTCCCGCCAGGGTATAGCAAACCGTATCCAAATCAGGGCAAATATAAAGGCCCAAATGTTCGAAATCATCACCCGTATTTACAACGACGGTCAGATCCTCAGGTGGTAGAACCTGCGCAAGACCATCCACAAGTTTTGCCCCACCGACCCCACCAGCAAGCGCTACGATTTTCATGTAAAACGCGCTATTTCCTGAAAGGATTTTCTGGCCCGAGGCTGGGGATCTTCTGCCGGATAGCCAACAAAGAACATTCCCTGCGGTTGCCAGGAGATTGGAAGGTTCAAAGCCGTTCTTATGACTTCGGGAGTAAACAGCGGTGCACAGGTCCAGACAGCGCCCAGCCCCTCTGCATGGATGGCGAGCAGCATCTGCAGGCCCGCGTTCGCCGTGGATTGGATTGCCATGATCTTCTCGGCTTCTGCGCGGCGGGCGTCCGGGTACACGTCCATTTCTGACATATCCATGCAGAGCAGTATGATCACGGGGGAGGAAATAATTCGTGTACGTGATTTCTCCAGCCGAGCCCGAATCTCATCATCGGGCAAATCATCGTTTTGGAGATCGCGGCGATATTCCAAGGCCATTGCGTCAGCAAGCCCAGATTTCCTTGCCGCCTCGGTAAGGACCGCGAACCGCCAGGGTTGACGATTGTGCGCCGACGGCGCGAATGCTGCGGTGGTGATGATCTCTTCGATCACCGAATCCGGAATCGGATCCGGTCGGAAGCGACGGATGGAACGACGAGAGCGCAGGAAATCGTGCCGGTCCATACAGGTTAAATATGTACAGAAACGTTTTCAGGCAGAATCTTATAGATAACCCTGGTTTGACGAGGCACAGGCTTCCAAGGTTTATGGTCATACTTTAGAGAAAGAATATTAATATGCTCTTCCGCGCCGTCTTCAGTGATATTTACGACCCGACCACGAATTTGAATATAGCGATAGAAGGGATCTTTTGGGTCCGTGATCAACAACGCAACCTGCGGTCGAACGCGCATATTCTTATCCTTTATGCGTCCCCTGGCAGAGTTGATGAGCATGTATTCTCCCTCGGTATTAAACCAGAGCGGAGTTAGCTGTGGCGAACCATCAGCCATCAGGGTCGATAGGAATGCATAAGCGCCCGCTTCGTCTTCGAGCAAGTCTTTATGCGAGTTTGCGACGGTTTTCATATTTTCCTTCAGAAGTGGTTGTGTGAATTTAGAAAATTGTATCCACCAAGTATAAGATTTCGGTTAGTGAATTAATCCAAGCCTAGCGGGCCCGATGCCCGTGGCCCGGAGTTGGGGCGATGTACGTTTATCCTGCCCAAAGGCTGGAGCTCTTCTTCATATTATCGAAATAGGTCCTGGTCTTTCGAACGAAGTAATTCTTTAAGGGAGCCCTCGCGGAGCGGATAAGGAAATCCGCGCACGTGTATGACTGGATTTCCCTCCGCCGCCTGGCCCATGAGCAACGAAGCTGCAGCAGCCAATTCATCAGCCACACCCACGATGGTGATCCTAAGTGTATAGCCAAAGAGGTCTTGCCAACCGCGTTCATCAAGGACTCCGGGAAGTCCGCTTAAGCCAATGGACATGCCCACTGTGCCATTTCTCCAAGCGCGGCCATGCGAATCAATAATGAGCACACCGATTCGCTTCCCGGTCCTGCTCTCCAGCTTTTCACGGATGGTTTTGGCAGACGAATCGGGGTCCTTTGGCAAAAGCAAGACCATATCCTCCGATGCAATCCCCTGGTTGGTGACATTGGAATGGTCGATGCCCGCATTGGCACAGATAAAACCCAGCTTGTGTTCGACGATGATGGTACCGGGCCGGGTACGCAGCACATCATTGCTTTCCTGAAGGATCAGTTCGACCAGGCGGGAGTCCTTTTGAGTTTGCTCTGACAGCTCCAGGGCGCGAACGCCTGGTCTGATTGTTCCCAGGTCGATTATCCGGCCCTCGGCCTTGCTCACGATCTTCTGGGCAAGAACAAGAATATCATTATCTTCGAGTGCAAGACTTGATTCGTTCAAAGAATTTTCAATGATTTTCGCCAGGTCATCGCCTTCCTGGATGAGAGGAATTGCTTTGAGCGCCGTGAGAGTGATGGACATGTTAAGCTCTTAGGCGACGCCAGTTATTTTTATACCTGCATGCGTGGAGCCGTATCGTTTGTTTATGTTGATCAGCACGCTTGTCAAGCCTTCCAGCACCACAGAGTTTTCAATGGGGCCTGCATCCCAGCCTGTCAACCCAATCGCAAGGACAAGTCTTAAGGCCTCATCGCGGGTCGCTTTGCTTGTCCCCGTGACCAGCACGTCACAGTCAATAGCTTTGTCCTGAAGCAAGTGCTCATGAGAGATATTGTGGAATGCTGCAGCAATTTCAGTATCTTCACCTAAGATTCGTCTGGCTTCCTGTGCTGCCGACCCGGCATCAGGCATATTGACTTTTGTCACTTTAGGCGGCATCAGAGGGACAGTTACGTCGATGAGAGTTTTCCCTCTCAAGGCCTCCTTAATAGACTCGAGAGTCTCTCGGTGGGCGGAATAGGGGACGGTCAAGAGCACAATGTTTGCCTCCTGTGAGGCTTCCAGATTAGACATTCCAACAACGAAAGGGCCCCCCTCGAGCAATTCAATGATCTCCGATGCGACAGCAATCGCTTTTTGGGGGGAACGCGAACCAATCAAGACCCGATAGCCGGCTTTGGCTAGGCGATAGGCCAGGCCTTTACCTTCCTTACCGGTGCCCCCGAGCACTGCGATCGTCAAGAGTGTTGAGGGATCATTCATATCGCGAATTTCGCCTGATATCTCTTCCAGACTTTTGCTGAAAGTTCGCGAGCACGAGCCGCGATCTTGTCTTCATCGAGTATGAGCAATTCGCGATTTTTCATCAAGACCTTCCCCGCCACGATGGTGGTTGTCACCATGCTTTGTTGAAAACCGAAGATAATATGCCAGGGCAAGTTTTCGGCCGTAACCGCAGTCGGGGCTTTATAGTCCACGAAGATCAAATCTGCAAAGGCACCGGAGCTGATCTGCCCAATGGGAGCCGCTGGGAAGAAAACGTTGGCCAGGTTGGCATTATTATAGATTGCCATTTTCGCGACATCATTGCCATTCATCCTGCGCGGATCGCGGTGGGTTGCCTTGTGGAGGAAATAAGCATCCTTCCATTCATCCCACATGGCATTGCTAAACCCATCATTCCCCAGGCAGACCTTCACGCCGGTACGCATCATCGATTCAACCGGGGCCGAACCAACCGCATTATTCATGTTTGATCGAGGCTGGTGCGTTACCCAGGTGCCGGTGTCCTTGAGCAGTTCGATTTCGCGGGCGTCAATATGGACACAATGGGCTGCTATGGTTTTAGGCCCTAGAATTTCGTGTATCTGCAAGCGGTCTATAACCCGGACATTGGATTTGTTCAAACTGTCATATTCGTCCGCCTCATGTTCGGCCACATGAATATGGAATCCGCTGTCCTCGGGGGCCGCCGCGCGGCAGGCTTGAAGAGTACCCCCCGAAAGTGTAAGGCTGGCATGCAGCCCAAAAGTCGCGGCCAAGCGGGGATGTGGATTGGAGGCAAGCTGCTTCAAGAATCGAACATTCTCCTTGATGGCCGCGGCGGCCTTCTCAGCCCCAGCGCGGTCGGAGACCTCATAGCAAAGGACAGCACGCGTTCCCGATTGGTCCACGGCCTCCGCAATGATATCCAGCGAACCGTCTATTGCATTGGGCGAAGCGTGATGATCGATCAAGGTGGTTGTCCCGTGTTTGATCGCATCCACCAAAGAAACCAATGTTGAATAACGGATATCCTCTTCGAGAAGGGCTTTGTCCAGCGGCCACCACAACTTTTCCAATATCTCGGGAAAATCTTTTGGCGCTGCTCCGGGGATTCCCAGGCCCCGAGAGAAGGCACTGTAAAAATGCGTATGTGCGCAAATATTGCCGGGCATGACAAATTGACCATGTGCATCGAGCTTCGGGGTCTTGGGATACAGCTTCTCGATTTTGGGAGTGGGACCAATTTCGTGGATGTGATCCCCTGAAATTAGGATTGCCTGATCTTCAAGAATCCGATTCGGAGACTCCCAGGTAATCAGCGTGGCATTTGTGATAAGCATTAGCTGAATCCGAATTGAGAGGGATGCGGAAGTTTGTAACCTGTGGAACCAATTTCCCAAAGAGTTAAAATAAGCGGCTTCGCGAAGTTCGGGGCTGTCGCCGTACATGACGCTGTAAATCTGTTTAATGATTCCATCACTCGGACTATGTTTGAGATAGGCCAGGGCGCCCATGCGCACTTCTTCCTTGGGGCTCTTCAGCGCAGCCAGGATGACATCCGTAGCCGGCGCGCCCGGTGAAATCCCAATTCCCTGGGTCCCGGCGAACTCGATGAGCCAGGGAGTCTCAGATGGCTGCTTAAGGGGACGCGGTATGCGAGGATCGTTTGTGTGGTTCTGGGCTTCCAATACTTCGCTGGCGGAGTTTCGCACAACCCATTGATCATCTTCCACCAACATCTTTTGTAAAAGTTCGTTTGCCCATGGTTCACCTACCCTGCCCAGGCCGTATACCACCGCGCGACGCAACAGAATATCCTTCATCGTTACGCCATCTTTCAACATGGCAAAACCTTCCCTGGGGTCATTTGCCAGGGATTCAGCGGCGGCCCGGCGCAAATCTTCGTCTGCACTCAAAAGCGTCTGAGCAACCGCTTCGAGGGCATTTGTGGTTCCAATCGAGATCAGGGCGAGGCAGGCCGCGCGTCGGGCAGAGATGCTTGGAGCCTGCAACATTCCTATCAGGTTGGCGGTGGCTTTCAGATCCCGCAGCGCACCGCTTCCCAAAGCGACCAGTTTCATCAGTTCGAACGATAACGTATTCATAAACTGCCTGAACAATGTTGCCACGCCTGGATCATTGCTGGTAGCAAAAGCAGCCAGGGCTTGAGCGCGCAGCGAAAGGGGCAGTCCCTCCGTTTGAAGAAGTTCGGCGAGGGCCGCCATTACATTTCCTCGCCAGGCTGCGTCGCGAGGAGCATCCCGTAACCAGCGCGCAGTGGTCAATAACGGGCGATGCATTGGCAGGCGTGACCATTCAAGCATTTTCTTTACAAGCGAGCTTACGTCACTTTGCGAAGCCAGATAATGCATGGCCAACAATTTACCGATCCAATCAGGCTGGTCGAGTAAGGGTTCATCGGCTTTGAAGCCACTTAATGCCCGGCCGGCGAGAAAGCCACCTATAACTGGATGGATGAATCTCATCCGATTATTTGCATTTGAAACGACCAGTCCGGTCGCGGCCAGACGGCCCAATAAGCCCGGAGTTGGCGATGGCGCGCTGCGGGTGTTTTTCTTAGCCTTTATCTTTTTCTCTTTGGCTTCTGAATCAGAGCCGTCGCTCTCTGCCTGTTCCGTTTCTTTTTGGGTTTCCGCCTCTTCGGGAAGTTCAAAGGCCTTAACCCAAGCCCGCGCTTTACGCGGATCAAAAACCGGTTGAGCCGTGAGTGTAACCTGCATCGCCAGAGATTCAAGAGCGGCTAAGGGGGTATTGGTAGGCGCAAGGCGCCTAACGTGAGAAGCTATTGCTTCCAGAATATTCGGGCCAAAAGTATCACCTGCGTAGGCCCCCCAAACCTTAAGGGTAAGCTCAAGAGGTGTCAACATTTGGTTACCAGTGTCGAGCCAGGTGTTCAACAAGAGGGGATCCACCTGCTCAGGACCAGTTTGTGCCCAGGATTCTCCGGATACAAACTGAGTCCAAAGCTTACCCCATTCCTGGATGAAGCCGGTTTCGGATTGTCTACTCCAAGCTGCCATTGCCATCGGGACGAATTGAAGGGAAATTAAACCGTCAAGATATTCGGGCGCTCCAGTAGTTACTACGCGGATCTTGGGATATTCCTTCAGCAACGATTGGAGATAGTTTGAAACATCCTGCTGACCGTCGGGGGTCAATTCATCGAAACCGTCGATCAGAACCAATGCCCGCCCGCCTGAAAATGAATTTTGCACGAAACCTGCAACGCGTCCAAAATCAAGGACAGAAGCATGTTCAGAAGCCTGATCAATGTACGGACCCAGGAGATCCTTCTTCTCGTTGATCGGCAGTTTCAGGTCGGCAACGTGGACCAGAAATGGAATGGCATCCTTGAGCGCACCGAGATCTTCACTCCGATTCGCCGCCAGAGAAGCCAGATGTGCAAGAGCCACGGTTTTGCCGATACCTGGTTGACCGATAAACACCAGGTTCATTCCCCCCGACAGGGCCTGACCAAGGGTAAGAGTGGGTGCGTTATAGATCGCAGCCAATTCAGGCCAGGCCGGCATGTAGGGCAATGTCAGTGTGACCGCATCTTCCGTTGCGATGGGCCCGTCGGGCTCAATATGCGGCAGCGGGGCCATAAGGCGTGGCTCCTGTAATATCTCGTCCAGGGCAAAGAGAGGCGCGGCCAAGTGCATGCCCTGTGCCAGTCGTAGAGTGATCCGGCGATGATTCTCCTCCACGCTGGAAACCCGCCGTACCTGTGACTCTTCCTGTTGTTTCTTTAGATTATCTCGAATCTCTTTCCATAAGGGGCGGGATCGCGCCACGACCCACCAGAAAATACTGGCAATGATGAAACCAAAAAAGAAGGAAATAGCGTCAATTGAGATCGCGAAAGGAAGTCTCATGGCTTACTCGGTCAGCCTGCGTACAGGATGCGTCCGCAAGACGGGCAATAGACCAATTGCATGGCATGGCGAGCACTTTGCTGCAAAGCCGCGGTCAGTGTGGTTCCACAAGCGCGACAGGCATTTTCCGATACTTCTGCTACTGCCACACCGCGCCTTTGCTGGCGAATGGTTTCATAGATTTTCAGGAAACTCGCCTCGACCGGACCGATAGCCGCCTGGCGTTCGGTCTGCAAATCTGCCAGGTCGCGGGCCAGAGATTCCTGCTCTGAAATCAGCGTTTGATGTTCGCCACCCAGCCTCGTCTGAATTCGTTTAAAATTCTCCTGTAAAACCTGCACTTCGGCTTGCGAGGATTCAACTTTGAGCATTGCGTCCAATTCCTGGTCCTCGATCCCCGCCAGGTGCTTTTTTAAATACTGAATGTCCGTCTGTAGGTCAAGCAATTCCTTGGGGTTATGGACGGCACCGCCGTAGAGGCTGGCCTCGGCCTGATTGATCTTGATTTGCTTATCGTGCGCCTCTTCCTCAGCTGCGTGTCGTGAGTGTTCGAACTCGCGCTGTTTGTTTTCCGCGGCCTTAATTTGTTCCAGTATATTTCGGATTTCTGTATCGTTTTCCAAGATCTCTCGAATTTTCCCCAGCCGCGCTTCAATTTGGCTGATGCGGCTGTCCACCTGTTGAAGACGAAGGAGTCCAAGGGCAGCGCTCATCCATTTATTATATACGAAAAACCCTGGGCTACCTGTCCCCCTGGCCGCTACCGGCAAGAATAGAAAACAGATTGAAAGGATTCTCAGGGACTCGGTGAAAAGAGAGGTCGGAAAATGGCCAGCGGATGGCCGAGGCTGCTATTGCGAACCCAGATTGAAGTAATTGTAGACAGCCCGGGTGAGGTTGGCTATCAAAGGATTTGTAACGTCGAACAGATTTTGAACGGGATGGTAGGTGTAGGCCGATATCACGAAGTTTCCACCGGGACTGTATACAATGCCCGCGGCGCTGACATCGTGCAGGACGTTATCGTTGCCAGGAATCCAGCCATGCTTCATTGCCACTTGCGTCCCTTCGGGAACGCCAGCCTCAATCAGAACCCCGATCTTGTCCTGCTCAAGATAGTTGATTATCTTCTGGCACGTATCCTTGTTCATCTTGTCGGGGAAGGCTGCAACCAGGGCACCGCCGCCTGATTGTGCGCACTGGTAAACGTCTTCGAGCAGCATGCCCATGTCAGATGAGGTGGTCTGGTTGTAGATATCCGGCTGCGTGGATACATCAGTGCGTTGATTGGCCGGGGTATTGAACCTCTGCAACAAGGGCGCGCCGGTGTAAAAGAAGCCTGCCATGAAGGTATTCTCCAGACCAATTTTCTTTAAATCTGCAGTGACCACCAGAGGCCCTGTGTTGGGGTCAAGCTCGGACATAACATCGTCTGAAGCAACGTTGTCAGACTTGTGGATCATATTCAGGATCTTCGTGTTAACCGAATCATCGACGGGGGCGGTACCATGTTGAATAAAATAGGAAACCAGGATCGGGATCTTAATCGTACTGGATGCCGTAAATGCCACATCGGGATCCACGGATATTTCCTGCCCCTGGTTGAGCGCAAAGTGGATTTCCTGACCATTCTGGAGATCCAGCATAAATACACCAATAACGCCGTCAAAGCTGGAGGTGGTTACAACCTGCTTCATCAGGATTTCTAAATTTTGAAGCGTGGGCCTGGCAGCCCCCGCGTTCTGGACGGATGGCAACGTAACCGAACGATTGGTCGGTGAACGCAGGGCATCCTCCAAAAGTGGAATTGCTCGATCAATATCCAGGACCTGACCGGGATGCCCGGGTGTGAAGGAGGTCGAACCCGGGATGGGTTGAGCAGGAGTAGGGGGCTGGTCATAACGCGGTTCAATTTCGGTCTGCAGATATGCCCGGAGGCGGTCTTCAAGGATTGTGGCCCGCAGAGGTACTGCATCTGGATTTGGATCGCGATTCCAGAGATAATCCCAAAATCCTCCCCAGAAGGCGCCCCCGGTCCGGCTTAGATCTGCCGCCGCCAGCATCGAATCAATGTCCAGCTGAAAACCAACAGAGGTAGGATCCACCTGGATCGTATCTCCGCCGTATTGAATTTGGATCGGCGTTTTGTAGATTTGAAGAACACGCTGAGATGCCGATTGCGGGTCAAGTCCCCCGATAGGCACTCCGCCCATTGTCATACCAGCAGGATAGTTATTCCTTTGGCGGCTATAGCTTACTAGTGAAGAAATGGTCAGCACGGTGGCGACAATAAGAAGAAAAATGGCCGCCCCGCGCAGGAAAATATTGGTATTGCGATTTCTCACTCAGCCTCCAACACGTGACATTTGTCAGGAAAAAGTATAACACAGCCAACCTGAGCACCTGTGCTAGAATAGAATTAGTATATTTTAAGAAAGGTTAACCTATGCTGCGTTCCTTCTTAATCTATCTTTCAAAGGCTTCCTGGGCGCAGAAATTTGTCAGTAGCTGGGGATTGGCTTGGAAAACCGCATCCCGTTTTGTGGCGGGGACAAGGATAGAGGATGCAATTATTGCGATCCGTGAATTAAACGCAAAGGGCATCAATGTTACTCTCGATCATCTGGGGGAGAACACCAGCAAACCTGAAGAAGCCTCGGAAGCCACGGACGAAATCCTAAACACTCTCGATGAAATCAATAAATCAAAGCTGTGCGCAAATGTATCCATAAAACTGACCCAGATCGGGCTTGGTCTGGATGAAAACCTTTGCGGGCAGAATCTCGAGAGGATTATTGCAAAAGCAAAAGAATATGGCAACTTCATCCGGATTGACATGGAAGATACGCCGTATACAGATAAAACCATCGCGCTCTATTACCAGATGCATGAGAAAGGCTACGAAAACACCGGCCTTGTATTGCAATCCTATCTATATCGAACCGAGGCGGACGCGCGGCGGCTGCTCAAAGACAAAACACCCATCCGTCTTGTAAAAGGTGCCTATCAAGAACCCTCCGACAAGGCCTTTCCGAAGAAAGCCGATGTGGACGCCAATTACGATCTATTGACGAAAATCTTGATCGATGCGGCGCTAGACGACATAAGCTCGTCCCTCAGCCGTAATGGATGTTTTCCGCCGCTTCCGGCTATCGCCACACATGACGAGAACCGTATAGCTTTTGCGAAGCAGTACGTTCAGAAAACAGGCTTGCCAAAGGACGCGGTGGAATTTCAGATGCTCTACGGCATCCGGCGGGACCTACAGGAGCAATTGGCCAAGGAAGGCTATCCGGTTCGAGTTTATGTTCCCTTCGGTACACACTGGTATCCATACTTCATGCGGCGCCTGGCCGAACGCCCGGCAAATGTATGGTTTTTTATCTCAAACTTCTTTCGAAAATAAGCATATCCAACCACGGCGGCATCCCTACCAAGATGGGGATGCCGTTTGATTTTTTTGTGGTAAAACCATGCCATGTCGAACCGACCCCTGGCAATCGTAACGGGCGCGGGGCACCGATTAGGGAAAGCATTTGCCCTGGCCCTGGCGCAAAATGGGTATGCCGTTATATTGCATTACCATCAGGCCAAATCGAAGGCATCGAAGACCGCAAACGAGATTAAAGCATTAGGCGCACCGGTTTTCCTGGCGCAGGCGGACCTGGCAGACCCCCTAAAAATCGTCTCGCTGTTTGCCGAGGTTGACAAAATTCCACATCCTCTCAAAGTTCTTGTAAATTCCGCCGCGGCTATTCCAATCGGCGATGCGCGAACCCTGGCGACCCGCGATTGGGATTCTGCGCTCAACCTGAACCTGCGCGCCCCTTTCCTGTGTTCCCAGGAAGCCGTCAAACGCATGCCGGAGGGCGGCTTAATCATTAATATCTCCGATGTTGGGGCTCAAAAATCCTGGAGCCGGTATCCGTCGTATTCTGTCAGCAAGGCCGGCCTCGAGGCCTTGACGAAAATATTAGCACGTTCTTTCGCGCCATTGGTCCGGGTTAATGCCATTGCACCCGGGTTGGTATTGCAATCCGATCTGGTTTCTCCTGAAGAATGGGATCGATTGATCGGGCGACTGCCCCTGAAACGTTCCGCCAAGGTGGGAGAGATTACTTCCGCGCTTGAGTTTCTCCTGAAAAATGAGTATGTGACCGGCCAGACCCTGGTGGTTGACGGTGGATATTCCCTGCTTGGATAGCCTGGCAGTACTGATTAAGCGTCGGGCCGATTGGCTGGCTTCCTTGTTGCTCATTGCGGCGGCTTTATTCTACGCGGTCCGTTTTGTCGACTTTAAGGTTCCGCCCTTCGAGGATGCCGCCATGTTGATGCGGTATTCGGATCACCTCGCCCACGGCCATGGAATCGTTTGGAATATCGGGGATCATCCCGTAGACGGGGCAACTGATTTCCTCTTTATGGTCGCTTCTGCGGGGCTCATCAAGATTGGGGTCGCTGTTGGACGTTCGGTTCGCTCAATCGGATTTGCTTCTCACCTCCTTACGATTCTCCTGATCTACTGGGTTAACCGGAAGGTCTGGAAGGCAAATATCCCAATTTCATTCCTAACCGCTCTATACCTGGGTGTCGGGACTGGCTTTGCCTATGTTGCCGCCTTTTTTGGAACGCCCTTCTTTGCACTTTTTGCCAGTTTGACATGGACCTTAGGCCTGCTGCTGATGCAGGGGCGCCCTCCCGGCATATCGCTTTCTCTGTTATTTGCTCTTTCGGCTTTGTTGACAGGACTGAGTCGTCCTGAAGGAGTGATACTGGCAGCCGGGATGCTAATCTCCATCATTGTCATGAAGGGCTGGTCTGCCTCGCTAAAGATAGTCTGGATCTTCGCGGAGGTATTCATTGTTCTGGGTGGCACCTACTTCCTTTGGCATTGGAATTACTTTGGTTATCCGCTTCCGAATCCGTTTTACAGGAAAGGTGGAGGTGCTCTGTATTGGGATTCGCTTTGGGAGTCGCTTGGCAACCTCCTCCGTTTTGGGGGACCGTTTATGTTCGCTTTTCTGTTGGGATTCCGCTCGAAGGAGAAAACGCGCCAGACAATCGCTTTCCTGATTCCGTTGTTTCTGTTTGCAGGCGCATTCATCCTGATCTCGAATGAAACCAACTTCGGCGGCAGATTTCAATATGTTTTATGGCCCCTGGTTTTACTCTCGTGGTATCCCCTTGTGGACGGCCTACAGCGAGATCTCAGCTTTTCCTGGCCAGATCCTGTTGGAGCGCGCTTTAGAAATGTGTGGATCCTTTCGGCGCTGGCGCTGGGATTTGGCGTTCTTCTCTACTCCTCCTCGCTGAATTGTGTTCTGACCTCCGCGCAGCAGACTTGCGGAGTGGCTTATGAAGCGGATGGTCGTTATGATGTCGCGAAAATGTTGTCCGAATTCCAAGGTAAAGGATACGTGATCGCAACAAGTGAGGCCGGCCTGCTGCCGTTCTACTCAAACTGGACTGCGCTGGATACCTGGGGCCTCAACGATGAGTGGATCGCCCATCATGGCGATATCACCGAGGGCTATCTTGATCAATATAAGCCGAACATAATCGTTTTCCACGCCTATTTTTCTCCACTGGTGCCGCCGAAGTTGATAGAAAAGAATTTATCGCAAAGCTGGTTTCGGATGACGATCACCCTGAAAGAATATGCCGAAGAGCGCGGATACATACTGGCCGCGGCGTTCGGCGATAGCCCCTACGAAACCCATTATTATTACGTGCGGTCCGATTTCGAGGATAGCGCGGCGATCGTACACGAGATTTCGACCATGAAGAATTACTACTGGTTCACTAGTGGAAGAAAATCTATAAATTATGCTGATTTTCAACCTTAGGCTCTGCAAATCCACTGGCGACAAATGGAGGTGCTATTGAGCTTTCTGCTTCAAAAAGCCCTTGCGTGGGCAGGACCGGAGCCACTTCACTATTTCTTTGGCTGAACACGCTGTGCCTTTCCAGCAACCCAGCACTGATTTTCAGGCTTAGAAACCATTTCTTAGAGGATTGATCATGTCTGAAACCATTGAACTAGCGGATAAACTGAGAAAAGAAGGGGAGAAGATGAGCAACTTTTTCGAGGGGCTGACTGAGAAGCAATGGATGGTTGATGTCTATACGGAGGGAGCGGTTTGGACCATCCGAAGTCTACTCGCCCATCTCATGACCGCCGAACGCGCTTTTATAAAGTTATTCGAGAATGTGCTTCAGGGAGGTGTGGGCGTTACCGAAGATTTTGTCATTGATCGGTATAATGCCAGCCAACAAGAGAAAATGAAAGGGTTGCGTCCTGCAGAATTGTTGGAACAGTACAAATTGGTTCGCGCGGACATGATCAAATTCGTTAGTCGAATCCGCGATACAGACCTTGAGAAAATTGGGCGACATCCGTTTTTAGGCCTCACAAGCCTGCGTGAGATGATCAAGATGGTTTACCTGCATAATCAGATACACTACCGGGATATCCGAAAAGTCTTAAGAGATCACGAATAGAGAAAGCCAGTGATACTATTGAAGCCAAACCTGAAGAGAACCTGACATTTGTAAAGGCGGAGGACCATGCAACTACCCGACTTTAAGCTGGAACGCTATTTTGCCAAATACGAATTTACCGCCCAATATCTGCTCTGCAGTTCCGATTGCGAAAGCATGTCAGTTGCTGATTTATTGGCGCTGGAACCTGAAGGGATGGGGAAATTTCAAAAAATATGGCTGGGGTACACGCAGTCGCAAGGCAGCCCCGACCTACGCAATGAAATATGCAAGCTCTACCAAACTATTCATCCAGACCAGGTACTTGTCCACGCCGGCGCCAATGAGGCAATCTTCCTCTTCATGCACGCAGTTCTCAATCCCGGGGATCATGTCATTGTGCATTCCCCCGGATACCAATCACTGGGTGAAGTAGCGCACAGCATCGGCTGTGAAATAAGCCTGTGGAGTGCACAGGAAGAAGATGACTGGGCGCTGGATATCGACCAGTTGCCCCGACTCCTGCAAAAGAACACAAAACTCATCGTCATCAATACGCCGCACAACCCGACAGGCTATCTAATGAGCCCGCGGGACTTTCGAGCTGTCCAACAATTTGCCGGCGAGAACAGCCTGCTGCTTTTTTCCGACGAAGTCTACCGGGAATCAGAATATGATGCGGCCGCCCGGCTGCCGGCAGCTTGTGATGTGGGCGAACATGCAATATCCCTGGGTGTAACCTCGAAAACTTATGGACTTCCCGGCCTGCGAATCGGATGGATCGCCACCAAGAACAAAAAGGTCTATGACCGCATGGCTGCACTAAAAGACTACACAACCATCTGCAATTCCGCGCCCAGTGAATATCTGGCTGAAGTGGCAATGCGGCATCGTCAAGAACTTGCAGGACGAAACCTTGCCATCATCGAGAATAACCTTTCTATAATGGATAAGTTTTTCAAGAAACATGCAGACCTTTTCTCGTGGTCGCGCCCCCGGGCCGGTTCGATGGCCTTCCCTCGATACCTCGGGGGTGATGTAGAAGCGTTTTGCGATGAACTTGTACACGAGGCTGGCGTTTTGCTTTTGCCGGGTTCAGTGTATGATGATGCTCATAACCATTTCCGTCTTGGCCTGGGACGCAGGAATCTCCCTGAGGCAGTTGCAAAATTGGAAGCTTACCTGAAAAAAGCAGTGTAAAGGACGTAAATCAAAAGCCAGGCTAATTAATTATCCCGAATCCCTCCCACCTTGGAAAACCATGCGCCGCCTCCTTACAATCCTACGTCTTTCCAGACCCATTTATGTCCTTCTTGCTGCCCTGACCTATTTTCTGGGGGCAGGAGTTGCCCGTTACCTGGGAGACCCCCAGATGCCGCCAGCTTTTTGGCTCGGACTGATCGGCATCATCCTGGCTCAGATGTGCATGAATTTGATGGTCGAGGTTTATCGCCCTGAAAATGAACCCATCGTGCCTGACGAATCAATAATTGATAGAAGACTAATCCACGATTCCGCGCTTTATGTGTCCGTGGCGGGGCTCGCCGCGCTTGCCGTGATTGCCTTTCTCATTTTTAGGGATGGCCGCCTCACACCTCCAGCCTGGCTGATCCTTGCTCTTTCGCTGCTTTTTATCGTCGCCTATTCGGTCCCACCTTTGAGACTCGTTGATAAAGGCTACGGCGAGGTCTTGTTGGCTGCTCAGATAGGGTTTCTCGCGCCCTCGATTTCTTTTCTGCTCCAAGACGGTGCCTATCATCGCCTGTTGTATGCCACGATCGTTCCGCTGACGATTCTTTCCCTGGCAACGATACTGGCTCTTGATTTCCCTTCCTATTCCAGCGACCTAAAATATGCGCGCCAAACGCTTTTGGTACGAGTGGGGTGGGAGCGCGCAGTCCCGTTGCATCACGGCCTTGTGATCGCTGCTTATGCTCTGTTTGCGTCCACGCCCTTACTTGGATTTTCCCTCAACCTGATATGGCCAGCATTTCTCACTATCCCATTTGCCATTCTCCAAATCTACTGGCTTCGCAATATTGGCTTAGGTGCGAAGCCGATCTGGAGTTTGTTGTCGGCTAACGCGATCGCGGTTCTAGGTCTGACCGCCTATTTCCTGACCTTGACTTTCTGGTTGCGATAAATGCCTGAATTCCTTCGGCTGGTTCCACCGGATGAAGCGCGTAATCTCCTGCTCTCGCATCTTTCCAGTCCCTTCGATCAAATAAGCGGAACCCTCAGTGAAAATTCTGAGTTGATCGACGCCGAGCAGGCCATGGATCGTATTACGGCAACGGACATCGTTGCGCCTCTAGCCCTTCCGGAATTTCGGCGTTCAACAGTAGACGGTTATACGGTTCGTGCGAGCGACACGTTTGGGGCCACCAACTCATTACCCGCGTACCTAAGTCTGGTGGGCGAAGTACCGATGGGTAAATCGCCAGCATTTGATTTGAAGGAGGGTCAGTGCGGTCTAATTCATACAGGGGGCATGCTGCCAGATGGCGCGGATGCCGCAGTTATGCTGGAATATTCTCAGCGGATCTCTGCCTCCCCGATAAATATGGGCAGCCCTACCAGCGAGATTGAAATAACCCGGGCTGTGGCGGTAGGTGAAAACGTGATTCGGGTGGGCGAAGATGTTTCAGAAGGGTCAGTTGTAATACCAAGGGGCAGGAAGTTGCGGCCGGCCGAAATCGGCGGGCTAATGGCACTGGGAATAACGGCATTGCGCGTAGTCACAAGGCCCAAGGTAGGACTTATTTCATCGGGCGATGAAATTGTAGCCCCCGGGGAAATGCTGCTCAGAGGCCAGGTTCGAGACGTCAACTCTTACACCCTGTCTTCTTTGGTAACCAAGACGGGTGGGGAGCCTGTGCTGTATGGGATTGTCCCGGACAAAATGGAGTTGTTGCAGGAAACCGCGGCAAAGGCGCTGGCGGAATGTGACATGCTTGTAATCACAGCAGGATCATCGGCAAGCACGCGTGATATGACTGCTGAAGTGATAAGTTCGCTTGGCTCGCCAGGGGTTCTCATTCATGGAATTAATACAAGGCCGGGGAAGCCAACAATTTTGGGAGTTTGCTCGGATAAAGCAGTGATCGGACTTCCAGGAAATCCTGTAAGCGCCCTGGTAAACGGATACTTATTTGTTGTGCCTGTTATCGAGCAACGATTAGGGTTACGTTTCGGTAATCCGGCAGAGGCCGCACCGCATGGATCGGTGCTGGCCCGATTGACAGTGAACTTGCCTTCACAAGCAGGGCGTGAGGACTGGTGGCCTGTAAAGCTCAGTGCAGGACCTGCGGCCGGTAAAGGAAGTTCTGAACGGCGCTTGCAGTGGGGGCTTGTCGAGCATTGGCTGGCGGAACCCATATTTGGAAAAAGCAACCTGATCTTCACCCTTGTCAATGCGGATGGACTGCTATGTATTCCCCCTGATGTAACCGGCTTGAGTGCAGGTGAGCGCGTGGAAGTTATTCTATTTTAGATCGCGCTCCACAAAAAGTTCAATAAACAATAATGCTTTCAAGTGGATTTTATGAAAACCTCTGTTTATCTTCAGGACATTCCTCTCAAAGAAGCGCTGGCACAGCTTGAAAATACCATTAAGGCCGAGGGTCTCTGGCGTGTGCTCGGTACCGAATCCATCCCGCTAGACGAAAATGCCTTGGGACGGGTTACGGCTGAAACCGTTTGGGCAAAAATATCCTCGCCTCATTATCACGCCTCTGCAATGGACGGTTTTGCTGTGCTTGCGGAGAACACGATTGGCGCCGATCCATCATCGCCAATTTCCATGTTGATTGATCCGGGACCAGGGAATCAAGGACCAGAGCCAGTCAAGCGGGCCAGGTATGTTGATACTGGCGATCCTCTACCAGCATGGGCAAATGCTGTTATTCCTTTAGAGAACGTTGAATCGCTCGACAAAAACGGAGATATCACGCCGGCTATTCGAACGCCGCAATTGATTCGCATTCGTGCGGCGGTTGCGCCGTGGAGTTATGTGCGTCCGCTCGGCGAGGATATCATTGCCACTCAGCTCGTGCTGCCCGCAGGACATATCCTACGTCCTGCTGATTTAGGGGCGATAGCGGCGGCAGGGCATGTGCAGGTGGATGTCGCCCGCAAGCCACGTGTGGCCATCTTGCCGACGGGCACAGAGCTTGTCCCAATTGGATCAAAGCTTGAAGCCGGCGATATTCTGGAATATAACTCACTGGTGATTTCCGCGCAGATCAAAGCAATGGGCGGCGAGCCCACTCGTTTCCCGATACTCAAAGACGATTTTGATTTGATCAGCGGGAAAGTGCTTGAGGCTGCGGGACAATATGATCTGATTTTGCTGAATGCCGGGTCATCGGCAGGGGCCGAAGATTTCTCCGCGATGGTGATCGATAAACTTGGCAGCCTCGTTTTCCACGGCGTGGCAGTGAGGCCGGGTCACCCAGTGATATTCGGTCTGGTAAATAAAGAGAAAATGGGAGTCCATGGTGCGGATCACGATCCACCAACTCTAAACACCAAGTCCATGACACCCATCGTAGGCGTTCCGGGTTATCCAGTCTCCGCTGCGTTGACCATCGAAATATTTGTGGAACCGCTGCTTGCCCAATGGCTTGGACGTCAGCCCACAAGATTGGCAATAGAAACAGCCCAGATCACACGCAAAATCACTTCGCCGCCCGGTGATGACGATTACATTCGTGTTGTCGTGGGCAGGGTGGGGGATAGGATGCTTGCGACGCCTCTTGCGCGCGGAGCGGGGACAATCACCTCCCTCGTGAATGCGGATGGCCTAGTTGTCCTTCCGTCTGGAATACAAGGGCTTGAAGCCGGCGACAAGGTTGAAGTAAATTTGTATCGTAGCAAGGCTGAACTCGAGCAGACAATTTTTTGTATCGGTTCGCACGACCTCACGCTCGATCTCCTGGCGGAGTATCTATCCCGGCATGACCGGCGTCTCGTCTCATCAAATGTCGGATCTCAGGGCGGACTCGTCGCTCTGCGGCGAGGCGAAGCTCATCTAGCGGGATCGCATCTGCTGGATCCTGAAACCGGTGAGTACAATCTTTCCTATATCAGACAATATATTCCCGAAGTGCCACTAAGACTAATAGCTTTAGTCAAACGGGAGCAGGGCCTGTTGACGCGTCGTGGGAATCCCAAGCAAATTAGAACGTTAGCAGACCTGGGGCGCCCCGATGTCCGTTTTGTGAACCGACAGCGAGGCGCGGGCACTCGCGTCCTGCTCGATTATCACCTAAATCTATCGGGCATTTCGTCTGAATCAATTCAAGGGTACAATCAAGAGGAGTACACGCACCTTGGAATAGCAGCGGCAATAAAGTCGGGCCGGGCAGATTGCGGGCTAGGCATTGCCGCCGCCGCGCAGGCTCTTGACCTGGATTTTGTCCCGTTATTCCAGGAACGGTATGATCTGGTTATCCCGAAAGAATACGCAGAGGGTGAATTGCTTGCACCCCTTTTCAAAGTATTGAAAGATCAAGATTTCCGCGCAGCTGTCGCCGGGTTGAAGGGATATGACGCCTCGGTGATGGGCACGGTAATTCTGGAGGATTGATGAACGATGCACTTATTATTGATGATAACCGTTCCACGGCAGATGCATTACATCAGATGCTGACCGTGTTGGATGTCCAGACGCGCGTAGCGTATGGAGCCAGTCCGGCGATGGCCCTGCTTAGCAGCTTCACACCCGGATTGATCCTGTTGGACATCAACATGCCCGGCGTGGATGGCCTTGAGATCCTGGCTTATCTCAGGCGCGAGCCACGATTGATCTCGGTGCCTGTAATCGTGATTACGTCTGACGACCAGCCCGAAACAAGAACTCGGGTCATGAAGGGAGGGGCAAGTGCAATGATCATTAAACCCGCCACCCTCGAGTTCTTGGAAGAGAATTTGAAAAAGATTGGCATCTTGAAATAAACCAATGTTAACAGCCCTAATAGAGCAGGCATTCAAGCCTGCTCTATTTTCAGTTAAGGCGAAAGCGCGGTGGGGATCAAAAGGAAAAATCGTTCAAGTTATAACGATGCCCAGCAAACCTATCTGCTTTTCATCTTTGCCTTTCCCCGTAATTAAAGATGGCGATCTAAATTAGACTAATGAGAGTATAATACTCCGCCGAAGGAGAACAAATGCCGATTTCTGCTGGGTTGCCTGCTCCTGATTTTGAAGCTGTCGATGACGCCGGATTCCCTCGGCACCTGCGAGATTTTCGCGGCAGGCCCCTTATCTTATACTTTTATCCGGCGGATGATACGTCTGGCTGCACAAAAGAAGCCTGTAATTTTCGTGACGATTATTCTGACTATCAAAAAGCGGGTGTGACCATTCTAGGTGTAAGTCCTGACACCGTTAAATCACACGTCAAATTCAAGACGAAATATAAATTGCCATTTCCCTTGTTGGCGGACGAGGGCCATAAGATTTGTGATACCTATGGCGTTTGGGGCCCAAAGAAGATGATGGGTCGCGAGTATGAGGGGGTTCTCCGGACAACATTTTTGATCAACAAACAGGGTATTGTCGCTCACGTTTTTGAGAACGTTCGCCCATCTGAACACAGTGCTGAAGTACTTAAAGAATTAGCAGCCATCTAACTGTAATACGTCTTATTGAACTCAGCTAAATTGCGACTAAACCCTCCGAATAGACGTGACAAATTCGAAGAAGTTTGGTAAATTATGTGCGTTTTATAAAAAGACCAATTTTGGCGATTATCTCGTATTTGTTCTGATAACCTTTATTCGTGGATTGAGTTAATAAGCCCCTTGTTTAGCAGTTGACTGCTGCTGCGAGACAAGGGGATAGCGCGCCAGAATATAACGTGCCGGACCACAATTCAGGAGAGAGAGTTTATGCGACATTTTGTGATCGTTGGGGTATTGATTGCAATATTGACTCCGTTGATATATATAACCATAACAGCCTCAAACGTCATGCCCGTCGAGGCGAGTGCCCAATCCCTTCCGGTGGATTGGATGTGGAATATGGACGCAGGCGCCATATCCTTCCTTTTTGCCTTGATCATGGTCCCCTTGATCTATAGTTTGATCGTCTTCCACCGGAGAAAAGGGGATGCCAGTGATGCCGAGCCCATGGAGGCGAACACCACGCTCGAAATCACCTGGACGATTATCCCGCTTATGGTGGTAGTTGTTTATGCCTATCTCGGAGCATATACACTGGGGGAAACACGAGTCGTGGACCCCAACGCGTTGGTCATCAATGTAACGGCTCACCAATGGGATTGGAGTTTTGACTATCCGGAGGGTTTCTCGTCGAATGAGCTTCATTTGCCGATCAACAAACAGGTCGACTTAAAGATGCAATCCCTTGATGTAATTCATTCATTTTGGGTGCCTGAATTTCGCATCAAGCAAGATGTGGTACCCGGGCACACAACTGACTATCGTATCACTCCTGTTCTGCTGGGGAACTACACTGTGCGTTGCGCCGAGTTATGCGGCGCGTCGCATGCTTATATGAAGAGGCCGGTAATCGTAACTTCACAGGCCGATTACGATGCCTGGGTTAAACAACAAGCCGCGGCCGCTGCAGCTCTCATCGCCAAAGGTGGGCCGGATGCTGGAAAAGCTCTGGTTGCCCAGAACGGCTGTGGGGGGTGTCATTCGCTTGATGGAAGTAAACTTGTGGGTCCTACCTGGCACGGCCTTTTCGGATCTCAGGTCAAGTTGAGCAATGGACAGACGGTGACTGCTGATGAGGCTTATCTGACCGAGTCAATTGCTGACCCAAATGCAAAAATCGTCAATGGCTTTCCCTCCGGTGTGATGCCAAAATTCAATCTGACGGATTCGCAGATCAAAAACATTGTGTCTTACATAGAGACCTTGAAGTAGTCTTTTCTGGAGGAAGTTTTATGAAAAGGTTTTATTCTTCGGCACTGGCTCGGGGGTTGGCCTGGCAGTTTCTCGGCTGGTTAGCGGGTGCAGTGTTTGTAACCCTAATTCGCCTACTCATGGGCTTAAAGACCCTTGATACATTCTTTTTCACGGAACCCGCCTGGGTTTTTGGCGCATTTGTTGGAGTACTCTCCTTTTTTGCAGGCAGCGGCGTCCTGAGTGATTGGTTCAAGTGGGCCAAGGGCCAAGAAACCCCGGAGCAGCATGAAGACCCACCGGGCTGGGAGAAATATATTAATGTCTCGCTGGACCACAAAGTTATCGGAATTCAATACACCCTTACTTCTCTTTTCCTTCTTGTCGTAGGCGGGTCCTTCGCATTGATTTTCAGGACGGAACTAGCCCAGCCCGGGCTTCAATTCCTCACGCTGCAATGGTACAACACCCTGATGTCGCTGCACGGGATCGTAATGATCATAGGGATCCTGGTAGGGGTTGGAGGGCTAATGAACTATCTTGTGCCGCTGCTCATCGGTGCACAGGACATGGCCTTCCCTCGCATGAACGCTTTTTCCTATTGGATTGCCGTACCTGCCGTCGTACTATTGCTCTCCAGCCTTGCGCTAGGCGGCTTTGATACCGGCTGGACAGGATATCCGCCGCTGTCGGCGCGGGCTCCTGTTGGAATGCAGATGTTCTTTCTGGGTGTATTTACGGCGGGATGGTCGTCCGTGCTTGGGGGACTTAATTTGATAGCCACCACTCTACGCATGCGCGCGAAAGGCATGAAGGCATTCCGAATGCCGATTTTCGTTTGGGCGGCCATCGCTACATCTCTGATCACCTTGACTGCCACGCAGTTGATAGGCCTCTCATTCCAATTGGTGATGTTCCAACGCCTGCTGGGAATGGGCTTTTTCGATCCGGCTAAGGGCGGGGATCCGATCTTGTTCCAGCACATGTTCTGGTTCTACTCACACCCGGCCGTGTATGTTTTTGTCCTGCCGGGGCTGGGAGTCATCTCAGAACTAATACCGGTATTCGTCCGGAAACCATTGTACGGCTATCGCTGGATTGCAATGTCGTCGCTGGGGATCGCGTTAGTTGGTTTCCTGGTTTGGGCTCATCATATGTTTGCCTCCGGCATGAATCAATATCTTCAGGTCCCATTCATGTATAGCACCCTGCTGGTTGCAGTTCCAACCGGAGTTAAGTTCTTTTCATGGGTCGCGACACTATGGAAGGGCAAGATAGTCATGCCGACCCCGATGTTATTTGTGCTGGGCGGGATTGTTGTCTTCCTGTTGGGCGGTCTTTCCGGACCCCCTAATGCCACTGTAGCGACCGACCTCCATCTTACCGACACCTATTTCATTGTAGGGCATTTTCACGACACCATATTTGGCGGGTACGTGTTCCCGTTCTTCGCCGGCATCTATTATTGGTTCCCAAAGGCAACCGGCCGGCGTATGAATGAGACACTGGGGAAGCTCCATTTTTGGCTCATGACCCCGGCCTTTTTGGCCCTGACATTAATAATGATGCGCATTGGAATGCTGGGTATGCGGCGCCGAATAGCGGATTACGATCCCGCTTTGGGATTTACAGCCTACCATGTGGTCATGACCATATCAGCTTTTCTGATTGCGCTTTCGATATTAATCTTCCTAATCAATATCTTCCGCAGCGTGAAGCACGGAGAAAAGGCGGAATCCAATGTCTGGAACTCGCGCTCACCCGAATGGCAGGTCCCTTCGCCCATGCCGGTGGAAAATTATGAATATCCTCTTGAAGTGATCGGAGAACCGTATGACTATGGGTTAGCCGGCGCGGACTACACTAAATTCATCAAGGATAAATAGGGTAAAGGATTTCATTCATGGAACACGACAACAGCAAATCTGAGGTGCTTCGCCAGGGTATGGTCATCTTTATTTTCCTGGCGGTGCTTACAGCTCTTGAGTTTTTCGTCGCCATAGCGATTGGGGCCATCCCTCTGCTGATCGCGATGGCATTGGTCAAGGTTAGCCTGGTGGTTTATTACTATATGCATATCTACAAGCTTAACGAGGACTCCGGCGATGACCACCACTCTTTGTTATACAAGACGGCAACGAATCGCTTGGGCTTATGGCTGTTCCTTTTATCGGATTCGTTCGTCTTTGGGGGGCTACTGGTAGCGCGTTTCTACCTCTTGTCCCTGACCCGGCCACCTCTCAATCAAACCCTGGGCCTGGCTGTTACATGTGTACTTTTGCTTTCTTCCTTCTCCATGAACCGCGCCGAAGCTTCGATGGAGCACGGAGACCGCAGGGGTTTTGTCATCGGCATCGTGGCTACGTTGGTGCTCGGCTTAGGCTTTGTGGCCGGGGTGCTGGGAGTAGAGTGGCCTTCTGCCATAGCGGAGGGCGTGACTCCTTCTGTAAACGCTGCGGGGGCTGTTTTCTTCATGATGACGGGAATGCACGCGCTGCACGTTGTGACGGGCTTGATATTCCTTTCGGTTGTGTTGCGGAACGGAAGAAACGGTTTGTATTCAGCGGAGAAGCACTGGCCCGTCGAAGCAGCGGCTGTCTACTGGCATTTTGTAGATGTCGTCTGGATTTTCTTTTATCCCGCGCTGTATTTGATAGGCAGACTTATCTAGGATTAATCTGAGCGGCAGTACAATGTGGGCGGCTATAGGTTGCCCACATTGTTTTCTTGGAGGATATCATGCAACAAAAGGTTCTCTGGTGGGGAGTGATATTAATAGCAGCTCTGGCGATAGCAGCAGGGGTGGCATATTTCACCATCAAACCTTCATTTCACGGAGCCGTGATCGACCCGCCAATACCAGCCGCTGAAATAAAATTAACAGATTCCCAAGGGATGCCATTTGCATTAAGCGGATTACGCGGCAAAGTGGTCCTTTTGTATTTTGGTTACACCAACTGCCCAGATGAATGCCCATTAACCATGGCTCATCTTAAACTAGCAACGGATATCCTTGGAAGCCAGTCGAAGGACGTGCAAGTGGTGATGATCAGCACCGATCCAGTGCGTGATACGAAGGGGGCTATGAATGCTTTTCTTGCCAAATTCGATCAGGCATTTATAGGTCTGGTGGGTACGCAGAATGAGTTGGCCCCCATTTGGAAGGACTATGGCGTCACGGTTGAGGATGGCGGGGAAACACACAGCTACTTTATTTATGTTATTGATCGGGAGGGCAAGTTCCGCGAGACTTTTCTGCCTGACTCTTTGCCCGCGGATATAGCTGCTGATGCACGGATTCTGCTAGGGGAATGATAAGAAGATGCCCCGGCGCGAAATTTACAAGCGTATATTGATTTCCATGCTGGTGGGCATCCTTTTCGGTGTGGTTATCAGCGAGATGACCTTTTATTTTCTTAACACAGGCGAGACTCGCCCACCAGAAGTTGTCAACCTGGTAATTCCCTTGGGAACCGCCGAGAAGGTCGCCCGCGGAGAATCGGACCCGACGCTGCCAGCGACGATGGTATTTGTGGCAGGGGACACACTGGTGGTCAAAAACCTTGATTCGGTAGTTCACGAGTTGGGTCCGCTTTTTATTCCCTCCGGATCTTCGGCAAGTATGAAGCTGGACTCCGAACAAAATTATGCCTTTACCTGCTCTTTTGAACCCAGCAAGTATATCGGCCTGAATGTTGTATCTCCGCTTACACTCACCACACGCATCGCCGGTATTTTGGAAGCCGGACTCCCCATGGGGATGCTGATTGCGGTTTACGCTATCTTTGCCATGCCTGTGAAGAAAAAGAACAGCGTATGATCTTTGCGAAAATGTTCACCCGCAAATGGTTGCCGATCACATTCCTGGTTGTGGTTGCTGCATTGGTTTGTGCGGGTCTCGGGATTTGGCAGCTCAACCGCCTTGCCCAACGACGTGCGTTCAACGCGCAGGTCCGTGCCATGCAGGCGGCGCCCGTGCTGGGTTTGCCGGCGGAGATTGATTTGACTAATATGGAATACCGGGCCGTAAAAATGAGCGGAAGCTATGATTTTGCGAACCAGGTTGCGATTCGTAATCAATTCAATGGTAATGAGTATGGTTATCATTTGCTGACCCCGTTTCATCTTGAAGGCGGAGGCACGATCCTTGTCGATCGCGGGTGGATACCATCAGAAGGTAACTCTGCTCCTTCAGATTGGCGGAAATACGATCAACCGGGGATGGTAGACCTTAATGGGGTGATACGCCTAAGCCAGACTACGCCTAGCTTCGGAGGGGTGAGTGACCCACCATTATCACCCGGCCGGACGCGCCTTGACTTCTGGGTGTACGTGAACCTGGATCGAATTCAAAAGCAAATGCCTGGTCCGATTTTACCGGTCTATGTTCAACTTGACCCTGTTCCAGGCAGAACCGATCCGCCGATACCCTTCCAACCTGAATTGGATTTGAGCGAGGGCCCGCATGAGAGTTATGCTATTCAATGGTTTAGTTTTGGGACTCTGTTCTTAATTGGATATCCATTCTACATCCGCCGACAGGACCGCCATAAAATATGAAATTCTCATTCTCTTCTTCATTTACGCGTTTGACGGTAATGCTGTCCGTCAGTGTATTTTTCCTCACCGTGGCTGGTTGGGCTGTGAGCTTGGGTGGCTCCACTGCAACCTGCAACGGTTGGCCATTCTGTCTGCCTATCAATCCGTTCGGTTGGTTGAAACTGGTGCATATCCTGCTGGCCGGTCTGGCGTCGGTCATAGTCATATGGCTGTTTGGGAAAGCGTGGCGGGAACAGCGTGACAATCGAATACTGTTGCCATTATCGTCCATCACGACCGTTCTGTTCTTTGGACAGGTATTCGTGGGTTTTATCCAGGTGATACGGAACTTCCCATTGCACCTCGTTGTTCTGCATGCCCTCACGGCAGTCTCGTTGTGGATCTCACTGATCGCCCTGACCGTGACTTCCGGTTTCTTGGCGCGTGACGGAATGCCAGTGGACAGGTTTGATTTCCGTCAGCGCGTGAGTGATTTCTTCGTCCTTGGCAAACCCTTGATTGTTGCCTTATTGCTAATGACCACTCTCGGTGGCCTTGTGGCTGGCGGCAAAAGTTGGCCGGCCCCCATGCTGGCGTTTTGGACCCTGTTAGGCGGTGCGCTGGCAGCCGGCGGTTCTTCGGCGTTAAATCAATATATTGACCGGGACCTAGACAAGAAAATGCAGCGGACTTCGAATCGCCCCCTTGCGGCGGGGCGGATGACTGCCGCTGAAGGCCTTTCTTATGGCCTGGCGCTATGTCTCATAAGCTACTACATCCTTGCCGGATTCGTTAATCTGACAGCCGCTCTTCTTTCGCTGGCAGGTATTTTCTATTATGTCATCTTCTATAGCGTGTGGTTGAAGAAAGCGACCGTACAAAACATTGTGATCGGCGGTGGAGCAGGTGCAATCCCGCCTATGGTAGGTTGGGCGGCTGCAACCGGGCATCTCAGCCTGGCGGCATGGATACTCTTCCTCATCATTTTCATGTGGACCCCGCCTCACTTTTGGGCTTTAGCGATTGTACGAAAAAACGATTATCAGCGGGCAGGGGTACCCATGCTTCCTGTGGTCAGGGGAGAAGGGGTTACGCGGTCCCAAATCCTGATATACACCTTGATATTGGTAGGCGTGTCGCTTTTGCTGCCTCTCATAAAAGCGACCGGGTCTGTATATTTAGTTTCGGCAATTGTGCTGGGCCTTTTGCTAATTTACGCGGCCTGGCGCGTATGGAAGGTCCCAGGCAACAAGGTGGCCTGGACCATGTATCGTTGGTCGAGCATGTACCTGGCTTTAATCTTTTTGGCGCTGATGATAGATGCTCTGGTATAGGCTTGATCCTTGCAGTAGAAAATATCGCCGATCTTTTGGATAAAGTGAATGGGGTTTTGATTTTGATCATGGCCAGGGCTGATCAGTTCCGCTATCCCGCTGCGTAACCCATAACAATTGAACCAGAAATTCGAAATTTATCCAGCCTTTCACCAACCGAGTCGAAGATTATAATTCCATGTCGAAAAGGCTATCCTGGGAGCTGGTGATGCAAAACGTTTCATCGCGTTGGGCGGGTCTCTTTCTTTTCATATCCCTAATTTTCGGAGCGATACTTCGCTTTGCTCCAACGGTTCTCTCGGGTTCGCCTATCAACGACGGGGGCATGTTTTACATTATGATCCAGGACCTGGTGTCCAACCATTTTCTGATTCCTGCTTTTACCTCCTATAATCATATCAATATTCCATTTGCGTACCCGCCTTTAACGTTTTATTTCGGCGGCCTGCTCTCGCTGCTGGGCATACCGATTCTTGAAATTATCCGTTGGCTTCCACCCCTTATCTCAACCTGCTCCATCCTGGCATTCTATTGGATGTCAAGCCTGATGCTGGATTCAAGAGACAAGGCAACGCTGGCTACATTAGCCTACGCACTGATTCCGCGCTCCTTTTCGTGGTATGTCATGGGAGGCGGTCTGAGCCGGACTTTCGGTATACTTTTTCTCTTGCTGACATGTGTTTCGACCTGGGCTTTGTTAACACGCCACGCCGCAAAATTCGGTCTCCTAACTGCGTTGTTCGGCGCAGGGGCAGTTCTCAGCCATCCTGAGACAGGCCTTCATACGGCGGTAGCCTGCGCGCTAATCTGGTTGTTCAAGGGGCGTAATGTGAAGGCTTTGCGGGATGTATTATTGGTTGCACTCGGAGTGTTTGTAATCACGAGTCCGTGGTGGTGGACAATAATCTCTCGACATGGTTTGGTTCCCTTGCAATCTGCCCTTCAAACTGGGGGACACAATAGTCTTTTCTGGCTGCCGTGGATCACTTTTGATTTTTCGGAGGAGCGGTTTGTTACACTCTTCACCGTCCTCGGATTGATCGGAATCGTGGTTCAATCTTATCGCCGCGATTGGTTCTTGACGGTCTGGTTGCTGATAGCCTTTGTGGTGGAGCCGCGTAGTGCCCCAGCCATAGCAGCGCTTCCATTAGCGATGCTGGCCGGCATCGCTTTGTCGGACTTTTTGATCCCTGGCCTGGGATCCCTTGCCTCGCAACCAAGCGAAGCGATCCGTGAATGGACGGTTTCGATGGCTAGGAGCAAAAAGGTAAGGGTTGTGGTGGGTTACATATTATTATCAGGGCTCCTCGGAGGATTTAGTTACGATTTGAGCCTAGCAAGATATGTGGTTCCACAAAAGGCCAAGGCTGCCATGGATTGGGTGCAAAAAAATACACCGTCCACCAGCCGGTTTATTGTCCTGACTGGAGCGGCGGACCCTTTCTCGGATCCTACGGTTGAGTGGTTTCCTGGGCTTGCCCTTCGCACGAGTCAGAATACAATTCAGGGTAGAGAATGGCTGCTTGGGGATGGCTTCTTGCCTTATCTCGGCGGGATTGAAAAACTACAGACTTGCCTCAACGGAAACCCCGCCTGTGTTGAGGATTGGGCTAGAATAAATCACCTTCCCTTTGATTATATCTACATCGCAAAAACAATTGATAATTCGACGCCCGGATTGCTCTCCTATCAATTGCAGCGAGACCCTGCTTATGCACGCGTCTTTGAAAACGAGTTTGCTGTCATTTTCGGTCAAAAATAGCCACGCCTGAATCCTCGTAGACGATCTGCCAATCTGCACTGGTGAGGGCCTTTTGTGTTAAGCCAGCGTCAAGCGGAATAATGATCCAACGTACATCGTATTGATCAAGCTCTGCATCCCAGTTCTTGTCGCCATGAATGATCCCTGCATATTGGCGAGTCAAGGCCTCGCCATAAAAATCACTCTGGCTATCAATAAATACGCGTTGAGTTGGCCACAGCCTATATAGCAAGTAACCTCCCCAATTGAAGTCATTGAACATATTTCCTGTTTGCGGATGATTTGCTATCCAATCCGCAGCCTGGACCGGGAGAGTTTGCTGGCTGAACTGATTAACGGAAACGTGCCTGCTCGTTTGATAATATGCGAAAAACCCTGCCGAGCAAAGCAACGTGAGAATCGGCCAAATACGGCCCTTCAACCCGCCTTCTATCTTTGTTATTCCTTCTTCCAAGTTGAGCCACAAGGACCTTGTTATGCGGGTTCGTCTTAAATAGCCGGCCAGGATCGGTGCAGCCGCGATTGCAAAGAATGGGATGTTGCGAGCCATTGTCAAACTCATGGCAGTAAACCCAATCAGTAAGAAAATATAGCTGGCCGGAGTCCCTTTCCAACCTAGCAACACAAAAACAAACGTCACCACGAGGAGAGCAGTAAACGGAAGAGTTCCGATCAGGCCAAAGTTCGGCGGCATGGTCTCCGATGTATGGCTCAAGACGTAGATGCTGTTGTTGCCAAGCACTCCCTGCCAATTTCGCCAAAGATCAGGAGTAAGGATCGTTGCGATCAAAGAGGCGCCGCCAACAAGCAAGAGCTTCCTGCCGAGGTCTGGGTTTGAGGATCTTTGCCATGTTTCCCACAGCCAACCTGCCAAATACGCGGCCCAGGCTAAGATTCCGAAGATAAAACCGCCGTGGGTGTTGGCCCAGAGCAGCATTAGAACGGGAAAACCCCAGAGAGCTATTTTTTCACCAGTTCGAATTTTCTCAAGCCAACGGACCCAAATCGCGAAAAATAGAAACGAAAAGATGTGTGGCCGCGTCAACCAGTCGAGGCTGGATGCGGCTGCAGCCCAAAGAGCCAGCAAGGAGGCCATGATCGGGAGATTACTGCGATGGAGGGCGTCGGTATACACGAACAGAAACGCAAGCGCCAGGATAAATGCTGTCAACAGAACAACGCCATCCAGATTAAGTAAGGAATAAAGAAGGTAAAACATGACTTGCGCCAGCCATTCGTAAGGCGGACGGGGCTGACCCAGCTTTGTGAACGAGAACAAATCATGTGAGGGGATACTAAGAGTGCTCACCATGTATTTGCCCAATGTCAGATGACGCCCCAGATCTCCGTTTAACATGCGAGGACCAAGCAGTAACGAGCCAATCACGACAACCACAAAGATCATGTCGCGGACACGCGGTACCAAGAAGGGGATGAATTTGTTGATTACTTTCATTGAACGGGCACGAAAATGCAAATTTCCCGCATTTCCCGTACTGTAGATTATTTGATTTCGCGATCAGTAGGTTCTCAAGAGTTTCTGGAAGAGTTACTTTGAAAGATCCAGCTTCTCGAGTTCACCGGGGGATACTTGATAGATAAGAATACTGTTGGCTATGGTCCCAATAGGCTCAAAGTTGTTGCGTAGCCAGGCAAATTTAGTCGGATCATCAGTTACGCCGACGAGATTATTTGCACGTACCACCAATTGACCAGCCTGAACGTCTGCAGGTTCAAATATTGCATCAGGATGATCTCTTAAGTATTGACTCAATTGATTCGCACCCTGCCCCCAATCAAGGTTTGAATCGGCCAAATACTTGTAAGCATCCTTCCTATTCCAGACAATCTCATTGAAATATGTCAAATAGTAGGGATAGTAGGAGAGCACAGATATAACCAGGTAGGCCAATAGCGCAAAACTGGTTATTTTCGGAGCAAGCTGGAATTCCTTCCATCCTTTAAATAGACTGCCCGCGAATACATAGAGTAAAGGAAAAATTATAAGATAATAGCGAATTCCGATTTGCACGTTAAATAGGAAATTGAAATAGATCGAATAGAACAGTACGGATGCGAACAGAAAGATTTCGTCTTGGAAGAAATTCTTCCGCCTTTTTTGTTGCGTGAAATAGACGATTACGGCCGCGATGATTACGATCTGAGTGGAAATGGGGACCTTTAGGAGCGAGGCCACAAAGTAATACCCCGGGAAGCCTTGTTTGTTTAATTTGCCCAACAAATAGATGTTCCCCGAATTGCCTCCACTTGTCTGGGTGTGGCGCATCCAATCAATCCCGTCCAGATAAGGGTATGGCACTGGTACGGGAATCGCCTTCAGGGCCGGATACTTGGCCCTCACGGCCTGAAACCAGTCACTACGGAATTTATACTTTCCGAAATAAGTGAGGGTTCGATTGAACAAGAAACCCAGGTTAATTATTACCAGCAAGGCAATCGCTGCAAGGAGGATATAACCAAGGTATCTAAAAACCAATGTCTTTATTTGTCTTACAAGTTGTAAGGGATTATGAGAGTTCGCCAAATCATAAAGAAATAGAACCAACAGGGATAATGGTATAAGGACGATGGTAGTGTATTTCGCAAGTTGGCTTAGCCCCAGCGCGAAAGAAAAAATCAACCCGTTTTTCAAGGTCCTTGCGTGTGCGAACCGCCATAAACAATAGAATACCAGGGTAGTCGTCCCTGCGGCATAAATGTCGGTTGTGACCAGCTGTGAATGAGCAATAATGTTAGGATCGAATATATATAATAGGAGAGAAGCAAAAGCGGGAATAATCCCGTAAAGTGTCTTTGACCAATGAAATACCAGCAGGGCCACCATCACTGAAAAAATAAGAGTCATCGCCCGGGCTGTATCGAAATTCATGAGAAAAGTCCGAACCTGTCCGGGAGGTAGCGACGAGCCCAGCTTTTCCGGGAGTGCATTCCATGCTAAGAAAGGCATATTGCTGTCCCCATGAAGGCCGGTTCGCTGTGAATTACCCTGAAGCATCTGTTCGCCGTACGCATAATGGGTTGCCTCATCATAGGTCGATGAGATGCTTTGAACACTGAAAACGCCGATTCCGGCAAACAAGGCCAGTAATACGCTCAAGACCAAGAAGCCCGGGTTGCTTTTTAGAATCGCCTGCAATCTCTTCATAACATAAATATTCCTGTCATTTTCATGAGGGGGTTGGCCTTGCTCGTCTTTACCGCAAGTTTCAAACGAATTCCACTTTTCCCTGCATTTGCGGCCAACCCAGAAGACGAAGAAATGGCCGCAAGCACCAGAACCATAAAAAACACCAGTTTTGAATAATCGAACGACCGGTGTATCGAATGATTTTACACGAATTTGTATCGGTAATCATTGTGCTCTTTGGATATATACAAAAACGCCGGTCTGAATAGTCAGACGCGGCGTTCTATTGTATTTTCAGGTCTTTTAGGTTACTCGCCTAAATAGTCCCGGAGCTTGCGTCGAATGGAGGGGTGGCGCAGGCGGCTCAGAGCCTGGGCCTCGATTTGACGGACGCGCTCACGAGTAACACCCATCTTGCGCCCAACTTCCTCCAAGGTATAGGCCTGTCCATCCAATAAGCCATATCGCAGCTGCAAAATTCGGACTTCGCGCGGCGGCAAACCGTTTAGCACCTCACTAAGATGTTCCCGAAGCAAATTGTAGGTGGCTGTATCATCGGGCGGAGGGGCCTCATCATCTTCGATGAAGTCACCCAAAACAGAATCTTCCTCATCGTCCGTAGGCGTCTCGAGCGAAAGTGGGCGGCGCGCCACCTGGATCATGTTTTCGACTTTCTTTGGGGGCACATCCAAAGCCGCTGCCAATTCTTCGACGCTGGGTTCGCGCCCCAGCCTTTGGGTGAGCTGATGTTGTACGCGCAGCAGTTTGTTGATCTGGTCGCCCATATGGACGGGTACCCGGATCGTGCGGCCCTGATCGGCGATGGCACGTGTAACTGCCTGGCGGATCCACCAGGTTGCATAAGTAGAAAACTTATGTCCGCGTCTATAATCGAATTTCTTTGTGGCGCGGATCAGACCGATATTTCCTTCCTGGATCAGATCGAGGAAGGGAACGCCCCTTCCCATGTATTTCTTGGCGACTGAAATCACAAGGCGGGAATTTGCCGTGATGAGATGTTCGCGGGCGGACCAGCCATCTTCAATCAATTTTCGCAGCTCTGTACGGCGACGGGTTCCGGCGTTCCCTTTGGCCAGTTCTTCGCGGGCCATCCGTCCGCGCTCGATGCGCTGCGCCAGCGTGACTTCTTCAACCGCGGTCAGCAACGGAACACGGCTGACCTCCTTAAAGGTACAAACCAATCGTGTCATCCGTATCAATATTGGCCAAGTAATCGTCCAAAGAAAGGTCAGGTTCCGGCTCGGCCTCGGCTTCCTCAACTGCGGCAAGCTCATCTTCTGTGGGCTCGCCCGGAGTGGTGTCTTCGACAAAAGGAATGCCTGCGCTTAACAGGGCCGAAAACGCCTCCTCCAGTTGTTCTACATCTTGTTCGGCCTCTGGAAAGAAATGCAAAATATCGTCGAGGGTGACATAGGATTTTTGCCGTCCGAGCTCGATCAACCGTGCAATAGCCGGAAACTCTTCTTCTTCGTCTACTATAATGATTTTCTCTACATCCATTTTCTCATCCGCTTATCAAATTTGAATTTAGAATACACTTTTTAAGCCAGAAAATCAATACCTTTTCTGGCCAGCCTATTTCTGCAATGCAATTAATGTATATACAACAGGACGCTTTCCAGCCCGGTCCTCTTACGGCGACTTGGTGGGGGTTCCTGTAGCCAAAGCAGGAGGAGGAGTCATTGTAGGTTGCAATGTAGGCATATCCGTTGGAACTGTAGGGGTAGCCGAAACTGCTGGAGTTGAGGTGGGGACATACGGGGGGTGCGTTAGCAGGGTTAGCAGCGCATCCAAGCCTTGCTTTTCAACAATATGAATTTTGCCTCCATCCAATTGGACATAATAGCCGTCCTGAATTGGGGTAACAGAACCAACTGTCAGTTTGTGAGTTTGGTTTCCCGAGAAGGTCACCGTGACTATGTAGGAAGGCTTATCCAGGCCGACGACGTCCGGCCCAAGTTGCACATCATTCAGAATTCGCAGGGCTCCGACCTGAGTAGCTGCCGCCTCCGCGGCTCCCTGATCGGCTGCCGCTGCAGTCGGCGCCTTCACCTCCCATGTGCCGCTTGAATTGCGGGCAATCTCAACTGAAGCACCGGAAAGATCCATTATCTTTATATCGTTCGCGGTGCCTTCGGAAGCACTGAAGAGTACCAGAGAACCCGGGGTTGGGGTTGCCTGTGCGATCGCCTTCGCCTTCTGATCCTTTAGATAAAATGCAAAACCCACCAGCGCGGCAAGAATGATTATCAAAACCCAGGTATTTCTGCGGATCATATGCTTATCCCTGCCTACGGCGGGCCAACCAGGTGGAGAAGCCGGCAGCCACAACCAAACCAGGTATCACAATCACGGAGCTCAGCAAAATGATAATGAACATGACCTGGGGAGGCGCATTAAATGTGCGTGTTATTGGCGTGTGGGGAGTAATGTTGATTAAGTTACCTTGTTGGGCAACCCAATCAACAGAATTGACAAAAATATCGCCATTCGCATAGGCGTCGAACCCCTTATCGGTCGCAAATATGGAATTACCGAAAACAACCAGATGGCTGTTTGTTACCGTGTTTTGACCTGAGGCCGCAAGTGTTAGTGGCCCCCCAATGTCCTTGGATTGGTCAAAGGGGGGGAGTTGGTTACTCTGGAGAAAAGCGAAGTCGGTTTGACCCCAGGAATTTTGGGAGGTTATGATCAGGGCGGTATCAGTGACATTTGCCGGGAGAGTTTTATCGATCGTCAGGCTGCGCGATTCCGGCATTATTGTCACAGTCGTGGTATGTTGCGTAATGGGCGCCGTGGAACTGTAAGAAGCCGATATCGCATTCAACGCCTGTTGGCTCGTCAGATCAATAACCACATCGTTATCGAGGGAAATGCCCCAGTCGGTTTTTAGATAGGCGGCCAGGGGGTCAGGGCTGGTGCCAAACTTTGTGAATGGCGTCGGATCTTCCATCACGATGAGTGAGCCTCCCTTGTCCATATAGGCCTTCAGCAATGCGACCTCCTGATCGAGCAGGGGATTTGCAGGGCCGGCTTCAATGATCGCTTTCGCGTCAGCAGGAATTTTGTTCTCGGCGGCCAGATTTAATGTCTTAACCGTATAGTTCTTGCTTTCCAGCGTCGAACGTGCACGCGAGAGAGCTGTAGTATCCGTGCCGTTAATATCAGGTTCACCGTGACCTGTGAGGAAATAAACTACGCGTTGTTGGGGACTGATCAAGCGGATCAGAGCCTGGTCAATATCGGTCTCGCTGGCAGATGCGGCAGTCTCAGCCGATTTACCCATTGTAAGAACTATTTTCCCGTCCCCGGTAATGCCATACTGACGCGCGAGGAGCGGATTTGAATTTGGATCCACAAAGCGATAGTCAAACTTACCTTTGCTATTAGATTTATAGTTGGTAAGCAATTGCTTAGCAGTATCGGACGGAGTTTGGGTAGTAAAGAATCCGATGGCTGTTACCTTCTCGGGGAGTGCGGAGAGAGCTTGTATCGTCTGAGGAGCCAGCGTGTGCTGCTTGTCCTCGGTAAAATCCCAGGATTTGGGATTCTGGTAGACCAGCAAATTAATGACAAGCAAGATCCCCAAAAAGGCGAGGGTCATAACCAGAGCATTTGAACCATAATGGGCTTGTCGCCCGCTGAAGAAGCGGCGCACGCCATCAGGGTTAAGGATGCCGTAGATGGCAAGCCCCAGAACAAGGACTGCCGCGCTGACGGCAATAGCCTGAGGAATCGTCTCCGGTTTTGCCGGAGTGAATAATTTAAGAGCTACACTCCCCTGAACCAGGGCCAGTAATCCGGTCGCAAGACATCCGAAGCCGGCAACGATAAGCCCAATGACCGCATAGCGCGCGGGCGTCTTCTTTTTCTTATCCATCAGCTCCACCTCCGCGCTTCGACCGCGGCGGTGCCTGTGAACAAGCCTAATGCGATCAAGCTAAGATAATAAGCGATATCCGAAAGGTTGATAACGCCGGTGTTCATTGAATTGTAAAAATGGGATTGCATGTCAAGGTAACTGAAGATGTCGCCGCCCACTCCAACATATTGAGCCGGGAAACCGACAAGCCACCACAAGAAAATAAACAAACCCAGTGTAACAAAGAATGCCGCGATTTGATTGGTGAAGAGCGAAGACGCACCCACTCCAAGAGCCAGAAAAGCCCCTGAGACCAGGATCAATCCCAGATAGGCCGTCATCATTTGGCTTTGGTCGATGCCGGGAGTCTCAAGGCTGTTTAGGATAATGGGATAGATCAAGGTGAGGGCGATGATCGTCAATACAAACAGGAAGCCGCCCAACCATTTACCGATGATCAATTCCCAATCGCGCACAGGGGCCGTCAACATCAGCTCCATAGTCCCCATGCGGTTCTCATCGGCGATGAGACGCATTGTGAGTGCGGGAACCGAAAGGACCAGCAGAAACGTAAAGGTTCCAGTTACGGCGCCTATATCTGGCGCGCTAGGTGGAGCGCCAAAACCTCCATTGAGCGCGTTCTGTGAATAGACCAAGATCGTGAGTCCAAACATGATTCCGAGTGTCAGGAGAATGACGAATGCCACCACGTAGGCAACGGGGCTGGTAAAGAAGCGGTGATATTCTTGACGGGCAATTGTCCAGGCATTTCTCATTTCTCACTTCTCCTTACGTTTAGAACGGGAATCTTCGCGAGTCAGTTCGAGGAAGATCTCCTCAAGACTCATGCCTACTGGACGCATCTCCAGCAAGTCGTAACCTGCGCTAATGACAGCTTTTGCGACCTCTGGACGCACGTCCTGCCCGGGAGCAAACTGAAATTCCACTGAGCCATCAGAGACGGCCTGCACACTTTGTACACCCTTGACTTTGTGCAGGATCTTAGGCAATTCATCTGCCTCGCCGCGCACGCGTACCGAGACACGTTCTGATCCGACCAGCCGCGCCTGCAGGTTCTGGGGCGTATCTTCTGCGATGATCTTTCCCTTGTTGATGATCAAGACCCGGTCACAGATCTGTTGTGCTTCGGACAGGATATGCGTGGAGAGCAAGACGGTTCGCTGTTTGCCCATCTCCCGGATCAAGTTGCGAACTTCAACCACCTGGCCAGGGTCAAGACCAATGGTTGGTTCATCCAATATGAGCACCTCTGGATGATGAATAAGAGCCTGCGCCAGCCCCACTCTCTGACGCATGCCTTTGGAGAGGTTGCCAATGTAACTCTGGGCCCGGCTTTCCAAACCGACCTGTTCCAGTGTCTCAAAGGCGCGATCCGCAGAATCAGGCAGCTGACGCAAATCAGCCATGAATTTGAGGTATTCAAAAGCCTTCATATCGGTATAGAGAGGCACGGTCTCCGGCAAATAACCGACCCGCTTGCGGACCTCAATGGATTCTGTTATCACATCATAGCCGGCAACCGTGGCTGCACCCTCAGTCGGGGGCATGTAACCTGTCAGAATTCGAATGGTGGTCGTTTTCCCTGCGCCGTTCGGACCCAGAAAGCCAACAATTTCACCCTGCTTTGCTTCAAAATTCAGGTTCGAGATGGCCCGGCGTTGACCATAATCCTTGGTGAGACCCTCAACTCGAATCATCAGCACTCCTTCGAAATAAAAAAATGCGAAACAAAAGGCACAGCGCCTCTGGGCGGCAGTGCCCTAATTGTTACCGCTAAATACTATACATTAATATGAAGAACAGAGTCAAGTGGCTTGATAAACTCTAATCAAACACTAATTTATAACATCACAAAGAGATCAGATTGTCTTAGACAAACTTTTGTTGTAAACTTGAAATCAATCTGGAGGTTACATGACGGAATTACTTTATCAGACCGACAGCTATCTCAAAGAATTCGATGCTGTCGTCGCGGATTCTTTTCCCGAGGAAAAGGCTGTAGCGCTTGATCGAACCGCTTTTTATCCGGGAGGCGGGGGACAACCTAACGATGTTGGAATGTTGGGCGGTTTGCGGGTTCTCAAGGTTCGAAAAAAGGGCGAGCTGGTTCTGCACGTCATGGAAGGCAGTTTGCCTGCAGTGGGCGCAAAGGTCCATGGAATCCTGGATTGGGACCGCCGTTATAGATTGATGCGCACCCATACTGCCATGCACGTGTTATGCGGGACAGTTTTTCGTGACTATGGAGCGCTGGTAACCGGCGGCGATATGGAGCCATTAAAAGGCCGCATGGATTTCGAGTTCGAGCGATTGCAGAAGGAGTTGGTTTCCGTGATCGAGGCAGCGGCGAACCGTGAGCTTCAGGCCGGGCGTGAAATAAGGGTGCAGATCCTGCCACGCGATCAGGCGTTCCAGATCCCCGACCTGATACGCACCAAGATCAATTTGTTGCCCGAGGGTATTCAACAAGTTCGCACGGTTGAGATTGTCGGACTTGACTTGCAAGCCGACGGCGGGACTTATGTCCGGAAGACATCAGAGGTTGGAACGCTGCGCGTGACCGACTACAAGAGCAAGGGTGCGATAAACAAACGGATCTATATTGAGGTACAAGATAAAAAGGACTAGTTACCTATTTATCGGATTCCGGGTGGTCATATAACAGAGCCCCTGGAAATTACCGGTTTCACCTAGATCAGCAGAGGAGATGCATGATGAAGACTCGTACCTATCCCATATCCCTGGCAGCCATTGCAGTCATCGTGGCAACTCTCGCGTGTAACGCCCTGGTGCCGAAACCCACAGTCTCAAATATCCGCATGGCCACCGATGATACGGGCAAAACAACAATAAGCTCGTATGCTCCGGGTGATGCATTCTATGTTTTTGCAGATCTATCCGGATTGAATATCGGCTCGGTGGTTGAGGCAAAATGGTATGCTATCGATGCAGCCGGAGTTGACCCAAACACCGAGATCAATACCTCTGACTATACTTATCAATCGGGTATCGCTTATGTCTACTTCCAATTGACTACAAATGACGGCAGCGATTGGCCCACTGGTTCTTATAAAGTGGAACTTTACCTGGATGGGACGAAGACCGGGGAGCTTGGATTCAATGTCCAGTAAGGAGATCAATACTTTCTGAGGTTAGGGGACAATTCTGTCTGCTGGGGAAAGTCCTTGTGCAACACGTGCTTTCAGGTGAACCCTAGGAAGCCAACATGTGATCGACCGCTGCAGACAATTCCCGTAAATTGGCAACTTTTAGTACATCGCTGCAGAGCGGGGCGTATTTTGGCATGTCGCTATCGCCATGCCAAAGTGTCGCGGGTTCAGGATTCAGCCAGATGGTGCGCGCAGCCCGGCGGGAGAGGAGAGTAAACAAATCCAGACGCGGATCGCGGAAGTTATTACGTCCATCGCCAACCACGATCAAGGTAGTCTGGCCGTTGAGCGTATCCATGTATTCGCTATTGAAATTATCGAGCGACCAACCCAGGTCCGTATTGTAGGAACCACTTGGCATGCGCCACAGCACGGCTTGAATGGCCTCATCTGCATTCGAGGAGGCGAAATCTTCAGATATTGATTCAAGGTGATCGATGAAGGCAAAAGCATGTGTTTTGCGTACCTGCCCTTGCAGTGCGAAAAGGAAGCTTAACATCAACTCGGAGCAAAAGCGCATGGAAGTGCTAATATCACAGAGAATCACGATCTTTGGTTTCCGAATTCGGTCGCGGTGACGGAGTTCAATCGGCACCCCTTGATATTTTAGATTAGTGCGGATGGTGGCTTTCGGATCGAGTTGGCCGCTTTTGGCACGCTTTTGCCGAAGTGCAACGCGCGTGCGCAGCATGGCCGCCAGCCGTTTCACTTCATTTTGAAGGATCTTTTTATCAGCATCCGATAACGACTCGAAGGGACGGTTCATTAAGCCATCGAGGTTTTCCGAAGGGGGGCGCTCACTCAGGTTCTCGGCAATACGCTCACCGGCAAACCGCTTGATTTGATCTTTCATCCCTTGAAGATTCTGTTGAATAAGGTCGCGAATTTCTTCGATGCGCTCGCGGCTCATTCCCATCTGGGCAAGCTGCTCCATAAGCTCCTGCAGTGCTGCCTGTACCTCTGGGTACGCCAGAGCCTGCAACATACGCTGGGCCATCCAGTTCTGGTAGCGGAGATCACCGACGTTATTCAACCCGACCATTTGAGCCAGCGATTCCAGCTCCCCTGTGGAGAGCGGTTCGCCGCTCATCAAACGTTCCATCTGATCACGAAGATCCTTTGCAAATTGACGCAGGGCATCGGCCAGCTGCCGTGCTTCTTCGGGTGTCAGCTCATCTGGTAGACTTCCGCCCATCGGAGGGGGCTGTCCTGCACCAAAAAACAATGGGAAGAGTTTGTCGAATATGGGAAGGTCGCGAGAATCCTTAATCAAGGTGGTGCGCAGCGAAAGACGGAATCGTTCACGATCATGAATACCCATGAGGTCGATGGCAGAGAAAGCTTCTGCGCTTTCTGCCAGGGAAACGCGCACTCCGCTGGAACGGAGCGCAGAGATTAGTTGTAAAATTCGGGATTCCATATTTGTCGGTCCTTATGTTGGAGAGATAAGGAGGGTTAAAGCCTGCGGTTCGAATTTGTTTAGTTGCCCGAAAATGGTTCGTAATCGTTTGGGTTTTGACGACGGGAAGGGGGCGGGGACGGCGCCAATATTTGACGCCTGGTCTTTTTCAGGTCCGCTTCGTGCTTGAGCAGGACCGATAGGGTATCTTCCAGCGTATCCTTGTCAAGATTATGTGCGTTGAGCGCCACCAAAGCGTTGGCCCAATCCAGCGTTTCGCTTATCGACGGAGATTTGCGCATATCGGTCTTGCGCAGTCTCTGGACAAATTCCACCGCTTGCCGCGCTAATTTTGGATTCAAGTCCGGGACTTTCAATCGAACGACTGCCAATTCTTCATCAAGAGAGGGGTAATCGATGAATAAATAGAGGCAGCGGCGTTTGAGGGCTTCGGAGAGCTCCCGGGTGTTGTTGGAGGTTAGAACGACGAACGGCTTATGCCTTGCGCTCAGCGTGCCTAATTCGGGGACGCTGACCTGAAAATCGCTCAAGACCTCGAGCAGGAAGGCTTCGAATTCTGCATCCGCGCGATCGATTTCGTCGATCAGCAAGACGCTGGGCTGCTCACTGAGAATAGCGCGCAAGAGAGGACGTTGCAAGAGAAAGCGATTGGAAAAGAATACATCTTCTTCCTTAGCCAGGCGGTCTGCAGCTTCGGCGAGGGTGTCGGCTTTTCCGAGGGTATCATTCAATTTGTCGCGGAGAAGCTGGGTATATAACAGTTGTTTTGAGTATTCCCATTCATACAGCGCCTTGGATTCATCCAACCCTTCGTAGCACTGCAAGCGAATTAGCTCGCGGCCGGTAGCGCCCGCCACAGCTTTTGCCAATTCCGTTTTACCCACCCCCGCAGGACCTTCAGTCAGCAGCGGCTTTCCCAATTTTTGGGCAAGATAAAGGATGGTCGCAATTTCATCGGAGGCGATATATTTCTGAGAAGATAGAGCGGTTTTTAGCGAGTTTGTTGTCTCAAAGATGTTTGCCATAGCTACCTGTAACCATATCAACGATTCGGTCAAAAGAAATATCATCTAAGCACCCCCGGTGGATCCCGCCTGGCACTTGCGATCTGTGTAGATGGTTGGAGGCGCTGCGCCTAGTGCTAATGTTTCGCTTGCCCTTCAATCAGTTTTGGCCGAGGAGGGCGGGGCTGAAATTCTACTATTCTTCCAATTGTCTTTCGGCGTGGACCGCGGCACGCTGTTTACCCATAAACTCAATTAGTATACCTACTTTGAGCTTGTGGATAATTAACCTGAAATTAGAAAACCAGTTCCAATTTGTGCAGACGCCGGATAATCCATGCATTGCTCCATTTTGACCAAAATTTGAGACCGAGCGAAAGCAGGAGTGGTATCCAGTTCACAAGATGCCGATAATGATGCTTATCACAGAACCTATGCTATCATTGAACTAATTCGAAGGCCGGATGAATTGTATCGCAAAACCATGCGTGTGAAAGCGGACTTAACGCTCTTCGCTGTCGCCATAATCTGGGGCACGGCTTTTGTTACGCAAGGCATCGCGGGTCAATACCATGTTGCATACTTGTTCAATGGAGCCAGCTTTATCCTGGCGGCACTCATACTTATTCCGGTGATCCCGCGTGGGTTACAAATCACGGCTGAGCAATGGAAGTGGATGCTGATGGCGGGTGGAATACTATTCTTCGCAACAGCCCTGCAGCAGGTCGGCATACTCTATACAAAGATTGCCAATGCCGGATTCCTGACGAGCCTTTACGTCGTTTTCACACCTTTCTTGTTGTGGATCGGCTTTCGAGAAAAACCTCACCGGCTGGATGCAATCGCCGTTATCATGGCAGGAACAGGCAGTTTCCTTCTTTCGACGGCGGGCAATTTTGTTATCCAGAAAGGCGATATGTTGGAGGTGCTAGGCTCTGTATTTTGGGCTCTGCATTTCATCGTCCTAGGCAAGTTCGCTGCCAAGTTTGAATCGATTTCGTTTGCAGCGGGTCATTTTTTCGTGTGTGGCCTTCTTAATCTATTGAGTGGGTTGGTAGTGGAAAACCTCCATATGCTGGTACCGCCGCCAGTGATAGGCGCGATACTTTATCGGGCCATCCTTTCCGTGGGCCTGGGATATACCTTGCAGGTTTGGGGACAAAAGCATACACCCCCAACAGACGCCGCCCTTATCCTGGGATTGGAAGCTGTTTTCGCAGTAGCAGCGGGATGGATGGCGCTGGGACAAACACTTCTTCCGATCCAGCTCGTGGGATGTTTCATCATATTGAGCGCCGTGATTCTTTCACAGGGCAAGGGCTGGGGTAAAATTGAATTAAGAAAAGTTGAAGGCTGAGGGCAGGAGAATTGCGGACCAAGGAATTTCTCGAACGAAAGGTTGCCTCTGTACACGCCGGACTGGTTTCCTGGTTGCGGAGGGTGAGATACCGGGCGCGAGATCGCATATTGCAGACAGGCCCACTCTTTTGATCAGGGCAAGGGTTTAATTGAATTTTCGGAAGAAACCTTCCTATTCAGCGCGTGATCTTGGGATCCTGGGTCTGATCGCCTTGGTGACGATCATCCTGGGCAGCGGACTTATAGGTGCAAATATTGCGCTAAGTCGGGTTATGCATGGTGGGGGAGGTTTTTTTATCGGTTTAGAGGCGGCGCGTGCCTTCGTGTTTGAACATACTGGCCCCTACAGCGGAACTGTTGCCAGCCTGGCTCAGGAACTTGCGTATGGCAGGCTGGCCCAAAGTGGGGAAAACCCTTATGTTTTGACAGTCCCTTTTTTTCTTGTTCCTGTTTATTTTCCATTCACGCTTTTCACGGAGAGCGCAAGCGCGCGGGGCCTTTGGATGTTCATCAGCGAAGTCAGCCTGGTCGGCACGGCTTTCCTTGCGCTGCGATTGATCGAATGGCAGGCACGCAGATTGTTTGTTATTTTCCTTTTCCTGACTTCCATATTCAATTACTATTCGGTTGCAGGGCTTCTGGAGGGGACACCGGTTATTCTACTTGGCTTGCTTTATTTTGGTTTTATGTTCGCGTATCATACTGGACGTGACGAATTGGCCGGTGCATTGCTCGTTTTTACCTTGTTTTCCTGGCAAGTTGGCTCAATGCTCCTGATCCTTGCCATTTGGAAAGTCTTTAGTGATAAGCGTTGGCGGATATTCTTCGGATTTGGAATGACTTTAGTAATCCTGATAACGCTTTCACTATTGCTCTATCCCGGCTGGATGTTTTCATTCATGATCGCAGTACTCTCAGCATCTCGCTTGCAATTTTGGATCACATCTTGGGCAATTTTCGCGCGACTCTCGCCTTCGCATGGAAATCAGATTGCGCTGGCAGTGACGATCCTCATCATTTTGGTGCTTTTCTACGAATGGACGAATGCGCGCGGAGGGGACTCCCGCCGCTTCACCTGGGTTGCCTGTCTTACTCTGGCTGCCACACCTTTGATAGGTTTCCGTACGCAGATTAGCGATCTTGTGGTTTTGTTTCCTGGCCTGACCCTCATTTTTGCAGCAACAACCGACCGTTGGAGGAACGGGTATTGGTTGACCAGTCTACTCCTGGCCATTGTGCTGCTTGTTCCCTGGGCCTTTTATGTCCAATGGTCGGTTCAGGCCATCCAACGCTTTAGCGATTATCTCTTCCTGTTTTATCCGGTCTTCTCAATTCTTGGGTTATATTGGATCCGCTGGTGGTTCATCCGCCCGCCGCGCACGTGGCTCGATCAAGTGCGTTCATAAGCTGAGCGCCTCTGCCAAAATGAACTGGCGAATATATCTAATCCTGGCTCTTCTCGGTTTAATTCTTTCCATCGCCGTGGCCCGATTCCAGGCTTTTCCGGGTTACCTGGATTCGGATTATTACTTTGCGGGCGGCGTGCAATTGGCTCAGGGCAAAGGTTTTTCTGAACCCTATCTATGGAATTACCTGGACGATCCCCAAGGAATCCCACACCCTTCGCATACTTATTGGATGCCGCTCTCATCCATAATTGCAGCGGGCGGCATGTGGATAAGCCGCACAACCACCTATCCGGCTGGCCGGCTCGGTTTTATTTTCCTTGCAGGGCTGCTCCCGGTGGTCACCGCAGCCCTTGCCTATAGTTTTAGCAAGCGGCGTGAGCTTGCGTTAATTTCGGGCCTGCTGGCAGTGTTCTCGATCTACTATGCGCCTTTTCTCCCAGTCCCGGATAACTATGGTCCTTATCTTGTGCTTGGGGGGCTGTACTTTCTGGCTCTTGGCTCACGAAAAAAGTATTCGTACTTCTTGCTGGGTCTACTAGCAGGATTGCTGACTTTTGCGAGGAGCGACGGGCTCTTGTGGTTAGGTTTAGCCTTATTCATCCTTGTTTGGCGATTTATCTCGCACAAAAAGCTGAGGATAGCCTCGCTCGATCTGCTCCTGACCCTAGGTGGGTTTCTATTAATCATGGGTCCATGGTTCTGGCGAACGTATTCCATTTATGGAACACTGCTGGCACCGGGGGGCGGACATCTCCTGTGGCTAACCAACTATGACGAAACCTTTATTTACCCTGCGACTCAACTAACCCCGCAGTCCTGGCTTTCAATCGGCCTGGGTCAAATAGTCTCGGCTCGCCTCCTGGCCTTGAGATGGAATTTGCTGAACGCCTTTGCGGCGCAGGGGGGAATTTTCCTGTTTCCGTTTATCCTGGTCGGTATTTGGAAATATCACAAAGATGAACGGATCCGCCTCGGAATCCTGGCCTGGCTCGGCCTATTATTTGTCATGACGGTGATCTTTCCCTATGCAGGTGCCAGGGGCGGCTTTTTCCATTCAGGTGCAGCTCTGCAATCCCTTTGGTGGACTCTGGCCCCCCTCGGACTTGAGGTAGTAGTTATTGCTGCTCGCAAGCGAAATCTATTTACCCCAAATGCCATCAGAATTTTCGGTGGCGCCCTGGTAGGAATAGCGATCTTGATGACTGCCGTCATCATTTACCTCCGTGTCCTCCGTGGCTGGGGAGAGGGGGAACAAAATTATCCCAAGATCGAAGCCTATCTTCAACAGGCTGGGATTAACCCCGGAGATATAGTTATGAATCGCAACCCGCCTGGATTTTATATAATGACGGGCCAGCCTGCCATCGTTGTCCCTTATGGAAACGAAGCAACCATATGGGCAGTTGCCACTCGTTACAATGCGAGATTTCTCATTTTGGAAGCCGCAGGCGTGGCGGGTCCGATGGAACCATTGTACGAGAGCAAACAAAGCCCGCATTTTCGGTACATGAGTGAGGTCGATGGCGCACGAATTTTCGAAGTCCGACCCTGAGCTATCGGTGCGTGATCTGGCAATCACGGGAGGGGCCGTGGTTGCGGGCGCGTCTATTTTTCTGTTGGCGAGCGCGCTGATAGATGGCCTTGGCTTCCCACTCGATGATTCATGGATTCATCTTACCTATGCGCGCAACTTGGCGCTCTATGGTCAATGGGCCTTCCAATTAGGGCACCCTTCTGCCGGATCCACAGCACCGTTGTGGACATTTTTGCTTGCGCTTGGTTTCCGGCTGGGTCTTGCCCCATATATTTGGACCTATTTGCTAGGGGCGCTAACCCTGTTTGGCCTGTGCGTATTGGTTGAAAAAACCGCGCGCCGCATCGTTCCCGCATATCGGCCGCGCTATCCATGGATTGCCCTCTTTTTTGCTGGTGAATGGCACCTGTTATGGGCTGCAATGTCCGGGATGGAAACGCTCCTGCACGCGCTGTTAATATTTGCAGTAATTGCGGGCTTGTTGACAGGCTCGCGCCGTTACCTGGCGCTTGGTCTCCTTACAGGGCTAAGTATCTGGGTGCGTCCTGATGGGCTTACATTGCTTGCCCCAGTCCTGATGACAATATTGTTTGTGGAAAAAGGGCTCAAAGAGAAAAGCCGGGCCGGCGTTCTGTATATCATCGGTTTTGGTTCATTGTTTGTTCCGTATTTGTTCTTCAACCTTTGGCTGTCGGGCACGCCAATGCCAAATACTTTTTACGCCAAACAAACGGAATATGCCATTTGGCAATCCGAGCCGATCTTGTATCGCCTGGGGGTCCTGCTTGTTCAGTTGCTCACCGGCCCCAGTATTATTCTTTTACCGGGCGTAGCGGGCTTTGTGATCTGCGTGCTGCGACAACGTACCTGGTCAATGATTGCTGGCCTCCTGTGGTGCGGCGGGTATCTATTGCTGTATATTTTGCGTTTGCCCGCTTACCAGCATGGGCGTTATCTAATGCCTGCCATGCCTGTATTCTTCTTTCTCGGTTTCCTGGGCTATTTGGAATTTCAGCGGTCGTTTCTGTTTGGCCGCGCTCATTGGATGATAAAGACAGCCTGGCAGTTTAGCCTGGCCCTACTCACCCTGTTTTTTGTCTTTCTAGGAGCACGTTCCTACGGTGAAGACGTGGGTTTGATACAGTCTGAGATGGTGGCTACCGCAAAGTGGGTAGCCGCTAATCTGCCGCCCGGATCGATCGTCGCTGCTCACGATATCGGCGCCCTGGGATACTTTGATACGCATGAATTGATCGACCTGGCAGGCTTAGTTTCACCGGAAGTTATCCCTTTCATGCGCGATGAAGCCCGGCTATCCAAATACCTGGACCAGCGAGGAGCCAATTATCTGATCGCTTTCCCCGCCTTTTATCCCAAATTGACGGACGCTCTACCGGTTATCTTCAGCAGCGGGGGAAAATTCGCCCCCGCCATTGGAGAAAAAAACATGTCAGTATACTTGTGGGGATCACAAACCGGAAACTAGAAGACGGAGCAAACAGGGACGTGTGAGCCGGGGTGCGAGTCACGTTAGAGGGAGAGTATTCACAGAGAAAACCTAAGCGATCAGGCTCGCGAATTTCGCTGATAACCTAGCAAAACTGGTATGAATTAAAAAGGCTTCTAAGTGCTATACTCAGGTAAACAAAGCGGCCATTTTGCCAGGGCCAATTTCTTTAAGTATGGAAGAAGCGCTTCAACCAAATATACTGTGATGTTGGAATCAGAGTCAGTTTGCCGCTCAGGGAATGAGGTTCAGGCAGGCCCGGGAAATAGCTTGGATCTTACCCTCCAGCTCTCCTGCTTCGGCATCTGATCAATGATTTTGCGGAACTTCACCGATTATGACAAAAATGAACAAGATAACACTGCTGATAATAGACGATCACCCGCTTTTCCGTCAGGGTGTATCGGATGCGCTTTCCCTTGAATCCGATATGAAAGTGCTTGGGCAGGTTGCGAGCGGCGACGAAGCAGTTGACAATATTCGCTCGCTAAAGCCCGCTATTGCATTGCTGGATGTTAATTTGCCCGGTATGAACGGTCAACAGATCACTCACCAGGTTACGCAAGAGAAATTACCGACACGAATTGTCCTGATGACGGGATACGATGATATCGAGCAGGCCTTGCACGCTGCCCTGGCCGGCGCAGCGGCTTATTGCTCCAAAGACATAGAACCGAAAGGTTTGCTGCGTATCATCCGCGACGTAGCGGAGGGTAGTTTTGTGTTTGGCTCGAATGTAATGAATCGCCAGGAATTGCAGACCTGGATCGAAGAACAAATCGAGGGCGCTCGACGTTCGTACAGTGAACCGGGCAGCCCTTTTCATCCGTTATCGGAACGTGAGATGGAAGTATTGGAATGCGTTGTCAGGGGTATGAGTAATAAGGAAATTGCCGGCTTACTGGGTATAAGCCATCAAACCGTTAAGAATCATGTTACTTCCATTCTAAGAAAATTTGGAGTTGAGGATCGTACCCAGGCTGTTGTCTACGCTCTTAAGCGCGGCTGGGTGCAGTTGAATAACTCCAGCATTAAGTCAGAGGAGTAGTACTATGGCTGTGGAAAACGAAAAGGTATCGAGCGGGGCCCTGGACGTTCAGGCCGAATTGGCGGAAACGCAGAAAGCGCTGCGCGAAGTTACGTTGATGATCGAACAGAGCCAGAGCGAATTGTCAAAACTTGGCCAACGGAATGCGGCGATCACGGCGCATCTACAACAAGCCCAAAGCCGCCTGGACCAGACCAGCCCGCAAGAAATAAAAATGGCTTATGACTCGGCTTTGGATGCCCAGCAACGCCTATTCGTGATGCATGGTCAATTGGAAAAACTGCAGAGCGATAAAGTTCATCTCGAAAAATATAAGATTGCGCTGGGGCAGATCACCGATTCGGCTGGGATTGCAAACGCGGCAGGCCAGAGCAGTGCAAAGGATACTTTGGCTGGAATCGAAATGATCGTGAACGCGCAGGAAGCCGAACGTCAGCGGCTTTCCCGCCAGATGCATGATGGACCTGCCCAGGCAATGTCCAACTTCATTTTGCAGACTGAGATCGCCATGCGCTTGCTGGATGTTGACCCCGCTCAGGCCAAGGAAGAACTTAACAGTCTGAAAAATTCTGCGATGGGAACTTTTCAGAAGGTGCGCAACTTTATTTTCGAACTCCGTCCCATGATGCTGGATGATCTGGGCCTGATCCCAACCATACGAAAGTACGTGGATGCCTTCAAGGAGCAAACCGGTCTGGAAGTCAACCTGAATGTAACCGGCACGGAACGCCGACTCGAGCCCTACCTTGAAATAATGATCTTCCGCGCCATCCAGGAACTATTGGGGAATGCCGCAAGGCACAGCCAGGCTGCCACGGTCAAAATGCATATTGATATGGGCAGTGAGCAGGTGCGCGTTAGTGTGGATGACAATGGCAAAGGATTCGACCCGGAGACAATCCAAGCGAGCAACAGCCTGGGACTAAAACTCATTCAGGATAGAACTCAGATGCTGGGCGGCTCTTTTGAAATGGACAGCTCCCTAGGCAAAGGCGCACGTATTGTGTTCAGTGTACCGGCACGCATTTAGAATGGAGCGGTAAAAGCCGATTACCAGCCCGGAAAATCCTCGATTAACGCGGGCAAGGCAAATAATCCGCCAGACTGCGGCTAAAGCAGCTTTACCGCTTTTGCAATCGCAGCCACATGTTCCGGGGTCGAACCACAGCAGCCGCCAACGATCCTTGCCCCGTTTTTTACATATTTCACTGCGAACTCAGCCATTTGATCGGGGGAAACATCGTAGAGAGTTTGTGTTCCGAAAAGGCGAGGCATGCCTGCATTGGGCTTTGCCCATAGTGGAAAATTTGTTTCGGTTGCGGCATAGTCTTTGATAATCGTTTCCATGTTTTCGAGTGTTGTGCCACAGTTGGCCCCAACCAACACCGCGCCTTTGGTTTTGTATCTCTTTATTACGTCTGCCGGCTTTACTCCCATCATCGTGCGCGTCCCGCGGTCATAGCTAAACGAAACAACAATTGGCAAATCGGTCGCCGAACGGGCTCCCTCAAAGGCAGCATCGGCCTCTTCCAATGCGAAATGAGTCTCAATCAGAATTAAATCCACCCCACCCTCGGCCAGAGCGCCAGCTTGTTCAGCGAAAGCATCCCTGGCCTCATCGTAAGTAATCGGTCCAAACGGCTTGAGTAGTTGACCCAGCGGGCCCATGGATCCGCCGACCATCACGCCTTCACGTGAGGAGGCCGCCTGCAGGGTCAATTGGGCTGCCCGCTTGTTCAGCTCGACAACTTCTTTTGCGTGCTTTGCGTTTTTCATGCGCACACGCGTACCGCCAAAAGTACAAGTGAGAATAATATCTGAACCTGCGGCTACAAAGGCTTTTTCAAGCTCCAGGATCTTTTCGGGATGATCATAAACCCAATCTTCGGTATGCATTCCGCTCAAAAGCCCTGATTTTTGCAGGTTTGTGCCAGTTGCGCCATCAGTTACCATCACCTGGCCAGCTTTCAATCTCTCCGCGAACTTGTTCATTCTTTTTCTCCTGATGAGCGTGCCCTGGGATTTGATTTTTGAGCCGGGATCAAATGCTCGATATGTGGAAATGACAGATCCATATGTGGGAAGTTCAGTGCGCGGATGAACTGATTTTGAAAATCGGGGTCAGTGGGAAGCTCAAAGTGTATAAGACGCGCGGCCACTTCCAAAGCCTCCCGTCGCTTATCAACATTCAGCAGGGCGATGCGCGCACCGTCTCCGGCCGAATTACCGACCGCATACACATTTTCCAACGGACAATCGGGGATCATTCCTATCAACATTGCGTTGGTCTTATTAATATATGTTCCGAACGCTCCAGCCAGCAAAATCTTATCAGGCGTTTGGATGTCCATTTGGTTCAACAAGGTCCGCGCAGCGACGAACAAGGCAGCCTTTGCCAACTGGATTTGACGAATATCCTGCTGTGTAATCGAAATATCCTGCGCGATGGATGTCTCTTCGGCGTAGGCAACCACGTATTCCATCCCGCTCTCCCCCCGGCGTAAGCGCGGGGTCTGAATTTCCGGGCGAAATCTTCCATGCGAATCTACAATCCCAACCCGGAAGAGCTCCGCTACGGCGTCAATGACTGCAGATCCGCATATCCCTTTTGCTTTGCCTGTATTCCAATCCCCTTCGCCGATTATCCTCCAACGTGACTCCAGCGTCTTGTCACTAATCTCGATTCGTTCAATTGCCCCTGGTGCAGCCCGCATACCATTTTGGATATGGGCACCTTCCAGTGCCGGCCCGGTGGGCGTCGATGCACAGATGAGTTTATTCTGGTTGCCCAGCACAAGTTCGGCATTTGTCCCGATATCTATAATCAGCCAGTTCTCAGGCTGGTTATGCGGTTCTTCTGCTAGCAGGACCCCGGTTGTGTCGGCGCCGATAAAGGAGGCGATAGTTGGGAGGATATGAACGTTTGCAGACGGGTTGATCTTCAGATCCAACTCGCGGGCCTTGATATCCATGGAATGGTAGATGGCTGATGCATAAGGGGCAGAGCCGAGAAAGCGCGGCGATAAATTCAAGAACAAGTGGTGCATCGTAGTATTACCAACAACAGTTAGTTCAAGAATGTCGTCCGTCGATATTCGGGCGTCCCTGGCAGCGCTGAAGAGCAACTGATTAATGGTGTTTATAATGGCTCGGTGGAGTTTTGCGAGGCCGTCGGGGTTGGTGATCGTATACTGAATACGTGACATCACATCTTCGCCATACTTGATCTGCGGATTCATGTCAGACTCAGACGCGACGATCTCGCCGTTCTCAAGATTGCACAGATAAAGAGCAACCGTTGTCGAGCCAATGTCCAGGGCGGCTCCATAGAGATATTCCGTATAGCCAGGCTCAACTCGAATTACTTCCTTGTCCTCCCGGAGAGACACAGTAACACGCCAATCGGCTCCGCGCAGTGTAGCCGACAGTGTCCTCAGACAGGCATAATCAATTGTCAAATCTTTAGCGCGCGGCAGGTCAGGCTCGCCGTCGCGAATCAACCCAATCGAGGCAGCTATTCCGCTTGCCAACCGCTCCCAATCTGCCTTGGGGTTTGAAAGTGTTGGCGGATTCATTTCTACGAGGACCTTCCGAACGGAAGGTTTAATCTCAATTTGACGCTCACTGGCGGACTTCCGGACGATTTGCTTATTTCCCCGACTTTCTTCAGGAATAGTGATTACTACATCACCCCGGATCTTTGCCTGGCAGGCTAGACGGACCTGACCCACTTCCCAACCATGGGCGGACAAGAGCTTTTGGCGACGTGCAAAGTACTCAAGCTCCTCCGTTACGGGCGGCGATACATTCTCGCGGCTGGAGGTTAGGCCGTAATCTTCGAAGAATCCATTTTCCACCAGCACTTTGCATTTTCCGCAGGTGGCATTTTCGGCACAGATTGATTCGATGTCAGCACCCAGCGACCGCGATGCGGCACGCAGATTAGTGCCTGCTGCTACCTGGCCGCGCCTGCCTGAAGGCAGGGCTACCACCGTATACATTTCGGTCATGCTTTTAGCGGTTGACTTTCTTTTTCGCGCAAAGCTTCGGTGCTGCGGAAATGTTTTATAAAGCGCAGAGCGAAGTCGTCACGACCCAATAATAAATCTCCCGCCCGGATGGTCGAGCCAAGCTTTAAGGCATCGGTAATCGAACAAGTTGCGCCAGCCTGGATGGCCATCGCGAGGAAAGTCTGGTTGACAGTCAGCCGGTCGGGCAACCCAAATGAGACATTACTTGCCCCGAGATTGATATTCACTGCAAACTCTTTGCAAAGCAACTCAATTGTTTGCAGTGTAACCAAGGCGGCCTTGCTGTCAGAACCCACGGTCATGACAAGAGGATCGATGATGACGTCTTCGGCGGGGATACCCAGCTGCGCCGCGCGCTGCAGGATCTTGTCCGCAGCGGCAACCCGTTCCTCCGGAGTCTTTGGGATCCCATTATCGTCGATCGTCAGGCCAATCACAGCCGCGCCCCGGTCCCTGACAAGCGGCAAAATCCCCGCCAATTGTTTCTCTTCGGCGTTAACTGAGTTGACCAGCGGCTTGCCGATGGCAGCCTCCAAACCGGCGGCAAGGATTTCGAATTTGCCTGAGTCAATGCAAATGGGTACATCAACGGCAGCCGAAACCCTGGAGATGACTTTTGAGATTATAGCTACCTCGTCCATCCCCGGAACGCCAACGTTGATATCCAGGACATCAGCCCCCCATGCTACTTGCCGCTCGGCCAGCTGCTGTACGAAATCCAGATTTCCTTCTTGTAAGGCTGCCGCAAGTTTTTTACTCCCAGTGGGATTAATTTTCTCCCCGATCATGACAAAGGGTTTATCAATCCCAATTGTTACTTCCTTTTTGGCGCTCCTTAGAATAGTATGCATTTTCAGCTCCAACCTTATGATTTTCGATCTTTACGGATCTGCGACCCGTCGGTTACTCCTCGATTGTGAAGTTACGGTTGGGAATTTCGCAGGAACCTTAATGCGGTTTCCGCCAGGATTGCAGTACCAATGGGCAGTGCACGCTCATCCAGGTCAAGCCGCGGGTGATGGAGGTAGCGTCGATCGCCCTAAATCAAGGTGCCCAACGTGAACATGGCTCCAGGGGCTATCTGTGTGAATGAACCAAAGTCCTCTGCACCCAATTCTTTAGGTATGGGGGAGACATGTTCTTTGCCCAATAAATCTTGTGCTACAGATTCAATTAACCCGGCTGCTACTGGGTGATTGATCATCGGCGGAGCGCCTAGCTCAAATCGTAGCTCATAATCACCGCCGAGCGGCCGACATAATTCGAAAGCCCGATTCATCTCAGCATGGATTTGTTTTTGTACTCTGAGGTCCGTAAAGCGAAGTGTTCCTGAAATATCTACGTATTCCGGGATTACATTTTGCGTAAATCCGCCGTTCAATGTGCCAATACTCACCACCCCCGGATCGAAGGGTTGCAGGCGACGGGAAACAATGGAATTGAGGGCGATGATGACATGGGCCGCGATGTTGAAAGGATCAATTGTTTCATCAGGCTTGGCCCCATGGCCACCTTTGCCGAAAATACGCCCGTACCAGGAGTCAACTCCGCCCGAAGAGGGTCCGGAGCTTATGTGAACATCGCCAACAGGGGTGGAAGGGTCAACATGCAGGGCGATAACCATTTTCACCCCGTCCATCGCGCCATCTTCTATCATGCGCGGCGCGCCGCTGATTCCCTGGTCATCTCCGACTTCTTCGGAAGGCTGGAACAGGAGCCGGATTTTTCCAGGGAACTTCTCTTTGGCCAATAGAGAGGCGGCGCCTAAAAGCATGGCAGTATGCGAATCGTGACCACAGGCGTGCATGGTCCCTTCATTCTGAGACCTGTAGGGGACCTCGTTCGCTTCGAGGATGGGCAGTGCGTCCATATCGGCCCGAATCGCAAAACATGCACCGTTGTCGTCACCCAGATCGGCGACGACGCCAGTCCGGCCGACATTGCGGCGAACACGATAGCCGAGTTTTTCGAGCTCTTCCGCTACCCGGCTCGAAGTGCGAGATTCATGAAACCCCAATTCGGGATGCATGTGAAAGTCACGGCGCCATTCAATGATATCTTCCTGTATATGGTAAGACTCTTTTAGCATTATCACCTTTAGGCCAGAGCCGGCAATTTTGACATTCCAGCGCCCATCGCCAGGCTCGCAACCATCTCGGTCAGCCCTTTCTCATTCTCGATTGCAATTTCGGGCTGTACGTATCTATCTATAAGTTCAACAGTGCCAATTTTAGCGCGCTCGAAGGTGTCAAGACTCCCATCCTCCTGCCACGCGCGCACAGAATTACGGTCTATTATAGCGGACGGTAAATATTGTTCCAAGGAGAACAGCTCGCGGGTGGCCCTCTGTTTGAGGAAATCTCCCTTGAAATCCAACCCTTCGAAGAATGCTGTCGCCAGAGTTTCAGTGCGCACTTCGATACCGGCAAGCAAGCGTTTAGCCATTGCGATGGCTTCGCTGTCCACCAGGAGTTTTTCGGTGCTCTGACAGGCCAGAAAATCCAACATTCCGCCGCCTGAGATCATGTTGATCCCAGCCAAGGCTCCTATCAGCACAGTTATGCCACTTTCAAGGCCGGCCTGGGCATCTATGACCTTTGAATCACTCGTGCCAAGGTAGCAGTGAGTTGGTATCTCCAGGGATTTGCCAACTTGCGCATAGGCAGCATCAATCATGGCAGTTTCTACTGCTCCCATGGGGGTGGTGCCTCTACGCATATCGAAAATGGCCGGGGCACCGCCCCAAACAATGGGTGAGCCGGGATTTGCCAATTGGTGGATCGTGATGCCGCTGAGGCATTCAGCCGCGTGTTGGGTCACTGAACCAAGCAATGTAACCGGGCTTACCGCGCCCGCCAAAGGCATTGAAACAATTTCTGCTGGAATCCGGGCGTGTGCCAGGGCGATGAGATTTTCCGCCCCGAAGGCACTCCAAATTAGCGGTGGGGAAGGGCAGACATCAAATACCACCTGGGGCATTTCGGCAAGGGCGGCGCGCCCTCCAGAAACCAAGGCCACCAAATCGATCATGGCCTCCAGGCCCCTGCTTGAGAATGCGCCCGTAACAATGGGTTTGAGTGAATGTATCAAGACCAGGTATAGGCGATATAAATCGCCTATACCTTTCGGTACGTCATCGCACACGACGGCTGTAGATTGTGCGTCATATTGAGGGAGGAGTTCGGCGACTTTGACGAGCCGAATCAGGTCGCCTGTGCGAGCCGGCCTGTGCTCCAGAGTCTGGGGATCCATGATATGCACGGCACAGGAACCGGGATCAAACTGGACGCTGTTGCCTCCGTAGGTTACCTTGGACTTGCCGAGTTTGTTGTAGAGGAAAAATGTCTTGGGGACCGTCCTTACCGCTGCTCGCACCACCCTCTCCGGTATCTTGGCGATTTCGCGGTCTCCATCAATTTGAGCGCCGGCCCCCGCGAGCAGATCACGGGCCGCGACTGATAGGACTTTATGCCAGGATTCATCATCAGTTGAAAAGCCTCGTCGAGGACCCGCGAGGTCAGTTCACCGGAGAGAAGTTCGAGTTTTGGCTGCATACTCTATTTCTCCATCGACCTTATAATCTTATCGAATTCACTGCTCAATTTTGGATCGAGGGGATCCGGCTGGTGTTCGGCCAAAATTCTGCGGGCTTTAGACAAAGCCCAATCCCGTGCTCCGTCCTTTTTTGCTTCCCATTCATTGTACGGGCGCCGATCCATGAACTCAGGCAGGAATAAGTCGCGCATATGTTGGCGGGTATGCTTCTGGGTAAGGAAATTCCCTGTGGGTCCAACTGCTGCAATGACATCCAGTGCAAGCGTTTCATCGTCAACAAGGATTCCCTGCATTGTCTTTTGAATGATCGAGAAGATTTCGCAGTCCATCATCATTTCTGCGTATGACCAGATGCGGCTGCCGTGCAAGAATCCGACTCCGAGCAGCATATCGGACATGACTAGACTGGCCATGAATGTGGAAAGACTGTTTTCCACGCCCGCCTGCCAATCTGGTTCTTTTGCGCCGGTCGCAAAAGAACCCATGGAGAGGGGGATATTATAGAAATCCGAAAGAACATTAGTAGCGGCACCGAAAAGAAAATCTTCGGGTCCACCACCGGTGTAGGCCCCGGTACGCAGATCAGAAGCCGTCTGCGCGGCGGCATAGAACACAGGCGCGCCTGGATAAGCAAGCTGCAGGAGTGCGGTCCCGGCAATCACCTCTGCGTTGCCAACCGCAAGGTTGCCTGCCATCGTGGCGGGACCGGTAGTAAGGCAGGCAGCCATGGTCATAAAACCTGTGGGGACGCCCGCTTCCGCAGCCAATAAAGCCGCATCAAGGGAGCCGCCATCATGTCCCAGGGGAGGCGCTGTGCATTGCATCAGCGAAAGCACTGGCCGTTTCCGCAATGCCTCCCTGCCGCCTGCAATCATCGCGGCCATGTTTATGGCAGCTTTGGCTTCGGATTCTTTGTAAATACTCTCTGTCTGCACGTGCTTGGTTGAGTTCTCCCAGATGGCTTTGATCTCGTGGAGCCCGCGCGTTTCAACCGGCGCATCCTGGGCAGAGACTGGAACCCAGTGAAATGCCACTTCCTCGGTTGCATCGGCAATACGCGCAATGTCGCGTATATCCTGCAATTTCGATGTGCGCCTTTGGCCACTCTGAATGTCCAAGACCTCGACGCCGCAGCCATCCGTGCCCACGAAGACATGATTGCCATCCAAGGGTAAATCCTGGTCCGGGTCACGTGCAGCCAAGGGGTAGACGGGAGGGCTTTGTTTTAAGGCCAACTCGATGAGCTCCCCTTTGGCCCTCACAATTTTCCGTTCGCGGTCCACATCCGCTCCGTGTTCCGCCCAGATATCCAGCGCTCGTTCCGAGGGGAATTTAATTCCCACTTTCTCGATAATCCACAATGTGGCAGAGTGGATTTTCCTTACCTCGTCAGGAGTCAGTATCTCCAGCTTAAGTTTGGGGTTGGAGATCGATTTGATATTCTTCGTCATTTTGCCTCCCTCCGCCTAGCCTCTAGCAGCCGAGGCGGAGCTATTCCACTCCCATCAATTGCTTGGCAATTTTCACAGCTCCGATTGCATCCTCCGAGAAGCCATCGGCCCCGATCGCGTTAACCCAATCCCGGGTCACTGGAGCCCCGCCTACCATAATCTTGACTTTGCTGCGCAGACCCTCTTTTTCGAGCTCATCAATTACTTCCTTCTGCTTTACCATGGTGGTAGTCAATAAGGCACTCATGGCAATAATGTCGGCATTGACCTCAAGGGCCTTGCCAATTATCTTGTCAGGCGGTGTATCCACCCCCAGATCATAGACTTCAAAACCGGACGCGCCGAGCATGGTTGCCACCAAAGTTTTACCAATTTCATGTATATCTCCCTCAACGGTGGCGATCACAATTTTGCCGAGCATTTTGCGTTCCGTCCCCCGTTTCTTAAGTTCCGGGTCAAGAACCGAGACCGCGGCTTTCATGGCCTCGCCGGCCATTACCAATTCGGGCAAAAATGCTTCCCCGCGGCCAAAGGCGGCCCCCACGGTATTGACTCCAATGACGAAGCCTTTTGTAATGGCGTCCAGCGGATCTATGTTGGCGTTGATGGCTTCTTTCGCCAGTGCGAGCGCCCCGTCAGAATCGCCATCAATAATGCTTTGAGCCATTTTCTCGAATAGTTCTTCGCTCATTTGGTTCTCCTTAGAAATTGAATTTTGAGATGTTTCTTAGTAGTGGCAGAATACGAGCTTCTTGCGTACGAACCAGATCCTGGGGAATTCCGAGATGTTTTTCCAGCTCACGGCCGCGATTTGTAATGTGCGTGATCGTTTTATCGACAGCCAGATCGGGTTGGTGGTTTGCCAGAGCAGTCACAATCGCGCAGTGCTCCTTATATTCGGTGCTCATGCTGACAACGAGCAATTCAGGGTGGCGAAATAGGTACTCGTAGAGCATCCAGTCAGGGAAAGTATTAAGGGCTGTAATATACATTCTGTGGAGCAGGGCATTTCCTGAGGCAGCAACGATCGCTCCGTGGAGCTCGCGACTCAGGACTCGCTCGCGGGACATGTCTTTTAGCTTCACCAGCAATTTGGTTTGATCGAGGATCTTTTCCAGCCTTGAAATCTCCTCGGGTGAAATATTGTGCGCCGCGGCATAGACCCCAGAGCATTCCAACAGCAGACGCATGGCATAAGAATCGACAATCTCCTGGACAGATGGTTGAAGTACCCGGACACCTCGATAGGGGATGCGCTCTGCCAGGCCCGCAGAAACAAGCAAATCCAGGGCTTCCCGAACGGGTGTCATGCTGATGCCCAATTTTGAGGAAATATCGTCCTGACGGAGCCACTCACCGGGGGCATATTGCCCCGCGATTATGTGTTCGTGCAGTACTTCGAAGACTTCCTCTTTGATCGGTTTTCGAATTATCGGGGTCGTTTCCTGTGTAATCATGCTACTTTCCCGAGCTCTCATAGATGCAAACTGTATTGTATATTATATATAATCAGATAAATAGTCCCTAAAGGCATGTCATTTGTCACCTTCCAAACGGTCCTTTAGAATATTTGGGGCATAACTTTTTCGTAAATCCAGCGACTGAATATCATAGATATAAACACGCCTAGTTGTCCAATATCTTTGGAGGATTCGATGATCAAGAGTGTAACCCTCATATCAGTCGCCATAACGTCTGTCGTACTGGTTACTTTGGTTGGGGTCGTATATGCCTATCAAGGGTTGGCAGCGCCGGACGCGGCCTCAAATCCGACGGGCGCACCGGACCCGGTTAGCTTCCCGCCCATGGGGGCATCGCCGACCAATATCCCAGACGTATCGCCTCAAGATGCCGCCTCCATCGCGGCCAAGTTCTCAAGTCGTACGGATCTGTATTCGGTGGAGGTCGCTGATTTCAACGGCGCACAGACCTACAAAGTTAGCTTCAGTTCTGGTGATGTCATTTTTGTTGGACTGAACGGTCAGGTGCTTGCCTCCGTGCCACCACAGAATGGGGAGGTGGTTGCCACTGCCTCACCTGTGCCTCCCGTAGTAGTATCTTCTAACCCGCCCAAAAGGCACGCGGGACATGGCAATGGAGGAAGTTCAGGTGACAGTGGAGGCGGAGGGGAACATCAAGGTGGCGACGACTAAAGTTGTGGAGGCTCAAAATGGCTGGTAAATCTAAAGGCTGGAACGATGTTCAACTAATCATTTCTTCGTTTTCCGTTGCGATCACCCTTGGGCTTTGGGGTCTATTTGCCTCGCAGGAGAAATCGGGGGCCGGCGTGACGGGCGAGGTTTCTTTTCAAACTCAACCTGAACAGGTGATCTCTTCATCTCTCGTACTCTTGCCGGGTGAAAAGATTTTATTCAATGGACCCGCGCCTCAATCACCGCAAGTAGTAGCGGGCATAACGCCTCAGCCCACACCGCCTGTTGTCACCCCCAAAAAGCGCCGCGGTAAAGGGGGCGGGGGCGGTGGAGGTGGAGGCGCCGTAACCAGTACCAGATCTTCGCATCCATGATGCACCGGCTTGAATTCCATGCGATGGGATGCAAGATGCTGGCTGTTGTAGATGGGGGCACAAGGCCTGCAAGCCTGGAGGACGTCCCTTTGTGGTTTGAAGAGTGGGAGAAGTCGCTGAGCCGCTTCCGTCAGGAAAGTGAGTTGACTCAGTTCAACATGCGGGCGGGCCAATCGGTTACGGTGAGTGATGTATTTTGGGAGGTGTTCAAGGCTTCTGTGGAGGCAGAGAATTTGACCGGAGGTTTGGTTAACCCCTTGATCTTGAACGCCCTAATCAGCGCGGGTTACGACCAAAGCTTCGATCATTTGCAGGCAGATGTTCCGGGCCAACCTCTGGAGTTTGCAGATGTGCCTCATCTGAGCGATATATCGACCGATCCTTCCAAACATACAATTTGCATACGTGTTGGCACTCAACTTGACTTTGGCGGGGTCGCCAAGGGGTGGGCAGCCCACCGGGCGGTGGAGCGTTTAAGAGCCAACGGCGCTTCGCTGGTTGATGCCGGGGGTGACATTGCCGTCAGCGGGCTGAATTCAGAGGGAGATGCCTGGCCCATTGGCATAGAAGATCCGTTTCAGCCAGATGTCAATTTCGAGATGCTTTACCTTGAAGACGGCGGAGTAGCAACCTCCGGGAAAGATTATCGACACTGGAGGCAAAACGGCAAACTCCAACATCATATTATCGACCCTGCTACCGGTCTACCCGCCGAGACAGATGTTCTTACGGCCACCGTGATCGCGCCAACGGTCATGAAAGCCGAGGCAATTGCCAAAGGTATCATGATCTCCGGGAGTCGTGATGGACTTAGTTGGTTGGACAGCGATGAGACTCTGGCAGGCATTCTTGTGCTCGAGAATGGGCAGCGAGCTTACAGTCGAAACGTAGTAAATTATCTCTAGAGGTTATTCTGAACGTGAGGTTTTATGTCAATCAAAGCTGAATTCGAAAATGCCCAGGACGGGTCAGCCCTCACTTTGGTCTCGATCGTGAGTATTCTGCTGGCTGTCCTAATTGGCGCCTTGATCGGATTAATTTTGTTGCCCGGCATTAGCCCTTATCTTACTCATTCATTGATCGGGCAAAGCCCGAAGGCGTATTGGTATCTATCACGCGGAGCGGCATTCGCGGCGCTGGGTCTCTTGTGGGTCTCGATGATGCTGGGCTTGTTGATCACCAACAAAATCGCTCGTTCCTGGCCCGGTGCGCCGGCGGCCTTTGCTTTCCATGAATACGTAAGCCTATTAGGCTTGGCTTTTGCCATGTTCCACGCGTTGATCCTGCTTGGAGATCGCTACATAAATTACCAGTGGGTGCAAGTCCTGATGCCGTTTGGAAGCGTAAACTATCATCCGATTTGGGTCGGGCTCGGGCAGATTGGTTTGTACGTTTGGGCGATCATTTCTGCCAGTTTTTACGTCCGCAAGGGAATCGGGCCAAAAACATGGAAGTTAATACATTACGCCAGCTTCTTCAATTTCTTGATCGCAATCATTCACGGCATTGCAAGCGGTACAGACACTGCGCTACCCTGGGCGCAGGGAATCTATTGGTTCTTGGGGGGCAGCTTTCTCTTTCTGACGGTTTACCGCATTGTTGTGAGTCTAACGCCGCAAAGGCCGCCTGTCATGCCTTCAAAGCCATCCCCGCCAGTACAGGCCAATCAAGAATCGAATTAGGAAAAACAACGCAGAAAAAATCTGTAAAGGCCAGGCGATTATAAGGCTCGGTCGATCTTTTGCCTGATCAGATAATCAATTTATCGGCGCTCCCTTTACGGCTCAAAAAGGCAGGCTGCGCATTGCCTTTTTTCGTTGTAAAATTGCTGTGATGCCCGAAAGCCTTAATGTCCTATTTCTGGCCGCGGAAGCCGATCCATTTATCAAAGTTGGCGGGTTGGGCGATGTAGCTGGCTCACTGCCGCGTTATTTGCGGCGTCTTGCACCTGAAATTACCAATGGAATTGTGGTGGATGTTCGCCTGGTCTTGCCCATGCACCCCGCGATTAAATCTGATTCACACGGCTTGCGTCCGCTTTCGATTTTTCCCTCTCTCTCAAAAATGGATATATGCAGGTTCAGGTCTTTGAAACAACTCTGGATGGCATGCCCGTATATTTTCTGGGCGGAGAACCCATTGCGTCGAGCGGCTCTGTCTATTCATCAGACGCTTCCCTCGACGCTGAAAAGTATTCATTCTTCTCCCTCGCTGCGCTTGAATTAACTCGCCAATTAGATTGGAAACCGACAATCGTCCATGCCAACGATTGGCATACCGCGCTGGCATGTTACGCGCTGTTAATCAAGAGGTGGGAAGGTGAGTTCCCCGGGGTTAGTTCAGTCCTTACCCTCCATAATTTACCTTACATGGGCCCTGATATTTCGGCCAGGCTGGAGGAATACAATCTAATTCCAGTGCAAACGGGATTGCCCGAGTGGGCCAATTCCAAGCCGCTGCCGCTTGGGCTCTGGGCAGCAGATGCCATTGTGGCGGTCTCTCCTACTTATGCGCGTGAAGTGCTGACACCAGAATTCGGTTGCGGTTTGCAGGACTACCTGCTTGCGCGACGTGAAACCCTCAATGGGATTTTAAACGGCATTGATGTTGACTCCTTCAACCCGGCAGTGGACCCGGCGATCGGCGCAAATTTTGGAGTCCCAACGCTTGAGAAACGGCCATTAAATAAAAGTGCTTTACAAGTCCGCCTGGGGCTCAGGGACGACCCCAATGTTCCCCTTCTCAGCGCTATATCGCGCATGGATCCACAAAAGGGCATTGACCTGATACCCGGAGCGCTACGAAAATTGAAGGATTTGAATTGGCAGGCGGTCGTGCTTGGCACTGGAAATCCGAAACTTGAGGGGGAAATCCGCGATCTGCAGGCTGAGTTCCCGGATCGTGTCCGCGCTGAATTCAAATACGATCCCGGCCTTGCCCGGCAGATTTATGCCGGCTCCGATATGTTTCTCATGCCATCGCGTTACGAACCCTGCGGAATTTCACAAATGATCGCGATGCGGTACGGCTGCGTCCCAATTGTTAGCGCAGTCGGCGGATTAAAGGACACCATTTACCACAATGAAACCGGTTTTATTTTCGAAAAGCCGACAGCCACCCGCCTGGCCACTGCCATCAAGAGAGCATTGAAGATTTTTGCAGATCACTCCCGTTGGCGAGCCATGCAAGAGGCGGGAATGTCGCAGGATTTTTCCTGGGCAGTATCCGCACGCCAATATTTTCAGCTGTATCAGCGGGTCAAGGCACGGCTCACTGTTCGCTAATCCCTCGTTCAGGTGGAAACCATGAATTACTCCCGCTCCGGCGGAATTCTTCTTCACCCATCCAGCCTGCCGGGTCCTTATGGCATAGGTGATCTCGGACCACGTGCTCATCAATTCGTGGATTGGCTCTCAGACTCGGGCTGCAAACTTTGGCAAATTCTGCCGCTCGGACCCACCGGCTACGGAGATTCACCCTATCAATGTTTTTCTGCGTTTGCCGGCAATCCCTACCTTATAAGCCCCGACCTTCTGATCAAAGACGGCCTCTTAGCAGAATCGGACCTTGAGGGCAAACCTGCTGGTCTTTCTGCCTCACGCATTAGCTTTGGGCAGTTGATTCCGTGGAAGCTTACGTGGCTCGATCGGGCTTTTACCATATTTCAGCAGTCCGATCCCATTGAATTGAGGGAGGAATTCGCAGAATTTCGTGCCCGGAATTTCAAGTGGCTTGAAGACTACGCGCTATTCATGGCACTCAAGGAATCTCATGGCGGAGGCTCGTGGACCAATTGGCCGATCGCCATCCGAAAGCGCGAGGAAGATGCCTTAGCCACCGCGCGCAGGGATCTGGCGCAATCGGTGCTGCGATTTGCGTTCCATCAATTCTTATTTTATCGCCAATGGTCCGCATTGCACGATTACGCTCGTCAGAAAGGAATCAAGATCATTGGGGATATTCCCATTTTTGTGGCGGCAGACAGCTCAGATGTTTGGTCCCATCCGGAACTGTTCTACCTCGATGACGAGCGGCGACCTACAGTTGTGGCGGGGGTACCGCCGGATTATTTCTCTCCAACGGGTCAATTGTGGGGTAATCCGTTGTATCACTGGGAAGCTCACAAAAACACCGGGTACGCCTGGTGGTTGGACAGATTTCGCGCTATTTTAGATACCGTTGACCTTGTCAGACTTGACCATTTCAGGGGTTTTGCGGCTTATTGGGAAATCCCGGCTGGAAACCCTACGGCTGAAGTTGGGCGGTGGATGCCCGGGCCAGGCGCGGATCTCTTTGAGGTGTTAGCAGGCAGTTTCGGCACTTCACAGGGCGAGGGTCTTCCGATTATCGCTGAGGACCTTGGCGTAATTACGGCGGATGTGGTGGAGTTGCGTGAGCGATACAACCTGCCCGGAATGAAAATCCTGCAGTTTGGTTTTTCGGGTCCAGATAACCCATTCCTGCCTCATGCCTATGTCTCGAACTGTGTGGCGTATACAGGCACACATGATAACGATACGGCGCGAGGTTGGCTTGACTCTGCCACAAAGCCTGAACGTCGATTTGCCCTCCATTATCTTAGATCGACCGAACGAGGCTTTGTCTGGGACTTGATTAGGTCGATCTGGTCTTCCACGGCCATGTTTGCCATTACGCCGATGCAAGATGTACTTGATCTGGGGACAGAAGCCCGTATGAATTATCCCAGCCGGCTGGGCGGCAATTGGGATTGGCGCATGGAAGAAGCCGACTTGAAGAATGATGTGTTGCGGGACAAGTTAAAAGAACTGAATTATCTTTATAACCGGTAAGTCTTGGTCTTTGCGCACCCTGTGGGTTTGGGCGAGTGGGACCGTTTAAATGGGAAGTTTACTTTGCGCGACGCGGTTTTAACATTGTGCCCCGACAGGACTCCGCTCCGCAATTACAGGCGTACCGTTTTTCCAACTCATCGTCGTCCTGGTCATCGCGAGTAAGGTTGTAGTCATAGGTCAACTCTTCACCCGCATAAATTGTGGTCAGCGATTCCACAAAAACATGCTTCTTTTCAATGGTCGTCACGCAGTTGGGCTCGCAGGAGTGGTTAATGAAGCGGGATTCGTTTCCGTCCACGCCGGCGTCGATGACAGTATGCTTATCCAGGCTGAATAACAGTACGCGGGGATGCTCAACCTGCGTATCATCGTAGCGCCTATCTGCCTCAGCAGGTGTGATATGTTCGCCAACATATTCAATGATGCGAGTGCCTTTGCGAATGCGTCTTAGGGCAAAGGCACCAAGTCCCTGAATTGGTGAGGATCGAATCTCGAAGAGGGGTCTGTGCATAAGTATTGAGTATTCGGAAAGTATGTCTGGTCCCGTTTAATCCTTTCTTTTCTCTTCGAATCGACGCCTTTTAACTGATCAAATGGGCAATAATTGCTTTGCTTGCCTTCAATAGGTCTTGAGGCGTAATGAATATTTCCTGGCCCCATTCCCCAGCGCCAACGGCGAGTATGGTCTCGTTCAACAGGGAGGCCTCCAAAAAGGAACGAAATCCCTCCGGCTGCCAGCAAAAAGGCGGGATTGACCCGACTGCATAGCCCGTTGTTTCTTTGACTGCTTCCGGCGAAGCCATTCGTATATTCCTTGAGCCGATCGCTCTCTTGAGATTTCCAGAACCAGCCGATTGATCACCGCCGAGCATGACCAGCACACGCTCACCTGTACCCACCTCGAAAATCAGCGTTTTGACGGTCTGGCGTTCTGAATATCCAATCTCATGGGCGACCGAGGCCGCGCCCTTGGGTAGAGAGGGCGAGAAACTGAGCATTTCATAAGAAATTCCAAGTCCATCAAGGTAAAGATGAGATGGTAGTTTCATGGTCCACCGGCAAAGGGTTTTGGCTTTGGCCATTATTACGGGAAGCAAGGTAGATTCCGATCAAAATCAGTATCCCGCCGATGAGCACGAGCAGGGTGGGCTTCTCTTGCAGGATCACGAAGGCAAGAATTGCTGATCCTATCGGTTCACCCAACGTAGTCACGGCTACAAGGGTGGCAGGCAAGAATCGCAAGGCCCAATTGTAAATTGAGTGCCCCACAAGCTGTGGCAAAAGGGCCAGCAGCAATAGCCAGAGGTAGGTTTTAGGCGGGTACCCAAAGGGTGTTTCGTGGACCGTGAACATCAATAGCACCAATATTAGTGCCGCGATACTGTAAACGAGGAAAATATACGGAATTAGTGACAATGTTTTTCGAAGATTACGACCTATGATCAAGTACCCGCTTACCGCCCAAGCTCCAACCAGCGCGAGCATATTTCCAAACATCGCCTGACCGTGTAGAATATTCGATAAGTAAGGGCAGGAAAAGCCGCGATTCCAGAGGCAAGCGCCAGACAAACCAATTACGGTACCGCCCACAAGTGTCAGGGCCAATCCGAATAGAGCGGCGCGAGCTAATTTCTCATTGAGAAAAACCGGCGAAAGTAATGCCACCCATAAGGGCCCGGTGCTGACTAGCACGACCGAACTGGCAACGCTGGTGTACTCAAGTGAGGATATCCAGGTGGCAAAATGGATTGCTAGAAAAAGACCGGAAACCACGCCAAGTAAAAGTTCGCGACGTTGGATCTTGTGTATCTCGGCACGAAAGCGGGTCATTGCAACAGGAGCCAGGATCAGGCTCGCAATTGTTAACCGCAATGCGGCTATTGCCAAGGAAGGGGCATCCTTCTGGGCAAATCTAATAAAAATAGAGGCTGCCGAGACCGATAGGATGCCAATAAAGAGGACCAGTGGCAGAACGAAACGATTAGGGGCTTGGGGCATAGGTGACTGACAGATTATAGCCAGACATTACAAGTATACACTTAGCGCAATTTTTTTTGATAATAGGGTTTGATGGGGAGGCGAAACTTACCAGGCGAGCATCTACGTTTGTGTGAAAAGCCGAACAGATCACTCTGTAATCCTTTTTGCTAAAGTAAGCAAATTGTTAACATTGAGTTCAATTTCTTGACAGCATTATTCGGCTAGACTACAATTTTGATGATAATTATCCTGATATCTGGTAATCAATCTACCAACTCTAAAGGAGAGGAAAATGGCTTTTGAACTTCCAAAACTTCCATATGCGGTGGACGCATTGGAGCCCTATATAGACGCACAGACAATGACCATCCACCACGACAAGCATCACGCGGCCTATGTCACCAACTTGAACGGCGCAATCGAGAAACATCCCGAACTGGGAGGAAAATCGCTTGAAGCGCTTCTACGTGACCTGAATGCGGTCCCGGAGGATATCCGCGCGGCGGTGCGTAATCATGGTGGGGGAACCTGGAACCATTCCATGTTCTGGGAGATTATGGCTCCCAAGGCGGGCGGCACCCCCAAAGGCGATCTTGCCAAGGCCATCGATACGGCCTTTAAATCTTTTGATAACTTCAAGGTCGAATTTGAGAAGGCCGCAAATACACGTTTCGGTTCCGGTTGGGCCTGGTTGATAAAAAAAGGAAATGGGCTTGCGGTTGTTTCCTCGGCAAACCAGGATAACCCGATGTCTGATGGTAGTACTCCGATTATGGGTATCGATGTATGGGAACACGCCTATTATCTAAAGTACCAAAACCGGCGTGCTGAGTATGTGACCAATTGGTGGAATGTGGTCAACTGGGACACGATCTCAAGCCGTTTTGCGGCAAAATAGATCGAGTTGAGATCTTTCCGTAGACGGGAAGCGAGGGAGCGAATCCTTGCTTCCCGTATTGTTTTTGTGCAGACTTGATCAAATCTCCGAAATTTTCTGTTCCAAGAGGGGACTTTTGGGGAAAATACTTTTACACCAAGTTCCAAATACAGAAGGAGATGTCTGAGAAAAAAACGATTTACTCATAGGCATACACTTGATGGTGAAGGACACTGGAAAAGAGCAGTTTAAAGAATTGTTCGGATTCTTGAATGTCGCAATCGTATTTCATATTTCTGGTCTGTAGATGGCTTTGGTCTCCCACTCGTACTCCGTGGTGATTTTGGGGATGGGAGAGGTGAATGGTATACACTTCATACAAACATAAGGTCTACAGTTAGAGATATTCAAAGTGTAAGGGCACGTGGGCGCTGTCCAGAGAAGCGTAAATCTGTCTCGGCTGCTTTCCCCAACTCGCTTCTCGCCACTCTAAGGCTTTTACATCTTCCCGGTTCGTTTCCATTCTTGTTCCCTTTGTGCTTGTGCCCGTCCATAGCCTTCCGTGTGCTTACGCACCGTGTTGTCGCTCACCCGAAACAATAAGAACCGCTCGGCCAATTGACTGGCTTCTTCAAACGAAGGTCGCTTGACAAAAGGTAAAAAATAGGATCCTTCTCGGTACAATTGCGAGCGCTGACAAGCAATCAACCGAGGAGATCGAAATGGATTGTAGCATAGGCGATGTGAAGCAGGATTACGGAGTGACAGGAGTATTGTACGATGTGGGGAGTGTGTATGAACGGTTATTGAAATAACCGATGTGCGCAAGGCGCGGGGGAAGCTGTACGTTTGGAAACAGTGCTGGTGATCATTGTGATGGCGAAGTTGTGTGGAGAAGACACGCCCACGGCGATGGCCGATTGGGCCCAGAATATCGGGAGCAGTTGGTCGAGTTATTGCAATTGCCGCGGCCGAACATGCCAGTCACCACACGGTTCGGCGGATCTTGGCGCAGGGGGTGTATCTGGAAGAGATCGAGCGGGTGGTGGGAGAATACAACCAGGCTGGCGAGCACGGGGAAGTGTATGCGCTGGATGGAAAAGCGGTGCGCGGTATGCGCAAGAAGGATGAAGAAGGGGGAGACTATTTGTTGAGCGTCTACGATGTGACGCAGGGCAAAGTGCTGTCGCAGTTGGAAGTAGGGCGCAAAGAAAACGAGATCACCAAGGCTCCCGCCGCCTTGAAATTGGTGGAAATTACGGGAAAAGTGGTCACCGGAGACGCCCTGCACACTCAAAAACGGCTCTCGGCCCAAATTCTGGAACAGGGTGCCGATTACGTGTTTCCGGTCAAGGAAAATCAACTCCGGCTGTACCAAAACATCCAGCAGCTCTTTGCCCCAGACGATCCCAAGCCGGGGTTTGGGAAGATCCAGACCGATTTTCTCACCTCTCAAAAAGTGAATAAAGGACACGGGCGCCTCGAAATTCGCACGATCACCACGAGTGAAATGCTCAACCCGTATTCCTCCTGGCCGGGCTTGGCCCAGGTTTATCGTTTACAACGCCAATTCCAATGGTGGCGAAACGGTCACTGCTATCGTACTTCGAATGCCGTAGAATTCGGCATTGCCAGCCTGAAAAACTGATTAATTATCTCTTGCATGGACTAAGAAGCACGATATAATAGGCTATCTGGTTGAAATTATCCAAATAAGGAGAGCAACTATGACACATATCGTCACCAGTCTATGTGTTCGTGATCGTGGATGCATTGAAGTCTGTCCGGTGGAATGCATGATCCCTGGAACGCCGATTGCGGAATGGCCCTGGATCTACATTGATCCAGACACGTGTATTGATTGCGGCGCCTGCGTCCCGGAATGTCCTTTTGCCGCCATTTTCCCGGAAGATGAGGTCCCTGCGGCTTACACTGCCAAGGGCGGAGAGTTTATAAGCAAGAAAGGCCTGACCGGTCACTTTGAAGGCACAAACCATTTTGGAAATAAGATTTCTCTGGATACTGCTAAACAATTAGCTGCAGGCGAAGTCGCTGATCTAACCCAAGACATTAAGCCTAATTACGATTTTTACAAAACAGGGCCCAGTTATGGTGCCAAGGATAATGACGACGGTAAGTAAGCGGGTTCTTTTTTGAGTTTAGCCTCCAAAGCAGAAACGCCCTTGAAAGAAGGGCGTTTTTTTATCTCTCAGCGTGGAAGAATCCTGATTCAATTCTTCGGGGATTGGCGGAGCGGGGGCAGCAAAGGTAAGTGTTAACCGGGCGGCATCAGGTAGCTCAGGGCCTTATGGCCGATTGGATTATATTCTGGCCTATGCTTTGTGCAGTGAGCGGGTTATTCCCTTCGATCAATATAGCAACAGCCAGTGGCGTTCCCTGCCAATTTGGCAATGTGCCGGCCAAATACCAGGAGCTAAAAACTTGATTCGTTTGGTCTAATCCCATCCATTCCCAATATGTGTGGTTTTGGGCGACCAGACGAAGTGCAAGGTTGTTTGCAGTTCCGGGCGGAAAAATCTCGCTAGTTTGGCCCAGGGCTGGCAATACGATCCAGCCCTGCTGAGGTGTGTTAACGGCAAGAGCAATGCGCGGGGCCGGGCGGATTCCGTTATTACTTAATGAGGCCGCGGCAACCGCCATCTGAAGCGGACTTATCTGTACATTCTGGATTTCATTGTTAGCAACGGCGTTTCCCACCGGCATTCTCAGCTGGGGAACCGAGTAGAAGCCAAGCTTTGAATAAAGGCTTCTGGCTTTTGCCCCCGTATTATCGCTTCCAGCCACAGATGGATCGATGAAAGGATATATTGCCGTCCCCAGTGGGTAAATTCCCTGGGTGGCCCGATCAATGAGAGGCGAATCCTTATCCTGGGCAAGCGATGAACCAATTTCATCAAGCTTATTTGGGTCATAAGATGGATGGGATGCGATTGCTAAAATTTCGCCTGTGTGGGCGTTTATCAAAACAGCGGCCCCCTTTAGATTTCCTAGCAAGCTGTCAGCTTGTTTCTGCAAACCAAGATCCACACTTAATCTCACATCCAGTCCCGGCGGCGGAGTGCCGTACACCAATTGATCCCACCAGATAACAATGTTCGGATTAGCCTGCAAGCCGCGTAAGTAACCATCCAACAAATCTTCCAAGCCGGCCTGGCCGTACACTGGGTGCGTGTAACCAGTTATCGGCGCAATTGGTGGATAGAGATATACCCTTTTGTAGGAGCCACTCTTGCCTTGAGTTATGTCAAGAGGTTGATTGTTTCTATCCAACAACCCGCCTCGCAACACATAGCGGTCGGAAATTGAACGGCGCGGGTTGTCGGTGCGGCTAAGTAAATCCGGCCCGCGGATAACTCCCCACCACGCATCAGTTGCAGATACGGCAATGAGTCCGAGCCCAAGCAAGCCAGCGACCCGAAAAAAGGGCCTTAGGGAAATTATCGGCGTCGGTTCCACGTCGGGATGGTTGCTGATCAAAAGCAAGAGAATCAGGGCAATAAAGGACGTGAGAAGCGAAGACCCTCCGTACGAAACAAAGGGGAGAGTTACGCCTGTCAATGGAAACAAGCGCAGGTTTCCGCCAATTATCAGCAAGGTCTGAATGCCCAGATAAGCAGTCAGCCCGGCTGCCAGCAAGCGATGAAACTTGTTAGTTGCGCGCAATGCGGCCACCAAGCCGCGGGCAAAGAGCAAGGCATAAATACTCAGCAAACCGAAGGTTCCGAGCAGCCCTGTTTCCTCGGCGATGGCAGTGAATATGAAATCAGAGTGGGCAACGGGTACAAGGCCTGGGCTTCCGAGACCAGGACCCCGGCCAAAAATACCACCGTTGGCAACGGCCAGGAGCGATTGAATGATTTGATATGAGCGGCCGCTAGGATCATTCCATGGATTAATCCAGGCCTCAAGCCGTGCATGAATTACATCCACGAAGAAAAACCCGGTGAGCGCGGCGAGGATAAGTGTAATGGTGGTGGCCACAAGGACCCGGCGCTTGTCAGTCGCCAGGTACAGGGTCGCCGTATAAAGCATAATAAAAACGCTGGCTGTACCCAGGTCACGTTGGACCACCAGCAGAAGCAAAGCGAGCCCTGTAAGAAAAACCGTCGGCAGGAGAAGTGGAAAAACGCGGAGGCGAATGGGAAGACGATCGGCGAGGTAAGCCGCTAGATAAACCACCAGGAGAAGCTTCAACGGTTCCGAAGGCTGAAAATAGAAGCCGCAACACCCCAACCAAAGACGGGGCCCAAAGCCGGTAGGGTTTGTTCCCAATAGCAGTGTAAGCCCCGTTAGAATCAAGCCCGCGCTAAGCAGGATGTATTTGTAACCTCGCAAGAATCCCAGGTCTGGGGGTAAATAAAGAATGGCGATGACCGCTGCAACACTTACCGCGAGCCAGATAGCTTGGCGCAGGCCGAAGCCAGGGTCAAGCCGCCAAATTGTAAGCAGTCCCCATCCGGCGAGAAATGAAGCCAGCGGCAATAGGTAGGGATCGTGGTCAGGGATCTTACAAGAAATGGCCCGATAGGCAATGAATATTGCGCCCGACCAGACCAGAAACCCAGCCCAGTGTGAAAATCGATAAGTCACCAGCCAACTGTTCTCTCGCACTGCGGGAGAGAGAGAGAGTATGGCAGCGTACAAAAATAAGAATACAGCTGCCAATATCAATAGCCGGCTTTCTCTATGATCTGTCATTCTTTTTTGAACCAACAGGCAGGAGCTCTTCCTTCAAGAGGGTTATTTGGACAAAAACCGCGTAGGAATTGCAGATCGCCCCAATCCCACTTTCTTGCCGGCGCATCCACCAATGCTTGAGGCTTTTGGTTCCACACGAACGGATAAATACTGGTTGAAGCGTGAAATTGTATGAAAGTGCTAATCAGGACGGTAATCAAGAAAGGATATTTCCAGAAAGGTTTAGCGAGCAAATTCAACTGAAAAACCGGAATGAGGAAAAAAACCAGGAAGGGGATGACATCAACAAAATACCGCGGACCGATTGACCAGGCGCCCCCCCAATCTTCAAAAAGGGACGTAATCAGCCAATGAGACAGAAGTATGCCGACGATATACAAATCTATAGTGGCGAAGGAGATCTGATGATGTTTTATGCTCAGAGCCATGCCAATTAGTGAAAAAATGAATACTGAAGTAAAAATGAAAAGACCCCGCGCCGGGCTTATCAATGTGCCTGCCAGGGCTTCACCGAAGCCTTTAATAGTGGCTAAGCGCTCAAAGAGTTGATAGGAATAGGGCGGAAAGATATTATGATAGGTTGTCCAATTAACGATCATGTAAGGGACCAATGCAGCGGCTAACCCGAGGACATATAGAAAAATATATTTTCGAAAGTTTATCAGGAAGTATAAGCCGAAGAACGCAACCCCCAGACTATTTGTGGGACGGATCAGATAAGCGAAGCCCAGGATAAACCCGACCCACGGTATCAGGCTTAGCCTCTCTTTTGACAGGATCAGCAAATATAAAGCCAGTGATACGAACAGGACAGACGGCCCATGTTGCCATAATGCGCGGCTGGCGGTAGACCACATTGATGTGGAGTATGCAAAGATAAATGTAATAATCAATGAATTGATGATCCCTAGAAAGCGGCGGGCAATAAGGTAGGTCAAGACCGCCGATAATGCCACAATGCCGGATGCAATAAGCTTCTCGATTTTTGCCGTGCGAGAATCAGGTGCATGGCGCGCCAAATAAGTATAGAAATCGGTTGGATAAAGAACGGGGTAAACCTTGTTAATGATCCAGACAATCGGTGCCACAAGGAGCGGAGTTGCGATGGGGTAGTATGAGTAAATGTGATTATCAAACACGCGCAATCGGTAATCTAATTTCAGGTCGATTTCATTGCGATACTCGTCCAGATTAATATTCCCCTCCCGCAGAATACTGGCGGCGAGGTGGAGCGTCCAGGCTGAATCGGTGCTGGTCGTTACCGGGCTGAAAACGTGAACAGCATAGGTAAATAAGAGAATTGAAAGCAGGATAAGATATTGGGGGAAACGTTCGAGTTTGTTCTCCCACGCCATCCGGTCCGGGCGACCCATTCCGTCAGTCTTCAAGATATTTTCTTACCAGCAGCCCAAATTTTTTGGTGGTCTTCTCAGGAATGGCACTCCGCTGGGTAATCAATGCGCCCGCCAGGGCGTGTTCGCAGGTACAGGCTCGGGTCGAATTTAGATTGGCTACCAGGTTTCGAATTGCCGCCTGTGCCAACCGGGTGTTATTGTTCAAGGTTTGGATGACCATATCTACTGATACAGGCAATTCGGTGATGCGCCAAACATCGTAATCGGTGACATGGGCCATCACCGCGTAGCAAATCTCGGCCTCGCGTGCCAGGAAGGCCTCGGGCGAGGCTGTCATACCTATCAAGGACATGCCCCACGCCCGGTAAACATTGGATTCCGCCCTGGTCGAGAACCTGGGTCCTTCGATTGTGACAAAGGCTCCGCCGCGATGGGCCGTTGCGCCTACGCTTCTGACCGCCCTCTCCAGTTGATTGGAGAGATCTTCGCAGAAGGGGTCTGCCACGCCTACATGTGCTACAAGGCCCTCGCCGAAGAAGGAGCCCGGGCGGTTTCTGGTATTATCGTAAAGTTGATCGGGAATTACGATGTGACCAGGCGCGTACTCTTCGCGAAGAGACCCGCAGGCACTGATACTAACAATCCGTTCTACTCCCAGCGATTTTAGCGCAAAGATATTGGCTCGATAGGGCACCTCTGTGGGCGTGAGATGATGACCAACGCCATGCCGGGCCAGGAAGGCAACGAGCTGGCCCTCCATTGTTCCTATTACGATTGGTGCGCTGGGACTTCCGAACGGTGTATCCATCACGTATTCATGCGGGGTTTGTAAATCACCCATGCTATATAAGCCGGAACCGCCAATGATCGCAATTTTCACGCTCTCAGTCATGTTCCTCCTCAGCTGATGCTAATTGTGGAATAATAGCTTCCCCGCCGAGATTTACTGTCAGCCGTGCTTTTCCACACGCAATCTCGTCGCCGCTTGTCAAAACAGTGGCCGTAGTCAGCTTCTGATGGTTCAAGCTTGTCCCATTGGTTGATACCAAATCCTCAATCCACCACTGCCCGTGATGAAAGCTAAACCTGGCATGACGCGCAGAAACCGCCTCATCATCAATGGGAACGTCGCACAGCGGATCGCGGCCGAGCGTTACCTCCGATTGAGAAAAGGAACGATAAACAATCGGCCGGTTTTTAATTCGGACCGCGAGGCGCATAACACGGACCTTCTGTGCTGCAGCCTGCGAACCTGCCTGCTTCAAATCCTGCCAGATTGTCCACAGAGCCCAGCCCAGGAAAAAGTACAGGGCTAACGCAAGCAAAATGCGCAAGACCAAGACGATCGGGCCGCTCATTTTTTCTGTTTTGGAGTAGGTGGACGGGTATGGATAACTGCGGTGGGCCGATTGGCGCTGGCATCACCAAGCGGAGACGTGTCTGCAAGATCGGGCCTGGGGAGAGGGTTATCCTGGCCGAAAATGAGAGTTACACCCGCCAGTGATATCACATCCCCTGGGTAGAGCACACTCTGGTTTGCCCGTTGTCCATTTACAAAGGTCCCACCTGTCGAATTCAAATCAAAAACGACATAACGCCCCTTGATGGCCCGCAATTGGGCGTGGTTGCGTGAGACTCGAGGGTCATCCACCACTACCGTGTTATCAAGCCGGCGGCCAATGTTGATCACCGCTTGCTTCAATGGAAAAACTTTGACCCCTTCGATGATCAAGAAGGCATTCTCGGGAATGGTCGAGTCGTCGTCGGTCTCGGTTGGGTTTTCGGTATCTGTCTTCATATCTTTTGTTTCTTCCATTGGCTCAACTCGCAGTGAAGCAATTAAGCTAAAGTCTCCTGGCTTTATGCCTGGGTCTTCCGAAATGGTAATGGTCGGCGGGAGACCACCAAATTGATAACCGGCTTCCCGCCCGGAAGTTTTTAAGACTTCAATAAGAGTTTCGAATAATTGGGGCTCTTTCCAGCGAGCTGCCGAGTTTGGATGCACTAAGAGCGTAAATACATTGGGCGCGATCAAAGAGCCATCTTCACGTACGATCAAATTTGATCGGAGTACCGTGGTTAGTTTTTGGATAATCAGGTCTTCTGCTTTTTGACCGGGCAAAACACTTATCAAATCTATTTCAATCAGTGATTGCAGCCGGGATTCTAGCTCCTGGAGGTTCATTGACGGATATTTGCCCGAGAAATTATTATACTTCCGGTGTTTCGAAACCCGAAGAAGACCATTTTAATAGGCGACAAAAAACTTTGCAGCATTTTGGAAATCTCGCAATCTGGCAGGTTGGGCTCAGATTAGTTGGGGAAATGGGATGCCAGGCGCCCAGCAGCGCAGCATCGACAAAGACCAGATTTCTCTTTATACCAATGCCTTGCCGCAATTAGGACATTGTAGTTCATGCGGCTTGACAACAAACCCACAATTCGGACAGGTGCCCGGCTGTGAGTCTCCAAGAGGCGCACCGCAGGCAATGCAGGCGGCTTCACCAATCGGGTTGGCTGTTCCACAATATTCACAAGTTAAGCGGCTTAGCCTATCCGTGAGTTGATAGCCGGTTCCGATGGCGCGAGCGGCTTGATCGAGCACTTGCCACACATGTTCGCTGAGCTGCAAGTTTTCAACATCCTGTGCTATATCGTCGAGCCGGTTCAACAAAGTCCAAGGATTTAGCAAGGCAGCCATCGTTGTGCGACCGAGGGAGGCAGCGGTGCCAAACCATTCCTGTTGTCCCACTTGAATGAGGATGCCATCTGGAGCTTTTTGAAGGGTTACAGTGAGCGCGGTCGGGCCTCCTGACGCTGCCCCGATCCGGGTGCCAATCTGAACCGCCAGATTATCGGCTTGTCCGACGATTTGCGCTCGCAGATTGCCTCGGTTAAATTCCGCCATAAGTGATTGGGCTAGATCGGCAGGGTTCAAATTGCCGTGGTAGATTCTCTGGTCCATGTTTTCGATTATAATCGCGAAGCGATTTCCTTTCAGGAGAATGCCTTAAGAGTTGAAACCGAACGAACAACTCTTTATGATACAGGGCCCGCCTTTCTAATCAGCCTGCTATACTCGAAATTCTGTTCCAAGACTCAGCGTCTTGTTTGCTTGATTTACAATTGTAAACTCGCACTCCAAACACCTTTTTACAAATGCAAGCCTGGCAGACTTCGAGGCTTAATTCCGGGCCCCTGCGCGTTGATGGCTATCTTAAAGCATTTTCAAAGTATATAACGAGATGAAGAGATTCTGGTTGCAATTTATCTACAGCTTGTCTTTAGCCGCGATTGCGCTTGGGCCAACCGGGCTGCTTCATAAAGCCCCTATCGTCCCCGGCATTTTCCCGTTTTCTGTTCGAAATGAGGTTTATTTTAAGGCACAGGATTCGGTAACTGAAACGGCCCCGGCAAACGGGGTATCCGCCTACATAACCCAAACGTACAGCGAGGCGATCAACGTTCGCACGGGTCCGAGCACCGTGGATTACCCGACCATCGGACAGCTGCCGGTTGGCGCCACTGCGCCGGCTTTGGCCACATCTCCCCAACATGAATGGATTCAAATTTCGTTTCCCGGCGGTCCAGGCGGAGTCGGATGGATATATGCTGCCAACGTCACGCTTACTGGTACGCTGCAAGTGGTCGAACCGCCTCCTACTCCTACGCCCCTGGCTACAGCCACAATCGATCCGACGCTGGTGGCCGCCTTTCATATTGAACCTACGGTGACACGACTACCAACTTTTACCCCGGCGCCGCCTGTGGTCGTACCAACCTATCCGGACCCTACTGCCCCGCCATCAGGTTTCCCGATGGGTGGGGCTATTTTCGTCATTGCTATGGTGGGAGTTCTGGGTCTGGTAGTTTCCCTTTTTGGTCGTCGCTGATGCATCTCCGCAGGCCCCTCTTTTTATTATTCATCCTGGTGGGTATAGCAACGTTGGCGGTGAGCATTCCCTCGCAACGGCAGGCCTGGGCGCAGCAGCCCACGGGCAGCATCCCTACCGTTACCGGAACGCCCACGGGGCCAGTAGTTTCCGTTGACCCCAGTCTGGAACAAATTGACGTGTATGCTGGCCCGAGCAGTTTTAATTATCCGGCTATCGGAGTCTTGTTGACCGGTGAAAGTGCGCCCGCGCTGGGGCGCGCTCGCGATAACGATAATTGGATCATGATCCAGTATCCGGGCGTTCCAGGATCAATCGGCTGGGTATATGCTTTATATGTGTCTTTAACAGGGACGGGGGGCACCATATTACCGCTGGTAGATATTCCGCCCACACCCACGCCAGCTTCCACTCCCACTATAAACCCAACCCTGGCAGCGGCATATATACCGGCGCAAAACGCAACCCGCTTACCGACTTTCACGCCGGCTGCGCCGGTTGCCATCCCTACGTTCGTGGATCAGACTCAACGTCTCAGCCGGATTCCAGTGGGACTCCTTATTATTGGGTTTGTCATCGTCGGCACCTTGGGAACCATCATTTCGTTTCTCAGAGCCCGATAAGGCCATAGCCGTGACAAGAACATTCGGATCGCTGCTTGTAAACGATCCGGCCAAGAATAATGAAATCGGAATTCTAGTTTTTTGGTTCTTATCCCCCTAGCAGCCAGGCGGCAATCCACAAAAAAAGTCCGGATCCCAAGAGAGATCCGGACTTTTCATCAAGAATTTTATCAGTTATTGCACGAACAGGAGCCGCCACAGGCGCAGCCTCCCTCGCCGTGGGCCTGAGCGTATTCGAGAGCGGTCGGGCTATCCACAAGAAAACCAGCGCCACGATCCGGGTCATTGACAAAATCGATTTTTGCCCCTCGTAGGTAATCAATCGAAACGTCATCCACTACAACTTTGACTCCGTCAGACTCAAAAACCATATCGACCTCACGGACATTATTATCCAGGGCCATTCCGAAATTCACGCCGGAACATCCACCGCCCGCTACGTAAACACGCAGAGCATAGCCCTCCAATTTGCGCTCGCTGATAATCTCCATCACTGCCTTTGATGCCGCTGGGGTAAGTTCAATTGTGCGAATATCCAATTCCTGCAACATGTAAGTCTCCTTTTAGGAGTTAATTTGACGTATCTTATCAAATATCGCCACAAATGTCAACCAATTGCTTTTTGAGGTATGCGCCTGCGCAGGGTGGACGGATGGATAAGCAAAGTAAGTGGAATTAGAAAGGAAGAAATCCTCCTCACTAAATGGATCGAATTAAGAATGTGCAAAAAGGGTTCTGCAGGGAGGATTTGGTCTCGTGCTTTCGGCCAACAATCGCCATGCTTGACACAATCCCCTGAGGACTGTAAAATCTCGGTGCTTTACTATTAGGCGTAGGCCTAATTATTTTATTATTTTCCGGAGGGAAATACTCAATTATGTATGCCATGCAAGGACTTACCTCACTTGAGGCGATCGCAATCTGGGTTGTCTTAGGCATTGCCATCGTCGGACTTTTATATGCAGTCTTGCTTCGTTCACAGATCCTGAAGGAAGATAAGGGAACGCGCGAGATGCAGGAAGTTTGGGGCGCGATCAAGGATGGCGCAGATGCCTATCTGCGTAAGCAACTTCGCTCAATCCTACCTCTCATCATTATCCTGACGTTCGCGTTGTTCCTGTCTGTTTACATTGTTCCACCTTCGCCAGAGGCCTTGGAGCGCTTCAGTGCGAATACCCCTGATCAAGTACGTCTGATCATTGGTTTTGCCCGGGCTATTGCCTTTATCATGGGCGCTGCATTCTCGCTAACGGTTGGACAGATCGGGATGCGGATGGCGGTTCAGGCGAATGTGCGTGTTGCATCTGCTGCCCGGAAATCATTTGGAGATTCGCTGCGGATAGCCTATCGGGCCGGGACGATCACCGGAATGCTTACTGACGGCCTCGGGCTGTTCGGCGGCACCCTAATCTTTATTTTTCTGGGAATAGCTGCCCCTGATGCCCTGCTCGGCTTTGGTTTTGGTGGTACCCTGCTCGCGCTGTTCATGCGTGTTGGCGGTGGAATCTTCACAAAAGCTGCTGATGTAGGCGCGGACCTGGTTGGCAAAGTGGAAGCCGGGATCCCGGAAGACGATCCTCGCAACCCGGCTGTGGTAGCTGACCTTGTAGGGGATAATGTTGGTGACTGCGCCGGCATGGCGGCAGATATCTTCGAGTCCTATGAAGTCACCATAGTGGCCGGCTTGATCCTGGGGCTGGCGCTCTGGCACCTCACCGGACAACTCGAGTGGATCATATTCCCGCTTATGGTAAGAGGGATCGGCGTTCTATCGTCGATCATTGGAACTTATGTGGTTCGCGGCGGCCCGGGGATGAGCGGCAACGCAATGGCTGCCATCTTCCGTGGATTCCTGACTTCAGCTGCCATATCGGCCATCTTATTCTTCGTCGCCGGCTTTTTCTACCTGCAGAATCCGGCTTTAGGCGGGTGGTGGCGAACACCCGCGGCTGTGGGTGTTGGTGTTTTGCTTGCCATAGTAATTGATCGCCTCACTGAGTATTTTACCGGCACCCACGCTTCGCCAGTCAATGACATCAAGAAGGCCGCTGATACGGGCCCGGCGACATTGATCTTGCAGGGCATATCGGTTGGATTTGAGTCTTCGGTTTGGTCGGTAATTGTAATTGCCCTGACCATCGTTGCCTCCATTTTTATATTTGGTACGATTCCAGGCACGACTGCTGCCACCAATGTGACATATATCCTTTATGGCGTAGCCATGACCGGTATCGGCATGCTGACCTTAACGGGTAACAACGTTGCGATGGACTCATTTGGCCCAATCTCTGACAACGCCAACGGTATCGGCGAGATGGCCTGGTCGGGCCGAACTGACAAGGCGACAAAAGAAGCCCAGCAGATCATGGCCGACCTGGATTCTGTGGGCAATACCACGAAGGCCATTACCAAAGGTGTTGCGATTGGATCTGCAGTGATTGCGGCGGTTGCACTTTTTGGCTCTTTCCTGGTAGATGTCTCTCGTGCCCAAAATACCCTGGGAATCGCACCCGAGGCGCAAATCCAGGCTATAGGTATCCGTGTTGATATCCCGCAGGTCTTTGTAGGCATGCTGATCGGTGGGGCACTGCCCTGGCTGTTCTCATCATTCGCCATCCAGGCTGTGAGCCGCGCGGCGTCGTTGATCGTTTTGGAAGTCCGGCGCCAATTCAAGCTCGGAGTCTTGGAAGGTAAGGTTCCACCGGACTACCGGCAAGCCGTTGAGATCTCGACCACAGCGGCCCAAAAAGAACTTGTATCGTTAGCCTTACTGGGAATCCTTTCTCCGATTGTCGTAGGCTTGTTGCTGCAGGTTGAGGCTTTGGGCGGTTTTCTAGCGGGCATCATCGTCTCCGGCCAACTGTTGGCTGTTTTCCTTAACAATTCCGGTGGCGCCTGGGACAATGCCAAGAAATTAATAGAAGACGAGCCGAAAAACCCGAAGAAGAACACCGGTAAAGGTTCGGAGCGTCACAAGGCAGGTGTTGTAGGAGATACGGTTGGTGATCCGTTCAAGGATACTGCTGGACCGGCTTTGAACCCAATGATCAAGGTTGTTAACCTCGTATCTGTGATCATAGCTCCGATCATCGTGCAATATGCAGGCGCGACTGGTCCTGTTTTGTGGGTAGTGTGGGCAGTAGCGCTAGTGCTGCTCGGCGTTTTGGCCTGGGCGGTAATGAGGTCCAAAGCTCCTGCGCCTTCGATTGTAAGCAAGTAACTTCTCCAGATAACAAAAATGAGGCCTCCAATAGGTTTTTGGAGGCCTCATTTTATTTAAGCGGGCTAGGGAAAGACAGCGTTCGTCAGGGGTTTGCTTTGGTCCCACAATGCAGAATTGAGTAATAGTCGTTTTGATAAAGAGGTCTGCGCTCTTGCTCCAGTAAAGGCAGCTGTTTCCACAGAGGATCAAGGTCGTTGACAACCAGGGTGTTAATAGAAAAATTACTGCATGATTGATCGATACTACTCCAGGTTTTCTCCCTATCAAAGATATCTGAGATCCTGGTTTTTGCATCCTGAAAATAACCCAGAGGAACCCCATAGTTTATTCGGTCCGAAATTGCAAATTGAACGGTCCCATAGAGCCCGCTTGGGCGATCTAGAACTATATCCGGGTTATATTGCGCGACAACGGTCCCCGGTAGTTTGTCAACAAACTCATAGGCCAGGCTGGCGCTATATGTTCGCTTACCCAGGTGTGTATCCGGGCTAAGGTCGTTTGGGAAGCCAGCCACATTCCAGTCAACAAGTAATGGCCACATTCGAGTTGAAAATGCCTCCAGCCCGGTTGTCAGTAGCCCAATGAGCAACAGAGTTTGAACGGTACGGCCTATCCTAGGCTTATTACCGCTGACCCTGAAGAATGATGAAAGTGTCGGGGGAGTATTTTCAAGCCAGCCCTGCATTACATCTGTGGCCCAAATGAGCAGAACAAATTGCCCAAGCAGCCAGGGGCGAATGGCGAGGATATTGGTCTCTATGATCGTTGACTGCACAAACGAAAGCGTAACGGCCACGGTCGCCAGTAAGATTATTTCTGCCTGAAGAAAATGAGCATTCTGTTTTTCGTAAGCTTTGCGGTGTTGGATCCAATAAACACCAACGACAAAGAAGAGGCCAAGTTCCAGGAAATAGTTCAGGGGCAACAGAACGAGATTTGAAATTGTCTGCAGCTTTTCCGGCACTAATAATGTGCTTAGAATAAAGGGCCGAACATAGAAGGCCATTGGGAGGCCGCCCGCAGCAGTTCCACCGGATTTCAATAATCCCAGTATGAAAGGGATTGAAAGTACCGCCCCAAGCAAGCCGGAAAATCCCATCACCCAGAACAAGGCCCGGCTACTTTTTGTTCGTGACAAAAATAACGCCCATATGACCCAGGCAATCGCAAATACCAGAGTGACCCAAACAGAAGTGCCCAGTGCGGATGCGAATGCTGCCGTCGCCAGAGCGCCCGCGGCAATACGCTGTTTCCCTCTCCCTTCGTAGACTGAAAGGATGCCCAGCATGGCAGTAACGCATTGTATTACAGCAGCCAGGTGATTGGGAACCCATGTCGCTGCATTCAGCCAGGACTCGATCGGTATATTCCAGCTTTCGATCTGGCCGTTAAACATCATCTGGCCAATTATCTTCCTGGCCGCCAACGCGAGAACGAAAACTGGAACAAAATCCACCCCACTCACCAATAAAAGTTGGATGCCAATAAGCGGACCCTTCCAGGCGTTCTTAGCCTGGCGGTTCCGCAGCCTGAGATAAAGGGCTACGGTTGCCATCAAAGCCAACCCCGTCCAAATCACCCCTGCCAGCATTGCTTGTCGACTATTGATGAGGTTCCCACCCAGCTGGTCAATAAGGCTCTCGGGAATATACCAATAATAATAAAGAAAATTCAATTGTTCCGGGTGCCCTGGGAAGTAACCCGGATTAATTGGCGGGATCCCAGTTCGGGTGATGGCATTAATAATCGCGATTCGCGTGGTGGTGTCATAGGCAACAGTTGGAAAATATAGCCTATTCCCAAATTGCAGGTCCAGAAGCAGACCCATTGAAAGGACCACCCAAGTTCCAGCCAGGGCGAGCGCCAGTCTTTGATGGGTTGAGAACGCTCCTAATTTCGATCGAAGTGCCAATGAACCCTGATGGATCATTGGAAGAATACCCACCATGGCGAATAGGATGGTGAATATAAATAGACTCGCCAGCACCACATAACTGGATGAGAATCGATAGATAAGAAATGTAAAGATCGGCATGAAGGCGTTCGATAGCACAAGGCCAATTAGGTAACGGATAAGTTCAGTGCGCGATCGAAACTCAAATAGATTGAGTGCCCAACCGATTACATATCCCGGAATCACCGCGACCAACGGGAAGAGGAGGAAGGCTAAGAGGGACCCCAGTAGATCTTGCACCGTGGAATTGATCATTCGGTAACTATGTCCATGAGGTGGTCAATGTGTATCATTGTTCCCACAAGCGAAGATGGCGTAGTAGGAGTTTCTATATAGCGGGGCTCTCGCTTGTTCCAACGCGGGTAAATGCATCCAAAGCGGATCCTCATCGCTCACTGCGATGATGTCAATATAATTTCTCAGGCAGGATTGGTCGATTTCGTCCCAACTTGCATATTCGGTGAATATCTTTGCAACCAAATTTGCACGCGTCACCAATTCCGCTCGAGAAATACCATAGGCCGTGTGACCTGAAACTGCCATCGGACGATTAGCGTACAAACCAATTGGTCGGTTCAATAAGTCGTTTGGGTTTTGTTGTATGTGAACATTCTCAGCCGTGTTCTTATTTATAAACTCATAAGCCTGGCGCGCCGCCAAGGTTCGCCTGCCTAGTTGCATATCAGTGCTGAAGCCGTTCGGGAATCCGGCGATTCCGGCGTCTACAAACATAGGCCAAATTCGGAGCAGTGCTACATCCAGGATTGTTGTGATAAGGCCTAGAATTAATAGGATACGGAGTGAGCCCCAGTTCTTCCAATTTATGTAGGTCATGGCTGACCCCCTCTGCACCTTTAAATCAGGGTAAATTCGGGTAATCACATCAACAGCCCAAATGAGGAGAACAAATTGCCCAAAAAGCCAGACACGCCATCCCAGATCGTTACTTCCAATAACAGTAGATCTGATAAAAGATCCAATAAGGATAACTACAATTATCAATGTTACTTCTGCGACATAATATGGGTTATTTTGCCAACCGACCTTCCCATTTTGCTGCATCCACAACAAGCCCACGATAAAGAAAAAGCCGAGCTCCAATAAGTAATTAACGGGTAGGAAAAGCAAATAGACAATATTAGAAACTATCGACGGAAAATTCTGTATATAGGGAGCAACAGGGCCAAATATGCGGACGGCGAAGGCAATCGGCAACCCAGAGCCTAACGAAGAAACCTCTCCCCCGACCAAGCCGGCCAGAAAGGGGCTGATCGCGATCAAGGCGACGATTCCAGAGAAAGCCATCGCCAGGCTAAGTCCGCGTTGCCTTTGCAGGTATTGGATGATGATCCAGATACCCCAGAAGAGCACAAATACCAAGGTAACGTAGATCGATAGGCCGACTGCAGACGCAAAGGCAAGACCTGCTAAGGTCATCAGCACCATTTTACGCGAAGTACTCTTACCGCGAGCAGACTGGGCCAGCATGATCGCGGACAGGCACGCGATCATCGCTGCAACGTGATGCGGAACCCATGACAATGCACCGATCCATGCTGTGATCTGTTCATTCCAATGTTCAATGTCACCCAGGAGGAAGGATGAACCCGTGGAGAGCCGGCTTCGGATCATAAGAAAAAGCGCTGGAATAAAATCCAAGCCACTCACAAGTAGCAGCCCGCTCCCAAGCAGGCCGGCTTTCCACGGCATTAGTTGCTTCCCTGGGTTTCTTTGCCTCAGATATAAGGCAATCGTTGCCATCAAACCCAGTCCGCACCAAGCCACGCTTGCAATCATGGCGTCCCGTCCATCCACCCAGGCGCCCCCTATCTGATCTACCAAGCTGCAGGGGATATACCAAAAATAATACAAATACGTCAGATGGATAGGATGGCCCGGAAAGTAACTCGGGTTGATCGGCGGCACTCCGCTACGCGTCATAGCATTAATAATAGTGACCCGGGTTGTGAAATCATACGCGACAACGCTGTAATATAGACGATCTCCCCATTGGATATCTATCAGGGAAATGAGGGATAGTATCGACCAGGCAGCCGCGGCGCAGATTGAAAATACCTGAAGTCGAGTTGTCTCGCCTGAAGCTGTGATGCGTTCTGTCTTGAGAAGAATAATTACGAAAATTACAACGAATAGCGCGAGCACAACAAAGGCTGCCTGTACTGAGACTAAGCTCCAGGTTAAGAATGTGATGATGGGGCTCAAGGAAATTGAAAATACAATGCCAATGACGAACCGGGTGGCTGGCAGGCGTCTTCTGAAATCAAGCAGATCGAATATCCAACCTATCACATAGCCGGGGACGACATATATGGTGGGGAAAATCAGGAAAGCGAGGGTCGAGCCAATAAGGTCTCGAAGAGAGAAGTTGAACAATGATGTATTACTCTTTTTACGCTCAGATAATTCATAAATCGGAGGCAAGCGAACTTGACAAAACGACCGGACTAACCCCAAACCTGGATTAGCTTCCCCATCTAGAAATTAATGCGCTCTTTTTCGATCACCAGGGGACGGTGTATTACTTGCGTGTAAATGGCGCCAATATACTCCCCGATGATGCCGAGGAAGATCATTTGTACTGATCCGAGGAAAAATAGACCGATCACAGCGGGGGCCAGGCCGACAGAGAATTGCGCCCAGAAAACCAGTTTATAAACCAGATACACCAACCCGACCAAAAAGCTGATGGCGGCAGCCCCAAAGCCAAGCATCGCGGCAAGCCGAAGAGGTATTTTGGTATATCCAGTAAGACCAAGCATGGCCAAGTCGTAGAGGGTGTAAAAATTATTTTTTGTAATGCCGCGCTTGCGTTTGGGTTGCACGAATTCAATCCGCGCGATTGGGAAACCAATGTCCGCTATCAAGCCGCGAAAGTAGGGATAAGGATCGTTTAATTGGCGCAAGATCTCGATGACCTTTTGGTCGTACAATCCGAACCCAGTGAAATGCTCGATCAATTCGACATCCGATAGCTTGCGTAATATCCGATAATAAAGCGTGCGCGCCAGGTATAGCAGCCCCAGCTCATTGCTTTTGGTTTTTATTCCTATTACCACCTTATATCCACATTCCCAGTTCTTGATAAATTCCGAGATTCGTTCAGGAGGGTCCTGGAGGTCAGATGCCAGGATAATAACTGCGTCGCCTTTTGCCTGCAGGAGGCCGTAGTAAGGGGATCGGATATGGCCGAAGTTGCGCAGATTTATGATCACTTTGACGCGTTTATCTTTTAACGCAATATGACGGATCGTAGCAATAGTTCCATCAGTGGAAGCATTGTCGATAAAAATATGTTCGTATTCGTATTGAGTGTCCTTCATGACCGACTTGATTCTTTCGTACAATTCAGTTACATTTTCTTCTTCGTTGTAGCACGGGGTGACTATACTGATTAATTTCATTTTAGCGCATCCTTCTGGCAGGCCGTTGTGTAGTCAGGCTCAATATAATTTTATGATCTCATTGCTTAATTGAAGATTTTTGCGGATACGACCGGAGACTTCTTCTTGATAGACCGCGAGGGCGAGATGGGTTTTATCGGTAAAGAAAAGATCTGCTCATAGCAATTCACCTGGCGTAGCCGCATGGAAGAAAAACCGACTAGGACGCACGGGTACAACCGGAATAGAAGAAAGGCTTCCAAGGATCCGCGAGTAATGAAATTAATGGCGTTAACCCTTATATATTATCAAGCCGGGCAGAGCTGAAACACTGAATATTCGGTTTTTCCAGAGAAGCGTTTGCATTTGCACAAGGACCACAAAGTACTTCTCTTCCATAGCTATTTACCTCTGCGAGAGATACTCCAGCGTCAAATAGCGTCTCTAAGGAATGCTAAGCAAATTGCTTTGATCAATTGATGATCCGATAACGAAAATTGCGAGCCTGTAATCGGCGGCAGGTCGCATCCAATAAATCGTTTAGGCCATCCTCAACATTCCATTTTATTGGTCCTATTCTCACTCAGAAATCGGGGGGATGATCATGTTTGCCAAAAACTCTTGTCGATCTAGGAACGGCGCTAAATCTTCCAGCGGTTTTGAGATCATGCGTCCATCATTTCCAAGGACAGATTTTACTTTGGGTGCCGTTTGTTCATTCGGATCCAGCATAATCTCGCAAATGAACGGGCCTCTGCCTGCTAGCGCCTGGTTCACCCCCTCTTCTAATTCTGCATGGTTGGCAATCCGGCCATTGGGGATTCCATAGGCATCACTGATCCGACGTATATTTGGGAGAGTAAGGCCACTAGAAGAGTCGGCGGCAACCAAGCGGCCCTGAAAATAGTTGTTCTGTGTGCCGCGGATTGATCCATAGCCATCATTATTCAGGATGAAATATTTTATTGGAAGCTGAAGTCTATGAACGGTTTCCAGATCCTGTATGTTTAGCTGGAAGCCTCCGTCGCCATTCACGCAGATGGTCCGCCGCATTCCACTGGCAAGACAAGCACCGATACTATGGGGGAGTCCAAATCCCATGGCGCCCAATCCCGGGCTATTCACGACTCTTTGGCCTTTCTTGATTTTAAAAGTCTGCATGCATACATCAGAGCATGCCCCCGAACTGCCTGGCACCAACAGATCATCTTCCTTCATTTGCCTTGAGAGCGTTTCTATCAAAACATACAAGCTGACGTTATCCGTCTTGGCGCGTTGCTCCGCCAAAACGACAGGGTAAAGTTGTCTCCAATTCCTACATCGATCCTTCCAGGCAGACCAAGCCTGAATTGTATACTCACTAGTCAATTCATCGACAACTCGTAGGAATTCACCTGCGTCCACAGCCAATGGAACATCCACTTTAAATTGAAACTTTGACAGCTCATGCACATCGATGTCGACAACTATTTTTTTTGCAGCCCTTGCGAAGGTTTCGGCGGCGTAACCGATCTGGCCGAAATCCAAACGTGCACCTATGGCCATAATAAAATCCGAATTTTGTTGAATGAAATTCGCCCCTCGCTGGGCCAGCGTTCCGGGTCGTCCAAAAAACAAAGGGTGATTATCCGGCATTAAATCACAACCTTTCCAGGTCGTAAGTACTGGGATCCCCAACCTTTCTGCCACCTTAATAAACAGCTCTTCACTTTTTGCAAGTTTTATGCCGTACCCCGCCAAAATCACCGGCCGTTCGGATTGAGTTAAAAGCGTGAGGACCTGTTTGACTGATTCTCGAATATCAATTCCATCATTTGGGGTATTAAGGTTAATTCGATCGGATCAAAGCTTATTAATTCTGCACTGTTTATTTCCTGTGCTTGAATATCCAGCGGCACGTCAATCCATACTGGCCCCTTGCGACCTGTCCGCGCTGAAAAAACGGCTTTTTCAAGATGATATCGAATTGCCTGCGCATTACGTATCGTAACAGCGTATTTGGTAATTGGACGGACAATAGAGACAATATCAATTTCCTGAAAACCAAACATACGCATTTCAGGGCTAGGTTTGATATCAGGTGTTTTCACTTGACCTGAAATGATCAACAAGGGTACAGATTCAACCCATGCGGCAGCTACGGCTGTGATGGAATTGGTTCCGCCTGGGCCGGTGGTCACCAGGGCCACTCCCAAGTTTCGAGTATATTGAGCATAAGCATCCGCTGCAATCGTTGCTGCCTGTTCATGTAAACACGCAACATATTGCAGGCGATGTTCTTTACCGATTAAATCCACCAAATGCATATTGCCTCCGCCAGGCAAAAGAAATACTTGACGCACCCCTTGTGTGGCGATGAAATCAGCAACGAAGTCTGAAAGTTTCATAATTTGTCCGATAACTAATACTCTAATCTGTCAGCCACTCGGGCCAAAATGTCAGCAAAATCTTCCGGTTTGTATTTTGGTTAATCAGGTTGTCGGCATAGACTAAATCGCCTCGTAGGTATGTGGTAGCAATTTCTTCGATTACTACGCCACTCCCGGTCTTGAAGCTGTGCTCAACGCCGTGGTTTAGAGTGAGCAGATCGCCCAGCTTTAAGACTTGTTTCTGTCCTTCCACCTGCACGGCTAAGTCCCCATACAGGATATGGTAGCTCTCATCTTTTTGAACATGATGGTGGCTCGGATAAGATTGACCGGGGAACATAACAACCAGCATCTTTGAATATGCTCGATTAATAATATTGATCAACACAGCGCCAAATTCATCAAATCGCTCCAAGCCATAATGAGCGGAGATCTCTATGTCCACGTATGGCGGCAGAGCGATATGGCTTTCCTTGAGTGTCTTTTTCAAACGATCGACGATTTGCAGCACTTGTCCGCGTAACTCTATTTTCTCTAAACCATCAAGCATCAAGGGTTCATTTCTTTCATAATCGCGCCCGGCGTAGAACTCTGTGTACTTAGAAAGCTGATGTGAGACTAATTGACCATCCACATTCGGCATGGCCGAGAAAATATCTTCCGATGTGACTTTTTGACTTTTACGAATGCTCCTTGCTGCAAATACCCCACGCCAAAGTGGTTTAATATCATCCAGCTCCTTGCTATAAATTTCTTTCCTGCGTCCAGCAACACCGCACATAGCATAGGCATCAGCGGCTGCTTCCAACCAATGTTGTGCTTGATCTGGCGTAGCCGAATAGGCATTGAGTGCATATGCTTCAGTCGGGACCCCTACATGCTTTTCGAATATTGTTGCGCCCTTTGCAATCGCGATCCGGATGCTATCGAAATTTTCAGGGTCTTCATGTGTGGAAAAGCCTACTTGCAATCCGGGATAGCGGTTGCGGAAGAATTCGATCTGATTTAATTCGAGATGATCACGTTGGCACGGATACTCGCCAACACAATGCATGATTGCAAATTGTTTGTTTCGATGGGAAAAAAAGGATACTATCCGATCAATATCTTCAAGAGGGGCTGCAGCAGTAGATGCGATGATTGGACGGCTGGTTTTTGCAATCCTTTCAATCAAAGGCCAATCAGTGAAAGAACAACTTGCGATCTTAATGATATCGAAATTCAATTCTTCCATGAGATCAACACTTGGCTCATCCCAAGGTGTGCACATCGATATAAACCCATTATCCGAAATGTCATCCTTAAGCCGTTTGAAATCCGCTTTTACAAGCTTGGTTTCTGTAAAACGCTTTATATATTTCATGTCTTTGCGATGGACAAATTCCGGGTGAAAGAACGATTCGTCGCGGTGTTGGAGCTTGATACTAAATTTAAAAGTTAATCCTGTAGTGATCTTCTTAATTCCATCACAATTCTAATGCCATGCTCAATATCCCCCATGTGGTTATTTGCCATCTCAAAAACGAAAAGCGGAGTTGGAAGCGATGTCAACATATTAGTTTCCTTTGTCTATCTTCATCGATTTAGCCACGGGAAATGTCTTCCAAGTGAATTCGTTGAAAGACTTCCAGGTTCCCACCCGCAGTAGCGTTGTAAACATCCACGCCAAGCCTGTCGAGCAGGAGCTTTGATTTCTATATTGACAGATCATTCTATCTATGTTCGGTGCCGTCCATTTCACTCCTGCTCCCAAATATTCGGGTGCAAAATGGTTAGGGTCGTCATTCTGTGTAGATATCAGATGATCATCCGAGTCTTCAACCATTACCGTGTTTGGAACAGAATAGGATGTGTCACAACCGATCAAATAGATCGGATTAAATCCCAAATACGCTGCAATCTGTAAGCAAGCAATAGTTACTGTATCTGAGTGGGTGACCCATTTGGATGGATCGGTGCTGAAAACCCAATCAGAACATGCTTCATCTGAATCCAGGGTTCTATCGTCATACCAATAAACATTAAGATCTTTGCTCAGAATTTTCTCGTCCCGAAAGCTAAAGGGGAAAAAGTATAAGCATGATGGCGACTCTTTTATCATTTGAACTAACTCTTTGGCAATGTGCTGGGTAAGGCGTTTGTCGTTGGTTACATAGAACGATGGGCGCCACCGTATCCGTCCAAACAAAAGGTAGCATTTGTTAACACCCCAAACATACTCGGTCTGCAACGAATCCAGATTTGTTCGATTAAGACTTGGCCCATTTCCCATTATAAAACAACGCTCTCCTGGATAACTGTTCTTGAGCTCGGCAATTCGTTTGTGTATGGGTAAATTCCGACGGTTCTTTACGGTCATTGCGGCCTTAAGTGTTCACAGGTGTAGTTCCCAGGTACTAATCGGTTGTGAGAGAAATTGCATCCGGCCAAGATGTTGCCATTTCAAATCGAGATTAGGAATTGGCGCCAAGTCCCACAAGCTGATAGGGTCGATTGATCCGTCGCTTATCAGCATAAAACCATGGCTGCTTTCAATTCCAGGCAGGATCCATTTGACGCGTGATTTAAGCTGCGCATTAATGAATTCTCCGGCGTTGAATGATTGTCTTGCCGGACTCCGAGATATTACGTGCAATTCCTTTGCCGGTCTCAAAGGCCAGTTGGGTAGTTGTTGAAAAAACCCCACAGGGCCATAGGGAGATGCTGTGCAAAGATGCCTTGTTTTCTTTTGCAAATCGTGCAAGGTAATTGAAATTCATCCAATCCGTTTCAAATGCCGCGACAGCCTCAATAATGGTGAGATTGTTCCTCAGAAAATCAGCCTGTGCCATCGTCCAGGTACCGTAAATTTGGATAGGCAAAGAGCCATCTAACCAGCCTGAATTCCTGGGTCTTTGTCCCTGGTGTTGCCTCAACAACGTATGCCACCATTCTGTCATGTTCGATTATTCCACATGAAAATCAGTTCTATTTCCGCAGCTGAAACGGTATCCCTTACTTGTGAACATAGACCGTCAACTCCCCTTTATCAAACGAAGTATAGGCAATATTCAAATATTGGAGTAAGCCTGTTGGCAAATATGTAAAGTCTTGGTGCAAGAAGATACATAACTCAAAATTCGCCCGCCTGAAACGCTCAATCATGAGGTTGGTTTGGCCTCTTCCATCTTTGCTGAAGAACTCCCACCAAGTCGGAATACCAGGATAGGGGTGGATTCCATATGCCGCGTACGCGAAATCAATTCGGGGACCGAAGAAGACGGCAGCATCGGCCCGCCCAGCATATCCTTTTTGCTCCAGGAGCGATTGTATTTCGTTCAGGACACGCGCCAGGCGCGGTCCGGCCCACATTCCCTGGAATAAGGGCGGGGAGGTGAGCTGCGTTAGAGGGGCAACTTCATAAAAGGCTCCCATGCCCACCCCTGCTACCCGCTGGCGGGTAGTTGTATAAACCAGGCCCATTATTATGAAGAGTGCGAAGCATGCCATGAGCAGTATCGATACACTTTTGCGCACGATTGCTTCGGATATCTGATTTCGCGCCAGTGAATACACCAATATGATTCCCAGCAATACCAAAGTCGCGTCGCTCATGTTGTAATCATTGTTGGTCATCATCCCCCAAATACCAGTCGCGATGCTAGTAAAGCTAAGCAGGAGTAAAGGTGCCTCGTTTTCCTTAATGGTGACATGCGTAATAAGGAGACGATTTTTCGATTTTCCCAATGAACGGGAAAATCGAAAACGCAAAAGCAAGAGCACAACCGCCAGAACCCCGGGGACCAAGGCTACAAATGTTTGTAGGGCCTCTTCCTGGTTGTTAAGAAGCAAGAAAGATATCATACGTCCAACGGTAAAAGCGCCTCCGGCATAAGCACTGTAACTTACAAGCAAACTCTTCGGATCAATGTTCTCAAGAAAAAGAATGGTCATAGCCAATACAAAAGAGCAGCCTAGGAGCAATAAAGCCTGGGGTCGGCCCGGGCGAATAAGTACAAATATGGCTGCAACGGAAGCTAACAAGACGCCTGCCACATTTGGTTTGGATAATGATAGAAGTGCAGCCGTACCTACAAAAGCCAATTGGCCGAATCGATTTCGAGGCTGTCGATAAAAAAGCGCAGCAGATGACACAAATAGTGTCCCTATCGCGGCGGTAATTTGGTTGTACCACCACCATGAAATAACCATCATTGTCATTGTTTGGAATGTAAAGGATATTAACAAGCTGGTTACTGAATTGAAGCCTTGCTGATGCAGCAAGGCCGACTGCAATAGGAACGTCAGGGCCGAAAAGATCGCCGCCGCAGTAACCAACGAGCGCCAATGTACTCCCCACCAATCAAAGGCCAGGCGACTGCCTATCAACTGGATTGGCGGCCATCCAGTAACCACATCCACATAGGGCCGATAATTTAGATGAAGTTGCCAGGCATGGTTAATCAGAATGCTACCGTCAAATCCGCCAAATTGGATTTCTCCAAAGTGCAAGATGGTAATAACCAACACGACCATAGTAATTGCGGCCCCGATCCAGAAGACTATCGGATAATTCTCTGCTTTCAATTTGATTAAAGGTGGTGCAGTCAGTGTCATATCTCTCTTGTTTTTAGGCTTGCGCGTTCCACTCTATGGTACGTCGAATGCTCTCGGGCAATTCGATGCTCATCCTCAAACCCAGCTCGTTAGCTACTCGCTGGGAAGACGGAACGTATTGTTCTGGATGGATTCCAAGTAAGGCCTTTTTGGCAATCTGAATCGCCGGGTGTGGGTAGAATGAACCGGCTACCGTGTCTGCTAATTTGGCAATTGTGATTCTTTCCGCACTTCCTACGTTATATGCTCTTTGAGATCGACCCTTAAACAAGATCGTCCAGAGCCAGATGACCAGGTCTGCGGCGTAGAGATAGGATCGATAAGATGTTCCGTCCGCCTTTACTATTATTGGTCCACCCTTTAGACCGTCTCGTATGAAATTCCCGATAGCGAAGTGAATACCCAATGGAAGATACGGTCCAACGAAGGCGAAGCATCGGGCGATCTTGGGTTCGAATAATGGATTTGCATGGAGAGCGCAAAGGTGTTCGGCCATTCTTTTGCCTTCCCCATAAGCTGAAGCAGGATCGAGTGGGTCGGGCGCTCCCGGATAGTGCTCAGGAATATGGGCCAATTCAGGGGGCTGTTTACCGTAGACTGCGCCTGAACTGGTGAGCAAGAATTTCCTCGCGCCGCATTTTGATGCGAAGTCAAGCGTATGTCGGGTGCCACCAACTATGGTATCAAGCATTAATAAGGGATTCTCTTTATTGAGTTTTGCACTGGATTCTGTGGCTGCATGTATGATGTGAGAATACCTTCCGACTGGAAATGCGAAGGTGCGAACATCGCCTTCGATAAAAGAGACGGCTTTGTCATTGGCCAGGTGCGGAGCTTTAGTCTTGAAGGATGCGGCTGAACGTGTTAGCACGGTCGCCTGGCAGCCAAGCTTTAGCCGTTCATTTGCCCAAATAAAGCTCTCCAGCAACCAGCAGCCAAAGAAACCTGTTCCTCCCGTGATGAAAAGACGCTCGCCTCGCAATTCATCCCAAAGCTCACGGGTGTGGTCAAGTATATGGTTTAGGTCGCCAGCGAGTCGATTTTCGATACTGGTCATTCCCAGGCGTCCATCAGGATTTGCGATACCGGTAAATTGCGTTCCGCCAATCCCACGGAAAGGGTTTTGAGCATGATTGGTGGACCCGAAAGATAGTACGTCACCTGTTGCGGATCTGCGATTGCCTTCCAGACTTCATCAAGGTTGATTTGGCCGCCTAGAAAGCCCGAAGTGCGGCCAGTCTCAACCTGATAATAGGGGTGCAGTTTGGAGCACCTTTCGGCCGCGGCCTCAACCAACGAGCGATATATCAGCAAATCAGCCCGACGGGCTCCATAAAATATATAGATGACATTTGGGTAATCTTCCGCTAGATTAGATAGGAAGGCCGTGAACGCCGTAACCCCGGTGCCACCCGCCAGGAGGCAAACATTGGTTCCCGGGTTGACCGTGAATTCACCGTAGGGGAGTTTAACCCACACCTCACGGCCGCACTGCAGCTCCAATTCCATGCGGTGCGTGAACTTCCCCTTAACGGCGTAGGTGATACGCAAAAAGTTACGGTCCGTTGGTGAACTGGCAATAGAGAAAACCCGTGATTCGGGCCAGAAATCTCCAGGGAGATACGCGTCCAGGGCAAGGTGCAGGAATTGACCTGGAAGAAAACGGGGCAAACGCGTGGATGGCTTTAGGATGAGGCTATAGACGCCATCCCGGTGATCCAGTACCTCTTCTACCACGCAGCGGATCTTCTGCGGCATCAATTCGCTCTCTCTCCGCCCATAAAACGCTTGAAAACCCCGGCAATGTACTCAAGTTGTGCATCCTCAATTCCGGGATAAACTCCAATAAAAAAGGTTCGTTCCGTGATTATGTCCGTATTCTGGAGGTCGCCTACCACGCGGTGCTGGATATCGTGAAAGGCGGGTTGGCGCAGGAGGTTCCCGCTGAATAGATTACGCGTTTCGATGCGGTTGTTTTCCAAAAAACGAACGAGGTCATTACGAGTAAAGCCCGCGTTTTCGCGGACAGTCATGGTGAAACCAAACCAGGACGGGTCAGAATTTGGAGTCGGTGAAGGTAGGATGATGCGATCCTCATAAGGCAGCAGGATGTCCTTTATCTTTTTGAAGTTTTCCTTGCGCCGTGCAATGAAGTTTTCCAGTTTGGCAAGCTGGGCCAGACCGACTGCCGCTTGCATATCAGTAGCTTTAAGATTATAGCCGACATGCGTGTAGACATATTTGTGATCGTAACCATACGGCAAGGTCCCAAATTGTTGGTTGAAACGTTTACCGCAGGAATTGTTCTCTCCGCCGGCGCAGTAGCAATCACGACCCCAATCCCGCAGGGAGCGGGAGATACGCGCTAATAGGTCGTTGTTGGTTATTACGGCTCCACCTTCACCCATGGTGATGTGATGTGCTGGATAGAAAGATACGGTCGCGATATCGCCAAACGTTCCGGTCAGCTGATCATGATATCGAGACCCAAGTGCGTCACAATTGTCTTCCACAACCCATAAGTTGTTTTCTTTTGCAAGCCGCATCACCAAATCCAAATCGAACGGAACGCCCATGGTGTGCGCCATCGCGATGGCCCGCGTTTTGCTGCCTATGGCCTCGGCAACTTGATCGGGAATGGCAGTATAGTCACCCAGGTTGACATCAACGAAGACCGGTACGAGTTGATTCTGAACGATCGGGGCAAGGGTGGTTGGGAAACCGGCCGCGACCGTAATAACCTCATCGCCAGGAAGCAACTTACGATCGCCTAATTTTGGAGAAGTAAGGGCACTAAGTGCAACCAGATTTGCCGAAGAACCCGAGTTAACGATAAAGGCATTGGAAAGGCCGAGGTAATCGGCAAAATCAGCTTCAAACTTGTCGGAATAACGGCTGGCGGTTAGGAATAGATCCAAGCTGGCGTCCACCAGATTTATTAGTTCATCTTTGTCGAATACTCGGCCCGCATAATGAACAAGGTCCTTTCCAGGATTGAATGAAGCCTTGGAAAATCGTTCCTGATAGTACTCCTCAACCAGTCTGAGAATTTCATTTCGGAGCTGCGCGTCTCTTTTCATCGTCCCCCCATTTCCGACGCAAAGAAATCTCTGTACCAGGCTATTGTCTTATCCAAGCCCTGCTCCAAAGTAAAAAGCGGTGCCCATTTTAGGATATCTCGAGCTTTGCCTGGGTTGAGGAGTTGTTCGCGGATTTCATTATCGGCCTGGTCGAGGATCTCAGGTTCGACATGAGAATCCATCATGGCTAAGATGCGGTGAGACAATTCCGACACCGTCACATGCGTACCGTAGGAGAAATTAAATGCCTCTCCGCAAAGGTTGGAGTTGCCCGCTAATTTTTCCGCAAGCAGCATGTAAGCGGCTGCGCCATCTTCGACGTAAAAATAGTCTCTGACATAATTGCCATCTGAACGGATGATTGGCCGCTGTCGCCGCAGGATCGATCGGATTGTGCCTGGCACAATCCGATTCCAATTCAAGTCTCCTCCGCCAAAGAAATTTCCGCAGCGTGTAATCGCTACTGGCAGCCCATAGGAGACAGCGTAGGTTTTGGCGATCAAATCGGCGGCAGATTTGCTCACATCATAAGGATGCTGGCCTTGTAAGGGCGTTCTCTCATCATAAGGCAGAATCTCTTGATCGCCATAAGCCTTGTCAGAGGAGGCCACAACAACCTGTTTTACCTGCGGGCTGCGCCGGCATGCCTCAAGCAGATTCCAGGTTCCCAGGATATTCGTTTCAAATGTTGATACCGGGTTGCGATTCGCTATCGTGACGATAGTCTGGGCGGCCAGGTGGATCACCGTGTCGATCTCATATTCACCCAGAGTTCGTTCGATGACTTCTCGATCCCTGACGTCGCCTCGCACGACTTTAGTCCGCTCGAGCGAGCCGGAGCGGACAAGCTCGCTCTGAGGAACCCAATCTCTCACGAGGCAGACCACATCTGCACCGGCAGCAACCAACCTTTGGACCAGCCAGTTGCCTACCAAACCGGTGCCACCGGTTACAAATGTTGGGCGATCGAGCCAGAAGGTGCGGTTCAACTCCATATTTTCCAGGGAGCCTTCCCATCCTGCCAGAATTTATCCAGAAGGCCTACATCTCGTAGTGTATCCATGCAGTACCAGAAATCATCGTGACGGTAAGCCGCCAACTGTCCCTCGGCGGCGAGCCTCTCAAGAGGTTCATGCTCCCAAAATGTCTGATCGTCCTTAATATAACGGGATATTTCAGGCTGCAGCACAAAAAAGCCGCCGTTAATCCACCCCTCGCCAATTTGAGGCTTTTCCTCAAATTGGGTTACTTGATCTCCATCAAGGATCATTTGGCCGAAACGGGCCGGAGGGCGAACCGCGGTGAGTGTGGCCAACCTTCCTTGTGTCTTATGGAATTCGAGAAGCCGAAGGATATTTATGTTACTGACACCATCTCCATAGGTTAGCATAAACGGTTCGTTTCCTATAAACTGGGCGACTTGTTTTATCCGTCCTCCCGTTTGAGTATCCATACCTGTATCAAGTAAATGCACGTTCCAATCCTCGTTCAGGCTGCCGTTATGCAAGATAGTCTCTCCGGATCCAAGATCTACCGAAAGGCTCCGTGAACGATAGTGGTAGTTCAGGAAATAATCCTTGATGATCTCACCTTTATACCCCAGAGCGATCACGAACTCCTTAAAACCATACGCCGCGTAGATGTTCATGATGTGCCAAAGCATTGGCTTGCCGCCGATTTCGACCATGGGTTTGGGCTTGACGGTGGTTTCCTCTGATAAACGTGTACCTAGCCCTCCGGCCAGGATAGCTACCTTCATAGTGCTGTCTCCATTTTCACGTCATTCTACGGGAAACCCAGAGGCCAGACAAGGCGCCTGCAAGAGTTGGTATGATATTGAAATCAAAAATTCTTGGGTGAAAAGTCGGGCTATTACGATACTTCAGCGGTAAAAATAGTAGGGCAAGGGATTTGTACCATGGAAGGGCCCACCCTGAACACAAGTAATAAAGCCGCGATACTCCGAATCCCTTTTTACACTACCTTGCGTGATGCCTCTGTGTCATCGAAATACGATTCTGCCCATTGCCCAGCTCATTCCAGGTATTTCTTTTTCCACTCGAATAACGTGTTTAGCGCCTCGATGGGGGAAAGGGAATTTACATCTACCGCCTGGAGCTCATCCAGCAAAGGGCTCGTTTCTGGAAAGAGCGCAGCTTGTTGGGCGGCGTTTGGATTAATTCTAACGGCCTTTCCCGATGATCTCTCGAGTTCACCCATTATTTCATTGGCCCGCTGGATGACTGGCCCTGGTAACCCGGCCAATTGAGCGACATGGATGCCGTATGATTTATCCGCACCGCCGGCAATGATCCTGTGAAGGAAAACCACTTTTCCGCCCGCCTCCGTCACGCCGACGTTGTAATTGCGTACGCCCGGCAACAAGTCTGCAAGTTGGGTCAACTCGTGATAATGGGTGGCAAACAGAGTTTTCGCCCTCAGCAGTGGGTGGTTATGGATATATTCGATTACAGCCCAGGCGATTGAAACCCCATCGTAGGTGCTTGTGCCGCGGCCGATCTCATCCAGGATCAAGAGGCTGCGCGGTGTAGCGTGATGCAGGATATTTGCCGCTTCGATCATCTCAACCATGAATGTGGATTGGCCGGCGTGAATCTCATCCTGAGCACCGATACGGGTAAAAATGCGATCAACCAATCCTATTCGGGCCGACTCAGCGGGTACAAATGAGCCAATTTGCGCCATCAAAACGATCAGCGCGGCCTGCCGCAGATAAGTAGATTTGCCGGACATGTTTGGCCCGGTAATGACGCGTACGATCTCTCCTTTTTCAAAGAGAAGGTCATTGGGTACGTAACGTTCACCATGCAAATATTGCTCAACGACAGGATGCCTTCCTCCATGGATCTCCAGTTCGGTGCCTGAATGGACCTCGGGTTGTATGTAGCCTCCTTGGACGGCAGCCTCTGCCAAAGAACCCAGTACATCCAGCTCCGCGAGAGCAGCAGCCGTAGCAAGAAGTCTGCCGGCTGATTTCGCCAGGGTTGCGCAAAGCTCCCGAAACAGTCGCACCTCGATCTCGCGGATTCGATCCTCTGCGTTCAGGACTAATGTTTCATACTCTTTCATCTCCGGGGTGATGAACCGTTCCCCATTGACCAATGTTTGTTTGCGAATGTAGTTATCGGGCGCTTTGTCAGCCGCTCCGCGCGATACTTCGATGTAATAGCCAAATACTTTGTTGTATCCCACCTTGAGCGTCTTGATTCCTGTTCTCTGGCGTTCTACGGATTCAAGATTGGCGATCCAGTCCCGGGCGTGCTGGGATGCCTCGATGACCGAGTCGAGCTCCTGGGAATAGCCAGGCCGGATCGCACCGGTATTTTGCAGAGTGGCTGGGGGCTCATCAGCAACTGCTGCTTGCACCGCGGCCAGTTCATTTGAACACAATTCAATCGCGGGGAGCGGCCGTTCGGGCCCCGGGTCTGTTCTTAGGAAGTTTACGATTTCTGGCAACTTTTCCAGAGTTCCTCGCAGTGCAACTATGTCCCGCGGCTGGGCGTAACCGGCAATGATCCGATTGGTCAGCCGTTCCAGATCGGCCAGCGACTTGAATGCATCCCGTAACTCCACGCGCAGCATACTGCGTTCAAAAAAGTATTTAACTCCGGCCTGACGCGATTCGATCTTCTCAACACTTAGTAGGGGCTGGCCCACCCATTGATGCATCGCCCGTTTCCCCATGGCTGTGATGGTTTGATCCAGCACGCCCAATAGAGAGCCCTTGCGCTCGCCCAGAAGTGTCTCATCCAATTCGAGGTTGCGGCGCGTTGATGCATCCAATGTCATAAATTCGCTCAGGCTATAGGACCGTAAGCCAGTGAGGAGGTTAAGAGAGGCGGGTTGGGTCTCTTGAATATACTGCAGTATGGTCCCGGCCGCGCGTATCCCCAGCTGCTGACCCTTGAGACCGAAGCCATCGAGTGTGGACGCATTAAAGTGGGCGATCAGGGTTTCTTCACATTTGCCTGGTTCAAAGCGCCATGCTGGGAATGGAGTCAGATGTTCGAGTCCATCAGACCAATCCCTTTCATCATTGTCTCCTGAGCCGTCCGGGTATATTATTTCGGCCGGATGAAGGCGAACCAACTCTGCACGCAGTGCCTCTATCGGCAGTTCTGTAACGGCAAATTCGCCGGTTGTAATGTCTGCATAGGACACGCCGGCCTTTTTTCCAGAGCCCGCGTCGTCCCGCTCGATAAATATTGACGCCAAATAATTGTTCGAATCTCCAGGTAGCAGCCCTGGCTCTGTAATGGTTCCGGGCGTCACCACTCGCACGACCTTACGAGGAAAGATCCCCTTTACCGGCTGGTCCCCAACCTGTTCACAAATGGCGACATGATGCCCCTTTTCAATAAGGCGGGCCAGGTAGTTTTCCAACGCATGATAGGGTATGCCAGCCAGAGGTGCCCGCAGCCCTTTGCCAATTGGGCGGGAGGTCAGGACAATATCCAATTCGCGCGCAGTAAGCTCGGCATCTTCATCGAAGGTTTCGTAAAAGTCCCCAAGCCGAAAAAAGAGTATCGTGTTTGGGTAGTCGCGTTTGATCTCGAGATATTGTTGGCGGATGGGAGTCACGTCTTCTGGCATAAGTCAATTCTATGGGTAAGCAGGGAATTGAGCAAGAGTAACGGATTATAATAAATCATCAAATCATCAAGAGGTTTCCATGTATAAATTGGTTTTGGTTCGTCACGGTCAGAGCACGTGGAATCTGGAGAATCGCTTTACGGGCTGGACTGACGTCGGCCTCACTGATCAAGGAAGGGAGGAGGCCGTTTCGGCGGGAAGATTGCTCCAAGAGGGCGGTTATGTTTTCGAAATTGCCTATACCTCTGTTCTACGTCGGGCGATCCAGACGTTATGGACCGTCTTGCAGGAGATGAATCTTGAATGGCTGCCTGTTGTTAATGCCTGGCAGCTCAACGAACGCCATTACGGCGCGCTTCAAGGATTAAACAAAGCGGAGACTGCGCAGAAATTTGGCGAAGCCCAAGTCAAGATTTGGCGCCGCAGTTATGATGTTCCACCCCCTGCTTTGGAGCTCGACGATGAGCGCCATCCCAGGTTTGACCCACGTTACGCGAACCTGACCCCTGATCAATTGCCCTCGACTGAATCGCTGAAGATCACCCTGGAACGCGTACTGCCCTTCTGGCACAGCACGCTTGCGCCTACTATCCAATCGGGCAAGCGTGTCCTTGTGGTCGCACATGGAAACAGTATCCGGGCCATGGTAAAGTACCTCGATAATATCTCAGACGCAGAAATCCCGGAACTTAATATACCAACGGGTATTCCCCTCGTTTACGAGCTTGATGATAATTTGAAGCCCCTCCGACATTATTATCTGGGCGACGCTGATGCGGTGGCCAAAGCGGCTGCTGCCGTAGCCAACCAAGGCAAATCCAAGTAGATTATCTAGTTCTAAGAAGGCCTCCAGGTTACAGAAGACCCGGGGGCCTTTTTGCGATTAGAATTTGTGAATGGCTCTTAACCAGGATTTTCTAAATCAGCTCCGCAAGGACTTTACGGGGGATATTCGTCTTGACCTCGCTTCTCGAATACTTTACAGTACTGACGCGTCCATCTACCAGATCGAGCCTTTGGGTGTTGTGATCCCGAGGACGGCCAATGACTTGCAGGCGGTGGTAGGGCTGGCAGCAAAATATCGTATCCCCATTTTGCCGCGCGGTTCAGGGTCGTCTTTGGCGGGGCAGGCGATCGGTGAAGCGCTGATAATTGATTGTTCACGGTGGCTTGATCACATTATTGAAATCGACCCTGAATCAAGGACAGCCAAAGTTGAACCAGGCGTCGTTCTCTCAACCCTGAATCGGGCAGCTGCTAAATTCGGCCTTCAATTTGGCCCGGACCCGGCCTCTGCAGAGCGTGCTACGATCGGAGGGGTGATCGCTAACAATGCCACCGGGGCACATTCCATTTTGTACGGCATGACCGCAGATCACTTGGTTTCAGCTGATGTAATTCAGGCGGATGGCAGCGCTGCTATCTGGGGGGAGGTGGAGATTGGGAATCTTGGACTTGGAACCCCCTCCCTGTATGGTTCAATAAATTCCGCGGTAATTGCCATCCGGGTCTCTTATTCTGATGCGATCAAAGCAAATTATCCCCTTTCCTGGCGCAATTCAGCTGGCTATAGGTTGAATTATCTATTGCCTTGGTCTACTTCCAAGCCGCCCCAATGGATACAGAACGAATATCCGCCGATCAAAGCGGGCACAGTGAACCTGGCGACCCTCCTTGCGGGCAGCGAAGGAACGCTTGGGATTGTCAGCCGGGCAACTCTTAACCTCGTGTCCAAGCCAAAACATACGGTTCTAGGGATTCTTTCCTATCGGAGCATAGTAGAAGCCTGTGAATCTGTCCCCGATTTGCTGAAGTTTCATCCCTCGGCGATCGAGCTCATTCCCCAGCTAATCCTTCGTTTAGCGCGCTCTGTTCCCGCGTATGCCCGACAGATGGAATGGGTTGTTCCAGGGGGTGATGATGGGAGCGATCCGCCTGCAGTGCTTGCTGTTGAGTTTAGCGGCGAAAGCCTTAGCGACTTGGACCTTTTGGTGCGGCAACTTCGACAGGATGTCGTGATTATGGACTCGGTTGAGGGGCAGGCCCAGGTGTGGAATGTTCGCAAAGTGGGACTGGGGATTTTGGATTCGCGGCCGCAATCAGCTCGGCCCGTAGCCTTTATTGAAGATTGTGCTATTCCCGTGGAGCAATTAGGCGAATTCGTGCACGAGATACAACGGATATTGTCTGAGCATAAAACGGAGGGAGGAATTTACGCACATGCTTCAGCCGGTTGTTTGCATATCAGGCCAATACTGGATTTGAAGACCGGGGAGGGTGTTCGATTTTTAAGGGAGATCGCCGAGCAAACCCTGGCATTGACGGTTCGTTTGGGCGGCTCCATGGCATCCGAGCACGGGGATGGGATTGCGCGAGGCGAGTGGTTGAAACAAACGTACGGTGAAGAAGTAATTGCTGCCATGCGCATTCTGAAAAATGCTGCGGATCCACAGGGGATACTCAACCCAAATAAGATGTTCGATTCCCCTCCGATGGATTTAAATCTACGTTACGGTCCCAGCTACGAGACACAAGCCTGGCCACCGGCCTTGGACTTCCCATATACTGGCGGGATGGCTACCGCGATCGAGCAGTGTAACGGGCAGGGAGTTTGCCGAAAAGACACGAGTGTTATGTGTCCTTCGTTTCAGGCAACGAAGGAAGAAAAATATTCCACCCGCGGACGCGCCAATCTGTTGCGTGCAATGATAAGGTCGAGTGATCAAGCCATGAGCGACCAGAGCCGGGATTTATCCCAGGCTGTGTTTGATGCCCTGGATTTATGCCTCGCCTGCAAAGGTTGCAAGGCTGAATGTCCGAGCGGCGTGGATATGGCCAAGCTAAAATTTGCCTTTCAGGCCGAGTATTACAGAAATCATCCGCGGCTCCTCAGGGACTATATATTTGGCTTCTTTCATTTGACGGCCAGATTCCTGTCCAGCATTGCGCCCATTGCTAATTTTATAACCGGTATACCGGAAATCAGGCGCCTTATGGCTCATCTGATTAGGATAGCGCCAAATCGTCCCTTTCCGCGATTTTCCTCCAGCTTTGCACGTGTAAGGTCACTTCCCGGTCACACAAAGGTATTATTTCTATCAGATCCATTTGATCATTACAGCGAACCAAAAGTGGAACAGGCCGCTTTTGACCTTTTGTTCGCAGCAGGTTTCGACGTGGAAGTTATCTCCATGATCGGCGCGGGGGCCTCATTAATGTCGAAAGGTTTCATTCCGGAGGCGCAACGTCACGCTAAACGGGTGCTGGACGAGCTAATACGAAGAGATCCGGAAAGCACTTTGGCAATTGTTGGGATTGAGCCATCAGAGATTTATTTCCTCAAGCACGACTATCTTGATCTGCTGCCTGATCGTCACTCCGAGCTCATGTCGCGCTCCAGGCGGACATGGCTGCTCGAAGAATTTCTAATAAGGTCGGATGTGTTCAGCTCTATGCGCGTAGCCAGTAACCATAAACGAATCAAGTTCCACCCACACTGTCACCAAAAGGCAGAGAGTCCTGCCGATGACCGCGAGCCGAACGGGATAGCTGCCTCAGTCGAATTACTGCGCAAAGTGGGTTACGAAGTCGACCTTATTGAGGCCGGATGCTGCGGTATGGCGGGTACTTTTGGATATGAAGCTGAGCATTATGAACTCTCCCAACAGATAGGCGCTTTACAACTTTTCCCTAACATCAACAAGGAAAAGGGCAGGGCTCTCCTGGCCGCAACGGGGGCAGCCTGCCGGATGCAAATTGTGCAGGGAACCGGTGAATCCGTGGAGCATCCAATTGTCCTGGTAAATCAGGTGATAAAGGATTGGAAAGAAAGCGCAAGTTAACAAGCCTCCGCGGAACTATCGCCATGGGAGGAATTTGCGGTCAAGAAATTAGTCAACCATTTTGATTTGGGAGGAGATTCTCCGACCCGATTATTTGAGCGGCGACTGCAAAAGCAACAGCAACATTAAGCGATCGCTTCTGCCCTCGCATTGGAATGTGGACGACCCGATCTGCCAGGTCCAGAATGCCGGGGTCAACGCCCGTCACTTCATTTCCCACGATTAATACAAGGGGATGTGATTTCTCGCGATTCTGGACTGCCGAGTTGATGGGAATCGAATTATCTGTTTTCTCCAATCCCCATATTTCAATATACTGATTCTTCAAAGAAGCAATTAACGCAACGGCATTCCGGTGCGTTGACCACTCAACTGCCTGCTCGGCGCCGATTGCGGATTTGCAGACTTCCGCGTTTTCGGGGGTCGGTGTAATGCCACACAAATACAGATGGCGGAATCCAAACCCATCGGCCGATCGAAAAATGGATCCAACATTTAGGGCCGAGCGTATGTTATCGAGGAGCACCGAATAATCAGCACTTGTGGGAAGCGGTTCCATGCCCGATTCCTGATTACGATATAGCGCCTCATCAATTACCGGTTTTGTTACTCCCAAACAGATCGGACAGCGTTCGCCAAAACTTGAATCATCCACGAGCGGATAACGCAAACCACAATCCGGATTTTGGCAGACCCTGATTTGGAATTTATGATTAGGCATCGGCAATCATTATACTGCCGTGAAAATTGTTATTCTTCAGAGGCAGGCGCGGGGTTGGTTGAGAGTCCGGCTTCGATCACGATGCGGGGCACAATTTCCTCCCAACCGACTGCCATCAGGTGGATCCCGTTTACGCCCTGCAACTTCCTTATTCCCTCGATCAGCTCCAAAGCGATCCTGATACCTTCTTCTTGTGCACCGCCTTTTGAATCGGCGCTCTCCAATCGCCCCATTATGGGCTTGGGGATAAATACCCCTGGCACCTCTCTGTCCATATATTGAGCCATCTTGCAGGTTTTGAGAGGGGTCACTCCGACCAATATGTACACTTTATCGAAAATATCGCGCTTGGCAAGCTCATTCAACCAGATTTCCAGCCCATCAACATCGAATACCAGGTTGGTTTGGAAAAACTGCGCGCCGGCGTTTACCTTCTTGCGTTCACGCAACGCCTGGAATTTAGGTTGAGATGCAAAGGGAGATGCGGCTGCACCGAGAAAATATTGGGGAGGCGTCCTGATCTCCCGTCCATCGAGATATTTTCCCTCGTCGCGCATACGGCGCAGGATCCAAAGCGTTTGGATTGAGTCGACATCCAACACATCCATCCGGCCTCGCGGGGCGGGGCCATTTTCATCGAATCACCCGAAAGGCACAGAACATTTCGAATCCCAAGGGCGGATGCTCCAATGGCTTCCGACTGCAGACTTACCCTCGTTCGATCGCGAGCCGCAACCTGCATCACGGGTTCGACCCCCTGTTCAAGAGCTAACTTGCTGCAAGCCCAGGATGACATGCGTGGTGTGGCGGATGGGCTGTCCGTAAAATTAATGGCTCCAACATAAGGCTTAAGCATCTGAATATTCTTTAGCAACTTGTCGGTCTTGATGCTGAGCGGTGGGGCGACTTCTGCGGTCACCACGAAATTGCCGGTCCTCAGCCAGCGCTCCAATTCAGAAGCGGGCTCGGAATTCACCGGCGGATGATACTGATCATCGCCCCGCCACCATTCGGGCTGACGTACAGGCCTAAAGATGGACTCCCACATCGTGGCCCGAACTTCCCGATTCCTTGAGATCAATTTGCCGGCCGCGTTTCTTATGCCGATCTCTTTGACATGAGTGAAAATGTCCCCCCATGTTTCCGTGCCCACCTTATCCCAATCTAGTGGAGGCAGCACCTCCAGCAAACGATCCTGGCGGCCCATTGCAAACGCCCTTTCGTAAATCGCATACCAAATACAGGGACGTGTTTCGTCTACATAGCAATGTTCAGGTGTTGATCCCCCGCATGGGCCGTTACGCGCTCCTTTCGGGCATTCCATTGGACATATGAAAGCCGTTTCCTGCAAAAGGCAGTTGCCGCACATCCGGCATCCGAACAACGGGCCTTTGATTGATTGTTCAAGAACTGCAAGTGCTCGCTTGCCGAATGGTTCATTTCTGAACGGCAGGTAAGGCGGCTGCCAGCGACGTCCTGGGGTAAATATCGGCATAATCAACCTCTCTATTTCTAGGTATATTAAACTTACTTTCTGTTCCTTTAACTTCCAAGTGACATTATTCCCTGTTTCATCGTCGAAAATCTTTCAGGTCAAACCGGTTATAATTTTGCCGTATGAATCTGCGACGGCTCTTGTTCATATTGGTGAACTTGTCCTTTTTGCTGACGGTCAGCTTCTTGCCGGAGACGACGAGCGTTGCACGCACCTTACCATTGCCCAGGGCTTCCAATGCCTACGATTTGATCGCGGCGGTTAATGGGCTGCGGGCTTCACATGGACTGCCGGCCTATAATGCCAATTCCGTCCTGATGCAGATCGCCCAGGCTCAAGCCGATTACCTGGCCTCAACAGCAGGCGCCAGCGGGCACATAGGCCCCGGTGGGTCGCATCCGATCGATCGCGCGATCGCTGCTGGTTATCCAGTCTCAGGCGGCTACATCTCGGAGAACTGGGAATCCGGTATGGGGTTGAATGCTCCGGGGGCAGTGAATAACTGGATGGGCGATGCGCCACATCAAGAGACGATGCTTTCTTCGGCTTTGCAGGATATTGGCGCCGGCGTGGCGCAGGCTGGAAATATCAATTACTACGTGATTGATTGTGGGCTGGCCCGCGGAGCGAGTGTCCCCTCAACGCCCTCCGGTGCGGGAACTTCAATCGTGGAGAGCAGTACGCCCGCTACTCCGCAGGACATTATTGCTGTGGCAATAGTCAGCACATCGGATGAAAAGGGAAACGTATACCATATCGTTCAGCCCGGGCAATCGTTATGGCAAATTGCGATGGCTTACAAGACTACGATAGATAGCATCAAGAGCTCAAATAACCTGCCTTCAAACGACATCTCAATCGGTCAAAAGCTTTTCATCGCCCGGGTGGGGACATCCACGCCATTGTCCCCAAGTCCAACTGAGACACTTAATTCTGCCAGTTCCACCCCGCTGCCAACGCTTGCTGTCTTTGCATCAACACCTACAAGCACGGCAACCCTGGTTCCGGTAGCGCCGGTCGAGGGTTCGGTGGGAGCAGGTGGTGCTGTGGCTGCAATCGTGGTGGTGGCGCTGGCCGCGGCGGGCCTGGTTGCGTGGGTGGGTCGCAGTCGAACCATATAGAAGATTAATGTGGTTTGTCCGTAATTCATGGACTCATAGGGTCGAGTCGTACTCAAATGCTTGGAAGAGGTCGGAAAGAATTACACATATCCCGTATATGGAGTCATAGATGAGCGAAATCCGTATTGATGCACTGTTGCCGCAAGAAATGGCTTCACGCGCCGAGTACTTGGGCGCACGCAAGGCCGAAATGCCTTTCTTGAAGACTTTCATGCTGGCTATACTGGCTGGTGCGTTCATCGCTCTGGGTGCCATCTTTGCTACCGTTGTCAGTGCAGCCGGTATACCTGTGTCAACGCCAGATGGGACCTTGGCCTATAGCACTGCCCTGCCCTATGGCCTGGTTCGAGTACTCGCCGGGCTGGTTTTTAGCCTCGGCCTGATCTTGGTGATTGTAGGTGGAGCCGAGCTGTTCACAGGCAACAATCTGATTGTAATGGCTTGGGCGAGTGGCAAGGTGAGCGGGCTGGCGTTGTTACGCAACTGGCTAATTGTCTATTTCGGAAATTTCGTCGGTGCCATAGGCACAGCCGTTTTGATGTTCTTTACCAAGCAATATACTTTCGGCGCCAATGCAGTAGGGATTGCCGCCCTTAAAACAGCCGTTGGCAAATGCGACTTGACTTTTATCCAAGCCGTTGCACTGGGGATCTTATGTAATGCACTGGTTTGCATGGCAATCTGGCTGACCTACAGTGCGCGCAGCACAACCGATAAGATATTGGCAATCATCTTCCCAATAACTGCCTTCGTTGCCGCCGGTTTCGAACACAGTATTGCGAATATGTACTTCATTTCCTATGCCCTGTTTGTTAAGGATTTTGACCCCGCCTTTGTCGCTTCAGTGAATAGCCAGGTCACTCATCTTGATAAACTGACCTGGCCTGCGTTCTTTTTCAACAATCTTATCCCAGTGACCATTGGCAATATCATTGGGGGTGCCGTGCTCGTAGCCGCGGTTTACTGGGCGATCTTTCTTCGTCGAACTGAGTCCTAAACCGCAAAGGAGTTGATATGAAAGCCTACGTACTGATCAAGATCCGTGCCGGGGAGGTGAAAGAGGTTGTGAGAAGTCTGCGTAAGGTGGACGGCATAACTGAAGCGCACATGACATTCGGCCCTTATGATGCTGTTGCGGAAGTGGAGATGCCTGATGTCGCCAAACTTGGAGAAATCACGGCTTCGAAGATTCAGCCCATTCCAGGCATAGAGCAGACGTTAACCTGTTTGACCGTGGATCTATAGGCGGGAGTTGCCTTTGTTCCCGGCTAATTTGCGGCAACCGTGACAGAGTCGCAAGCGAAAAGATGCAGACCTCGGCGACTCTAATCTCGATATTCCTCCCAGATGGAGTGATAAGCGCCTATCGATTCGAAGTAGGTAAGAAGGTGTTGATAAAAAGGATGCGTGGAGATTGTGGCACTATCCCCGATGACAATTAATTTGCGGCGGGCGCGTGTAAGGGCCACATTCATTCGTCGAGTATCAGCCAGAAAGCCAATTTCGCCGTCGCGATTGGAACGGACCATGGAGACAATCACGGCCTCTTTCTCCTTCCCTTGAAACCCGTCTACGCTGTCAATTTCGATTTCCGGGTCATTCAGACTCTCGCGTAGCAAGCGCACCTGTGCCGAATATGGGGTAATTACGGCAATTTGCTGGCTGCCTATGCCCGCATCCTTCAACGCATTCACTTTCTTGATTACCAGTTCCGCTTCCATTTGATTAAAACGACTGTCGGTCTTCGTCTCGAGTTCTTCGTCGTAACTTGCACCGGCTGTATCGATGAAATGAACCGCACAATTTGTCAAGTCGTTCTCCATAATGCCCGGCAGAGATTGAAGGAGCGCATCGTTCACAGATGGATCTGCATGGAGACTGCCACCATAGAATGTCTGAGATGAAAACGTCATAATATCCTTGTGCATGCGATATTGCACAGTTAGCAGTCTGGCGAGATTTGGATCTAAATCCGTCAGCAACCTTTCCATCAAGCTGATATTGAAGCCCTCGGAGACGGCTTCGTGAGAGATGACCGTGGGAGGCAGTTGGAAGTGATCTCCTGCCAAAATCAGACGATCTGCAAATTGGAGAGGTATCCAGGCGCTGGGCTCGGTGCACTGGCTGGCCTCGTCCATAATGCACCAGTCGAACGAGCGTCTCCTCAGAATATCATCGTCTAATCCGGTATTGGTTGCGCATATGATGTGGGCTCTTTCCAAAACCAAGCCGACTACTTGATCTTCAATTTTACGAGCATCCCTGAGCATATCCCCAGCCTCCTGCCTCAGGGCCCGCCTTGCCCCCGTTTCGGGCCTGGCACGCGTCTGTTTGGCTGCTTTTCCGCGTAGGGCGTGTGCCTCACGCATAAGTTGATGGGCAACGTTTACGTTGGGGTGGTTCTCGACGATCGAATCTAGTGTGTGGTCTCGCAACCCCGGCGAAACCCGGGCAGGATGCCCGATGCGGATGGCATGCTCCCCACAATCCAGCAAACGTCCAAGCAAATTATCAACGCCAAGGTTGCTGGGCGCCACCGCCAAAACACTTTGACCACTACGTGTAATTTGGCGTATTAACTCAACGAGCGCAGTGGTTTTACCCGTACCCGGAGGACCATGGATGATGGCAACATCCTCTGCACTCATCGCGAAGCCTACTGCCTCGATTTGAGACTCATTCAGGTTCGGGTCCAGCGGTCGAATGCGGACATTCCTATGAAAAGACGCGTTTTGCTTGCCGAGCAGCACGTCGCGTAACACCGCAAGGCGGGAGTTCTTCGCATCTCGGCCTCGTTCCAGCGCAAGACGTTGGCGGGAACGTGCTACCTCATCTGTGGAGCGATCCAGCCGGAAAGTTGAGTTTTCATTCATGTCCTCTGGCCAATCGGCAAAGGCTACCTGGATGCTGTCTTTCTGCAGGCGACTTACCACCCCGCGAGCACCTTTTGCCTTGCCTATCCCGATTGAGGTCCTTTGTTCGGATAGCACGACCGGCGTCCCAGAATCGAGACGCGTCCAGGGTAAAAATAAATTCCGGTTGCGCTTTCCAAAAGTTGATAATATTCGCCCGGCCAGCCCAATATCCTGTGCGAGGATGGTGAGGTTGATCAGACTGTCGCCCGACGCCTCTGCTTCCGAGCGTGTTTCCCGTCCGAGTATCCTAAGCAGCTCATTTTTTTCGGCTTCAGACTCAAGGCTGATGAGGCGTGTCAACCTCTCAAAGTAATCTTCGCGGGATGGTTTTAAAAGTCCCATGTCGGAGGCATTTTAGCATCCTTTCATACCAGAAAACGATCGAAGCTTTGCGGACCAGGATATTAACCTAACTCATGCCCCTGCTGCCTTCTACTTTCCAGCCAGTATAATGGATGGGTGAGTAATGGCAGTATTATTTTCCGTGTCCACGCTGTGCAACGCATGTTTGAGCGGCAAATTTCTGCAGATTCGATCATGAAGGCATTGAAAACGGGTGATGTCATAGAAGATTACTCCGCAGATATGGCTGAACCGGGTCGCCTGATCCTTGGACAGCAAGATAAACAACCTTTTCATTTGGTGGCATCTGGAAGCTTGGAAAAAGGCGTGGTTACCATTATTACGGTTTATGTACCAGATCCGGAGAGGTGGGAAAAGGATAACAGGAGCAGGAGACAATGATCTGCCTCGTTTGCAGGGAGGCCGAACTGGATCAGGGCCTCACCTCTGTCACGTTTGAACGTGATGAAATGACATTAGTTGCAAGGGCTGTCCCTTCGCTGGTATGCCACCGCTGTGGTGAAGCTTACGTGGATGCAACGGTGGCGGCTCGTTTACTGCAGTTAACGGAGCACACAGCCGAATTAAGTCTGAGTGAGGGAAACAAGGAATATGTGGAATTCAAGTTCACTAGCAGGTAACGATCATGGCAGCTCGATTTTGGTTTATGATTCCTCGAATGAAGAAACGCAATATCTTATGGGTGCTGCTCTTATCCCTGCTTTCAGCATGTCAGTCCTCTCCGATTTCTTCTGGCCCGACAACTCCAGTGCCTTCGGTAATACCCTCGGCCGTGACCGCCGCCAAACCGCCGACCCCTTCGCCAACACCCAGCGTCGCCCAGTTAATCTACCCATATACTATTGATGGATTGCGCCATCACGATTTCCAAAGCGGTAATATTAGGATCGTTTCCACCTTATTGAAGACAGATATTTACACTAGTTACCTTATCGAATATCCGAGCGATGGTTTAACGATCTCAGGTGTTCTGCAAGTGCCGTTGGCTGGACATCCGCCGTTCCCTGTCATCGTAATGGATCATGGTTATTTCAACCGCGAGGAATACTCATCCGGAGACGGTACAGATCGCGCTGCCGCTTATCTCAATGAGCACGGTTACCTTACAGTCTCTTCGGACTATCGCAGTTGGGGTAAATCAGATGTTGGTCCGAGCATCTACTATTCTGGTCTCGCTATTGATGTGCTAAATTTGATTTCCGCCCTTCCATCCATCCCTCAAGCAGATTCCACCCGTGTCGGAATCTGGGGACACAGTATGGGGGGCGGCGTCACTCTAAAAGTATTGGAAGTAGCATCGAATATCAAAGCCGCGGTTTTGTATTCAACAGTCAGCGCCGATGATGCCGATATCCTGGCGCGTTGGGGGCTGGGTTGCATCGGCGATATTGCGGCAGGCGAGCAGCAGCTTGGCTGTAATTCCTCTGATGTCCTTCCGCTTGACCTGCCGCCTGATCTGATCAAAGCTTACTATGACTTATCAACGGATTCGTCAATACTCCACGAGACCTCTTCATACTATCACCTTGACCTGGTAACGGCCCCTGTCGAGATTAATTATGGCACCAAAGATGGCCAGACCCTGGCGGGCACTCCTCCGGAATGGTCCAAGAAGCTTTATCAGGGATTCAAGGATGCAGGAAAGGATGCTCACTTGTTCGCGTATGAAGGCGAGTATCACTCGTTCAATGGAGACAATTGGATCGCCTTCATGGAGCGTTCGGCTCATTTCTTTGATCAATATGTCAAGAACGCCAAGTAGCCCGATCCCGATTGTCCTTGCAACCTTCATTTGGGCGATTTGAAATCAAGCTAGCGGAGTCCCAATGGCTTTTTCAAGGTCGCTTGACAAAGAATAAAAAGTAGGTCCTTCTCGGTACAATTGCGAGTGCCAACAAGCAATCTAGCGAGGAGGACCTGAAATGCATTGTAGCACTGGCAAGGTCAAGCAGGAGTATAGTGCCGCAGGGGTAGTGTATGACGTGGGGAGTGTCTATGAGCGCCTGGCAAAGCTCACGGATATACGGAAAGCGCGGGGGAAGTTGTATGGTTTAGAAACGGTATTGATGATCATATTGATGGCGAAGTTGTGCGGGGAAGATACGCCCAGTGGCATGGCGGACTGGGGGAAGAATCATGCAGAGCAGTTGGTGGAGTTGTTGCACTTGAAACGTGTGAACATGCCGAGCCACAGCACCTATCGGCGGATCCTGGCATATGGGTTATATCAAGAGGAGGTCGAGAGGCTGGTGGCAGAATACAATCAGAGCGGCGAGCATGGAGAAGTGTATGCCATGGATGGGAAAACCGTGCGCGGGATGCGCAAGAAGGATGAGGAGGGCAGCGAATATCTGTTGAGTGTCTATGATGTGAAACAGGCGAAGGTTCTGTCGCAGGTGGAAGTCGGGCGAAAGGAAAACGAGATCGCCAAGGCACCCCAAGCCCTAAAATCGGTGGAAATCTCACGAAAAGTGGTTACCGCAGACGCCCTGCACACCCAAAAACGGCTCTCGGCTCAAATTGTGGAGCAAGGTGGCGACTACGTTTTTCCAGTAAAAGAAAACCAGCCCATGCTGTACAACAACATTCAGCAACTCTTTGCGCCTGAATATCCAAAGCCTGGGTTTGGGAAGATTTAAACCGATTTCCTCACCGTTCAAAAAGTCAACAAAGGGCACGGGCGCATTGAGACTCGCATCCTGACCACCAGCGAAATGCTCAACCCCTATTCGACTTGGCCCGGCCTGGCACAAGTGTATCGTTTGCAACGACACTTCGAATGGCGGCGTGCTGGACGCTGTTATCGTACTTCCCATGAAGTCGAATTCGGCATTACCAGCCTGTCGCGCTCCAAAGCCACTCCTGCTCGCTTATTGAATATTCGCCGCACTCATTGGGGCATCGAGACGGGTCTGCACTATCGCCGCGATGTAACCCTCCAAGAAGATGCCACTCGAATGACGATCGGCCAAACTGGAAAAGTGATGGCCTCGATCAATAATCTTGTTCTGGCTCTGATCCGACAAGCACAGTTCAACAATGCAGCCCAAGCCAGACGGCGCTTTGCCGGGCATGTCTCCGATGCATTTTCAATCCTAACTACTCCGTTTTCTCGACCTTGAAAAAACCATGAGCGGAGTCCCGCTCGAGTCTTGACCCGCGTTCTTGGCAATGATAAACTGGGGGCATTCTACTCAAGAAAGGAGGCACGTAACCCCATGAAAACCTGCTTAGTATGCAATATCTCTTACTTTAACGCGCCCCCTGCTTGGGATAATGGAACCAACCTCGCGTGCTTGCGGCACGCGACCGATTAGGGTTCATCCGTCACTGGGATTAACCGCAGGAGCGCTACCTGCGGTTTTTTTTTGATTCTAGCCGCACCGTCTCTTTCTTCAGTTTGATGAATAAGGTTTCTACAAAATGTCTACTAAAAATTTGCGCGAATTCCTCGATGAGCTCGAGGATGAGCAGGACTCAAAAACCAATACGGGCCGGTATCCCTCGAGAAAAATAAGCCGGCAACGGAAAAAAATCGACAAGGAAACGCGGGATTTTGTTCGTAAGCAGGATGATTCGCGTTCGAATTTTAGGTTTACCTACAAGGCCGCCCGTTTCGAAGAGTGGTGGTTGCTCGATTCGCTGGGTGATTTCTATGAGCACAAATGGATATCGGACGTCTTGAGTTCGCGTGAAAGGCGGGAAGGAAGCCTCCGTTTACTTGTGCAAGGCGGGTGCATCAGACGACGCCAAGCTAATGGCCGCAAAAGTTTATCGCCCGCGCTCCTTGCGAAATCTGAAAAATGACGGGCAGTATCGCACTGGGCGCGCGGATCTCGATGAGAGCGGCCGTGTTATCCTGGATGACCGCGCCTTGCGGGCCATGAAGAAACGAACTGATTTTGGTGAGGAACTTCGTCATCAATCCTGGATTGCCTATGAGTATAAGACCCTGCAAGCGTTGCATTCCGCTGGAGCCAATGTTCCCAGGCCCTATGCCATGGCGAAGAATGCCATCCTAATGGATTATGTCGGCGATCGGGAGAACCCTGCGCCGCCTCTCAGCGCCGTATCGCTGCGGGTGGAGGAGGCCAAAACAATCTTTGCACGTGTACTTTACAATATCGATTTGATCCTGGCACAAGGGCGCGTTCACGGTGACCTATCCGCCTATAACGTTTTGTATTGGGACGGCAGCATTACACTTATAGACTTCCCCCAGGTTGTCCTCATCGGAACAAACCCCACAGCGTGGATGATATTTCAAAGGGATATAACGCGAATTTGTCAATACTTTGCCTCCCAAGGCGTTGTTTACGATCATAGAAAGCTCGCTGCTGATATGTGGACATCACATGGGCACAAAATTCATACAGAAGTCCATCCCCGCAATTTGGATGCTGACAGGTCCGAAGACCGGGTTTTGTGGGAAAAGCAGGAAGGCGCGTCGTAGAAAAGAACAGGCGTCCGGTATTGGACGCCTGTTCTTTTTGGGACGCTTTGATAGCGGGCTCTTGATGAAATGCCATACCCAAATACTTGTGCAAGGAATGGACAATGCTGGACAATCTATCAAAGCTGCTCAGCCCAACTTCGTAAGCACTTCAAAGTTTCGCGGAAGTCTGCTAGAGATGAGCGCGCAGTTTGAGGGCTATGGGGCCTATTTTTCAACTTACACCGTGGACCCGGCGCGAGCGATAATTACTGTTCACGTGAATGGAGCTGCTCGCCCCATAGCCCGAAACCCGCATTTCGCCGGGCCTCGCGCCTTTCGTGTTGTTCACGGATCTCGTCCACATGACCTACTTTTTCCTGGATGGCTGCCTCCAGCCAAACACGGCCTTTCTCTGCAGTTCCATGGCTGCCCGCGCCGTAGGCTCCGGTCTTTGTGTCGTCGTCCCACGGGGGGTTGGCAATGATCGAGCCGCCTTCTATCCAGTCCATGTAATAGGACGGCGTTGCAACAAAATCGATCTCGTCCACCACTCGCTCCATATGACATAAGTCCGGCCTCAAATGCAGCATAAACGAGGTTTCGAGTTCCCCCGCGTGACCCATTCCACCGATCCTGGATGTACGATATTTCTCTAGGGCGGCTGCGCCTATGGGCCCGGAAGTGTGAAGAAAGGCAGTCGCACAGAAAATGCGGCGATGTCGTTCCCCCGCATATTTTACGATGTTCACAAGGAAGGATGTGTTGCCACCGTGCCCGCTCATGAGATAAAAACGATCAAAGCCGCGGGTTGTAAGGGCATCGACAACTCCAAGCCAGAAATCTTCGAAGGCACGCCCGCTCGCATTCAAAGTCCCCGCGAAGGAAGGCCGATGTGTACTGACGCCATAGGGCATCACAGGTAATGTGAATGCCTTTTGTGGAACGGCAGCCGCCGTTCCTTCGGCAATTGCTTCGATGATAATGGTATCTACAGATAAAGGGAGATGGAATCCGTGTTGTTCCGTGTGCCCAATAGGCATTAATATGACTTTGCCGCGCTCCTCATCGCCGGGAAGAAGGGAAGTCGACTGTATTCGACTCCGGTTATTCTGCGAGATCTGGAAATCCGGGTTGGAAAGCCTTAATGTGTCTTGTGGAGTCAGAACATAAACCCTAGTAAAACCATCGTCCCGCAAGCTAAGGATTACATTATTGAGGTAGTCGCACAAAAGCGACTCTTGCACTTCAAGCCCGCTTCCATGCCAGCCAAAGGGAAATGGTGGAAGCAAACCGATTAGAGGCGGATTGGATAATGATGCACTTAGCCGGTCCAAATCATAGCCATCTCCCAAAGGTAGCACTAACGGCACATCAGGAGGCAATGCCTTCACTTCAGGCCAAGTCAATTTATCAAAATCGAAAAAGTCATTCATAAGCCAGCTCCCAAACCAAGACTGCGCATAGTCATTATAACACCATAACAACTTCAAAAGTATAATTTCACCAATGATTGATATCACCAGCCTGCAAAACCCGCGGATCAAGCAGATTGTCAAAATGCGGGAAGACAAGAAATCACGCCAGATCCAGAAGTTGATGCTTGTGGAGGGCTGGGACGAGATCCAGCTTGCCGTCGCTGCTGGTAATAAGCCTCAAACACTCATAATGGCTCCTGAGTTTGCAAAGCGTCAAATAGACGGCCCCCGCGTTGAAACACTCACCGTCAGCAAGGCAGTATTCGAGAGGATCTCATATCGGGAGAATCCAGATGGGTGGTTGGCAATCTTTCCAACACCACAAATATCGCTGCCCGACCTCAAGCTAAGTTCAGATCCCTTACTTATTGTTGCAGAATCAGTTGAGAAGCCAGGTAATCTGGGTGCCATTCTGCGGACTGCCGACGCAGCCGGGGTGGAAGCCTTGCTTGTTTGTGATTCCCGAGTAGACATCTATAATGCCAATGTAATACGAGCCTCACGCGGAACCTTGTTTACGGTTCCAACCATTGAGGTCTCCAACGAAGATGCTCTGCGTTTCCTCCAAAGGAATGACATCCGGATCGCAGCTGCCACGCCGAACACGGATAAGATGTTTACAGAGCAGAATCTACGCGGCCCTTTGGCCGTGGTGGTTGGAACAGAAAACGAAGGGCTGACTGATTTCTGGTTGAGACAGGCCGATCTTAAAGTCAAAATACCGATGCTCGGGAGAGTGAATTCGTTAAATGTCTCGATCGCTACGGCCGTGATCATTTATGAAGCTCGGAGGCAGAGAAACAATTAGATTCCTGTGAAGAATATGACGGTTGATTGAAGCCCAAGAAAAAAAAACCAAGAGTCTCATAAATTGCACACTCGACGGGGAACCGTTCGGCGTTGGGATGGGCCCGCGGGCGGTGTGAAATCATGACAAAGGCACACAGGACCGCAGCAATTAGGATTTCACGATATTTATCCCGAGCCCAGAGTGATCTTTATTCTTGACTTCCGCCGTCCGGGATATTACATTGGATTGTGCCAGGAGGCCGCCATGCTTTACATTATTGGTCCGTTGTTCACCATCATTATCCTGTTTGCCTTGTGCGAGGAAGGGGAGCGCTCTATGGAGTCCAAACGTGATTTCTGGTTACGAAACCAACACGAGATGAATAAAATGAGGTGGGGCTGGTCCTACTGACACCTAAGAGGCTCCGGGAGGAACTTTAGAGCCTCGTACAGCAAAAAGGTTGAAAACGAAAATGCCCGGCGGAGTACCGCCGGGCATTTTCGTTTTCATGTTTTCAGACGGCTAATCCGCCGCAACCACCTCACCCGTGGCATCAGAGAGCTGCTCCTCGGCAACGCCATACTGCATTTCCAGATCATGACGGAATTGCTGCGTATATAAGTGGTAATAATGTCCGCGTATACGCAGTAATTCGGCATGTGTGCCCTGTTCGGCGATTCGTCCATCCATTATCACCAGTATCCTGTTTGCCCGCCGGATAGTACTCAAGCGATGGGCAATGATGAACGTCGTGCGGTCTTTCATCAAGGCTTCCATGCCTCGCTGGATAAGCGCCTCCGTCAATGTATCTACGCTCGAGGTGGCTTCGTCCATGATGAATAATTGGGGGCGGGCTAAAACCGCACGCGCCAGGCTGATCAACTGCTTCTGGCCCACGGACAGCAAATTGCCGCCCTCACCGACGTTTTCCTCGAAACCCTTTGGCATCCTGCTAATGAAGTCATAGGCGCCGGCAACTTTTGCAGCCTCTTCAACCTCGGAATCAGTCGCATCCAACCGTCCGTACCGGATATTCTCGCGCACAGTGCCGGAAAAGAGATGAGGCGTTTGCAAGACGATACCAATTCGGGACTGGATCGATTGCAGGGTGTAGTCGGTATAGTCGTGTCCCTGAATGCGGATAACGCCCGAGCGTGGTTCGTAAAATCGGCAGAGGAGATTGACTATGGTTGATTTTCCTCCGCCGGTCGAACCCACCAGGGCAATCATCTCGCCGGGTTTCACCTTCAAGGAGAAGTCCGACAAGACCGGTTTCCGGTCTTCGTAATAGAAGTTCACATGATCGAATTCGATCTCTCCCAGCAGGGTTGTAGCAGGGAATGCACCGGCTTTATCATGGACCTCGGGCGGCGAATCCACCAATTTGAATATCCTCTCTGCCGAAGCGATGGAATGCTGCATTTCGGCATAAACTCGCGCCAGGTCCTGGACGGGCCACATCATGAAGGTGAGGTAGGAAACGAAGGCATTGATCCCACCAATCGTTATCAGCCCGACCTGAGTTTGGACTCCGCCGTAGAAAACGATTGCGCCAAGCGCCAATGCTGCAATGATCTGTACGGTGGGGAGGAAGAGGGCTGAGAGCCAGGCAGCTCGATAGGATGCGTGATACATCGTGCTGGTCAGCAGTTGGAACTCTTTCAGGTTTTCGTCCTCGCGTCCGAGCGCTTTGACCACACGGACGCCCTGGATGTTTTCGTTGTAGGCGCCGGTGATCTTGGAATTGGCGCGGCGGCTGTTTCGAAACTCAACCAGGATCCGCTTGCGGAATTGCACCGCGATGAAGACCATGACCGGGATGATCACGGACACGATGAGCGCCAATCGCCAGTTTATTATTGTCATGAAGATCAGAGAGGTCGTGATATTCATGAATGCCCAGGTTGTATCCACTACACCCCAGGTCATCAGGTCTGCTACGCGGCCACTATCCGAAGTTACGCGTGCAATCAGGCGCCCAACCGCATTCTCTGCATAATAGGAAAGCGATAGATCCTGAAGATGGTTGAACATCATCCTGCGCAGATCGTACTGGATCCTCTCACCAAGGACGCCAGCCAGGTATATGAAGGTGAACACCGTCCCTGCTTGAATGAGGATCAGGGAACCATAGATGCCTGCAATATGCATCACCGCTGCCGGGTTGCCGAGCTCAATACCTGTATCAATTATCTGTTTGTTCAAATAGGTAAAATAGGCATCGCCCACCGATGTCAGGGCAATCGTGACCAGGAAACCAATAACCCATTTGAGATGAGGTTTCATCAGTCCGATGATCCGTTTAAATACCGGCCCGGTCAAATTGGATGTATATTCTTCTTCTTCTAATTCAATAAGTTCGTCCGACATTACTTATCTCCAAAAGTCATCGCTCCGAGGAGATGACCTGCAGGGAAGGCAGCCAGGAGCGCCATGGAATGCTGTTTTCCTGGCCTTACGCCGGCTGCCAACCCTTTGTGTTAAGGCTGTCTCTGGGCGATGAATACTAATTTACGTTGGCGATCTCTTCTTGTAATTCCTCGTCTATCCGTGTCTGAATATCGTATATTTGGCGATACATGCTAAATTGCTCTTTGACCAGCTGTTCATGCGGACCCATTTGAACGATCGTGCCTTTATCCAAGACCAGGATCAGGTCTGCATTCATCACCGACTGAATTCGATGGGCGATTATGAAGGTGGTTCGCTTCTCCATCAATTGGTAAAGCGCAGAACGGATCTCTGCCTCGGTCTCGGTATCCACTGATGAGGTCGAATCATCCAGGATAAGGATGCGCGGGTTCTTAAGCAGAGTGCGGGCAATCGTGACCCGTTGCTTTTGGCCACCGCTCAGGGTGACGCCTTTTTCGCCAACCAGGGTGTTGTATCCATCGGGGAAGGATAATATAACCTCGTGGATCGCCGCGGCCTGTGCGGCTCGTTCTACTTCCTGCTGAGTGACCTGCCGGCCTACCCCGTACATAATATTTTCGCGGATTGAACGGCTAAAGAGAAACGGTTCCTGCTGGACGATCCCTATCTGTGTACGCAAGTATTCGCGCGGGTAATCCTTCAGTTCGAGGCCATCCAGCAGGATCCGGCCACTTGTGTATTCATGGAACCGTGGCAGGAGGTTGACCAGCGAAGTCTTGCCTGATCCGGTTGATCCTAGCAGCGCGATGGATTGTCCGGGCTTTATATGGAACGAGATGTTCTTCAAGACCTCCGAATCGCCATCTTCATACGTAAAGGAAACGGCTTCAAAGACGATATCGCCCTCCACTGGGCCTGCAGGGTCAACACGGCCCTCCGTAAGTGGCTCCCGGGCTTGTCTCACGATTTCCATCAATCGACTATAAGAGACCATGCCCGTGGAAGTCTGTACGATCATGCGTCCCAGATTTCGGATCGGCCAGATCAGCCAGACTACCAAACCTACGTAGGCAACATAAGTGCCGACCGTGATCTCTGCGTGAATGGCCATCATGGATGCAAACACGAAACCGAATAACATCTGGAAACCGAGCACGATGTCAGACAGTGGCCAAAAAAGCGAGTGCATGATCAACAGGAGTTTCCCTTTCAGGAATTTGCCGAGGTTGTCTCTTTCGAATTTGGATTTCTCATATTCCTGCCTGGCAAAGGCCTTGACCACGCGAACGCCGGTCAGGTTTTCCTGCAGGGTAGTGGAAAGAATAGCTTCCTGCGCCTGATAATCTTCGTAGCGCTTCGTCACCTTTTTAAAGAACCACAGAGACGCCAACAGGATGAACGGGATCACGATTATGGATACCCAACCCAGTTGTTCGTTTAGATTGAGGATCGCAAACCAGTTAATAAAGAACAAAAGGATGATCCGTCCCATCCCGATCGCTTCCTCAGTGAAGAATCGTCGGAGCGCATCCACATCAGACGTGACCCGCTCGATCAGGTCGCCCGTGGGTGTCTGGCTGTGGTAAGAAAAGCTCAGCCGCTGAATGTGATCGAAGAGAAAGTCCCGCAGCCGCCTGGTTATGCCTTCAGCCGTGTAAGCCGCCAATCGTCCCGCCAGGAATGAAAACGTACCCTCCATGGCCGCCAGCCCAATAAATCCGGCACCGATCATCAGCAGGGTTTTGTCCAGCGTGCCACCGATATAGATTTTCCGCACCAACACGCTATCGGCGAAGTAACCGAGCAAAAGATAGGTGCAAGTCTTCGCCGATGCCGATATGGCCAATGCAGCGGTAGCGCCCAGATAAGGGATGCGGAAGTCGGTCATCATGCGCCAGACGCCAAGAAGACGATTTTCGTTAAGAGCTTGCCGAAAATCAAAGGTGTTGAGGTTGGATTCAGTGCGATTCATGGTTCATTCCTTGAAAATCATAAAGAAAATCATAAAAAAAGCCACGGTGCTGGGCGCAACCGTGGCTGAGGTCGAGAAAATAACAGACGAGACCTAGGTACAGTCAACAGGCGCGCTCCGCGAACGTAATAAAGCTCCGGAATCTTTACAAGGGGTGATATAAACGAACATGCAAATCATGAAGTGCGCCTCCTTTCTATTGAGATAAATATTAAAGCTTGATGAGTTTATCATGTAAAAGCGATGTGTGTCAAGGAAAATGGCGGAGAGCAAGTAATGCTCCAGAAAATCGAGCGTTATAATGGGTGGAAATCATGCATAATTCGGCTTCGGGTTTAGCGGTAATTGGGAAAAGGCTTCCGGCACGCACCGAGATTCTGAGCGTACTTAATGTGGTTGTATTCGTTCTGTTCGGCTGGTCCATCCGTGGCTTCCTTTTCGAAATACCATCATTTATGCTCTACATGGCGTTGGGAGATATCGCCGCGATTCTTTTCTATATGATGGCTTTTGCCTTATTGGAAAGCGTGCTGGTAACCGGGGGACTGGCAATTCTAAGCATGCTGTTGCCCTCGCATTGGCTCAAGTCCGGTTTCCGATATAAAGGTTTCTTGATTATTCTGGTTGCGACAATCGGATTTATCTTATTCCAAGCATATTATAAGGCTGGCTTCTTTCAGAATCTTATCCGAAATGATTATTCTCCTCTTCGACCTATTTATACAGGCTTCCTAATCGGTATCGCAGGGCTCATCGGTCTGTTATTCCTTTTTCATCACAGCCCCCGGCTGCAAAAGTATCTGTCGAAATTAGTGGATCAATTTAGCATTTTCGGTTACATCTATATCCCGCTGGGGATGATAGGCGCCCTCGTGGTAATTGTCAGAAACTTGTTATAGGTAAACCATGCGGACAAAATTTACTCTCTCAAGGCGGGATTTCTTAAAACTTACCTCGCTACTTCCTTTGACTTGGGCCGTTCAGCCTCTGGTTAAATTGAGTAATCCACGCCTGGCCGTGGACAAACCCAACGTGATCGTGCTCGTTTTCGATGCATGGTCAGCCCTGCATGTGCCTTTGTACGGGTATGTTCGCGACACGATGCCCAACCTGGAGCGCTTCGCAGAGAACGCCACGGTCTACCATAATCATTATTCCGCGGGGACGTTCACCGTGCCAGGGACGGCGTCGCTGCTAACAGGCCTCCATCCTTGGACGCATCGTGCGTTCCAATTGAGCGCCGGCGGAATCATCCATTCACAGGTAAACCATCAGCTTTTTGCGGCCCTTTCCCATACCCTTAATACGGTTGGCTTTGCTCAGAACAGGTTTGCTGATCTCCTATTAAGTCAGGCAGAGAATTATATTGACGTCCATTTCGAAAGCAGCAGCTTTGATGTGGAGCGCTCCCTTGTGTACAACGCGCCCATCTTCAGGAAGGACGAACGTATAGCATATTCCAGCTTCGAAGATAATATTTTCCAGACTGGAGATGGGGCCGACAGCTCGCTTTTTTGGGGATCGCTTTATCGTTTGTGGGTTTTGTTTAAGAGGGTGAGAGAAACCAAGGAATATAGAACAAATTATCCCACTGGTCTCCCTGACGCCACAGAATTATACCGGCTGGAGGACCTCGTGGATGGCGGAATTAAAATTCTGAGCCGTCTGAAGGAGCCGTCCTTTGCTTACCTGCATTTCTATCCGCCACACGGCCTCTATCACCCCTCTGCCGCATTTGTCGACAAATTCAGTAATGATGGTTGGAAGCCTGTGGACAAGCCAATCCACCCTTTGGCCTATACCCAGAACGACGCCGCGTTTTCGAATGCGACCAGGCTGCTCTATGACCGATATGTAGCAAGTTGGGATGCAGAAGTTACGCGCTTATTCGATTACCTGAAAACTTCCGGGTTGTTGGACCGCAGCTATGTTGTGGTGACCTCGGACCATGGCGAATTGTTTGAACGGGGCGAAATTGGTCATTGGACTCGACTGATTTATGAATCCATCATGCATGTTCCGCTCGTTATCTCGACCCCGGGACAAAGAGGACGTAAGGATGTTCGGGCTTTTACGAGCAGCGTCGATCTGCTTCCTACACTGGCAAAAATGACGGGCAACCCGAGTCCGGCCTGGGCCGAAGGTCAATTGCTTCCGGGGTTCGGCGGTAATGAAGACTCGTCTCGCAGCATCTTCACTGTGGATGCAAAAAGCAATGCCTCCTTTGCCCCCCTCACCAGAACGTCAATATCGCTGACGAAAAATCCCTACCGCCTGACCTATTATAAGTATCCGGAGGCCGGCACCCCTTTCGAATTCTATAATTTTGTTGAAGACCCCGATGAGCTTCAGAATCTATTCTCCTACAGCCCATCCAGTGCGCTCGACATGCGCGACGAATTGTTGCAGAAACTTTCTGACGTCAACCTTCCGTTTGAGGGATAACGCCATCCATGGGCTGCGGGATTAAATGGGGGATGGGTGATCGGTTTCTTCTCTCCCTTTGGTTTTTTCAAATATCTCGTAATAGCCCTTATCCAACTCATCGTTTGATAGATGTGCATATCGTTGGGTGACTTGGATGTTGCTGTGGCGTGCTAATTCCTGGGCCAACTTAAGATTCCCGGAGGCGCGCAGCACCGTGGTCACAAAATAATGCCTGAAAGAATGAGGGGTGATCGTACCTTTTGCGTTTTCGCCCAAAATCTCCTCAACGCGCTCCTTTACAATATTGCGGCCGGTCGCTGTCGTTATTGTTTTGATCTTGGCGCCTGCGCCTTTATCATGGCGAGCGAAGAGGGGCAGGGCGCCCAATGGTTTTCCTGATTCGCCGTCCAAAGTGCTACGCACGGAAAGATAATCTTTGATCGCCTTCATCGAACGGGATGAAAATCGAACGACGGCTTGCTTATCTCCCTTGCCAATGATCACAGCTCGCCCCTCGTTCCAATCGATATCTCCGCGACGAAGTCTGCAGGCTTCGTGGACGCGCAACCCTGTGTCGGCCAGGGTGAGCAGAAACGCCCGGTCCCTTAATGCGCGTAAGCGTTCGTTGTCGCTTTTGCCCTGCAGGAAAATTGGGTCGGCAACCGACCTCAATAAATTCTCGATGTCATTTTGAGGGAATTGGGGCAACCGGACTCCAGGACGGCGAGCGCGTTGTTGTTTAAGCAAATCTATGCGGGAAAGGTTGATGTCTGCCAGGCGTTCCGCGGAAAGGTACTTGTAGAAGCCTTTGACTGATTGTAAATAGAGCTGTTCTGTGGCAGGTGAGTGATGATTGAGGTAAGTTGCAAACCACGCTATACCATCTTCAGGAATTTTGGAAACAGAAGAATCCAAGTCAACTTTCTTGTCCATAAGTAAGGCCTCGAAAGCCTGCAAGGCAAATGAATAGGTCGCGTGAGTGTTCTTGCTTCGCGCCATTCTAACCGAATCAAGATACCTGTGTATGGCAACTTTGATGGTGATAACTGTCATTTGTCGCCGTCATGCGAAAGTATTGACAGCAATGTCAGAGCAATATTTTTCCAGAGGGCGAGTTCATTACGGAGAGCCACATGATCCATTGTGTTTTCAAGATGGGTGCCAAGAGCAAGGTTCTCTAAACGATTATCTGATTTGTTGCCGTTCAAATGTCTGACCAACTCGCCTCGCTCTAATGGTCTACCCAGATGACGTGCCATTACCAGGCGATGCTCCAGAATGTAATGCAGGTCATCCGTATCAACCAGATAACGCTCCTCATCTTTTAGAGTAGACTTGGCAACCGCAATATAACCTCCAAGTTTCCAGCGACCTCCGCCAGGTTTGGTGTACTTCCAGTTGCGATTTTGTCCGCTGAGTTTGAAGAGCGAACCCGCACACTTTCTGCTGCAAGTAGTTCTTTCAGCCGAGCGCGAAAAGCGCACTCTGGTTATCGGAATTCCACATACAGCACATCGCCTCGTTTCGGGCATACCGAGTATCCTTATGCTTTCCTTAATAGTACTTAAGTGAAGCATAGAGAGTATAGCCGGTAAATCTCGGCTTGTCAAGGTCCCCTATCTTCAGATAAGCACTATTAGTTTTGATCGATTAATGCTAGGGCAATCTATCTATCTCCTGGTTGCTTGAAGTTGCGCTTGATGGCCAAAAGCAAATCCCAAGCAACCAGATTGAAATAAACTTCTCCCCCACTGCTATCTATGATTTTGTCCGAGTGGCTGATATGCTCTTCTGGGCTCAACGCGCGCTTTTACCGGGGCCCTTGCGCGTTTGTTCAGTTTGCTCATTACCAACCAATAGATCGTCATGAAAATTATCACCAGAAATGTTCCGCCATAAAGGACTTTGGCGACCGGAAGTGCCGAGTCGGTCCCCGCGAACAATCCGTGAAGTGTCGCGCCCAGGTAACCGAGCAGGCTCAAAGTGTGGATGCTTCTGAAGGCCTGCATCCCGATTGCCCTGCGCAGGTAGAATGTCACGGTAACCAATAGCGTCAGATAGAAGCCGACTATTCCCATCCCTACCCAAAAAGGACGATATATATCAATGAATGGGATCATGATCTGCCAGATAGAGAACGGCAGGAACTGGTCGAGCATCAAGACGATCACATGCAGCAGAACGAAACCCAAGCCGAGCAAAGAGAGAAACTCATGGAAATCGTATGAGTAGGTTCCATCAACGCTTGGATGAAAGAGCTTGGTGGAGATTGCCATACCCCACACCATCGATAGCCACAGTAGAAAATATGACATGAGTCCGGCTGCCCGTGTCACGTACCACCAGGCCTGTACCGTATTCATCGCGAAGATGGATTGGAGTAATTGAGCCAAAGAACCCCCGGTTGGCGTTTGATAAAACCAAAATAAACCCACTATCGCAATAAAGGCAAATCCAACCAGCACAATGATCCCGAGGATTTTGATAAGTTGCCCTGTGCTTGAAGCAGGCTTTTTGTTAACGATAGACGAGTTCGAAGTCACTCAGATACTCCTTCCCAAGATGTGAACCTGAAATTCCACCATCAGAATCCACGGCAATATAGGCCAACTCTGGGTTTCTCGATGTGAGGCGGTCGACCTCAGCTTCGCCGCCAATCAACAAGGCCTTTGCATAGGCTTCAGCGGCTGTTATCTCCGCTGCAATGACTGTTACGCTAAGCCAGTCGGTTAGTGCGGGCTCTCCGGTCCGTGGATCGATCAAATGGTGGCGCATTTGCCCATTCTGGTGCCAAATACGCTTCGCGACCGAAGAAGTGACTACGGCGCCCTGGTCAACATATAACTCGGCTAGGGTTTGTCTGGGGTCGCGCGGGTCTTCCAGCTCGAACTCGCCATCTCGAGCCATCTAGCGGAATGCCAGTGAAGGATATATCCCCCCCGGCACTGATCGCACAGATCGGTGTGTAAGTCCTAAGCAAATTTGAGGCTTTCCCAACGATCCAGCCTTTGGCTATTCCGCCAAAATCAAGTTGCAAGCCATGGGGTAACCGAGCACGCCTGTCTGCAAAATCAAGCTCAATTTCTGTGAAGGCCGGACGGCCAACTCTGGCTTGTGCCGGTGCGTCGACGTTGCCCTGTTCACGCAGAATATCCATAGTCTTATCGTAGCCAGCTCGTTTCAAATCAGGCAGTATGGAAGGATCGAAGATGCCATCGGTTTCATCAAAATAGCCAAGGGATAACGTGAGCAGTTCCAGCAGATCCTCCGAAACCGAATACCACTCCCCCGCCGCGCGATTTAGTGTGGATAGCTCGCTATTAGGCAGAAAGCGGCTAAAGCGCTGCTCGGATACTTCGATGAAGGCCCGCACAGCCTGCAGCCCTGCAGCAGCCCATTCATCCCCCTCCGCAGCTAAAAGTATCGAAGTATTCATTGCTCTGAATTCAAGAGACTGCATCATGAACCGCCTGTTCGAAAGAGGGGCCGGGGAGCGGGGGCGAAATTATTATTCGATGGTTGGAGAGAGAACGGGGAGCTTTGGAAGAAATTTCCGTTATTTTGGTCAGTTCCAAAGCCCTGGCTGGAAAGCGGCGCGAGCGTCGGCAAAGGGGTGGCAAATGAAGTCGATGAGGAAGAAACATTCTGGACCGGCTTGGGTGCATGCGCCAGCATGATCCATCCTAACAAAAAACTTGATACGCTCGTGAGAGCGATCCAAAGGCGCAAACCAAATTTAAAATATCTCATTCTTTCCTCGCTCTCTACCTGTTGATGTAGATACGTCCATCTGAAGTTATTGTTATCAAGCCTCGCTCCTGTAACGCGTTTAACAGCGCCTGAACTTGTTGCATTTCTTGCTGTGCCTGTTGGAGCTGGGCATTTGCCTGGTCCAGTTGCTGTTGATACTGGCTGTCCCGAGCCTGGTACTGCTGGTCACGGGCCTGATACTGGGAAATAAGTCCCTGCAACTGTTGAATCTGTGATTGTTGCGATGAACTCGTATCAACCACCTGTGCCGCCTGCACCGTTGAGTTTGCGGCCGTTGTACCATTCGGATTAAATAACGCTACGCCGCCGATTGCTAACATCGCGCCCCCCACACAGGCGGTCATGAGAAGAGCGGCGAGTAATGCGATTAACTGCTTTTTCATAGGTCCTCCAGAACATATTACTTGCTCAGTATACAGACTAAAGATTACAACGAGATGAAGTTGATGTAAATCGGGTGTAAACGGGCTGTCATCTTCTATACATATTCGAGTGCTACAATAAGCCGTACAGAGAGAAAAAGCCTATGCGGATTCTATTGATCGAAGACAACCATCGCCTGAGCAACTCTTTGCGGGCAACCCTCGTTGAGGACGGGTATGCAGTGGACGCCGCCTATGATGGCGTTGAGGGCGAGGACATGGCTCTCCTGACGCCGTACGATGTGATTATTCTCGACCTCATGCTGCCCAAGAGGGATGGTATCGAGGTCTGCCGCTCGTTGCGCGACCAAAAAATGGTGACCCCCATCCTTATGTTGACCGCCCGGGATGCGCTAGACGATCGAGTGCTCGGCCTTGACAGCGGGGCGGATGATTATTTGGTAAAACCTTTTGAGATCAAGGAGCTCCGGGCGCGCCTTCGCGCCCTGCTGCGCCGGGATTCGGGTAATAAAAGCGGCGACCTGATCATTGAAGACCTCCGACTTGACCCGTCCACCCACTATGCCTGGCGGGCAGACACTCCTCTGGATTTAACAGCCAAAGAATACTCCCTGCTCGAATATATGCTGCGTAATCCAAACCGGCTTATTACCCGCGAAATGGTTATTGCCCACCTGTGGGATTACGACCAGAGCATTTCTTCAAATGTTGTAGATGTATACATACGGCGTTTGCGTCGTAAAGTCGACGACCCATTCGACGTCAAGTTAATCGAGACTGTGCGAGGAGCAGGTTATCGTTTGCATGACCCGGAGCGCAAATAATGAGTAGGGCTAGGTCGCTGGGTACCTCCCTATTGTCTTTCTTTCACAGTATTCGTTTTCGGATCACCTTGTGGTTTGTTTTGATCCTGGCAATTGTGCTGGCTGTATTCAGCACCTTTATCTACCTTACCCAATCACGCGATCTTCAATTTGACGCAGTCGGCAATATGCAAGGGAAGCTTGCTCGATTGCAGACTTATCTGCGCAGCCCTGCCTGGCAAGATTCAAATCTATCCCCAAATGCAGTCCCGAGCAATGAAGCTCCCCTGCAAACCGGTGACCTGCTAATCCTTGTGGACATGAACGGTCAGATCCTGCAAAACTGGGGAGTGACTCCCACCGACCCGGCGAGTTTGATCGGTACACTAATCCCGGCCGCGAGCCAAACTCAGGATTTCAACGTTTACCAGCAATCCATAGCCCTCGTAGACTCAAATAAGGCAGCAGCGAGTCAAGACTATCTGTTCCTCGTTATTCCAGTCCTGCGGCATGATGCACTTCTTGGCTTTCTGATTCTAGGCAGTCCCTCTCCTTTGACCGACCAACTAAACCGCCTGGCGCTGTCGCTCCTGGTGGGAAGTATAGGAATGCTGGTTGTGGCTTTTCTGGGAGGTTTATGGTTGGCGGATCGGGCCATGCGGCCGGTCAAGGCGATCACCCACGCGGCGCATAACATCAGTGAAAGCGACCTTAGCCGGCGTCTGAATCTGAGCGGGCATGATGAGCTCGCACAATTGGCGGGCACGTTCGATGACATGCTGGGACGTTTGCAGGCAGCCTTCGACCGTCAGCGCCGGTTTCTTGCGGATGCCAGTCATGAACTGCGGACACCTCTGACCATTATTAACCTGGAAGTTGGTCGCGTGCTCACAGGCCATCGCAATACGGGCGAATACCAGCATGCACTACAGACAGTGGACGCTGAAAGCACCAGGATGACGCGGCTGGTCAATGATCTGATGACCCTCGCCCGCATGGATGCTGGGCAGGCCAATCTGCAATTGGAAGACCTGGATCTGAGCGATGTTGCAGTCGAGGCGGCGGAGAGAATGTCTGTTGTAGCGGAACGGCAAAACGTTACCCTTGAACTAGGCGAACTGCCTGAGCTATGTATTTATGGCGACCGTCAATATCTGATTCAAATGATCAGCAATTTGATTGAAAATGGAATTAAATACAGCGGCGCCCATCAAAAAGTGAAAATCGATACGGTGTTAAGTTCCGGGAATAACAGGGATTCAGCTGTCCTGCGCGTCTCGGACACCGGGCCAGGAATTGCCCCTGAAAATTTGCCTCATCTATTTGATCGCTTCTATCGCGTTGACAGCGCAAGATCACGAAGCCTCGATGAAGACTCCGACTCCCCCACCGGGAGCGGGCTCGGCCTCTCAATTGTCGCTTGGATTGTTCAAGTCCATGGCGGGGAAATCAAGGCGACTAGCAAAATTGGTGAAGGGTCTGTATTTGAAGTAACGCTGCCCATCAGACAACAACTTGACAATTAGAATAAATGTTCTATAATGCATGGCATGGATGCATTGGTCCAATTGAAGATGCTCACCAGCCAAATGGAACTGGAACCGGCCGAAGAGGCCGGCGGGCAGCCGCCTGCCCAAATAGCTGGACCGAGGCCCGACTGCTTTACCCCCAAACAGAAATCCGCAATTTTTGTCCACCCGGCGCAGCTTCCAAACGGGAAAAGCATCAGGTTGCTCAAGACCCTTCTTACGTCCGCCTGCGAGCGCGATTGTTTTTACTGTCCATTCCGTTCCGGGCGGGATTTCCGTCGCGCGACCTTCAAGCCGGAAGAATTTGCCAGACTCTTTCTCGAGCTGAACCGGGCAGGGATCGCGGAGGGCGTCTTCTTGAGCTCGGGCATCACAGGCGGCGGATTGCGGACCCAAGATAAGCTTGTCGCTACGGCTGAAATACTCAGGCATAAGCTTGATTTCCGCGGTTTCATCCATTTGAAAATCATGCCGGGAGCGGAAAGAGCTCAAGTCGAACGCGTTATGCAGTTGGCCGACCGTGTTTCTGTAAATCTTGAAGCTCCGAATACAGAGAGATTGGCTCGTCTCGCGCCCCACAAACAATTTCTTGATGAGTTGCTTCGTCCGCTAAAATGGGTCGAAGAGATAAGGGAACGCCAACCATCCTACAAGGGTTGGAATGGACGCTGGCCATCAACGACTACTCAATTTGTTGTGGGTGGCTCTGATGAAACGGACCTGGAGTTGCTTTCAACTACTTCCTGGCTAAACAAGACTGTTCGGCTCAAGCGGGCCTATTTTTCCGCCTTTCATCCCATCGCCGACACACCCTTTGAAAATAAGACGCCAACCGACCCATGGCGCGAACATCGTTTGTACCAGGCCTCATTTCTTCTGAGGGATTATGGCTTTGATCTGGAAGATTTACCATTTGTCGATAACGGCTTCCTGCCTCTTCAGACCGACCCCAAACTCGCCTGGGCTAAAACAAATTTAATGGAACAACCGGTTGAAATTAATCATGCGGACCGAAGGGATTTGCTTCGCATTCCGGGAGTCGGACTCAAAGGCGCTGAGGCAATACTCCGCACGCGGCGCTCCACCCAACTCAATGAACTTTCATCGCTGCGAAAACTAGGCATCCTTGCCGAGAAGGCTGCCCCATTCATATTGTTGAATGGAAAACGTCCGGCACTTCAGTCATCACTTTTTTAATCAATGATGTTAGCTTCAAGAAAGAGGCGGATAAGTCATGTATCTGTCTCTTTTTTGAACCTTAAAGTTTTCGAATCCAATGATATAAAACCTTGTAATTGGATATATATCGTTATATATTATGAATGATTACAAGGTAATGCAAAACAATATGAAACAAACATACCAATGAAAGGAAGATTATAAACTCAAAATGAACACACCTGCATCGCTGGTTATCCGGACCCAAAATAAATACAGGAGCCTGGCAACTAAAGAAGCATACAAGAAGGGCGAGATCATTTGCCCGATCCCAACCGAATCGCTCTATAACAAGCCGAATCAGTTCACCGTACAAATTGGACGCGATCAGCACGTGGAAGTGAAGGAGTTGGCGTCCATGAATCATTCGTGCGATCCCAGCGCTTTCCTTGATACTACACGGATGTTGGTATTCGCCGCTCGCGACTTGGCAGCCGGTGATGAACTCACCTTCTTCTACCCCTCCACAGAATGGGAAATGAGCTCACCGTTTATCTGCCTGTGCGGTGCGTCAAACTGCATCCATGTGGTCGCCGGCGCCCGTTTTCTCCCTCTGTCAACGCTGGAGAATCATTTCCTCAACCACCACATCCGCGAATTGATGATCGAGCTGCTAAATAATACAGAACGTCATCTTATGCAATTGGAGCGGGAAAGAAAATTCGACGTAATCTCACAGAACAATCCACCCATTGCGTAGGCCTTCCCGAACCGCCTGGGTCCGGTTGGTTGCGTTCAATTTGGCGTATATGGACGACACGTGAAATTTAACGGTGTGTTCACTGATACCCAGCAGGACAGCAATCTGCTTGTTGGCCAGACCTTTGGCAAGCAGAGCTAATACTTCGGCCTCGCGATCGGTCAACGGCCCGCGCGCCATGGTCTGTTCTTCAGAAGCAGAAAACAACAGTTGATGAGTCCCGACGATTAATCCGTGTGCCAATGCATGGATCGAAGCGCATAATTCGTCCGCCGAGGCATCCAGTGGCAGGATTCCCCACGCTCGGGAAGCTGGGATCAAAAATCTATTACTTAGTGGTTCATCCCGCAGGAATAAGATCGCAGCCGGCTGAACAGTTTCGGCTGAATAGTCGGAATAAGCAAGGTGCGAAGTCGACGTGGTAACCACCACGTCGACTTCGCACTGTTTGTCTTGTAAAGAGTCGCTCCATTCATTTCGTTCGTCAACTATTTTGATCTCATCATCTGACGAGAGCAGGGAACGAAACCCTGCCCGCAACGCGGGCGATGGAGCGACCAGCAGGACTCGGATCAAACTATTTTCTTTCTCCCACACTAACCTTGAGCGTCTCCGGTTTTCCTCCGCGAAGTACTTCGACCGCGATGGACTTACCTACAGTATCACTATTCAGCACGGAAAAAAGGTCATCCGGATCGCCGACGGGCCGACCGCTTACGGCCACAAGAATATCGCCTACCAATAAGCCGCCCTGTTGAGCCGGACCCTTATCCTCAAGCCACAAAACAAGCAGACCATGTTCCTGGTTACTCTTGAGCATATTGCGTGCAGATTCCGGCACATCGACAGCCTGCGTTCGGACACCGAGGTATCCGCGCTTTACAGTCCCATGTTTTTCAAGCGAGTCGGCGATACGCCAGGCGACTTTGGATGGGATCGTAAGCGCCTCTCCACGGGTGAGCCCCGAAGTGTTTAGGCCAAGCACTTCACCCTCTGTATCTACCAATGGTCCTCCTGAAAAGCCGGGATACGAAGTCGTCTCTGTCTCAATATATTCATCAAGCAATCCGCCGCGGCCGGTCCGGGCCGGCCCACCGAGCGCAGTGATAATTCCCCAGGAGGCCTGCATGCCGTTGTTCGAGGGACGGCCAAGAGCCAGGACAAGCTGACCGACCTTCGGTCCGGCCTGCGCAAGTTTGGCGGGGGACAGCGCCTTTTCTCCCAACCGCAAAAGTGCAAGGTCAGAGCCCGGATCGCGTCCCGCGATCGTTACGGAATAGGTCTTTCCGTTCCCTGTGGAAACGTTCAGGTTGTCATCACGCGTAACAACATGGTCGGCGGTCAAAACCAGATCCTCCGCGTAGGCGATTCCGGTTGCGTGATAACGCCGCCGGGCGTCCACCAGGACAGTGGCAACCCCTGCCTTGTCTACAGCCGATGTCAACCCATTTGAAAAATCCGATAATATGCTCATGACAACTCCTTTAAACTATAACATGACTTTGAGAATTCACCTGGCTCCAGCTCATGGTTTGTGTATACACTCATATCTGCTCCTATTATTAGGCCGTACGCACCTTCCGCAGGTTCTCCCCGCGCGGAATGCATTGCGTAAGGCTGCAATATAGATCATTACTGAGTGTATTGTATTCCTTTGCACCTGATAAATACATCGGATGTACGGGCAGGAAATACCCCCCCATTCAGGCAGTAAGAACAACTCCAAAGACGAGGGCCTTCGGAGCTGTTTATTTCGTGCTCAGTTGCATGTAGGCTCCAACCCAGGGTTTGCCAAGTCTGTGGTTTTCACTTACCTGGATCTTGCTGAACTTCTGTGCAACCTGCGCCGAAAGCATGGCAACAGTTGGCCAGTCTTCGGAGAGAACGGCAATCCTCATTTTTTCGGCTAGTGAGCCGGCCCATGCCCATTCCATTCGGAACTTGTCTGCCTTGATCCAATAATCACGTTTTTCCCAGGCAGTTACGCTGGCATCAATTCCTTCAGAAATGGTTTTTAAGGCACAGGCAATAAAAGCAGCCAGGTCGCGGGTTTCCGGGCCGGTGTCCGTTTGCCGCGCCAGTTCGCGGATGGAAAGGACAATGGCTTTAGTAAGCTGGGTACGCTGCTTTCCAGCCGAATCAGGATTAATTACTCGAGACATAGGTGGCAATTATACCAAAAGCCGTATAAGCATTAAGTTAACATCTGCCCCTCTTTATTGACGGTCTTCCTGCGGTGCTTTATAATTTCGCCGCATTCCAAGCAAGGGGACGTGCTGGAATTGGCAGACAGGCATGACTTAGGATCATGTGCCGCAAGGCGTGTGGGTTCAAGTCCCACCGTCCCCATCAAACTTGGACCCTCATTGGTCTGCATGGAGAATAAAGTTGAAATTCGAAAAAACGATTCAAGATGATCATCAAGCTCAGGTGGTAGTCGAAGTGGAGCCTGACCGATTGGAGGCCGCCAAGCACCGCGCTGCACGGAAGCTGGCGGAGCGCGGAAAGATTCCGGGCTTTCGTCCTGGGAAGGCCCCCTACGAAGTCATCGTTCGCTATTATGGCGATGCCGCGGTATATGAGCAGGCCGTTGATCTTCTCGTAGACGAAGTCTATCCGGACATGCTAAAAGAGGCAGAGATCAACCCCGCCGCCGCCGGCTCTCTGGAAAAAGTCGACGGCACGGAAACGCCGAAATTCACTTTCAAAGTGCCGCTTGTGCCCGAAGTAACTTTGGGCGACTATTCGAGCGTTCGTCTTCCCTACGAATTTAATGCGCCTGGAAAGGACAAACTTGACGAAGCCCTGGAAGAGCTGCGCCAGATGTATGCATCAACCGAGACAGTTGAGCGCGGGGCCCAGGAAGCCGACTACCTGCTGGTAGATCTGAAGTCTGAGAAAGAATCTTTGACGCGTGGCGGATTTGCCACGATTGTCCGAAAGGAAGACCGCGAAAACGAATTTCCGTTTCCCGGATTCGCACGACAATTGGTCGGATTGAAAGCAGGCGAGACCAAAACCGTTACCAACACTTACTCGAAAGATTTTTCTGACGATACGCTCGCAGGCGAGTTTGTGGACATTGAAGTTGCCATTAAAACAGTGCGCTCGGTTACTTTACCTCCCCTCGATGACGAGTTCGCCAAGACGGCGGGTAAATACGAATCGTTGGAGGCCCTGAAAGACGTATTGACTAAAGACATTGAGGCGCGGGCACGGACTGAATACGATGACGAGTACTTTACAAAGTTGGTGGATAAGATCAAGGAAGACACCACCATAAAATACGCCCAACAGTCGCTCGATCATGAAGCTGAGCATGTTGTGGATGATTTGCGTCAGCGGCTTGCCCAACAGGGTCTTGACCTCGAGACATACTATAAAATGCGCAATTCTGATGCGGTAAAGTTCTTTGAAGAGGAGGCCAAGCCGGTCGCAAAGAAAAGGCTTGAACGCTCGTTGATCCTGGATGAAGTTTCACGTCAGGAAAAGATCGAAGTCGATAACGAGTCCCTCGATCAAGAGTTCAATAACACCCTCGTTGACCTGCAAATGCAGGGCGTGAACATGAACAAGATTCGCGGTGGAAAACAAGGCCAGCAGCGCGTCGCTGAGGCTGTTGCGATGGAATCTGCCAACCGGTTGCTCACACGTCGAACGCTGGATAGATTAAAAGCAATCGCAACGGGTGAGTATAAGCCTGAGGTCAAGGCGCCCGAGAGCGATGATCAACAGGCCTCTGAAAGCGATGAGGGTGTGTCGGATGCCGCCAACAAGGAAGAGTCCAAAGATTCTGAATAAGCCTTGGCCCCCCAGCGACAGACGCAGCCAACCGCAAGATCCAGTGATGACGCAAAGTGAAATCTACAGGTAAGAAGCCAACCACAAAGAAATGAGAGAGGATATGACCATTCCAAATTATCAAGATGTTGTCCCAATGGTGGTGGAGACCACCGGTCGCGGAGAACGAGCCTACGACATCTATTCACTGTTGCTTAAGGAGCGTATTATTTTCCTTGGCACACCGATTGATGATCAGGTTGCCAACGTTATCGTGGCTCAATTACTGTTTCTGAATAACGAAGATCCCGACAAGGAAATTCAGATGTATATTAACTCGCCGGGCGGCCAGGTTTATGCCGGATTCGCGATCTATGACACTATGACCATGATATCCAACCCGATCAGCACGGTGGCAGTGGGCGTTACCGCCTCGTTTGGGACGGTTTTATTGACCGCCGGCACGAAATCGCGTCGCTACGCCCTGCCCCACGCAACCATCCATATGCATCAACCTTTGGGCGGTGCGCAGGGCCAGGCCAGCGATATCGAGATTGCTGCCAAACAAATACTACGGCAGAGGGCCTCACTTAACGGGATTCTTGCAAGGCACACCGGCCAGCCTCTCGAAGTCATCGAGCGCGATACTGATCGTGATTTCTATCTGGATGCCAAGGGCGCAGTCGAATACGGCTTGGTCGATCAGGTACTTGAAATGCCTGCCAAAACGCAAAAAGAAAAAGCCAAGGCCTAAATAGCCTCGATCAGACTACAAGGGCGGGTGGGCAACCCGCCCTTCTTTTGTTCTTAATCTTCCGAATGTCCTACTTTTCAGTCTTTTCAATTGTCGCCTGCGATCTCGAATCGCAGGCTTGGGGCATCGCGGTCGCATCCAAGTTCCCGGCCGTTGGCGCTGTTGTACCTTGGGCCAAAGCCAGGACGGGCGCGGTCGCCACGCAGTCATTGTCAAACCCCGCATTCGGCCCGCGCGGACTGGAACTGATGGCCAGCGGGCTTTCCGTAGAGCAAACGCTGGCCAAGCTCCTGGCTGGCGACAACGACCGTGAAGCCAGACAAGTCGGTTTGGTAGATGCCAAAGGAAGGGCCGCATCTTTTACTGGTAAGTCCTGCCCCGATTGGGCAGGCGGGTTGACCGGGGCCGGTTATGCCATTCAAGGCAATATTTTGGCCGGCTCAGAAGTGGTAAGCGAGATGGAGCATGCGTTCCTCGAGGCAAAAGGCGAATTGCCCGAACGCCTGTTTGCTGCCTTGGAGAGGGGCGCTCGCGCTGGCGGTGATCGCCGCGGCCGTCAATCGGCAGCTCTGTTGGTGGTTAAACAAAAGGCCGGCTTTGGCGGCTACAATGATCGCTGGGTAGACTGCCGAGTTGACGATCACTTGAATCCAGTTGGACGTCTGGGTGAAATACTTGAATTACATCGCCTTTATTTTGGTAAGAGCCTCAAATCGAAGCGGGTAAAGCTCGAAGGGGAAATGGTCAAAGATATCCAGCTAATAATGAAAGGGTTAGGCTATTACACACCAACACATGGCGATTACGACGATGCGACACGCGAAGCATTTCGTGCCTTCATGGATAATGAGAACTTTGAAGCGCGTGCCGACCCCGATGCCGGTTGGATTGACCGTCCGGTACTTGATTATCTAATGAGAAATCTGAAGTGATCACAAATGCTTGAGCGTTTGCTTCCCCCCATCCGCGGACTGATCTTGGACATGGACGGTGTGCTCTGGAAGGATAGAACGTCCATTGGCGACCTTTCTATTATTTTCCATAAAATTCGTGAGCGAGAGATCAAAATAGTGCTAGCCACGAATAATGCCACAGCAACCATAGACGAGTATCTCCAAAAACTCATGGGGTTTGGTGTCCAACTGGACCCTCTTCAAATTGTCACCTCCTCCGATGCGATTACGCATGTGCTGCTGAAGACATTCCCGGAGAAAGGCGCAGTCTTTGTCGTGGGTGAAAAAGGCGTGATTTCAGCCCTATGCGAAAAGGGTTTCAATCCGATCTCTGATCCGGATGACGAGTTGCCGGTCGTAGCTGTAGTGGGAGGCATGGATCGCACACTTACGTATCAAAAAATAAGCCGGGCCTCGGCTCATATCCGCGCCGGTGCCTCATTTTACGGGACCAATCCTGATACCACTTTCCCAACTCCCGCAGGCCTTGTCCCCGGAGCAGGTTCCATCATTGCTGCCATTGAAACAGCCTCCGGATCAAAACCGATCGTAATTGGCAAGCCTGCGCCTTTCATGTTTGAACTTTCGGCTGAGCGAATGGGGCTGGCTAAAGAGCAGATTCTCGTGGTCGGCGATCGTCTGGAAACCGATATTGCCGGTGGTCAAGGGGTGGGTAATCGCACAGCCTTGGTCTTATCAGGTGTAAGTACCTTCCAACAAGCGCTCAAATGGACGCCGCCTCCCGATCTGATAGCAAAAGATCTGGCCGAGCTGGTTGCCTCGTAAGCTTATCATCAGATGAAGTTCATTTATGACGTAGATCTTCCGGAAATTGTAGCAATATTGGGTTCCTGGGGCGAACCGTCTTATCGGGCCACCCAGGTCTGGCATGGTCTTTATCAAAATCTGTACAGCTCGCCTTCCCAATTTTCAAATCTACCGAAGCCTCTGCGCCAGAAGATGACAGCAGAGTGGATTATTGGTGGGATCGAACCGGTACGGTATCTTGACTCCAAGGATGGACAGACGCGCAAGACTCTATTCAAGTTACATGACGGCTATCTGATCGAAGCAGTGCTCATGCGCTATGACAAGCGCCGCACTTTGTGTGTTTCAACCCAGGCGGGCTGTGCGATGGGTTGCGTTTTCTGCGCCACAGGTCAGATGGGATTTAAACGGCACCTTGCTAGTGGCGAAATTGTTGCCCAGGTTTTGTACTATGCACGCATGCTGCAGGCGGAAGGGCAAAGCGTTTCCAATATTGTCGTTATGGGGATGGGCGAGCCTTTTCATAATTACGACAATACCATGGGCGCAATTGACCGGCTCAATGATTCTGAGGGCTATAACTTTGGTGCGCGCCGTTTCACGATATCCACCGTGGGGCTTGTACCTATGATCAAACGGTTCGCCAACGAAAAGCGCCAGGTTAACTTGGCGATCTCGCTCCACGCGGCAGACGACGCATTAAGGCTTAGCATGCTGCCTGTTAACAAGCGCTATCACGTTGAAGAATTGTTGGCAGCCAGTCGGGAATATGTAGAGAAAACAGGTCGTCGAATAACATTTGAATGGGCTTTAATTAATGGGGTCAACGATACTCCTGAGCAGGCACACAAACTGGCCTCGCAGCTCAAAGGCTTGTTATGCCATGTTAATGCGATTCCACTCAACCCCACCGAAGGTTATCACGGTAAAGCAACCTCACGCGAGCGCGCCCTCAAATTTAAAGAAATTCTGGAGCAGGCAGGTATACCCTGCACAGTTAGGGTCCGCCGAGGGATAGATATTCAGGCAGGCTGTGGTCAGTTGGCTGATAAGTTTGTTTAGTGTTGTGTTGGTTAATCTTTTTTTGGGGGCCGAAAATGACTATGCGCAAACCGTGTCGCCATAATACGCTTTATCACTTCGAGGGTCGATATAAGCATTGTCTGAGCTATTGCTTGCAAGAACAAAAAGGATGCATTATAGTACATCAACTTATCCACCAGAGCTGATAATGGAATCACAAAAAGATAACTCATCCTGGCTTCAACGCCCCATCCATCCCGATCTCCCTGCAATAACTTACGAAGTCGCTTTATTTACCCTCATCATTTTGGTGGCGGTTATCTCCCGCTTCTACAATCTCGGCGCGAGAGTAATGAGTCATGATGAGAGCCTGCACACCTACTTCTCCTGGCTCCTTTACAAAGGAGATGGATATCAGCATAACCCCATGATGCATGGGCCTCTTCAATTTCACCTTATTGCTCTTTCATATTTCCTCTTTGGCCCTAACGACTTTACGGCGCGGATTCCGGCTGCTCTCTTCAGTATTCTCACGATCTCACTAGCCTGGCATTGGCGCCGCTACCTGGGAAAAACAGGCGGGGTCATTGCAGGGGTTTTGATGGTGATTTCGCCCATTATGCTTTTTTATGGGCGTTATGTGCGTGAAGACCCGTACGCCATATTCTCCGGGGTTCTCATGCTATACGTTGTTCTACGCTACTTCGAAAGCGGTGAACGCAAATTCCTCTATCTTCTTTCGTTTACCGTTGTGCTCCATTTTATAGATAAAGAGACTTCATTTATCTACGCGGCTCAATTACTGCTTTTCCTGTTCATCTATTTCATCTATAAGGTTACGCATAACGCCTGGGATGACGTTCCTTCTTATCGAGCCTTCATTATTGCCCTGGCTATCGGGATTCTTTTGATCGGCGTGGGCGGCGGACTTGGCATCGTAAATCACCAGACTGCCACTCTCGGCGCCACCGAGGTCGCTTCTCCGGCGAACCCCTCCGCAACCGCTTCTCCTTTGCAGCCCGCGACCAGCGGGGCGTTCCCCATCGCGATCGTCATCCTGGGCGGAATCATTGCGATCGCGGCGGCCTCCTATTTCCTGATCCGCGGTTATACCTGGGCGCGCATAAAGGCCGAGCGCTCGTTTGATATGCTGATCCTCACGGGCACGCTGGTCCTGCCTATGTTGACTGCATTCCCAATTAAACTTCTGGAAGGGATATTAAAGGTTCAAATCCCTACAACCGATTCTGAGCTCCAGGCCCTGACGCCCCATGACGTGATGGTAGTAGGGATTTTTCTCATTATAACTTTTGGGGTCTCCATCGCAATTGGACTCTTGTGGAACAGGGATTGGTGGAAGCTCGCCCTCACATTTTGGGTGCCTTTCACGGTTTTCTATACCACTGTGTTCACAAATACCGACGGTTTCTTTACCGGGGTTGTCGGCTCACTGGGTTACTGGCTTGTTCAACAGGGCGTCCAACGCGGGAGTCAACCCTGGTACTACTATATCCTTATCCAGTTGCCAATTTACGAATTCCTGCCCCTGCTGGGTGCAACCCTTGCCTTGATCATTGTTATTCTGCGTCGGTCTTCCTTGTGGGCAACGGTGGCCGAAAGTCCGGATCCGGAGCCTCTGTCAATTCAGAAGGCAAATTACCCCAACACGTTTAGTCTATTGATTTGGTGGGTTATTACGAGCATATTCGCGTTTAGCTTGGCCGGCGAAAAGATGCCCTGGCTGACCTACCATCTTGTCTGGCCGTTAATTCTGTTTGCGAGTTGGGGACTTGGCTGGATAATTGACACAACCGACTGGGAAAAATTGCGGCAGCAAAATGCTCTTCTGGTAATTGGTGCAGTCTTCGTTTTCTTTACCAGCTTTGCGGCCAGCCTGATCGCGGTGCTTGGTCCCACTCCCCCATTCCAGGGCAAGGACTTGAACCAACTGGAGGCAACCGGCGCCTTCCTGCTTCCCGCAATAGTTGCCGTCGTAAGTGCTGCTGCTTTGGTCTATCTCTTGCGCAGCTGGAGTGGCCGGCAGGTTTCTCGGGTGTTTATATCGGCCTTCTTTGTATTGCTCGCAGTATTGACGGTGCGTGCATCCTTCCGCGCATCCTATATCAATTACGACAATGCAACGGAGTATCTGGTTTATGCCCATGCTGCCACTGGCGTGAAAGACGTCATTAGACAGGCAACGGAAATCTCAGAGCGTACGACTGGGGGCATGGGTATCAATCTCGCCTACGATGCCAGCGCGCCCGACACCGGGGTCTCCTGGCCATTTGTTTGGTATCTGCGCGATTTTACAAATCAACACTCGTTTGACCAACCGACGCGCTCCTTGCGGGACTCCACGATCGTAATCGTGGATGCGAAAAATTTCGACAAGATCGATCAGGCCCTGGGTACGGGTTACTATAGGTTCGATTACATCCGTATGTGGTGGCCGAATCAGGATTACTTTGGCCTCGTCACCGACCGCCAGCCCGCCCCGTTTGACGACACCTATTCCTGCAAAGGGATCTTGGGTTTCTTAAGGGTCTTCAAGACCAAGGATTTCTCGCGCATCTGTTCCGCCCTGACAGATCCAAATATTCGTGCAGGGATTATTGATATCTGGCTCAACCGAGACTACACAACTTACGCAGCAGCCACCGGCCACACCGATCTGACTTTGGCAACCTGGCAGCCCTCCGCGGCCATGCGTATGTATATCAAGAAGGATGTGGCTGATGAGATCTGGAAATATGGTGCGCAGCCCGCGGTTCAGCAGCCGGCCCAAGCCGATCCTTATCTAGGAAAGACGATCACGCTCGCTGCCAGCCAGATAATCGACACCTCGGCGGTAAATCCTCCCATGAATGCCCCGCGCGAAATGGCTTTTGCCCCTGACGGTAGCTTCTATGTGGCGGATTCGAGAAACGACCGCATTCTCCATTTTGCAGCCAACGGTACACTCATCAAACAGTGGGGTGCCCCTTCGGGAAACGATCCTAATAATCCTAACCCGGCTGCCCCGCCTTCTACATTCAATGAGCCCTGGGGGGTGGCCGTTGGGCTCGATGGCTCAGTCTACGTGGCCGACACCTGGAATTATCGTATCCAGAAGTTCGCCGCCGATGGGCAGTTTATAAAAATGTGGAGCACCTTTGGCCAGGCCAATCCACCTGAAACGTTTTATGGGCCGCGTGGCCTCGCTGTTGATCCCCAGGGCCGGTTGTATGTGGTTGATACCGGCAACAAACGCATAGTCATTTTCGACGCGGATGGAAATTACCTGACCGAATTCGGATCGGCTGGCCTGGACGCCGGTCAGTTCGATGAGCCGGTCGGTATAGCCATTGATTCAACGGGCATTCTGTATGTCACAGATACTTGGAATCAACGCGTCCAGACTTTTACACCGTCGTTAACCGCGTCTGGCCTCCAGTTCACAGGGCTAAAACAATGGGATGTTGTGGGGTGGAACGGCGAATCACTAGACAACAAACCGTTCATTGCTGTGGATAACCAGGGTCATGTCTTTATCACCGATCCGGAAGGATATCGAGTGATCGAGTACACGACAGACGGCCAGCTCATCCAAACCTGGGGAGACTACGGAACTACCGATTCGACCTTTGGCATCACCTCGGGCGTCGCCCTAGATTCGGAGGGGCACATTTGGGTCACAGATGCCGGCAACAACAGGATCATGAAATTCACATTACCTTAATCACTTTATCGTCCGGCAGCTCTGCCGGACGAATTTTCTTGTATTACCCGGTGGTATAATGCGCGTGCTCTAACTCCAAAACAAGGGAAAATACATGAAACTACATGAGTATCAATCAAAACAGATATTTTCCAAATATGGCATTCCGATCCCAAAGGGGCGGGTAGCGGCCACCGCAAGTGAGGCAAAAGCAATTGCCGAAGAATTGGGTGGCCGCGTTGTTATTAAATCGCAGGTGCTTGTGGGAGGACGAGGCAAGGCGGGTGGGGTTAAGTTGGCCAAAGATCCCGACGAGGCTGAACAACTTGCCACACAAATCCTGGCCATGGAAATCAAAGGGCTGCCTGTCCGTAAAGTCCTTGTGGATGAAGCCGCAGCAATTGAAACCGAGATCTATTTCTCGATTACGAATGACCGGGCAGCACGGAAACCAGTGATGATCGCCTCGGCAGCGGGTGGTATTGAGATCGAAGAAGTAGCTGCCAAGACCCCGGAAAAGATAGTCAAGGTTCATATCGATCCCCTGCTTGGCCTGCGCGATTATCAGGCTCGCGATGTTGCAGCCTCCATTGATCTTCCGCGCGATTACTGGAAAGAATTTGGGAGGCTGGCTGGGGGGCTCTGGCGCGTTTACTCTGAAACCGACGCGACTTTGGCCGAGATCAACCCCCTTGTCATCACCAAGGATAAACGTCTGGTGGCCCTCGATGGCAAGATGATGATCGATGATAATTCGCTGTTTCGCCACAGTGACCTGGCTGAAATGCGCGATATTGACGAAGAGGCCCCGGAAGAAACAGAAGCACGCAAGTATGGGCTGTCCTACATCAAGCTCGACGGAAATATAGGTTGCATGGTGAATGGCGCAGGGTTAGCCATGACGAGCATGGACATTGTCAAGCTCTTCGGTGGTGAGCCGGCCAACTTCCTTGATATCGGAGGCGGCGCCGGCTCCGATAAAGTCGCCGCTGCCATGCGGATCATTCTATCGGACCCGAACGTAAAAGCAGTTCTGTTCAATATCTTCGGCGGCATCACCCGCTGCGACGAAGTGGCTCGCGGTATCCTTGCCGCTATGGCTGAGGTCAAGCCCAAGGTGCCGATGATAGTACGCCTGGTAGGAACAAACGCCGAGGAGGGTCGAAAGTTGTTGGCCGACGCAAATATGATTACAGCCGAGACTCTGGCAGACGCCGCCAAGAAGTCAGTGGCCGCTGCGAAAGGGGCACTGAGCTAAAATGAGCATTCTCATCAATAAAGACACGCGCCTTCTGGTACAAGGCATAACCGGCAATGAAGGACTGTTCCATACAACGCAGATGGTAAGCTATGGCACGAATGTCGTCGCAGGAGTAAGGCCCGGGAAAGGCGGCGAATGGGTATTGGATGGCAAGATTCCCATCTTCGACTCAGTTAAATTGGCGGTGGAAGCGACCGGTGCCAATACAGCCGTCAGCTTTGTGCCTGCCCGAGGGGCCCCAGACGCAATGTTCGAAGCGGCAGACGCGGGCATTCCCTTGATTGTTTGTATTACCGAGGGCGTTCCAGTTCAAGACATGATGCGGGTCCGCAACTATATTGACCAGAAAAAGGTGCGGCTGGTTGGGCCCAATTGTCCGGGTATTTTGACCCCAGGAGAATCAAAGGTGGGGATCATTCCGGGTGATATTGCCGTCCCCGGTAGCGTAGGCGTTGTTTCGCGCTCCGGTACCCTTACCTATGAGGTGCTTTATGCACTGGAATTGCACAAGATGGGTGCATCAACCTGTGTAGGGATTGGTGGCGATCCTGTCAACGGCACGAATTTTGTAGATGTGCTGGAAATGTTCGAGCACGACCCTCAGACCGAAAAAGTTGTTCTGATTGGCGAAATTGGCGGAACCGACGAAGACAAAGCCGCCGAGTTCATTTCCGCCAAGATGACGAAACCGGTTGTCGCCTTCATTGCAGGGCAAACTGCCCCTCCCGGCAAGCGCATGGGGCACGCAGGCGCAATTATCGAGGGCGGGGCCGGGACAGCAGCCGACAAAGTCAAGGCGCTTGAAGCCGCTGGCGTAAAAGTTGCGAAACACCCTGAGGAAATCCCCAGTTTGCTGTAAGAGGGTGCGATTCCGATCTTGTGATTTGCTGAGTTTGGTAGAGAATTTAAATACATAGAGCCGCCTCCCCGGGCGGCTCTACGGTTATAATCGCTTTATGCTTGGTGCGCATCTATATAGGAAACAGCTTCACCCACCGTTGTGATCTTTTGAGCAGCCTCATCCGAGATTTCTGTGCCAAACTTGTCTTCAAAAGCCATGATCAACTCTACCAGATCGAGCGAGTCAGCTTCGAGCTCCTCTCGGAAACGGGCATCGGCTGTTACTTTACTCTCATCTGCACCGAGCAGATCTACAATGATTTTCTTGACTTCGGCAAACGTGTCAGCCATGAGATAATCCTCCGTAAGTTAGCAATTTTTTCGCGCCCATTGTAACACAAGCGGGATTTTGGAACTCAAACACAGGAACACTACTCTATGCCAAAAGTTGCGCCCATTGAACAACGAAAAGCCGACCATATCAAAATCAACCTTGAAAAGGACGTGCACTCGGCCCTTACTACGGGGCTGGAGCATTATCAATTCATCCACGAGGCGTTGCCCGAGCTCAATCTGGATGAAGTAGATACAAGTTTGACATTATACCAAAAGCCACTTTCTGCCCCGATTCTCATTTCTTCGATGACCGGTGGTACAGAACAGGCCGAGGCGATCAACCGTCGCTTGGCTGATGCTGCCCAAACCATGGGGACCGCTATGGGCGTGGGTTCTCAGCGCGCCGCCTTGGAAGATCCTAAACTTGCCAGGACTTTCCAGGTCCGGAAATTTGCGCCGGATATATTGTTGTTCGCAAACTTGGGTGCAGTGCAATTAAACTATGGCTTCGGCGTCGACGACTGCCGCCGCGCGGTTGCGATGATCCAGGCGGATGCGCTTTGCTTGCACCTGAATCCTTTGCAAGAAGCCGTTCAGGCAGGAGGAGATACCAATTTCAAAGGCCTGGCCGCTAAGATCGAAAGAATATGCAGGAGACTGGAAGTTCCCGTCATTGCAAAAGAAGTGGGCTGGGGCATCTCAAAACGAACCGCAAAGTTGCTTGCTAATTGTGGGGTTTCCGCCATAGATGTAGCCGGCGCCGGCGGCACCAGTTGGTCGCAGGTCGAAATGCATCGCGCACAGGATGAATTCACCCGAGAGCTTGCTGCCACCTACGTGGGTTGGGGTATTTCTACTGCAAACTCGATCCTGAACGTTAAGGAGGCCGCGCCTAAAATGGTAATTTTCGCTAGTGGCGGGCTCAAGGATGGTCTGGATATCGCCAAGTGCCTTGCGTTGGGGTCAACGCTGGGCGGCATGGCGGGAAAGTTCTTAAGGGCCGCCTCCATTTCTACTGAGAACACTGTGGAGATGATGAGGTTAACCCAACGACAAATTCAGGTCAGCATGTTCGCTGCAGGGGTCGGAAAGCTGGAGAGTTTGAACACTCGAGTCTTGATCGAGAAATGAGTTCACAGAAGTGGCAGTTTTCTGTTGCATGGCGTTCCACTCCAGCGTGCCTGGCTTGGAACCGGTAAACCTGCGCAACCATTTAGGTAGCCTGACCTGTTGATCTGGGGAGCTTCCCGTTGTCTAATACTCTAAGGTATCTGGGTCTCGGTCTGACTATCGGATTATTATCAGCTTCATTGATTATCGGAATCGGTCTATACGTTTACGAAAATACCCCTATCGAGCCAGCAACTCGCGCACTATTGATTTCCACGGCAAACTCGCCGCAGCCGGTCAGTACATTCACTCCAAAACCCTTGCTCACCTTCACTGCGACCCAAGCGCCCTCCTTGATCATCGCCCAATCTGATACCCCCGATACTAATCTACCTCCCAGCGCCACGCCTGATGCAGTGCAATCAACAATCAATAACGGCGGGCTGATCTTTACCGGTTCGCTATCGAACGATCAGCAAATCGCGTTATACAAGGCTTCCTTGAACTACGTCCAACCTACGGTGCACGACAGCATCCAGAAGGCGATAAAGATCAACGGTGTTGGTTACGGAGATCCGAGCAACATCTGCGGTCCTCTGGCGTTCGCTATAATGCAGGATGCGGGCCTCTTGAATAATACGGGATTGGTGCCCTATGATTTCTGGCTGTTGAATCCCCTCGCATCTACCGACGAAAAGAAACTGGAGCGTGCCTTTCCTGCAAATCGCTTCCTGCACACCCGGTTTACGAATCCACTCAATAGAATCAACTGGCGCATCTTCCCTCTTCAACCAGGCGACTTTCTTTTCATCTGGCATGGCTCAGGAGGAAATTTCGATCACATGCTGGTTGTTACCCGGGTTGACGGCAACATGAATGCCTATACTGTCACAAATTATGGGACGGCGGCGGGCTTCGTCATTGCGGAGACTATTCTTTACAATCCGGCCGACCCCAACGTGGGCATCTTTCATATTTGGACTCAGGAGAGGTATGCCATTTTGGGTTCAACCGGTTTTGGAGGATTTGATCTTTGGCGCCCTTATTCTCCATAAGAGATGAAAACACCCAATCCAGGTCCAAGCTCAGAGTGAATTTCCGCCATTCCATCTGCAAAGCGGCAACTTCATGATAGAATAAATGTGCTATAAATCTAGTCGCTCCAAAACCGGGAAATGGTTCTAATGAGCCTCATCCATATCCAGAATCTGAACAAACACTTCAAAGTTCTCAATCGCGGGGAGGGGATCGGCGGGGCTATTCGCGATCTATTTTCAGGTGATTATAGAATTGTCAAGGCTGTGAACGGGATATCTTATGACATAGAACCTGGTGAGATTGTCGGGTATATAGGTCCAAACGGCGCGGGTAAATCCACAACTATCAAGATGATGACCGGAATATTAAAGCCCACCAGCGGCACTATTCTTGTCAACGACCATGCGCCCTACGACAACCGCATACGTCAGGCCCAAATCATGGGGGTCGTTTTCGGTCAGCGCACCCAATTATGGTGGGACTTGCCCGTCATCGAGTCGTTCAAGATACTCAAGGAGATCTATAAAGTAGATCAGGGAACTTTTGAGAAACATATGGGCATGTTCAATGAGCTGGTTGGGCTAAAGGCCCTCTATAGTCAACAAGTTCGCACTCTCTCGCTTGGTCAGCGGATGCTGTGCGATATTACCGCCTCTTTCCTTCACAACCCGCAAGTGGTCTTCCTGGACGAGCCCACCATCGGGCTTGATATTTCCGTCAAATCGAAGATCCGCTCGGTTATCAAAGAACTGAACCAAACCCGCCGCACCACCATCATCCTGACCACCCACGATCTTGGTGATGTCGAGGCGCTTTGCCAGCGCATTATTATCATCGACAAGGGGAAAATTCTCTATGACGGCGAAATCAAGAAAGTAACAGCCCTCTTTGGCGCCTATCGCACCCTGAAGGTGCAGATTGATCGCTTTTCAGCGAGGACGCTCGATGATCTTAGAGGCAGGCTCGAGCCGCAATTCGGCGGAAAAAACGGCATCACGATTGGTCAGACGGAGGAATTCTGGACGGACATTACGATTGACCAGGCTTTTACTCCCCTTTCCGATGTTTTAAGTTTTGTCATGGCGAACTTCCCTGTTCTTGATGTGCGCATCGTGGAAATTTCTATGGAGAGTGTCGTTCAGAAAGTCTATGATGGGGCCTTGGGATGAGCAGGCTGCGATCTTACATCGCGTTGCTGCGCGGCTCTTTTATGGTGGGGATGATTTACCGTTATGGATTCCTGTTCACGATCTTCGGCAATATCATTTATTTGGGTGTCACCTATTTCCTTTGGCGTAGCATCTACCATAATGCAGATTTGATCCATGGCCTGACATTCGATCAGACATACCTATACGTCGCTCTTGGGAGCGCTGTGTTCATCCTTCTGAAAACCTATGCCGATTGGCTGATCTCCAACGAAATCCGGGAGGGGATGATCGCTGTCTACCTTACCAAGCCCTTGGATTACCAACTCTACGCCCTATTCATCAGCCTTGGCTCGGCATTGATGAATCTTGCGGCCATTACGGTCCCAACCATACTATTATTAACCCTGGTCTTCAAGGTACATTTCCAGTCGGGACTCGGGCTGGCGTTTTTCCCTTTTAGCCTCCTTCTGGCATTTATGATAAGTTTCAATTTTGACTATTTGGTGGGCCTCATGGCCTTTTACAATGAGTCGGTCTGGGGTTTAACGATTACAAAAGAGGTGCTTCTCACAACTCTCTCTGGCGCCTTGGTCCCATTGCAATTCTTTCCACAAGCGCTCCAGAAGGTTCTGCTCGTTTTGCCTTTCCAGGCGATTTATTACACCCCTTTAACGATGGTTACCCAACCTGATCAGAATTGGCCCGTATTCCTCCAAATGCTGGCTGTACAATTATTGTGGGTAGTTGTCATGTTCATCCTCACCCGCCTGGTTTATGATCAGGCGGTTAAGATACTGCGCGTGAGCGGGGGGTAATATGCGGACCCTGGGCGATTACCTTCGCATCTATGTAATGATTGAAACGCAATATATCAAAGCCCGGATGCAATATCGCGCTGATTTCATCATCAGTTCGATCGGAATGTTCTTCAGCAGTCTGGCTACCTTGGGCATATTTTGGGTGTTGTTCAATTCGATAACAGACCTTGCCGGATGGAATTTTATGGAGATGGTTTTCATCTACGCTTTCTATATGATTGCCATTTCCCCCATGCAGATCTTGTTCGACAATATCTGGCAGATCCGCTTCCATATACAGCAGGGCACCTTCATCAAGTATTATTTTCGCCCCATGAATATGATGTTCTACTACATGTCAGAGATGTTCGACATCAAGGGGCTTACGCAGCTCGCCGCTGGCATTGTTCTTTTGACTTATGCATCGATCCAGCTCCACATTACATGGACCCTGTTTCGCATCGCTCTCTTGATCGCTGTGCTCTTTAGTGCATCTCTGGTGCAGATCTCCATCACCTTGATCGCCGGGTGTGCCGCCTTCTGGGTGGTGGATTCCTATCCTGTGCTGGGATTGGCCTGGAAACTCCGTGAATTTGCTCCCTACCCCATGAGCATATTTGATGGAACATTCCGCTTTGCATTCACCTACATCCTGCCGATCGGTTTCGTTGCTTTCTATCCTTCGCAGCTTTTTCTGCGTCCTGAGCGGGTCTCCTCATTGATATATCTTACGCCCTTGATCGGTGTAGGGCTCTTTGCCCTAACCTATTTGGTTTGGTCCCTGGGTGTCAATAGTTACACAGGAACAGGTTCATAGCTGCCGTCTCTGCTTGGGTTTTACCGGGGTCCGGACCGGCAGGCTTATCTAAAAGTCCGAAATACATTTCCTGTTAGAATCAAGGTCTATGATGAATTCGAACATAACCACGATAGTTTTTGATTTTGGTGGAGTCCTCTTGGATTGGAATCCGCATAATTTGTATCGCCGTTTTTTCAACCGGACGGAGGAAATAGATCAGTTCCTGTCTGAGGTCCGCTTTTCCGAATGGAATCTGCAACAGGATAAGGGCCGCCCGTTTGAACAGGGTGTGGCCGAACTTTCTGCTGAGTTCCCGCAATATTCGCATCTCATACGCGCGTTTAGTGAAAATTGGGAAGAATCGCTTGTTGGACCTATCGATGGTTCCGTGGCGATCTTGCGAAGCCTTAAACTCACCGGTTATGCCCTTTATGGATTAAGCAACTGGTCTGCTGAAACATTCCCGATCGCCTATAACAAATACGGATTATTCAAGCTGTTCGACGGGATCATTATTTCTGGCGATGTCAAACTCGTGAAACCTGAGCCCGCTATCTTTCAGCTGCTACTGAGTAGGGCCGATTGCCCAGCCGATCAATGTCTTCTTATTGACAACTCAACTCCGAACATCGAAGCTGCACAAAGGCTGGGATTTGCCACGATTCGTTTCCAGTCCCCCGAACAACTCGAACGGGAGCTTCAAAAACTGAATATAAAGATATCCCCCTACATCCGGGCGGAATAACCGTGAGCTTAAAAGAACTCTCAAGCTCGATGCTTCCTTTGGTAGAGGAGGAGCTTCAGCGACAAATTGCCCGCCTCGACCAGCCGCGTCTGCTACCCTTTTACGAAATGCTCACCTACCATATGGGCTGGGCTAAAAACGGCAATGATCGCCTGGCCATTGGTAAGCGTATTCGTCCGTTGCTCTTGTTACTTGTGAATGAAAGTTGTAAATCTGAGTGGCTACACGCAACGCCTGCAGCCGCCGCCGTGGAACTTATTCATAATTTCTCATTGGTCCATGATGATATTCAAGATCACTCCCTTATCCGGCACGGGCGTGCTGCAGTTTGGCATAAATACGGCATGCCGATGGCCATCAATGTCGGGGATGCGTTATTTGCTCTGTCAAACCAGGCCGCTATGGACTTGTCGAAAAGCTATGGTCCAGAAATAGTGATCCGAGCTGGCACGATCCTGAATAACATGTGCCTTGATCTAACATGTGGACAATACCTGGATATGTCTTATCAGAACCGGACCGATATGCCCATGGAGGATTATTGGCCGATGATAGAGGGAAAAACAGGTGCTTTGCTCTCTGCTTGCACGCAAATTGGCGCGATATTGGCCGGGGTGGGTGAAATCATCATTGAACAATATCGTTTATTCGGCCTGAACTTGGGTCTGGCGTTTCAGGTTGAGGACGATATTATCGGCATCTGGGGTGATGAAGCTCTCACGGGCAAATCCGCCTCCAGCGACCTGCTGGAAGGTAAGAACTCTTTGCCCATTTTATACGCGCTCAACCAGAAGGGGGAATTCGCCAAACGCTGGAACGCGGGAGCGATAAGATCGGAGGAAGTAGCGGAGATCACTCAAATGTTGAAGGATGAAGGAGCCTTCGATTTTTCCCGGCGTGAGGCACGGCGGCTCACAGATCAGGCGACGGTGGCCCTGAAAAAGGCCTCTCCCCAAGGAGAAGCGGGATTCGCATTGGCGGAATTGATGACCAAGTTGCTTGACAGACAGTCTTGATTTATAATCACTCTGTCCGCGGGTGTAGTTCAGTGGTAGAACGCTTGCTTCCCAAGCAAGATATCGTGGGTTCGAGTCCCATCACCCGCTCACAAACCGTCATTCGGGCGTTAGAATGACGGTTTTCATTTCCAAGACAGATATAAGCACAAAAGTATCTTGCGCAGCGGATGGGTTCTTGATGGGCTGGAAGATAACGGGGTCATTGCTCGGTGCGAAGCGACAGCACGATACGCTTCCTAATATCTCGCGCCCTTCCTCAGGATTGGAGGCTATACAATCCGTTGCATCGCCCAGCCATATAGAGCCAGTTTAATGCACATCCCTACTACAACGCGTTGACTTTTTTATATATTCTCCATATCCTATATTTTTTGCCATAGGCTTCATACGCTTTGATCAATTGCTGAAACACTTCTCTACCCTTTGGCGTCAGGTCCCGAGGTTCATCCACGGGGTAAAGAGGGATTGACGGAAATAATTCCCTCGCCTTGGCCTGAGCCTCCGCCAACTCCTTCATCGCCGAGATATATTCATTATATATTTTACTGTGGACATCGTTCTCCATTCTATTCCTCCCATTGATAAAACCGTCGAGTTCAATAAGGGCTCCTTAATTGGGCATCGTCTCTTCGGGCGCAACACAAACTATCACTAAATCCATTTTATCATCCAGGGTTTGTACTGCCGCTTACACATGCCTAACAGTCAAATAGACTTTGGCGACCGGGTCTGTGCGGCGAGACTAAAAGTTACATGAGAAGGTCAGAGCATCATGCTGTTATTTCATTCCTTATTACAGTTATGGATGCCCCCGAAAGGAGTTGCGCTGTAGCGTGAGCTCAAAAAAAATATTGCCGCCCAGCTTCCGCTGGGCGGCAACCTAAGGAGGAGAATAAGAAGGCTACACATAGATAGTACTGCCCCCGGAAATCGATGTCAATTATCTGCACCTTACAGCAACCCCACAGGTGAGCCTGGGATCTGGCTTCGGGCAAACCGTAGCACCCCTTTCGACGTGGCGTTGGTCAGCCCGAGTTCAGCCACTTCAAATGGAGCGTGGATCGAGGTTGGCTCGAGAGTTTTAGGTGCTGACCAATGTGATTCCCGAAAAAGCCCGCCCATAACCTGCCAAGTTGGCATCTATGAAAGGTTTCTCAATTCGCTGGCACATAGCTTTCAAAAGGGAAGGCATTTGGCTGCCACCGCCGCAGATTCGTATCATTTTTCGAACCTCCTATCGCCATCGAGAATCCGGGGCAGGCCGGGGTGGGGTCAAGTCTGGCCGGCTGCGCTGGAAACCGTGGCAATCTCTTCGGCTTTTTGTAATTCTGCTGTTATGTAACTGATTCTCCCCCACAAGTACAATCAAATTCGGAGGCAACAAAAATGTCAAGCAAAGGGACCATCTTATATGTTGAGGATAATTCCGATAACAGAAAACTGGTTCGGCGCGTCCTGGAGGTGGAGGGATATTCTGTTATTGAAGCCAAGGACGGAGCCCAGGCGCTTGAATGCCTTGGGAACGAGCCGATTGACCTGGCTTTGATGGACATAAACATGCCCGATATGGACGGCTATACCCTGACTGCAAAGATCAAGGCAATGCCGGAGTTCTCGAAACTTCCGATCGTAGCTGTAACTGCCAACGTTATGCGGGGGGATCGCGAACGTTCGTTGGAAGCCGGATGCGATGGCTATATACAAAAGCCAATTGATATTGACACGCTCTCTCAGCAAATCGAAAGGTTCTTGATAAGGAACACCAATGGCTAATTTCTCTGTCTCGTCCGACTCGCAACCCGTGAAAAAGTCGCCCATCCCCAAGGACGCAGCGGTCTTGGTGGTCGAGGACAATGTATCGAATTTCGTCCTCATAGCCCGCATGCTGGGCTATCTGGGCATACATTGTGAATGGAAGACGTCCGGGTATGAGGTCCTAGAATATGCCGATACCTTGCCGCGCCTCGATTTGATCTTGATGGACATTCGTCTTCCGTACGAAGATGGCTATGGTGCCCAAAAGAAAATACGCGCGGCCGACCAATTCAAATCCGTGCCGATCGTTGCCGTAACCGCGGAAGCCAGCCCGGATCAGATGAAGAAAGCAAAAGAGGCTGGTTTTGATGGCTTCCTGGGTAAACCGTTGGATGCGGATCGTTTCCCTGAACAAATCCGGCGCATCATGAGTGGTGAACAAGTATGGGAGTACGCATAGGCCGCCATGGCAATTGCTCAGCAACCCCCATCGCACAAGAGTAATTCAAAAGCTGGCCAACAAGGCGGCCTGTCGCGTTCGCTCGTGCGAACGCTGCTGGTCCTTAGTCTTATTCCATTGATTTTAATAGGGGGCGCAGCTTTCCTGCGCTTGCGCACTTTTTTGCATGATGAGGCCATTAATCAAACTCAAGCAATCATCACCTCCCAGATCGCACAGATGGACCTCGTTGTTGAGGCAAAGAATGCACGGCTTGCTCAATTAATCAATAACCCGGATCTTGCCGGGCAGATCAAAACTGTATTGAACGCCAATCCACAAAGTGCTGAATTTGGCTCACTTCGGACCAATCTGGAGCAAGAGCTGCTCAGCTTCAATCCGGGCGAGGCCCAAGCCGCATTCAGCGACTTTGTCCTCATGCGGCCCGATGGTTCGGTGTTGCTCGCCAGCAGGCCTTCTTGGGAGGGCACCTCACTTAAAGCATCGCCCTCTTTTGATGTTTTCTCAGCCGGTAATGATCAGTCTTACCTGATCTACAACGTTCCTTCTCTTTACCCTAATCGAACCGTATTGGCAACCATTGTCCCCTATCTTGATCCCGGCGGTTCAACATCTGCTGCCCTGATTGGTTTTTCGGAAACCCGCGATCTGCCGGGCACCCTGCAGTCAATGGGCAGCTTCTCCCCTTCAGCCAGTGCGTATTTCATGCTGCCGGCAGCGGGCTCCACCGCCTTCATCGGCGTCGACACACCGGCAGATCAACTGGTTGCTTTTCAGCCCCCGGCTGACCAGGATGCGACCTTGACCTCCGCTCTGAACAGTTTAATGAGTGTCGCCAATCCAAGGCCGCGCCTCCTGGAGTTTAATATCTCCAAGGGACATTCCGCGCTGGCGCAGGTTGCCTGGTCCGATGCGCTGCATAGCGGGTTAGCCTTACAGGTCGAACAAAACGCGATTTATGGCCCATTAAATGGTCTCATACCGTTCGGTCTTGCATTATTTCTGTTATTGATACTCGGAATGGGGATTGTTTTTTCCACCGGTGCGGCACGCGTTTTCCGTCCATTGGTGGCACTGACCGATCTTGCACACCGCTTCTCGGAGGGCGATTTCAGTCAACGGGCTGAAGTCGGCCGGAAAGATGAAGTTGGCTCACTGGCCAAATCATTTAACCTGATGGCGGAAGACCTAACGGCTCTTTATCGCTCACTGGAAGAAAAAGTTGAAGAGCGTACCCGCCAGATCCGTACCGCGGCGGAAGTTGCGCAAAAAATAACTTCATCAACGAACATTGAAGAAATACTGAATCGAACAGTCCGACTCATCGTCGAACAATTCGGTTTCTACCAGGCCAATGCTTTTATGCTCGACCGGGCTGGAAAGGTGGCAATGCTGCACGCTTCTTACGGGCCCGCATCTAAAGAAATGCTGGCCCGCGAACACCGGCTGGGAGTGGGCTCAGCTTCCGTTATTGGGTGGGTCTGTGCAAATAATCAACCACGCATCGCCTCAGATGCAGTGGAAGACCCGATGCGCCTTGCGAATGAACTGCTGCCGGAAACGCGCTTCGAAGTAGTTATTCCTATATCAGTCGCAGGGCTGGTCCTGGGCGCCTTGGACGTGTACAGCAAACAGGCCGGGGTTGTCGGTCCCGAAACGATCGTCATGTTCCAGATCCTGGCTAGCCAGATCGCGGTAGCCATTCAGAACGTAGGGCTGGCTGAATCAACCCAAATTGACTTTGAAGAACTAGAGCGCCTGCATGGCGCCAGTCAGCAAATCGCGGCTGCAAATTCAAAAGAGGACGCCCTGCAGACAACTGCGCGCGTGCTCACAGACACACCCTATCCCGCAGTGGTGCTTTCGGTAAACGACAATCGACTCGAAGTAGCAGGGCTCACCGAAGTCAACAAGCCGGAAATCTTAAGGATTCGGACGGCGGTAAAAGATCTCGAATCTGGCTGGAAAGAGGCACAGCAGCTGTTGGCTGATGGCCCGGTAATCTCGGAAACAACCGCTCTGGCCTTCGTCGGCGATAGGTCGGACTTCCAGTTACCAAGCCCCTTGGCTCAATTTCCAAGACAAATGGGATACGAATTTGCCGCTTTCATACCTGTTATGAGCGCGGGCAATTTGGCTGGGTTGATTACCATAGGCGGTCCTAAACAGGTTCTTACCAGCGCCTTGATACAGCCTTACAAAAATGTCGCCAATTTATTGGGAACCATTCTGGACAGGATACTGGAGACAGAAGAAAAAGGCAGACGCCTCTCAGAGCGGGATGCTTTGGCATCCATCAATCAGGCAGTCGCAGAATCGTCCACCGATTTGGAAAAGTTCTTCCCTGAGCTCCATTACCAGGTTCGACGGAATATAGGCGACTACGCCTTTTCAATTGCTTTATACGATGAAACGACTCAAGCGATAAGCACACCCTATAGATACGAAGCGGGCCACACTGATAAGCTCGAAGCCTTTCCGTTGGGGGAGGGTTTGCCATCCATAGTCATTCGGACTGGGAGACCTCTGCTTCTCGTAGAAGATTTCGACAGACGCTCCCTGGAGTTGGGAGCAAAGGCCATCGGGAAATCGGCAAAGTCTTGGATGGGTGTGCCAATGACCATCCAGGATAAACCCATCGGCGTGATGATATTGCAGGATTTGGTAAATGAGCACGCCTTTAGCAACGAGAATCTGAACTTCTTTGTCTCTCTGGCAAACCAGGTTGCTGTCGTCATTCATAACGCGCGCCTCCTCGAGCAAAGCAAGGCACGGGCAATCCAACTCGAGACCGCGGCCGAAATTGCCCGCGATATCAGCGGATCGCTCAACCTCGACGAATTGTTGGCGAAGGCGGTTAATTTCATCCGAGAACGCCTAAATTTCTACCACGCCTCGATATTTCTCATAGATCCCCAGGGTGAATTCGCCGTGATCCGCGAGGCTACCGGAGAGGCCGGCGCCAATATGAAGCGTACCGCTTACAAACTGGGCGTCGGGTCTAAGTCCATTGTGGGCTATGTGGCGGGCCGCGGGGAATCTCTGATCGTCAACGATGCCTTAAAAGACGCAACTTACTTTGCAAATCCCCTACTGCCGAATACCCGCTCCGAAGCGGCCATACCGCTGAAAGTTGGAGAGCGAATTGTGGGGATCCTCGACGTCCAGAGCGAAAATGTATTTATGTTTACCGAGGACAACCTGCGCACGCTGCAAATCCTCACCGATCAGCTGGCAGTGGCAGTTGTAAATTCCGAGCTGTTTGCTGAGACCCAGGAACACCTTTCTCAACATCGCCTGCTGCATCACATAACCACCTCGGCCGCCTCGGGAACGACTTTGGAAGAGGCGCTCGAAAGCGCGGTGACCGGTTTGCAAGTCACCCTGGGTGGTGACAGGGTGGCGATTATGCTGGCCGACCGCGACCGAAAATTGCTGGACGTCAAAGCGGCTGTAGGTTACTCCGAAGAGATTATGCATCTCCGGGTTCCGATCGGAACAGGTATCACAGGCTGGGCTGCAGCCCATCACCGCTCCCTGCGCGTGGATAACGTCACAGAGGATCCGCGATACATTGAAGGCAGCTCCAATACGCTGTCGGAGTTGGTCATTCCGCTCATCTACCGCAATGAAGTGCTGGGTGTATTGAACGTAGAAAGCGAGAAAACCAGCGCATATACGGACAATGATGAAGAAATGCTTGGCACATTAGGCGGAAGTCTAGCCGCGATCATCGCCAACGCCAGACTGTTGGAACAGATCCGGGCCCAGGCCGAGCGGGAACGCACCCTCTACGAAATAACCGGCAAGATTCGCCGCTCAACCGATATCCAGTCTATTTTGGCAATCACGGCCACCGAATTGACCAAGGCAGTCGGCGCTCGTCAGGCCCAGATCAAGATATCTACCGATCAACATGATGAAGACCGTGAACCCATGGAGGATGAGGAATGAACTCGAAACCGATCTCGCCTCAGACCCCTGCCACTGCAGCAATAGACACTACCCAGGTTTATAAGAACTGGCGTGAGAAATTTGTTCGCCCCATGCTGATTGGCGCCATGGTCTTTGGCCTTCTTGCGCTCATCCCCGCGCTGCTTACCAACCAGGGCGTCATTCAAAATACGGTCTTTATCCTTGCCTATTTATTGCTGGTTGGCGCCACCTTCATCGAATTCCCCTATGCAACCCGGATAGCAGTTTTCTTGTTCATTGTCTATGGGCTTGGAATGAATGAATTGTTTTCAACGGGGATCTTGGGCGATGGCATATTCTTTTTTCTGGGTCTAATTTGCTTTGCCACTATGATGTTCTCTCCCCGAGCCGGAGTGGTTGCCACAATCATAAGCCTGCTCACTTTTGGGTCGCTGGGCTGGCTCGTTCAGACTGGCCATTTGGGTCTTCTGAATCCCGGCGCGATGAAAGCCCAATTCGCCGATTGGCTCAGCGCCAGTGCAACTACCTTATTATTCGGCGTCACCTTTATCTTCGGCTTGCGGCAGCTCCAGCTTGAATTTGTAGATGTACAAAAGCGGGCAGACAAGACGCTGCATGAACTGGAAGTGGAACGGGGCTCTTTGGAGGGCCGTGTCGAGGCCAGGACTCTGCAATTGAAGGCAGTAAGTGAGGTGGGCCGTGTCGCCAGCTCCATCCTTGACTTGGAGGAACTTACCGAGCGAGTGGTGAATCTGATTACTGATCAATTTGGCTATTACTATACAGCTCTCTTCTTGGTCGACGAACAAGGCGAGCAGGCAGAACTTCATAGCGCTACGGGTGATGCGGGTAGACTGCTCAAGGAAAACAAGCATCATTTGCGAGTAGGCGGAAATTCCATGGTGGGATTGGCGATTAGCACCCGGGAAGCGCGTATCGCGCTGGATGTTGGGACAGAATCTCTTCGATTTGAGAATCCGCTTCTGCCCTATACACGCTCTGAAATCGCTTTGCCTCTAATGGTTGGCGACCGGATCCTCGGTGCGTTGGATGTTCAGTCTACAAAAGCGGGGACTTTTGGCCCCCAGGAGATTGAGACCCTCCAAGGCATGGCCAACCAGGTTGCGATCGCATTTGAAAATGCGCGTCTATATCAAAATGCAAAAAACAGCGTTGCGGAATTACAGGCGATCCAGCGACAATATATTCTCGATTCCTGGAAGCCGTTATCCGCCGATGAGGTGCTGGAATATAGAGTCGGTGATGATTACCTGATTCCAGATGCCCCGCGGCTCGATATTCCCATCGCCCTGCGAGACGAAATCATAGGTCAGATTAGCCTTTCGGCCGATGCCGAATGGTCGCCAGAGCAACGGAATCTCATCGAAGCAGTCGTTACCCAGGCGGCACTCGCGCTGGAAAACGCGCGACTGGTAGAGGAAAGCCAGTCTTCTGCCGTCCGCGAACATTTACTCGCGGAAATCACCGGAAAGATATGGGCTTCGCCTACCACGGATGGAATCCTGCAGGCAGCCGTACGCGAACTGGGCCAGGCTTTCGATGCATCTGAAGCCACGATCGAATTGAAGATGGACGGCAATAATGCTTAAATGGTTTTCTGCTCAAACGCAACCAGACTTGGCTCAAAGATCCACATACACCTACACGGAGCGCTACGCGCTTTCTGGCTTTGGCTTCGGGTTTGCGTTCCCGATTATAGCCACTGCCATAAAAATCTTACAACTAAGACTTCCCCTGAGTTTATCGAGTGTTTCCAATCTACATCTATCCGAGCCGTTACTGTGGATTATTGACGCGGCTCCCTTATTCCTTGGGTTATTCGCAGGCATCGCCGGCAGACGTCAGGATATCCTGGTTAAGATCAATGAAAAACTGCTAACTCGGGAAAAGGAACTCACTTCCCTGAAGCTAAACGTCGACAAGCTTTTGATGGAAAGTACCAATGAACTGCAGCTGAGAAACACGCAGATGCGCTCCTCGGTCTATTTCACCCGCCAGATATCTGAGACCCAGGATGTTACCGCATTAATGAAAAAGACTGTTGAACTCATCAGTCAGCAATTCGGACATTATTTCACCGGCCTGTTCTTGCTGGATGAAGCGGGAAAATCAGCCGTATTACAGGCGGCCTCCTCTGAAGCTGGACAAAAAATGCTTGATGAGGGGTATCGTGTCGAGGTAAGCGATCAAAACATCATTGGCCGGGCGATGGAAAGGCAGAAGTTCTACATATCCCAAAAAAGCGGCGGAGGTGCCCGGAGTGACGCTAGCCAGACCGCCTTTTCTGAAACTCAGTCAGAAATCGCACTGCCGTTGATTGCCCGCGGAGTGGTGATTGGGGCTCTGGATATTCAATCAGATGAAGCTCAAGGCTTCGATCAGAACCAGGCAGAAGTGTTTCAACTGTTAGCCGATCAGGTAGCTACCTCCATAGATAGTGCCCGGCTCCTAAGCAAGTCACAGGCCTTCGTTTCACAGCTGGAAATCCTCACAGCGAAACAAACACAATCCAGCTGGCAGGAATACCTGAAAAGTCAAAATCGGGCATTCCAGTTCACGCCCGCAGGAATTCGATCTGTCTCGCTGGGCTCGACCCCCATGAATGGCACTCGGCTTCATATTCCGTTGCTCCTGCACGGACAGGAAATTGGCTCAATAAACCTTCAGAGAGCAGGCAAAGCCTACTGGTCACGCCCGGAGCGTGAACTTGCCGAAAAGGTTTCCTTACAAGTGGCCCTTGCGTTGGACAATAGCCGCCTGCTTGAGGAAACTCGCCAGCACGCAGTTCAAGAGCAGACCGTGAATGAGGTTTCCGCCCGGCTCAATCGCTCGTTGGACGTCGACACCTTGCTCCAAACCGCGGTACGCGAATTGGCTGCCCTGCCGGAGGTTTCCGAGGCATCCGTGTTCATAAAGCCGTCCGAAGAAGACAATTACAGGATACCGAATTGAAACACGGGCAACCAAAATGATGAACCAATCACTCAATGAGTCCGATATGAAAAAACCAGAAGCCGACCTTGGCGAATCGCTGCTCGCAATCGTGGGATCAATCCCCCTTCTGTCGATCTTGCTGGGGATAGGCTTTCTGGCCATTTATTTGCTCGCCAGCTTTGGTATTTTAGGCAGCCCTGCCTGGCAATTGCTGGCAGTAACGGGTGTGGTCCTTTTTGTGGCAGGTTCCCATTTGCAAATTATCCGCCTGGCCCGCCAAGAGCGAGGTATCTTTGCCTTTTGGCTCTATTCCCTGACCATGGCCATCGCCGGGATACTATTCGTGTTTTTCTGGCAGGATGCGCTGATTGTGGCCATCCTGCTTGCATGGGTTCCCCCACTCACCTCGATTGTCCTGCGGATGCGCCGGCTACATTTGCTGGTTGCAGCCCTGGTTGCTGCCATAACGACTGCCGTCATAATATGGCTGAATAGCAATGCACCGTTCGAACGGCTTTCGACTGGCAACCCCGCCGGGTTTACCGCTCTCATCCTGCTTGCCGGAACCGTGGTCCTTTTCATTTTTACGACGATTATCTCTCGTCTCTTGCGCTACCGGACTCTGCAAAGCAGATTGATTGTTTCTTTCATCTTTATTATTGCGGTTCCGATCCTTTTTACAACCGCCATTTCCGCCTTCAATGCATTCACAAACAGCCAGAACCAGTTCAGCGACACGCTGCAGGCCATTTCTTCACTAAAACAGGATCAGGTTGACACCCTTCTTCAGCAGGTACTCGCACAATTGAGTACCATGCAGCAAGGCTCTGGCCAATCGAGCCTTCTTTACATCCTTGACCACCGCGACCCAAACGATCAGCTGTACCAGATGAATACGTCTATCGCCTCAACGCGAATTCGAGATTTTTTAGTCAAGGAACAAAATCGTTATGAAGAATTCCTGATTTTAGATAATACGGGAAAAGTTGTTCTCTCAACCTACGTATTGGATGAGGGATTGGACTTTAGCAAGGAATCGTTCTTTCAAAAAGGATCGGCCGGGTATTTCATAGGGCTGGAGAAATTTCCCGGAAAACAAAACCCAGCCGGCGATAGCAAACTCCTGGTTGCCGCCCCGTTTTATGCTTCCTATGGACAGGATGTTCGCGGCGTTGTGCTCCTGGTGGCCCGGAGCGACGATATAACTGCCATTCTGAAGTCAACCCCCGGATTGGCAAACGCCGAGACTTACCTGGTGGATTCGAATTTCGAACCTATTTCAAGTACGCGCTACCAGTCTGGCAAGATCAGATCGAAAGTTATCATGGATAGTATTGCAAACCAGGGCGGAGAGGGCAGTGCTATCTACGCTAATTATGCCGGTGTCCCGGTGCTCGGCTACTACCGCTGGTATCCATCCATGCAGGTCGCCCTGCTGGCAGAAATACCTGAAAGCGATGTTTTCAATAAGGCGCTTGCCACGCTGCTGGTGAGCAGTCTTGTGGGTATATTCACTATCGTAATTGCGATCGTTGCTGTGGTTGCCACTTCGCGGGCGATCAGCGAACCGGTAAGTGCTCTTGCAAAAGTGGCGGAGCAATTCGCAGCCGGACACCTGGATACCCGTGGCGGCAGCGATCAACACGATGAGATCGGCGACCTGGCTCAGTCATTTAATAGCATGGCTGACCAGCTGCAGGCCGTTATCGGAAATCTCGAGCTTCGTGTCGCCGAACGCACTAAAGATCTGGAACGGCAGACCCTCCGTCTGCGTACAGCAGCTGAAGTTGCCCGTGATGCCGCCTCAGCGCCGAATCTGGACGAATTGCTTAAGCGCGCCGGCCAACTGATCCGTGACCGGTTCAACCTTTACCATACCGGTATTTTTCTTTTGGACGAAAAGAAGGAATATGCAGTTCTGCGTTCCTCGCCAACGGAGGCGGGCCATACTCTGATGGAAAATAGCCATCGGTTGCGGGTCGGAGAGCAAGGCATCGTTGGTCGAGTTGCGGCTACTGGTGAACCTCGCATTGCCTTGGATACGGGCATCGATCCCGAATATTTCAGCAATCCCCTTCTTCCAGCAACCAGGTCTGAAATGGCCCTGGCTCTCAAATCCACTGAAGGCATTATTGGCGTGCTGGATATCCAGAGCGACCAGGCCGAAGCATTTACGCAGGATGACATCGCAGTGATGCAAATTCTGGCAGACCAACTGGCCACAGCCATCGAACGAAGTCGTCTGCTGGCTCAAGTCGAGACAAACTTGAGCGAAATAGAAAAAACGTACGGTAAGTTTACCCGACAGTCCTGGCTGAGCTTTGAACGCGTAGATCACCAAACCGTGGGTTATAAATACGATAACGTCAGGCTTGAACCCCTGAATAAAATCCCTGAGGAGGCGCTGAGTGTATTACAGACTGGCACGACTCTGGTACCCACGGAGCCCAAGTTGGATTCCAGGCAGGGACAAATTGCTGCAATTCCGATCCGGCTGAGAGGCGACACCATCGGCGTCGTGAAGGTGCGTTTTCAGAATGGCCAGGCGCCCGAGAAAACGATTCTCATGATTGAACAGATTTCCGACCGTCTGGCAACCGCTCTTGAAAATGCCAGGCTTTTGGAAGACTCTATGCGCAATGCGAACAAGGAGCGTGTTATCGGTGAAATTACCTCGAAGATCGGCGGCTCGGTCAATATCCAAAATGTCCTTCAGACTGCTGTCGAAGAGTTGGGTCGAGCGATTCCTGGTTCAGATGTGATCATCCAATTTCAGCGCGGCGCCGAGCTTCAGGGACAGGAAAAGTAATCAGAATGACAAACTTATCCGAAAATACTTCCTCTTCCGAAGAAACCACCAGCTGGTCATTCAGTCTGCGCACGAAACTGATCCTGAGCTACATGCTGGTCACTTTTATCGCGGTCGTGGGAATGGGGTACTATCTTTACTTGCGCACCTTGCAGTCCAACGCCTCGATAACAGATCAATTGGATAATAGTGTTCGCCAGCAGGCGCAGACCAACCTGAGCGCCGCGGGGGCAGAGCAGGCAAATACTCTCAACAACTTCTTTGCTTCGATAAAAAAGGACATCACCACCCTAGGTGCGACCGCCACAGATCTGCTGACAAAAGAGGGTTCCCCCACCAACGATATTTATTGGGATGCCGCCAAGTCGTTAACTCGTACTTCGGATGGGAGCTGGGATAACTCGAATTCAGACACGGCCTCGGTTTTTATACCTGCCAAAATGGAATTGACAGATCACCTGAGATCCGAGCTAAATGCCCTTAAGCAGCTGGATACTATGGCCCCCTCAATTCTCCGTGCAGACCCCGATTCTATCGCGGTTTATTTTGGGGGTGTATCAGGTGAAACGTTGTATTATCCCAATATTGACCTTGCTGCCGTTGTTCCACCCGATTTTGATGTAACCCAACGCCCATGGTTTGTAAAAGCAGCGCCCGCCGCGAACCCCGGGCACAAGGCTGTCTGGTCCGATCCGTACTTGGATGCCGCAAAACACGGTCTCGTGATTACGAACAGCGCCCCGGTATTTGATGCCGCAGGGAATTTTCGCGGCGTAATCGCCATGGACATCCAGCTTAACAGGATAACGGACATTGTTTCCGGTTACAGTTTCGGAAGAACAGGCTACGCGTTTCTGATCGATAAGAATAAGCGGCTGATCGCCTTATCGCCTGCCGGATACCGGGATTGGGGACTTAGTTCCGACTCTCTCCCCGAGGGAGAGGTCCTGGAACCGTCCAAGCTCTCCAGTCAGCTTCCCCTTGCTTTCTTCAATGTCTTAACCGAAATGAGTATGGGGCAAAGCGGAGAGGAATCGGTTTCGATCGCAGGGCTGGACCGCTTTTTCGTTTTCCATCCGCTCCCTGAAGTGGGTTACAGCTTGGCTGTAATTGTTCAGTCACAGGAATGGCTGGCCGGTTCGGCAGCAGCCAAGGAACAGATTTCTGAAGCCACCACTAATACATTGCAATCGAGTTTTGTCCTTGTGGCCGTAATTTTGATGTTGGCCCTCCTGGCCGCCCTCTGGATCGGCAATACGCTGACGTTCCCGCTCCGGGCCTTGACTCAGACTGCAGAGGAGATCACGGCCGGAAACCTCATGGCCGAGGCAAACGTCCGGAGCAGCGATGAGATCGGGACTCTATCTAAGACTCTGAACACAATGACGACAACCCTCCGAGAGTCCATTCAATCCCTTGAGCGCCGCGTTAAGGAAAGGACAGCTGCCCTTGAAGTCGCATCCGAAAGCGCCAGCCGCCGTGCCACACAGTTTGAAGCCATCACCCAGGTAACCAGTGCAATCAGCTCCATCCGTAAAATGGAGGAGTTAATGCCGCTTGTGGCCTCCGTTATCAGTAGATTTTTCGGTTTTTATCACGTCGGCATATTTCTGAACGACGAATATGGGCAAAATACTCTGTTGATTGCCACCAATAGCGAAGGCGGACGCAGGATGCTGGAACGCAAGCACAGCCTCAAGATTGGTGCTCAGGGTATTGTGGGCTACGTGGCTTCGAGAGGCGAATCTCGTGTCGCTCGCAATGTAGGTGAAGACATCGTTTTTTTCAACAACCCTGATTTGCCCGAAACAAAATCAGAAGCGGCCCTTCCGCTGCGATCTGGCAATAGCATCGTCGGTGTGCTCGATGTGCAGAGCACAAAGGCAGATGCTTTCTCGAAGGAAGACATGGATATCCTGGCCATCCTCGCTGACCAGGTCAGCCTTGCCATTGAAAACTCTCGGCTCTTCGAGACTACCCGCAGATCCCTCAGTGAGGCCGAGACATTGTATCGCCAATACCTGCATGAGGGCTGGTCTCGCCTTCCACAGGAAGAGCAGTTCAGTGGATATCGGTATACACCGCGAGGGGCGGCGCCGCTCCGCAAGCCGATCAGCGTTGAAGCCTCGGACACTACGACCGGCGAGGATAAGATCGATCAGCCTGCGCAGCTATCTGTTCCTATCAAACTCCGTGGCGAAACCATAGGCAATTTGGTAGTCCAGGCTCCTGACGGTAAATATTGGCGTCAAGACCAAATTGACCTCGTCCATGCTGTGGCCGACCGCGTTGCACTTTCTGCAGAGAACGCGCGCCTTTTCGAAGAAACCAGCCGGCGTGCGGAACGCGAGCGCCTGGTGACGGAAATTACTTCCAAAATACGCAGCACCAATGACCCTGAAGAGATGATCCAGACCGCACTTGATGAATTGAGGTCCGCACTGGGAGCAACGCAAATCCAGGTTATTCCGCAGGTAATTCCAGATTCTCAAGTTAAGGTGCTCGAAACCCCTTATTCAGCCCAGAGAGAAACAACTAGTCCAATAAAGCGCGGAAATGGAGCCAAAAAATGAGTTATGTAATTGCGGTATCTAATGAAAAGGGGGGCGTTGCCAAAACCACAACCTCGCTTTCTTTGGGTGGGGCCTTGGCCGAAGCCGGTCATAAGGTATTGGTGATGGACCTGGATCCTCAGGCGAACCTGACGCTCGCCCTTGGCGTCGAACCGGGCTATGCAGCAGTCACTTCCAGTCATATTTTGATTGAATCTGCTCCTTTGATGAGCGCCAGGCTCGCCACCGAGATCGAAAACCTGGACCTGATTCCATCCCATGCCAGCATCGAAAGTGCAGAACAATTTCTGCCCATTCGTACCCATTACACTTCGGGCCTGAGGCGGGCGCTGGAAGCAGCCTCCCCCTTGCCTTATGACTTTGTCATTTTTGACTGTCCACCCTTCCTGGGTGCCATTACAACTAATGCTTTAAGCGCTGCCGACCTGCTCATCATCCCAACGCAGGCCGAGTACTTCTCAGCCTACGCGCTGCGGAACATGATGGGAATTATCCGGCGCGTCCGCCAGGAAAGCAATCCAAACCTCGGTTACCGCATCATAATTACTCTGCTTGACCGCCGCAATCGGACGCATCGCAATATTCAGGAACAGCTTCAAAACACCTTTGGAGAGGGCCTTTTTAAGACAGTCATTGAAATCGACACAAAACTGCGCGAAAGTCCAATAGCCGGGTTGCCGATCACCAAGTACCGCCCGGGCGCACGAGGGTCTCAGCAATACCGCGAACTGGCGCAGGAGCTTATGGAATATGTCAAAGAAAAAAATCAACAGCCGGCTTAAGCATATTTTTGATGATGTAGGCAGGGAAGCTACGGTCCCGCCCAAACAGCCAAGGAAGCTGCCGGGCACTGGAGCTCTTTCCCCCTCAAAAATCCCAACTATCCGGCCGAATACCGGCCAACTTAAGCCGCCGACTCCTCGTCCTTCGGAACCAACGGTTTTCAACCCCGCCATTTCCGATGGTACCGGTACGATGTCCCTTGCCTTTCGCCAGGACGACAAGAATTGGGCCACCCTCCGCGTTATCGACGAGACCGCCTCTCACCCCTGGGCATTGGAAGACCAGATGTTGGTTAAGCAGGTGGCCGATCAACTCTCCCTAGCATTGGAAAATGCCAGGTTGTTCCAGGACACGAAACGCGCAGAACAGGCGCTCCAACGGAAAAATGAGTATCTGGCTGCAGCAGCGGAAATCGGCCGTCTCGTAACTTCAACCCTCGATCTGAACACGATCTTTAGCCGGACGGTGAACCTTGTCAGTGAACGATTCGGTTACTACCACGCGGCCATATTTGTGACGGAGGAATCCGGCTTCAATGCAGTCCTGCGTGAAGCCACCGGCGCTGCGGGTGCCGAAATGCGTGCCAGGGCGCACAGTCTCCCGATAAACGATAGATCAGTGGTGGGCAAGGTCGCGTTGACTGGCGAACCCGTAATTATCAACGATACAAGGCGGGATTCCACGCACAGGCCAAATCCACTTCTACCCGAAACACTGGCAGAAGCCGCGATTCCTCTGCGGGTCGGCAACCGGATCATCGGTGCTCTGGATATTCAGTCTACTCTTGCAGGCGCGTTCACCCAGGATGATCTCAGTGTTCTGCAAATATTAGGCGATCAGGTGGCTATAGCCATTGACAACGCTCGGTCCTACGAGCTCTCACAGCAGGCCGTAAGTGAGATGCGCGAGATAGACCAGATCAAGACGCAGTTCCTGGCGAACATGAGTCACGAATTACGGACTCCTCTGAATTCAATCATAGGATTCTCGCGCGTAATTCTGAAAGGAATTGACGGTCCGATCACGGACCTCCAGCAGCAGGACCTCACAGCCATCTACAATTCCGGCCAGCACCTGCTCGGCCTGATCAACGATGTGCTGGACCTGGCAAAGATCGAAGCCGGCAAGATGGAGCTCTCCTTTGATGAGATCAACATCGCCGACATCATTACCAGCGTTATGTCCACAGCCAGCGGTCTCGTGAAGGACAAGTCCATCAAGCTGGTGCGTAACATCCAGGGTGAGATCCCCGCCGTGCGCGCCGATGCCATCCGGGTTCGCCAGGTCTTGTTGAACCTTTTATCAAACGCCGCCAAATTTACCGACGAAGGCGAGATTGTTGTAGATGCTTTGGTCCAACCCGGGCCCGCCGGTCAGGCAGAGATACTCATCAGTGTAACGGACACCGGCCCCGGCATTTCGCCTCAGGATCAGGAAAAGCTCTTTCAGGCATTCTCACAGGTCGACAACTCCCCCACTCGTAAGACGGGCGGAACAGGGCTGGGTCTGTCTATCAGCCAGCAATTGATACAGATGCATGGCGGGCGAATCGGGGTCCATAGTGCCTTGGGTAAGGGTAGTACCTTCTACTTTACACTCCCCATCTACCGAGAAGAGGTAAAGGTCGAATCCACTGGTGCGAAAGTCATCCTTGCTGTGGATGACGACCCGCAAGTAACTGCGCTCTACGAACGCTATCTACAGCCTCAAGGCTACCAGGTTGTCAGCTTGCTCGATCCAACCCGGGCAAAAGAACGGGCACGCCAGACCAAACCATTTGCGATAACGTTGGATATTATGATGCCCGGATACGATGGCTGGCAGGTGCTTAGCGACCTTAAATCAGATCCGGAAACTCGGGACATCCCGGTGATTATTTGTTCGATCATCGAGGAACAGGAACGCGGGTTTAGCCTTGGCGCGGCAGATTATTTACTAAAGCCAATCCTTGAGGAAGACTTGTTGGGTGCGCTTAACCGGCTCAACGGCGATGGAACCATCAAGGAAGTGTTGATTGTTGACGATGACCCGGACTCGCTCCGTCTGATGGATACCATCTTTCGCGACCACCAGGAATATAAAATAGTCCTCGCCGAAGGCGGTAAAAAAGGATGGGAAATGATTACCTCTCACCCGCCTCATGCCCTGGTCCTTGACTTATTCATGCCGGAAATGGACGGATTTACTATCCTGGAAAAGATGCGGGAAAATGCAAAGTTGCGAGATATTCCCGTGGTGGTTGTTAGTGGCGGCGACCTTACTTCCAGCCAACGAAACATGTTGAACGAATTTGGCCAGCGCCTTCTCAGCAAGAGCCTGCTTAATGAAGTGGACTTAATGCGGACGCTTGAACACGCGCTGGATCGCTTGAAAATAAAGCAGTAAAGGATCGACAAAAGAATGTCGTTCGCCGTCAAATGCATCGATTGCGGTCACGTCGCACCTTATTTTCCCACTTCGATCAATTGTCCTCGCTGCAACAGCCAATGGCGGGAAGCCGAATACGACTACGCGACCATCTCAAAGACGCTCCCGCTTCAGCTTGCGGGTCGTCCCTTTGACTTGTGGCGTTACCACGAACTGCTTCCAGTCCGGAATTCCAATCCTTCACTAACCCTCGGCGAGGGCGGAACCCCCCTCATCCAGGCCGTAAACTTGGGGATGATGCTCGGTACGCCGAACGTCTTCATCAAGGACGAAAGGCAGGGTCCCACAGGGTCTTTCAAGGACAGGCAGGCTGCAGTCACCATTGCCGCCCTCAAGGAAGCAGGCATCACGGAAATGGTTGCCTCTTCAACAGGAAATGTTGCAATCTCCTATTCCGCCTATGCGTCCCGGGCAGGCATAAAGCTTTGGGCCTTTGTAACAAGTCTTGTTCCGGCCGTGAAAATGCGCGAGATCGCCCTCTATGGAAGTCAAGTGATCAAGGTGACGGGTTCGTATGACCAGGCCAAGCAGGTTGCCTCCGAGTTTGCCCGCCAGCGCAACCTCTACCAGGATATGGGCGCCCGTACGATTACATCCATCGAAGCAATGAAAACAATTGCTTTCGAAATTGCCGAGCAGCTGACAGCTCTTCAAGGTCCCGGGGCAGCGGCCAAGGGTAAAACCACCCTGTGGCGAACACCGGATTGGTACCTCCAGCCTATCAGCGGCGGTATGGGGCCGCTTGGAGTTTATAAAGGTTTTTATGAATTAAGACAAATGGGGTTGATTGATCGTATCCCGGCCATCGCCGCTATCCAGGCCGCGGGTTGTGCCCCGATGGTGCAGAGTTTCAGGGACGGGCTTGATACTGCCGTGCCGGTCGCATCTCCAAAAACCTATATCGAGACACTCGCTACCGGTGATCCGGGGCGTGCTTACACACTTTTGCGCAGGCATATAATTGAGACTCACGGAATTTTCGAGAGCGTTACAGACGAGGAGGCCTTCCGGGCCATGCATGTATTGGCAAAAATGGAAGGGCTTTCCACAGAGCCGGCCGCGGCCGTGGGGTTTGCAGGTTTGTTCAAACTGGTCCGCTCTGGTTGCATCAAACCGAACGAAACGGTGGTTGTAAATTGCACCGGACACACTATGCCAGCCGAAGAATTTATCCTCGGCACAAACTGGGCCCGCGATGTTGAGTTCCCAACGAAAAGAACAGAAACCCCGCAGGATGGCCTGCTTTCTGCACTGAATCAGGTGGTTCCCAATCGTTTCCCCAGCATTGCGATAGTCGACGATACTGCCGAGGCGAGGCGCCTGATTCGGCGGATACTACAATCGCAGGGAAATTTCACCATCTACGAGTCCGCGAACGGCAAAGAGGGCCTCGAGCTCATCAAACGCGAATTGCCTGATCTGATCATACTAGACTTGATGATGCCCGAAATGGACGGCTTTGCCGTAATGGATGCCCTCAAAGCGAATCCGGAAACCGCTCAGATTCCCGTGATTGTTGCAACCGCCAAGGAGTTAACCCCTGACGAAAAGGAACGGCTTGGTACCCAAATACAGACATTGATGCAAAAAGGTGATTTCCTCAATGATGAGTTTCTTGAGGAGGTTAAGGCCTTAATAAAATAACGGTGTTTCAACCGACAAAAGCCCCTCATTCATAATGCAAAAAGCTCACGGCACCGGGATTATCGCGGCTCTTAGCTCGGCAGTCTTCCTCGGCTTTACTCCTGTATTCGGAAAACTGGCAATTAATTTTGGATTCTCCTCGCTATCAGTCGTTGCATTTCGCACAAGTATGGCTGCCGCTCTCGTCCTGGTGATCGTCATCCTTTTTTATCGCCCCTATCTTTACATTTTTCCCGTTGGATTGCTCGGCTGCATTTTGGCGGGACTGATCAATGGTTTCGGATCGATCCTATACTACATGGCGCTGAATCGTTTGAGCGCCAGCGTAGGTCAAATGTTATATTCCCTATATCCATTTTTCGTTGCCCTGTGGCTCATTCTCGACAAACAATCTCTAAGCCCGCTTTCGTTCTTTAGGATAGCTCTTGCCACTCTCTCTATCTTGCTCCTTACGGTGCTTCCCGCTCACAAAACGGATCTCATAGGCGCGCTCATGATGTTAGGGGCCGCCGCACTTTATGCCCTCCATCTTCCAATCAATCAACGCGTCCTGTATGAGGTTCCCGCCCCGACCGTAACCTTGTATACGTTATTGGCCATGAGCGCGGTGGTAGTCCCGGCATACCTCCTTTTTAACCCCCAATGGCCGTCTCTAAGTTTGCCTTGGTGGCCGGTGATCGGGCTGACAATCGTAACATCGCTGTCGCGCTTGGCGCTTTTCCTCGGGGTCAAACATATTGGCGGCATGCAAACTGCGCTTCTCGGACTTGCTGAGTTATTAGTGGCAATTCTATTCAGTTTTATTTGGTTACACGAAACCCTTCTACCTACACAATGGTTGGGCGCACTGAGTTTGTCTATAAGTTTACTGCTTGTCAAGTTTGAGAAAACCCCTGCACACCAGCCGAACGCTCGCACCGGGTGGTTCGCTTGGATCCGAGCGCCAGATGTTCATCAAGATATTCCCTGGGGTCCTCATGAATAGAAAGAGCGGCTGCCATCGCAAGCCGCTCTTTGTAATTTTGCCGAGGCCCGCCGGGTTCATTTCTCCCCCTCATAGATATAACCCGTTCCTCGTACACTGGCAACACACTCCGCAAGAACAGGAAATTGCTCCAATTTGTGCCGCAGGCGGCTGACCAGTGGCCGAAGGATCTCAGGCGCCTCGCGTTGAGACGTGTCATAGCCTTGTACCAGCAGGACAAGTTCCCTGTGCGAGAAAACCTTTCCCTCATTCTCCATGAGGATGCGCAGCAAGCGTCCCTCGGCTGGCGTTAAATGAGCGAGTTTCTTGCCGGAGTGGATCTGCCGGCGCGAGAGATCAACCAGAGTCCCATCCTTGAGCTTGAATTCCTTTATGGTCTCGTCCACCTCCATGGATTCGCTCATTCCACTCTTCGCCTGTAATTTGGCATTGCGACGAGCCAGTCCCTTCTTTACGCTCGCCAACACTTGTACGGGTGCGGCTGGCTTGGTTAAATAATCATGGACTTTTAATCGCAATGCCTGGATGGCTGTGTCAGTTGAACCATGAGCTGTTAACATGATGATCTCGGTATCAGGCGAAGCCTGATTAACTACCTGTATAACCTCCAATCCATCCATACCCGGCATGCGCAAATCCACGATCATCAGGTCTATTGGATGAGTACGAACGTACTCGATTGCCGCCTGGCCATTTGGAACCGAGACAGCGTTATATCCTTCCAATTTCAATATGTCCGTCATTGATTGACGGGCAATATTCTCATCATCCACCACAAGTATATTGGATTTCATGTTTCCTCTCCGATGGGCAAAAATACGCGAAAGCATGCCCCTTTTCCATGGTTCAGAACCAGGTCAAGGGTTCCCCTGTGAGCCATAATAATATTGTAACTCACTGTCAGCCCCAATCCTGTCCCCCCGTCTTTTGTGCTAAAAAAAGGCTCGAAAATGCTGGTTTGGTTGTCTCTCTGCACGCCCGGCCCGTTATCTTGGAATAATAATTCAACGCCGCCATTTACCACGCGTCCAGTGATCCGAAGGTTCCCGCCTTTGGGCATGGCATCGAAGGCATTCAATATCAGATTGATGAATACTTGTTGGATTTGGCTGCTGACCGCCATTACCATCGGCAGGTTGCCGGGCAGTTCGGTTTTCACGAGAATACCCCGCTCGGTCAATTGCTTGCGGGTAAGGTTTACAACATAATTGAGAAGTTCCGTCAACTGAACCTTTTCGGGTTTGGTTACTCCCGGACGATAGAAATCCAGCATGCGCTGTACCGTGATTGACAGCCGATCCAACTCCGAGCGGGCCATGTCAAAATACTCCTTGCGCTTGTCCGCGGGCAATTCCTCGCGACCGGCCAAATGCAGGCAGTTTTGCACAGATTGGAGCGGGTTATTGACTTCATGCGCAATGGATGCGCTCAGCCGTCCGGCGGCTGCCATTTTCTCGGCCTGTAACAAAGCGTTTTGTGAATCCTCTATTTTGCGAACATAGGCACGCTGTTCATCGTAAAGACGGGCGTTTTCGATCGCAGCCGCAGCCTGTCGTGCAAGGATTTGGAACATATCTGTATCAGCTTCGCGAAAGTCGGCTTCATCCTCGTTACGCCCCGCAAAGAAAACCCCGCGGAACCCCTGCCGTACGATCGGAATAAATATAGCCGCACTCAATCCCGCCTTTCGAAGGCGTGCTTGTGCGTTTGCATCGCCTGGCCCTTGCGCATTTATGAGATACGGCACGCCGCTCGCATCGACTTGAATAATGAAATCTGCCAGCGTTTTGCCCTGTCCGGCCAGAAATATAAATCTCTCTTCCTCTGAGGAATATTGATAATAGGCAGCGTTATGGCAGCGCAGATGCCCCAAGATGGCATTGACTACGAGTTCGAGGAGCGATTCGCTCCGGGTCTCAGAAAGCAGAGACTCTGTTACTTCGAACAAGGGGCGCAGGGCATGGATCCGTGCCGCGTCGCGCTTTTGCTGACTATCCGCAAGTGCCTGCTTGGTAGCCTGGATCAATTCTTCGCTTTTCTCGAAAGGCTTCAGGATCAAACCGTCCACACCTTGCCGGAGAGCGTGGATCGCCGTTTCCACGGTCCCAAATCCTGTCATCACCAGCACAGCCAAGTCGGGCTGCAAGCGCCTGGCCCGCGTAATGACTTCAAATCCATCGACCTCGGGCATTCGGATGTCAACCAACAAAAGATCGGTCTTGTTTTGCTTTAGCCACTCTTCGGCATCGCGTGGATCCGTGAGGGCGGTGACAAAATAGCCGGCGCGCCCGAGCACCCGTTTGCACAATAATGCAATGCCAGGTTCGTCATCCACAACGAGAACAGAAATGGGATCCATGGCTTATATTGGCAGCCAGACTGTGAAGGTGGACCCCTCGCCGGGTTGGCTTTCAACTTCCAGCGTCCCGCCATGGTCTGTAACGATTCCATAAGTCACAGACAGGCCCAGCCCGGTCCCCCCTTGATTTCCCTTTGTGGTGAAGAATGGCTCAAAAATCCGATCTATATCTTTGGTATCTATTCCTATTCCACTATCTTGGATCGAAACAATAACCGACTCCCGCTTATCTCTGGAGCGAGTCTCGGTCTTGATGCGAAGACTGCCTCCGGTCGGCATGGCCTGAAGGGCATTGTGAACAAGGTTTAGGAAGACTTGTTTCATTTGGTTACTATCGACAGAAACCCATGGCAGGTCTTTTTGAAACTCAACTTTCAGCTGCACCCCATTAGTGTGAATAAAATTGGTGGTCAGCGCCAGAACGTCATCGACGATCTGGTTAATATCGGCCCGGGCCCGTGTCCGTTCGCCCTGCCGCGCAAAATCCAAAAGACGTCTAACGACGCCTCGTGCGCGCAAAGCCTCGTGCAGGACCATTTCAACATCGGCCCTGTGCGGCGCGTCCTGGTTCATCTCGTCGAGGATCAATTCAGTAAATCCTGTTACCGTGGTGAGGGGATTATTTAGCTCGTGAGCGATGCCCGCAGCCATCTCTCCCACCGCTGCCAGCTTGGCTGCTTGCACAAGTCGATTCTCTGCATCTTGTTGCGCAACCAGGCGCACTCTGGATTCCACCTGGGCCGCGCGCAGTTGGCGTATTGTCTCTTGCAAGCGCTCATATTGTATTGCGCCCGAAACGACCGTTGCCAATACTCCGGCCAGCGATTCTAGCGCCAGTAAATCATTATTCGAGAACGCGTTCCGTTGGCTGCTCTCCACATCGATAAAGCCGAGCACTCTGCCCCCGTCTTTTAGAGCCACGCACATTTCAGAGCCGGCTTCCCATCCGTGAATTGGCCGGTAACGCTCATCCGCGCCGGTGTTATTTACAAGTACGTTTTCGCCGGTATAAAAAACATGCCCCGGGATGCCGCCCCTGACTGAAAAATCTTCCGGTTGCAGGGCATTTTGAAGCTGTTCCCCTCGCGAGCCGCCAAATCCCAGGACGGGGCTCTGTGGATTGTCGCCCACCAGCATAACGCTTGCCAATTCAAAAGCAAAGTACTGTGCCAGCAAATCCGCTGTGATTTGCGCCACTTCTTTTTTATCATTAAGTCCGATTACCTGCTGGACAACCTCGTGGATCAGTCCCAGATTCCGCGCTCGGGCTTCAGCCTCTTCGCGCAGCCGGCTGTATTCGACGAGTCCCGCTAGATGGCTCGCGATCACAACCATAAGATGTTCATCGTACAGACCGAAAGCGTCCGCCCGCATGCTCTCGAGCGTGAGTAAGCCGACCGCCTGGTTGCGGTATTTAAGCGGAACAACCAGCCCGGAACGGGCGCCTGCATAAACCGGTTTGAAATCAGAGGCTGAATCGCTGACACGCAGAACGCGGCCCTTTAAGAAAGGAAGTATGGGATGCCCGGACAAAGGTGCTGATTGCGAACTGAATTTTCCGCCAATGTTTCGGAACTCTCGCACGAGTTGTCCATCTGTAGACGGTAAGTAGAGGGCGATTAAATCGGTATCAAAGGAACGCGCTAGGTGGCCGAACATGCGGCGCGCAATTTGCTCCAAATTCTGAGCGGAGGAAATGGTCAGGGCAAAGTCATTTAACATGGCGAGCCGCCCCAGGTGACCCGTTAATTCGTTAAACGTCACGATAATTTCAACCGACTGGGAGACCTGTCTTGCAAGCTCGCGCAGCTTGACCAATTCCTGGGGTGAAAATTCATCCTGGCCCCACAATGCCACGGCGCCGATCAACCGCTGACCGATGATGAGAGGAAAACATACCCAGAACTTCGTTGATTTGCGCACAGCATGCGGGAGATCTTGCCATTCGGGTTGATCAATTTCAACAGCCAGATCTGTGAGAGTACGGTTCAAACGGCGAAGGAGGCGGTTCGTTTCTACCGATATCGATAGACCTGCAACACGCGAGTCGTTCCATTGGGCGGAAACATCGAGCATCTCTCCCCTGTGAATCGCAAGCCAGGCGCCTTGCGGCTTTGCCACGTGAACAAAATTGGAGAGAACGCGATCAAGCGCCCGCGGTAAATCATAGGCCAGCTCGGTCTGTAAATTAGGGATGTAGTTTTCGACGGCTGTACCGGATGACTGCGACTGCATCAATCCGGCTACTAATTCCCAAATCCGTCGTTCCGTCGCGTTCTGGTGATTCGCCCCCACAAGAATCACTTGTGACAACTTACCCATTGCAAAGCCATACAGGCGCTCTGCCTCGAGCTTGCTGCCCTCCGGCAACGAGACAGAACGGATATCATTGCCCTGGAACGCGCTTTCGAGCCAGGCGTTGATGTCTTCTTGGGCGAGAAATTTAGTCAATCCGGTGTATTTGGATTTTGGGAGACTATGCGCAGTGCTTACAAACCATCTGCCTTTTTCCCTATCCGCAATGACAACCCAGTTTGCGCCTGTGAGCTGGCAGGCATCTCTGAGATGATTTTCCACATTATTAATCATGACACGCCGGTTTCCCAATAAAATTATACAGCACGACCAAAGCCTATAATAGTATAAATTATGACCAATTTGCGACCTCTACTGGGTGATTGCTCGAGAAATGCGCCCAGAACATGAGCAAGCCGCCTACTTCTGGTCGGGACACAGACTACTGCCGGACAATCCACAATGACGGTTTTCGACCCGGCAGTCTTTGGCCAACTTGTGCTGGATCCTGATATTCCACATTTGCACAATATCAATGATCCCGTTCAAACGGGCCACAGAGATCGCTCTAGGCCTTTCCTTCCCAGCTCCCTGGTGCGATGGCTTGCTTGGTTGCTTTGAGTTCTTTCGCCGAAGACGAATGGTAAAATAATCCCAGATGTCTGATCTGATTGTTATAGGTGGTGGTCTGGCGGGGACCGAAGCGGCTTGGCAGGCCGCGGAACATGGCCTTGAAGTCGACCTGTATGAAATGCGCCCGTCTCTTTCGACCGGCGCGCATCAAACTGAAAATCTTGCCGAACTGGTTTGTTCCAACTCCCTCGGTTCAAAATTGCCGGATCGCGCTTCCGGCATGCTCAAGAGCGAACTGCACCGGTTAGGTTCAATGCTCCTGGATTGTGCTGAATTTGCGGCCCTCCCTGCCGGAGCTGCTCTGGCCGTGGATCGTGGTCTCTTTTCTAGGCAAGCCACAGAAAGGATCCAGAATCACCCCCGCATTCGGGTTATACGCCAGGAAATCACTGAGATTCCCGATGGTCTGTGTATCATCGCCTCCGGACCTCTAACCTCGCCTTTGCTCTCCAAAAGTCTGGCCGAGCTAAGCGGCGAGGAACATTTATTCTTTTTCGACGCTATTTCCCCGATCGTTTCTTATGAAAGCATAAACTCACAAATCGCGTTTCGAGGCTCTCGCTATGATGCGGGAGCGCAGGGGGAGGGCGATTATATTAATTGCCCCTTGGCCCGGGATGAATACTATACCTTTGTTGATGCACTGCTTAATGCGGAGCGCATTGAGCTAAGAGCCTTTGAAGACGAAATTAGAAGCGGAGTGAAGGCCGGCCATTTCTTTGAAGGCTGCCTGCCCGTCGAGATCATAGCGCAACGGGGAAAAGAATCTCTGGCCTTTGGGCCGATGAGACCCGTAGGGCTTTGGGATCCGCGCACGCGAAAGCAACCCTTCGCGGTTGTCCAACTCCGGCAGGATAATCTGGCCGGCAATCTATATAATCTCGTAGGTTTCCAGACCAACCTAAAATACGGCGAACAGAAACGGGTTTTTCGCCTTATCCCCGGCTTGGAGCAAGCGGAGTTCATTCGCTACGGGCAGATGCACCGCAATACTTTTATTGCCTCACCAAAACTTCTGGCCCCCACCCTTCAATTCATCCAGCGTAGTGATCTTCTATTCGCCGGACAACTCACCGGTGTAGAAGGCTATATGGGGAACATTGCGACTGGTCTGCTGGCGGGCCTCAATGCAGTCCAAATCCACAGATCTCAGCCGCCGATTATCCTTCCTCGAACAACGATGTTGGGTGCGCTCTGCCATTACATCACCCATTGCGATATCAAGGACTTCCAGCCAATGAAATCCAATCTAGGAATATTGCCTCCTCTCGAAAACACGGATCCTCTCGGGAAACGCGAACGGGCAAAAGCCTATGCCGATCGCGCCGCCCGTGATATCGAGGATTTCCTTGCGACAGCATGCGCCTAAGCTTTGACTCGAATTGCAGACCTGATGTCAAAACGACGGATTGTTATTTATCTTGGTGTGGTCGGCCTGCTGCTTGGTCTCCTGATACTCTGGTATGCATTGGCGTTCATTCGGAATCCTCAAACAGGTCCGAAGACATTCGATGGCGATCGCGCGTATAAAGACGTGGTCACGCAGGTCGCGTTTGGTCCCCGCATCCCCGGGTCGACCGCCCACACCAAAACCCTGGAGTGGCTGCGGACAAGCCTCGAGGCTTTGGGATGGCAGGTACAGATCCAGCAGTCCGAAATGCTGAACCATCCGATCCAAAATCTGGTTGCGTTTCGGACAGAGCAGCCGCCGCAATACATCCTTGGGGCTCATTACGATACACGCATATTCGCCGACCACGATCCCGACCCTGCGAAGCAAGGCCAGCCCACGCCTGGTGCGAACAATGGAGGTTCGGGCGTTGCCGTATTGCTCGAATTGGCTCGCAGCTTACCCGCTGACGCCCCCCCTGTCTGGCTGGTCTTCTTTGATGCAGAAGATAACGGAAAGATCCCCGGTTGGGATTGGATTCTCGGCTCCAGGTCTTTTGTCAAAAGCCTGATCGTCAAACCAAAAGCGATGTTGCTCGTGGACATGGTCGGCGGCGCGAACGCAACATTCTACATGGACGGCAATTCAGATACTCAGCTGCGTAATTCGATTTGGGACACCGCCGCCAAGCTTGGATATCAGGATATTTTTATTCCTCACGTAAAATACAATATTTTGGATGATCATATACCCTTCATCCAGGCGGGCATCCCAGCGGTGGATATCATTGATATTGACGACAAATATTGGCTCACCACCTCGGATACACCGGAGCATGTCTCTCCAAAAAGCCTGCAAGCCGTCGGTACCGTGTTGTGGACCTGGCTGACAAAACAAAACCGGTGATCGGATTCTGGCAATCTGGCCGCTTGTACTGTGATCGGGTGAATATTTTCTCCGGCGCTTTGAAACTGGGTTTCAAGGGCCCGGCCGGTGGGAAGATCCGCACTCCACGCGAAGGCAGACATTCTAGATTGTCCAGTTTCATCGATTTCTTCACAAAACTCCACAAGAATCCCGTCAATTCGCGTCTCCTCTGTTCTTTCCTGACCCCTGTTAGGCAAGTGTTAGGTAGCTGGACTGGATTTAAATTGCCAAAACACCCGCGCTAGCGTAAACTAAGGGTATACGGCCCGCGAGTACGCGGAATAATCGGAGTGTAACCCGGTAATGACCTCTACTCTCTGAGATCGTACAGGAACGAGCGTGGTTGGGATGAGCGGCCAAAATCAAATTAGAGTGGCAGATAAACGATCTTGTCCTTTCAAGGCGATAGGTTCTCGCCTTTTCAGGAAGCAGCCAGAGTGAAAAAATCATGAATGCTCGCGAGCTCCTTAAGCTTACCCGTCCTGCTTGGCTCCAACGTGTTTCGATGAGCCTTGCACGCGGCACCGACGCGCGCGAAGCCTTCACGGGGCAATTGGAACATTTTTTCGATTCCCTTGAACAAGCCGTTGCCAGCGGAAATCCCGCCTGGCTCGATTCCACGCTCCTTGAGTGGACCAGCTCTCCCACCCTCACAGACCTTCAACAAAAGAAGAACAATGTTGCCGAGCTGATCAATAAGATAATCTCTATCACAAATGATGTTGCTCTGGAAGTTCTAGCCGAACAGGATGCGCTCGATCTCCTGACGACCGTTATGCCCATCTACACCTATGCCTTGGAGAAAATCGCGCGGCTCGAAATGGAAGCACGCGTCACCTACATGTCGAACGAGCTCGATCGGGTGCAGCAAAAGCTTGAATTGCTGGATCGCTCAAAATCGAATTTCATTTCCGTTGCTGCACACGAACTAAAAACGCCCCTCACCCTCATCGAAGGCTATGCATCCATGCTTCGTGATCTGGACGGACAAAAAGATAACGCTCAAATTGAGCCCCTTTTGGCTGGGATTAACATCGGAATTCAACGCCTCCGTGAAATTATTAATGACATGATTGATGTCTCCGTGATTGACAATAACCTGTTATCCTTGAATCTGCAGCCTCTCCGGCTTAAGCACCTTTTTGACTTGCTTCGTCATGATGTTGAGGCGGTCATCCGCGAACGGCACCAGACTTTGGAAATCAATCCATTCCCCGGAAGCGAAATATGGATCTACGCGGATTCCGAGCGCCTCTACCAGTGCCTCCACAATGTATTGATCAACGCTATAAAATACACGCCAGATAATGGCCGGATCACGATAAATGGACGCACTCTTCCGGGCTTTATCGAGATAACTCTGGCTGATACTGGTATTGGGATCTCACCTGAAAACCAGACACTCATATTTCGTAAGTATAGCCAGGCGGGTCCCAGCCTGCATTCAAGCGGTAAGACCAAGTTCAAAGGTGGAGGGCCCGGATTGGGCTTGCCAATAACGCGTGGTATCATCGAAGCGCATGGTGGTACGATTTGGGTTGAATCCCCCGGCTACAATGAATCAAGCTGTCCCGGATCGACTTTCCACATTCTGATCCCTATTCGGACCGAACCTAACGATCCAAAGATCGATAAGTTGTTTGGAAAACTAGAGAAAGCACAACCCCAACCTGATGGCCAAGAGAAAATCCCAACCGACTCGTCCACCGCGTGAGCGTGCTTTCCTGGTCGGGGTGGAAATCTACCAGCAGAAGCAAAACTTATCACTTGAAGATTCACTGACTGAGCTGGCCCTCCTGGCAGATACGGCCGGCTTGGAAGTTGTTGGACAACTCACCCAAAAATTGGATCGTCCCTTTGTCGAAACATATATCGGTCCCGGCAAAGTGGCAGAACTGAAGGCTCTCGCAGAAGAAACGCTTTCACAGGTAGTCGTGTTTGACGATGAGCTTTCGCCGCGTCACCAACGCGAATTGGAATTATCCCTTGGCCCCGATGTCCGCGTGCTGGATCGCACAGCTCTTATCCTCGACATCTTTGCTCAACATGCCCATACTGCCGAAGGAATGCTTCAAGTCGAACTGGCCCAGTATGAATATTTTTTGCCGCGTCTTACCGGCCAATGGACCCACTTGGCCCGACAGGCAGGTGGCGGCGGCGGGCGAACTGGTTCCGCCGGCGGGGTGGGGTTGCGCGGCCCGGGTGAGACCCAGCTCGAGGTGGACCGTCGAGCCATCCGCACCCGGATAGCACATCTGAAGCGCGAACTTGAAAAAGTCCGTGCACATCGAATGCGCTACCGGGCTCAACGCAAGCGGGCCCGGATTCCAACCGTTGCCCTCGTTGGCTATACAAATGCCGGAAAGTCTACTCTGCTGAACCGGCTTGCCAAAGCAGATGTTTATACGGCAAATCAACTCTTCGCGACCCTGGATCCAACCACGCGCCGCGTGGAATTACCGTCTGGCTATCAGGCCCTATTCACCGATACCGTAGGGTTTATTCAAAAACTCCCCACCACCCTCGTCGCAGCTTTTCACGCCACATTGGAAGAAATCACGGAAGCCGACCTGTTGTTGCATGTTGTGGATATATCACATCCCAACGCACTCAATCAATTCCAATCCGTGCAGGCCACGCTGGACGAAATCGGAGCCGGCCATATACTTACGGTTACCGCGCTTAATAAAATTGACCTATTGAGTCGCCCGGAACTGGCTCGCGAGACGGTCCGCAGCTATCCAAAAGCCGTGGCGATATCATCCAAACGGTCGATTGGCTTATCGGAATTGCTGGACTTGATCAAACAGGAATTGTACGAGCGATATAGGCCTATCCTGGTTCGCTTGCCCTACCGTCAGGGTGCCCTGATTTCCCTGTTCCACGAAACCGGTCAGGTTGATCGTTTGGAGCACGAACGCAGCGGCGTTCTGATGGAAGGACGAATACCTGGCAGGTTAGCTGCGCAGTTCTCGCCTTGGGAGGTTGCAGCAGATGAAGAGGAATCAGATGAGGAGGAAATATAATGTCAAAACTATTCGACTGGCTTTCAGAATTCCTTTCCCGGCGTAAAGGGCTATTGCCGTTGATTGGCATTTGCCTGGTCGTCTTGAATTACATTCTCCAATTCCTTCTGCCGCCCGGTTGGATTACCGGGTCGAATTTGTTGCTCCACCTCGGTGTCATTGCTGCAATATTTGGATTGATGCTTGCATGGGCCTTGTAGGTTCAGACATCAAATCACAGCGATTTTGGGTTTTCGTTTTTCTGGCCGGGCTGATCACCGGCCTTATTTTACGTTTTTACCTTGCCGGATTTGCCCGGATGCCGGGTCATGGGGATTCCGCCTTCTACTTCACGGTGGCGAAGAACATCGCAGAGGGGCGCGGACCGGTCGTTGACTACGTTACCTATTTCTTTAGCGGGTTGCTGCCTCTGCCCCATTACGCTGGGGATTTCTGGAATCCAAGCGCCTCCTTCCTGATAGCCATACCGATGATTTTGTTCGGCAGCAATATCTCCAATGCGCTTATTGCTCCGATCGTTGCAGGGATTGTTCCGGCGGTCGCCGGTTACCTGGCGGGCAAAAAGTATTCACAATCGCTTGCTATAGGCGCCCTCGCCGGATTCCTTACTTTCTTATCGCCCTTTCAAGTTTGGTTTTCTGTTACGACCGAAGCCATCATTTTTGCGGGTGCATTCGGCGCAATTGCAATTTATTTCATGATGAAAACGAACGAATCTCCCCGCTATTTCCTGGCTGCTGCAATTTTTACCGGCTTGGCTAATCTGATTCGACAGGATACCATCCTCCTCCTGGCCACACTAGAGGCTTGCATCCTTGTTGCTTCATTATCGCCGAAAACGAAGGTTGTAATTGCCGCCGCGGCAATGGGGATTCACATTCTCGTTCTTTCTCCCCTCCTGGCGAAAAACTATGTCGAATTCCATACGGCCTTTCCTCCTGGTCCGGCTAAAACCGCCTTTCTCACCACGTATGAAGATTTTCATTCCTACAACAAGCGGATCGATTGGTACACCCTCCGCGCCACCTGGGGCATCCAGGGCATTCTGAAGAGGCGACTGCATACTGCGTCAGAGAACCTCGGGCAAGTTGAGTACTTCCTCACTCCGGTCTATTCCGTACTGGTCATCCTGGCTTTGATCGATCTCGTCTTCTTGCATCGAAATAGGACCAAGCTCTGGCTCCTGCTTCCATCCTCGCTGTTTGCTCTGTTCGAATATTTGTTTTATTCCTTTGTTGCCAGTTTCTCTGGGCCTGGCTCTCTGATCAAGAGTCTCGGCACCCTCATGCCATTCATTTGCATTTTGATTGTTGATTTCTTTTCAAATTATCTTCAACTCAAAGCATTGCTGATAGGTGCCGTGATAGTGCTTGCTGTGTATTCCGGCTATTCGGGTTTTCAGAAAAACTATAGCTCCACTACTTATTACAACGGCGTTTACGACCAATACAAAACTGTTAAAGCTGTCATTCTTGATGATGCGGAGAAACAAGGGTTAAGAAGCCAGGACATCGTGGTGTTGGCAAGAGACACCTGGGATGTTTCCGAGGGCACCGGCTTCAAAGCTGTAATGGTTCCCAACAACGATATCAACACCATCCTTTTCGTCGCGCAGCATTATGGGGCACACTATCTACTACTGCCGGCCCAGCGTCCCCAACTGGACAAGATTTACACGGGCTCGGGCCCCGACCCGCGTTTTCACTTCGTGGCGGCGATCCCAAATTCGGATATGATAATATTCTTTATTAGATTCCAGTGATTAACGGGGATTATTAAGGGTTTGGGATTACCGTTGACTATTATGCTGCCGCATCCTATCACGCTTTGTCGTTGGCGACCGCTTCTTACCCCTTCCCGATCCCAATTCTTGCAGTCAACCCGGATTCTGCTTGGTCCAGAGCCCGGTCAGGCCTTGGGCCCCGCCTCGATGATCTCAGGAGAAACACTATCTTCAAACTTCTTGAAATTCTCCGCAAAGCGGGCGGCTAGTTGACGATACTTCTTGTCATACTCACGGATATTGGGCCATGAGCTGGATGGGTTGAGAACCTCGTCGGGAACCCCCGGGCACGATGTTGGGACTTCAAAACCAAATATGGGATCATTCTTGTATTCAACATTGTCGAGTTTCCCGGCCAGCGCCGCTGACAATAACGCCCGCGTATATTTGATGCTAATCCGTTTTCCAACTCCATAGGGCCCGCCCACCCAGCCGGTATTAACCAACCAGCACTTGACTTTGTATCGCTCGACCTTCCTTTTGAGCAATTCAGCATAGTAAGCGGGGTGATGCACCATAAAGGGTCCACCGAAACAAGCCGAGAAAGTGATTTCAGGCTCGTCGCGCAGGCCAACTTCCGTCCCGGCAATTTTGGATGTATATCCCGATATAAATTGATATAAGGCTTGGTCTGGCGTCAGGCGCACAATGGGGGGCATCACACCGGAGGCATCACAAGTCAGGAAAATAAGGTTGCGCGGATGCCCTGCCCTCCTTTCGGGCACCGCATTGGCAATGAATTCGAGCGGATAAGAAGCTCTGGTATTTTCTGTCAAGCTGTCATCGTCAAGGTCAATATAGCGAGTAACGGGATCACAAGGCACATTTTCCAGGATTGTGCCGAACATTTTGGTTGTAGCATAGATCTCAGGCTCAGCGCTTTCAGACAGGCCGATTACCTTGGCGTAGCAGCCGCCCTCAAAATTAAACACTCCCTCGTCACTCCATCCATGTTCATCGTCCCCTATAAGCCGCCGTGTTGGGTCTGCCGACAGGGTCGTCTTGCCTGTGCCGCTCAATCCGAAGAACAGCGCTACATCATTGGCATCGCCCGGGCTGACGTTGGCCGAGCAGTGCATCGAGAGCACTCCTTCGAGAGGTAAAAGATAATTAAGGATCGTGAAGACAGATTTCTTGATCTCCCCCGCGTAGGCTGTATTTCCGATGATCGCAAGTTTCTTCTCAAAGGATAAGCATATGAACGTATCACTGGCTGTATTATCCACTGCTGGCGAAGCTTTGAAAGACGGCAGTGCAATTATCGTAAACTCGGGAACGAAGCGCTTGTATTCTTCCAGCGTTTGCGGAACAATGAACATATTGCGCACGAACATGCTATGCCAGGCCAACTCGGTCACAATTCGTACAGGCAGGCGATACTTCTCATCCGCCCCAGCATAAAGGTCCTGGACGAACACGTCTCGCCCCTGCAAAAATCCCAACATGCGGTCATACAATATTTCGAACTTATCAGGGGCCAACGGCCGATTATACTGACCCCACCAGATATGCCCCTCGCTGGCTGCCTCAGGCACGACAAATTTGTCATTTGCGGAGCGAGCCGTATGTTTTCCGGTATTGGCCACGAATGGCCCTCCCGAAGCAGTTAATCCTTCGTTACGAAATACGGCCTCCTCATAGAGAGCCTCGGTCGCCAGATTCCAATAGGCCAGGCGGAGATTGCCGATGCCGTGATTCGATAGGTTGAATTCCGCCTTGCGAGTTTGGGCGGTTGCCTCAGCTGGGGATTTGATATTGAGTAGATTATTCATAACCAATCCCTTACCATCTTTTTGTCACCTATATATATTTCGTTCGGGCTCGCCGGGTCTAGGGCCCATTTAATTCGCGCAATGCCCTCAGTTACGTCTTTTACAGAGCCGCTGAAGGAAAGCCGGATATGCCCCTCCATCCCAAATTCCTTGCCCGGCACGGTCACAACCAACGCCTTCCGGAGAAGGAATTTTGAGAGTTCAATCGAGCTGCTGCCGAACGCGCGCAGGTCCGGCAGCGCATAAAACGTTCCGTCAGGAGGAGTGACTCGGGCCCCGTTAAAGGATTTCATCTCCTGGAGCAGGACGTCCCTGTTATTTTGGATCTGTAATCGGATCGCTTCGACAATGGATTGCAGGCCATTCAATGCGCCTTCTGCGGCTGCCTGGCTGATTGGGCTTACACCCGAGGTTGTCTGCGCCGTGACGTTGGTCATCACGCGCACAAGGTCGCGCGGTGCCACGGCCCAGCCAACGCGGAAACCGGTCATGCCGTAGATCTTTGCCACACCGTTGACAATGATGATATGTGAATTTTCAATGTCCTTATCGGTAAAACGGTACGCGGGGACTGCCTCTTTCATATCAAAGGTCAACTTGTGATAAATGTCATCGCAGACCAGATGGATATCCCTTCGTTCGCAAAAATCCACCAGTTTCTCCAGCAGCGCCGGTGGATATATGCCTCCGGACGGGTTATTTGGACTGTTGACCATGATCACCCGCGTATACGATGTCACCGCTTTCTCTATGTCTTCAAACCGAGGGATGAATGTTCCGTCCTCAGGCGTAACGATCACGGGCCGCCCCATGCACATCTTTACGATCTCAGGGTACGATACCCAATAGGGCGCTAAAATGATCACTTCGTCCTGGGGATTCAACAAGGAATATAAAATATTGAACAGGGATTGCTTGGCTCCGTTCGTAACAATCACATTTTCAGGAGCAGCCAGGCGGTCGTAATTCTCTTCGGTATACCGGAGGATCGCTTTTTTCAGGGAGGGGACGCCATCAGCAGGAGTATATTTTACCTCGCCGCTGGTCAGCTTCGCGGCCGATGAAAGAATGGCGTTAATGGGCGTTTTGTTTTTGGGTTCCCCGATTCCAAGATGGATTACGGCCTCTCCGCGCTCACGCAGCAAGCGCGCCCTCTTCATTAAGCGCCAGGGTCGGCGACTCGGCGATCTCACTGGCAAGTTTGCTCAGTCTCATTGAGTCTCCTTGGTCCCCTTTCCAACGGGATCACAGACATCGCTCACGACTAAAAAGCAAATCTGGTCAGGATGTCGCTGACCAGATAGACTTCGTTTACTTGCAGCCGTAGCTGCACTAACCGCAACGCTGACCATCATAATGTCAGACAATTTGCTCACACTGTGATTATACTCTATCCATTGGCGGCCGTTTCGCGTATTTGCTGGCGCCCCGCTACAAAATTTCCCCAAAAAACCGTTCGCGGCAGGTCAGATCGGTTTTTTTTTGACCTCCTTCTACTATTCCAGATCTTCAAAACCCTTGGGGTTACCGAGAGCAAATCCTTGGGCGGAAGCTGAGATTCGGCGAATCAGCCCCAACAGGACATTTCCTGTTCCAACCTCCAAAAAGCTTGTTTTCCCCTGCCCCGTTAATAATTGAACCGTTTCTGTCCAGCGGACACGTGATTGCATCTGCGATTGTATGTCTGCGCGCAGGTCCCCCGCCGATTGGAGCACCCCTGCCGTCACATTCCCGATGATTTGAAGTTTGGGGTCGCCAATCATCGCGGACCCGACTGCCTCATTCCATTCATCCTGAATGGAAGCCATCAGTGTCGAATGCGCCGCGATCGAAACGGGAAGCGTTATTACCCGTTTAGCCCCCGCGGCTTTCGCTGCAACGGCCGCCCGTTCGACCGCAGCCTTTGCTCCTGATATAACAACTTGCCCAGGGCTGTTGTCATTTGCCACCTGGACCAACTCGGTGTCTGAACTTGCTTCCGCACAAACTCGCTCCAAAGACGGAATATCCAGGTTGAGCACCGCGGCCATGCTGCCGGGATTCTTTTGGCCTGCCTTTTTCATCAGCGCGCCGCGCGTGCGTACCAGGCGCAGCCCCGCTTCGAAGGCTAGGGCGCCCGCGGCCGCCAGGGCCGATAGCTCCCCCAAGGAATGGCCGGCTACCGCCGCAGGGATGAACTCGGGATGGAGAATCGAAAAGACTCGGTAAGCTGCCAGGGAGTGGATAAAGAGAGCCGGCTGTGTGTTCGCTGTTTCGTTCAGCTCTGCTTCCGGCCCCTCCCACATGATCTTGGAAAGTGCAAATCCAAGAATTGAATCTGCTTCCTCAAATAACTCCATTGCCGCCGGGAATTTCTCTGAAAGCTCGCGCCCCATGCCAATGGTTTGCGAACCCTGCCCCGGAAAAACAAATGCCGTTGTTTTGGGATCAATCTTCATGGACCAGGGACCTCCACCATTTAAACACAAACGAGCCGTGTTGGTCACGGCTCGCCGGTCTTATTCGGGTTGCTTTTTCTCTTTTTTGACTTCAAACACTTCTCTGCCTTGGTAATGCCCGCAGTTAGGGCAGACCGTATGCGGCAGGCGCATCGAACCGCAGTTGGAGCAGGCCACCAGGTTGTGGGCCACCAGCGAGTTGTGGGCGCGGCGTCGGTCGCGGCGTCCCTTGGAGTGTTTGCGCTTGGGATGTGGGGTCATTACTTTCTCCTTCTATTTACAAAATATAGTAATGACTTCCGTTAGCACCTAGCTCGCCTCAGCGCATTTTTTAGCGCATGTCAGTCGTTACTACAGGGTTTCCATAACAAAGCCGACAGATTATAGCGGCATCAGACAGTGACGTCAAGCCTGAAACGTTGTGGGATAGTGCAACAAGTCCAATAATGAAGAGAGATAATAATAACAAGCCAGCAGCCAAGGGGAAAATGAGTTGGATGAATATTGGAAAATGAAGATGTGCAACAAGTCAGGAACATGAACGCAATAAGTCGGGGGATAAGGAGGGAATCCGGTGGGGCAACCGACATGATGACAAGAAAAATGAATTGGATGATAAACAAAAAACGAACAAGCGGCAAGCGGAAACAAACCTTGCGGTATTCGAAAGGCGATTGGGTCGAGCGACACGTCCATCAATGATCAAGGCGACTGTGCACACCGGGATGGTGGTTTCAGGGCCTGGTGCGTGGCTTCCAGGATGAGACGGCAAAGGTTGAAGGCCAGAGAGAGGGTGTCACTGAGGAGCATGGATTTAGCAGTGTTGGACAAGCCAAAGGAGGGGGAACGTTTGAGTTGTCTGCGGGCCTGGGTGGCATTGCGGCTCTCGGCATAAGACTGTCTGCCCATTCGTAATTGCCAAGTATCCGAACCGACTTGCAGGTCACGAGCCAGGCGGATGGAACCATCCGGCAGAGTGAGAGTGGTCATCAAAGAGAAACCCAGAGGATGATCGGTGTGGGCGAAGGGGCAGGTGGTGTGAGAACTCAAAGGTTCTGCGCCGGGGATATCGGGATCGGGCTGGTGGGCGCATTTGAGACGACACACCCATTTGGTGGAGTGGCGCTGATAGTCATGGCCATTGCTGGAAAGCCGGTAGCCGTGCGGGCAGAGCGGGAATGCCGTTTGCGGTCATAGCCGCGCTGGAGACAAGTGAGAGGCAGGTCATCCCCCTCGGCATGGCGCAAACGGATGGTACGCAAAGCCTGGAGATCGTCATGCACGAAGCGAAGGATCTCATCGTAGCCTTCGCCCGCATCCCCGAGCAATTCACCGATCTTGAGCGAAGGGAAACGTTGGCGCAGATCCTGCAGACCCGGGATGGTGAGCAGATGGTCATTGCGATTGGCCGGGGTACAGGGACCCGTCAGGGGCCAGATCAAAAAGAGACGGTCATCAACGATATTGAAGGCTTTGGATTTGTACCCGAAGTGATGTTTCCCGTGCGGGCTGGCGGTTGGCTGCTGTTTGGCTTTCTTCGGGGTATTGGGATTGAGAGCGGGTTGGTTGGAACCGGTGTAATACACATAGGCGGCCTGGGGGTCGCGCCAGGCCGCGAAACGACAATGGTCATGACAGGCAGGTGTATCGCAGGCGCAGCCTTCCCGGCCAGCCAGGCGCGCCGGGCAGGCACGATAAGCGGCCGGTTGTGAACAGGCAGGAACCTGGTGGCTGCATAGCATGTGCGAACGCGAAGCGATCAACTGGCAATCGGTGGAAATGGAAACGCCCTGTTCGGTTGGATCTCCAGGAAAGGTGCTACGGGTGGGGATGAGCTGATAGGCCATCAATCCCTGAACCAGACTGTCCTGGCAGGCCGTGAACCAATCCAGTTGGGTGTGTGCGAAGGCCATGCGAAAAGTGGAGGGAGCGGGCAGGTCTGCAGGATCGAAACCCAGACGGCGACAATAATCCTGTCCACGTGAAGACGAGCGCAGTTCCTGGACCAGGCGCGCCCAATCCCAGGTTTGGTAGTGTGCCAGGAAAATCCCCAGCCCCAGGCTGAGCGGATCAAAAGGCGGGGGTCCATACTGGCTGTGGAAGCGCTGAGCAAAGTAGGGTCGCCAGGGACTGAAATCAAAAAGCTGCAGCATCAGGTCAAACTCATCCAGGCGCAGCACCTCGGCACTGGAATGAATGTCCTCCGCTTCCAACCACTGATAATACGAGCGACACGCACGACCTGGCCAGGCAGGCGATGCGCCGGGGGTGGGTAATTGCAGCGGCAGGAAGGGTCGAAGGGTTTCCCACCGAAACATCTCCACAAAGTGAGGCAGTTGCAAACGGCGCTCCGTCGCAGGCCGCGTGCGGCTTTCGGTGAGTTCTGCGCGGGTCAAGCTTTGCAAGGGCTGAAAGGGGGGGTGTGGAATATCGACGGCCACGCTTTTCGGTGCGGATGGGATCCAAAAGGTGTTCATCGTCGCCCCCTGAGTCTGCGCGGCCAGATTTGATTTTGGCGCAGGGCCTGACGGTAGTGGATACGATCCTGTCGTTCACAGATACTCCGCAAATGGATCGATAAGGCGGGTAATCTCAACAAGGCCAGAGCTTGATTGTGCAGTTGGCGGATGCGTTCCCGGCTCAAGCCCCACGCTCGCCCGATCTCCGACAGATTTTGCGGTGCTGCCCCCGACAGCCCATAGTGCAATTCGATCACCTGCCGCAAGGGTTCCGGCAGAACCTCCAGTTCTTCCCCCACGGCCTCCTGAATTTGCTCCTGCTGCCAGACCCGCAGCAGCACTTCCAGACTGTCGCCTGTGCGCTGCTCTTCCAGCCAGCCTTCTGCCTTCCGCGAATGCCTCACGGCCTCCCAGACCTGATGGCGAATGACCACGCAGGCGTAACTCGAAAAGGCTGCCCCGCGCCCAACCTCATAGTGCAGGATCGCACGCCACAACCCGATCCGCCCCTCCTGGAACAGGTCGGCATACTCGGCTTTCCCCCGCCCCTGCCGGGTCACCATCAGCCAGACCAGCCCACTATGTTCTCGTAGCAGGCTTTCCATGCATACTGGGCAGCCTGTCTGGGCGCAGGCAAAGCGCGTCTCCCCCGTGGATGGGCAATACAGTACAATCGTCATAACGACATCTCCTTTCAGGTATGGGATCTGACTATTCTCATTATCCTGTTTGGAGATGCCGTTGTCTATTCCCTGCCCCCTTTCCTGAGTTGCTTCCCCTGTTTTTTTGAGTTGCTCTTCCCCCTATGGACTTATTGCACTATCCCGTTGTAGAATCAAAATCATGGAAGTACAGATAGCGGTCGCCAAAGTCACCAAGTATGCCTCTGCAGAAAGTGGCGATACCTTGGAGGCTGTGGAACGCCCCAATGGCGGGCTTTCCCTCGTGCTGGCAGACGGGCAGACTTCCGGCTACGGCGCAAAGGCTGTCTCGATGATGGTGGTGCGTAAGGTGATCGGCCTGCTGGCCGAGGGTGTGCGCGATGGTGCAGCGGCACGCGCAGCTTCTGATGCACTCTTCACCGATAAGAAAGGTAAAGTGATCAGCACACTCAATATTACTTCCGTGGATTTGCACAGCGGTACGATTGTGTTGACCCGCAATAACCCTGCACCTATCTTTGTCTGTCGCGGCGAGACGATTGATTGTCTCGGTGATGAGAGTCTCCCCCTCGGTACCTCGCGCGAAGTACGTCCTGTAATTACCGAGATTGGCATAGAAATAGGTTTGACCCTGGTAGTCTACACCGATGGCCTAACTCATGCGGGTGAGCGCCAGGGCCATCCCATGGACGTTTGCGAGGTTATTCGTTCTTCGCTCGAAGAGCAGGACCCAATCCCTCAGGAACTTGCCAATTCATTGTTGGCCTATGCGGTCAAGCTGGATGATAACCGCCCCACGGACGATATTAGCGTCCTTGTTCTAAAGGTTGCTCCTCATGAAGGGGACGAGGTGCGCCGCATGAGTATCAGACTACCCATCTCAAGCTAGACAGCTTCGTTGACAAACACATGAAGAAGTCCAAAACACCTGTTATAAGCGGCTGGCAGGCCGGCTTGCGCGAGACCGGGATCCTTTTGCGCGAGTTTCGGCAGCCTGTCTTGATCTTCTTGGTTGCTATTGTTGGGCTCGGAATTCTTTATCAATTTCTTGCAATCCAAACCGGCGAACCTTTGAACAGCATGTCGGAGAGTATTTATCTCATGCTGACACTCGCCTTCCTTCAACCTAGCGGTGCATTTCCTCACGCCCCGGTTTTGCAGCTTTTTTATTTTTTATTGCCCATTGTTGGGGTCGGCACTTTGGCGCAGGGGTTGGCAGAATTTGGCGTGATGTTATTCAATCGCCGCGCTCGCAGCAAAGAATGGGAGATTGCAGTGGCATCTACATTTAGGAATCATACAGTTTTGGTTGGCTTGGGGCACCTGGGTTTCCGCGTCGTCCAGAAGCTCCACGAAATGAAGGTACATGTTATCGTAATTGAACAGAACCCCTCCGTCGACATGTTCGCGGCCATACAGAAGATGAGGATTCCCGTCATTCAGGACGACGCGACGCGGCCCGTCGCGCTTGAAAATGCCGTTGTTTCCAAGGCCAAAACGATCATCCTCTGTACCCAGAACGACGCCCTGAATTTGCAGATTGCGCTTAAGAGCCGAAAGATCAATCCCGAGATTCAGGTGGTTATACGCATCTTCGACGAGGATTTTGCCGAGGCCTTGCAGGAACAATTCGGATTTACCGCCCTGAGTGGCACAGGCATGGCGGCTCCCGTATTTGCGGCGGCTGCCGCTGGAGCGGATGTAACGAATCCGATCTCCGTGGAGGGACAACAGCTAAGCTTGGCTCGGTTTACGATCAATCCTGAAGCGGATTTCGCAGGCAAAACCGTGGGCTACGTGGAGGATAACTATCATCTCAGTATGGTGCTGGTGCGCCGGGATCACCAGACCGATATGCATCCGACCGATAACAAGGTATTGAACGGTGGAGATATGCTTGCCGTCTTGGGCGGCCCTGAGCAGCTTAACAACCTAATGCACGATAATGGATGAACCCGATCTTAAGCGATTACTGATTGGCGTGGTTGGGCCTTGTGGCCCTGGAAAGTCAACACTTATAGTGGGACTGAATAACGCGGGGTATCGTTGTCGGCACATTGCCCAGGAGCATTCCTATGTTCCTTATATGTGGAAGCGCATAACGAATCCTGATCTTCTTGTTTACCTGAAGGCCTCGTTTGAAACCTGTACGGCGCGTCGCAAACTCAACTGGACCCAGGCAGATTACACCGAACAACTCAGTCGCCTCGCCCACGCGAGCCAGCATGCCGATTTGATCATAGATACAGATATCCTTTCGCCCGCCGAAGTTCTTGGCCGCCTCCTCGAATATTTGGAGTCAAAAGGTTGACTTTCGATCTTACCCCATGGTCTCTATAGAATCCCATTCCCGTTTTTCAGTAGTATAATCACCTCTGCGCCAGCCAAGGGCTGGTATTTTTATGGTTCGAAAGACAAGGGACTGCGTAGATACGCGCACAGTGTTTTATCAGCATCTGAAACAAAATTCCCCGATTCTGCCTGTAAAGTGTTGCAGGCTTGTTCAGGCATTTAACTTAAAGAAGAAGTAAAAAAATCCATAATGGATGGAGTAAATCATGCGTAGCCGAAATAATTGGCTGGTTGTGATCATCATTTTGGTCGCCTTTTCGATCTGGGTGGACCTCGTCAACCACATCACAATCACAAATCCTCTGAACAACCAGGCGATTGTCAACCGCGACACCCAACTACGCCGTGGCCTCGATACACTGGGTGGACTGCAAACCCTGCTCCAGGCGGATGTGTCGAACTGCAATGCGGTTTCCCAGAGTGATCTGCAAGTCACACGCCAGATCTTGGAAAGTCGAGCCAATGCGTTGGGCGTTAGTGAAATAGTCATGCAGATCGCGGGCAATTGCCGTATCGTCGCCGAATTTCCTGGCGTGACTGACCCCGAACAGGTAGTCGCCGCCTTGCAGCAAACCGCCTTGCTTGAATTTGTTGACTTGGGTAGCAATCCCTTACCAGAGGGCACGACGGTTCAGACCGATTACGATAAGCCCGCCGCCGGCACACAGCCGTCCTTGACTCCCCTGGCCTCCACATCTACACCCTCGGTAACTTCAACTCCGCAGGCAAATGCAACGGCTCAGCCCGGAGCTACTCCTACGACGTCTCCTCAGGTCTATCACACTGTAATGACGGGTGCAGCACTCAATACGGTCGCCGTCCAGGCCGGCTCCCTGGCTGGTTCCTACGAGATCGCCTTCACCCTTAAGCCCGATGGCACAAAGGTTTTCAGCGACTATACTTCCAGTCACGTCAACCAGTACCTTGCCATCGTCCTCGACGGCAAGGTGCTCTCCTCTCCGGTTGTAAAGAATGCCATCACAGACGGTCAGGGCGTCATCCAGGGCGGATTTACGGCGGACAGCGCCAATGCTTTGGCAGTGCAACTCCGCTACGGCTCGCTTCCCGTGCCTGTAAAGGTGGTTGAAAGCCAGACCGTCGGTCCGACACTTGGCGAGGAGTCGAGTGAGAAAGAGCCTGCTGGCCGGAGCGATTGGGTTGAGCGTGGTTGTGCTTTTTATGGCTCTTTATTATCGCCTGCCCGGCTTTGTTGCAGACCTCGCCTTGATTTCTTACTCCATTATTACTCTGATGTTGTATAAGATGATCCCGATTACGTTGACGCTGCCGGGAATTGCCGGGTTCATTCTGAGCATTGGCATGGCAGTGGATGCGAACATTCTTATCTTTGAGCGGCTTAAGGAAGAATTACGTTCGGGGCGCACGCTCCAGCAAGCTATAGATCTGGGCTGGAGCCGGGCTTGGCCCTCCATTCGTGATTCAAACAGCTCTACACTCATCACATGTTTGATCCTGTATGTCTTCGGGAATACATTCGGCGCCAGTATGGTGAAGGGTTTCTCAATCAACCTCGGGTTGGGCGTGCTGATATCCCTGTTCACGGCCATCATCGTGACCCGCACCTTCCTTCACCTTGTGCTCGATAACCTGAAACTGGGCGAGCACCCGCGCTGGTTCGGGCTTTAGGAGTCATGGAATAATATTATGAACATCATAAAGAATCGATATCTTTATTTCCTGATCTCTCTACTGGTCATCGTCCCGGGTATTGTTTTTATGGCCTTGCACTGGGTAAACAACCCCGCAGAGGGACCCCTTGCGCTGGGCATCGACTTCAAAGGGGGTTCACTGCTCGAGGTTCAATTTGCGGGAACTCGGCCGCCGGTAGCCGACATCCAAGCGCTCTACACCCAGTTCTCCACCGCTGGGCAGCCGATCTCGGAAACCGTCATCCAGCCTTTGGGTACTGATTCGTATTCGATTCGTTCCAAGCAAATGGATGACGCGACCAAGGGCAGGCTGGTTGCAGCCATGCAAGCCAAGGTCGGCTCCACCGTTACCGTGCTGAACTTTAGCTCTGTCTCGGCCTCGATCGGTGCTGAAGTCACCCGCGCAGCCGGTGTTGCCATTCTCATGGCTGCAGTTGCGATTCTGCTTTACATCTGGTACGCGTTCCGGGGCATTGACCACTCCTTCCGTTATGGTACTGCCGCTATCATTGCCATGTTTCATGACGTCTTCGTCGTGCTGGGTGTGGAGGCCATACTGGAGTATTTTCTCCATTGGGAAGCGGATGCTCTCTTTCTTACCGCCGTATTGACGGTTATTGGCTTCTCGGTGCACGATACCATCGTTGTATTCGATCGAATCCGCGAAAATTCAAATATCTACCGCCGTGTCGAGTACGAAAAAATGGTAAATCACTCCATTGTGCAAACACTCGACCGCTCGATCAATACCCAGCTTACCGTGATGTTCACCTTGTTTGCGCTCGCATTGTTTGGCGGCGACACGATCCGCCAATTCGTGATCATTCTGCTGGTCGGTATTTTCAGTGGCACCTACTCGTCGATATTCAACGCTTCCCCTATTCTGGTTGTCTGGCAAAATCAGGAATGGCACAATTGGTTCAGGCGCAAGGCAGAAACTCCAGCATAGGGATTTCTGACTACCTGTGGTTTACGCAATGGCGCATCATTTGGATGCGCCATTGTTTTATATAGACCAGCCTCCGCTATATGATCCACCCCAAGCCGCGGGGTTTTCACCAATGTTTTTCAGGGATTGCGGGAATCCGCCAGATCTGCGCTCCACACCATGGATAATATGACCGGGACGGAATTGAGCTTCCTCCTGAAAGGTTTTCTTATGGGGTTCGCCATCGCCGCGCCCGTTGGGCCTATCGGATATTATGCATCCGGCGCACCCTTGCAGCTGGACGGATAACAGGTTTTTTTTTTGGCTTGGGGCAGCCTTGGTTGTGTTCACCATCCCCATTGCCGTCGCATTTTTCTTTGCGCAAAAGACCTTCATCCAGGGTATAAAGCTCACTGGATGGGAAAGCCGTGCGCGGGATGCGCAAGAAGGAGGAGGAGGGCAGCGAATATCTGTTGAGTGTCTATGATGTGAAACAGGGGAAGGTTCTGTCGCAGGTGGAAGTCGGGCGAAAGGAAAACGAGATCGGCAAGGCGCCCCAAGCCCTAAAATCGGTAGAAATCTCACGAAAAGTGGTCACCGCAGACGCACTGCACACCCAAAAACGACTCTCAGCTCAAATTGTGGAGCAAGGTGGCGACTACGTTTTTCCTGTGAAAGAAAACCAGCCCATGCTGCACAACAACATTCAGCAACTCTTTGCGCCTGAATATCCAAAGCCTGGGTTTGGGAAGATTCAAACCGATTTCCTCACCGTTCAAAAAGTCAGCAAAGGTCACGGGCGCATTGAGACTCGCATCCTGACCACCAGCGAAATGCTCAACCCCTATTCGACTTGGCCAGGCCTGGCGCAAGTGTATCGTTTGCAACGACACTTCGAATGGTGGCGTGCTGGACGGGCTCAAAAGAATAGACTTATGCTCTCCGGGGAAGAATGATATAGTGGTTCGATCTCGAACGCCACAACGGGTTATCTGCGCCTAGGAGAAGATATCGGATATGAAGCTAGCATTTGCAGGCACCGGCTATATTAACAAAATTCATGCAGTGGCCGCCAGGAATTGCCGCGCCGAACTAGGGGCAGTGATCAATCATAGCCCCGTATCCATGGCCGCTTTTGCCGCTCAATTTGGTATCCCCCACCAGTTTGATACCGTGGAGGCCATGTTGAAAGCGGGTGGCGTGGACGCCCTGGTCGTGAGTACTCCTAATTACCTGCATGAGTCCCAAACGATTGCCGCTCTTCAGGCGGGGGTACATGTGCTGGTGGAGAAGCCCATGGCGATGGATGCCTCCGAAGCGGAACGCATGTGCGAAGCATCGACAAAATCCGGCTCGAAACTAATGGTGGCACATTGTTGGCGCTTTGACGAAGAAGCCCTCTGGTTGAAATCCAACCTGTCCGGCATTGGGCACATCATTCGCACAAAGGGCTATGGAAATCATGTTCGATGGGGACCCGCCGGATGGTTCACTCAAAAAGAATTCGCGGGCGGCGGAGCCATGGCGGACGTAGGTGTTCATGCCATAGATACAACCCGTTTCCTGCTCGGCGACCCGCAACCTCATTCGGTTTACGCGAAGATCGGCACTTATTACAAAGACTTTGATGTGGACGACACCGGGGTGCTGATCGTCAATTGGGACAATGGGGTTACGTCCTATGTCGAATCTGGCTGGTGGCAGCCTCATTCCGATGGTCCGTTGGCCGCAACCCAATTTTACGGGCTGGATGGCTTCGCTTCATTGTGGCCCACGCGTGTTGAAATGGTTGCCGGGATCGGCGAGCAGATGGATGTGAACGACGGTGGCTTTGTTCATCCCCGCGAGCCGCACGCGACACAGGCCATGTATGACTCGCAGATGAGGTATTTTTTTAGTTGCATTACCGGGAACAAAACTCCAGTTCCCGGCGGTATGGAGGGATGGGTGAATATGAAGGTAATAGATGCAGCCTACCAATCGGCCGGGACTGGCGCGGTGGTGAACCTATGAAAATTGCAGTGATTGGAGGCGGGTCAACGTATACCCCTGAGCTGGTCAATGGTTTTCTTGCACGGGCCGATAGCCTGCCGCTTACCGAACTGTGGCTGATGGACATTGACGGTGAGCGGCTGAAGGTTGTCGGTGGCTTTGCGCAGCGCATGGTTAAGGCCAAAGGTCAGCCCTTCAAGGTGGTGCTTTCGAATAATCAACGGGATAGCATCGCCGGAGCCTCCTATGTCATAACACAGCTTCGCGTCGGCCAAATGCTTGCCCGCAGGGGCGATGAATATCTGGGCCGGCGACATAATCTGATCGGCCAGGAAACTACCGGGGTCGGGGGCATGGCAAAAGCCTTGCGCACAATTCCTGTGATTCTCAATGTCGCCAGAGATATTCGCGAGACGGCCCCGGGAGCATTATTGGCGAATTTCACCAATCCGGCCGGCCTGGTAACGGAGGCGGTCACTAGATATGCCCCGGACGTTCAGGCGGTGGGCGTCTGCAATGTCGGTATCACCACCAAAATGGGCATGCTTGAAGAACTCGAGAAAATTACTGGCTCAAAAATCGATTCCGGTCAGGCCCTCCTTAACACCCTGGGGCTTAACCACCTTACCTGGCACCGGGGGTTTACTGTGGATGGCGAGGAAATGTGGCCACAATATTTTCCCGCCTTCGTTGCCGGACTACGTAACGAGGAAGACCCCGAATGGGACATCCCAACCCTGGAGTCGCTTGGGATGATACCCAATTACTACTTGCAGTATTTTTATTACACCGGTAAAAAACTGAAGTCGCAGGAGGCTTGGCCGCCCTCGCGCGCCGAAGAGGTGATGGAAATCGAAAAAGACCTTTTGGCTGAATATGCCGACCCCTCCCTGACTGAGCCTCCCGCAGATTTGATGAAGCGCGGCGGTGCTTATTACTCCACTCTAGCTACCCAGCTGATCAACTCGCACTTTAACGACCTCGGCCAGGTTCATGTTGTGAACATTCGGCAGGGGGGGGCTGTCCGGGATTGGCCCTCCGACTGGGTACTTGAGCTGCCCGCCAGGGTGGACGCTCAGGGAATCCATCCGCTTCCCGCGGAACCGTTACCGGCGGTCTGCTTCGGACTCGTTGCCCAGGTAAAGATGTATGAGCTGCTGACCGTTGAGGCCGCCGTGCACGGGGACAGAAATGCCGCTTATCAGGCTCTGCTGGCCCATCCCCTCGGCCCTCGGGCGGATAAAGTGCAGGAAGTATTGGATGACCTGTTGCAGACCAACAGAAAATGGCTTCCTCAATTCCAGAACATTTCATCAATTTAGGTCTACTCACCCAGCTGAAACATGACCCCTAGATACTTCCTCGGCCTCGATGCAGGCGGGACCAAGACTCATGCCTTGATTGCAGATGAAACCGGCAAGGTGCTCGGATTCGCTCAGGGCGGTCCGGGCAATTGGCAATCGATTGGATTCGACAAGCAACGTGATGTCCTTTCTACAACCTCGCGTCTGGCTTTGCGGAACGCCGGGCTGAAAATGGAGCAGATTGCGGGTGCCGGGCTGGGCATAGGTGGTTATGATTGGCCCTCGCAGTTACAGGATCACCTCGACGTCATACAAGAACTCAATCTGTCATGCCCATTCGAAATTACCAATGATGCCGTCATCGGCCTCCTCGCCGGAGCCTCGCAAGGCTGGGGAATCTGCCTGGTCGCCGGGACGGGTAATAATTGTCGTGGTCGGGACAAAGACGGGCGCGAGGGCCGCATCACCGGAGAGGGAAACCTTTTTGGCGAATTCGGTGGCGGCATCGAGATTGTCCATAAAACAATTCAATCCATTGCACACGAATGGAGTAGGCGCGGGCCTTCCACCTCCCTGACAAGGACGTTCATGAATCTCGCCGGGGCAAATGACCTCTTCGATTTCATTGAGGGCATAGATCTCGGTCGCTATGAACCGAAAGCTTCCTGGGTTTTGAGCGTTTTTGATGCCGCCAGGGCCAGTGACCCGGTCGCCCGGGAAATCATTGAGTGGTCCGCACACGAGCTCGGCGAATCGGCTTGCGCGGTGATCCGGCAGTTGGACATTCAGGCCTGCGAGTTTGAGGTGGTCCTTGCCGGAAGCATCTTTGAAGCTGGTGCTGTATATATAGGCCCTCTCGAGCACACTATCCACAGACTTGCCCCGGGGGCTAAACTCAACAAACTTCAAGCGCCGCCCGTTGTCGGAGGAGTGGTTCTGGGTATGCAGAAAGTGGGGCTTGAAACGGCTCCAATACATAAAAAGTTGATCGATTCAACCACGGCGTATATGATCGATCGCTGAAATACTTAAGCCCACCCATACGGAGAATTTATGTCAAAACTTGCAATCCTTGGCGGGCCTAAAACCAGGAACGATAAATGTCCCCATTGGCCGGTCTGGGATGAACGCGACATTCAGGCTGTAACTGAAGTTGTTCGTTCCGGCCGCTTGGGAGGCTTCCCCTACCCGGGACCCAGGACAAAAGAATTAGCCGAACGATTCGCCGCCCTTCAGGGTGGTGGTTATGCCGTGCCGATGACAAACGGCACGGTCACCATGGAAATAGCCCTGCGCGCCTCCGGGATCGGCTGGGGCGATGAGGTCATTGTCCCTGCATATACGTTTCAAGCCACTGCCTCCGCCCCCATGGCGGCGGGCGCCATACCAGTGATCGTGGACATTGATCCGGCTAACTATTGTCTCGATCCTAGAGCATTGGAAAATGCCATTACCTCAAAGACAAAAGCCGTCATACCTGCACATCTCGGCTGTGGCAAATTGCCAAATAGTCTCATTCCTGCCTGCGGATATCCCGCTTCTCCCCCACCGACGCGACTATAATGGACTTTATTGGTTTCACTCCACAAATTCCCTTTGGATGCAGCCGAATGTCATTCATGCGGATTCCATGGAATGAATCCGCGTTTATCTGCCACCCGAACTTGTTCTCGATATTGTCTCATCCCTAAGCGCAGGGTACTCCATGTCCAACGTTGCGATAATCACCGACAGCACGGCCTATCTTCCGGACGAACTAATAAACAAGTATCAAATCACGATCGTCCCGCTTTCCATCATCTGGGAGGAAAGTAATTATCAAGATGGGGTTGACATACAGCCGGCCGAATTCTACAAACGTCTCTCGGCTTCAAAAGTAATGCCGACCACTTCACAAGTCACCGTCGCCTCTATGAAGAGCACCTTTGAAAGGCTCCTGGCCCAGGGCTGCGATGTGCTCGGCATTTTCATCTCTTCCAAATTCTCTGGCACAGTGCAGTCGTCCCTCCAGGCTCGCGAAATGCTGGCTGCAGCATCAAGCAGGATCACCATCGTAGATTCACTGTCAACCACCATGGCAATGGGCTGGCCGGTTTTGACTGCGGCGCGGGCGGCCCAGGCAGGCGAAAACTTAAGTTCCTGCCGGAAGATCGCCGAGGTCGCTCGCGATAATAGCGGCGTGCTCTTTGTTGTAGAGACCCTTGAATATCTGCGCCGAGGCGGGCGGATCGGCGGCGCGAAGGCCTTGCTCGGTACCCTTCTGAACATTAAGCCGGTTCTGGAAATGCGTGCTGGTCAGATAGAACCCGTCGAAAAAATTCGTACCAAAGGGAAGGCCCTTGAGCGGGTTGTGGAGCTGGCTATCGATCGGATTGGCCCTCGGAAGCCGGTCAGGTTGGCAGCTGTTCACGCGGATGCAGAAGCCGAGGCGGCTTCCTTATTGAAAGCCGCCTGCGCCCAGCTCAACCCCGTTGAGACGTTTTGTTGTCCCCTCAGCCCTGTTGTTGGCAGCCATGCCGGCCCGGGTACCATTGCCCTTACCTACATGGCCGGCATACTTTAGGTGTAAAAAACCTAACCACAGCGGCTTTGGTCCGCGTTCTTCCGCGCTCAAGCTTGTATCTGGCGCAATCATAGGTGCCCTCGTCCCCGTCAGATCTGGGGCCAGGAGTTTGACGATCCTACTTCTTGTATATTAAGAAAAACTGCTGTATATTATTGTCAAGTCGTGCTTATCTACGGTCGATTCTATATGAGAGGGCACTATGGTTGCAAAAAGGATTTCCCAACTGATCGTGGTAGTCGCAATTCTGGTTGCATCTTTTGCGTCAGCCGGTGGTGTTTTGGCCTGGTCGGGTTGCGCCAGCTATATTACTGTCCAATTGGGTGACACGATGAGCGGCATTGCAGCCACCTGTGGTACCTCTGTTGCAGCCATCCAGGCTGCGAACCCGGGGCTTGGCTGGTTTCTGCTCGCGGGACAGGTGCTCTACATTCCATCGGGGTCCACTTCCACTACTGCTTATTACCCGACGCAAACGACTGGCAGCACCTATGTTGTCCAGTGGGGAGACACCCTTGGCGATATTGCCGTTAGGTATGGAGTTTTCCTAAGCGACATCCTTGCTGTAAATCCCCAGATATGGAATGCCAGCTTGATCTTCCCCGGCCAGGTCATCAACCTGCCTGCCTCTGCAGGTGTGCAGCCTTCCACCAGTTACTCTTCGACTGACTATCCTGCCCTTGCAGGTTCTTCTCAATTTTCGGTCCTTAATGTTACCTATGGACGCGGACTTTTGGTTCGGACCGGCCCCGGCACAAGCTATAGCGAGATCAAGTCGCCCGTGGTCTCAGCAATCCAGAGAACAAACTGGTGGTACAGAAAAGGCTCTGCCACTGTAGATTCAATGGGTTTTGTATGGGTGGAAGTTGCGCTCAGCCAGACGGTCAACGGATATTCCACCGGTTGGATAATGGTCAAGGATTCGCTTGGGAATTACTTCACCCGGCCCAATATCGACCCCTGAGATTGAATTGAATGCAGCAATTGGGCTGGTTGCCGAGTGCTTTGTGGGCGGAGACCAGCCGCCCCAGCCTTTTCTGCGCATCTAGGAATAGGAGTGAATCCATGAAAGGCTTTTTTGGACCAATCGAAAAACAGACCCTCAAGAACAAGAATTTTCGCCAGGTGCTCTATACCGGGAAATACTGCCAGGTGGTAGTGATGTGTCTCAAGCCGGGAGAGGAGATCGGCAATGAGGTGCACGAGAGTGTCGATCAGTTCTTCCGTATCGAAGAAGGAAAAGCAAAATTTGTACTCAACAATTCAGAGGAACACGTCGTCCGTGAGAATGACGCGGTGGTTATACCCGCCGGCACCTACCACAATGTGATCAACACCTCGAAGTCCAAGAAGCTGAGGCTGTATACCGTTTACTCACCCCCGAATCATCCGGAGGGGACCATCCACAAGAACAAGGCCGAGGCGGAAGCTGCCGAGGAACGCGAACATCATAAGTAGGCGCTGCAAACAGTCCTGACATGTCACCATCAAATCTGATCTGATAGAAGGGGAATGAAGAATGAACTTTTCCGCTCCCAAGATGGTTACCTGGTGGGTCGCAGTGGCCATCGGTGTTATTGGAATTCTCGACCATTTTGTAAAGCTTCTACTCATCGGTGGTTTTTCGGCTTATCTGGTAGTCCTGGCTTTCCTCATCCTGGCCGTCGCAACTGTGGTTGACGGCCTTTAGGCCTGTAAATTAAAAACAGAGGAAAATCGTTCCGGTTCTCCTCTGTTCTCAACAGCTTAACTCATGTTGAAGCCGAAGGCCTCGGGCGTAGTTTTTGATTCTATTTTAAGGAAGGTCTTGGTTTTGCAGATTCTTCCTTTACCACAAAAAGGCGACACTGCGCTTGCCCAGGATTTGGTCATCAAATATTACGTTGGCCGGTTTGTCCGCCATACCAAGGCACACATGCACTGGCAACAAGTGCTCCTCACGCGGGTGACAATATCGCGCGGAAGGCGCCGCATCCCATTCGATCAGGCGTTTTTCGCGCTCGGGCTGGGCTAACTGGCCTGCGCAAACTTCGATAAGCCAATTCTGAAAGTCATCATTGGCGCTGTCGGGAGCACCATTCTCTTTCCCTGTAAACGCCCTCAGGTTATGGAAGGAGAATCCGGATCCGATTACCAGGATATTCTCATGCATTAATCCTCGTAAAGCTTTGCCCAGGGCAATGTGGTCGCCAGGGTTCAGCCCGCGCAACAGCGAAAGTTGAGTCGAAGGAATATCCGCTTGAGGGTACATCAGTTTCAGCGGGATAAATAACCCATGGTCAAATCCCCGCTGGGGATCGATGCGAGTCGGTATATTATTATCTTTCAGCATACCGTCAATTCTATGGGCAAGCTCAGGGCTTCCCGGAGCCGGGTAGGTGATCTCATAGGCTTCGTCTGGGAAACCATAATAATCATAGAACATCGCCGGGTTTTGTGCTCCCAACACAGTTGCTGCGCTTTCCTCCCAATGGGCGCTGATTACCAGGATGACATCCGGTTTGGTGAGCTGCGATGGAAGCCGCCTCATAAACTCCACCATCGCTCTGTGACTGGCGTCTCCGAGAATCGGGAGCGGACCTCCCCCATGCGAGAAATAGACGATCTGCGCTCTGTTTTCAAGGCTGTTATGTTCCATCATGGTATCCTTGAACTGTATCTGGCGTTAGCCTCTTCCTGCGACCTTTCAAGGGCAGGCTTGCTATCCCGTTATTTCCAGCCTGAAGACCGGATATTTAGGCGCAATAATTTCACACCCACTAGACATCTTTCTATTCAGTATCGGCAGACTGTGACGCATGCTTTGTTAAGCGGATAGCCTTGGGCGATTTTCCTAATATACAAGTTTTTCACCATTGCGTCACGTGTCATTTGTAATCAAAAGCTTCTTGGGCTCACTGCTAATGTGGGCCCGCCAGGATCCAGCGCCGCAACCTGATCCACAACCGGCCTCTTCCCTTCTCAGAGGCTGTAGGTTCCCATCTTCTTGGCTCATCCAAAAATGGGCGAGATCCATGCTTTTGACCTAGCCCTCTTTTGATGCCTTAACAGACCAATGGGCCTTTTCGATAGTTCCTTTTGGCAGAAAATTGGATCTTAAATATTCGAGTGCCTGTATTCGATCGTCGCCGCCTCCTTCCGATTAAAAGATTTGTTCGCACTCAACGGCAATGTCTTCGATGATCCGTTCATCGCGGTAATAGGCGATCGCAATTTGATTGATATTGCTCTGCCCATATCCCTGATAGAACAGGGTCTCTTCCTCTTCTGGCGTATATCCAGTCTCGCCGGGCCCGCCTCCGACGAACATCAGATCGCGTTCTTTTTTGGGCAAATATCAATGTATCCCAATCAACTATGTAAAGCGCCTCTTGGCCATCGATTGAGAGATTCCATCCATGAATATCTGCATGGCACAATATAAATTCGGGCGGCCGCGCCCGTAGGATCCCCGCGAGCCGCCCAGCCCGGTTGATAAGTTCGAGTGTTTCCCTGTTTTCTGCTTTTAAAAAGCTGCCAATTCTGCCGTAACCGGTTCGTCATAAGTCTCCTCCTTGATACGCGCAAGGAACAGGTTGACCGTATCGCGCCAGCGAGGGGAGAAATTCTCTCGTTGTATCTCGCCTTTTATCGTCGCGGGGATATCGGCGCTGTGGAATCGTTTTAGGGCTTGGCCAAATTGGACCCATTGCTGCTGCGGCAGTTTTCTTTGATAGCCATCGTGCCTTTCCACAAATGGATAGACTATCACTTTGAAGGGATTTAGGTTTGCCCAGAGCTGCCTGGTTTGGGTTCTTACCGCTGGGATTACCTGCTTAACACTTAGTTCGCTCAGATAAACCGGAACTGTCACAGAAGCTTCGTAAAATTCCCCTCGCCGTAACTTAACAAAGTAATCCGTGTTATCGTTTGTTACTGCACGATATACGGCCGTATTCAAGTCAGCACCGCGAGGAAGACATGTGATTCTTTCAACGTTCAGTCCGTACTCATCAGACAGGCACTGAATGATGTTTTCGTCTTTGAGATCCGGTTTTTCCAGCATCGACTTTTTGATTCCTATATGTGCTTTGATCATCAATTTATAGCATTCCATGCGCTTCCCAGGCAGACAGTTTCCCTGTTTTGGGAAATCTCCGGCTTCCAGGCCTGTTTTCCCCTCGCCCGCTTCTCTACTCTTTAATCACCTGATATTCTTCCCCGATTCTGGGTTGAAAGCCGGCCTGGGGCTATCTCATAGACTTGTCTGGATTGCATATTGAATTCTGCCCCGCATTTACCTATAATGAAAATGGACGCGCCTTGGCGATATCGGCTTTCCTGTCATGGCGCCAGCCGGACAAGGAATTGCAGCGCCTCGAAAATTTTAGGACCCGGGGGCGACCGCCATTTATCGTTCTTGTATATCTTGGCTAAGGAGGCCAATTATGTCTCGGAAAAGCCCTGTCTTGTTATCTATTCTTCTTGCCTTATTGTTGGTGTCTTTCGGCACGCCGGGCAATGCCCTTGCTTGGTCGGGGTGCGGATCGAGCTATGTTGTGCAGTGGGGCGATAGCCTTGGCGGGATCGCAATGCGCTGCGGCACGAGCGTTTCGGCGCTCAGGCAGGCCAACCCAGGCTTGGGCACCTATATCTACGCGGGTCAAACGCTCTGGATTCCGGGCAGCAGCTCCGGTTACGCCCCGGGGACAACCTCCGGTGGGACCTACGTGGTGAGGTGGGGTGACACCCTTCGCAAGATAGGAACGCGGCTTGGCTACAGCCTGACCGATATGCTCGCCGCCAATCCCCAGCTTTGGAATCCAAACCTGATCTATCCGGGTCAGGTCATCTACCTGCCCGCCAGCAGCTCATACTATTACACTGGCTACACGTACCCGCCATCGGGTTCGTCTTCCACTTATACTGTCCAGTGGGGCGATACGCTCAGGATCATTGCGGCGCGCTATGGGACTACTGTGGAAAACTTGTTGGCCCTTAACCCGCAGATCGCGGATCGCCACTGGATCTATGCCGGGCAAGTTCTCCGTATCTGGTAGCCACTCCCCACTCTACGCGATTTCCTTAGATCCAACCTTTAACCTTAGCGTCGCGGGTTGGATTTTGGCGCGCCAGATAGGGATTTCTCCCTCTCTGTGCAGACCTGCAAACGCTGGCAAAATAAACCGCCCACCCAGCAATGCCGAAAAGGAGGATGTATTCTTAGATTGAGTTGACAAGCGCCAACATTATGGCTTAACCTCTTCTAGGTTTAGTCGCATGATCGGACGAGACGGCGTGCGGCGACCGACGCGCTCAAATCCTGCGCGCATAAATGCTGAGGCTGTGCCCGTGAACACGTTGGAAGTACTTTTGGGTTGCTCTGTGCCCACAGGATACGCTTCGAGGGCTGGGACTTTCGCCCGCTTGGCGGCTTTGACTGCCGCCGCGATCAAAGCCGACATGACGCCCTGACTGCGATACTTGCGGCGCACATAAAAGCACGAGATCGACCAGACCGGTGCTTCATCAACGCGATCGAAAACTCCCCTGCTGTCGAGCCAGGGCAATTCACTCCGCGGCGTGGGGTGGGCCGCGTTTCACGATTTTGCGGAACGCGCTTCGGTTCTGCTCGCGCTCCCGCTTATGATAATCACTGCCGATCCTCCAATACATGCACCAGCAGCCGTTGCTTGCGCCGCCCTTGCCGAACAAGTCTTCAAAGGCCGGCCACAGATCAGGCGTGAGGGGTCGGATTATGAGCTGCATATCGTCCTACACTTCTTTTAGCCAGGTCGGTCAACTCACCCTGCCACTAATGACAAAGTTGTTCCAGCACCGGGTCGTTGTTATCCGCCGGCAGTTCACTGCATTTAAAGCGATAATGCAGCTTGACCAGGCTTTGGTTGCTCATCACATCGTCTTTGGAGCCCCCGCAGCCGGTCATGGTGGCATTCAGGTTGAGTTGTGCATCAGCCGAGGTTGCTCTGGTCAAAGGCACCTGGATTACGTGTTTATCAGCGGGGCAGGTGCCGGTGGTCATCAACAGACTATAGCCTCCGAAATCTCCGGAGGAAGGCGGCTGGAGGCTAGCCACCCCCAGTTGCAGGTTCATAGTGGAATTGTCTTTGTAGCCTTGGATCGATATCGTCATTTCAGAAGTATTTTCCACCAGGTTATTGAGCGGCGCGCAGGTGCGAGCAGGCGATAACGTGGCTTTCCCTGTGCCGGCTAGGGTTCCCGCGGAGTCAATGATAAAGTCAAGGTCCGTGATCCAATCGGTCGTGCAGCTGTTGACCTCCGCTCCGTTCGACATAAATTGCCGGGAGGTCTGGCTGGTGATCGTTCCGGTCCAGATTGCGAAGTCTTTTTTATTTCCCTTTAATTCCGGCGTGCCGATTTCGATCGCCCCGATCTGGCGGGTCGGCGTGGGGGTCGGGGTTTGCCTTGGCGTGAGTGCTGCACAGGCAAAAGTGGTCATCGCGAAAATGGACAATGTCCCAGCGACGATTTGTGTCCAACTCGGCTTCAAATCGCTCTTCTCATGGAACGCATCCAGTAGTTTCATACGGCTCTCCTTTCACCTCTAATCAACGAAACAAAAAAGACTCTGGTGCCGGTTCGCCCAACTTCATCCATAACCAAACGCAAAATTGTGAAGCACGTGAAGCAGCAGGACCACAGGCATCACTTCCCGCGGATTTCTTCTGTCCAGGCAAATCTTGTTTACCAGATCCGATTCTTGATAATTATAAATGCTTTGCTGATTGCCTATACATGGATCATGGCTGGCTTCCCGCCCTCGATATTGTGGTTCATCTTTAAGGATATCGAAGCTTCGCCTGATACAGTGGTGAAGACTGACGCCCTCACAAGCTTGATCCTTGTCCGGTTTGTTTCTGGTGCCAGACATTCGCCTGCGGAAGTCGCCGCCGACCCAATCCAGCAAGGAGTCGTATTGGCACCGGTAAAAGAATCTCGATAGGGGCTGTCTCCAAAGTAAGGGACAGCCCCCTTTATATTGCCTTCCGACTTTTTTGGGCTAGCTTCTGAGACTGCCATCATCAGCCGTCGGGAATTTTACGGAGCGGGTGTTTGGCTCTTCTAGTTGCAGCTAGCTTCCAAGGCTGGGAAACGGCCGTCTGGTGAGGCGGGGAAGGCATACGAAACGCACCGGTCGGAATTGATATTCCGTACCCGGATGCCTTCAAAAACCTGTCCGGCCGTTACTGTCAAAGTGTCAATCCCGGACCCGTCGGTATAGGCAGCCGCGGGGCGATTGACCAAGTTTTCACTGCCGGCTGGGAATGCGATCAACTGGTAGGTACCGGGAGCTACCTGCAATCTGAAAGTTGAAGCCGGGCTTCCACTTGGCACCTCCATCGAATACCAGCGCTCGGGGCTGATGAAATACAGTACGGAGGTGGGAGTAGGGGGGGCCTGGTAGGTAATGGTCCCTGCGATAGTTGCCGGCGACGTATCGGACGTGAGTTTGCTGCAGTTCTCTTCTATCGATGAGAAGCGTCCATCCGGCGAAGCAGGGAAAGCATATGTAACGCACCGATCGGAATTGATATTCTGCACGCGGATACCTTCCACCACCTGTCCCGCCGTGACTGTCAAAGCGCCGATTCCGGACCCGGTGGTATAGGCGGCGGCGGGGCGATTAACCAGGTTCTCACTGCCTGCCGGGAAAGCGACCACTTGGTACGTGCCAGGTGCCACCTGAAGTTCGAAGCTTGAGACCGGGCTTCCGCTTGGTACTTCCTGTACATACCAATGCTCGCCGCTGATGAAATATAGCATCGAGGCCGGGCTGGGCGGGGCTTGGTAGCCGATCGTACCGCGCACGGTAGCCAGCCGAATTTCCGCTGGGAGCTCGCTGCAGCTCTCTTCTATTGGCGGGAAGCGTCCATCCGGCGAAGCGGGGAAAGCATAGTTGACGCACCGGTCGGAATTGATATTCTGCACGCGGATACCTTCCACCACCTGTCCCGCGGTGACTGTCAAAGCGCCGATTCCGGACCCGGTGGTATAGGCGGCGGCGGGGCGATGGGCAAGGTTCTCACTGCCGATCGGGAATGCCACCAACTGGTACGTGCCGGGTGCCACCTGCAGCTCGAAAGTTGCTACCGGGCTTCCGCCAGGCACTTCCAGCGGATACATGTGCTCGCCGCTGATGAAATACAGCATGGAGGCAGGGGTGGGCGGAGACTGGTAGCTGATACTGCCGCGAATGGTGGCCGGCGGAATCTCCGTTGGTAGTTTGCTGCAATTTTCTTCCAAACCCGGGAATCGCCCATCCGGCGAGGCGGGGAAGGCATAGGTAACGCAATTGTCGGAATTGATATTTTTTACATGGATGCCTTCCACCACCTGTCCGGCTGCAACCGTTAAAACGCCGATCCCGGACCCGTTGGTATAGGCAGCCGCGGGACGAAATTCCCCCGTTTCACTCCCAACGGGGAATGCAACCAGCTGGTAGGTGCCGGGAGCCACTTGCACTTCGAAGGCTGAAGACAGGCTGGCGCTTGGAACTTCCAAGGAATACCAGCGCGCCGGACTGATGAGATACAGCATCGAGGTCGGAGTTGGTGGAGCCTGGTACGTGATTTTTCCATGAATGGTGGCCGCTGTCTGGGCATTGGGGGTATCCTGGACTGGCGGCGTGGCGGCAGCGGATGTTGCGATGGGAGTGTTACAACCTGCAAGCGCAAGGACAAAGGCCGTGGCGAGGATCAGCCAGAAGCCAAAAGAAAAATGCTTTAAATGTTTCATCTTGTACTCCTTTTGGTAATTGAAACCCGGAAAAATTGATTATCTACGTTGGGATCATAGCCTTTGCGCAGAAAAATATCCCCCCCCGAAGGGAGAGGATTTAAGCTGGTCGAGTGGATAGGTGTTGGAACAAGCACTTCCGAAGGCTCACTCACCCCTTGTTACGCCAAATCCCGCCCCTGAAAGGTTTATACTTTTTCTTTAACGATCTCCTTGAGGAACCCATAACCCGGGCTCAACTCCGCAAACATCTGCTTCAGGCGTCGGTTCACCTCTTCCAGTTCTCGCAGGCGTTTGAGACTGCTTATACATCCCTCCCGCTATACTTGGCCTCCCTGTTGTAGAAGGTCGCCTTGCCGAACCTATGCTGGCGGTCGAGCTCTTCCAGTGGAATCCCGACTTCCGCTCCCTTCAGGTGTTCACGCTTTGGCTTTCCAAGAACCCTGAATTCTTCAGGTAGACCCCTTCTGGGCTATTCTTTTGCCGCTAGTTCCCTACTTTTAACTGGTACTTTTGACTGGTACTATTTTAGGGTTCTCCCGCACTTTGTGTGAATCAAATACTGCTAAACAGAGAAATCGAAATATGAAAGCCGCTTTTCAAGAAAAAAACATTAAAATAGCACAATTTTCGGGAAGAGAACCTCGCTTTCACATAATTTGCGGGAGAACCTATTTTAGGGCATCCTTACCAATTCTATTCACAGATACTCGCTCCTGCTGGTGGATGATCGCCAGCCAATTTCCCCTGTCGGCATCTACGCGTTACAAGGTAAATCTCCCTGGTGAGCTCACTCCGCAGTGAATTTCGATAAACCTCAGTCTTTTAGTCTCCTAACGACTCTGCAAATTTGGAGCCTATGGCAAGGTGGACGAGCTGGAGATCCTAACAATTTTGTCAGTACGCTGTGTCCGTTGAATTATTCTAATAGAATGGCGCTGCATAAAGATTTGGAAATCTACATAAGCATCAAAAAGGCCGCGTGGACATGTTTTTTTCTCTTCTATGCGCTATGGGAAAGTGAGCATAAAGTATGAGAACAAATGGCTTTAATCCACTCGCTCGTATCCTTGTGGTCATCAGCCTGATATCCGGCTTATTTGGCAGCGGATTCTTGGGGTTAGTAGAAGTCAGCGCCAGCCCGAACAATGAAAAACCGGGGCTTCAATCTCAGAATCAACTGAAAGCCGCAGTCTCCAGCGGAAAGTACGATGATATGGATTCGGCCTGGTCTTACAAGGGGAATTGGAAAGTCGTGAGATCCAGCAATGCATTTAACGGTCAAACACACGATTCCACGAGAAGTAAAGATAATGCGACGATAACCATGATAGGCTCAGCCTTTACGTTGGTCTACACAACGGGTCCAACGCGTGGCGCCATTAATGTTTTTGTGGATGGAAAAAAGATCGCTTCTATAAACCAGCATTCTACCAATACCGTCTATCAAAAAAGTTGGAAGAGTCCAAATCTGGCTTCGCGGCAGCATCTGCTTAAGTTCGTGCATGCAAATGGTAAGTCGATTGACATAGATATGATCATGGTCTCCGGTACCGATCAGCCGCCCAGAAACACGGCCACTGCGGGTCCGGCGCCAATTGATCCAACGGTTCCCGCAAGTCCAACTCCAGAAGGGAGTTCAACCCCGGACGGCTCAACTCCAACCATAACACTAAACACTGATACTCAAACCCCCGGAATCGAAACCCCGACCAGTACTACGACTTCGCTGCCCGAACCGGCTGCCGATACTTCAACCCCAACAACGAGTCCGATCCCCTCATTCAGCCCGATTCCTCCCACCTCTACCGACACATCAAGCCCCACGCCTACCACAAGTCAGACTCTGCCGGATCCTACCGTTACCTTTAGCCCTACACCTTCTCCAAGTCCAACTCTACCGAACCCGACGGCTACCGATACCGCCACTCCCACGGCAACTTATACGTTGGTTCCCACCAACACTCCTAACCCGACTCCAACATTTACGCCGATTCCCACCAATACCCCTAACCCCACTTCAACCCAAACAAGTGGACTTACCCGGCCCATGAAATATTATGGCGTTGATCGCGGCAGCCCGTTTACTGATTCCAACTATGCCACCCTGGCTCAACATTCGGTAAAGACCATTATTGTTGATACGTTTATCAATGATTCCAGCAACAGTTCCAGTGCTCGCTGGTCAAATATCAAGAGCCTGGCGGCAAAGTACAATTTCAACTATGTGATCTGGCCAGACCAGGGAGGGGATGTTGCCGGGTGTGGATGGGAGGATCCCTTTAATTCTCCTGTCAATGGATATTACATTGGAAGAGTGACCACAATGTTGGACTCTTTCGCCTCAGATCCGCATTTTGCCGGTCTGGTCAGCTCACATGAGCCGATGTGGAACGTTTCCACCTGCAAGACCTCGATCCCCGACTTAGTCGCGATTAAATCTCAACTAAAGAGCTATATGACGTCTAAAGGAAGAGCCGACTTTAGAGTTTGGGCGTATATAGACAATATTACAGATTTAGCAAATATGTCTGGCTATGTCCCTCAGGATATTCAGGCTGTGATGGATGTGGCAGTGACGTGGCAGCATTGTTTTGGCGGAGCTGAGGGCAGTTGTGCAGCGGCAAAAAACAAGATAATTGCTGACCGCGCTCTAATCAATAAGGCCGGGCTGGATGGAAAAGTTGATCTGGTATATCTATTCCAGACGTTCGGCATGAGTAGCAGCAGCGGTTACACAATGCCCACACTTTCTGATATGCAGACCTGGGACTGTCAGTTTATTAGCACAAATGCCCTTGACGGTTTTATGTACTATACCTGGGGAGCCTGGTACGCTACGGATCTGCTTCACCATCCCGAGCTTTGGCCCGAAATGAACAGGGTTTACGACTCTTGTACTGTGCATTAATGGGGCACCGACGCCCCTGGTCGCTATTATCTCCACTGCGGAGATTCGAGACACGCAATCGAAAACTCCCTCAACGAGAGGGAGTTAAGCTGGGGGCAACGGATTTGAACCGCTACTGGCTGATCCAGAGTCAGCTGTCCTGCCATTAGACGAGCCCCCACTGAGGCAACAACCGCTGATTCTAACATGCCCTCCAAACGGAAGCAAGGGAGACTCCATAAGCCTTGTGCGGATCGAAGTCGTTCTGTTTTGCGGAGACCCTTGACACTGCTTCGGGATTGCCTCCCAATTTGCGAACATGCCGGATGAAAGCCGAGGTCTCTTTGTTATAATCTACGGATGATCCCGACCAAGCAGAGGCGTTTTCAATGAGTCCTGAAGAAACCAAAACTACTGATTTCATCCGCGAGGCTGTCACCGAAGATCTGAAGAACGAGCGCTACAAGTATATCCGCACCCGTCTCCCGCCTGAGCCCAATGGCTATTTGCATATTGGGCACGCTAAGGCCTTCATGATCGATTATTTGATCGCCCGGGAAAATGGGGGCGAGCTCATTTTGCGCTTCGACGACACCAATCCGATCAAGGAAGACACCGAATACGTGGAAGCCATTCAGGAGGATTCCCGCTGGTTGGGGATCGAATGGGTTAAAGTCACGTATGCCTCTGATTACTTTGATCTGCTCTATGATTGGGCGTGCAAACTGGTCAAACTGGGCAAGGCTTACGTGGATGATCAAAGTCCCGAGCAAGTCAGCGCCAACCGCGGGACCCTCACCGAACCTGGAAAAGAGTCACCATTCCGGGACCGGTCGGTCGAAGAGAACCTGAATCTACTCGAGCGCATGAAGAACGGCGAATTCCCCGACGGCGCGCGGGTTCTCCGCGCCAAGATCGACATGGCCCATCCGAACATTAACATGCGTGACCCGGTGATGTATCGGATCATCCACGAGCCGCCGCACCACCGCACCGGTTCAAAATGGAAAATCTACCCCATGTATGACTGGTCGCACGGGCAAAACGACTCGATGGAGGGTGTCACCCACTCCTTGTGTTCGCTTGAGTACGAAAATCATCGTCCGCTCTACGAGTGGTTCCTTGACCAATTGGGTGTGTTCAAACCGCGCCAGATCGAGTTTGCCCGCCTCAATTTGTCGTATACCGTGATGAGTAAGCGCAAGCTTCTAAGGTTGGTCAAAGAGGGCCGCGTTGGCGGTTGGGACGATCCCCGCATGCCTACCCTGCGAGGCATGCGCCGCCGCGGTTACACGGCGGATGCAATTCTCGACTTCGTAAGGCGCGTGGGCGTCGCCAAAAACTACAGCACCATCGATGTTTCCCTGCTTGAAGCTTGCGTACGTGAGGATCTCAACAAGACTTCGCTGCGCCGCATGGCTGTTCTGAAGCCCATCAAGGTGATCATCGACAACTATCCGGATGACTTGGTTGAGGAAATGGAGGCGGTGAATAATCCTGAAGACTTGACCACAGGTACCCGCAAAGTCCCATTTTCCAAAGTACTTTACATCGAGCAGGATGACTTTCGTGAAACGCCTCCTCCTAGATATTTCCGCCTTTACCCGGGCAACGAGGTGCGCCTGCGCTATGCCTATTTCATCAAATGCTCACACGTGCTTAAAGACGCGAGCGGACAAGTCAGCGAAATCCATGCTACCTATGATCCCGCCACCCATGGTGGCGATGCGCCGGATGGCCGGAAGGTCAAATCGACCATTCACTGGGTCTCTGCCCCCCATGCAATACCGGCAGAATTCCGCATCTATGATCGGCTCTTTACGAAACCGGACCCCGAGGAAGGCGAAGATGATTTTCTTGACTGCTTGAATCCAAAATCTCTGGAGTTGCTTACCGGGTATGTGGAGCCGGGCCTGGCTGCCACCCGGGCCCGCGACCGCTTTCAATTCGAACGCCAGGGATATTTTTGCACAGACCTGGACTCAACCGGAACAAAACTGGTCTTCAATTCAACCGTTTCACTCAGGGATTCCTGGGCAAGGATCCAAAAGAAACCAGCCTAGAGCCTATCTGTGGCTGGCCACTTCACAATTGATATTCTGACCGAAAGGCGATGGTCCTCTTTGTTACTTGTCGCGCCGCGCTGCCCGGCGTGTATTATCTTCAACATCCAAAAAGATCAGCAATCCCTTTGAGACCGCTTGCATCGCAGCAAAATAAAGCATTCCATGCAAAGGTCGTTCTGCCGTATAGACGATGATTTGAAGGCTATCGGTAAAGCCCTGGCCGACCATGAAGCCCCGCATGTACTGCAAACCAAAAACGCCTGCTGCCAAGACGATGTCAACGATGTAAATACCAGCCACTATCCACGAAAGGATCGCGATAACCCGGGCCATGCGAATTACCGCATCGCGGTCAAAATAGGTACCTAGAAATTTTTGATTTTCGTTAGTCATCTAATTTCCTCCGTTTGGTAGCCCACCAGTTCTGCGGCGAGCAAAGGCTATTTACTCACATGGCCGTGTTAGGCCATCTTCTCCAATATCTCAATGGCTCTGCGGACCCGCTCTAATACCTTTTTGCGCCCTATGATTTCCATGCTCTCAAATAACGGCGGGCTCACTTTTTGTCCCGTTACCGCTACACGCAAGATACCAAAAACTTGACTGGCGCTAAATCCTGACGGTTCCACGTACGCGCGCATTGGCGGCTCAGCTGTCTCATGATTCAAATCAGGCAAGGCAGAGAGGATTTCATAGGTTTTGCGAGCCACGCTCGCGGATTGTCTTGCATCTAATCCTTTTGCGATAAGCTCCTCCGGCTCAGGCTCAACCCGATCTTCAAAAAAGAACCCGGCGAAGTTGAGACTATCGTCAAGCGTAACAAGACGTTCACGGATCAGCGGCACGATTTTTAGCAGTCTAATGTCGTCTACGGGCAGGTTGGCACCGACGAAAAAAGGCTTGATCCGCGCGGCAAGCTCATCCACCGGCAAGAGCCGGATGTGTGTCCCATTGAAATGGTCCAGCTTGGCAAAATTGATTGCTGCCGGCGACGGATTCAAATGCTCAAGATCGAATTTCTCGATCATATCCTCAAGTGTCAACACATCCCCCTCTGCTACTCCCCATCCCATCAGCACAATCCAGTTTAGCACGCCCTCAGGCACAAAGCCGAGTTCCTGCAGATCCTTTATGAAGATTGAGTACCCATCCTTCACCGCCTCAGATGCCTCCCGCTTGGACATTTTACCTTTGCCGCTCGGCTTGAGGAAAACCGAGAGGTGCACCCATTCGGGTTCCTCCCAACCAAAGGCCCGCACCACGTTGACATGCAGCGGAAATGTACCCAGCCACTCCGAGCCTCGTAAAACGTGCGTGATCCGCATGAGGTGGTCGTCCACCATGGCAGCCAAGTGATAAGTCGGGAAGCCGTCCGACTTAACTAGCACATAATCGTCGATATTCTTGTTCTCGACCACGATATCGCCTCGGAGAAGATCGTGCGCAGTGGTGGTTCCATCCTGTGGCATCTTGAAGCGGATAATGTGCCTTTCGCCGCTGGCGACGCGTTTTGCAGCTTCGTCTGGGTCAAGTCTCCGGCACAAGCCATCATAATGAGTCTGTAGCTTATTCTTCTGTTGTTCGCTGCGCAACTTATCCAGGCGCTCTGGAGTACAGAAGCAGGGATAAGCGTGGCCTTTGGCGACCAGAATATTGGCGTGTTGCTGATATATTTCCCGCCGCTCCGTCTGGCGGTAAGGTCCAAAAGCCCCGCCTATATCAGGCCCTTCATCATATTCGAGCCCCAGCCACCGTAAGCCGTCTTTGATCTCCTGCTCTGCGCCCGCGACAGTACGCTTTATATCCGTGTCCTCAACACGCAGGATGAATTTCCCGCCTGTCTTCTTGGCCAGCAAATAATCATAAAGAGCAGTCCGTGCTGTTCCCAAATGCATATGCCCGGTGGGGGATGGTGCAACCCGGACCCGGGCAGGTTTCGTGTAATCCGTCATTTATCTCCTTACCCCTTGCAGGTCGCCGCGCCTCAAGCCTCAGTGTGCGCTCAAATCCATCCGATTGGAACCCTAGGTGTAGACAGGCTTCTACTAGTTGTTATCTTGTCTGTTGCTCTGCGCTGGTCCAAGCATGACAAGATGCTCGAGGCCGATTAGCACTAAAAATCCATGTCCTTGTGCCTCATCACAACGCTCTCGACGAAGCCTACGCCAATCATCAACGCCATCAAACCCGAGCCGCCATAACTGATGAATGGCAAAGGCAGGCCCGATACCGGGATCATCTTCAAATTAACTGCAATATTCGCAGCGCTTTGGAAGAAGAGCAGCAAGCCGATGCCGAACGCGATCATCGCGCCCGAAAGATCACGCGCCTTCTGGGCTGCGCGGAAACAACGCCAGACAATGAACGCCTCGATAATGATCACCAGTATCGCACCGACCATACCAAACTCCTCCGCGGTTACCGAAAAGATAAAGTCGGTATGTCTTACTTTCATAAAGCGCAATTGCGTTTGCGTTCCATGTCCGTACCCCTCCCCAAAGAGCCCACCCGAACCAATGGCGATCAGCGCTTGCAGCACATTATAGGTTGCACCGTTGCGGGCATTGGGGTCTGGTATGACAAAGTTCAGCACACGCGCCTGCTGATAAGGTTGCAGGAATGGGAAAGAAGCCGCACCTACCAGGATGATCGCCAATCCTAACCAGATAATCTGTTTGACTTGCACACCGTTCATCCAGATCATTCCCGCCCAGATGACCATAGTCACGATCACATTCGAGAGATTTGGCTGGAGCAAGATCCAAATTACAAGGCCCCATACCCAGGCCAGGCTTTTCAACATCCATTTGAGATCACGGGGGTCGTTCCGGGTTTTGTCGAAGAAACGGGCCAATATCAATATCACCACAACCTTGGCAAATTCCGTGGGTTGTACGAACAATACACCGACCTGAAACCAGCGTTGGGCGCCAAAGGCAGCCTGCCCAAGCCCGGAAAGCGCTACCAGGAAGGCTCCCATTACAATGTATATCAACCAGTGGATCGAAAGCCAGTAGTGGTAATCCACACTTGCCAGCAAGACGATGACTACCAATCCGGCCAATGCAAAATAGATCTGCCGATTACCAAGGGGCAAGAGCAAATCATTCCCCGCCACAGCGGAGCGGATCATCATAGCTCCAAAGGCGGTAGCCAAAATAACCGCACCGAACAGTAGAAAGTCGAAGTTATGCCATGAAAGTCCGCGCATTACCTATCCAGTGCGCCGCTGCACCACGCTTTTGAGGGGTATATCTGCCACCAAGCGTTGCTGCCGCCCATCATGCTCCACCGCAATTTGTACTGCATCGGAATCAATATTAATATGACGCGCAATAACTTCAAGGATCTCATCCTTCAAGGAGGTCAACTCCGTTGGTGTCAGATCCGTCCGATCGTGGACCAGTACCAACTGTAGCCGTTCTTTTGCGCTCTCGGCGCTGCGCTTTGGTCTAAAGAACCAGCCCATTATCTCCTCCCCGTCATTCTTTGGAGGCGGTCCCACAGACCGGCCTGCTTCTCTGTATCCAAGAACGGGACCACCTCTCCTTTGATCCGTCTTGCGATATTGCGGAAGGCCTGTCCGGCGCGGCTCTTTGGATCCTGGGCCACCGGGGTGCCGCGGTTCGAGCCCACCAGGACAGCTTCATCTTCAGGAACGATACCAATCAGCGGGATACCCAATAAGTCAATCACATCTTCGGGTGAAAGCATATCGTGTTGGCGTACAAGAGCCGGGTTCAATCTATTGATAATTAATGCCGGTGAGCTCTTCTCCTCCGCCTCCAGGATGCCAATTACGCGGTCGGCATCCCGCACCGCCGAGACTTCCGGGTTGGTCACCACCAACACGCGGTCGGCGGGTGCGATTGCATTTCGGAAGCCGCGCTCGATACCGGCAGGGGAATCTATAAGAACGTAATCTACGTCCGGACGAAGGTCGTTGCAAATACGCACCATATCGGAGGGCGAAACTGCATTTTTATCGCGCGTCTGTGCCGCAGGGATAAGATAAAGTTCCGGCAGATGTTTATCGCGGATCATTGCCTGCCGCAATTTGCACCTTCCCTCGATCACATCCACAATATCATAGACAATGCGATTTTCGAGTCCCATCACAACATCCAGATTACGGAGGCCAATATCGCCGTCCAAGCAAACGACCTTTACCCCGTTGGCAGCGAGGGCCACCGCGATGTTTGCGACCGTGGTCGTCTTGCCTACCCCACCTTTTCCCGATGAAATCGTGATCACTTGAGCGGCCATGGATTATCCTGTGTTGCCGGATTGCCAGGTTTCAACGATTAGCCCTTCATCGCTTATAAAAGCTATTTCGGGTTTACCCGTCTCTTTCCTGGTTAAATTATTCATTACTTCGTCCGCCACCTGTAGCCGGATCGGTAATAAATCTAGCGCGCAAACCACCGCACTCTTATCTCCCTTCGCACCGGCATACACTGCCCCGCGTAGGCGGCCCCAGATTATTACGCTTCCGTCAGCGACTATCTCTGCGCCTGGGTTTATATCTCCAAGGACGACAACATGTCCGGAAAATTCCACGCGCGCACCTGATCGAAGGGTTTTGTTAACAAAGAGTGCAGTTTCTTTATTGAGGTTGCGGGTATCGAAACTATGGTTCTCTTCTGGTCGCGGCTTCGAAATACGAGTAGCCAGTCCAAGCAATTGTGCCGTGTTCTCAGTTATAGGCGATTCACTGATGACTGCCCAAAGTGCAACATTGCGTTCCGAGAGAATATCTCGTAATTCCACCATCTCATTCACTTTGAGAACTTGCGTGCCAATATCCAGGGCCAATCGGGCGCCCTGGAAAAAGGCCGGCTGGCCGTCAATTTGTGCTAAGAGGGCTGCGCATTGATCCTCCCACGGCGCATCAGAGAGGGAAACCAGCAGGCCATCGCGCAACCCTTTGATTTGAATTAGAGAAGCCAAATTATTCATCAGCCAGATAATTTGGGCGAATTATAGCATGACTATAACCTGGCTAATCTGGGTCTGATGAAGGTTTCTTAGCCGCCGCCCTTTGCAAGATCGATGGATTTCAGTTCGAAATAAGCTTTCAGCACGCGGGCAACGACCGGCGCTGCGACTACGGCACCCTCCCCGCCATTGTACTCAAAGGCCATGACGACGATCTCCGGGTCCTCATATGGAGCGTATGCCAACGTCCACCCATGGACCGGCCAGGAACCGAATTGACAGCGATTTGCCTTAAGTGCCACATCGTCACAATACTCGGCTGTACCTGTTTTCCCGGCCACGGCGATAGGCAGTGGATAGTCCTGAGTGAAAGCCTGGTGTAATGTCCCTTCCGGGTCCGTTACGGCCAAGCGCATACCTGCTTGCACACCAGTCACAACAATGGGCTTTTCTGTCTTCTTTTGTCCGGTGGGCAAACAGTTGCCACCTGAACAGTCGTAAATACCAATCCGGGGGTCGGTGGTAATATCCCATTTCAAGTTAGGCACAAACGGGGAGATCTGATAACTCCCTGCAGGTGGCTGATCAGCAATCGAATTATCGCCGAGATCAACCCAGGCCTGACGCGTGTTGCCGTCGCTGTCGGTCACCACACGCGGCACCCAAAGGCTGAAGTCCTGCGGATTAAACCAAACGGTCTGGACCTTTCCCTGGCTATCTTCTATATTACGAACCACCGTCGGCTGCATTAACTTCCCGTTGTTCGCCATGGTCTCCCCAGACATCAGCACTTGCAGCGGCGTAGCTAATACAAATCCCTGGCCGACGGTTGCAATATAGGTATCGCCAGTGGACCAGTTCTCCCCCTGATTGATACGCTTCCACTGAGGGTCCGGGATCAGCCCGTTCGCCTCGCCCGGTAATTCAATTCCCGAAGCGGCGCCATATCCCAATGCCCGTGCATATTCACCAAGCCGGAAGATCCCCAGCCCGCCATTCTTAATCTCATCATCATATCCGCCGCCTAATTTGTAAAAACACACGTTGCTTGAAAATGCGATGCAATGCAAAAAGTCGATCTGCCCAAAGCCTGAAGGCCGGGTATCAAAAATCCAATCAACGTAAGGCCTCGTATTATTGGGTCCGCAGGGTTCATTCGGTGTAAACTGCTCACATAACAACAGTTCACCGGGGGCATAAATAACTTGATTGGGGCTCGAGACCACCCCTTCGTTCAATGCTCCATTTGCAGCGGAGAGTTTAAACACGGAACCAGGCGGGTATTCACTTTGGATCGCGTTATTCAAAAGTGGGTGTCGCGGATCCTGGCTCAATTGATCGTAATAGTACGAGGGGATAAGGCGCGCCATCCGGTTGTTTTCATACGTCGGGTAGGAGACCATCGCCAGGATTTCGCCCGTCCTTGGGTTCATGGCAATTACTACACCGCTGGATATTCGCTGCTGGCCGGAATTGCCATAGAAATATCTATTCCAATAATTGATTTCCTCCATCAACGAGGCTTGCGCGGCGGCCTGCAATCGCGTGTCAATTGTCAGCGAAACGTTATAACCCGGTACCGCCGCGATGGGTGGTTCCAGATTCCGAAGTTCCTTGCCGGCTACGTCCACCTGGATCACTCGTTTCCCGTTTTGACCAGTCAATACATCCTGGAGGGAGAGTTCGATACCGGCATAACCCACCTTGTCCCGGTTAGGAACAAATCCTTTCGCGACTAATTGCTGTTCAATCGAGGCCGGGATTGGGCCCAAATAGCCAATCAGGTCTGCGGTTAAAGATCCCGTCGGATAATCGCGAATCGGCAGGATTTCAACATTAACACCAGGCCAGTCCGCGGCATGTTCCTGCACCAAACGAGCCACATCCTGACTTACATTACATTTGATTTCAACAGGGCTATACGGAGCCAGCGAATCGCCCAGTGCCACTAGATCTGACACGGAAGGTCCTTCCACACAAGGTGCAAATAACTTGGCCGCACTTAAGGACTCGGTGGTAACGGGACCACCCACCGGTATTCCCGTCAAATCAGAAACCGCGCGATAGATTCGTTGAATATCGGCGTCATCGTCAGGCAAATTCGCGGGCGTAATGGTTACATTATAAGATGCGACATTACGGGCAAGGATATAACCATTCCGGTCATAAACAATGCCGCGCGGGGCTGGTAAACTGATATCTTTGGTGTAGTTCTCTACGGCGAGGTCGATCCATTCCTGGCTGCCAAATACCTGTAGTGATAAAAGGCGCACCAGCAGAACCGCCAAAACAAGCAGGATTACGGCAAAAACGACAAACAGTCTCCACGATTCGAATCGTTCCGAATGTGGAAGAGAAGGCGAACTCATACTTCCTCCGTCGATGGAAAGACCCAGCGAGCCAGGTCTCGCATCATTCCAAAAAGTGGGATTGCAATAAGCATATTCAGCAAGACGCTGGGGAGAGTGACGAGCCCCATCGAGTCGGCAAATGATATGGGTATTCCGTTGAAACTCAAATAAAGGAATGACAAAATATGCAGGAACACAGTTCCCAGAAAAGTGACGCTGACCATGGCAAGCAATGGCACCTGCCATACGCGGCGTTGAAGTAACAAAGCAAGAACTACAACCCCTAGGTATCCGACAAAATAGACCACCCACGGCAAATGCGAAACAAAACTGACCATCACGCTGGCTAGAAAAGCCCACTGGAAAGCTGTAGTAACCCCCTCCTGCAGTGCCCAGGCTGCCAAAATAACCACCAGCAAATCGGCGTAGCCGGCTAGCAGCGAGAATTGGCCCACAATCGCAGACTGTGCGATCACTGCCAGCCCTAGTAAAGGAATGGCAATTATATTACGCATATTAGGGCGTCGTGGTGGGTATCAATGGTGCAGTATCGATGGAGCGGAAATTTGTAATAATAAGCACGATCTGCAGACGGCTAAAGTCAACTGCTGGTTGCACCGTGGCTTGCTGAAATAATTCCGCCGGAAGCTTACGGACGTTAACAACCTGTCCCACAATTAGGTCCGGTGGAAATCCGCCGCCCAAACCCGAAGTGAGGATAAGGTCTCCGGAGCTAATCACGGCGTCCTGCGAAATCAAGTCAAGAGACACATCCCCTGTGATTGAACCATCCAGCAATGCATCAGTATTGGCGTTCTTCAGGTGAATATTCACTGAGGACGCGGGGTCGGTGATCAATTGAACGCGCGCTGCATCCGCAATGACGGTATCTACGCGACCGACCAGGCCTTCATTTGTCACTACCGGCATTCCGCGCTGGATTCCGTCGTTCGAACCTCGGTTGATGATGACATAATGGAGAAAAGGACTTGGGTCCCGCCCGATAACCGAGGCAGCTTTATAACTGCTTTCCGGGTTGGCCCGTGAAAAATCGACAAGCGCGGCAAGGATCTGAGTTTCGTTGACCTGCTGCTGCAAATCAATAACTTGCGTTTGCAGTTGAGAGACCTCGGCTTCGAGTGCTGCATTGCGAGTTCGTAGGGTCACAATATCGCGTGGAGCGGCCAGGAAATCCTGGATCGCTTGAGAGCGTGTGGAAAACCATTCCTGAACGGACACCAGTCCGCCTGTAAGTGGGTTGCTAACCGAACTGAAGAAACCGCCAAACGCCAGCGCCAAGATACCCCCTACGATCAAGAAAACTATAGTGGTTTGCAAAGTGCGCGAAAACTGATCTCTCATTCTTCAAACAAGTGATATATTCACAAACTGGAGATGCACTCTAGCGGGTATGGCGCGTGCTCCCGCGCTCCAATCCGACCAGATACCGACTAAGGTTATCGAAATCTTCGTAAACGGCCGCTGCGCCGCGAGCTACACATGTCAATGGGTCCTCTGCCACCCAGACCCTCAATTTAAGTTCGTCCGTCAATCGGTCAGCCAGACCCTGCAGGAGTGCTCCTCCTCCCGCCAGACAAATACCAATATCCATTAAATCTGCCACGATTTCAGGCGGGATTTCATCCAGCGCATCACGGACCGTGTCGATAATGACCTGCACCGAGCCCGACAAGGCTTCACGGATCTCAACGGACGAAACCTCAACCGTTTCAGGGAGCCCTGTAACAAGATTCCGCCCTCGAACTTCCATTGTTTTTTCAGGTTGCAGCGAATAAGCCGAGCCAATTTTCCATTTTATGTGTTCGGCTATTCCTTCCCCGATCAACAAATTATATTTGTTCCGCAAATATTGTACAACATCCTGGTCCATCTCGTCGCCGGCTACACGCAGTGAGCGAGATGCAACTACCCCCATCATGGACATGACCGCTACTTCAGTGGTTCCACCGCCGATATCCACAACCATTGAGCCGCGAACGTCTCCGATAGGCAACCCGGCACCCAATGCCGCAGCGATGGGTTCCTCAATTAACATCGCTTGCCGTGCTCCCGAAGCCATTACTGCGTCATAGACAGCGCGCTTCTCGACTTCTGTAACTCCGGTAGGTATACCAACCACCACTCGTGGCCGCGGAAGCGGTACCACACTTTGTTCATGGACTTTACCTATAAAATACTCAAGCATTATTTGCGTCACGTCGAATTCAGAGATCACGCCATCACGCACAGGCCGCACCACCACCACGTTACCGGGGGTGCGCCCCACCATCTCCTTGGCCTCAAGACCAATGGCTAATGGTAAACGGGACTTCTTATCGATGGTTACCCAGGAGGGTTCATTGATTACGATGCCCTTGCTTCGCACGTGAACAAGGGTGTTCGCGGTGCCCAGATCTATGGCAATGTCTAATGAAAACAGGCCTAACAGCCAGTTTATTGGGTTGAAGGCCAAGAAAGGCTCCTCGATGAAAATCTGAGCAAACCCACGGCTTGCTGTAAATTATTATATCATAAGCTCTAATAATCGCCTTGTGCAACCGCTCACAACTTATTGGGTTATACCTTATAGGCATGTCGTAACTGCCCATATTGGTTGAAGCTTGCCAAAAACGCCCATTTTCCGGCTTATTCAGGAGATTTATGCCAAAAATAGCTTTTGTCACGGATAGCACAGCTTATATACCTGCAGAGCTCATTAAGAAACACGACATCACGGTTGTCCCTCAGGTTCTGATTTGGGGAGATCAGACCTACCAAGATGGCGTGGATATCACTCCCGAGCAATTCTATGCCCGTCTTAAAACCGCAAAGGTAATGCCAACCACCTCGCAGGTCTCTGTGATCACAATGCAGCAGGCATTTCAGGGTCTTATCGAGAAAGGCAATGATGTTATCGGGATTTTTATTTCTGCCAAACTCTCTGGGACAATGCAGTCTGCTCTCCAAGCCCGGGAAGCACTCCATGACGCGGCTGGGAAAGTCACGATAATAGACAGCAATTCGACTGCGATGGCTATGGGTTTTCAGGTTCTGAACGCTGTACGTGCCGCTGGGCAAGGCGCAACCCTTGCAGAATGTGTTAGTCTGGTTGAAAGATCACGTGACCACGTTGGGGTTTATTTTGCCGTTGACACTTTGGAGTTCCTGCATCGCGGAGGGCGCATCGGTGGAGCCCAACGATTCATCGGATCCGCCCTCAACCTGAAACCCATTCTTGCGCTCAGAGATGGTCGGGTCGAAGCGGAGGATCGGGTTCGCACGAAGAGCCGGGCCGTCGACCGCCTGCTCGAATTGGCTTCGGTACAAGTAACCGGGAAGTCGAGCATCCGCATCGCCACCCTGCATGCTAACGCAGAACAAGAGGCACGCGACCTGCTCGAGCGTGCCAGTCAAAAGTTCGGCGCCATCGAAAGCATTCTTTCATCTGTAAGTCCTGTGGTGGGCGCTCACGCCGGCCCGGGAACGGTCGGACTCGCCTTTATGGAAGGTATGTAAGTCCGCTTTGGCCATCATCTGCCTGTCTATTTGGATGTTGTTTCTTTGCAAGGTATAATTCAGGCATGAATCATCCCGATCCACTGGTTATCGGTATTGCAGGCGGCTCGGGCTCAGGCAAAACAACCGTTGCTCAGGAAATTCTCAACCGAGTCGGCGCCGACCGGATCGCCTTTCTTCAGCACGACTCATACTACAAAGACTTAAGCGAACTTCCCCCCGTACAACGCGCTGAAAACAACTTTGATCATCCAAATTCCCTTGAAACGGATCTATTGCGCCAGCACATTTTGTCTCTGTGTGAGGGCAAGGCCGTAAAAGTTCCGATCTATGATTTTTCAACCCACAGTCGTACCGACCGCTCTTTTTTGGTCAGTCCACACCGTGTAATTCTTGTGGAAGGGATTCTGATCTTTGTGGACGCGGAATTACGGAATCTGTTCAATATCAAGATTTTTGTAGATACCGATGCCGATATCCGCTTTATTCGCCGCCTGCAGCGTGACCTATCCGAACGCGGGCGGACCACAGAATCTGTGATCAAACAATATCAGGCTACGGTCCGGCCCATGCACTTGGAATTCGTCGAGCCATCGAAGCGATATGCAGATGTGATAATCCCTGAGGGTGGTTTTAACACTGCCGCGCTTGATATGCTTGCAGCCCGGATCAACACATTATTGGAATAAGGTTTGGCTTCGCTAGATCCACGATAAATAGGAGAAAATAATGACAAAACAATGGAAAAACCCGCCGGCAATGGTCATAGACCCAAATAAGAAATATAAAGCTCGAATTGATACCGATAAGGGCGTTATGGTCGTAGGGCTTTTTGCAGACAAGGCCCCCAAGACTGTCAACAACTTTGTATTCCTTGCGAATGAAGGTTTCTACGACGGAATCACCTTCCATCGGGTGATCAAAGACTTTATGGCTCAGGGCGGCGATCCCACCGGAACAGGCACAGGTGGGCCTGGTTACAAATTTGCTGATGAATTCCATCCCGGCTTGAAGCATAATAAACCAGGCATGCTCTCGATGGCAAATGCGGGACCCGGCACCAACGGCTCTCAGTTTTTCATTACTCATGTCGCCACGCCCTGGCTGGACAATAAGCACACCATTTTCGGCGAAATCGTCGAGGGTATGGACGTGTTGATGTCGATACCGCCCCGCGATCCAATGCATCCTGAGGCTCCCGGGGTAAAAATTGTGAAAGTGACCATTGAAGAAACCCCCTTATAGGCCAGAGATTAGGCGTGGGAAATTCAGGCGCAGAAACAACTAAGAGATCGGCGCTGTTGGTCAACTTCGCAAGAATAATTGCTCTTCTGGCAGTCATTGGGCTCAGCTTCTACATCTTTACCATCCGTGCTCAAGCTCCAAAGTTTGCTGTGTACGGTTATCCCGGCATTTTTATCATCTCCATACTATCCAATGCAACAATTCTACTTCCGGCGCCTGGCATTGCTTTTGTCTTCGCGATGGGCAGCATCTTTAATCCGTTTTTTGTCGGGCTTGTTGCAGGCTTGGGCGCGGCCGTCGGAGAAATATCGGCTTACGTGGCAGGGTTCAGCGGTCAGGGTGTTGTCCAGAATATTAGGCTCTATAGCCGCATTGCCGCCTGGATGGAGCACTATGGCTGGGCGACGATCCTCTTACTTGCAGCGGTTCCTAACCCATTCTTTGACCTGGCGGGTATGGCCGCAGGTATGCTTAAGATGCCTATTCAAAAGTTCTTTTTTTGGTGCGCGATAGGCAAAATCATCAAAATGCTGATTTTTGCCTATACCGGTGCCTACTCGCTTAACTGGCTGCTCGGGGTTATGAAATAGGTTCATTTGTAGGAGGCTAAAGCATGGACGGTTACAAAGAAATTGACACCTACCTTGATAATCACCTGGATGAAAGCATCGCTGAACTTTCCAAATTGGTTGCGCAGCCTAGTGTCGGCGCACAAAACCTGGGTATGAAAGAATGCGCAGCCCTGGTAGCTGAAATGCTTGGAGCGCGGGGCTTCAAAGTTGAAATAATGGACACGGGTGGTGCGCCTGTGGTCTTCGGTGAACAGCATGGCGGCTCAGCCAACACCCTCCTTATCTACAATCATTATGATGTCCAACCGCCTGAACCCCTGGACCTGTGGGAATCGCCGCCTTTTGAACCGTCCCTTCGGAATGGACATCTTTTTGGTCGCGGTGTCAGCGATGACAAGGGTCATATTGCCGCCCGCCTTTTTGCGATTGATTCGCTGCTTGCGACTGAAGGCAAGCTGCCGTGCAACATTAAGTTCATCATCGAGGGCGAGGAAGAAACCAGCAGCGTCCATCTTTTTGAGTTCATCAAGAAGAACAAAACGCGGCTTGCAGCCGATGCCTGCATATGGGAATTCGGCAGTGTGGATCATCGCGAGGTTCCAATGGAGTACCTCGGGCTACGCGGCATCTGCTATGTCGAACTTGCCGTGGAAACCGCAGCAACTGACGTTCATTCAGGTCTGGGCGGATCCATCCTCCCCAACGCCGCATGGCGCTTGGTCTGGGCCCTGGGTACTCTTAAAGGCGAGGATGAGCACATCAGGATTCCTGGCTTTTATGATCACATCCGTCCTCCGTCTAAACGAGATCTTGAGCTTATGTCGGCGCTGCCTGAGGTCGCGGATGAGTACAAGTCGCGTTTTGGGGTCAAGCAGTTTATCAAGGGTCTTTCTGGCGGACTTGATTTGCGGGTCGAGGAGGTCTTTACCCCCACTTGTACAATTTGTGGTTTGACCTCCGGTTATCAAGGGCCGGGTTCAAAGACGGTCCAGCCAGCCCGAGCCTCGGCAAAAGTTGATTTCCGCCTGATTCCGGATCAAGATCCCGATGATATTCTTAAGAAACTTCGGGCTCATTTGGATGCTCAGGGATTTACTGACGTTCAGATCACAGACTTGGGCGGTGATAAACCGGCCCGTACCGACCCCGACGACCCATTTATTCAATTGGTGACAAAGACAGCCGAGGATGTATACGAAATGCCGATGCAGTTAGTGCCGATGACCGGCGGTTCCGGCCCAAGCTACCCCTTCGTCCACGATTTGGGCTTGCCTGTCGCCACCGCCGGCCTGGGGCATCCCGACAGTCGTGCACATGCGCCCAATGAAAACATTCGTATTGACTTATATCTGAAGCACGCACGCCATATGGCGCGCGTGATCAAAGAATTTGCAGGGTAGATTATTCTTATGCCGGGAGGCATCCTGAAGAGCAGCGACCTTACCAACCAGGCATCAAGGTCCCTTACCTTTCCTTGCGTTTTTCACGACTATCGCGCTTCATATTTCGATTAGGGCCCCTTTTCCGTTCAATTGTTTTTGCAGCCCGAACCCGGTCAACCTCAAGAATCTTTTGCCCTTTTAGCTCCGAGACTTCACCTGCTGTCAGATGACGCCATTCACCCGGCTTGAGTGTTCCCAAGCGTAAGGTCCCTATGCGAACACGTACGATACGCACTACAGGTAATCCCAACAAAGCACCAATCTCGCGAATTTGATGCTTGCGCCCCTCCCCCATTGTAAGCCGTAACCAGCATCCTTTTCCTGCCCCGACTTCGGCATAGACTTGGGCTGGAGCTGTTTTGTAGTCATCTTCAAGGACCACCCCGCGCCGCCAGGTTTCAAGTTGTTCAGGCGCAGGCCGTCTCGCAACCAGGACCCTGTATTCTTTTTGATGTCCATAACGCGGATGCGTAAGGCGGTTGGTTAGGTTTCCGTCGTTTGTCATCAAGATTAGTCCTTCGCTGTCCCAATCCAGGCGACCCACGGGATAGAGGTGTCCCGTTTCGTGGATCAAATCACGGACAGTTTTTCTCCCGACTTCATCATCAACCGAGGAGATAATATTTCTGGGCTTATATAAAGCAATATAAGTCAGTTGCTCGCGGGGCGGGATGGGCTTTCCGTCTAGGGTGATCCTGTCAACTGCCGGGTCCGCCTTTTGGCCCAAAATCGCAACCTGCCCGTTAACACGCACACGTCCGGCGATAATGAATTCTTCACAGGCTCGGCGCGAGCCATACCCGGCTTGCGCAAGAAGCTTTTGGATACGGTCTGACATCATTCTTCCTTTGGATTAATGTGGATGGCTAATCTGGCCAAGTTGGGAACATTCAAAGCCGAAGGATTGTCTCAGTGGATTTCACACGGTTGCAATAGGGACGATTTGAAGCTCGGTCATTGCCTCCGCAATCAAGGTCGCATTGATTTTATCATTCAAGCCAGGAAATACTCATGATCGATAATTCATTATTGGAAATTCCCTCGCCTTCAAGCCGACTGATTGTACCTCCGCCCGTATCAGATCGGCGATGAATCCCGGTTCTACGAAATAAGCCTGATGAACCGCGCAAACCCTGCGAAATTCGAATCCAAAAACGTCGTCATGGAAGTCCATAGCCTGGAAGACGCTAGAATTGTCGTACGGGACTTGGCTGAAAATTGGGCAGCTCGAAAAAACTTCTTTCTGTGCGCCTTTCAAAAACCATCGGATGAATTTGTTGCCCAAATATATATCGGACTAACCTACTGGGATCTACCAGAATTTGAGGTTGGGTATTTCGCGGGTATTGGGCACCAGGGTCAGGGATATGTCACGGAGGCGCTCAAAAAGCCGCTTCAGCTCATCTTCGAACACCTTAAAGCTCATCGTATCGTATCCGCCTGGAATGTGAAGATACAAATTTCCCAAGTATTCGGGTGGCCGAACGCTGCGGATTCGTCAAAGAAGGGTATCTCCGTGAAAATAAGAAGTATGCCTCCGGAGATTTTAGCGGATCAATGATATTTGGAATGCTGAGGCAGGATTTTGAGACCTGCCTCGCGCGCAAGAACTGAATGTATCCGCACGAACCCGGGCCCCTGCCTTAGCCTTTCAACATCACATCGTGATTGTTGTCAGATTCCGTTAATTCCAGCGGTGGTAGCTCTGTAATTGAATTCAGACCAAAATGCTGCAGAAATTCCGGTGAGGTCGAGTACAAGATTGGGCGACCGGGTCCTTCCGTACGACCCAATTCAAAGATCAACCCCTTGTTTAGTAGGCTCTTTAGCATACTTTCCGAATTGACCCCACGAACAGCATCGATCTGCGGGCGTGTGACCGGTTGTTGATAAGCTATGATGGCTAGGGTCTCAAGGGCAGCCCTGCTCAGGTGTGTGGTAGCCTCCAGCCCAAGGAAGCGCTCAATTAACTCAGCCAGCTGCGGGGCGGTCGTCAATTGGAAACGTCCGGCGTGTCGCTGCAATCGTAGGCCGCGAGCCTCGAGCGAGCCATCCAGTTCCTTAAGAGCAGCTTCGACCATGGTCGAATTCACATCCAGCGCCTCTGCCAGATGAGCCAGTGAAACAGGCTCCGCTGCCACAAAAAGCAATCCTTCAAGTTGTACAGAAAGCGGTAGCTCGTTAATTTCGTTTTCGCCCATGCTATAATAACTCCTGTTAAATTGCTTTGGAGGGTGAAGTCGTTGAAGAAGAGATATATCTTTGCGCTAATTATGCTGGCGATATCGGCCCTGGCTTGCTCCATTTTTGTGGGCGGACCTGCCTATCCAGACGTGCCCGTTCCCGCTCCCACAGATTCGCAGCAAGATTTACAGAATTACATTAAGCAGGCTGTCGCTGACGCCGCGCAATCCGGGGCTTTGAAGCTTCAGATAACCGAAAGCCAGATGACCTCGTACTTGGCCTCCAAGCTCGATTCACAGCCCAATCCATTAATTACCGAACCGCAGGTTTTACTGCGTGATGGGCAAATGCAAATTTTTGGCAAAGCCCAGAGCGGTATTTTCACCGCAAATGTCAGCATTACCACCAAAGTGAGTGTGGACGAGAATGGTCAGCCAAAGATCGAAATCATTCAGACGGATTTTGGGCCTCTCCCTGCTCCACAAAGCCTCAACGACGCTATGAGCGCCTTGGTTCGTGAGGCATTCACAGGTCCCCTTGGTCCCGTTGCAACGGGCTTCCGCCTGGAAAGCATTTCCGTTGCAGATGGCATTATGACCGTCTCGGGTCGCCTTAGGTAGGTCGGATTATACCAGTGGTTCAATTTAGCTCTCCACGGAAGGTGAATAGGAAGCAGAGTTGCATCGGCTTTGTTCTTGTAATACTGGCGATGGGGCTGCTCCTCTCAGCCTGTGAACTTTCGCAGGCCGGACATACGGACATAACGGTAACCATCACGGCAGACGGGAAAACACAAAAAATTAATGTCCCTGCCGGCAGCACGGTAACACAAGCCCTCGAACGGGCTGGCCTGACACCAGGCGACCTCGATAAATCCGAGCCGCCGTTTTATATAGTCTTGGGCAACGGCGATTCGATCAAGCTGACCCGTGTACTGGAGAAATTTCAGACTGAAACCCAGACCATCCCGTTTGACCGGCAGATTGTCCGCAATGAGTCTCTGCCCGAGGGACAACAAAGGCTCGTTCAAGCGGGAATAAACGGTCAGGAGGAAATTACAACGCGCAGCGTGCTTCAAGATGGGATCGAAACCGACAAGACGATAGTCAAGACTGTCGTCCTGCAGGAAGCTGTGCCCGAAATCTTGATGGTTGGTGCACAGGCCTCATTCGCGCCGCTGCCTATTCCGGGCAAACTCGCATTTCTGGCGGGCGGGAATGCCTGGGTAATGGATACTTCCACGTCAAATCGCCGTCTGCTTGTCAATTCAGGCGACCTCGACGGGCGCATCTTCGCGCTTTCGCCGGATGGGAACTACCTGCTTTTCACCCGCAAATCCAAGAAACCGGCTGACCAGCAAATAAACACGCTTTGGGTTGTCAATACAAAGTCATCGAACCCAAGCCCAATTTGGCTCAAGGCTGCTAATGTAATACATTTTGCTTCCTGGTTCCCAAATGCGACTAACGCGGTGGCTTATTCCACCGTCGAACCACGCGGCACCGCACCCGGTTGGCAGGCAAATAACGATCTTTATAAAGTTACGATCGGCGCTCAACCACAAAAAATTTTGGATTCCAACAGTGGGGGGGTCTACGGCTGGTGGGGGATGTCCTTCGCCTTTTCACCCGATGGGCGCCTTGCGTTTGCACGTCCTGACAGCATCGGTTTGGTAAATCAAGGTGGAGGCTATCTTTCGCCGTTATTGAAGATTATTCCCCTCCAAACGCATAGCGACTGGGCCTGGACTCCGGGGATCACCTGGGGAGGAGATGGCAAAACTCTTTATTTTGTGAATCACGCCTCTGCGCCCGCTCCAGTCACCCAGGAAGAGTCGCCTTTCTTTGACCTCGAAGCGGCTTCGCTCACCAACGACGCAATGGTGGATATGACACAACAAGTGGGCATGTTTGCCTATCCATCAGCGTCGCCAGTGGAAGCAAATGGTCAGGAAAAAGCTTATCAGGTCGCCTATTTGCAGGCAATTTTCCCTGACCAAAGCGAGACCAGTCGCTATCGTGTTGTTGTCATGGACCGCGACGGTTCGAACCGCCGTACGCTCTTTCCCTCAGCCGACTTGACGGGTATAGACCCACAGACCCCGGTCTGGGCGCCGGGACCGATCCAGGGCCAGACCGGCGATTTTATTGGAATCGTCTATCAGGGCAACCTATGGCTCATCGACAGCGGGACTGGGCAGGCCTATCAAATCACAGGTGATGGTTTGATCTCGATGATTGATTGGAAGTAATTATCCCCTGCTTCTTCGGGCTCAGATAGCGACGAGGCATTACACGAGGTTCATATGCGAATTCTTATTACGGGGGCGGCAGGGTTTCTGGGCTCCCATCTCAGTGACAGGTTGCTTTCTGATGGCCACAAGGTAGTGGGCCTCGATAACTTTATCACAGGCAGTCGAGACAACATTGCCCATCTGATGGGCAACGAGAGGTTCACATTTTTCAAACACGACATTTCGAACTACATTTTTGTGCCCGGCGAGATCGATGCTGTGCTTCACTTTGCCTCTCCAGCCAGTCCTAATCCCTTATCGCCTTTAGCCTACTTCAACCTCCCGATTCAGACAATGAAAGCCGGGGCACTGGGAACACATAATACCCTGGGCGTGGCCAAGGCTCACAAAGCACGTTTTTTGCTGGCCTCCACCAGTGAAATTTATGGCGATCCATTGGTTCACCCTCAGGTCGAAACCTATGCTGGTAACGTTGATCCTGTTGGTACACGTGCGGTTTACGACGAGGCCAAACGTTTTGCCGAATCCCTCACGATGGCCTACCACCGGCAACACGGCGTGGATACACGCATCGTTCGCATTTTTAATACCTACGGGCCGCGCATGGATCTGGATGATGGGCGCGCCCTCCCCAACCTGCTCAAACAGGCCCTGCTGGGGCAGCCATTGACCATCTATGGCGACGGCCATCAAACCCGCTCGTTTTGCTATGTGGATGATCTAATAGATGGTATTGTCCGCCTCCTGATTTCTGACGAACATATGCCCGTTAACATTGGCAATCCAGTCGAAATGACGCTTCTCGAATTCGCGGATGCCATCAACTCCGTGGTTGGAAGTACTGCTGGGGTAACCTTTGTGCCCGATGCCCGCAGCGAAAGGGACCCCCAGCGCCGCCAGCCTGACATCGCCCGAGCACGCAAGCTCCTCGGCTGGGAGCCCAAGTACAGTCTTGAGCAGGGTCTTCTAAAGACTATCCCATACTTTAAGGAAAAACTCGGACTTACATGATAGCTGTCTTAAATGATCCCGTTGAACGGACTCGCTTTCTGAAGTTTATGGCGGTCGGCGCTTTCGGGGCGCTGGTCGACTTTGGCATTGCAAATCTTCTGTCCCATTTTTTTGATATGCAGCTCGTCTTCGCCGGGACGATTTCCTTTACCTGCGCAGTTGTAAGCAACTTTATCTGGAACAGATATTGGACTTATCCCGAATCGCGTTCAAGGCGGGTCGCGCATCAACTTGGCATGTTCGCTGCCGTTAAATCTTGCGGGTGCCGCGATCCGGATCCCGATCTTGCGTTTTGTTGAACCGCCGCTGACTCTCTTTTTTAGATCTTCCAGGCCTGTCGCGTCGATTTCGCCAGAATTCATGGCAAGGAATGCTACCCTCGCAACCGCAGTAGGAATTGTCATGCTTTGGAACTTCTTTGTCAACCGTTATTGGACTTATAATGATGTTGATCAGATTTGAGGCTGGTTATGGCACTTATCCCGATTTACAATTCAAAAGGCGATGCTGAAGCATTTCTTGAATATCCGAATATTTTCAATCTCAATGGTGACTGGATTGGTTGGATCACCCCGAAGCGGGAAGTCTATTCGGTCATCGGATATTACGTTGGATATTTGGCGAATGGTCCAAGGATTCTTCGGAAGCGCGCAACCTCCACCCTAAAACGGCGTCTGAAACCACCATCCCCTCCAGATAGAATTCGCGTGCCCGCAACGATCCCGCTTGCCCCGCTGATGAGCGAATTGTCGAATAGTACGATTGATGTGCTACTTGACGAACCAGAACGCATGCACACCCTCGATGTTGGTGAATTGCGCGAGGATTTGGATTAGGCTGATGGACTGGTGTCTACCCATGCGCTAAATTTGCGACTCTGACCGGCCATCGGAACCATAGCTTTCACAAACGTACTTAATAATCTCTATCTTTTGTGTGTTCACCTACGCTGACGTTAGCGAAATTTGCCTTATTCTCTCAACATTCTTGACGTCCGATCCGCGTCCACTGCCGTTCTGGGTTTGGCTAAGGAGCAGCAAAACATGGTACAGGTTCCAAAAGCGAAGACCGTACAGGCTTCACGCATTAGTATCGCTCAACTAATGCAGCCCGAGCACGCCAACAATCTTGGAAATGTTCATGGTGGGTGGATTATGAAGCTGGTGGACGAGGCGGGCGCGTTGGCGTGTATGCGCCACGCGCAGAGACGCGCAGTCACGGTTGCGATTGACTCCATGGTCTTTCGAAACCCGATTAAGATTGGCGATCTTGTTCTCTTGACTGCAGAACTAACCTACGTTGGGCGCACTTCCATGGAAGTCGAGGTCCAGGTGCAGGCGGAAAATCCGTTCACTGGGGAAAGAACCCATACCAATACGGCATATCTGGTGTATGTTGCTCTTGGCAACGACGGCCAGCCCGTGTTGGTGCCATCGTTGATAGCAGAGACGGCCGCCGAGAAACACAAACTCGAAGAGGCAAGTCAACGCCAGGCAAGGCGCCTTTCCGCCAAGAAATGAAACAATTTCCCAACGGTTTGAAAAAGCCCATTTTCCTTCTCTTAGCTGTTGCCCTGGTCATTGGCCTCCTGACTTTTCGTGACTACGGTTTTACTTGGGACGAGCCGCTCTTCTACAAATACGCCGACGCCTTAGGATATGCCTACACACCCGCAAATTGGGTGAGCGGGCATTTCGACCTTAACCGATCCTACGGACCTAGCGCCGATGATCACAAAAATCGGGGTCCTGCCTATTTGCTTCTGGCGCGGGAGCCGGTTTATCTGGTTGAACACTTTAGCGTGGATACAGGGTCTGCCTGGCACCTCATAAACTTCCTGACCTTTCTAGTCGGCGTCTATTTTCTCTACAAGATTTGCGAGCGTTTTGTACGGCCATGGGCCGCTGTTGCCGCGTCTGCACTGTTTGTCTCGCAGCCTCTCCTTTGGGGGCATGCGTTCATCAATCCGAAGGATATGCCATTCCTGGTTTTTCTTACTGGCTCTATCTTTCTTGGATTGCATATGGTCGATGAGCTGGCGGATTCAAGCGGGCAATCGTTCCAGCGCATGGTTTTGCATATATCGCTGCCTGCTGTCTTTCTTGGCATCGCAACCTCTAATCGTGTGCTTGGGCCTTTGGCCGGCTTGCTTATCGTAGTGTATTTTCTTTTCAGGAAACCCACTTGGCGTAGTGCTCTATGGGTGGTTATGTACGGCTTGCTCTCCATAGTGGTTATGCTTGCCACATGGCCCTATCTTTGGGAGAGCCCACTACGATTTTTGCAGGTGTTTCAATTCATGTCGGACAATCCGACCATCCTACCGGTATTATTCGGCGATCAAGTCTACCGCGCCTACGCCCTCCCGCGCCGCTACCTTCCATTCTTTCTCTTCTTTACACTGACCGAAATCCTATGGCCCGTTTTCTTGCTGGGTTTGGTTGCGACCTACCAAAAGTTAAAGCGTGACTTTCCTAGATTGATCCAAATCCTGTTGATCCTGGCCTGGTTTGTAATTCCTTTTGCCTACGCAATTCTTGGACGCCCGCCCATGTACGATGGAATGCGGCATTTCCTTTTCATGCTCCCGCCCATTTTTATCATCACGGGGTTTGCTTTCGAATACCTCTTTGACTTGGTCAAGAAGAAGTGGATCAGCATTCTGCTGGTTGTGATTGCCCTGCTACCTGGAGTTCTTGGGATTGCCCGGTTACATCCATATGAATATACCTACTATAATTCGTTTATTGGTGGAACTGCGGGCGCATTTCGTCACTACGAAACCGATTATTGGCTGACCTGCTACAAGGAAGCAGTTGAGCAGTTTGATCAAATAGCTACAGGACCTGTCAAACTCTATGTCCACCGCGAGGCCGAGGTTGCTCAGCCTTATGCAGCCAGAAATGTGGCCATTCTTGATGAACGCGGAGCGGAAACTCAAATTCAATCCGGCGATTATATTCTTGTCAATACCCGCACCAATGAGGACAGAAAGACCTTCCGGGATGATCCAACCATCCTGAACGTTGGGCGCGCTGGAGCCACCTACTGTGTGATTAAGGAAATTCCATGACTACACATCGCGAAAAACTCGAAGCCTGTTTACTCGGGGAGATCCCCGACCGGCCGCCCGTTGCATTGTGGCGACATTTTCCGGTGGACGACCAATCGCCCGAAAACCTCGCCGAAGCCCATCTTTCCTTTCAACAAACCTATGATTTCGACCTGGTCAAGGTAACTCCCGCGTCATCTTTCTGTCTGAAAGACTGGGGGGTGGAAGATATTTGGGAAGGCAGCATAGAGGGCACACGCCGCTATTTCAGACACGTGATCAACGATCCACGCGACTGGGAACGTCTTTCTGTCCTTGATCCTTCAGCTCCGCATCTTGCGGGGCAGCTGGCTTGTCTTCGCCGGATCCGTGAAGTCCTTGGACCTGACACCCCTATACTGCAAACCATCTTCAATCCATTGGCGCAGGCAAAGCACCTGGCGACGGAGGACGGCTTATTGGTACATCTTCGCAAATATCCCGAGGCCGTGATGAAAGGATTGGAGACAATAACAGAAACAACACGCCGGTTCATAGGGGCCGCACTGGCAACGGGGATTGATGGTATTTTCTACGCCGTCCAGCATGCCCAGGCCGCCCTTTTATCACGCGATGAATTTGTTAGCTTCAGCCGGACCTCCGATCTCGCCTTGCTGGGGGAAGCCAGCGACCTCTGGTGCAACATGCTTCACTTGCACGGTGCAAACATCTATTTCGATGTTTTGTCGAAATATCCGGTTCACATTTTAAATTGGCATGACCGCGAAACAAGTCCGTCACTTTCAGAAGCGCATAAGGTGTTCAAAGGCGTTTTGTGCGGCGGCTTAAGTAGGGATTCGTTGGTTTTCAAGACACCTGCCGATGTTAGGACAGAGGCTGCCGACGCGTTTGATCAGACGAACCACAAACGGTTAATCCTATCTACTGGCTGTGTTGTTCCCATTACTGCTCCGTTTGGCAATATTCAAGCCGCCCGACAGACAGCCTATGAAACTTAGAAGATCCGGCCCTTCAACCACTAGTTTGTCATGAGTCTTCGCGTTATTTCTGGCACAGCTAAAGGGCATAAACTTAAATCAGTACCTGGCGACACGACGCGCCCAATCACTGATCGTGTTAAGGAGGTTCTCTTTAACATCCTTGGCTCAGACGTGATCGATTCCTACTGGTGGGATGTGTTCGCCGGAACGGGTGCAGTGGGCATCGAGGCCATCAGCCGGGGTGCAGCGTTTGTGCGTTTCACAGACTTGAACCGGGCTCCCATTGAAACCATCAACAAGAACTTGATGGTTACTCGGTTTGTCTCCAAGTCCGAGGTAAAACAGGCTGATGCATTTGCGCTGCTTAATTCCCGTCCTGATAGACACTTTCACTATGTTTACATCGCGCCGCCCCAGTTTCACGAGCTTTGGTCAACGGCTCTGCTTATGCTTGACAAAAACCCGGATTGGCTTGCCGAGGATGGCTGGCTGATTGTCCAGATTGCGCCCAAAGAATACAACGGATTAAGCTTGACGAGCCTTGAGGAGTTCGACCAAAGAAAATACGGGAGCACCTTGTTGTCTTTTTATAGACGATCAGAGTAGATTACGGGACTTTTCCGAGGGCAGAAAGCGCTGGCTTGAAAGTAAAGGCTATTTCCAGGGCGCAGTAATTAGCGCATTATCCGCGTCAGCAGCATGACCCAGATAACTTAAGTGCCAGGCTTCTGAAATCGTTTTTAAGAGCGAATAATGAGTGTAGGGCGTTGCATCTTCAAAGCCGTTCTTGACTTGAGGAGAAATCAGGATTGTGGCAATCCGTCCGCCAGCTTCAGGGGGTAAGCCGCAGCAGGAATGATTTCCCTGTCCCTCGTCCCATGTAAGGACAATCAGGAAGGGTGTGCCCTCCGCGTCGAGCGGAGGTAGAAGTTGCGCCATTAACCCTTTCAGCCAACCATCAGCGATTTTTACAGGACAATCGTGTGCATCATTGCACAGATTGGGCGTAATAAAGACATAATTCGGGAGAGTGCCGGCTGCGAGATCGACCGAGAGCTGCGTGAAGGGAACGATACTCCGATTGCAGCGTGCCGCATCTAAACGAATCGGCTTGAAATAGAGAAAGGGATTATGCTTGATTGCGTAATTCCCCGCTTCGGCCCCTGCAAAACACGGAGACGGCATATCTTCCTGGTAAGTTTTCCATGTAAGGCCCTTGGCCTCGATCAAATCAGGCAAAGTAGTGCCGTCCTCTATGCAGCTCGTGCAATCGAACGTCACTCCAAAGGTATCGCCTCCGATCATTGCAAGATAGTTCGGAAGGCTGGGGTGCGTTTCGGCATAAAATTGAGTTAGTAAGGTATATGATTTCGCGAGTTGATTAAAGTACGGCATGTCTGAGTTATTCACGACCGTGCCAAATTCTTTGTTTTCGAAAACCACAATGATGATGTGGCCAAAGTCCGGGACGAGCAGAACTGGCGTCTCCGTCGGAGTCGGGAGTTCAGTGGGCGTACTGCTGGGCACAACGCTTGGAGTTGTTGACGGGACAGCTACTATTGGTGCGGCAGTTGAAGCTTCCGTTGGTGGAAGGGCCGCGCAGCCGGTTAAATTCATCGTCAGCAAGCAGGCAAAAAGAAAAAATCTTCGCAAAGCCATGATTCGACTACTCCCTGGCAAGGCATGAGCCCGCCATTTTCCGCCAATAATCGGACAAGCCTAATCAGAAATATTGTAATTTGATGCGAATGGCAGCGAAATCAGATTCTTGCTACAATGATACCAAAATTCAGTTCGCAGGATGGAGGTACCCCATGGAGGTCAATGTTGTTAATATTGATAAACCCGAGACTATTAATTTCATTCTCGGTCAATCGCATTTTATTAAAACAGTGGAAGATGTGCATGAGGCACTGGTCAATACGGTTCCCGGTATCAAGTTCGGTCTGGCTTTCTGTGAAGCTTCGGATAGGTGTCTGGTCCGCTGGAGCGGCACAGACGAAGAAATGATAGCTCTGGCCAAAAAGAACGCCTTGGCAATCGGCGCCGGGCATTCATTTATTCTTTTCTTGGCAAATGGCTTTTTTCCATTAAATATTCTCAACGTTGTCAAAACGGTTCCAGAAGTTGTTCATATCTTTTGTGCAACAGCCAACCCCACTCAGGTCTTGGTGGCACAGACTGAACAGGGGCGCGGCATTCTCGGTGTGGTGGACGGCCTATCACCCAAGGGAGTGGAAACCGCAGCGGATATCGCCTGGCGAATTGATCTGCTTAGAAAAATCGGTTACAAATTTTAGATCAGGCGCCCGCCGGCTGGCACAGATAGGGCTGAAAACTGCACTGCATTGCAGTTTTGGAAATTTCCCTATCCATGCAGCGTGTGCCCACATGCCCAAAAGTCGAACATTATCCTAATCTGGCGCGATCTACCGGATTGACGCATTTCTAACGTGAGGCATCCATGACTACTTCCCGCGCACCGAGCCGCATTATCCCAAATGCTTTTCCGGGTATCACACCTGCTGAGGTAGAGGAATTGATCTCCAGCAGCAAAATCAACAACTACCCTGCCGGTGCCATTCTGTGCCGGGAAAATAACGTTGAGCAAATCTTTTATATGATCCTCGACGGCGAAGTGGAAGTATCAAAGGTCGTAAACAATGCTGAGTTCGCGTCTGCTCAAGACTTTGGGGGCGGGAGATTTCTTTGGGGAAATGGCTTTGATTCACAATGCTCCACGCGCGGCCACCGTCGCGGCGAAAACTCCCCTGGTGGTCTTGGAGTTAAACAAACAGAGTTTCGATCGTGTTCTACATCGCTCCAGCAGCGTTGCATTGGCAATGGTAAAAGAGATCAGCAATCGTCTCCGTCAAAACGATACAATGGCAATAGAGGACTTGCGCTTGCGTGCAGGGGAATTAGCCGAGGCTTATCAGAAGTTGGCCGAGCAGGAGCTGGCTCGCCGCGAATTTCTTACGAACGTGGCCCATGAGCTTAGAACCCCGTTGATGGCTGCCAGCGGTTATTTGCAGATTCTTCAAAAAGGGGTATTGGCCGGAGATAAGTTGGACGAAGTCCTTAAAACTGTTTCTCGGAATGTGGGCCAGATCGTAACGCTTGTCAACGATATTCTGTTCTTACAAGAAATAGACCTCGTTCTACCAGACTTTCAACCAGTGGATATGAACAGGATCGCTCTGTCCGTAATCGAGAAATACGAACAAAAAGCGGAAGAACAGCATATCCGGTTCAGAGTCAAGGCCGAAAAGGGTCTCCCGCAGATCGCGGGAGACCCAAAATCCTTGGAACGCGCCTTTACGGCTCTGATCGACAATGCCGTCAAGTTCAGTCCACGCGGAGGCGACGTGGAGATTAGCTTTGGATCAAAAAGCGGTACTCTGACGGTTGCCATTCGTGACCATGGCATCGGCATCGCATCTGAAACACTTCCACATATCTTTGATCGTTTCTATCATCTTGAGCAAACCGCTGATGATCTATTCGGCGGACTGGGCATCGGCTTATCCATCGCGCGTCAGGTGATTGAGCAGCATCACGGAAAGATCGAGGTTGAGAGCCAACCAGGCCGAGGTAGTATTTTCAGATTACTTTTGCCGGTCTGGATGAATGAAAAGGAGAAAACCTGATGTATAAAGGTCAGCACATGCTTTTTCTAAATCTCGTGCTCACGGCAGTTATGTTGAGCACTTCCCTGTCAGACGCACAATCTGGACCTTCATCTCTACAATATGCCCCTGTCCAGGCAGCACCATCCAAAACGGGCGCTGTAACTCATAACCTGTGTTCCGTCGCGCTTTTTCCAGTTCAAGTCGGCGCAGATTGGACCTACTCAAATACAAGCGCAAATATCGGGAATTCCAGTTTCACGAATACGATCACGGCTATCCAACCTGACGGTTTTACCATTGCAACACAATCCGGGAATTCAAGCGCCACCCAGAATTGGGCCTGCACCACGAGGGGGCTGCTAGCACTGTCTTCTGGAAGCAGTGTGGGCACGCCCGCGCTATCAATTGCGGGAGTGTCACCTTCCGATCTGACTGTCTCAAATGCAACTTGAGTAACCATTCCGTCCACTATCCAGCCCAACATGCGATGGTCCTATGATTTGGATGCCGCCGGTACCTTTGTTTTGCCAGGTAATCAAAGCATATCTACGGACGGCACCGTCTCGACCCTTTTGCAGGATCAGGGTACGGACACCCTCACTGTTCCTGCCGGCACCTTTAACGTACAGAAAATCCAGGCCACTTCGACCATGCATGTCGCGGCCAACTTTCATGGGATCGCTATTCCTTTGACAGCCAGTTTCAATATCACGCTGTGGCTCGCCCCTGGAGTTGGATGGATCCGATCCGTGGAGATGGGTCAATTTGCCGGCGCTACCTACAGCTCCACAACAGAACTACAATCCTACACGCTTCCCTGATCAAATCAAAAGCTCGGGCAGCTTTGATAGCCGCCCGAGCTTTTATTCTGTAAACTTCATAACGAGACGCTGATTCTCGTCATAGTACGAACGCGCGGAAAAGGGGGGGGCACCCCGTTGCAGTTTGTGGATCCTGGCAAGCAGGACTGGCAAATCTTCGACAACCGGAAGGTTTCCTATCCTCTCATACGGGATCCATTCAGCGGTTCCCTCTATCGATGCCATTGGCTCACCTTCCTGACTTTCACCGCTAAAGACATACAAGCAGATACCTCTAATTCCAGCGTCGACTATCACTGTGCCGCACAGCCACAAATCGGCCACGAGGCCCGTCTCTTCGCGCAGCTCCCTGCGCGCTGTGGATAAAACATCCTCGCCCCGCTCCACATGGCCGCCCGGACCGTTGTATTTTCCTGCCCAAAGCCGCTTTGTGGGGGCCCCCTTGATAAGCAGATACGAATCCCCGCGGCGCAAAAAGACTAAGGTACGAGGGATCAACAAATAGCGATTATTGGCAACACCCTGATCTGAACTTGGCATCTTCTATAAAAAGGGGCGATGGAAGAGAGTTCCATCGCCCTTTGTCCGGAGTGTATCAGCTAATCGGCCAGGTCATCGGCCATTTTTACCTCAACCGTCTCGCCAAGATAAAACTTTATATCGGGCGCGACCGGAACAGGCTTGACAAACTTATCAACAAATTGGCGCGTATCTTTCATACCGAGCAGCTTGAAGAGTTTTTCGAATTGGGCTTCCCAGGCGGCGCTTAGTTTATTCTTCTCCTTCTCTGGCAATGCGTACATTTTGGCCTTGAATGCACCAATTGCATTCTTGCGGGTTTTGTAATAAAACTGTTCGTCGGTCATCCCGGGTTTTCGTTCGGAGGTGGAGTTTGCATCCAGCCAGGCATACATTTCCTGGGTCAGATCAGCCGGGGCATTATCATAGAACATGGTCATAAAGTTGGTCGCCAAATGAACTTCGATGGCTTCATTCTCGACAAATTTGTGAAAAGCGTCTTCCGGCAGTGTAGATGCGCCGTGCTGCACCGTTCCGCCCAGTTTGTAATCCTTCCGGGCGACGCGCGATAGGTCACGCAATGTATCAAAATCGATGCTTACCTTCGCCAAAGAACCATCCGGGAGAACCGTACCGCCATGAGAAGTTCCGGTTTGGATGCTGATCTTGCTCAGGCCCGGCTTCCCGGGCACGAGTTTTTTCATGGCAGCGATGTATCCGTCCATGAAGGCGCGCAGCTCTTCTTCTGTCGAGTTATGGCCACCGACTTCACCGATTTCGCCGCCGATCGAAATGGTCACGTTTTTAGGTTCAGACTCGCGAATATTTGAACCAAATTCGGCCGATAGGCTAAAGTTCGTCTCTTGTTGCTCGGGGACAGACGGCTTGCTGATATCTACCAGTGTGGAAGTGTCTATGTCAATATTGAAAAACCCCGCTGAAATCGCCTCTTTGATCAGATCCTTTACTGCGCTAACTTCTGCCTTCGGGTCTGAGGCGAATTTCTTGGCTGACACCTGAAAATGGTCGCCCTGTATGAAAACCGGCCCTTTCCACTCTTCTGCAACTGCCGCCGCCAGGATGTTTGTTGAATATTCGGCTGGACGTTGTGCAGTGTAGCCAATTTCTGAACGGGCGATCTCGAAGATGAACGCACCGGCATTCATTTTTTTCGCGGCTCGGAACATAGCCTTCGCAGCGTGGAAAGAAAGGACGCGAAGATTGAAGGCCGGCGTCGTGAATGTCATGGGGATATCACCGCGCCCACGCGCAAGGTAGAGCTCTTGCACAGAGGACGGCGTGATCCCCAATTCCAGCGCGGCCGCGCGGATAATGTAGCGTGCCCAGCCTTGAGTAGCCCCGGAGCCCAGTGCTGATGCCTCAACTAGTTTTTCAATATGGGCGCGGAATTTCCCTTCATCCCTCACCTTTACAGCGGAGCCGTCTACAGCCGCGCTGTTTTCTAATACGGAAAGTAACTCATTCAATTCGGACATATGTCCACTCCTTGGATATAAATTTGCAATAGGTTGATTATACATCCTCTTGTAGCTGCCCTAAATCTGACGATATTTGGGTCGATTGAAGGCCCCAGACTGATTAAATTCGCTGCCCGACGGCAATTCCTCGATGGATCTCGCCAGCTTCACATTAGAATCTTGCAGTCTCTTAACAATTCCATGCCTACCTGATATCTGGGTGATAAAGCGGCATAGTATAATGGGTTGAGACTAATCAAGCACTTCTCCGTATATATTGCAGGAGGCACAAATGACTGACATGTATCAAAACGTAAGCGGCCAAGTGGATCCGTTCAAGAAACTCGTTTCATACATTCCTGGCTTTGGCGGTTATGTGGAGCGGCAAAATCGGCGTGATGCAGACAAGTTAGTGCGGGACACGGTGGCACGCCGCTTCAACGAACTCTTGAAGCGTACTTCGAACCTGCAGTCTGATATGGTCAGCGCGGGGAAGATTGAGTATGTGGACGATGTGGAGAAGGCTGCAATCCAACTCCGTACCTTCATTGATAAGATCAGCACGGCTTCTCGTGGGTATTCCGGCCTGTTCGACGCAGTCAAGATCAACGAAAAGGAACTGGAACAGCTTTACAACTTCGATTTGGCCTTCTTCGAGCTCGCTGATCAGGTCGCCCACGGTCTCGACAATGTGGAGGCCAGCATGGGTGATGAAACTGCCCTGCCGGCTGCAATTCGCAACCTCACAACGCTATGCCGGCAGGCGGTGGAGACCTTCAACCGTCGTACCGAAGCCTTTACGGGAAACGGAAAATAGTCCGAAGTGTTATTGCCAGGAGGAACTTTCTGGCAATAACACTAATTCGATCATTATGTGGCAGGAATATCTAAACGCAAAATCCATTGACGAAGTCTTGACGTCCCTTAATAAGAAGGGCGAACGGGCCCGTATCGTTGCCGGGGCAACCGACCTGATCCTTGAGCTTGAGCGCGGTGTCCGAAAAGGGATTGAAACGCTGATTGACGTTACCCGCATCCCTGGACTCAATTCCATTAAGTTGGATGAGGATGGGATTATCCATCTGGGGCCCTTGGTAACTCATAACCAATGCGTTGCCTCAAGATTGATCCGGGAACGCGCCTATCCGTTGGCTCGCGCGGCTTGGGAGGTAGGCGCACCTCAGATTCGAAATCGCGGCACGGTCGCAGGCAATCTTATCACGGCCTCGCCTGCCAACGACACGATCACGCCTCTTATGGCGCTAAATGCCTCCGTGACGCTTGCCAATATAAATGGCGAACGCCGGATTGCCCTAAAAGACTTCTATACCGGCGTTCGTAAAACGATAATGCAGCCCGATGAAATATTGGTGGACATCTCCTTCCCTGCTATGACAGTGGACCAGCGCGGCACGTTCATAAAATTAGCCTTGCGCCGCGCCCAGGCAATTTCTTTGATCAATGCAGCCGTGGTCTTAACTCTGGAAAGCGAAACCGTAACAACTGCCTCGATCACCCTTGGCGCTGTTGCCCCAACGATCATACATGCCCCCGAAACCGAGGCCTATCTGATTGGCAAGACACTAGCTGATGAGGTAATTGCTCAGGCCGCCGAAATGACTATGAACGCCAGCCGCCCCATTGATGACCTTCGCAGCTCCGCAGCGTATCGGCGTGAAACTGTCAGGGTCATTACAGCTCGCGCCTTGCGGTCTATTCGCGACAAGCAGGAATTACAGGGATTCCCACAGGATCCGGTGCTGTTATGGGGCCGGGAAAAGGCTTCCGGGCAACCGCAGAAAACCCCGGCTTGGGATCCGCAGAAGGCGGTCATTCATGCAACGATCAATGGCCAAGATTTTACATTCACCTCTGGGCAGGACAAAACCCTCTTGCGCTTACTGCGTGAAGAAGGTGCGTTGACCGGTACCAAGGAGGGTTGTGCCGAAGGGGAGTGTGGTGCCTGTACGGTTTTTCTGGATGGCAAAGCGGTTATGTCCTGCCTGGTCCCTGCGCCCCGCGCTCATAACGCCCAGATCATTACCATCGAGGGCTTGGCAGCCGGTGAGAAGTTGCATCCGGTACAGCAGGCTTTCATCGACGATGGTGCTGTCCAATGTGGCTATTGTACGCCTGGTTTTATTATGTCTGCTGCCAAATTACTGGAGGAGAAACCCAATCCTTCCAAAGATGATATCGGACAGGCAATAACCGGAAACCTGTGTAGATGCACAGGGTATTATAAGATCGTGCAAGCCATCGAGGATGCAGCTTTGATGATTGCCTGAGAGGCAGGAATGACTAAATATACAACCGCAAGCCAGCGTCGAAGGTCAACACCCAGGGAGGAGGAAACCCATGCAATTTGGCGTGGCATTGGCTGTCTGCTGATATTGATCGTTCCAACCATGTCATATGTGCTTGCGGTTGCGTCGGTACAATTAGCCGTAGACCAAAATTGGCCAATGCCATATCAATTAATGGGGTATCCGGTCATGCCGCCCCTGCTGTGGAAAGCCGCGGGACTCAGTCCCTTGCTCGGTTTTATCCAAAGTCAAAATAATCTCTATGCGGTATTGGCAGTTACTCTGGTCTATGTTGTTTTCGCCAGTGCGTTGGTTTCCTTTATTTACGCACTTGTATATAGATATGTCGGCCCCTCCCGGTACGGTCCCCAGGATGCGCCTCCACCAAAAATCAGGGCTAAACGTTACAAAAGATAATCGCGAAGGGCCACCGCCTGGCTTAATCTTCGGGCGGAGTTAAGTCTTCCTCGCCTTCAAACCCTTCGAGTGGCTCCTCGGGCGAGGGCTGCTCAATCTCAGGCCATTCCGTTTCTTCCGGCTCAACAACTTCCCCACCTTCGGATTCCATGTCTTCGGATTCGCCGGAAGACTCCCCCTCTGCTTCTTCTGTTGCCGATTCTTCACTAATTTCGGCTTCGTTCTCATCTGTGACAGGCCCTCCCTCGGAGGAATCTTCGCTGTCTTCATTGGGCTCTTCAACCTCGGCTTGCTCCACAGATTCATCGCTAATTTCCGCGTTTGATTCAGGTGGCTCCTCAGATTGTTCCTCTACCTCCCGGGCATCCTCTTCATCTGTTTCTTCTTCATCTTCGCTCTCATCCTCGTTTTTTGGCTGCTCTTCGTTCTTAACGATGTCTTCGTCTGGGCCGGAATCTTTCTCTTCTACCTCTCCAGGCTCTGATGGTTCTTCTGCCTCATCCAATCCTCCTTCAGGTGCCTTTATCTCGTTAAAGCCGTTTTCTGTCTTTGCCTCGAGAGTCTCCGCTCCCAATTCGTTGGCGCCACCTTCAACATAATCCGGCTCCCGGGGCGCCTGACTATCCGATTCCGGCGCATTTCTTCTTCCCCATGTTACAACAACGTAATCGTACACATCGGGCATTGTCTGGCGCAAAGATTCCATTGCGCTGGAATACGATTGGTAAACGCTCCGATCAACGGATGATCTTTTCCCCAGATTTGCATGGACGGCGCCCAATATCGCGAGAGCTTCTTCCCCGGAGAGATCTCGCGCCTGAAGTCTGGAAACGAAGTAATTTAATGTTTCCTCTGGCCCGGAACCATGGAATAGATTATTGGATTCAGGTATAGACATTTGCACCTCGCAAAGCGATCTTTAGATTGCGTACCTTGGATATGCACTTACCCTTGCAGAGCGAAAATCTCAGGGGTTGTATAATATAGCCACTTAGATTCAATAGGGAGAACAAAATGCCAGTTATCGGACAATCTTCGCCTCGTATAGATGCCCGCAGCAAAGTGACAGGCCAGGCTCATTATTCAGGCGACCTTGCAATGAAAGATATGCTGTTCATGAAGGTGTTGTTTGCTGAACGGCCGCACGCCCGCGTCTTAAGGATCGAAACCGGCCGGGCTGAGTTGGCCCTGGGTGTAGTGGCAGTTTATACAGCGAAGGACATCCCGGTTAACGAATATGGGTTGCAGATTCCCGATCAGCCGGTATTGTGCGGACCTGGTTCATCTAAACCCTTTACTGATATCGTGCGCTTCATTGGTGATCAGGTGGCGGTTGTCGTGGCTCGGACCGAATCCGAGGCTCAGGCTGCTATCAGACTAATTGAGGTCGAATACGAAGATTTGCCCGTTGTTAGTGATCCCGTGGAGGCCATGAAGCCTGAGGCGCCAATTTTACATCCTGACCGTGGCAACTCCAATATTTGTGTACATTATAAGATACGCAAAGGAGATGTGGGCACAGGCTTTAAGAAGGCGGATGTTATTGTTGAGGGGGAATATCGGTCGCCAGTTCAAGAACATGCCTATCTTCAACCTGAGGCAGGGCTATCCTACATCGACGAAGAAGGTCACGTTACTATTGCGTGTGCCGGCCAATGGACTCATGCCGACCGGGAATCGATCGCTCATGCAATTAACCTGCCGGTCGAATCGGTGCGGGTGATTTACCCTCCTATCGGTGGGGCTTTCGGGGGGCGGGAGGATCTCTCTGTGCAAATCGTCCTCGCTCTGGCTGCTTGGAAACTGAGGAAGCCGGTAAAAATCATCTGGAGTCGTCGCGAATCGATCATTGGGCATGGTAAGAGGCATCCAATGATTATGCGCGCAAAGTGGGGTGCGACCAGGGACGGAAAACTGGTTGCGGCCGAAAGCGAGTTGATTGGGGATGGGGGAGCCTATATGTATACCTCAAATAAGGTATTGGGCAATTCAGCTGTTACGTCTACCGGCCCATACTTTATCCCAAACGTAAAAACGGATGTATACGGAGTGTATACAAACAACCTCCCCGGTGCAGCCTTCCGCGGATTCGGGGCCCCACAGGCCTTATTCATGGCAGAAGGTCAGATCAATAAGCTCGCCGAAAAACTCGGCATGGACCCGGTTGAGATACGCCTCAAGAATGCGCTTAAGGATGGTTTGACGCTCGGTGTGGGCACCCCGGCGCCTGGCCCCGTGAGCGTTCCACAGGTCATCGAAGCTGCGGCCCAAAAATTCGGGTGGAAACAAAAGCCTGGCAAGAAAATTGCGGACCTTTCCTTGCCAGTTGGCCAATCCATCGTTCACGGGCGAGGTTTTGCCGCGGGTTTCAAAAACGTGGGATTCTCCTTTGGATATCAGGAGAATTCCTGGGCCAAAGTAGAGATTCACGGTAACGGAAAAATCGAAAGTGTGATCGTTCATCACGCGGGTGCGGAGGTGGGCCAGGGAACTCATACAGTGATGGCCCAAATGGCCGCAGAGGTAATTGGCGTTACACCCGGACAGGTGAAGGTGATCCCATCCGACTCAGCCGCACAGGGCAATGCAGGTTCGTCTTCGGCTTCGCGGATGACTTTCATGGCCGGCAATGCAATTAAAGGTGCAGCAGAGGTGGCTCTGAACAAATGGCAGAATGAGGAACGTCCCGCTGTTGCCGAATTCACATATCTGGCGCCGAAGACCACACACTTAGATGAAGAAACCGGATATTCCACGCCCAACTTTTCCTATGCTTATTCCGCCGAAGCTGTAGAGGTTGAGGTCGACGTTGAGACCGGTCACCTGAGGGTAACGCGGGTCGTCGTAGCCGATGACGTGGGCAAAGCTATTAATCCCGACCTCGTAATAGGACAAATTGAAGGCGCGGTGGTGCAGGCTCAGGGATATGCCATAACCGAGGATTTTAAGACCAAAGAGGGTCGGGTACTGACTGATCAGTTCAGCACATATCTTCTTCCGACTATCTTGGACATCCCAGAGAAAGTCGAATCGGTGATTGTCGAACTCCCGGATCCAAATGGTCCCTGGGGAGCCCGCGGACTGGGCGAAATTCCTTTTCTACCCCTGGCCGCCGCCATCGCGGCCGCAATCCATGATGCCGCCGGCGTATGGATCGATGAATTCCCTTTCACACCCGAACGCGTTTTACGTGCCCTTAACAAGATCAAATGAACTGGGACTTCGTCTATCGAGGTGAAAGCACAGACCTCGATGATGCCACGCGCAGAACAGCCGCCACAGGCACGTTCATAAGACTTTCCGATGGCTACACTCATTATGAGCTTGGAGGTCCTCCTTCCGGACAGTCCGTTGTTTTGATCCATGGTTTTTCAGTTCCCTATTTCATTTGGGATCCAACGTTCCGGGCACTCACCTCCTACGGATTCTACGTCCTGCGATATGATCTGTTCGGCCGGGGTCTCTCTGATCGGCCGCGCCTGGACTACGACATCAACCTTTTCGTGCGACAGTTGCGGGATTTGCTCGAAGTTCTCAATTTATCCTCCGTCAACCTGATAGGGTTGTCGATGGGAGGGGCAATAGCCTCTGCATTCACAGTGGATTCCCCTCAGCAAGTTTGTCGCTTGGTCCTGATTGACCCCATTGGTGTGCGCCCTGTACCTTTGAATCTGGTTTATAAAGTAGCCCTCCTGCCGGGGTTAAGCGAGTTGATCCTGATGCTGGCTGGTGGGGAGAAGGCTATCAGCTATTTTGCCTCACGCCTCTTTGACCACAAGCTCGTTGAGCACTTTCGGAACCAGTACCGGGTACAGATGCAGATCAAGGGCTTCCGGCGGGCCCTCCTATCGACTCTTCGCAATAGGATGGTAAACGGCTTCCCTGATGTATATAAACGGTTGGCCAGGTTGCAGAAGCCTACTTTACTCTTGTGGGGCGAGGCCGACCAGACGCTTCCTTTCGAAGAAAGCAAATGGATTCTGAAAATGATCCCCCATACCGAATTTCAACCCGTCGAAGAGTGCGGCCACATTCCTCATTATGAGAAGCCGGAAGTTGTAAATCCCATTTTGACTCAATTCCTGGCTTCACAATGAAACAAAGACTTCTCCTGATTCTCTCGGATCACAAGTATAAAATTGGCGTTTTTGTCTTGTTATCCGCCGCCTCTTTGGTTTGCATATCGCTTGTTGCCGCGCGAATGGCTTATAGCTATTCAGATCGTTATGGTAGCCTCATCTGGAACCTCTTCCTCGCATGGATACCGTTTGTATTGGCGTATCTCGCCTATGTATTCTCCTGGCGGCGGACTTTGGTGTTCCTGGTGATTCCAACCTTTGCCTTTTTATGGCTGATTTTTTTTCCCAATGCACCATACATACTGACCGATTTGCAGCATCTCAGCCAGGGATCCAGTAACGTACCCCTCTGGTATGATGTGATCCTTCTTATATGGTTCTCGTGGACCGGCATGCTGCTGGGCATCGTCTCCCTCAACCTCATGCAGGAGATCATCAAGCGACAAATTAGCCGCTGGGCAGGTTGGGTGTTTGTTTTTGTAGTCGCTGCACTTAGCGGCGTTGGGCTGTATGTTGGTCGCTTCATTCGCCTTAATAGCTGGGATGTTTTGCGAAATCCGCTTGAAATTGCCTCGAATGTTTCCGAGTGGCTTCTCGACCCAAGTCTGCGTTCTTTGGGATTTATTGCGCTTTATACTCTGTTCTTTATATTTGTCTATCTCACTCTCTATGCATTCGGTCATATCCTTAAGGAAGGTTCTGAAAAATCCCGATGACAGCGCTCATTTTATTACGCGGTGGTGGTGATTTGGCTAGCGGTGTAGCGCTTCGTCTGCACCACGCCGGGCTCAACATAGCAATTACCGAACTTCCCCAACCGCTTGCCGTTCGCAGGACCGTATCCTTTTCGGAGGCCATTTACGAGAGGGAAACCGTTATTGAGGGGATTATTGCGCGGGCGGTCGAAGACCCTACGGATACACTCAAGATACTGAATATCCTTGCCAAGCGACATATCCCGGTGCTGGTTGACCCCGAATGTACCTCTGTTAGGAACCTAAATCCCCTTGCAATTGTAGATGCGCGCATGACAAAACATCCGCCAGAGCGGTTATCCCACCACTCGCTTCTCTACCTGGGTCTGGGACCTGGTTTTTTGGCGCCCGGCAATTGCCATGCAGTGATTGAAACACAGCGCGGCCATACGCTTGGTCGAGTCATTTGGGATGGATCTTCTCTCAACGATACTTCTAAACCCGAAGGCGACCCTCGTCGAGTCCTGCGGGCACCGATCGATGGAGTACTCGAGTCCGAAGCGAAAATCGGAGGTACTTATAATCCGGGCCAGACTATTGCGGCTATTGGTAGTGAATTGATCACAGCCCCGTTTACTGGCGTCTTACGCGGTCTTCTTCATCCGGGATTAAATGCTGTGAAAGGTATGAAGATCGGGGATATTGATCCACGGAATGATCCTGGCCTTTGCCATCTTGTTTCTGATAAATCGTTGGCTGTTGGGGGTGCCGTCCTGGAGGCGCTGTTGTCGCGTCCAGAGGTCCGGATGAGACTATGGGCCTGACACTGGCCGGGGCACTGAGACTATCGTCCGATGCGTGTATTGCATTTGTTGGGGCTGGAGGCAAAACAACGGCCATTTTCCATTTGGCCCGCGAAATCGCCTCACCGGTCATCGTTACGGCTACAACCCATCTGGGTGATTGGCAAATCCCCTTCGCGGATCAACACTTGATTGCAACCTCTGTGGAAGAGCTTGTCGAGGCTCAATTTAGAGGGGTTACTCTAGTTACAGGGCCAATCGGGGCAGACCATCGCACTGGAGGCATAGAAAAGCATGTAGCAGCATGGCTATACGCAGAGGCGAACAAACAGCACATTCCTCTCCTCGTTGAAGCTGATGGAGCACGTCGGAGTTCACTTAATGCGCCTGGCGAAGAAGAACCACCTATTCCCCATTTTGTAAACGGCGTGGTGGTTGTGGCCGGTCTTTCCGGGCTCGGCAAGCCCTTATCTCAAGAAACAGTCCATCACCCGGAAATATTCTCTCAACTAAGCGGCTTGAAGATCGGGCACGTAATTACTGCTGAGGCAATCGTTCAAGTGCTTTGCCATCCCGATGGTGGAAACAAGAATATTCCCTGGGCAGCCCGACGTACCGTGCTGCTCAACCAATGCGACACGCCTGAATTACAGGCTGCGGCTCATGGGATGATCCCTTTGCTGCTTTCTCATTTCGATTCAGTAGTAATTAGTAGCTTGGCAAAAGATCATGTCTTTGCTGCACATGAGCCGGTCGCAGGGATTATTTTAGCGGCAGGGGGTTCGAAACGTTATGGCCAAACCAAGCAATTGCTCGATTGGCGCGGGCAGCCATTTGTCCGGGTCGTGGCCAGAACCGCTCTGGAAGCTGGACTTTCACCAGTCATCATTGTTACGGGTTCGCATGCCGAACAAGTTGAGGCTGCGGTAAACGACTTGCCGGTAACGATCTCGAGAAATGCAGATTGGCAATTTGGCCAATCGAGTTCGATCAGGGCTGGTGTCCTGGCAATATTCCAAGCCGCTCCCCGAGGACCGGGAGCGGCGATTTTTCTACTGGCAGATCAACCTCAGGTCACCGATTCGGTGATTCACGCCCTGGTAGAGACCCATGCAATTGAATTGCCGCCGGTGGTCGCCCCCTTGGTCATGATGGAACAGCGCGGCAACCCTGTTTTATTTGATCGGCTCACCTTTCCCGATCTGATGGAACTGCAAGGGGATGCAGGAGGGCGCATTATATTCTCTAAATATCATGTCGAATACCTGCCCTGGCATGATGACAGGTTATTGCTGGATGTAGATAACCCGGAAGATTATAGCCGCTTGATCGAAGACGATACGTTATGATCTCAGCCATTGTTCTCGCTGCGGGTGAATCCAGGCGCATGGGCCGGCCAAAGATGCTGTTACCCTGGGGCAAGAGCACTGTCTTGCAGACGGTCATTGCAACCTTTCAAGCTGCTCGGGTGAAAGACATCCTCGTGGTAACTGGTGGAGCGCACACTCAGGTTGAGGCGCTTATCGGTCAAACAGTACAGACCGTCTTCAACGAAAATTATGCCGAGGGAGAGATGTTAAGCTCAATTCAGGCAGGATTGAGGGAAAAAATGCGCGAGGCGCAGGCCGTTTTCATTGCGCTCGGTGACCAGCCTCAGGTCCAGACAGAAACCATAGAGCAAATACTGCAAGAGTATCAACGGACCAATGCTTCGCTGATCGTTCCAAGCTATAAAATGCGGCGCGGACATCCCTGGCTGATCGCGCAGGAATTGTGCAAGGAAATATTAAGCATGCAAGCCCCCGAGTCGGCCCGTGCGTTCTTGAACCGTCACGCCAAAGACATCTACTATGTCCCGCTCGATACCCCCACCGTTCTGCAAGATTTGGACACACCTGAAGACTATTCAAGATCGCGACCGGCGGGCTTATCTCAGAATTTAAAAAAGTAGGCGTTTGTCTCTCGCCGCGTAAATCCTATGCGCTGATACAAACGATTGGCGGACGCACGCCTGGGGTTGGAAGTCAATGCCACGCCGTTTGCGCCTTTGTCGCGCGCAAGGTCCATTAAACGACGAACCAGCGATTCTCCGATACCGAGGCCGCGTGCCAATTCGTCCACGATCACATCTTCAATAATGGCACGTACGCCGGTTGGAACGCGATATACGGTCAAACAACCGGCTCCGACAATCCGATTGCTTGGTTCTGGATGACGCACAATCAATAAAGTGGAGGATTCTGACCCGACCAGGGCTGCCAGCTCTTCTTTTGTCGGAGGCAGCCTGTTGGTTGCCAACTGTGGTATGAGCCTCTGAAATGCATCACAAAGCTCCTCTGTAACCGCCGTTACCTGTTCGATTTGCATAGCCAGATTATACTTGCCGCCCATAAATAAAAGGACCGCTGAATTGCGGTCCTCTAATCTATAGGCGGCATAAGGGTGCTATATCATATAACCTAAATTCGCTGGGTTATGCTTTCTCCAAACCGAATATCACTTTTTCGCCTTCAAAATCCTCTTCACTTTGGGATATGCCGGTTGGAGGCAATCGAAAGTCCAACTTAAGTGTCAGAGTTTCGGTCGTGATGTACTCTCGATGGGCTTCGATCGCCGACCTCAGCCTCGTGGAAGCATCAACATAAAGGTTGATCCGGTCAGCTACTTCCAGATTTGTGCTTTTCCGCAAGTCTTGCACACGACGGACAAACTCGCGTGCCAGGCCTTCATCCACAAGCTCTGGGGTCAGTTCCGTGACCAGGGCCGCCAAATAACCGCCCTCTTCGGCCACAGAAAACCCTTCCTTGGCCTGCGCCTTGACTTCGATCTCATCTGGCAGGATATTATAGGTCTGCCCGTCGGCATCGACTCTGACGGATCCATGACCCAGCAGCGCCTGCGCAACCTCTTCAGCATTCATCGCGAGGATTGCCTTTTGGAGAACTGGGAACTTATTTCCATATTTCTGTCCCAGTTGTTTGGGCAGGGGTTTGACCGAATGCGAAACGGCTTCTGTGCTGGCATCTAACAACCGTACTGTCTTGACATTCAATTCATCTTGGATCAAATCGGCAAAATCCACAACGGCGTCGCGCTCCGATACATTTCCAAGCGAAAATGCTGCCTCCTTAAGCGGCTGACGAACCTTACGATTGGCCTTTTGGCGAGCGGAATGCCCAAGGGAAACCAGTTTTATCACCAGGTTCATTTCCCTGTTGAGCTTATCATCGATCAGCCTCTCATCATACTTCGGCCAATCTGCCAGGTGTACGGAATCAGGTGAAGACGCATCCACAGAGCGGACCAGGTTTTGATAAATCTCATCAGCCAGGAAGGGCATGGCTGGCGCGATCAGTTTGCTTAAGGTAGTGAGGGTTGAATACAGGGTATTGTAGGCGGCCTGCTTGTCCTCATCCGAACCTGACTTCCAGAAGCGGCGACGCGAACGGCGCAAATACCAGGTCGAAAGTTTTTCGACGAACGCCTCGATCGGACGGGTGGCCCCCGTGACATCATACGCCTCATAGGCCTCGGTTACGTCGCGCACAAGTGCATGCAGTTCCGAAATCACCCACCTGTCGAGGACATTATGGCTTGAGTTGCGCCCCATGGTCAGCTGAGGATTATCCAGGTTGGCATACGTGACAAAAAAGGAATAAACGTTCCACAATGGAAGCGTGAAATTGCGGATAACCTCGCCAACCAAATCCACCGAGAAGCGGCGCTCGTTACCCGGCGGTGTGGCAGTATAGAGATACCAGCGAAAAGCGTCTGCGCCATCCACTTTTAGGACATCCCATGGATCCACTATGTTGCCAAGGCTTTTCGACATCTTTTTTCCCTCGCCGTCGAGGATCAAACCCAGACAAATGACGTTTTTGTAGGCAACCGAGCCCATCAGCAACGTGCTGATCGCATGCAGAGAGTAGAACCAGCCGCGCGTCTGGTCGACGGCTTCACATATGTAATCTGCCGGGAACTGCGATTTGAATTTGTCCTGGTTCTCGAAAGGATAATGCCATTGGGCATAGGGCATGGATCCGGAGTCGAACCATACATCGATCAAATCGGGGATACGCCTCATCCTTCCGCCACACTCCGTGCAGGCGTAAAGGATCTCATCTACGTATGGACGATGTAGGTCGAGATTGGAAAGATCGCGCCCAACCCTCTCAGAAAGCTCGGCGATTGAGCCAACGCATTCACGATGTTTGCACTCTTCACATTCCCAGACCGGAAGAGGCGTACCCCAATAGCGTTCGCGGCTTAATGCCCAATCGACATTATTTTCAAGCCAGTTTCCGAAGCGCCCCTCCCTTATGTGCTCAGGCACCCAGTTAATGGTGCTATTAAGTGATACTAATTCGTCTCGAAATCGACTCGTGCGGATATACCACGAGTCCCGCGCGTAGTACATCAGCGGCGTTTTGCAGCGCCAGCAGAAAGGGTAGGTATGTGTATATCCCTCGGTCCGAAACAGCAGACCGCGGGCTCGCAAATCTTCGATGATTTGTGGGTCGGCATCCTTGATGAACACACCCCGCCAAGGTTTAACCTCCGGGACAAATGTGCCATCCGGTAAGACCGTCATCAGAATGGGCAAATTATGTTCGTTTGCCATCTGCATGTCTTCCGCACCGAATGCAGGTGCCATATGTACAAGACCGGTGCCATCCTCAGTTGTTACGAAGTCACCCAGGACCACATAATGCGCGGGTTTTTCAGGAGGCAGGAAGGTAAAGAGAGGACGGTATTTTTGTCCCTTCAGCTTCTTGCCCTTGAAAGTATCAACCACTTTGACGTCTTCCTCCTTGAAGACTTTTTCGAGCAGGAGTTTTGCAAGGATCAACTTTTCCTTGCCGCCCTCAGGTAGGTTTCTCTCGACTGTTACATAGTCCACGTCCGGGTGCACCGCCACAGCAACATTTCCGGGCAGCGTCCAGGGAGTCGTCGTCCAAACGAGCAGCGATGTATCTTTTTTATCGACCAGTGGCATCCGGACAAAGACCGAAGGGTCTGTAGCATCGTCATAGCCTTGAGCTACTTCATGGTCTGAGAGCGGTGTACCGCAACGCGGGCAATAAGGGACAACCTTATAGCCCTTGTACAGCAGGTCTTTTTCCCAAAAACTCTTCAGGATCCACCATACGGACTCGATGTATTCGTTGGTGTAGGTCACATAGGCATCTTCAAGGTCCACCCAGAAGGCGATCCGGTCTGTCAGTCTGCTCCAGTCACGGATATATTCAAAGGCAGACCTGCGGCACTCCTCGTTGAATTTCTCAATGCCGTAGTCCTCGATCTGATGTTTATTGACAAAACCATGCTTCTTTTCGACTTCGATCTCCACCGGCAAACCGTGTGTGTCCCAACCGCCGCGCCGCGAGACGTGAAAGCCGCGCATGATCTTGTAGCGAGGAAATAGATCCTTGAATGCCCGGGCCAGAACATGGTGCGATCCCGGGCGTCCGTTCGCCGTCGGCGGTCCTTCATAGAAAACATACTCGGGGCCTCCCTTGCGCTCCACAAGCGTTTTCTTGAAGATCTGTTCGCTTTGCCAGAAGCTCAGTACACCCTCTTCCATCGCCAGTATATTGAGTTTTGATGATACAGGCTTAAACATTGAACCTCCGTATGCATTATCCAGCCTTCGTCGAGCTTCTTCCGATGGCCCTTTTCACAATAAAAAACTCCCATCTCCATATCAGAGACGAGAGCCAGGCTCACGCGGTACCACTCTGCTTCCCATAAGATGGGCCTCAGTCGGATACTTCATATCCGCATCTTTGATAACGAAGGATGGCTTCGTCTTTCCTACTCTCTGTTTGCCGATACTCCTTTGGGAACATCAGCAAACGAATTTCAGTCCGCAGCTCCGAGATGATTTTCAGCCGGTTGCACTGACCTGCTCACACCATACCAGGCTCGCTGACGTGTTCTTCGGCTTACTCGCTCTCATCGTCGCCTTTTTCCTGCAACGCAGGATTTCGTCAAGTTTGCAGATTATCCCACAAGTTTCGATCACCGTCAAACCTGCTGGCAGTTTACTCGTTCTTGTGTAGGACTGAGACTTGCAGGATAATCGCCTGTATGATTACCATGGATTTTGCCAAAGGCTTCTCTCCCGAACGGGTGGTTTCTGCATCCTCTCTCACCCTTAAGCTCCCACTGGCGCCCAGGCTCTTTTACTGTCATGGATGGCAATCCTGGTCACTTTCAGCCTGGACGGACGCCAGGCACCCACTTCCCGTTCAAAAACCAGAGTTATTGCACGTTATGCAACATGACCCCAGGTACGCGCACTATCCTCATCCGCACGGTTCCTGGATTGGCGGGGTCGAAATGGAGGACGGGAATATCCTCCTTCTCGGGTCGTTGGGCCTCGATGCGCATGTTGAATTGGATAATAGCCGGCTGCGTGGGCGGTACGAATCAGGTACCGGTGACTGGTTTATCGGGTATGGGACCGAGCAATTGGTTTTCTCCCGCTATGCAGAATTATTGGGTCAGCGTTTAGGGAAGAGCCTGGTTCGCTCCTCACCGAGGGTTTGGTGTTCCTGGTACAGTCTATACACTGCCATTGATCAGTCTCTACTTCATAAAATACTCAACGACCTTGGCGATCTTCCCTTCGACGTCTTCCAGGTGGACGATGGCTGGCAGGTCGCCGTGGGCGATTGGATGGCGAATGAGAAATTTCCTGCCGGCATGGCAGCCCTCGCGGAGAGAATTAAATTGACAGGGCGAAAGGCCGGGCTGTGGCTCGCGCCGTTCATTGCAGTTAAATCCTCCAAGCTATTCCAGGAGCATGCTAGTTGGTTCCTGAAAGATCAAAACGGGAAATTTGTATCGGCAGGTTTCAACTGGGGTGAACAGCTCTATTCAATTGACACTACCCATCGAGAGGCCCTCACTTGGTTGGCCGGATTGATGAAGCAGATACGTCAATGGGGCTTCGATTACGTTAAACTCGATTTCCTATACGGCAGCGCATTGCCCGGCAAACACAATGTCGAAATGCCGCGCGAAGCCGCCTATCGGAACGGGCTAAAAATAGTTCGCGAAGCCCTAGGTGAACATGTTTACTTTCTCGCGTGTGGCGCCCCGATCCTCCCCTCGTTGGGTTTATGCGACGCATTGAGGATCGGACCCGATGTAGCCGCCGGGTGGGAAAACCCCCGCGATGCGGTCCTGCTATACAATCCCACCATCCCAGGCACAAGGAACGCGATTCGCACAGCTATACATCGTTTGTGGCTCAGCCCGCTTGTACATACAGATCCCGATGTCGCCTATTTCCGCTCAACGGAATGCAGGCTCACGCAGGACCAGAAGTCATTGCTGCAGGATTTGGCGTTGATCTGCAACTTTAGGGCCACGTCCGATCTGCCTCAGTGGCTCGCAAAAGACGAGTTAGAGCGCCTGAGAGCCTTTTTAGAAGCCAAGCCGGTGGTCACCCAGTCTTCGCGGTATGTTTTCCATATCAATGATCGTAGGGTGGATTTTAGTCCGGCTATATCACTGCCAGACCGGCCCAAAGGCATGGATCGCATCAAAAGGATCCTAATCGGTTGGTTGGGAAACCAAACCTGGGCCTTGAGGATCATGGACAATATTCAAAAGAAATCATTCTTGAGAGCAAGAAGGCACCTCTAAAACAAGTGGTCCGTCTTGGCGGCCATGATGAAATCATTCTGATGCAGACCGTGGATCTTATGCGTCCACCACTGTACAGTAACCCTTCCCCACTCAGTTGTGATGAGTGGGTGATGGTCTTCTTCCTGTGCAGCCGCCCCGACTTTATCAGTGAACGAGATCGCTTCCGCAAAGTCCTTGAACTTGAAAGCGCGTTCAAGACGTTTTTCGCCGTTTACTTCCCTGACCTGCCACTCGGGGACCTGTGGCATTAATTGATGCATTTGCGCTTCGGTCAGGGTTGGCTCACCTCCTCGGCAAGCCACGCACTTCAGTTGCGATAATTCAGCCATTAGCACCTCAGAAATATGGCAGAGGAAATTCCGATTTTTGGGGTGTGCGCCGCAGGGCGCACACCCCAAAAATCGGCTTTCTCATCACTGTTCTGTGATTTACTGAATTTGTCTAGGGCTAAGCCAGGGCCTTCACCAATAGGGCAAGGTCTTCGGGGCTTGATAAATGCACACGCACAACGCGGCGTTTGCGTGTGATTAGCGTCTCATAATCGCCCAGCGCCTGCGCCCGGATCAAGGTTCCAAATGTCATTCCTTCCTTAGGGATCGACAAGTCGTCTTTTACGTCCGAAATGATTTGGATGAATAACCCTGTGTTGGGGCCGCCTTTATGAAACTGACCGGTCGAATGCTGAAAACGCGGACCAAAACCAGCCGTTACAGCACATTTTGTCTTCTCGCGGATCGCAACCCGCATCCTCTGCAACATCTCCACTGTATCTGGATTGCGAGGCAAATAGGCATTGATGGCCACATAATCGCCTGGCTTCGCCTGTGTCAGGAAATTGGTCACCTTTGCAGATTCGCGAACCCCAATTAGCCCCTCTCCTTCCGACAGTCTGCCGCTTGCTTTAAATTCAGCTATCTTGGCATTTGTTCGATCCTTGCTATCTTGTACATCCGGCTGGTCAAAAGCGTTTATACCCAGGATATGACACGCAGTCGCCACCGCAACTTCCCATCGGAAAAACTCCGCACCGGCGTCATAGGGATTGGAAACTGTAAAATCAATAGCCGGAAAACCAGCTTCGCGCAGGATGGAAACGCCATTGTCCAATTCTCCTGATTGGCGCAGATAGACAAACAGCCTGTCATTACCATAAACCCCGGGCAGGTCCAATGGCTCAAGAGGCACGGGCAATATTCCTTTTCCGTTCTTTCCACTGGACTCAGCAACGATCTGTTCGATCCAACCCGCCAATGCATATAAAGGTGTGTCCGCAAGAACAGTCAGTTTATCCCTGCCGGCAAGTGCGGCTTCGGCAATTACTGAGCCCAATGTCAAACCAGGATTACGCGCGGTCGGCACATCTTTTAAGCACTGATTCTTCATCCAGTCTGCGCGATCTAGTAGACGGTCCAGGTTCATGCCTGTCAAGGCGGCAGGCACCATGCCAAAATCTGTCAGCGCGGAATACCGGCCACCGACGGTTTCATCTGCAGAGAATATTTTTCTGAATTTTAGTTCACGGGCTAGTTGCTCCAGAGATGTATTCGCGTCCGTGATGGCAATAAAACGTGAGCCATCTCCTTTGCTCAATTTCCAGAAAGTGTCAAATGCGGCGCGCACTTCCGCGGTTCCGCCCGATTTACTCGCAACAATGTAAAGACTCTGAGACGGAGGATAGTCCTCTATCGCTTTGGCCACTTGAGTCGGGTCGGTTGAATCCAGGATCGAGAGACAAGTAGACAATTCAATTTTGGCGTCCGCAAGGAGCGAGCTTAACACTTCAGCCGTCAAAGATGAACCGCCCATGCCTAATACGAGCACGCGGCCAATATTGGCCTTACGGATTTCCTCTGCAAAAGATTGATATTCGGGCAGGCACGAGCGTGCTTTTTCGGGAGAGTCCGTCCAACCCATTCGGATCGTTACTTCAGCCTGGCCTGCCGGGTCGGAAGTCCATAAAGTAGGGTCATGGCTCCAAAGCCGCGCCGAAACCGAGTCCGCTTCAAGCCGGTTGATTCGTTTGGCAACCTGGTCTGCCAGAGGGCCAAGGGAAGCCACAGCGTTGTTTCGTCTATCTTCGATGGTCTTGAATAATGCAGTGATGGATTCCGAAAAAGCTTTAACGCCTTCGTCCTCCAATTCTTGCGTCACTACATCCATCGAAATCCCTGCGGCCTCAAGTTGATCGACTGCCTCTTGCGCTTTTTCAACATCGCGGGTAATGGTGATTTCAGTCTTTGCATGATCACGAACAGCATCCAAAGTGGCAGGGGGTACCGTGTTGACCGTATGAGGTCCTATAAGATTGTCCACGTAGAGAGTGTCAGGATACGCGGGGTTTTTTGTGCTCGTGGATGCCCAGAGCGGCCGCTGGAGCTGCGCTCCGTGGGCCTGGAGATTCTCCCAGCGAGCTCCGGCAAATTTCCTTTGAAATTCGGCATACGCGAGCTTGGCATTGGCAACAGCTGCCTTTCCGCGCAATGGAGAATCTTTCGGCAGGCGCTCATCTACCTTGGTGTCCACCCTTGAGACAAAAAATGAGGCCACCGAGGCGATGTGATTGATTGGATGACCCTGAGCCAGCCGGTCCTCCAGACCTGTTAGGTAAGCCTCCATCACTTCAGCATAGCGGACCAGGGAGAAGATCAGCGTGATATTGACATTGATACCGGCAGCTGTCGCCTGCCGAATAGCGGGGATACCTTCTTTCGTTGCCGGGATCTTGACCATCAAATTCGGGCGAGCGACACGCGCCCATAATTGTTGACCCTGTTTTCTGGTAGCCTCGGTATCATGTGCGAGATACGGGCTGACCTCAATGCTTACGTAGCCATCTCTGCCGTTGGTCTCTTCATACACGGGGGAGAAAAGTCTACAGGCCTCTTTAATATCTTGGGTCACAAGTTCCCAGAATATCTTTTCATGATCCCAGCCCGCCCATGCCAGGGGAACGAGCGCAGAATCGTAGTCGGTCGTCTTTGAAATGGCTTTATCGAAAATGGTTGGGTTGGAGGTCATTCCGCGGATTTCGCCGCGTTCGATCAATGATTTGATTTCACCATTTTCCAGCAATTTGCGTTGGATATTATCCATCCAAAGAGACTGACCGATATCCGTAAGTTTATCGATTATGGTTGACATATGCACCTACCTATAACACAAACTCACCGTTTTCCATTTTTACTATCTTGCTGACGCGTTTAGCAAGCCGCTCCCCGCCCGGGTCATTCCCAATGTACCTGGCAGACAAAAACGCCCTTACCAGAGTAGCAGCCAGTTCAGGCCCGATTACACGACCGCCGAGGCAAAGTACATTCATATTGTCGTGCATAACACCCTGCGCCGCCGAATAGGCATCGTGGCATATCGAAGCATAGATCCCCTTCATTTTGTTTGCAGCAATGCACGCACCTACCCCCGAACCGCATACCAAGACTCCTCGCTCGGCTTCGCCTCTCTGGATTGTAGACCCCAATTTTTCCGTATAGTCCGGATAATCGACAGGATTACTATTGTTCGTGCCAAGGTCAATCGCTTCATGCCCGGCGGCGCGAACCGTGTCAATCACGATTCCTTTTAGCGGGAAACCCGCATGATCACACGCGACGGCGATTTTCATATTCGCCTCGACGCTTTTTTGGCCGTGTGCGCACCGGATTTCTTACTCTTTTTGGTAGGGGTTCGTTTTCTCGCGGGCAAAATGGACCTTGCTTTCTTGGTAACATTGTCTGCGGTAAAACCCAGTTTTTCAAAGATGGTCTTGTATGGAGCCGAGGCACCAAAACGATCGATGCCGATAGTAGCCCCTTCCAATCCGACATAACGCTCCCAGCCGAGGCTGGCCCCTGCTTCCACAGCAAGTCTACATTTGATCTTCTTGGGTAGAATAGACTCCTTATACGCCGCGTCTTGTTGCTCGAACAGGGCCCAGGAGGGAAAGGATACTATCCGCACACTATAACCTGCCTCGAATAGCTGCTTGCCTGCCTCGTGGATCAAAGCAACTTCTGAACCGGAAGCCATCAAGATTATGTCCGGGATCTTTTTCCCGAATGAGGCCAATACATAGGCGCCGCGTTCCACCGCAGGTGGGTTTCCACGCTCGAACGTGGGGACGTTCTGGCGTGTGAGGGCCAGAACCGTTGGCCCATTTCTACGGCTGATCGCTACACGCCAAGCCTGCGCCACTTCATTGGCGTCAGCCGGACGGATAAGCACCAGATTGGGTACCGCGCGCAGCGCTGCTAAATGTTCAATAGGTTGATGTGTGGGCCCGTCCTCGCCGAGCCCCACGCTGTCGTGAGTAAAAACGAAGATGGAAGGAATGTGTGATATGGCCGCAATTCGGATTGCCGGCTTCATGTAATCCGAAAAGATCAGAAATGTTCCACCATACGGGATAAGGCCCCCATAAAGAACCATACCGTTAAGCGCGGCGCCCATGGCGTGTTCCCGAACGCCAAAATGGAAGTAACGGCCCGGCCGGTTGCTCTCCTGGAAATCGCTGGATCCCTCAAACTTGGTATTGTTGGATGGCGTTAGGTCCGCCGACCCACCGACTAATTCAGTGACTTTGGTGGACAATGCCGAGAGTACCTTTCCGGAAGAAGACCGGGTTGCCATCCCTTTTGAATCGGCGGGAAAGTTGGGCAGTTCGGCTTCCCAATCTTTCGGAAGCTCTCCTTTCAAGCGTCGGTCGAGTTCCGCCCCTAATACCGGATTCGTCCTCTTATAATCGGCAAATTTCCGGTTCCAATCGTCCTCAGCCTCCTGGCCCTCATCAACGGCCTGACGATAGAATTCCAATACATCGCCCGAGACCAGGAAGCGTGGCTCAACGGGCCAACCCAGGTTTAATTTGGCAGCATTAAGTTCCTCATCGCCTAGTGGTTCGCCATGGGCCTTGGCAGTGTCCTGTTTGTGGGGCGCGCCAAACCCGATGTGGGTCCGGCATGCAATCAGCGAGGGGCGCGGGTCGGCCTGGGCGGCCCTGATGGCATGATCCACCGCATCCAGGTCATTCCCATCATCCACTCTTTGGACGTGCCAGTTGTACGCAGCAAAGCGCGCCGGCCTGTCCTCGGTGAAGGCTATGTCAGTGGAGCCATCAATCGAGATGTGGTTGTCATCGTAAAGATATATCAATCGTCCTAATTGAAGATGACCCGCCAGAGAGGCGGCTTCGGAAGAAACGCCCTCCATGAGGTCGCCATCTGTCACAACGCCATAGATATAATGATCAAATAAATCGGCGTCAAACTCGGCCGACAAATGTGCCTGCGCAATCGCCATGCCAACACCGGTGGCAAACCCCTGCCCCAATGGGCCCGTCGTTGTTTCAACTCCCGGCGTTAGTCCATATTCCGGGTGCCCCGGGGTTATGCTTCCCCACTGTCGGAAGTTCTTGATTTCTTCGAGCGAAACATCGTAACCCGTTAGATATAAGAGAGAATAAAGCAGCATGGAGCCGTGTCCCCCAGAAAGAATGAACCGATCGCGGCCGGGCCAATGCGGATTACGCGGGTTGTGATGCAGGTGCCGCGTCCATAAGGTATAGGCCATCGCGGCCGCTCCCATGGGAAGTCCGGGGTGGCCCGAATTTGCCTTTTGAACAGCATCTGCAGAAAGGAAACGAATCGTGTTGATGGCGCGGGTTGTTAGATCGTCAGTCATGTTATCAGCCTCCAGTGATTAATCCATTTTACCACTTGGGAAATTGCAGGTTATGGACATGCTTGGTTGGAATTTTCTTGGGACAAGAGCATCTGGTTAGAGCCCTTGGCTCCGCGAAGCTTGTCCTACGCCCATGGAAAGATTGGTTTTTTGGGTCTATCCCCCTCTAAGAGAGTCGCGTAACGCGAGCTAGTATTTTTCTTTTAATATGGGTGCGGGTAGAGTAATAAATCCCTCTTGCTTGTTCCCCAGCCGTGTCAATTCGAGGGGCCTTACGACTGCGAGCCAGGCAGTATACGCCGCAACCAACGCATCCAATTGCTCTGGATAGTACACAAGCTCCAAAGGCAGGATACCACGCATCAATTTATGCCGTGTGATCTCTTCGAAAAAATTCATTGGATCTCTGATTCTTATCCCGCGTTCGAACAAGATCAATTCACGTTGTAAGCGTCCCTCCAAGGTCGGCTTGGGAAGCGGAGACTTTCCGAGCAAAATGCTAAAGCAGGCATGCGGGTGCGTTTCCAGCCATAGATAGGCTTCGCCCTCTTCTGGATAGGGTTTAAAACCAAGCTTTGCCAACTTTCTATACATGGAAAATCCCACCTGAACCCAGGCGGGACATAGAGTCTCACGGGATCCGGTGCCTCCCAAGGCGATTCCGCGCTCCCGAAGCTCGTACTCGGCCATACGTATATCGACACCGCGTAACTGATGAGGGGTGAGACTAAGCTTTTCTAGCTTCCTTCTAACCAAACCGACATTGACGTGGGAAGGGGCGTTAACCGCCACGGTTGCGGATTTCTGTCCACCCAGAAATGCGGTGATCTCATCAATCTCCCCATCCGCCAAAGCAATTAGATTTAAGTCGCGATCGAGGGCGGCGTAAGTAAATGCTTTGCGCCCCGAAGTCGTGTCAATGCCAACACAGACCGAATCAGTAAAAAGCATAGTAAGATATGCGGGAATATTGCGAATTATATCAGTATAGAGCAAAAAGGTAAGTTATGCAACCAACTCAGCGGCGTATCCTGTATGCGCTCCTTCTTCTCGCTGGTTTTGCCTGGATAATTCTCAGCGCCGATAAAACCGGGGCATCCACTTCAGGCCGTATCCCTGCTCCCCGCGCAGGGTTCATTGCGCCGGATTTTTCACTCAGTACGCCCGCGGGCAAGCAGTTTACTTTATACCAACTTCGTGGGCAGGCTGTGCTCGTCAACATTTGGGCTACATGGTGTCCTCCCTGTCGTGCCGAGATGCCGGCTATTCAGCGGTACTACGAGCAATATAAAGATCAAGGGTTTATAGTCTTGGGCGTTAACTCAACCGTTCAGGACAGTCCATTGGATATAGTGCCTTTTGTTAAGCAGTACCAGCTCACTTTTCCCATCCTTCTCGACGAAACGGGCGAGCTCAGCTCCAAATACGACTTGCGTTCGCTTCCCTCCAGCTTTTTCATTAACCGTGACAGCACCATTTCGTCCGTGGTTATCGGGGGTCCAATGTCTGATGCTTTGCTTCGGACAAACATAGAAGAAATTATGAAAAGTCCCGCAAACTAGGCAAACCGGCCAAAACGAATGTTGGATCTCTTCCGCAATGTCTTCGCCCCGCCTCGTGATCTAATTCTGTTGGTGGCGGCCTCCTGGATCGGCACAATGTTGTCGGAAAAACACGCAGCCCGCTATCATCTCGATGCTTCGGCTTTAAGCAACCTGATCTTCACGGGATTCTTGGCTTATTTCATCGGTGGGCGCCTCTTCTACGTGGCCGAACATGTTATCGCATTCGTTCAGAGCCCTGTAAGCATCATCTCACTTAATCTTGGTCTCTTCGACAATTGGGGAGGTTTAGTAGTGGGCGTATTATCTGCTTCTGTTTTTGGCCAGCGGGAAAAGCTGCCTCTGCTTTCCACCCTTGATGCCCTTGCGCCATTTCTTGCCTGTCTTGCGGTTGGATTGGCTTTGTCACATCTGGCTTCGGGCGCAGCCTTTGGCGATGAATCCAATTTACCGTGGGCCATCGATCTCTGGGGTGCGATGCGCCAACCTACTCAAGTTTACGAGATTGTTGCGTCGTTGCTGACCTTGCTCTTGATCTGGAAACGAAAACCAGATTCAAGGCCCGGGGGCGATTTCATGATCTTCGTGGCACTGACTTCACTGGGCAGACTCGTCATCGAGGCCTTCCGAGGGGATAGCACACTGGTCCTGGGCGGTTTCCGGTTGGCTCAAATCCTCGCCTGGCTGGCACTGGCGGCCTCTATTCTGTGCATTGAAATACTTCAGGCTAAGCAAGCGCCAACTTCACCGGCTACCTTTGGGAATCACTTGAATGAACCAAAAAACACATGGAACCCGAAAGAAAGCTGAAATCGATCAAAAGGCTTAATAGAAACGAGCAGGACAAAACATATCAATAAAAGTGCTAAGCCAGGCCCGCCACATCAAGAGTTGTAGCGGGTCTGGCTTCCACTTTGCTAGATCGTATCAAAATAGGCGACCAGTTCCTCTTTGAGCGCGTCTAGGGAGTCAAAGACGAACAATTGCTCGTTAAAACTCCAGATAGCTTTCTCATAATTTATGATCGTTTCAACGTTGAACGGCATTAATGGTGTGTTTCCGCCCAACACATGTTCCATTTCGGCCTTGGAGGAAATTAAGCCTGTGCCAAATACCTTTAGCTCGCCGTTCTGGCGGATCAAGCCGAATTCCGTGCTAAACCAGGCCAAGCGCTTGATATTTTCGCGCTGTTCATCGGTCTTGGCTCTCAGGAACACCGGGGCAAATAACTCCTGAATTTCTACATATTCTGGAAGTGTGAAATAAGGTAAATGACCATAAACATCGTGAAACATGTCGGGTTCAGGAGTAAAATCCAGTTCCTCCTTGCTTCGGACGTAGTCGGTGATCAGGAATTCTTTTCTGGCAAAGTGAGCATACCACTGAACAGCATCCGAATAACGCACCTTGGTTCGCACAGTCTTCCAGCCTGTCAAAGGCGTGATTTGCTCATTGAGCCATTGAACCGAGGGGATCCTGTCCGAAGGTAGTCTTATCTTGTCCGACCCTTCCAAGTATTCCCGGCAGGCATATTTTTGCACCTGTGCGGCCTGTCGGGCATATAAAGTTCTCCATATATCGTGCTGTTCCTCTGTAAATTCAACGTCTGTCCCCGGATCCACGATGGTTTGATCTGACGGCAAACTCATAGCGACCTCCTGTCTTCGAGGATGTTATCACGAGTAAAAAACGGAGTCAAGAATTTGATAATTACGGTACAACTTCTCAATAACCTCGAGATGATAAAATCGTGGGAGCAGAAGCAGGCAGAAAATGAGCGATTTACCTCTTAACGGCAAACTGGTGTTGATTACCGGCGCGGCCAAACGAATTGGCCGCGTCCTGGCGCTCGCCTGTGCGCAAGCGGGTGCAGACATTTGCATCCATTATGGTCATTCTAAGGAGGATGCCCTCGCAACACAAAAGCAGGTCGAAGCACTCGGTCGGCAGGCCTGGATTATGACTGCTGACCTTAGCCGACCCGACGAAATATCCGATCTTGTATCGCACGTAAGCAAAATCGGTCCCCTTTATGCCTTGGTCAATAACGCCGCGAAATTTGAGCCCTTATACTTGCAAGATACCACGCTTTCCGACTGGGAGCAGCATTTAGCCGTAAACCTGACGGCGCCTTTTCTTCTCAGCCAGAGTTTCGCCAGGCAACTGGAGACAGGTGAGATGGGGCGCATCGTCAACATTTTGGATTGGCGCGCTCTCAGGCCAGGGTCAGACCACTTTCCTTATACGATCAGCAAGGCTGGGCTCGCAGCGCTCAGCAAGTCATTGGCAGTAGCATTGGCTCCCCACATTACAGTCAATGGATTAGCTCTGGGCGCCATTTTGCCTCCTGCTGATGGACCGGCAAACGCAGATATTCTGAAAAGTGTTCCCGCGGCAAGGTGGGGTAGCCTGAATGAAATTGAAGAAGCACTGGTTTTTTTGTTAACAGGTCCCGCGTACATAACCGGGGAAATCATACACGTAGATGGCGGTCGCCATCTGGTCTAGGAGGAACGATGGACAAGGTCATTATTAAAGATTTGCTGGCGCGAGGAATTATCGGTATCAATGATTGGGAAAGGGAGCACCCTCAAGATATCCTCATCAATATTGTTGTCATCACCAATACGCGCCGATCGGCCGATACTGATGATATTGCTGATTGTGTCAACTATCGGACCTTGGCCCACAAGACCCATGCCCATGCCGAAACCGCTGGGCGTTTCACGGTGGAGGCCTTGGCAAACGACCTGGCCAGGATTTGTCTGGAAGAGAAAGGGGTGGAGAGGGTTATTGTGCGTGTGGAAAAACCGGGCGCGGTCCGGTTTGCTGCTTCAGTGGGCGTGGAAGTCGAGCGCAGTAGGCATGAATGAGCTCCACATGTATTATTTGAACATCGGCTCCAACATCGAGCCGGAAATTAACCTGCCGGAGACGATCAGCCTGCTCGATAAACACGGCCACATTCAAGCGATCTCAAATGCCTGGCAGTCTCACCCCATCGGCGCTGGCGGACCTGACTTCATCAATGCCTGTGTCTTATTATCCACACATTTTGACCCGAAGGAATTGAAAGGGAAGATTATCAGATTTATAGAAGCTAGCCTTGGCCGTGTCCGCAGCACCGACAAGAATGCTCCGCGAACGATTGATATAGATATAATTATGGCTGACGGCAAACCGATCAACCTTGACCGCTGGAATAACCCCTTCGTGGTGCTGCCGATGGCGGAACTGGAGCCTGAGCTTATCCATCCCACCAATAATCAGATGCTGCGGATAGTCGCGGAAAGGATGAGTTCACAGACGTGGATCGTCAAACGGCCCGACGTTCTCAAATCGTCACTCGATTCGTTAAATTAGCTAGATTTGAAGCGACCCTGCCCCACGGCCGATATTGTCAAGGAATTCTTGTCGGGTAGCGGGGTTGGACCGGAATATTCCATACATGGCCGAGGTAGTCATCCGCGCGTTATGTTTCATTACGCCGCGCATCATGGTACACAAATGCATACCCTCCAGGACCACCGCTACTCCCTTTGGCTCCAGGAGTACTTGGAGCAGGTCGGCGATCTGACGCGTCAACCGCTCCTGCACTTGCAACCGGCGGGAATACATATCTACAATTCGAGGAATTTTAGAAAGTCCAATTACCTTTCCCGAGGGCATATAGGCAACGTGAGCACGTCCCAAAAAGGGCAGCAGATGATGCTCGCAGAGACTATAGAACTCGATATCCCGGACGATAACCATTTCATCATATGTCACATTGAAAAGGGCCCCATTGACGATTTTTTGGGGGTCTGCGTGATATCCGCTGAGGAGCTGCGTATACATGCGAGCTACCCGTTTCGGCGTATTCTTTAACCCCTCCCGCTCCGGCTTTTCCCCTAATGCTCCCAGCAAATGAAATATGGCCCCTTGGGTTGAGGCAAGGTCCACCCCACTTTCTTCAATGCGTTCGTCGGTGAGGTCGTCATCAAAATCGATGTTGTCCATATTTAGGATTTAATAAGCCCGCATCATGGTCATTAGGTATCCTGAGGGCTGCCACAGTTGCTTTCCAAGGCCACCCTAACCGATTTCAGCTTCGATCAGACCATAAGACCCGTCCCGACGCCGATAGAGAACATTGATCTTGCTTGTCTCGGCATTATAGAAAACAAAGAAATTGTCATGACCCAGCAGATTCATTTGCTCGACGGCCTCAAGCTCGTTCATCGGCAAGACCCGGAATTGCTTATGCCGCGCAATGACAGGCGGCAGTTTGTCGGTTTCATCCAACAAGTCAGGCTCTTCCGCTACCTTATCAGCTGATTGACCATCACCGCGACCATGATAGTGCTTGCCTTTGTAGCGATCGATCTGGCGATGAAGCTTGTCAAGGGCGGTATCGAAAGCGGTCAAGACCTCATCTGAGCGCTCCTCTGTTCGGAGGATGATTCCCTTGCCTCTCACTGTGATCTGCGCAACATTTCGGTCATTAGCGTTGCGCGCCGATTTGTGATGCGTAAGCTCTATGAAAGCTTCCTCGATTACTGGCAGGTAATGATCGAGTTTGCCTGCCCTCTGTTCAACATGCTTTCGAACACCATCTGTCAAACTAATATTACGGCCCTGAATGTCCACTTTGGTTGCCATGAGGACTCCTTTTTGTTTAGTTTGATTGACAAACCGAGGCGGCGGGGATAGTCACACGCTGTGCAGGTTTTGATGAGCCAATGCGCGGGCTATCGTCACAGCAAAAACGTCCTGCGCACCCGCAGCATAAAGTGCTGCGGCGCAGGACGAAAGGGTGGATCCCGTTGTAGCCACATCGTCTATCAATAATGTCACTCGGCCCTTCACCCGCGTCTGCTTGGCGTGAAAAGCCCCACGCACATTGATATGTCGCTCCGATTTCGTCAGCCCCACTTGGGACCGGGTTTCACGTTCGCGTGTGAGTGCATCGGGGGCGTAGGCTATGCACATCGATAGCGAAAGCGGACGAGCGATCAAACAAACCTGATTATAACCCCGTTCAGATAGTCGTTTTTGCCCTAGCGGAACCGGGACAACCAGATCTACTGCCCAGTTCAAGCCGGCAACAAAGGATGAAAGTTGTTGAGCAAGAGCATCCCCTAGGCCAATATTGTGGCGATACTTCAAACCATGCAGTGCAGTCTGAATGGGTCCATCAAAAGCGGACCAGGATCGGAGTTTCCGGTAACAGGGCCGCTCGCGCTGGCAGTCAAGGCAGAGGCCGGTCTTCCCGTGGAGCGGTATGCCACAGATATCGCAATAAGGTTTTGAAAGGAGAATGATATTCCGTTGGCAATTGTTACACCAACGGGCACCAGGATTGCCACACCCGCCACAGGTTGGTGGAAAAAGCAAATCCAACGTAGTCCAAATCAGACGATAGAAATAATATCCCCGGGAAGGATTTGTCATATATCTGTCCCCCGCCTGGGACTGGTTCTAAGGGCCTATGCTGCCAAACGATTTGGAAAGCTGGATGCCAGCTGGTGTCAAAAGGATAATAAAGATGGAAGGAAATATCAGGAAGGCCAGAGGCAGGATCATTTTCACAGGGGCCTGGTGGGCCTCTTCCTCAGCGCGCTGGCGTCGCTTAACCCGCATTTGATCGGATTGGATCCGCAGGACTTTCGAAAGACTGACACCCAGTATTTCGCTTTGGATAATGGCCGCCACGAAACTGGTCATTTCGGGTATTCCTATACGCTCGGCCATATCACGCATTGCGTCCCGCCGCGATTTCCCAAGCTGGATCTCTCGGATGGCCCGCAGCAACGCTACCGAAAGCTCGTTTTCCCATTTCTCACTGACCTTCGACATGGCTGCCTCAAAGCCCAGTCCTGCTTCGACGCAAATGGTCAGCAAGTCAAGGGCATCCGGCATGGCTTTCCGTATGTCTTTCTGGCGCGCATTAATGCGGGTCTGAAGCCATAATTGCGGGAAGAAGAAACCAAGTACAGTAAATAACGTAACTACAAGAAATGTCTGCGCGAGGGGCCATTTGTTCGGCGAAAAGATGCCAACCGCAAGCAGAATTCCGCCAAATACGACTGCCACAACGAACCGCGAGGCAAGGAAAGTGGAGGCGTCAATTCGCCCCGGATTGCCTGCGACTTCAAGCTTGATCGTCGTATCGTGCAGAACTTTCTGAGGAGTAAAGGAGGTCGACATCTCGCCAATGCGTTGCAGGATCGGCACGATGACGCGCTGATTAAAAGGCTGCTGCATTTCAATTTGTTCAAGCGAGGAAATAACGTCTCCCCGTTGCGTAGCCTCTTCGAGGCGCGTCATGAGGGGATCGTCGTCAACCTGGGACCGATTGGCGCGTAACCCGGCAACGATCAACACAATGGCGCCGCCAATCACAACAACACCAATTACAATGCCAATTATGATCGTCATTCTATACCTCGATTGCTGCTATTCTCATCATGATAAAGTAACCCAACCCTATCAAAATGACAACGACAGAACCTGCGATTACTGCACAGAATGGGCCCGCGTCCATGAAAGACATAAGATATTTAGGGTTGAGGAACCACAAGATGATAGTAAGAAAAATTGGGATAAGAGCCAGGATAGTCCCGGAAGCACGCACCTGCGAGGTAACCACCCGTATCTCTCCTTTGATCTTCACCCGTTCGCGGATCGTAAAAGAGATGGTCTCCAGGATCTCTGACAGATTGCCACCGACCTCACGCTGAACGTTGATGGCTGTTATAACAAAGTCCAGGTCATCACTGGGAATTCGCCTTAGGAGATTCGCCAACGCACTATCCATTGGTATGCCAATCTGCATTTCCTGTACCACTCGGCGAAATTCATCGCATATCGGGGCCGGCAACTCCTTGCTGATCGCTTCCATGGCCTGTAAGGTCGAATAGCCGGCCCGCAGCCCATTTACCATCAGATTAAGCATGTCGGAAAGTTGTTCGTTGAATTTTCTAAGCCGTTTTGATTGCTGCTGGCTCACATACATGCCCGGCGCGAGGAGTCCAACCACAGCCCCGATCAAAAACGAAACGATATTCCTTCCTCCGATGAGCCAAGTAATTCCCCCCAAGGCAAAAACAGCAATAAAGATCAGGGCAAAATACTCTCCGACCTTTAATTTTAGATCGGCCCGCGCGAAGACTCTGGCTAATTCGATCGCCAAACGACGTACGCTCGACTCTCCGGGAGACCCAGTCAGTGATGGCGCTGCGTTGAGCCTCACGTTCCACCGACGTTTCTTTTTCGCCAATATACTGGCTAAGTCGCTCTTCGACCAACGTCTGTTCTCTGGATGTGGTTACGATCATCCCAATGATCAATAGGATGATCACAACGATCCCACCGATAATAATAACCCAGGCAGTCATATCCTTACCAATTTCCTTTTCTGAATACTCTGGCTAACTAGTAACGGCGACGATCTCCAATTCCGAAGATGGAGGGCGGCAAGTGAATGCCCGACGCTTCGATTTTATCCATGAATTTCGGGCGCAAGCCGGTTGGGCGCAATCTACCGACGATTTGCCCATTCTCGACGCCCGTTTGCTCATAGATGAAAATATCCGTCATGGTTATGACGTCGCCTTCCATACCGCTCACTTCCGTGATATTCACTACTTTCCTGGAACCATCCCGCATGCGGTCCTGATGGACAACCACATCAATAGCCGAAGAAACCTGTTCACGGATGGCCCGGGAGGGCAGATCCATGCCGGCCATCAGGGTCATGGTTTCAAGACGGGACATCGTATCGCGCGGCCCATTCGAGTGAAGGGTTGTCATGGAACCGTCATGGCCGGTGTTCATGGCTTGCAGCATGTCCAGCGCAGCCTCATCACGGATCTCCCCCACAATGATCCGGTCGGGCCGCATACGGAGAGCATTGATTACAAGCGCGCGGATGGTAACCTCGCCTCGCCCTTCGATATTGGGTGGTCTGGATTCCAGGGTTACCACGTGCTCCTGTCGCATCTGCAATTCCGCCGCGTTTTCAATGGTCACGATCCGTTCATCTCCGGGAATAAAACCCGAGATAATATTTAGAAAGGTTGTCTTGCCGGAGCCGGTACCGCCGGAAATCACAATGTTAAGCCGTGCTTCCACACAGGCCTTCAGGAATTGTAACGCCTCCTGCGAGATTGATCCAAATTGAATCAACTGGTCTACCGTGATCGGATTCCGGGCAAATTTACGGATTGTGAGAACCGGACCCACAAGGGAAATCGGAGAAATAACCGCATTTACACGAGAGCCGTCGGGCAAGCGGGCGTCAACGTATGGGCTGGCTTCGTCAATTCTTCGGCCGAGTGGCGCAACAATCCGATCGATAATTCGAAGCACATGATCGTTGTTCTCGAAGGTCACGGGCACCCTATGGATTTTGCCCTTCCGCTCAATGTAGATGTTTTTGGCGCCATTGACCATGATTTCAGTAATGGTATCGTCTTCCAGCAGTGGCTGAAGCGGGCCAAAGCCCAAGATTTCGGCCGCGATTTGCTCAAACAATCGGGCCCGTTCAGGCCGCGAAAGAACTATGTTCTCTTCGGTCAGAATTTGTTCGAATAATTCCTGGATGGTTCGACGAACTTCCTCGGTTCTGGTGACATCCGTTGAAGGGTCAAGTTCTGCAAGCAGTTTATTTTGCACCCGGGTCTTAAGATCAAAATAAGAACCGGCCTGCGGAGATGTGATCGGAGCGCTAACCCGTCTTGCTTGTAGGGAAGATAGACGCGAATTATCGCCGCCTCCTTGCCCCCCACTTCCAGAGGACAAGGATGGCGTTGAACCCTGACCTTGCCCACTCTGGCCCTGCTCAATTCGTTTAAGTAATGACATAATCTGACTCCTCAGCGTCTGGCAGCAGGCGCCTCACTAACGTCCAGGGCAGCAAGTTGCGCACGAACGGCTTCTGCGAGGGCGAAGATTCCTTTTGCAACCGGCTGAGTCTTATTATCCAGCATAAATGGCACACCTCGGTTAACCGCCGGTATAACAACTCGTTCGTCTAGGGGGATCACCGCATGAATCTTTTGTTTAAGATTCTCGCCAACTCGGTCCGGTGTAATTCCTATTCGTTTGTCGTACTTATTCATGACGAAGATTATGCGTTCCCGATCAACGCCCAAGGTTTGTATTAAGTCAAGAAAAAGCCGCGCGTTCTTTATTGCTGGAATATCCTGTGTTGTCACCAGTATGATTGCATCGCTGACATCAATGGCGGAGAGAACCACGTCGGTCAATATCGAAGCCGTGTCAACAACAACATAGGCATACAGCTGCCGCAGGTAATTAATGACTTTGGAGAATTGTTCCGCCGACACCTTCTCCGCCTGTTCGGGCCTTTGGGGAGCAGCCAATATATGAATACCTGATGCTTCATGTTTGATCATGATCTCTTCTAGAATATCCGGATCCAATTCATCGACACGCGGGGCAATGTCGAGAACAGTATTCTTGCCTTGCTCGTTAAAGAACATCGCCACGTCGCCAAATTGTAAGTTTGCATCTACCAGCACTACCCGAGTTTCGTCGTTGTGAAGCGCGATCGCCATGTTGGCTGCTAGCGTTGTACATCCCGTTCCGCCCTTTGGACTATAGACGGTAATCACTTTACCCTGCACAAAGCTTGCTCCCCCTATCGGAGCGTTCACTCCCAGGCCCGGAGACGCTGCCATACGAGGCTGTTTGTTCTTACTCCGTTCTGAGTGAGACATTTCACCCCCGCGCCGAACAGCCGCAACCAGTTCGTCCCCCATCGGAGGCTTCGTAAGGAAATCACGGGCACCGGCCAGCATGGCGCGACGCATATAATTTTGATCGCCTTGAACCGACAAAATTACTACTTGAATATGCGGTGACTTTTGTCGGATGGTTTCTGTAGCCGATATCCCATCGATGTCAGGCATGTTAATATCCATTAAAACAACATCGGGATCCAGCTCCAGGGAGAGTTGAATGCCTTCCTTTCCTGAGCGAGCCGCACCTACAACGTCAATATCCGCTTCAAACTGTAGTAGTTTACGCACATTTTCCCGAGTATCCGCAACATCATCAACGATCAGGACTCGGATCTTGTCACCGGAAGCCATAGCTCACCTTCATCCGCAAAAATATTGGTTCCAAGGCACCTGTTTAAGGGGTCGTTGTGCCCTTATCATTTGAAAGAACCGGCGCGACCAGCGAGTCAATTTTAGGTTCTAACGCATAGGGCAACTTCGCCGGTACCGGAATATTATACTGACTTAGCAGGAACTGGAGGGTCGCAGCCTCTGTGGCAAGCCGGGATTGATCACTTGGGTTGCGCAAGCTCAGCATCAGCTGCGCATTGGTGTAAACCATATACGAAAGGGTATCAGCATCCTGAGGGGAGACGATCAGGGTAAGAATATCGGGGAGCGGAGCAGCCCCTTGCTGCTGCTGCTGAGTTTGTTGTTGAGTTTGTTGCTGTGCAGCCTGCGCAGTGGTAGCGGCAAGAGGGAAATTGCCCATCTTCATGACTACGACATTTTGTAATATTGTCTGACAGACAACTCTGGGCCGCTGCGGTTCTGAAGGGACAAGGTAAAAGGGCTGTTGTAAGGATGGATCCAACTCAAGCCTGCCCTGTGGTCCCGCCGCCGCACCAACCCCCAGGGACAATATGGGTAAAGCACCCTGCGGAAAACCTGTCGCGGTCAAGGAGGCCGTGTTATCCGGGGTTATGCTCTGAAAGCTCGGGTCGACGTCTACAAAAAGGAAGCAGGCGTTGAGGTTTACATGGGCACCATCATTCACGCCATAAGCAACCATGGAAAGCCGTGTAGCAGGGATAGAAATGGCGGTCATCCCTGGCGGGATAAGTGCGGCCCATTCTGGCCCGGCGATGGATACCGCCTGTGAAGCATCGGTAACCATGGAGCTTGTGATAACCACCCCTTGGTCCAACGGGTATTTCGCCACCTTGTTGTTTAGCAAATCAGCTTTTTTATCGGAGGTATATTCAACATCGGTGACTTTATCTTGTGGAATGGAGATGGTGGCGAGCTCGTCCTCGGTGATCTTACCCCCTTGAGGAATATTTTGCCCAGCCACAAACACATCCACGTTGACTGGCGCGGTGGGTGCAGGCGCTTGGGTTTGGAGTAGCATACGTATGGCAACAAATGCCACTGCCAGGCCTACTACGACAATCAATAGTAGAAAAATTAGTATTCGGCCTCGACGCATTAGATTCTCCTCTGTTGCAAAAACATATTACAATTTTATTACCGGATTATACAGGAAAAATGGCAAAAACATATTGGTAAAAACGGTGGGACTCTGTCGAATCGACAGAGTCCCACAACTTGCCGGGTAACTATTGGATATCATCCAGTGCTGTTTAGGCTGGCATTGATTGTGCTGAATGTGTTGCCGATCAGTGGGCCGAGGACCATCAAGGCCGCAATAACAACAATGGCAACTAAAACAAGGATGAGCGCGTACTCTACCAAGCCCTGGCCTTTTTCCTGCGGAGCGAACAACATAGTCGGGTATCCTCCTTTCTTAAGAATTTCTCTTAGGATTTCAGAGATTATAGACTATTATAGCGAGTTTTATCGAATTGACAAGAAATCTGCTGCCGGCGGAAGCTTGTCGCCTTATGGAGGGTTCTTTTCTAAATCGAATCTAAGATCTGGCATTTCCGTAAACCTCCCTTGGCGCTTTCGTTATCTTTTGGGCTTATTAATCCCTGATTAATCTTAATAAAGAAGGGGACCCTCTCAATTCAGCAGGGTCCCGTACAGATCGAGATATCCTAATTTGGGGTTAACCAGTGCTGTTTAGGCTGGCATTGATCGTGCTGAAGGTATTGCCGATAATCGGGCCAAGGATCATCAGGGCCGCGATAACCACAATGGCAACTAAAACGAGAATGAGCGCATACTCAACCAGACCTTGGCCTTTTTCCTGCGGAGCGAATAACATGGCGGTGTATTCTCCTTTCGTCTGAATTTCTCTGAAAACTTCAGAGCTCATAGACTATTATAGTGATTTTTGTCGAGCTGACAAGCTAGTTAACACTTCTGTTAGGTTGTCGTGTTTTGACTAGATGGCGGTCTATTTGATCAAAAAAACGAGATTCCTTCAAATTGGCAGCATCCCCTTCTGACAAACTGTTCACCCCGGTGAGGGCCGGTGGCTTGGGCATTGATTGTGCTGAATATCTTGTAGATTAGCGGGACAAGCACTATGAGAGCTGGCATGACATCAACAGCAACCAAAGCAAGAATGAACACCTGCTTACCTGGATGTATCGGTTTAAAACCTCAACCCGCTGGTCATGCTGATTGTTTCTGATCGGGATGTGATGGATTGTCGTTCGGAGTCAACACAGGAATGGATTAGCAGAGTACTAGGGTGCCTGAAGGGTCTCGAACCCTCAACATCGTGATCCACAGTCACGCGCTCTGCCATTGAGCTACAGGCACCATGTTTCGAGCGGGCGGATTATATCATCAGGCACTTTTGCTTTCAAGGATTGCACAAATCGTCTTCGCCGCAGTGTCTCGCCGGACGGTCTGTTGGTTTCCGTTCAACAAATCCTTAATGGTTACCTGGTTCTTGGATTCCTCTTCCGGTCCCAAGACAACGGAAACTCGCGCACTGATTTTATCTGCGTACTTGAATTGTTTGGCCAATTTCGCAACCTCGGGGTAGACCGCTACCTTCAAGCCCGCATTTCGAAGTTCCGAACCTAGCCTGAATGATGAAGGTAATCGTTCCTGGTCAAATACTGTTACCAGGACAGACGCGGGATAGATGCGCAGGTCTTTCGGCAGCAGACCATATTTTTGGAGAAGTAGTGTAATTACTACATCTCCCATCGCAAAACCAACTCCCGGCAAATGTTCGCCTCCAACGTCTGCGAGCAAATTATCATATCGCCCGCCGCCCAGAATTGACCGTTTTATTTCCCCGCCAACTTCCCAGGCTTCAAAAACGGTGCCCGTGTAATACTGTAATCCCCGAACAATTGAAGGCTCAAAATGAACAAACTCGCCTAGTCCAAGGGCATCGATCGCAGAAAAGAAACGGGTCAATTCTTCGGATTGCCTCCAGAGTTCCTTGTCATCCAGCATGGATTCGATATCTTTTAGCTGGAAGGTGGACAGGCCAATTTCCTTGCTATGAATTTCCCAGGCCTCCGGCGTCATTTTTCCGCGGCGGTCGATCCAGGCCGAGACCGCAGGTCTGATGTCGCGCGCAATGCCAAATACATCTAGGCGGGAAATCCATCAGGCGCCGATTGTTGACAAGGATCAGGACCTGTGAAGCTGTTAAGCCAACATATTCCAAGAATTTGGCCAAGACCGCCACATTTTCCGCATCCGCCTCTGGTGAATCGGCTCCCAGCATATCCACATTCCATTGAAAGAACTCGCGCGTCCGTCCTTTTTGTGGGCGTTCGTAGCGCCAAAACGGGCCAAAGGACCACCAGCGTACCGGGAACGCCAATTCATTTTGCTTTTGCGCGATCATTCGCGCCAGGCTCGCTGTGAGCTCAGGCCTCAAAGTAATTTCGGTACCGCCTCGATCGGGAAAAACATAGGATTGTTCTTTGACCAATTCCTCGCCGGATCTCGCCACATACAATTCCAGGGTTTCCAACATCGGCGCTTCATATTCCTGATAACCAAAAAACTCCGCAACAAGCCGCACCGTCTGGTATAACCAGTTTCGGACGGCCATTTGTTCGGGGTAGAAGTCCCGCGTTCCTTTTACTGGCTGAATGATATTCTTCATCGATGAAATTCTCCACGTAGATTGGTGGCATTTTAGCATATTTCATTCTCAAAAAGCCATGACAAGCTACTTGTGGAAATAGGAAAGAACGCACTTGCTATTATTTGTGACAAATATTACAAATGATAGATTGTCAATCTGTGATTTTGGGAATTTTGTCGAAGGAGACCGAAATGGATGATTGGGAAAGCATAAGCAAAGAACTTCAGAAAATTCCATGGTTTCGCGAATTAAGCCAGGAACATGTTCAGAAGATCGCGGAAATCACAAACTTGCGCCAGGTCAAGGCTGGTGAAGTTTTGTTTCGCGAGGGCGATAAGGAACAATGCGTTTATATTGTCATTGAGGGGCGCGTGGCTTTGGACATGTTTGTCCCCCACCGTGGTAAGGTCCGTTTCTACACCGCAGAGCCTTGGGAGGTTTTTGGATGGTCTAGCGTTACACCCACCATTCATCAGCGCACGGCGGGGGCCACTGCTGTTGTAGATGGATTGATTGTATGTATCAATGCCGAGAAGCTGCGTGAGATTTGCGATGAAGACCACGACCTCGGCTACTTGGTTATGCGCAGGTTGGCCAATGTGGTTGCCGGCCGATTGCTAGTAACTCGGTTGCAACTCTTGGATATGTTTGCTAACCCGGAGACAAAAAATGCCTAGTGATCGCCAACCAGAAATCGGGAGCACAATTTCCATTCAAAAAGAGGCGCTCGATACAATCTTGGGTCGCTTAAAGGAAGCGGGATATCAAACGGTCGGCCCTCGCGTAAAAAATGATACCCTCGTATACGAGCCGGTTGACACCCTGGATCAGTTGCCGCGGGGTTATATCACAGAGCAGGAAGCCGGACATTTTCGCCTGATCTACACCGGACATAATCGTTATTTCGACCTGATTCCTGGAGCGCAATCCTGGAAGCAATTCCTTTTCCCGCCCAAACTCGACTTGTTCACCCTGCAGAAAGAGGGCAAAAACTGGGAGCTGACTACGCCACCTCAGGATACGACCAGTTATGCTTTCATCGGCGTCCGGGCCTGTGAATTGGCGGCAATTCAAATACAAGATAGGGCATTCTTGCGGGAAGACTTCAATGATCCCGTCTATCGCGCACGCCGCGAAAAGGTGTTTATTCTCGCTGTAAATTGTTTGCATCCGGCTGGTACATGCTTCTGCGCCTCCATGGAGACTGGGCCCCGTGTAAATGATGGCTTCGACATTTGCCTGACCGAACTCGATGACGTCTTCTTGCTGACGATCGGCTCGGAGTTGGCGCGCAATCTTATGGTCGGCATTCCATTTGAGCTTGCCAGTGCGTTCCTTCTAAATAATGCAGAGCGGGGCCTTGAGAGTGCCGCGCAGCAAATGGGTCGCACCCTCGACACCAGCGACCTTCCTGAGATGATTGTGAACAATCTGGATAATCCGTACTGGCCCGAAATTGCCAAGCGCTGTCTGAGTTGCGCGAACTGCACCCAGGTATGCCCCACCTGTTTCTGCTGGGACGCGACAGATCAAATGAACTTGAGCGGCGCAGAAACTCATCGTGAACGGGTTTGGGATTCGTGCTTTAACCCCGGATACTCATATCAAGCAGGCGGAAATACACGTCCCACAATTAATTCTCGCTATCGCCAATGGCTATCCCACAAGATGGGAACTTGGAAACAGCAATATGGCACCTTCGGCTGCGTAGGTTGTGGACGCTGTATAACCTGGTGTCCCGCCGAAATCGACTTGACCCAGGAAATTCCCGCACTTCGGAAGGAAAAACTACGATGACCACGTCCCAGATAATGAGGCCGGTAGCAGTTCACACTGACCACCTTCTTGAGCCATATTGGGCTGAAGTGACCGGCATTACGCCGGAAATTGAAGGCGTTTCCACCTACTGGATGAAATTTGTTGATTCTTCCATTCAGAACACTTACAACTTCCAGCCCGGTCAATTCAACATGGTTTATATCCCCGGTTTCGGAGAAGCCGCAATATCGATCAGTTCAGATCCAAAGGACCATTCCACACTTGGACATACCATCCGATTCGCCGGTAATGTAACGCGTGCTGTAAGTCGGCTGAAAGTTGGGGACCAACTGGGATTACGAGGTCCTTTTGGCACCTTTTGGCCCATGAAAGAACTGGAAGGAAAAGATGTGTTTATTGCCTGCGGAGGGATCGGCCTTCCTCCCCTGCGCCCGGCTCTGTATCACATAATTCAAAATCGCGAAAAATATGGCAAGGTTACCGTCCTATACGGCGCAAGACTTCCTAACGATCTAATGTACACCTCAGAATATGAGACCTGGCGAAAAGCGGATATCACCATTGAAGTGACGGTTGATCGGGGCGACGCAGACTGGTCGGGTCGCGTCGGCGTGGTCCCCATGTGGTTTTATCAGTTTCGCCTGGACCCGCGCAAGACCGCTGTCCTAACCTGCGGGCCAGAGATCATGATCCGTTTCGTGATCTACGAGGCCCTTGCTCGCCGGATCCCACTTGAGAGCATTTTCGTTTCCCTCGAACGCAACATGAAATGCGGTCAGGGTTCTTGTGGCCATTGTCAGCTCGGCCCCTACTTCATTTGCAAGGATGGGCCCATTTTCCGTTTTGATGCATTGCAGCCATTCTTCAATGTGGAGGAATTCTAATGACGAACCTAAAACCAACGGTTGCTGTTTACAAATTTTCGTCGTGCGATGGCTGCCAGCTTTCCCTTCTCAATATGGAGGATGAGCTGTTGGATCTGGCAAATGCGGTTGATATCGCCTTCTTCCTTGAGGCTACAAGCGCTGTCAAACCAGGCCCTTACGATATCGCCCTCGTCGAAGGCTCTGTCACAACGGAGCACGAAGTCGAGCGGATTCAGGAAATTCGACAACAGGCAAAGATCCTTATAGCTCTCGGCACTTGTGCAACTGCCGGGGGCATTCAAGCCCTGCGAAATTTTGCAGACGCTGATGAATATGCCAAAGTAGTCTATGCGCACCCCGAGTATTTACATTATCTAAAGACATCCAAGCCAATGTCTGATTATGTCCCGGTGGACCTTGAATTGTGGGGTTGTCCGGTTAATAAGACCCAGGTTATTGAGGTTATTGTAGCTCTTCTCAACAACCGGAAACCCAATCTTCCAAATTACACGGTCTGTCTGGACTGCAAGAGGCGTGGCACAATATGCGTGCTGGTAGATAAGGGCATTCCCTGCCTGGGTCCAGTAACTGTAGCCGGATGCGGCGCGCTGTGCCCATCCTATGGGCGCGGTTGCTACGGTTGCTTTGGTCCTGCTCGTGAAATGAACTTCGAGTCTCTTGCAGATATTACACAAAGGCTGGAGCGCTATCCAGGTGAAGCCGCTCGTTTGTTCCGCGGCGTTAGCGGCTATGCCCCGTCATTCCGCAAAACAGCTGATGCCATTTTAGCGGCTTCCAAGGAGACAAAATGAAGACGATTGAAGTTCCAGCTCTGGCCCGAGTGGAAGGCGAAGGCGGCCTATTTATCGGCCTTCAAGACGGCAAAGCTGTAGAGATCCGTCTGGACATTTACGAGCCCCCTCGATTCTTCGAAGGTTTTCTCCACAACCGCTTCTTGCAGGAAGTGCCCGACATCACCGCCCGTATCTGCGGGATCTGTCCTGTCGCGTATCAAATGAGCTCAGCCTTCGCCCTTGAAAAAGCGTTGAGCGTCAAAATAAGCTCCCAGGTGCGTGCGCTTCGACGATTAATGTATTGTGGTGAGTATATGGAGAGTCACGCTCTGCACATATATATGCTGCAGGCTCCGGATTTATTTGGTAAAGAGTCGGCGTTTGAGCTGGCCGAAATCGCGCCGGAGGTCGTGAAGAACGCTCTGAGACTAAAGAAGATCGGGAATGAAATATTGAAAGCCATTGGGGGCAGGTCGGTGCATCCCGTGAACGTTTGTGTTGGCGGATTCTACAGCTGGCCCGATGCCGCTCTGTTCCAGCACCTGCTGCCTGATCTGGAATGGGGGTTGCAGACTTCTATTGATTGCGTTAAATGGGCAATGACTTTACCCTATCCGGAACTCGAGATTGATTATGAATTCGTTGCCCTCCACCATCCTGACGAATATGGCGTAATCGAGGGCGACATTTGGTCTTCGAAGGGTAGAAAACTGGCGATTTCGGAATTTGAGCAGGGCTACCTCGAAGAACATGTCAAACACTCCAACGCGCTGCACGGCCATACCATCGATGGAAATACCTATCTTGTTGGCCCGCTGGCTCGCCTGAATCTCAACCATGAGCAGCTATTGCCCTCCGCTAAGCAGGCCTTAAAAGATTTGAAGCTTAAACTGCCTCTGAGGAATCCTTATAAATCACTGATAGCCCGTGCCGTTGAATTGGTGCAATTCTTTGAAGAGGCTATCCAGCTGGTCAAGGATTACAAACCGGAAGGTCCAGCTCATGTGGAGCTAATCTTGAAAGCTGGCGAGGGAGCGGGTGCGACCGAAGCGCCGCGCGGCCTTTTGTATCATCGCTACAAGATTGATGAAAGGGGCATGGTCCAATTTGCCAAAATCACGCCACCCACAGCCCAAAACCTTCCACGCATCGAAGCAGACCTGTTCGCAATGGCGCCTCAGATAGTGATGATGCCCGAGGCAGAAGCTACACGCACGGCCGAGCATCTTGTTCGCGCCTATGATCCGTGTATTTCGTGTGCAACCCATTTCCTGAAGCTAAGAGTGGACGAGGTTGAGTAAGCATGAAGATCGCGGTGATCGGCATCGGCCAGAGTTTGCGCGGCGACGATGCTGTCGGGCTGGAGGCTGTTCGTCAATGGCAGGAACAATATCCTGAAACAGCGGAGTTGCAAGGACTCAACGTGCATATACAGGAAATCCCCGGGTTGGGCTTGCTCGACCTGCTCGATGGGTCTGAAGCTGCTATATTGGTTGATGCCGTCAAAAGCTCGGCTGTTCCGGGGACCCTTTACCGCCTCAGTTCTGAGCAGCTATCCTCGTTCAGCATTGATACAAAGTCCGCTCACGGTTGGGGAGTCGCCGAGACCCTTCAACTGGATCGTTTACTGAATCCGGCGAAGCATGACATCCCCATTCGACTGATCGGCATCGAAGCCGGTCAGCTGCAGCTGGGGGCCGGATTGAGTGAGGCTGTTCAGCAGGTGCTTCCCAAGGTTTGCGAGGCGATACAGGAAGAATTGCAAACACTCCTGGGAGGCTAGAAGTCGGGGTCTCTGCGCTCCATGATTTGTACTGATCTATTAGATCTATTATTCGAAGGACGCTCTTATGGAGAGCGTCCTTCGTTATCGCCACTATGAAACCCGGTCGCGAGTTGCTTTTATTTACTGCACTAAGGGTTCTTGATTTAAAGGACTTCCGTTTGTTTCAATTTGCCTTTGCGCCGGTACAAGGGCAGGCTGTCAACATCCCATTTTACGGGAGGGTTACCAGGCCTCTGCAGTGAAATTCAATTAAGACACAGGGAGTGCCGATAATAGAATGGCGCGTTATTTCCCTTAGTCTGCGCAGAGGTTCCGCGCCGAACGTGACCAGTTGCAGCCCGCGTCCTCGTTAGGCATCCGCTGGCCTTGGATTTCTTCGCGCAATGGCAGAGCCAATCCGCCGCGCCTCGAGAGCAATCTCCCGCAGCATGCCTGTCGGCGAGACGTAGTACCCGCAGAAAAACAACCCCGGCAGCGGCATCTCGTACCCGCTGGACAACGGTATGCCATTTACGTTGCAGGCGGAGGAAGCCCCATCCAGGAATTTGTTGACCTGCGGGCGATACCCGGTGGCCAGGATCACGGCATCAAATTTCCCCCGTCTTCCATCGGCGAATATGACACCGTCTTCGATAAACCTTTCGAGACCCGGGTACACGGCGACCTGGCCGCGCTTGATCAGCTTGATCGTTCCAACATCGATCAGCGGGATGTGGGCCTCGCCTTGTATTTGGGCGACTGGCCCGTGTGGCAGCTTGCGCAGCCCAAAGCCCGTCAGGTCACCCACAACGGCGCGTAGGATAGGAGCATTAATCGCATCGGCCCAGCGCGGCGGCAGTTTGCGCTGTACGATGGCAATTGTCAGGATCGGGATACCCAACAACTCGCGTGGGATTACATTGACCGGGCTCCGGACAGCCAGGCCCGGTTGGGCTCCATGCTCCCACAGGTCAATGGCAATCTCGCCGCCAGAATTGCCGAACCCGACCACTAAGACCTTTTGTTTCCTGAAGGGTTCGCCATTTCGATATTGCGAACTGTGCATGACGACGCCCCCGAAGGCGTCCTGTCCGGGCCAGTTAGGAAGGTAGGGCTCCCGGTTGTAGCCTGCAGCGATCACGAGATTCATAGCTTGGTAGCGGGCATCCTGAGTCCGAACTTCCCAGCCACCGTCAACATAACGTGCCCCAATGACCTGCTGACCGAACTTGGGCTCCAATTGAAATTGCCGTGCGTACGCCTCCAGATAACTGATCACCTGCAGGCGTGAAGGATAGCGCGGATAATCCTTTGGAAAACCGAAAAAGGGTAGACTGGAATATGCTTTGGCGGTATGCAGATGGAGACGGTCATAATGCCGGTACCACGATGCCCCCACTCTGTCGGCCTGTTCCAAAATAAGGCATGGGATACCGGCCCGTTTAAGACAAGCCCCAACCGCTAAACCCGCTGGCCCGGCACCGACGATAATAGTATCGTTATGAACTGCATCGTGACTGCCGTTTATCTCAGAAGACCCAACATAAGTGGACATGTCAACTGCTTTTAAAGATGCAAGTCGTTTGGTCGGCAGACGCTTAGTTGTCATCTTCAGCGGCCAAGCCAAGGAAAGATGCATTAGCACCATGATCGACCCGATGCGTATGATACCATCTGACATTGAATTATCCCATGCGGACCAGCCAATCCGGCCTACACACCGAATTCGCAATAAGACTGATTATTTCCCAACGAACTACCAGGCAGTTCCCGTAATCGGAAGAAGGCCCGTAAACGTCGCTCTCTGATCCGGCGGTTTTTATTTCTGTGTGGTATATTAGCCCTGCCAATTTATCAAAGAGGTATCCATGAAAATTAATTACCAGGAAAACACCCGGGATCTTTTGAAGCGTATTGACATACATGAAAAATATGGGGCGCGAAATATAGACCAATGGACGGTTGAGGTCCTTCAGCCCAAACCCGGTATGAAGATCCTCGACGTGGGATGCGGCGCCGGCAAACAGTGTTTCCTTTATAGCGACTTCACCCAACGGCGCGCCGAGATTATCGGTGGTGATTTTTCCAACGAGCTGCTTGAAAAAGCCCGCGCGGGAAACAGCGAGCGTGGCGACCGGATTACATTTCAATTCTTGGATTTCAATAAGCCTTTCGAATTTGCGGACAACACATTCGATCTGGTTTCGAGTGCCTTTGCAATTTACTATGCCTCTGACCTGGGTTTTACTTTTGGCGAGGCTAGGCGCGTACTAAAGTCAGGTGGGCGGCTCTTTGTTACCGGCCCGTTGCCGGAAAACAAGAAAATGTTCTATGAGATCATCAAGGAAGCGACGAACCGCCCCATTCCGCCCATGCCAGGGTCATCGCGCTTTGAAGGAGATATTTTCCACACAATTGAAGGGTTGTTTTCTCGGACGGAATTATTGACTTTTGAAAATCCAATTACCTTTCCCTCAGTGGAGCCCTTCATGGAATATACCCGCGCCTCTCTCTCCGAGGACCGTAAACTCTGGACTTCCATGTTTAACGGCAAGGAAGAGTATGAAGCCCTGATCGGCTACATTGAAATGGTTGCAAAAAAGTGGCACGACCGGGACGGGAAATTGGTAATGACGAAAGTGGTCGGCGGCATTTTGGCGTCCAAATAAGGATCCATCTTGTGAAGGGTGGTGTTCTTTTCCCGGAGCAAATTTCTCCTTCGCGTCGCGGTTGTTTTTGCAGAATCCTTAATAGGGCCGCACTCTTATGATCTTTTACGGTAAACGCGTGCTTTTCCTGGGCGCACATCCGGACGATATCGAGTTGGGCTGTGGGGCGTTGATCCATCATATCGCGCCCATCAGTCAGGTATTGTGCGTTACGCTCTCAGATAACCAGAAGAATCCCCTGCTCAAGAATGTCGTGGATGAACACTACAGGAGCATGGCCATCTTGGGTATATCAAAGGACTGCGCTCTCTTTGGGCCTTTTACCACCCGCATCTTCCCTGAGGCGCGGCAGGAAATCTTGGAATATTTCCTGAAGCTCCGCGCCGACTTCCAGCCCGACATCATTTTCGTCCACAGTCGGCAGGACGTCCATCAGGATCATAATACAATGACCGACGAGGCTCTCCGCGCCTTTCGTGGCATCACCGTGCTGGGCTTCGACGTTGTGCGCTCTTCTCACGGCTTCTTCCCCGATTTTCTGGTTGAAGTTACCGAAGAAGATGTAAATGCCAAAATCGGGGCATTATCACAATACGAAACATACCGCGATAAATACTATTTTGACAGCGGCTTGACACGCTCGATAATGGTTCGACATGGGGCGCTCGCGGAGAGGGCCTTCGCCGAAGGGTTTGATATTTTACGGATCGTAGGTAAATTTGAGGTTTGCGAATAAATATCGGCTTGGGGAAGGGTTAATGAGTGACTGAAAGGAGAGCATAGATGAGATTTGAAGACCTCTTTCAAGAGCTTGCAGAAAGCACCGAAATGATTCGCGCTTTATTGGTCGGCATTTCCCAGGAAGAAGCGCGTCTCAAGCCCAGCCCAGAGTCCTGGTCAATCCTGGAGCTTCTCTGTCACTTACACGATGAGGAACGTGAGGATTTCCGTGAACACCTTTCTTTTATATTGGATCCTGAGAATAAAGAATGGCATACTATTCGTCCTCAAAACTGGGTAACTGCCCGCAACTATAACGAACAGGATTTCGCAGGGATGCAGGATAAATTCTTTGCAGAACGTGGAAAATCAATGGAATGGCTTAAGGGTCTCTTCAGGGCGAACTGGGATATTACATATACGTCCAGGTTTGGCCCTATGTCGGCAGGCGCGATGTTGGCTTCCTGGATTGCCCACGACAATCTGGCGATTCGTCAATTTGTGGAGTTACGGCGAATACACGTTGAGAACATAACCAAACCTTACAGCATAGCTTATGCGGGCGACTGGTAATCGAGGTATTTACAATATAAAAAGGCGGAGGAATGAAACTCCGCCTTTTTATATTGCACAGTAATTGGCTAATCTCTCGGAATACCAAGTTGTATCATCCCGTCGACCACCCTGACTGGATACGCGGGGATATCGACAACGGCCGGCATCTGGATGACTTTTCCGGTGCGTATGTCGAATTGCGCCCCGTGACGCGGACAGGTGATGTTATATCCTTCCAATCGTCCTTCCCCTACCGGCCCGTCATCGTGCGAACAAACATCGGCGATGGAGAAGAATTGGCCTCCGATCTTAAAGATCACGATCGGTTTGCCCTCAATTTCCACAAACAGCCTCTCACCGTCGGGCAGTTCGCTGGCTGGTGCAATTTCCAGAAAATCAACTTTCGATTCGTCAAACGTAGCATAGTTATACATGGTTATCCAGAATACCCCGTGCAATGTGAATAATCGGCCCGCTTGTTCACGGTTCACTGGCCAGCTTTTTGTACTTCCTTGGGTAACCTGGGGTTACCTTCAGCGAGCCTTACTCCACCAGTTCATCGCTGGCCTCGCCCAGCCCGTAAACACCTGCCTTTAATACCTTTAGAGACAGAAGCGCGCATTTCAGTCTCACGGGCCCAAGATCGATTCCAAGTAAATCCAGAATGGTTTGTTTACTCAACGACTTGACTTCATCAAGGGATTTTCCAATTATGGATTCCACGAGCAGATCCGCAGAAGCCTGAGAAATGGCGCATCCGTGTCCGTCAAAACGCGCATCTGTTACATTATTATTACGATCCACCTTTAAGTCGATCACGATATGATCACCGCAGAGCGGATTGCTATCTTCAAACGAAATATCATGTGGGTTTAATCGCCCGCGAAAGCCTGGATTCTTATAATGTTCAATGATGACTTCGCGGTATAGATCGTCCATTAGCCGAAAACCTTTTTTACATTGTAAAGACCGTTGATCAGCGCGTCCACTTCCTCCCTGGTGGAATAGAGATAGAAGCTGGCACGCGTTGTTGCCGGGATTCCGAACTTCTCGTGCAGTGGCTGCGCACAATGATGACCCGCCCGGACGGCGATACCGTCTCGGTCTAATATTTGCGCCACATCATGCGGATGGATGCCATCAAAAGTAAATGAGGCCACACCGCCCTTCTTGGAAGCGGCCGGTCCAAATATTCTGAGACCCGGAACCTCTTCCAATCGTTCAAGTGCGTATTCGATGATCTCGTGCTCGTGACCGGCAATCTCTTCCATTCCGATTCCGGTAAGGTAATCCACAGCCGCACCAAAACCGACTGATTCGGCAATGGCGGGCGTGCCCGCCTCAAATTTGTGTGGCACCGAATTCGGACGGAAGGAACGCAATTTTACTTCCTTGATCATGTCGCCCCCGCCCAGGAAAGGCGGCATGGACTCAAGCAAATTGGATTTGCCGTACAATGCGCCGATACCCGTGGGGCCGCACATCTTATGGGCAGAAAACGCCATAAAATCGACATCCAGAGCCCGAACATCCACTTTGGTATGCGGAACCGATTGAGCCGCATCTAGCACCGTAATTGCGCCAGCCTCATGAGCTAAGCGGATGATTTCTGCCGCCGGAGTGATCGTACCCAGAACGTTGGACATGTGTGTAAAAGATACCAGCTTTGGGCCTTGGGCGAGTAGCCCGCGATAAGCGTCAAGATCAAGTAGTCCCTCATCCGTGACGGGAATGAACTCGAGTCTGACGCCGCGTTCCGCAGCCAGGATATGCCACGGCACCAGGTTGCTGTGGTGTTCCATTTCGGTCAGGATGACCAAATCGCCCGATTTTAGATTATTCCGCGCCCAGGAATACGCCACCAGGTTAATCAACTCGGTGGCATTGCGCGTGTAGATAATCTCGTGTGCCGATGCCGCGTTGATGAACTTTGCAATCTTAACGCGCGCCTGTTCATACTGGGCGGTCGCTTCTTCGGCCAATGTGTGAACTCCGCGGTGTATATTGGCGTTGGAGTTGCGATAAAAGGTGTTCATCACCTCAATGACTGCCTCGGGTTTTTGCGAAGTGGCCGTCGAGTTGAGATAGATGAGTTTCACACCTGGGTGAACTTCTCGAGCTAGAATCGGAAAATCCTGGCGGATCCGTTTAACGTCAAATGTCATAGCGTGTGATTGGGGTACGAGACTTTTCTATACGATATATCAGATTATCGATTTCTCTAGTAATCTGGGATAATTCTTTTGGTTCCCTTCTTACCGGCGCCGGCGGCATGGATTTGATCCGAGGTAAGTGAATACCACAAAATGCGATCCGGAACCATCCACCCATCGGTCAGGAATACATTGGAGCGAAATTGCACCGCGACTAACTTGTTATCGACCTGAACGACAGTTCCTCTGACCCAACCGCGTACCCGCTCGCCGTCCTTCTCGTGATCGCAGAAGACCTCAACCGGGTTACCCACGTCGAAGGCGTCTTCCGCTCCAGGCGCATTCATATAAGTGAATTGCGGTGCTCGCGCCAGCCGGACCGCCTGTCGTTGCGCGGCAGCTGCCGAACTTGCGATTCGCGGCACGCGCATGGCACCCGTGCTGTTGAGCTTGTTTTTTACAGCCAGGGCCGGTTTAGGATTATCCTTGGTCATAGTCTTAATAGCGGGTTTTGGAGAGCTTTGCGCAGCGAGCGCTGCCGCATGCTTTCTAGTCGGACGAGTTGCGATTTTTGCCGATGCCCTTGTTGCTTTCTGATTAGTAGTTTTTCTCTTGGTTGCCATTTGAGTTCCTGACGAAAATCCCTTCGAATGTTTTTAACCGGAAATTCTCTCCGGTCCCTACCCCATCTTTTCCAAAATGGCCTGCTGGAACCTCGCCCGCACGCCTTCAAAAGGAATACGTTGCATGATCGGGTCGAAAAAACCTTCCACCATCAGCCGTTCTGCCTCCTTCTGCATGATCCCCCGCGATTTAAGATAAAAAAGCGGTTCCTGCTCCAATTTGCCGACGGTGGCGCCGTGTGTGCAACGAACATCGTCCGCAAGGATTTCCAAACCTGGGATTGAGTCGGCTCTAGCCAACTCGCTCAATACAAGGTTGCGGTTTGCCTGATAACCATCTGTTTTTTGAGCTTGGGGAGCCACATAGATCATACCCTGCCATACAGAGCGACTGTTCCCCTTCAAAGCACCTTTAAACAGCAAATCGCTGGTGGTGCTTGGGGCAAGGTGGTTCTGTTGGGTGTCGTGGTCAAGATGCTGGGAACCATCGGTGAAATAGAAACCCGACATCCGGCCTGTTGCACCTTCACCGGCCAGATCTAACTCCGAGAAGTTCTTGGTCAATCTCGAACCGACGGCGCCGAATATCCAATCGAGGGTGCCGCCGCGCTCGACGCGTATCCGTTCGTGTGAGAAATTCCAAACGTGCTTGCCCCAGGACTGCAATTCGACGAACCTCAAATTCGCACCGTTGCCAACTTTGATCTCCACGATCCCTGCATGCATGGCAGCTGTCTTCTCAGTCGGAGAGGCCGAACTCGTGTACGTAGGTTGCGGATGCGCCTTCTTCGATTAGCACCAACAAATGGGAAATATGAGCAAAGTTCACACCCGGGCCCCAGAACACTGAGTGGAAGGGCTCCTCAACAGTGACACCTTTGGGGACATAGAGCACGATGCCGTTCTGGGCAAAGGCGCCCGCCAACGCCGAAAATTTCCCTTCTTCCACATTCACAGTCTGGCCGAGCATTCTTGCCACAAGCTCAGGATACTTTTCGAGAGCAGTCTGCAAATCGGTGAAAATGACCCCTTTTCGGGTCAGTTTCTCATCCAGTTCAACCGTAGCGCCTCCCGGCAATAACACAATCTGACCGCCGTGAGCATCCGCAACGAGTGGCCTGAGTAAATCCTCCGGAACGGAAGGGAAGTCTTTGTAGGCGCCTTGTTTTGGAAGCACAAAACTTTCGGCAGGCAAAGTGTGAATATCAGTCCGGCGCCAGGCTTCTTCAGAGGTGGATGGCAGGGAAAGGCGCTTGAACGCATCCCAGGCACGCGTGCGGTAGGATGCGATGTCTCCCCTGCCGTTGGCGATATCAGCCTGGGTGAATGTAAATTCCTTTGTGGCAGTTTCGGTTCGTCGGGTTCTCGAAACGACAACCTTGGGCTTTTCCTGCATACTAACCGATTGACCCTTCCATTTGAAGTTGGATTAGGCGGTTCATTTCAACCGCATACTCCATTGGCAATTCTTTGACCAACGGCTCGATGAACCCGGAAACCACCATGCCGGTGGCCTGTTCCTGGCTAAGCCCGCGCGACATGAGGTAGAAAAGCTGTTCCTCACCCACTTTGCTGACCGAGGCTTCGTGACCGATGGTCACATCATCTTCATCGATCTCAATGGTGGGATAAGTATCGGAGCGCGACTGGGGATCCATCAAAAGCGCATCACAAACCACATTGGACCTTACGCCTTTCGCGCCTTTGTGGACTTTGACCATCCCGCGATAGGAAGTTCGCCCACCGCCCTTGCTGATGGATTTTGAGGTGATCTTGCTGGATGTATTGGGCGCAAAGTGCAGCATCTTGCTGCCGGCGTCCTGGATTTGACCCGCGCCGGCAAACGCCATCGAGAGCATTTCACCGTGGGCGCCCGCTTCCATCAAATAACAGGATGGATACTTCATGGTGAGTTTCGAACCAAGGTTGGCGTCCACCCATTCGTGTGAGCCATTTGCATAGACCTTGGCGCGTTGTGTCACCAGGTTGAAGACATTGGTTGACCAGTTCTGGATGGTGGAGTAACGGGATCGCGCGCCCTTTTTAACCACGATCTCGATTACGCCACTGTGGAATGAATTGGTGGTGTATTGCGGCGCCGTACAGCCTTCCACATAATGCACCGAGGCGCCTTCGTCGACGATAATAAGGGTTCGCTCGAACTGACCTACATTTGCAGTGTTGAGCCGGAAGTATGCCTGCAAAGGCAAATCCACTTTAACACCTTTCGGCACATACACGAATGAGCCGCCCGACCACACCGCGGAGTTAAGAGCAGCAAATTTGTTGTCTTCGATCGGGATGACCGTGCCAAAGTATTCTCTGAACAGGTCGGGGTGTTGCTTCAGGCCATCTTCGATCGAAAGGAAGATCACGCCCTGTTTCTCCAGATGCTCCAATATGGAGTGGTACACCATCTCTGACTCATATTGGGCGCCTACACCTGCCAGGAACTTGCGCTCGGCCTCTGGGATACCCAATTTATCGAAGGTATTCTTGATGTCATCGGGAACGTCTTCCCAGGATTTTTCACTCTTCTGGGTTGGCTTGACGTAGTAGAAGATTTTGTCAAGTTCCAATCCATCCAGAGACGGTCCCCAGGTTGGCATGGGGCGCGTCAAGAAATGCTCCAGCGCTTTGAGCCTGAAATCAAGCATCCACTGAGGTTCCTGCTTCATTCGGGAGATGTTTTCCACCACCTCGCGTGATAGACCGCGCTCCGACTTGAAGAAGTAATTATCGTCGCGGTCGTGAAAGCCGTATTTGTACTCACCAATATCTTCCAGAATTTTTGCGTCTTCAGCCATTTCAGCTCCATTAATAATCGGGGGGCGAGCCTCCCCGTTTTGAACCTCGGGGAGACTGCCAAAGATCCCAGTATTCAGAATCTCGCTAGGCAACCTCTTCGTACTTCTCGCGCACCCAATCATAGCCCTGCTCTTCAAGGTGGAGAGCCAGGTCCGGACCGCCAGATTCAACGATTCGCCCATCGAGCATAATATGCACAAAATTCGGTTTAATGTAATTAAGTAATCGCTGATAATGCGTTATGACCAGAACGCCCAACCCTGGTCCACTTAGGGCATTGACCCCTTCGGCCACGATCCGCAGCGCATCGATATCCAGCCCTAAATCGGTCTCGTCCAAAATCGCGATTTCCGGCTTGAGTGCCGCCATTTGAAGGATCTCCGCCCGCTTCTTTTCACCGCCGGAGAATCCGTCATTAAGATAACGACCTGCGAAGGTCTGATCCATCTTGAGCAACTCCATCTTCTCCTTGAGCATTTTGCGGAACTCGGGGATGGGCATGCCCTTATCTTCCGGGTTGACTGCGCGACGCCGGGAATTAAGTGCGGTTCGGAGGAAGTTGGCCACCGTCACGCCTGGTATGGAAACCGGATACTGGAAGGCCAAAAAGATGCCTTCCCTTGAGCGTTCGTCCGGTGCAAGCTCGAGGAGGTTCTTGCCCTTGAATTGAACCTCTCCCTCGGTAACAGCGTAATTGGGATGCCCCATGAGCGTATATGCCAGGGTGGATTTGCCGGTGCCGTTTGGCCCCATAATGGCATGAATCTCGCCCTGTTTCACCGTTAATGTAACGCCCTTGAGGATTTCCTTGCCGTCTATACCGACGTGCAGGTTCTTGATTTCTAGTTGCGACATGCGCCTGTGCTCCTAAAGGTTGAATTTAGTTGCCTGTCAAGAAGGCAGGTTTTCGCTATCTACACGGAATTTTAAGCGGATGAGGGATGATGGAATGATTTCTTGTCAACTTTTGCGAATTCGAATAGGGTCGAATACAGTTTTTTTGGTCATTAATAGAGACAAATAACTGCCGGTGGCATTCAATGTGTGAAATGTCTGACAGCTTTGCACTGATGGCATTCTTTCGGGCTTTGACGCATTATAGCAGAGTTGGTCGAAAAAGTCAATATTTATGATATTTTTCTAGTAAATTCAGATACGGGCGTCCGATTTGCCATTTTAGAGATAGGATTGTGAACATAAATTGGGTGATGTGTGGGATTTTGGTCTGAATTATTGCATTCCTTTTTTTGAGATTGGACGATAGAATTCGGTACTTGTGAGCTATTTGCATAAGGATTGGCTTGACGTTGGGTCAAGATATAGACAGAACAGACGGCCCAAGTGAGAACCAACGAAAATCGACCAAGAGGACCTTTGGGATTAATTTGGCGTATAGACTTAATCTAACCACGAAAGGAACTCGCCTTGAATACCACCTTCGCAATGTGGCGCAAGTCACTCAGCCAGCTTATCAGGATGGAAGATAAGAAGGAATGGGATGCGCTCGATATCCTTTCCAAGTGGTTCATAGCTACCCGCTCAGCAGTCGGGACGATCACGCTCTATTCCGGGTTGATCGGCGGCTTGCTGGCCTGGCAATTTTTACACGCCAACAACAAACCCTTCGATTTTCTGACCTGGGTGATCCTTACGCTTGGCCTGTTCATTGCACATGGGACCAACAACCTCATCAATGACTTTACCGATTTCAGCCGCGGCATCGACAAGGATAACTACTTCCGCACACAATATGGGGTTCACCCATTGGCCCAGGGGTTCTGGGACAAGCAAACACACCTGATCTGGTTTGGGGTCAGCGGCCTATTGGCATCCATGGCCGGTGTATATGCCATGTTCTATACACACTTCGCTCCGCTGGTAGTGGGATTGTTCGCGTTCGGCGCCCTGATTTTGCTTTTCTACACCTACCCTCTTAAATATATCGGAATTGGTGAGTTATCCATCTTCATCATTTGGGGGCCGATCATGATCGCGGGCGTGTATTTTGTGCTGACCGGCCTCTGGAATTGGGCTGTTGTTCTAGCCAGCATCCCCGTAGGCCTGAATGTTGTCACCATTAACCTTGGCAAGCACACCGATAAACTCAAGGAAGACAAAGTGAAAGGCGTGCGGACGCTGCCGGTCCTGCTCGGCGAGACCGCCGCGCGCTACGTTACGATTTCAGCCATCGTCCTGTCGTACGTGATCGTGCTCTACTTGATCTTCGTGACCCACTTCTTTACACCCGTCATGCTTCTGATCTTTGTGGCTTTCAAGCCTGCACAGATGGCGCTGCGGCGCATGTCGAAGCCGCGACCGGCAGGGCCGCCGGAGGGCTATCCCATTTGGCCGCGCTGGTTCTCCACAGTCTGTTTCGTCCACAACCGGGTCTTTAGCAATTACTTCGTTCTGGCGCTGATTATCGAAACGGTCCTGCGGACTTTCTTTCCGTCCTTCTGGCACTAAGCAGCCTCAAGAAAAGCAACAAAAGGCCCCAGCGAAAACCGTTGGGGCCTTTTGTTTTGCGGCCGATTTACTTGCCCTGGCTATACCAGATCGAACCGGGTGAGTCATAACTATAGCCCTCACCCCACACCGCGTGCGTGGTGCCGCGTTCGTCAATATCCATTTCAAAATAATCACCAAATGGGAACCGGAAGCCATCGGTGAAAATATAGGTAAACCCGCTTACATAGGTTGAGATATCAGTCTCGGCGGACCAAGTATTACCCCCATTGGTCGAGCTGCGATAATAGACATTCCAGCGATCCATGCCGCCGTTGGCTGCACGCGCATCCATCCAGGCGATTCTGACATCGCCACTGCCTGCCGCCGCGATCGCAGGGAAGGCGTGCTGTGTGCCAGCCGGCGCAGAGGAAACATCCTGTTTGGCAGACCAGGTACTCCCGCCATCAACAGATTTTGAAAAATAGATGCGCTCCGGCCCCTGGGCGGAGGAACCCGCGTTCCAGAGGGTATAAAGATTTCCTGTGGTGTCAGAGGTCATGGTCATCGCTGCACCTAGGAAGGCCCACCCGCAGTCAAAAGCAGAGCAGTCCGGGGGTGAAGAAGAAATGTCCAACAGGCTGGTTGCCCAGGTGGCGCCGCCATCCGCAGATTTGCTAATATACAGGTTGACGTTACCCTTTGCGCCGCCATTTGCCTCATAGCCATCCCAGGAAAAATAGACACTCCCATCAGGCGCGACAGTACCTCCCCCTCCTAATGACCAGCCCAGCTTCGCGTTATGGTTCATCTTGACTTCTGTAAAAGTGGCCCCGCCATCATGCGAATAAGCGACATAGGCTGTTTGGCTATGATTATACGAAACGTAAATATCCTGTCCTCGAACAGCTAAGATTGGTTTATCGGTGCCAGCGTTTGTATGGTCGGCTGTGACAACCGACCAGGTTGCCCCAAAATCGGTGGACTTGGCCACCACAACATCAGATTTGTTGTTTTGCAGCCACGCGGCATATACCGTCCGGCCATCTATTTTGTCCACTACAATCTGTGCATCAACTTGATAGCTGGTCGAGCCAGCGGGGTAGATCACGGTCGGCGAGGCCCAGGTACGGCCGTGATCGCTGCTGATCTGCAGGATCATTGTGGGGCTATAACAAGTGGGGCAACCAGGCACACCTCCGTACTGAGGATACAGAACGTAGATATGACCCAAAGTGTCGGCCGCGATGGCGGGTTCCCATTCATTGTCCACGTGAAAGCCCAAACGGGTTTGCGGGGTAAAACCTCCAGACGGAGCGGAATTGCTCAGGGATGCAGGAACATTCGCCGAGGATTTCACAACCTTCGGGGAAACAAATCCACTTTCCCTCACTTTGGCTTTTCCTTCAAATCCCTGCTCGAAGGATTCGTTCTGAAGTTCCCTGAAACCGATGAAAGCAAGCGCGCCCAATCCTAACAATGATATAAGAAAGATCCATAGTCGCGACGGACGATAGACTGATGACATAGCTCCTCCATTTCTCCTTGGCTAAATAGACGGTCGAAGACCGGATTTAGAGCATATTGTATATCCTCTTTGAAGAAATACAAGCGCGTATTTGCAGCGGTGTGCATTGGGGGATTTGCTACTGGAATTGCAGCCAAATTCAGAGTAAAATCATCTTAATTTGCTTTCTTTTCCACTAGGCCGTATAGGAGGTTACCATGTCTGTTCTGATCACTATGCGCGTGAAAGTAAATGATTTTGAAGGTACCAGAAAAGCGGCTGAATTGTTCGTCAAAAAAGCAAAAGATGCCGGGTGTTACTCTGCAAAAGTCTACCGCTCGGAAAAAGATCCCAACGATGTATTATGGCTGATGGAGTGGGAAAGCCACGAAGCGTTCAACAAGAGCGGCGACGAAACGGGGGATGAGTTCAATTCATTGGTAACCCCCGCGGGTGAATGGGAGGATGTTGTCTGGCACCTTTCAGACGCGCCGAGCCTTTGATGAGCAGCGCCTTGCTGAAGAATATCCTGTTTCCCGGATGTCAGGTTCTCGCACTAGTTTCGATCCTCAGATTTGGATCTCCTCATTACTAACGGCCATAATATATAGCCTAGATGGATATTTATGATAATTATCTATAATATTGACAGCTCGCGCTACGACGGGTATACTACCCGATAATTGTCCAGGTCTGCATCTGCAAAAACTGGATGTGGAAGGTTTGAATGAAAAGCACGCGTGATCGGATTTTACAGACTTTGCTGCACCAACCTCGGCGTACCATCAACGAACTAGCCGAGGCCGTGGGCATTAACCCCATATCAGTTCGCCATCATCTTACCAACCTGCAGGTTGAGGGATTGGTAGCCGCCGAGGAGGAGCGTCATGGAGTCGGCCGACCGCGTCTCGTTTACTTCCTTACCGAAGACGGGATGGAAAAGTTCCCCACGCGATATCTTCGTCTCACCACGCGATTGCTGACCCAAATGAAAGAAACCATGCCAGGTCCCATGGTGGACAAGCTTTTCAGCCAAGTGGCGGATGACATGGCCGATGAATACACCGATCAGGTTCAGGGTATGGGTATGGAAGACCGCCTTGATTTTCTCAAGAGTCTCCTGGCAGAAGAAGGTTTCACAGTGGAGTGGGAAAAGAAGGACGAGCAATACCAAATCCATGAGATTTCCTGCCCTTATTATCAAATCGGGATCAGTCATCCGGAGGTTTGTATAGTAGACCAGGCCTTGATCTCTAAAATGTTGGCCCTGCCCGCCGAGAAAGTGCAATGTATCCTGAATGGAGGCGCGCATTGCACCTATGTGGTGCAACCTGCGCCGAGCATCAGCAAAATATAAAACAGAGGTCTTTAGATATGTCTGAGGAACAGGAAGAAGTTGCCAATCGAATCAAATGGGAGCTAGACAACACGCATCCGGAGTTGGTCGAAAATGTGCGGGCCAGACTCTCAGAAGTAGTTGACCCTGAAATTGGACTTAACATCATCCAGTTGGGTTTGATACGTGATGTAAACCTCGAAAACGATATAGGCCACCTGAAAATGGTCCTGACCACTCCGTTTTGCCCTTATGGGCCGGCGATGATAGAAATGACTCGACAGAAGGCCGTGGAAGCCTTCAACAAGCCCGTAACCATTGAAATGCTGCCTGATATGTGGGATTTTGGAATGATGGAAGATCCCTCCGCCCTGGATTGGGGTATGTATTCGTAAACACTTTGCGGCCTGAATTAGCGGAATCCAATTCACAGAAAAAAAGACTGTAGGACTCCAGAGACGTCCGTCGGTAACCAGACGGACGTCTTTTTTTTGTTTTCTACCCCTGGCCTGCCACGGGAATTATAAAAGTGTCTGTTCTGGTCATCTTCTCAACCCATCTCCGGTCGTGCCAGCAACGGACCGGTGAGCGGCTCCCTTTATTGGGGTAAATGCACCAATCGGGGATCCACAATAGCGTGACAATATTGCCTCCAATGTGTGACACCTATCACTATTGTACTTTTCTTCACAGATGTATTATCTATATGCATATATTCATTTATGCATATATAGATTGGAGTGTTTTATGGTCACACCGATTTTGGCACAGGAAATCTCTCAACTCGAGGCAGACTTTTGCTCCGCCTTATCGGATCCCACGCGATTACTCATTCTTTATGCGTTAGCAGAAGGCCCGCACAACGTCACCGAGTTGGCGAACGAATTGGATCTTATCCAGCCTACAGCCTCCCGGCATCTCAAGATCTTACGCGAGCGCGGACTGGTTAATACCGTGCGGCAGGGCACTACCATTACCTACCATCTCAGCGACCCCCGCCTCATTCAAGCGCTCGATTTGCTCAGAACCGTCATGCGCGATCGTTTCGCCCATCGAGCCGATTTGATGGAAGAGACCAAGGTCGCCTAGCATTTTCTGGTTGTGGAGGAAGACGTGCATATAAAGAAACTCTATCTCATACTCTTGATCACGGGCGCCCTGACTTTGCTTGTAACGGGGATCGCGCTGGCAGTCGTTCAACCCGTCAAAGCCCAATGCGGTTCACAAGCATCATCCTGTAAGAACTGCCATGAGGTGCAGGCCAAGGATCCCGTCAACAACGATGGAACAAGCTGGCATCAGGCGCACGCCTTTGGCGATTTTTGCTACATTTGCCATGGCGGGAACAATCAGGCTACCGATGAGACTGCGGCTCACGCCGGGCTGGTTTCGCCGTTAGCCGATGTCAAGGCCTCCTGCGCACAGTGCCATCCAAACGACCTCGATGCACGCGCGCAGGTATACGCGACAGCCCTTGGAGTCAAAATAGATACGAGCAGCGCTGCCCCCACGGCTGCCCCGGCGGCTGCACCTACCGCCGCGCCCGCGAACGCCGCCTCATCGGCCGTCCAGCCTCAGGCGCCTCAACAGGCGGGCCTGGCGCCGGACCCCAAAAACCTGGTGGACTACGTGCAACGCTACAACGAAAACGTGCTCGGCGAACAACCCACCAATTGGGGCAATGTCATTCTGCTGATCATGATCGCAGCCATGGCAATCGGCGGAGGCTCACTCGTGCTGAATCGCGAAGGTCTGGTCAGAATTTCCTTCAAAGATACCAAACCGGTTGAAGGCGAATACCCGGCCGACGTTGTGGAAATGGTTCCCGACATCGCCAAACTGAAACCGAATGCGCGCAAGGCGCTGCGGCGACTGCTGGAAAAACCCGAAGCGACTGCAGAAGTCCTCACCTCGATTGACAGACTCACTGAAGATGATTCGCGAAACAAGAAAGAATAGCACCAGGGATTTCACTTCGCGTGAAAGGAAGAAATCATGAAATGGGTTACTGAGTACATTCACAAAGAAGTATGGTCGCCCTACGTTGCCGGTATTTTGCTGGGCATTGTGGGTATCCTTGCCGTTCTGTTGTCCAACAGCCTGTTGGGAGCCTCCGGCGCATTCGAAAGCCTGGCAGGCATGATCGGCAAGAGCATCGCGCCCAAGGCCTTCGACACCCTGTACTTCAACTTCGTGATGCCGCCGGGGATCAATTGGGGCATCATTCTCCTTGTCGGAGTGTTCTTCGGAGGAATGGTTGGCGCCTGGACAAGCGGCACGTTGAAATGGGGCAAGAAAGATTCTGCCAACAGCGATGCACAGTGGAAGAAGATCTTTGGCCCGCAGACCTGGAAACGCTGGGTATTGGCCTTCGTTGGGGCAATTATCCTGGAATATGCAGCCGGCATCGCCGGGGGCTGCACGAGCGGCCTGGCGATTTCAGGCGGAATGTTGCTGGTCCCCGCGGCCTTCATCTTCATTTCCGGGATGTTCGCTTCCGGTATCGTTACGGCGCTGATCGTGTACCGGAACCGGTACTAGAAAAGGAGAGCTGAAATGAATTATGTGATTGCTCTTATCCTCGGCGGGTTCTTCGGTTTTTCGTTGAACAAAGCCGGGCTGACAAAGTACAACAAGATCGTCAACGTGTTTCGTTTTACGGATATGGCGGTCTTGAAGTTCATGATGACCGCCCTGGTCGTTGCGATGATCGGGCTTTATGGGCTGCGCGGCCTGGGTTTGATCACCTTTCCCGCCGTCCCAGCCACTTACATCGTCGGGAATATGGTGGGTGGGCTGATCTTTGGGATCGGCATGTCGCTCACCGGATACTGACCGGGCACCTGTGTCGCCGGGTCCGGCGAAGGAAAATTAGATTATCTTGTCCCAGGTTTGCTTGGTTTCCTGACCGGTGCAGTCATTTATGGCCTGACCTATCAGCTGGTGTTTCCACAAATCTCCAAACTTGCTAACTATGGCGGAGTGGTGCTTCCCGATCTATGGAACATCAATCCCTATTTAACCGTATTGGCTTTTTCACTTATGGCCCTGCTCTTGTTCTATTTCATTGACCGCATGGGCATGCAGCGAAAAGAGAAGGCGTAATCAACAACCGGCCACCAGTGCTCACCCTGAAGTTGAGCACTGGTGGCCGAATTGGAGAGACTCATGACGAAAAGCCTGACACGACGTGACTTTCTAAAATTGGGCGGTTCGGCGATCGGCGCGGTCGCATTGGGAGAGTTCATCCCGCCGATGGTGGCGCATGCCGCACGTGAGAATGGGCAGCTGGACGCCAACGGCGACGGATACCTCGCCAGCATGTGTGAAATGTGCGTGTGGCGCTGCGGCCTGCTTGCCAAAGTCAAAGATGGTCGCGTGGTCAAACTGGAGGGCAATCCAGACCATCCCCATTCCAAAGGCAAGCTGTGCCCGCGCGGGCAGGCCGGTTTGATGAATACCTACGACCCCGACCGTGTATTGACGCCGCTCGTCCGGGTTGGCAATCGCGGCGAGGGTAAATTCCGCAAAGCCTCCTGGGATGAGGCGCTTGATCTCGTGGCCAAGAACATGCTGGACATCAAACAGAAATACGGCCCCGAGGCGATGGTCTTTTCGTCCACACATAACCTGTCGCAGCCTTTGTTCGAAAACCTGCTGCAAGCCTTCGGTTCTCCCAATTACGGCACGCAGCGCTCGTTGTGCTTCAACGCCATGATCGTGTCGAACCTGATGACTTACGGCATGGAAGAGCCGGACCGCGATTACAGCCAGCTCAAATACATTATTCTCACCGGCCGTAACCTGGCCGAAGCGATCTCCAACTCCGAGACTAATGATTTGAGCCATGCCGTTGACCGCGGGGTGAAGCTCGTCTACCTCGACCCGCGGTTCACGAAAACTGCTGCCAAAGCTGCAGAATGGCTGCCGATACGTCCCGGTACCGATCTTGCTTTCCACCTTGCCCTGCTCAATGTCATCATCGGCGAAACGCTGTATAACCAGTCCTTTGTTTCTCAATATACGCTTGGCCTTGATGAAGTTGCCAATAGCGTGCGCCAGTATACGCCTGAATGGGCATCGGGAATTACCGAAATCCCTGCAGATACGATCCGGCGCATCGCACGCGAGTTTGCCGCGGCCGGGCCGAATGCACTGGCCCACAACGGCTGGCGTACATCAAACTTTGTCAATTCTTTCCAGACCGAGCGTGCCATAACCATTCTCAACGCTATAGTCGGTAACTGGGGAACAACGATGTTCCCGGCCGGCAGCGAATCCGGCGGGCTGGGCGCACCCGCACAACCCGCATATCCACGGGTTTCTGCCTTGCGGTTGGATGGGGTGGCATGGAAATATCCGTTCGTCCCACTCAAGATCGGAGTCTTCCAGCAAATGCGCGACTCAATCGTGGCAGAGGATCCCTACGCCGCCCATGGCTGGTTCATCTCGCGCCAAAACCCCGCCATGTCGCTCCCGGACCGCAAGAAGACCCTGGAAGCGTTTGGCAAGATGGATTTCATTGTCACTGTTGACATCATCATGAATGATACAGCCTGGTTCTCGGATGTGGTCCTGCCGGAAGCCTCCTACCTGGAACGCTACGATCCGCTCAACATTGTGGGGAACCGCGCCTTCCTGCGCCAGCCGGTGATCGAGCCCCAGGGTGACGGGAAATCGGCGCTGTGGATCTACAAACAGCTCGGCACCCGTTTGGGCCTCAACGATTTCTTCCAGTACAAAGATGATGAAGACTACCTGACACAACAATTGGCTCCATTGGGTGTGCCGCTGCAAACCGTTCGCAGCCGCGGCTATGCCGATTTGCCGGAGAGCAACTCCGACATTTTCAAGTGGAGCACGCCCAGCGGCAAGATCGAACTTAGATCCGATACCCTGGATAAAGCCGGCTTCGCAGGTGTTCCGGCCTGGGAAGAGCCGCCCGCTCCCAAATCCGGTCAGTTTTACCTGCTAACCGGCAAGGATGCCCGCCAGACGCAGTTCGGCACACAAAACAATCAGCTGCTGCACAAATACGATGATGAGCCTGGTTTATGGATGAATGCGAAAACGGCAGCCTCTCTGGGATTGAAAAACGGCGATATGGTCGAGGTGACCAGCGATGTTGGAAAGATCCGCATCAAGTTGCAGGCGACTCAAGCCATCCGTCCTGATTGTGTCTACATGACCCCTGGATTCGGGCACCTTTCGATGGGGCTCACCACAGCCTACGGGATCGGCGCCAGCAACTCGGACCTGCACGTTACCTACACGGATCCGATCAGCGGCGGCCAGGCCCTGAGTCAGACGTTTGTAACGGTAAAGAAAATTGCAGATGCGCCTGCGCCCAAGACACACAAGCCGCTATATTTAGGAGAGTAGAACATGACAGCGCATACATATGGCTTTTTGATTGATGCGTCCCGTTGTATCGATTGTCGCGCCTGCCTGATAGCCTGCAGCGTAGAAAACGACGTCTCGATGACGCATACACGCATCTGGATGAAAGATACCGGCATCGTTGGGGATTACCCCGACTTGAAACATTATACGGCGCCGTATCATTGCATGCACTGCGTTGACCCGTCGTGCGTATCCGCCTGCACCGTCGGCGCCTTACAGCAAAATGAAGATGGCATTGTGACGTATGACAACGACCGCTGTATTGGCTGTCGCTACTGTATGTATGCCTGCCCATTTGAAGTTCCGCATTTTGAATGGGATCAACAATTTGCCTTGATAACGAAATGTGATATGTGTGTCACCCGCCTGCAAGAGGGTCAAAAAGAGCCTGCCTGCGCCGCAACTTGCCCCTCGGGCGCGATTCAATTTGGCAAGAGGGAGGATGTGCTAACCCTTGCTCATGAGCGGATTGCCAGCGAACCAAACCGCTACGTTGACCACGTTTTTGGAGAGCATGAGAACGGCGGCACGTCCACCTTCTACATTTCCCCGGTCCCGTTTGACAAGATTGGTTTCCCGGCAGTGCAAACAACGCAATCCCCTGCGGAGTTCAACCGCATGGCGACCGAAGACGGGACGCCCATCATTGCGGGAAGCGTGGCGCTCGGCATGACGGGTATTTACCTGGCTCTTGAGAAGTTCGGTAAAAAACATACCGAGCAGGAGCCCGAACACGCTGAAGTAATCCACGACAGCGTAGAGGAGAAGTAAGCCATGACCCTCAATATCCAAGTAAGAAGCTTCAAGGCGTTGAAAGACCTCCCGCGTTTTGTGTACGTTCTGGCCGTCCTGACCGTTTTAGGGATGGGCGCTGGCTTATACCGGTTGTACGCCGGACTTGGAGCCACCACCAACCTTAGTACGGTCTTCCCCTGGGGGCTGTGGATCAGTTTTGACCTGACCACGGTGGCCTTTGCCGGTGCGGCTTTTACACTGGCAACCCTGGTGTATGTTTTCCACATGCATGATCTACATTCAGCCATCCGCCCTACCGTGCTTTTCGGGTTGCTTGGTTATAGTTCTGTGTTAGTCATCCTGTTTTTTGACCTGGGCCGCTGGGACCGCTTCTGGCACTTTCTGGTGTATCCAAACCTCACCTCGGCCCTTTTCGAAGTCAGTTGGTGCATTGCCCTCTACAGCGGTATTCTGACTTATGAATTTGCCCCGGTAATTCTGGACAGGTTCAAGAACATGAAGATTTCGAAGTTCCTCAAAAAAATTACCATCCCGATGGTAATCGCCGGCATCACACTTTCATCGATGCACCAGTCTTCTCTCGGCTCATTGTTCGTGATTCAAGTACACCGTTTGAACCCGTTATGGTATTCCATCATTCAGCCTGAGTTCTTCCTGGTGTCATCCCTGGCCGCAGGCATCTCGACGATCATTATAGGATCTTATGTCAGTATCTGGATGTTCAAACAGACGCTCGACGAGAAAGTCCTCGAAAAATTGGGGCGATTGTTGCCGTGGATCCTGGGCCTGTATCTGGTGATGAAACTGGGTGACTTGATCCTGGGTGGAAAACTGGATTTACTTTTCAGCAGTGGCATACTGAGCGTTTTGTACTGGGCCGAAATGCTTCTGGTGGTTATTCCCATCATCTGGTTTTCCATCAAACGACTGCGCTCCACCCGGAAGCCCGCTCTGATTGGCGCCTTATTCGTCGCGGCAGGGATCTTGCTTAATCGTTTCGATGTAACCTGGTTTGCCATGAAATCACTCAATGGTGTAACCTACTTTCCATCCTGGATAGAAATAGCTCTGCTTGTGGGAGTAGGCTCAGGCGTATTGATGATTTATTCCCTGTTGGCTCATTTCTTCCCGGTTTTTTCTGAGACTGTTCCTGTGTCAGAAGTTTCTCATCGTAAATTCCCAATTCTTCGACCGGTCCAGCCTCTGCAGCAGAGACCAGTTTCCTCTTCAAAGGCAGCCAGCGACTGAAAATGGCCTGAAAAACAAAACCGCTCCTGCAAGGGGGCGGTTTTTTCGTGCTCGACTATAATGAATTCCGGCAGGATAATCCTTTAGAAATACCCACTCGCGAACATCCATGCGCCCATCTTTTTTCCACCACCTGCACGCTCCCACCATTCCCGCGGCTCAAGCCCGTTGGCGTTATACGCTCGGCGCGGGTGGGATCGCTTTATTCCTGGTGCTCATACTGGGTGTGACCGGTATCCTGGAAATGTTTTATTACATTCCGACGCCGGATCAGGCCGCGCTCTCGATACAGACCATAAGCTATCTCGTCCCCTTGGGTGGATTGGTCCGGAACATGCATTTCTGGGCGGCCCAACTCCTGGTGATCGTCAGCGCCATCCATCTCGGGCGAGTCGTTTTCACCGGGGCTTACGCTCCTCCGCGGGCCTTTAATTATCTGCTGGGCCTGGGGATATTCGTTTTTACGGTCCTGCTGGATTTCACCGGTTACATCCTGCGTTGGGACCAGGGAATACAATGGGCGCTGGTTGTGGGGACCAATCTCCTCAAAACCATCCCTTTGATCGGGGCCTCGCTTTATGTTGTGCTGACCGGTGCGACGGAGCCCGGGCTGGCAACACTGATCCGCTTCTACACCTGGCATATTTTTGGGCTCACACTTAGCGCAGCGATCCTTATTGTATGGCATATCTTCCGTGTTCGCCGCGATGGCGGGATCGCCGTCCCGCCGCCCGCCCTGCGCACTGATAATCAACGTATCACGCGCTACGAGCTGGTTCGGCGGGAAGTGCTGGCGATGCTATTTTGCGGCACGGGGCTGATCATACTCTCCATCCTCAATCCCGCGCCGATCGCGGCGCCCATCACTGAAATTACGGCGATATCCGGCGAAACCCGGGCGCCCTGGTTCTTCTTATGGGTTCAGCAAATGCTGAAATGGGGTGACCCATTTCTATGGGGCGTGGCCGTGCCGCTGACACTGCTCATTATTTTGGCGTTGATTCCCTATATTCTGCCAAAACCTGTCGATCGCGATCTGGGCCGCTGGTTCCCGCACTCAAACCGCCTGGCCCAGCTGATCGTGGCAATGATCGCGGTTCTCCTGATTTTCCTTACGATCCTGGGCAGTCTTCCCGGTGCCTAAACCATGTACATCTCCTCGCGGCCAACAACAAAAAAACCAGAAAGATGGATCCGTACAGGATATACGCGGCGCAGACAGCCCGGGAAAGATGCTTTGTTCGCTGAAGGCCAAGCGCGAGAACTTGAGAAGGCCCAGCCATGCGGCGCTTGATCCTCATCGCTTCCGGCATCCTGCTTCTCGCGGTGGTCATAGCCTGGTGGCTGACCTCGCGCCAGCCGAAGCCGGTGGTGCTGATCCCGACTCTGACCGGCCAACCGGAATATTGCCTTACCTGCCATTCCGACTTGCCGGAGATCAGTTCTTCGCACCCGGTCAAAACATTTGGCTGCGTTATCTGTCACGGGGGCGAACGCCTGGCGCTGAATGCCGATTTGGCACACAGCACGATGCGCGGCGGGGCGAATCCTTCGGACCTTTCAGTGGTACAGCAATCCTGCGGAGGCAGCAACTGCCATTCCGGCACTGCCGCCGATAACCAGGACCATATCCAACGTGTCATGACGAGCGTGCAATCCACTTATGCCGGGGCAATCGCAAACATCCTCTACACTTTTGGCTCGCAGCCCGACCTCACGGCCCGCTTTGGGATGCATGCCGTTACCGACGATCAGATCACAACCTCAACCGGTGTGCCGGCCCTAAAAGAATTCGACCCAACAAAAGAGACGAACCCATTCATACTTAAGTTTGCCACCAACTGCACCACCTGCCATATCAACGCACAGCCCATCGACGGCCCGAACTATGCCCGGCTCACCGGCTGCGCAGCCTGCCATACCCCGGGCATAGCCACATTTCCGAAGAACCAAATCCATCACCTGACCACCGCGATCCCCTACACGCAGTGCAATACCTGTCATAACCGCGGCAATTATGACCTGCGCACGATGACGTTTGTGCCGCGTACCGACCAAGCCAACGATCGCCTGCAAAATTACTACCAACCAATTGCCCAGTTTACGACCTGCGAATACACACTGGATTGCATCGACTGCCATACGCGTACCGAAGCGATGGGAGATGGCGACATCCATTCCAACATGAAGGAAATCCAGTATGTCCAATGTAAAACCTGCCATGGCACACTGAACGACCTGCCGCTTACGAAAACCCTCACCGATCCGAACGACATCGCTTTTCGGCTGGCGGGACTCAACCCGGTGGTGGACCTAAAAGTCAGTGATACGATCCTGGTTACCGACAAGGGCGAGCCGCTCTGGAACACCCGAGTTATGCCGGATGGTACCTATCAGTTGATCGGCAAGGCTACAGGCCAGCAGTTCGTGATCCGCCCGGTAATGGGCTCAGGCTGCCTCCAGAACGTGAACCAGCAAGCTTCGCAGTATTGCCACGAATGTCACTCGGTTCAAAGATAAAATGCCTTACGCGTCCCGCCGCGACTTTATCAAACTTGGAACCGCAGCCTTACTAACTGCCAGCGGCCTGGTCGGCCTGGGTGGCTTGTTCAAGTTTCTCGATTTTGAAAGCGAGCCTGCCCCCAGGACAGAATTCGACCTGGGCCCTGCCTCCACATATTCCATTGGCTCGCGTACCGTCATCCCCGATGTTCCCGCGCTGCTCATTCACAGCCAAAATGGATTTAGCGCCTTAAGCCTGGTATGCACCCACCTTGGCTGTACGGTGCAGGAAAAACCAGAGGGCTTCACGTGTCCCTGCCACGGTTCGCGCTATGATGTGAACGGCAGAGTCCTGCGCGGCCCCGCTCAAAAGCCACTGCAGCCACTGCGGATCGAAACGACTTCCACCGGTCATTTAATCCTGCACACCGATTGAATTGAAGCGCGCTCAAGCTCTCTCGAGTTGAGCTAAGTTATAATGGAAAATACCACCTCACTCATGCTCTTGTGGAACTATTTCCCAAGACCGACAGTTAGCAGAACAGCATCGTCCCCGTACCCCCTTATCCCTCTCTGCAACAACGTGTATTCCCCATAAAGATAATCATCAGGAGAAAATATGAACAAGCTTCCGAAACCCTACCAGCAATTCCGTCAGGACCATCCGGACGTTTATAAGGCTTACGAAAACCTGGGTGAGATCGCGGCCAACGACGGCCCGCTCGATGGCAAAACGCGTGAGTTGATCAAGCTCGGCATGTCCGCGGCCAACGGCTCTGAAAGCGCGGTCCAATCGCACACTCACCGGGCGCTGGAGGCGGGCGCCACCGCTAAAGAAGTGGAACACACTCTCATGCTTGGCATCAACACAATTGGATTCTCAACCACCATGGCTGCCCTAGGTTGGGCAAAACAAGCGATCGCCGCACACGGAAAATAGAAACGGGCAGGCTGATCCAGGAACAGCTGAATTCAGCGGCCAATCCGGCTCAGATGATCCTGAGTGAGATTGGCTATAACGCCTTTATGAGCTCTGCGAAACGCCTGGAGTATAAAGAACGGGATTGTTTCGGAGGGCTTAGTTTCCGCCAGACAGAATTTTGATGTCACAATTGGCGGAGATGTCGGAGGTCAAAATGGACGAGCTCACATGGCAGATATTAACCGAAACGAACGGACGGATGGAAGCCGAAATCGTCAAGAGCTATCTCGAAGCCGAAGGTATCCAGGTGGAATTATTCCAGGAAGCGGTGGGCCACCACATCTATCCCGTGACGATCGATGGGCTGGGAAGGGTACAGCTGTTCGTTCCCAAGGCGCAATTTGAAGACGCCAATGAAATATTTACCCAATACACCAACTCCCAGAGAGGCGAATAAGCTTCGCCCTTAAAACCCCATTCAAGGAGAGAGCATGGAATTCGATCTTTCCGATGAACAGCGCTTATGGCAGAAGACTGTCCATGAATTTGTAGAACGGGAAGTAAGGCCCAGGGCTCGGGAAGTGGATATAACCGGTGAATTCAACTGGGAGGCAGTGCGCAAAGGCGCAGCACTCGGCCTGCTGGGACTCAGCATCCCGGAGACCTACGGAGGAGCCGGGATGGATGCCGTCAGCGCCGCCGTTGCTATAGAAGAATTTGGCTGGGGCTGCGGTTCTACCGCCCTGGCTTTGGCCGCGCACAACGGTCTAGGCACTGCCCCGCTGGTCAACTACGGCAGCGAATCACTAAAAGAACATTGGCTCCCCCTCGTCACGAGCGGGAAGGGCAAACTCGGAGCGCTTGCGTTGACCGAGCCGGGCGCCGGTTCTGACCTGCAGGGAGGCGTGAAAACCAAAGCTGTCAAGGCCGGCAACGAGTGGGTTATCAATGGCTCCAAGATGTGGACAACCAATGCGTCGATCGCCGAATACATCATAACCCTGGCTCGCACCGAAGCAGGCGGCGACTCCCACTCTTTGAGCCTTATCCTCGTCCCCACGGATAATCCGGGACTCAAAGTCAGCCCTGCCGAAAAGAAGATGGGGCTGCACGGCTCGCCCACTCACGCCGTCGGTTATGGCGATGTCCGCGTACCACTGGATAATTTGGTCGGAGAGCAGGGCCTCGGCCTTCAAGAAACCCTAGCAACTCTTGACGGCGGTCGCATCAGCATCGGCGCGATTTCCCTGGGGCTGGCACAGGCAGCTTTTGAATATGCAGTATCTTACGCAACTGAACGCCAGGCCTTCGGCCAGGCGATTGCGGGGTATGAGGCCATCCAATGGATGCTGGCCGATGCTGCTACTGAGATCGAAGCCGCCAGGTACCTACTTTATCACGCTGCCTGGCTAAAGCAACAGCGCCACGGCTATACGAAAGAAGCTGCCATGGCCAAACTCTTTGCGACAGAGATGGCGGAACGGGTGTGCCGCAACGCGATCCAGATCCATGGGGGGTATGGCTACAGCAGTGAATACCCGGTCGAGCGACTCTATCGTGATGCACGGCTGATGACCATCGGCGAAGGGACCAGCGAGGTCCAAAGAATGGTCATATCCAGGAACGTGCTGAAGGGAAATTGAACCGACTGCCTTCAGACTTCTCATAATATTGAACTATTTTTCTACAACCACCCAGGCATTGTAGTCTTTCGTAGTCAGGCTGACCTTCTTCCCCGAGAAAAGGGAGACGATCTCCGGCGGCGGAAAAAAGTGACTACGCATCAAGAGCAATTTTTCGGCCAGTGCGATCAGCTTCACTCCAAAAAAACGGATATCCGGTTCTTCGATAATTATCCGCCCACCGGGTTCCAATACGCGGAGCAGCTCTCGAGCCGTCCTGGTCTGATCCAGCACATGATGCAAGGCATCCACCATGATCACGCGCTGAAAAAAATTGTCTGGAAAGGGCAAATTCTCAGAGCAGGCCGCGACTGCATGAAGGCCGGGCTTGGAACTTGCATAACGTAGCATCCCAAGCGATGGATCCGCAACAACAACCTGTGCAGCCTTGTCGCGCAACGAGGAAGCGACGCGACCGGTCCCGCCACCCACATCCAGCAATCGACCATTTATTGGCAGCCGGGCAGCCTCGAGCATGGTGTCGAGCGACGAATATTCCTGTCCTCTGTTGTACAGCGGCGCTATCAAGCCGAAATGGTCGAAAGGCATTTTATTGCGCGCTTATTAACCCCTGGATGCGATCAAACGTGGCGGGGCCGATCCCTGCCACGTTCATGATATCTGTAATATTGCTGAATGGGCCATGCTGGCTGCGATAATCAATTATTTTTTGCGCGGTAGTGGGGCCAATCCCCGGTAAAGATTCAAGATCGTTCAGGGTTGCCGTGTTGATATTGATCAAATCAGAGGTGGTGATCGAGCCAGCCGGCGTAGGTATTACTGTAAATGGACCGCTTGACGTGGGCAGCACCGTAAATGGTGAATTGGGTATGGCCCCGGGTGCTTCGCTGGCGCCACCCGCTATATTCAACTGCTCACCGTCCTGCAGCTTCGCCACGAGGTTGATCGAATTCGGGTCCACATCTGCAACCAACCCACCCGCCGCAGCAATGGCATCCTGAACGCGGCTGCCTTCCGGGAACGAATAGACACCCGGATGCACAACACCCCCAAGCACCTGGACTTCGATGGATACCTTCGTTGGCGAAGGCTCAAGCGCGATCGGCTGCCCCTCGGGGACGCGGGTTACCAGAAATAAAGCGCCTGCCAGGATAAACCCGACCATCAATCCGATCAATACATAGGCGACCTGTTTCATGCTTTGATTTTACATCAACTTCATGACCGTAAAAGCATCATCGCCCAAATCCCAACCGGGCATCAGCGAAAAGAAGTGAACCAAACGGCGGAAATAAGCCGGCATTTCCTCCAGCTTCAATCTACGAAAACCCCATTTCTTATAAAACGAGCCCATGCTGGCGAGACATGTCAGATACAAGGGTCGTGGGGCCTGTGCCAGCAAATAATCAATCACAGCACTGGCTATGCCTCTATGGCGAGCGGATGGCTCAACGGCGATGGATGCCAGCTCAACAATTCCGCCGCGGTGGGGTTTGAGCTGCCCACAGCCGAGCATCCGTTCAGATCCGTCAACGGCGAGGACAAATCTACGCCAGTTCAGTCCCGTTGGGTTGATGTCAACCTTGCGGATCAGCCTTTTTATGGCAGCAAGATCTTGTGAGGTCGCAGGTCTAAGATTAAAGTCGGCCATATCCACGCCTGGGTTATCCGAGCAAGCCTGCCGCTACAAGGACTGTAAACGAGGCGACAAACCAGTGGATGAGGAAGGGATAGACGAATGATCGTGTACGGTATCCCACCCAGGCAAAAGCAAATCCGCCAAATATGGTGGACAGTGTTTCGATTTCAGGCTTTCCAATATGGGCCAGGGCGAACGGCACAGCCTGCAGCCACAAAGCTTCGGGCCCAAACTTGCGGGCATAGGCAAAAAGAATAAACCCCCGGAAGAAGAATTCCCAACCGAACAAATCGATGAAGGTATTCCATGGCAAGCCAAGGACCTGTGGCCTGTAGTAATCCTCCATCGAACCGCCATGAGCGACAAGCCATAGTATCGGAGCAATGAGCAGGATTGCGATTCCGGTCAGGATCAAGCCCGCTTTCCAATCGCCGAGGGTAAATCCATAGGCATTGGGGTTTTCGCGGAAAACGATGAGAATAATAAGAAGCGGAATCAGCAAATATAGAATGATCCGATCAAAACCCTTGTCCGGTGTCAGTTTATGATAGGCATCGATCATCAGCAACAGGGTGCTGGATATTGTAACCGTGACAATCTTCCAATCAAACGCGAGGCGGGGTCCAAGGATGGTTTTCATAACAAGAGCAATGAGGACTCAATAAGGGAGATAGATCTGGCTCCCATTGGGGCCAAGCATTTGAGCCAGCACCGATCCATCACGCGCAAGCTCGAAACCCCAATTTGCGATCAGGAATACAGCCACAAGGCTGGCAAAGAGGATAATCAGGTTTCCTCGTGGTTTCAAGGCGCCAAATCCATGAACCCATAGATTTGCGGCACAGATGGCGAAAAGCGGGATCAAGGTCAGGTGGAACCTTTCCTCGGAGAGAATGAAAACATGCGGAAGCAGATAACCTATAAAAAGCAAAACCAGCAGGGTCACCGGTGGGCGGTTGACCAATAACGCGGCGCCGAATGCGGCTGACAGACTGAGGAACACGAAAGGCAGAGACAGCAGGAGCAGGATGAGAACCATTATGGGAGCGGGAATGAAGCCCAAATAATTATTGACATAAAAATAAGTGAAGGCGCGCAGTTCCAGATTGAAGAAGTAGCCCAGCCGGCGCGCAGCCAGAGAGGGGAAGCGGGCGGGGTCTTGACGGATGAATTCAATCGCCTTCTGTGTGCCAATCGCGTCGCGAGCCTGGTCGTCCAGGATCGAAAGCAGGTCCAGCGAGGGCCCAAAGGTGAAGGTGCCGGTCGATTGAGGGTAATAACCAACGTATAAGTTATAGCCCATCGAGCTCTCTATTCCCGTCAATTTATGCGAGAGCAGCGAATTGCGGATGATCCAGGGCGCAACGGTTATCGTCAAAGCCAGCACCGCCAGAATGGCTTCGCGGCGCCGTTTCAAGACAGACCAGATCCAAAGAATTGACAGACCTGCAACGGGAAAAATCACCGATCGTGTCAGCGCAGCCAGGCCCAATAAAAAACCGGAGAGCAGCGAATAGACTACCAAGAGACGCGGAGTCGGGTTGTTGGAAACCCGGGCAAGTTTCAATAAAGCAGCCACGCTGGCCAGGACGAGCAGGAAGAACAGGTTCTCGGTGGCGAGAGCAAGCGGGAAGATCACCAGCATGGGATAAACGGCCACGGCCCAGGCCGCGAGCCGCGATACGCGCTCACCTTCTGACCGCATTTCACCCTCCTCTTTGGGGCGGGTGGAAAGAGAGAGCGAAGAGAAATTCTGTGCAACAAAGTAAGTCAACGGTGCAAGCAGCGCGCCGAGTACCGTCTGTGCGAGACGTGCAGCCAGGAAGCGGCCCGAATTGACGCCATTGACCATGTAGATCAAAGACAGGAAACCCGGATATAACGGGGCGCGGAAGGTGGTGAGCACGCCGCGTGGGTCAAGAGCAGCGGAGGCTGCATCGAGATGCAGGTACGGCGCGATCCGAGCCAGGTCCGCCGTGGCATACCACCGGAATCCATTTCCGGACGCAAGGCTGCGCGCCAGCATATCATATTGAAACATATCGTCCAAACCGATGCTCAACCCGCGCGCTAAAATAACGGGGATCAGCCGCAGCACCAACACGATCAGAAATATCTGCGCCGGGAAAGACCTAACCCACTGCCACTTTGTGTTCTTGATTTCCCTCTTTCTTTAGGGCCGCGATACGGCGTTGCAGGTACGGCGAAAAATAGCCCTCGTACCGCTCCCATAACTCAGGACGTTTCCAATCCTCACCGGTTACGCGGCCGCGGCAGTCCGGTGAGCCACAGGTACAATCAAATTCGTCATAACTGGAACCGTCGCACATGGCGTAATCGAGACAGATCTCTTCACCCTGGGCAATGGCGCGCATGGCGATCAACCCGATCTGCCCCGTCAGGCCTGCGTTTGGATCGCAGGAATGATTGAAACAATCCGCCGGTTCCATGGAAGGCGTCAGCAGAAAAAAACCGTCCTCGATCTGCAAAACCTGCTGCGTGAAATTCTCCATCTCAGGGTCAACCTCATCGGCAGCGATGATCTTGCCGCCCCATAAGGAGATCAATTCGCCCTTCTGGATGGGTTGGTTGGCAAAAACACCGCAGTTCCCTTTTACGGAGTGCGGGCGATTCTCGAGCTTGGGGGATAGATATGAAAAATATTGTCCGGTCATCTTTCTCCTTGTCTTTTCCTGCGGCCGTTCCGGTCGCAGTTCATAAAATGAAAGCGAAACAGCTGGTTCCAGATTCAATGCACGCAAACGCCAGGCACAACGCGGACTAAATCCCGTTAATTACATCCGCCGCCTCACTGAGGGATTATTCCTCAACAGGCGGCGGTGTGCAGCCAAGGCACAAAATGTCGTTACGACGACAAAATCAATAACACTCTCTATCATTCTCCAATATCAGGCTCAAATTCTACTTCTTATCGGAAGAATCCACTAGGATTTATCCCCCTCGGTATCGGAAGTCTGTGCGGTTAAGCGCTGCGCCAGAATGATTGGCAGCGCCGTGATTAATACCACCAACATGGCAGTGACGTTGGTAATGGGCCGGTTGCGGGGTTTCAACATCTGGCTAAAGATCCAGATCGGCAGCGTCTGTTGCTGGCCCGCTGTAAATGTGGTTACGATCACCTCGTCGAAGGAAAGTGAAAAAGCCAGGATACCCCCCGCCAGCAAAGCGGTCCCTATGTTTGGCAACACAATGTGCCAGAAGGTCTGAAAGGAATTCGCGCCCAGGTCCATCGATGCTTCCACCATGGAGCCGCTCGTCCGCCTGAAGCGCGCGAGGACATTGTTATACACGGTGACGACGCAGAACGTGGCATGACCGATGACAATCGTCCAGAAGGAAAAAGGTATCTGGAGCAGGCTGATCGCTGAGCGCATGGCAATGCCCGTTACGATACCGGGCAAGGCAAGCGGCAGGACCAAAATGAATGAGATGGCCTGCTTGCCAAAGAAATCGTAGCGGAACACGGCGCCAGCCGCCAGCGTGCCCAGTATTAATGCCGCGAATGTGGCAAGCACGGCAACACGTATAGTCAGGATCAGGGAGGCCTGCATATCAGGATTTGCGATTGCCTGCGGGATCCATTTTAAGGTCAAGCCGGGAGGCGGAAACGTATAGGCCGAAGTCTCGGTCGTAAATGAATATATGAAGATCAGCCACACCGGAATGTGCAGGAAGAGCAGCGCCCCCAACGCACCCAACTTCAATCCGAAGGGGGCCGCTTCCCCGGAAGGCAATGACTTGTTAGAGCGCATCGAAAGCCCCCAATCTCCGAGCGATCAGAAGATATATAATCATGATCACAATGGGTCCCATGGTGAAGGCAGCCGCCAGGGGTATGTTGCCCGAAGTGCCCATATAGGTGAGAACTGCCTTTCCGATAAAGAAGCTGGAGTTGCCAAATAAGGATGGAACGATGAAGTCACCCAGGGTCAGCGAAAAGGTAAAGATCGATCCCGCAACCACTCCAGGGAAAGCCAGCGGCAGGATCACACTCAGGAAGGTCTGCGAAGGTTTTGCCCCCAGATCACTCGAGGCTTCCACCAGCGATTTCGGAACACGTTCGAGCGCAGTTTGGATCGGAAGGATCATGTAGGGGAGCCAGACATAGACGAAGACGAGGAAGATACCGGTAGAGGATACCGAAAGAGAGGGCCCGCCGACTACCGGCAAATTCAGATACCAATTAAGGACACCCTGCAAATGAATGAGCCGGGCAAACCAGGAAACGATGCCTTCCTGCGCCAGGATGAGCTTCCAGGAATAAACTCGCACCACGTAACTCGACCAAAGAGGCACCGTTACCGCCAGGTACAAAAAGGTTTTCATTCGACGGGAGGCAAAACGAGCCGCGTAAAAAGAAAGCGGGAAGGCTATAAGGATGCAGGCGATCGTCACCAGCGCCGCCATTAATGTGGTCCGGGAAAAAATCTGGAGATTTGTAGGCTCCAATAATTGCAAATAGGTTTGTAACGTAAATTTCCGGACCACCTGGCCAGTAAAACCGTCCAGATAGAAAAAACTGTTAAGCAGCATCGTGGTCAATGATCCCAAATAGACCACCACGAACCAGATCAAGGGCGGGAGGAGCAGGAGGCCCAATACCAATCGCGGACGTCGATAGAGGTAGGTCGAGAGGCGGTCAAGCAATCTGGCCTCCCACGTAGCGCACATGATCCTTTTTCCATAACAACCGCACCTTCTGGCCGCGGGCCTTCGTCACATCCATAGAGGTAGTACTCAGGTTTTGCTCCACCACTACCAGATCCCCCCCACCGTTCAGCTCAACGAGATAGCGTGTATAGAGACCCAGGTACACCACGTCGCGAACCTGACCGTCCACGGAGAACATATCCGGCGCGACCTTCGCAACGTCCCGCGATAAGTGTATTTTCTCCGGCCGGATGGAAAACTTTGCATCAGTACCCGTGATCCGTTTTGCCACTTCCCCTTCCACCAAATTAGACGTACCCACAAACCCGGCCACAAACGGGGTCGCCGGGTGTTCATAGACCTCTGCCGGGCTCCCTATCTGTTCGACTTTGCCCTGGTTGAAAACCGCAATCCGGTCACTCATCGTCAGGGCTTCCTCCTGGTCGTGCGTCACAAACACAAACGTGATCCCGACTTGCTCCTGGATGTTTTTGAGTTCCACCTGCATTTGCTGGCGAAGTTTCAAATCCAGCGCGCCAAGAGGCTCATCCAGCAGGAGGACGCGAGGGTGATTGATGAGGGCACGGGCCAGCGCCACCCGCTGTCTTTGCCCGCCCGAAAGCTGCGAGGGTTTCCGGTATCCGAAGCCCGGTAAACGAACCAGGTCGAGCATGGCATCCACACGCTTTGCGCGTTCCTCTTTGGACACCTTCTTGATCATTAAGCCATAGCCGATATTCTCATCCACTGTCATATGAGGAAATAGGGCATAGTCCTGAAAGACTGTGTTAACCGGGCGATCATATGGAGGCTGGTTGGAGACATCTTCCCCGAAAAGAAATATTTGTCCGCTGGTCGGACGATCAAAACCTGCGATCATCCGCAGACAAGTGGTCTTTCCGGAGCCGGAAGGACCCAGCATGGAAAAAAATTCCCCGTCGGTTATCTCGAGCATTACATCATCCACAGCTTTGAGATCACCAAAGTGGCGGCTGACATTTTTGAAGAGGATGGCAGAAACGCCCATGAAATACCCTCAAATTTTGTTCCTGGGCGCGTAGACTTGAGCGCCCAGGATGCTTGAATTTATTGGCCGACTATCGCAGTGAAGGATGTTACCCACTTATCATAGGTCACACAGTTCGACTGTCCATTGCCACAGTCCGCAATCGGCGTCTTCCAAAATGCGATCTTGTCAAAATCGTCGTAACCATTCGTTTTGCATCCATCGGGACCTAACAAATCGCTGGAGGTGCATCCCGCAGGAACTGCAGGGTTGGAGCCAAACCAGGAAGCTACGTCTCCCTGAACCTTCGGGTCAATCGAATGCTCGAGCCACAAATAAGCACAGTTGGGATGTGGGGCATTGGAAGCCATCATCGTGGTATCGGCCCACCCAGTTGCACCCTCCTCTGGAACCGTACTCGCAATCGGCTGATTTGCGGCTACCAGAAGATTAACCTGTAGCGGCCAAGAGGGCGCGGCCACAAAGCCTTCATTGGTGAAGTCTGCAACTTGTGCCGCATAATCGCCCCAATATTTGGAAGCAATTTTACGCTGGCCCTGTAGCAGTGCCAGAGCGGCATCGAATTGTGGTTGTGTTAGCTCATACGGATCCGTGACTCCCAGTTGGGGATTGTGATACTTCAAATAGAGGGCCGCATCTGCAATATAGATCGGTCCCACATATCCCTGGACACGCCCGCTGTTTGATTTGCCGTCGGGCAGGGTCATTTCCTTGAAAACCACGTCCCACGAGGTGGGCGCAGTTGGAAAAACCTTCGTGTTATACATCAAAACATTGCCCCCCCACTGATAACTGACTCCATAATGCTTGCCCGCGACGGTATGCCAGAGGGCATTCTGTAAACGCGGATCTACATTTTTGTAAGAGGGGATCCGGCTAATATCAATCTCCTGCACTGATTTGCCATAGACCAGGCGCAGGCTGGCATCCCCGGAGGCTGTCACCAGATCAAAGCCGCCGCTGTTTATCAACTGCACCATCTCATCAGAAGTCGCGGCATCCTTCACCTTGACCATGCAGCCTGTTTGTTTTTCAAAGCCAGTGACCCAGTCGTAGTTCGGATCGTTGGCCCCGCGCTCCACATATCCCGGCCAGTCGACTATGTCGACTTCCCCTTCGCCGGTTGCGGCAGCAGGTGGTGCTGTGGTCGCGGCCGGAGCAGCCTGGGTTGCCGCGGGTTCCTGCGTGGGGGCGGCGGCGGGTGCGGTGGTTGGTGTGGCCGCACTACCGCACGCTGATAGAACAATGCTGAATAAAGCGAATATCACGAACGACTTGAATGCAATCCTTGTCTTCATTCTCTCTCCTTTGGCAAGATTATGACCCGGTGAGGACTAAAATCGCATTATGAACTTGTGAAAGGTATCACCTCCTTTCAGGTTTTGGCAGCACCAAGCATGCAAGCAGCTCTATTTCTTTAGTGACCAATTTGATGAATTATAGCCATTTCAAACCTCCCGTCAATTGATTTGGGCAAGCCAAAGGACTCTATGACCTCGCTTCACAACCACGGAGTCATTGATTCAGATTCGACCTTCAAGTTAGTGCATTTTACAAACGGATGGCTTTGGTGCATAAATCGAAGCATGGGCACAATACGTTGATGGGAGCCGCCTGCTCAGGCGACTGGATAACTTTCCGGCATCCCCAACTGGGTCATTTGGTTGAGCGCCAGGCAACGGATCATGGCCTGCGTGGTTTGCGTTTCCAGTAAGCGTGCGGAGAGTTTTTCCCCAAAGATGGTTTTCAAACGGAACATGAGGGTTTCCGCCAGAGAACGAATGTGATAGCCCGAATTTGCCTTCCATGATTTCCGTCCATGCTTGCGAATGTACCGCAAATTCTCGTCTCGCTTGAGACGATCTGCTTTCGAGTTGCCATGCTGCCAGATGCGTGCATTCTTGCGCGGCGGGATCAAAATATCCACCTCCGGCGAGTGAAGGTTCAGGGCCTCATACACTTTCCGCTGATCGTACGCTCCATCGGCTGCACAAGCCAGAAGAGTTTCTTCGATTTGTTTCAACATGTCTTTCACGACCGCATCATCACTGACACTATTCTCCGTCAAGACCACTGCCTGAATCTCGCCGTTCTCGGGATTGGCGCCCAAGTGCAACTTGCGCCAGGTGCGGTGTTTGGAATAACCGTGCTTCCGAACCTTCCATTCCCCTTCCCCATAGATTTTCAATCCGGTGCTGTCCAATACCAAATTCAAACTCTCGCCGGTTTTCCTGGGCAATTTCACTTTCAATCGCTTGCCACGTTTCGATAATGTCGTATGGTCTGGCACAGGCAAATGAATATCCATTATCTCAAACAGCGAACGCACAAATCCTTCCACGCCGCGATTGGTCAAGTGAAACACTTCCTTGATCGTCAACATTATCTCGATTGCCTTGTCACTGTAATCAAACTGGCTGCCGCGCTGTTTTTCGCCAGCATACAACCAGACCTTTTCCAAATCCTCTGCCAGCCAGAATGTGATCGAGCCCCGTTGCACCAAGGCTTTGTCATACTCCGACCAGTTTTGGACACGGTATAATGTTTTTCGGCGTGGCTGTGTGTGTTTTTGTTTAGGCATAAACCAAAATTACACGGTCACGCCGCTTTTGTCAAACTTTTCATGCACCAAAGCCCAAACGGATTGTGGATGACCGCAGTATCAATGTGGATAGGACAATAAGACCAGTGCGCGAAAAGCCGCGTATGCCCTCGGCATATCGTCCGCGGTGAATGAAAGTTTTCGGCCTTCGCGTGAAACGCCTGGCAAAAGCATGGCCCTATCAGCCATGTCCGAGGTTTGTAATTCTACGGTTACGTTGATGGGAGCCTCCAGCTTGAACGGTGGAGGAGCCTCCTTCTTTACGAGATTGTGTATCGCGCGTTTTGCACATTCTTCGATCATTTGCTGTGTGATGGCGGGAGGCAGGCACTCCGCAGCATACCTCCCCGATGCTTGTTTCACAACCGCGGTCTCCAGAGCCCCCAATTGCTCGACCATTTGTCCGCAGGCCGCTTGATCACCGGTCGCCATCAGAACCGGAATCCCATAATGACCCGCCAGGGCCCCGTTAAGGGAGTATTCGCCTGCCAGCCTATCGTTCAACCAGACGTTCGCAACACAGGTGGAAGACCAGGTATGATCCAGAACGGCATTTTCTGAACCCTGACGGCCGTGATAGCCTACAAAGAAAACGCCATCCACGCCCTGGTCTATTCCCTGCATCATGGAAAGCGGCGAAGGCGAACCTGCGTTGAGCCGCGCCCGGGGATCCAATTCTTCCAACAAAATATTTGTGGCATTCCAATGTCCGTCTGCGACGAGCACCTCATCCGCTCCACCCTGCATTGCGCCGCGCACCGCGGCATTTACATCGGCCGTCATCACCGGCCGAAATCGCAGGTATTCGGGGTGACCGGGCGTGACCTGGTCCCAGCTGGTAATACCGGTTATCCCTTCCATGTCAGCAGAAATAAGTATTCTCATTGAATTCTCCTCATATTTATCGCAATTGGTTGGAACGAAGAAGTTGAAACTACAATGTAAGCCGTCCGCAATATAACATGAATCCTTTGCACAGTATAATCAGGCAGGACTATACGGAATGGCAGATGGACACCTGCAAAAAAGTAGTATTTCGTGCCACGGAGAAGATATGAGCGATTCGCTATTTCCTCTAAGTGCGGAACACAAGATGATACGGGATTCGGCCCGCGATTTCGCGCAAACCGAGATCGCTCCCATCGCCAGCCAGTTTGATGAAAGCGGCGAATTCCCGTACGAGACCATCAGGAAAATGGGGAAAATGGGATTTATGGGCATCGAGGTACCGGAACAATACGGCGGCGCGGGCATGGATACGATGGCTTACGTACTTGCCATGGAGGAGATCTGCAAGGTGGATGCATCGCATGGTGTGATCATGTCTGTGAACAATTCCCTCTTTTGCCATGGCATCCTGAAATTTGGAACGGAGGAGCAAAAGCATCGATTTCTTGAGCCCGTTGCTTCGGGGGAAGCCATTGGCGCTTATTCACTGACCGAGCCGATGTCAGGTTCTGATGCAGGCACGATGAGAAGCCGCGCTACAAAGGACGGCGATTTCTACCTGCTGAATGGGCGCAAATCCTGGGTTACAAGCGGGCCGGTTGCAGACTTTGTTTTGGTCTTCATGATGACGGCTCCCGAAAAGAAACATAAAGGCATCAGTGCCTTCCTGATTGATGCAAAGGACTCAGCGGGGTTCTCACGCGGTAAGAAAGAGCCAAAACTGGGGATCCGAGCCTCTGCCACCAGCGAACTGATCTTTGAAGACTGTCGCATACCCGCGACGGCCCGATTGGGCAGTGAAGGTGACGGCTTCAAAATAGCCATGACAGTGCTGGATGCGGGGCGCATCGGCATTGCGTCACAGGCGCTCGGCATCGCCGAGGCCGCCTACGATGCAAGTATTTCTTATGCCCGCGAACGCGAAGCATTTGGCCAGAAGATCGGAGAGTTCCAGGGTATCAGCTTCAAGCTGGCAGATATGAAAACGCGCATCGAAGCCTCCCGACTGTTGATCTATGAGGCAGCCATGGCTAAAGAGAGGTCCAAGACGACGGGTGAACGGTTCACACTCCAATCCTCGATGGCAAAACTATTTGCCTCGGAAACGGCCATGTTTTGCGCTCACGGGGCGGTTCAAATCCACGGCGGAATGGGATATAGCCGCGAGCTGCCCATTGAACGGTACTTCAGGGACGCGAAGATCACCGAAATCTACGAGGGCACGAGCGAGATACAGCGTCTGGTGATCTCACGGAGTGAATTGGAATTGGGATAAATACAGCTTATCAGGTTAGAGGGTGTGATAGCAAGTCTACTTAACCGGGGCATTTCTTAAGGGTGACAGATTCGGCTTAATCCAAGACTCCACGAAAGGTTACCTGTCTGCACGCGGGTGGAAAGTTTAAATGACATCGATCATTCTCTGGATCGCCGGAATCGTCATCGCCGTCGCGCTTGACTTATTTCTAGTGCGCGGTTGGAATCGTCGCAAGCAGGCGCGGCTAGGAGTCGGGGATGCTGAAGCCGGGAAAATAGATTCCCAGGAACAAATCCATCATAGCAGTTGGCAGGAAAGCCGCTGGTTGATTGCCCTGTTGGGCATTGTCTTGATCGTGATTGGCCAGTGGAAATTTAGCAGCCTGTCTCCCACGGGGACCGCGCCTCAGCCGCTGGGGATATGGCTGACCGATCAACTCCACCTGGACGACCCCCATATTGATCAGGTATTGAACGGCCTCCCGCTGTTGATTAGCGGCGGCTTGATTCTGGCAATTGCAATAGCCGGCATAACCTTATTGCCATCTGTCGAACAAAAATTCAAGCAGGGCCGCCTCGATTTGCGCTTCCTGTTATCGAAGTGGCGATGGCTGCTGGCTGGGTCCGGTGCATTTACGCTTTTGCTATTTCAAATGGCCGGCCCGGGAACCAGCCTGCTCGAAGTGCCCCTACTTCTTTTCAGCATTGCGTGTTTTGGTATGGCCGTCACCGTATGGGATCATCAACGCCATGTTGATCTCTCTCCACACCTGTCACGCTGGGATCTGCTCTGGATCCTGGGTCTGTTTATAACCGGGATCCTCATCGGTGCTTATCGCCTGCCGGGATTGCCTGACCAGCTGATGGCTGACGAGGGTAGCTTCTGGACTACGGCACGCGATATCGCAAACAATACCTTCCAGCCATCGATTTTTGCGTCCGGGGTATACACCTTTCCCATATTGAGCTCCATCATTCAGGCGTGGTTCCTTAAGATCTTTGGCGTAAGTTTATGGGGCTGGCGGTTTGGATCGGTGGTGACGGGTCTTGCTACGCTGCCGCCCCTTCACCTGCTTGCCCGGGAAATGTTTGACCGGAGGATTGCGATTCTGTCTTCCATAGTTCTGGTCACCAGCCCATATTTCATTGACTTCTCGCGATTGGGCTACAACAATATCCAGGCTCTTTTTTTCACCACGCTCACGCTTTACTGGCTTTACATTGGATTGTCGCGCAAGAGCAGTCTATATCTTTATCTGGCCGGCTGTATGGCCGGATTTGGATTTTACGCATATTTCGCGGCACGCTCTGGGCTGGCAATTTCTTTGGGATTCATCTTGCTGCTCTGGCTTGGAAGGAGAATTAGATTACCGGGTCTTCTCCACGCAATCCTCCTGCTCGGCTTGGGATTCGCCGTGGTCGCAACAGCCTACTTTGTCTACGGACGAATCCACGATGCAGAAGGAATGGGCTACAAATCGTTGGAAAGCGCCTTCTTCAATTCATACAACGGATTGCAGTTCTATTCAAGAGAAGAGCTCCTTTCAGTTGCGCCTCCGGTGGAGATCGGCGATAACGAATTGTTTTACAACCCAAAAATCTATTCGGTATTGATCGCCCGAGGATTTATACGCACTCTGCTGGTCTTGCAAAAAACGGGCATTATTTCTGAACATTACGTTGCTTTCCCGTTGACGGGCACCCTGGGGGTTGTCTTCTATCTGGTAGGGCTCATCCTCACACTTTGGACGGCGAGGCATCCGCGGAGCCTGCTGATACTTCTATGGTTTTTTATCAGCGTGTTTGGTTTGAGCGCCCTTAATACGGTTCCGCCACGCCAGACCCATCTGATCGTCATAATCCCGGCTCTTGCACTGTTGACTGGGATCGGTCTGAATGCAATCGCAACCGCGGCCGCGACCATACATTTCAGGTTGAAGGACCATAAGCAGGCGCTTTTGATCGGCCTGGTTGCGTTAACGGCTGCCGGTGGATTGTACGATTATTTTGCACGAGTGCCCATTAATTACCGTGCTCAACCGGGGCAGATTATCTCCTGGGCCATGCTGGATTCAAATAAAGAGCACTTTGTTTATGTTTATTCGGATCCGTCTGAAAAGGACTTCGTGCCTTATGCAAAGGAGCTTCGTAAGGCGGTTCCGTACGAAACAATATCCCTGGCTGACCTTACTAATGGAGCGAAAAACTTTGCATCTCAGCCAACGCTGATTTTTTATTCCCCGGGGATAGCAAAGAACGTCCAGCCGGCCCTGGAAAAACTATGGGGGGAGTCGCTCATATCCAGAACATTTTACAGTACCGAGGGCTCCCTCATTCTGCACGCCGGGATGAATACGCCTTTTACTTTTGAAATGGATAAAGGCGTTTTTGCCATTTTAAAGGATTCTTATCTGAACCCGGGTTTGGATATCTTCCTACTCATCTTGATAGTATGTTTTTCGCTCACAGCTTTCCTTCCAGCAAATTTGAATATCAAGTTCCCGCCATCTTTATATCGGCTTAGGGATTGGTTCAACGCACCAGCTCAAGCCGTACCGGAAGATTTCACAGACGGGAGTGTGAAATAGTATCGGGGCGACCAGCGGAGAGGGCGGTCAACAGCTTTGAGCCGCAAATAGCCAGGAAGGTCTCCTTTTTTTGCGGGCAATTCAAGCGTGTGAAAGCGATGGATGGAACCGATTTTTTTATTCAGTTCCATAGCCCGGATTGCTTTCGCTAATCGTAGGCAAAGAGTATCTGAATATGGACCCGCACGTAATCCCCTATGGAAACGAGTTCGGCTCCGCCGTACAGTCCAACTACTTTTGGATTCAGGCCCAAAAGTGCGGGTGGTGTGCTGTTTGGAACGGGTCGGAACGAGGAGGCTTCCGGCTCTGGTTGATACTTATGGCAGCGCGCTCCACCCGATAGTCGCTCTGACCACTTTGATTTGGGGGATTGTGGACGGCATAAAAGTATCTGTGCTCATATCGTTATTGCTTGAAGGAGTGGCCCAATGGTGGATCGCTCGAGAACTTAGGCTGGGATGGATCCCCCGACTTTGGAGCGCAGGGATCGCGGTTGCCGGAGGGCAGTTGTCCGGGAGAATGGATACCGGGGTATTTTCTGTACTCCTATCCACTTCCATGTGCAGCTTATTGCTCGCAGGCGTCCTTAGGTTGGGACGGCGAGGAGGAAGAAGAACATCGATCCTGGTAGGCGTACTTTTTGCCTCGGTGTCCGCGGGTTGCTTTCCCGAAATTTCAAATCCACTGGCCTTCCCCCGTCAAGCCCCAAGCGATCCAGCCCGAGGAATTAAATGCCCAAGCTGGAGGGCAACCAATTACACTCGAGTGGGACACCAAAAATATCCCCACTACTGGTTTCGTGATTACTCTTGAACGCAAACTGGAGAGGATTTTTTGGATCGAAGGTGAAGATTTTCAAGGTGAAGGTTGGAACTTGCAAAGCACTTATGTCGGCGATTTTAATGGAGTAGGGTTCCTGGAGGATGGCTGGCAGGCCGGCAAGGCAGACTACCTGTTCAATGTTCCCGTTGCGGATAAATACAAGCTATGGGTGCGTTTTTACAAGCGCAGGGAAAACGACCAGCGTAACTTTTTCGGCCTCGCAGGTGGTGAATTCGATCGACAAGCGAATACCGTAATTTCATCGCGGAAATAACTCTATGTTCCGAATACACATTAGGCGAACTCCTGCCGGCTTCGGGGAATATCGCTGGAAAGCATAAATACACAGGCGGGCCAGTTAATCTTCGAAGAAAACATGTAGTCAGGATGGAAAGCTGGGTGGATGGCGCAGAAACCAAATTTCAAGATGGCCCATGACTGAAGGTGGATGCACCCGCTGGCACGCAACTTTCTTGTTCCGCTACCTTCCTTGGGACGTGCCCGTTGGAATAGTGATATTCGGTGTTTCATCCATTTCGGTTATCATGATATTCCCTAGCAGAAGAGCGAGAATCCATTGAAAGCCGTTCTCTTCCAAAAACACGGAGGACCTGAAGTCCTCCAATATACAGACTTTTCTACGCCCGAACCAAAACCCGGTGAGGCGCTCATTAAGCTGCATGCCGCCGCCTTGAATCATATGGATATCACAGTCCGCAACGGCTGGCCCGGGCTTAGGATTGAATTTCCGCATATCGACGGTGCCGATGGCGCTGGCGAGGTAATCAGCCTGGGGGAAGGCGTACAGCAAATACAGGTGGGAGACCGCGTAGTCATCAATGGCAATCTTGGCTGCGGAAGATGCGAGTATTGTCTCTCGGGCTGGGACAATAGGTGCCGCGATTGGAACTTGCTTGGCGAGACTGTGCTCGGAACCTATGCCGAATATGTGAGTCTGCCGGAGCGCCAGCTTTACAAACTACCACATGAGTTCGACCTCCGCACGGCCGCGGCAGCTGCCCTGGTTTATCAAACGGCCTGGCATTCTCTCATCACTCGTGGAAACTTACGCCCCGGAGAGACCGTGTTGGTCGTCGGGGCCGGAGGCGGGGTAAACCTGGCCAGTGTACAAATTGCCAAATTTAGCGGCGCACGTGTCATCGTGATAGGCTCAAATCCGGACAGACTGAAGCTGGTAGAATCGGTCGGTGCGGATATCCTGATTGATCGCTCCCGAGACAAGGATTGGTTCAAGGCGGCCTACCTCGCGACAGACAAACGCGGCGTGGATGTGGTTGTGGACAACGTGGGCACAACCTTCGGCATGAGCCTGCGCACCCTGCGCAAGGGCGGACGCTTGCTCACCGTCGGCAATACCGGAGGAGCCAGGTTTGAGGTCGATAACCGGTATATTTTTGCCCGGCATCTATCCGTTATTGGCTCAACCATGAGTCCTATGAAGGATTTCAGAACGGTAATGGATCTGGTCATTAAAGGCAAACTCCGGCCCGTACTTGATGAGACCTTCGCACTCAAAGATGCAGCCGCCGCGCAACAGCGGCTGGAGAAAGGTGAACAGTTTGGCAAGATCACACTGGCTATTGGATAGGTGAATGAAAAAACAATTATCCTGGTTTGAAATCATCCTGATTATCGTTATCCTGAGCGCCTATATATATGCAGCATTTTCAGACGCATTCAATCTACCGAACAGATGGTTTATCCGTGATGATGCTTATTATTATTACAAGATCGCCCAGAACATAAGCGAGGGCCACGGAAGCACCTTCGACGGCATCAATCAGACGAATGGGTATCATCCGCTCTGGATGCTGGTATGCCTCCCGATCTTTGCACTCGCCCGTTTCGATCAGATCTTGCCTCTACGGGTATTGATCCTCGTCACGGGCCTATTCCATGTTGCGACAACCCTGATTCTGTACCGCCTGGTGAGTAAAGCGATCTCACCCGTGGCAGGAATGCTCGCCGCCCTCTATTGGGCGTTCGAGTCGTATATCCTGGTCTTCCTATACAAAACGGGGGTGGAAGCGACCGTCGCTCTATTCTTCATCGTGCTTCTTCTTTATCAGTTATATAAGTTTGAAAAAACCTGGCGCAAGAACCCGCCGGCCCTCATCCAGATCGCGATGCTCGGTCTGCTGGCGTCGCTGGTGGTCTTTGGTCGTCTTGACCTCATCTTTTTTGCGCTGGTCGTGGGTATTTCGATCGTCTTTCGCGAATCCCCCTTGCGGTATCTGCTGCCGCTCGATATCCTGGCAATCGTCGCCTCAGTCCTCCTGGCATTTATCACGAGGCTAGGCATATCTTCCTATTACGATTCAACCACCTCGGCTTTGATAATGCTTAGCGCGGGGCTGCTCATCAAGATACCCATCCTATACTTTTTCGGGTTATATGACCGGCCATCGAACTGGAAACCCTTGTCCATATTCTGGAGGCTGCTGCTGGCGATGGGTGCAGGCAGTGCAGTATTATCGGTTTTGCTGCTGTTGGGCGGATCCCTTCACATTTTCACCAGCTTCTCCCGGATCGTCTTATTGAGCGATGCGGCATTTTCGTTTGGCTTTCTGCTCTTGATCCGGGTCGGAGCCTACATATTTCGCATCAAGACCGATCCCGCACCCCGACTCTCACCGGCGCAACAACTCCAACTCCAATGGAAAAATTGGCTCAGGGACGGGTCGATATATTACGGTATCGTGGGCGGTACGCTGGCCATTTACATGTTGTGGAACAAATTGGCCTTTGGGACATCCACCCCGGTCAGCGGACTTGTAAAACGCTGGTGGGGTACATTTGCGGTTAACGTGTATGGCGGCTCGGCAAAGACCTACCTAGCATTTTTCGCCCTGGACCCCTACAGTGATTTCAACGCCTGGAAGCCTTTCACAACGACCTGGAGGGATTGGACCAACGCCCTCTTGTATAGGGAATCCACTCAGTTTGGGAATCCGGCGTGGCAGCAGAATTTCTTCCTTGTCCTAGCGATCCTGTCGGTTTTCACGGTCTTGTTCCTTCTAATTCGAAAGAACAAAAGCGCCCAGGCAGTTGTGTCGGCGGGGATAATCCCCCTATTTGTCGGCAGCTGGATCCAGATCTTTGCCTATAACGTCACGGGCTATGCGGCTCCAAAAGAATGGTATTGGTTAACCGAACCGATCCTATTAACAATAGTGACTGTCCTGGTTATCGATAAAGTCCTTGAATTCTGTTTGAAGAGATCGAAAATCACAAACACTCTGGTCTGGTTGTTGGTTGCCTGGTTTGGCGTTCGCACCGCCTATAGTTATTGGCATGATACTTATTTGTTGAATCCATACGGTCAGACCCCTGCCAGCGCGCCATATATGGATTTGGTACCCTATATCGAAAGCCACACCCGGCCCGGCGACATAATCGGGATGACAGGCGGAGGAAATCTGGGTTACTTCATTCACGACAGAACAATCGTGAATATGGACGGCCTGGTCAACAGCATAGGTTACTTTGAGGCTTTGAAAAACGGGACCGGAGCTGATTTTCTCTACAACAAAGGCGTCAGGTATGTTTTTGCCAACCCCGATCTGCTGAATTCCCTCCCTTATCGGGGCCAATATGTCAATCGTCTCGAGCCCCTGGTCAGTTGGGGTGGAAAAGACCTGATGCGTCTGCTTCCGAAGCCTGCTCCTTAGCGTCTTTTTGTGTTGCTATCTGCTTCTATTTGTTCTCTGGATTCTGGGAGGCGGCTAAGACCTTATCTCCGTCAGGGCAGCGGTCTTAAAAGGTTTTCCTCGCAGAACCCCCTCCTCAAAGTTAGGAATCTCTAATTTTCAGCAATATTCTCGGCTAAAATCAGAATTTGGATAGTTTTCGCATTGACTCAAGCTGTATAACTTGATCTCTTCAGACTTTAACTTCTTGATTTTGTTTATCCTTCCGTGAAATGCGTAGACATTCAAAACTGCCCCTTAGGATAACTTTACTCTTGTGGCTGGTGTTAATCATAACAGCCTGGAACATGGTCCGCCTTGTTACCAGCGTCGCCTGGCAGAAAACATTGGAAACCTTCGCTCCTTATCCCGGCCCGCTCTACATAGGCATTACCGGAGCCATCTGGACATTATTAGGACTGTTTCTCCTATGGGGTTTTATTCGCGGCGCACGCTGGACAAGGGTGGGGTTTTTGACAGGCGGGGTTGTATATTCAGCCTGGGTCTGGGCGGACAGGCTTTTTATCCAGACCCAGTTGCGAGCTAATTGGCCTTTTGATCTCCTGGTGATGATCCTTCTGCTCGGGTATACGGGCGTAATTGTTCTTGACCCTCACAACCAAATCTACTTCATGAAAAGAGACTTATGAGCGAGAATCCTAAAATTCGACAGCTGCGCGAAAAGAGAGCAAGATCACGCCTGGGCGGAGGGCAGGCGCGCATCGAAACCCAGCACAAAAAAGGGCGGTTGACGGCCCGTGAACGAATTGATCTTTTGCTCGATAAAGGTTCATTCCGGGAAGTGGATGCCTTTGTCGAACATCGCACACATGATTTCAACCTCATCGAGCAAAAATTCCTGAGTGATTCGGTTATCACAGGTTGGGGCACAATTGAGGGTCGTTTGGTTTACCTGTTCTCGCAGGATTTTACGATCTTTGGCGGTTCCCTGGGCGAGGTGCATGCAGCCAAGATCTGCAAGATCATGGATATGGCCATTAAATCCGGTGCGCCGGTCATCGGCCTGAATGATTCAGGCGGCGCGCGCATCCAGGAAGGCGTTGTCTCGCTGGCCGGCTACGGCGATATCTTCCTGCGCAATACCCTGGCCTCTGGTGTGATCCCGCAGCTCAGTGTGATTATGGGACCTTGCGCGGGGGGCGCAGTCTATTCCCCCGCATTGACAGACTTCATCTTTATGGTGCGGAATTCATCCTATATGTTCGTTACCGGGCCGGATATCGTAAAGTCTGCGACACATGAGGAAGTGGACTTCGAAGGATTGGGCGGCGCATCCATACACACCGAAAGATCCGGGGTTTGCCACCTCGCTGCAGATAGTGAAGCCGATACTTTCTACCTTGTCCGCAAACTCCTCTCCTTCCTGCCTCAGAACAACATGGAGGATGCGCCGTTTGTCAGCAGTGGCGATGACCCCCTGCGTACAGAAGAAGCATTGAATGACATTATCCCGGACGATCCGGGAAAACCCTATGATATGGGGCAGGTAATTAGACTCGTTGTGGATAAAGGCGATTTCTTTGAAGTTCAAGAGGCCTATGCACCTAATATTCTGATCGGATTTGCCCGGCTCGGTGGGCACACGGTCGGGATTATCGCAAACCAACCCGACGTGCTGGCCGGTGTTTTGGACATTAAATCCTCGGAAAAGGCCGGTCGATTCATCCGCTTTTGCGACTGTTTCAATATCCCGGTTGTCACCTTTGTCGACACACCCGGCTACCTGCCCGGTACCGACCAGGAGCACCAGGGCGTCATTCGCCGCGGCGCCAAGTTGCTCTATGCTTATTGCGAAGCCAATGTTCCCAAGCTGACGGTGATTACCCGCAAAGCCTACGGCGGCGCCTATTTGGTAATGAGCAGCAAGCATCTCCGCAGCGATCTGAACCTGGCGTGGCCGAGTGCCGAGATTGCCGTAATGGGCCCGGACGGCGCCGTAGGAAAGATCTTCAGCAAAGAGCTTGAGAATTCCGAAAACCCCGATCAACGCAAAAAGGAACTCATCGAAGATTATCGCGAGAAATTCGCAAATCCCTACGTGGCCGCGCAGCGCGGCTTTATCGATGATGTGATTGAACCGAAAGAAACCCGTCCCCGATTGATAAACGCCCTCGAAATGCTGCAGAACAAACGCGAATCGAATCCTCCCAAGAAGCACGGGAATATTCCTTTGTAGAGATGTTTTCGTAGATGGCCTATCGGCATGTCCGGGGCGTCACGCTAAACGATTCTGATATGAGGTCTGATGTTCAATAAGATTCTGGTTGCCAATCGGGGAGAGATCGCTGTCCGCATCTTGCGCGCCTGCCGTGAGCTGGGTATCGAAACGGTGGCCGTTTACTCCGAAGCGGACCGCAACGCCCTGCACGTGCGTTATGCCGACGAAGCTTACCTGCTCGGCCCCTCGCCCTCGCGCGAATCATATCTGAGGGCGGATAAGATCATAGCGATAGCCCGCAAATGCGGCGCGGATGCCATCCATCCCGGCTATGGCTTCCTTGCCGAGCGGGAGACGTTTGCCGAGGCTTGTATCGATGCAGGCATCACATTTATCGGCCCCAAGCCCTCTGCCATTGCCGCCATGGGCGATAAGATGACTGCCCGCACAACAGTGGCGGCAGCCGGCGTGCCTGTGGTCCCTGGCACCGAAGGCACTGCTTCAATGACCGATTCTGAGCTTATGGAAGTTGCGCCCAAGATCGGCTTTCCCCTTTTGATCAAAGCCTCCGCCGGTGGCGGTGGAAAAGGTATGCGTGAGGTCACCTCCCTGGAGGAAATGCCGGCCCTGCTCGAATCAGCCCGCCGGGAAGCAGAATCGGCCTTTGGGGATGGGAACGTTTACCTGGAGAAACTGCTTGGAGGAGCGCGGCACATCGAGATCCAGATCCTGGCTGACCAGTATGGCAACGTGATCCACCTTGGGGAACGTGATTGCTCGCTGCAGCGCCGCCATCAAAAATTGATCGAAGAGTCCCCCTCCCCCTTTATGGATGCAGAATTGCGCCGAAAGATGGGCGAGGTGGCGGTCAAGGCAGCCAGATCCGTGGATTACATCAACGCCGGTACGATTGAATTTCTGGTCGATAAGGACAGAAATTTCTACTTCCTCGAGATGAATACGCGTTTGCAGGTCGAACATCCCGTCACGGAAGTGGAGACCGGGATCGATATCGTGGCGGAGCAGATCCGAATAGCACGAGGGCGCCAGTTGACTTACAAACAGGAAGATATCGTCCTGCGCGGTCACACGATTGAATGCCGTATAAACGCCGAGGATCCGTACAATAATTTCATACCCTCCACAGGCCGCATAACCCACAGTATGCTGCCAACCGGCCCGGGCGTACGCGTGGACACGGGAATTTATCCCGGGTTCGAGATCACTTCGTTCTATGACCCGATGATCGCCAAACTAATCGTTTGGGGAGAAACCCGCGGACAGGCCATCTTGCGAATGCGCCGCGCGCTTGAAGAGTATCGCATCGTTGGCGTCCGAACAAATATCCCTTTCCACCAGACGATGATGAATTCGCATCGCTTCATGGGCGGACAATACGATACCCGCTTTGTAGAAGAACGCTTCTCGATGCCCGATCCTGAGGATGAGCTCGAAACGCATCTCCCAGACATCGCGGCCGTCTTTGCCACCCTGGTGGCCCATCAGGAAAATCAGCGTTCCGCAGAATTTGTTATGCGCAATGAACGCGATACCAGCAATTGGAAGTGGATGGGTCGCTGGGAACGGATGCACAGGTAGGATGGGCGCAAATGAAATATGTGACTACAATTGGCAACACTGAATTTACGATCGAGGTCATCGACAAGGGGCACCTGAGCCTCAACGGCAAGATCATGGACGTGGATTTTGAATCGATCAGTGGACAGCCCGTTTATTCGTTGGTATTGGATGGCAAATCTTATGAAGCCTACGTCTATGCGGCGGAAGATGAATGGCAGGTCCTCTTACTCGGTCAACAATATCCCGTCCGGGTTGAAGACGAGCGCGAAAAGCGTCTCAAGTCAGCGGGAGGCGGCCAGTTTCAAGAATCCGGGGAACTCCAGCTGAAAGCGCCCATGCCAGGACTGGTGGTCGCGATCCCGGTCAAGGAGGATCAACAAATCGAAAAGGGGCAGGTATTGATCATCCTCGAATCGATGAAAATGCAAAATGAGCTGAAATCGCCACACGCCGGGAAGGTCGAACGGATCAAGGCCAAAGTTGGTGAAAGCGTGGAGCAAAGGCAAGTATTGCTTACCATCGTTTGAAATCGTAGGAGACTCCGTGGGGTAACCATCTCCTGCTCTTTCGGGCCCTCGCGAACCATTCCGAAAGAGCGGTCTGCGAAAAGCACAATATAATAGACAAGCCGCCGGGCAACTGGCGCCATTATCTTTGTGAAGACTTATGGGACAGGAAATCGAAGCAAAATTCTATCTGCAAGACCTGCCCAAAATCGTTGCGCGCCTGCAGGCCTTGGGAGCGCGGTTGATCCAACCGCGCACGCATGAGCTTAATCTGAGGTTCGATACACCGGACGGGGATTTCCAACGCCAGCGCCGCGTTTTGCGTTTGCGTCAGGATGAATGCGCCCGTCTCACTTATAAAGATGGCGCCACTTTGGAAGATGGCGCTTTCAGCCGGCGCGAGATAGAATTTGTTGTCGGCGATTTTGATTCGGCGCGGGCCTTCATCGAAGCCCTTGGATATGAAGTCGTTTTCACATATGAAAAATACCGAACAACCTATATCTCGGCACTCCCGGCCTTCGATGCCCTCATAGATCGCGCAGGACCTGGACCCCATCTTATGCTCGATGAGCTGCCTTACGGCGAGTTCATAGAGATCGAGGGGGAAATGGAGCAGCTGAAGCCGGTTGCAGTCCAGCTTGGCCTCAACTGGGAAGCAGCCGTCCCGGCCAGCTATCACGAGTTGTTCGAGCGCCTTCGCACTGCCCGAAAGCTGACCTTCCGAGATCTGACTTACGTGAACTTTAAAGATCTGGATGTTTCGGCCTCGGATTTGGGTGTCTTTCCGGCGGACGCCTCGTTGAGGTCCGGAGGATCGTATTAGTTCTGCGTGCTTACCCTTCTGATGAAGCGGAAGAAAATAAGGGAGTATTACGTGAAGATCAAAGGAATGGATGCGCTCCGCAAGCATGTTCCCGAACTGCAGTCCCCTGCGGGACTTGTGCTGGTTTTATCGGCATTGGCCGCGGTCTTCATCATCACCACTTTATTCTTCATCCTGGTTGACCGGCAATTTTCCGAATGGATGCCTGATGGGGAAATCGTGATCATGGCCCTGGGTTTTCTGGTAATGTCGCGTTTCTTCTCGCAGAAAAGAACCTATCAAGAAAAGTACGGCAATCTGGCTTATCGCAACGCCTTTGCGCGTTTTAATATACCCGGGTTGGGTATTGTGTTCGCCTCGATCGTACATATCGGCTACATGTCCGGTGTGGAAATACCGGATCTGTGGTGGAAGCCCATCCTCATGGGAATTGGCTGGATCTTCGTGGTTATCGGAGCGGTACTCTGGATCAGGACTGTTGCTGGCTTCGGTGTGGACTACCTGGCCATGCTCTACGTTTATTTTCCCTCGGAGGGCAGCACATCCAATTCAGGCATCTACCAGATTCTGCGACATCCGGTCTACAGCTCGGCCTTGAGTGTCGGGGTTGGGCTAGCGATGGTCCACGCGAATTGGTATGCCTTGCTGGTCGCCTTGGTCCTGCCCATTTTCCTCTTCGGCTGGGTGCGCCTCGTTGAAGAAAAGGAGCTGCTTCAAAGATTCCCTGATTACGCGGCCTACCGGATGCGCGTGCCGGCCTTCCTTGCCAGGCCGCGCGATTATGTTGGTTTTTTTCGCTTCTTGATTATGGGAGGGTAACATGAACGTTCTGATCCTGGGAGGATATGGAAGCACAGGCAAATTGCTGTCCGGGCATTTGTTGCGGCAAACACAAAACTGTATCATCATCGCGGGGCGCCACCTGGATAAAGCCCAGGCCTTGGTTCGTGAGTTCGCAGACGAGAGGGTTACCGCCTGCCAGGTTGACGCGGCAAACTCGGTCAGCCTGACGCAGGCCCTGAAAGGCGTGGACTTTTTGCTTGTGGCCTCACCGACGACCCATCATGCACAGACAGTGGTGGAGGCTGCGCTCGAGGCCGGCGTGGATTATCTCGACGTTCAACTGTCAGACGAGAAATTGGCAATTCTGAAATCTCACGAAGATGAGATCACTCGCAGGAAGTTGTGTTTCGTGACGGAAGCGGGTTACCACCCCGGGTTGCCTTCAGCCATGATCCGCTATGCAGCCGCCCAAATGGACTGCCCCGAATCTGCGCTCACGGCAGGTTATCTGAATATGGGCAGCCAGACGCCTTATACAGAGGCGATCGATGAACTGATGGAATGCTTCCTCCATTATCAGGCCCAAGTATTCAAAAATGGCCAGTGGACCAAGACCGGCTCTTACGATGCACACGAATTCGATTTCGGCAAAGAAATCGGCCAGCGCGTTTGCTATTCCATGTTCTTCGAGGAGCTGCGTGACTTGCCTGTGATGTTTCCCTCGCTGGGGGAAGCAGGTTTCTACATTTCCGGTGCTGGCCTGCTCAGCGACTCGATAACCATGCTGGTCATGCTCGGGCTGAAGCTCGCTCCAAGGCGCGGACTGCGGCCGATGGGCAGGCTGACATGGTGGGCAATGACGAGGCTATCGAAGCCGCCCTATAAAGTGGCGCTCATGGTCGAAGCCAAAGGTCGGAACAAGGGACGCCCGCTTCGAGTACGAGCAAGGATAGAGCACGAAGATGGTTATGAGTTGACCGCCATCCCTGTGGTCGCTCTGCTTATGCAGTATGACCACGTCCGGCGTCCCGGCCTGCATATGATGGGACATCTGGCCGAGCCCAAACGGCTTTTTGAAGCCATGCAGCAGATGGGTATTTGCATTACCTCAAGCGTCAATTCTTGAATCGCGAAAGGTCGTTGTCGTGGCGGAATATTCAATAAAAGCATGTGCGGAGCATTGGCTCCGCACATCTCCTTTTTGGCGTTCCGCCTCCCCGGCCAAAAGCGTGGGAGGCGGATGAGTGTTGATCAGGACAACTATTTTTTACCCGACATCGCCTGGGTGGTAAGAAAATCAAGCAAAGGGCGAAGAGGCTCGGGCACCACCGCATCACTGACGTTGATGGAATGCTTCTGAGCGCCCGAGGATATGGTGACCTGGTATTCGAACCGGTCCGGCCCCGGCGATGCTGGTTTGATCTGCTCGGGAAGAGCAAAGAAACCGGCCTCTGCCACCATTTTATCCAGAGCGGAGGCCACCTCCGCTCCGAGCTGCTGTGTATCCATGGTCGTGGCCAGACGCAGTCCGGCAAAGCCACCACTCCGGACAAATTCAATGTGCATAGGATTCACCTCCATCTAGATAGTGAGCCAAAACCGATAAGAGAGGGCTATTATGCGCTTAAGGGCTTCGCACACCCCGAAGGAGCGGCCCCAAAAAGAGCATAAACCCTATGATTAGGAGCCAAATAACGATCGGATGAACGTCGCAGGGGCGGCCAGGCAGCCGCTGGGCTGAGGCTGTGGTTGAGGCTGAGGCTGCGCCCCAATGGTGATCCCAACGCCGTCCCAGCCATATTGGACCGCCTTCTGTTCCGCGCTGCCTTGCCCATACAATTCACCCGCCGTCTGAAACGTCAGGTCGGCTGCATTTTGAAAATCCGTATTGCTCTTAAATTTATCTCTGGCGGATACATACCAGATCTTCCCAGTTTTCTCCCAGGCAAAACCACCGATGGCGACGGCCATCAAATAAAATGCGTGGTTGGGTATTCCTGAATTGATATGGACGCCACCGTTATCCTGAGAGGTATTGACATAACCACTCATGTTTGCCGGCTGTGGATCTTTCCCCAGTACCGGGTCGTCATAAGCAGTTCCCGGGGCTTTCATCGACCGTAAAGCCACCCCTTTCACGTTGGCGGTCAGCAATCCTTCACCGATCAGCCAATCTGCCTCAGCGGCGCTCTGGTTCAGTTGGCGCTGCTTGACCAGCGAGCCGAAGATATCCGAGAAGGATTCGTTTAACGCGCCCGATTGATTGCTGTAATTAAGGTTGGACGTGTACTGGGTCACGCCATGCGTCAGTTCATGTCCGATCACGTCTACCGCGATGGTAAAGCGATTGAACAGCTGTCCGTCGCCGTCGCCATAAACCATTTGTTGCCCATCCCAAAAGGCGTTGTCATAATTTTTCTGATAATGCACCGACGAATCCAGCCGCAATCCCTGGTTGTCCAGTGAGTCTCGCTGATAAACATCCCAATAAAGGTCATAAGTTGCCCCTGCTCCGTCGTAGGCTTCGTTCACACCTACATCGCTGACTGCCGGCCCACCTTCATCCCGGACCAATGTTCCGGGCAGGGTGCTTCCGTTCGATGCGGTATACACCCTGCGCTGCTTGCCAGCGGCGGTGGGTGCCGGTGTTAAATAAGCTGCGGTTTCCGATAAGGCCTGGCGTCTGCCGCGGAATTGAGCTGTAGCGGTGACGGCGGCGACCGCATTCTGTTTTTGGGAGGCGGACCCGTTAGCCATCATGTTTTTGAACATGTGAGGAGGAATAATGCACTGCAAATGATTAAATCGATATTTCATATTATCAGCTCCTTTACGAAAGTCTCCGGGTGGATTAACTATGTTCATACTGTAATCCTATTTTGTAATATTTTCAATCACTAAAAAGTAAGGGCCATCGATATCTATAGCGAGTCACGGCCCCATTCGCAATTCATTTTCCGGAATGCCTGGTCTTCGCAGACCGAAGGTGCAGGGGCGCTTCATCCAAAGGCATTCGCCCCTTCTCAGATTGGACGGGCAGGGCCAAGGCTGAGTTGTTGCGTTGGTTTAGCTCCATATTTTCCCCCCAGCCAACAGCCCTGACGGCGCCGGCCTCCCCTGTCAAATGGGGTAACAACGTCTCGAGAGTCCGCGCGTCGCCTGATGTGAACAACTGGATTTCACCGCGTCCGCTGGCCGGGCGCTTCGATCCCTTCGCTTCAAGCAGGCGTTTGGCTTGCCTCGCCACTGCCGGCGCGGGATCGATCACCCGGATCTTTTCTCCGACGATCTGTTTTATCAGTGGGATCACAAACGGATAGTGGGTGCATCCCAACACAACGGTATCTATGTTATTTTTGAGCATGGGTTCAAGCGCCTGCTCAAGGATCGTCCGCGTCCGCAGGCTGTTCAGCTCGCCTAACTCAATTTGTTGAACCAGGCCCGGACAGGTGCTCTGGAGCAACTTTGCGCCGGCCGCGAAACGTTCGACCACCGAGGCGTATAGCGCGCCTTGGAAAGTGGCAGGGGTTGCCAGTACACCCACTACGCCGGTTTCTGTACGTTCAACGGCTGGTTTGACCGCGGGCTCCATGCCGACGAATAGAATATCTGAAAACGTCTGCCTTAGATACGCAAGCGCGGCCGCCGAGGCCGCGTTGCAAGCCACCACAATGATCTTTGAACCTTGACCCAGCAAAAATCGGGTGATTCCTTCAGAGAAATCCCTCACTTGCTGTAACGGCCGCGGTCCATAGGGGACGTGCCCCTGATCGCCGAAATAAATGATCGATTCTTCCGGCATTTGCTCGCGGATTGCGCGCAAAACTGAAAGGCCGCCGACTCCTGAATCGAAGATGCCAATAGGCGCCGATCTTTTGTCCTGTTTCATTTGGGGTTTATTTTATTGGAGGCTTCTACAAAGGTCCTGAATAAATTCCGAGTCGGACTCTGATCCATCAACCGTTCGGGGTGCCACTGGACGGCCAGCCCATAAGGGTGATCCGGCAGCTCGACAGCCTCCACCAGCCCGTCCGGGGAGCGGCCAGCCACACGCAAGCCGGCTCCAATATCTTTCAAGCCCTGGTGATGGTGGCTGTTGACTTTGAGGATTGGCTCCCCAAGCACCTCCGCCATCCTGGTTCCTTCCTCGATCCTCACTTCGTGGGCCAGCACCTCTTTCCCATTGCTCGTCTGGGAATGATCGAGCGCGCCGGGCATTTGGTCGGGAATATGCGTGTATAGCGTTCCTCCCATGCCCACATTGATGAGTTGGCAGCCACGGCAAATTCCAAGAAAAGGTTTGCCGTCGGAGACGGCAACCTGGAGCAGGTTTAATTCAACCTTGTCGCGGTCCGGGTCTACACCCTCTATGCTGGGGTGCGGATCGCCTTTAAAGTAGTCGAGGGAAATATCACCGCCGCCCGAAAACAAAATTCCATCGAGGCGGGAATACACTGCCATCCAACTCTCGCCTACAACTGAAGACGGGAGCAGAACGGGGACGCCGCCCGCCTGGATGATGGCTTGGACATAGGTTTGCGCAAGGGCTACGATCGGCCGGCCGTTCGAATTGTCCTCTTGGTTCGTTGTAATACCAATAATAGGCTGCATCCCCTGATTATAAACAAAAAGGAGGTATTTGGGCCGCTCGATTCAAAAAGGATCTGATACTTTTTGGTGGGTACCACACTTTAAGATAACAAAATACAATTCGACTTGCATCAAGAAGGCTCCCGGGCGAATGGGACGCCGAAAGGTTATCTCTATGACATTGCACACGCATGAACCGGTTATATCTCTCATGTTGGCTGTTCCCGATGCGCCTGCTGCGGTCGAGTGGTACAAGCAGGCCTTGGGCGCAACGGTGCTTTGGAGCCTGGGCTCGGTCGCAGGCTTGCAGATCGTAGGCGCGCCGTTCTTCATCGCCGAGCCAGGCAAGAACGAATGGGAGAGTCCCAATCAATTAGGTAGCACTACCGTCAGGGTAGAGTTATTCTGCGACGATCCCGATGCGGTGATTGCACGCGCTCTGAAAGCAGGCGCCACCAGCAGCATCGAAGACACCAATGATCACCAGAGGCCTTGGGGAACCCACCGGCAGGTCGCTTCGTCGATCCATTCGAGCATATCTGGTTCGTCGGCGACAAATCTCCATTGAGTCCTTTCCCGCGTCGGTAATCGCGAATAACCCACAGAATCAAAAAACGCCCTGTTTCAGGGCGTTTTTTTTCACGATATTTATAAAGTGCTAATCGAACTTCTCTTTGAGGCGGGCGGACTTACCCGTGCGTCCGCGCATGAAATAAAGCTGCGCGCGGCGGACCTGGTTATGGCGTTCGACCAACACCTTGTCCAATCGCGGCGAGCGGAGCAGGAAGGTACGCTCCACGCCCACACCGTTGGACGCCACCCGGCGCACAGTGAAAGAGGCCTCGTTCCCGCCCTTGCGGAGTCGGATCACGATGCCCTTGAACTCCTGAATACGCTCGCGATCACCCTCTTTGATCTTCACATGCACATTGACAGAGTCGCCGGGGCGCATTTCAGGGATATTCTCATTCTTCTTGGCCTCAACGGCCTTGATCAGGTCTGCCATTTTTGATTATTCCTTAAGTTTCTACAAGATCGTTGTCTGACGTGACTTGTAATTATAGCATGCGGCAAAGCTATTCACAAGGCTTTATCCGACCCAATTGCAGGGGTCGTCCCGCAGGTTCTCTCGCACGTGCACATGAATTACGAAAACCTGCGGGACGTCTTGCGCCCTCCGAGTTGATCAATTGTGACGACTACGAATCCTTCGTATCAGACTGTTCGCACTGGCAAATGCGCACCGGGTCTTGAACACTGAGCACTTTTCCCTTTTCTCTACCCTCTATTCTTCCTAACTATACTTCCTCACTGCCAGCACGGCGTTATGGCCGCCAAAGCCAAACGCGTTACTGATGGCAAGGTCGATCTTCTTCTCGCGGGCCTCATTCGGGACAACGTCCAGGTCGCATTCGGGATCGGGCGTCCTGTAATGAATGGTGGGAGGCAAGATCCCTTCCCGGATCGCCATGGTGCAAAAGATGGCTTCGAGCGCCCCCGTCGCGCCCATCATGTGCCCGGTCATGGACTTTGTTGAGGAGATCGGTATCTTATAGGCGAGCTCTCCGAACGCGCCTTTGACCGCCTTGGTCTCTGACAGGTCATTGAGTTGAGTTGCCGTGCCATGTGCATTGATATATCCCACGTCTTCGAGATTGGCATGTGCGGACGCCAGGGCCTGCCTGATCGCAGCAGTGCCGCCTTCACCATTCTCGTGTGGCGCCGTGATATGAAAGGCATCGGCTGTGGAGCCGTAGCCCGCCAGTTCCGCATAGATCGTTGCGCCTCTCGCCCTGGCATGCGATTCGCTTTCCAAAACGAGCACGGCCGCACCCTCGCCCATTACAAGCCCATCACGATTCTTGTCGAACGGAGCGGGCGACATGGAATAATCAGCATTCTGGCGTGACATCGCACCGACGCGGTCGAATGCCGCCACGCCTACGGAGGTGACCGTCGATTCTGAAGCGCCCGCCAGCGCCACATTGATCATCCCGGACTTGAGCATCATAAGCGCCATACCGATCCCATCCGCCCCGGAAGCGCAGGCCGAGGCGACTGAAAAGCACGGGCCCTTGATGCCGTGATCTATGGCAATCAGCCCTGATGCGCCGTTCGCCATCAGCATGGGGATAAGGAACGGGCTGACACGCCGGGGGCCTTCTTTGTCATTCGTCAAGACCGCATCAGCGATGGACTTCAACCCGCCAATGGCAGAGGAGATAATGATGCCGATACAGCCCGCATTAGCCTCGGTTACTTCCAGGCCCGCATTGGCAATCGCCTCATTGGCCGCAACTGTTGCCAACTGCTCAAATCGATCGCGGCGACGGGCTTCCTTGCTGTCCATATATTTTTCAGGCTGAAAATTCTTGACTTCACAGGCAAAATGCACCCCCAGTGGGGAAGAATCAAAAATAGTAATGGGCCCGGCGCCTGAAACGCCTGCGATCACATTCTTCCAAGTCTCTGCTACATCCAATCCAAGAGGGTTGACGGTCCCCATCCCAGTGATCACAATTCGATCCATTTGTGCTCCTCTAAGCGTGAACTTTGTATCCCGAGCCGGTCAAGATCGCAACAACCGGTTCAGACAATTCGGATAAAGTCTCTTTCAACGCCTGCCAAACCAGCGCCGACGTTGGCTCTACATAAAACCCCAGACGTGCCAGTGCGTCACGCCCGGACAAAATGAAGGCTTCGTCAATTGTAACGAACCGCCCCCCGCTTTCGCGCGTAATCTTCACAACGGCATCCGCCCGCTGGGGTGAGCGGACGCGCACACCCTCTGCCAGGGTTGGGGCTTCGGTAACGAAATTAAGTCCGAGTATGCCCATGGCAAACAAGGCTGCCAGCGGCGCGCAGACCGAGGCCTGCAAGCCGATCAGGGCAGGCATCTTCTGTATCTTACCGGCGCGCAGCAGAGCCTGGAAGCCGCGGCCCAACCCCAGCAAAAAACCACCCTGCCCTGCAGGCAGGAGCACAGCGCCCGGAGCCTGCCCAAGCTGCTCAACGAGCTCGTATGCGCAGGTGGCGTAACCCGGAAGGTTGTAGGGCAAATAGGCATGGCTGGCATACACCACGCCTCCTTCAGCCGCTCTGCGTGCCGCTTCCGCGGCATTCGAACGCGGCCCGGGCACAGTCACCAACTCCGCCCCATAGAACTCGATCTGTTGGCGTTTCGGACCGGAGGCATCTTCGGGTACATAAACCCTAGCTTTGATTCCCGCCCTGGCTGCAAAGGCCGCAAATGAGGCGCCCGCGTTGCCCGATGAATCTTCTATGGCCTCATTTGTCCCGCGCGAGAGCAGAAAGGAGAGCAAAGTTGCCGACCCGCGATCTTTAAAAGAGCCGCTCGGATTGGCATATTCGCACTTGAAATAGACCTCGCGCCCGAAGGCTTCGGCAGATACCAGAGGCGTGTTGCCTTCGCCCAGTGACAGAACGGGCGTGTGATCTCCGAAAGAGGCGGCGTACCGCCAGATGCCTGGTTTGGCCCGGTCGAGCTCCCCAAACTCCAGCGGCTCAACAAAATCATAGAGTCCCCCGCACTTTGGACATTGAAAATATGCGCCCGCGCTGGGATAAGGCCGTCCGCAGTTGAGACAGGCGATTTTCATCACTCCCCCGGCCTCGTTCTATATTCAGCCTCAACTTTGGTCAGGAAAACGATCTTCGGGATTGACATGTAAAGGAGAGCTGCCAAGGCGTTATCGTCTCTCGATAATTGCGGCAATGATCATCCGAGACAGGCAATGAAACGCATTTTCTTCGTGTTCGTTGCGAATGTGAAATCCGGGTATCCGTGCATAAAAAGAGTCTTTAAGATTAGCTGCCTCCGCCGCTTACCGGCGGGAACAGCGCGATTTCAGCCTCGGCCGGGATAACCGCGTCGTCAAACGCATACTCATGATTGAGGGAGACCAACACTGTTCTCATGGAGGGGCCGAGTCCGGGGTAATCACGCGCAACCCGGTCCTTTAATCCCTTCACAGTGAAACCATCAGGGATTTCGATCTCTGCTGATTTGGTCCCGGCGCGGTCACGGAGAGTAGCAAAGAAGAGAAGTTTTGCGCGCATTCCTAGATCCAGAGATTTTCTTTCGCAATCAGGCTACTCTCTGCCCTGCCTGTATTTATGGTACCAACCGGTTCGATAAGCAGGAGTTGGCATTCTCCTTCTGCAACAGGTTTATGCTCGATGCCTTTTGGGACAACAAACATCTCGCCTTCGTCCAATTGTACCTTGCCGTCGCGGAAGTGTATTTCCAATCTGCCACCCAGCACCAGGAACAGTTCATCTGTTTCAAGATGATCGTGCCAGACAAATTCACCCTGCACTTTTACCACCTTGATATGGTAATCATTAAGTTGGGAGACGATCCGGGGAACCCACTGGTCGGAGAATTTGCTCAATTTTTCCTTTAAATTGATCCTGGTATATTCCATTTTCTCCATCCTTATTCGTTTACAACGTCACCTGATCTCCCGCCGTGCTTCTCCACCAGCCGGATATTCTGGATCCGCATAGTTTTCTCGGCCGCTTTTGCCATGTCGTAAACCGTGAGAGCCGCCACCGATACGCCCGTCAGGGCTTCCATTTCGACACCGGTCTTGCCAACGGTCTTTGCCGTCGCAGTAATAAGCACACCCGGCAAAGAATCGTCGAGAACAAGGTCGACATCGACCTTGGTAAGCGGAAGCGGGTGACACAAGGGGATGAGTTCAGAGGTCTTCTTGGAGGCGATGATACCGGCAATTTGGGCCACAGTTAATACATCGCCTTTTTTGATCTGGCCGGCCCGGATCAGCTCCAAAGTCTCCTTCTTCATGAGGACCTCGCCCTTTGCGATGGCGGTCCGCTCCGTATCGGGCTTGGCGCCTACATCCACCATGCGTGCCCGCCCGCTATCATCGATGTGACTCAATTTGGTTGGCATTGATAAATTATAACCGCGCTTCCTGGAATGATATAATCAGCCGTTCACAAGAGATTACCCCGCAATGGAAAATATGCTTGGACACCAGACCAACTACACCGTCCAGCTCCCCGTCTATGAGGGGCCGCTCGATCTATTGCTCAGCCTCATCGAGCGCTCTGAGTTGGATATCACCACCGTTTCCCTGGCGCTCCTCACCGACCAATATCTCGCGTACATCCACGGGCTTGACCAGGCGCGGGCTGATGAAATCTCCGCCTTCCTCGTGATTGCCGCGAAGCTGCTGCAGATCAAATCAGAAGCGCTGCTCCCGCGTCCGCCGGTACGCGAGCCAGGCGAAGAAGATGTGGGGCAGTCACTGGTCGATCAACTTAAGCTGTACAAACGGTACAAGGAGATCGGCGCGTTCCTGGATGAGCGTCAAATGGCCGGGCTCCGCACTTATTTGCGAGTAGCGCCTCCCCCTAAAGTGGAGGCAAAGCTGGACCTTTCAAGCCTCACCCTCGAGTCCCTGCTGGCTGCTGCGGCATCTGTCTATGCGAAGGCACAGTTAAAAGAGCCGCTCGCCAGCGTGATAGCCGCTCCGAAGATCACTATTCGGGAGAAAATTGACCTCATTGCAAAGACCCTGAAACAAATCCCACACAGTTCTTTTCGCTCCCTGCTGGGCGAAAGGCCCACGCGGTTGGAGATTGTCGTGACCTTTTTGGCCCTGCTTGAGTTGGTCAAACGATATCGCGTGGAGGCCCGTCAGGATGCTCTTTTCAGTGATATTCAGATCGACCGTCTGGAAGATTGGACGGACGATGAAGAGCTCGAATTGGAATTCGAATAAGCGGGTCAACATTTTGCTCGCCAGTTCCAGGGAGGGGTGACCACATCCCTGCTTGGTTCAGCTTTTTCGTGGGGGAATAACCCGTCCCGCTATCCATAAGGCGATGGCGGCGCCGGTGGCATCAAACAAAACCACATCCCAGAGCGAAGGATGTCGCCCCGGGACAAAGGACTGGTGAAACTCGTCCGTCAGGGCGTATAAAACGGCCAGGGTCCAGGCCCACCAGGCGTTTTTCTTGTCCCACTTCCATCCGTACCAATAGGACAGGGAGAGCAGGCCGTAGCCCAGCATATGACCGCCTTTTTTAAAAAAGTCATCGCTCGAGCCAAAATTCGGCAGGTCATCCCCCGGCGTTCCTGAAAAAATGAAGATCGCAGCCATTACAAAGGCTGAAGCGCCCCATCGAGATATGAAATCTTTGATTTTCTTCATGGCTGGTATTTTACCGTACGGGAAAGCGTGGCAGCATCGAACCGAACATAAGATCCCTGTTTGATAGTGACTGCCGATCATTCAGCATCACTGAATGCCGAAGTATACTTGTCCCCTGATTAGGAGAAATAAATGGTGAAAACAAAACATCTTTGGGGAGTTGGCCTGGCAGTCTTAATGAGTACGGCTGCCTGTCTCGGTTCCGCCCTGCCAACTGCCGTGCCCAACGCGGTTGACACGATCGTTGCCGCCACGATGCGTGCGATCACCCCACCGCCAACCGCTACTCCCCCCGCGACCGCCACATCTCTGGTCACGCCTACTTTTGTAATACCCACCCTGCCCCCGGTTGGCTCAACCTCCGTGCCGCCCGCTGCGACCCGTCTCAATTTCCTGGCCAATGCAACGACAGGGGTTGTCAGCGGACCGATCCAGCCGGGACAAGTTCAATACTTTGTGTTAAACGCTTCACAGGGACAGCCCATGATCGTTATGGCCAACTCCCTTAACAACGATGTCACCTTGTCGGTCAGGACAAAGGGCGGTACCACGATGCTCAACCCGGCCTCCCATCAAACAAGCTGGCAGTCCATGCTTCCAAAGACCGAAGATTACTATATCGGCGTTTATGGCGGAGCCACTACCGAGAATTACACACTCACAGTCGTAATCCCCTCCCGTATTAAATTCCTGCCGAATGCTGTTTCCGCAACGCTAAGTGGGAAGACCGTGGCCGGTTACAACGTTGCCTACACAGTCCTCGCCCTCAAAGGCCAGACGATGACAGTCTACTTAAGCGGCGCCGGAGCCGATGCAGCATTGACTGTATATGGATATACGGATGGCCAGCCTTATCTTCGTGCGGCATTGGAACAAACCACCTTTACCAAAAAGCTGCCGGCCACACAGGATTACATAATCGAGGTAGTGCCGCTGTCCGGTAAGGTGCTCAACTATACTCTCGACGTAATCATCAAGTGACAGGCAGCGTCCAAATAAGATATTGGGTTGGTCCTTGAATTCAAAGAAACGTGGCCATGAATCATCTTAAAGGTTCGACCTCGCCTTATTTGTTGCAGCACTCCCGAAACCCGGTGGATTGGTATCCCTGGAGCGAGGAAGCCCTGGAAAAAGCCCGCCTGGAAAACAAGCCGATCTTCCTCAGCATCGGCTATGCCGCCTGTCATTGGTGCCATGTGATGGCGCACGAGTCGTTCGAAGACGAGTCCATTGCCTCTCTCATGAATGAGAGCTTCATCAGCATTAAAGTGGACCGGGAAGAGCGACCTGATCTCGATGGCATTTACATGGCCGCTACCATGGCGCTCACCGGTTCGGGGGGTTGGCCCATGTCGGTCTTCCTCACCCCTGATTTGCGTCCTTTTTATGCCGGCACCTATTTCCCGCCCGTTCCTCGCCATAATTTGCCCGCTTTCAAGGATGTGCTGGCTTCCATTGCAAAAAGTTGGCGTGACGATCACGATGAGGTTGAACGCATCAGTGCAAGACTGACCGACCATCTGGTACGCCAGTCCGTCACACCCGAACCTGGCGCTGCTTTTTCCCAGGAACAGCTTGACGGCGCCGTCAAACGCCTGAACGATGATTATGATTGGGGCTTCGGCGGATGGGGGCAAGCCCCAAAATTCCCGCAGCCCATGGCAATCGAATATTTGCTTCGCCGTTCCTCGCGCGGAGACGAGTTGGCCGCCAGGATCGCCACACATGCCTTGTCAGCCATGGCAAAAGGGGGCATGTATGACGTTGTCGGGGGAGGCTTTGCGCGCTACAGCGTTGACAACTTTTGGCGAACGCCGCACTTTGAAAAGATGTTATACGATAATGCCCAACTGGGTTTGGCGTATTTGCATGCCTGGCAGGTGTCAAAACAGCCAACCTACAAAAGGATAGTGATCGAAACCCTCGATTTCATCCGGCGCGAGATGACAAACAAGGACGGTGGGTTTTATTCATCCCTGGATGCCGATTCAGAGGGCGTTGAAGGAAAATTCTATACCTGGCCCCAGGATGAAATCCGGGATGTCCTGGGGCCAGATTTCGAATTCTTCAGAAACGCGTACGGCCTGGCTGCCCAGGGAAACTGGGAGGGAAAGACCATCTTGCAGCGCGCACTGGACAACTCCACCCTGGCAGCAGCCTCGAAGATCGCCCCGGAGACCGTTCCCGGAAAATTAGCCGATTGTCATTCCCGCCTCTTGGCCGTCAGGGATACCCGTATCCGCCCGGCGACCGACGATAAAGTAATTTGCTCCTGGAATGGTCTGATGCTCAGAGCCTTCGCTGCAGCCTCCAGAGTATTGGATGATAAACCAAAGGCCTCTCAATACCTTGAAATGGCTACACGTAACGCGGATTTTCTTGTTGGAGCGCTTCGACCAAACGGCAATTTGCGCCGGGCCTGGAGAAACGGACAGACAGGCAGCGAGGTCTTCCTCGAAGATTACGCCTCGTTGATACTCGGCTTAATTGAGCTTTATCAAACGGATTTCACCAACCGCTGGTTTTCTATTGCCAGGGAATTGTGTGATGAAATGGTTTCACGTTTTTCCGATCCAGCGGGCGGTTTTTTCGATACCCCTAGCGACGGGAAGCCGTTGCTGGTCCGTCCCAAAGATATTCAAGATAACGCCGTGCCGTCCGGGAATTCTTTAGCCTGCGAGGCCCTGCTCGAGCTTGCCGATCTATCAGGCGAGGGAAGTTATCGCGACCTGGCGGAAACAAGTCTTCGGCAGGTCAGTGAGGTTGCGCTGCGCTATCCGACGGCGTTCGCGCGCTGGCTGTCCGCAGCCGATTATGCCTTGGCAGACGTAAAGCAGATTGCCATCCTTTACGAAGCCGCGCAGGAAGACGCCCAACCATTCCTGGATGTGATTCATGCGGGATTCCGGCCAAACGTTGTCCTGGCCGCCTCCCCTTACCCTCCCGCCGATGACGCACCCGCCCTGCTTAGAGATCGCCCTGTGATAGACGGAAAAGCAACGGCCTATGTATGTGAAAATTTCGTCTGCAAATTGCCTATCGTAGGTTCGGCACAGGAATTGCTTAAGCAGTTATAAAACAAAAGATTCTCTCGAAAGGGAATCTTTTGTTTTGGCTAAGATCTTGTATTCAGATCTTTGGGCGGTTCCTTCTGATCGGTTCCTTCTTTTCCTCCAAGCCCATCACGGAAATTGCGAATGCCTTTTCCAACTTCGCCGGCAATCTTGCCGATCCGTCCTGGACCGAAAAGCAGCAGGATGACCACAAGGATGATGATCAATTCAGGGACCCCAAGATCGAGCATAATCTACTCCTTCAGGTTGACCTTACCAGGATGGCCACGAATTGATTATAACTGTACCGCAAAGCATCATCGTCGCCTATGAATTGCGACCCCAGATCAAACCCTCCACGAAGCGTGCAATTCGCAGCAGCACCGATCGGACACGCCCCAATGCGCGGTATCGTTCAATATCGACAACATGCTCCAGCGGAAGTGGCCCGGTCCATTGGGCGGTCAGCGCTCCCCAGGTCAGCCCTGCGCCGAAACCGACAAATACGATTTTGTCTCCGTTTTTGATCTGCCCCTTTTCGATAGCCTCCACCGTCGCGATCGGGATGGATGCCGTCGAAGTGTTGCCATAACAATCCACATTAATGATAAACCGGTCAAGCGGCACTTTTAAATACTTCGCCGCGGTTTCGATAATGCGATAGTTTGCCTGGTGCGGAATGATCCACTGGATATCATCGGTTGTCAGGCCGGCGCCATCCAATGCCTCTTTGGCAGCCTGGCCCATCGCCCGTGTTGCGAACCGAAAGACCTCCTTGCCATCCATGCGAATATAATGCCGGCCTTCATGAACAGTGGCCTCGGTGGCCGGATTGCGGCTCCCGCCTCCCTCCAGCGTTAACAAATCCCCGCCCGACCCATCCGAGTGCATCACGGCCGAAAGGACCCCTCCGGGCAGGTCGCTACCCTGCAGGACGAAGGCGCCCGAGCCATCGCCGAATAATATGCAGGTATTGCGGTCCTTCCAATCCACAAAACGGGATAAAGTCTCGGCGCCGATCACGAGCGCATTCTTTATGGACCCGCTGCGGATCGCCTGTGCCGCCATGTTGGTCGCATAGATAAAACCCGTGCAGGCCGCAAGCAGGTCGAATGCGCCCGCCTTTGTTGCACCGAGCTGGTCCTGGATGAGGCAGGCCGTGGCAGGAAAAATGTACTCAGGGCTGGAGGTGGAACAGATGATAAGGTCTATGTCGGTTGGTTTGAGATTCGCGACCTGCAGGGCCTTGATCGAAGCCTCAACCGCCAGCGTGGAAGGAAAATCATTCGCTCCGGCGATATGTCGTTCACGGATCCCTGTGCGCTCGCGGATCCACTTGTCGTTGGTATCGACCATATGGGACAGGTCTTCATTTGTCAATACAGATTTTGGGACGGACATGCCCCAACCTGTGATGTGTGCGTATGGCATGGGACTTCCTCTTATTCTAGGGTTGGCGAGAAGTTCGCAGTGCGATCAGGATTCAAATCGACTCACAATGAGCGTGGCATTATGTCCGCCAAAGCCAAACGAATTGGACATTACGTGGCGCGGTTGGAGGTGTCGCGGTTTATTGGGCACGTAATCCAGATCGCACTCCGGGTCGGGTGTTTCGTAATTGATGGTCGCCGGTAGGATATTTTCGTTGATGACTTTGGTGCAGATGGCCGCTTCCAGGGAGCCGGAGGCCCCAAGCAAGTGGCCGGTCATCGATTTGGTGGAAGAGATGGGCACCTTGTGTGCCTGCTCCCCAAAAACCGTTTTGATCGCGGCCGTTTCGCTTTTATCGTTCAATTGGGTGGAGGTGCCATGGGCATTGATGTAATCGATATCGGCTGGCTGGAGCCCCGCGTCTTCCAGCGCAAGCTGCATCGAGATGGCGGCGCCCGCCCCGTTTTCTGCGGGCGCTGATATATGGTAGGCGTCGTCCGAAGCCCCATAGCCGGTAAACTCGCACAATATTTTTACGCCCCGCGCCCTGGCAGATTCGAGCGATTCCAGAACCAGCATGCCCGCGCCTTCCCCCATCAGGAAACCGTCACGGGTTTTGTCGAAGGGACGCGAGGCGCGCTGCGGGTCGTCGTTTCGCGTGGACAGGGCCGTCATCACATTCATGCCGGCCATCGCCAAAGGCACTATGGCTGCCTCAGAGGAGCCAACTAGCATAATGTCTGCTGCTCCCCGCCGGATGAAGGCGGCTGCCTCGCCCATGGCGTTGGTCCCGGTGGCGCAGGCCGTGGCCAGCGACATATTCGGTCCGCGTGCGCCGGTGCGGATCGCCAAAATCCCGGCGGCGCTGTCAGAGATCATCATGGGAATAAGAAACGGGCTGACCCGCTCGGGACCCCGCGCCAGCAGCGAATCATAATTCTCGATCATGGTCCCTATTCCGCCAATGCCGGTTCCGATGATTACCCCCACGCGGTCGCGATTCGTAGCATCGATTTTCAAACAGGCATCGGCCATGGCCTCCATGGCAGCTGCCATGGCGAATTGGGCAAAGCGATCCATCTTGCGCGCCTCGCGCGGACCAAACAAGCCAACAGGATCAAAGCCTTTTACTTCAGCGGCAAATTGCGTCTTGTGTTTGCTTGCATCAAATCGCGTGATGGGCCCGGCGCCGGATTTTCCCGCCAGTAAAGCATTCCAGGTCTCCTCCACATTTAACCCCAGCGGGCTAATGCAGCCAAGCCCCGTTACAACTACACGTTTCCTCATGCTAATCTCCTAAAGATGTGCTCTTGTCCCACCTAATTCTGGCATATATAACACCCGCCAACCCAAATCCGATGCGGTGAGTGGTTCTTACGTTCCCCCGTCAATCCCCTTCCACGTGCTCTATATTAGACGCTTTCAGCGTGTTCCAAGCTTGCTGGATGTGCATTCGGTCATGCTCTGCCATGAACCCGACGATTTCCATGAAATTCGTGGGACCAAAAATCGCATGGCGCGCCTTTCGTGCCCAAACCTCAGGACTTCAAATCCTTGATCCTATCAAGGGATGCAAGACGTGCGGCCGCAAAATCACGGACTGCCGCCGGGCCATCTTCGTTCAGGTACTTTCTTTGCTTGGCCCACACGGCGGCATCGGGCCGAGGAACAAAGGGCTTGGATTCGTTGAGCAGTGCTTCGATCTGCAAATGATGCACTTCTCTCTCAGTATCCCGCAGGTGGCAGGCTAGTTCGATAATTGCCCAGTCATTAGGCGTCGGTTCGTGAACCCAAGTCTCTGCATTTAGTCCGGATGTCAAGCCTTGCAGCACAGCCGGTGTTGAGACCATGGTCGCACGGATTGCTTCCATGGTTTTAAAGGATGGTTCGAGAGAAGCAAGATCGGTCGTATCAAGCCACGAACGGAGGTCTATCAAATTTCCCCGGCGAGCCGCTTTGGAAACAGGATCGGAAGCCGAGGCGCCGTCAACCTGATAAACCGCCAGCCCCAGCTTCTGCGCCGGGGCGAGGTCGCGCTCGGCGTCATTCCCCACCATCAATACAGGTCCATCCGGCCAGCCCAGCCTGCCCAGGATTTCAGCATAATATGCAGGGTGCGACTTGGTAAAATGGAAGCTCTCAAAAGACGATATCAGTTCAAAGCGTTCCGGATCCAGCCCTGCCCAGCGTATGCGATGGTAGATGGCTTTGCGTGGAAACAATGGGTCGGTGGCGATCACCACGCGATAACCTTTTGCAAAAGCCGTTTCAACAAGCTCGCTTGCTCCTTCACGCCGTTTCGTTACAAACTCCAGTGCCGGGAAAACATGATCATAAAAATCATCGATCTCGTTCGTGAGCCCGGCTTTGGTTATACCGAGTCGTGAATAGAATTCGGATTCGAAGACTTCCTGCAGAGTGTGCGTGGGGTCATCGCTGGCAAGCATGAGGTTCGTTCCTGCCATCAACGCCGGCAGCATGACACCCGGATTTACTCTGCCGTTCAGATGTTTGGCAAGTGCCTGAAAATACGCGGGAATGAACTCGCCCATGTTGGTATCCAGCAGGGTGTCATCAAGGTCGAGAAGCAATGTAAGGGTCATGTTGGTTCTATCTATCGGTTATTGCAGAATAGGGTGAGCGATCTATTTCGTATCGGTTGGGAGATCAGAAATCATTCCCAGATATTGATTCGATAAGCAGCATGGATTCTTACGTGAACAATTTGGCTCGCAGATCATGTATGCCTGAGAGGCTGGGACGCGCAGGGAACCTGGAGTGAATTTTGCGGGCTTCGCGTCTTTTTGTCCAAAAAGTACCCGCGCAATTCCCCTTAGTTCGCAAAATCCCTACCCACTCCTTGTTCAGGACTTCACTTCGAAGACCGGTGGAAGCGGATGACATTCCCCACAGCCTATCTGTGGCTCAGCTACAGCCCGGTTGACTTTCTCACAAAACGCAGTCACCTGCACACGGCGCTGAAACATTGTTGAAATGGGTCGGTTCACGGTGCCGTGCAGCTTCAAGAATTCACAGGCATTGGCCTGCAGGATCGCGGGAACTGGACAGGTTTTGCAAAGATCAGCCGTCCATCGTTCGCCGGATGCCATGAGCAGGCGGCATTCCTCGTCATTCCGCCCACGATAGTAATTGCCGTAAAAATACTTGCATTCTTTTCCAGCAGGGGTACGCATGTTGGTTCGCTATGAGTTCGGGTCAGACGTGGTCAGGCGCTCGAAAGAGCAGGTTTTCAACACTCAACTGGCGGCTTTAAACCCGTGTTACATATTCGCCCGTACGTGTATCGACCCGAATGATATCTCCAATTTTGACGAACTGCGGGCAGTTGACCTCAAGGCCCGTTTCGGTCTTGACCCTTTTCGTCACGCCAGTGGCCGTATCGCCGCGCACCGCCACCTCCGCTTCCTTAACTTCCAGGTCCACCGAAGTCGGAAGCTCGACATCAAGCGGTTCGCTTTTATAAAAAGTAAGCTTCACTTCCATGCCGGCCTTAAGATAAAGCGCATCGTCGCCCAAGATATCGGCTTTGATCCCCGGCTGCTCAAAGGTTTCGTTGTCCATGAAATAGTAGAAATCTCCGTCCGAATACAAGTATTGGACATTGTGGAAGTCAAGCCGCGCATCCTGGACGCGGTCGCCCGACTGAAATGTCTTATCGATGTTGGCGCCGGTCAGCATGTTGCGGGCTTTCACGCGGATCGATGCATTGCCGCGCCCTGTTTTGTTATGACTATATTCCAATACTTTGAAGAGCATGCCGTCAAATTCAAAGGTTACCCCTTTACGAAGATCGTTCACGTCAATCATACAAACTCACCTCATTCAAGAATTGCATATCGTGCTGAAAGCGCGTACAGTTTCGTACAGCTCCCCGTGCGTCCAGCGTAGCCGCGGGATTATACTACAAGTCCTTCAGGCCTCGCTCCGCCGTGCAGCCGCATGGCATTCGATTTCCTAATGGCCCGCCTCTGCATGCGGGTCTTCCTGCAAGAGTTGCACCGCGTGCCCCAGGGCAGGAAGCACCACCTGCAAATTCTCTACTGCGCCCTTGGGACTGCCCGGCAAGTTAATGATCAGCACTTTGCCTCTGATGCCTGCCACTGCCCGCGAAAGCATGGCATGCGGAGATTTTAGCCCGCTTGCCGATCGCATGGCCTCGGCCAAACCCGGAGTCTCCCGGTCAAGAACCGCGCGTGTTGCTTCGGGGGTAACATCGCGCGGGGCAAACCCTGTTCCACCTGTCGTAAGGATGATATCCACATCACCGCTGTCTGCCCAGACGGCCAGGGTTTCGCGTAAACTACCCTGATCGTCGGGCAAAATACCGGAGCGCCTCACCTGCCAACCCTGCGATTCGATCAGCTTGATCAGGGCAGGCCCCGAGGCATCGGCACGCTCCCCGCGGGCAGAACGATCTGACACCGTGAGAACGGCAAAGCGTAGCATTGTTAATCCAGATCCTTGGCGTAGGGACGGTCTTTATCCATGAGAACTCCAGCCATGTTTTTCATAAAAGAGCATGGCTTCATTGTTTTCGGAAATCACAAATAAAAAACAGCGTAAACAACCCTTGGCTCGCAGCCGGTCCTTGACCTCTTTCAAGAGACAGGAGCCAATTCCCTTGCCGCGGTAGGAGCCCGCTACGGCCAAATGATAAACAAATCCTCGCCTGCCGTCAAAACCGCCCATGACCGTGCAAATGGTTTCGCCATTGGCTTCAGCGATAACAAACAAGTCGGGGTCACGTTGGATTTTCTTTTCAATTTCGCCCGAGGCATCCGAGCGGCCCACATGGATACCCCTTTCGATCTTCTCCCAAAATTGGACCACCGGAGAATAATCATCTGGGAATTTAGACTCTCGGATGTTTATCGAAGCCATTATGGTTTTCTAGTGTAGTCTGACAAAAATGGCTTTTGACGGGCCGGTCAATCTGCAGCACGGATTCTCGCACGAAGAGTCGAAATAGACCTGGTCAGCTCACAAGTCTACTCCGCACTGGCAAGCCGGAACCGCAGTTACCTGGTGTTCCCGGTACCCTTTATGTTAATGGCTTCTTCCTTTGGCACATCAACCGGGCTTGACGTTCTTTCGCAATATCTTTATCAGCTCGTCGGGCATGAAAGGCTTAAGCAAAAAATCATCGGCTCCATGCCGCAGGCATTCCTCTCTTACATTCATTCCCGAGATCATAACCACGCGCAGATTACAGGCGAAATCCTTTTCATGCAAAGCATCCAGGACTTCAAATCCGTTTTGGTTTGTAAGATGAACGTCCAAAAGCAGTATATCGGGACAGTCACGCTCCACGGCGGCCGGGATATCCTCATCCGCGTCGAGCGCTACCACTTCGAAACCGTCCATTTTCAGCAATGTCGTGAGGAGAGTGACCATCGTCTGGTCATCCTCGGCCACCATGATTTTTTCCATTTATCTTACTCTTCTTTACTGATTTGATCTGCTTTTTGGGAGCTGTTTTTTTCTCGCCCCGCGGCGGAGTTGCTTCGAGTGCGGCATTCAGCACATCGTCAACCGTCTCAACATAGACGAAATGCATGGAATTCTTGATCTCATCGGGCACGTCATCCAGATCGAATCTATTCCGCTTTGGCAGCACAACGGTCCGCAGGCCGTTCCTATGGGCGGCTATGACCTTTTCTTTTACACCGCCAATCGGAAGGACCTGGCCTCGCAGTGTGATCTCACCCGTCATTCCCAAATGCGGTTTGACCTTTCGCCCCGAAATCAACGAGACCAGCGAGGTAGCCATCGTCACACCCGCCGAGGGCCCATCCTTGGGTGTGGCTCCGGCAGGGATGTGAAGATGGATATCGTTCTTGTCAAAGAAATCGGCGGGAATGCCAAGGGTATCGGCTCGTGAGCGGACGTAAGACAGCGCCGCGCACGCCGATTCCTGCATAACGTTCCCCACCGAACCCGTGATTTGAAATCCGTGCCCACCCGCCATGCGCGTGGATTCAATGAAAAGGATATCGCCTCCGAAGGGCGTGTACGCCAAGGCTGGTACGATGCCCGGAATCGATGTCCTTTCGTTCAATTCCTCAGCGCCAAAGAAAATGGGATGCTCCAGGAACTCTTCTACAAGTTCAGGCGTGATGTCGAAATTCTGGCCCTTGCCTTCTGCGATGCGCGTCCCTACTTTCCTGCAAATGGCGCCGATCTTGCGCTCAAGGCTCCGCACACCCGCTTCGCGGGTGTAGCTGCGGATGATCTTCTCCAAAGACTCGTCTTTAAAACTGATCTCCGTGGGCCGCAGTCCGTTCTCACGGATCTGCCTCGGGATCAGGTATCCTTTCGCAATGGCTATCTTTTCCTTATCGGTATAACCTGATAGATAAATGACCTCCATGCGGTCGTAAAGCGGGCCCGGTATGCTGTCTGCTGTATTGGCCGTTGTAATGAAGAAGACCTGCGAGAGGTCATACGCAACTTCCAGGTAATTGTCCCGAAATTCACTATTCTGTTCCGGGTCAAGGACTTCCAAAAGGGCCGATGCCGGATCGCCGTGGAAATCGAAAGTCAGCTTATCCACCTCATCCAGCATGAAAACCGGGTTTTTCGTTTCAACGCGGCGCAGGGATTGCAGGATCCGCCCCGGCAGCGCGCCGATATAGGTCCGGCGGTGTCCGCGGATTTCTGCCTCGTCACGGACCCCTCCCAAGGAGGCGCGGATAAACTTGCGCCCCATGGCACGTGCGATGGATTGGCCCAAAGAGGTCTTGCCCACTCCGGGGGGGCCAATAAAGCATAAGATAACGCCTTCCCGCTCCCGGCGGATCTGGTCCTTGGAGGGTTCCTTGAGCTCGTCCTTGCGGTCCAGCCTCAGCTTGCGGACCGCCAGGAATTCGAGTATGCGGTCCTTGACATCTTCAAGCCCATAGTGGTCGACATTCAGTATCTCGCGCGCATGGGCAATATCCAGGTTGTCCTGGGTGGATTTCGACCACGGCAGCTCAACCAGCCAATCGAGATAGGTGCGAATTACACCGTACTCGGCAGCTGCCGAAGGAAGATGCGAAAGGCGGTCCAACTCATGCCGCGCCTGCTTGTCAGCCTCTTGCGGCATTTTTGCATCGTCGATCTTCTTCTTAAGCTCTTCGGCTTCCGCGGCCTGCTCGTCTTTTTCGCCAAGCTCTTTCTGAATGGCCTTCATCTGTTCGCGCAGGTAATAATCGCGTTGGACTTTCTCGATTTCGCCGCGCGCTTCGTTCTGTATCTTCTGGCCCAGGGTCAGCACCTCGGCTTCGCGCACTAGCAGCCCGATCAGTTTGCGGAGTTTTTCGAGCGCCGAGTCGATCTCGAGCAGTTCCTGGGCATCCTTAAGTTCGATCCGCTGAAAATTTGCAATGGTGTAAACGGTCTGCAGGGCATCCTCGAGTGACGTGATCGAAGTGACAAGTTCTTCGGGGAAGGATGGGATCATCTGCGTGATTTGCTGGAACTGGTCACGGGCATTGCGCGCCAGCGCATCGATCTCAAGCCCCGTTTCCACGATCTCGGGCGCCAGTGTGATTTTCGCTTTCAGATAAGGCTCTTCGCTGATAAACTCGCCCAGCCTGAACCGAGCCATGCCCTGCACCAGCAAACGCACTGTTCCATCAGGGGCGCGCAATAAGCGATGTACGGTGGCGATCACACCCACCTTATACAAGTCGTTCGGGCCGGGAGTCTCGAGCTCAGGATTCATGGCCGCTACGAGCCCGACCAACTTGTCCGAAGCCACTACTTCATCCACCAGGCGGATGGACCGCGCCTGGCCCACTGTGAGCGGCACAGCCGTCTGTGGGTAAACCACCACCCCGCGCAAGGGCAGGATCGGCAGGACATCCGGATATTTAGGAGTATCTGCATTGGGGTCGGAGGAACTTGTTGCATCTTCCTTCTTGCCGAATCGAGAGAGCATCGACGGTACGAGCAGTTTCAGCTCCTCGTCGGCTTGTCCGATCCATTCGACAAGTTCAGCCATGCTGGTTTGCCATCGCGACGCAGGCATCTATTCCTCTATCTTCACTTCCCTTTTTTTTGCTTTTGGCATCTTGACGACTAAAAAGCCATCCTTATATTCTGCCGTCGAGGCATCCAGATCGATCAGGCCTGGGACCCCAATGGACGTCGAGAACTTTCCAAAGTGTATTTCCATTTGGTGGTAACCGCGTCTTTCGGTGGTATCCGACCGGACACCCCTGACCAGCAGCATCCCGCTGTTGAATGTGATCTCGAAATCAAATTCCCTCATACCGGCAACTTCGATCCGAACGATGAGCTCAAATTCCGTCTCATATACATCAGTCGGAGGACTCCACAGGCTGGACGTCACCTGCCAGCCGACGGCACGGAGGGTTTCACTTTGTCCATCGGTTACCGTCACAGTCTCTGATCTGCGTATAACTGTAGGCATCCTTACTCCTTACTTATCGATGTTTGAAAGATGGGAGCCCCATTCATCCATCGGCAACTTCAGTCAAATTCATTTCTTCTGCCTCATGTCCCCGTTTTCCTTCACACTAAAGATCTCTTCGGTAAATTTCCGATCTTGGCCGTGCTTCTCCTAAACCAGGGCCTTCCTGGCTGCTTCCAATACCTCGGTGTAATTTGGCTCATCACCTAGCGCCGGCATGTAGGCCACGTAAACCAGCTTATTATCTTTTCCAACCACAAAGACCGCACGCCGCAGAGTGCGCCGTTCCTTGATGAGCACACCGTATTTCTCGCCAAAATCCGTTGTCATGTGATCAGAAAGCGTCATCACCTGGTCCACCCCGGCTGCGCCACACCACCTTTTTTGGGTATACGGCAGGTCGGTGCTGATGACTTCGATCACGATATCCTTGCTCAATGAGGAGGCCTCCTGGTTGAAGCGCCGGGTTTCGCGGTCACAGACATCCGTTTCCAGGGACGGCACTGCCGCAATGATGCGGACCTTACCTTCCGTATCCGCAAGCCCGCGTTTTGCGGTCCAATCCAGGGCCTGTACTGTAAAATCAGGCGCGTTTCCACCGACTTTAAGATCGTCTCCAATGACGGTGGCATCCTTTCCACCAACCTTGATCAAGCCAAAGCGTTCAGTACTCATTCATATACTCCTAAGTTTTTGAATCCTCATCCTCACGGTACTTCAGCCTCTTTTGAAACAGATAGTTCAAAAAATCTCCTTTTATCTTGGTCAATCTCTATTACAACTAATCGCCCTTGCTCCTGCAGTATCTCCGGTCGTCTCAGTTCTATCGTCTCAATCCAAAATCCATCTGGCGCCCCTGGCGGGATTCGAACCCACAACCTTCTGCTTAGAAGGCAGCTGCTCTGTCCATTGAGCTACAGGGGCAATGGGTTTTACGCCTCTGCCGCCGGAACCGCATCAGGAATTACCTCAGGCTTGGAGGCGCTTAACGGCCTGATACCTCTATAGATACGGGGCCCTGACAAGGTGCGCAGGATGGTCTCTGCGGGGCGGCCAAGCTTCTTCGAGAGCTCTGCGGCGCTCATCGGCTGGTTACCGTTGACCAGGAAAACGCGAAACACAGCCTCTACCATGGCGGTATGCGGGTCGACAAAATCGGGCTGCAGAGCGCAGTGACTCATCAATGCGTGCTGTACGCCGTCCACTTGTTTTACTTCTGCCGTTACCGGGTCTATCCAATCAATCAAAGTATCTTCCTGCACGTCATTGAACGCCAATTGGTGCTCGGGACACAGCAGCGAACGCATATAAACATGCCAGTCGCGGTCGTTCTGTTCCCACCAGGCAAAATCAATTTTGAACGGCGTCTGGATGCTCGGTTTAAGCAGGCTCACGGTTTTCCTCCAAGCGGAAGTGCAGGTCGCCAACATGGACAAAGCGCGGACCGCTGGCCAGCAGGGCAAACAACGGTGCAGGTGGCACACGCCGCACCAAGTTCACCGCCGCGTAAAGCTCCTGCGCGTGGACATGTCCTTGTGGATTCACCTTGGTGACCTCCCGCATCACCATCATTACCAATTCCTCAAAGGAGCGTTTCCCCGCCTGGTTTTCCCAGAGCGGGTCAAGTGTGTGGAAGTCAGGCACATAGATAGCCATCCGGTCATTGAACTCGGCCGTGATCGGTTGTTTCAACATTGCAAAGACCAGCCCGCCGTCCGCACCAACGATCAATGTGCGGATCCAATCCTTTGACGATCGCTGGGTTCGGGCTTCGACGATCACTTCGCCCGGTTTTTGCCCGCGCCGCACCGTAACCAGGCTTCCCGGTATCAACTGATGCGATTTATACCATTCGCGCAGCCCGAAGACGTAACGGTTTTTGCGGACCACCCAGGCTGGCATCTTTACTCCCGACCTGGCATCCACCAGTGTGAAGCGCACCCGCGGTGATTCATAAGCGGTTGGGAACAAGGACTGCGTTCGTGCGGAAAGGGGTAAAGTGCCCGCCCGCAGGTGCGGATATATCAAACTTATGGTTACCTCTTTGGCTTCCTTGCGTTCTATTCCGTCCGGCTCGCTTAGCTCATCGTCGAGCTGGGCCTCTAATTTCTTCATGGCCTCATCCAGGGAGGCCCGGTCGTAATCGATCTTGGAATAATGCAGGGGGGCGGGTACTTCACGCACCCCGTCAGGCTCCAGCCTCCGCAAACACCAAAGTACCTGGCCCGCCGGCCCAACTTCATCGAAACGTTCGTCTTCCAGCAGGGCATGGTTCAAAGAAAACTCAGCCAGCTTGAGATTAATGCCCGAGGGCAAGTCAACATCTTTGAGCAGGGCCGAGGTCGGCTGCGGTTCTCCCTGGGCCATATCCAATACCGCCTCTGCCAGGTTCAATTGCCCTTCGTTCACATCTATCAATAGGCCGCGCGGGAACCACCGCCCGGCAATATTGACCAGGCCCGGGTCTTGATTAAAAGCCGATTCCAATTTCTTTTCGATCTGGCTTCCATATTCTTCCTGGACCACCTCGGGATTAAGGTCGTCATCTTCTGCACCCGCGGTTGGTTCCTGGTTAAGAACATGCTCTCCCAATCCGACGGCGAACATCCGGGCGGAGCCATCTTCCATACCCACGGTGATCACGTCGAACACAGCCACCTCAGGGTTAACCCCCGCCCGCGTGCCTGTTACCTTACCCCGTTTCCAATCCAGGGCTGGGAACACCAATTCATCGCCTGCCTGGTATTTCTCGGCGGGCTTATAGGTTTTTCCACCGGCCTGGCGTAATGCTGCACGCGCCTGCTGCTCTGCCTGGATACGCGCTGTTACGAAAACCGACGTAAGGTCGTGCGCGGTTAGCGGCGTTTCGGCTTCGAACAAATAGGTATTCAGAGATTCAACGTCTTGCCTGGTGATTTGTAGATTTGACCAGTAGTCTTCTGGTAATGAGAAAGCGCCTGCCATAGAATCCTTGTTGCAATAGAGTACACGTACTCGCTCTTGCTCTTGGAGTACACAATTGTGCTGTGTAATTATACACTACCTTCAAATTATCCCTGCAAAAAACAAAGAATTTGGGAGCCATGTGGCTCATGTTCACCCGCCAATTCCGTGGATGACCGCGGGCCTGAAGTGCCGAACGGCAGTCCTGGAATTCAGCCGCTCGCTTGGATATGACGGATTATCCCTCACGCGTGTTTTTTCAGGAAATAGTCTCTAATTACGTTTGCTGTTCTCTTGGTATCGCTAATATCAACATTTGAATCAATGCAAAGATTAATAATTTCTGCGCTCAATCTATCGGCGCCCGGGGTTCCCTGAGCAGCTGTTTGGGTTTTCAGGGCCCCGAGCATGATTCGAATGGATGGATACCACCGCGTGGTCAGCCCAATTTCATTCTGCCAAAGATATTCCAATAACTGGTTCCTATCGTCCGGGGGTACCAGGAGCGGATATTTCCAAAGGATGGAACCCTTTGGCATATACAGTCTTCGTATTGGCAGCTCTTCAAGTCGACTTTCAAGAATGGATGCCATTTTCTTGCGTCGGTCCAGGTTACTTGGCAGTGACTGCAGCGGCTCGAGAAGACGATCCCAATAAGGCGCAGGCATCTGAAATTCAGTCAACAGATTGTAGATCTGGTATAGCCTGGGATATAGCTCTAACAAATCTTTGTTGACTTCTTCGAACTGATGAAATGCCCAGTAGATTTCAAGCCACTGCCAATTCAACTCCTCATAACGATTTGACCACATGGGGAGCTTAACAAGTTCTTTCTCGACGGATCTGGAAAAAGTTGGGTCGTCGGACACTAGCGCCCCTCCGGATCCAATATCGATTATCTTCCCGCTTCCAAAGCTCAGAACAGACGCATCTCCCCATGACCCCGCGGCGCGACCATCAACCTCGGCGCCCAAAGCTAAAGTCGCATCTTCGATAACGCGGGTACCCATTCTTTTGGCCCATTTTATTATTTCGGCGATGGGTGCACCCAGGCCGTACATGTGGGTAACGATTATGGCTGCGGGGTTTGCTATGTTGCAGCTGAGCAATGACTTCATGGAAATATTGGCGGTTGCCGGGTCGACATCGATCAGGTACGGGTAATTCCGGGTTTGCAGTACACCCCACAAAACGATATAGCAAATGTTGGCAGGCAGCAGCACCCACTGCTTCTCTATGCCCCAAACTCGAAGCGCTGCCATGATTCCAGTAGTTGCTCTTCCGGCCAACACCACATGGCTTCGCGCCGTGATCTGGCAAAGCATTTCGGTAGTCGCTGATAAGCTCTTCTTTTTCATATACGCAGGGGGTCATTCGCCGCTAAGTACAAAAAGAAAAAAATGCACCCGATCCCCTTCGATCCATTATAAGCTAACGCGCCACTCCGCCCTACCTGCTAGAAAACGACAGATAATCAGTGCTCCACGCAACGGTACTCGAGAATTCCAAGCGCGTTTTGCCATGTTTCGTGACATAATATTGGGATACTCCATAGAAAAGAGGCATATGCTGCCCTTATCCACGATCCTCATATTCCTGCTCGCCGCGCTCGAACTTCTTGTAATTCCAGGCCCCGCTGTGTTGTACATTACAACTCGGGGAATTGCTCATGGCAGAAAGGCCGCGCTTTCCTCGGTATTGGGCATCGAGCTTGCTTCCCTTTGCCATTCCATTGCAGCCGCATTGGGCATTTCGGCGATTCTCGTGACCTCCGCATTGGCTTACGATTTCGTCAAATACCTCGGAGCCGCGTATTTAGTCTACCTCGGCGTCAGGACCCTGCTTTCCAGGAAGGCGGTATTCGAGGTTGGGAGTACCGGGTCGTCGGGATCCGTTCAGATGTTCAGAAAAGGATTCCTGGTGAATCTGCTCAATCCGAAGACGGCGTTATTCTTTTACGCCTTCCTTCCACAATTCGTGGACCCCGCCCGTGGATCCTCGGTTCTTCAAATATTGTTCCTGGGAGGATTGTTCGTCTCCCTCGCAACTATAACTGACAGCACGTACGCGCTTCTTTCGTCCAGCTTGGGGGGAGTCCTCCTGCAATGGAAACCGTTTCACCGGGTTCATCGATACTTCAGAGGAATTTACATTGCTCTTGGCCTGGGTGCGATGGTCTCAGGCGCAGGCCGAGAGTAAGGTCCCGGTCAAAGTTACTGTCTCGTTTTGCTGGCGCAGGCTTCTACCTCTCTTTTGGAACATCTTGAAGATTTCTCTTTCATTGAGCGGTGGAGGGATATCCGCGCCACCTGATCTCGTTCTAGAGCCTTCAGCTTTGGAAGCGTGGAGATTAATACCAGCATGCTCTTCTTGCGGTACGCCTACCAGATTGTCCGGCGTATTCGCCGCGAAGATAAGAATCCCCTCTTTTCGCCTTGACTATTCCAAAATAGCGTCGTAAAATCCAATTAATCTGATTAATCATAGAATATGCTTCGAGACCGCCCCTCCACCGACATTTCCGAATTTCTCCGCTACCTCGCCGCCCACCCGGAGGCTGAAAGCGGACTGCCCTCGTTGAATGAGCTCAGCCGCGAGCTTGGCATCAGCCTGGCCGCGCTGCGGGAACAGCTCGAGGTAGCGCGGGCTTTGGGTTTGGTGGAAGTGCGGCCGCGTACCGGGACGCGTCGGCGTCCATTTACTTTTACTCCCGCTGTTCGCCAGAGTCTGCGGTATGCGCTCGCACTCAACGATGGGCACTTCCAGAAGTTTTCCGAGCTGCGCAACCACATCGAAACAGCCTATTGGAACGAAGCCGTCTGCGAGTTGACAGAGGCAGACAAGGCTGAACTGCTCACGCTCATCGACCAGGCGCGCGCTAAATTGGGGAACAAGCCTCCGCAAGTTCCCCACGAAGAACATCGCAAGCTGCACTTGCTTATTTATGGCCGCCTCGATAATCCTTTCGTAACCGGCATTCTCGAAGCTTATTGGGATGCCTATGAAGCGGTGGGTCTCAATATTTATGCAGGCGGTATGGATTACTTAAACGAGGTCTGGGAATATCACGCCCGGATGGTCGAAAGCATTTGCACTGGAGACTATGATGCAGGACGCGAGCTATTAATCAAACACGTGGATCTTCTCTCGCAACGTCTAACATAGAACGTTTTTGGAAATTCAGGCTTTACAGCACGCCTTTCCTGATGATCGGAAGGAGAAAAATGGTCGACGAGGCAAATAAATTGAAGAAAGTTGTAAACGATTTTTCGATAACCATCGGCACCGTCAACGGCTCGGGCAGCCAGACCGCCAATACGACCATCCTGCGCTCCTTGTTCAAGATGGGGATCCCCGTTTCCGGCAAAAACCTCTTCCCTTCCAACATCCAGGGTCTGCCCACCTGGTACACCATCCGTCTGAGCAAGGATGGCTACCTGGCGCGGCGCGATGAGCAGGAGATCGTCGTTGCGATAAATCCCACCTCGTTCGCCCGTGACCTCGCCATGGTTCTTCCGGGCGGGGCCTTCTTCTACCCGGACGATATCAAACAGCCCGTCACCCGCACCGACATTGCAGCTTATCCGATGCCGGTTAAACAGATCGTGCGCGCCGATACGACCATTCCCAACGACTTCCGGGATCTGGTCAGCAACATGGTCTATGTAGGTGTGGTGGCCCAGGTCCTCGGCATTGACCTGGAGAAAATCTACGCCGCGCTGGACTTTCATTTCAAGGGTAAACAGAAGCCGATTGACATGAATTTCAACACGGTCAAGGCCGGCGCGGAGTGGGCCAAAGCCAACCTTGAAAAGAAGGATCCTTTCTACGTTGAGCCCATGGACAAAACAAACGGGTTGATCATGGCCGACGGGAACACCGCCGCCGCCATCGGGTCCATCTTCGGGGGTGTTCAGTTCGCCGCCTGGTATCCGATCACACCGGCCTCATCCCTTGCCGAGGCGCTCAATGATTACCTGCCGCAGCTGCGCAAGCGCGAAGACAAGAAACATACCTACGCCGTCGTACAGGCGGAAGACGAGTTGGCCGCCATTGGCATGGCTATTGGCGCCGGCTGGAGCGGGCTGCGCTCGATGACCTCCACCTCCGGGCCTGGTTTGAGCTTGATGACCGAATTCGCTGGCTTGGCTTATTTCGCCGAGGTCCCCATCGTCGTCTGGGATGTGCAGCGCATCGGACCTTCAACGGGCATGCCCACACGCACCTCCCAGGGCGATCTCACCTTCGTCAACTTCCTGGGCCACGGCGATACCCAACAAATTATCCTTCTACCCGGGGGCGTGAATGAGTGTTTTGAGTTCGGGTGGCGCGCTTTCGATATCGCCGAGCAGCTGCAGTCGCCGGTATTTGTCCTGAGCGATCTGGATATGGGCATGAACCAATGGATGGGCAAGCCTTTTGTATATCCCAACCGGCCCATGCAGCGCGGCAAGATACTCTGGGAGAAGGACCTGGACGAGCTAAAAGGAAATTGGGCGCGTTATCTCGATAAGGACGGCGACGGCATTCCCTATCGGACCGTTCCCGGCAACAAGCACAAAGGCAGTTCCTATTTCACACGCGGAACCGGCCACGATGAACAAGCGCGTTATACCGAAGATGCCACGGTCTGGAAGCGCGTGATGGACCGCCTAAAGAGGAAATACAATTCTGCCAGAAAGTATGCCCCGGCTCCGGTGCTACATAAACTGCCCGCCGCCACGGTGGGAATTATTTCCTTTGGTTCCACCGAGGCCGCCGTTCTCGAAGCCCAGCATCAACTGGCCGCCGGACACAAGTTGAAATGCGACTTCATGCGCATCCGTGCAATACCCTTCACCCAGGAAGTGACTGACTTCATAAAGAAATACGAACAGGTCTTTGTGGTGGAGATGAACCGCGATGGGCAGATGTGTCAGCTGCTCAGGATCGAATATCCCGAGCAGGCCGCGCAGATCAAATCTGTCGCCTTCGGCGATGGGCTGCCGGCCTCAGCCAAATGGGTGCGCGAGGGTATCCTCGCTGCCTGGTCACCCCAGCGCGCTAAACCTTCACGGGGCGCGGCCGTCAGGAAATCTGCAGCCCGGCCTGATGCAAAGAAAAAGGCAACTGCCTCGGGCGCCGGAAAAAGGAACGGTAAGGCTTCCGTGGCCGGGAAAAGAGGCGTCTCGGCCTCCTCCAGGGCAAGGAGTAAATCCAAATGAACCCACTGGAGTTTTCGTCGCCAGAAGACGAAGCCCAATAATCCGATGCTTCTTCGATTTATTTTATGGATTTCGTGAGAATTCGAGTTTATAGAGTCTGATAAGGAGTAAATAATATGGCTGAAACACTTCCCATGGCTGGCGTTTCTGCCCAGGTCAACCTGGCAGGACTTGCCAAAAATGATTACCGCGGCGACCCTACCACCCTTTGCCAGGGTTGCGGACATAACTCGATCTCGAACCAGATTGTCAGTGCGTTGTACGAGATGGATGTTGTGCCTGAAGATATCGTGAAATTCAGCGGGATCGGTTGCTCGAGCAAATCCCCAACGTATTTTCTCAACCGTTCGTTTGGTTTCAACAGCCTGCATGGACGAATGCCCTCCATAGCCACAGGTGCGCTGTTTGGAGATCACCATCTTCAGGGCCTCGGCATTTCAGGGGACGGGGATTCGGCGAGCATTGGCATGGGCCAATTCAAACATATCATCCGCCGCAACGTTAATATGCTTTACATCGTTGAGAACAATGGTGTGTACGGGCTTACCAAGGGCCAGTTCTCGGCCACCGCCGAAATCGGTCTGAACCTGAAACACCAGGGTACCAACTCCTATATGCCGGTGGATATTTGCATGGAGGCCCTGGCCTCCAATGCCACCTTTGTCGGGCGTTCTTTTGCCGGCAATCCAAAGCAGGTCAAAGAACTGCTCAAGGCGGCACTCTCGCACGACGGTCTCTCGGTGCTGGATATCATCAGTCCCTGCGTTACATTCAACAATCAAAGCAACGCTTTCCACTCCTACACCTGGGGTAAGGATCACGAGGAACCTCTTCACGATATCACCTACATCTCGCCTCGCAATGAGATCATGCTCGAAGAAGAGATGAAGGAGGGCGATATTCGTGAAGTGACCTTGCATGATGGTTCGGTGGTGATACTAAAGAATCTCGATAAGGATTACAACCCCACCAGCCGCTTCGAGGCTTTGCGCGTACTGGAGGAGGCCCAGCGCAATAACTGGATGGTGACCGGCCTCCTATATATTGAGACCGGCAAGCCGTCGCTGACCGAGACTTACAATCTGACGGACATGCCATTAAACCGTCTCACCGAGGCTGACTTGCGGCCCTCTCCCGAGATGATGAAGACCGTTAACGACCTGATGTTCTAGCCCATTTTCCACCTCTCCCAAATTTCTCGATCTTTTGGGAGAGGTGTTGCTTGTTTTAGAAGGAATTAGTAAGCGAGGGGGGTAAAAAGATATACTAAGCCTATGCATAAAATCGAGGATATCATTCGGCTCTGCAGCCGTGAGCTTACGTTCAACTATATCCGCGCGGCCGGGCCTGGTGGACAGAACGTCAACAAGGTGGCAACGGCCGTGCAGTTGCGTTTCGACGTGCACGGATCAGGGGCATTAACCGAGGACACCAAGGCGCGGCTTATGCGCCTAGCAGGCAGCCGGATGACAGATGGGGGCGTGCTGGTGATAGAAGCGCGTCGTTACAGAACTCAGGATGGAAATCGGGAGGATGCCACCGCTCGATTTAGGGCGTTGATAGAGAAGTCGCTGGAGAAACCGAAACCCCGTCACAAGACAGGGCCCAGCAAGGCATCAAGGGAAAAGCGCTTGAAATCTAAAAAGAAGCGTGGTGAGATTAAACGTGCGCGCCGGAACCGGTCTGTTGACTAAGGCTTCCACATTCATAAGCCCCGTAAGAGGCGTCGCTCTGTCTACTTCCACACAAACTGCAGCTCTCCATCAAAGGGCAGCGTGATTGGCGCTACGGCGGGGTCTGGCATGACACATTTACCGCCGATACAGTTACAACTGGCGTCCATTGTATTGCTGGTACAAGCCACCGACACATATCTTACAGACCATTCTCCCACGGCCGTCAAAGGCAGATATTCATAGAATTGACCGCTGCCATCCGAGCTTGCATCACCCCGCAGTTCCTGAGTTCCCTTCATCTGTGTGATGGCAAACCCGATGCCGCTGATTGGCACTCCCGTCGGGTCTACGACCCGTCCTTTCACCAATTGGACATTTTGCGGCTCGACCAACGGTGTAGGGCCATGATCTTTCCCACTGTCCACAAGTGCGTACAAAACCCAACCATAGATGTGCGTATCGGTTTGAACGTAAAGCCACTCCCCTCCCGGCGCATGTCCCAGGGCTTGCAGGCGGGTGCCTTTTGCAAGCAATCTACTCACCGGAAACAGTGTTCCGGGCTCGGTGCGCAAATTGACATTGTCCACAGAGGTGATAACAAAATATGGAACAAAGGGCCCGGCCCCAGGAGTGGAAGTGGCGGGTGGCAGAGGGATAGGGATTACGGGCGCCGGGGTTGGTTCCGCGGTAAGTCCCGGCGTTAGCGTGGGGATGGGGGTAAAGCTCGCAGTCGAGGCAGAAGGCGCAGGCGTAACGACCACCTCTATGCTGCCGCAGGCCAGCGTGAGCAGTACTATCGTAAGGCCACCAGTCATTAACTTCCATTTAGCTATCGTTTTTTCCCTCCATTCCAAATCCTGGATCAGGGTGTGTTCGTAGGAGACGGGGTGTTTGTCGGCTTTGGAGTATCCGTAGGCGTTGGTGTCGGCGAGGCTGGCGGGTTGATGATCGGCAAGCCGGAGAGGTTGTATCCCGGGGCAATTTGCAGGTTGGCTGCTCCAATCCAGCAGGGATCATGATAGATTGGGTTAGTGATGATATACCAGCCCGCGATGCTTCCGCGGCCCAACAGTTCCACCTGGGTACCGGTCTTGACGGCACTGACGACTTCGTAGGCGTCACCCGGGCCCACCCAGCACAGGGCATCCTGGATCACCACCGGATTGCCCGCTGTTGCGGTAACCTGAGGCGGAAGGGTATTGGATGCAGCCGGCGTAGAGGTAACAGCAGGCGGCAGCGCCGTCTGCGAGGCGGAGACACTTGTCTCCAGAGCCGAAACGGTAGCCGCGACCATGGTTTCCCCGCTCGGCGTGGGCGTGCCTGATGGAAGGTTGCAGGCCATTATGGCCAGCAAGAGTGCTGCTCCCACAGAGGCAAGTCTTCCGGTGTATCTACGCATGCTTCCTCCTTTTTTGCAGGCCATGAGGCTGGAAAGATTATACCAACAGCTAGCCCTGGACGTTTTCCATTTTTGCAACGCAATTGTTGGAACTTTACGGAACCTTTTACGCTAAGATTCGTCTGAACTTAAGTACTTGGGTTCCACTCAAAATTACTTTAGTTAAGGAACGGAGTTTTCGATGTCAACCAAAAAACTTTTTCAAGTCTTCCTTCTAATAGCCATTGTTTTGGCCTCCTTTGCCACCACCGGTTCGGCTCTGGCATGGTCAGCGTGCGGTACAAGTTACGTTGTTCAATGGGGCGACACGCTGGGGTCCATCGCCAGCCGCTGCGGCACGACCGTCGCCGCCTTGAATCTGGCGAATCCCGGCCTGGGCAACTGGATCTATGCCGGTCAGACCGTATGGCTTCCGGGTGCTTTCGTCAATAACGGCAATGGCTACGCCACTTATGTGGTGGCGCGCGGCGATACGCTCAGGTCAATAGCCACTCGTTACAATACGACGATGGACGTGATCGCCAGCCTGAACGGTATCTATAATTACAACCTTATCTATGAGGGACAGCGCCTAAGAGTCCCCACCGCGAGCGCAAGTCCTGCTCCCGCCCCCGCTCCACAGCCCGTGCCGACTGCGGCTGGCACATACGTGGTCCAATGGGGTGATACCCTGCGCAAGATCGCTGCTCGCATGAATATCAACGTGAATGATCTCATTGCCGTCAACCCACAGCTATGGAATCCGAACTTGATCTTCATCGGAGAGGTGATCAACCTGCCTCACTCGGCTTCGCTGTATACCGTCCAGCATGGGGATACGCTCAAGCTCATTGCTGCCCGCTATGGGACTACGCTGAACAATATATTGGCGCTCAACCCTCAGATTTGGAACGCCGATTGGATTTACGCAGGACAGGTGATACGAGTCTGGTAGAGGTACTGAAGGGCTCTGCAGGGCCGCAGCCTTTACGGTTATGACATTCAACGCTTACTGGATTCAATATCTGTAAATTACGAAAGTGTTAAGAGCAAAAAGACAAAAATACTATACAATGTAGTCAGAAGAAAAAATCCGATAAAGGCAAACCCGGTGAAAACCGGGGACGCAAAGCCAACGGGTCTAACGTCACAAAAGTGACCATGATTGCCAGGCCGCCGAAGACCATCATCTGTTTGATGTATTTTTAATACGGCGAGCCTGGAAATTATCCAGGCTCGCCGTTTTCTTCTGGAACTAATCAACATCCATCCTAACGTTCGATAAGGGCAAACCCGGTGAAAGCCGGGGACGCAAAGCCAACGGGTCTAACGTCACGATAGTGACCATGATTGCCAGGCCGCCGAAGACGACATGAATCTAAAACACCACTACCAAACCACATTTCATGTTTACAGCGTCCGCTGTATCTCGGGTGCCCTTATCAGGGAGAATTTGCCATGGCACCCAAAACTCATTCACAACGCTTCACTCTGATCCCCTCGACGGCCATCAAGACAGGCATCAGCCTGTTCCTGCTGGTTGTCGTAGCCTTTCTTCCTTATGCGGTTTCAGCCGCTCCGCTGGCCGATTCCGCAATGCCGGATCCGGCGAGTTTCGGATTATCCATTCAAAATGGCGACGCCAATGGGCTGAGGGGCGTTTATGTAGACGGCCTATTTGCGCTGCCCGTTATCCAACAGCCTGCATCCAATGCCGGTTATGTCTCAACTACCGACAACACAGTGACCCAGTTCGGATTGGCATCCCAATATGGCACAGTCGGCCTTCTGGCGCACAACTTCCTGAGCGGTCAGCAATTCTTCCAGTTGATGCCCGGGATGGTCATCCAATTGATCTATGGCGACGGGCATATCGAACGCTTCCAGGTAACACAGACCTACCAGTACCAGGCTACTTCCCCCTTCAGTATGTACAGTGATTTCGTTGATCTGAATTCACACGAGTATCTCACGGGGACTGCCCTGTTCCACAAAGTCTATACCGGGCCTACGCATGTTACTTTCCAAACCTGTATAACAAGGGACGGCAATTCAAGCTGGGGCAGGCTCTTTGTCATTGCAGAACCCATGCACTATCTGGCTGCTGGCAACCAGGCCGAATAATATACTTCCGCGAACCAGTTTACCGGTAATGAAATACCCAGGCTTCAAGATCATCACGGCCTGGATATTTTATTTTTAGCCCAGAGGGAATTCATCGCGGCTTATTGTCCATGTTCAATTGACATCTCTTCTCATCTCGTGTATGCTTCCTTCGTCCGGGCAGGCCCGGCGCGGCAGAGCCTGCCAAACCCCGCCAGGATCGAAAGATAGCAACGGTAAGGGAGTGTCTCTGGGTGCCGCCGGTCACCTGCTCGGGCATCCTTCCAACAGGCGCCGCTGCCTATCCATCCTGAATACCCTTTGGAAAAATAACCTATGCCTCGCTGGTTACCACCTCTCATCCTGACCATCATCGGCGTTGCCCTGGGTTTGTTCTATGGTTGGATCATCAACCCGGTAAAGTTTGTGGATACAACGCCCGCCTCGCTGCGGGCTGATTATCGGACCGATTATGTATTGATGGTTGCCGAGTCCTACCATGCAGACCAGAATATTGAGGTTGCTGTGCGCAGGCTCGCCATATTCGGCAGCGAAACACCGGCCAGTCTGGCCGGACAGGCCCTGCAGGTGGGGCATCAAACAAATTACTCCGAGAACGATCTTTCCCGGCTCCAGGAGCTAACGCTTGCGCTTCAGGCCTACCAGCCGGTTTCAACTCCGCCGGGAATCGCCCCGGAAGGCGGTACGCCATGAAACGCTTTCTGTGGGTGTGGCTGCTCGTTTTGCTGGCAGGTTTTGGAATAGGCGTATTTTTCGCCTGGGTGATTTCCCCCATCCGTTATGTAGATACAAGTCCCAATACCTTGCGGGCTGATTTCAAAGATCAGTTCCGGGTGGCAATCGCTGCATCTTATGCCTCGGACCACAATTTGGGCCGGGCCAAGGCCCGTCTTTTGCTGCTGGGTGATGCAGATGCTGTCCAGGAGCTTACTGCCCAGGCTCAACGGATGTTGGGGGCTGGTGAGCCTTTTGATATTATCCAGCAAGTCGCCGGTTTGGCTACCGACCTTCAAACCGGTGTGTCAAGCGTCTTGCCCACCGCATCTCCCAGTCCGATCCCGATTCAGCTCACAAGCACACCGATGCCGAGTGTCTCCGTAACCCTTACAGAGACACCGGGCGCAACTATCGAATCACCTACGGCCGCGATTGCCGATACACCGGTTGTTATTAACACTCCCGCCCCACGCCCCACCAGGACCCCGATACCAACCGCCGGTGCGCCATTTCAACTGCTGAGCCAGGATCAAGTCTGCAATCCAAATTTAACAGACGGTTTGATGCAAATCATTGTCCTTGATAACCATCACCACCAAATGCCCGGAATGGAAATCATAATTACCTGGAACGGCGGAGAAGATCATCTATTCACAGGATTTAAACCTGAAATTGGGAACGGTTATGCGGATTATGTTATGCAGGCCGGCGTGATCTACACGGTGCGCGTCGCTCAACCCGGTTCGCCAGTCCCAAACCTGACTGCACCCGCCTGTCCGGACTCTACTGGCCAAACTTACACGGGCGGCCTGAAATTGACTTTTCAACAGCCGTAAGAAATGATTCCGCACCAGCCATATGCTTATTGAAATAATTTCCGAAAAAAAGGCAGGTGATGGGAAGAATGCCATCACCTGCTTTTCAAATGTTTTTGCCTTTGGAACCCTTTCTCCTATCCAGTCACAGCCGAATAGGATAGGGCCCTTTTATTTATGTTAATAACCCGCGGGCAGCCTGCTTACCCAATCGTTCCCAATCCGGATCTCAATATCCACAGTGGATGAGGGGTCGGGCTTGAAGATGATTTGATTGCTGCTCGTGATGCCGAAAGTATTGATCAGATAGCGCAAGGCATACAGCTTGGCGGAATAGACAATCAACACGGTCTGATTTGAAGCTCCCGTCGGCGTTCCACGTTCCGTCACCTGCATGCCCTGTGAGTTCAAGTAATTACCCGTACGACCATCGAGATCAGCGGTGTAGGTATTATTTGTCACCCGTATCCGCGCCGCGTCAGCCTTCATCAGCGTCACCGGGTCACCCTGAGCGATCGGGCTCGTGGGTCCCCCGGAGGTGAAGATCTCATCCCGCAGGACGCGTATCTTATCAGGGATGGGCTTGTAGATACTGGCCGGCTGCCCACCCAGCGTTACGTTCGCAAAGGTGACCATATCGTTGCCGATCACGCCCTGCTTGATCTTATCCAAAGCGATATCTTTGGCAAGCGGGGCCAGTTTAAGAGCATCCGCCAGAGTCATATTCGTGTGGATGCCAGATGAAAAAATGTTATAAAGTTGGGGCGCTTGGGTCATTAATTTACCGAAGTACTCCGGGCTGAAAACCTTGTTCCGGATGGCCAGGATCACTTCCTGTTGGCGTTTTGCACGGCCTGTATCACCATCGCTGCAGCCTTGAGACTGATCGCGACACCGGGCGAATGCAAGCGCGCGCTGCCCATCCATATGACGCAAGCCGCAACACGTCACTTTAAAGTGATCCTTGCCAGTGCCTAAGGGGTCCAGGGTGAGAGTTGCCGGTTGATCGTAGTAGACGTCGATTCCACCTATCTCGTTGATGAACGACACGAAAGTGCCGAAGTCGACCTGAATGTAATATTGGATGGGTACACCGATGAATTGGGATACCGTCTTCATGGCCAAGCCCGGTCCACCGCCGGGCAGTTTAGCCCCCTCCCCATCCGTCCAGGCTGTGTTGATCCGGCTGTAGCCGAACCCCGGGATATTGACCCACATATCGCGAGGGATCGACAGCATACCGGCAGTTTTTGTAACTGGATCCACGGTCAACACCATAATGGTATCCGTGCAATGCGGGCAATCGCCCTGGCTGATATCTGTATTTGTACCGCGCAAGCCGAAGAAGACTATGTTGATTCGGCTGCCTCCATCCCATTGGGGATATTGAACGTCTGGCGCGGCAACCTCGGGCGTTGGAGGTATGTTCGCGATCGGCGTCCCCTGTGTATTGACGACCGGGGTGCCGAGCGGATTCACCGCTGTCCCACCGCAACTTGAAGGCGGGATTCCGGGCAGGGCAGTCAATTCCCAGCAGGTTGTAAGGCTGCGCGCAAAGACAAACAGACCAACGGCCAACAGGAGCATGACACCCCAGAAGATGAGCTGGCGAATCGAGAACTTGGGCAATCTAATATTCTTAGGGATTTCGAACTTGATGTTTTTGAGGATGTCGAGGATCTTGTTCATAGGTTATTCAGGCTTTATATATATCATATTAAGGCCAAGTCGTTCGAGGCCCTCTTTGGCCCAGTAATTCAGCATGGCAGAATCATCTTCTGTTGCTTTTAGCATTAATGAAATTGCCCGGTGATCACGGATTTCAGCCAGGGCACGCATGATTTGTATGCGCGCCTGCAGCCGTGCATGTTCATAGGCCTGTAATAATCCCGGTACGGCAGGCTTTCCAATTGTGGTCAAAGCATTTGCTGCCAGAGTACCGAGCATCCCGTCCGCACTACCCAGTGCCTCGATCAGAACTCGGCGCCGCCCTCTCGGCAGGATGTGCAGTAAGAGCCAGGGCGGCCGCTTCGCGAACTTCATCAGAAGCATCGCCCAAGGCGCGTATCAGCCAGTCCAATGGCGGGGTTTTCATTTGCGCCAGGGTCCGTACAGCCCACCAGCGCCGGTCAATTACTGATGATCGAAGTAAAGATTCGAGAAAGGGATAAGCGTCTTCCCCAAATTGCGCCAACTCGGATGAAGCGGCCTCGGCCTGAGCCTCGTTTTCACTGCTCAGGTCAACCAGAAGATCTTCCAGGGAAGACATCGGGCCCGACTACTTTGCAGGCGGAGGAATGGGCAGCTTGTCATCCGCCGTATTGATCCATTTGTCCCCTTCGTCGATCAGCATAACGGGGATATCGTCGACAATCGGGTATTTGCGCCCGCAATCCTGGCATATCAGCCAGGCATCTTTGTAGAGTTTCAACAGGCCATCCTTTTCGCGGACGCAGTTCGGGCACCGCAGGATTTCAAGCAATTCTTGGCTAACCATATTCGCTCCAATCCGGGCGTTATTTTACCATGCTAGGAAGATGGCGCCGCGCACAGGTTTTGTCGCTTGGCGGTTTTTTGAGGATCAGCCATGCCTGGCGCATATTCACAGACTGCCTGCCAGGCTTCATAGTGCGTCTTGAACTCATCCTTGAAATATACCGCCCCATTTTTCGTCACAGTCCGATTTACATCCACGTCGGCACCGTTCGCGGCATAATCGGTTTGCGTGATCTGACCCGGGTTGAGATCCGAGTTCGCCACGAAAGATGGATCGGGGGCCGGAACGATGTTCTGCGGGCCCGTGGTAGTCCAGGTGACTTTGCGTCCATCATAGGTGGAAAACAGTTTCCAAGTCAGCGAATCTGAACCTATATTTGTTTCCATCAATATCCAGTAAGGCGAATCATTTGTAAATTTGAAATCCACCAGGGGAAAATAGACAGTGGCATCCAGCCCGGCCAGATTAGGATCTCTTCCGGCCGAAGTCTCCTCGTAATAGGATACTCGATAGGCATGGGGAACTCTCTGCACCACGGGAAAACCGGCAAAGAAGACGGTTCGAAACAAGGTGGTACTCACCTGGCACACACCGCCACCCACGCCCTTTATGGTATGCCCGCCGTAGATAATCAGAGCCTCCGTAAAGCCGTTGTCCAGACTCACGTCCCCCATAGTCTGGCCCATTGAAAATGTCTCACCAGGTGCGACCAACACCCCATCAAAGCGAGATGCAGCAGCCTGGATATTCTGAACACGCTCCGGATGCGAGCCGTAGAAGTAGGAAGTCTGTACCCCATTGGGTAACAGGCCTGTAATGCCTAATTCCTGGGCTGTGGCTGTATCGTTTACGGCCGGTTGTGTTTCATTGACGACCAGGGGCACCGTATGCTCGCCGCGCAGCACTGCATCCTGGATAGCCTTCAAGCTTGCTTCCATGTCCAGCGCGCGTCCGGTTTGAGAGGGTGAAAGGGCCACTAGTTGTCCCGTCGCTTCATTGAAATGGAAGCGCGGGTTCGTGGCCTGGCGGTCTACCTGAGTTTCGATCCCAGCCAGGATCTGCCGTAGGGTGGCCGGATTAAGCGTGACAATCACCTCCGACTTATCGCCATTCTGAATCTTTTGGGCGCCGATCATGTTGGCGAGTACGGGAATGTCATAGACCCACGGACCCGGGTCTCCGGCTTGAGCATTGGGAATGGTAAGCCGCAATGGCTGGCTCAGGATCTGTCGCGCCGTTTCAGCTTGCGCGGAGAGATCTTTGAACTCCGGTTGGGTTTCTTGGATAATGAGCGGGATTTCACCGTCGCGGAAAGTCTGCAGTTGGGCGCTCAAGTAGATCAAATTTGCATCCAGGTTCAGCGCGCGCCCAGGCTGCCCCGGCTGGGCTACAACATTCGTTCCATCCAGGCGCAGGCCCGCCTCCACCACGGGTTGATCAACCTGATGAGCAAGTCCTTGTAAATATTGGTAAGCCACCCGCTGATCGAAGATGATGACAGGCGCAACATCCTGCCCCAAACTGCGGGCACGTAATTGGCCCTGGAGAGCGGAGAACAACCCACCACTCCGACCGAGACTATAGGCCGCTTCCGCGCTGGAGGCCGGATCCAATACCATGCCGAGCTGGGCCGGGGCAGCAACCCAGACTTTATCTCCATCCCGAAACAACACTTTACCGCTAATGGGATACGAGAGGGTCTGGCTTAGCTTGAGCGCGGCGTCCTGCGGTGACATGCCCGAGAGATCCACCCCGGCAACCGAAACCCCGGGAAAAATACGTCCGGCATAGAGCAACTGATATCCCAATACCCAGATTACAACGGCGCCCAGGAATAGGGCCGTCCCCCCTATGAGCGCCGCAATGATCTGGGCCACGATGGGTACACGTTTGGGAATCGGATATGATAAGGTTGCCATGTCCAGATTATAACCAATAGAATGAAAGGAGCCTTAATGGCATTTGCGAGCAATGTTCGAGGGAGAATGCTTCTATCTTTGACGCGGCTAGTTCCGTTTAATGATCAAACCGGGAACGATCATCGGGGTGTGGGATTTGTATTCCACGTAGCGCGCTCCGAATTCGCGTGAGAGTTTACGCTCTTCGAAGTATGCCCCCACTATCAGGTAAATCGTCAGGGAAATATACACCACCAGCGAATTAACAGTCATCACGGGCGTCAGCCACAGAAACAACAGGCCAAAAAGATAGAGCGGATGACGCACGAACCGATAGAAGCCGCTGGTAATAAGCGTCGCCTGTTTCTCCTCCTCGATCATTTGGCGAAGGCCGATAAAAGACAATGCATCCGTTTGGAGAAACGTAACAAGTAACAACAGGAGGGCTATCCCTTGCCCGGCAAACATCAAGAATCGCCAGGTCGCCGTAACTACATAGACATCCTGATCGGGCAGGATACGCGTTAACACCAGGAGCGGTACAAAACCGATCACTGATAGCACATTGTACATAAATCGATAGAAACGGTTTAGGTTGGGGCCAAACATGCGCCGGAGAAAGTCTTTGAAAGCTGTTGAGGCTTGTAAGGAATGAGTAATTCCCCAAATGGCGACGTAGACCATCAAAATCAGAATATTCATGATCGGCGTTTCAGAAGCTTTGACATCGCGGCAGGCCTACTCTCCAAAAGCCGGTAATTCAGTTGTTTGATCACCTGCCTGGACAACATAGTATGGCACCCAGGCAACACCGAATACATTGACGTAGATGTCTGTCTTCTTAGGCGTCACGTTGACTTCGCTGACGTCATCTACCGCCTGTCCCCAGCGGTCGCTGATCTCCTGCGCAGTTTGGGACCGCTGCTTCTGCAATTCAGCAAGGTCCTTCTTGTATTGCTCCAGAGACTGGATGGAGTCTTCTACGTTCCCTTTAGCCTGTTCGGTCAGGCGGCGTTTGGTCAGTTGGGTGGTCAGGCTCTTCTTGCGACCGATCCCCACGAGGCTTGCTCCCAGTTCAGCCAGGTTTCCAAATTCTTCATTTTTTCGCTGGCTCAATTCCGTCTGATCCTGCTGTAATTCCCGCTCTTCACGAGCGATTTTTTCTTCCAGCGCCTTTATCTTGCGGTCCATCGGAGCGGTGGATTTTTCGAGTTCTGCGTCCCTCGCCTCTCGTGCCGCTTCAGCGCACGCCTTAATAAAATCCGCTTGTGTTACGTCCGGGCCGGCAAAGACTTTGAGCGTCTGATTGGCTCGCGCCTTTACAGTTGAGCTGCGGTAGATCCAATCGATAAAATCTTTCTGTATGGCGGTCATGCGCCGTGAGTCGCTCAGGGGCTCATCTACGCTCCCAAAGCGCGCCCCAAGTGCAGGGGTCGATTCGAGTTTCTCAATTCGGGAGTTCTCATATGAGAAATCGTCCCAATGGATGGAGCCGCTTTGGGCCGGCTTTTCGACCAAGACTGCGCGCGGCATGTTGCTGTCCACGCCCAGCTTGCGGTCGAGGAAACGGACCTGCGCCGAGGCCAGCAATGCCGGTCGATAAACTACGCTCTGGATCATGGCCGCCTCCGGCATGGATTGCTTCGCCGCCGAAAACGCTTCGGGCAGGCTATTCGTCTGCGGCAGATAATATTCCGCGATCCCCGCAGGCAGGGCCGGCTTCGTCTGATTTCCGCTATCGGAGACCGGAACATATGCCTGAATGGAAGGAGCTTTGACCGCAGCTTGATCTTCTGTCTTGGGACTCGAAACAACAGCCTGCGGCCCGGCGGAAGCTGCAGGCAGTGGAGATTGCCAGAGAGCCTCGGGAGCAAACTCAACGCTGGCCAATGGTGGCGTATTCGCTACGGAGGCAGGTTCGGCCAGCTTGGCACCCACAAGTTGATTCAGCGCCGGGATTTGCGTTCGTGTCAGCGGTCCCGCGAGAAAGTTCATTGTCCAGCGGGTTTGGAAGAGGACAGGCTGCCTTGCATGAATATTGTGCAACACAAATACCCGTTTGCCGAGACGGGAAATCAGTTGATCGAGGGCGGCGCGGCTGGTACCGTTTGAAGCGCTCATCAAGCCGTCTAATAAACGTTGCTTATCCTGGTCCGTTTGAAGTTTGCCGATAAACCAGGTCCCGGCGTTGGAAAGAGCCTTGTAATCCACGTCGACAGGATTTTGCGTGGCAAGTAATAAACCCAATCCGAACGCGCGCGCTTGTTTTAGCATTCGCAGCAGGGGCTGCTTCGAGGGAGGGTTTGCTGTAGGGGGCAGATACCCGAAAATTTCATCCATATAAAGAACGGCGCGTAGAGAGCCGGTACCGGCCTGTGTTCGCATCCAGGTCTCCACGGCGGACAAGAGCAGGGTCACAAAGAACATCCGCTCCGCATCGGAAAGGTGCGCCACGTAAAAGATGCTGTGCCGCGGACGTCCATCCTTTGCTGTGAGTAAAGCCGCGATATCGAGGTTTTGTCCCTCGCGCCATGCCTCAAAAGCCGGCGCGGCCAGTATATTGTTCAGCTTCATGGCCAAAGCCATGCGCTCCCTGGGCGGAAAAAAGGTGTCAACTGAAAAGGCACCCAGCTTTTCGAATGGTGGGTTTTGGGTCTCCAGGATAAGCTCGGTCAACTCGATATTCTTGCCCTGACTCCATGTATTCTCGAATAAATTGGAGAGAAGGATATGTTCCCGCGACTGGATCGGGTCTATATCATCCACGCCGATCAGTCCAAGCAGGGCCGTAACCGTGCTGGAGACTTTTTCGCGCAGCACTTCCCGGTTGGCATTCCAGTCAAGCTCAGGCGCATGCAGCGATGACAGCACGCTCACTGGGATCCCTGCGTCGGAACCGGGCGTGTAAATCGCAAATTCGGCCGCATTCTTCAGAGCAACCAGGCGCTCATGATTGATACCCCAATCTTCCATGCCTTTGCGCCAGGCCAGCGCGGCTGCGTTCGAAGCCTGCTCCAGCGTCTCGCCCGCACGCCTCGCAATTTCCGGATCGATCCACGCCTGAAAATCCTGAGGAGCAAGGTTCGGAAAATGCAAAAGCAAATTGGTTAGGTCGCCCTTGGGATCTATGATAATGGCAGGGATTCCCTGCAGGGCCGCTTCTTCAAGTAAATCAATGCACAGACCGGTCTTTCCCGAACCGGTCATGCCGGTTACCACGGCATGGGTTGTAAGATCAGCAGGATCGTAGGAAACAGCCTGAGCGGTTGTTTTATTGTTTAGGGGATCGAACGCGCGACCGAGATAAAAGGCGGGGTTAGGCATTAAGTCTCTCCTCAGAATTGGCACGAATGTTCTATATAGCTTAATGTACCCGAATTAATTAAAAAACGCAACCGGAAAAAATACGCCGCGCTCAACGAGTGCGGCGTATTTTGATTTTGACTTTGGCATTAAGCGCGGGAAAACACTCTTTTGGAGTTGTGCAGCCGCAATGCTCGTTCGGGAGCTTCACGAAGACTGGGCAGCACCAACCCCTGATAAGGCAAGAGGTTTTTGAACAACTACCTGGCTGGTTCCCACTCGACTGCCCTTGCGTTGTCGCCGGGGCAAGTACGAATCCGGCCGCAGCTGGCAGGAGGAGTCCACCCGCCGACTAATGCCCGCCGTCTTCACCGCCACTTCCGCCCTCGCCGTCCCCGGGCTGCCCATGATTATTCGAACCTTCCCCCGAATTGCCCGTTGCGGAGCCACCGGAATTATTCCGACGTGAATTCGAGTTTCCGCCAGATTTGAGTTCGATCCCTGTGACCACGAACTCACCATTCGAGCCAATATAGCCGCCGAAGCTGACGGTCGAACCGACCTTTATATTCCCGGTCTGGTCGGCCTGGTCCAGGTGCACGGATTGTCCATTAATAACCCACACATCATTGTTCATAGACTGCACCACACCGCTAAATTGGTAGGATTTCTGCCCCTGGGCCGATTTCGGCGATGCGAGACCGGACGTTACAGGCGTGGCTGAAACTGGAGTAGATGTAACGTTAACCCCTTCCTGCGCTCCACTGGCATGAGGCTCGATATTCTCAGAGGGCTCGAAAGGCGGCAGGAGCCCACCCGGCTGGAGGAGCTGAACATCCTGCGCCTGTACCGTGCCATCGCTGCGGGTAATCCCTGTGATCATAACGGGCGCGCCATCAGAAATGGAACTGGTTGTGGGAAATGTCGCCGCCGCCACCGAAACCGGAATACCCGAAACCAGCCATTGACCATCCGCCTGCCTCGAGACCAGCCCCGTGAACGTAATAGGTGCGGTCAGTTTCCTTCCAAGCAATTGATCTGTCTCGTTGAGTCGTTCCTGGTCAAATTCACTTTCAAGCAGATCGTGCTCTCCCGGGGAGAAAACGAAGAAGAGACGCACTCCCTCCCAGGTCCTTTTTACCGGGTAAAGCTGCTCACCCGGCAAGGCGCCCGAAGAGGCGCTGACAAATCCGGTGCTGGTCAGCACCAGCAGAATGACCAGGCCTAGCGCAACCGCAGTCCGTGGGAAAATGGGAATCATGCGACGAGGCAAGGCCCTCTTCGCTTCACGCAGCCCGGCTGCATGTTCAAGCAAACGGGCACGTCCGCGGCGCTTGACGTCTCCTGGAACCACGAGCTTGCGCGCACCCCGAGCCAACACAGAGGCTTCGAGCAAGGGTCGAAGTTCTGATTCGAGCCCAGGATGCTGCATCAGAACAGTTTCCACCATCTGCCCCTTTTCTAGTGCCCGGAGGCTTTCTTCTAACGCATCAGCTAATTCATTCATAAGTCACTTCCCCGATGTTTCTTTGGAGCGCAGCCAGGGCCCGGAATTGGAGAGCCTTGACAGCGTTCACCTTTTTCTTCAACAAAGAAGCGGTTTCTTCCAGCGAATATCCGTCTCCAAACCGGAGAGATAACACATGCTGCTGTTCACTCGTGAGTTGACCGAAGGCTTGTCGAAATTTATGGACCTGCTCACGGCGATCGAACTCGTCGCCCGGAACAGAAGCCGGGTCAAGAATATCGTCCGGCAGGGCTTCCGTGGGGCGCCGATACGCAAGGCGTATATGATCGGTCACAACGTGGGAAGCCGTGGCCAGCAGCCAGGCTTTTAAGTTTGACCGGGGCCCGCGTTTATTCTGCGCGGCCTGTAATAGACGAACGAATACATCGCTCGCTAAATCCTCAGCAGCATATTCATCGCTGATTCGATAACGAACGTAACGATATACTTCCGGGAAGTATTTGTCATATATCGCGCCGATGACCTGCGAATCAAGACTCCGCAGGCCATCCAGCACTTGTTGCTCATCAAGATTAAGCATGAGTGTGACAGCCCCCCGGCTGTTAAGTTGGGGTAAAGCCTGTGTGTTCACACTCAGTATATCATTCTCCCGGCAGGCAGTATTTCCGCCTGTCAGGTACCGACCCACTAGTCATCATCCTGACCACCTTCTCCACGTTTAGAAGCAAATGACGTTACGGGGTACAGGGTAAGTCTGTCCAAAAGCGCCCTTCCGCCATTCGATTCCAAATTCCCGGATCCCGTTCTCAAAACATCACGGGCATCTTCAGATATTCATGCAAGGCAGCAGGTTATAGTCCGACCTGGAGAAAATAGAACCGAAAGCCTACGCTCGATGAAGAAAAACCATATTGACTGCTAAAACTAAACCAGCGCCACTTACTCTGGTTTCAATCTAATAGTCGCCGCTGATGGAATAAAGTTATGGCCGTCTGCTGTAATTCCACCCGTTTTGTGCCAGCCACCCAGTCTCCCAGCGCAACAAGGCTCATGGTTGGGCTGCTGCGTAGACTCTTTGGAATTCCCGCAGGAACTGCGCGGCAATATTCGGATTGTAGATGGCGATTACATTTTCGTCGTTGGTTTGTTCGGCGCTGGCAGAGAAGTTATAAGACCCCGTGACGACGATCTGGCCGTCGATGATGATGACCTTGTGGTGCATCAGGCCCCGGTTTCCATCCAGGCGGACATCCAGTTCTGCGGCGCGGAAGGCATCATACTCTGAGCCGGCATCCGACGACACCTGCGAGGCATCCATCACACCCGAAACCTTGACCCCGGCTACGGCACGACTGCGGATCGCCTCACCCAGGGGATCCGCAGTAAATGAATAGGCTAAAAAGTAAATACTCTTCTGTGCGTTATCCAGAAGATCGACCAGCCCCGCCTGAACATAATCGTTGGGCGAGAAATAGATGTCCAGGGGGGTACCATCGACTATCACGCGCGGGTATGGAGTCGTGACGCCGGGATGGAGACCGAACTTATCGTCAACAAACATCTCATCAAAGTCGGCCTCGTAGTCTGAAGCCACTTGCTCCGAGTGGATGTGGATCAGGTTATTGTTATCAGCGTAGGCGCCGTCATTGGTGAAATTCATGGAGCCTGTCCATACATCTGAGCGGTCGATCACCACGAACTTATTATGCATCAGTCCCTGGCGGCGGTCACCCAGGAGCGGGATGCCGGCGTCCATAAGGGATTGCGGATCGGTGCTGTCCATGTTGTCGCTTTCCATAACGACCCGCACCTGAACCCCGCGCCGGTGCGCGTGGATCAGAGCATCGCGTACGCTGTTGAGACTCAAACTGTAGATGGCAGCATCCACGGACAATCGAGCAGAATCGATGGCGGCGACGAGGGGCCCGTCAGGTCCTCCAGTAATTTGTTTTCCAGCCGGGTTTGTTGGATCGGTAAAGTACAGATCAAACCAGGAGGTTCGGAAACCATACCCCACTGGGACTGGAACCTCAGTCAATGAATTGGCGGTGTTGGCCGCCGCCTTGGTTAATGCGCCAGATGTCGCGGCCAGGGATGTACTAGCCTGGTCAGGCCGCGCGGTTCCGGTCTTTGGAGCAAAAGGCAGTGTCGTGCAGCCGGTTGATAATGAAAGACAGATTGTCAGAAATAGTACCCGGAATTTGTTCATGTTTTACCCACCTGGAGATTATAGCATTGTGGGCTAATTTGCAATTCCGTATGCTGCAGTCAAGCACTACATGCAAGGAGAGAGTTATCACGGTCGGTCTGCCACTTCCAACCGGCAGGCTGCTCGCGAAAAGTACCCTGTTCCTCGCAAATGATATAATCTGCGCGCCTCCATGAACCAAACGCAACCAACACCTTCGGCCAATCGCCAAATCGCACGCGCTGCGGGGGTTATCATGTTGGCCTTCGCGTTAAGCAATTTAATCGGTCTCGTCCGGCAGATCCTGATCTCCAGTGCCTTCGGCACGGACCGCGCCATAGACGCATTCTACGCGGCCTCCACTTATCCCAATCTGATCTTTACTCTGGTGGCGGGCGGTGCGCTGGCATCTGCCTTCATACCCACTTTTGCGGGTCTTCTTGAAAATAGTGAGCGCGCAGCTGCCTGGGAACTTGCTTCCTCAATCTGCAATCTGATCCTGATTGCCCTGGGCATCTTGAGCCTGGTTTCGGTCTTTCTCGCGCCTCAGATCATTCGGTACATCCTTGCACCCGATTTTCCGCCTGATCAGCAGGTACTGGCGGCATCATTGCTGCGCATTCTATTGATCTCTCCTGCGATCTTCGGTGTAAGCGGGCTATTGATGGGGATCCTGAATGCCCATCAGCGCTTCTTATTGCCGGCATTGGCTCCAAGTATGTATTGGATTGGGATGATTTTTGGCTTGCTGTTTCTTGTGCCATCCATGGGAATTTACGGATTAGCCTGGGGAGCAGTAATTGGCGCAGCCCTCCATTTGATCGTTCAGATTCCCGACGTGCTGAAATTGCCCGCCCGACATTATCTCCCCACTCTCGGCATTAGCAGTCCATGGGTGCGGGAAGTGGGAAGGTTGATGCTGCCGCGTCTCCTTGGGGTTAGTGTTGTGCAGCTGAATTTTGTGGTTAACGTTATCATTGCCAGCGGCCTGCCCGAAGGTTCACTGTCGGCGATCAATTATGCCTGGCAGGTGATGACTATGCCACAGGTGGTCATCGCACAAGCAATTGCCATTGCCGCTTTGCCCACCTTTTCCGCACAAGTGGCGCGAGGAGACACTCATGAGATGCGTGCCTCGCTCGCGGCAACGCTGCGAAGCGTACTTTTCCTGTCGCTGCCGGCTTCCCTGGGCCTTATTCTTCTACGCCAGCCTTTGATCGCCCTGCTTTTCCAGCGCCGCACCTTTGACGCTCATTCTTCGGAACTCGTCGCGTGGGCTCTCCTCTGGTATGCCGCCGGTTTGATCGGACACAATGTTGTGGAGATTCTTTCGCGGGCATTCTACGCACTACACGATACAAAGACGCCCGTTTTTGTTGGCGTAGGAGCAATGACCCTCAATGTCATTTTTAGTTTTGTCTTCTCGGCCCTTTTTACACAGATAGGCTGGCTGCCTCACGGTGGTCTGGCGCTCGCCAATTCATTGGCAACCGCGCTGGAAATGACCACGCTGTTCATTCTTATGCGCCGCCGGTTGAAAGGATTGGAGGGAACGAATATTTGGCGAGGTTTTGCTCAAGCTGCCCTGGGCACCTTGGCCATGAGCCTGGTTGTACTGTTTTGGACTCAGATAGAAGGATCAGTTTGGATCATTGGATTGGGCGGAGTGGTGCTGGGTGGATGCTTCTACGGCTTTTCGCTGTGGGCTATGAAGGTCCCGGAACTGTTCAATCTAATTAAGGGTATTACACGAAGGCTTAAACCCGCAGATTAGTCCGTGTCACCATCCGCTGCGAGGGGCCCAATCGCGCCCGCAGCCTGCGCGGCTGGGAAGAACGAAAGTCGAGGGAGCGAAGAGGGGCGTTAGGAAGACCAGGGGTCTGATTTTATGTTGCTGGCAGGCCCTTGAGCGGGCTTATTTCCAAAAAAGCCAGATAGCCGTTGTCACAACTATTCCCCACAAAATGCCGCCGGCTACTTCAAGCGGCGTATGCCCGAGTACCTCGCGAAGTTCTTCTTCATCCCACATGTGACCTTTCAACAGTTCTTCGAACAGTACATTGATGCGTTCGGCGTGCATCCCTGCCTGGCGGCGGACACCCGCGGCATCATAGGTGACGATCATCGTGATGGCGACCCCCAGTGCAAACAAGGGGCTGGCATATCCGATATACAAGCCAATCGCATTTGTGACTCCTACGATCAAAGCCGAGTGCGAACTCGGCATCCCGCCCGTGGTTAGCAGCATTCCCCACAGCCAGCGACGCCTGCGTAGATATTCGATCGGTACCTTGATCACCTGCGCCGTGCCCCAGGCTGCCAGCGCGGCGAGCAATACACGATTATCCAGCATCCCGGCAAGATTCATTTTATTCCTCGGTACTGTCGGAGGGCTCAGTACCTGATAACTGACTTATCCTTAACTCAGCCTTGTCGAGCAGTTCGGCGCAGCGTTTCACGAGGGCTTGTCCGCGTTCGTAAAGAGACATTGATTCGTCCAGGGGGCGTTGTTCATTTTCCAGCACAGCCACAATGGATTCCAACTCGGCAAATGCATTTTCGTACGCTAGCTCTTCGATGGGTTTTGGAGAGGATGATTTTGGCATAGGAACTCCGGCTCTAGCTGCTATTTTCAATTCGCGAATCTCTGTTTATAACCCTTGCATCGAACTCGCCATCCGAAACTCGGATTCGGATTTCATCTCGTGCTTGCGCCACCCTATTAATCACGGCGCCATCTTTCCGAAGTGTGACAAGTGCGTATCCCCTGGCCAGAATATGGACCGGATTTAAGGCTTCGAGGCGATTCTCCAACCCCTCAAGTCGACTTGTTTCGAGCGCGTGCCGGTGGGCGCCTACTGAATTCGTACGGCGGGCGAGTTCGTCCAGGTGCTGTCGATCAGATTGGATTCGATGTAAAGGTGACAAGAAACGCAGGCCTTCGCGCAGGCCAGAGAGGGCGCTGCGTCGCTCATTCATTACCGCGAGTAACAAAGTTGATAGACGCGACCCAAGAGTCTGAAGATTCTGCTCCAGGTCGGCTGCCGTAGTCGGCGTCGCTAATTCTGCGGCGGCTGTGGGGGTCGGCGCTCGCAGGTCAGCTGCAAAATCTGAAAGGGTAAAATCAGTCTCATGTCCCACCCCTGAAATAATCGGAACGATCGAACCGGCTACCGCCCGGACGACGCGCTCATCGTTGAAGGCCCACAGGTCTTCGATGGATCCGCCGCCGCGGGCCAATATAATTACATCTGGCTTGGCGTCAAGATCATTGAGCCCTGCGATTGCTTCCACAAGTTTTGGAGGGGCATCATCCCCTTGAACCGGTGACGCGGCAAGAACCACCTCCACAAGGGGCAGGCGGCGCCGCAAGGTATTAAGCATGTCCTGGATCGCTGCTCCCGTTGCGGAGGTAACGATGCCAATGCGTTTTGAAAATTCGGGGATTATGCGTTTGCGCTCCGTGTCAAAAAGACCCTCGGCCTCGAGCAAAGCTTTGAGCTTCTGAAATTCCAGGTACAACTCACCCTCGCCCACCGGTCGGATTTGATCAGCATAGAACTGATATTGACCGCTGACCTCATACACCCCGATCTTGCCATGCACAGCGACCGCCATCCCTTCCTTCAAAGTGAGTTTCAGCCGTGATGCGCCTGTTTTCCACATCACGCTGCGGAGCGAGGCGCCCGCGTCCTTCAAGGTAAAATAAATGTGTCCCGAGGCAGGGCGGGACAGGTTGGAAATCTCACCTTCCACCCAAACATCCTGGAGGGACGCATCGGTCTCCAGCACATCCCGAATGTATTTCGTGAGGGCCGATACTGTCCATTGAACCGAGGCAAAAAGGGAAGGCTGCATTTAGGAGTAGGATACTCAATAGGGGGTGGAATGTCAACAAGATTTTCTGATTCTCTCCGGAAAAAATCGGGTATTAAGCATAAGAATAGGGACCAAAATGGCGTTAGCAAATTATAAGATTCCGCTGCTATCAACGGATTCTCTGCTAGAATCAGATATCCATGAAGCATATTTGGTCTCCCTGGCGCATGACTTACATTGAAAATCACGATAAGGAACATGGTTGTGTGTTCTGCAAGGCAGCTGCCATGGAAGACAGCTCTGATAACCTGATTATCCAGCGCGGTGAATTGGCGTTTGTGATAGTAAATCGCTACCCGTACACAAGCGGGCATGTTATGGTCGTGCCGTTTGGGCACAAACCAAACCTGGAGGAACTGGATCCTCCGACCCGCGCGGAGATTATGGAATGGACGACCCGCGCAACAACAGTACTGCGCAAGATCTACAATACAACCGCCTTCAATATCGGGGTGAACATCGGCGAGGCAGCAGGCGCCGGGGTGAAGGAACATGTCCATATCCATGTAGTACCGCGCTGGAACGGCGACACAAATTACATGACAACTCTCGCAGAAACCCGGGTTTTACCCGAAGCGCTGGAGGAAACCTGGAAGAAGATCAAGGATGGTTTCCAACATTGATAATTGGAATAAGTATGCGGGGAATAAAGGTAGATTGGATCTCGGTGTAAAAACAGTGCAAGGGTTGTAATTAACAGGCGTCATGAGCTGGTTGCTGACCCCGTGTTATTTTTTGCGTGCTTTGCATCGGTATCTCGATCAGGCTTGGAGGCTTAAATGAAAAAAGACTGGCCCGAATTTACTGGTTTGAATTTTTCCCATTGGGCCTTACTGGCAGGCTGCGCTCTTCTCTTGTTTTCTTGCGCACCCTCTTCCCCCACCAAAGCTCCATTGTCCGGCAACGACAACGTTCGGGAGCTGCCGGTTTCAAATACGGCTTCCCCCACCGTTCAGGTGGTCATTCCCACGGCACAACCCACCGCGGCCTCCATCTCCTATGGCCCGAATCCTGAGGATTTTCCGCCCGGTATCAACCCGCTGACCGGTGAGGCCGTCAGCGATCCCACGCTATTGAAGATACCTGCCTTACTCGTTTCAGTCTCGAATTTCCCGGTGACTGCTCGTCCACAGGCCGGCCTCTCGTTCGCTCCTTACGTATTCGAATTCTCCATTACGGAAGGCCAGTCCCGATTTCTTGCTGCATTCTATGGCCAATTTCCGGCGCCAGAAGTTCCCATGACGGGCAACTGCTCGGTCCGTTCGGATATCTTCAAACAGGCTGGCACGCTGCTGGGTAATAGAGTTCTGGCTGGATCCAAACAAGAACGGTATCCAGGATCCGGGAGAAGATGGAATTGGTGGGATCTGCGTTAATTTATATGATGCGCAGGGCAGTCTCCTCCAAAAGACTACTACTGATACGAACGGTTATTACGGTTTTAATGTGGTGAAGGGCAAGTCTTACATAATTAAATTCGTCAAACCTGCGAACTTGGATTTCACGCCTCAAAATGTGGGGAAGGAAAACGAAGATAGCGATGCCGACCCCGCAACCGGGAAAACCGGGTTGATCAGGGTGGCGGGCGATAGTCTGTTGTGGGATGCGGGTCTCTACACCAACGCGGCGTTCGTTCCGCCAGCTCCTGACCCCAAAGGTGATCTTAAAGCGGAGGTTGGGCCCGTGCGATCGGGCCGGCTGCTCTATGCCTACATCGGTGGATTCTTTCAGAACAGTTGCCTGCTCGATGCGTTTGCTTCGCCGGAGGTCTTGGCAAGAATTCCGCATTGCTCCTATGTCACCCATGAAGATTCAGGCGGCGGTTCCATGCTGGAGATCGACCGGATGAAGGCCATCGCGGAAGACAACATGCGCCACACTGCCAGCCGTCCGTTCAATTACACCAGCAACGTCTTCTCTGATAATGTCCGGGCCGGCGGTGTTCCCGCTTCACAGATCAATATTTTCTTTGCAAATCTGAATCAATCGGGTTGGAGTTATGATCCGCTCTATCAGGCCTACCTTCGCTCTGTAGACAGCGCAGACAAGAACAACCCAGGTGTTCTGCATGCGGATACGGACCGTCTTACGGGCCGTCAGCTCCATTTCGAGAATGTGATTGTCGTGATGGCCGACACCGAGGTGGTATCACCCACGAATATCGATATCCATCTCGACGAAGGCAACGGCGGCAATGCCTTTCTCTTCCGCGACGGCCGGATGTTTGCGATCAAATGGAGCACGAAAGCCGGTGCTTACGAAAAGCAGACTGGCTTCCGGCGTCCGATCCAATTCTTGAACAATGACGGTTCACCGGCTGCCCTCCACCCAGGCCACACGTGGGTGACCATCGTGACCCCATTTAGCACGGTCGACGCAGTGCAGCCTGGAGCGTATCTGGTAAGGTATGCGGCTCCGGAGGGCGAAGCGCGTTAGTCCCCATGGATCGCCCACGCCAGGCAACGGCGTGTGGCAATGATATTGTCGTGAAAAAGTATCTGCTATCACTGGCTCTCTTATTTCTATCGGCCTGTCAGACCGGCACACCTCCGGCCACTTCCACTTTCACTCCCACGGTCCCCGTTCCAACCACGGTTCCTACCTCCACTTCCAGGCCGCCGGTGAATGTGCCATCGGGGGGTAATCCGCTTACCGGGCTGCCTGTCATTGATTCCTCTCTTCTGAAAATCCCTGCTGTGCTTGTCTCCATCTCGAATTTTCCCGCCATAGGGCGTCCGCAAGCCGGGCTTTCATTCGCTCCATTTGTATATGAATACTATATTACGGAAGGCGCGACGCGCTTCCTGGCGGTCTTCTACGGAGAATTTCCGTCCCCTGAAATCCTCCCCACGGGCGGCTGCGTAATCCGCAGCGAGCCGTTCGTAAAGACTTAAACCATACTTGGCAATCGGGTTTGGCTCGATGCAAATGCCAATGGGCGGCTTGACCCTGGTGAGGAAGGTCTTCCCGGCGTGTGCGTAAATCTTTACGATGCAAACGGAAACCGCGTTCAAAAGACCGCCACCGATACGAATGGTTATTATGGATTTAACGTGCAGCCTGGAAAATATACCATCGAGTTCGTCAAACCGGCTGGGATGTCTTTTACGGGAAAAAAGCTGGCGGACGATGCAGAAGACAGCGACGCAGATCCAACGACCGGCCGCGCGGAGGTAGATGTTTCCAGTGACCTGCTTACTGTAGATGCAGGGCTCGTTCCAGGCCTAGGTACCTCTTCTGATTCCAGTCCTTCGGCAAATCCGCCTCCGGCGCAAATAGGCCCGATCCGTTCGGGGCGGTTGATCTATGGGTACATCGGGAATTATTTTCAAAACAGCTGCCTCATTTATGCCTTCGCTTCGCCGGAAGAGCAGCCTCGCATTCCCAAGTGTTATATGGTTTTCCACCAGCTTGCCGGCGGTGGGTATATGCTGGATATCAGCGAACTGATAAAGGTTGCTCAATCTAATAAAAAGGCAAAGGGTCCAGACTTTGACTACAGCAGTAACCTCTTTGCTGCGAAACCTCCGGCCGGAGGTATTCCGGCATCGAAACTGAACGTTTTTATTGCTTATCAAAATCAATCAGGATGGTTCTACGATCCTCTTTATCAGGCCTACCTGCGCTATGTGGACACCTCCGAATACGACCAGGCTGGCATCCTGCACGCCGATACAGACAGGCTAACCGGGCGTCAAATGCACTTCGAGAATGTCATCGTGATGTTGGCGAACCACGAAGTCATCTCACCGACTAATCTCGATATCCATCTGGACCCGGGCAAAACTGGTCAGGCCTTATTATTTCGCGACGGCAAGATGTACGAGATAAAGTGGAGCACCCTTTCCGATCAGAATGGACAATCTGCTGGAATGAGACACCCGATACAATTTTTGAACCTGAATGACAGCCCGGCTCCTCTCAAACCGGGACATACATGGGTACTGGTGGTAACACCTGATTCCACCGTTCAGGAAAAATCTCCTGGAGCCTGGACTCTTAATTTTTCGCAGCCACCCGGCGCAAAGTGATCGTCCCTCTGAGATGAGTTCCGGAGTATCAAGGCTATAATTGCTCTGTTCCTGTCAGCTAAGGAGAGACCATGAGTAAAGAGAACGAAGCCGTGATATTGAGCGCCGCTCGGACACCCATCGGAAAGTTCCAAGGCTCACTCAGCAGCATTCCGGCCACAAAACTCGGGGCCATCGCCGTTAGAGCCGCCGTGGAGCGGGCCGGCATAGATCCAGAAGAAATCGAAGAAGTCATACTGGGAAACGTTGTACAAGCTGGAGAAGGACAAGCCCCCGCCCGACAGGCGGCCATCCACGCCGGAGTTCCTGCAACCGTGGGTGCAACAACCCTGAACAAAGTCTGCGGTTCGGGCCTTAAAGCTGCCATGGTTGCCGCTCAAGCCATTAGGGCCGGCGATGCAAGCTTGCTGGTGGCAGGTGGTTTTGAATCCATGAGTCGCGCCCCTCACCTGATCTCAGGCCGCCTGGGAGAATTGAAGTTTGGCAATGCTCAGCTGACCGATGCGCTGCTCCATGATGGGCTGTGGGATCCGTTCGAGAATTGGAACATGGGCAGCGCGGCAGAGTTTATCGCCGAAGAATATGAAGTCACCCGGGAAGCAATGGATCGCCTCGCACTCGAAAGCCATCAAAAGGCTGTGGCGGCCCGGGAGGCCGGGAAATTCAATGCCGAGATTACGCCTGTTGAGGTGCTCGGCCGCAAAGGGGAAGTCAACAAAGTGGAAGCAGACGAGGGCCCGCGACCCGATGCATCAATTGAGGCGCTGACAAAGCTCAAACCATCCTTTAGACCTGATGGCAAAGTGACGGCGGGTAATTCTTCCAGCATGAACGACGGGGCCGCAGCGGTCGTAATCAGTTCACGAGCTTATGCCGAAAGGCAAAAAACAAAGCCGCTGGCAAGGGTGGTTGGCTACGCGCAAGTCGGCGTAGAGCCTAAAAATTTATTTGCCGCACCGGCCCGGGCCATACCAAAACTCCTTAAGAACATAGCCTGGACGTTACCGGAAGTTGATTTGATCGAACTCAATGAAGCGTTTGCAGCTCAGGTCCTGGCAGATGGCTACGCTCTCCTGGACCAGGGTTGGGATTGGAACAAGGTTAATGTTCATGGCGGTGCTATTGCCTTGGGACACCCGCTCGGCGCCAGCGGAGCTCGCGTGCTGACTACATTGATCTTTGCCTTGAAAGACCGCGGCCTAAGACGAGGCATTGCCAGTTTGTGTCTCGGCGGCGGTGAAGCGGTCGCGATGGCCATCGAGTTGGAAAATTAGCGATGACGGTTGATGAGTTGACGGTTAAGGAGCTATGATGAACCAAAACGATCGAAATCAGAAGATCGAAGAATATGGGCGTGGATTTTCTCTATTAACGGAGGCGCTTGCCCAGATCCCGCAAGAGGCCATGGATTTCAAAGCCTCGCCAACAAATTGGTCCGTTCATGAGATCATTGTACATATGGGCGACAGCGAGTCGATGGCAGCCCTGCGCGCTCGCAAGCTGATCGTAGAGCCGGGAAGCAAATTGATGGGTTATGAGGAATCGAGATGGGCGGACGCCCTTGATTATCAATCTCAGAAAATTGAGGATTCGCTGCAGATCATCAAACTTGCAAGGCAGTCCACCTATCGACTGCTGAAGTCCTTGCCCGATGAAGCATTCACACATACCGTCATACACCCGGAACATAGTGAACCATATACCTTCGAGAGGTGGTTGACTATTTATGCCCGGCATATCCCTGATCACATCGAGCAGATCAGGAAATCCGTTGAGGCCTGGAAGAAAGCGAAATCAGCCGGCTAAAGCTTCACAATTAGTTTGTTCTTTGCCGGATAAGTCAGCCAAAACAGAAACCGTGAGGCTGTAGGTCTCAGAATCCCGCCAGATTTTAATCCGGAGGCAGACATGAAAATCGACCATATCCTCGTTGTTGGCGCAGGGACCATGGGCAACGGAATAGCTCAGGTAGCAGCCACCTCAGGTTATCAAGTCACGTGCCTGGATGTACTCCCGGCCGCTTTGGAAAAAGCCAAGGCCGCTATCGCCAAATCTACCGCCAAACTCATCGAAAAAGGCTCACTCAGACCCGAGCAAAAGGCCGCTGCGGATAAGATCATGTTCGTCTCCTCTTATGAAGACGCTCCCAAGGCCGATCTCATCATCGAAGCTGCTACCGAAAACCCCGAACTTAAATTCAAGATCTTTAAAGACTTGGATGCGCTCGCGCCTGAAGGCGTGATTATCGCAAGTAATACTTCCTCCATAAGCATAACCAAGATCGCAGCACATACCCGGCGCGCCGATAAAGTCATCGGTATGCATTTCATGAACCCCGTCCCGCTGATGGCCCTGGTCGAAGTAATAAAAGGTCTCGCCACAAGCGCTGAGACTTTGCAAGCAATCCGTGAGGTGTGCCGGAGGATGGGCAAGACGGCGGTGGAAGTAAACGACTCGCCGGGTTTTATCTCCAACCGTATCTTATGCCCCATGATCAACGAGGCGATCTTCGCTTTGCAGGAAAGCGTCGGGACAGCCGAGGCTATCGACACGGTCATGAAGTTGGGTATGAACCATCCGATGGGCCCTCTCACTCTGGCCGATCTTATTGGGCTGGACGTAGTCCTATTCGTGATGGAGATCTTACAGAGGGACCTAGGTGAAGATAAGTATCGCCCCGCGCCGTTATTACGAAAGATGGTTGATGCAGGTTATTTGGGAAGAAAAAGCGGAAAAGGGTTTTACAGCTATTAGCGTTCAGCGATAAGCCATCAGCTGTTGGCAACGACATGCGATTTGTGGATCAAAGGCAGCATGAAGGACTTCCATCAACTAAAGGTTTGGGAAAAGGCGCAATCGTTTAACATTGGATGTCTATAAGGCAACCGTTAACTTCCCCAGAAGCGAGCTTTATGGATTAACATCCCAAATCCGCCGCGCGAGCCTCTCGATTCCTTCAAACATAGCTGAAGGTTGTGGACGGAATTCAGATGCCGACTTTGCACGATTTCTCCAGGTCGCAATGGGTTCTGCAAGCGAGACTGAATATCAACTTATCCTCTCAAAAGATCTTGATTATTTGTCTGCAGAGTATTACAAGGTACTTCAAGGCGAAGTGGAAGAAGTCAAACGAATGCTCGCATCCCTGCTCAAGACTCTGCGGGCAGATCGCTAAAAGCTGAATGCCGAAAGCTGATAGCTGGGAGCTGATGCCAACCACCTACGATTACGTCATCATAGGTTCCGGCTTCGGCGGTTCTGTGTCCGCCATGCGCCTCACCGAAAAAGGCTATTCTGTTTTGGTCCTGGAAAAGGGGAAACGATTTCGGGATGCCGATTTCGCAAAAACCAATTGGCAATTTTGGAAATATCTGTGGATCCCCTCTCTACGTGCTTATGGCATTTTGCAGATCAGCATCCTCAAGGGGGTTATGGTCCTGCACGGCGCGGGGGTCGGCGGCGGTAGTCTTGGCTACGCCAACGTACTGGAAGTACCCACGGAAGAAACCTTCGCTACTCCGGCCTGGAATCAAAATGTGGCTTGGGGCAAAGTATTGAAACCGCATTATGAAACCGCCAGGCGAATGCTTGGGGCGGCGCGCAATCCCAAATTGTGGAAGGCCGACAACCTTCTGCGCACGATGGCCAACGAACGCGGCATGGGTGACAGCTTCCGTGCCACAGAGGTTGGCGCGTATTTCGGTGAACCCGATATCACTACACCCGATCCCTACTTTGGCGGGGCCGGTCCCGATCGGGCGGGCTGCAAACATTGTGGCGGATGCATGGTCGGCTGCCGCTACAATGCCAAGAATACGCTTCCGAAAAACTATCTCTATTTCGCCGAGAAGAATGGTGCGGAAATAATCTGCGAGGCCGAAGCTATTGACATCCAGCCATTGGCGGCCGATGCCGACCTCAAGGCCGCAACCGAGGATCACCGAGGTTACGAGGTCACTTATCAGACCAGCACGGCCTCCCTAAGACCAAATCGTCGGCGAGTCCAGGCCAGGCAGGTTATCTTAGCCGCGGGCGTTATGGGAACCGTTAAATTGCTTCTCGACCTGCGCGATGAGAAAAAGTCCTTGGCGCGGCTCTCGCCTCGCCTGGGCGATTTCGTGCGGACTAATTCTGAGGCCTTGCTTGGCTCTCTGGCCAGAAAATCTGATATCAACTATTCGGAGGGTGTCGCGATTTCGTCCATTTACAACTACGATGCAATCACCAGGGTCGAACCAGTTCGATATCCCGCTGGATCGTCGCTCATGCGTTATCTGGCTGCTCCATTAATTGATACAGATGTATCTGTGCCTATGCGCATCTTGCGATTCTTTGGTTGGGCGCTAACCCATCCCCTGGATTTTCTAAAGGCCTTGATTCTCCCGGGCTGGGCCCACAACGTGACGATCCTCCTCGTTATGCAGCACGCCGACAACCGTATGCGCTTCCGCATGGGGCGCAGCCTCTTTACGCTCTATCGGCGCGGAATGGTGGCTGAGCGTGAGCCTGGCTACGAGATCCGTGCGCAAGTAAAAGGCTCTCACGAATTGACCCGCGATTTCGCCAGGCGGACGAACGGCATCGCCCTCGGCTCACTGGGAGAGAATCTCCTAAACCTGCCAACCACTGCTCATATCCTTGGCGGCGCTCCGATCGGAAAAGACGCATCGGAAGGCGTGGTTGACGAAAATTTCACGGTCCATAATTATCCGGGCCTGTATATCATCGACGGCTCGATTATGCCGGCCAACCCTGGAGTAAACCCCAGCCTGACAATTACAGCTCTGGCAGAATATGCGATGAGTAAGGTGGAAAGCAAGGCAGAGCCAGATCTAATGACCTGATCTTCGAAAAGGGCGACCACCTGGGTCGCCCTTCATATTCATTCTTTCTCTGCCTGCTCCGGAATCGGCAAGGCCGTAATCAAGTCACGCGTGCGGAACTTTTCTATGTATTCACGCGTTTCCCAGTAATCCAGGCCCAGCTCATCTACAATTTCAAAGACGCTCTGTTTGCCTTCGAAGCGCATCATCATCTTTTCGATGGCGCGGTTCAACTTCCAATTGACCTGCCAGTCCACAAACAGTCCGTTGCCTGAAAGAAAGACCGGGCCGCGGAATTTACGCTGCGGGAGATAGTTGCTGGCATAGATGCGGATGATCTCCTCGATCACATCCGCCGCTTCCTGAAGTTTATCTTCATGCATGATGTCTAGATTGTCATCGGAAGTGTGATATTCAGGATACGGGTAGCGGCTGATCGAAAGGCAGGGCACATTGACTCCGGGTCCATTTAGCACACGCTCATCGTTGGCAATAATGTCTGCGAATGCCCCCTCCCGGAAATCCTGCCCGCGTTTCTCGAGCACATAGCGCCCCACGTGGTCCAACAGGTGGTCGTGCTGGCGCGTATGCTGCAAACCGATGGTGTTGTCGTTGCCGGTCATCTCAATGAAGATTCCGCCGCGCAAACATGAGATTAACTCTTCGTGGTGGGCCAGGTAGGCAATAGTCCCGATGGTTTCGGGTCCGAACCAGAAGCGGATGCTCATGGAACCTGCGGGTAGCGGATTGACGGCCAATCGTCGCGCGACCTCAATGGCGGTCACCACCCCCGCCGCATCGTCATTGGCTTGATTGGGATGGCAGACGTGTGCCATGATGAACATCTCCCCCGCCGCCGGGTTGGACCCACCCAACGGATGGGCGACAGAGGTTGCAACTTTAAATCCTTGCGCCGGATCGGTAACGAACTCACTCCTGATGACCGCATGATATTTCTCGTCGCGCGATAACGTATCGAATTTTTCCTTGGCAAGGCAGAAACCCCAATCGCGGTCATAGTACTTGAATTTCCATGGGATGGCCCGCGGCCGGTCGGCGCTGAAATAAAGGTGCGGCTCCAATTCGCCCCAGCTAAGTAATTTATCAACAGGCAGAGAATAAGAGACCAGGTGCAGGGGATTCTCTTTGAAATCGACGATGCGGTGGCCATTTTCTGTTTCAAGGAAAGCCTCGTGAACAAGGTACCGTTCCGGTACGTACCAGGTCCAGACTTTCTTCAGAGGCTCATAGGTTTCGATCTTGTACTCGGAATTTTCAGGCAGGTAACTGCCCACAATTTCCAGCGCCTTGTCCAGCCCCTCGGAGGCCAGGGTACGATGCAGCGGTAGGATCTCGGCCAGGACCGCCTTCAGGCTGGCCATGGGTTTCATCTGCGGGATCCAATCTTTGGCCTTATCCGGCGTTTCGATCACATAGGTTAAGCCGGGACCCTTATGCTCCATCATCGCTCTTACCGCCACTCGAAACACATCCGTGCACTTCATCAGGCGCACATCACCCAGCCCTATCTTTTTCATCTTGACAACCTGGTTATCGAGCAGCGCGCCGATGGGCTCGAAATCCAGTACCACGCCGCGGTCCACATCCCTCACGAACATGGTATATCCGTCTTCATGAGGTTTGCCTTCGTGATCGATCGCCGTTCCTTTAAATTCTTTAAGAAGCGATAGTCCACTTCTGCGGCCTGCTCGCAGTGATGCAGGAAGGTAATGCTCTTGCTGTAAGCCAGGCCGATGATAAGGATCTTGGCATCCCAGTCACGGAATTTCTTAAAGATCGTGGTTTCGCCGAAACAATCCCGGCTTCGATGCGCCGCCAGCTCCTCCGCATGCCTGCCGATTGCTGCCATGGAGTAAATGGGATGGAACATTCGTTTTGCACGCGGGTCTTGGCGTACCAACTCGGTCAGGGCGCCCATCTGTGATGGCGAACTGCGGATATCCCACGGAATACCCTTTAAGAAATCGTAGTTGAAGGTCGGCATGATGAGCGTGCCATTGTTTCCAACAATTTCGAGGATAGCGTCGATGACGGTCTGCGGCCCCCCTTCAACTCCTCCTGGCGCCCTGCCTAATGAGGAATACGCGCTGTGAACGAAGATCGTGTCGCCTGCTTCCACGCCCAGGGAACGGAATTCATCCATCAGGAATTTCTTGGTTATCATTATTTGCCTGCCTCAATCAATATCAGTCTCAGGCAATCAGTTACCCCAGAAAAGGATGTGAAGAGCACATATACCCTGCACACACTCTTATTTGGGAACGTCATGCCAGGGCCGTAGGAAGAAAAAGAAATTGTAACATAATGAAAAAAGCGACCCATCGGGTCGCTTTTTTTCAAAAATCTCATTCTTGACTAGCCGGATCAGGAGTTGGTTACTTGTTCTATCAGCCTTTCAAAGCCAAGACTGGTATTGATCGGCGAGGTGAAAACCAGACGGTAACCGTCCGGGTCCAGAACTGTGACTTCACGTACGTTCCATGGTTGATCGAATGGGCCAGAGACATTGGCTCCTTTTGACCTTGCCTGAGCAGCAAAGGCAGTGATATCACCTTCAAAGCGGTCGAACAACTGAAAGTTCAACGAGACGCCAGCACCGGGCGAGCCGGGTAGTTGTTCTCCGGCTCTCGATTTTGTGATCAACAGATCGGCATGCTTGATCCAGCGCAGATGTACGAGCCATGGTCCACCCCCCGGCCCAGGCATACTGTAGATATGCTTGAAACCGAGGGCATCCTGGTACCAACGCGAGGAAGCATCCAGATCTCGAACGATTAGCATTGCGAAGGACGGCATCGGATAGATCTCGTCTGCCATTTCTAGTCCTTCCAGTCAGTCAAACTGGCCCCAAAATTTGCTCTATTTCTTTCGATTCTCAACATACGCCCTCACCGCTATGCTCATGAATGGCGCAAGCCGCGGGTCGATTTTGTCGAAATTGGCCTTGAAACGCGCATCTGCGTTATACAGTTCGACCAGGCCCAGCAGTTGCTCGTCGCTGGGGATCCAGAAATATTCAATATGACGGCGCCAACGCCCTACACAGGCCTGGGCCTCCGGCGACAATGGCCCTTTGGGCATTGAAGCAAGGATATCTTTGTAAACCTGATTCCCTTCATCGCCTATCCGCTTTTTCTCGGCCGCCGAATAAGCGTTCCACTTCTTTGCCGATGCTTGAACGGTTTGAGGATCATACAACTCCGCCGCCTCCCGGGTATATTTCTGTTCATCTTCTTCCGTAAATCCCTGGAATAGGGCTTTTTCGTCCATGGATCCGTCTCCTTTCAAATAAACGATCGTATTTTCCACGGTTTGGATCAACTGGTTCAGCCGCATCACCCTTGTTTTCAATGCATCCTTATGATCCAGGAGCGCGCCAAGCACATCGAAATCGCGCCGGCCCAGGATCTTCCGGATATCTTCAAGCGGCAGCCCCAGCTCCCGATAGAATAGTATCTGCTGCAACCGTAACAGCGCATCTTCTGCGTAGTAGCGATAGCCGTTTTCGCCTACATGCGACGGATTGAGCAAACCGATCGCATCATAATGATGGAGGGTTCGGGGTGTGATTCCAGCCAGGGTGGAGAGTTGCTTAACCGTGAACATGCCCCTATCTTAAACCCTAACGTTACGTTAATGTCAAGAGGGTTGTGATAAGTTGATACAATGAGAATTGGTAATGCAGACATGGATATTGAGATCATTCATTCCGACGATGCAATCATCGTGGTCAATAAGCCGGCTGGCCTGCCCGTCCTTCCCGACGGTTGGGAAGAGGCCGCTCCGTATCTCGTACGGCTTCTAGAAGCCAGCTATGGCAAAATATGGATAGTCCATCGCTTGGATAAGATCACGAGCGGGGTTATGGTCTTCGCAAGGTCAGCAGAAGCGCATCGTTCGCTCAACATGCAGTTCGAGAGGCATGAAGCGCAAAAGATCTATCATGCGGTGTTAGTTGGCCTCCCCCAATGGGAGGAAAAGCTTGCCCTGCATCCCTTGCGATCCAACGTAGGTCACAAACACCGTACCGCGGTGGACCCACGGGAGGGCAAAAAGGCGGAAACGAAATTCAAGATCTTGAACAGGTTCTCTTCTCACGTGCTGGCGGAAGCGGAATTAATGACGGGGCGTACTCATCAAATCCGGGCCCACGCACACGCCCTGGGCCATCCCTTATTGGGTGATATCCTGTATGGTGCGCCTGCCACCGATCTCATAGCGCGCCCTGCGCTGCACGCGTTTATATTGACCCTTAGACATCCGACAACAGGCGAACGTGATTCATTTTCCACCCCCTACCCTAATGACTTTTCACAGGCTTTGGAGCGCTTGAGGTCTTAAATCATTATCCCGCAAGACTCAAACTTATTTCTCTATTTTGCGCGCTTCCATGTAGAACCGCTTTTCGCGTGCCTCGCCCATCGAGAAAGTCTTGCGCGGCAGAGCGCCGTCCAGAATGACTGTTTTGAACAAGTCGGATTTTTGCATGCCGGGCAAATAAATACCCGCGTTCCCTGCTTGCGAACCGAGACGCACCACTACCTCTGTGCCGTGAACATAATCGATCTTTTCCGCGCCCCCTTCTTTCATGAACAGGTCAAGGCTAGGTTGGATCGTCCCGACCGGCAGATTCGAAGCTGGGTGTTCAATCTCGACCACGCCAAAAGGCTTACCTTCGCCACCTCGGACCAGACCAATTGCTTGTTTCGTCCCTGCGCCCAAATCAACGCGCTGTGTCATCTCCTGCGCTGTTGCCACCGGCGTATACCCAAAATTTCCACCAAATGCCGACTTGAGAGCAGCAAGGAAATCTCTTTTCAAACCGAACAACACGCGGTGGATCGGCTCGAACTCCAACCCCTGGTTATGGACGTTTTCGATCTCGACCAGCGCATAACGGGCGGGGTGCCGCATGCCGACCTGTGGCTTCATTTTTTCCCATACCGCCTTTGCCGTGGCAAGTGAGTGATTTCCATCTCCCATCGCGAATAACAGGACAGGACTCTCCGTTCCGATATTATATCTGGCCGCAAACGTCTCAGGCCTCGCCAGTTCATGCAAAGCTGCAACGACTTCCGATTCACATTCTGCGCTTACTGCATAACCGGCTAAATGACCGCTGTCTAGCATCAGTTCAAAGTCATATAATTTCTCGAGATCGGGCTTGGCCTTGCTCAATGGCTCGATCACCGTTGACTTTGGATCGTCTACCAACACCAGGATATGGGGTAATTCCAATGCCGCCCCATCGCGTATCTTCATGCGAGGTGGCAGGCGATCAACAATGGTGCCTTCCGTTGCCCGGATCAAACTGGTGGATCCTTTTGTGTAGTCGTAGTGCTCCAGGTCCAGGCAGAGCACCAGCCCCTTGCGCGTCTTGTTTCCAACTGTCCGTTCTACGTAGATCAGACCGTTATGCGGCTGGAGGATACCTTCATCGAGGTATTGGCGCATTGTGGCCTGGATGCCCTGTATTCGTTCGGCCTTCCCCGGGTCTTCGAGATGGATCTCTGGAAAAGTCAGGTTCAGAGTTGAAGGAGCCTTGCCAACGATCCTCTCTACCGCGCGCCAGTATTCGGGCTCGGACGTAAACTGGTCGCAAGCGACCACGGCCCATTTCATTAAGTCTGTTCCGGATTTGGGTAAATAGACTTCAGGGATCATAATGCCGATATCATCAAAGCTCTTCACTGTTTGCACCTCTGTATTTGTCATTGCGACCGGGTAATGCAAAAGCCGATCTTCCCCACTCTTTTTTTCCGGGTCAGTCGTGCAGGGATGGAAGGATTGCTCTTTCCATCCCTGCACAATGCCGGATTAGCCTAAGCGGGTTGGAAGTTCCTGGCGAACTCAATCAGTTTTTCGGCGACTTCAGCGCCAACACGGGCCTGAGCCTCTTTAGTGGCCGCCCCAATGTGCGGCGAGCCGATCACATTCGGCAGCTGAATGAGTTTCCAATTAGTGGGCGGTTCCTCCGCATACACATCCATTGCAGCCCCGGCGATCTTGCCGCTGGTCAATGCCTCGTACAGAGCGCTCTCGTCAATAATTCCTCCGCGTGCGCAATTGATGATACGGACGTGGTCCTTCATCTTCGCGATCTGAGCCTTGCCGATCATATTGGCAGAATCTTTGGTTTTTGGCAAATGCAAGCTGATGTAATCGGCAGTCGCCAGGATTTCATCGAACGTAACCATCCTAACGTTCTCCACAGACTTCACATACGGATCATAGGCTATGACCGACATGCCCAAAGCCAGCGCGCGTTTGGCGACTTCGCGGCCTATGTTGCCGATCCCGATAAGGCCGAGGGTCTTGCCGCCCAGCTCGTCCCCTTCAAAGAGTTTCTTTTCCCATTTTTCGGCTTTCATCGACTGGCTGGCCTGAAATACCGACCTTGCAAGGGCGAACATATATCCGATGGTCAGTTCGGCTACGGAAGCAGAGCTGGCGAGCGGGGTATTCATTACGGTAATGCCCTTTGACCTTGCATACTCCGCATCGATCGTATCGAGCCCCACCCCGCCTCGGACGATGACTTTCAAATGAGGACAAACTTCCAGCAACGGTTGGCGCACTTTGGTCCGGGAACGGACGACCATTCCTTCGTAGCCGGGCAAAACGGTTGATAACTCCTCAGGGGTTATATCGTCGCGTACGTCCACCTGCAGGCCCGCAGCGCGCATCCGCTCGACAGCTTCTTTTTCAGTCTTATCGCATACTAGAATTTTCATTACGATCCTCCTGATCATGTCTGGAAATTAATAACAGGAATCACACCGGCAAACCGGCGGATCCCTATTTGGCTGATGATAATTAACACGCGAATCATTCTAACAACTGGAAATTCCTTTGTCAACGACATTAATCAGGCTAAATTCGTGCCTATTGTTCTTGAAGATTTGTCTGACAACCGGCTATAATGCTCGGATAGGATTCGCCGGCATAGCGGAAAAGTGCCGCTTAATTTTCGATTCTTGTCAAATCAGGAGGCTCAAACATGTCTAGTTCACCCAAGCGCGTATATAACTTTAATCCGGGACCCGCCGCCTTGCCCCTGGAAGTGCTCCAACAGGCTCAGGCCGAAATGTTGGACTTCAAGGGCACCGGTATGTCCGTCATGGAAATCAGCCATCGTTCAAAAGAATTCGAGGAAGTCATCCATACCGCCGAAGCGGATCTGCGCGAGCTCCTCGGCATTCCGGCAAATTACAAAGTACTGTTCCTGCAAGGCGGCGCATCCCTGCAGTTCGCGATGCTACCCATGAACTTGCGCGCCGCGGGCGCATCTGCCGATTATATTGTGACCGGCACGTGGAGCAAAACTGCCCTTAAGGAGGCCCAGAAACTTGGCACAACCCGCGCCGCTGCCAACACGGAGAGCGAAGCGTTTTAAGAAGTTGCCCGGCAAGCTCGATCTTGATCCGAAGGCGGCTTATTTGCACTTCACCTCAAACGAGACCATTCACGGAGTGGAATTTACCACGGAGCCGGAACCCCCTGCCGGTGTGCCGCTGGTCTGCGATGCTTCATCTGACTTCATCAGTCATCCCATAGACGTTTCCAAGTATGCTCTTATATACGCCGGAGCACAGAAGAATGCCGGTCCTGCCGGCCTGGTCATGGTAATCGTTCGCGAAGATCTGTTGGAACGCACCCCAGGCAACCTGCCTGTAATGCTTGATTACAAGGCCCTGACTGCCAGCGGCTCCCTGCACAACACCCCCCCTTGTTATTCAATCTACATTTCCGGCCTGGTCTTCGCCTGGGCCAAAAAACTTGGCGGCCTGGAAGCAGTTGCCAAACGCAACCACGCCAAGGCAGACATGGTCTATAAAACGATTGACAGCAGCGGCGGCTTCTATCGTGGTCACGCAGTGCCTGAAGCCCGATCCATGATGAATATCCCGTTCCGCCTGCCGGTCGAGGAGCTTGAAGCAACCTTTGCCTCCGAATCCAAAAAGAACGACCTGATTGGTCTCAAAGGGCACCGCTCGGTGGGCGGTATGCGTGCCTCGCTTTACAATGCTCTGGATGTCAAGGCCGCTGAAGAACTCACCAAGTTTATGCGCGAGTTCCAACAAAAACACGGATAAAACCTTTCAAGGTATTTTTGCCGGCCCTGAAAACTGTAATCCAAATGCCTGGTTTCACCCGCAGCCAGGCATTTTGTATTGGTTATAATAGTGGCGATGGATTTTTTCTTCCCCGAAGATAGTTTGCAACGGGCTACGCCCGAAGAAACGCGCATCACCTCACTGACTGCCGAGCCATACCCCGACGGTGAGCGCGTACGCGTGGATATCGAGATGACCCCTTTCCAAACGCGGCCATTTTTGGAAGTAACGTTAACCGATACGACCGGCGCTGAGATCGCCACAGCCAGCATCGTTGAACCGATGTCGTGGAAGTTGGAGTTCACCATGCACCTGCGCGGCGCCACCGCGAGTCCTTTCAAGCTAGAAGCAAAGCTGTTTTATCCCGATGGCCCACAGGCTGAACCTGTGACCCATGTTTTTGAAGTGACCCCCGCCAAATGACAATCCCCCAAAAAAAACAACCAGGCGCCGTATTGAGCCTGATCCTCATAACTTTGTTCTCAGGGCTGGCTTTCGTTGGGTGTGAACAGTATACAAGCCCGCCGCCGGTCTTCCCGACCGTCTCGCCTACCATACAGCCAACCCCCATTCCTCCGCCCACGCTACCGGCGGAGGATCAAAACGATGTAATCATCCTCTCCATCGAAGAAAACGGCTATGCCCACCTTTTTGCATTTACGCCCGGAAAACTAAGCCTCACCCGCCTCACCTCCGGAGCCTGGAGCGACATTGCTCCTGCCCTTAGCTCGGACGGTAAATCTGTTGCCTATGCGTCTGATCGTGGCGGACATTGGGACATCTACACCCTCGACCTGCAGAGCGGGCAAATCTCGCAATTGACGAATACCCCGGAATACGATTTAGCGCCCAGCTGGTCTCCGGATCGGGCCTTCATAGCCTTCGAAACCTATCAGAACGGCAGCCTGGATATCGCAATCCTTTCCCTGACGGCACCCGGACAGAAGCCGATTATGTTAACAGATGGTACTTCCTCCGATTATTCTCCTGCCTGGGCTCCCAGTGGAAGACAGATAGCCTTCGTCTCAAATCGCAGCGGGGATGCCGATATATGGCTGGCGGATCTCAATAAAACCGACAATCGTTTTACAGATATCAGCAATACTCCGCAGGCGGCCGAGAGCCACCCAACCTGGAGTCAGGATGGCCGGCATCTGGCCTGGGCCTCCGCCCCCTGGGACAATAACTATAACGGCATTTATATTTGGGATTCAAGTCGGCCCGAACAGGCAGCGACCTGGATCGGCGCTGGAAGTTGGCCGGCCTGGAATGCAAATAGCGATCAGATCATCACAGCCGTGGATGCACCGAATCAGCAGTTGATTACAGCCTATACGTTGCGGGGTGATCCGCTCTTGCTGCCTACACCGCTGCCGGGCCTTTTACACGGTCTGCTCTGGCCCAAACTCTCATTGCCAAATCCGCTGCCGCAAACCTATCAAGCGGCCGCGGCGCAAACACCTGAAGCGCTCTGGTCGTTGCAGGTCACGCCGGTTTCCGACGTGCCGTCGCAGCGTTGGTATGTTGTTCCCCTGCAGAAAGTTCAAGCGCCTTATCCCCAACTTCATGCTCTGGTGGCCGGCTCTTTTGCGGCGCTGCGGCAACGGGTTGTTGTAGAAACGGGCTGGGATGCGCTTTCCAGCCTCGAAAATGCCTATGTGCCACTTACCACCGCGCTTGATCCGGGTCTGAACGAAGACTGGCTGTATACCGGCCGGGCTTTTGCCGTTAATTCATTGATGGTCAACGCGGGCTGGATGGCCGTGATTCGCGAAGACGTTGGGGCGCAAACCTATTGGCGTCTGTACCTGCGTGCCCAAAACCAGGATGGCTCACGGGGCGAGCCCATCCATAATCCACCGTGGGATCTAAACGCCCGCTATGAATTGAACCCCACTACATATGAAGCCGGTGGTGGCTATGCCCCCATTCCCCCGGGTTATTGGGTGGATTTTACCTCGCTGGCTTCAGCCTACGGGTGGGATCGATTGCCTGCGCTGTCGAACTGGCGGAATTATTTTCCCGGCGGGCGTTTTACCGAATTTGCCATGACGGGTGGACTGGATTGGCATTCAGCCATGCTTGAACTTTATCCGGAAGAGGCGCTTTTCACTCCCACACCGCTCTTGCCACCCACGGCCACACCTTCCAGAACGCCGATCCCATCGAGCACGCCTGGTCCATCAAGGACTCCGCGGCCAACGCCCACGGCTTCGCTGTCACCCACGCCACGTCCGCCTACAAATACACCCCTGCCTACGCCCACGCCACCAACCATCATCCCAACCTTCAATCCATGAACAAGAAATGTTCTTGTTCGAATCAGCGCACACACGCCATATCCACTTCGGCTGTCCCGAGAAAATCCCCGAGAGCGAACTACCATTTTCCCTTCCTGATTATTACCGCTATTCTTGTGCTCGCCGTTCTTAGCGGATGCTCAAGCCTCCCTGTTAAGGTCAGCCCCACTCCTGTGGTTGCCGGCCTGACGGAGGTGAGTTCTCAGAGTCAAAGCGAAACGCCAACCCCCACGATTGAACCCTTCCGTTTCGATCTACCGGCTCCAGGCGCGGCTCCCGTCTCAGGCTGGAGACCTCCGTTATATCCTGTGCCGTGGGCGACCACTTCCTACGATCATTTTTACTTTGCGCGCCCGATCGGTGCCGATCAGGTTAATTGGCCGCTCGCCAATTACCGCTATGGCGGCATTTTTGACCCGCCCTTCGTGCATACCGGTGTCGACATCGATGCCCCCGAGGGAACGCCAATCCTTGCCGCTGGCCCGGGTACCATCGTTTGGGCTGATTGGGGGCTCTTGCGTGAATCTCCCGGCGACAAGAGCGATCCGTATGGGCAGGCCGTTGTGATTCGCATGGATTTCGGTTACCACGGCCAGCAGCTATACAGTGTATACGCACATATGAGCAAGATTCTGGCAATCGTGGGCCAGCACGTAAATACAGGCGAGGTTATTGGGCTGGTAGGCCACACGGGACATGTTACGGGTCCCCACGTCCACTTTGAAATAAGGCTGGGCGAGGATTCTTTCTACTACACCTATAATCCGGAACTATGGATGGCTCCTCCCGAAGGTTGGGGTGTTCTGGTTGGCCGGATCACTGACACAAGCAACGCTACCCTCCAGCAACTCGATGTATATGTAAAGAACACAACAAGCGGTGCAACCCACATGGTTAAACCTACGGCCCCGGTCCGGTCAATCACGACCCGGTCTATAATGAAAATATGGCCATCGGCGATCTGCCGGCAGGTTTGTATAAAATCACCTTCAACTACAAAGGGAAAGACCAGCAGGATTGGATGTACGTTTACGGCGGACAGGTGACATACTTCACCTTTCGAGGCACCCTCGGATTCACCGTTGCCCCGCCTCCCACTCCGAGCCTCGACTTCTTACCTACAGCGACTCCAACCTCTCCGTAATGGAATCTGTGTATTTACCCACCGCGCCCTGCAAAACGGTAGATACGATTTCTTCCAAAATCGGCCCAAACCTTGCCAAGTAATTCCCGCACCTCCAGCCAGAAGGCGATAAACTGCTCTTGACGGACTGAACATCTGTGCTATACTGTGCCAGTAATTACTCACCCTGTTGGGAAGAATGCCCGAAAAAATGAAGGCAATGGGCAGAGTTCCAATTACCCTTATGGTTTCGGTGTTTTTTGCCCATGTGAAAAATGTGAGTTTGAGAGATCAGCTGATACCTGCGCCAAACACACATTGAACAGAAAATTTATTATTGGAGAAGGAAGAATGTCCCCTCGCAAATCATCTGCCGCAAAAAGTGAAGAATTTGGTGCCCTCCAAGTGGATAAAGCCAAGCGTGAAGTGTTAGATCGCGCCGTCGGCGATATTCTCAAACGCTACGGCGAAGGATCGATCATGAAACTGGGCGAGGCCCAGAACATGATGAACACCAATTCCATTTCCACGGGCTCACTTTCACTGGATATTGCCCTGGGCGTCGGCGGCGTGCCGCGCGGCCGTATCACCGAGATCTACGGTCCGGAGTCTTCCGGCAAGACCACGATCTGCCAGCATATTGTGGCCGAGGCCCAGCGACGCGGCGGCAACGCGGCCTATATTGACATGGAGCATGCCCTCGACCCTGGCTACGCGGCCAAATGCGGCGTAGACATCGATAATTTGCTCGTATCGCAGCCTGATACCGGTGAGCAAGCCCTGGAGATCACGGAGACTCTGGTGCGTTCAGGTGCTGTGGACGTGGTAGTAATCAACTCAGTCGCCGCCCTGGTACCGCGTGCAGAAATCGAAGGTGATATGGGCGATCCAACCATGGGTGTGCATGCCCGCCTGATGTCCCAGGCCCTGCGCAAATTATCCGGCGCGATCAATCAAACCAAAACAACAGTCATATTTACCAATCAGCTGAGGCAGAAGATCGGTGTGATGTTCGGAAACCCTGAGACTACTACCGGCGGGCAGGCGCTAAAGTTTTATGCGTCCATTCGGCTCGATGTCCGGCGAATTCAGGCCATTAAGGTTGGCGCTGAGATTATCGGCAATCGCACACGCGTTAAAGTAGTAAAGAATAAAGTTGCGCCGCCCTTCCGTACTGCCGAGTTCGATATCATGTACAACGAAGGCATATCCAAATCCGGCGATGTTCTTGACCTCGCAACTCAATTTGAGATTGTCCAAAAACGTGGCGCTTTCTACTCTTATGGCGACGCACGCCTCGGTCAGGGACGCGAGAATTCCAAGGAATATATTCGTCAGAATCCTGAATTGCTGGCGGAAATCGAGAGTGTAATTCGCCAGAAAGCCCTGAGCGGCGAGGTAGCATTGCCGCTCGATATGGGCACTGACGGCGCAGATGAATCGGCTGCCGGCGCTCCAGCCGAAGAATAAGAATCTCATGAGGGCGGGGCAATCCCCCGCCCTCCTAATATAATTGGGGATATAAATCACAATTTCTCACACGGATCGATCAGACTGGCCCTTTCGTTGACTATTCTGTTAGGCTTCGGTGCTTGTTCGCCCTCAGCAACACCGACTTTTTTCATCCCGCCCACAGAAGCCGCGCAGCTCATTCCAAACACCGCCGTAGTGCTGCCCCCCACTGTCACCAGCGTTCCGCCTCTGGTAATCCCTACACCCACTGTACCCTGCACAAATGACCTGACCTATGTAAGAGACCTGACCATCCCGGACGGAACAAACTTGACGCCCGGGGAATCGATTGATAAAGAGTGGTTGGTGACCAATAGCGGGAGCTGCAATTGGGATTCGCGTTATCGTCTTAAATTGATCAGCGGTGACGCGCTGGGCGCGCCGAACGAGCAGGCCCTCTTTCCTGCCCGGGCCGGGACACAGGCGACACTCCGTATCGTCTTCACCGCGCCTCCGAACTCAGGCACTTATCAGAGCGCCTGGCAGGCCCTTGCGCCGGACGGCTCTGCATTTGGCAGTGAAGTCTACATACAGATTACGGTCGGACCGTAACTGGCAGGCTGCAATGCATAAGCGTAATGAACTGGAAAAGACAAAGTGAATTCGAGACCCAACGCATGTCCAAAGTCAATGAATACCGACAGAAGCTTAAAATACTAAAGGATTGGACGCCTTTTCTGCTGGAGAATTCTGGTCTGCCGGGTCCGCGCGGCAATCTGGAATTGGCACAGGTTGTGGCGGAAGAGGGAACGAAATTTCAGTTTGAACAATTTCTATCTCATCAGGCCGAGGAAAACACGCCCGAGGTATTCGTGGTTTTTTGCGGCATCGTCGGGCTCGGCAAGTTAGCCGCGCTTGGCGACCATGAGTTGTTTGCCCGCCTGCGCGCCTACGCCTCCGATCCACGCTGGCGAATTCGGGAGAGCGTAGCCATCGCCCTGCAGTACGTTGGCGATAAAGATATGAAGGTTTTACTTAAACAAATGCGAAGCTGGAGCCTGGGAAACTGGTATGAAAAACGCGCAGCGGCCGCAGCATTGGCCGAACCCCGGCTTCTGAAAGTGCCAGAGACAGTCGCTCAGGTCTTAAATATTCTTGGCCGCATAACCACCGACATAGAATCGGCCCGGCATCCGAATGATGAGGGGTTCAAAGTTCTGCGCAAAAGCCTGGGTTATTGCTGGAGTGTAGCAGTAGCTGCCCTGCCAGAAGAAGGCAGGAAGCCAATGGAAAAATGGATGGGTTCCAAAAATCAGGATGTTCGCTGGATCATGAAGGAAAATCTTAAGAAGAATAGGCTTAGTAAAATGGACCCCACCTGGGTCAAAGCCTGCCAAGCAAGATTGTATCAGTCACGCGGTTTGTGAGACCGACCACTGTTGGCAATAGCCGGCTGGGAATTCTGCGCAGTGCTCATACGAATGGCCCAACCTACCAGCGTTTCAAATGCGACATTATCGGGGGCTATTGGCAAGATCAATTCAGAAGCTACTTTCTTGTTTAGCAAAGCATGGCCCCTGACAATTGTAACTTGATCTTTGTGACATTTTGTACTATAACTTTTGCGCCAATACCTTTACATTAGGCGTAATCGTTTACTAGTTGTGTAAAGGTATAACAATGCTAAGAATTAACCGTCAAACAGATTATGCTGTGCGTGTGATATTGGCTCTCGCAAAGCGCGGCACGGGCGCAAGATTATCAACCAGAGAGATCCAACAGGAAATGTTGATCCCGCCGGCACTCATGATGCGGATTGTGGCGCAGCTCGCAAGAAGTGACCTCCTTGCCACGTTCCCCGGTCGTGAAGGCGGTCTCATGTTGCCCCGCCCCGCCTCGCAAATAACACTAAGAGACATAGTTGAGGCCTTTGAAGGCCCCATTCTCTTATCGCAATGTTTACAATCAAGGGGTGAGGATGATTGTCCCTTTCGCTCCAATTGTCCTGTTCGCCTCAAATGGGGACGCGTCCAGGTGGCGATGCTGCGTGAGATGGCGGCGATCACCTTTGAAGAGCTTTCTCAGGAGGCGCTGGGGATCCCGCTGCTTGCCTCGGATGTGGTTTAGCTGGAGATTCATATGTGCCTGAGGGCGCACATAGAATAAATTCTTGAAGGAGGAGCAATGGATACGGTTCTACTTTCACGCCTGCAGTTCGGTCTGACTACCATCTACCACTTTTTTTTCGTACCCCTGACGCTTGGCCTGGGGTGGTTCGTTGCATTCATGCAAACGCGCTACTACCAGACGAAGGATGAGACCTATCATAAAATGGCCAAGTTCTGGGGCAAGCTGTTCCTGATCAACTTTGCAATAGGCGTTGTCACGGGTATTGTTCAGGAATTCCAGTTCGGCATGAACTGGTCGGAATATTCCCGCTTTGTTGGAGATATCTTCGGCGCGCCCCTGGCGATCGAGGCTCTCCTGGCTTTTTTCATGGAGTCAACCTTCCTGGGCATCTGGGTCTTCGGCGAAGGCAAAGTCCCGGAAAAGGTCCATTTGGCATCCATCTGGCTGGTAGCCATCGGCTCGAACCTCTCTGCCCTTTGGATTCTGCTGGCTAATGGCTGGATGCAGCATCCCGTCGGGTATGTCATTGATACGGCTACGGGGCGACCCATGCTTAACGATTTCTTCGCTCTGGTTACAAACCCCAAAGGCTGGATTTTCTTCTGGCACACCATCGCTGCCGGCCTGGCAACTGCCAGCTTTATGATCCTTGGCGTGAGCGCGTATCACCTGGCGCGCAGGAACAGCGTTGATTTATTCAAACGATCGTTCCAGATCGCGGCCCTCATAGGACTGATTGCCAGTGTACTGGTCTTCTTCGGCGGCCATACGCAGGGGCAGTATATTTATCAAACCCAACCTATGAAGATGGCTTCTATCGAAGCGTTGTGGGACACGGAAACGCCTGCCTCCTTCTCCATCCTGACCATTGGTGATTTGAGCGGCAGGAGAGAGGTCTGGTCGTTACGCTTGCCGGCCCTTACCAGCTTCCTGGCCTGTAATAACTTTTCCTGTACGGTGCGGGGTGTGAATGATATCCAGGCCGAATATGTCCAAAAGTATGGCCCGGGAAATTACATCCCGCTAATGGTCGTTACCTATTGGTCCTTCCGCTTCATGATGACTGCCGGCTTCATCATGATACTCCTGGCAGCTTTCTTCCTGTATGCCCTGCGCCGGCCGATAGAAGACGCCCGATGGCTGAAGTGGGTCCCGTGGGTCATTGCCCTGCCTTACATAGCAAATACGTTTGGCTGGATCTTGACTGAGATGGGCCGCCAGCCCTGGATCGTCCAGGGCCTGCTTAAGGTGCAGGATGCTGTCTCGCCCAATCTGACGCCCGTGGACTTGCTCATCAGCCTGATCGGCTTTGCTCTCCTGTACGGCACATTAGCCGTGGCGGACGTATATCTGATGAAGAAATTTGCCGTTGCGGGGCCCGATGCAGCCATGCAGGAATCGATGGATCTTGTTCCTGAGCCCATCGGGTCGCAGGACTAACTCGGAGGATAAAATGTCATACGTATTTCTCCAGACTCTCTGGTTTGTTCTGATAGCCGTCCTTTGGATTGGCTTCTTCTTCCTTGAAGGCTTCGACTTCGGCGTGGGTATGCTGCTCCCGTTTCTGGGCAGGAAGGATGAGGAGCGTCGCGCCATTATGAACACCATCGGTTCCGTTTGGGACGGGAATGAGGTCTGGCTGCTCACCGCGGGCGGCGCCACCTTTGCCGCTTTTCCCCAGTGGTACGCTACCATGTTCAGCGGCTTCTACCTTGCCCTCTTCCTGCTGCTGGTGGGCTTGATCATCCGCGGAATCTCCTTCGAATACCGTTCCAAAGATCCCAGCCCAAAATGGCGGCATACTTTCGATTGGATGATCGCCGTCGGATCGTTCCTCCCGTCGCTTCTGCTGGGCGTGGCGTTTGCCAACCTCGTGGAAGGTGTACCTATAGACCAGAAAATGATGTACACGGGCAACTTATTTACGCTGCTGAATCCTTACGGGCTGATCGGCGGTCTCACTATGGTCTCCGTTTTCCTCCTGCACGGTGCAAACTTCCTGACCCTGAAGCTGGACGGCGACCTGCGGGAACGAGCCCACTCAGCCGCCAGGAAGATATATCTTATTGCCGCTGCGGCAGTCGTGCTATTGGCGATAACCACTTACATCTATACCGATATCGCCACCAAGATCGGCGTTAACCCCGGCGTCATCCCCATCGCTGCGGTTGTGGTTTTGCTTGTAACGATATACTTTATCAATCGCAAGATGGAAGGCTGGGCTTTCGTCAGCACGGGTGTTCACATCGTGCTTACCCAGATCGCTTTCTTCACCCTGATGTTTCCTCGCGTAATGATCTCCAGCACAAACCCCGCCTGGAGTTTGACGATCTATACTGCTTCGTCATCCCAATATACATTATCAGTAATGAGTGTCATTGCCTTGATTTTCGTTCCGATTGTCCTGGCCTATCAGGGCTGGTCATACTATATGTTCCGCAAGCGCATCACCGTGGACAAAAAGGATCTCGTCTACTAGTCATCCTGGCCTGAACATTGGAAGGTTGAAGGTAACATTACCTTCAGCCTTCCAGGCTTAAACTCCCAACCCTCAACCGGATCCATGCATCGCAGACTGCTTTACCTCGCGCGGAACTCTCGCCTTGCCCTTACGCTCACCATTGTCAGCGGCCTGATGGCCGGATTGTTGGCCATTGGTCAGTCCTACCTTATCAGTAGTACTGTCAATGCGGCCTTCCTCGAGAAACAAACTCTACTTCAGATCTTGGGTTGGATGCAGTTTCTCCTCCTCGTGATTGCTGCACGCGGATTGTTTACGTGGGTCAATGAGTTGGCGGCGAATGCGGTGGCCGTGAAGGTCAAGACCGATCTACGCGAGCGCCTTTTCGCTCACATGGTTGCCCTCGGACCGGCTTACAGCCGGACGGAACGAACCGGCGAGCTGACTGCCGCTGCCGTCGAGGGCATCGAAGCGCTGGACGCCTACTTCAGCCAATACCTGCCCCAGCTTGTTATCAGCATTTTGGTCCCTGTTACGATACTGATGCTTGTCTTCCCGCTTGACCCGCTGTCAGGCTTTGTACTTCTCGTCACAGCCCCTCTTATTCCATTCTTTATGTACCTGATTGGCCGCGACGCTGAAGGGGTAACGAAGCGCCAATTTGAAACGCTAAATCAGCTTTCGGCTCATTTCCTCGACAGTCTGCAGGGACTTACAACCTTAAAGTTGTTCGGCCAATCCAAGGCACAGGTGCAAAACATCGCCAGAGTAAGCGACCAGTTCCGCGATGCCACTCTCAGGGTCTTGCGCGTTACGTTCCTATCAGCCTTTGCCCTGGAACTGCTTGCCACGCTTAGCACAGCCATAATCGCGGTGGAGGTTGGCTTGCGCCTGCTTTATGGTCAGATGGGATTCCGCGAAGCCCTCTTTTTGCTAATCCTCGCTCCAGAGTTTTATCTGCCCTTGCGTATGCTGGGCCAGCGTTTCCATGCAGGTTTGGCGGGCACCTCTGCAGCCAGGCGTATTTTCGCGATCTTGGATACAAAATCAGGCAGAGTCATGCAGGACTCCGGGCTTAGCCAAACAAGCCCCGAACATTCTTCTCCCGTTGATGCCTTTGCCATTCTAAATCTATCGAATCTCTCGTTTAAATATGCCGGAGAGACAGTACCTGCCCTTCAAAACATCACAATGGAGGTCCGAGCCGGCCAGCATATAGCATTGGTCGGCTCCAGCGGCGCCGGCAAGACCACGCTGGCAAATATCTTGTTGCGCTTCATACTACCAACGGAGGGTCAGATCTCAGTTAATGGTGGGCCTGCGGAGGAAATTTGGATTGATGACTGGAATAACCTTATTACCTGGGTAGCCCAAAACCCCTACCTTTTCCATGACACGATCGCGGCCAATATCCGTTTGGGCAAACCAGCTGCTTCTATCGAAGAGGTAATCTCTGCTGCCCGGGCAGCGCATCTTGAAGATTTTATAGAATCGCTTCCACAAAAGTATGAATCGCTGATCGGCGAGGGCGGGGCCCGTCTCTCCACCGGGCAGGCGCAGCGGCTGGCATATGCCCGTGCCTTTCTCAGAGATACACCCATTGTGATCCTAGACGAACCTACTTCCAGCCTTGATCCGGAAACGGAAACCTACTTGGAAGACGCTACCCATCGCTTGATGAGCGGACGCACTGTAATCACCATCGCACATCGCATGAACACGGTCTTCCAGGCAGATCAGATCATTGTGCTTGACAAAGGCCGCATTGTTGAAGCCGGGGCCCATCGGCAGCTGCTCAAACTGGGTGGCAAGTATGCCAGAATGGTTAATGCTTATCCTGCGCCTCAAACGGAAGGTTACACTTCAGAAGGCCTACCTACTCAAAAAATCGCCCCATCCTCTCCTCCGGCAATCCAGCCCACTGTCTTTACTCCAAGGTCATCGATCACCTCCAAAAAAGCATCGACCCTTATTGCCTTGTTAGCCTTCCTAAACGAATCGTGGGGCTGGGTGCTTCTTTCCGTCTTGCTTGGGAGCCTAACCATTGGCAGCAGCGTTGCGCTGATGGGCACCTCGGCCTGGTTAATTTCGACGGCTGCGCTCCACCCTTCCATCGCCGTACTCGAAGTAGCGATCGTAGGTGTACGCTTTTTCGGAATTTCCAGAGCTGTCTTCCGCTATCTGGAACGGCTAGTTTCTCATAACGTGACATTTCGGCTGTTGGCGCGTTTGCGCGTCTGGTTCTATGAAAAACTGGAGCCGCTGGCGCCCGCCCGCATTATGGAATTCCGCGCAGGCGATTTGCTGGCACGGATCATCGGCGACGTTGAGACGCTGGAAAATTTCTACGTGCGGGTCGTCGCTCCGCCTTTGACCGCGGTCATGGTCATGATTTGCACCTCTGCTTTTCTGGCCTTTTATGACCTTAGGCTCTCTGGCCTCCTTTTCTTATTCTTCGTGCTGCTCGGATTGGCCCTGCCCGTCTCCGCACAAGTTATGAGCCGGCAGCCCGGGAGAAATGCCATATTGCAACGCGGCGACCTTCATATTCAGTTGGTGGACGGGATCCAAGGCCTTCCGGATCTACTTGCCTTTGGCCGCGGTCGCGACCGGGTGACACGAATCCGCCTCGCCGGTGAAAAATATGCCGCCTCACAGAAACAGATGGCGCGCATCAGCAGCCTGTATTCCGGGCTATCCACGTTCATCACAAACTTTGCGGTCTGGTTGATCCTTTTCATAACCATCCCCCGAATAGCCTCCGGTCAATTGAACGGCACCCTGCTTGCCTCATTGGCCCTGCTTTCGCTCGCATCCTTTGAAGCTGCCACACCGCTGCCCCTGGCGGCTCAAATGTGGAGCGGCCTACGGGAGGCCGCGCGACGCCTCTTCGAAGTCGCCGAGATGAAGCCTGCGGTTCCAGATTTCCCTGTGATCGGGGCGGAGTCCGGGAGCAGAGTCACCTCGATTTCTTCACCCACAGATAACTCTTTGCAGCTCTGTGATCTCTCTTTTACTTATCCCGGAAACATCGCACCGGCTTTGCAGCATATCAACTTTACTCTGGAACCCGGCAAAGCCATAGCCCTGGTAGGCCCAAGCGGAGCGGGTAAATCCACCCTCGCCAATGTGCTCTTGCGCTTTTGGGATTATAGTTCAGGGGAGATTCGGCTGGGTAATCAATCGCTGAGAACGTACACGCCCGATGAGGTGAGAGCGAGAATTGCTCTTATCTCACAAAACAGCTATTTCTTTAACACCTCCATTTATGAAAACCTGCGCATGGCTCGCCGGGGCGTTACAAAGAAAGAGATCGAAGCCGCCGCGCTTCATGCTGAGGTCCACGATCTTATTGTGGGTCTACCGAAATCCTACGGTACAATCATAGGCGAGCACGGGTTGCGTTTGAGCGGCGGCGAACGCCAGCGTTTGGCGATCGCGCGCACCCTGATCAAAAATGCACCCATTCTGATTTTAGATGAGCCCACCGCCAATCTCGATCCATTGACGGAAAGGCTTGTGCTGGAAACATTATTTGATTTAATGCGCGAAAAGATTTCACTGTTGATCACACATCGCCTTCTCGGGCTCGAAAAAATGGCCGAGATCATTGTGATGGATCGAGGCTGCGTGGTGGAACGCGGGAACTCATTGGGAGTTGTTGGATCATAACGGCTTCTATCGTCGCCTCTTCGAATTACAAAATCGTATACTGGGCGAGACCTAATTGCTTGCACCTGCCGAACGAACGTGCTATAATGCAGTCGTCTCCCCGAATTCTTCACATTCGATATTGAAAAGCGCGGAAATCTCATCGTCTCGAACCCTGCAATTTTATTCTGAAGTCATCCCCGTTCCTCAAAATTCGTTATGAACCCGGACCGCACCCAAAGGGTGTTGTCCCTATTTTCTCATCATTCCAAAAGGCATTGAACCCACATGAAAATTCTTGAGCTTGAAAACGAACCCCTGGCAAAGCTACGCAAGGTTGCCAAAGACCTCAACGTCCCTAATTCCAACCGGTTAAAGAAGGAAGCATTGATTCTTCAGCTCCGTCAAACCGAGGCCCAAAAGGAAGGCGTTGAGCTGCGCGGCGGCATCCTCGAGATCATGAGCGAAGGGATTGGCTTCCTGCGGGCCGCCAATTATCGCATCAGCGATCAGGATGTATATGTTTCGCAGGCGCAGTTGCGCCGTTATGATCTTCGTTCAGGCGACCTGGTTATAGGTCAGGTCCGGCCTCCTCGTGAATCAGAACGGCATTATGGATTGCTCAAAGTAGAAACAGTCAACGGCCTTGACCCGGAAGAGGCTACACGTAGACAGGTTTTTGAGGACCTGACGCCCATCTTCCCCGATAAACGCTTTGACCTCGAAATTGATCATGATACGCTGGCTACACGCTTGATCAATCTTGTCACGCCCATTGGACGGGGTCAACGCGGGTTGATCGTCTCGCCCCCAAAAGCAGGGAAAACAACGATCCTGAAGCAAATTGCCAATTCAATTTCGACAAAACATCCCGATGTCCATTTGATGGTTGCGCTGATCGGTGAGCGCCCCGAAGAAGTGACTGACATGGATCGTTCCGTGGATGCCGAAGTGGTGGCTTCCACATTCGACGAACCGGTGACTTCCCACGTTCGGACGGCGGAGATTGCATTAGACCGGGCTAAGAGAATGGTGGAAATCGGCCGTCATGTGGTAATCTTGATGGACTCGATTACCCGCCTGGCTCGCGCCTACAACCTGGTAGTCAATCCCTCAGGGCGCACGCTATCGGGCGGCATGGATCCTTCGGCTTTATACCCTCCCAAGCGCTTCTTTGGCGCTGCGCGCAATCTGGAAGAGGGCGGCTCGCTGACAATCATCGCCACCTGCCTCGTGGATACGGGTTCACGTTTGGACGATGTTGTTTACGAAGAATTCAAAGGCACCGGCAATATGGAATTGCTGCTGTCTCGCAAGCTGCAGGAGCGCCGCATCTTCCCGGCGGTGGACATTGAACGTTCCTCGACCCGCCGCGAAGAGCTTTTGCTTGGACCCGACATCATGCAACGCGTGTGGCTAATGCGGCGAATGTATGCCCAAATGGTTTCGGCTCCTCCCGGAGGTGCGGGAATGGATCAGACCGTGGCAACAGAAGCCATTCTTTCACGGCTCGACCGCGCCAAGAACAATCAAATGTTTCTGGAGAACTTGACTGAGGAAGCATAAAACAGGAAAATTTGTAAATGAATTTGAAAGCAGCCATCCGCAAAGCTATTTCTTCCGTCAATACTAAATTGCGAATGAACAGGCTTCTCGAAATCTTTAAAGCGGATCGTTTTAGTGTCATCTCCTGGGGGGCTACGGTTTTGCTCGTGGTCGCGTTGTTGGGATCTACGCTATGGTGGACTCAGGCCGGATCGGCCTCGCCAGCATCCCAGCTTGAACCGACTGCCAAACCAGACCAGAATCTGCCTCCCATTAGCCTGCCCACACCGGTCACAAGTTTGGTTACGTCCCTCAGCATTCCGCGTGAGCTACTACTCAAAACGAACCTGCCCACCAACCGGCCGCGCCTTGATCCTACTACCTATACAACACAGCAGGGCGATGCCTTGTCGCTAATTGCCAAGAAATTCAATATCAAGATGGAAAGCATCCTTTATTCCAGCAAAGGAGTGATCCCTTACGACAATCCTGATGAACTCTCACCAGGCATGAAGCTTACGATCCCTCCGGTGGACGGCCTGCTATACACATGGCAGGCGAACGATACTCTCCAAAAAGTAGCGGATGAATTCGATGCCAAGCCGGATGACATCATAAACTTCCCCGGCAACAATATCGACCTTACCAATCCTGAGATCAAGCCCGGCACTGTCGTGGTGATCCCGGGCGGCAAGCGGCAATTAATCGACTGGACCACGCTTATGCCGACCCAGGGGCGTGTTAACAATGGCAGTACAGGCACCTCCGATTTTGGTACCAATTCCTGTGGCGGCGGACCGGTGGACAATTCATTTGGTTGGCCTGCAAATAACCATTCCATTTCAGGAAATGACTACAGTCCATCCCATCTTGGCATAGACATTGCTGCCAACCAGGGAGATCCCATCTATGCCGCCGCGGCTGGCATTGTGACCATGGCTCAGGGCGGCGACAATTATGGCTATGGTAATGTGATCCAAATTGACCACGGTAATGGGTTTGTCACCCTTTATGCTCACCTCAGCCAAATCAATGTGTCTGTTTGCCAGATTGTCGGACAGGGGACAGTGATTGGTCTGGCCGGCGCTACCGGTAATGCGTTTGGAGCCCACTTGCACTTCGAGATTCGGATCGGTGGCGTGAACGTCAACCCTCATGATTATGTCCAATAGGTCCGAACCTGAACGGATCACGACCTTTGAACATTATTGATTTCGATGAACGAAGGCCGATTACGAAAAGCGCTTTCATCCGTTTCGATCGGGGAACTGCGCTATTTCAATTCGATAGGCTCCACAAATGACGAAGCATTAACCTGGGCTTCGCAGGGCGCGACTGATTTGTCTATGGTGATAGCCGACGAACAGACCGCGGGCCGGGGCCGCTCGCGGCGGAGGTGGTTCACTCCTCCCGGTTCGGCGCTGGCCTTCAGTTTGATTCTGCGCCCATCAAAAGTCGAACTTGTATTTCCCACCAGGATGACCGGTTTGGGAGCCCTGGCTTTGACAGACGCACTGCTTCCTATAGGGTTGGCTCCGAAGATAAAATGGCCCAATGATATATTGATCAAAGGCCGAAAACTGGCAGGCATATTGGTAGAGTCGGTTTGGTCTGGCGATGTCTTGCTTGCCTCCATTCTGGGCATGGGAGTCAACGTCTTGAAGACCTCGACCCCGCCCAAAGATGGACTGGATTTCCCAGCTACCAGTATCGAGGCTGAGCTTGGGTGTCCTCTCGACCGCGTTGAATGCTTAAGGGAAATATTATCCGCCCTCATAAAGTGGCGAAAGAAGCTGGGGACGGATGAATTTATCCGGGTTTGGAGTCACGCCCTGGCTTTTCAGGGTGAACAAGTTCAAATTATCAGGGATCAACGGGAACCCTTGGACGGCGAGCTCATTGGGCTCGAACCTGACGGCAAGTTGATAATTCGCACGGCGGATGGCAACCTGCAGAAGATACCATTCGGAGAGATGCATCTGCGCCCGGCGCTATGATAGAATCACCATGCGAGGATTAGGATGTTTGATAATTTACGCGACCAGATGAATTCCGCTCCATTGTCTGACGATGCCGCTAAGCTTCAGTCAGAAGCGGGGACAGATAGCACTCCACCGGGTGGTTCCCCCAAGCACTTCCTTGGGATGACCCCCCAACAGCGCTTCTTCGTTACTTTCATCATGATGATAATGGTTTGTATATTGGGTACCTTATGCCTGCTGGTCACGGGGCGAATTGGCCTATTTTAAGAAAATCCGGGCGAGGTTTTGAGCCCGCCCGGAAATTTACCGCCTTAGCTTTCCTGCTTTTCATCCCCATTTTCGTTAATTTGCGCTCCAGCGCGTTTGAGATCTTCAGCCGCGATCCGGGCCACGGTTGCAACATAATCGCCTTCTTGCGGCTTGATCAGGTGGACCCCCTTTGTAGCCCGACCCGATTGTTTGATATTCTTTACCTTCATCCGCAGTGCCACACCGTTGGCTGTAATGATGGTCAAATCATCGTCGTTTTGAACCACCCTGGCCGCTGCGATCTTGCCAATTTCAGGCAGCAGCTTTAGGTCCATGGTCGTAATGCCATGTGTGCCACGGCCCTTGGGAATATATTCTTTCAATGGGGTTTGCTTTCCGAAACCGCCGGTGGTCACGATGAGCAGCGACCCATCTTTATTCACCACATCCATGCTCGTAACCAGGTCATCTGCCGCCAGGCGAATACCCTGAACTCCGCCGGCCTGCCTTCCCATGGCTCGGACCTTGTTTTCATCAAACCGCAGGGCACGCCCTCGTTCGGTTACGAAAATAACCTCATCCTTGCCTGAGGTTGGGTGCGCCCAACCCAGGACATCACCTTCTTCCAGACCCATTGCAATCAATCCCGATGGCCGGACAGCCGCAAACTCCTGCATGTCCACGCGCTTGACCTTACCTCGCGCGGTAGCGAGCATGCAGAACCCATGCGCAGAAAAATCTGAAACGGCAATAGCCGCAGTCACACGCTCGTTTGCATCCAGGGCGAGAACATTTAAGAGCGGGATGCCCTTGGCAGAACGGTCGGCGTCTGGTATTTGATATACCTTTTCCGAATAGACCTTTCCGCGGTCGGAGAAAAACAACATGGAGTCAAGGCTTCGCGCCGGGATGAGCATAACAACTTCGTCTTCTTCCTTGGTTGTATGGCCCATCACACCCCGACCGCCGCGACTTTGCAACCGAAACACCGACGAAGCCACGCGTTTTACGTAGCCGCGCTCAGTGAGACTGATCAAGACCGCTTCATCCTGCACAAGGTCGGCCTCACTTAGCTCCTCTTTGGCATCCACCGCGATGCGCGTACGACGATCATCGCCATACTTCTCGGCCAATGCAGTCAAATCCGTTTGGATAAGCACGAGGATTTTCTTGGGACTGGCCAGCAGGTCTTCAAGATAACTGATCTGCGCAGTCACCTCTTTGTGCTCATCTTCGATCTTTTTGCGCTCGAGGGCCGCCAAACGCCGTAATTGCATATCCAGGATGGCCTGGGCTTGAAGCTCGCTGAGCCGGAAGCGGTTCATTAGGTTCGTTTTGGCAACGTCCGCATCCGGTGATTCCCGGATGGTCTTGATAACCGCATCCAGGTTATTCAGCGCTATCAAGTAGCCGTCAAGGATATGCAGGCGCGCCCGCGCCTTTGCGAGGTCAAAGTTCGAGCGGCGGACGATGACGGTTTGGCGGTGCTCGATGAAGATTTGCAGCGCTTTCTTGAGAGGCAACGTCCGCGGCTCGCCGTCCACCAAGGCCAGCATCTGAACCCCAAAAGTTGATTGTAGTGTCGTGTACTTATAGAGTTGGTTGAGCACCTTCTTGGGCTGCGCGCCCCGTTTCAGTTCGATCACGATACTCATGCCGCGTTGATCCGATTCGTCTCGCAGGTCCGCGATTTGATCGATCCTGTCTTCGCGCACCAACTCCGCAATTCGTTCGATCAGGGTCGACTTATTGACCTGATAGGGGATTTCCGTGATGATGATCTCATGCCGGCTGCCTTTGCCTTCCTCGATATGCGCCAGACCGCGAACCACGAGACGGCCGCGCCCGGTTGCATAGGCGGCTTCGATCCCTTCGCGCCCTACAATAATTCCGCCAGTTGGGAAATCCGGTCCGGGTATCCGCTGCATCAAATCCTCAACGGAAATTTCATCCATGGTCTCATAGTTATCTATCAAGTAATTGATGGCACTGGAAAGTTCGCGCAGATTGTGCGGGGGGATGTTGGTGGCCATGCCTACTGCGATGCCCGAGGCACCGTTCATCAGCATGTTGGGAATTCGCGCCGGTAGGACCAGGGGCTCCTCGAGCGAATCGTCGAAGTTCGGACCAAAGTCAACGGTGTCTTTCTCCAGGTCCGCCAACAGCTCTTCAGCCAGTTTGTGAAGACGCGCCTCTGTATAACGCATGGCTGCAGGAGCATCGCCATCGATCGAACCAAAATTTCCCTGTCCGTCCACCAGTAGGTAACGCATGGAGAAGTCCTGCGCCATACGTGCCATCGATTCATAGACCGCGGCGTCACCATGCGGATGATATTTACCCAATACCTCACCCACTATGCGGGCCGATTTCTTATATCCCGACGTGGAGCGGATACCCATATCCTGCATGGCATACAAAATTCGGCGATGGACCGGTTTGAGACCATCGCGGGCGTCCGGCAGGGCACGGGCCACGATCACACTCATCGCATAATCGAGATAAGCGCCCCGCATCTGGGCGTCAATATCCACCTGTTGAACGATACCTATGTCCATAAAGCTACCTGCTTCTCCTTGTTGATAAGGACCTAATTGAGGAATAATTCGCTGTAGATTTCAGATCAATCCCGCGAGAACCCAGGATCATTGAGGTCCCGATGGATCTGATAATAGTTCGTCAAATTTGATTCCTTGGAATTGATCCACCTGGATGGACTGCGAAGGCGCCATCTGTTACGGGCAATATACGGTTCACTCCCAAAAAACAGTATAAAAAGACACGAAGACCTCTCTTTTTGACTTCGTGTCCCATTAAATGAAGTAAAGACTTCAAACAAGCTAATTATACCATTGCTTACTAATATTCCGGGGCCTCGCAATAACATCGCGTAACTCGATTCTCAGCCCGTTTCCGCCACGATTTGAGCCCTCCAAGCGGTCGAGTGCGGTTTCCCAACCCCGTTCAAATTGCGCTGGATATATTGGCTCGCTTTACCGACAATCCCGCAGCGACGATCCCTTTATCAGAAAATTGATGGCGGGCAATTAAAACAAGAAACCTGCCTCTCAGCAGGTATTCTCAAGTGTGCCGAAGGAGGGACTTGAACCCTCACGAGCTTGCGCCCACTAAGCCCTGAACCTAGCGCGTCTGCCAATTCCGCCACTTCGGCGTGCGGACTGTATTTTATCCCAAACATTTAGCTTGTCAACCTTGTCCTCCGCGCAGGCGTTGATAATGCAAAAACGAAAGGGCTTACGTAAGGGCAGGGGTTGAAAGCGATAAATATCAGCCTGATAAATCAGCGCAAAATAGCCCGATTCTTGATCATTTTTTCGATAATGAACAATCAGGCAATAAATCAATGTAAAATTGACCGCGGAATGAAAATCAATCCTTCCATCCGCAATATAGTCCTAATCTGGCTCGGCTGGGCCATTATCATGTTCGCCTTTCAGCACTGGGTGGGCATGCGCCTCGAGTTGAGCCGGCCAGATCGTTTCCTCGACCCCGTTCAGCAGCCTTCCCCCTATCTGGATGGGTCCTTCATGAACTCGCACATTTCCTGGGATTCGGAATTCTATCTTTCGATCGCAACGATGGGCTATGATGATCCGGCTGTACGCGCGATCCCTTCAAATTTCGTGTGGAAGACGCCCCAGCAGACGTATTGCATGGCCGGTCAGGCGGCAGACTGTTATTCGCTCAATTATGCTTTCTTTCCGCTATACCCATGGACGATGCGTCTGCTCGCCTATCCGCTGCGGCTCTCCAACCTTTCGCCTATCGCCCGGTCAACTCTGGCGGGGGTAATCATATCCTTGCTCGGTGCGCTTGGAGCGATGTTGGCCTTATATTTCATGACACGCTCCTCTCTGGCCGAGGAAGGTGGAGTGCGCGCTGCCTTCTATTTTCTGATATTTCCCAGCAGCTTTTTCCTGGCGCAAGTTTACACTGAAGGCCTTTTCATAGGATTGGCCTTCGGCGCCCTGGCCTTTTTATTGGCGCGTAGATGGGTCTGGGCGGCGCTGCTGGCTGTGTTGGCTGTTTGGACTCGTCCAGGCGGAGCAATCCTTCTATTGCCCCTGGCGATGGTCTGGTGGATGGATAAACCCTGGAAGGATGGGTGGAAACCAGCCCTTTTACGTGGGCTGGCGGTTTTATCCCCCGCGATTTCCTATGGTGTCTGGTCGCTTACCCCGTTGGCAAACAAGTTTCATCTCGTCGAGGACCGCTACTTTGCTCGTGGTCTGCTTGCTATTGGCCCCAGTTTCCATGAGTGGGCAAAAGCACTCCATACCTTTGTAACTGGCGATGCTCCATTCAGGTTTTATTATGGGTTGGAGTTCGCCGGGGTCGCGCTGGCAATGCTCACCTGTGTTTTGATGTGGAAGGAGCGTCCTGAACTGGCCGCCTTTGGAATCGTTATGGTCGGTTTTGTTTTCACCAGCGGCATTGCACAGAGCATGATTCGTTATGTCTTGGCTGCGCCGCCATTGTTTTGGGTTTTAGCACGCTGGGGAAAGAGACCTGCCTTTGACCGTGTCTGGACCCTGCTAAGTATTCTGCTCCTGGGCCTGGAGGTCATCCTGTTTAGCTTTGATTTCTGGGTAGGGTAACTGGGGCTGGACCGGCCCACGGGGGTATTAAGTCTAGTCCAAGGCCTGATGGACCCCTGCTGGTGCAAGTTGTGGGGTGAAACCGCCGAATATGGCGGTTTTTCCTGAATGCTCCGTTCGAATCCCCCTAATCCACACGATCTGTGTTTTACGTCCCATACCCTCTCAAAGCCCGGGTAGCTCCCCCAAAGATCAAACAATTTACATATGGCGTTCTCACCCGATATACATCTGCGCTAAGAATTGCAATTGGTTGTTACCAAATTCACAAAAATCCCGTTACAGTACTGTTAGGGGATACAACTTTTTAGAGCGAAAGGCGTTAAATATAATAGACTGAGAAAGGAGTTGAAAATGTTCGTGATAGTAACTGTGATCACCCTGTTGCTGCTCCTCGCCCTTGCCGGCGCGGATATGCTCGTTTCGAACATTAGCTCGGACGAGCTGAACAATATGGGTGTCGAGAAAAAAATATGACCCGCGGCACTCCCACCTCCTAGCCCGACGCGCATCATCTTGCGTCGGGCCCATTTTTTTTATTTCAACAATCGCAATCACAGAGCAGTAAGGGGCATCGGTTGGGGGAAATCTGCATCCACCCAAAACAGGGAATCCTCGAAACCGCCATTCATCGAATCTACTTACGATATAATCAAGTTATGGATTTTTCTCTTTCCCCCGAACACATACTGATACAAAAGACCATCCGCAATTTTGCCCGGAAAGAGGTGGCGCCGGTGATCAAAGAGTATGACCGGCGTCAGGAACCCATCCCCTGGGTCCTCAAGCGACTCGGGGAACTAGGCATCCTGGGCTTGCCCTTCCCCGTCGGATACGGTGGTCAGGGGATGGACTATCTTTCCCTCGGCCTTGCGTGCGAGGAGCTGGAGGCCATTGATACCAGCCTCAGGGTGATTATGTCTGTGCATACGGGTTTATGCGCCATGACGATTTTTCAGTGGGGAACTGAAGCTCAGAAAAAGAATTTCCTTCTGCCCCTGGCAAAGGGCAAAAAGATCGGTTGTGGAGCGTTTACCGAACCCGGCCTCGGTTCCGATGTGGCTGCGATCCGAACCTCGGCCAAACGAACGGCTGGCGGTTATCTTTTGAACGGCGAGAAGATGTGGATCTCGCTTGCCTCAAAGGCCGACTTTGCCCTGGTTACGGTAAGAACGGCTCCTGCGGCGCAAAAATCATCAGATGGCCTTACCGCTTTTATGGTAGACCTAACCTCGCCCGGCATAACGCGCGGTGACCTCCACGGTAAGTTAGGAGTGCGCGCCGGGGCAACCGGCTGGTTGAATTTTCAGGATGTTCTGGTGCCAACTGAAAATCGGATCGGGGAGGAAGGCGAAGGTTTCAAGATCACAATGACAGCTTTCGATCACGGACGCTATACCGTGGCTTCCGGCGCGACGGGTATCATCCGTTCCTGTTTGGAGGCCAGTGTAAGTTACGCCAGCACCCGTGAGGCTTTTGGGACGCCCATTGCCGAGCACCAATTGATCCAGGAGAAGATTGCCCGAATGTCGCAGGATTATGAGATAGCCCGCCTGTTATATTGGCAGTCTGGCTGGCTAAAAAATGTCGGCAGGCGCCCTACCCGCGAGACGTCTTATGCAAAAAAATTCGCCACGGAAGCCTCGTTCAACGCGGCAAATGAAGCAATCCAGATCCATGGCGCCTATGGCTATAGCGATGACTATGACGTTGAACGTTATCTCCGTAACTCAAGGGGTGCGATGATCTACGAGGGCAGTTCTGAAATTCAGACCCTTATCCAGGCAGGTTATGCTCTCGGTCAACGCGTAGACAAGCCTTTGCGATGTGAATTACCGGCCTATGATCCGGCCATCTGGCAAAATTAGAGGGAACGATGTTTGATTATTTGGAACCGCGACACACAAAAATTGAAAAGGTCATATCTGTCAGGACGGGCAAAGTGATCCTCGAAGATCATGTCCATTATCCACTGAACGAATCCAATCTCTACTTCGTTGCAGAAAGTGGCGAATTGATCTGGTACGCCGAAAGGCCTGCTCCAGACGCCCACTATATACGCGTAAAACTGGACGAAGATGGAGAAAAGATTTCGGCCTATACCACCGGCAGGCACGCCTGTGAGATTGATTTGAAATCCGGCAAATTGTTAAGTCGGCTTGAATTCAAATAGATTTGATCCTCGGGTACGACGATAAACAATCCCGATATCTGTATTTCAGTCTATAAGAAGATACCAGCCCAAGCGACAAAGCTCAAAAAGCCCTAATAAAAGAAACAGGGTCGCAAGGCTGCGACCCTGTTTCTGCCGGGTAAATGTTGCGTCACGAACAATTTCCGGTAAAAAAAGAGTTATGCAATTAATACTACGTTGGCAGCTTGTAGACCTTTCGGTCCCTCCTCGATGGAAAACTCCACTTTTTGCTCGGGCTCGAGTTTTCGATAGCCTTCCATCTGCAATGCAGAGAAGTGAACGAAAACATCTTCGCCTCCTTCACGGCCAATGAAGCCATAACCTTTGGTGGCGTTGAACCATTTGACGGTGCCAGTATAACGTTCGGACATCTTGCTTTTCTCCTGCTAAAAAAATTTTATCCCGTTCGTCTGGCGTCGCTTTCACATCAGACGATCACGGGACGTGGTTTAAGATTATCATGCCCGTGCATGCATGTCAAGCCTGA
>CAWAKH010000009.1:0-56320 GCA_963782565.1 uncultured Chloroflexia bacterium
ATGATTGGCGTTTACCTGGCCTTGACCTATATCGCCATCAGCCTAGGCGCCATGCTGCCAGGATGGCTGAGTGGACAAATTCCTCTCAAAAGGTGGTCTTCGTAGCCGCCGGTTTTTTGGGTGTGCCAGCCCTGATCCTCCTGGGAATGCCACAGAATTCTGGCAGGTGATCGCCCTGACTGGCAGACACCGGTTCACTGGCGGCGTTGGCATATCCCTTGTCAGTGTATTCACTGGCAGGTTTGCCGATAAAGACCAGCGAGGGAAGTGGTTCAGCCTAATTGCACTTACCACTCCGCTCGGAGCAGTGATCGGTGGCGCCACCGTTGCCTGGCTGGTGGAAGATGCAGGGCTATAAAGTTATGTTCACCGCTCTAGCGCTGGTCTATGTGTTTTGGCCGCTGGTCGGTCTCTTACAGGTAAGGGATATACCGGCCTCCCAGGCCGCCCCGCCCAAATCCAGAAACGCTCTCCAAGTCCGCCCTGGAGAACATTTACCCTGCTTTTATTGAGCGTCCTGTTGGTTGCCATGACGATCAGCATCAGCCGCCTGGGATTGTCACTCTCCATGAAAGCTCGCCTGTTCTCCCCTGCAGCTATCGCTGGAACAAATGCGGTTGGAGGGTCGGTCACGATACCTTTTGTGCTGGGGTTGGGGCTGCTTTTATACTGTGTAGGCCGCAAGCTTCTGCTATCCTTTGCATGCCTTTTGGCTGCTTCGAGCACCGTATTGCTGATCAGCGTGGACCAGTTGTGGCACTTCTGGGTAGTCGCAGCTGCTGTGTTGGTGGCGCGGAGCATCAGCGGGTCGCTGGCCTGAGCCCAGCAACAGAATACTCGCACCCGAGGTTCTAGGGAAAGCTCTACCCGGGCTTAACAGTTTGAACTGGGTGGCGGGTGTACTGGGGTTTGCGGGCTCAGGTTATGTGATGGAAACGCTTGGAAGGAATAGCCTGTATTGGATGGCAACCATATTCTCCCTGGTCGCAGCTGCCATCATCGGGTTGATGGACAGGCATGGTCAGGCATCTTTTTTAGAGCCAAGTCCCCCTCAAAAGGAAAGCCTGTCCCAGTATGCCGAGGGGAGCAGCTCGGATTAACAATTACGGGTTTTCTAAACAGGAGGAAATGGGTATCACTGCGAGGTGTGTTCTTTGCGAGGCAGCACCCTTCACACCAACGAATGTGCGGGGATTGCATCAGCGGCAAAGAACGTCTTGAAATGACAACATCTGCCCAATGACAAGCCGGGCCGTCAATTCAATGGTGCTTGCTCCATGACTACTTGATGAAAGCAATCTTAGGATGGCTTTGAGCAGTTGCGGTTGTCATAGGGCGATATCACCATCATCGAGGGACCAGCATACACATAACAGATTGCCGAAGGGCAAGGCGTCAGCAATCATCATGTCGCTCCTGATGCACCCTGATTTTCTTGAATAACCAACTGCGCGATTTTCTCGTAGGATTCTTTGACTTTGAGTTTGTCCAGTTCGCTTTTAACCGCAGCGAGTTAAGACCCGCGGGCAGGGGCACTGGAATTTGGGGCTGGAGGCCGCAGATATAGACCAGGCGTGTGCCGGTCGCTGTCGGCAGCAATTGAAAAGTGATCTTCATAAGAACGGCCTGCGGGACATCTTGGGTGACAGTGAAATAATCAAACGGGCGCCAATCCAACACCGTTTCGATCATCGTCACGTTACTGCCGTGCAGGCAATGGTTGACCGCGCCGGCATCCGTGCGGCCCCTGGGCAGGAAGATGGGGAACATATGTCGATCGGCATATTCCCATTTAAGACGTTTATGCGGATCGTTGAGCCAATCCCACACGACCGGCGGCGGGGCCGGATAATCGAACTCGTAGATCAAATCCGCTTCGGACCGATCGACGACCACACGGCGAAGATCTCGCAGGGCATGATATCGATCGTTGAGGTTGGCGACGAATATCTTCACCTCACCGATATCGTACGTCTCGCTCATTTCTTGAAGCCCCTCCGGTTTCATCCCGACGTGCGACAGGGCTTGATCGGTGAACAGCGCATAGCCGCGCCAGCCGTCTGCATCAGCGACGTGATTTTTTAGCAGCCGGTGAATGAGGTTGACGTCGGTGCCGACCATTTCACGATGGCCGCCAATGCTTTGAATAATGTAATCGCCATGATGCGCCATAAATTTCAGGTCGAGCGACGGAATGTTGCGGCAGGCATTGCATTGACAGGTGGTTCGACGGTGGATGGCCTCTTGTTGATCCTTGAAAGCCGCATAGGTGGACTCGATCAATTCGAGCAGGGTTTCGCCACGCCTCAATTTTTCTTCGGAGGCGTAGGCGAAGATGGCATCCCCTTCAAGTTTGGATAACGTGAAAATGGTTGTGATGTGTTTGAGGATCACTTCCAACAGTTCGCTGAGAATATCGTGCGAGTGTTCCAGCTCGCTGTTGGCGACGAATGAACTATAGCCGGAGATGTCAGCGAGTATCAAGTAGCCGTGCTGCGTTTTAGCGTCCATGATCTTCCGTAGGGACAGTGTATCACGGGCGAGACGCAGTAAGCCAAACACATCATCCTTCCACATCTTCTTACATCTTTTTAATTTCCTTATAATATCTGCGAGCTACAATCATGTAGACATGAGGAATTAGCGCTTCTACAAGAGTGTCGCCGATTTAGGCCTTTTACAACCTCATGGAGGAGTCAACAAAGCGCTATTTGGAGTTACTTCGTTTTACACCGCGAATTGGTATGGGGGATAAAAGAAGCACAGATGTTCCTACAAGCTAACATCATCGGCAATGCCCTTGTTTCCAAGCCTAGCCAACACAGCACTGCTTGTGGAGAATATCGATCCTGATGAGTTGAACATTGCGGCTGTCATCAGACTATTCCGCAGCAAGGCACTACCGCTTTCGAGTTGTAGGATAGTGGTACGCGGCATAAGTCTTGGTTGTGTGGCGTAAGTCGATCGAAAGGCGAAAATATGATCACAATTCACAGGAGCATGGAAGGCAAGGATGGCAAGGTACGGGTGACATTCTCAGTGCCCGCGATTTACTGCAAGGACTGCCTGTACCTGGTGGGCTGGTTCGATGAATGGGATGAAAGCGTGTATCGCATGGAATGCACGCCCGAAGGAGACTGGTCGCTGACCCTGGAACTAGATCCGGGTTGCGAATATCAATACCGCTTTCGTACCGCTGACGGCAGTTGGTTGCCCGATCCCTCCGCGCCTACCCCGCCTGCTCAATTCGGAACCAACGCATCTTTTGTCATCAGCACCACCAGCCGGGATTTATTTCAGCCACCTGCAGGCCCGGCATCAATCTGAGAGCATTCCAAAATCGGCCAATGTTGGGTACCCAACCGGGACCCCCTCATAAGGGTTACCAGCCCCGGAACAGTGGAACGCGGGTATTCCAGCCCGGCCCGGAACACTTGCCGAACAATCAGGACTCTTTGGAACTTCTCTTTCCCGGGGCTACGGATAAAGCAATAGTGGGGCAATTGGCATGATAGATCCCTCAGCTGATTCTCCCTCGATTGGATCATCCACCGCATTTAGCCCGGTTCTATGAAAGTAGAAAGCTCCCCTGTTCCAATTACACACCCCTGCGCTAGCCGCGGAGGGGTGTGGTGAAGAAACAAAGGTTGAAAAGAAGGGTACGGCTTACTGTTTCGGTTGGGTGCCCAGAGTGACCTGCACCTGGGTAGTGCTGCCATTGCGCAGGACGGTGAGGGTCACCGACTGGCCCGGCTGGGTGTTTTCGTATAAGTAGGAGACCAGGTCTTCAAAGGTGTTGACCGCTTTACCGTTGATACCGGTGATGATATCGCCGGCGGCCGTGGGGTTGCCGTTGGCATCCACTGTGGCAGCCTTGAGGCCGGCCTTTTCAGCAGGACCGCCAGCAGCGAGGGTGGCTACCAGCACGCCCTGCTGCCCCGCCTTCAGGTTGAGGGCGCTGATCACATCTGAGGTGACCGTGGTGCCAGCGATGCCCAGGTAGGAGTGCACGGCCACACCCTTTGAGATCAACTGCGGAACAACCTGGTTGACGGTGGCCGAGGGGATAGCAAAGCCGACGCCCGAGTTCGAGCCGCTTTGAGATTCGATCTGGGAAGGCACACCGATCAGGGAGCCGTTCAGGTCAACCAATACGCCGCCCGAGTTTCCGGGGTTGATGGCGGCATCCGTCTGGATGACATCGGGGATTGAGAAGCTGGGTGTGTTGGCGGCGCTGCACGTTCGGTCGACCGAAGCTGATGATGTGATGGAACGATTGTTATATCCTATATATCTGCTCAAAAGGCATTATTGTGACGATACAATCAAACGGCGCATTAGGCGCCAGGATATGAACATCAGGAGCAGGCCGATGGCGATCAGGCCACCCAGCAGCGCCGAGTTTGGTTCAATCCCGCGGAGGGCAATATCCCGCAACAGGAGTGTGCCATAGGTGGTGGGCAGCAGCCAGGAGATGACTTGCACTGGCTTCGAAAGTGTATCCAGACTCATGATGAATCCGCTGAAAAAAACGCTGGCCAGCAAGATGATCATGCTGTATTGCACAGCCTGGCTGTCGGTTTGTGAAACGATCGAAATGACAAAGCCGATCCCCAGGGAGGTAAACAGCACGGCGGCGGCGACCACGGCAAAATAATACCAATTACCCTGCATGGGCATATGTAGGGCAAATACCAAAAGGGCGGAAAGGATGGCGGCAATTACACCGCCGAACAACATATAGCTGATGTATTTACCGAATAGGGCTTCCGCCGCCGATAAGGGTGAAACACGGAAGAGCTCCATGGTACCCACGTTGCGCTCACGAACTATGGATAAGGCCGCAAATGTGACTGCCAGGTGCTGAAGTAGGAGCGCCAATACTGCGGGACCGAAGAAATCCGGAATAGAAGGCAGGAAGTTCGCTACGCTTTTCGTCACGCTAAGAAAAGGGCTGACGATGATGGCGGGGTCAATGCTTTGGAACTCGGCCAGCTGGCCATCCAGGTCGGTGATGTCTTTGTCTATCTTATCAAGACGCGCCAGTTGCTCGTGCTTTGTACTAGTACTGTCGCTAAGCTGGTTGGTGTTTTGGCGCAAATCGGTGAGAGTACTCTGCACAGGTTCGGTATTTCCACCGTTAGCGCCATTCGTTTGTTGAAGGCTGTCCAATAAACCCAGGCTCCCGCCGACCGCCTGGGAAACGACATCCACATTGGCGGTCAGTCCTTGTTGTTTTTGTTGAGCAAGTGTTACATTTCCGCTCTGCAAGGCCTGGCGCATGTCAGACACGTTTTGATGTGCTTCTTGCAGGTTGGTGCGCCAGTTAACTGATTCCTTCTGTCCCTGCACGGCAAAGGAGAGAAGCACATGTTGGTTGACCACGCCTACATAGAGCCATCCCAGGTAGTTGATGTAGCTTACTTGTGTGGGATCAATCTCACGATGATACAAGGTGAAAACTGCTTGATGGTTGTTCTTGATGGTGCTAATGGCGTCCACGGGCTCCACAATGACCAGGTCGACTTGACCCTGCCGCAGCCGTTTGAGGGCCTCGGAGAGGTTATCGGTGACCCCGTCATCGATGATCACCGTGCCCATAGATTTGTCATACTGTTGGAAATCCTGGGCGGCGATCGGGCTATTGGGCTGCACCACAAGCAGTGTGCGCAAGCTACGCGACTGGGCCCGGTAGCCAATTCCAAAGAGGAACAGAATCAAGAACGGCCCCAGCACAAGGGTAGCGACCAACCGGGGCTGGCGCAAAATCTCAAAAATCTCCTTCCGAAAAAAAGATGATGCCCGGATGATGCCTCGGAAAAAATTACCCATTGCTCACCTCCGGACGCACCAGCTCTACAAAGACATCTTCAAAGGATGGCGTATATTCATCCACTGCCTGTACCTGAATATTTTGTTGCTGCGCCCATCGCATCAATCCGGGAGTGGCAGTACTGGCATCGTCTACGATGATGCGCATGCTGTTGGAGCCCGTGCGAGTGGTTTTAGCCCGCACAAGGGACAGCGAGCGCAGCTTAGCCTCAGCCTGGAAATCGAATAGTTGTGTCGTGCGAAAATCGACCATATCGCCGCCAAAGGCTTGATGCCTTAAACCTCGAGGAGTATCCACCATAAGCAACTTCCCATTGTTCTGGACGCCCACCAGGTCGCAGTTATCTGCTTCGCTTACGTATTGAGTAGTGATAAATATCGTGCGTCCCTGGTTTTTAAGTTCCCTGAAATGATCCCAAAACTTGCGTCTTAAGACGGGATCAATCCCGGCAGTCGGCTCATCCAGGAAGAGTAGTTGCGGGTCATGAACCAGAGTGGATGCCAGGCTGAGACGACGCAGCATCCCTCCCGAGATATTTCGAGCCAACTTTGAACGGTGCTCATACAACTCTACAAATTTCAAGATATCCTTCAGACGTTTTCCCCGGAACAAGCCCATGCCGTATAGAGAAGCGGCAAAGTTAAGGTTTTCCCATACGGTCAAGTTGGGGTAGAGCACGAAAAGCTGAGGCATATAGCCGAGGCGCGCCCGTTCACTTTGGCTGAAATCGGCCGGTTTGCTATCGAACACAAACACACTGCCATCTGTAGGAGTATAGACGCCTGTCAATAAGCGGACCGTAGTAGTTTTTCCCGATCCACTGGGTCCTATAAAACCGAAGATGGACGCGCGGGGTACATCAAAAGAGACATCTTGAACCGCGGTCTCGTCACCGAACTTCTTCGTTAAATGTTGGACGTTGATAACAGAGTCTTTAACTTGGATCGTCTGCACTTGGCTCGGCTCAGACGGGGATGCCAATGTCATAATTACCTCATTTATTCATGTCATAGATCTTCATATATAAGGTTTGTGCCAATTGAGTTACTGGATTCTGGTTTGGCCCAGATCCTCTGCCGGCTCGGGAAAGTTCTCTTTCAGTTCTATCAGGGCATTTACAAATTTTGATGCAAAAGATAGATACCGGCCCCACCAGTTTGGGTCAGATTGCCAACTTCTAATTTATCATACGACGAACAACCCTTGGCTGTATCCATCGGTCGGGGAGTGTTTATCTCCCCCGGTCGGGGGAGGCCAAAGATTGCCGCCGCACGGATTTATTCCCACTTCGCGCGGTAGGAGAGCAAGTTCTATGGGCATTCAGTGGATACCTGTTGATCGTTACTGAGAGAGTCATCCCTGGCGCGAAGGGTACCTTTTTGAAAAGAATTTAGTCCGCCCATTGACATTTATACTTAGAAATTGGCTTCCTGTTAAACCTGATAAAAGCTTTCAAAATCACACTATTATTTCTTAATGAACTCGAAAAAATCAGTGATACTGTGATCATTTCTGCCCATATGGTTGTTATGGCAAATTTTCTCTACATCTAATTCATAAAAGTACCTTCGAGAAAATGGTTGTAGGCAATGGAGATTTCTCAAGTAAATGTCCTTGGCTACGATCAAGCATAAAAAGAGTGGATTATGAAATCCTACCGCAATGAGTTTTGGTTCAACCTCCCCACCCGACGTGGTTTTATGAACATTACTTCACAGGTGGAAAAATGCCTTCAAGGGAGTGGAATTCAGGAAGGCCGTGCTCTGATTTGCCGGATGCAAAAACCGCCTCGGTCTACATAAATGACGACGAATCCGGCCTACAGCAGGATTATGAAAAATGGCTGGAACTTCTTGCCCCACATGAGTTGACAAGCCAGTATTTTCATAACCGCACCGGCGAAGACAATGCTGACGCTCATATCAAACGCCAGATCATAGGCCGTGTAGTAAACGTGGCAGTGACGGTTGGTAAATTGGACTTTGGCACTTGGGAGTAAATTTTCTACGGAAGGTAGATAAATATTCAGGGGCGGAAGCGGGAGATAGTCCACAAGCATTCGCATCATGATTTGCAGAGCACGCCTTTTTTAGAACTACACACCCCTGCAGTCAATGCGCAGGGGTGTGGTGAAGAAACTAAGCTTGAAAAGAAGGGTACGGCTTACTTAGTAGGCTGGTTACCCAGAGTGACCTGCACCTGAGTAGTGCTGCCATTGCGCAGGACGGTGAGGGTCACCGACTGGCCCGGCTGTGTGTTGTCGTATAAGTAGGAGACCAGGTCTTCAAAGGTGTTGACCGCTTTACCGTTGATAGCGGTGATGATATCGCCGGCAGCCGTGGGGTTGCCGTTGGCATCCACTGTGGCAGCCTTGAGGCCGGCCTTTTCAGCAGGACCGCCAGCAGCGAGGGTGGCTACCAGCACGCCCTGCTGCCCCGCCTTCAGGTTGAGGGCGCTGATCACATCTGAGGTGACCGTGGTGCCAGCGATGCCCAGGTAGGAGTGCACGGCCACACCCTTTGAGATCAACTGCGGAACAACCTGGTTGACTGTGGCCGAGGGGATGGCAAAGCCAACGCCCGAGTTCGAGCCGCTTTGCGATTCGATCTGGGAAGGCACACCGATCAGGGAGCCGTTCAGGTCAACCAATACGCCGCCCGAGTTTCCGGGGTTGATGGCGGCATCCGTCTGGATGACATCGGGGATTGAGAAGCTGGGTGTGTTGGCGGCATTGTTCGGATTGCTGCTGCCAGCCAGGATCGAGCGGGAGATGGCGCTGACAATACCGGTGGTCATGGTATTTGCCAGACCGAACGGGTTGCCAATCGCGACGACCATCTCACCGACCTTGACCTGGGTGGAGTCACCCACGGTGATCGGTTTGAGCAGGGAGGCAGGAGCGCCGGTGACCTGGATCACGGCAAGGTCCGTGTTGGGATCGGTGCCGACCACTTTGGCGCCATAGGAGGAGCCGTCTGCGAAGGTTACGGTGATCTTGTCCGCGCCGGTGACCACGTGGTTATTGGTCACGATGTGGCCGGAGGCATCCCAGATGAAGCCGGAGCCTTCAGCAACGGGCACCACCTGACCCTGGCTGCCCTGGCTATTTCCGCGGTTCCCAAAAGGACCGGTGCTGCTGGTGCCAGAGACCCTGCTGCCGATCTCGATGGTCACAACGGAGGGGTTCACAGTCTGATAGACGGCCTCATAGGCACTCTGCAAGGCGGCGACATCGGCGGCCGACTGCGGGTTGGCCACGGCGGGAGCGGCCGCCAGTGGCGCAGCAGCACCACTGCTTTGGGAATTGGAAGGTGATGAGGGAGGCTTGGCCGCCAACGAAAGGCCGGTACCGCTGCAAGCGCTGAGGAGCAGCGCTGCAGCAATGACAATGATGGGTAGAAGTTTAGTGATTTTCATTTTTTTTCTCCAACGAGCCGGCAATGCGTGCCGGAAATAGATATGGTTTATTACTATAGCTAGTCTACCCAATCAAGATGACGTAAGGATGAAAATCTACACAGCCTCGTTTAATTATTGCGTCAAAAGCGTGTTTTCTAACGAAGTTCATATACTCTGGAAGGCTGGCGTGCTTAGAGGAGGCTGTGTACCGAGACCTTCGAGGGCTAAAGACCTCGGGGTTTGCTTCGCGAGGCTTGCCATTTAGGTTATAAGTACAGACTGAGACTCCTCGGTTGCTTACTTCGGCGACTCTTGTCGCCGAAGTGGGCGATGCTCGGTTGAACCTCGCTCGCCCGAAAGTGCAGATTTTGCGTTGGTATCTACTCACGCCCCACGCTTTCAGCCTGGGGCTAGAGATTCCGCGCAGAAGAACATCTGCACCTTCGGAAAATGAATGTGATGGGAAAGAACGCCCATCACATTCATTTTCGGGCATTCTAGTAACACCGTTCGTGCCGCCGCAGCGGCAGCATGATATGCTAAGCAAATCATGCGAGACGGCAAAGTGTGAGTAGGTACTAGCATTGATTGATTCCGCGGCAAAAAAATTAAATCTTAAAAAGGCGCAGAGTTACGGCAATGCGCGAGCGGTTCGAATCACGGTCGAATGCTCCCGACAGAAAAGTTCCCTTCGGTGTGCAGGGAGAGCACCTGCACCTTCGGTCGTGTCGCTTGTTCGACGATTCATATCGTCGAACAGGGCAATGGTGGCCTGAAGCCACCTTGCCCGAAAGTGGCCGACGCTCGCTTGATGCTCGAGCAGGAAAAACACCTGCACCTTCGGTCGGCCGATGGCGCGGGTTTACGGCAGTGCGCGAGCGGTTCGAATCAAGTTCGAATGCCTTCTGGGATGCAGGGGCATGGAGGGTAGATCGCCTCTGATAGCAGGGGATGCGGGAGAATGCCCGATTTACGGCAGGGCGCGAACCATTCAATTCTGATTCAAATCCTCCCAGGGATTCAGCCGACCAAGTTTGCCTTCCTATTGTTCGTTTCGCGGAACTCTGCTTCCGGGCAGGGACATCGCCTGCCTGCGGAAGTGCTCCGCAAGGAACGAATGCGGCCAGGAGCGAGGAAGCTGAATTAGCCCATGAGTAAACAGACAGCGGGCATGATGGACAATCAGACTGAAGATTTGATGACATGATCATTCGCTTCATTAGAAAGTGATTCAAATAGAGGCAACAATTACTTTCAGCAGCATTTACTCACCCTTTCGTCCCACGCTTTCAGCCTGGGACTAGAGATTCCGAAAAACCGGCAACGGGGCGGTGGTAGTTACACTCATTATATAGAACAAATGTTCTTGAGTCAAGCAAAAATGAGTTCGTGGCGTATCAGGGCGCACACAATTTCGTGCATTGTGTGCACTGTGTATCCAGTTTGACGGTTTGAGGGGTAGGAGAGGAAAGCGCCAGTTGCCGACCCGTGATTTCTGGGATGGGGTGAGGAACAAGAGAGAGAATGCGCGGTGGCGCATATAATAGCAATCAGGAGAAAATTTAGGCTGAAAGGAAAGTCGAGCATGCTATAATTTCGACGGTGAGGTTGTGATGCCTAACAAACGATTCACCATTCCTCGTAAAAAGATTGCGGCCTTCTGTAAACGCTGGCAAATATTAGAGTTCTCAGTCTTCGGTTCAGCCATCCGGAAGGATTTTGGGCCGGACAGTGATGTAGATGTGATGGTGGTGTTTGACCCCGATGCGCATATCGGCCTATTTGAGATGGCTGAAATGCAAGTTGAACTTGAAACTCTGTTTGGCCGACCGGTGGATCTTGTAGAAAAAGACGCGCTTCGGAACCCCTATCGCCGGGTCGAAATTCTCAAGACTGCAAAGGTGGTATATGCCGCCTGAAGAGCGGGAATTATCCTACCTGTGGGATATGAAACAGGCAGCGCGGGAAATCGCCGAATTTATGCGAGGCGTCAAGTTTGCCGAATTCGAAAAAAACAAGATGGTTCGATATGCGGTGGAAAGGCAACTGCATGTCATCGGCGAAGCAGCCAACCATATTTCGCCCCAATATCGCAATAAGCACCCCGAAATAGCCTGGACCAAAATCATAGCTCTTCGTAATATTCTCGCACACGAATACGGGGAAATTCTAACGAGTTGAGTTTGGATCGCTGCGACGGAGAGCGCGCCCGAACTGCAAAAATCCTTGATGGGATTACTCCCCGATTAGAAGATAACTGAGAAGAACAACTGAGGTGACCCTGCGGTCCGGGGGGTCCCGGCAGGGTCGGCGCTGTGCGTGCTTCGCGAAGTCCCCCAAGAGTAGGAACGGGGATCCATGCTGCTGATCGCCGAGCGGAATACAGGAACAATGACAACTACAATACATAAGCTGTTATATGGAAATCGTCAATTCAGTCATTAGTTGGGCAGAGGCAGACAGGACGGTGCAGCCGTGATCCTTCCCAAAGAGCGCGATCCCCGTTTCATCACCATCCGCCGCGGCGGGACGCTCACGGATTCAGACCATCACCTTCTCGCTTTGTGGGCGGCCGCGTGTGCGGAGCACGTCTTGTACCTCTTCGAGTTGACGAAGCCTTCGGACTCACGGCCGCGTCATGCAATTGAGCAGGCTCGGGCATGGGTGCGCGGCGAGGTCACGATGACCCAGTCACGAGCGGCGGGTGGTCACGCGATGGGTGCGGCCAGGGACCTGAGCGGAGCGGCGCGCCATGCCGCGTATGCCGCTGGTCAGGCGGCGGTGGTGGCGCACGTGGCGGCACATGAACTGGGTGCGGCCGCCTACGCGATCAAGGCTGTGCGCGCGGCCGCACCGGACGGCGAGGTCGAACGCGCCGGACGGCTGGAGTGCCAGTGGCAGCGCGAGCAACTCCCGGAGGCGATTCGAGAGCTCGTCCTTGACGACCAGCGGTTGCGCAACAGTATCTGCTGGTCGGTGTTCGACTGCTGACACCCGGCGAAAGCGGGGTCGCCAGCCGGCACTGCGGTTTTGATAAAAAAACCACCCTATACAAGGAGTAAGTCTTTACTCGATAAATGTGCAATATTTACGGCACGCAAAATTATTTAATTTCACTGCGGGAGCACAAATCCAATGCCAAATATATCTTTGATTGCCAGTATTACCATTAACATCAAGCCAGAAGCGGTCTTTGCTTACGTCACCGATTTGACAAAACACGGCGAATGGTCAGCTAATCCATTAACAATTGAAGCTGTCTCCACAAGTCTGACAATCATCGGCAACCAATACCGATCAATAGCCGTGGTACGCGGCATCACCTTCACCGCTGACCTGCGCGTCAACAACTACCAAGCCCCTGTTAGCTTTGGATTCAACGGACACGATTTAACTGGAAAATTTTCGCATCAATTTATGTTCACGCCATGCAACAACGGAACAAAAGTCATACGCAAGATTGATTTCATGTTATCGCCGCAGCAGTGGTTAATGTACCTGGTGTTGTATTTTCCAGTTCGGCGACCAGCGGCAAATAAAGCCCTGCGTTTATTAAAGCAACACTTGGAGCAAGCTGTATGAAAATATTGGACAGCCTTCATAAACTTATAAAGATCAATTCAACTGCATTAATTGTGACCAGGTTCGACGTAAGCAAGAGAGTCTTCAAGCCCACGCCCAACAAAGCGTTTCTGGACGCTGGGGATGCCAAGCGCCAATGCGCTTTGTCTGGATAGTGTAAGGTAAGTTTTTATGCAGGATACGAGACAAACCACTGCCACGCAACCATTCGAGCGATTTCTTGCCATCCTCGGAGTAGTTGTCTGCCTAATGGTCACGGTCCCAATCTGGTGGAGCATTAGCGCTCAGCAAACCATGTGGCTTCTACCTGGTCTATACTTCGTAGAAATGGTGGTGCTGAGCATCATTAGTGCCTTCCTGTTTATTCGCGGCAATCCACGCGACAAAAACCTAATATGGGGCGCGGTTGGTGTATTCTGTGGCTTTTCGATCCTGGGTGCATTCTCGGTAGGCTTTTTCTATCTACCAGTTGCCTTGATATTTGCTGTTATATCTGTTACATCGGATGTACGAAATAAGCAACGCATTACAGCGCACCTGGGTGTCTTCGCAATTGCGGCGGTTATGCAAGCAGCCTTGATGTTCGCGGCCATTCGATGGCTCTATCCATGACTGTTTTCTAAATAAAAATGTCACGCAAAACCAAGACAAGCTAACCTACTTGACAACAGATATCGATCCAAGTATTACCGCCCACCGATTAACCATTAACAGCAGTGTCAAGAGATAAGCCACAAAAAGTCTGAAAATAGATAATAGGTGGAAAACAGTTCCGAAAGATCTCCTTCGGGACTGTTTTTTTGTAGCCAGGGATCGTGGTTTTCAAAGTGGAGACAGCCGTGCACGCCCCCGCCCTATTCTTTGTTTTCGGGGTGGGGTTGTTTGTGTTTATCGGGAGTATTGCGTGGGTTATTCGATCTTTTGAAGTTCAGGTCTCAGGATCAACAGGTCAGCTTCACTTGCCAGGCGGCGCGGATGTTTGGGGTCAAGCGCCACACGGTTCAGGTCATGTCCAATTCCAAGCCGCATCAAGTAGTAGCGCGCAAATTGCTGGCGGGTCAATCCATCGCGTGCCTCATCGGTCATTCGCCAGGCCCAGGACAAATACTTGTAGGCGATCTTCTCTTCCGAGAAATGGCGATAAGGTTCGCGGCGGGTCAGCACATACCAGACGAGTTCAAGCAGGTGATGAGCGATGGTCACGATCGCCGGGTTGCGATGCATCCGATGTTGGAGTTCCTGAAAACGACGTTTCAAGAGCGGGTCCGACTTCACGGCCATCTGGGCGGCTTCCACCATCGACCAGCGCAGTTCGCGACGTCCTTCCTTGGTGATGCCTTTGCCGCGATTCTTTGTGCCGCTCTGCTCCAGGCCCGGCGTCAGTCCGGAATAACTGCTTAATTGATTCGGAGTCTCGAAGCGTCCGATATCTCCAATGGCTGCCAGCACGGTCATCGCCGTAATCACGCCAAAGCCTGGCAGTTGCATGAGGTAGGTCATACTCTCTGCCCAAGGCTTCTGGTGACTCATTTTTGCAACCTTTTCAGTAATTCGTCCGATCTGCTGCTCGATGTAGGCACGATTCTCCATCTCAAGGGCGAGCTGAAATTGTTCGATCGGAGAGAGACGAGCATCTTTCTGCCAGGCCGTATTTTTCTCGTTGAAGCGTTTGCCTCGCTCGTGTATCAGATGATGGCGATGAGCTGCGCTGTGCATGCGGTTGATGATCTGAGTGTGCGTTTCCACCATTTGCCTGCGCTGGGAAAGCAGTTGCCGCATCTGGCGAACATGCTGTGGTGGAACCCAGACCGTGGGCACCAGATTGGCCGCCAGCAGACGCGCCAAAATGAGCGTGTCGCGAATATCGGTCTTCACCCTGGCACAGGCGATCTGTTTCACTTTGATCGGGTTGGCCACCAGCACCCGTTCCGCCAACGGCTCCAGCAGATCGTACACATGCCAGGCATTTGTTGTGGATTCGATCACTACATGATCGCTTCGACACAGGTTCTTTTTCAGCCAGCCTTCGAGATCCTGGTGTTCCACCCGAACAGGTTGGAGCACCACCTTTCCCTCGCGATCCACCGCGGCAACTACACAATAGTGCTTGTGGATATCCAGGGCCACATAGCGGCGCGAAGGTCTTGCATTACCATCTTCACTCATGCTACACTCTCCTTGGGTTTGAAGTTGGGGCGTGGATTTATGGGCAGTGAGTGATACACACCGATTCGGACTCAAGGTCCAGACGAGAATCCACCGGGCAACCAAGTAACAACACGAGTGGAGAACGCAACTTCTCTCTCATAGGCGGCAACGGTTTGCCCTGATGCTCACACCCCGGATGCATCCCGGTGATGGTGTCTTGCTACCTCACAGGATACACCCGCCACGCCCCTTCTGTTACATTCTAGTAACAATGCGTGCAGCAACTGTCTTGATTGCCAAGTTCAAATTCAAAACCGTCTTACAAAACCTGCCTAACATCGCGTGCAGGCTGACCTGTTGCCACGTTCCGCTTAAGGGCTTTTTCTCACTCGAAAATCTTTGTCCATTTCACGGGTTGGTTCTCGTGGCAACCCGCAGCTAACGCACACCGTCAGGCAGATGAAAAAGTTCGTGTTTTTTTATGTTGGGTTGATTGAGCGCGGTGACCCTGTGTGGAACTGATCTGTATAACAGGAAGAATACTGAATTACTGACCTTACGCAGAACGTCCCGAAGGTTCCCGTAATTTGGGCTTACTTTCTGCCCAAACCTTCGGGACGGTGCGTAACATCAATGAATTAACTTATCTCAGGAGCTGGTAATTGGCTGAGTGGCGTACAGCAATTTGTGAGACAAACGGAATAAGGATGCACTACACCAGAACGGGGGCTGGAAAATCACCTTTGATCTTATTACATGGCTTGACCGCAAATGGTTTATGCTGGACTGTTATTGCTCATGAATTGGAAGGCGAATATGAGGTAATCATGCCGGATTTTCGAGGTCATGGGAAGTCGAGCGCACCTGACCATGGTTACCGATATGACGACCACGCAAACGATGTCGCGGGCCTGAATTAATGGTCTCGGGATTTCTCCTCCGATACTTATTGGACACTCCATGGGAGGTCTTGTGGCGGCTGTCGTTGCAAGTCATTACCCGGCGTTAATCCGCGGCCTGATGCTGGCTGATCCAACGTTCATCAGTCCAAAGCGGCAGCGCGAAGTTCGAGACAGTGACGTGGCGGATCAACATAGGAGAGTTCTAAATTGGTCACTGGAAGAAGTGGTGAAGGACTTAAAACCAGGCACCCCCAGCGCGCCTTGTCCACGGTCGAGATAATCGCCAGGGCACGTTTAGAAACCAGCATGAGTGCTTTTGACGTCCTCACGCCGCCAAACCCTGAATATAGTCAGTTAGTGGGTTCGATCGACGTTCCATGTTTACTGGTCATTGGTGATGCAGGCGTGGTTTCGGCAGATTTGGCTTCCGACCTGCAACTTGTTAATCCGAAGCTGCAGGTCGTTCAAATCAAGGATGCCGGGCATGGGATTTTCTATGATCAGCCCGAGCAGTTTTCAGCCACTGTTAAGTCTTTCTTACACTCAATCGATAAATGAGTTATGGAAGGAGCCGGTACAAGAGCGCCGGATCTCTGGCTTTATGCCCAGCTCCTGTTGGGTTGCGCCATGCGCGCCTTAAGCGGGCGTCATTTTGTCCACAGGATGGCGTGGGTATTGTTGTTGGCATCGTTGCTCTGACCGACAACCTGGCCGCGGTCATTGATGCCGTAGGCCGTGCTAAAGGTACCGCCGGGCAGAGTGCCGAGGTCGGTCATTTTGCCCTTCTGCCAGAGGAATGCATGGAAGATGCCGGAGGGGACATCGCCATGACCAACTACCTGCCCGTCCTGATTAAGGGCGTAAGCGGCGGAGATCGAACCACCAGGCAGCGTGCCGAGGTCGGTTACGTGTTTTTTCTGCAGGAGCAAGGCATGGGCATTGCCGTCCACAAGGCCGTAGCCCGCAATCTGCCCGCGCTCATTAAGCCCCGTAGCCTGGAAACCATAATTGTCGGGGCCGAAGCCGAGGTCCTGAATCTTTCCATCCTGCCAGAGGCACAGGTGATTTTCGGTACCGGTGTCACAGGAGCCCACGACGTCCCCGCGGTTGTTGATGGCGGTGGCAGCGCTGGTCAGACCGTGCCGCAGGGTGCCGAGGTCTTTCATGCGGCCCTTTTCCCAGAGGAAGGCATGGACAGAGCCGGAGGCGGTGTCGCTGTAGCCCACGACCTGCCCGCGGTTGTTGATGGAGGCGGCAGAGCTGGTAGAACCGCCGGGCAGGGTACCCAGGTCGATGATGCGGCCGTTATCCCACAGGACGGCGCGGTCGCCCGTAGACGCTGAGCTGCTGAGGCCCACGACCTGCCCGCTGTCGTTGATCGACAGGGCGCTGCTATAGGTGCCACCCGGAAGAGTGCCCAGGTCACTGATGCGACCTTTTTCCCAGAGGAAGGCGTGCCAGGTGGTGGGGGAGATGTCGCTCCAGCCCACGACCTGCCCGCGGTTATTGATGGCCATGGCCTCGCTGATGGGGCCGCCCAGATTGCCCAGGTCGACAATGGAGAATCGAGCGGAGGCGGAAACCGGATGCGCAGGCAGCAGCGCGAGGACGAGAAGGGACAACGTGATCAACGTGCCGATCTTTCGTTTCATGCTCGATCTCCTTTTTTCTGGATACAGGGAACAGCGATTTCGCCCGCTCAAGGGGCGAGGCATCACTGAAGGTCATATCCATTTTAATGTCCCGTGGATATGACATTCAAGTGCCGGATGTCATTTGCGAGCAAGAGGAGGGGCGATCTTCGATTTCAGATTGTGGACTGCAGGAGGTTTGGGAGCGAAAGAGCGGAGTGCTGAACCGTGATTTTTGTGATTGAATGAGCACTCTAATATTACAACGCAAGGTCATGAGTAAAAGCTGCTAACTGAGCCAGTTTTGCCTTGCGATGGGAACGATAGGCGGCAAAATTCCGTTTCTGATAATACAGCACTCGATCTAAGGCAGTTTGAATGTTCAAGGCAGCTGGTGGTAAAACGGCAGAGAGCAACAGTCGAACTTGATAAATCGTGAGCGCAGGAGCCTGTTTTTGAAAACGGATTCTCAAGCGCACCAGGAAGTGATGAGCGAGAGAGACCCGCAACATATGATGATGCCATCCCTGCCAGCTACGCATCTCGTACTGATCGAAACCGACTTCGCCTTTGGCTTCTTCAAATATGGTTTCGATAGGCCAGCGCATACCGCGGATACGTACAAACTCGTTCAGTGGCGTAGTGGCAGGTGCGTTGCTGAAAAAGTATTTGATCTCAGAAGGGTCATCCAGATTGCGCCGAATGATCAGCCAGAGTTCTGGGCCGGGCAAGTTGCCGCGCGATTCACTGACGCGCAGGAATGCGAATTCACAAACGATAGGCCCCTTGCTGCCTTCTTTGATAACGGCTCGATGCCAGTCTGGTTTGGAAATCTTCTTCGCCACTTGTTTGACTGGAAGGGGATGCCTCCTTGGATCGCTCAAACGCAAGCGAGTCGGATGACGTCCGTGACCTTTCCATTGGAGAACATGAACTTTGGGTGGGCTGCACCAGATTGGGGTATTCTCCTTGATGGCCGTGAAATACCATTTCTCCAATTCAGCTACCCCGTCACGGAACGCAGGCGCGTCCCCATACAGAGCATCTGCCGCCACCCAAGAAAAGGGCAAATTGCCGCGTTTTACCGCATTTTTCAGCAAGGCCAGCCCAATTTCCGGCTTGGTTTTGAACTCCAGGTCTTTCGGCACGCCACACGCATTTCGTCGCTCGGCACATTCCTTTTCAAACCATGGATCGGGCATGAACAACTGACCCTCAATCAAGCTATACCCTTTACGGCTGGCGTATCCCAAATACACACCGACTTGCCCGTTCGCGATCTTACCCACCGATCCGCAGTATTGCGCCGCCACGCCCACCGATTCGGCTCCTTGCTTGACCACACTCGATTCATCGATCAAGGCAACTCCGTCTTCTTCTCCCAAGCTCTCCCTGATCAATCCCTGATGGATCGCAATCACCGGTTCCGTTTCCCACTGGCTTTGTCCCACAAAATACTGCTGGCTCCGCACCTTCTCTCCCAAACTCAACGCCATTTGTTCAACATTCTTGCGCACGGCATTGCCCAACAAGCCATGCACATACGCTTGGCTTCGTTTCGCTTGCTCCACTCGCAGAAAGGCAGGTCTAAACCGTTTCATATACTGCGCAAATTCATCCAAGAACCGCTCAACATCTTTCTTGCTCAAATTGCATTCGGGCGCAGGACAGGCTTCGATTTGCGCCCGATTGAATCTAGCCTTCCTTCCACTTCTTATCTGATCAGCTCGACCCAACCACTTCACGCAGCAGCTTTCGGTTACAATTTTCCTCGGCATGGTGTTCTTGTCTCCTCTTCACTCGCCAGTGATTGGAGAAAGATACCATGCCTCCTTTATCTCAAGTTATTTAGATCGCATTCTACCAACCTTGCGTTGTAATACTAATGGGGTTGCGAATTGGCGCATATAATCGCAGTCGGGAGACCTTACGGTCGTGTCTCGGCGGGGTCGGGAGACCCTCGCCAAGCAGGGATCTTTGCATTCTTTTTTTGGTGCCTCATTCCCTCATAAACAAAAAAGCTGGTTATTAACCAGCCCTAAGGTTTATCGTAAATCTGATGCGTACCGATTCTTCTAAAGAAACAAATCTTTTCACCATCTTCCAAGTATTCATAGTGAAACGTAAAACACAGATTCTGCTTTACGTGCCCTTCCCAAATTCCAACCCAGCCTTCCATCCTCCGTATTCTATGACGCATGAATAATTCAACATCTCCCTGCAACTCCATTGCAACAGATCTGAAGGCATTGTCAACGTCGCTCTGGTCGGTTTCTTCTAAACCGTCATAATCTTCCTTGAATTGTGGAGTGCGCCGAAATTTCATGCATATTTACTTCTTCAATGATCCTAACACTACAACGACGTTTCACATTACTACGACGTTTTGATTCTTACTACGACGTTTCGGGACTGACGATGATTCTTCGGAGTTACACTTGTTGGCGATTATCCCGGGAAGGAGATCGCTATGAAAAAGACTACTCGACATTCTCGCGCTCATCAACGCTCTATTCGTCAGCCACCGGCCAGCGGGCAGCGACCCAAGCTTGTCACTCGCCAGAACGTTTCCACGGCGGTCAAAGAGTTGGTCGATTACTATCATGGGTTTGAGCCCTTTTTTCGACGTCATGAACAGTCCGATTGGTCTTGGTTTTATCTGTGCGGCCAGTTATCGAATTTGGAACGCAAGACAATCGAGCCAATGGTGCTCTCGCTACTGGGTGCGATTCCGAATGCGATCCGGGACTTGCAGCGGTTCCTGGGTGAAAGCCAATGGGATACGGCTCCTTTCATTGTGCACTTGCAGACTCTAGTGGCTGCCTGGCTGGGAGAACGCGACGGCGTGGCGATCGTAGACGGTAGTGGCTTTCCCAAGCAAGGGAAACACTCGATTGGCGTGGCCCATCAATATTGCGGCCACTTGGGCAAGATTGCGAATTGCCAGGAGGGCGTGTTTCTGGCGTACGCCGGTCGTGGCAGTTATAGCTTTATGGATGGGCGGCTGTACCTTCCTGAGGAATGGTTCGCGACGGATCATCGAAAACTGCGGAAGGCTTGTGGTCTGCCGGAGAGTATTCATTTTCAAACAGAGGGCGAGTTGGCGCTGGGCATGTTGCGGGAATTGAAGGAGCGTGGGATCGTTCCTTTCCAGTGGGTCGCCTACGACGAAAGTTACGGGAAAAATCCGGCTTTTTCGGATGCCATCGCGGCACTGGACAAATGGTATATGGCCGAGGTGCCGAGTGACACGCGCGTCTGGTTGCGCACACCGCTGATTGAAGAACCAGGTCCCGGTCTCATGGGTCGTCCCCGCTTGCATCGGCGCGTTCGACGCAGTGCGCCAGCACCGGAAGAGGTACGGGTGCTTGCCAGGCATCTGCCGCGGTCCGCCTGGCATCGTCATCTGATCCATGAAGGCAGCAAGGGTCCGTTGGTCGCTGAGTTTGCGGTATTGCGTGTGACCCCCACCCATGATCGCCTGCCCAGCATTCGTCAGTGGCTCATCTGTCGTCGTAGCTTTGCACCCCAACCTGAAGAGAAATTCTATCTGAGCAATGCGCCATGGCATTATCCGACTCAGGAGCTCATTCGCATTAGCGGCTTGAGATGGCCAATCGAAACCGCACTCGAAGAGGCCAAAGGCGAAACCGGAATGGACCACTACGAAACTCGGACTTGGTGGGGATGGCATCATCAAATGCTTCAAAGCTTTATGGCTCATCTATTCCTGATTCGTTTGTGCCTGGTATTCCAAAAAAAATTCCGGCGCTTACCGCCGCGCAAGTCCGGCAATTGGTCGCCCCGACGCTCACCGCGAAAACTCGTCCAATTGAGGATGCCTTGGCCTCGATCAATTACCATCAACGGAGAAACTATGCCGCCTACTGTTCCCATCGCAAACACACTCAAAAGCAACTTCATCAGCGCTCAAAAAAGGCACCTCGTCGCAAAACGTCGTAGTAATAATCAAAACGTCGTTGTAATGTGAAACGTCGTTGTAATGCTAACAAGAAAAGAAAAGTTCCTGAGTATTCGATCGTTTACTGACAAACAAAAAAGAGAAGCATACGAAAGACAGAAAGGTATTTGTCCTGTTTGCAAAAAGAAATGGAAGATAGAACAAATGGAAGCAGACCATATCACACCCTGGCATGAAGGCGGTAAAACAACCGCTGATAATTGCCAAATGTTGTGTAAAGATGACAACCGAAAAAAGTCTGGAATATAAAAAACGCAGGCTACCGATTAACAGCAGTGTCAAGAGATAAGCCACAAAAAGTCTGAAAATAGATAATAGGTGGAAAACAGTTCCGAAAGATCTCCTTCGGGACTGTTTTTTTGTAGCCAGGGATCGTGGTTTTCAAAGTGGAGACAGCCGTGCACGCCCCCGCCCTATTCTTTGTTTTCGGGGTGGGGTTGTTTGTGTTTATCGGGAGTATTGCGTGGGTTATTCGATCTTTTGAAGTTCAGGTCTCAGGATCAACAGGTCAGCTTCACTTGCCAGGCGGCGCGGATGTTTGGGGTCAAGCGCCACACGGTTCAGGTCATGTCCAATTCCAAGCCGCATCAAGTAGTAGCGCGCAAATTGCTGGCGGGTCAATCCATCGTGTGCCTCATCGGTCATTCGCCAGGCCCAGGACAAATACTTGTAGGCGATCTTCTCTTCCGAGAAATGGCGATAAGGTTCGCGGCGGGTCAGCACATACCAGACGAGTTCAAGCAGGTGATGAGCGATGGTCACGATCGCCGGGTTGCGATGCATCCGATGTTGGAGTTCCTGAAAACGACGTTTCAAGAGCGGGTCCGACTTCACGGCCATCTGGGCGGCTTCCACCATCGACCAGCGCAGTTCGCGACGTCCTTCCTTGGTGATGCCTTTGCCGCGATTCTTTGTGCCGCTCTGCTCCAGGCCCGGCGTCAGTCCGGAATAACTGCTTAATTGATTCGGAGTCTCGAAGCGTCCGATATCTCCAATGGCTGCCAGCACGGTCATCGCCGTAATCACGCCAAAGCCTGGCAGTTGCATGAGGTAGGTCATACTCTCTGCCCAAGGCTTCTGGTAACTTATTTTTGCAACCTTTTCAGTAATTCGTCCGATCTGCTGCTCGATGTAGGCACGATTTTCCATCTCAAGGGCGAGCTGAAATTGTTCGATCGGAGAGAGACGAGCATCTTTCTGCCAGGCCGTATTTTTCTCGTTGAAGCGTTTGCCTCGCTCGTGTATCAGATGATGGCGATGAGCTGCGCTGTGCATGCGGTTGATGATCTGAGTGTGCGTTTCCACCATTTGCCTGCGCTGGGAAAGCAGTTGCCGCATCTGGCGAACATGCTGTGGTGGAACCCAGACCGTGGGCACCAGATTGGCCGCCAGCAGACGCGCCAAAATGAGCGTGTCGCGAATATCGGTCTTCACCCTGGCACAGGCGATCTGTTTCACTTTGATCGGGTTGGCCACCAGCACCCGTTCCGCCAACGGCTCCAGCAGATCGTACACATGCCAGGCATTTGTTGTGGATTCGATCACTACATGATCGCTTCGACACAGGTTCTTTTTCAGCCAGCCTTCGAGATCCTGGTGTTCCACCCGAACAGGTTGGAGCACCACCTTTCCCTCGCGATCCACCGCGGCAACTACACAATAGTGCTTGTGGATATCCAGGGCCACATAGCGGCGCGAAGGTCTTGCATTACCATCTTCACTCATGCTACACTCTCCTTGGGTTTGAAGTTGGGGCGTGGATTTATGGGCAGTGAGTGATACACACCGATTCGGACTCAAGGTCCAGACGAGAATCCACCGGGCAACCAAGTAACAACACGAGTGGAGAACGCAACTTCTCTCTCATAGGCGGCAACGGTTTGCCCTGATGCTCACACCCCGGATGCATCCCGGTGATGGTGTCTTGCTACCTCACAGGATACACCCGCCACGCCCCTTCTGTTACATTCTAGTAACAAAGTGTGCACTGGACGCCTGAACGTGTAGCTACAACAGCAATACTACGAATAATGATCAGAGTCGCCTTTCCTTTTCGGTTGCAGATCGGTTGCAATTGCAGTACTACACCTTAGAAACTATATATTTTGTAGACTGATTTCCTCCTAAAAGCGGAACTCTATACACAATTTCCGGTAACCATCCCCAAAAATAGTACCAGTGAGAAGTGTACAACTCGCGGCAAAATAGAGGAGGGAGATACTACAACCTCGCCCAATAACCGTTGGGGATGGCAAAACAGCCCTTTCGCTAAAGCATGAGGGAGATCATTTCATCGGCTTTATCGTTCAAGAAAAACGTGGATCTTTGACGGTCGAGCGACAGCTGATACTCGCCCGCGAAGCCCGCGATGGAGATTTGTCCGTTGGCATCGGTGGTATTGATGGCGCATGGTCTTCGAGCAGCGCCACGGACTGACCGCAGGTGTCAATTACCAAACCGCATCCAAGGCATATAATAACAATAGGGAGACCTGGCGGTCGGGGGTCTCAGTCGGCGGGGTCGGCCCCCTACGCTGTGCTCCGGGGACGCTTCGCGGAGACCCACGCCGAGCGGGACCGTTTGTCATGTTTTCTCTACATAAAATTAGCCCAACAGTCTTTTAAGGCCGGGGACGAAATTCAAATTGTGGTAACGCTGGCAAGCCGGCCTGCATTTAGATGGGTATTTATTAATGCCTATTCCTTATAATATAGATCCAATCCATCAATCAGCCGGCGAAGCTTTTTCTGAAACTCATCCTCATTTTCCCAATCGGAAAAATCGAGGATCGTTAAGCCGCCAGTCTCAACTTCACACATTGAAGGGAGATTTTCAAAATGAAAATCCATTACCGCTCTTTGCTCCGATTGGTTTTGTCATCTATTTTTCTATTGAGCGCCTGCTCTACTGTCGCGCCCAACCTTGATACGGTTTCCCCTACCTCAGCCTCCATCCCCAGCGCGGTTCCTGCGTCTACGCTCACAGCAAGCGACGGTCCCTATTGGCCTACCCAGGACTGGCGGACCTCAACACCCGAACAGCAAGGCATGGATTCCGAATTATTGGCGAAAATGATGGAAGAGATTAATGCCAAACAGATCAACATACATAGTGTAATTATCGTACGCCATGGTTCTATTGTAGAGGAAACCTACTTTCAGCCTTCTGGTGTCTACAGGGCGGTACAGGTCCATTCGATCACGAAGAGCATCGTTTCGGCGCTGGTAGGCATCGCTATAGAACAGGGTTCAATCGACAACGTGAATCACAAAGTCTTGGATTATTTTCCCGACCTGAAACTAGCGGATAACGACGCACGAAAGCAAGCTATCACGATCGAACATCTGCTAACCATGTCGTCGGGTTTGGAATGGTCTGACGACGTAAATCTTGGGGAAATATCTAGCAGCCCCGATTGGGTCAAATATGTGCTCGACCGGCCCATGAAAGCCGCCCCCGGCGAGCAATTCAATTACAACACTGGCGCAATCACTATTCTCTCCGCCATCCTGAACAAGACTACAGGGCAAAGTCCACTGGAGTTTGCCAATGCCAAGCTGTTCGGGCCCCTTGGGATCTCGGGTGTCTATTGGGAGACCACTCCAACTGGCCTGGAACAGGGAGGAGACGGCATCCAGATGGTCTCACGCGACCTGGCAAAGTTTGGTTATCTATACCTGCGGAACGGCGTTTGGAATGGGAAGCAAATTGTTCCGGCAAGCTGGGTGAAGACATCACTCGAAAAGCACATCGATCCGCATATGCAAAACGAAATGCGCGCCGGTTACGGCTATCTGTGGTGGGTACAGACGTTTGGAGCAAGTGCAGCTCAAGGGTATGGCGGTCAGTACATTCTACTAATGCCAGATAAAGATCTAGATGTGGTATTCACTTCCGATCTCAAGCCTGAAGATTTCAATATACCAGCCGGCCTGTTTGAGAACTATATCCTTCCGGCGATTAAATCCAATGACCCCTTGCCTGCCAACCCAACGAGCGCGGCACGCCTGGAAGCGCTTTGCAAAGCCGCATCCCAACCTTAGTACCTTAGAAGTTGACTCCTTGTACAAAAGCAAGAAAATCTCACCGCAGAGACCTCAGAGAGTGCAACAACAAAAAGAATGGGAAAGTTTATGGGAGAAGAACCAATCACGGCTACTATCAGTGAAATTGTCAATGCTGGCCGTCTTGCAGGCGCAGCAACGCTGGTTTGGCAAGACGGCAAAGTAATACAGGCTGCGGGCGTAGGCTGGAGGGATATAGAACGCAAGCTGCCAATTGAGATGAATACATTGTTCCGCATCGCCTCAATGACAAAGCCAATTACATCTACGCTGGCGCTTATGTTATTTGATGAAGGTCGGTTCGCGTTGAACGATCCGATTACACGTTGGGCGCCGGAGTTTTCGCAGATGCGTGTCCTGCGCTCGTCTACAGGCACGCTGGATCAGACTGATCCGGCAGAGCGACCGATTACCTTTGAAGATTTGCTGTCTCAGCGCTCAGGCCTGACTTATGGAGGCTGGCATTCTGGTCCCATTGCAAAGGCATACAAAGATGCATTGGGCGGCGATATCGACAGTGAATTGCTCCCGGATGATTGGATTGCCAGACTTGCCGCACTGCCTTTGATTGATCAACCGGGAGCGGCATTCCACTATGGTCATTCAACGGATCTCCTGGGCTTGCTCATTGCGCGCATAGAAAATGCGCCACTGGGCGACGTACTCAAACGCCGAATCTTGGACCCGCTTGGAATGAATGACACCGGCTTTACTGTTCCTTTTGAGAAGCAACAGCGGCAAGCGGTGGCGTACGGATTTGACGATGCCGGTCAACTAAGCAAGCGTCTCGCTGGTCCGGGTAACTCGTTCCTACCTGAACGGCCTGAATGGATGGCTTATGTCTCTGGTGGACAAGGGCTTTGGTCAACAGTGGACGATTATCTTACTTTCGCGCGGATGTTCTTAAATGCCGGTACTGTGAATAATGTCCGGCTGCTACAGCCTAAAACCTTCAAACGAATGGTGACCAACTGCTTGAGCGAGAACCAACTGGTAAAAGCCAGGTCAATGCTCAACGCTGGTCATGGATTCGGGTTGGGTATCGCAATGGTACTTGATCCCCTAAAAGCGGGACCACAACCTTGTGGCGGTGGTATGGGTGCTGTTGGCTGGCCTGGCGCTTTCGGAGGTTGGTGGCGAGCCGATCCGAGCAATAACTCTGTGCTAATCTTCCTAGCGCACAATATGCTTGAGCTGGAACAACTCTTTAATGGTATCGGTCTTGGTGTATTTGATGCAATTACGCAGTTTCAAGCTCAAGCTGCATCTTTGCTACGATAAAAACAGGTGAGCTTCCCCGAAAAAGTGGACAACTCATGGCAAAATAGAGCCAGAGGAGAAACTACAATCTGGCCCTAAGAACAGGTGGGGAATGCGAAACAGCCCTTCGCTAAAGCATGAGGGAAATCATTTCATCCGTTTTATCGTTCAAGGAAAACGTGGATCTTTGAGGGTCGAGAGACAGCTCATACTCTCCCGCGAAACCCGTTATGGAGAATTCCACGTTGGCACCGGTGGTATTGGTGGCACATGGTTTCCGACCAGCGCCATGGACTGACGGCAGGTGTCAATTACCAAACTGCATCCAAGGCAAATAGGAGCAATCGGGAGACCTTGCGGTCGTATCGCGGGATCTTGAAAACACAATCCATTCTAACTCAGTACGTCTCACCTCGGCGCGAGAAAGACCGCGTTCAATTTTCTACCTAAAATGCCGAGTCGAGACGCAAGCCTCAGTCATTCATATCTCATAATATAATCTGTAATGTGATTCTTCACTTTTTGAATCCTATATGAAAAGCGTTCCTTGTTAAAAAGTGGATTTTGGTTTTAATGTAGTGCCGCATAGAATCATGAACTGTTTGGGGTTTTATACGGACCGCCCATAGCATATTATGCGGTACATATAAACGCGAGCTGGGCCGCTCGAGCTATTGCAGATCGATGGAAAATGCAACGGTTTTGCTGAATACATACAACCTACTTCAGGAGGTATAAGATGCAGATCGACTGGAAAGCAAGCACCTGGAAGCAATTTGGGGCTGCCATCGATATGCTCGGTGATGCGATAAATTTGTGCCCTGATCATCTCTGGACTGTCGTAGTGTATACCAATCCAGAGGACGAACGCTATGGTCAGTTCTGGTTTGTTGCCTACCACGCATTGAAATGGCTTGACCTATATCTAACAGGCACCATGGAAGGTTTTGCGCCACCATCTCCTTTTATGGTTGGGGCGTTGCCGGAGCAACCTTACACAAAGGATCAGATTCTTACATATCTGAGCACCTGCCGCGAGAAGTGCCAATCGACGATCGAAGCGCTAACAGACGAGAGAGCCCAACAACGTTGCGTATTCGAGTGGATGGAACCCAGTTTCTTGGAGCTTCAGTTATACAGTATGCGGCATGTTCAGGAACACGGCGCACAGTTGAGTTTGGTGCTTGGACAACATGGTATTACGGGCATGGATTGGATAGCCACTGCGAAAAGCGAAGATGCATAGCAACGCGACCGCAATAGGCAATTGCCTTTCCGACACAGAGGTGGTAACCATCCCCAAAAATAGCACCGGTGAGAAGTGGACAACTCGCGGCAAAATAGAGGAGGGAGACACTACAACCTCGCCCCAAGAACGGGTGGGGATTGCAAAACAGCCCATCTCTAAAGCCTGAGTAAAATCATTTCATCGGCTTTATCGTTCAAGAAAAACCTGGATCTTTGACCGTCGAGCGATAGCTCATACTCACCCGCGAAGCCTGTGAGGGAGATTTGCCCATTGGCATCGGTGGTTTTGCTGGTGGGCTTCAACCACCACTCCCCTTTCACCAACTTCAACAATTCAGCATAGGCGGGTTTGATGGAGTGATCCTGCCGCAATAGACCGGCGGGCGCATTGAGCCAGCCCCCGTCAGATAGATCCCACCAGGTGATGGACTGCACGGAAGGATGGGATAGAAGCGTCTTGTAGTGCAGGACCACTTCCTGCGCCTGGCGCTCCTCCCCTGCTTCCGTGCTCAGCCAATCGTTCACCTGGTAATCATTGAGATCGACAATCTCAGGAGGCATGAGGCGCCCTGAGACTAGCGTGTTCTCTGTGAAGTGGATGGGAAGACCGAAGCGCGCAAAGCGTTCGAGGATGCTCAACGTCCGTGCGCTGCCCCAATATCCCTGGTGCATATGCGATTGGATACCGATGACATCCATCGGGACACCGGCTTCCAGGCAGCCTTCGATGAGAATATCATAGGCGGGGGAAACATCGAAATCGTTCAGAAGTAAGACTGCTCGAGGGTTGACGGCACGCACGGTTTCGAACATGGTGCGGATCAATTTTATGCGTCCCATATCCTTGCACAAACGCGTTATGCCATTGTCGTAACGGTCGAATATGGGCATGATCACCGCTTCATTGACAACATCCCATGCCTCAATGAGGCCGGAAAAATCGGCGACATCGCGCTGGATACGCTCCACCTGGGCTTGAAGGATCTCGCGATTGCTCATCTCGAGCAGCCAGTCAACGGTCAGCGTATGCCAGCATAAGGGATGTCCTTTTACAATGCAGTTGTGTTCCCGATACCATTGAGCCGTGCTGCGTATCCGTTCCGTTTGCGGCTGTCCGCGCACCGGCTCAAAACGGGCCCAATAAAAGGGAAGCGTCACCTGGTTGAATAATTGGAGGAAGCGCTCGTTGCGCAGCTCGGCTTGCTCTTTCTCTTTCCCTGATAATTCGCCATTTGCCAGGGCAATGCTGCTTTCTCCCCAGTTGGTCCCAAACAGGAACTTGTGATTCTTTTGCTCGACAACTACATCCCGGTTGGAGATCGGGGAGCCATTATGGGAAAGGGTGATGGTAGCGTTTACCATCCGGTTTTTGCGGATGGCGAGGTCGAGATCGGCGGTGGAGGTGGATGTGTTTTCCATGGAGGCACCTGTGGTAAGTTGGAGTTTATTCATTTAAGAAAGAGAGTTAAACACTAAGGACACAAAGAAGAGCGGAGGTACTTGCCAAGAGAAAGAACGAGGACCTGCAACCGGAGATGAACGGAGATAGGCGGGGATTTACGGAGATAAGAGAAGATAACTAAAGAGCAAGAACGAGTACTTGTAAGCAGAGATTAATTGGATCATCTATTCAAAAAACGTTTTGCTGTTGTAGAGCAGAGTAAACTTACGCCGGATTTGGTTCAACGCCGCGTGCATTTGCTGATCCGAGGCTAATTTTCGGACTTAAGAAAGGCTATTACGGAAGATCGCCGCAGGCGACAACGGTGCGATCCTGCGGTGATTCGTAGATAAGGACCGCCATGGGTTTTTGCGTGTTGAATTGTGCCAGGTCGATGGTCAGGTCAGTTTCCGCTTCAAGGGCATCGGGGGTGACGAGCACGTAGGCGAGGGACCCGGGCGAGGCGCACGCGCCGTGGTGAAGCTCGATTGGCGCTATGGCATCCTCCTCCAGGCCATCGATATGGACCAGTATAGCGACGGCCCCGGCAATGTCCTTGAAGGTGGCCGTGCCTGATATTCCAGAGGCTCCGAGACTGTGAATAGTTACTATATATGAAGGGGCAGAGGGAGGAATGGTTGGAACCTGGCCGCTTGGGATGTTGAAGTCGTGTACCGGGTTGGCTGCCTGACGCCGGAGGATCACAACCGCGACCAGGAGGGCCACAGCAACAAGCCCTATCACGATAAACAGCTTCGTTTTCTTTGCCAGTTTTCCCTGCTTTAAGAAGGCCATGATCTTATACCCTGCGTGTGCAATGGATGAGTCAATTCGTCATCATCTTGACGTAGATTTCCTCGAGGGCAAATTCCTTGATGGACAGGTCGATCAAGGCCCATTTGTTGGCTGAAATCGTCTCGAGCATCGCAGCGATGGCATCCACCTCGGCCGTACGAAACACATAGCTGCCGTTCAGCCTCTCATAGTCGAGTGGCGAGTCCGACCTGAAGACGACCTGGTACTCGCGTTTCCCCAGCCGGGCGCGAATCGCCTCCATTTTGTCGAAGACCAGCAGCCGCCCATTCTTGATGATCCCCACCCGGTCGCAGATGGTCTCGACGTGGAACAGGTTGTGAGCGCTAAGAATGATCGTCTTCCCTTCGCTCTTGAGGGCCCTCAAGTAATTGAGGATAAAGAACGAGGTAAGCGGGTCGAGGCCTGAGTTGGGCTCGTCCAGGATCAGAAGTTGAGGGTCGTGAAGCAGTGCCCGGGCGATGGCGGTCTTGCGCTTCATCCCCTTGGAAAATTCACCGGTCAGCTTATCCTTCTCCGGCAGGTCCAGCGAATTGAGCAGGTAGTCTATGCGCTTCAGCGCCCGGGCGCGCGGCAGCCGGTAGAGGTCGGCAAAAAATAGCAGGTACTGCCGGGCAGTCATGGTTTCATAGAGCGGGCTTTCCTCCGGCAGGTAGCCTATGTGCTGTTTGATGCGGATGCCCTCTTTTTGGAGGTCGCGCCCCATGACGCGCACGGAGCCCGAAGTAGGCTCGACCAGCCCGGCCACGATTTTAAGGGTCGTGCTTTTGCCTGCGCCGTTGTGCCCGATAAGGCCAACGATCTCACCGGCCTCGATCTGAAGGTTCAGATTCTCGAGGGCTATAGTATTATGGTAGAGTTTGGAGACGTCCGCCAATTGGATCATGGCTCGATTTTATCGCTAAGAGAGTATTTCCTAAAGGAAAATTCACCAGAGATAAACAGAGATTTTTTGGATTTTCTATTTTTAACCCAAGTTGCCACCTTGACCGATTATGACTTAAGATTCAACGCAAAGTTGCAAAGACGCGAAGTTTTTCGGGGATTCTTTACAACTCTGCGTCCTTGCGTTAAGCTTTTTGACAAATCTGGTGTTTGAATGCCATAGGTAGCAACTTGAGTTATTAAAAAAAACGTTTTGCTGTGGTACGGCAAAGTAAATTGACGCCGGTTTTTGTTCAACGCCGCCTGCATTTGCTGGTCAAGGCTAATTTTTGCAATTAAGAAACGCTCGCTAAAGGCGGCGCTGGGATGATGATCAAGGCTGAACACCACAAGCAGAAAGGTGATTGTAGGGTATACGGATGAGTCAAATCTTCATAATCGCCCGGCGCGAAGTAAGCCGCGTGCGCCAGCGCTTCAGCGGAGCCGCGAGCCCGCTCGCCGTAGCACTGCTGCTGGCCCTGCTCGGCCTGTCTGCGTATGCCCTCCGCAGCCAGGTGGCGCTCGGCAGCGGTTTGTACCGGATCGGGGTTACCGCAGACGCCCCCGCCATCCGGGACAATCGTTTTGCCACAATCGTGGTCAATGCGAACCAGGGCGAGGCGCTCCTGAACCAACACGCCATCGACGCCCTGATAGACGGCGCCCAGGTGATCCACAGGGAGGACGACAAGTCCCTGTATGCCGTACAGGCACTGAAGCAATACCTGGAGCAGGAGGAGCTGGCGCGCATCGGCGGCGCTTATCCGTATGACCAGGCCTTCCCTTTGCGGGTTGGCATTAATTACCTCGGCCCTCCCAGCAGCCTACAGGCATCTCCAGGCGGCGTAGCGCCCCTGGCAAGAGCGGAGGAAGTCATCATCCCCTCGCTGGCGCCTCCGCCCGTACCGTTCACGCAGGTGATCCTGGCGCTGCTCTACATCCTGCCGATCACGTTCATCAGCATCTTTTTCACAAGCAGCTTCATGGAAGAAAAGGTCAACCGCCGCCTGACCATCCTGCTGTCTGCACCGGTCACGCCGTTCCAGATCATCCTTGGCAAGATGCTGCCCTACGCCAGCTTTGCATTTGTGACCACCGTGCTGATAGGTGCCCTCACGCACGCGAACCTTCCCCTGGTGCTGATGATCTACACGCCCACCATCCTGTTCATATTCGCCATCTACCTGATGGTGCCGCTGTTCTACCGGACATTCAAGGACATCACCTTCATTGCCATGCTGGTGACGGTGCTGACGACGGCCTACCTGGTTTTCCCCGCGATGTTCACAAACGTCAGCGAACTGGCGTACCTGTCTCCGTTGACGCTGGCGGTGAAGATGTATCGCGGGGAAGCGTTTGGATGGCGGGAATACTTGTTCCCCTCGCTGCCCATGACGGCTATTTTTGGTTTTGCCCTGTTCGCCGGGAGCCGAATGCTCAACGAAGAATTCCTGATGGGCTACCGGCCGATCACGCGCAAGGTCGCCGAGGCGATCTACCTGGTTATGGCGCGCGCCCGGCCGTACCTTTCCGTTCCGTTGTGGAGCCTGCTGGTAATCCCCGCCGTGTACCTGGTGCAGATCGTCTTCCTGACCTTCGCGACCAACCTGCCCTCCGGCATGATCCTTGGCGCGGTGCTCGTCGCCTCTGCGGGCGTGGAGGAAGTCGCCAAATCGGTTGGAGTGGTGGTGCTGGCAGAACACGGCCTGGTGAGGAGCGTGCGCGGCCTGCTGGGTTTGGCGTTCCTCTCGGCACTGGGCTTTCTGATCGGCGAGAAACTGCTGCTCCTGGTTTCCATCCAGGCGGTGTCGCAAGGGGCGATCTCGGGCGCGATGTTCGGCGCGAGCGGCCTTCTGCTCGTAACGCTATTCGCACATTTCACATTCACGGCCATCGTCATCCTTTTGAATACCAAAGCGAGATTCCCTTATATGCTTGCACTGGCGATCGGGACGCTGGCGCACTTCATCTATAACTACTACCTGATCAGGGGGCTGTGATGAATGCTTTCCTGGCGATCATCAAGAAGGAACTGGCCGGCGTCCTGCGCGACCGCACGATCGTGATCGCCATCCTCATCCAGTTGTTCATCGCCTCGTTCTCATCGGCGCTGCTGCTGGGGGTGCTCTCGGTATATGACCCGGACACGATCCTGCAATATGAACGCGGAGCGATCAACATCGGGATGGTGGGCGGCTCCGGCAACCCGCTGGAGTCGTTCCTGAGCGCGCGCGGTCTGCGTCTCAAATCATATGCCACACTGTCAGCGGCAGAAGCCGCCTTCTACCGAAACGAAGTGAACGCGATCATCGCGGTACCCGCGAGCAGCCAGGGCGGAGTGGAGATCAAGTTGTACCTGGCGGACAGGGCCGATGCCGCCAATTCGTTGATCCGCATGGTGATCCAGGAGCCGCTGAAACAATACGAGAATACCCTGCGCGCCCAGAGCGGCATCGCGGTGCATTACACGGACCTGAGCGGCAAAGCGCCGACTTCCTTCGAGCTGATCTACTCGATCATACTGCCGGTGTTGATGTTCTTCCCGGCTTTTGTGGCAGGCAGCATGGTGATCAATTCGCTCACCGAGGAGGTGGAGAACAACACGCTGCCGACGCTGCTGGCCGCGCCATTAACGATCAACCAGATGATCCTGGCGAAGATCACCGCGCCGGTCATCCTTGCGATCATCCAGTGCGCGGCCTGGCTGGCGCTGCTGCGCTGGAACGAGGTGGTCGTACAGAACCCCGGCTGGGTGCTGCTGCTGGGAGTGACCACGGCCGGGATGACTGCCACCACGGCCGCGCTGGGAGCGGTCCTCTTCAAAGACCGGGAGCGCTCGCAATTCGTCTTCTCGCTGATGCTGCTGGCCGCGGTGGCCATCAGCACTCTGCTGGACTTCTCGCCGATCAAGACGCTCTCGCGGCTGGCGATCGGAGATTACTATACGGGTGGGTGGAATGTGGCCCTGTTCCTCATCCCGCTTGGCGCGTTGGTAATGGTCTTATTGAAAATATCCCGGCGACTGGCTGCATAAAGATCTGGTTACACCTCGCCGAGCGGGTGAGCCATCCCGAACGATGCATAGGGGGGTAAGGCCGCCTGTAAGCTATTAGGCCGCCGACAGGTTATCACCCAGCTGCCGTATAATCCCTTTACAAGGGGTTGACGCAATATCTTGTCGGACAAGTTAAATTGATCGAAGGCGGCAGGTGGGTTTAACCCAACAAAATTCCTTTCCCGCAATGATGAATAAAACAGAACATCTTCAGAAGAAAGATAAAGGTGAACATACAAAACCGCATATTCTATTTGTATGCGGAAAGAATCTATGGCGTAGCCCAACCGCTGAAAATATCTATAAAAAAGATAAAAGAATTGAAGTGCGTTCTGCAGGCGTGAGTAGTAAAAGTAAGCATCCAATTTCGAATGACGACATAGAATGGGCTGACTTAATCTTGGTGATGGAAAATAGGTATAAATCTCGGATCTTAGGGTTATTTCGTGATGTCTCTTTGCCGAAAATAGAAAACCTGGATATTCCAGATGAATATGAGAATATGGATGAGGAATTAATAGACATCATCAAGAGGGGTGTTGAATATTACATAAAATGATTTGAAAATCGAATGTGCATAGAATAGCTTAATGGAGGCCGGCCGTCACATCTCGGAGTGGACATAGTCCCTCGCCGAGCGATGCAAACAGGAAGCAAAAAATGAAGTATCTACTCACGCCCCACGCTTTCAGCCTGGGGCTAGAGATTCCGAAAAATGAATGTGATGGGAAAGAACGCCCATCACATTCATTTTTCGGGCATTCTAGCAACAAAGTGTGAGTGGGAATAAAATGAAACCTAATGGCTCCTCAGCAAAAGTAATTGACACTTCTCCAGCATAGGGGGTAACCCAACCCTTTCACGGATGAATATAAAAATCAAGTCATTGATCCGCCTTTTTTTCTCGCGGCAAAGCGGGCCTGGGCCGGAATTCCGGTAGTCTGCCCCTTGACATATTATCAACTTTATACTAATATCAAGTTATTAGTAATAACAACTTGATATTCTGAAGGGAGCAGGGATGGTCGAACCAGCCGCAAACACCAAAAAATTCCAGAAAGAACTCAATGCGGGGACCTCGTCGCTCGTCTTGTTGAGCGTCTTAAGCCGGAGCCACGAACCCATGTATGGATACCAGATTGCAAAGATGCTCGAAGAAAGCGGGCCCGACATTCCCATGATGAAGCAGGGCACACTATACCCGGTGCTGCGCTCATTGGAGGAGAACAGCCTGCTGGAAAGCATGGTCGAGCCGTCGGTCTCGGGTCCGCCGCGCAGGTATTACAAGATCACCAAAGATGGGCGGGCGGCCCTGGCTGAATGGCTGGAAATTTGGAAACAGACGAAAAGGTTCGTGGACGCGAACCTGAAAGGGTGATGACATGTTCAATACGATCGAAGAATATCTCGAGGCCTTGAAAAAGGAAATGCAGGGGAGCGATGCCGCCCTCATCCAGGATGCTCAGGCCGATGCACGCGAGCACCTGTCCGTGGCGCTGGAAGCAGCGCGCGAAAAAACGCCGGAGGTGAGCGAAGCGGAGGCGTTGAAGTCCATTATTGCAGATTACGGAACGCCCGAGGAAACGGCCTCCGCCTACCGGGAGATCGAACGGCGCACAACACCCTCGGTAAAGCAGATCAAACAGCCGGATACCTTTTGGGGACGCGCCTTTGGCGTATATATCGATCCGCATACCTGGGGTTCGCTCCTGTTCATGTTCATTGCGTTCGTCACAGGCATCATTTATTTCACCTGGGTGGTGACGGGGGCCTCGCTTTCGCTCTCGCTGCTGATCCTGATCATCGGCGTGCCGTTCGCTATTCTGTTCATGCTTTCGGTGCAGGGCTTGGCCTTGCTCGAAGGACGCCTGGTGGAAGCCCTGTTAAGCGTACGCATGCCGCGGCGACCCCTGTTCGCGCAGCCGGGTTTGAAATGGCTCGAGCGCCTAAAGGCGCTGGTAACCGACAAGCACACGTGGCTTTCCATGCTGTACATGGTGCTGCAGATGCCGCTGGGCATTGTATATTTCACGCTGGAGGTTACATTTATCTCCGTGGCTTTGAGCCTTATGGCGCTGCCGGTGGTCCAGATCTTCTGGGGATATCCGGTGGTGGACCTGGGCGCGGGACGAATTTTCCTGCCGTATTGGGAATTGGTCCTGTTGGCGATAGGTGGTTTCGTTTTGCTCACGCTAACCATGCACATGACCCGCGCTATCGGCTCCCTGCATGGAAAATATGCGAAGTGGATGCTGGTCAGCTAGCGCGATACATAGACTGATCCTTATTGTGAAAACCTCTTCAATAGGCCGCCAGATTGGCGGCCTATCCTATTCATAGCATCTACGAGAATAAATCGTTTTTGTTTATAATAGCGCCTGCCAAAGGCAGCCGGATATCGCGTTGGCTTTTCAACGCAGACCCGGGCGGCACCGATAAATTCCGATCTTATTGTCAGCTAGTTTGGCTTGTGGAACCTCTTTAGAGTTATGCAGGATGTGGGAGCATGGATCTAACGTGTGACGAAAGGCCCTCAGACTCGCCATTTGTCGAACGCATCTGGCGCAGCCAGAGTGAGCGCGCGGAACCTTTTATCTCAATCGCCGAGAGTCACTGGGGGATGGTTGTGACAAAACACCACGACAAATTAAGCCTTACCGTGCGCGGGCCGGAGACCCGGGCCACGCCGGCAGAGGGTCATGCGGAGGCCGAGTTCTTCGGCATCCAGTTTAAGGCCGGGGTATTCCTGCCAGACCTGCCTGCAAAAATGATCATGGACCGGCAAGACCCCACCCTGCCCGAAGCCGGGAGGGACTCGTTCTGGCTGCACAGCTCTACGTGGGAATTCCCCGATTATGAAAATGCAGATACGTTTGTGAACCGGCTGGTGCGCGACGGCCTGTTGGTATATGACCCCGTGGTGGATGCTGCACTGAAGGGAGAACCTGCGGGCGCATCATTGCGCACTGTGCAGCGTCGATTCCTGCGGGCGACCGGAATGACGCAGAACGATTTTTATCAGATCGAACGCGCCCGATATGCGACCAGCTTATTAAAGAAGGGCATCCCCATCCTGGATGCCGTCTATCAGACCGGCTATTTCGACCAGCCACACCTGACCCGATCGCTGAAGCACTTCATCGGGCTCACCCCTGCTCAAATCATCGATCAAAGGCGGACTGAGCTGCTGTCGTTTTTATACAAGACAGAGCCTTTTAGTCCGGTTATGATGGACATATCCAATCCGCAGCCAAAGGAGAGTGGATATGAGGAAAGTGATCGTATCGGAGTTTATGACGCTGGATAGCGTCATGGAAGACCCGGGCGGGGCCGAAAAATTCGCACGCGGCGGCTGGGCTTTTCAGTTCGAACGCGGGCCGGAAGGCGACAAGTTCAAGCTCGATGAAATCATGCAGAGCGACGCCCTGCTGCTCGGTCGGAAAACCTATGAGGAGTTCGCGGCGGCCTGGCCTTCCAGAACCGGGGAATTTGCCGACATGATGAACAACATGCCCAAGTACGTGGTTTCAACAACGCTGGAAAAGCCCGCCAGGAAGAATTCCACAGTGATCAAAAGCAATGTGGCGGAAGAAGTGTCCAGGCTGAAAGCCATGCCGGGGCAGGATATCCTGGTGGCCGGCAGCGGCCAGCTGGTAGACACACTCATGCAGCACGATCTCATCGATGGTATCAGGATGATGGTCTTTCCCATCATCCTGGGATCCGGAAAACGTCTCTTCCATGACCGGAACGAAAGTTACGCCCTGCAACTGGTGGAAGCAAAACCGGTTGGCCCGGCAGGCGTGCTTACCCTCATCTATCACCCGAAAAAGAAAACCAAGTAAGCGAGGCAACCCATGACATTCAAAGCCTATCTCGATACCATAAAAGCCCAAACCGGCATGACGCCCAACGATTTCAGGGCGGAGGCCAAAAAGAAAGGCCTGCTGGAGCCGAGCGTCAAGGTTGGAGAAGTTGTGGCTTGGCTCAAAAAAGATTACGCCTGGGTCACGGACATGCCATGGCGATCGTGCTGACGTTCAAGCAGGCCAGCGGCCCGAGAGTAGGCAACGATGAAAAGATCGACAAGCTCTTTCGCGGGAACAAGTCTGATTGGCGCGCCACCTACGATCAGCTCATGCAAAAAACAAAGAAATTTGGCCAGGACGTCAACGTAGACCCGACCGATACCTACCTGAGCCTGCTGAAGGGCAAAAAGAAATTCGCGGTCATCGGGGTCACGGCCGATCGAATGGATATCGGTATCAAGCTCAAAGGCGTGGAGCCAAAGGGCAGACTCGAGCCCTCGGGGAACTGGAACAGCATGGTCACGCACCGCGTGCGCATCCGTGACCCGAAGCAAGTGGGCAAGGAAGTGCTGACCTGGCTGAAACAAGCCCACGACGCGGCCTGATCGAGACATATAGCCAAGCGAAACCACTTTAGAGAAGGAGAAAATCATGAAAAAGGTAACTTCACAAGATGGGACGACGATTGCGTACGAAACAGCAGGAAAGGGACAGCCGGTGATCCTGGTCGATGGCGCGCTTTGCTACCGGTCCTTTGGGCCCATGCCGGAATTGGCCAAACTGCTCGCGCCGAACTTCACGGTCATCACATATGACAGGCGCGGCCGGGGCGAAAGCAGCAACTCGAAACCCTATGACATCGAGCGCGAGGTCGAAGATATCGACGCGCTCATCCAGGAGGCCGGCGGGAGCGTGTACCTCTTTGGTACCTCGTCAGGCGGATCGCTGGCGCTGGAAACCGCCCTCAGGCTCGGCAACAAGATCAAAAAACTGGCGATATACGAGGCTCCGTATAACTCCGACGCTGCCGCCCGAAGCGAATTTAAGGAATACCGAAAGCAGCTGACGGCATCGCTGGCGGAGAACCGCCGCGGTGATGCGGTGGTGCTGTTCATGAAACTGGTGGGCACGCCCGCCGAACAGGTTGAGGGAATGCGCCAGGCGCCGATGTGGCCCATGTTCGAGGCTGTGGCGCCCACGCTTGCCTACGATGCCGCGGCTCTGGGCGCGGACCGGTCGGTGCCAACCGAACGGGCGGGCAAAGTGGGCGTGCCTACGCTTGTGATGGACGGAGGGCGCGAACCATGAACTCATGCCATTCATGGGCGAGACGGCCAAGGCGCTTGCGAAGGCCATTCCGCATGCGCAGCACCGCACGCTGGAGGGCCAGAGGCACGACGTTGCCATGGATGTGCTGGCCCCCGTGCTGGCGGAGTTCTTCAAAGACTAGCGGCAATAACCCTTTGTGTCCTGTTTTCCGCAATGGGTGTATTTACTAACCCGCCGTCCCACGCTTTCAGCCTGGGACTAGAAATTTCGAAAAATGAATATGAGCGGGGGAGAACACCCGCTCATATTCATTTTTCGGAGAAACCAGCAACCGGGGGGTGGGTAGTTACAAATGGGTTAGGTAGACTTCATCGTCTTGAACACACCTGTCCCTGGGGACCAGCCTGATCCGGTCCCGAGGCACCGATTTTCATTGGATTCTGGATCGGGGTGGTGCTGGCCTTTTGATGGAACACGGTGATGGCGGCCCGATTGATGGCCGGATTTCCCAGCACAAAGAGCTAGGCGCGCACCGATCCGGGTTTGAACAGACCTACCGGCTGCATAATTCGTTCGAAATTAATCTCGCAAAGAACGTAAAATAGGCCGGTATGGTTTCCTCTTTGCTAACAGCCGCATTTGCGCTGTCCGCCGCTGCCGCCTGGGGATCGGGCGATTTCACAAACGGCGTGGTTGCGCGTCGTCTTGGCACCTTCCACACCATCCTTATCTCTTACGTTGTAGGGCTGGTCCTGTTGGTGGTCATGGCGCTGGTCAGGCTCGAGCCGTTATCATTCCCGGCCGACCTGACCTGGGGAGCGCTCTCGGGGCTGGCCGGTATGGTCGGCCTTGGATTCCTGCTGCGTGGATTCGCCACCGGGCGCATGGGCATCGTGGCGCCCGTGTCGGCAATATTGGCAACAGCCATCCCGGTGGTCTTCACCGCCCTGACCGCGGGCCTGCCCCGCGAATTGCAGCTGGTCGGGTTCGGGCTGGCCCTCATCAGCATCTGGCTGCTTTCCCGCCCGGAACGATTCGGAGGTCGCCCCGCCGGCCTGGGTATGGCGATACTGGCCGGGCTGGGGTTTGGAGTCTTCTTCACCGCACTAAGCCGGGTGAGCGACACGGCAGTCTTCTGGCCGCTGGCGGCCGGGCGGCTGGCCTCCTGCGCGCTGCTGGCGGCCTTTGCGCTTGCGACTCGCAAAACGCTTATTCCTCCCTCCGCGCCTTATGGGCTGCTGACCCTGTCTGGAGTGCTCGACGTAGGCGGTAATTTTTTCTTCCTGCTGGCAATCCAAAGCGGGCGGCTGGATATCGCCGCGGTGTTGGGATCGCTTTATCCGGCTGTGACAGCCATCCTGGCCAGGCTGATCGCCATGGAACACATGAACCGCCTGCAAGTGATCGGCGTGGCTACCGCGGTCGTGGCAATCGCATTGATCACGCTATGATAACTTATCGTTTCTACTCACGCCATCTTCGCTTCGCTCGATCGCTTCGCTCGACTTTCAGCCTGGCAGGAAGAACACCTGCATCTGCGAGGGCTAAGGGATCCCGTGCAGAAGAACATCTTTGCAGGAAGGGCACCTGCACCTTCGGCCTTCGGAAAATGAATGCGATGGAAAGAACACCCATCGCATTCATTTTCCGGGTATTCTTGTAAAAGGGCATGAATGGAAACATTTAATGATCACATGCGAACTTGACATTGTCTTCTTAGGATGATATATTGACCCCCAATATGTTGACCCCGATCACTTTCAATAACACTGATACTAATACCAGACATATCCGCTCCTTTTCGTCTTGGGATAGCGGCCAGTGGAAGTAATCTCCCATGGAGCCGCATAAAGATACCGGAATAAAAAGCCCCTGACGATCGGGGCTTTTTTCTTAATATCAGTACATCACAGGATCGGAGAGGGAGCCCGTTGTAGGGTGTGCGGCTTGCCTTGCGCGCCCTACAACGGGGATTTCATCGAAATCGTGATCTATTGAATTTCATAGAAGGAGATCGATCATGGACATTCCCAATACCACTCCCGTTTACGCCGTGCCGGAAGCGAACCTTGTGCCGGTCAGCAATCATTTGAAGGACATGATGGCCATCCCGCCCTCACGCATGTTCCTCATTAATAAGTCGCTCAAGGTGTACAAGGAAAAGAATCCGGGCTCACCCACCTTCGATGCCTCGCAGGGCGACGGCGGCGCCTCGCTACCGGGCGTGCCGCGTCCCATCCTGGAGCGTGCGGCCCAGATGCAGATCGAACATGGCACCGCCTACGATATGCCTTTCGGCACGGACGCCTACCGCAAGATAGTGATCGAGAAATACTGGAAGCTCGATGCGGCGCTGGGCTATGGTCCCAACAACGTGCTCGGCACGTGCGGCGGGCGCGATGCGCTGGTCAAAGCCTACCAGGCCATGCTGAGCCTGGGCTATGGGCGCGAAGGCGACCTGATCGCGGTTTCACGTGTGCCCTGGATCTCCTACAATTGGGGCCCCTACGGTATCGGTGCGAACGTGCTCTGGTCGCCGGGCGACCCGGCCAACGGCTGGGGCTATTCTGAAGACGGCATCCGCGCCAGTGTGGAATTCGCCGCCAAATCGGGGCGCAAAGTTGCCGGCCTGGTCATCACCAACCCCGATAACCCCACCGGTCTCACCATCGCACCCGAGCGCCAGGCTGCCCTCGCCAAGGCTGCGCTCGAGGCGGGAGTCGCATTTGTGCTCTTCGATTGGATGTACCACTACGTGACCGATGAGCAGCCGATGGATTTGAATGCCTTCCTGAAATATTTCTCAGCGGAGGAGCGGAAACGCCTGATGTTCCTGGACGGCATCACCAAGAGCCTGGGCGGATCGAACGTCCGCAACTGCCACCTGATCGCTTCCGAGGAGGTGGTCAAGTTCATCGTGGCGCGCGCCTCGCATACGGTCATGCCCACCTTCTATTCACTGGCCGTGGCGATGACTGCCTACGAAATGGGCTATGCTGAAGCGTCGAAGACCATTGTGGAGCCGACCAATGCCAGCCGCAAAGTGCTCAAGTCGCTGCTGGAGGCTCAGGGCTTCCAATACATCCTTGGCAAGGGTTACTATTCCTTCATCAACGTGGGCGAATTCATCAAATCCGGCGGCTTGGCAGACAGCGAACCGCTCGGTCAGTACCTGGCCGAGAACTGCGGTGTGGCCATCGTGCCCGGATCGTTCTTTTCACCCTTTGGCGCGGACTGGGTGCGTTTCTCCTATGCCACTCCAGTTGACCGAACCGAAGGCGCGTTCAAGCGGCTGGTGGAAGGGTTGAATTCGATCAAGAAATAGATCTAGGACGTTTGATACTTAAGAATAGAACACGGATCTAACGGACTGGACGGATCTTCACGGATCTTTTTGAGAAAAAGATTCAACGCACCCTCAAAGAACAAAGGGCTTGGGCGCGAAGATTATTTAACTTCAAGTTTGCGTCAGCGCCTGGTTCTTGCACCATGGTTCCAAACAATCTCAGTTTCAGATAGGGAATAAGACATGACTTTCAATCCCGAGCAATTCAGCGAGAAATACAAGCTTGCGCTTGAATCTGCAAACAAAGACAAGCCTGCCGGCGGACTTAACGGCTTCGAGCTTGAATGGAACCTGCTGGACGAGCAGCTCCGCCCCCTGTTGACGGTTGGCTCCGGGCCGGCCCAGCAATCCTTTGTGGACTACCTGCGCGCCGAGACCTTATCGCCCTGGCTGCGTACCTTTTCCCAACTCGAGGTCTTCCACTGGATGGTGGAGTTTGCCACACGCCCCTATTACAGCCCGCGCGCGGCCGTATACGAAGCCCGGCTGATGGAAGCGGTGCTGGCGAACGCTCTTTCGCGCGCCGGAACGCAGTTCGGGGAGCGGCTGTACTCCTGGCATGGCAACCTGCTTTTCTTCACCACCATCGGCCACGAGTCCATTCCCGGGAACTGGGGCATCGCCAAGCGACGCTACCTGGAACGCTGCGTTGACCTGTACGGGAACTCGCTGGCCACCGCGGGTATCCATGTGAACCTGTCGCTGCCCGACCCGCTTTTCGCGTGGGATTTCATGCACATGCCCAAGCTGGAGCGCGGCAACCGGCACCTGGACCAGTACAAGTCCGAGTTTTATATCACTGCCACGCGGCTGCTGCGCGCCTTCGCCTCGCTGTTCATCGCAACGGCAGCCTCGACGCCACTCCAGGCCCAGGTCCGCGACGGGCATGCGGTCGTCACGCTCACCGAGAACGACTCGGTCCGCAACCTGACCTTCCCCAATCCCGCCGAGATAGACCTGCCCGACCTCTATCGTTCCTATAAGGATTACAAGAGCATCTCTTACGATCTCGTGGAGCGAGGAGTCCGTTTTGGGAACAACAACTGGACGCCGGTGCGTGCGCGCTCATTCGCCGAACCGGTCGAGCGGCTCATCTCAATGACCGGCGACCAGCTGCGTGACATCTACACCCGGGGACTCTATTCCATCGGTGAGAACGAGCCCATCGAAGAGATGGCCCGCCAGATCGAGAAACAAAACCTGATGGCACGCATCAACCTTCCGATGGGACGCGTCGAGATCCGCACAGATGACGGGTGTCACCCAATGGACGTGGATATCGCCAACGTGACGCTGAAGCACCTGCTGCTGATCCGCTTCTACGGTGACCCGGAGTTCGCGCGGTCCTTCCGTTATGACCGCGAAGATATCGCCCGGGCGCGCGCCAACGAACAGATCGCGGCGCGCGACGGTTTACGCGCCGGGATCGAGAACCCGCTGACCGGCAAACCGGCCGCGATGCGCAGCTTCCTGCAATGGACGCTCAGCGAACTGCGGCCTCTCGCCGAAGCCCTTGGGCTGTGGGAAGACCTGCACCCGCTGGTCGAGATGGCGGAGGGCGCACCGAACACAGCGGAGAAGACCCGCGCCCGCCTCCAGAAAGAACTGGGCGCCAACACCGAAGTGCCGCTGCCGCTGCTGCGCACCCTGGCCGAGGCACGCGAGAAGCAGGTGCGAAAAGATGTGAAGGAGATCGCAGCCAGAATAGGATCGCTGGGCGAGGACTCCGGCAAGATCGCCGAATTCCTGATGCATGCCCGCGAGGAGGCGCGCGCACACCCTGAACTGCCTGTGCGCTTCCGCCCTGCAGGCGAAGCCATCATAGAAACAACCTATCCCGACAAGACCGCCGAAATCCTCGACCTGGCCCAGCACCTGATCCGCATCCCCTCCGTCACCGCCTGCCCGAATGAACGCCTGGACGAGGTGCATCGGGCCGGGACCTTCGTCTATGATTACATCAAGGGCCACGGCGCGGAAGTGCGCTACTTTGACGGCAAATACCCGGCTGTGTTTGCAAAATTTCCCGGTGAAGGCCCCGGTTCTACTTTATTGACCGGTCACTTCGATGTGGTCGAGCCCGACCCGGACGACAGCCAGTTCCTGCCGCGCGTCGAAGGCGATTATCTTTGGGGACGCGGCGCGGCCGACATGAAAACCGTTGTAGCCAGCGACCTGGTCTGGATGAAAGACAGGCTGAAATCCGGAAAGCCTTTCCCGCCCATTTCCCTGTTACTGGTGGGCAATGAAGAGAACGGCGAAGCCGAGGCGATGGGAACACCGCATGTGCTGAAGGCCCTCAAGGATGAATTAAGCTATATTCCCAATTTGCTGATCGCGGGCGAGCGCACCGGCGAAAAAGGCGACGAGCTGTTCGGCGAGATCTGCATCGAGAACCGGGGCGTCATGCGCTTCGAAGTCGATTGCACGCGGCACCAAGGGCCATTCGGGATTAAAGTCTGCGGCCAAAGACCTTTCGGAACGACTCATCTCCATCCATGCGGATCTGGATGAGATGTTCACCAGGCACCTGACGCTCAAGTCGGCTGATGGCTGGCAGTCGCAAGCCAAATTCCCCTTTATCAATGTAGGCACGCGGGGCGTCTATAACATCACCGCAGCCGAGGGCATGCTGGGTGTGGAGATCCGCCCCATACCCCAGGATGATACGGACTCATTAAAAGAGACCGTGGAGAAATATTGCGCGGAAAACGGGCTGGAGGTGCATTTCCTAGTGATGGAAAACGGCATCGCCTGTGACGCAAACAACCCGGCTCTGAAGGCGCTGATGGAAGCGGTGAGGCAGGCTTCGGGTGCAGACCCCAGGATCGCGAAGAAGCTGGCCGGAACCTCGGCGCGCTTCGCCCCTGAGGGCCAGGGGGTTGTATGGGGGCAGTCCGGCATCGGCCCGCATGCGAAAGAGGAAAGACATTTTATTCCCAGCATCCTGCCGTACTATAAGACATTGAATGCGTGGGGAGAATTGCTTTGAGTAGATTTCAGACGTTGGACTTCAGACTTTAGATGTTAGAGAAAAGAGATCGAAGAGCGATATTCGGATATCGGGATTCGATATTCGGGAGTCGAGAGTCGGAATTGGGAGGGGGCTGAGGGCAAAGGGGCAAACAAAGGGGGATACCCACGATTTTCGATTTCAGATTTACGATTTTAGATTGAGAATGAGGAGCGAGGAGACCCTCGCCGAGCAGAGAATAAATGGAGATTGAACTCTTCTGGAACTTGATAGAAAGAGCTTTTGAAGCCAGTAAAGGCAATCTTTCTAAACAGGTTGAATTGTTAACCGAATTGTTGGCTCAGAGCTCTGTGGATGACATAGCCGCTTACAAGACTATTATGGATAATCTGATGGACGGCGCCTACGATGCCAGCCTATGGGATGCTGCCATCATTATTAATTGTGGCTGCAGCGACGATGGTTTCGACTATTTTCGTGCTTGGCTGATTGCCCATGGTAAAGGGATTTACGAGAAGGCGCTTGTTGATCCAGAGGTTCTTGTAGATCTGGCCGAAATAAATGAATGGGCAACTGACGAATCGTTCCTGTATATAGCTGAATACGCCTACGAGCATAAAACTGGACAAGAATTACCTGCTCATCTCTACAGAAGAGAAAGCCCAGAATTACGCGGTACTTTTTGGTCGGAGGAAACCAGGAAAAATCGATTTCCAAAGCTGGCGGCAAAGTTTGGTGATTGTAGCGGTAGGTTGCCCATTATGCCCTGAGTGCTGAGCAGAGAGGAAAGATATTTTGTCCCCAGCATCCTGCTGTCCTATAAGACATTGAATGAGTGGAGCGAATTGCTGGGAGCAGAGATTGGAGAGTAGAGAAAAGAGATTGAAGAGCGATATTCGGATATCGGGATTCGAGAGTCGGGAATTGATAGACGTATTCACCCAACCTGGCGACTCACCAGAGATAAGGCAGGAGGCGATAGCGCACCTTCTGCTCGTATTCCGTATATCCCGGAAGTTCTTTCTCCAGGAGCTTCTCTTCGTCGAGGATGCGTATGATCACCACCGGGACCGTGATGACCAGGAAGACGAGACCCCACCAGGAGCCGAGACCCAACGCTATGCCGATGCCCATGACGGTGGCGCCCACATACATCGGATGCCTGACGAGCGCATAGGGACCGGTCGATGCGACCTTTTGGCTATCCTCCACCCGGATATTGGAAGCCCCGAAGCTGTTCTCTTTAAACACGAAGTAGAACATGAGGAAGGAAAGGACCAGCAGCCCATCTCCGGCCCAGGCGACAATGGACGGCATGTGAGACCAGCCGAAGCGATGGTCGAGCCCGCAGAAGACGAACAGGCCCAACAAACTCGTGAACGCGAGGGTTGCAACGATCTTCTGCAACGTGGACTGCTCCGCGGCCGGCCCGGCCTGCTTGCGCCGCTCGATCAGCGCCGGGTCCTTGATGGAGAAGTAGACGCCGAACACGCTGAACGTGACCATGAAGACCACGATAAAGAGCCAAGCCTGCCAGTAGTTGAAGGTACCGGCAGGCAGGAAGGTCAACAGCCCCAGCAGGAGCGCACCAACGATAAATGCCCCAATCGATTGAATGAGAAGCCTGGTAGTCATTTTGATTGTTCCTTTTCACATTGATCTTGATCCGGCAGTCTTACGCGCCGGTCTCTAGCTGGAGGCAGGTACCGGCCGTGATACAACCAGCCATTCTTTGAAAACACCTGCGTCAAAGACTTTGAGCGAACCCGCAGGAGCTCCGAGGATACGTTCGATGGTATCGAAGTAAGCCTCGAAGTAAACATCGAGCCTGGTTTGTATTTCCTGAATGGCAGCCCGATCGGGTTTAGGGGAGAGCACCAGCCCAATGATGGTATCAGTGAGGCTCAGAGCCACACCGGTAATAACGATGGCAGCCTGCTCCGGGAAACGCGTCGTGAAAACCTTTTCCTCAATACCCTGGCGGATCATCGGCTCAAGGAGGCGCGGCGTGCCCTTCAACGACTCCGCATTCATCTTATGGCGAATGAAAGTGTTTTCGTCAGAATACCAGGTGGCCAGGAGGTTGACGATCAACTCCTTTTGCGCGCTTTTCCATTGGGCAGAGGCCTCAAAATAACGGCGGAATTTTTCGATGGCGGAAAGCTGCGGGTCCTGCACAATGGGTAGGAAGGCCTGGGTTGCCTGACTCCCGGCGCGACTCACAAGAGCTTCGAGCAGGTCTTCTTTCGAATCGAAGTAGTGATAGAGGGCGCCCCTGGAGATGTGGAGCCCGTCCAGGATATCCTGGATCGTCATCTGCGCGTACCCCTTGGCGTAGACCAAGCTCAGCGAAAAGTCGAGGATCTGGTTGCGCTTTGCGTTATATTCTTCTTCTTTTAATATCCGTGCCATATCTTCTCTCTATAATAATAAACCGTTTGACGGTTTATTATTATCATGGGAGTATAGCCCCAGTATCGCCGCCAGTCAAGCGTTGAAACCGGGCAGCTCCCCCTCATTTAAGGGCAGGCCTTGGGCCAGCGCTAAGTCTCTGACTAGTTGAAACGGAGCATATTCACCGGGGATGAACGGAGATAAACTGAGATAAACTCTTAAGTATATCGGACGAGACGGCAGAGAATTTTGCCAGATAGCCTACACTTCTAAAGTGAATGGAAAATAGAACAAGGAGGATTTAAAAATGGAAGAAGAAAGAGCAAGCGACTCGCCCCAGGCGAATACGGCGATGACCGAAGACCAGATCATCGCGAGCACCGTCGGGGAGCTACAATCCTTGAACAGTCCCATTCACCTGGCCCCGTACGATCCGGCTTGGCCGACTCTATTCGCCCGACTGAAGAATCAAATACAGGAAGCACTTGGAGACAAAATACTGCTGCTGGAGCATGTGGGATCGACGTCGGTGCCCGGGTTGCCGGCAAAGCCGGTGATCGACATGGTGCTGGCGGTGGCAAATTCGAGCGATGAGTCCTCCTACGTCAAACTGCTGGAAGAAAAGGGGTATACGCTGAGGATCCGTGAACCTGATTGGTATGAGCACCGGATGCTAAATGCACCGAGGGCAGCGGGGAACCTGCATGTCTTCTCGGAGGGATGTGAAGAAATCGGGCAGATGCTGTTGTTCCGCGACTGGCTGCGGGAGCATGACGAAGCAAGGCTGCTCTACGAAGGGACAAAGCGCCGCCTGGCAGCGCGCACCTGGAAGTACACGCAGAACTATGCGGACGCGAAGGCCGAAGTCGTACAGGCGATATTGGCGCAAGCACGCGAAGCCCAATCCTGATAAACCGGTCGCCGCGTCTCCACAATTTGCTATTGAACGATCACGGTAATCTTGAACAGCAGCGAGGGCGCCGCACAGGCCGGCACTGATTTCCGGCAGAATGGGTTTCCGACCGCGGTCAGCACGGCCTGTCCGGGACTGTTGGCCTGGTATATCCCCTGCGCTCCGCGGATCACCATCACATTCTTTACCCGGCTGAGAACGGTTTGATTATCTATGTCGACGGTCCAGTCAAATACGTCCGTGCCGAGGTTGAGCAGGAAACTCTCACCGAGATGAAGGTAGAACGTTTTTCCGTTATCTTCCTGGGTGACATCAGCCGTCGAGGCGGGAATCTGGGTTGACATGCCCTCCGTAGGCGAAACGGTGGGCGGGACAGGGATCGTCGGACAGTTGCATATCACGGAAGTCCCGCCGACCGCTCCTCCTGGAGCCGGAGCCGGAGGAAAGGGTCCGCTCGGACAGGGACATACCACCGAGGGAGTACCGGAGGTAATTGCCGAAGGAACGGACGTATCACTTATTACGGTAACCGGGCTGGGCGTCCGGGTGTCTTGAGAGCTAGCTTGTCCGGGCGCACAGGCAGCGGTCACTAACACGAGGGTCGCGAAAACCAATAAAGATCTCATCTGTTTGCTCCTTTCCATGTTCCTCTCAGGACGCCATTTCCACCGATTAGGTTCCGACCAAAGAAGAGCCCAAACAGTTCGGTGGCTCCATTCGCCTCACGACAGGCAGGGTTCGCGCGCAAAGCGTCTATGATAGCAATAGGGAGCCTTGCAGTTACATCTCGGTGGGGTCTTCGACCCCACCGAGCGGAGCCATACTTGAACAGCAAAGAGAGTTGCTATGCCGTTGACCGGCTTGATTATAGGTGTATTGCTTTTAATCTGGATGGGCATTTGCCTCAATAATTGGATTGTTTATCCAGAGGAAACCTTGCGGCATACCATTAAACAATGGAGGACGCTCCATAAAATGTCTTTTTTTCGTTCCATTTTTGGTTCCTTATAAGTATTATGAAGGAAATCCTGAATATGCAATCCGTTCGTACATAGCAAGCGAAATCGTGACGATAATACTATTGGTCATCGTTTGCGTTCTAGCGATAATCAGTATGCTTGCAGTTAAATAGTCCTCTGATATCTCATTGCATCACCATCGCATTCTAATTAAAACCCCTTCTGCATCTCTTTAGATACTCATTCAAATCAGAACGCAGTTTGATCTGTCAAAAACGAAGGAGCAGCAGATCAACATTATGTCTTTCAGTCACTATGCCCGCAAAGTCCGGAACCCCGATCTTTCGATCTGGACTCGCCTTGCCGCATTGCGTTCATGCATCCGAAGACTGTCCGTATTGACGAACGAAGGATTCCACGAGGCGTTGGATCGCTTTGATGCACGTTTCGAATTCGATCGTTATCGACCAGAATCACCGGGTTATCGATGGCACGAATCAGAACGGCCAGCAGAAGAAAATTTGCTTGCGGCGCTGAACGCCATTGAAATTGAACGCAATAAGCGGATTGAAGATTTGCGCATCATTGCACAGCAACGAAAATATGAGAAACTTCGCAATAAATCACAATCAGCCAATGATCACGGAAACTGAGTTACCTTTTCTTCTCGGGGCGAGATCAGCAGAGTCCCCCGGCCCAAAAACTGCTTTGCGAACTCCCAAAAAGAAGGAAAAGGGAGGTAAGCTACGCGAATGCAAATGGGGGATTATATAAACCACAATAGTATAACGGTAATAATAATACCTTGACAGACATAGTACTTTGTTGTATATTAGGCCTATGGATGAGCCAACCACCCCCAACAAGATCTCGTCGGACCTGCTCAGAGGACATACGGATACGATTATCCTGAAGTTATTGCTAAGCGGCGATAAATACGGATATGAAATATCGAAAATGATCCATTCCAACTCCTCTGCCGAGTATGATCTTAAGGAAGCCACCATGTACTCGAGCCTGAAGAGGCTGGAGAATGACGGCAGCATCACTTCCTATTGGGGCGACGAGACCCAGGGTGGAAGAAGGAAGTATTACCGGATCACCGAAAAGGGAAAAAGGATCTATTCTGAAAATAAAGCCAATTGGGAGTACGCCAAGCGTATCCTCGATCAATTATTGTAAGGAGATGTAATGTTATGAACGAGAAATTAAACGGATATTTGAACGGCGTTTTTGCGCCTTACGAGGGGGTAAAAAGCGTCGCCGAACTAAAAGCCGACCTGCTGAACGATCTGCAGGAACGCTTCGATGAACTCAAAGCCGAGGGCAAGGACGATGAAACAGCCTTCGAGATGACCATCGATAGCATCGGCGACATCGAGCAAACGGTGCAGGAGGTTGCTAACCTCTCCCACTCTCTGGAACGTCAGGTATTAACAAACTTTAGCGCCAGCAATCTGGCAAAGAGCGACTTCGCGGGCGTTACCGCACATAAAGGAAAGTTCGAGGCAAGCGCGCTGCGCGGCTCCGATTTTAGCAACGCTGACCTGACCGGCAGCTCGTTTAAGGCCAGCGATGTGCGTGAAGGTAATTTTGACGGCGCAAATCTGACAGACTGCACCCTGACTGCCATAGATCTTAGGGACGCGAGCTTCATTAAATCAATCCTTATACGCACAAACTTCAGCGTGTCAGGATTGGACGGAGCAAAATTCATAGGTATAAAACTGACCGACGTCAAGTTTAACCAGACCGACCTTAGAAAAACAACCTTTGAAAATTGTGTCTTCGATGGCGTGGACTTCAATCAATGCGACCTGCGAGGGATGTGTCTTGATGGACAGACCTTTATCGGGGTCAAATTCGACATGGCGGCGCTGAACGAGGTTTCGTTTAAAGGTGCGACACTCAAAAACGTGTCTTTCCTTTCAGCTTATACCTGGCATACCTGGTCCAAGAAATACTACCGAGCCATCAAAACCATTTGCTTTGACGGCGCGACGATGGATAAGCTGACCTATGCCGCCCTCAAAGGCATGGAGGCAGATTTATCAAAGGTAACTGTTATATAAGGATTAACGATGATGCAAAACTTGTCAATTCAAAGTAAAGGGCTGCAAAAGTCCTACGAGAAGCTTCATGTCCTAAAGGGCGTGGATTTCGAGGTGGAAAAAGGCTGTATATTCGCCCTGCTCGGCTCCAACGGCGCGGGCAAGACAACGATTATTAAAATCCTCACCACGCTGCTCAAACAGGATAGCGGGACTGCCACCGTCAACGGCTTCGACGTTGCGGCAAAGCCCGACTATGTGCGGCAGTCGATCAGCCTGACCGGGCAATTCGCCGCTGTAGACGAGATTCTGACCGGGCGGGAAAACCTGATCATGATCGCCAGGCTGCGGCACTTGAATAATCCGCGTCAGGTGGCGGACGATCTGCTGAAACGCTTCGGCCTGACCGACGCCGCCGACCGCAGGGTTTCCACCTATTCCGGCGGTATGCGCCGCAGGCTCGACATCGCCATGAGCCTTATAGGAAAACCACAGGTCATTTTCCTCGACGAGCCAACCACCGGGCTGGACCCCGAGGCGCGCATCGAGGTTTGGAAGACTGTCAAAGAGCTTGCTGCCAACGGCACGACGGTATTCCTGACCACGCAGGATCTGGAGGAAGCCGAACAGCTTGCCGACCGGATTGCCATTCTGCATGAGGGCAGGATTATCGCCAACGGCACGCTCGCAGACCTGAAAAAGCTGTTCCCGCCCGCAAAGGTGGAGTATGTTGAAAAGCAACCGACATTGGAGGAGATATTCCTCGCTATCGTCGGCAAGAAAGAGGAAATGTAAATGGAAACGGTAAAGAAACACTTTTTCAGCGACATGGGCGTTATGCTTGGGCGTTCCATGCGCCATATTTTCCGCAGCATGGATACCATCATCACGGTCACCATCATGCCGATTGCGTTCATGCTGCTGTTCGTCTATGTGTTCGGCGGCGCCATTCAAACCGGCACGGATAACTATGTGAATTACCTGCTGCCCGGCATACTGCTGATTGCGATTGCAAGCGGCATCGCCTATACGGCTTACCGTCTGTTCATGGATATGCAGAGCGGCATCTTCGAACGGTTCCACTCCATGCCAATTGCACGTTCCACAGTGCTGTGGGGCCATGTGCTGACTTCCCTGGTGTCCAATGCGATCTCGGTCGTCGTAATCATTCTCGTAGCGCTCATTATGGGCTTCCGCTCGCCGGCAGGGGTATTGTCATGGCTTGCCGTGGCCGGTATCCTCGCGCTGTTTACACTGGCCCTGACGTGGATCGCGGCGATTGCCGGATTGTCCGCAACATCGGTGGACGGTGCAGGCGCCTTTGCCTACCCGATACTCTTCCTGCCATTTATCAGTTCGGCGTTCGTGCCGACCGCTTCTATGCCGCCAGCCGTTCGCGCCTTTGCCGAAAACCAGCCGGTCACCTCCATCGTCGATGCGATACGTTCTCTGCTCGCAGGGCAGCCTGCCGGTAATGACATTTGGGTTGCGCTCGCGTGGTGCATCGGGATTATGTTCGTGGCTTATATCTTTGCGATGCGGGCATATAAAAAGCGGGTGTGAAAAACAATACATTCGCCAAAAATCTACATGCTCGCCGGGTCCTTGGGCTTTATCCCGTGGACCTGGGATGAGTTGGCTACGGCCTGAGGGATGGTAGCGACGCTGCTCCTTCATGGACACGGACCTCACCACTCTCTGAAGCGCGGGCGCCCCCTCCAAATGGAGAGGGCGCCCTTTTCATCTTGTTTAAGGTCAAATGCAGCCAAGAATGACCCTGAGCAACAGAGAGCCTCAGCAGAGACAACTTCGCAGGCAAAGCGTATATAATAGCAATAGGGAGACTTACGGTCAAATCTCGACGAGGACAGCGCTTTGCGTGCTACACAAAGTGCTTCGCTATCGCTAAGGGGGAAGTACCTATATATAGTCCAGTTATTCTTAGAAGGCACGATAATGAAAACATTTTGGGATTACCAAAAAGATGAGGAAGATAAGGAAAGACTAGACAAGGAAAAATCTCCTGATTTGTCAGAATCCGCAAAAAAGCTCCGGATCGATTCTGAACGTCAAGAACTACTAGAGAATATTTCATCATCCTCAGTTAATACCTTACGAGACAAAGTCGCTTGGATTTTGAATCATTATCCCGACGCCCGTGATTCAGACATAACTCTCCAATTGAAATACTGGGAAACCTTTTATCCAGATAAATATGACGGGCAATCAATTAAGCCCTCAGACTTGTATAATCTTCCGCACCTAACCTCTCTCTCGCGTGAAAGAGCAAGAATCCAAAACCAATACAATCTATTTGTAGCGAGTCCAGAAGTGAGAAAGATTTGCGGTACTCTCTCCGATGAAGAACGAGAAAAGTCCATTGAAGATAAACCAACTTATCCGCTCTTCGTTGTTTATATGGACGATAGTGGTAAAACAGGGGACAAGAGGACAAGATGGACACGAAAAGCAAAACCTTGCGCGAGATCATTGTTTTCCTTGCGTTGACTGTGGTTCTAAGCACCCTCGCCTATATCCCGATCATCCAAGCCGGGACCATCAACGGTGTGTACTCCAATTTGGCGGGTCTGTTGATGCTGGCGCCCGGACTGGCTGCTGTCATAACTTTTCTGGTCTTCGAGCACAGCCTCCGCCCGATCGGTTGGCGGCCGGGTAAGGTATCGTATCTCCTTCTGGGGTTGGTAATACCGGCTGTATACTGTTTGTTCGAGTATGGCCTCGTATGGCTGACCGGGCTGGGTAAATATAACGGCCAGTTTCCACCCAACTTTTCGGTCTTCCTTGTGACGATGCTTTTCAATGGCACCTTATCAGCCGCTTTGGAAGAAGTCGCCTGGCGCGGATTTCTCGTCCCCAAAATGATAAGACTTACCAGCTTCACCAAAACCGCCATCATTACTGGTTTGATTTGGTCCGTCTGGCACTATCCGTTGATTATCTTTTCAAACGTTCGGTTGGGTAACACGCCCTTGCCGTATAGCCTCATCTGCTTCACCCTTTTCGCCGTTGGATTAAGCTTTGCCGCCGCCTGGCTTCGGCTGAAATCAGGTAGCGTCTGGACGGCCGCGCTGCTCCACGGCAGTCATAATGTATTCATGCTGCACGTGTTCAATGTTCTTACCACAGACTCCGGCAGCACATGGCTATTGTTGGGTGAGTATGGTGCAATGACAGCGGCCATGGGATTATTGCTCGCTATCGTCTTTTGGAGTCTGCGAGGTAGACTTTCCACAATATCGAATCAGGGCGAAAAAAGGTCTTTTGCAAAATCTGCACAATCGGTCCCTTAAACCCAATCGTTGCGGCCCATCGGATGGTACGGGGCCGCGCCAGACAGTTGTGAGCCTGCCTGCAAATTGTGGCAGAACCGCTGCATCAGTGGCTTCACCTATGTCTGTGCTAAGCTTAGTCATGAGTAACACTGCTCACGATTACCGCGCGGCCAGCCTCAGCGCCTCTGCCAGCACAGTAACTGCCTTCTCGTATTCTTCCAGTGAAATATGCTCCTTGGGAGTATGGTCGAGGGCGGAATCGCCGGGGCCGTAGACTACCGCCGGGCACTTCCATACCGGCGCGACGAGGTTCAAGTCGGCAGTGCCGGATTTATAAACGAAGCTGGGCGTGCCTCCCTCTGACCGAATGGCGCTGAGCAGGGCGCGCACCAGCGGCGTATTCTTCTCACACGCCCAGGCAGGGACGGCGTAGCCGTGTCGCTCCACGCTGGCGCCAGCCGCGATCTCGCTTAGTTTTGAATACCAATCCTCCGGCGAAATATCCAGGGGCAAACGGGTACCGATGTTCAACTTTGCCCATTGCTCGAAGCTGTCCGCACCCGACTCAAGGCCGCGCAGGGTGGGCAGGATCTTATCGAAAGCCTTTTGTTTATCCGCATTGAATGAATCCGCATAGGCTTTGACCGCCAGCCACAATTCAACTGCAGCCTCGCAAGCTGTCTGCTCACCGCTGGAGGTATGAGCCTGCGCGCGTTTGACGGAGACCTGCGCCCAGGCGCTGCCCTTATAACCGAGCGAGATACGGTCCCAGCGGTTGGGCTCACCGATGATGGCAAGATCTGGCTTATAGCGCGAAACAATAAAGCGCGCCCCGTCGGAATCACGTTCCTCTTCCACGGCGCCGATCACGACCATCTGCCACCCATCCACTACACCAACTTGAGCGACCGCATCTACAAAACATGCTAGGGGGCCTTTGGCATCCACGGAGCCGCGGCCATACAGGTTCCCCTCTTCCACGCGGACAGGGATCTCGCCTGGCACCGTGTCGATGTGCCCCAGCAGCATG
>CAWAKH010000010.1:0-307319 GCA_963782565.1 uncultured Chloroflexia bacterium
GTCGCGCCGCACGAACAGCATCACCAGGTCGCGGTAATGCCACAGCTCACCCAGTCGCAGGTCGAGCAGGCTGCGCTGGGCTTCGATGATCATGGACCAATTAGTGTCTTGCTGAGGTTTTGTGAATATTGAGGTCATGGTTTTTCAGGATCTATCTTACGGGGATGGCTGGAATCCGGGTCTGTCTCCCAGCAGGTCTGGCAGACCCATAGTTCCCCATACTCGTCAAAGCCTATCAGCCTCCATATGCCCCTTGCCTTGCTGCTGCACCTGTAACAAACGTGTTCCCCGTCCTCGTCAATGGATAACACCTCGGATTCTTTCACCTGGCAACCCTCTTTGGAACTTTGACTTCCCGGCGGCGCCCTATGCGTCCCGAGCCTCCGCCCTTTCGACATTTCCTGTAAATGTCAAAAACGTACTTCAGCGTTGTTCACAGCGAACCGTCCTGCTCTTTCCCCCGCAGAATGGACATTATTTACTTCATTCGAGCGACGTGTTCCGCGCTCCCCCCGGCCTCCGGCGAAATCCGCCAAAAGGGCCGGCCCGTACATTCCCAGCTTATTGCCGTCTTACTTCCCCGATCCGGCTCTTACCCCTGCAAGCCTGTGTTTCCAGCCCCCAACTGCCCGCGCGTGAAGAGGCGTCCCCGGCCGTGCAAACGCCCGGCCGTCTCCAAAGCAACTCTCCTCTATGCAGTTCTTTATTCAATACAAATAGACAAGCACTCACAATGCGGCCATCCAATGGCAAAAAATCCTTCTAAAATGGCTAAACAACAATTTACAACGTTCGAGCGCGCACCCCCCTGGCGATCAACTGCTCCCCCGGGAAGGATCGCTACTTCATGCTTTGCAAACTTTCCTCCGTCTCTCTGCGCATCCAATCATCGATCAGGTCTTTCCGAAACCGCCACGACTTTCCCAACCGCAGCGCCGGGAGGCTGCCCTGCCTCGCCAGCTTGTATGCCTTCGCCTCGCTCATGCGCAAATACTTCGCCAGATCGTGGACATTCATGACTTCAACTTCCGAAACGCTGCCCTCATTTTTTATCATTTTCTCGCTTACTCCTCACCCCGGAGCTTTCACGCCGGTAAACCCAACAGACGAAGGCAAAGGAACCTATAACAAATGAATTCAGGCATAACTTGCATGTTTGATGCGTCTTATCTGGCCTGCCGGCAGCTCGAGCGGCATTTGCGCCTTGTTCAACAGCTTCAGCAGCACACGCACCCGCTCACTTCCCGGCAGCCTGGCATCGAAGAGGGCCTGATAACCTGCAAACGGTCCGTCCTGGATGAAGACTACCTCGCCCTGCCGCAACCCGCTGAACAGCTCCCCGCCGGCCGCATTGACCGCATCCACGTGGCGGCGCACCGCCGCGATCAACGGCTCCGGAACGGCCGCAGGTTCCGCGTCAAAAGATACCAGGCCGGACGAATAGGGCATCCAAGCCAGGGCAGAGTATCCAACAGTAAGGAGATCGATATTGATAAAAAGGTAACCGGGGAAGTAGGGCCGCACCTTACGCGACCTGGGGTTGACCGGCTGCACATGCAGCTGCGGGTAGAACACTTCGTAGCTGCCAGCAAGCAGTTCCCGCCAGAGGGCTTCTTCCTTGTTCGGCTTGCTGCGCAACGCATACCACAACCCACTCATCGATAAAAGACCTTTCCTCGAAAGTTGGTAAAGAAGTGCGGACCGATAATATATTGATGTTTTGTTGATCTATCTGCAGCCCGTGAAACAACCCTTGGGCTACATTTACGTTCATCAGTATACCTAACGAAAACGCAAAGGGGAATAGGCAGTTGTACTAATTTTCAGACAAGTTTTGGAATGCAATGTTTTTTTACCGCGATTTTGGTTCGTTTGAGTCAAATGTGGTCGCGAATCGTCAAAAACGGTCAAAACCCGGCGTTTTTGATCTTTCCCCCGCGGTGCTTACATGCTCTTTAATGAAGAGCGGCCTTTACTCGCTCGGGCGTAAACGGGATCTGCCGCAGGCGGGCGCCGGTCGCATCGAAGATGGCGTTGGCTACTGCCGCCGAGGTGGTAACGTGCGAAGGCTCGCCGGCCCCCAGCGCGGGCTGGTCAGGCCGGTTGAGGAGCAGGATGTCGATTTCGGGGACTTCCGAAAACTTGAGGATGGGGTAGGTTTCCCAGTCAACGCTGGTGACGCGGTATTCGTCGAATTTGACCTCTTCCTTAAGCGTGCGGCTCAGCGACTGCACGATGTTGCCTTCGATCTGGTTCCGGACGCCATCCGGGTTGATGATCAGCCCGCAGTCATGCGCCACGACCACGCGCGGGACGCGCACCACGCCGGTGGCAGTGTCCACCGTTACGAAAGCCACGCAGGCCACGATGGCCTGGTCGTTCTCGTAGCGGGCGAACGCCAGTCCGCGGCCTTCGGCAAGGCCTTCCTGTTTTAGGCTTTGGGCGAGGGGCGCGTATCCCAGCCCGCTTTTTCCAGGGCGGCCTCCAGCACGGCGCGGCAGCGCGGGTCAGCCAGGTAGCGAAGCCGGAACTGGGCGGGGTCCTGCTTGGTGGCGAAGGCCAGCTCGTCCATAAAGGATTCGTTGGCGAAGGTGTTCTCCGCGCCCCCCAGGCTGCGGAACGAGGAGCCTCGCAGCGGGGTCTCCTCCAGCCAGTGGATCACGACGCGCTGGTTCGGAAAGGTGTAGTTGGTGCGTGCGTTCCTCTCCGCGCCGAAGGAGAATCGAGGGGCGGGCGGCTTGCTGGCATTCATCAACTGGTAGGTCAACAGCTGTTCCGCCATGCGGGGGCGGGCCACGTGCGTGGGCGACCAGGCATGATAGTCCCAGGCGACGATGTCGCCGGCGGCATCGAGCCCGGCGCGGATCTTCCATGACCATGGCGGGGGCCTTCGGCTCCCAGATGAATTCGTCCTGCCGCGACCACTGCACGCGCACCGGTTTGCCGACGGCCTGCGAAAGGATGACGGCATCCGCAGCCACATCATCGGAGCCGTTCTGGCCGTAACTCCCGGCTCCCTCCACGTGGATGAGATGGACCTTTTCGTCCGGCAGCTTGAGCAGTTGGGCGAGGGCGCCCCGCAAAGGGTACGGCCCCGGTGTGCTGGCCCAGACGGTGGCACTGTCCTCTTTCACGTCCGCAACTGCGCAGGAGGGGCCGATGGAGGCATGGGCCTGGTAGGGTTGAAAATACTCAGCGTGATACTGCCGGGTGGCTCCCTTGAAGGCGGCCTCCATATCGACCGGTTCCGTCAGCGGCTGCTCGAGGGCCGGCAGGGAGCGCAGATGTTTGTAAAGATCGGCCATGGGCGGCAGGGAAGGCGTTTCCTCCCATTTGACGCTGAGGCTTTGCGCAGCCTGGATGGCCTGCTCCTCGCGCTCGGCTATCACGCCGATGAAGTTCCCAAACTGGACGAAGCGAACCAGGCCGGGCACATTCCTGATCGAGGCCTCATCCAGGGAGATGAATTTGGCATTGACGCTGGGCGGGCGCACCACGCGGGCATGCAGCATGCCGGGCAGGCGCAGGTCCTGAATGAAGGAGGCCTGGCCCGTTATCTTGAGCGGCAGATCGACGCGCGGCACCGAGCTGCCCACGAGATGGTATGCATCAGCGCGCTTGACAGCGCCTCTCTCGGGGACGATCTTGTCGAAAAGCTTTCCGCCCATCAGCGCGGCGTAGGTGATACTGCGCTTGGCATCTCCACGGACGGAGATAGTTCCATCTTTGACAACCAGTTCAGATATGGGGACATCCAGCGCAGAAGAGGCCAGGTCAAGCAGGAGGCGACGGGCTTCGGCTGCGGCCTGCCGCAGTGCCTCCCCGCTGGACTGCACGGTCATGCTGCCCGCGGTATAGCCTTCGTTGGGAGTGCGCTCGGTATCCCCCATCACCATGTGGACACGGTCCACGGGCACGTCGAGTTCCTCGGCGACAATCTGGGCCAGGGCCGTGAGGGTGCCGGTGCCAAGTTCCACCTTGCCGCTGAAGGCAGTGATGATGCCATCTGGTTCAATCGCCAGCCAGTCATCGAGTTGGTCCGTTGGGCGGCTGCCCCAGGCGGCCTCGGTGCGCCCGGAGGCATTGCGGGAGGGGTTGCGCTGCGCGGCCATCAGTCAGCCTCGCCCCACATGAGAGAGGCGGCGCGATGGGCCGCGCGCAGAATGCGGGTATGGCTGCCGCACCTGCAAAGGTTCTCGTCGAGGGCCGAAAGGATCTGTCCGTCAGTGGGATGATGATTCTTACCGAGTAACTCGGCGACGGTCATGATCATGCCGCTCGTGCAATATCCGCACTGCGCGGCTTGTTCCTCAAGGAAGGCGATCTGAATGGGATGTAGTTCCTCCGAGGAGCCAAGTCCTTCCAGAGTGGTGATCGGGCCGCGCGTCGCTTCACTGACCGGCGTCTTGCAGGACTTGATGGCCCTTGAGCCCAGGAGCACAGTGCACGCGCCGCACTGTTCGAGTCCGCAGCCCAGGCGGGGCCCGTTCAGGTTCAACTCGTTGCGCAATACGTAGAGCAGAGGCGTATCGGGCGGGGCTTTAACCTCATACTTCTTATCGTTAACTGTAATCGTCAAGAGACCGGCCATGCAGTCTCTCCTTTCAATGCACAATTCTTTTCTATGTTATCTCGAATGCCCACGGGGCATTGGGAAGAATTCTACCATCACGGCAATGAGACCGGCTGGCAAACTCACCAGAACAAATTGGCCTGCCAGGCGTTCTGCACAGTAAGACCTCGTATATTCTCAGTGTCTGAAATTCTAAACAAAAAGGGTTAATAAAATCATCATCCTCATGCATAAGCCTTCCCTTGTTCCTTCATCAAGATCTTTTGCTCTTCACTCTGTTTACTTAACGCGTGTAAGTCTCTCGCTAATACATTTGCAACCTCGAAAGGTGATGCCATGGCCGGCGACGGAGCACTCTTCACATGCCAGGACGCGGTGGAGGCCGCCTGGGCCGTGGTCCAACCCATCCTTAATACCCACCCCAAGGCGCTCGCCTACAAAAGAGGCAGTTGGGGGCCAAAAGAAGCTGAGGCGATTGATCGCACCGGACGGCTATTGGCACAACCCCTCCTCGGCACGGGCCTGAGGACCGCGGGCCAACCATCAAACCTGCACTATGAGCCTTCAATACATTTTGCTTTTCTGAGCTCCGCTTTTTGTACTTTGCCCATGGCGTTGCGCGGCAACTGATCCGTGAACAGAACGGTCTTGGGAGTTTTATAAGGAGCGAGGCGTGTACGGCAGTACTGGATGAGCGCTTCTGCTGTAACTGGTTCACCGCCATGGAGCACGACTACCGCTGTAACCCGTTCCCCCCATTCGCGATCGGGGCAGCCAATCACGGCGCAGGCTGCGACCGAGGGGTGCTCAGCCAGCACGCGCTCCACTTCCGGAGGATAAATATTTAATCCGCCGCTGATGATCAAATCCTTGGAGCGACCACACAGGGTCAGATATCCATCGGGTTCGCGGAGACCCAAATCACCGGTTCTGAACCAGCCATCCGAGGTGAATGCTTCAGCAGTTTTCCGGGTTTGTTTCCAATAGCCTTTGAACACATTCGGTCCGCGCAATTGCACTTCCCCGATTTCACCGGTTGGAATTACTTGTCCATCTTCTTGATCAACAATCCTGACTTCCACGCCGGGCAAGGGCAGGCCCACCGATCCGATCCGGCGCTCTCCGTCCAGAGGATTGGAGCAGTTCATACCCGTCTCGGTCATGCCATAGCGTTCAAGCAGGGTATAGCCAAAGGTTTTTCGAAAGCCCTCAAAAACCTCGTCGGGCAAACGGTCCGAGCCGGAGGTGATCAGGCGCAGGTGAGACAAATCAAATCGACCTGCATCCGGCACGCCCAGCAGCCTCGAATGGATGGTTGGGACTGCCATGAAAACCGTGCAGTGTTCATTGAACAGGGTGTGCAGGACTTTTTCTGCATCGAACTCGCGCATCAGCAGCGCGGTCGCGCCGGCATGCAGGGAGCCGTGTAAGGCGACGAACAACCCGTGAACGTGAAAGATCGGCAGAACGTGGAGAAGCACATCCTCAGCCTGCCAGCCCCAGGCCGTGTGCAGGGCTGCGAGGTTGGCGCTTAGATTCCCGTGGGTGATCTCCGCGCCCTTGGGACGGCCTGTTGTGCCGCTGGTGTATATGATGACGGCGGTATCTTCCGAAGAGGGAGTATGTGCATCGGACAACCGGTGATCAGAGATCCGGGACGAGAATCCGTCCACGTTGGCGGGATCGAGGAAGATGCATTCCTGCAAGTCAGGCAGGCGAGGGTGGATGGATTGGATCTTTTCCCTGGAGGCCTCAAGGGCGAAGAACAGCTTTGCACCAGAGTCTCGGAGAAAGTACTCTATCTCATCGGGGGGATACGCCGGATTGAGCGGCAAGGAGATAGCGCCCACCATTATGGTCCCCAGATGTAAAAGAATGAACTCAAGACATTTGGAAAGCTGCAGGGCTACGCGATCGCCAGGTTCGACGCCCAGGCTCTGTAGAAAACCGGCAGTCTGCCGCGCAAGCTGATCGAGTTGTCCATAGGTAACCCGTTGCAACGGAGGATCGATAAACTCCAGCGCTACCTTATCGGGGCGCAAGCGGACATTTTCAGCGAACATACTCAAGAAGGACATGGTTACCCTCAAACTCCGCATATGCGATCAATGTTCCGAAAAACCCGGCCAGCGCGTCGGCGCCGGAGGTATGACCCACCGCCTGCAACTCCTCCACGGTTTCTCGAAGAAGGACCCGATTGGAAGAAATCAAAGCATCGAAAAGGTTATGCCACAAGATACCCGCTTCCCCTCTTCCGGCACATTTCAGCCAGGCCGCAGAAAGAGAGGTGGTCAGTGGAGCGGCGATGTTCGCTATTTCTTCGGCAATCCTTTGGGCCACATCCACCGGATGAAGAACCCAGGCGGCGAGAATTGCACCCATGATGAAGTCATCGCCTGCCGGGGTGAGACCCGGACCGAGGCCGGCAAGCTGTGCCGCCGCTGACACGGAGGAGGGTATGTTTGCGGTTGAGATCGAGGCCAAGAGATCAGTGAGTACGGCCTCCGGGAGCAGGGGCCGGTACCTATCGATTGGGAGCGATGCCACTTGAGCAACGATTTGCCGAGCCCGGCCATGCAACTTTTCCCAGTCCGGATGCGGGAACCAGAGTTTTGCGTTGCTTGTGTCGATGACCAGCCGACCCAGGACCATATGATCTGGATGGATAGTGATAGGCGACCGGATACTAAGGAAAGCAGAAAATAAGACGTCCCTGCCGACCACAAGATTAAACGGCCCGTCCCCAATTTGCTGCGTGGCGAGGGATAGAACTTCTTTCCGCTCATTGATCAAATTGCAGGCTGTATCAAAGACATGCAGGATGGCCGGCTGAGAGGTATCCGCCAGCCAGTGGCGGGCGGCCGGCGCCATGGAAACTGCTCTAGTGAACTGCATGAGGCTGCATGACCTCTCTTTCTATGAAAGACTCAAGCGAGGTCGCTCTGCGCCGCAACAAGTACTCCAATACATTAGGATTCCCTGTCAGTCCAAATTTATCGTAGTACTCAAACATCCTGGTCAGATTTTCCATGGCGTACCCGCTCAGTCCTCTAGCGCGGGATCTCCAGCCTTTTATCTCCTCCTTTTCCGCCCGCACAACCCGATTCAATACGCGGCTGAATATTTCAGCGGCTTCCGCATGCGACAAGGGGAATGTCCCGGCCAGTTCGTACGTTGCGTTAGTGTGATTTGGCTCCGTCAGCACGATCCTGGCCGCTTCGGCGAGGTCTTCGAGGTCAACGAAACTGAACCGCGCGTTGATTGAATAGGGAACCCGCAAAATGCCCTCATCGACAATGCTTTTCCAACCCGCCAACAAATTCTGCATATACGGCGCGGGCTGCAGGATCGTGAAGGGCAGGCCCGACTCAAATACCATTTCTTCGACGTGTAATTTTGCCCAATGATGAGTCATCTTCTCTGTTTGCGGATGCAGGACTGAATGATATACAAGATGCCCCACTCCAAGATCGCGCGCCAAATCGATTACGGATCTACCAATCACCACCTCGTCGGGATTCATATTGGGGCAAATATGATAAACCGCCTGCACCCCTTTCAGGGCGCGCAGGGATTTTAGGGCGGCTTCGTCGCGCAGATCACCCACGATCACTTGCTCGGCACCCAAAGCCTTTATTTCGGGCACCTGTTTCGGGTGATAAACAAACGCGCAAACGCTCCGGACATTCGAGAGCGCCTTGATCAGGGCCCTTCCGGTTTTGCCGCCAGCTCCCGTGATGAGGATCATGGGTCCCGCTGCAAGGAAAGGCGCGACAATTCCCACAGGCGATTGGAGTTCAATGGGATTTCCAGGATCTCGAGATCCACATCATACAGCGCATCTTCCAGTGCCTGCGCGAACAGAGGACCAACCGGTATTGCCCCGGCTTCACCGGCGCCCTTCACGCCCATCGGATTAAGAGGGGAGAGAGTTACGCCATGTCCCGTTTCGATATTAGGCACATCCAGGCTGGTCGGCAGGTGATAATCCATGAAGGTGCCGTTGAGCAGCTGCCCATTCTCATCATAGGCGAGCCGCTCGTAAAAGGCATTGCCAATACCCTGGGCCACGCCCCCGTGTATTTGTCCCTCGAGGATCAACGGATTGATGACGCGCCCGCAGTCATGCACGACAAGATATTTTTGGATATGAATCTGCATGGTCTCGGGATCGACTTCAATAATCATGGCATGGATCCCGCTGGCTGTGGCGCCCCTTTCCGGACCGAAGTAGTTGCTCGCCTCCAGGCCGGGTTCGCTGCCGGGTTTGACCGCTCCCCGCAGGGGATTCGCCTTGTCCGCCAGTTCGCCAAGTGAAATGGACAGGCGCGGTAAATCCTGAACCCGCACCATGCCATCAGCAAGTTCGAGCTCCTCTTCGGGCGCGTTGAAATGTTCGGATGCAAGTTTCAGAATCTTCCGACGCACAACTTTCGCAGCCTCATTGATCGCATTTCCAGCCACCACCGCGCCGCGGCTGGCAAAGGTGCCGGCACCCCAGTAGAACTGGTCCGTGTCGCCGGTGACCACATCGATCTTGTCCACGTTGACCCCAAGCTGTTCGGCGACGATTTGGGCAAAACTCGTGAAGTGACCCTGGCCTTGCGTGCCGACCCCAGTGACAACCGAAACGCGCCCGCTGCTCATTACCTGCACCTTCGCCCCTTCGTAGGGGCCAATGCCGGTGCCTTCCACGTACGCAACGATCCCGATTCCCACGTGTTTGCCTTCGGCGCGCAAGCGAGGCTGGATTTCCCTGACAAATTCCTGATAGCCTATCTTTTCAAGGGCTTGATCCAGCAAGGGCTCATAATTGCCGCTGTCGTACACGAGCGGAGCAAAATCCTGGTAAATGATGCTGTTGTCGTACGGGAATTTATCGGGTGGAATGAAGTTGCGGCGGCGAACTTCGGCGCGGTCGATGTTCAACTCTTTGGCGGCCAGATCAAGCAAACGTTCGATGACGAAAACGCCGTGCTGCCGTCCCGCACCGCGGTACGGGGTGACAATGGTCTTGTTGGTGAAGACCGCCGTGAATTCACTGTAGTAGTTCTGAATATCATAAGGTCCCAGAAGGGTACATTGGCTGTTAAGCGGCACGGTCAATCCGTACGGGACATACGCGCCCGTATCGTGAACAAAGACATCATGCACACCCAGAATGCGACCTTCCTTATCGAGGGCGATTTCTGCCTCATGGATCTGTCCACGCTCGTGGGTTGTGGCAACAAAATTCTCGCCGCGGTCCTCAATCCACTTCACGGGACGATTTAGCTTCATAGCCGCCCACGGGACAAGAACTTCCTCCTGATAGAACATCATTATCTTAGGCCCAAATCCGCCGCCGATGAAGGGCGCGACAACTCGCACCTGGCGCTCCGAGAGTCCCAGCATGTTTGCCAACCCATTACGGATGACAACGGGCGCCTGGGTTGTATCCCATACCGTCAAGCGCCCGCTAAGCGGATTCCACTCCGCCACAATGCCGCGATTTTCGATGGCCGCTGCGCAGCCGTGCTCATAGAGAAAACGGCGCTTGATCTTCAGCGAGGCCGTCCGGCTGGCAGTTTCATAATCGCCCTTGGTCTGCACGACGTGCGCGGCAAGGTTGGAACCGACATCTTCATGCACCAGGGTCGCACCTGGCTGCAAAGCCTTCTCCAGGTCAACCACCGCCTCGAGGGGCTCGTAGTCTATTCGAATATCCGCCAGCGCATCCTCGGCGAGGTAGCAACTCTCCGCCAAAACCATCACCACGGGTTCACCTGCAAAACGAACCTTGTCTTTGGCAAGCGGAACTTGAGTCCGCTGGTTGAAGGTGATCCCCTCCACCGGCGGAGGCGAAACGAGCAGGGGACCCGGCTTCCAATAATCACCCAGATCGGCGGCAGTATAAATGGCAACCACGCCTGCACGCCCCAACGCCTGGGAAACATCAATCTGCTTGATGCGCGCGTGCGCATACGGGCTCCGCACAAAGGCAACATGCAGCATATTCGGCAGGTCCACGTCATCCACGAATAATCCCTGGCCTGTCAGCAGGCGGGGGTCTTCATTCCGTTTTATCCGTTCACCAAAATATCTGGTTGTCATTGCTACTCCGATCGTTCCACCGATAGCCAGCTCCGAAGAAAACTCATTGGCAAAGAGCCTCGTATTTGAGAGCTTTCGCTCAATACGTCAAGATCGCGTACTTAAGCCCAGGCTACGGCGCGGCAAAACGCGGCTTCCCCGCCTTTGAACTTCCACGGGAAGACGCCGAGCGTGATACGCTTATTGTGCAATTCCTTCAAGCCGATATCCCCGCCAAGGTTTTCCACATGGATGCAATCATGAGGGAAAAGGGCGTTGTGCGTCAATTGATAGGCCGAATCAGGGAAAAGTTCGTCCATCCGGTCCGCGCCGAATTTGGCTTCAGTCCTGGCACGCACCTTCTGCCATTGTTCCAATCCACCCTTGCCCAGGAAGCGGCCAATCGGCAGGTTCATGGGATGGTCGGTGGAGATCATATCCACGCCCCAGATGTGGATCTTCTTCTTTAACAACCAGTCACAAATGTTGAAATGCGGACCCGGATGACGCTGGATATATCGCTCTTCATCCGCTTCGTTGCTGAAGAAGGAATATTTATGCCAGCCCGTGTTGAGGAATAATATGTCACCTTCATGCACGTCGGCGCGTTTCTCGATGTCCGCGGGTGTAAACAGACCCACATCATCCAGCATGTCGCTCAAGTCAACAATCACGCCGGGGCCATAGCACCACTCAATTGGGATCTGGTCGATGGTCTTGCCCTTGGTCACAAAGTGCCGCGGCGCGTCGAGATGGGTTCCCATGTGATTGGAAGTCTGGATGTACTGCGCGTTGACGCCGTGCTCAGATTTGCGCTTGATATACTTTACCTCGAAAGGCGGATAATACGGCCAGAAAGAACAATCCTGATTGAGGTCCTGCGAGAGATCGTAGATTTTCATTTTTCCTCCGAGAGATCAGATCTGATATTTTTCTGCAAACGCCATCAACGCAGCTTCAAAAATGGCCAGCGGCGGCCTGACCAGCCCCGCTCCCACCTGCCCTATGCCGGCGTGCTTATGTGCGATCCCCGTGTTGATGCGAGGCGCGATCCCGAATTCCACTACTTTGCGAATGTCGATGCCGGTCGGTGTGCCGCGGAAGTCAAGCGCCGGCATGGTAAAGTACCTGCTTTCGGCAGAGGTGATTTCATACATTTCGAGCGTGGCATTCAGCGCGTCTTTCGGGGTACCGCCGACGAACGTAACAATCGCCGGCGCGGTCGCCATCGCAAATCCGCCGATGCCTGCTGTTTCCGTGATGGCGCTATCGCCAATATCGGGATTTGCATCCCCCTGAGAGAAACCCGAGAAGAACAAGCCAACTGGAATTTCAGCCGCGGCAGTAAACCACTGCTTCTCGCCCAAACCGCTCACGCGGATTCCAAAGTCGGTGCCATTGCGCGCCATGGCCGTGACAATGGTGCTGCCTTCGATCCCCTGCGCTGCGTCGGTCATGGCCTTACAGGCTGCCATGACAGGATTCAGAACACTTAGTGCGTTATCGCCAAGGAACGCCAGCACCTCCGCTTCGACCGCATTGTCTTTCATGACTTTTGCGATAAGGGGCGAGATCGATTTCAGATAGATCAGGGATCCCGCCTTGTTTCGATTGTGGCCCTCATCGCCCATATGCAGCGCTTCCGCGATCAACGCGCGCAGGTCAATGCCGTTCGACTGCGCCAATGCCTCCGCCAGGGCCAAGCCAAGCACGTCGTTCATCCAATGCAGCTTCTTCAGCACCTCGTCGCTATAGGCGCCGTAGCGTAGCACCTTGCCATAGCCTTCATTTAGATTCGAGAATGACTTATTGCCGTGTTCCGCATTCTCTATCACATAGACTTTCATCGACGCCGAGATGACCCCTGCCATCGGCCCGACCGCGCCATGATGGTGGCACGAATCGAATTCGACATCCCCTTTTTCCGCCAGCGAAGTGGCTTCGGCCTCTGATTTAGCCAGCCCCTCAAATAGCATCGCACCGATCAGTGCACCCCGCAGCGGCCCGGACATCCGGGGCCATTCAATCGGGGGACCGGCGTGCAGCAGCAAATTATCCTTGAGGCCCGGGATGACGTCGCGGGCGGTTGCGACGGCCTTCAGTACAGGGCGGGCGGACATCAGTCTTTCCACAGCAGTCTGGTTAGCCTTATCAATATCTATGCTCATTTCTTCATCCTCGCCAGAAGAGATGCAAGTTTCTCGTTCCCACCTGCAGGCGGGCGCCAATCCACCTGAACGGCCGAGGCGCCTTGCGAGACCAGGCTTTCATAAAATGATTCGAGGCCCACGTTTAATGGCTGCTACAGGCCGTGTGAGGCAATCGAGAGCAACCGGGGGGAATTCATCTTTTCCATGATCCCCTAATCGCATTACAACATGATCGATCGCGACGGCTACAGTGCGATAGACCACGGCACCGGCCTCCTTCAGACGTTCCATTTGCGAGGGAAGGTCCTGAGGGTCCTCATCCGTGCCAATAAGGACCACCACAATTTCCTTCTTTTTGCTGATCTCCTTGATAACCGGACACAACTCACTTGCCGGGTCAGGATGGGAGCCTTCACCCAAAACGACATCCAGCAAAATCAAGCCAACCTCGGGATCGGCAGCCTCCTGTTTCAAGCGACGGATTCTCAGGTCGTTGTCGATCATGGGGTGCAGACGACCGACCATAAAGAATTCATCCCCCAGGTCCATGATGGTATGAGCCTCGCTCCGCAGGGGGTCTTTTAGCAACTGCTTATCTGTGATTGGCGCGTTGGAGTAAAGAGGGGACAAAGTGGCTTGCAGACCAAGCAGAGCTTCGTACGCCAGCGTTCCGCCGGAAAACAATCCACGCAGATATCCGCGAATCCGCTCACCTGCCACCAACGGCTGATCACTTCCCACTAACACCTGCGCTACCGCAGTCTCTGCTGCCTCACTTAAGCCGGTCGCAAAATGCAAATTACCCAACTTTCGAGCGGGAGGCGGAAAGCCAATGAAATCGAGAATGACCGGTTTCCCGGTAGCCTGCGCGGCGGAGAGCAGTTTCCGGGCCACTTCAGGCGAGGGCGGCTTGGAAATTAGCACGATGACCTTCGTTTCCGGATCACGGGCGAGTAAACCCAGGGCTTGGTGCGCGGTGATCGCACCGACTTCGGATTTGAGGTCCCTTCCGCCAGTGCCGATCGCGTGCGAAATTCCCCCACCCAGGTTGTGGATGTGGGAGGTAACTGCCTGGAGGCCGGTCCCTGAAGCACCGACCAGGCCGATGGGCCCGCGCCTGACTCGATTCGCAAATCCCATGCCAACGCCATTAACGATCGCGGTTCCGCAATCGGGCCCCATCACCAGCAGCCCCTTGTCGCGCGCAGTCTTCTTCAGGGAAATTTCATCTTCGAGCGAGACATTATCGCTATACAGAAAAACATGCTTATCAAGATCGAGCGCTTCGCGCGCCACACCTGCTGCGTAACGACTAGGGACTGAAACCAGGACCCAACCCGACTCGGGCAATTGTCTGGCAGCAGCGCCTAGGCTGCGCGGGCGAAAGTCCTCAGACCCGGTGGATGACCTTCGGCGGGCGAGCAGTTCATCGACTTTTTCGATGGCTTCCGCTGCGGAGGCTTCATCCACGGCCTTTGTGACAACCAGCAGATCATCCGAACTGGCTGAGATCAACTCCGGCAGGAGATCATTTGCGGCGAGCAGGTCGCGATTTGCCTGAGTCGCCATGACAACGCCGGCATCCAGGACGCCGGGCAGCCCCAGCAAGCCGCGCTGAAGCTGCATCAGCATCACGGAGTCATAATAGGCGCCCGCGCGGACGCTCCACCGGGTGACCGTCATAGAGAGCTCACAGCCTTCTCGATATCTTGCGAGCAAGCCAGCAAGGATGCATCGGCATCCCGTTTTCCAACGACCTGCAATCCCAGCGGCAAACCCTGTGCATTCTTCCCCGAGGGCAGGTTAATGGCGGGGAAGCCTATTTGCGTCCAGGGAAGGTTCATCACCGGGTCGCCCGTACTGTCCAGGCCTTTGGGGGCAGAACCGAGGGTCGAGGGACAAATCCAAAAGTCAATGTCATTGTGATTCATGGTTTCGGCCATTTCTGCGCAAAACCTATCCCGAGCTTCCAAGGCATCCTGTAATTTGGCCCTGGAGATCGACTGACCGCGTCTCACAAGTTCGGTGAATTTGGCCGAATAAAGAGGCTCATATTTTGCAAACCAGGTCTTATGAACCTGAGCCGCTTCGGCCGACAAGATGACATCCTGACGGGCGCGAATTTCCTGAAAGTCAGACATCACCGCAAAATGCTGTATTTTGTAGTGAGTGCCCAGCCGGTCGCAGGTTCTTTCAAAATGGGTACGACCCTCCTCGGAGGCGCTTTCCAAATAGGGACCGTCGGGGACTCCCAGCACCGGCTTATTCGATGATCTGTTTGCTTCAGCCCAATTCTCATAGAGGACACGCGCGGCGTTGATCGCTTCTTTCACAGATGGAGTAAAGAAACCAACATGATCCAGCGCGGGCGAAAGCGGGATCACGCCTGCGCGTGAGATACGACCGTAAGTGGGTTTGAAGCCCACCGCACCGCAAAAAGAGGCAGGGCGAATGATCGAGCCAATCGTCTGTGTGCCAAGGGCGAGGCCGCACAGGCCGGCCGCAACCGCTGCAGCGGAACCGCTGCTGGACCCCCCGGGAGTGTGCTCGGGGTTGTGCGGGTTACGTGTGGGGCCAGGTGAGAAGTATGCAAATTCCGTAGTCACCGTCTTCCCCAGGATTAATGCACCCGCGCCTTTGAGTCGTGTGACGGTCTCTGCTTCCACACCCTGAAGTTCTTCGGCCGGCAGACAACTCCCAGCCCGTGTGGTAAAGCCCTCTGCATGGAATATGTCTTTTACGCCAACCAGGACTCCAAAGAGCGGCGGGCGACTTTCCGGATGGGAAAACCGCTTCACCAATGCTTCAGCTTCTTTGCCCAGCCGATCAAAGCGGCCCGCCTCCGGGATAAAGGCCTGAACGGATGGCTCGCGGGAGATGAAATGAGCCTCGATATCAGAGACATAAGCTGTCGCTGATAATTCGCCTGCGCGAAACGCACGAGCAAGTTCGACCTGACTCATAGACGTTGATTTCGATAAGCCAACTACTTCATCTTCTCTGCCGCCAGCTTGACAGCATTCACAATGTGCTGATACCCGGTACACCGGCAAAGATTACCAGATAGAGCGTGGCGTATTTCGTCCTCCGTCGGAGCCGGGTTCTGCTTCAAGAAGGGAACGATCGTCATCAAAATACCCGGCGTACAGTAGCCGCATTGCAGACCATGAGCTTCCCAAAAGGCCTGCTGTAAGGGATGCAGGTGGTCCCTGTCTTTTGCCAGCCCCTCGACCGTGGTGATCGAATGACCGTCGGCCTGGACGGCAAACATCAGGCAGGAGCGTGACGACTCGCCATCCAACAAAATGGTGCAGGCCCCGCAGACGCCATGCTCACAACCGACATGCGTGCCGGTTAGCCCAAGTTCATGGCGGAGAAAATCACTCAGCAGTAAACGCGGTTCGACCTCGCGCTTGTATTCTCTTTCATTAACGGTAAGGGTCACGGGATAGGATTGGGTCACTGCGCGGTTTCCTCCGTTCGTCTTAGTGCCTGCGTCAACGCTTTGCTCGTTAGGACCTTCGCCAAATGGCGCTGGAACTCAGGAGAAGTGTGTACATTTCCAACCGGATTGATTTCGTCTTCACTGGCCTTGGCCGAGGCAGCTCCAATTGACTGCTCGTTCAATTTCTCGCCTTCCAACAAAGCGGCCAACTCTTTGGCGTCCACCGGCCCGTCGCCTGCATTCAGGTAAACCAGCTTTGCCTTTTTGCACTTCCCGCTCTTTTCCAAGGTCACCTGTACAGCCACGCCCATCAAGGCATAATCTCCGGCCCGCGGTGCAACTTCCATAAACGACCAACCGGTATGCGGTGGAATGGAGGGCATTTCAATTTCAACCAGGACATCATCGGGGTTCAGCGCGGTCGTGAACATACCCGAGAAGAAATCTTTTGCCTCCAGCCATCTTTCCCCTGAACCATTGCATACCTTGAGCCGGGCCTCCAGCGCGAGCATGATGACGGGCAGCTCAGCAGCCGGGTCTGCGTTTGCGAGGCTGCCCCCGATGGTGCCTCGATTTCTGATTTGTGGATGGGCGATGTGAGGGACAGCCTCTGCCAAAAGTGGGGATAATTTTGGAAGCAATGGATGAAATTCAAGTTGGCGCTCGCGGGTCATCGCACCTACCCGAAGCAGACCGTCATCCTGGCTGATATAACTCAACGCCCCCAACCGATTTAGATCGATCAATACGCTTGGTTGAACTATCCGAAAGTTCATCGCGGGCACCAGGCTCTGCCCGCCCGCGAGCAGCCGGGCCGAGTCGCCATATTTGTGCAGCAACTCCAGTGCCTGTTCGAGCGAATCGGGAGCAAAATATTCAAAGGGGGCAGGTTTCACCGATCATCCTCGAATCAATCTCACCTGATCAACGCTTACGAGATGTGCGGACTATAAAAGTCATATGTGCCCGGGAACACAAATTGAGATAATTTCTACAATATTAGACTAATTAATTGGAGTTTAGCACAATTCAGCGGACTGCGCGCACTTAACTTACCCGATTACCCCACAGACAAATCCCGTTGGATCAACAATCCTGGAGGCAGCAAACCCACGCGGCCAGCGGCGCACTGGCTCTGAATATCAATCTGACCCAGCAAGGGATTTTGGTGCGGTCGATCGGCGCGGTGACACGGTCCGATCCTTATTCTTTACTGGTATCTCTTGTTCACCTTCATCAACTCTCGACATTCAACCCCTACCGAAGGTTTTCCTGCCTGCGGTGAAAGCAGGAGTTGCCATCGCGCCTGGCATTCCTTCAGCGTATAATAAACAGAAGGGTATTTTGATTTTTTTGGGCCGCGTATGAAATTGCATCCAAAGCTGATACAGTTCCTTGATAGCCTTCAGTCGTCCGAAACTGCTGTATTAATTGGCACAGCGATAGCGGTTGGCGTGGGAACTGGGCTGGGTGCTGTTGGTTTCATCCGGTTAATTGATCTGGTCCAACGTCTTTTCTTCGAAGGAGGCGGAAATACCTTTGGGTTCCTGGGACGGATTCTCATTGTCGTCATTCCAATGGTGGGTGGACTATTGGCCGGACCCATTATTGCCTATTTTTCAAGCGAGGCCAAAGGGCATGGCGTTCCTGAAGTCATGCAGGCCATTGCGTTGCGCGGCGGTCGCATCAGGCCGCGGGTGGTTGTGGCTAAGATCGTGGCCTCGTCGTTGTGCATCGGCAGCGGCGGCTCGGCGGGACGCGAAGGGCCCATCGTTCAGGTTGGTGCGGCCCTGGGTTCATCCATTGGACAGTGGCTTCATTTATCTGATAATCGGGTTCGTAATCTGGTAGCCTGCGGCTCCGCGGCCGGTATCGCAGCGACCTTCAACGCTCCCATTGCAGGAGTTGTCTTTGCCATGGAGATCATCATGGGGGAACTACATCTGGGTGACCTAGGCAATGTTGTAATTTCCGCCTTAACGGCGTCCACGATTGCCCGTATTTTTCTTGGCGAGCAGCCTGCCTTTGCAATTCCACGCTATGGTGTTTTTACGTCATGGGAAATTCTGTTGTACATTGTGTTGGGAATTCTTGCAGGCTTTGTGGCCGTTTGGTTTACGCGCACACTTTACTGGTTCGAGGACCGTTTCGATGAGTGGAAATTCCCCAATGCCTTAAAACCTGCGGTTGGCGGCCTTTTACTTGGCGGTATGGCCTTCTTCTACCCAATGGTCCTCGGACTGGGTTTTGTCCCCTCGCAACAAGGACTGATGGGATTACCCATATCTCAAAACGTACCTCACGTCTTTGGATCGGGCTTTCCCGTCATCGAAGCTGCGTTACTGGGGCAACTCCCATTCTGGCTGTTATTTGCCTTGATCCTGTTGAAGCCGCTGGCCACCTCGTTGACACTTGGTTCAGGCAATTCCGGCGGCATATTTGCACCGTCACTTTTTACCGGTGCGATGCTGGGTGGCGCCATGGGAAGCCTGTTGGAGAAATACACACCTGGTTTGACGGCAGGGCCGGGCGCGTTTGCCGTCATAGGCATGGCAGCAGTTTTTGCAGGGGCGGCGCATGCACCCTTTACCGCCATCCTCATTGTGTTCGAGATGACTGACGACTATCGCATGATCATTCCCTTAATGGCAGCCGTGATCGTCAGTGTACTCGTAGCCCGACGCCTGCAAAAAGAATCCATCTATACGCTGAAACTGGCACGCCGGGGTATCCGCCTGTATCGGGGCCGCGATCTGGATGTGATGGAGTCCGTAACCGTCGAAGAGGTGATGGTGAAGAAGCCCGTTTCGGTTAAGATGGACATGCCTGTGTCTGTGCTGGCTGAACGTTTCATCGAAACGGGTCGTCATGGATTCCCGGTTCTAGATCATCAGGGCCGATTGTTTGGGGTGGTATCGTTGGAGGATTATCGCCAGGCTCTGTCTGGCGATCCCGAAAGAATGAAGAGTCTGTCTGTAGGCGAAATTACCACGCGGGATGTAGTCACCGTATTTCCTGACGAAACGGTCGGAGTGGCCTTACGGCGTATGGCCCCGCGTGATATCTCGCGCCTGCCCGTCGTTTTGCGCGAAGACGTGCATCGGTTGGTGGGAATGGTCCGGCGAAACGACATTGTTCGCGCCTACGAGTTCGGGGTTACCAGAAACGAGGAACGCCGGATGCGCGCAAGCAAATTTCGAATTCATGAAGCCAGCGGCCTGGAGACAATCGAATTGCGCATTGAACCTGACTCTGTTTGCGCGGGTAACCGGTTGAGTCGCATTCCATGGCCGCGCGACAGCATCCTGGTGGCTGTTCGACGCGGAAGGAAATCCATGATCCCGCACGGCGACTTTTTGCTGCAAGCCTGGGATGAAGTGGTCTTTGTTAGCGAGCAAAATGAGCTGAACGAGTTGCAAAGCCTATGCCTTAGCCCTGATAAAAGCAAAAAAGATTCCTAGACAGCTATCCTGGCAGGAGCCCGGAGGGTTCACATCGCCAACGTAACATTTCTCTTCGGATTGAAGCTGCACCTCTTGGGGGTCCGGCGCCGGAGAGCACCGGCTCTGGCGTGGCTAAGCAACCCGTAGCACGGCCGATGTGGGCGCCCGGATGCCAACCCCTTCGATGGGGATAACGTATTATGGATGGATACCCACTGGTCGAAGGTCACCGCCAGTTTCCGAAAATTGGGTTTCAAGCTTTGCCTCACGAGGTCTTCCCAGAAGAGCTTCCAGTTGCTCGCGGGCTTTTTCATCCAGGAGGGCGAGAATTTCATCTCCTTCCTCAAGGATAGTTATACCGCGCGGCAAAACGATTTCACCATGGCGTATGATTCCGGAGATGATGCAGTTTTGAGAGATGGGCAGATCCTTAATGGTCATTCCTACCGCTCGGGCGCCGGGATAGATCTTTTCCTCCACGAGAGAATATTTGCCATGCCGCAGCTTAAGCATCGTCATCATGTCGCCAAGCGACATTTCTTCTTCCACCAGTTTGGCCATGATATCGGGCTGGTCGAGGGCTACATCAATGCCAAATTCGGGAGTAAACAGCCAGGCATTACGCGGGTGGTTTACGCGCCCGATGACCCGCTTTACACCATAGTGATAGCGTGCAAGGGAGGCGGCGACCAGATTATCGGCATCCTGGCAGGTCACAGCGGCAAATACATTGACCCTGTCAATTTGCAGGGCTTCCAGGACCTGCGGATCGGTGCCATCACCCTCGTAAATAAGCTCCGTGGGGATTTCGCGATGCAGATAGGCGAGCACACTGGGACGATTTTCAATCACGCGTACTTCATGTCCCTGTGCCGCCAAAAGCGAAGCGAGATGTGAACCGGTGCGCCCCCCACCAATGATTAATACATACATGTTGATTTATTCCTTTCCGCCACCATTGCCAAGATCGTCCAGCAGCACAGCGCCACGGTCATCCATGCGCTCCCGCAGAATTTTTACTCCTTCGCCGGTTGCACTCACTTGAAGTATGTCGTGCAGCTCGAGCAGGGTGTCAGAAGGCGGCAAGGTGCTGTGTCCGCCCCGCACCAGCATGGCGGGAATGGCGCTATCCATCGGTATTAATTCCACCATTTTTCGACCAGCCCACTCTTCCGGCACGGATATCTCGTAGACCTGTACTTCGCCGTTCCCGGCAGTAAACATACTCTGTACTCTTAGGGTGAGTAAGCATTTGTTCAATACGATGTGCGCCCCATGAAGACGACGAGACTGTCTGCAGGTTGAGTTTTTCATAGATCGGCAACCGGCGCGGACTATAAACGCGCGCCACCACTCGTTTGACGTGGAAGATATCACGCGCCACTCGTGCCACGATCGCGTTCACATTGTCCGAGGAAGTAACCGCGGCCAGGGCGTCTGCGTTTTCAATATCGGCCCGCATAAGAGAGTATCGATCCATGCCCTCCCCTTGGACCGTTCGCCCCGAAAAATGCAGCCCCAGTCTATCAAAGGAACGTCCGTCCGGATCTATTACGGTGACAAGATGATTCTGATGAAGAGACAGGGCTAATTCAACACCGACTCTCCCGCAACCAACAATAATTACGTTCATACTAATTCTCCTTATCGAGTTTGTTGATACTTTGACTATTCTTCATCTTTTTCCAGAAGATAAGGCACGTCGGTAATCACAATTCCAGTTTTAAATGGCAGGGACAGTCTCAGCAGCACAGCCATCTGGGTTCGCATCAGATTGGTCCACCACCGCGGACGGATGGACTGTGGGACGACAATGGTAATGATCTCATTTTCCTGCTTCAGAGCCATAATCCCCTGGATATAAAAGAGCAATGGCTCCAGGACCATATTGTGCGGTGACTCAAGCACCACCAGCCTTATGTCTTCTCCCCAGGTGGGCCAGCACCTTTGCAGCCCTTCCGTCTCTGCGCGATCCATCGAAATGTGAACTGCCGTCACATCGCTGGAGAGCGAATGTGCATAGCGTAAAGCTGTCAGCGTACCCTGATTGACTCCATTGACAGGCACGATGATACGATGGCGCAGAATGTGAGGTGGCAGGTGATAATGGTTAGCGACAACAGCCTCCGCAGGGTTTGGTTTTGAAACAGGCGTCGGATGCTCTTTGCGCCGGTGTTCTTTTTGTGCCTGTGTGCCTGGCGTAAATGGGTTGAAAGACATAGTACTAGCTCTTTTCGACGAAAATTGCTCCAAAGGAGCGTATCCAGCTCCGGCTGTTGCTACCGCAAAAGGTCCCGGGGTTTGCTGGCCCAGCCCAAATAACTCCAGGAAGCTGGCAATCCCGATCATCAAACGGAAACGGTATTCCTGCATTTTAAAAGCCTGCCATTTGACGATGGACGCCATGCCTCCCTCGACACGAGCTTTCTCGTGCACTATGCGATTGACCTGTTTGGACTCGCGAAATCCCACAGGTGAAAGCAGCACCAGGTGGGCGATCACTCCCAGCACGGTGAACGAGACAAGCGCCACCCAGCCGCCTTCCTGCCACTTTCCGATCAGCTGGCCTATAAAGACTACGATTGCCATGCCCGATGCAAAGGTGGCGGCCGCTGCACCAATGGTTCTTGCCCTTCCAGTGAAGTGTTGGAGAATATGCTGTCTCACGGCCAAGCCCATCACGGTAATCGGCATAAAGACACCGACCCCGTAGAACGGCACGGCCACAGTAGTCTGCCCGCGCACCAGGAACATGATCAGGACGGAAATACCAAATGTAATTGTGACCGAACGTGTGAACGTACCACGTTTATCGCGGTAGATGATAACTTCGGGGATTTCGCCAATGGCGACGTCGCGCCATTCGGTTGCCTGTGCATCCTGAAAAGCTGTCATCGAGGCGGCAGCCAGCATAGCTACGGCAAGGATTTGGTAAGCCCAAAAGAGAATCGTGCCGCCGGGAATCTGGGTGAAGCCCAGAAATGCGAGATTGCCCACCAGAGTTCGCCCCAGGGTTCCATCGAAGACGTTGAAGCGAATCGAGAAATAGGTCAAAAAAAGAGTTGTCAGACCTCCGTAGAATAGAAAGGAGGTTTGCACGAACCGGCCAATCCCGGATGTCCCGCTGTAAAAATTCCAGAGCCAATTAAAACGCGGCAGATGCCGTTTTCCCCATTTTACGATGCTGGCATCTTCATCGATCATGAATTGGATGCCATTAGATACGGCTTCCAGACCGGTCAGGGCTACCATGCCTTTCATGGAGGCGGTGAGCATGTGCAGGATAGCCTGGGCCAGCGAGGCAGGTTGAGGCGTTTCTGTCGGGGGTACGGCCGGTATCCCTTTGGCCTGAGCCATCATCAAGCCAATCCCCATGGTTACCGTAAGCATGACAAAAATGGCAATGAATATGAAGACGATCTTGGCGGACTCGCCTCGACCGCGAATCGTGAGAAACCAGGTAATGGCCGCCAGGCTGGCGCCGATGGCAAAGTGCCAGATCCAATTTGTGTCATAGGCATTAAGAATGGAAAGCAGCTGGTCTGCTCCGGAGAGGGCAGAGACAACGATGGTCAGCACATAATCCTGGATCAAGGTTACAGCGACGATCAGGCTGAGGGTTGGCCACAGGTAGCGCATGGAGGCCGTGTAGGATCCGCCCCCTTCATTGAAGGGGCCCAGAGAATACATATATAAAGCACCGAACACAAAATTCGCAAATGCGATCACTACAACAGCAATATATGCATACTTTTGCAGCCCATAGGGATGCAAGGCGCTCATCATTTCGCCGGCAGCATAGTAGTAGGAGGTAAAGTAGTCCACTCCGAACAAGGCCACGGCGGCCAGAAGGCCGATCTGACCAGCGCCATGTTTGTGGGTCTGTTCGGCTTTTTCGCGCGGTGCAAGTCTATAAGCCAGCAGGATAATGATCAAGAGCAGAACTACAGAAGTCATGCCAATCGTCTCCGGGAAAGGTCAGGGAATAAATGTGGACAAATCAGGCGGACAGGGAGTTCCATAGCCAAATCACTGCGATCTCTGCGAGCACAGACACCATAAGCCAGACGGGATATGCCGCGTTATTTCCGGGCTGGCCAAGCTTTATCTGAAACCATAAAAAGCCCGCAATGACGATAATCGAACCTATCCATGATACGACTTGTGAAAGGAGGCTGTTCCCGCTCCGGCGCGGCGCGTCCAGCCCTGAAAGAACGTATATCGGGATATCCAGATCCGATGACAGGACATCGCTCAAAGAATTTCGCTGCCTGCCGAATTTCTCTCCGGCGTAACAGGCCAGCAAATCACCCTCGTCCCAAACAGCCGCGATTTTACCGAGCCAATCCTTGCCATTCTCCACCTTAATATCCACAGGCAAACCTTGGTCCCCGATAAACGCCGCCAGGATCACCAGTTTGCGACGCAATTCGAGCTCACCAGCGCGCTCTGGACAAATGCCCAGCAACAGGACGCGAAGATCATGCGCCCCGGCCAGCTCAAGAATCCGGCCAGCCAGACTGACTTCTTCAGCGATATCTGGCATGACCACTATGAGCTTGTGTTTGATCTCCGCTGGCGGATCCCGGCGTTGCGCAAAGGAAGCTAATGAGACAACCTGTGAACCTAGACTCGGTCTATCCATGGCCCTAACTCCCATCCTTGATGTTATCAGCCAGGGATAAAACGGTGACAAAGATTTTGACCAATCCCATTAAAAATAAATAAAAACATCCCGCCTTCGGGATGTTTTACGTGATAAACCATACAATATTATTGGACGGATGTCATATAGCTGCCTCTTAACCTTTTCCACCACTCATCAAATAGTCCGTCAGGCTTGTGCCCTACTCATCTGCATCGGCAATGAAACGGTAGCCGATGCCCGGCTCAGTCAGGATATATTGCGGGCGGTCGGGGTCCACTTCCAGTTTCTTGCGTAGCTGACGCATATAGACGCGCAAATATTCCGTGTGATCGGCGTCTGCCGGACCCCATACCTGCGTAAGAATGCTGTGATGGGTCAGTACGCGCCCACGGTTGGCAGCCAGATAAGCCAACAGGTTGAATTCAGTGGCGGTCAGTTTGACTTCCTCTCCATCGCGCGTAACCACGTGCCAGGCTAGGTCAATCGTTAGTGAACCGGCTCTGACTTTGCTGGCCTGTTCACCCCGGGTCCGGGTGGAGTGACGAAGCGCCACGCGGACGCGCGCCAGCAACTCCTCGATCCCAAAAGGTTTGGTCAGATAATCGTCTGCGCCCTTATCGAGCGCTGCGACTTTGTCGCGTTCCCGGTCACGTACTGACAATACGATGATGGGGCACTGGGTCCACTCACGCAAGCGCGCGCACACCTCGATACCGTCAATATCGGGCAGACCGAGGTCGAGGATAACAATATCGGGCATCATGGCCGCGGCCAATGTCACGCCCTCTTCACCCCGACTGGCAGTTGTTACCCTGAAATTCTTCTCAGTCAGGATGGTCCGTAGAGCGCGCACGATTTGCGGCTCATCGTCGATGACCAGGATGTGAGGTGAAGTGCTCATAGATCCTCCGGTTCAACTGACAAACTGCGCGGCGGAGTCCCATCCAGAGAGAGTGGCAACGTGAAATTGAATGCAAAACCATCCTGAAGATTTTCAGCCCAAATGCGGCCGCCGTGCGCTTCGATGATGCCTTTGCAAATCGAGAGGCCCAGTCCGGTCCCGGTGACGCGGTCCGCGGCCGTAATACGGTAAAATTTATCGAAGATTCGTTCGAGATGCTCGGCCGGTACCTGCGGGCCCTGATTGCTGACCCGAACAATAATCCGCGATTCATCTTGAAGGCGGGCCTGGATCCGGATAACGGTATCGGCAGGTGCATATTTAGTGCTGTTGCTGATCAGGTTGGTAAAGACTTGTTCCATTTGAATGAAATCCACCGGTACCAGCGGTAGATCTTCCGGTACATCTGTTTCAAGCTGATGACTCCCGGTAAGATGGCGCATTCTTGTCAGAACGCTTTCGAGGATCTCGGCCAAAATATTCCATTGGCGCTGCGGGCTTAACACCCCGGACTCGATGCGTGACATATCGAGCAGGTTTCCAACCAGGATATTAAGGTGATCAGCCTCGTCGTCTATCGCGGCAAGCAGTTCGCCGCGAGCTGAGGATTCCCAACCCACCTCCCCTGTTCGCAAGCTGGAGGCGGCCGCTTTGATGGTCGCGAGCGGCGTACGGAGTTCATGGGAGACGGAAGAAAGCAGGGAAGACTTGAAACGATCGCTTTCTTCCAGGACTTTGGCGCGCGACTCGGCCTGAGCCAGGGCAGCGCGCTCCAGCGCCAGTGCGCCCTGGCTGGCCAAGGTCTTTACGAGCTGTTTTTCTCCGGGCGATATGAAAGGCGCCCTTCGCCACAAACGAACTTCTCCCATCGGGCCCCTGAGAGCCTGGAGGGAGACCATCAGGTCTGGCGTGCGGTCCGGAAGGCCTGAGTTCGGGGGTAACCCGAATACAAAAGGCTGAGCTCCGGTGAGATTGATCTCGATGGATTCGCATTCAAATATCGCCTGGAAGTGTTCGACCAGGACTTGGGCGATGGTCTGATCGTTCTGGAGCCCGGCCAGCGCGGTGCTTAGTTCATAGAGCTCGGTCGCGTCACGCTCGCGCGCCTTGGCAGCGGCCACACCTGCCTGGGCGCGTCCGACCAGTTGGCTGATGGCTACCGCTACAATTAAGAAGATCAGCAGCATTACCAGGTCGCTGGGGCGGTGAACAATGAATGTGTAGTAGGGCTGAATGAAGAAATAGTTGAAAGCCAGAAACGCACACAATGCGGAGCTTATTCCTGGCCCCAGACCCCAGATGGCGGTACTCAAGCCGACCGGAAGTAAAAGCAGAAGGGCAATCAAAGGTGTATCCAGCACATCGCGCAAACCAAAGAAAATCGTGACGATGATTGCCATCATGCCTACGGCCAGCACATAGAGCATGAAACGGGTTGAAGAAACAGAAGGGCGCATGATCGTTGAGCATCATTATACCTTTGGGCATTTAAAGTTCTGGAGTGATTTTCTCATAGGGTGTTGATATAATCATGTCCTGTAGAAGGGCGATTAGAACAATCCCTGCTTAGAGAAACCCCAGTGACCTATCTCCGAACCCGAATTCTTCCCGTGCTCCTGGCAGCACTCTTCCTCACCTCATGCCTGCCTGCCTCCATCGAACCCACGCCAACTTTGACGGCGACGCTCCCGCCGACCTCCACGGCCACTCTATTCCCAGCGACAGAGACGCCCACCCTCGTCGCGACGCCGGCCTCGGCCGTGCGCCGCGTGGTCATTCTGAGCATGGATGGTTTTCGCCCGGATGCGATTGACGCCGCGCCCATGCCCAACCTTCAGGCCTTGATGAAGATCGGGGCTTATAGCCTCGCCGCTCAGACGATTTATCCAAGCTCTACCCTCCCTGCACATACATCCATGTTGACCGGGCTCTGTCCTTCGAAGCATGGCGTTGATTGGAACGATTACCTGCCGGACAAAGGCTATGCCAACGGCACCGATCTGTTCGACCTGGCCCACACGGCAGGTCTCGTGACGATCATGGTGGTGGGTAAGGAAAAGCTGCGGCAGATTACCGAGCCCGAAAGCACCGACGCGTTCATTTACATCAACGACCGGGGCCTGGTCATTGCACAGAAGATATTGGACAATTTTCCATCTACCTTCAATGTGCTTTTTATTCATTTCCCCACGCCTGACATGATGGGACACAAATATGGCTGGATGTCACAGGAATACCTCAGCGTGCTGCGCCAGGACGACCAGGCACTGGCGAAGCTGCTCGCCAAGTTGGATGACAGCGGTCTGCGGGACGAAACACTGGTCATCGTCACCGCCGATCACGGCGGGCACGATCAGATGCACGGCACGAACCTGCCGGAAGACATGACCATCCCCTGGATCGTCTCCGGGCCCGGGGTCGTGCCGGTAAAACTGACCATCCCGATCAATACGACAGACACTGCCGCCACCGCCGCCTGGGCTCTGGGGCTTGATCGTCCTTCGGAATGGGACGGCATACCAGTCTACGAAGCGTTCGGGCAGATCTCCCCTGTTTCCCGCCCCGCTCCGCGGTGCCCATAGAAGATAGGCTTTTCTGGTTCGTTCGATGCAGCCGCGTGGGCAGACGGACAACTCCCCACCAGTCACTCAATTTCTGATGACCTACCCGCGGCACCTGACTTAGAAATCAATCTGTTCCATTAGGGCCAGGCATGCCGTTAACCCTGAATGGCCGAAGGCATTTGCCTCTCATTAGGGGCACTGGATAACCCCCCAGGCCCAGAGACACCCACCGCAGGTGGGGAAGCTATTGCCAAAACAATCTTCCTGGTTGGCCTCCGCCATATCACACCCGCCACATAAGGTGCAGGGCGAAAAATCAAATTCTTGAACACGCTTTCGGAAGGCAAGATGCTCTGCAATATTCCAAATCTCGCTCAACGATGCCTCGTTGACGTTGCCGACTACATAGCGCCGGACGGCCCGTGGCTTGTCGTATAAATAGCTTTGGTGGTTGTGCATTAGCGCCAGACACGGACTTACCGCCCCATCCCAGGACACCGCGATCGTGCCGGTTTCAATGAAGGGACACTGCCCACCGGACGGATTCAGATTGGCATCATTGATGCTCACATTATGCCGGCCACGCATTGCCTGATAAAGAGGCATAAGGGTGACCTCATTAAAATCAATGCGAGGCAGCTGCACGGCCGGCGACCAGAGAGAGGGCCGGCCCCCGATCTCATCCAGTGTGCGCAAGTAAAGCGCCTGATCGCACATCTCCGACGTATACGGGAGCACGTTAGTCACCATGTAGCGCGTGACGCCGTAGCGGCTGGCTCCTCGCAGCAGAGCGGGCAACTCTCCGATGTTGGAGCGCGTGGCGACAAAGACTATTCCCGTTTCGGGCAGCTGAAGGCTGTTCAGTGAAATACGAAGGGTGTTCAGTCTCTCGATGTTTGGCAGAAGAGCGCTGCCAGTGCTGTAAACTTCAGAGTGGAACCGATCCACCGAGAACCAAACCACGTCCAACCCGATGTGGATGAATTCGCGGGCCATCTGCTCAGAGAGCAACAACCCATTGGTGATCAGTTCCACTCGCCGGGCTGCTTCTTTGGCCCCCTGAATCATTTCGACGATTTTGGGATGGAGGAGAGGCTCGCCAAAGCCGCCAAACACGATCACAGGCTTGTGTTCCAGGCCTCCAAGACTCTCAAGAAGGTGTTTAAGAGTTTCTTCAGACATATTCCCCTGCGTCTCATCCCAGGAACTGCGGATGCACATGCGGCAATCCAGATTACAGCGGCTGGTCGGCTCGATATAGATCTTGGCCAGTTGCGCAGCCGGACGGCGGAGGGTTAAGCTGTTGGGGGCTTCGTCAAATAGGAAATCCGTATCGGAGACTAACCCCAAGCGCGCTCGGACCTCAGGCGGGAGAACGATCCTGCCCTCATGATCCACGTACGCGTGTATACCGTTTTGAGGAGACAACGTAACCTCCCTGATAAGAGCCGGACTTTATTAAACGATTTGAATATACTATACAACCTTTAGCGAGCGTCGCTCATGTGATTAAACTCATAAAGCAGGGTGATAAATGGTACGCCATGCTTCCTTGCACAAGCCCCAAGGCTGCTCATCTATGTTGGCAATTTCCGTGAGGACACGGCGGATGCCCGCCTGCTCCATGCTGTAATAACAGCTGAACTCAGGCCACGTGCCAGCAGGGGCTGACAATCCTTGATGGCTTCGGCCATCAAAAATGACGATCCTGTCGGATGTTATTGGGCAATCTCGAGCGCATTGGCGGAAATTACCACGCCTTGTCCACAGTTGCAGCATTCAAACTGAATGGTGGTGTGTTCAATACCAAAGCTGCGTAGCCGGGCCTTGAGTTCATTCATGACGCCATCGCTGGCAGCGAGGCTCTGCTCGTTCAGAGTGACGTGGGCGCTCAGGGCAATATGCCCCGAACATAGACTCCAGACATGCAAATCATGAACCTCCAGTACTTTGGTTGCCGTTTGCATTGTCCGCCCGATTTTTTCGAGCGAAATTCCTTCGGGAACTCCTTCGATCAAAATATGTACCGAGTTCTTGAGCACGCGCCACGAACTGAACAGGATAAGCACGCTGATGAGCACGCTCATCAGCGGATCCATCCATATCCAGTTGGTGAACCAGATAATGCCTGCCGCCACGATAACGCCAACCGATGAAACCGCGTCGCCGACGACGTGCAGGTATGCGCTGCGGACATTCAGGTCTTCGCGCCCGGTCTCGCCTTCATGCCTTTCATGGTCATGCCGGCCAAGGACGAAAGCTACTGCCAGATTGACCACCAGGCCAATGACGGCGATGACGAGCATTTCCATGCTTTTGACCGGGTGGGGATTCTGCCAGCGATGCCAGGATTCGGTGAAGATTTCAATGGCAATCGCGCCTAACAAGACGCCATTGATGAGCGCGGCCAATACTTCCAGTCGATGATAACCATAGGTGTGGCGGTCATCTGCTGGCAGGGCGGAAAAGCGCAGGGCAAGAAAACTCAAGCAAAGGGCAAACACGTCCATGAAAACGTGCGCAGCGTCCGAGAGCAAAGCCAGGCTGCCAGTCCAGAATCCGCCAACGAGTTCCGCAATCAGAATAGCAGCGGTGAGTATCATGGATAGGATAAAGCGGTTTTCGATGGTTTTGTTGGGGTGAGGGTTCATGATAATCCTTGCTACTCTGTGAGTGAAGTGAACCAATCTATCGAAGCTACTCCACGATTATTGCAAAGCCAGCATCAAGAAGCGAATGCCAACCAGCACGAGAATGGGAGCAATGATCCACATTACAACCTGATTCAGCCTGGGTGTCCAGAAACGCTGAACGATTAGCGCCACGCCAACAATCAGCACAAAGAGATATAACCCCAGCAGGATTTGGGAAACGTTGAGTGTTACGCCCAGGCCGATTTGTGTGACCAATGCCAGCGGGGCGGAGACGGTGACGCCCAAGGCGGCCAGGGCATAGGCCTGTCTCGGGTGACGACCCAGCGCGATGTTGAAGAGCGGCACTTGAAAGACTTTTGCCCCCGCTGACAACAGGCCTGTCAGCACCGCTGCGCCAAAAGCAATCGGCGCCAACCAGGCGGGATGCGCCCCCGTCTCTTTTTCAGGCAACGGGCGGACGAACGCCAGTCGCAAGCCGGCCAGCAGGGCATAAATTCCCAGCAGGATCAACAAGGTTTTGGCAGAAACATTCAGACCGATAACGCGTCCAAGGATTGCGCCCACTGCGGCGGGGATCACCACCAGGGGCCAGTCCTGGCGTACCGAGGTCAGCATGTCGGTCTGGCGTAGAAGCATCATGAGCGCTGCCAATGAGACAACGATCAGGTTGATGGTTACGGAGTCCTGGATGGGCAGGCCAACAATGCCGACCAGCAGGATCACGAGGAAGAAGCGATCCACCCAGGATTGGATGGAAGCGGTCACAAAGCCGACAATCAGCGCGGCGATGAGGCCTTTGAGTAACAATGCAATCATAAACTTCTAGGCTCCTTGCTGTATGGAAGGTTGAACCACCAGTGTCCCTTGCGGGATGAGGCCGTGATGACGATATTGGCGACCGTGCCCCATTTGATACACAGGTCCTGCAGTTCGTCCATTTATTCACTCTGCATAGGGCTTTCGAGAATGGGCCGACTGTGGATCTGAGTCAGTGCAGGTGGCTCATCAGAGTGGTCAAAATCGTAGTCGGCACGGATAGCGTCGATAGGGTTAATTTGCAGCCTCTGCGCAGGGTTGGCAGACAATCTTGCCGTGCCGGACGCGAGCGTAACGTTCCACCGTGACCTCACCGCATTCGGCGCAAAGGATGGTATCGAAGGCATGCGGAGCCATCGGTGGCAATTTCATCTCCTTGATGGGTTCAATCTTGAACAACGCATCGATTTTTTCGCTCAGGACCCGGTCAATCAACGGCTCAACCAGTTTTATATCCACCTGCGATGCGGGCGTACCCTGCTTGCGATACTTGATGAATTCCGATTCCTGGCTGCGCCGCATGGCCTCCGGCGTGACGACCACGCGCACATTGCGCCCGTTTTTGTTGTCGATCAGCGTCAGAGCGAATTTGCCATACCCCAGACTGCGGATATTACCCTTCCCGAACGTGCACCCGGTGACGACCTGCACCCCATCGGCGAAACAGGTAGAGCAGTGATTGCGGTCAATCTCCACCAAGGCCGTCAATTGACCATCCGGCGCGTGTTGTACTCCTAGGGCTTGCATGGCTGCCTCGCCGGCGCGCAGTCCAAGCGGCATAGCGGGACATTTATGTCCGTGCAGGGCCAGACCAACTTTGAAAACCTCATCATTGCGATCCATATGGAAGAATCTCCTTTTAGATTAGACCTGAACTAGCGATCCACCAGCGCAATCTTTTCGTAGCCAGAGCACGGGATACACACCGGCTGGCCGTCTTTCATGCGTACATAGCGGTCGAAGACATACTCACCACACACGCTGCATTTCGTCTTGTTGAATGAGCCTTTGACAGGAGTGTGCTTGAAATCCGGCCTGGCTTCCACTTTGAAGATGGCCTCATCGGGCTGGTCATAGAGCCACTGGATGACCTCCCGCCGCACTTCCAGCGGGATTTGCGAAGGCTCGATGCCCTTCTTGCGGTAAACAAAGAATTCGAACTTGCCCATCGCATCAATGAAATCCGGCACGAGTGAGTAGCGCACCGCACCTTTTTTGGGATGATAAAAGGTTGCTGCCAGTTTTCCGTAGAAGGTCTTGGCGATCATCACCTTGCCGTAAGTGGCCCCAGTGGCAATTTGCATTCCATCCATCATACAGGTCTGCGGATGTCCTTCACCCAGTTCAGGGAAGATGAAGAACCCATGGTCGGCCTCCTTTTCAACGCTGAGATACGCCAGCGCCAGCTTGCCCATGCGGTAGCCAATCGGCATGAAGGGACACTCGTGAGCATGAAACTCAAAGGCCCATTCGGGGGGAATATATTGTTGCATCGTCATTTCGAATTCTCCTTTCATTACTACTGTCTTATCTGAAGAATAATGAAGTGCGACGACTACATCAGACAAGTCTTGGATCCAATCAATCGCGTATGAAATCTACTCTATCTTACGAGTGTTACCACGAGCTGTGCTGCAAACGCCAACATGATCAGGCCCAGGCCGGCCTTTATCATTTTGGTTTTGACCTGCATGCTGATTCTTGCCCCGAGATTGCCGCCAATCAGCACGGCAATGCCGGTCACAACAATCAGTGGAATGTCGAAATGGTGAGACGTCGCATGCCCGATAATCCCAGCCAGTGCCGAAAAAGAGATGATCAAATGCGATGAGCCTGCCGCAATTTTTGTGGGGATCTTGCAAACGTAGACCATGAACGGAACAACGAAAATGCCGCCGCCCACCCCCAGCAAGCCTGCGATAAATCCCACAGCCAAACCAAACACCGCGATCAGGATGTACATGGGGGTAGAGAAGCTTGTGGGCAAATCTTCCTGCGCCTTTCCCTTTTCCCAATAGGAGTAGATCATCCTTGCCCCCACAGCCAGCAGGAAAACCACGAATAACCAGAGCAAGATCGTTGTATTAAAAGATTTCGACAGGGCGCCTCCCGCAAAGGCGCCAATGCTGATACCTGGAGCAAATATGAGGGAGGTCTTGAAATCGATCATCTTTTTGCGATAGAAAATATAACCAGCAGATAAAGAAGTGATGAGGTTCAGCACCAGGGAGGTGGACGTGGAAAGCAGTATCGAATATCCAAGCATGATCAGCAGCGGCGAATATATCGAACCTCCACCCTGACCAAACATGGAAAAGATGAAAGCTATAAGGAAGGCAAAAATGACGGCGGCGATCAGTGCAGAACTTGCAATCACGATGATTAATCCTGTGTAACTTGATTCTTTAGGTATACAGTCTTGATTTCGTCAAGCCGACAGCAGGGGAGTGCTCCTAGACTATGCGACTATCATTCGTAGGCAACCCGCCACTGCAGGAAAGCCAGAGAACATGCATACGATCAGGGCGCTGTTGAAATTGTGGCAGCCTGTGCCGAGTAACTGGATTTTTATGGATAAACTCGCTGAATAGATTCTCAAGCGAATGCCCGTCGAAGCGCGTGCTCGATTTTCGTCGTGCCGCGGTGGCCGATCATGACCACCTTCTCGTTGATGACGAGTACCGGTGTGGCCATCACGCCGTATGACATGATGCGCTGAATGTCCTGTACGTATTCCACTTTGATCTCCCGCCAGTCATTGCGCGCAATAATACGGTTCACATCGTTGTACATGCTTTGGCAGGACGCGCAACCGGTTCCGAGAATTTTGACGTCCATAAGTTTTGTCCTTTCTTCTCCTTCAGAAAGAGGGTAGGAATCAGAGCAGATGCAGTTACATCATCCAATTGAACAAATATCCGGTGATGATGATCGCCACGGCAATGACACCGATAAAGACCGCGATCAACTGCGGCTTGAGCACGCGGCGCAGGATGATGGTCTCCGGCAGGCTCAGTCCTACAACCGACATCATGAAGGCCAGTACGGTTCCGAGCGAAGCACCTTTCTCCATCAAAGCGCTGACGATGGGGATGACACCTGCCGCGTTGGAGTAAAGGGGAATACCGACCAGGACGGCGGCGGGAACTGACCACCAGGCTTGTTTCCCCATAATTCCGGCCAGCGCCGCATCCGGCACGTAGCCGTGAATGCCCGCCCCCACGGCGATGCCGACCACTACGTAAAGCCAGACTTTGCCGACGATTTCCTTGACTGAATCCCACGAGCGTTCGATGCGCTCCGGGAGGGTCAGTTTCTCAATAACTCCTTCCCCCTGTTTCTGCAGTTGCCAGACGAAATCCTCCACATAACGTTCCATCTTGAGCCTCCCAATCGCCACACCGGCAATGAAGGCAATGGTCAGCCCCGAAGCGATATATAGCCCGGCCACTTTCCAGCCAAACAGGCCGAAGAGCAGCACGACGGCCACCTCATTGATGGTCGGGGCAGCGATCAGGAACGAAAAGGTCACGCCGAGCGGAATACCGCTCTCAACAAATCCGATGAAGAGCGGAACCGCCGAGCACGAACAGAAGGGCGTAACGATGCCGAGCATGGCCGCCAGCATATTGCCAACCCCTTCGCGTTTGCCGCCGAGCCAAGCGCGCGTTTGCTCCGCGCTGAAGAAAGTGCGCAGCAGGGAAATCAGGAAGATCATTCCGCCCAGGAGCAAGATAATCTTGGGCACATCGTAGAAAAAGAAGGCCAGAGAGTCACCCAGGTGCGAGCCTTGCGGTTGTGCCAGCAGGCTATAGGCTATCCAATTGGCAAGCGGCTGGATGAGGTTGTAGGCCGCCAGCCAGGCGATCGCTCCCAGGATCAGAAGGCCGATCATGCGCCAGGGAATCTCAGGTTTATTTTGGGTGGCAAAAGTTTGATCCATATTGTTTTTCCTTTTTCTTACATTCAAATTATCGAATGAGTCAATCGTGTAAAAAAAGCGGAGAGCCGCTTATGGTGTGGATCTCAGACCCATTCAGTTAGTTGGAAATTTCGCATCCAGCAGATTTCAACGCTGGGCCTGAGGTTCTGCGTGGATATCGATCCGGTCGAGATTATGCTCCCTGCAATTGGGGCAGGTGCAGGCAGCTTGAGGGAGGGCCAATACTTCGGCAGGGACCCCCTCCATTTGGCAGGCAGCGTCCAATACGGTGTAGATCTCGGGCCGGATAACGCGGTAATAGACGTTCAGTCCATCGCGGCGATCCTGCACGAGCCCCACCTCCCGTAAAACCATGAGCTGCTGGGAGATGTACGCCTGACGGTAGCCTAACACAGCCTCCATGTGGCAGACGCACTGCTCACCGCCGCGCAAAATCTCCAGGATCGCCAGGCGCACCGGGTGAGTAAGCGCTTTGAAAAGTTTGACTTCTTCAGGATATTCATACATAGGGCACCTTTATTCAATCTTTTGAATGTAGTTTATCCCCCCTGGTGTATTTTGAAAGGTACACAATGTCATCTTTATTGCGTTATATTCATCCTTTTGAATATAAACGGGCAAAAACACTCCCCGCTCGTGGGCGGGGAGTGTGTATCTACTTTATCAGCTTCTGATCCGGCGGACAGGCTTCTGCCGCCGCAGTGAGCAACTCCGGCGCCGTTGAAACCGTGACGAACATGCGCTTTTGAAGTGCGAGTGCTACATTGACCAATCCGATCATCACGGGAACTTCGATCAATGGACCGATCACCGCTGCGAAAGCCGCACCTGAGTTGATCCCAAACACAGCAACGGCCACCGCGATGGCTAATTCAAAATTGTTGCTGGCAGCCGTGAAGGCGAGCGTGGTCGTCTTGGAGTAATCCGCGCCGATGGCTTTCCCCATCCAGAAGGAGACGAGGAACATTACCACGAAGTAGATCACCAGCGGGATGGCAATCCGCACCACATCCAGCGGGATGCTCACGATGAGGTTGCCCTTTAACGAGAACATGACCACGATGGTAAACAGGAGCGCGATCAAAGTGAGCGGGCTGATCTTGGGAACGAAAGTCTTGTGATACCAGTCCCGGCCTTTGGCGCGCACCAGAAAGTAACGGGTCAGAAAACCGGCGATGAACGGGATGCCCAGATAGATGAACACGCTTCTGGCAATTTCGCCAATGGTGATCTCCACCAGGCTGCCTTTAAGGCCAAAGAGCGGAGGGAGCACGGTGATGAATACATAGGCATATACGCTATAGAACAACACCTGAAAAACGCTGTTGAAGGCCACCAATCCGGCAGCATATTCGCTGTCCCCTTTGGCAAGCTCATTCCACACAATGACCATGGCAATGCAGCGCGCCAGGCCGATCATGATCAATCCTGCCATGTATTCGGGGTAGCCGCGCAGAAAAGTAATGGCAAGCAGGAACATCAGAATGGGTCCGATAACCCAGTTCTGTAACAGGGAAAAACCGAGCACCTTCCGATTGCGGAACACATCACCCAGTTCCTCATAATGGACTTTCGCGAGGGGCGGGTACATCATCAGGATCAGCCCGATTGCAATGGGGATGTTGGTGGTGCCGACGGAAACCGAGTCGTTCAATGATTTGACGCCGGCGGGAAGGAGGAATCCAAGCCCCACCCCCACTGCCATGGCGAGAAAAATCCAGAGCGTGAGGTACCTATCGAGGAAGGAGAGTTGCTGGCCGGTTCCGATTTCTTGAGTCATGGGTATGCCTTCCACAATACAGGAAAGTTAAGATGTCGAGGGTAAAGAACTTGCGTCTTCAGGCGCAACACTTTTCAAAGGGCATCGGTTAGCCAGGTGGTTACTTCGGCGGGTGTGGGAATGCGCCCGGAAGATACCAGTTTCTCATTGATCACCAAGCCCGGGGTGGACATTATTGGATACTTCATGATGTCGGGATATTCCGTCACTTTGACAATTTGCGCCTCGATTTGCATGTCGGTGACAATCTGGCGGGCAATCTGCTCCAGGCGTTTGCAGTTAGCGCAGCCGGAACCAAGAACTTTGATAGTGAGCATATTTTCTCCTTTTACAGAATTATAGAGATTTGGGCGATATCAATTCAGATGTACACTGCGGACATTCACACGAAGTGTTTTTTCGGGTGTTAATGATCGGCGCGATGGCTTCGGGATCGAGACCACTCAGTTGAGCAGTAGCCAGAACGATATCCAGCAGTGCGGCATCAGCAAGTCGGTAGTAAATGTAACGGCCGTCGCGCCGGTCCAGCAGTATTTCGGCTTTTCGCAAGGCCATGAGATGCTGGGAAATATAAGCTTGTCGCCAGCCAAGAGCGGCTTCCAGGTGACAAACGCAGGCTTCGCCCCGCCCAATGGAAAGCAGGATGGCGACGCGTGCCGGGGAACCCACAACTTGTAATATGGCCGCAATTCGATCAGAAACCGCCAGGATCTTCTTCTCGGTAGTCATCGCTTCATTATAAGTCATATTCGTAAATACGAATATGACGGGCGTCATTTTTGAGTTGGATGTTTGTCAGGTGTTGCAGGTTTTTTCCCAAGAGATTGCTGAAAGGGCTATCTGAGGTTCCACAGGCGGAGCCTGAGCGATTATGTTCCGAACACCCCTCTTTGGCTGCACACATCGCTTCCCTATCCTTGTTTTCGACCGCGGTGACAGGCTTCAACCGGTACATGGATAAAGCCGCAGTAGACGTCTACCCTTCGTTTTGACTACACGCCGCCAGGTAATCGTCCAGTATTTTGTTTACCTTCCACTCGATCACTTGAGCGGCATTAAGATTTGTTTTTCCCACATATTGGCTCAACAAGGCATAGGGCAAGGTCTTTTCGCCCAGGTTTCTCATTAATCTTTCAAACGCCCCCTGGACTTCAGGCTGGACCCAATAATACCGGATGCGGTCACTTAGACTGAATTTGCGTTTGAAGGCTTGTTCGTCTTCATTACCAGGGTAGTAATTACTCCAATGATTGGGGTTTTCCAACATGCTCGCTTCCACCGTTTCCATTAACCGCGAACGCTCTGCCGGTGGACATAACTGCTGCTCAATCATCGCCAGTGCGAACACTGCCTCCCGAAATGCAAATGTCAGGGCGGGCCCAACCTTGAGTATGGCAAAATGATCGCAAACCAGGTCTTTTAATGCCTCGCGCGACTGATAATCAGTGGAGTGAGCCTCGTAAATTATGGAGCTCGATTCAATGAACCTCGATAGCTCTTTTGCGGCACCCGGTTTGTAGGGCAGAATAAAATCATCGCCGAATTCAACACCCGGCTGGACAACAACGGCTACGATTCTCCCTAGCAGGGACCCAAGGCTTGCGCGGGAAAATGCATCACGTGTAATTTCAAGGGTCCGCCGCACGTCTTCGACCTTTGTTACATGTACGCTCTCTTCATACTGACGCGCGCCGCCCGGGATGGGGACCTCGGTACCAATCACATATCGCAGATTTCCATCCCCCGCTTTTTCGGCAACCTTGGCTAATCGTGCTGCCCGCGTTGCAGAGACTTCCACATCCAAGCCACCGGGTGGATCGTCTGCAAGGCGCATGCTGCAATCCAGATGAATTTTGACAAAGCCTGCCTTCACATAATCATGGAGCATGACTTCCGCTTTTTGCATTGCTAGTTCGGCGGGTTCATTCTGCCAGACGCTCGGACCCAGGTGGTCTCCACCCAGGATGATATTTTCAAATGGAAAATGGTTCTCCTCGGCAATCCCGCGCACATAATCTACAAATTTGACGGGGGTCATGCCTGTATAGCCACCATATTGATTGACTTGATTGCAGGTTGATTCAATCAACAGGGTGCCGCTCTTCTGTCCCATGGCGGCCCTTAACACCCAGGGGTGCGCAGAACAAATCGAAGTAATCCCCTTCGGATCCCCATGTTGTTGCGCCGCGACGATATCATCAAGGTACATATTTCATGGCCTCCTCGAGCATAGGCTGCCCTTCCGTGCCTCCGGCCTTCTGTGTGGACAAGGCACCGCACACGCAGCCCAGCCTTAGAGACTTTGTCAATGTCCACCTATGGAGGTAGCCATAGAGAAAACCGGCATCGAAGGAGTTCCCCGCCCCAACGGTATCGACCACCCGTAATTCGATGGATTTGGCAAAGGTGATTTGTTCTTGCGCGCAAGCCAAGGCTCCCTCCGGACCCAGCTTGACGGCAACAAGCTGGCATTTGCCTGCCAGTTGTTTTGAAGCCGATTCAACCTCATTCGCATGGGTGATCGAAAGCGCCTCCGTTTTGTTTGGAAGAAAAACATTCGTAGCCGAAAGCAGCTCATCAAAACCAAGCCATTTTTCAGAGGGGTCATAATTGGCGTCCAGGGAAGTTGTCAGCCCATGCGATTGCGCTTGTTGAAATAAGGCGGGCAGATCGGGTTGAAGTTTTGTCTGTAGAAAATAGGAAGCTACGTGCAGGTGACGGGATTGGTGAAGCAAACCAGGGGGTATATCCGAGGCCTGCAGGTCGGGGATCAAACCGGGTTGAGTCAGGATCGCACGGTCTGTATCCCGATTCAGAATTACACTAATTCCAGTCTGTCCGTTTTCCCGAATTATCACGTTGCTAACGTCTACGTCCCGCTTTTGCATTTCGTCGAGCATGAAACGACCGAAGACATCCCTGCCGCATACACCGATGAACCCAACCTTCAGCCCAAGCCGCGCGGCCCCACAGGCAAAGATCGCGGACGAGGAGCCGATGGCAAGCACGGCAGAATCGATCAGTTTTTCGACCTGTCCAAACTCAGGAAGAACGTTCCCCGAGAGAATCAGGTCGGGATTGATCTCGCCTGCAACCAGAATATCGAACATCAGTAGGTCTTGTACCAATCGAAGGGCGGGTCTGCCGTGTAGAAATCGGTATAGGGTTTTGCCAGGGCATAACATAGGGAACTGAGGCGGGAGAGGCTCTCGCGGGCCGTGGTGTGCAGGAACTGGATCCGTTCATTACCATCCATCACCACGGCTTCCTGCCACACGGCGCGCCCCACCGCGATCCCGCTTGCACCTGCTTCGCAGGCAACGGTAACCTGCTGCAAAAAGAGGTCATAATCGACTGCTGCCGAAAGGAGTATCCACGGCGTGACGGAGGCTGCGGAAATTTCTTCACAGGCTTTCTTCCAGCTGGATTCATCCTTGTCTTTCACATCCCGTGGGAATTCTGCCTTGAGGATATCGATGTCGAGCCGAGACAGGCGTTTTGCCGTTTCCACAACGACGTAATGTTTTTCTTCTGAGGTTAATTTCCGGTTCTCCTCCAGAGAATACGACAGCGGCTCCAGCATGAGCACAAGGTCGTGCCTGCGGCATTCTTCCGCGACTTTCAACGTAAAATCTTCGGTTTCTTTTGCAGTGGATGAATCGGGGTGGTAATAGACCAGCAGCTTGATAGCGCTGGCGCCCATGCGTTTGGCTTTCTCCACAGACCAGCCTGGGATAATCTGCGCGTGACGGGAGGTCGCATCGCCTGTGTAACCGGTCGATTCAAGCGCCACGACCAGTCCCACCCCGCTGGGGATTGCGCGTTGCGCAAGGGCCTGCGCGGCAGATACCTCGGGATCCAACAGAACAGCCGTGGCCTCGGATGCCAACGCGGTGGTCACGTCCAGTTTGAAGCGCGAGAGCTCTGCGTCATTCACGAATGCCGGATTTGCTCTCCGGAGGTTCTGCCGGTGGTCAAGCGCAAGTGCAGTGAAAGTGCCCCGCGCGGAGGAAATTTGTTGAAGTCCGCGAAGTTTGCCGATGGTAATTTTCATGGTTATTCCTTGTTAATGTGAGAGGCGATTTCACTTTGCACCTGTTTGGAGAGTTCCCTGACCTGCTCTGCATCAATTTCTGGGACCCCATAAGTGCCCAAGTTGCAGTGGGCCGCAGCCACCCCAAACTTTGCCGCCGCCAGGAGATCCTTCGAGCGAGAATACTCATAAGCAAGGGCGCCAACCAACGCATCTCCGCAGCCAATTACATTTCGACCGAGACCATCCGGCAAATGCATATCTATCGTTGGGGGCGGCAGAAGATACTGTTCACTTGAGGTTGTGAGCAGCAGGCCATTTTCAGACATAGAAAGCGCCAGCACGATCCCCGTTTCCCGACAGAAATCATGACTTGCCCGTAGACGGTCAGCAAGGCTGTCTGTATCATAACCCATCAGTTCGTGAAATTCCGCAAGATTTGGCTTGATTAGCCAGGGCTCGACGCGAAGGGACATGCGCAAAGAATCCGAGTGTATATCTGCCAGGGTTTGAACACCATAATGCCTAGCCAGATCAATCATGTCGGAAAATACGCCAAACGGCAGGCCCGGGGGTAAACTTCCAGAGAGGATCAGCAGCTCTGCCTGCGGTAAGTGGTTTTTAAGACAGGCAAGAAGAGCCTCGCTTATGCCGGGATCGACCCATGCCCCGCTTCAACACTTTCTACGACGCTCCCCTGGTCGAGGTCGATCAAACAGAAAGATTCCCGGGTCTCATTTGGGATCGAAACCATTTCATACCTAAGCCCGCGCTTCTCGGCTTCGATTTTCCATAATTCGCCTGAATGACCACCTAACAGACCCAAAGCGATCAATTCTCCTCCCAAAGATTGAATAACACTAGAGGCGTGTACCCCTGACCCGCCTGGCTGCAGAAACTCGAATAAGGCGCGGCTTTGCTTCCCCGGTTGATATCCACGAACGACGTGTACACGATCAAGCGCGATATTTGGAGAAACCGTAATGATCATGGCGTTGGTTTAGCCGTGAACAATTTGGAGATAATGTTCCAGCTCGGCAGCCGGGTCCGGGGCTTCATAGATATTTCTTCCATAGACTAATCCGGCCGCACCGGCGCGCATCGCGGACTTAGCCCGCTCATGTGCTTGTTCGGCTTTTTCAGCGCGCGCACCTCCTGCAACAAGTACTGCCGCGGTACAGCCCTCGATTACGCCGCGAAGCGCATCTTCGTTGCCGGGATGGATGCACTTTACAAGGTCTGCACCGATCTCCGCAGAAACGCGGCAATACAACCCGAGGATCTCTGGATCGGTCTTGTCGGCCGGAGTATGCGCTTCCCGTGCGCTGCGCGGCTCGATCATCATGATGAGCCCCCAGCGTTCGCAAGCACGGGCCAGGCGGGCATTGCGGGCGATCTCCATCTTTTCCCGTTCGGGATCCTCATAACCCATATACAGATAAGTCATCACGCCGTCCGCGCCGGCAGCGACCACCTCTTCGATTTGGGCCATTTCAACTGTGGCCCCTTCTGAATACGGCAAGATATCGCGGCTGAAACTCTGATAATCAAGATGAACAATAAGAGATGGGCGTTGCCGACCAATAAACGATTCCTCAAGAGGGGTGACCGATCCTGGAGAGATCATCAATCCATCGGCGCGGCCAAGGCTGAGAGTCATTCGCCGCATTTCGTCCAGACTCTGCATTCCCGGTCGCGGCCCCATCAAAACGCCATGCGAATAAGCCACGATCAAAGCCTTCTTACTATTTTGATCGAAAAGACGGCCAAGGCGAATTTTCTTTCCCGTACGCGCATCCATATTTATCTCCCAAATGCCAGCTTGCCCGGATTCAAAACGCCCTGTGGGTCAAGTGCATTCTTGACCTGCTGAAGAACTGCATAGCTGGAACCCAATTCCTGCCGTAAAAACTGCTGGCGTGCCAGACCTATACCATGATGATGCGATATCGCCGCCCCGTGTTGCATGCTGGTCCGCATGGCAACATTCCAGATCTCCCGCAAGCGGGCTTCGGCTGTTGTCGCATCCGCAACCTCACCGAGCAGGATGATATAAAGTGACATGCCCTGAGGGTAAGCATGCGAAAAGTGGCCCAAAACATGTTCTGCAAATGGCAAAAGATTTTGCTTAAGCGCGCGGTAAACTTCCAGGATACTATCCCAGAGACTTGACACTTCAATGGTCTCAGCCACACCACCCGGTTGCGCCAGTCGATTTTCAACACCAGAAAAATCAAAGCGATGATCCATCCATCCCTGGATGATCTCCGGGCCCAGCTTCTGTCCCCCTTCGGATTGCAGGATCCGCATCGATGCTCGATATTCGGACTGCGCCATATCTTCCAGACCTTCACATCCCAGGAAGAATAAATTGGAACCGGTAGGGGGTGTGCTACCGCTCCAGCGCGCCACAAAAACAGATTCATCTGCGTCATAAAAACGAAGCAGGAACGGACGCAGGCCCGATTGCATCAATCGCCGCATTCCGGTCAACCCACTTTCGACCGATGGAAAGGAGATCGTTTCCAGCAGCCTGGTCTCCGCCAGCGGAAATATTTTTAAGGTGACATCGAGAAACACCCCGAGAGTTCCTTCGCTACCAATGAAGATGCTTTTGATATCGGGCCCAATCGAGGCCCGCGGGGCGAGCCGTGTAGAAAATGTTTCACCGTTCGCAAGTACGACGGTCAGGGCTAGAACAAAATCTTCGATCCCGCCCCAACGGGAAGAGAATTGCCCGCAAGCACGCGTGGCAACCCAACCGCCAACCGTCGAACGGTCAAGGGATTGAGGCGAATGGTTCAAGGTGTAGCCGCGTGAATTGAGTTCTGCCTCAAGGTGGTGCCCCATCATCCCGGCTTGCATTTTCACCAACAAGTTTGTTTCATCCAACACCAGGATCTTGTTCAAACGGGACAGGTCAAGCAAAATACCACCCTTCACGGGCAACGCCGCTCCGACAACTCCCGAGCCGGCTCCCCACGCAGTGACGGGGATCTGATATTTATTAACCCACCTCAATAATGCCGGCACCTCCTCAGGAAAACGCGGACGGAATACCACCTGAGGCAAGTAAAGGGAATGCCCAGCTTGACTCAACTTGACCGCCACTGGCCACGCGTCGTGGCTGTAATGGCTTAACTCGTCTGCATCAAGACTCCAGGATTCCGGTGAGAAGGTTTCAGTAAATGATTTAACCCAATTGATCAACTTATTTCTCCAATAATGATCCTGTAAGGAAAGGAGCGGCTGCTCCGATAACACCAGCACGTCCGCCAAAGCGACTCAGCGCGATCACGCATTGAGTATACTCAGATCCACTTAATTCATGAAAGCGCGCCTCCGCTTTTTTTCGTAGAGGTTCTCCAGCTTCGGCCACACCGCCACACAATAGTATATGGGAGGGTAAAAAGATCGGAGAGAGGGAGGCCAGCCATTGGCCCAACCAGCCGCCAATCTGTTCCATGATCTCAACCGCCCAAGGTTGCTCATCTTTGCATGCAGAGATCACTTCATGTGCTTTAATGGGATGGGCCCTATTCCGGTTATATTTTTCCGCCAACCTTTCAATTCCCAATATGGCAATGAGAGCTTCGGCACAACCGTGACAGCCGGCCGTGCAGGTAGGTCCATCGGGTTCCAAAATGATGTGGCCAGTATCCCCAATGGTGCTGCCGGAAAAATCAAGGACTTTACCCCCAACGACCAACCCTGCTCCCAACCCGGTGCCAATTGAGGCGGTCATCAAACGCGGCGCGCCGCGAAATTCACCAAAATAATATTCTGCAACGGTTGGAACATTCAGGTCCTGCTCGAGCCGCACAGGCAAATTAAAACGACCCAACAGGGTAAAAAAATCCGTTCCAAAAAGCGCGGGTGTGTTTGGGTTATAACAAAAGGAGCGGCGGTCTTTGGATAAAAAGCCGGGAGTAGTCAAGCCAATGCCTGTTATTCTATTGTCCCTGGCAAGCTGGCCTATCCTTTGAACCAGATTATCCAGGTACTCGTGGGGATCTCCGCGGGCGGTCGTTGGAAAGGTTTCGAAATGCCGGATCTCTCCACCTTCGGAAACGATGGCCAGTTTGGTGCACGTTCCCCCGATGTCAACGCCGATGGCTTGCAGGGACATTCTGCTCACTCACCAAGGATGTGGGTCATCCCCTGAGAGACATAATGATTACGCCAGACAGGTTTATCAGGGTTGTAGCCGCGCGCGCGTGCAGTGCGATATGCCAGCGATGCCAGCGGTGGAACTAAGGCCAGCGATGAAAATGAGGGAACCACCGACGGGGTCACTGGTAAATGCCAATCTCCGGTTGGTACGGAAGATCCAACTTCCAATACGCGCGCACCCCATTGACGGGTTTGTGTGGCCGTATTTGCCATGGCCGAATCGCTTTCTTCACCGGTGTACAGCGCCATTCACAAACTCTTTTCAGAGACGACTGTTGCCGGGCCGGAAGCCATTTTCCATGTCTCGCTCCCTTCAGCGTGCAGAATGGCCGTCTCCTCCATTTTCAGCGCGCCTTCCAATGAAGATACGTAGGCATTGCCCGCCCCAAAATAAAAAGCAGGCTCAAACTTCGACACATTCGGAATCATATCCGGACCGCTTTTGGCCGTGACTGCTGCCTGGAAAGCGCTTTGCAGTGTATCCGTGGACTGGAGACTGCAGTGACGGTGACATTGGGTTTGACTTTCTTATACGCCTCGATGGTATCTACCATCCATTTATCCGCTCCAGGAGCGTCGGATTCAACCCGATACCAGAATGTGATGTCAACTTTTTTGCCGCTGGCAGCAGCAGGTTTCGAGCCACATGCAGAAACTAGCATTATCACCAACAGAGCAACGCTGATCAAGCAAAATCTCTTCGATATCATTTTCATCTTCCAGAAGAATTATCAGAAAGTTCTCTTTATGAGCATGGATTTCAATTATTGACTCTTGCTTTTCCGCCTCCTTCCAGGTTTCTCCGGTTCCATCAGGTTCATACAATTATCGGGCTGGCAGTAAACGACTTGTCCTTTCACCATCGTCAGATATACATTCACATCAGCATCGATGATGACCAGGTCGGCATCTTTACCAGCCTCCAGGCTGCCTTTTTGGTCTGCCACACCGATCACCCGGGCAGGGACGAGTGTTGCCATTTTGACAGCCTCGGTAAGCAAGCAACCGACGTGCCGGACCATATTCGAGACATCGAAGTTCATGGCGGTGACGCTGCCGGCAAGCGTGCCCCCTTTTACATAAGCACGCTGGTCATCTTTTATAACGACCCGGCCTTCACTCCAATCATACGGGCCATTGGGCATGCCTGCCCAAATGGTATTATCGGTTATCAGGTGGATTTGATCGATTCCCTTACATCGATACAGAACTTGCATTGCAACTGGGGATACATGCTGACAATCAGCAATCAGTTCAGCATTCACATCATCGCAGGTCAAGACTGCTCCCAGAACGCCGGGAGTCCGGTGATGAAAAGGGATCATCCCGTTGAAAGTATGGCAGCAACTGCGGATTCCGGCAGCAATTCCTTCCTGCATCTGTTCATATGTAGCGGCAGTATGGCCCGCGGAAGGCACAATATTCATTCTTACCATCTCACGAATGACATCCAGCGCGCCATCCAACTCAGGAGCGATCGTCATCTTCCGGATAGTCCCCTGCGAGGCTTCCACCATGTCGGCCAATTCCCGACTCGAAGGCTTGCGCAATTCGCTGACTGGTTGTGAGCCTCTGGCGATCTCCGAGCCACTGAGGTACGGGCCTTCCATATGGATTCCCAAGATCTCTGCCCCGCCGGTGCCTTGACGCATCACCTGCCTCACCACGCGAATTTCATCCAAGTTTTTCTCAATCCCTGACCAGGAGCCCAGGGTTGGCAGCAGGCTGGTCGTCCCCGTGGAGACAATTGTCCGGCACAAATCGGCCGTATTTTGGGGATCCTCTCCAAATTCGTGACCATCTCGACCGTGGACATGCGTATCGATAAGACCGGGGGCAATTGTTTTATCACCTGCATCGATCAACTCAGCTTCTGCAGGTATTTGAATTTCTGCAGAGCCACCCAAACTCATGATCTTACCGTTCTCGACGAGAACGACCCCGTCTTTGATGTCATGATCAGGGGTGATGATATGACTTGCTTTGACAGCAGTCAGCTTGTTCATTTGTTTTTCCTTCTTGATAGCCAATGCATAGATATTTTGGTAAGTTGCCTTTACTGCCTGGATAATCCGTTGATCAATCGCGACTACACTTTGATTTAAGGCAATCAAAACCGTGCCGACCACTGGCTTAAATCTGGGTGTGCTTATGGTCACGAGCGAGGCTGTGGCCGGGCAGATTTCGGCGAAAGACTTCCTAATAAGCTTACCAGATGTAAATGCTCATCCGAAGGGAACAATGGCAGACGTCTCCTGTTCCATGCCCACCTACTTGATTATGGCGACCTCGCCGCATATCAGGGGTGCATGATGCTCCATCTTTTGGTTTTTTTTCTATCGGCGCGGTTACAGAGGCACCATTAGTGGTTTATTGCTACTCTCACTCGATTTTTTTTAGTAATCGCAACTACCTGTCCGTGGATGGTTCCAGAATGCTCGCGTTCCTTTCTCAACAAGTACTCAATTTCGCCTTTCTGGATGAGATTTGGTAATTTTCCGACTTGATGATAGCCTAAGTCTTTGTAAAATTTACGCGCCCTCGGATTTGATGAGGATACACAGACAAAAATGTTGGGATAGTGGTCAAAGACACGCTTTTCAATAAGTTCCATGATGCGTCTTCCAATCCCTCCCCCCCTGCACTCCTCCTTAACCGCGATCCGGCGAATATAGCTTCCGTGCAGAAAATCGTTCTTGATAGTGACAAATCCAACCACTTCTTCCCTTAACAGAGCGACGAAGCCCTCGCCCTTCTGTAGACGTTCCTGAAAATATGACCTCATTACTTCGGGCGTCGATCCAAGTGTGAGCCATGGTTCGATCTGAGGAACAATTTCGAGGCAGGCTGCGATGTCTTCTTCTCGGATCTCCCGGATTACCAATTCCATTTATTCTCTCCTTTATCCTAAACGATGAAATTGCTGATACTGTCAATACTAGTATTGGGACTTGAGTAGAAGTTATGCGGAAGTATTGCTCATATCTTGCGCATAGGTGAGTAAATACCTCCGAACTTGGTGCTCCGCTCTTTGAGAAGGGTGTTCTGGTATGTTACATATTCTTCCTGGCTGTCCATGTTGAGGGCATAATAGACTGGCGGTTTGACACCTTTTTCAGCCAATCGTTCGGCAACCTCCACCATGACAGCCTGGAGGATAAAGCATCCTGTCCAGCCTGATGTAGGACCAACTTTTTGAGGCAGCCTTTTATCTTCAATACTGGCATCTCCCGGTGCGGTCAGGTTATCCAGCACTATGTCGCAGTACTCGAACATTTTCTTTCCTGAAGAATGACGGGATGAAACAAACTGGCTATAGGTCAGGGATGTCATGCCAATCACTTTCAGGCCGGCATCTTTGGCTGCCATCGCCATCTCAATGGGAAAAGCATTCCTGCCAGCCGTCGAGACCAAAAGAATGACGTCCCCCGGCTCGGTACCGATTTGACCAAAGAATTCTCTGCCATAGCCCTCCACCCGTTCAAGGAAAGATGAGGGCCGGATCGGTCCAATCTCGAGGCAAAATCCCGGAGTGAAAATCGGATTGACAATGGCCAGGCCGCCGGCGCGCCAAAAGATATCCTGTACTGGCAGTGAGGAGTGCGGCCCGCCCCAGGCGTAGAAGGTGTGCCCTTCGGCAACAGCCTGGGCAATCATCTCAGCTGCTTTTTCGATATTCTCAGACTGCGTCTCCTGGAGACGTTGAAGTAATTCAAAGCCTTTCTCGAAATATCTTTTTGCTAACATGGCCTATCCTCCAAAGAATATTTTTATATCAATAGTTTAAAATGCTAAGAATCCGCATCAAGACTTCAGGATTCTGCTGAGAAAGTTTCAGTAAATGAATTGATCCAATCGGTCAAGTTATTTCTCCAACTGCAATCGGGTAAGCAATGGAACAGCTGCACAGATGACACCTTTATGTCGACCAAAAGCAAACTGTGTAAGCACGCGTTGAGCACATTAAGGTTCACCCCCTTCATGGAAGCAGAACACTGCGATTGCGGCCCGATAGTAGTAAATCGGGGAAAAGGCATCGGCGAGATGAAAGTCAGCCATTCCACGGTTCTGTTCGATCAGTTCAACGACCGGCCTGCATTTGTACACCGCTGAGATCCTGCTCAAGGGCTCGCCTGGTTCACAAAACTCTTTTTTTGATTTGGGATTCCCGATTCCGTTGTGATCACCTTCTGTATGTATTTGACGGAACCCGGCTCAAATCCTTTGTGGTGAGCCAGGTCAAAAGCCAAAAGTTGACAAGGAATGACTTCCAAGAGTGGCAAGACGTGCCCGGGTAGGACGGGCAGCTGAAGGTTAAGGGCCCCTGGGACCTTCGTACTTCCGATCCAATAGATTCCGCCCTCCATCGATACGAGGTCATGACCAAGGCTGACATTCAACGGTGCCGTTTGACCAGCACCCTCAAAGATGATTGCCCGAAATCGCTTGTCCACTACTTCGATCGGCCCTTGTCGGAACAATCCACCAGCCATGGGAACCGTTGACTGGCGACTCATTTCTTCCAGCACGAGCGCACCGGCGAACGTAGATGCGACTGACCCACCCCTGCCCAGTAAATAGATCGGCGCATCGCCTTCAAACAACTCACTTGCTGCTTGCCGATTGTTCAGCGTCAGATCGAATGTAGTCTGCATCTGACGAGCCGCCGACCTAAGGTCTTCCAGCATTGACTCGGGCTCCCCTGTGATATAGCTAGCCAACATCAACTCAGTCGCCAGCATCCCACCGTAGGCCGAAATCACTACCAGATCATCCCACCGGGAATAGGTTGAAATGCATGCATCTACCAGCCGGCCGACCGTACTACTCGGTTCATTCGTAACCGCAATGGTTGGTATCCCCGCTTTCTTTGCCATTGCTGCAAGTTTGATCAATTCAACAGTCTCGCCAGAACGAGTATTAATCACCAGGGAACTATTCTTGAGACCGGGAAAGAGTTCATAAAGAGCTTCAGTGGCATCAATATATTGAGCAGGAATGGCGTGGGACATCAAATAGGTACAAGCCGGGATGGTGGCATTTAGCCCGGAACCTACGCCCGTATAGGTGATCTTGCCGGTCCCCCTCAGGAGCCGAGCGGCCCGTTCCATCTCCTGCGATGAGGTACTGGCATGCTTTTCTATAACGGAGCGCAGATTCTCTGTCTGCGAAATGATATCAGTCCAAGCGGACACGTTCGCTCCTTTTCTCTCTGAAATGCCAGCTGACTACTGTTGCCATCGGGGCGCGTACTGTGGATACAGGTAGAATGCTGCAGCACCCAACATTGCGACTTCCCGCCCTAACTGGCTTTGCTTGACTTCGCGGACTAACCTGGTAAAGTACGGCTCACCGGTTCTGCGCATTTCCACTTCTATAGGATCGATAAGCCAGTGACCGGCCTTGGCCACTCCGCCCCCCACAATTACCACCTCAGGGGTGAAAATCTCCACCCAAGAGGCCAAACCGCGACCCAGCCATGCGCCAACTTCTCTCCAGGTTTCCTGAGCAACGATATCACCCGCCTCGGCTGCTTCATAAAGGTCCTCCGCTGTCAACGAGCCTTTTTCTACGAGAGCTTGGGCAAGGGCAGTAGAACGCTGAGAACGTGCCAGGTCCTCTGCCCTGCGGGCGATTGGTCCGGCAGAAGCCAGGCTTTCCAAACACCCGCGGCAACCTGCCGGACATATCGGGCCGTCTGCCTCAAGGATAATATGCCCCGGATTGCCGGTCGTTCCAGCGCTAAGGCGGAAGACTTCGCCATTTAGGATGACCGACATTCCTATGCCCGTGCCAACAGTCATGACCATCAGGCGGTTGACGCCACGGCCGCCACCAAACACATATTCTCCGAGCACACCGCAGTTCATATCGTTATCCATAACTACCGGAAGGTCAAAGGCGGTGCGCAGGTGGTCTACGATCGGGTAATGATCCAGAGCGTGCAAGTTAACGTAGTCGGGTTCCTCGCCGGAGGGCGTCAAGTACCCGCAGACGCTGACCCCAATCCCCTGCGGAGCAAGGTCGTTCTGCTTCGCCCAATCCACCAATCCGCCCAACTTCTCAAGAATAGCACTCATGTGCACTTCCGCAGGAAGTTCCTGTGGAGTGGGTTGGATCGCCCGGTCTAGTATTTCTCCGTCTTTAGTAATGACCCCCATCTTGGTCGAACTGCCACCAATATCGATGCCAAGCGCAATGGGGACCTTTTTCATGCAAGATCACTCGACAGTTGTAACGTAGGTCGATATGAGTAATTTTCCGGGTTCAAGGCCGCGGCGTTTTGCCATCAAGTAGCCTACTAATTGCAAAGGCACCATATCCACGAGGGGCGCCCAGGGTTCAGGTTCCGGATTGGTCCGGATCACGAAGCAATTTCGCCCAGGCTTCAGATCCGCCTCGGCATTTGTGATCACCATGACAGGAACATCGATATTGATCAAATCCTTGGCAAGGTTGATCAGCAACGAGTGACTGGGCCCGCGCGGAGCGAAGATAACTACGCGATGGGAGGGGTTAATCATCTCGCGCAGCCCATGGCGAAAGGCGGCAGCCCCCATGCCCTCCGCTACCACTTTTGGCACCTCGCGAAACAGGACCGAGGTAAACAACGCCGATGCGCGGGACGGTCCACGTCCGAGGAAAACGGTATAAGTCGCATTTTCCAGGAACTCCACAGCCGGGGTGAGGCGCTGTTCCCAGCCTTCCAAACTGCGCTCAATATGATCAGCCGCGGACAGCAGCCACTTGCCGGGCTCTGCAAGATCATGCCCGAGAGCTTTTTCGGCGAGCAGCAACAGGACTGCCATGGAAGAAAGATTCGTTTTGCTGCCGCAGGCTAGCTGCGGACCTGCCAGGATGGGTAAACCTATGTCTGCGTGCTCTGCAAGAGCAGAATGCTCCGCGTTATATGCGCCTACGATCGGCAAACGACCGTGCAGGTCCTTCAAAATATGGGTAATTTCCGCTGAATTCCCTGATTGTGAAACCAAAACCAGACAGGCGTCACGGCTGAGGACGGGCTCATGATAATACAACAATTCGGATACATCATATATGAAGTTCACCTTACCATACTGGCTGAACAAGCAGGAGGCCGGCAAATTCGCATACTCCGAGGTCGCCATACCCGCCATATAGATCGGTTTGGATCGCTCCAGGAGTCCGGCGGCGTGCTCAAGGGCTCGGTTATTCCCGGCGACATAAGCCGTATGGATTCGTCGCAATGCCTCCGGTTGTTCAAGGATTTCATTGAGTAGATTGTTGTTTTCCATGTTACTCCTTCGAATAATCAATCGAGAAACTGCAAGTGTCTCCGCGAAAAATCATCTTGGTGAATTCAAGCGGCCTATCGCTAACATCGAAACCGATGCGTTCGATCATCACGCCAAGCGTCCCCACCGGAACTTCAAGCGCCCTGGACTCGAAAGGTTGGATCAGCACAGGCGCCAGGATATCATGGGTCTTCACCACCTCGCAGCCATAACGTTCCGCCATAACCTCGTACAGGGACAGGCTGTCATGGTAGATATGAATCAAGTCGTGGAGAGGTTTCCAGGGGAGATAGGACGTATCGACTGCAGCCGGAACCTGATCCACCAGGCGCAGCCGTACCAAGCGTATGAACTCGGGACCGTGCGGATAACTGCAGCATCTTAGCCGTGCTTGGTGAGGCGACCTGTTCGCTCATCTCGAGTATCCTGCGGGTCGGTCGCATGCCGCTTTCCTTGGTATACGCGGTCAGGCTAAACATACGTGGCAGATCAAAGGTCAGCCGGTTCTGACCAGTGACAAACGAGCCGCGGCCTTGAATCCGCTGGATTAAGCCCTGCCGGCGTAACTCGTCGAGAGAACGCTTAATGGTGATGTTACTTATCTTCAGCGTTCCGCTGAGCTCGTGTTCGGAGGGAAGGCGATCACCGGGAGAAAGTGATCCGTCGCGCATCCGAGACATGATCCATAATTCCAACCCTTCCTTAACTTGAAGGTATAGGGGCCGGTTGGACGACCGGTTAATCGATATTTCGTTTTCCCAGGATCTCAAGATGGATGTCTTCATAGGTTTGGCATCGGAATGGTTACAGGCATCTAGGTCTCTTCTCTTGGCTAGGCAATGAAGTTATACAATTTTGTAGATCTTCTTGATCTAGAGCTTGGAAGAGGACTGATACCAGAAAGAAGCGTGGTGGTCGCATCGCTTTTGGAAATCCCTGATTTACCAAGAGGTCGTTGCTCTTTCTATAATCTGCTGGAGCACTTAACCGAGCGGGCAAAACCCAATCTTGAAACGTGCCTGACATTGTGCTATAATCCATTCAATACTTAATATACTAAGTCTAATAAGTATAATGATTATAACATACCCATTTTTCAAAGTCAATCATAAGGAGGTGCAACGCCCAATCAACCATCCGCGTACCGTGGATTTTGAAATTCAATTCATCTGAGTAACGGAGGAAGAATAATATGAAATCGATTCAAAAGCTATTTGGGGTCATCGCCTTGATCGTCCTGGTTCTAACAGCTTGCGCACCCCAGCCCGCAGCCAGCCCCGCCCCCACAACCGAAAACCCGGTTGCTCCGGCCACACCGGCTTCATCGGCAGAGAAAACAAAACTTCTCATTTGGTATTGGGGCGAGCAGGAAGCTCCCGGCATGCAGAGCTTCATGGATAAGGCCGTCCAAGTCTACATGCAGGAGAACCCAAATATTACCGTTGATGCCGTGCTGCAGGAATCCGACTCGCTCTACCCGGCATTCCGTGCCGCTGCAGCTGCCAAAGCGGGTCCGGATATCCAATACTTTTGGGGTGGGACCCAGGCATTGCCCGATGCCTGGATGGGCAACCTGGCCCCCATCAGCGACTATTGGACCCAGGACGAACTGAATCACATTCCTGCAGGACAACGAGCAGAGACATATTGGGACGGCAAGCAATGGGGAGTCCCCTTCTATCAAATTGGCACCTTCTGGGCCTATAACAAAAAACTGTTTGCCCAGGCGGGCCTGGACCCGGAAAACCCGCCAGTTAAATGGGACGACTGGATGGCCGCGTGCGACAAGCTGAACGCCGCCGGCATTACGCCGATCGGCACCGGCTTTAAGGATGGCTGGCTGGGCGGTTGGATGGTTAGTTACTTGGGACAGCAGAATCTCAACAGTATCGACGATCTGCTGGCCGCGATCCGTGGTGAGAGAAGCCTGACCGATCCAATGTATGCAGAGTGGTGGTCGCGCTGGAAAGAGATGATGGATCACAAGTGCTTCAATGACGATATTATGTCATTGGATCTCTACCAGGGTCAGGATCTGTTCGAACAGCAGAAAGTTGCAATGACTAACCATGTCGAACCTTACATCGCCATCCTCGAGCGCAAACTGGGTGCCGATACCGTTGGCGTGATGCGCACACCGGTGTATGGTACCGGGAAATTGGCTAACAGTGTAGGGATCCCCGCGCAGGTACTAGCGATCACCTCATTCTCCCAGCATAAGAAGGAAGCTGCCGATTTCCTGCGATTCCTGCATCGCGAGGACATCATGAAGATGATGTACGATATGGCCGGAGCCATTACGCCGGATGACCGCTTCAGCCTCGACTGGTTGAACGTCAATTCCGATAAGATGATCATGCAGTGGCGGAGTCAGTATCCCCTATTCTGGTATCAGTACTATTACCCGCCGGTTTGGGAGACAGAGGGGTCCATTGCCCTGGGCCAGTTGCTGGTCACTGGCGACATCACGCCGCAAGAGGCCGCGGCCCGCTGGCAGGCGGTGGCCGAGAAAAACCGGCAGGATAATCCATCCGAGCTGGAGGCCTACAAGAAATGGATATTGCCGCCGGCAATGTTTGGCAATTGAGGAACGGTTAATCAGATTCACCCAGCTCTGCCTGGCGACCCAGGCAGAGCTGGATCGGATTTGATCATGGGATTAACTCTTACCAAGAAGAAACCCGCCAAGTCCTGGGTGGTGGCTTACCTGTATCTATCCCCCGCTCTGCTCTTCATTCTCGTGATATTTGTCTACCCGGTATTTGATCTTGTCTGGCGCAGTGTCACCAAGGTTTCAGAGGGCGTCACCCGATGGGCCGGACTCGAAGCATACCGGGCAACCGTCAGTGACCCTGTTTTCTGGCAATCCCTATCGAACAACCTGCGGCTCTTCATTGCCGTGCCGATCCTGGTTGTCCTCTCTTTGATCATCGCTTCCATCATTTTTGAACGCATTCACGGGTGGCGACTATATCGGACGATTGTATTCATCCCTTATGTGCTGGCGATCCCGGTCGTCGGCATAGTTTTCAGCAACGTGCTTCAACTACACGGTGTGTTCAACACGCTTCTGAGTTCCGTTGGGTTGAAGAATCTGGCAACCGATTGGCTGGGTAACGTTCACACCGCAATCTGGGCAATTATGTTCATCGTTATCTGGAAGGAACTGGGGTTCGGAGTCGTCCTTTTCCTGGCCAGAATGAGCTCGATCTCAGAGGAATTATTTGATGCCGCCAAGCTCGATGGCGCCAATTGGTTCGATCTGCTTTGGAATGTCACAATTCCCCAAATCGCGACCGTGATCGAATTCTATGTAATCATCGAATTGATTACCATGCTGAGCTGGGTATTCGCCTACATTTTGGTGATGACCAAGGGCGGTCCCGGCACCAGCACCTGGGTGATGGAATACTTTATTTATCAAAAAGCCTTCCCCTACAGCCAGATGCAAATTGCCTCGGCCGGTGCAATTCTCATTTTGGTTTTTGCATCTGTACTGATGTTCCTGCAGGCACGCATCCGCCGGCGGGTGGAGGAATTAAATGGGTAATTTGACTTCCAGTAACATCCCACCCAGGGCTGCGGATGCGCCGCAGCCCCCGCCCGAATTCCTGTTAAGGCTGTCTACATTAATGAAGCGAGCCTCCCAGGCCGCCCTCAAGCAGGTTGTGATGATCTTATTAATCATCATGATCTTGTTCCCCCTCTTCTTCATCTTTAATAACGCCTTGAAGTCAAGGGATCAGTACCTGTCCAACCAGCTGGCGCTTGCCCTATCTCCAACCTGGGAGAATTTCATTAAGGTATTCCAGTATCCACGCCTGCTGAGTTGGTTCATCAACAGCATTATCCTGACCGCCGTATCGGTCGGCCTGTGCACGCTAATCGCCATCCTGGCCGCATATGCGTTTGCCAATCTGCAGTTTCCGGGACGGGATACTTTGTTCAACTTGATCACACCACTAATGGTTATTCCGCCCATCGTGATGATCATCCCAATTTTCGTGCTTTTCCAGAAGATCCATTTGATAAACAATCTCGGCGGGCCAATACTGGTGTACATAGGGCTAATGCTGCCATTTACCATCTATCTACTGAGAAATTTCTTTATTACCATCCCGAAGGAGATTCGCGAGGCTGCCCTTCTGGACGGATGTTCCTCTCTACAACTGGTCACCATGATCATTCTGCCGTTGTCCCGCCCGGCGCTGGTCACATCCATGATCGTAAATGCCGTTTGGGTCTGGAACGAATTGCTCATAGCCCTCGTATTCCTCCAGACCGAAGAACAACGCACGCTGATCGTCGGCATAGCCGCATCCCTTCAGAAGCGTTTCAATTTGGACATTCCCTCACTCATGGCGGGTCTGGCCGTCGCGACCCTTCCGATGATTGTCCTTTATGTGGTTGGGCAGAATGCCCTGGTGCGAGGGCTTGTAGCCGGTTTTGAGAAATGAAACTATTCCCTGAAATGAGGAGAAGTCGAGTATGACTAAGGAATTGATACCGCATGAAATTCACGAATCTCCGGAAGCCATCCGGATGACCCTACGGGAGGCGCGGGCTCAGGCAGCCACGGCTGCAGAGGCTCTGCGAAAGCGAAGGCTAAGACGCATCTTCGTGATCGGCAATGGCACCTCGCTGTATTCGAGCATGGCGGCCAGTTATACGGGTCGGATGCTGGCTGGTGCCAGCGATGCTTTTGTGACAGCCTGGCCAGCCGGCGATTTTCGTTATTTCATGCCCCAATTGGACAGCCGCGACGCGGTCATCGGAATGTCCGCTTCCGGGGAATTCCGGGATGTTCTGGCTGTCTTCAAGCAATTACGCGGGAAAGTCCTCTGCATGGGAATCACCCATGTCCCCAACTCAAGCATTACCGACCTGGCTGATGCAACTATAATCTCCAGCGGCGGACCCAGTCTGGTGCCCGTGATGACAAAAACATATCTCAGCACCTTGACGGCGGCCCATCTTCTTCTTCTGGAATATTTTGGTGCCGGAGTAGAGTATTACGATGACCTTCTAGAATCCGCGGATCGTTGCGCCGAAGCTGTAGCGGCGGCTGAAACGCGGTTGCAAGAAATTGTCCCTGTGCTTGCCAAGTTAGAACACGGCTTCTACTTCGGAGCCGGGTGTGGGTATGCCGCTGCATTGGAAACCGCCCTGAAGATGAAGGAAATGGCGATTCTGCATGCAGAGGGCAGCGAAACGTGGGAAATGGCTTCCGGGCCTGCTACACGAGTGGGTCAAGACACGTTCTGCATCGGATTGGAGACGGGTGGAAGCACAGATCAGGATACGATCGAGGGACTACGGCATGCGCGTGATTGGGGCGCTCCCACCCTGGAGGTGGGCCCCCGAGCGAATCTTGAAGGCTGGAATTTCCCTGTCCGGCCCGCCCGCTTTCAGGCGTTCTCATCGTTAGCCCTGGTGCCCCCCCTGGCGCTTCTGGCTTACAGGGTTGCTCAAGCCCGCGGGGCTACACCCGATCATCCACAATGGCGTGAGAGATATTTATCCCAAGGCATGACGCACATTCTTGGCGAATGAGATGAGCAGGTCGTGCGCGATTGGCATTGACATTGGTGGAACCTTTACAAAAGTAGGACTGGTATCCAGTGATGGCAAGGTTTCCCATCTGGTTCGGCTGCCGACCGCTTCCCATGAAGATCCTACAGGCTATCTTGATCGGGTCCGAAAACTGGTTTCAAGTTTGATCGAAGAGGGACCGGTTGGCATTGGGCTCTCCCTGCCAGGATTTCACTCGCCGGATGGACGATCAATTCAATTCAATCCCAATACCCCGTCCCTGGTGGGATTGGATTTCGTCTCGGCCTTCGAACTGTTCAATTTGCCGCTGGCTATCGAACAGGATCTGAACGCTCCGGCACTAGCCGAGCACTACTTTGGCGCTGGTGTAAAAAGCCGCCGCTTCATGACAGCTGCCATCGGAACCGGTGCCGGAGTCGGCGTCATTCTCGACAACCGGGTGCTGCGCTTCACAGGTAATAGCGCTGGAGATACAGGGCACTTGATCCTCGAGCCGGATGGACCGACCTGCGCTGTAGGCTGTCACGGTTGCGCTGAAGCACTGGTGACGATCTCCGCCATCGAGCGAGAGGCACGCGGAAGGCTTGGTGACCCGACAAACGCCCTGATAGGGGAATTATCTACTGCTGGCCCGATCACGGCAAGGAGAGTCATCCAGGCAGCGCGAACAGGAGATACGCTAGCCGTTGACATCATTCGTGTGATCGGTCGTCGCATCGGACAGTGGCTGGCCTGTTTGGCACCTATTTTCCTGCCGGATCAAATTGTCTTATGTGGCGGCGTAATCGAAGCCGGCGAACCATTGCTGAATGCCTGCCAGGAACGCTTTTACCAACTTACCGCCCAGGATTATGCACACTGCGAGATCGTCATCGGGCATTTTCGCGAGCTATCCGGCGTGGTTGGGGCGGCAACACCGTTTCTTATCACCACAGAAAAATGACAATCCTAGCCATTTGTGCGCGTAGGGCAAGCCGCGTAATTGAATGGGACTGCGAGAGTAAGATAGTTTTCAGTGGGCAGTTCCAGTTTTCACGCTGCCTCCCATATTGGAGAAAGTCGTGCGTTGTCCTCCCTCAGTAACCCATCCAAATGGTCCCTCACGTGCAAATCCAAGAGCTTCCAGATTATTAGCCCCTGCGCAGCCGATACCTCGGGATCCAGCAGAACGGCCGAGGCACTGGATGCCAGTGCGGTTGTCACATCTAGTTTGAAGTGTGAGAGCTCCTCGTCATTTACGAAGGCCGGATTTGCCTTTCGAAGGTTCTGCCGATGGTCCAGCGCAAGCGCAGTGAAAGTGCCCCGCTCCGAGGAAATTTGTTGAAGTCCGCGGAGCTTGCCGATTGTGATTTGCATAAGCGTATTATAAGTTGGAAGACGCGGTTTACGCGTCTTCCAACTACTATCATTACTTCCCTTTGTCGTGCGGGACAGTTACCGTGGCGGTCGCCAACGCGCTGTTTCCGGCCCAATCTACGGCCTGATAAGTAATCGTATAGATACGACCATTACCATTGCCAGAACGCTCGGCCCGCAGTTGGAAAGTCAAGTCGTCAGCAATCACGATATCGTTTGCCGTATCACCGTCGCCAGTACCGTTGTCTGGCTCGTTCGAGACCACGGAGATCAATGTAAGTGTTGGAGAGGGGTCAAGATTATCAGATACCTTGACGGTAGCCTTTACGACGTTGTATTTGTGATTTGCTGGCCATAGAGAGTTAGGCGAGACAGTGACGCTAATCATTGGTGGGATATTGTCTACCAACTCGTCGGCGCCAATATCTACCGTGCCATCGAAAATGCGCGGGTCACCGTCAATATCTGTCGTGCCCATCTGGTGGCTAGACAGGTTCTCGCCCATGTTGACGGCCGGCGATCCAGCGCTCCTAATATGCAAGTCGCCGCTCGCGGGATTTACGAGCAACGGGTCAAGCCCAACGAGGCCGTTCGTGTCGTTGCCCGTGGCGTTTTGATAGTCAGAGAAGTTGGTGTAGGTCACATTCATCCATTGCCACGTTCCATCCGTCCCGCCGCCATCGGCAAAGTATAGATTATGGTCCACAACATTATCCGTCATCACTGGGCTCCAACTTAGGATATAAAGCTTGTAGGCATTAGCAAAGAAGATATTGTTCTCGATAACGTTGTAGCGCGTGTCATATTGAACATACAGTTCCGAGCCCCAATCGTCCAGCGTGGAGTTATTGTAGAGGCTGTTGTTCACGATAGTGCAGTTCTGGGTACTACCGCGTCTCGTATCGTATCCGCCGATGGCAATACCGACCTCTAAGTTGCTATAGATGAAATTGTTGCGGAGCGTGATGTAACTGGTGTCTTTGTTTTTGTGTTCGCTCGCAAGTTCCACACCAATATCGGTGTCATGAACGATGTTGCGTTCGATCAAAATACGCGTGCCGCCATCCACGTAAATTCCATCAGCGCTTCGGTCCCCGTCATAAGCAGGGTTACTGTACGAGTCGATGTTGTACACGAGGTTGCCAACTACTGTTCCATCGCGTGCGCGGTCCACGGCAGAATTCGAGGCTGTGCCTTCATAGCCGATGAAGTCAATGCCGATGTTGTCGTTATCGTGTACGATGTTGTTTGAGACTGTGAAGAACTCCACGTTACCGTTCAACACCATCGACTCGCTATTCCCGAATTTGCCATTATAGACTTCATTTCCATCAATGATGATGTTGTTAATGGATGCAGTAGAGTTGCTTCCATAAACGGCAATGCCATGTGCGTTGCAACTTTCGCAACTGTTTTGAATGTCATGCACCTTGTTATTACGGATTTCAATGAACGCGCCAGAGCCGCTCACATAAATTCCGACCGGAACGCCGGACCCGCCAGGAACTTTTTTCAGGTTGCGGATCTCAAAGCCAATCAGTTTGACATACTGCTTATTCGTGATCGTTACAAGTGGCGTTGTACCACTGATTGAGAGTCCCGTGCCGTCAATGACGGGCGCGTCGCCAGGATAATTTTGCAGAACGATGTACCCACCGGCGGCGGAGCCGGAATTGGGGAAGGTGACCTTCTCGTTGTACACACCGTTCAGCACGTAAACCGTGCTGCCCGCGCCTACGCTGTTCAGCGCGTATTGAATGTGACGCCACGGTAGAGCGAGCGTGCCAGGATTGGTATCATAGCCGCCGATTGATACGAAATAGCTCGCACCATCGCCTGCGAGGCCCGCGCCTTCCTTCGCCGCTAACGCAGGTATCACCATACTGATTGTCAGCACCAATGCGGTGATCAGGCTTAGAGTCGTTTTTCTTGTATCCATGTTTTTTTCCTTTCTTTTTTGTACTACGAAGGAAATGTATGGGTATCCACGACACCGCGTTTACCGTGTGCCTGACAGGGACATGGGTACCAACTTGGCGCACCCCGCCGCGCGCTACCCGACCAGCAAAGTTTCCTGACGCCTCCTTTCGAATCAATCACGGACAAGTCTGTACCCACGCGTCGAGTTGACGCTGTTTTAGAATGAATGAGAATTGGTGCTGTTTTCCCCATTTGCAGGCGGCATCGAAATCCACTTTCATATCTGTGTATTCAGCAGCAAAGACGGGCTTGCCAGATGCGATGAAGGGCAGTATATCTTCAGCCCAACCGTGGAAGAAGGCATCTTCAGTAATGGCAAAGTCAAAATAAGGGAGAAGGTCCTTTACCTGGTCAGGAGCATTCTTCATACCAACGGCAAGACCGCGGGCGTGAGCTTCGTCCGCCAGCCAGCGTGCATATTGCAGTTGATCCTGGTAGGTAAGCGGGAAGCCCGTGTTGTTTGTGTAGATCTCCATGTTGTCTGGTTCAATGGCATCGAAGCCCTTGGACTTGCATAAGTCAAGGCGGGCCAGCATGATGGGAGCCAGTTTATTTATCTGACGAATATCCAGCCATTTTTCACCCGGCCAGCCCTCATAATCCCTGCCAAGCACTTCGGGCGGAAATTCATCTTTATCGGGCCGCCAATCTTCCCACGAGCCAACACTTATGTAACCGATCACCTTGCGACCCATGGCATGTAATCCATCGATGAGGGATTGGTCAACGTATAAGTCAACGTCATAAACATCAACATCGACGGAGGTGTCAATGGCATTGTCGCCGATTTGCCATTGCCAGGTGAGCCCAGCTTGAGGCTGCCACCAATGATTCGAGAGCGGGACAGGAGATGTCATAGGGGTATTTAATGACTCCGCGGCTTGGCGAGCCAGGCGGAGCGCGAGTGAGACGCTCTGTCCGTCCATTTCATATTACAGTCAGGTATCTTGAGAGTGCGCATCAAGCCTGGGCTCAGACAACTCTTAGACCACATGATGTTTGAATTGCGGTAGATATTCCTTATGTTGTTCGAAGAGTTCATTGGTCATCTTGCGGATTTCTGCGAGCGATAATACAGCCGCGGTCAATGGGTCATGAGCGATGGCGCGATAAACCATCGTGGGGTCGCCGGCAATGGAGGCGGTGATCGCCATCTCCTCTATGCCACTGGAAAGTTGTGTGAGCAGGGCGCATTCAGGGGGCAGCGCGCCGACGTGGATCGGATGGAAACCGGCCTTGTCCACAACCACGGGCACTTCGACACACGCGCCTTGGGGCAGGTTGGTGATGAGCTGTGTGTTGCGCACGTTGCCATTGAATTTGAACATGTCGCCGCCTTTAAGGGCGTTGATGATGTAGGCGGCGTATTCATGTTCCCGCTGCAGATCTTCAGGCCGGAGGGGTTGGGCGAGCCGCTCCTTGACCTGTTCTTTCCACGTAGCCTCGTTGTGTTGGTATTCTTTCAAAATGTATGCATACTCACCGGGATTCCAGCCTGTGCCGTGTGTGCAGTATTTTTCTATCAGGTCGGGTCGTTTGCGGAACCACGGGTTGTATTCAGAGTTGTGCCCGCTCGACTCTGTTACATACTTCCCAATTGCCAGATACATCTCGTTGCGGACCATCTCTTCATTGTAGATTTCCGGTCGTTCCGTGATGGCCTTGTGGATCAAGGGATAGGCGTCCACCCCGTTCCACTTATACTCTAGGTACCAGGCCTGGTGGTTGATTCCCGCGCAAAGGTAATCAATTTCGTTAAACGGCGCGCCAATCCATTCCGCCAGTCTCATCGCGGTGCCCTGCACCGAATGGCAAAGACCCGTCACAGGGATGAAAGTCTGACGCTGCAATGCGGCACATAACATTGCCATGGGATTGGTGTAGTTGAGCAGGACGGCGCCCGGGCAATATTTTTCCATGTCCCGGACAATATCCAGCATCGGGTTGATAGTGCGCAGGAAGCGGAAAATACCCGAAGGTCCGCGCGTGTCGCCAACGTTGAGGTCCACGCCGTATTTCTTGGGGATCTCGATATCATGCCGCCAGATCTCCGTGCTGCCTGCGAGTATGGTGGTAAGGACAACCTCCGCATCCTGGAGCGCCTCCGCCCGATCCAGCGTGGCTTCAACTTTCGCCGGACGGTCCCCCGCCGCTATCAATTTTTCGACACCTTTCTTGGCCCACGCCAGCCGTTCCGCATGGATATCCATCAGGGAAATGGTGGCGTCCTCCAAAAGTGGAAAAGTGAGTACGTCGCGCACAAGCTCGCTTGTAAAACCCAAACTACCCGCGCCGATAAAAGTGATCTTGGTCATACAACTCCTTTTCAGCGTTTCATCCCGCTCAGGGCGATCCCTTCTACAAACAGCTTCTGGGCAAAGAAGAACACTATGATAAGTGGCAGGATGCTGATCAAAGCGCCGGCCATCAACACCGTAAAGCGTCCTCCCTGTGTGAGCTGGGTTTGGAAGAAAGCCAGTCCTACGGTCAGGGTGGTGTTGGGAACATTCGGCATATAAACCAGGGGATGCAGCAGGTCATTCCATGCACCCTGAAAAGTGAAAATGGCCAAGGCAGCCAGAGCCGGTTTTCCAAGTGGAAGATAGATGCGCCAAAAGATATCCCACAGAGACGCGCCGTCCACACGGGCAGCATCCACCAGCTCGCGCGGCAATGTCAGGAAATATTGGCGCAATAAAAAGGTCCCGAAAGCTCCTCCCCAGAAAGCAGGCAGCCAGAGCGGCACGCTGGTACCCACGAGGTGAAGCCACTTGAAAATGATGAAGTTAGGGATGAGGGTGACTTGATCGGGTACCATCAGGGTGACGAGCAGGAGGGTGAAGAGCACGTTCCGGCCCCGGAATTTGACCACAGCAAAACAGAAGGCAGCCATGGCGCAGGTGATCGATTGACCGACAACAGACAGCAACGAGATGACGCTGCTGATCAGGAATAGGCGCGGGAAATTCAAGTCGAACGAGAACAGATCACGGAAGTTCTCCAGCGTAGCCGGGTTGGGGATCAGGGTATGGGTGAACTGGTCGGCAGGCAATTTGAAGGCTGTCGCCACCATCCACAGAAACGGTACGACCATGATCGCGGCCCCGGCGATCAGGAGAGCGTAGGTTGCCAAATCCAGAAAAAGCTTCTGCGTCGTTTTACCCATCTGGTGCTCCTATTCGTAGACGACGTAGCGCCGTTCGAGCCAGAAGTAAAAGCCCATCAGGATGATCACCAGAATCGCAAGCTCGATGGCTTGTGCACTGGCACCGCCATAATTAAAGAAATTCCAGGCATTGCGGTAGATTGAAAAGACGACTACAGGGATGGAGCTGTCGCCGCCTCCCTGGCGGGTCATCATGTAGATATAGTCGTAAGCCTGAAAGGCATTGATGGTGGATATGAGCGTCTGGAAGAAGATACTCGGGCTGACCAACGGCAGGGTAATGGAGAAGAAACGCTGCAGTTCGCTGGCACCGTCGATCGTGGCGGCCTCGTAGTATTCTCGTGGGATTGCGGTAAGGCCGGCCAGGAAGATGATCATGCCCTCACCGACCGCCCCCCAGATGTTGACCACCACCACGGAAGCCATGGCATTTTTTGTACAAAGCCAGCAGACCGCCGGCAAACCGAGGCGCGACAGAAAGTAGTTCAGAATGCCGGTGTCCCTGCCATAGATCAGGTTCCAGATCAGGGCCGTGGCGACCGCCGAGGTAACGGCAGGCAGGAAATAAATGGTGCGAAAAATGGAAACGCCATGGATCTTGCGGTTCATCAGCACCGCGACGAACAGCGATACGATAACTACTCCCGGGACATACATGCCGCTGAACTTGAACGTGTTCGTCAGGGCCTTTAAGTAAGCCGGATTCTTGAAAAGATTTATATAATTGCTCGCCCCGGCCCAGGTCGGGGCTGTAAGAAGGTCCCAGTGCGTGAAGCTCAGGCCGAGCGTTGCCAGGATGGAGCCAAACGCGCCAAAGAGCAGCCCGATCAGTGTGGGGGCTAACATGATCGCCAGCCAGAGTTTTTCCCGCCCCAGCGGTTTCAACCCATAATCCATACCTGCCTCCTCATTCGCCCTCACTCCCTCCCGGCGGAGAGAGTTGAGGGCGTGACGAACTTATTATTTTTCGAGAAAGCGTTACTGATTATTGGCCAGGACCTGGTCTGCGCTGATCACGATCGAATCCAAGGTGGGGTTTAGCTCAGCCTCACCGTTCCACATTGGCGTCAGGGCGTCACCGACAGTGGAGGACCACTCGTCATATCCCTTGAAGACGGGTTTCATGTGCGCAAATGCAAGGGAGTCTGTAAAGATCTTTTGATCGATCGGGGTGCTTTGCTTCAGGAAGGCATCGCTCTCTGCCACGGACTTTAGCACCGGACAGGCAAAACCCATTTGAGCCAACCGGGTTTGCCCTGCAGCGCTTTCCACGAACTTGATGAAGGCGAACGCCTCCTCAGGGTGCTTGGAATCTTTGCCAACCACAAAACCTGCGCTGTTGACACTCGTCGCTTGTCCGGCCGGACCCTTTGGCATTTCAACCACATCCCATTTGAACTTCGCCTCTGAATAGCTTGGGACGGCCCAATGCCCCATGGCGATCATCGCTGCATTTCCAGAAAGGAACAGGTCAGTCCCATATTGTGATGACGTGTTGGGATCGGGGATGGACTTGTCAACAAACATCATATCGTGCAGGAACTGAAAAGCCTGTCGCGCCTTGGGCTCACCTACCAGGGTCTTGGTATGGTCAGCACTGATCAGGTCGCCGCCATAGGCCCAGATAATCTCGCTCATCCCCGGTTCAAAGTCCCATGGGTCGATCACGTAACCGAATTGGTCGATCTTGCCATCCCCGGTTGTATCCTTGGTCAGGGCTTTGGCTGTGGCGCGCAGATCATCATAGGTCCAATCCGACTTCGGATAGGGAACGCCCGCGGCATCGAACATGTCTTTGTTGTAGAAGACAACGATGGTCTGGAAATCGCGCGGCAAGCCAAAGTAGCCATCCGGCGACTGATACGCCGTCAGAGTATTCGGATATAAGCCGTCCAGCATGCCCGGATTCTTATCTATCATAGGCTGCAGGTTCAGCAACACGCCTCGTGATTGGTAGTCCAGGAATAGCGGAGCATCCATGGCGAAGACATCCGGCGGGGTGTTGGCAGCAAGCAAGGTTTTGAGCTTGGTCCAGTAGGAATCCCAGTCGGAGACCTGAACATCCACTTTGATGTTGGGGTTGGCCTTTTCGAAGTCAGAGACGATCGCCTTCCAAACATCCAGCTCGGCCGGGTCCCCCCATTCCATATAGGTAATCTGCACGGGCGCGTTTCCTGCAGCCGGTTGGTTCGCGGCCGGTGCCTGAGTCACACTGGGCGCGGCGCCTCCCCCGCAGGCCGCCAGCAGCAGACTGCCAACTACGACAAGAACGAACAAACTATACTTCATGGTCTCATCTCCTTTTCCAAATTTAGTTGAACCACGGCCGTCAGGTTCCTGGGACGGTCGGGGTTAAGGCCCTTTCCCAACGAACGATAGAATGCCATCAATTGAAGGACAGGAAGATATAAAACTCCCCGGATATTTTCAGGAATTTGACTTTCGAAAGAAACCTCTGCTTTGGCTTCGCCCAATGCAACGACCCTGGCGCCCAGCGCCTGCATTTCAGCCAGTACGGCTTGTTCGTGGCTGGAATTCTTCTCCGATACCATCGCGACCACCACAGCTTTCTCATTGACCATGCTGATGGGCCCGTGGCGGAACTCCAGGAAATGGAACGCCTCGCCGTGAGTCAGGGTCATCTCCTTCATCTTTAGATTCGCTTCGCACGCCAGTCCATAACGAATCCCTGAACCAAGGAAATAAAACCGATCGAAGTCCAGGTTTTCACCAATTTCCTTTGCAAAGGGTTCGTATTTCTCCATTAACCTGTCCCCCGCTTTTGGCAGTTCGCTCATGGCTGATACAAGATCCTCACATCCCGCCATGCGCGCACAAAATACGGCTGCGGCAACATACATGGAAGCGAAGGAACGCGTTTGTGCTACAGATTCTTCCTGGCCCTGAGAGATCACCATGTTCACATCGGCAAAGCGCGAAAGGACCTCATCATAGTTAGTAATGACAACCACTTGCCCGCGCTTTTCTGCCTTGAAATTCTCAACCGCCTTAACCGTTTCCGTAGTAGTGCCCGAACGGCTGATCGCTACCAGGAGAGTCTTTTGATCGGTAAGGTAGGCCTTGGGATTCAACAACAACTCCCCGCCGGGGACAGCCCGCGCTGCACGACCTGTCAACTCCTGATATAAGGCGGCGGAGGCAAGCGAGAGATAATACGTCGAACCGCAGCCTGTGAAAACGACCTGGTCGTAGTCCGCAGCTTTCGGCAGGTTCGAACAGGATGCCAGATCGAGGGCTTGCGCCCATGCCTTTGTCTGGGATTTGGTCTCAAGGTAAGTGTGATAGGTTTTCATCTCTTCTTCTCTGGCCTCAGCCGTCTTGTTCGATCTTCAAGACCTTCATGGCGTTTGCACGATATATCTTCTTCAAAACTTCATCCGGCAAATACATCCCGTCCACATACCACCGTCCCTGCCCTGGGACTTCACTGGTGTTGTAATTGAAGTACTCATCGTCCGTTTCAAAAAAGCGATAGTACAACCGATAGGCTTCCAAGTCGGGGCCCATGTCTGAACCGAACAGGACGCGATCCTGGTATTTCAGCAGAAATTTCCTGGCACTGTAGGGCTGTCTTCCAAGCTCGCCCAGGCGGGCAGAAACATCGATGTAATAATTGGGACAATCGTCCAGCATCCGCCCAACCCATCCAAGGTTCTCCCCATAACAGCCCACATGCGCGCCAATGAATGTCGTATTCTTGTGTCGCCTCACAAGATTCTGAAAAGCATCCATGATCTCCATAAAGGGCGGGAAGGGCGGACTCGTGAAGGCCCAGCCGGGATGCTCTCTCAATTCTTCCCAACGCTCATTTTTCTCATCGAGCGGGTCAAAGAATGCGACCGGGTCGGCCACATGGATGACCACAGGCAACTTCAGTTCGCCGGCTGTATCCCAAATTGGAAGGAGCCGGGGGTCATCCACACCTACCAACTTGTCGGATGGGTCCTTCACCTGCAAGCCAAACGGCTTCCAGATTTTTAGGCCCTGCGCGCCGCGTTCTTTCTGCAAGCGCAGTCGTTTTGCCGCCCAATCGGGGAAGGCCTCGCCTTTGTCCTTCCACTGGCTCCAATCCACACCGCCAAAGATCTGGAAGCGCTCCGGTGCGGCCTCTTTGAAAAGGCCAAGATGCTTGTTGAGAATATCTTCACCCCAGCCGCCGTCCAGATCCACATACTGGGTGACACCGGCCTCGTCGAGCAGATCAAGTAATTCGCTCAGCGGCTTATTGTCCCAGCCTCCGCCAAACGGCTCAGACAAATGATTGTGCGCATCGATCACGGGGAACCTTGGTTTATTCACCAAGGTCAATCTGGTTACCAGCTTTGATTGGGGCCGAAAGTTTTCAAGCAGCATGATTTTCAGTTAAGCGACTATGACTTTTATGCCTTGTTTCTTTAATGACTGGGTGAATTTTCTATCAGACTTCGAGTCGGTTACGAAGGTGTTCATACTTTCCAGGGGCGCAAGCAGCGCGGTGGACACGCGATTCACCTTCGTGTGGTCGGCGATAATTATGACTTCACGCCCTATCTTTAGGATGGCCCGGTCCGTCAGCGTCTCCTCCAGATAGTCATTCGTAAGGCCATGCTCAAGGCTGACACCGCGCGTCCCCATGATCACTTTATCTGCGCGGACTTCAGCCAAAGCCTGTTCGGTAACGTGGCCTATAAACGAAAGTTCACTGTCACGCAGCATCCCACCCAGGGCGATAATTGCAATCTCCTTGATCCCTGCCAACATGTTCAACACCGGCAGGGAATTCGTGATGACCGTCAGGTTCTTGTGATTGCGAAGGTTACGCGCAACCTCGAGTACCGTCGTGCCGGAGCCGAGGAATACCGTTTCTCTCTCTGAAATAAGCGTGGCAACTGCCCGGCCAATGAGGATCTTTTCGTCTGTTTGTTCGCTTTCGCGTTCCAGGATCGGCAATTCAGGCGGCGCCTGCTCCACGGAAATAATTCCCCCGTGCACACGCTGAACCTTCCCCTGTATGGCAAGCAACTCCAGGTCACGCCGCGCAGTTGCCTCACTGATCGAAAATTGCTTCACGATCTCGGTCACTCTCAAGCGTCCCTGCCGGGCGAGCAGGGAAAGGATCTGTTTTTGTCGTTCAGGCGTGGGGTTGAAATCGCTCATAATCGCTCACAATCCAATCATAAACAATCATACTGCTTTTTCATGAAAATTCAAGAGGCAGTTTTCATAAATCATGAAGACGCTCAAAATTGAGCGTCTTCATGATAGGAGTGTGAGCCTACTCTGCCAATTGCGCGGTCTAATCTGCTCACACCCCACCACGATCGCGATGTGTTATTGAATCTTTACCGTCATGGTATAGCCAACCACGTTGCCCGCCGCGGGGACGACAACGATAATGTAATCCTGCGTTGAAGGTAATATGAATTGAAAGCTCGTTTGACCGGTATCCGAACGAATATAGCGCTGACCATCGGTGAAACCGTAGATCGAAAGCGAGGCTTTGCTGGAGAGGTTTTCGAGATCAACACTCAGGCTCTGCCCTTTGGCGGCAAACACCGCGTAACTGAGATCATATCCCGCCACTGTTTTTCCACTGACGATGGCCGAAACCGCCCCGGCAGCAAATTGGATGCGCGAGGGGACCGTCACTGTGAGCGAGAAGTTCTCGGTGGTGGCGCCACCATGTATGGTGAGGTAGTAGTCTTCGGTTTGAGGCACGCTCCCCTGCCAGGAGGTCTGATAGGCCGCGGCGCCCAGGAGCGTGGTGCCGTCTTGCATCTTGATCGAAACTGTTACGTCATTGTTGGGAGAGCCGACGTAAACAAACATAGGCTGAGCCCGCAGCGCCTGCAAGACATAATTCTGGGACTGGCCTGCCTGGATTGGAGCACTGACGACACCGACCGTGGCGCCATTCAGGAAAGTGATCCGCGTGGCAGCCGGCAGCGACACAGCAGGAGTCGCCGAGGGACTTGCAGGTAGCGTCGGCGGGACAGGCGTGGAGGTCCCGGTTGGTTGATTGATGGCCGCGATCCTGGTCGCCAGCTCCGAGTTTTGGGCTTGGAGCGCGCCGAGCGTACCGGTCACGGCTGCATCGGGGGTCGGCGTACGATCCATACTGATCTCCAGCGTACCGCAGGCTAACATGGAAAGCAGCAGGGCGCCGACGCTGATACGCACAAATAGGTTCATGGACACCTCATTCTGGCCTGCTTGCACGGTAGAATTTGAAAACGCTGGCGAGCAGGCAATATATCCGCAGTTTCATTTAATCGCTGGCGCAGGGCCAGGCGGGCGCGGGCTAAACGGCTCCGGACGGTCCCCAGAGGCACGCGGGCCGCGCTCGCTGCCTCCTCATAGCTCAACCCCTCGATGTCGATCAAAACGAGCACGGCGCGATAGACAGGGGTCAGCGATTGAAGTGACTCCTGAATGATCGCCTCGAGATCATCTCGATCCACTTGCTCCTCCACGCCCGGCGCCGGATCTGCCAGCCAGAAGGCGAATGCGGCTCTCTCGCCGTCGGAACCGGCTGGCTGAAGCGGGATTTCACCCCTCCGATGCCGGCGTTGGATTTCATCATAGCAGGCATTGACAACTATTCGCATCAGCCAGGCACGCAGGTTGCCGCCACGGAAGCCGTTGATATTGCGGAAGGCTGAGATCCATGCCACCTGGGCAGCATCCGCTGCATTATCTTCATCGCCCAGGATGCGCAGTGCAATCCGAAACAGCAGGGCCTGGTATCGTTCGATCAGGCAGTTGAAGGCCTGCAGGTCGCCATGCTGGGAAGATTGGATCAGGGTTTGTTCGTCTAATTGGCCGGACATTTTTCAAGGTAACGGGGCAGCATCCCCATATAATTGCAGGGAAGCGATTGAGCGGGATGCCTATATCCCAAGCATGAATATAAATATCGTTCGGTCTCTCGCGCCCCACGGTTGGGGAGGCTCTTCCGTTCACTTCTTTATACCTTGCTGCTGTTACGGCCTTGTAGCAGGGATGTGCCAATTTTGTGACTACTCCCCGCCGAAAGGCGGAGCTTCCAGGGCAATGCCCAGAGACTCTAGTCCAAGTCTCAAAATATTATGAGCGGCGTTTGCATCCCGATCCATGACCAGACCACAGACAGGACAGCGATGCACACGAACGGACAAAGACTTCTCCACCAACGTTCCGCAGCAAGAACACATCCTGGATGTGTTGCGTGGATCAACCAATACCACCACACGACCAGCATTTTCAGCTTTGTACAGGGTGTAGGTGATCAATTGATTCCAGGCTGCATCCGAAATGCTTTTTGCCAGACAATGATTTTGAAGCATGTTCTTGATCCGCAAATCTTCAAAAGCCATAAAGCCAAAGCGATCCACCAATTCACGGCTTTTCTGGTGAGCAAAGTCCCTGCGCCGATTCGCAATGCGCTGATGGATATGCTGTACTGCCTTACGGCGCTTCGCCCGCTCAGGAGTCCCTTTTTCTGCCTGAGAAAGTTTGCGCTGCGCCTTGGCAAGTTCCTTCTCCTCCCTGCGAAAGAACCGTGGATTAGGAATGTCTTCTCCGTTGGAAAACTTGGCAAAATGCTCCAATCCCATATCGATCCCCACTGCCCGTTCATTGAAAGGCAAGGGTTCCCCTTCGACTTCGCAGCAAGAGAAGCAGGCATACCAGTTTCCCACAGTATCCTTCTGAAGGGTGAGCGTCTTGACTCTGCCCTCGACCGGGCGATGCAGGACAATTCTCATCACACCCATTTTGGAAATGCGCAAACCGTTGTCCAGCAATTCAAACCCCGACTGCTTGAAGGTGAAACTATCGTACCGGCCATATCCCCGAAAGCGGGGATAACCAGGCTTCTCCCCCGACTTCACTCTGCGAAAGAAAGCCTGGAAAGCCAAATCGACTCGCGCTTGAACATTCTGCAAAACCTGAGAATGGGCACTCGCCAATTCGGGATGATAGCGTTTCCAAATTGTGAGCAGTTTATTCGTATCGTACAGCGAAAGGTTTTTCTTTTCCTGCTCCCAGGCGTTTTTGCGAACCGCCAACGTCGCATTGAATACCCAGCGACAAAGTTCCAGGGTCCGATTCAGTTGGGTGCGCTGGCTCTTGGAAGGCCTGAGACGATACTTGAACGTTTTCATTTACACAGTCTTTTGGTCTTCAATGTACTGTTTCAAGATGGCCATAGGAGCACCGCCAACCGTAGAGAGAAAATACGAATGTGTCCACAAGCTAGGCAATCTGCTTTTCACTGGCGGAAACTACTGACGAAGCAGCCCACAACTGCGACCTTTGACTCGTTTCACGAACTTATGGCCACCCAAGTGCGGATCCACTTCACAAAGCCTATGGACGTGATCGGGCAGCACTTCAAGTTCCAAAATCTCTCACCCCAACTCTTTCGCAACCTGCTAGAGGATCTCTTTCCGACGTTTGTCCACACCGTCCACGAGCACCTTGCGGCGATACTTTGGACAAAAGACAACCTCATACTTGCAGGAGTATAGAACATGGCGATGGCTCTTGAATTTCGCGTTACCGAACGTACGTTCTATTATACAGCCATGTCATATATGATGTCCAGTTTGCGCCTTACACCTGCACCCCCCGGAGGTGCGGTGTATCCCCATTCCTAAAGCAACCGGCCTTGCGGCGCTGTTTGGTAACTGCCTTATCCCCCGGATATCGGCAGCCGAAGCGTGAATACCGTGCCGCGTGGCTCCGCCTGATGGCTGCGCACGGCGATCTGTCCGCCGTGCAAGTCCGCGATGCGTTGTGCCAGCGCCAGCCCCAACCCGCTGCCATCCACCCCGCGCGCGTTCGTCCCTCGATACAATTCTTCGAAGACGCTTTGCAGGTCATCAGGTCCAATGCCATGCCCCGTATCGGCCACCTCGACAATGATGGCCTTCCCATCCTCAAGAGCGCGAATTTCCACGGTATCTTCTGCAGACGTGAACTTCAAAGCGTTTTCGATCAGGTTGTATACAGCCAACCCCAGGAGGTCGCGGTCGCCTGTCACTACCGGCAATTGCCGCGGCACCCGCGTGATCATCAGGCTGATCTGGCGCTCCCCGTATGCAGGTTGGGAGTGGGCAGCCTCGACCATTTCCTCCAGGAGCTGCGGGATATCGACAGGGAACCTCTCCAGAGGGCGCTCTGCCAGGTCGGACAGCTTGCGCAAATCTGCCAGCAGGCGGGACAGCCTCTCGACGGCACGATCGGCATTCCGGGCCGCGCGTTCACGCTCCTGAAGCGAGCCACTTTCGCGCAGGTTTGCCAGCGCCGCCTGCAGACCGGTCAGCGGATTCTTGATTTCGTGATCGAGCCGGCGCAGGAACCGATTGCGACTTCGCTCCGCTTCCTGCAATGAGGCTTCCAGTCTTTTTCGCGCCAGGCGATCCTGGATGGCTGTGCCGGAATAAAATGCGGCGAACAGCGCGCTAAGGAATATCCCCGCTGCGAAAATCAGCGTTCCTATATCCACTTTGAATACCAGGACAGGCACCGGATGCAGGAAGGCCTGCATCAGAATCGAGGCCAGCCCTCCAAGTATCAATGGCAGCAATATGATCAACCAGGTGAGCGGAGCCCGCTTGAACATGGGGAATGCCCTCTATCCCTCGCCACGCACCGGAGGTACGAAACGATAGCCTTCGCCCGACACGGTTTCAATGTAGCCTGGTTTCGCCGGGTCATCCCCCAGCCCACGGCGCAGCTCAGCCATGCGCGTGTCTACCGTGCGCGTCCCGGCCGGATATTCCCAGCCCCAAACCGCATCCAACAGGCGCTCGCGGGTTATGACTTCATCGGGGTGTGTCATCAGGTATTCAAGCACTGCAAGCGCCTTGGGAGTGAGCTCCACTATCTGACCCGCCAGGGTGGCCCGCCTGGCGCGGCGGTCGAGCCGCAGTTCTCCGGCCTCCAGCCGCCACGCAACCGAGAGCGAACGCTCGCCGGGGCGACTGCGCCGCAACACGGCCCGAATGCGGGCCAGCAATTCATGGGGATCGAAGGGTTTGTTGAGATAATCGTCGGCCCCCTCTTCCAGCGCCAGAGCCCGTTCCGCCGATTCGCCCACTTGCGTGAGCAGGATGGTTGGCGTCCAGTTGTTTTCATGCCGCAGGCGACGCAGCACCTCGCGACCGTCCAGGCCCGGCATGAGCACGTCGAGGATCACCAGGTTGGGGTGGCGCGAATGAATCTTCTCCAACGCGGTTGCTCCGTCTGAAGCCAACACTACGTCGAAACCTGCGCGCTCCAGGAAAGGAGCCAGGCTGTCCATGATAGTGGTGTCATCATCTGCCAGGAGGAGCGCCGTTCGTTCGTGGGACATCGGAGATATCCGTTCAGGATGGGATGACTATCTAGCATAACATACTTCCCCGATCCACAATCAAAAATGCCCCTGTCCGAGGATCGTCCAGGCTGATATTATTCCGCGCCTTGGCCAAATGCACCGGCTGTATATGCCTGCATTCCCCGAGGAGACCATCGTCCGCGCGGGCCTGGGCATCCGGCGATATCTTCACGCCAATCAATTCAGCGGTCACCTCGTCGCCCCCATCGAACCTTCCGCCACTTCGCCTACCGCGCAGCCTGCAAAACCACGGCGGCTCGCACGGGCAGTGAAGGCCGTGCAAAAATGATTCTAAAGCGATTTGATTTTAACCCAGAGGGATGGGATTCGGCTTAGCTTGCCCCAGGTGGACAAGCGCGCGCGTCGCTTGAAAACATCATAATGGTGACGCTCAATATCGTCCAGAATCCCGGCATAAAACACCGATGCAGCACCGATTGCAAGCCGGCCGTCAGGGTGCAGAAATAGCAAACCCTTCCAGGAATCTGCATAGAGCTGGCGTGTACGCCCAATCTGAAATTCCATGAAATTACGCCATTCAGGGGTCACTTTGCCTGCTGCAATATCAGATTCGCACACGCCGTAGGAATCCAGTTCTTCTCGCGGGAGGTAAAGACGGCCATTTCGATAGTCTTCACCCACATCGCGCAGAATGTTGGTCATTTGAAGAGCTACTCCAAGTTTGATCGCGTACGGGATCGCTGCATTGTCGGTAAAGCCAACAATATGCATGCTCATGAGGCCTGTAGTTGAAGCTACGCCGTAACAATAGGTTGCCAATTCGTCAAAGGTTTCATAACGGGTTTGGGAAAGGTCGCGGGCCACCCCCTCGATCAGTTGCAAGGCAAATCTGCCCGGGATCTGGTAGCGCGCCAGGGTATCGACCCACGCAGCGGCAACTTGATCATCTTCACTGAAGTCCAAATTTTGGACCACTTCCCGCCAATAGTTTAACTCCAAATCCCCATCTTTTTTAGAGGATAAATCCACAATGTCGTCCACTGTGCGGCAGAAGGCATACAGGGCGCGGATCGCAGCTCGTTTTTCCTCGGGAAGCAAGCCAGAAGCAATATAGAATGATTTGCTATGCGCAGCTGTAATACGATCGGCACAAGCATAGGCCTTGCGAAGTGAAGCATCCCCCGCCCAATAGGAGATGAACGGATTGGTTGGCTGGTGGTGAGTTTTGCCGGCCAGGGTTAATAAGCGGTTCTCCCAGGGTCCTTGTATTTCCATAATGAGGTCTCCTTAATTGTTATAGGCATATTTTATCCATTTCCTATTATTTGTCAAGATTTTGCACATATATTGGTTATGATATTGACAAATACTATACAACGTGTATAATCTACTAAATCAATTGGAAAATGCAATCCCGGGGAGGCTTGTCGCCTTTCAAAGATATGGAGAATAAATGCCCTACAAACAAAAGGCTCTCGTAATTGGTGCAGGTATCGGCGGAATCGCGACTGCCGCTCGCCTGGCAAGGAATGGATACGATGTTACGGTCCTGGAGAAGAACGACTCTCCGGGCGGACGCTGCAATCAGATCCTGCGCGATGGTCATCGTTTCGATGTCGGACCAACCCTGTTTCTCATGCCTCAGGTTTGGGATGAAACATTTGTCGCGCTCGGCGAAAAAATGAGCGATCATCTTGACCTGCGCCGGATCGACCCCACGTATAAAATTCACTTCGATGACGGTCTGCAATTGGAACTGACTTCCAATATTGGCAAAATGCAGACCCAGCTCGAGAGAGTGGAGAAAACCGCTTTCACGGGTTTCCTGAATTACATCGCAGAAGGAAGCAAGCACTATAAGTTGTCCCTGGAAAAATTCGTGGGGCGCAATTTTTACAGCATTTTCGAGTATTTCAGTTTAAGAAACCTGCCGCTCTTGTTCCAACTCAAGGCGCTAATGAAGCATTATGACAATGCCGGCAAATACTTTAAAGATGAACGTCTCAGGGCCGCTTTCACATTCCAGAATATGTATCTTGGACTTAGTCCTTATGATGCTCCTGCGACCTATTCCCTCCTTCAATACACTGAATTGGCCGAAGGTGTCTGGTATCCAATGGGCGGGATGTACGCAGCCATACAGTCGTTAACCGCAGTTGCGGAAAAATTGGGCGTCAAATTTATCTATAACGCACCGGTCGGGAAACTTGAAACCGATGACAATAAGATTCTTGGCGTGCTTGTGGAGGATGGACGAAGATTCGGCTCGGATATCTTTGTAGGGAATGCCGACCTGCCCTATATCTATAGAGAACTCCTGCCGGACAGGGCCGAGGCCGAGAGACTCGAAAAGAAACTCTATACATGCTCCACAATCATGTTCTACTGGGGTGTGGATAAGGAATATCCGCAGATATCTCACCACAATGTCTTTCTGGGCGGCAACTATAAAGCCTCGTTCGACCAGATCTTTAAAGACCATACCTTGCCCGATGAGCCCTCATTCTATGTCCATGCACCGGCGCGTACTGACCCGGCCGCGGCACCCAATGGACAGGACACGCTTTACGTGCTTGTCCCCACCGGTCACCTCGACGCTCGCAGCAAGCAGGACTGGGAGGCAATGGTCGCACGCGCTCGCCAAACAGTCCTCGCTCGACTCGGCAAAGAGCTGGGGGCAGCCGATCTCGCAAATCACATCAAGTTTGAGATCGTGTATCAACCCAAGGTCTGGAAAGAGCGCTTCAATCTCGAAAAAGGCGCAGCCTTTGGCCTCAGCCACAACTTCCGGCAGGTTGGGTATTTTCGCCCACAGAATCGCCACCCGCGATACAAAAATCTTTACTTCGCAGGCGCCTCGACTCATCCTGGTACCGGCCTGCCCATTGTCCTACTTTCGGCCCGCCTCACCACGGAGAGAATCCTCAAAGATGCAGGTACAATTGCCGTGCAAAAGATGGGCAAGCCCGCTGTAAGCATGATATAAGGAAATTTGATGACTAATACCGCACCTGCTTACAACCTTAAGGTTGTGCTCAAAGAGACCGGCCTTGCCGCCGATACACTGCGCGCCTGGGAACGACGTTACGGATTACCCAAGCCAGTTCGCTCCGCGGGCGGGCATCGGCTTTATTCACAGCGTGACATTGACACCATCAAGTGGTTGATGGCGCAGCAGGCGGAGGGACTTTCAATTTCGAGGGCGGTAGACCTGTGGAATGAAAAGACCTCAACCGGAACGGACCTGCTGGCGGACTTCTTGACACCGGGCCCTGGCTACCCCGCAGCCGGTGCGCTCGGATCACACCGCAGCGAATGGGTTTCGGCCTGCCTGGGGTTCAATGAATATCTCGCGGACAAGGCGCTGAACCAGGCTTTTGGTTTGTTCCCTCTCGAAACCGTTTGCACCGAAGTGCTCCAGCGAGGACTGAGTGAATTGGGCGATATGTGGTATCGCAACGAAGCAAGCGTCGAACAAGAACACTTCGCCACCGCGCTTGCGCAACGCAGGCTCGACACCCTGATCACGGCGGCACCTCCCCCTGCTCGCTCGCAAATGGTGCTGATGGCCAGCACGCCGGGCGAAGGTCACTACTTTCCCCTAGTATTATTGACCCTTCTTATGCGGCGCCGCGGGTTTCCCGTTGTTTACCTTGGTGCAAACGTCCCCTTCATTCAATTGGATAAGACGCTATCTCAAGTGAAGCCTGTGTTGGTGGTTCTCTCAGCTCAACAACTTGTCACTGCTGCGGCCCTTTATAGAGTTGCAAAACAGCTCAGCCACTTTGACACGAAAATTGCGTACGGCGGACGGATTTTCAGTCTCCTTCCAGAGCTCCGGGGAAGGATCCCGGCCCACTTTCTCGGCGAGACGATTGAAGCTGCCCTTCCAACTATCGAATTGCTCTTGACCAACAAAATTGCTTCTTCGCAGGCACAAGGGGTCTCGATTGGCGATACTGAGATCGCGGAACAATTCCGGCATCAGCGTACCGTTATAGACATGCACACGATCCGCAGGATCGACAAATTGGAGATACCTTATAACTATCTCCAAACAGCGCTTGTGAGCCTGGGTGATAACATCTACTCCGCTCTCGCCCTCGGTTATATGGATGGCCTGAAACCGGAACTCGACTGGATCATTGGCCTGATGGAACAGCGCAAAGTAGATCGGGCTGCTTTCGCTCCATTGATCAATGCTTACGCACATTCCATTGAAAAAGCCATGGGGAAATCAGGATCCGAAATATCTGAGTGGCTCTTAACAAATGTAATTGCCTAGCATGGCGGGTCCAAAACTCAAGATGACTAACCCCCTCACGCCGGAATTAGGACTGGCTGCCTTGCGCGCCCAGCTCAAGGAGCGATCCCTCCTTGGGCCGTTAAGAGTCATGGCTGAAATGTTCGGACGGTTCTTTCAAATCCCAATACCCGGTTTTCAACCCTTTGTTGTTTTTGGCCCTGAGGCTGCCCGTAAAGTATTGGTTACCGATAGAAACAAATTACTTTGGCGTAATGCAGACCCAGCCACACAGATTTTGGGTCATGGCATCCTGGTCGTGGACGGTGAAGAACACGACCACTATCGGGCTTTAATGGAGCCGGCACTTCACCCTGCTCAATTATCTGGCTATGGGCAGACGATGTTGAGGCAAACGGACCGTGTCACTTCGCAATGGCAGGAAGGCGATATCGTTGACATGCTCGTTGAAGGTCGCAAGATTGCGTTGCTCATTGTGATGGAGGTGCTGTTTGGCGTTGACGTTTGGGATGACCTGCCCCGCATTTGGACTCCGATCCTCAAAGCGATTGAATATATCTCTCCCGGATTCTGGATCTTCTGGCGGAACATTCCTCGACCTGGTTATCGGAAATATCTCAGAACGCTCGACAATTACCTCTATAACATCATCGCAGAGAAGCGCAGGCATCCGGCCAATGCCCAGTCAGATCTAAACTCTAGGTTTTCAACCCCCAGCTTGCTTCAACATCTGATTGATGCTGGTCTGGAAGACCAAGTGATCCGCGACCAGATGTTGACCATGCTCATAGCGGGTCACGATACCTCGACTGCTCTGCTGGCCTGGACTTTTGCTTTACTCGGTCAGCATCCCGATGTTTATGGGCGGCTCGTTGAAGACGTGGATCAATTTGAGAGCAAATCCACAATATTGGACCAGGTAATCAAGGAAAGCCTGCGCTTGTATCCGCCCATTCACATTGGCAACCGTCGCGTTCAGGAGGATATCGGATTTCCAGAGGGCAAGATCCGGGCAGGCCAGCGCCTGTTCTACTCGATATACCTCACCCACCGCGACCCTGCCATTTGGGAGCAGGCTGAGGACTTTCACCCTGAGCGCTTCAACCGAGGTCGAAGAACACCGCCCATGAGCTACATCCCTTTTGGAGGTGGGCCGCGGGCTTGCATCGGCGCCGCTTTTGGCCAGATGGAAGCACGGCTGGTCATCGCCCGCCTGCTGCACACATTTTCCTTTGAACCCGTAAATGCTCAAAAAATCCGCCCTCATATGGGCGCCACTCTTGAACCACGGCCGGGTGTCTTAATGCGTATCAGAAAACGTCCAACTTCAGGCCATCCGCTATGACGTATTTTGGTTTCTTGCTTCGCTTTCTCGTTATACCAATTTTGATCCTGCTCTTCATCAACCTGAGAGACAGGCGGGATTCCCCATACAACGGCAGCAGTATGAAAATTGCTTACGGGATCTTTATCCACGTGATCCTGGCAGTTGTGTACACCACACCCTGGGACAACTATCTTGTCGCCTCCGGCGTTTGGTATTACAAACGTCAGCTCGTTTCAGGCTTAATATGGGGCTATGTCCCAGTCGAAGAATATGCTTTCTTTATGCTTGACACGATTTTGGCAGGTTTATGGTGGTGGTTCGTGGCCAACAGATTGGCACAACCGGGTGAATTCAAACCCTCTAAAAAAACCCGTTTCACCCCGTTCTTCCTGCTAATTATTATTTGGGCAATATTCGTCTTTATGTTTTTCAGCCAGGCCAAATCGGTCACCTACATATCCATAATACTGGTTTGGGCATTGCCTGCCATTCTCCTCCAGTTCCTTTTTGGCGCTGACATTTTGTGGTACCACCGAAAGCTTCTCGTCTTGGCTATTTTGCCTGCGTTCCTTTACTTTTCGATTATTGATTCGCTTGCAATCTCATCCGGCATATGGACCATTGACCCGGCCCAATCTACGAGTATTATGCTTGGTCCCCTGCCAATTGAGGAGGCGGTATTCTTCCTGGTCACGAGCGCCTTGATCAGTTTTGGTGTAACGCTCCTGACCGCAAAGGAAAGCCCGATACGTGTTGGCCGGGTCCGGAAGGCTGCAGGCCATTCAGCGGCTATATTTGAAAAAGATTGAATTAATAAAAAAGCGTGGAAACCAGGCCTGTGTTGATTCAACTCTTTGGAATCCCAACGAGGAATCTGCCAGTGATCCGCCCTCGCTGATAAATTCATCCGCCCCATTGTCGTGCGTATCAAACTTTCCCCAGCTTAATTCAATACCTTCAAATGACGATGGTTGTACAGACGTTGCCGATACGCATCAGGTCTTTGACCGGGGCCGGCTTCCAATCTAATTTAATGGTCTCGCCTCGTACCCATGGGCAGAAATCATCGTGGGAATCCAGTTTGTGATTAAGCGCACGCCGGCTGGCGCAGCCACCTCGGCAGGCGCACTCGGGTGCGAGCTCCGGCTCATAGCGGGCTTTCAGAAAGTCAGGAGCCTCCAATATTCCGTCCCTCAGCCGGGCCAGATCGGCGATGACCGGTCCCCCCGAGGAGGCGATCGGCCAGTAAACACAGGGGATGATTTGACCGCGCGGGTTGATGCGAATACTGCGTCGCCCACACGGAGATTGAACATCGGGCATACCGAGAACGGCCCTGACGACAGGCTCGCTGCAAGCCACAACCAGGCCTGCTGAAAACAACCGGCGGTAGCCCTCCCAGAATTCGGAATACTTTAAGCGAAACGCATCGGTTTTCACTGCCTGATAGGCATTTACGCGAAGGTTGCAGCCGTTCGAGCGGGCGAGAGTCACCATACGGTCCATTTGGTCATAGTTGGTATTCATCAGGGTGGATAGAATGGAAACCTCCACTCCCTGCCTGTGACAGCGCTCGATTGCCCTGTGTACCAGTGACCAATTGCCGGGGCCGCGTTGAGCATCCTGTTCAGCTTCCGTGGGAAAATCTATCGAGACCTCCACATCGTTGAACATTTTGAGAACGGAATCAGGGATCACGGTCAGGCTGTAGCCGTTGGAGGCAATATTGAGCTTGATGCCCTTATGGCTCAAATACCTGACGATGGCCTCGAATTCGGGGTTGAGTACATTTTCACCGGTTCCCATCCCCATGCTGTCTACGGAAATCGCATTGCAGATTTCTTTAACCTCAGCCAGAGTGAGATCGCTGATGCTCTGTGTGTCCCGGTAACAATGGGCGCAGTTCAAATTGCAATTATTGGTCAACCCGATCCCAACAGAATATCCCACTTTTGCTCCTCTTATTTACCTGGTCTGGCGGCGAGCTTCGAACTCGAGAGACAATGAATCATTTCTCACCATAGACAATGAAGTAGGTGATGCTGGCACAAAAGAGTCCCGCCTCCAGTGCGGATTTTAGCTCTGCCACCCAGCCTTCATATTCGCTGAGGGTGATTGCAGCTCCCTCTTGTGCAACCTGGGCGGCTCGAAACAGGGAGAGTGTCAGTGAATCCTGCTCGTGCCGGGCCAGGGAGGCGCAGGGGACCAGTTTCAAGTTGGAAAGTCCGGCAGCTGCCATGTGTTTCCATAATTGCCGCCCACTCCAGTTATTTCCACCATAGTGATCGCAGCGCCAATGCAGCAACCGGCGGGTAAGCTCGCGGTTAGGATGGTCCACAACCACCGATTCAAAATCCCAATCCATCGCCACCACTCTACCGCCGGTGCGTACCACCCGGGTTAACTCATGGAGCACAGTCTCCGGTTCCGGCACATGCAGCAAAAGCCGGGCCGCCAGAACTCCGTCAAAACTTCCATCCGGGAAAGGCAGAGCCTCAGCCCTGCCCGCAGACCACTGCATCCCATCGGCCAGTCTGGCCCTCCGGGCGTTGTCCCGGGCAAAGCCTATAAGCTCAGGAGAGATATCCAGCCCGGTGATTTTGCCACCGGGAACGATTGCGGTGGCCATTGAACGGCAGAGCAAACCAGTCCCGCAGCCAGCCTCGAGCAGGTGGTCGCCGGGGCCCGGTGCGAGCATGTTCGTAAGGGCGGAATTCACTTGCTGTTGGTCAGGCGCTTTACCGCGCTCCTCGAGCGCCCTGGCCATCTCAGCAATGTCCTGCGTGCTGCCTTTGGAGGGATCTGACCAATTATTTAGATGACTCATGCACAAACTCCACTAGACCCTGGCCCTCCCTTCATCTATATTCACGCGCAAAGCGCGGCATGTAGCCCGGGAGCTCCAGAGATTTGGCTTCAGAACAAAATTCTTACTGGAGCCGATTGAGGATATTCTATTATAAATCCCTGCCATCCTGATCATGGGATCTTGTCAATGCCTGGTGTTGACAGAGGTTAAATCGATGATCAAGAAAGAAGGCAATGAGGGTAAATAAAAAAGTGCAAAAATCACTGGCTCATTACCCGGTTCCAGGTATTAATACGGTCTGGGCTTCCGCCCCCATAAGCCCATCCGGTTCTTGCGGTTGTCAGATATGTTCAGTAACCGTTAAGATTTTCTTAATAACTCCATAAGCAAAATCACCCTATAATATTGAGGTGTTATCGACAACGCAGAACAACGTTGGAGCGAACGATGATCTCCTTATCGTTAAATACGAAGAATAGAATCTCACGCGTATTACCCGAACAAAAGTTCCTCCCAGATGCGTACCGGCTGCCGGAAGGCAGCCAGCGGGGTCCGACCGCCGAAGTGGGCCCGAAGGTAGTCTTCATCGAAGTAACGAATCGGTGCAACCTGGTGTGTCAAACCTGCCCCAGGACTTACTTCCAACGCGAGCCGCTCAAGTCTCTATCCCTCCAGGAATTCATTTCCATAGCTGAACAATTCCCCCAAATGCAGCGTGCCCTGCTGCATGGCATCGGCGAGCCGCTGCTCAATCGCGAGCTGCCCCAGATCATCCGTTATCTCAAAGACCGCAAGGTGGAAGTCATTATCAACTCCAACGGGACCTTGCTCACAGAAGCATGGCAAAAGGATTTGATCGAGAGCGGCCTGGATCAATACCGCTGCTCGATCGACGGCGCCACAGATGAGACGTACGCCCGGATACGCGGCGCGGCCCTGCTCCCCAAGCTGAAGAAAGGTCTGGGCGAATTGGTCAAGACAAAGGAACGAATGGGAGCCGCGGCGCCTCAAGTCTCGATATGGTGCGTTGCAACCCGCGAAAACCTGCTGGAGTTGCCCGACCTGCTGCGGCTGGCTGCCGGCCTGGGAGTAACGGAAGTCTATATGCAGCGCATGGTCTATTTCGCCGGGCAGCCTGACCAGCAATATGGGATGGCCCGCGACAACCTGGCGATCTTTGGAAAGGAGGAAGAGACAGAGCAGCGAATCATCGATGAATGCACAGGATTGAGCTCTGAGCTTGGGATCAACTTCCTGGCTTCGGGTGGCCGCGACCCGATCAACAGCCTGGCGGCTGCACGCCCTGCCGATTTCGCTCCCTGGCAGGCATGCATGCGTCCATGGACCACGGCCTATATCACGGCAAACGGGAATTGCCTGCCCTGCTGTATTTCCCCTTTCGCCACAGATGATTATGAGAGTCTGATCCTGGGAAATCTATTCAAGCAGCCTTTTGATGAAATCTGGAACGAGCCGCCTTACCAGCAATTCCGAACCAACCTGTTGAGCGATCATCCCAACCAAGCATGTGCAAGTTGTGGCGTTTACTGGAGTCTTAACCGTTTAAACTCTGGAGGAAAAAATGGCATCTACAAATACACAAACCTATCTTGACACTCTTGAAAGGATCGCCGTCGAAGTGATTCGCCCCTCCGCAGCGGAGATCGACCGGACCGGCGCCTTCCCGCGCGGCCCTGGATGCGCTCAGCAAAAGTGGACTGCTCGGTCTTATCAGTGCCCGGGAAGTGGGCGGCATGGGCCAGGGTCTGCGCGCCGCCGCGCTGGTGATCGAGCGCGTAGCGCAGGAATGCGGGTCCACAGCCATGGTGCTGTGCATGCAGTACGCGGGAACGGCAGTGATAGAAGCCCATGGCCCGCTGGCTGTCAGGCAGGCGATCGCCGCCGGCAAGCATATTACCACCCTGGCTTTCTCCGAGAGAGGCTCGCGCAGCCATTTCTGGGCCCCGGTGAGCACAGCGGTTGGTCATAATGGCACGGTAAACCTGGATGCCGCCAAGAGCTGGGTTACCTCGGCAGGTCAGACAGACAGCTACGTGTGGTCAAGCCGCCCGCTGGGAGCCGAGGGCGCCAGCACCATTTGGCTGGTGCCGGCGGAGGCGGTCGGGCTTTCGATTGCAGGAGCCTTTGATGGCCTGGGGCTAAGAGGCAACGCATCCAGCCCAATGACGGCTAATAAGGTTTCCGTTGACCGGTCAGCCATGCTCGGTCCGGATGGCGGCGGGTTCGATGTCATGATGTCCATCGTTTTGCCCTATTTCCAGATCATGAACGCGGCCTTTTCGATTGGGACGATGGAAGCGGCTACACGCAAGGCTGCCGCGCATGTGGCTGGGACTAAATTGGAACATTTGTCGAATTCCCTGAGCGACCTGCCGACGATCCGGGCTTACCTGGCCCGCATGCGGATCAAGACCGATATGGCCCACACCCTCCTGCTCGACACATTGGATGCCGTGGAGAGCGGCCGCGCCGATACCATGCTGCGCGTTCTGGAAGTCAAGGCTGCCGCGGGCGAAGCCTCCACCGAGGTCACTGACCTGGCAATGCGGGTGTGCGGCGGTGCGGCTTTTCGAAAGGATGTGGGCGTCGAGAGGAATTTCCGGGATGCGCGAGCCGCCACGGTCATGGCCCCCACCACCGACGTGCTCTACGATTTTATCGGGAAATTGGAATGCGGTCTGCCGCTGTTTGGCTAGGTCAGGCAAAGACAGGAGAATACTTTATCCATGGGCAAACAATCCGACGAATTAGTCAACATGCTGATCTCCTCTCTCAATGAGAGCCTGGGGGTATTGTCCCACCTGAGTGATGCCGAGCTGGATGAGCCATCCGAGCATCCCTGCGCCATGGGCGGAGCCGTGCGCGACCTGCTCACCCACAACATAGATCATGAACAAATGCATGCCGGGCAGGTCTACAGTCTGCGCTACAGCCTGAGGAAGATGCAAAAGGGCCAGGTGGACCGGCTCATGGCGGAAACGATCCGTGCCCGAGCAAACTTGATCGCGGCCCTGATCGGATTGGATGACAGGGATCTCGATACCCGGGCTCCCAGCGATGATTGGACGATCCGGGAAATCGTTGAGCATACGATCTATTGGGAAAGGCATTCGATCGACGATCTGGCGGAGGGAAAGTTGAAACCGCGTCTACCCTCGGACCGCCCGCGGGCCCGGCTCGATGTGGCCGACCCTTTGGAAGGAAGGTTGGTCCCTATGCAAACACCCGACTCGAAGGGCACGTAGGCTGATCATGGCCTCCGCGATAGAAGCCAAACACCTGGCCAGGACCGAGCCGGCAGCCAGCCAAGTTGCCTCAGCCGCCGCCATGCTGTGGAAGCTGTGGATCTATACCAATTATGACTGCAACCTGAAGTGCTCCTATTGTGTTGCCAAGTCAGGCCCTACTGCGCCCCGCCGCGCCCTGGGATTGCCCAAAGTGCAGCGCCTCGTAGACGAGGCGGTAAGCCTGGGTTTTGGAGATGTATTTTTCACGGGCGGCGAGCCGTTCCTTCTCGATGACATTTACGATATGTTGGCGTATTCTGCGCCGCGCGTCAAAACCACTGTGCTGACGAATGCCATGATCCTGCGCGGGGCACGGTTGGAGCGGCTGGTCGCGACAGAAAAAAGTGTGCCTGCGGGAACCCTGATCGTGCAGGTCAGCCTAGATGGTGGGCGGGCCGAAGACCACGATGCTTACCGGGGAAACGGCAGCTGGGCCAAGACCGTAGAGGGCATCCGTTTGCTGCAGCAGAAGGGATTTCGGGTCCGGATCGGCTCAACCGAGACTCCCGTCAACTCACAGCACCTCCACGAAATCTGCGAATTCCACCGCAGCCTAGGCATCCCGGATGAGGATCATTTCATCCGCCCGCTGGCAAAACGGGGCTATTCGCGCGAGGGGCTCGAATTGGGAATGCACAACCTGGTTCCGGAGGTGACGGTGAATCTGGATGGCATTTACTGGCACCCCCTTGCCACCGATGCCGACATGCAGGTGAGCCGCGAATTGTTCCCGCTTGCCTCGGCTGTCGAAAAGATCCGGAGCCAATTGCAGACGATCGAAAAAACGGGGGCGGCACCCCTGATGACTTTTACCTGAGGCTGAACCCAACGCTTCCGTGTGAAGCCTCAACCGACAAAATAGCATGCACCCAGAGGAATCGTGAACATTGGTGTCGTCATACCAACCTACAACGAAGCGGAGAACCTGCCCGGGCTGGTTGCCACACTGTTGGCGCTTCCCCTCGATCTGACCGTCCTCATCGTGGATGATAACAGCCCGGATGGAACGGGAACCGTTGCGAAAAACCTGGCTGGTATTGATTCCGGTCGTGTAAACGTGCTGCATCGTTCTGAAAAATTGGGACTTGCCTCGGCTTACTTGCAGGGATTTCAATGGATGCTGAAGAACGGCGCCGAGGCTGTTGCCCAGATGGACGGCGATTGTTCCCACGACCCGGCGACCCTGATCTCTCTGATAAAGAAACTGGAAAGTTATGACCTGGTGCTCGGCTCGCGCTTTATCGCCGGCGGCAGCATCGATGCAAGCTGGCCGCTTCGGCGGAGAATACTCTCCCGTTGGGGCAATTTCTACGCGCGCTCGATCTTGAGGCTGCCCTATCTTGATGTAACGGGCGGATATCGTCTCTGGCGACGCCAGGTGCTACTGGGCCTCCCCTGGGATCGCATCCGCTCGAACGGTTATATTTTCCAGGTCGAAGCGGTTTACCTGGCGGCCTGTCTGAAATATAAAATTTGTGAAGTACCCATCCACTACGCTGAACGTCACAAGGGAAAATCGAAAATGTCACTTCAGATACAGGCCGAAGCCGCCTGGCGCGTCTGGCAGGTGCTGTTTACCTCTCATGATATTCGGCGCGCTCGCCGGACGGCACAAATCAAGCACATGGCCCGATCCTGATCCGACCGAGGCAGGAATCATGACACTTAAACCATGGAAGACCATTTCGAGCCGCCCAGTCTACCAAAACCCATGGACGTCGGTACGGGAAGATATTGCCGAGATGCCCAACGGCCGGACTACCATTTATGGCGTCGTTGAATGTGGAAATTGCGTAGGCGTGCTGCCTTTCCTGGATGAAAAGCACGTGGTCATGGTCCGGCAATACCGGTATGTTTTTGGAGAGGACCAGCGCTGGGAGATGCCGACCGGGGGGGTCAAAACGGGCGAAACACTCCTCGAGGCCGCCCACCGCGAATTATCCGAAGAGGTCGGCTACGACGCGGCAGAACTGGACCATGTTTGCACTTATTACACAAGCAAGTCCATTGTTCATGAAATCGCCCATCTTTATTTGGGGCGCAGGCTCACGCGAGTACAGGCCCTGCCCGATGAGACGGAATTCCTGGAGATCGAGGTCCTGCCCTTCGACTCCGTCCTGCAGATGGTTCTTGATAGTGAGATACGGGATAGTATGACGATCGTGGCAGTTCTGCACGCAGCCCGACAACTCGGACAATAAGGTTGCCGGGCAATTCTTCATCTTTTTGACAGGTTTCCTGCAATGGAGGTTCTCATGGAAAAAGTAATGAAAGCCGATAGCCCTTCGATGGATCTGATCAGCCGGGTGGGCCTGGTGATTTCACGGCTGACCATTGGCTATTTATGGTACACCCAGCTGTTATGGAAGCTCCCGCCCACCTTTGGCTGCCCGCCGAACTTTGCGGTCAGCGCCAGCTTCCAGGCGCGCACCTCCGGCTTGTGCGATTGGGTCGGCCTGATGACGATTTACTCGAAGATTCCCCTGCAAGCTTCTCTGGTCAAAAGTTTTGTAGTCCCCAACATCGCCTGGATGGGCTGGATCATCTGGCTGGGCGAGGCTTTCGTGGCTGTTTCACTTATCCTGGGCCTTCTTACGCGCCTGGGAGGATTGGCAGCCCTTCTTCAGGCATTGAATCTTTATTTTGGCGTCACCGCGGTCCCGGGTGAATGGTATTGGACTTACGGCATGCTGGCAATCCTAGGCCTGGTCTTTCTCGCTATACCTGCCGGCCGAGTCCTGGGTGTGGATGCCTGGCTGCGTCCGCGCCTTCAGGGCGGAGCGGATCGAGGAAATGTGCTGGCCAAGATCCTGTTAGCCCTTACTTGATCCAAAAAGGAAAAATGGCTCGATCTGAAAAATGGCTGCTCGCGGTCACCGGAGTCCTCCTGGTTGCCGCCAGCGTTTATGCGTTTGTCCTGCGTGACCTGCGGACAAATACCGTACCCTTTGAAGGCCTCTTCTTTATGGCCTTCGCAGTCTACGGCGTGGCCTGTTTCTGGGCGCTGGCAAGGGAGAAGGTTGACCGCCGGCTTATATACGGATTCTTTGCGCTGGCGGCGGTGATACAGGGCATCCTGGTTTTTACCCGGCCCACCCTCTCCGACGATATGTATCGCTATATATGGGATGGGAGGGTGCAGGCCCACGGCATCAGCCCCTACCGTTATCCACCCGACGCTCCACAGCTTGCCAATTTGCGGGATGGCTTTATTTACCCTTTGATCAACCGGCCCTCCGTTGTGACCGTCTACCCGCCGACAGCGGAAGCCGCTTATGCCTTGATCTGGCGCGTCTGGCCCGATAACATTCATTGGTTCCAGGCGGTTATGACCGGCGGCGGATTACTTGCAGGTGTTCTGCTCATGGGGCTATTACACAGCCTGGGCCGCTCGCCGGCTCGCGTGCTCATCTACTTGTGGTCCCCTTTGCTGGCCTTTGAAACGGCTCATGCTGCGCACGTCGATGGCCTGGTATTACCGCTACTGGTCGGCGCCCTGTGGGCGCGGGTCCGCGAACGCGATGGGTTGGCAGGGTTCCTGCTGGGTATTGCCACTGCAATGAAGTATTATCCGGCCCTGATCCTTCCATTTTTGTGGCGTCCGACCCACCCCAGAGGCAGGTGGAGTATGCCAGTGTTCTTCGTGGTGGCCGTCACTTTGTCGTATTTGCCATACGTATTAACCAGCGGCAGCCTGGTGCTTGGGTATTTACCCAATTACTTTCAAGAGAAATTCAACATCAGCCCGCTGGTTGCGGGCCTGGGCCATATATTGAATTCACTCAAGTGGGTTGCTCCAAACCGGTTCTCGCTCCTGGCGCTGGGTCTGCTCGTGGTCCTGGCGATCTGGTTTGTTTTTCATCCGGCCTCAGATGCCGAAACGGCCTTACGTCGCTGCCTCTGGCCCATCGGCGTGATTACCCTGCTCTCGCAGGACTTGTTCTCCTGGTATATGCTGTGGCTGCTGCCGCTGATCGCGATCTTCCTTGAACCATCCGGCAAAAGATTGGGGATCCTGCAGTTGCCAAGAGTTGATGCCTGGACCGGCTGGTGGTTGTTTTGTGGGCTGGTGGGGTTATCGTACACTTTCTTCATTAAGTGGATACCCGTGAATGCAGCCATCCAGGCCCAATTTCTTCCCCTCTACGCCTTTCTCCTGTTCAGCCTGATCACTTTTCTATGGAAAAAATTCGCGAATCCTTTAAGAACAACTTCGATCCCGCAACAATCAAATTAGCAGTTGCCTGCATGGGCAGCCTGCTCATTTACATCCTGGCATTCACACTGCCCGCCAATTTACTCAAGCTCTACGAACGCACACGCCTGGATGGGATTCTGTTGCAGGATGCCGGGACGCCGGCTTACCTGCGCATGATCCTGGCATTTGCAGGTCTCGCGTTTCTTTACGTTATGGGAATCCGGGCAGCCGCTCAGGCAGGGAGCAAGGCTGCCTGGTTTATCGTGATCGGCGGCACCCTGGCGTTCATCGGCGTGTTCCTGTTCATGGCCCCCTTCGATGCCCTGGATATCTACGACAACATATTCCACGGCCGGATTGTCGGAATCTATGGAGGCAATCCTTTCCGCCAGTTGATTATCGATTTTCCAAATGACCCGTTCTTCAAATACCCGCGCTGGACCACCTCACCTTCGGCATATGGACCGGCCTGGGAATTGCTGGCCGGGTTGACGGCCCGCGTGGCCGGGAACGGTATCCTGGCAAATGTGCTGGCCTTCAAATTGCTGCCCGGAATCTTTCATCTGGCCAGCGTGGTGGTGATCGTGATATTCCTGCGCCGTACGTCCCCTGAGCAGGCTTTGCCCGGAGCGCTGCTGTTGGGCTGGAACCCGGTTGTGCTTTATGAAACCTGGGGCAATGGACATAATGATATTGCCATGATCTTCTGGGTTCTATTGGCAGCCTTATGGATAAGCCGGAAGCGTTATTCCATGGCAACCCTTTCTTTGGTGGCAGGCGCGCTCATGAAATTCATCCCCGTATTGTTGATCCCGGCGGCGCTGCTGGTTGGGTATCGCAGCTTGGACAAGCTCAAACCCCGCCTGTGGTTCCTGGCCAAAACCTCGGCCGCGGCCTTTGTGATGATAGCCGCTGCTTATCTTCCCTTCTGGAATGGCTTCGCCTCTCTCAGCATCAACCGCCGGATGGAAATGTTCACGACCTCCATTCCTGCCGTGATCTATCGGTTCTTAAATCCAAGCCTGGGTTATGTTGAATCAGGAAAAGTTGTGAGCCTGGTCGCTTTGGGTTTGCTGGCCATTTTCACCATTTATCAATCCTTCCGTATGCAGAACCAGGATCCTGCGCGCGATTTTTCTTCCACGGTTTTTAACATTCTGGCCTTCTATTTAATGGTTACGTGCCTGTGGTTCCAGCAGTGGTACAGCCTCTGGCTGATCGGCCTGGCTCCCCTGCTCTCGAAACGCAGCCGGCAATTGGCCCTCGTTTTCGGCTTCTGGGTTTTGAGCAAACAGTTCGTGTTCGGTCCCCTCATTGTTCCCAGCATGGTTTATCACCCCAAGGCCGCCATTTGGCTGGAACCTTTATTGACGCTGTCCATCCTGGGCGTGCCATGGCTTTACACCGTGCTCAATCTCCGGATCTCCAGGCAGTTGAGGATGTCTGGCAATGCCGCCTGAAGCGCCCAATGCCTTGATCGTGGTAGCCAAGCAGCCGGCTCCGGGAAAAACCAAAACCCGCCTGTCTCCGCCGCTGAGTCCGGAGCAGGCCAGCGCACTGTATGAATGTTTCCTGCGCGATACGCTGGATCAGATGCGCCGGGTGGACGAAGTCCAACGTGTGATCGCCTACCTGCCCTTGGAGGCGGATGAACATTTTCACCAACTGGCCCCAGATTTCCAATTGACCCCGCAAGTTGGTGACGACCTAGGCACCCGTCTGGACAATGCATTGACCTTCCATCTAGTGCACGGCTATGAACGCGCCGTCATCATGGACAGCGATAGCCCGACTCTTCCGCCTGCCTATCTCTCGCAGGCCTTTGCGGTCCTCCGGGATGGCGCCGATGTAGCCTTGGGGCCTTGCGACGATGGTGGATATTACTTGATTGGAATCAGGAAACCGGCTCCGCGCCTACTGCGCGAAGTCCGCATGAGCACCTCAACGGTGACCGCTGATACGCTTGCTATGGCAAAGGAAGAAGGCTTAAGTGTCGGACTTTTGCCGACCTGGTACGATGTCGACGACGCGGACTCTCTGCTCCGGCTCGTGAAGGAGCTCGAATCCTTTGATCCACAAACCGCCTCGTATACGCGCCAGTTCCTGAAGAAGAATCACATCCAACACTTGATAAATAGGGAGGCGTGATATTTGACGATGGCGACGGTCATCATCCCGGCACTTAATGAGGCGGGCAACATCCGCCAGCTGGTAGCTGAAGTGCAGGCTCACGCGCCTGTTAATGTGATCGTCGTGGACAACGGCTCCACGGATGCCACTGCCCGGGAGGCCCGTGCAGCCGGGGCTACGGTAATTAGTGAACCTCGTCGAGGCTATGGCTACGCATGTGCGGCGGGAGTAAATGCAGCAGCCGAGGCGGATGTTTTAGCCTTCCTGGATGGAGACTACAGTTTCTCACCGGCCGATCTGCCCCTGGTTTTGTCACCGATCCTGGAAGACCGCGCCGATTTCGTGCTGGGCTCCCGCGAATTAGGTCACATCGAGCCCGGCTCCATGCCTCCCCACCAGCGCTTTGGGAATTGGCTGGTGTCACGCCTGATGAACACACTCTATGGGATTTCGATCACCGATCTCGGCCCTTACCGCGCGATCCGCCGGCAGATCCTGATAGAACTTAATATGCAGGAAATGACCTATGGCTGGCCGACGGAGATGATCGTCAAAGCGGTCCGGCGCGGTACGCGCATGGTGGAAGTGCCGGTCAGCTACTCCAACCGGCGCTTCGGAAAATCGAAAGTCGGCGGTACAGTGCGCGGCACCATCCTGGCAACCTGGTTGATCCTGGGAGTCACCTTCCGCTATTCCCTGGGGAACTACAGGGTTCTGCCGTCAAGGGGTCGGTAGAGTTGGCAGGGTAATCGGAATTAACGTGAAGGCCTTTTTTGGCAGGGCGATCTGTTGATCACCGGCTTTCAGGGTTGCGGAAGTGTCCGGATTGTAATTAAGAACCAGGGCCTCGACTTGTTCACCCATCCGGTAAAGATCCGCTACGATGGCATTCTGCCCTGATAGCATACTAAATGAAGGAGGCAATGGAGGACTGGAGGGCAGGTCATCAAAGTGCCTGGGTGACGAACTCATGTCGAAAGGAATCTGGACCCTGGTCTGCCCGGCATCGTGCCAGGTGATGATGAGCGGTTGGTTGAAGTCGTAGGCCGCCAGCCAGGGTTGGGCTTGGGCTGCAGTCCCGGCATGAGGAAGGTACGCATAACTCAAATGATGAACACCCGGATCAGTAACCCCTTCAGGATCCTTCGTTACCTGCCGGACCAGCATCATGCTGCGTACAGCGCCGCCTCCGACACCCTGCAGCCCGTGTGTAATCAGGGTCAAGCCAAAATTCGCATTGGAGACATCGCTCCAGTACATGATGGGGTAGAAGATCGAACGGTGATACGTGACGTCGCCAGGGCTGATAGGCCGGGTATCGATCGTATGGTTGAAAGCGCCAAACCCGAGATCGTCGGTTCGATCAACTGTATTCAAAACCGTCGGGGTTTCAACAACGGCAGTGGTTTCCGGTAAAGCACGGATATCCAGCCCAACCTCAACCAGCAGGTCATCGGCCCGCAGAGTCACAGTCTTGACAACCTGCTGGCCGCCCAGGCTGAATATGGCTTGCACGCGCGCCAGGAGCGGTCCGCTGGCAAGAATTGTAAGCTGAGCCTGTACTTTACTCTCACGCGCGCGTTCTTGTCCGAAAAAAGCGCCATATACATCACCAGTGTCATCCCAATAGGTGACATCATCCCCGAGTGCGGAGAGCAGCTCGTGAGGAGCATTCGTGCCCGCTGCCAGCATCAGGCTGGAAAAGGTCCCGCCATGATCCCCGTCAAGGGTGGCTGAGACCAGTCCATTGTCAAGCGTTACAAGGTTGCCATTCCGGTTGATATGAACAGGGTAGTCAATGCTGGCAGTCCCGCCGCCCGCGCCAAGATAACCAAGTGCGGGGACATTCTCTACCTGGAAAGCGAGACCGTTCGTGCCAATCTTTTGCACGGGTCCCGGCAGGATGCTTTCATCCGGCAAGTCGCCGCTCAGCTCGAGCACACCGGAGCGTGACCAGGAACTCGGATTGAACACAACCAGAGGTGCAGGCACGCGAGCCGAGATGCGAGCTAAAATGCGCGCCAGGTCGTCTTTGGCGGAGGCCACGGTCTGCTCGAAACGCGGAAGCTGGCTGTTCTGCCACACCGAATCAAAGCTGACGCCTGAGATGTTGTCATAATGGGCGTTGATCGAGGCGGTATTCCAGCCAGTTGGCGCCGGCGCCCCAAGCAGCAGCCCGAATTTGTCAGCCGCGGTCAGGTAGAATTCGCTTTCTTTATCCGCGATCTTGGCCGCGGGCCGGGTATCATAAAATGCCTGCCAGATCGGGTTGAGATCGGTGGTAAGGTCCGGGAGGGATTGGGTCCCCAAGTACTGAAAAGCACTGTCGGGGTCGGAGATCACCAGGGCGGTATTGTGGTCGCTCGCGTTCCAGCGATCAACGAGCGCCAGCAGATTGGCTTGCGGATCGAAAAAATCGAAGCCTACCGGCTGCAGCAGATACTTCGATTTCGTTTGCTTGAATTCGGAATCGATGGTCTTGCGAAGGTCGTTCAGCTGCGCGGCCGGGTCCGTGTGCTGGTAGATGTCACCCCAGGCGACCGGGTAGGACACATACGACACCAGCACCCGCCCCGCGATGCCCGGCGATGAGGCCGGGCTTGTCCAGTAAAACGCCGGCGACAGTGCCTGGCAGGTCTGGTAGTCGGGATCACAACGTCCCTGGTAACGCCCTATGAAGAGATAAGGGATATTGAACTGGACAAGGAAACTGGGGAAAGCCGCCGAATTACCGAAGGCATCCGACTGCCAGGCCGTCCGCGGCACATACTCGGGGCCGAAGTTTTGCGAAATCCAGTCCCTTCCGAGCTCCAGGTTGTGAACTTGCACGGAAGGCGCCACCAGGCTGGTTTCTGGTTGAGTAATCCCACCCCAGGAAAAGGTAAGCTGTCTTTTCTTTACGAGAGCAACGAGATCGGCGCGGTCCTCGGGATGAGTATCCCAGAAGTGCTGGACAAAGAGCACCTGTTCAAATGTGAAGCGAAAACGAGGATATTGTTTGGCTAATTGGATCGCCTTGAGAATATTCTGATCCGAGAGTTTACTGTAGGCATCGAAGCTCTGATGCCAGTCGGTATCCCAGTGAGAGAAAGGCACCAGGAATACCACCTGGTCCGCATGGGCGATCAACGACCGGGTCGAGGCATCGAAATTACCCAATGAGCTTTGGGCCAGCGGAGGGTGAATCTCGCGGTTAAGAAATACGACTGCCACAAACGCAAGCGCGACGAAACCAGAAAGGATCACCCACCTTTGCCACACTTTGACGTGCAGAAGAAAAGGCTTCATGGTTTCAAAGCCAGGCTCAATTTATTCCCAGCCCGATCCTCATAAACCAAACGTTCGAATTGATCGGGCGCCGCAAGTTTGAATACGACCAGCGCAGTCGTGCCATGCTGGGGCGTGATCGTCTGCCTGTGAAATTGTTCGATGGCAGAATTCAGCGTGATCGATTCCTTTTGCAGGCTACCGCCGCTGGTCGTGGCTAACCGCAGGTAATCAGGGCTGACGGTCAGGGGCGAAGGGCCAAGGTCTGTGAGCACGAATGCCATGATCAGAAATGAACCCCCGTCCGGGGGCCTGATGTTCCCGATCGCGCTGGCCTCTGCCAGCTGGTCAAGCTGCAATCGCAGCCTGCCATTATCCGTGATGAGCGGCAGATTGATGGAAAGAGTTGTATTGTTGATTATGACGTCGTTGGGTGGAGGAAAAAGTCCGTTCTGGACTACGCCCCGCATCGACCCTCCATAGGTCGTGTATGCGTTTGCGAAAGTAAGGGGAGATTTGAGAGTGATCTGGTTCTGGCTTAATTCAAACGCGATCGAATTGTATATTTGTTGATCGGTAAGCGCCCGCAAGTTTGGTTCGTCCCCGCTTCGAACGACGTCAAAAACGATCTCGGCATTGGGGTGGCGTGATTGAAAGTCGCTACCGACCAACGGCCATGCCGAAAAGCCACTCCCCAACCGGATACCCGCGCCATCCAGGCCATGACAGGTGCTCGTTGCACAGGTCTGTGCGTAAATGGTCGCTCCACCCGCTATTTGGCTTTCTACCGAGGCAGGCGCCTCAACTGCGGGTGCTGCCGTATTTTGTGTTTGTGTGCAGCCAATCAGCACAAAGAGGCAGAGGATCGCCACGGTAAGACCCATAACGGTTTGTGTTACAAACGATCGGCCAACCTGATTCTCTATCACGGTAAAAGCAACCTGTCGTCCTATTTCGAATTTTGCGTAGTAAGAAAGGGAAATGTTTTTGATGATGCAGGCGGCAGAAAGCGTATCTGAAAACGAAATGTTTTGTTGCAGTTTCGTGCTCTATCTCAGACATCGATAATGGATAAAGTCTTACATGATCAACGCGCCTGGCGGCGGATCGAATTCATGGTTGCTTTTCTCCATAGTGGATCGCAACAGTTTGAAACATCTTATAGCGGAATTGTACATTTTTGAAGCCCGCCCCCCACATGCGGTCTGCCAGATCTTCGGCGTAGAGAAATCCGTCGGTCGATTCTGGCAGGTAGGTATATGCCTCAAGAAAACCGGATACGAGCATCCCCAGCAATGGGATAACCACATGCATATGGAGCCAGATAAGCGGGAATAAAAGATTCCTTCGCGGCCGGGTCGTTTCCAGGATCACAATCCGGCCCGAAGGTTTAAGCACACGGAATTGTTGTTCGAGGGCTGCGGACAAATTGCCGACATTTCGCATCAGAAAACCGGAAACCACTGCATCGAAGGTTGCATTCGGGAACGGTAAGCAAAGGGCATCCGCCCCAGACCAATTGAGCAAAATATCCCCTCGGCCCACACGCATCATCTCCATTGTAAAGTCGGCAGCGATCACGTGTATGCCGGGTTGCTGTTTAACCCCTCCCGCGCCAGGTCCCCGGTGCCGGCGCCCAAATCGAGCAAACGCTCGCCCGGATTCAGCTTCAACATCGCAACTGCTTCCTTCCGCCAGCGTTGATCCTGACCGCCGGTCATCAATCGATTCATTACATCGTAGCGCGCGGCAATACGGCTGAATACGCTGTGCACATAGCGGGCGCGTTCATCACCGCGCAGTTGCGACATTGGAGACCTTGTTGGATTTCATTTTGTTCGAGATGATATACTACCGCAATTCCTACGAAATGGGACAAGGATTATTTTGACTGAAGAGATGCCTTTGGCACGCTGGCAAATCTGGTTGATGGCGGCCCGACCGCGCACCTTACCCGCCTCCGCCGCGGGAGTAGTGACAGGCAGCGCCCTCGCTTTATACGATGGCAATTTCCATCCGTTGTTGGCGCTCATCGCGCTTCTGGTTGCGCTTTGTCTCCAAACCGGGTCCAATCTCGCCAACGACGTATTCGACTACGAACGCGGGGCCGATGCCCAGCGTCAACACGGCCCCCAGCGCGTGACTCGGTCCGGGCTGTTGACTCCGGCGCAGGTCAAGGCAGGGACCTGCGCCGTCTTCGCTCTCGCGGCCCTCCTTGGCGCCTACCTGGCGCTCGAGGCGGGTTGGGTTGTGATCTGGGTTGGGCTGGCAGCCATCCTCTCCGCTGTTGCTTACAGCAGTGGTCCATTCCCGCTCGGGTATCATGGCCTGGGCGACGTCTTCGTCTTTCTCTTTTTTGGGCCGGTCTCCGTAATGGGAACCTATTTCGTCCAGGCAAAGGCGATTAGCCCGGCAGCCGGGTGGATGTCCCTCCCGCCGGGGTTGATCATCGTGGCCATCCTGGTCGTTAATAATTTGCGTGACATAGAGTCGGACCGTACCGCGGGAAAGTTTACGCTGCCGGCGCGCTTTGGCCCACAATTTGCCAAAGCGGAATATACCCTTTGTCTCACCCTGGCCTTTTTGAGCATGCCCTTGTTGATTGCGACGAAGCTTATCCCCGCCTGGGGGCTGCTGACATGGATTTCGCTGCCGCTGGCCTGGCAAAACATTCGTGTGATATCGACTCAGATTGGCAAGAATCTCAACAAGGCCCTGGCCGGAACCAGTCAACTGGCACTGATTTTCAGCGTATTATTTTTTATCGGGATGCTTCTGGCGCGATAGGGCAATTGATCGGTGCAAGTTCAGTCATGGTGGAAAAAATGCGGTCGAATTGTCATTCCAGCGCCTAGTAATTTCTAATCATCAGTTTCCTACCCTATCATGACTTCGGCCCGGACTCGGCAGACTTGCTGTCCACCCGCCCGGCCGAAGAACTTGCTAATCTCATCGCTGTTCCCCCTTCATCTATAAATATCCCATTACGGCGTAACCCGCATCAGCACTGAGCAGGTATCCCTGGTAATTGTGGCGCAGGTTGAATTCTCAGAAACGAAGAGGCTGTGGAACTAAGAGCCTGTGGAGCGCGGCACGAGCTTGATGGTCGCGGCTCGTGCCTCAGGGCAAACCATGTCGCTGATTATGCTTGCTTCGTATCGCCGGTATTTTGTGCGGTACGCGGCATCGATCTCATCATTGGGGTCAGCGTCGGCATCGATGAAAGTGACATCTTTGTCAATGTCACCAGCCTGGATATGGCCTTCGTGGCGTACCTGGGTGCCACGGAACCAGGCGGCGGTGCGGCCCTTATAGGATCGAACGTAGAGTTCGTCGCCAACGCGCACCACCCAGATCGTCACGGGGTTTCGCAGCGTGCCATCGCTTCGGAGTGACGCGATCTGCAGCTCTTCTGCTGTTCCGATCTTGTCGAGCTCATGGCTCGTCCATGCAGTCATCAGGATACCTCCTTCACTGGAACTCGATCAGCACCTTGATCGCTTCGCGTTCATTCATCGCCCGGCAGCCATCAGGCACCTGGTCGAGCCGGGTGACCCGATCAAATACCCGACCTGGTTCAATCCGACCTTCGAGAACATCGGGGACTCTCTCTACACGGACGCCACCAGCGCTGCACATTAAAAGTGGCGCGCAAAAAAATGATCCTCTGTTACTCAGTCTCTGATCCAGCTAGATATTGTTCATCACTGACCTTTTCCATCCACTCGATGGACTGGCCTTCTACTTGTTCCAAGATGGAAATGTGCGTCATGGCTGTGGTTGGTGCAGCGCCATGCCAATGCTTCTCACTTGGCGGCGTCCAGACCACATCACCGTGTTGAATCTTCTCAATTGATTCTCCCCAACTCTGTACCAATCCAGAACCGGCTGTCACGATAAGTGTCTGTCCTAACGGGTGGCTGTGCCAGGCTGTTCGAGCGCCGGGCTCGAAGGTCACACTTGCTCCAGAAGCACGCGTGTATTCATTTGGTTGAAACAGCGGATCAATCCGTACAGTACCAGTAAACCATTCTGCAGGTCCTTTGTCGGAAGGCTGTGAACTATTTCGTTTGATTTCCATTTTTAGACTCCTTTCTATTCGCTATAAGATTTTTTGCTAGTACCGATCGCCAACCACTTTGATCTGTGACATGGCACCGTCGATTTGACTTAGGTCATCGGATGTCAATTTGATATTTACCGCACCGTTGTTCTCGTCAAGGCGCTCCAGTTTGCGTGAGCCGGGAATGGGCACAATCCACGGCTTTTGTGCCAGCAACCAGGCCAGCGCGATCTGTGCCGGAGTGGCTCCCTTCTCCGCTCCGATCTTCTCAAGCAGATCGATCACCACCCGGTTTGCCTTGATTGCCTCCTGTGTAAAACGCGGATTGTTGCTACGGATGTCGGTGCTATCGTACGTGGTGTTCTCATCAATTTTGCCGGTCAGGTAGCCGCGTCCCAGCGGGCTATAGGGCACCAGGCCGATCCCCAGTTCCTCACAAGTTGGCAGGATGGACTCCTCGATATTCCTCCACCAGATCGAATATTCACTTTGCAAGGCAGTGACCGGTTGAACCGCGTGGGCGCGACGGATGAACTCTGCATTGGACTCGGAAAGCCCAAAGTGCTTGACCTTACCCGCCTGGATCAAATCCTTGACCGCGCCAGCTACATCTTCGATGGGCACATTAGGATCGGGGCGATGTTGATAGAACAGGTCAATGACTTCGACTCTAAGACGCTTGAGAGATGCATCAGCCACCCGCCTGATCTGCTCTGGCCGGCTATCCGGTCCAACGCCGGGATGCGGTCCCTTTTCTCCGTGCTTCCAACCGAACTTGGTGGCGATCACCACCTGTCCCTTGAAAGGTTCCAAAGCTTCGCCGACCAGTTCCTCGTTTGTGAACGGACCGTACACTTCCGCGGTGTCGAAAAAGGTGATACCGCGCTCGACAGCGTTGTGCAGGAAAGAGATCATCTCCAGTTTGTCTTTTGGCCTGTCGCCAAAACTCATTCGCATACAGCCCAGCCCCATGGCTGAAACTTCCAAGCCACTATTGCCAAGTTTTCGTTTTTGCATATTTCCCAAACTCCTGTATTCTTCCTGGTTCGATGATTTCTAGAGCCTGACCTTCAATAGAGCATTCTGGCCTTCCAAGCTTTTTATTCCTCTATTGGGATCATTTGTTTCTCTTTCTTCAGGACCGCGTTTTCATATACCTCGATCTTGTGGTTCAAAATATCCAGCGTATTCTGCATTTCTCTCATTCTATCCAGAAGCAGTTCCCGCTGTTCGATCAGGATCTCTTTTCTGGCTTCAATGGTCTTGTCACCCCGCTGAACCAGTCCGACATACTCGATCAGCACCTCCACGGGAAGCCCCACGCTCCTCATACACTTGATAAATTCAACTCGCCGGAGGTCGAGCTCGTTGTAATCCCGGATGCCGCTTCCGTTTCGATTTACCGGCGGGATGAGGCCGATACGCTCATAGTAACGAAGCGTGTCCGACGAAAGCCCATATTGCTGACTGACTTCCATGATCTTCATAATTCACCTCTCACTGAAAGAGAGTCTATCACTTGGAGTCGACTCCAAGTCAAGGGCTCTTTATGAGAATTTGAAGGCAAAATTCCTGTGAAGAGTATAAGAATCGAGGCATCGCCTTGGACAAGGCAGCAGGTGTCTCCCGATGCCCAGCGCGCCCTGCACAGCAGATCCTGGGTGCCTGTTACGCCTGAGTGTTCAATGCTGTGAATGGCTACGATATGGAGGGAGCAGAGGGCGGTATGGTTGGTTTGTTTATGAGGGAAACCTGGGTCGTCGAAGAATATGCTCCTGCTTCTACCTGCCGCCCCGTGGAGCCTTTGGATCTTCCGGTCCCACGCGGTAGGGTCGCATCATCTCATTATCTTCGTGTTCAAGGATGTGACAATGCCAGACAAATTGGCCCGGCGTGCTGAATTTGGCCCGTATGCGAGTGACCTCGCCCGGATAGGCGATGACGGTATCCTTGGGGCCATTCTCCCAGGGCTCAGGGGGCCTCGGTTCTCCAACCAGATGGGCAGGCCTGGTTGCCACGCCCGCCTTATCGGTTGCCAATGCCTGGCGGTTCACTACTTCGAATGTCACTTCATGGAGGTGTATAGGATGGGCATCTTCTGTGAAGTTGTAGAACTCCCATACTTCAGTATCACCCACGGTTGGGCTCTCCGTGACCGGATCCATCCACCTGTGTTGCAGCGGCATGCCCTTCGCATCTACATTACCTAACAAGGAAACCGCGGGTCCCTCGACTTCCGGTTCCGACATCCTGGCTTCCGTTTCGAGCAGCGCCAGAGGTCGCGTCGTTGTCTGAACTGGCAGCGGGGAAATGGCCGGTAACACCAGGAATCGAGCAGGAGTTGTTGGGTCAACCCCAAGCGCTGGCGTAACCCGGAACTCCATGATCTGGCCGGTTGTATCAGAATCTGCCGGTTCAAATGGCCCCCCATTGAATGTCCCGTCTGGACCCACATTAGCAAGAACATAGTTGCCTCGAGGGACATCGGTAAAGTCAACGATCACGTCAGCACGTTCAGCCACAGCAATGAGAAGTCTGTTTCCATTCGCATAAGTCATGTTCACTGGCTTATCCAAAAATCCACCATCACTTCCGATCTGCCAGACTTTTACACCAGGCATATTGCTGAAATCGAGGAGGAGGAAGCGCGAGTCGCAGGCGTTGAGGAATCGGAAGCGGTATCGCCGCTGTTCCACATTGAGGAAGGGCCAGGTGTTTCCATTCACCATCATCATATTGCCGTAGAACTCGGGGTTCCAGATCGGCGAGACGATGCTACCCGGGATGGGGATGTATGGTCCGCTGAATCCATCATAGAAATCACGCGAGTCCGGATAGAACAGTGAGCCATCCTTGTTGAATGAACGATCCTGGATCACGATCGGGATCTCATAGTATTTTTTGGTTTGCGGAAATGGGTCACCCTCCTGGGGAGCAGGGCCTGGGAGAACGGCCCGAATACCGAAGCGAATGTCAATGACGGCGGCATCTCCAGCTGAACCACCGCGCACTATGTAGAAGCCAGCCAGCCCGGCATACACGCTAAGGCGGGTCATGCCCAAGGTATGATCGTGGTACCAGAGCGTTGAAGCTCGATTCTGATTCGGATACTGGAAGGTTGCAAATCCGGCCCCCCATGCTGCCCGATACCCCTTAAGAGCCTTTTCCTTGAAGTAGTCGTACCAGGTACCTTCGCGGGCATAACCGGCCTGAATATTGTTGGCAACGGGCAAGTACCAGGCTTCAGGATAGCCGTCGCTTTCATCACCAACGCCAACCGCGCCATGCAGGTGCGTAACAATCGGAACAGGACCGGCATATGCCCCTGTGACGCCAGTGAATTCCGGGCGCGTGTCTCGACCCTCCGTGCCGCCTGGAGGGTTGGCCCAGTGCAAAGTCTGGTCAACCGGCAGCAAATGAGGCAGATATTTCCCATTGGCATCTACCAGCTCATTGATCCATTTGACGCGGACTGGTCGGTTTGCAAGTGCTTCGAAAGTAAGGGACGGCGTACGGTACAAGAGCAGGCCCTTCCTACTCGTTGACTTGACCGCGCCGTAGCCCCAGACTGTTGTCGTAGGATACCCGGCGGGCAGGATTTGCTGTTGGATCTGCCGCACCGAAATCTCGTAATCATCTATGAACCTGCCCTGATAGGCAGCCCTCCCCGCCTTCGGCATCACGGGCAGAATCAGCAGCGGTGTCACGTACTTTTGCACACTTCCGGGATCCAAGGTGCCGCCCCGGACCAGCCTGCTGGCGCGCAACAGGAATTTTCCATGCCTGGACGTGTACAATGCAGCCATTCCAGCACTGGTGAGTTTTAGAAAGTCTCTTCTGGTAATCATCTTGTACTCCAAAATAGCGATGATCTTTTCCGTGGATTCATGATGATCTCCGGGAAGAAACTAACAGCAGGAAGAGGGTTCCAGCAGTCTTATTAACAAGGGTGCGGGCGCGGGCCCCCTTCACCGGTTCCCACGCCTCACATCCCCGCGGTCTGCCGATGCCTTACCAGGAAATTTCGTCCATGACTTTGCCAACCTACCGGAGTGCTTCAGGACTGAATTGTAATCCCCCTGCCATGTCTACGATCGTCCGCGCCTGCCTGGGCACTCCGCGATACCTTCTCGCTGAACAGTTCAGCCTCCAATCGCCACACGTACAAAGGTTTCCCTGCTTCGTCCACCGCGTAGTGTGAAGAAAAGCCGCTCGTCCCTGCGCTCATCCTTTTAAGGCCGTATACCAAATTAGTTTCGGGGCCTATTTTTCTTTGTTCCCCTTTTTCTTGCTCTTCTTCAGGGGAACATCCCTTCGCGGTGTGGCATTCATCAGGGAAATCCCATCCCTAATGTGAAAATGACGTCCACCCACGAGCTCCCAGGCACGCGCTACCCCAAAGACTATGATGAAGATCAGCACAGTGCCCAGGGTATAGAAAACGGAGCTATCAGAGGGCAACTGGAACAGCCGTACACCATTAGCGACCTCAAAGCCATATAAAACAAAACCCGCGAGAATGAATAAACTGTTGCGGAGTGTGAAAGGCCGCTCAGCAGAATCTCGAAAAAGCAGCAGGGCCATGACAAACATGTTGAGCAAGCCGGCGCCACCCACGGCAATCACCGCAGGGCCGACCTCCTGGTGAGGCAGGAGCGCAAACAAGGAAATGATCAGCGGGTTGGATAACGCCACATACGCCGCGGCCACCTTCAGTTGCCTTTCCAGCGGTGCGCTTTCTGCAGCGATGCTCTCCGGCGTGATCGAGACCACCAGGAAGATCAAACCAAACAAAGTCGCCGCTACGGTTGCCATGGTTGCAAAGTAAGTTGAATACTCCGGGGGTACCATAGGCTACTCTCTCCTTCATATGCAGGATCTCACGTGACATCAGGCGAATTATAGTGCCGGGATTGGGCAACTTGGGCAGCAGGGAGGAAGTAACGAACCAGGCCAGGGGTGCGCGCACCCTGTCTGGTTTGTAGCCGGGGTTGAAAAATAAAAGGCTAGCTTTGATGGGTTACCATAAATAAATGGTATAATCACCAACAATATTGGTGTTAAAAATGTTGCGGCCTATATTTGGATCGAAGAGCGGTGAACAAGTCCTGGCCTTCCTGGTAACCCATCCGGAAGGCTATGCCACTGAAATTGCCGGTTCCATCGGGGTTGACCTGTATGCCGTGCAGAAACAACTTGAAAAATTCGAGCGGGCCGGCATTTTGTTGAGCAAGATCGCCGGCCGCAAACGCATATACGCCCTCAACCCCGGATATCCGTTGCAGAGGGAGCTGAAAAGTCTGATCAGAAAAGCCCTTTCACTGCAGCAGCAGCCGAGACCGGGCAGATCGCATGCACGCCTCCCCGAAAGCCTGCGCGCCTTCTTTTGGGATTACCGCTTCGACCAGTTGTCCTGGAAGACCGACCATGAGCTGATCATCCGCCGCCTGCTGATGAATGGTTCCTGGGACGCCATCACCTGGTTGAGAAGGCAGACCGGAGATGACGGCCTGCGAAAATGGTTAACCGCCCACCGCGGGCGGGGCCTCAGCCCACGCCAGCTGCGCTTTTGGTCACTCGTATTAGACCTGCCTGGCAGACAGGTAGATGTGTGGGCGCGCCAAGCGAAAGCGGGCGCCTGGAATCAGAGATGAAGTATCATCTTGAAGGACTCAACCGGAAACAGATCAGGATCCTTCAGCAAGCGGGCCGGGTCCTGACAGAACGCGGTTTCTATCTTGGGGGAGGCACAGCCCTGGCGATTTATCTCGCACACCGCGCCTCCGTTTACCTGGACTGGTTCATCCCGACTGCCCTGGGCGACGCGCTTGTGTTGGCCGAATCCCTGCGCGGTACAGGTCTGAATTTCGTCGCGACCCAGACAGGTCCAGGTACCCTCCACGGGACAATTGCGGGTATTCGCGTGTCTTTTTTGGAATTCCGTTACCCCCTGTTAAATTCTTTATCCCAATGGGTGAACATGGATTGTTCCCTGGCTTCTTTGGACGACCTCGCCTGCATGAAGCTTTCAGCCATCGCCCAGCGTGGGGAGCGGAAGGACTTTTGCGATATATATTTTTTGGGCACGAGGCACCGTCCCCTGCGAGAGCTGCTGCGGCTCTACCAGAGCAAATTCAAAGTGCAGGACATCGGCCCGGTGCTGTATGGGCTTTCCTATTTCGACGACGCGGAAACCGAACGGATGCCGCGCATGCTCTCGAAAGTACCCTGGAAGACGATGAAGAAAACGATCCAGGGTTGGGTGAAAGAGCTGAGCCAGATTTGATGCTCGCGTTCCATTGACATTATGGTGTGGGAGAGCCGGTAATCGGTCATTCCAGCGAGTCAGGCACTTTCGCCTTAAGAGCACTGTGACAACGCATTCGATATTTGCAGGTGGGGGTGTTCATGTAATAATAGACACATCAAAATGCTCAACAGCAAAGCCAGCCCTACGGGCACGGTTACGTTCCTTTATACCGATATTGAGGGCAGCACAAGGCTTGCCCGGGAATACCCAGATGCCCTGCCTCGTTTGCTCGCGCGCCACCACGATATCCTGAACCGCTCTGTTCAGGCTTCTGGTGGTTATGTCTTTCAGATCATCGGCGATGCGTTCTGTGTGGCTTTTCACTCTGCCGGCGATGCACTGAATGCGGCAGTGAACGCTCAACGGGCCCTGCACAGCGAATCGTGGGCGCCCGCTCCGGTCAAGGTCCGGATGGGTATCCACACCGGTGGGGCAAACTATCGGGGGGAGGGCCATTATGAAGGCTACCTTACACTGAGCCAGGTCCAGCGCCTGATGTCCGCTGCACATGGAGGGCAAGTCTTGATCTCCCTGGCTACCGAGGAGCTTGTTCGCGATGAGTTGCCCGCAGGGATCGCATTACGCGACATGGGGGAACGGCGATTGAAGGATATAGCCCGACCTGAGCGCCTCTATCAGGTCATCATCCCTGATCTACCAGCTGATTTTCCTCCAATCCGTACCCTGGATGCCTACCGCCATAATCTGCCCGCCCAGATCACGAGTTTTATTGGGCGGGAAAGGGAGATACGCGAGCTCAAGCAGTTCCTAAATGAGCATCGTCTCGTGACACTCACAGGTGCGGGCGGCGCCGGCAAGACGCGCCTCAGCCTGGAGGTGGCTGCACAGCTTCTGGATCAGTTCGCTGACGGCGTATGGCTTGCAGAGCTGGCGCCCATCGCGGACTCCAAGCTCATTCCGCAGACCTTGCTCTCGATTTTCAACCTGCGGGAGGATCCTCATCGCAGCGCGCCTGAAATACTGATCGATCACCTGCGCGGCAAGTCCATACTGCTCCTGCTCGATAACTGCGAACATTTGATTGAAGAGTGCGCCCGCCTCACTGAAGCGCTCCTGTCCGCCTGTCCCGAACTGCGCGTTCTGGCCACCAGCCGCGAGGCGCTGGGCATTGCCGGAGAGATCGATTACCACGTCCCGTCGATGGACACGCCTGACCCCGGGCATTTGCCTTCCTTGGAAAAATTGGCGGAGGTGGATTCGGTCCAGCTTTTCCTCGAGCGGGCCGCCGCGGTCAAGATTGGCTTCCGATTGACAGATGCCAACGCCGCCTTCGTGGCTCAGATCTGTTCCCATTTGGATGGCATTCCCCTTGCAATTGAGTTAGCCGCTTCGCGCATTAAAGCCTTGTCTGCTGAACAGATAGCCTCACGGCTCAACGACCGCTTCCGCCTGCTCACGGGAGGCTCGCGCACGGCGCTGCCGCGCCAACAGACTTTGCGAGCCACGATCGAGTGGAGTTACAGCCTGTTGTCCGAGCAGGAGAAGGCGCTGTTCCGCAGGCTGGCGGTCTTTGCCGGCGGGTGGACGCTTCAGGCTGCAGAGGAAGTTTGTGGGGAGGTCAGGATGGGCTTTGATGTGCTGGATCTACTGACACGCCTGGTCGAAAAGTCCCTGGTTTTTACCGAAGAATCCACAGAAGAGATCCGCTATCGTCGTTTGGAGACCATCCGTCAATATTCGCACGAGAGATTGCTTGAGACGGAGGAGGCGGAAGCTCTGAGAGATCGTCATCTCGCTTTCTTTGTGCAATTTGCCGAGTCGGTGGACGAGCATCTGAAAACGGGAGACCAGATCCTGTGGCAAAAGCGGATGGCAGCGGAGCTTGATAACCTGCGGGCTGCGCTGGATTGGGGATTGCTCAAACACCCCGATAGCGCCCTGCGGATCGCCGGAGCGTCGAATCTCTTTTGGACAGCAGGCGGATTTTCTGCGGAAGGATTTCGTTGGACCAGGGAAGCACTGGAGCGGGTGGAGATAACCTCGATTCCGGCGGGGGTCACGGCAGAGCAGCGGTTACTGGCTCGCGCCCACGCTCTACGTGGATTGACCAGGTTGTATCTATCGTTGGGAGATAATGCCAAGGCGAAGCGCGCCGCTGAAGAGGCGCTCGCCTTATATCGCCAGGCAGGAGATCGACGCGGCCTGGCTTTTACCCTGGTGATCCTTGCCTACCCGCTGGAGTTCTTGGGGGAGCGCACTCAAGCCGAAGCCGCATTGCAGGAGGCCTACGAGATCGCCCGTGCAGAGGGCGATATTTATGTGATGTGCCGGGCTTTGAACAGGCTGGCACGAGTGGTAATTGACCTTTACGACGATCTCAACCTGCCACAGGCCTACCTGGAAGAATCTATCCAGCTGGCAAGAGGTGCGGATCTCCGCTCCCAGGAAGCCCAGGCAATCGAGATACTGGGCGTGATCGCCGCTCACAGAAAAGAGCATGATCTGGCTCGCCGGAATTTCCGGCAGTCTCTGGGCATTTATGAAGAGATTGGCGCGCCGTTCAACGCTCTCCTGGAGAAGAGCAACCTTGCACATTTGGAGCGCCAGCTGGGTCAGTATGCCAGGGCGCTGGATTATTACCGCGAGACAATCGTTGCCTTTCGCGGCATAGGGCAGATGGGCGCGGTCGCGCATCAACTGGAGTGTTTTGGCTTCATCGCTCTGGCGCAGGACCAAAACGAACGCGCCGTGGCCCTATTCGCGGCAGCGGACCACCTGCGCGAAAAAAGCGCCACGCCCATGACGCCAGACGAGCAACGCTATTTTGATGAACAAGTAGAGAAGCTGCGGCAGAATCTGGATGCGATCCGATTTAGTTTCCTCTGGTCGGAGGGCGACGCGATGACTGTGGAGCAGGCCATTCAATTAGCGCTGGCCCCCTACTAGCATGAGGCTTGTGCCTCCTTCTCGCGTCATAAACTCTCGAATTTCGTTACAGTGGATGTAATTACTCACACGCTGTCGGGAAAATGCCTGAAAAAACGAAGGCGATGGGAAGAGCTCCATCGCCTTCATTTTTTTGGAATCTCCAGCTCCAGGTTGAAAGCCGGGCGTAGGGAAGTTGGCGTGAGTAGATACCGGTAGATTTCCTTGTTAACTTAACCAAAAATTGTTATCTTTTGGCCTGGATCAGATAAGCATCCTCGTCTTGCCAGGTCTGTTCGACTGAACCGAAGCCGGCATTACTCAGACATTGTGTTATTTGTGCGACCGATAAGCGATGATGCGGTGGTGGTCCGCCTTCGCTGGCTTTATCGGGACGCCAATCCAGAACGGCAACGGCACCTTGATCCTTTAGCAGCCGAAACATTTCCGCTGCCATTTTTTCCGGCGGAGTGACTTCGTGGAAGACGAACGCCGCCCAGATCAAGTCGATACTGGAATCTGGCAAGTCGATCACGGGAAGTTCAGCTTGCAGCAAACGAACCTGGCCGGGCGGATTCCGTTTGGCGATGGCATCCAGCATTTCCTGGCTGACATCCACCGCCCAAACTACACCTTTATCTCCAACCAGGCCGGCCAGGGGAAAAGTCCAGAAACCGGGCCCGGATCCAAGTTCCAGCACCGATTCACCTGGACGAATCGCGAATCTGCTGAGGAAGCGAGGCGGATCCCAACGAGCTTCCCGCTCTGAAGTAGTCAGCGCGTTCATCTTGTGGTGGTCAAAACGGCGATCGTCTAAAGTCATAGATTTTCCTTTTAACCTTTCACGGCTAATTCTTTGAACTTGGAAGTAAGGGCGCGCCAAATGGGACAGCGGTCATGAATGGCAGTGAACAAGATCAATCCGCCCATGAAAATCAAGAGCCAATTCGCATGGATCGCCAGGCCCAGGGAAATGATGGCCAATCCGCTCCCAAGGCGCAGCAAGCGATCCAGGCTGGTAAGTCCGGCAGGAGCCGGCACGGCGCCCAACGACAAACTCTCGAAGAGAGATCTCAGCACGCCATCAGATTTCACGCCGACATAGCGCAGCAACTCCTGGTCTCCGCGATAGGCGATCAGCGTCGGAATTCCATAAACGCGAAGCCTGCGGAACAGGTCCGAGTGCTCGTCGGCATTTACCTCCCATAGATCAACGCGGCCGTCATACTCGCGCCCCAACTTTTCAAGCGCGGGCCTGACCGCTCTGCAAGGTCCGCACCAGGGCGCCCACAGGTCAATTACCACCGGTCGTGGATTCTGACGAAGTCGTTCGAAAAAAGTATTAGTTTCCATGAAAATACGGCGGAACTTATCACGCCCTCCATTCCTAAATGTAGCACCACATCCATTGGATGAAAAAAAGACAGAAAAGATACAGAAGCACATGTAACTTCCATCACGCCTCTACATCTCCATGACTATAACTTTCTCATAGAGGTCAGCAATGACAGAAACCGGGTCCCAACCCTCCGTGATCGTTTTCAGCACACCCACTTGTTCCTTCTGCAACATGGCCAAGAAATATTTTCGTGACAAGGGCATCAAATATAGAGACGTGGACGTCAGTCGCGACATGGCGGCTGCCCGCGACAGAATACGCCGCTCCGGTCAACAAGGCGTACCCGTGATCGATATCGGTGGAAAGATTGTGGTCGGATTCCATCGTATGAAGATAGATAAATATTTGGGAATCTAAACTTTGGAGGTAACGATGACAAAAACCAATATTCAACCCCTGGGCACACGCGTTCTCATCAACCCGATCGAGCAGGAGAGCAAGACCGCCTCCGGCTTGCTATTGCCCGAAACGGCGAAAGAAAAGCCGCATACCGGACTGGTCGTTGCAGTCGGCGACGATGAGGAGATCAAGTTAAAGGTGAACGACAAGGTCCTGTTCGCGAAATATACTGGAACCGAATTCAAGATGGATGGAACGGAATATCTTCTTCTGGAAGCCAACGACGTAATGGCCCGGGTGCTCAACTAAGAACCTGAACATTTCCGGAATCAACAAGGACGCTCCATAGAGCGTCCTTCAATCATTTAATCAGGGCCTGAGTTTTCGCGCAGCATCGTAGGCTGGTTTGGGCTCAAGGGTTCCGGCGAGTTCTATCCTTGCCTGCCAAATTCCTTTTCGAACATGTCACTGGCTTTCTCGTCCTCACTTGTCAGGCCTGGGTGTTGATGTCGGTCTTGCCGTATGTGTTGGCATGATCGTAGGAGTGGGAGTCGGCGTGTCCGAGGGCTCGGGGGTGAAGGTACTTGTAGCGGTCGGAGCGCCCGGGGTTGCATTTGCGGTCGGTAGTGGTGTGTAGGTTGCCGTAAATGCCAGAGTCGGGGTCGGTGTGTCAGAGGGCTCGGAGGTGGAGGTACTTGTAGCGGTCGGAGCGCCCGGGGTTGCACTTGCGGTCGGTAGTGGTGTGTAGGTTGCCGTAGATGCCAAAGTCGGGGTCGGTGTGTCAGAGGGCTCGGGGGTGGAGGTGCTTGTGGCCGTTGGCGTACCCGGAGTTGCACTTGCAGTCGGTACCGGTGTATACGTTGCCGTTGATACCGCGGTCGGGGTCGGTGTGTCAGACGGCTCAGGGGTGAAGGTACTTGTAGCCGTTGGAGCCACGGGGGTTACGGTGGCAGTGGGAGTTGGAGTATCAGGTACAACAGTAGCTGTGGGAGTGGGGGTGGCCGTATCTTCCGCGACCACGAGTTCAATATAGAATGTCACTCCAAAGGTGTTGCCATACTGATCGGCGAGCGTCCAGTAGCCGTAATAAGTTCCGGCCGCGTCTGGAGCTATCAATGAGAGGGACACATCCGCTTTTCTTCCCGAATACACATATTGACCAATTTCGCCGGTGTAACCGGCCAGGCTATCTCCACCCGTAAAGACCAGCAGATAACCTGGAGTCCAGGTACAAGTGCCCGTATTTTGAAGCCTCCATGTTTTATTGAATACCTGGCCTGGTGCCAGGATGGTTCCATCAGGAATGGTCACATCTTTAATGAAGGCAGAGTCGTTGCAGTAGCTCGTGTTTGAGTAATAAATCGGCTGCGTAGGAGACGCGGTCGGCGTGGAAGTTGGTGTATTGACCGGGGTTGCGGTCGGATACGGGCTTGGACTGGCGGTGACGGTGGGGGTTACAGAATTTTCCTGGGCCGTTACTGTCATTGCCACTGCAGTATCAATGGCGTTGAGGAAGACTTGTGAGCTTGCTGAGGGACCGCAAGCATTGAGCAAAAAGGCTGTCAGCAAAATGACGCCTGGTAGAAGTTTCTTTGGGGTATTCATACATCCTGGCGATTCCACTTGAGTTGTTCATATAGTTTATGATAATAGGCCTTCATGAAAAGAATGTTATTAAGTGATTTAGAAATTGTGTCAAAGATGTAATGACATTTTATAGATCCTTTGCCACAGGATGTCTCTTTCGAAGCAAAGTCCCGTTCTCGCCTAAATACGGTCTTCCGTAGGGGCACGCATAGCGCCGACCCTGCCGAGACTCGACCGGGAAGTCTCCTTGCCCTCGATGCTGGTATATCGCATTCAAGATCTCAATCTTTGAGCTGCTTATTCCCTATTTTCACGTAACGGCTCTGGAAGTTCTTTTTACTGTCTGATTAAGCTTTCACTAAGGCGAATACCGGGGAGCAAAGAGATGCTCACTTTAGGCTGACCGGCGCCAAAGACTGCGCACCAGTTAGGTAAGTCTCAGTTACAATCGAGCCGCTACCGGGTCATATCCGCGGTAGTGACTTTCCGGGCGAGGTACGTCGTTGCTCTGGCTGCAACCCGCGCTGAGATAAGCTCAAGTCACTACCAAGCCAAACGCGAGCCCAATAGGTTTCTCTTCGGTTCACCTTATGACGACAAGGCGCATCGCAATCCTGACTTCGACCGGCGTCCACTTCGGGGACGATAGGAGGAGACATTGCTTTACGAAATGGTGCAGCCTGGAACGGAACCAACAAAGTCGAATGGCGGCTTGCCCGCTCATGCCCGTCTTGCGGAAGTTCAACGTCAAGCGAACCCCACAGTCGATCTGTAAATTCAGACGAAAGAATTTTCATGGCACATAACAGCAGCGAACAAGCGAAGCCGGTAGGTTACCTGGACCTGGTCAGAAAAAACCGGGATTTTCGATTCTTATGGACCGGGCAAATTATCAGCCTGTTGGGGGATTGGTTCGATCTGATCGCTTCGGCAGCGCTTATCTCCTATTTGACACGCTCTGGGCTGGCTGTCGGCAGCCTGTTCGTGATCCGCATGTTGGCCCCTTTTTTGGTGAGCCCCCTCGCCGGTGTTTTGGCAGACCGTTACAATCGTAAGAAGCTGTTGATCACCGCCGATATTTTGCGGGGGATCATCGTGCTGGGCTTTCTTGCGGTGCGGACGGCGGAACAAGTATGGTTGTTGTATGTCATCACGGCTATCCAACTGGCGTTCAGTGGAATTTTCTTTCCCGCGCGCAACGCCATCATTCCAGATATCGTCTCCCACCCGGAATTGGGTGCGGCGAATGCCATTAGTTCCACAACGTGGTCTGTGATGCTGTCACTGGGTGCGGCAATCGGGGGAATCGCGGCGGGCGCGTGGGGCGTCTACCCGGCATTTGTGATTGACTCGTTCTCATTTTTCTGTTCGGCGTTCTTTATCTCTCATATTCATTACACACATGAGGTGCATTCGCCGGCTGATGCTGGGACACGCCGACAGGTCTTTGTAGTGGCCTACCACCAGTATATGGATGGACTGAAATACCTGAAGGACCACAGGGATATCCTGGCCATCAGCCTTCATAAATCGGCGGTTTCTCTGGTCGTCGGCGGGGCGTTCCAGGTGATCCAGGTGATCCTTGCTGAACGCATCTTTGTCATCGGCGAAAACGGAGGAACCGGCCTGGGCTTACTATATGCCTTTGCAGGCATCGGGACCGGTGTTGGACCTATCCTTGCGCGCGTCTTTACCGGCGATCGCGACCGCCTATTGCGCCTTGCCCTCGCTTTATCTTATGGGATCGGTGTCATCGGGCTGGCAATGACGGCGCCGCTGGCAAGCTTTGCGTTGGTATTGTTAGGCACCTTCATCCGCTCGTTGGGCAGTGGGATCAATTGGACCTTTTCCACCCAACTGCTTCTCGAGTGGGTCCCGGATAAAATGCGAGGGAGGGTCTTTTCCAGCGAATTTGCCATGTTCACCTTGGCGAACGCGATCAGTTCGGCAGTGGGCGGCTGGCTCCTCGATAACTCCAGCCTGAGGATTAGCACGATCATCTGGTGGATGGCCGCCTTGCTGATAGTTCCAGGTGCGCTTTGGTTCGCTTGGACGTTGTTTGGAAAAACGAGCGCCGACTTGCTTCCCCAAGATCAGGTCACTCCGACATGATGAGGGACGACGGCACTTCTACATAAATATCAAGCAGCGGACCCGAAATTTTCCCTTGATATTTCGTCACTCGTGATGGTGCCCATCTGCATTGTTTGTGTAGCCCCACGCCACACACCTTTGGAAGTCCCCTTTTTGTCGAAGACAAGATGAATTCAGTAGCGTTACTTTTTATCCCGTTCACTTATAACCCAAGCTGCTCCAGCAGTGGCCATTGCTTCAATACAAGGCTGGCCACGAGGACAAGGCTCGCGCCGATACCAACACCGAGCAAGGGATGTAGATAGAGAGCCAGCATTACGAGTGAAAGAACAGCACCGACCAGAGCGAGACTACGCCACCATACCGTGGGTATCACGAAACCTAAAACCCCCAAACCTGCAGCCACCAGTGCAATTCCTGCCACCAACCAAAGGAACCCACCGGCCTTTGCCACTAGGGTCTGTTCGGCACCCAACGTTGATAGTAACCATGATTGACCGAGATTAGTCGGCCACCAGTTGAGCCAGGATGGGTTTTGGATTCCCCCAACAGGGCTAAAGCTGCCGGAAGACTGGCTCGCCACAATCAGCCCATGGATGATAAGAAGGACAGCAATTAGGATCTTCATTAGGTTTTTCTCCTTTTTGGGATTATGTTTTGATACAAGAGCCACAAGCGCAGCGGCCGGATAAATATCACCAGCCTATGTTTAGCGGAGCTTGCATAACTTCGCGGGAGTGAAGCCGTTGGGCAGAAGATATCTCAAGGTGCCAGACATCTCAAGTTTCCTTTTTCACTTTGTAAATTCTTCTGTTCAAAGCATACAACTTTCAAAGAAAATTGCCCCGGCCCCTAGGACGGTCTCTTTCCTGGTCAACTGGCTAGGATTCTTGATCCCCAAAAACCTTGCGCCCTTGCTCGGCATGGGTCTGCGCGCGGCGCGCCCGGCCTCTCGCTCGCGACCGCGCGTACAACGGCAATCCCTGTAGCAGTCAGACTGGATTGATCTTTCCGCATATATTGCTCCTCCCTTTACCAGAGCCCGGGAATCAATCGTCTTGTCCTTCGAGCATATTCAACAAACTGCACGCCAAAATCCTCAGCCAGCAATTTGTCCTCGATAAGGATACGGTAGACCAAAGCTGGAAATAAAACCAACAGGATGGCAGCCAAACCCGCCAGACTGGAATACCCAAGCGTGAGGCCGAGCCCGATAAGGATGACTCCTGCGTAGACAGGATGGCGGATGATGTGATACGGACCGTTTTGGATGAGTTGACGCTTGGCAGTCAGGCGAGCACTACGGGAACCCAATCCCCTGATAAAAGCCCACGTCCAGAACCACAGCGTAACCGCAATGGTGATCGGCGCCAGCCCAATTACCGGCATCCAGATCGCTCGCGGAAGAAATTCAGGGAGGTAGATATAGTCCAATGGCGGCGCGAATAGCGCAGCCAGCGCGCCGGGCAAGATGAACCAGATTGATTCCTTGCGTGTTTCTGCGACAACCGCGCCGCTCCCCCCAAACTGGAAGAGAGGTTCTTTGCGAATCCAGTAATAGATGATGACCCCGGCAGAAGAGCCGACCCCAACCGTCAGAAGCAGCCAGCCAAGGATATTTCTCTGCAGCGTTTCCAACCCCAGGAGAGCAAGCAGAAGCCCGGCCGCCACCGCCAGCCCAACCAGAAAGAACATCGCAATGTGGCTCATCTTTTACTCCTTTCGGAATCCCTTGAGCGGACCACAGAAAGTTATGATTTGCCGTTTATTGCTTTCTGCACTCGTCTTAGTTTTATGCTTTCAGCCACGAGAATGCTTAACAGCCCCGCCCCGGCGATAAGCAAAAGTTCCCAGCGGTGCAGCGGCGCAAATTGGAAAAGTTCCCGCAGCAGGGGAATGGTCAACACCAGGGTCAGAAAAATCAGCGCTCCGCCGATGATCCACCATAGAGCCGGATTGGGTGTATGCAGAGTAGAAAGGATCGAATGGAGCTGCGAGCGGTTGGAAAGTATCAACCCGAGATTCCCAAGCACCATACACACGAATCCGATCATACGCGCCTCGCCCTCACCATATCCGCCTAACCACAGGAAAGCATACACGCCGACCACGATCGCCAAAATGCCCACCCCCTGGATCAGACCTGAAAGGATCATGGGGCGGCCAAAGAGCGGGGTATCTAACCTGCGCGGTGGGCGCTGCATGATATCTGCCTCTTCGGATTCCATTTCAAAGACGACCGAACACGCCGGGTCAATGATCAGCTCAAGGAACAGAATGTGGACAGGCAGCAGGGCCAGCGGCCACTTGAGAATGACGGGGATCAACGACATCCCCGCGATCGGGATATGCACGGCCAAAATGAAAGTCATGGCTTTCTTAAGATTATCGAAAATGCGACGCCCCATTCTTACAGCCGCCACAATGGATGCAAAGTTGTCGTCCAGCAGCACCAGCGCGGCGGCTTCGCGGGCAACATCTGTGCCGCGCCCGCCCATGGCAATGCCGATGTGCGCCGCCTTCAATGCAGGCGCATCATTGACTCCGTCGCCGGTCATGGCAACGACTTCACCATTGGCTTTGAGCGCAGTGACAATCCGCAGTTTTTGCTCGGGCACGACTCGGGCAAAGATACAGGCAGTTTTGATGCGTTCCTGCAATTCCGCATCGTCCATCTGATCCAGCTCAGGGCCGGTGACGATGTTTTCGAGCGGTCTCAAACCAATCCGGCGGGCGATATTCCGCGCCGTGCCTGGGTAGTCTCCGGTGATCATGATCACACGAATACCGGCCGTGTAACATTCGCTCACCGCGTTCGGCACTTCAGGGCGAATCGGGTCCGAAAGCCCAAGCAGGCCAACAAATTCGAACACAAAATCATGCTGTTCCATTGGCAGGTCCGGCGCCCTGAAATGCGCCTTGGCCACACCGATCACACGTAGACCTTCATCCGCCATGCGGCTAACTTGATCGTGCATGCCTGCCGATCGCGTTTCATCGAAATGGCAAAGATCTGCGATCGCTTCGGGCGCTCCTTTGGCCGCCACCAGGAATTCTTTCGCGTCGGGTGAGCGCCAAACGTCAGACATGGCTAACAGTTTTTCCGAGAGCGGATATTCGCGCACCAGAATCCAATCCTTGTGCAGGTGGCCGGTATTTGCCAGCGTACGTCCCCCCAATTCCTTCATGGCCTTTTCCATAGGGTCGAATGGGTCAACCGGGCTGGCCAGGATGCCGTATTCGACCACTTCATGCATCGTTTCTGGCAGGAGAAGCTGCTCGCTGTCTATAGCATATTCTTCTCCGTTGGCCGCCAATTTGGTTACCGTCATTCGATTTAAGGTCAGCGTACCGGTCTTATCAACGCACAATACAGTAGCAGCACCCAGCATCTCCACGGCAGGCACGCGGCGGGTCAGCACTTTGCGCTGCGAAATCCGCCATGCACCCAACGCCAGGAAGATCGTCATTACCACAGGGAACTCTTCGGGCAGGGTGGCCATTGCCAGCGTCAGACCCGCGAGGAATCCGTTCAGCCAATCACCACGGGTCAGTCCGAAAAGTATCACCACCAGCACACACAGGCTCAGGCCAACAACGGCAAAACTTCGTACGATCTTTCCCGTTTCCCTCTGAAGGTTGGTTTCCTCCGGTTCGAGGATTTGCAGCGCCTTGCCAATCTTGCCGATCTCAGTGCGAGCCCCGGTCGCTCGGACTTTGGTCACCCCCTGCCCTTTTACAACCAGGGTGCCGGAATAGACGAACGGGAGATCGTCCCCACCCGGACGTCCCATCTCGAGACGGCCATCCCACGGCCTCTTACGGACCGGAACCGATTCACCGGTTAACAAGGATTCATCTGCACTGACATTGTTCCCGCTGAGCAGCGCCGCATCCGCGGGGACCCTATCTCCTTCCGAGACCAGCACGATATCGTCGCGCACCACTTCGCGCCCCGCAATGCGCTGTTGTTTGCCATCCCGGATCACCAGCGCGCGGGAACTCGATAAGTCGCGGAGCGCTTCCAAAGCCCGCTCAGTCTTTTGTTCCTGATAGAGCGTAATGCCAATGATCACAAAGACGAAGCCCAGTAACATCAGGGCCTCCTCCCTGTCGCCAAGGAATAGGTAGAGCACGCCACAGGCTATCAGCATCAGGAACATCGGTTCGCGAATTACGTCCCACACGATTTTTAAGATGCTGCGCTTCCTGGCGGCCGGCAGTTCGTTGTAACCATCCTGTGCCAGGCGTTCCAGGGCTTCTTGCTCGGTAAGACCCTGCAAGATCGTTTCTTCGGCTTTGGATTCCATAATGATGATTTTCTCCAGAAACAAAAAGTCATAAGGTCAAGCGTGAACAGCCGCGCAGGGATAACGCGAGGCAGCTGAGCCGCGTCGAACACACCACAAGATTTAATTAGGCAATGGGAGGGAGAACGATCTGGGAGGCGAAAAGCCTGGGCGATGCGAGATAGGCCGTGAGGAATTTACCAAACAAAAAGACGGGTACAACGACTATCGACGCAACAAAATCCAATATAAGGCTGTCCGTGACGAACGAATCGAACTGTCCATCAAAATCAAAATCGGTGGATGGGGTAAGAGAGAAAAGCAGGCATAAGCCAATGAATAACAAAATGCATCCCTTGAAGATCCCTGCGGTTGTAAACGGTTCATTCATCTTGAACATGCTTCACGCCTTGCTGAAATAACCGGATGATATGCTCATCCTCGACAAAATAATAGACTTCCTTGCCTTCTCTGCGTGAACTGACCAGCCGCATCTGCCGCAGTCCGCGCATGTGATGCGAAACCGCCGATCCGCTGATGCCTTCCATCCGCGCCAGGGCAGAAACGTTCATCTCGCCGTTCAGCAATGCAGACAGAATTCTCACGCGTGTTGTATCACTGAAAGCCCGAAACAGTTCTGCAACGTGGGCCGCGGTATGCTCATCCAGCGCAGACGAGCCACTCTTACGATTCATTATTTACAAGTGAGTATATGTTCATTTGTTTTAATTATATTGTAGTCTGAATCGGCTGTCAATGGGCGGCGATATAGCCTGAAAGTTACAGGAACGTAATCGCCGTCAATTGGATAGTTAACGGATCCTTGATTAGCCGATCAAAGTTTACCTATGCGAAACCTTTGAGGCTATGCTGCATGGCCTTCGCGAAGCACACTTTATTGCCGCCAACTGCGCCACTTGGATTTGTTCGTACCCCCAAAATCCGCGACATCGTGCTGTGCATCGTGCGTGCCAGCTGGAGCGCCCGGTGATATCCTCTCGCTGATAGATTGATCTGGCCCTATCGCCGGCGGTATCAACTTCCCTACCTCATCCAATTTGGAATATCATGGTACCTTGCCCATTCGCCTATCCACATTGCATATTGTGTCGGAGACTCAGGGTATTCGAGTTCTGCTTCCCCAATTCCCGACTCTCGTCTCGCAAAGTTAATAAGTTTCCCGCCTGCCACCAGGGACTCGCATATAATTGATTCACCGGGTAAGTGCTTTACTTCACAAGACCCTTTTTTCCCAGCAGGCTATGGCACCAAACTGAAACAAGGGAGCGAAACGATGAACACACGAATTACCAGCCCCAGTGGCAAAAAGATGAATTTTCGGCCTGTCGCGGTGTGCCTTGTTTTGCTGGTTGCCGGAGCGGTGGTTCTTATCACCCACTTATATCAAGAGAGCCAGGCTCGGTCATATTTGCAGTCGCTTGAAAGTCTGGCGTTCAACAAATACCTGCCTTCACCAATCGCCTTTGACAGTGTCTACCATGTAGGGACCTGGGATGCTTATCTCTTGACTGCCGCCGAATACCAATGTGTGCTTGGAGGGCACTACGGACTTCTGGCCCATGCCGGTACAGAGGCAGATAAGACGGTGTTCTGGCTTCAGCCTGGCGAGGAGTGCTGGCCCGAGCATCCCAACTGCGGTAAAAGCGAAAAGACCTATTCGGATGCGGAGGTTTTTACTTCTATTGCAGCCGGAGCAGATGGCGGCCCATTTGGGCCGGTTTCTGCCGATCCAGATAACCCGGTTGCCAACTGGAATTATATCTACGTCCCCACCTGCGATGGCAGCTTTCACTTCGGCGATGCCGCAGCCGATTATGACAACAACGGGGTGCCGGATCATTTCCATAACGGCTTGCGCCAGACTTCCGCGGCAGTCAGCCTGATGAAAAATCTATTTCCGAACAGCCAGAAAATCCTGATTGCAGGAAGCAGCAATGGAGGATACGGCACTTTTGGAGCCACTCCCATCGTGCGCCTGGCATTCCCAGAGGCTCAGCTTTATGTCTTGAACGACAGCGGTCCGGGTCTGTTCAGACCGACAGAGCCAGCCATCTGGCCCGAACTGATCAAAACCTGGAATTTGTCGCCCATGTTGCCGACCGATTGCCCGCAATGTAAAAACCAGCTGATCTATCTATTCGATTGGATGCTGGATTACGATACCAAACTGAACATTGGAATGTATTCATCCTATCAGGATGCGGTGGTCGGCAATGTGGTTGGAATGAGCGGGGCAGAAAATGAACAACTCCTGCGGACCGCCACCACACAAATCCATCAAAATCATCCCGACACCTTCAAGCGCTATTTTATCCAGGGGGATTCACACTGTATCGCTGACTTTTATAACCAGGTAGATGGCGCTACCGTTTGGATGTGGCTGGACGCATTGGTGAATGATCACCCGGGTTGGAACGATATTTTGGAATAAACCGCCACTACTTACTAGCGCTATACTTTTGCACTCTTTTGAGATCACGCCGTTTCCGTCAAAACGGCGTGATCCAGGCAGCCTATCTGAAAAAGCAGTGAGTCCCAACACGGCAGCCCCCGGCGCACCTCGTAAGGGGTCGGATGCACTGGGTGGAACAAGACTATTTCTCTTCGCTAACGAACTCCGGTCATTTACGGAATTATCAACTACCTGATATCAGCGCCCGCAGCAATGTTGGTATCACTAATTTGGTGTTGAGGTAGGACCACCCTCACCGGAGGGGACAGCCAGGTCGGCGTTGATGGACACCGGACTACCAAAATCCGGCGTACCGTCACCGTTCCAGCTAAATTTCTGGATGCGGGGCGTTCGTTTCATATCACAGCTACCGCTCGCTGAGTCATTGGCGTGGTACGCAATCCAATCCTCCGTGCCATCGGGCGACTTGAAGAATGTATTGTGTCCTGGTGAAAATACTTCGTCTGTCCCCTGCAAGACAGGGACGGGCGATTTGTTCCACGAGCTGGTCTGCAAGGGATTGGCGCCAGTGTAGGTCAGCATGCCAAGCTTGTAGCCCGAACCACCGCAATAGCTGGCCGAGTAGACGATAAATGTTTTGCCATTATGCTGGAGGGCTGCGGGGCCCTGGTTGACATTCCTGTTCTCCCTTTCCCAGCCATAGGTCGGCGCGGACAGCAGTACCCGATCGCCACTCAGCGTCCAGGGATCTTGCATCGGTGCGATATAAATACGTTGGTCACTGCCAATCCGACCCGCAAAGAGAAGATAAAGCGACCCATTCAACTGTAGAACACTCGCGTCGATTGTCCGGTCATCAGTCGAGTTTTTTAGTTGGCCTTTGTAGATATACGGTCCCATTGGATCCAGGCCAGCGCTTTCTATCACGTGGATGCGCTGGTTGTCGCAGCAGCTGGATGGGCCTCCTGAGTAATAGCCGTACCAGCGCAGACCATTTGGCCCGTTTAGCAGGAAAAACTCGGGCGCCCAGTAATTGCAGCAGCGTACAGGGTTCAAATCTTCCCAGATCGTCTTCGGGGTGGCTCGTTTCAAGTCGGCAATCGTGGAAGCCTTTCTCATAGTGAGTCCAGTTTTAGGTCCTCCCCAGGTTGTAGCTGCCAGGTAGTAATTGCCGTCGTAATACGTCATCCAGGGGTCTGGCCCGCTGTTGTTAAGCGGGTTACGAAACGTGCCAGCTGGTGCAGTAACGGGTTGCGGCGCCGGATAAAGAAGGTGGATTGTCAGAAACAACCCGGCCAGTACAATCAGTCCCAAAAGAATCTTCGTGGTACGTTCCTGCAATATCTGGCTCATTGTTCCGTATTCTCCTTACGGTCGTCCGCCCATGTAAGCAGTCCTTGGGTCAACAACTACACCCTGAACGGGTTGTATCTCATGCTATCTTGAATTATGTTTTCTCATATTCTATTGATCATTACCTGGCCTGAAGATATCCGCTCTACAACGTTGTCCAACAGCGAGCGTTATCCGCTGGTAGGCAGGATGAGACGACGCCGCTTTGACGAGAGAGGTTGGACCCAGTGTACTCCCATTCTTGGCGCGGCGAGTCCCACCATCATGACACCGGCGAACATAGCGCCGGTGCATTGCCTTATCGGATATCACACTCGCGATTGATCGCGCTGTCTCTGGCGCGCGGCTTCGACTCGAGCGCGGATACACTCCGACAACTCCCCCAACCTATCACTGCTCGACTTTTGATAATCCACCTGCGGCACTTCAACATGGATATCAATGCGGTCCAGCAGAGTTCTCGAGGTTCGCTTCTGAGATTTCGTTAGCTTCGAAGGTGCACAGGCCGTCTCGCCCCGGCCGGCTCCCGGCCCGAACGGGGGGTGGGCTTTGACCGCGCCTCCAAATAACCGCAATAAAGACGGGGATACAAAGGCGATTTTGAAGGGTTTTCTCCAATTTCCTAGCCATCTATGCATATCCATGTCTGGGAATTCACCAGAAATGCTAACGCTTGCCCTGGCAGGATCAAACACGTGGTCTGCCAACGAAGAACATGGTAAAGATATTACTCTGTCCGGGTGAAGTTCAATATTCGACTTCTTATCCTGTTCCCATCCATAATGAGCTTTTCGTCATTAGTGAGATTTTTCCGGCTCTGTCTCGTTCTTTTTTTCCAGCCAATTACAAACAGCAAGTATATTTTCCTTGAAGGATCCGTTGGGGACGAATTTTTTGTCGAAAAGAGCGCTTCCGATGGTAAAGCCCCAGGTTCCTGTTTCTCTTACTTCCTCGAGTTGCTTATATGAATCAATCGACCCTGCTGATACGATCGGTACCGTGGTGGCATCCACAACTGCACCAAGCAGAGCGGATGCATCTCCAACATAGCGGTAGGAAAGTAAGTCGAGGCCCTGAACTCCTTTACTCTGAAGAAAACGCGCATGTTCCACGATTTGATCTATCTCACCATCCAGGATGCTGGGATGGCTGTAAACATGGCCCGGGAATGGGAAATATTTAACGGGCTTATCTTTGAGGAAGGCCAGGATCGAATCAAAAAATACCGTCCCCATCAGGATATCAAAACCTGCCTCCACTGCCAGCTTTGCACCGGCCAATCCTTCTTCTTCTGACAGACTGACCACTTCCAGGAAAGTAGTCTTGCCGGCTTGTCCCATGGCCTTGACCAACTGCTTCATTTTCGGGGCAGGCAGTCCCACATCCTTAAATCCCCAGTGAGTCACCGGAGTATCTTTGCATTCCTCGAACAATTCTATGGCCTTCTCTACGGTTTGATCGTTATAGGTCAGCATGAGGATGAACTCTGGTTTCATGATCTGGCTCCCTTCTTATCGTCTATTTAGAAAATCACGAGGTTGGTGGAGTGAGTACTTGACAATGAACATTTTATTTGCTATATTGTACTTATGTTAGGATGTCAGACATCGTGATGTATTAGTTATTATTATAGCCACTCGCTTTGCTTTTGTCAAATTTGATATTAGCCAGACTCTCAACGAATTCAGAGATCAGGGAATGTTGTGGAGGAAGTATGAGTGAAACTGTGGCTACCATTATTCGTTCAGCCGACGCAAGGACCTTTATGGAAGGTCCGGAATTGTGCCGCGAATTTGTTAAAGTGCCAAAGATGTGGCTTGGCACCTCCTCCCTGCCCGCCGGCCAACGCGGAAATATCGATACCGGCCACAAAGATTCTGTCGAAGTTTTTTATTTGTGTACCGGCCACGTGTTGCTTTTCGATGAGAAACGTTATTATGAGCTCTTTGCGGGGGATTCAATTTTTATTCCAGAAGAACTACCACATACGCTTATAAATATTGGGGAAGAAACAGCTGTTTTGGTTTGGGCTGGTGCTCCTGGCGAGTAAAAAAGAATGGAGACCATTCTCGCTTTGGATCTCGGTACGACGGCGCTGAAATGTGCGCTGCACGATCTGCGGGGCAATGTCCTTGCGAAGGCTGCAATGGAATATGAACTGATCACGCCGGACGCTGATTCGGTTGAAATGGAAGTAGAGACCTACTGGAAGGCCTTTAAATCTGCCCTGGGGACTGTTCTTAAATACTCCGGCGTGAACCCGGGCAACATTCGAGCGTTGGGTATATCTGCCCAGGGTGAAACCCTGATCCTGGCAGACAAGAATGGCAAACCGCTGCGGCGCGCTATTGTTTGGCTCGATAATCGTGCCCAACAAGAAGCCAATGAACTGGTTGAAAGATTTGGAAACCAGCAGGCCTATGAGATCACAGGTCAAGTGAAGCTTGTTCCCACCTGGCCGGCCTCGAAAATCCTGTGGATAAAAAATCACGAGCCTCAGATCTTCGAGAAGACCTGCAAATTCCTGCTTCTGGAAGACTATTTTCTGTATCGTCTAACGGGTGAGTTCGTTTGCGAAGGCTCGCTCGTTACCTCCACTTGTTACTGGAATTTAAGGTCTCGCGACTGGTGGCCGGAAATGCTGGCTGAGCTTGGCATTGCGACCAGCCAGCTACCTGCGTATCACGAGTCAGGTGAGGTGGTCGGAAGTCTGCGGAAGGATATCGCCGAAGAATTAGGGCTGAATCCTGATACGCTGGTATGTACCGGCGCCCTCGATCAAGCCTGCGGCGCGATCGGTGTGGGCAATATTCACCCCGGTATTTTCAGCGAAAATACGGGCGCGGCATTGGCAATTTGTGCCAGCATCAACCAGGCTACCTTCGATCCAAACGGTCAAATGCCTTGCCACTATCATGGCATTCCCGGCTTGTACATGTTGCACACATTTACCAGCGGCGGAATCGTGCTTCGCTGGTTCCGCGACGAATTTGCCCAAATGGAAATGTCTGTCGGTAAAACCAGCGGGTTGGATGCGTATGATCTACTCGGAGCCGAGGCCAGCAAGATCCCGGCCGGTTGCGAAGGCCTTGTAATGCTGCCCCACCTGCAGGGAGCGATGGCTCCCGAGGCGAATCCTGCCGCGAAAGGTGTATTCTATGGATTCACTCTCCGGCACAGCCGCGGACATTTCATACGCGCCATCATGGAAGCAGTCTGTTTTATCGTACGTCGCAATATTGAGGTGATCGAGGGGATAGGTGTACCGGTTTCCGAGATCCGTTCCCTCGGCGGCGGCGCTCGCAGCCCGATCTGGAAACAGATCGAAGCCGACGTTACTGGCAGAACTGTGCTGACCACCAGTAATGAGGAAGCAGCCACGTTGGGAGCTGCTATCCTGGCGGGCACGGCAATCGGTCTTTATTCCAGTGTTCATGAGGCAGTGGGACAGATGGTGCAAATTAAGGAGCGCTTCGAACCAACCACGGAAAATATACCGCTGTACGATCATGCTTTCAGGACTTATGTCGACTTATACACAGCTCTATGCCCACTGTTCTCCTAGATAAAAGAATGAATAGGATCGGTGATGGATAAGCGCAATAACTCCCAACCCATGCTCGTCAAACCCAAGCGAAGGACTCTCACGGATGCGACTGTGACAGCTATTGCAGATGCCATTCGGGATAAGAAGTTTCCGCCCGGCAGCCAGCTGCCCCCCGAGCTCGATCTTATGCAAATTCTGGGTGTTTCCCGCACAACTTTACGTGAAGCCTTGCGGACCCTGGAAGAACAGAACACGATCACGCGCCGGAGAGGGCTGGGGACGTTTGTCACAGAGCCCTCAATCGTAAAAGATTTGAGCATCAATTTTGGTATTACCGAAATGATCACCCAGGCTGGCTTTTCACCGAGGACCATTAAATGCGAAATCCATAAGGAAAATGCATCGGGAAAAGTGGCAAAACAACTGGAGATCGAAGAAGGCGCACCCATTTTTGTCGTGGATCGTCTAAGGTTGGCCACAGACACGCCAATTGTCTGGTCACAGGAAACGCTGCCGGCCGCGGCGCTGGATGGCATGATGCCCAACGCGAGTGAACTTGAGACCCAGTCCCGTGAGACGCAATCTCTATATGATTATCTGGAAAAGAATCATGGCATCCGGATCTTTCAGGGCACGGCGGTGCTCCGGCCGATCGCGGCTCCCAAGGATGTGGCCGAAAAGCTCCAGATCCATCGAAACGACATCTTGCTGCTGATCAGCCAGACCGACTATGACGAAAACCATCGACCGGTCATCTACTCGGATGAATATCACCTGTCGGACAAAATCACTTTTCTCATCCATCGCAAGGGCCCCCATCGATAAGTTACATTCCCAACGGATTTGTTTTCCCAAAGTGGGCTGTGCCTTTCAGGAAAGGAGGAGCGGACAGAGGATTGGAATAGAGAACGAAGCAAGTACAGATTTCGGACCGTTGTTTGACGAAATACTTCTGAAAGGAGAATGGACATGAGTATGAATCTCAAAGATGCGGCTCAATCTGCTGCAGAACAAGCGGGCCAGGTATTTTCCCGCAAAGCATCTGGGATGACGCGCGTGGTTAGTCCATGGACGGCGCTGGCGTATTCCTTTGTGGCGCCGAATATTACCCAAGCGAGCTTCTATCTGCTTTGGGCTGTGACTCTCTACGCCGGCGCGAACATGCAGTACGCCATCTTGTTCATGCTGTCTCTGTTACCCTTCGCGGCCATCTATGTATATTTTTCGGCCAGCATGCCTCGCTCTGGCGGCGAATATATCTATATAAGTCGTGTATTGACTCCGTTCCTGGGTTTTCTTGCTTCATGGACCCTGACGATTGTTGGTCTGAACTGGCAGGGAAACAACACCAACTATGTGATCAACTGGGGATTCGGCCATACCCTGATGCAGTTCGGGTTGGTTTATAAGAACACAGGCCTCTTCAATCTTGGGACTGAGATGGCGCGACCGCAAGGTTCCTGGTTGGTTTGGATCCTGGGGACCATATCCCTGATCCTGTCCTTCTACGTGATCTATCGCGGGATCAAGTTGTTCATGAAATTCGTTTGGGCTGCCGTGATTTTGACCTGGATCATGCTTGGTGTTTATGCCGGGGTGATGCTTAGTGTAAATCCCACAATTATCGCCAACGGCATGAAGATGCTTCAGAACATCGACTACCAAAACGTACTCCAGCAGGCCGCCGCCCTCGGGTGGCAGCGCGGGGTCTTCTCGGTAGCGGCGACCGTTATGGCAGGCGTTACTTATATGAACCTGACCTGCTTGGGCTCCACGTACTCGGCCAATATCGCCGGCGAGATCAAGCGCGTGGACAAGGCTCAACCGCTGGCCCAATACGGCTCGATCTTCCTGTTCATCATCTACTACCAGATCTACACCTACGTAACTTACCATGGTGTAGGAATAGATCTGCTGCAGGCAATTTCAAAGTTGAACTCCGCGGGTGCAGATACCGCGATCTTCAAAGCCTTCCCGCAGATTCCTTACCTTTTGGTATATGCCACCCAAAACCCGATCCTTTTGCTGTTGGGCGGACCTTTCTCCTGGGGCCTGATTAACTGGGTGGGAGCCATGGGTCTGGCATTTGCGCCGGTGCGGAACCTGTTCGCCTATTCCTTCGATGGAATGTTGCCATCCAAGTTGAATGAAGTGAACCGCCGCGGCTCACCGATCTTTGCCGTCATGGTTGGCTTCGTTATTTCCTGGTTCCAATTCTCTGTGAATTGCCTCACTCCGCTGCTCTCCGCTTATCAGACTTATACGATTACGATCTGGTTCTTCGGATGGATCTTCCTTAGCATCGCGGCCATTATCTTCCCGTGGCGCCGGAAGGACATTTGGGACAAAGCCCCCGAAGTTACCCGGCAAAAGATCTTTGGCGCGCCAGGGATCGTAGTTGCCGGTGTGCTGGGCCTGATCATAAGTATAGCGGCCGTTTGGTTCACGCTGGTTCCTTCTCTTCAGGGTTCATCCATTTACGCTCAGACGCCTGCGCTGCTCACATCCTTTGGCTTCTACATGATATTGCCTATCATTTTGTACTTCGTTGCCATGTACCTAAACAAGCGGCGCGGTGTCCCGATTGAAAAACGCTTCCAGCAAATTCCTCCAGATTAGTTGAGTTCTTAGGTTTCCTTGTCGAAGGGGTAACCCAAAGCCGGTGCCAGATCCAACCCACCGCCGGCCCAGGGTTGCCCTTTCGAATTAAAGAGTACAGCATATTACCGGTATTGCATTTCTTCCGGTATCCAAACCAGGTTTTTGTGTTTGCCCTATAAAGGATGAAGACAAGTGTAGAGAATTGCGCGAGGCGGTAAGTCCCTGCCCTACCAAGGTGGTGGGGTCTTGTTCGACTAGCGAGCGGTAGTACACTTTATATTGGACCATGATGTAAATTACATTCATAGGAGGTCGAAATGGGCCCATTCGGTGATGGTAAAAAAACTCGAATTTTCTTCACGACAGACGTGCACGGTTCTACGGTTGTCTTCAAGAAATTTATCAATTCGGCGAAATTTTACGAGGCGCAGGTAATTATCCTTGGGGGAGATATGGTCGGAAAAATGATCGTTCCCCTCGTGGAACAGGCAAACCATAATTATCGTGCAAATTATCTGGGCAAGGTTTATGATGTTAACTCTGCGGAGGAACTCAAGCAGCTGGAGGAAACCCTCGAAAATTCGGGCCTCTACCCATTGCGGGTATCGCCCGAAGAAGTAAAGGCTTTTGAGGTTGATAAAAGCCTGGTAGAAAAACAATTCGGACAACTTGCCTCCCAACGAATTGGAAGGTGGCTGCAAATCGCTGACGAGCGCCTGCGCGGCACCGGTATTAAGTGTTTTGTACAACCTGGCAATGATGATCCGTACGAGATCGACCAGGTTTTGAAACAGTCTGATTTCGTAAAAAATGTGGATGAAACAGTTGTCATGTTGGATGAGGATCATGAAATGGCCAGCGTCGGTGCAGCCAATCAGACGCCCTGGCACTGTCCTCGTGATCTTCCGGAGGAAGAACTAACCCGGCGGATCGAAGCCGTCATAGGGCAGCTCACGAATCCGGGCAATGCGGTCTTCAATCTGCACGTGCCGCCCTACGATACCAATTTGGATGTTGCGCCAGAAATTGATGAGAACCTCACCCCGAAACTCTCTTTATCAGGTGGGTTCAAGATGATATCCGTAGGCAGCAAAGCCGTTCGAGCCGCGATCGAAAAATATCAACCCCTCGTGGGACTGCATGGACATATCCACGAAAGTCGCTCGGCTCAAAAAATCGGCCGGACCATGTGTATCAATCCGGGCAGCGAATATGGAGAGGGTGTGCTGAGAGGCGTGATTGTTGATCTGTCAAAACAAAAGCTCGAAAATTATACGTTTACAATGGGTTAGTTCGTAAGAGGAATAGGTTGAGAACTAAGGTGATAGGAGAGATTAAATGACTGGAAATAGCAGTTACGTTTCTGAGGCGCTTGGCTTGGTGGAGAGGGCACAGGCCCAGGGCGTCTATTTAAGGTTATTGGGTTCAACCGCTTTCCGGATTCATAGTCCCGACTATGTCTCCATCCATGAAGCTATGGATCGCCCCCTTACGGATATTGACTTCATGGCCTACAGCAAACAGGATAGGGAAATTGAAGCCTTTCTTATCAAGGAAAAATACAAACCGGTAGTGGCCGCACTGACACCGGAACTCTTTGCCATGCGGCGCATATATAACCATCCAAGCAATGGGATCCATATCGATGTATTCCTGGACGAGCTTAGCATGTGTCATGTGATCCCTTTCCGCAATCGCCTCGAAGTTGACTCGCCAACGATTCCCTTGGCGGAACTGGTGCTCGAGAAAACCCAGATCGTTACCTTGAACCAGAAGGACATTAAGGATATGCTGATTCTCCTGGCCGCTCACCCGGTGGGCGACAATGACCAGGATACGATCAATGGAAAATACATAGCCGGGCTTCTCGGAAAAGACTGGGGGTTTTATTACACCACCAAGCTGAACCTGGCAAAAATCAGAAGAGGGTTGGATGTCTACAAGCAGCCCTTCAGTGAACAGGATATCAGGAATATCCAAGAACGGCTGGATGTTCTCACGCAAATGATTGAAGACTCACCTAAAACCCTTAGATGGAAAACCCGGGCCGCGATCGGTCCAAAATTGAAATGGTATAACGACGTCGATGAAGTCGAGCGCGCCGAACACCTTGAAGATCTCTCCTCCGGGCACTAAGATGGATTATGTGATCGGTTGTGACCTTGGGTCACAGGGCATAAAGGTTGTTCTGCTGACAGCCGAAGGCCGGTTGGCAGGAGAAGCCGCCGAAGCCTACGATATTGATTATCCCTATCCCACCTGGGCCGAACAACCGGTAAGCCGCTGGACCACGGCCATGTGCACCGCGGTCAGAGAGCTGCTGCAATGCAGCGGTGTATCGGCAGATCAAATAGGCGCAATGGGCGTGGATGCGCAAGTGGATGGGGTTGTCCCCATTGATGCAGCCGGTAACCCACTCCGCCCGGCATTGATCTGGATGGACCGGCGAGCGGTGGATCAATGTAAAGCTATAGCAAAAGTCTGCACTCCGGAAAGAATTTTTCAGATCACCGGCTTGAACCTTGATGCATCACATGTCGCCCCAAAGATCCTCTGGTTGGCCGATAATGAACCCGACATATATCAAAAGGCCGCACATTTTTTGCTGGCAGGCAGTTACGCAGCCTATTTCCTGACCGGAGAAATGGCTGTGGATTACTCGAATGCATCTTCGACCATGTTAATGGATGTCCGCGCCAAAAAATGGTCGGGTGAACTATGCAATAGCCTGGGTATATCGATTGAAAGCCTGGCGCCAATCCATTCCTCGCTCACGGAGATCGGTACGCTACGCCCGGAAATCGCCGAAAAAATGGGATTGAAGCCATCGACACGCATCATTCTTGGAAGCGGCGACGAACACGCAGCCTGCCTTGGAGCGGGTGTACTACGACCTGGCCTCGTATGCGACATAGCGGGAACAGCGGAACCGGTTTGCGTTTCCAGCAGCAGAATAACTTTTGATCCTACCGGTCTCGTGGAGACACATTGCCATGCAGATCCTGCATTGTGGCTTCTTGAAAATCCGGGGTTTGCCTCGGGCGCAAATTACCGCTGGTTCCGGGATGAATTTTCCGCGCCTGAAGTCGAATCTGCATCCCATAGCGGCAAAAGTCCTTATGAATTTCTAAATGACCTGGCGGCGCAGGCGCCGCCAGGTTCGGATGGAGTGATATTCCTGCCGTGCCTCATGGGGGCCCTGGCCCCCACCTGGAACGCTTCAGCGCGAGGGACCTTCTTTGGTTTTACCCTGGCCCATACGCGAGCCCATTTTGTGCGCGCCCTGCTGGAAGGTTCGGCCTACGCGGTCCGCGATATCACCGATCAAATGCAGAATATTGGCCTGAATCTGGAGCAGATCCGCGTCGTTGGAGGAGGAGCTAAAAGCCGCCTCTGGCGACAGATCAAAGCCGATGTGACTGGTTTGCCCGTTGCCCTGCCCCAAACTACCGAGACCACTGCTCTTGGCGCAGGCATGCTGGCGATGGTGGGCGCGGGATTCGTCGGTTCATTGGAAGAAGCGGCCAGCCAGACTGTGCAAATCATTGATGTGCTTGAACCTGATCCAAATACTCAAAGTCGGTATGAAGATTATTATCAGCTCTACCGCTCGACCTACAATGCCTTGCTACCGGTTTTCGATCAACTTGCCGGAATCTCGGGCCATTAAGCATTCCATTATTAAGGCCATGGATCCACAGAATGAATAACATGGATGGTACTTTCTATCTGAGTGAGCGCTTGCTGGAGGGGGCCCTGCGGTTCGTTGACTTGCGGCATTCTCAGACGAAGGAATTTCTATTCCTTACCAATAACTCATCAAAACAACGCTGCCAGCATGCTGAGAAGATCAATCGCCTTGGACTGCCTTTACCGGAGGAGTTGGTGTTTACCGCCGGAGAAGCCACTGCTCTTTATTTGAGCGACTGCTATCCGGGAGCCAGCGTGTATGTCGTCGGGACGCCGGCGCTCGAAGATGAATTTCGCCAGCACGGCTTCAAGCTTGTGGAACAGGATCCGCAACTTCTTGTTTTGGGCTTCGATACTACTCTGACCTATCAAAAGCTGTGGAAGATGTGCGATCTGGCACGGGCCGGTATACCGTATCTTGCAACTCATCCCGACTTTAATTGTCCGACAGAATCCGGCTTTATGCCGGACATAGGTGCCATGGTCGCTTTCGTCAAGGCTGCCACAGGGCGGGAGCTGGATCTGGTGGTAGGCAAGCCCAACCGGCTCATTGTGGATGCCGCCGCCGCGAAGATGGGTCTGGCAGTAAATCAGCTGTGCATGATCGGCGATCGATTATATACGGATATCGCCCTGAGCCAGGCAAGCGGTATTACCACCGTGCTCGTCCTGAGCGGGGAGACGAAGATCGAGGATCTGGAGAAGTCTCCCTTCCAACCGGATTTTATCTTCCAGAACCTGGCAGGTGTCGCAGATTGGCTGGAAGGCCATGGGGAATAGATGTCTACCGCCGCGCAGGCTATTGTGATCGGAGCCGGTTCGACCGGCTCGGCTCTGGCGCATGATTTGGCCTTGCGCGGCTTACGTGTGACCGTGCTGGATCGAGCAGGTGTGGCAAGCGGTTCAACCGGACATAACCAGGCGCAACTTCACTCGGGGGCGCGCTATGCAGTAAATGACCCGGGGTCGGCTGCGGAATGCATCCGTGAAAATTGGATTCTTCGTCGCATTCAACCCGATGTACTCGAGTTAAATGACGGGCTGTTCGTAGCGGTGGATGAACAGGGCATGGCGTATCGCAAAACATTCCTTGAAGCATGTGAAGCATGTGATATCCCCGCACACGAATTAACGGTGGAGCGCGCGTTGCAGATGGAACCTTTGCTCAATCCTCATATACTGCTGGCCATACAGATACCGGACGGCGTTTTCGATCCTTATCGTCTATGCCTGAGTTTCTTGGCAACGGCTTGTCAGCACGGTGCGACCGTGCAAACGTTTTGCGAGGTCGTAGATCTCGATACCCCCAATCGAACCCTGAGGTTTCATTCGAGACGCACTAATAAAGACGAGCTCCTGCAGGGAGATGTGATCATTAATGCGGCTGGACCTTGGGCTGCTCATGTAGGGGCGCTAGCCGGTCTGGATGTGACTGTTGAGCCTTCCGCGGGTGCCATGGTGACAGTCGATCGGCGTCTGTGCAACATGGTAATCAATGTGATGGGCCCTCCCGATGATGGGGACATCATCGTGCCGCAACGCCAGACCTGTATTTTGGGAACCACATCCTGGAAGGTGGAAGATCCGGATCACATTCCGATTATCCCGGCGGATATCGAAAAAATCTACAAAGTGGCCGAGACGATGATTCCTGCCGTCCGCAAGGCGCGCCCGCGTGGGATGATGGCAGCTGCCCGTCCGCTCTTGGTAGTGGATGGCGCTGGCGGACGCGCAGCTACGCGGGGTTTCGCCTGCTTTGATCATGCAGCGGCAGGCGCTGCCGGATTCTTCTCCATAGTAGGGGGGAAGACCACCACGGCTCGCTTAATGGCCGAGAAAGCAGCCGACAAAGTCTGCGCTTTCTTGGGGATACAGGCCTCGTGCCGAACGGCGGATTATCCACTTATCTCGTACCGGAAGTATGCGCAGCCATGAAGACGATCTCTTTCCGGCTGCATATTAGGCGCACAACTAAATGGCAGGATTATCAGGTGGAGATATCGCCGGATGCTTATGTGCTGGATGCCCTGGAGGCTGCCAGCGCCCAGGACGAGAGTCTTCTGTTCCGGCATGCCTGCCATCATGCCTCCTGCGGAAGCTGCGGACTTCGAATCAACGGCAGGGAACGCCTCCCTTGCATTACCCCACTGGCTACTTTCAAAGACTCCAACGGGGGGCTGCGTCTGGAACCTCTACGCAATTTTCCACTCATCGGCGACCTGCTCGTGGATTTTCAGCCGTTTATGGAGCAACTGGATTTGGTTGATCTGCCGCTGGTTCGCACCACAAAGGAACGGGAAGATAAAGCAACAGACGGTCATGGAATTGAGTGCATCCAACCCACCCCAAATCGTGATTTTCCGGACCTTCCAACCGGATACAACCGCCTGGAAAATTGTATCGAGTGCGGATTGTGCATGAGCGCCTGCCCGGTTGTCGGCTCGGATTCTCGTTATTCTGGTCCGGCTCTGCTGGCAGCGGCCGGGCGTATTATGGCTGAACCCCGCGGGCGATCCTTGTTTGAAATCCTTGAACAGGTCGATCACGAACATGGGCTCTGGCGTTGTCATGGCGCCTTTGAATGCACCGAAGTATGCCCGGCAGGGGTCGACCCGGCTCGAGAGATCATGTCATTGCGCAGCTATTTATTGCGCAGGCTGGCAGTAACAGGCATGGATAAGGAAGGATAATTGAAAAACCGGAGTCACTGGTTCGAATTTCAATTTCGAACAACCGGCAGGTTGGCCTTTATGCTGCACCGGCTGTCGGGGATCGGCCTGGTAGTTTATCTCTATCTGCACTTGGCACTATTGAATAAGCTTCGGCAGGGACCTGCAGCCTGGGAGAGTTTTCTGCAGGTTATGCGTTCGCCTTTCGTGACGATTTTGGATGCAGTATTGCTTTTTGGAATATTGATACATGGCCTAAACGGCCTGCGCTTGGCCCTGGTCGGTTTTGGGGCATTCTTGCGCTGGCATCGTTTTCTTTTCTGGGTTAGTCTGGTGCTGGCCGTCGCCCTGACAATCTGGGGCGTACTTGCCGTGCATTGAGCAGATTTTATGGAAAACAGCAGATCCCGTTGGTTATGGATGGCTCAGGCAGCTTCAGGGTTGGCTTTAGTTCTGCTATTGGGTTTGCACTGGCTTGCACAACATTATCTTGCAAGTGAGGGGCTGCGGAGTTTTGTCGATGTGGCAGCGTACTTGAAGCAGCCGCTGGCGCTGATCCTGGAGATCTGTTTTCTCATCGTGGTTAGCGGACATGCGCTGCTTGGAGTACGATCGATGCTCCTTGATCTGGATCTACGGCCACAGTTGCGGCGATCCCTGGATATTTTTTTGTGGTTTGTTGGGATATTCACCGTACTCTATGGCATTCAACTGGTTTTGCAGATAATCCATCAATAAGAATAGCTAACTGTCAACAGGAGTTCAACTATGAAACTTGAATATGATCCCGGTGAAGGCCTAAGCTTCTGGCAGGCGATCGAAAAACTGCCCGGATATCCGGCTGGCGAACATATGCCGATCTCCACTATGCTCTTTGAATCGGACGCGCTTTACAAACTTTCCTCCGTGCTTACGCAGGTAAATGGAGACCCTGGAAAGCCGCTCCTGGTAGTCATGGATCAGACCCCCATGAACCGCAAGGGAAAAGACCTGAAACAGCTTGTCATACAGGTATTGTCTGAAGCAGGCTGGCGGGTTCAGACGGTTATTCTCCAACCGGACCTCACCGGTCAGGTGCACACGGACATGTCCCATATCGAGACGGTGAAAAAGAATATCAGCCAGGGAGCCTCTCTCCTGGCTTTTGGATCGGGAACAGTGTGTGACGTCACCAAACACGCCAGCTATCTTTATGAAAAAGAATCTGGCACGACATTAAGATTTGTTGTCTTCCAAACGGCTAACAGCGTTAGTGCATTCACATCGAATATGGCTCCTACTTTTGTGGATGGCGTAAAGCGTACTCTTCCCTCACGTTATCCGGATGCCGTGGTATCCGATCTGGAGACCCTGGCCGATGCACCTTACGACATGACCGTGGCCGGCGTTGGAGACCTGCTGGCAGCCTTCACCAGCCTCCCCGATTGGTACCTGGCTAATCAGTTGGGTATGGATCCGGCTTACAATGAATTTGCACAGCGTCTGATGGGCCCCCTGGATGACATATTCCTGGATTCCGCAAAAAACATCCGCAATCGTACCGCGGAGGGGATGTCGGTCTTAGCCAAGCTCATCGCGCTGGGTGGGCTGGCAATGTCGTTGTCACATGCTACGACGCCCATGTCTGGATACGAACATGTTATGTCGCATATCCTGGACTTGCTCGCAGAAACTGGACACCAGCCGCTAGCCCAACACGGCACACAGGTGGCTTTGACGACGCTGCTGGCGGCGGATGCCTATCAACATTTTCTGGATGAGTTCAACCCCCATGAAGTGAATCTGGCAGCCTGTTATCCTACGGCAGCTCAAATGGAGCAGGACATTCGCCAGGCTTTTATTCAGATCGATTCCACCGGCAAAGCCGGCGAGGAATGCTGGGCAGATTATCATCTCAAGCTGGAAGCCTGGGGATCCCAGCGGGAGCATTTTGAAAATCTTCTCAAGAATTGGCCAAGCATTCAAACAAAGCTAAACAGTACAACTCGCCGCCCTGAACGTTTGCTGGAGATCCTGCAGGCCATTTCGTCTCCATTGATCTTTAGTCAATTGATACCGCCTATAAAAGAAGCACAAGCGCGATTCGCCTTTATGAATTCTCCGCTGATGCGCAAACGCCTTACGCTGGGAGATCTGTTCATCTTTCTGAATTGGGATCGAGAAAAGCTTTGGCATCAAGTATGGAAGCGAACCCAGACATTGGAAACGAACTGAACAGAAGCCAAGACTCAATCGATCAACTCAAATGGAGAACATCCGAGCAGATAATCCCAAGAATCTCTTACCCATAATCCCTTTCGGATCCGCAAGCAGGCATCCAGGCTGCATTCGCTCAGTATAGCATCCCTGCTCTTGCTCTTGGGGAACCCCGGTGTTCTGCCGGGGCGTCCCACACCGGCGCACGAAGCGCCGATGCTGTACACGAACCTAGTCTATGACAGAACTAGTGGTGTGTTCGAAAAGTAATGTTACATAGTCGTCGAACCTTAAAGAACCGTATACTTCTCGTACCAAATCTGCCGAGGGTTTCGTATGAGAAGACGCAAACCAAGAACCATCCGTTTGAATGAATTGGACGAGCGGGAGATCGGCCAATTGGTTCGCGATGGCCGGACCGAACAGCGAATTGCCCGGCGCGCACAAGTTTTGCTGGCGATGAAGGATCCGGATACGATCGTTTCGAAACTGTGCCAACAAACGGGGATGACGCGGATGGGCATATGGCATATGTGTCGTCGGTATGAAAGCGTCGGGTTGGATGCGATTTATGATGCGCCTCGCTCGGGCCGACCTCGAGAAATCACGGCCCTACAGCGTGTGGGCATTGAACAACTGGCCTGTTGCGAGCCGAGCGGTGTCGGATTGGAGATGACCCACTGGTCCATGCGCAGCTTAGCGGAGATAGCGATGAAACGCGGCCTGGTACCTCATGTTGCGCAGTCGACGGTATCGCTCATTCTCAACGATGCGGACCTGCAACCTCATCGTAGCCGATATTGGATTACGCCCACGTTGAATGCGGAGTTCCTGAAGCGTGCCGGTCGCATTTTGTGGATATATGAAAGGATCGAGGCGCTCCAGGCCCACGACGAAATTGCCTTGGCTCTGGACGAGAAGCCGAATATTCAGGCGTTGCAGCGGGTGCAGCCCACTCAACCGATGCAGCCGGGTCAGATGGAACGACAGGAATTCGAATATGAGCGGCATGGCGTTGTTAATTTCTTGGCGCTGCTCAACATCTACGATGGCCAAATGCGCAGCAGCTGCTTAGATCAAAATGACAGTGAACATTTCTGTCGGGCATTGCCCCGTTTGTTGCAACCCTTTCACTCCTGCCGACGCATTCATCTTATTTGCGACGGCGGCTCGAGTCATACGGCCGCCGCAACCCAGTCGTTTCTGCACTCTCATTATGGCCCGCGGCTGCGTCTCTTACTCACACCCGCACATGCGTCCTGGCTCAACCAGGCCGAACTTCTGCTAAAAAGTTTCAATGTGCGCTACTTACGGCGCGGTCAATGGGACACTCGCCAACAGCTCATTGATCATTTGATGGCCAGTACGCCCGAATACAATCGCCTTTGGGCTCAACCCATCAACTGGTCATGGACCCGTCGCGACTTACACGCATGGGCAGACAAAAAGGCCTCTGACTATGTATAATTACTTATCGAACTAGGTCGATATTTTTAGGCTTCAGCGATATGCGCCGCCTGGATCTGCTCGCATCCTGCCAGATCGGCAATCGTCCGGGCCAGCTTCAGCACCCGGTGATACCCTCCCGCGAACAAATTCATCTGCCCCATCGCCACCCGTATCAAGCTCTCCCCCGCTCAGGCGATAACATCGCTCCCCAACGACTGGACTAAAAACTCTGCCTCGCCATTATTTCCCCTCTAGAATATCTCCAAGCAATGCCAGGTTTTCCCTAAGTTGTTGTTTCATGTGCTTTTCGAGCACCGTTGTATTGGCCTCAAAAGGAGGATTAACCGCCATCGCGGTTGTGGATACGTTTATCTTTGTGGCACCGTTCTCCATCTCGAATGTGTATAAGGTTCGTAGATCCATGGGCCCTGAGTGGGACTTAAATCCGTATTTTCTGGTGGGCTCATATTCGGTAACCTCGAAGGTGCTCTCGATTCGGCGTCCCATGAAATGACCGATGCTTCTGAAGAAAGCCCCGACCCGGGCGGCGCCATCAGAAATCTGGGCGGACGCTAAGATGCCATATTGCCATTGAAAGTCGTTTTCCGGCGTGCTGATGAAATTGAAGATCTCCGTGATGGGTCGGTAGATTAGCTTGTTGGAAACTAAGTTGATCATTTATTTTCTCCTTCGAAGATCTTTGGATATTGATCGGTTCATATTTCGGAATAATGAACCCTTCGCGCGGCGGGGTTGATCAGAATCTTAGGGTTAGAGACCCGGGCTTCGATCACCGCGCAGCGCTCTTGGTTTTGTAAGACCCACCTTCAATCGGTAGCTATTGAAGGTGTAAGCATTAAAGCGGCTGACCGCCTTATCAGCCTCGCTTTGAGCACTCATCGTTAGAAAGCCATACGCCTTGGACTCTCCGCTGCCCCGGTCCTTCATGATCCTGAGAGATGTGACTTCACCGACCTGGGAAAACAGGTTCTTCAAATCCTCTTCCGTAGTTGAGGTGGATAGGTTACGCACATACAACGTGACATCCATTTGGCACCTTTTCGCTGGGAATACCCGTACAAAAAAGCCGCCCACCCATAACAGGGCAGGCGGCTAAGACACCACACAAAACCAGTTATCAAATTCCAAACTGTACTAATTATTGTAACACAGTTGGACAAGCGGCTGATCGTCGAAGGCAACAATGCAAGGGGCCGTCGGGTCGTAGGTACGGAGTTACTTCCACAAACGTGCGCCGGTTCGGTGAGCTCCTTGCACGCGTTAGGCTAACGTGATAACCTTCTGATTAATTATTTCATTCTCATAAGCCAAGATTCACAAGAGTACACCTAGCCAAGGCGATCAAATCAAGAAAAACTGGCAAACCTCGAAGAAGATAAAGACCCGGCAGCCAAAGAGTTTGAGCAGAACATTCGTGCTGTCCTCAAGAAACAATGAGAATAACAGATGATCCGGATAGCTGTCCTAACGCACCTTGAAAAGGAAACCAGACCTGAAGATGCCTTGGCCGAGCTCGATTATGACCAACACATCAAGTATGCCAGAAAGCACACTTTATGAGCCTAAACCAGAATCCCTCACCCAAAATTGAAGACAATGACCGGCCCTATTGGAGTATTTTCGAAGCTGTGAGGGACGGATTGATCATTCACAACTCAGTCACCCAGCGCATCGTCGAGGCCAACTCCGCGGCTGCTGCAATGCACGGATACAGCCGGGAGGAATTCATTGGCCTGCCTCTGGCGGCATACATCCATCCCGATAGTCAGGGCAAGTTCACGGATTCTACCCAGGTGGTTGTATCCGGTGGAGTGATCGATTCCGCGGCGATGCATTTACACCGCGATGGCTCAACGTTCTTTGTCGAAGTGCAGAGGACGGCGTTCACATATCAGTCCCATGCTTGTGTCTTGAGCGTCCTCCACGACGTCAACGAACGCATCAAGGCAGAACGGCTTCTTTTACAGGAAGAAGAAGTCCGCCAGCGCGAGCAGTCCATCTTACTGGACATTTCGCACGCATTAGCCTCTTCCTTGGAGCTCAAACCCGGCCTTATCCTCGACCAATTGTGGGTAATTATCAAATACACACACGCTGCACTTTTTGTATTGGAAGACTCAGCGCTGGTGGCCGTGGCTTTGCGCGGGGTGCAACAGCCTGGCGAGGCAACACGCTTCCGTGTTCAGTTGGACGGCCCAGAGATCCTGGAGCGGCTGTTCAACAAGCATCGCCCCATCCGTATCGCCGACACATCAGCCGCCAATAAGGATGCAAGGTTCCTGCGTTCGTTCTTGAGTGGTGAGGCGTCTATCCTGTTGGATGGAGTACAAGCCTGGATGTGGGTGCCTCTCGCAATAAAAAGTCGCATTATCGGCGGTATCGGTGTGGCGCACACTGGAAGGGATTATTTCACGAGTCATCACGCCGACCTGGCTCTGACTGTGGCAAACCAGGCCGCAATCACTCTGGTCAATGCCGAACTATACAAGCAGGCGCAGGCATTGGCCGCGCTTCAAGAACGCCAGCGCATAGCGCAAAACCTGCACGATGCAGTCAACCAGTCCCTCTTCTCCGCCGGCCTGATCGCTGAAGTACTGCCACGCATTTGGGATAAAGACCAGGCCCTGGCACGAGAATCCCTTGAAGATTTGCGCCGGTTGAACTCGAGGAGCTCAAGCTGAGATGCGCGCTCTGCTCGCCGAACTTCGGCCATCGACCCTGACCGATTCCGACCTGAGTGACCTTTTGCGGTTGTTGGTTAATTCCTTCATAGGCCGGACTAATCTCCCTGCCACTCTAACCGTAGTTGGACAAGGCGCCCTGCCCTCGGATGTGCAGGTGGCAATTTACCGTATCTGCCAGGAAGCTTTAAATAATGTTGCCAAACATTCCAGGGGAAGCGGGGTGGAAATAAATCTAAAGCAGGAGGAAAAAGCCATCGAATTAATGGTGCGCGACGATGGTCAGGGCTTTGATCCGGAACAAACCAGTTCGGGTCACTATGGCTTGACCATGATTCAAGAGCGAGCTGAAGCGGTGGGTGCAATGCTGTCAATCACGAGTCAGCCCGGTCACGGTACTGAACTCATCATCCGTTGGCAAGATGTTGAGCAAAAGGACGAAATCATGACCAAATCCCTGTCTCCAACTATTCGTGTCATGTTGGTGGACGATCATCCAATGGTGCGCCGAGGGTTGGCAACTTTCCTGAAAGCTTTTGATGACCTGGAACTGGCGGGTGAAGCAGAAAACGGTGAAGCTGCCATTCAACTATGCGCCAAGGTTCAGCCCGACGTGATCCTCATGGATATGGTCATGCCCGACATGAACGGAGCCATGGCAACGCGCAAAATACGTGAGAAGTTTCCAAAGGTTCAGGTGATAGCCCTGACAAGCTTTAAAGAAGAAGAGCTGGTGAAAAACGCATTGGAGGCGGGCGCCATCGGCTACCTGCTCAAGGATGTCTCAGCCGATGATCTGGTCAGGGCTATCCGGGCAGCGCACGCTGGGCGCGCCACTTTATCGCCGGAAGCTGCCCAGGCCCTGGTGCATGCCGCCAGCCTGCCCCCCGCGCCGGGGCACGACCTGACTGAACGTGAACGGGCCGTTCTGTCGCTGATGGTCGAGGGTTTGAACAACACGCAAATTGCAGGAAGGCTGACCATCAGCCCATCCACCATCAAATCCCACGTAAGCAGCATCCTGTCCAAGTTGGGCGTCGCGAGCCGCACCGAGGCTGTTGCCCTGGCTCTAAGACAAAAACTTGTCATTTGACCCCTCTTATTTGTCTCCCCCAACTGACGGAGACAAACACTCCCCGAATGATGGATGTGATCGGGGGGTGTTTGTTTTAAAATTGAGAGCGATGCGTATATCAACAAAATCAAGGCACCCGGCCCTAAATGATGACCTGCCCCAAGCCATGAAGAACACAGCCAGGGCACGAGAGCCGTTAACCCTACAAACACTGAAAGATTCAGAGCTCCGATACCGCCGCCTGTTTGAAGCAGCGCTGGACGGGATTTTAATACTGGATGCCCGGACGGGCGCAATTATGGATGTCAACCCTTTCCTGATCCAAATGTTGGGATACTCGCGCGAAGAGTTTGTCGAAAAAAAACTCTGGGAAGTCGGTGCTTTCAAAGATATTAAAGCCAGCAAGGAAGCCTTCCAGGTCCTACAAAAGAATGAACATATCCGTTATAAAGATCTACCGCTTAGAACAAAAGACGGAAAGCTTATTCCGGTGGAATTCTTCAGCAATGTCTATTTGGAGGGCGACGAGAAGGTCATCCAATGCAATATCCGCGACATCTCAGAGCGTAAACAGTCCCAGGATGCCCTGCTCAAGAGCCAGTCATTCCTGCGTGAGCAGTCCGTCCGGGACCATCTGACCGGTTTATTCAACCGGCGGTACATGGAAGAGACCCTTGAACGCGAGCTGCTTCGAGCCTCGCGTAGAGGACTTTCACTGGGCATCCTTATGCTGGATGTGGATGATTTCAAGCGATTCAATGACTCACGCGGCCATGCCGCTGGCGATGCAGTTTTACGTGAATTGGGCAATCTGCTGCTCAATCATGTCCGCGGAGAGGATGTTACTTCCCGCTATGGAGGCGATGAGTTCATCATTGTCCTGCCGGATGCCTTGAAGGAAGCTACGCTGGAGCGCGCCGAACGATTAAGCGAGCTTGCCCGGCACCTCATCATCCAATTCGAGGGCCAACCGCTTGAGCAGATCAGACTCTCAATTGGCATTGCGGTTTTTCCGGAGCATGGCTCTACCAGCGAGGCCCTTTTTGGGGCGGTTGACGCTGCGCTTTATCGCTCCAAGCGTGAAGGAAAAGGCAGGGTTGTGGCGGCGAAATAGAGATCCTGTTTCCTGGACTCTCTGGAAGGCAGGCCCAAAGTCTACCTCAGTAACCCTAACCAGCGCTGCTGGGAACCTCCCCCCAAAAAAAAGCGACGAAGGTAATAATTCCCTTATCGGCGGGTGCCGCCGGGATGTATTTGTATTAACATGAATTGTGGGCAACTATCTTAAGCCGAGAAAACCATTAAAGCCGGGGGAATTCCAATATTCTGCGAACCTGTTATGAAATATTCGCCTCTCTACTTCTGGAATTCCGGTTTAGGCTGATTCTCAAAAGGAGTGTGGCGATGGATAACGGCAGTTCATCGAAATTTACCTGCCAAAAGTGTGGCGGCCATGAATTGGTCGTCACTCACATTTGGAACACCCAGGTGGGGACTGATGGCGAAAACTGGCGGGAATGGGGAGCGCTTAGGATGATCACCACTGGCAATATGAGTTCAAGGAAAAAATCGAGGAAAATGGAGATCATGAAGTTCAGCGAGGTGATTTCGGCGAGTTCGAGGAAGACGACTACGATTCTGAACCGGAAGATTACGAAATAAATGAAGCCAAGACCAACCAGGAAGCCGATGAGTTCTTTGTAAATTGCGGCAACTGCGATCGCGAGATTGAATTTGGCTGGTCCCAACCGGATCGTCGCGGTCTCATTTGGCCCGTCGGATTTTCGGATTTCAATCCCCGTGAGAGCTGGCCGGACCCAAAATATGTGGATGCCTGGCAGCAAAGAGGTTGGTTCCGAGCAGGGCATATCCAAAAATGATCAAGATCGTTATTTCTACTCTCACAATATCGTAGACCTTGGACGGAAAAGCCTATTGAATCATGACCTAAAACCCCTTATGGTGACCCTTGCTTATGCGTCTCCCCCAAGTGGCGGAGAAGGATACTCCCCGGCTGTTGGATGCGGCCGGGGAGTATTGTTCGTAGAATGATATATGTATTGAATACGGCGCCATAGCTCTCGAGTCGGCTGTGGCTCCTTTACACAACAGGTTTGTCCGGAGGTAAGAAGTGAAGAAAAAACTATTCTTCTTCGTTTTAATCAGCATAACGCTTGTACTTGTCGCGGGTTGCGCTCCCGGCACAGTTGCACAATTAAATACGCCGGTCCCGAATCCAAAAGCCGGCACGCCCGCCCCCAACGGTCAAATCAACGTGCCCGGCGTAAGCATACAAATCTATGCCCCCGGACCGAACCCACTTGTCAATACAGCCGATCCACACGGGAGCGCCGCCGGTATCTTGCTGGGTATCTGGCACGGGGTCATTTCTCCGGTGACCATGGTGTTGTCATTCGTCAACAAAGATGTGCAGATGTATGAGGTGCACAATAACGGGAGCCAGTATAACCTCGGTTTCTTGATTGGAGTGACTATTCTGTTCGTCATCATAGGGGCAGTCTTTGGCTCGCGGCGCCGATAACGATCCTGCGCGCAAAACTTAAGTTCGTACAAAAGTAAGTAGTTCTTCCATTGATATTTCACACTTTAAGAAGGAGATTTCTTATGACTACTACATATATTATCGTCGGCGTGGCTCTGGTATTGGTGATCACCGGCGCCATATTGGGGCCGATTTTTGCTCGCCGTAGACGTTCGGCGCGGTTCCAGGATCAATTTGGATCTGAATATGATCGCAGCGTCCAGACCCAGGGTAGCGAGAAGAATGCACAAACAGAGCTGAATGAGCGACAGAAACATGTTGATACTTTGAATATTCGCCCACTTTCCAATAGCGAGCGAGAGCGTTACCTGGCCGATTGGACCGCTGTCCAGGCTAAATTTGTCGATCAACCGGGGCAGGCGACTATAGAAGCCGACCACCTTATCATGGAGGTTATGCAGCTTCGCGACTATCCGGTATCTGACTTTGAACAGCGGGCGGCCGATATCTCGGTCAATTATCCTGCTTTTGTGAGTAATTACCGCGCCGCGCGGGAGACCGCGATCAGAAATGAGCAGCACCATGCCGGGACCGAAGATCTGAGGAAGGCGTTGATTAATTACCGGTCTCTGTTCGATGAACTTCTGGATGCAGAGACAGTCGCTCCGGAAAAGGTATAGAGCTGCATGGGCAATATTTGACAGGACGAGCAATAACTCAGATTGCTAACAATAAGTACCGAAGGATAGGCGCCTATCCGATAGGCCCCAAATGGCGGGCTGTATTGGAATGCCACCATCCTCCCTCCCCCAAGTGGCGGAGAAGCATACTCCCCGGTCGCAGGATGCGGCCGGGGAGTGTCTAGTGTAGTATGAGTGTATGACCCGCGTATTTCTAGCCGATGCCCTGATCGAGGAGCGTTCTGCTCTGCGGCTGATGCTTTTGGACCTGAACATGGAGGTCGCCGGTGAAGCTGGCGATTGGCCCATCACCTTAGCCCAGGCACCTGTCAGTCGCGCTGATATATTGTTGGTAGATTGGGATCTGCTCCCCAGCGCGCCAAACTCAGCCCTTGAAGAACTCCGACAAGCCTGTCCGGCCGCGCTGGTCATCGTCCTCATCAGTCATATGGACGCCCGTCAGCAAGCCGCACTCTCCGCCGGCGCCGATGCGTTTATCAGCAAAGGTGAGGCGCCTGAACGTGTGGCCGAACGCTTGCGTGCCGTTGCCGCGACGGTTCGTGCTTGATGATGCCACCTGGCTGAGATGAACGACTTCGGAAACCGGCGCGTTATGCTGCCCCGAGCGCCGGCGCAAACTGGGACAGCTTTTCCGAAAGATCAGGAGATCCGCACGATGAATAAGAATTTATTCGAAACCAAGTGGAAACAAATCCGCGGCAGATCCAAAGAATGGTGGAGCCTGATCAATGACCTGGACCTGAGCAGGGTCGATAAATCGGCCGCCAAGCTCGATAAATATGTTGTCCTACTCCAGGTCAAATACGGTTACACCCGGCAATATGCCAGGGAGGAAATCAATAAACACATGGAAGAGTATGAGGCTAAAGAATTGGCAACCAATGTTACGGCTGCGTGAAATATGGAAATAGAAGCAGCGTCCCATAAGTAAAAGAGTAAGTAAATAAACTTGCAGACGCGGATAATTCGTGTAATGCAAACACTCAAACGAGGAGAGTAAAAATGAACCTGATCATCTATCTTATTGTTGCCGCCGTGATTGGCTGGGTGGCCACTCAACTCATGCATGACAGTTCGAACCTGCTGATCAATATCGTTGTGGCCGTTGTGGGTGCGTTCCTGGGCGGTTACTTTCTAAGCCCCATCTTTCACGTCGGGACCATCAACGACGCCTTCACCATTCCGACCATGCTGGTCACTCTGCTTGGCTCGATCATCCTGCTGGCGGTTGTCAACCTCTTCCGCCATAGAGGGATGCGGACATAATTAACGGTTTGGCTGCACTGTAATATCGAAAGTAATCCCAGTCACAATGAGGCCGGTTGCTCCGCTGGAATCCTGTTGCAAGCCAGGTGGAATGACCGGCCTGAATAAACTTAACGAGCCCGGTCCCTTATTACTGAATCTGGGCCATGCTCAGAAAAGAAAGTAGCACCAAAATGTCAAACGATAACAGAACCACACAAATAACCTCCTCGCAGAAGGAACCGGGAAGCGGGCAACGCATTTTTACGTTTAAGGCCATCCAATTGGTCTGGCTGGTGTTCGGGGTAATCGAGGTGCTCATTGCTCTTCGCATCGCGTTGATGCTTATCGGCGCCAATCCCAATAGCCCGATCGTTGCCCTGATTTACGGGATCACCTACCTGCTCCTGTTCCCCTTTAACGGCTTGATCGGCTCACCGACAGTCGGCAACATGGTGCTTGAAATATCTTCCATGTTCGCCATCGTGGTATACGGCCTGATCGCGTTTGCCGTGGATAGAACAGTCTGGTTGATCTTTTACCGCCCGCGCAGGCCTGTAGTTGGCACCACCCAAACCACGACCAGCGAGCAGCATATTAATCCATAATTCCAAGAGAGGCCAGAATGGATAATTTCCTCCATCAACGAGGCTCCGACACGCCAAAAACGAGCGTCTTTTTAGCCAGCCGGCAGATTGTTGATCGCATCCTGACCTGGCTGACTGGTCTCATTAAGTTGACGGAAGAGGAACAAGAGGATGCCGGTATCTATCTTGGCGGTCAGGGTCACCAGTAATACCCGCTCGCATGATTTGACCCTGGTATTCCGCAAGATGATCCTAACCAACATTTACCTGACATAAAAGACAAGGAGAAAACATGATGGTCAATGAGAATCAAGAACCCGAATACCACAATAATAATATTTTGGGCGTTTTAATCGGCCTGCTGGTCGGGTGCCTGGCCGGCGCGGCCGCCATGTTGTTGCTGGCACCGCAATCAGGAGCAGAGACTCGCACGCAAATCCAGGAAAAAGGCATCGAACTGCGTGATCGAACCAGCGGGATGGTGGAAGATGCCATGGCGCAGGTGCGTTTGGATAGAAACCAAATCACCATGGGTGGACGCCAAAAGGCAAAAGAATTATTGGAGCACGGCCAGGCACTGGTGGTCGAGCAGTTAGACCGCGTAGCTGATGCTGCAAAGGCCGGAAAAAAGGCGATCCAAAGTTCCTAAGCCTTACGACGGCACTCAAAACGTCGCAAAAGTTGAAAGATCGAGGTACGAGGAAATAATACCGCGATCCTTGACGCTGGCAATTCTGTTGAACAACAATGCAAAGGAGAAATTTAAAACGTGGATAAACTTAAATGGATTCTGTTGGGCGTATTCTTGATCCTGGATGGCCTGATCCTTGTAGGTATAAGTCTCGGAGGTCTTCCTCTTGCGGTAATAGCAGGGATCTGCGGCATAATTGCCGGTATTTTGTTCCTGATCAACCGCTAACCTCCATGTCTTTGAGGAGCAGAGTCTCCCACCAGGAGGCTGTGCTCCTTTTTAGAGTTTGTTTCCTTTATCTTATATACATGAGATCTGAAGCCGGACCAGAAGGTTAAAACTGTCCTCGGAAAATCTAACCAGGTAATACCAGGATTATTTAGGGAAGGGATTCCTGGTTTGAATTATGCCTGTTGTGATCTCGCAGTAGTTACTAGGTCCCCTCGGTCAGTCAATCGTGCCCGGCATCCCACACATGGCAGGTTATCCAAGTGATATCCGTCTTTAGTGTCGGTCCGATGATTATGAAATTCCTTGCGTGCTTATGGCGCTTGCATTTTTCCTTATGATGATCGTCGCTGTTTTCAGCCAAGGCACAACATGTTGATGGCATTTTATTTCAACATCCAGGGCAATTGAACGAGAGGAGTACATTATGTTGCCGGAACAAATTCCACGAACCGCTCCCAATGAATTATTCAGGTGCAGGGATTCAAGCCTATTGATCGCGGAAGGGCAGAAGGGTCGCACCGGAAATTCGAAAGCAGATGCAGCCCTGGCGCATGAAGTTGATAATGCGTTATGGAAAGATGCCGCCTTCAGAGCCACGGACTATGACAATATTGGAGTACGGGTAAGCGGCGGTATTGTCTATCTGTATGGTCACGTAATCAGTCTGACAAATCAGCATCGTGCGGAAAGAGTGCTTCAAGCCATCCCCGGCTTGCTGGGTGTTAACAACTATCTGGTCCCGGATGACCGGCTGGTGGCGGAAGTGGCTACATCGTTGGGATCGCTTGAACATACCTACGACTGCAAATTTTTTACCGGCGTTTCGCACGGAGTGGTCTTGCTCAGTGGGAATGTCAGTGATGCAAAAGTGATTTTGTTGGCAGAGAAGTGTGCAGCCAGCAATCCGAATGTCCGTGGAGTCATTAATAGTGTGCGTGTTCAGGGGCGTGATTCTGATTTACAAGACCCGCCTTTTTTGCAGCCCTCCATCGGTGAAGAGATCTTTTTTCTTAATGGGATCTCGGGTGTCGTCAGGCAGGTAATCATTAATCCGAACAATCGACGCGTGGTTGCCATGACCGTCTGGGGACAATTCACGAACCAGCGGCAAGAACTCAGATCCTTGAATAACGGGGAGGCCCGGCCTCCGGAACGAGTTATCGTTCTTTCCATGGATTTGGTCCGGTATCTGACCAGGGTCTCGGGCTTTCTAACTATTCGCAGCAGTGAGAGAACACGGTACATGGATTTTGATCCCGCTTCCTTTGGTACACCCAATGTAGATTGGGTGCCGCCTTATCCCTATTGTAGTGAGGACGTACTCTTTCCTGTTGAATACCAGGATGCGGACGATGAAAATGTGCAACAGCTTTATCGGTCTCCATTTGGGATTCCGACGGAAGATCAGTTGCTCCGGGAACAACTCCTCGCCAATGACAGCCTTGGTGGATAGGCATAAAGAACCAATCGTGGGATCGTAAATTACTCGATTGCCCAGGCGACGATTTCACCGCAAGGCCTCAGGCAATCTGCCTAAATTGGCAATGGCCGGATCACAAGGCATCAAATTTGAACTCACAAACCTCCTGCGCTGTGAGGACGACTACGGACAAATGACCGGACAGGGTAGTCCCGTTCGCCTGTTGAACCCGGCCATTGTTCTGATGCGTACTATGAAGAATTGAACTTCAAGTGTCCATCCTAAGAAAATCCAGATCAGCATCCTACCGACCGCTCCACGCGAAACTGATCTTTAACGCAGGCTCCGGCCGGGCGGAAGAATCGCCTCAGCAGCTTGCCAGCATCCTTTCCGAGATGCAGGACCAGCACATATTGCCCGAGGTCTATACAGTACGCCCCGAAAGCCAGCTTGAAACAGTTGTGCATGACGCCATTAGATCAGGCATCAAACTGATCGTTGTGGCGGGTGGCGACGGGACAATCGATAGTATCGTCGGGGCTATGGTTGGAAAGGATGCGACCCTCGGCATCATCCCCACCGGCACGCGAAACAACGTCGCTTTTAATCTGGGGATCACAGGAGATATCGCAAATTCTGTCGCCCTATTGCGTAAGGGTCGCCGTTTGAAGATCGATGTTGGACGAGTTCACTCTGGACATTCCCGTCACTGGTTCCTGGAAGCGGCGGCGCTAGGCTTGTTATCGGATATATATCCCCTGGCCGACGATATCCAGCACGGCGATCTATCCATGATCGGTGGATTGTTGTCCACACTCGTCTCTGCGATACCCTCCCGGCTGCGTATCGATCTGGACGGGCGCAAACACCTCGAAACTTCCGCACATATGATGATGGTCACGAACATGCCTTTTCTTGGACCTCACTTCCAGATTTCCCCAAATGTATCTTTCAGGGATGGTCGTTTGGACGTATTCACTTTTTCGGATGTGAACAAATTGAATATGATTTCATACGCCATGTTGTCCCAAATTGGACTTGCGGAGGACATCGGTATCAAGCACTACCGGGTCAAACACGTAAAGATCAGGTCGATTCCGCGCATGCCTGTGCTTGCCGATGGTATCCTGCTGGGCGAGGGCTCATTATCTGTCCATATCCATCCACGTGCCCTGACAGTGATAGCCGGCTCGAAGCTTACTGGACAATTGGCAACCTCTGAGTTGACTGATTCGAAGATGGAAGTCAATGCCTAGCGGTCCTGAACAAACGCACTTGCCGCGGGAGCCACACGAAGCTTCCTTTTGGTCTGCGAATAGACGACCCATTTTTCTGGCAGTCCTTTTGATGGGGCTGGTATTGTTTTTCACCTGGCTGCCGGTCAGTGCACGAGCTTCACTATCATCGGCTCTTAAGGCGCAACGAGGGCTGCTGCTTTTGCTTTTCCTGTTTGCCCTGGTTACGTTGTCCCTGATCTGGTCCGCGGGCCAGCGGCTGGACAGTCGGGTTTTTAGGCTCATTAACATGCGGGGTTATCCCCGATGGTTGGATCGCTTTATGTGGCTGGCAACACAGGCTGGTAATATGCTGGCCGCATTTCTCGCTGCATTCATATTCTTGATACTTAACTATCACCTTCTGGCCACAGAGATCATCTTCGGCAGCCTCACGCTTTGGTTGTTGGTGGAAATGATCAAGGCGTTGTCCGATCGGGACCGTCCGTTTCTTACCCTTGATAAAACACGTGTCGTCGGCTGGCGCGAAAAAGGTGATTCCTTTCCCAGCGGACATACAACCCAGATATTTTTTCTCATGACGCTGTTCATCTACCATTTCCAATTAGGGTTGGGAGAATCTATGGCCCTGTACGCGGTCGCTGCTTTGGTCGGTTTCACACGGATCTACGTTGGTGCGCACTATCCAAGAGATGTTGCAGCAGGCGTCGTACTGGGATCCGTCTGGGGAATACTGGCTATTATGGTGGATCGCTATTGGCTTGTACTTCACTTTTGATGCGGCCTCCCCCAACCGGCGGAGATAAACACTCCTCGGGGGACGGATGCGTTCGGGGGGCGTTTGGTATAGCATGAGTTAATAAGTTGCATCGAAAAAATTAAAGAAGGAGAACTCTCATGAGGAAGAAAAGTGTTTCTGTTGCCGCAAGTGCCGCCCTGATTCTATTGTTGCTGGCGGCCTGCGGGGCGCTAAAACCCACAGCGACGCTCGCGCCACCGACAACGGAGGTTATGCCTGCTACCGGCATGCAATATCAATTCGTCACCAACAAACTGCTGCTGCCGTCAACCCAGGCACAGACGCAAGCGTTCGCACTAAACGTGGACGGGGATCCGCAGCAGCATCTCGACAACAAGTTCGGAGAACTGCTTACTTTGCTCACGTCTGCAGTCCCCGGCCTTGAATTGCAGTCGGCCCTTGATCAAGCGATTAACTCGGGTCAGCTGGTCTCGCTTCATGTGGTCAAGGCAGACGATCCGTTGAACGACCCAAGCGTTTCATGGTCAATCTTCCTGGGACAAAGGACTCAGGCGGCACCCCGTTTCGACGGCTCTGATAAGTTCACACTCGATCCCGCTGCGCCCGGCGGATCGCCGATCGTCGGCTCGCTTGCGAACGGTCACTTCACAGGCGGCCCGGGCCTGGCACAAGTCCAGATGTTTCTGCTGGGCCAGCCGGTTGAGGCGGGTTTGATCGGGGTACGTCTCGAAGCCGACTTGAGCGCGAAGGGTTGCGCCAACGGTAAATTGGGCGGCGGCGTGACGGTCGATGAGTTTCGTGCCAAGCTTCTTCCAGCAATCGCTGACGGCTTCAATCAAATTATCAAAACAGATCAGGCCGTTGCAACCCCCCTCCTGCAAGCCTTCGACTCAGACCATAATGGGACAATTAGCCTCCAGGAGCTTGAGAACAACCCCATGTTGATGCTGGCCATCTCTCCAGACCTGGATCTGCTGGATGCATCCGGTAAATTCAATCCGGGCCAGGACGGCGTAAAAGACTCGTATTCGGTGGGCTTGGGATTTACCTGCGTCCCCGCCACATTTACGGCGCCCAGCAACTAGGTTCGGTTCCGCAGAATCAAATCACTACTTGCTTCTGACCATACCCCCAAGTGGTGGAGTGATGCGTGTGGATCAACAGGAACAAACACGAATTGCCGTAATTCAGCAGACTTGTGTAAGTCAAATCGTACGTAATTAAACCTTGATTGCGACCATAAAGGCAAAATTGAAAACATTCAGACTTCTTTCGATATCCCTTTCACTTGTAGCTGTTCTTGCAGCCTGCAGCCTGCCAGGCATATCTGGTTCGCCGACCCAAACAACTGGCCAAAATCCCGTTGGCTCTGTTGCTACAAAGAGCTTGCAGGTCAATCCCACCCGGGACCAAACGGCAATCGGCACCACACCAACTACCATGCCGACGGTAGTAGCCTCGCCCATGTCCATGCCCATCTCGCCCAACACTCCGGTCTGGTCTGTTTATAACTACACCTGCGAACTTGCTGTTGGCGGCGGTACCATGACGATGAACCTTGCCTGGACCGATCGCTCCAATAACGAAGAAGGCTTTAAAGTCTATCGGGATGAACTCCCAATCGCAACCCTGGCACCCGATTCCACAACTTATGTTGATGTCGCTTTCGTCGCCAACGGAAAGGCACTGAGTTATTCAGTAGAAGCCTTCAGCAAGGATTGGCGAGTAAGCACGAGCACGATAACCGCGATTTGCCAGTGATGGATAATATTGTCGGATCTCGATTGAATTGACAGATCGAGTAAATAGAAGCTGCATGGAGCAAGCTGCGACAAAGATCGTAGATGTTTCTGATTGATTGGTGGAAATATCCAGGTAATCCATAGTTCGATGCCTGGCTAGTAGCGTTTACCTCCCCCAAGTGGCGGAGACAAACATCCCCCGGCCGATGCATGCGATCGGGGGTGATTTATCGTACGATAAGTCAAGAATAAATCACTCACAAGGAGAAAACAGAATGAACCCGTTCATATCTTTCATGGCTTCAAGCACAGGTCGCATTGTGCGTATTGTGGCGGGCCTGGTCTTGATCGTTTGGGGCTGGTTTGGACTCGGCGGAACGATCGGCGCGATCGTGGCAATTATCGGGTTGGTCCCTCTCGTTGCTGGCATATTTGATTTCTGCGTGTTTGCGCCTCTCTTCGGTGCTCCGTTGAGTGGTCCCAAGATCCGCGCTGGCAAATAACCCGATCTTGATCATCTAAAAATTTCCTGTCCAACAAGGCAGACACTTATCTTGTGAGGTGCCTGCCCTTTTCAAGTTGCATTGAAGTCCGGCCTCCCCCAAATGGCGGAGACCGACATTCCCCGGCGGATGGATGCGGCTTGAGAAGGTTTACTGTATGATGGGTTAAGAACAAATCGCTTCAAAAAAGGAGAAATCTCATGTTGTGGACTATCATCGTCATTCTGGTAATCCTGTGGCTGCTCGGCTTTTTCGGTCGTAATATAAGTTCCAGCTTCCCACAAACAGGTAGTTGGATTCATACTCTGATCGTTATTGCCGTCATCCTCATTGTATTGCATCTCATTGGGGTGGTGTAAATATCCCGCATTTCGATGAGACGGAGTCGGTCAGACACTGGCTTCGTCTCACCAAACCACAAAGTGATCTGGCCCGCCTAACCAGGAGTCGGAAAAAACTCCCGAAATCGTCAAGGAAATATCGCAAACCAGTAGGTATAAAAAGTCTTCTTAAGTCACACATCCGATTGATAAACAAAGGAAATGCGAGATGACCAAAGATAAAATGAGCAAATCCCAGTTCGTAACTACTCTAGCCGAGAAAAGCGGCCTCGATAAGAAGCAAGCTTTGTCCGCGCTCGATACGATCAACGCGATGGTAGCCCAGCAACTCGGCCCACAAGGACCGGGCGAAGTTATCATTCCAGGCCTGGTTAAATTCAATGTCGTTGATAAGCCTGCTACACTCCAGCATGAAGGAGTCAACCCGTTCACCAAGGAACCGATGATCTACAAGGCAAAACCGGCGCGCAAGGTGATTAAAGTGATGCCTCTAAAAGCATTGAAGGATGCCATCTAGAGCTCTGCCGGCTCATCTGGCATCCTCGCCGGTGAAGTTCTCATCATACTGGAAGGGAAAATTTAAATGCATGCTGTGCGGCGGAATTTGGGTGTTGTCGCTATTTACGGAACCCTGTCCGTGCTGATGATCCTGTCCGCATGTTCTACATCCACAGGGAGTCCTTCTGCACCGGAGATGTTGTTGGCTTCGCCTGCGCCAACCGATATCCCCTGTGAGGCATGCGCCCGGGCTACTCTGGCAGTGGCACAGACTCAGGAAAAGACTAGCGGCAATAATCAGGCGGCAGCTACCGCCCAAATTATGCGCGCCAATGCACAGGCAACCTTGAATTCAGCCAATGCAACGTTGGGCGCAATCCAGACCCAGGAAAAAAACAATTCCAATTTCATTGCGGCCCAAATAGCGTCTACCTCCGAAATTGAACGCGCAAATGCACTGGCAACTTTGAATTCAGCCGGGGCAACGCAGAGCGCCGCGCTCATCCAGGATGCAATCCGTCAGACCGAAGCTGCAGGCCTGGCGACAACGGGCGCAGAAGCCATTTTGAATCAACAAAATAAAGACCAACTCGCCGCCGGCACCCAAACGGCCGTTGCCAATAATATCGCTACGCAAACCCGGGCTGCCGCCGCAACATCACAGTCGTATGCAGACCAGTCACGACAGCGTGATGAGCAAAGGCAGGCACCCATTACCTTCCTATGGATCTGGTGCCTTCCGGTCTTCGTTGTGTTATTTGCAGGTTTGGTACTCTGGGGATTCTGGCGCTGGCTGAAGATTCGGCAAGCCAACCAACGCATTCTCGAAGAACCCGTGGACAGGCTGCAGGCTCCAGCTGCTGAAGTGATGGATCCTGGCCAAAATGATTCGCTGCCATACCTCGAAAACGATGTTGTCGACAGCCGCTATCAGCTCACAAAGCCGGATGATCAGGTACGCCGGTGGCTTGATGAAGTTAAACAGAAGCTGCTAAGCAGTGACAAGAAGGATGAAGAAGATGATAACGCCGATCATTGATCCACATCATTTCGATAAGGAAGCCCGGAGGATAAGAGCTCAGGTATCGGCAGTCCTGAAAAAATGGGGCTTGCTACCGCGATTTAAACGCTGGCGGTTAACACAGGATCCCGGCACCGGATTGATCGTGCTGTTTGGCATACTCAATAACAGATATATTGCCACCCGCACATCAATTCCCTTTGGTGATTATTTCGATCCCCGTTTGCTGCATGATCTGGCAAATGAGCTGCAACTGCAAGTAGTATCCTGCAACAGCGATGGCCTTCGCTATGCCTTCATCCTGGATCGAGGCCGGCTGGGCAGGATACCGACTCACATAGACTTCCCCTTCATTGATAATGGCAAACTTCTGGTCAGGGTCGTCTACGATGATAATCCAAAATCGATTCCGGCTCCTCCTGGGAATGTCGACATGGCTGATGATCACACGCTGGTGCACGAAGGCGTGGGAGCTTTCCTGAAGGTCTTTGACGATATTAAACTCAGGGATGATATCGCCTTACAACTCCCTGCTCAGGCTCTGCCTGACGTGGTGGTGATAGATGAAGACGAATTCAATAAACGAGTGGCGGAGCATGAAGCCGATCGGCAGAGGAGCAAACGTCTCAAAGAGCTATTCGATGAGACAGAGGGGTAGTTTCAATGGTTATGCCCCTTCAGCCAGGAACAGATCAAACCCTAATTCTATGATTAATAATAAAGGAGAGACAATGGGACACAAAGGTGTCAGTATACGCAAGCCGAAAAGATCAAGACCGTTTTCCAGTGCGGATATCAGTGGGTCATCCAATACACGCTCTGTCGAACGCCCGTTAGCGCAGACAGTGTTGAAAGACAATGGAGCCTCTCTCAACCGCGGCGGCTTGAATCCCAACGCCGGATCGAATAAGAAGCATAAAAAGGGGAATTGAGTTCTGTACCATGTTGTTGATATTCATCGTTTTTGAGTATTACCAAGGAGAAAAGAAAGTGAAAATGAATTTGCTTTTTATCGTTATGGATATGCTTACCTTACTTGCTTATCCAATAGTGTTTGCGCACGGCAAACTCCGGCGATTTTCAAAATCGAGAGAGAGTATTGCTTTGGCAGGTGCATTAGTTACCGGTTAAGCCGGGGCAGGCAAATGATGAACATGCGAAGGACAGAAATTCTTCGCATGACCACAACCGAAGAAAAATCATAGAAAAAACTGGAGATCAGCATGGGAATTCTTTCTTGGATCGTCGTTGGCTTGATCGCGGGTTGGTTGGCCGGGTTGGTCGTAAAAGGGGGCGGTTACGGGTGTATTGGTGACATTATCGTCGGCGTGATTGGCGCATTGTTAGGCGGCTGGATTGCCTCCTCATTTTTCCATATGGGCGATGCGATATCTGGCATCAACCTGCAATCCATCCTGGTTGCGTTTGCCGGAGCAGTGATATTGGTTATCATATTACGCGTGGTAAGTGGAAGAAGAGCCTAATATTTTGGTTAGACCTTTTCGACCATAGCCATCTTCTCAGCTGAAGGGTCTAAAGCCTATAAGAGAGCCTTACCCAGGTCCGGTAATTCAGTGGCTTTCCCAAAGGAGAATGAATGAAGGAGATACCGTTGAAGATTCTACTTGTTTACCCGGAATTTCCGGATACCTTCTGGAGTTTTAAACACGCCCTCAAATTTGTCCATAAGAAAGCCGGTGCTCCCCCATTGGGTTTGCTGACGGTGGCAGCCATGCTTCCCTCCGGGTGGGAAAAAAACTCGTCGATCTTAACGTAGCCAGCCTGACGGATGAGGATCTTCATTGGGCTAATTATGTCTTCGTCAGCGCCATGATTGTGCAGCGTGAATCGGCACACGCGCTCATCCACCGCTGTAAATTGGCCGGTGCGAAAGTGGTGGCAGGCGGACCGCTCTTTACCATGGAACACGAGCAGTTTCCGGAGGTGGATCATTTTGTGCTGAACGAAGCCGAGTTGACTCTCGAACCGTTCCTGGACGACCTGGAAAAGGGTCAGGCCAAGCGAGTTTATGCCTCGACGGAATACCCCGATATCCATCAAACCCCCGCTCCGCTCTGGGGGCTGGCGAATCTCAAGTATTATGATACCGTCAGCATTCAGTTCTCGCGCGGCTGCCCTTTCAATTGTGACTTCTGCAATGTGACCGCCTTGCTCGGACATCGCCCGCGCACCAAGACCGCCAGCCAGATCATCGCTGAGTTGGATGCCCTCTACGCGCTGGGTTGGCATAAGAGCATCTTTTTCGTAGACGACAACTTCATTGGCAACAAGAAGCATATTAAGACAGAAGTACTGCCCGCCTTAATTGAATGGCGTAAGGGCAAATCCGGCATGGCCTTCAGTACGGAGGTCTCCATTAACCTGGCCGACGATCCGGAGCTGTTAAGGCTGATGGTGGAGGCCGGTTTCGATACCGTATTTGTGGGGATCGAGACACCCAACGAAGACAGCCTGGCCGAGTGCAGCAAGAACCAGAATAAAGGCCGAGACCTGGTGGAGAGTGTCAAACGTCTGCAGCGCGCAGGTCTGCAGGTACAAGGTGGCTTCATCGTCGGCTTCGACAGTGATCCCCTTTCGATCTTCCAGCAGCAGATCGATTTCATCCAGAAGAGCGGCATTGTGACGGCTATGGTCGGGTTACTGCAAGCCCCATTGGGAACGCGCCTATATGAGCGGATGCAAAAAGAAGGCCGGCTGATCAATGAATTTTCAGGTGATAACGTGGATGGTTCAACCAATATCGTTCCCAAAATGGGCCTCGAACCTCTGCGGGAAGGTTATCGCAAGATTCTAAAACAAATTTACGCCCCCCAGTTTTATTACGACCGTGTTCTCACGTTTCTCCGTGAGTACCAGCCGCCCAAGATAAGAATCCAGTTGGAGCCGCAATACGTTCTGGCATTATGGCGATCCATCTATCAACTGGGCATTCGCGGGGCCGAACGCATTCAATACTGGCGACTCTTTTTTTGGACTCTGTTCAAGCGCCCGCGCCTGTTCCCCCTGGCGATCACTCTGGCAATTTACGGTTTTCATTTCCGCCAGGTGGTCGCCCTGCATGTCAGCTAATTTTCCTTTTAAACAGGTGTGAGGAGATCAATCTTATATGAAGCGAAGCGCAATTTCCCTGGGTCGAATTCTCGGAATCCCGATCGGATTGGATTATTCCTGGTTTTTGATCTTTGCGTTGCTCACCTGGTCGCTGGCTACAAGTTATTTTCCAGCAGAATTTAAGAACTGGCCCGTGACCCAGTATTGGATTGTGGGTGCAGTGACGGTCATCTTGATGTTTGGCAGTGTGCTGTTGCATGAGCTCGGGCATTCCGTGGTGGCCCTGCGCTATAAAATACCCGTGCGCAGCATCACGCTCTTCGTTTTTGGCGGAGTTGCTCAGATCGGAGCCGAACCCCCCAGCGCCATGGCAGAATTCTGGATCGCCATTGCGGGACCAATAACGAGTTTTGCCTTGGCCATTCTCTTTGGCCTGCTGCAACCCCTTGTCGGTGCATTCGGCCCGCTGCTTGCCATGGCCAGGTACCTGGCTTATATCAACGGTATCCTGGCACTCTTTAATTTGATTCCAGGATTCCCGCTGGACGGCGGGCGGGTCTTTCGAGCCGTTGTCTGGGGCATCACAAAGAGTTTAAACCGGGCCACTCTCATCGCGGCTAATTTGGGCCGGATTATTGCATATCTCTTCATCATTCTGGGAGTATGGCAGATGTTCAGCGGCAATTTCGGCAATGGCTTATGGATTGCCTTCATCGGTTGGTTCCTCGAAAGTGCCGCCTCCTCGCAAATCCACCAGCAAACGATCCACGACATATTGGCCGGTCATCTCGTGGCCGATGCAATGCGCCGCGACTACACCTCGGTAAGTCCGGACTCCACCCTGGAGCAACTCGTCAGGGAGCATATCCTGGGCAGTGGTCGCCGTAGTCTGGTGGTCAAAGAGAATGACAGGGTGGCCGGTCTATTGACTTTGCATAACGTCAAAGCCATCCCGTCTGCTGATTGGTTAACCACGAAAGCCAGCCAGGTGATGATTCCAGTTGCGCAATTGAAGCGCATAAAGCCAGGGGCTGAACTGACGGACGCTCTGGGTGAAATGGATCGTGATGGCGTCAATCAATTGCCGGTGATGGTGGATAATGAAATTCAGGGCCTGCTAAGCCGGGACGATGTGATCAGCACCGTACGAAACCTGAGTGAGTTCAGGCATCATTAATTCCATCACATCAAACTGTACCCGGTCCTGAAAACAATCGTAGATGATAAGTGGCGGCAGCGACCTAATGGCACAATCGCTGAAGAAGAGTATCCGGAAAACCAAGCCAGCCGGAAATAGGGATCGAAATGTGTGAAAGGCAAAAGCAGCCTTCCAAATCAAGGATGAAATAAGGAGTTAGGGTTATGGATACCAAATTAGTCAAGGCAAAACGAAAGAAAACATCCAGAGGACAGCGCACGCATGTCCGGCGTATGAAACAAGAGGCTCGCAAAGGTCCGATCGTGGATAGTCGGACGAACAAACAGTCACGCAAAATTGAGATCATCAAGGAAGCAGATCCAATTATCGAGAAGTAGCCTGTACTTGTCAGTGGCTGTGTTATTGAACGTATTCTTAACGACTATATGAAATTTCTGTAAAATCAGGAACATTTCACTCTCGAATCCATGATCTGAGAGGAGCACGATTCGGTTATCACCTTCGCCTCCGAACAGCTAGTTGGGTTCGATGGCTTATTATGCGCGTTGAACGCAAGGGGGCACATGAATTCTAAGGATTGGATGTTGGCGAACGGGTACGTGAGCAGTTGATCGACACCAATGTCAAACGCGGAATTATTGATTTCAAAAAGTCCGCTTGCCATGACATGGATAAGGAGACACCTATGAAAAAAGAAATTGGTTTGTGGCTTGACCATCGGGAGGCAATCATCGTAATTCTCACAGACGGTGAAGAAGAAATCAAGCATGTAACCTCAAACAGCGGAAAACATATCCGATACTCTGGCAGTTCACATTCAAAAACCCCGGAAGGATTAAAGAGGTCACCGCAGAGGACCAACGGGATCGTAAATTTGGGAACCAACTCAACAAATTTTACGATGAGCTTATTGCAAGTATTCGTGATGCAGACTCCATCGAGATTTTTGGTCCGGGTGAGGCAAAAGGGGAGCTAGAAACACGCCTTAAGCGCGAAGAAATCAGAGGACAGATCCTGGCCGTCGAAACCGTTGACAAGATGACAGATCGCCAGATCGCAGCTAAAGTTCGCGAACATTTTCTGGCTTAGAGCGTGTTGTGACGATTAATACAGAATAACTGAGAAAGACACACAAAGAAACCTGAGGCTTGGATGAATGCCAACCAACGATTTTCAACACAGGAGGCCCTTGCCATCGGCAAGCAGCTGGAGATTGACTGGGCCCAGATCGATCTGGAGCAGTTTCGGCGCGGGCTGGAGATAGAACTCGAACATGGCACGTTTGATCCGGAGACTAATGTGACCGGTGATGACCCGCTGGTCACGGGAAAGATTGCATGGGCACACCTGAAAGAAATCAAAGACTACTATACACGCCTGGATAAGCTGGAAGCAGAGGCAGAAGGAAGATCTTAGCCGGCGGATATTCCCCGGTCAGAGTTCATCTTAGGAGTGCGAAAAAGACGCGCCGGTGAAGAACGACTTGAGGCAAACGTCCCTGCACCCATTCGCACTGAAGCAGTAATTCTGGCTACACGACACAAAATTGCCACTTGACCCGTTTTACTGGCCTCCCCCAAGTGGCGGAGACAAACACTCCCTGACCGGTGGATGCGGCCGGGGAGTGTTCATTTTAAAATAAAGCGTTGGTGCATTCAGCGCGCATTCAAGGCGCCGGAGACATCTAAAAAGGGAGTAGTCAAGATATGCCGCAAGTACGTGATTGGAATTCCCGCATGATCAGCAATCAATGGAGGTATAATGTCCATGGAAGAAAGCTGGGGGAAAGACTAAACACAAGAACATTCAACACTGCAATCGCGGGGAGCGTTGCAATCATACAACTTCATCGGAGATTACCCGCCCGCGTTTGTGCGCGCCTGCCCTCTTCGCGGAAGAGGCATGCAAGTGTCGTCGAGTCAAACCGCTTCGCAGTAGCATTCTCGGATTTGGATGCTCCGAAAATCTGCAGCTGCCTACAGTTCTTTGACAACAAAATATTGTTAATTACTTGATTCATTGGGGATTTCCCCGCTGTCAAAGAATAGAAAGGTTTAACCATGTTCGATCCAATTCTCGTGCCGCTGGATGGCTCTCTGCTTTCCGAATGCGTCTTGCCGCACGTGATCGCAATAAGTCAGGCCTTCGATGCAAAAATTGTGCTGTTGCACGTCATGGATAAGAACCAGGCGGGTACTTCACCACAATTTTTTGATCTATTAAACTGGCAAATCAATAAAACGGAAGCGAAGCTGTATCTCGACAAAATTGGTGACCGACTCCAAAAATCGGGTTTGCAGACAGAGTTTATCGTCCTGGAAGGACCGGTGGCTGAATCGATCACAGAATTTTCTCAAAGTAAGGAAATGAAATTGGTCATCCTGAGCAGTCATGGTCATAGCGGGTTGAGAAAATGGGGAATCAGCAGCGTGACGCATAAAATCATCCTCAGCGCGCCCACCTCGGTGCTTATCATCCGTGCTCAACAGCCGAGGGAACAACTTTACGCGAGAATTTTGGTACCCCTGGATGGATCCTGGCGGGCAGAAAATGTGCTGCCAATGGTTACACGATTGGCCCGTTTTCATAAATCACATATCCGAATTGTGCATGTGGTGAGAATGCCGGAAATGGCCCGTCATATGCCTCCCGCGCAGGAAGATATCGATTTATCCAATCGAATTGTGGCGCGCAATCGGGAAGAAGCGCTCCAATATCTCGATCAGGTGCAATTGCGTTCGCCTCTGGCTGGCATCGAGGTACAACCCCAACTGGTCATTAGTAACAATGCAAGCGTGGCCCTCCACGAAATCATAGATCGGGAACAAATTGACATGGTGGCGTTGAACGCGCACGGTTATTCGGAAAATAACCAGTGGCCCTACGGCAGTATGGTCAATAATTTTATTCTATATGGCAAAGTGCCGTTGTTAATAGTTCAGGACCTGCCTGCCAAACAAGAAACAAGCCAGGTGGATATAAGAGTAAAAGAACATTCAGAGCATTAACCTATGCAGGCCACCCTCATAGGTACTCCCTCACAAGCCAATCCAAGTGCAGAGATTCGGCTGGAACAACTTGCGCATCAATTAGCGGGAAATCACACTGCAATTGAAAGTCTCAATCATAAGGTATATCTGCTGGAGCATCTACGAAGCTGGAAACAGACGTTGCAGGATGCCTATACGTGTTTCAGCACTACACTCTCTAAAGATATCGCCTTTTCTCGAGCTGGGGAGTGGATGCTGGATAATTATTATATTGTTGAACAGGCGCTGCACCAAATCGAGCAAGATCTTCCCCAAAGTTATTTCGTCCAGCTGCCCAAACTGCGTGAGACCACATTAAAAGGATACCCTCGCATTTTTGCACTGGGATGGGAATGGGTGCGATATAACCAGTGCCAGCTCGACCTGGTTCAGACAGCAGCCTTCGTGCAGGATTATCAGCAGATTACACCATTGACGATCGGCGAACTCTGGGCGCTACCCATCATGCTTCGCATCGGAGTTTTGGAGCAGCTGGCCACTGCTGTCGCCGTGCTGACGGCGATCGACGCGCCGGAGAGTCTGCAGGCCATCCCCAACCTCCCTTCATCTCCAGTCATCTCCAATGAGACCATTGTGGCCAACTGTTTTCTTGGCTTGCGGTTGCTTTCTGCGACGGATTGGAAAACATTCTTTGAGCAAATAAGTCTCGTAGAAAAGTTATTACGAGACGATCCGGCGGGAATCTATCCGCGCATGGATTTTGACACCCGCAATATCTATCGAAGTGTCATTGAAGAGCTGGCGCGCGATTCGGTCCAAAGCGAAGAATCCGTTGCGCTAACTGCAATTGAATTTGCGCATAATGCCCGGGCAGAATCACAGACGGTCAAACAAACCCCTGATCGAAAATCACATGTTGGTTTTTATTTGATCGATGCAGGCCGTTCACTACTCGAAAAGAGTGTCAATTACCGGCCTGGGCTTAAGGCAGGCCTGCGCCGTTGGCTCCTCGCACACCCTACGTCAACCTACCTGGGAAGTATCAGCCTCATCGCCTTGCTAATCGACCTTGGCTTGATTTCTTATGCATACGCGGCGGGCGGCTCTTTAATCCAGCTGATCATCGTTGGTCTGCTTGGATTCGCTCTGGGACTGGATGCCTCCATCAACCTGGTGAATTGGGATATCACCCATGAAATTCGACCGCGCAGCCTGCCGCGCATGGATTTTTCGAAAGGTATTCCTGCGGGTTTCCGTACGATGGTGGTCGTACCTACTCTGCTGACAAACGCCAACGAAATCGACTCCCTCTTGCAAGAGTTGGAACTCCACTTCCTGCGCAACCCCGATCCGCAGCTCACGTTTGCGCTCCTCACGGATTTCGATGACGCTCCGACACAGCACATGCCGAATGATGAGCAATTGCTTTCCGCAGCAAAGGCTGCGATTGAAAATCTCAATCATAAGTATGGGAAGACAGCCCCATTTTATTTGTTCCACCGTGAGCGTATCTGGAATCCCTCCGAGGAAGTCTGGATGGGTTGGGAGCGTAAACGAGGCAAGCTGGCTGAATTCAACCGGCTGCTCCTGAATACCGATCAGACATCCTTTACCACCCAGGTCGGAGAGCTTGGCCTCCTGCATGAAATCAAATATGTGATTACGCTGGATGCCGATACTTCGCTACCGCAGGATGGCGCCAGCCGCCTGATCGCTACCCTGGCGCATCCCCTCAACCGGGCAGAATTCACGGCAGACGGCCGTTCGGTCAGTGCGGGATACACGGTGCTGCAGCCACGAGTGGAGATAAAACCAACCAGTGCGAATCGTTCCCTGTTTTCGCGGATATATTCGGGCAATGCCGGTTACGATCTCTACACTTTGGCGGTTTCTGATGTGTATCAGGACCTGTTCGGAGAGGGGAGTTATGTCGGCAAGGGTATTTATGACGTAGCAGCCTTTGCGAGAAGCCTGAAGGGACAAGTCAGGGAAAATACCCTGCTCAGCCACGACCTCCTTGAGGGCATATTCGGTCGCGCCGCGCTGGTCACAGATGTCATCTTGTATGAGGAATATCCGGCGCGTTACCTCGCCTATGCCCGCCGCCTGCGCCGCTGGATTCGAGGCGACTGGCAGTTGCTACCCTGGTTGCTGCCCTTTGCCCCGGCCATGGAAGGGAGCCTCCGCAACCGATTATCCACCATCGACCGCTGGAAAATTTTCGATAACCTTCGGCGCAGCTTACTTGCCCCAACATACCTGGCCCTATTCGCAGCCGGGTGGCTGGTTTTACCCGGTTCCCCCGTGCTGTGGACTTTGCTAACATTGCTGATGCCGGCTCTGCCGATCACTGCACAAACCTTGCAGGAGGTAAGGCAGAATATTGGCCGGTCATCTTTGAAGGACCTGATTAGGCCTACCAGGCTCCCAGCAATGCGCTGGGCACTTGCAATCATTTTCATCCCTTACGAAACTTCGCTCGCGCTAGGTGCGATCGGGATCACCCTTATCCGCCTTTTCATCATGCGAAAGCATATGCTGCAGTGGACAACGGCTGCACAACTGGCCCGCTCGATTATAAATACCAGAAATAGAATCTGGTGGCAGACGGCAGCCATCACGACTCTGATTGTCACCTTGGGGATTGCCATGCTGATGATCAACCCGTCTGCACTGGTTGTGGCAGCTCCTTTGCTGCTTGCCTGGGTCATATCTCCGCAGGTTACCGATTGGATCAGCCGACCCATCCTGCATACCTCTACTCGCCTTTCCGATGCTCAAGGTAAACAATTACAACGTCTTGCACGGCGCACCTGGACATATTTTGAGCAATACGCCGGTCCGGACGATCACTGGTTGCCCGCCGACCATTTTCAAGAATCGCCGCGCGGCTATATCGCGCATTATACGACGCCGACCAACATCGGGGTGTTTTTGTTGTCTACATTGTCAGCTTATGATTTGGGCTATATTGGTCTGCTTGAACTGGCAGTCCGGTTACGTTCCACCTTTGAGAATGTCGATAGGCTCGAACATTATCGTGGTCACCTGCTGAACTGGTACGACACATCGACTCTTGCACCGCTTCCACCCCACTATATCTCAACGGTAGACAGCGGCAATCTGGCTGCCTGCCTGATTGCCCTTAAACAAGGTTGTCTTGCGCTGGCGGATACTCCTGTTGTTCGCGCACAGCAATGGCAGGGCTTGCTTGTCATTCTGGATATTCTGACGGACATGCTCAAAGAGATGCAAAAAAACAATCCGGTACCCGCCATCGTTTCTTTTGCAGAGGAGCTGGATGGTATATACGAACGCGTCAGCTCCATCCCGAACAAACCCGAAGCCTGGATGGCGATGCTCACCTGGTTCTCGGGCGAAGGGTGGGAAAGGGTATCGCATCGCTTGAGCGAACTGCTCAAAAGTTCCCTTTCCAACCTAAATCCAGAAATTCTGAGCGAACTACACCTCTATCTGGATACACTCCATAATCATCTGGTGAGCATGCAGAGGAATATCGAATTGCTGGCGCCCTGGCTAAACCGTTTAGCCCAGCTGCCCGCTTTATTCACGCTGGCGGGAAGTCCGGTGGCGAAAGCCTGGCAGGGTTTCAGAGACAGCCTCCCCGGGGAACTCCCGCAGCTCAGGCAAGCGGCATCCGTCTACACTGTCATCAAAACGTCTTTATCCCAGTTACATGCACAACTGGATGACAGTTCCGGTTCGACAGATCAGGTTCAGGAGGCGCAGGCTTGGTGCCAAAGGCTGGACGAGGATCTTTCATCCGCGCGCATGATGGTTGGACCCCTGCAGATCAGTTATCGCGATCTGGCCGGGCAGGCGAATACCCTCGTCGATGCCATGGATTTTAGTTTCTTGTTTGATGAGCAGCGCCAGGTGTTTCACATTGGTTACAACGCTTCATCCGAAACGCTGGATGGAAGTTATTATGATTTACTGGCCTCCGAATCTCGAATCGCTAGCGTGATCGCGATTGCCAAAGGCGATGTACCGCAGACCCACTGGCAGCACCTTGGACGGCCCATCACACAGGTCGATGGGAATAAAATACTGCTCTCCTGGAGCGGGACGATGTTCGAATATCTTATGCCAGGCCTGCTTATTAAGAATTATGAGGGGACATTCCTTTCTGACAGCTGCCACGCTGTGGTCGCTGCACAAATCAGCTACGCCCAACAAAAACATATTCCCTGGGGCATTTCCGAATCGGGCTACTTCGCTTTTGATCCGAGTATGAACTACCAGTATCGCGCGTTTGGGGTACCCGATCTGGGCATAAATCGCGATATACACAAGGACCTGGTTGTTGCTCCTTATGCTTCATTGCTTGGGCTATCCCTGCAACCGCAGGCGGTGCTGGAAAACGTTACGCTCCTGGAAAACCTGCATATGCTTGGTCGTTTTGGTTTATACGAGGCAATCGATTACACCAAGAAGCGCCTGCCACCCGATGAATCTCACGCCATCGTACAGTCTTATATGGCGCATCATCAGGGCATGATTCTTCTGGCTGCCTGTAATTATCTTTCGAATGACGTGATGGTCCGGCGTTTCCACGCTGATGAACGCGTGCAGAGTATTGAGTTGCTCCTTCAGGAAAAGATACCGCAGGACCCGCATATCGAGTATCCCCACCCCGAAGAGAAAGTGGAGTTGCACTCGATTACGCGCTCCGTGAATATCGCGCCATGGCGCGTACCTGCTGATAGCCCCATCCCACAAGTACATGTCCTTTCCGAGGGAGAATATCACCTTCTGATTACGAATTCAGGTGGCGGGTACAGCCAATGGCAGGCGTTTGCGCTCACCCGCTGGCAGGCGGATACCACCCTGGATGACTGGGGTACATGGATTTATCTCCAGGATAGAGAAAATGGCGAACGCTGGTCGGTCACCGGCCAGCCAACCGGCAGTTCGTCGGGAAACCAGGATATCCTGTTCTCCCCACACAAGGTCGAATTTCGTCGCTGGGATCATGCCATTTCTCTGCACACAGAAATCGTCGTAGGAAGAGAGGCGGTAGAAATCCGGCGCATTACGCTCCTTAATGATGGTGACCACCTGCGGCGGCTGAGACTGACCAGCTATGGTGAAGTCGTACTCGCGCCGCAGCTCACCGACCAGCGCCATCCAGCTTTCAATAAACTTTTTATCGAGAGCGAATATCTGCCGGATGGGAACGCACTCCTGTTCAGACGCCGTTCTCGCTCGCCGGATGAAAAGCCTGTTTACCTGGCACATGCGCTGGTGGTCGGGCCCGGTTATGGATTGACGCGTGAATATGAGAGTGATCGTGCCCGGTTCCTTGGGCGCGGGCAGACGACCCATTCGCCTGTGGCATTGGAAGACAAGGATTTACATTTATCCGGGACGGTTGGAGGGACCCTTGACCCAATCATGTCCCTTGCCCAGGAAATTGACCTGAAACCTCACACGAGTACCGAGGTCACTTTCTTGACCCTGGCTGCTCCCTCCCGTGCAGGAGCACTGGCTCTGGTGGCCCGCTACCAGTCGAGGCAAGCCATCGATCGGGCTTTTGATGAAGCTCGCATTCAGAGCGAGAAAGAACTGATCGAGTTGGGACTCAACGCCAACAGCGTCAAGCGCATTCAGCAACTTTTGTCCGCATTACTTTATCCGGCTTCTCCGTTACGCACCCCACCTGAAATTATGGTAAAGAACAAGAAAGGACAATCCGGGTTATGGGCTTACGGCATCTCAGGGGATTACCCAATTTTGCTGGTGCATGTTCTCGATGGAACTCGGCCCTTGTTGCAGGAAGCTTTGCAGGCTTATACGTACTGGCGTATCCGGCAGGTCAAGGTCAATCTGGTCATCTTGAACGATCAGGATACGGGTTACGCGATGGACTTACACAATGTCATCAACAATCTTATCTCGCGCGCGGGTGCGGCCGATTGGTTAAATCAACGCGACGGTATTTTCCTATTAAGAACGGACCAAATTCCGGATGCCGACTTGATTCTACTGGAAACGTTTGCCGGAGTTATCCTGGATGACAAAATGGGAACGCTGGCGGATCATGCCAGCCGTCTAAACAAACAACCGATCCACTTGCCCGGTTTCATACCGGCTCTCCCTGAGAATCAGGACGCCGAATCGACGCCGACCCTGGCGCAACCAGGCAATCTACTTATGGATAACGGCCTGGGTGGGTTCAGCCCGGACGGGAAGGAATATGTCATTTATCTGCCACCAGGTCAACACACACCGCAGCCGTGGATCAACGTAGTTGCCAATCCGCAGTTTGGTTTTCTGGTCTCGGAAGCTGGAGGCGGTTGTACGTGGGCTGTAAACAGCGGTGAGAATCGGCTAACCCCCTGGCGCAATGACCCCGTCACCGATATGCCGGGGGAGGCGTTGTATCTGCGGGATGAAGAAACGGGGCTGGTCTGGTCGCCGACGCCCATGCCCGCCGGAACAGAAACCGCGCATGTGATTCGTCATGGGGCAGGCTATACGAGCTTTGAAAGCCAAAGTCATGGGTTGAATCAGAACCTGCGCCTGTTCGCCGCGCCCGACGCGCCGGTAAAGATCGTGCATGTGCGCCTGCAAAATCTATGGAAGCGTTCGCGGCGAATTACCTTAACATATTATGCCGAATGGGTGCTTGGGACAACACGGGATATAAATCAAGCTCATATAATCCCGGAGTTCGAACCCGACAAAAACGCTCTTCTGGCAAGTAATCATTTCAACACCGAGTTTGGAGAACGTGTCGCTTTTCTGGCGGCAAACAAAAAGCTGCATGGCCTTACGGCAGATCGAACGGAATTTTTGGGTCGGACGGGTAGTATGTGCGCCCCAGCGGCACTCGAGCGGATTGGTCTGGGGAGCACCGTGCACCCTGGGCTGGATCCCTGTGCGGCAATTCAACTGCACGTTGATCTCGCGCCCGGTCAGGTCGAGGAGGTCTACTTCCTGTTGGGCGAGGGATCCAACCGGGAGGAAAGCCTTGCGCTGATCGGTGAGTATCAGGCCCCGGCGCGGGTCGAGTCGGCCTGGCAGGCTGTTCATAAGTTGTGGGACGACATACTGGGTACCATTACGGTACAGACGCCTGATCCAGGCATGGACTTGATGCTTAACCGTTGGCTGCTTTATCAAACGCTGGGCTGCCGTGTGTGGGGGCGCACGGCCTTGTATCAATCCAGCGGAGCTTTTGGGTTCCGCGATCAGCTCCAGGACGTGCTGGCATTACTGCATGCCAGGCCAGATCTTACGCGTCAGCAAATCATCCATGCCGCCCGGCATCAATTTGAAGCCGGGGACGTGTTGCACTGGTGGAATCCGCCTTCGGGGCGGGGTGTGCGCACGCGCTTTTCGGACGACCTGCTGTGGCTTCCTTTCGTGACTGCCGACTATGTCACTGTCACCGGTGATGAATCCATCCTCACGGAGAAAATCCCATTCCTTAGAGGGGAGCCTCTCAAGCCGGAGGAGGCTGACCGTTATAGTCAGTTCGAGTGGACGACAGAGACCTATACGTTATATGAACATTGTCGCCGCGCACTCGCAAAGGGTTCGACAGCCGGTATTCATGATTTGCCTCTGATGCGTGAGGGCGATTGGAATGACGGGATGAACCGGGTCGGGGTTGAAGGGCGCGGTGAGAGCGTCTGGTTGGGTTGGTTCCTGCATGCTACATTGATGCGTTTCGCGGCTCTATGTGTGTTAATGAAGGATGATCCCAGGCCTTATCACCAGCAGGCTGTACGGCTATCTCAGGCGCTGGAAGCCCATGCCTGGGATGGAAATTGGTATCTGCGCGCCTTTTACGATGATGGCTCCCTGTTAGGATCGAGCAAAAACATCGAATGTCAGATCGATTCGATTGCACAATCCTGGGCCGTTTTGTCGGGAGCCGCGGATCCCGTCCGGGCACGCCAGGCCATGGAGTCGGTCAACAAACTATTAATCAGGGAGGCGGACCAGTTGATTATGCTGTTAACGCCTCCCTTTGATAAAACACCTCGTGATCCTGGATACATCAAAGGCTATTTGCCCGGGGTTCGAGAAAATGGCGGACAATATACACACGCTGCCATCTGGAGTGTATGGGCGTACGCCTCGCTCGGCCAGGGAGACCGCGCTCAAGCGCTCTATCGTCTTCTGAACCCTGTTTATCATTCGAATACGCTTGAAAAAGCTGTGCGCTACAAAACCGAGCCCTACAATATCGCCGCTGATATCTACAGCGTGGCCCCGCATACAGGAAATGGCGGTTGGACCGGGTACACGGGTTCCGCGGGTTGGATGTATCGTCTCGGCATCGAAGCCATCCTGGGCGTCTCACGGGTGGGAAATACGCTAAAGATCGATCCTTGTATTCCAAAGGATTGGCCTGGCTACAAACTTACCTACCAATTTGGCACAACCCGCTACCTCATCAGTGTAGAAAATCCGGATGGTATTAATCAGGGCATTCAAAAGGTCTTATTGGATGGAAAGCCTTTGAGCGATAACCACATTCCCTTATCAAATGATAGCGAGCAACACGAAGTGCAGGTTCTGCTTGTACCGGTTGTCTCCAAAGGTGAGACGCATTAACGGCGGAGGAATGAATGGAAGTCAGCCCTCTTGCTGGAAAGCTCGCCAATCCGGCCTCACGGTCAATCAACTGAAATTTGTCAGTGCCTATTATTCGGCGCCCACTCAAAAGGAGTTATTCTTGATATGAACGCAAAGTCTATCAAAGCCACTGATTACTCACTTTGGACCGACACGGCTGCCGGAGCGATACGAACTACTTTTGGATTAGTCTGGGCGATGGACGCCTATCTTAAATGGCGGCCTGTTTTTTTTGATAATTACCTGAGTTATATAACAAGCATCGCCAAAGGCCAGCCGCAATGGCTGCTTCCCTGGTTCAATTTTTGGGTCAGCGTCATCCAGCTCAATCCAAACCTGTTCGCCTGGATGACCCGGCTGATTGAGACCGCCATCGCGCTTGGACTGCTTTTTGGCCTAGGTCGCAAGTGGATCTACGTCCTCGGCGGGGTGTTTGCGCTCTTAATTTGGTCGATACCGGAGGGCTTCGGCGGCCCGTATGCACCCGGGGCAACCGATGTTGGTGGGGGATTAATTTACATCCTGGTTTTTGTTACTCTGATTGTCATGGACCATATCCTGGGGCGATCACCCTATAGTGTGGATTTTTATCTGGAAAGGATTTTCCCGGCTTGGCGGCATGTAGCTGAATCAGCACCTTCACAAATCCTTAACCAAGAGCCTCGCCGACTATCTTGGAACATCCAGATCGTAACCATCATCGGAATTTTGGTCATGCTGTTGGTCTTCCTTGCCCTCATTGGAAGTGAGATGAATGCAGCCGCAACCCAGACAAATATCCCCGATCTAATTCAGATTTTTTTTCTTCATCACATTCCAATATAAGACCTCCCCCAAGTGGCCTAGATAAACACTCCCCATACGATGGATGTGGGCAACAAGTGCCTGTCATAAAATAAATGGAAGCGCCACAACAGCGGAGAAAACAATGGAAATCAGCCCTCTTGCAGGATGGCCAGCCGATCCAGCTTTACTAGTTGATGTGCCCAAACTCGTCACAGCTTATTATACGGAAACTCCTGACCCGTCGGTTCCCGGGCAGCGGGTTTCGTTCGGCACCTCCGGACATCGCGGTTCGGCTTTCGATAAAGCTTTTAACGAATGGCACATTCTGGCCATCAGTCAAGCCATTTGCCTTTACCGAAAACGGCACAAAATCGATGGCCCCCTGTTCCTCGGCATGGATACGCATGCGCTCTCGGTGCCCGCGTTTGCCAGCGCACTGGAAGTGCTGGCCGCCAACGGGCTGGAAGTGATGATCGCAGATGGCGATGAATATACTCCGACCCCTGCCGTTTCTCTCGCCATTCTCACCTATAACCGCGGACGCAAGACGGGTCTCGCCGACGGAATCGTGATCACGCCTTCCCATAATCCGCCGCATGATGGCGGATTTAAATACAACCCGCCGAACGGCGGTCCGGCAGAGGGCACCATCACCAACTGGATCGAAGCGCAGGCAAATAAATTTCTTGAGAGTGGGCTAAAGGGGGTGAAGAGGATCTCCCTACAGAAGGCTCTGCGCGCATCCACCACACACCGCCACGATTATCTCAACGCCTATATTGATGGGCTGGCTCAAGTGGTGGATATGGAAGCAATTCGTGAGGCAAAGATCAGCCTGGGGGTTGATCCACTCGGTGGCGCTGGTGTCCACTACTGGGAGCCCATTGCCGGTCGCTACGGGTTGAACCTCACGGTCGTCAACCAGGCCGTTGATCCCACCTTCCGTTTTATGACAGTGGATTGGGATGGTCAGATCCGCATGGATCCATCCTCGCCCTATGCGATGCAACGCTTGATCGGCTTGAAGGACCAATTCGAGATCGCCTTTGCCTGCGATACCGACCATGACCGGCACGGAATCGTCACTCGGAGTGCGGGATTGCTTCCGCCCAATCACTATCTTTCGGTGGTCATCTACTACCTCTTCCAACACCGGCCAAAATGGCACAAGGCGGCCGCGGTTGGTAAGACGCTGGTAAGCAGCCGGATGATAGATCGCGTCACGGCGAAGCTTGGCCTTAAACTCTATGAGGTACCAGTCGGTTTCAAGTGGTTTGTGGATGGCCTGCTCGACGGCTCGCTTGGATTTGGTGGGGAAGAGAGTGCGGGCGCGTCATTCGCCCGTCTGGATGGCAGCGTCTGGACCACGGATAAAGATGGGATCATCCTGGCCCTGCTCGCGGCTGAGATCACCGCGAGAATGGGACGGGACCCAGGCGAGATTTATTCCGACCTGACGCGCGAGTTTGGCGAGCCGGTTTACGAGCGCATGGAAGCGCCCGCAACTCCGGAACAAAAGGCGGCGTTGGAGAAGCTCTCCGCGCAGCAGGTCAAAATCAAAGACCTGGCTGGCGAAAAAATCCAGGCCATCCTCACCAACGCGCCGGGCAACGGTGCTCCCATTGGAGGGCTGAAAGTGGTGGCCGAGAGCGGATGGTTCGCAGCACGGCCGTCCGGGACGGAGGATATTTACAAGATTTATGCGGAAAGTTTTCGCGGGCTCGACCATCTAAAGCGCATCCAGGAGGAAGCACAAACGATTGTCAACAAGGCTTTGACGGTGAGGATACAGAAGTGAAGTCCCCGCCAAGCCAAAGGTGAAACAAAAACCATGAGCAAACAAACTTGTGTCTGCAATCCGATGGACTGTTTTTTGCCCGCCGGACACAACGCGATGGCAGCCTGTTTAAGCAAAAGTGATGAAATCGGAGTAAATCTGAAATAAAACTGAAGCTGGTGAAAGGAAGAAATGGCCAAGTTACCGATATCCGGGTTGACAAGTTCATTGTTCCGGTCTTTGAAAAGGGCCTGGCCTCAGGTGCCACTCGGTTTGCTATTACTCTTCACCGGCGCCGCAAATGCATTGACTGGATTGCAGATTCACGGCTTCAACATTGTGTATCAAATCCTTGCCAATGTGGCTCCCCTTTCTGAGTTGAGCCAGGAGGTTTCGCTTGGAGTTCTTGGCAGTGGCGTGCAAGTGTTGTTGGGCGTCGGAATCCTCGCGACCAGCATTGGCCTATTCTGGCGGCTTCGTTCTGCGTGGGCCTATTCTATTCTGTTCTTGATAATCGCATTGGCTGTAGATTTCTTCAGCCGTCGATCCATTTATGACCTGCTTCTGCCCGGATTGGCTCTAGTTGCCCTGCTAATCTGGGAGAGTCGCTTTGACCACCGGTCACAAATCGGTGGCTATTTGATGTCGTTCATTGGAGTACTTGCTGTTTTTGCATATGGCGTCTTTGGTTCCCTATTGCTGGGGGATATGTTTCAACCGGGTATTCATGATCCGTACACTGCGCTCTACTTTACGGTCGTCACGCTTTCAACGGTTGGAAGCAAGATTTATCCGGCAACGCCTGAAGCCCAGATATTCATGGTTACTTTGATCCTGGGCGGGATCAGTATTTTTACAACAACCATCGTTACCACACTGGGACCTTTACTGTCCAACCAGGTCAACCCCATTTTATCCGGGAGAAAAGTCAAAATGGAACCCAACGCTCGCGTAGTGCTGACCGGCGCCAGTTCGTTCGCCAGAAGTATCGCCCTCGAACTTGCCAGCCATAAAATCAATTTCGTTCAGGTGGTGGCTTTAGAAGGTGAACCGCCATTGAGCGAACAGCCGATTGTCCGCGGCGACCCCAGCGATGAAGCAGTGCTCAAGCAAGCCGGAGTTCTCTATGCAAATGCGGTCGTGGTCGCAGGCGAAGACGACTCGGCGAACGCCTCCGCAGCTACAACAGCAAAAAAACTGAACCGGGATGCGCACGTGGTAGTCGTCGCCAGCTCTTTGCAGGCGATCTCACGGCTAAGATCGGCGCAGGCGGACCTGATCTTCGCCCCAACGGCAGTGGCAGCCAGGTTACTGACGAACCTGATAAGGGGGGCTTCCATTCCCAGAGAATTGCAAGACCTGTTCGAAGGTACCTAGAACGAGGAAACTAAAATGTCCGAGCTCTTTTTTTCATACAAGAAGCGCGGGTTTGATGAATTCGATGATCTGGGCGAACTAGCGCTCGATCTACGCTGGTCATGGAACCATGCCGCCGACGACGTTTGGCGACAACTTGATCCTGCGCTTTGGGAACTCACCCATAACCCCTGGGTCGTGTTGCAGACAGTCTCGAGGAATCAACTCGAGCGCGTCTCTGCCGATCCCATTTTCCGCAAGCGAGTCAATGACCTTAGAAAAGCCAGGCGTCAAGAGGCAGAGGCGCCTGTATGGTTTCAGCAAAATCATTCGCAATCTCCCCTGGCCAGTATCGCATATTTCAGCATGGAATATATGCTGAGTGAAGCTCTCCCAATTTATTCCGGGGGGTTGGGTAATGTGGCTGGCGATCAGCTCAAATCCGCCAGCGACCTGGGGCTGCCGGTCACTGGCGTGGGACTTCTTTACCAGCAAGGATATTTTCGGCAGGTGATTGACAAGGATGGCGCGCAACAAGCCCTGTTCCCGTATAACGACCCCGGACAACTACCGATCACACCCTTGCGCGACCCGAGCGGGGAGTGGCTGCGGTTGGAGATCGCCTTACCCGGTTATTCAGTCTGGCTGCGTGCCTGGCAGGTGCAGGTGGGCAGGGTAAAACTCTACCTGCTAGACAGCAATGACGCGGCGAACTATCCTGCTCACCGAGGTATCACCAGCGAACTCTATGGAGGCGGGCCGGAACTACGCCTCAAGCAGGAAGTGCTGCTCGGGATCGGCGGATGGCGTCTGCTTCGTGCGCTTGGCAACCAACCGGAAGTCTGTCACTTAAACGAAGGACATGCGGCCTTCGCCGTGTTGGAACGCGCCCTGAGCTTTATGGAAGAGACGGGGCAGCCCTTCGAAGTGGCATTGGCGGTCACGCGGGCGGGGAACCTATTCACCACTCATACTGCAGTAGCTGCCGGTTTTGACCGCTTTGATCCTGCTCTCATCAAGCAATACCTGGGTGGCTATGCCGAGCAAAAGCTTGGAATCTCCCTCCACGATTTGATGGCCCTGGGCCGGCAGAACACGGAGGACTCATCAGAAAGTTTCAACATGGCCTATCTGGCTATCCGCGGAAGCGGGGCGGTCAATGGCGTGAGTCGCTTGCATGGGAAGGTAAGCCGGAAGCTTTTTGAGCCCCTCTTTCCACACTGGCCGCAAGACGAAGTGCCGGTTGGTCACGTAACCAACGGAGTTCATGTACCCAGCTGGGACTCTGCAGCAGCCGACAATCTTTGGACCGAGGCCGCTGGAAAAGACCGCTGGCTGGGGATAACGGAAACTCTGGAGCAGGATATTCGTCGAGTTTCCGATGACAGGCTCTGGCAATTTCGCACTGCTGCCAGCAGGTCTCTCATTGAATACGTTCGCGAGCAATTGTCCCTGCAGTTGACCGTCGCCGGCATATCGTCCGATGTAGTGGACGATGCAAAGCATTTGTTCGATCCAAATGTGCTGACACTGGGCTTCGCCCGCCGCTTTGCTCCTTACAAAAGACCGAACCTCCTGCTGCACAACCCGGAGAGGCTGCTGCGCCTGTTGACCAATCCCGAGCGGCCTGTGCAACTCATTCTGGCCGGAAAAGCTCACCCGGCGGACCAGGCAGGGCAGGCCTTGATTCGGGAATGGATCCAGTTTATTCGACGACCCGAAGTACGTCCGCATGTGATCTTCCTCAGTGACTACGACATGCTCCTGACCGAGCACCTGGTGCAGGGAGTGGATGTCTGGATCAACACGCCACGACGGCCCTGGGAAGCCTGTGGAACGAGCGGTATGAAAGTGCTCGTAAATGGCGGCATTAATCTTTCAGAGTTGGATGGCTGGTGGGCAGAAGCTTACACGCCTGAAGTGGGATGGGCATTGGGCGATGCCCAGGAACATGGAGACGATCCATCCTGGGATGCTGCCGAAGCGGATGCGCTTTACGATCTTCTCGAAAGCGAGGTCATCCCCGAGTTTTATAGCCGCAACGGGCAGGGCATCCCCGTTGCCTGGGTGGCGCGTATGCGTGAAAGCATGGCGCACCTGACAACGCAGTATTCTGCCAACCGCGCGGTACGCGAGTACACCGAACGGTATTATCTCCCGGCGGCTGTTGCTTACCGTGAGCGCGCTGCTGATAGAGGTGCGGCGGGTGCAAAGGCAGTCGATTGGCAACGTACGCTGGAACAAAAATGGGTCACCCTATGGTTTGGCGAGGTCAGGGTTGCGAGCAACGAAGGGATCCACAAATTTGAAGTCGAGGTCCATCTCGGTAGCCTTGACCCAAAAAGTGTACGGGTAGAACTCTACGCGGAAGCAGTCAGCGGCGGCGAACCAGAACGGTATGAAATGATATGCGGCCCGCAATTGAGCGAGCCAAATGGCTACCTCTTTAGCGCGCAAGTCCGCACGGCACGACCGGCTACGGACTATACCGCACGGGTCATACCACATCACGACGGCGTTGCAATCCCCCTGGAGGTCGCACGAATCCTGTGGCAGCGGTGATTCGATTTCGAAATTGTCGCCACTTGGATTATTGTTGGAGGTTGCTGGTTGACGGAGGTATCTTCAGTGAAACAAGCTAAAGCATGTATCCTGACCATCAATGGCGGCTCGTCGAGCATCAAGTTCGCGTTGTTTGAGGCCTGTGACTCGCTTCAACGGACTCTGGAGGGCACGATTGAGCGGATTGGACTGCCGGAAACTACATTTGAGGTAAAAGGGTTGAACAAGGCCGACAACTTCACCCGGTCAGTAGCTGCCGCGAATCACACGGTGGCAGTCGGGTTGCTGATGGATTGGATCGAGGACCGCATCCAGCGTGGGGAGTTGATGGCCGTGGGCCATCGTGTGGTGCATGGCGGACCGAAATACAGCGAACCACAACGGATCACAACGGAAATGGTGGAGGAGCTACATCAGCTTCAACCTTTCGATCCCGAACATTTGCCGGAAGAGATCCTGCTGACAGAGGCATTTCATCACCGGTTTCCCGATCTGGTACAAGTGGCGTGTTTCGATACGGCCTTTCACCATGATCTGCCGCGCGTCGCAAAGTTGTTGCCGATCCCACGCCGTTATGAAGCACAGGGAGTGCGCCGGTACGGGTTTCACGGATTGTCGTATGCGTTTCTGATACAGGAACTGGCTCGCGTAGCCGGGCCGTCCGCAGCGCAAGGTCGGGTCATTCTTGCTCACCTCGGCAATGGCGCCAGCCTGGCTGCGGTCTACGAGGGCAAATCCATGGATACCAGCATGGGACTCACGCCGGCCGGAGGCGTACCAATGAGCACCCGCTCCGGCGATCTTGATCCTGGACTGGTCTGGTATCTGTCGCGAACCGACAAGGTCACTGCCAAGAAATTCAATGAAATCGTTAATTTCCAGTCAGGGTTGCTGGGCGTATCTGAAACCAGTTCCGACATGCATGATTTGCTCGAGCGCGAAACTGAAGACGTTCGCGCGGCCGAGGCGGTTGCGCTGTTTTGTTACCAGGTGAAAAAATGGATCGGCGCATTCGCGGCGGCGCTGGGTGGACTGGACACGTTGGTGTTCGCGGGTGGCATTGGAGAGAATGCACCCGTAGTTCGGGCCCGCATCTGCGATGGGCTGGGATTCCTTGGAATCGAACTTGAGAAAAACCGAAACGCGGCGAACGAAGGCGTAATTTCCGCTCAGGCCAGCCGGGTTGCCGTCCGCGTGATTCACACGGACGAAGAAAGCATGATAGCCAGGACGGTTTGCCGCGTTCTCGGCGTTGGCCCGGCCAGTGAAAAAAGGAATTCCGAGCGCGACCCATCCCATAGGGAACCACCCTCCGCCGGTGCAATATGAGTGTTGGCAGCCATGCAGATCGCGGTGAAACCGATCTCTCAAACACAATATCGGCCGGGCGACAACAGCTAATAAAAACAAAACTCAGAGAAGAAAGGACTACTACGATGCTAAACAAAGCTAAAACCCTAAAGGGTTACAAATTGAACAGCCGAGACGGCGAATTAGGGAAGGTTAATGAATTCTACTTCGATGACCACCATTGGACGGTTCGCTATCTGGTCGCCGACACAGGAGACTGGCTTACGGGCAGGCAGGTGTTGATCTCCCCCTATGCGCTGGGCTCTGTGAATAATCGAGACCAATATATCACCGTTGATTTGACCAAAAAGCAGATCGAGGACAGCCCATCCTTGAACAGTGACAAACCCGTCTCGCGACAATTCGAGAATACCTACTATGGGTATTATGGATGGCCGGTATATTGGGGCGGCGCATACATGTGGGGGAATTATCCCTACATTGAACGTGACCGTGAAAAATGGAGACAATCCGCCGAACGTGAGAAGGCAGCATGGGATGCACATTTACGCAGCACTCACGATGTGGATGGGCATCACATCCAAGCCGCAGACGGCGAGATTGGCCACGTCGAGGATTTTATCGTCGATGACGAGACTTGGGCGATTCGTTATCTAATCGTCGATACCCGCAATTGGTGGCCGGGAAAAAAGGTTCTGGTTTCACCAAATTGGATCGAGCGCGTAAGTTGGGACGAGTCGAAAGTCTTCGTCAATCTTACTCGTGAGTCCATCCAGCAGGCTCCGGAATACACGGACGAGTCGCTGCTAACTCGGGATTATGAGACCAGGCTGCATCGACATTACAATCGCCAAGGATACTGGGTCGATACGCCGAATCCGAAGGAACATTCAGGTTGAAGCCAACAAGAGAAAGCGCTTTCCTAAATGCATTCCTTGCTAGAGCGCAAAATTGGAGAAGTGCGGGCGGCTGAAGAGGTCGCGCTGTGCGCGTCATACACACGGACGAGGAATGGATGATCACAAAGCAGTTTGGTGCGTTTTAAATCGCACAATAGAAAGAAGGATTAAAAAATCATGGGCGCACTCACAGGATATGTCATTGTAGCCGCCCTCGTTCTGGCACTTGCAGCTTTCGCCTCATGGCGGCACTGGCGTTCTAATCGCGCCCCGCTCATTGTATATGTCATTGCGGTCGCTGTCGTTTGGGCGGTTATCCTCGGTGTCCTGTGGTTTTTGGGCGATATCGCACGCTTCCAGACGTTCGCTTTGGTATGTACAGGCTTCGCGCTCGGGATGCTCGCCATGTATATTGCTGTGCATGTCTATAAATCATAAGCCGGGACAGCTGGAGTAAGAGTTCCGATAATAAAATTTAAGGAATTACAAAAATCATGATGAAAACAAAAAAATACAACCCCACAGATAAGCCACTGTCGCCCGATCTTCTGCATAAGATGAATGCGTATTGGCGCGCCGCCAACTATCTGTCGGTCGGCCAGATTTATTTGTACGACAATCCGCTGTTGAAAGAGCCTCTGAAACTGTCGCATGTGAAGCCGCTGGTAGTCGGGCATTGGGGCACAACGCCGGGTCAGAACTTCATCTATGTGCACCTGAACCGGGTCATCAAGAAGTATGACCTGGATATGTTCTACATCGCTGGCCCCGGACACGGCGGCCCGGCAATTGTGGGAAATGTTTACCTTGAAGGGACCTGGAGTGAAGTTTATCCGAACGTCACCCAGGACGAAGCCGGGCTGAAAAAGCTGTTCAAGCAATTCTCGTTTCCCGGCGGGATTTCCAGCCATGTGGCGCCGACCACGCCGGGCTCGATCCACGAGGGTGGAGAGTTGGGGTACTCGCTAAGTCACGCCTTTGGAGCCGCCTTCGACAATCCCGAGTTGATCGTCGCCTGCGTCATCGGTGACGGAGAAGCGGAAACGGCCTCCCTGGCGACTTCCTGGCAGTCCAACAAGTTTCTCAACCCGATTACCGACGGCGCCGTCCTGCCCATTCTGCACCTCAATGGTTACAAGATCAGCAACCCGACTGTCCTTGCCCGTATTGAGCATCAGGAGTTGGATCAATTTCTGCGCGGCTGTGGCTGGACACCTTACTTTGTGGAAGGTGATGAGCCGGAAAAGATGCACCAACTCATGGCCAGTACTTTGGAAAAAGTCATCAAGGGCATTCATAAAATCCAAAGCAATGCACGGAACAAGAACGACGCCACGCGACCGCGCTGGCCAATGATCGTCCTGAGGTCACCCAAGGGTTGGACGGGACCGAAGGTTGTCGATGGCTTGCAAATCGAGGGTACGTTCCGGGCTCACCAAGTACCGATCCTGGTGGATTCCGAGCATCCCGACCATGTTAAGCTGCTTGAGAGCTGGATGAAGAGCTACAAGGCGGAAGAGCTGTTCGACAAGAAAGGCCGGCTCATGCCGGAATTGGCCGAACTGGCACCGAAGGGTGACCGGCGGATGGGCGCCAATCCCCACGCCAACGGCGGAATTCTGCTGCGCGACCTGCGCATGCCGGACTTCCACGTCCACGCGGTGGATGTGCCTTCGCCCGGTGCCGTTGACGCCCAGGATACGCTCGTGCTGGGCAAGTTCCTGCGTGACGTGGACACACTGAATCAGGATCAGCGCAATTTCCGCATCTTCGGCCCGGATGAGACGGTCTCGAATCTCCTAAGTGCAGTCTTTGAAACAACCAACCGTCAGTGGGACGCTCGAACGGAAAAGAATGATGAATTCCTTGCCCCCTCCGGACGCGTTCTGGACTCGATGCTCAGCGAGAACCAGTGCGAGGGTTGGTTGGAAGGATATCTGCTCACCGGCCGGCACGGGCTGTTTAACTGCTACGAGGCCTTCATTCGCATTGTCAATTCGATGTTCAGCCAGCACGCCAAGTGGCTGAAGGTAACATCGGAACTGCCGTGGCGTCGGAAGATTGCCTCGCTGAATTATCTGCTTGCCTCCCATGTCTGGCAGCAGGATCACAACGGCTTCACGCACCAGGATCCCGGTTTCCTAGACCATGTCATCAACAAAAAGGCCAATATTGTGCGCGTTTACCTTCCACCTGACGCCAATTGCCTGTTGTCGGTCTTTGATCACTGTCTGCGCAGCCGGAACTATGTGAACGTGGTGGTTGCAGGAAAACACGCCCTGCCCCAATGGCTGACCATGGAAGAGGCGGTCGTGCATTGCACGGAAGGAATTGGCATCTGGCGATGGGCCAGCAACGACCAAGATGCCGCCGAGCCGGATGTGGTAATGGCCTGCTGTGGAGATACACCCACGCTGGAAATTCTGGCCGCCGTTTCCATCCTGCGCAAGCACCTGCCTAACCTGAAAATCCGGGTGATCAATGTCGTTGATCTCATGAAGTTGCAATCTGCCAGCGAGCACCCGCATGGGCTGAGCGAGACGGATTACGACTCGCTCTTCACGAAAGACAAGCACATCATCTTTGGTTTCCATGGATACCCATCGCTGATCCACCGGCTGACCTACCGCCGAACCAATCAAAACCTGCACGTCCGGGGCTACAAGGAAGAGGGCACGATCACAACGGCCTTCGACATGCGGGTGCAAAACGACCTGGACCGGTTTCACCTGGTGCAAGATGTGGTCGATCGCCTCCCGCAGTTGGGCGCCAGGGGAGCCTATCTGAAACAGATGATGGAAGACAAGCTCATCGAGCACACGCATTACATTGACAAACATGGCGAAGACATGCCGGAAATCCGGAACTGGAAATGGGGTCGTAGCGCATCGCAAAAAGAGAAATCGCTGACAGAAAAAACGCATGTGCCTGAACCAAACGAAAAGTGAATAAGCAGAGCGAATGTGGAAAACAAATTAATCCGAACAAACCAAGGAATTCAAAATGCCCATTCAACTAAACGAAGAAAACGGCGGGAAGATTCTCGTCATTCACGTCAACGGGAAGGTGGTAAAAGGAGATTATCCCGATTTTGTGTCCGAATTCCAGCGACTTGTCCGGCAAGGTGGAAGACTACGTGTGTTGTTCGACATGACTGGTTTCCACGGCTGGGATGCAGGTGCGGCATGGGAGGACATCAAGTTTGACATCAAACACTTCGCCGACATCGAACGGGTGGCAATGGTCGGGGATAAGAAGTGGCAGCATGACATGGCGGTGTTTTTCAAGCCTTTCACGAAAGCGCCGATCCGATACTTTGATCAGGCCGACGCCGCTGATGCACAGAAGTGGTTGGCCGAAGCGTAGCCGCTTCGGCCGCAAAGGGCACAAATCAATATGGAGAAGATTATAGATACCGCGAGGATGCTGGTCGCCGGCGACAAGGGCCTGCTGGCGATGGATGAAAGTAATCCAACCTGTAATAAACGATTTGCCAGGTTGGGGATTCCCCAGACCGTGGAGGCCCGGCGCGCCTATCGGGAATTGATCGTTACCACGCCCGGTCTCAGTGAGTGCATTAGCGGCGCGATCTTGTACGACGAGACGATCCGCCAGCAAAAGAATGATGGCACTCCCTTCATAAAAGCAATTACCGATGCGGGCATTATTCCCGGCATCAAAGTTGATACCGGTGCCAAGGACATGGCAGGTCATCCCGGAGAGAAAATAACCGAAGGTCTGGACGGGTTGCGCGACCGACTGGCTGAATACTCTCAAATGGGCGCTCGTTTTGCCAAGTGGCGCGCAGTGATTGCCGTGGGTGATGATATTCCGAGCCAGGGTTGCATCGAAGCCAACGCGCAGGCGCTGGCTCGCTATGCCGCATTGTGCCAGGAAGCCGGGCTGGTCCCCGTCGTCGAGCCGGAAGTGCTCATGGATGGCGGACATACCCTGGAACGGTGTTGCGAGGTCACGGAGGAAGTCCTGCGCACGGTTTTCAACCAGCTTTATACACAAGGCGTTATGCTTGAGAGCATGCTTCTAAAGCCCAATATGGTTCTGCCGGGATTGACCTGCCCTAGGCAGGCCACGCTGGATGAGGTGGCTGATGTAACTGTGGAGTGTCTCTTACGAGCCGTCCCGGCTGCCGTTCCGGGGGTTGCGTTCTTGTCGGGCGGCCAATCCGCTGAACTGGCTTCGGCCCGTTTGAATGCCATGAATGTCAGATTCAAGTCGCGATTGCCCTGGGCATTGGCGTTTTCGTTTTCCCGCGCCCTCCAATATCCGGCATTGGAGATCTGGCATGGTGAGCCGGCCAACGTGTTGGCGGCACAACAAGCTCTGGTTCATCGAGCCAGGTGCAACCGGGCTGCGCGCCGCGGCGAATATACTGCCGCCATGGAAAGAACATGAGCATGACAATAAATATCCCGCAATTCAATAAGCTTACGGCCTAGCAAAGAAAGGAAAGTACTCATTATATGAAATCCAATACGGACCAGTCCAAGGTTGCTGAACCAAAGCCCGGGGCTCCCGACTCGAAACCGGGATCAAAGCCCAATACGAAAGACGATTTGAAAACCATGCCCCTGGCGGAATTAGAGAAAAAATTGGGGTCGTCTCCGGATGGCCTCAGTCAAGCCGAGGCCCAGAAACGGCTGACCGAATACGGACCCAACGAGATTGAAGAAAAGAAAACCAATCCATTCCTGAAATTCCTCACCTATTTTTGGGGTCCCATCCCATGGATGATCGAAGCGGCTGTGATACTTTCGGCAGTAGCCCAGCATTGGCCTGACTTTTTCATCATTCTTCTTTTGCTTGTGGCCAATGCGGTGGTTGGGTTTTGGGAAGAACACCAGGCGGGCAACGCCATCGAGGCCCTGAAGGCCAAGCTGGCGATCAAGGCCAGGGTGAAAAGGGATGGGAAGTGGATCACCCCGGTGGTGCGTGAGCTGGTGCCGGGCGACGTCATCCGCCTGTGCCTGGGCGACATTGTGCCGGCGGATGCGCGCTTGCTAACGGGTGACTCGGTGGAGGTAGATCAGTCTGCGTTGACAGGCGAATCTTTGCCTGCCACGCGCAAACCCGGCGAGGCCGTGTTTTCAGGATCGATTATCCGCCAGGGCGAAATCGACGCGCTGGTGTATGCCACCGGTGCGAACACGTATTTCGGCAAGACTGCGCAACTGGTGCAGGAGGCGAACACCGTCAGCCATTTCCAGCGCGCGGTGCTGAAAATTGGAGATTACCTGATCATCCTCGCGGTGATTCTGGTGGCATTGATCATAACGGTATCGCTCTTCCGAGGCGACCCTATCCTCACCACGTTACAGTTCTCCCTGGTGCTGACCGTGGCCGCGATTCCCGTGGCGATGCCCACGGTGCTGTCCGTGACCATGGCGGTCGGCGCGCGCCTGTTGGCCAAAAAAGAGGCCATTGTGACCCGGTTGGCAGCCATCGAGGAATTGGCGGGTGTGGACGTGCTGTGCTCGGACAAGACCGGCACCCTGACCCAGAACAAGCTGACCCTGGGCGATCCATTCAGAGTTAACGGTATCCCTGCCGAACAAGTCATCCTCTATGCCGCACTAGCTTCACGTGCGGAAGACAAAGACACCATCGACATGGCCGTGATCGGCGGCCTGAAGGACGATCAGCTGTTGAAGGACTATAAAGTGGTTCATTTCAAGCCGTTCGACCCGGTCCACAAGCGCACCGAAGCCACCGTCAAGGGCTCGGATGGAAAAGAGTTCATGGTGACCAAGGGCGCACCGCAGGTAATCCTGGAGTTGTCGGCCAATGCAAGTCAGGTTAACCCCGATGTGGAGAAGGCGGTCAACGAATTTGCCGCACGCGGGTTCCGCTCATTGGGCGTAGCCCGGGCAGATCAGGGAGGTACGTGGCAGTTTGTTGGCATGTTACCCCTGTTTGATCCGCCCCGGGAAGACGCTAAAGCAACCATTGCTACCGCCCGTCAGATGGGGGTAAACGTCAAGATGCTGACTGGCGATCAAATGGCCATCGCTCGGGAAACCGCCCAGAAATTGGGTCTAGGCACAAATATCCTGGATGCCAGCGGCTTCGGCGACACGAAGCATCACGAGACAGCGCAGTTGGCAGAGTCCATCGAGAAAGCAGACGGCTTCGCCCAGGTGTTCCCCGAACACAAGTTCCATATTGTGGATGTCCTGCAAAAGCGCAACCATATCGTCGGCATGACGGGCGACGGGGTAAACGACGCCCCCGCCCTCAAGAAGGCCGACTGCGGCATCGCCGTTTCCGATGCGACGGACGCGGCGCGCGCAGCGGCATCCATCGTGTTGCTGGCGCCCGGCCTATCGGTGATCATCGACGCCATCAAGGAGAGCCGGAAAATTTTCCAACGCATGAATAGCTATGCCATATACCGCATCGCCGAAACGCTGCGCGTGCTGTTTTTTATGACTCTGGCGATCCTGGTATTTAACTTCTATCCGGTGACCGCCGTGATGATCGTAATGCTGGCGCTGCTCAATGATGGCGCGATCCTGTCCATCGCCTATGACCACGTTCACTACAAAGATAAGCCCGAGGCCTGGAACATGCGCCTGGTGCTGGGGATTTCCACGGTGCTGGGCGTTATCGGGGTCGTGGCCGCGTTTGGCTTGTTTTATCTCGGTGAGCGTGTCTTTCATCTCGACCGTGCGCACATCCAGACCCTGATGTATTTGAAGCTGTCCGTGGCCGGCCATCTGACGATTTTCCTGACGCGCACGCGCGGCCCGTTCTGGTCCATGCGCCCGGCGCGAATTTTATGGATAGCCGTGCTCGGCACGCAAATCGTGGCCACGTTGATAGCGGTTTATGGGCTTTTTATGACACCCCTCGGCTGGGGTTGGGCACTCTTCGTTTGGGGCTATGCGCTAATATGGTTCATCTTCAATGACCGCGTGAAACTGCTTGCGTATCGGATTTTTGACCCGACGAAAGCCCCGTTGTTGGCCCAGAAATCGCTCGATCTTACGGCGTAGATCGCCACACGGGCCTATAACCTCTAGGAGTAACGAGGGCGCCGCGAAGCTGACCCGGCTAAGGACTGGGCTCAGGCGGAGAGGAAGATTTGGAAATATGCCCCCCATAAATAGACAAGCGCGAATCGAAGGAGAGTAGAAGTGAGTAAAGATAATTCAATAACTTCATCCCCCGTTGATATGGACAATCTGCCCGTCAATACGATTCGTTTTTTATCAATAGATGCGGTACAGAAAGCCAATAGCGGTCACCCCGGCCTGCCGATGGGTGCTGCCGCTTTCGCATACGTCCTGTGGACGCGTTTCCTCAAGCACAATCCATCCAACCCCAAAATGGTTCGACTAAAACGAAGATCATCAGCAGGGGGACGACATGCAGAATAAGATGGAGACTGAACACAAAATGCCGCATGCCGGACCAGACGGTCATGCTCACATGGCGGCGGATTTTCAGAAACGATTCTGGGTCTCATTGGTCTTGACGCTGCCGATTCTCGTCCTCTCACCGTTGCTCCAAACGCTGGTAGGACTGCGGGAAGCCATTCATTTTCCCGGCGACGTCTATATCTTATTCGGACTTTCTTCCGTAGTCTTTTGGTACGGGGGATGGCCGTTCCTCAAAGGCTTGTCCAATGAACTCAAATCCCGCCAGCTCGGGATGATGACCCTCATCTCCGTTGCCATTACCACAGCATATCTATACAGCAGCGCCGTGGTATTCGGCCTGACTGGCAAGATATTCTTCTGGGAGCTAGCCTCACTCATCGACATTATGTTGCTCGGGCATTGGATCGAGATGAAGTCTGTGATGGGCGCTTCGCGGGCTTTGGAGGAGCTTGCCAAGCTCATGCCCTCCGATGCCCACAAACTCATGCCTGACGGCAGTGTCAAGGACGTGCCACTGAGCGAACTGGCAGTGGAAGACAAGGTTCTGATCAAACCCGGCGAGAAAATTCCTGCAGACGGTGTCATCGTGCAGGGGGAGAGCTCAGTCAATGAAGCGATGCTCACCGGGGAATCATCCCCGGTCACCAAAAAGACCGGCGGCAAGGTCATTGGTGGCTCCATCAACGGAGAGGGTTCGCTGACCATCGAAGTCAAAGGCACCGGCAAGGATTCGTTTCTGTCGCAGGTCATCGACCTGGTCAAACAGGCCCAGGAAAGTAAGTCAAAGACACAGGACCTCGCCAACACTGCGGCGCTGTGGCTCACCATTATTACCTTGGGTGGCGGCGCGATCACCTTCTTTGTTTGGCTGGTCCTCATTGGCAAGGACTTCGCGTTTGCCATCGAACGCACTGTGACTGTGATGGTCATCGCCTGCCCGCATGCCCTGGGTCTTGCCGTACCACTGGTGGTAGCCGTCTCCACGGCACTGGCTGCAAAAAACGGACTGCTTATTCGTAATCGCGTTTCTTTCGAAGGCGCCCGAAAACTGCAGGCCATCATTTTTGATAAGACCGGAACTCTAACCGAAGGTCGCTTTGGTGTTACGGACACAATCACACTTTCGCAGGATATCGACGAAGAAACGCTGCGCAAGTACGCGGCCTCCGTGGACGCGAATTCCGAACATCCCATTGCTAAGGCCCTGGCAGCTTCTTCGGAAAAGAAGCTGCCCGTCGAAAACTTTAAAAGCATCCCGGGCAAAGGGGCCGAAGGCAGGGTCGATGGCAGAGAAGTCAAGGTGGTCAGCCCGGGCTTCTTGCATGAACAGCACATCGATCTCACCGACAAGCGCGTCGAGCCACTGCAGGCGCAGGGAAAAACGGTCGTGTTTGTCCTTGTTGACGGGAAGTTGAAAGGAGCGATCGCATTGGCCGACCTAGTCCGCCCCGAGGCGAAGCAGGCCATCGATGCCCTTAAGGCATTGAACATTCGCTGCATGATGCTCACCGGCGATAACAAAGCGACGGCCAAATGGGTCTCGGATCAGGTCGGACTGGATGAATACTTCGCCGAAGTCCTGCCTCAGGACAAAGCCGCCAAAGTGAAAGAAGTTCAATCCCGGGGCGTGTTGGTGGCAATGACCGGCGACGGCGTGAACGATGCTCCGGCGTTGGCACAGGCTGATTTGGGAATCGCCATTGGGGCCGGTTCCGATGTGGCGGTCGAAACCGCCGACGTCATTCTGGTCCGGAGCAATCCGCTGGATGTCGTGGCCATCGTGCAGCTTTCCCGCGCCACCTATCGGAAGATGCTTCAAAACCTTGCCTGGGCAACGGGCTACAACGTCATCGCCATTCCGCTGGCGGCCGGCGCGCTATACGCCTGGGGCGTACTGCTCAGTCCCGCCGTAGGCGCGGCGCTGATGGCCGCGAGTACGGTGATCGTGGCTATCAATGCACGGTTGCTGAAAATAAACCGATAACAAGATAACATATAAGGAGAGTAGAAGTGAGTAAAGATAATTCAATAACTTCATCACCCGTTGATCTGGACAACCTGTCCATCAATACGATCCGTTTTTTATCGGTAGATGCGGTACAGAAAGCCAACAGCGGTCACCCCGGCCTGCCGATGGGCACCGCCGCTTTCGCATACGTCCTGTGGACGCGTTTCCTCAAGCACAATCCATCCAACCCCAAATGGTTCGACCGCGATCGTTTTGTTTTATCGGCAGGACATGGGTCGATGCTGTTGTATAGTTTGCTGCACCTTACCGGTTATGACCTTTCGCTCGACCAGATCCAGCATTTTCGCCAGTGGGACAGCATGGCGCCGGGACATCCTGAACGCGGCATTACCCCCGGGGTCGAAGTGACAACCGGGCCGCTCGGCCAAGGGTTTGGGAATGGAGTGGGGATGGCGATGGCGGAGTCCTTTTTCTCAGCCCGTTATAACCGACCTGGGCATGAGATCATCAATCACACTACCTATGTCCTCGCCAGCGACGGCGATTTGATGGAAGGTGTGTCCGCAGAGTCTGCTTCTATGGCCGGTCATTTGCTGCTCGGGAAACTTATCGTCTTGTACGATAACAACCACATAACTTTATCAGCAGCCACGGACCTCACTTTTACGGAAGACGTCAAGAAGCGCTTCAGTTCCTATGGATGGCACACTCAATCTGTAGAGGATGGGAATGACTTGGTTGCAATCGAGCGTGCGATCAAGACCGCGCAAAGAAACAAAGAAAGACCATCCCTCATTCTTGTGCATACGCATATTGGCTATGGTTCACCGAATAAACAGGATACCTTTGAAGCGCATGGCTCACCTCTCGGCGTGGAAGAAGTAAAACTTACCAAAGAAAATCTCGGCTGGCCGCTTGAACCAACATTCTACATTCCAGAAGCAGTCCTGGCTCATTTCCGGGCGGCCGTCCAAAAAGGCAGGCAGGTCGAAGCGAAATGGGAGCGACGATTTGCCGCCTACCAACAATCTTTTCCAGATCTAGCCCAGGAACTGCATCAAATGATGCAAGGTGAATTACCAGATGGATGGGATGTGGACATTCCTGGGTTTCTCCCGGATGCAAAGGGCATGGCTACGCGCATCGCCTCAGGAAAAGTGATGAATTCATTCGCATCCAAACTGCCCACTTTCATTGGCGGTTCGGCGGACCTGGATCCATCCACGCACACTGCCCTGGCCGGGGAAGGCGACTTCGAAAGCCCAAAGGAAACGATGGATGATCCCCAGGGTTCTGTCGGTGGCGGCTGGCGTTACTCGGGTAGCAACCTCCATTTTGGTATCCGCGAACACGCCATGGGAGCCATCCTGAACGGCATGGCGGCCCATGGGGGCACGCTTCCCTTTGGGTCCACTTTCCTGATCTTCTCCGATTACATGCGGCCTCCAATGCGCCTGGCTGCCCTGATGGGATTGCACGTAATCTACGTTTTTACGCATGACAGCATCGCACTCGGAGAAGACGGGCCCACGCACGAACCAGTCGAACAGCTGCTGGGCCTGCGTTCCATCCCAAATATGCTGGTCATCCGCCCAGCCGACGCGAACGAAACTGCCGCTGCCTGGCGGATCGCCATTGAACATCAAGAGGGACCGGTCGCCCTGGCTCTCTCACGGCAAAATTTGCCGATCCTCGATTTGAAGAAATACCCGCAACTTTTGCTCGGCGTTCGTTCCGGAGGATATGTGCTGGAGCACGCAACCGGTAACATGCGCCCCGACATCATATTAATTGCCACGGGTTCCGAGGTCCAACTGGCGCTGGCCGTGCGTGAGATACTGGAGACTCAGGGCGTCAGGGCGCGCGTTGTCAGCTTGCCCTGCTGGAATTTGTTTGACGCACAACCCCTCGAATATCGCGAAGCGGTCCTACCGCCGGGGGTGCCCATGCTGGCCATCGAAGCCGGAGTTTCATTAGGCTGGCGACCGTACGTTGGATCTGGCATTGAGGTGATCGGTGTGGATCGTTTTGGCGCGTCCGCTCCGGGGAAGATTGTCATGCGTGAGTATGGTTTTAGTGTCGATCATGTCACCCAGCAGGCTCTCGCCGTAGTAAAAAGAGAGAAGAAAATCTGATGATTTCAGAAAGAGTCTAACTATGAGAATTGGATTCGCTACCGATCACGGTGGCTATGTTTTGAAGGACCCCATCCTGAAGGCGCTGCACGATTCCGGGCACGAGGTGAAAGATTTCGGCGCTTACAGTTTGAATCCCGAAGATGATTACCCGGACTTTGTCATTCCGCTGGCAAGGGCAGTCGCGCAAAGGGAAGTGGAACGCGGTATCGCAATTTGTGGCAGCGGTGTTGGCGCATGCTTTGCTGCCAATAAAGTCTCCGGGGTACGATCAGCCCTCATTCACGAAAGTTTTTCCGCCCATCAAGGCGTCGAGGATGATGATATGAACCTGCTTTGCCTGGGTGGCCGTGTAGTCGGCTTTGCGCTGGCCTGGGAGATCATTCAGATTTATTTGGCAGCCCACCGCCTGAAAGCCGAACGCTTTGAACGGCGTCTGGCAAAGGTGGCTGCACTGGAAGATAAGGAGTAAATGAAATGAACAAGAATCCTTTATCGGGTTTAGAGACTTTTGGACAGAGTGTGTGGCTCGACTTTCTCCGGCGCAATGCTTTGGATAATGGCGAAATCCAGGGCCTGATCACCGAGGATGGTGTCAGCGGCCTGACTTCAAATCCATCCATTTTTGAAAAGGCCATAGCGGGCAGTCACGACTATGGCAATGCCATTCGCTCCATGGCACTGGAGGGAAAAAGCATTGAACAAATATACGAAGCGCTAACGATAGAGGATATTCAACGCGCTGCCGATCTCTTCCGTCCCACTTATGATCGGCTGGAAGGCGGGGACGGGTTTGTGAGCCTGGAGGTTTCTCCTAAACTGGCGCATGATACAGCGGGAACAATAACCGAGGCCCATCATCTCTGGACGGCAGTGAACAGGCCCAACCTGCTGATCAAAGTCCCGGGAACACGGGAGGGACTGCCTGCCATCCAACAATTGATCGGGGAAGGGATCAATGTCAACGTTACGCTCCTGTTTGGATTGCCGCGTTACCGGGAGGTGGCAGAAGCTTACCTGGTCGGGTTGGAAACCCTGGCAGCTCAGGGCAAGCCGCTGAACCGGATTGCTTCGGTAGCGAGTTTCTTCCTGAGCCGGATCGATGTGCTGGTCGACCCGAGGCTCGAAATACTAAGGCTGAAGCGAGAACCCGTCGCGGAGATCGTAGCTGGCCTGCACGGAGAGGTTGCCATTGCCAGCGCCAAAGTGGCCTACCAGATCTACCAGGAAACCTTTGGCAGTGAGCGGTTTCAAAAATTATCCCGTCAGGGTGCTCATTCCCAACGTCTGCTTTGGGCGAGCACCAGCACGAAGGACCCGGCCTACAGCGATGTAAAGTATGTCGAAACGTTGATCGGTCGCGAGACGATCAACACGATCCCCTTGGAAACTCTTAATGCTTATCGCGATCATGGCAAACCGGCTTCGCGGCTGGAAGAAGGTACGCAGGAGGCCTACCGTATATTGGAAGGTTTGCACCAAGCCGGAATTGACCTGGATGCAGCAACGCAGGAACTCGAAGACGAAGGGGTAACGAAATTCAGCCAGGCGTTCGAAAAATTGATGGCTGCGTTGCAGGAAAAACGAGCCGCTTCATTTAGAGAAACCGTGGACGGGCAGACTTTCATTTTAGGCAATTATCACAAAGCCGTCCAGGAGCGGATCACCGACCTGGAAGCGATGCATTTCAGTTCCCGATTGTGGCAGAAGGATCCAAGTCTCTGGAAAAGTGATCCAAAGGATCAGGAAGAGATCCGCGATGCCTTAGGGTGGTTGCATGTCGCCGAAAAGATGGAAGAAAATTTGAGAGAGCTCAACGCTTTCAAGCAGGATGTTCTGAAGGCCGGCTTTCGCCATGTACTGCATATGGGCATGGGAGGCAGCAGCCTGACTCCCATGGTCTTTGAACGTACATTTGCCGCGGACAAGGATGCTTTGCCGCTTACTGTTCTGGATTCCACTGACCCTGCCACCATTCTGAAAATCGAACAGGCTCTCCCAATCGAAAACACACTCTTTATCATCGCCAGTAAATCGGGTACCACAGCTGAACCGCTTGCTTTTGCCGAATATTTCTACCAAAAGGTCAGGAAGATAAAAGGCGAAGCGGCTGGCGAAAATTTCTGTGTCATCACGGACCCCGGCACACCCCTGGTAAAAATGGCTCAGGAGCGGGCCTATAGAAAAACCTTCCTTAACTTTGCGGATATCGGCGGGCGCTACTCTGCCCTTTCCTATTTTGGCCTGGTTCCGGCGGCCTTGATGGGTATCGATGTGAACGAACTCCTGGCGCGTGCTCTGCGCATGTTACACGCCTGCGCTTCCTGTGTCCCTGCCCGGGAAAACCCCGGACTCATGCTCGGCGCGGCGCTGGGTGAGTTGGCCAGGAACTATAAACGTAACAAGCTGACTTTCCTGATGCCGAAGGCAATCTCTCCCCTTGGATTATGGCTGGAGCAGCTCCTAGCCGAAAGCACCGGGAAGGAAGGCACCGGGATACTGCCGGTGGCCGGTGAACCAATTGGTGAGCCAGCAGCCTATGGAGAGGACCGGGTCTTCGTCTATATCCGCATGCAAGATACGACCGATAAAATCCTGGAACGCAGCGTATCGTATCTGCATGAAACCAGCCAGCCTTTGATTACCATTATCCTGGACGATGTTCTGGACCTGGGACAGGAGTTCTTCCGCTGGGAGATCGCCACGGCCACAGCGGGCGCGATCCTGGGCATCAATGCCTTCAACCAGCCCAATGTCCAGGAGAGCAAGGACAACACCAACCGTCTGCTGGCGGTTGTGCGCAATCAAGGCAAATTGCCTGAAGAAAAACCATCCCTGGTCAAAGGTCCCTTGAAACTCTATTTCAAGGAAACTGGCAACACGATACCGGCGACACTGAAACAGTTCCTGGCTCAGGCCCGCCCGGGGGATTATCTGGCTCTGATGGCCTATATTGCTGAGAACCCGGCCGATCAGCGGGCACTACAGGATATCCGCGTCATGTTGCAAAATAGTCTGCATATCCCCACCACCCTGGGCTATGGTCCCCGCTTCCTGCATTCCACCGGCCAGTTCCATAAAGGCGGCCCAAACACAGGATTGTTCCTGCAGTTGACTGCAGATGATGTTGAAGATGTTGCGCTTCCAGGTGCGCCTTACACCTTCGGCGTCTTCAAGCGCGCCCAAGCGCTGGGTGATCTGGAAGCACTGCGGAAACACGGACGGCGAGTGGGACGTATTCACCTTGGCTCCGATATCAACCGGGGGCTGGCAGTCTTGAAAGAAGACCTGAAGGCCGCCTTGCAGTCTGGACAGGTGACGTCATGACTCCTTCCTCCCCTATCACGACTTTATTCCTCGACATCGGTGGCGTCCTGCTCACAAACGGCTGGGATCACAATATTCGAACACGCACGGCTGACCAATTTGGCCTGGACTATGACGAGATGAACGAGCGTCATCACCTGACCTTCGATACTTATGAGGAAGGCAAGCTTAGCCTGGACGAGTATTTGAACCGGGTCGTCTTTTATCAGGAGCGCTCGTTCTCACGCGAAGATTTCAAGTCGTACATGTACGCCCAGTCCCAACCATTTCCACAGATGATCGAGCTGATGCGCGCATTGAAGACTCAACATGGGCTTGAGATCGCAGCCGTCAGCAATGAAGGGCGCGAGCTTACGGTCTATCGCGTCGGGCAATTCAAACTGGGTACCTTCATAGACTTTTTTGTATCCTCCTGTTTCGTCCACTACCGCAAGCCGGATGCAGACATGTACCGGATTGCATTGGACATTGCTCAAGTACGCCCGGAACAAGTAGCCTACATCGATGACCGGGCGATGTTTGTCGAGGTGGCTCAAGGCTTGGGGATTCGGGGCATTGTTCATAAGAGTTACGAGTCCACACAGAAAACCCTCGAGACATTGGGTCTTTCGTTAAAGATTTGAGTATTTCCCAGATGATTCATCGTGGTAAGCAGGCTAAACTATCAGAAGGAGATTTAGAAATGACGGAACAAAAATACGAAATCGGAATGGTTGGTCTGGGGGTAATGGGACGGAACCTGGTGCTAAACATCGCCGATCATGGATATTCAGTGAGCGGTTACGATAAAGATCCAGCACAAGTTCAGGAGCTTCAAAAAGAAGCGGGAAGCCGTCCTATAAAGGCCGCGCAGAGCCTGAAGGAATTTGTCAGTGCGCTTTCCACACCGCGCGTCATTATGATGCTGGTGCCCGCTGGACAAGTGGTGGACAGCGTGATCCGCGACTTGATACCGCATCTGGAAAAGGACGACCTGATCATCGATGCGGGAAACTCACATTTCAAAGATACAGATTTGCGAGCAAAGACGCTGGCCGAAAAAGGCATTCTCTACATGGGGGTCGGAGTTTCCGGCGGCGAGGAGGGTGCCCGGAATGGTCCCAGTCTGATGCCGGGCGGTCCGAAGGAAGCCTATGAGCGCGTCAGGCCCATTTTTGAAGCGGTCGCCGCCCATGTGGAAGGCGTCCCCTGTGTCACCTACCTCGGGCCAGGCTCGGCTGGTCATTACGTCAAAATGGTGCACAATGGAATCGAATACGGTTTGATGCAGTTGATCGCCGAATCTTACGATGTGATGAAGCGCGGATTAGAGCTATCGGATAAGGAGTTATCTGCGGTTTTTAACGACTGGAATGAAGCGGAACTCAATGCTTACCTCATGGAAATAACATCCCGCATTTTCACTAAGGTCGATGGACAATCCGGAAAACATCTGATTGATGTAATCCTGGATGAGGCCAGGCAAAAAGGCACCGGTATGTGGACTTCTCAGGATGCGATGGATATCCAGGTGCCGACGCCGGTAATCGATGCGGCTGTTGTCGCACGCAATCTATCGGCATTGAAGGGTGAAAGAGAGGCGGCCAGCAAGAAGCTCAAAGTCCGCAAGTCCCGGCTCAAAGGGGAACGCGAGGCAATCTTGACCAAACTCAAAGGTGCAATGTTTACCGCAATGATCGTCACCTATGCCCAGGGAATGGCACAACTGCAAACGGCATCCAAAATTTATAAATATGATCTTAAACTGGAAGATGTTGCCAGAATTTGGCGAGGTGGATGTATTATTCGCGCCGCTTTGCTTGAGGATATACGGGCCGCATACCAGGCACACCCCGATTTACCCAATCTATTAATTGATCGCCACTTAGGAAAGACAGTTATCTCGGGACAAAAACATCTGCGGACAGTCATTAGGCTGGCTGTGAAAGCTGGTCTTCCCATCCCTGGTTTAATGGCTTCGCTTGCATATTTCGACGGCTACCGCAGCGCCTGGCTGCCGGCCAATTTGATCCAGGCCCAGCGTGATGATTTTGGAGCTCACACCTATGAACGTGTGGATGCCAAAGGCGTTTTTCACACGCACTGGGAATGAGATTAATAAAGTGAAGGCATACTGATAATGACACCTAACTTGGAACCAACTATTCTCGTGATCTTCGGCAGTATGGGCGATCTGACCTGGCGCAAGCTGGCTCCCGCCCTTTACAATATGTTGCTGAACCAACAGTTGCCCGAACGTTTCGCTATGATTGGGCTGGATATCAAGAATGGAAGCACAGATGAATTCCGAACGAGACTTAAGGATGGAGCAAACGGTTTCTGCGAATGTGGAGGGGTTGACGAGAAAACATGGAAGAAGTTTACTGCCAACCTTTCGTACATCTCTGGCGATTTTGCAAACTCCGCAACCTATGCAGCCGTTAATAAGCAACTTAAGGCTCATGAAAAGAAATGGGATAGACCGGCTAATCACATTTTTTACCTGGCTACACCACCGGGCATCGTGGAAACCATTGTCAAAGGGATCGGCGCTGCCGGGTTGGCTCACGACAAACAACACGTCCGAATCGTCGTGGAAAAGCCTTTTGGTCATGACCTGGCCTCTGCAGTTGCTCTGAATGCGGTGCTCACGGAGGTTTTTGACGAAGCACAGGTTTACAGGATCGACCATTACCTGGGCAAGGAAACCGTCCAGAATATTCTCGCATTTCGCTTTGCCAATGCGCTGTTCGAACCGATCTGGAACCGCCGTTACATTGACCATGTGCAGATTACCGTTGCGGAGCAAGTAGGAGTGGAGCACAGAGGTGCATACTACGAGCATGCAGGTGCTTTACGCGACATGATCCAGAACCACCTGATGCAAATCCTGACCCTGATCGCCATGGAGCCAATGGTCTCCTTTGATGCGGATGAAATCCGCAATAAGAAAGTGGATGTGCTGAAGGCTATCCGCCCGATTTCCAAAGTGCAAGTTCAGGAAATTGCTGTGCGCGGCCAATATGGATCGGGCTCCATGGAAGGTCAAAAAGTCCCTGCCTATAGATCTGAGCCCGGTGTGGCACACCATTCCTCATCCGAAACATTCGCCGCGATCAAATTATTTGTTGACAATTGGCGTTGGCAGGATGTCCCATTTTACCTGCGGACCGGTAAGCGGCTGAAGACGAAGGTTTCCGAAGTGGTGATCCAGTTCAAACCTGTACCACACCAATCCTTTCCAAAGGCGGCTGCTCTGGCCTGGCAGCCCAACTGCCTGGTCATTCATATTCAGCCCGAAGAAGGGATTCGGTTGCGCTTTCAAGCCAAGCAGCCCGGCTCAACCCTGCATCTGAGTCCTGTAGATATGCACTTTTCTTATCAAGAAGCCTTCAAAACAAAGTCGCCGGCTGCTTATGAAACCTTGCTGACCGATGTGATGTCAGGAGATGCAACGCTCTTTATGCGGGCTGATCAGGTGGAGGCATCCTGGTCTATCCTCACGCCGATTCTGAACGCGTGGGAAAAGTCCAAGCCGGCGGGCTTCCCCAACTACAAATCAGGTACCTGGGGGCCGAAGGCCGCGGAGGTATTAATTGAGAAAGATGGTCGGAGCTGGCTTGAGCCCAGCCTCGGGAAAGATCAGGAAGGGAATCGATCCAAGGGATCAGAAAAAGCCACGCCGCCGCAGGCTTGAGACGCCATGTAGATCTTTATCCTTTTGCTGTCGGCAGACCGCAGCTCCGCGTGGCTGCAACTGAGAACCTACCCCCCAACTGGGGGAGAGAAACACTCCCCGGCCGAAGGATGTAGCTGAGGGATGTTCGTTGTATGATTAATTTATGGCTGGCAATCCGGCCTGAACCAACCGGATATCGGAATGTTGAAATCCGGGTAATTTATTACGGAGGCGCTGGATGGAAATTCCCTTACAAGCTCAAGTTGAGTGTACAGATGGTGTGTGTGGGCGATCAGAATATGTGCTGATAAACCCGGTTATTGACCAGGTGAGCCATTTGGTAGTGATGGAAGATGCGTCTCCCAACACAGAATACATTGTCCCGGTCGATTTTGTGGCCGAAACTATAGCCGATACGATTCAATTGAGATGCAGCAAGGCAGAGCTGGAGAAGATGGATCTTTTTATCAAAACGAAGTTTATCGAAGATCACGTATCCAACAAAGATTTTGCACAGGGTAGAATGAACGAAATAGTCCTTACTTCTATTTACCCTATGTTTACTATGATAGACCCGTACATGAGACCGTGAAATACCAACAGATACCAGCGGGGGAGCTGGCTGTGCGCCGCGGCACACGCGTAGAGGCGACGGACGGCTATGTTGGCAACGTCGACGAATTTGTGGTCAACCCGGAGAACGGCCACATTACCCATTTGGTGATGCGGGAAGGACATTTGTGGGGAAAGAAAGATGTGATCCTCCCTCTTTCGGCGATGGGTGAGACTCGAGAGGATACTGTGTTCCTGAAACTCGATAAACACCAGGTTGAGTCTCTACCGACCTTCCCGGTGCACAGGCGCTGGTCCTAGCAGGCAGGATTTGCAGGATAACCCACTTTCCTTAATTCGATGTGAAAGAAAAAGTTAATGAAACCAGAAATAACGGATATTTCCTATAGTACGGCGCTCTCTTTCGAGCTGGTTACCCAATACGGTTTCCTAACGCTGGGCGCGCCCATATTTCCCTCGTTGCGGAAAGAATCAATCTATCAAACCGACATGGACGCCAAAAGCATACTGCTGTTCTTTCAATACAAATTGAGCGAGCATATCGTGGGCACTGCCTCGTCATTGCAGGGTGATTGGGGAGTTCCCTATTATCGTTTCCTCATCCATCCAAAAAATAAGAACAAAAGGCACGAAGTATTACTGCGTCTGGAGGATATGAATAATCTGGCGTATTACGTTGCGCCAGAGTTCCATACCAAAAGCGGATTATACGAGTCCCTGATGCAAAAGGCTTTGTTGACCCATTCCACATTTTGGTCGCCGAGGCAGATTGGCTCCCTGGTGCAAGCTGAAAGAAACACGCTCTCATATAAACACGACTCGCATTTTGGCATATTGGAACCGAGGAAAAGAAAAATCGGCGGAGCGATAAAAGGCGACGCGTTACTGAGCGAGATTAAGTCCAAGTTCGAGGCAAGCGCGGAAGTGTATGACAATGAGAGGTTAATCCGTTTAGGCGATCAAATGCTGGAAAATTATCTCAAGGTTTTCCATACGCCAAAAGAGAAAAGATTAATAAACGATATTTGGAAAAGCCGGGATCACATTGATGCGCGGGATTACTTGAGTTTAATATCCATATTGCTGTACGACTGTTACGTTTATATCATAGCGAAGTAATGACCGTTTTGAGATTAATCATAAACTGTAAATAAGAAAAAGAGCAACCGATGAAAAACCTTACTTTGGATCAGATCAAAGGACTCGCGCAACAAACGGCAAGTCCAAGCATATCTATTTTTCTGCCAACACATCGCGCTGGACGGGAAATGCAGCAGGACCCGATCCGCTTCAAGAATCTTCTACGAGACGCGAAAAAGCAACTTCTGGGCGGCGGGATGGGACCGCGTGAAGCGGACGCTTTACTCCAACCGGCGCAGGCATTATTGGATGATTCCAATTTTTGGAATCATCAGCACGATGGACTGGCTATATTTATGGCAGCAGATGATTTCCATTACTATCCCCTTCCATTTAGCGTCGAGGAACTGCTCGTTCTTGCTCAATCCTATTATGTCAAACCTGTTTTGCCATTGTTCACGAATAATGGGCATTATTTCATTTTGGCAATCAGCCAGAATGAAGTTCGACTGTTTGAAGGAACGCGCTACGGCGTGGGTCAAATGGCCCTGCCGGACGGAATACCCGCAAATATAGAAGAAGCCCTCAGGCTCGATGGTCCACAAAAATCGTTGCAGATGCACTCCGGCGACGGAGGCGGTATGTTCCACGGGCAGGGACCCAGCGATGAGGAACAGAAGGTCTGGATCGAGCAATATCTCAACTTGGTGGATACCAGCCTCAAAGAGATCTTCCGCGAACAAAACGCGCCGCTTGTTTTGGCGGGCGTTGACTATTTGTTACCGATGTACCGCAAGGTCAGCGAATATCAAAATATCATGGAAGAAGGGATCACCGGAGGTCCTGAGAATTTGCGTCCTGAAGAATTACAGGAACAGGCTTGGCGCATTGTGGAAACCTATTTCCATCAGGAGACGAAAAAGACTGTGGAACAATATCAACAGCTCGCCGACACAGATAAAGCGACAGATAACATCGAGGAAATTGTCGCCGCCGCGTTCAATGGGCGTGTGGACAAACTCATCTTATCCGTCGAGAATCAGATTTGGGGCTCGTTCAATCCCAAGAATGGAAAAGTGATTCGTAGTTCAAATGGGCAGAGCAAAGAATACAACCTCGCACTGCTGGATTTCACGGCGATGAATACCCTTCAAAATGGTGGAACAATCTGCGCCCTTTCCCAGGATGAAATGCCAACGGATTCGCCCATCGCAGCCGTTTTCCGCTATTAGATTAGGCAGTCAGATTGAAATACGATAAACCAAAACCATATCACCTGGCGGTAGGATAAGCTGCTGTTAATCTAGAAGACCTAAGGAGAGGAAAAATGGACAGAGCAAATTTTCCTGTTGAGTTTAATAATGAAATTGATGATGTGAAGAAAAGCGAGAATGAACACTACACCCTGGCCGTAGACCGGCTTAGTAAATTAGCAGAAGGTCATAGTGACATGTCAGGCGCAGCTGTTAACTTCAAGCAGCCTGCCAAGGAACATCAGACACCGTATATATACGAAGTGACGATTGTCGTCTATATGGGATCAAATGATATCGCGGCGACTGAAAAAGGTGAGCAGTTTCAATCCACTCTCGATGGCGCCTTGGATGCTGTTGAACGGCAGGTTCATGAGCGTCGTAAACAAGAGCGAAACCATTAAATTATCATGATTGACCTCTTAAGCACAATCAATCACGCCGGGGTGTATGAGACATCGTTATGAAAGGAGTACCGCCATGAAAGAACATCAACCTTGGGAATTTATCTGTAAAACATGCGGTGGTCATAAATTGACCGTTTATCGCGTTTGGAAAATTCTCGCCGGGCCTGATAGTGAAACCTGGCAGGAATGGGGCCCGCTCGAGGCTAACCATCTCTGGAGCTTTGAATTCAAGGAAAAGATGGAGAAAGAAAAAGACAAAGTTGAAGGCGATGGAGTTAATCGATGGGACTTCGATGAGTATACAAAAGATGACTTTACGTCTAAGCCGGAAGATTATGAGATATTTGAGCCGCAGAACAATCCTGGAAGTGACCAGTTCTATGTGAATTGCGCAAGCTGTGACCGCGAGATCGAATTTGGCTGGTCACAATCCAACCGCCGTGGGGGCATATTTCCCGTTGAATGTTCTGACTTCGTTCCCGGGAAATTCTGGCCCGAACCCAGGTATTTGGATTCTTGGCAAAAGAAGGGCTGGCTCCAAAAGGGAGGCGACAGCCATGACCAAGCCCGAAAATAAGAATGTAGCTGAGATACATGGCTGCATCGTATGTGCCCGACTATTCAACATCCTTGCTGTGTACACTCCAGATGACAGACTCTTGGGTTGTACCGTGACCATCCCCGGTGGCCACATCGTGCGCGATGAACATCAACCCCTGGTCGCCTGCGATACCCACACAGAAGAGGAAATTGCGTCTGCTTATATCAGGTGGCTGTCCACAAATAGCAAAGGCTTCGATCATGAACAAGAAGACGAATAAACCGGTGCCCAATGGACTTTAAGGATTATTATGAAATATTAGGCGTAGGGCCGAATGCTGAAAAGAAGGTTATCCAGCACACCTTTCGTCAATTGGCCCGCAAGTTTCATCCGGATGTAAACCCGGGTAACAAAGAAGCAGAAGAGCAATTCAAGACAATTAATGAGGCTTACCAGGTTCTATCGGATGCGAAACAACGCAAGAAGTACGATGAGTTGCGGGCTCAATACCAGCAATGGCAGCAGACGGGGGGTCGTCAGCAGGATTTCGATTGGCAAAACTGGTCGGCACAACCTGGCCAAGGGGCTCGCGTCCGATACGCCAGTCCCGAAGACCTGGAAGACCTTTTCGGCGGCGCCTCGCCGTATTCTGACTTCTTCACCAATATCTTTGGGGGCGGCGGAGGGAGTGGTCGAGCTACTCCGTCCAGCCCGCGCCGCGGACGGGATGTCGACTATGAAGTCGATCTCACCCTGGAAGAAGCTTTTCATGGAGCCGACCGCTCGTTGGAAATGGACGGTCACCGCATCAAAGCCGGGATCCCTGCGGGTGTGCACACTGGATCACGAGTTCGTCTGGCTGGCCAGGGTGAGCCGGGTCAGAATGGCGGCCCGGCCGGAGACCTGTATTTGATCATCCGAATCCTGCCGAATAAGACTTTCGAGCGCGACGAAGATGACTTGCACCTCGATATACCGGTGGACATGTTTACGGCCATTGCCGGGGGTGAAACCCGCATCCCAACTCTAGAGAAACCGCTGATATTGAAAATCCCCCCCGGCACGGACGCCAAGCGAAGTTTTCGCATTCGCGGCAAGGGCATGCCTCACTTGGGTGATCCCAAAATCCGCGGCGACCTGTTTGCCCGCGTCAGGCTGGTACTGCCTGAGGCGCTGACCGATCGCGAAATCAGCAGCATCCGCGAGTTGGCATCTGCCCGGTCAAACAGTTCTTAGGCTATCTTAAGCGAGGTAAACTTATGATTCCCGAAAACCCATCTACAGAACGTTATTGGTATGGCCCATATGAAGGTTATGAGTCGCGCAGCCAGCGCCGTTTAAAAGAAGATCTGGGAGTCGATGAGGCTGCTGCCGGGACAATTTTGCACCTGCGCAACCAGATCATCGAATTGCAGTCTCGTATTCGCCGGTTGGAATCCGAGCTGACCACCCAACAAACCAGTCAGCACATGCGTCTGGCTCGCTATAGGGAAATCTTTTACGAGGCCACCTGGATCGAATTGGAAATTCAGGAATAGGATTACGGAGCTTTTTATGAACCTTGATAAGTACACCCAGAAATCTCAAGAAGCCCTGCTCGCCGCGCAAGGACTGGCGCAGGAATACCAACATCAGACTATTGAACCCATCCATCTTCTGCTGGCTCTCGTCCAGCAGCAGGATGGCATTGTCCCCGCGATCGTCACCAAAGTCTCCGGCGGGACCCAGGCCCTTCACGAAGAATTGACAAAGGAACTTGCCAAACGGCCAAAGATCCAGGGTGCCAACCTGGATGTTGGCATGGCCCACACAACGTCGGAGGTCCTGTCCGCGGCTGAACGTTACGCCAAAGGCATGCAGGACGATTATGTTTCCACCGAGCACCTCCTGCTGGGTCTGATGGATAGCAGCGAAGGCAAACTCCTGGGGCAGTTCGGCTTGACCAAGGAAGCCATCCTGGCTGCCCTGAAACAGGTGCGTGGAGCCCAGCGCGTTACATCGCAGAATCCTGAAGGAAATTATCAATCGCTGGAAAAATACGGTCGCGATCTTACCGCCGCGGCCCGCCAGGGTAAGCTTGATCCGGTTATCGGGCGCGATGAGGAGATCCGTCGCACGGTACAGATCCTTTCCCGGCGTACCAAGAACAACCCGGCCCTTATCGGCGAACCGGGTGTTGGCAAAACGGCCATCGTGGAAGGCCTTGCCCAGCGCATTGTTAACGGTGATGTGCCCGAGGCACTCAAGCACAAACGCCTGGTCCAGTTGGATCTGGGTGCACTGGTCGCTGGCGCCAAGTTTCGTGGTGAGTTCGAGGAGCGCCTAAAAGCCGTTCTCAAGGAGATCACCGAGTCCGATGGGCAAATAATCCTGTTCGTGGATGAAATGCATACGGTGGTGGGTGCGGGTGCAGCCGAGGGCTCCATGGATGCCAGCAATATGTTAAAGCCCATGCTGGCGCGCGGTGAGTTGCATCTGATCGGAGCTACCACCCTGGATGAATATCGCAAATATATTGAGAAAGATCCCGCACTGGAGCGCCGGTTCCAGCCGGTGATTGTGGAAGAACCGTCTGTGGAGGATACGATCAGCATTCTGCGCGGCCTCAAGGAGCGTTATGAGGTCTACCATGGTGTGCGTATCACCGATGCTGCAGTGATCGCGGCTGCCACGCTGTCACAGCGTTACATTAGCGATCGATTCCTGCCGGATAAAGCGATCGATCTGATTGACGAGGCGGCGGCGCGGCTGCGCACCGAGATCGATTCCAAGCCGCAGGCTCTGGACGAGGTCGACCGGCAGGTGATGCAACTTGAAATAGAACGTCAGGCGCTTAAAAAGGAGCGCGACAAGATATCCAAAGAACGGCTCGATAACATAGAAAAGGAGCTGGCAGACCTGAAGGAAAAGTCTCATGAACTTCAGGCGCGCTGGCAGACTGAGAAGAAGGCTATCACCGAATTAAATTCGATCAAGGAACAGATCGAGCAGACACGTCAAGAGATGGAGCGCGCCGAGAGACAGTCTGACCTGGAAAAGGTGGCCCGGCTGCGCTATGAGACTCTACGGGAACTTGAGACAAAATTGACCGATGCAGAGCGCCGTATAAAGGAGCTCAATGCGCACGGCGGCGCCTTGCTTAAAGAAGAAGTGGATGCTGAGGAGATTGCCGAGATCGTGGCCCGCTGGTCACACATCCCTGTCTCAAAATTATTGGAAGGCGAGACACAGAAACTCCTGCACATGGAAGAACGATTGCGTGAAAGAGTGGTCGGGCAGGATGACGCCCTTCGCGCTGTCTCGAATGCCCTCCGGCGTGCCCGTGCAGGTTTGCAGGACCCGAACCGGCCGCTTGGTTCCTTCATCTTCCTCGGTCCCACGGGCGTCGGCAAGACCGAGTTGGCGCGTGCCCTGGCCGAGTTTATGTTCGACGATGAGCGCGCCATGATCCGGATCGACATGAGTGAATATCAGGAGAAGCACACCGTCAGCCGCCTGATCGGGGCACCGCCCGGATATGTAGGCTATGAGGAAGGCGGTCAGCTAACAGAAACAGTGCGCCGGCGCCCATACAGTGTGGTCTTGTTCGACGAGATCGAGAAGGCTCACGCGGATGTCTTCAACGTGCTTCTCCAGTTGCTCGATGACGGCCGTCTGACGGATGGTCAGGGGCGCACGGTGGATTTTCGCAACACACTCGTCATCATGACCTCCAACCTGGGTAGTGAGCTGTGGATGGGCGAGAAGCAGGGCGGCGAGGTAATGCGCGAGGCAATCACGCATGTTCTTCAGGAGCACTTTAGGCCTGAGTTTCTGAATAGAATAGACGAGATCATCATTTTTCATCCGCTCAGTCGCTCCGATTTGGAACAGGTCGTTGAGATTCAACTCCGGCATGTTTCTGCTCTGCTTGCTGATCGCGGCCTTGAATTGGACATCAACCCCGAAGCGCGCGCGTACCTGGCAGAGGTCGGCTACGACGCGGATTATGGTGCCCGTCCGTTAAAGAGAGCGATCCAACGCGAACTTCAAGATCCGCTGGCCGTGAAGATGCTGGCAGGAGATTTCCATGAAGGACAGACTATTCATGTAAAACGCGGCAAGAAGGGTTTGGAATTCACGGCATCGAAGCGCGAAGAAATCTCGGTTTCAAAAAGCAAGGAACCGGCGTAGGATGGCTGTGGTTGCTGACTAATACTGGACATCGTTTCGCTATTTCGCTTGCGAGGATCTGAGCCGGTTTATTGAGTCCTCCCCTGTCCGTCTGTTCAAGAAATATTGGTGGGCAACAACGGGTTCTCCCCCAAGTGGCGGATACAAATACTCCCCGGGCGCAGGATGTCGCTGGGGAGCGTTTGTATTAATATATTTACGGGATTAGTTCGATGACAACAAGGCTAAACCGAAACGATTGTGCGTTGGGCAGCCATGGAAGCTCTGATCGCGCTTGATTTCGCTGGTCTGGAACCACTCTTGCAGATCTTAATGAAAGATATTGATTCTGCCTGGTTGCTCGAGGCAGCTCATCATATTTTGCACGTTCTCAAGGGTAGAGGTCGCCCAAGTACTCCCATGCTTAAAGTTTTCAGGGCGTTGGAAGGAGTTGAGCCGGGATACACAGTCCCCTGGGCGGCGAAACCAGCCGGGAGAGTTTGCTTGGATCCGAAAGAAGTACTGGAATTGAATAAACTGTACATTGGTCTTGGACGAATCTTCTGCTTACCTTGTAGGAACTAAACCTTAATACCTTAGATTCACCTAAATAGAAAAGAGGCAAAACCTTATGGATATCCCGATCAACGCCAACGTTAGGTGCTCGGACGGCCCCTGTGGCAAGTCAACTCACGTGATACTAATGCCGACCACCGAAAAAATTACTCACCTGGTGGTCAGTAACGGGGTGTTCCCAGAAACCGAATATATGATTTCCATTGATCATATTACGGAAAGCACACCAGAATTGATCCGGCTGGATTGCACGCGTGCAGAAATATCGAAGATGCCAAGGTTCGACCAGGTAAAATTCATCCCCTCCAATCTGACGGGTTTTACCGCGAGTCCATATATGATGTGGCCTTATTATGCTCCGGACGCCGAATTCATGAAAATTGAAATGGAACATATTCCCGCTAACGAACTCGCGATTACGAGAGGGACTAGCGTGGAAGCGACCGACGGTAAAGTCGGCCGCGTGGATGAATTCCTTATTAACCCCAACAACGATCACATCACTCATCTGGTGCTGCATGAAGGTCATCTGTGGGGGCAGAAGGATGTGACCATCCCCGTTAGCCAGATCGATCGCTATGGCGATAATACCGTTTACTTGAAGCTAGACAAGCAGGGAATAGAAGCACTGCCAGTCATTCCTGTCCGACGCAGTTCATCGAACAAAAATTGAACTGGAAATAGTAGATTGACAAAAGTTGTCTCGATGTGAAGATTATCCAAAGAGCGGTACTGACCTCGAGGGTCAGCGACTGGCTTTCGAGAACTTCACTCGCCGGTGGACAGAGGTTGGTTTGAGAAGAAGGAGAGGAACTACAAAGCATGACAATAGCACGATTTAAGGTGTAATCTTGTCGTCTGACAGATTTTAGAGATTACGATTTTCCTATTAAAAAGGTTGAGTTAAAGTCTATTACCTCATACCAAAGATAGTTGGGCATGCGCCTTTGGAGGAAAGATGTTTAAGAATATTGTCCTCGCTGTTGACGGATCGGAACATGCGCTGCACGCAGCCAGGAAGGCAGGCGATCTGGCCAGGGTGATGAAATCGGATAACTTGTGGATCGTGGTCGCATACGATCCGATCCCCGCCTACCTGGGTGAGCCGAATTTGCAGGCTGCGATCACTGCTCGTATGGAGGAGGCCAACCCTGTCTTACAAATGGGAGTTGAAGCAGTGGGCAAAATCCCCGGTGAGATTCGCAAAGAGATACTGGAAGGCTCGCCGGCGGAGGAGATCATCAAAGTGGCAGAGATTCGAAAGTGTGATCTGATCGTCATGGGTTCTCGCGGCTTGGGAAAGCTGGCCGGTCTCGTGCTCGGCAGCCAGAGTCAAAAAGTAGTCAGCCACGCACCCTGCCCCGTGCTGATTGTTCGGTGATGGGTAGAAAGCAAAATGATCGAAAATCGTTTATCATGCAGATAGTTTATTCGTAATTACTCCCACCTGGCTTTTCGTGATAAGAACAGTTCTGGTTAGACGGTTGGCAATGTCATTCTGGTACCCAACCGTAGACCACAAGCCGTTCACTGAGGTTTCCGCTCGGGCGAGCAGGCCTCAAGCCTGCATTGGCGAAGCATCCCGGTGTTCTTCCGGAACGTCTCACACCGGCGCACGAAGCTAGCCTATGACAGAACTCTAGGTCGATATTGTAAGGCTTCAGCGATATGCGCAGCCTGGATCCGCTCGCACTCTGCCAGATCGCCGATCGTCCGCGCCAGCTTCAACACCCGGTGATGTCCTCGTGCTGACAAATTCATCTGTCCCATCGCCGCACGGATCAAGCTTTCCCCCGCTTCGTCCAATTTGCAAAACAACCGCACATCTCCTACGCGCATATCCGCGTTAGAAATCACGTTATTTGATTTCATATTGGAAAATCTATCGCGCGGTTTCTGACGCGCTGCTTCAACTCTTTCACGAATGCACTCTGACAACTCTCCCAATCTATCGCTGCTCAACTTCTGATAATCCATGCGCGGCACTTCAACCTGAATATCGATCCGGTCAAGCAGTGGGCCGGATATTCTCTTCTGATTTTTCGTGCTCTGCAAAAGATAAGACGACAATACTTAGGGGATATCTAAAGAAAAGCAGGTATATAGGACCCGTATCGATCTGCTTACACGAACAATATAGGTTGATATTTTTTATTCATAGGTGTCAGCACGGTTTTCCCTTTAGCAACCTCCCATTTCGAGCTTGGCTCCCGGAAATCATGAAGGACCCGTTTTATGACATTATAAGAACGATAAAGTCTTTGTCCGTTTTGGTTCACCGACAAGGGACTTGAACCCTGAACCTGCTGATTAAGAGTCCCCGGACATCTCGTCCATACCATATAGGTGGGCGTACCAAGTCTATTCAGTCCTCCATGTTTGGAAAAATCCCATCAATTCGTCCATTGCTTCCGCTCCTTCTATCGTGATTGCCGAAAGATTGCTGTAAAAACATATCCTGGCAGGATATTACTCATTCGGTTAATAATAAATAGGGCTCTTCAATAAGCTGTTTTATATATTGCATGAATTGCGCGGCAGGAGCGCCATCGATCAGGCGGTGATCAAAGACCAAACTCAATGTCCACATTTTACGGATGACTACCTGATCGTCCTTTGCGATCGGCTTTGGGGCAATTCGACCAACTCCCAGAATAGCAGCCTCTGGTAGATTGATGACCGGTGTAAAAGCATCCACCTCGTAGACTCCCAGGCTTGTGATGGTGAAAGTGCCGCCGCTTAAGTCGTCAGGCATGGAGTGGCCACTGCGCGCTTTCTCAGTCTGTGCACGGAATTCTTCTCCAAACTGGCGCAGGTTCTTCTGGTCTACGCCGCGGATCACAGGAACCAGCAGTCCACGCTCGGTATCGACTGCCATGCCGATGTTGACCTGCGCCATGATCTCAATGGCATCCGGAGCCAGCCGGGCGTTCATATAGGGGAACTGACGCAACCCGGCGGCAACGATTTTTGCAAGCAGGTCGTTATAACCGGGCGCAAACCCCCATGCTTTGGCCACTCTGGATTTCAGGCGTTCGCGGGCAGTCACCAACTCTGTGGCGTCGACTTCCATAACCAGCGTCACGCGGGCAGTAGTATGTACACTATTGCCCATGCGCTCTGCGATGATGCCCCGCACACCCTTGAGTGGAATCCGTTCAACAACTTCTGCAGCAGAATGAAATTCAGGGCGTACGGAGGGCGGCTCCGCCGCTCCACCCGATACGCTTCCGGCATTGGCAGGAGACGGGTTAGCCCGAGCGACATCCTCTTTTACAATTCGACCTCCAGTACCCGTACCGGATAAGGCATGTAAGTCAACGCCTATATCGGCAGCCATGCGCTGTGCAACAGGAGTGACCTTCGGTAGGTGGCTCAGATAGGCAATCACATCCCGCTCAGCGACACGGATACCTTCATAACCTGTCGGGACGATCTGATTGATATCGACCTTCTTCTCAGCAGCCAACTTGCGGGCGCGGGGAGAAACAAACTGAGTGGATGAACCGACCTGAGCGATCCCAGACGGTAGGTTGTTCTCCTTTTCACTTGTCTCTTGTTCAGCGGCTGCCTGAGCGCCCATTGCCTGCTCGGTCGTCGTCTGCTTCCTTGCCACTTGAAAGCTGTCTTCCTTTGTGCCTATCACCGCTACCACTGTCAGAACCGGCAGCACATCGCCCTCTTTATAGGGGCCAATATGGATGATCCCCTTGGCGTTGGATTCCACCGGGAAGGTGGCTTTGTCGGTTTCGACTTCCATCAATTCCTGGCCGCGGCTGACTTGTGCACCGTCTGATACCAACCATTTCACAAGAATGACTTCTTCGACGGTTTGGCCAAGTTGGGGAATGAAAAATTCTTCGGCCATCAGCTTATCACTTTGCGGCAGGCCGCCATGATGCGGCCCACGTTGGGGATCACTTCATCTTCGAGGGTTTCCGCCCGCGGCACAGGCACATTGGCGGCGGCAACACGCACCATCGGGGCATCGAGATAGTCGAATGCCTGCTCATTCACCTGCATCATGACTTCGTTGATAAAGCTGGTGTTTTCATAGGCCTCGGTGACACCCACTAAGCGCCCGGTCTTCTTTACCGAGGTAACAATGGTTTCAATATCCAGAGGCTTTAGTGTGCGCAGGTCAATAACTTCAATCTCCATGCCCTCTTGAGCAAGTTGGTTGGCAGCTTCCAGCGCATTCAATACCTGGCGGGAATAGGTAACCAGGGTTACATCTTTACCGGATCGTTTGATATCGGCGACACCAAATGGGACGATATAGTCTTCTTCGGGAACGTAGCCCTTCTCTTTATAGAGCATTTTGTGTTCAATGAACATCACGGGGTTGTCGTCACGAATGGCCGCTTTGAGCAGGCCTTTGGCATCGTAGGCAGTGGAAGGCATCACAACGTAGATTCCAGGGAAATGCGTCCATAGAGATTCCAAGCTCTGGGAATGGTGGGCAGCAATGGCGCGCCCGGCCCCACCTTCGGTGCGAATCACCATCGGCACGGAGGTCTTGCCGCCAAACATGTAGCGGTTCTTGGCGCCCTGATTGGCGACCTGATCCATGGCCAGGGGCGTAAAGTCCACGTACATGATCTCGGCGATCGGACGCATGCCAGCCATGGCTGCACCGACCGCCGCGCCGCCGATTGTGGCCTCAGAGATCGGAGTGTCAATGACGCGCCATTCACCAAATTCTTTGTAGAGATCACGCGTAGCGCCATAGGCGCCTCCATACAAGCCTACATCTTCACCCATGATGAATACCCTCGGGTCACGTTGCATTTCTTCGCGGGCAGCCTCGACCAACGCGGCCGCATAGGAGATTTCGCGCTTTACTTCGCCTTTGACTATGGCATTGCGTAGGCGCCGATCGGTTTCATAATCTGCGGCTGTGAATTTAGCTGGAGCAAATACATCTGTAGTTACCTCCTCAACCTTTGGCGCGGGAGAGGAGTTGCTGAATCTCATCGCTGCGTCCAATTTTTCGTCCACGGCGGTTTCAAGGGCTTCGAATTCACCGTCAGTAAGCATCTTGACCGATTGGAGATTCTCCTTCATTACAATGATTGGATCGCGCTTTTTCCATTCTGCTTCTTCTTCACGTGTACGATAGGCACGCGGGTCGGAGTGGGAGTGTCCATAGTAGCGGTAGGTTTTGGCTTCTATCAGTGTGGGACCTTCTCCCCGACGGGCGCGTTCTGCAGCTTTACCGACTGCCCCGCGCACTGCCAGCACATCCATGCCATCCACTACTTCACCCGGGATGCCGTAAGCAGAGGCACGACTCGCGATATCGGGTAGTTTGGTGACTTTCTTGAACGGCACAGACATACCGTACATATTGTTTTCTGCAATGAAGATCACGGGCAAATCCCAGATACTGGCCATGTTTAGCGATTCGTGGAAGGTGCCCTCATTGGCTGCGCCGTCGCCGAAGAAACATACAACCACTCGATCAGTTCCGAGCAACTTTTGGGCAAGTGCCGCGCCGACAGCCACAGGAATGTTGCCCCCAACGATACCGGTGGCTCCCAGATTGCCATGGGCTACGTCGGCAATGTGCATGGAACCGCCTTTTCCCCTGCAATAGCCGCCGGCTTTACCTAATACTTCTGCCATCATTTTGTTGTAGTGGTCCTGCTTGGCATCAGGCGTCTTCGCTGCCTTATCCCCATGTGCGTGTGCATGGCCGTGCCCGCGATGTGTACTGGTGATCAGATCATCGTCGCGTAATGCTGAGACGGCGCCGACCGCTACGGCCTCTTCCCCGGCATACAAGTGTGATGCACCTTTTAGAACCGCTTTACTTAATAGGTTGGCAATATTATTTTCCAACGCCCGGATCTCCATGACCTGGCGCAAATACCCCATTAATTCATCCTTGGTCAGCGATTGCTCCTCGATCAGCGCTGATACTCTTTCCATCGTACCCCTTGGTTTGGTAGTGAGGGTTTTCATATTCGTTGATGAACTCCGTCAATGATTTGGATTAAAACAGCCGAGATTGGCATCATAGTCGGCAATGGTTGAACCTGCCTAAACGGGTTTGATTGCTTTTAATATAGCTTGATGACTTTTCAAGCCATGCAACCGCCGTGAGACTAATATTTCTCCACAAGGTCATGTTTAGATCGATGATTAGTTCCTCTCTTGTCCATTTGTTTTTGGGCCCGTCTCAAGAACGGTGCTGAATGAGGTACCATTCCATTGTCAAACAATTCATCTATCCCGTCGCGGATCAAGTCTTTTTCCGCACATCTCTGACTTCATCCATGAAAGCACGAACACGCTGCTCGTCAACCGGGTTCCATGTATATCCATCTACTTTAAGGCTGGATCCCACGATCGCGCCATCCGCAACACTTAGAAAACGCCGGATATTTTCAACAGTTCCACCGGTATTTAATAGGACCGGAATCTTATCTCCGACAGCCTGCTTGACTTCTTGAATCGCCTCCAACTTAGGTTCGATCCCTGCTGTCAAACCCGATACCAGAACTGCATCGGCCAGGGAGGACACAACCGCGCTTTTACTCCGGTCACCCAAGCTTCGATTACCCAGATAGGATGCAAACTCCGGGGTGACATTATAGAAACATTTAATGACATCTGCGCCAATGGTGTGACGATAGCGCAGTGTGCCGGCCGCATCCGTGTTCCAAAGGCCCATATCGCTTTCATAAATGCCGGTAAACACTTCACGCACAAAGGCCGCCCCGGTCGCCAGACCTACGGCCAACGGGACCTTTGGATCCCAAAGATAATCGACACCGAATGGCCGGTCCCGAGGAGCAAGAGCATCGATCACATGCGTCATGACCGCAACAGCCTCGAAATTACCTTGCAGGGCATAAGGTCGGTCTCCTTCATTGCAAAAGAGGACGCCGTCTACGCCGCCTTTCAGGAGTATGCTTATGTCTCTCCCCATTAGCTCGATCATGCGCTGCAGACCGAGCTTGGGATCGTGGAGAGGTGTCCCTGGGAGAGGTGGAAAATGAGCCATCGCAATGATTGGCTTATCCGTCCCAAATAATTCGGATAACAATGAATTACCCATCTTTGCCTTTCTATCAAAAGAAAAATCAACCGCCCGGATTACCACACCGAAATTGCCTCCGGCACAGATCTGCCCCTCCAAAAGGCATTATTTGGAAAAATGTTCCATAACTTTGCTGACACCGCGGGCAATATCGGCAAGATCGTCTTCACTTAAGTTCGGTATCAGGGGCAGGCGTACTAAATCATTCGGCAGGTGCTCGGCCCGAGGTAACCCACTGCCATATTGCAGATTGCCTTTGTACCAGCAAAAAGGTGCCGAGGTATTTCCCTGTCCATGCTTTTCTGTAAAGAGGGGTTGTTGGTGAAGCGGTGTGGGATAACGGCGGCTTGATGGAATTCCTTCTGCTGAAAGAGCCTCGGCAACTTCCTTCGAGGTGGCTTGAGTAGTCTTGCGGTCAAGGCGAATTATGTATTTGTAAAAAACGTGCTTGCAATCCGCCGGCTCATACGGAGGAATGACTCCCGGCACCGCGGACAACAACTCCGTCAGCCGATGGGCGTTTTTACGGCGCTGTCTGACATATTCATCAAGGTGTTTGAGCTGGATACAACCGATGGCGCCCTGAATTTCGGTCATGCGGTAGTTAAAACCGAGGGTGTCATGATAATAAAGGCGTTCCCCCTGGTAGTAATCACCATCGTTGCGTACCTCGCCATGGTGGTGGATCTTACGGGCCAGCACCGCGAGGTTATCATCGTTCGTAATGATCATTCCACCTTCGCCAGCTGTTGTAATAAGTTTGTCCTCCCAAAAACTGAAGCAACCGAAAATACCCATTGTGCCGACCAGCCTTCCGGCAAACTCTGCGCCATGAGCCTGAGCAGCATCTTCCACCACGAACAAATTATGCTCCCGGGCGACACGAAGAATATTATCCATATCTGCGGGCAGACCGTTTAGGTGGACGGGTACGATCGCTTTAGTATATGGCGTGATCTTTTCCTCTATCGAGACCGGGCTGATATTGAAGGTACGCTCATCAATGTCTGCAAAAATAGGCACGCCACCGGCGTGTAGCGTGGGTGTCGCTGTCCCGATAAAACAGTGAGCAGTGTGAATGACGTCATCGCCGGGACCGATCCCAATAGCCGCCAGGGCCACATGAATGGCAGCTGTCCCGGAACTGACGGCGATCGCATGTTTGACGCCAAATTTCTCGGCATATTCCTTTTCAAAACGCTGCACCCAGGAGCCGCCTTGACGCGCCAAGTGCCCGGAACGTAGAACTTGATTGGCAACCTCGATCTCTTCTTCCCCATAAGCAGGCCACATGGGCAGGGGATGTTTACGCACTTTTTCCCCCCCTTGGATGGCAAGTCTAAGATCAGTGACATGACTCATAGTTTTTCCTTCTTTAAACTACTAATAACACCGCCCGGATGTCCATTAATAAATTTCTCGCGGGGGGTGCCTTTCAGTTCAAGTACGGCAAAAATCAGAGCATCACAAATGGCGTCTAGAGCCAAGGTGCTGCCGGCAGCCATCAAGCCTTGATAGGGATCTACATCAGATGGCGTATCTACCTGGATGACAATATCGCTGATTCGCCCGATGGTTGAATCTGGTTTTGCCGTGAAAGCGAGTATTGGAGTGAACCGGCCTTTAACCAATCTGGCGAGGTTGCAGGTTTCAGATGTTTCCCCGGTTTTTGAAAATAGCACTAGTACATCCTCCTGCCGTATGGCGCCTGATGAGCCATGGAGACTGTCTCCAGCGTGTAAGAAAAGAGCGGGGCAGCCCACGTTGCACAGTAAATGCGCAAAACGTCGGGCTACAATACCTGTCGTACCAACCCCGGAAGTGATCACGTGCCCTTTGCAATCTGCAAGAAGGTGAGCTGCCTTTTCGAATGAATCATCCAGCCGCGCTGCAAGCTGGTGCAGCATTTTGCTTTCTCGTTCCAATACCTCGTTAGCTAATTCGATCAGATCCATTCCTGTTCTCCTCACGCCATTCCGGGCGTGATCACTGTCCAGATTCCCCGGGTAGATGGTGCCGCAAATGTCCACGGTGGTTGATAATCGATCTTCTGACTATAATCAGCAAGCAAAGAAAGGTTCTCCCATAATTTACGAAATCCCTCCAGATAAAGGTCCATGGTCCGTTTGTTCCGGAAATAGTTCGGTCCGGAGGTACCTGATAGACCGATGCAGCGGGTGGTATTGAGGGTGTCAAGGGTAACCGGGTATTCCTCGATGTTATAGGTAATTTCCCGCGCACCCGGTAGCGACCACGGGATGCCATGTCCGAAGCCTTCCTTGCTGCGGAAAATTGTCTGGCCGGGTACCGGAGCGTTTTGGTAAAAGCGAAGTGGTAATCCTTCTGCCGCCATGGCATTCTGGACAGCCTGTGCGAAACGACCGGCCTCGATCGATAAACCAGCGTCTGTTGGGTTAAATTTCATTCGGAACATATGGTACACATGAGTACAACCTTCAGGTATAAAAGGAGGCTCTATCCCCTTGAGTTCCTTTAGACCTTTGGCCAGATACGTTCCGTTTGCCTGAAAAAGGGAGGCGTACTCGTCCAAGCGACGGAGTTGGCTGCGCCCGTAAGCCGCTTGCACCGGATTAATTCGATAGTTATAGCCAAGGGTGTAGGAGTTGTAGGCGCGTGGCTGGTCTTTTTGGATCACCTCCCCAAACATCCGGATCATGCTGGCACGGTTGTAATATTCCAGGTGGTTGGTTGAGAACATTCCTCCTTCACCGCATGTAGCCAGTTGTTTGGCTGGCATGATACTGGCGCCCGTAATATCAGCAAGGCCGCCAACTTTTTGACCTTTGTACGATGCACCCATTGCATGCGCTGCGTCGCCAATAATCACCAAACCATGCTTGCTTGAAATGATCCGCAGAGCATCATAATCCGAGGGTAAGCCATGTAGATCCACCGCCATGATGGCGCGTGTGCGTGGAGAAATCTTCTCCTCGACCGAAGACGGATCGATATTATAGGTGCGCGAATCAATATCCACAAAGACAGGAATGCAAACCTGGTGCAATACGGCATTCGCTGAAGCCACAAATGTAAGGGCAGGGATTATGACTTCATCGCCCGGTTGACAGCCCGCTGCCACTACGGCGGCATGCAGTGATGCAGTCCCGCTACCAAGCGCTAATGCATATTCGGAACCGACGTAATCTGCGTATTCTTTTTCAAATTCTTCCACTTCCGAACTATGAATTCCAACAAACTCGCCAGATTCGAAGATGCGGTTGACAGCTTCCATATCTTCCTGGCGTGTCTCCGGCCATCGGTCCTCGAGTGGTCGATCCGTAGAACGGACCGATGTTCCTCCAAATATGGCCAACTTCGAGCTCATTTTGCCTCCAGGTAATCTACACTCCTGTAATAGGCCGTGTTCTATCAGATCGGTTACAGCAATTTACTCCACTAATCGGTCGTTTCACACCAATCGAGGATGAAATTACCCAAAACTTGTGCAACTTTCATCATTGATTCAATATCCACATATTCATCGGTACTATGGATGCTGCCTCCTAAGGCACCAAATAAAATGCTGGGAACTCTTCGCGTAGAGGACAGGCAAACGAAGGTCGCTTCCTCCACCTCCAAGAAACATCGGTGGTTTCCCCAGAACTTCCTCATAGGAACTGCTAAACTGACGGATAAATGGGCTTTCAAGGGATGTCTCGCCCGCTTCATATCGCAAACCAAAATACTCGATTACAGGGGGATGCTCTTGCATCCATGGGTCCCGATGAGCCACTTGGAGAAGATACGCCCGAAATTTATCTTTTACCTTTTCAATGTCTTCCCCCGGCAGGCACTCGATACTGCCCTCCATGACACAAAAAGCAGCAAAAGTAGATGGCCAGGTTCCGGCACTGATTTTACAAATGGCGGAGGGGATTCGGGTCGGATCCCATTCATACAGAGGGTGATTGGCTTCAGAGGCCCTCAACAGCGCATAAGACTTGACGGCTTCAAAGAGAATGAAAGCCTTCTCGATCACGTTTGGGTGGGTAAACTGGTATTCGATACCGCTTTCGAGGCCGGGTACCGTGATGCGGAAAAACTGGGCTCCGCGCGATGAGACCAGAACATTTTCAACGCCGGTGGACTCTAAAAAGATGGTGGCATCACTTCGATACCCCCGTAGGATGGCTGCCAGGGTGCCATTCCCGCCGTTCTCCTCGTCTACTACGCATTGGAGCTGAAGGTCGCCCTTAAGGCGAATACCGTTTTCATGGAGCGCATCCATCACGATCATCGCCACAGCGATGCCCGCCTTCATATCCATGGACCCGCGACCGTAAATTTTGCCATCTCTCTGTTCTGGATTCCATGGACCGCCATACTTCCAAGGCACTGGTTCTACTGGAACCACATCGACATGACCATTTAATGTCAGTGAATGACCGCCTCCTGCACCTTTTATTAGGATCACCTGGTTTGGACGCCCTTGATAATTGTAGTCAACCTTCACAAAACCCGGAGATTTTTTTAATTCTTCAATATCAGGCTCCCAGATATCCGGTTCAAGGCCCCTTTCACGCCACCATTGGCTGATAAAAGCTTGCACATCCGCCTCTTTTTCAAACGAGGGGCGGCGAACCATTTCTTGGGTTAATCGAACTACGTCATTTTTGCGCTCAGAAATAGCTTGCGACAGGTTACTCCATTTGTTTGAAGACATAGTCCTTCACCTCTCTATCGGATTTAAGATGGATGTCACTGTGTAATGAAGCGATAACACTCAAACGATGAAAATCAACCTGTGGTGGAGGATTTTCTTCTAACAGAAAAATCTCCCATGCCAACCGGTTCTTATTAAACATATACTTCCTTATTACGATCTTAAGGAAGCCAGATGACACTCACATGTATGGCTTCACCGTGTGAGTGTCACTTTCTTTAAACCGCGCGGCCGATCAGGGTCATACCCTTTTCTGAGGCAAAGATGCAGGGCGAGCAGCTGACCGGGAATGGTCGCGATCAAAGGCGAGAGCCACTCGGGCAGATTGGCCGGCAAACGAATGGGAAAATCACTTTGCAGGAGCAGGCTCTCTACATTAGAAATAACCGCGAGGTCAGCATTCGTCTGGCGAATTTCTCCAATCATCTGACTCATATCTTCTGCGGCCATTCCCTGGGGTGCCACGGCCACTGCCGGAAATTCCTCGTCCAGCATCGCTATGGGTCCGTGTCGAAAATCAGCGGCCGAATAAGACTCTGCAACCATATAGGATAGCTCTTTGATTTTTAGAGCAATTTCTGATGCAGTGCATTGATTGAGGCCGCGCCCCACAACTACCATGTAATTTTTCTTGGCAAACTTTTTGGCGGCAGCCTCTGCAGCGGGTTCCTGGCTTATGACCTCTTGAGCAAAGTCAGCCAGCCCCTCTAATTCATGAATTAAGGGCTCTTCCCCCGACCAATAGGCAGCTATGGCTGCAATTGCAGCAAGCTGGGCTGTGTACGATTTACTCGCGGGTACGGCTTTTTCTAGTCCAGCATTCAGATAGATCGCATGATCAGCAGCTTGCGCCATTGGGGAATCGGCCTTATTGGTGATGGCGACCGAAGTTACCCCTTGTCGCTTAGCCTCCGCGAAGATGCTCAATACGTCAGGTGTTTGTCCTGACTGCGAAATGCCGATCACCAAACCACCGTGCATGAGCGGAGGTTGTTTATAAAGGGTGAACAAGGATGGCGTTGCCAGACCCACCGGTATATGGTTGAACATGCCAAAAAGGTATTTTGCGTAGGTGGCCGCGTTATCTGAAGTTCCACGAGCTCCTATAATGATATAGCTCGGCGGCTCAGACTTCAGTTGTTCCGCAAGCCGGCGAATTTGCCCATTTTCATCCCGAACCAATCGCCGGATAACCTCTGGCTGCTGGTAAATCTCATCCTTGTAGAGGGACGTCATTTCACACTTCCCGATTTGCAACAGCATTGACTTGATCAAATGGAGGATGTGCAAAGCCGTTGCCTAAAGTAAACTCTTGAGGTGGATCAATTACTTAAGCTTTTTACAATATCCTCGAAGACTTCCAGTACCTGCTTAACTTCGTCTTTGTTTACGATTAGCGGAGGTTTTATCTTGATCACATTGCCGAGGCCTCTGTATTTTGCTTCTCCAAATATCACACCACGCTTTAGGCCTTCCGCAATGAACTTGTGTGCTTCCTCCCGGGCAGGTTCTTTTGTGGTGCGGTTTTTAACCAGTTCGATCCCGATCATCAATCCGGGCCCGCGTATGTCTCCAATAATTTCGTAACTTTTTTGCATTTCCTTCAAGTGGTCGGTAATCAACTTTCCCATCTTCCGTGCGTTTTCGAGAAGATTTTCTTCTTCGATCACTTGGATAGTGGTCAAAGCTGCCACCATGGAAGGAGGAAAATGAGCAAAAGTGAAAGAATGATCGCCTGGCTCAAAACTCTTGATGTCCCGGCTGAATAGATTACCGAAAAGTGGAAAGCCTCCACCCAAACCTTTGCCAAAAACCAGGATATCCGGTACTGTTTGATAAAGATCAGCGGCAAACCACTCCCCAACCCGCCCAAAGCCCGTCTGGATCTCATCGAAAATTAACAACATCCCCAATTCATCACACATTTTGCGGATCGCAGGGAAATATTCCTTTGGAAATTCCACCATGCCTCCATTCCCTTGTATCGGTTCCATAATGAAGGCAATGGGCGACTCGGATGCGCCCCGCTGGATAATTTGTTTGGCGAGATCAACACAGGCAAGTTGACAGTCTGGATATTTCAATTTGAGCGGGCAACGGTAGCAATAAGCTTGCGGCACACGGACCACCGGTCCGCTCCAGGCTGTAAAGCGATTGTTTGGATGCGGCCAACTCATATTCATCGAGGCCAACGATCTGCCATGATAACCATCCATAAGGCTGACCACGGTGTTGCCCGGTCGATTGCGCATGGCGAGTTTCACCGCGCCCTCATTCGCTTCAGAACCTGTGATCGTATAAGAGACTAGTTTCAGGTTCCCGGGTCCAAGCTCAGAGAGCTTCTTTGATAACAGCAGCTTGGGAACATTTTCAAAGCTGGTGCGAAGATGGGAATAGTTTTGAAGTCCTTCGGTAACTGCTGCAGTTACTTTGGGGTGACTGTGACCTACGCTCAAACTCCAGGCTTGGGCAGTACAATCTATATAAGCCTTACCCGTGTTATCGTAGAGCATGCAACCTTTGGCATGATCGACCATAATCGGTAACGCGGCGCCTACCGTACCGCCGCCGAAAGCCCTGCGTCCTGCTTCCAAATCCGCTTCCGTATACTTGAACATGTAACATAACCTCCTACTGGATTTTATCGATGGTGATGGCCCGCAAAAATGGGGGCTAATGCGCTGTGTAAGTCAACGTAAAGGGAGTAATTCTCATCATAAATCTCTTTAACCATAGGATTGGGCTCATTGATTGCTGAAACCCTTACCCATTCTTTCTTGAGGCAATCGAAGTCATGAAACCAGCCTAAAGCTAGGCCACCCACATAAGCTGCGCCTAGCGCGCCCTCGGCCTCCGCTACGTATTCCTGAGCCATTCCGGTGATGTCACTGACAACCTGTCGCCAGAGCGGGCTGCGAGCACCGCCACCCGTTGCTACCAATCGTTTTATCGAATGCCCTTGCGGATAAAAACTCTCCAAACCCTGGCGAATGGTGTATCCAAACGACTCCAGGACTGACCTGAATAGATGACCACGAGAGTGCACTTTCTTTAAGCCAAAGAATACCCCGCTCGCCCAGGGATTAAACACCGGACTGCGCTGGCCATGCAAATATGGCAGGAAAAGTACACCATCTGAACCGGCGGGTATTTTTTGAGCCAGATTATCCAGGCGGGCATAAGCGCTTGGGCTGCCCTCTCGCCTTTCAGCCTCAAGTTCAACTTGGCCGAATTCATCGCGGAACCAGCGGACAGAATCGCCTACTGCCAGACAATAGGCCGGATAATCGTATACATAACCATCTTGGTGAGATTTCCCTGTCTCTGGATGAGGATAAGGATGAAAAGCTGCATGGATGAGGTCATCTTTCAGCACCGGCATTAATCCTGCCGTCCCGTAATAAACGGCTGTCTCGAAGGTGGACACGGTTCCCGCAGCGATCATGGATGCCATCAGATCGGGCATGCCGGAGATAACAGGTGTTCCTTTTGATAAGCCCGTCTCCGCCGCCGCTTTGTCAGTGACTTCCCCGGCTATGGTTGCTGGAGGGAACACCTTCGGTAGAATTTTCATCGGGATGCCAAACTTCTCACAGACCTCCGCCCGCCATGACGCCGTTGGTGATTCATAGATGGCGCCATGCAGCCCTGTTGTGACGGTATCTGTAACATAGGCACCACTCAGTTTATAGATCAGGAAATGAGCTGCATCAAAGAACATCTCCATGCGGGCTGCAATCTCGGGTCTGTGGCGTAATAGCCAGATCAACTTTGGTGTCATTTCTTCACTGGTAAGATGCAGGCTTTGTTTCTGATTAACCTCCTCAACTTCGGATACAGCGCGGTTATCGTTATACAGGATCGCACCGGCTAAAGGATTTCCTTCGCCATCCGTCGGTCCGACTGCCGGATATAAACCTGTTATGCCAATGATCTTGATTTGGTTGGCATGGATATCAGCCGTTTGAAGTAATCGGCGGATCACAATGACAGGATTCTTCCACCAGTTCTGGAGCATATCGTGCTCACACCAGTCTGGCCTCGGATAAAGGCAGTCATGTTCAATAACCTGTTGCGCTACGATCTTTCCATGAGCATCCACAAGGATACCTTTGACACCCTGTGTGCCCACATCCAATCCCAGGAGCAAGTCGCTTTTCATGGTTCTAGATTAGGCCGACTTTAAAGAAGATTAATGCGAATACCGCTGCGACAAATCCAACGCTGGTGACAATAATGATTGTCTTATCCAAGCTGGAAAGGGTCAGATCTCGCAAAGGTGTGACTGCTCCCGAACCGAAGCCGCGGATTTGTGTTGCTGTTGTCACCTGTTCGACAATCACAGCTGTTCGACGCATCAGCGGATTGGCTAATGGAACAGACCTCTTAAAAAGCTTGACGATATTCGCTGTTTTGAGGTTCCAGCCTCTCAATTTCTGTGCATCCTGGATCTGGTTAATAGTGGTTGCCATATAAGGAATGAATTTATACGTGATCTGAATAACAAATACAATCGGCGTGGGTACTTTCAAACTATACAACGTACTCGTAATATCACTGATGGATGTCGTGTAAAGGAGTACGATCGCCCATGTAACGACACCTGCAAACCTGCAAATTCGTCCAGCTAACCAATAGAGACTGCCGTAAGTTAATCCAAGCCGGTCAAGGCCCAGGAAAGGAACATTGATGGTCAAAATTCCTGTAGAAGCCCATGTTGGATCCAATACTTTAAAGTATTCAGGTCTGGATTGGGCAACAGTACTGCGCAGGGTCGGAAACCATGTTAGTGCCAGGGCGACAACGATAAAAAGGAATAATTTTGCCGGGACTTTAGCAATATAGGCAAGGATGAATCCAATGATCAGCAAGGGGGCGATGTAACGCACGTCGAGCCAAAGCCCTGCAATGAACACAACCAGGAAAAACACGATCATTTTGGTCAATGGATGCAGCCGCTTGTGTAGAAAGGTTGCACCTTCTCGAAAGGCAAATACGTTATCCATTATTATCTCCTCTCGACCTGGGATTTCAAACTGTAGACAAAGATCTCAGTCATCTCGTCCACGGTAAGAACATCGCGAGGGCAACCAAACTCTGCAGATAACATTTGACCCAGACAGGTGATCTGTGGGGGTACGATATCGGCATTCAGCAATTTTGCATCTTGTGCAAAAACCTCTCTTGGGGTCCCATCCAGGATCAGATTCCCCTTTGACATGACCAGGACCCGGTCGCAATGATTGCCGACGGTCTTCATGTTATGCGTGATGATTACGATCGTTTTCCCCAGCTCATCTCGCAGGTATTCAAGGCTTTTCATCATTTTTATTTCACCCTTGGCATCCAGGCCAGTGGTGGGCTCATCAATGAGCAGGATATCAGGATGAAGAGGCAGGACACATGTAATAGCCAGGTAGGTTTTCAGATCTTCATCCAGGCCATATATGTAGCGCTCCTTATGTTGATTGAGGTCGAAAACTTTTAAAGCCTCTTCTGTCAATTCCTTTACTTGATTTTCCTTGTAATCCATCATCCTTGGGGCAAATGCTACTTCATCCCAGATCGTTTCAGCAAACAATTGGTCATCCGGGTTTTGAAATACGTAATTGATATTCCGAATGATCTTATCCATTCGCATTTTCGTGATATTCTCGCCTTTCACCCTCAATACTGCATCTTTATTGGTGGGTTTCAGCAGGCCTACCAAGTGGCGGGCAAGGGTCGTTTTTCCCGACCCATTTTGCCCAATGACCCCCACAATTTGTCTCTCCTGGATCGACAAAGAGACGCCTTTTAATGCATGGACCCGGGGGTTGTAAAAATGATGCAGGTTCTCCACTTCGATTACCGTCTGGCCAAAATCATGTTCTTGATTCGCATTGGTATCCGGGGGTCGGTTAAGTTTGGTGATGCCTAACTGCCTCAACTTGTTGCTCAAGATTTCGAAGGCGTTTTTTAATCGAGATCGGAACAGGGTTAAATGGGTACCCATTTTCTTTCAGCTTGATGAATAATTCCGTGACTTGCGGTCTGCCAACACCGATCTCGAACGTGATCTTGTTTTCCAACACCTCGGAGGGCGTACCATCAAGCACTAATTGACCTTGGTCGATAGCTACCATCCGGTCTACCACGTCAGCGATCGATTCAATGTCCGCCCCGGATTCGGTCGTGATGCTGGTCGTATTGTTGCGGCGGGCAACCTGTTGCATTATATTCATGACCCTTTGTTTGCCGAGCGGATCCAACATGGACACCGGCTCATCAAACGCCATGACACTGGGCTCCATGGCCAGGATCCCTGCAATGGCCAGGGATTGCTGCTCTCCGCCTGATATATCGTTCGGATTGGAATTGGCAAGTGGCTCAAGTTCTGATTCTTTCAATGCATTCCTGACCCTTTGATATATCTCCTCCCTCGGGATTCCCAGGTTTGCCGGTCCAAAAGCTATGTCATCCCAGACCGTTAGCGAAAATATCTGGATCTCGGGATTTTGCAAAACAATGCCGATATGGCGGGCCATTTGATTGACTTCATTATCCCGGGTATTTAAGCCTTTAAGAATAACGTCGCCATCCTGATATCCCAATTCGACCTTTGGCACGAGTCCGTTTAGTGATTTGACCAGGGTACTTTTCCCAGCCCCTGCTCGGCCGATGACCCCAACAATGCTCCCTTCTTCAACCTCAAGGTTGATCTTCGAGAGAGCCTTATCCTGCTGGTGCAGATAATTGAAGGAAAAATCTTTAATAATGATTGATTTCATCGCTTCCTCATTTAAAGATTTGAATTTCAGTGTGTTTAATACCTTTTGCTGGTTCCGTTAAAGCTCACACTTAAGCCGGAAGAAGGCCGTGAAAGATCTCATTCAGCGAGCGTAGGTTGAACTGTCCCGCACACGTGGGGGATCTTAGAAGGGTATACAATTGAATAGGGGTCAGTAATCAGTGGACTATAGCGCATCCTTGTCGTGGATCAGTTATTAGCTATAGTCCACTGAAACCTGCTACCGAAAACTTATTCCTAAACTGTTTTCGAGGCTGGCGCCTATGTCGTTCTCTGCCTCATAAATGCCCTACGAGCAGCTTCACCAGCTAGTAGGCCTACTGGAACGAATAGGATGCCGCTTAGCCACCAGTAAGGGATGCCAAAGAATGTGCCTGCGCCCAATACGACCCAGTCATTTGCAACTGCCAGGATGGCGGCTTCCTTTGTATTCATGATCCAGTAGGTTACAAACCACCAGAATTGGTGGACTGGTTCGGTCAGGATCCATGCCGTTAAAAAGGCCGGTAGGAAACTTCCCTTCCGCTCATGAACGAAACGGAAGTAAATGTATCCGGTGTAAGCCCAGATGGATGCATCGATCAGGGTAAAAGGAAGCAGGGTGGCCGCTGCAGTGCTGGCCCCACCAGACCATACCGGGTTGATTAATATCCGCGCGATGATCTGGCCAACGGCTAAGCCAAAGAACGATACGATTCCGCCAAATAGCGCGGCGGAAGCGGCGATGATCATCGCCTGCAGATCGATCCCGCCAAGGTCACCCAAACCGGCTGCGGCAAACAGAGCACCGATGATACCGATCGCCACCAGGGTATAGGGTGAGAAGACTGCCACTTTCATCCCTTTAATGTAGCGGCCCGCCATTGCCAGCCATTCCGGATGATGTGCAAATTGATACATCCAATAGGTGCCCCACGGAAGACAGAACAGGATGGCGAATATATAAAGCAGCAGTATTCGTTGTGGCGATTCGGACACCCCCATGCCGGTCCCGAGTGGGTTCATGAAGATGAAGGCCAGCACAAAGAGCACTGCGCCTCCGATCATCAAGCCCAACCCAAGCTTGTCATTATAGAATCCTTTTTTACTATCCATGGTCGGTTCCTCTCTTTCTATAGCTTCAGGTGAAGAAAAATATATCTAGCCGGAGAATTGTGAACGCGACTACCAAAAACCTGACACCAGTATGGACTATCCGTTTCCGTCGATAAAGCCTCCTTTTCTCCAGGTTTTATTCACTGAATTGAAAATTCGCAACCATCTTCTGAATAAATTGGGAATCAATGCTGCGTTTATCCAGAATGGAAAATCGCCGACCGAAATTTTTTTGATACCAATTCAAAGTGGACATTGTTTTAATGAATTCCTCACGTGTGATCCCGATCTCGCCGGGTTGCCAAAGGATGCCAGTCCGCTTATAGGTTTCCGAAAGAAAATCCGGGTCATTGTCTTGGAAATTTGCCATGACCCAGGCACCCAGGGCAACCAATTCGCCATGGAGAAAGTTCTTGCCAGTTTGAAATTCGGCGTTGTATGCAAAGGTATGGTCACTTGACTCTTGTGGACGGCTGCTGCCGAAACGACGGCAAATGATACTGATATCCTCAAAAGCTTTCATAACCAATTGAATACCCGGTTGCGTCACCTGACGGATTTCGTCTGCATTGTCACGGATCCGCTCGAGCCAGGCATGCATTGCATCTATCGCTCCAGCATCATAGGCTTCCCCGATTTCATCATGAGCGAATTTCCAATCCCACAGCGCAACATGTGAACATAGAATATCCCCTAACCCCGACCGGTTTAATCGGGGAGGCGCTGATTGGATGAGTTTGTAATCCACATACACATTGCGAGGAACAATATAACCAATATAGGTCACATGCCCACCCGCGCGGGCGGCAATGCTTTTCGTTACAGACGCATCGACAGACGTGATTGAAACGATCTCGTCCACTGGAATATGTCGTCGCCAACCGAGATATTTGGCGGCATCCTGTGCGACTCCGCCGCCTAGTCCTACCACTGTCTCTGTGAGAGGCAACGCGCGTTCCAATGCCTCTAGTTTGTACCAATCCAGCTCGCGAACAAAAAGAACAGAGCGGGGCTGGCACGTGAGGCGATCTCTCACCAACCCCCACAACTCTTCCATCGTGATCAGTGAATAATCTGCAGCTTGTGGGTCATATTTTTCAACAAGGTCATTCCCATAGAATAAGGCGGGCACCTTAAATTCAACTTCGGGGGTCACTTTTTGAGCAGGGGTAACCGTATGGAACTGGGTCTTTTCATCGCCTGGCCAGAGGATATCTAAGATACCTCGAACTTGGTTGTAATTGCTCACCAAAAGGTTGGCTAGCAAAGCCTGGGTTGCCTTCTTACGGTCTCTTTCCACAATGCCTTGGGCCGCTAGCATCTCATACGCGCAGTTCTGGGCGACCATGGTCCGGATATTCTGCGGTAGATCCGCACTTCGGCGTCCGGTGATCTTCCCCGCTTCGATTTTGACAGGTACCTCCACGATCGCTTCATCCGGCAGCCAGGACACCGTCCCCTGGTTATCCACGCTGAGCACTAACTCGGTGGTTTGCTTCTCGGCAAAGGCCAAGAGAGCTGGGACGACAATCTTCGCATACCAGACCGCGCCGCGCTTTGTAACCATATCGGGCGCGTCTCCCGGCTTCCAGCTGCGATAATCCGCAAGCATCTGCTCGGAAAGCTGCATAAGCTCGTGGGCCCTGATTTTGCGTCCTTCGGTTTGGGCGAGGATGCGATCTGGATGGAAATAATATTTTGCATACAAAGATGGAAGTACCCCCAACAAGCGGACTAGCTCGGCATCTGTCCCAAGCTTGGGCATTTCTTCCGCCCGCTCGAGTACTTCTGCCAGCCTGTCCTTCCCCTCGTGCAACACCCCGGTTATCCATCCAAAATGATGCATCCCCGTCAGGTTAAAACACAAATCTTTGGCCTCTAGGCCGAGCAATTTTGCGATCATATCCATCAATGAGATCGGCGAGTCGCATGTGCCGACAACATTGGCAGAAGAGAATTTCCTTATAGCATATTGAATGATACTGCTCGGGTTGGTGAGGTTTAGGATAAGGGCATTAGGTGCAACCTTTTCGAGCGTTCGGCAGATTTCCATGATGACCGGAATGCCGCGCATTGAATTGCTAAAGCCACCCGGGCCGATGGTCTCCTCCCCGGGGATGCCAAATTGACGCGGAAAGGTTTCGTCGAATGCCCTGCCTTCCAGCCCGCCAGCCCTGATTTGATTGATACAGTAATCTGCACCTTCCAAGCTTCCTTCAAGGCTGGTTGTCGCAAAAATGTTGATATCGAGATCAGGGTAGCGGGATAAAGTCTCAACCGAGATGCGCTTTACAAGATCAAGATGCTCCGTATTGCGCCCATAGAGAAAAACATCATACGATTCTTTGGCGGCGAGCTTGCCCATCTGATCGAAGATGAGCGGAGTAGCCAGGGCGCTTCCGCCCAATATGGACACCTTCATCCGCGCCCCCTTGGTTTCTTGTCTGCATAAAAAGCATGGATGGCATGGCTCACTTGTCGAACTTCCTCTTCCGTCAATTCAGGGAATACAGGTAAGCACAGAAGCTCATTGGAATGTTTGGATGCGATCGGAATATCGCTCTCCTGATACTCTAGGTATCGATAGCAGGGCTGGAGTGGCACCGGTGTTGAATATATTTTTTGGGTCTCGATCCCTTTATCGGTTAGGTAGCTGGACAACCCGTCGCGCTGTTCGCAGTGAATCGTATACATATAATAAACATGATATGTCGAAGGTGCCTCTTTGGGCGTGTCCACACGCAGATCTGACAGCAGCTCCCCATACAGATTGGCGATTGCACGTCGTTTTTCGATCCAATCATCCAGGTGTCGTAGCTTGACACTTAGAATGGCAGCTTGCATGGGATCAAGTCGTTGTTGAAAGCCGATCACTTGATGGGTATGCTTGACCTCCTGACCCATATAGCGCAACAGTCGGACTTTGTTGTAAAGATCAATATCATCAGTAAGGATGGCACCTCCATCGCCATAGGCGCCTAAAACCTTGGAAGGGTAGAAACTCATAGCGGCAGCATTACCCAAGGAACCGGCCTTGCGATTCCTATAGGTTGCACCATGTGCATGCGAACCATCTTCTAGAACCTGAAGGTGGTGTCGCGAGGCAATCTCATTGATCGCGTCCATATCACATAGCTGTCCGTACATGTGCACCGGAATAATTACTTTTGTCCGTGGAGTGATCTTTTCTTCCAACTTGTTTGGATCAAGGTTGTAATACACCGGATCAACATCCACAAATATAGGGGTTGCACCGACGTAATTGATGGCAAAAGCAGTGGCGACATAGGTATTAGCCTGGGTTATCACCTCATCGCCCGGGCTAACACCCATCGCAACCAGGGCCAGGTGAAGAGCTTCAGTGCCGTTGCTGATTCCGACACAGTACTTGGTGCCGCAATACGCGGCAAACTCCTGTTCAAATCTTTCCAGGACCGGTCCCATGGTGTACTTCCCGCTCGGCAGCACCGAGTTTATGGCCGCCGCGATCTCCAATTTGATCTGTTGGTATTGGCGGGTCAAATCTTCGGACGGTATTCGAATGATTGGAGTGGTCATAGATTTTTTGGTTTTCAAAAATGATCCCTGATCGGAACGAATGTGTAAGTGATGACATAATTCGTTTTGAGTCCCGGAAAAAGCGATTTCTCCAAGGTCCTATTAATATCGATGACGATTTATATAGAAAGCAATGGAATCCCCGCGATGATAGTCCTTGGAATAGATTACAGGCACGCCAGCGGAATCGTAGTTGATCTGCTCCATTAATATCCATGGCATATTTGGATCGTCTAATACGCCAAGAGGTATTTCCTTCAAGGAAGTGACCGCTTTGATGGTCGCCCGGGAATGATCAATATAGATCTTCCATTTTTCCTCCAGGATTTGTAACAACGACCCTTCAAAATCACCGATGAGTTGTTCACCCGGAACGATTTGTTTAGGTAGGATATCAATGGAGTAAATGACAGGAGTGTTCCCCGCTAAACGAATCCGTTCGATCCAAACGACCGGCAAACTTGAATTGATATTAAGGTTTTTGGCGATCTCATCGTTTGCCGGAACTTCTTTCAGGCTGATCACCTGTGTGCTCACCTGGATTCCATAGGCATGCATCATATCGGTGACACCTTGCAGACGCGAGATATCAAATTGGAAATTCGTGGGGGCTAGATTTAGGTAACGCCCGGAACCCGGTCGGGTGCTAATGATTTGGTCCTGCTCGAGCAGCTGCAGCCCCTCCCGAAGGCTCGATCGACTGACATTCAGCAACTCCATTAATTCGAACTCGGTAGGAATTTGATCTCCCGTTTGATAATTCTTCTCTGCAAGCAGATCCCGAATGGCTGCACGAACTTGGTAACGTATCGGTTGTGAATGTCGTTTTTTGGGCATATAGATCTTTCCCTAGATAAGTATTACATTAACTCATCGGACATCAGACATCAGACAACTTTTATTGTTTTAGTATATGGCAATCAGAGGAAAAAGCAATACCAAATTTGCATACAACTCTGATCTCTCTCAAATAAATGGATAAACCGTAGGATTTCCCCCAATAATACTTTCTGGTCGATTCTGTTAAGTATGTTGTACAGACAATACAAGCAAAGCCCACTGAAAGGGCTCGCGGTACGTCCATCTCCCCCATCGAGCTATTTCAAAGCTTCATTCTTCAAGAAATGGGATAACTTCCTGCAATGAGGAGCAGATTTTCCAGGCTAGGGAAATCGCTTTTTCAGAGGGCTTTGCAATATCCGGCACCATGATCGGGATCATACCTGCAGAATGGGCTGCCTGGAGTCCAGCTTCTGAGTCTTCAAGTACTATGCATAGTTCCGGCGTTACACCTAATTTCTTGGCGGCCAGTAAAAAGATATCAGGGGATGGCTTACCGTGCTGGACATCGGTTCCCGTGACGATTATCTCAAACCTTTTATGAAGGCCTGCATGAATTAGTCTTTGTTGTACTAACCCGTTACTGGATCCACTCGCCACCGCTATTCGCTTTGATAATTTTTCCAAAAGGTCCAACACCTCAAGTAGCCCTGGCTTTATCGCTATCCCATACGCTGCCATATATTCATCAAGATACATTTGTCTTTTATTAAGAATTTCATGAAAAGGTAGATTCTGCCCAAAAGTATTATAGAAAATTTGCTCTTCTTCCTCGATCCTGTAACCAAGTACTTGTGTATACTGGTCTTCTGAGAACGAATAACCCATTTCTGATAAGGCTTGCCTCCAGGCAATGAAACTGGGTCTTTCGCTGTCAAGTATTAAGCCGTCAAGATCGAAAACGACAGCCAAATATCTCTTATGTTCTACAGCGGATCTTGCTGCGTTCAGCTTTTTCATTGGATATTTAATATTCACAGGGCCTGATTATAAATGTAAAATAGAAAACATACATTCTCAGAAAATTGGGCCATAGCCATAAGCTATGGGATTACACTATGCAAGAATGCAATAATGCCTTGAGTATAAATCAATGCTCTGCGAGATTGAACCCCCTGTCCAATAATAAGTCCAACAAGAGTAAAGCATGATTTTATTGTGTTATCCACCTCTTGTAGGTACCTTTTTAATGAGGAGTGTGGAAGATGATAGGAAAGACCTTAGCGATCAAGGATTCAACGACCGAAGACATTATTGAATACCTTGAACGGGTAACAGTACCCGACCCCAAGGAATTGGATGATCCACTTGAATCAGGGTGGGGTTATATACTCGCCATCGTTGAAACACATCGAAGACCGGGTGGTCGGATTCTTGTCAGGATGCAACGGCAAAGATCAATTGTTGATACCAATCGGAATCGTTTGACAATTGACTGTGCCCATCACAAGAGAATCTTATTACGAAGGAGGTGTATTTCGACCCGCCGATTCATCAAGCGGTCTTTTTTGAATTTCAGCAGGTGTCGGAAACAAGTGTTGAGATCAGGGGTGGCTACGAGGACCTTAACTATTTTCAAATAGCCCCTTCTTTTATTAATATATGGAATCACACGTGCAGGGATTTTGGATCACCGGAAGGTCAAATTCAGGTTTCTGTTCCGGTCGATGTAATCCCTCAGGGACGCGACGTCTGGAAGCGGATTTTGGTTGGAGGTGCGGCCCGTCAGGAGAAGGATGATTATCCGTCGTGATAGATCCCGTATTTATAATTAGCTAAAATGTCGAGTGAATTTAAAATAAGAGGTGAATTTCTGGAAATAAGAGAGATGCGGAATATGGGTACGGTCAAGGAAACCCTCGTAGCTGGAAGATGTTCATTCGGTCAGCATGCACCTGAAGCTGCTCCAAGGGAAACTACTAATACTAATACAAGAAGTAAGCCTGCAAAGTATTATTATGAGCAAGGTATCCTCTGTATAGATGAACCAGCTATAGATCAATCCATCCTGAGAAGGATACCTCATCTCAAAATCGAACATATCCAATCGATAAACGCAAGCCCAGATCGGTAGCCTCCGTCAGATGTCGGCTTCGCCTGCGAGAATAATCTCATATCAGGGTCCCCCCGCTTCGTCCAATTTAGCGAATTGACGCACCTCCCATCCTGCGGGCAGGCGTCAAGTCTGCAACGCCCGTGCACAACTATAAATTTGTCCCCAAATGCCCAGCCCACCTATGCAAAAACTTTCGGCCTATACTGTAGCGCCTCCGCCAGATGTGCTGCTTGGATCTGCTCACATCCCGCCAAATCCGCAATTGTCCGCGCCAGCTTTAGCACCCGGTAATACCCTCGTGCGGACAAGTTCATCTGCCCCATTGCCGCCCGTATCAAGCTCTCCCCCGCCTCATCCAATTTGCAAAACAACCGCACCTCTCCTAAGCGCATATCCGCGTTAGAAATCACGTTATTTGATTTCATATTGGAAAATCTAACGCGCTGTTTCTGACGCGCTGCTTTAACTCTTTCACGAATGCACTCTGACAACTCTCCCAATCTATCGCTGCTCAACTTCTGGTAATCCACGCGCGGCACTTCCACATTAATATCAATACGGTTCGGCAAAGGACCCGATATTCGCTTCTGATACTTCGTCACCGTGGATTCCGCACAGGTGCATTGTTTGTGTGTATCCCCACGTCAGCCGCAAGGGCAGGGATACGCACAAGATGACGGGCTTTTCATGCTAATAATGGAAAGAGAAGTTATTTTGAAGGCTTTTTTGGGCAGAATAGGAAGGCAATTCTATGCCCGAATATCGATAGAAGGGACTAATTTCCGTTCAATCGGTTGGTCTGTGCTGGAGTAGCCAGATATTATCGTCCTAGTCACGGTTAGAGGGATTTCCTCCCGGGGCCGACGTAATATCATGCGTATAAATGCGGCATGTAAGGGAGGTATTTTGTTACCGTGAAGATAGGGATTAAAAAATGATCTGTTGTATGTTGAACGTCTGGCAAATATCTCGAACTTCGGCCGCACTTAATCCTTCGCCAATCTCTCCGATTGAGAGGTTGAGATATTCATATTTTGCCGCCGTCTCTGCATATTCAACCAAATCGGCGGCGCGTTTGACGGAGATGTCCGAACGCGCCATCACGCCATGTTTCGCCCAAACAACAATACGATGTTTACGTAGAGCTTGCACGTTGCCCTCCATTAATTGCGGCGAGCTTGGAATCCGGAAGGGAATAAATCCGATCCCCTCGGGCAAATTGATAATGGTTTCAGGCTGCCAGCGCAACAAATGGGCATTTAAGTAATTCTCATCCTGATAGCGCTTAACATGACTAAGGTATGTTAAATTCAGCGGTTGAGCATGGATAATGGCATGGAAGTTAGTGCCGCTGGCCATCATTTGGTCGTAATGCACGGCAAGATGTGAGTTGAATTCACTGGTCACACGCTGGAAGGAACGATTATATGAAGTGTAAAGTTTTCCCCTGGATCCATCGGTGCCAACCACAATGCAGGCAATATTGGCAGTGGGGTTATCAATGATTTCCCGCAGACGCCGCCCCGAACCACTAACGAGAAATGTCGCGCCTGCCAGTTCGGGGACAGACTGGGGAAATTCAAACTCATCCACCAGAGGAAAATGAGTCCGTGGTTCGATCGGCCAGCGCAGGCAGACGGATATATTTCCTGCCGCCCCTTCACAGGCCCCAATTTCAGAGAGGCGTTTTCCCGCTTCGCCCATCATTTCAAGCAAATAGTTGATTTCAGGATAAGGAGCTTCCAGCATAGTTTCACCATTTTCCTACAAGTTTAGAAACCTTGAATAAGAATCGTTCCATTCCAACTGGTCGCATGGCTGGTAATGTTTCATTTCCCCGCCTTTGGAAACGATTTGCCGACCTTCATCCAGGTCATTGATCTCTCCTAAGGTTATCAATTGAACAAGTGCATTGCCAAGCACTGTCGCTTCCACAGGCCCGGCTATCACCGTTCGACCCGTCGCATTGGCAGTAAATTGATTCAGTAAATTGTTCCGGCTGCCTCCGCCCATAATATGAATTGTCTCGATGTTTTGGCTGGTCAAAGCGACCAGTTCATCAAGAACCTGCCGATATTTGAGGGCCAAACTCTCCAGTACTGAACGGATAATTGCACCTTTGGTCTCTGGAAAAGGTTGTCCATGAGCCTGACACCAGGCTTGAATATGCCCAATATGGTTGCCCGGGGGGAGGAAACCCGGATCATCAGGATCAATTAACGATCGGAAGGGTTCAGCTGCCTGAGCCATATCCGTCAACTCGTCGTAGCCAAGCGATTCACCCTGCAGTTTCCAGGCGGCGCGACATTGCTGAATAATCCACAACCCCGTAATGTTCTTGAGCAGTCGATATGTTCCGTAAACACCGCCTTCATTGGTTACATTTGCCTTCAGCGCATCCTCGTTGATGAGCGCGGCTTCGACTTCGAGGCCGGCCAGACTCCAGGTTCCACTGCTGATATAACCGAAGTGATCTTCCCGGGACGGGATAGCCGCCACCGCACTTCCAGTATCATGACAGGCCGGCGCAATGACCGGGATCTCATGGAATACTCCCAGCCTGGTTCCGGGCTGCACGACTTCTGAAAAAATATGGGTTGGTATCCCTATTTCTTCAAGCATCTCGAAGGCCCAATCTCGGGTGGAGATGTCCAACATCTGTGTGGTGGAGGAGATGCTGAACTCGTTGACCTTTACCCCTGTTAACAGATAATTGAACAGGTCTGGAATGGTCAGGAAAGTGCAGGCAGCGTTCAACTGAGGAGAACCGCTTTCAGCCATACTGACAAGCTGGTAGAGAGTATTGATCTTGCTGAACTGGATACCGGTTGTATTGAAAATTACAGACTTGGGGATATGCTCAAGAACCCGCTCCATCACTCCGTCGGTCCGGGAATCCCGGTAATGGACCGGGTTGCCAAGTATCCTTCCCTGGGAATCAAGCAGGGCAAAATCGACCCCCCAGGTATCCACGCCCATGCTGGCCGGATGTAAGACTGCGCCCTTGTCAATCCCAATTTGAATTTCACGCCAAAGGCCGATCACATCCCAAAAGAGTGTGCCACGAACATCAACGGGGCCGTTCGCAAAACGATGTAATTCATCCACTCGTAGAGACTCTCCGTCAAAATGCACGGCCATAACACGACCTGATTCGGCTCCCACATCCACGGCCAGGGTAACCAATTCTTTGTTCATTTTATTTCACCCATGTAATAAACCGCTGGATTCTTGTTATTGAACCATATTAAACAGTCAAGTGTCACCGGACAATAATCATCACAGGGGATGTGAAAGAACATTACCACTTCCCTGGAAACGCTGCACTTGGAATGCCAGCGCATAAGGTGTCGATTAATATTTGCCATATAAGGGACCAAAGTTTTCGCAGGCGCGGAAATCGGCTCCCTGCAGGTCCATCGCGCCGAAGGCGCCCCAGGCGCTGGGCCTGAATATGTCCGCATCCGGAATGTTATACATGTTCACTGGGATGTGCAGCATGGAGGCTAGCGTGATCAGGTCTGAGGCAATATGCCCATAACCGATCGCGCCATGATTTGCGCCCCAATTGGCCATGACCGAATAAACGTCCTTGAACGGTCCATTACCCGTAAGCCGGGGGACAAACCAGTGTGTCGGCCACGTGGGATTGGTACGCCCTATAATGTGGCCGGTTACTTGCTCAGGCAGATCAACTGTCCATCCTTCGACGAGTTGCAGAACAGGTCCAAGGCCCTTCACTAGATTTATCCGATGCATCGTGACAGGCATACCGCCGCGGGTGAGAAAGGTCGATGAGAACCCTCCGCCACGGAAATATTCGGTCATGGCTGGATACCATGTGGTTGCTTTCAAACACTTTTCAACCTCATTCGGGGTGATCTCCCAAAAAGGTTTTATTACAGGCTTACCGTTACGCTCTTGTTGCCCGGTCCCATCCAGCGGAGCTGAGCCGGAGTTGATCAAGTGGATAAAACCATTTTCAGACTGCCCGCTTAGTCTGGTTCCCGTTACCCTCTCCACGGCTGCAGGACTCCAGTATGTGCGCACATCAGCAAAAATCTGTGGCGTACCCGTGAGCAAATGGCCGAACAACATGGAAATTCCATTAAGGCTGTCATTTTCGGTCGCGAGGATAAAAGCTTCGCGAATGCCGTTCCAATCAAATGACGAATTAAGAATCGCTTCCATAAAATCGCCGTTGGGGGAATGATCGGTCCATTGCCGCTGGCCTTGAAAACCAGCGGCGATAGCGTTATGTCCGAGCGCTTCCTCCGCATAGCCCATTTCTTCCAGACGAGGATTACCTGTTATCAGATCCCTGGCGATGAGGGTCATCTTGACCACGGTCTCCCAATCCATATCTTTCTGCGCCCGAGTGCGTTGTTTATCGGGCGGATTAAATTCTCGGCCTTCTTGGCAGTTGGCTCTTGTCCAGGCCAAAGCTTTGGAATACTCCTCAGGATCATAAATCCCTTCCTCGACCCGGCGGGTAATTTCACTCATATCGATGGTCTCGACCCGCATACCCAGGTAACTCTCAAGAAATGACTGGTCCACGATTGAACCCGCAATCCCCATGGAGGCGCCACCTATCGACAAATAAGACCGGCCGCGCATCCATGCCAGAGCCAATCCACTCCTTGCAAAGCGCAACAGCTTTTCCTGAACGTCAGTTGGAATATTTTGATCGCCTGCATCTTTTACATCCTGCCCATAGATACCGAATGCCGGGACACCTTTTTGATTATGAGCGGCCAACACGGCTGCAAGATAGACAGCACCGGGACGTTCGGTCCCATTAAATCCCCAGACAGCTTTGGGTATATAAGGATCCATATCCATTGTTTCTGAACCGTAACACCAACAGGGTGTCACGGTAATGGATACCCCCACTCCGGAACGACTGAATTTTTGGGCCGTCTGTGCCGCTTCAGCCACACCGCCAATGCACGTATCTGCCACCACACATTCGACTGCTTTTCCATTTGGATGGCGGAGGTTGGCGCTCAAAAACTCTGCTACCGATCTTGCCAATCCCATGGTGGTATCTTCAAGCGACTCGCGCACCCCATTTCGGCGCCCATCGATCACCGGTCGAATTCCTATCTTGGGCAGATAAGCATATTCATTCGGTCGAATAGCGGTCATGAAATGTCCTTTCAATCCGTTGCCCGATGCGCTAGCACACGGACTGCGCCCGGGATGCCCTTCTCGGCTACCAGAATCAGGTATCCGCCGCCGCCTGCCCCGGAAAGTTTCCAGCCGAGAGCGCAGTCGCGGTATTCATTAATTAATGCCGCCACACGCTCGTTCATCATATTGGGAAACATGGCCACCTGTGCCTCGAAGCATTGACGCATCGACTGCCCCAAAAGGACAATATTCCTGTCAAGAATGGCCTGCCAGTGATTTTCCGTTGCATGGGCAAGTGCCTTGGCACTCTCCCTGTCAAAGGAGGTATTCGCCAACACATCGTAATCCACAAAACGCGGCCCAAGCGAAACCAGGTAAAGCGAACTTTCTATAAAATGCAAAAGGGGTTCGTCTGTGCGATGTTCAATATGCGAGGGCCAGTATTCGCCTTCGTAGTATGCGTATGCCAGACCCGGAAACACCAAACCGATCGAGTCCTGTGAACCTGAAATGACCTTAGTTCCGGGAGGATTGTCGTAGCAGAAAAGTATTTTGGCGATTTTTTCGTAGTCCCCCTGAGGGATCCTGGGGCCCCAGATCTCCCGCGCATGTCGCCTTGTACTCGACGCCATACCGCTGCGTTCATTGAATTCCAGCGTGGGCTCCAATGAAATAGTAATAACCGAGCCTGGATAGTGTTTTGAAACGAACGGCTGGTCGTGCCAGCCTCCTGCTAGATCGATTCGATAGGGTATAAAATCGCGCTGGCGCAATTGGGTGGTCGAGCGTTCCTCCAAGCCGGGATGCGGCTTACGTTCGAGGATAATGTACTGTATCCCCAATGAGCGGCAAAGATCACGTTTTTCGGCAGTATGTCCGTCGGCATTTACGATGAAATAATTCGGCATCACCTCACGCAATTCGGCTTCAAAGTCCAAGATTCCCGTGCCACGGGAGATAAAAGCATCCTTAACGAAAGATACCGACTTGACGACAAACAAACGTTCTTGCTCACTGTTTACAGTAGACCGCCCTTTCAGTTCAAAGATTGTTCTATCCGAGCCCAGCGCTACATATAAATCGCCATACTGCGCGGCTTCGCGGAAAAATTCAACATGCCCGCTATGGAGCATATCGAAGCTGCCACTTACAAACACTTTTGGATTCATTATTTACTCCGGTTATTCTTAAAGGAGTTTTGAAGTCGGTTCGATCGATATTTGGTTGTTTTTGGACCGTTTCATTAATTAACCAACGACAAGGTTTGCTCAGCACCACCCGTCATCGGCAATTACCCATACCAGCCGGATGAATGAATTTGGACGCTGCGGTGAGGCGTTCGCCCCATAGTATTTGAGGCAGGCGATAACACCTTCTAAACAATTACCTCTGCACCCTGGCTGGCATGACAGACGTACACACTGGGGGTCAGGCCGGTTACAGCCTGGTAGTCGTGTGCAACGGCAGCAGCAAATTTTTCCGCTTTGCCTGCATCCACCAGCGCCATGGCGCAACCGCCAAAGCCGCCGCCGGTCATGCGCGCTCCGTAACAGCCCGGCTTAGGACGGGCGATGCTTACCATGATATTCAAGGCCTCGTTGGTGATCTCAAAATCGTCGCGCATGCTCACATGACTGGCATCCAATAATTGTCCTAATTTGACCACGTCCCCGGCGCGCATGGCATCGATCGCATCCAGCACGCGCTGGTCTTCCATGACGACATGCTTGGCGCGCCGGTAGACCACCTCGGTCAGTCCCTTGCCTTTTTCGGTCAACTCCTGTGGACTCACATCCCGCAATGCCTGCACGCCAAAGAAGCGCGCGGCTGTCTGGCATTGCTGGAAGCGTTCGTTATAGCCTGAGTCGACATTGCCGCGCCGTGTGGCCGTATCTAGAACCACCACCGAGACACCCTCCGGCAGGGGTATGTTCTCGTAATGCAAGGATCGGCAATCCAGGAATAGGGCATGTCCTGTCTGGCAGGCAGCCGATGCCATCTGATCCATGATGCCGGTGCCTACGCCCACCCAGCTGTTCTCCGCCTTACGTCCGGCCTGTGCCATAGGGACAGGCTCCCACTCGAAGCCAGAGACTTGTGCAAAAGCACGGGCGGTCGCCATCTCGATCGCTGCGGAAGACGACAGCCCGGCGCCGACCGGCACGTCGCTGGACATCACGCCTTCCCAGCCCTGCAATTTGTACCCGCCCTCTTTCAAAGCCCAGGCCACACCCTTCAAATACTCGTACCAATCCGGGCCGTCCTTATGCAGATCATCCAGTGAAAAATCACCGGGGGTTTCCATTTCCAGCGAAGATATCAGCACCCGCCGATCGTTTCGCGGGCGCAGGGCGATCCAAACAAACCGGTCGATTGCCATGGGCAGTACAAAGCCGTCATTATAGTCGGTGTGCTCACCGATCAAATTCACCCGCCCCGGTGCACGTACGAGTAGTTCCGCGGGTTTGCCAAAACGCTTGATAAATGCATCCTGGACCATATCACGCACGTTCATGTTCCCTCCGAAAAACACTCTTACCAAAGTTGAGGCTTCATAATATATGTCACCTTCCAACCATCTTGGAAGGTGACAGGTTGATAGCTAAGTGTACCTTAAGGTTGTTCCTCTTACATCTTGATCGCGGGTAAACCAAATTCTTTCAAATGCGGATTCAATGCTGCGATCAACGGTTGTTCTTCTTTTGGCAGGTCGAGGTTTGGGATCACCCGCCATTTTTCGATGTGCTCTGTCCCGGTATTCGGTTCTAGTTTAACCAAAGGGCCTAGGCTCTCGACTTCCAGAAATCCCGGCATGGTGAAGAATTCACAGTTACAATCCATGTCCGGATAGGGCTCTCCCCTAATCAGCGGAATGGTCTTGATAAAGAGGTCCTTCCCCAATTGGTAAGCTGCCCAGCCCTGGGCATTGCGCAGCCCGAACTTCTGCTTGCAATTGACCTGCGCGTCCTCCCGCATCTGGATCAAACGGTCTCCCCATGTGAAGCGCGGGTCGTTCATCCGGGTGAAGTGCCAGAGCACCAGCGGGCGGGCGGGTGTAAGAACGTCGGGGTGAGGAAAAAAATCCTCCTGGGGAACCAGCAGCCTGCCGCCGGCTGCCATGACACTAAGCCCCCAGGCTGCGACCTCGATGGCCCAGGGGTTGCGGTTAATCAGCCGGTGTGTCAGATGAGCGGTCTTGTCCCGTATGCTGATTTCGATTTCTTTTTGAATCCGTGTTTCAGGTTCTGTCTTTTGCACCAGCTTCAAGACGTTGTCCTTCCAGGTATATTCAACGGGTTCAAAATCCAAGGCATAGGTGCGGGGGAAGACCTCCGGCGCGTGCCACAGGCGGTGACCGCCAAAGCTCATCCACTCAGTGCCGGAGGTTTTGCCCATCTGATCGTCAAATTCCTTAAAGAGGTTTCTACCTCCGGGCGTACCCAGGCGGATGACGCGCGGTCCAACGTCGAGGGTAATAACCAGTTCAATGCTGTCACCGGATAATTTTAAGCAGTTTTCCCAGCCACCATAGGATATTTTTTCAAGCCGAGCCATGATTATTTAACCTCTTCGTCGAAGACAACTGCTACCTTGCCGCATTTGCCGCTCGCCATCAGGGAATAAGCTTCGGCAGCTTTGTCGAGCGTAAAGCGGTGGGTGATCAGGATTTCGGGATGGATATTCCAGCGTACGATGCGTTCGACCAGCTCTTCCATACGCCAAATGTTCGTGACCCATGAACCATAAATGGTCTTTTGATCGTGAATGATGTCGGGCGAGGGTTGGAACGAAACCGTGCCGCCTTCGCCTATGAAGCAGATCTTGCCCCACTTGCGGGTGGCCTGGATGGCGGTCAGCCGCGCTTTATCGTTGGCTGAACAATCGATGGCTTTTTCGACGCCGTTACCGCCGGTTAGTGCGCGAACCTGGGAAACATTATCGGGGCCGGAGACGAGCACCTCATCACAGAGTTTGAGCTCCCTGGCGAGTTCAAGCCGTTCAGGGACAATGTCCGTACCGATGATCTTCTGCGCGCCCAGGGCTTTGGCTAACATGGCTGTAGCCAGACCAACAGGGCCAAGCCCCGTCACCAGGACCGCATCATTGCCGCTGATACCGATTTTTTCGAGACCTTCGTAAACCGTGCCGAAACCGCAGGCAACCTGGGCTCCATCGGCGTACGAAAGTGAATCAGGGAGAAGCACCAGGTCCTTTTCTTCGGCGAGCAGGTATTCGGCCATGCCTCCATCACGCTGCCAACCATAAGCTCTGCGGAAGGGGCTGGTACAGGAGATCATATAACCACGGCGGCAGTCATTGCAAACGCCGCAACCCGAAATATGATAAACAATGACCCGATCACCCTTTTTGAAGCGACGAAGGCCGGGTCCTTCTTCAACGATTTGTCCACTTGGCTCGTGTCCGGCTATCATGCCGGGCTGGTAGCCTTCGGGACCCTTGCCGAGGTGCTCGTGGTAAATGGCGCGAATATCTGAACCGCAGATCGTCGATGCTTTGGTCCGTAAAAGAACTTCACCATGGCCCGGTTTTGGCACATCAAACTGCTTGAGTTCAAGCGTGCTGTTTCCGGGCAAAATGGCGCCGGTCATTTTGGTTGGAATTGTAGACATGGAAACCTCCTGAATTTTATCCTTTCGAATGAAAAGATGAAATGGTCCTTCCAAAGTAGTATCTGATTTCAGTTATAGCAGGCACTATTTTCCTAGGATGCGATTTGCCCGTTCAAATCCCAAAGATCCTTCCAATCCGTGGCGCTTTCCCACAAGAACACGTGTCCTTTGATCAGACGGTTATTCTTATCTATGCCCTCGATTTCGCGCATTTCTTCTTCCGTTAAAGGATCGGTGGTGGCAGCTCTAAGGTTGCTCCAGTATTCATTGCGATAGATCGAGAATGGGATCGGCACCTGCCCGCGTTGTACCGCCCACTTGACACAGATGACGGCCGGGTGCACATTCAGCCTTTTGGCAATTTTTACGATCACGGGATCTTCAATGTCAACGGTGTCATCGGGAGCCTTGTCGCGATCCGGTCGGGTCGGAGAGCCGATGGGCGTAAAGCCAATCGGGATAATCTTATTGTCAATGCAAAATTGAAAGAATTCAGGCTGTTGGAAATGAGGGTGCAGTTCCATTTCATTCGCAGCAGGTTTGATCTTTGCATCCCGTAACAGCAATTTCAACTTTGGCACAGTCATGTTCGAAGTGCCGATATGCCGAACCAGGCCCATCTCTACCAATTTTTCCATTTGCCGCCAGGTTTTCATGTAATTCCCATGGATATATGGAACCGCATGAGGATCACGGGAGTTTACACCGACGCCCGGGTCGTGGTGGTTCGGATAGGGCCAATGGATGAGATAAAGGTCAAGATAATCCAACTGCAGGTCCTTGAGGGTTCTCTCGCAGGCGGGGATCACATCTTCTGCAGCATGTTTATCATTCCACAGCTTTGAAGTGACCCAGAGTTCTTCTCGGGTTACACCCCCGCCAATTATCTTCCGGAGAGACTTGCCAATTTCTCTTTCATTTCCATATACCGCCGCACAATCAAAGTGACGGTACCCGATCTCGGCCGCACCCAGCACCGCTTCCGCGATTTGATCAGCCGTAAAGCGGTCAGATCCAAAGGTCCCCAATCCCACACCGGGCATTTCCGATCCGGTATGAAGCTTTCTTTTCGGAACCCGGGTGGGGTCGATTCTTTCGAATGACTTATCCATGATTATTCTCCTAATTCAATACATTTAATATCTGCTTCTTTTGCGGAGGGGTTACACCTTTCTTCAGGATGATATTTCCATATTTGAAGGTCTCACTGGTGGTCACGACCGCAAAAGCTTGTTCTGTTCCTTCATAAAATGCAAAACGCTCGCTGCGCCGTATCAGCGCGCATCACGAACAGCAGGCTTTCAGCATGGGCGTCCCATGCAAAAAGGGGCAGCATGCCATCCAACAGATCGGGAATCTTAAGGGCATCTGCCTGGAACATCCTTTTTTTCGTAAGCATCGCCAGGAAGTATCATTGTCCACAGTGTTAAAGAGAATCATTTCGAGGTGTTAGCAAAGGTACCCTGCTAGGCGATGGCGAGTAATATAAAAAAGCGATTGCGGTTGGCTAGGTAAATCGCCCAACGCGTGGACAGGCATCTGATCTGTGTTACAGCCCGGCTTTTCATTCCAGATATATTCCCGAGTGCAAACCGCTTTCCCTGTCACCCAGGCAAAGCGGCTTATCATTCTATTTGCTGCCATGAAGGTATGGACGGCCCGCCCTTGAGAGCACGGACCGCCCATGAACATCAATTAGAGAAAACTAGTAGAGCACGTTCTTGGCATCCTGAGAATCAATGTTATCCTTCGTCACCATGAGGAAGCCCGTGTCCACATAAGCGGGAATTGTCTTCCCAGCGAAGGCAACGTCATAGGCGTCCTTGACTCCCATGTAGCCCATGTTGAAAGAGCTCTGAACAGCAATGGCCTGGAGGGTGCCATCCTTCACCATGCCAGCCAGGACACTGTTGCCATCGAAACCGATCGCAACGATCTTCCCGGCGAGCCCCGCCTGCTCGATTGCCTTGCCCATACCAATGGCGGTCGGCTCGTTGGCGCCAAAAATACCGACCAGGTCCGGGTTGGCTTGGAGCACGTTGGTGGTCTGGTTGAGGGCGGTGGGCATGTCTGCGTTGGAGTATTGTGTCTGAAGCAGAGTAAACTTCGAGTTCGCCTTAATGTAGTCATTGAAGCCGCCGACGCGCCCGACCTCGGATCCGACACCAGCCACGTAGGACATCACCTGAACTTTGCCTTCGGTTATACCCTTCGCCTTGAGAGCATCAATCAACGCCTTGGCGCACGCCTCTCCAGCCGCCTTATTGTCGGTGGCAAGGAAGGCAGTGTATTGTGACGGGTCACCGTTGAGCTTGGAGTCAATAATGATGACCGGGATTCCGGCATCCTTGGCATCTTTCACGGCCGGCTGGAGGGCGGTCACATCTGAAGGAGCCAGAACTATGGCCTTGACGCCGCGATCGATGGCACTCTCGACGATGTTGATCTCTTCAGTGATATTGCTCTCGCTTTGGGCCCCGAGGAAAGTGACTGAGAGTTTTGGAGTCTGGGCTTTAAGTTCTTCCTGGGCAGCCATAGCACCGGTCTGCACATTCTGCCAGAAACTCGAGTTTCCGGTCTTGACGATGACTGCAATCTCTCCGCCTTCCGCGGCTGTCACGGGTCCTGGCGTGGCCGTCACCACAACCACTTGTGGGGCGGCAGTTGCAGCAGGAGTGGCAGTTGCAGGAGTGGCGCAGCCCACCAGGATCATGGAAGCGGCCATAACGAAGCTTACTAGAACGAACAGTTGTTTTTTCATTTCTTCTCCTTAATAGATTAGTTAGTAGGGGTTGAATGGAATGCTGTAGTTCTTGGGCGATAGTTTATAGTATGCGAGAAACACCTCCTCTCCAAATCGAACCTGGGTAATAAGGTAGATTGCACCATCCCGATCGTTCTTTTCTCTCACTTGCGGGTCTTGAGTTCGATCAACCGTCACGGCACCTATTACAACCAGACCGACAAGAATTTGCTGTAGGAAGTAATTCGCACCTGACATTGTGAGGCCCACCGTGAGTATTCCGATGATGAAGGAGCCGATTACCGATCCCAACACCGTACCGACCCCCCCCATCAAGCTCACACCGCCAATGACCGCTGCGGCAATGGCGTTCAACTCGTAGCCAATGGCGCTGTTGGGTTGTGAGGTGACCATACGTGACGCCAGGATGATGCCGACTAAGGCAGAAAGCAAGCCGGATATGACGTAGGCAATGTTCTTTACCTGGGTCACCTTGATCCCGGAACGTCGCGCCGCTTCTTCGTTCGATCCAACGGCGTAGAGATATCTCCCGAGCCGAGTCCTTCTGAGAATGAAGGAAAAGATGATGGCCACTACGATCATAATGATCACCGGGTAGGATATGCCTGGGAATTTTGGCCCGGTCCTGAAGATGGTGTTATTGCCCAAGTCGCCAAAGCCTTCCGGCGCCGGCCACGCATTGGCGTTTGTGATGGTAAGGGCAACCCCGCGGGCAACAAACATCATGCCCAGCGTCGCGATGAACGGGGGCAGTCTCAATTTGGTGATCATCAACCCGTTCAAGAGACCACAAACGATTCCCACAAGCAGGCCGACGATCATGCTGAGCCAAATTGGGACGCCCGCAATCGCCACCATCACGGCGATTGTGCCGGAAAGGGCGACGACTGATCCGGTCGAGAGATCAATTCCTCCCGTGATAATCGCGAAGGTTGCACCGATCCCCATGATGGTTACCGCACTTGTCTGCAGCGCCAGAGAGAGAACACTGCGTAAGGTGAAAAAATTCGGCGCTACTATCGAGAAAAAGATGAAAAGCACAATAACCGCACCGAAAGTGAAAAACCTGCCTAGCATACTCCCGGATCGCCACGACGTTTCCCCGGTCTCGTTGGGCCCTTTCTTAATGTGTTTCGCGGTTATTTCGCTCATGGCTTCTCTCTCAATTGGGTTGTTTTTTTGTCAGACATGGGATGTCTCCTTTGCTGGATGTCGCGAGGCCGGCCGCACAGGGGAGGATTTCCTCCGGCGTTGTTTTCGCGGTAGTAAGTGCTGCGACAAGCATCCCCTCGTGGAACACCAAGAGACGATCCGTCAAGCTGAGCGTCTCCGGCAGATCGAAGGAGATCATGGTGACACTCCCACCCTCGCGCGCATCAGTCAACTGCTGCCTCGGGAAAGTCATTGCGGGCGCCGACTATGTAGGCCACCACCCGCTCGTTGAACTCATGAATGTCACCAGCGACGGGATAATCGCAGACTTTGCACCCGTGACGCAGCACGATCATTCGGTCGCTCACCTGGTAGATATCTTCCAGGCGGTGACTGATGATGATGATCGAACGGCCCTGCGCCTTGAGCTCCCGCACCAAATCGAGTACCTTGCTGATGGCTGCCACACTCAGAGCCGCGGTGGGTTCATCCATGATGATGACCTTGGCGTTAAATGCTGTAGCACGCGCAATCGCCACGGACTGGCGCTGACCGCCAGACAATCTCTCCACATTCAAGCGCACGGAGGAGATATCAATCTTGAGGCGATCCAACAGGTGTTGCGCCGCCCGTTCCATGTGACGATGATCCAGCAAACTAAGCAAACCTAGTGATGCGGACTCCACTTCCCGCCCAAGGAAAACATTGGCAGCCACGTTCAGGTGGTCGACAAGGGCCAGGTCCTGGTACACCATCTCAATACCCAACCGGCGCGCGGCCAAAGGATCGCTAATATCTGCCTTCTTCCCTTCGATGAAGATCTCCCCTTCATCAGGGGTATAAGCCCCGCTGAGAATCTTCATCAAAGTAGATTTGCCGGCGGCATTGTCGCCCACCAACCCTAGTACTTCATTATGGTGCAATACCAGATCCACCCCGCGCAGCGCCCGGACGGCAGCAAAGCTCTTCTTGATACTCCGCATTTCCACCACGGGTGTGTCTTCTGTTATAGGTTTCATACGTTTCATCGCTTTTCGTTGAGTTCAGAACAAATAGCCGTTCACACCGAACAAAGCAGCTCCTCGCTCTTGCGAAGGCCGCGAGAAAGTATTGAGTTTTCTACACTGCCGGTGCACATACGGATCTGTTATTTCCTTTCATCTTTTCGAAAAATTGACCGGATAGATAGAGTTCGGAAATATGGTAACGTTACCATATTCGGACAAAAAAACCGTTCTTTCTTTATCAATTACTACTCCTATTTGGACCGGTGGATTTACGCTCGATGATCTCGGTAGGTAAAATATGTTCTTGATAATCATTGGAAAGATGACCAGAGATGCGATTTAACAATATTTCAGTTGCCAATCGGCCCATTTCATACGCTGGCTGTGTGGCAACGGTCAAAAATGGGGTAACAAGCATAGATTCGGGTAGATCGTCAAAACCAACAACCGATACATCCTCAGGTACATTAACCTTTAGATCGTTCAAGGCTTTTATGATTCCGATCAGAATAAAGTTGTTGGCCCCGAATATGGCCGTTGGCTTTGGTGACTGCATCATTGCCTGCCTTGTAAGCCCATAACCACTCTGCTGATTAAATTCCCCGTAATAAACTAGTTCATTTTCGCTCAGACCTGCTTCCCTTAATGCCTGTTGATATCCGGTCACACGATCTACGGATGTAGAAACACGTTTAGGGCCGGTAATAATTGCTATCCGTTGATGACCTAATCTAATCAATAACTTTACAAGAAGGTTTGCACCATCTACCGAATCGGAACAAATAAAGTCTTTCTCCACTCCTGGAACGCGACGATCGAGGATTACAACCGAAATACCATTTGATTCAAAAAACTTTACAGTCTTGTCATTCCCACCTGCCGGAACCAGAAGCACGCCGTCCACCCGCCTCTGAGCCAAAATATTAGCGTATTTTTCTTCCTTGGCTTCAAACTCATCTGTATTGCAATATATAACCGTGTAATTGGAATCTCCGGCAACATCCTCCACCCCTCTGGCCATCAAAGTAAAGTATGGATTTGTTATATCCGTTACGACCAGGGCAAGTGCATTGGTTCGCTTAGAACGAAGGCCGCGGGCTAACGTATTTGGAACGTAGCCTATTTCTTTAATTACGTCTTCTACACGTTTTCGAGTTCCTTCACTGATATACCCCGAATTATTTATGACGCGCGATACAGTGATGGGGGCAACTCTTGCTCGTTTGGCTACATCATGGACAGTTGGCATGTCAAATGGACTGGGCCAAATAATATGGTAACGTTATCCTGACAACGCTACCATATTAATGCGTTTTTTCACATTTGTCAATGGTTTTTGAAGTTCTAGCCCCCATAAATGAGAAGGGACTCTTACCATAACGGCTGTCTGGAGCTTTACTTACCCCATCTTGGTGGTGGATAGGCGGCTTGTCACATCAATTTCTCCGATCTACCACCGTGCATGACACAGAAATTGCTGGAATTGCCTATTGATTTTAAACTAGTATTGTTATACACTATCGGTAGCATTACCGGTAATGCTACCGGAAATACTATCGTGACGGGCCCAATCCAATAAGAAAGAGCGGCGGATGAGATTGACGGAAAGTTTTTTTTATTTCGGTATGGTAACGTTACCATATAATGGCTCTCAACTCTTATGCTCAGGAACAGAGCGAAAGCAAATGACAGTTCCAATCAACCGCTATGAAAATGATACTGCTTATCTGTTGCAGTTATGGCGACTGCAGCTTCAATTCGTTACGGCCACATGTTTTCGCTTTTGACCTGGCTTCCTGTCAAAAACGGGAGAGTCAGAAAGGAGAATGCCGGATCAGATAAACGAAACCTCATTGCCTGTCGTGGTACGCTCAAACTATCTAATTTCATTCGAGGAGAAAAAATGTTCAAGCAGATCTGGAAATATGTTTGGCTCATGGTCGTCATGTCAATGACTCTGGCAGCTTGCGCCAGTCAGCCGCCGCAACAAGTTGTGGTCACCCAGATTGTTAATGGGGCTCAAGTTGTAGTGACTACCACGCCTGCACCAACGCAAAGCCCTTATGACGATAACGCTCCCATCACTGTCTGGATCGACCAACCTCGCCAGCCCGCGATCGATGCCTTCCTCAAGGCGAACCCGCAAGACGCCAGTCTGATCAAGGCTGTCATCGTCGACCGTGAACAATTCCCGTCAAAAGTCCTGCTCTTTCAATAATACCAACCAGGGTTGGCCGGATGTTGTCTTTGCAGAGCCGCGCCTAGTGGCGCGCGTGGCCGATGCAGCCCACAATTTCCCGCTTGACCTTACCGGCTGGGTACCTGCCGATACGATCAATAATTATTCCGCCATGAGCAACTGCACCTTTGACGGCAAGATCTTCTGCCTGCGGAATGATCTGGCCCAGTTCGTGACCTATTACAACGCGCCCCTCATGACCCAGTTCGGTTACACGGTACCGACAACCTGGGAAGACTACCAGGCCCTCAGTGATAAACTTGCCAAGGAGCATCCCGGCTATTATCTGGGCACCTTTGGAGATGGTTGGACCTTCCTCTCCTTCTTTGAAGCCAGTAGCTGCCCCACCCATCAATTGGTGGATTCCAGCACCCTCAATATCAATGTGGCGGATCCAAACTGTACACGGGCTGCGAGTCTGGTTGATCATATGATCGCCAACAAAACTCTGTATAACACGGATTTCTTCAATACTGATTTCGACAAACTGATCACTGATAATAAAGTGCTGATGTTTGAAGGACCAGCCTGGATGTGGGGCAGCTTCGGCGGCACCAAAGGTAACTGGTGGGAGACGGCCGACCACCAACTGGGTGTTGCAGCTCCGTTCAAGTGGGCAGCTGATGCCGGTCCGCAGGTGGCGGCCATGGGCGGTGCGGCATGGACTGTTTCCCAGCACACCAAGAATCCCAAGCTGGCGGTGGCTCTGATCACATTCGTCACCGAAGACAAAACCCTATGGACAGGGAGTACGAATTTCCCAGCGTACAAGCCAATTCAGTCATTGTGGCAACAGGCAGTTTCAAGCAACCCGCTCTTTGCCAACGATCCCTTCCCGATCATGCAAGCCGCCGCGGATCAGATCTCGACGCTGGACAATTGGCCCCGGTTCGACCTCATCTCTCCTTTGACCCAGTTTGTACAGGACACGTACCAGAAAAAATTAACAGTCACAGCTAACTTGCCCGAGATACCCACTCTCTTCACGCCGCTTGCTCAAGCGCAGGGCTACAATGTTGTCAGCAAGTAGCATTTGCTAACCTGTATTCTCCGATAATCTCCTGGATAGGGGCGCCTTATTTCGGCGCCCCTATCCCAGACCTTGGAATTTACCCGGAGGGCCTCATGGAAAACCTGTCCATGCATGTAAAAAACCAGCCTAAGAAGAAAGTCCGCCTTTCAAGTTCGCGCGGGTACCGGAATAGGCGGACTATTGAAGCATATGCATTTCTGCTGCCTTATATTTTGTTTATGCTGGCTTTTGGCTTGGGGCCTGGAATCTATGCCTTCTTGATCAGCTTTGCAGATTTTTCTTCTGGCCTCCCGCGCTATTTTGCAGCAGGCATAAATAACTATCTCACGGTTTTTAAGGATTCCCGCTTCGGATTTACTTTCACCAACATAGGAGAATTCCTGCTTATTTCAGTACCCGTGGGAATTGCGCTCGTAGTGCTCCTAACGTTGCTGCTGCACATGCGGCCCGGGCGGGTTTCATCCACCCTTCGGACGCTTTTTTTCATTCCGGGTGCAGCTGTCGGCCCCGCCGTGGTGCTGCTGGTCATTTTTATGTTGACCCCGAATTTAAGCCCATTTGGTTTTTTGCTTAAGTCTATGGGATTAAAGGCCTTTAATGACATTATTACCCCGGCCAGCCTGCCGTTCGTCTTTTTAATCATGGGGTTCTTCGTCGGGGCGGGGATGTGGATTGCGATCCAATATGGCGCTTTAGAGGGTATCTCAAATGAAGTGATGGAAGCAGCCACCATAGATGGTTGCAATGAGTGGCAAAAAGCGCTCTATATCAAACTGCCCCTCATCCAGCCGTATATCGTTTATCAATTTATTTTGATCTTCGCTGGCAACGTGCAGCTTTTTGTAGAGCCCCAGTTGCTTGGGAATCAAACCTATATCCATGCCAATGTACCACTGGTATGGTCGCCGAACCAATTGGCGTACTCCTTTGCCTTCGACCTGGGAAATTTCGGGGCTTCAGCAGCACTGGCTCTGATAATGCTGCTCATTGGCCTTGGAGCGTCTTACTTGATGATTCGCTGGACCGGCTTTTTCAAAATAGAAAACTAGAGTCGCGCTGGAGCTGATCGGCTACTCAGAATAAGGAGTGTTCATATGTTGACCGGATGGTTCAATAAAAACGTACGCGACCTAGGGGTTTTAGGATTCATTCTACGCTGGGCAGTGTTATTGATATTCCTGATTTATTTTGTGATCCCCATGCTCTGGTTGCTTTTGGCGCCTTCCAAGGAAACCGCACAGTTTTCCAGCCTGAATCCTTTGGCGTTTGGTTCCTTTGCTCAGTATATTAGCGCCTGGAATAACATCATGAGTTATCAAAATGGCGAGGTGGCCATATGGTTTGGTAACTCAATCTTCTATGTGCTGTCTTCTTTACTTGTCAGCCTGGCAATCGGTCTTCCTGCCGGTTACGCCCTGGCAATCATGCGGTTTCCGGGCAGGTCTTTGATGCTGTGGTTGACTTTGATCACCATGCTATTACCGACTTCGGCGCTGGTTCTGCCGCTGTTCATGGAGTTAAAATCTGGTACATCTTGTTAATACCCCCTGGGCAGTCATCTTACCGGCCTGTTTTTTTCCATTTGGCGTGTATCTGACCTACATCTACTACAGTTCTTCCCTCCCTTCAGAACTGCTGGATGCGGCGCGAGTGGATGGTGCTACTGAATTTGATATCTTCACTCGTATTGCTTTGCCGCTGGCCAAACCTCTAATGGGGCTGTTGGCTTTCATTAGTTTCAATGCAACCTGGAATAATTACTTTGGCCCGTATGTGCTGCTGAATGACGATAAGCTTTTCACCTTGCCAGTCGGTATTCAAACGGTTCTTGGAAGCACGTCGGCGCTTCAACCAGGTTTCAATCCCACTCCCGGAGCGATCCACTTCCAGTATGCGGAAGCTGCGGTGGCTGGATTGATCTTGATCGTGCCGGTTGTCATCATTTTCCTCTTATCACAGCGTTATGTGATCTCTGGCGCTTTCACTGGCTCGGTCAAAGGGTGATGTAGTGCTTTGGGATTATTGATTTGTGCAGGTTCCTCTGGGAATAACCAGTGGGCTGTTAAACGCTAGGAAAGTAATCTTAACCACATGCATTTAATTAAATTCACTATCCAACCGGGAGGACTTTGGCTTGAGACTTCGCGGGGGCTCATAAGTCTAACCGCATATTCTCCGCATATCGTTCGGATTCGGTATACGCTTGAACCAGATTATTCGCAAAAAGAAAGTTTGATGGTTGTGTCTGAAGCGCAAACCCCGACAGATGTTGACGTTCGGGAAACCCACGACTCACTTTTTTTTTCAACCTCCGAACTCACCATTCAGATTGACCGCAGCACGCTGGCGCTCAAGTACCTGGATGAACATGGCCAAATTCTTACCCGTGAGCCTGATCGAGGTGGAAAAACGCTCATCCCGACGGATGTCATCAAATTTATTCCTGACAAGGAAAATGATATTCAAACCGAGGTGGGAGTTGATGGATTACGGGCTTCAGCCGGCACCTTTAAAGAAGTGGTAGACCGCCAAGCCTATCATACCAAGCTTGAATTTGAATGGACGAATGGCGAGGCGCTATATGGCCTCGGCTCTCACGAAGAGGGAATGCTGAATTTGCGCGGTCAGCACCAGTATTTGTACCAGCAGAATATGAAGGCGGTTGTACCCATACTTCTTTCCACCAGGGGTTATGGAATCGTACTGGATAACTACTCGTTCATGACGTTCCACGATGACGCCTTCGGCTCCTATCTATGGGCCGATATTGCAGATGAATTGGATTTCTATTTCATTTATGGGCCGGAGTTCGATCAGATCGTCAACGGAATTCGGAAATTAACCGGGAAAGCTCCCATGTTGCCACGTTGGGCTTTTGGGTATATCCAGTCGAAAGAAAGATATCAATCACAAGATGAACTGATTGCGGTTGTGCAAGAGCACCGGAAACGTGGATTACCCCTCGATTGCATTGTGTTGGATTGGAAGTCGTGGCCGGAGGGCTTTTGGGGCCAAAAAACACTCGACCCCAAGCGCTTTCCCGACCCGAAGGGGATGACCGCCGAACTTCATCGCCTGCATGCCCATCTGATGGTTTCCGTCTGGCCGATCATGCACTCTGGCAGCGACAACTATATCGAAATGCGCGAGCAGGGTTATTTGCTTGGAAACCAGGCCACTTACGATGCTTTTCAGAAAGAGGCGCGGGAACTGTATTGGAAACAGGCCAACGCGGGATTATTCTCCAACAATATAGACGCCTGGTGGTGCGACTGCACCGAGCCATTTGAAGCAGATTGGAAAGATGCCTTCAAACCCGAACCGGAAGAGCGGGTACAAATCAATATCAATGAAGCGAAGAAGTATCTCGATCCCCAATATATTAACGCCTATTCCCTGTGGCATTCCAAAGGAATTTACGAGGGGCAACGGCGGACGACTGACCAGAAGCGGGTCGTTAAACTCGACTCGCTCGTCTTATGCCGGGCAGCACCGCTATGGCACGATTACCTGGTCAGGAGACTTCGCCGCCACCTGGGAAACATTGCGCCGCCAGATCGCTGATGGATTGAACTTCTGCGTGACGGGATCTCCCTATTGGACTTTGGATATTGGCGCTTTCTTTGTCAAGAATAAGCCGGAGTTTTGGTTCTGGAGCGGTGATTTCGATCAGGGCGTGGATGACTTGGGCTATCGAGAACTATATGTGCGTTGGTTCCAGTTTGGCGCTTTTCTACCCTTGTTCCGCTCACATGGCACCGATACCCCGCGTGAAATCTGGCGTTTCGGGAATCCGGGCGACCCGATGTACGACACCCTCGTGAAGTTCCTTCGACTTCGCTACCAGTTGATGCCCTATATCTATTCTTTGGCTGGGCAGATCGCGCACCAAGACTACACCATGCTGCGCGCCCTGCCTTTTGACTTTCGCAGTGATCCTGCCACATATGACATTTCCGACCAATTTATGTTCGGGCCGGCCCTGCTTGTCAATCCTGTGACGACACCAATGTACTATGGCCCCAACGCGACCCCATTAATAGGCGTTGAGAAAACTCGCCCGGTTTACCTGCCGGCTGGCAATGATTGGTACGATTTTTGGACAGGCGAACGCCATGCAGGCGGCCAAACGTTAAGCGCGCAGGCAGATTTGGAAACAATGCCCTTGTATATACGCGCCGGATCGATCATCCCCCTTGGGCCGGATATTTTCTATACGGATGAGCAGCCACAGGCGATGGTGAAGCTTCGAATCTACCCGGGGCAAGATGGGGCGTTTACTTTGTATCAAGATGAAGGCGACAATTACAACTACGAGAAGGGCTTTTTTGCGACCATCCAGCTACGGTGGGAAGACAAGAACAGCCGTCTCATTTTTGAAAAACGACAGGGAGAATATCCTGGGATGAGCAAAACCCTGGAATTTTGTGTCTTGCTGGTTGGTGAGACATTCGAGTATCAATTTATGTACGACGGAACGCTGAAGATAGTTGATTTTATTCAACGCTAAGCAGGCTTCGATTTTGCCTTTGTTCTTCTACCCTTTCGGGCACACATCAGTGTCTCCAGGTTTCATAGTTCAGAAAATGTGCAGCCTGTTCGTTACTATTACAGAAACTGTTAGAATGGGATTATTCCATATCTGTTTCCTAGGATAGCCTTGCACCATGAAAAATCCAAACAAGATTGCCAAAACAACAATTGTAGACATTGCAAAAGCCAGCGGCGTATCAATATCCACTGTTTCGCGGATACTTAATAACAAGCCGGATGTTTCGGAAAAGACTCGAAAAAGAGTTCTGGATGTCATTAAGAAGTATCACTTTATTCAACAGGCTCCGTGGAAGCAACTCGCATCCGGGAAAAGCCGTTTCATCACCTTGCATTATCCCCAAAATCCCACCAGGATCCATATGATGAACTCTTTTGTCATTGGGGCAGCGGCGGCTTGTGAGGAGGCAAATTATTCACTCAATGTTGTCGTCAGCCCCTTGGATGAAACCAGCCTCCTGACTTTTTTTCGCAGTGGACAGACGGATGGTATGATTCTGATGGAGATTCTGATGCAGGACTGGCGGGTTGAGCTTCTTCGCCGGAACAAATTCCCTTTTGTAATGTTTGGTCACTGTGAGGATAATGCCGGCTTAAGTTATGTTGACTTTGATATTGAAGCCGGTGTCAAAATGGCGATGGAACATTTAGTCGGATTAGGGCACCGCCAGATTGGTTTTGTATCGGCCGAACCCTACCCGTTTACCGGAACAGAATCTGCTAGTGGATACGGACACACCCACTGGTCGGTAAAAGGCTATAAGGATGCTTGCCAGCAGCATGGGTTGCCGGTGATTTGTGAGCGCGTTCAGATGGCGGTGGAAAGTGTTGAAAAGGGGGTTCTACACCTATTGGCTGAAAATCCCCAGCTCACTGCAATCCTCACAAGCCAGGAGTCGGCTGTTGCCGGGATTATCAAAGCTGTTCAGAACCGGGGAATGCGCATCCCTGAGGACATTTCCATTGCGGCTTCGGCTATTGAGCAAATGGCCGAATTGACTACCCCGCCCCTGACTACCATAACCTGTCAAGCCGAAGCAGCAAGCTTCCAGGCTGCCATGCTTTTAATCGAGCAGCTGGAAGGAAACTCTGATGGAGAAAGGCAAATTCTCTTTCCCTTTGAATTGGCTGTACGTGGGAGTACCGGTTCTGTGCGCAAGGCTTTCGAGATTAGTCAGCGCTAATGGATTTCTTGTCTGCGATTGTTCTAAACTTGTTAAAAATCTGTATTTCTTGGGTTCCGCAAAGAGGGCCGGTATGGCAAAATCCAGAGTGGGTGAATGCTGCGCGCTTTATTGCGAGCTTCGCCCGGCATTTAGGCCGGGCTGAGGAATAAAAAAATAACGGAGTGTGTTCCCCTATGTCCCCTGCGTATGCTGCCAGCCTGTCGCAATTTCAATTTGGCGATATGTTGGTTGAATATTTGCTAGCGACGGGATCCCAGGCAATTGGGTTGCGTATGATTCCGGTTTCTATGGCAGACAGCCTGGCAACGCGTCGTGAGTATTTGCAAACCCATGAAGCTCTCTCACTGCCCAAGTCCTTGCCCCCGATGCGCGCTTGGCAGGTCGAACCGCTGGTTCAGGTCAAATTGATCGGCGACCCGGTGAGCGGTTTTAGCCAGGGCATCACCATGCGCAACAGCGAAACATTGTCTAGCCTGCGCTATGCCGGTCAAGAGGTACTCAAAGGTAAAGAGAAAACCGAAGTTGTTACGACACTGCGCTCAGAGCGTGGCTATGCTTGTGAACACCATTTGTTTTATCGACATGGGGACGAAGCATTCACCATTCAAACGCTATTCCGCAACGAAGGTCGGGAACTCCTTTCTTTGGAACTTCTCGCTAGTTTTTCGCTCTCCGGGCTGACTCCGTTTGCCGAGGATGACGCTCCCAATCGCCTTTATTTGCACCGTTTTCGCAGCTCCTGGAGCGCCGAGGGGCGTCATGTTTGCCAACCGATCGAGGAACTCAATCTGGAGCGTTCGTGGACCGGGCATGGCGTCCGGGCCGAACGCTATGGGCAGATTGGCTCAATGCCGACGCGCGGCTACTTTCCGTTTATGGGCGTGGAAGACCGAGCTGAAGGTGTCTTTTGGGGCGCGCAGTTGGTTTGGGCCGGTTCATGGCAGATGGAAGCCTACCGCCGTGACGATCAGTTGAGTTTTTCGGGTGGTTTAGCTGACCGGGAGTTCGGTCACTGGACGAAAAATGTGGCTCCCAACGAGTCCTTTTCCAGTCCGCTGGCGTATATATCCACCGTCAAAGGCGACTTGGATGATCTGTGTCAACGTCTGACGGCCATGCAAATCCCGGCGGTGGAACAAGCCCCTGCCAGCGAGCAATCCCTGCCAGTGCTGGCAAACGAATGGTGTACCACCTGGGGCAACCCTGAGCATGAGCGTGTAGTTGGGATTGCCAAATGCCTGAAGGGTTCCGGGGTGAAATATTTTGTGATCGATGCGGGCTGGTACCGGGGCGATGGCGGCGACTGGGAGTTCTCTCAAGGGGAATGGGCGCCGAATCGGAATTTGTTTCCTCAGGGTATTGCCGCCACTGCTGCCGCCATCCGCGAGCAAGGCCTTATTCCTGGCATCTGGTTTGAGTTCGAGGTGGTCGGCAGTCAGTCATCGCTCTTTAGCACCATGACCGGTCACTTTCTACAACTCGATGGGCTTCCTGTTACAGCAGGACAGCGCCGTTTCTGGGATTTCCGTGACCCATGGGTGAATGAGTACCTTCGGGGAAAGGTTATTTCCCAACTGCGAGATTCCGGGTTCGGCTATATCAAGGTGGATTACAACGAAGCCATCGGCATCGGCGTCGATGGCGCCGAATTGTTGGGAGAAGGTCTGCGCCAGCACATCCTGGCGGTGCAAGAATTTTTCCGTGAGATGCGTCAGGAACTCCCCGACCTGGTAATTGAAGTCTGCGCTTCAGGCGGACACCGACTGGAACCGTCCATGTTGGCGCTGGCCAGCATGGCTTCCTTTTCTGATGCACATGAATCACTCGAAATTCCGATCATTGCCGCCAACCTGCACCGGCTGATCTTGCCCCGGCAATCCCAGATTTGGGCTGTCCTGCACGCCGCCGATAGGCCACAGCGCCTGACTTATTCTTTAACGGCGGGATTCCTGGGCAGGCTGTGCCTTTCAGGTGAGATCGACTGTTTAAACAGTGAACAATGGTCACTGGTGCATGAGGCAATTCGTTTCTACGAGCGAGTTGCACCCGTCATCAGGAAAGGCAAGAGCCGCTTATATCAGCAAATCGGCACTGCCTGGCGACACCCCAAAGGAGCACAAGCCGTGGTCCGGCTCTCAGAAAATGGCGATCAGGCTTTGGTCGTGTTACATACGTTTGCCGCCCCACTCCCAATTGAAATCGACATTTCGCTCCCCGATGGGAACTGGCAGATCTCCGGCGCCTTTCCTGGAATAACCGCCTCCGCTGAAATTACCGCGAATCAACTGCGAATTAAACCTCCCAGCGAGTTTGAAGGTTTGGTTCTATGGTTGGTTCGCAACTGAATTCTCCCGGCATGATTTACATTGATGACTTCATCTGCTGCGCTTCATAATACGTGAGAAGGATCGGTTGTGCTGTGGATTGGCTTTGATTTTGAATGAAAATGGTTCTCCCTCGCTATGGAAGAGCCATTGGAGTTTTGAAAGATATTAAGAATATTAAGGAGAATTGTTTATGTTGATCGGAATATCCCCTCTTATTTCCCCTGATTTATTGGCAGTACTTCACCGCATGGGACACGGTGATGAAATTGTACTTGCCGACGCGCACTTTCCAGGCGAAACATATGGAAAACGTGTATTGCGGGCGGACGGCTTAAAGATTTACGATTTGTTGGATGCGATCCTGCCTCTTTTTGTATTGGACAGTTATGTCGAAAGTCCATTGATCATGATGTCTGCTGCCGCAGGTGATCAGTTGGACCCTGCGGTGGAATCCTCCTATCGACAGGCAATTGACCTACATTGGCCTAAAACCGCGCCCATTCAACATATTGAACGTTTTGCCTTTTATGAAAGAACCAGGCAGGCTTTTGCCATTCTGATGACCGGTGAGACTGCTAAATATGGAAATATTATCTTGAAAAAAGGCGTGACCCCGTTGGCAGTGAGTAAATCCTTGATGTAAATTGACCCAAATGTGGTGCCGAAGAGAAAGATTTATGCAGGTGCGGAAATTTCCGCAGTCCCCGCTCGTCGATCGCGAAGCACTCCCGCCCCCGCCGAGACTCCCTGACCGCCAGGTCTCCCCACCCATTTTCCAGAACCTATTCCTCATTCCCCAATCTACAATCATCAATCTACAATCTAAAATCCTATCACGCCATCATCGTCTTCGGCCTATACTGCAGCGCCTCCGCGAGATGTGCCGCGTGGATCTGCTCGCATCCTGCCAGGTCCGCAATCGTCCGTGCCAGCTTGAGCCCTCGGTGATACCCTCGTGCGGACAAATTCATCTGTCCCATCGCCGCGCGTATCAAGCTCTCCCCCGCTTCGTCCAATTTGCAGAACAACCGCACCTCCCCCACCCGCATATCCGCATTCGAGATTACATTATTCGATTTCATGCTCGAGAATCGCTCGCGCTGTTTCTGCCGAGCACCTTCAACTCGCGCGCGTATGCACTCTGACGATTCCCCCAAACGGTCACTGCTCAACTTCTGATAATCCACCCTCGGCACTTCCACGTGGATATCGATCCGGTCTAGCAAGGGACCCGAGATCCTCTTCTGGTATTTCGTCACCGTCGATTCCGCACACGTACACTGTTTGTGTGTATCCCCACGCCAGCCACATGGACAGCGATACACACAATATTCCAGATTTTTCATGCTCTGTAAGGGATATCCGAGTATTTTTGAAGGCTGCTATACTCCACGCGAGCGGCTACGCGAAGCCCTTCTTGTCTATAACGGAAACGTATTGAGGTTGGAGGCCGTATTATCGGACGTAGCACTTAAGACGGCGAACCCCAAGCGGTCAAGGATTAACCTCCAACTGCATACCGGTATAGAGAGGGGTTCGTGCTACCCGGGGCCTTCAAATTTTCCGAAACCGGCCCGTGCTCGGATCATAATACTGCCCGTTTCCCATGTACAGGAGGCCGGTGGACGTATCCATTAGGCCGCCGAGATAGCCGAAACTAAAATTGCCGGTCCCGTGGATCTCCAGCATATCGCCCTAAGGCGTGTAGCTGGCCGAGATGACCATCGATCACAAAACGCGGCTCCACGGCCTTCGCCTCGATCCGGTCCCCATCCTGTACCAGATAATCCAACCCAATCGCTTCCCCATTCGCCTTCATCTCTCCGATCTCCGTATGCGGTATCCCCGCCAACTCGGTCAAATGCTTCACCGATTGCGGACCGTTGAACCGGTATTCAAAATTCTCCCTGTGATTGTCGTAGCGCATGAGCCAATGAAGTTTATCCTCGATCTCGAAGTAGGCGACTTTCATCGTGACAAGTATAGGACGAAATGTTTATACGGCGCCGGTTCGCATATCTGCAAACGCCATTAAGTTCATTGGAAGAGGTGCGTCAGATCGCTGAGCCCTCAATCGAAAACTAGAATGCCATTCGTTGGCATTAGGCTTTGCAGGGCTTCTTGCCCAACCAATTCGCACTTCAATATATCTGAAGTTCTCAATATTCTTGAGCTAACAAAAATGGGAGTCTGACATCAGTGGGCAGTTGTCGAGGTACAGATCAAAGAGTAAGCTGGTAGGGTATGTTAGAATTTCTTGGATTTCGACAATTCCTACACTTGGGCGTTTGCTAGTTCTGATTCTGACAAAAGAGATGGCGATCATTGAAGGAGACAACTATGGCCAGGAAAACGGAACGAGTGGTAATAACCGGGATGGGTGTCGCCAGCCCATTGGGTTGCAACGTGACCGAGTTCTGGCAGTGCTTGTTGGCAGGTCAACCTGGGGTGAGATCGCTGGAGGGAAGTATTTTTTCCGGGATGCGCACTAAAATTGGCGCTCTCGTCTGGAATTACGAAGAGAGTCAGTATTTCGAAGGTAAAGAAGCAAAACGTATGAGCCGTTCATCTCAATTGGGGCTGGTCTCTGCGAAGCAGGCTATCTCGGAGGCAAAGCTTGATGATGACAAGGTAGAGGGCCCGGATGTAGGTGTATTCGTTGGCAGTTCGATCGGCGGATACACTGCAGCGGAGCATTTCATTAAGGATTATTATGATCATGACCGCCTAAGTCCATTCACAATTCCGATTTCGATGAATATCGGGCCAGGGTCAAACATCTCGATCAAATATGGATTTCAGGGACCATTGATTAATGTGGAGGCTGCCTGCTCCACGGCAGCGCACTCCATTGGATATGCCTTTCATATGATCCGTAGCGGTAACTTGCAGGTCGCAGCAGCGGGTGCCGCTGATTGCCCTTTTTCACCGGCTGTGGTGGCGGCCTGGTCAACCATGCACGCTCTTTCAAGACGGGAAGATTCTCCGGCGGAGGCTTGCCGGCCTTTTAGCGCTGACCGGGATGGACTGGTGCTGGGTGAAGGGGCAGGTGTGCTGATCATGGAAGCGGAAAGTCACGCGCTGCGTCGTGCTGCTCCCATCCTGGCAGAGATCAAAGGCTATGGTGCTTCTGCCGACAGCTACCATTTGACCCAACCCACACAACGTGGACAGGCGAGTGCCATGCGCCGCGCGCTGGCAGATGCTGAATTGGACCCAGATAACATCGATTACATCAATGCCCACGCCACTGGTACCGAGTGGAATGATGAGAATGAGACCAAAGCGATAAAGGAAGTTTTCGGTCAACGCGCTTATAAGATCCCGGTGGTGGGGAATAAGGCAGCTCTGGGACATTCGATCGCAGGTAGTGGGGCGTTGGAGTTAATCGGCTGTATTCTCTCTTTGCGCGACCAGGTGGTGCCGCCGACGATCAATTGCAAGATACCAGACCCTGTATGTGACCTGGATTACGTTACGGATGGCAAGCGGAGCTTGCGATTACGAAATGTCATGAGCAATTCATTTGCTTTTGGAGGCAGTAATGCAGTGTTGATCGTAGGGGAGTATTGAGACGGGGTATGGAGCAATCACATCTGATTCCAGATATAACTACAAAACCAGCAATAATTAAGAGAGTGGTAACAGTTTGGGTCTTCGTTCTGACGATCATCTTTTATATTTATACGCTTCTTCCTTCCCTCGCCTGGGGGGATGGAACAAAACTGCAAAGCGAAGCCATTTCGGGAGAATCGTTTGTGCTGGCGGAGATGAACGCCAGCCAATTTTCACCGGACCCTTATATTTTTGCCAAGGTGGGTGTCGCTGCATGGGATCACCCTCTATACATCATCATGGGTCATATCCTTGTTCAAGCCTTCCCGCATGTCAATTCCCTCTGGCTGGTTAATCTTATCTCTGCAATATTTGGAGCCGCATCTGTAGCTTTGGTGTTCCTTCTCTGTTATCAGCTTACCGGGTCGCTTCTAGCTTCCGGTTATGCCGGTTTTTCCCTGGCTGTTTCTCACACCTTTTGGTGGCACTCTTCCACGCCTGAAGTTTATACCCTTTTCACCTTTCTTTTATTGACGAGTATTTACTTGTTCGACCAATTTGAAAGAACAGACAGACGTGCTCTTTTGTTAGGCAGTGCTTTCTTTTTCGGATTGGCAGCCTCCGATCATATACTAGCCTTCTTGGCGATACCGGCGCTTGTTCTTTACTACTTTCTTTCTAAAGGTTTTAGACCTATCCGCCTCATCAAAGGTCGCGATCTTGTTTATCTGTCCTTGGCATTTCTAGCTGGCTTTTCCATCTACCTCATTCAATTCTTCCGAATGTTCAGGAATTTTAATCTCAATGGCCTCATGGGACCTGTAGTTGGCTCAACTTTCATTAGCAGGCTTGGGACGTTATCTCCAATCCTATTAGGGATGAGCCTGTTGAGTTTCCTCTTCTTGCTTATAGTGCAATTCAATCCCATTGGAGTGATTCTGGGGGGTTTAGGTATTCAACAATTAATTCCCGGCAAAGATTTGTACTCGCGCAAGATAATCGCGTTATGTATTGTGTACACATTATTTGGGATTTTTTATCGAGTGTCCGACCAGTTTTCCTTTTTTTTGACATCCTATGTCTTTTGGGCAATACTAATGGGCATTGGAGCAAACCGCATTTTCTCCACGCTTAATGGAAAGCTTCGCTCCATTCTTATCAGTATTTTGATTTTGATGATTCTGGGAACTCCGTTTTTCTATGGTGCTCTGCCTAGCATAGCGGAAAAAAACGGTTTGAACGATGCTACAATGGGCATTCCAAGAATTGGGACAGGTGTTCGGGATGGTCTGGGTTACTATATAAATCCAAATAAACGCGGGGATTTCGATTCTTATCAATTTGGCAGCCAGACCCTGGCACACCTGGAGCCCAACTCGATCGTGATCGCGGAATGGTATACGGATACCGATGAATATTTTATCCTGCGTTATTTTACCGAGATAAAGGGCTATCGCTCAGATGTAACTGTTCTAGGCTGGCCAACTCAGGACCCTTTTTCTTTCGACCCCCAACTTGTATTAAAAGCGATCGATGACGCTTTTCCTCATCGTCCCATCTATTTGGCTTCTCTTAGCGATAAGTTTTATGTTTCTTCAAAGTTAATAGAGACATTTTGTGTCGTCCCTGAAAACAACTTATATCGTCTCTATGAAAAAGGGAACACTAATCTTCAATGCTTGGGAAAAGATTCCATAAGCGAATAACCCGCAAAACGAATCATTTCCAATTCATCTCCCAATCCCATAATCGAAATTCTAAACCTTGCCCTTCGACGGCTACTGCTGAGGCAAAACCTAAATCGACTTCCAGAGATAGCAAGGACCAGCGGGCGACCTCCTGTGGATCCGGGCGAGTGGCCCGAAGAATGGCTGGTTCCTTTGGATTTAGAGAGACATCGAAACTATTCAGTGGCAGAGATAAGCCCAGCCCGATGGCTTTTATATAAGCCTCCTTGCGTGTCCAGCAATTGAAAAAGGCGGCTTCCCTTTGTTCAGAGGACAGTGCCATTAACTCGGAAACTTCGCCTTGCGAAAAATAGCGCCCGGCGATATCTTCAGGAGATATGCCCTGACGTATACCTTCCAAATCCACTCCCACTTTGCGTTCCCTGGTTACCGCTATTAAGGCGTAGTTACCGGAGTGGGTGAGATTAAATTCTATTCCTGGATCAAATGAATTTGCAGACAAACCGGGCCTTCCGTAGGACCCTATGGAAAAACTCAACTGCCCGGCCTCACAGTGGAGATAACGCCTCAGAATATCGCGCAAACAGCCATGAGCGACGATGAAGCGATTTCTGTCCTCCTGGAAGTGAAAGCTCGCGGCGCGTTGGTTTTCGTCATCAGAAAGTGTCCTCTCCAGCAATTCCAAGGAATTGTCGGATAAGGACAGATAGGCGCGCCAAACGTCCACATGATGGGACTGCAAATTCAAATCAGCCGGAGGGAGCATCCAAATAGATGTAGGTGGGGAATTATCCTTTTGCATGACAGGATGAATTCATGAAGGTGAACAAGCTTTTATCTCTGTAGCTATGGATGCTATGATGGATTCTCTTGCAGAGTTCATGAAAAAGTGATCGCCGGGAAAGTACTGCGTTTTAAATCTGGAGTTCGTATGCAAAGCCCAACTTTCCAATTGTTCGCGGCTGACGAGCGGGTCATCCAAACCTCCGAAAGCGGTGATTGGGCTGTTGAGTGGGAACTTGCGGGGAGTATATCGATAACTTTCGATGGCTTCAAAGTCGGCGCGTAATGTCGGAAGGAACAACCGCATTTCATCGGGCAGCTGTAGAAATTCCGAAGGAATGCCATTGAGCCGTTGCAACGCTTCAAGAAATTCCATATCTGGCAAAGTGTGAATGGGTGAATGCAGGTCGGGAAGGTGCGGCGCGCTGCACGCGGCGACGAACAAAATCAGGGGTTGAGGAAGATCGTTTTGGCGCAAGAGTCGAGTTAGTTCAAAAGCCACCAAGCCACCCAAACTGTGACCAAAGAAGACAAAGGGTCGATCCAACAGTGACTTAATAGCCCCGGATAACTTTTCAACCAAAGGGAGGAGACGGTTGATCGGAGGTTCAGCATGCCTTGAGCCTCTGCCCGGATAGTGGGCAACCCATGCTTCTACGCTGCTGGGGAGCTTCGTGATCCATTTGCCGAAAACTGCCGGACCACCACCTGCGTAAGGGAAGAAAAACAGACGAACCCCGGCCTTTGGATTAGTTTGCGAACAGACAAACCACTTGTTTGGATTGGATGTGTCATTAATCAATGAGGAAGAGGCGATCACTTTGTTTTGGTCTCAGGCTCCTCAAGGAAACCTCGCGGGATGAAATATTTCAAATATGCGGAAAACAATCGATCATCGACCGGATGACAATGAATGCCACTTCCCTCCAATCCAGCGAGGGTGTTGCTGAGATCGAACTTCGGCATGAACACCTGCTTCTCTTCCACCTCTTCGATCAGAGGCAGATAAGGTTCCCAGCCATCGGACGGCATGTTGGCAACTTGCTGGAAGAGCTCCGTCCGCCAGTCATCGAAGGCGACTCTACGGGCATTGAATCCCTGGGCCGCAAGCCAGTCCGCCAGTTTGCTAAAGTGAAGCGGTTCAGGATTATCCAGATGATAAACCTTGCTCAGATTTTCAGGGTCTTTTGACAGGTGGATAATCGCGGCACTTACGTAATCCACCGGCACAATGTTGACCATCACATCCAGATCGGGAATACTACCCAATTGCACGCAGGCCCTCGTCATACTAGAGATCAGGTTTTCTGTATTCCATGCACCGGTGGCACTATGACCAGACACCAAGCCTAAACGATAAATGGCATAAGGGATGCCTCGAGAACCTGCCTGCTCGACCAGCTTCTCTGCCACCCACTTGCTTTGGGCGTAACCTCCAAAGGGCGCTCCAACCTGATCTAAATCCTCGTTTTCCCGGAAGATTCGACCATCGTTACCGCCGCCCGAGTACATAATAGATAATGTGGAAACAAAATGAACTGGCTTTAACTTAATCTGACTGGCAAGCCGTAACACTTCCTGCGTACCGAGTACGTTGGATGCCTTGTGCGCCTGATAAGGATAAACAAAGTTAACCATCGCCCCATTGTGATAGATCACGTCCAATTGATTTGCCAGGTTTTCAAATTCCTGGTCGGTAAGATTGAATTGGGTTTCGCCCAAGTCCCCTAGGATGGGCTTAATGCGATCACTAAAAGATTCATCCCAAAGGGAATAAGCATCCAGGTTGTTTTTGAGTCGCAAGTTGCCTTGTCCCAAATCGCTTGCGCGTAGGAGACAATAAATTTGGGCTGATGTCATCCTAAGCAAGTCATGAAGCAAAAAAGCACCAACGAAACCAGTGGCTCCTGTCAGCAAAATATGCTCTGGTTCTCTGATAGGTTTGTAAACAAGATCGCCAGCAGTGATGCCCGGGTCAAGCTGTGTTTCCGCGTTTAATTGGTCCAAACTTAATTGACCGCGCTGGATAAAATTACTGCGACCGGTATATTTCGGGCTACGGTCGCCTCTCTGGGCATTCTCAATTGTTTTCGCCAAATTGGCTACCGTTGGCTGTTCGAACAATGCTCTTAAAGGCAGAGCCGCCGCTTCAAGGCCATACTTCTCACGCAATATGAAAACCAGCCGGGTCCCTAATAGGGAATGACCACCTAGGTCAAAGAAATTATCATGCACGCCGACAACCGGCTGTCCATTTTGATTTTCCAATTCCAGAACCTGCGCGCAAATTTCAGCCAGCTCCAATTCCAAGGGTGTGCGTGGTGCCATATAAGGTGCCTTGAGGTCGGGCCGAACCTGCGATGGCTGCGGCAACGCTTTGCGATCCACTTTTCCATTCGGAGTCAAAGGAAACGATTCCAAATTTACGAAAATGGATGGCACCATATATTCAGGAAGGATCTCCCGCAAGAACTCACGCAGTTGACCGGCATCCGCCTCCTTCCCACTCCCGGCTGGCACCAGGTAAGCGACCAGGCTTGCATTTGAGGTTCTTTCCCTCCAAGCCACAACTACAGCCTGACGGACAGCAGGATGCTGTGCGAGAGCGACTTCCACTTCCGCGGTCTCAATGCGGAACCCGCGCACTTTGACCTGCTGGTCACTGCGGCCAAAGAATTCAATGTTCCCATCTGCAAGGAAGCGCGCAATGTCACCGGTTTTATAGATAACAGAAGTTAAATTAAAGGGATTGGGAAGGAAGCGCTCGGAAGTTAGTTCCGGGTGATTTAGGTAGCCGCGGCTTACACCATCACCGCCAATATACATATCCCCGATCACCCCGATGGGAACGGGTTGCAGGTTCGCATCCAGAATATAGATCTGAGTATTCGCGATTGGCCGACCGATCAGAACCGTATTGGAAACTCCCGAATTATCCTTTGCAGTGACTTGATAGATCGTAGACCAGATTGTAGTCTCCGTGGGCCCATATAGATTCCATAATTGAGCGCCACGTTTTTGGAGATGCTCTGCCAAATCATTTGTTAGAGCTTCTCCACCGCATAATATATTGAGATCATCTTTTCCCTGCCAACCTGCCTCTAGCAGAGATCTCCAACTAGCCGGTGTAGCTTGCATGAATGTTGCATGCGAATCAGTTAAAGCATCAGCTAACAAAGCACCATCCGCGACGACCTTTGAATTGGCAATCATGACTCGCGCACCAATGGTCAGAGGAAGCAGGAGCTCCAGAATGGCGATATCGAAAGACAAAGTTGTGACAGCTAAAAGTGTGTCGTCAGAACCTATACCCAGACTCTGACGCATGGAGCATAAAAGATTGACCACTGCCTGATGATGGATTTGAACGCCTTTGGGTTTTCCGGTTGATCCAGAAGTGTAGATAATGTAAGCAAGGTCATCCGGTTTGGCGGTGTGTATGCGTAAATTTGCGGATCGTTTCTTCCTGGTTGAAGAGTTGGATGATTTTGCACCACTGAGATTATCAAGGCAGATTACCTGAGCATTGGTCTCAGGCAATTCCGATAATTGGCTTGACTGCGTAAGAATAAAGGATGCCCCAGAATCAGCCAGCATGAAAGCAAGGCGTCCTGAAGGGAAGGATGGATCCAAAGGTAGATAAACACCGCCAGCTTTGAGCACGCCAAGCAATCCTACTAACATCTCGATCGAGCGATTCACAAAAATGCCCACCAAGGTTCCTGGTCCTACTCCCTGCGTGATTAGAGTTTTAGCGAGTTGATCAGCGTTCCTATCCAACTCTTGATACGTCAAACTATCATCCTCATATTGGACAGCAACTGCATCTGGCGTGCGCCTCACTTGTTCTTGGATCAACTCATGAACGCAAAGATCCCGCGGAAAATCAACCTGGGTTTCATTCCAATTGATCAGTAATTGTTGACGTTCTGAATCGCTGAGCAAAGAGTACATTGATACTGGCTTAAGTGGTTCAGAGACAATATTTTGCAACAGAGAATGAAAATGTTCCAACATACGCCGGATGGTCGCGGCATTAAATAGATCGGCATTGTATTGCAGTGCTGCGGCTAATCCCTGATCGGTTTCAGCCATCATCATGGTTAAATCAAACTGCGCTGGTTCGCCTTCCAGCGCCATCAATTCAAGAACCAGACTGCCCATCTCCATACGAGCCCCGTCGATCCCCAAAGCAAATGGGCTGAGTGCCTGAACCTCAGTCTGCTGGGCTTTCTGCAGGATGAACATCGTTTCGAAAAGAGGTGGGCGGCTTGAATCCCGCTGCAGACCTAATCGCTTGGCAAGCAGGGCAGGTGGATAATCTTGATGTTCGAAAGCACCCAGGGCTGTTTGGCGTACGCGCTGGAGAACTTCATAGAAAGTGGGGTTACCGGAAAAATCAGCACGCAAGGCGACCGGATTAATAAAATAACCAACCAGGCCGGCCAATTCCGAGTGACCCCGACCAGCAGTAACAGAACCGACAAGGAATTGTTCCTGACCGGAATAGCGATGCAGCAAAGTTTGAAAAGCAGCCAACAAAGCCATGAACGGTGTCGCGCCCTGCTCTTGAGCCATGGCCTTCAATTGTTGATAAAGTTCACCATCTATAATTAAGCGCTGAGAGTCACCACGATAAGTTTGCAACGGCGTGCGGGGACGATCAGTGGGAAGGTTCAAAGTAGGAATTTCGCCATTAAGCTGGTCGTGCCAATAATTCCACAGCTTTTCACCCTGCGGCCCTGCCAGCATTTTTGTCTGCCAGTGGACATAGTCTGAATAATGAGCGACGAGCGGCGGCAGCGCATTGGGTCTGCCTGCTTTATTCGCTTCATAAGAGGCAAGTATCTCGCCTGCCAATACTGTCATTGACCAGAAATCAGTGACCAGGTGATCCATGGACAGCAACAAGATATGTTCCATCCCTAATTGCTGCCTATGACCATTATCAATTCCAGGCTGACCAGCGCTTTTCATAAACAAAAGCGCCCGCCATATTGGCCCATTCTCCAGATCGAAAGAACGATGGGCTTCAGCGATCAGGCGCTTATGCAGCTGCGCCTCGCTCAAGTGAGAAGTGTCCTCCACACGGAGGTGAAAATCCATCGATAAATGGAAGTGTTGAACAGGCTCCCCTGCCACCACATGGAAAGTACTTCGCAGCGCTTCATGGCGTGCCACCAGTTGCTGGAATGCGCTCTCGAGGGCCGGGATGTCCAATTCACCCATAATACGAACCGCACCGGCTACGTTGAACGATATTTCTTCAGGCAGAAGTTGGTGCAGGAACCAGAGTGCCTGCTGACCATAAGAAAGAGGGCTTTCGTCAGACGGCTCTTGCGCCAGGATGAGAGGGAAATCATTATCCAGCGCGGGCGATTCCAGATTCCCAAGCGCCTCGGTGATAAGCCCGGAGATTGTCGGTCCTTGCAGAAGACTGGCAACAGACAGCTTTATTCCCAGTTTGGATTCTAGAGAGTTTTTGAGCTCGATGGCCATCAGTGAATCAAGGCCCAGTGTATCCAAAGGTTGATTAAGACCCAAGCGGGTCGGATCCATTCCTAGAACGCGGGCGGCCTGGCGTTGGAAGAAGTCTTCCAAAACTTTCTGACGTTTGGCCGGTTCGGTAGTTAGCAGGAACACATGATCTAGATCATTTGCAGGCAATCGCTCCCCTTTTGGTTCACGATCCTTTCCACTTTCCACTTTTCCACGAATGACTTGCCCGTGAACCGATAAAACCCAATCGCTCTGATCAATAGTCTGGCAATATATTTTGAAATTTAGCATGCCTTCGGATTCTGTAGCAAGGAAAGTCTGAAAGGTTAACTCGCCGCTCTCTGTAGGTAAGAGTGTATTAGTTTTGAATTCAACCAATTGATGGTCACCAGCACCAAAAGTTTCGGCGGCTGCTGCCAAGGCCATTTCTCTAAAGCTTGCCTCAAGATTTGATGAGTCGGTTATATTGATCTGCGTTTCGTAAATTGTTAAGGGTGAACGCAAACGCCGACCAAGAATTGGAAGCGCTTTTCCAATGTAGTTCGAAGCGAGGGGTGTAACAGGAAGATCGGTTGTACTTGATGAAAATTTCTGGGTTGAAAGATCAAGCCAATGGCGTTGACGCTCAAATGGATAATTCGGTAGGGAAACTTTGTGACGAGCATATCCTTGATCGAAGCCAGCCCAGTCTACATCAACACCTTGAACATAGAGTTTTCCCAAGCTATCCAGGATAACCTGCCAGTCATCCTGCCCGGGCCGTAAAGATGGTGACCAGGTAGCGTGGGAATCTGGCAGGCAACGTCGACCCATTCCTAATAAAACAGGGCTTGGACCAATTTCAATGAAGGCATCCATCCCCAGCTTTGCAAGAGACTGCATCCCCTCGGAGAATTTCACTGGCGCGCGGATATGCTGTCGCCAGTAATCTGCACCGGGGATTCGATCCGGCTCGAGGATATCACCGGTCAAATTAGAGACCAGAGAGAGGCGGGGGGTTGTGAAAGGGATCCGGCGAGCAGCAGTTTCGAAGTCATCCAAGATAGGATCCATGAGAGGAGAATGGAAGGCATGGGAAACGGACAAGGCCTTGGATGAAATCCCAAATTTGGTCAGCTCATCACACACAGCCTGCACAGCGGACTTTTCGCCGGAGATCACAGTGTTATCGGGTCCATTCACGGCCGCGATGGAAATTTGTTCTTGATAGGGTTTCAAAGCATTTGCCACGCGGGTCGCATCTGCGAACACGGCGGCCATTGTGCCATTTTGAGGCAAAGTACCGATCAGTCGTCCGCGTTCGGCGATCAAACGCAATCCATCTTCGAGGCTAAAGACGCCCGCAATACAGGCTGCCACATATTCGCCTACGCTGTGTCCCAGAACCGCATGCGGTTCAAAACCCCATGAATGCCACATCGCAGCCAATGCGTATTCAAAAGCAAATAGTGCGGGTTGAGTGTATGTGGTTTGGTGCAAGCTCGAATCGATTTCACCGGCTCTATCTGTTGAATAGATGACTTCCAATAAAGGACGATCCAGAATTGTTTCCAGAATCAGGGCACACTGATCGAGAGCGAGACGGAAAACCGGTTGGGTATCGTACAGAATGCGCCCCATACCATGGTATTGTGAGCCCTGCCCGGTGAATAAGAAAGCGACTTTTGGACGAACCCCGGGTGGGGCAAGACTTTTCGCGAGGGCAAATGCATTCGAGTCAGTAACCATAGACTTCAACCCTTTTTTTAATTCCTCTATAGTTCTGGCTTGAATTGTCAATCGATGCTCGAAATGTGAACGACCTGTATTGGAAGAGAAACAAAAATCCGGAAGAAGCTGCAAATCCAGATAATCGTTGGTATCTCGAGCGAGTTCTCGCAGGGCCGACTCTGTCTTAGCCGATAAGGTAAGAATATGGTGCGGGCGCTCCAATCTTTCTGATGATGTATTCGAAACAACCGGAGGAGCATCTGAAAGTATGATGTGTGCATTGGTACCGCCGAAGCCAAAAGAACTCACACCCGCATAGCGTGGCTGATCGCGGCGTTTCCATGGACGAAGATAAGTTCCGATCTCAAGCCGTGACCCATCCAATGAAAGATAGGGATTTATCTGTTTTAAATGTAGATGAGGCGGAATAGCCTCGTTTTGCAGAGCCAGCACCACTTTGACCAGCCCGGCGATTCCTGCAGCAGATTCCAGGTGGCCGATGTTCGTTTTGACGGAACCGACCAGCACTTGACCATTGGGTTGATCGCCATCCAGTACGGCGCGCAGTGCGGTCATCTCAATCGGGTCACCAAGGGGGGTGCCTGTCCCGTGCGCTTCTACATAACTGATTTGATGCGGGGCAACCTGGGCATTTGAAAGTGCCTCCCGAATTACCGCTTGTTGAGCTATTCCATTAGGAGCAGTCAGTCCATTACTGCGGCCATCCTGATTGACTGCCGAGCCGCGAATCAGAGCGAGGATATTGTCTCCCTCGCTCAAAGCATCCGAGAGGCGCTTGAGCACAACGACTCCACAGCCTTCACCGCGCACATACCCGTCCGCGCCGGCATCGAATGTTTTACACCGTCCATCGGGAGCCAGCATACGCGCTTGAGAGAACGTGATGGTCAATTCGGGAGTCAGGATGAGGTTCACGCCTCCAGCCAGGGCTAAATCCGATTCGTTGTTTCTCAGGCTTTGACAAGCAAGATGCACGGCCACCAATGACGATGAACAGGCAGTATCCACAGCCATGCTTGGACCGCGCAAATCGAAGAGATATGATATTCGATTGGCGGCGATGCTGTGAGCATTCCCTGTTCCTGCATAAGCATCGATCTTGTCTGGATCATCGAACTGCAACCGTGAGTAATCAAAATTACTGATGCCAATGAATACGCCAGTGCGGCTTCCGGTCAAAGATCGAGGGGGGACAAAAGCATTTTCCAGCGCTTCCCAGCTCACTTCCAAAAGAAGGCGCTGCTGTGGATCCATACGCGCCGCTTCACGCGGGGAAATGCCAAAGAAGTGGGAATCGAAAGAGTCCACTTCATCGAGGAAGCCGCCCCAGCGTGATGTGACTTTCCCTGGGACGGTCGGATCAGGTGAATAGAAGGTATCCACGTTCCATCGGTCACCCGGGACCTCGCTAATCGCATCCACCCCATTCCGCAGCAATTCCCAAAAGGCTTGTGGATTTGATGCTTTTGGAAAACGGCAACTCAACCCAATAATTGCTATAGGCTCGTTCGTAAATCTCGAAGAAGATGGATGAGTGGCCTGTGGAAGACTTGTAAGTGTGACGGGTTGTGAATCGATTGCCAGGTATTTGGCCAATAATTCAATGGTTGGATAATCCCAAGCGAGAGTCGGGGAGAGAGTACGACTCAGAAAAACTTCCAGATCCCCGGTGAGACTAACAGCTTGGACAGACCCCAGGCCGTAATAAGTAAACGGCTGGCGAGGGTCAATTGAGTGGGGATCCAGCTCTTGCATAGCGGCAATGCGGGCTACAAGCCAGGTTTGAATGGTTTCTGCAGAATTTTTTTGCTTTCCATCGGTATTTGAGTTGGCATCAGGAGTTCTTGCCGGAGCGAGCGATCCTGTATTGTCTGGAACTTGTACCTTCACCTGATTCAATGTGGACAGCCCCACATGCCATTCACCAACGATTTCCAGGTTCCCTTCCAGGAAGGCTTCCTTGCACGCGCGGCGCTGGATCTTTCCACTGGAAGTCTTGGGAATACTAAGGGGTTTCACCAAAACTACAGCGAATATCCGTAGGTCGTGCTTTTCGGCCACCGCCTGGCGAATGGCTGAAACCACTTCATTAACATCCGGTTGGCGATGCTGACGGGTGACTTCCTGGACGATCACCAGTTTTTCCATGCCGCCATCACTCACTGAAAAGGCAGCTCCTGCTCCGGGCTGCAAAGCCATGTGACTAGACTCTACAGTTATTTCGATATCTTGGGGGTAATGGTTGCTTCCATGGATAATAATCAAGTCTTTCAGGCGACCTGTCACGTAAAGTTCGCCGTCATGCAGAAACCCCAGGTCGCCAGTGCGCAGGAAAGGGCCAGCACCTGTGTCCACTAAATATGCCTGGAAGGTGGTGCGAGTTTCGTCAGGCAATTCCCAATATCCCTGTGCGACGCTGGGTCCTGAAACCCAAACTTCGCCGACCTGCTTCGAATCGCAACTTTCAAGAGAAGTTGGATCGGCGATCACGATCTTCTGGTCAATGATCGATTTACCACAACTTACCAGGGTCATGGCGTTACTTGCTGTCGGGGAAATTGGAAGGACGCGGTCGCCTTCCAACGCTTTTCGGTCGATGGTTAGGGTGTGTGGTTCGGATGGACCCTCACCACCCGAGACGAGCAAAGTGCATTCTGCCATACCAAAACAGGGATAAAAAGCGGCACGACGGAATCCACATCTTTCAAAAGTGCGTGCGAAGCGGTCCAGAGTCTCAGGGCGAATTGGTTCGGCCCCGCAAAAGGCCAGGCTCCAGGAACTCAAATCCAGGGTTTCTATCTGCTCGGGAGTGACTTTATCAACGCATAAATCGTAGGCAAAATTGGGAGCGCCACTCGTGTTACCCCGGTAGCGGGTGATAGCCTCCAACCAGCGAACGGGGCGTTGCAGGAAGGATGCCGGTGATATCAATGTGGATGAACCGCCCAAGTACATCGGTTCGAGAATTCCACCTATGAGACCCATGTCATGATAGCTGGGCAACCAAAAAACCCCCACAGCCGTGGAGTCGATTTGAAAGCCGTGACGGATGGCTTTCAGGTTGTGCATCAGGTTACCGTGGCTCAGCATCACCCCCTTGGGCTGACTGGTTGAACCGGAGGTATATTGTAGGAACGCCAACGTATCGGAAGTGATATCCGGGTCACGCCAGTCGGTTTCCAGCCCCTCCGGAACCTGCTCGGTGTTCAGCCAATGTAACGACTTGAGATCGGGAGCGTGCTCGAAACGCTGTTGGATGTTTGAGAGGATCGCAGATGTGGTCAGCGCAAACGAGGCGTGTGAATCATCCACGATGGACTGGATGCGCGGCACCGGGCGGTTAAGACGCGGGGGATAGGCGGGTACCGCCGTAACACCGGCATACAAACAGCCGAAGAAGGAGGCAATATAATCAAGGCCTGGAGGATAGAGGAGCAGTGCGCGATCACCCCCTGCACCAAGCTTTTTCAACCAGGCACCAATCGCTCGCGCCCGACGATCCAGTTCGCCATAGGTAAAAGAGATGATTTCAGACTCCTTATCCTGCAGGAATCTGTAAGCTATTTGATCGGACTGTTGGTCTGCTCTCAACCGTAGAAGTTCAACCAGGGTGTTCGGGGCAAAGGATGATTTGGACACAAGACTGGATGATTGCTTCATGGGAGTTTTCACCTGCCTTATCTGGAACTTCTCAGTTATTTATAACATAAAAGGCGGTATTCATCCAAATTTTTGGAGAGTTTTTCGGAGGATTGCAGTTGAATGCCTGGCTGAATTTTGGTATCTCTCGACTATTTAGTCCAGTCGCGACCTTACTACAAGAAAATTACAGTGTTTCTTCCGCTTGGACCTCGCGGACTATGCCCTGCCCAGCTGGGATTCGTAAGATGCAGGAAAGTGGCAATAGAGACACCCATAGAATCCCACCCTGGCATGATTGGGCGGAAGCAGTACCCAAAGATAAAGACATAGAATCTGCTGAGACTTTCAATCTGATAATAAAGATGGGGAGGACCAAGAGCGATAAGCGTCGTCATTATTCTAAAAAACCAGATAACCGATCAACACACAGGCGACCGTGACGGTGATGTTGTCAACGTCTTTGAACGGAAGCGATTCGATCAGGGCTGCACCCAAGGCAATCCAGGTAACGGGCGCCAGGAATCTTCCGAAGGGGCCGCTAAAAGTTCCATTCCATACGTAGATCGCGAGAATGAGGATAGTCAACAGCCAGCCACCTGCCAACACACCCAAAGAGCCAACGACACTCTTTTCCCGAGACCAGGGCAAACTGGGTGAATTGATCCGGCGACTGATAATATCTGCAATACCGTCGCCGCCACACATCATCATCAACGCGGTGATACCTATCAGCGAATCCTGCCAATAGATCAGCGTTAGAGCGATGAACATAATGCCGTAATAAACCGGACCGCGCAAAATCTCGCGCCGCTCCCCTGTACGAGTCAGTGCTTTCACAGTCGCGTCGTCCTTGATGATGCCCGTCCCAATCAATACGAATTGTGCTGTTATAACAAGCGGAACCAGCGCCGCCAGCCATCGTCCAATTAGCGCATCGGGATACATCAGCCAGCATAGAACAAAGATCGGTCCCATACCTATGTGAATGATCTTGCGGCTCAATGTGCTCTCGAACATTCCGCGTTGGACGAGAAAATTCATGAGGCGCAGGAAGGCAAGGGCGATGATGAAAGTGATAAGGGTGGCAAGATAAGCATTCATTTTAGCTCCAACTACATATCTAAAACCCCAAACAATTCAAAAAGAAACCAAAATCAATAAATCACCGAAAAGTCAGGCAGCTGGAGTTACAAAAATTATTTCACGCACAGGTCGAAATGTGCGCTGGATGGTAAGGCGTGGAAGAGGCAAGTGGCTGAACCAAATAACATACCATCAATAATTCAATCGAATACACTCCCATTCTTCAAGTTGCTTGACATGCATTCTGTCAAAAAGGTATAATCCCATCTTATTAGTCTAATAATTGTGTTAACCTTCACGGACTGCTGGTTATAAGATTCTATTTATTTGAAGAACCCGGTTGAAAATCCATAAAGAAGGGACAGACCTGTGATTTAACCAAGTAATTATAGACTCATTCTCAGCGACGAAACGACTTCTCCCAAAGAATTTGAACTTACTCGGTCGGAAATCATCATCGGCCGCGATCCCGGTGTCGATGTAACCATCCCCTCTGCTGCTGTATCCCGCCGTCACGCCAGGTTAACGCGTGAAGGGGATGCATATATGTTGGAGGACTTGGGCAGCAGTAACGGCACTTACCTCAACGGCGAACGGTTGACCGCACGCCACCTCTTAATGTCGGGCGATAAAATACGTTTCGGAAAAGCTGTGACCCTCACCTATTTCGCCCCCATACAGGCTCAAGCCACCGCGGTCCGTTCCGCGCCCGCCATACCAGCCAGTGTGAAACAGACGGTGTTGGGCGAAGAACCCAAAGTTGGATTGGATGCTGCTGCTCCACCTCAACTAAGTGTCGCCATTGCCGGGGGTAGTTCAATTACCCATACCTTGACGCGCCCAGTCTTGACCATCGGTCGGGTGGAAGAAAATGACATCGTCATCCCCTCGCAGATCGTCTCGCGGCAGCACGCGCGACTGGAACGGGCGAACGGCGGCTACAAGCTGGTGGTTTTGGCGGAAGCCAAGAACCCTGTGCTCTTCGAAGGACGACCTTTGGATGGGTCCCGCGTCCTGCATCACGGCGACACGTTACGGATAGGCAGCCTGGATCCTGGCATGATGGTCACGATGAATTATAGTGCCCCTGCCGAAGCCTCGCAGGAAATTGCCCGGGATATTGTGTTCGGCGATAAAACCCTGATCCAGATCGGGCGTGATCCCAGCAACGATGTCGTGCTTCCATCTCCAAATGTGTCACGCTTTCACGCTCAAGTCGTTAGAGTGGGACAACGTTATCGTGTGGAGGATCTACGCAGTTCGAACGGGGTATTTGTCAATGGGGAACGTGTTGATGGAGCTTTATGGCTAAAGCCTGAAGATTCCATCCGTGTTGGGCAATACCGATTTATCATGGGCAAGGATCAACTCGCCAAATACGACGATAGCAAGGGAATGAACGTCGATGTGATCGGGTTGAATAAATGGGTGCGTAAAGACCTGAATATCCTGCAAGATATCTCGGTGGCTCTTAAACCCAGGGAGTTTATCGTTGTGGTTGGGCAAAGTGGGGGTGGAAAATCGACATTTGTAGACGCTGTCGCCGGTTATCGTCCGGCTACTCCGCCTTCACGGGTGCTGGTTAATGATATTGATATTTACAGCCATTTCGATGCGATTCGCAACGATATTGGTTTTGTTCCACAAAAAGACATCATTCATATGGAGTTGACGGTCTATCAGGGGTTGGATTATGCCGCACAATTGCGGATGCCCGCGGATACCAGTGCTGAGGAGCGACACCGTCGGGTAATGGAAGTTCTGGAAGACCTCGACCTGACACATCGAAAAGACGTTCAGATCAGCGGATTGAGCGGTGGACAACAAAAAAGAGTTTCCATCGGTGTTGAACTTCTGACAAAACCGGGACTTTTCTTTCTTGATGAGCCAACCTCCGGCCTGGACCCCGGCACAGAAACCGCCCTCATGCAATTGATGCGACGCCTGGCGGACCAGGGGCGTACCATCATATTGATCACTCACGCCACCAAAAATGTAATGCTGGCTGATAAGGTGATCTTCCTGGCACGGGGCGGTTACCTGGCCTGGTTTGGACCGCCTGATGAAGCACTGGAATATTTTGATCAGTATCGCTCCGAGCGCGATCGCCGGACGGGCAAAATCGAATTTGACGAGATTTATGCCATTCTCGACGATTCGAGCAAAGGCACACCCGCGGATTGGGCTCAACGCTATCGCGAAAACAAGGCTTATCAAAAGTATATTTGGGAGCCATTAAAAGGGAAAATGACTCCAAGCTATTCTCCTACCGTCCCGGTCCAGGGACAGGCAGCCCGGAAAATCAACCGCCTTTCGACTCGGAAGGTCTCTGGCTTAAAACAATTCCTGATCCTCTCGGCACGCAACGTACAGATATTAACGCGCGACCGGGCCGGCTTGATATTCCTGTTGGCAACCGCGCCATTGGTGAGCCTGCTCGATGTGATTCTGTCCAGTCTCCTTGGACGGAATCCGTTTGCTTTTAGTAACGGTAGTATGGCGAACGTAATGATCACCTTGTTCCTGCTGACCATATACGGAGTGATGGTCGGCGGCATTTCACAGATGCGAGAGATCGTCAAGGAACAGGATATATACAAGCGGGAACGGCTGGTCAATTTACAAATCCTGCCCTACGTCTTATCGAAGGTCTGGGTGGCGGCGCTGCTGGCTTTATACCAGGCAATTGCATATACCGTTGTCCACTATCTTGCATTTCAGATGCCTGGGGGCATAAGCGAGTTCATCCAAGTCTACATTACCATGGCCCTGGCCACCCTCGCAGGCATGATGCTGGGGTTGTTCGCTTCGGCATTAGCCCCCAACGCCTCGTCTGCCCCCTTGTTGGTTATTATGCTGATGTTACCGCAGATCGTCTTGGGTGGCGCATTGATCCCAATACCTGGTTTTGTAAGCGCACCCACTTCTACTCGCTGGGCTTTCGAGTCCTTGATGAGCATCACCGGGCCTGCTTCTGACGTAGCGGCCGATATTTGCTGGGCATTGCCAAGTGATGTACGTCAGGCCATGACAATAGAGGATAAACTGGCGCAGGGGTGCCGGTGCATGGGGATAAACATGCTGAAGGAAGGATCGTGCAATTATCCGGGTTTGGGCCAGTTCTATAACCCGGCGATTGACCAACCGCCACCCACTGCCCCGGCGCCGCTTGGTGATCCGCCTCCGGAACCTGTTATTCCAGAACGCCCGGTTGAGCCAGCCGATCAATCCAACACCGTGGCCATGGCAGATTTTTTCACCGTGTTAAAGGCCTGGGAAACTAAGGCAACTGCCATTCAGGATGATTATAAACGTCAGGTTACAGATTACCAGGCCAAGGCTGACGTGTTTAAATCCGAAACCATTGCTTACCAGGAAGCACTCGCCAAGTGGCAGATCGCACGCGCTTCGGCGATAACACCTTCCGAGGCCAATGTCAACCTGTTCTATTCGGGTTTTGGCTGGAGCGCCGCCGACAAAGGAGACTTTCCGGCTTACTGGACCAAGATCATCTCTACCTGGCTGGCGCAGTCCGCGATCATCCTCATTTTGTTTCTCGCGATCCTTTACCTGCAAAAACGGAAGGATGTGATTTAGGATGATGCGGAAAATTCAACTGGCATCTCTCATGCTCGTACTGGCCGGCATATCCTGCGGGTTGGGAAGCGGAAGTACTCCCAAAGATGCCACCCTCGAAGCGATCAGCTCTTCCGTTCGGGAAACATCAACCTATCAGGCGGCTCAGGACCAAAATCCAAACTTGGGCGTGGAGACCGCCGAGGCGGCAGCCACCGTCTCCGGCGAGTCCGCTGCAGCTACCCAGGCAGCCGAGTCGGCCTTGAGCGACGAAGCTAAAGCAGCCACAGCAACAGCTGTCGCGCCCATCCTTGCGGAATTACCCAAGTATGGCGTAGATCCCAACGCCGGGCAAATGGGGTGGATCCATCCACCCGCAACCCTGGATACCAGGGGTTACATGCAATACGCCTACATTAACCGGTTCATCGCCACCGTGGCACAGGATTTTGTGGTCTCCTCCGACATCACCTGGAACTCGCAATACAGCACCAATGGCTGTGGTTTCGTGCTGCGGTCGGATGGGAACAAGAATGCATTGAATCAATATATAGCGGTGCTCACGCGCGAAGCCATCGGGCATTTCTTGTTTGGCTTCATGGTGAATGGTAAAGTTATCACCGGCCGGGATATTTATGCATTTGGTCGTGATCCGAACTTCAATTGGGAGAATAATAAGACGAACCGCTTGACAATAGTCGGTCGCGGCAGCATTTTTCAAATTTACACCAACGGCACGCTGATTGGGAAGATCGACACAAGTGCCCCGCCCCCTCTGCCTTCCCTCCCGGATCCGCCGAAAAAACCTGACGACGTGACGAATGTCATTGCCATGACTGATTATCAAAACAAGTTGAAAGAACATGATCAAGTGGTGAAGGAAATACAAGCGAATTATCAAGCCGATCAACGGGAGATTGGAAACGCCAATACCGTCTTTAATCGTGGTTTAATTGCCCTGGTGGTGCTTAGCGAATCGGGAAGCACCCATTGCGAGTTTAACAACACCTGGTTGTGGCTGATTGATTGACCGATCGTTTGCAGGATGAAAGCTGGGTTGCCAAAGCCGCAGGATCCCGGGTGTGTAGGGTGATCGAACTTATCTATTGGAGCTTATTGAACCTTTTGGAGAAGCGATGCCTAATTCTGGTTGGATCGGAAAAAAGCTAAGTAATCGATACGAAATTGAAGAGCTGTTGGGTCAGGGCGGCATGTCAGCTGTCTATAAAGCCACCGATCCCAATCTGAAGCGGGTGGTAGCTATTAAGATTATCCACCCGCATCTATCTAATGATGCTGATTTCGTCAAACGGTTCGAAGAAGAGGCAACTGCCGTTGCCCAGTTGCGTAACCCCGGTATCATCCAGGTTTTCGACTTCAATAAGGATGATGATGTCTATTACATGGTGCTTGAGTTCGTACCGGGTGAAACGATCGAGCAACATTTAAAGCGGCTCAACAAGGACGGACGGCGGTTGTCGATTACCAGTGCAATCGAATATGTCGCCGAGGTCTGCGATGCGTTGGATTATGCCCATCAGCGCGGGATGATCCATCGCGATATAAAGCCGGCGAACCTCATGCTCAACATTATGGGCCAGGTTATCCTGATGGACTTCGGTATCGCCAAGATCGTTGGGGGTCAGCGGCATACGGCCACCGGGGCGGTTGTCGGGACGGCCATGTACATGTCGCCCGAACAAATAAAGGGCACGCACGCAGACCGGCGCACGGATATCTATTCACTGGGCGTTACATTATTCGAGATGGTCAGCGGCCGCCCGCCCTTCGAAGCCGATTCAGCGATGACGCTGATGATGATGCACATTAACGACCCGATACCGGACCTGAAGACCCTTAATCCGGAGGTGCCGGATGACCTGATAGCCGTGATCAACAAAGCGCTTGCCAAGGATCCGAACGCACGCTACCAAACCGCCGCCCAAATGGCCGCTGCACTGCGGAATGTGCTGGGGCGGATCAAGTCAGGCGTACCTGTTGAAGCTCCTACCTATGGGGGAACGATGCTTGAGGATGCGCCTATGTCTTCAGCGAACGTAGGAGGAACCTACCTCGAGACCCCTCCTGCAAATATCGTCAATCCGCTGGGGACCGTTGTGGAAAACGCTCCACTACCCACCCCGGCGGCTGGAAGGGTACAAAGTGGCACGTCTGTTGAGCGTTCAGCCCCAATGCCTATGCCCCCACAGTATGCTCCCCCGGCCACGACGCGGCGTAAATTTTTCGGCCTATCTCTCCCGGTTATCGCCGGAGGGCTCATCGTCCTGGCCTGCTTGGGAATTGGCGGGATATTCCTCGTTAGCCGGCTTATTGGCGGCGGACTTTCTAAACCAACAGAGGTACCCGTCGCGGCGGTAGTTAACACTTCGGTCGCCACCACACCAACTACCGCCCCGACGGTTGAGGAAACTTCCACTCCGAGCATTACGGCCACAGTAGCGGATACTCCCACGGAAACCGTGCCGGTGGGGGTGCCCTACGCGCGCATAGACTCCATCACCATAAATAGCCAGAACCGTTACGAGGTCGCATACGAGACCTTTACTTTCACAGAAAAACTGCCAGGGATGCACGTGCATTTTTTCTTCAATACGGTATCACCAGAGAATGCCGGTGTACCTGGGACGGGTCCCTGGATACTTTACGGAGGACCTCGGCCGTTCACCGGGTATCGTGTCTCTGATCGCCCGCAAGGCGCCACGCAGATGTGCATCTTGGTGGCCAACCCGAACCATACGGTGCACCCCAACAGCGGGAACTGCGTGGATCTTCCATAGAATCTGAATGGATCATGGGTGGTTGACGAAAAAGAAAAAATTAAACACACAACTGCAGCGAATCATCTTCTCTGTGTTTATATCTGGATTAAGGTCTTTAAAGCCCAGCCTCGCTGCTTTTCAAACAAAATCTCTTTTAGCCTTTGGATAAACTGTCGTAGCCTCCGATTATCCCGTTCCCCCGCCGCATCAACGGCCCTCACCTCGATCCGGTCACCATCTGCACGAGATAATCTAGCCCTATGGCTTCCCCGTTTGCCTTGATCTCCGCCCGGCGTTCGTGAAGCAACTGTCTTTAGAGTCAAGCGGAAACGGGCATTTTCCAAGGGAACATGTCGCGGATCATAGCATTGAGGATGGTAAGCAGCTTGCGCATGCAGGCCACGAGAGGCACCTTTTTCAGTTTTCCTGCAGCCAGCAGGCGTTGATAGAAGTGGTGGATGACGGGATTGAATTGGGAAGCGACCACGGCCGGCATATAGAGTACATTGCGATCTGAAGAACGTCCGCCTTTGATACGTCGATGTCCAGGTCGTGTGCCGCTGTCATTGTTGAAAGGCGCTACGCCGACCAGCGCCGCGATCTTTTGGCGGTTGAACTGACCGAGTTCGGGCAGGTCCGAAAGCAGAATGGAAGCCGTGATTGGCCCAATGCCCTTGGCGCTGCGGAGGATCTTGTGTTTCTCTGCAAACAGGGGAGTAGATTGGATGGTCCGCTGGATCTCATCTGTCAGGCTGTTGATCTCCTGCTCAAGCCAGCTGATATGCCCGGCTAGGCTTGGACGCAGATCGAGGCAAGTGCTCAGTGCATGGTTTTTCTCCATGGTTAGCATCTCGATCAGTTGACGTTAGCGGCTCAGGAGTGGAGAAAGGTGCTGGATATCGGGAGCAGGCAGGTTCGTCGGCTGCAACTCGGCGGCTTTTCCATACCGAGCCAGCAATTTGACATCTAGCTGATCGATTTTGGCCAGCAGACCGAGGGATTTGGCGAATTCTCGCACACGACCCGGGTTGACCGGGGCAACTGGGATCTGGCGAGTCCACAACTCGGCCAGCAAAGCCGTTTCTAGCCCACCGGTAGATTGCACCGCGACCAAGGCAGGGTCGAGTACCTCCAGGCGGTCTGCCACCGCACGCACGCCAACTGCGTCATTTTTGGCCTGCCAGGATTCCCCTCCCGGTCTACACCCACGTCTAGATGCTCCTTGGACACATCAATGCCAACAAAGCAATCAAGTTCCGTGTTCCTTCTGCCTCCATTTTTGATTCAATGAAAATGCCCGTTCTAGCAGAATTCGGTCTCGAAAACCACACAACTGTTCGGGCGACGATTCCCAAGGACACGGCGACCCGGCTTCGCGACGGTCTCTCGGTCCTGCACCCACGTTGGCTGCCGTGTCCCTTTTAAATATACTAGACCCACGAAGCGAAGTGCAGGGCGTAGAACCCGCAATGACGGCCTAACCGCCAGGACTCCTTACCCATTTTCCAGAACCTATTCCTCATTCCCCAATCTGCAATCTAAAATCGTAAATCCAAAATCCCCTCACCCCATCATCGTCTTCGGTCTATACTGTAAAGCCTCTGCCAAATGTGCTGCCTGGATATTCTCACATCCCGCCAAGTCCGCGATCGTACGTGCCAGCTTCAATACCCGGTGGTATCCCCGTGCCGACAGGTTCATCTGTCCCATCGCCGCGCGGATCAGGCTCTCCCCCGCCTCATCCAGTTTGCAGAATAATCTTACTTCCCCCACCCGCATATCCGCGTTAGAGATCACATTATTTGATTTCATGCTCGCGAATCGTTCTCGCTGTATCTGGCGTGCACCTTCAACCCGCGCCCGGATACATTCCGACGACTCTCCCAACCGGTCACTGCTCAATTTCTGATAATCCACCCGCGGCACTTCCACGTGTATATCGATCCGGTCCAGCAGTGGCCCCGATATCCGCTTCTGATATTTCGTCACCGTAGAGGGCGCGCAAGTACAGGCTTTCACCGCATCGCCCCAGTAGCCGCAAGGACAGGGATACACACAATATTTCGGATTTTTCGTGCTCGGTAAAGGCTGAAAAGGTGGTTCTGAAGACTTTTCTCAATCATTCCAGCCTTCAAAAGGTATCCGTCCTTGGTGTGTCCAGATAGGTGAATACTTAAATTCCAGAATCAATTAAGCTTCTTTGATTGGAAGAGTTGATTCACCGCGCAAGAACAAAGGAATTCGTTCCAAAGGTGCATCCACTGAGAGCCATTGTCCACCTTTATAAACCTGATCAGTCCAGGCATCTCGCCAGGTTGTACCAGCTGGCAAATATACTTTTCTCATTCCGGTGTCAGCTTCCAGAACCGGAGCTACCAGCAGGTCAGATCCAAACAAATATTCATCCTCAAGTTGATAACAACTGGGATCGGATGAAAAATCGATAAAAAGAGGCCGCATAGGTGGAAGACCAGTTTTAGTTGCAATGGCCATTTGTTCCATAAGATAGGGGCGAATTCGTTCGCGCAGCAGCATATATTTCTTGATGATCTGGTAAGCGGGTTCACCAAATGACCAAACCTCATTCGCTGCGCCATTAAAATCATCTGTATTCGGCAAGCGGTGGCCGTGCAAACGGAAAATTGGGCAAAAAGTACCAAACTGGAACCAGCGGATTATTAACTGCTGGAAAGACGGCAATGTCGGATCTCCCCCGCGGAAACCGCCAATATCGGCTGTCCACCAGGGAATCCCGCTGATACCCATATTCAGACCTGCCTTAACCTGGGCGCGTAGTGATGAAAAAGTCGACATGATATCTCCGGACCAGACTGCCGCACCAAAACGCTGGCTGCCGGCCCATGCGGAACGGCATAAAAACAAAGGCGTTTCTTCCCCTTCTGAAAGCATACCTTCGTAAAAACCTCGGACGTGATCCCGTGGATAACAATTGGCTACTGCTTCCCCATCTCCAGCGTAAAAACGCAGATTTTCAGGCATGAAAGGCAGCATTTCTGGTTCGCAGGCATCTAACCAGAATAGCTTTATTCCATATTGGTAATATCCTTCTTTGGCTTTTTCCCAAATAAATTTTCTTGCACCAGGATGCGTGGAGTCGTAGTAATGAAGATAAATCCCATCTTCAGCATGATTATCCACAAAATACATCTGGGCAGCTGGCCCCAATTTATTACGGATAATAAACTTATTCTTCCACATCTCCGGGAAATTCCTCGATAAACGGCTGACTGTAGGCCAGAATGACACCATCACTCTAACTCCCAGTTCTTCCAATCTTTTTACCATCGCCGCCGGGTCTGGCCAACGTTGCGGGTCAAACATCCATTCTCCATGTCGGGTCCAATGAAAAAAGTCTATTACGATCACTGATAAGGGTAAATTACGTTTATGATATTCCCTGGCAATCGATTCCAATTCCTCCTGGCTCGCGTAGCGTAATTTGCTTTGCCAAAATCCAGATGCCCAATCAGGAAACGCGGGTGCATGTCCGGTGACATCAGCATAATTGGATAAGATCTCAGCAGGATCTCTACCTGTGGTTATCCAATAATCGATTTGAGGTGTGGCTTCGGCGACCCACCGAGTTGCGTTGGCGCCAAGCTCTACCCGTCCAATAGCCGGGTTATTCCAAAGGAATCCGTAACCTCTACTGGAAAGCAAAAAGGGAATACTGACTTCTGTATTGCGTTGAATGAGCTCTATCACGCAGCCCTTTTGATCCAATCGACCATGCTGATGCTGCCCCAATCCATAGATATGTTCATCATCATAGGCGTCAAAGCAACAATCAATATGGAATAAATCCCCTTTGAGGTTCTTATAGGCCCTGGCCGGGATTGAAATCAGATGAATTGGTTTTTCTTTTATTAATTCCTTTCCGTCATTAACATTTATAAAAGCTAATTCGCCTTTGGAACTAATATTGGCTTTTATCTCCCCGTTCTGAATACTTGCTTCATTTGGATGAATTTCTATATTAGCTCGATAATCACCCTGGTTAATCAGGGCACTTATCCAATCCGGCTTGATTTCGCTGGACTGTGTACAGCGAACACGTAAACCATTATGGCCCCAGGGCTCAATTTCCATAACTTCATTATCTAGAGAACAAAATAAGCTGTTGGATTTTTTTATGAATTCACCCATGAAATATTCTTCTCCATCTTAAGAAATATTAATTATGACGATCGATATGGAATCCAGACCCGCATACCACCAATTACCCGGTTGGCCCACGCGTAGTAGGGTATGGCAACCAGACGGATTGGTTGGTGAATTGCCTGGACCGGTGATTTGGCAGGCTGGTAAAGATGTCCACGCCACGCTCCGGAATCAATTAATTGACCGCTCGCTTCAACAACCATTACTCCTTCCAACAGGTCACCATCCCACCGGGTCGATAGAGGCTCATCTTTGTCAATCTCAATATCAAGTAAACGCCCCTTTATTTCTTGGTCCTTATCCTCCAGGCAATAAACAATCGGACCGCGTTGGATGGCGAAACAACCGCGTGTAGCATCAATTCGCGGACTAGAGGCTACACGCATCGCCTCCATCCTAAGTTCGAGTTCAACGACATCTCCCACCTGCCAGGTACGTTCCAGAACAAGGTATCCTTTCTCAAGCCGTACATCCCTAATTACCTTTCCATTGATGGAAAGTACTGGATCGTGGCTCCATTCAGGTATCCGAATGGATAATACCCACGGGGATTTTCCGGATTCCATAATCCGCAGCTTGATATTCCCCTGCCAGGGATATTCGGTCATCATATTTTAATTCGATGTGCTGCTCTGAGGCCAGATCGCATCGAATATCGGCAGGTGCAAAATGATGGATTTGAATGCCCCTAAGATCACGTGTGGCCAAATAATGAGGCAGGGAGGCAAAGAGCCGCATCACATTAGGCGGGCAGCAGGCACAATCGTGCCATTCAGGACGTTGATCAGGAACATAAATCTCATTGGATGGCAAATCCGAGGAAAACCGCAGATATTTGGCTTCACGCAGCAGCAGAGGGTTAATATAAAAATAATGCCTTCCATCCAGGGCAGGGCTGGCCAGGATATTATTATAAAGTGCCCGTTCCATCTGATCTGCATAGCATCCATTGCCGGTTGCAAGCAGCATTCTCCAATTCCACATCAGGCTAGCTATTGCTGCACATGTTTCACAATAACACTGATCGGCAGGCAGTTCATAAGGATCGCCAAACGCTTCTCCATCAAAACGCGATCCCAATCCCCCAGTGATGTATAGTTTTGTTTCGGTGATGTTTTTCGAGAGCCGCCGCATCGCATCGATCAAAGCCTGCTCCCCGGTTTCCATGTATAGATCTGTGATCCCCGATGCCAGGTACAACTGGCGTACCGCATGGCCGGCAGCCTCAACAACCTTACGCACATCTACGTGATCTTGATGATATTCCGGGCCGTAAGAACGATGGCCCTTCATCGTATTCTTGCCGCGTTGGTCAATAAAGAATTTTGCCAGTTCCAGATATTGAGAATTACCCGTTATCCGGTACAGCTCAACCAGCGCCATTTCAACCTCTGGATGGCCGCAGGCTCCGTGTCTTTTATCTGGCCCAAAAACCGAACCAATATAGTCGGCAAAACGACAGGCAATATCCAGTAAACGAGGATCGCCTAATGCGCGTTGAAAAGCCACCGCCGCCTGAAACAAGTGTCCGGCGCAGTAAAGCTCATGTCCATTATCGAGATCTGCCCATGGTTCAGGGGATTCTCTTGTCTGAACATAGCTATTAATATAGCCATTGGGAAGCTGCGCAGCAGTTATCAGTTCAATGGCTTGATCTGCCTTGGAAGACAATTCATTGTCGGGTTCCCTGCCCAATTCCCAGGCAACGGCCTCCAACCATTTATAAATGTCCGAATCTATAAAGACATATCCACGATAATTTCCATTGATTAAACCGGCAGCAATACGCAAATTGTCAAAGTTGCCCGCCTTTGTAAGCATTTCAAAGCCAAAATGCAGGCTGACTTTTCTATTAATGGATTGTTTTTTGGTCCAGAAACCCTCATTCAAAGATATATTTTTAAATTCCAGGGTTTTCCAATGTGCAAATGGACTTTGCGATGTATCCGTTGGACCAAATTCAGAATTCACAACATGAGTAGGCATAAATGATTCCTGATTTTAGTAAACAGCATGATAATTGTCGTTCATCTTGCAAGTTCGACGATCTCTTTATAAGTACGTTCGTCTCTTGTATTGGTAACCAGCCGAAGTTGGAAATAATCAATTTGCCGATAAGGGTGTCTGGTGAGTGCTATATGCTAAATCCGGCGCCTTTTTGTTCCAACTAATTACATCATTCCTCTGGATTTTTTCCTCTCCATCTCCGGATCAGGGGCTCGGGAGGATTGGTGTGGCTGACATAGTGCTCAGGCGGGATCATTATCTGCTTGGCACCACAGGATTCGCGGACGATCAACGTGCCCTGGATTTTAACGGGGTCTTGTATTTCAATTTGGTTTTCAAGACGGTCTACTATTAATTGGGCTGCCTGCTTTCCCATCTCAAAGCTTGGGGGGCTGACAGTCGTGATCGTCGGTTTGGAAAAACTGCAAATATCGCGGTCATCATACCCAACTACGGCCATATCTTTAGGCACGTTTAGACCTGCATCTTGAATTGCATAGATGGCCCCTAACGCCATCAAATCATTTGCAGCAAAGATTGCCGTTGGTCTTTCTTGCATGGCGAGGTATTTCTTTATGGCAGGGTAGCTGCTCTGGACTTCCCAGGTACCTTCCTCAACCAAAGCCGGATCAAAGGGTATCCCATATCGAGCTAAAATATCCTTATAACCCGCCAGGCGGTCGATCGATGAGTTCCAGTTATGGGGCCCATTTATTAAGGCAATCCGGCGATGTCCCAGCTTGGCCAGATGTTCAACTGCCAGGCCGGCGCCATAACGATCATCCAAAACAACTGAGTTCGCGTAAGACCCATTAAAGAGACGGTAAACAAAAACATAAGGCTTGTCAGCCAGATCCAGAGTTTTATTGGATTCATCTCTCCATGGTTCCACAAAAATGATCCCATCAATGGACCGGCTGATCAGTTGGTGGACTGCTTCGCTCTCCAGTTCTGGATCCCAATCCGTGCTGATAATGATACTGAAATAATTGTGCTGCCGGAGATATTCTTGAATACCGCGGATCAGGACAGGCGTAAATGGGCTGGCGATGTTATAAACAACTAGACCTATCGTGAAAGTCCTGTCTGTCTTGAGACCACGCGCAGTGATATTAGGATGATAACCCAGTTGGTTCGCCAGGGTTAAGATACGCTGCTTGGTAACCTCATTGACTCGATGATCACTATCCGTTAATGCTCTGGAAACGGTTGAAACGGAATAACCCGCAGCTTTGGCTAGTTCATGTAGAGTGACAGGCATGCTATTGTTTCCAATTTTAAAAATGGTTGAATACTTTTCATCGCAGTTCAATTTACGCTAATAAGCTATTCAAACAAGTATAATATTCATTGGAGCCGTTCTTTGAAGTGCGGTCAGACAGTGTGGCAAACACCGATTGTGCTTCTGAGACGGCTCCTTTTTTAAGAGCGTCCTCTTGATCAACCGAAAGATCTGGATCCCTATCTTCCTTGCCAAATCTAGTGTGAACAAAACCGGCGCGACGTCAAAACTATACAAGCTGTCAGCGGGCCAATCGGTCTCCGATTATTGTTACCATTCAGCCAAACAACTCAATTCTTGATCGAAATTACGATGCTAGGGTTTGGGCCACGCTTTATTCTCGATTTTCCCTGCTTTTCATCTCCTTGGGCCTCGTCGGGAGAAAGAAAATCAAAGAGAATGTTGGAGCAACAAAACTTTTCTGGTCGAATGGCTTAGCAGTCTATTGTCTCCAGCCTGCTGCGCTTCGGGAGGTGGATGAGGTTTTCTCATCCACCTCCCTGCCCTATGCGTTAAGGATGGTTGGCGTGTTCAGATACAATTCGTAAAATGCGGTCAGATAGGGTGGCAAACACCGATTATGCTTCTGAGACGGCTACCTTCCAAATCGCGTTTCCTACTTCTTCTATTTTGGAAGGAGAGGATCTACCCCTACCGCAGCGGTTTTCATAGCCGCATCGGGGGTTGCCTGACCGCTTAAGGATTCCTGGATTGCCTCCTGGATAAAGGCCGAAACGTCAGACCAATTGGGTAATGGTCCGCGTGCAAGTGCGGAATCCATCTGCTTCAAGAAAACCTGCATGGTAGGATCGTTAGCCGATTTTGTCGCAACATCGGCGATTACATCCTTGCGGCTGGGGATATATCCCATGCAGTCCGTCAACTTGGTACCATAGGCTTTCGCGGTTACGAACTGTAGGAAATCCCAGGCGCCGTCTTGTTGCTTGCTGGCATTAAATACAACCCAGTTTTCACCACCCAGCGAAGAAGCGGGTTTCACGCTGTAGGGTAAAGTTGCGACTTCCCAGTTCAGATTCGGGGCATCCTTTTTAATAGTGGCTGCGTTCCAGGTACCACTGATCATCATGGCTGCCTTGCCCGTGGTGAACTGCGTATAAATTTCAGCAAACCCGTCATTAATCGCCGATTTAGGAGCGTAACCTTTCTTAACCAAATCGGTCCAGAATGTAAGAGCAGCAGTGGATGCAGGTGAGTCCAGATGGGCAATGTCGCCGCCATTTTGATAGACCCATGGCAGGAACAAGAATGTGCCGGTCTCATCTTTCTTGGCGAGCAAAGCTGTCCCATAAACGCCCTTGGCTGAGTCGGTCATCTTTTGAGCCCAGGTTTCAAATTCATCCCACGTCTTGGGGGGATTGGCGGGGTCCAGGCCAGCAGCCTTGGCCATATCGGTATTGATCCACAGCACAACTGTGTTGCTTCCGAGCGGGATCCCATAACTCTTACCTTGCCAGAGGGTGGAATTCCATGGGCCGGGGAGGTATTGATCGGATTGACCCCAGGCTTTGACTTTGTCGGTGAGATCGGCCAACGCACCCGCTGCCGCATAGCGAGCATTATCGGGATTGTCGACGATCATTAAATCCGGTGTGGCGCCAGCCGCGATAGCCGTCGTAACTTGCTGGTTAAAGTCGGTGAAGGCGAGGTTGCGGATCTTGAGGGCGTACTTGGACTGGGAAGCATTGTAATCGGCCGCGGCTGTATTTACGCACGCTGCGGCAGGACCGGTGTCGCCATAATAGGTCCACATATCGACTTCAGTGCCAGCAGCAGCCGCAGGAGTTGTCGGGGCCTGGGTGGCCGCTGGAGCCTGAGTAGCTGGGGCCTGGGTCGCAGTCGCAGGAGTTCCACAAGCAGTCAAGACCAATGTGAATGCAACAGCCAGGATTAGCAATGTCTTCAGGTTGAATTTCATGTTCAATTCTCCTTCATTATGTTTTTTTCAGTACGGTTTTATGTGATGAAAGGATTGGAAACATCAAATTATTTGGGTTCGACAACACCTCCTTTCGGTCAGATAAACTTCATTTCACGGACCCGACAGTTAGACCGCTGATGAATTGGCGCTGTAAAAACATGAATGCGACAATGGCTGGGATTGCCACCAGCGTCGAGAATGCCATCATGGAATCCCATTGCACTTTATACATACCGACGAATTGAAATATGCCAACCGAAACGGGTTGTAACGACGTTTTTTGCAGGAAAGATAATGCAAAAACAAATTCACCCCAGGCAGTCAGGAATGAGAAGACGCCCACCGCCACCATGCCGGCCCGCACCAATGGAAGGACGATATACCACAGCACCTGCGCTCGTGTGCCACCATCGATCCAGGCGGCTTCTTCAATTTCCTTCGGGATCTGTGCGAAGGTCGGCCGTAGAATAATGATTGCAAAAGGAACGGAAAGGGCCGTATCTGCTAAGATGACGCTTAAATAGGTATTGATAACGCCCATGAATTTGAACAACACAAACAAGGGGATAACGAGTAACACGCTGGGTAACATTTGCGCAACAAGCAGGAAGAGCAAAAAGGAAGTTTTCCCGCGGAACCGGAATCGTGACACGGCATAGGCTGCCGGGATTGCCAGGATCAGGGTCAGCAGCGTGGTATCCAGGGCAATGATCAGGGAGTTTTTAAAGAAGACAAAATTGTTCATCAAAAGTGCAGGCTTGTTGGAAGGCAGCCCCAGGATTTGTTTATAGCTCTCCAGTTCAATATGCGTCGGAAACACGATAAGAGGCTTGGTGAAAATTTCAGCTGCAGGTTTAAGCGACGTGATTACCATCCAAAAGATGGGGATAAGGTAGATGGCCGCTGCGATTATGCTTACGATCAGCCGTAAATAGGACTCGCTGCGTGCCCGGCTCATAGGGTTTCCTCCTGGACTATTTGTCTCAAGTACACTATTCCCGCAATGAGAAGAATAAACAACATGATGACTGCTATGGCAGCGCTTTGTCCAAAGTTAAAATGGATAAAAGATATTCGGTAGGCCAGCGTAGGCAAGACTTCTGTTGCATCCCCTGGGCCCCCTTTGGTAATGATCCAAATCAGATCGAATACACGTAGTGTATAGATAAATCCCAGCATCAAGACCGCCAGAATGGTTGATTTGAGCAAGGGGATGGTAATATAGATGATTTTTTGCCATCCACTCGCCCCGTCAACGGTTGCCGCCTCATATACATCTTCCGGAAGTCCGGAGATGCCTGCGCTAAGCAGGATGACATTGAAGGGAATCCCAAGCCAAATATTCGCAATTATGACCGCTTCTAGCGCAGTGTTGGCTTGAAGGAGCCAGCCGACCGGTTGGGTTATGACATGCAGGAACATCAGCATGAAATTTATCAAGCCGTAGTCCGCGTTGAACAACCATAGAAAAATTGTCCCTGTCACTATGGATGGAATTTGCCAACCTGATAGCAACAATCCCCGCATCGTATTGTTAAAAGGGAAACTTTTGCTAAACAAGATAGCCAACGCCAAGCCAATCGTAAATTGAAACAAAATGGAAAAGAAGGTGAAGATTAATGAATGGATCAGAGCAAGTCTGAATTCGGGGTTGGTCAGTACCTGGTAATAGTTTTGAAATCCAATAAATTGGGGTTGTTTCGAGATAAGTGTTGTTAGATTGAGGTTTTGGAAGGAAATGACGATGCAGTAGATTATGGGAAAACCTAATATCAACCCGAGAAATAACAGGGCAGGCGAAATATAAAAATAGGGGGCTAGCTGATCACCGGAGAAAAGTCTCTTTCGTTTGGGCAGGGTGCTTCCCGTTGATTGAATAGCCATCTCTTATTCCTTTTTGAGGGATTGATAGATGTGACTTCCGATGGCAAACGTTATCCATTACACACAGTATAATGGCAAACGTTTGCCAAGTCAATATATGTTCCGTTATAATATGGACAATAACTTCTTGTTTACTGATCATTTCAGAGGTATCCGGCCGGCGAAGGAATAGCTATACAAATGGTTCAAAATCATAAAAGCATTCGGGATGTATCCGAATGCTTTTATCTCTTATGACGAATAATTACTCAACCTATCAACGTCTTCGGCTCGGGCGGGCAGGCATCAAGCCTGCGCCAACCACATCGGCGCGCGAAGCGCCTGTGCATAACTATGAATTAGTGCCTTTCTACCTGGGCCAAGCTACGAGAAAACTTTGGGTCGATATTGCAACGCCTCTGCCAAATGTGCCGCCTGGATCTGCTCGCATCCCGCCAAATCCGCGATCGTCCGCGCCAGCTTCAACACTCGGTGATACCCCCGTGCCGACAAATTCATCTGTCCCATCGCCGCGCGTATCAGGCTCTCCCCCGCTTCGTCCAATTTGCAGAACAGTCTTACTTCCCCCACCCGCATATCAGCATTCGAGATCACATTATTTGACTTCATACTGGAAAAACGCTCGCGCTGTTTCTGCCGAGCCGCTTCAACCCGCGCCCGAATACACTCTGACGATTCGCCCAACCGGTCACTGCTCAATTTCTGATAATCCACCCGCGGCACTTCGACATGGATATCAATGCGGTCCAGCAGTGGCCCCGATATCCGCTTCTGATATTTCGTCACCGTCGATTCAGCACACGTGCATGTTTGTGTGTATCCCCACGCCAGCCACAGGGGCAGGGATACACACAATATTTCGGATTTTTCGTGCTCTATAAAGGAAAATAGGATGATTTTGAAGGCAAATCTGAAGTCTATTATCCATTTGAGGGCCTTATTTGGCTTTCGGTGAATTTTGATTTTCTCATGTAGCCCTCCTTTGCCTTTTCTACAAGAAGTGCTGCGCTTTTCAAGGACTAGCGAAATCGGCGAGTGTGCGAATTGAATCTCAGGGATTCATCGCGGCCAACAGCATGAAATTCGCCGGAAACGTTAGTGAACCCTGAGCGCGGCTTATGGTCACTACCTTATCTTCGATCGGCTGGCGCATCACTTCCAGCACCCGCGTACCGAATTCAGGCAGTTCATCCAGGAACAAGACTCCTCTGTGTGCCAGCGATATTTCACCGGGGTGCGGCAAGTTCCCGCCGCCCACCAGGCCTGCGTGGCTGATCGTATGGTGCGGCGCTCTGAAAGGTCTGGTGCGGATCATCATTTCAGGCGGCAGGGCATCTGCTACCGAGTAAATGCGCGTTACATCCAGCGCTTCCTCAAGCGACATTTTAGGTAAAATGCCCGGCATCGCGCGCGCCAGTAATGTCTTTCCTGCGCCCGGAGGTCCCACCATAAGCACGTTATGCCCGCCTGCCGCCGCGACTTCCAGCGCACGTTTAACGTGTTCCTGTCCTTTGATCTCACGGAAATCGGTCGGTGCTGGGCCTGCAACGGCCTCGGTTTCGGCGTAAGGCTGCGGCTGAATGGCTTGCTGCTTGATTACATGCTGGTACAGTTCGCGCAGCGAGAGCACCGGGTAGACTTCAATATCCGGAATGAGAGCTGCTTCGGGCGCGTCCACCGCCGGTACGAAGATCCGCTTGAATCCATTTTGCCGGGCGCTGGCAGCCATCGGCAAGATTCCGCGCGCATGGCGGACGGTTCCCTCTAATGACATCTCCCCGATCACCAGCGCATCGTCCAGGCAGTTCGGCGGGATGAGCCCTTGCATCAACAAAACGCCGATGGCAATTGGCAGATCGTAGGCGGGTCCCTCTTTGCGAACGGATGCAGGCGCCAGGTTGACCACGATCCGCTCGCGTGGATAACGAAGGCGGGCGTTCTTTACCGCGGTCTGCACGCGTGATCGGCTTTCCTGGACAGCTTTATCGGGCAGGCCCACAATATCCGTGCCCGGCAAGCCTTGCGTTGCATCCACTTCCACTTCAACGATGGTGCCTTCCAGCCCTATCAATGCACATGAATATACCCGCGCTAGCATCATGTGAGTGTAGTCGAGGGTATACATAAAGTCAATCGGCAACAATGTAATCCGGTGGATTTTATCGGTTATAGGGGGACGATAATCGGCGCACTACTGGAATGAAGAAGCCCCTTGCGGGGCTTCATTTTACAGGTGTACTGGCTTTCCCGTCTGCGCGGACTCGATCAGCGCCAGGATAGCGGCCGTATTGCTGCGGCTGTCGGCCAGACTGACCCGCGGCGGTTTACCCAGCAGGATCGCATCAGCCATGTCTTCCACCTCTCCAATATAGAGTTCCTTCCCTTTGACTTTTATCGTCTCTGTTTCGTCGTCATGGGTTAATAATAACTTTTCAGAGAGGCCGGGTTTGAACGGGTTGTCGATATAAAGGCTGCCCGCCGAGCCGATGATTTCAACTTGCGCCCTCAATGGCGATTTGAAACCGCAGTCAAATTGGGCATAGCGTTCGTTTGGGAAGCGCAGTTGCCCAAAGAAAGAATCGTCGGTCCCCCCCGTCCCAACACCTGCCATCCAAAAACTTCGATCGGTTCTGCGTTCATCATCGTCCGTGCATAGCTGATGGGATAGCAGCCCACATCCCAGATACTGCCGCCGCCCGTCTCTTTCCTGGATCGAATGTCATTCTCGCGCGTAAGTGTGAAGGTGAAGGCGCCTCTGAAAGCCTGCAGGTCGCCCAGCCTGTCCGCCGTCCACGATCTCTTTAACTTTCAACGTTTGCGGGTGATGGCGGTACATGAACGCCTCTGCCAGCACCTTGCCGGTTTCTTGCGAGGCCGAGATCATGGCGTCTGCCTCGGCCAGAGTGAGGGCTAACGGCTTTTCGCACAGTACGTGCTTGCCGGCTCGCAGCGCCTTGATCGTCCATTCCGCGTGCAGGTGATTCGGCAGCGAATTGTAGATCACATCAATCTCAGGGTCTTCGAGCATTGCCTCGTAACTTCCCAGGGCGCGTGGGATGTTCCATTCCAGCGCGTACGCATCTGCAGCGGGCTGGCTGCGCGAAGCCACTGCCAGCAGCCGGTTTCTTTTCGAGGCATTGAGCGGTGTTATTAAAGCGCGATTGATGTGCGCGGTCGAAAGCAAGCCCCAGTTCAAAATACGATGGATCATAGGTTTCTCTCTCCTGGCAGGAATGATTTATCGCAGCGTCGGAATCCAAGAGCCAAATACATCGCTGTATTTCCAGCTTGGCGGTAGCCTCCCGGATAAGCCATGGGCGGACCTTACATTGATTTATGATTGGAGCCAAAACCCGGTCAGGCGATCGGCATTAGTGACGGATGCCGCCTTTACCTTTTCTATAGGGTACTTCCAAGCTTACTTCTTACACGCGCCATCCGTCACACAGGCATTGGCCAAAGCCGACTGGAAGTCATTAACCTTGGTAGGGTCGGCCAGGAAGATACCCAGGGCAGTGTCGATCTTGGCTTTCCATGCATTATTGGCGACCACACCGTGTGTGAGGCTTCCTACGACCGTGTTCGTCGTCCAATCTTTGGCGGCAGCCTGGGAATACGCACTGAACAGGCTCGGATCGCAGTCCGTGCGGGCGCATATGGATCCTTTGAGCGGGTTGAAAGCTTCTTGTCCTTCCTTCGAAGCCGCCACGGTCAGCCAAGCATTTGTCGCATCCGGGTGTTTGGCATTCAGAGGCAGGACAAAACTGTCTGATAGGAAAAGGAACATGCCCTTTGTCCCGGGAGGCGGGGCCCAATCGAAATCGGTATGAGGCGTCAGGGCAAGTCCATTGGGGGCCTGGTTTGCAAAGTAACCATACGCCCAATCACCCATGATGTTAAAAGCAGCATCGCCATCGGTCATCAGCTTGGCAGCCGGCTGCCAGTCGGAGAGCGTCGAGGCGTCCCCGTTAACATAGGTGAGCGCCTTCTCAAAGTTTAGCAAGCCCGCCTTGACCTCCGCGCTGTTCCAATCGGTTTTTCCGGTCCACAAGCCGCTCCAGCCTTCGGCGCCCAATGTACCGAGCATCACGTTTTCGAACAAGTGCATGGCAGTCCATTGCGGGCCAAGTGCCAGGCAGATCTTGCCAATGGTTTGGATCTTGTCACAGTCAAGGAAGAATTCATCCCAGGTTGTCGGGACGGTATCCACGCCGGCTGCCTGCAAAACCCGCGGGTTATACCACATCACATTCGAGCGGTGAATATTGACCGGAACGCTGTAGGGATGACCGTCCTGGGAGATCAGCGGGATCAGCGTCTTTGGCAGCACGCTGTATAGCCCCTGCGACTGATAAAAGCTATCCAGCGCCGCAACCTGATTCGCTTTTACATAGGTGCCTATGATTTCCTGCCCGGCGTGAGCTTGCCAGGAGTCGGGCGGATTTCCGGCGGATAGGCGTGTGGCCAGGACTGCCTGGGCGTTCGTACCCGAACCACCGGCAACGGCAGCATTGACAAAATCAATACCCGGGTACTTCGCCTTGAATACCTTGACCATCGCCGCCAATCCATCTGCCTCACCCGGCCCCACCCACCACGAGAACACCTCCACCTGCGTGCTGGGTGCAATTGGGGTTACTTGAGGCCCGCAAGCCGAAAGCACGGTTGCGAGGACGATGATCACTGCTATTAAGCTATACCATTTTTTGCTGGACATATTGAGCTTCTCCTTTTCTTACGTTGTCAACTGGCGAGATACCAGGGACAATCAACTTGGACAAAAAGCTTGCTCTCACCCATCGAATAAAGGAGAATACACGCTTAAGAGGTTGTTCGTTTGCTTCAGTTCTACCAGTATTGGTGCACTGACTCACGAATGCGGGTTTGATAAAGTTCCCTGGTCTTGGCCAGTATGTCCTCAGACAACACCGGGAAGTCCGCCGCGCGCATGTTTTCTTCCGCCTGGCCCACTTTCCGCGCGCCGGGATGGCGCAGGTTACTGCCTCGAACATCAGTATCCAGCGCAGCGCAAATTGCGTCATCGTCATGCCATTCGGAACCAGGCTCCGCAGCTCTTCCACCGCCTCCAACCCGGTCTGATAATCCACGCCCGAGAAGGTTTCGCCCCGGTCGAAAGATTCGCCGTGGCGGTTGAAACCGCGGTGATCGTCAGCCTCAAATTTAGTATCCGGTTTCATCTTGCCTGTGAGCATCCCGCTCGCCAGGGGGACGCGTGCCAGGATGCCGACTTTTCGGCGCTTTGCTTGCTCGAAGAACAATTCCATCGGGCGCTGCCGGAAGATATTGAAGATGATCTGCACGCTTTGAACATTGGGATATTCAATGGCCTTCAGCGCCTCTTCCACCTTTTCGACGCTCACACCGTAGTAGCACAGTTTGCCCTGCTCCACCAGATCATCCAATATGCCGAAAACCTCCGGCCGGTAATAAACCTCGGTCGGAGGGCAGTGCAGCTGCAGCAGGTCGAGCGCTTCAGTACCAAGATTGACCAGGCTTCGCTCGACGAAGGCCGTCAGGTTCTTGCGGTTGTATCCGTCTGCCGTATGTGGTTCCAGTCGCCGTCCCGCCTTGGTCGCAACGTGAATCGTCTCGCTGCGGTCGCGCCTCAGTTGGGCTACCAGTCTTTCGCTCAACCCATCGCCGTAGACATCGGCGGTATCGATGAAATTTACGCCCAGGTCAACGGCGCGATTTAAGGCAGCCAGCGAGGTTTTATCGTCCACACTGCCCCAGCTGCCGCCGATTGCCCATGCGCCAAAGCTGATTTCAGAAACTTTCCATCCGGTACGGCCAAGTTCGCGATATTTCATAGTTCCCTTCCAATTCGGACAGAGCGCATAGATCCGCTCTGTACCTTGTTCTCCCCGGTAACTCCGGTGTTTATCCCTTCAGTGCTCCGGCCATCAAGCCGCGCAGGAAGTAGCGACCCAGGAAGATGTAGACCAGCAAGGTCGGCAGTGCAGCCAGCAAAGTGGCTGCCATCAAAACATTCCATTGTACGAGCTGGCTTCCAGCCAGGTTATTTAGGGCCACGGTGACCGGCCAGTGCGATTGGTTGGTCAGGATCACGGCAAACAAAAATTCGTTCCACGCCTGCGTGAACTGCCAGATGATGACCACGGCGAAGCCTGGAGCAGATAGCGGAAACATGATGAAGCGATAAAGACCCATCAAGCTCGCCCCGTCGATCCGGCCCGCCTCCAGGATTTCGGTCCCGATCCCCGCATAATAGTTTCGGAAGATCAGGGTAGTGATCGGTATACCATAGATGATATGCACCAGCACCAAACCCGGCAGGTCGCCATACAGCTTGATATACTGCATGAATTTCACCAGCGGGATCAGGATGCTTTGGTAAGGAATGAACATTCCAAACAGGATCAATGAAAAGATCAGGTTGGAACCCTTGAATTTCCATTTGGACAGCAGATAGCCGTTGAACGACCCCAGCAACGAGGACAGCAGCGCCTCCGGGATCACCATTGCCAGGCTGTTACCAAGGTTTGGAGCCAGTTGCTTGTAAGCCGCGACAAAGTTATCGAAGTGAATACCGGCGGTGGGCAGCGCCCACATGGTCTTTAGGTCTACTTCGCTGATAGGTTTTAGACCCGTGAGAACCAGAAGATAGACGGGGAGTAAGAAAACAATGGCAAGTGCAATTAAGATAAGGTAAAAAAGAACGTTATAGGGTCGCCGGCGACTCATATTTCGGTCTCCGTACGCATATTTTGGACTAGATATGGCACTACCAGGATTGCTACGCTGATGAGCATCAGGATTCCGATGGCCGCCCCCTGCCCATAATTGGTTCCCGCAAATACCGTTTGCCACATGTAAATGCCCGGCACATCCAGTCGGATGTCCTTGTTGCCGAGCGCCACGATCAGGTCGAAGATCTTGAGCGACATATGTCCCAGGATAATGACCGCACTGAGCGTCACCGGCTGCAGCATCGGCAGAACAATGTAGCGATAGATCTGGAACTCTGAGGCCCCGTCCACCCGCGCGGCCTCGCGTATTTCGTCCGAAATACTGCGGATGCCCCCCAGATATAACGCCATGGTGAATCCCGATAGCTGCCAGACGGCCGGGATGACCGTAAATGCCATTCCATAGGGCATGGGCGTGGAATGCCATAGACTGATGAGGCCGGGCAGGCCAAGTTTTTGAAAGATGAGGTTGATGCCTGTGATGCGGTTCCCTACCGCCGGGTTCATCAGCCACCCCCACACAACGCCCGAGGCGATGAATGAGATTGACATCGGGAACAGAAAGATGCCCCGGAAGAGCGCTTCGCCTTTCAGGTGCTGGTCGAGCAGAATGGCTAATCCGAGCCCGATGATGAGGCAGCCCGAGATGAAGCCCACCGTGAACACTGCCGTATTCCGCAGGTCGATGACGAACCGGGGATCATTAGTGAGTAGATCAATATATTGCTTGAATCCGACAAACGTATAATCCGGCAGAAGGCCCTGCCACTTGCTGAATGAAACCCGCACTGACCAGCCGATAAAACCATAGACAAAAATGGCAACTGCCAGCATGGAGGGCAGCAGCAGTGCGATCGAGAGGTAGGTCTCGTTCTTGAACATGGCTACGATGACCATCATCCCCGAATAACAGACCAGCCCGCCGATCAGCAGGCCGATCGAGGTCAAGTCCTTGCCGGCCAATACAAACTGCCTAATGCTTAGTGTGTATACAGCAGCCGCGCCGACGATCATCAAAACCACCGCGAGCATAAATTGCGGGGGGCGGAACTCAAAATTGCGAGATGTGCTGCTTCCCTTCATGGATCACTCTCTATCTTAGTGGCCGAACATCGGGTTGTCAAGTTATTGATTCCAAACACTTTTGAAGGCTCGCCGTTGCCGCTTTCCCGGGGGATGCTTGCTCAAAAATGGGCGGCTCGTGGAGCCGCCCATTTTCTTGCTTGCAGGGTGCTACTGATTACTTGCAGGCGCCATCTGACTTGCAGGCGGCATCTAATGCGGTCTGGAAATCCGAAACCTTGGTCGGATCGGCCGTGAACAGGCCCATGGCCGTCATGATCTTATCCTTCCAGGCATTGTTGGCAACTACGCCGTGATAGAAGCTGCCGACCACCGTGTCGCTCGCCCAATCCTTGGCGGCACCTTGTGAGTACTCGCTGAAGATCGTGGTGGAGCAGTCGGTGCGGGCGCAGATCGAACCCTTGAGCGGGTTGAAGGCTTCTTGACCTTCCTTCGAGGCAGCAACGGTCAGCCAGGCCAGGGTCGCATCCGGGTGTTTGCCATTCGCCGGCATGACAAAGCTGTCGGACAGGAAGTTGAAGATGCCCTGCGTTCCGGGCGCAACGGTCCAATCGAAATCGGTATGCGGGGTCAGAGCCAGGCCGTTGGGGGCCGGGTTCGCGAAGTAGCCGTAAGCCCAGTCGCCCATGATATTGAAGGCGGCATCGCCATCGATCATCAGCTTGGCAGCAGGCTGCCAGTCAGACAGGGTTGAGGCGTCACTGTTGGTATAGGAAAGCGCCTTGGCAAAATTGTTCAGGCCTTTGGTTACATCAGCGCTGGTCCAATCGGCGCCGGGCTGCCATAACTTGCTCCAGCCATCAGCACCCAGGGTGCCAATCATGATGTTTTCCCAAAGATGAGCGGAGGTCCAGGCGGGTCCCATGGCCAGGCAGGTCTTGCCTGCCGCTTTAATTTTGTCGCAGGCGGCAAAGAAATCATCGAGGGTTGTAAAGCCACCGGCAGGCATGGTTACGCCCGCAGCGCTCAGCACCTTCGGGTTGTACCACAGCACGTTCGAGCGGTGAATGTTCACCGGCACGCTGTAGGGATGACCGTCCTTGGAGATCAGCGGGAGCAGTGTCTTGGGAAGTACATCGGCGAAGCCGGTTGATTTGTAGAAGTCATCCAGGGGGGCAACTTCGTTCGCAGCTACATAGGTACCAATGGTTTCCTGGCCGGCATGTGCCTGCCATGAATCCGGCGGATCGCCCGCGGCGAGGCGGGTCGCCAGCACCGCTTGAGCGTTAGTACCAGCGCCACCGGCTACTGCTGCATTGACGAATGTGATGTTTGGATACTTGGCATTGAAGACCTTGACCATCGCAGCCAAACCATCAGCTTCACCCGGACCTACCCACCAGGAGAATATCTCTACCTGATTGGAAGCCGCAGGCATTGCTGTTGCGGCAGGTGCCGAAGGGCCGCAGGCGGAAAGCGCGAATGCGGCCACGAGGAGTACGGCGAATAGGCCGTACAGTTTCTTGCTAGACATGGTTTTCTTCTCCTTTTGATTGATGATCGAACATCAAGTCTTACACGATCGGGGCATCCGAGATTCTTCCGGGCATCACCTCCTTTTCAATATGGGTCGGGTTGGTGAGGATATCGTCAACCACTACCGCAGCGGCGCCGATCAGGCTGGCGTTCGGGCCGAAAGCTGAAAGATTGACCTCGGTTTGAAGGACGATTTCGTGCATGGCATGTTTGATCACGCTTTGCCTGATGGAGGGCAAAAGGTAATCCCCTGCGATGCTGATGGGCCCCCCCAGGATTATTTTTTCAGGGTTAAAGATATTGACTAGGCCGGCCAACCCATTTCCCATGGCGGTACCGGCTTCGCTCAAAGAGGCGATGGCATCCGGGTCCCCGGCATCCGCCGCCTGTTTGATTATGGAAATGGAAAGCGGGGCGTTCTGCTCATCCATCAAGGAAGATATCAGTGTGCTGCGCTTCTTATCCAAACGGGTTTGCACACGTTCGATGATCGAATCCTGATTGGCATAGGTCTCCCAACAACCCAGGTTCCCGCAATGACATGGTTGTTGAAATGGTTCCGCCATGATGGATGTATGACCAATTTCACCCGCGTACCCGCCCTTACCGCGATACAGCTGGCCGTTCAGGAATAAGCCTCCACCCAGTCCAACGCCGGCAAAGACAAAGATGAAGTCTCTTAAGTTCTTTGCAACGCCGAATAAATGCTCGGCCAGCGCCGCGGCATTTGCATCATTCTCAATAAATACTTTAAGCCCGGTGGATGCAGAGAATATGTCTCTGAAGGGTATATTGTGCCAGTTTAGATTTGGGGCAAAGATCAAAATTCCGTTATCCAGATCAACGGTCCCGGGTATGGAAAAAGATAGACCCAGCACCCCGTATCCCAAATGACGGGCCAGGATGATCATTTCCTCGATCAGGGCCTTGGCCTGGCCAAAAGTCTTTTCCTCGGAGGCTGCCGGGTCGGCATTGACCTGTTTTCGCCCCAGCACCCCGCCGGAAAAATCAGCCAGCAGGGCAGCTACGAAATCCACGCCAAACTCTACACCCACCACCGCCCCAACTTTTGCGTTGATCTCCAATTGCGTCGAAGGCCGGCCGGCACCTGCAAAGCTGATCCCCGTTTCGTGAATAATTTTGCGCTCGAGCAGGTCCTCGACCAAACTCGAGATGGTGGACTTATTTAGTCCGGTTCTTGCTGCCAGTTGAGCTCGCGAAAGCGGAGCGTCCCTGTAGATCAATCTCAGCACAGACGATAAATTCATCTCCCTAACAAGAGCGTGGTCAGCTGTGTTTTTTATTTCCATGGGAAAGTTAGTATGTTGTGACAACCAACTAATTACATTATATACCAGCCCCACCGTTTGTCAATCACCTGTTTGATCTTTCACAAGTGAAAGAGAATGGAAATAGCCGTGATCCATTGGCGTGGAAATGAAATTAGCGTTTCCACGCTCAAAAGCCACTCAGGATCGGCATCTTATCCTTCCCGCACTACTTTCTACTTTCTATTCCCTATCCTTCATTCTCTCTCCTCAAGCCTCCGCCCCATGGAAATGCAGATGGAAATGGATATAATCTGCGGATGCCTCGCCGGCCCTCTCTCTTCCGCTGGAACCGCTCCTCCTGGATTCTCATCAGCGGTTTCTTTCTTGTTATCTTCCTCATAATCTACGTTTGGTGGCCGCTGGCTCAGCAAGTCCTTTCCTACATCGATTGGAATGGTCCCTGGTGGCTGTATATGGATTGGCTGCTGATTGGCATTTTCCTTTTTATGTCGCTGACCATCGTGGCCCGCGCCGACCTGCGCCGGGACAGCCTTATCATCCTCGTTGCTACCATAGGCGGACTCGTCATCGAGTTCCTGGGGAACCCAAACCAATCTGTGGTTTTATTACACCAGCGAGCGGCCTCCCCTCTGGATCATCCCTGCCTGGCCGATTGCCACCTTATCCATTGACCGGGTCACGCATCTCCTCAGCTATGTCCTGCCCAAAGGGGATCATGTGTTGTATCGTTTTCTGTATTGGGTTACCTTCGCCTCGTTCTATACACTGATGCTCCTCTTTGTTGCTCCCACGTTTGACAAATCCTATACCCTCCTCGCGCTGCTGCTCTGCACTCTTCTCATCCTCACACCCACCGATCATCGTTTGGCTTTTCTGATCTTTGTCGCCGGCGCCGGGCTCGGCTATTTCCTCGAGCTGTGGGGCACCACACGCCAATGCTGGACTTATTACACCTTCCAAACCCCGCCGCTTTTCGCGGTATTGGCCCATGGCATGGCCGCCGTAGCCTTTTGGCGGGCCGGGCTTCTGGTTAAAAGGATGGCTCAAAAATTGGGACTAAGCTTCGCCGGGAGAGACCCCGAAGCTGCCGGGGGATAAGT
>CAWAKH010000011.1:0-197890 GCA_963782565.1 uncultured Chloroflexia bacterium
CGAGATCGCTCCATGGCGCGGGCGAGGTGCTCGATGCCAGTCCACTTGTTTACGTCGTGGCGGAAGAATTCGAGGATTTGGCAGTCGTAATGCGGCGAGTAGATGGAGTGGCTGGCCGCGGGAACCGAAACGTGGCACGAGCTCGGCATGCAGGGCTGCCTCCTCCGGCACATCTACTACCACGCCCAGGTGGACGATGCGGCCGCGGGTGTGGGTGGGCAGTTCGTTGACCATTTGCGAATGCACGCGGTTGACCAGGAGCCAGTCGGTGGTGGCGGCGTGCGGGGGGCCGTGGTCGGTCATGTAGTAGCCCGGAGGGGCCGAGTCCGGCTCGTCGGCCAGCACCAGCACGGCGTGGCCCCGGCTGCCGAAGAAGTCAATGGCTTCGTCGACGAGGGCGTCGTCGATGTATTGCGAATCGACGGCGGCGCCGGTGGCGGTATTCCGCAAACCGATGCGCTGCCGTTGACGAAGACGCCCAGGCCGCCCATTTGCAGTTCGCCGATGAGGCCGCGGCACTCCAGGGAATTGCGGCCGGTGCAGATGGCGACGTGGATGCCGGCATGGCGGGCGGCTTTGAGGGCTTCGAGGTCGCGGTCGTTGATTTTGCGGTTCCAACCGATGACGGTGCCGTCGAGATCGCAGGCGAGAATCTTCCAGTAGGTGTTCATCGGTGGAGTGTATCAGATTTTGCCGTGATTCGGGTCCGGTCGCAGGTCGCACGAGAGTGTCCCGCAGAGCGGCGGCCGGACGATCGGCTTCGGCGACACGATCGTCAGGTTTGCGGTATACTGCCACGCGATGCGAATACCCGCCGACGCCATCATTGCCGATGAGAAATTCAGGATGCGCTATTTGCTCGTCCATCGCCCGTTTGATGACAAAAGCGGTTTCCTGGCTCGGGCGGGATTCACCCTCTACAATTGGGCGGTGCTGCGGCAGGCAATCCGCACGCTCGCTGACATTGCCGAGGCAATCCCTGATGGCGGGAATGAGTACGGCGAGTTTGTTCAGGTTCGAGGGGCCTTGGCCGGGCCCGCCGGCATCTTGAAGGTCAGACTGATCTGGCTTCGCCGTGCCGTGGATGGCCGGTTTGTTTTTGTAACGCTTGTGCCTTGGAAAGATTGACACATGGCCATTGAACTTTATGATCGCGTGGCACTGAACGTGGTGCCGCCCGGGCAGGATGTGCGTCCTGGCGATGTGGCCACGCTGGTTGAGGTGGTCGAGCATCCTTCCGGTGGCCCGCGGGGGTGTGCTGGAATTCTTCAATGCCGTCGGCGACTCGTTGCGGGTCATTACAGTGCCGGAAGATACTATCGAACCATTGCGGGCGGATGAGGTGCTTGCGGTGCGCCGACTTGCCGCGGCACGATGAGGCTATCTAAGGTTGCGGGCGAGCAGGAAGAGCGCTGCCGAGGTGCAGTGTCTATCATCTTCCCACTCATTGCCGGAAGTTTGGCTCAATTGCGCGCGACCATTTGCTCTGCGGCGAGCGCTCGCGGCAGAAATCGCGGCCGCGTTGGCCCATTTTGATGGCGGCGGGGCGATCTGAGGCCATGCGTATCATGGCGTGGCAGAGGGATTGGGAGTCGCCCGTGGGAACGAGCAGACCGGTGGCTTGGGCAGGGTGGGTGGCGGGGTCGAGGCAGACTTCCGCGGCACCGCCGCAGTCGTAGGAGATCACCGGCACTGCGGCGAGGAGGGCCGGGCAGGGTGCGGGCCAGGCCTTCCCGATAGCTCGGGTGCACCAGCACATCCATCGCCGGCAACAGCCGCGGCACCTCCGTCGGCGGAACCAGGCCGTAAGCGTGACGCGGTGGGTCCAGCCTTTTCGCGCAGGAGTGCTTCAAAGCGCGGCCGGAAGATGCCGTCGCCGATCCAGAGAAGGTGGGCGTCGGGGACTTTTTCAAAGAGGGCGGCGGCGTGGGCGAGGAGGTCGTCGTGGCCTTTGAGGGGTTGAGGCGGGCGAGGGTGCCGTAGACATAGGCGGACGGAGGGATGTCGAGAGTAGCCCGCTATTTCTTCGCGGGTGACGGCGGGGTGAGGAAGGGTTCGGTGTCCATGGCGCTGTAGACGGTGGTGAAGAAATCCGGGCGGGCGATCGGCCGACCCCCGCCGCCCGCGCCTGCCGCGTCATCGCATCGGCCACGCAAAGGATCGCATCGCAGCCGGCGCATAACGCTCCAGCGCGATCCACAGCTTTCGGCGCCAACGCGTTCTGATACGGATGGAACGGCAGCCCGTGAATCGTATGCACCACCAGCGGCACACTTGGCCCGCCCGCCGTCTGCGTTCGGCGTTTGGCTTCGGCCTCTTCACCCGCCACCCCGCCGCCCGGCCCAATATCCCCGCCTTGCTCGAATGCGTGTGCACCACGTCCGGCTCGATCTCCGGCAAATCCTCTGCATCTCCAATACGCCCGCGAATCGTGCCACGGGTGCGGCATCCGCACCAGGTGCGGCGTGACCATGACCCGATACCCCCCCGCCCGGCGCGCTCCATCAGCGTGCCCTCCGGCCCCGGACTCGGCCCGGTCAGCAGCGTCACCTCATCCCGCGCCGGCACAGCCCCTCGCACGTCAACAGCGTGTTCTCCTGCGCCCCGCCGACGATCAGGCGGGTGATAATGTGAACGATGGACCGCATGGGGAGAGATTACCCGCACGGCGTGCGAAGTTCACGCCTACGGCAATGGTGGGCGGTTGCCGCGGCAATGTGGCGTAGGCCGTCAAGGTGTCCGGCGGGGGGCGGCGGATGCGAAACGGGGCTGCGAACAAGGGCCCGGCTCATGCACATTTTTTAGCGGTAGAGGGCATTGTTGGAGATTCGCAGATGCTTTCTGGATAAACACCTCCATATGCCGCGTAGTATGAAGCATTTTATCCTACTCGCCGAAGCCCTGTCGCGGTTAGTTGCTTTGTTAAGCAGTGGCTTGGGCCGGAAAAAGGAGGCATGATATGCCTACCACTACTCGCAAGACACCCTTGGTTCTGGCTCTCGCGGCCGCCATCGCAGGGGGCGTGTCGCCCTGTCAGCCTCCGGGGGCGGCATCGCCGTGTCCAGCAGGGGGAGCATCGAGCCGGAACATATCCGACGTACGCACCGCAACCGGTCCAAATGCGCAACTGTATTCGTATGGGCCGCAGCCCTACTACAGCAGTGCGACACCGATGGTTCCGGCATGGTGCCGGGTTTTGAGCTGCGCAGCAGCTCGATCAGCTTGCCGCGCCCATTGCCTTGTATCCTGACCCGTGGAGGCCGAAATTTTACCCGCCTCCACCTATCCGGATGAATTGGCGGCCGCGGCCGATCTGGTCCAGCGGGGACAACCCTCCCCCGGCGGTGATCGACTTGCGAGCGCGGACCCGGACGTCAAGGCGCGGGCACGTCGCCCAGCGTACTGCTGTGGATGAACAACAACTATGACTGGACGCAGGCGCGCTGGGCGCGGCCTTCACGCAGCAACCGCAGGGTGTCATGAATGCGATTCAGCGGCTGGCGCGGGCAAGTGCCGGCGGCGGGCACGCTGGTGAACACGCCGCAGCAGGTGGTGGTAATGGAAGGGCAGAACATCGCCATCGAGCCGGCGTTGCCCAATGAGGTGTATGTGCCGGTGTACGACTGGCACGATGCCTACCGGGAGCCGGGAAGCGTTGTCGTTTCTGCCGGGCCTGAGCATCGGGCTGTGGTTCAACCATGATCTGAACTGGGGGGCGGGGCGAGATTACCGTGGGTGCGGATTGGAACCGCGGGTGGGAGCACCGCTGGGATCATGACCGCGACGCCCATGTCGCCCGCGTGAAAATTCATCCGGAAGAGCATGGGCACGAACGGTCGGCGGAAGGTGCGCATCGGCGGGACGCCGTGGCACCGCGATCAAGTGCGGCCCGCTCCGCAGTTTCGGGAGCGGGCGCCCCGGTAAAAAGGAGGGGCGACCGTCCGGGCACGAGAATCGAGCTGCATGCCACGCGCATGCACCGAAACCCAATCGCGAGAGAACGAATCCGCAACGGGGATTCCGTGATGTGACGAGGACGAGCCGAGCCGCACGGAGTGCGGTTGTTCACGACCGGGCTGCCGAGAGACCTAAGGAGTCCGTCCGCAGCGAGAGCCCGGTGATCCACCACGAGTCGCCGTGGAACCGGCCAAGGGCGATCGATCCGTTCCGCTCGCATGAAGCCACGCACGAAAGCCGGCTCCACGACGCCGGCCAAGTCGTCGCATAACTCGAGCACGCGCCAGGCACCACGAAAAGAGGTCGCACGACGAGCACCACAACTGAGCACGGACTGATCGGCCGCCAGGGGGGCGGGAAGTGAGGCGCCGGTCGGAAAGCTTAAAGAGGAGGCGTCGGCAAGCCGCTGATGCCTCCTTTCATTTCAGAACCGTATCCACTGCAAGTGCAACCCGACGGCAGGGAGGCAGGGCCCGGCGTGTTTGCGGTTGCGGCTGGCGATGATGTCCGCGACGTGGGAGGGCTCCCAGTGGCCGGTGCCCACCTGCAGCGCGGTGCCGGCCATGTTCCGCACCATGTGGTACAGAAAGCCGCTGCCCTCGACGGCGAAGACGACCATGGGTCCGCGGCGGTCAACATCGCAGTGGAAGATGGTGCCACGGTGTTGTCCCGCTGGTCCAAGTGGCCCTTGAACGACTCGAAGTCATGCTGGCCGACAAATGCCCGGCAGGCGTCGCGCATGCGGGAGATGTCGATGGGGCGGTAGAAGTGATAGGCGAAAAAGCGGTAGAAGACGGGACGGTCCACGTCGGCCCAGATCAGGTAGCGGTAGCGTTTGCGTACGGCCCTCGCACGTCGAAATCGAGCGGGACTTCTTCCATGTTCCGGATGAGGATGTCGTGGGGCAGGCGGCTGTTGATGGCCTGGCGGAGCCGTTCGGTCTCGAGCGTGGTTCGACGTTCATCGCCGCGACTTGCCCAGGGCATGGACGCCGGTATCGGTGACGGCGAGGAGCCGTTGACGGTGACGGGATGGCTGACGAATTCGCCGGCGGCTTTTTCGACGGTGCGCTGGGACGGTGGGGGTAGGCGCGGGCTGGCGTTGCCAGCCGCAGTAGGCGGTGCCGTCGTAGGCGATGGTGAGTTTGTAGCGTTTCATTGCGGAAATCCGACCGGCACCGTCAGGGCTCGCGTATCTCCAAATCACGGCAGATCTTGCGGGCGAGAAATTCGTTAATTTCCTGATGGCGTGGCACGGTGGAGGACTTTCTCTTGGGCCGATTCACAAAAACGCTGTACCGCCCGCCCTCGCGAAGCAACTCGCAACCGTTCGACTCAAATGGCGAATGAGGTCCCTGCGTTTCATGCGGCTGGCAACACCAACGGTTCACGGATAATCGTTTGGCCCCTTATGGCCTCTTCCGCGACATCTCGCGATTGGCATCCAACACCAATTCCACGGCCTCGGCCAGCGATCCCCGCCCTTATCAGGGGTACCGGCCTGCGTGTTCGCGCCGGGAAGTTCCTCCACGAACCCGATATAGCCTTCGGGCACTTGCTGGTAGACGGCCGTGAGTCTCATAGGCACCTCCGACTCTATTTTAGCAGCAACTCCGCGATTTGCACCGCGTTGAGGGCCGCGCCCTTCAGCAGCTGGTCGCCCGCGACGAACATGCAGAAAGCTCTTGCCGGAGGGGTCGCTGAGGTCGGTGCGGATGCGGCCGCAGAGGACGTCGCCCTGGCCGGTGGCGTCCTTGGGCATGGGCATGTAGTTCTTCTCGCGTCGTCGACGACCTTCACGCCCGGGGCGGTCGCGCAGGATCGCGCGCACCTCGGCCGGGTGATGGGCCGCTCGCATCGACGTTGAGGCGACTCGCTGTGGGCCCGCAGCACCGGCACGCGGCACGCAGGTCGCGGAGATCCGGATGCCGGATCGCCGAAGATTTCCGGGTCTCCTTCACCATCTTGGTCTCTTCCTCGTTGTAGCCCGGTTGCGGGGTCGATCTTGCTGTTGTGGCTGAACAGGTTGAAGGCGTAGGGGTGCGGCAGCACGGTATTCTGGTAGGGCCGGCCTTCGAGGTACGCCCGCGTCGGATTCGCGCAGCTCCTCCATGGCGGCGGCGCCGGCGCCGCTGGCGGCCTGATACGTGGAAGCGATAAACCGCACGATGCGGTTCTTCTTGTGAATCGGCCAGAGCGGCGTGATCGCGATGATGGTCGAGCAGTTCGGATTGGCGATGATGCCCTTGTGCTTCTTGATGGCCTCCGGGTTGATCTCCGGGATGACCAGCGGCACGTCGTCGACCATGCGGAAGGCCGAGGAATTGTCCACGACGACCGGCCGGCCTTGACGGCGACGGGGGCGAACTTCCGGGAAATGCCGCCCCCGGCGGAGAACAGGCCGATGTCCACACCCTTGAAGCTTGCTTCCGGTGAGTTCCTCGACCGTGAGCGGCTTGCCCCGGAACGTCATCGTCTTGCCCTTGGACCGCGCCGAGGCCAGCAGACGCAGTTCCTTCATGGGGAAATTGCCTGCTCGAGGCACGCCAGAAACTCGACGCCGACGGCGCCGGTGGCGCCGACAACCGCAACAACCGGCAGGGGGGTAGACATTGGTAACCTCAACGAGAACCAGATTCAAACGACGGACCACGGGGTTATTCCCCGATGATCCAGCGACGGGAAAGCGGTCAATTTTAATATTTTCACAGCAAGAACGCGAGGCGGCCGAGGTAAAAAACCGCTGCTCCGTGCGGCGGGTGGGGAAGAAGGCTCCGCGCGCCGGCCGAAGGTCGCGGGAAGGCCATCCGGGATGGCAAGTCGTTGAATGGAAAGGAATTACTGCACCCGGCAGGATTCGAACCTGCAACCTTCTGATCCGTAGTCAGATGCTCTATCCAATTGAGCTACGGGTGCGAGGAGTCATGTATTATTGCAGAATATGGGCGTAATTTCAAGGTGTGAATATTTCGGTGCGATAACGGGGCGGCCTGTGGGTTGTGGCGCTGCGGATCCTGATCGTGCCGATTGCCGGTGATATGGGTGGGGGCATGGACGCCTTTCGGCACAAGCCGTACACTTGGGTGTTTTCACATGGCCCAAGGACATGGCATGAATCTCGATCAACTGCTTCAGGACTTCCAGGCGGACCTCACCGGGGCCAACCCCGGCGGCGCTGGAGGCGGTGCGAATCAAGTATCTGGGCTCGAAAGGTTTGCTGAAGGATGCGGCGGACCATTTGAAGAAGCTGCCGGGGCCGGAGAAACGCGGCTTTGGGCAGAAGATGAACCAGGTGAAGAACGCGATAAGTGCGGCGTACGACGAGAAGAAGGCGGGCGTGTCGGCGGCGCCGCCGGTGGTCGCGGGCGTGGACATCACGGAGCCGGGGCGGCTGGCGTTTGAGGCGTATCGGCCGGGGTCGCTGCACATTATCACGCAGACGATCAACGAGTTGACGAGCTTGTTCGCACGCATGGGTTTTGCGGTGGCGGAAGGGCCGGAGGTGGAGGATGATTTTCACAATTTTGACGCGTTGAACATTCCGGCGATCCATCCGGTCTCCGGTCCAGATCAACAGATCGCCCAAATTTAGGTTTCCTGCCTGCTTTTGGAGCATCGCTTCATATGATTTTGGGCCGCTGCCCACACATACAAAACGCACGTCTTTCCTCTTCTGTGCAAGGAAAGCTGCAGCCTGTAAGAAAGTTGGCATGATCCTTCATTGGATCTAGCCGTGCGATCAAACCGACTAGTTTTTCCGTTTTCTTGATCTTCCATTCTCTTTCTGAATTGTTCTCGGTACGCCCGAATTGGACGAAAATGCTCCACATCGATGCCGTTGGGAATAACACATAATTTACTCTTCGGAATGCCGCGTTCGATAGCTACCCGCTAGTCCAGAAAAAGAATTGCAGATGATTTGGTTTGCAAATCGAGCCAGCCTGGCTTCCAGGCGATAAGTTAACTGACCCTGCCAGTCATAATTTGTCGAGGGCCATTTTCGATACGCGAATGCCCCAAATGATTTGTGTTGAAGGAGCCCATGGTTTCAGCAACACAGACCAATCATTGGCCAGGGAAATATAAGAATATAGAATATTTGGATGTTCTCGACGTAACATACGGATCAGGTGAAAATAATGGAGAGGAAAACCCCAGCGACTCTTACCAAGGTTGATGATTGGGACTTCTGCTTCCTTGAGCTCCAGCCTCCAGTGCCCATCCTCCGTAAAAGACGGCCACCTTGACCGGGTAACCCAGGCGCTTGAGTCCGGCTGCCAGGGCCACAAGTTGCCGCTGCGCCCCACCAATCCCAAGCCGAGGGATGAGAAACAAAACACTTATCTTCTTTTCTCCATCTGTCATTGGCCTAATAGATCCGTCATGCTATTCATCCAAAATCGTGTAAATTTTCCAGCGGCTTCCGGCAAAAAAGTTTCTCGCTTAGATTTAGGGCACAACGCTGAATTTGCAGAAGACATTTGATCAGTTTAGGCACCCTATAACCTACGCCGGGTTGATCACTCTAACGCTCGGGGGCATTTAATTTCCTGATGTAATTCCTAATGCGGACGGGGCTTTGCGCTATCATAAGGAATAACCATTTCGGATTGCGCCTGCCGGTTGACCAAATAGCCTTAATTGCTAGATACCACTCCCTTTGGCGCACAAATGCAGTTAACAGTTTCGTTGCGTTCGAATAATACCATTCAGTGCAATACCTTTTTACAACATCATCCGATGATTTGGAATACATGTATTTTTCCGCGAGCCGCAATTTCTCCGATAGATAGAGCGGACGGAGATTCCCCTCGGAATGTTACTGTCAGCGACTCGGCATGTTGAAGATAATGATAGATCACGGAATTAAGCGGGATGACTTTGATTTTGCCCAAATAACATCTGATCAGAAAATCAGAGTCTGCTACAACCGGATATTCCAGAGAATAGCCTCCGATCCGCTCGAATATCGTTTTTCGAAAGAACCAGGCATTGAATACACCGACGCCGATTGTCGCCCGGTAAGGTATTTCATTCCTCGCTGACACCTGCGTATTCTATTATCGTTTGCTCGATGCTCTGATGCCGTTCAAAAATACGCGCTCCGCCGGAAACAGCATCAGCCTCCGGGTTTTGTGAAAACAGCTCGGCGATCAACGAGAATATGCCTGGCGCATAAAAGTCATCGCTGCTCAACTGGCCGATGATCTCTCCCCTTGCCATGCTAATTCCCTTGTTCAAGGCATCGTATAGGCCCTGGTCCGGCTCACTGACCACACGCAGGTGTGGATAGGACGCCAGTAGTTCCAGCGTGCCGTCCGTTGAGCCTCCATCCATGATGATATGTTCGAACGGCTCGTAATGTTGTGCTAGGACGCTTTCAATCGCGGTTCGGACGAATTCTACCCTATTGAAAGATGGCGTAATGACCGAAAAAAAAGGAGACTGATTCACGATCCGGCCACCTGCTGCATTAATTCCAGGAAAGAGGTCCCAAAATCGCGGGTTCGCGTACACATGGACTCGTAGGCCTGTTTCTCTTTTAACGCATCAATTCCCGGCTTCGAATTCTGTTGAACCTTAAGCATGTTTTCAGCGAGGTCTTGTGCATCGTGCGGATTAAAGATAGATCGCGCCAGGCGCATTTTGTTCGCGATGCACATCCAGGTCGGAGACGATGATCTGCTTACCTAAAGATTTTGCCTCCTCTACAGACGTACTCCAGCCTTCAAACAAGGAAGGCTGGAGTATAGCCAGGGATTGGCGCATTAGCGCGTAGACATGTTTGCGTGGAATAAAACCCAGCAGAACAAAGTTTTCGCGTAGGCCGCGGCGCGCGATCTCGGCTACGAATTCAGATGGATAGCTCGGATTGCGAAAGTCACTCATACTTCCGCTGGCTGCCACCGTAATGTTTGGGTTAGATCTAAGGCAAATTTCAAGCGTGTCCAGCACGATCCGATGATTTTTATGTTTCCAAAACTGGTTGGGCAGATAGAAGAACTTTTCGGTCAGATGATATTCATCTAGGATTTGACGGCTGTCTTCGGCATAAACATCGTCATTGATCCAGGCTGCAAATGGGATAACTTGAACTTTGTCTTTATATTCCGGCAATAAGCGATCAAAGTCTTTTTGTGTAGCATGACTGCTGAGCAGCACACGTGTGGCATAAAGCGCGATATGACGCACACCCCGATCATAATTTTCTGCCTCCACTGGATCGAACATTTCTGGCATATGCAGGTACTGAAAATCCGGGAACCAGCAGACGCTGGGCACCCGAAAGTTTGCATAGGGGTCTTGTTAAGAAATACGGCCTCTGCCTTGGCGCGCACGCAGACCCGCGAGATGGCTGATCCGGGAGCAAACTTGGCAAGCTTTGGACGGTTGTTCAACCAGGCGCCCACACAATTCATGACCTTTTCTGTCAGGCTGCTGACAGGCATATAGCTTATTTCGTCAAAATGATGCAGCAAACTCTTTGACTTTTTATCTCCGTAAGGAAAGATGCCCAATAGAGTATGTTTTTGGGAACTATTCGCTAGATGAGTGGCAGTTAGCAAATTGTCATAATACGATATGCCGCCCATCCATTCCATCCCATTCCCAAATACAAAGGCGATACGCGTCAAAATTGCCTCCTAAAGCGCTTTCACTTCGCGTTTGCACCATTCGACAAACGCAGCTACACCAGCTTGAAGTGCAATGTTTGGCACAAAACCCAACAAAGTAATCTTGCTTATATCGGCAGCGCCAGTTCAAAGGTGTACCCAAAGGAAGTTGCCCGGAAAAATCGAGAGCGACCGGATGATCGACGTTTTGGGCAATGAACCGCGCCAGCTCGGCAATCCTGGTTTCCTTGCCGCTCGCAACGTTAATTGCCTCGCCGTGCATTGAGGCCTTGTCGAGGATGATTTCAACCGCGTGAGCAATATCAAGGACATTCAAAAAATCCCGGCTTTCGCTTCCATCACCCTGCAAAGTGATTTGATTTTAAGTCAACGCCTTATAGGTGAGGTCCCACATGACTTGTCGCCGCAGTCCGGCGCCATAGACTGAGAACAATCGCACACTGATGGCTCGTATGCCGAACAAGCTCGCAAATTCCTGGCATAGGATTTCGCTTTGCCATTTATGATAACCATAGGCCGAAATCGGATTGGGAGCTTGTTCTTCATTCACCGGCAGGATGGGCGGGTTACCATACACAGCGGCGCTCGATAGCAGGACGAATGCACAGTCTGGAACACAGCGACGAAGTGCGTCCAACACGGCGAGGGTCAGCGCAGGGCCATCACTGTAATCAGAGGCGGGGTCAGCCATGGATTGCGGCACAGATGCCCGGCCAGCCGCGTGGATACAAACATCGGGTTTCCAAGAAGTGAGCAATTGTTCCAGCCTTGGGTCGGGCAGGCTCAGCACAGCATAATCTTTTAGATCTGCCGTGGCTGCGTTTTCAAGCGGCACCCTGTCAAGCCCATAAATTTCCCAACCTTGGTGTGAAAAATAATGGGAGAGGGTGCGTCCCAGATCCTGCAGCGCCGGTGATCGGTAATCGCTTCATTCAGGTTTATACGCAACGAACGTATAGAGACGGCCCGGGGAATCACTGTGCCGTGAAAGGCGGCCAGCCAAAAATCCATTGAGGCTATGAGCCCATGGACGGCGCGGGTCTCCTAATAGGTCCGTAATCCGCCTTCCGAGACGCTTGCTCAATGGCGATTGGATCGTCGAAAGCCGCTGTTCCTCCGTAAGCGGGAAATAATTAATGATTCTTTCATACGGGCCGTCTGAGCCATGGAGTTTCAGGCCGCTCTGCTCAACTGCAGATAAATATTCATCTAGCATGTAGGCATTCTCACCGCCATACAAGCGATGCAGCGGGTGTTTATTGCGAAAAATCTCCACATCTTCCCGGCGACTGATAACATGCTCCCGGCAGGCCAGGAACATTCCGCCTGGCTTAAGCGCACGCGCTGCCTGTCGGCACATCTCACGTAGGTCTCTCGCATGATGCAGGACTTCCCGCGTGTAAACCAGGTCGAACATACCATCCTCAAAATCCATATCCTCCGCAAATCCTTGCACTACTTTGATCGGCAAGTGCGCTTCACTTGCCAGCGCTCGGATCGCGCCTGCCCCCACAAGTCCGCTTGGATCTGGTTCGAGCGCGGTCACTTGCCAGCCCGCGGCGGCCAACGCATAGCTGCTGATCCCGCGCCCTGCGCCCAGGTCGAGAGCCAGTCCTGTTTTACGCGGCAGAAATTTGCGCACGGCTTGCCATTCCTCACTTGCCTCGAACCGCTTCGCCGCTTCCAGCAGCGGATCGTCATAATAGCAGGCCTGCACAACTTCCTGTTGTTCTGGCTGGGCACGCAGCCAGAGAACCGCTTCTCCCAGGCAGTATTAGTTGCCTTTTCATTCTTATTTTGACGTTCTATCTCTGTAATAACTGGTTCGACTTTGTTTCGATATATTGTTTCCTCTGGAACGTCTTTCATCACGATAGATCCGGCGGAAATGATGCTGCCTCGCCCGATACGCACGCCCTTTAAAGATCGTTACATTAAAGCTAATCCAAACATCATCTTCAATAATGATGGGTGCAGAATAAACGCCGGGCATGTCTTTGGAAGATTGGGGATGCCCGGATTGTAATATACGCTGGTAATGTTGATGGCGTTCCTCTGCATTTTGTGAGTGTGCTGTCCCATCGTGTATGTTTACATCATGGGCTATTAATACTCAATTCCCGATTTCAATGGATTCCATGGACCATATTTCTGAGCGCACGCCAATATAACACCAATCACCTATTGATATTTTTCCTGCGTGACCGTAGGTGAATAGACGACCACGCAGGTAGGTGTTATCTCCAACCACAATGGCACCGGGGTCGCCTCGGACATTTTCGATCGTGCCTTCAGGTCCAATTGTAGCCGTGGGAGCCAGTGTCGCTGTGCGGCGAAAGAATTCCTGTCCTCTGATATTCTTTTAAGACTCATATCTGCGATAATATTCTGAGAAGCAGACGATCGATCAGATTTATTGTTATATACATTGCTGAAACCTTTTTTCAAGCCAGTTCAACATACGTTTTGGAATTCCTTTGAGCGTGTTGGAAGAGTCTGAGATGGTTTAGGTCGCAAAAAGTTCTTCAGCTCATCAAAAGCGATTTCATCGGCTTGGGCCTTATCTGGAAAAGAAATGGGGTTACGCCATTGTTCTTGCAGGAAATCGTCCTTAGTATTTGTATTCCGGGCCTTGCAGCGGTTGTATGTGTAGCGAATTCATCAAATCCATTTTGCCAGACCAGGGAACGGCGCGGGTAAAGGGTGAGTTTATTAGCCGAGAAGGTCTGCCAGTACCAGCGAATAGCCCACGAATCCACTTTGCCTTCTGCAGCAAGATGCAGCATGTTTGAATAGCGATACGCGCCGTCCAGATCAAAGCGGGTGCGCATGTGTGGGTCGGCTTCCAACATTTGCAGCGCGGATTCTGTTTCCCAGGAAAATAATTTCCAGGCCCTTTGCCACGTCGCCCAACCCCAGGAGGTGGTAAGAGGTAGGAAAAAGGCGTCAGGTTTAGCTGGCATTTTGATGGGAAAGGTAAATCCGGCCACCTGCGCTACACACTCATCGTTTGCGTAGCGGTCAAGGGATTGGAGCATAAAGTCGAGAAAGAAGGGGTGAAGAATGAGGTCGTCCTCCAGGACAATCACCCTGCCATATCCTCACACAATTCCGTTACACCAGATACGATGGAATGAGCCAGGCCTAGGTTTTCATCGCGTTCAACCAGGTTTGCCATCCTTCAAGCGTAAAGCAATCTCTCGTGCGAGTTCTCGAGTGACGCCTACATTCTCTTCAGGCCCGGGCTTTTTTGCGCCATCGCAAAAAATATGAACCTGGCATTCCTCCAGGCGGGCACATTGGAGCAGGGAATTCAAATAACTGGCGCAGGTGGCGCGGGCGGTTATACGCAAAAATGGCAATGGGGGTTTTCATATTTGTGTTAGGAAATTATGCTGCGCAGCCATAATTCCAGGACCAATGCTTTGAAAGAAACTGGAACGACACCCGGCTGATACCCACCGGTCGCAGGGTTTGTCGCACCCTGGTGGGTAAGTATTTTTTGATGGATGAGAGTGGCGTCCATGGTAGCTACAGCTCTTGGATCAGACTGGGTATGACGGAGTACGCGCCGCATATTCCGCTTACGTGCTTCAATTCCTACACGTTATGGAGGTTCTGTACAAGCGATCCCAAATAAACAAAATGCCGAAAAGTAACCTCGTAGAGATAATTTTCCAGAAAGGGATGCGTCGCTTTATTTCTCGCCAGAACCCCGCGCAAAAAAGACCAGGCAAGCCTGAACATCATCTTTAGAATCACATAGACCATTTTCAAGCTATTCTGCCGATGAGCAGCGGGATGCAGCTTGGCCCAATATACTCCCACTAGAAAAAAACGCTTAGGCGCAGTTCGGATATCCATTTTTCCGGCGGACACGAGATGATAAATACGGATTGAGGGGCTGTAAAACAAAACCGCGTCTTTTACTTCGCTTCGCAGCCTGTCGAAGAATTGAGTTTCATTCTCCATAAGCGATCTTTCCACCCTTCATGCCCAATTCCTCCTGAAACCCGCCTAAGGTCAAGAACATGTTCGCGTCGAATAAACATATTGCCGCCGTCCAGGTATTCGTTTTTCATCAGCGCCCGAGCCTCATTACCCTGTACGTGCAAGCCATATTCATCCTTGTACCATGCTGGCTTGGGAGAATTGTAGAAAGGGTAAAACGGTCCTCCCAAGGCCTCCGGGTGGGTTTTTGTAACAATATCTCCCACTGCAGACAACCACCCCGCTGAGGCTTTGGCATCGTCATCCAGATATCCGACATATTCGCCCTGTGCCCTCCTTCCAGCCGCGATTCCGCGCGTGCGAGAAGTCCTATATTGCTTTCCAGTACATATCGGACATTCGGATACAGCTTGCAGAATTCTTGTGCCATCTCGCATGTTCGATCAGTGGATGCATTATCCACGACGATCAATTCATATTCCTCCTTTGGGAAATTCTTGTCTAGAACAGATTGGATCGCGCTGGCGCACCAGATCTGCTCGGTTACGAGTGCAAATGACAACAGAGATTTTCAAGGCATAAACGTCGATTCTTTCCTGGAAATCGCTCTGAGTATTATAAACTTCGAAGCCCGAACAATTTTCAAAATGCCGGTGCTATCTCTAAATTGCAAAGGGCTTATGTAATATTTCCCGAAACAAATGATAGTAACCGATCCGCGAATAGGCGCAGGCGGAAGTCCAGCGCTGCCCCAGTTCGGCTTCTAGCACATTTGGCGCTATCAATTTCATGCGTGCGTTAGCAGAGCGTATTTTTTCAAACCACTTGTGCAGTTTTGTAAAAATGGATAATCTTGACCATACTGATATGCGCAACTTTCTCGTGCAATAATAAATCGCCTTGGGCAAATTCGATGTTTAAGCTGGATAATAGGCGGCAATAGATAAGCATACGCCCCTCGTGCTGTTTAGCCCCATGCAATTTACCCGTATTCGAGCCATGCAGCCGGTATTGCAGCAAGGGTTCAGGGATATTGGCAAAGCGCAATTTCGGAAGAGCCCTGCTCCAGAGATCATAATCTTCAATATGGGTCTTGGGCAGTATCATACTGTAGCCCATGCTTGCGAATTGAGGAAGTTCTCATGATCACCGAAGAATGCACGAGGGTATTTGCAAATAACATTCTTGCATAGATCTCATCATGTGAACAGGGATATCTCCAAATTTCACCTGCCCGCTCCCCAATGATTTCCGCCCAACTGCCGCAGATGCCCACATCAGGATACATTTGCATGTACTGGACTTGTTTTTCAAGACGGCTGGGCAGGCTGATATCATCTTGATCCATACGGGCAATATACTCGCCACAGGCGAGTTCAAGTCCATGGTTTAAGGTTCCCGGCAGGCCCAAATTTTTCTCCTGGCGAACGAAACGAACCCGCGCATCATGTTGGGCGGTCTGTTCAAGGATGGTCGTGCTTCTATCCGTGGAACAATCATCGATGATGATCAGTTCAAATTCTGGCAGGGTCTGGAGGAGAATACTTCGTACGGCCTCCTTCAAGTATTTTGCGCCATTATAAACAGGCATAATCACCGATACAACGACTGTCATCTAAGATCACCTTGGGGTTATGGTAAAACCATTCCTAAATTCTTCTGTTAAGAGACTTTTGCCTTCAAGTTCTCAATTTTCCTCAAGGAAGCCCATCCAAGTCCGTTGAATGCCATCATTAAAATTTGTTTCTGGAAACCAGCCCGAAATATTTCTTAGCTTGGCGCTGTCCAATACATTGGTAGGAACGTCAAAGCCTCTCTCGGGCAAAGGGTTAATTCGAACCGGGTAACCGTAAGCGTCGGCCAGGGGCTTAATCGTTTCCAATACCTCGATATTATTCAATCCAATTCCGGAACCAATATTATACACACCGCCTGGTTCGCCAAAATCAAGCGCGGCGATAATGCCTCGCGCAACATCTTCAACATGAAGATAATCACGAACTGTCCCATTTGGTCCGAAGATATCTACGGTCTGCCTTAACAAGATGGATTTTATCGCAGTCGCAATAAAGCCCTGCCCGGTGAATGCCTGCTGCTCTTCGCCGTAAGCGTTGCTGGGGCGCGCAATGACGGCAGGCAATCCTCTCATTGCATTGAACATGAGAATATACTTTTCAAGAGTCAGTTTAGTAATCCCGTAAGGGGAAATCGGATTTGTAGGATGATCTTCACGGATCGGGAGAGACTGCGCAATTCCATACACGGTTCCCCCTGATGAGACAAACACCATTTTTTTTAGACTTGCCATTGAGGCTTCCTGTATAAGCCTAACGCCTGCAGGCAGGTTGGATAAAATATCATGCACCGGGTCCTCGAAGCTGGTCTTCGGCACAGTCGCGTAAGCAAGGTCGATCAACTCATCTGTTTCTTTCAGCAATTCACGTAATAGCAGCCGGTTGTTGCAATCTCCGGAAGATACTTAACGTTCTTAGAAAGCCGGTGCAGGGATACCGGTGTGCGCCCCAATGCAGCCACCGCTTTCCCCTCTTCGGCCAGCATATTTGAAACGCGACTGCCGATAAATCCTCCACCGCCTACAACCAAACATCTCACCGCGATAATTTCCTTTCGGTATTTTGATAAAACTCAATGGCTGCTTCGAACATCCAGGATCAGCACGTCACATTCGCAGGCTTTCCGACTCATCGGAAACAATGTGATGCGAGGGGTCTAGGCCTCCAGCGCTTTCTCAAATATCTGGCGATGCTTAAGGATGAACCTTTCAAGAGAGAACTGGCTGACTGCGTGTGCTCGCGCAGCAGAGGAGAACACATGATAACTGGACATGATTTGCAGGACAGCCTCCGCCATATCCTGTGGGTCGGGTAGGTTGATCTGTTCCCAACTCGGTTCTACTGGAATGCCTATCCCCGCATCGGCCACTAATTCGGGCACGCCGCCGCTGTCAATATAGACGACCGGTAAGCCTGATGCCAGCGCCTCCAGCACGAGCGTAGGAGACGCATCGTTATATTGCGTATGCAGGAGGATATGCGCCTGGCTGAAAATTGCCGGCGCCCGCTTCTGCGAATATTTACCCGTGAAAGTGACTTTTTCGGTAAGGTTGTGCTCTTGCAGGAAATTCTTGGTCCAGCTAAGTGCTTCGTCTTCAGGTTCCCACAAGCCGCCGGTGACGATCAACCTGGCATCTGGGTTTTCCTGAAGGACAATTTTAAATATACGCAAGGCAAGTTCAAGTCTGTAACGCTGGTTCTGATTCCCGCCTAACAACAAAGTCAGGTTTTTGGGTTTCAGCGATAAAGCAGTTGGCGTAAACAATGCTATATCGACGGGGTTATGCAAGACTTCCCAGGGTACCTTGGGAGGTGCCAGGAATTGTTCTGCGCCAACCTGGCAAAAGCGACTCTGATAAACAATATAGTCGGCTTGCTTGAGGGTTGCATTCAGCCATTGGTTGGTAATTTCCCAACCCGACCCGTGCCAGGCTGGGTATGCCACGCCGTTTTGGTTGACGATTATCTTCAGCCCCTTCTCCTTTGCCTTGGCAACAATTTGCGTCCTCAGCGGTTGGCCGACGCTGCTTACCGCGTAGAAGATATTTGCAGATGGAAAGGAATGCGGGAAGGCCTCTGCCAGATACATCATTTTTACCGTGCCGCCGCTGGCATATTCTTGTCGGGTCGGAGGCTGTTTTGGATAATTAGCAGTAAGGTAGCACACCGAAATACCTGCTGATGCTTTTCGAATTGGCGGGATACGCCGGGATTCTCTGATCTTGTCAAGTAATTGTTTAGGCTTAAAGATGATCTTCAATAATCCGGGATATTTCTGCTGGAGAAAGCCTTTAATCTGGTTTTTCATTTTTGGATTTCTCGATCATCTGGGATGCATTCAGACCAGATATCGCCCCAACGTATCTCAAGATACTCAATGGTTAAATGGGCCTGCGCCATTTCCTCCCTGAAAATCTCAGGGGAATATTCTAATACGTGCGTAGAGTCCACATAGGCAAATAACCCCAATTCGCGTTTCAGCGCTTTGAAATAATGTTGTTCGAAGGTGGGAACTCGGACCAGGAATTTCTTGGGTTGGAATTTTAACGCCAGGCTTTTTAGGAATTCTGTGCGGTTCTCCAGGTGTTCCAAAACACTCGATAAAACAATGACATCGAAGGTTTCTGATTGCGGAAGGCTCGTGAAAACATTCCCGAGCATGAACCGTCAGGTGCGGATGCTGGTAATGCTTTTTTGCAAACTTGATGGAATCAGCGTTCATGTCGATACCCAATACGTCCGCCTTGGAATGCTGCACAATTGCGTCGGCAACGGCTCCAATTCCGCAGCCCAGGTCCAAAACCTTCGAGTTTTCGGGGATGCGTTCGTAAAAGAAGGAATGGATTTCATCCGATTAATTCATGTTTTATATGTACCCCCTGGCCCCAACGGATACTGGCATTATCGATCTGAAGGCCCACATAATCATGAATCCCCAGCAGCCATTCAATGGCCTCGCGCGGTGGTGAAGTCTTTTCGACCGAGACGATTTCTTCGATCAGCCGTTTACGAGTTTGTTTGGGAAGCCCTGCAATAATTTTTGTAACGATCCGCCAGATTAATGGTTTGATTTTTCGCATGCAACAAAACCTTCCATGAATTTTTTCCATAAGGGGATCTGCCGTGGGATAGCTGTTTGCTTCTGCAGTAGCCCGGCCATTTAGAGTGAGCGAGGCAAGTATGGCTGGTTCCATGTCCCGCACCCCAAGCGCCCAACGAGCAATTGCCGTGCTGTCTTCCACCTCCACCAACCATCCATTTTTCCTATGCCGGATAAGATCTGTAGCCTGGCCCACCCGTGTACTGATGACAGGTATACCGCTGGCCATGCCTTCGAGGATGGCTTTTGGTCCTCCTGCCTGCCCGTGGTAACCAGGTAGAGGTCCAGCGCTTGGAACAATTTACCGATCTGCGGATAGGAATCCAGGTAAAAATGAGAATAGGGCACATGCATGGATTCCAGGCCCGCCTTCACATACCCGTGAGCGGACCGGAGAGCAAAACATACAATTCAGGGATCTTGGCTTTCAACACATTGATGGAGGCGAGAAAAACATCGGGGCCTTTCACCAGCTTGGGCTCCATCCCATCTCCCCAACCAACACCGTCTTTTTGAAAGGATCCAACTACAAAAGCTGATTGCGGAATATTCAATTTCTGGCGTGCAGCGATTTTTGTTTCAGGGTTTCCAAAAGGGAAAAAATCCAGGTTGACTCCGATCGGGATCAGGAACACTTTGGCCGGATCAATATCGGTTCCTAAAATGGGCTTCCCGCATCTGGTTGTGCGAAACCTGGATGCGTGAAATCCGCCCATGTTGTTTGCTTAGAGCTGTGTAAACCTGGTCGAACAGGGGCACGCCGATGTTGGGCAGGCCGTGAAAATAAGAAAAACCGATTTCGATGCCGCAGACCCAGCCAGGCGTCATGCAGCAGAAAAAATTGACTTGCAAAAAAAACGGTCTGGCGCGCCGAAATATCCTGCCACGATGAATTGACTGTGCGAATAGCGAGGCTATCGGCAATTTTGGCAAGTTCGCGCATCTCCCAGTCCAGCACCCAACCGGCGTTATCCCCCGCCAGGATCAAGCGTGAATAGGGCCTCCAACTTAATGAAACTAATTTCCGGAATTTTTTGTCTGTCTTTCGAAACATAGCGTGCATTGTGGCTCATAGCTCCAGGATAGAAAGATAATTGGCGCACACTTCGCGGAGGGATGGAACCGCGATTTTGCCCCTGGTGCAGTTCATACTCGTCTACCAGGCGCTCCGCCAAGGACGGGATTTGTTCCGCTTCCTGGAAGCCTAACCCGGCCTCTCGGACGATCTCAGGATGGCCGCCGCTTTGTAGGAAGATGGCGGGCAAGCCGCAGCTCATCGCCTCGATCAACGAGTTCGAGCAGGGGTCATTTTTGCTGGCCGTGAGATAAATATCGTGCTGCCGAAAAAGCCCGGCCATTTGCGGTGAGCTGACCGGCGGGATCATCCGGATATTACGAAATTGAACGGGGCTGCGGCCCACAAATGTAAACTCATAGCGTTCCCAATCCAGGTGTTCATCCAGCCATTGGTAAACAGGCGCGCCCTTGTTGATGTTATCCGACCAGCTTGAAGCGATTAAGCGGGTTTTGCGCTCCCGCGAAAAAGCGAGCCGGCCATGTGTATTAAAGATATCCGGATCGACCGCGTTGAGGATCACCGCGGGATTTTTAAATTCCAGGCCCAGTTCCAGGTGTTTTTCTAGGCTGTAATGTGACTGAAAGATGCTTTTATCTGCCATTTCGTGGTTGATGCGCCAGATATTCCGGTCCACGCCATCGTTACGGCCTCGATAAGTATCGATGGGGCCGTCCACCCGGTGGACGTACAACACCGAATTTCTGTGCAAACGCCGGAGACGGCGCTCGTCAAAATTGAACGAGTTCATCAGGCAGGCGCGGGTGGTCCGTGAAATCGAATTATTCTCAACCCTGAGCCCGCCTGCCTCAGCGGTTCGCCAGAATGCGCGGAGAAATTGGTGCCCGCCACCTGTCGGTGGGGGAGTAAATTCGTGAAAAATAGCAAGGTCCGCTTTCTTTATTCGGGCGATGATCCGACATTTATACAAATCATATTCGAAGCGAATGGCATGAATGATGGTACGCCCATCACGGGTCAGAGTTGACATTTCAACTCGTTTCTCCAACCTCGCTCCAGCTGTCCCTTCCAACGAAGGAGCAAGATCCTACACTTATGTTTGAGTTTGTCGGTTGATAGCACAGAATATACGAGGCGTTGAGAGAGTGAACTATAATCAGCAATGTACCCTGAAGGTTCCGGCCCTATCTGCCCATTTTTACCAGGTGGGAGTTCTGCATCCCATCTTGCATATTCCTTAAATTTCAATAAATCACGATTTCGAGGCGTATCCGATTTTTGCGGTACGCGTAGAACAACGTACACTCCAAGAATTGTAACCCTTCTTTCTATTCCATGAGTTACTGAATTTAATAACACGATGCATCTTTCAGGTATTTCCCCTGTTGATCTTTAGGAGAAAGGATTGGCATTTGGCCCTTTAATAATGGCCATTCGATCCCTATCTCTGGATCGCTCCAGATAATACATTGCTCCCAGATTGGCGCATAAAAATCGGTGGTCTTATATAGAATCTCAGCCCAATCACTCAAGACATAATATCCATGGGCAAAACCCTCCGGGATCCAAAGTTGGTCTTTGTTCTCTGCAGATAACTTCAAGCCGACCCATTGCTTGAAATTCGGGAAGGTGCGCCGGAGATCCACTGCCACATCGAAAATTTCACCATCTACCACTCGTACTAATTTTCCTTGTGCTTGTTGAATTTGATAATGAAGTCCTCGTAAAGATCCTTGGCGTGAGCCGGAATGGTTATCCTGGGCAAAAGTTAAGGCAATCCTGCTTTTGCGAACAACTGTGCCTGAAAGGTCTCCATGAAAAAACCGCGTTCGTCTGAATACAATTTTGGGCGAACGATCTTTACTTCAGGAATATTGGTGGGCAAGAACTCCATTTATTTCTCCTGGTAGACCTAAATTGATCATCACTTATTTGCGCGGATTCCAAACCCTGTTGTAAAACTTGCATAAAATGGATCATCCCTGAGGAGGCGCCTCTATCCCATTTCACCGCTAATTTTTTTGCTCGGGCAATAAATTGAATAGCCAGATAGCGCAGCTGTAAATGCTTTCTCGCATTCAATTCGTAAAGCCAGGCTCTGATAGTGTCCACCAGGACGCTCCAGAAGAGCCCTTGTTTTTCGATCACGATATTCTGAAATCCTGTTTTTGCTAGTGTAAACGCCCAGTAGTGGTCTGTGTAGCGTCCAAAGTCATAAGGGTCCCCATGGATTTGGTATAGGAAGGGAACGCAAATAAAAAGGATGCCTCCCGGCCTCAGGACACGATATATCTCACTTAAGACAGACGGGGGGGTGGGGACATGCTCGAGCAATTCTGAGCAGATCACTGCATCAAAGCTATTATTTTCAAAAGGTACGAACATCGCATCAGCCTGAACATCCGGATCCTTTATAGTTGATAAGTTTGAATAGACGACCCGCAGCCCATATTTTTCAATATCAAATTGGCCGCGTTTAAGGATTTTATTTCCTCCAAGATCCAATACTGAGCTGCCGGGACGTAGAGCTTGAATATGCTTGAAGTGAAACGCGTCTATGTAGTATCTGCGTAAAGTGTAGTCAAGGCGATCAGCCCGTAGATCGATCACACCATTTTGATCCTGTAAATAGTCTACCGGTTTACGAGAAGAGCTGGTCATTGGCAAATTCTATCCATGCTTCCGAGGTTGTACCCTTCATAAGTTTACCCGATGATTTTTGTATCCCCCGGCCCAGGTGGAGGAAGATTACATTACCGGCGTCATCAAATGACCGATCTACGTGCAGCGAACGGAAAGGCGAATCGAGGGGCAAGGTCGCGACGAGTTTGTCATCCCAGAGCGAGTTGGAGCAGGCAAAAATATCATATCCGGCATTACGCAATCTTATGCTGACCAAATCTCCTACATCATATTGTGGCAATTGGGGCAGGAAACTCAACTGCAGTTTCTTGAATAGCTGATAATTAACCATGTAACCAAGCACATGCAATATCCCTTCTTTGGTTCGAGCCCGGTCAAGGCGAACACCGGCGGCGGCTACCTTATTATTCAATTTTGATTTAATAAAAGAAAGCCAACCATTCTTACATGGCATTGTATCCATGTGCAAAGTCATAAGATAAAGTGCTTGCTGATCAATTAGGCGGATTGCAAGCTCTAGCGCAATCGCATTTGCATAACTTCCCCATTTTGTCTGATTCTTCCCATTCCTCCACCAGCCGCGTTCTGGTGCTGGGATTGGCTCTGTTCTATTAAAAACTACGTTTACATCAGGATAGTCGCGCAGCCACCCGCTATTTATTTGAGGAGAATTATTATCAACGACCCAAACCTCATGAGGTTCTGGCGTAAAATGCCTGATTGCCCTCAATGCTATTCGTAGGATTTCCCGGGCTTGTTGCGTGGGCATATAAGACACAATAATCAGGCGAGGCGCATCAATGGGTTCTTGAACCTGCCTGTGAATTTCTATATTGTATTTACGGCCGTCCACGACGACTTTACGCTTCATTTTTCTGTCCGATGATCATGAGGCTATCGCACCAATCCATCCGGAAAGCATCACAAACGGCATGCACGATATATCTCTTTAGCGGGTTTCTTGGTAATGGCGTTTTGTTATAGCGACCAATTTTGTAGACGTCGAAGCCAGCCGCCCGGAAGAGCCCGTAAAAATCACCTAGGGGCCAATGTTGAACGTGGGTTACATCGCCCCAATATCGAACAGGGTGAGATACACTAGGAACTGTTGCTAAAAAATATCCGCCTTTTGATATGTGACGATAGATGCCTGATATTAATTCATAACTGGGAACTAAGGGAATATGTTCGAATAACTGGTTGGCAACAGCGATATCAAATTCCTGATTAGCAGGGATGTCATCTGTTGTTTTGTAGTCAAATTGACCATTGGGATCATTGTCCAAAGTGAAATAAAATTGCTCCTTCAAATACTTCTGGATCGGTTTATCTACCCCAGCGCCGATATCCAGAATTCGACTGTCCGATCGAAGGATTTTTTGAAATTCTACATAAGGAGAATTCACAATAGGGATCTGCAGAATATTGCCAAAGCGCTGGCCACACTCACCACGCCAGCGGGTTATTTGACTCCATGAGGTGGTATTATTGGGTTTGTCCATAATTTACCTCGGCGCGATCCTTTTCAACCATTGAAGCCAATCGTGTTTTAATGATTTAGGCTTATAAGAGGCCAAGAATAAGTTTGAGAGAAAGTCGGATCGATTTTCCCGTGCAATTTCCTGACCAACTATATCCGGCAAATCGTTAGACATGTTTTTCTTATTAAATTTATTTACATAGTAGGGTTTATAAACTGACCAATCAAATTGAGGGTTGGCATCAGGATTCTTTTCAACATATCCACGCGTAAAATCGCGAACATCAGCCAAATCTTGGAGAGTCATTTCCATGCCAGCGTCAATAATAGCTATTGAATTCTGTTTATCAAAGTTTCCCAATTCCATGCAATAACGCTCATTCCCATCTTTATGGTGGATTGCATCCGCCCGGATGAAAAAAGGATTATCAATTGTTAAATTTAGCAGCCAGGGGTGACGCACATCGGCATCAAACAATTTGTTCGCCAGCTGGTAACGGCGATACACCCATTCAAAGAGATGTCTTTTTTCAAGCATCGATTTTATTATTTTCTTAAGTGCTTGCCCGTTTTTATGTTCGATATACTGGTTAACATGTATATGGACAGCGCAGTCCATCCCATCGGCCTTGGCTCGCGCCAAAGCAATATCATTATTGCGCTCAAAATCTGTCACACGAAATATTTCATGGTCATATTCATCGAGCGAAAACCAGGTACGTTCATCGGAAATGTAAGTAACATTGGGAAATGCCGCCAAAATCCTGTCCACGTTGGCCCGGTTTCTGGATGAAGAATACATGTAAACTCGGTCTGCAAATTCGGCGTAGCTGCGAACGGTAATCATATAATTATACTGATAACCAAAGTGATCAAGCGGACCTATTGGGCATAAGACAGCTATTCTCATTATTATGATGCTTCCTTTTTTCCCACAATTAGTAATGCGTCTGCCCAATCTACATCAAATATGTCGCAAGTGACTAATGTTATGATCCGCTGCACAGGATTTCTTGGTAGTCTGTATTTTGTTAGACGTTCCAAGCGAACAACATTGAAACCGCATAAACGAAAAAGGGCATAAAGGTCGGGAACGGCCCAATGTGTGCAATGTGTAGAATCTGCCCACTGGTTAATAGGGTGCGCTGGGTTTGGAACCGTGGCCAAAAAGCAACCATTTACTGATAGATGTTGGTACGCTGACAATAATAGTTCTTGTACTTCCTTAGCAGGGATATGCTCCAAAACCTGATGTGCAACCATCACATCAAACACTAGGCTTGCCGGCATCTCCTCAAACGAATAAAAGTCAAACACAGCTTCACGATCTATATCCAGTGAGAAATAGCGCTGTGTGGGTGAGTTTAAATGTTGTTTCCACGTTTTACTAATACTTGCTCCGACATCGAGAATAAGGCTACTTGGTTGGAGCAAACTATGAAAAACCTCCACTGTAGAATAGCAAATCGAAAGAAATTTGCGCTCTTTAAAACGCTGAACGAATTCGGTATGATATGGCTTTAAGTTGTTCATTGCATAGCGCCGCATATTTTGAAATAGCTATGATGCCTTTCTTTACCCAAAAAAGCAAGGATATTTATACCAGTCTCGGCTATTTTCACTTGGATACTTTTCGGTTGAGAATCGTTTATGATGAGGCGAGGCTTTCACCCGGAGCTGACACTGCGATAAATATGTCTTTTCAAAATCCGTGTCGGGCTACAAAATGAACACACTGCACTTTCATTTTAGAATGTAGCCTGTCTCTTTTCTTAAACGATCATTTTGTATTTCATACAACCTGAAGAGGCTGAGTCCACTCCGTATCGATATAAACATAACCTTGTCCAACAAGTTTTTCATTCGCAGCAGTCATCTCTTCAATCGAGAACTTTACGCCTGTGACAATATCTACATAAGCGCCGTATTGATTTTTTACGAGAACATCTATGCTGTAAACTCCAGGCAGAAAACGAATCGTAGAACGAAAGCTCATGGAATACAAGGTGCCGGTTTCGCCATGAATGTGCGATCCGGTGGAAATGGTGGAAACCAACCCGATTAAAACACCGTCACTGCTTCTGAAATTTACAGAGAACCTGTAAGCATCATCTATATTGATCTTGTAATATATCCTGCATTCATAGGCTTCATTCACCAGCAGTTTATCGGTGGTTATTCCCTCAGAATTTGTCAATTCGATCTTGGTAACTTCAAATTCAGGTGGGTATTTCTGGTGTGATTCGACCGGGATAATTTCGATTAACCGAACCATAGATTTGATTGTCAAGGTAAAATCGGACAGCCTCTTCAGCCGTTCCTTGAAGATGTATTTTTCCGTCCTTGAGCAAAATGGCAGTTTCGCAAAGTGAACGTACCGAACCCATATTATGGCTTACAAACAGCACCGTGCGCCCTTCGTGGGTCACATCCCCCATCTTGCCCAGGCACTTCTTCTGGAACTCGGCATCTCCCACCGCCAGCACCTCGTCCACGATCAAGATCTCCGATTCCAAGTGCGCGGCAACGGCAAATGCGAGCCGCACATACATACCGCTTGAATACCGCTTGACCGGCGTATCAATGAACTGCTCCACGCCCGAAAAATCCACGATCTCATCGAACTTGCGTGCGATTTCGGCTTTTTTCATTCCGAGGATGGTACCGTTCATGTAAATATTCTCGCGCCCGGTCAGCTCAGGGTGAAAGCCCGTGCCCACTTCCAGCAAACTGGCGATACGCCCCTTTGCCTTCACCTCACCCGATGTGGGTGCCGTAACTTGAGAGAGGATTTTGAGCAGCGTGCTTTTTCCCGCCCCGTTGCGCCCGATGATCCCCACTGCCTCGCCCTGGTGCACCTGAAGATTAATATCCTTCAACGCCCAGAGTGTTTGCCCCTGGCGGTTGCCATGGTTCGCCTCGCCGATTTTGAGAGAAGGGTTAGGCAGGCCGCGAAATTTCGCCCACCAGCGCTCCACGTCACCCCTGAATGTCCCCGTACCGATCACACCTAGTTGATAGGACTTCGAAAGATTTTCAATAGAAATGACAAGATTGGACATTTAAACGGTATCCATAAAAGTGTTTTCAACGTGGTTGAAGATGAGCACGCCTGTCAACAACACCACCAGCGCAAAACCTGCGCTGTAGATCAGGAAAACCGGCTGGATCGAGCTCGTTCCCAGAAAGGCCAGCCGGAAGATTTCAACAACTGGCGTCATGGGGTTGGCAAGGATCAGCCAGCGCCAGATGCCTGTTACGGTCGAAAGGGGATAGATCACTGGCGTGGCATACATCAGCAGTTGGACGCCAAATCCTACTAACTGCTGCAGGTCCCGATATTTGGTGGTGAGCGATGAAATGATAATGCCAAAGCCTAACCCCAGCCCGGCCATGATCAACAGCAAGACTGGCAATGCTAAGATCCATAGATTAGGGTGAACCGCCGAGCCTGTCAGCATGAAGTAGATCAGGAAAGCCAGGAACACGCCCAATCGGATACTTAGAGAAATGAGATTGGAGATCACGGTCGAAATAGGCACGCTCAAGCGGGGGAAGTACACCTTTCCAAAGATGCCCGCATTATTGGTAAATGTATTCGAGGTGCTCGTCAGGCACGCGGAAAAATAGCCCCAAACCGTATTTCCCGCCATATAGAACAGGAAGGGCGGCAGTCCATCCGTGGGAAGTTTGGCGATATTCCCAAAAATGACGGTGAAAACAATCGCGCTCGCGATCGGTTGGATTGGATACCACAGCGGGCCTAGGATGGTTTGCTTGTAAGCAGCGACAAAATCCCGCCAAACGAACAATTGGATCAGGTCGCGATAACGCCACAGGTCTTCCAGATGCAGGTCCCACCAGCCTCGCTGCGGCCGGATAATGAGGTCCCAGTCGTTTGTTGAATTAGTAATATCAGGAGAAGTCATATTGTCTACACAACCACATAATCATTCAAGCCCAGAGAGCAACCAATGGACAAGTTGAGCATTCAGAAAATGAATGGTGCCATAAAAAGGGGAATATGTCAAGCGAGGAGCGAGTCTTGTTATCCAAACTTGAAAAGTGAACCGATAACATTTCAAAAGTGAACCGTTTCCAGCTCAAAAGTGAACTGTTAAAAAAAGGAACAAAACTTGAAAAGCGAACCATAAGCATGATACATGGTGGGGAGAAAGGAACTCATCATGGCACAACTCCATAAGAAGTTTAGCGGTGATCAAATCAAAATATTGTTCAAATCCTATGATGCGGGGCATATCAGTCGCAGTGAGATTGAGCAGACCCTGGGGATCGGCAAGACCCGTTTCTTTGCATTGCTAAAAGCAATTCGAAAGGATGCAGAAACCTTCTCGATCGAATATCACCGTCAAAGTAAAGGGCGGCTGAGCGTGGAAACGGAAGCGAAGATCCGTACCGAACTGCAACGCGACAAAGCCTTGGTGGAGAATAAAGAATTGCCGATCTCCGACTACAACTACGCGGCCATCAACGATCGTCTGAAGAAGGCAGGCGTAAGCGTATCGACCACGACGATCGTCAAGCGCGCCATCCAGCTAGGCTGTTATCTTCCCAAGCGCAAGAAAAAGGATCGGCATGACCGGGAAGTGATCACCTCCGCCGCAGGAGACCTGATCCAGCATGATGCCTCGATCCACAAATGGTCTCCCTATGCGCTGGACAAATGGACCTTGATCACGTCGCTGGATGACTACACCCGCATGCTGCTGTATGCGGATTTTGTTGAATCAGAGACCAGTTGGGCCCATATTCAGTCGGCCCAATACCTGATGCAGCATTTTGGGGTCCCGCACCGCTATTATGTCGACAATTTACGGGTATTTCGCTTCATCCAGAACCGGGATAGCCTGTGGAAGAACATGGTTCTGGGCACCGACGATGTGAACACCCAATGGCGACAGGTCTTGGCCCTGATGCACACCGACGTGATTTATGCGATGTCGCCCCAGGCCAAAGGAAAAATTGAAAGGCCCTATCGCTGGCTGCAAGACCGGATCGTCCGCACTTGTGCTCTCGAGCATATTACGACTTTGGCAGAGGCCCGCTCTATTTTCCGCGAAGAAGTCCACCGTTACAATTACCAGCAAGTCCATTCCACCACCCGCGAAATCCCCGCCCTTCGCTTCGAAAAAGCCCAGAATGAAAACCGCTCCCTCTTTCGGCCTTTTGCCTTACCCAAACCGTTTACCTCCACCAAGGATATCTTTTGCATTCATCATCAGCGCATTGCCGATGGCTATCGCAAGATCTCCATTGGGGGATACTCCCTCCAGATCCCAGGCATCGAACCCAGAGAAGATGTTGATGTACACCTAGTTCCTGACGAGACCAAAAGCCAGGTTGAAGTCCGGGTTTGGGCTTCGGGCTGCCTAGTTCACACCGCTACTCTGCCGATCGCCTCCTTTGGAAAGGCGGTTCACTTTTGAAGTTTGGTTCACCTTAGGAAAACTTCACAGTTCACTTTTCAAGTTTCATTGAGTTCACTTTTGAAGTTTTCCTAACAGCGAGGAGCAAGTCTGTAAAGTGCTTTAGCGCTTCACTTCTTCTTGACCACCTTCTTGGATCCGGCAATCGGATATTGATATTTCTCTTATTACATCCCGAAAAAAGATGATTTTATTTTCAGAAAGATGATTTTGGGCGATTTGTTTGAAGGACAGTATCATAAACTCTCTGCCATGTCTAGCAATTGAAGGAGTTGATTACAGCGTACAGGTGTGGAATGCTCGGCCAGCGCCCTGGCATGCGCGTGAAGTGAAATGCTTTGGCGCTTGTTGCTATCCTTCAGGAGGTTTCCAGTCTTGTTGATTAGATCTTCATAGTCATCCCAGAGAACGATTTCTTCGCCATCTTTAAACTTCCTTTCAATTTCCGGATGTCTTTCAACCAAATAACAGGAACCGGAGCCCAATACCACGTACGCCCTCTGGCGGATGAAAAACTCGTCGTCATAAAAAATCGATTGTCCGGGCAAATTGTTCAAGGTTTGCGTATCTGCCAATCTGTCGGAACCCACGACCAGCCGGGCTTGATTCAGCCATACATTAAGTTTGCGCGGATCAAACGTGCTCCCAATATATTGTATGTTCGGTAACTGCGGGTCGCGACTGGTGGCAAGCGCAATCTTGTAATCTCGGGAAAGAACCTTAACCAGTTCCAGTCGGTTTTTATTTAAGGGTGTAATAAGATCGCCGATGAACAGAACATCATAGATCTCCTTCTTTTTAATGGATGAAACCATCCCGGGTCGAACCAAAAAGGGAACTCTACAGCATTTATACCCTCTCTGCGAAGCAGCGGCACGTGAGGTGCATGTGGCACCAGGTATAGTGCATGTCTCCTGAGGTGAAAGATGGCATCCGCCTGCGATTTCGTTCCGCCGTAACCGAACGAATGAACACCGGATGTGGTGGTGACAAGTTTAATTCCCAAACCCAAAATATGTTCAATCTCTTGGGACGCAAGAATCTTCTCGTAGGTAAATACGACATCGGGTTTAAACTCATCCAGTTTGCGATAAAGCTTTTTCGACGAAAGCGAGGGGTCCTCTCTGGGCCTCTCAGTGGATGAAAACCCAAGGAATTCAATGTTGGTATAGTTCCTTCTAAGAAAATAAATGATGGAATACATGGAATGATCGTAAAGATATTCCTTATAACAGAACAATAATCTTGCCTTAAGTTTTGTGCGTTTATGCCAAAATTTCGAGAGCGAAAAGGCTTCTTCTATTGGCTGACGCGAGGTCGCATCTCGAGTAAAACCTCTAAAAAAGGGCCGGGATAACATGGCTTTTCCTTTGAAGAAAAGAAATTCGCTTTCCCCGTATACTTGGCACATCGTTTTTAGTCAGGTAGATCATAATTATTCCTGGTCTTTTCCAGACAGATCAAACACGCCCATATTGATAAGTATCGAAACGCTCACGATTTTGCTTCAAGCCATGGCTTGAATTAGTTGATCTTCCCATTTTGGGAGTTTTAAGCCAAAGACACTATAAAAAAGATCTGAGTTCAAGGCAGAATAGCGAGGCCGTTCTGCGGCGGAGGGAAAATCCTCCGACCTTGCTGGTTGCACCGTTTGCACAACCTGCTCTTCTCGCTGCGGGTCACGGCGTAATATCATCTGCGCCCATTCAAAACGGCTGGTCTCGTTCCCTGCTGCTAAATGATAAAGTCCTGCATGTTGTCCCACAAACTCATAAAGGTCTGTATTGGTTCTGTCGAGAAGGATTGTTATCGTTTCCGCAAGCCAACGCGCCCACGTGGGATTGGAGACCTGATCGTCCACGATACGTAGGGTTTCCTGGCGGCGTGCCCACGCCAGGACTTTTGTGACAAAGTTATCGCTGCGCAGGTCATAGACCCAGGCGGTACGAAAAATCAGATAGGCTCCGTCCACCTTTTGAATAGCTTGCTCGCCTGCCAGTTTACTACGGCCATACGTGTTCAGCGGACGAGTTTTGTCGCTCTCAACGTAAGGTCGGCCAAGCTCGCCATCGAAGACGTAATCCGTAGAAACATGAATGAACGCCGCGTGTAACGAATCCGCCGTCTCGGCCATTACGCCTGGAGCACGCTCATTGACCTGGAATGCAAGCTCCTGCTCTTGTTCAGCGCGGTCTACCGCTGTATAGGCCGAAGCGTTGACGATCACCTGAGGACGCTGTTCCCGCAGAAAACTCTCTAAGGCAGCTGCATCTTGTAGGTTTAGTTCTTCGCGGTCGACGGCACACAGTTCGCCCAACGGCCTGAGCGTACGCTTCAGTTCCCAACCTAATTGTCCTTTACTGCCAAACAATACGATTTTCAATAAAAATCACTCCAACAGGTGTTTCAGGTAAAACGCGTAGCTGTTATCAGGCATTTGATTCGCCAGCGCTTGCAGTTGTCCTTCATTGATGTAGCCCAGGTTATAGGCAATTTCCTCGGGGCAGGAGATCATCAGTCCCTGGCGTTCCTGCACGGTCTGCACAAAGCCTGCAGACTGCAGCAGAGATTCATGCGTGCCGGCATCCAGCCAGGCAGTACCGCGGCTGAGAGGCTCCACGCACAGCTGCCCGCATTCGAGATAGAGACGATTTAAGTCGGTGATCTCCAGCTCGCCGCGCGCCGAGGGCTGCAGGTTCGCCGCGAAATCCAGCAACGCGCGCATCGTAGAAATACATACCGGGAACGGCAAAGTGTGATTTCGGGTGAACGGGTTTTTCTTCCAGGCTCAGAACTCTTTTTTTGTCGTCGTCCAATTCCACCACGCCATACCTCTCGGGATCGCGGACCACATAAGCGAAGATGAGCGCCCCCTCGGTGAGAGCGGCCGCGCCGGCGCAGTGTAGCGGGCAGACCCTGACCGAAGAAAATGTTATCGCCCAGGATCAGGCAGGAAGGCTCACCGGCGATGAACTCTGCACCGACACGGAAGGCGTCGGCTAGGCCGATCGGCTGGGCCTGCTCGGCGTAGGCAAAGCTCAGTCCCCATTGGCTCCCATCCCTCAACAGGCGGCGGAAGAGCGGCAGGTCTTCGGGGGTGCTGATCAGCAGGATCTCCCGTATGCCTGCCAGCATAAGCATCGAGAGTGGATAGTAGATCATCGGTTTGTCGTAGACGGGCAATAATTGCTTGCTCATGCCAAGAGTTAACGGGTAAAGACGCGTGCCTCGCCCGCCGGCTAAAATAATTCCTTTCATTTATTTTCTCCTTGCCGAGCGTAATTCCCTGCACTGCAAACTACATTCAACCCGAATGCCGCGGGGTGATGTAGCCAATGGCCCCGATCACGGCAAAATTCTTAGACATACGTATTGTTTTCCCGCCATCTTTTTACTTGCCGCCGCGTTCCGCGATCTCGAAACCTTCGCCTTTTGCCTTCAACACGATTTTCTTCGGAGCCTCGTCGATCCCGATCCCGCCTTCGATGCAGGTCAGGCGCAGAATGTCCATCATCGCATCGTTGCCATCAAGATACACTCGCTTGATCCCCTGTTGTCTTAACTCTCTTACCAGTTCCTTTGCCTTGCCGCGGACATTGCTGTACACCTTGAGCGAATCCCTTGCATAGAACAGGGCGCGTTGGGTGAACACTGCCATGCCGTCCGAGGTCAGGTCGTATTTCAAGCGGGTGCGGTCCAGGTGCGATACCTTCACCCACCCGCGCTGGACCAGCCGTTTGATATACCAGTTTACGCTTCCCACCGCGATCCCCAGCCGGTCAGAAAACCCCGCCTGCGTAACCATTGAATCCGTGCGATTTCGTTTAAGAGTGTGTATTCGTGTTGTTTGATTTCAGGCATGGCTGAACATTCATTTTTTGAATTCTCACATGAAAACCGGAACCCGTCAAGTCTTGTACGACAGTTTGCCATGGCTCTCTCAAGAATGAGAAAAGGGGGTAGTAGCAGGGCCAAGGTCTGTGAAAGATGAGCAGCAAACCAGCGTCGAGCTTGGGCCGCATTTTGGAAATTTGCTGGGTGGATGAGAGACAAGACGAGATTATTGAGGGAAGCCATGACTTTGCCCATATGGCCTGTGGTCATGCGAGTTGCATCTTCCTTCATCGTGAAATCGCGACGATAGTGTAAGCCGGTCTCAATGCCCCAATGCGCTCGGCGAATATGCAATAATTGCAAAGGAGAGGCTTCTTGGCGGCTAAGGCTGGTAATGCCGAATTCCACTTCGCAGGAAGTGCGGTAGCAACGGGCATTGCGACGCCATTGAAATTGGCGTTCCAAGCGATAGACCTGCGCCAAGCCTGGCCAGGCGGAATACAGGTTGAGCATTTCGCTCGTAGTAATCGTGCGAGTTTCAATCCGTCCATATCCCTTGTTCACTTTTTGTGCACGGAGAAAATGAATTTTCCTTAAGCTAGACTTTATCCATAGGATACTTGAAAGAAGGTGTGCGTAGAGCGAGAGAAGCGGTAATGTGAGCGGGTCGGAGGTGGTTTTCGAACTTCCCTTGGAAGCGGTGATGTTTGAAAATAGAGATAGGAGTAAAGATTTTGTTTTACGGTGCGGAAGGCATCCGAAAAAGTGGGCAGCTTCTTGACATACCAAGCGGCTTGTTGAACCGGCAACTGATCTTTCTGTGCGTCAACATTGGCGAGCAAGGTGATAATGGAGAACAAGCTCAGCAAGGCCGGAGTAATGCGCAGGATGGACAGGTCCGCCCATTGTCTTTGAGTCTCCACGCCGAGGTGGGTTCGCGTTTCGTGGAAAGTCACTTCGACTTGCCAGCGCCGTGGAAACCATTGGACGATTTGTTCAGCGGAAATGTTGAGATCGGTGCACAACAAGGACTGCGTCTTGAAGCTCTTCTTGGGATCGCGGACAATCACCCAGCGGATGGGCACCACGGGTTTTCCGCTGTGGCGCCAGACAGCGGTGCCGGAGGTGATTTCGATTTTTCGTTTCTTTTCGCCATACCACTCTTGCACCGTGAGCCGCTTCCAACGCATATGTTTGTCTTCGGCAACCTTTTCCAGGGTCGGCAAGCGTTGGCCCTTTTTGCGCGGGCGACCTATTTGCCCCGGCTTATTCTTGGCTGGTTCATAGAGAGCCGCATCCATGCGAAAGCGCACGATCATCGCCACTGGGTTTTTGAGTTGGCGCAGCCGAAAAAGCAGCTCAATTACGGCAAAACTACTGTCGGCCACGACGACCAGCTGGCGTTGGGGCAGCCAGCGGCGGGTTTGGAGCACCACTTGACAAGCCCATTCGGTGAGCTTCTTAGGCCTGCGAGCCTTGCCTTGATAGTACCGTTCAGAAGGCGCCAGCACCGTGAGAAAGGGCAGTGCCCAAGTGCGTCCAGCCCACGAAATCGGCGCCAGCAACATCAGGCTCAACCAACGCAGTCCACTGGCTTTCACAAAGTGACCGTGACTGGAACGGACCGGATCCCGATAAATCCCTTTGGCTTTGATCTTGGCCCCCCGACGCCGCTCAATGGTATCGTCCAAGCCCAGGATCACTGGACCGCGGCTGACAAAGGTGTTGATCAACAAACCCAACAGGATGTGGGAGGCTTCCAAGCTCGACCACTTCGCTCGATTGAGAATGCGATGATAATTCTCAAAATGTTTCTCCATGCTCAGTCCCGTCGTCCGCAATGCCGCCGTTACCGTCCGTTCGGCGGGAGAAAGGATTGCACCGATCAACAAGATCTTTGCATGTTTCCAAATCCGATTCGAGAACAAGCTCGCAAACGCTCCCAGGATCGTGATATAGTCTGCCTGCAGGGTCGGCATAGGTTACCTCTTGACCGAGAGTTTGCCTTAGCTTACCCTGCTTCTTGTTAATCTTCAAATGGATAAAGTCCAGCTTTATTCATAATTGCTAAATGGCATACTGGGGCGGCCGATCACGTGGGGTCGAGCTGTTGACTATAATCTCTATACTGGTCACTTGAGGCTTTTTAATGTTAAGATAAACATGCGGCCCTGTCTAGCGCCGCATGTTTATTGATTGCCGTTAAATTCTTATGGGTAGCGGGATGGCGATAACGCTTATAAGGTGCCCGAATCAGTATTCATCACTAGCACAGGCCTGGTGTAGGTGTTCTTTCGTACCGGGACAGAAAACATTCTTTGATATGGATGCAATTTGCTAAGGCCGGACCGTAATGGCGTCCACCGTCCCATAAGTCCCGGACGGACCCACAAACTTGAACTCCACCGTGTGAGCGCCGGAAGCAAAGCTCGGGCTGCTGTAACTGCTCTGATAGATGTGTGCGCTGTTGTACTCGTTCAGGGTGGCGATCAGGTTGCCATCTACCCTGATCTGCATGCTGCCCCGATTCTTGTCTGTAGAGTAGTAGAACACAAAGCCTGTGCCCGTGAACGAGAATGTGGCCGTGCTGTTGAGCACCGTGCTGTAGCGTTCCGTCCCGTTGTACGGTCCGGTCGCCGAATACGTCACCCAGGTTCCCCCATACGTCCACCCCGCATCCGTATCGTCGTACTTGCCCGCTCCCGGCGAGGTGATCGTCGAGGCCACCGCAGACGGCGAGTTGGACAGATCGCCCAGGTTCGGTACTGCATCCTGCGCACGCACCGCAAAGTAATAAGTCGTGCCCGAAGTCAGACCCGTGACGCTCATGCTCTGTACCGTCCCCGAGGCCGCTGGCGTCGGGATCCCTGTCGTCACAATGGTCGCGCTCGACCAGGCCCTCGCTATTGATCGCGGATGTGCTGTATCGCACCAGGTAGCTGGTTGCCGTCCCCACTGTGCCATCGTTGCCCGGAGCCGTCCAGCTGAGGTTCACCGCGCCATTCGTCGTGGTGCTGGCCGTGGCAGCCAGGTCACCAATTGCCGATGGCGCCGTGGTGTCGGAGCTGCCAGTAATTTGAAGGGCATCCACCGTCCCATAAGTCCCGGACGGACCCACAAACTTGAACTCCACCGTGTGAGCGCCGGAAGCAAAGCTCGGGCTCCTGTACGTGCGCTGATAGAGGTGCGCACTGTTGTACTCGTTCAGGGTAGCGATCAAGTTGCCGTCTACCCTGATTTGCATGCTGCCCCGATTCTTGTCTGTAGAGTAGTAGAACACAAAGCCTGTGCCCGTGAACGAGAATGTGGCCGTGCTGTTGAGCACCGTGCTGTAGCGTTCCGTGCCGTTGTACGGTCCGGTCGCTGTGTACGACACCCACGTTCCACCATACGTCCACCCCGCATCCGTGTCGTCATAGGTCCCGGCTCCCGGCGAGCTAACCGTCGAGGCCACCGCAGACGGCGAGTTGGATAGATCGCCCAGATTGGGTACTGCATCCTGTGCACGCACTGCAAAGTAATAAGTCGTGCCCGAAGTCAGACCCGTGACGCTCATGCTCTGTGCCGTCCCCGAGGCCGCCGGCGTTGGGATCCCCGTCGTCACAATGGTCGCGCTCGACCAGGCCCCCTCGCTATTGATCGCGGATGTGCTGTATCGCACCAGGTAGCTGGTTGCCGTCCCCACTGTGCCATCGTTGCCCGGAGCCGTCCAGCTGAGGTTCACCGCGCCATTCGTCGTGGTGCTGGCCGTGGCAGCCAGGTCACCAATTGCCGATGGCGCCGTGGTGTCGGAGCTGCCAGTAATTTGAAGGGCATCCACCGTCCCATAAGTCCCGGAGGGACCCACAAACTTGAACTCCACCGTGTGAGCGCCGGAGGCAAAGCTCGGGCTCCTGTAGCGTGCGCTGATAGAGGTGCGCACTGTTGTACTCGTTCAGGGTAGCGATCAAGCTGCCGTCTACCCTGATTTGCATGCTGCCCCGATTCTTATCTGCAGAGTAGTAGAACACAAAGCCTGTGCCCGTGAACGAGAATGTGGCCGTGCTGTTGAGCACCGTGCTGTAATGTTCGGTGCCGTTGTACGGTCCGGTCGCTGTGTACGACACCCACGTTCCACCATACGTCCACCCCGCATCCGTGTCGTCATAGGTCCCGGCTCCCGGCGAGCTAACCGTCGAGGCCACCGCAGACGGCGAATTGGATAGATCGCCCAGATTGGGTACTGCATCCTGTGCACGCACCGCAAAGTAATAAGTCGTGCCCGAAGTCAGACCCGTGACGCTCATGCTCTGTGCCGTCCCCGAGGCCGCCGGCGTTGGGATCCCCGTAGTCACAATGGTCGCGCTCGACCAGGCGCCCTCGCTATCGATCGCCGACGTGCTGTACCGCACTAGGTAACTCGTTGCCGTTCCCACTGTCCCATCATTGCCCGGAGCATTCCAGCTGAGGTCCACCGAGCCATTCGTGGTGGTGCTGGTCGTGGCCGCCAGGTCACCAAGTGCCGATGGCGCCGTGGTGTCGTTAATCGACGTCCGCCATTGATTTTTATTGCGTCCACCGTCCCGTATTTCCCCGACGGACCTACAAACTTGAACTGAACCGTATGAGAACCGGAGGCAAAGGTCGGGCTGCTGTAACTGCTTTGATAGATATGCGCGCTGTTGTACTCGTTCAGGGTGGTGATCAGGTTGCCGTCCACGCTGATCTGCATACTGCCGCGATTGCCATCTGCGGAGTAGTAGAACACAAAGCCCGTGCCGTTGAAGGTGAAGTTGGCAGTGGCATTCAGAGCACATTGCTGTAATGTTCGGTATTGTTGTACGGTCCGGTGGCCGTGTACGCTACCACGAGGTTCCCGCATAGCTCCAGCCCGGATCGCCATCATCGTACTTGGTTAGGTTCAGGATCGTGATGGCATCCACCGTCCCATAATTCCCGGACGGACCCACAAACTTGAACTGCACCGTGTGAGGCCCGGAGGCAAAGGCCGGGCTCGCGTAGCTCCGCTGATAGAGCGTGCGCACTGTTATACTCGTTCAGGGTGGTGATCAGGTTGCCATCCACTCTGATTTCCACATTGCCCCGATTCTCAATCTGCTCGAGTAGTAGAACACAAACCCTGTGCCCGTGAACGAGAAGCTGGCCGTGGTGTTGAGCACATTGCTGTAATGTTCCGTGCTGTTGTACGGACCGGTCGCCGTATACGTCACCACGAGGCTCTCGCCGTAGCTCCAGACCCGGATCCGCTATCATCGTACTTACCCGCTCCCGGCGAGGTGATCGTCGAGGCAACCGCAGAAGGCGAATTGGATAAATCGCCCAGGTTGCTGGTCCAGCATCCTGCGCACGCACCGCAAAGTAGTAAGTCGTGCCCGAAGTCAGACCCGAGACGCGTCATGCTCTGCGCCGTCCCCGAGACCGCAGGCGTTGGGATCCCCGTCGTCACAATGGTCGCACTCGACCAGGCGCCCTCACTATCGATCGCCGCCGTGCTGTATCGCACCAGGTAACTCGGTAGCCGTACCCACCGTCCCATCATTGCCCGGAGCCGTCCAGCTGAGGTCCACCGAGCCATTGGTGGTGGTGCTGGCCGTGGCCGCCAGGTCTGTGATGTGCCGATGGCGGCGTTGTATCCGTAATCACGTTCCGCCAATGATTCTAATCGCGTCCACCCTCCCGTATTTCCCCGAGGGACCCACAAACTTGAACTGGACCGTATGAGACCCGGAGGCAAAGGTTGGGCTGCTGTAGCTCCGTTGATAGACATGCGGTACTGTTGTACTCGTTAAGGGTGGCTGATCAGGTTGCCGTCCACTCTGATTTCCACATTGCCCGCGATTCCCATCTGCCGAGTAGTAGAACACAAACCCCGTGCCCGTGAAGGTGAAAGGTGGCAGTGGCATTAGAGCACATTGCTGTAATGTTCGGTATTGTTGTACGGACCCGTCGCCGTGTACGATACCACGAGGCACCTGGGCTATAGCTCCAGCCAGATCGCTGTCATCATACTTGGTTAGGTTCAGGATCGTGATGGCATCCACCGTCCCAGTAACTCCCGGACGGACCCACAAACTTGAACTGCACCGTGTGAGGCCCGGAGGCAAAGGCTGGGCTGGTGTAGCTCCGCTGATAGACCGATGCGTACTGTTATACTCGTTCAGGGTGGTGATCAGGTTGCCATCCACTCTGATTTCGCACGTTGCCCCGATTCTCGTCTGCCGAGTAGTAGAACACAAAGCCCGTGCCCGTGAACGAGAAGCTGGCCGTGCGTGTTGAGCACATTGCTGTAATGTTCCGTGCCGTTGTACGGTCCGGTCGCCGTATAGCGTCGACCACGAGCGCTTCGACCGTAGCTCCAGCGCGCATCGCGTATCATCGTACGTGCCCGCTCCGGTATTAGATGTCGCAGTGTAGTCTTGTCCAGTTTGATCAGCAATCACATTGTCGTAGGTCTGTGCTGGTCGGCGTGAATGCATAACCCGCCTTGGACGGCGTGACGGTACCGGACCAGTCGTACGATACCGTGAACGAATAGTTTCCACTGCCATCTGCTGTGGCAGTCTTGGGATCACCGTCTGTATAGCTCAAAGTTGCGCCACCCACGCCGGCGTTGCCGGAGATCGTATAGGCTTGGTGTCTTATCTACGGTATACACCTCTCCGGCTGTAAAATCACCGTTCCCTGTGCCGGTACCGCCCAACGGGTTATTCGCAAGATCCACGATATTATCATTGTCATTGACATCCAACCCGATAGTTCCGTTATCCGAACCGGTATCAACGGTAACGGTATAAACATGCCCCGAACCCGTTACGGCTGTGATTGCAGCACCCGTGACACCGCTCGTGTTTAGCGAAAAGTCACTGAACGGCGTTGTGTTGTCCACGCCTGTAACTACCTCCGAGAAGCTCACATCGAACGAAACCTCAGAGGCGCTCGTGGGGTTTGTATCGTTGCGAACGATCGAAACCACTGTTGGCGGGGTGGTGTCGCCTACCCCCTCTACAAAGTCCGCGATGTAATTGGCATTCAAATGGCCGCTCGCCTGGGTGAAGTCCCCGCCTGCATACAGATCGGTCCCATTGGTGGCAACGGCCCACACATTGGCAGTCAACGACGGTGAACCCAGGTCTGACCAGTTCGTCCCGTCCCATTTGGAAATATAGGTCCCGGGCCCGCTCACCCCTGAGGCGAAGCCCGCATACAGATTACGTTCCACTGACTGCTAATGCCCTGACGGAGAAAGTGGATGGCATTGTGCCGAGCGCAGACCAGGCGCCGCCGCTAAATTTCGCCAGGTGGTCTGCATTCGCATCTCCCCCCGCATGGGTAAAGTCTCCACCTGCGATTACGTCTGTGCCGCTGATGGCGACAGTCCAGACAACATTGTTTAGCGGTGTTGTTCCAAGTGCAGACCAACTGCTGCCGTCAAATTTGGCGATGTAGTCCGCATTCGCAACCCCGCCTGCATTTGTGAATGAGCCGCCCGCATATATGTTCGTCCCGCTGATGGCGATGGAATAGACGTTACTGGCACTCAAGGGCGTTGAACCGAGTGCAGACCAGGTGCTGCCATTAAATTTGGCGATGTAGTCCGCATTCGCATCCCCGCCCGCATCCGTGAAAAGCCCGCCTGCATACACATCGCCCGTCCCGCTGACTGCAATGGAATACACATCATCGTTCAGGGGCGTTGTACCCAGCGCGGACCAGGCCGTCCCATTCCATTTGGCGATGTAGTCCGCATTCGCATTCCCGCCCGCATCGGTGAAGGCGCCGCCTACATACACGTTCGTCCCACTGATGGCGATGGCGCGGACGGCTCCGTCTAGCGGCGTTGAGCCAAGGGCGGACCAGCTGCTGCCGTTCCATTTGGCAATGTTGTTCGCCCCTGAAACCCCGCCCGCATCGATAAAGTTTCCACCCACATACACATCGCCTGTCCCGCTGATGGCCATGGCCAGCACCTGGCTATTCAACCCTGAGCCAAGCCCCGACCAGGTGCCATCAATGGCATCTGATAGCAGCGACAGGACGGGGCCGCGCACAGAGTCGAGAGTAACAGCTTCTTTGCTGATGTCCAGGCTGCCGCTGTAGCCTGTGCTCAGATCAAGCGTACCATTGGGTTTGAGCAGCTGCCCGGCCGCTATGTTGCTGGTATTCGCAGCAGCGTGAGCTGGCAAGGCTGACAGTCCACTAAAGAACAGAGATACTCAACATTCCCAAAAGAATGGATTTATACAACACGTTGATCGATTTTCGTGTCGAGGTTGAAACGTTTATGGTTTTCACTTTTTCCTCCCGAGGTCTGGAATACAATATATTCCGTAACGAATGCTTCGGCTGTTGGATATTCTATAGTAAGTCAGGGAAGGGATTCAAGTGATGTTCATCACCCAAAACTGTAGGCTAACAAGATTGTGAGTTTCATACAAACTGATTACTAAATTGCAAGGAGCTGTCAATAAGTAGTCGTATGCAGTTCTGCCATTAAGTTCATTACGCCCACCTCGCCCGGCTCAAATTAGCTGGCCTGCTTTTACTACAAGGAAGAGCCACAGGTCAAAACCTGTGGCTCTTTACTCTGACAGACGTTAAAGTTGCTTCGTAAATATTTCTGGGTTTGATTGTATTCTCAATCTCGGCTCATGGACTGACTGTAACAGGAAGCTTTATGCAAGAAAAAACTGGTGCAAAGGTCTGCAGAGGGGCAGGACAGGTGAGGTTTTCTAATAATCTATGTCGGAAAACATCGGCTGATATAAATAAGGAGATTGCTAAGGCCGGATCGCAATGGCATCCAGCGTCCCATATTTCCCCGAAGGACCTACAAACTTGAACTCCACCGTGTGAGGTCCGGAGGCAAAAGCTGGACTGTCGTAGCTCCGTTGATAGAGGTGGGCACTGTTGTACTCGTTCAGCGTCGCGATCAGGTTGCCGTCCACTCTGATTTGCACATTACCCCGATTGGTATCTGCCGAGTAGTAGAACACAAACCCCGTGCCTGTGAACGAGAAGCGTGGCCGTGCTGTTGAGCACATGTGCTGTAATGTTCCGTGTATGTTATACGGTCCGGTGGCCGTGTACGATCGACCACGAGGCTCCTGGGCTGTATGCTCCAGCCCGGATCGCTGTCATCGTACTTGGTTAGGTTCAGGATCGTGATGGCATCCACCGTCCCATAACTCCCGGACGGACCCACAAACTTGAACTGCACCGTGTGAGACCCGGAGGCAAAGGCTGGGCTGCTGTAGCTGCGCTGATAGAGCTACGGTACTGTTGTACTCGTTCAGGGTGGTGATCAGGTTCCCATCCACTCTGATTTGCACATTGCCCCGGTTCGATCTGCCGAGTAGTAGAACACAAACCCCGTGCCCGTGAACGAGAAGCTGGCCGTGCTGTTGAGCACATTGCTGTAGTGTTCCGTCCCGTTGTACGGCCCGGTCGCTGTGTACGATCACCCAGGTTCCACCATACGTCCACCCCGCATCCGTGTCATCATAGGTCCCGGCTCCCGGCGAGCTAACCGTCGAGGCCACCGCAGAAGGCGAATTGGATAAATCGCCCAGATTGCGGTACTGCATCCTGTGCACGCACTGCAAAGTAATAAGTCGTGCCCGAAGTCAGACCCGAGACACTCATGCTCTGTGCCGTCCCCGAGGCCGCTGGCGTCGGGATCCCGGTAGTCACAATAGTCGCGCTCGACCAGGCCCTCTCGCTATTGATCGCGGATGTACTGTACCTCACCAGATAGCTGGTGGCCGTCCCCACTGTCCCATCGTTGCCCGGAGCCGTCCAGCTGAGGTTCACCGCGCCATTCGTGGTGGTGCTGGTTCTGGCAGCCAGGTCACCAATTGCCGATGGCGCCGTTGTGTCGGAGCTGCCAGTAATTTGAAGGGCATCTAACGTCCCATAGGTCCCAGTCCAGCTTAGAGATCTAATACTAAATCTTCGGAGCCGTAAGGATTGGGAATATAAGCATCGGCGTCGGAGTCGTTATCCCAGCGGTCGCCGTCCAGAAGGTAGCGGAATTGATATTTATGGCCTGCGGGCAGAGAGATACTCAAACTAAAGCCACCAGTCTTTAGTTTGTTCATATCTTGACCGACCCAATTGTTGAATTCGCCATAGAGCTGAACTTTTTCGCTGGCGGTTTGGACTGGCAACTTAAAGGTAACGCGGCATTTCTTTTTGTCTTGAGAATACTTTCTAGTGATCATGGGACCCTCCAGGAAAGCTTTCTATTTTCTATAATGGATTGCCAGAGTAATAATAATATATTCGTTCAGGCAAAGGCTTAAGAAAAGATAAACAATTTGTTAAACTCGAGGATGGGTATTATTGCCTACTTTGCCATATTAGACCAAGCTGATGTTCATCGGCCATCTTGTTTAGCGAAGTCGACAGTGCGTGTAGGGAACTCCGCCTCCGGATTCGAGCCGCGTTAGAGCCTGGTCGAGAGCCAAGCCTGCCTCTTCATGAGCCAACCCCGCGTGTCGCCAAGGGCGAACCGGGGAATGACTCCGGACGGCTTATCATGCTTTTCTCAGGCCCGGAAACTATTTGTTACCTTTGAGCCGGGCCCGTTCCTCTTCTGCTACGCTTTCATCCAGCTTCTTAAACAGGGGCCCCGGCTGATTTAACTTCTGGCCGGGGGCCAATTCGCTGGGTTTCCATCGAATGGTTGCAATGCCGTCCGGTGCACCCTGATACCTCAATACGTTGTGCGCGCCCAATGAGTCTTTGACAGGCTCGATATATTGTTCACCATAGAGTGAATCTTTGTAACCAAAGAACCCGTGCAATCTCTGTGAGGTGAACGGCAGGAAAGGCGCAAACAGCACTTTTAGTGAATCAATTGCTTTCAGCGCGGTGTAGATGGTCCTGGCAGCGCCTTCCTTATCGGTCTTAATGGCGGACCAGGGTGCGTTTACGTCCAGGTAGACATTTACTGCTGTCGCAAGTTTCATTGCTTCACTCAAGGCTGAACGCAACCTTACTGCATCAAGCTCCGCGCCCACGGTATTGAACCCGTTTTCGATCGTGGCCAGCAGTTCCAGATCTGCGGCACGCAAGGCCGCTGACCCGGCTGCGCCTGATCCAAAAACAGGAACGCTTCCGTCCCAATTCCGATAGCAGAAGGTCAGCACCCGGTTGGCGAGATTGCCCCAGGTGGCCACCAATTCGTTATTATTGCGCGTCACAAACTCCTGCCAATCCCAATCGCTATCCTTGTTCTCGGGCATATTGACTGTCAGGTAGTAACGCAGCGCATCGGGGTCATAGCGATCCAGGAAGTCGCGACCCCAGACTGCCCAATTGCGTGAGCCACTAATCTTTTTCCCTTCCAGGTTCATGAATTGGTTGGCGGGAACGTCGTAGGGGAGGTTGAGTTTTATGTGTTGCTCTTCGGCAAAGATCTCCATAAATTGTTCGCCAACGCCCATTAGCTCGGCGGGCCACATGGAAGTGTGAAAGAAAATATTATCCTTGCCGATGAAATAGTATTGTCGTGCTCGGGGATTCGCCCACCATTCGCGCCAGGCTTCTTTTTGGGGCCCAAGCCGGCTCCATTCGATGGCGGCGGACAGGTAGCCTATGACCGCCTCAAACCAGACATAAAGCTTCTTGTCTTCCCAACCCTTTTCGTCCACGGGCACGGGTATGCCCCAATCAAGGTCGCGGGTAATGGGGCGCGGTTTGAGACCTTCGGACTCAATCTTCCCGAGGGACTCGCCCAAGACAGTATCGCGCATGTGTTCAGAGCGCTGGCGCAGGAAGGCCTTGACTTCGGGCTCCAATTTGGAGAGGTCAAGATAGTAATGCTCGGTGTCGCGAAGTTCCAGAGCCCCATCGCCTGTCTTGGCGCGAGGGTTGATCAATTTTTCGGGTTCGAGCACGTTGCCACAGTTATCACATTGATCTGAACGTGCGCCCTCGTAACCGCAGATGTAGCAAGTGCCCTCGACATACCGGTCGGGCAGAAATTTATTGGCGGTGGGCGAATACCATTGTTTGCTGAACTGCTTGAAAAGGAAGCCGTTTTGCCGCAGCGCCAGGAAGATGCTTTGTGAGACCTTGAAATGGTTCTCCGTGTGCGTAGTCGTAAATAAGTCATAGGAAATGCCGGCTCTTTGGAACAAATCCAGGAAGCCACCGTGATATTTCTTGTAGACTTCCTCAACCGGCTTGCCCTCTTTATCTGCGGCGATCACAACGGGGGTGCCGTGCGAGTCTGTGCCGCTTACCATCAATACGTTGTCGCCCTTGAGCCTGTGATAGCGCGCAACGATGTCACCGGGCAGGTGGGAGCCGGTGAGGTTGCCGACATGAATTTCTGCGTTGGAATAGGGCCAGGCTATGGCGATCAATATATTATCAGGCATAAGGACTCCGCTTCTGGAGAAAGGGTCTCTGTAGTCAGCCGTTTTGCGACCCTTGGAAAAATAAAAGGCTGTCCACAACTTTGGGACAGCCTTTTATTTCGGTAAATACGAAACTAACGCTCATCCCAGGCGTGGCTTGTCAGGGGCATTTGCATCATCCGGAAAAATTCTTTGGTCATGCGGATAGTTTAAACGGACGGGAGGGGTTTGTCAATAGAATAGCGGAAGCGTTATGGAGAGGTTGGGAAATTTATGAAAGGTGGAAGGCTCTTTCCCTACCAAGGGTCGGTAAGGGGAACCGTTTTCATCGTCCCGGAATGAGGGCAAGAGCTATTTTTTTAGTAGATTCCTCAAGACAGAGAAAGACGAATCTTCCGCGTTTGGACGATGTCCGCAGTCCCTTACGTTCAGGTCCTGCCCGCAGACGGTACACAACCCCTTGCAGTCAGGCCGGCAGATCGGATTGATCGGGATTTCAAGAAGCGCATAGTCCCTGATAAGCGGCTGAAGATCGATCTGGGCGTCTTCGGGCACGATCAACCCAGAACTCGCTTACCGACTTTTCGCCGAATGCGTACAATTCGGTCATTTCCCAGGAGAGTGAGTGATTGAATGAAATCAGGCAGCGCACACATTCCAGTGTGGTCTCACCTGAAAATTCACCGGTGACCAGCAGGCCTTGCGGGGTCCGCCCAATATTCGCCAGTCCGCTGAAGTTGCGCAGCTCGAGGTCTTCGCCAACCTTTATTTTGTCAAATTCAAAAGGAAAATCATAGATCGCGCCGACTTCCTCGTGAATGATGAAGCCAACGTTCAAACGAAATGGGCGGCGTGAGTTAGTCATTACAGCCTTTGTGAATCTTATTTATTATGAATTATTCTCCAATACCTTCGCCAATCATGAAGTAGAGGCAGGCTGAAAAACGGGATGGATCATGCCTAGCCGGGCAATTTGCTCAAACAGCCCCGAAATTAATATTCCATCAGGCACTTGCGGAAGCAGTTTTATTGTCTCGATGGCATAGCGACAACCATGATAGTGCGACTTGAGGTCCAGCAGGCTGTACTCCGGATTGGACTGCCGGAATTGGTCCAAAAGAACATGGCTGAGGTTCACCATGAAGAAAGACAGGTTAGCCGCATTAGTCACAGCGGTCTTCTCTACGTTCATAAAATCATCCAGACCCCAATACTGTTTGGCATCGCGGAAGTTGAACTCAATCTGGAAACGCAGACTGTAAAAGTCAATCATGTTGTGATACTCCAATTTCAGATCGGTACTGAACAAAATGACGTGTGCCTGTGCACCGGTCGCCAGGTTGGTCTTCAACAAGATGACCGCGTTGAGAGGAAACTGGAACTCGAAGTTGAGTAAGGCAGCTTGATAAATGTCCGTGCGAATCCCATCGGTGATCGTCGTTTCCTTCAGATATTTGTTTTTCATCTTATGCACGTTGACCCGCTCACCATATTTCGTGGGTCGTCCAACTCCTGGATACCTTCCAGTAAAAGGTTCATGCAAACGAGCATTGGAGCGCAACTTGGAGATCAAATGCAAATCAGCTTGTCTCACCATCCAGGCACTGGGATAGTTGCCGAAGTGGCCGTCCATCACCAGATACGAGATCTTTAAAAGACCTGAAATACGAGCCAAAAATGCCTGTAACTGCGCTTGGATTCGCACCAGCTCCGCATTCAGCACTAAAGCTTGACCAGCCTTGTTCTTGCTGCCTTTCGGTCTGCCGGGCCGGCGTTTTTCCTTCGGCTTCTGGCCGTGAGATGGCTTGGATTTATTCTCCTTCTCCTTCACGACCTGCGTGATTTGTAGTGGATAGGATTGACGTTCTTGCACGCCAATCAGCGAAAAAGCAAAAAACGATACGGCAGAAACTGGCCGTTGATGAATGCTCGAAAAGAATCGTCCCAGACCGAAGGTCTCTTTGCCCGCTTTATCGACAACCACTTCATCACCAACCAACAAATACTCCTCGGTTGCCTTCCACAGTCGCTGGGTGAAGAACAACCACTGCATCTCAGCCCAGCTCAAGCCACTATGATAAAAACGCTGAATCGTCCGGTAACTGCCTCCCTTCTCGCTCCAGCGCGACAGGCCCAGCATGGTGATGCGACCCGTCATGGATAACATCGCTTCGATGATCCGACTCATCTCCCGCAACGTTGTTTTTGAAACCAACGGCGTAAGGCTTTGCAAAAGTGCTACAATTTCGGTCATGGGCTTCTCGGTCTAGGTTGCTGTCGCAACTTCAACTTTAACCGAAAAGCCCTACTTTTCTACCTCATTTTTTGGCCAAGGTATTGATTCTCTTAACGATATTTATTCTACGGCAGAATTTCAAAAGCGCCCGGGTCTCCAGCTTATCACCGCAAATATGAACGGACTTAACCACCCCGGCTCGGGGGTTAAACTTTTCTATCCACTATAAACTTTGCCAGATTTTCCAGCGCCTCCCGCTCGAGACTGGGTTCAAATTCGTCGAGCGTCTGCAAGGCAAACTCAACATGCCTTTTGGCCTCGGTCATGGCTTTCTTAACGGCGTCTGTCTTTCGGATCAACTCAACCAGCCTTGTCATTCGTTCCTGGTTCCCCCAGCCGCCATCCGATAACGATTTGATATCTTCATCTGCAGGATATGCTTCAGCATAATAAATCGCCGGAAGAGTAACGAGCCCGTTCAGCAAATCATATCCGATAGGCTTGCCCATGATTGCCTGTTCACCCGTGAAATCAAGGATATCATCCACGATTTGGAAGGCAATACCTGTTTCGTAGCCGAATTTCCTCATGGACTCGATTACGGAGGCGCCGGCCGGACTGACCAGGGCGGCAGCGCGGCTAGTCATCTCGAAGAGCGAGGCGGTTTTGGCATAAATGCGCTGGTAATAGTTCTCACGGTTGATCACCCCCCGACTGGAAAACATCTGGGTCAGTTCACCATTTACAATGATTGCCAGCGTCTCGGCGAATGAATTCATCAAAGGCAGATGATCGGTTTCTGCGGCAAGCTTCGCGGCCCGCGCGAACAAAAAGTCGCCGGTCAAGACCGTTGCTGCAGGCGACCAGCGCGCGTTGAGTGTGGGCATTCCCCTGCGTAAGAGGGCTCCATCAATCAGGTCATCATGCACCAATGTGGCAGTGTGCAGCAATTCGACAGCCGCGCCCAACGTGATAAGTTTATCTTCGGGCGCCCCGAGCATATCCCCGACGAGAAGGCCCAGGCTAGGGCGGATGCGTTTGCCGCCCGCGGCTAGGATCTGTTCGAACGCCGCGCGCAGGTCGGGATGACGGTCATCCGCCTGGGCATGCAGGCGGGCTTCCACAAGTTGCAGTTGTGCTTGAACCGGTGAGAGGAAAGTAACTGTATTCAAACGGTCTCTTCCCAGGCGAATAGCTGCGCGGCGTTTCTTGTGGTCACGGCAGCCACCTCCTGTGGTGTACGAGATTTGATCTCAGCAATTTTATCAGCAATATGAGTTACAAAGGCGGGTTCATTGCGCTTTCCTCGATGGGGGTGAGGCGCAAGGAAGGGCGCATCAGTTTCGATTAACAGTCTCTCGAGCGGTAGACCGGCGAGAACCCGACGACGGTTATCGGCATTCTTATAGGTAATCGGCCCGGTCACCCCGATGAAAAAGCCAAGCATAATCGCTCTTTGGGCGGTTTGAAGGGATCCGCTAAATGAGTGAAGGACCCCAGGTCGTTCCCGAAGTGAGCTCCTGGTCGCATTGAGGGAAGCTACCCAATCATCCAAAATATCGATCAAATCCTCGGAACAGGCGCCCTGCTCCACATCCTCTTTTTCACGGCAATGCAACACTACGGGCAACCGTAGCTCGGAGGCAAGAGCCAATTGATCCCTAAGTATGCCCATCTGGACCGGGCGCGTGGATGAATTCCAGTAATAATCCAGACCAATCTCGCCAATTGCGACGACGAGAACCCCTTTATGGATGGTAGAAGTATTGGCGTCCTGTTTCACCAAGTGCCTAAGGTTAGAAATTGCCTGCCCATCCCAGGTGTCCAAATCATTGGGATGGACACCTACAGCGGCGTAAAGCATTTGGTGAGAGGCAGCCATTTTAACGGCGGCTTTGCTCGAGGCCACAGTCAGGCCGGGAATCAATATGCGTGCAAGCCCGGCTTGCCGGGCTCGGACGATCACGGCGTCGCGGTCCGGGTCGAACTTTTCAAGATCAAGATGACAGTGCGTATCGGTCAGCACATTTGAAGGTTCAAACGCTATTTCAGACCAGCGATCTTCAACCCATCCTGTAGGATCGCCTGGACCTTATCCTGGTGTGTCGTTTCGCAATAAACGCGCATAATCGGCTCGGTGCCGCTGAAGCGGATCAATAGCCAGCCGCCATCCTCAAGCTTGAATTGAAAGCCATCAACAGTAACAAGCTCTGTGACCTTCAGTCCGCCAACGGTTTTTGGATGAGACGCCAGGATCTTCTCTTCGCGGGTTTTGCGATCACCTTCAAAGGGTGTGTCGATACGATCGTAATAATGCGCGCCTACCTTATCGAAAAGCAGCTTGACCAATTCGGAGGGTTTTTTGCCGGTCTGCACCATGAAGTCGAGCATAAAAAGGCCCGCCAGAATACCGTCGCGCTCGGGAACATTTCCACGAAAGGCATATCCCCCGCTCTCTTCGCCGCCGATCATCGCATCGGTCTCGATCATCTTGGGCGCCACGAATTTGAACCCCACGCCGGTTTCGTAAACCGGCACATTGTATAGCTTGCCAAGTTTATTTAGCATGGTAGTGGTTGAAAGCGTTTTGACGATAGCGCCGCGCTGGCCGCGAATCTCAAGCAGATAATAAGCCAACAATCCATACACTCGCAACTGATTGATGAACTCCCCATATTCATCCCCCACCCCGAGCCGGTCAGCATCTCCGTCTGTTATAAGCAAAACATCGGCCTTATTTTCCAGGGTGGCCTTTAGACCCACGTCAATGTTCGGTTGGATAGGTTCGGGGCGTTTCATTTCGGGGAAAGATGGATTGCGATCCTTGTGGATCTCTACAACTTTTGTCTTACCGCCGGCCAGCAATCCTGCAAACCAACCGCCTCCATTGCCCCACATAGAGTCAACCATTACGGTGAGGCCGGCCCGTTTAATCCCTTCGATTCCGACCAGTTTCTGAATATGCTCGATATAAGCGGGCGCCGCATCAAACTTCACGATATCCCCGGCCCCAGCCGCTTTGTCGAAATTTAGCCGTTTGACCTCATCCACGGAATCAGGGATCAAGCTTTCAATCTTCTTCAGCCCATCAGGATCAATCGCTCCACCGAATTCATTTCGAACTTTGAATCCGTTATCTGTTGGAGGGTTGTGTGAGGCTGTAATATTGACCGCGCCGCAGGCCTTCCTGTTCACCACTGAAAAAGCAATTACCGGTGTCGGAGTTGGCCCGTCTGTAAGATAAGATTTCAATCCGTTGGCTGCCAACACTTCGGTTACGGCTGCAGCGAAATATTCGCTGTCATAGCGTTTATCATGCCCAACGATAACCCATTGTCCCTTCCTCCCGTTTTCCAGCAAATAGGAGGCAAATCCCTGCGCCGCCCGGCGCACATTATCGAATGTGTAATCCTCGGCGATGACGCCCCGCCAGCCGTCCGTGCCAAATTTAATAGGTTGGATCATGAAGAGACTCCTGGTTTCTTGTAAGATTTTTCGGTACCAGGGAGGAACCGGCCTGTCTCGCCTCCCGGCAGATCACAATTTAGCCCCGGCAAAAAACAATTCTGCGCAAGCCGCCTGGGATAAAAGCAGATTATACGTTATAAGGGCTCAGCCCAGAACATTACGTTGCTTACCGGGATTTGGGTTCAGAGCAAACTCTAAATCAATGCTGAAACGGCGAACGCGGTTCCAGGGCAGGTCAGCCGGGACGGCCCGCAAGCGCCCATAGGGCGAAAAAGTCCAGCTTCCCAAGGCCTCGACGTTTTCACTTCTTAAGGGCCCTTCACAACAAAATTGCTAAACAGCAAATCAATTCCCGCCTGGCCGCTGTCCCCGGTGCGGGCAATCAGGCCCACGCCTCCTGAGGTGTATTCAGAGTCTTGCACCTGGAGCACGGGCTGACTGTTGAGGAGCAGTGTGAGGGTCTCCCCGTCGCAGATCCCTTCAAGCTGATTCACGCTTCCCTGGACGAGCCTATTTGGATCGAGAGTGCCTTCATCAAGGGTGTCTGAGTTCCAATCGGTGTACTTATAGATCCCGTAGGAACCGTCCTGTCCGAATTCGAAAGAGTATAGAGTCCCGGCATCCGTTACGCGACAGGCAACCCCATATCTGCCGTCAGCCGGGCCCGCAGTTTGCTGGATACCCACCCCAATGCTGGCATCACCGTAAGTTTTTCCAAGATAAACGATTTGACCGCCATCCTGCTTATTAATTAATATATGATAATTGCCCTCTTTGTATTCCAAAACATAATTGGAATTGCGCGACTTTTCCCAGCCGCTGGAGGAATTGGTGAAATTATCCTGAAGAAGGACTTTGGTGAAGGGCGCCGGCGTAGCAAACGGCGTTGCCGAAGGAGGCGGGGCATCTGTGGGAACCTGAGTAAATACTACGGCGGCCTGTGTTGGCAAGTTGTTAATGACAACAGACGACTTATTTGTGGAGAAAACTGAGTACATAATAAACCCCACTACGCCTAAAATGACGCAGGTTAGAGCGATCGGGAGAATAACGCTCATAGCAGTCACACCGACTGTTACCCCTGCCGTAACTTTTCCAACAGTTCCAATTGTTTTGACAATCTCGTCCTCCGTATGAATTGCCTGGTCATAATTGATTGGGGCAACGGGCGTATGGTCGCGCAACTCTTCCGGAACGATCACGGTGCTGCCACAATACGCGCACTTGACTTCTTTCTCCGCACCGCTGGTCAGGATTGGCGATCCACAGTTTGGGCATTGGAAACTCTGGGTATTAGCCATATTTTCTCCTCTTGGTAAATTTCCTCAATAAAGGGCGAATATATCATATCCAAATCCCCAATGGGAGATAAAGTGAGTGCCCCTTTTAGTGCATGCTATAATCTGACCTTATTCAATATGACTTCTCAGATTTATATGGATTATGCGGCGACGACCCCAGTTGACCAGCGCGTTCTGGCGGCGATGCTGCCTTATTTCGCCGATTCCTTCGGGAATCCTTCTTCAATTCACCAATATGGTCAGCAAGCCGAGGCCGCCGTAGATTTGGCCCGCGAAACGGTGGCGTCTGTGCTCAAATGCCGGCCGGATGAGATCATTTTTACTTCTTGTGGTTCAGAGTCCGATAACCTGGCTTTGCGCGGGGCGGCCCTGGCGGTCCGCGAGAAGACAGGGGCTAATTGGCTGCTTACCTCTAAGGCAGAACATCACGCCGTCAGTAAAACTGCCGAACAACTTGAAAAACACTTTGGCTTCCAAGTGGAGTGGTTGGATGTAGACGAACACGGCGTTGTCAGGCCGGAGGCGGTTGAGAGGGCCATTTGCGACAAAACTGCGGTTGTCTCTGTGATGTATGCCAACAACGAGATTGGCACAATAAACCCCATCCATGAAATAGCCGCTATCTGTCATCGTCACGGCGTAATTCTTCACGCTGACGCCGTGCAAGCTGCCGCGTATTTGCCTGTGGATGTCAATATGCTTGGAGTGGACTTGATGTCACTTGGCGGGCATAAGTTCTATGGACCCAAAGGTGTCGGTGCTCTTTATGTCAGACAAGGGACAGCGATCCTCTCATCCCAAACCGGCGGAGGCCAGGAATACAACAAACGCGCGGGTACACAGAATGTCCCATTCATTGTCGGGTTTGCTGAAGGATTGCGACTTGCCACTATGGAGCGTGAAGAACGTGCGTCTCATGTTGAAGCTTTACGAGACAGGCTCATAGGGACCATACTTGAGACAATCCCGGATTCTCGATTGACGGGCTCCCCGGATTTGCGATTACCCAACCATGCGTCGTTCGCATTCAAAGGTGTAGACGGGAACCTGCTCCTCGCCCTGTTGGATGCAGCCGGTTTTGCCTGTTCATCCGGTTCGGCCTGCAAGACGGGTAATCCCGAGCCCAGTGAAGTGATGGATGCAATTGGCCTGCCGCGCGAATGGGGCTTAGGGTCTTTGCGCATTACGCTTGGCACAGGGTCAGATGCTGAACAAATCGAGGCTTTCCTGCATACCTTGCCGGGGCTTGTTGCACAGGCACGGAAACTTGCTCAGAATTGAGTTCGGTTTCGCGAATCTCTGGTGATTAATGCCTAAAGTCGTTGTGGCCATGTCGGGAGGAGTTGATTCCTCGGTTGCAGCCGCCCTGCTCAAGCAACAGGGCTACGAGGTCGTTGGAATGATGCTGCGCCTGTGGTCCGAGGCAGGCAAAGAAGATTCCAACCGGTGCTGCACACCCGATGCCATGGCGCTTGCCCGCCGTGTCGCCGCCAGGATTGGCATCCCATTCTATGTTGTTGATGCCAAAAAAATCTTCCGGGAAACGGTCGTTCAATATTTTCTCGATGGGTACACACGAGGTGAAACGCCGAATCCGTGTTTGGCGTGTAATCGCGAAATCCGTTGGAAGTATTTGCTTGAACATGCCCTGGCGCTCGGTGCAGACTTTATGGCTACAGGACACTATGTGCGCTTAACATTCGACAAGAAGGGGAACAGGCAGCTCTTGCGGGCGGTGGATCGTTCCAAAGATCAGTCTTATGTTCTACATGTGCTAAATCAGGAGAAACTGCAAAAGGCCCTGTTCCCCATAGGTGATTATCCTAAACCGGAAATTCGGATGATGGCAGAATCTTTTGGGCTTCCAACCGCGTCCAGAAGGGATAGCCAGGATCTGTGCTTCCTGGCGGGAGATGATTATCGGAACTTCCTCCGACGGAACGCCAGGGAGTTGTTTCACCCGGGTGAGATCGTCTCCACCAGCGGCAAAGTGATCGGTAAACATACAGGCCTGGCAAACTACACGATTGGGCAACGCAAGGGATTGACGATCTCGTCTCCGTTGCCGCTCTATGTGGTCGGCAAGAATTCAGCTACAAACACCCTGGTCGTTGGTGAACAGGCAGAACTTGGCTCCAGCGAGTTGACAGCCGGCGAGGTCAATTGGATCTCGGGTAAGTCAATAGACGGATCGTTCCGCGCGGACGTAAAGATACGTTACACAGCCAAAGAGGCCGCGGCAACCGTTACTAGTAGTGAAGACGGGAAACGTGTTCGCGTCCATTTCGACGCGCCGCAGAGAGATATCACGGCTGGTCAGGCCGCGGTTTTCTATCAGGGCGAGGTGCTGGTAGGCGGCGGGATTATTCAATAAGAAAATAAGGCCATATTTCGCGAAGAAAGGGTGACCCATATGAATTATCGTATCGAATCCTTGTTATCTGCCCGCCTATTCCTCTTTGCCCAGCACGACCAGGGACGTCTTTATTTTTTGTCCAATAGCACGGGGCATATCAGCCTATACGCGATGAATCATGGAGGTTCGGTTCCAGAGCCGCTCATCCCAGGTTACATTGCACTTCAGAATCCGGAATTGATCGGTGGTTATTCTTACTTTGTTTTTCCAGGGATTGGCAGGATCCTGGTCATGATAGACCACGATGGAGACGAAAATTATCAGCCGATGCTGATCCCTTTAGCGGGGGGGTTCCCCGAGCCGGCTTTCGATAATTTTTTCGTCAACCACCGCGTCCACCTGGGAATCTGTGATAAAGCCAGAAATGTTGTTTATCTTTTGGCCGAACGCAGGGATGTGCCGCTCCAGGAGACATATCGCGGTGACCTCAAGACCGGCAAATTGACCAAAATCGCCGAGAGCGCCTGGGGCATGCTGCCGGTAGCCCATAACAAAAACCATTCAATGATTTTGCTGGAGGAGGGCTATACCACCGGCGATAGTACACTCTATTTAGTGAAAGGTAATACGCGTAAAGTTGTGTACGGTAAACCGCTTGAGCTGCGCGCCGAGGGGGAGACTGTTCCACTAAATGGGCTTGGTTCTGCGGAGTTCTCCCCGAGCGGAAAAGGTGCCATCGTATCCAGCGCCGTTTTCGAGGACACTTATGACCTCAGTTATCTTCGTTTTACAAAGCCCGGAGAATTAACGCCGGTCAAGATCAGTGGGATCAAGCATAAGGGGATGGGTGAGATGACCGGGATCACTCACCTGTTTGATGAGCATTACTTGGTTACCTACAATATTGATGGTTGTTCGTGGGCTTATGAAGGAGTCTTCGATGAAGCTAGGCTCAAAATGACCTTCAGGCACGTGCTGACCGGCGAGCGCCCGTTGGATAATGGAAAATTGGAGCATCTTGATTATGACCAGGATAGCGACACTTACGCAATCACTTTCTCCACGGCCACCTCTCCAACCCAGATATATACCATCGCCGGCAAGGCCCGCAGCAAGATTGCACTACAGACAAACGAGAGGCTCCTGGGAATCCCCCAAACCCATCTTTCCACAGGCGAGGATGCATCCTTTTTTTCACACGATGGATTGAGAATCTCGGCCCGCTTATATCTTCCGGCTAAATCTCTCGACTTCCATGGGCCCCGCCCGCTCGTATACTATATTCACGGCGGACCCCAGGGACAAGAACGCCCGGATTTTGCATGGTTCTCGATGCCACTGATTCAGTTCCTTACCTTGCGCGGATTTGCCGTTTTTGTCCCTAATGTTCGCGGATCTACCGGTTATGGGCTTTCCTACACTAAACATGTGGATCTGGACTGGGGCGGCCAGGATCGCCTCGACCATGTCCATGCGATGACCAAGATACTGCCAAAAGATAAGCGGTTGGATGTTAGACGGTCTGCTGTGGTGGGACGGTCATATGGGGGTTACATGACCCTTACGATGGCGGGCCGTCATCCTGAATTGTGGTCGGCCTCGTGCGATATGTTTGGCCCCTATGATTTGCTTACTTTTTCGGAACGGATCCCGGCAACGTGGAAGCCGTATTTCAAAATTGCGTTGGGCGACCCTGCCACACAAGAGGGCAGAACTTTTCTGGAAGAACGCTCGCCCCGGCGATATCTCCATAACATGACCGCACCGATGCTTGTCATTCAGGGACGTAACGACCCCCGGGTGGTGGCGGCAGAGTCGGAAGACCTTGTGCGCGAGCTGCGGGCCGAGGGCAAACAAATCGAGCTGCTTATATTTGAAAATGAGGGGCATGATGTATTGAAGTATGAAAACCGCGTCGCCTGCTACAACGCAATTGCGGACTGCTTTGATAAGTGGCTTTCGCCCAGGGAAAGCTGAGCGGCTGCCATGACCCTGCCCTCCCTTGTCCTGGGCCTGATCTGCTCGCTCTTGATCGGCGCATTGTTCCACCTCTGGCGTGATGGCGGACCGGGCAAACTATTGCTGTATTTTGCCTTAAGCATCGCCGGATTCACAGCTGGGCAGTGGGCGGGAAACGTGACTGGTTTGATTTTGTTTCCCACGGGCCCGCTTAATCTAGGCATGGCAACCTTGGGGAGTATTGTTTTTCTTGTCCTGGGCAATTGGTTGAGCCACATAGAACTTCGCCAGTCAACCCATGATGATAGTGTATAATTTGGCGCTCGTTATCCTAATCTATAAGGCTAAATCCGATGACTCTTGTCCAATTTCTGGTTGACCTTTTTTTGCATCTTGACAAACACCTCAGTGCTGTCATCACCCAATACGGCGCCGGCACCTATGGCTTGCTTTTCCTCGTCATCTTCATAGAAACGGGTTTTGTCGTTACGCCATTTTTGCCCGGTGACTCGCTGCTTTTTGCCGCCGGTACTTTTGCCGGGCTCGGATCCCTTAATGTTTGGCTGCTTTACCTGCTGCTGGCCGTTGCCGCGATCCTTGGAGATTCGGTAAACTACTGGATTGGACATTTTCTCGGCGACCGCGCCTACCATATCAAATGGATCAAGAAAGAGTATCTGGACCGAACGCATGGCTTTTTTGAGAAGTATGGAAATAAGACTATTTTCCTGGCTCGATTTGTGCCCATTGTGCGGACCTTTGCTCCTTTCGTTGCCGGCGTGGGGCGCATGTCCTATAAGGACTTCTTCTCCTACAATGTGTTTGGTGGACTTAGCTGGGTCGCCCTATTCACGTTCGCCGGCTATTTCTTTGGAAACATTCAATTCATCCGCGATCATTTCTCGCTGGTTGTGATTGCAATCGTCTTGATTTCGATTGTTCCCATGGTGATCGAAGCGGTAAAGGCAAAACGCGAGAGCAAACAGCCCAAGCCGGATTTTTCCGAGATTTCCTAACCCGTGTTCCTCCTGCCAGAGGAACATGGACATTCCCAAGCCAATTTAGCGTCCCCGATTAGACGGTGATTCTCTCGCGGTCGCAGGGATTTTGCGCAAGAGCAATATGAAACGCCTAGCTCTTCTCTTCGGACTATTTATTGTAATCATAGTGATCCTGGCAGATACCCGACGGCTCGCACCTCTCGGTTTTATTTACGATTTTCCGTATGGCGATAAAGTAGGGCATTTCTTTTTGTTTGGGTTGTTCAGCCTGGTGGTCAACCTGGCTGTATTTGAGTCCCGATGGGCTCCGGCTGCCGGCATTTCGCTCAAGCCGGACTACAGAAGACCAGCCGCAGTAACCAGCCTGATCATTGCCTTTTTTGTGGCACTGGAAGAATTTTCCCAGATGTGGTTCCCTTCCAGAACATTCAGCTTATTTGATCTTTCGGCAAGTTTTCTCGGGATCGCCTTTTTTACATGGCTGGCATTGAAACTAAAAAAGTAGGAGCAGGGTTATCCCTGCTCCATCCCTTTAGTTACGGATACACCCTTTTGATGGTTCTCGGGAAGGGGATCGCCTCGCGGATGTGCTCGATACCGCATAACCAGCCAACGACGCGCTCAACCCCCATACCGAATCCCGAATGTGGTACCGAGCCATATTTTCGCAATTCAAGATACCACTTGAACGCGTCTTCCGGCAGCTTTTGTTCACGGATACGTTTGAGCAGCAGATCATGGTCCGAAATCCGTTCAGAACCGCCACAGATTTCACCGTAACCTTCAGGCGCCAGCAAATCGACCGACTTACAAACCTCGGGCCGGCCTGGCCAGGGCTCCATATAAAAAGCCTTGACTGCCGTTGGATATCCATAAACAAAAACGGGTTTTTCGAAGCGATTCGTTAATTCCGTTTCGTGCGGCGCGCCGAAATCCATCCCCCATTCAAACTTAAGTAATTCTTTCCGTTCGGGGTCGGATTCCTTCTCGTTAAGCTCCAGGAGTATCCTGGCAGCTTCGTCGTAGGAAATTCGGGGAAATGGTGCTGAGACTTTTTCGAGCGGGGACAAGTCGCGCCCCAGCGATTTTAATTCGGGACCGCAGTCATGCAGCACACTTTGCACTATGTATGTAACAAGCCCCTCCTCAAGCTCCATCAAACCATCAAGATCGCAGAAGGCGATTTCGGGCTCAAGCATCCAGAACTCCGTCAGGTGCCGACGAGTTTTCGATTTTTCAGCACGAAAAGTGGGGCCGAAGCAGTAAACTTTTCCAAATGAGAAAATATTGGCTTCGTTGTACAGTTGTCCGGTCTGCGCAAGGTAAGCAAATCCTTCGTCGAAATACGGCGTTTCAAAGAGAGTTGTTGTCCCCTCGGCCGCGGCAGGGGTGAGGATGGGAGTGTCGAGGTTGAAGAAGCCATGACTATCGAGGTATTCCCGCACAGCCGACATGACCCGGACACGTACGCGCAGAATTGCCCATTGACTGGGCATACGTATCCATAGATGACGATGGTCCAGTGCGAAATCGACGCCATGATCTTTAAGGGCCATCGGATAGTCCGGGTCGGCAGCTTGGACGACCTTTAAGTCCTTAATGCCGACCTCGTACCCCCCGGGAATCCCCGGGGCGCGTTTGTCTTCCCTCACCAAACCTGTAACAATGACCGAAGATTCCTGGGGCAACCGCATGATCTGATCGTAGAGTTTTTCATCCAAGTCACCCTTAAACGCCACACATTGGATGAACCCGCTTCCATCGCGAACCAACAGGAAGCAAAGCTTGCCCTTGTCCGTTCGATTGTATACCCAGCCCTGCAGCTGGATCTCTTGGCCGATGTATTGGGAAATTTGATCAACGCGAACTACTTCCATATGGTGCTCCTCGACGCCTAGAATTTCGTGGATTGTGGTCGGTAAACCAGGACCCTATTCCTTATTCGTCTGCTTCCTGATCTGAAGATGCAATTCCTTGAGCTGTTTTTCTTCCACCATGGAAGGCGCATCTGCCATCACATCGCGGCCCACCTGGTTCTTTGGGAAGGCAATGACTTCGCGGATGTTGGGCTCGTCGGCCAGCAGCATAACAAGCCTGTCGATTCCGGGTGCCAAGCCACCGTGAGGCGGAGCGCCGTACTCAAATGCTTCGAGCATATGACCAAACTTGGCCTGGATTTCTAAATCCTTCAAACCCAGCATTTGAAAAACCCTGGTTTGAATATCCCGGCGATGAATACGGATGGAACCAGAGGCAAGCTCATAACCATTACAAACCATATCATAAGCGTCTGACAATACCGCGCCCGGGTCAGATTCGAACTTTGGCAAATCCTCCATTTTCGGCATCGTGAACGGGTGATGCTCCGCATCCCACCGCTTCTCTTCCTCGCTCCAAGCAAACATAGGGAAGTCAACGATCCAGGCAAACGCCATGGTATCTTTATCTGCAAGCCCCAGCTTATCGCGGAAGATAAGGCGCAGGGCCCCGAGCACCTTGTTTACAACGGTTGCTGAGTCGGCCGCGAACAGGATCAGGTCGCCGGGCTGTGCGTCGACCAGGGATTTGAGGGCTTCCACTTCGTCTGATTTGACGAATTTTGAAGCACTGCCTTTAAGTCCATCCGCGGTCAAGCCCAAGGTCACCAGGCCCTTTGCTCCAAGCGATTTTGCGGCTTCCGTCAATTCATCCACTTCACGCCGCGAGTACTCCGCGCAACCGGCGGCAACAATACACTTGATCACCCCTCCGGCGCCAAGAGCAGACTCGAAAACCCGGAAGTCGCTCCTGCCGAACACTTCGCTCACGTCGCATAATTTCATTCCAAAGCGCAGGTCGGGCTTATCAGTTCCGTAGAGGTTCAGCGCGTCATGATGAGAGAGCTTGGGCCAGGGTGAGCTTAGTAATTTCTTGTGGGGAGCGACTGCAGGGAGCATTGCAGTATAGAGCCCTTCGACCAGGGCCAATACATCGTCGCGATGCACAAAAGACATCTCGATGTCAAGCTGGGTAAATTCAGGCTGACGGTCTCCCCGCAAATCTTCGTCCCGGAAGCAACGCGCAATTTGGAAGTACCGATCCAGGCCCGCAACCATCAATAACTGTTTCAGTTGTTGGGGTGATTGGGGCAGCGCATAGAATTGTCCGGGATAAACACGCGACGGCACAAGATAGTCACGTGCACCCTCAGGAGTGGCTTTGAAAAGAATGGGTGTCTCGATTTCGAGAAAGCCGAACTTGTCGAGATAGTCGCGCATGAACTTGACAACGCGATGGCGCAAGATCATATTGCGGGTCATTCGCTCACGACGCAGATCAAGATAGCGATATTTCAGGCGGGTATTCTCATCGGCCTCCTGTTCCTCACCACTGACCATAAAGGGCATGGTCCGGGCCGGGTTCAGTACGTTGACCTCACTGGCGATCACTTCGATCTCCCCCGTCTCCATTTTTGGATTTTCCATGCCTGCCGGCCGTTTTTGGACTATGCCTTTGATCTGCAGAACCCATTCAAAGCGGACTTCCGAGATCACCTTAAGGGCCTCTTTGGACAGATTTGGATTGATGGTTATTTGAACAATTCCATAACGATCGCGCAGATCAAAGAATATTACCCCGCCGTGATCGCGGCGCCGGTGTACCCATCCCGCCAATGTCACCGCCTGGCCCGAGTGAGAGAGCCTCAACTCACCACAGGTATGAGTTCTGTACATGCTGTTCCTCCGAATACTTTGTTGTGAGCTGTTGTCCTCTTAGCTCAAAGAAGAGCAAAAATGCAGGCTCCAGGAAACAGACTTAATGTTTTGGAAATGCTGCAGGTTAAATTCAGGCAAAATAAATCGCCCTTCGCTTTCAGCGTTGGGCGATTAGTCTGACCTGATATCCTCTATCAACCTGCAAAACTTCGCCCAACGGCCGTAAATCGGTCGTAATTATTATTGCCATTATTCCCGTTGGCGAAGCCAGGATCTAGATACATGGTCGCAATATTATAGCACAACTAACTTTCCTCGATTTGTAATTGGACCTTCGATCTCGGGTTTCTGGCCAATACAACACAGCTCGCAAACCAGAATCACAAAGGACTGGAAACTGGCAGCTTTGCCCGAGATTCTGCATCGCCGGTTACCCCACTTTGGCATGGTCAAACCAGACCTGAGAATATAGCCCAAATGGGGGAGGCGCGTAAGCAAATGAAGGAGTTGTATACTAATCCATGAAGGCCTCTTCCACATTCTCGAAAGGAGCAACAAAATGAAACTCAGTAACTTGTACCTGTTAAGTACGGTGGTCGCGTTTGTTTTCGCACTCGGCCTGCTCTTGGGTCCAGCAACCATTCTTCAAATGTTTCATCTTTCGACAACCAATACGGATAAACTCCTTGCTCAATTAATCGGGGCTGCGCTGGCGGGTTTTGGTTTGTTGAGTTGGTTCGCGAGGGGTTTCACTGATCAGCAAGGTCAGAATGGTGCTGCTATAACGCTTTTTGTCTTCAATCTCATCGCCTTCATTGTGTCGTTGCTTGCCGTGTTCTCCAAGGTCTGGGGCTCGGCTGGTTGGGTGGCTGTAGTCATCTTCCTGCTTTTCGCTCTTGGTTTCGGCTACTTTCAGTTCATTGGTCCAAAGGAATAAGAACCGACAGAGAACGGTGCATCCACGCTCGGGATGCACCGTTCACATTTTGCAGGTTAAATGATAATTGCAACGGGGGAGGAACATTTCTGGTCCTTCTGGGCGGGAATACGGGTCTTGCGCGTAGCCAATAAGTCTTGGAACTGTTATTTTTGCGACTCACTTGAACATCTGTTCGCTGGCTGAATCCAACCGGTCTACTTCTTCTTCGGTCAATTTCCAGCCCAGAGCGCCCGCATTCTGAAGCGCCTGATCAGCGTTCTTGGCACCAGGAATTGGTAGAGTCCCCTTGCAAATAGTCCAATTCAGGGACACCTGTGCGCTAGACTTTCCGCCATGATCCTGTCCGATCTCGGTGATAACCTTGAGTAGAGGCTGAAGCCGGGTGAGTAGGTTCGAATAACGGGAGGCGCGTGTGCCCGGGGGGGGATTATCAGAGCTGTATTTTCCGCTTAGTAATCCCATCTCCAACGGGGAGTAGGCAATCAACCTAATTCCAAGTTCCTTGCAGCGGGCAAGCAGCCCATTTTTCTCGATTGTGCGATTTAGCAAGCTATAGTGGACTTGATTAGAGGCCAGGGGAATGTTGTGCCGCGCCAGGGTTGAGTAGGCGCGCAGCATGTTGGATTGATTAAAATTCGAGATCCCCACCGTCCGGGTTAACCCTGTTTCGATGCAGGAGACCATGCCTTCCATCATGCGCTCGGGACTCAGGAGCGGGCTGGGCATGTGGATCTGATATAAGTCCACAGTATCAAGACGGAGCCGCTCCAGACTGCCTTTGAGGGCAGACGGGATCGAAGTCTTCGACCAACGCCATGGTAACGGGAAGAACTTGGTGGCCACGAGCACAGGCTGGTCGGTTTCTCTGATGAATTGTCCAGTCAGCCTTTCAGAACGCCCCGAGCCATAGACTTCAGCCGTATCGATAAACCGAATACCTTCCGCGATCGATACTTGAAATGCCTGCTGAATATCAGTATCCGTGTAGCCTCGCCCATATTGCCAGACTACCCGGTCTCCCCATTGCCAGGCCCCGAGCCCCATTTCTATGACGTGTAAAAAGCGTGTCTCGTTGCTGACAGCGTTGATCAAAGCAGCCTCCGGGTATTGGAGGATGATTGTATCCTAAACTCGTCCGTGCATATAGCCAGCCTGATTGTTTCGCGATAAAATCAGTCCGCTAATTTGGTTGGAACTGATGGACCGCCAGGACCTCACATCTTGCTCCTTTCGCGGATGGAAAATAGTGGGTGGTTGGCGCTCCCTGAGTTCCAGGGAGGTTCCCGTGGTTGTGCATGCGGATGAAAACTTGCCCGAGTTGTCAGCGGATTTGGCGCGACGATTAGGCTTGACTTTTGCCAACTTATCTTTGCTCACACGCGCTCTGACTCACCGATCTTATGTCAATGAAAACTCGAATGCGGTGGAAGATAATGAAAGGCTTGAGTTTCTTGGCGATGCAGTCCTGGATTTTGTGGTCGGCGCGTGGGTTTACCACCACTGTCCGGAGATGGCAGAAGGCGATCTGACTCGGATGCGGTCGGCGCTGGTTCGAAACGAGCAGTTGGGCGAGTTCGCGCGGAGGCTCGATCTGGGACGGGCAATGCGCATGGGGCGCGGTGAGGCTGCCTCAGGTGGACGTGAGCGCGACGGCTTGCTTGGCTCCACCTTTGAAGCGGTGATCGGCGCACTTTACCTGGATTCCGGACTGGATTCGGTCAACAAGTTCATGGAGCCACTTCTCGACAGTGTGCGTGAGCGCGTTATGCTGCGCTCCGAAATCTACGATCCCAAGAGTTGTTTTCAGGAATGGGCACAATCTGAAAAGCTGGGCACACCGAGGTACGTGACGGTTGCTTCAAGCGGGCCAGACCATGCCAAGGTCTTTGAAGTAGAGGTCCGCATTCAGAATCAAACTTATGGGCGGGGCAAAGGATCGAACAAACAAGTGGCGGCCCAGATTGCTGCTCAGACCGCCCTTGAGACGCTCGGAATACACTGACCGGGAACTAGATTTGAGAAACAGGATTATTAATTCAAAACCTTTAAACTGCGGGTCCTTAGCCTCTCCATGCCACTTCGCCTAAAATCCCTTGAACTTCACGGATATAAAACCTTTGCCTCGCGGACGGTCTTCGAGTTCGCGAGCGGGATCACGGCTATTGTCGGGCCCAATGGCTCGGGAAAATCAAATATAGCTGATTCCTTGCGGTGGGTATTAGGGGAACAATCCTATACACTTCTGCGCGGAAAAAAGACGGAAGACATGATCTTCTCCGGCTCAGAACACCGGCCACGTGCAGGCATGGTTTCTGCCGAAATTGTCTTCGACAATAATTCGAATTGGCTGCCGGTGGACTTTTCCGAGGTGGCAATGGCGCGCCGCGCCTACCGCGACGGTCGTAATGAATACCTGCTGAACGGACAGCACGTTCGCCTGCGCGATATGAATGAACTATTGGCCGCTTCAGGTTTGTCGGAAAGAACCTATACGATCCTGGGACAAGGGCTTGTAGACGCTTCTCTGGCGTTAAAGGCGGATGAACGCCGCCGCTTATTCGAGGAGGCGGCGGGCGTCGGACTCTATCGTGTCCGCCGCGAAGAAGCGATAAAACGTCTGGAAAATACCCAACATAATCTGGAGCGAGTTCAGGATATCATGGCTGAGCTCGAGCCGCGTTTGAAAACCCTGGAACGCCAGGCGCGTCGTGCAAATGAATTCGGCGCTGCCCAGGCGGACCTACGAGTTCTGCTGCGAGAATGGTATGGCTATCACTGGCACCAAGCGCAGCAGGAACTTAAAAAAGCGCACGAAACGGTGCACGAGCAGGAGCTTAAGCTCCATGAAGCCCGCGAAGCTCACATCAAGGCGCAGAACGTGTATGGCCAATACCGTGAACGATTAAGCGGGCTTCGCAGCCGGCTAAACACCTGGCATCGAAGTTTTTCCGAGCTGCATGACCAGCGCGAAACTATGAGCCGCGAACTGGCAGTTCTGGATGAACGCCGCCGTTCTCTAACCGGTTTGACGGATACCTTATCTGCGGACTTGGAAAGGGTTAGCGGGGAGGAAAAGTTGGCGGAGGAGCGGTTTGCCGGGGCTTCCCTTGAAACCGAACAGCTGCAAGTTGAGTTGGATGAAGCGAGGATACAGCTCAAGAATGCGGAACAAGCACTACAAATCCGTCAGTCAGAGCACGGCGCCACAGAAGAACAATTAACAGCCGGGCGCAACGCGGTGGCATCCCTGCATTTGCAGAAGGCAGAATCACAGGCCCGCATCGATGAACTTGCAAACCGCCTCGAAGCTCGCAGGCATAAGATAAACTCGCTAAGAGATTCCGTAAATTTCGCGGAAAACGAGGTCAGGAGAACCGACCAAATCCATCGTGAAGCGCTATCTGTAATTCAAAAGTCGAAGATCAGGCTCGGGGAAGCCGAAACTGAACTTGAATCAAGAAGACAAGCAGTAGAGTTTTTGGAAAAGGAGCGCCGCGTCAAAGCCGAGGATCAAGCAATACATCAGACACGATATTCGCGCCTAGAGGCCCAACTAGAAGTCCTTGAGCAGGCGGAGCAATCGCTGTCTGGTTACGCAGAGGGGGCCCGGTTTTTGCTGGACGCCGCCCGTCAATCCCGGCTCAGCGCGCGAGGCGCGTTGAGTGCTTCCCTGGACGTGCCGGTCGAACTTGAGACTGCTGTTGCCGCGGCGCTTGGCGATACTCTCGATGCCGTCTTGCTCGAGACCAGCCAAATCGAGGAGGCCCTCAATCTACTCGAATCTAGCGAGGCTGGTCGGGCGGTCTTGCTGCCGCTGGATGGTCATTCTCAGCATCAGTTTACTCCACCTGAAGATTCAGATGCGCTTGGGTTGGCATCCAATTTGGTGAAGGTACCCGCTGAGTTGCGCACCGCGGTTGATCTTCTACTGGGCCACACACTGGTGGTTCGTACACGCTCCGCGGCGCGACGCTTGATCGCAAACCTCCCCACTTATGGGCGGATCGTGACCTTACAAGGCGAAGTCTTTCGTGGCGACGGGCTCATAATTGCAGGGAGATCGGCATCCGCATCGAATCTCAGCCGTCCACGGCAGAAACGTGAACTATCCGAATCCCTGGCTGAACTTACCGGCCGGCTTGAAACATTGCAGACTTCCATTGGAAAGCTAACCGAGGACCTGGCTTCGGCCCAGCAAGATCAATCTGCCCGGACGGAAGAGCTGCGCAAGGCGCGGAATGAGTTTGATCAGGGTCAAATCGCGGCGCAAGATGCCCTGGTAGTGCTGGAGGCCGCCCGCCGTCAGCTTGAGTGGCAGAAGGCACAAAACGAAGAGCTGGAGAATGAAATATCCAGTCTGGAAAAGGAAAAGGAACGATATAACGGTCTTGCAGTCGAAATCGAGGCCAAGGCGGCGCTTGCACAAGATGAAATACGCATCCTCGCAATCCAGCTGAGTGGTCTAAGTCTCGATGAAGTCCAGGACCAGGTGGCCTATTGGAATACACGGCTGGCCGTCACGGAAAAATCTTCGAACACGGCCCAGTCGCGTAAATCCGAATTGCAGCAGGCATTGGACCATCTCATCACACAGCGGGCCGGTCTGAAGTCGCGGCTGGAGGAAGCGGGGCTTTCCATAAAACAGTTGGAAGAACAAAAAGATGTTTTGCGTGAGAATGAAGGTGCCATCTATCAGCAGATGGAAGCGTTGCGCGTGCAAATTGATCCGGCGGAGAAAGATCTGGAAACTGCTGAGCTTGAAGAGAATCGACTGCAGGAAGCAGAGGCGGGAGCTCAGAGAAACTTGTCCGGCACCGAACGCGCGTTGGCGCAAATGCAAATCGATCAGATGCGCAGGCAAGAAGCAATGGATTCTCTGCGCGAAAAGATCATGGATGATTTTGGCCTTGTTTCCTTCGAGTATGTGGAAAGTATGGATGGACCGGTGCCGCTGCCCTTTGAGGGTCTGGTGGAAGAGCTGCCGGTTGTGTCTGAGCTGGCTCTCGATCTGGAGGAGCAGCTTGCACAACAGCGCGCCCGGCTGCGCCGGATGGGACCCATCAATGCAGAGGCCAAGAAGGAATTTGACTCGGAGTCCCAACGTTATTCGTTCATGACCACCCAGGTCCTGGATTTGCGTCAGGCCGAGGCTGACCTGCGCCAGGTGATCGGCGAATTGGATGTCTTAACGCGGCAGGAGTTTTCACGGACCTTCGAAGCGGTGGACAAACAGTTCAGGTCCATATTCACACGTTTGTTCGGCGGCGGATCAGCGCATCTCTCGTTGACGGATCCGGATAATTTGGTGGAGACCGGCATCGAAATCGAGGCGCGCCTGCCGGGGCGGCGCGAGCAAGGGTTATCCCTGCTTTCCGGGGGCGAACGCAGCCTGACCGCCATTGCCCTGGTTTTTGCCCTGCTCAAGGTTTCGCCTACACCCGTTTGTGTGATGGACGAAGTGGATGCCATGCTCGATGAAGCCAACGTGGGCCGCTTCCGTGATCTTCTCGTGGACCTGAGCAAGGATACCCAGTTCATCGTGATCACGCACAACCGTAATACCGTGCAGGCCGCGGACGTAATTTACGGCGTGACGATGGGGCGTGATTCAGCCAGCCAGATCATCAGCTTGAAGCTGGATGAAGTCAGCGAAGAGATGCTCGGTACTGCCCGTACATAACCTTGTTCAATAAACAATCACCGCTTGTGAAGGCGGTGATTGTTGTATTACTGGGCTACAGCAGGGGCAACCGGGTCGGTTGGTACAATGTTTTGCCAGTTATTGTACGTCACGACCTTGTACACATCTCGGGCTTTAGATAGCCAATCGTTGAATGCAGTCTGTTGTGCCTGGGCGTAGGCTGTGGCATCCAGCGCCCTTTGCTCGTGGGCGAGAACCTGAATAATGTGATAACCGAATTGACTCTTTACGGGCGGACCGATCTCGCCGACTTTTTGGCTAAACGCGGCTGTTTCAAATTCAGCCACCATAGCCCCCTTGCCGAACCACCCAAGGTCGCCGCCTTTATCCTTGGTCCCGGTGTCGGTTGATACTTCGGCGGCAACTTTCGCAAAGTCTTCACCGTTAAGCAGTCGCTGGCGTACGGCGTTGGCCGTTGCTTCGTCTGCCACCAGGATATGCCGGGCCCAAACCTGGTCTTGTGTATGGGGAACATCTGCCGTGATTATATCGAAGAGCTTTTGGCGAAGGACATTGGCCTCATAAAGTTGCCGGACCTGTGCTTCGGTCAGCCCTATGGCAGTTAATTGAGCGACCCCATTCTTATATGCGGTTTCAAAGCCTTGTTGCGTGTAAGGCGTCGAAGTGGGGAGAGGAGTTCGAGGTTGGCCCCGCTGTAGCAGTCGGTCCCGGAGTGGCAGAGGCCGTAGGAGATGCCAGTGGATTCGGTGTGAAGGTCGGTGCCGGGGTTTCCGTCAACACGGCCGTCGATGTGGGAGTGATGGTCACCAAGGCCAGGGTCTGCGGTGATAGAGTGGGGAGCTCAACTGGCGTCGGCGTGATGGTCGGCGTGGGCGTTCCGTTCGGAAAAAATTGGTATGCAGCCTGGATGGCCTGATCAACCTCGGCTTTGCTGGCGCTAATGCCGCGCTTTGCAGCTTCATCGCGTATCAGCTGCTCGTCGATCATCTGGTCTAGGACGGTTTGTCCAAGGGTGGTAGGTGAATCCAATTGTGACGATATCTGCTGCTCTTGAGAGTTCAAATCCATCCCGAAATATTGAGAATATTGCTGGTAAAGTTGAAGCTGGCTTATTAATTGGCCGCGCTGCATGCGAACGTGTGCCTGCCATTCGCCGACCGGGATGCTGACATTCTCGACCTTGGCGACCGGCTTAAGCGCCTCGAAATATTTGATGTCGAGATATCCATAGACCACCAGACCCACAATGATAACCAGCACGCCTATAAAGCTGAACAAGATAAGGCGCGTCTGGAGTCGTTCACGTTCCAAGCGGGCGATATGTTTCTTCGTGTGAAGCACGGGTTTTTTTTCCCGCGGGTTTGCCATTTGTTCTTACTCCTGATATAGAACTGCGGGGCATGGCGTTGCTCCATGCCCCGGCCTGTAATTGTCTAGCGAGAGTTATCTTCCCAACGTCCCCCCGTATATGGGAGCAGCGCGATGTGCCGGGCCCGCTTGATGGCGCCCGCCAGAACGCGTTGATGCCGTGCGCAGGTTCCTGTCTGACGGCGAGGACGGATTTTTCCGTCGTCGGTGATGAATCGTCGCAGCATATCTCCCATTTTATAATCAATAGCTATACTTTTATCAGCACAAAACTGACAGAACTTCGGACGGGCAAAGAAACGGCGCTCTCCAGTGCCGCCTTCGTGACCGCCTTCATTTACTCTTTCATCAGCCATTCTTTACTCCATAATCCTAGAACGGGAACTCATCTTCGGTAGCGGCGGGTTCCGTCTCTGCCGCTGCAGATTGCTCTTCTCCGGCGTGATTCGCATCGCGGCGGTCGCCCAACATCATCATCTCATTGGCTACAATCTCGACACTGGTATGTTTCTGACCTTCTTTGTCATCCCAGCGGCGGGTTTGGAGCCGGCCCTCGATATAGACTTGTTGCCCCTTGGTCAGATATTGTTTGCAGATCTCGGCAAGGTTGCCCCAGGCTACAATATTAAACCACTCTGTTTCGGTATGCCGCTCTCCATCCGCACTGTTCCAGGAGCGGCTAACTGCCACGGTATAGGTGGTCACGGGACGGCCGGAAGGTGTGTAACGCATTTCGGGATCTTTGCCCAGATGACCGATAATCATTACTTTGTTCAAGCCTCGGCTCATGTCAATCTCCTTTTTAGTGGTTCTCTCATTAATCGCTAAACAATGCTTCTTGGTCCAGCCTGAAACGAACTCAAGGCAAACAGTCGATAACTTGGAGGCTAAAACTGAGCGCTTGATTTAGAAGATGAGAATTCATGGTGCCAGATCTTTTTATAGACCGCCGGAAATGAACCCTAGACACATTTATTGATCAACAATTGTCAACAAATGCCGCATGAGGGTTTCAGTATAACGCAAGTTCTGTTCCAATCCGGCCGTAGCCGTGGGTTGAAGCGAGAGATTGAACAACACATAACTTCCTTCGCGTTGCTTGCGGATTTCGTAGGCCAGCCTGCGTTTGCCCCACACATCCACCTTATCCACGCTTCCACCTGAATCTGTAATCCAGCCCTTGACGCGGTCGAGCACGCCATTAAAAGTGGCTTCGTCCAGATCAGGCTGGATCACACAAACTAATTCATATTTACGCATAGGGATGCCTCCTTTCCATGGGATTGCTCTCGTCAAAGCCGTGGGCTATTCAAGAGCGGAAAGGCACGTATGGGACGTACCTTGAAAATCAGGTTGATTGTACGCTAAGATGTTGTTTTTGTGGAGGAGGAAAAGCCTTGGAAGGGGTGGCGCCCGTTGAATACCCTAGCAGGGCGTCGCCTTTCGATGTCAGGGGAATGAAGATCCAACTGAAGGATCCGGATACTCAAAGGTGAGTCCCGTTCTCTAGCGGACATAAATTGGATTGCTGAAAACCCATCCGCGCTTTAGTCCGAGATAATTCCTGTACGCTTCGATTCGATAAATACCCGGTTCATGCGTAATATGGGTGAGCGCCTGGGCTCTCTTGGCTGTTTTCAAGACTTTGCCGTTCTTTATCAGCCGAATTTCGGCGAAAAACGGCACATAAGCCTGCAACGTAATTCCACCCCGCGCTTCGATCTCATCTCCCACAATACCAGCAGCTTCGCCCCCGCGGACGGTGAAGCGGAAGCCGCGAGTTGAACGGGGCAAATCGTAAGCGACGAAACAATGCCCTGCGGCCAGGGCATTGTAGATCATTTGCCTATCGGTATCCAAATCCCTGCTTAGAGGATTCGGAACAAAGATGTGTGTGTTAATCGCCCGGAAATGGAAAGTGTAAGGGTAAATGGTACGACGTATCGGACCCAGGCGCATCCGCAAAGCGTGCGCATCCGAGCCGCCGATGGCCACCACCCGCCTCTGTTGGAGCAGCTCGTCCCATATTTGAAGCGTCTTTTGGGGAGGGCGGTGCGCAATGAGCTCCGGGAAAAAAGCGTAAAAAATCCCATGAAGCTTTGTAGGTATGAACGTTTTTAGTTCGCTAAACCCGTTCCAAAGTTCCAGGCCGGTGTAGCTGCCGACTGACCAATCATCCCAGGAGATATCGGTCTCGTTGAACGCCGGTGCGGCGAGATCGGTTGGATGTGCGAGAAACGAGATACCTCCGGAATCGGTGACATTCTTAATGAGGGACTTTGGATCGTCAGCGAACGTCGCCATTTCATTTCGGGCGCCGAATACCAGTAGATGGTTTTTTTGTGGGTCGCGGTCCTGGTCGTGTACTTCCTCGCCCACCAGCATCAGCACCCGCCCAGTTCCGCTTTTGACGTAACCTTCAAATCCATCCACCAGCACATTGTGATCAGTTACGATAACAGCATCCAGACCACATTCGATTGCAGCCAGGGCGATATCCCGGTGGCTGCCGCTCCCATCGGAATAATGGGTGTGCATGTGCAAGTTGATGATGATTTCTTCCATGAATGTTTCTTAGGATATTCTGTATACCTATTCTGATGACTGCCTTTCTCTCATCAACCCATCTGGTACTTGTGGGTAGACGGCCACGTTGTCACGCCCATTCAGAAGGGCTACTTCTATTTCGTGTAATTATGCCCACACTGAAGTATGGTGAGTTTGCCAAAAAACGGTTGGTTGACGACTTTCCTCTAACACAGGTATAATTTGCCCGCTAATTTTCAGGAGGCACACGTATGGTAAAGTTTCTGGATATTGCGCTGATTATAACTGCTGTAGGGCTCATCCTCAGTGTTATCCTACAGAGCAAGGGCGCCGGCCTGGGTGGTCTTACAGGCGCGGATGCTAGTAGTGTTTTCACCGCCCGCCGTGGAATTGAGCGCGTATTATTCTGGGTCACAATCGTTTTGAGCGCTGTGTTCTTTGTGCTCGCTTTCGTTGTAGTAATTGTTTCGCGCTAGCGGCTAACCGGGAAAGGCCGACGGCGTATGCCTGCTTTTTCGTCTGGCTGCAAGCAAAACGGGCCGCAGGCCTTTCTTCTTTTCTCTTCATCCCGCTTTTCGAACCCTAAATTTAACCATGAGACGTTTACGCTGGCAGATATTGGTTGTCCTGGCGACGCTGGTCATTGTGGCTGTGCTTTTGCTCAGCCAACAACCGGTGCTCACACCTATTCTGCCCCAAGCGGCTCCCGGCGGCGTTTATACCGAAGGAACGATCGGCTCGCTGGGCCGTCTCAACCCTCTGCTTGATTGGAACAACCCCGCTGACCGCGACGTAGATCGGCTGATCTTTAGCGGACTTATTAAATTTGACAGCCACGGCCTGCCTGAGCCGGACCTGGCCGAGGCCTGGGGCACCTCCCCCGACGGCACGATCTACAATTTTACCTTGCGTCCTAACGCAGTATGGCAGGATGGCACACCGGTCACGAGCGATGACGTTATCTTTACGATTGACCTGATCAAGACCGGTTCGCTTTTTCCCCAAGACATCAAGGATTTATGGGCGAAAATCGACGTCAAGAAATTGAATGACAAGAACCTGAAGTTCACACTACCTGAGCCGTTCGCCCCCTTCCTGGATTACGCAACTTTTGGCATACTCCCAAAGCATATACTTCAATCCACACCACCCGGCCAGCTTGCGGATGCTCCCTTTAACATCAACCCGGTTGGCAGCGGTCCGTATAAATTTGACCACCTGATCATCGATAATGGGCAGATCACCGGCGTGGTTTTGACCGTAAATGATAGTTATTTCGAACAGAAGCCTTTTATTCAACAGGTTGTTTTCCGTTACTATCCGGATTCCAAGAGCGCGTATGACGCGTATAAACAGGGCGAGGTGCTGGGCGTAAGCCAGCTCACTTCAGATGTCTTACCGCAAGCCCTCGAGGACGTTAACCTGTCGGTTTATACCAGCCAGCTTCCCCAGATGAGCATTATCCTTCTCAACTTGAATAACAACGAGGTTCAATTCCTTCAGAACGCCAACGTTCGTCGTGCGTTGATGCTTGGCTTGAACCGCGATGGCATTGTTTCCTCTTTTCTTCACGGAGAAGCAATTGTCGCAGACGGACCCGTCCTTCCGGGTTCCTGGGCGCACTATGATGGGGTGGAGCATATCAATTACGACCCTGAAGGCGCCGTCAGTCTGCTAAAGGGTGAAGGGTACGTAATCCCCGCGTCAGGCGGCACCGTGCGAGCCAAAGACAATACGGCGCTGAACTTTACCCTTGTACACCCGGACGATGCACTCCATACCCAGATCGCACAGGCGGTTCAACAACAATGGGCGCAGATAGGTGTACAGGTAAACCTGCAGCCGGTTCCTTACAGCCAGATGGTGGCAACTTACCTTGGCCCGCGTTCCTATCAAGCGGCGCTGGCGGATCTTAATCTGGCCCGCACCCCCGATCCTGATCCTTACCCGTTTTGGCACCAGGCTGAGGCTACCGGCGGGCAGAATTATTCACAGTGGGACAACGCATCCGCAAGTGAATATCTCGAACAGGCCCGCACAGAAACCGACTTCACGGTCCGTGCCCAACTCTATCGTAATTTTCAGGTTATCTTCGCAAAGGAGCTCCCCTCGCTACCGTTATACTATCCGGTCTATAGCTATGGTATAGATGCCCAAGTACACGGGGTCCAGGGAGCGGTAACGTTGTATGATACTAGTGATCGCCTGGCATTCATCAACACGTGGTACTTATTAACTCGGCGCGCCCTTGAACAGACTCCCGAGCCGACCGTCACGCCATAAGAAACGGAAATCGATCTTCGATTAATTGGAGACCGTTCATCAAGGAGAATCGAATAGGAGAAGATATGCTCAATCAGGCTCTCGAATACGCAAAACAGAATCGAGAACGGTTCCTCACTGAATTGAATGAAGTCCTGACCATCCCGTCCATTTCGACTGATCCTGCTCATAAAGCCGACATGCAGTTTGCAGCGGAATGGATGTCGAGCCAGCTCCAAAAGATCGGTATGAGCAAGGTGCAAATCATGCCAACCGGTGGGCATCCTGTGGTCTATGGCGAGTGGCTTGGCGCGGGAAAGACTTCGCCGACCGTTCTGATCTATGGACACTACGACGTCCAACCTGCCGACCCGTTGGAGCTTTGGAAAAACCCGCCGTTTGAACCAGCCGTCATCGGAGAGAACCTGTTTGCCCGCGGGTCCGCTGACATGAAGGGACAGGTGCTGGCGTCTCTCAAGGCAGTCGAATCCATTGTGAAGAACGGCGGCTTGCCAGTGAATGTTAAGTGGCTGATCGAAGGTGAAGAGGAGATTGGCTCAGACCACCTGGATGATTTCATCAAAAATCACAAAGAATTACTCAGTTGCGATTTCTGCCTGAACACGGATGCGGGAATCCTTGCAGCCGATAAACCGTCCATAACCACAGGCCTACGCGGTCTGGCGTATTTCGAACTGAGGGTCTATGGGCCGAGCAAGGATCTACACTCCGGCTTATTCGGCGGAACGGTCCATAACCCGGCTCAAGCACTTGCCGAACTGATTGCCGGTATGCACGACCAGGATGGGAAAATCACGCTCCCCGGTTTTTATGAAAAAGTTCGTAAGCTGAGCAAGAAGGAACACAAAGAATTTGCGCGGTTGCCCCTCAATAAGAAATTGTATCTGGAGCAGACAGGTGTACCTGCGCTCTGGGGCGAGCCCAAGTTTACGCCGCCCGAGCGGTTGGGCGCCCGGCCAACCTTGGAAGTCAATGGACTGCTATCAGGTTTTACCGGTCCCGGCTCGAAGACGGTGCTGCCCGCGTGGGCTATGGCGAAAATTTCCTGCCGTCTGGTCCCGGATCAGACCCCCGAGCAAACCATCAAGCAGATGAGAAAATATCTCAAGCAGCGGGCCCCCAAGGATATAAAATGGGAGCTAACGTACCTGCATGGGGCGGGCGCCGCCCTGGTCAGTAAGGATACCATCGGCGTAAAGGCAATGAGCGGAGCCATGGAGACGGTTTGGGGAAAGAAACCCTATTTTTTACGCGAAGGCGGTTCGATTGGTGTCGTCGTCCAGCTGCAGAAGCGGCTGGGTGTGGATTCGGTGCTTTCCGGCTTTGCTTTACCGGACTGTGATGCCCATTCGCCCAACGAGAAATTGCATTTACCAACCTGGTACAAAGGGATCGACGCGCTGATACACTTTTTCTATAATCTAAAGTAAAACCATGGAAGATCGAATAATCACTTATGGCGGGCAGGCTGTGATCGAGGGCGTGATGATGCGCGGGCAAAGAGGCTTCGCGATTGCCATGCGCGCGCCGGATGGCAAGATCGTCGTCCACAAGGAAAAGCTGGGCGAAATTTATAGTTCGTGGATAGTAAAGATCCCCTTCCTACGCGGAGTCATTTTACTGTGGGATGCGCTCGGAATCGGCATGCGGGCATTGACGATAGCAGCCAACACGCAGACCGGAGAAGAAGAAAAACTGGAAGGCCCAGTCCTCTACGTAACCCTGGGTTTCGCCCTCATCTTTGGGGTCGGTCTCTTTTTCCTGCTCCCGGCCGGCCTTGGTGGTCTCACCGAAAGATATCTCGGCTGGAATGCCTGGTTGAGCAACCTTTTTGAGGGTCTCCTCAGACTTCTCTTGCTGGTAGGCTATATTTGGGGCATAGGCTTCATGCCCGATATCAGACGGTTGTTCGCTTATCACGGAGCGGAACATAAAACCATCAATGCCTACGAGGCGGGCGCCGAATTGACCCCGGAATCGGTGGCGAAGTTTTCGCTGGAACACCCCCGCTGCGGTACCGCTTTTTTGCTGACCCTGGTATTGTTTTCAATCCTGGTCTTCACGGCGCTGGGGCCCCTGCCAATTCTATGGCGCCTAATCAGCCGCATTTTGCTTATCCCGGTGCTCGCCGGCCTGGCACTCGAGTATATTCGCTGGACCGCAAATCACCTGAAGAATCCATTCGTTCGTTGGCTTATCAGGCCCAACCTTGCCTTGCAATCTCTAACCACCCGCGAGCCGGATTCATCCATGCTGGAAGTAGCCATCGAGTCGTTCAAGTCCATGCGGCAGGCAGAGCAAGAGTTCATCGCGTAATTCTAGCTACTTAAGGCTTTTCCCCGACTTTTTTCAGCAAAGGGGCATCAGATCGCGAAAAAAGAACGTGCCGGGAACAATTCTCTGGCCCCTCCTCTTTTTGCACATTCTTGCTACAGTGCGACAGTAATCACCATCTTCTGTTGAATCCATGTCTGAACGGAATTTGGTAAACTCTATTTATGGTCAGGCAAAAACGGTTCCGGTATTTGCTGATCGTCCTGGTTCTGATGGCGATCTTCACCGGCGGATTCCTAGTCTACAATCATGGGCGTCCACTACAAATCCCTTCCAAGGAGCGTTTGTTCACTGGGGTTGATTATGCTCGCAAAGTAGTCTTGTCGCCACGACCGATGGTCATACATGTGATCACCATCGATCTGCGCACAAAGGGATTGCGTTTCCTTGTCACCCCGCCCGATGCCAACGGAAGCCAGTATCCACTGCGAGCGCGCACTACCTCGCAATTCATGCGGGAATTTGGTGTTCAAATCGCTGTAAATGGTGATGGTTTCTCGCCCTGGTGGTCGCGCAGCCCAGCGGATTACTATCCTCACATGGGCGATCCCGTCCGGCCGCGCGGGGATACGGCTTCGCGTGGCAAAGTCTATTGGACTTCCACGGAAAATGTGCCAACATTATTTATCACGTCACACAATCAGATGAGTTTTGACGCGCCTCATAAACCTTTCAATGCGATCTCGGGCGAATATCTGCTCGTAATGGGTGGCGACCCCATTCCAGATTTGGATAATTCAACAACCCAACCGCGAACGGCAATTGGCTATTCAAAAAGCGGCCGATATCTATACCTGGTTGTGGTGGATGGTAGACAGCCCCTCTATAGCGAAGGCATCACGCTGAGTGAACTAGCCAATCTGATGATATCGCTTGGTGCACAGTATGCCATGAACCTGGACGGCGGCGGTTCCTCCACAATGGTGGTTGAAGGTAAGGACGGTCAGCCTCGAATCCTGAACTCACCGATAGACAATTACATCCCCGGCCGCGAGCGACCAGTCGCTGACCATTTGGGAATCTATGTGACCAAATAGCAGGCCATTAAGCGGTTGGGTTGCAAATTCCAGGCCCAATTAAAATTCGATTTCCCCGATCTGTTCAAAATTAACATCAAAGGCGCCATCCGATTCCGGCTCGGCCAGGGCTTCATCCAGCCTGCCTGCCTGCGTGCCACGCTCACAGTACGAACGATAAGAGCAGAACCGGCAGAAATCTTCGTCTTCAGTAAGGGGGAATTTCTTCTCAGCCGAAATTTCGCCCACAATCGTCTCAATGGCGGACCAATCACGCTTGAACTGTTTATTGTCGTAATTTAAGCGCGCCGGCTGGGCAGGAAAATCTGCATACCAGTAAATCATCTCAATCTGTTCAGGCTCAAAAGGAACGTCCCGGTTAAGATGACTGCCGGCCTGTGTGAGGAGCGCGCGATAGACGCGTGTCTGCCAGCGCGCGGCCATCCATTCATCGCGCGGCCGTTTGACGGACGTTTTCCAATCGAAAATGAGGGCCTTCTCGCCGGGCTTGACGGCGATCAAATCATATTTGGCGATCAGACGATGGTCGCCGAGTGGAGAGGAGAGGGAGATTTCAGGGTATTGCGTATAGTCACCGAGACCAAAATCAAATGATTGAAAGTTTTGCCACCAGCGTTCCAGATTAAGAGTGTTGGCCAGCCGGGCAAGCCTTTCTGGTGGGAGACCCAAAAGTTGCTGATGGATAAGGCGATGGAAGGTCTGGCCCTCGAATTGACGGTGCTCATTCTCGAGGACCGGCTCGGATTCCACCGCGGGCCAATGAAGCTGTTCAACATATCGCAGTTGAAAGCGCCGGGCACAGTCAGCATAGTCTTGAAGGGAGGACTGCGAAAAAGTGAAGGGCTCCTGGATTTTCGACGTTAAATTTATGGAAGTCATTTGCTGGTAATTCTACTCTTTTTAAAGCCTCAAGACGTGATGAGCCGACTAATAATCTTGATATTGCCTCGGCTGAAGTATTGGAACAAGCCCTGACGGATTTTGTGGGGACGGTGCTGGTGGTTTCGCATGACCGTTATTTTTTGGATCGCACCGTAGGAAGAATACTGGCTATTGAGGGCGGTAGACTGGTTGAGTATATCGGAGGCTATAGCGATTATCTTGCGAACCAGAATTCGGAGGATCCATGAAATTGGCGAGCTTCACTCCATCGCGGCCTGTGCCATGGCAAGAGCGCCCAAGACCCCTGATTGATTCCCCAGGTCAGGAGGAACAATGTAGTCATCGATACAATTCAGCAAAGCGGAGGCCTGGACATACCCGTTGAGCTCTTCAAGCACTTTTCGTCTGATCAAGGGAAAAAGGAACGCGCGCTGCAGGATGCCGCCGCCCAAAATAAGTCTTTTGGGCGAAAGCACAAGTATATAGTTCGCCAATGCAGATGCAATATAGCCAGCTTCGATATTCCAAAAAGGATGGTCATCAGCGAGGATCTCGCCGCGAACATTGAAACGTTTTTGTAGAGCCGGTCCGCTGGCGAGACCTTCGAAGCAGTCGCCGTGGAACCTACAGGACCCGGGGAAAGGATCAAGGGCAATATCATGCCTGATATAAATATGTCCCATCTCCGGACTTAACAAGCCCAGCAAGGGCTTGCCGTCTTTGATATAGCCACCACCGATCCCAGTGCCAATTGTCACATACAAAGAGGGATCCTGGTCCTTGCTAATACCCCAACGGAACTCGCCCAGCGCGGCGGCATTTACATCGGTATCAAATGTGATATTTATCTGCAGCCCGCGCTGGAGTGTTCCGGCTATATCGGTGTAGCTCCATCCCGGCTTGGGTGTAGAGGTGATGAAGCCATAGGTGCTAGAATCGCGGGCCAAATCAACAGGACCAAAACAGCCGATGCCGATGACATCGATCCTTTGCTCCAACACGTAGGGTTGGAAAAACTGTATAACTTTGTCCAATGTCTCTTCCGGTGAGGTTGTCGGGATGCGCACTTGTGCCTCGATATTTCCCGGCCCAGTGCCGACCAGACAAACGAACTTTGTGCCCCCTGCTTCGATGGCGCCGAAAGTCCTGGTTTTATTCATAATTCTATTATAGCAATGATTAATCCAGCTACTTGTTCCATCGACTCGATTAACTGGTTCTATATCTGATCGATTTGTGATTCTTCCAACCAGGCCTGCAGGGTTATAAAGGGGACGGACGGCGTGGTGTTCCCCTGTCTGCCAGAATTCCAGGTCACAATCAGATCGCGTTTGGCGCGTGTGATTCCCACGTAGAACAAACGCAAACGCTCTTTGATGTAATCCACGCGCGCTTTGAGCGTGGCGGCGCCTTCCGTGTACCATTCGTATTCACCTGAGGCCAGGGCGGCGTCCAGTTGGGCCAGCGCCTCGGCTTCCAGATTCAGACCCTCCTCGGACGAACCACTTTTCAGAGATGAAGCGGTCATTTGGCTGGTTGGACGGAAAATCATAATTATTCAGCGACATCAGGTAAACGCGCTCCCATTCCAGCCCCTTGGCCTTATGCATGGTTGTCACCACTACTTTACCTTTGTGACGTTCCGGGTCGAAGCCCGAATCATCGGACGAGAAGCCAATGAAGCGACGCTCGTTCCTGGCAATGACGGCCAATTCAGAGGCCAATTCAGGAAGACGCCAATCGCCATGGTCATCGGCAACCTGCTGTAATACCAATGCAAGTTTGTGGGCGAGGGCCAGGTCGGCTGGCTCGGTAAACAGATCCTGGGCAAGGGTTAACACCAATTGATCGATAGGAAGCGTCACTGCATTGAGCCAGCGATTGACGCTCACTCGAAACTCTGACAACTCGTGCCGGACCGGCTCTGCCTCCGCCTCAGGAATTGTGTCCAGCCAATCGCGGCCAGGACCGGGCGAGAGGAACGTTTCCAGCTCACCGCATTTGTGGATCAGCCTGGCGATCAGCTGGTACAGCTCAATGCGCTCCCCTTGCTCGCGCCAATCGCGCCGCCAGACCTGATACACCTTCGACAGTTTCGCAGAGGACTGCGGATCAGATAAATATGCCAGGAGAAGGTTTAAGGCGCCGGCAGCCGCCCGAGTAACGGAGGTGCTGGCGAGGAATTCCAAATAATCAATATGTTTGTCCTTGAGGGCATTGATGACCTCTACGCCCCTGGTATTCCTGGGCACCAGTATGGCGACCGTCGCGTCCTTATGATCGGGAAGCCACTTCTCCAAGGAATTTACCACAGCATCCACCTCCTCCTCAGGGGTAAAACGACGGCGAACAAAGTGGATGCCTGATCTATCCTCGGGTGGATTACGCTGTGGGTCATCAGGGGGGGCGGGTCGAATATGCGGCATCCCCAAGGCGGAGCGCACTTCCAAATCCGGATGCTCATTCATAACCCAGTCAATAAGATGGTTGGCAAGAGAGATAATGCCTGGCTGGGACCGCCCCGATTCATCCATATCCACATGCGAGTTGGCGCTGATAAAGCGGCGCAGGAGCTCAGGGGAGGCCGTGGTAAAGGTTTCAAAAATTGCCTGGTTGGCATCGCCAACGCGGACCCAGTTTCCATGCTCTCCCGCCAACTTACCGAGAATGGCCTCCTGCAGTTCACTGGAATCCTGAGCCTCATCTTCAAGGATAAAGGGGAAGCGATAATGTAAGCGCTCAAGGTATTCATCATCGCTTTCAAGCAGGTCCAGAGCCAGCCGGATGAGGTCGTCGAAATCCACCGCGCCCCGATAGGCCAGAGCGTGCTGGTAATCGGCGTAAATCTCGAGCCCCATTTCCGCAAGCAAAAGCGGCCCGGGCGCTGCATCAAGTTGGGCCTGCAGGCGTTCCGGAGTAAGACGGCGGTCTTTTGCTGAACGGATAAAAGCCAAGGTAAGCGATTCCAGGGCTTCGGGCAACTGTTTGCGATAAACCCAGTCTCGTTTGGATTGGTCCATGGCGGGATCAAGCATGTCGTCCAGAGAGCCAGCATGCGAAGCCAGCCAGGCATTAACGGCTTCGCGCCGGATGAAATTTCCTTCCCGCTCATCGATGATGCTAAAACGTTCCTCCAGCCCGACGCGTCCCGGTTTCTCGCGCACGATATCGTGCGCCAGACCGTGCAACGTCCGGACGCGATAACCAAGATGCGGAATCAGCCCGCGCTGCTGTACGAACGATCCGATGCGCTGGGCGAAGTTATCGACCGCCGAATTCACCAATGTGACAACCAGTACTTCCTGATCAGAGCCAATTCGGCCGTCAGCAATAAGCTTTGCAGCAAGGGCGGAGAGAGTGTACGTCTTGCCTGCACCGGGGACCGCTGCAATGCCCAGCCTGCCACCACGATAAGCGAGTATTTTTTCTTGAGAGGAGCGAGGAGTAAAAATCGGTATCATTTCAGTCGAATAACGCTACAGCAACCATAGTCAGTTCTTAAACACTTGTTTTTACGATTTCAGGGCCCCCATGACAGGAAGAGAAATCTCCTCGAACAAAACAAAATCCACCTAGTCTTCCCCTGTTTCCTGCAACACCTGCTGGAACGCCTTCAACATATCTCCCCTTTGCTCAAATCCGCTCTCACCCAATTCAGCCAGCCCGAGGACAATGCGCTCGCGACAGCGCCGCAGCAAACCTGTAACCAGGCGGGCCATAGCATCCCTCGATGCCTGCACTTCGTCGGCATCGCTCCACACGCGGCCGGCAGCCCAGCTGCGTGCAAGAACATAGGGATGCGTAAGCGGTTGGGATAAACGCTCGTACCATCCGCTTGAACCCGCATCCAGCCAGAATTGCACTGTCGCGGGGCGGTTCATCATAAGGAAAGTATAGGCAGGCGCCAACAGTACAGCCTCCTTCGCATCGACTTTCCATGATTCAAGGTATTGGGCGGCGATCACACCGTCATTGAGCAGGGAAATGTATTCGCGTCCCAAACTTTCGATGTCCAGGGATGATTCCATCACTAGCCGGAACTTCTGGATCGACTCGATCAAGCTGGCCGCCACGCGGGCTGCGTCCAGGTTGCGGTGAAAGCCGTATCCGGCCTGGGAGAGAACCTCGCCAAAAAGTTTTCTAAGGAAGTGGTCCAAAGGGAGCAGCTCCGAGTCTCGATAGGTAAGCATTGCCTCCCGAAGCGTGGAATATCGATTGCCGATGGAAAATGTGATCCGCTCCTGCATGTCGCTCTTGATGCCGTCGAAGGGGGCAAGCGAGAGATCGCGTTGATGGTAGACGATGTCGGTCAGAAGTTGGGCGCGCACCAAATCAAGGCCTTCAATGGACTGCATCAGGCCATAAGCAACATCAAATTTCGGCGGGTGGATATTCCAGGCAGGATGGGCCAGAGCCGCCAATGTGAGCAGGGCATGGCTGGCAGGTTCATCATACAGGGAGCGCGAGGGGCGGTGCGAGCGCCACGGGATACTTTGTTCCTCGAGGCGTTCGGTCAGCGAAAAACGGAGGGCATCAGATAGATAGGGCGCGATGACCACGATCTCCGAGGGGGGCAGACCCCCGTCTATCAATCGTTTGATTTCGCTACTGATCGCCGTCAATAACTCCGGATAGAAACGCGTTTGGATGATACTAAAACTATCTCGAACGTTTGCCCTTCTTTTATCGTCAGGGGTAAGGATTGCCGGAGATTCGGTAAATACCTCGGAAAGTGATCTTTCCAAACGCGAAACGCTTTCCGAATTAACAAAGTTTGTCTGCATGGTAACATGGTCGTTGCACAATTCACGCAAGGCCCAGGCTGTGTCAACATCCGCGCCGAGAAAACGCCGGTAGCCTGCATCCTGGTCGTAGATCAGGAGAGCCGAATCGAATTCTGGAAGCCACTCGCGCAGCAGGTCATGTGCACGCGGAACGTCTTCTTCGAGGTTATCGTAAATGAGGTGACGATAATTTCGGACCAGGAAATTGCGAACGGTGGAATCCGGCCATAAATGGGTGAGGAAGGTTTCGAGCTGCAGGGAAAAATCCAGCAGATTATGAGCCAGGCAATAATCACGGAAGCGCGAAGCGCAGTCCTGCGCGTCGGCGTAAACACGACGTTGGGCCGGTTCGCCATACCAGGCGGAATCGAGGCGTTCCCCGATCTCTGTGTAATGGAACCCGACCGCTGCGGATTTGTTCAGGTTGTCAATTATCTGCGAGTAGAGACGGTTACGGTCAATCGTCACGGACTCGAAATAGCCCTGGTCGAGCAAGGGCCGTACAATATGCGCCATGTAGTATTGGGCAGTTTCGAGAGTTAAGAACACCGGTGGGCGGCCGGGGTAGGCAAAACCGGCCAACACGGAAGCGAGGGGCCAAAACAGATCGCACATACGACGCGCCAAGCCACCAAGTGTAGCCAGAGTCACTTCACCGCCCGCCAGGGTAGCAGGTGAACGAATGACTTCGAGATAGGGTTCCTGGAGCGTCCGTTGGGGGGTCAAAACGAGAACGGATTCGCCGGGTACCCCATTGGCGAGCAGATAATTCAATCGTTCGACACCAACCGTAGATTTTCCTGTACCCGCCGGGCCGGAGAGGAACAGCCTGGTGTTTAGAGGAGCCTCTATGATTTGACGCTGGCCGGTTGTTAGTTCCAACATGATGTGAGGGTACAGGAGGCTGCATGTTTTGTCAATAAATCAGTGCACGCACATCCATAAGAATGGACCTGGAGGAGTCTGAATCCCAGTGATCTTTGCGAAGCTCGCTGGTAGGCAAAAATTCCCTTAAATCTCGGGGGAAGGGAATAATTAGAATCTAATTCAGGTTCTTTGCGAGGAATTTCGTTGCGCGGTCCCAGGCATCCCTGGCCGCCTCGGGCCGATAAGTGTTCGGATCATTGTCCCTGAAGAAGGCGTGACCGGAATTAGGATAGACGACCACCTCATGCTCGACGCCCACCTTGTCGAGCAATTTATCGAATTCCTGGATGGTTCCGGCCGGAATGGACTTATCATTATCACCATAAAGCCCGAGAACGGGGGCCTTCAGGCTTCCAAGCTGATCGAAAAGCTGCTGCATGCCGCCACCATAAAAAGTACAGATGGCGTCAACGGGCCGATTGATGCCGAGCGCAAGGGACATGCGCCCGCCATAGCAGAAACCCACACTCCCTATCTTTCCGGAGCAATCAGGATGACTCTTGAGGGCATCGAAGGCTTCGTTCAAATCATCAAGCGCGGTGGGAGCGTATTTCTGTTGGAGCTCGCTAGCCTTTTGTGAATCCCCCGGCAGCGCCATTTCCTCGTGATACAGATCGGGGGCGAAGGAAAAATAGTGCAGACCGGCAAACCGGTCTACTACGGATTCGATATGATTCGTCAGACCATACCATTCATGGATAACAAGCACTGTAGGCCATGGACCTTCGCCGGATGGTCTTCCAAGGTACCCTGAAATCGCACCAATCTTCACCATTCTACCCATGCTCTCTCCTTTGATCTAATATCTTGCCTTTTCTGCTTAGCCGGACGGCGTTGCCGTTAGCGGAGTTTCTCCATTCAGCGGCGTAGCTGCGGGCGTAGGCATACTACTTTCGGAGAAACTGCCGCCGACTCCCGTGCTGCATACACCCACATCGCCCTGCAGCAAGCAGCCGCTAAGATCGCCGCTGCTCAACGTATCCATGAGCGTTGCCACATCGTCCACGGTATCGGCTAATAAAACGAGTGTGGCGCCTTGTCGTGCGTGATTATATAACAACAGCCCGTTACCCGAGCGCCCAAGCTTGCCGAATTGTGGGACCTCAATAAAATCGTTGGCCTCATCCAGCTTCAGGCTGAAAGGCTCTACAAATTTGGTCAAATCGTCGCTCGAGGAAAACGTACCCAGGACGATCAGGTTGGCATTATCAGGCGCGTTCTTTACCACCTGGAGTTCTGTATTTGTCGCCGCCAGGCTTGCCTGCAGTTTCGATAGTGCATCCGTTATCCCTGCGGTCATCTGTACATTGGTAGTTGGCAGGATGTCTACTGGCGATCCACTGAAAATATAAGGATAATCTGCGAGGACGTATCTTTTTTGACCCCCCAGAAGGAAGTCGGCGATATTGTTGATGAGGATGGCATTGTCACCAACCGTATTGTAGGGAGGCGTCAGAAAACTGAAATCACCGGCGGCGAAGACGTTCCCGTCCTGGCTCAAGACGGCCGCGTTCCAGCCTTGTTTCGGATCATTTCCCGGTGTCGCGTCGGTTGAGGATGAGAGAGTCTTATCGTCCCCAACCAGCAAGGCCAACCCCGAATCAGTTTCAACCGAGTGTGTACCATAAAACACCACCCGGCCAAGGCCCCAGGTCAGGTCAGATTTGCCAAAAGACTTGAAATAAATGTTGCGGAAGTTCCCTTCATTTTCAACCAGGTTGTAAAGATAATCGGCATTGACCGTAATCCCAAACGGTTCGAGCAGAGGATTTGTTATGTTCACATCGGAAATGTTGCCCACAGGATTCCCCTGGAAGTCATAGGTTACCTGGCCTCGAGTGGCATCGGTGAAAACGGCCAACCGCCCCCCGCGGCTTATGAAACCTTGAACGAGGTTGGTCTCTTCCGGCGTGAATCCAATGGATGGAGAAACGATTACGTACGCGTTGGCAGATTTGAGATTGGCGACCAGGGAAGTCGAATCCGCTTCAAAATTGACGTGGGTGCCCCTCTGATCCAACTCATCGGTGAGGGCCCGGAGCTCGGCAGGTTGGAACTGATTGGAATGTGCATAGTCTATAACCACCTCGCCACCTGTTTGCTTGATACCCTCAGGCCGCGGGGTGGAAATGGGCGCCTCAGGCATTTTGAAGCTTGCATAATCCGGCGTTGCGATCGAGCGCGGAAGGTTGAAACCAGGAAATAGCCATATCAGACGCACCAGGATAGGGAGTATGAGGGCCGCCAGAGCGATCCAGATGAATTTCCGATTCATTTTGTCCTCCTACTTCTGTTGGATCGGTAGAGGTGGGATATAGAGCATGTAGGTACCCGCCTCCGATGGATATGGCAGCTTTACTCCATCCTTGGTCTGCAAGAAAAACCCTAAAGCGCCCGGTGATTGAGTATATATTGCGGGGGAATACAGGTCGACAGCTTGATAATGCCACAGATGAGCCAAACTTGCAGCTTTGTCATAAGCATCCGTCTCGGAGCCCAGTTGGTCTATCAATCCGAGCCGCAGTGCATCACTGGCCGGCCAGATCTGGCCCCGAAGCAGTATCTCAGGGCCGATCTTCAATCGATTGCCGCGGCCCAGCGTAACTGCCTGAAAAAAGCCCTGCTTGATCATTTCGATTTCGCGCAGAGAGGTGTCGCGCGGCGAGCCCCAGAGTTTATAAGGGCCGGTCGAGATCGTATCTTCCAGGATGCTTGGACTGGGCGGCAGGTAGCCGATCACTCCAACGTTGCCGACCTCCGAGGAGGGCACCGCGACGATGTAATCAGTCCCCGATGCCAGGTAATATGCTCCGCTGGCGGCCGTCCCGCTAACCCAGGTGACAACGGGCTTCGTCTGCCTCAGGCGCGCCAATTCCATATAAACGGCCTCTGTATCCACTACTGTACCCCCGGGGCTGTCAAGGATCAGTACCACTGCCCGGACTCCCGGATTATCCCGGGCATAAACGATCTGTGAGATAAGGTCTTTTGCTGTTGCAGCGTAAATTGCATCGCTCAATCGGATGACACCGAGTACAGGTCTGGGGATAAACAGTGAAAGCAAAATACCGACAATCAAAGCAGGGATGACCCATAAGAAAAAACGATGGGCTTCATCACCGGTTAATGCAAGTTTTTTCATGGCGCTCCTCTTCGTTGATGATCATCAGGATAAATGATTGCATGGGCTTTGTCAACCAGCGGTGTCAAATTGACGTCCTAAGATCGAGTTTCAAGTTCCGGGTTTTATGTATCAGGCAGGAAGTGTGAGAGTCTCAATGGGAAGCCCGCCGCGCCCACCCCCCCCCCACACTTTTAGGGATTCTTCCGGTTGACATAAATTTAGCCCGCATGTATAATTTCGTCCGCTTCTGCCCTGGCAGGAATACCGCCAGGGCGATTGTATGTAACCCAGCTTCCCCGTAAGTTGGCGTAGGTTGAAAGAAACCCGCGAGCTGTTCGGCGAAGTGAATGACTGGAGAAACCAATGAGATATGCAATTGTAGAGAGCGGCGGCAAGCAATATAAAGCCGTCGAAGGACGAACGATCGATGTGGATCGTTTAGCTGATGAAGCAGGAGTTCAAGTTGACCTGCGTACTCTGCTGATGGCTGATGGCGATGAGTTCATGGTGGGGACCCCGACCGTGAGCGGGATCCAGGTCAAAGCCACCATTTTGGAACATTTCCGCGGCGAAAAAGTCTTCCGTTTCAAATACAGTCCGAAGAAACGCATTCGTGTAAGAGGCGGACATCGCCAACACTATTCACGGCTGATGGTGGATTTCATTGGCACGCCGGGCGAGACTCGCGAAGTCGAAAAAGCGGAGCCCATTGAGCAGCCCGAAGCAGAATCCGAGCCGGAAGCTCCGAAGCCGGTTCAGAGCAAAGATAAGAGCACGCCGAAGAAAGCCGTGAGCAAAGCGGCGAAGAAGTCTGAAAAAGCGCCTTCCGACTCTTCCCCTAAGCGGAAGAAACCAGCAGAGAAAAAATCGACTTCAACAAAGAAGTCGAGCAAGTAGAGTGAGAGGTTAGATATGGCTCATAAAAAAGGTGGCGGTTCCAGCCGCAATGGTCGTGACTCAAACTCCCAGCGCCTGGGTGTGAAACGCTATGCCGGGCAATTTGTGCTGGCCGGGAATATTTTGATCCGCCAACACGGGACGAAGATCAAACCCGGTTTAAATGTGGACGCCGGAAAAGATGATACGTTATTCGCTACTGCAGATGGGGTAGTAATGTTCGATCTTGTGCGCGGGCGTAAGCGTGTCAATGTAATGCCGGCCCCGGAAGGGAAGTAACATGAAGGCCGAGATCCATCCCACTTATTATCCTGACGCGAAGGTAACCTGCGCATCCTGCGGAAGGACCTGGACAACGGGTTCGACGAAGAAAGAACTGCGTGTCGACATTTGCTCAAACTGCCATCCGTTCTTCAGCGGTAAGTCGCAGCGCATCATCGACATCGAAGGCCAGGTGGACCGCTTCTACAAAAAGTTGTCGGCTCGCCAGACCTACGTCGAGACCAAGAAGGCCAAAGAGATCGCCAAGAAATCACCGGAGCGTCCGGTTGCCGAACTTGGACTTTCCAGCCGTGCCACCGAGGCGTTGTCAAAGGCTGGAATTATCGAGGTTAGCCAGTTCCTAAAGAAGCTGGAAGGGGGTGACCAGGCCGTCCTCTCCATTGAGGGTTTTGGTCAGAAATCGCTGATCGATGCCAAGAAGAAACTCCGGGCACTAGGGTATGAGCTGCCGGAAGCGCCGGCTCCGGAAGCTTCTGTTTAGGATTTGCAGTCGCGGTAATCTAAAGTAAACTTAACAGGCAGATGCATTAGCGTCTGCCTGTTTTGATAGTCATGGAAGCTGAGTTGATCTGAATAGAAACCATTTAACGGGTGCTGGTCGATTCCCGCCGGTAATTGAAAGCATATGGGGCAGACAAATAATAGAGGAGAAAGCATGCGCCATACGCACGGTTCAATCGAAGTCATTTGTGGTTCGATGTTCAGCGGCAAGACGGATGAGTTGATCCGACGCCTGATACGCGCCAAGATCGCGAAACAAAAAGTACAAGTCTTTAAGCCGGCGATTGACGTCCGCTATGCGGTTGAAAAGGTGACCTCGCATGCCGGGGCGAATTTCGATGCGGTTCCAGTCGAAAAAGCAGCGGAAATCCCGCTTAAGCTGGATAAAGATACGACTGTCGTTGGAATCGATGAAGCCCAGTTTTTGGATGCAGGAGTGGTGGAAGTCGCTCACGAGCTGGCCGAGCACGGCATCCGTGTGCTGGTGGCAGGCCTGGACACGGACTTTCGCGGCGAGCCATTTGGCCCCATGCCCATCTTGATGTCGAAGGCGGAACGGGTCGACAAGCTGCATGCCATCTGCATGGTTTGTGGCGATGATGCCTCTCGCACCCAGAGACTAGTCAATGGCAAACCAGCACGATATGACGACCCCGTGGTCATTGTGGGAGCATCAGAAATGTACGAGGCCCGTTGTCGCGTTCATCACGAGGTACCGAAATAGGCAGGGCTCCATCTGTGAACAGGAGAACCCCGCTACTTCCGAAGTCTCCGGATGCTCTCTGATTCGATCAAGAAATGGGATCCTATGCAAGATTATAAAGAAGTGCTTGCTGAAGTGCTCATAGATGAGAAAAGACTTCAAGCCCGTGTAGCGGAACTTGGCGCGGAGATCAGCCGAGATTACCAGGGCGGGGATGCGCTCTTGCTAATTTGTATCCTGCGCGGGGGTGTGCCTTTCATGGTGGATCTCAGCCGGCACATAACCGTTCCACACATGATGGATTTCATGGCTGTATCCTCGTACGGAGCCGGCAAGCGCGAGTCCGACGGCAACGTGCGAGTAACATTCGACCTGCAAACCAACATTATCGGTAAAGATGTGCTACTGGTTGAAGACATTGTTGATAGCGGACATACGATCGCCTCGGTATTAGGGATGCTCGAGACGCGCCAACCTGCGAGTCTGAAGGTCTGTGCCCTGCTCGACAAAGCCGAAAGGCGCGAAGCCATCGTTCCCATCCATTATCGCGGCTTCACGATCGCCAACAAATTTGTATTTGGCTACGGACTCGACCTAGATGAGTACTATCGTAACCTTCCTTTCATCGGCGTTGTCGATCTGGAAAAGTATCGCCCTGTATGATTTGGTGCTGCAACCGGGGCGGTCATGAGCATCGAGAAAAAATCCGGGCAAAATTCTTCTCCATATTCGGGACGCTGGGTTGCGCGCCTGCAGGGCAAGATCATCGCTCATGGCGGCACGCCTGAACAAGCGCGTCTTGCCGCTCTAAAGAACCGGTATAAAGAAAAACCCGAAATTACCTATATGCCTCCCGCCTCTCCCTTTCCTTTTTTGCCTTTGATAGAACGTGTGCAAGCGGTGCTTTCTGATGAAGAAGTGTACCTGGTGGGTGGGACGCTGCGCGATGTGCTGCTTGGCCGCGTTTCTCACGACTATGATTTTGCAGTACCCAAGAACGCAGTTGAAGCCGCCCGGCGGGTCGCATCTGCGTTTAACGCAGACTTTTACGTGCTGGACGAAGGATTTGATACGGGCCGCGTAATCATTTCTTCTGAAGACGGTGAGCGCAATTTTGTGGATTTTGCCGCCTTCCGTGGGCCTGATCTTGATTCTGATTTGCGCGGCCGGGACTTCACAGTCAATGCGATGGCCTTCGATCTGCGCGCACAGACCATGCTGGACCCTCTCAACGGCGCGTCCGATGTACGCTCCAGGATCATCCGCGCCTGCTCTAAAGCGTCCCTGCAGGACGACCCAATCCGAATTCTGCGCGGCGTGCGCCAGGCCGCCGATTTTGAGTTCAAGATCGATCCCGGAACGCGCAAAGCGATGGCTCAGGCTGCCAGTTTGCTCCCCAAGGTTTCACCCGAGCGCCAGCGTGATGAACTGTTTAAGATCCTCGAAGGCCCACACCCCGATAAAGCACTGCGCGCTCTCGAGTTGCTTGGCGTTTTTCCGAATCTTTTGCCCGAGCTTTCCATTATGAAGGGCGTGAAACAGTCGCCTCCGCACGTGAAGGATGTTTGGGAGCATACGCTAAGTGTGATCCGGCACCTGGAAGGTATCCTGGCAGTCCTGGAACCAGGATACGAGGCCGAAAAAACCAACGATATGTTCACAGGGTTATTAACCCTGCGCCTTGGCAGGTACCGTCAACAATTTGACCGTCACTTTAGCCAATCCCTTAATGCAGATCGGTCGGTGGTCGCTTTGCTTTTCCTGGCGGCCCTTTATCATGACATCTCGAAACCTGCGACAAAATCAGTGGATGAGGCCGGACGCATCCGTTTCTTGGGCCATGATCGTGACGGCGCGGCCGTCGCGGCGGAACGGGCTCGCAGCCTAAATCTAAGCAATGATGAAATCGAGAGGCTTGAGATCATCATTTCAAACCACATGCGTTTTCATTTCTTTGTGCATCGCATGGAAGCTGAAAACAAAGAACCGTCGCGGAGGGCCATCTATCGTTTCTTCCGCGATGTAGGCGAGGCCGGTGTGGACCTTGTGCTGCTCGGTCTGGCGGATTTGCGCGGCACCCAGGAGAATATGCTCTCTCCGGAAACCTGGCGGCCCGCCCTGGAGGTAGCTCACCTGCTGCTCGAAAATTATTGGGAGAAACCAGAAGAAACAGTGGCTCCGCCTCGTCTAATGGATGGGCGTGATGCAATGGCCCAGTATAAGCTGGAAGCTGGCCCTTTGATCGGGCGGTTGCTGGAAGCCATCCGTGAGGCGCAAGCCGCAGGAGAGATCTCCACGCGCGAAGAAGCGCTCGCATTCGGCCACAAATGGCTGGAAGGGAATCAAAAATGAATTTGGTTTTTTTCGATCTTGAGACCCAGAAGCTATTTCAGGAAGTGGGCGGACGCGACCCCGGTAAATTACTCTTGGCCTGCGCCGTTACTTTTTCGACCATAAAGAACGATTTCTCCGTCTATTGGGAGAGCCAGGTTCAGACGCTTCTTGATGAACTTAAGTCTGCCGATAAAGTGATTGGATTCAATATCCGCGAGTTTGATTACGAAGTCCTACGCCCTTACATGCCGAATTTCAGTTTTGGCTCGCTTCACACTCTTGACCTGCTGCTCGACCTGCGCCGGACGCTCAATTTTCGGCTGCCCTTAGACTCGCTGGCAAGGGCAAGTTTGGGTGCGGCAAAGACTGCGGATGGCATTAAATCAGTGGAATGGTTTCGGTCAGGGGACAAAGACAAGGTGGCAGAATACTGTGAAGCTGATGTGGATATCACCCGGCGAGTGTATGAGTTTGGTCGGGACAATGGGTTTGTCTTTTATTACAGTAAATTGGGAAGCAAACTCAAGGTTGCCGTGAACTGGAGGTAGAAATGGAAAAACTGAACATCGATGGGATTCATATCGCCTTTGAACGCAGGGGGAAAGGCGCGCCGTTGGTTCTGATCCATGGCTATCCTTTGGATCACAGTATCTGGGACGAGGTTGCTTCTTCCCTGGAAGGCGAATTCGACCTGATCGTTCCCGATCTGCGGGGCTTCGGCGAATCGGATGTGATGGAGGCCGATGATTCGATCATCGATTATGCAACGGATATCGCGGGTCTGCTAACTCGGCTCAAGATCAAGAAAGCCTACCTTGTCGGCCATTCCATGGGCGGATATGTCGCACTTGCCTTCGCGCGTGAATTCCCAGATCGCTTATCCGGGCTGGGTATGGTCTCGACCCAGACCCTGGCCGATACGCCCGAAAGGAGGCAAAGTCGCCTGGCAACAGCCAACCAGGTTCTAAAAGAGGGCATTGGGATAGTAGCGGAATCGATGACCCTCAAAATCTCCGCAGAGAAGAGGATACAGGATCTTGTAAATGCCCTGATCCTACGACAGAGACCACTGGGCATCTTTAGCGCCCTGAACGCCATGGCTGAACGTTCCGATTCGACTGAACTATTTGCGACCTTCAAGTTCCCAGCGGTAATTGTGCACGGAGATTCTGATGCCCTAATTCCGGCGGAACGTGGACGAGAAATGAAAGCGGCCCTTCCGTCGGCGCATTATGTCGAATTGCCGGGAGCGGGCCACTTACCGATGATGGAAGCCCCGCAGGCTGTAGCCGATGCACTGCGTTTCTTTGTGAATGTGAAAATCAAGAAAGTCAAAGTTCTCGGATAAATAAAAAAAAGGGCCCGTGATCGGGTCCTATTTCTGTCATTGGGCCGAGAGCGGGTGTGTTGTTGTCCGCCAGTTGGCATTTTCAGGGGAAAGCGGGAATAGAGCTCCTGTTTGCCTTCTAATCTTGTTGAGGTGCGCCACCAAAACAGCGCTGGGCACCGGCTTGACCAGGTAGTCATCCGCCCCGGCGTCCAGAATGCTGGCTACTACAGCTGGATCATCCAGTGCGGAAAGGACAAGAATCGGCACGCTGCTGAAGGTTCGGACGGCTTTGCATACCTGCCAACCGTCCATGTCAGGCATCATCAGATCCAGGATCACAAGACGAGGTATCCTTTCCTTGATAATCTGAACGCCCTCCTCTCCAGTATTCGAAATCAGGACCTCAAAACCGCTTGCTCGCAACATAACTGACAGCAAATCGGTAATGGCAGGGTCGTCGTCTATGGTCAAGATAGTTGTATTCATGGTTTGCTACGCTCTATTATCGTTGATATCCCGGAGGTTTAAGTTTGCAATTCATTTACAGATTGATATGCTCGGGGTGATATTTGTCATTTGTAAATATAACTATTTTTGGTAAAATATTTCACAATCTAGTTCATAAAAGCTTTAGGAGGCTCGAATGAAGAAATGGGTTTATTTATTTGACGAGGTTAGGAACGTAGAGAAAGCTACCGGCGGTGATTGGGACGATGTAAAAGGGCTGGTCGGCGGAAAAGGCGCAGGTCTGCTGGATATGACGCGCGCGGGTGTCCCCGTTCCGCCATTTTTCACGGTAACTACTCAGGCATGCAATGAATACCAAAAAGTCGGGAAATTCCCCGCGGGAATGTGGGAGCAGGAACTGGCTGCGCTGAAAAAGGTCGAAAAGAAGACCGCGAAGAAGTTTGGCGACCCAAAGAATCCCTTGTTGGTCTCGTGTCGTTCAGGGGCAAAATTTTCGATGCCTGGCATGATGGACACGGTGCTCAATCTTGGACTGACCGATGAGACCGCCGACGGAATGGTCAAGTTGACCGGCAATCCCCGCTTCGTGTATGACTCCTACCGGCGTCTGGTGGAGATGTTTGGAACTGTGGTTTTGGGTATCCAGGACGAGGCATTTGAGGCGCCCCTTAATGACTTCAAGGCCAGGAAGGGCTATAAACTTGACATCGAGATGACGGCTGACGATTGGAAGGAAATGGTGCGGGCTTTCCGCGAGGTGGTCAAAAAGGAAAAAGGTTTTGACTTTCCCCAGGATCCGTACAAGCAGCTGGAATTGGCTACGGAAGCGGTTTTTAAGTCCTGGAACGGCAAGCGGGCAATTGACTACCGCCGCAAGACGAATATCCCCGACGACCTCGGCACTGCAGTCAATATCGTGACCATGGTCTTCGGCAATATGGGCGACGACTCGGGTACGGGTGTGGCGTTTACGCGCGATCCATCCACCGGGGAGCCCAAGATGATGGGCGAGTACCTTCTAAACGCACAGGGTGAGGATGTGGTGGCAGGTATTCGAAACGCCGAGCCCATTGAAAGCCTCAAAACCAAAATGCCCGAAGCGTATAACCAGTTCATGGATATCACGGCCAAACTGGAAAAGCACTATAAAGATATGCAAGACGTCGAGTTCACAATCGAGCATCGCAAGCTGTGGATGCTTCAAACCCGCGTTGGTAAGAGGACAGCCAAGTCCGCGGTAAAGATCGCGGTGGATATGGCGAAGGACGGGCTTATTTCCAAGGAAGAAGCGGTAAAGCGCGTCACGCCTGACCAAGTGGACGCGATGCTTCACCCTCAATTCGACGACAAGGCCAAGAGCCAGGCAGAAAAGGCTGGCGCCTTGTTTGCAAAGGGCGTAAATGCGTCTCCGGGCGCAGCAGTTGGCCAAGCTTATTTCGATGCGGACCTGGCCGAAAAGATGTCCAAGGAACAGAAGCAGGATGTTATCATGGTGCGTCCTTTCACCAAGCCAGATGATGTCCACGGCATGATCGCGGCAAAAGGTGTGCTGACCAGCGAGGGCGGCGCCACGTCGCATGCGGCGGTGGTAGCCCGGCAGTTTGGTATCCCTTGCATCGTAGGCGCCTCGGCAATCAAGATCGACCTTGAGAAGCGGGTAATGGTTGCGGGCGAGGTAACGGTAAAAGAAGGCGACTGGATTTCAGTCGATGGGACGACGGGCCATGTGTTTATCGGCAAAGTGGCCATGACTGCTCCTTCCCTGGAAGAACAAACCGAGCTGATGACCCTGCTCAACTGGGCCGATGAGATTTGCGCCCGCCCCAATATGCGCACCGCACCAAAAGGCTGGCCAACCCGTGGTATGCAGGTTTGGGCCAACGCCGATTATCCCAAGGATGCGCGTCGTGCCCGTTCGTACGGGGCCATGGGTATAGGGCTATGCAGGACCGAGCATATGTTCTTCGAGCCAGAGCGGCTCCCCATCGTTCAGCGCATGATCCTATCGGAGACGAGTGAAGGCCGTACCAGCGCCCTGAATGAATTGCTGCCGTTCCAGCGGAAAGACTTCGATGGGTTGTTTGAAGCAATGGATGGTCTACCGGTGATCATCCGCTTGATTGACCCGCCCCTGCATGAGTTTATGCCTTCCGAGGAAGAGTTATTTGAAGAAGTCATCACCATGCGGGTCAAAGGGGAGACCGCCGGTCTGCAAGAAAAAGAAAAGCTCCTCAATGCAGTTAAGGGCATGCATGAGTCAAACCCAATGATGGGTTTGCGCGGCGTGCGCCTGAGCATCTACATGCCCGAAATCGTTGAAATGCAGGTTAGGGCCATCTTCGAAGCTGCCGCAGATTGCACCAAGCGCGGCATTGTAGTTAAACCGGAAGTGATGATCCCGCTAACTGGCACAGTCAAGGAACTTGAATGGATCCAGCCGCGCCTGATACGGATTGCTGCGGCCGTGATGGAAGAAAAGAAAGTAAAGTTCCCCTACAAATTTGGGACCATGATTGAGATCCCACGTGCGGCTGTTACGGCTGCTGAAATCGCCAATCATGCCCAGTTCTTCTCCTTCGGTACGAACGATCTTACCCAGATGACCTTTGGTTATTCGCGGGACGACGCCGAGCGCAACTTCCTGGTTACTTATGTGGAGCAGGGCATTCTAGCCAAGAATCCGTTCCAGACCCTTGACCGTGATGGTGTGGGACGTTTGATGAAGATGGCGATCGAGGATGGTCGCACCACCAGGCCGGAACTCGAGGTCGGCATTTGCGGCGAGCATGGTGGCGATCCCAACTCGATAGAATGGTGCCATCTGATAGGTAACAACTATGTGAGTTGTTCCCCGTTCCGCGTACCGATCGCTCGTCTTGCCGCAGCGCACGTGGCTTTGAAATATAGCGGTAAAGTGACCACCAAAAAGGCGGCCAAGAAGGCTCCAGCTAAGAGAAAGAGCGTGAAAGTTGCAAAGCCTGTGGCCAAACGTGCAGCCAAAAAGGCAAAGTCCAAGACAGTCAGGGCCAAGTCAAAAAGGAAATAGGAATTCGAAAGATCCCGTCGGCCAACGGGATCTTTCTTATAAGATCGATTCTGAAAAATAATCCATGGTCTTGATCCGGAGCTTAACCGTGCTTTACAGAGAAAAATGCGAATTCCAAAGGTGTCCCCTCTAGGCCTCTCTTGCTTCTTCAATAACTGCGATTGGTGAACGGTTCCAAGAACGTGGCAGTATTTCCGCCGAGAGCGCTATTATTGTAGCCCCCCTCCATCACTATCAAGGTAGGGAGTCGAAGATCCGCAATTCGATTCCCTATCTCTTGAAAGCCCTTGCCTGTGACCCTGAATTTGCCCAACGGATCTCCTTCAAAGATGTCCATTCCGGCTGATACGACCAAATCCCTGGGCGCAAACCCGCCAATAAGCTCTACGGCCTTATCCAATGTTCCAAGGTAGATTGATTCTTCGGTACCCAACGGAAGAGGAAAATTGTGATGGAAATTGAGGCCTTCCCCCTCGCCGGTCTCATCGGGATAGCCGGCATAATAAGGATATTCATAATTTGGATCGCCATGCAAAGATATGGTCAGTACATCAGAGCGTTCATAAAATATGTCCTGAGTCCCGTTGCCAGCGTGATAATCGATATCGAGCAGGGCCACTTTACCTTTCGCTGCCAATAAGTTTGCAGCAACTGCCGCGTTGTTGATATAGCAATAGCCGGCGGCATAATCTCTTCCCGCGTGATGGCCCGGAGGACGGCAAAGGGCGAAAGCTGCACGGGGCTGACTCGAATGCCGCGATTTATTTTTCGAATCGCCCGCAATCCACTTTGCCCCGCTCAGTGCACAGTTGGCAGAAGCAAGAGCGGCTTTGTAGGTGCCTTCGACGATCACAGCCGATAGATCCATGACGTAATACCCGGCCCGTCCGAGCAGGGAAGCCGGTTTGTGCCTATTTCTCCTGAGTGCGAAGGTTGCCGGCAACAGGGCAGGCTCTCCGGATTCGGCAGCGTCTTCCTTTGCGCCAGCCCGCCATTCACCCCAGGCAGAGGCAAGAAAGTCCAGGTAGCCCGCGTCATGAACCGCCAGGATGGGATCAAGTCCGAAATCGCGGGGTTCGATAATTTCCGCCCACCCGACTTTACTAAGAGCTGATAGGATCTTATCCATACGCTGGGGAGTTTCGAGATAAGGTACCCGTTGGCCCCCATCAAACACTTCGAAGGGTGGGTTATGGCGGCGATGCATTTCCGAATAAAAGACCTTCATCCGTCCTCCTGAAATACGCTATGTAATTGCCGACCTTTTGCCCTTGTCGTGCCAATGGAAAGTGAAGCAGAACCCGAAACAAGGCAAGTCTGATGATTTTCCCGCCCATTTGCCTTGTTCCGGGTATTTTTCTACGGGAGGGTGTGTAGCTGCTGTTTTTAGACCCATCTTTGCTTGCATTATTTTCTGAACCCGGTTATATACTTATGGCAAACCGGAACTGAGGTCGCGAAACATTTTTATTCATTTGCGACTGGTATTCCTGCAAAACCCGGTTATTGTATCAAGGGATGACGGAGGATGGATGGAGCTGATCGAGGCAATTCATAATCGCCAATCGGTGGGAAAAATGGCGTCCAAGCCCGTGCCGCGGGAGTTGATTGAAGAATTACTGGATGCAGCGGTCCAGGCCCCCAATCACTACAAGGTACGACCCTGGCGATTCGCGGTACTGACGGGCAAGGGGCGGGAAAGACTTGGGGACCTTATGGCTGATATCTTTCACCAAAAATTCCCGGATGTTAAGTCTGAAGCAATTGAAAAAGAACGTGGCAAGCCCTTGCGATCGCCGGTCATCATTGCCGTGGGTGTGGATAAACCCGCTGATCCCAGAGTCCTCGAAATAGAGAATATCTGTGCGGCTGCGGCGGCCTGTCAAAATATGTTATTGACCGCACAGGCTCTCGGGCTGGGCGCCCACTGGAGAACAGGAGACGCGGCGCGCAACCCGCGGGTGAAAGAGTTTCTCGGGTTTTCGGAGGCCGAACATTTAATCGCGTTTCTATACATTGGGTATCCCGAGGCGCTGGTTGAACCCTCCCCGCGAGTTCGGATTCGAAGATCGAACGATCTGGATAGAGTGAGCAATCACAAATCCACATTTTTCAGTCAAGCCCGACTCACCTGACATGGCTTTTCGGCCTCTGCGCGGGATCTTGAAGATAACTCAACCACGGAGTCGTGAAGTTTAAACTTCACCGACCAAGTATTATCTGCGAAATAATGGCTGGAAACTCAGTGGCGGCTAGAAGTTTTTCAATTTCTTGGAATCTATACGGGAAGGCACGGCCGAATTATTTAGACTAAAGTCCCGGATTCTGCCTGCACAATGCTATGGCAGTTTCAGAAGTTCACAGGAGGCAATAGTATGAATGCACTTGGAATATATCAAGAAGTTCCGAACACGGATTTGTCGTGGGTGTTATACGGCCTGGCGGCCATCCTTGTTCTTGCGATGATCGTCGGGTCGCTGACCGACCCTGGAAAGGATCATCCTATGCCCGGACCCCGCCGCGAAGTACGCAAGACCTCACGCAAGTCGATTCGATCCACCGGCCGAAAAAAAACGAAGTAAGAAGTATCAGATGCCCCCGCGTTTTCGTGGAGGCATCTTTCATCGGAAGAACTAAAAAACCCAATAGCGGGCTGTGGCCATGCAAAGCAGAGCGAGAATCAAGGCTGCAGTGGAGATCGGTACAGCAAACTTCAGCTGCTTCTGCGCTGACTGTAACTTCATTACCTGTTCTTCTGTTGGTTTGCCTTTAATTTCTGTCGACAGTTTTCCAAGTCGTTCGGAGTTTACACCAACAATCAATCCGAAAATGAGACCGATCAGTGCAAGAGTGCCGCCCAAGCCAAACCCCAGGCCGGGTCCGGAACTTCTCCAGGAAGAAGTAAAGCCCTGTGAGTCAATCCAATATAGCCAACCGCCAGCCAGCACAGTCAGGATCGCTGAAATGGCTATCCTGAAGCTGATGCGCGCTTTATTAACCAGATGCGCCATGACCTTCTGCCCCGATTCGCCGGTCGCCGCTACGGTCGGCGTAATAAAGAAGGCTGTTACCAGCGAAGCACCTACCCAGAATACTCCCGATACAATATGGATCAGACGAAGAACAATAACCAGGTAATTCATTTGAACCTCCAAGGTAAAAAAGATTTGCCTATGATAACCCCGGCAGGCCGGGATTGATGCTCATCAGCCCAAGTTGAGCGGCAGTCGCGGTATGTAACATCCTTTCAGCGCGCGTTAAATCACAAATTACGGATTTGGGTAATCAAACTCTGATATAATCCCACGTTTGTAACAAAGCCGACAAGACCAAGGTGACGCTAAGATGTCGTCTTTCGTTAAGGAAATAAAGTGCGAAGAAATCAACGGAGTTTCTACGATGAATAAAAAAGACCAACTCGAACTTTACCATCAAATGGTGTTGATCCGCCGCGTGGAGGAGCGCGGAGCGGAACTATATCAACAGGGCAAAATTGGCGGTTTCATGCATTTATATATTGGGCAGGAAGCCGTTTCGACCGGCTTAATCGCTGCCCGCCAGCCCAATGACCGGGTGATCACTGCGTATCGCGATCATGGGGTAGCGATCAATTGTGGTATTCCTGCCCAACAGGTGATGGCGGAGTTGCTAGGCAAAGTGACCGGCCCGTCACACGGCAAGGGCGGGTCCATGCATATGGCAGATACGACAAAGAATTTTTGGGGAGGGCATGCCATTGTCGGCTCGCATTTGCCTATCGCTGCCGGAATGGCCCTGGGTGACAAGTACGGTCACCGTGATAATGTGACGATCTGTATGTTCGGTGATGGAGCGACCAATATTGGATTCTTCCACGAGGCATTGAACATGAGCAAGGTGTGGCAGCTGCCCGTGCTTTGGGTATGTGAAAATAATCTCTATGGCATGGGCACGGCAGTGGATCGCGCCTCTGCTGTCTCGTCGATTGCCATGAAAGCACGCGGATACGACATGCCCAATGAGAAAGTGGATGGGATGGATGTCATGCGAGTGTTTGAGGCGGCGCAGAAAGCGATTGAGTTTGTCCGCTCAGGTAAAGGTCCCTTTCTGCTGGAAGCAACAACCTACCGTTTCCGCGGGCATTCGATGGGCGACCCGGAGCGCTATCGCAAGCAGGAAGAAGTCAAAAAGTGGGAAGAAAGTGATCCAATCGGTATTTTTCGAAAATGTCTGATCGAGAACAAGATCGTCACGAATAAGGCGCTGGACGAAATGGATGCGCAGGTGCTGGGTGAAGTTGATAAAGCCGTAGAATTTGCCGAGACTTCACCAGAGCCTGGGATCGAAGAATTATATAAGGATGTATATGCGGATTGAGAATGGTAATTAGGCTAAAACCGTTCTCTAATCAGTAAAATCTGCTTTTCGACAACGAGGAACTCATGGCACATATTACTATGCGAGAGGCAATATCGCAGGCCCTATGGGAAGAGATGGAACGTGATCCCGCGGTATTCATCCTGGGCGAGGAAGTTGGGGTTTGGGGCGGTTCATATGCGGTCACAAAGGGTTTCTATGACCATTTTGGCGGTGACCGTGTGCGGGATACCCCGATTGCCGAAGCAGGGATTGTCGGTGCTGCGATAGGTGCGGCCCTGGTCGGACAACGACCGGTCGCCGAATTAATGACGATCAATTTTGCATTCGCGGCCATGGATCATATTGTCAACGAGGCCGCCAAGCTGCACTACATGTTCGCCGGCCAGTTCAAACTTCCCATGGTAATTCGAACCGTAGGCGGCGGTGGACGACAGCTGGGAGCCACTCATTCCCAGACTCCAGATGCGATCTTTGCCCATTTCCCCGGTTTGAAGGTCGTCGCTCCCTCCACACCGGAGGATGCCAAAGGGTTGCTCAAGTCGGCGATCCGTTCGAATGACCCAATCCTTTTCATCGAGCATGCAACCATGTATCAGGTTCGGGGCGATGTGCAGGACGGCGACTTCACGATTCCCATCGGAAAATCGAAAATTCAGCGGGCCGGGAAAGATGTCACGATCGTCTCCTATTCGAAAGGTCTTGAGATCTCGATGAAGGCGGCCGATGCACTCTCCAAGGAGGGCGTCGAAGCCGAAGTTGTTGATCTGCGCACTTTACGTCCACTCGATATGGAGCCCGTGCTTGAGTCATTCAAGAAAACAAATCGTGCGGTTGTGGTTGAGGAAGGTTGGAAGTCATTTGGCGTAGGGAGTGAAATCTCAAGCAGAATTTATGAAGAAGCCTTTGATTATGTGGATGCGCCGATCAAGCGGGTGGCCCAAGACGAAGTGCCTCTCCCTTACAACCGCACCCTCGAGCAGGCTGCGCTTCCACAGGTTGAAGATGTTGTGGCGGCAGTGAAAGAGGTGCTGTGATGGCCGAGACTATCACGATGCCCAAATTGGGCTTCGATATGCAGGAAGGTACGCTTGTCAGGTGGGTAAAGAATCAGGGAGAGAATATTAATAAAGGGGAGGTATTGGCCGAGATCGAAACTGATAAGGCGACGGTTGAGGTCGAGTCGTCGGCCAGCGGCGTGGTCCGCCGGCTACTGGTGGATCAAGGGGCGGTTGTCCCGATTGGCGCGGCGATTGCAGTGATCGGTGCAGAAGACGAGAAAATTGAAATCCCTGCGAGCGGTCAGGAGGCAGCCAAATTGGCCCCGGTTCCTACAAAATCAGAATCGAAACCGGAGGCAACCCCGTCAGCTCAACCGGAAGCGAAAAAAGCTCCAACGATCATAACCCCAAGCCAACCTCAGGGTTCGAGCGCTGGGCCGGTTAAGGCCTCCCCCCTTGCCAGGAAAATGGCAAGTGAGGCTAATATCGATCTTGGGATCATACCGGGAAGCGGCCCCGGTGGGCGAGTTGTGCGAAAGGATGTAGAAGCAGCATTATCGAGCGGTCAACGGCCTGCAGTTCAGGATCAATCTTTTGCGATCGTCGCGTCGCGCGCAGACGAAGCAGTCCCGCTCTCCAAGCTCCGTCAGATCATCGCCCGCCGCATGGCCGAATCCAAGACAACGATCCCACACTTTTATGTCTCACATGAGTACAAGATGGATGAACTCATGGCCCTCCGCAGACAAGTGAACGAGTTCTTGACCGATGACGAGAAGATCTCCGTTAACGATTTTATTGTAAAGGCTGTTTCACTGAGCTTGCGCCAATACCCGAATTTAAACGCTTCGTTTGCGGGTGATAAAGTGCTTCGGCGTGGCGCCATCAATGTAGGTATAGCCGTGGCCGTTGAGAACGGTCTGCTTACGATAGTCAGCAAGAACACCGATCAGAAGCCTTTACGTCAGATCTCCATAGAAGTCAGACGAATGGCAGCCGGTGCGCGCGCCGGCAAGGTCAAACCCGAGGATATCGAGGGCTCAACTTTTTCCATATCCAACCTGGGCATGTTCGATGTGGAGAACTTCATAGCCATCCTCAACCCTCCCGAGGCGGCTATACTTGCGGTGGGATCCGCCCGCGAAGTGCCGGTGGTTGCCGAAGGCGGAGAGATCAAGGCTGGCTGGCGGATGAAAGCCACCATTTCAGTGGATCATCGCGTCAGCGATGGTGCCGAGGCGGCTCAATTCATGCAGGCGCTGGCTGAATATTTGGAGCAGCCACTGAGGCTGCTAGTATAAATAAATGACTGCATCGGAGGTCCACAAGACTTCCTATGTTTTTTTGGGATGGTAAGGAATCCTTAAGGGATGAAAGACCGAGTCGTCGTTTATGCTGTTGCGCACGTCAAAAATTCCCGCTCGTCGTTGCAGGATGACCTTTGGGGCGACCTCATTTCCGAGATCGTTTTGGAGGATGAGCTCCCCGAATCAAGCCTTGACGGGATAGACGCATTCTCTCATGCGGAAGTTCTTTTTTTGTTCGATCGGGCCAGTGACGAGGAAGGGCTCGCCATGTCTCGTCACCCGCGTGGCAATAGGACCTGGCCCAAGGTGGGTATTTTTGCTCAAAGGAATAAGGATCGTCCAAATCGCATAGGCCTGACCATCGCTCGAGTTGTCAGACGCGATGGGCGGAGCCTTTTTGTGCAGGGGCTGGACGCAGTAGACGGGACACCCGTCCTGGATATCAAGCCAGTGATGGTCGAGTTCCTGCCACAGGAGCCAGTAAGGCAGCCGGAATGGTCGCACGAATTAATGAGGAATTATTGGAATACATAGAGCGGATGAATTACTCGATCTATTTCCATATTCCCTTTTGCACTCACCGCTGCGCTTATTGTGATTTCAATACCTATGCCGGACAGGAAGGTTTGATTCCAGGCTACGTCGAGGCCTTGTGCAACGAAATAGAATTCATAGGCAGGAGTTTACCGCCTGGACCGAGCCCCATACATACGATTTTCTTCGGCGGCGGAACGCCCTCGCTGCTTTCAACCGAACAATTTGCTTCGATCCTTCGGGGAGTCCATACATTTTTCGATTTGAGGGAGGATGTCGAAATCACCATAGAAGCCAACCCCGGGACGGTGTCATTCGATGACCTGCAACACCTACGGGCATTGGGAATTAATCGTGTCAGCCTTGGCGTGCAATCGGCAAATTCAGAAGAATTACACCTGCTCGAACGTGTGCATGATTTCTTTGATGTAATCGCAGCGGTTTCCTCAGCGCGCCGGGCCGGTTTTGAAAACCTTAATCTTGATTTGATCTATGGACTGCCGGAACAGACACTTACAACCTGGCAAACGTCCATAAGAAACATCCTGGATCTAGGCCCCGAACATATCTCGGCCTACGCGTTGACACTCGAGCACGGCACGCCTTTTGGGCGCTGGTCCGCGCGCGGCTTACTGCCGATTCCCGACCCTGACCTGGCAGCCGACATGTATGAATGGGCGACCGAGACTCTTGAAAGTGCGGGATATGTTCAATATGAGATCTCTAATTGGGCAAAGCCAGGCCGGCAGTGCATTCATAACCTTCAATATTGGCGTGGACTTCCGTACTTCGGCCTGGGCGCGGGAGCACACGGATATGCCAATGGGTACCGTTATTCGAATGTGCTGAGAATCAAGACCTACATCGATAGGCTGCGTGGAATTGAATATTCGCCCGATGATTTTCATAATGCAAGCATAGGCTTTCCAATGTCTCCGGCCGCTGTTAATCAACATTACCAAACCAAGCGCGACGAGATGTCCGAGTTTATGTTAACCGGGTTGAGGCTTACCAGTGAAGGTATCTCTTCCTCAGTATTTCGCGAACGGTTCGGCCTGGATATCACTGAAGTTTATTCGGACGAAATCGACCAATTAACAAACCTGGGTCTGATCGAATGGACCGGGGTTATCCTGCGGTTGACCCGCCACGGCAGGATATTGGGCAATCAGGCATTTGTGCGGTTCGTCTAAATCAGAAAGGCGAGACAGGGGTCTCGCCTTTGAGTATCTGCCATGAAATTTCATTAGGGGATTTGCGGCGGTGGCTTGACCGTAATCACGATACGAAAACACAGCCACCAAGGCGTGCAAGAAGAGGGCGTGGGTCCCGGCTTGGGCTGCCTGGTTGGCTGAGGCCCCAGAGGCGGACAGAGATGCGGTTCGTAGCCGGTGGGTTTGAAACCCTGAGCGGCCCAACATGTGTTGTCCACTTGATAAATAGCCTCGATCGGATAGTCTGGTTTACCTTTTATGGGTGAGCCGGCATCCGCCTCCGTGAACCGATCGTTGTAATTGAATTTGGAGGGATCTCTCAGCCCGGCGTCTGCCCAAACTCCCCACATAAATGCATTGCCGGCCAACGAGCGTTTGAAGGCAAATTGGATCGCAGATGAAGTTCGTGGATCGAGTCGCACCCAGGCCAGATCAGGATCGTTCCCCTGTCCGCGATCAAAGATGATCGTGTCATAACCATTGCCGGGATAAACGGCATCGGATTTCTCAGCGGAGGCCCCGCCTGTATCGTGATTGGTGTCTTTGTAAACCTGTACAGTCTCCGCTAACCAGGTGGTTGTGTAAGGCGGGCTTGCCCAAACCAGGATGTCGCCGAAGCCGTCGTGATCCGTATCCAACTCGACGCCGTAGTTGACCCCGAGCGGATCGTTCATGTCTCCCCCGGTCATCTCCACCGAAACATAATACCAATCCGCATCCTGGGTCAGGCGAAACGTGACGATGTCAAGTTCAGGCAGGTAGTTCATGACCGTCTGGGTGAAGGGTCTTTCAAAGAGGTTTATGTTATAGGAGTCGCCGTAGGGGGCTCGATTCTCGCTGGCAGTGCCCGACAAATCAACATCGTAGTTCAGAGTCCCACTGGCGGTAATGTCGGCAGGAGTAGCTACATGAGTGCTGGCCAGCACCGTTGCCACCAACGGTTGAGGTGTTGCGCTCGATTCTGATTGAACTATCGGATTTGCTTCGGTGCCGGTAGCGGGCGGAGTGGCAATGTGCCCGGCGAGCGTGGGCGGCAGAGAAGGTGCAGGTTTGCTGACCATAAATGGAAGATTGCAGGAAAGGCTAAAGATCAGGGCGGCTGACAATATCGAACAGATCAATGATTTTCTTCTCATATGCATTCTCCTTTTGACCTGCTTGAAGTCTATTCATGGACCTCAAGCAAGGGCCGCATTTGGCGAGAAGTTCATATTGATTATCCGATGGTTCCCGCCCTGCCGCAAGACAACCATTAGTATGATAAGAGATGAATGTCTCCCTACCCCAGGTTGGGCCTGGCGGCTTCCAGAATCTTGTTGTGGATGCCGGTTAGGTCGTTCAAGCCGGAGGAAAACGCAATCCGGGCAGCGGCTGAACCTATCAACAAGGCCGGTACCTGGGCATTGGTATGGCGCCGCGTCGATAAGTCCTCCATGTTGCCATGATCGGAGGTGATCAGAATTATCCCTTCGTCATCTTTCCAGTTCTCTAACAATCCGCCTAAAACATCGTCGAAGGATTCAAACTGTTGAAGCGCCCAATTCATATCTTGTTTGTGACCAGCATAATCACTGGCCCAATACTCAAATAATGAGAAGTCGTAGGCAGTCGCCAATCCGGCGAGCCTTGCGCCGGCGCTACGGGGACTTAAGACAGGCGTGTCAGGAAAGCCGAGCCTGCCGGCCCAACCCGCGCCGGTGAAATCTGCTGAAAGAGCGCGGCCCGCAAAAAGATCATCCTTGGTGAATAGGGGGAGACCCGCCGTGGTAACAGCCATCGGAATCGCTGAGTACAAGCGCCTCCCTGACTCAACCCCCTCGAAATAGCCCGGCGGATAGGCATTGAGGAGCGCAGATTTCCGGCCTCCTTGCTGGAATTCAACGAATAGATTCCCATTAAGCAAATATTTTGCAACTGCGGGATTGGGTTTGGGTCCGTAATGTTCGCCAATTTCCGCCGGGACATTAATGCCGGTAAGCAGAACTGCCTGCCCGGTGGCAGATTGCGGCAGGCCCTTTACTCCCAGGCCCGCATCCAGTGCGAGTAAAGTAGCTCGCTCCCCTGTGTAGGGGGCTGTCCCAGCCAGCAATCTACGACCCCCCAGTAAGTTTTGAAGGACGGGCATTTTGATGCCTGCCAAAGGATTAATTTCAGGATTCTCAGCGCCGAGGCCGACACCATCTAGAAATATAAAAAGCACACGCATGTCTACCAATAATCGTTGAACGTATTCTCAATAGCTGTGCGGAGAAGCAAGCAAATCCACGATTTGCGTTAGGATTTTCTAAATAGGAACCAGGCGGAGGGACGTTCGCGTTTATCGGTTCCGTCCTGGCGAGAAAGCAGCTTGAGGCCTTTAGCCTGGATCAGGTCTAGATCCCGAGAAGATAGGCCGGGCCCCGAGAGCTGGGATTCGGATTTGAAGAATCCGTACATAAGCCAGTATCCGCCGTGGTTGAGGATGCGGTTAAGGGTCGTAAGATAAGCAGTGTGGTCCCGTATGCCATGAAAACATCCTATATCAAGCGCAAGATCGAAAGAGCCCGTAATCCCATTAAGACGGGTTACATCACCAACAGAAAGGGTGGCGATCACGTTCGCCTTCCGTATCTTCTGCTTGGCAAGCTTGACCGCGCGCGGTGCGAAATCGACGCCCGCCACCGCCCAGTTGTGTTGGGCGAGGGTAATCACGTTGGTACCCGTGCCGCAACCCAAATCAATGGCACTGCCCGCCGGATGATTGGCGATAAAATCAAGAAGTTCCGGCGGGGATATGCCACTATCCCAAGGCGGCCTGAAATAATACCAGAGGTTGAAATTAAGGTGTCTGAGCATTCGATGATTGCGGCCCGTTGACCGAATCGCGCACCCGTTGAGGATCTATCTCTCCGATCGTGCGCCAGACCTCAGCGCCGCGGGCATCGAAATAGATATACGTTGGGGTATATTCGAAATTGTAAACCGGCGCCAGCTCACGGCCAATTTGATCCTGGATATCAATTCGGATCACATGCAGCTTTTGGCCCAACTCGTTTTCCAGCCCGTCCACAACAGGTTTTTCGGCAGTGCAATCAATACAATAAGGCGATTGGAATTCGAGCAAGACCGGAGTGCCTGCCCCAATCATTGCCTGGACCGCCCTGGCATCCTTCATGAGTGTGGTCTGATGTGGGTGCAAGATCAACCAGGAAACCAGCAATCCAGCCACAATTACCGCGAACGAAATGAAGTCTCGTAGTTTCGGTTTGTTGGTCAACAAGACCAGTCCGGCGACGATTGTCAAGCCCAGTGCGATCCACAGAAACGAATAATGGTTATAGATCTCGTTCATGTCATCTTAATATGGTGACAGTTCACACTTTGACAATTCAACCCACTTCTTTTACAATCATCCGGCTGGCATCATTCCATTTATAGGAAAGGTTGTCATGAAAGAGTATACCACTGAGTTTATCCGCAATATTGCGCTGGTCTCCCATGGGAGCGCCGGCAAAACCATGTTAGCGGAGGCGTTTCTTCATGTGACGGAGGCCACCACTCGCCTGGGGAAGATCGAGGATGGAACCACGCTTTCGGATTATGACGATGAAGAAATTCGCCGTAAGATCTCCCTGTACACAAGTGTGCTTCCAGTTGAATATCGCGACACAAAAATCAATCTTCTGGATGCCCCCGGCTACACCGATTTTATCGGGGAAGTCGTGACCGCTCTAAGCGTTTCAGATGCTGCATTAGTGCTGGTCGACGCGGTTGCCGGGTTGGAGGTTGGCACCGAACTCGCCTGGCGATATAGCGATGATTTTCATCTTCCGCGCTTTGTCGTGGTCAATAAAGTTGATCGTGATAACGCCAACTTTGCGGCCGCATTTGGGTCGGTGGAGGAATTCGCCCGCGCCGGTGGGCACCGTCTTGTCAAAGTGCAGCTGCCAATGGGCGAGAAACATGAATTCAAGGGTGTGATCGATCTGATCTCGATGAAGGCATTCGTTGGCGATGGAAAGATGCCAACGGAAATTCCGGCCGAATTTGCCGAGGCGGCGAAAGAGGCACACAGTGTCCTCGCGGAAGCCGCTGCAGAAGGGGATGATGCTCTTCTGGAGAAATATCTTGAGAATGGATCCCTGTCCGATGAAGAACTGATCCGCGGCTTAAAAGATGTGGTCTATTCCGGGGCTTTTGTGCCCGTCTTCTGCGCTGCGGGAGGGCATGAAATCGGCATTGTCCCGCTGCTCGATGCTATTGTGAACCTGCTGCCTTCGCCTGCGCAGGCTCCTGCCCGCACCGTGCAGGGGAAAGATGGTGAAGAAAAGTTGACTGCCTCGGATGCCGGCTTGCTGACTGCCTACGTCTGGAAAACCACCGCAGACCCCTTTGTCGGGAAGATGACGTATTTTCGCTTGATATCAGGCTCAATACAAGGGGAAGCCCGAGTATGGAACCAGAACAAGGCAGCCGAAGAACGCATGGCTGGTTTGCATGTGCAACGGGGAAAAGAACAAATAGCGGTCAAGACTTTACATGCCGGTGATATAGGTACGGTTGCAAAGCTAACCGTAACTGCCACAGGGGATACTTTATGCGATAAGAACCACCCTGTTACAGTACCGATCCCTAAATATCCTGCCGCGTTATTCAGGGTGGCGATCACGCCTAAAACACAGGCTGATGCGGCCAAGATCACGCCCACTCTAACCCGTCTCTGCGAAGAGGACATGACGCTTTCGTGGCATAACGAGCACGCCACGGGCGAGACAATTCTGCAGGGGATGGGCGACCAGCATATCGATGTCGCAATCCATCGAGCGCAGACCAAATTTCAGGTCGGGTTGGTGCCGCATGAGCCAAAAGTTCCGTATCGTGAAGGAATTACCAAGAAGGCTTCCGCCCAGTATCGCCATAAAAAACAATCAGGTGGTTCGGGACAGTTCGGGGAAGTCCACCTGCGCATAGAGCCGCTGCCTTCTGCGGACTTTGAATTCACGGACGAGCTGGTAGGTATGAACTTATCCAAATCTTACCTGCCTGCGATTGAGAAGGGTATTTCGGCCACGTTGAGCCATGGCGCTTTTGCCGGGTACCCAATGAGCAATGTGAAGGTTATTGTGTACGATGGCAAGGAGCACCCCGTTGATTCAAAGCCCGTAGCGTTTGAAATCGCGGGCCGTGAGGCGTTCAAGTTGGCCGTGCAGGATGCAGGGCCTGTGCTTTTTGAGCCCATTATGAATGTGCGGATCGTAGTGCCGGATGCACATATGGGCGATGTGATGAGCGATCTCAATACGCGGCGCGGCCGCGTGCAAGGAACCGAATCAGAGCGCGGCAGCACGGTTGTGATCGCACACGTACCGCTGGCAGAGATGCTGCGCTATACATCTCAATTACGATCCATAACCGGTGGGCGAGGCTTTTTCACCATGGAACTTGACCACTATGATATCGTTCCATCTCAGATTGCAGGAATGATCGTGGAAGCTCACAAGAAAGAAATGGAAGCCAAGAAGGAAGAATAATTCCGATAGATCCCATAGAGAGCCTCGAGCCCAATAGTTCGAGGCTCTTTTGGTTCACAGCCTGCCGGGACGCTTTCTGCAACAGCAATTATGCGTCTGTGCGAATACTGCCCAAAAATGGGGTTGAATGAGGAAAAATTGAATGGTAAGGAACCTGGTCCCATCAGCGTCAATCCATAGGCCAGTTCTTGGGTGCCCATCACGGGTTCCAGAGTACTTGCTTCGTTGTTTCAAGTGTATATTTTTATGAGAAATCTTGACAATTACAATAAAATTTGTACAATATACCGCAAAGCTATTTAAGGTATTCATAATTCGATGCTTCCTTACCCTTGCACATGTATGAGGCGGGGTACGTAGCACCGTCCTCCTGCAAAACCAGCCAACGAAACTGAAGGACGATGTACGGCTCCGCATTCGAATATGATCGAATAGCGTGACGCTTGTATGCGTCCTTTTTGTTTTTCGTTGGCTGCTTCATTTTGGAGATTGATGACACTTACACAACTACGCAGGCAACAGCTCAGTTCAATAAATTATGATGTGCTTGAATCCCGGGTTGGAAGCACGCCTCTGTTTGCCCTTCGTCACTTGCCGGCCGTATTGGCGCCGGGTGTCCAGGTTTTTGCCAAAGCCGAATGGTTTAATCCGGGCGGTTCGGTCAAGGATCGTCCGGCTATTAATATCATCCGGACAGCGATTGCAAACGGTGAGTTGGCTCCCGGAAAGCGGTTGCTCGATTCCACTTCCGGGAATATGGGCATCTCCTATGCCACCTTCGGCGCAGCGATGGGCATTCCTGTAACCTTATGTTTACCTGCGAATGCCAGCCCTGAAAGGATTGTCATTCTACGTGCGCTTGGGGCAGAGGTGATATTGACCGATCCGTCCGAAGGCTCCGATGGCGCCATCCTGATTGCCCGGAAAATGGCCGCCGCGAGACCCGAGACCTATTGGTACGCCAATCAATATAACAATCCTGCCAACTGGGAGGCGCATTACCTGACCACTGGTCCTGAAATCCTGGATCAAACGAATGGCAAGATCACTCACCTGGTCGCGGGTCTGGGCACCTCCGGCACTTTAATGGGAACAGGCCGCTATTTGCGGGAACAATTACGGGATGTTCGGATCATCGCCGTCCAGCCCGATGCCTCTTTCCATGGTCTTGAAGGTTTGAAGCATATGGCGAGCGCCATCAAGCCTGGCATCTACGATGCTTCATTTGCCGACCAGACGATCGAGGTGCAGACTGAGGAAGCGCATCATATGGTCCGGGCGTTGGCGCAGAAGGAAGGTCTATTTGTTGGAATTTCCTCGGGCGCGGCGGCCGTGGCGGCCCTGAAAGTCGCCTCTGAACTGAATCAAGGGACGGTTGTTACCATATTTCCGGATGCTGGCTACAAGTATCTAAGCGACCGTTCCCTGTGGGAGGGGAAGTGACCCTTCAGTGCTCAAAGTCTTTGCTGGCACAAATCCATGCGCATGGCGCCAATTCCTACCCACAGGAAGGCGCAGGCTTTTTATTCGGTGCCGATGATACACCGCGTACCGTTCAATCGATCCTCTCCCTATCCAATGCGCGTGAGGAGGCGGCCCGGCATAACCGGTATTTGATAACACCGGTTGATTATCTTAAAGCTGAGTTGGAAGCCGACCAGCTGGGCCTGAAGCTTATCGGTGTTTTTCATTCTCATCCCGACCATCCGAATCGTCCATCAGAATTCGATCGCGAGTGGGCCCAACCCTTCTTCTCCTATGTTATTACCAGCGTGGAATCTGGCAAGGCAGTGGAATCGCGATCCTGGCGCCTGCTCGAGGATCGGTCACGGTTTGAGGAAGAAGAAATTCAAATCACAATATAATATAAGGAGTTTTTAGATGTCTCTCTATTTTGTTCGCCATCAACATTCCGCCGAAACATGCCCGGCCAAAAATCCTGAAATGGGCCAAATGCTGTTACAACATCTGACGAAATCGACTGCCCGCAAGTTCGGTGTGGATCTGTTGGGTGATGCAGTATTGGACGGCCAGCATACCCTTGTGCTGATAGCAGAAGCCGAGGATCAGCAGTATTTGCAGGATTATATGCAGCCATTTGCGCAGGCCGGCTCTGTCGAGATTCTTCCGGCATCTACCTGTGAGGCTGTTGTCGCTCGCCAGGGCTGCGACCCGATCCCGGCGGTCAACTAAACAAACCCGAGAAGATGGAGGTCGGATGTTTTCAATCCCCACCTTCTCACCGCTTGATTTGAGGTCCAATATGGCAATTTTGAAAATTCCGACGCCGCTACGCAGTTATACAGAAGGACAGGTGGAAGTGAACCTGGGCGGTGATAATGTTTCTGAAGTCATGCAGCAGTTGGTGGAAAAATATCCCACCCTAAGGCCTCATTTGTACAATGGGGATGGAAAACTGCGCCCGTTTGTTAATCTTTTTGTCGGCGAGAATAATATCAACGATCTGCAGGGGCTTGAAACCCCGCTCGATAAAAACACCCGGGTAATCCTGATCCCATCCATTGCAGGTGGATAAATGATGCCCCTTCCTTTGCTTCCGGGTTTGACCCGTGAAGAAATTCTGCGTTACTCGAGACACCTACTGATACCGGAGGTGGGTCTCGAAGGCCAGCGCAAGCTTAAGGGTTCCTCCGCCCTTGTGATAGGTACAGGCGGCCTGGGTTCACCTGTTGCTCTTTACCTGGCTGCTGCCGGTATTGGCCGTTTAGGGCTGGTTGATTATGACGTTGTAGATTCTTCGAATCTACAACGCCAAGTAATACACGGTACCTCCACGATTGGAAAGTTGAAGGTCGAAAGCGCGCGCGCTAAATTGCTGGATCTAAATCCCGACATCGAAGTCGAAGTATACAATGAGCCTTTTACTTCTGAAAACGCCATGCGGATAGCCAGCAATTATGATATTCTCCTGGACGGTACCGACAATTTCCCTACACGTTATCTGACCAACGATGTGGCTGTATTCCTCGGTAAACCCAACATTTACGCCTCCATTTATCGCTTTGACGGGCAGGTGAGCGTTTTCTATGCCAAGGAGGGGCCTTGTTATCGCTGCCTCTTCCCCGAGCCTCCGCCGCCCGGATTGGTTCCTTCCTGCGCGGAGGGTGGTGTTCTGGGCGTCTTGCCCGGGACAATCGGTACACTCCAGGCTACCGAGGCTTTAAAGGTAATACTTGGCATCGGTCAGCCCTTGATTGGCCGGCTTTTGCTGTACAGTGCCCTCGACATGTCTTTTGATTTTGTAAAGTTGAAGAAGAATCCAAACTGTCGTGTGTGTGGACCCAATGCCGACGTTCATGAATTGATTGATTATGAGGAGTTCTGCGGCGTGCCGGGCCACGACCACGAGGAAGGCTCCGCTGGCACCAGTTTTGACATCACCGTCTCCGAGCTGGCTATCCGCCTGAAACAAAACCATTTGAAACTGCTGGATGTGCGCGAGCCCCATGAGCTGGAAATTTCCGCCCTGCCGGGTGCGGTCAATATTCCGCTGGGAACTTTGGCAGCCAGGCTTTCCGAAATTGATTCAGCCCAGGAAATGGTGGTTTTCTGCAAATCAGGCAGCCGCTCCACCAGGGCGCTGGAATTGCTTGCGAGCGCAGGTTTCAAGAAGGTTAAGAACCTCAAAGGAGGCATAAACGCCTGGGCCAAGGAAGTTGATCCGAATCTCCCCATCTACTAAAACCGGGCTTGATCCATTCAATACACAAGACGCCGAGCTTCTCCTAACCGGACCGCCAATGATATGGCAGTCCGGTTTTTGTTATACTATGAGAGTCCCTTATAGAAAGAGGAGTCTTAATGACAGGTTTGCCTGCATCTACCGAAAAGAGAGTCTACGACAATATCCTTGGGGCAATCGGTTGGACGCCTCTTGTCAGGCTGGGGCGGACAGCTTCCAGCGTGTCGGCGCCGATCTATGCCAAGTTGGAAAACCTTAATCCTGGCGGGAGCGTTAAGGATCGCGTCGGATTATATATCGTCGAGCAAGCCGAGCGCCGGGGAGAACTAAAGCCGGGAGGAACCATTGTTGAGGCAACATCTGGTAATACAGGGGTGGGGCTTGCCATTGCCGCCACCCTTAAAGGATATAAAACCGTTTTTGTGATGCCTGATAAGATGAGCAACGAGAAGATCATGCTGTTACGGGCCTACGGGGCAAAAGTGGTTATCACGCCCACGGCCGTTGCGCCTGAAGACCCACGCTCCTATTATGAAGTCGCGAAGCAGTTTGCACGGGAAATACCCAATGCCATTCTTGCCAACCAGTATCACAACCCAGATAATCCAAGAACCCACGAGTTATTCACAGCCCCCGAGATTTGGGAACAGACGAATGGCAAAGTGACCGACGTGGTCATCGGTATGGGGACCGGGGGAACAATCTCCGGCGTTGGCCGCTATCTCAAATCCAGAAAATCCTGAAATCAAGATCGTGGGCGTCGATATCGAGGGGTCGATCCTTTTTGAAATTTGGAAGAACAAGGGAAAAATACCCAAGGGGGCCTATCCAAAGACCTATAAGCTCGAAGGTATTGGAGAGGATTTTTTGCCCTCCACGACGGACCTGACGGTGGTGGACGATATTGTCCGCGTCAGTGATCGCGAAAGCTTTTTATGGGCGCGCCAACTTGTGCGCCAGGAAGGTATTTTTGCAGGCGGGTCCTCGGGCGCGGCTGTGGCGGGCGCAGTTAAGTATGCGGCGCGGCTGCCCGCCGACAGATTGCTGGTCGTGATTTTCCCGGACAGCGGTTCGCGGTACTTGTCCAAATTCTATGACAATAAATGGATGCGTGAAAATGGCTTCCTGGAAATGGAATTTGGCGAAGTCACATTGGGCGACCTCCTGTTTGCCAAACCTAATAAGATGCTTATTACGGCAACCCTCGGAGATTCACTACGGAAAGTCATGACGAATATGCGCCAGAATGGGGTTTCTCAAATGCCCGTGGTTGGAGAGGATGGGTCGCTTGCGGGTACCATTGAGGAAGTTGACTTGCTGAACCATGTTCTTGAGAATGGGCATAATCACAGCCCCGATGAGTCAATCAACTCATTGGTGCAGAATGCAAAGGCAGTATTCCCTTCCGGGGCTCCATTGGATGAGGCCATGTCCTCATTAACAGCCGGCTATGCCTTGATCATTGCCGAGCAGGGTAGGCCGACAGGCATCCTAACGAAGATTGATATACTGGACTATGTAGCGGGGAAAATGTAATCCGTGACGATTGCGAGTGCTAGCAATAACGCTCCCGAACTCTGGGAGGTTTTAGGGGAGACTTTCTGGGGAAATAAGATAGAGATCGTCGAATACAGCCCAAGTGGCAGGCAGACGCGCTGCAGCGAATATCACCTAGTCTCTTAATCAGCTTTCGGAGTACCGGGGTGGCTTGGGATGGGTGGTAACTTTTTCGTCTTATTTGCGACTTAATATACAAGCCCCATTTAGACGATCTAAATCGGAAGGAGACACGTAATGATAAACAAGAAAGCTCTGGTTGGTCTTGTGCTTACGCTGGTATTAGTAGCCGCCGGGGCGGCCTCAGTGAAGGCTGCGCCCCTGGATCAAACTGCCACAATTACCGGAACGATCAACAGCGTCTCAACCACCACTGATTCGAGCGGCAGTACAGTAGTCGTAGTTACGCTGACGGACTCTGCTGGTACAACACAGACGGTTGATCTGAGTGTGGACAGCGCGATCGCCCTAGGCTTGGTTACAAAGAATGCAGATGGGAGTATAACGGTCAATGACGTTACAGGGCAATCCATCTCCATTGATCAGTCAACGGTTCTAACAGATCCATGTAAATCATCTGAAGGCGCCCAGCAACCCGTCGGAAAAGCGATTACCGACTTCTTCTGTGGACCGCTCGGCCTCGATTATTCCACGGTCCAGACATACCATTCCGATGGGTTTGGCTACGGCGAAATTGCTCAGGCGTGTTTCATGGCAGAGGCCCTCGGAGGTAATGCTGGTTTGTGCGGGTCCATTCTGGACGCCAAGAAAAGCGGAGATTTCAGTTCACTGACCTTGCCGAACGGCGATACCCCGACAAACTGGGGTCAACTTAAGAAGGATGTTTTGAGCCAGGAGGTGAAATCGCTGACCAATCTGGGCGCGATCGTTTCCGGTAGGGCCAATAGTGTTAACAGCAGTTCCGATGGCGGTAACGTCAATAATAACGCTGGCAAACATGGCCACGGGCACGGCAACGGCAATGGTCACGGCAATGGCCAAGGCAACGGTCACTAATTGGATCAACCTTGAGTGATAAACAGCATCCGAGCACCAAGTCTCGGATGCTGTTTTTTTCAAGAGACTCAGCGGGCTTTGTGAGAGGATTAGGATTGCTACCCAACTGGGCTCGTTCAGCGTGTGTCTGCACGGATTTGAACGCTAGAAGGTTTCAACGTACAATGGACGAATGCCAAATCTACCATCACGCCCAACCTATCTTGAGGTAAATCTCCTTCGCCTAAAACAAAACTTAGAGAATATTCGTGCTCATGTGAAGCCTGCCAAGGTCATGGCGGTATTGAAGGCCAACGCGTATGGCCACGGCGTGGACGGTGTTGCGCCTTTCCTGGCCCCATTTGCAGACTATATCGGCGTGGCCCTGGTCGAAGAGGGGATTCACCTCCGGGAGCTTGGAGTAAGGAAACCGATCCTCGTTATGGGAGGCAGCCTGCCTGAGCAGAATTCCCTTATTCATCGAAAATGATTTGACCCTGGCAGCCGCTTCAATCGAATTGCTCGACGCTGCGGAAAATGCAGCGCGCAGCACGGGAAAGAATTTGATGGTTCACCTCAAGATCGACACTGGAATGGAGAGAATAGGCGTTCATGATTACGAATCCCGGTCTTTTCTCGAAAAGACTCTAGCGTGTAGCCATTTGGAGGTCGAAGGGATCTTCTCGCACTTTGCCAACTCGGAAGCGCCCGACCTTATTCATGCAAAATTGCAGTTGGAACGGTTCCTGGAGGTGCTGTCCTTCTATGACAAGCGTGGTATTCCGCAGCCTCCAATCCGACATATCGCGAATTCAGCCGCGATCCTGCAATTTCCGGAGAGCCATCTCGACATGGTGAGACCCGGCGTGATGCTTTATGGAGTGTATCCGGGTCGGGACGTAAAGCGAACCGTCGAAGTGAGACCGGCGCTAACCTGGCACTCCAAGGTGGCTTACTCGAAAGTCACCCAACCTGAAAGACCGATCAGTTATGGATCCCTGTGGCAATCCAATGTTCCCACCCAAATCGTGACCGTCCCCTGTGGCTATGCTGACGGCTATTTCCGCAATATGACGAACCGAGCCAAGGTCATCGTTAATGGTAAGCGATATCCACAAGTGGGACGCATCTGCATGGATCAGTTCATGGTGAATCTCGGCGAAGAGGATGCACGTGTTGGAGATCAAGTCGTGCTTCTGGGCAGAGACGAACGAGGACAGCAAATCACGCTGGAAGAACTGGCAGATTGGGCCGGAACGAATGAATATGAGGTGATGACCAATATCAGCACGCGTGTGCCGCGAGTTTTCACCTCATAGTGAAGTACAATAGGTCGCACGTTTTCATGGATCGAATCCAATTGAGGTGTGAAGATTGAATCGGTATTTGAGAGATTATTTGGTGCTGGTTGGCCTAGCTGGCGCGGTGGTCGCCCTCGATCAGTGGACGAAATGGCTGGTTCGAACGAACCTTCCCTTCCAGGGCACATGGCTTCCGGGCTGGCTAAGTTGGTTAAGCCCGTACGCGCGCATTGTGCATTGGTCCAACAGCGGGGCGGCCTTTGGCTCTTTCCAAAATGGGAACGCCGTTTTCAGTATACTTGCCGTCCTCGTTATTCTCGCCATATTCTATTACTTTCCCCGCGTGGAAGCGAACGACTGGACGTTGCGCCTGGCTATGGGTTTGCAGATGGGAGGAGCGGCCGGCAACCTGGTCGACCGGCTGCTCCTGCAAAGGGTTACGGATTTCATTTCCATTGGCAACTTCCCGGTTTTTAACATCGCAGATTCATCAATTTCGATTGGGGTGGCTGTGCTTTTGCTCGGTGTATGGATCAAGGAACGCGCCGAGAAGAAATCTCCCGCTAATACCACGGATTCTGGCTCGTGACTGAAGGCGTTATTACTTTCTGTTTTCAAAAACTGGGCAAAGAACGTCTTGACCATTTTTTGGTCGAGGCGCTGCCTGAATTTTCACGCGCTCGAACTCCAGGGATTCATCAAAAGTGGCTGTGTGGATGTGAATGGGGAGCTTACGCAAAAAACAGGTAGGATCCTGGAAGAAGGATCGCTTGTGGAAATGCGGATACCGCCGGCCGTGCCGACTGACCTGGTAGGCGAGAATATTCCGCTGAATATTGTTTACGAGAATGACGATCTGCTCGTAATCGATAAACCTGCTGGAATGGTGGTTCACCCGGCCGCCGGTCACAGTTCTGGCACGCTGGTCCACGCGGTACTGGGATATGATCCTGATATTGAGGGAATCGGAGGCGAGGGCAGGCCGGGAATCGTTCATCGCCTGGATAAGCAAACCTCTGGGTTGATCCTGCTTGCTAAAAATGATAAAGCCCTCTTGTGGCTGCAGGATCAATTCCGACTGAGAAAGGTTGAGAAAACCTATCTGGCCCTGGTGGATGGTAAACCACCCACGCCTTCGGGCAGGGTCGAAGCCGCGATCGGGCGGGATTCAAGCCATCGGAAAAAGATGGCAATATTGCCGGAAGGTCGTGGCCGCGAAGCGGTCAGCGAATATAAGACCCTGGAGCAATTTTCAAATCATACTCTTTTGGAATTTCACCCGTTGACGGGGCGCACCCATCAAATCCGTTTACATTGTGCCTTTTTGGGGTGTCCCATTGCAGGAGACGAAATTTACGGAAAGAAGAACTCCTCCATCGGAATCGGTCGGCATTTTTTGCATGCCGAGAAGCTGAAGATCTTATTACCGGATGAGGAGCAGCCAAGGGTATTCGAGGTGCCTCTGCCATCGGAACTGGAAGAAATATTAATTGAACTAAGGGGGCTCAAGCTGGAAGGATGAGGAGCAATGAAACCTCCCTTCTTTGGGTCTTTGCGGATTTGCCCTGGGTCTCTGGACAACTTGAGCCTCGAGCCGCCCTCTGATTTCAGTTAGGAGACAGTGATGGAATACATAGACCTGCGTTCAGACACAGTTACCAAGCCTACACCAGAGATGCGTGAAGCCATGGCTAGGGCGGAGGTTGGCGACGATGTGTACGGCGATGATCCCACGGTCAACTTGTTGCAAGAGATAGCTGCCGAAATGACGGGCAAGGAGGCGGGTTTATTCGTACCTTCGGGGACCATGGGCAACTTGGCGGCGATCCTAACTCATTGCCAGCGCGGGGATGAAGTCATCCTTGGGCAAAAGAATCATACGTTCCTCTATGAAGCGGGAGGCGTCTCCGCCCTTGGTGGAATCCATTCTTATCAGTTGCAGAACCAGGCCGACGGTTCCTTATTGCTATCAGACGTAGAGGCAGCCATTCGGGAGGATGATCCCCATGCTCCCATTACCCGCTTGATCTGTCTCGAGAATACACATAACCGCTGTGGCGGTACGGTTCAGTCGCCTGAATATACGCGCCGGCTCGCGGACTTTGCCCATTCGCGCGGATTGAGAGTGCATCTGGATGGAGCGCGCTTGTTCAACGCGGCGGCTGCATTGGGTATTCCCGCCGCCAAATTGTCCGAGCCGGCGGATTCGGTTACTTTTTGCCTGAGCAAAGGGCTGTGCGCGCCGGTTGGTTCCGTTTTATGCGGAGAAGCTGAGTTTATCAAAAAGGCCCAGCGGGCTCGCAAAATACTTGGCGGTGGTATGCGGCAGGCCGGCATCCTGGCGGCAGCCGGCATAGTTGCACTTCAGAATATGGTTTCTCGTTTAAGCGAAGATCATAAGCGAGCGCGAGACTTGGCTGAAGGTTTAAGCGAAAATCGGGGAATAGTGCTGGATGACGGCACTCCAGCCACCAATATGGTGTTCTTTGATCTGGCTCCAGGTGTGAAAGCCTCTGCACCTGAGGTCGAAGAGAAGTTAAAAGCGCGAGGTATCCTGGTAAGTGCGAGTGGACAACGGCGCTTCCGGCTGGTAACGCATTATTGGATTGACGATGCTGCAATCGAAAAGGCTGTGGCCGGTTTTGCAGAGGTGCTTATCCAGGAAAAAGCCGCGATCTGAACCTGGCCTAGGGCAAATCCAGATCAACCAGGGGCCTCTCCAATTTGGCAGCGTCCGGTTCAATCTGATTTCGCCCCCTTTCTTTCGCGATATACAAGCGCTTATCGGCCAGGTCGATCAGCTCTATGATATCGCCTGTTTCAGCAGGGAAAATGGCAACTCCCTGACTGACGGTTGGCACAGGAATGGTCTTATCTTCCTGGTTGCGAACGGTCAGTGAACACATGGTGTCGCGTATTCGCAGAGCAATTTGCTGCGCCTGGTCAGCGCCAGCATTTGGCAGTGAGATGACGAATTCCTCTCCCCCCCAGCGACCGACAGCATCCACATTTTTGATGTGGAACTTGATAGCGGCGCATAAAGTGGTAAGAACCTCGTCTCCGATCAAATGACCATATAGATCATTATACTGTTTGAAATAATCCACATCGAGCATGATGAGGCCCAAGGGCTGTCTTTCGGCGAGCGCCTGATCGGCCTGTTCTTTCAAAAGCTTGAGGAAGTTCCCATGGTTGTATACGCCCGTAAGGCTATCCAGCTTTGATTGTCGTTCCACCTCTTCGTGTTGGTACGTATTACTGAGGGCCTGAGCTGCGTGCTGGGCTAAACTGGAAAGGAGCTCAAGGTCCGCCCGATCAAATGCATTTGGCTTGTACGAGCCAATGCACAGGATCCCGTCCACATTCTCGCTTTTCATGGGGACGCCCATCCAGGACAGGCTGGTTTTATGCTTTCCCACCAGGACCATCCTGACCCCCGGCAATTCAACTTCTTTGCGCAGGTCCGGCAGGAACAGGCTTTGATGGTTGTTAAATACCCAGGAAGAAAGCGATCCCTCCAAATTCACGCGTTGGTTTTCAAAATACTCTCCATCATCGTAAATCAATTCAAGACGCATTTCATCGCGTTCCCGAATGCCAACGAAATAAGTATCTGCTTCCAGGGCATTTTGAAAAGCTGCACTCAACAGAGTCATTAGCTGCCTGGTGTTGAGTGTCGAGCTGATGTTCCGGCTAAAATCGGTGATAACCTCAAGTCTGCGAAAATGATCGCGTGACAAATTCTTGAGTTGCCGGACCGTTTCGACCACAATACCTGCTATCACCGCAATACATAAGTGAAAGGTCCATTCCGGTGTCTTCTGAAAAAAATCGCCGCGGATCCCCATGGTAATGACACTTGCCAGAGCGATCAGTAGATAGGTTGGACCACGCTCGGAAATAATGGAGCTTGTAATAACCGCCAGGATGAGCAGAACAGCAACATAAATATCAAGCTGAGTGGGTACCGCATAGGTGATAATGGCGAGCCCCAGAGCGGTTAATACGGCGTTCACCCAGCTGTTTAGCTCTCTGTAATGGGGACGGGGGATAATCCACAAATCGAAAATGGCCACGTACAAGATGCCGAGGATGCCGGAGCCCAGAAGAAGGATGATTTGGATATGACCCTGGGGCCACACGACAGCGCCATTGAACATCGTAATCGCCAAAACAACGATGCTCGCGATCGTAGGGGGAAGCGCTGATATGCGGTGCTCCTGAGGAGTAAAGCCGAATCGATTGGTTTTCTTCGCCATCACTTACCTGATTTTGAGAAGAACGAAGTGTTCCTTTTCACCGCGGTGAATAGCCCAGGTTTTTTTGGCTAATATGAACGACTCTCTCAAAGAATGTTGTTGCGTTTATAGGATAGCATATCAAGCCCCTTCATTCCATTCAACTACATTGCAGAACCTAAGAATCAGTTCTCAAAAGTCAGTTTTCGATTTCTGATATAATCATATTTGTGGCGGGATTTTGGCAAGTATCCTGCCTTTTGCATAAACCATAACCAGTGACTGGCAGCAATTAAAAATGATATCCCACTTCACCCTCGACCAAATCGACGAAATTGTCAGGACCCTCGAAAAACGCACCAAATATCGACCGAAAATCGCATTGATCCTGGGTTCCGGGCTGAACGGATTGGCCGATTCGGTTTTGGCAGCTGATTTTATCCCCTTTGGGGAATTACCCCATTTTCCGGTTTCCACAGTCATTGGCCATTCAGGGCGCATGGTGATCGGGAATCTGGAGGACCAGAGCGTTTTTGTCATGCAGGGGCGTATCCATTTTTACGAAGGATATAGTATGGCGGAGGTGACTTTGCCGATCAGGGTTATGCAGCGATTTGGTGTCAATACGCTTATCGTCACCAACGCTGCAGGAGGAGTTAATCCGGAATTTGCTCCTGGAGATGTAATGCTTATCACAGACCATCTAAACTTTTTGGGGATGATGGGACAGAACCCGCTTATGGGCCCAAACTACGACGAACTTGGTCCGCGATTTCCAGACATGAGTCAGGCGTACGATCGCGACCTGTGCAGCCTGGCGCGCGATGTGGCAAAGAAGGCGAGTATCGATTTGCGGGAAGGCATTTATGCAGGGCTGAGCGGCCCCTCGTTTGAGGGTCCTGCTGACCTTCAATTCCTCCGGTTTGCCGGGGCAGATTCAGTGGGTATGTCAACAGTTCCTGAGGTCATAGTCGCCCGGCATGGAGGAATGCGCGTCCTTGGTTTCTCGGGCATCAGCAATAAAGCCAACCTGGACGGTTCCACCGTTACCACGCACGAGGAAGTCATCGCGGCCGGCAAGGTCCTTACTCCGAAGGTTGAGAAACTGATCCGCGGCATCCTGCAAAAGCTGTAAGAAATTTTATGGCAGCAATCTATCAATTTCTCAGCACCTATGAAGTGCTGATTTATATCGTGCTGGCCATTGGAGGGCTTTTTGCGTCCCGCTGGCTCTGGCGGTCATGGAGTGAGTGGCGTCGTGCTGTTTACAGCCTTGAAAAGGAATTTGCCCTCCGCCGGATAGGTCGCTCGATGGCCTCTCTAACACTAATCCTTGTTCTTTTCTGCGGAGAGTTGATCACGGCCTCGTTCATCGTTCCGAATCTACCGGCTTCTTTTTTTCTTGCCACTCCTACCCTGGATTTGTTTGCCACGCCTACCGGGACGATATCTGCCGAGTTAGCCACCCAGATCGCGTTGACGCCGCTCCCGGTACCTACGATCGTGGGCGGAGATGGATGCGTGGCTGATAAACTGATGATCACCTCCCCGAAGGCCGGAAGTCAAATCAGCGGTATAGTTGACATCCAGGGTACGGCCAAAATACCGAACTTTGGGTTCTATAAATACGAGGTCGCGCCGCTTAATTCGGATACATGGGCAACGATTTCGGCTGGCAGAGATGTGGTTGTCGATCAATCCCTTGGTAAATGGGACACGACCGCGCTTACACCCGGTGATTACCAGCTGCGCCTGGTAGTTACCGATAATCAAGGCCAGTCGCTGCCGCCCTGTGTTATCCCTATTCGTGTGGTACCGCAATCTTAGGAGAATATGCCCGCAATTCAAATCCGCCCGGTTGTAGCCTCTGACCTGCCCCATCTGATGGGGATCGATCATTCGATAACAAGCGAATATGTCTGGCAATTGGAATTACGACGCGAAACGGGACAGACCGCGGCGACGTTCCGTGATGTACGCCTGCCTCGACCCATCCCATTGACTTACCCGAACAATCCGTTTGCTCTGGCCGATGAATGGGTCCATAAGGCGATGATGTTTACAGCACTATCCGGAAGCGACTCCATCGGCTACATCGCCCTGACAGAGCGGCCCGCTTCAGTAGCCTGGATTACCGACCTGGTGGTTGCCCCTCAATGGAGACGCAAAGGCGTGGCAAGTGCTCTTCTGACCTCGGCGCACGAATGGGGGACGGAAAGAGGCCATCGCCGGGTATTTCTCGAAGTACAGTCGAAAAATCAGGCTGGCATCCGCTTTGCATCGAAGCACGGTTATGAATTCTGCGGGTATAATGACCACTATTACTTATCGCAAGACATCGCTCTATTCTTCGCGAGGGCATTATAGGGCGTTTCTGGGAAGGTAGGTATGTTTAACGGTTTGACCGACAACTTACTGGTGGGGATCCAGACACTCAACCAGATCTTTACAGCGGGGATTGCCATAACGGCTTTCTCTCTATTTTTGTATTCCTTATCGTTCAACCTACGCGATCGCGTCGCCCGGTCTTTTGCCATCATTTTGCTTTGCGTTGTTGTTGTATTCACAACCGAGGCTCTACAAAATAAATCTGTCCCGGATTGGGGAATCGACTCGCTGCTCCGGTTACAGTGGGTGGGTATTGTTTTCCTACCGGCAGCCTATCTTCATCTTTCAGATGCATTGCTTGTAACGGCAGGTCGCCCTTCACGGGGGCGGCGGCGCTTTGCAGTTCGATTCATGTATGCCATTTCCTCGGCATTCCTGCTTCTATTGGCCTTTGGCTACCTGCTGAGTCCGTTCGTGGAAAATGGGAACCCTGCGCCACACCTTCAACGCACGCTTTGGACCGAAATCTTTACGGTCTACTATGTGCTGGCCATGGTTTGGGCGTGGATTAATTTTAGCCGGGCATTCTCGCTCATGTTGACTAGGTTCGGCAGGCGGCGCATGTTGTATCTAATGGCCGGCGCGACTGCGCCTGCCCTGGGTTCGTACCCCTATCTGCTATACGGTTATGCGATTGCGGCACAATTCCCATTTTTATTTTGGGGGATCGCCACCGGGATTAACGTGCTGGTGGGGGGCCTGGTGATCGTAATGGCTTACGCAGTCGCCTTCTTTGGGGTTTCATGGCCAGACCGTGTGATCAAAAGCAGGCTCTTCAAATGGATTATGCGTGGTCCTGTGACCGCTTCGGTGGCATTAGGCTTGACGACCATCGTGAGGCGGGCAGGTGTGTTGGTAGGCAGCGAGTACTCGGCGTTTGTTCCACTGACCATGGTGGCAACTGTCCTGCTGCTTGAGCACGCGATCACCCTGTTTGCACCTTTTTGGGAACGGTATCTTTTTTTTGGACGCGATCGTGCCGAGCTGGAGCTTTTCCAGAATATCGAAGAACGCATGGTAACCCAGGGCGACCTAAACCAATTCCTTGAAGCCATACTGGCTGCGGTTCGCGACCATCTACAATCGCCTTCCGCCTTTGTCGCGGCTTTGGACGAAGATAAACTCTCGCTGATCGTCATGGCAGGCAATCGGGCGATGCTCGATCAGGAAGGCCTTTCCGATGCGCTCGAAATGTTCAGCAACGGGAACGGGGGCGACCATCATGAATTCGTGTGGGGTAAATACTGGCTCTTGCCTCTTCATCAGCGTAAGCGCGGCGATATGGATCGTGATGAGGTTCCACCTTTCCTCGGGTTGTTGGGAGTTGCCCGGCGCGAAGACCAGCATATGGAAAACGATCAACGTGAGTCCCTTTGGCTGCTGGCGGACCGCAGTGCCCTCGCCTTAGAGGACCGGCGCCTTCAGCAGCGCGTATTCCGCTCCCTTGAGGACCTGCAGCCGCAGGTGGACCTGATACAGCGCATGCGCGCCGCTGGTCGGTATGACTCCCGTGCCAGTCTCCTGAGTCAAGAGCTGCCGCCCGAAGCAGATCTGGCCAATTGGGTGAAGGACGCATTGACGCATTACTGGGGCGGGCCCAAGTTGACCAACAGCCCGCTTATGCGGCTGCAGGTTGTGCAGGAGACTGCCGGCCAATATGATGGCAATGCTGCCAATGCCCTGCGCGCCTTACTCAGGCGGGCGGTGGATCAGGTTAAGCCGGATGGGGAGCGTCGCTTTACCACCGAATGGATTCTGTATAATATTCTTGAAATGAAATTTATTGAAGGGCGAAAAGTCCGCGAGGTAGCTGGGAGGCTTGCCATGTCTGAGGCGGATTTGTATCGTAAACAGCGAGTGGCGGTTGAGGCGGTTGCAAAAGCCATCCTTGAGATGGAATCACAAACGAGGTAGGGAAGGTAGGTCGTTATGGTAACTCGAAAGAATGGAACTGAAAGTCCGATGCCTGTGGTGGACGAAAGCTGGTGGGAATCCGTCCTCGCAGAGGAGGGTCGTCACACGACCCACGCTCCGGTTCGGCTGCAGGCACGGCCGGAGGCGCGGAATGAGGCCAAGGCAGAGGATGCTCCAAAAATTACGCCAAATTGGGGTGAGGTCAAGGATCTGTATTTGCACGACCGGATCGTCAACCTCAATGTAACCGGATGCAATCGAGGTGGATTGCTTGTTGAAGGCGAGAACTTGTATGGATTCGTGCCTTTCTCGCATTTGATCGATATGGCGGGCCAGGTAGAAGCCCCCGACCGTGAAAAATGCATGGAAGCTTATGTGGGCCGCACTCTCAGGCTCAAGGTGATTGAGTGTGTTCCAGAGGATGGACGGATCGTCTTCTCTGAACGGGCAGCTCAGGCAGAGCCGGGAAAACGCGCTGAATTGTTCCACTCGTTGCAGGCTGGGGAGCAAATTCGAGGAACGGTCACCAACATAACTGATTTTGGTGTATTTGTTGATTTGGGCGGGGTTGAAGGCTTGATACATATCTCCGAACTATCGTGGGGGCGGGTGGTTCATCCGAGTCAGATCGTCAAGATGGGTCAGATGGTAGATGTGCAGGTGCTGGATCTTTCACCGGAACGCTGCCGCGTGGCGCTAAGCCTCAAGCGTCTGTCGCCCAACCCCTGGATCAGGATCGATACTGAGTTGTCAGTTGACCAGATCGTACCCGCAACAATCACAAGTGTGCTCTCCTATGGCGCCTTCGCACGGTTAGAGCTTGGTGTTGAAGGACTTATTCACGCCTCCGAAATGCCGTTGGCCGAGGGCGAAGTGGTCAAGGATTTTCTGCGCGAAGGCCAGCAGGTTCAGGTTCGTATATTACATGTGGATGCCTTGCATCAGCGCATGGGATTAAGCATGAAATTGAACAAGTGAGTTTTCAGGCCTGTGAATGAGTGATAAGCCGCCTCGCCGTTACCAGCAAATCCCGCCTTCCAATGATTGGCTGGATCGTTTGACGCGGTTCAACTTGCATTTTGGGCGCTACCTTCGTGATGCCGGCGGCGTTTTCCTGATGGCCTTGGCGCTAATGTCGCTGTTGGCGCTTTGGAGACTCACCGGAGGTTTTTTGCTGACCCCCTGGGCGGCTTTCTTATCCACCTGGTTCGGTTGGGGAAGCTATCTGCTGGTATTAGCGATGGCGTATGCCGGCCTGACTCTCGTTCGACGAGATAACGGGAAGCTTGGCTGGAGGCGACTGCTTAGCCTGGAGACCGCCTCACTCCTTACATTGGGATTGCTCTCCATCCTGGGAGCTAATTCTCTGGTTCGAGCCGAAGCCGGCCAGGATGGTGGACGGCTGGGATGGGGAATTTCCTATTTGCTGGAGCGTTATCTGGGGCCGGTGTGGGGAGGGGTTATTCTGTTCGTGGTATGGCTCCTGGTGGTTTTTGCGGGCTTCGGATTCTGGTCGGTGGTTGAAACCGGGCTAATGAAACTGGCTGGCGAAATGTCGGATGCCCCGGAACTACGGCAAATCCAGACTGATGACGCAGCTCAACGCAAGGATGCGCCTAAAAAGACGGCAGCCAAAAAACAACCGCCCAAGCTCCCGCCTGAATTTCGCCCCTCACTAAGAGCCCCTGACAAGAAGAGCGAAAAGCCCATTAAGCCAGTACCTCGGGAAGAAGGCCTCCCGCCCCTGACCATTTTGATGGCCGAGCAATCGGTGCATGAGGATGATCGGACGATCAACCAGACCGCCGGGATGATCATGAAGACTCTTTCAGAGTTTGGAATACCTGCAACTGTAATAGGGTATCGGGTTGGACCCACAGTTACCCAGTTCGCCGTGCAGCCTGGGTTCATCAAAAGGCCGGGGGCGCCAGAGGATGACGATGCCCAACAGATGAAAGTGCGCGTGGCCCAGATTGCGGCTCTTCAAAAGGATTTAGCTCTCGCACTTTCAGCTGAGCGGCTGCGCATCGAGGCGCCGGTGCCGGGCAAGCCTTATGTAGGCATCGAGGTGCCCAATGCCCATTCATCTGTAGTGCGCATGCGGTCGATCCTGGAGAGCGATGTTTTCCATCGTATGAGTGCACCGCTGGCAATTGCCCTGGGCCGAAACGTTTCAGGTGCTCCCCTGGCCGCCGACTTATCACGCATGCCCCATCTGTTAATCGCCGGAGCTACGGGATCGGGGAAGTCAGTTTGCATCACTTCATTGGCGACTTGTCTGGCGATGAACAATTCGCCTGAAGACCTGCGAATGATCATGATTGATTCGAAGATGGTCGAGCTGCTTCGTTTTAACGGTCTGCCGCATCTATATGGAAAGGTCGAAACGAACATAGAACGTATCCTGGGGGTGCTGCGCTGGGTGGTGGTCGAGATGGAGCACCGCTATCGATTACTTGAAGCCGGGCGCGCCCGCGACCTCGAGGCTTACAACCGCAAGCAAGCCCGTAGAGCGGATGGCACGGTGCTGCCGCGCATCGTTGTATTGATCGACGAGCTGGCGGATCTAATGATGTCGGCTCCCGACCAAACTGAGCATAACCTGGTTCGTCTCGCGCAGATGGCCCGCGCTACCGGGATACATCTCGTTGTTGCGACTCAGCGCCCATCAACCGACGTGGTAACGGGCCTTATTAAAGCCAACTTTCCCGCGCGGCTTGCGTTTGCTGTGGCTTCAGGCATAGACAGTCGCGTTATTCTCGATACAGGCGGTGCAGAGACCCTATTGGGTCGTGGGGATATGCTTTTCCTCAACCCTGAAATGGGAAACCCCATACGCGCACAAGGTGTAATGGTGACGGACATGGAGATCGAACGCGTCATAGACTACTGGCAGAAAAATAGCGAGGTGCCTGTTGATGACACGGCCCCATGGGAGAAACTGCTCAGCGAGCCTGATGAGAGCGAAGACGATGGGTTGATCGAGCAGGCCATATCCATTGTGCGCCAATCGGGACGGGCTTCGGCTTCACTTTTGCAGCGGCGTTTGCGTATCGGTTACCCTCGTGCAGCCCGCCTGCTGGATCAGCTTGAAGAGACGGGCGTCGTCGGCCCCTCTCAAGGTGGCGGAAAAGAACGGGAGGTAATGCCATTTGAGGAAGAGGAAGAAGGAAGTTAGGCCACTCTAGTGGAGAAGCGTTCGGGATTGTAAGGTAAGTCCAATTACCGGAGACTTGCAGATGAGGGGGAATGGAGGATGGATTGGGCCGGGCGAACTCCTGCCACTTGCCAAAACCGATATCGTAAAATTCCATATACATAACCAAAGACAGCCCCGTACTATCGCCATGGCAATGCGCTTGGAGGCCGGAAGGCAATTCAGAGCACAAGAATATTATCTCTGTGGCCTTGTTTGATCGGTTTCAGGGAGGATTTTCGGGTATCATTGGCCTTCATAAGCAACGTGAATCTTTCCGATTTTTAGACTGAATTCCTGTTGAAAAGCTGATAATTTTTCTAGTTCCCAGGTTTCTGGGCAGCATAGGATGATAACCATTGGATAACCTTGTTCCGAGGACTAGAGTGAAAAAGACGTTCACAGATTTTTTACGCGTAACGTTTAAGTGGCTTCTCGATCCGGTCGGCGGGTTTCTCAACCGGCTGGGCCTCAGCCCCAATTCTGTAACCCTTCTAGGGGTCGCGGGAAACATAGTTGCTGCGTATTTTGTGATCCGCGGCCAGATCACTATCGGTGGGATCGTAATGTTGATCGCATGGCCCGTCGATGCACTAGACGGGACGATGGCACGCCTGAGGGGCGAGGCCAGCGATTGGGGTGCATTTGTAGACTCGGTCAGTGACCGTTATTCTGAATTGATCATTCTGGGAGCGTTGCTTTATCATTTTGCAATGACCAATCAGCATGTGGCCGAGGTTGTTACCTTTGCAGCCGCGGCGGGCTCAATCCTGGTTTCTTACGTAAAAGCCCGGGCTGAGGCGCAGAGCTTCAGCGCAAAGGAAGGTTTGTTGACGCGCGCTGAACGTTATCTGGTACTTGGCCCCTGCCTGCTGTTTAATATTCCAGTGCTGGGGGTGTGGATTATTGCCATTCTCGCAAATTTCACCGCTCTGCAGCGCATCTGGTTTGTACGCGCCCAGGCACACGCAAATATGAAGAAAATATCTGCCAAGGAGTAGAAACATGATTGATGGTTTTGCAGTAGGTCCGTTGTATATTCGTTTTTACGGGATCATTCTAATGCTTGGCGCTGTGGCAGGTGGCTGGCTGGCCTCTCGCGAACTAAAGCGCCGGGAACTCGATACCGAAATGGTCTGGGATTTACTGGTCTATCTGATTATCGGCGGTGTGATCGGGGCGCGATTGTGGCACATTTTCACTCCCCCGCCGTCCTCCATTGCCCAGGGATTTACCACCCAGTACTACCTGACCCATCCGCTGGACGCGCTTGCCATATGGAAGGGCGGACTTGGCATCCCGGGAACTATTATCGGCGGCTTGATTGCGTTATATGTTTATGTCCGGAATCATCCAACGGTCAGCTTTATTGAATGGACAGATATCGCAGCCCCCAGCCTTGCCTTAGGGCAGGCCATTGGGCGTTGGGGAAATTTCTTTAATCAGGAACTCTACGGGGCACCCACCAACCTGCCCTGGAAGATATATATCGACCCTGCTCACCGCTTGGCGGGCTTTGAGAACATATCATACTATCACCCGCTCTTTGCTTATGAATCCATCCTCAACCTGGCAAACATGCTCTTCCTTTTGTGGGTCTCTCGCCAGTATAAGGATAAACTCAAGAAAGGCGATGTATTTAATTTATATCTCATTGTGTATCCGGTCATCCGATTCTCTCTGGACTTTCTGCGACTAGATGCTTCGAAAGTCTTCAGTATAAATATTAATCAAACCCTGAGCGCGGTTGTGGCCGTCGGAGCGATAGCCGTCCTGATCTGGCGCCATCGCGGGTCTATGCCTGAGAATGAGATGGTCGAAGTTTCAGAAATGGGTCCCCTGGTAACTGAAGCAACTGCCGATGTGGATGTACCTGAATCAAAGCCAACGGTTCGAAAACCAGCCGCTCGCAAGTCTGCCGGCGTAGCGGGCAAGAAACCCGCCGCGAAAAAGTCAAGTCCGAGGAAACCCGCTTCAAAGAAAGAAACCGATTGACCTTTTTGGCACTCGACGCGTTAAGAAAGGAACCGGGGAGTTGCTTATTTTCAGAGGACTGTTGTCTTATTGACAACCTCCTCTGAGGCTTTTATGCTGGAAACCGTATGATCGAAATACAAGATTTAAGCAAGAAATTCAACGATTTTTGGGCGGTGGAAGGGGCCACTCTATCGGTGAAACCCGGCCAGATCCTGGCTTTATTAGGACAGAATGGTGCAGGCAAAACGACTACCGTCCGTATGCTCACCGCGCTGCTCACTCCGACGCGAGGCTGGGCACGGGTTGCTGGTTATGATGTAGTTCGGGATGGGGCGAAAGTTCGCGCTTGTGTAGGGGTGCTGACCGAACAGCACGGCCTCTACATGCGGATGACGGGAATTGAGTATCTCGATTTCTTCGGGACAGTCTATCGGCTTGATGCCCAAGGCCGCAAGGCGCGCAGCGATTACCTGTTGGATTATTTTGGATTGGCCCAGGCTTCATCACGACGTATTGGAGAATATTCAAAAGGGATGCGTCAGAAATTGGCATTAGCTCGCGCGCTTATGCATGAACCGCCGGTCTTGCTATTGGATGAACCAACTTCTGCAATGGATCCTGAATCGGCGCGACTTGTGCGTGACGAGATTTCCCGTTTGAGATCATCGCAACGTACGATCGTGATCTGCACGCATAACCTGGCCGAGGCCGAAGCCCTTTCAGATATCATCGCCATCATCTATAAAGGTCATATCCTGATGGCCGGCACGCTTGAAGAATTAAAGCAAAGGATTTTGGGGACGCCCGAGTATGAGGCTCAATTTTCTTCGGCCTGGAATGCAGAGGGGCTGAAGATCCCGCGGGGAGTTTTTTTGACCGGACGGGGTAAATCAAGCTTGCGCTTCAGCATCGAGAATCCCTTGGATTCTAATACGGTTCTGCTAAGTGAGCTGGCGGCAATGCAGGCACCGTTGATCGCCTTCCAGGAGGTACCGCGAAGTCTCGAGCAGGTATATCTTCGAGTGATGGCAGATGCACAAACACCCTTGGGGGAGACGGTTGATGCAGGCTGATTTTCAGATGATCTGGCTTATTTCGCGGCGGGAATTGCGCGACCAATTCCGAGATTGGCGAATTCTGCTGCCGCTGGCAATCCTTACTTTATCCTTTCCGCTTCTGATGAACCAGGTTGCGACCCAGGCAGTATCGTTCTTCGCCAGCTACGGCACAACTTTGATAGCGGATCGGCTCGTACCCTTTTCGGTATTAATCATTGGTTTTTTCCCGATTACGATTTCCCTGGTTGTGGCTTTGGAATCTTTTGTCGGCGAAAAAGAACGGGGCACCATTGAGCCGCTCCTGAGTGCGCCCCTCGAGAATTGGCATCTGTATTTTGGCAAATTGCTTATCGGTGTTGTGACCCCTTTGGCAGCCAGTTTTGCCTCGATCACTTTTTATCTGGCTATGGTCTCTCATCAGAAGCTTCAGATGCCAGCGCCATCCACCCTGTTGCTGCTTTTTATGCTGACTACGGCGCATGCATTCTTGATGGTCAGCGCGGCGATCGTGATCTCTGTGCAGTCCACTTCCATACGGGCCGCGAATTTACTGGCTTCGTTTATAGTCATCCCGGTGGCAATTCTGATGCAGGGCGAGAGCGTCTTATTGTTTTGGGGGAATGACGAGGCTTTGTGGCTGGCCGTAGTGGCTGTTGTTATCATGGCCGGACTGCTGGTTCGGCTGGGGCTGGCGCATTTCCAGCGCGAATATCTACTGGGCCGAGAATTCAACTCTCTTAATTTGCGGTGGATCGGGCAGACCTTTTGGAAAGAGTTCCGCGGCGAAGCGAAATCCATTTCTGGCTGGTATAGGCTCGAGGTTTCAAAAGTAATACGCCAGTTGGCTGTTCCGATGTTGATCATGGTGGCTATGGCTGTCCTGGGTTATTGGGCCAGTTATCATTGGGCCATTGTCAATATACCAAAGATGCTTTCAAGCGCCTCTTCGAAGGACATTACGGGCCTTGTGAAAAATGCTAGACAAACAATTGGCTTAGCTCAGGTCAATCAGCAGCTGTCGGCTGTATTTATCTTTACAAACAATCTGCGCGCAACCTTCCTAATCCTTTTGGGCGGCATCGTGTCCTTCAGCGTACTGGGTATGATCGCTTATCTCGTAAATGTCGGTCTGGTTGGGGTCGTACTGGCTGTGTTCAAGTTAGTTGGGTATTCACCTTTGTTGTTGTTCGCGGCCGGGTTACTTCCCCATGGACTATTTGAAATCCCAGCCCTCATGCTGGCGAGCGCAGTCATGTTGCGCATAGGCGCAATGCTGGTTACGCCGCAAATAGGCAAGTCGATGGGGCAGATGATTTTTGAACTGCTGGCCGATTGGCTTAAGGTTTTTTTAGGTGTGGTCGTACCGCTTTTGGCCCTGGCTGCATTGATTGAAACCTACGTGACGCCCTCTATTTTGATTACTGTTATGAAATAGGTGCTTTATGCCCAAGGTTATCATTCTCGGGTCTTCCAACGCAATCCCTACCGCTGATCACGAGAACACGCATATGGTCGTGGTCGGAGATGAACGAACAGTGTTGGTGGATTGTGTGAGTAATCCGATCCTGAGATTGGAGAAAGCGGGGCTCGACTTCAACGACCTGACCGATTTGATTCTGACGCATTTTCATCCAGACCATGTTTCGGGAGTACCACTCCTGCTCATGGACATGTGGCTGATGGGGCGCAACAAGCCGCTCAATATATATGGGCTTCACCATACTCTGGACCGCATGGAGAGTCTGATGAGTTCTTATGGGTGGTCCGAATGGCCCGATTTCTTCCCTGTGGCCTTTTACCGCCTGCCTGCCCAGGAAATGACCACCGTAATTGACTGTCTCGATTTCAGGATCTATTCTTCGCCGGTCAGACACTTGCTGCCCACGATTGGTCTGCGTTTTGAATTCAACCATACCAAAAAAGTTATGGCTTATTCCTGTGATACGGAGCCATGTGCTCAGGTGGTTCGCCTGGCAGAAGGCGCGGATACGTTAATCCACGAGGCGGCGGGGGCAACCCGAGGGCACTCGTCAGCGGCGCAGGCAGGCGAGATCGCCAGCAGGGCGGAGGTGGGGAACCTCTATTTGATTCATTACCCAACCGGGAAGTATGCCAATACCGACCTGGTTACCGAAGCCCATCTGCGTTATCAGGGATCCGTAAGCCTGGCCAAAGATTTCATGGAGCTGGATTTTAGCTAATCCGCTGTTCGTCGGCAACGAAATGAAGCGCCACCGCGCCGCTTCATTTTGTTTCTTACCAGCCCTTGATGTACTCAAGCCACTCGTCGTTTTCCGTAAGATGCCTGCCGAAGATATAGGATGCATTGGCAGGCGGTTCCTTTGGGCTGTGAGTCAGGGTCATGTGGGCTTCTTCGGGACTTCGCCCGCCCTTTCGGTGGTTGCAAGGGGGGCAGGCGGCCACCACATTCGTCCAGATATGTAATCCACCCTGATACCTGGGAAGTACATGGTCTACCGTCAGGCTCCCGTCGCGACGCCCACAATACTGGCAGGTATAATTATCCCGGCGAAAGACTTCGCGACGCGTCAACTTGACACGCGGACGCGGGCGATGAATTTGCATTTCGAGGCGAATGACGGAGGGACGAGGAACTAATTCTTTGACGGTGTGAATGTAACCTCGGCCGTTTGTCACCATTGCCGCCTTGCCCCCCAGGATAAGACCTACCGCTCTGCGGGTTGTGCAAATGTTAATCGGTTCAAAATTCGCGTTTAGTACCAATACAGGCTCCTGCATAGAGCCCTCCGTAATAGGCATGATTATAGCATAACGGAGAATTCAGCATGAAAGTCTTGATTGCCGGTGGTTTGGGTTTCATAGGGTCCGCCCTAACGGATTTCCTCCGGTCTGGCGGGCACCGGGTCTGGATTTTGACCCGGAGGAGTTCGAGCGATCCGAATGAAATCCGCTGGGATGGCAGAACACCAGACCGCTGGGTGGAACGCATCGAGGAGATGGATGCCGTTGTCAATGTGACCGGTTTTGGGCTGGAACATTGGCCCTGGACCAAGTCGCAGAAACAACGATTTCTCAATTCCCGCGTCCTTCCCGGACGCGCTCTTGCCTCGGCAATGGAGAAAGCGCGCCGCCGCCCCAATGTCTTCCTTCAAATCTCCGGCATAAATTACTATGGCACCAAAGGGGATGAAGTTGCCGATGAGCAAACGCCCGCGGCCGACGACTATCTTGCGCAGCTGGCCGTGCATTGGGAAGATGCAACCAAGCCGATAGAAGAGATGGGGGTGCGTCGTGTCATAGCCCGCAGCGCGGTAGTGCTTGATTCGCATGCCGGCCTGTTTCCGTTGATGGCTCTGCCGGTGCGGCTTTTCGCGGGTGGGCCAATTGGCGATGGCAAACAGGCAGTGCCTTGGATTCATCTGGCCGATCAGATCGGCGCGTTGTATTTCCTGCTTCGGAGTGAGAAGGCAAGTGGCCCCTTTAATTTGATCTCCCCCACCCCCACCTCGAACGCCGAATTCATGCGCGCCCTCGCGCACGCATTGCATCGCCCATACTGGTTCCGGACGCCCGCTTTTTTCCTCGAAGCCCTTTTAGGCGAGATGAGCACACTGGTGATTGAGGGGCGGTATAGCAGTCCCAAGCGGCTTATGGAGTCAGGATACCAATTTCGCTTTCCAACAGTTGAGGCCGCGTTTCAGGACTTGTTCAGATGAGAAAAACCTTTCAATTTTGTCTGCTTGTTTCGTGAGAGCAGCATGAGTTGCCGCAAAAAGTCAGCCGAGTATGGTATCTTAAAGGTAAATTACAGGGCGCTGCCTGTAGTATACGGTTGCACCTCTGCTAAAAACTCTCTTGGCTCTCAAAGAAAATCAGTCCCCGCTCACGAAGCAACCCAAATAGAAAAGCGAAGATAATCGAAGAAATCAGGCCGACCATATCGTGAACGGCTTCTGATTCCAGGCAATTTTGGAACTAAAATATAATTCGGTTCGTCAGAATGCGATAGGAGACTTGGAAATGCGACGTTTATTCTTGTTCGTTGGCTTGCTGGTTCTACTGAATTTGGCGGCATGCGGCCCGGCTGCAGCGACGCCTGTGGTCTTACCGACTTTCCTGCCTGCAGACGGTGGAGCCACACCGGATATTAACTCGGCTTATCCCACCGTACAAGCAATCACATCGAATTCGAGCCAGACGGTCAGCGGGTTCGCGGTGAACCTCCAACGCGCATGGCGCGATGGGAAACAAGTCTATGCAGATGTCTGCTATACGCTTCCGGATGCTTCTGATTGGACCATCTGGAACGCGCACTTTGAATATAGTGGGCAGTCCGTGGCGGAATTCAGCGCGACCATGTTGAGTAAGCAGGAAGCGGCACAGGGCCAATCGGGCCAGCGTTGTGATCAACTTGGCTTCTATGTCCCCCCCGACGCAGATCTATCCTCAGCCTCCTTGACGATAGACTCCCTGGGAGCCTATCCCACTCAGGACGAGTATTGCTCCCTATATCTGCCGAAGATAGAACAGGCGCTCAAGGATCGCGGTGTTGCCATTACGCTGAATTGTTCGGACGTGAATGGGGCAATGACCATGCAGATCACACACAAGCCGGATAACATGTCGCAGGATGAGGCCAACCAAATGGTTTATAGCGATGAGTTCTATACAGTCAACGGACCGTGGACATTTGCGTTATCCATGGGTCAGTGAAATGAGAATGTTGTATAATATTGTCATGCCCTACACGTTTCCTTCAAAATATTATTATCCCCGCGCGTAACGACTGCGAGGGAAAATCAACGCGCCCTCGCGGGCGCGTTTTTTGTTTGTTATGCTATCCATCCATCTATTAGCCCGGGAGATCCAATGAACCTAGATGAGCAGGTTGAGCTCTTAATGCAGGGCACGGAATACGGCGACGAGGACCTGAAAAAGGCCATGACCGCCGAGCTACGCGTACGCCTGGGGGAGTCAGGCAAGGAAGGACGCCCGCTGCGCGTCTATTGCGGATATGACCCCACCTCGATCGACTTGCATCTGGGGCATACGATAACCATGCGTAAATTGCGACAATTCCAGGATCTAGGCCACGATGTGACCTTTCTGATTGGAAGCTATACCGCCCTGGTAGGCGATCCTTCTGACAAAAATAAAGCACGCCCGATCCTAACACAAGAACAAGTCGCAGAAAATGCAAAGACCTATGCCGAACAGGCCTTTCGCATCCTCGACTCCCATAAAACCAAAGTCCGTTACAACGGAGAATGGTTAAGCAAGCTTACGCTGGTGGATTTGATTCGGCTGGGACAAAACTTCACCGTACAGCAATTTTTGGCTCGCGAAAACTTTTCCAAGCGGCTGGAAAAAGACGAGCCCATCTATTTGCACGAGACTTTTTATGCTCTCATGCAGGGCTATGATGCGGTGGCTCAGGAGACCGATGTGCAGGTGGGAGGCACGGATCAATTATTCAACATCATCGTAGCCGGCCGAAAGCTGCAAGAGGCTTTGGGTCAGAAACCACTGGTAGGAGTAATTACTGGCATCCTGCCCGGTACCGACGGTCTACAGCGCATGTCCAAGTCTATTGGAAATATCGTGCCGATCAACTCGGGCCCGGAGGATATGTACGGCAAGCTGATGTCCGTCCCTGATTTTGTCATGGAAAAATATATGCGGCTTGTGACGCGCTGGTCGCCGAAGGAAATCGAGCGCATGCTTGATGAAGTGAAATCCGGGAAAATCCATCCGCGCGACGCAAAAATGACATTGTCCCGTGAAATTGTCACTATCTTTTACAGTGATGAGCAGGCAGCGTCCGCGGAGCAGGCCTTTGTTCGGGTTTTCCAAAAAAAGGATATACCTGATGAGATGCCAGAGTTCACGCTCAATCCCGGAGCAACGATCACCGAGGTATTGATCGCAACCGGTCTGGCCTCCAGCAAGAGCGAGGCGAAACGACTGCTTTCTCAGATGGGTGTACGCCTCGACGGGGAGCCGCTTGAGCGAAGCGATGCGGCTTTTCCACACCCCGGCGTGCTCCAGGCTGGGAAGCGCCGCTTTGTAAGAGTCAAATGATCGCCCGTTGGGGTTCTCTACAAGCCATCATTTGGATTCCAGGTTAATCGATTTTAAGAAAGCTCTCCACGATCTGAGGATCGAAGTGTTTGCCTGCTTCATCCCGAATGTGTTTTATGACTCTCTTTCTTGGCCAAGCCTTGCGATACGCACGGTTCGATGTTAAAGCATCCCAAACATCAACGACCGCGAAAATCCGGGCCGCCAAAGGGATTTCTTTACCTTTAAGACCCCGGGGATATCCTACCCCATCCCAACGCTCATGATGGCAATATGCGATATCAAGCGAAGGGCGCAAATAGCTGATAGGATATAACAGCTCGAAAGCATACCTGGGGTGTTCACGCAGAATTGCCCACTCCTTCTTTGTCAGGGGGGTCTTCTTGTGCAGTATGTTATCGGGTACTCCCATCTTCCCGATATCATGGACCTGCACTCCGCGACGAACGTGAGTTAATTCGGGTTCGCGCAGACCGATTCGCTGGGCGAGCCTAATAGTCATTTCAGTAACCCGCACAGTATGGCCCTGGGTCTCTTTGTCGCGAAGCTCAAGCGCTTTACCCCAGCCTTCCAGAGTTGTGTCGTAAGCCTTCGAGAGTTCTTCGTTTGTTTCCTGCAACCGAGTGAATAGATGGGCATTATCTATGGCAACCGCGGCTTGATGTGCGAAAGTTTGGGCCAACTCCGCGTCCTTTTCGTTGAAAGCACCCACTCTATAGCTGTCCAGGGTGATATAGCCGATAATTTGTCCGCGTGCGATAAGGGGCACACCGATCCACCCATGGATGTTGTCGGCGCCTGCCCATTTCTCAAAACGGTTATCCCTCTGTGCATCTTCCACGATCACCGCTTTAACACTTCTTTGAATCTCTCGCAATAAAGGATTGTTGGCTGGAAACAGCTGGTTCAGAGCCATAGCCGGGGCAGGCAACCCCTTCGCTGCCCTGATGCGTACCTGGTCGCCTTCCAAAAGCAGCACGGAGGTGCTGTCGTAAGGTGTAACTTCCTTGAGGGCAATCAAAATGGTCTGGAGGACTTCCTCGACGTCCAGTGAGGAGGTCACTGCCGTGGCAGCCACCTGGAGATTTTCCGCTTCGTTGCGCCGCTTTGTTTCGGACTGGAAGCGGTACGCATTTTGAATGGCGGTAGCAGCTTGATTGGCAAATATTTGCACGACATCGGCTTGTTCTTCGTTGTAGAAATCTACTTCATCGCTGTCAAGGTTCAAATATCCAATAAGGTTACCCTGCGCGATCATAGGTATCCCCATCCAGCCGCGAATATAGTCGGCACCTTCAAATTTCAAAAAGCGGTTGTCAGCCCGGACATCCGGAACGATTATGGGCCGACCAATACCTACCCCTAATTGTTCGGGACGGAATCCATATTTCTTACCCAAAAACTGGTAACCTTCCGGCAGGCCCCGGGAGGCCACGATTTCCGCCTGTTCCAGATCGACTACCTCAATGGATGCGCTTGTATAGGAAACAAGCTTTGACAGGGATTCAAGAATGATGTCGAATAGTCTGTCGAGCTCGATGGTTTTGGTCAGGGCGGCAGTTGCCTCACGCAGATTTTCTGCTTCCTGTCGACGTTTTTGTTCGGTGTTGAGCAGACGAATCCGGGCGATAGCAGTGCCTAATGTGCCTGCAATGGTGGATAATACCCGTTCATCTTCTTCCTCGAAAGCATCTATTTTCCTGCTTTCGATGTTGAATACGCCGATGATCTTTTCGCTAACACGAATGGGAACACAAAGTTCAGACTGGATACCGCCAGTTACTTCGATGTAGGCAGGGTGATGTGCCACATCGTTGGCGCGTACGGGCTGCCCGGTGCAGGCGACTTGTCCTATGATCCCCGCCGACACAGGCAGCTCATCAGTTGCGCCATCAAATAAGGTACCCCAATAAGAGGAGTGGATCTTCAGCGAATCTCCCGCCTCGTTGAGCAGTAAAACGCCGCAATTGTCGGGATACAGCATGCCGCTGACAATCTGCGTTGCACGCTTGATGACGTCGTCTACACTATAGCTCTGCGATCCTGCCACTGCCACGGCCTGCAATACGGTCAATTCGGCCAAACGGCGCTCCAGGTTTTCCTCCGCCTTCTTTCTGGCCGTGATATCACTGAGCGCGCCTACGATGGATATGGGTTTCTGTTCCCGTACCACGGGTGTTTCGCGGACCTCCACCCAAACGTGTTTTCCATCCTTGGCTTTTAGTTCAATTATGTAGGGCCCTTGGGCCACGCCCGTCGCGGAGGCTTTGTCGGCCAGCTCGATTCCTCTTTGGTTTACAGGATGATCCGTTATATAATCCCGCCAGCTTCCAAGCATTTCTTCAGGCTCATAACCCAGAATGTACCTTGCCTGCGCACTTATATAAGTGAGGACGCCATCGGCAGCCCGTTCAAAATAGATATTTTGCGTATGGTCAATGATTCCCCTCAGTCTTTCCTCGTTGGCTCGAAGTGCTTCTGCGGCGTGCTTCTGTTCTGTCAAATCTCGGATAACAACCTGAACGGCGGGGGCATTTCGGTAGACGAATGGGTAGGCGGTGATCTCCACATTAATGATCGACCCATCTTTGCGAACGAATTTCTCTTCCGCGGCAGGGGCTTCCAATCCTTTTTGAAGATCCTGTAAACGTTCCAGTACCCTGACACTGGAGTCCGGATGAACAAATTCTATGATCGATACGCCTGTTAACTCCTCGGCGCTGTTCGCGCCCAAGAGTCTTACACCAGCCTCATTTACATAGACCAAAACGCCCTGGCTGTGGACGGCAATCGCGAAGGGCGAATGCTCTACCAGGCGTCGGTACTGAACTTCACTTTCCTGCAGCACCCTTTCAGTGAGTTTCCGTTTGCTGATATCCGCGACAAATCCTTCAATATACAACGGGTTCTTTTTCGCATCCAGCACGACTCGCGCACTGGTCGAAGTCCAAATAACAGTGCCATCCTTTCTGTAATTCCTGGATTCGAACTTCTCTACGGCCCCGTTCCTGATCAGATTTTCGGTAAATAATTCGTGAATCCTGGCCAATACATGGATCTGTTGCCCAATATTCGTGATCGTAGAGATCATCTCGCTAGGTGAGTCATAACCGTAAATACGTGCCATGGCCGGGTTGACCTTGATGAAGCGCCCCTCAAAGGTGCACTGGAAGATCCCTTCCGGTGCTTGTTCGAAGATATTGCTAAAGTCCTGATAGCTGGTTTTTGATATCAGGTTCGCCCTGCTAAGATAATAAAACAGAGCCAGTGCCGTTATCAGGGCAAAAGGCCAACCCTTGTATGTTTGGATCAACGCAAATTCAGTGGGATTCTTGATAACTAGTGCCGCAAGAGAATCCGAGAGCAAAATAAAAATTCCTCCTACGAGGAAGTAGACAAGAGCGACTCTTGCGGCCAGGCTAAATCGAGGTCTTTTCACGATGGTTACGGAATCCTCACTGTTCCAACTATTGGATTATAGATCTTTTTTGTACCAAAAAGTAATGCAAAATTACCCGTTTGTCGCGGCAGAATGTGAATTATTTCCCGGCTTTATTTGTTCCGGGAGACCGTAGAAGGATGCGCTTTTCTGGTTGGAGTCAATATCCATCAAGACGCGCTAAGAAGCAGAAGCGAGTCATTCGACTCGCTTCTGAACACTAGCCAGGGACTTTATTGATTTGGGAGAGTTACCTTTGCTACTTGTATGAAGATAGGTGGTGTAGTACCGGTCTGTCTGAGAGGCGTCGAGGGGATTCGGACCCCTGATGAGGGTTTTGCAGACCCTTGCCTTACCACTTGGCCACGACGCCGAAAAAAAAGAGCGGGCGATGGGATTCGAACCCACGACCTTCTCCTTGGCAAGGAGACGTTCTACCACTGAACCACGCCCGCAGGGACGGCCCCCACTGGTGGGTAAATCACTTGGTTTTACTCGTCCAAGCACCACTATTGGGGGGCCACTTTCCGTACCTATGTTGCACAGCTCCTGAACATTCTACGTGCTATCGGAACAGTACCGCACCGCTGCTCCTGCCCGGAGACGTGCAATCGGACCATCTACTCAGCGTCCGGATTTTCAGGCCGGGTAGATTTTACCATGTGTTGCAGAAATACGAAAAGGCATAAAGCCGTCAATGCTACGAAAGCCCAGCCTTTGTAGGTGCTGACCATCAACAGCTGCTGGCCATGAAACAAATTCGTGGCAAGCTCGTCCGAGAACGCGATCCAGGTGACACCCGCCAGCACGTACAGCAACACGCCGATGATGTGATTACGATGAGTGAGTTGCTGGCTGGTGGATGCACGATCAATCTTCACGTCAGCGTCCTTCAACAACTCGCTTTCCTTTTGGTTTATCAAAGCGGCCTCCCGCGGCATTTAATTTATAAGTGGCGTATGACACAATATCTCTAATTAGATCGGGGTCGGCCTGGCCGGCTTCCACGGCTTGCGAAGCATCTTCCAGGGTTTTTGCTAATCCCGGCACTCGTTCAACAAGTGTCGCCACACGAACAACTAGATTGTCCTTCTTCCCAAACCCATCTAAAAGGGTTGAAGGTCGGATTTTCAACCAGTCGGCGATCTTGACCACAGTGGGTAGATCGACGATCTCACCCCTCAGCGCGCGCAATACAGTTGTGTGACTTGTTCCGATCACCTCCGCCAGTTTCCGCGAGCTCAATCCTTGTTTCTTAGCTTCATCCTTCAATAAGGTCTGTAGCATGTTGTCCTCCACTGGACATTCTATCATACAACTGGACACTTTGTGAAGGGGGGCTGCCTCTTGACGGCTCGCACCGCCAGAGGTAGAATAACGTTCCACTTGGAACTCAATCTTTCCGGAGGTAATTTTGGAGATCAATGGTCAATTGCTCTACAAGTTCATCGGCAAAGAAAGACTGGCACACGCCGGCCTCAACATAAAGCCATTTAGCAACGTGGTGTACCGAGTTCGAAGATTTTACTGTAGGCCCCTCGCAATTGCAAGAAAATGTCCACTCAACTGTCAAGATTGTAATGGAATTCTAAGCGGAGTTGTGGGGAGTATAGACAAGGACATAGCACGAGAACCAGAAGCCTTCCTGGTTACGGGTCTTCGCAGGGCCGTGAGCGACTGGGTTGAACCCACGCACGAAGCCGCAGTCCGAACCACAGATGCCTTCGGCACCAAAGACGAGACCAACATTTTCGATCTGATGCTACAGGAGATGAACGCATGAAGCGTAGACCTCGCCGCATCGAGCAGAAAGTTGCCGAGCACCTGACCGAGATCTTTTCCGACATCGGAAACTGCCCCGTACCACTCGTCAGAATACCCGTCCTTGGCCGCACCGGCCCCGATATCACTTGGAATTCAATCAAACTCATCGTGGACGTCAAGTCCCGCAAAGCCGTACCGGCTTGTATGCTGGCAGGGAACGCCGAACTCATTGAGGCCGGCCCACTACTGGGCATCCGGCTTGACGACCTGCGCTGGATCGGCCAATTCAAGATTACAGAAGTAATCGAACCTTCCAAGATCGTTCTGGACTGGCTCAATCACATGGATGAATGGACGAAGGCGAACGAACCCGATGGGATCTCCGCCATTATCCTGCATCGACCTGGGATGCCTATCGGCCATTCCACAGTAATTATTTTCAGTTCCAATAGGAGCGCATTATGCAAACGATTACACCCGTCACAAATTCCTTGACCATCGCACCCAGCCTCAATCAGGAGTTGTCCAACACCCTGGGATCGCTGCACGGTAGTTTGATGGACGCCGCAGAGCAATCCGCGAACGCCAATTTCCAGGGTCAGGGCTACACCTCTCTGGAGATGAAAGCCCTCACGATGGTGGAAGCGCTGCGTCTTCTGAACGGCTTTGAACTGGCCACCGTCCTTGAACGTGGCCGCATCATCCACCAAATCGACCAGGAAGGGCTGGTCGGCGTCTTTCCAGGTGATTACCATACCCTGGAGCAGATTGCGCAGGATATCGGCATCTCTGCCCCTGAATTATCCGATACACGCGCTCTGTGTGAGATCGTCTTCCCCTGGATCGAGAACAATACGGGTCAGACAGTGGCGTACTGGTGGGATCACATCGGCAAATCCAAGTTCCGCGAGATGGTCCCGGTACTGCGCGCTTTGATTGAAGGTGTGGCGGCCACCGATCGCGGAAGTGTTGCTCAATCAGTCCAGGCTCTGTTGCAGCAAGAGCAAGTCAACGCTGTAGCGAACAACGAAGAAGATCTCGATGAGGAAGTTCTTCGTATGCGTGCAGCCCGCCAGGTGCTGGAGTTCGGTCAGTTACCCGTGCGTGAAATGCGCCAGCAAATCCGTCCGGTTCGAACCGAGAACCTGCATGGTGTTCGCCTGACCAATGCCAACATTGGCCATCAGTACATAGTGCTGCGCATCAACAACAACGAGCAAGACCTGATGCTGTCCCGGCTGCTGGGCACGCATGTTGATATGACCACTATCGCCACCCAGGACGACCGAAGGCTCAACGGAATTGTGGCAGATATGGCTCTGCTGCAATTATGAACGATCTTCTGAATGACTTCGAAGTCCGCGACCAAGCCATCGCCAGTGGCGAACGAGCACTCATCGCCACCGTCACGGCGTACAGCGACCAGATGCAGCACGCAGACGACCTGCTGCCCCAGGACTTTGCTTTTCCGTCTCATCAAAGCATGTGGGCCGAGATACTGGCCCTTCACCGCGTGGATCAACTCTCGCCGCAGGCTGTAGTGCAAGCCCTGAGTGGAAAGAACCAATTGTTCGATCTGGGGCACGAGTTTGGCCCAACCATGGGTGCGACCTACATCAACGAACTCCTGACCTACGCCGCTCCCCAGTCCACCAAGTTCTTCGCCAAGGGCGTGCTCGATCAGGCGACCCGGCGCGGCATCCGTAGAGCTGCGGCTCTGCTTGCGGCTGACGCCGACCGGTCGGATATTTCTCCCGAAGAACTGCTCGACAAGACCGAAAGTGATCTGGTGGCCTTGAGGCGGAGCAGAGGGGTGGAGGGACAGGCGATTGGCACCCTGCTCGATCTGTTTGAAACCACGACCGACAAGCGGCGCGATGGCACGTTCATACCGGCCCTCGCCCCTCACATCGTCCCGATCAAGTCCATCGTGAAATTCTACGAAGGCCAGGACTTCATCATCATTGCGGCGCGGCCAGGCGAGGGCAAGTCTTCCGTCATGCGCTACGAAGCCTTCCAGGAAGCGATGGAAGGGCGGATGGCCACGATCTTCAATCTGGAGAACGGCGAGCTGGAGTACGCCAGAAATCTGGTGGCCATGCAGACCGGCATCGACAACGAGGAACTGAGAAATCCAAGTCTTCTCGACGATGACCAGATGCAAAGAGTGAAAGACGCCATCCGAACCCTGAAGGGCATCCCGCTGACCATCGTTACGATGGGCGCCCCTTCAGTCGATGAAGTGACCCGCGTGATGGTGGATGCGATCCGGCGAGGATCCAAATCCCTCTGGCTGGATTACGTTCAGCTCATCAACAACCGTTTGAGCAGTGCTTACGAGAATGTCTCAGTCTCATCCACTCGCTTGCGCGGCGTCTCCATGAAGCACCACGTTCCCCTGGTGACTGCGGCGCAGTTATCAAGAGACATCGTGAAGCGTGGTTCATCCGCTGAACCCGAACTAGCGGACCTTCGCGATTCGGGCAGCCTCGAACAAGACGCGACGACCGTCATTTTCCTTCGTCTATCCTGGGGTCCTAATCCCACGGAGAGAGACCTGGCGCAATTTCCGGAGAACGGCGACGGAGTGATCCGTGTCGCGCCACTCAGAGCGTACGTCCGCAAAAACAGGAACGGCCCCGTGGGTGTCACCAATCCTTTCAAATGGGACCGTTCGGTCAACACATTCGAGGCACTATGATCGAGGTTATTGCCAACGGACACCCGGTGGGTCAATTCAAACCCTGGAAGTGGCGCGAAGGGCATGATTACTGCTTGCGTCTGGTGACGATCTATACGTACCAGAATAGCCGGCATGAATTCAGAGCCCAGCCTACCTACCGACCGCTGTTCCAGTTCTACAAAAGCAAAGCCTCCATCGAAATCGTACTCTTTCTCCGTGGCGTCAGCATAGTTTCCTACGTCGGAAAGAGAATTCACATACAGGTGATAAATGATAGCGAATAAACAATCTAATACCGTCTTGTGTTCCGGTGGCAAAGGCGAAGTGACACGAGAAGCCTGCCTGGCATGTGCCCAGGGCGGGCAGCAAAACTGCGGCTTCGATTACATCCTCATCAAAGCCATCCTGAACGACAGCGAGCGCACCGGCATCCACGTCACTGATCTCACTGGCTGTCTCCGCAAAGCCTTCTACACCAAGACCCTCACGGCGGCGGAGTACGTCCACTCCAATCTCTACCGCCTGATCGGCACCATCGCTCACAGCGTTTTGGAGAACCACGGGCCGGACGAAGAGGCCGAGGTCGAGATCAAAGCGATGGGTCTGGAAGGCAAGATGGATGTGTACCGCAACGGTCGCATCATTGACTTTAAAAGCACCAGATGGCTAACGCCATCGAAGCTCCCTTATGGTTCACATGAACTCCAGGTGAACATTTATGCTGAAATGCTGCGCCAGATCGGGAAGGAAGTTACGTCTGCAGCGATCCAGTACATCGACATGTCAGGACCGACCAAATGCAAGTCCTGCAATGCGTTGTACGAACCCGACAAAATGGGGCGGCTATCCTGCCCGAAGTGTGGCAAGTCCTCCAACGAAAGTCACACTGGCGCTGTATTAGTAGAGATCCCGCTGATGGAAAGAAGCGAGATCCAAAAATTGATCACAGAGAGGAGGGATGCGTTGTTGAAGGCACTGGAAACTGGCAAGAAACCCAAAGACGAGCCCAGCTTCCTGTGCAAGGGCTACTGCCCATTCTTGGAAATCTGTAACTAGGTTTCCGACAACGGGAACACAAATCTTAGATTGGAGAATAACTAAATGTCACCATTTCAATTCCAGACAGCAGTCCGCGAAAAACTGAAGTGCCGTGTGGCTCTAGACGGACCCTCTGGCGCAGGCAAGACCTGGAACGCCCTGACATGCGCAACAGCATTGGCCAAAGGTGGCCGCATTGCAGTAATCGATACAGAGCGCGGCTCTGCCCGCTTGTATTCCGATTTCTTCAAGTTCGACGTACTGGAGCTCCCAATGGATCACCGCGGTTTCAACCCCAAGGTGTATGTGGAAGCGATCCATGCGGCGGAAGAGGCCGGTTACGACGTGATCGTGATCGACAGCTTGACGCACGCCTGGGATGGCAAGGGTGGTGCCTTGGAGCAGGTCGATAACGCCGCTGCAAAGAGCAAGAGCGGCAATTCGTATGTGGCCTGGAGGTCGGTGACCCCACTCCACAACGAGCTGGTGGATGCCATGCTTCAGTCGCCCTGCCATATCGTCGGTACCATGCGATCCAAGATGGACTACGAGCAGGTGAAGGATGGCAACGGCAACACCAAGATCAACAAACTTGGCTTGGCTCCTATCCAGCGCGCGGGAATGGAATATGAATTTACCGCTGTGTTCGATGTGGACGTCGACCACAAGCTGATCGTGAGCAAGACGCGTTGTTCCACCATCGCCGATATGGTCGTGACCAAGCCGGATGTCAAGTTCTTCAACATCCTGGCAGACTGGCTGGACGGTGGCGCCGAAGCCACTGAACGCCCAGGCATCAACGCGGCTCCCGCACAACCCCAGATGATGCAAGCCCCTGCCGCGGAGCCTCTCATCAAGCCGGAATGGACGCTGGCGAACCTGATGAAGTACGCCGCCAAGACCTACGGCGCTTCCGAAGCGGACGTGCGTGATCTGCTCCGGGCCAACAACTTCACCAAGTTCAAGGCGACCGACTATATCGCCGCGCAGACTGTGGTCGATATGAAGTATCGCAACATCACCCCGATGTCCGATGCTCCTGTTGAACCGGTTGCTGAAGCTCCTGCTGAAACGGAGGTGGAGGCGTAAGCCTCCATCTTCTTTCCGATGTCAGAAACAATTCAGGTGGTTTGGGCGTTTTGCTCGCGGTGTATGGGACGAACCGATCATGCACGCACCGAGAACGGGCTGGAATGCTGCAAATGCCATCACATAGAAGGAGCCCAATGAGCAACTTTGCACTAAATCAAGGCAGCGGCGTGAGTTCAGGACAATGGGCAGACCTGACTGTACCGGGCTGCGGAATGATGACCAGCGAAGGTCAGTACCCCATTATTCGCGTTGAGATCAAGGATGGCAAAGCCACTCTGTACGTCTGGTCGGACATCAACGCAGAAGACCCGACGCACGTCATCAACCTGACCGACGCTTTACTGTCAAATAGAAAGGAAGAAGATGGCATCGAACCCGCACCAGAAGAAGCAAGCAAGCCTGGAGTGCGTGGTCTGTGGAGTGGCCTTCGTTCCAAATAACCAAGTACAACTTACATGCTCGTACCACTGTCACAAAGCACTGGCAGTGGTACGAGTAAGGAAGTGGCGAGAGGAACACGAAATCAAACTTCCGCCAAGACCTCGAAAATGCAAGGTTTGCGGAAAAAAATTCGTTCCCAAAAGCGCCACCAGTAAAGTTTGTTCTCCAAAATGCGCCGCCCGTCGTCTTTTAGGCCAACAAATTCAGTGGCGAGTAGACAATAAACCTCGTTCCAGGAACAACAGCATCAAAAGGCAATTCGGCATTACTCTGGCCGACTACGATCGGATGTATGAGCAACAACTCGGTAAATGCGCTGTCTGTGGCACTCATCATCCAACGTTGTGTATCGACCACGATCATCGAACCAAGAAAGTGCGCGGTTTGTTGTGTCGTTTATGCAACGCAGCCATCGGGGGTCTGAAAGACGACCCACAAATAATTCTCCGAGCTGCGGCGTACCTAAAGAAACATCAAAAGGAAACATATGGCACCAAATCCAAGGTTTTTAGAGCTCATAAAAGAGATAACCATTTTACATAACAAGAAGAATGCCGGCTATAGTGGAGCCGAAAATCCTGACGCCTTTTCAAATTTCCGCCTGGCTGAACTCTTTGGCGTCTCGTCTTTCAAGGGCGTCATGGTGCGGATCTCCGATAAATTCAGCCGCATCGCCAGTCTGACCCGTGATCCCACTAACGATAAAGTCGGCGAGAGCATCAAGGACACCTTGATGGATTTGGCGGTTTATAGCTTGATCGCCATCTGTCTGTACGAGGAAAGATCGACCTTCAACACGGTTGTTTTGGCTAAAGACCTCGTGCTGGCGAAAGAAGCAATCGAGCGAGCGTAACAACTTATAGGTAATGCAACAAGGGATGCTTCACAGCATCCCTTGTTGTTTCTGACGTCGGAAGTATACTTTTGGCCGGGAGGCCACCTTGAGCAAAAACGTTGTTCGAATTCAGATGGAAATGTTCACACCGGGGGTTTTAGTACGGGGCGGATTGATGAGACTATACGTGCATCCATCCGAACGATACGTGTGGTACCCGGAGCAGCCGCGCTTCGAGATGGAAGAGGACGGCCTGGCGCTGCGCTTCGTAGACCCCGGCACCATGCTTCACTTCGACGCACTCGGAGTGGAAACAGATATGATTTGTACGGGCGACATCGATTTCCTGATGACCCTGAAGCCGGTGGGAGAGTTGTTCGCTGAAAGCATTCCTCCGCTGGCGGAAATGATGCAGAGCCGGTTGCAATCACTGCAACCTCACTCGCTCTGGGCCGCACTCGCGATCTACGAGGCAGATATGGATGCCCAGAAAGTAACCTTCGAAGGATTTCTCAACCTGGACGCCATTGTGGACGTCCTGGCGACCTAAATAAAAAGAAGCGGCCAAAACTGGTCGCTTCTTTTTATTTATTGCCCAACCGGTACTCCTGTGTAGAAGTCGATCACGGCATCTGGAATGTGTAGCCACGTCATAATAGTGGTTACGAACCGTTTGTCGAGAGCCGGCGAGAGAACGATGAGCAGCAGGGCCAACCCAGCGGCTCCCCAGACTAAAACTGTTTTGGCTTTATGTCCCATCATCCACGCAACCGAAGGGTAGAACTCTTGATACTCTTCGAGAGCTTTTAGCCGTCTCTCCAGGTCCAACAGGGTGTCGTGATCTTTGATGGACGACACGCTCATACCGTCCACTTTGTCCCTGAGTATTCGCACCATTGCGACCAAGCCGGGATCAGCATCCCGTCCTCTCAGGGCCACGTGGCTGTCTTCCACGTGGCCGGCAATATCCGTCATACGTGCTTCCAATCCGCCCAGAGTGGTGAGGATCTTCACCAGGATCGGGTTGGGGTCGTTCTGGTCTTCGAATGGTGCCATGGTACTACTCCTAAAATGAGCTCTCCTAAGCGGTATAAGAACCGCTGCCTAAAAACTTCACAACTGTGTAAGCGCCGTCTACGGAGACAGCCGTCGAACCCGTGATAAGCCCTGTGTAATAGGCCGTAGGTATCCGAAGGATGACTATACCAGAGCCACCCTTCCCGCCCTGTGCCGAGGAAGAACCAGCATTACCTCCACCTCCTCCATTTCCAGTTCCATCTGCAGCTCCTGCGCCGGGACTAGCTCCTGCCCAAGACCCACCATACCCGCCACCAGCGTAAGCAACAGATGTTCCAGTAATACTATTGGCCTGGCCGGCTCCGGCAATTGTGGCAGAACCAGCACTACCTTTACCGCCACCACCACCTCCAAAATAGCGGCTCCTTGTAGGATCCTTCGTAGACGCACCGCCGTTATTGCCTTGACCGGCTATTCCGGCTCCACCTGCGTTAGCACCATTAGAACCGCCACCTCCAGAACCCCCGGCTCCTCCAGTAGCGTTGAATTGTCCCTTCCCTCCTCCAGTGCATGTAGTTCCGTTGAACGAAGAATTGGCACCATTGTTACCACCACTATTTGCCGCGCAAGCCGCTCCTCCAGCGCCCACTACAACTGGATAGTTTATTCCTGGCGACAGGGCAACATCAGTTAGATAGATGTCGCCACCAGCGCCTCCACCCCCACCGCCTCGATAGCCAGTTGGACTGTCACTTCCGCCACCGCCTCCACCACCGCCAGCTACAATAAGGTAGTCCACAAGGTTAGGCAAAGACACTCCACCTAACGACAAAAGAACTTGCTGAAGAGTTGTAGGCATTATGTTAGTCCGCTTCCCGAGATGATCCATTCCGTAGCTGTTAGTTTCAAGGCTGTCGCCACGCCATTGGCAGCCAATGTCCTGTTTCCTGTCGTTCCAGGCCCTGACAGCCTCATGGTGTCAGACGTGATAGCAATCGTAATTGCTCCGGCTCCATTTTGATTGACAAAGGTGATGGCTGTTCCGATGGGATAAGCCACATTGGCATTACTGTCTATCGTCCACGTCCGAGCTGTTGTGTCGGCTGCGGGGTGAAAAATGTGTTTGCCTATGTCGGTTAGAACCGTCGTATAGTTGACGCTTTGCGAGTTCTGCCGGATCAAACTTGAAAGCTGCGGATCTGCAGCTTGGTAAATACTATCCAAAGCGGTTTGCAAAATAGTAATTGTTTCCGCTAAGGTTTTCTTGACAAACACACCAACACCAGACGCAATCAAGAAATCGTTGGCGGCTGCGGCTAATCCATGTGTAATATACTCAGCCAAGGCGTGGCCGCTGTCAGCAACGCTTTGCCCATCCGTTCCACCAAAGGTGGCAACATGACCCGCGGTTGACGAGACCGGGCCGGTTATGCCGCCGGTGTCGCCTTTGTCACCTTTCTCGCCTTGGATCCCTTGCTCGCCTTGGGGGCCAGTATCACCTTGAGAGCCAGTCTCGCCTTGAATGCCTTGTATACCTTGAATGCCTTGATCGCCAGTGTCGCCTTTGGCGCCCGTATCGCCAGTGTCACCTTTTGGGCCAACCTCACCTTGAATGCCTTGGATACCCTGAACACCTTGATCGCCTTGATCGCCTTGATCGCCTGTGTCGCCGGTATCGCCTTGAGGACCAACTTCGCCTTGTATACCTTGGATCCCCTGAATGCCCTGATTACCAGTATCACCCTTTACTCCTTGGTCGCCAGTGTCGCCCTTTACTCCTTGGTCGCCAGTAGCGCCAGTTTCACCCTGGATGCCCTGAATACCTTGTTCACCCTGTTCACCTTGAGTACCCGATGAATATAGCAAGTCAGCCCAAGCCGTAAAGCCATCGCCAACCTTGAAGTATCCGGTATCTGTTTCATATCCCGGCTCACCTTCGGCCAAAACGGGATTGATCTCAGTCCAGGCTTCTGCAACACCGCGCCGATATTGAATTTGAATAGCCATTAGATAATCACTCCTGCATCAATCGCGGCAATGCCGCCAAAGTTACTGTCTGGTGCTCCACCGTCCAGGTTACCGGCAAGTCCACCACCACCACTCGCTTCACTCCAATCGCCGTCTTTTCGTCCGTAGATCTTTCCATCAGAAGGGGCGTCTACAACTAAAGTCCCGTCCTGATCGGGAAACAGGAAGGTTCTATTTTCTGTCAATGGACTGTCGCCTATCTCGATTTCGTTGCGGGTTGATCCGTCTAGAATTTTGACGTGACCTACTTCGCCTGCCCCCACACCGGGTATAAGGATCACGTCGCCACCAACGCCATTTTCGGAACTTCCAGCAGACAACGTGACGTACCCACCATCGCCATCTACCGAGTTGCCGCCATTGATCTCAAACGCGCCACCTTGTCCAGCACCAGGAGCTTCGCCTCCGTTGAGATAAAACGCGCCCCCATTGCCGTCAGCCTCAGCAACTCCTCCCAACAACATCATGGTCAGGCCGTCGTCGGAGGCTGAGGACTTTTCGGCTTGAAGATTTACGTTGTAGTCATCCTGATAAACCGTAACCTTGGCTCCGCCAAGTACGCCGGCGTCGTTGAATTGAAGTTCGGTATCGGTTCCACCAGGAGTTGCATTTACTTCTTGCCAGGCACCGTCTTTCCGGCCATACGCCGCTCCGTCGCTGGGTGCATCTGCAACCAAACCCAGTCCTGCAGGACCTTGATCGCCTTGTTCTCCTTTATCGCCTTTCGGTCCCTGTGGGCCCTCGGGTCCAGCAGGTCCGGCGGGACCACCTTCGGGCCCCTCGGGTCCAGTCAATCCAATTGGACCTTGAGGGCCAGTTTCACCCGGTGTTCCTTGTAGACCTTGAATACCTTGTGGGCCTGTATCACCTTGAGGGCCCATTTCGCCTTGTGAACCTGGTATTCCTTGTGGCCCTGCGTCACCTTTAGGCCCTGTGTCACCTTTAGGCCCAGTTTCGCCCTGCGGTCCTTCGGGGCCTTGAGATCCTGGCTCGCCATCGGCTCCAACAGGACCAGTTTCCCCGGTAGGTCCGGCGGGCCCAGTTTCTCCCATTGGACCTTGAGGACCCATTGCGCCCGGTACCCCAGCAGGACCTTGCCCACCGGTTTGAACCATAATAATAGGATCGATCGAGGATCCACCTACGATATGAGCAGTAGGTACGCCTTTGTCCCAGGTCAACGTAACTGCCTGGCCTACCGCGCCCACGCTACCAATCACCTGAACGTTTCTCAGGATGGTGGAATGGCCTTTGACGAGAACCGAGATCCGGTTCCCGTCAATGCTTTGAACCGTCCCAGTGGTGGGACGGTTGAGATCTTGCTGCTTTTGAAAAGCCGATAGCGTTGAAAAGGTATCTGTCATGGTGTGTATACCTGTATGACTTCCTGGACGTCGAAATTGTCTCCGTTGAAACCCAGAGCGGTCTGGGTGGCGATGATGCCGGCGCTGACGTTCTCTCCGTGCAGCGGCATACTGACAAGATCGCCAGGTTGCAACGCCGGGTGCATCACGATCTCCCAGGTTCGAACCTCCGACCGCTGGCGAAGATTGTTCATGTAATACTTGCCGTCACGCTCCAGGTCTCCGATCGTATTGGCCCACATCGAATTGGTGGTCTCGAAGAGATTGCCAATTTCCTGCAAGGCATCGAAGTCGGCTATTTCCGATATCAGAATGCCTTCCGTGCGTACACGGGAGAGGCGGTCGTCCGACCATTCGTGGTCATCTGAGATGAGGATGTCCGGAAGCAGACCGACAGCCGTCGGGGTCTTGAAGAAGAACATCGACCCGTCGGGATCGTTCCTGAAGTACACCTTGCGGTTCTGGGTCATCTCGCCGATGACGTTCATGCCTTGTCCGCGAGTACCCACGGTAATATCAGCCATCAGGTCGTTGATCTCAGAAATGCAGGCATGGTGCTGTAAAGCCACCGAGCCGGACGTGCTGACCATGAAGCCCGCGAAGGTTCCGGTAGCCGGCGCATCATCGACGAAGGCAGCCACGAGGACGTGGTTGACCCACACCGATATCCGGTTACCCTGCACCGAGATGCGCATCCTTCCGACTGGTTTCGGCGTCAAAGTTCGGGTCTGAAGTGTGGTGGAAACTCCACCTACCACGCGGCTCAACGCCAACGAACAGCTGGTGCTTGCGTACGTCATGTAAAGGGTGCTGCAGGTCCCAGCGGCGATCCCTGCACGATCGGATCGGTGCTTCTGAAGATGAAGCCAACTTGTGACCGTCATTCGGGACGGCGCCAGCTGAGAGATTGAGATCGGCGACGAAGTTGTTTCCGACACCGGAAACAGGAGTGAACTGCAGTCCTCCCGGCATCGTTAGATCCTGGTCGATGATCTTGTTGTCGTTGTACTCACCACCGGAAAGGCGAAGAACCGAGCGGAGGGCGTCCGCCAGGATGATGTCTTCTTCCTGTGTGAAGAATTCGACCTGATCGACACGAAGATCGATGTCGTAGTACAAAGTTGCAATACTCTGTCTGTGAGCAGCAGCGGCGGTACCATTTACACCACGTCCAGTTAGGTAAAGCGCTGGCTTGATGGTGAACTGAGAGTACGGCCCAATGTTCATGTCGTCTCCCTCCGTCACCAATGGAAACGGATCCCGGTCTAAATACACCATCGGAAAACCATCTGTAGCTAGTTGGGTAACCCATTTACCCCAGGCTAAGTCGCCTTTATGACTGAGCCAACCCGGAAACATATGAGCCTCATCTATAGGCCACCAGTAACGCGGTGGTGTCTGGTCCCAATCTGTAATCAGGAAGGTGTTATTACCACCTATGCAACCATCGTAACCCCACCCGCCCGACCAGAGTTGATGTTCCAAGAACACACAAGCGGCGCCTTGGAACGAATGATCCGGCGCGTCTCGCATGTTATTTGGACTATCGCCAACCATGGCCCACATACGAAAACCAGTGAACACAGCGGCGTCCACTAAATACCTGCTGTATCGAAGACGAAAACTACGAAAATAATCGTCAGGAACAGTTTCCGGCCAGAGTGAGTTATATGTTGATTTGCCGCTATAAGTTATTTGTTCGTCGTCCACTGCCAAAGTTCCCGATGTCGGAAACAATGAGTTGTCGTCGATAGCCAGCGTGGTATCTACTTCCGAAAGACCCCAGGAAGGAACCACTACTTTGCACTCGCGTTCCATCACAATGCAGCCATGCCCGGACTGTTCATTGGCCCAAGTGGAAGCCGCGAGCGTGCTGTCAATCAAAGACGTCCACGTACCGTCGCCGGTGCTGTAACTGACAATGGCTCGACCTTCGATGAAGGTAATTTGAAGCCACACCCAGGCGCCAACAGGTAAGGTAACAGCTTGGCTGGTCAACAACGTCATGACACTGTGGTTCCAGGCATACAAAGCCACGCCGCACCCACCAGCCGCTTCGGTTCGACTGTAAATAGCGACCAAGCCGTTATGTCCGCACATATCCTGCGAGACGTCTTCGTAATCTATCCCGAGACGCGTGGCAGCCTCTACCGCACTCTCGCGGTAGTAATTCACACCCACGCCAAAACGCGGGTTGCGCTTCGTGGGATCAACTGCAACTTCATTGTAGAAACGCGCCCGCATGGTTCCACCGCGCGAGGCGCGGCTGGCGGTATACAGCACCGATAGTTTGTTGGTGTCGGTTGGTCTCAAACATTGTGTAGGCGCCTCTGCAACAGACACGCTCGCGAAGATCTCAATGTTGTCGACCGTGATGTAGTTGGCAATTGGAGCACCATGGGTCAACTTGAATGTGTGGGTTCCATATACCAACAGCGGGCTGGTATAGGTTGCTCGGATTTGGTCTCCGGCTTGATACGCATCAATTGTTGTGACTTTGACACCGTCGATCCATATTTCGTGAAGGCTACGGTCAGGACCGGATAGATAAGAGAATTTAAACGCCACTCCGACAAATGTGAGTTCAGCCTTGACCTGAGGATCGGCGGAACTGGAATAGCGATAGTGGTTGGCGGATGCCGCAGGAACATTAGTGGCCGACGTAAATCCCCAGTAGGTCCACTGCGGCGCGTCGTCTTCAAACACGCCACTAACCGGCATTGGATAAATAGTGATGGCATCAATGTCGATGTAAGTACCACCGCCGCCGTGCTTGAAAACCACTGTATGGCTTCCCGCGGACAATCCCATCTTCGTGAAGTAGACCAAAAAACAAGGGGCAATAGCGTAGCAATTTTGATCTGCAACGTGTACCCCGTCGATCCAAACCTGAATGACGCCACGGTTGGTATCTGCATAGGTCGTCAATCGAAAACCGCAACCATCGAAAGTGAATGATGCGCTGGCGCCTACGACACTGGTATAGTGATCGGTATTGCCATAGAAACCAGCCGCCGACGCCGCAGTCCACACGCCACTATACGTCCACGAGGGGTCCGTGTCGTCGTGCGTAGTAACCGCTGGCTGAGACACCCCGGTTGGATAAATCGTAATGGCATCCACATTGATATTGGCGCTACCAGTACCATGTCGAAAAGTGACGGTATGAGATCCTGCGGATAAACCATGCCGGGTGTACGGAACCTGATACACCGGCGTAGCGCTGTATTGATTGATGGTATCTACTAAAACACCATCAATCCAAACCTCCATCACTCCGCAGGTATACGAAGTGTAATAGAGAAGCGTAAATCCTTCTCCTTCGAATGTAACGCTTGCCTTTTTGTCTTCGTAATTGCAATAGTGCGCCGTGGCGTTATAGAGTTCCGCATAAGTCGAAGTCGACCAGACGCCAGTCCATACCCAGATTGGGTCGCTGTCATCGTACAAGACTGGTAATCCGGGAACAAGAGGTTCGTCGGTTGCCGTAACCACTTCAAAATTTCCATCAGCCCGGATCAACTGACTGAGATCGTCGGCGGCAGAAATGGTAAAGTCCTGCGAAGGAATATAAATCCCCTGCTCCGGCATCCACTGGCCAACGCGTTTGGCAGTCGTGCTGATGATGTCCACCAGCAAATCCTGACCATCGCCATTATTCGCGGTGATGTGGTCAACTTCGCCGGTCAAAGCCGTCATGAAGTTGTCGTTGTAGCAGATCTCCAGCTCCACCTGGGAACCGGCGGAGATGGCAACATGCGAGAGATCCGGCGACAAAGCCATTCTCAGTACAGAGCTTCTGTTCTCCGCTTCCTCCAGCCGCAAGTTTACGATGTCGGAAGTAGTGAGTTTCAGAGATGTCGTGTCAACGCCAAAAAGCTGCGTGGCGGTGGCCACACAATAACCGGCAGGCCCAGAGGTGAGGAGCTGGGCGCCGACGAGTTGAAGTGAGCCGCCGATGGCAGCGTTTGCGATGTACATATCGCGCCCGAGACTGAAGCTCTCCGGGCCGATCAGGTACACGTCCATAGAGACAGACGGGCCGTCGCTTGTGCGGGTAAGACGCCCGGTCACCACGACTTTGCCATCGATCACAGAGGCGCCATTCAGGTTCAATCCGTAGTCGTCAGCAATGGCGTCGATAGCAACGATTGAGCGAGGCAGGCCCCACACATTGCCATCCACGTGATAAGACAGCTCGATCACGCGACCGGCATCTCGATCGGTGTAGTAGAGATAATCAAGTTGTCCATCGGCGCCATTGGAAAACGCCACAGCGTCCAGTCTGGGTTTGGTTACATCGTAGACGCGGCCTTTCCAGACATTCCAACCGGTGGAAGCGACTTCGGCCAACACAACACTTGTGGATGAAAAGTACGTCGCGTAGCAACGTTGGTTGGAAATGGGCGCCAGGATCTTCGCTGAACTTTCGCCGCTTGATGGCATTTGGGTTTCAGTCGTCCATGCAGCGAAATTGCGATAAGCCACATCGTAGGTATCCTTTTGGTACCACACGTATCCACCATCCACACCAGGACGCGATCCGGCCACAAGAGCAATGCCGGTGTCTGTCCATGTCGGCCACGCGCTTCCGATGTCGGAAACATACTGGGTATAGAGATGGTTGCCGTAATTGGTGACCCGCAGAATTCCGGTACCGTAGGCGCAACTATCGATCTGCGTGGGATCCGTGATGCCCAGGCTGTCCGTCAGGGCGTGCGTCGCGAACTTCGGTCGAGTGACGCGAAAAGTCACCCGAGCGTTGACAGACTTGGGGTTGGGAATAAGGTCTAACAGGGGTGAAGGCGCGGATTTCATAGGATAACCAAAGACACCATTACTTGAAATTTATTGGAGGCAGCGTCCCATTTCGGGGTGATGCTGTTTTCGTTGACCTTCGGGCCAATCACCACCGTTGAGGCGGCGCCGTAATGATCGATGAACGACAAGGTCGTCAGCTTTGCGTAGGTGGCTCGCAGGTCGTTGATGGTTCCAAATCCCGTTTCGGGATCAGCCCCAGCTGCCAGGATCGCACCCTGGAGCTGGTTGGTGACGGACGGGCCAAAAGTTACGTTGCGCCCGCCGGATAGTAATTTTTTGAGTACAACCGGGCGCTCTGGAAAGGGCGCCCATTGCTTGTGAACCGTCGCGTATTTCTTGCCGTCCAAAGTGATGTAGTCGTTCATTGTTACCTCCGGGTACTTGCACCGCCACCCGTGGAGACATAGCTGGCGGCGTTGGCGTTTTGAACCGTATTCACCATGAAGGTGTAGAAGGCTTGCAGGGCATCCTTGAAAGCCGGTGAGTAAGAGGCGATCTTCTGCCAGTCAGCGGCTTGCTGTTGCTGCAGGCGCCCGATCTCCAGCATGGTCTTTTGGTACGCCACTTGCTCGGCGTTCGTCTGTTTTTGGAGCTCAAGATTTTGCTTCGAGTATTCCAGTTGCTCCACGTCGTGATCGTGCTGGAGCTTCTGCATCTCCACATCGAGTTTATGGAGATCTGTGGCGGTTTTGATGTGTTCATCGAGGCTTTCCTGATCGAGAGCCGCCATGGCTTTGTGCTGGCGTTCCTGGCGATCAAAGTTGTCCTCGTCCATCTTCTGCAGGGTCTTGCTGTACTCCTGCTCTTTCTGGTAACGTTCGTCTTCTCGGGCCCAGAGCTGCTCCTGGTTGTCCATGGATTGGCTCGCATGCTCAGTCTGCATGCTTTCGGTAGTGGTCATGCGGTCGCGCTGTTTGATGAGCTGGGCGCGATCGAACCCGGAAGAGCGGCGGATCTGAGTGTTGATGTCTTCCATGCTCCAGCCGTACTGCATGGAATTCATTTGTTGCTGGTAATTGAAGTCCTGCCTGGCGAACCCTCTCTGCATGAGCGAGGTATCGTAGTTGAAGGCGGTACTCCAGTTTTGGTAGGAATTGCTGGCATGTGATTGATTTCGTTGCGCTGCCAGGTTCTCTTCGAAGAACTGGTTGGACATGTTCATCTGTCTCTGCGACATGTCGAACCCGAACTGCTGCGAACCCCATTGGATCTGGGATTGCTGCTGCTGCAAACCGTACGTGGTCTGCATGTAGCTGGCGTTCGAAGCCAGTTGTTGGGACTGCAGAGCGAAGCCCTGTTGCGTCAGATCATTCACGCGTTGCGTGTGAAGATCTTCGGCGCCCCACGTACCACCGGACGTCAACGCCTGTTGGTATCCGACGTCGGAAACGCCCAGAGCGGAGAGTGAACTGCCTTTGCCAGTCTGCTGGGCGTACAGCATCAGGCCGCTCATGTCAGTCGTGCCGGCCTGCAAGCCATTCGCCTGCATGGTCTGGTAGACGCCGATCCCTGCCTGCCGACCGAAGTCCGACCAGGCATACTTGTTGCCGCTGGCGATGTCCTTCGCGTAATTGGGATCCAGGTTGCCTGAAGCAACCATGCCGCCAAAATTGGTGTAAACCTGTTCGTAATTGGCCACACCGGCCATATCAAACTGGGAAGCGACACTTCCCATCTGGGTCGAATACTTGCCCAGCTGCTGGCTCAGGGCCCCCAAACTCAATTGCTGGGTGGCGTTCAGTTCTGAACCCTGCGACATTGCCACGCCGGACGGCCAATCGCGGCAAATTGCTGCGACTGCGGCATATTCATTTTGAGGTTATCGTACAACTGACCGGCGTCATAAGTTGTACCTTGCAGATATGGCGCAAATTGCGAGAAACCCTGGACAGCGTGTTGTTGCTGTGCCTGGAAGGTCTGAAGAGCGGCACTGTCGTTGCCTATCCCAACGTAATCACTGACGAGTTGTTTATATTCGCGAGTACCGGGAGCCAAACCGCGAGAGGACGCCATTGCATGAGCAATGGATGTCTGATCCTGGCCTGTGTCCAAGTTCAAGTTGACCAGATCGGTCGCCAGCTTCTTGTTGTAGTCAGTGTCTAACCCGCCCAACATGGACTGGATGGGAGTAAGCGAAGCCGCTACGTCTTTGTATTGCAAACCGGTATCATTCGCCATGCCTTGCGCGAAGTTAGCCAGTTCATCTTGCTTCTTGGTTCCACCCACCAGGCTTGCAGCGAGGTTAGGGAACATCTTGTTGAGTGGTCCAAGACCATTTTTGATAACATCGATATCGGCTTGACCTGCAAAGTCATTCGCCAAGGCAGCGTCGATATCATGGCCCTGAGCAGATGAGAAGACTGCCTTGGCAGCACTCCACAACGATGGGCTTTGGTTTACCTCGGCCAACGCAACAGCGCCGCCGCGCATGTAGTTACCGATCGACAGACCTTGATCGGGCGTCTGCCCAGTGAAGGCATTGAAGGCAGCCATACCCAGTAACGGGCCACCAACAGCAGCTCCTGCTGCGACGCCAATAGGAAGCGCGGCTGCACCAGCTCCAGCCATGCCTATCATGCCTAGTCCATAAGCACCCATGCCAGCCGCTGCACCGGCGCCCACGCCAACCATCGCGGCCTGTCCGATTTGAGTTACGCCATTGCCAATGGCACCGCCACCAAAGGTGTATCCGGCGTTTTGCAGAAGACCGTATGACTGGTAAGCCATCTGCCCAGAGTACCGAGCAGCCATTGCTTTCTGGCTGGCATAAGCGGATGCGCCGGAGATGGTTCCATCTCCGTAAGCATCCAATCCGGTCATGGCAGCCTCGCCCATACCATAGGCATCGGCTTCCTTCATGACTGCGCCGCCTGTGTAATTCCAGGCGAGTTGGCCCATGTAGGCCGTCATCATCACGCGACCGAAGTCGGTTTGGCGTGGCGACTTGTGGGCAAAACCGCCATCTTCCTGGTTGTTGCCCCAACCACCGCCGGCTCCGCCGCCGCCAAAAGTGCGACCATTGTTGCCGTACGTGTACGAGTTACTGCCCAGGACTTTTACGCCTACCGGACCACTCGCTGCGGCTGCAGCTCCGCCAATGGATTGAATGTATTCCGCGAACTCCGGATTGGCGTCCATGTGGGCTTGAATGCCCGCCACGTCTTTGCCAAGGCGAATTGAGTTGTACTGGAAGTCGCCGTTATTGCCGACTTGATTTGTGTTTGCTTTGATGCCATCGGTAATATTACCGACAACGTCTTTTGCCACTTCAGATATTCTCGAAGCAGTGAGTTGAGCAGCAGCGCGAGTTTGCTCGCTGGAGCCACCCATTTCCTTGACATACTGATCCATGAAGCCGTTGACAGCGTCATAAGCGCGTTGCCGGAACGTAGCCACGGCAGACTGCGGATCCATGCCTTCCATGCCGCCCTGAGCGAGGGCAGTTTGGGAAGCGCGTTGTGCCCAGTTGACACCCTGTTGCACGCCGGCTTGATTGAGCGTCTCCTGGCCGGCAGCGTCCACAACGTGACCACCGGTAATTTGACCGTAGCCACCATTTGAACGACTGGTAACCTGGAACTGACCCAAGCGACTTGAATTGAAAGCGCCAGCGCTATTGAGAGTTAGATTGGCGGCGTTGACCACCCAATCTGAAACCATATCGTTGGTAACCACTCGAACTTCCGGAAGTGGCGTGTTGGTGGAAGGTGCAGCCGACGGCGTGGATGTCGCGGCGACACTTGCTGCATGAGCTGTCCATTGTGCATTGGCATCCGGATCAGGCCCGTGAGGCGTGGGTGTATACGATGAAGCAGAACTTCCGAGGTTTTCGTCAACCGGCTCAGTTCCCATGGGGGATGGGGGCACCGACGCCGATGACTTTACGACAGACGCATTTAGTTTTGTCGCAGGCGCGGGAGTAGCAACCTCGGCAGGACGCAGGAGCGGCGTACTTATATCCGCCATTCTGCTTTACCCATTGATTGTAAACAGTCGGAGTGCCATTACCAAAGCGGGCACCGTCGTTCTGTTGACGAAGCAACGTGTTATGCGCTGCATCAAAATTCGCACGTTGCTCTGCAGATAACGAATTCCTCCATGTCTGAAACGCTTCAGCTTGTTCCGGGCCACGCCCTAAGAATTGCCCTGCGTATTCAGGATGATTGGTTTCGATATACTCACGTGCATCACGAGCAGTGGCAAAGTTTCTGACACCGGAAACTTGCGATGCGGCAGCAACTACAGGTTTGACAACAGGCGCAGTTTTACTGTACTCGCCCCAATCGGGTGGGTTTTCGGGTACATTCCCCGGAACTTCCCAATCGTCTGATGTTGCCATAGGATCACCATTCGCCGCTAAATATTGCCCGTACTGTTGCGCATATTCATCAGGGACACCCCCAACGCCCTGGGTCAGATCGCCATTCTCAACTTGCCAGTTTCTAATTTCTTCTTGAGAGATACGATCAACCGCCTGGTTACCAATGGCATTCTCTGCCCTGAGTGCAGCGGCTCGATCTACGTTTTGTTTGTAGCGACCCACAACGTTTGAACCCACACGGCCCGTGACACGCATCTCGTGTGCCATGCGTACGGCCAACTGTTGCGATGGAGATACGGCTAAATGACTGAAGGCCGCTTCTATATTATTGGGATCTACTTCTGTCAACGGAACTTCGTTTTGCCCGAGTTTGACAGGAGCATAAGGCAGGTTGTATTCTTTGGCTGCCTGCAAGGCGTCGAAATTGGTGACCTCGCCGGTAACGTCTTCAATAGAACGCTGACCCAATACTTTTGGCTGCGACTGGGCGATTTGCGCTTCCCACTCGGTCATATTGTCGCCAAGGGGATTACCGCCAACCGTCTCGCTGCCTTGCATGCCATTTGACAAAGAGCGCAGGGATTTCTGGACACGCGCGAAACCAGTTGAGGCGGCCCTAATACACCACCAGCACGCGCGACGCTGGCGTATTCCTGTATGTCTTGCTGGCTGACCCACAACTGCTGCGAGCCTTGAATGGGATGTGTGGAGATCAGGGGATTGAGTTGTCCGCCAACCATCAAGGGTTGGCCGGCAGGTGCATACAAACCGGTAGGAACCTTTGAGCCACTCAGTGAGTTCGCAAGGTTCTCGTACCACTTCAATGGTTCTCCTGGGTCTGTCGGTGCAGTGATGCCTCCCCAGGGATCTCCATAAAGGTCGTCCATCTCCACCCCAGTGACAGGCGCGGGATCTTTGCTACGCACCACACTGGTAAACGCGTCTCGAAACGTGTTGACCAGATAATTTGTTATGCTTCCTTTGGTGGGATCGAACGCAGGAAAGGCTTCTATCGTATTGATAGTAGCCTGACTAAAGGCGTCGCCTACATCCACGCGACTATGCGGACTTTGTAGAATGCTTTGAGCAAACTCCCCCATTGTCCCAAAGTGGGATTGCAGGATCAAATTCTGTGCATCTGCAACCGTACCAGCCAATCCATAATTTGATAACTCGCGCGACAGAGTTTCGGGTAGTGGCAAACTCTGGGCGTCGGGTTGCAGTTTGTAAGCAGACGCAATAAATTCCGCAGCCTGCTTTTGAAGCGGGTACGGAAGACTGATGCTACTTTGCTTGAGATCGTTGAGAAATTGACTGAGGTTGCTCATAGGGGGCCTTTGACAGTAGTGGGAGGCCGGAGGCGGAGCCTCCCACTACTATTTCTACGAACCGCCAAACATTTTTTGCAGTTGGGCCAGTCCGTTTTCTTGTGCTTGTCTCAGCGTCGCTTCCTCGTCCAGCGCCTCTTTTACCCACCGATAAATGTAGCGACGATAGAACAATGGTTCTTCCGCGATCGAGGTAAAAACCGGTCGTTTTTCAACGATGGAAGTGATGACAGTTTCCACCAATAAATTGAGAACACTGTCATCACTTCCGTCGCGGACGGCGATCTTTACCTGCTCCTCCAGTTCGTCGAGCTGAGTGCGGAGTGTCGGCTCAACGTCTACTTTTTTGCTGCATCAATCACCTTCGGCATGCTTGGCCCCCATCCCGGCACCGCTTCCTTGACGGCCTTCCATATCTCCATAACCATGTCGTGCGGCATCGTCTTCAGAACGGCTTCCACTTCATCCACCGAGGCACTTGGTTCCAGGATCAACTCGTCATCGGCGTTGGTGATATTCGTTCCTGCGAACGACAGGGCGATCTCGCGCACAGCCACTTCGATATTAGTGGCAGGGCGGCCAATGCGCGAACCGTCGGGAAAGACCATTACGCGTTCGGTGGCCAGGAACTGCTGAAGCGCCATTTCTTCGAACGTGGTAACCGGCTTGATACTCCAGTTCCAACTGGGTTCTTTCTCGAAGAAGTGGACGACGGGTTGCAGAATTGCGTACTGTCCGAATTTCATGTTTTTGCCTCCAAGCAAAATTCTGCGGCCTCGGAATGTTTCCGAGGCCGGAAACTATTAGTAAGCAGCTGTCTTGTTGACCAGCTCGACAGTGATGGGCGTAGCGCCGCTGTTGTCGGCCAGGAAAGTCCCGACTACGTTCATGATGATGTTGCGTCCAGCTTGCATCTGGATCGGCGTTGCGCTCCAGACCACATTGGCATCAGCATCGCTCTTGCCGTTGGCCGCGATGGAGATGGAATAAGGAACGCCTGCGGCAATTTCCTGCGCAGCCTTGAACTCCAGTTTGAAGGCGGCTTCGCGGAAGACAGAAGCAACCCAGTCAGCACCAGCTGCCGGGTCGTACATCATCTTGGTGTACAGATCGGCGCTGTCGATCTTGAGAGCCATCTGCAGCATGAACGCACGCTGTGTGATGTCCAGGCCGTCCGGGGAATACGATCCCACGATCCACTGCTCATCCAGCGGGATCTGCGAGGAAGCCACGAAACTACCGGACAGCACCTTGGCGACTGAACCGGTGGGAAGCTCGATCGCGCCCAGAGGGGCGAGGAATTGCGGTCCGCCGTCAACTTTAGCGAGGGCGCTCCAGGCGGTTGTGGCAACTTTCTTGGGAAGACCGCCAATCAAACCCATCGCGCCAGTCAGGAAACGTCCACCCCGCCAGGCAAGGGACAGGTTTGTAAAGCGCATGTCCTGGAACTGCTCGCCCCACATATTGCCGGGGGCACTGCGGCCCGTGAAGTACGGAGCCGCGAATTGATCGGTATCCAGGGTAAAGGAGTGTGTGTAGGACAGATCTACATTGTCCACCGTCACAACTTTGCCGGTCACACCCAGGAGAGCCATGCCCAGAGTGGAAGGGCGCGGCACGAGCTGCAGTTGCCCACCGGAAACCACACCGGCTTTGACAACGTCGCGCAGCAGGGCGCCGCCACCGACTTCCGGATCGACCGGAAGCATGACGGGGGAGGCAGAGAGCCCGCCCTGATTGAATAGAAGGTATTGGAAGTCGGCATCGGTGACGTTCGGTGTACCTTTGGCAACCTGTTTGGCCAGACCGACAAACGACTTTTCAGAAGCAGTCATTGAGTTACTCCATTTCTAGTGGTAAGAAGCGAGAAGCGGATTTTGATTTGGTAATCGTATGCGTCGGGCCCACCGGCTTGCAGCATTTCCCCGGCGAACTCATCGGTAAGAATGCTGCCTGACACGAACTCGTCAGAACTACTCACACCGCTAAAAGAAAGGTTCAGCAAAGTTTTTTCAATTCGTTCACGCACTGTAGAAGCGATACTTCTTGCCTGGGTGAGGTTTTCAGCAGTGTTGACCAGCAGGCATCGGGCTTTGACGGAGAAACGGCGTTTGTAAGTGACGGTACCGCCGATCTCTATCTCATCCACCACGTCTGCCCAGTCACCCTTCAGTCCGCTCACGGCCCCAGAGATCATTGCATCCGGATCGTTCTCATGGATGGTGACAGAGATGCGGGCATCGTCTGGCGTTGGGTCGCCTTGAATGGGACCGATGGAGATGACGCCGGCTATAGTCACGTCGGGTGCCGGAAGATTTCCTTCTTCGTCCTTTACAGGAACGAGATCGGTAATCATGGACTGTTGCAGGGCAGCCTGGACATGCAGAAGAACGAGATCATGAATACCACTCATGATCGGTACTTCCGCGGGCGAGTGAGGAATATCGTGCGCCCGGTTCGTTCAGCGAGCTTGTGGTTGTATTCACTGAAACAGGAAGTCGTTTCAGGCATGATCGGATTGTCCTCGCGAGTACCGCTTCCAAGTTTGAAGCGATCCAGATAGGATTGCTTGCTGCGCTCTTTTTGATTGATAAGCGCCTTGACGTACAGCGTAACGAGCTCAATGTCGCGATCCGGAACGGTCAAGACGAAGGGCAATGAGTGGCCATCTTCGTCTTGTATGCCACTCGTGTAAGTGGTTTTACCGTCTTCCCCGGTGGCAACAACGGGAAGGCCATGTGCACCATAATAGGAGAGCAGGACCGGTGCACCACCGGGGTCGGCATCCAAATAAAGGGTGTTGGCGTCCAACTCATAGAACATTGGACTGATGGACGGGGTCCGGCGATAACCAGGACGATCCCGTTTCAGCGAGAGTGCGTTGTCTCCAGGGCACTCGACCACGATCGCGGAGATAAAGCCGGCAGGCAGAGCGAATTTCTTCGGATCCACCTCGTCTACTTCTAAAGCCACGTGATCGAAGCGCCGAGGAAAGTACATCGACACATCCCATATCGCACTTCTAAAATAGTTATAGAGCAACGCGTCACTGTATTTCGGTGGTGCGTTGTTATCACTCATGTCCGTGCGAATGCTTGCTACGAAATCGTCCCAGTTCATAGGTTACCTTTTAGTCGATCGAGCCGCCGCTTTCCACAACTTCGAAGAACTCGGGGCGATACAACTGCATCTTGATGAAAGCGCGCCAGGCCAACCGGCGGATCATGCCCAGGTCGTCAATAACGGGCAGGAGCACAGGATGGGGTCGCTCGCCGACGCCGTAGACCACACCAGGCCCACCCATGAAGATGGAAGCATGGACGTCGACGCCGATGGTCAGATAGTCGCCACTTGCATGCGACTTGAGCAGCGGTTTGTCGAACGTGATTTTCTTGTTGTCGGCATCGATCGCGACGATCCGGCGGGTTTCCTGCGTGCCATCGCCCTCAAGCGGCACAACGCCCTGAGCCTGGTCGGTGATTGTGACATAGCGACCAACGTCGAACCCGGTCATGTCGTCGACCAGCACGTAGCGGATGGACCCGGCCTGGCCGACGTTGTACACCTTGTCGACTGTGGCAGCTGCGCCTTGACCAGGAACGGTCGCGGCGGCCAGCGTGGTCTGATGCTCGGTGGCGCCGTAGTTACGCATGCGCAGCCGATTGGTCTTGAGGAAGCGCACACCGGCCCATGTGCCAGCTTCGGACGTGAACTTGCGGCCCGTTCCGGCGTACATGTTGACATCCAGCCATTCTTTCCCGGCGCTGATACGGATATCGTGGATCACACGAGGGGTCGTGGCGCAAACGATGAACTTGCCTTCGCCATCACCAACGGCGGACACACCCGGAACTTCGTTCTCTTCCATGTGCGTGCGGATCAACTCGGCCTTATCGACATCGAAGACGTCGGTCTGATCCAGGGTCGCGCGGCTTGAAGCGTCGCCGGTGTAGGTTTTGTTGGGGGTGGACAGGAAGGCATTGCGGGCCAGGATGTCCAGGTGGTCGACCTGGTTCTGACCAAGCTTGCCATCAACGAGACCGCGCAGGTCGCCGTTGTTCCAGTAGTTCACCAGCTCGTTGTAGTCACTCAACTTGATGACGTCGCCATGGATCTCCAGGTCAATCGTCACGGAGCGGCTATCGAGATGTGCACCCTTCAGCCAAACCACGTTCTCGGTGAAGGGGTTCCAGTTCGGCTCGGTGTCATACACTTCCGAGTAGACGATCTGGCCGGTGTCACGGGCTTTGAAGTCTTCCTTCATTACCGTGAAAGGCACGAGGATGGACTTCGTGCGCAGGTTTTCGAGCAGGCGTGCTTCGTAGTAAGCACGTTGACCAGCAGGCATTGACGTCGCGGTCAGTAGACCAGTTTCTAAAGCTTCTCCAGCCATGATATTGTTCCTCTATTGATAAAGTTTTGGATTGAGCGCTCTTACGCTTTCACTGGTTTTTGCGTTTGCGACCACGCGAACATTCCGTCGAAAGCAGCCTGGCGTTCAGGAGATCCAAAAGGAAGACCATCGATCAACTTGCTCCATCCCGCAGAGGTAGTCGGCAGATCGCCGGCCTTGTCGGGATTGAGAATGGGCTTCGTTTCTCCCGCCGTCAGTTCTTGCTCGCGGCCATTCACCAGTTGCGTTGCAAAAGCCGCCATACGCTCGATGTTTGCCTTCTGTTTCACGGGATCTGCATCCACGGGAATTTGATCGGCAATCGCCAGCAGGTTGTAGTGCCCCATCTCGCCAATCATCTTGAATTTCGCCTGATTAGCTTCCAGGGTTGCGACCTGCTGTTTGAGGGTGTCGCGCTCTGTAGTGACACCTTTCAAAGCGTTGGTTTGCTCACCGGCTTTCGATGTCCATTCCGTCTCTTTCTGGGTGCCCTGAGCCTGAAGCTCGCCAAGGCGAGTGTTCGCGGCTGTGATCTGCTCAGAGAGGGCTCGGTTGGTCAGCGTGAGCTTTTCGATTGTTTGGAGTGCGCCCGTCAAACGTGCTTCCGGGACGTATCCTTCCGGTATCCCCGAAGCTGCCGGCTTCGGAGCTGCTGCGGCCTGCTGCGCGTTTACATCGATCGTGGAACTCGCAGGGGCGTCAAGCGTCGGTTCAGTCATTAGTTAGTCTCCTCGTTCAAAGTATGTTTCCGATGCCAGAAACTACTGGCTGTATTCTTTCCCTCTCCATCGGGCAACTACTCGTCCGAAGTCGCGGGTGAAGAGAATTGGTTCAACAAAAACTCCGGCGTCTCCAACGGTGGCCAGGACAATACCTTGCTGCCAGTTCGGAGATGGGTCGTACGCCGGTGTCAAACTGCATAAACAAAAACATTCGAAAGCAGAGACCACACCTCTGCGTGTCGTTGCGTGGTGAGCACCGCCTCGGTGCGTGTGTCCGGTCAGGACGTTGGCGGCGTAGAACTCTTTTTCGAGTTCGGCTCGGGCGGAGTAGGCAGACTGCTGACGAATGCGACTGCCGTGCTTGATAACCAGTTTGTGATTGGCACCCATCGCGAACTCGTCCAGGACTTTTCCTTCAATGTGAAGTTCGCTGAACTTCAGGATGTTTTCCAACTTCAGGACTTCCAGGTCATGCAGTTCCGGGTGTTGCCACAAATACTTGCGCAGTCGATCTTCGTGATTGCCCAGCAGAGGGATCACTCTCGCTCTGGGCGATGCGTCCAGCCATTCGCGCTGGCCTGCGATCCAGGCATCGATCTCGTTCTGCAGCCCGCCGACCTTGAGAACGGCAGGGTCTTTATCGAATTTGCTGACCGAGTAAAAATCCAGACCGTCCGACATGGCGATCCGGATATCCGGATCGAAATCCCTTACGATCTGTAGTGCAACCGACCGGGCATTTTCATCCTGGTACGGAAAATGCTCGTCGGTGGGAAACGCTACGCGAAGATCCATTAGGCTTCTGCGGTCTTCTTGGGATCCGGAGCAACCTTGTTGGTCTGCGGTGTTGCGCCGGAACCATCCTTGGGTTGCGTGCCCGTCTGTACTGTGTGCACTGCCTCTAAAGCCTTTGCAATCGGAGCCCACTTCTCAATGTCGGGCATCATCTTTTCGATCTTGGCTACTTCGCCAATCCCGCGACCCAGAAGCACCTGGGCGCTTTCGAGACTGATGGACGGTGGATTGGTAGACAGCAACTTCGTAACTTCGTCAACGATCTTGGCCTCGTCGCGAGGCAGAACCGAATTGAAGACCGGCACCACGCGTCGACCAAGCAACTCAGAAGCCACACCAGCAGGGATGTCCGAGAACTTTTTCTGCGCCAGGATCTTGCCGGTAATGCGCAGAGCCTCGGTAATGCCGGTGGACAGATAACCACGTGAACGTCGGATGGCCTTTATCATTGGCCATAGGCGAATTTCCAGTGTGTCGCCCGAGCGTTGCCCGCCGCCGTTATCGTCCCCAAATGCAATCGGAGGATCTGAGGCTGATGTGCGGGTCCAGTCGTACAGGAACTGCACGTACTTGTACAAACCTTCGGATACGGGAGTGTCATTCTTGAGCATCCCGACTTCCGGATTTTCTCCACCGCGAGCGCGACCCAAATCCCAAAGGGCGGACGGGTCGAGCGGGTAGTTATCGGAATTGAAATTGTTCGGAAGATTGCGGCCCCAGTAAACCGGGTGCGAGTGATAATTCAAAGCCTCGCCGGCATCCGCCAAACGCATATTCATTTCATCCTGTGGACCGTAAATGTCCTCCACCAGGCTTTCACCCCACCAGTCGATCGTGCGCATGCGCGGGATGTAAACGTAAGGAACCACTCCCCAGGGATTGGTCCCGGAATAAGCCGAGACCACCTTGCCATCGACTTTGGTTTCGTAGATGGAGGTGGACCAGTGTTCGACCTTGACGAGAGGCGTAGTGGATGAAGTTTCGATCCCGTAGATCGCCTTGGCTTGCTCGGCTAATATCTGCGTAACCTGCCAACACTCCACGATCTTGTCGGGATCAGCGGGGTCAAAAACCGGATAAAACCCATCAAGCGGTACCTTGTACCAGCGGACGTGCGAAGCACGTGGTAAATCAGGCATAATCCGAAGCACAGCAGCGCCATATAAATTTCGGTCAAATTCAGCCTCCCATAACATGGATGGAGCATTGCTATCTTCCATCAAGCCCGTGGCATATTCGACAGCAGCCTTTTCGGCCTCTGTCGGGGCCGTGTTGGACTTGGACTTGAACACGAGGACGTTGCGCACATCGTCCCATTCCCCGTATGTCGCATCGGTCATGCTCAACACCATCATCTTGACCAGGTTGATGCCGATCGGGTAAAGCAGAGGGGCGCCATCTTCACCGGTTTCCGTCTCTACTTTTTTGGTAAAGATTTCCCCGCTGTAATAGTGCGCGGCTTTCATGTGAGAAGCGCGAACTGCGTCCCAGGAGGAACGCAAAAAAGGGCTGACATCAGCAAGATCGCCAATTTGACTGGGATGAAGAACAACTTGGAATGGATCCATCTCTCTCCGGTAAACAAAAAGGCCCTGGAGTTATCCAGGGCCTTCCAAATATTTGGTCAGGCGTCGATTTTCAATTTTCGGACATAATGCAGTCCGTCTTCGTCGCCCTCTATCTCCAGCAGGGCGGGACTTCCGTTATGAACTACGACTTTGCTTAGATAGGTCAACCCTTTTTCGCGTACCAGTTCGATAAACCTGCATTGCGACGGTGTCAGGTTGAGCCATTCTTGGGTATCCAGCGGATTGAGGCTAATGTCGGTGATCTCGCCGTACTCGACGGTCGCCGCTACATTTAGGACTGCCAGCTCCGACTGGCGTACCTGTACTGATTTTAGCATAGGTTTTCCCATTGCGTCAAGGGTTTTCCATATGGAGTTATACTATTCCAGACCTAATTTTCGTCCTCTTTTGGGTCTAAACGGCTGTCCGTATGAAAAAAACCGGCTCCTTTGTAAATTGGATCGCATTGACTATCGAAAACACGGGTAAGTGTGCCCCCGCAACCTTTATGTGTCTTGGGGTGCTCGGCAGTCATCGAGTGCTCAACGACCACCGTGGTTTTGCACTTCCGACATCGGAAAGTGTATGTAGGCATGGATCTTCCTCCGGGTAGATTTGATGCCTGTGGACATCACGTCCATGACGGCATGTAGAGTATCGCTGGTACACAAGCCCAGCACGAAGAAGTAGGTGTCGGCACCAACCGGGGTCCACAGTGTGGTACCGGCCCAGGCTGACAACATTTCCTTCAGCGGCATTTGGTAGACAGGGATGCTCCATCCAGCAAAGAACAACGCTACGTTGATCGTCATGGAAATAGCCTGGTACCAAAAGTACAGATAAAACAGTCGGACAACAGTACCGATCACAGGGAAGTGAGAGACCACCGATCGGTGTTTGACGACTTTGGAGTAGGGCAGCCACACGGTCCGCCATACCCATCCGATGAAACCGCCAAGATATTTCTTGACAATCCCATCACCGATGTAACCACTGTCGATGTCCAGGTCAGGACTGAGCAAAACATTGCTCAGGCATCCCGCTGCTCCGTAGATCACAATGTCGGTCGGCACTCCTTTGGCCAACATGGCAACTGACGATGTCAGTGCGAGCATTACTGAAGCAGTGGTATGAGTTTTGCCATCGGGCATCTAACGCCTTATCCCGGTAACAGCGGTTCGTCGATTACGATCCCGAAAAGCATGCCGTGAGTGGGAAGGTTTGCGAGGATCTGTAGCCGGCAGGAAGCGCATGAGGTAGGCAACCTGTGCCAACGTCATGACCAGATCCTGCTCCTGGTTCTTATCGTCCTCGCGTTTGTAAGCTGTCAACTGTTTGGTCAAGCCTTCGATCCGTGGGGTTTCCATAAGGTGGCCAGCCAGCGACATCGACAACGAGTTGACCAGGGTGTCCTTTAGTCCACCGAAATGGAGGGGATCAATGGTCAGCCCGAAATCTTCAAAGGAAAGTTCGTCAATTGCTTTCTGTGTTCCAGTAACATCCATCCCTTTGGAAGTGGGAACGTACTTCTCCATGGCGTACTTGTACGAGGAGATAAAGGGATGGTAGGAACCTTTTCCTGGAACCCAGTGGAAATACACCATTCTCGCAGGGTGTAGGGTGACGTCGAAGACCATCACACAGGCTGAATTTCGGTGCGGGGGATTGTCAACACCCGGATCACCGGCCTGAACGTAGACGTGGCTAGGATCACATGGAAACTCCATGAGGATCGTCCCCACTCTGGGCCATTCTTCGAGGTTGTACCCTGGCAGCGGATTGTTGTGTTCACGCAGGGCGTCCGTCATTTCGTCGTTCAGGTTGGCGTTCGTACAAGCGCGAATGTGATTGTGCGGGAAGGTGCTCATCCCGTAGTCGGGGAATTCGGCGCCCAACTCGACCCGAGCGTACTCTGCAGGGAACTCGGCTTCCATGAGTTCGATCTGCTCTTTGGTTAGCTTGGTGTTGTCGTACGTGCGCACCCGCATGGAGAAGTAGTGCTTCAGGGTCTCTGCGGTGGCGCGTTCGTGTCCGGGTAAACCGATCTCGAAACGTGTCCTGAACCATTCCACCTGGGCCGGCGTGCCGGTGACGTCCAGGCGGGCCATACGATGTGTTCCATCCGGGCGAGTACCTCGAAGCCGTCCACGCAGGACGTGGACGGCTTCGCCATCTTCGTCCAACTCGCCTTCGTCGTAGTTGATCCGATCGTACTCGTGACCACGGATGAACTTGGCGCCCAAACCGGCGGTGCGAAACTCAAAGACAGACTGGTTGAAGAACTTCAGAACGGGGTATGGACGAAGGGTCCGCTCCACGATCAGCCGCTTCAAACGCGGGTTGTTCTCCGCCCAGGCATCCACCATGTCGTAAGCCAATTCTGCCTGCTTGGCAGTCACGGAGGCATTGAGCGCTCGGAAGTAAGGGATGGAAAGGCAGTCCATCAAGTAGGAAGACGCGACCACGGCGGTCTTGCCTGACCCCACGCCGGCAAGAAACGTCGTGTTCAAAATGGGTATGTGATGGAAGAAATACTGATAAGGAAGTGGATCCCACTGCATGAACCAATTTGTGGCAACGTGAAAGCCGCCGTTCTCGCGCAGAGCAGTCGTCAGTATTTTTTCATCGTTAGGCGAGAGCAGCGACATGGGTCTCCGGTGGTCGATTGTGGGCAGTGCGCCACTGTTTGATGACGGCTGAGGCGTATCCCTTCGAGACAGACAACTCGCGGGAAACTTCAGAGGGGCCGGGCACGAATTCATCCGTGGACTTCTCGTCGAGATAAGCCAGGATTTTTTTGGCCACGTCGCTACCGTCCGTTCGTTCGGTGTTCGTTCGTTCGTTGGTTCGTACCGAACGGGTTGAGCGAACGGGTGTCTGATAGAACGACCGACCGACCTTCGTTTCGCCCTTCAAATCCACGTGCAGGTAGTTGATTTCGTCGGATTTTTCCCAGGCGGTCTTCATGTTTTCCGTCCAGGTCGCCAACGCATCCCTGTAGAAATTCATCCGGGTGACGTATAGCAGTTCGGCTCGAACGATCATGAGGCCCGCCAGGTCTCCTGCAAAATACGCCAGCAGAGAAGCGCCCACACCCAGAACGACCGCCAGTGACCAATCCACAAAACTCTGGACAGCGGGGTCGATGTACTTCACACCGCTGATGCTTTGGGCGAACCCGGCCATCATGGAGATCATCAAAGCGATGACGAGGCCGATCCACTCGCGGATGGTGCTGAATTTCGTGACGCCTTCCTCGATGAGCTGTTTGCCGTGAGCGCGGGCTCTTCCGAAACCGATGACAGCGATGAAACCTTCCACGCCGATCATGGCGCTTGCGCCGTCCGCCCAGGACAAGTAACCCATCCCGCTTTTTGCAGCCAGGTCGAAGAATTTGAAACCAGTTCGGAAAGCCGCTTGAACAATCGCAGCAATACCGGTGACCACAGTCAATGGAAACTCAACACCCAAATCCCGAATGGAGAAGGATCTGGGCTGCCTGGGCTGGGGGTTGTAGTGTTCCCAGCGTTCCTCAAACCGCGTCAATGCCCCCAGCTCTTCCTCGTGCAGTTTTTGTAGATCAATTCCGTCTGTCATGCTTCCGCCTCCAGGTATCCAAGATGGTCGTACGTAAAACCGTGATAGACAGTCATCAACCGGCGAAGTTCCTCCGGCTCGATCCGCCTTGCTTCGGCCAGCGTGTGATGCCAGCGACACAAACTGATGATGTTCCAGAGTTCATCCGGCCCGCCGATCCCCACAGGGATCATGTGGTGGCCGTCCAATCCACCCTGGCAACCATCCTTGTGCCACAAACCGTACAGGCAAGCACCATCACGTTTCCGAGCTCGGAAAGTGGCGTCAGATGCGGCTAAGCGATGGGGCTTTGGACAGGAAAGGTTCATGTTGTAGGGTCAGCAATTTGCTCGCAGGGTGTAGGTCTTTCACCGGGATCTCGTGACACGGGCGCGCGCGCATCGTATTGACAGGGGCGTTGAGGATCTCTGTCTTCTTTGCGTAACCGATAATGATTGCCGATTGGTTGGGAATGGAAACCGCAGTCAATAAGATGATCTGCGAACGGATGCGTTTCCAGTATGGCCACTGCAAGAACCTGTGCTCGATCTGGGTCGTCAGGACGGTTGCCTTGACGTCGATCTTGTGGCTTTCCAGGAGAATGTCAACCCCGTGGTCGAAGTGAGTATGCAGTGTTTCCGGCAGATTGAGAAACCTTCGGGCCGCCAGTTCCCCAGCGGCCCCAAGGATTTCTATATCTGTTCCGTAGTCAGAGACATGTCGGGAGGTCTTATTATGTTGAAGACGCTCTTGCGCAATTTGCCCTATGTAGGACCACGAACCAGACAGGTCCATTACGGACGCACTGCGGCCTGGAGTGGCAGGGGCTCGAACGGGATGTCCTTCAACTCGCTGTTCATGCGCTGGACTTCCTCTTCCACGATGCGCTCGATAGTGTCGGCAGCAAGGGGAATTCCATAGCGATTGGCTAATTGAACGAGTTGCATGATGGCGGCCTCTTTCTTTTTCGCACCATCGAAGTCTTTATACGCAGGGCTTTGTTCAAGCGCACGCACGACGGTGGCGGCCAACGACTTCATAAAGTCGTAATTCTCCGCGCCCATCTTCGACTTGAAGTAGATGTCCACTTTGTGGATGGCGAGCGAAGCGAGGCCGGTGAGGGCCGTGAGCAGGAGGGTGGCGACGGTCAAAACCAGCTGGTTGACCATTTCGGGGGGTAAGGGGATATTCATGAATTTCCTTTCAGATTTTGCAAAATCGTAATTGGTATTTGTTTAGTGGGATAACTACCAAATACTCTTGGTTGACGTGCAGGCCGATTGTAGCGTTACCGTTCCATTCTGTCAAGGGATGTGGTACTATTGCTCCAATTGGAACGTAAACTTTCCACAGGAGGCAGCATGAATATCAGTGATTTCAAATTGGGGATGGCGTTTCAAAGGTATCTTGTTGAGGCGCAAATTCCAGCGGATGCCAGGGTTTTGTTCACCACTTTGCCAGACACGACCATGTATGGACAGCGCTGCGTCAACGTAAGCCGCTGGCCTCTGGGACTAACCGAACGCGTCGTGGACCGGGTGGCATTGCACGAGGTGGAGTTGGCGCCGATCGATCAGGATGACGACGGAGCTGTCATCTGGATGGGGTATTCAGAAAAACTCAACACTGTTGTGATAGGGAGGTGACCATGTCTCCGACGTCGGAAACTTGCTGCGAAGTCTTTCCAGAACATGGTGGCGATGTGGGCAATGAAAAGAGGGTTTGCGTACCCACGCACATGATCTACATCGATCCGGCCCAGAGCGGAGTGAAGTTGTCCGAACTGACTTTTTGACCGTTCCGGGGTGAAGGGCTTTATTTACTTATATATCAATTAAGTAAGTGATCCCCCCACCTCCACCCCCTATCAACTCTGTCACTGCCTGAAAAGAAGACCGTCCCACGCCCCACCCAACGAAGTTATCCGCCTGAAATGGTAATGTGCCCGGGAGACCGCGGAAACGGGTATTGAAAGAACTTCTTGGATCAGATGCCTCCGGCATTATTTTTTTGAATGAGAAATCATTCACATTCTGATCCAAGGAGAATTTCAATGACTATCGATAAGCATGCACAGTTTTCAGGCTCTTGTGAGTACACAGCCAATGGCCCAGTCCGAACTTCATTCGCTCCTGTTCATCACGCTCAGATCGATTGGACGCCAGTCATTGTCGTAGTGCTGGTCGTCGTGGCAGCTGTGCTCGTAATTGCCATTGTCCCTGAAGCCAAGCACGTCATCTCCATGTTCTTCTAAACGTACATTGACCTAGATGCCTAACGGCATTTAGGTCAGTGAGCATCATGCTCACATTTCAACGTAGGAGAATTGCAATGATCCGCTGTCATAACACATTCACTGAACGTCGCGACCCTAACTGGATTGAAGCCAGTGTCGCACTACAACGCCTTGGTCTTGAGTTGAACCAAGGCGTTGTTGAGCAAGTATCTGCTGCGCTGCAATGCTGTCGCAAATACAAGAACAGTCGCGTATTGGTCAAGTCTTATGACCAGTACGGCAATCTGTGCTTATTCCTAACTGATCGTGCAGGCTATCAACAGAACGCACCTGCTGTTGAGCACGCATCGCTATGGCTGAATGAGCAACAGATTGAGTACGTCTACTCATGGCTGTGTACACAGTCAGGCATCATGCAGAAGGCATATGCCATGCTTGATAGCGATAGTCCATTCTAATCACAACAACCTAGATGCCTAACGGCGTTTAGGTTATTGAGCAACTCTGCTCACATTCTCAACTAGGGAGATTGATATGTCCACAATGCCTGCTCTGAAATTAGTCGTCGTTCCCGAAACCCTTCCAAAGGGTATCGTAGTCGTTTGTGATGGTGGCTGTCACAACAATCAGACGCCAGAGAAACGTGTAGCGTATGGTTCGTTGGCTGTCTTCAAAGATGGTGTGCGTAAGTTGATGCACTATGCCAAAGACGGCAAGACGGTTGAAGCCTTCCAGGCTCGCTGCGACTGGGGTTCAGTCACCAATAATCAGGCGGAGTTCAAGACCATGCTGATGGCCTTGTACTACCTGCGTGAAGCGTTCGCCCGCTCAGCCAAGCCGTTCGATGCCACGATTTGCAGTGACAGCGAGCTGGTTGTCAACACCGCCAAAGGCATCAACAAGAAGTTCAAGGTTGCTGCCCTGGGTGAGTTGGCTGAAGAGCTGATGGTTTTACTCGCCACGATGCCAACCGTGAAGGTCGAGTGGATCGACAACATCATCGTCAAAGAGATCCTCGGCCATTAGCGTGCCGGCTCCACAGAACGGAGCCGCGGGGCACATCCCCGCGCCCCTGAACGTACACTGGTTTCCGACATCAGAAAGGATTTGCCATGCAATGGATTGTCTGGTACGTGCGCATGATCGTCGAGAAGCTGCATAATCCCAAGGTTAGTTGGCAGCGTATCGAAGCCGAGCTGTCGTTCCAGGACAGCATTGAAGCCGGACAGGTCATAGACCCGCCCGAATTCACCTTCAATGATCCAAATCCTAACCAATTTTCCTACGATGCTTGACAGTTTCGGCCAATGGTGTAACAATACGCCGACTTGGAACGCTGTTGTTACAGCGGAGAGAGAGAAGACGACATATCCTCCGCCGGTTACACACTCGACAACCTCGAGCCCTCTGGGCCCTTTCAGGCTCGTAAGGGTCACATTTCAGCTCAAGGAGAAAATCATGGATAACCTCAAAATAATCATCGTTTTGCACGACGACCAGCCCGGTACAGAGCATCAAACCGTGGTCTTGGAAGGGGTTCTGCAAGTCAAAGCCGGTTACATGACCAGGACGAAGAGCATGTTGCTGGGCGCGGAAATCAGCGAAAAGATCTCGCCGAATGAAGCTGCATATGTCGGTGAAATCGTCGACGTGCAGGAAACGACGTTGCTTTCTCATAACTTCTAATTGAGCTTGACGGAGCAGATGCCTAACGGCGTTTGTTCCATTGAGCAATTCGGCTCACATTTCAACTACGCAACCAAGGGGATGGGGGATGGTTGCAGATAAGGATATATGTCCCGTCACATCGTATCCGTTCCTACCGACGCCGTCGAACAGCACCTCTGCCCGCTCGCCGGCCCACTGCCAAAATACGTCGTCAAGCCAGAGACCGTTCAGCTCGCAATTGGCTACGATGACCCATGCGCAATGTACTTCATGGACATCATGCCCGATTGCGAACAGGGCATCTGGTACGGCGTGATTGGCCTGGGCAAACAGGTCGATAAAGACACGCTGTACGAAGTCGCAAGCTGCCTCGGTCTTCGCAACATGGCAGAAGCGATCGGCCTCGATATTCCCTTCTAAGCAAGTCGAACTAGGTGCCTTACGGCGCTTAGTTCATTGAGTTTCTGATGTCAGAAACATCCCATTTCAACAGGAGACGCCATGTTTGAAATCTACATCGATATCTGCAACAACGGAACCTTCATGCCTTTGCTCAACGGCGACGGCAAAAACATTCACACGACCCTCGACGTCTTCAACAACATCTCCACCGCCATGGACAACGACTGCGCGTTCAAAGTTGTTCGAATCAAATAAAGAAAAAGCCCAGATGCCTTACGGCGTATGGGTTATTGAGCTTAGGCTCACATTCTCAATTCAAAAGGAGCTCCAAAATGTCATTCACAATCCGCAATACCGCAAGTGAAGTCAAAGTGATCGCTCGCGTCGGTAACGTTCGTCGCAACGAGAGCAATGGCCAGAAAGTCGCCAACATCTCCGTCGCAGTACAGCGCAGTTGGCAGCAGAAAGAAAACGGCCAACCCACCGGTGAGTTCCAGCACGTGACCCAGTGGTACGAGCTGGCTTGCTGGGCGTTCAACGCCGACAAGACCGAGAACATCGAGAAGGGCGATGTGGTTGAGTGCACGTTCAACCTGGCCGACGTGAAGCCCGCCTCCTACACCAAGGAAGGCGCATCCGAGCCGACGCTGTCCCTCAAGGTAGCTCGCGCTTCCGTTCTTCTGCTCGCCAAGAAAGACACCAATCCGTCTGCAGCTGCGCAGGACGACGAACCCGTCGATCAGCCTGAACTCGTTGAAGAAGCCATCTAAATACAAGGCAGAAGTTCCAGACTAAGATGCTGGACGCCTACGACAAAAGCCCCGTTGATCTAACGGGGCTTTTTGCATTGAATAAACCATTTCAACTATAAGGAGAATTATGATCGCCACAACCGGTAACCTCGTCGACGACGTGCATTGCATGCCTTTACCCTTAGCCCTCACGCAGGCTCAGAACTTCCTGAAAGGCAAGGCGGAACCGACCGTCTACTTCGACACCATCTGCCAGACGTTGACCAATAGCTCGATCCAGGGGACGGTATGGCAGGCTACGGCTCAACACCTCCTGGATACTGCCTCTATGCGTATTATCTCCCTGGTGGGCCGTGAGCTGGGTGAAGCGGCGGCGGCAAGGAAGGGCGGCGACGCCAAAGCGCCCAAACCGGCTGATATCTACCGGAAATACGCAGCGACCCTCAGAAAGATTGCCTCGATCAGCCCGCAGAACTCCCAGCTGGCTATCGAGATGGTGGCCGATCTTTATCTGGAACAAACCCAGCCGGACGGCGACCTCGAAAGCCCGGATTACATCGAAGCGTACACAGGCGCAAAGACCATGACGTACGAACAATGGGTTGCGTCCATCCCCGATGTACACGAACCCGGCATCGAGAGCCTTCTCCGCGACCTGGCAGCCATGCCGGTCGAAGAAGAAGGAGATGGTTTCGATGGCGTCGCTCCCATCATTCCAGGCAATTCCTGGAACCACGAGCTATGCAATATGGGGAAACGCATGAAGAAAGACTTGGGTTGGGACGACACGCAGGTTGGCTTGTTCCTGAAGGCCAACATGGAGTTTGTCGGCGGCGACGAAGAAGAACTGCCCGACGATGATCGCGGCTTCGTTCCGCCCACATTGACCGAGCGTGAACTGGTCATTGATCGCCCCGCCTACTACGCAGCCATGAAGGACGTCCGAGCTTTCCACGCATCCCGCATGGAAATCTTCGACCGCATGAAGCTGCAACACGTCAAATCCGAGAATTGGTATCGTGAGTTCCGCATCCTTCTGACTGTTTCAGAAGCCTACGAAAAACTGATCGACACCATCGCAACCGTCGCTGAGAACTGACATCACCACAGCCGCAGCAGTTGCACTGATGGTTACCAACAACACGCCGTTGGAAGCCGACGACGAGATGAAGGAAGAAGACGTGGCCGCTGAAGGCTACGGTCTGATCGCCTCAGATCTCATCCACATCCGCGGCGCTTTCAGCGAAGGCAACATGGTCTCCCTGCTGGATTACATGAACGACTGGCAGGATGATCTGCTCGACCTTCTGGGCGACGCGGGATCGACCGGCGTGTTTCCGACATCGGAAGCTGACATCCTCAAGTTCGACGAGATGACCATCAAGGCTATGACGGCCAAGATGCCGAAGTACGACGTCAATCCCGTTGCAACGGCTTCCTGGAATATCGCCTACATCCAGGCCATCAACACCGGCGCGACCTTCGAAGAAGCGGACGCCGCCGCCTGGAGTGCATGGCGCTACGAGATGTCACCGAAAGCCTCAGCCGCTTACGATGTCACCTACATCAAGACCGGTGATCGCAAGCAGGCCATGCGTTCGTTCTGGCAGATTGCCCCGCGTGAAGTTCCTCGCCCGCAGGACATTATCGAAGCCCTGCAAGGCAATCACGCCGGCCTGGTCTTGAAGGGTGGACGCCGCATCGACTGGCGCATCGCCGCACTCAAGGCCAAACAGCACGAGTTGTACCTGCCGGACGACATCAAGGCACGTTTGACTGCCAAGCTGGCAGACATTCCCGCTGCAAAAGATTTCGTCGCAGCGATGTAAGCACAAGGAGGGTTGGCTAACCGCCAACCCTCCTTTTTTTTTGCGCTTCGCGCAGATGCTGGCCTAGGTCACCAGTCGCCGAAATGACCCCTCCTACTCTGGTTCAAGACGCTGGTCTAGGGCACCAGTCGCAAAAATTACCCCTCCCACTGTGTTGACAAATTGGAATATTTACGCTACATTTGGAAGCAAGGAGACATCACGGAAAACATGACCTTTCCCGCCATCGGCACTCCGTTTCACGCCGTGATCCTCACGCCGCCCACGATTGAATTCGCCAGGGGCGAAGTGGTCAAAGGCAAGATCCTCAACGCAGCCGGCGATTTTCGCATCCGCTCATTCTGCGCCAAGCCAACTGATCCATGCACCGAGCTTGGCACAGCCTACATGGAGTTCATCAAGATCATCCCGGACATCAAAACAGTAATAGTTCCGCTGGTGGAAACTCCCTGGACTAAACACGGGAAAACGCTCGCGGACAAGCGATGGTTCCACCCCAAAGCCAAAATCTAGTCGTTAGACACCTGGAGACTTATGAGCATCACTCATGGCAGCATTCTCACCATAGAAATAGGCATTGTTTGCCACCAGGTCAATTGCCAACACGTGGCAGGCGCGGCGCTGTTGGCCATCGTCTCCAGATGACTTGCGTCACCTTGACAATCTGGAAAAGATGCGTTACAGTAGGGGCGTAACAATTGCATTTGAACAATTCATGGTTTTCTTCTCCTTAGCAGCGGTCATCCAATTGGCAGGACGTGACAGGCTATGCCCACGAACGCAGGTTCAAATCCTGTCCGCTGCGATTACACCTACGCACACAGTAACCCATACACTTGATCCTGACCTGACGCGGAACTTCCTGTGGTGCGAATTGGGCAGCCGGAGCGAAATCCGACTGCCGATGAATAATAAAGCAGAGAACAGCACACAACTTCTTGGTATAGGCGACACTCTGCTAATTAGCGAGCGCGGGCTCGGACCCCGCCTGCCTTGACCGGGCCAGGCGGGGTCATCTCGCATGAGGTACTCATGGATCTTTCCGACATCAGAAAGAGATTTGGGGTTCACAAGATCATTTCATCCTCTGCAGAAGAAAGTCGATGTAAAAAAATCGAGGCGATTGCCAATAGTTGCCTGGCACTCGCTCGCATCCTAAACAAGCTGTGCCCAGAGGGTCGGGAGTTGGCTCTCGCCATTACCAAGTTAGAGGAAGTCTCTTTCTGGGCCCAAGCCTCAATAAGCAGGAGCCGATGAAACTAGATAAAAAGTACGACGAGAACAGTCACACCACCTTTGTTGAAATCGAGATCACCGACGAAGAGATGGAGCGTTTGAAGTTCAATGCGCATCAACGCAAGATCGTTGGCGATGCCCTGACTTCCGACAAAATCTCGGATAACCTGCGTGGCTTGACAGTCATCGCCAGGGTTTTGGAAGGCCAGGCGCGAAAGATCGCAGCGCAGAATTTACTCACAGCTCGTCTCAACAAAGACAAGCTCGTACTGTAGGAATAACGCCTGGTCGGGGCCTCCTTCCTCGCCCAGGCGCCAACCATCATCTGAGAGCCGCGGCTGCCAAGGTCGCGGCTCTCCCGCGCGAGGTCAACATGTCTGATACCACTCAGATCGGTCGCGTTTTTATTTGCCAAAGCTGCGGTGCCAATGCGTCTTTGGAGCAGGAGATCAAGCACTTCGACGGCTGCCGCCAGGGCGACAGCGAGGTATGGAGGCAATTCTATCTCCAAGCAGAACAAAGCTCGGACGAAGTAGAACCGGCCCGCATTATTTTAGAACAGGAGAAGCAAGTTGAATATCTTACAAATGGTTCAATCCGTACTCGCGTCCACACTCGCAGATCCCAATGCCTTTCATGACAAACTACCCGCTGTGCCTGACGTATCCAGCAATGATCCAGGTGCGTCTCTCAGTCAATTGGCTGTGCTGCCTTACGGCATTTTTGGCCGTGCGTCATTGGCTTATTACGCAGATGTTGCAACGATGCACGCCACTTCTTCAGTGGGAGCCGGACAAATACCTGCCCGACTCTCTGGGCCGAAACCCGCCAGTTCAAAGTCCGCTTCGGTCCGTACGCATACATCCTTCAAAACAAGATCGCGCAACAGGCTCAGTGCTTCATCGATGCCGTGAAGGATGCAGGGATATGGCAGGACGGAAAGTACCTGGCAGAATTTCCTCCAGTTGCCGACGTGGAAGTTGAAGTGCCGGCCAAGCCAAAGAAACTACCCAAAGGCTGGATAGAACCTGTCCAAGGTATCAAGTGGGCCGCTCAAATCAAAGAGTGGCTCGATCGTGTTGAAGATGCGCTGGGCGTCATTCCTATGATCTACACCGCCAGGCCGCAGTGGTCGTGGCTCCTGGATCCCGCTGGAAAACCACCTTCCTGGACTAATCGCTATCTGCTTTGGTGCAAGTTCTATCCCTACTTGACTTACATCGACGCCAATACGGCATTTCCGCCGGCTTCATTACCCACCGGCTTCACAATGGACCAGTTGGTCTTCTGGCAGTATTTCGACCAGGGCCGCACCTACAAACGCGATTACAACGATCTCAACACCATCACTCTTGTTGGTCAGAAGTTGTTCGGTGCTGCAGCTCCTGTTGAGCCACCAACTCCTCCGGTCGTACCGGTTCCGACACCGGAAACTGATGCCCTGACCAGCATCACCATGGTGGAGCACTTCAAGAGCGGCGCAAGCAAGTCTGTGGAGATCGCGCTATGAAGAAACTCCTTTTCCTGCTCGTGCTGGTCGCGCTGCTTTTCACGACCATCCCCGCGCAGGCATACACAAATGGGCCGACCTGGCTGTATGCCAGGCTGAAGCACGACAATCCACCTCGCCAGGTACTTCCCAATGCTCCTGAGACCGTCACGCTGACGGAGGCACCCAGAGGCGCAGGCAAGGGGCCGGCCATTCCGATCAACCTGGCCTGGCAAAACTTCGACGCTGCTCTCAATACACCCGCGGCTTTCAAGTGGCTGCTGACGCCGTCTGCGGCGCTGGTCAACACCGGCTGGAGCGCCACCAGGGATCCAAAAGCGGAGAGCATTGGTTTCGGCGGCAACGTCATCGTCATTGATTACATTACCGGGCACTATGGACACGTGCGGTCGTTCGACTACTCAGAGACGCCGCCCTCACCGGATGTCATCAACTACGAAAACTATCCGATGTACGTCCAGAAAATTACCACGATCAGCCGGCACTCAGGCGCCATTGGAAACCCAGGCGCCGGTCTGGATGTCTACTACATGCTGCTGCATAAGACCGACCTTTGGATCGATCTCAACAAAGTGGAATTCTTTCCACCGCTGACGTCTGTACGGCCACGCGAATACATCTCCCTGCGCGTCCGTTCCGGGCCGTCCACAGCTTACGAAGTCATTGACGGGCTCTACTCATACCAGACGGCGCAGCTGCTCAACTACGTGCCTCGCGGCTCAAATGTTTGGGCGTACGTGCAATTGCAGAACGGCACATACGGTTACATTGCTTTGCTTTTCAATAATGCGGAGTACACCACCTGGCACATGAGCACCGTGCCTCCGGTCACTCCCAAATAGCACGTCCGGACTGGTCTTCCAACGGCAGGATGCTTGGCTCCAAACCATAATTGTCGCGACCTGTTGTTATCTTCCAATGCGTAGCCCCAGCCGCACCGCAACCACTCTCACAGATCTTTCGTGCCTGCACGGCCCGCAAGGCCAGGTCGCGCTCATGGCAAAAAAATACTGGACAGGTCCGCACTCTTGGCCTGTCCAGCGTTTGGCTATCCTGTATATTGATGGGGTTATTGAACTGGCTCATCCGCCAGGAATGGATGTGGCTCGGGTTGATTACCGCTGGCTGATGTTTCTCCGGCAGGAAGCTCGGAAACTAAAGCTGACACCTCGGATAGCTGACCTTCGAGGACATGCTGCGCATCACTGTCCACGGTGCCACTTTGCGCGCCGTCTGTGCCGGTGCTCTCAGGGCGAAGGAAGCGACGAAACGCATCTTGATACTCTGGAGGTAGGTCAACTTTCAAGACATTTAGATTACCTTCTATCGTCACGCCGTGCTGGCCGAGAAAATTCGAGAACATCTGGGGATCGTCCTGCGGCCCGCCATTTGTAGCCTGCGTCCACTCGAACAACTTCTCAATGGCTCGCATGGCCGTACGATCATCACCGGCTCGATTGGTGATGATCGTCGTCAGGCGGCGATAGGCGGCCGGCAGCAAGTCGGTCAGTGAATTCTTGATGGCGCCCAGACGGGGGTCGTGCCCGACCTGGGATAAAGCGTCTCCATAGATGACCTGAAATTCAGACGTCTTGGTAAGACGCTTCAGGGCGGCCAGGGAAATGCCCAGGGTATCCGAAATGCTCTGCCAGGTGTGATCCTCGGAGAGATCCAGGAACATGGCCACAGCCTGCTCGATCTGAAGATTGCGGGCAAGCTCCGTGCGCTCGCCTTGATTTAGATTGATATGCCTGCGTGGTTCCTCCAAGATAAACTCCTCTTCCTTAGTTGCCTCACGGCTAATTATACATTGAGTAGGAATAATAGTCAAGCAGTTGCTTGACAACTGTTCCAAAGCAGGCTATACTGAGCCTGTTCAGCTGACACTACATTCCAATTGGAGGACATATGTTACAAGATTTCGATGCAAACCTGAACGGTCCGATCGGTCAACCGACCGGCGGTGAACTCCCCGTGGACCCGATGGCCATGCCCGAAGACGAATTCAATTTCGTCGACGAGGCCGGTCTCGATCCCACCAAGATCATCACCATCCATGCCAACGGCGTCCAGCCGAAGTTCGTGGTTGTGGATGAGCCCATGATCTTCCGCGACGTGATGGTCCAGGCGCACTTGACCTGGAACGGCCAGCTCGACTGCTACGTCGAAGGCATGCCGATCACCCTCGACACCCTCGTCTCCGGTGGCACCACCGTGACATTGGTTGGCAACGTCAAAGGCGGATAACTTTCCGACGTAGGAAACTGATGTAAAAACCCCAGGCGGCTAACGCCTGGGGTTTGGTTTCAGGAGGCCCTGATGATAAAAGTCACTCAACGTGCAATCATTGACCAGTCGTTTATCGACCTGGAGCGCCAGGTCTATACGGAATTTCTGCGCCGCGAAAAGGCAAGCGCAGACATGTATCCTGCCGGCGCCAAGCAATACCTCACGGCCCGTGGCCCGGCTCACGCCAGGGTTCTATCGGTGCTGCGCACCAATCACTCCGACAACCGCAGTGGGGCGGAGTACGAAATCACGCGCTTGCGCGCCCTGGAGTATACCAAGTTCACCGCTGTCAACCACGAAGGCAAGAATTATCTGGTGGGAATTACCAAGCCCATTGAAACTCACGAAGGCAGTCGCCATTACTACCTGGGTAGTTACGCTGTCTACCTGGGCGCCGAGGATCTCGTCAACAACCAGGAAGGTAAATTCCACTTCATTCCCACGAAGTGTCCAACCTCGGTGACGCGGCATTTTCATCACACGGCATCGGGCCGCTGGGTAAGGTCTGACAACAAAGGTCGTCACCCGCTCGATATGGAAGCCAAGACTTGCTGGGGCACGTTTGGCCCGACTGTCAACAGTCTGGTGAGCATTTGCGATCTCCCAGAATTGTTCCGCACCATCTATATTTACCTGGGTCGATATAACCCCGGTTCACCATTGATACGCGCAGACGACATGGACTTCGACATCACAACTCCCCCGGAGGCTGTATGAAAATCGTAATCGATCCTTTAGTGTTGGCGCGCCTGGAGACTATTGTCAACCAGGCTGAACGCATGGAGGTATCGGGGTTTGGGTTTGTCAACCTCGATCGCGATAACGGCGTTTTTCACATCTACGATGCTGTTCTGCTGGACATTGGCTCTTATGCGCTGACAGACATTCCGTCCGCCAAGATCCTCCCTCTCTTGCAGCGCGAGGATGCCGGTCACTTGAAGTTGTGGTGGCATCGCCATCCACTGGGAGACGGCGTCCCTGGCCAGCATAACTGGTCCGGCCACCGACGAGCACACCATCCGCATGAACCCGCTGGGTAATGGCAATCCTGAGTGGGTCAAGTGGTCCATCTCCATGGTGCGCACGCCTCTGGGCTGGGTTGGGCGCTACGACACTTATGGCGCCAAGGGCGGCTGCACACATCTTCCGGTCGAACCTTCTTTTGCCTTGAGCGCACACGCTGCTCTCTTGGAGCTGGAGAAGGAAAACCAGAAAAAAGCCAAGCCGGAATTCGACGACTTCGATGATAACTACGACGATGGCGTAGAGCTGGAGGAGGACGAAGATCCTCTCGACAATTACGACGACATCGTGGACGAAAAACCCGCGACGCGTTGGTTCTGGAACGCAAGGAGAGATTAGTGGATCACACTCGACACCAAAATTTATTCATCGTCCCGGCTGGCTTCAGCGTCACGTTGATCGGAGCCGGCGGGATCGGAGCAATCACCGCGCTCACTCTGGCCAAGATGGGCGTTTCCGCCATTGCAGATATGGGACCCGGACGAGGTCGGCGAAGTAAACATTGCCACTCAACTTCACCGAGTTTCCGACGTCGGAAGGAATAAAGTCGGACGCGCTTGCGTGACACGCTCATGGAATATTCGGACGAAATCAACGTGATCGCGGAGCTGCCTACGTGCACCATCTCGTCACTGGTTGCGTTCCACGCTGGTTATCTCTGCAGTAGACAGCATCGAAGCTCGCCAGGAGATCTGGAAGGCACTGTTGAACTCAGACAGTAACATGGGCGTGGTATTTGGACATGCGAATGGCCGCAGAAGAATTTCAGTCATTCCTGGTGCCTAACCAAATGCACTGGTGTCACCAATACGGCACCAAACTAATGTCTCTGGTGGAGACAGATGTAGCAGAAATCGCATGTACTGAAAAAGCAACATTTTACTACAGCGATGTTTGCAGCTGGCCATGCCGGCAAAATCGTGCGTGACATTGTTCGCGGCGAGGCTGCATCCTCATCGCATAGTGCATTACATCGCCGACAATTCGCTCCAGGTTTTTCAATACTAAATCCAAACCCGGATGCCTAACGGCATTCGGGTCGTTGAAAAGGAGGCAGCCATGCTATCTGTTCACGCGGTTTCTAATACCCAATTAGAGGTCAAAATTCTGCCGCCTCACTTCCATGACGATTTGAGCCGGCTGAAGGTCGCCATCAAAGACAAACATCGTTCCTATAACGATGACAAGCAGGTCTGGATCATCTACAACGCCGATCTATATAAACACCTGGATTGGGTTCTTAGGGCACTGGAAAACATCCGTCTGCCCGAGCCAGGTGAAATCAAATTGACACAAGGAGTATTGTGGCCAAGAGAAGCATAGATCACACAAACCAGAGATTTGGTAGATTGCTTGCGTTACGTCCATTACCTACTCCCACAGGGATGTGGTTGTTTCAGTGCGATTGCGGTGTTACTGTGCGACGCATGATAGGCGATACATTGAAATCAGCCAAAAATGGCTATATCCCAGCATGTCGTACCTGCAACACCGAAAGCAAGCGACAATTCAATCTAGAAGATTTTACTGGCCAGCGATTTGGTGATCTTGTTGCGGTAAGTCCCACAGAGCATTATCGAGGGTCTTTCCGAATGTGGACGTTTCAATGTCAATGTGGCCAAATGGTTGAGCGCGTACCTGCCGATGTTCGCGCCGTGGTCAATAGAGGTCATAAAGCCTCGTGTCCAACCTGTAGACAACCTAGTCGCCTGCTTGAAGGAGATAGCGCGGTAATACACCGGATCTTGACCGAATACCGCAACGGTGCGCGCATTAGAAGTCTGGAATTTGCGCTCAACGACAACGATATAAGAACGCTGGTTACCGGAAATTGCTTCTACTGCGGCATGCCTCCATCCAGGAAATTTCAACGTGGTCCAAAATCACACATTTTGCTGGTCAACGGTATCGACAGAATGAACAATCGCGTTGGGTACGTTTTGAGCAACGTCGTAAGTTGCTGCTGGGAATGCAACCGCACTAAGCGCGACGCGCCGTTCGACGAATGGATGAATTGGCTCAATCGAATTGTGGAGTACAGACAAAATGAAGCGGCCTAATAAATCTCAAAGCAAAATTCGGGAAGCTAGGCAGCTTTACGACATGTACGACGTACTCGGCGTAGATCGCAAACAGCGGGTTATCGTCTGCCCTCTGCCGATGCACCCACATAGCAATAACACGCCGTCTTTCTCTATTTATATGGATCATGGCATACAGAAATTTCACTGCCACGGAAGTTGTGCTCGCATGGGCGACATCGTGGATTTGATTGGTTGTCTTCTTATTACCAACTACGATGATCGCAACCCCGAGCACGTCAAGCGCGCTCTGACTTTACTTGACGCCGGCTATAAAATCTCTCCGCCCAAACAACAAGTGAAACAGCCAGGTCTGGTCAACACCGTCTGGCAAGACTTCACGCCTCCGGGCCCAGAGGTGATCGAGTATGCCAGGCTGCGCGGGCTGACGCCCGAGACGCTTCAGAAGTTTCGCGTGGGTCAGAGCAATATGTTCAACAAGACCTGGATGACTATGCCTGCGTTTCACATGGGCAGGCTGATGGGCGTCAAGATGCGCAACCTGAACCCATCTGGCAACCACGATCGGTACATGGGTCTGCCTGGCTCCATTGCGGGTTTATTCAACGCCAATGGTGTTTACTACAGCACCGACGCCATTTTGATTGTGAAGGCTGAAATCCCCGTTATGCTGCTCGATCAACACCAGATCCTCGCCTGCGCACCTACCGGCGGCGAAGGCAGCATGGATGCGGAGCTCTATTCCTTCATGGTCTGGACGCGCAAGAGAGTTTTAGTGGCCGACAACGACCGCGATCCAAAGGTTCGCAAGAAAATGGACGAAGCCCTGCTGAAACGAGCGGAGATGTTCCATGCCGAAATTCGCCGCCCGCCGGAGGCTCACAAAGATATCGACGATTGGATCTTGGCTGACCCAAGTGCCATTGACGCAATCAAAGGATGGCTCGCATGAATGTTTCCGACACCAGAAAGGTTGAACAATGCCTGCTCTAAAAATAATCACTTGGAAAGACGGTCACTCTACAGCTGATTGGTTTCAACGCGACTTTCAACCCATTGACGTAGAAATTCCCCCGTTACTCCAGCTTGTCCAAGCCTACTTCGCCCACCGCGGTTTGGTCATGGCGGACAACGCCGACCAGGCATTGATGTTTCTGGTCAGTGAAATTGGCGAACTCTCCGATGCGGTGGTTCACCAACAAAAAAGTTGGGTTCGCAACAACGAACGCGAGCGCGAGATCGGCCCAGAAATTGGCGACATCCTCATGATGCTGATCGTCACCGCCTCCTTCTTCGGCATCGACCCGCTCCAGGCCATGCTCGACAAGATGAAATCGAAAGGTTGGGAACCGTGAGTGCAGCTAAAGTTCAAATCCTGCAAAACGCCGTACGCGATCTAGGTGCGGCTTACGATTACCTCCTGCAAAGCATACACTCGGTGGACGCCGGTGAATACCTTCACGACCCGATTGAATTTCAAAATGCCCGCCTGGGCATGATGAGAGTAGCGGCGACCATCTTCGCACATAACCAGCAACTCCGCCATCTCATGACGCAGATGGCGGAGTTGGAAATTCATCCAGTATGGATACTGGAGAATGAGCAGCTCAAAAATTCAAGTGAGCCAACGGAGACGCCGTCCGGTGATCTTCCTGGACATCCGCGTTTACCAGATGGATGTACCGCTGGGTCACCTTCACGTCCGTATGTCCAAGTATCCGACGAAGTCCCTCAAGGGAACCTCGGTTCCTGAGATACAGAGTGGCAAAGGTATGGCGCAGAGTGTGAGGTCCGCATTTTCCGCTGGTGCGTATAGGCTCCAGAATTCTGCGGATAAGCGATGACATGCCTTCGTAACCCATGGAATGACCAACGTGCTCTCCTTTCTCCTGTAGAAACAGAATGGGTTCTGCGGGATGAGCGGGATGGCGGTACCGGTCGATGTAGTACCGCAGATCCCGGCTGAGTTGGGGGCCCAGAGGCACCTGGCGTGTCTTGCGGCCCTTCCCGATCACCGTGGCTGTGAAGCCCTCCAGGTTGATCCGATCCAAGGTCAATCCTGAAAGCTCCTCAAGACGGACGCCAGTGTCGAGGAAAAATTCAACGATGACCCGGTCTCGAAAGCACCTTTGCTGAACGGACCTCGATAGCCGCCCGAGCTCTTCATCATTGAGTGGATCCGGCAGATCGTGAGACACCTTCGGCCCCTTGAAATTGACAGTCAGGATCGAAGGAACCAGCTCTTCTGCAAAGAGCCAGCGGACAAAAGTGCGGATCACCGCGTAATACTTGGCAACGGAATGAGTGGAGAAACTCGTGTCTTCCTGATGACCCGGACGGGTCTGCAGACTGGCCACGTAGTTTCGGATGTCGGAAACTGTGAGTTCTTTGACATCCTTATCCTTCCCGACCACCTGGATCCACTGGCGCAAGACATCGTTGTACGCACGCAGGGTCTTGCGGGTCAGGTTCTTTCCATTGCAATCAGCCATGAATTCCGTGAAAGCCTGGCTGAGAGTGATTGGTGGTGTGACCACCTCGTTGGAAGTTTGTCTCATGGTTCACCTCCTGTGAAGAGTATAGCACAGATGTTCCAAGAATGAATGATACAGTCGATACTACACATGGAAGATAAATTTTCCGGAGGCAACGAATGATCTACCAAAAAGCACCATTACCCATAGGCCCGCTGCACATCTGGTGGACACTGCCCGAAAACTTCGATGAGATGACAGCCGGCAAGTTTCATCAGGCCGGCAGGGCGCTCCTGGAGAGAAACCACCGGGTGCCTTACGTAACCAACATCCAGCGTGACGGCCCAGAGGCGTTGTGTTATCTCAATCTTGACTTCGGCGGGGCGACTTTCCCCGGCTATTTCAACGGAGATAAGCAGAGAAACGGCAAGCCGGCACTCAACGACTACGTGGTCGAGCTGGCTTTCATCGATCGCGAAATCATGCGCGATTTCCTGAACTTACTGTCGAAATTTGGTGCGGAGGTCGAATGGGAGCAATTAGAACCCTTGATGATCGCGTAGAGATCGAGTTCGAGATGGAGCGTTTGCTCAAATCTCCGGTGGTGCTGTGGGACGGAGACACCAAGACGTATACCCACAAATCTACTCAAAGCATTGAGGACAGCCTGGTGGCCATCTTGTGGCTGCGCCTGGGCGTCGCTCACCCGGAGATCAACTTTGGAGAAGAGTTCGGCAAATTCGAATTCTCCTACGACAAGAAAACCGGCAATGTGACGGTCAAGTTCTTTCGCAAGGTTCCGACATCGGAAGGAAAATCATGAACCGAAGAATATTCCAGATCCAATACGAGGTCAATTACGGTGGAGAGATCGCCTACCACGAGGAAATGGTTACTACTTCGGGGGTCATTGGCGTGGTTGAACAATATGCCCTGGAGGAAGTCAAGACATACTGGCCGGACGACACCACGTGGATCGAAAGCGATCGGTGTGGCGAACGCGGCGATGGCTGCGCGCGCATTCGGGTTTCGCAGATCGAAGAAGTAATATGCTGCATTTGCGTGATCTGGACAGCCCCAGCACCACCGTTGTTCATCTTTTGCCTTGCACAGTCCTGACGGATTGATGTTGTATTATCATGCCATATGGATTATAATAGTTCCAATGGAGGCCCTGTGCGAATACTTGTTGACGTAGATGGCGTGTGCGCCGACCTGCACTCTTCCTGGCTGCGCAGGTACAACGAAGACTACAACGATCATTTGATCGCTGCGGACATCACACGTTGGCAAATCCACGAGTTTGCCAAACCCGAGTGCGGGACCAAGATCTATGAGTATCTATCTGATCCCACGCTCTACGAAGACACCATGGAAATCTGGGGCGCCCTGGATGGCATCAATAAGTTGCGTAGCCTGGGTCACGAGGTGGTATTCGTAACCTCCGGCTTTATCCCAGGCAAAGTGGAATGGTTGTGCAAACGAGGTTTCTCGACTGGCCACCGATTATCGCTGGGCCGGCGACGTCGTTATCGCGCATGACAAAAGCCTGGTGAAGGGCGATGTGCTGGTGGATGACTACGAAAAGAACCTGGATCACCTCTTCGACTTCCAGCGAATTCTTTTCGACCAGCCATGGAACCAGGAAAGTCATTATCCAAGAGCTTGCGGTTGGAGTGCAGTGGTAGCCATGATCGAGCAGTTTCCGACGTCAGAAAGGTCAGCATGATTAGTCTCAACCCTCCTCTGCTTGTCGACCAGATCGACGAAAGCCAGAAGGGCTGGCTGAATACGATGGCGGCCCGCTGGCAAAAAGCACCGATGCCATTCGCGGTGACTGAAGCTATCTTCAACGCTTTCCAAACCCGCGGCTGGGTGGAAGGAACGCCCACTGCCTGCAAACTTACCGTCAGCGGCTGGGATGCAGCTCGACGGATCATCGGCGAGAAAGAAATCAGCAAGACCAAGAAGAAAAAGCCGATGAACAAAATGGATTTCTAAATAAACAGGCAACCCGGCCTGAAATTTATCGCTAGGAGAAGAAAATGGCCCCAGATCCACGAACACCAAAAGTACCAACGATCGAAAGTATGTCGAAGCTGACCGCTCTGTTGACCGGCCAGACTGTCACAGGCATGACCCCTGAGAGAGTGGATGCGTTCTCCAACGACATCTCAACCTTCCTGGATCCAGATGAGGTCTTCACACTCGAAGCGTTACTAGCCTGGGCAGTTGCCAGCGGGTACGTTCTCGCTGATGCCCCGCAGTAACCAAATGGCTCCCGTGAAAACGGGAGCTCAGATTTGTTTCTGACATCGGAAACGGAGGCGCTATGGATGATATTACTCGAACCTGCGACGTGTGTCATCGGACTTTTGCCGATGGCCAAAATATTCACCACCCGCACAATCCCAATTGCCCTGATCGCGAACGGTGTGATTGCGACTTTTATACATGCGGAGCTTGCTGCTGGGAATGCCATCCATTGCGCGAGGAAGACGACGACCGCCACGGCGGCGCCGATTATGTTCTCGCAGCCCAAGACGCCTGGGTTACCGTCAAGTGCAAGCTGACGGTGCATATCATCGAAACCGACGAAGGTGTGGTAGTGGATATTTACCCACTGGACAAGGAAGATGAAGCCCCCATCGCGTCTACGTATGCGCATTTCGCATAAGCTAAGGAAGATCGAGTGGACAAATAATGAGAGACGTCTTCCCGGAAACCTCCTTCAAGGTTGGCGACCAGGTTCGACTGACGCAGGACGTACGCTGGCCGGGAGTGGCGAGGGCAACAGGCCGGCGTCGCAAAAAAGGCGACACCCTCGACTTGGTACCGGCAGGAACCATTGGAACCCTGGCGCACGAACTGGGTATGTGGGTGTTGCGCCTGCGCTCCATCGACGTGGATCCGGAGTGGCCGTGCATTATCGGGTTCTATTCGGCCAAGCTGCCGCCCTGGATCGCCCCTGTGGTTCCGACGTCGGAAAGTGCCGATGTAAAACTGCTTCAAGAAGCTATGAATATATAGGAGGCGTAATGATACAGATTATTCAACCCGTAGGAACAAGCTCGTGGATGGAGAACCGCAATGGCATCCCCGAAGTAAAAGCTATCGAACTGACCTCTCTTGGAGATGAAGTGGAGATTGGCGGGATTGGTCAACGCAAATTACGTGGCGGGATCCGAATTGTGGGTTTGGAGAACATGGACAAATTGGCGACCCACTGGCTTGCAGAGCGTGCCGAACACGACTGTGCTGTAGTAGCTGTAATGCCACAGGAAGTCTGGGTTATTCTCGAAGAGACGCTCAGGTTGGACAGTCGAAGTGGCGCCTTCACTTCTGACCTGCGGGCGCAGATTTCCAATGCCTTATCGCAGGTAACCACTCACTACGTTGATTAAG
>CAWAKH010000012.1:0-179171 GCA_963782565.1 uncultured Chloroflexia bacterium
CGCATATGTGCTAATTGATTATCCTCATTATTCTGGGCAAGATAACGTCGCATGATCTGTAAATCCGAATGGCCCATAAGCCTTTGTAGGGCAAATATATCTACGCCATTTCGCAGCATGTTGAGGGCAAAAGCCCGTCGGAAATCGTGTAAGGTAGGTTTGTTTTCCAGCTTTGCTAATTTGGCTTTCCGGTCAAGAAGGAGGCGGAGGCCATTATAAGTAATGCGATCCCCATTTATGGATACAAATAGAGCATGGGACTGATCATGACGGTGGCGAAGGTACGAACGCAAGGCTCTGCGTGTTTTACGCCCCAGGAATACCATTCGTGTTTTGCCTCCTTTTCCATATCGGATCATTACTGAACCGGTATTCAGATCGGTATCTTCTATAGTCGTATTGCACAATTCCTGAGCTCTTGCGCCGGTGTCCAACAGGAACAGGAAGATGGCATGGTCCCGATCCCCGGTAAATTTTCCCCTTTGACAGGTGCTGACTAGTGCCTTAACGTCTTCTATGGAAATAGGCTCCAGAGGCTCAGTTGCCACTTTGGGTGGCTTGACCTTTAGCATTGGATTTTTCCAATCAGGTGACATGACCTCCTCGTTCATTAGCCAGCGGAAGAAGGCTCTCAGGGTTCTGTAGGCAGCGTGGACGCCGCCAGGATTATGGGTTTCTGAGAATGCCAGGAAGTAACGCCGCAGATAATCCGGAGAGATTTGCTGGATGAGCGTCAACGAGTTAGCGTTGCAGTAGGCTGTGAATGGATTTAGGAACTGTCGGTAGAACTTAAGTGTGTATTTCGATAAGCCGGCTGCTTGTCGATCGATCAGAAATGACTCGACAGTGATGGCCAAATACCCCCCTTGAGCAAATTCAATAATCGTCTGCTCATGTGAATCGGTGGAAAACATGGTGGTTTACCCTTCCTGAATGGCCTATAATAGGAAGGAAAACCACTTAAATTCAAAGAGCCACCGGTGGGCTACGACCCCACGACCTGACGATTACGAATCGTCTGCTCTACCAGCTGAGCTACGGTGGCTTAATTATCAAGCGGCGGGGATTATACAAGAATACCTGCAAACCCGCAAGTTTTTATGAAGACGCATCGTCTAAAGCAGGTGGAGATACAGGAATGCTAAGTATAGCAATGCTTTCATATCATACCTGCCCGCTTGCCATCCTGGGCGGAAAAGACACGGGCGGGATGAACGTTTATGTCCGCGATCTGACGTGCGAATTGGGCCGATTGGGGATCCATGTGGACGTTTTCACACGCTCGCAGGATGAGCACGTTCCTCACGTGGTGCATGAGCTGGGGTATGGCAACCGTGTTGTGCACGTGGCGGCGGGACCTGAGGTCCCGGTGCCCAAGCAGGACCTCCCGGAATACATTCCAGAGTTCGTTGAAGGTATCAAGGCTTTTGCTGCGGAAAAGCGCATCAAATACGATCTCATTCACAGCCATTACTGGATGTCGGGACTGGCTGCCGAATCATTATCCAACTCTTGGGGGGGAACCCCAATCGTGCACATGTTCCATACATTGGGCGAGATGAAGAACCGTATCGCCCGTTCCGACGAAGAACGCGAGAGCCCCGAACGAATTGCCGGTGAAAAACGAGTATTGGCAAGAGCTGACCGCGTGGTGGTCGCAACCCTGGCAGAACAAACCCAACTGCGGTTTCTCTACAGAGCCAATGAGCGTAAACTGGATATCATCCCGCCGGGAGTCGATACCAGCCATTTTTATCCCATCCCATCTGATGAAGCGAAGCTTTTCCTGGGCCTGAAGCCGGAAGACCGGATGGTGTTATTTGTGGGACGTATCGAACCGCTCAAGGGTGTGGATACGCTGATCGAGGCGATGTCGTGCCTGAATTTGAAAGACGATCGAAAGCCTGTCCATCTTGCGATCATTGGGGGTGAGCCGGATGCCAGCTCCGAGGAGATGTCGAAGGAAATGGCCCGGTTACAGAAGTTGTGCGACGAACTAGCGATGGGGCAAACAGTTGTCTTCCTTGGCAAGCGGGGACAGGATACTTTGCCCTACTACTATTCGGCGGCAGAGGTCGTGGTCATGCCCTCACACTACGAATCGTTCGGCATGGTTGCGCTGGAGGCCATGGCCTGTGGAACCCCCGTCATAGCCTCGGACGTGGGCGGGCTGGGTTTTTTGGTTCAGGATGGTGAGACGGGTTACACGGTCCCGGATGGTGAGCCGGACAAGCTTTGCGACAGACTTTCACTATTGTTGAGCGACCACAATCTGCGCGAGAGTATGGGACGCCGCGCGGAAGAAGTAGCCCAATCTTATGATTGGGAAAAGATCGCCGCTAAAATTGTGGATGTGTATGAAGGGTTGGTAAGGGTAAAACAGCTCCAGAGCAACTGATCCATCCCGGACGAGCGAGACATTAACCTGCCGCGGTCAGGGCTCGCGATTAGGACCTTCGACCATCCTCACCAGGAATAGAGTAGATCCGTCCAGCTCCTGGCTGCGCATTTCGAATTGGTCTTTCAAACTCTTTAGCAGCCGCGAAAGCTGGCGCTGACCATAAGTGCGCGGATCAAAACCCGGATCCAGTTGATATAGGGCATTACCCATTAAGTCCAGGCGCGCCCAACCATCCTCCTGCACCGCCATATCGAAGGCTTGCTCGAGTAGAGGCATGGGGTCAGCCTCGCTCTTTTGCTTTTGCTTGGAGGTGGATCGTCGTTGAGAGGAGCGCGCTTTGGCAGCTTTGGTCTCAGCCACCAGGTTTTCGGTATATACAAACACATCACAGGCATTGACAAAGGGCTTGGGTGTTTTCTTCTCACCAATGCCCATGGCAAAGATGCCTGTTTCTCGGATGCGCGTAGCCAAGCGAGTGTAATCGCTGTCTGAAGAGACCAGACAAAAGCCGTCCACAACGCCGGAGTGAAGGATATCCATGGCGTCGATGATCATGGCGCTATCAGTGGCATTCTTCCCAATCGTATAGCGAAATTGCTGGATAGGCTGGAAAGCGTGGAAGTTAAGGATCTCCTTCCAGGAATTCATAGTTGAGGTTGTCCAATCACCATAAATACGTCGGACGGTCACCTGCCCATAGCGAGCGGCTTCCACAACCATTTGAGGCAGCAGCCCGGCCTGGGCATTATCGCCGTCAATCAACATCGCAATTTTGTGACGGGGGAGGTTTGTTAACTGGTCATCAGCCATGTGGGTGATTATACTTTACCTCTGAAGATCCACGCTGTTTTTCGCAGAGATGGAAAAGCACCAAAGTTAAACCCCATGCGGGGACCAGGGTGGGACGGGCGAGATCAATTTCGGACTTTGCGATCAGGGAATTGGGGCAGCGACCCCGAGCCTATCTTCAGCAGGAGGGAATAGGCCAATATCCGTACAGGAATCCTTTCCAACACGCTCGAGCAAATCATTGTTTGAAGTAACGTCTATTTGAACTGGCGTGGCTTGTTTGTAGGTTGTATCGACAGTCAGTTTTTGCGTGACTCGATAGCCGGCGGGCAGGCTGGGCAAGCACTTGGTCTTATCAGGATGCACACGTCCTTCATCCTGAGCGTTTAGCGTTGCGCAAATATTTTCAAGGCCGGCGGCGCCAAGATTGCTGATCGTGACGTAGGCGTTCGTCACTTCGCCCATGCCATGCGAGATGTCGATACCGGTATTGCATCCCAGCACTTGGACCTTGATTTCCACAGAGGGAACCGCCTCAATGGTTGGGGGAATGGCAGGGGTTGCCGGTGTGTCAGTCAAGGTCGGCTCAATAGTAGATGTTACAACGGTGCTTGCTAACGTTGGAGTGAGTGACAGAGCAGGCGGTGTGGATGTGATAGGCGGCAGGAGGATAATGGGCGTGGCCGTGTAGATGGTGGGAGTGCGCGAGGAAAACGGGGTTGGTGGGGTGTAGGGAAGGGGACGAACCGTCCAACCGCTGCAGGAATCCAGCGCGAGCGTCAGCGAAAGGCAGGCGAAAAGAAGAAGTTTCATAGCTACCTCGCGAGATAGTCCCATTTTATCTTAAAGGCAACGAGGGGGAGTCAATGAAAGCTCGACGCCGGGACTTGCCCACATAGCGCTGGCAGTAACTGTGCGAATTATTCTACAACAACGCATTGACAAATGGCTTTTTCAAGGTCGCTTGACAAAGAATAAGAAGTAGGTCCTTCTCGGTACAATTGCGAGTGGCAACAAGCAATCTAGCGAGGAGGACCTGAAATGCATTGTAGCACTGGCAAGGTCAAGCAGGAGTATAGTGGCGCAGGGGTAGTGTATGATGTGGGGAGTGTCTATGAGCGTCTGGCGAAGCTCACGGATATCGGAAAGCGCGGGGGAAGTTGTATGGTTTAGAAACGGTACTGATGATCATTTTGATGGCGAAGTTGTGCGGGGAAGATACGCCCAGTGGCATGGCGGACTGGGGGAAGAATTATGCAGAGCAGTTGGTGGAGTTGTTGCACTTGAAACGTGTGAACATGCCGAGCCACAGCACCTATCGGCGGATCCTGGCGTATGGTGTATATCAAGAGGAGGTCGAGAGGCTGGTGGCAGAATACAATCAGAGCGGCGAGCATGGAGAAGTGTATGCCCTGGATGGGAAAGCCGTGCGCGGGATGCGCAAGAAGGAGGAGGAGGGCAGCGAATATCTGTTGAGTGTCTATGATGTGAAACAGGGGAAGGTTCTGTCGCAGGTGGAAGTCGGGCGAAAGGAAAACGAGATCGCCAAGGCGCCCCAAGCCCTAAAATCGGTGGAAATCTCACGAAAAGTGGTCACCGCAGACGCCTGCACACCCAAAAACGACTCTCGGCTCAAATTGTGGAGCAAGGTGGCGACTACGTTTTTCCTGTGAAAGAAAACCAGCCCATGCTGTACAACAACATTCAGCAACTCTTTGCGCCTGAATATCCAAAGCCTGGGTTTGGGAAGATTCAAACCGATTTCCTCACCGTTCAAAAAGTCAGCAAAGGTCACGGGCGCATTGAGACTCGCATCCTGACCACCAGCGAAATGCTCAACCCCTATTCGACTTGGCCAGGCCTGGCGCAAGTGTATCGTTTGCAACGACACTTCGAATGGTGGCGTGCTGGACGCTGTTATCGTACTTCCCATGAAGTCGAATTCGGCATTACCAGCCTGTCGCGCTCCAAAGCCACCCCTGCTCGCTTATTGAATATTCGCCGCACTCATTGGGGGATCGAGACGGGTCTGCACTATCGCCGCGACGTGACCTTCCAAGAAGATGCCACTCGAATGACGATCGGCCAAACTGGAAAAGTGATGGCCTCGATCAATAATCTTGTTCTGGCTCTGATCCGACAAGCACAGTTCAACAATGCAGCCCAAGCCAGACGGCGCTTTGCCGGACATGTCTCCGATGCATTTTCAATCCTAACTACTCCGTTTTCTCGACTTGAAAAAACATGCGCATTGACAAGGGAGCACTTGATATTTAGGCCAAAGTGTGACACAATAGGGGCGGTCCCGTCGTTGGGTGCCCCCCTCACCCAGCGGCGGGATCATCTCTTAAAGCTGTCCGCTTTCGCCCCAGCTCTCCAATTTCTTTTGATATACCGCGCTACTGTAGCGCTCCAAAGCAAATTCGGGTGCATATGAGGGAAGCTCAGAACCCCCAATGTGCGCAGCCAGTAATTCTCCTGCCGCACAGGCGGCCATGATCCCATAGCCTGAGCCGGCACCGATGATATAGGCGCCTTCGATCGGTAAAGGCCCGGCTAGCAAGCGGTTCTCGCGGGTCTTTATATAATAGCCACCATCCATTTGTGGGCGCGGGGTCCGGTTAAAGTATTCTTTTAAACGGGGCAGCATCGTAGATAGGCCGCGCAAAACGATCTCCGGAAAGAGCTCATCTGGAGGCGGTGGAAACGAAGGCTCCACCAAATGCGGCTTATACTCCCAGACCATCAAGATGGTCTGATTTTCTCCAGTGCCGTCGGGCCGCGTATGCGCCCCCGCGGGCAAGGATTTGGTCAACCAGTTTGTTTCGGGGTCGCGATCCAGAAGAATGCGCTCTTCCGGGGCCCAAGGCAAGACTTGTGAATCGTCCCAAATCAGTAAAGGGGCATCGCGCCCCAGAATGCCCAGGTGATCTTTGAATGCGATCTTGAAATGCAATTCAGACTGGACTGGAAGGTCAATCCCAAGCAGCTTTCCCACTTGTTTGAGGTAGGGTCCCGCGGCGTTAACAAGGGTGGTGCAGGCGATTTTTTCGCCGGTGCTCAATTGGATTCCAGTCACGCGATTGTTCGCCACTTCGATGCCTTCCAGGTGAGCGGACTCAAACCGGACTCCCAGGCGGCGGGCCGACTCAAATAGATACATACCCAACTGCTGCGCGCTTAGCCATCCCGCCCGCCGGACGTGGAGGGCGGCTACTGCCGATTGCGTAAGATAAGGAAAGTGTTTGCGGATGAGATCATTACCAAGCAGGAGATCCGCGCCATCAGACTGGTAGAGGAAGCCTTCCGCTTCTGGGGCCTGGTAGGCGGCTTGCAAGCTGGTATGGACCCGCAAGGATCCGCCCCCGGGGGGTAAAGTCTGAATGGCTCCGTCTTTCAGCTTTTGGATCTTGTTTTCATCCCCTGTTACGTAGAGATAGCCGCGGCGATTCATTCGAAAGACATTACCGCTTTCGTCTGCAAGCTGCTCCATCAAATCTATGGAGCGATTCACCAGTCTAAAGAGTTCTGAATCAGGCCACCAGTTTCTGTAGCACTCGCTGCTGACGTTACTTGTTAACGAGAGAGGAGGATGCTCATCCAGGAGCAGAATATCCTTGATCCCTGACCTGGCGAGATAATACGCCGCGCTCACACCGCTGATCCCGGCCCCGCAGATTATGATGTTGTGCATACGGCTCATGAGTCCAGCTTTTGCATTAAAACCTCACTGACAGTGTCGCTGTTTATGATTCGAAGGCGTACCATATTCTTTGCGTAGAAGGAAGCCTTGGCGCACAGACCATTGCCGAGTATGTTTGTAGTGTACTTCATGATCCTGGAGGGTGGGGTTGCAGAGATCATCCGTATAGATGGGCTGGATAGGGAGAGGCTATTTCAAGCCAAAGGAATAATCCGAATTTGGACCCTGTGTTGCCAATTATTATGTCAATTCCTGCCTTGGCCCCATCCCCCTTTTGGGTCAATTTTTACCCTGCCTAACCGTGCAAAGGTAAAAAATAGGATTCTTCTCGGTACATTGCGAGGCTGACAGCTACGGGGGTGATGGTTGTGCTAGGCGTGTGGCGGTTCGGAGTGACGGGTTTGTCGTGTGGGGGTGTGTGACGGTTTTGTTATGATGTGCGCAGGCGGGGGGAAGCTGTACCGTTTGGAAACCGTGCTGGTGATCTTGTGATGGCGAAGTTGTGTGGAGAAGACCGCCCGGCGATGGCGATTGGGCAGATATCGGGAGCGTTGGTCGAGTTTGCATTGCGCGGCCGCGCCGATCCCCGGTCGGCGGATCTTGGCGCGGGGGTGTATCTGGAAGAGATCGAGCGGGTGGTGGGAGAATACACCAGGCTGGCGAGCCGGGGAGTGTTGCGCTGGATGGAAAAGCGGTGCGCGGTATGCGCAGAAGGTGAAGAAGGGGGAGACTATTTGTTGAGCGTCTACGATGTGACGCAGGGCAAAGTGCTGTCGCAGTTGGAAGTAGGGCGCAAGAAAACGAGATCACCAAGGCTCCCGCCGCCTTGAAATTGGTGGAAATTACGGGAAAAGTGGTCACCGGAGACGCCCTGCACACTCAAAAACGGCTCTCGGCCCAAATTCTGGAACAGGGTGCCGATTACGTGTTTCCGGTCAAGGAAAATCAACTCCGGCTGTACCAAAACATCCAGCAGCTCTTTGCCCCAGACGATCCCAAGCCGGGGTTTGGGAAGATCCAGACCGATTTTCTCACCTCTCAAAAAGTGAATAAAGGACACGGGCGCCTCGAAATTCGCACGATCACCACGAGTGAAATGCTCAACCCGTATTCCTCCTGGCCGGGCTTGGCCCAGGTTTATCGTTTACAACGCCAATTCCAATGGTGGCGAAACGGTCACTGCTATCGTACTTCGATGCCGTAGAATTCGGCATTGCCAGCCTGGCGCGCAGCCAGGCGGCTCCCTCTCGTATCTTGAAGCTTCGCCGTGCTCATTGGGGAATCGAAACTGGGTTGCACTATCGCCGGATGTTACCTTCCAAGAAGATGCTACTCGTATGACCGTCGGCCATGCGGGAAAAGTGATGGCTCCAACTACAATCTGGTATCGCCCTCCTCCGCCAAGCCAAATTTCAGAATGCCGCTCAAGCCCGGCGCTGGTTCAATGCTCATCTCTCCCAGGCGTCAGCAAGGGAGGATTTGGATGGCTAAGTTCTTGCATTTTTAGGTGAATTCAGGTAATATTACCGAAAGAATTATTTTAGACCAAGGACAATAGGCAGAGACGGAAGCCGTTGGAATCTCAGATTTCCCGAATGTTTTTTTGCCAAATGTCCGTGGATATTCAGGCAAAGAGCTTTATTAAACTTATCGGTCGGCTTTATTGGTGAAATTAGACAACAGGTCTATTTTTTTTAATCAAATTCTCAATTGGATTTTTATACTGATTTCTTAATTCAAGTTAAATTAAACATTTACCCAGATTTAACGTCGCATCCAAAAACCAATATATAACTTCTGACTTCAAAGGATTTGGAATGAGCAGTCGAATTCAAGAATTAGCCTCAAAAATAAACATGTCATGTGATGAGTTTGTCGGTGAGATGCGTAAACGTGGATGCAGTGAACCCACAGCCTTGAAGATCTGGCGTGGAGTCTATGAAGATTTTGAATCTTTTGAAGATAACGATATATTTCTAAGTAATCTCCGCAAGGCAGCTGATGTATTAAGGGTAAAAACCGGAATTCTGCTGCCAAAATGAAATTTGACGCTCTTTGTCATTCATATTGGAGGGCAGTTTCAATTGAAATGGATGCATTGAAAGTCATCCTGTATCCATTTAAGCCTATCATGGGCGTTCCAAGCGATTCAGTTGAGCAGTGGGAAGAGTAGAATGACGCATTTAAGGAGATCTTTGTTTTGGGTGGGGTTATATATAGCAATCATTATTGTGCTTGGCGTACTGGATCTAGAAAATCTGCCAGTCATTAATTTCGCCTCATATTTTTATATTTCGGCCCTGGTCATTGGGCTTGTAATCACGGTCATCCCCTCCATCAGCAGGATACCTCTCTATTTAGTGATGGGGATATGCGGAGTAATTTACCTTGGGTTAGGGAAAGTCATTAACCGGGCTTACACCGGCTCGACGGCCCTGGATGTAATCCTGTTGGAATTGGTTATCATCGAGGTGGGCGTGTGGTTGTCCTATCAACTCGGCGGAGTTATAACCCACTCTGAATCGCTGATAGATGTACTGGCGCAAGGGTCTTTTCCAAATCGTGCCACGGATCTGGACGAGGGCACAGATCGGATAAATGTCGAATTTGGACGGAGTCGCCGCTATCATCGCCAAATATCGCTTATGATCCTTCAAGCGAAGCCGGAGAACAAAGAAGAAGTCAAAGAGGTCTTGAAAAGCCTGCAACAAGATGTGTTGAGTCGTCTCCAGCTAGCGCGGATCGCCCAGGTGGTCAGTGAGTGCATCCGCCAAACCGACATACTGTTGCGCGATCATTCCGAACATTTCATCGTCCTTTGCCCGGAAACAGGGTTGGACAGCATGCCTCCTCTTGCAAAGCGCATCAAAGACAAGGCTATGCAGCGAACGGGTCTGCTCACTAGTTTCGGATTGGCAGTGTTCCCCGAAGAGGCTCTAACCTTTGAAGATTTATTACAGGTCGCTCGCAACCGACTGGAAGAGAATGCATCGTCGGAGGAGCCCACCGAGAAACGTCATTTGGTGGGGTATGAAGATCGACGATGAATCATTCGAATCAACATATGTGGGTGAATATATTGAGCCAACGAAAGCAGGGCATAAACAGAAGAACATACTTAATTGCCAAGCGCCTTATGGATTTGACATTGGTGATTTTGAGTTCACCCATCTGGCTACCTGTTGTTGCCGTCATCGCCCTGCTGATCCGGATCACATCTCCGGGCGCACCGGCGATCTTTACGCAACTGCGTACAGGCAAAGGTGGGAAACGTTTTCAGATGTATAAATTCCGGACCATGGTGCCTAATGCGGAGGCGCTTAAGGTTCAATATGCCCATCTCAATGAGCTGCAATGGCCGGACTTCAAGATCACCAACGATCCCCGCATAACCCCCCTTGGACGAATACTCCGAAAATCAAGCTTGGACGAGCTTCCTCAACTCTTTAATTTATTACGCGGTGAGATGAGTTTGGTAGGCCCGCGTCCGACCTCTTTTGGGCCGGAAACCTATGAATTGTGGCACACCCAACGATTGGATGTCATGCCGGGAATGACCGGACTATGGCAAATAGAGGGCCGCGCAAAACTTGAGTTTGATGATCGATTGCGTCTTGATATCGCTTACATCGAACGAGCCAGCTTAGGGTTTGACCTTTATATTTTATTGCGTACCGTGGGCGCCGTCTTATACCAGCGAGGGGCACATTAGTGGATGGACGAGTCTCGTACATCATGTCGAGGTTCCCCCATTTACCAGAGACATTTATCCTTCGTGAGATGATTGCAATGGAGCAACTCGGATGGCAAGTGGAGTTGTATCCGCTCATTCTGCAGCACCAAAAGGTTATCCATCAGGAAGCCCTTCCCTGGCTGGCGCGAGCTCATTCCGTTCCATGGTTTTCATGGGGATTACTGACCGCGAATCTAACGACGATCATTCATTTACCGAAGAAATACCTTTCAGTATTTTGGCAAATCTTCAGGGAGAATGCTAGAAGCCCTAAATTCCTGCTACGGGCATTGCTATTGTTTCCGCGCGGGGTCTGGATGGCTCAAGAATTCCAAGCCCAGAACATTGTCCACATCCATGCGCACTACGCCACGCATCCGGCCCTGGTGGCCTGGTTGATCAACCAGTTGACGGGCATCCCTTACAGTGTAACGGTTCATGCGCATGATATTTTCGTCGAAAAGCCCATGCTTGCGACCAAACTAAAAAGTGCCGCTTTTGTAGCGTCAATATCGCAATATAATGTAGAATATCTGGCACGGGAAATCGGTCCCTGGGTCCTGGAAAAAACGCGGATAGTCCGCTGTGGAATTGATCCGGCCTATTATGAGACCGGCACATTAAAGCCAGATAACGACCGTCTAGAAATAATCAGTGTGGGCAGCCTGCAGCCTTATAAAGGGCACGCATTCCTGATCCAAGGCTGTGCGATACTGCGGGACCGTGGAATTCCATTCCGATGCCGCATCATTGGTGGAGGGGATTTGCGCCTTGACCTTGAGAGGATGATCAGACATAACGGGCTAGAGGGGACCGTCACACTGCTCGGTCCCTGCACCCAAGGTGAGGTTTCACATTTCTTGCGGACCGCTAATTGTTATGTCCAACCGAGTATCGTCATGAGCTCGGGAAAAATGGAAGGAATTCCCGTTGCGCTCATGGAAGCCATGGCCAGCGGTATTCCCGTTGTGGCAAGCTCAATATCAGGCATTCCCGAATTGGTCAGGGACGGCGAGACCGGCTGGCTGGTGCCTCCGGAGGACAGCCTATCCCTGGCAAACGTCATTGCCCGCATTTATTCCGAACCCATCGAGGCGCAGCGGCGCGCTGACAATGGGAAAATATTGATCTTGAACGAATTTGAACTGACATCCAACGTTCGTAAACTTGCTTCTCTTTTTGCGCAGACAAGATTATCCCGCCAGATTATTTAGGCTGAACCGGGCATCGTTTCAGGAGAAAGAACAAATGGAAGTTAAACTATATCTCCGTATGTTGCAGCGCAGTTGGTGGATCGTTGTAGTTGCAACTCTTGCGGCCGTGATTGCAGCTCTGGCTTTTTCTTACATTACGCCCCCCATCTATCAGGCCACTTCTCGATTCATCGTTTCCCCCAGCCCTTCATTGATCTCGGGTGGCAGCAACCTGGTCAATAGTCTTTCGACACTCGACAAGCGGTCGATTATTACCACTTACGCCGAGGTCCTCAACAGCCCACGCATCCATTCGGAAACGTATAAGTTGCTAGCACTGGACGAGACCGCCATGGTGGACTATGCCTACAATGCGGTTGCGCTACCCGACGCGAATATCATTGAATTTTCAGTTCAAGGGCCAGACCCAAAGACAGTATATATCCTCGCAAATGGCATCGGCCAGCACGCCGTCGAGTATGTTCAAAGTCTATATCAAGTCTATGACCTCATCCTGCTCGACCCCGCCGCGCTGCCGGTCGATCCTATCTCCCCTCAACCCTTACGCGACGCAGGCGTGGCTTTTGTCGTTGGTTTGGCCTTAGGCGTAGTATTGGCCCTGATTCGCGAGTTAATCCGTACACCTATTGAAAACTTTGTCAAGCGACGAAATGTGGAACATATGTCGCTTGCTTTGAACAGAAACGCCTTCGAGGAGATACTCGCGGCAGCCGTCTTCGGTTCCTCAAAGAATTTTTCTTTATGTATTGTGCATCTTAATGGCATGGCCGATTATGTAAACCTGTTGCCACAATCAACTCTGCAAATCATATTCAGAAACGTAACCAAGACCCTAGAGGAACAATTACGCGGCAATGATCGGGTTGGTCGTTGGAGCGAGCTTGATTTTATCGTGCTGCTTACAGTGACGACCGGTGATGCGGCAATGAACACGATGAATCGAGTCCGTGCGGCGCTTTCCACGCCCATCTCTTTGGACGTATCAGGGGAAGAAATCAACCTGGATCCTCAGATCGGGATTGCCGAGTATCGGTCGAATGACACAGCCCAGTCCATGGTAAAAAACAGCCAATGGGCACTGGACACTGCCAAAACGCAGAACGGTATTTATCTGCTAAAAGCAAACCAGAAGATTTAGCCAAAGCCATTCATGGTTACCCTCTCTCCGGACCAACTTACGCTAAAGGATAGATTCGCATTATTGCGAGGTGATCCGAATATTCCGCCGCGGGCGTCAATCGTGATCCCGGTAAATGCTCAGAAGGACCTGGAAAACATACTGCGTCTGGCATCGGATATCAAACGATACAACGGGGTGAATACATTTGAACTAACACTTGTGGTCAACAATTATCCACCCGATCATCCACCGATCGAGTTGGAAATATACCGTCAAATTGGCTTTCCAGTGATCGCCATCCCTCGAGTGGAGCATAAGGGCGGAGTAGCAATAGCCGCGCGTATTCCAGGCATTGAAAGCTCACATTCGGAGTATGTACTGCTATTCGACGCCGATTGTCAAATTCCAAACCCGACGGCGCTCATTGATTGGTATGTTTCGCAGTTCGAGAAAGGCGTTGACCTAGCTTATACACATGTTGATTATAGAGATTTACCCGCAGGATTCTCGGTGAGAGTTCGAATGTTTATTCATCACACAAGCCGCTGGTTCCGCCGATCTGTGCTAGGGAGCCCCACCACGCGCGGGAGCAATTATGGCATTAAGAGAAAATTGATGCTTGATCTATTTGCCCAAGGACGCTTGCCCTATGATATCCTTATCGGTCCGGTGATAAGGTCTTATGGCGGAAGGATTGCTTACTCCGGATCAAAAGACCTTATTGTCTACACCTCCGGACGTTTTTTTGTTGGAAGTTGGAAGGAACTATTTTCATATTTGAAATGGCGAGTAGGTTATTACCGTCGCGTTGGAATATTGAAAGCCAAAGACAATTCTCTCTTATAAGTATTATCAAAGGAACCAGGAATGACGGTAAATGAAATTTCGGTATCTTCCCGAAGATCCACGATGATTTTCACAGTCTTCGCGGTCTTGCTAGGACTTGCATCCGGCGCACTTGTCGTATACACAAACAAGCCTTTATATATGCTAGCCGGGGTTGCGGGCCTCATCGCATTTATAGCAACAATCGGTTCCGTTGAATTTGGTCTGTTATTCCTGACTTTTATCACATATACGCGATTCTCCGATATCGTTGTGCAATACTATAATGCCCCGTCGGTTGCAAAGTCTTTCATCGTATTATTAATTATTGCCATATTTGTTCGATGGGCCTTATTTGGGGAACGTCCAAATCGATTGACGGTACCAATCATTCTCTTTATTGCTTATGGCCTAGTCGGTTTAGGTTCGTTGCTCTATGCGGTCGATACATCTGCGGTCACGGCGGCATTGGACGATTATGTGAAAAATGTGGCGATTGCTCTGGTGGTGATTGCCATTTTAAGAAACCCAAGCCAGTTGAAACGCGTGATCTGGACCTTATTGGTAGTGGGTATTTTCCTGGGTGCGCTCAGTGTGTATCAGTATCTAACGAGAAATTATTCCAACATTTATGGCGGTTTTGCAGTCGCCAAATTTATGAATATCACAACCGGTGTTAACGACTATCGGCTGACGGGCCCCGTGGGGGATCCAAATTTCTTTGCCCAGGTGATGGTAGTTCTTGGACTTCTGGGCATAGAAAGATTTTTCCACGAACAACATCCCATCCTTAAGGCTTTGGCTGGATTATGCGCCGCGTTGAGTATCTTGACGGTTGTTTTCACGTTTTCGCGCGGGGCTTTCGTTGCCATTATTTTGGCGTTAATCCTGTATTTTTACGCATATCCTCCAAAGCCGTTTCAACTGGTTGGTGTTCTGATCCTGGCAATTGTTCTCATTGCGTTTATTCCTTCAACTTATTATGATCGTGTGCTGACGATCCAGAATCTTTTTCCAACCCCAAACGGATTCATTAATGTCAAACAAGATTCGGCCATCCAAGGGCGGGCAAGCGAGACTCTCACAGCCGCGGTGATGTTCGTGAGCCACCCTCTTCTGGGCGTGGGCCTAAACAATTTTCCCATTCTATATCAGGAATACACCAAGTCTCTGGGTCTTGCCCCCTCGAGCCAAGAAAGATCGCCTCACAATTTATACCTGCAGGTGGCGGCAGAAACGGGCATAATCGGGCTGATCGCTTTTATGGCGATCGTTATTTTAGGTTATCGTTCAATATTAAAGGCCAGGAAAAAATTGATCGAAGGCGGCATGCTTGACTATGCCGATATGGTTACCGGTTTCGCGGTTGCATTAACAGGCTATATGATCGCGGCAGTCTTTATTCACGGCGCTTACGCCCGGTATTTTTATCTTCTGATTGGTATAGCTTTTGCACTTCCCATACTGGTCGAGAATATTCAGGTGAAAGCAGAGAAATCAGATGTCTTAGAAAAGCCTAACGATGTGGGTTAGTACATGACAACCCTTGAGCAAAAGTCAACACCCGAGCTCACACAGAAGACTCTCAAAGGTGTTTTTTGGTCATATCTTTCGTTTGCAGGTGGAATGGCACTTTCCACCGTTACCACTATCGTTTTAGCGCGATTACTGCTGCCTGAGCAGTTCGGGGTTGTCGGTTATTGTCTGGTTGCAATCCAATATCTGGATATTCTAAATTCGGCCGGGATTGATACTGCATTAATTGCTCGACGGGAGAATGTTGAAGAAGCAGCCAATGCCGCATTTGTTGCGAACATCCTGCTAGGAGTGGTCTGTTACGGATTGACCTGGGTACTCGCACCTTCTGTAGCGGTTTTTTTCAAATCGCCACAGATCGTTCCGCTCTTCAGAGTCTTGGGCTTGAGTTTGCCTCTAAGCGGACTCGGGATGGTCCCGGGCACCCTCCTGCAGCGTACACTGAACTTTCGTAAAATATTGATCTCGGAGTTGGGCAGAAATTTCTCCAAGGGCGCAATCTCGATTATCCTGGCCGTCATGGGGTTTGGTGTGTGGAGTTTGGTCTGGGGGCAAATCCTTGGGATTCTGACGGGGACGCTCCTCAGCTGGTTTCTGGCCAAGTGGAAGCCAACATGGCGGTTCCATTCCGGGGCAACTCATTCGATTGTCTTTATCGGGTTTCATATTATCGTGCTGGAGATCGCGGGCGCCGTTCGCAATAATGTGGATTACCTGCTTGTTGGCCGTATCCTGGGCGCGGCCGCGCTTGGGTATTACACGATGGCTTACCGCATTCCCGAATTATTGATCCGAAGTTTGAACAATGTGGTAGGAGATGTTTCGCTCCCCACCCTTGCGTTGATCCAAGTGGATGCCGAAAAACTCCGCATGTTCTATTTTGGTTATCTTCGCTATATATCCATGTTTGTGCTGCCTTTAGGCACAGGGCTTGCTTTCACTGCCCGGCTCTTCATCCCAATATTCTTATCTGATACATGGATTCCGGCCATCATACCCGCAGCCTTAATTGCGCTAGCTCTCGCCATCAGTGCGCTCGGCTACGTTCCCGGCATCCTATATAAAGCAATCGGGCGGCCGGACATCCTCAATCGCCTAGCGCTCATAAAGGTGCCAATTGCGGTGTTTATCCTATGGTATGCAACCCGGTGGAATATCATAGGAGTTGCCCTGGGCCAAATTGCGATCAGCCTAATATCCGTTTCAATGGACGTATTAATTGTCAATTTTATCCTTCATTACAAAATTCGGGAGTTTCTCCAAGCTGTGGCACCCACATTTATATCGACTATTGGGATGGCTCTTTCCCTCCTATTTGTTGACAAAATCGAGACATTTTCCAATGTGCCTCAATTGGTATTAATGATCCTGGTTGGAGTACTGACCTATTTCGCCATGCTTTGGCTGATCAGCCGTGAAACTCTCTTGCTGGGTAGGGATGCAATACGGAAGGCATTTCTGAAAAAAAACGCAAAGGCCATTCCCTCCGGAGGAACATCGAGTGACTAGTCGGCGGCCGGTGTCCTTACCTTGTTGCGTAGCAATGAAGCTTCCATAGACAGTCAATGAAGAATGCCAAGGAATGAAGAGATTCGTATTATCGAGGATAAAGGTTTAAGACCGTGAGTATGCGTGTAGCAATTGTTATTGACTCGCTTAAGACGGGCGGGGCACAAAAATTAGTGGCTACCTTCGTATCATCCGCAACCGTTCAACAAATTGAACCCACAGTGGTCAGCCTGTCAGATCAAAATGCAAAGCCTAACCTGGAGCTGATAGAATCGGCCGGTGTTCGTGTGGTGGTCTTCCCTGCAGGCTCTCTAAGGGATCTGCAGAGGTTAAGGCGGCTTATTCGTTTTTTTTCCGTTGAGAAGTTCGATTTAATCCATACTCACCTCTCTTACGCGAATATACTTGGAAGCGTCGCGGGTTGCTTTACGAGGACCCCTGTCGTGGCCACCCTGCATTCGACCGGCTACGATCCCGACCAGCATTCCGCTTTATTTCAAACGGTAGAGAAGATCTGCATACGGTATTTAGTGACCCGCATTGTCGTGGTAGGTTATTCGGTGAAGGATGTAAACATCAACAGGGTTGGGCATCGCAGATTAGATTTGATCCCCAATGCCGTTCCGACACAGGAGCCATCTTCTCCCCAAATGCGGCGGAGAGTCCGCCGTGAGCTAGTGGGAGATCCAGCAAGACCCGTGATCATTACCGTTGGAAGGTTCGTGCAGGCAAAAGGCTACGAAGATATGATCGATGCTTTTATGATAATACATCAGAAGCATCCAGAAGCTGTTTTGGTGATGGCCGGTTCAGGAGTCCTTTTTTCCAAGATTCAAGCGAGAGTCCATGATTTACAAATCGAAGATTCGGTTTTCCTCCTCGGAGAACGGAAGGATATCCCGCAGTTGTTAGCAGCCAGTGACGTATTTGCAAGTTCTTCTAACCGGGAAGGTTTGCCCGTCGCCGTGCTCGAGGCAATGATGGCAGGCTTGCCGGTTGTGGCTACGAACGTCGGTGATATTGCATGGATTGTGACAAACGAAATTGGCAGGACCGTTCCGCCGCATCATCCTGAATTGTTGGCTGGGGCCCTGGGCGAATTGTTGGATGCACCTGAAGAGATATCCTTGATGGGCAAACTTGCACGCCAACGAGCCATGCAGGAATACTCGGTCGGGCCATGGATGGCCAGGCATGCGGCCTTGTATACGGAAATTTTGAAGTCTAAGGGCCGCGTAGTACCGGTATGAAAGCCACGGGTTGGATCTTCTGGTTTTGCGTAGTTATGATCGGGTATGTATATGCCGGTTACCCGCTAATTCTGGCTGTGTTGGCACGCTTGCGCCGCCCACCTGAGACGTACCGGACGGTTACGCCAAAAGTGACGCTGTTAATCGCGGCCTATAACGAAGAGGCGGTGATTGCTTCCAAGCTGCAGAACGCGCTAGGTCTGGATTACCCGCCTGACTTTCTTCAAATCCTGGTTACAGCCGATGGGTCGGACGATCGAACGACGGATATTGTCAGGAAGTTCGGCGATCGAGGCGTGGAACTCGTCTATGACCCACAACGGCAGGGCAAAATGGCTGCCATAAACCGCGCCATGCCCCTGGTGCGTTACGAAATTGTTTTGTTCTCAGATGCCAACAACCTTTACGAAGAAGATACGCTGCGCGAATTGGTCAAGCCATTTTCCGACCCGCAGGTAGGAGCAGTCTCAGGAAAAAAGTCCATCTTGAGCGGCCAGGACGGTCTCAGTAATGCAGATGGAATGTACTGGCGTTATGAATCCTTCATCAAGGCAAACGAGACGCGTTTAGGATCGTGTGCGGGAGTATCTGGCGAGATTCTGGCGGTGCGCCGATCACTTTACCAGGCTCCACCTGATAAAGTGATCAATGATGACTTTTTTATCGGTTTGAGTGTCTTGCGTCAAGGATACCGATTGATCTATGCGCCCCATGCACATTCATTTGAGCATAGTTCATTGTCAGAAAAGGATGAAGCCGAGCGGCGTGCCAGAATTGTGGCTGGACGATATCAGGCGATGTTCAGGTCCGGCGGCCTGTTGCCATGGAGCCGGCCGTTTCTGGTTTGGCAAATCATCTCACACAAGTTTCTGCGGCCGCTGGTACCTTTGATGATGATTTTGGCCCTTGGTGCAAATGTGGCAGCTCTGGTTTGGCCGACACAATCATCGAGCCAGGCGTGGCTATATCTTGCGCAGCCCTATGACTGGATCTGCTTTGCGCTGCAAATACTTTTTTATTTTCTTGCCTGGTCCGGAGGTCGCATACATGCGCGAGGAATATTAGGTAAAATGTTATATCTACCAACTTTTCTTCTAAATAGCAATATCTCTGCAGTTGTTGGACTATATTCATTTCTTAGTGGCAGGCAGACTTCTCTCTGGGCGCGAGCTCGACGACGCGACGAGTTTGCTGGGCAGATAGATTAGAGATAACCATGGATGCAATTATTGGTTCAACGAATAATTCCTCTGCCACATCCCTGCATTATGGAAAGGCGCGGCTTGCCGCATTCCTGGTTGGAGACCTTGAGAAAGATCCAGCGGCGGCCACGAAGTATGGGCTGTTGTTTTGCGCGCTTGAACGCGTATATGGAAAGATCGCTGTGCATGACGTTTCATTGCGCGGTTTTTCGCGCCTGTGGAACGGCTTGCGTATGTTTCATCCAATCCTTCGAACTTGGAAGGAGCGTTCTTATAAGAACCCAGAAGCTTTCGTCAATCGCTCTAGAATCGCTGGACATGTGGTCAACAGCCTTCAAGGCAATTTAGACGGGGTCATTCAGGTGGGGGTGCTACACAACGCAGGGTTGGAGATTGCTCGCCTACCAGTGATGATCTACACGGATTACACGTCTCGAATCTCTGCCGAAAACCCTTATCGATTTAGGGCGCCTTGGAGAGGAGAAATGCTTGCCAGATGGATCGATTACGAAAGCCAGGCGTACGTTCGAGCGACCCATATTTTCACCCGTAGTGAGTTGATACGCGAAGATATCGTGAACAGGTATGGGATTCCTGCCAAGAGAGTAAGCAATGTGGGTGGAGGAATAAACTTCAATCCTTTGCCTGTACCTCCTACGCGGGTTCCGAGAGAAGAAACTGTAGTACTCTTTATCGGTTCAAATTTCCTGCGCAAAGGCGGCGATCTGTTGTTGAAAGCTTTTGCAATTACCCGGCAGAAGTTCCCGAATATCCGTTTGCAGGTACTGACCCGGGATCATGTCCCACCGATCTATCCCATGGAAGGGGTTGAGTTCCTTCCTTATGTTTGGGACCGCGAGCTGATTGCCCGTCTCTATGGCGAGGCTGATATCTTTGTTCTTCCTTCTCGTCAGGAAACCTGGGGAGATGTCATACTTGAGGCAGCGGCGTATGGCCTGCCCTCGATTGGCACACATGGACAAGCCATGGAGGAGATCATCCAGAATGGCGAGACGGGCCTGCTGGTGCCCATAGATAATGTTGAGCAGCTGGCAAATGCATTGATGAGTTTATTGGGCGATCCCAGTCTGCGCCTGCGGATGGGATGCAGCGCCCGGGAGAGGGCAGAATCCTTTTATACCTGGGATCATGTGGTGGCGCGTATGGCCCCTGTTATCGATTCAGTTGTCATGAATTATCGAGCGGGACGCAACTAGTGTCTTTGAAATTAGATGGAGGTCAAATGAACAAATTACTTCGTTCTATTATGTCGGCGGCAGCCTTGGCAGGTTTGATGAGCGGGCTCATCTTCCAGATTGGTTCAGCAGAACCCGCTATGCGGCCACAATCAGCCGACCTGACAACCATCACTTTTGAAGTGCTGGGTTTATCGGATACGATTATGCAGGGACCGTATTCCACCATGCGAGTGGTTTTTGGAACGCCCGACAACTGGGCTTTCCAGCTGGGAGCGGAATTGCGGCTTTTTCTTACCTCTCAATTGGCTGCAGAATCTACGCTGATCGTTGCCGATGGCCAAAATATCGGCGCTACCATGACCGTCACCCTCGACAAAAAAGTCCTCGCAATCCTGCCGCTTATTGCCGGCAAGGAAGTGCCCTATGATATTCCCATTAGCGGGGATGCGCTTTTGTCACCCTACAACGATGGACATCATGAACTCTCACTATTTCTGGATTCAGGAATCGATTGCCGGTACACTTTCCACAGCACCTCGGTGATCGTCTCGGCGACGTCACAGTTCATTTTGCCTCATGATGAAAAGGCGCCTTCAACAGATTTGACGATCCTGCCGCGTCCAATTTATCAGCGGGGCGCAGTTTTTCCCATCAATGCCGATGTAGTTGTCCCCGATGTGCCTTCCGCACAGGAATTGCAGGCGGCAATGATCGCGGTAGGCAGTTTCGGTCGAATGAGCAGCGGCAATTTACCGGTAACATTGATCCCAGCCAGCAAGTTAACAATGGACCTTCAAACGAGTTCAAACCTAATCCTGGTTGGCAAAGCTTCTGCTTTAGCCCCGCTTTTGAAGTCTGCCACTTTGCCAGCGCCTCTGACAAATAATGCTTTCAACCCTCAAGGGATGCAGACGGATGATGGAATACTGGAACTGGCTGTTTCTCCGTGGAACGGAGCACGGTCTCTACTGCTTGTCAGCGGCAATACGGACGGGGGTGTGCTAAAAGCAGCTCAAGCCTTGAGTAATAATAATATTCAGACCAGCAAAGACACCAGCCTGGCAGTTATCAGTGATGTGGCGCTGGGGGACTTGAGCGCCGGTCAATCAGCCCCCAGCTTTCTGACTCCAGACACATTTACCTTTGCGGATCTCGGCTACTCAATTATCACCCTTTCCGGTCCGGGAATCATCGATGGCTTTGTGGAGTTTACGATCCCACCCGGCATGGTTGCCGATGGGGATACGTATATAGATCTGACTTTTAATAATTCGCCTCAGCTGGATTTTAACTCTTCGGGGCTAACTGTATATATGAATGGAAGCCATTTGATCGGCGGGGCCGTTTTATCGCAACAGACTACCTCCACGGTTACCCAGCGAATCAAGATCCCGCTTTCCGTTTTAGTGCCCGGCGCCAATCAGATAAAGCTTGAAGCGGATCTCATACCGTTGACAGAGTGTTCTTCGCTTAATATCTCGAACCTCTGGATTTCGATACTCCCCGAATCTGTTCTTCACCTGCCGCTTAGGCAGGCTCCTGTCAGCGTTACGACAATTCAGGATCTAAGCACCTACCCGTTTCCTTTTTCAAATGAGCCCACCTTATCCAACCTTGCTTTTGTGGTATCCAAGACCGATCCCATAGCCTGGAATAATGCTGCGCAAATCGCATATTGGCTTGGACGTCGGGCAGGCGGCGCCATCCTCGACTTCGCGCTGGCGTACGATGGCGAGATAAGTGACCAGGTTCTTCAAAGCCACGACATGATAGTGACCGGTCTGCCGAGTAATCTGAAGTTGATGGCCGATTTGAGCAAATCCTTACCAGCCCCGTTTGATCCCGGAACTAATGTTGCTGTATTGAAAGGACAGCAGGTCACTTATCGTTTTCCAGCCGGCGCCGATTTAGGGTATTTAGAGTTAATGGCTTCACCATGGAATCCAAGCCATACGATTCTTTTGGCGGTGGGAACCACACCAAACGGGATGCAACTATCCGGCACTGCCCTAACCGATACTACACAGAGCAGCCAGCTGAAGGGCAATCTGGCTATTATCGCGAATAAAACAATCACAGCAGTTGACACCCGCACTGGTTTAGGATTAAGTGCCATCAACAGTAATACCAATGCGACGCCTCAGGTATCTCCCCCAGAGAATAACACCAATCGGGCTCCGGCACCTTCCCTAATCAGCAGTCGGAATTGGATTCCATTCGCAATTGGCGTGCTGGTCTTCTTAATCGTTGTCGTGATCATCATGGCATTGATGCTTTCCCATCGCGGGAAATCAAACTAGAATAAATAACCCGATTGAGACATAGGGAACAATCGTTCCCTAGATACCCAATAATCTTGAGTTTATTATGCATCGCGTTGCGATGGTAATCCAGCGATATTATCCTCATGTCGGAGGCGCAGAGAATCAGGTCCAGCAACTTGCCCCCCGCTTGCAGGCACGTGGATTCGAGATTTGTGTGCTGACCCGGCATGAAGCAGGATTGGCTCGATTCGAAAGGATAAATGGCACCCCTGTTTATCGATTGCCAGCCATTGGACCGAAGGCGATGGCGGCCGCAACCTTTACCGGGTCGGCTGTATTGCGGTTGGGTTGGTTGCGTCCAGATTTGGTGCATGCGCATGAAATCCTTTCGCCGGCTTCGGTGGCAGTCACCTCAAAGCGCTTCCTTGGGCACCCGGTAGTCGTTAAACTGTTGCGTGGAGGCTTGCTTGGCGACATCTATAAACTAGAGCACCGGCCTTTTGGCCGGCAGCGTTTCCGCGGTCTAAGCCAGGATGTAGATGCCTTCGTAGCCATTAGCCGGGAAATAGAGGATGAATTAGCCAAGCGCGGCGTACAGCCACAAAAACGAATGATCATACCCAACGGGGTAGATACCGATCTATTCGCTCCGGCCTCTGAATCGGAGAAAAAATCAATAAGAACGGAGCTGCGCCTGCCAGAACAGGCGCTTCTTGTGGTTTATGTAGGACGCCTGGTCGCTGAGAAACGCGTTGATTCTTTATTAGCGTTGTGGAATGATGTTCGGCTGGAGACCCCCGATGCATATCTCGTCATTGTTGGATCGGGAGCCGAAGAAGCCCGTCTCAAAGAGATACCGGCAGGCGGCGTGCAGTTCGTGGGCCAGTCCAGAGATACGCGCCGGTATCTCCGGGCTTCCGATCTATTTGTATTGCCTTCATCGACAGAGGGTTTGTCGGTTTCCCTGCTCGAGGCAATGTCAACAGGATTACCTGTTCTGGCAACCTCGGTTGGCGGCAGCCAAGACGTAATCCAGCATGGATCGAATGGCTATCTTATTGCGCCTGACAAGCCGGAGGAGCTCAGACAAGGATTACAGACTTTGCTGAAAAATCATGAGCTTCGAAAGAGGCTGGGATCAAATGGCCGTTTGCGAATAGTCTCCAACTACTCGTTGGACCTGGATGCCGACCGCCTGGCTGCCCTTTATGATCGTCTGCTAGCAAAAAGTTAACTCAGGGTTTGACCATGATCTGTGCGGAATGCAGCCATGGATTGACACTTACATAGCCGTGAGTGAAGTCACGCCGCCAGCTTAATCCCTCGAATTTACGCGGCCCGAGGGGAGCACCCAGATCCACGCCGTAATTACTGTAGAGCCAGGTTTCGCGGTAGGAGTCGGAGTTTGAATAACGGAACATCGCATTCCCATTGGCAATCAACAGGTAAGAAGCGAAGGCAAACTGCTGCAGCTCATTATCAGCCTGGTTCCCCTGCGCCACCAGAATCAGTGTTTTGCCCTGCCCCAAAGCCAGCTCGACCAGCGACATCTGTCTTTCCCAGTCCACCGGCGAACGATAACCTTCGGTCCAACTAGTTGCGAACAACTCGACCAGGGCTGCATCCAAATATTGTAGGTAATCCAGCCAGACCGCATCGCTGTTGACCGAGACGATATTACCGGACATAGGCCGCCCAGCAGGCTGGAAATAGTTATTGCGCAAGAAGGCGAGGAAACCTTCTACTGCAGCCTGATAGCTCGCGTCGCTGGGATACCTGGCCGGAATAACGCCTTGATCCGCAAATTTGGCCAGGCTTGCCTCAAGATTGTCGATGAACACCCCGTTCCAGCCAAACTGCTCCTGCATTTCGCGGGCGCGCTCCAGCCAAAATTCGCGATAGCCTGGATTCCCCGGATCCATATAGTTATTACCGCTCGCACTCTGAATCCGATTGCCCTTCTGATCCAAAAGAAACCAGTCGGGATGCTCACCGCTAATCTGGCAGAAGTCTCCCGCCTTATACGCAACCTGATTACCGTAAGGATTGGTCGTGCAATCACCCGGATCGCTTATCTCGGCTAACAACAGATACTGGAAGACCGGGGCAGTTACCCCGTGTGCCTGGAGCCAATCGCGAGTGGGCTCGTCTTTGTGCGTAAGAACGAAGAAATCGAAATTGCGTGCGAGGGGATCGAGCAGTCCGTCAGTGGGCGGTTTGTAAAACCAGGCTAACCGAATTAATCGACCAGGCACAGGAGTCGGCAGCAGATCCGGCGCAGGCTGTTGTTGATTGACGACTGAGGGAGTCGGGCCAACGTTGGAGCCCACCTGACAACCAATTGTGATCGGGCTCATAGCCAACAACAGCAGGAAAAGAAGGCTCCTCCTTTTCATTGATTCACTGAGAAGACCTATCAGATCTTCCACCCGGGACCCGGGTTTCTTTGGCAACCCGGGTCAGGATATCGAATGCGGCAACAATCAATTCCTCAACACGAGGGTCATGGTCCGGGGCCGCGCCGCCCTGGTCTGTCATTTTCAGCAATGCACCCCGCAGCCCACTAGCGCGATGCGCCCAATAGGAATCGACCGAGATGCGTTCGAGACGGGAAAGAAGAAGCTGGATGAGTTTTGGATTATTGGGAGATTGCATAAATCAATAGCGCCCCCGGAGAGGCTCGAACTCTCAACCACCAGATTCGAAGTCTGTTACTCTATCCATTGAGCTACGGGGGCCAGTTGAGAATGATTATACATGAAAAGGGTGAAGCCTTGTCATGCGGCGAGTCTGCAGGGTCAAAAAAATCAATCCAAGATTTTAGAAAAATCTTGCTATTCATTGTCCTTTATTAAATTTCAGTTAACGGATTTTGAATGCCTTGTGAAGGAAATTGAGGCTTTGCGATGCTCAAGATTGTTGCGACCTTAGGTGCTGATTTTGCGACTACTTTCCCTCCGGCTACGACCTGACTGTTACCATGATTGTGTATAGTCAGCCTGATGGCCTCACAGTTCTGTGAGGCATAAAGTGCGTGGAACTGGATGATAATCCTGAGATTGTGTGTAAGATATGCTCACTTGGTTCTGATGGCTGAAAATCGACAGCCACTGTGCCTGCGTTCCTATCAACTGTGCCTTAACCGAAACACCCTTGAAGCCTTAATGCAAACCTGATATGCTAAATCGAGAAACAATCATCAGCGGCGGGCCCATTTACCCCGCCAGGTAGCTTAAGCCAGAAATACTACGAGGATTGTCCGAAAAATCAGCACGCGTGGGAAATAAATTGTCATCCAATTCCAGTTTGCATTTACAGCTAATGCGTTTTTCCACCAGGCGAATATATGACGCAGGTCAATCCAAAGATCCAACCCGTTGGATCTCCGCTCAATGAGCAAAACGATCGCAGTGAGTAGGGTCGTTCCAGCTACTGCTCTGTCTCGAAATGCTATTTGGCGCCAAGCGTTACCAAAGTTGTTTCATAGATGCGGACGCGGAAAGTTATCGAGAGAATGGAAACTTCATTTACTTTAGCCAGCGAACTCGTTGAGGACTTGGAACGTTTCACCGGAAAAGATCAATTTGAATTAGAGCTTGCTTTACGGGCAGGTTTTAGCATTTTGCTCCATCTGTTTCAGAAATACAATGATGTCGGGATGTTGCCTCCCGGCTCATCAACTGACATCCGGACCATCCCGGATGATCAGGGATGGTCGTTTGCTTTCACGGATGAGCTGACGGTAAAGCAGCTGTTCAATGAACTGAGGAAGGCATCCACGACAGGACAGAGAGCGGAGGCCAACTCCCGGAAAATATTCTTTTCCTATAATAATCCGGTCGATCCTTTTCCTCCGGACAGCCTGGTATTGAACATACGTGGCAGGGCCGGTGAGCTGGCCGGCACTTTCTATTCGAAGAACGATGTTTTTACAATTAGAGATCTGGAATTGATGGCGAGTCGATACCCTGTCATTTTACAGGAGATGCTTGCTTCACCCGATCGGCCATGCACGAATATCCCGCTGGTATCACCCGCAGAAAGGCATCAGCTATTAGTAGAGTGGAATCAAAAGCAAATTGATTACCCCAAAGATGTCTGTATCCATGTCCTCATAGAGCAACAGGTGGAAAGGACGCCAGATGGCGTTGCCATTTCCATGGGGAAAACCGGAATCACCTACCGGGAATTAAATAACCAGGCGAATCGTTATGCACACTATCTGATCGAAAAAGGAATCGGCCCCGGCTCGCTAATTGGTCTTTTTTCTGGCCCATCTCCGGAAAAAGTGAGTGTTATCCTGGGGATCTTGAAGACTGGGGCTGCGTTCATTTGTTTCGACCCTGTTTACCCCGAGGATAAGCTCCGGTTCATTGCTGACGAGTGTGATCTGTCCGCCTTGCTCACCACGCGCGAGCTTCGGGAACAATTCCCCCGCCCCAGTAAGACCCTTCTCCTCCTGGATGATCCCCACGCCGTTAAATCGCAAACAACCCGGAATCCCACCCTTCAAATCTCATCCAGTAGTCCGGCATTTATCATCTACACCTCAGGTTCGACGGGGCGACCAAAAGGTGTCATTCATACGCACAAAGGCCTGATTAGCCGTTTTTATTCGACATGGGCGCTTTGTCCAACGGGCAACGAAGAAGTCTATTCTCAAACCTCCCCATTAAGTTCGATCGACCTTATTGATGAGATTTATCCCCCTTTGATACGCGGCTTTCGAGTTGAAATGATCCCGATGGAAACCGTGCGCGATCCCCACCTGCTTATAGCTGCACTGGAGGCGGCTGGTGTTACAAGGGTGATACTCGTCCCCTCCCTATTGCGTTCGATCCTTTCCGTGAACACTGACCTTGCTTATGCCCTACGCGCACTCAAGGTTGTCCTGATCGGAGGCGAGCCGCTTACCTACGCTCTCGTGGACCTTTTTTACCAGAAACTGCCGGAGACCCAGCTCATAAACTTCTATGGTTTGACAGAGGGCGACGGAACTTTCTATCCCGTCGAGCCAAACTCAAAAGTATCTTTTGCGCCACCCATCGGGCGCCCGGTGCCCAATGCAAGGATTTATCTTTTAGATGCATCTCTGGAACCATTGCCGGTTGGTATGCCCGGCGAAATCTATATCTCAAATGAGGGGATGGCGGAGGGCTATTATAAGCGTCCCGAATTGAACGCGGAGCGCTTCCTGCCAGACCCTTTTAGCCCTAGTTCCAAAAGTAAACTTTACAAGACTGGGGATCGCGGGCGTTACCTTCCGGATGGCAACCTCGAATACCTGGGTCGAATTGACAGAATGGTGAAGATCCGAAGTTTTCGAGTTGAGCTCGGTGAGGTGGAAGCGGCCATGAGCTCGCATCCGGCTGTACAGGATTGCATCGCCATCACGAGAGATTTCAGCATGGGGGTGGAAGATGCATTGACCCGGGAGCCCAAACTCGTGGGGTATGTAGTGCTTAAGCTAGGATATGATACCTCGGCGGCAGCCATAAAAAAATACCTGCGAATGAAATTGCCTGACTATGCACTGCCGAGCGCGGTGGTTGTCTTAAAAGCTTTCCCATTATCACCCAACGGAAAGATCGATGTTTCGTCCCTGCCCAGCCCAGCCAATTTGTCTCATGAAGTTGACGAACATATTGTCTTTGCCCATGATCCACTTGAGATGCGGTTGGTCCAAATTTGGGAAGATATCCTTCATGTGCAGCCAATCAGCGTCGAGGACAATTTCTTTGAGATCGGAGGAGATTCCTTGGCCGCAGTCGACCTCTTTTTACAAATTGAGAAGGTTTTTCACAAGGACCTTCCGATCTCTGCGCTATTACAAGCACCTGCCATTACTCAACTGTCTGCCCTGATCAGGCAGGATATCAACTCACACCGGTGGTCGTCGCTGGTACCTATCCAGCCTCAAGGAGATAAGCCCCCGCTCTTTTGCATCCATGCCGATGGGGGCGTGCTCATGTACAACCGATTTGTGGAGTTCCTCGGCCCTAATCAACCCATATTTGGGTTACAGGCGAGAGGTTTGCTCAGCACCCGAGACGCCCCGCACACAGACCTGAGAAAAATGGCTGCGGACTATATTCAGGAAATACGCACTGTGCAGCCAACTGGCCCTTATCAACTCTGCGCTTTCTCGATGGGCGGGGTGGTGGCATTTGAAATAGCTTGTCAACTGGAGGCTGTGGGGGATAAGGTGGCTTTATTAGCACTATTCGATGCTTACAGCCCCGGTTTTCCAAAGCGCCGTCAGGGGACGAACTTCGCTCAGCTTAAGTTGTCAATCCATATCGGTGAATTATCCCGCTATGATTCCGTCCAAAGGTGGCAATACATCCTGAGTCGCCTCCGCCACCGATGGAGAGTGACCCGTTCAGCTTTGCTTGGTTGGATCGTTGTTTCTTTACATCTGCCCATGCCTCACAGCATTCGATACGATTATGTGCGGACGATCATTGAGGGGGCGGCTGAAAATTATGAGCCGGGATGCTATCCCGGGAAATTGACACTCTTCCGCGCCAGTAGACAACCGGAAGGTATCATTCCAGATCCGTATTTGGGATGGCAGGGTCATGCGGCTGCCTTCGAAATTGTCAATGTGGAAGGTACACACAATTCGATCATGAAGAAACCTGACGTTGGGAACCTGCTGGAACATCTGCGCGAACACCTAGCTTGAAGGCTCGCTCCCTAGAAATTCATCACGAGTTGGAAAATCGAGACAAGTGTTAAATTATCGCGCCGAGCAGGGTGCCCCACGACAATCTCTATTTAGATAGTGCTTTTGCAGACCCTGGCCTCCTTGTTATTAATTAGGGGGTCAAGACCAAGAGGTTGGTTTAGATTCCGAGGGCAATTCCCTGGGACGTGCAGCAATTATCCTATTTTGTAACTGAATGAAAGCAAGTTCAACGCGGCGCAGGCAGCGGCTCCTTTGCCCTGATTGACGGCGTGCAGTTTTCGCGGCAACGAATATTATCCACCCCGCCACCCAGAGTCAACCATATCGGAAATCTTGCAACCGGGGGAATCCATTCGATCCCGGTTAGTTTGACTTGCCCGCCGCATGGTTTGCAAGGTAGAATCAACCCATCTTTGAGCAAAGGAAATATCATGGCAGAAATCCAGAATTTTGGCGAGCGCGTGATCGATAATCTCGAAAGAGTCATTGTTGGCAAACGGGATGCGGTGGAGTTGATCGTCATCGGACTTTTGTGCCAGGGCCATATATTGATCGAAGATGTACCAGGTGTAGGCAAGACGATGCTGGCGCGCAGCCTGGCTCGGTCGCTCGAATGCACATTTAACCGGATCCAATTCACGCCTGATATGCTTCCAAGTGACGTTACGGGGGTCTCCATCTATAACCAGCAGAAGGGCGAATTTGAATTCCGTCCCGGCCCCATCATCGGCCAAATTGTGTTGGCGGATGAAATCAATCGTGCCACTCCCAAGACACAGGCGGCGCTTCTCGAAGCCATGGAGGAGCGACAGGTTACGGTCGACGGTACAACCCATATTCTGCCCAAGCCTTTCATGGTACTTGCCACTCAAAATCCCATTGAATATGAAGGCACGTTTCCCCTGCCCGAAGCACAACTTGACCGGTTTCTTTTGCGTGTCCGTCTCGGTTACCCCGATTTCAATGATGAGCTGAAAATCCTGGATAGCCAGCAGCTTCAGCATCCGATTGAGACCCTGAAAGCGGTCGCCGAAGTCAAAGAGGTCCTGCAGGCTGCCGAAGAGATCAAGAGGGTATTCATTTCGCCGATCGTCAAGCGCTATGTCGCTGAACTTACGCGGCGGACCCGTCAAAGCGGGGATATCTACCTGGGCGCCAGTCCGCGCGGCACACTGGCTTTGTCGCGGGCTTCACAGGCCCGGGCAGCATTGAGCGGACGCGAGTATGTTCTTCCGGATGACGTGAAGGACCTGGCAGTGCCGGTGTTAGGACACCGTATTATTGTCAGCCCGGCTGCGCGACTGCGCGAGCTGAGTGCAGATCGTATTGTTCAGGAGATCGTACACACAACACCTGCGCCGGGTGGCGACTTCAGGCAAGCGGTTGCGGCGGAGAAAATAGCAAGATGAAGATTGGGCGGGTTCTTGTCGCCCTCCTAATATTAACCGGGGCCAGCGGGTCCCTGATCAGCGGGGCTGATTTTTATTCGCATTTGTTATATCTCGGTTTGATGCTAATCATTGGGGCGTGGGTGTGGGTGACGGTAGTGGCCCGCTCGCTGCACCTAAGCCGCGAGCCGGAGTTTTTACGGGCCAGCGTAGGGGACATTTTCAAGGAACAATACGAAATCTTAAATACCAGCCGCTTACCCGGCCTGTGGGTGGAGTTGTATAACGAAATGCAGATCCCAGCTGCCGCGGGCTCGCGATTGTTGACGCATGTGTATCCCCATGAGAAACAATCCTACGTGGCACGTACATGGCTAACGCGACGCGGGGGTTTCCCGATCGGCCCCACCAGGCTGACGATATCTGATCCGCTCGGTTTGTTCCGTTTGACAAGGTATTTTCCTGCCGAAAGGTCATTGGTGATCCTGCCAATGACCTTTCCCATCGCCTCCTTCCTAACCCCGGCCGGACTTCGTCCGGGCGGTCAGGTTATCCGCCGCAAGTCAATGGACATTACACCGCACGCGGCGGGCATCCGTGAGTACGTCAGCGGCGATCCAATGAAGCGAATACATTGGGTTTCCTCGGCGAGGCGAGGGCGGTTGATGGTCAAGGAGTTCGAACAGGACCCTCAAGCTGAAGTCTGGCTTTTCCTGGATGCCCAGCAAAAAGTCCAAGCTCACAAATCGTTTGCGACGCCTGAAATCCCGCTCGAAAATTTGCTATTTAGCCGGAGACCAAAATTGACGCTTCCGCCCTCCACGCTGGAATACGAAATCAGTATAGCAGCATCGCTGGCGCATTACTTTATAGAACAAAAACGCGCCATCGGCCTGGTGACTGAAGATCGCACCTATACGATGATCCCGGCCGAACGCAGCGAGCGCCAGGAAAATAAAATCCTTGAAACTTTGGCGTTCCTTCAGGGCAAAGGCGATCTATCCATTGCGGCGATGGCAGGCGCAGAAACCCAGCGGCTGCCGCAAGGCTCCAGCGTAATTTTGCTTACGCCCACCACCTCGCTTGACCTATTGGTTGCCGCCGCGGATCTCCAGCGCCGCAACCTGCGGCCGGTTGTCATCCTGCTTGTCGCCGAAACGTTCGATGGAAGCCGGGGAAGTGATGCGCTGGCCCACCAATTAATGGAGCAAGAAGTTCCAGTATGCCTGATCTATTGCGATTCAGATCTAGGTCAGGCACTATCCACCTTTTCATCGAATCACAAGCCCTCGGATGTGGCATTATGGCAAAGACCGACATTATCACACTTGACCTAAATTTTCAGGGAAAGACGCAAACCATCGCGTCGTATCTGATACGACATTCGACGGGCGCCGTGCTGATCGAGAGCGGACCCAGTTCCTCTCTCCAAGGCCTGCAGGCAGGCCTGGCAGCAAATGGGCTCTCTGTAAGAGATGTTACCCATGTATTGTTGACCCATATTCACCTCGATCATGCCGGCGCTTCAGGGTGGCTGGCGCGACAGGGGGCCCAAATCTATGTTCATCCGGTCGGCGCGCCTCATATGGTGAATCCGGATAAATTGCTTGCCAGCGCCGCCAGGATCTACGGAGATCAGATGGAACGCCTGTGGGGTGAATTCCTTCCGGTTCCAGATGATCAGCTCAAAATCCCCCAGAATGGGGAGGAGATCGTCGTAGGGAATTTGCGTTTCATCCCGATCGATACACCGGGTCATGCCAATCATCATTATGCCTATCTCTTCGAGGATATTTGCTTCAGCGGTGATGTTGGCGGAGTCCGCATCCCTGGTTATCAATATCTGCGCCTTCCGATGCCTCCGCCAGAGTTACATTTCGGAAAATGGCGCGAAAGTATTGCCCGCTTAAAGAAAGAGAAATTCAAGCGAATTGCGCCCACACATTTTGGGATTTTTGATGACCCCATGTGGCAGTTGAATTCGGTTGAGCAAGGTTTGGATTTAGCGGAGCGCTGGCTTGAAAGGGTAATGACTTCCCAACCGGGGATAGAAGTCCTGCGCGACCAGTTCACAGAATGGATGAACGATCAGGGTCGAGAACAGGGCTTGAACGCGGAAGCCGTGAGAGCCTACGAGTTGGCTAATCCGCCGGGGATGTCCGCCGACGGTTTGCAGAGGTATTGGAATAAATACCGCGCCTCGTGAATCTCTGATGGGATTTTGATCCGGACTTCTTCCCAGGCTTGGCAAGCGATGAAAAAGAAAATGATTAATTTTCTCCCCGGGCAACCATGGGCTCACTTGGCCAACTATACTGATCACGGGCTGTAATTTCTCATTATCAGACAGATGTCACATTCAAGCGGTGATGCATGAGACGTGGCAGAAACACCCGTTAAAGATATACTAACATAGGAGATCACATGGATCATTTTCTAGCGGTTTCGGACCTATCCCCAGCAGAAGCACAGGACTTACTCGATCTGGCCATCCGCCTGAAAAAAGAGTATTTTGAAAGAGGCAATCCGCCTTTGTTCAAGGGAAAAGTACTGGGCATGATCTTCCAGAAGCCCAGCCTGCGGACGCGCATCTCGTTCGATATGGCGATGCGTCATATGGGAGGCGATGCGCTGTATCTCTCGCCAAATGAGATTGGCCTCGGCAAACGCGAGTCGATTGCCGATGTTGCACGTGTGCTATCGGGCTACGTTCAGGCGTTGATGGCACGTGTGTTCGAGCATGACCACATACTAGAGTTGGCGAAGTGGTCATCCATACCCGTTGTGAACGGTCTCAGCGATCATAACCATCCCTGCCAGGCCATGGCCGACGCTATGACCATTCAAGAGAAATTTGGTAAGCAAAAGGGCCTCAACGTCACTTACGTGGGTGACGGGAATAATGTGGCAGTTTCGCTCATGCATGTCTCGGTGAAGCTTGGCTGGAATTTCACGATTGCCAATCCGGATGATTATGATCTTAATGCGGCCGCCATAGAAATTGCGAAAGAGGAGCGCCAAGGAAACGGGCAGCAGGCTTGCCTTCCTAAAGGACCCGCATGAGGCTGTCAGGGGAGCGCAAGTCATCTATACCGATACCTGGACCAGCATGGGGCAGGAAGAAGAGACCGCAAAACGCGAGAAAGTTTTCCCGCCATATCAAGTGAACTCAAAGCTTGTCGATGAGGCCGACAAGGACGTCATCGTGATGCACTGCCTGCCGGCACATCGCAACCACGAGCTAACCGATGGGGTAGCGGATGGCCCGCATTCGGTTATCTTTCAGCAAGCACACAATCGCCTGCACGCACAAAAGGCAATTCTGGCACGGCTGTTCGGTGTAGCTTGAACATCGAGACGAGCAACGCGATTCCTGGGTCGGAATCCACAATGGCCGCATCCCAACTCAATACAACTTGTGATTGATAATGGTGAAATAATGGAATCCCAAGAGTACATTCGGCTCGAAGAGGAGTACGGCGCACGAAATTATCGACCCCTCGATGTGGTCATTACACGGGGGGAAGGCGTATGGGTCTATGATGTGGATGGCAACAAATACCTTGATTGCCTATCTGCTTATTCGGCCCTCAATCAAGGACATGTTCATCCAAAGATCCTTAATGCTTTGCTGGAACAGGCAAAGAGGCTGACGTTAACCTCCCGGGCTTTTCGAAATGATCAGCTGCCTCTCTTTTACAAAGAGCTATCTGAAATGACCGGATATGGACTGTCCCTGCCGATGAACAGCGGTGCAGAAGCGGTGGAGACTGCGATCAAGCTGGCCCGTAAATGGGCATATCGAGTGAAAGGAGTGCAGCGACACCAGGCGGAAATCATCACGGCAGCAGGAAATTTCCATGGGCGTACGACCACGATCGTATCATTCTCGACCGAACCGGCCTATCGCGATGATTTTGGTCCGTTCACTCCCGGATTTGTCACGGTGCCTTATGGTGACTCGGCTGCAATCGAAGAAGCGGTTAACAAGAATACGGCCGCGGTACTGCTCGAACCAATCCAGGGAGAAGGCGGTGTGATCATCCCACCCAAGGGATATCTCAATAAGGCGGCTGAAATTTGCAGGAAGAACAATGTATTGTTTATCGCCGATGAGATCCAGACAGGCCTGGGGCGCACGGGGAGACTTTTTGCCTGTGATGAAGAAAGAGTTCGCCCGGACATTGTGATCATCGGCAAAGCCCTGTCGGGGGGATTTTATCCGATCTCCGCAATCCTCGCAGACAAACCCATCCTTGGTCTATTTTCTCCCGGCGAGCACGGCTCGACGTTTGGTGGCAACCCCCTGGCAGCGGCGGTAGGACGAGCCGCCCTGGCTGTCATCCGTGATGAGAAGCTGGCCGAAAGAGCTGAGCAAATGGGAACCTATTTCATGGATCAGCTGGCGGAGATTCCGAGCCCTCATGTAAAAGAGGTACGCGGCAAAGGTTTATTGATCGGCGTTGAATTGAAGCCAGAATTGGGAGGGGCGCGTCGTTTCTGTGAGGCACTACAAAAGAAAGGCATCCTCGCCAAGGAGACGCACGAGAATGTCATCCGGTTTGCACCGCCCCTGATTATCGATAAAGACACAATTGATTGGGCGCTTCCGGGCGTCAGGGAAGCATTCAACATAAAGTAAACTCTGATATTCGATGGTTTGACCTGGAGGGCTTATGAACATAGGAATACCAAAAGAAAGACGCCCCTTCGAGTTTCGCGTGGGGCTATCGCCGGCAGGTGCGGAGATACTCGTTCAATATGGTCATAAGGTTTTCGTCGAGCACGAAGCGGGGTTGGGCGCCGGTTTCAGCGATACTGACTACGAAAAAGTGGGAGCCAATCTTGTCTATTCGACCGAAGAGGCCTTTGGTAGAGCAGATCTGGTGCTCAAAGTCGCGCGTCCCTTGCAGGAAGAACTGGATTGGCTAAGGCCCGGCACCATCCTGGCGGGATTCCTTCATCTAGCCTCGGCCCAGCAGGAAAAAGTTGATGTTTTATTAGAAAAGAAAATCACATCGATTGCCTACGAACAAATCAAAGCAGCTGATGGGTCTCTGCCGGTCTTACGGCCTTTCAGTCAGATCGGTGGATCCATGGCTGCACAGATCGCTGCGCGCCTGCTCCAAAATAATTGGGGCGGCAAAGGTATTTTGATGGGCGGCGTCCCCGGCGTGCCACCCGCGGAAGCGGTGGTATTGGGAGCAGGGGTCGTTGGTTCTTATGCCACCCAGACCTTCCTTGGCATGGGCGCGCACGTAACAGTTGTAGACCATAACCTGGGTGCGCTCCAGCGTCTTTGGGATCGTTTCCCCTGCATCGTCTCGCTGCATTCTACCAAACGCAACATTGAACGTTCGGTCGCCTATGCCGATGTGGTGGTTGGGGCCGTACTGGAACCAGGGCAACGGGCACCGATACTCGTCACGCGAGAGATGGTTCAAGCTATGAAGCCGCGTTCTGTAGTCATGGACGTGAGCATCGATGAAGGCGGATGCATCGAGACATCGCGCCCGACCACTCATGAGCATCCGGTTTACATTGAAGAAGGCATTCTGCATTATTGCGTGCCGAATATACCAGGCGCGGTAGCCCGCACTGCGACGCATGCATTTGTCAATTCGGCCATGCCCTACATTACCGAGATCGCCGGGAAGGGACTGGACGCAGTTTTGAGTAATCCTTCCATAGAAACAGCTGTGAACACCTACAATGGGGAGAACAGGCATCTGCCCCGGCTCATCGTGCGCAAGGAGAATTGACATGGATTGGTCTACTCAATATCAATCCCGAATCGTAAGCGCTGAAGAAGCGGTAAGGGCCATCCAACCAGGAAACAGGGTCTTCATGACCGGCAATGTTTCAGTGCCGCAGAAGCTGCTGCCGGCATTGGTGGAATATGCTCCTGAACTGAAGGATGTGGAAATTTGCCAGGCTCTGTCGGTCGGACCGGCGGATTACGTCAACCCAGAGATGGCCGGACATTTGCGAGTGAACACCATGTTCATTAGCGCCAATGTCCGCAAAGCCGTGCAGGAAGGTCGCGCGGATTTTTCGCCGGTGTTTCTCTCAGAGTTTCCATTACTGTTCAAGAACAGGGTACTGCCGTTGGATGTCGCCCTCGTCCACGTTTCTCCCCCCGATGAACACGGATTCTGCTCGTTAGGCGTGGAAGTAGGCCTGACCAAGTCACCTGCTGAATCGGCCAAAATCGTTATTGCTGAAGTAAACGAACAGATGCCGAGAACTTTGGGGAACTCATTTATCCATGTCAGCCACCTGAATTACATCGTTCCAGTAAATTACCCGGTTCCCGAATACCTTATGGGCGGTGAAGGGAGCGATGACATCAGCCAGAAGATTGCCAGTCACATTGCCGGCCTGATCCCGGACGGCGCGACCTTACAGTTGGGAATCGGCGCCATCCCCGATGCCGTTTTAGGTTTCCTTGGGGAGAAAAGAGACCTTGGAATACACAGTGAGATGTTTTCGGACGGGGTTGTCCGCCTTGTGGATAAAGGCGTTATCACCAACAGCCGCAAAACTCTGCATCCTGGGAAAATCGTAGTTGGTTTCATCCTGGGTTCTAGCGCCTTATACAAATGGGCTCACGACAATCCCCTCTGTGAATTTCACCGCCAGGAATATGTCAATGATCCGTTCGTGATCGCTCAAAACGAGAAAATGGTTGCCATTAACTCCGCTATCGAGGTGGATCTTACGGGCCAGGTATGTGCAGACAGTATCGGCCCCAAACTGTATAGCGGAGTGGGAGGGCAGGTCGACTTTATTTATGGAGCATCCCGTTCCAAAGGCGGCGTGCCGATTATCGCCCTCCCAAGCACCACCACTCTAAGGGACGGCACCAAGCTCTCGCGCATTGTCGCCATGATCAAGCAGGGTGGGGGTGTAATTACCAGCCGCAACCACGTTCATTATGTTGTTACCGAATACGGTGTGGCTGCTCTTTATGGGAAAACCATTTGCCAACGCGCCCGTGAGCTCATCAATATTGCCCATCCTGATTTCCGCACTGATTTGGAGAAACAAGCCAGAGCCCTGAATTACTTGTAAATATTTCCCCACAGGGAATACTGAAAAGCATGGCACGCGCCAGGCTTTTCACATAACTTTTGGGACAGGGAGGCGCTCCTTTTCATTTTATATTTCGTTGGTTCGATTGTTATTTGCCTTAGCCCAGATCATCCCACAGTGTTTACCGGTTAATAAGCGCCGAATACTTTTGAGAGAAAGGTTCGTATGAATCGCAATGCAAAAATTGTCGCAACCATAGGCCCAGCCAGCGAGGATGAAGCGGTGCTCAAGAAACTCGTTCAAAGCGGCATGGACGTTGCACGCATAAATTTCTCTCACGGCACACATGACGAGCATGCCAAATGTATCGCGACGATCCGCAGCGTTGCTGGAAAGATGGGAGTCGGCGTTGGAATATTGCAGGATTTGCAGGGCCCAAAGATTTCGCGTAAGCGCCCTGGAAATCCCCCTTCAACTTTCCGACGGCGAAACTGTGACTTTATACGCCGCGAATACCACGCCCCCAGCCGGTAACGGGCAACAAATCCCGGTGGACTTCCGACAACTTTTTGATTCAGTCCAGACTGGCGAACGATTGCTTCTCGATGATGGCCGCCTAGCTCTGGAGGTTGTATCGGTAAAAGGGAACGCCCTGGAGGCAAGGGTATTGGTCGGTGGGTTATTGACCTCTCACAAGGGAATCAATTTGCCCGGCGTGCGCCTGCGGATTGCCGGTTTCACCGAGAAGGATGAGGCTGACCTGGCGTTCGGCATATCCCAAGGTGTAGACGCAGTGGCGATCTCCTTCGTTCAATCGGCTGAGGATGTAAGGAAGGTGCGTTCTGCCATGGAAAGATTATCAGAGGGAAAACGGGTACCCTACTTGATCGCCAAGCTTGAAAAACCTGAAGCTCTTGATGATCTAGAATCCATTCTCGATGTAGTGGACGGTGTAATGGTGGCCCGCGGCGACCTTGGAGTTGAACTACCACCGGAACGGGTGCCGGCGCTGCAAAAATATATTATCCAGGCTGCCAACCGGCGTGCCAAGCTGGTTATCACGGCAACGCAAATGCTGGAATCGATGATCACGAATTTGCTGCCTACGCGGGCCGAGGCCTCAGATGTGGCCAACGCGATTTTTGATGGAACAGATGCGGTCATGCTGTCTGCCGAGACTGCGGTAGGAAAATATCCGGTCCAGGCTGTTCAAATGATGGATCGTATCGTATGCGAAGCGGAGAGCCATTTTCTTGAATGGGGGAAGGCACTCGGTGCAATCCAAGGTTTCGACGCGAATGATGCGGCTTCGATGGCGCGTGCAGCCCAAGTCTTAGCCAACGATAAGAACGTTACGGCAGTGGCGTGCTTTACCACCCGGGGGCAGACCGCCTGGTTGATTTCGAAGATACGGCCGCAAGCGCCTATTCTGGCTTTTACACCGGAGCAAGAGACTTATCAACGATTGGCCTTCTTGTGGGGCGTAAGACCGCAGCTTGTTCCATTTGTCCATTCCCTCGAAGATATGCTGAGTTTGGTGGACGACGCGCTAATGAAGACATTCCGACCGGGAGATCAGGTGGTTCTGGTTTGTGGCTATCCGGTGGGTGCAATGGTGGCCCCGAATATGGCTTTGCTGCACACAGTCGGTGAAAAAGAGAAATCCGCTATTTAGATGCGGATTTCTCTTCGAGCCACAGGAATTGATATGGCTGCAACTGGAGGAAGAGCCGTTGGTTTTGTTTCTCGTATGGCTTGCCCGTCAAAACTTCTTTAAATCCCCCTGCGTTTGAGGTCTCAAGGGTTATCGCTTCTGCTGAGCCGCTGAGATTGTGCACGACCCAAATGGTTTCTCCCCTAAATTCACGGCGAAAGGCAGCTATTCGGTCGTTTCTGCCCTCCATCCAGTTAATTCCTCCCAAGCCGAAACAGGGATGCTGTTTACGCACAGCAAGCATCTTGCGAATAGTGTTCCATAATGAAGTTGGATCGTGCCGCTGCTTTTCTACATTCACAACAAGGGGACCAAAGACATCATCTTTGATGATGGGTGAAAATAGATTCTCGAGAGAACCGTCGGAAAAACCTGCATTCGAATTGGAATTCCACTGCATCGGCGTACGCACGCCGTTTCGGTCAGGAAGCCAGATGTTGTCGCCCATGCCAATTTCGTCGCCATAGTAAATGATAGGAGAACCCGGCAAAGTGAACAGCAAGGAGTGAATCAGCTCGAGCTTGCGCCGGTCGTTGTCGAGCAGAGGTGCAAGGCGCCTGCGAATGCCAAGGTTGAGACGCATGCGTGGTTCCGGGGCGTATTGCTCCCACATCCATTGCCGTTCTTCGGGCGAGACCATTTCGAGGGTGAGTTCGTCGTGGTTGCGGAGGAAGGTGCACCATTGACAGTTTGCCGGAATAGGCGGCGTACGCCTCAAAATGTCCACCAGGTCGTCTGCCCGGCCCTTCTTTATGGCCATGAAGATGCGAGGCATGATGGGAAAGTGAAAGGCAAGCTGGAATTCGTCGCCATCACCGAAATAGGGGCGGACAAATTCCGGCGTCTGGTTGGCTTCGCAAAGAAGAATCCGTCCCGGATAATTCTCATCCATATAGCTTCGCAGTTTTTTTAGATAAGCGTGGGTCTCAGACAGGTTTTCGCAGCTTGTATCTTCACGTTCGAAGAGATAGGGCACAGCGTCTGCGCGGAAACCATCAATGCCCAGGTCGAGCCAGAAGCGTGCGGCAGCGAGCATCTCCTGCTGCACTTTGGGATTATCGTAATTCAGATCGGGTTGGCTGGCGTAAAAACGGTGCCAGTAATACTGACCCGCCATTTCGTCCCAGGTCCAGTTGGAAGGTTCGGTGTCGACGAAGATGATGCGGGCGTCGCTATATTTCTCGGCTGTGTCGCTCCAGACATAGTAATCGCGATACGGCGATTTACGATCCGATCTGGCAGCTTGAAACCAGGGATGCTCATCGGAGGTATGGTTCATGACCAGGTCCATGATGAGCCGGATGCCACGCGAATGGGCAGCCGCGAGCAACCCCTTGAAATCATCAAGCGTGCCGAATGCACCGGCGATATTGCAATAATCTGCTATATCATATCCATCGTCCTTTAATGGTGAGGGGTAAATGGGCATCAGCCAGACGCAATCTATACCAAGCTCTTTTAGATAGTCGAGTTTGAGGGTGAGACCCTGTAAGTCACCGTGGCCGTCCCCATTGCTATCTTTAAAAGCACGTACATAGACCTGATAAAAAATCGCGTTTTTGTACCAAAGAGGTTCATCCATAATGCTTTCGTCCTTTTGATGATCCCGTCCTTTCCAAACCTTGATACAGGGGCCGTATTGCCAACGCAACCCTGTAAGCGTTCACGGCGACTGTGGCTAGAGTTCTTCGCGATCCCGCCTCGTGCTTGCCTGAATAGAAAGCTCTATGAAAACCGCGGCAGTCCAGCCGAACATTGGAGCGGCGCTCGGGGACGGCTTTCCATTTTGGGAACTGTAATACTCGTGGATACCCGGATTCGCCATAATCATAGCCAGAGTCCGGTCGCGCAATTCACGGGCAAAGTCAAATTCGCCTACTCTCTGCAGGGCCTCTACAAAGAAATAGTTTATGTTTGCCCAGACTGGACCGCGCCACATGGCTTCATGGTTATAAGCCGGGTCATTTCGGGCGACGGTGGGGATACCGTACTCGCCGGCAAACTCATCTGGATTTTGCAGATGCCGGATTAGGCGCTTCGCAATGGCTTTCGGCAATCTGCCCGTCCAGAGAGGATAAAGATTAAAAGGTGTCATGACGGGAATCGGCGTTCCATCGCATAGCGCTTGAAACAGTCCTGCATCTTCATCCCAGAGCAGCTGGCGCATGCGTTTGACAAGCCCCCTGGAACGCCTGCGCCACTTCACGGCTTCGCGGTCCCTGCCCAGGGCCTCCGCTATCGAAGCCAAGCAATCCATTTGGATGCTCAAGTAGGTATTGATGTCCGGTGAGACAGCCGGCATCCCATGATCCCAAAGTGGACTATTATCCAACCCGGAGGAGTAGGGATGAGTATACTGCGCCAATCCATTCGCTGTGTTTTCGCTTGTGTTCAACCACCAGTCGTTGCAGCGCACGAGTGGATCATAAATTTCCCGAAGAAAATCCAGGTCCGGGTGGCTCTCGTGTAATTTGAGCGCGACCCAGGTGAGGATGGGCGGTTTGGTCACGGCGGCATGAAAGGGGTGATCCAATTCGGTGATCAAACCTTCATCAAAAACAACGTCCGGGAGCATTCCACTCGGCAATTGGTGGGCCAGCATAACTCGCAATTGGTTGCGGGCAAGTTCAATATCAACATAACGCAGAGCGAGAGCGTGGAGGGCACTATCCCATAACCAAAGCCCAACGTAAAAGGCCTTGGTGGGCATCATGGCTTCATGGGTCACGAAACCCGATGGGTTGACAAGGTTATTTGCCATAACCCACCACGCATATGCATATTTTTCACGATACCGTTCTGCGATGGGTGGAATTTTGTCGAACCAGTCCAACCACCGGCTCTCTGCCCTACTGGCCAGAACCGAAAAGGCAGGAACCTGTCGATTGAAATCATCGATGGGACTGATGTGCAACATAAGCGTGGAGTCCTCCTGAGATTCCACAATGAGCTCGATATCAATATCCTCCCCGGCGGGAGCTGTCCGGGTTCTGACCACCGGACAGTTGCTGGCGTAATCAACCTGCCGTACCGCCTTCAGCTCGCCGTTCGTATCCGTGGTGAGACAGTATTCTTTCCGAACACGGAAGTGGAGCCCACAGATTTTATCGGGCGGCAAGCCGAAGGCTAAAGTGTTTGAGTCTTGAAATACGAGCTGGAAGTCACCCAGGGATGTATGGAACTCAAGCCTCTCGGCTGAGGTTGTTACATCGAACTCCAGGGGGGTCCCATCGACATCTACGAGGCGGAGATCGTCAATAAAGGGCGGCCGATGAAAGTAAGCTTCCAAGGCCGGCTCCAACCCAAGCAGCCGCTCCGCCAGTTTGATGTAGAGAATGTTTCTTCCCGGGATACGAAAAACCAGGAGGCGCGAACCGCGGTCACTGAACGGGACGCGCGTGATATCGATTTGATCCCTAAGCAATCCAAGATAGGAATAGGAGGCAACCCTTGGGCTTTCCTTGACCATGAATTTCTCTGGGAAGACTGATTAGCCTTTCACCGAGCCCGCCAAGAGTCCTCGCACGAAGTAACGTTGGAAGGCGAAGAACACGAAAATTGGAACGAGGAACGACAGGAAGGCCGCGCCCGTCAGGATATGCCAGTTCTGACCGCGGGGATCTATCAGGTTGGTGATCTGCACAGTGAGAACCGGGTGGGTTGACAGGAAGATCTTGGCAACCAGGAAGTCATTCCACACCCAAATAAACTGGAAGATCCCCAATGACGCTATGGCCGGCATTGACAAGGGTAGAGCCAAACGGCGAAAGGCCGTCCAATGATTGGCACCGTCCAAATAAGCCAACTCGAAGAGGTCGCGCGGCAGAGAGCCAATGAAGTTTCTGATGAGATAGATGGCGTACGGAAGGCCAAAGCCAGCATGGAAAAGCCATATCCCCAGGAACGTGCTTTGCATGTGGAGCTTGACGTAAAGCTGAGCAATAGGGACGAGCGACATCTGCAATGGCACGATCTGCAGGCCGATCAGCAACGCAAAGAGCCACTGCCGCCCTGTGAAGTCCAGCCAGGCAAAGGCATAGGCAGCCAGGGCCGCGATGATAATCACCAGCAGGGTGGCTGGAATCGTGACGATAAGGGTATTGATCAAGGCACTCCCCATGCCGGCCGGATTCGCCAGATCACTTAGATTGCAATTATAGACTGCAGTGGTGCTCGCGACGCCAGCCTGGCAATCAGAGAGATAATCCTTGGTGCCCTTATAGCCTACAATGGCATCCACGTAGTTGCTGACGGTCAGCTGGTTGGTGGATTGGCTCTGACCAGAGAGGGTCTGGAGATAAGTCACAATCGGTGTCAGCTTAGTCAAGGCATCGCGGGGCGTGGTTGGCAAGGGGGTGTTGACCAAGTGCGGCCCACCATTAACCGGCTGTTTCAGCATAACCAGCAGGCTGGCAGCACTCGGGAACTTATTCGCGACGGCCGGGCTTGACAAGTCGGCTCCCGGAAGTAATTTCCCGTCCGCGCCGTGGCAGGCAGCGCAGTATTGAGTATATTCCTGCTGCCCGACCGCCTTTGGTTGCGGCAAAAAGGTGGCCCACCACCCTGTGGTTCGCACTGCCTCGCGGGTACGAAAGGAGGTGACGAACAGGCCCAGAGTTGGGGCGATCCAGAGAACGCACATCAGAATCACAGCCACATGGAGCGGCAGTTGGTTAAGAAAGCGATTGAGGTTGGCGAGGGGTCTCATCGCGCGGCCTCCTCGCTCCGGAAGCGCCGGATATTGAAAACCATAATGGGGATCGTCAGAACGATCAGGAGCACAGCGATGGCTGTTGATTGGCCGGAATTGGTCACGATCAAGTTGAACATGCGGTTGGCGATCACCTCGGTGCCAAAATTGCCATCGGTCATGACAAAAACTACATCAAAGATCTTCAAGATGATGATCGCCATGGTGGTTGTTACCACCACCACCGTTGGCAAAATGGTTGGGAACATGATTTTGCTGAAGACCTGCCATTCGTTTGCCCCATCTACGCGCGCGGCTTCCAGCATTTCAACACTGACACCCTTGATGGCCGCGGATAGAATCGTCATGCAAAACCCAACCCAGAGCCAGACACCCACCAACATGAGGGAAAAATTGTTGATGGCAGGGTTGCTCAACCAGGTCACCGGTTGGCCGCCGAGCCCGACGATGATTGCATTTAAGAGGCCAACCTGGGCGCCGCCGCCGCTTTGGAAGGCGTATACAAAGTTCCAAATAATGCCGGCGCCGATGAAGGAAATAGCCATGGGCATAAAAACTATGGCCTTGGCGATGTTCTCGTAACGCACCCGGTCGGCCAGGATGGCAAAGAACAGGCCCCCTGCAACCGTCCCAGGAACCATCAGCAGGAGCCAAAGCGCGTTGTTGCGCAGCGCGATCAGCATGGCCGGATTGGTCAGGGCATAACGATAATTCTCGAAGATGCCCCAACAGGGCCCGTTTGCAGTGCAGGTGGTCGCAGCGGAATGGATGCTGGTGCTATCCAGCAAGCTCAACCGGATGGTGCCGATCGTCGGGTAGACGATAAAGGCCGTCATCAGGATCAAGGCAGGGAGCAGGTAATACCACGGGGCGAGGCGGCCTTGTTTCATGATCTTGGGAACCATAGAACCTCCTTCCACTTCTTGACCGAATATATTGGCTGGGGCATGGATTGAGCATGCCCCAGCCTTAAACTAGATTGTCGCGAGTCTTACGGTTTCACCGATTGGGCTTGAGCTGCGGCAACGCCAGCCAGCGTGCTGGTGACGTCGGCGCCCTGCACAATTTTCACAATACCTTTCCATTCCGCGTCGTTGAAGGGAGCCCCGAGAGCATCACCCATGTCAAAGGTGAAGCCGGAGGCGTTCGCCAGTATGTCACCAAGCTTTAACTCTTGCGGGTCAGTATAGTTGCCTTTTGCATTGTTGTTCGCCGACAGGCCGAAATTGGCCTTGGCCCAGTTCTGAGCGCCGACGGCGCTGGTCACGTAAGCAATCAAGGCCTGGGCTGCGGGCTTATTGCTGAAAGCCATCATAAAGTCGGCTCCGCCCTGCAGGCCCTGGACCCCAGGAAACTCGAAGAAATCATAATCCGTCCCGTATTTAAGGGTGGGGTACTGTGTGGCGATGGAACCGCCGGCAAAGCCGGATTGCTTTACCATCATGGCCTCAGGCGGGTTCGAGAACACTTTATAGATGGCGTCCAGGAATTTGGTATTGACCGTACCGTTTGCTCCGCCTACAGTGTATTTCGGGTCGGAAGCCCACTTTTGATAAATCTGATAATCGGACACGACACCGGGATCATTGTAGGGCACAGTGCCGGCAATGATCTTGTTAACGTAGTCGGGTCCTTGCGTGGCAAGCAGCATGTCCTGGATGAAGTCCGATCCCGTCCATCCGTCTGCGGCGCCACCGTTGTTGAAGCCCATGCTCCAGGGGACATTTCCGTCGCTTACCATTTTGTCGACCAATGTCTGCAGATCGGCAAAGGTAGTTGGAACGGTATAGCCAAGGGCCTGGAACTGAGTCGGGCTATACCAAATGATTGACTTAACATCAACCTTGGCCGGTAGGGTCAGCAATTTACCGTTGACGGTACCCAGGGTAATCCAATAGCTTGCGTAGTTGGATTGGTCGGCGCCAACCGTATCCAGGGGTAGCAGCATAGTGGAGTAAAGCTTTAATGGGGATAGATCCGGCCAGAAGAGCACATCTGGAGGGGTGCTCTTGACCATCGTGTCCAACACAGAAGCATCACGGGTTGACTGGGCGTTGATAGTAATGCCGCAGGCGTCCTCGAACGGTTTCACGATCGTGTTGAAGCTTTCCTCCTCGGACCCGGACCACTGATACACGACCGATAAGGTATCGCCCGAAGCCGCCCCCTTGCAATCGATTGCGCTGGCAGGCATGGCTTGCGTCGCCGCAGGCATAGCTTCTGTTGCGGCGGGCATGGCGGTGGCGGCAGGCATGGCGGTGGGCGGCACAGGGGCCTGGGTTGGTGTGGCCGCCGGCCCACAGGCTGCCAAGAGCAAAGCAGCCAGCAGCATCAGGCCGAAAATCTTGCTAGACTTATTCATCTTTCTTCCTCCTATATCAGATTGAGTTAATGAGATAGAAAATCATAGTACATGTAGCGTACCTTGTGCCCGAAATCGATTTGATAAGCAACCACCTCCTCTCATTTGATTAACTAAATCCAGATGTTGACATTACGAGCCAATCATTCACAGCAGTCTTTCCGAAAAAACTTGGAAGATATTGCTCATGGTGCAAGGAAAAAGAACAAAACTCAACAGTGAAATAACACGTGTTACTAAAAATATATAGAAAAGTTAGATCATTGTGCGGCTTCGACCTGTCAATTCTCTGATCACCAATTCCGAATCGAGGAAAACATTAGCTTGGTCCAGACCCTCCGCCCGGGTCAAACGGATCAGTCTTTCGCCAGCCGTCCATCCCAGCCCGAAGGCAGGGAGACGGATGGTGGTGAGAGGTGGATCGAAATACTCGGCCAGAGGTATATCATCGAAACCGACCATGGCGATATCCTCCGGAATGCGCAGACCAGCCCGCCTGACGGCCAGGATGGCTCCCATGGCGACAACATCGCTGGCGATGAAAACAGCCGTTGGATGAGGCAATTCTTTGAGAAGGTCAAGCATGGCGTGATAGCCGCTGGCCGGCGTGTAATTCCCCTCCTTGATTATCCAATCCTGTAATTTGAGACCTGCACGGCGGAGCGCCTCCTGGTAGCCTGCCCGGCGCTGCTGTGCGGATGTATATGAAAGCGGCGCGTTGGTTATCATCCCAATTTGCTTGTGCCCCAATTCGATCAGGTGGCTTACGGCCGTCTCGGCCCCGTGCATGGCGTTCACGTCTACGAAGGGAAGATCCGTATCGGGTAGTTGACCCATGAGCATAACCGGTACACCGTCGTTGTGAAGGTGCACAATCTCTTTATCATCCTGGCGGGGGCCAGAAAGGATGATGCCATCGACATGATTTTCATTGATCAACCGGGAATAGCCTTCGGGGTCGCCAGGCTCAACCGGTTTGAGCAGGACGTGAAATTTCTGTTGCATGGCCGCCTGTTCCACCCCCAAGATGACCTGGGGTAGAAACGCATCGGCAAAAACCTGTTCGGGGGATTGATAAAGCACAAGGCCCAAGGTATCGGATTTCCCACTAACCAACTTGCGACCCGCTGAATTGGGATGGTAGTTGAGTGTCTTTGCAGCCTCCAGCACACGCTGGCGTGTGCTCTCGCTAATACTAACGCCCTCAAGTCGGTTCAGTACAAAAGAGACGGTAGTTCGAGAAACACCTGCCATTTTTGCTACATCCTGGCTAGTGGAACGCTTGGTTGGAGGCATTTTTTGTTTTCAGAAACTAACACGTGTTACTAACAGTATAGGGATTTTGGAATCGGTTGTCAAGTACCAATTTCGCGGCTTCCCATAACCAATCCCGCTAGAATCAAAATCCCTCCCAAAAGAAAAAGGGGCGTAATCTCCTCCTTGAGAAAAAACCAGCCCAGCAGGCTGCCAACAACCGGCTGCGCAAAGAAGGTCAGAGAGGCAATGCTCGCATCCAGAAAGGCAAAGGCTGTATTCCATAACACCATGGCCAGAGCCGTGGAAATGAAACCCAGGAATAGCACTCCGGCCAAAATCCCGCCATTCAAGGGGCCAATTCCACCCTTTGACAATTCCCAAGCCCCCGCCGGGACAACAATTGGCAAGCCCCCGAGAAAGGCGATCAAGCTAACGGTAAGAATATCCAAGCTGCGTGTAACAATTCGAATGAGAACAGAATACAGAGCCCAAGTGAGAGCTGCAGCCACCAGGGCAAGGTTGCCCCAAAACATGGTTGGGTTGAGTTCAGCGGTCCGCGGATCAATTACGGCTACTACGCCTATCGTGGCGACCAGCAGAGCTGCAAATCGCAATTTTGTAATGCGTTCCCTGAGAATGAGCCAGGCAAAGACCAGAATGAAAGCAGGTGTGGCCGAGGTAACCAAAGAGGCGTTGGCGGCCGTGGAGAGTTTTGTGCCCACGAATTGGAATCCCAGAGAGATGCCGTAACCGACCAACCCAACGCCGAAAACCCGCCAGAACTGACCCGGTTCGGTCTTCTTTGGATCGCGATTAATCCGAATCAGCCATAGGGTCATGGCGCCCAGCAAAAGGCGCAAGGTTACGAGTGTGAAGGGCGGAATGACGTCCAGAACAACTTTCGAGACGACATACATACCGCCCCAAATCGCCGCCGCGCTCAGGCCGCAGATAATTCCAACAAGGGATTTATTCATGACAAAATTGGATACAACCTTTGAGATTACCCATCTCCGTGCCGGGCCCCGCGTCGCGGCCTTTCGCGCGGCGCCAATGATACCTACCTCCGCCAGGACGGATGATAGCTTTGTACAGAAAAACCCCCTTACGCCCTCAGAAAACGGACGAGTGCGGGTTGAATGATCCGCACTCATCCATTTTCCGGTGACTTTCTGGGAACTGGAAGGAATTGCAATTATACCCAGCCGCCCTTCTTGTGTGAATTGCAACTTATCTGGATGTGTCTCGTAAGTAATCATGGAGAATTGCCTCCTACCAGGAAATTTCAAAAGGAGAAAGCATATGAAAACAAATCGTTCGAATGCCGCGGCATTGGTCGGCGGGACCTTATTGATCGCCTTCGGCCTGCTGTCGCTCGCAAGTCAGATATTTCGCAATGCTGTCAATTGGTCATATCTTTGGCCTTTTACGGTGATCATATTTGGGGGACTGTTCTTCGCAGGTATGTTCGTGGGTGGAAAACAGGTGTCGGGTCTTGCGATTCCCGGGAGCATCATTACTGGCATCGGACTTTTGCTGCTCTTGCAGAACCTTACGTCATACTGGGAAAGCTGGTCCTACGGTTGGACTCTGATCGTTATCTTCGTAGGCGTAGGCATCTACCTGGCCGGGCTATACGGGAATGACGAAAGACAAAGAACAGCCGGAGGAAAGGTGATGCGAACCGGTTTCGTACTCTTCGTTATCTTTGGGGCTTTCTTTGAAATGATCTTTTCCATGGACCGGTCCGCGGGTGTGCGCGGCCTCGTTTTCCCGGCGCTGATGATCCTCCTGGGGGCATACTTGATCGTCCGTCGCATCAACCTGCTGGGTGGAAGCAAGCCAGAAAACAACGATCCATCAACACCCGTCGAGCCTCCGTCCTCCCTCCCGTAAAGGAACTGAAATGCAACGAAAGAATTCTCTCTTTTTCCCTCTGGCGCTGATCGCGGCTGGGTTACTTTGGATCATGATCCAAATGAGAATAATACCGCCGTCCAATTTCTGGGCGCTGGCCTACCTTTGGCCATTTTTGCTGATCGGGGCCGGCGTGGGTTTAATCCTGCGCTCTTACTGGATCTATTCCACATATGTGGTGGACATTTTGGTGGTCGGCGGAGCTTTTCTTGCCGTGTTCTTTGCCCCGCAACTGGGCTGGACGCATGCGCCAACATATATGTTCGGCGGCAACGGTTTTTTTGTAGGTTCCAGTGAGCGCGGTTCGGGGAAGATAGTAAGTGAAAGCCGGGAAGTTCAGGATTTTACAGCTGTCCGTCTTTCCTATCCGGCTGAAGTGATTATCACTCAGGGCGGGGCTGAGTCACTAACCATCGAGGCGGATGACAACATTGGCGCCTCAATACGTACGCAGGTGGTTGACGGTGTTCTCGAGATCAGTAACTTGCATGATCACTTCTGGACTATTTCACCCACCCGTACACCGAAGATCACCATTGTGGTGAAAGACCTGGCCCAGATTGACTTTCAATCGGCCGGAGAACTCCAGCTCATAGGACTCAAAACCGAAAACCTTAAGATGACAATGGATGGGGCCGGCTCACTAAAACTGGACAATGTTCAATTGCAGACTTTGGATTGCAGCTTGAATGGCGTTGGTTCTGTCGAGGCAAGCGGTATTTCAAATTCGATGAATGTTCATGTGCAAGGCTTGGGCAGCTTCGATGGAAGTAATCTGCATAGCCAGACCGCCAACGTGAATTTGGACGGTATGGGAAGCGCCACCGTCTGGGTTGATAAGGAATTGACTGCACAGGTTGGGGGCCTGGGTTCAGTTAATTATTATGGGGGTGCTCAGGTCACGAAGACTGTCGATGGCCTGGGGACCGTACAGTTCAAGGGAACCAAATAGCACTCGAACTACCATTTTTTCACCGCCGATGAAATCAGATTACCTGCCCCCTCCATCCTCAGGACGGGGCAGGTCTATTTGTTCAAGGCAGGATGCTGAATCTGATCTCTCCAACAGAGTTCGGCAGATGGCAACCGGGCTGAACAAGCAATCGTAATGTATCGGAAATGGCACCCCGAGGGGAAAAATATGCTACGTCACAATTTCTGGGTTCATCCAAAGCCCCGCCGTTCGCCGAAACCCAGGTGCAAGTCTTGTCAACCGGCAGGATGATCGGTTGAATTTCCGTGATCGAGTTGCCGGCAACCGTTACGATCTGGCCGGAGGCGATCGATATGTCTGGCCTGCCAAATCTGGTAATCTTAAACCCATTAAGGACCGGGATGCGCCTATTCGAAAAACCCAATGGCGAGAGCGGATAGGATCCCAGCCAGAATGCCAGTACCAATAGTAGAGAGTAACCCAGAATTATGGGTTGGCCTCTTGTCACCGAGATGCGGCGGATGAACAACAGGTGGAGAACCAGCGAACCGCAGAGCGCGAAAGCAATGCTTTGTGCAGGCGGATAAGCACAAGGAATCAACGCCGGAACCGGCAATGCGTTCAAGATAATCAATAAAAGGCCCAGGTCCAATGCATTTAGAATGAGCACCCTGAGTAACGATCGGTCGATTTTCATGGTTTCTTGATCCTCACCGAGGCGAGTTTTGTATGTGACTTGCTGCACGAGGATACAAGGGCTGGCAGCGGCTACTTTTCCTGCAAACCTGCGTATACCCCATTGTAGTGGAAGAATGTCAGGTCAGTCTATCTTATCTGGTATTCCAAAGGCATTAGACTTTCGGGAAGCGCAGATAAGCAAGACCTTGACCAATAAGTTGTTGACTAATGGAGGTCCTTGTGAGAGCACAACAAAATGAATTGCGGCGTTCACGCTCGAATCGAGTGATAGGTGGTGTATGCGGCGGCTTGGCTGAGTTTTTCGGAATCGAGCGCGTTTTGGTTCCGCCTATCCTTCCTGATCTCCCTGATCCCTGGCGGCGTCCCGGGTCTACTTCTTTATGTGATCATGTGGATCATCATCCCGAGTCGATAAATTCTTTTCAGGGCTCCGCCAAGCCCGCATTTATGCCTGATGGGACGAACCCGGGAGCCAAATATCTCATGATATAATTCCGCAAATCTTGGGAACGTCTCACTCTAGCTATTGTTGGAGGATGAGCATGGAAATCAGCACAAAGGAATTTAAGCACTGTCATTTGGTCAAAGTAAACGGCCGCGTAGATAGTTCCACTGCCCCCCAGTTTAGCCAGTCCCTGGATGCCCTTATCTCGAAGGGCGTATACAAGCTTGTGATCGATATGGAAGCCCTGGAATATATGTCCAGCGCAGGTTTCCGTGCCTTGTTGTCTGCGCAGCGGAACTGCAAAAGGTACAATCGCGGTGAGGTCATCCTGGCGTCCGTGCCCACTCGTATTCATGAAGCGCTTGAGTTGGCAGGTTTCACCGAACTGTTCAAGACTTTTCCGGAACCGCTTGAAGCAGTGGGCAGCTTCTAATAAATCAAATTTATTCCCAATAGAGGTGAACGGAGGCCGCCCCCATACCGCGTGAGGCGGCTTTTGATTGCTAATGCCTGCCCTAAAGTTCCCTGCCAGATTTGAATATCTCGACGAAATCCGCGATTACGTTGGCCAACAGGCGCGAGCCGCGCGGTTTTCTGATAAGGATGTTTATTCCATCCAGCTTGCCACCGATGAGGCCGCGTCCAATATCATCGAACATGCCTATGCAGGTGTATCGGATGCCAACTTTGAGCTCAGCTGTGCATTTGAAAACAACAGGCTGGTTATCACCCTGGTCGATCACGGAAAATCGTTAGATCTTTCCAAAGTTGAACAACCAGACGTGAAGGCCGACCTTTCTCAACGCAAAATTGGCGGGCTGGGTATTTTCCTGATGCGCAAACTTATGGATGAAGTCCGATACGAAGTTACCGGCGCAGGCAATGTGCTAACGCTAATCAAGTTGAGGGATTAAGATGCGCTCCACAAACCGTTCTCCTGATCTATCGGATTGGCGTGAAATTGCCAGTCTGGGAGAGCAATTAGTCAACACCGCTTCGCTGCTCGAACAACGGGACCGGATCGTCTCCATGACAGGCCGCATGGTGCGCGGACGGGTTGATGTCTGGCTCCAGGAGAGCCTCTTCCGTCTGCCAGATTGGAATTCAAAGAGGTTGTTTTCACTCCAGCCGAACAAGGAGGGAATGCGTCGCGCATTTGCGGGCCGAAAGTTAACCGTCAAGCGGACAAACAAGAAGGCGGGAACCCTTAAGACCTATGCCGCCATTCCGGTCGAAGACCAGGGGATCATACTAGGCGTTCTGCAAGTCAGCCGGTCGCGCGGTCCGAATTTTGAAGAAGAAGAGCTGGAACTATTTAAGAGCATTGCAAGCGTAATTGCAGTTGGACTGTATGCCTCACATCGCGTGGAGGTGGAACGGTTTCGCCTGGGTCAGCTAAACCTGGTCCGTGAAGTCAGTGCTCAAATTGCAAATGTCCTAAACCTGGACGAACTCTCGCGCCGTGTGACCCAACTGATCCAAAAAACATTCAAGTATTATTATGTTGCGATTTTTACCCTCCAACCGGGCGCAAAACGATTGCGGTTCCGTTCCAGCGCGCGAGCCTCGAGCAAAGAACGAAGAAAAAGGCCGCTATCTTTTGAGGTTGAATTAGGCGTGGGTTTAATAGGCGAGGCCGCTGCTTCCGGTGAACGGATCGTTGCTTCGGATGTGCGGAGAGACCCCCGCTATCGATACATCAAGCCGCTGCCTGAGACGCGTTCGGAGGTGGTCATCCCGCTCAAACTGGAAGACCGCGTCCTTGGCGTTCTCGACGTACAGTCGGATCGTTTGAATGCGTTTCATCCGAACGATCTACTTTTGCTGCAGGCCTTAACCGATAACATCACCCGCGCCGTTGAGGGGGCCAGACTCTACAATGACATCCGCCGCCGCGCCGACCAGTTGTCTCTCGTTGCCGAGGTCAGCAAGAGCGTGGCTTCGACACTCGAGCTGGACGTAATCATGGAGGAAGCGGCCACACTTATCCATGATCGGTTCGGATATCCTCACGTTTACCTGTTCAGCGTGCATCCCAACCGGCGCTTAATAGAATATGAAGCCGGCAGCGGCACTCGCCAGAGGGCTCTTGAAGGTTACGCAATTCCCCTGGACGACAAGGCGGGCATCATCCCCTGGGTGGCCCGTGAGGGAAAGACGATCCTGGCAAATGATGTAAGCAGGGAGTCTCGCTACCGGCCATCGCCACTGCCGCCCAGAAATACGCGCTCGGAATTATGCGTGCCACTTCTATTTGGCGAACGCGTACAAGGCGTGCTCGACGTTCAGTCTGACAGGATCAATGCCTTCACCGAAGATGATCGCATCATGTTCGAAGCGGTGGCCGGGACCATAGCCGCCTCCATCCGAAATGCAGACCTGTACCGGTCGGAACTGTGGCGCAGGCGGGTAGCGGACAGTTTGCGCGAGGTGGCCGGCCTGATCTCCGAATATGTCAGCGTGGATGAAGCCTTGGAGGCAATCCTGGTGGAGTTGGACAACAACCTGCCGGTTGATATTTCAGCCATATGGCTTTTAGAAGATAACGACCTTTTTCTTGCGGCCGTGCATGGCGCAGAAGCTGAGACCATCGAACGGGCCAGGTTTTCATCACTCGAGGCCTCGTCTGAATTGACCAAGATCATGCTTTCCGAGGAACCGGTAATCCGCAAACCATCCGATCCGTTGTGGCCTTCCGGCAAAGCCGCAGGGTTTGGAACCAATTACTCTTCCCTGGCGGCACCGCTGCGCGTGAGCGATCAGCCCGTAGGCCTTATCGCCCTGGCCCATCATGCTCCCGGTCGTTATGGGCACGAAGCGCAGGCAATGACCGCGACGTTTGCAAGTTACGCGGCCGTCGCGATCCAGAATGCGCGCCTCTATGACTCGGCACAAGAGCAGGCGTATGCATCTGCGGCCTTATTACAGGTAGCACAGGCTGTTGTAAGCCTGAACGACCTCGGCGAAATCCTCAGCACCATTATTCGTACCCTGCCAATTTTGGTAGGGATCGAACGCGCGGCCTTATACCTTTGGGACCCGGTGAATGATCTCTATATTCCCAGCGAAGAGTTCGGTCTCCCTAAAGAGGTCCATACCACGCTGTGGAATTCAGGATTTGGAACTGGGAATTTTCCGCTGATGGATGAAGCCCGCAACCAAGGGCGTCCGGTGGCGGCCGAACTGAAACCTAAAGACACGCCCGAAAATTGGACGAGATTGAAACCCCTCAAACAAAATGCGGAGGCTTTGCTTGACGGCCAACGCTTGTTGATTGCGGTGCCCCTGTTGATCAAGGCTGATCTCTATGGGTTACTTCTGGTTGAAGAATTGGAAGGAGCCCGACGTTTCCGTGCCCGGCGACTCGAGATCATCAACGGCATTGCGCAGCAGATCGCGCTCGCCATACAAAACGACCGTCTGCAGAATGAGCAGGTAGTACGCGAGCGGCTGGAGACCGAAATCCAGCTGGCGCAGCAAATTCAACGGACATTCATCCCAGAACGACTTCCCCAGCCTCCGGGATGGGAATTGGCGGCGCGCTGGAAGACTGCGCGCCAAGTGGGCGGCGATTTCTACGATGTGATAGAGCTACCAAACCACAAACTGGGGATCATCATTGCCGATGTAGCCGACAAGGGCATTCCGGCGGCTCTTTTCATGGCTCTCACAAGGACGCTCGTCCGGGCTGCGGCAATCGAGGCATCCTCGCCGGCGGATGCGTTGCAGCGTGTCAATGACCTTTTGCTGCCGGATACGCGCCAGGGAATGTTCGTGACAGCTGTCTATGCGGTGCTTGACCCAGTTTCCGGTGATTTCGCCTATGCCAACGCGGGGCATAATCCGCCCTTTTGGATCCGCAAGGGCCATGGGATAGAAAAATTAACCAGGACGGGCATTGCACTCGGGGTTACGGAGGCCAATCCAATCACCGAAAGGACAATCCGGATTGCCCCAGGCGAGAGCATTCTGCTTTACACCGATGGCGTCACCGAGGCCTTCTCGCCCGATGGCAGCCTTTTCGGTGAATCTCGGTTGCTCAGGGCAGTCGCATCCCAGGGCTCCTCTCCTGCCGAGGACTTATTGAATATAGTTGACGCCCAACTGGATGAATTTATCGCCTCCCTGCCTCTTTCGGACGATTTGACTTTGCTGGTCCTCAGGTACAAATAGGCTCTGCCCATCGGGGAATTAGCCGTTTTGATCTACGCGGGGGAGACGCCAGGCAGCGGGATCCATTTTTGCCGTTTACATTGCGCAGGATTATAAGAATATACGATTTTACAATGTTTTTACACGCGCGCCACAGGTGTATTACCTGACAAACCTATAATCACAATCATAAATCGAACAATGGAGGTTCAAATGTCAATGATTGTGATCCGCTTCAAACGAATACTTCTGGCTTCCGCCGTCGTTGCTCTTGGGCTGGGCGCAGTGCCGATAGCAAATGTTTTTGCGCTTGGGCCTTCAGCCCCGGTAACGCCTATGCCACCAGCTCAACAATCAACCAGCCGCCTTGAGCGAATCTGGTCAAGGCAGCAGGCTATCTATAGCAGGCTGGGCGCATTCTTTAATAATTCTGATCAGATCTTGTCGAAAGCGCAGGACCTAATCAACAAAGCCAAGGCAAATGGCAAAGACACTTCAGCTCTGCAGCCCGCTTTTGACACCTTTAGTCAAGCGGTTAAGCAAGCCGAACCCATTTACCAGAGTGCCGGCGAAATCCTCTCCTCGCACCAGGGCTTTGATGCGAACGGCAATGTGGTCGATCAAACTCAGGCAATTGCAACGGTCAAAGACTTTGCGTCCCAACTCAAGAACATCCGTCAATTGCTACAGGACCCCAGAAAAGCGCTGCGGGAGGCCATAAGAGAATTCCGTGCAGCCAATAGGCCAACCATCACTCCGGCTCCCACGCAAACCAGCGGCTGATACACCCAAGCCCAAACACAGGGACAAGATCATTCTTGCCCCTGTGTATTTACCGCTCTTTGCATATATCCCCAAATTCGTCCTCATGCTCTTCAGAGTAGAAAGCAGAAGGTTGGTATAGAAATCAGAAAAAACGGACCACACCAGTTTATGAAATACTTTGTAGGCTTCGCATTGGCGGGTATTGCCTCACCTGTGTCTCGGTTGTATACTGACCCAAAACACCACGAGTAATTAAAGCCAAATCCTCAAGGAGTATTCATGTTTACAACCGAAGGAAAAAAAATCGTATTTACCGATAAGGCCCCGAAGGCCATTGGACCTTATTCGCAGGCAATCCAGACGGAATCGTTGGTATTTACTGCCGGTCAGGCGGGACTTGACCCGACCACCGGCGAGCTTGTGGAAGGCGGTATTGAAGCCCAGACACGGCAGGTATTGACCAATCTCAAAAGCGTGCTGGAAGCCGCGGATTCGGGCCTGAACTTTGCAGTTAAGACCACCGTCTTTCTGAAGGACATGAACGACTTCTCAAAAATGAATGCAGTCTACGGCGAGTTCTTTCCTGAGAACCCGCCCGCACGGAGCACGATAGCGGCGGCAGGTCTGCCTAAAGGCGCGATGGTTGAGATTGAAGTGGTGGCACTGCTGCGGGCTGCGAGCGGCGATTGAATCGGGTAGCTCGAACCGATGCCTTCTGAGCTGGTGCTGCTTGTGGATGATGAACCTGCCATCGTTAAATTGGCGCGCATGTATTTGGAACGCGAAGGCTATCATGTTCAAGAAGCAACGGACGGGGAGGCGGCGCTCGAGGCCGTGAACCGACAGCATCCGGACCTGGTTGTCCTGGACGTCATGCTGCCCAAACTAGACGGCTTTGAGGTTTGCCGCCGATTGCGAGCGGCCAATAGCGAGGTCGCAATCCTCATGCTCACCGCCCGTGACGAGGATATTGATAAAATCCTGGGCCTGGAGCTTGGCGCGGACGATTATTTAACCAAGCCCTTCAATCCTCGGGAAATGGTGGCAAGGGTGAAGGCGATCCTACGCCGCGGCGACCCCAAAACCCAAGGTGACCGCAGGCCCATCCATCTTGCGGATTTGGAAATTGACCCAGATCGGCGTGAAGCGCGCCTCGGTTCGCGGGCCCTTGGCTTGCGAACTCAGGAATTTGACTTACTTTTTACCCTTGCCAGTCAACCCGGCCGCGTCTTTACCCGTGAGCAGCTGCTGCAGCTTGCGTGGGGTTTTGATTTCTATGGTCAGACCCGGACCGTGGATGTCCACATTGCGCACCTTCGCAAAAAACTGGACGGTGGTTCGATAAGAATCGAGACCGTCACGGGTGTTGGCTATAAAATGGTTTCTTAAGCTTTCATTCAACCCGGCGATCTCTCCCCAATGTTCTCATCTCTTCGTGCCCGACTCTGGTTAAGCTATGCTTTCCTCATCGTCACAGCTCTCGCGGTTGTGGCGTTTGTTTTAATTCTCTTCCTGCTTGGGAATCCACTCCTTTATCGCCAAACCATGGTGGGTTTGAAGGCGGCCGGACAGGCCCTGGCTGCCGAGCCGAATCCGGCCAATGGCATAGACACCGTGGCAACGGCGTTCAACGTGCGGGTGCTGCTGTATAGCGCGAACGGCACGCTAATCAGAGATACCGGCGCGGGATTGCCGGTATTGGAGTTGCCAACCCGGCTTTTGATCCCTCGAGCCGTACCGTCAGTGCGTGATCAGTCGGGCCAAGCTTGGTTATATTCAATAAGGAGACTGGCAGGAGGCGATCGCTTAATGATCGCTGCACCGAGGCCCAAGGTGGCGCCGGTGGTGGCGCTATTGACCGATGAACTTTCGATCCCCCTGGTGGAAGGTGGCATTGTTGCGCTCCTGCTCTCGCTGGTGCTGGCCTATGTATTGGCACGATGGGTGGCGGACCCCCTGCAGCAGGTCATTGCCGCAGCCCGAACAATCCCACAAGATGCCATGCCGGCTGTTAAGGAGGCCGGCCCTCATGAGGTCAGAGAATTGATGCGGGCATTCAATGCCATGCTGGCCCGCGTGCAATCGAGCCAAACCTCTCAGCGGGATTTCGTCGCCAATGTCTCTCATGAATTGAAAACGCCGCTGACATCCATTCAGGGTTTTGCCCAGGCAATCATGGACGGCACGGCTGATACCCCGGAAGCCAAGCGGCAAGCGGCAGAAGTAATATACAACGAAGCGGGACGGATGCACCGCCTAGCTCTGGATCTCCTCGATCTGGCCCGGCTGGAGGCCGGCACAGCCGATCTCAAGGTGTCTCCGGTGGAAATGGAAGCGCTTTTAAAAAGTGTAGTGGAAAAATTCCGCCCCATGGCTGCACAGGCGGGAGTTGATTTGAATTTATCCCTCCCGGACAAGCTGCCGGTTTTGATGGGAGATGGTGATCGCCTGGCACAGGTTTTTACCAATCTGGTGGACAACGCGATTAAGTTCACGCCGCATGATGGGAGGGTGGATCTTTGGGCGAGGGGTGACAAAGATGAGATACAGGTGTCGGTAAATGACACTGGACAAGGAATACCTGCCGATGCGATTCCAAAGATCTTTGACCGTTTTTATCAGGTAGATACATCGCGATCAGGGGGTGAGAAACACGGCGCCGGATTGGGGTTAGCTATCGTGAATGAGATTGTGGCGGCCCACGGTGGTAGAATCACCGTCCGGAGTGCCCGGGGACGCGGAACCGGCTTCGTTGTCCATCTGCCGCTGATGTCCTCCAAATAACCCGGTTCCACGTTTGGGAAAGTAAGTGCCAATGCCGCCTTCCGTGTCAATTATTGTCCCATGTTACAATGAACAAGTCACCATCCACCTCCTTCTAAACGCCATCCTGGCGCAGACTTATCCCATTTCAAAAATAGAGGTGGTGATCTCGGACGGAATCTCACAAGACAAAACCCTGGCCGCGATAGAGAATTTTCAAGGCTGCCATCCGGAGCTTGCGCTGCGCGTGGTAGATAATACGCGGCGTACCATTCCCTCAAGCCTGAATTTGGCGATCAAGGAGGCGCGGGGCGAGATTATCGTCCGTCTTGATGCTCATTCGATGCCGATCCCTGAATATGTGGAACGTTGCGTGCAGGCGCTCGAAGAAGGGAAAGGCGACTGTGTCGGCGGTGTTTGGATGATCCGCCCGGGGGGGGAGGGTTGGATCGCAGAATCCATCGCTGTGGCCGCCTCGCATCCTCTGGGTGTCGGCGATGCAATGTATCGTCTCCAGGCGAAAGCTGGGGCGGTGGATACCGTTCCGTTTGGGGCCTTTCGCGTCGAGCTTATCGGAAGTATCGGCGGTTTCGACGAGACTTTGCTGGCGAACGAAGATTATGAATTCAATACGCGAGTCCGTCGAAACGGCGGCGTGGTTTGGCTGGACCCGAAGATACGTTCCACCTACATCGCCCGCGCCTCTTTGATGGAACTGGCAAAGCAGTACGCTCGATATGGGTTTTGGAAGTTCAGAATGCTTGCCCGCTATCCCGCGACCCTGCGCTGGCGACAGGCACTCCCGCCATTGTTCGTTTTGAGCATCGTTGGTTTACTCCTGTTTTCCATCTTTGAGAATATTGCACGAATAGTTTTGGGTACTGAGATCAGCATTTATCTTCTTATCCTTATGGCTGCCGGGATACAGCTCGCGATTCGCCAGCGCAAGCCGTCCTTCATTCCGGGTTTTATGCTTGCCATCCTGACGATGCATTTCTCATGGGGCAGCGGATTCTTATGGAGTTTAGTTTCATCACCGTTCAATAATCATGACTGATACAATGCGTCCCGGCCTGCGACTGAGGCCCAATGAACATCGATTGCTTCTGTTGATCGGCGACCTGGTCGCATCCATTTCAGCAGCATTTCTCTCGTTATTTGTCTGGCAGCAGTATTCCATATACTCCTTAATCTCGCTGGGGGTGAAGCCGGAGCGGGCCGAGCTGTTGGTGAGGATACAGGTCCCTTACTGGTTCTATTTGCTCCCCCTGGGATGGCTTCTGCTAATGACAGAACTTTATGACATGCATGCTGCAGCCAGCGGGGCCAGGACAGTTCGCGGAATCGCGCTGGCGGCCTTCGTCGGGATCGTGATCTATTCGCTAATCTTCATATTAAACCCCGACCCAGGGTCGCTGCCCCGTATTGTCGTCGGCACATTTATCATCATCACTTCACTCCTCACCATTGCCTGGCGCGGGTCTTATATCAGGCTGTATACCTCAACCGGCCTCCAGCGCCGGGTGTTGATCGTGGGCGCCGGCAAGGCTGGCCTTACGCTTGCGCGGGTCTACTGTGATGCCAACCCCCGCCCGTTCAACCTGGTGGGGTTTATCGACGATGATGTTCAAAAAATCAATCAACTGTATGAGGGCTATCCGGTTGTAGGCACCAGCAGGGACTTGCTCGCGATCATCGATCAATATCGCGTTTCAGATGTTGTCATGGCGATCACGGGAGATATACAAGGCAGTACCTTCCAGACGATTCTTGACGTGCAGGAGCGCGGGGTGGAAGTGACCCGCATGCCGATCCTCTACGAAGAGATCACACAACGGGTACCAATCCACCACCTCGAATCCGACTGGTTAATCCGCTCCTTTGTGGACCAATTGAAGGTAAGTGTATTCTACGAGGTGCTCAAACGCCTGCTCGATATCACCGGCGCTCTCATAGGGTTGGCCATCTTTATCGTGATCTTTCCTTTTATGGCCCTTGCTATTTTGATCGACAGCGGCCTGCCGATCTTCTATTCCCAGGATCGGCTGGGAAAAGGTGGCCAGCCTTTCACGATCTATAAATATCGCAGTATGTTTCACGATACGGAAGCCGAACAATCATATCTCCCCGCATCCAAACATGACCCACGCGTAACGCGCGTAGGTGATTTTTTCCGGCGCCTGCATCTGGATGAGCTGCCTCAGTTCTGGAATGTCTTACGCGGCGATATCAGCCTGGTCGGGCCGCGAGCCGAGCGGGCTCAACTGGTGGCAGAATATCAGAAACAAATCCCCTTTTACCGGGCGCGCTTACTAGTCAAACCCGGATTGACCGGATGGGCTCAAATAAACTATGGCTATGTTGCAAGCGTTACTGAGACCGGTGTTAAATTGGAATACGACCTGTACTACATCAAGCATCGTTCACTGGTGATGGATTCAGCCATTGTTCTTAGGACGCTTGGAACGGTATTGAGCAGGAAAGGGAGGTAACATGAAGCAGTATCTTGTAACCGGCGGCGCGGGGTTCATCGGTTCTCATATCGTACGCGCGTTACTCGAGCGGGGGACTCTGTGCGGGTATTGGACAATTTCTCGACGGGAAAGCGCACGAATCTTGACGATCTGCCCAACTCCCAAAATGGCAGCCGGATCGAAATCGTGAACGGAGACTTGCGTGATCCGCTGACGGTGGCCCAGGCGGTACGCGGCGTTGAAGTGGTTTTTCACGAAGCAGCTTTTGTCTCCGTCCCAGAGTCGATGGCTAAACCCAAAGAATGCTTCGATGTAAATATCAACGGTACAAACCTATTGTTCGAAGCTGCGCGCAAAGCAGGCGTGCGCCGGGTGGTCATTGCCTCGAGCGCGGCGGTTTATGGTGACTCTGATGCCCTGCCGCTTGTGGAAGAAACAGCAAGCCGGCCTCTCTCGCCTTATGCCCTATCAAAGCGCGTGGATGAAATGTTCACCGAACTCTATTCCCAATCGTTCCACCTCGAGGTTGCGGCGTTACGCTACTTCAACGTTTATGGCCCGCGCCAACGCCCTGATTCCATGTATGCCGCAGCCGTGCCGATCTTCATCAGCTGCTTGCGCGCCGGGCGCGCCGTAACGGTTTTTGGCGATGGTGGGCAAACGCGCGACCTGATTTTTGTCGGCGACGTGGTGCGCGCCAACTTGATTGCCGCGGAACACCCCGCGGCGGCCGGACAGATCTTCAACATTTGCACCGGCCGGGAGACGCGTTTATTGGATCTGCTTGACATATTATTCCAACTCATTCCCAATTCCCCAAAGGCGGTGTTTGCCGAGCCGCGTGCAGGAGACATCTACAAATCGCTGGGGGGGCCGGCAAAGGCAGACAAGATAATGGATTTCAGGGCGGGAACCTCACTTGCAGACGGGCTGAAAGAAACGGTGGAGTGGAAGCCATAAAATCCCGTCCTCGCGTTCGCAACCGCTACGTACTTTTCGGCGACGTGGCCCTTATCCTGGTTTCGGTAATGGGCAGTTTTGCCCTGCGTCTGGATGTGGCCCAATTGCCGTTTTATTTCCCGGCTATGCTTATTATGTGCGGCGCCGCAATCCTGGTCAAGGTACCCACATATTATTTCTTCGGCTTATACCGCCGAATATGGATCTATGCCAGTACACACGAATTGCGATTGATCACCGCTGCCGTTACCACCGCCTCTGTGCTGACCTCCGGCGTGATGCTCACATTAATATCGGCGGGCCTGGTGATTCCGGGGATGCCCCGCTCGGCTCTCGGCATTGACTGGTTGTTGTCGCTGGTGCTGATCGGCGGATCGCGTTTTGCTTTGCGGATCCTGGCAGAACAGTCGGCCGCGCCGCGCAACGGCACATCACGCCGCGCCCTAGTGATCGGGGCAGGGGATGCGGGAGCCCTGGTGGTACGCGAACTTCAAAGGTCGTCTCAACTTAATCTGACTCCTGTTGGCTTCCTTGACGATGATCCCGGCAAACAAAAGCAGGAAATCTATGGGGTCCCGGTAATCGGCTTTATAAAGGACCTGGCCGAGGTGCTTGAGAATGAGCATGTGAACGAAGTCATCTTTGCCATTCCGTCCGCGCCTGGCCGCGTGGTACGCCTGGTCCATGAGACCTGCCGTCTCAAGGGCATTTCATCCCGCACGATGCCGGGAATCTATGAATTGATCGGTGGAAAAGTCAGTGTCAGCCGACTTCGCGAGGTGGATATCACCGATCTATTACGGCGCGAACCGACGCACATCAATGAGGACATGATCGGAGAAGTATTAACGGGGAAACGGGTGCTTGTTACGGGGGCCGGGGGATCAATCGGGCGCGAACTATCCCGCCAGATCGCGCGTTGGAACCCGGCTGAATTGATCCTACTGGGCCACGGTGAAAACAGCATTTTTGAGACACTGATCGAACTAAAAGAAGATTATCCTTCCCTCAAATTCCAGGGGGTCATTGCTGATATCAAGGATAGAACCCGTTTGAAGGCTGTATTCGATGACCATCAAATCCAGGTTGTCTTTCATGCCGCGGCCCATAAACATGTGCCCCTGATGCAGGCCAATATTGAAGAAGCCGTGTTAAACAATGTCCTCGGCACGCGAAATGTGGTTGAAACCTCCATAGAATTCGAGGTTGAGAGGCTGGTCCTGATTTCTACGGATAAGGCAGTGCGGCCTGTAAATGTATACGGCGCAACGAAACGCCTAGCCGAAATGATCGTGCTGGATGCTGCACATCGCACCGGCCGCGCATTTTCGGTGGTTCGTTTTGGAAATGTGCTGGGTAGCCGCGGCAGCGTCATCCCGATTTTCAAACGGCAGATCGCGAACGGCGGGCCTGTGCTGATCACGCATCCCGATATGGAACGCTATTTCATGACCATTCCGGAGGCCGTTCATCTTGTTTTGCAGGCTGCTTCCATGGGGACGGGAGGCGAAGCCTTCCTATTGGACATGGGCCAGCAGATTCGCATTCTAGAGCTTGCGGAGGATCTCATTCGGTTATCGGGGCTGGAACCCGGCCGCGATATCGAGATCGAGTTTACTGGCATACGTCCGGGAGAGAAGCTCAGTGAAGAACTCTGGGAAGAAGGCAAAACATACGAGAAGACAGCTCATCCTGATATCGTTCGGTCGGAAAATGAAGATTCGCCGGCCTCTCAGGAGCTGCAGACTGTCCTAGGCAACCTTGAGTTGTTGATCTCGGAGGGTCGCGCCAACGAAATCATTAACCTGCTCGACGAGACCATTCCGGGTGCAGCAATCAGCGAGACGCCCACTCCCGATATTACTTCCATTGTCTGAGTGTATGGTCGGTCCGCAATTTGACGGATTGTACCCGAGAATCTATTCTTTTCTACCTTTAACGCATGCCTGAAAATCCACTTCTTGAATGGCAAGCCTATGTCAGCGCCCACCCAGAAATGCATCTACTTCAAACAGGAGAATGGGGCGAATTGAAAGCGGCGTTCGGCTGGCAAGCCGCACGCATAATCAACGGGGCGGTTGGGGCCCAGGTTTTGTTTCGAAAATTACCGCTGGGGTTTAGCGTAGGATATATACCCAAACCAAGCTTTGCCGATCAAGCTGGCAGCAACCCCAAATCATTTTGGGGTGAGGTGGATTCTATTTGCAAACAACATCATGCCATATTTTGCAAACTGGAACCTGACCGCTGGGAGAATGAAACTCCGATGTTAACGACAAAATCCTGGGCCCGGTCAGAGTACAACATTCAACCGCCGCGCACGATCGTCGTGGATCTCCAGGGCAGCGAAGATGAAATCCTGGCGCGCATGAAACAGAAATGCCGCTATAACATTCGTCTTGCGGAAAAAAAGGGAGTGAGGGTCCACGCTTGGGATGAACTTGACAGCTTTCATAAGATGCTGCAAATAACTGGAGGGCGTGACGGCTTTGGCGTACATTCAGAAGAATACTACCAACGTGCTTATCAATTATTTCAGCCAGTGGGGAAGTGCGAACTGCTGGTTGCGGAATTCGAGGGAGCGGCACTGGCTGCGCTGATGGTCTTCGCGAACGGATCTCGCGCCTGGTATGTCTACGGCGCGTCAACCGACGAAGAGCGCAACCGGATGCCAACGTATCTGCTGCAATGGGAAGCAATGCGCTGGGCCAGGGCGCGAGGCTGCCGAGAATATGACCTGTGGGGAGTGCCTGATAAGGATGAGGCGGAACTCGAGGTCAATTTTGAGAACCGCCATGACGGTCTGTGGGGAGTCTATCGCTATAAACGGGGTTTTGGCGGAGAAATCAAGCGCGCGGCGCAAGCTCTGGATCGAGTTTATATCCCCTGGTTGTACCAGTTGTATCTCAGGCGCATGGCCGGAAGAGAAAGTATCTGATGCAGGCTTTTAGCGGTGGGGCCTCTGAATGGAACGACATTCTATTGAAACTGCCCAATCCACACCTCCTGCAAACCTGGGAATGGGCGCAGGTGAAAGCTGCCTATGGCTGGAAACCGATGCCTTATATTTGGAAGTCGGGAGCCGGAGATATGGAATCGGTGAACGCTGCGGCGATGATCCTGAAACGCACGGTGATCAATCGCGGCCTTGCCGCCCGGCTATGCATCCTCTACATACCAAAGGGGCCGCTGCTGGATTGGTCCAACAGAGAGCTTGCCGGGCAAGTCCTAAGCGATGTAGAGGGGTTGGCGAAAGAGCAGGGTGCGATCTTCTTGAAGTTTGATCCGGATATCGTGGTGGGAACCGGAATACCTGGAAGCGAGGAGGCGAAGGAAGACAAGATAGGGCAGTTCATTATTTCTACACTGAAGGAAAGAGGCTGGCTCTTTTCATCAGATCAAATCCAATTCCGTAATACGGTGCAGATCGATGTGTCTGTTTCCGAAGCTGAGATGTTGGCAGGTATGAAACAGAAAACCCGCTATAACATTCGGCTGGCCGAGAAGAAAGGCGTGGCGCTGCGTGTAGGAGCTCTGGCTGATCTGCCTCTCTTGTACAAAATGTATGCAGAGACCTCAGTTCGCGATGGGTTTGTAATCCGAGACGAAGGTTATTATCGGTCGGTCTGGACAGCCTTTATGCAACAGCCTGGCGATAATGATGGGCCACACGCCGAACCTTTGATCGCAGAGGTCAACGGCGAACCGGTAGCCGCAATCTTCGTTTTCTATTTTGGGGACAAAGCCTATTATCTCTATGGCATGTCGTTGGAGTCGCATCGCGAAAAGATGCCGAATTATTTACTCCAGTGGAGAGCGATGCAGAGTGCAAAAGCCCATGGCTGTTCCGTCTATGATCTATGGGGTGCACCTGATGAGTTCGAAGAGAGCGATTCGATGTGGGGGGTCTTCCGCTTCAAGGAAGGGTTGGGGGGCAGGGTTATACGGACTCTTGGAGCATGGGATTATCCTGCAAGTCAGATTTGGTATAAAACCTATACTCAACTTATTCCGCGCATTCTGGGTATCATGAGGGCGCGAGGCGCGGCACGCACCCAACGAATGCTGGAGTAGAATTTAACAGGCTCCAAGAAAATCAGTGTTTTATCACGGAGACGGTCCATTTCGAAAATGGAGAGATAGCATGATCCCCAGAATAAACTTTGCTCACTTGCCAACACCGATTGAATCTTTGCCTCGGCTAACCGCCGCTCTGGGCGGACCGCAGTTGTTCGTCAAGCGGGATGACCAGACGGGGCTTGCCTTCGGCGGCAACAAGACGCGTAAACTGGAATTCCTGGTCGCGGAAGCACGAGAGCAAGGCGCCGATATGTTGATCAGCGCCGGCGCCCTGCAGTCAAATCACTGCCGACAAACGGCTGCCGCTGCGGCCAAATTCGGTTTCGAATGCGTTTTGGTGCTGACCGGCCAGAGTCCAAAAAACGCGTCTGCCAATTTGTTGCTTGATGAATTGTTGGGAGCGAAGATCGTTCCGGTAGCCGACCGTGCAGATCGAGATCGAGTGTTGAAAGAAACGTTTGAGAAGGCTGTGCTCGAAGGGAAGAAACCATACCTTGTCCCTTACGGAGGTTCCAGTACGACAGGGGTAATGGGCTATGCATTTGCGATGGAGGAATTCATCAAGCAAGGCCTCCGGGCAGATTGGATCGTCTTTGGCACCTCCTCGGGCGGAACGCATGCGGGCCTGGTGCTAGGCCAGTGCGTATTCGGTTACCACGGAAAAGTTCTGGGCATCAGCATCGATGAATCTGAGGACTGGCTTAAAACCCATGTTTCCGCCCTGGCCTCCGAGGCGAGTCAGCGGTTAGGAGAAAGTCTGGTCTTCAGCCCCGATCAAATTTTGGCAAACGCCGGGTATTGCGGGGCCGGCTATGGTGTGCTGACTGGGGCAGAGGCCGAAGCAGTTCGCTTATTCGCCAGAACCGAAGGACTCCTTCTTGACCCAGTCTACACAGGCCGCGCAGCGGCAGGCCTTATTGACCTAATCCGCAAGGGGTTTTTCAAGAAAGATGAAACCGTGTTGTTCTGGCATACAGGCGGCCAACCTGCTTTGTTCGCGGAGAATTATGCCAATTTAATATAACGCCTTTTAGTCAAGACAGGTGCGTGTGAGGGAAGACCCACTCCCGACGTCGCAGCCACCGGAACTATTTTGTTCCAGCAAAAGATCATTGTACAATTCTGTCATTGTCGCCAGCTGAAAACCTTTTTCAGCCAGATAGGGCAGAACTCTTGCGGTGATGGATACATCGAGCCTGTTATTGTTCGGATCCTCATAAGTATGCATTTGAACAATATCACCGTTCTGGGTACGAGCGGCATAGTTCAAGCCCTGATCGGTATTTGGGGCTTCATACCCAATGGAGTAAAGAGTCGCCACCAGACCGCGCTCCTGGCACAAGACCTGAAACGACGGTGTTATGTCATCATAAGGGGGCCTGGCAAAGTGCACAACTGGCTGAAACCCAAGAACTTGATGCAGAGTATCCATCCACTGGTCGAAGTCCGCGATCAGGCTTTTCGAAGACATCACTATCGGATCAATGTGATGGAAAGTATGGTAACCAATCTCATGTCCCTGCTGGTAAAGTTGTTTCCAGATACCGGGATGGACGGTTTCGTCAATTAGAATAGCGTCGCCGATGGCAAAAAAAGTAAAATGAAAACCGGGATATGGGCCGACCATCTCCCCCAATTGTCCCAGGACCTCAGGGTGCCAGCAATCATCGAATGTCATGGCGATACGCGAAGACAGCCTGCTGCCATGGTAGATCGGCAGCGGCAGCGGCAAGATCGAATCAGCGCGGCGAGGATCGAGATTGGCAAAAGCGGTGGCCAGCAGGGCGGCGCCGCTTAATTTCAGAAAATCACGTCGTGAAATCATAAATCAGATTCAATCATAGAATGATGAGAATTACCGGGCTCTAGCGTATAGTGGGGCGGGCAAATGCCGATCTACCATCTATCCCAGTGTACCAGCTCCTCGATCGGTCTCCGTCCGCCTCTCACAGGTTTAGCGGACAACTTGTTCTCGTCAGCCGGATAACCAAATGATAAGGTGATCCGTAAATGTAGCGCGGGCGGGAATCCCAAAATCTCGCGGGCTTTCTCTCCTTCATAGATCGAGGCAGGGCAGGAGCCAATGCCCGATTCCCAGGCGGCCAGCTGCATATAAGCTGCAGCCTGGCCCGCATCGAACATCGTCTGAAATTTGGCTATAGGATCAGGGGTGAGAATTGCCACGGCAAGCGCGGCGCCTGCGATATGTCCTGCCCATTGACCGCAACCAGACAAGGCTTTGAGAACCTCCTTGTCTTGAATTGCAATGAATTGCCAGGTTTGTTCATTCTTCGATGATTGGGAGCGCCGTCCGGCGTTCAGAATGGAATGGATAAGGTCCTTGGGCAAAGGTTTGTCAAGGAACTTACGGACAGCGCGCTTGGTGCGGACGGCATCGGAAACATTCATCTTCAACCTCAACTTGGGGTAGACAGCGGGCGGGAAGCATCATCTTCGGGCTGATAGTCGATCTCTGACTCTGCATTCGCAATATCCCAAAACCGTTTCCGGTTATTGGAGACGCCGTAATAAATCCCAAACGCCACAGGAGCAAGAAGACTCTTCTCCACAAGTTGGACAAGGTCCCTGTGGCTTAGCCAGGTGCTGGCGTAGCGTGGATTCACGTGAGGATCGTCCTCTTTGGTTACGGACCCGATGCGGAGGCAAATTGACTCGAGACCATAAAGTTCATAGTACATCCTGGCGATCGCTTCGCCCGCGGCTTTGGAAACGCCGTAGAATCCATCGGGCCGAATCGGGTCGTTGGTCGTTATCAGGTCCTGAAGCTTCCTGAGGTGCAGGCCCGGCGGAAAGCCCTCATAGGCCCCGGTAACATGATTGGAACTGGCGAATATTACACGTTTGACTCCGTGAGCCTGGGCTGCGTCGTAAATATTTTTGGTTCCGCCAATATTGTTTGGATAGATTGATTCCCATTCTGCATCCACACGGGCATCACCCGCCAGGTGAACAATATACTTCAAGAATGGTATCTGATCCATCACCCCCTGGATTTGCCTGGGATCGGCTATGTCGGCTTGAAAGATGTTGTGCGCCTTTGGACCTGAAACCCGGTCCAGACCGTATAGCTCAAAAGAAACGGCGAGATGTTCGAGTAAGATCCTGCCTATCAGACCGTTGCAGCCTGTGATAAGTAATTTTTCAACCGTCATTGAAAATCCTTTTTTCATCTTGTGCAGGTACAAATTAGACTTAAGAACGCGAAATAGCAGGAAAAACGATAGGTCCGGCTCGCACTTCTCAGCGAATTATGTCTGTAAGGTGTGCTTCGAAATATTACACCGAGTATAATTCATCCGATGGAAAAGCCCCCTGCGTTTCGCCAATACCTCATTTCAACTCTCGTGTTGATGACCGTAGGTTGGGGTGGATTGGCAGCGCTGATCCTGGTTTTGAATGAGCCTCCACTTGTTTGGGCACGCTGGGGATTCTTCGCCTTGTGGTTTATTGCCCTCACCGGCACTGCCTTGCCGATTATGTACTTGTTCAATCTTCGTTTTGTATCAGATCCGCCAGTGGAGCCGCACGCGATCGTCCGTCAGGCTTTGTGGGTTGGCGCCTATGGCTCCACCCTGGCCTGGCTGCAGATCGGACATCTTGTCACTCTCTGGGTGTGGATTGGCCTGGCAGGGGGGTTGATCGCCATCGAATATCTTATCAGGCTACGGGAGCGCTCGCGTTGGCGGCCTCCCACTACCGTTGATAATCCTGATTACCCTGCCTCTACGATCGAAAATAGTGATGATCAATCTTCAGAGCATCCCCTCGATTGAACAACTTCTGCAAAGTCCGAAATCCAGGGAGCTGGTCTCGATGTACGGGCGCCCGTTGACATTGGAGGCATTGCGAATCACCCTGGACGAAGTGCGCGCCCGCATAAAACTCGGTCCCGATACGTCAGTGCCTGATAACGGATCCATCTTATCTGAGGCGCAGGATCACCTGTCTACATGGGCGAAGCCGACCCTTCAGAGCGTGATCAACGCCACAGGAGTGATCTTGCACACCAACCTGGGGAGGGCCCCGCTATCGAAAGCAACCATCGCGGCGATCACTGAAGCCTCCGCAGGGTATTCCAACCTTGAATTTGACCTCGAAAAGGGCCGGCGCGGCTTCCGGCTCACCCATGCTGAATCGGTTTTGCAGAGATTAACGGGAGTTGAAGCGGCGATAGTCGTCAACAACAATGCTTCGGCGGTATTATTGGTTCTTTCTGCCCTGGCAGCCAGGAAGCGTGTAGTCATTGCGCGGTCCCAACTTGTGGAAATCGGCGGCGGATTCCGGGTGCCAGATGTGATGAAGCAGTCCGGCGCGAAACTGGTTGAGGTGGGAACCACAAACAAAATCCACTTGTCCGACTACGAAGAAGAATTATCGAGGGCAGGGCTCGTGATGTGGGCCCACAGGTCGAACTTCAAAATGATGGGTTTTACCGAAGAACCTGAATTAAAAGACATAGTGGCCGTAGCCCATAAGGCAGGTGTGCTGGTAGTAGATGACCTTGGCTCCGGTGCTATGCTGGAAACCACTGATTTCTCCCTTGCCCATGAACCAACCGTACAGGAAGCGCTTGCCGCGGGCGTGGATGTGATCTGCTTTTCCGGAGATAAGCTCCTGGGTGGTCCGCAGGCGGGCATCATTATCGGAACGGCGCAATTGATTTCCAAAATCAAAAAACACCCCCTGGCGCGAGCCGTACGCGCCGATAAGACATGCCTGGCTGGAATCACCGCCACTTTGTTGCATTATCTCAAAGACGAAGCCGTCCGCGAGATCCCGATTTGGAAGATGATCGCAATGCCGCTTGTGGAAGTGAAAGCCCGGGCCGAACGGTGGGCAGCTGAGCTTGGAGCGGGTGTTGTCATCGAAAGCGAGGCTACCGTAGGAGGAGGCAGCCTGCCGGGTGAGACCTTACCAACGTATGTGCTTGCTCTGGATGTGAGGAGTCCGGATAAATTCCTTCAGAAATTGCGTGCACAAAATCCGCCTGTTATCGCCAGGACCGAGAATGCCAGAGTCCTATTTGACCCGCGAACCATATTGATCGAGCAAGAGCACCCATTATTATCCATTCTCGGTTCGCTCGTATCGGAGATGAAATGAAATCTGATCTTGATGCACTTATGAAAGCGGCAAGGTTGGATGCAATCCTTGTGGTGGGAAATGCTGAGAACAACCCGCCGATGTATTATTTTACGGGAGGCGGGCATGTAAGCAACGCGGCGCTATTCAAGAAACCGGGGGAGGAACCGGTGCTGTATTGCAATGCGATGGAACGGGCAGAGGCCGCCAAAAGCGGCTTAAAGGTAATCCCTTTGATAACAGGGCCCATGGATGTGCTTGCCAAACAGCCAAGGGATATCTTTGAGGAGCGAAGCTTCAGCTCAGGCAGACTCGGGTTTTATGGCAAGCTGGATGTGGGGGAATTCCTGGTCATGACCGGCGCCATCCGTGCTGATTTTCCGGAAATCGAACCGGTCGGGGAGCCGTTGGAAGATTCCATCTTCATGCGCGCCATGGAGACAAAGGATCAGGATGAAGTTGCCCGAATCCGCAAGATGGGCAAAATCACCACCGAAGTCGTCGGCATGGTAGCCTCGTACCTCACCCAATGTGAAGTGAGACAGGATGAAGTTCTATTAAGAGCAGACGGGTCTCCACTGACCATAGCCGAGGTGAAGAACAAGATCTCCTTGTGGCTTGCAGAGCGCGGCGCAGCGGAGGTCGAGGGCACGATCTTCGCGATAGGACGCGACGCGGGCGTACCCCATTCGGTTGGCACACCCAGCGACCAATTGCGATTGGGGCAGACCATCGTCTTTGATATATTCCCGGCCGAAGCGGGTGGGGGATACTTCTATGATTTCACCCGCACCTGGAGTCTCGGCTACGCCACCCCGGAGGCACAGAAGCTCTATGATGAAGTCTACGGGGTTTACGATAAGGTCATTAACAACCTGGATCTAAACGCCGGTTTCAAGGAATATCAAAAGCTGGTATGTGATGAATTCCATCACAACGGACACAACACGCCGATGCACACGGAGGGCGTGCTGGAGAATGGCTATGTCCACTCCCTCGGCCATGGCCTGGGTTTGAATGTCCACGAACGACCCTGGAGCCGGCACACCGTTTCGGATGACAACCTCCTGCGCTCCGGCGTTGTATTCACCATAGAACCCGGCCTGTACTATCCAGAAAAAGGTATGGGCGTTCGGATCGAAGATTCTTATTGGGTCCGCCCGGACGGGAAGATGGAGTTGCTTGCGGAATATCCATACGATTTTGTCCTTCCGATGACCAAATGGAATAAGAAGTAGAATTGATGCATGCAGTCTACCTTGCGATATTTATGAGATGACAAACCTTCCTTCTGCCCGGATCCTCGCCATCGAAACTTCCTGTGATGAAACCGCCTGCGCCGTCCTTGAAAATGGACGGGGCCTCTTAGGTTCTACGGTTGCTTCACAGATGGATATCCATGCCCGTTATGGAGGGGTGTTTCCAGAGGTGGCTTCGCGCCAACATATCCTCTCCATCGTACCGGTAGTCCAGGAAACGCTAACAAAGGCCCACATCACACTAAAAGATGTGGATGCAATTGCCGTTACGCGAGGTCCGGGGCTCGCGGGATCCCTGGTTGTTGGTGTCAATGCCGCCAAAGGTTTGGCCATTGGCACGGGGCTGCCCTTGGTGGGGGTGAACCATCTGGAGGGGCACCTGTATTCTGCCTGGGTTTATAACGCAGGAGAGACTGCCCCTGCCGAACCGCAGTTTCCCTTGATGGTTTTACTTGTCTCTGGAGGCCACACCGAACTTGACCTGATGACCGACCAGCTTGAATACAGGCATCTTGGCTCCACGCTGGATGACGCAGCAGGTGAGGCCTTCGACAAAGTTGCGCGGCTGCTGGGACTTGGCTACCCGGGAGGCCCGGCCATTCAGAAGGCGGCAGAAGAGGGCGACCCAACCCGGTTCAATTTTCCGCGTGCCTGGCTCGAGGGAACCTGGGACTTCTCGTTCAGCGGGCTCAAAACCGCTGTAATGCGGGAGGTGAAAGACTTTCAATCACAGGGGCGATCGCTGCCCGTTCCCGACATGGCCGCTTCCTTCCAAGCAGCGGTTGTGGACGTTTTGTTCCACAAAACCTTGGATGCTGCGCAAGAATTTGGTGTGAAAGAAATTCTTGTGGCAGGCGGCGTCTCAGCCAATAGAGTCCTGCGCCAAACATTTCAAAATCAGAAAGATTTCGTTGTGCATACGCCTCCACTAGCACTTTGCACCGATAACGCTGCCATGATCGCAGCTGCGGGATATTATCGCTTTGCTTTGGGGCATAGTTCTCAGCTAGACATTGATGTTCAACCTACCTGGCCTTTGTCTTAATAGAGGGATGAAGCGAAATTGCCCGTCCAAGCGCCTGTTGCCAGCCAATTCAGTCCCACCGCTTTTTTGTTTGCGCTTTAAGGGACAAACCGCCCTTGAATTGGCATTAACTTCACGATGTGCTTGGGGGTAACCCTTTTTAATTGTCAATTTGGATTGGGAGCACGCCAAAAAGCGAAACCGTTCCGAGACCATGGGTCCCGGAACGGTTTATTGAGGAGAATGCAACCTTCATTATATTCCTGCGATTAAATGTAGGCTGAAAATAGGGTAAAAGGAGAGTTAGAGCTTCTCTAGAATTATCCCGCTATGAAAGAGCTGATTTGATTTCCAACAACGAGACCGGCCCTTCTCGAAGAATAACAGGTATCGTTCCCGTGCAGTCCACGACTGTGGAAGCGACTCCGCCTCGTGTTTTGCCACCATCCAGTATCAAATCAATACGACCTCCCAATTGAGCTTGCACTTCCTGCGCTGTTGAGGGGCTCAAACGGCCTGAAATATTCGCAGAGGTCACTGCCATTGGACCGGCAGATCGCAGCAATGAACGCGCGGTGGGATTATCTGGCACACGTACGCCGACTGTATCCGCGGCCGAAACAGCCTCCGGTAGCGTCGCTTTTTTGGGGATAACAAGGGTCAGGGGGCCAGGCCAGAAATGGGCAGCGAGGCGGCGTGCCATGGGCGGTACGTTCGAGGCAGTCTTGTCAATATCCCCCACATCGCCCAACAATACCGGAATGGCTTTGTCGTAAGGGCGATCTTTTGCAGCGTAAATGGATTTCACCGCTCTTTCATCGAAAGCAAGGGCTCCGACCCCGTAAACGGTATCAGTGGGGAACGCGATGAGCCCGCCTGCTTGCAGTACCTCAAGGCTAAGGAGGATTGCATCTGGTGAATTGGCGGAAAGGAGGAGCGTTCTCATTTTTGATTTATGCGGATGGCAATCGGACTTCCAGCAACCGATCGCGACCGGTTAAATCCTGGTGGAGATGTATCGCAGCCGAGGAAAAAGTATCGTAAGCCAGCGACAAGACTGCCAAGCCCCGCGTTGCCTCAATTTCAAGCAATATTCTTCCGCCTGGGGCCATCCATTCCGGGACCAACTTAAATAGTCTCCTGAAGGGCTCGAGACCATCTGCGCCCCCATCCAGGGCCAATGTGGGTTCACGACCGTATATGGGAAGGCTGTGTAATTTCTCGGTTGGAATATATGGAAGGTTTGCGCAGATCATATCGAAGTACCGGTCGGTTGAGAGCAAATCAATATGATGAGGGAACAGGTCGCACTGCACGAAATCGATTTGATGCGCAACCCGAAATTTGAGCGCATTATGACGTGCGACCTTCAACGCAGGATATGAAATATCCGTGGCGAGGATATGAACGTCCGGGACATGCTTTGCGATAGAGACGGCAAGGCAACCTGAGCCGGTCCCGATATCTGCAACCGTACGTCGTTCAGCTGAGGCCTGGAGCCACGCGATGCCACGTTCGACGAGTAATTCAGTCTCAGGACGCGGGATGAGGACCTCCGGGGTGAGGTCAAAATCGAGTCCGAAGAATTCCCAATGGCCGAGCACATATGGGAGGGGTTCTCCGAGCTCGAGGCGCTGGATCAGACCATTTAATTGGGCCAGCTGCTCGTTATTTAGAGGAGAAACGGGGTGTGCTAAAACCCAAGTGCGAGGCTTGTCGATAATATGCGCCATTACAGCCTGGGCGTCAAGTTGGGGTGTATCGCTAAGTGGCGAAAGACGGACTCCGGTTGATTCCAGCAAATCTTGTATCAACGCCGACATGGTTTAATCGTCGTCTATGATCGAGGTACCGGTAGCAGACAATCGTTCCGCTTCATCGCGAGTGGAAAGCTCCTCGATGAACTCATTAATCCCACCGTCCATCACAGCGGGCAGGTTGTAGATCGAGTGGCCGATGCGGTGATCGGTGACGCGGTTTTGCGGATAATTATAGGTGCGGATCTTTTCGGAGCGGTCACCGGATCCGACTTGCGAATGTCGATCCGCTTCCAGTTCGGCGCGGCGCCTGGCCTGTTCGATCTCGTACAGGCGCGCCCGCAAGATGGATAAGGCACGCAACTTGTTCTGCAATTGTGAGCGTTCGTCCTGACAGGTAACGACCATGCCGGTCGGTTTGTGGGTAAGACGGACTGCGGTGGAATTTTTTTGGACATTCTGGCCCCCTGCGCCGGAAGAGCGATAGACCTCGATCTCAATATCACTTTCAGGGATTTCAATCTCCACATCATCCACTTCGGCCAGGACAACCACGGTCGCGGTGGACGTGTGTATACGTCCCTGAGCTTCGGTGGCCGGCACGCGCTGCACACGATGCACCCCGGACTCATACTTAAGTTTTGAGTACACACCTTTACCGCGGATCTCGAGGATGACTTCCTTATAACCGCCTATGCCAATAGCATTCTCTGACAAGATTTCGGTCTTCCAGTGCTGAGCCTCTGCGTAGCGCGTATACATGCGGAATAAATCGGCTGCAAAGATAGCCGCCTCGTCCCCGCCCGCGCCGGCACGGATCTCCATAATGACATTCTTTTCGTCGCGCGGATCTTTCGGCACCAGCAAAGTCTTAATCTCTTTTTCGAGGAGCTCGATCTTGGGATTGAGCTCGGCCACGTCCGCTTCGGCCAGTGCCCTAAGTTCAGGGTCATTATCGGAGCCAAGGATGGATCTGGCCTCTTCCAAGCTTTTCATTGCCTGCCGGTATTGGCGCGCTTTTTCGACGATTGCCTGCAAATCTACACGTTCTTTATTGATCTCAGCCGCGCGTTGATAATTTGAACCAACCTCCAACAGTTCCCTGCCGAGGTCTTCATAGCGTTGTTCGATGCCAGTGAGTTTATCGAGCATAAATTCTCTTTTGGGGCGGGATGGTAAAGGACACTCAGGCACGAAGAAAGATCCGGGGGGCCCAGGTGTCCGCTCTTTTGGTTTTTACAGCCAGTGCATTATACCCGCGAGGTCCGAGCTTACTCCCGCCGCGCCTTGCAGGCACGTATTAATCCTTTCGTTGCTGGGCAGTTCCCGCACCGATCAGTGTGCGCAGAGACAGGACGGCCTGTAAGCCAGTCTCTGCCATCAATCATGGGCGATGGCAGAGGGTCAATCTACCAAACGCGTTCGTCTACAGTCAGTGGAGATTCTTCCAACAGAGCATGAGCAGTCACTGTACTTCAATTCGTTAGAGCTTTACCAGCAGCGAAAGTACAAACGACAATATGATCACGAGCGTCAGCACGAAAAAGATCACTTGATTCGTGCTGGGACGATTGGTCTTTTTAGACTGTATCTTGCCTTTTGCCATTATGATCGAACCTTTCTAATGTTTTTGGAAGGCGGAGTTTATAACCCGCTCCAATTCCTCAATTGTAACCGGCTTGGTAACATAGCCGTTCGCTCCCAACTTTAGCGCCTTATCCACAGTAACATCAGCGGCTTCGGTTGAGAGCATTATCACCGGCAAATCCTGCCATTCAGCCCGACGCCGCAGAAATTCGAGCAAATCAAGCCCACTGACTTCAGGCATGTTGATATCCAGAATCATTAAGTCGGGACGCTTACCGGCCAGCAGGGCCTGAGTTGCAGAACGCGCATCGAAATAACCAGTCGCCTCGCAGTCTATAAGTCGCAACATAAGCTGGATTGCCCTTGTCATTTCTTCGTCGTCGTCTACGATCCAGATTTTCTTCATTCCTCAACTCCACCCGCACGTATTTCATTACTCCAAATGTGCCTTGATGGCCTGCGCCGCGCTCTCCGGCACGACTGCCTTCAACTCCTCAAGGCTTGCCTCCCTAATCTTATCTACAGACCCGAAATGTTTCAAGAGGGATTTGCGGCGGGTTGGGCCAATGCCGGGTATGGAATCAAGCTGCGAAGCCATTCCCAGCTTCGTGCGCTTTTTGCGATGGGCGGTAATCCCGTAGCGATGCGCCTCATCACGAATGCGCTGCACGAGGTAGAGCCCTTGCGAATGCCTTGGCAGCAGTAAGGAATCCGGCTTGTTTGGGAAGAAGATCTCTTCGCGTTGTTTAGCCAGCCCTGCAATGGGGACTTTGCCGAACAGATCAAACTGCTCCAAAACGGCTACAGCCCGCCCCAACTGCCCCTTACCCCCATCAATGATGATCAGATCAGGTAAAAAGGAAAAAGATATATCAGGTTTGTACCCAGGTTGGCCAGCCTGATCCTGAGCGCCCTGCCATCTGCGGAAACGACGCGTCAGCATTTCTTCCATTGAAGCGAAATCGTCGGGAGCGCCAACCACACTCTCGATATTGAACTTGCGATATAAACTCTTATTGGGTACGCCCTGTTCGAAGACCACCATCGCGCCGATTATGGCCGTCCCCTGTGTGTTGGACACATCGTAGCATTCAATACGATTGGGCGGATTGGGGAGCTGGAAAGCGGACTGCAATTCAGCCAGGGCAAGCTCCTGTTTATGAGTATCTGCCTGCCATTGGGTTCGCAGGGCGGCCAGGGTTTCCGAAGCATTCTCGGCTGCCATTGCCACCAATTCATGGGGCTGTCCCGCCTTAGGGACAAAGATTTCCACCTTCTCTCCCCCGCGCCGCGACCTAAGCCACTGAGCTATGATCCGGGCTTCTTCGATTTCATCGGGCAGCATCACTTGCTGAGGAATAGAGGCGGCTTGTGTGTAAAACTGTTTGACAAATTGCCCCATTACCTCACCATCCGCCGCGTCTTCCGTCCCTTCAAGAATGAAATACTCACGACCGATCAATTTGCCGCCCCGGATAAAGAATATTTGTACGCAAGCCTCGCCGTCAGAACGCGCCATCGCCAGCACGTCAGAATCCAGATAATCGGTGGCAAAGACGATCTTTTGCCTTTCGATAATCAACTCGATGGCCTTAAGCTGGTCGCGCAGCGCGGCGGCCTTTTCGAAACGCATATCATCAGACGCTTTTTGCATCTCCACTTGCAAACGGGCTACTATGTCTTCACTGTGACCACCCAGAAAAGCCATGAGATCGGCGATCATCTGGCGGTAGCCTGCCTGGTCAATGGCAGCAATACAGGGGGCAGTACAAAGCTTGATGTCATAGTAAAGACAGGCCCGCTTGTCCTGTCCTGTAATGACGCGGTCGCAGGTCAAAAAGGGAAAAATGCGACGCAAAACGTCGAGTGTCTGGTAAACAGCCCAAGCGGAGGTGTAGGGGCCGAAGTAGCGCGAACCATCTTCCACCATTTGCCGCGTCACGGTGACTTTGGGAAAGGGATCGGCCCAATGGATCTTGATATACGGATAACGCTTGTCATCCTTGAGCCGGACATTGTACTTGGGCCGGTGCTTCTTAATCAGGTTCATCTCGAGGATCAAGGCCTCGAGTTCCGAGCCCACCAGGATCCACTCGATGTTTGCTATTTCCCGCACAAGTCGGCGCGTTTTCGCATCGTGGCTGGCATCGGCGTGAAAATACGACCTAACGCGATTCTTTAGACTGATGGCCTTGCCAACGTAAATGATCGTCCCCTCGGCATTTTTCATCAGGTAACAGCCGGGCTTGGCAGGGAGCGTGGCAAGGATGCCCTGCAGCTTTTCGGAGATTTCCATAAGAGATAATTGTACTCGTATCCTGGAAGCACATTAGGTGTTTTTGGCTATTGAAGTCCGGGTATGGGTATGTTATAAACCTACTAAACCAATGAGGAGGCTCTTATGTCAAATCAAATGCCAGATGCTCCAATGATGCCCGCCGCTCCCGCTTCTTTTTTTCAAACCTGGATCCCGGCGCTTACCAAGCCCAGTGAACAGACCTACGCCACAATAGCGGCCTCTCCGAATGCAAAGGCCTCGACTGCATACTTGTGGGTGTTTCTCAGTTCAATTGTGGCATCTTTATTCACGCTTATCATCCAGGGGGCCACACTGCGCAACCAGTTGGCCCAGTCAGGAGTGGGCGCCGATCGTCTTGGGAATGGATTTGGGGCCGTCTTGATAACCCTGCTTTGCGGAACACCGATATTTGCCGCGATCGGGACGATATTTTTTGCCATTGGTGTAGCCATCGTCCAGTGGATCGCCAAAATGTTTGGCGGAAAGGGCACCAATGATCAGCTGACCTATACCTTTGCTGCGATAAGTGTACCGTATTCACTTGTATCGAGTATTTTTATCCTGCTTTCTGCAATCCCCTTTGTTGGCTTTTGTTTTCGAATCATTCTTGGACTTGCAGGAATCTATATCATTGTCCTTGAAATCATGGCCATCAAGGGTGTCAATCAATTTGGATGGGGGCCGGCAATTGGCTCACTCTTCATCCCGGGATTAGTTGTCGGTCTTTTTTGTTGTTGTCTGCTTGCCATCCTTGGCGCAGCCATGGGGCCAGTGATCGGGAATATATTCAGCACAATTAACCAGAGTTTGAACCCGTAGAATTATCTTCATCTCTCTTACGTATTTCGAGAAAAAAAAAGATCCCTCCCGGATTTCCGGGAGGGATCTTTTGGATAGACCACTTCGAAGAATCTACTTTCTGATCCCTTTCACCCTAGGCAGGTGCAATGCCCAAGACACAAGATTTGGTTTGGCTCGGATACTGTGGCGTTTTAGACGACACGGCCAGCTTATGAGCGGAATTCCCTTATATTTCTGAAATCCACCTATACCCTACGCCGGGGACTGCCTGAATAATTGCTGGATTACCAGGATCTCTTGCGAACTTTTTGCGCAATCGTTAAATCGTGTACCTCAGGTACCGGTCATCGGTATTCTTGCGAAACCCCCCCATCCTTTGAATTAATTCCTCGGAGGATACTATTTTGCCAGGCCGGCTCATTAGGCTGAACAGTAGACGTACTTCGAGACCGGTGAGGTGAATATGATTCCGGTTGTCCAGGACCACTGCTCTTTCTGAAGGGATCAATTTGGTGCATCCCACCTTTAGTGGATCGAGATCGTAAATAGGTACCAACCAGGAGCGGCGCAGCCAGGCCTTTATCTTGGCATGGAAGAGAAAAGGGCTGATCGGTTTGATAATGCACTCATCCACTCCCGCGTCGTAGGCTTGCCTAAGGTAGGTTTCGGATTTGCTTTTGGTGAGAAACAAGAGGGGAACAGCAGAATTCTCCCGGTGCGCCCTAATGACCTCCAAGATTGCCGGCTTCTGATCGTTATTGTCTATGACAATCAGACTTGGAGCCTCTTTCACGAAACGCACCATGGTATTTTCCGGATTTGGCTCAATAATCAAGTCAAAACTATTTCCATGTGAAGCGAGAGAGCGAAGAGGATCGGTCGCCATGTCGTTACTGACCACCAGTACGATGGAGCAGGAATCGATACGGATATTTTTGGCGGCCTGCCTTGGGTGAAGGATTCTTTCACTTTTGGGCCGATCTGCTCCAATTATTGGGGAGGGAAAGCCTTGATTTTCCGGCATCATTTACCTCGAACATTAAATTTTGACCAACGAACCATACTACCTCCGGAATTCTCAGAAGGTAGTATGGTTTCGATGAACTTTCCAATACTTTCTATTTGCTTACTAATAAGAAGGTACCTGACTGACTGAAGGTTATCGTGAAGGAGCCATCCGCAGCCTTCTGTCCGCTGACTTCAATCCATTGGGCGCCGTTCCAGTACAAGGCGGATACGCTGGAGCTTTCCTGACCAACTGGGATTGGGAAATTAATGGTTAGGGATGCGCCGCCGGGTAGCGGATTTACCAGGGTGCCATCTTTAAGACATTCACAGTTAATCCCTGAATGAAGGACGTGCCTGCAGGGAGATTGCCAGGGAGGCTTTCGCTCGGCTGGTCGGCAATTACCGACTGGTAGTTGCATAAATTGTCGAATAAAACGCTAATTGCGGAGTTCGCCAGGCTGTAAATAGCCGAGTTGCTACAAACGATAGCCAAGGTTTTGCCGCCCGTAACCGGGATAGTGACATTTCCGCTGCCTGAAGTCTGCCCCGTTGGCTTCTGATAATCCAAATGCACCAAAAAGGTCACGGGGATGGCCGCGTTCCCATGCGAGTCCAGCGCATGGCAAGTCACCAGCGTATCACCAACGTTGAAGTGACTTCCGGAGGCAGGGGAACAATTGGCCACACCAGAGCCATCCACCGCATCGGTGGTTACAGGATAAGTGTAAGAAATATTAGCACCCGTAGTTTGATTCGTTGATTCAGACACGTTGCCATGAGCGGCAATGACAGGTGGAGTAGTATCCCCAACGGCTACATGGAAGGTCCCCGTTGCGGCGTTATCTGCCTGGTCCGTAGCTGAGCAGTTCACTGAGGTATTTGCTATGGGGAACAGGCTGCCGGAAGCAGGGGTACAAACGAGCGAAACGCCGCTATCCAAATTATCAGAGACTGAGGCCAGATAACTAATTGTCGCGCCTGAGGGCCCGGTGGCATCCGCGGTGATATCAGCAGGGAGGCTCAGGACCGGATTAGTCTTATCGATATTAATTCCGGTTTGTACATCAGAGGCCGTGTTACCGGCAAGATCGGTGCAGATACCAATGGCTGATTGGCCCAAACCCTCACCGATGACAATCTGGCTAACAGAAGCGGAGACAGCGCCAGACCCGACATCGGTGCAGCTCCAGTTTACCGTCACATCCGCGTTGTTCCATCCATTTACATTTGCAGGCGTACGACTGACATAAGCAATGGACGGGGCAGTCTTGTCTATTTTGATCGTTATCGAGGCGGAATTTGAAAGACCAGCATTATTTGTCGCCGAACATGTAATTACTGTGCCAAGAGTCTCTGAAGTCAAAGTGGCCGAGGTGCAACCAGATGAAGACAGGATGCCAGATTCGGGATCAGCAATCGACCATGTGAGAGTAACATTACTTGTATACCAATCATTGCTGCCCAGCGTTCCGGTAATATTGGGAGTGATGGTCGGCGGTGTGCTATCGAAGATCGCCGTAACATTATAGCAACCACCCACATTTCCGGTGCAAGTGGGATTCGATTGGATGTAAACGGTGCTGTTGGTATCCTCGATACCATAACGCGCGTTGTTGTCGAAAGCGCCTCCAATAACGATCACCCTGGAGCCGGCGGTGCCGGTCGCTGCAATACCCGAGCCAACATTACCTGCTAGAGTGGCATTGCCTGTACCGTTGCCGCTGGCGGTTACATTGTTCAAAGTCAGCAGGCTGTAGTTCGAAGCCGCAATACCGCTCTTGTCATTGTTATTGGCAGTAACATTGGTCAGGGTTATGGTTGGAGCACTCAGGGTAGCTCCATTTGCGTGGCTTCCGTTTTTCCTGGAGTCCTGGAACGTTGTGTCCGAAATACTGATAGACCCGGTTCCACCGGTGCTGGCAGTCAGCCCATTGCTTTGGTTGCCACCGGTATTGTTGCCGTCAAATGAACTGCCATTCTGGATCGTGATATTGCCTGAGGTCGATTGGAGAACGGCTGTGTTGGCATTATGGGCCTGGTTGCTTACATCTATGTTGTCCAGGACGATATTGCCAGCGGTGGTAAAAACCGATATCGGGGTGGAGCCGGCATTATTGAACGTCAGGTTGGAAAGTGTAACGTTCCCTCCCCAGGGCGTCGTGCTTGAACCGAGGGTAACGGAATTCGTGCTGAAGTCGGTCTGCCCCGTGAAGGTACTTGCCCCGTTCGAACCATCCCAACCACCTTGTAACGTGAGGCTGAAGGATTTGATGGTGTTGAAATCGCCGGTCCCGATGGAACCTGTATTAAGCGTGAACGAGTTTGTAGCGGAACTCGTAAAATAGATAATCCCATCCTGCGCATAGTTTCCGGCATTGTTATTAATGTTGTTCTGTAACAAGCTCACAGATGCGAAATTAATGGTACAACCGGCGCCACCCGGTAGTACCCCGGCCGGACACCACATCGGATCAGTACTCGCAACTATATTGGCGGCTTGTTGCGTGGCCAATGGCACTGGAGTGCCATTCGCATCGAGTACGACCACTTCAGTAGTGGTGGGCCCCGGAGTGGGTGTATTGGATGCGGTTCCCTGATCTCCAGGGGCCGGTGCCGTACCAGATACCTGATCAGTCGGTGCCTGATCTGTAGCGGCTGGATCTGTCGGTGGTTGATCGGTAGCCGTTAAGTCTGAGGGCGCAGGAGTCGGTGAGTTGTCCTGTTGGACAGGTGTGGAATCTACCGGCGGGTCGGTTACAAGCGCCGAGGGGTCTGTTGCCACATCGGTCGCAGGTGTCGATGAATCTGGGGCCACAGTGGGATTGCTTGCAGGCGACTGGGTCGCGGCATCGGTCGTCTGAACCGGGGGCGGGTCAGTTGGGGTAGCATCGTCTGCCAAGGCAACGTGGAAATTGGTCAAGCTTAGGCAGACTGCGAGAGCCAGAGACACAGATAGAAATGTTTTGCGAAATTTGGATTGCATTATTCCCTCCGATTTTTGGGCGCCCAAAGGGCGCTATTTACCTCAAGCCTTACAAACTTGCAAGGTCATTCTGGATAAATATACCCAACATGGGTAACAATTTAGTCGTAATTCGGAAGAAAACGGTCGCAAAAGGACTTAATCTGGTCGCAACCCCCGAGAAGGAGGCGCGTTGCGATACCCCCTGACCCTAATCCTGCATCACCCAGCGAACATAACTTTCTTTTCTATTCGGGAATAAACCGGTACCCCACGCTCGCAACCGTCTGGATGATCAGTGGATTTGAGGGATCCAGTTCGATCTTTTTGCGCAAGCGATAGATTGTGTTCTTGAGGACCGTATTATCGGCTTCCTCACCATATCCCCAAACCTTCTCAATTATTTCTTCGGCAGACACCGTTCGGCCGGGCCGGCCCATCAGAAGATAGAATAAACGTAATTCCAGATTGGTCAGGTGGATCGGACCCTTATCGTCAACGATTACCGCCCGCTCTGCGGGAACCAAAGTAACCCGTCCGACTTTCAGAGGGTCGAGGGCGTACATAGGAACAGAGGATGATCGCCGTAACCAGGCCTTTATCTTTGCATGGAAGAGAGAAGGGCTGATCGGTTTGATGACGCATTCATCCACGCCCGCATCGTAAGCCTGCAAAATGTATTCTTCCGGCTTGTTTTGCGTCAAAAATATTACGGGAACCACGGATTCTTCGCGCAGAGTGCTGATCATTGCCAGCAAGGTTGGTTCGACCGAATTGATGTCGACAACAATTAAGTTTGGGACTTCCTCCGCCCAACGCCGCAGTATTTTGGTCGGATTTGGTTCCATGACAACCTCGAAGTTTTTCTCCTGGAGACTGTACGCCCAAAGAGGCCCGGTTGTCATGCTATTGCTCACCACCAATACCTTAGGAGTAAAGTTCATATCTATGATGTCCTAAATTCGGTAACAGCCAGCAGTACCTTATCTCCTTATTGAGCCAGCTCAGTTAGTGATAAATAATTTGGCGCAGATGAATTATACCCGATAGAAAAGACCCTAGTCCGCGGTTCGCACCCGGGATTGCATATCCTGGTTTATTTCTGCAAATCTTAAGAGGTCCGAACGCCCGCGGGTATGTTTATCATGTAAAATTGGGGCTAATGACGGCCACCCCTTCTTCCGGCGATTCTCTGGAAATGCAGGTTGGGTCTTTGATAAGAAGCCTTGGGTTGAAGCTTGCCACGGCCGAATCTTGCACCGGCGGCCTGATCGCCGACCAAATCACTGACATTCCCGGTTCTTCAGATTATTTCCTGGGGGGTATCGTGGCTTATGCCTATGAGGCAAAAGTGGCCCTATTGAATGTATCCTGGGATACCCTGAGAAAGTACGGCGCAGTCAGCAGGGAGACCGTGCTTGAGATGGCGCAGGGTGCGCGCGCTGCGATGGGAGCCGACCTTGCGATCTCCGTCAGCGGTATCGCAGGACCCGGCGGAGGCCTGCCGGATAAACCCGTCGGAACCACCTGGTTTGGCCTTTCTGCCACCGGCGGAGATTGGGCCTATCTGTACCATTTTAACGGTGACCGTTTGCAGAATAAGTCATTTGCGGCCGACACTGCCTTGAGAATATTAGCGGATTTTTTGCAAGGAGGCGCCAAATGAAAGTTGTAGTTATCATTTCGGCGAACGGCGAATGGAAGGCCCTAAAGTCGCTTTTTCCGGAATCGAAAATCGAGGAATCTGCCTTTGGTGAACGCTTTGACGCCATCCTGGATCAATGGACGCTTACTTTTTTTCACGGTGGGTGGGGCAAAGTCTCAGCTGCCGCCTCCACGCAATATGTGGTTGATCAATATCACCCTGACCTGATGGTAAACCTTGGTACCTGTGGGGGTTTTCAGGATAGGATTGAATTAGGCACCATTATCCTGGTCGAAAGGACCATCATCTACGATATTGTGGAACAGATGACCGATCCGGACCAAGCCATTGATCAATATTCGACGAAACTGGATTTGAATTGGCTGCCGCGACTTACACCCTCTCCAGTTGCGCGCGGCCTGCTCGTTTCAGCAGACCGCGATATTTTTGCTGGGGATATTGCGGTGCTTGTTGAGAAATTCGATGCGGTGGCTGCCGACTGGGAGTCGGGCGCCATTGCATGGGTTGCACAGAAAAACAACCAACGTCTGCTGATTTTACGCGGCGTTAGCGACCTGGTGGGTGCGGAAGGAGGGGAAGCATACGGCGACTATGAATTGTTCCTGGGCCGGACCAAAGAAGTCATGAGGCGGTTGATCGATGTGCTGCCCAAATGGCTAAAAGGGATAGAGAAGGTTCAACTCGGATATCGAGTTTAGGAGCAGATGAAACGTAAACATCCCACGAAACCAGATTTCTGGTTAGGCGTTATTTGGTTGGATCCAACACCCGGCCAATGAAAAGAATTTGTCTGCTGGTGATATCCCTAATGATGAAGATGAATGGACGGTCAATAGTCAGCTTTGCCTGAGGAAGCGTGATGCTGGTAGGGGCCAGGATCACGGAGGTGGCTGCCGCAGCTTCCGTACCTTTTTCATCCACCGTAACCAGTGCCCGGTGAAGTACTCTGCTGAAGAAAAGATCGTGACCACCCGTCATGCCGGAGAAGTTGGCGCGGTCAGGATCAAACGCATCAGGCATTCCCAGCGCAGATAATTGTTGGCCCAGATCCAGGCCCTTTTCAAAACTGAATTTTGGCAGTTCCAGCGACATTGCCTCGGGCTGCATACTCCCCAGGATTGCGTCGAGTTTTTGCGCAGTGAGCTGATTCTCGAAGTCATCAAAATTCCCTGCATCAGGAACGAGAATATCCATTGCGGCAGTATCACCCAAATAACCAAGCTCAACCGCCTGATATCCGCTTCCCGTGGAATAGGGTAAACCCGAGAAACCATTCGACATCAGCTTTACCTGTGAGATCGTGCCATCCAGCAAATGGAACGCTTCCGACCTGGTATCCGTTGGATCGAATTGGTTTTCCCAATCCGCGTTGAAGTAGATGGCGTTGACCAGAATCAACCTGGTCATGGGGTCCAAGGCGCCTTCTGGAATCAGATGGCTGATCTTTTGATGAGTTTGATCGCCAACCCATTGATTGATATCACCGCGAACTCCTTCGGATTGGTTCACGAAATCGACGAGCCGGACACCCGCCCCATAGTTACGGGCGATCAGCTCGAGGAACGGTTGTTCGAAGTTGAAAGTCTGTTCCGCCCAGAGCGAATTGGCGATGTCGAGCTGCAGGGCTTGCCCGCTTTTGCCTGCCGGTTGTCCCTCATGGTTCAAGGTAAGATCGAGCTGGTTGAAAGCGGGGTGCAGCCGCTCCTGGGGAAGCGTAAAATGCAAAACATCCGCCATTTGTGATTGGGTTGCTCCACTTGCACCCGCGTAGGTCATGGCGAGGGCAACAGAAATGCTGTAAGGCGAAAAGACAATATTCCCTTCCCCAGTTCTCAGGGCTCCATAAAGGTTCAGGGCGAAGGTTTTGTTGCCATCTACCAGGGCTGAAAGATCGTTTGGTGGAACCTCTGGCTTAGTTTCGCGAGCCAGAGCAGATCGGGCTACTTTGGCCGGAGCAGATGGCAGGCAGGCGGTGAGCAGTGCTAACGTCGCAGCGAGCAGGGGTGGGATTCTTTTCAGGGATTTCATTAGAACTTCTTCGATCCAAATCAGGACGAACTTCCTTCTCGTTTTGTTCCATCAAGCAGGATTTCCATGGAGACTTCTTCCGGGGCATCGTTGTAACAGGGAATCTGCGCGAACCCCACTCTTTTGTACAATGCCAGCGCCCTTTTCTGTTGATAGCTGGTTTGCAATCTAACGCGTTGATAGGATTGTACACTTGCAAAATCAAGAAGTTGTTTTACGAGCTGAAAGCCAATGCCCCGGCCCTGATAGGCCTCCAACAACCACACCCGTTTAAGTTCGGCTGTGCAGTCATTTAATTTACGAATTGCCCCTGAGCCAATAAGCTTATCATCATCCAATGCTGCAAGAAAAAGGCCACCATTCTCGAAATAATGGGATTGCAGATCGTCCATATCGTCATATTCACCGGAGGCCTCGAAGTGGCGAATACTGTCTTCAAGGCTATTCTCCCAGCCAAAGATGCTGCAAGCAACAGTCAGAATAACGCGTTTGGCGGCAGGAATTTCATCTTCGCGAATGGGTCGAATTTTTATCATCAAGGGTTATCCATCACAACTTCACGCATTATTGGCTTACCCAGAGGCTTGACCAGATGTATGATGCTTAATATGATACCGCCTTACGCCTAAAGAAGGCGGTAAGAAGCAATTCCTTCCCGTCTTCATAAATAGATGCAAAAAATAAGCCACGAAAGGAATGCCATTTAGTCATGGATGTGGAAGAAGCTATAGTAGAAAGACCGCGCGGCCTGGAGCAAAAATGGAAAGTGCTAATCACTGTAATGTTTGGCATCTTCATGATCATTCTGGACTCAACGATCGTGAATATTGCCTTTCCAACCCTGCGGCTGGAATATGGCGCCAGCCTGGCAGATGGGCAGTGGGTGATCAGTGTGTATGTGCTGGCTCTGGGAATTACCACTCCGGTTTCCGGCTTCCTGGCGGATCGTTTTGATATCAAGCGTATTTATTTGTTGGGACTTGCGATATTCACGCTTGGGTCATTCCTGTGCGGCATTGCTCCGTCTCTTGGTTTGCTCATCGCCGCCCGGGCCTTCCAGGGGATCGGGGGCGGTATCGCTCAACCCCTGGGGCCCGCGCAAATGTACCGGGCATTTTCGCCCAAAGAACAAGGAACGGCGTTCGGGATTTTTGGAATCGCCCTGGTTGTGGCCCCGGCGCTTGGCCCCATACTTGGCGGGTGGCTTATCGACATCCAATTGTGGCGGGCGATTTTCTTCGTCAATGTGCCGATCGGCATCATCGGTGTGATCCTGGGGAGTCGCTTCCTGGTTGATTACAAGACGGGGCGCAAGCCGCTCTTCGACCAACTGGGTCTGATTACAGCCGTCCTTGGTTTCGGAGCCGTGCTTTATGCCGCGTCTGTGGCGGAAGTCGACGGATGGACTGGCTCCATCACCGTGGTGATCCTGGGCCTTGGCTTCGCAGTCCTGGCTGTCCATAGCCTTATTGAATTGAATTTTGCCAAAGAGCCGATGATGAATTTGCGCCTCTTTGCCAACCCGACTTTTCTGATTGCCAGTCTGGTCGGTTATGTTGCCACTGTTGCCTTGTTCGGCGCGGAATTCCTCATGCCCATTTACCTGCAAAGTTTTCGAGGACGCACTGCGCTAGAAGCGGGCGTCATATTGCTGGGGGTTGCGGCTACCTCTGCAATTGCCACGCCTTCGGCCGGAAGGCTGTACGATAAGATCGGCCCGCGCATGATCATGGTGGTGGGTTTTATAATCCTATGCATCAATACGTGGCAACTTGCGGAAATTCAGGCAACCACTCCAATTTCCTATATCGTGTTCCTCCTGGCGCTGCGCGGACTTGCGGTTGGTCTTACCCTGCAAACATCCTTCGTCAGCGCGCTCAGCGCCATCCATATCGACCAGTTGCCACGCGGCTCCTCTTTACTGAACAGCACCCGGTTCGTGGTACAGGCCGTCGCAGTGGCCGCACTGGCCACTGTGTTGGTCGGATTCCTTTCGCCAGAGGTGAAAGCGGAGCAACAGCGAATGCAAGACGCGCAAGTAGCCACGGCCCGCTTCGGCGTATGCGAGACGCCAGGCGTCCCCGCCCAGGATAACCTTCCCCCAGGGACTGCAACCTCTTTAGCTGCTCTTTCGCCCCAATCCGCGCAAGCCGCCAAAGCCAAAATCGTTGCAGGTTTGAAGCTGGCCTGTGACGAGTCCCTGAAAGGATTCGACGCCGCCTACCTAATCACCTTTTACGCTTCACTCGGTGCATTACTTCTGGCAGTGTTCATGCCTGGATGGCCGGGAAAATGGGCAGGCCGTGGTTCAACGCCGGCACCTGTGCCGGGCGGGCATTAAGCGCCCAGACCCCAATCAGAACAATCAAAAAAGGACACGACGACCGTGTCCTTTCTTTTTGGTTTAGGCCAGGCCCGCGAAATAGTCGGTCTTGATATGAGACGGATGGACATTGAGACGACGCAGCGTATCTTTGAACGAATCCACCATACTGCGCGGACCTGAAAGGTAGAACATGCAGTTCCTAAAATCCGGCACGGTAGAGCGGATTAGCTCAGGTGTGAGGCGGCCAACCCAGCCATTCCAATTTTGAGGAGCGCTGCGTTTGTCGGTCAATGTGTAAATGGTGCGGATGCCCAGCTCCTGCTGAGCCCGATCGAAGATCTCCTTGTAAACAATATCATGGCTTGTTTTGTTGGCGTAAAACAAAATGATCGGCCGGCGCTGACGGATGTCCAACAAGTATTTGATCATGCTGCGAAATGGAGTGATTCCGATCCCCCCGGCGATGAAAACGCATTTTTGCCACGAACTATAAGGCATGATGAATTCACCGGCAAGCTGTGAGGCCACAATTTCGCTATCCTTCCTCATGGAGAGCATAGTCCGTTTGAAGGTGCTCGAGTTCCGATAGAACTTGACTCCAAGCCTCAGGTTATTCTCGGTGGGCGCAGACGCGAGAGTAAAGTATCGCCGGTTGCCCCGGCTGTCGGCGTTGTCCTGCCCGATGGTCCATTCCATGTATTGTCCGGGCTTGAAATTGAATTTGCGAGGATTCGTGAAAACGAATTCATAGGTATCGGGCGAAATCCGGGATATTTCCTTAAGTCGTAAAACCAGCCTGGTTTTTGAGCTGACGAGATAGGAATACACATTCCCTATCAGAATGGCAACCTCGGGGGTAACGTAAAACGAGCCCAGATGAAATTGCGGGGCGAACAGAAACCCGACAAGCACACCATAGTAAATGCGCTTGGATCTTGTAGGTGGAGTTGTAAGCGGCTCGGTGAGGATAATGAAAGCGAAGAAAAGCAGCGGAGACGACAGGACAACGTTTTGTACCGTCGCGAGAAAATCGTTACTAAAAATAGCTGTCAACAGAACAATCACCAAGGCCGTGAAAAGGAAACTCAATACAAGATCAAACCGCCCGATCTTGCGGACCACCAGCAAGCCGCCAAGCAGGACAAAAGGAGCCATCCAGCCGCTGCCGACCCACCAGCTAGCAGCCTGATTGATCGTGAAATATGTTAAGGCCACGGCGAAGGCAACCGGATTGAAGATATGCTTGCCTTTGATGGCCAAAATATATTTCGAGGCCATCGCCCAAAGGGCGGCCCAGCCGAAGAACCAGAGATCATTTAAGGACTTAATCGGTGTGAGAATGAGGGCCAGGATCAGAGCCGAGATGTAAACCGATTCGACGTTGGCTGGCACGCCGAAAGTTGTCGCAAATAGGCGGTTGATGATCACACAAACTGCCAGCAAAAAAGCTATGGAAACCAGCAAAGCAAAGGGATCGTAAGACAAAGCCCTGCCCAGGCTCAAAAAGAAGGCAACGACGAGCAGGAATATCAAATAATACAGCACCAACCGATACATGGTGATGCGATTCAGCAGGTCGTCTATCAACTTAATCATTTAGGACATACCTTTGAAAGCCCGTGGTGAAGGTTGCCTGCCCATATTGGTCGATCATATAACCTTCGAAGCCCTGAAGCCTTTCGATGAAATAAATACCTTCGCGGCCCATGGCGAAAGCCGCCGTTGCAAAACGGTCGGCCTCGAAAATGTCGGGCCCTATAACCGTCAGGCTCATTATGTCGCGAAGCGGATGGTCCTCGTCTTTTGGATTGTAGATATGCTGCCCGCGTATATAAGTGCCGGAGGTTGCCACACCGCAATCACTGACGGAGATCACCTTGACGATTTCATTGATATTGAACGGGTTACTAATGCCCACGCGCCAATTTTGCCCCTGGCTGTTCTTTCCGAAAGCCTGGATGTCGCCGCCGGCTTCAACATAGAAATTCTCGAGGCCCTTTTTGCATAGAATATCGGCGGCGTTCTGAATGGCCCAGCCCTTGACCAACCCTGATGGATCGCGAAACCCGTTGTGCTCGATATCGAAAAAGCCGTCGGTTGCCAGACGCGTTTCTTCTGCCAGCTGGAATATTGTTTTCATTTCGTCGCTGGCGCTTTCCAGTTCGAGGAGATGATTGTTGATCTGTGAGATTTCACTGTCCGGCTTGTATGTGCTGAATTTATCGTCAATGTGCTGGAAATAGCCGAACACCGTATCGAACAATTCCTCGGTAGCCAAGGTATCGATCATCTCCAATGTAATTGGCATTCCCATCAGGATCTTTGTTTGTTTCACATCAGTTTTTTGCCGAGTTGAGCGCGTTCTGCAGGGACATCATAAAGGCTTCGCTGGTGAGCGTGGCGCCGGAAATAATGTCCACACTTGCACTTTGTGCCTGAATGGCTTCCTGCTGAAGATAGGGAACGGCAATGGTGTTGATCTCGACCGAAGTGTGGCGATCGCTGGGATACTCAAGAAACTGAACGTTTGCTAACTTTCCGCTGTGGATCGTAGCCTGGACCTGCACCAAACCATAATACGCGTCGACCTCCGGACCCTTATATGTGCCGTCCTTGTAAAGGCCCTGACCGGCCGTCGCCGGTAGTGAGGCAGTTTGGGGTGTGTCTGTGGGAAGCGGGGAAGAAGCCTGCGGTACCGTGGTCGGCGACAGTGGGGCCGTCTGCGGCAAAGAAGATGAGCCCTGTGTTGGGGCGCTGATAGGGGTCGCAGGCAAGTTGGTCAGGCTTGCATCAGGATTGGTCAGCCTCTCGTGAATGACGTAGGCGACAAACGCGAACACCACAAATCCCGATAAAAAGAACTTCTTGATCGCGCTCCCAAGATCGAATCCCTGTTGTGGTTGCCGTTTCTGCATTAAAGCTTCCTTCCATCATGCTGTTTCCAAATGCTTGAGAAAAATATTAGCATGGGGAGATGACAGCCAGATGAAATCCACTTAAAAACGGAAATCCCGGGTGCAGGCGCCCTTCGGGGCGAATAACAATCCCGCAGGCCAACCGTTAACACTTTTATGTAGTAAAAGTCCGTGACTTTGCCCCGGGGTAAAGATTTCCCCTGGAAGAAATGGAGACCATCATGAAAATCGCATCGCTCGAAAACCTGCTGGCCGATGAGTTGAAGGATATTTACAGCGCAGAGAACCAGATGATAAAAGCACTACCGAAAATGGCCAGGGCCGCGGCCTCGGATGACTTGCGCACCACCTTCGAGAACCATCTCCGACAAACACAGCTGCACGTCCAGCGACTTGAAGGGATCTGTAATGATCTCAGGATCAAGCCCAAAGGCAAGAAATGTGCGGGCATGGAAGGAATCATCGAAGAAGGAAAGGAAATGATCCAGGCAAATGCCGACCCCGAACCTTTGGAAGCTGCCCTGATCGGGACAGCACAACGGGGAGAGCATTATGAGATCGCTGCCTACGGCACAGCACGCGCACACGCCCGGCAACTGGGCTTTATGAAGATCGCAGACCTGCTTGGCCAGACTCTCGACGAAGAAAAGCAAACGGATCGCCGGTTGACCGTGTTGGCCGAAAACAAAGTAAATGTACAGGCCTCTATGACCAAAACAGGCAACCCAGCAAGGGAACAGAGCGATTTCCCGACGGCAGGTTAGACATACGGTTCGCAGAGCAAAACGGCTCTCCTGCGACTGTTCGCGGGAAGCCGTTTTTTTCCCTGTCTATCAGCTTTGCAGTGCCGGGATGACTCGGACTTAGCTGGACTTTATCCATTGGATACTTGAAAGAAGGTGTGCGTAGAGCGAGAGAAGCGGTAACGTGAGCGGATAGGGAGTGATTTTCGGACTTCGCTTCGAAGCGGTGATGTTTGAAAATAGAGATAGGAGTAAAGATTTTGTTTCACGGTGCGGAAGGCATCCGAAAAAGTGGGCAGCTTCTTGACATACCAAGCGGCTTGTTGAACCGGCAACTGATCTTTCTGTGCGTCAACATTGGCGAGCAAGGTGATAATGGAGAACAAGCTCAGCAAGGCCGGAGTAATGCGCAGGATGGACAGGTCCGCCCATTGTCTTTGAGTCTCCACGCCGAGGTGGGTTCGCGTTTCGTGGAAAGTCACTTCGACTTGCCAGCGCCGTGGAAACCATTGGACGATTTGTTCAGCGGAAATGTTGAGATCGGTGCACAACAAGGACTGCGTCTTGAAGCTCTTCTTGGGATCGCGGACAATCACCCAGCGGATGGGCACCACGGGTTTTCCGCTGTGGCGCCAGACAGCGGTGCCGGAGGTGATTTCGATTTTTCGTTTCTTTTCGCCATACCACTCTTGCACCGTGAGCCGCTTCCAACGCGTATGTTTGTCTTCGGCAACCTTTTCCAGGGTCGGCAAGCGTTGGCCCTTTTTGCGCGGGCGACCTATTTGCCCCGGCTTATTCTTGGCTGGTTCATAGAGAGCCGCATCCATGCGAAAGCGCACGATCATCGCCACTGGGTTTTTGAGTTGGCGCAGCCGAAAAAGCAGCTCAATTACGGCAAAACTACTGTCGGCCACGACGACCAGCTGGCGTTGGGGCAGCCAGCGGCGGGTTTGGAGCACCACTTGACAAGCCCATTCGGTGAGCTTCTTATGCCTGCGAGCCTTGCCTTGATAGTACCGTTCAGAAGGCGCCAGCACCGTGAGAAAGGGCAGTGCCCAAGTGCGTCCAGCCCACGAAATCGGCGCCAGCAACATCAGGCTCAACCAACGCAGTCCACTGGCTTTCACAAAGTGACCGTGACTGGAACGGACCGGATCCCGATAAATCCCTTTGGCTTTGATCTTGGCCCCCCGACGCCGCTCAATGGTATCGTCCAAGCCCAGGATCACTGGACCGCGGCTGACAAAGGTGTTGATCAACAAACCCAACAGGATGTGGGAGGCTTCCAAGCTCGACCACTTCGCTCGATTGAGAATGCGATGATAATTCTCAAAATGTTTCTCCATGCTCAGTCCCGTCGTCCGCAATGCCGCCGTTACCGTCCGTTCGGCGGGAGAAAGGATTGCACCGATCAACAGAATCTTTGCATGTTTCCAAATCCGATTCGAGAACAAGCTCGCAAACGCTCCCAGGATCGTGATATAGTCCGTATGCAAGGTAGGCATCAGCAACCTCTTGGCAGAGTTTTTGCTTTAGCTTACCTTGCTTCTTGTTAATCTTCAAATGGATAAAGATAATATGCTTCGCTTGAGTTGTTGAAACGGCGTGTCGATTCTGGTAAGCTCCAGTTAGACAGATTGCATAAGAGAAAGGAACTTATATGAATCCAGAAGCGACACGCACAATAAATAATATCACTTCTCAGAACCTATATATGGCCATTGAACTTAGTAACCAACAATGGAAGTTGGGGTTCACGGTGGGGTTTGGGCAACCGCCTCGGTTACGCAACCTGGCGGCTCGGAATCTGGAGGCACTTGCCGAAGAGATCCATCTCGCCAAGGTGCGATTTGGCTTGGCTGAAAACGCACCGGTGCTGAGCTGTTATGAAGCCGGGCGAGACGGCTTTTATCTGCATCGGTACCTGGGACAAGCAGGAGTTAACAATCTGATCGTGGATTCGGCCAGTATCGAGGTCAACCGGCGCAAGCGACGGGCCAAAACGGACCGCCTGGATGTCGGCAAGTTGCTCACGATGCTGATGCGTTACCATCAAGGAGAGAAGAAGGTGTGGAGCGTCGTGCAAGTCCCTAGCCCGGCCGAGGAAGATCAGCGGCAATTTCACCGGGAATTGATGGCGGTCGAGCGCGAACAGACCAGGCATATCAATCGCATTAAGGGTCTGTTGGCTAGCCAGGGTGTGGCTCTGCCGATCTACCAGGATTTTCTCTTTCAACTGGAAGGGATCCGGCTCTGGGATGGATCAACCCTTCCTCCCGCCCTCTCCTTCCGTCTGCTCAGAGAACACGAGCGTCTCCAACTAGTGAGGGAACAGCTGCGTCGCCTTGAGTTGAGCCGAGAGGAGACCATCCGCAATTCCAACCAACCGGCGGTGGAGCAAGTACGCCAATTGTTGCGGCTCAAGGGCATCGGGATTCATTCCGCCTGGCTGTTTGTCATGGAGTTCTTTGCCTGGCGAGACTTCCACAACCGCCGAGAGCTGGGCGCCTTGGCGGGGCTAACGGCCACTCCCTTTCAAAGCGGCGAGAGTGCCACAGAACAAGGTATCAGCAAAGCAGGCAATCGCTTTATTCGCGCCATGGCGATCGAGATCGCCTGGTCCTGGCTACGTTACCAACCCGACAGCCAGTTGAGCCAGTGGTATCAAAAACGCTTTGCCCAGGGCGGAAGCCGAGTACGCCGGATTGGAATCGTTGCCTTGGCTCGCAGATTGTTAATCGAACTCTGGAAATATCTGGAAACGGGTACCCTGCCGCAAGGCGCCTGCCTGAAAACCAGCTGAATGACGACAGCTACCAGAACACTTGCTCTTCCTGGTTCCGTCGTGTGGAACCCTCACCAACCGCTTCCCCCTGGTGTGAACTGCCCGTTAGCTAAACGGGTTTCCGTCGCGGAGACCGAGATAAAGATGGGGTAGTTCCCCAAGAGCTTCACTCGCCCCAGGCGAATACATCATTGGGTGTCTGATCACTGATCGGCACGGATAGAAGTTTGTTTGAGGGCACCTTCCTCAACGCTTCATGAAGCTGCCAGGAGTGTCTGTGAAGCGGTTAGAATTGGAGAGCGAGCAACTGCTGCTTGATCATTCGCTGGTACCCAGATCTCACGTCGCTGCGATCCCTTCATCAGAAACGACCCGTCCAGGGCCGGTCTGGAGGTAATTGTCTCTAAGTTCGCTCTTGACAATTACCCAAACATAGAAGTCCAGCTAAGCACAGTCCTGGTGTAGGTGTTCTTTCGTACCGGGACAGAAAACATTCTCTGAAATGGATGCAATTTGCTACGGCCGGATCGTGATGGCATCCAACGTCCCATAGGTCCCCGACGGACCCACAAACTTGAACTCCACCGTGTGAGAACCGGAGGCAAAGCTCGGGCTGCTGTACGTGCGCTGATAGATGTGCGCGCTGTTGTACTCGTTCAGCGTGGCGATCAGGTTGCCATCCACTCTGATTTGCATACTGCCCCGATTCTTATCTGCAGAGTAGTAGAACACAAAGCCTGTGCCCGTGAACGAGAATGTGGCCGTGCTGTTGAGCACCGTGCTGTAGCGTTCCGTGCCGTTGTACGGTCCGGTCGCCGAATACGTCACCCAGGTTCCCCCATACGTCCACCCCGCATCCGTGTCGTCATACTTGCCCGCTCCCGGCGAGGTGATCGTCGAGGCCACCGCAGACGGCGAGTTGGATAGATCGCCCAGGTTCGGTACTGCATCCTGCGCACGCACTGCAAAGTAATAAGTCGTGCCCGAAGTCAGACCCGAGACACTCATGCTCTGTGCCGTCCCCGAGGCCGCTGGCGTCGGGATCCCTGTAGTCACAATAGTCGCGCTCGACCAGGCCCCCTCGCTATTGATCGCGGATGTACTGTACCTCACCAGATAGCTGGTGGCCGTCCCCACTGTCCCATCGTTGCCCGGAGCCGTCCAGCTGAGGTTCACCGCGCCATTCGTGGTGGTGCTGGTCCTGGCAGCCAGGTCACCAATTGCCGATGGCGCCGTTGTGTCGGAGCTGCCAGTAATTTGAAGGGCATCTAACGTCCCATAGGTCCCCGACGGTCCTACAAACTTGAACTGCACCGTGTGAGAACCGGAGGCAAAGCTCGGGCTGCTGTACGTGCGCTGATAGAGGTGCGCACTGTTGTATTCGTTCAGCGTGGCGATCAGGTTCCCATCCACTCTGATTTGCATACTGCCCCGATTCTTATCCGCAGAGTAGTAGAACACAAACCCTGTGCCCGTGAACGAGAATGTAGCCGTGCTGTTGAGCACCGTGCTGTAGCGTTCCGTGCCGTTGTACGGCCCGGTAGCCGTGTACGACACCCAGGTTCCCGCATAGGTCCAGCCCGCATCCGTGTCGTCATACTTCCCCGCTCCCGGCGTTGCGCCACTGCAGGGAACCGTTCCTGAGTCCAGTACCGTGCCAAGGTAATTCACATACTGATAATCGGCGCTAGTATTGGTTCAACTGCAAGCGTAAGGCCCCCATTGCACCCGGTGAATCCGTAAACCCGATTGCCATCCGGCTGTCTGTAGTAATAAAGGGTGTTGTACCGTGCCCCCCGCCTCCGGCGACAAACTCGGTAATGCCGCTTGGGCTCGGTACTCCATTCCCGTCCAGCGGCACCCAGCGTTGATAATCATGTTCGTGGCCATTTAAGACTATGTCCACACCATGCTGGGCCATCAGGGCCCACATGTCGTTCATGGTGGTGGTGTAGCCCTCCTGCCCTACATTGAATACCGGGTGGTGGTAATAGGCGATGGTGCAGGCATTGCTGTGTGTGTTTAGGTCGTTCTGCAGCCATTGATACTCGGCCTGGCCCACCGCACAAATGTGCAGCAGCCCGCAGTTGCTGTTAAGGGCAATGAAGTGCCAGCCTGCGGCATCGTAGCTGTAATAACTGGGCACATTGTCCCAGTAGTCAAAATAGCCGGGGGCCGCTCCATTTGTGTACTCATGGTTTCCGACAACCGGATCCGTGATCGAGCGGAATTGCCCAAAGAATGTGCTGGCGTTGCCATACCAGTTGTAGAATTCGGTCGAGGTGCCGTCATCATACACGTCCCCAAGGTACAGGAACAGGTTCGGATTCCAGGAGGCGATCTGGTTGGTTACATTTCCGGCATTTGTTTCGCCGCCTGCTCCATCCCCGGTGGCGGCTAACACGAATGGCTGCCCTGATCCAGGTGTCGTTCCGCTTGTCGGTGTAAAGCTATTGGTGTTGACCGGTGGGGTTAGCACCCCGTTGTTGAAGGTCAGGGTGATCGAGGATTGTTGTGAGATGAACCCATCCCTCATGGTAACCGCGACAGCCAGCACCTCGCTGCCGTCCACCCACTTGGTGGTGGGCAGTACAAAGGTATACGGACTTTGAAAATCCGTGATCAGGTATTGTCCGTTCAAATAAAAGATGAGTTTTGAGATGCCCGGGTTGGTTCCGACCACGCTCGCCGTTACCGAGACTGTCTGGTCCCCGCTGACTGTTGCTCCGTCTGTTGGGCTGCTAAAGCAGGGTGTCACAGTATATGCGCCCCCTGATTGGGCCGCTGCTGATGCAGTCGGTTCCCGCTGCGCTTGCCGGAGTTTGGGACGATGCCGACAAAAGATTGCCCAGCACGATTAACGCCACAATAACTTTGACGCTGGCCCGTTGTGACACCTGGGAGAAGCTAAGTAATAATTTCATGCTGCACCTCTAATATCCACGCTTTGTCGTGCATGGCTGTCAATGTTGACAGCCTCAGGCTTACAAGTAAAAGAGAAACAAGGCGGGCTGCCCACTCTTCCGGATACTGACAAGTTCCAGCAGTTAGGGTCTAAACTACCCTTACACTGATTGGCGCCTCTACATGAAGCCGGAGAGATCTGGCGACCAATTTATTACAGTGTCCTGCCTTTATGCTCTGGGTGGTAAGCTGGTTCAGGTTTCTGCAGGAAAATTTTCTAATTGTACCCGCACTTTCACCGACTTGTGGCGCCACTGGGCAATGAGAATGGGTCGCCGGGGGCTCGTGAATATAGGCATTAGTGGGACTGTAATTGTGGCCTGGGTTGTAGCTCTGAATATTTTCCATGCTTTTGCTACCCCCTGGGACATGGTTGATGCCGGTCTTCTCATGGGCGCAGAACAAGAATAAGACCCGCGTTAAGCATCTGGCCCTGATATTCAGCCCATGAACTTCCCCACCGCCTCGATCACCCGTTCCTGCTGTTCTTCTGTCAGTTCAGGGTAAAGTGGCAGCGCCAGCGTTTCCTGGCTGGCTCGTTCGGCTTCAGGGTAATCCCCCTCCTTAAATCCCAGCTTTTGGCAGGGTTCAGCCAGGTGTGGTGGCAGCGGATAATAAACCTCTGACGCCACCCCTTCATTTTTCAAGAACGCCTGCAAGTCATCCCGTCGCGGCGTCCGGATGATGTATAGGTGATACACGTGCTTTCCCCAGGCGCGCTCCACCGGCAGAGCCTATCTTCAGCGGAGCCAGGCGCTCGGTATACCTGTCTGCCAGCTCGCGGCGTTTATCATTCCAGGCATCCACGTGCGGTAGTTTGGCCTGCAAGATCGCCGCCTGCAGCGCATCCACGGACAGGAACCAGCGCACGCGTGCATGTTCCAGCTCGATAAAGCCGGACATGCGGTGGTTGTCCGAGGTATACACCTTGATATCTGAAGCGCCGCCAAACAGCCATAGCAGCAGGTCGAAGAAATGCACCCCGATATTGGTGGCCACGCCTCCCGATTTATCCTGCTGTCCTTTCCATGAAACGTGGTACCACGGGCCGCGGCTGGTAACGTAGGTCAGCGTCACCTCGCGCTGCCCGCTCTGGTTTTGCAGCGACTGTTTGAGTTTGATCAGCTCGGGGTGCACGCGCAGCTGCAAAATGGTATGGATGCGGTGATTTGTTTCCGCCTCCAATTCTTCCAACGCCTCGAAATTCCACGGGTTGATCACCAGCGGCTTTTCACAGATCGCATCCGCCCCAACCCGCAGCGCCAGCCGGCAGTGGGCATCGTGCAGGTAATTGGGCGAGCAGATGGAAACATATTGCACACGGCCTTCTTCCGGGCCGCGTCGCAGTTTTTCAAGGTGGCGGTCGAAGCGCTCGATCTCGGTAAAGAACTTTACCTCGAAGGAATACTGGTCAAGTATCCCCACCGAATCTTTCGGGTCCACGGCGGCGATCAGCTGGTTGCCGGTATCTCGGATCGCGCGTAAATGCCGCGGGGCAATATATCCCCCGGCGCCGATCAAGGCAAAATTCTTTGACATTCGTAAAGCCTTTCCACGATCATCAACCTCTGGCCATTCTCAATTGAGCATTCATTTTCTGAATTCTCATATAGAATCTACCTACTGTCAAGTGAGATTAAGAATTTTAACCGACCAGGTGTTTAAGAACGGTAGCTATCTTGAGTGCCACTTTTCCAGCCCCCTGCAGCGGGCGCGTTCACCCGTGGGAACCACGACTCGAACATGGAATGAATCGTTCGTGGGTCTACGGCCGCCAGTTTATTCCAGCCCGCGCTCACGGTCTCGACCCACTCGGTTTCCACGTGCAGTGTAATGCACCGCACTCCCACCCGAAACATTTCGCTCTGCCTGCCGCTCGAGTGTGTCAGGATACGATTCGCTTTCGCCCACAATAGAAGTATATCCAATCGACCCACCGGCTCGATCATCACGCTATTCGGATTACCCTGAATATTCCATTTCCTCATTATCTCGCGCGTATACGCAGGGCAAGATTCCCCAGCCCTGTAAGAATGGCCGCGATGTCATGGATTTCATCGCCAATCTGGAAAAGGCAAAGCGCACGGGCTGGGCTGAGACCAACACGCACACCGATGTCCGGCGCCTGTGCGAAAAGCAGAAGGTCGAATTGAAACAAGCCATTGAGGCAGGAAAAGATATCGTGACGTGAACAACCCCTTCAACGAAAAACCAGAAAAGTCTTGACACTTGCGGATTATCCGCTATACTGATATACGGATTTACAGATTGGAGTAGGATATGAATAACACATTTCAAGTACAAGTCGTCCGGCGAGGGATCATCACCCTGCCCAAGGAGTTGAGGGATCAAAACAATATCGAGGAGGGCGACATGTTGACGCTCATAGACCTGGGTGACGGCGTCGTTGTCATGAGCCCGAAGCGCTCACGCGTCGATGAAATTGCCAACAAGCTCGCCAAGGAATGGCAGGATTCAGGAGGGTCACTTGAATCCATGTTAGCCACTCTGCGTGAGGTCCGGGCGGAATATGAGCCCAAAAAATCGTAGGGTCTTTCTGGATACCAGTGTTATCTTTGCCGCCGTGCTCTCTCCCGTCGGAGGTGCGCGCAAGTTGTTTCTGCTAGCGGAGGCAGGGATCATCAGAGCTGTAATAGGGCCCACTGTTCTCAAGGAATGCGATGAAGTTATCCGGCGTAAAGCGCCCGGATCGCTGCCCACATTGGCACAGTTGCTTGCGGCTGCGCAAATGGAAACTTCTGCTGCCCCTACACGGAGCCAGATTAAAACAGCTCAAGCCTATATTCGCTACGAACCCGACGCACGCGTTCTGGCAGAAGCCATCAACGCCAAACCGGATTGGTTCGTAACCCATGACAGGGAACATTTCCTGAGGAGTCGCGGCAAATTCAACCTGCCCTTTGAAGTCGGTACGCCGGGTGATCTCATTCAAACATTCAAAGATGACTTCACCTTGCTCTAGTTTATAGAGATCCTCAAACGTCATTGAATTGCGGGACCCTTATACGGTTCCTCGGTTTTTTCAAGGAGTTCCATGAACAATCCCAAGTTCGCAGTAATCCCTTCCATGCAAAAGTCGCAAGAACATAGGTCTAGCTCAACTTCGAACAACTCATCAGTTGGTCGAAAAAAGTACAGAGAAAGTACATTCAAATCAAGCGTTGTTACACAGGTGCACCGGACGCGATTGGCTGGACGGTTTTCCATCGCACCTCGCCTGGCTATTGCTACGCATCTGAGCCGGCCGTTCGCGCCAAGCGCGGTGGCGTTCGTTACGGCATGTTCGAACCTGCCCCAATCTGCCCTTTCATGGCGCATCGTGGTTCACTCCCAAAGTTGGCATTGAACCACCTCCATCTCTGACCAACTCCAAAAACTGACATCTTGCTAAATCACCTATTGTCATCAGCCCTTTTCCATTCCGGAGGCTTGATAAATTATGTTACAAGCCGGTCAATTTCCCCCATTCTATTATTGGCAACTTTCCGAACCTTCGCCAATCTCCCATCGCAACCGCCAGGTTAATTGGTAATTTTACACATGCCCAGCGTGCAACTTCATGCACCCAGTGTGGTCCAAGGTGTACAAAAACCATCCATATCCTGGTCCGTTCAGAAAGCAGGATAGCCTGTCCTAATCGTTTGGCCATATCTTCAATAATCTTATCCTTCGCCTTATGTTCATCTCCGACCTCCAACCAAAAAAGTGCTTCATATCCCTGAACTTGTCCCCAGGCGAGTCCATCGGGAATCACGCTGAAACCAGGAAACCCCACCTCACTCCAGCCGGTCCAAATTTCCGCTTGCGGCCAGGCCGCCTTCAACCAGGCCGGCCAGATACGCGCGATGTGCCGGTGTTTGCTTCCGATCTGGTGTAGATTTCGTTCAAGCCGAGAAGGAAAACGAACGTTGCACGGCACACCCCAGCTGCGCAAAGCCAGAGACAGTCCCGGACGAGTAAGATGCCATGAAGGAAACTCATCCATCCGAACTGGCTCTGATTTCTTCCGCAGAATCTTCCTTCCAACCTTACATATCGTTAATCGATCCTTTTGGAGTTGTGGGAGAAGGGTCTGCACTGTACTAAACGGTAATCCCGCGAGGGAAGCAATCTCCTGCTCGTTTCCCTTTACCATCCGCCCCAGAGCCTGCAAACATTTCAAAGATTCTTGCGACACAGGGCGTGGCCTATCTTCCACAATAGGTGGAGGCGGCGACGGAGTAACTCCCAGCCATGGTCGAAACGAAAAATCCAGCCAGTCTAATTCTTCTCCGCGAGTCACAGCAACAGGCAGCTGTGTGCCTTTGAGTGTTCTGCGGACCTCCGCCGCATACCAGTCGCCAGGCGATTCCACCTGCACCCAAATGGAGGCGCTGCGCCGCACGCGTTGGACCGGGGCAATCATCCGTCGAATTAACCTGGCATAATCGGAAGGTGGCAGACAGGCCCGAGCTGGCATACGAAAGATAAAGGTATCCGTCCAGCCATCCTGGAATGGCAGCGTCTTCCAATCAGAAAAAGTGATCTCACCAACACAGAACGTCATAGGTCAGCTTTAGCAATCGATATTGATCTCATCGCCTTCAGTAAAGACGATGAGACAAAGAAACCCAATTGAAAAGCCAGTTAGAAAATGAGGGATGACTCCCACAAACAGGCCGGGGGGGTGCTGCCCGGTTGGGCACTTTACCCATCCATAGGTCAGAAAGGCTGGGGTCACTGCGTACAGAAACAACCAGAACATCTATCCCGCATGTTAAAGCTTGTGTTGCAAGGGTATTCCCGACACGTCGCTTATGAATAAGTCAGAGCCAAACCAAGTGTGGCTTATTTATAAGCGACAGCCATCCTAAGGGACGGCTGTCGGTGCTTCTATAATTCGAATGTCAAATGATAATACGAAATTCTAACCGACCAATGCTTTAAGCGCAGCAACAATTTGCGGTGCAGCCCTTCCATCTCCATACAGCGGCTCGCGCCCACCCATCGGTAACCACGACTCAAAAATAGAATGGATCGTTTTGGGTTCCACACCTGCTAGTTCGTAACGAGGTGACCAGCACTTGCCGAAATACGGCCTTAGAGAGCGTTTTAAAAGTGGTCGAGTAAGATTGGAGAATGTCCAAATTCAACCAAACCTACCCGACCGATCTGAAGTATACCGAATGGCAGCAGATTGCGGAATTCTTTCCAGCTACCCAACGGGCCGTCCACCGAAATGGGAAAAATGGCAGATTCTGAATGCGATTTTGTACGTCAACGCACCGGCTGCCAGTGGCGCATGTTGCCCATCAATTTTCCTCCGTGGCGGACGGTGCACTACTACTATTGGCGCTGGCAGCAGGATGGCCGCTGGCAGCGGATCAATGCGGTGCTGGTGAAAAAAGTGCGAAAGCAAGCTGGGCGCGAAGAACAGCGCAGTGCAGCGGTGATGGACAGCCAAAGTGTGAAGACCTCGGAAGGCGGTGAGGAACGCGGTGTAGATGTCCACAAGCAGACCCCAGGCCGGAAACGACACCTGGTGGTGGATGTGTTGGGACTGGTTTTGCTGGTCGTGGTGCATAGTGCCAGTATCCAGGATGGAGCTGGAGGCTTGCAGACCTTGCAAAAGCTGTTTGAGCGCCTCAAACACAATCTGCATAATCGCTGGTGCCGCTTGAAGCTCATCTGGGCCGACGGTGGCTACACCTCGATCGTCGCTGAAGTGCGCCAACGCTTTGGTTGGATCTTGCAGATCGTGAAACGTTCCGATGACGTCAAGGGCTTTCAAGTGCTACCTCATCGTTGGGTCGTAGAACGAACTTTCGGATGGTTGGGTCGTTACCGTCGTTTGGCTCGCGACTATGAGCACACCACCTCCTCCAGCGAGAGTATGGTTTATCTCGCCAGCACTCGACGTATGCTAAAAATGCTTGCAACATGACTTTTAAAACGCTTTCTTAGGTTCCGCCAGCACAAACAGGTTGCGCGTATCGTTTCGTCGGTATTCATAATCCTGCCGGGCCGGATGACTTGGCCGGGGAGGAAGTGGCTGGGTAATTTGAGCCAGTAATTGCACGCTTTTTTCGTCGAAACAGACCATCGGGTGCCTGGCATCATAGGGTAGCTGATACAATTTTAGAATCGCTTCCATCTGACACAGAAAGGTTGGCGTGACTTCGGGAATGCACCAACTCTTTACTTGCCAAGGTTTGAGTTTGTTTTTTTTAGCAGTAACCGAACCGTTTCGGGCGAGACGTGCAAACTCTCGTCTTCTTCCATCAGTCGCTTCGTGAGCAGCTCCAGCGTCCACTGCGCCTGCCCGGCCGGAGGCGCACTGCAGGCCAAGGCAATTAAATGCGCTTCTTGTTTCGCATCCAGCATGGGTTCCCTGGAAGGGTGCGGCCTGTCGTCCAGGGCCGCTTGTATCCCTTCCTGCTCAAAGCGCAGCCGCGTCCGCCGGATGGTCTGCTCGCTGATGTAGAGCATCTGGCTGATCTCGCCGTGGGTTTGCCTTCGTCGACCTTGAGCAGAATGTGCGCCCGTTGGATCACCACGGCTTTATTACGACCTTTCGAGATGACCGCTAACAGTTTCTTCCGCTCGGCTTCCGAAAGATGAACCAGATGCTTTTCGTTTGGCATCCGCCCATCTTATCTCGGCCCTACAACTTAAGCAAGTTCAGGTACTAAGTGCAAACACGGAAGTCCTGAAACGTGCCGTCTAGATTTTAGCTTGGAATTCGCTTGCACATCTAACGAAACTAATGGGTTTGTACTTAGCATTACAACGACGTTTCACATTACAACGACGTTTTGATTATTACTACGACGTTTTGCGACGAGGTGCCTTTTTTGAGCGCTGATGAAGTTGCTTTTGAGTGTGTTTGCGATGGGAACAGTAGGCGGCATAGTTTCTCCGTTGATGGTAATTGATCGAGGCCAAGGCATCCTCAATTGGACGAGTTTTCGCGGTGAGCGTCGGGGCGACCAATTGCCGGACTTGCGCGGCGGTAAGCGCCGGAATTTTTTTTGGAATACCAGGCACAAACGAATCAGGAATAGATGAGCCATAAAGCTTTGAAGCATTTGATGATGCCATCCCCACCAAGTCCGAGTTTCGTAGTGGTCCATTCCGGTTTCGCCTTTGGCCTCTTCGAGTGCGGTTTCGATTGGCCATCTCAAGCCGCTAATGCGAATGAGCTCCTGAGTAGGATAATGCCATGGCGCATTGCTCAGATAGAATTTCTCTTCAGGTTGGGGTGCAAAGCTACGACGACAGATGAGCCACTGACGAATGCTGGGCAGGCGATCATGGGTGGGGGTCACACGCAATACCGCAAACTCAGCGACCAACGGACCCTTGCTGCCTTCATGGATCAGATGACGATGCCAGGCGGACCGCGGCAGATGCCTGGCAAGCACCCGTACCTCTTCCGGTGCTGGCGCACTGCGTCGAACGCGCCGATGCAGGCGGGGACGACCCATGAGACCGGGACCTGGTTCTTCAATCAGCGGTGTGCGCAACCAGACGCGCGTGTCACTCGGCACCTCGGCCATATACCATTTGTCCAGTGCCGCGATGGCATCCGAAAAAGCCGGATTTTTCCCGTAACTTTCGTCGTAGGCGACCCACTGGAAAGGAACGATCCCACGCTCCTTCAATTCCCGCAACATGCCCAGCGCCAACTCGCCCTCTGTTTGAAAATGAATACTCTCCGGCAGACCACAAGCCTTCCGCAGTTTTCGATGATCCGTCGCGAACCATTCCTCAGGAAGGTACAGCCGCTCATCCATAAAGCTATAACTGCCACGACCGGCGTACGCCAGAAACACGCCCTCCTGGCAATTCGCAATCTTGCCCAAGTGGCCGCAATATTGATGGGCCACGCCAATCGAGTGTTTCCCTTGCTTGGGAAAGCCACTACCGTCTACGATCGCCACGCCGTCGCGTTCTCCCAGCCAGGCAGCCACTAGAGTCTGCAAGTGCACAATGAAAGGAGCCGTATCCCATTGGCTTTCACCCAGGAACCGCTGCAAGTCCCGGATCGCATTCGGAATCGCACCCAGTAGCGAGAGCACCATTGGCTCGATTGTCTTGCGTTCCAAATTCGATAACTGGCCGCACAGATAAAACCAAGACCAATCGGACTGTTCATGACGTCGAAAAAAGGGCTCAAACCCATGATAGTAATCGACCAACTCTTTGACCGCCGTGGAAACGTTCTGGCGAGTGACAAGCTTGGGTCGCTGCCCGCTGGCCGGTGGCTGACGAATAGAGCGTTGATGAGCGCTAGAATGTCGAGTAGTCTTTTTCATAGCGATCTCCTTCCCGGGATAATCGCCAACAAGTGTAACTCCGAAGAATCATCGTCAGTCCCGAAACGTCGTAGTAAGAATCAAAACGTCGTAGTAATGTGAAACGTCGTTGTAGTGCTAGTTTGTTCCAGCCTGCGCTCACGGTCTCTACCCATTCCGTCTCTTCGCGCAGCGTAATGCAGCGCACCCCCACCCAATACGCCTCCTTTTGTATTCCACCCGAGTCTGTCAGGATACAGTTCGCATTCGCCTCCAACATGAGCATATCGAAGCGTCCTACCGGCTCTATCATCAGTATATTCGGATCACATTTAAAATTCCATTCAGCTATCATCTTGCGCGTACGCGGATGCGCCGGGAAAACCACGCGGGTGTCGAGACTCCCCAGCCCTTCCAGGATCGCTCGCATTCGGCGCGGATCGTCCGTATTGCCGGCGCGATGTACTGTTGCCAATGCATACTCCCCTTTTTTCAATCCTAGCTGGCTCATGATCTGCGATTGTTTCCGCGCAGGCTCCAGGTCATGCAAAAGCGCATCGTACATCACGTCGCCCACACGTTGGACACCTTTTGTGATTCCCTCCTTGGCCAGGTTCTCGACCGCCGCAGTTGTCGGGCAGAGCAGCAGGTCTGATACGTGATCACTCAGCACACGATTGACCTCTTCCGGCATCGCCCGGTTATAGGACCTCAATCCCGCTTCCACATGTGCGAGTGGGATCCTCGCCTTCGCCGCCGTAAGCGCACCTGCCAAGGTTGAATTCGTATCGCCGTACACCAATATCAAGTCTGGCTTCACCGACGCAATGGCTTTCTCCAGCTCGACCAGCATTCGCCCGGTCTGCTCGCCCTGCGAGCCACTGCCGATACCAAGATTGAGATCCGGCTCCCGTATGTTCATCTCCGCAAAAAAAACATCGGACATGCCATAGTCATAATGCTGGCCTGTATGTATCAGTACTTCTTCGAATTTGGAGGCCAGTGCACGCGACACCGGGGCCGCTTTGATGAACTGGGGTCTTGCGCCAACAATGGAGGCGATTATCTTCTTGGCCATCCGCGACCTCTCGTTAATTCCCCTGTTGTTCTTTTCACCGCGCACTTACTGGCTTGGATCTGCGTTCCGCGATCTCGAAACCCTCGCCCTTGGCTTTCAACACGATTTTCTTTGGAGCCTCGTCGATCCCGATCCCGCCTTCGATGCAGGTCAGGCGCAGAATATCCATCATCGCGTCGTTACCATCCAGGTATACTCGTTTAATACCCTGTTGTCTTAACTCTCCTACCAGTTCCTTTGCCTTGCCCCGAACGTTGCTGTACACCTTGAGCGAATCCCTCGCATAGAACAGGGCACGTTGGGTGAACACTGCCATGCCATCCGAGGTCAGGTCGTATTTCAACCGGGTGCGATCCAGGTGCGATACCTTTACCCACCCGCGCTGGACCAGCCGTTTGATATACCAGTTCACGCTGCCCACCGCGATCCCCAGCCGGTCGGAAAGCCCCGCCTGCGTGACCATTGAATCCTGTGCGATTTCGTTTAAAAGTGTGTATTCGTGTTGTTTTATTTCAGGCATGGTTGAGCATTCATTTTTTGAATTCTCACATAGATACCCCCCAATGTCAAGTCCCAACCTTCATTCTTATATAGAATCCATGTAGCATTCGTCCCCATTCGAATTCGCAAAAAGATTCTATCCATCTGACGGGTTACTCTGGCCGTCATATTGAAGCTATCGTATTATCTCTTTACGTGCTTCTGTGCTTGCATCTCTCGTCTTTACGTTTTTACGTGTTTACTTGTTTACCTGTCTCTGTATTTACAACTTTCCGTACTCTGTCCCCCACAACGCCAGCATGCTCAACGCATATAGCCGCTTGCCGTGATCCGCGCGCCCTTGTGTATGTTCATTGATCAGCGCTTCCACAGCCGATCGTTTGAACCACCTGTTCAGCGGACTGCCCGCATCCAGCAGCAACCCGCGTGACCAGTCTGCCAGCGGCCCGCGGAACCAGGCTGCCAGCGGGATGCCGAACCCCTGCTTGCGGTGCGCTCTGACTGAGTCTGGTAAATAATCCGCAAAAGCCTTCTTCAAAAGATATTTGCCGCCTCTGCCTCTAACCTTAAGTGAGTCGGGTAATCGTGCGCTCCATTCCACCAATTCATGATCGAGGAAAGGTGACCGTCCCTCCAGCGAAGCGGCCATCGTCATGCGGTCCGCCTTGACCAGCAGGTCGCCTGGCAAATACGTATGCAGGTCAGTGTAGAGAGTACGGTCAAGCAGAGAACCCTCGGTCTTATTGAACTGTTCAACCAGGGAGGCCTCGGCGTTATCGGCACAGAAATTATTCCAGAACTCTTCCTTCCAAAGGGCTTGTCGCTGCCATGGAGCGAAGTACGAACCCCAGCGCAGGATACTGGCGCGGGCATCCATCCGTGGCAGCTGTTCGAGACGCTTAAGTCCGTTGACGAGGCTCTGCCCCACTGGGCGGTTCGATCCGTCCGGCAGCCGGTGCACAAGAGACGGGATCAGGTTCCGCGTCAAAAGTCGAGGCGACTTCATATATAAGTTTGCTAACGGATCGAGCCAGTAGCGTTGATAGCCGGCAAAATCCTCATCGCCGCCATCCCCGTTCAATGCGACCGTCACGTATTGCCGCGTTAATAAAGAAAGATGATAGAGCGGGATGGCCGATGCGTCAGCAAAGGGTTCGCCGAAATGAAGGCTTATTTTTTCCAGCGTCCCCGGTAAGTCGCCATAGGTCAGCGTGAACTCCTGGTGATCAGTCGCGTACTTTTGCGCCACTGCCCGCGCATACGGCAGCTCGGAAAACTGCTCTTCCTCAAAACCCACCGAAAATGTTTTGACCGGGGCGCTGCTCAGTTCGGCCATCAGAGCCACGACAATGCTCGAATCAATGCCTCCGCTCAAGTGTGCGCCCAGCGGCACCTCGCTCATCAGCCGCATTTGCACAGCCTCGCGCAACCGCCCGCGCAGTTCCTCAGCCAGCTCGGATTCATTTCCGGTCAGCTTGGGCAGATACGCATAATCCCAATAGCGATTGACTTTCGCCTCACCGTTTTCCCAAACCAGTGTATGCGCAGCTGGGAGTTTGTAAATTCCTTTATAGGCCGTGCGCGGTTCAGGGACATATTGCAAACTCAGATACAAATCAATGGCTTCGAGGTCGATTTCAGGACGATGATGCAAAGCCTGGAGCAAGCCATTCAATTCGGAACAAAAATATAGCTCCCCATTTTGAATGGTGTAATAGATTGGCTTCTTGCCTAGGCGATCACGCGCGATCAACAGGCGTCGCTTGCCCGTGTCCCATAAGGCAAAAGCAAACATGCCGCGTAGGCGCTGCACACAAGCTTCGCCCTCTTCCTCGTAATAATGGAGGATGCACTCGGTATCGGTTTTGGTCTTGAAATGATGTCCCGCGTTTTTCCAGGTCGACTCGCATTTGGGGATAGTTGTAGATTTCTCCATTGAGCACTACCCATAGCGAATCATCTTCATTCGAGATCGGCTGGTCGCCGCCTTTCACGTCGATAATGGCAAGGCGGCGTATGGCCAGTCCGGCGCCCTCGGCAGTGTAGAAGCCGTCGCTGTCCGGCCCGCGGTGACGAATGGCCTCGTTCATCGCTTGCAAGACTTCGCGATCGCCAATCCGGCTGTTCGAATACGACAGTCCGCAAATACCGCACATTATTTCTTCGCCTTCTCTAAAATTGACCGGTACTCTTCAGCAGTCCGCATCCATGTAAACGACTGCTCGACTCTGGGACGCGCCGCATTGCCCATCTTTTCCCGCATCTCCGTCTCGACAAGGAACGGTCTGAGTGCTTCCCGAAGCGCTGCTACATCTTCAACCGGCACAAGTGTCCCTGTTTCGCCGTTTACCACCAGTTCTTCGCTGCCTGCGACCTTTGTCGCCACCACTGGAAGTCCGCTCGCCATGGCTTCCAGTACCGCATTGGGCATTCCTTCATGTCGTGATGGAAAGAGGAAGAGATTGGCTTCGGTATACTGTTTTTTCAGTTGATCCGCTGTCTGCCATCCCAGGAAATGCACATGCTCCTCCAGGCCATGCCGCTGGATCATGGCCTGCAGGCCGGGCAATTGTGGTCCGTCACCGGCAATACGCCATTCCCATTCAAGGTCTTTAAGTCCGGCCAGTGCCAGCACGGCAAGGTCGTATCCCTTTTGATAAACCACGCGGCCTACCGACAATATACGTACAGGCGACCAATCGTGGCGCGCCAGGGAAAATCTTTCCAGGTCCACACCGTTCTGCACGATCGGGATGTTGATTGTCGAGTCGAAGGCTGTGGCAAGATCACGCAAGCCGGTGCTGTTGGCCACCACTGCCGAGGCATTACGCCAGATCACATGTAGAAAGGGCACCGCTAATTTATGATATAGCCAAAAATCATACGGCCTGAAACCCGGTACATCGCCGCCCCGCAGTGAGACGACATATGGAATACCCAATACTATTTTCAACAACCAGGCTACAGCGCCAGACGGCAATCCGAAAAAAGCGAGAGTTACGTCTGGTTTGAAATGGCGTACCAGGCTGAAGGCTCTAATGGAAGCTCCGACGATAAAGGAAGATTGTTCCATGGCGGTGGAACGATCGCCGTACCGTCGGACCGCCGGCCCGCGCAGGATTCTGACCCCGGCGCATAATTCCTCTTTAGGCAGGTTCCCACACTGGGCTGTCAGTACAAGCACCTCATTCCCCATTTGGACCAGCAGACGCGCGATATTCGCGCTGGCATTGCCTGCGCCACCGCCTACGGGAGGGTACTCGCTGTTAATTAATAGGATCTTCATGCTTGATCACTAGATATACGAACCAGTACGCACAATTTTCTTATCCGCAGATTGGATGACCACTCGCCGGCCCATAAGGGCTTCCACAAACTGACGCGAAGCGGTGTCACCACCAGCAGGGACTTCGCGAGACACCCTGCGGGTTAGTCCCGCCGGCAAATGCCCAGAATCAAGTTTGACCGAGACCGGGGGTGCTCCAAATATACCTCTTTAGCTATCGTCACGGTGTTGCAAATGAAGGCGGAAAATCCGGGCAGGGCCTGGCCCGGGGGACAAAAACCTGAATATTGGTAAATGTCAGGGTAAGCACCGGTTTATATTGACAGAGTAACGGCTGTGCCACCAGCCTGGTCCAGACATTGCTCTCTTCAATGAAATCACCGGTTTCCACGCCCAGGTTTTGTTTATGGGCCACAATGGCGGCAAAACGATGGCTTGCCAGGTCCGAATAGAACTTGTTGAGGTACGGCTGGTTGCCGGAGATCGCCATTTCCATCAATGAAACTACTTCATCCTCGGGGACCACCGGCACATTGGGGATCATACCGAACGTCAGCAGTTGGCGTTCATAAATAAAGAGCACCTCGCCTGATTTGCTGTAGGATTCAACGGTATCCCGTAATACGTGTAGATCCTCCGCGGCGTTCACTTTGTTATAAGTGAAGGGAGGGGTAACCCGCGAGATGGAAAATCCAAAGGGAACGATCAACATAAGCGCGAGGATCGGCCAGGTCACCGCCTCGAACCGGGACGCGGTCGTTGCTTCGGCTTCTACACGTTCGCTGAAGAAGTAAACACCCACTAAGGCCAGCATGACCATATAGGCATCCATGTTGTGCAGGTCGCCGCCTCCGCCGATCTTCGTGCTGACGACGAGTCCGCCGGCCAGCAATATGAACAGCATAAGGCCAAGTCCCGCCCAGCGAAGCGGATGCAAATTATCAAGGTGTTTGCGGATCGACAAGTATAGGAGCAAAAATAAAGGCAAAGACACGATCAATGTGCCCGGTATGATCCCGATGGGATTCGTATCGCTGGGGAACCACCGATACCAAAGTAAAGCCGATGTCAGACTGGAGCCGAATGCGTGCAGGTCCGTGTTGCCCGATATGGCAATATAGAAAGCCTCGCCGAGTAAAGCGGTCACGAGTCCCACTGTTCCCCATAACACCGGCTTGGAAATGTAACGCCATAGCTGCCCGGCGCGTGAATAGGGTTCTTCTAGCAGGTACAGTGTGATCGCCAGCATGGCCGGAACGGGAAACCAATTTAGCCGGCTCATCCCCGCCCAGAATGATGACACGATAACCGCCGCCAGCGATCGCCAGGGATGCTGGGAGGAAACTCCCGCCAGGATGATGATGACACAGACTTGCAAATGGTAATAAACCGCGCCTTGAAATAAATATAAAAAGAACCAGGCGCCCATGACAAGGGCCGTTGTCCATTCCTTAAATTTGAGCCTGCGGACCAACATCCAGCTGCTCAGGCCGCTAATTCCGAGCCACAGCAGCACCTGCCAAAGCCGGTCAGCCCATAGGGGCAGCCCGTGGATGAGGAAGGGGATGGCTAAAAGGAAATATCGGGTCCCGTGCCAAACCGACAGCGGCAGACTGACCCCGTAAATGGATTTGCTGAACGGAAGCGATCCGTAATAAAAGCGGCTGGCTTCCGACCATCCCACCGAAAAGGGGTAACTGGTTACCGGGAGAAAGGCGACATAGGTCTGGGAGACAACCCCAACCAGCAGTAAAGAAAATGCCAAAGATAGGGACCACGAGAAACCCGTTACTAACTTAAACCCCGCTGCCTGCCCCAGCGCCAGCCACCAATAAAGCCACAATAAGCGAAAGAAGGCTTCTCCTCCGTTACCGAAGAAATCAGCTCTCGCATACCACAGGACCGGAAAAGGGATCAGTATAAGGAACAAGCCGAAGCATCTGCCCAAAAACGAGCTCCACCCTTTGAATTCAAATCGCTTCCAGAAAGTGTCAGGTTCATCACGTCTCATAACGAGGTAGAGCCCGACTGCCGCGTTGATTGCAAAAAGGACCATCAGAATGGCCCACTTATAGCGTGTACGTATCTTGAGGAAGGCCTGTGTCTGCTGCTGGGTTTGATAAATGGCCAGAAGGCTTATACCCGCCCCAATGGCGAAATAGGTTTTAAAGAAAGTCTTAATGTTGGCGGTCATAAGGTCCGATTCACAAGTCTGGAGCCTGCTGGGGATTTGAAACAGGCTATTTCTCGCTGCTGGCAACCTTTCGGCTGAAAGCCAGCGCGGCCATGATGCTCGGTAGATAGAATGCACCGATCAGGCTGGCGGCAATATAAAAAGCGCGGATCAACACGGCGATGGTCAGGCTGACGGGCGTACTTAGTCCGCCGACCGATGAAAACAAGAAGGTCAGGGAAAGTTCTTGCACGCCCAGGCCGTTGATCGAGATCGGGATGAGGGTCACAAAATAAGCCAGGCTCCACAAACCGGCGATCAACCAGAAGCCCACATGCCCCCCCAGGCCATCGACCAATACATACAAGGCCAGGAAAGTGCAGAGCATATGCCCCCACGTGCAGCCCAGCGCGGCGAGTATGGCCATGGGGCGGCCCAACCAGATCGAAAACGTTTGGAGCGTCCGTTTGACAAAGTCTGTGGCTTTTGCAAAAAGGGTTGAAAACACGAAAGACTGGGTCACTCCCTGGCCTAGAATATGCAGGGCAGGGATCAAACCAAACGGCAGGGTAAAGAACATGCCGAGCATGCCAACCATGCGATCGGCGGCCAGGGATGCCAGACAGACCGCCCGGTCATACCCTAATTGCATGGCACCGGCCAGGCGCACAACATCACCTCCTATGGTCGTCGGCAAAAAATTATTGGCAAATAGTCCGGTAAAGGTTAGAGCGATGGAATCTGAAAACGATATCTTCACATTGCCGGAGCGCATAAGGATGAACCAGCGAATGGACACAAAGAATCGAGAAATGAGGATCAAAGTCAGGCCCAGTATGATTCTCGTGAACGAGACCTGCTTGAGAGCAGACACAACTTCATTCCAGCCCCCTTCCCTCACCAGGAGAAAAATGAGGCCGATGGCCAGGACGGTTCCCAGCAGGCGCAGCAGCAGCCGGCGATTGTCAAGGAACCATTCAGCCATTGGCGGGCTTCTCCATGATGGTCTCGCGCACTGTGTAAGTGAGCTTCTTCTGGGACTCGTGATAGGTCCGGGCCAGCAGTTCAGCCATCAGGCCCATGAGCATGGCCTGGAATCCAAGGATCAAGGTCATGATTGCCAAAAGGAAAAGCGGCGAGTCGAACACGCCAACATTCTGAAAAGTGCGCCGGATGAAAAGATAAATCATCATCACGAAACTGCTAAAGATCAGCACCAGGCCCGTCCCGCCAAACAAGCGCATGGGTTTGATCGCATAACTTAACAGGAATTTGACTGTGATCAGGTCGAGCACAACTTTGAAGGTCCGGTCCAGTCCATAATGAGCTTTGCCAAACCGCCGCGCGTGATGATGAACGGGTATTTCTGTAATGCTCGCCCCGATCGAATGTGCGAAAACCGGGATGAAGCGGTGCATTTCTCCGTACAATCTGAAACCTTCCAGCGCTTCCCGGCGATAGGCTTTCAGCGAACAACCGTAATCATGGAGATGGACTCCGGTCACCCATGAAATGAGGCCGTTGGCAATGACAGATGGCAGGGTGCGTGTGATGGCGTTATCTTTGCGGATTTTACGCCACCCGCTGACCATATCGTAGCCTTCATCCAGCTTGGCCAGGAGCAGGGGGATATCAGCGGGGTCGTTTTGCAGGTCGGCGTCCATCAGGATGATGATCTCACCTTTGGAATAATCAAAACCCGCTGTTATGGCGGCCGTCTGTCCAAAGTTGCGGCGAAACACGATGACGCGAACATGCTCCGGGTCTTTCTCCGCAAGCTGTCTCAAGACCTGCAGGCTTTTGTCGGTACTGCCGTCATCTACAAAGATGACTTCCCAGCTCCGAGACATGCCCCCCATCGCTTCGCAAATGGCATCGAATAGAATCGGAAGGCTGGCTTCTTCATTGAAAACGGTAATAATAAGCGAAAGGTTCATTCTATTTTTTCCAGGGCCTCTGGGGCATAAGATTGTGCCGACATGTGCTGCCAATGCCATACATATTGGTCGCCGAATAGGCCCATGTATTCGATCTGATCCTTTCCCGTAAAATCTCTTACCGTCAGGGAAGCCTGGTCAAGCCGGATCCGATCAATGACGATCCAGCCCGATGGGTTTTGATCAACGAGGGAAAAAATGTCACTCTTGGGGGTTTGGCTGGTGATGCGGTAATTCATTTGGAACCTGGGCCTACCTTCCCATGTTGCATAAAGTCCATAGATGGTGGATATCAGTACGTCGCTCTGTTCGGCATGAGCAACCATGAATGCTTGCACAAGCGACATATCATGGTAATAGTCTTCGGATATCGGCATATCCGGGTTATTGGAAACGACCGGCAGGAGGACCTGCTGAGGGTTCAACACTGCTGCTCCCAGGACGACCATCAAAAGTATTTTGGTAACGCTGCCTCTTGGGGATAAGAGCGCGTATAGCAATTGCCAGACCACATACAACCCGATGGCGGCCAGGAGGATGTACCAAAGCTCAGTCGTACTGAGATGCCGCGTATGGAAGAAAGTATTCGAAAAAAAGACGAAGAATCCCAGGAAACTGCCGAACAAACTGAACAGGAAGAGAGGGATGAAGTTCGTGCGGCGGATCAAAATGCACAACACCGTTGCACACAGGAAACCAATTAAAGGAATGATACCGAGACGATTGAAATACCATTGTTGTTGTGGATTGGGGAAAAAGTATCCGATTGGGAAAGGATTGAATTCCGGAAGCTGCGAAACTAATCCATGCTGTCGCACGAACAACTTGTACCCGGCTATAAGTATACCGCCGCTAATTAGCACCAGAATGAGTAGATTTGGTCTATTCCTCAGGTCGAGTTTTCGCAACAAAAAAATGCCAAGGATAAAATAGGCTATCGAAATGAGACGGGCTGTAGAAAGCGTATCGATGGATAACGCATAAATGGGTGGAATGATCAGGGCCAGGCCCAGAAATCCCACCTTGGGCTTGAGAAAGATCTTCCCGTCACGGTGGAAGACAAAGCCATCAGGAATGGCTTCGATCAACGTGACCATCCCAAGAATGATCAGGTAGAAATAAAAGGGATAATAGGCATATTCACGCACCACGCGCGCAAATGTGATGATCCACGGGCTGGTCGCGTAGAGCAGACAGGCGAGCACCGCAATCGGGCGGTTTATTTTCCGCATTAGAAAGTACAACGGTATGATCGCCAGTACATTAAATAAGACTCCGACCATGCGGGCAGCCCAAAGTTCGTTTCCGAATAGGCGCATGGCCAAAGAGACTGGCAGCGTGACCACCCATAGACTCCGCTGGTAAACGGAGCTTAGCGCCGCTCCCTCCACGATCTGTTTCGCGGCGATAAGCTGGTAATACTCATCGACCGCGGGGAACAGGTTGGCCAAATTGAAAACACGGAGCAGGAGAGCCGGGAGGACGAGGCCAAGTAGCAGCAATCCATCCAATGCATTGGGCTTGGTTTTTGTACTTATAAATGATTGGCTGACCGCCTGTACCAGATCAGTCCGCTTTTCCCAAAGCAGAAGCGCCAGTGCCAGCGATAGGATGAAAAAGTTCAAGATCCCTAGAAAGAGCACCAATGTGCTCGACGCGTAAAAAGGGACTTGGAACGTATGGGTATAAGTGTTCTTTTTCGAAGAAAGGTTTAAAGTTTCTTTCTGGCCGTCCCAGGAAATGACCGCCGTCCCCACTCGCGCGGAGCTTTGGAAAACCAGTTGGTTCGTTTCTCCGGTCTTGCCTGTCCAGGACAGCTCGTTATGGGCAGGGTCCTGCAGCACCAATTGATCGCCTTGCTTCTTCCATCCCTGATAATTAATGGCATCGTAAGAAACATCGCCCAAAGATGTATTGAACCAGATTAACGCCGTTTCGCCGGGAGCTTCTGTTGCAGGCAGGGAAACCTGGAGCCTATGCGATGGCAAAAGCAGGGTTATGTATCGCGGGGAGGAGCGCCACTGGTCTGTGCCGCCAAAAAACAGAAGGGCGCCGATAAGAATGCTTGAGCAGACTAGAACGGATCGCTGCAACCAGGAAAGCGTGGCTAAACTGGCTCCCATCCATCCCAGTAGCAGGAAATAGCCCGTTGCCGCAAGAAGGCTCGCCGCTATTGTAATAAGAAGCAGCTGTCGGCTCTCAGCAGGGAACTTGTCTATTAACCAATATCCATTAACGAATAATCCAAACCCTGTTCCCAGTATGATCCCCGCTCCAATAAGCCAGGCATTCCTCTCAATATCCTGCTTCATGAATAATTCCTAAATACGGTATGATGAACGCCACACATTTTTTTTCTTTGGAATATCGATCCGGACCCTCGATAAAAAAGCATAAAGTCTGATAGGGACCGTTTTGGAAACCCAAAATTCTCCGAAGCCGGCGTTGGAGCACGATATATCGTGCCCATTACTTCTGGGGTAGAGCTTCGTTTACATTTGCTCCTGTTGCAAGTGCAGGGATCTCCGGTGAATTTCCCTTTAGAAATAATCTAAGGGTTCGTCTTCGTCAAGCGTTCAAGGTCTGAATCCACCATCATAGTTACTAATTCTTTAAAACCGATGGTTGGCTCCCAACCAAGTTGCTTCTTGGATTTAAGCGGGGCGGAAACCAGTAGATCCACCTCTGCGGGACGATAGTAAGTCTGATCCTCCACTACGTACTCGTGATAATCCAAGCCTATGTGACCGAAAGCGATCTCGCAGAATTCACGCACCGAATGGGTCTCACCGGTGCCGACCACAAAGTTATCCGAATGTGCCTGTTGGAGCATCAGCCACATCGCTTTGACGTAGTCTCCCGCGAAACCCCAGTCTCTGCGAGACTCCAGGTTGCCCAGGCGCAGTTCCTTGGACATTCCTAGTTTAATTCGCGCCACACCGTTCGAGATCTTGCGCGTGACGAACTCGAAACCGCGGCGCGGGCTCTCGTGGTTGAATAGGATGCCCGAAACGGCAAACAAACCGAATGACTCACGGTAGTTGACCGTGATCCAATGTCCGTACACTTTTGCAACGCCGTAAGGACTGCGCGGATAGAAAGGCGTCGCCTCTGTCTGGGGCACCTCCACCACCTTCCCGAACATTTCACTCGATGAAGCTTGATAGAATTTGATCTTCGTGTTGACAAAACGGATTGCCTCCAGCATTCGGGTTACCCCTAATGCCGTAACATCCCCGGTGAATGCGGGTTGGTTCCATGAGGTCGGCACAAACGACTGGGCCGCCAGGTTGTAGACTTCGGTCGGTTTGTATTCTTCCAACATGGAAAGCAATGAGCCTTGGTCCGTCAAGTCGCCTTGAATGACCACGATATCATCCAGCAGATGTTGGATGCGTTCATAGGTCACCGTGCTGGCACGACGCGCCATCCCGACCACACGATAACCTTTGGAAAGCAGCAATTCGGCCAGATAGGAACCATCCTGACCGGTAATTCCCGTAATAAGAGCAGTGGGCATTATTTTCTCCTCATGCCAAAATTCAATGACTGAATTATAAACTCTCTACTTGACACGTCAAGCGCCAGCTTTTCTGGTCCGCCGCCGGTCCCAAAGCCAGCCGCCAAAAAAGATTGCCACCACTAATAGAAGGCTTACACTCAGCACCAGCAGGATTGGAAAATGGATGCCAATATAATAGTAGCGTGCCAGGTACCATTGACCGTACAGCAGCACGCAGAGAATTTCAAGCGCCGCGATCCGCGGTAACCAGGCATCCCGGTGTTCGCGCCACCACAGCCAGGCGTATCCGGCCACAAGCGCCTCAAATCCAAAGAAGATCAGACGGTAGCGTGGGTTATCCCACTGATCTCCACCCGCCCGGATCGCACAGATCAAGATCCAAAGCCAGGAAAAGAAAGAAAGCCATATCCACAACCTGCGTTCGCGGCCCGGTGTAGTACGCCATGCAGCAAAAGGTGAATAGAGCAGGAGCGGCAGGATTAGGTACCACCCCAGGGCACGGAAAACTCCGATGATATGCCAGGTCAATGTCGTGGGTGCAAAAAAGGCGGGAGGCAGGACGGGTTGGGCGATGCCATAACCGATCACAAACAGGAATTGCATGAGCGGGTTCATTTTCGAGAACACGTTCTGTATCTGACCGGAGCCGCGTTCGAGCAGGTAGATGACCCATTTGACCGAGGCGCGGATCCAGTTTAGTATGATCCCAAGCGGCGACCCACCGCTGAAATCATGCTGGTTGCTAAGACTCCACGCCAAAAATAACAAACCGATTAAAAACACGCAGCCAACGGCTGCCAGGATTGGCCACGGCAAACGTTTCCGTTCTCCCCTCAGCCATAACCAACCCCCGAATAGCACCAATAGGGCAAGCGCCATCGCCGGTGAGACGAGCAGCATCCCCAGGATACCTATCCCCACCCACCACCAGCCGCGTACCTGGCCTTGTTTCAACCACTCTGCGAATCCCCAAAGGGCGATTGCAATAAAGGTTAGCAGGAAAGGTTCCCGCATCTGGGCGCCGCCCGTTAGCACGGACTCAGGATAGAGGCTGAAAAGCCATGCGGAGACCACAGCCAGCCTTTCGTCCCAGAGCAGCCTCGTCGCTTTGTAAAAGAAGGGCACACCCAAAGCTGCGGTCAGGGCGGCAAGCAGCAGGATCAGCAATGGACGATGGGCGTCCGGCGAAAAATAACGGTAGGTCAGTGCGCTGAGTGCAAGCAGGCCGCCATATTGATCGGTATAAAAGCTTTTATCGAACGCCGTCCATAACGGCTGACCGGAGCTTGCCAATTCCCAGGCCTGGTCGTCCCGACGATGAGCATCGGTGAAAACATAGCCTGCCTTGTCATCCGGCACATCATGACCGTTGAGCGGCAGCGCGATGTAAACGGCAATTCCCGCCGCGAGCCGCAGCAGCAGGGCCAGCCCCGTCATCCAGGCTAGGACCTTCCCGCCCCCGGCCCATCGCCAGGTCATGAGCAGCGCGACGAACCCAAGTAGGAATAGAGCCGAAAAACCAAGCCACCCGATCCAGAATGCACCGGGTTGAAGCATGGCGAGGCCTGCCCCTGCAATAAATGAGATCGGAAGTATGAAAAGAAAATCTTTGGGGAAGATATATCTAACTTTCATTCCATTCCATCGAGGGCCTTTTGAGCGCGTGCGAGCCAGGTGTATTTTTCAATTTCGCGCCTTGCCTCCGCCGCCAAAGAGGTGCGCCGCTTTTCATCGCCGACGCAAACTCTCGATTGCTTGCTTCCAGGCGGCAGGTTCTCCAGGCTGGCAAAACATCGCTTTCGTTTCATCAAGCACTTCGCGGATCACAGGCAGGTCCGCTGTGACGATCGCCCGCTTGGCGGCCATATACTCGAACATCTTCATTGGGTTGATGACCTCCGCAATATCCTGTCCGCTGCTGGCAGAAACCGAACGTCCGTAAGGCATTAGTAAAATATCGGCGGCGGCTTGCACGAGTGGCAGCCGGCTGTTTTCGATAAAGCCGGTCAGTGCCACATTTGTGGCGCGCACCGAATTTAATTTTATCCGCCACTCTTCAACTGCCTCAGGCGTCCCTCCTGCCCACAGGAAGTTTACTTCGGGCAGTGCCCCTGCCAGTTCGAACAGCAGGTCCATACCCCTCCCTGCGTAGAAGTGACCTGTGAAACCGGCGGTGAATCCCTCTTTAAGGTTCAGCTGCCGGCGTGCCTCGGCCGGGTCAGGCAGGTTCGTGTACCTGTCAAGGTCAACCCCGTTCGGAGCCACTTGTACGGATTCCTCAGGGAATTTGAGGTCGGTGGAATGCTCGAGCGCATTTTTCAGCGCCTGGGTTGTAACAAGCAGCCGCTTGCGCCCGGCTCTCTTCCAAAACCGGCGCAGCCACCAGGCCCCAAAACGCCCCGCGGTATCCGCGTGCATCTCAAGGATGACGCAATAGCCGCTCCACAGTCCTACGGCAGCAGACTGCGGTAGCCATGTGTAGATTAGATCGGCTTTGAATTTCTGCGCGGCAGTTTGAGCATACCATATAAAATCGAGGCGCTTGAAAGCTCGGTACGAGGGCAGCCATTCGATCTGAAATGGATGGGTCAATCCATAGTGCCGTGCAAGATCACCCCATGCCGCCGGTTGTGTTTCGGCCGGCGCAAACACTCGCAGTGTATGGCCCAGTTCGGTCAAAGCATCGCACATCTTCATGGCCTGGATCGAGTTGGCCGTCAAGGAGGGGATGCGGGAGTTGGTAATGACCGCGATCTTCATGGAACAGCCGCCTGTTTGCTCAGTTCACGGTTGCCGCGCCAGACGATCACTCCAACCGAAAGGATGTAATAAAGCGAAAGCAGCGCGGCCTCCATCACATAGCCATAGCGTGGGACCAACGCAAAGGAAAGGCCTACTTTGATCAGGCCCGCGAAGAGCGTGGCCCACAAAGGGAAGGTTGGGAGTCCAAACGAAAGCAGTAGCGGTCGATTCCAGAATAGCGTGTAATTGAAGACCAGGCCGACCAGCAGTGCGATCAAGGCAGGGTAAGCGGCAACGTATTGTTTCCCATAGATCCAGAGCAGCCATTGGCCAAAGAAGACCAATCCAAGAGCCAGCACAAAGTTATAAGCAAAAGCCAGCGTTGTGACTTTTCGCAGGAAATCGCGCAGACGCGGCCAGGCCTTTTGAACGATGAGCCGGTTGAGCTCAGGATAGACGGTGAGAATAAGGGGATCGGCAGGCACCGATAGAAAACTAATAATGGTATACGCGATCTTGTATAAGCCCACCGCTTCTGTGTTCAGGAAGAAGCCCACCCACAGCGGTTCGCTTTCCCGGAAGACCAGTATCGCCGTCGCGCTCAGGTTGGAACTGACGGCAAATCCGAATAGTTCGCGAAACGAGGGCAGGACGGAGAAAGGTGTTTTCATCCATCCCCTTGCCAGCACCCTTCGCAGTTGGATCTGAGCAGCGATAAATAGGCCCAGCCCGAGCACAGCTTTGCCAAGCAAATAGGCGGTCAGGATAATGGCTATGTTGCCCTTTAATATGAAGGCTGCACCGATGATGAGTGCCGAGACTATGCTTTGAATCAAATTAATGGTGCCTCGTAATTTGACCCTATCGGTGATTTGAAGGATGCCTGTGGACGTCTCGGTATTGAAATTTGCAAGCAGGCCCAGGCCGTAGATGATGAACATCCACTCCACGCCCGGCGTCTTTGCGATGTATCGGGTGGCCAAGCCAGCAGTGAGTGCCACAACAATGAAAGCCATCCCCGAGACGCTTCCCTCGCCGAGCGCCGCCGCCTTGATAAGCGCCGCGGCCTTTTGCTCCTCGCCTTTTTCAAGGTACTCGCCTCCGTAGCGGACCACCAGTTCGCTCATCCGGAATGAGAACAAGCCGTTGACCGTGGAGGCATAACCCATCACGACCGCCACCAAACCGAATCCGGCGGCCCCTAATAAGCGGGCCGCCAATATTCCTTGAACAAAACTCAGAACTAAACTGATGGAATTATTGCTAAACAAATGGGCGCTGTTGCGGATGACTTTGCTCAGTAGCTCATCCCGGCGCATTTTTTCGACAAGACTCATGGAGTCAATATACCGCTCGCCCACGACCGTTCAGCGGCATACCAATCAACGATCTTTTTCACCCCCTCCCGGAGCCCCACAGCAGGCGTCCAACCAAGCACCTTACCGGCCTTCGAGACATCGGCCCAATTCGACAGCATGTCAGCCAGGTTGGGCGGACCGTATTGCACCTCGGCTTTTTTTCCGATCAGTTCCTCGAGCAATTTGATCAAACCGTTAATGGTGATCACTTCGTGCCCGCCCAGGTTGATGATCTCATACCCTAGTGGTTGTAACGCCAGGATGGTGCCTTGCACAATATCGTCCAGATAGGTAAAACCGCGCGACTGTTCTCCATCGCCGTTGACGCGCACAGGCTTGCCTTCATGGATCCATTGGCAAAAACGGAAAATGGCCAGGTCGGGTCGCCCCGCTGGTCCGTAGACGGTGAAATATCGTACCACGCTCACATCCAGGTTATACAGCGAATGATAGGCGTACGCCAGAACTTCCGCGGCTTTCTTGCTGGCAGCATAGGGCTGCAGTGGCTCGCTGCTTGAAGCGGACTCGGGCGTCGGGTATGGCGGGTGCGCGCCGTAGATGCTTGAAGTGGAGGCTAGCAGGAACTTCCTGATCCCCGTGCGGCGGCTCAACTCGAGCAGGTTCAAGGTGCCGGTGAGGTTCGTTTCATAGAACAGCCACGGGTTATCCACACTGGCGCGGACTCCGCCCGCGCCGCCAAGTTTATGATGGCGTCAAACTTCTCGCTATCTAATTGCTCGACCTCTTTCTTGATGGATATGTCAATCTTCCGGAACGTGAAACCCGGCAGTTTTTGAAGTCCCAGCAGGCGGTGCTCCTTTATCCGCACATCATAGGCGTCGTTGACATTATCGATGCCGACGACGGTATGCCCCTCTTGCGTAAGCATTTCTGACGTTCGTGCGCCGATAAAACCAGCTGCACCGGTGACCAGATAATGCGCCATTAGAGCCTTACAACCTTCGGGTCGTCCGCCGCGATCTTCCCCAGGGCGTTCCGGCTGTCAAAGATGAATTTCGCTCCCGCCAGTATGGCCGGATAATCATAGGATTTATGGTTGGTGACGATCACCACCACATCCGCTTCTCTCACCGCCTTCATTACGTCCTTCACCGTTTCCATCTTCCAGCCTTCCTTCTCATGATGGATCTGTTTGACGTAGGGGTCGTGATAGCTGACCTCCGCCCCCTTCTTCTTCAGCAGCCCGATCACATCCAAGGCCGGGGACTCGCGTACATCGTCGATATCCGGCTTGTATGCGGCGCCCAGTACCAGCACCTTCGAACCCTTCAGCACCTGTCCGCGGTCGTTCATCGCATCCAGCACCCGATTCACCACATAGCGCGGCATGTTGGTGTTGATCTCCGATGCCAGTTCGATGAAGCGCGCATTGTAATTGAACTCCTTCATCTTCCAGGCCAGGTACAACGGGTCGATCGGGATGCAGTGCCCGCCCAGTCCCGGCCCCGGCGTGAACTTCATGAAGCCGAATGGCTTCGTCGCCGCTGCATTGATCACCTCCCACACGTCCACCCCCAAACGTTCACACATGATCGCCAGCTCGTTTACCAGGCCGATGTTGATCATGCGGAAGGTATTCTCCAACAGTTTCGCCATTTCGGCCGCTTCCGCCGATGACACAGGCACCACTGTTTCGATGGCGCCGGCGTACCAGGCGCAGGCTACTTCCGTACAGGCTTTGGTGATCCCACCGATTACCTTCGGGGTATTATAGGTCGTCCAGTCTTCTCGCCCTGGGTCCACCCGTTCCGGTGAAAAGCAGATGAATATGTCCTCGCCCGCTTTCAACCCCGATTTCTCCGTCAGCATCGGCAAGGTCAATTCCCGCGTCGTCCGTGGATACGTGGTCGATTCCAGCACGACCACCATGCCCGCATGCACGTACTTTGCAAGCTGCTCGGTCGCCGAAATGATGAACGACATATCCGGGTCGCCCGTATGCCGCAGCGGCGTTGGCACGCAGATGCTGACCGCATCCATCTCCCGCAGCGCCGCAAAGTCCGCCGTCATATTCAGGTTGCCTGCCCTGTGCAGCCGTGCCACGGTTTCGCTCGGTACATCCTGGATATAAGAAACGTTTTTGTTGAATGTGTCCACCTTGCGGGGGTCCGGGTCGATCCCCAATACATTAAACCCCGCCTCGGCAAAGACCACCGCCAACGGCATTCCCACATAGCCCATCCCCAGGATCCCGATCTTTGCAGTTTTATCCTGCAGTTTCTTGATGAGTGTTTCTTTCAAATTCATCAGATTCCATTTTCCCGTACCAAATTTTTACTTACCGACTGGCTCTTATCCCTTATCGATTTTCGAATCTCGACTATCCATCCTCGGCTTCCGATTCCCTTCTAAAACAAGCTTAATTGCTTCGGATCTTCTTTGGGTGGTTCCTGGTTCTCGGTAACCGCGGGCGTCTTTCGCCCCAATCCTTTACGCGCTTCATCGAGCAGCTGAGGCAGCTTCGCAAAATCCGCAAGGATGGCTGGCTTAAGCGAAGATTGGTGTAAGGCCGCGGCCGGATGGAACATGGCGATTACATAGCGGTCCCCGATCTTGCGCATTTGTCCATGTACAGAGCTGATCTTGGCTCCGGGCATGAACTTGCCCATCGAGAAACGCCCTAATGTGATGACAATGCTAGGGTTGATGGCATTGATTTGCCGTTCCAGATATTCGTTACAGGCCGCCAGCTCTTCCGGCTGTGGGTCACGGTTGGCAGGCGGGCGGCATTTGACCACGTTGGTGATCCATACATCCGTGCGCTTCAAACCGGCCTGGGCCAGGAGTTGGTCCAGGAATTGCCCCGCCGCGCCTACAAAGGGGCGTCCCTGCTCGTTCTCGTAAAAACCGGGGCCCTCACCGATAAACATGATCTCTGAATTGGCCGGCCCCTCACCCGGCACTGACTTTTTGCGCGAGTGATGGAGTTCGCATTTCTCGCAAACAACTACTTCTTTGGCAACCTGTGCCAGCAATTCTTCGACGTTCATTCCTTCTCCAAAGGTTCAAGTGTCATCAGAATTGCATCCTCGCCGTTGTCCTTGTAATACTTCGGGCGCCTGCCCGTGACATCAAACCCGAATTTTCGATACATGGTTTGCGCAGCCTCATTGCTTGCGCGTACTTCCAGAAAGGCTCGTCGTACTCCCGCGGCAGAAGCATCCTTAAGTGCCACGGTTAAGATCTCCGTCCCAATGCCCTGCCGGCGAAAATCAGGATGTGTGGCTATGGTGGCAATATGCAGTTCATCCACAATCATCCATGAAACGATCATGGCCGCCAGCCGTTTATCGTCGGTCTCTGCCACAAAACAACGCGCCACCCGGTTATCAGCCACCTCATAATGAAACGAATGCTCGGGCCATGGCAAAGTAAAGGATAGCTGGTCGATTTGGGCGACACCTGGCACATCCTGTACTGTCATATTTCGGATGGTGACTTTCATGCTGGGATTGGATCACCGAGATGCAGGTAGATCGGTGCGAGCGAAGCGGGTTCATCTACTTCGCCCTTCTGCCAGCGCGCCCAGGCCAATTCTGCAAGGACTGATGGTCGTCGGACGCACAAAGTCGGTGATGCCAGCGCTACATTGACTTTCTTGCGTGCCAGGCGTTGGCGGTCTTCTGCCGTTAATTCGCCGGCTACAAGGGTTGGCTTGTCGATTAAATCGGCCAGCTCATCGACCGTCATGATCTGCGCCTCGCCGGGCGACTTCCAGCCGTTCTTCGTGAATTTATACATGCCCACGGCCAGGCGCCCACGGCCAGCATGTAGCACGGCCGCTAAGGGCAGGCGCGCCGGAGGCAATCCGCTGGCAAGCACATCCAACGTTGGGATGCCGATGATCGGTATGTGACGGGCCAGCGCCAGGCCTTTGACGAAAGCCATCCCTGCCCGCAGTGCAGTGAACGAGCCCGGCCCGATTGCGGTGCCTAGCGCTTGAACCTCATCTATGCTGGTTCCCGTACGTCTCAATAAGTCGGTTAGTGCGGGCGCCAATTCCACCGTGTGATGTTGATGGCTCTGCCAGAGTGATTCGGCCTTCAGTTGTGCACTGTTGTATAACGCGATGCCGATTTGCGCGGTGGAAGTATCAATGGCCAGCAGCATTATGCGACTCCAAATAACACCTGTTGCAGTTCGGCCAATATTTGGTCGTACCGCGAGCCTTTGGCTTTGAAGCGCATTTGTCGCTGCTCCTCACGGATGAAGTCCAGGTTGATTCGCAGTTCTTCCCCAGGCAAAACGGACGGTATCCGTTCCGGCCACTCTACGATCAACGCGCCCTCAGCCAACATCCTGTCGATGTCCAGTTCCGCGGCTTCCGGCCCCGATTCAAGCCGGTAGGCATCCATGTGAAAAAGCTGGCTGCCGTTGGGGCGTCGGTATTCGTTGACCAGGACAAACGTCGGGCTTGAGACTGCATCAAGCGAACCCCAGCCTTGTGCTGTTCCCTGCACCAGTGTTGTTTTGCCTGCGCCGAGGTCCCCTTGCAAACAGATCAGATCGCCCGGCTGAAGCAAACCCCCAAGCCGCATGCCAATGCGGCGGGTTTGTTCTGGACTGCGGCTGAAGAATTCGAAAGTATGTTCATCCAGAATAGGCACGTAAGGATTATACGTCAGCGAATACCGGACGACAAGTGATAACTCTCACGGACAAAAAGTAGCGCAAGGTGCCATCTTGCGATGTTGGGCAAGATGCTATCTTGCCCTGTTTCATCGCCATATAAAATTGTCAGGTAACCGGAGTAAATTTATTACGCAGTTTCCAACGCGTCGACTTTTTCTGTTTCCAGCCCAAGCCGCTCACCCAATGCACGCGCAATGCGCCGCGCCGAATCGGGTCGCGCTGCTTTGCGCGTATTCTCGACCACTTGCTCCCGTTCGCGCGGACGGGTGATCCAACGCGTCAGGGCGCGCACCACCAGCAGAGGCTTCGGCGCCCAGACACCCGTGCCGGTTTCGAGCACGTAGGTGACGTTGCCATCTTCCTGGCCGGGTAGCTTTGAAAAAAGGATGATTGGCAGGCTGGCGTTGAGCGCCTCGGCGATTGTACCCGGGCCGGCTTTGGTCACGATGATATCTGCAGCGCGCATAAAGTCCGGCATGTCGCGCCTGAAGCCATAGATGAAGGTTGGATTTTCCCAGGTTTCGGATTCAAGCGCTGCCTTAAGCTTCTCATTGCGCCCGCAAACGGCCACCATACCGAGGTCCAGTCCTGAATCGTCGATGGCCCGCGCAGCGCGCGCCAGCGGGCCCATCCCATCCCCGCCGCCCGCCAGCAAAACGATTGGCTTTTTCAATGGCCAACCAAGTTTTTTACGCAGGGCCCGTTTATTTCCTGTAGGCCTGCAATATCGGTCCGCAACTGGCAGGCCAACCACCTCTATTTTTTCCTCAGGCATGTGACACTCCAATGCGCGCGCCCGCGCCGCCTCGGTAGGAACGAAAATTCGGTCGGAACGCGCATCGAACCACAACGCATGTGTCGTAACCAGGTCCGTTGCTACGGTGTAGAAAGGTGGGCGGTTGCTGCCGAGTGCCCGGAGCGCAAAAGCATTGGCGATCGGGTGCACCGTGACGATTAAGTCTGCGGGATGATCTCTTATCAGCTTCCGTGCGGGCCTGCGCGCTCCCGGCCAAAGCGTTGCCATGATCATGCGTACCCGCGCCCTTCCGTCGGTGGCATAGAAGGAAGCTTCCCATAAACCCCGGGCCTTCACCATCTCCGGATAAAGCTGGGGCACTTTGCGAAACAGACCCGCCGCGTAGTCTTTGAAGAAATCCACCATTTCCACCGTAAATGCATCGGCGTATTCAAGCTCCAGGGCTTCAATAATGGCCTCCGCTGCCGAACGATGACCGCCGCCGGTGTCGGAGAAATAAAAGACAATGTGGGGTTTATTATGAGGATCGCTGTTCATCTTTTTTTGTGAGGTTCACTTTTAGCCGCCTTGCCAGCTCGCGCCGGGTCAGCATGACGCGATGACCGCATCCCTGGCATTCGAGACCGATGTCCGCACCAAGCCGGACAACCGTCCACTCGTAGGAGCCGCAGGGGTGCGGTTTGCGTAAACGGACGAGATCCTTAAGCTGAAGGTCGGGAAGCATATGCCGCTGGTAGAGCCCGGTATTAAGGGCAAATTCTCTCCGGTGGGTAAATGACTGTCTTAAGAGATTATACCTCTCCGGAACCTCTGGTTTATCTCATTGCAATCTATGATAAACTTTCGTTACTACTCACCGCCCCCACATGAAATATCCGAAAACTTCGTCCCAGGCTGAAAGCGTGGGACGAAGGTGTGTTGTAAAGCTGTATTACCAACAGTAAATACAAACTTTCTTAGCTCTTCAAATACTTTTGGAGGGAACCTGTCATGTCAGCCCGAGAAACCTACCCCATTGAAATTGCCGGATTGAAAAGAGACCTGCGCTTGTTCCAGATCAAGCCCGGGCTACGGATCGCGATTCTGAATATCCTGGGCGATACGGAGTTGGTTCAGGCTTGCGCTCATCAGCTCGGTATACAGCTCAAGGATGTGAATTTCGATGTGCTCGTGACCGCGGAAGCCAAATCCATCCCGCTCGCTTATGCACTTTCACTGGAAATGAAGAAACCGTACGTGATCCTGCGGAAGACTTATAAACCGTATATGGGCGATGCATTAAAGGCCGAAACCCTATCAATCACCACGGGTGAGCCGCAAATTTTGGTCTTGGACGAAAAAGACCGAGAGCTTCTGAAAGGCAAGAATGTTCTCGTAGTGGATGACGTGATTAGCACTGGCTCGACTCTTCAAGGTATGCGCATGGTGATCGAGAAGGCCGGCGCGACGATCGTCAAGGAGGCTGCCATCTTAACCGAGGGCGAACGCTCCAAATGGGAGCAGATCGTTGCACTGGGACATCTTCCCCTCTTCACCGATTGAGCCTGTTGGGGCGGAGCATGCTCCGCCTCATTTTTGATCTTCGCCCTTCTTCGACCCGCTCCGCGCTTTTTTAGCCCTGCTCGGCCCTTTTTTGATCAATTTCTGTTTTTGTAGGCGCGTCATCCTCTTGATGGCGCGTTCTCGTTTCATGGCGCTGGATCTATCCGGTAGAGGCTCATGGTAAACCAGGTTCACCGGTCGGCGCATACGTGTATACCGCGCCCCTCTGCCCGCGTTATGGGTCTTTACGCGTCGTTCCACATCGGTCGTCCATCCCGTGTAGAACGTGCCATCTGAACATTCAACGATATAGCAATAACACGACATGCAGATCCGTTAATCCGCGTTCATCCGTGTTCTATTTTCCATCATCTCTAAGTGTCGATAGCTGGTGCCTGTTTACTTCTTCTTTTTGTTGCGGTCAATGATCCTGTTTCCGAAAAGGCTTTGCAGGATTTGTTCGCCCAGCTCAGGCAGTTCCAGTGTATCTCCGCCTTCTTTTAGCCATTCAGCGGCGCCCCGTTCATCCAACCACGTTTCGCGCGACTCAAAGGCCTGTTTCAAACGGTCCGCTAGGCCTTTCTCATCCCCTCTCTCAATGTCGTCTCGCAAATCCTTTAGCGACGCGATCATTGCGTCCAGCGCATGCATGACAACAGGACGATTCGCCAGCGCGGCCACCTGCAAGGATGCCGGGTCGTCATGGTAAGCCAGGCCGCCTGTAACACCCGTAAAGGGGCGGCCTGCAAGTTTGCGGGCCTCCAGCCAGCCGGGGCGGTCTACCGTGGCATCCAGCAAAGCCGCGGCGGTCAGTTGCGGCAGCACATGGACCGATGTCATCAGGCCGTCCGACTCAGCGATATCGGTCAGCATCGGCTTGGCCCCCAGTATCCGGACTAAATTAATTGCTAATTGTTCTACTTCAGCTGGCGTACCGGGAGGAGCATCCACGATCATTACCGTGTTTTTAAATAGGTCAGGGCGGGCAGCTTTGAATCCGGTTTCAGCCGTGGCCAATGCTTCGGTGGTCACCGCCGGAACCAGTCCAATATAGAAGCGCTCGGCAGGTAGGAGATTCTTTGTCCACTCGACCATGGGGCTTTTTAGCGGAGCGGTATCCACGACCACGGTATTCTTTTTTAGCTGAAAGCCGATCTTTTGCAGTGTTGTGCGCAGTTCACCCAATGGAAGGCAAAGCATGACAATATCCGCCTCCCTCACCGCCGCGATTAACCCCTTGATTTCATCGACCACGCCCAGACTTTCCGCGGCTTTTGCCACGCCTGCATCTTTGTCGAAGCCAACGCGATGGATCGAGGCTTTCCTGTCCTCCAATGCCATGCCAATGGAACCCCCGATCTGCCCAAGCCCGATAATGGTGATCTGTGTAGGCATAAGATTTCCTTTAATAATCTATTGGTGTTCTGGACTATCCGGAAGGTTCATTCCGCAGGCAGCAGGCGAGTAAGCAGCCTGTGCGGCTCTTGCATAAAGTGAGTAAAACCCTATCCGTAAAATAGAGGAAACTGTTTTTTGGGGATCTGACATCCCCAAAAAAAACAGCCCCACTTGTAGTCTACGGATAGGCTCTAAATAAGAAGTGTTGGGATTATACTATTCCGGCGCCCTCCATTTTAACAGGGTTTATCCGCACAGGATCCATGGAAACAGAATAATTCTGCTCTGGAAAATAGTTATTCTCTTTGTTATAATAGAACGGAATTTCTACTATTCACCGAGATCTACTCGCTGGCCTCGCTGACGAATATATCCCCTTAGCCCAGGGTCTCCTCGCCTTTGTTCTTCAGCCAGCCATCAGATAGCAATTATCGTTTTTGATGCTCTCGGATATTGGTTCCCAAAAAAGGCGAAAAGATCGCTCAAAATACCGACCTTAGGTTCTCTAACCCGGTTGTCCCTTTCTGGCTCTGGAAGCTCATTGCCTTCCTCCCCTTAAATTGCGAGAGCCGCGGACGCCGACCGCGGCTCTCTCTTGAAAGGAGGAGAAGAGAAATCACCTTACGAATGCAATCCTATCATCTATATCCAAAACCTACTTGACGGGAAACCTACGCTTCCCATACGATTGTCCAACATCTAACAAACCTGTAAACAGTTTTGAGCTTTTTAGGAGTTTGAATGGCCAAAGAGCAGCCCGCGTCGTCAAATCTTGCTGTGGAAGTTAAAGATCTTTCACGGGTCTACAAAATCCGGGGAAGCAAGAAGGAAAAGAGCATCCGCAAGGAGCTGGTAGCTCTGCAGGGTGTCAACTTGCATGTGAAAAAAGGGGAACTATTTGGCTTGCTGGGGCCGAACGGCGCGGGCAAGACCACTCTGATCAAAATCTTGACCACGCTTCTTGCTCCTACCTCCGGGCGGGCCTGTGTTGCTGGTCATGACGTGGTCAAGGAGCCGGAAAAAGTTAGGCCGCTCATCAACATGGTTTCGGGCGGAGAATCATCCGGCTATGGCTTGCTCACGGTCCGCGAGAACTTGTGGATGTTCTCGCAGTTCTATGGGCTGCCCTCCAAGCTGGCCAACGAGCGCATCGAAGCCCTCTTGAAAATTGTGGGGTTGGAAGATCGTATGCACACCAAGTCGTCTGATCTTTCCACCGGTTTACGCCAGAAGATGAACATCGTGCGCGGTTTTCTCACGGATCCACAGGTGCTTTTCCTCGATGAGCCAACCCTCGGGCTCGATGTTGGCGCTTCGCGCGATGCGCGCAAACTGATCCGCGAATGGCTGAAGGAAGACGAGTCGCGTACCTTGCTCTTGACCACCCACTATATGGTTGAAGCTGATGAGCTTTGTGACCGCGTGGCCATCATTAATCAGGGGCGCGTGCTGGCCTGCGACAAGCCCCAGGTCCTTAAGCAGCAACTGCAGCGCGACGCCCTGTTCGAGATCAGCGTCGGTGCCCTGAACGGTTTGGGAGCATCTATGCTGGAAAACCTTCCCGGCGTTCGGAAAGCAGTTCATCAGGAATCCGGGGACTTGAATGTGTTGAAACTAAGCCTGGATGAAGAAGCTGCACTGGCCGGCGTCATCAACAGGCTGACCGAGTCCCGTGTAAAGATCGAGCGCCTTGATAAGCATGCGCCGACTTTGGAAGATGTCTTTGTCAATCTCGTGGGTCGCAGCATGGATGAAGTGGAACAGGAGGGTTCGAATGACCCAATATAACCCCCTCGCCAGCCTGAAGGCGGAAAAAGCCATCGGCTGGAGGCTGTTCCTCAAGACGGTCGTCGCCCGTGCTTATCCACGGATTATCGGTCAGCAGCGCGAAAAATCCTGGGTGTTTTTCGATATATTTCTTCCCATGCTGGCAGTCTCCTCTTACGTGTTCGTCTACCGCGCCATTCATGCCCCCGAAGAATATGTCGGTTTTGTTGTGATCGGCGGCGCCATGACGGCTTTCTGGATGAACATTATGTGGAGTATGTCGAGCCAGCTTTACTGGGAGAAGGAACAGGGTAACCTGGCTTTGTATATCATGGCTCCCAATACGATGATGGCCGTATTGCTGGGCATGGCGGTCGGCGGCATGTTTGCCACCTTGCTGCGCTCGGTAACGATCATCCTCTTGGGGAGCCTGCTCTTCCACGTACACTATGCCATCGGCAATTTGCTCCAGTTGCTGGCTGTCTTTTTTGCCGCCATGACGGCGCTGTATGGAATGGGAATGATGAGTGCCTCGTTGTTCCTCTTGTTAAGCCGTGAAGCCGATCATCTCGCCCAGTTGGCGACCGAACCGGTATTTCTGGTGTCGGGGTTCTACTTCCCGATCAAGTCCTTCAATTTCTGGATCGCTGCAGCCGCTTCCATCATCCCGTTGACCTTGGGTCTTGATGCTATGCGACAATTGGTTTTCGCCTCCGGGCCTGCGCTCGGCTTCCTGGATGTCCGGGTCGAATTGACGGTCCTGCTTATTCTCTGCCTGGCTTTTCTATTCGGAGCCAGGTCCTTGCTGGGCTATATGGAGCGTCTGGCGATCCGGGAAGGGCGCCTGACGGAGAGTCGCCGTTAATCGGTGGAGGAGACGCTCATGAGACTGGCTGAAACTCTAAGGTCTTTCAAGATAGCCACCTGGCTTGGCTGGCAGATCGAATCCAACTGGACCGATCCTTTCTTGTTCGCGGTCTATTCGGTCGTCAAGCCTTTGGCCACCGCGGGCATATTGGTCGTGATGTACAGCATCATCACCAACGGGAACTTCAACACGCCCATTTTCCCTTATATCTACTTTGGGAATGCTTTTTATATTTACGTTGGGGCCGTGATGACGGGCATCTCATGGGCCGTGATTGACGACCGTGAACACTATAAGACGCTCAAATATATGTACATTGCACCGATCCGCATCCCCTTCTATTGGCTGGGGCGCGGTGTGGCCCGCTTCCTTAGCGGCTCCGTGGCTGTTTTGATTACCATTTCGTTCGGCGTGCTCTTCCTGCATGTACCGCTTGACCTTGCCCGGGTAAACTGGCCGCTGTTCATTGTCTCGCTCACCCTTGGCATTGCCATGCTGTCGATGTTGGGCCTGATCCTGGCTAGCACCACTCTTCTGGTGGCTCATCACTTCTTCTTAATAGGCGAGGCAGTGGCAAGCGCTCTGTATTTGTTCAGTGGCGCGATCTTCCCCCTCGATGTACTGCCCGCCTGGTTAAGGCCGATTGGGTTTGCCATCCCCATCACCTATTGGCTCGAACTCATGCGCCGTTCATTGGCCGGCGATGTAGCGCAAGCCTTTCCAACCTTGGCGCAGTATAGTGATTTCCAATTGCTCGTCATCCTGCTGGGGTTGACCGTGCTCTTCGGCGCGATCTCGATATTTGTGTTCCGTTTCTGTGATTATCGCGCTCGCGAGCGCGGCCTGATTGATTTTGTGACAAATTACTAATGCCCCCCATCGCGCATGATTTGCTCGGCAAATAACCTTGCCGCGGCCGCGGCACGAACGGTGCTGATAAAATGCCCGAAAAATGAATGTGATGGGCGTGAGCCGATACAAATCAGTACTTCGCGAAAAGGTATCCGATTTGCGCGATCCACTGAAACTATATATATCGAGTGATAAATCACGCAGGTCGTGAAGGAGAAGGAGAATAAATCCAAGCCATCTCACGGCCAGAAGCCGAAGGAAAAACGCCGGCCCGGCAGACCGAAAGGCAGCAAGAACAAGGCTGGTCAAGCTTTAGTGCTGAATGCGGAGCTGGTGCGAATCCAAGCGCAGTTACAGGCATTTTTGGCTCGTATTTCAGGTCTTTTAAAGATCTCGTATCTGGTGATGGACGGCCACTTCGGCAACTATCCCAGTGCCTGGATGGTGAGACAAGCTGATTTGCATTTGATCTCCAAGTTGCGCTCCAATGCTCGTTTGCATGAACCTTTTACTGGAAGGTATCCAGGAGTTGGACGACCCACGAAATATGGTGAGCGGGTCAACGTGCATAAGATGAAAAACAAATATCTGAAGGAAACGACGATCACCGATGGGATTCGCACGGACATTTATCAAGCTGCCTTACTCAACTTCGAGTTCCAGTTTCCTCTCAACGCGGTCATCTTGTTGAAGACCAACCTGGCGACCGGTGCACAGGCACACGTCATTTTGTTCAGTACCGATCTGAAATTGGAGTATCACAACATGATTGACTTTTACAGTCTGCGTTTCCAGATTGAGTTCAACTTCCGCGATGCCAAACAGTATTGGGGTCTGGATGATTTTATGAACGTAGAGAAGACCGCTGTGACTAATGCGGCTAACCTGTCTTTCTTCATGGTGAACCTCAGCCATGTTCTTTTGGACCAATTCCGGCAGTCCAATCCGGAGTACAGCCTGCTGGACCTCAAGTCGCACTATCATGGTTGTCGCTATGCCATCGAGACAATAAAACTGCTTCCGCAAGTGCCTGATGGAATATTAATTTCGGGGCTGTTTGAGCAAATTGCCCGGCTAGGCATGATCCATCCCGTTTTTCAGCCTGCCTCTACTTCATGATTGGCGAAGGTATTGATTAATATGAATAAATCTCCGCTCCTTATCGGATGTATTCAGACCTCCCGGCTCGGCCAAGTCTGGGTCGCCCTCTCTGAGCATGGATTGGTGACCGTGGAATTTGGTGTCTCGCGCGCAAAGTTTGAAGCGGCAGTCCGCAAACAGACCTGCTGCGATGTTGAATATGTTTTGAACGTAAAGGGCTTCCCAAGCCTGGCCAGGGCCACACGCCAGATCAAGGAATACATGGATGGGAAGCGCCGCAGCTTCGATTTAAAGATTGACTGGTCGGTCCTCGGCTCGGACTTCCAACGCGCCGCGCTGCGTGCGGTCTTTTCCATCCCGTACGGGCAGACTCGCACGTATGCTCAGGTGGCAGCCCAGATCGGGCACCCGCAGGCGCCCCGCGCAGTGGGCCGCGCAAATGCAACCAATCCGATGCCCCTTGTTATCCCCTGTCACCGGGTTATCGGCTCCGATGGCAGTCTTCATGGCTACGGCGGCACCGGCGGCCTCAAGACCAAGGCCTGGCTATTAAAACTGGAAAGCTCCTAGCTGCCCGACGGTTCGCTCCAGAGGCTGCGCCAGATTTATCCCTGGTCTGATGACCAGGGCTTCCCCTTCCGCCTTGGTACGCATATCTAACTGACGCGGCAGGCCGTTAAACGATCTTGGTGATTTCGCCTCTTACTTTTCGAAATCCGCGCAAATCCGTCTGGTCCATGCTATCCGTGTCCTATTCCTCACATTGCCAAAGGAGCCTTTTTTGAAACTCAAACATTGGCTTGTATTTCTCCTGCTTGGTGGTATTTGGAGTTCATCCTTTCTATGGATCAAGATTGCCGTCCAGGAAGTGAGCCCGCTCACGTTGGTTGCCTTCCGCGTCCTCTTCGGCCTCCTTTTCACGGTGATAGTGGTTTCTTTTCAGCGCACCAAATTGCCTCGCACCTTTAAGGAATGGTTCCCCATTCTTCTGCTTGGCATCAGTAATGTCGCTATCCCCTTCTTTCTGATCTCCTGGGGTGAGCAATCGATCGATTCGGCGGTGGCGGCCATTCTGGATTCCACAGTGCCCCTGTTTACTATTGTCATCGCACACCTCGCCCTGCATGACGATAAAATGACGGTTCAAAAAGTGGTCGGCTTGCTGGTCGGTTTTGCAGGTGTGGTCATCCTGATGAGCAAGGACATCGGCGGGTCGGCCGGTCCCGTGCTGGGTCAGGCTGCCGTGGTGCTGGCCTGCGCGTTCTACGCGGGCAGCTCGGTTTACGCGCGCCGCTCCACGCAGAACGTGCCGGGTATCCTGCGCAGTGCCGGGCCCCTCATCTCATCCACTGGCGTAATGTGGCTTGCCACTTTCTTTGTCGAGAAGCCTGTCAGGATCCCGCAACTGCCCATAACCTGGATCGCTTTGCTTTGGCTTGGTGTCCTCGGCTCAGGCTTTGCCTTTATATTGAATTACTATCTGATCCACGAGATCGGCCCCACCCGCACGACCATGGTTACCTACATTTTCCCCCTGGGCGGTGTGATCCTCGGCGTTACCTTCCTCGGCGAAAAACTCAGTTGGCAGTTGCTGGCGGGAGCGGTCTTTATTGTTGCCAGCCTGGCCATTGCAAACTGGCAGACTAGGCATACGATCCCTGAAAGCAAAGTCACCGGATAACCCTTGTGTTTTCTTCATTTAAAGAAACTGCATACGCTCTAGAGCTTGCTTTCGCATTTCTACATTCTATTCTTTATTCTCTATTCATCCTTCAACTTTCCAACCTCTCACCTTCAACTCCCTCATACTTCGGTGTATACTCGTCGCAATTCATCCGAAGGAGAATGGTATATGAAACGCGCGGTCAGCATTAGTATTGGTTCATCCAAGCGCAATAAAGCTGTAGAGGTGACGCTTCTCGGCGAGAAAGTCAGCATCGAACGTATCGGCACCGACGGCGATATGGAAGCCGCCGCCTTGAAGTACAAGGATCTGGACGGGAAAGTGGACGCCTTTGGTGTAGGCGGCGCAGATTTGGGGTTAATGGTGGACAATAAATGGTATCCGCTTTATTCGGTCCGCCCTATGGTCCGCTATATTAAGCAAACACCGGTTGTAGACGGGGTCGGGCTCAAAAACACGTTGGAGAACAAGTCGGCGGCTTTCCTTGCAGAAAAATTGGGCGACTATGTAAACAAGCTTGGCAAAAAAGTCTTCGTCGTGAGCGGCGCAGACCGTTGGGGGATGTCCCAGAGTTTTATGGATGCAGGCTATGATTGCACCTTTGGCGATATTATGTTCGGGCTCGGCATTTCGATCCCGCTCCATACGGCCGGCCAGCTTAAGACATTGGCAGGCATCCTCATGCCCATAGTGGGAAGGGTGCCGTTTGAATGGGTCTATCCGACCGGGGAAAAGCAGGAGAAGCGCATCCCGAAATATCAGAAGTATTATCACTGGGCCACGGTCATAGCCGGCGATTGCCATTATGTTAAGCGTCACATGCCTGACGACATGCAGGGCAAGGTTATCGTAACGAACACCACAACCCCTGAAGACGTAGCCCTGTTCAAACAATGCGGAATTAAATACCTGGTGACCACCACGCCCGTATTGGACGGGCGCTCCTTCGGGACCAACATGATGGAAGCCGCCCTGGTGGCAATCTCCGGCAAGGGCCGCCCTCTCACTCACGATGAATATAACGAGCTGCTCACGAAGCTCAAGCTTGAGCCGCAGCTTCAGCAGCTAAATTGATGTCACTGTCAGAAAATCTGGCGAAATAATGACAGGAGGATGATTTATGGATGCAGTTGTTACCGCCGGGGGTATCCCCCAGACTGACGAAGCTTTATATGCCTATTCGAAGGGCGAATCCAAAGCCTTGATTGATGTTGCGGGCAAACCGATGATCCAGTGGGTTCTGGATGCACTCGGTAATGCCCGGACGATTGACCGTGTGGTTCTTATTGGTCTTACGGACAAAGCAGATCTGACTTGCAATAAGCCCCTGACCTACATGTCCAATCAGGGCAAGATGCTTGATAATCTAAAGGCCGGCACGGCTAAAGTCTTGGAGCTAAATCCCAAAGCGGAATATGTGCTGTTTGTTTCCTCCGACATCCCCGCCATTAAGCCCGAAATGGTGGATTGGGTTGTAAATACCTGCCTCGAGACGGAAGACGACCTGTACTACAACGTCATTCGCCGCGAGGACATGGAGCAACGCTTCCCGACCTCCAAGCGCACTTATACGCCTCTCAAGGATATGCAAGTCTGCGGGGGCGACTTGAACATGGCGCGTGCCTCTATTGTCAATCAGAACTCCGAGTTCTGGGGCAAGTTGATCGAGGCTCGCAAGAGCCCACCCGCTCAGGCCGCCATGATCGGGCTGGATATTATCGTGAAGTTCATCTTCAGGCAGTTGACCATTGACGATGTTATCAAGCGCGTGGCCGATAAGTTGGGGCTGAAAGGCCGCGCTATCATTTGTCCTTATCCCGAGATTGGCATGGACGTGGACAAACCTCACCAGCTTGAGATTGTGCGTGCTGACCTCGGCAAGCGCCCTCGCTCGTCCGGCTCCGCCAAAAAGCTGGCACAGAAGAAGAAAATGACCGCCAAGTCCGCCTCTAAATCAAAGCCCCGGCCCTCAGCCAGGGCAAAGTCAACGACAAAAAGCGGGACGAAATCGACGACAAAAAGTAGGACCAAATCAACGGCAAAAAGATAGTTGCGCAAGTGATAGCCTCGTATACCCCGGTAACGTCATTGCCAATATACTTGCACTAAGACTCAGGGTCGCATAGGAACGAATGCCTTTTGCTTACCTGCATTAAATCTGTTGCCGAAATTTGAAGCTGCAGACTCAAGTTGATTTATCACAGCCCAATGGCCGCTGCTCGCGCTCTTTTTCCTCTCCGCGGGTACTGCTTCTAAGTCGTCGGAATAAACCGGGGTGGGATCATCATGCGAAGCCCATCTTTATCAGCCTTACTATCAGCAAACACGAAAAATGAACCTAAAATCCATCCTTCAACTCGATGCCCGTCTCTCCCGCGATTTGCGCGTGGCCGAAAAGCCCGGCGCGCTCCGCAACCTTGCAGTAATCTTTGCCCATTCCGGTGACTCCTGGTTCTGGGGCGCAGGTCTCCTGGTCGTATGGGGTTTCAGCAACTCGTTCTGGAAACAATGGGCCATCGTGATCTTGGCCGGGATATCCATCTTGGCTGTGCTTGTCATGAGCCTCAAATTTATCATCCGGCGTAAGCGACCTGAGGGCGAATGGGGCGCGATCTACCGCAATACGGACCCGCACTCCTTTCCTTCTGGTCATGCTGCACGCGCATTCCTGATTGCTGTGCTGGCCTCCGGCTTGGGGTTAGGCTGGCCTCTTTTGATCCTATGGGTTTGGGCGCCGGTCGTGTCGCTGGCCCGTGTGGCAATGGGTGTCCATTATCTTTCCGACGTAGTGGCGGGCTTTTTTGTTGGTATCATCCTGGGCGTGGTCTTCTTGCAATTACACCAGCCATTTCTGATGTGGCTGGCGGCCCTTATTAAATTCCCTTTGTGGTAGGCATATTGGCAATTTGCCCCCGTCTCTATATGAAGTGCATCCCCAACGGATAGAGGAGTATGCGGGGTAAGCCGCGCCGCCGCTATCTTTGACAGCCTCCGTTCCCATAGACGCAGGCCTTCTTCGCCCAGCCTGCCAAGCTGAAACGCAAAGCCCGGTCACTTCGGCTCAAGCGTAGCGCAGATGATCAAGGGGCAGCTGATGCAAATACTTTTTCTCCATCAACAGCTAATTTCCATTGAATAAGACCGTCTAAGGCCCTCCTGCGAGGGCCTTTTTCTCTGTAAATTGACTCAGTATATTCCTTGACAAGAATATTCACTTTGGGGTATATTTGCGTTCATGAATGCCACTACCTTGAGTGCCCTTGCCGAGCCTAACCGTTTACGTATTGTTGAGCTGCTGCGCGACAATCCCTACCCTGTGGGAGAAATTGCCAGGCGGCTGGTGCTTCGCCAGCCGCAGGTCTCCAAGCATCTCCACGTGCTGAGTGAGGCCGGGCTTGTCCAGGTCCGCCCGGTCGCGCAGCAGCGCATCTATCACCTTCAGCCCGAACGGTTTGAGGAGCTTGATGGCTGGCTGGAGACCTTCAGGCATGTCTGGGAGACGCGCTTGGACAGCCTTGACGAATACATGCAGGAGCTAAAGGGAAAGCAGAAGCGCGAGGAGAAATAGCATTTGGAAAATGCTCCTCGGCGAGGGGTTGGCCGGCTCAAGTGATGTTCAAATTTATCATTACTGTGAAGGAGTACCCATGACTGATACCCCGGATAGTGTAAAAAAGGAAGAACTCGTCATAACTCGCATTATCGATGCGCCGCTCGAGATGGTATGGAAAGCATGGACCATCCCCGAGCACGTGATGCGTTGGTGGGGACCAAAAGACTACACCTCACCCACCTGCAAAATTGACCTTCGTGAGGGTGGTAAATATATCTTTTGCATGCGCGCGCCGGAATATCAGGGCGGCCAGGATTCATACACTGCTGGGGTTTACACGAAGATCGTGCCCATGCAGCGGCTGGAATTCACCCAGGGACTGTCCGACCAGGATGGCAACCCGATTGACCCTGCTCAGGTGGGCATGCCGCCTGACTTTCCAAAAGAGATAAATACTGTAGTCGTCTTCAAAGCCAAGGGGTCTATGACCCAGTTGGTCATCACCGAATACGGCTGGACCCCGGGTCAAATGGCTGTTTACTCTTACGCCGGTATGCACCAGTCGCTGGACAAACTGGCCGATAGCCTCGCAAGAGGGTAGAGCCGCTCCGCAAACAAGGAATGATCTTGCCCCGAAAAACGAAGGTGCCGGGAAGATCCCCCGGCACCTTCGTTTTTCGGAATCTCTTTTCTCTACTTTCTACTCTCTGCTCCCTATTCCTAATATCTATTGTTCCCCACCCCTCTTTATCGTCGCCAAATGCTCCTCAAGGTGTTCCACGCCGCGCTCGACCCACATTTGCAGTGTCAGCCCGTTGCCCTGCGTAGCATGGCGTGATAAGCGTGACCATGCTTCGACCGGCATACCGCGTAGCAGCTCGACCTGTTCGCCAACGCTCTTCGAAAATCCATCCAAAACGTCGCTCAGCGGTTCCTTGCGGTCATACTTTTCTGCCATATGGGTCGTTCCATCGAAGTTCGGGAATTCAGGGTTATCTTCTGCCAGCGTCCGTCGGGCGCGCAGTCCATATACCAGCCGGTCTACATCCCGCGCGTGCACGGCCAGTTGGTGCACATTCCAGCCGCCCTCTTCGATGGGCGCAAATGAGTCTTTCACGGCCAAAGCCGCTGTTTGGAACTCTTTCGCCGCCTCTTCCAGCCTATCTACCAACTGTTTCCTGTATTCAGTCAGTTCGTTCACCGCGCCTCCACATTGACGATTTGGCCGGTGAGTGATGAGCTGCACAGATAGAACACAGCCTCGATCAACTCTCGCGGCATGTCTGGCTCCGATTGTTGAAATAACCCCAGCCCGCTGCCCACCGCGTGGACATGGATTCCGAACGGTGACAATTCCATAGCCGCCGCGCGTGTCAACGCCAACAGGCCATGCATGCTTGCCCGGTAAGCGGCTTTATCCTGCACGTCCTTTTCATCGGCTGTGCCTAACGATATCAAATTGATCATTATGCCCGAACCCCGTGCTCTCATCACGCGCCCCACCGATTGCATCGCCAGGAATGCGCTTGTGAGATTGACGTCCAGTACCCGGTGCCAGTCCCATTCATCCATATCGAGCAGAGGGCTTTTCGGCTCCACGGCCGCGTGATTGATCAAAATATCTATCCGTCCGAGGTCGTCTTCAACCTGTTTGATGATTGCTTGTATGGCTACCTTTTTCACAATGTCGTCCGTATATGCTTTGATTCTTTCCCCGTTTTGTTCCACCAATGCATCCAGATTAATGGGGGAAACGTCATTCGCCGCCACAAAAGCTCCCCGCTGGGCAAATGCCTCAGCGAGTAAGCGGCCTTTGCCCCTTCCGGCGCCGGTGATCAATACCACTTTTCCGTTGTAGTCGTTTGTCATGGAGTACTTGCCCCGCACACGGGTATGGCCTCCGGATTCTCTTTTGCGTTTAGCGCCAGGCCAAAATAGGGCGAGGGATCGTAGGTGTTGTTGATATCCAATTCGTTCATGAATTTCCTATTGTTATCCCTAACGATCGATACATGCAGGTGCACGCCTACAGGATTATTCGGGTCGCCCGAATAATCCCCCTGCCGGCCCAGCGTGGTGCCTGCCTCCACCTGCTTCTCGTAGATACCGGGCGGAAAATCAGACGAGATAAAGGAATTTCCATTCGGGTCTGCCATGTGGGTGTAATAGACCCAGATTTGACGGTCCGGCTCGAGCGGATCGTTCGGCACCCGCACGATCACGCTTGACTTCCAGTCCGGCAGCCGCGTCAGGAAACCTGGATAAACCGCGATAACCGGGGTCACATTGATATCCGTTCCGGCAAAGATGTCGATGCCCTGGTGACGGTGGCCGAGTTGGAATGAGTCATCCCATAGGAAGCCCACCACGCCCGTGGTTGGAAATATAAAAGGGGCGCTCCCGCAGCGCGACCCGGCCCGGATTACGATGTCCGGCCGCGAGGCAGGGTCCTTGATCCAGGCAAAGACTTGTGCTGCCCGCAGGCTTGTGGGTCGAAAGGTGAAGAAAAAGTAAACTCCCGCGGCTAGCAGGACAACCGCTATGATTGCCCAGGGCAGGTATTTAGGCATTCGTCAGATTATACCTGTATAGGAAAAAAGTCCTATTGCCAAGCCAAGTACTTGAAATGAGGCCTGCAAATAGTTATGATAGATATGTTGACAATTTAACTCGCAATACCCGAAAATCGCACCGGGATCCGGTCTGGGGGTAGGTTACGGGCTTATCAATCAAAGGAGGTGATCAAGATTCGGAATGTTGTAAGACATATTTCATCCCTGAAGGTTTTTTATTGGTGAGCATTTTCTACTACTTTAGAGAGGACAATATGAAAGTAAAAAAGGTTTTTAGCTGGTTTTCAACATTCGTACTCTTCTTCAGCATGCTGGGCGTAGTTCCCGCCAGTGTGGATGCGGTCGCCTCACCTTTTGTGCAAATTGGCCCTAAAGCAGTCAAGGCAAGTGGTGCTACGCAGAACGAGGATCTTTTTACCTGCCAGGTGGGTTTGGCGCCCGGGGTTGTCTGCTATGACCCGGCCCAGATAAGGCATGCATATCAAGTAGACAATCTTATCAATGCGGGCTACGACGGTACGGGGCGCACCATTGTGATCGTGGATGCCTTCCAGAGCCCCACCTTGCCAGATGATCTGGATGCTTTTGATGCAAACTACGGATTGCCTGATCGCGCGACCTTCTTCACGCAGATTGCTCCTGATGGCCTCACGCCGTTCGATCCTAATGATGAGAACATGGTTGGCTGGTCGTCAGAGATCTCACTGGACGTGGAGTGGGCGCATGCCATTGCTCCGGGTGCCAATATAGTATTGGATCTGGCTAAATCGAACGATGATGCAGATATTTTGAGCGCCACTCAGTACGCAGTGGATCACAATCTTGGCGACGTCATTTCGCAAAGCTTTGGCGAAAATGAAAGCTGCGTGGATGCCAACCTTCTCAAAGCGGAACATGCCCTATTCATAAAGGCAACGCTGAAACATATTACACTCTTTGCCTCCTCGGGCGATGAGGGAGCAGCAGAACAGACCTGTGATGGCAATTCCTGGGTAAAGGCGGCTTCATCGCCTGCCAGTGATCCGCTGGTAACTGCCGTTGGAGGAACTGAACTACACGCCGCGGACTATTGCCTTGCCGTTCTCGGCTGTGATCCTGGTGCGAATCCCGCTGCGGGAACCTACCAGGGTGAAATTGCCTGGAACGAGCCTGATTTTGCAGCTGCCACTGGTGGCGGTTTTAGCGTATTGTATAAAGAGCCGTTCTACCAGTTCGGTACGATACCTTTGAGAATCAAGGCACGAGGGGTACCGGATGTTGCATACAACGCGGCCATTCTGCACGGCGTACTGGTTTACTGGGCCGGCGATGTCTGGCTATTCGGCGGCACGAGCTGCGGCTCTCCACAATGGGCAGCTATCTTGGCGATTGCCGATCAGAAAGCCGGGCGGAGACTAGGCTTCATAAATACGGCGCTGTATGTCTACAGCCTGTCTCAGAAAAAGTACAAGACCCTCTTCAACGACGTGACCAGCGGCAATAACTCGGTTGTCGAGACCGACAGCAACAATAATCCCGTCGCGGTTGATGGCTTCAATGCCGACTCCAAGTGGGATGCTACTACCGGCCTGGGTTCTCCGAAAGCTGATCAAGTGGTTGCCTTCCTGACTAGGTTTACAAAGGATAATGACGGATCGCAGGCTAGCAAGGGAACCGATCCTGGCAACAGCGGTCACTTTGGTCATCACCATATGGGCCCGAATTAATCGCTTTTTCTCCCGGGGCTGATTGCCCTTGCCATCAGTGGCAACTATAAAACAAATACCGGACATCAGTGAATATAATCTGATGTCCGGTATTCTACATTAACGTTATTGTGTCAGGTGCAGGGTGTTAAGCATTTCTTTATAAACATCCAAGGCCTGGTCGTCCTTGGTGGATAGGGTGGCATATTGAGCCGGACCGCCCGATGATTTTGTCTTGAACTCCGCGCTGTAAAGCTGCCAGGCCGGGTCAAAGCAGGCATCTACATGGACATTATACGAATTTACCAAGGTCGTGCATTGCTGGCCTGATTGATTGCCCCCGTTGGTGTCACCGCTCCCTGGGTTGGATGTCAACAGGATTTGCGCGCCCTGCGGTGAGGCGAAGGTCGCTCCATCAGTCTGTTCGGTGACCGACCAATCCGATGGAAAATCCACAGCGACTCCGATCTGAGAACTCGTGAAAGTCTGCCAGCCTTTGATCGTGAACGGCGTAGGGGTGGGAATCGGGAGACCGGGGTTGCCCTGAATTGGCCCAACGGGGATGAACGGAGGTCCCGCTGTCACAGCCATGGGCACCGAGAGTGCCGACGGCTGTGTGGTGGCGATGCTCGCAATGCCGGGGTTTCCGGAGGATGTGCCGCTCGCTGCGCTTCCCTGATTGGAGGCTGGCGAACAGCCTGCGAGTATGATCCCCAGCAGCATCAAAATCGGCAGATATTTCATTTTTCACCTCAAATTTTTCTCAAAGCTGCTTTGCGCCCACGATTAATTTCACAATTGACCGCCTCGGCGCTGGATACGGCAGTCAATTCCCTGACGCTTCTACCGACAAAAAAGTTCCTATCCTCTCTTACGAAAAGCTAATGTTTTGCTGTTCGGATTCTTACACATGCAGACTAACATAGGTGGAAATCAACGAGATTAATAATAAAGGAGAAACCAAAATGACTTTCTATGCTTATCCGTTCCCGCATCGTATGGCTCGCCGCTGGATGGCAGCCGCCGAACAGGGAGCATCCGCTCGCTTCCTGGCCGTTAACATTCAGGACGAAGAAGATGCTTTTGTCTTGAAGGCTCTTGTCCCTGGGCTAAAGTCCGACGATGTAAACATCCAGGTGCTTGAGGATGTTATTCGCATCGAAGGAAAATTCCCCGAAGATGAGAACGAATATCTCATGCAGGAGTTGCCCGGAGGCTCATTCCGGCGCGAGCTGCGCATGCCGGCTTTGCTCGAAGCCGACAAGGTTGAGGCCCAGATCACTGACGGCGTATTGACCGTCCACCTCCCCAAGGCTGAGTCAGCCCGCCCGAAGACCATCAAAGTCGCAGTCAAATAACGGTACCCGATTCGATGCTGATCGGTCCACGACTGGTCGAGGGCTAAGCCCTCGACCAGTCGTTATTAATTCCGCATTGAGACCATTGCAAAGGCATTCTCTGTCGTTGTTTCTGCGTTTTTTTCTAGGCCGTCTCGCCCTCAAAGATGTGTGTTATCCGCCGGTGCACTTACGGGGCTTATCCCGGGCGAATTCCTTAATAAACTATATCCTTGCCCTGATACTCGTAAACCCTCCGCGCCCTGTTTCCAGAGTGGAGAGTTATCAAGAATATATTCTTATTTGTCCTCCTTCATCTCCGGTGAATCTCTTAAGAAACTCCATCATGTATACTTACGCGTAACCCTCCAGAAGGGGCAGTATAATTCCGCCATTCTGATCACCGGAGTGACTACGTGCGTGTAAAACTTGTCTTGCTCGTCATCCTTCTTGCTTCCATTCTCAGTGCCTGCGGATTCGGAAAAGGTGCTGAACCCACCCCGGCTTTGACTTCTACACCGGTTCCCCCTCCCACACTCACACCTACGTCCGTGACTCCCCTGGCGATCCTCGTAATGCCCGCCGACCTGGACAAGAGCGTGTCAGATGCTTATCAGCAGATTGTCTATGATCTCGCGCAGGCCTCTGGTCTGCGATTTCAAGTACGGAATACACTTACCGCCACTGATATGGATCCGGGTCTGCAGATCGCTGTCGTTCTGCCTCCCGATCCGGGGATTGCCGCGTTGGCCGCGGCTGCACCCAAGGTACAGTTTCTGGCCATCAACCTGCCGGGGGTTACCGCCGGGGGGAACATAAGTGCTCTGGGCTCCTCCAATCAATCGGATGTTGCTGCCTTTGTCGCGGGTTTCGCCGCCGCCATGATCAGTACCGATTTCCACACTGGCATGTTGGTCCCTCAGAACAGCCCCGATGCCCAGAGGGCCATGGTCGCTTTTCAGAACGGAGCCTCCTACTATTGCGGGATATGCCAGCCTTTCTACTATTCGCCGATTGCCTACCCGCAGTTTCTGGATATCCCCGCCTCCGAAGCCAAGACCAATTACCCGGCGTATGCCAACATTCTTCTGGGCGACAAGAAGGTTTACACTCTCTATCTCTATCCCGATATCGCCATCAAGGAACTGACAGATTTTCTCGGCACTACCGGCGCACAGATCATCGGCACCTCGCTTCCCAACCCCAAGCCCGCGGGCTGGGTCATGACCATTCGCCCCGATGAAACAAAGGCCATCCAAAAAGCCTGGCCCGATCTCGTTGCAGGGAAAGGCGGGTTGAACGTTCAGTCCCCGCTTGGTTTGGAAGACGTGGATCCCAATCTTCTTAGTCCCGGCAAAGAACGCCTTGTGCAGCAGGTTCTCGACGACCTCCAGGCCGGACGTATCTACACCGGTGCCGGTCAGTAGCGCAAATTGCTGATTTGCCCTGACAGATCATAAACAAGTAAAGAGGCTCGAATTGCTCGAGCCTCTTTACTTGTATCTACCCGCAGCCTCGCAAAGCACCCAACAGAGATCACGCAAATTTTTCCTATAGACCCTGTAAATCAAGCCCAAAGATTTATGCAGTAAACTTAATGCAATCACGCCGTTTTAGATTGTCCTTCCATAATTCTAAAAGGATAGCCACCATGATCATACGCCTGGGCGAAGGAACTCTTCAAACCCTTTTTGGCACGTTCAACGAAATTCTATATTACGATGGACAAAAGGAAACGATTGCCATTGTCATGGGCGACGTTGCCAATCGTGAGGACGTTCTCTGCCGTGTACATTCCCAGTGTATATCGGGTCATGTTTTTAACAGCATCCAGTGCGATTGCCGTGACCAAATGGAAAAGGCCCAGCGGCTCATCCAGCAGGCAGGCAGCGGAGTGATCATCTGGCTCGACCAGGAAGGCAGAAACAACGGCCACTTGGCCATCCTGCAGAGTCGCAAGCTCAAGGAACAGGGTTTATCCCAAACCGAATCATATCTGAAGCTTGGCTACTCTGCCGATGCACGCAGCTATGCCCAGGCCGCCGAAGTCCTTCGTGAGCTCAAGGTGAGATCGATCAGGCTGATGACGGATAACCCCGAGAAAGTGGCGCAGCTGCGCACCGACGGACTTGTAATTGCAGGGATACAGCCTCTTTCACAATGAGGGACTTCTAGTGCCTCGGCCTGCCCCGCAATACCGATCACAGGCAGGTGTATTTCGATTTCACTGATGAATTTGATTCTCGATAACCGCACACAGATAGTCGTCCAGGTCGTCATATTGATGACGCTCTGCGTTGTCATGCTGATTGCCTGGCGCACTCAAAAAACCTATCCGGGGTTCGGCCGCTGGACTCTTGACAAGGTCCCTGCCGCTCTTGGTTGGCTGCTCATCAGCCTGCGCGGCTTCGCTCCTGATTGGGCCTCAGTTCTGCTGGCCAACTCCTTGCTTCTCTCCGCCTTCGTGTTCAAGCATTTTTCAAGCCACCCAAGGAATTAGTCCGCGTTTTTCCGCTCTCGCATTTGCACCTGGCGCAAGTGCAGGTGTCCGCATCCCAATCTACTCCCCCGATTTACGCAGAACGTTGTACAGCGCCATCCTGTTGCCGGTCGGGTCGGCGAACATCGCATACCAGGCCACGCCGGGGATTTCAGTTTTGCCTTTCAGCGTTTTGCCGCCGGCAGCCTCGATTCTCTTCAGGTCGGTTTCTATATCGTCGCTCTCGATATAAACGATCACATCGCCGGGCTGATATTCATCGCTCACATCCGGGAATCCGCCGCGCACGCTGCCTGACTGCCAGGTGGTGTACTCGAAGCCCATCTCATCCATCGCCTTCGTCTCCCAGCCGAACAGCTCTGCGTAAAACTTTGCCGCCCCAGCGCGTCCTTTGGCCGGGATCTCGATATGCACAATACGTCGGTTGGTCATCTCATCCTCCTGTGAATGAATTCGGGACTAGAACTACATTCTATTTTATCTACACCCCTGCGAAACGATAAGAGTGATGTTCAGATTGATGCGTGAGGCCAACCCGCGCCGAACTGGCCCAAATGACCTGCGAAGAATTGAGTATTATTTTAAAGTAGACCTCGGAGGTCTTGGCAAAGCACCTCCGAGGTCTACGATCGAGTTATGTAAGTTCGTCTTTTGCGCTCACGTTGATTGCTCTTCGATGATCAGGTGGGGCGCGATCTCTTCATCCTTATCAGTATAGGCCTGCAAAGCGCCCTCCTCTGCAACTGCCGCCTCGAGCATTTTGACAGCCACTTTAACTACCAGCGGGTCGAACTGGGACCCCGAATACTTCCTTAGTTCTTCGATAACCTGGTCCCTTTTTAGCCCCGTGCGATAGGGGCGATCGGACAGCATGGCTTCGATGGCATCTGCCACCGCAATGATCCGGGCTTCGATCGATATCTGATTCCCTGCAAGTTTATCCGGGTAGCCCTGGCCGTTATGATATTCATGATGGTGAAGGATGATGGGAACCAGGGCTCGAAGCGACGGGCTGTTCTTGACGAGACCCGCCCCCAACGCGGCATGTTCCTTTATGACCTCATATTCATCGCGGGTCAATTTGCCGGGTTTGGTGAGGATATCCTTCGAGATGCCAAGCTTCCCGATATCGTGCAGCAGGGCCGATTTCCGAACCAGGTCGATTTGTTTTTCCTTCAACCCCAATGATTTTGCGATGGCGGTGGCATATTGGCTCACCCTCTTTGAATGCCCAAGTACACAAGGATCTCCAAGATCGATGATCTCGGAAAGGGTTACCAGTAGGCCTTCGTTAAGTTCGACGATCTCGTCGGAATTTTTCTTCAAGACCTGGTTCTTCTCGCGCACTTCCTTGACCACTTCGCGGGTGCGCTCAACATACTGTTTCTGGCTTACCCGCAAAAGGAGCATGGGGATTACCATCAGCAATAATCCGGTGACATGGTCGTGTTTATACCCAAATACCATGGTGTAGGTGATAAAGCCTATCCCGATATAATAGGGGGCCAGCCAGCTGAATTGATCTTTCCATATTTGCAGCGCAGGCTGCTTCAGATCGAGACTCATGCCAAAGGCCACCATCCAGGTGGTGGTGATATACAGGATAGCGGCGGCCAGCAGGCTTAAGACGATCTGAACCATTGGGGTCGACCCCATGAAATTTCCACCGGCCCATATGATCAACCACAGGCAGAGCGTGCCTGCCAGTACATGGTTGCTGAAGTTAAACACAAACCGGCTGCCCGGGCTGCGGTACTTGATGATCAGGGATATGGCCAGCACCAGGCTTGCCAGTACAACTCCCAGGGGTCCGAAGATGAGATAGGCTGTCAGGATGGGAATGGCCGAGGTGGATATGGAAGCCTGCCGGACGTAAAGGTCGATCGAGAACGCCTCTGAAAGAATAACCAGAACGGAAATGACGACCAGCGCCGGCCAATCGAAGGTCGTGCTATTTTCCACGAGCGGCATCCAGCGCAATACTGCCGCAAAGGAAAGCAGGGAAATCAGGGCTAGCGCACCGATAAAGATTCCAACGGCCTGGTTGGGTCCCCGGGATTTCCCTGGGTTCTCCTGTGTGTCTTCCTTCGCTGATTCAGCCTCTGGCGTCGGGTCGGCTTTTTCTACCACAACGGCTCTGATGGCATTAACCGCTGGAGGTTCCTGACCGACGGATTCCGCATTTTCCTCAGGCAGTTCAGGATTCGGTTCTAGCGGCGGATTCAGGTTCGAGTTATTTACCATGAAATCCGCGTAGGCGTCGTTGACATAAGCGAACGACCGGTTCCGTCCGCTTAACTTGGAATGATAAAGCGCCAGATCTGCATTGTGCGTGATCTCATCCGCGCTCTGGCTGAAGTTTTCACGGAGCGCGATACCGAAGCTCATGGTGGCGCGGATGGGCGTCATGCTGGTGGGTACGGTGAATTCTGTCTTCTCAATTTCCCCGCGTATCAGTTCCGCCCGTTCATACGCCTGGGAGATTGTTGTTTCAGGCAAAAGGATGGCGAATTCCTCGCCTCCGAACCGGCTCACGACGTCGTAGTCGCGGACTGAAGCTTTTAAGGCTTTTGCCACCCCGATCAGAACCTCGTCTCCTGCAAGGTGACCGTATGTATTATTGATATTTCGCAGCAGGTCGAGGTCGGCCAGGATCACCGACAAAGGGCGGTCGAAGCGGTTGGCTCGGGCAAGTTCGCTGACCAGTTGTTTCTTGAAGTATTCGTGATTGAAAAGACCCGTCATGCCATCGATCTCGGTCTTGCGCTCAAGGGACGGCACGCGCAGGGTGCTGTAGATTAGATAAATGGGGACCAGAAAAAAGCCGAGGGCGAAGGGGTTGTAATTCCATACGATCGACAGGCTGGCGCCAAAATAAAGCAGGGTTAGGTCGAGCATCAGGGGGAAGAGATCGAAAATGCCTGATTTCTTGAAGTTCTCCCCGCGGGCAAGCCAGACTACGATCCCCACCATTAAATGGTTCAGCATGTTGAAGGTCGCCAGGCTGAGTACGATCGCCAGCGCGGACTGCCAGGTGGCCGGAGAATTAGAGGGATTGACCCACTGGTACACCAGGCCGGCCGCCGCCATCACCAGGATATAGCAGCAGGTATTAAAAAGCTGGATAAACCACGCGGGTTTATTCCAGATCCATTCCACAATATTCGATACTACAATGACAAGGAAGGCTTCCGTCGGCCCAAACGCAGCGAACGTGAAACCGTAAACAAGAAAACTGAAGGTGTAATGGGAACGATTCGTCGACCCTTCCACCTTCAAGATCAATGCCAGCGATGCCAACACACACAGGCCGAAGAGCAACACGGGATCCCTGAAGTTCACTTTGTTTATATGCGAGACAAAGATCAGGATGCCTGCGGCATAAGTGATCAACAAGTAAAACTTGGTGGAAGGTGAAAATGACTTCATGGGATCTTTCTAATGTTTAAAAGCGGTAAATTCTGTTTCGTGTCTCCATGTTTTCATGGCAGTGCTTCATTAAACGAGAAACCTTCACCAAATATGCAAACACCTTAAATAATGTTTTTGCCGGATCATTATATGGATCCGGCTTAAATTGTATGTGTAATCCCGGGTCGATCCCTTTGCGGTCACCTTACAAATCCTCGGGAGAAGAGACCTCCCGAGGATTTTATCCTTTTACAGCACAAAATTCCAACCTACGCTGGCCAACAGGCCCGGTACTGGTAGGGCCTGCATCAGGGCCAAAATGACAAGGCTTACCACCACCGCAGCAGCTAACAGGAAAAATCCAAATGATCGGTTCAATGTTTGTGTTTTCAATGTGCGCCATCCCATGGCAGACAAATTATTTTTTGGAACAAGCTGGCCGTAAAGGCTAGTTGCCCCAGTAGTCGCTGTTCCAACCGACTGTATTCCATCCAACGGTATTCCAGCCGACCGTGTTCCAACCGACCGTGTTCCAGCCCACAGAGTTCCAGCCCACGCTGCCCCACGAGATCGGTTCGGGGCCTGTGGAAAGCAGATAACTGGGGAGCAGACCGGTGTTGGAAGAGTCGCTCGTTGTGCCTTTTATGGCTGCGGAAACATCTAGATAACCCGCCCCCGCTTTTTTGGCGTTATACCCGCCCCACGATGTGTTCGCGCTGGCCATCAGGCGGTACTTCACCTGGTCCGGCGTCAGGCCCGGCTCATCCTGCAGGAGCAGCGCTGCCGCACCCGAAACCATGGGGGCTGCCATCGATGTTCCCGACATCCGGAAATACTGTGTGCCGACCTTATTGGCAGGATGCGCTCCGGCCAGCCCCATATTTTGGTTTACTAAACGGGCGATAATATTCGTCCCCGGTGCAACCAGGTCGGGTTTGACCGCCCCATTTTCACTGTTCCCATAGGCCGAAAAACTGGCCAACGAATCATCTGTAAGGGCTGCGGTCCCTTTGTCATCAACCGCGCCGACTGTGATCACAAAGGGATCGTTGGCTGGCGGGTAAATTGCCCCACTGCCCTTATTACCCGCCGAAACCACCACCACCACCCCGTTGAACCACAGGATCTCGACCGCCGCGTCCAACGGGTCGGTGTTATAGGAATCTGCCACCGAGCTGTTGAGAGACAGGTTGACAACCCGAATGTTGTACGTAGCTTTATTATCCAACACCCACTGCAGACCCCGCACCACATCCTTCATCATGGCGCTGCCGTCGTCGTTACTCACCTTTACATTGATGATATTCACCATCGGTGCAACGCCGATGTACTTGCCCGACGATTCGCTTCCGTCGCCGCCGATGATGCTGGCTACGTGCGTCCCATGCCCGTACCCGTCGGACGGCGATTGGTTGTAATCAGAGTTAAAGCGGACGTCTGCGATCTGTCGGTTAACGCCCATGTTGGTGTATAGGTCACCGTTCGGGTTGATCCCACTATCGATCACCGCCACCCCAATCCCTTGTCCTTGGATGTAAGGAGCGCTATTCCAGACTTTATCCGCGCGGATCGCGCCGATATAGGCATTGGCAAGTTTCGATGTATCTACGCATTGAGAGCAGACGCTGGATTCCATTACCCCATCCAGCGATACCCAGCGCACGTCCCCGGCTTTCGATAGCTGCACTGCCTCCCTGGCGCTCATCTCAGCTGCAAATGCATTGATGATGCGCAGGTCCTGGGTTATCTTTCCGCCCAGCGCCGAGACTCGCTCTTCCGTGCCGGTTGTCCCTGCCGCTTTCTGCACGATCACCTGCACAAGCGTGCTAGGCTGGTCTGCCGCCATCTGAACCAGCTGAGGTTGGGCTTTCGCCACAGGCGCCTGCTGCGGAATGGAATTTACCGCTGTAAATAACAGGCAGGCTGTGATAAGGAATTGAAATGACTTCTTGATATTCATGGATGCTCTCCTGGTAGATCAACTTGCAGAATCAGGGCTATTCTCCACTCACCTTACAAAGCCGCGGGAGATGTTTCTCCCGCAGAAATAATGCGCTTTCGATCAAAAATTCCAACCAATGCTGACAAACCGGGCTGGGCTTTGAATGGCAGCTACCAAACCCAGGACAACAAGGCTTACCGCCGCAGCCAGCAGGATCATTCCAAATACCCGAAACAGAGATCGTGTGTTCATCGCGTTATTCTTCCCCGGTAGCCGCTGTTCCAATCATTCAAGTTCCAAACCAAAAGGTAGGTTTTCAAGGCGGCAGGACACGGCCTTTGAGGCAGACCTCAAAGGCCGTGCTATAGGATGCTCCGGTTTAGGTATTCCAACCCACGTTTATCTTCATACATCCGGGATGGAGATTCGTTTGCCCCTTCAACACCTGATTGATGGTGCAGCTGGGACTGGTCGTCCCGGAAGCGATGCTTGAGCGGGGAGCTGCGGACGTGAAGACCGCACATGCCAGCGCCAGGGTCAGAACTACGACATTCGAAAAATGGAAGAACTTCCTCATCTTTGCCTCCTTTGTGAAGCCTTGAAAGAGTTGGGTTGTTCTTGCATTATGCCCCTGATCCTCTGCTAGACAATACGTAGGTCTACGTATATTTTCTTTGAGCTTTCCAACTGACCCACAGGAAGTTGGTTGATCTCCAGGGCAGACCTTTGCTTCCTTTTTGTGAGATCCATTCCTGAAATCCCCGAAGAAAAGACGCAGGGGATTTCCATCGCCGACCCCTCGGTTCTTTCTCATACAATCCATTCCTGAAGTCGCCCGAAAAACGGAAGTAGGGGACACGTGCGCGTCCCCTACTTCCGTTTTTCGGACTGCCCTTTACCCCAGGCTGAAAGCTTGGGGTAAAGTTATCAGTAAATACTTAAGTCAGACGCGAAGTTCTTCTGGGATTCTTTGCGACCCTGCGTCTTTGCGTTAATTTTTTTGACAAATTTGGTGTTTGCATGCCATAGGTGACAATTTGACTTATTTATGTCAAATCCGATTCATCCATGGGCAGGATCCCGCGTTTGATCGCAAATCTGATCAAGTCCGCCTGGCGTTTTATCCCCAATTTGCTTGTGAGGTTCCTGCGGTGTATTTCCACGGTACGAGGGCTGATCTTAAGCTTATCGGCAATCTCCAGGCTGGTCAGGCCTTCCGCGGTCATTTGAAGAACCTCGCGCTCGCGGCTCGTTAACGTTTCATAGCCATCTGATCCGGCATCCTCGGAGCTTATCTTGCCAGTTTGAATCCGGTCGGAGAGTTTGGCGCTGAGGAATTGATTTCCTTTGGTAACTTCACGCACAGCGTTGGCCAGTTCGCTGGGGCCGGTATCCTTGAGGACATAACCGGCCGCGCCATTTTTCAGGGCCTCGCTCACATAGGCATCCGCACTTTGCATGGAGAGAACAATGGCACGCGTATTGGGAGAAATGTGTTTGATCCTTCGCAGTACTTCCAGTCCGTTCAAACCCGGCATCATCATATCGACAATGACGATATCGGGTTTAAGCCGTTCGACCAAACCCAGGGCTTCGATGCCATCCCCGGCCTCTCCTACCACCCTGAATTCCGGTTCGGCTTCGAATAAGTGACGCAGACCCTGACGGACGATGGGATGATCGTCAACCAGTATCAATGTTACGGGCACGATTCCTCCTTTCCATGGGCTTTTGGTCTAGCGGAAGCATTGCCAGTATCTGTGTACCCTCGTTGGGGACGGACTTGACTACCAGGTACCCTCCCAGCATGTTGGCTCGTTCGCGCATGCCTGCCAGGCCGGCTGTTGACCATTTGAAACCCTCCGCGCTCGAGTCAAATCCAAAACCGAAATCAGTAACCTCGATCCCAAGGATATTTTCCTGAAGGGTCAGTTTGACGAATGCTTCGTCCACCTGGGCATACCGGGCGACATTTGTCAGGGCTTCCTGAATGATCCGATATACGGTGGTTTCGGTCTCCGGCGATAAGCGCTGGGTGATTCCGCTGTGAACGAAAATAACCTCAACCCCCGTCTGCTTGGTATAGCGCTCGAAGTGCCAGAGTAAGGTTGGCAGCAGACCGATATCATCCAGCATGGGAGGACGCAAATTGAGCGACATCTCTCTGATTTGTTCGATCAACCCGCTGAGCGTATCCTGCGCTTCAATGATTTGGTTCACGTGCGCTTCGCCGGACTTCTTTTTGGAGGCCTCCAGCATGAATTGCAGTCCTGTCAACACCTGTCCGATTTGATCGTGAAGTTCTGCCGCCAGGTGACGACGCTCGCTTTCCTGTACTTCCACCAGCCGGGTTACAAGCGCATTTTGGTGCTCCCGTCCTTTTTGCACCTGCTCGAAAAGACTTGCATTGGTAATGGAAATCGCTGCCTGATCCACCAGCCCCTTCAGCAGCGCAAGCGTATCCTCGGAGAGACGCACAGGCTGTCCAATATAGATCATGATCAGGACCCCGATAAGGTCATGCTGTTGGTACAACCCTGCGATCCCCATCGTGTGGATATTTTGGTCACGGAAGAATTCGAAATAAGGCAGGTTGGGGTAGCTCTGGATGTTGTCGATGAGCGTCACAGGTTTTGTTGGGGATAAAAAAAACTCAAAAACGGCCCTGGAAATTTCAAACCGTGTTTCAGCGAATTTCCGCAAATCTGCTAATTCGGTCCGGGTGGTCAGGAGGTTGAATACATCCTTCTGGGTATTCTGGAGGAATACTGCCGTAGCGCTTGCCTTAAGTGCCTGATTGCCGATGGTGCAAACGGTGTCCAGGACAGTGGTTAAGTCCAATTGCGCGTTCAGGTGTGCGGCGGTTTCCACAAGCGCCTCGGCCTGCTGGCTTTTTCTTTGGATCTCTCGCATCGCCTCCCGGCGTTTCGTAATATCCCTGAACACCAATACCATTCCGGCCGCCGCGCCCTCTCCATCTCTAATAATGGCAACGTCAGCTTCGACCGGCGTAGTCTTGCCATATTTCGATAAAAGCAATCCCTCCAGCTTTGTATCCGCGTTTTTTGTGAGCAAAGGCTGTTTAGGACCTAAAACTTCCATTCTTTCATGTGACAATTCGTCAAGGAGCGCAAAAACCTCGTAGAGTGTTTTGCCCATCGTCTCGATCTCGCTCCAGCCCGTCAATTCCCGGGCGATTGGGTTGATGAATCTGATTTCTCCCCGGTTGTCGAGCGCAATGACGCCCTCGCCGATCCCGTCCAGGACCGCGTTGAACCACCGCCTGCCCTCCCGGAGTTCTGCTTCCAGCGCATGCCTTAGTAAAGCCGTTTCAACTGCCGCATAGATCTGTTTCTCGTCAAAGGGTTTAAAGATGTAGCCAAAAGGGCCGGTTGCCCCCGCCCGTCGGATCGTGGTCTGCCCGGCAGTTCCCCCTGTTATATAAACGATCGGCGTATCGTAGTTGGAATGGATCAGCCTGCCGGTTTTGATTCCTTCTCTTCCCCCGTTCAAGCGAATATCGGTCAGGATTAAGGACGGTTTGGACTCTTCTATTTTGGCAATGAGCTCTTCATTGGAAGTCGCGATCCCGGCAACTCCGTATCCCAGCCTTGTTAGGCACTCGCTTAGCTCGTGAGCTGCATTTCCATCACTGGTGACGATCAAAATACTGGTGGAGACCATTGGGGTTATCTTTTTATTGCAATTTGCATATTCATCCGGATTCCTGCCCATTTGGAGTTCAAAGGGGTGGGAATCCCCGCGCTAATGGGCAGCACTTTTTGGATCTCCAGTTCCAAATCCTGACCTGGCAGCAAATTCTCCACTTCCCGCCACGGATGAAATCCACGTAACTACTCACCCCCCGTTGCTAGTTTCACCGAAAAAATGAATATGGGCGGGGCGTACGCCCCCGCTCATATTCATTTTCCGAAGGTCCAGGTGTTCGTCCTGGGCGGGATTTCTAGTCCCAAGCTGAAAGCGTGGGACGTAAGGGTGAGAAAAAAACAAGTCTGCCGTCACTTGATCAATTATCAATCAAAAACAGATAGATACAGTAGTTCAAAATCATATCAAACTGACGGTGAAGAGCCCGGTTTATTTCAGGCTCCGCGCTCCAATTCCTCCCTGACCTGATCCTCTCTGATAGTAGAATTGGATTTATTAACCCAGGAGAGCGTGGCATTCGGAGAATATTATGGATCTCAAAGACAAGATCGTCGTGGTGACGGGGGCGACTCGCGGGTATGGTTACGCTATCGCCGAGTCAATGTTGGAAGCCGGGGCTATCGTCATGATTACGGGACGCAGCCAGGCGGCAATCAACAAGGCAATAAGCGTTCTGGGGCACAAAGGCCGCGTGACCGGGTTCATCCTGGACGTCCGCCGGGAGCAACAAGTCTACGCGTTGGTCCGGGATATCCTCAACAGAGTGCCTCACATAGAGATTTGGGTCAACAACGCCGGTTATTCCAATGCTGCCGGCCTGATGTTGGATATGAATCCGCAGGAAGCATTGGATATGTTCTTGGCAAATGACCTCGGCGTCTTATATTGCACCCAGGCGATTATGCAGCACATGCTTCCCCGCAAGCAGGGACTGCTTGTCAACATCTATGGCAACGGCAGCTTCCTGCGTCCCGCCTCCCCCACCGGACTCTACGGCGCCACCAAAGCCTGGATAACCTCTTTCACGCGCAGCCTTGCGAAAGAACTCAAAGGCAGCGGCGTGCAGGTCCTTGGGTTCAGCCCGGGTATGCTTCTCACCGATATGCTCACTAGTCCGGTGGTGGTCGGCCAGCGCGGCACGGAAATGCTGAAGAACTTCGGCTTTGTCCTGCGCTTTTTGGCGAAGCCGCCCAAATACGCTGCAGATGCATTAGTAAAAGCGATCACTGGGGACCGCAAGGAATTCGCCGAGGTCCGGATGTTCAAGCCCTGGACTCCCTTGCTGGGTATGCTGCGGGTAGGCTGGGAGAATTTGACGAAAACCGGTAAGACTCCTGCGTTCGAGCTGCACTATCGCGAGCCCTATCGCTCAAAATATTCATAATAAAGACCTCGGAGGCCTTCAAGCCTCCCTTGTCATTGCTAAGGAGGAGTAGGGGCACAACATAGTGCGATGGAATCAAAGCGTCATGTGTGGTGGTTCAGCCTTGAGATTCCCTCCTGGTGAACGTGGCCTCCCCACCTTTGCCTAGGCTACATCGTCCTCCGAGCGCACTCCAAGCGCGCAGCGCTCCTGCCCGCTTTTCCCTATTGCTGTATGGCAAGCACGAACAACCCGTCCATAGCCGCGTACTGCTTAGCCGGGCTGCCGGGTGCTTCCTGGATCAGCCCCTCGTTTATCCACTGATCTCCGCGCCAGTAAAGGGTCATCATCCTGGTGCCATACTTGACGTCCAGATGAGCAAACTCGATTTGCATTAACTTGGTTACCGGTGGGGCGACCTCGACCTTCATGGCTGAGACGAACGTCATGTTCGCGGGCAGCGCCGCGGGCAGCTGGTCAACAGTGAGAGACGTTAGACGCACGCTCTCTGCCGGGCATGGGACCAAAACCCAATCACCGTTAGGCAGATACACTTGCGTGCCAGCGCTCCCCGTGCAATCCAATGTCTGCAGTTGCCCGCTGGCAGCATGCACGACCTGTACAGAATTGGCCTGCGCAAGCGCGGTCGCCTGCCATGCCGGCAAAGGGCTCGGCGCGGCTTCGAAAAGCGGGTGGGATGGGTTCTGGGCGTTGTAGTTTGCTATCCCATTCAGCACCGCGCACAGGAGCACGATGCCCAGAATGACACCGCCGACGATCAGCAGCGTCTTGCTCGGCTTCCTGGGTCTGTTTGCTGGTTCGGGGACGCGCGGCGCAGGTGTGGCGCGCATCTGGTTCGCTCCTTCCCCGGAGCGTGCAGTTGCGGCTGGTGGCGCAGGCTTCTGCTTCTCGGCCGCGTGCCGGGTGGGTGCGAAATACGCGGCGAACTGCTGAGGACCATCGCGCGGTATCTCCATCTGGGGATCTCGCTGGCTGTATTCGATCATGGTCGGCGCATAGACCTCGGAAATCCGATAGCCGCCCGTGCCCGGTGCCCCGCCGACCGCCCCCTGCCGTCTCTCCGGCAGCCACTTCTCCAACGTGCTCGCCGGGCGCACGTATGGCGTCACATTGTCCGCCTTTGGCCCGCCGTATCTCATCACAGCCTCCACGAAAGCCTGCGGCGTCGGCTTTGCCCCCTCAACGGGATAGCGCTCAATGAATACCATGACGTGGTAGTGCGCCTCCGCAAGGTCCTCATACTCCAACACCACGCACGACGGACCAGCAGTCAGGAATTCGTTTGCTAGGGCCGATCTCGCCGCCAGGAAGAAAGCCCGGGCCTTCTTCTCCTTCTCAGCGGGCGAATGGTCCCCCCACTGGAACCACCACTCCACATTCTGCGTTGCAGTCGTTTCAGAAGCTTGCCCTTGAACGCTCATGTCCCGTCCTTTCGTCTAGCCCCGACGGCTTCATTGCGCCACACTACCCTACCCCACAATCCCAATCGCCCTTGTGTTCTGCGTGATGCCCTGGGCCATTATAACCGCACTTCCCCGCTTTTTCGGCCTGCTCCGCGTCCGCTGGGAGGACCTCACCAAATCCGGCAAAGCCCCTCAGTTCGAGCTGCACTATCGCGAGCCCTATCATTTCGGGGATCAGGTGATCAGGAAGCCGGAACCATGATTTTTGTGATTGAATGAGGACTATGATTAGGGCCAGGCGCCGGCGGATACAATGGCAAGCGGGAGACCTGGCGGCCATGTCCGGTGGATTTGAGGCCCCACGCCGAGCAGGATAAAGAGAAGCTATGTTGAAGAGCAGATACGAAATGCTGCCAGATTCCCTTAAATTGATTTTTGCTCTAGTGATTGTTTTGGGACTATGCTCTTGCAAGTCACAAGGCGATAATCTTGCAGCGCTGGATCCCAACCTCTATGACCAAAGCTGGCTGACTGGGAAACCATGCTCGGCGCCTTGTTGGTATGGATTGGAGCCCGGTGTTTCATCCCGCGAAGACTCAATTTTAAAAGCAAAGGGACTCCCATTTATTAACGGAAGTAGCGAGAAACTCACAGGTTTGGAAGGCGCAGGGTTTCTGTATAAGAAAACCCAGGAAAATAGTGGCTTAGCTATGTCTTTCAATAACGGTACACTTGACGCCATATACTTTTATCCCAATTATCGTATCACTTTCGATCAAGCTGTTGAAAAACTTGGAGCTCCTGATGGTTTTTGGTTACAACCATTAACCCCCGATGGAGGCGGATGTGAATTATTGGTTATATGGAAAGACAAAAGGATAATATTACAGAAAGATGATTGGACGAATGATATATTTATATTTGTTGGGGATTTATGTGTGCAAATCCCTGATCACGATTGGAAATTGCCCAAAAATGTGACGGTCGAACAGGTAGAGATTGCTATACCCAGCCTCATAGAATCTTTGATGAAACAAGATGTCTATATTCCATGGAAAGGTTTCGCCAATTAGAAATGCCTCGGCCCTGACCTGCCTCCCGAGGACCGATCCGGGCCTTGAGCTAGGGACGGCAAAAGGAGACAAGCAGACGCAGATTTGACAATAGAATTCCGAATTTTGGGATGTGTACGGGAAAATACCGCCACATCCCAAAATTCGGTTTCTTGCCAGATGTATGAGCAGATATGCAAAGGCCTCGGAGGTCTTCGCGACCTCCGAGGCCTTCAAGCCTCCCTCGTCATTGCTAGGGAGGAGTAGGGGCACAACATGATGCGCTGGAATCAATGTCTCGGATGCCATACTTGCCCGAATTGTTTCCGAGTGGCTAGCACCAGCCAACCCCCCTTGCCAAAAGGTGATATATTGATAACAGACTGATCTTCGACCTCCTATAAGCAGTTAGGCCGCCAAACGGTACGCAGGCATGCATGTAAAACGGCTCAGTATACGCCCTTGTATGACGGAGCAACATATGCACAATAGCCGTAAGCTGCTCAAAATCCGATCTTTCCATTTCAACTCCCGCGCTGAGCATCGAAAGTTCTCGCGTGTCAGTTTGTTTCTTAAATTGCTCGTGTTCGCTGGCTCAATTACTGCCTGCGTCATGGGAACTACTTCAACTCCGACTATTGTTTCCACACCGATTACAGATTGTTTCCCGAGCTCTGTATTCACTGCCGCGGACATGCAGGCGCGGGTCGATTGTCATCCTAACGATTATAAACTCACGATCTCTAAAGACACTGTGGTGTTGTTCGCGTTCCCAAGTCCAATTCTTGACTGGATTGGGCCAATTTTCATTATTCACATACCCTCGGTGTCCGAAGTTGTCGTCAAAACGGATGGAAGTCTTTTCATCAAAGATTACAAATCACCTGAGGGCCAGGCGGCTATCGAGAGAGTATTGAATAATTCTGAGGTAATGACGAGAATACTTGAGAGAGCTAGAAAGATACAGGAAGGACCTCTGGTGCCTCACACTGATGCAAAGTGAATAGGGGTGCGTCCTCAATACACAAATTCGCTCAAGACGGAGTGCACCCGACTACCAAAACTCCGAAAATCCTGCGCAATTCTTGACGGTGCCGAATGGATCAGTGGCGGCGGCTGACACCGAGGCCGCCAGAAATCTGCAAAACGCATCCTTTTACCAGGTACAACAGATCACATCCTTATCATAAGGATGTAATCTGTTGCTGGTCTGGCTATCGCATCCTGAGCCTAAAAATAATATTCCAAAAATATAAGGAGTTCGACGCTTTGATTCAATCGCGGCATGTTGTGCTCTGGCGACTGAAGCAATCTGGTACTTCCAACGCTTCCGGCTGCGAACCGTCAACCTCCCTCTTTCCCCCATTCTCGGCTCCGGGATATCGAATATCGATCTCCGGCTCTTCTACGCCTTCTCCACCGGGAACTGTATCTCGTTCACCGTGTTCGGGTCATTCTGATCGCCCTGCTTCTCCGGCATCTTGAGATTCAACTCCCGAGGTGGACCGACGACCTTATAGCCGTTCCCATCGATCCATTTGGCAATGGCATCGCATGCCTCGCCGATGGTGGCGAACGAGTCGTTATGGACCACACACGCCATCTTCTCGAAGCCTGGCAGGCTGTAGACGGTTACGCCTTTTTCGGGGGACAGGTCACCAACAACCGGCATGCATACGTCGACGTCCCAATCACGCTCCTTGAATTCAGGGTCGTGATAGATGGCCATCGGCGTACCGATCATGCGAGCCTTCTTTTCCTCTAGGTAACCTAAAAGCTCATCCCAGAGGGTACGCTGGTCAGGCGGTGTGGGGACCACCCCGCGCACCGACGCGACCTTCATGGCCTCGATTTTCTTGATCACTACATCGTATTTTGACATGGAATTCTCCTGTTCGATTTGTCTCAGCCAGTGCTCCACGCGCTCCAGGCGTGCGGCTTCCTCCTCCACCTGCTGCCTGATCTCCGCTTGGCGGAGTTTCAGTATCCCGCGCAGCTGCTCGGCGGGCAGGTCGCCTTCGAGGAGACGGCCGATCTCCTCTAGCGAAAAGCCCAGGTCTTTGAGGGCCAGGATACGGTATAAGCGGGGCAGTTGGTTGAATTCGTAATAGCGGTAGCCGCTGAACCGGTCCACTTCGACGGGCTTGAGCAGGCCCATCTCGTCGTAATACCTTAGCGTCTTTACAGACACACGGCTGAGTTTGGAAAAGTCTCCGATCCGGATCATCTGAAGGCTGCCTCCATGTCCCGCTTTATATACCCTCCAGCAGATGGAGAGTCAAGACCGAGCTTTCAAACACAGACCTCGGAGGGTTTAAACCCTCCGAGGTCTTAATCTTCTTTCCCCGAATTTGCCGGCCCTCGCCTCTCGAATATCGCCTCCTGATTACCTGCTCACCTCATTACCAAATCACTCAATCCTCAATCCTCAATCTAAAATCCTCACTCCCCCTTCTTCCTCCATATTAATTGAGAGAGTGTCTCCCAGCGTTGCCGGAGCGAAGTGCCATAAACCACACCCATGATCGCCGTTGCCAGCTCGTAATGCCCGTTCTCCCGCAATATCGTCGCAACGTCCCACTTGAAGGGCGGGTCGCCCAGCGCATAACCGATTGGGCGCGTGAACTGCATCAAACCTTCTTGTCCATGGGTGCGACCAAAGCCCGAGTCTTTGACCCCGCCGAAGGGCAGCATGGGGATGCCGAATTGAGCCATGCAGTCATTGACGATCACAGCCGCCGCCTGGATTTGGTTGGCTACCCTTTTGGCGTGCCTTTCGTCTCGGCTCCACACCGAGCCGCACAGGCCGTAGGTATTATCGTTCGCCATGCGTATCGCCTCGGCCTCATCCCTTACTTTCATGATTGGCAGCAGAGGACCGAAGGTCTCGTCCCTCATCAGCAACATTGAATGATCTACGTTAACCAGCACCATCGGTTCGTAGAACATGCCTTGTTCTTTGCCGCCGGTCAGCAGTGTGGCTCCCTTTGCCAGGGCATCATCTAAGTGCCGGTCTATGATCTTCATCTGGCGCGGGTCGGTGACCGGCCCCATGGAGTAGGCGGTGTTGAGCTCGGTGGTGTAGCCGGTCATGAATTTCTTTGCATATTCCACGGCTAACTTCACAAACTCGTCGTACTTGGACTCCACCACATACACGCGCTCCACCGCCATGCAGGTTTGCCCTGCATTAAAGAAGGCCCCCCAGGCGCCCCATTGGGCCGCGGCCTCGAGGTCCGCATCTTCAAGGACGATCATCGCGTCCTTCCCGCCCAACTCTAGTGTCACTGGTGTGAGTGATTCTGCCGCCGTTTGCATGACTTTCCTGCCTGTAGCGGTGGATCCGGTCAGGAAGATGAAATCGGGCTTGGCCTGGGTAAGCGCCGCGCCGACTGTGCCATCGCCGTGTACCACGCGCACGAAAGGAGCCAGCTCCGGCACCTGCCCGATCAAGCGTTCGATGAGCACGCCCGTTGCCGCCGTGACTTCTGATGGCTTCAATACCACCGTATTACCTGCCAGCAGGGCTGCTAGCATAGGCGGGAGGGCCAGGGTAAGCGGATAATTCCAGGGAGCGATCACTGCTACAACCCCATGCGGCTTGTATTCGACAAAACATTTTTTCAAAAGATATAACCCGGATGAGACGCGTTTCCTCTTCAGCCATTTTGGCGCCTGCGCGCAGTATTGGGCCAGAATATCCACCGAGATAAATAATTCGATCAGGGCATCTTGCCGGCTCTTTCCGCAGTCCTGGTTGATGACCTCCGTGATCTCGTCCCGCCTATCGATCAGCAGGGCTTGGAATTTGCGCAGAATACGGACGCGCTCTTTGACGGATTTTCCACTCCATTTCGGGAAGGCGCGGCGCATCTCGTTAACAGCTTTTTGGACTGCCTCCCGCGTGGTCATCTTCACTTCACCGAAGGTCTTGCCCGTGGCAGGGTTCGTAAAAAGCAGCGTTTCAGTATTCATGCTTGGTTTCCTCTGGATGGAGAGCCTCATGGCACGCCGCGTGCTCCGATCGAAAAGGGGAATTATATTATAGAAGAGATTTTGCAACTACTACTCACCCCCCGGTGCTAATGGCTTTTTCAAGGTCGCTTGACAAAGAATAAGAAGTAGGTCCTTCTCGGTACAATTGCGAGTGCCAACAAGCAATCAACCAAGGAGGACCTGAAATGCATTGTAGCACTGGCAAGGTCAAGCAGGAGTATAGTGGCGCAGGGGTAGTGTATGATGTGGGGAGTGTCTATGAGCGTCTGGCGAAGCTCACGGATAGGCGGAAAGCGCGGGGGAAGTTGTATGGTTTAGAAACGGTATTGATGATCATATTGATGGCGAAGTTGTGCGGGGAAGATACGCCCAGTGGCATGGCCGACTGGGGGAAGAATCATGCAGAGCAGTTGGTGGAGTTGTTGCACTTGAAACGTGTGAACATGCCGAGCCACAGCACCTATCGGCGGATCCTGGCATATGGTTATATCAAGAGGAGGTCGAGAGGTTGGTGGCAGAATACAATCAGAGCGGCGAGCATGGAGAAGTGTATGCCATGGATGGGAAAGCCGTGCGCGGGATGCGCAAGAAGGAGGAGGAGGGCAGCGAATATCTGTTGAGTGTCTATGATGTGAAACAGGCGAAGGTTCTGTCGCAGGTGGAAGTCGGGCGAAAGGAAAACGAGATCGCCAAGGCACCCCAAGCCCTAAAATCGGTGGAAATCTCACGAAAAGTGGTCACCGCAGACGCCCTGCACACCCAAAAACGGCTCTCGGCTCAAATTGTGGAGCAAGGTGGCGACTACGTTTTTCCAGTAAAAGAAAACCAGCCCATGCTGTACAACAACATTCAGCAACTCTTTGCGCCTGAATATCCAAAGCCTGGGTTTGGGAAGATTCAAACCGATTTCCTCACCGTTCAAAAAGTCAGCAAAGGTCACGGGCGCATTGAGAACTCGCATCCTTACCACCAGCGAAATGCTCAACCCCTATTCGACTTGGCCAGGCCTGGCACAAGTGTATCGTTTGCAACGACACTTCGAATGGTGGCGTGCTGGACGCTGTTATCGTACTTCCCATGAAGTCGAATTCGGCATTACCAGCCTGTCGCGCTCCAAAGCCACTCCTGCTCGCTTATTGAATATTCGCCGCACTCATTGGGGCATCGAGACGGGTCTGCACTATCGCCGCGATGTAACCTTCCAAGAAGATGCCACTCGAATGACGATCGGCCAAACCGGAAAAGTGATGGCTTCGATCAATAATCTCGTTTTGGCTCTGATCCGTCAAGCACAGTTCAACAATGCCGCCCAAGCCAGGCGGCGCTTTGCCGCACATGTCTCCGATGCATTTTCAATCCTAACTACCCCTTTTTCTCGACCTTGAAAAAACCATGCCCCGGTGCTGGTTCACCGGAAAATGAATATGAGCGGGGGGAACACCCCGCTCATATTCATTTTCCGGGATTTCTAGTCCCAGGCTGAAAGCGTGGGACGAAGGCACCAGGGTTCGTCACTGCCAGGCATTGCCTGCGGGCGCTTTGGAGATTGGTATGGCGGGCGGGCAGCAGCAACAAACGTTCTGGCCGGGCTTGGACGTCGCCCTCACGAGTGCAGGATGGAAAAGAACTGCACGCTAATCCGCTGTGACATCGGTCATATTATCCCCTGTTCGTTCGACGTTAACATAGAAGAGCAAAGATAAGCGCAATTCATCAACTGTTCAGCTAAGGAGCCTCTCATGAACCAGGCTGGTAGCACCACTAAGAGCACGGCAGCGAGCAAAAAGAAGTCTAAAAGCTTCACGGACGAAGAAAAAGCCGCGATGAAGGCCCGCGCCCGTGAGCTGAAGGCGGAACCCCGCGCGGACCAGGACAACGCCGCGGGGCAGAGCGACCTGCTCGCGGCGATCGCCGGGATACGGGAATCGGATCGCTCCATGGCCAAACGGCTCCGTGCGATCATTAAAGCTAGCGCGCCGGCCCTCTCGCCGAAAACCTGGTACGGCATGCCTGCCTATGCCAGGGGCAGCAGCGTCGTCTGCTTCTTCCAATCCGCGCAGAAGTTCAACGCCAGGTACGCGACGCTGGGTTTCAACGACAAGGCGAACCTCGATGAAGGCGCGCTGTGGCCGGTCACCTACACGCTGAAGGAGTTGACTGCCGCCGAAGAGGCAAGGATCAGCGCACTTGTGAAGAAAGCGGTGAGTTGAGTATGAAAGCAAATACCAATCCTTCCCCGAAAGGGAAGTCACCATCTCAACAGATAGATGCCATAATCAAGGAGCCGGGTGACTGGCGGGGCAGGAAATTGTCACGGTTGCGCGCTTTGATCAAGAAAGCCTACCCTGCCGTGGTCGAAGAAGTGAAGTGGAAAAAACCGTCCAAACCCATGGGAGTCCCCGTTTGGTCTCATGATGGAATAATATGCATAGGAGAAACGCTCAAGAACGCCGTGAGGCTGACCTTCCTCAAAGGTGCACAGGTGAAGGATCCGAAGAAGCTCTTCAATACACGTCTGGACCGCAACACGGTTCGTGCCATCGACTTCCACGAAGGCGACACTGTAGACGAGGCCGCGCTAAAGGCGCTCATTCTCGATGCCGTGGGGTTGAACACCCCAAAAGAGCGCCAGTGACAAAATGAATCTCAACAAATCACAATTTCGAGGAAATCCCGATTTTTGGGCGCTCCAACTGACCGTCAGCAACATGCCGAAGACCGAAGTGGTCGGTGCCGGTGCCTCCCGCCCGGCCGCTTTCCAGGCTGCCCTTACCCGGTGTGCCTCTTAACAATGCGAATTGGAGAGTTTTTGTCAATTTTCTGTACAAAAATCTGCGGAAATCCCTGTCCTCCGTGCTCTTCTCCATCGCCTTCCAGGTGCCTGGGGTAGCCGGAATTTTCACACGGACTGCAAAGGAACTGGCTCTTAATCCTTGAATTTCTCTTCGATCTTTTCAAGTGAGTAGCTTAAAACTGTGCAAAATGGGCTATACTTAATACACAACATAAGGAGGCTCAAATAAATCTACGTTGTTTTTACTGTCAAACTCCTTTCACCTTGAGCACGGATGAGAAGATTGGCGCCCTCCGCAAAATGCACGCCGAAGACCTGCATCACTACGATGCGCACTGCCCGCGTTGTGGTCGGGCCAACCCGGTTTCACGTGAACGCCTGGAAATGTTCACCCCCGGGTGGGAAGCGGCTATCAAGGTCCCGGTTATGGGTGCTGTTGGCAGCTCCATGTCTGCCGCCTCGACCGTGCCCGCCGCCCCTGCGCCTTCCTTTTCCTCCACTCCCGCTCCAATGATGGAAAGAGTTGAACCAAAGAAAACCCCCGCCTCGGCCATGAAGAAGAAACCTGCGGCGCCCTCCCGAAAGAGACACGTCACCGCAGCCAAAAAAGCCGCCCGGAAAGCCACCGCGGCGCCAAAACGCAAAGTGGCAGTTAAGAAAGCGGCTGCCAAGCCGAAGAAGAAAACAGCCGCAAAGGCTAAACCTAAGAAGTCTGCTGCGAAGGCTAAACCGAAGAAATCGGCTGTCAAAAAAACGTCCAGGACAAAGGCCAAAGCGAAGAAGAGATAGAGCACCGCAACCTTCATGACGATTCGAGCTGTCTTCTTCGACCTCGGGGGGGTCATCATCCGAACAGAATATCAGGCGCCCCGCGAACTTCTTGCGGAGCGCCTGAACCTCACCTATGAAGACCTGGACAAGATCGTCTTTGAAGGTGACTCCGGCCGCAAAGCTTCCCTTGGCGCGATCACCACCGAGGAGCATTGGGCCGCCATCGCACGCAGGCTTCGACTTCCGACCTCTGAAACCTCAAGGCTCCGCGCCGACTTCTTCGCCGGCGACCTAATAGATCGTGGCCTGCTGGACTTTATCCGTAAACTGCGTCCCCGGTACAAGACCGGTGTCATTTCCAATGCCTGGCCCGACCTGCGCGAGTACATGGTCGAAAACAAGTTCGACGACGCGTTCGACACGATAGTGATCTCGTCGGAGGTGGGGGTGATGAAGCCCGACCTCAAGATCTATAGGCTTGCACTCGGGCAATTAAAGGTTGAACCTGCTGAAGCGGTCTTCGTGGACGACATGCCCCCCAACGTCGAGGCTGCCCGGTTGCTGGGGATGCAGGCCATCCGGTTCCAAAGCCCGGAACAGATCCTTGCTGAATTGGCGGAAGTGCTGGAATAAGTGAAGGACTTTAGTGTTGAGAGGCAGGAGTAAGCCAAAAATAAATTATCGCCCGTAAGCAAATTGCTAGGATTCAACATAACTAAAGACAGCAGTGACTCCATTATCAAAGATTTCGGCGCAGGATTGATCCTGCGCCGTTCTTCGCCTGCAGACTCGTTAGGTATGTGAAAAAGAATCCATGTTGAAAAGCCTGAACCAGCACTACCTTGCACCCATCCGCAGCTTCAACCGCGCTGCGCGCCTGTTCCTGATCACGACGATCATAAACGGCGTGATCTTGAGTGGCTGGATGCTGTTCTTCAATTTCTACATGCTGAAGAGCGGCTTCACTCTTGAATTTCTGGGCCTGGTCAACTCCATGCCTTCGGCGGCGGGGCTCGTGTTTGGCTTGCTGGTGGGGCGCATCTCCGATCGCATTGGGCGCAAGCCTTCGCTCTTCATCGGGATCGGGTTCGCCAGCCTGTTCATGCTTGCCCAGATCACCTTCCGTCAACCGGTGATCATCGCCGTTTCGGCCTTTCTCACCGGGGTATTCAATATGCTCTTTATCGTCAGCCAGGCGCCGCTGATGATGAAATTATCCCATTCAGAGAACCGCACCATGCTCTTCAGTCTCAATTACGGGCTGCAAACGATATCCGGCGCGGTGGGCAGTCTGTTCGCCGGGCAGTTGCCCGGTCTTTTCGGGCTGCTACTCCATGTTCAAGCGCAAAGCTCCACTGCCTATCAGGCCGTATTGATCATAAGTGTCCTGCTCGGAACGACCTCACTGATCCCAGTCTGGCTCATGAAAGAGCCGCCCTCCATTCCCTCGACGGAACCGTTAAAGCCCCCGGCTCCTCCACAGACATCCCAAACACAAGGCGGCGCTTCGATCCCCTTGTCCCGCCAAAAGCTTTCACCCGCGTTCCTTGCATTAACGGCCAGGATGACCCTGCCGCAGATACTGATCGGGCTCGGCGCGGCTATCCTGATCCCTTATATGAATGTGTTTTACAAGGTGCGTTTTAGCATCAGCGATGCTGATCTGGGACTGCTTTACAGCCTTTCCGACTTGTTGATCGGCATCGGTAGCCTCATGGCGCCCTGGTTGGCTTCACGTCTGGGAGGCAAAGTACGTGCTGTTGCAGTAACCCAACTTGGCAGCCTGGTCTTCCTGCTGGTAACCGGCTTTGCGCCTTTCTTGTGGCTCTCCTCTGCTGGCTATCTCCTGCGTACGGGCCTGATGAATATGTCTTCGCCTTTGTACTCTGCCTTCTGCATGGAGCGCACCCCCGAACACCGGCAGGGATTGGTCAACAGTATCTTGAGCCTGTCGTGGAACATCGGCTGGGCCGTGGGACCTTTTATCTCAGGTATCGTACAGCAACGCTACGGCTTCGCACCGTTGTTCATTGCTACTTCCATACTTTATTTTGTGGCAGTTACAATAATCTGGACTTTCTTCAAAGGTGCAGAAAAGATACCCGCCTTTCCGCCAACGGCAGTTAAGAGCCCTGAATTCTTGGATTGAATGAGAATAAATGGATCCCGGATTTCGCTGGTTGACCGGATGCATCCGTGTTCTGATGGAACGACCTTTCCTGAGCGTTCTTCAGGCGTGTCGTGAATTGTTTTTGGAAATCCGTGTGGAAATGCCGGAAATGACACCCGCTTCGCATCGCGGCAGCCAGGCGGAAAAGCAGCAAACCTGTTGTAAAATTACCCTGTGGATTCTAATCGCGAGGAGATGGGTCTGATCGAGCGCGTAGCTCATGGCGATCAGCAGGCTTTTCTGATCTTATATGATCGCTACTCCGCTCGGGTACACGCCCTGGCTTTATACATGCTCGGCGAACCCATGCTGGCCGAAGAGGTGACACAAGACACCTTCATTAAGTTCTGGAGCCGCGCACGGATGTATGCCTCTGAGCGCGGTTCCTTTCTCGTCTGGCTGCTGACCATCGCACGGCGCACCGCTCTCGATCGGCTGCGGCTGGAAGGACGCCGGCCCCTGCTGTCCGATGGCCGTGACCCCGATACCGTTTGGCCCACACTGCCCGATAAAACTCACGACCCTGATGAAGCCCGTTGGCGCAGCCTTTATTTTGCCGTCCAGGCCTTGCCTGAAGAGCAGCGGCAGGTCATAGACCTGGCCTATTATCAGGGCATGAGCCAGAGTGAAATGGCCGATGAGCTGGGCTGGCCTCTTGGCACTGTTAAAACGCGCATGCGTGCAGCTCTGCAGGCTCTACGGCGCGATTGGCCTGGGCAAGACCAGGATTAACCCAAAATGAGCAGTTGGAACGTATTTACCTATAGAGATAGAATATATGGCTGACAACCACCTTGTTTATAAAGAGAATTTAGCTGCTTACGCCTTGGGAGCGCTGGATGCGGAAGAGGTTTCCGCACTTGAGGCTCATTTGCGCACCTGCGACTCGTGCCGCGCAGAGCTGGCGGACTATCAACGCCTCAGCACGGGGCTTCTATCGGCCTTTCCTCCTCAGGCGCCTCGTCCGGCCCTGAGGCGGAACCTGCAAAACCTCCTGCAAAACCAGGCAAAGTCAGCCCGACCGCAGGGGAGATGGTCATTGAATCGCATGGCTGCCGTTGCCGCCTTTGTCCTGCTCATTGGGCTGAATCTTGTTTCGGTGTTTCAAGTGTATACCCTCAAACAGGAACAAACGGAACTGGATGGTCAGTACGGCTCGCAGCAGTCGGCCATCGCCATGCTTGCTTATCCCACTACACAGACAATCGCGTTCGACCAGGCAGGAGTCTCCGGCAGTCTGCTGGTTGACAAGAAACGTAACCTCCTGGCCGTCTTCGCTTGGAATTTGCCTCCGGCCCCCGCGGGTAAGACCTATCAGATGTGGTTGATCGATCCGAAAGAAGACCGCACCAGCGGGGGATTCTTGATACCGGAAGGTGGACAGCCATTTGTTATGTCCGTGATTAAATCCCCTCAACCTCTTGCCGGGTTCACTGGCCTGGGCGTAACCCTCGAGCCGCTGGGTGGCAGCCCCAAGCCAACCGGAGCCAGGGTCCTGCACGTGAACTTTTGAGCATGGAAGAGACCGTCACGCGACTGTGACGGTCTCTTTTTTAAGGAGGAGGATTTGGTTGCCGGAAGAATTACTTCTCAACAGGCTTTGCATAACTTCGTGCTAATAACTTTTCCAAGTCTGATTCTATATCTTCGCGAGCACGGATGGCAATCGGTGCCCTGAGGAAAGCGCGCAGCGTTGCTTCATCCTTTTCACCCTGGAAGTAGTCGCGGAACACTTCGATTACTTTAATGGCTTCACCGGTTAACGGTTCGAGCTGTACCGTATCGCCGGCTTCAAGCGTCCCCTCCCGGATAACTCGGCAGTACAACCCCGGGCGTTCAGCTCGACGATATCTCGTTACAAAAAAGGAGTCGCCCATGCGGGCCGCCAGGGTGGCGCACGGAATGCGGGGCGCCGTGACTTCAAGGATCACGGATCCAATATGGAAACGGTCCCCAATGCAGAACTTGGCGCTTTCCACATCGCTGAGGGTCAGATTGTCACCGAACGTACCCGGTTCAAGCTCCCTCGCCAACTCTTTCGACCACCATTCGTAATCAGGCTTGCCATATATATAGATGGCCTGATCGGGTCCGCCGTGATCCTTGGGGCTGCCAATGAAGTCTTCCTTGATGCCCAGGGTGGTGATTTGTACCCGCCCAGGCACCGGGGTTTTATAGATTCCAGTAATCTCCGTTTTGTTTTTGTTCTGCTGGGTGCGTGGTTGCCCAATATTTACACTGAGTAATTGCATGACTTATTCTACCTTTATAAGAATCGTATCTTTACCCGTAAGCGAATGGCCGATCTTCCGGCTGACAAGATTATACCTTTCTCCTCGCATGAGACTTTTATTAACCTCCCCCTTCGTCTGGTTGCCAAGCCGTGCAAATGGGGGCAAAATTGACCAGCTTGGCGTAAAACTACGATACCACCTGCTCTCCATTCTCGGCTCTCCACTCTCAATTGATATTCTCTTTACCTACTTTCTACTTTCAGGAGATTTAATTATGTGGCACGGTGCTTGGATGAGTTATATGCGTTCGGCCGATCAGAAACCCAAGGTAACACGTGAATTGCTTCTCCGCGTGTTTGCCTATGCCCGCCCTTATTGGAACAAGATCGGTGGGATGCTGGTAATGATCCTGCTTGGCACAGGGATTGGCCTGGTTTCGCCCCTCATATTCCGTACGATGATTGACCAGGTCCTTCCACAAAAAGATATGAGCAGGCTGGTCATGCTGGCGATTGCCCTCCTGCTCCTCCCCATTTTCAACGGATTGATAAGTGTCGTTCAGCGACAGTTGAACGCCGCTGTCGGCGAAGGTGTGATCTACGATCTGCGCGTGGCGTTGTTTGCGCGCCTGCAGCGCATGAGCCTTCGTTTCTTTACCAACACCAAATCCGGCGAGTTGATGAGCCGCCTCAATAACGACGTGGTCGGCGCGCAGAATGCCATCAGCAACACCATCGTGAATATCGTCACCGACATCGTCCAGGCGGTCGCCCTCTTGGCTGTGATGCTCACCCTCGAATGGCGTCTCACGATTCTCAGCATACTGATCCTTCCGCTTTTTATCCTCGCCGCCCAGAAGTTGGGGGTCACCTTGCGCGACATCGCCCGCGAAGCCATGGAATTGAACGCCAGGATGAACGCTCATATGAATGAGACGCTGAACATCGGCGGCGCGCTGCTGGTCAAGTTGTTCGGTCGTACAGAGGAAGAAACAGCCCGCTTCGGCGAGCGCTCGGCGAATGTGCGCGATATCGGCATCCGCCGGGCAGTGCTCGGCTCGACCTTCTTCATGATCCTTGGCCTTGTCAGCGCCGTGGGTACTGCCCTGGTCTATGGCCTGGGCGGGTACTTTGTTATCACCGGCTCGTTCACCATTGGCACCATCGTAGCCTTCGGTTCCTATCTTGGCCAGCTATACGGCTCGCTGCAGGGGCTGGCCAGCGCGCCGGTGGACTTCTCTACCTCGATGGTTAGTTTCGAGCGTGTGTTCGAGGTGCTCGACCTGCCGCACGACATCGTCGAAGCGCAAGATGCGCTGCCTCTGGCGGACGTTAAAGGCGAATTGGTTTTTGATAACGTCAGGTTCAGTTATCAGGTGGACGAGAACAAACTCTTGAAGGAGGTCAAGCGTTACGGACGGATGGAAGACGTCGGAGCGGTATTGTCCCTGGGTAAGGGCGGGGGTGGCAACGGGAGCGCGTCTGAACCGCAGGCGGAGACTTATACTTCACAGGCGCGTGAGGTCGCACTGGAATCCATTTCATTCCGCGCGGAGCCCGGTCAGTTGATTGCCTTGGTCGGACCCTCCGGCGCAGGGAAGACCACCCTTACCTATCTCATCCCGCGGCTTTATGACCCCACCTCCGGGCGCATTTTGATCGACGGGCACGACCTGCGCGACGTCACGCTCGACTCACTAGCGGATGCCATTGGCATGGTGACGCAGGAAACCTACCTCTTCCACGACACCATCCGCACCAATCTCACCTACGCGCGCCCCGAGGCCCGGCAGGATGAAGTGGAAGCCGCGGCTCGCGCCGCGAACATTCACCAGTTCATTATGGACCTGCCCGATCGTTATGAGACCATCGTGGGCGAGCGCGGCTATCGCTTGAGCGGAGGCGAAAAACAGCGCATCGCGTTGGCGCGCGTGATTTTGAAGGACCCGCGCATCCTCGTCCTTGACGAGGCCACCAGCAGCCTGGATAGCGAATCGGAAGCCCTGATCCAGGATGCGTTGAAGCGTGTGATGGCGGGCCGTACCAGCATTGTGATCGCACATCGCCTGAGTACGATCCTGGCCGCTGATCTGATCTTGGTCATGGATCGAGGCGAGATTGTCGAAAGAGGCACACACGAGCAATTGCTTACCCAGGGCGGGCTGTACAGCCAGCTCTATGAGACCCAGTTCAATCGGCAGAAGGTATAAGCATCCTTTTACTCCCGCAAATTCCTCCGGCCCAGGGAGGAGACTTTCGGCAGGATGGCGTATGTATAAAGTCATTCTTCCCGTGCCGCCGTTTATTTTCTTCTCAGGCGGTCACAGCGAAATTTAATAATCGAAGAGTAGGATTGCCGCCGTTGCATGGAGGCAATATGAAACGTTTGGCTCTTCTATCTGTTCTAATATCTTCTGCATTGATCCTTTCGGCTTGTGGTCTGCACACTGGGTTGGGCAGCCTGTTAAACCCGGGCAAAGCAACAACCACGAGCAAATCATCGGGCAGTGGGACTTCTGTAAAACATGTAAAAGCTACACATACTCCCCCCGCGCCTGATACCGTGAGTATCACCAAAAAAGACTTTGTTCCGGGCACCATGACCGTCAAAGTGGGCACTACCGTGACCTGGTCGAATGCCAGCAGCGCTGCGCAAAGTGTGACCTCCGATACCGCCAATCTCTTCGATAGCGGCTCAATCAATGCCGGTGCCACATACTCCTTTACTTTTACTCAGGCAGGTACATTCCCCTATCACTCGACGAATACGCCGACCCTGACTGGGACGATCGTCGTTTCACCTTGAGGTCGCGCATTTACTCACAGCCCTCCTGAGCTCAGGAGGGCTGTTTGCGTTTAACC
>CAWAKH010000013.1:0-18144 GCA_963782565.1 uncultured Chloroflexia bacterium
TCGCTTCCCCTCATTATAATCCAGGTCCCACTATCTATCTAAGGTGTGTACAAAGCGTCAAAGATCTAAGGGTAGATGCGTAGTGCATCCGTCTTCAACTCTCAAAAGAGTATAATGAAATCCGAAAATATGCGCTATTTATCCTTCTTGTCGCGCCCTAAGCCGACTTAGAGTTGCCGGTCCATACATGATGCCAAGACAGAACCGCGTAACCCCATTTAGCACGTTGATAGCCACCCCGGCACGTGGGACGCTCATGGGAAACCGCGGCTGTTTGCACGACGATCATAGGCGGATTCGGCATCGATTTCAAGGCAAACGCTGGATCATCTGCTTGCTTGAGTTCAAAGGCCGAAAACGCTCCATCATGTCGCCCGGCCGGTATACCGAGTTGTTCTTCCTCGATGAAGCGACAGCCCTTGCAGCCGGACACCGGCCCTGCGCCGAATGCCAGCGGGATTGCTTCAATCTTTTTCGAGAAACGTGGGCAAAAGCTAATCCGGGAATGTCTCGCCCAGCCCGTCCTGCCGCAACTGCGCTGGATGCCGTGCTGCACCAGGAAAGAATGGGATCAAACGCCGAGGCCCTCAGGCTCCATCGAGAAACTCCCTGACGGAGTCTTCATCTCGGACGACGAACAAAATGCTTATCTTGTGCTGAATAATAAGCTGCTGCATTGGAGCCCTGCCGGCTATGAGCACCCTCCAGTCGCGGCCATTCGTTATCCAGCCCGGATATTGACACCTGCCTCAGTGGTTTTTACGCTGGCTGCAGGTTATCCGGTGGGAATCCATCCCTCAGCATTTCAGGATATCGGCTAAAGCAAGTGTATAAAAAACGGCGATGGCCTTGCAGCCATCGCCGAATTCAAGAGGAGTTTAACGAACAGGCTAGCGCGTCCTGGCTGGTTCGGGTTTGCGAGCAAATGTCTTCTGCATCGAAACAACGATGACGGTGACGATCGCGACCAGCAGCAGATTTCCCTTGATCCCGAACAGTCCACGCGACAGGCTGAAGCCCCCCTCATGGAAGCCGCCTTCGCCTCCGAAGTCTCTGGAAAAATTGCCGATATTTCTTATGCCTGATCCAAAGGATGCGCTGCGTGCCGGCTGGTTCAAATGATAGATCATAGCGCCAAGTGCAACGGCGATCAAAGTGACAATTAGAAAACGCAGTATGGTTTTAAACATGATTTGCCTCGCTGCTTCTTACAGGGCTTTGATATGGTTGGCTGGAATTGGCAGGGACTGAGGTTGAGGTCGAGTCCGCGGATTTCGGCGCTGGAAGGGCGACACAATGAGACGATGGAAAGTGTTCTTGACCCACGACCAATGCAGTGCGAAGTGCAGGGCAACCAGCAGAAGGGTCAGGTTGGATGTCGCGTTGTGGATTTCGAGCCAGCTCCGGCTCGAAAAAGTCTGCAATCCAAGTGTCGGCATAACCACCCGTGAGATAACCAACCCGCTCGTGATCACGACTGTGAATGTAATAAAAAGCAGGGCATCCACGAGGTAATTCAAGCGCGAGACGTGGAACAAGTTCTTAAAAAGGTCCTGCTTACGCCCACCGCCCAATCCCAGTGGAGGACCACGTGCAGGACAAGAGTGGCAGCCGCAGCCAGGGTGAACCATTCGTGGATGGCAATGCCTGTCAGGCGGGGCTGAAGCGCCGCCAGAAAACCCGCAAAGATGAATGCATCGAGCCAAAAATTCGTTTTTAGAGATTTCATTTTTTTCTCCGCTCCGATTAGATTGATAAGCTAATTCGGCTTTGGTGCATGAAAAGTTTGACAAAAGCGGCGTGACCGTGTAATTTTGGTTTATGCCTAAACAAAAACACACACAGCCACGCCGAAAAACATTATACCGTGTCCAAAACTGGTCGGAGTATGACAAAGCCTTGGTGCAACGGGGCTCGATCACATTCTGGCTGGCAGAGGATTTGGAAAAGGTCTGGTTGTATGCTGGCGAAAAACAGCGCGGCAGCCAGTTTGATTACAGTGACAAGGCAATCGAGATAATGTTGACGATCAAGGAAGTGTTTCACTTGACCAATCGCGGCGTGGAAGGATTTGTGCGTTCGCTGTTTGAGATAATGGATATTCATTTGCCTGTGCCAGACCATACGACATTATCGAAACGTGGCAAGCGATTGAAAGTGAAATTGCCCAGGAAAACCGGCGAGAGTTTGAATTTGGTATTGGACAGCACCGGATTGAAAATCTATGGGGAAGGGGAATGGAAGGTTCGGAAGCACGGTTATTCCAAACACCGCACCTGGCGCAAGTTGCACTTGGGCGCCAATCCCGAGAACGGCGAGATTCAGGCAGTGGTCTTGACGGAGAATAGTGTCAGTGATGATGCGGTCGTGAAAGACATGTTGAAACAAATCGAAGAAACTCTTCTGGCTTGTGCAGCCGATGGAGCGTACGATAAGCGGAAAGTGTATGAGGCCCTGAACCTTCACTCGCCGGAGGTGGATATTTTGATCCCGCCGCGCAAGAATGCACGCATCTGGCAGCATGGCAACTCGAAAGCAGATCGTCTCAAGCGAGACGAGAATTTGCGGTACATTCGCAAGCATGGACGGAAATCATGGAAGGCAGATTCGGGCTATCACATTCGTTCTCTGGCGGAAACCCTCATGTTCCGTTTGAAAACCATCTTTGGGGAAAAACTCTCCGCACGCTTACTGGAAACGCAAACCACGCAGGCCATGATCCGTTGCCTGGCGCTCAACCAAATGACCCAGTTGGGGATGCCGGAAAGTTATCCAGTCGCCTGAGCAGGCGGCTCCCATCAACGTATTGTGCCCATGCTTCGATTTATGCACCAAAGCCAGCTAATTCTAGAATTTGAGCGTGAACATTCGGTGACAAAATGATGTAGGGAATATGTAATCGCCTGCCGCTCATGATCCGCATTTTTCAGGCGATGACTCTGGGAATTACCAGACCCTGCCATTCGCATCACAGCTTCTCCTCTCCAGCTGCCATGGGTCTGGGAAAGAGATCCATAAAAAGAAGGCGATGGGACATTTGATCCCATCGCCTTCTTTTTTGATTGTTCTTCCCACAGCATTGGAGGAAATGCCGGAGAGTTCATTAGTCATCCCGCCGGGGCTCGAACCCGGACTTTCACCCGAGTATGCTGCTTACCGAACGGCATGCCTGTTCGGGATGGATGACAGGGAGCAAGCCGGACAAGTCTCCTGCACCGGCCCATCTTGCGCTACAACACTTCTAAAGGATGTACGTGATATCCACAATAATGGGTGTGGTAATTCTGTTGGTAAAACAGCCCGTCAGATGCATGCTGCCCTCCGACGGGCTGGAAAGAGGTAGGTGTCGTATTTCAAGATCGCGTAACGACACCCATGCTGCTCAACTCATCGGGATTCATGCTCTCGACAAGCGCGCCTGCACTTGATAGGGCAAGCAGGAGGGGCATGCTCGAGGACGACGGCTACTACGACCATAGGTGATTCCTTTCTCTTCTTCCTGATCTTACCTTTATTCTATTTCACCAACATTTCAAGAAAATGAAAGAGATGTGTATAAATTGTGGGTATACTCCACGCCATGAATCAGCCGAGGCACTTGAAAACGATTCCTACCGCGGGCAAATCCTGGAGTTAGGGATAGCTGGATGACTTTTCTCTCGTCCGGATTCCTCTATCTTCTGGCGTTAATTCCCGCCCTCGTGGCTTTTTACGTTTGGATACTTCACCGGCCTCACCCCTTTGCTGTTCACTACTCAAGCCTGAATCTGCTGCAGGATGTGTTGCCGCGCCACACTGGCTTGCGCCGGCACTTGCCTTTCGGATTGTTTATGACCGCCCTGGCAAGCCTCGTGGTTGCCCTCTCAAGGCCGGTATCGATCGTGATGGTGCCGGCCGCGCAGGCCACCATCATTCTGGCCGTTGATGTATCCCGCAGCATGTGCTCAAAGGACATTCAGCCCACCCGGCTGCAAGCTGCGGAGGCAGCCGCCCTGACCTTCATTCGAAGCCAGAAGCCAAATACCAGGTTCGGCCTCGTTGCTTTTTCCGGCTTTGCCGAGCTGATCCAGGCTCCCACCACCGAGCAGGACGCTTTGGAGATCGCCATTCAAAGCCTGCTGACCGGGCGCCGAACGGCTATCGGCAGCGGCATCTTGAAATCGTTGGATGCGATTGCCGAGGTGGACAATACGGTTGCTCCCAGCGTCCCGGACGCTTCCTCGGAAGTCACATTGACTCCCTTCCCAAAAGGCGCCTATGCCCCGGATATAATCGTGCTGCTCACAGATGGGGTGAGCAACACCGGGCCATCACCTCTGGATGCAGCGCAACAGGCACTCGATCGTGGAGTCCGGGTGTACACGATCGGCTTCGGCACCGCGAATGGCAGCGAGTTCGCCAGCTGCCAGAGCAGCGATCCGTCCGGATTTGGCGCCTTTCCTGGCGGCGGAAGTGCGAAGAGGCTTCCGCCGGGGAATCGACGAGGCGACTTTAAAGCGCATCGCGGCCCTGACAGGCGGAGCCTATTACCCGGCCTCCAGCGCCCGGGAGCTTGAGAGTGTGTTCCAGCACCTGCCTACCTATCTGATTGCGAAGCACGAGACCTCCGAAATAAGTGTGTTTTTCGCGGCGGGCGGCGCACTGCTGGCTATCGTGGCAATTGCGCTCTCATTAGCCTGGCATCCCCTACCCTAGATCAATTGTGAGAGCCGCGTTATATCTTGCCTTTGCAGGCGCAGTTTATTCCGGTGCCAAAAAGGGCCGGCTTAATTGAAAACGGTAGCTCCATGGCTGTTTCAACTCAGAGGCAGTGAAAGGATTGATTCTATTCTGCCTGCGCCGTTCAATGACTTTCCAGTTGCACTTCGGGATAGATTAATGAGGGGCCTTGCAGTAAAGGCGAATTCATCCCTTTTAACTACTGATCAAAAAACGCGACCAGAAAAGCATTTGTAATTTCCAATCCCCTTTCGGGCTCTAGGGACCCTATGAAACCCAGCTTGTTGAATAGAACACGCGTGAGGGGGGCCAGGCGCAGAGGCAGGTCGCTGAAGTTGAAGTGTCCAGTTCCTTTGATCGATAGATAGTAGGCCGCCCTGGTGTCCGCGGAGTAGGCCTGGTGCATCGTATCGCAATTCGTGCCGCAGGCATCTTCTGCCATGAACAGGAAGGGTGCTTGTAGGGTTCCACCAGCCTGATAACTGAACAAGGTGCCATCCAGGTCCGCCCCGGCTTTACAGCGCATATCGGTTTCGCATACGCTCGCCGCCGTTGCGCCCCCGAAGGAATGACCAAAAAGCCCGATGTGCGCCAGGTCAAGCTTGTTGTAGAAGAGACTGGCCTGATCCATGTTTATGCGTTGAAGCTGGTCCATCACAAAGACAGCGTCCTGCGTCCAGACCCTTCCAATCCTGCCTGCATCCTGATCTGCTGCCGCAGCGTCTGCACTATCCGGGATCGTTCCCTTCGCTGAGCGCAGGGCCACACGCCCATCCGGAAAGACAATCACGTTCGAGGTGTAGGTGGGGTTTACCCCGACGACGATATAGCCGTGACTGGCGAGATTCTCGGCCAACACTGTGTAATCTGTCGGTATGGGTCCCATACCGGGCTGCATGAAGAGGACCGGATAGGCGCTTTGTTCTCCCGCCAGCGGAGCATTGGCAAACGAATGTGTTTGTATTCGCGAAAAGCGTCGCTCGAAGAGCCTGCCCAGGCCGCCTTGATCGATGTTGCGGGCAGTTACCCAGGCAGGCGGCAAATAGGGGACACTGAGATCCCGCTGGGATGCGGTTGCCGGATACCATACCCAGATCAGGAGTTCCCGTTTTTCGTTTCCCTTATCAGAAAGCGGGTCGATGCGACTGCCATCGATCCAATCATATTCAGTGCGCCCTACGCTGTACGACCCGGTTGGCGAAGGCAATACCAGGGGCTGATTATGCGAGATGACCAAGTATCCGGGCATGGCAATAACCAGTGCCATCATGCACACGAGCGGCACGGCAATCCATTTGAGCAACTTCCTGACGATCTTCATTCCCATAATATCTGGCCTTTCGGTTTATCCGGGCCTGGCTTGCATCCTATATCCCCACGCTATTCGTTTGTAAGTCTACATTGTTAATCCCACCCGCCCAAACAATGAGACATGGAGATTCCCCATCCTATGATTTTGACGCGGGGCTTTTCCTCCCAAGATACCCTCATACAAATGCTCACGCGAACAATCTCGTGCTGGGTTCCATGGTTGAATTAGTTGTATACTTTGTATTCGGCAAACTCTAATCAACTGTAAATCCTGACTTGCCGCAAATAAATCCAGTATTGTGTGGAGGCAATTAAGAATGAAATCGCGTATTAACCTTCCTTCGGCATCAAAGAAGAACATCCGTGAGGCAATAAACTTATTGAGTTCGAGGGATGCAACCGAACGGAACAGGGCCCAGAGTAACTTGATTGAAATCGGAAAACCGGCTGTTGCGCCCCTGCTCAAATTAACAAAACAGCCCGATACAGAGCTCCGCAGGGAGGCGGCAGCCCTTCTTGGTAATATCGGTGACCCCTCAGCCGTTCCTGTGTTGATCGATCTGCTTGACGATGAATCTTTCGAAGTCCGCTGGCGCTCCGCGGAGAGTTTGATTAAAATGAAACGCGAGACTGTAATTCCGTTATTTCGAGAATTGCAGCGGAAGAAACGCTTTGACTCTCTCTGGTTTTTAGAGGGAGTTCATCATATTCTAAGGAAGCTCGATGAGGAAGGTTATCTCGGGCCGCCTTCGCAAAAAGTGCTGGAGGCGTTCGATGATCCGGTGAAGCAGATCGCGATACCGGTGGCCGCCGAAAAAGCGTTGGAATCGCTTGGTGACCTCATCTAGCGACCCTGGCTGCGGAAAGGCGACTCCAGGTTGCTATACGAAAAAGATAATTGTACGATAAACCGAGACAAAGTTATCGCTGAAACTAAAGCGCAACGGTCAAACGGCTTCAATGATGCTGATGCGACCGCTGGCCTCATAACTTGACCACTGAATCTTGTGTCCCGAAAGGATTTGGGACATAATCATCCGCTGCCCAGTCATTTTCCCAGTGTCCGCCGTCCAACAAATACCGAAAGCGGTAGTCCTTTCCGGTGGTGAGTGAAACCGTCACCGAAAAACCGCCGTCTTGCTCAGGCAACATTTTCTTCGGGGATTTCTCCCAATCGGTGAAATCCCCGTATAAGTGTGCAACATTCGCATGGACTTGTGGCGGCAATTTAAAAGTTACCTTGCAGGTTTTCCCATCCTGAGAATACTTTTTGGTCAACATTTTGGCCTTCTTTCTCCGATAAAAGCATTTCGACAAGCTCTATTCTATTCATCCTTCTGGTGGAGCTTCACAATGCGTGGCCCACTGACCATCGACAAACTCCATCATTAGGGAGTGCCTCCCGGCTCTGTTTGCCATGAAGTTCCCTTATTTCAATACCGCGCCTCTGGCGAGCGCAAAGGCCGATCTTCACCTGACAATTAGCACGGGGCAGGGTGCGTGGCTGACCACCTTTTGACTCTGGCTTCCGAGCACGAGGCCGGCCAGCTTTCCCAGCCCGCGCGATCCCATAACAATCAGATCGCACTTTCGAAAATCTGCTATTTTGATGATCTCCTCGGCCGGTGGGCCTTCCAGGATCTCTTTGCGAATCTCGCCGGGTACCTCGCCTGCCGCTTTGACCGCCATTTGGAAGATTGAGTTTGCATCCTCCAGACGAGCGGTGATGGCAGTCTGCAAGTTCGGCTCGCCCAGATAGACCGGGATGGGATCGTATGCCACTACGATCCACAAATTTTCGGGGTTCATCGTCCTGGCCAGGTCGCCTGCCATTCTGGCCGCGTGAAGTGCATGTTCCGATCCATCAACAGCGAGAACAATATTCTTAAACATCTTTCCTCCAGGGACGCCATGGCCGACTATCTTTGGGATGAGGTTCCAGGCTCCAACGCGACCTTTCTAATCTGAAAATCGTAATCTCTCAAATCGTCCAGTAGACGAGACTACAGCCTGGCTCGCGCTAGGCGCATGCCTTGCTGTTCCTCTTTGCCAAACCAATTCCTACCCATCGGCCGCGGCTTCTTGAGGTATGCGGCCTGACCTTCCCGCAAGGCGGTCAAGCACCTTCGAGGCCCACACTGCCACCTGGTCGTTGACCAGGAACCAGGCCAGGGCGTATACCCAGACTGCCAGCGCCCACCCCCAGCCAATAGGCGTCATGAATAGGCCAAAGACAGCAATGAGGGTAGCGACCGTCTGGGTACCGATCACCGCACCAAGCAGGATCGGTGCGGGTGCGGGCCGGGTCCAAAAATGGTGCTTGCCACGTGTCAGGAAGATCGTCAGGTGACCGGCTACAGACAGTTTAAGATATATGAGGGTCTGGAGCATTGAGCGGTCAAGGTGAAAATACCGGTCTCCCAAATAGAACAGTCCGAACGAAGCAAATAGGCCCATCACACCTAAAACGGAGGCAAGCCCGAGAACGTACGGCATTCTCCATTTTTCGGGCTGGTCGCCGTAGATGACCCGATCGTAGGCGATGGATAAGATCGCCCCGTCATTCAGCAGGGCCAGCAAAATGATCATCACGGCTGTGACCGGATAAAAATTGAAGAACAGGATGGAGAGGGTCATGAACAGCAGCACCCTGATGGTCTCGGCAATTCGATAGACGGCATAGCTGTTCATGCGCTGGAAAATCTTCCGACTCTCCTTGATGGCATCGATGATCACTGAGAGGCCTGGAGTAAGCAGAGCGATATCTGCCGCGGCCCGGGCAGCATCTGTAGCTCCCGAGACGGCGATCCCGGCATCCGCTTTCTTGAGAGCTGGTGCATCGTTTACCCCATCTCCGGTCATGCCGACGATATGTCCGTGTTTTTGCAGCAGGCCGACTATATCGAATTTGTGCTCCGGAAAAACCTGCGCAAAGCCATCCGCCCATTCCACGGCGCTGTCAATTTGCCCATGTTTCGGAAGATCTGCCTTATCGAACAGATCGGCATTCACGATATTCGTGCCCAGGCCCAATTGGGAGGCAATCTCCCGGCCAATGGCCATCTGGTCGCCAGTCACCATCTTGACCTTGATGCCCATCTTGCCCGCCGTTTCGAGGGTGGATTTGGAATCTTCGCGTAGTGGATCATATAGCGGAACAATGCCTTGAAAATTCCATTTTCCACTCCCATCCGTGCGCGCCACACCCAGGGAGCGAAAGCCGCGCCCCGCAAATTCTTCGATAACTTTCGCAACCTGATGCTGCACACTCACGGCATTGGCCGAAAGTGCCAGGATCACCTGCGGTGCACCTTTCGTGACCTTGAATGTGCCTTCAGGCCCGTTGACAGTCGCTTCCGTGCGTTTGTGAACCGGGTCGAAGGGCAGGAACTCGGTAATCTGATAAGATTTAAGTTGGTCTTCCTGAATGGCACTCAGGACCGCCTGGTCAATGGCATCCTGGTCTTCAGACCGGGAGGCCAGCGCCCCATCCAGGATCAACCTCTCAGGCTTCGTTCCTTCCAAACAGAACGGGTCCCCGATGGTCAGCTTGTTTTGGGTGAGGGTCCCGGTCTTATCAGAGCACAGCACGTCGATGCCGGCCAGTTCCTCGATGGCCGCCAGACGACTTACGATGGCCTGTTTGGTGGCCAGCAAGCGTGCCCCGACGGCCATCGTGACCGTCAGGACCGTTGGCATGGCAACCGGAACGGCGGCGATGGTCAACACCAAAGCGAATTCGATCGTGGTCAGGAGAGGATCTCCCCGATAGATGGCCACTACCAGGATCAAGGCCACCAGGACAATGGCCAAAATAATTAAGTAATTTCCAATCTGCAATACAGCGCGCTGGAAGTGGCTGGTGGTATGCGCCTCCTTCACCAGCTCAGCCGTCTTTCCAAAATAAGTCTTGGCTCCTGTCGCCTGCACAAGGGCATCTGCCTCGCCTTGCTTGATAATGGAGCCGGAATAAACGCTCTCACCGGGTTTACGCATCACAGGCAGCAATTCGCCCGTCAGGGCGGACTGATCGACTTCCAGCGGCTGGCCATTTTGTAGTTGGACATCCGCCGGGACGATGTCGCCGAGTTGTACGCGGATCACATCGCCGGGTACCAGCTGTCGGGCAGGGATGGAGCTCCAGATGGCGTCGCGCAGTACCTTGGCGCTCAGGGCCAGTTTTTCCTTGAGTGCGGCGATGGCATTGCCAGCCTGGTACTCCTCCCAAAAGCCCACAATGGCATTCACCACCAGCAAAGTCAGAATAATACCCAGGTCCTCCCAATGGCGTGCAAGTGCTGAAAGCAAGGCCGCACCCTCGATCATCCAGGGGATGGGTCCCCATAAGTACGAAAGGAACTTCAATACCGGGTTGGCTTTTTCTTCAGCCAGCTCGTTATAACCATATTGCTTCAAGCGCCGTTCGGCTTCCGCCTGTGTTAAGCCCTTGGGTGACACATCCAGCGCCTGATTTGAAACCGGGCGATTGTCAGTTAATTCCATTTCATTGAATCCCTGTAGCGAGTCGAACTTGTCGATCGGACATCCCTGTTTTATTTCTTCTGCGATGGTTCGCGCCGGACAGGGATGGCTGGCAATGCTTCTATGCCATGCTTGTCCAATTTCAGATAAACGGTTCTATCATCATAGTGGTCGATTTGGCTTACCGGGATGGTCACATCCTTCTGCCCCCACAGATGACCCTCTCGCAGCACCAGATGAGTGATTTGACCGTTCTTCGGGTCGACCAGGAATTCATCCACGCGTCCAACGTTCCCATCCGTGGCCTCGACGCCGGTCCCTCTGCGGATGGCAAGCTCATTGGCCGGAATGTGTTCCAGTTCAACCTTGATATATTCAGCATCCGGAACGTAATAGGGCCACATCATATAGGGGGTGGCCGTAAAGCCTGTTAAATTGGAGGGAATGAATTCCATCCGGTCGAATACAGGCATTTTGGCCAGCTCCGCCCGGGTGCAGTTAAGTTGGATCAGCTCTGGTGTGCTTTCCGCAACCCGATCGATCGGAACGATATACTCCGTTTCCGGGAACAATCCATTGCTGATCACCAGGTGGGTAATTTTCTCGGTGGTCGGCATAAGGATCACATGGGTGGATTGGCCACAGGGGCCGTCCGAGCAGCTGGCTTTGGCGTTGATGGGAATATCCATAGGGTTTTGCCTCTTTTCATAGGTCAATGTGGGGTAAGGAACGATATTCCCGCGCGGCCTGTACGGAATTCGTCATGTGCCTGCAAGAGGCCATCAGGCCGTTCTGAGATCAAAAGCATCATTCCCCACCGGCGCAATACTCTCCCGCTTGGTACGACCCAAGATTCGACGATATGACCAAACCTGGCTGGTCTCATCGATCTGATATTGGGAGTCAAGTGGCGGGAGGTATCCTGCAGCCAATTAGATAATATAACCAGCAGATTAAACCAGCGTTAGAGGCGTGGATGACATGTATATGAGGCACTAAACCGATCCAACGCCGCGACTGTTCACGTGCCGCGATGAGAACCTATCCGGGCACATGCTTACCCCCTGCACGCGCACTTCATCCGAAAATTTCCGCCGGAGCTCTTGGCCAGACAAACTATGATTTGCGGCCTCGACCGAATACAATCGTTTGGAGCCCTGGCGAGTGAACTGCCTGCTCATGGAACTCCTAGCCTCATAGTGGTATTCCAATTCTACGGAGTTGCAGTCGGAAGAGCAGTCCTTGAAGGAGTTGGCGTCACCAGCCGTAGATATACTTCCGGCACCCAACCGATCCTTCCATCCTTATCGACCACCTGGACCCAGATCACACCATTGAAATCTTGTCTTCCATACATCTGGGTTAACGTCTCCCCGTTGGTGATTTGTCCTATCACCGGTCCGCCCGGAGATTGATAGAGTTTGAGGGCCGGGAGCGGGGCTGCGCCCACTTGAACCATTGCCGGGGTGGGCGTCTGCGTAGGAGTTTGGGTAGCGGAAGGCACGGCTGAGGGAGTAAGAGTAGGACTGAGCGTGGGTGTATAAGTCAACCTGAGAGTCGGCGTGGCGGTTGGCGGGATGAGCGGGTCCAATTGCTCTGCAAAAACCTGGTTGACTTTGAGGGAAATGGGTTGTTTAAGGATGGCGACTATGTTCTTTTGCAGTTCAACAACTTGTTGGTAACTCACTGGCGTGCTGGTACGCAGGGTTATGACCATATCCAGCTGGCCGTCTGTGCGGGTCACCGAAAGCTCCACCAGTTCGGCGCCGCTCAGCCGAGCGACCTGGCTCTTTACGACGTCGTTGATCTCGCGGTTTTGACTTGCCTCCCCGAAAAAACGGACGCTGTAGTAGGTGAGCGGGATAAGCAAAGCAAGCGTGAGGAGTGCAGAAATGATCAACGAGCGCGGCAATCGCCAGCCTTGTCGCGACGCGTGCGGAGAAAAGCCTCTTAGAAAGAAGACCAGCGCCGCTGCAAATGCAATCGTGATGGCGTTGGTCACGAATAACAGGGTTGCACCACCGGCCACGTCCCATCTCCCCAAAGCGATGCCTATCCCGATGGTGCATAGAGGCGGCATTAATGCCGTTGCAATGGCCACCCCTGGCAGCGCCGCAGACAGGTTCCGGCGGGTCATGGCGTAAGCAGCAGCCAGTCCACCGGCCATGCCAATCCCCAGATCGATGGGGGAAGGGTGCGTACGTGCCACGACTTCTGCCGGCAGTTCTTGAAGCACCACGAAAGGTAGGAAACGGTTGATATAGGTCATGATGATGGCCAGCAGCACCGCGAGCAATGCCCCGCGCAAAAGCGATGAGAGCGAGGCCTCCGCCAGCCGCGCTTCGCCCGTAATAGATGCCAACCCGATGCCCACGATAGGTGACATCAGCGGCGCAACAAGCATCGCGCCGATGATGACTGCCGGTGAATTGGTTATCAAGCCGAGCGTTGCAATGCTGCACGAAAGCACGACCATAATAAAGAAGTCGAAGCCCGGAGAGGCTGAATCGGAGATCTCGGCTATCGCCTGCTTCCGCTCCTCGGCAGATGCAGTATGAATAACGCTTCTCACTCGCTTATAAAGATCCATAATGGATTCTATTTCCTATGACGACCAAAAATCGAGAATTCCAAGAGGTTTCGGAGTCTTCTTGGCTGAAATTTATGGCCGGGGCATGATTCGCTGAATCTAGCCAAACGCCGGCTAAAAGGCGGCAAGGGTCAAGTATAAAGCCTGATCTGCCCTCGCGTGCACCGGGAAGGAGGTTTTTTTTCAAGCAGCCGGTCACGCGGTTGAATCGAGGAAAGACGAAACGGGTTGACCCGTCCATTAATGGTAAGCTACCCACGCCACCTCAACTATCCCCCCTTGGCCTTCCGCCTGTTTGGAATAAACTTGGGGGGCCATGATGACCATTCCAATGAGGTCAGTGGCGACCTCATCCTTTCCACCTGCCACATGGTAGAATCACAAGTTGCCGGGCAGCAAAGGCGAAATTTACTTTCCTAAAAGCTGCCTACCAGACAGCGGGTTGACTCACCTGTGAGTGGCAGCGAAGTCAGTTCAGGTTCTTTGGAGCAGGGACAATGATAAAACTGAGCTATAGCACGTTTGGCCTGACTAACCTCGATTTCTTGGATTCAATCCACGTTGTCGATAAGGCGGGCTATCCGGGAATTGAACTCTCCTTTCATCGAGACCAATTTAATCCGTTTGAAATTACCGACGACTACCTGGCGGCGATCAGGAAACGATTCGCGACGGTTAGGGTAAAGCCCGCTTGTATAGCAACCGCTTCGCATTTTTTCACACCCTCCCGGCCACACGAACCCTCTCTGATGAGCCCCGATTTGGCAGGCCGAAAACGTCGCATCGACCTGGTCAGGCGGGGGATCCATGTCGCCCGCAAACTGGGCGTTTCACTGGTCACGTTTGGCAGCGGTTTCATCAGGGATGAACACCTCGCGAATCCTTCGATGGATCCCTGCGAGCTGCTGGCAGACAGTATTCATCAATGTGTTCAGTCGCTGAGGGATGACGAAGACATCACACTTTTGATCGAGCCGGAGCCGGGCATGTTCATTGAAACGGTGGCTCAGGGCCTTAGCTTGGTCAATGAAGTCAATTCAACCCGCTTCCAATTACATTTGGATCTATGCCACATGTACTGCTCGGAACACGATAATGTTACGGCCCTTGCGCAGGCCGCCCCTTACACCCGCTACCTGCATGTTTCCGATGCGAAGCAGGGTTACAACTTAAAAATAGTCAAAATGGCAGAGCACCTGGCTCTCGACCTGGACTTTGCCAGCTACCTGATTTACTTCCCTGAATCTGCAGATTATCTGCTGGTGGACAGGAATCACCCGATCTATTTTTACGATCAACCACCCGGTAAAGAACAGAAAAAGTGCATGGAAACCATCCTGGATTCTGTAAAGATCCCGCAGCCCCCATTTTATGTGGACTACAACGGACTGTTCGCAGGTTCAACCCCCTTCGACGACGAAATTTTCACCTATTTGATCTCCGTCCCAGGATTGAGCTTTGACGTGCTGGAACGGGCCAGGCCCATCCTTATTTATCTGCGCAGCACGCGAGACGCAGATGGCAATTTGTTCATGGATAAGATGGTCGCAAATACTTTGACGGGCATAGTTCACTTCCACGAGATTCCGGGCGAAGGGACGCTTGATTTCGCCTCAAGTTTCAAGGCCTTGAACGACAATGGCTTTTCAGGATATGCGTCGGTCGAGCTATATCATCATGTTCAATCCTGGGAAAAAGCCTTGAATGATAGTTACAGGCATCTGTCGCAATATGTGTAGGCACATTCAATTGAAACCATAAAGTACTTTGACTCGACCCGGTTCGGCACGTGAACTGTGCGCGAACCGGTGCTCCATGCATTCAGATACGGGAGGGATCTATGGTAGACGTGAAACAACTTGGCTGGGATGCCAACGCAGTCGGGGAACTTGACCACAGGCAGCTGAAGGCGCCTCATGTGAAACTGCGCTCCTTTACGGAGGGGCCGAAGGGCGATGTGGTTTACTGCGTTGACCTGCGCACTAACCAACCCAATACGGATTTTATGCCGGTAACGGAAATGCATTCCTTTGAGCATTTTCTGCTGGCGGGCTTTCAAAAATATTTGCCGGAAAACTTCCTTTCGATAGGCCTAATGGGATGCCAGACAGGTTTTTACCTTGTCCTGTTCAATGAGGGCAGGCTGGAAAAGATCTGCAGTGTGTACGAAAGCATTCTGGTCGATATTTTGAATGCCGGCGAAGTGCCCTATGCCAACACTGCCCAGTGCGGCAATTATAAGAACCACAGCCTGGAACTTGTACAGAAGGTTGCCAGGAGGGTGTTGGAGGCCAAGTCCCGCTGGAGGCAAATCGTATGACAGCGGGAACGCAGATGCGGCGGGTCATCTATCAACACACCATTGAATACGAGATCATCAACTCCCCCGACCTCTTCCACCCGAAAAACGCGGCCTTGTTGTCCGTGGGGAAAAGAGAAAACGCCCGCCGGTTTGTGGTAGTAGATATCAATGTCGAAAGAAATTTCGCCGCGGAGATAGAGAACTACTTTTCGCAGAACCGGATCGAGGCCAAAATCCTTACCTTTCCGGGCGGCGAGGAACATAAAACTACGGAAAGTTATCTTTCCCTCGCGCACGAACTGGACTTATTTCCCATCGACCGAAGAAACGAACCCATTATCGCGATTGGCGGAGGTGTCCTCACGGATGTGGTCGGTTTTGTCGCCGGCAGCTACCGCCGCGGCGTGCCCCGTATCAACGTGCCCACGACGTTGATGGGTTACATTGACGCTTCGATTGGCATCAAGACCGGGGTCAACTTCAACGGTAGCAAGAATCGAACTCGGCGCGTTTGCCCCCCCACAAAAGGTTTTGCTGGATAGATCCTTCCTTAAGACCCTACCCAGACGCCATATCTTGAACGGCGTATGCGAGATTATCAAGCTGGCGGTAATCAAAGACGCTGACTTGTTTTGCCTGCTGGAAGCGCACGGGGCGCAAAGTGTTGACGCCCAATTCCAGGATGAGGAAGGCAGCATGATCCTTGACCGCGCCATTGGCGGAATGCTGGAAGAGTTGCAGCCAAATTTGCTCGAGGAAGACCTGGCGCGCAAGGTGGATTTTGGGCATACATTCAGCTACGGGCTGGAGACTTGTCCCGACACTCATTTGCTCCACGGCGAGGCGGTTTTGCTCGATATTGCCGTCTCCACGCTCATTGCCAGGAGGCGCAACCTGTTGTCCGATGAGGCGACCAGCAGGATATTTGATCTGATTGCTGCTCTCGGAATCATGTTGGACACAACCATTCTCGACCCCCAACTGCTGTGGCGATCCTTGCAGGAGCGTACCTGTCACCGGGACGGGCTGCAGCGGGTTCCACTGCCACAGGGTATAGGGAACTGCGCTTTTGTGAATGACGTTAACCCTGAGGAGATCAACTCCGCCGTCAAAGCACTGGAAGCCTGGGTCGCCGTACAAATATGACCTCCTTTGACAATGCTGACGATCGGGAAATCGACAAGTTCGAGCGGGTGTCACAAATTTGGTGGGATCCCAAAGGAGAGATGGGTACCCTCCAGACGATCAATCCGCTGCGAACAAACTTCATCCTGGAACATCTTGCCCTCCGCCATCCCAGGATACTGGATGTAGGCTGCGGCGGCGGGATCCTGGCGGAGGCGCTTGTCAAAAGCGGCGCGCAGGTGACAGGTATTGATTTATCCCGCGCCTCCCTTCAGGTTGCCCGGCAGCACGCCCACCAGCAGGGTTTGGAAATAGATTACCGTTATGAAAGCGTAGAGCAGGTCGTGCAAGAACATGCTGGCAGTTTCGATGCAGTGACCTGTATGGAAATGCTCGAACATGTGCCGGAGCCGGGCAAGATCGTGGCGGCCTGCGCGCAAGCGCTGAAAACAACCGGGCATGCCGTTTTTTCAACGATCAATCGCACGCCGAAGGCTTATCTATTCGCCATCATTGGCGGTGAATATGTACTGCATCTGCTGCCCAGAGGAACTCACAGCTACCCAAGATTAATCCGGCCCCAGGAGTTGAAAAATTGGGCACAGGAAAACAGCCTGGAATTTTCCGGCCTTTCCAGTCTGATGTACAACCCCTTCACCCGCAAATTCAGGGCTGTGGCGGACAAGGAAGACGTAAATTACATGGCGCATTTCGTTAAAAGCGATTAGCGCTGCACGGAGAGATGGCATATGAAACGTTTTTTTGCGCTTTCAAGGACCACGCATGGGGTTTTGGATATTGCAGCTCCCGGTTTTTGCGCTTTGCTGTGGCTGGGAGGTCTTCCTCAATGGCATGTGATTCTGCTATCGCTGGTCACCGCCTTTGCCGCTTACACGGCGATATACGCCCTTAATGACCTGGTGGGCATTCCTGTGGATCGGGAAAAGTTTGCCGGCGGCATCAATGCCGGTTATTCTGTCGAAGCCTCTGAGCTGCGTTATCCGCTGGCGCAGAATGCGCTCAGCGCCCGGGATGGCCTGCTTTGGTTTTCTGGCTGGTTTGCAGTGGCGGTTGTCGGTTCTTATCTACTGAACCCGGCCATTGTCTTCATCTTGATAGGGGCTGCGATCCTGGAGGTTCTTTATTGCCTGCTCTTCAAAGTCACCTACCTGCGGACCTTGGTGAGCGGACTTGTCAAGTCGTGTGGTCCCATGGCTGCCGTTTTTGTTGTAGACCCTACCCCTTCGCCCTCGTTCCTCATGCTGATCTTTGCCTGGATGTTCTTTTGGGAAATCGGGGGGCAAAACATCCGGCCGACTGGAACGATACCGTCGAAGACAAGCGTGTCAAGGCCAAAACGATCCCCATCCACTTCGGTACCAAAAGTGCCGGGTTGATCGTTGTGATCGCGTTGGGGCTTACAGTAATTACTGGCTTGCTCCTGTCCGTAATTTCCCCGGTGGATTTGGGGTTGCCCTATTTGTTGGCAAGCGCCATTGTGGGATTCATCCTGCTCCTCAAACCGGCCTATCAACTCTATCACGTTCAGGAAGCGTCAGGCAGCAACATTGTTTGACAAGCAGTATCCCCCTGGCCCAACTGGCGATTATTTTCA
>CAWAKH010000014.1:0-1293807 GCA_963782565.1 uncultured Chloroflexia bacterium
ACATAGGTAAAGGGGGCGTGAAAACACTTCGAGAAGGGAATATTAGAATTGTTTATGCCGCCTACGTGCTTTGACAATTCCCCTCATCATCCCTATAATCCCGACTGTTCCTCCTTCCCACAATCTATTCCCCCTCCCTAGAAGCCTGGCATTCGCTAGGCTTCTCCCGTTGTATCTATCTCCCATCTTCTCACAACAGAAAGGAAAACATATCAACAAATTCAAAATCAAACTCACACATTCCCAATCCAGATCGACATAATTCAAGCTAAGTGCCAGGATAGCATCTCAATCGCATCATAAACCGACTCAAGTTGGAAACAGAGCATTGCACTGCGGATTGAGATAACGAGCAAAACCACACAACCATGCTCTGCACAAGTTCCGATACAGCCGAAATCTTCGGGTCGTATCGGTCTTCTGCGCATGGCAAATAATTCATCCAACCCAGCAAGGAGGCTTCCTAAGCTAATAACACAACTTCATATTCCCCATGCAAAAACGGGCGCTGTTCCTGGAAATCCCCAGGCGGCGCCCGTTTTCGATTCTGCTCTACAGCGAGGACTCACCGGGGTGAGAGGCCCGGTAAAAAAGATGACCGCCCAGCTGGCAACTGGACGGTCAAAGGGAAAAAAATGATGCGCTCGAATAATACCACAACCTGCAAGACCGTCAAGATTTCCGCTCCATTTCGCCTGAATGCAGCCCAACGCAAAGTCCTATCGAACGGGAACCTACTCAACGTCGCCGCACCTGCCGGACGACAGCAAGGAGACTACCTGTATTTCGCCGCCGTTACACTCCTGCGCGAAGACACCGCTCTGTATACCACGGCGCCCGAATGGGCCAGCGTTGAGATCGAATGAGCGGGAACAGGCGTGTCGGACTGCGAGGACGCGTGATCATGAGCTCCGGATGGAAGTATTTAACCATTTCCCAAAAGGAGATTTCTCATGAGAACCCTCGCAGTGCTTCTCATCCTGGTTGCCATCGCCTCCAGCCAGCCGTATCAATGGCTCGTTATGGTTGGACAGGCACTGGCTTCCATCGCCCATTATCTGGGCAGTTAACACAGCATTCGCACGTAAATAAGAAACATTTCCGACAAGGAGGTCGCAGGAAATCCCATGGACGATATCCTTTCCGCCGCCGAAGAGATCCTCGGTCCGGCGGTTCGAGTGGAACGCCACCGCGACTGGGCAGTTTTCTGGTGTCCCTTCCATAACGATTCAGACCGTGCGGGTCATGGCGGCCATCCCAACTTCGGTGTCCATCTGGTTGATGGGTACTGGAAGTGCCTGCGCTGCGGCGCCACCGGCGGTTCGTTGAATGCTTTGCGAATCAAACTCGGCCAGGATTGGAAGCCGCCTGTATCGGCAGTAGCACCGACACATCCTCCCAGGCCACCGTCACAGGTCAAGATGCTGGATGAAGCCATGTCGGAAGCGCGCTCGGTCGTGCAGCATTCACCGGCCTGGGCTTATCTTGCAGAACGCGGCGTGCTGCCCTACACAGCCCTGGTGTATGGGCTGGGCTATGGCATTCCGAATCCATGTGTGCACAGCGAGATTTTCGAAGCCGCAAAACAATCCATGCTGGTCCGCCATGATGGAACCTGGTTATGGGCAGGCGGCGTTGTATACGCCGACCCACCCTCCCAACCCAGCGTGATGAATGTGCGCTACATCCCCGAGGAACAATTGCCGAAAGGCACGCGGAAATTCAAGCCGGAAAAGAATCACAAGACCTGGGGCAATCGCATTCAACCGCTCGGAAGCTGGCGCATCACGCCCACGACGCAAACCCTGGTCGTGCTCGAAGGGCTGTTCGATCTGCTCATCACGGCCCAGAAGATTTACCTGCTGGGACGCGAAGCCGATACGGTTGCCGTATACACCAACGGCGCCAGTCCCGCAGCCAAAGTGCTCAGCTGGTTCAACCGACACAGCGAATACGAATACGTATTGCTGCGCGATCCGGATAAGGCCGGACAGGAGTGGGCAAAGACCGTATCGGCTTCCATCCGACACGGCGGCGGGAAGGTGCGGACTTTGCGACCGCCCGACCAGCTCGACCCGGACGAGGCCATCCTGAGCGGCTGGTGGCCGTCCGGAATCTAAACCATCCAATTCCCTATACCGGGGAGCGATTGTGCAATCGCTCCCCGGTTTCATTTTCCCAAGGAGAACAATCATGTTTGCCACGTTGACCACAATTGCCATCCTGCTCGCCCTGATCGTACTGGGTTGGGCGACCTGGTTCCTGATCGAGTTCATTCGCTACATCCGCTCCGGCGAGTATGAGATCGACCAGCGCCTCAGGAAGATCGCGCGCTAGCAGATCAATTTCAAATCCAACCCGGAACCAACAATCAAACCGGGAGTCCGTCTGGACTCCCGCACACTTTCTTTGAGGAGTTAACCATGATCACAATCCAACAAGACATGCTGAAGGCTGCCCTGAACGCCGTTACGCGCGCCAGCCAGAAAAGCGTCTCGCCCGCCTTTGCGCTTGTGCGACTGGATGCCAAAACAGACGGGACTCTCGATCTGTCATGCTTCAACGGGGAGACCGCAGCTCGTGCCATAACGTACGTCGTCTGCGATGATGACCTGTCGGTCTGCGTGGATGCGCAAACTCTGAAGGCGATTGTCGAGACCCTGACCGATGAAATTCAGTTGTCCATCGAAGAAAATTCCCTGTTGATGCAGAACGGGGCGAACCGCACAACCCTGCGTCTCGTCGAGGAGACCCTCCCCGTCATCGGCGAGGAAAGCCTGCAAAACCTGACAACGCTTTCCGGAAGCGTCTTCCGCAGCCTGGCGCGTGTGCTGCCCTTTTCCTCCACGGACAACGCACGCCCTGTCCTGCAGGTTCTGCACCTAACGCTTGAGAAGGACAGGATTATCGCCCAGACAGCAGATGGCTACTCAGCCGGTTATGTGTGCGAGAGTATTCAAGGAATCCCGGAACCAACCTCCATCTCTCTGCCACTGAGTTTCGCCCGCCTGCTGTCGAGCCTGGTGGATGACCACGATAAGGTCCGCATTGGAACCGCGGGGTCCAATCGCACCATTTTCCAGATCACGAATGCCGAGAACCTGAAGGACCTGACTCTGGCGACCATTACCTCCGCGGAGAATTTCCCCTCCGAACAGATCCTGCAGCTCATCGAAGAGGCGCGGCGCAGCACCGTTGCTCATTTGAACGTGCAGCAAAGCAGCCTGGCGCAAACCATCCGGATGGTCAACGCCATGGGTACACAGAGCACCTTCATCAAAGCCGTGAACGGCCTGGTGAAGATGGCTTCGGCAGAGACGGAGACGGGGATCGCGCGCAACATCCTGGATGGCACAGCCGCAGGAACGGATTCCAAAGTGTGGGTGTCGGCTGTATTTCTGAAGCGCGCCGCAGATGCCTGCAAAGCCGAAGTCACGATCCGGATCACCGATGGGAAGAAACCCGTGTTGATCGAAGCGGGCAGTTTCACAGCGGTCATCATGCCGATGCTCGTGGAAGACTCCAAAGACCCATTCCCTGAAGACGAAGCCATTGCTTTGAACTTGCCCGAAATGTCGGTGGCAACGCCATAAATCGTCGCTGAGTAAAGTTGACATACCGGGTTGCCAAATGACCATGTATGTACTACGATGTAATCAAATTAAGGAGTATTCCGTGACAACCCTAAGAGTTGGTGTGCGTGAACTCAAGACAAAATTAAGCGAGTATTTGCGTCGTGTCAAAGCGGGTGAGATCATCCTCGTAACAGAACGCGGCCGGACCATCGGACAGATCGTACCGGTAAAACCAACGCTGGAAAAAAGGCTTAAGGCCCTCGTCGACTCGGGTATCTCGGAATGGAACGGGGAAAAATATCAGCCCAACAAGCCGGTAGCGCGTAATCGCGGCTCCAAACAACTTTCCGACCTGATTATCGAGGATCGCAATGTCGCTCATTAATCCTGATACCAGCGCATTCGTGAAACAATATCTACCGGTCTTTCGATAGATCGAGATGCCAATGCAGTAATAAATATTTTATGGGTGGGACACACCCATTAGGATAAAAGCACAGGCAATGGTCTAAGACTGTCCCAAGAAGCCCCGCCACTTTAGTGGCAGGGGAGTGTCACCGTCTGGCCCGAAAGCCTTTCTCCCAAGTAACCCCAAAATTAACGACGAAACAATAAAAATTATCCGCTGTCCCCTGGCTACCAGGGGACATTCTAGTTTCCATACAAGGACGGCGCCATGATCATGGCGCCGTCCTTGCTATTCCTAAGGAGACCCATGACAACTTCTGATCCTCTGTTACTCCAAAGTCCTTCACCCTATGACCAGCCTAAACTCAAGAGCCTGCCCCTGCGGGAACAGCCTGCCTATCGTGTGAGCCAGAACGCGGCGGCCTGCAATCTCTCCGAACTGCTGGCGGCGGTGATCGGCGGACCAAAACAAATCGAAATCGCGGAGTCTTTACTAACCCGCTTCGGCGGCGACACACGTCGCCTATATCAGGCACATCCCGCCGAGCTAGCAGTTGTAAAGGGCATCAATCAGGCGACCGCAGTGCGCATCAAAGCCGCCCTCAACCTCGGGTTGCGATTGAACCTCCCCGCCGAAGAACGCCCCACCATTAATTCTCCGGCAGACGCTGCGGCGTTGTTACAAAATGAAATGAGTTTGCTTGAGAAGGAACACCTGCGTGTGATCTTGCTAGACACGCGTAATCATGTGGTGGACATAGTGGAGATCTATGAAGGGTCCATAAACTCTTCGCAGGTACGTATCGCGGAGGTCTTCAAACCTGCCGTTGTGCGCATGGCTCCTGCGATCATAGTAGTTCATTGCCATCCCAGCGGCGACCCGTCTCCCAGTCCGGATGATGTGGCCGTGACGCGCGCCATCGTGCAAGCCGGAAAACTTCTTGACATCGAAACCCTTGACCATTTGATTATAGGTCATGGAGGGCACTGGGTTTCAATGAAGGAAAGATCGCTCGGCTTTTCATAGGAGAGGAGAATGAAAACTAAACAACGATTTATGGGCATGGCTCCGCCGTTTATTTCTAAAACCAAATCCCAACTCCCTAATATGAGTTGGTTGGATGTGACCGGCATCGCAGCTGGCACAGGCTTCACCGTAAAGGTGGCAGTGAGCATCGCCTTATCCGATGCGCTTCAGCCCACCGCAGACGAGACAGATGACAACCACGACCAGCGCCTCTATGATGCGCTCTGGCACGCACACTTCCACCTTTCGCTCGATCATGGTCAATCGGCCACCTACAATTTTCGATTTTCGCACACGCATTGGAAGACCGAACAGATCAGCGAGGTCAGCCTGCATTTGCATCTCGAAGTCGGCCACGAACAAGCCCTTCTGGGCTTGCTGGACGACTTCTAGACAGGAGGCAAGGAATGGCTTTCTATCTCGGAAAACGCCCACAGGGCGATCTGATCCTGTTCCGCTCGTCCAACATTCCAAATAAAGAAACGCATGGCCATCTCTTCACGGCGGTCATTGGTCCGTTCAAAAGCAAGGTCGGGGCACATTACTTTGCCCGCTACGGACGAGACAACCCGCAACTTCTCACGGCAGAGGAGGTCGAACGCCTGGCACGCGCAGACCCGCGCATGGAGCAGGCCATCGTCGAAGAGAGCCTGAGCGCGGAAGAACTCGCCACCGCCCAGGAATGTGACGCACTAGATCAACTTGAGTATTCCCCTCATATCATTCAACAAGGAGCTATGGAATGTCCTATCATACTGAACATCAGCGTTTGAAACCCGTACTCGATCTGGCACGACAGCTCGACATTGCCACCAATCCTGAAGAGAAGGCGATCTTCGAAGCTGGGAACGGTGGCTTTCAAGTCTGGTGTACCCCCTCCGATCATCCTCAGGGCTGGAACGGCATCAACATGCACTCTGGCGCGTTCTCCAAACCCTGCGAGTATGTGGGTAGTACAACTTGGAAATGGGATGACGAGAGGATTGTGGCACTGGAAATAGAGACAACGGCCTACGCTTTGGCGGACCAGAAGCCGGACGAATACTGCAATCTGAAGGAAATTCCCGAAGCGTTCCACCGCCGCACGATCTTCAATCGCGAGGCGGATATAGCCTGGCTGATTGAAAAAGTGACCTGGTTGTTTCAACAGATCGGTGTGCCTTTACCGCCTTTCAGCTATGAACTGGCCCCGGTCACAGATCGCAGACCTTACATCCTGACGCATTATGTTTCAGAGGAAAGCGAATATGTGGTGGTCGTCTCACCGGAGTTGGATCCCATTGGGTTCTGCCAGCCAGGTTACGAAATCACGCATACGCTTGAAATCGAAAATGTTGGCGAGTTCCCCCTCGATGTTATCCTGCGTCCCGAACGGGAATTCCTTGAGCCGATCACAGAACCGGATGAAGGTCCGCTGGTGGAGACCTATGAAAATGCCACACGCCTGCACGAAGACGACTGGCTTGAAGCTGGTTTCGAAGACCGAATCAGCGGATGGGAAGAATGACTCCCCTCAAGTTTGACAAATCCCCCTTTATTCGCTATGCTTGGAGCACAAAAGGTGAGTTATGAATCGAAATGAAGTGCTTCGCATTCTTCGGGAACAAAGCAAAAACCTGGCAGAACGTTATAGCATAGCCTCGCTTTCCCTGTTTGGTTCCGTGGCGAGAGACGAGGCCGCTGCCGACAGCGATGTCGATTTCCTGGTGGAATTCAAACATCCGGTGGGTTTGTTCGAGTTCATCGAACTTCAACAACGATTGGAAACCATCCTGGGATGCAAGGTCGATCTTGGCACGCTACGCTCGCTGAAGCCGCGCCTCAAGGAGCAGGTTTTGCGAGAGGCGATCCGTGTCGCATAGAACCTGGCAGGATCGCGTAGAGGATATCCTGACCTGCGCCCGGAACATTCGGGATTACACGGAAGGACTGTCTTTCGATACCTTCCTGGACGATCCCCGCACAATTCGCGCAGTGGCTTTTGAGTTCACAACGATTGGCGAAGCAGCCTCTGCCATGCCGGATGAGATTCAGGTAAGCCATCCTGAAGTTCCCTGGGGAAAGATGAAAGGCATCCGCAATGTCCTGGTACATGAGTATTTCCGTCTGGATGAGGAAATTCTGTGGAGAGCCAGCCAGGAAGACGTTCCGCCATTGATTGCGGAGTTGGAAAAGATCCTGCGTTCGAATAGCTGATCTATATTGCAAATTCAACCGGCCCCCAAAGGTTCACAACCTTGGGGGCTTTTTCATTCGGCTGACGAAAAGTCCGCCGGTCCATGATGAATCCGCCGGACTTTTCGATTCCGAAAAGGAGACCATAATGCTTCCACAGTCTTGCACCTCCTATGAAAAACCACCTCACGGGAAAGGAACTCCCTATTCTCTCACTGTAATGGACAAACAGCAGGACCTGGCTAGGCACGTACGCCTGAATACGCTATTCAAATACATGTACCGGGACGCCAGCAACTACAAGCTGCACGGGGAAGCAATCTTCACCAACCGCACGCTACTCCCACTTGAAGAAATCGAGAAGCAAATCCGTTCCTTCCTGAGCGATAGCGAATATTTCATCGCGGGACAGGTCAACATCGAGGAACGCTTCTTCGATGTACTGCACGAGGACGATCATCCCTGGCATGAGTTCGAAAGCGTCGAAGAAACAAGCACAAAAGCCTTTGATCCCGAGAATTGGAAGCAGCGCCAACATCTGCGCGACATCCGCGAATTCATCGCAGACCTGGAAAAGGCACATCGAAGTTGGCTGGGATGAGAGCAACGTGCGCGCCGATGTGGCAAGCCTGCTCGAACAGCAGAAGAGCGAATTAAAGAAAACTCTTCAAGATGACAAGGACAAACTGGAATGAACCACCCCTCCAAGGAGGGCCGGAACCGTCTTGACTCTTGCGGATTATCCGCTATACTGATATACGGATTTACAGATTGGAGCAGAACATGAATAACACGTTTAAAGTACAGGTCGTCCGGCGAGGGATCATCACCCTCCCCAAGGAATTGAGAGATCAAAACCATATCGAGGAGGGAGACACGTTGACACTCATTGACCTGGGTGGGGGTGTCGTCGTCATGAGCCCGCAGCGCTCACGCGTCGATGAAATTGCCAACAAGCTCGCCAAAGAATGGCAGGATTCAGGAGAGTCGCTTAAATCCATGTTGACCACCCTGCGTGAGGTCCGGGCAGAATATGGTCCCAAAAAATCTTAGAATCTTTCTGGACACCAGTGTAGTCTTTGCCGCAGTGCTCTCTCCCATCGGAGGAGCGCGCAAGTTGTTTCTGCTGGCGGAAGCAGGGATTATCCGACCAGTAGTCGGGCCAACTGTTCTCAAGGAATGTGATGAAGTGATCCGGCGTAAAGCGCCCGGATCGCTGCCCACTTTGGCACAATTGCTGGCGGCCGCGCAAATGGAAACTTCTGCCGCCCCCACAAGGAGTCAGATTAAAGCGGCTCAGGCGTATGTACGCTACCTACCTGATGCAAGCATACTGGCCGAAGCCATCCGTGCCAAACCGGATTGGTTCGTAACCCATGACAAGGAACATTTCCTGAGGAGCAGCAGCAAATTCAACCTGCCCTTCGAAGTAGGCACGCCTGGCGATCTCATTCAAACATTCAAGGATGACTTCACCTTGCTTTAGTTTGTAAAGATGCTCAGACACAATTGGACTGCGGGACCGTTATACGGCCCCGCAGTTTCTATTTGCAAGGAGATCATGAACAATCCACACCCTGAACTGGTGGTGCTACCCTTCCGGGCAACCCTTGTCGGAACCTCGGACCCTTTGACCTTCATGCAGGTCTCCGTCCTCTTGAATAAAGGACTGAGAAGGCACATTCAGATCGAGCGCAGTTATCCAGGCGCGGCCGAGGCGATTGGCTGGACGATCTTCCATCGCACGTCCCGTGCATATTGCTACGAAAACGAGCCTATCTTTCGCAGCAAACGTGGCGCGCGCAGGCGCATTCGCAAGGCCTATACCATCTACTATTCGCTGAACACGGATGACCTGATGACCTACTCCCACCTTCACCTATAAAGGAGAACACTATGTACGACTATATCCTTGAAGAGATGGCCGATGCCATTTCAAAGCAACTGCATGTGGAAAACGCCGAGGTACTCAGCATCCTCGGCCGCTACTGGCAAGACAAGATCGCGCACGTCTGGCAGGTGGAGGACTTGTTCGAAAGCGCCCGCCGCGCCGGGAAACCCATCACACGCGAGGATGCCGCGGAAGTTTTGCTTGAGGTCTTCGACCATCTCGACTCCGACCTGGGCATCACCTGGATGACCCTGGATGTCGCACTCGAAGACTACCAGATCGACTTCCACTCCCTGCCCGCTGAACAGCATCGCAATGTGCATGGGGTGTTCAGAGTCTGGCGTCGGGGCGATCCGAATGCACGGCAGTTCGGCGCCGTGCCAGACAAAATGGACGGCAACCTGCCGGAAGCCCTGGCTTTTGCAAAGGAGTTAGCGAAGGAAAATCCGGGCGCGCCGGTATTCGTGTCCTGCAAACCGGACTCGCAAGGCGAGGCCGTACCCTGGCTGACGGTCGCCTTAAAAGACAGCGAAGGCAAACCCAGCATCGAAGAAAGCAAATCGGTACCGTCCAGCCTGAGTGTTTCCTTGGAGGAATAACCCATGTACGAATGGACCGAACCATACGAAGACGAGTACCTGAAAGAACTGATCGACGTGGCGATGGAAGCACAAAAGAGGGCTTCTGAGAAAGGCAAGGTGCTGCTCTCGACCTACGAACAACTCTGGCTGCCCGTCCTGAACGACCTGCCGGACATCGAATACGTTGGGCAGGAGCGCCACCGCGCACCCTATGGCGCGATCGAGCCCATGCCCAATCCAACCTTTCACGGCGCCTTATGGCTCACACCAAAAGTGGGCGTCGAATTGCCTCCACCTTTGACCAATCCTAAAGACTGGCATCCAGCCAGCGCGACCCTCGATCTGAACGGGCGCCTGGTGCGGATCCAGGTGCAGGACACAGAGACCGAGATCACCTTCACGAGCATCAACCTCAACCTGAAACCTCACGAGTTGCTGCGGGAGCTCAACCGCGAGCTGGTCCGGGCGAACGTCGGAGTCTATGTGTGGCAGGTAGAGCCGGTGAACGAAACCTCCAGGGCAGTGCGTCATCTCTTTCCGGATGGCGACATCCCAACGCTCTCGAATGCCCATACCCGCGCAGACGTTACCGGCTACGCCATCCTGGAGGACCGTCCCTATCAGCACACCCTGTTATACGTCGGGGTGGCCGCGCACAAGACCAGCGTGGAAAGTCTGTGGGCCTCGCTCGTGCGCGGGCGAGGTGCGTGTTCCCTGAGAGGCGCATCTATCATCACGGACGGAGAAGTACGCATGCTGGCCCAGGCCCTGCCGGACTATGGGGTTATGCACGCCGGGATGATCTGCCGCAAGGCGCTCCCCGGACAATGGGAGGCAAAGGATCACTCGGTCTACGCCCTGGTATTCGAGCAAGGCCGGGATCTCGAATTTGAATTACAGAAGGTTGCGTTGAAACGTTTGCAGGAGGCGCTGGCCTTTCCGATCCTTGAGGACTGGACAAAAACAATATGGGAGCATGGGCTGGATGCAGGCTTTATCCAGCGTCTCGAAACGGGCGGTGACTGTCTCGGCGGGGTCAAGATCGATTTGACCAAACCCTGGCAGGAACTGGTGCAGAATCTGCTCGAACAGGAGGTCTTGACGATCGACGAGGCACCTCATGGTTCAAACAATCCACTTGATCATGTGAACCGCTCGGCTTCGTGAACATCGCCCCGCGCTTGATCTGAAAGTCAAATAAGAAAATCAAATCCAACTAAATCCCCTGCACCATATTGGTACAGGGGATTTTATTTTCCAAAAGGAGTCACTATGCGTCCTCCCGCAATAGAGAAAATGGGCTACTTCCCGACAGCAAATCAGGTCGTGGAATTGCTCAAAACATATTTCAAGCCTGCAGAGAGCGGGCGATTGCTCGATCCCTGCGCTGGTGAAGGCACGGCCGCTTCCATTCTGGCCAAGGCCTTGAACTGCCAAAGTTGGGGAGCGGAATTATCTCCCACGCGTGCGGCACTGGCTTCTGAAAAGATGGACCGCCTCTTCAACGCTCCCTGGGGATCCTGTCATTTGACCAGCGAGTCCATCACCCTCTTGTTTCTCAATCCACCTTATAGCTACGACCGTCTTGGTGATCAGAAACGCCTGGAACTCGAGTTCCTGAAATCCACCACATCTAAACTCGTCCGCGGCGGCGCGCTTGTTTATATCGTACCTCACCACCTGCTGGGTGATCTGGACGTTTCAACACACCTGGCGGGTTATTACGAAAACCTGACGGTGTATCGGTATCCGGATACGGAATTCAACCAGGTCATCGTGCTGGGCCTGAAGCGTTTGAAATACAAACTGCCTTCGAGCGAGGAAATTGGTGAGGTGCGGGCGTGGGTTGAGATTGAACCGCCGATGTTGTCCGCTGTGGTTGAACCCAGGTACATACTCCCGCCAGCTTCCGATAAAGGCGCGGGAGGTCAGCCGGTGCGCTTCACCCGTTTGGACTGGCAGCCGGAAGAAATCGTGGATGCGACACAGAAGCGCGGGGTGCTGTCCACAAAGGAATGGCTCGACCTCCTCAATCCCACGCGCGCCTCCGGTGAGTTCAAGCAACCCGTCATGCCCTTAAAGAAGGGGCACATTGCCATGATGATGGCCTCCGGCATGATGGGCACATTGCGCTTGAATGATGATGACGGCAAACCCATGCTGGTAAAGGGCCGTGTGGTGAAGGTCACCGAGAAGGTGGAGGAAACAACCTCGAAGGATGGCAAGACCACGACCGAGACCTTCCGCGACCGCTTTGTCTCGACGGTGGCCATCCTGCGTCAAAGCGGAATCGAGATCATTGACACAGTGGAGCCGCTCTCGAAGTTCATGCACAACTACGGCGACCAGATCGGCGCGCACATCCTGTCCACCTATCGCCCGCTATATAACTTCGATCCAACGCCAGAAGAAATTGCAATCCTGGATACATTGGGAAAAACCGGCAAGCCTCTCCCTGGCCAGGAAAAGGCAGGGCTGCTTCCCACCCAGCGTCATATTGCGGCAGCAATCGCAAGAGCGATGCGAACTCATGGCGTGGGAAATATCCAGGGCGAGATGGGCAGCGGCAAGACCAAGCAGGCAGCAGCGGCTCTGGATCTCCTGGATGCCTACCCTGCCATTGTGCTCTGTCCGCCGCATCTCGTTCCCAAATGGATCCGTGAGATCGAAGAAACCATTCCTGGCGCAAAGGCCATGGAACTGGCTCGCATTGGTCGCAATGCCGATGACCCAGGCGATGTGAACGAGGTGCGCCGCTTCTTACAACTCTATTCTGAACGGAAAGCTGGGCAATAAACCTGTGGCGGTCATCGCCCATACCTCCGCGAAGTATGGAGCAGGCTGGGAACATGCTGTGGTTCGCAAGAAGTTTGTTGACGAGGACGATGGGGAGGTCTTTGAAGCCCTGACGTGTCCGGAATGTGGTTCCCCGATCCAGATCGATCAACCTGGCGGAATCGTGATCACAGCAACCTCGGTTGAGCAGTTGGGTGATAAGCGCCGCTTCTGCAAGGCCGAAATAAAAGGTTATGAAATGGACGGCGAGGGGCGGTTGGCTCGTGATAAGCATGGCAAGCCGGTCTGGGGCAATCGTATTTGCAGGGCTCCCTTGTTCCAGTTCACCGGGCGGCGCTGGGCGATTGCCGACTACATCGCCAAGCATGCCCGGGACAAATTCAAAATGTTGGTTGCAGACGAGTGCCTTGTAAAAGACACAATGATCGCCACAAATAATGGAGATAAACCCATTCAAGACATCAAGGCGGGGGATCATGTGCTGTCGTTCAACCATAGGACCAATCGAACCGAATATAGGAAAGTAGTCAATACGATGAGGAATCCCGCGCCACGACGGTTGATCCAAGTGGCAGGAATCGTATGCACACCCAACCACCCAATATTCACGGAAGAGGATAATTATGTCGAAGCACAAAAGATCAGTGGAAAGACAGTGCGAATATTGCGGAAAGACTTTTATGGCTTACCCAAGCGGCAAAAAGACAGCGCGTTACTGTTCCCGATCCTGCGCCTCTTTAGATCGTGCACCCGAGATCAACAAGCGAGCCGGCGACAAACGTCGCAAGCCGCTGGTGAGGAAAGTCTGTCGCCAATGCGGCAGAGTTTACTATCTCAAGCCAATGGGACATTTGTCGGCCAATCAAAAGTTTTGCTCGAAAAAGTGCAATGTTCGCTATCAATTCCGAGATCCGCAGGTGGGCAGGTTGTACGCGATGCGAATGTGGCGTGGTGGAAATGGCTGGGAGGGAACAAAGCGTCCAGATGTAGCCGAGCGCATGAAACTCAAAAATCCAATGTACGATCCAGAGATAAAGGAGAGAGCACGGCAGGCACTGATTGGCAGAACCTTTCTTTCCAGAGGCGGCAACGGACAGATCACCTCGCAACAGGCAACATTATGCCAAGCGCTTGGGCTATCCGAGTTGGCTATGGAGTTTGTAATTCCCACGGCCAAGGCAAAGCCCTATTTCGAATCGTTGCCTCCAGCCTACAAAGTGGACTTGGGCATCCCAGAGGTGAAACTAGCCGTCGAGGTAGATGGACGCACCCACAAACTGAAGAAATGGAAATTTCTGGACCGCCGCAAAACGGCGGTCTTGAATTTCTTAGGGTGGACTGTGTTGAGATTTTGGAACAAGGAGGTGGATCAGGATTTGAACAGGTGTGTCCAGACGGTCGTGTCTACAATCTCGAAGTTGAAGGAAACAACAACTACTTCGCTAACGGAGTTCTAGTCCACAATTGCCACCAGTTCAAGTCGAAGTCTTCGGACCGAGGCATTGCGTTCCATCAGCTGATTGGCGCAACCAAATACACCCTGACCCTGACAGGTACCTTCTTCGGCGGAAAGAGCACGTCCATCTTCTGGCTGCTCCATCGTTTGAACGCAGGCGTTCGCAAAGACTTCGCCTTCAATGATGAAAAGCGCTGGGCGCGGTTGTATGGTGTGTTGGAAATGACCCGTCAGAAGAAGCGCGCCACCGAGGATGACGACGAAGACGGTTTTACTGGCAACCGTCGCTACCAGAACCAGGCAAAGGAGAAGCCTGGCATTTCGCCCGCCATTGTGAATCGCCTGCTGGATACAACTGTATTTCTGTCCCTGAAAGATTTAGGGTTGGCTCTGCCTCACTATGCGGAAGAAGTGGTAACGCTCGCGATGACCGATGAGCAAGGAGGCCAATATCGTTTGATGGCAAAGAAACTGCGTGATCTGGCGATCAAGAACCGGCGCTATCTCTCTTCCTGGTTGCAATGGACATTGGCGCGTCCAAACTCTGCCTTCCGCGACGAAGTGGTTGAGATCGATGAAGTGGATCGAAAAGGCGAGTTTGTCCGCAAGCAACAACTGATGGAACTGCCAGCCGTTGTTGGCAATGAGACCATGCCCAAGGAAGGCTGGTTGGTCGATTTCTGCCGCTCTGAACGCCAGCAGGGACGCAAGGTGCTCATCTATGTTCGACAGACAGGAACACGCGACATTCAGGATCGCATCCTGAAAATCCTGCGGGATGGAGGCGTACGCGCTGAGGTCTTGACCAGTTCCGTGAACCCACGCAAGCGCGAAGAATGGATTGCAAAACGAGTCTTTGGATTGGATGCATTGGTAGTAAATCCACGTTTGGTTGAGACGGGTCTTGACCTGATCGCCTTCTCTTCTGTGGTGTTTGCCGAGATTGAATATCAGTCTGTATACCTTATGGCAAGCTGTTCGCAGGGTGTGGCGGTTGGGCCAGACAAAACCAGTGAAGGCCATCTTCTCGGTCTACAGTGAAGCGATGGAAGCACGTGCATTAGCCTTGATGGGCCAAAAGATGAAAGCCGCACAACTTCTCTATGGTGATGAGGTTGGTGGCGCGATCGTCCCTGAAGAAGATGGAGACATCCTGATGAAACTGGCACGAGAAGCGTTGGAGTTGGCTGACCTGCCCGATCTGCAATCCCTGTTCGCTGACGAAGTAGTAGTCTCCAATTCCCCGATGGGCTGCCCAACAGCTCCCAGTGCGCCATTACCTGTTCCTGAAATGCCTAAGGTGGTTTCCTGGGCAGATTGGATGACACAGAGAGGCGCAGTGGGAAAATCAGCCAATCGAGCTCGCTCAAAGCAGGTAACGCAAAATCAAATCTCGCTGTTCTAAATCGACACCAGCCCAGACATAATGTCTGGGCTGATGTATTCTTTCTAGGAGGTTCAATTATGGAAGGAAAACCAAGGTGCAATAAGTGCGGACGGGTATTGAAATCCCCTGCAAGCATCGCGCGTGGAATAGGTCCAAAGTGTGCAGGTGTATCGTCCAAATCTGGAAAGAGTGTTCGTACCAGAATTAAACAGAGTTCTGGAAGACCATATCAAAGTGTTGGAGCAATCGGCAAACAAACTCCTCTTTTCTCATGCGAATTACTTACCAAGGCACCGAGTAAGAGAGAGTTGCAGCGCCGACGGCGGGAAGAACGACGAAGATTGTTTGAAACACGTGAGCCTTTTCAATGTGGTATGCTCTTGCCAAAAAGAAAGGCATTAGTGTATGAGCCTGTGGATAATGGTAACTGGAAGGAGAACCCGAGCGGAAGGATAATCTCGCATAAACGACTACAAGAGTATTTAAGGCGATACAGCTTTATCTAAACGATTTGCCCCTGATGTTGTGAAAATCAGGGGCTTTTTGGTTTAATGTCTAGTATTACAGCGCAAAGTTAGTGGCAGGCCAAGTGAATAGCCTGAAATAGAGAGGCATGGTATCTTTCTCCAACCACCGCCAAGTGGAAAGGAGACGAAGAAAACCATGCCCGCAGGAATTGTAACTGAAATGCGCCGGACAGATTGGCAGAGTCTGCTGGAAAGCGGTCCAGCGCCGGATTGCCATTTGAGCCAGAAAGATGTGGAGCACTGTGCGAAGGAATTGGCGAAGTACATGAACGAATTTAGCAATGCATTTGGACGCGTGGAACAAGGGAAACACAGCCATGCGTACGTGCGGGGTCTGTTGAGCTCGGCGGAGCGAAAGAATGTTGAGCAGATGGCACTGGGGCTGGGAGAGAAGGTGCGGAGCTTGCAATACTTTGTGGGACAAAGCCGGTGGGATGTGGAACCGCTGGTGGTAGTGCATCAAAGATTGGTAGCAGAAAGTTTGGGAGAAGAGGACGGGGTGATGCTGATCGACGAGTCGAGCGTTGTGAAACAAGGGGAGGACTCAGTGGGCGTGGTGGCGCAATATTGTGGCTCGGTGGGCAAGATTGCGAATGGTCAGGTGGGAGTGTATTTGGGATATGCCAGCCGCAAGGGCTATAGCCTGATTGAAGGACGGCTGTTCATGCCAGAGGCCTGGTTCGAGGAGGAACACGCAGAGCGACGGCGTGCGTGTGGGGTACCGGAAGAGCTGGAATTTCAGACGAAGCCGGAAATAGGGCTGAAAATGGTGGAAGAAGCCAAAATACGGGACAGTTTGCCGTTTTCCTGGGTCGCGGCGGACGAATTGTACGGGGATTCGCCCTCGTTCCGGGATGGCATCGACGCCATGGGCAAATGGTATTTCACCGAAGTGAAGTCCACGTCTCGCATTTGGCGCACCGCTCCCAAACTGTATGTGCCCCACTGGAGCGGTCATGGTCGTCGCCCTACACGGCTTCAACTGCGCCACCCCGAGCAGCACCCGCTTCAGGTCAAGGACTTGGTGTCGAAGATCGCCAAAAAGGATTGGCTGTGCGCCATCATTAAGGAAGGGAGCCAAGGCCCGATCGTCTGCGAGTTTGCCTTCCTGCGCGTGGTCGAGTTCGCGCCAGAATCTCCCTGCGGCGGAACTGTGGCTGATCATTCGCCGCAACCTCGACGATCCGACGGAAATCAAATATTACTTCAGCAATGCGCCTGCCGACATACCGCTCAGCCAATTGGTGCGTATGAGTGGCATGCGCTGGCCCATTGAAATCCTCTTCGAAGAAGCTAAAGGCGAAGTCGGTTTTGACCATTACGAAATGCGCAGCTGGTGGGGTTGGCATCATCACATGCTTTTGGTCTCGTTGGCTCATCATTTCCTTGTTCGCTTGCGCCTCCAATTGCAAGAACAAGCTCCCGCTCTCACCCCTTACCAAATTCGCATCCTGCTGAAGGCGGCTCTGCCTCTGCCTGTCTTTGACATCGCCCTCGCCTTGCAGCGTGTCCGTTACTATCAAAAAAGAAATTATGCCGCCTATCAATCTCATCGCAAGTCAACATTGGGCCGATTGTCCGTTTTTATGCCTAACCTTGCGCTGTAATACTAGGGGGGCGATAAAATGTGGTGCAGTAATGGGAATGGGTACGCGCTCTAATCTACGATGAGCGAAATCCGGCATTTCAGGAAAAGGGCGAAGGACTTTCTGCTTTCACAGAGACACGTTCAGCTTTAAAGAAACCTGATATGTTACGAAAGTGCAGTTGGCAGAGAATTATCAAACAAATGAGACGTGAGGGATCTTACCGTGGCTGACAGAAAGCCTTGACCTAAAGCACAGGTTGTAGGCTTATCGGGAAGACACAACATCAGTTGAAGCGCCGCCCCCACCGGTATTGGTGCCTGCCGGGACGAGAAGACAAGGACCGGTACATTGATGACAGCGTATGCATGAGATCTCCCGAGAACCACAACAGCGATCACGCCGTCGATGCCACCGATCTCGATATTTTCACGCCAACCCCGGGTTATCAAGGTGGGATCGAAATCGTTGAGCCTTAGCACCTGTGCTATGAGATCTGCATTCTTCGCCTGCTTCTTCATGTCAAATACCTCCATCAGGCTGCTGGCCGTTCTGTGTATAACCTTTCTGCCAGCGTTGCGACCTCTTCGCGCATGACTAGTTTTTCTAGCCAACGCGCGGGTATGCCCTCTTCCCCATAGAAGGCTCCTGTTACCTGACCGCAGATGGCAGCCGTTGTATCAGCATCGTCACCCAGGTTTGCTGCTTTTAAAATGGCCTCTTCAAATGAAACCGTCTCCCAAAAGCACCATAGGGCTGCTTCCAAGCTTTGCACCACGTACCCCGTTCCGCGAATAACGCTGTCGGTCTTACTTCGATAATCTCCGCGTGCGATGGCCTGAATCGAGGAGGCCCCGAACGTACGGGGTTGGCTGCCGAAAAGAGCCTCAGGTTTCGACGCGCCGGCCAAGGCGCGACCAAGTATATCGCCCAACAGACGGGCGGCGTCCAGACATTCCGGGGATGCATGGGTGGTGTGTGAACTTTCCGCGGCGTACTTCAGAATTGCTTCCCGATCAGGATAGTAAAACAATATAACCGGTGCAAGGCGCATAATGGCACCGTTCCCCGCGGCATTTGGATTCTGTGAACCGGCAAACGGATCTCCTGTTTCCTTGTATCGCTGAAGCGCATCGTGGGTTGTGCTGCCGATGTCAAAACATCTGCCATTGCTGCTGAGATAACCTTCCTTAAACCACCGCCAGTAACGGTCCATCTGATCGGAAGCATCGAACCCGCGCTTTTCCAGCAGGCTCGTGGCTAAGCACAATGCCATGGAGGTATCGTCGGTCCATTCACCCGGTCTCAGATCGAATGGACCCTCCCCGGTCATATCTGTTACGGGCTCGAAGGAACCACGGGCCTGGAACTCAACAGTCGTCCCGATGGCGTCGCCCGTTGCGAGCCCTAACAGGCAGCCCCTAAATCGGTCAACGAGATCCACTGATGCTTCCAGTGACCATGCCCAAACTCTCAGTGATAACTTCCATAAGCCGCCCTTCCATATCGCGACCGCTTCCTTGGCTTTCTAACACGACCTTACCGACAGCCTTATTTGCTGAACTCAACCGTGATCGACAGGCTTTGAGATTCCTAGCAAGGTGTTTGTTCCGCGCATCGTGAGAGTGTCCACCTTTTCCCACGATTATCAGAGTCGTCCTACTCCCCACGTGGAATTCCCTCTTCTTGAAGGTAATGCTGTCCCCCAAGAGTGTTCCGAGAGCATCGCCTAGAAGATTCTTGGGGCGATCGTTGGTCTCTTCAATCTCGACCAACACCAGAGCTTGGCGCGAGTCATGTTTTGTAACAAGAATATCCAGTTGTCCTAGCTCAGTGATTCGAGATGGTAACAAACCCTTACCCACCGACGACACGATTTTCCCAACGTTTGCCCCTGAGCCGCCATGGTCATGGAAGACATCGTACCCTTGCGGCCTCAGCCAACTGCCCAGGTGTTCCGCGATCCTTGCGGTTATCTCACCGTCCGAGCTCATGAATCCTCGCTTCCTCCCCATCTTAGCGCCACAAAGTATGCTTTTCACAAGAGTTCTTTAGCCTGTTGTGTAATGTGCTCCTTCAGAATGCATCGATAGCGACCTGTCATTTTTTCGTTTTCTCATTCCGACTTTTTTTCTTCTCCGATGGTCCAAACACGATTTGGGCTTTGTCGGCGGATAGGTGGATGACTTTGCTTGACTCGTGCGCACCAACCTGTCCCTTCGGGAAATATCCCCAATGAATGCTGGAGTACATATTTGAAGCAGTACTGCAGTGGTACACCGCGTATGACCACGGGTCCGGTTTGTCCAATTCGATCAAGAGGAAATCCAAATCACGCCGTGCGTCGGCTATCATGGACTTCTGGTCAGCAGAGTCGGAGCTGATCAGCCAATGCACAGGGAAAATGTGCTGCTTCGGCTTCCCAATCCGAGCGATAGGTTGCCAGTCCTCATACTGGCCCTTTCGCGCATCATCGGCGTATAGTTCGATGTGCTCCTTACGAGAGTCTACAACGCCATCTTGCCAGCGCCAATGTGATTTTGTGTTCTGCATATCATATCTCCTGAACTAATCATTCTACAGATATGGAAATCGAAATCTCCATAGTCTTGGTTTAAAGAGAGACAATCCGCTCCAAATAACCAAAATCCCATATTGAGAATGAAATATCTTCATCGGAATCCGCTTGCTTGCATAGGTCACAATCAGCATACTACTAAAGTGACGGAGATCTAAGAAAGCGTTTTAAAAGTCATGTTGCAAGCATTTTTAGCATACGTCGAGTGCTGGCGAGATAAACCATACTCTCGCTGGAGGAGGTGGTGTGCTCATAGTCGCGAGCCAAACGACGGTAACGACCCAACCATCCGAAAGTTCGTTCTACGACCCAACGATGAGGTAGCACTTGAAAGCCCTTGACGTCATCGGAACGTTTCACGATCTGCAAGATCCAACCAAAGCGTTGGCGCACTTCAGCGACGATCGAGGTGTAGCCACCGTCGGCCCAGATGAGCTTCAAGCGGCACCAGCGATTATGCAGATTGTGTTTGAGGCGCTCAAACAGCTTTTGCAAGGTCTGCAAGCCTCCGGCTCCATCCTGGATACTGGCACTATGCACCACGACCAGCAAAACCAGTCCCAACACATCCACCACCAGGTGTCGTTTCCGGCCTGGGGTCTGCTTGTGGACATCTACACCGTGTTCCTCACCGCCTTCCGAGGTCTTCACACTTTGGCTGTCGATCACCGCTGCACTGGGCTGTTCTTCGCGCCCAGCTTGCTTTCGCACTTTTTTCACCAGCACCTCATTGATCCGCTGCCAGCGGCCATCCTGCTGCCAGCGCCAATAGTAGTAGTGCACCGTCCGCCACGGAGGAAAATTGATGGGCAACATGCGCCACTGGCAGCCGGTGCGGTTGACGTACAAAATCGCATTCAGAATCTGCCATTTTTCCCATTTCGGTGGACGGCCCGTTGGGTAGCTGGGAAAGAATTCCGCAATCTGCTGCCATTCGGTATACTTCAGATCGGTCGGGTAGGTTTGGTTGAATTTGGACATTCTCCAATCTTACTCGACCACTTTTAAAACGCTCTCTAAGCGCAACTGCATTACAATGGATCCAAGCCGTGCTCTGTCAGTTAACGCGATTTGCAGAAAAAGCATAAAATGCCTGAAATACCAATCCCCCTGAAGGAAGAACTGAAGAAACGGTGTGCTGAAGTGGCTTGGAAACCGACGACCACGTATCCGGATCACATGGCACATGCTTATATTCTACGGAAAAATGAGCCTGAACTTTGTCAGGCTCTGGCGGACGTTATTGCTGCCTATGGCTACGACAAGCCGTTTTATTCGAAAACATATCGATACCTAGAGCTTGGGGATGGATATAAATACTGGGCGTATGACACATTAATAAACCGTGAGGATCTGGCGTTGACGCGAGCCCGGGAAGGCAATGACGTGATTCTAGTATTACAGCGCAAGGTTAGCAGCAGTCCAACTGGATAGTCTGGAATAGAGAGGCATGGTATCTTTCTCCAACCACCGCCAAGTGGAAAGGAGACGAAGAAAACCATGCCCGCCGGAATTGTAACTGAAACCAGCTCTGCGCCTGAATGCAAATTGAGCAGGCAAAATATCGGTCAGTTCTTGCAAGAATTGAAGAGGTATATGAAACTGTTTGAAGCTGGATTTGAGCGAGTGGAACAACGGAAGCGAAGTCAGAGCTATGTGCAGGGTTTGCTGGGAAATGCCACTCGCAAGAATGTCGAACAGATGGCGCTGGAGGGAGGCGAGAAAGTGCGCAGCCTGCAGTACTTTGTCGGTCAAAGTCCGTGGCCAGCCGAGTCCGTCATCAGGATCCACCAACGCTTGGTAGGCGAAACGTTGGGCGAAAAGGATGGGGTGATGCTGGTTGACGAATCGAGTGTGGTAAAGCAAGGTCACGAGTCGGTGGGCGTGACGGCGCAATACTGTGGATCGGTGGGCAAGATTGCGAATGGGCAGGTTGGGGTATATCTGGGATATGCTAGTCACAAAGGGTACAGTTTGATCGAAAGCCGGTTGTTCATGCCCACTGGATGGTTTGAAGACCAGCAGGCCAAACGCCTGCGTGCCTGCGGTGTGCCGAAAGACCTGACTTACAAAACCAAGCCGGAGATTGGACTGGAATTGCTGGAAAAAGCGGTCCAGCGCGGCGATTTGCCCTTTTCTTGGGTGGCTGCCGATGAGCTGTACGGGGATTCGCCTGCTTTTCGGGATGGAATCGATACTTTGGGAAAATGGTATTTCACCGAAATCAAGGGTACGACTTCGATTTGGCGCGACCCACCCAAAGTGTATCTGCCTAAGTGGAAAGGCCACGGCCCTCATCCCATCCACCTGCACCTGCGTTATGCCAGCCAGCATCCACTCCAAGTGAAGGAAGTGCTGAGCTCTATTCCTCCCAAAGATTGGCTTCCAGCCATTATCAAAGAAGGTAGCAAAGGGCCGATGGCCTGCAAATTTGCTTTCCTGAGGGTGACCGAGTCGCGCAGAAACTTGCCCGCCAGTGAACTGTGGCTGATCATCCGCCGCAGCTTGGATGACCTGGCGCCGATCAAATACTATTTCAGCAATGCTCCCGCCACCACGCCGGCAGAAGAGTTCGTTCGCCTGAGCGGCATGCGCTGGCCAATCGAAACCATTTTTGAAGAAGCCAAAGGCGAAGTCGGTTTGGATCAGTACGAAATGCGCAGTTGGTTGGGATGGCACCATCATATGTTGCTGGTCTCTCTTGCTCATCACTTCCTGGTCCGTTTGAGAATCCGTTTTCAGGAACAAGCTCCGGCTCTTACTATTTATCAAGTCCGTCTCTTACTGGCTACCGTCTTGCCCTTACCCCACTTCGATACCCGGGCTGCTTTGGATCGAGTACGCTATTACCAAAAAAGAAACTTTGCCGCTTATCAATCTCATCGCAAAACCAAATTGGCTCACCTTGCACCTTTTGCCCCTAACCTTGCGCTGTAATACTAGTCAGTCACTAAAAGACCCGAAAACCAGAGCTTTTTTATATTAAGTCATTTGTCGTCGAATTGGATCGCGCTATGATTACTGTTTTTCTTTATTCTGACATTGATAATGGTTGCCATCCATGGTCAAACAGATAGTAATCAGCTCGATTAGCTGGATTGCAAATAGTATAAATCTTATAATCATCCTCCTCCACTTTCTCAACCACATACAACCAGTAACTCTCGCCCAACATGCGTGCATGCTCAAACTCAGTTCTAGTCATCTGGGCAGGATTTTGGCTATCCCAAATTCCCGAAAACGAATTAACTTCGATATACCTTGCTTGGTCCATCTCATCCATAGACTTGATGTCATAACCCGGGTGATTAAATTGGATAGTTTCCATGTCAGTAGGTGTTCGGCCATGTTCACTTTCATATTTCATTGCATGGGCAACACCAATCTCTGCAATCATACTTCGGTGAGCTGCTAACTCTGGATCTTCAGGCTTAGATGGTTTACCGTTATTATCCTCATCAGGCGGGCATACGTATGAAACCAATCTCGACTTCTTCCTCACCTCGGCCTTAGACTTTCTTGATGGCTTCTGAGGAGGAAATTCTGGTTCATCCGGAGGCAGTCTACTCTCCCTGCCCGGTTGCTCTGGAGGATTCAGCGGATTTCCATCCGTTGAGCCGCTTTCGCTCTCTGGCTGCGCTATTGGACTGTTGGGAATTTGCACAGGCGCTTGTTCTACATGGGGATACCCATATTCATCAAGTGATATTCGCCTCATGAACACTTTGCGACAAGATTTCGTTAAGCTCCATGCCTAAACTAATTCCAATTCACCTGAAGGGTGGAGCACATAAGCTAATTCACGTGCAATACTTTTCCATGGCAATGAACCATTTTCGGAGCAAAAATAGAGTTCTCCATCAATGTGGATTGCATCAACTATTTCCAAAGGCGAACGTTCTTGTCGGCCAAAGCCATTGAATACCCTAACAATTTCTATACTCTCCACCCTTGAATAAGATAAATCTTCAATTTTTTCCAATTCAAAACCCGAGATTCCCTTAGAACGGTGGGCCTCGATAACCCTGCGGATCAGAGAATCCGTTCCAATAAATATTCTGCCATTTTGTGATCTTTCTGTGGATTATCATTACGATGCACACCTATCGTTACTGCTTTACTCAAACGTTGTACTCCTGCAGCCTCCATTGCCATCCAGGCACCCTCAACCGGGCGTACTAGATTGGTTTAATCAATTCAAACTTTCCCCCATCCAAGGCGATCATCAAAAAACAAGGTGTTAGGTGGCTCTAAAATATGACGGGAATCCGGGATTGTTTTTGTCTTACCGAGGGCATGTTTAATTCCAGTAGTTCTTATTTGATTTTTTTCAAGTGCTATGCTGAGCAGCTGCCAACACATGACAATAATTTGCTCTATTTCTGCTCCTTCTTCGAGACGTGTGTTTGATTTTCCGTATTCTTCTGATATTTCTCTTAGAACTGCGATGGCATCTTCCGCATCTGGAGTTTCCTTGACGCCTAATTTGTCATATAAATTCTTGAACCGTCCAAAATCAGGGCTAAGACGAACTCGATACTGACCGAATGGATGTTGGTCCCAGAAAACTTGATCGGGGTGAAAATATTTTTCGATATCCGTTGAGGTTTTTAAATCTAAGCAAGCCTTATCTCGTAATTGTTGAATTGAAGGATCGTCAGCATTTTGGGCAAGGTATACCATAGATTTCCTGGGTAACTGGTTTGTCATTTTCACTAGCATACAACAAATGCTTTACTACTTGTTCGGTCGATGGTACACCCTGGATGCCAAGATATAAATCAATTCTTTCTCTTTTTGCTGTATATGGAGATCAATTCCAGAAAATTGCCTTGCAATTCGAATAAATATTCTCGAAACACGATATAGACGCTGAGGCATCGAACCATTAATTCGAGTTCCTGCTTCCAGGCAACCGGGATCTTTCTGCAAGGGGCTGAATTCCTTGCGGATTTCGTCTCCCCATTGATGCCATTGCGATGCCATGTGATTGAAGATCACTTCGATCGTTTGGGTCTTTTGATCCTGCACGGAATCTGCAACAAGAGCACATATGAGCAATGATATGTTTCGGACGGTGATTTGGCAACTCCCAACCAGTCATAAAAAGCATAGGTGGCGTCAGGTTGTTTAGATGGCAATTGTGCTATTGAGGTTTCGTCGCCAAGAACAGCCCGCACATCTTTTAAATCAAAATATACGTTGCCGGCTGGCCCGAATACATAACACCACACCAAACCAAAGGGAGATTTGAAAGAATTTCCTGAAGTTGTATTTGTCCCTCTAATTTACCTAAATTCTTTGCCAGAACTCTGAGAAGGTGAAAACGTTTTTCTTGATCGAGTTGATCGGATTGAAACGCAGTAGGCATCCAATATTGAACATAGGTAACAAAATCAAGTTTATTTACGCTTAAAACTCTTTCGAGAAGTTCCTTACGACCACCAAGCACTTCAACGTCAAAAAGTTGAGCGAGATGGAGAGGGTCTTCAAAATCTCCAGCCAGGAAAAGTAAATCTAATGGTTGTAGTTTACCTTCTGAAGAGGGCCAGATAGCAAGAGAGCGAATGTTATGTGGATTTGGGGATTGGCAGCAATTATGGCCCGATGTCCTTCCAGCCAATCGTATATTTCTTGGGGAGAAAATCTCAGTTTTCCATGCATCGGAAGTTATCCTGTACCTCTTCCAAAGTCTAAGGCCTTCATTCAGCCCGAATTGAGGCACCAAGTTCCTGGTATCGGAAGTGCTTCATCTTGTTGATCAAACCACACGACCTGCGAGAATTTCGCGAACAGTTCTCGTGTATGTGCGTCAGCCTGACACATTTGCACCAAAGGCCAAAGAGCACCATCACTGCCAAAGGCGATTGCACAATTTTTCAAAGAAGATCCAGCATTTAACTTTTCCTGAATTGAAGCTCGCTCCCATAAATCATCAAGAGCTGACAAGAAAATAATCCATCCGGATTTAGAGCGGAGAGATGCAGGCATATTTGCCAATTCTGTCCGGTTATTTAATCCATTGGCCTGAAATGCTTCTGCAATATCCGTCAATTTGAGCAGTCTTGCCCCAGTCTCAATGAGCAAATTCCAGTAACTGCGTAAATGTGGGTGAATAGTAGCGATGCCCAATTCTTCAAAAATTTTGGCCGACTGGACTTGCTTATCCTTTTCGAGAAAAACAGTTTGAGGTGGAGGTAATTCTTTACCTAAATCGGTTAGGGCAGTTGGTTTTACACGAATTGGTGATTTAAGCATCTCCCAGAAATTCGTAAAGATGGGGTCTAGCCTATTTGTATCAGAGGCACGTTTGACAAACTCTGCAAACTCCCAGAATACCGGGCGAGGAAATATTTCTAGCACTTGATCCAGATGACTACCGAGAGTCTCAGCAGCGCACTTTATGGCAAGTCAATTCCATTCAGATTTGTAGTCATTCTCAAGCAGAATGCGTTTCCTATCAGAGGAGGGATAAAAATCAGCATTGATATGAAATGGCAGCCCTGTGCGCGTTTCTGAAGGCAGAAATGCATAAAGCAAACCATTCACTGGTTTTTCTGGGATAGCAAGTTGGACCAAAGGCCTGCGTTTTTCCTCAATGATTTCACCCCACTTGGTCCGCATTCCCATTGCATCGATATCAAAACTTCCTTCGAGAATCCGCCATTTTACTGTCTGATCACCGCTACCCAGTAAGAGCCAGTCTCCTCCCTGAGAATCTCAATTCGACGGAAAAGTTTACCCGAACGCTTGACCTCCAAAGTTTGAACCTGCTTGAGGAAAAGAGCAGCGATTCGATAGCACCAATTAATTGATTTGTAAAGCCGTCTAATTGATCACTTCGAATTGGAGGAATTCCCATTTCCTGCCTGATCTGGGACATTTTATAAGCCCAGGGAAGTCGGAATCGAGTAAATCGGGTTTCCTCTTCTTGAACAAGGATACGCCGATCTTCTTGTGCCTGCGGTTTGAATTGCCAATGTTGACCGCTTGAAATAATTTCAGGCGAGTCGGTGATCTGATAAACAGAAATAAATCCAATTCCAAAGGCGCCGGTGGTGTTCTCTTCCTCCCTTTTGTTGCCCCACGATACTCGTTCCATTCGATCAAAGTCAATTTCTCGAAAAACCCCATCGTTTTCAACCAAAAGTGCATCATCGCAGACATCGAATGTAATCCTCGATGCGCCCGGATTTCCCTGCCCATCTTTGACATCATCCGCGTTTTGGATTAGCTCGTAGCACAAGGTGGGAATACCTTGCAAACCACTTAGTTGGGATCTCAGAAAACCTAAAAAATCAATGCTTTGTCGGCGAGTTTTTATTTCACCCATCAAGTAACTCCTTGGAACAAAGCGCCACTCCAAATGGAATGGCGTCTATTATTTACAGCATCTCTGGTTGATCGTCTCCGGGCATCCACCAATCGGTAGTTTGATCGGATAAACTCGATAATCAATTCCTAGGGCTTGCAAATGCTTCCTTGCACACTCAATCTTCCGCTTCTCGTTAGGGAATCTGAGCTGGTCAAGCTCTTCTCTGCCTTTGGTCTCGCGGACGAGTTCGAGAAGGATTTTGCCGTCTTTGTACCGTGCGATGCCCCAGTCGGGGTTGTAGTTGCCGATGATGCGGGGGAAGTCGATCTTGAAGGTAGGCGGGAATTTGAAGTAGAAGACAATTTGTCATCCTCGTTAGGAGTTGCGGACGAAGCGTTCTTCGACATCCGAGTCAAATTGCACTTGATCGTAGAGACTGGCTTTGTAGCCTTCGACCAGTTCCTTTTGCGGAAATTCTTTTTCAGCTGGGAAAATCTTCAAGGTCATAGCCCCATTCAATTGGAGAGGGTGTGATCTCGAATTCGATGCGCTCGGCGATGTGGTCTTCAAGGCATTGTTGATCTCACCGATGAAGAGACCGGCAAAGCCTTCAGGATTGTAGAAGATGGCTTCTTTGCGTTTCTCGCTCAGACGGCGGAAGATTTCGTTGAGGGTGGGACGGGTGAGACCGGTTTCTTTGGCGGCGCGGTCAATGAGATTGAAGACGGGATAACTAGTTTTCTCGGTGAGAGCGGAACGTTCGCTTGGTTTTTGTCCCTGTTCGGATTGGAAGACTGATGGGTGCATATTTGAAGAGATTTTGCCCATTGCCGAAGACCACGTGGGAGTTATCGCCATCATCAATGATCTCAACGATTTTGTAGCCGCGCAGACGATCATCGTCAAGACCTTTGGAGAGGTCGGTCCTAATATCGAAAGTGTGTGTTGGCTGCTTTCGTTGCCAAGTGTATCTTTGACGTTGATCTTGAGTTTGCAGGAATCATCGACTGACAGAAACCAACTCGATGGTGTATTCGGCAACGATGAACGCGCCTTTTTCGACGACGATGACGGATTGGGGAAGGACCGATTGCTGATGCGTTCGACGCAGGACTTGACCAGTGCGGGGTATCAACGCTGATTTTGTAGGAAGTGTGCCTTTGAAGTTTTGCCCAGAAGTCGCGGAAGGCTTTGGTTCCATTGAATATTTTGTCGTTGCGGTTGGCTTTGGCCTTCGCCCGGCATTGGTCGGCTTGGGCGGCGGGGCTTGCCTTCTTCGACGTATTCGGTTTGCAGAGTGCTCGGCGTAGGATTGATAGCTTTCGTTGGCGATGACCGAGAGCACGTTGACATCATCTTCCATGACGCGTAAGCCATCCTGATTGACGGCCAGACGCAAGCCGCGCCCGATCTCCTGGCGTTTCTTGATCTCGGAGACGGTTTGATTGAGCGTGCAGATCTGGAAGACGTTGGGGTTGTCCCAGCCTTCTTTGAGGGCGGAGTGGGCGAAGATGAAGCAGGTCTTGGTCTCTTCAAAGTAGAAAGCAGAAGCGTTCCTTGTCTTTCATGATCAGCTCGAAGGCGGCTTTTTCGGCTTCGCGTTCGGCTTGATTGCGGCTTCGGTGTCGATGGCTTCGCCTTCTTCACCTTTTTGCGGTTTGACTTTGGCAAAGTAGGCGCTGCGCACTTCTTCGGCTTTCATCTTTTCGTAGAAGGGATATTGTTTTTTAAGTTTGTCAAATTCTTCATCGAAGATATTGCGGATGATGCCGTCTTTGGCGGTGTAGTTGGCAACGCGGTCGATGAAGAAGAGCGAGAGCACTTTGACGTTCTTGCGCTCCATGCGCTGCTGCATCTCCATGTGCTGCTCGATGGTCTGTGCGGATCTGGGCGCGGAAGATTTCCGGGCGGGAGGGCCGATGGTCTCGTTCAGACAGAGGCGGAGTGCCGTTCTCGAATTCGACGAAGTTCTCAGCGGCGTTGATCTCCACGACGACGATATCCGCCTTTGTGTTCATCCCGTTGGGTTTTGGCGTAGAGATCGTCGCCATGTTTGAGAGTCAGATCGGCTTCTTTCAGGCGACCTTTGTCTTCGACGTAGGTGCGGACGGTGGCTTTGAGCCCGCCTTTGGTTGTGATGTCTTCCAGCCCAAGGAAGGGCTGGTTGAAGTTTTCGCGTTCGGTGACGCCGAAGACCTGGATCTTTTTGACGAGGTTCAGGCGGTAGGCGTCGAAGGGGGTCAGACGGTAGACAAGATTGGGCGAGGTGCGATGCGTGGCGCAATAGCGCAGGGCAAAGAGCGGGTGGAGCGTGCGCAAGGCTTCGTGGGACTTTTCCGATTCCATGTTCTGCGGTTCATCCAAGATGAGGATGGGGCGGGTTTCCTGGATGTATTGGTAGGGCAGGCGTTCGCCAGGCAGTTTTTCGGAGGGCTTGAAGATGACGTTGGAGGTCTTGTTGAAGGAATCGAGGGTGATGACGAGAATTTCCACAAAGGTGGAGGTGGCAAAGGCGCGCAACTGGCTGAGGCGGGCGCTGTCGTACTCGATCAGGTTGACGGTTTCGTTGTCGTAGAGGGCGCGGAAGTGATCGCGGGTGATCTGGAAGTTCTTGATCACGCCTTCGTAGATGGCGATGCTGGGGACGACGACGATGAATTTGCTGAAGCCGTAGCGCTTGCGCAGTTCGTAGATGGTGCGCAGGTAGACGTAGGTTTTGCCGGTGCCGGTTTCCATTTCGATGGTGAAGCAGGGATACCGCCACGATTCGTTGCCCGCGCCTTCGAGCACCATGCCTTCATCCACATCGAGCATGCCCGCCAGGTCGGTGGCGATATTGCCATCCTGCTGGATCTGGCGCAGGTTGTCGTAGAGCCAGGATTCGCTGAGCGACTCGAAGGGCGGCAGGTTGGGGATGATCTCATCGCCCAAGGCGAAGTCCGCAGTTTGGCGCGGCAAGCCTTCGAAGAGACGCGCGACGTTTTCGACGGCGTCGAGTTGGTAGGGTTGGTTGGGGTCGAATTGAAGTTTGAGGGTCATGTTTTGATGACCTTCAAATTGCACTGATCCGCCAATTTGATCTTGGCTTCGTCGCTCAGGGCACTATCGAGACAGACGAAGATATCATGGAGCCAAGTTTGAGTTTGGCGACGGTTTCGGGCTTGATCTTCTTATCAAGACACACGTACAGTGGATGCGTGACAAACTCGGACGTGACTTGTTTTACTTCGTTGGTCTTGAATTCAGGTAGGGAACGCACTTTGCTATCGAGTGGAAAGCCTTGCAGGAGAAGGATTTCAACCAGCAGGTTTTCGGGCTTCCAGTCTTCGGCAAGCGGGGTTTCGGCTTGTCCGAAGCGCAGTTCGAGTTGGGAAGTGTCTTGACCTGTAAACGGCGGCCAGTCTTTGAAATTTGAGTTTATGAGTTTGTAACAAGTAACCCCCAAATCTTTGCCAGATATTAGGTTAAGTTGCTTTCCTTTAGCGGGTTTTAATTTTTTTATGGCGAGACCAATTCTTTTCCGGCCAATATCTGCAATAGTGGGGTATTTTTTATTATTGGTCAATTCAGGCAGTTGAATCATTACGAACTTGCCAGTGCCCCTATCTTCTTCGTTTAACTCCAGAGTTGCATGAGCAGTAGTGCATTAACTGCAAAGAAATCCATAACAACGTCATCTTCTTTTGCTGTCGATAGTTGAATTATCCGCTTGATTAATTCAACTGGTTTAGGAGTATCAAAAACAGAGTCGCCACCGAAAAGTTCAACTAAATTTTTTTTGCAGAGTCTGTTGTGCCAACTTCATCTGCCCGCCAGAGTGTATGAGGGGTTAACATTTTCTTTTGCTTCGGAAATAAAATATTTTCCGTCTCGGAACATTTTTCCCCGTTCGCCAAACCATATTCTATTATCGGCAATTAATTCGTCGAGTCTTGGCTTCGTCACACGCCAACAGCTTCCTGATGGGGAATTTTCTGCCACTTGGCGTCACTATTGTGTAAAACTGAGAAGGTGTTGCATGTCCTGCTTGGGCAGTTATGCAACTGATTGCCAATCGCCACGCGGGTCATTATCTGGGTTCGAATATCTCGCCAGCAATTCCTCAGTCATTGGCAACATATTTCTTGCAGATTGGAATAGATTCTTGTCAAGTGCGTAGCATAGAATGTAGTCGTGGTTGAACGAGAAAACCCGACGATTTTCTCGAGTCGTCCTTTTTTCCCAAATTATGGTGGCGACGAAATTTTCTTCTCCAAAAATTTCGTTGCACATCAATTGTAAATGATTTTTCGTTGTCATCAATCGAAATCCACAATGAGCCTTCATCACTCAATAGGTTTCTTGCCAATCGCAATCGCGAATACATCATAGTCAGCCAGTTCGAATGAAATCGCCCGTCCGTTTTGACATTGGTTGTTAAGAGACTGCCATCACTTTCAATTTGCCGTGTTTTCTTTAGGTAATCTTCAATCGGCTCATCGAAATTGTCCCTATAAACAAAATCACTACCCGTATTGTACGGCGGGTCAATGTAAATCAATTTGACACGTCCCGCGTAACTCTTTTGTAGGAGTTTGAGCACTTCGAGATTGTCTCCTTCGATGAAGAGGTTTTGCGTGTTCACTTCATCCACGCCTTCGCCAGGTTGCGACACAAGAGTCCCTTTGGAGGGCATGGCAGATAGTCTGCGGGCTTCGGGCCTGCCTGGCCAGAAGAGTCCAAAGTGCTCTTGCGATTCGTCTTCGAGGTTTTCGCCAAGGATTTCACGGAGCGTGTCCCAGTTGATTTTACCGTCCGCAAAAGCTTCGGGGATACTGTTTGGAAATCGCGGAGGCGGTCTTCGGTAAACGTAAAGGAAGGTCGGAGTTTTGAGATTGGCATGAGGATTCCTCAGAATTATTCCAGGTCTTCGATGTTGCGAGTAGATTCGAGTCCACCAGAAAGCCATTCCTGTTGGTCCAGGTCAGGACCATAGTCTCCAATGTATTGGCGGAGCGTTAGCTCGGTCCCACCACCTGCCCCCAAAACGTAGCGATGGTAAGAACCGCAAGAGAAGCGGGCATCACAGTTCCTGCAAACTACTGTGGCGAACATTGCAGTCTTGTCGCCATAGCGCGTACCTAGTTTTTCAAGTGTTGCCGGCTTAAATTCGCCACTTTCGATACAGTCAACTATACGTCCAAAGTCCGTAATAATCTCTTCCACATGTTGTGGGTTGAGTTCTATTTCAACAAGCGGATTCCATTCATTAAGTTCGTTTTCAAGTCGTAACTCATCTCGGCTGGCAAGGGCTTCCTTTACGCCATCAGGATACGCAGTGGCGATGATGGCCACTTCATCCAACGGCTGTTTACGCAAATTCTGCCAAATATGGGCATAGATATTAAGCTGGGTTCGTACCCATCGATATTTCCACGGACTTGTTCGGCGTCATGGGTTTTGATGTCATACATTACTGTGAGATCGCCCTCTCGTACAATGTCTACAACACCTTCGATACCAAATTTTCGTTTATTCGGTGTTGTTTGCCCAGGCAAGTTCAGCCGCACTTCCGTTTCCGTGACACGAGTGGCAATATCCTTGAGTTTCCGCCAATAAAGGAGCGCTTGATTAAGTGCCGCATCTTTGATGTCTGCACCTATAGCATGCCCCGATTTCAGGCGGAGTAATTCAAAGTTCTGCTCAAGCGCTTCGCTTATGAACTTTTCGATTTCAGCATCAGTAGGTATCATACGTTTTCTCTCCGCGAATCAAAAATTGGTGCAGGTCTTCCAGGGTACGATGTACCAAATTACCAAAGAACATGGTTTGCGAGCGAGATGGAACAAATCCGTATTTTCGGAAAATCATATACTGGCGCGGACATTTTTCGATATAGCAAATAATTACTTGTAAAGGAATAATTCTTGGGTAAGTCACCTTTCTCCAGACGAGCTTCAGGTATGGTCTTCATGTCAAAATCGGGGATGCGAATCACATAACTATCATTCATAAAATCAGGTAGTGGTTTACTAAGCCAATTTCCGCGGCCGGACCAATGCGGGATAATCAATAGATTTTCGCACGCGTAAAGTAACATAAAATAAACGCATGATGTTAAATCCGGCCATTTTGTCAAGTGGCTCTCCATTTCGAGCAAGTAATGGTTGGACGATTTTTTCCAGTCTGAATCCGCGGCTGCTTGCGAGGATTCCCAAACACTACTACTGGAAATTTAACCCTTTTGCCTGGTGGACAGTCAGGAACGGGATACGTCCTTTCGGAAAGGGATCCTCAGCATTTTCGTACTCCGACTTGCCAAGGCGGAACAATGTGTAAAGATACGAGCCGAATAAGAAGCGTTGGAATTTGTCTTCCATCAAAACTTCAGCGGTAATTACCGGACGATACTGATCGATAAACCTCGACAAGTACTGCGATATAAGACTTATGTTGCAAATGGACCTTCGTCTTTCCCAGTTTCCGCCAGATCAAACATAGCCTTGAAATGGTCAAAGGTGCAAAGCCGGTAAAACAGGTCCAACACATTCCAGTCAATAGAAGTAGCTCGTGTAATAGCATAACCAAGCTCAACAGGTTTGTTTGTTCCCTGTCGCGTTTCTACAACCCGATCAAAATAGCGATTCCCGATATTGCGGCGAGCTCGTTCCGAAAGACCTACTGCCTCTATTAGTGCCCGTTTCATCAACGTCACCTGATAAGGCTGTTCTTTCTGCCATCCTCGGCGATTGAGTAATTTTAAAAGAATCTCATAATCTTTCTTTGCGATCTCGATTTCTTCTTTGCGATCCTTCACAAATTGAGCTAATAACTTGTCCGCCTTGATCAAAGACGACCCTTTGGTATAAGCCCATTCGATCCAATCAAAATACTGGTTGTAATCCTGACCCGGAAAATCGCCGCGTGTTGGTTTGCCAAAAATGCGCAGATACACACCGAATACATCAACAGCTTCGTCGACTTCAATAAAGCGTCCTGCGCGCGGGGCATAAACTTTTAGATCAAGCTTTTCAAGCGCTTTCTTAAAGCTTTCAACCTTATCTGTTTTTAATGATGGGAATAAGAATGCAATCTGGTTATCGTTTTCCACCTTGCCTGTAACAATTAGTTGTTTAACTAATTTAGCAATCTCTTCGCATACATCTTCGGTTCGACCTGGCATACTGGCAATTACTGACGGATCTTCATCCTTCCGATTAGCTTTGATCTTTTTTTCTACGCGGAATAATTCATCTGAGCTGCCTGAACGTTGCCAATCATGGGCAACCATAAAATCGGAGTACAAATTGACAATCTTTTTTCGTGAACGGTAGTTTATGTTAAGGGGAATCTCGCGGGTTCACAACCAAGGTATGCTTTACATCTTTTCGGAAAGTCTACGAAATTTTCTACGGTTGCACCACGAAAACGATACAATGCCTGGTCGTCATCACCCACTACACAAATATTCTTAGTTCCCTTGCCCAACTCAAAAATAAGCTTTTCCTGGATAGTGTTTGTATCCTGGTATTCATCAATGATGACGTGCTTGAAAACGCTACCTGCTCCATCGAAAGTACGAAGGATATTATAGGCTTCTTGTTGAAGTAAAGAAAAGTCAGTTTGTGGGACACCGTTGTCTTCTGCCAGCGAGCTCGTATAACGTGCGTACATTTTCAACAGTTGGCGCAGGTTTTTATCTTTCATCTTTCCGTCAATCTTATCTGGTTGAATGTATTCATCTGAAAGACGGTTAAAAAGGGCCATACAGTTCACCACAGCCTGATGTTTTGAAAAGCTGGACTTCCCAAAATATGTATTAAGCGTTAAGTTGATCTCTTCCGGTGTAGCGCCAAAGCCTAAACCATCCAAAAATCTATTCCATCGGGCATTTCTGGATAAATAGAAATACTGTGAGAGTTCATCTAATAGTGAAGGTTGTTGATGACGGCGTCGGTTGCCCGAAAATCGGCGATCGGTTATCAACCGTTCACAAAGTGAGTGAATGGTTCCTACATACATACGTGAAATATCATACGGTATATCAGTGTGGTTCGTTACCGTTGCTAGTAGGGACCGAATCCCTTCCTGCAACTGAAACGCAGCCTTTTTTGTGAAAGTGGAAAGATAAATTTCATCCGGACTTACGTCGTGATAGACAATTAGGTTCAGTGTCCGCCAGAGCAATACACGGGTTTTCCCAGAACCCGGTCCTGCCGGCAAATAAAGAGGGCCATCTGTATGCAAGATTGCTTTCTTCTGGTTATCATTAGGGTCGAAATCGTAAAGTGCCCAGAGTTCTTTAATTGGTGGTGGCTGTTTCGGCATATTGCTTTTCCTGTCCGTGAACCGATACTTTCAGGTTGTGAAAGAGTAAGGAATCAATATTTTTCTTTCTGATTCCCCTAAACTATTCATATATCGCATGTAAATTTTCTACAAAGTAATATTAATTTTGTCTCCGAGATGAGAGAAGGTTAGTCTATCATCCGCAAGCGACACGGCGTAGGATGAATTGCCACTAATAGCGGTCGTGACATGCTGGTCATTGAAACAATTGCTTGCCCAGGTGCTAGATTTGGTAGACGATTCCATAAACCTTCGTCGATACCACCGATTGAGCGTTTTAGGCGTGCAATCACATTTGCATCACTTATCTTATGCAAAATAAAATTGTTCACTAATCCTAAAACCTCGTCTGGTAAATGCTGGGGCAATTGTGTAACAAACATCAAACCGGTCCACCGTTTTCGTCCACGCCGTGCTATCCGTGCCACCTGCTCAAAAAAGGTTTTGCATCTTATCAATTTTGTCTCGCGAGAGGAACTCGTGGGCCTCCTCGATAATAATCATTATGGGGGTTGGCGCTTTTCCACTTTTAGTTGCTTCCTCGTACGCTTTTTCCTGTTGCTCTTGAATACCCCGCAAAATATCAGATATCACCAGGTTGTTGATGATAGTGGAGTCAGTGTCACTGAGGTCAACAATCGCCGTCCGTCCAGGATGAATCAATTTATCAAAGGCAATGGGCTTTACCGTTGGGTTGTCGAAGATGGCAGTTCGATTTAAACGCCATAACTTACCGAGCAGAGCTTTCCAACTGATTTCATTATTGGTACTTGTAGCATTTATCCTGGTATGAATAGCTCCTTTTGCTAAATCTGATTTGAAAATATTATTAAAGGGTTCAAAATCATTGTTGTGCGCCAATGTAGAAAGGAAGAAACCTGCAATATCGATTACATAAGATAAAGTCATTTCGGGGTAACCCAATTCGAATTCATTAATCTCAATTGATTCTCGTTCTTGCTCAGAGTTTCCCTTCTTTGGATAAATATCTAGGTCACGCATTACCAACTTAGTCACATCGTATGCCTTAAAAAAACGATCCTGTTGTGCCTCAGATAAAGTCATGATTTCAGCCGCAGCATAGGGGGACAAGCTGGAAAAATCAAGTCTGAACTCACGAGTTTGCGTAGGAGCTTTCGCAGTTGTACTGCGTCCGACAAGGTGCAGGACATATAAATCAGACACTCCCTCTGGCTTCCGGTCGAGTCGCTTCAAAAGCCGAAGCATATTCTCGTCTTCCGTTGGATAACCAACTTCGGTGTATTCGCCTTCAGTGTCAATTACGATAGTGAAGATGCCGGCTTTATGAAATTGGTAAATCAATCCGGAGACAGTAGTTGATTTACCACCTCCGGTAGTACCTAGTACGCCTACATGACGAGGTAAGACTGACTTTTTCTTGGATGGTATTTGAACAAGCATCTTTTCAAAGCCGACAGCTAACCCGAGATCAAGATCATTAACTATTCCAAGCATATCTCGTGTCTCTTGTTCATTCAGAACAATGACTGGACTATTTGGAAGAGGGCGAAATCTGGGTGGTTCTACGATACCATCTACTTCTTCACCAATGATCTCTACTTGTACTCTACCGTGGTAACGCGGCATGAATGTTGCCCCTCTGACTGTCGTCGTAACAACAATCGGAGCATCTGCCCTCAGGCCGTCTGGTTCTGCAAATGGCCCCTCGACCACAGCTCCCAGATATTGTCTTCCGTCTCCCCCTTTGTCTATTGAACGACTTAATCCGAACTAGTGATTGGGCCGGTATTTTGGCGATCCTATCGGGAGGCAGGGGCACAGTCACCGTATTATCTTTACTGACAGGTGTGTCATACATCGTACGGCCAATCGCGCCTTCAAATTCTTCACCCTCTTCGAAGGGTCCGCCCGCCATGTCAATCTCCTCAGCCAACGACTCGGCGAAATTATTTCCCATTTGCTCGATGGCCGCAACTGGTTTCTCCTTTGGATTTACTTCTTCATTTTTTGAGGTTGTCATAACTCAATCTCCTACTTTTGCTGACGAGTTTCCCGTTCGCCAAGATACCTAAAAGGCTGGCCAAGTTCCGCATAGGTCGTCTGGATAGATGGCAAGAATGTATCCAAACCAAAGGTGGTGCTGCATACTGTATCCGCTAAATCAATCAACATCGGAAATCCCCGGTGTTCTTGAAGTAAACTATCTGCCATTGCAATATGTGCTGCCATTTCCGCATTATCAACATGAGCGTAAAACAGGTAAGGCGGAGCAGCCTCCCATACCCGATATAAGCCAATAACGATTTTAGAGGCGACATCTTGCAAATGCCTTCATCAGCGGTCTGACACCACTCTCATTACGATAGCCTCCGGTCTCTAACATGTGTTCCATATCTGGTTGCAAAGTCTGTTCTATGGCAAACTCCATTGGCCTTAAGGCATTGCCGATCATTAACCAGTGGCGTTTTCGAGGGGCGCTTGGTACAAAAACAAATCGCTTATAGTTCACATACCAATCAATCAAATCCAGGCTCAATTGAATACGTTCTTTTTTGGAAGCCCACAAACCGGTAATCAACTCGTAAGCCACAAGGTTGCCATGCCCCATTCGCCAACGAGCTTGAGATTTGTCTTTAACTCGCCCTTTCAGCAAAGCTCATAATTCCACGACGAGCTAATTCACTGAGTTTTTCACCATCTAAGCCTTGCGCTTCTCTTTTTTCTCTTCGTTCCAGAACTGTTAACACTTCTTCGACAGGGTCGGTCATCTTTGACCGCAAGTCACGCCTAAAAAGGCGGTGTGCCCAGGCGCCCTGATTACCATTGTAAGATACAAGGCACACGCCAATTTGTGTTATTGTCAGCGGAAGGGTATCATGTACCACACTCGTACCATCGCAGGCTTCGACACCTCCATTAAATAAAAGTCCCGTGTGGATTTGTTCAAGATCCTCCCGTTTTGCTTCGTAAACGCCTGCGTTAGGTGGTGCACCGGGGCTAGTCTTAATTTTAGAAAAAACTTCCTTTCGGATCGTCTTGCGGTAGCTATCTTCCATTGCTACAGCATCGGCAATCTCTTGCTCCAAGCGCCCGTACATTTCAATAAGGTCTTCACCAGGTATCCATGAGTTCCAATTAAGGGTCTCTTGAAAACTCTCAGCAAATTGATCTTCAAATTCAGGAAGATTTAACAGACGAAGTAATTGCCGGCCGATCAATCTCGAAATCTTCTAATTCAGGCATGTACTACTCCTTTACCTACTTATTCCGAAAGAGGGGCTCAAACTTCGACAAATTAGCCAATCCTTTTTAAACTCTCGACCCATGATGGCCCCTTTCCAATATGCCTAAGCAGAGAATTAGCGTAAGCTTTAGCTGCCACCATCGGTAACCCGAAATCTTTAATGAGTTTTTTTACCAATAACTCAACTCTTTGAGCGTATAAACTTTCAGAAAAATCTACCCCTTTCAATACATCCTCAGGCTGAGCTAATAAACCAAGTCCTATTTTGTCCGCCTTATCTTCTACAACCCACGTTGTAATACTCGCTTCCTGCCGATCCATTAAGTTTGACATGGTCCCAATCGACGTTTTTTCTGCAACGGCATGAACCCGTTCTGTAACCGTGGGATCCCTAAAACCATCAAATGCTTCTAGGATGTCCTTACCAAATTTCTTTATTGCCTTTTGCCGCGGTAGTAAATAATCTACTAGGAAATGCCCGGTCTCATGCGCCAGGGTCAGTCTCACTTCATCTATAGGATCTGAGCCATCGCAAAAAATGAAGCCTTTTCCTCCAAATGCGATTAGGCAACCGCGCACCAAGCGGCTTTCACATTCGAATGAATACTGGATTTTTCTCTGTCGAAGCCAACTCTCAATTCCACCGAGAGCAAGGCGCGGCATTTTTATTATCGCGATCGGCAGAGCCATTGCGATCGCTTGCTCTAATAGCCTTGGATAAGGCTCTACTCTTCCAGCAAATTCCCAAAAATAATCAATCGCTTGTTGCTCCTCACCGCTCAGCCAAGTCATTTTCATCCCTGGGTTTTACCGGCTGGTCCGCGTCCTTATTCTCGTCAGTTCTATCACGTGCCGCGGCATAACCCAATTGTCCTACATTACTTGTTTTCTTTTTGATTGCTTTAGGTTTGGCAGAGATTGCAACGATGCTCTCAACCTGGCGAATGATTTTTACTAAAAGAAGGGAGTCGATCAACGTATAGCCTGAAATCTGTTCAATCTGCCCCAAAAATCCTTCAGAGTGTGTATCTGGACGTTTGCACAGAGAAAACTTGGCAAGCTTATCTTCGCTTATATTCAATACCTTCAATTAATTTGCTATCCGGTAGTTTTTCCTGTTCCTGATAAGCGGCAATCACCCAAGCCATATAGAACGGATCCGTCCGTAGTTTTTCTGCCATCATTTTGAGTTGTCGTAAAGTCCTATCAGTCGTTTTCACCATTTATCTCGTTTGGGCCAATGTGCCGAGTTATTATTTTTTTGATCCGATCCTTGTGTTTTTTTACAACAATTTGTTGGTCCTTGAGGTCTAGATGGTCAATCCCTAAAACAAACGCATACTCCTAAGTCTCCCTGACGCCATGCAACATCAAACTCACCATTTTTTGATCCCTTATTTCAGGGAATAATTCCTGTATTCGAGCCATAACCGGGGAGAGCCTTGCAAACACATCATCTTCAACATTGCCTTCCTCGACGAGTATGGCTCCCCCTATTTTCTCTTCCGAATAACTATCCTTAAGTTCGACATCTTCAGCCAGATCTACTGAATTTTGATCTACTTTTGTTGATTTCAAGTAATTCAGCAAATCGCCCTCTGCAGCGTTAATAGATAGCCTAGCAACGAACGTATCTTTGGTCGATATTGATAAGGGTTGCGACAGTAATTCAATATTGCATCTGCAACTGCTGTGTCAATTAGGTCTGGATCATAAATCGAAGGATATTTTCTTTCCAGGCGTTTGGTTAATTCTGGCAATAAAAGCTCTGCTAATTCAACCTCGGCTGTGATATCTCCATCAATAATTCTTGTATGGAGATAAATTGTCATCTGTTCAAGATCTTCATTCTTAGTTTCCAACTCGTTATCACCCCTTTTGAAACACAAGAACGTATTCTGTCGTCATCCGGTTTCCAAATCCACCGCGAACATAGGGCAAGAGACGCTTGCCACTGTCTATAGCTCTAACACGCTCTTCAATAGGTTTAATCCAGCTGCAGACGCTATTTCCGTAAATACCTTATTGGTTGGGATTTCGATTTTCCGGATATGGGAGGGGCATACAACAATCACAGCATATTTGCCCGACTTTAAAAATTCGGCTCATTTCAGAGAATACCTTTTTCATGTCCACAAAGTACCGTTGAACTAAACCAGCTCTTCTTGGATCTAACTTGGCAAGGCGGGCAATTGTGACTTTAGCTGAACCAGTTATCCCATCATGGATTCCGAACTTCCCCAGGGCTCCATGCTCACTTCCTATGTAATCCTTGCCCCTTTTGTTGTATTCATCATGCGTAGTCCGAAGTATAGGTTGCATCCAATTGACTGCCATGAATAAAGCTCTAGGGTAATCGATGGCAGTGGCATAAGGGGGCGATGTAAAAATAAAATCAACAAAGTCATCACCCAACGATAATTGTCTTGCATCACCTTGCTCAACAGCGACTGTCGCCATCAATTCGCCACAGAGTTGCCGAAATTCATCCGTCTGCCGGCGCATCATCTTGATTAGTTTTTCAAATTTATCCAGAACATTTGGCGGTTAGGGTTAGCAATGGTGATGGCGCAATGGATAATATCTCTTGCATTAGCAACACTAACCTGGTGAGTAGAGTCCAGAAAAGGCAACCCATAGAAATTCGCAAACATGATCCTCGATACATGCGTTTTGGATATGGTAGGAGAGTAGAGCAAGGTCTCGTGAACAGGCTTGCTAAACCAATAATCTCGATTTGGAAAATCTGGTGGGGTGATCATCGCTGATATAACATGATTCTTTTGGTTACCTTGAATAATTTCCAGATCTTCGGTTACTTTTTTTGAAATACCAGATAATGCATTCGCAATCGGCTGATCATCTAAAACGCGAGACTTGACACGTGCGATTAGGCAGGCCAGGGGATCAAGATCAAATCCAATAGCATTGCGCCCTTGAATTTTTGACTCCACCAAGGTCGTGCCACTTCCAACCATGGGGTCAAAAATTATGTCTCCCAGCTGCGAGAAGGCTTCTATCCCATACCTGACAAGTTGGGGTGGACATTTGGCTGCATACGAATGCAAACCATGCGTAGCGTAGCGAGTATTATGGCCTGAAAAGTCTAAATTCGGAACCAACCCAGAAAATACCTCCTAATTTACGATAATTATATGGTAATTTCTTGGCTCAATCGAATATTGCTCAGCAACTGTCAAGAAGTTGAAATTTATTCAGCATCGTAGGCGGGATTTCGGCTCGGTTATGATAGGTGATGCCGTGCGCAGGAAAAAACCAACTCGATTATCCGCAAAGTCCAGTTCCACGTTCATGTCACACTACCCCATTCTAAGATTGGCAATTCGCCATATTTCCGCCAATCTTTCATAACCACAGCCACTTCGCTTGGTATTTGTGCGGAAGTACCCGGGCGCGGCCTCACGGACCCAGTGAGGACTTAGGAGGGCAAATTTCAATCGTACCCCAGTCCGTTCAGAAAACTGAATAGCCTGGCTCAAGCGCTTACCTACATCCTCAACGATATGCTCCTCTGCCTTATGTTCATCCCCAACCTCCAACCAGAACAAGGTTTCAGAACCCTGAACACGCCCCCAAGCCAGCGCATCGGGAATCACGTTTAAACCAGGAATCCCCACCTCGCTCCGCCCCGTCCAAATCTCGGCCTGTGGCCAGGCAGCTTTCAGCCACGCCGGCCAGCTGCCGCGCCATCTGCCGGTGATCGTATTCAATTTGGCACAAATTCCGTTTTTTCCTAGAACGAAAAGACAAGTTACGAAGCGCACCCTAATTCTGCAATGCCAGGATTAATCCCAGGCGAGCAGGATGCCAGGGTGGAAACGAATTATCTCAATTCGTTCTAATGTTTTCGAGCAAATCGCCCGCCTAGGCATGAACTACCCCGTTTTTGAAACGTCTTCTACTTTATAAATGGCGAAGGTATTGCCCACAAAACATTCATAATATTAATGACCCATCACGTTGGCAACACGCAGCATGATGTTCGTAGCCTTAGTCTTGTGCAGCGATTCTTCGGAATACGCAGAAGCCTGGCAGAGGGCACGTTCTTGCTTAACAAACGGAGGTTATATGAACAAAGTATTACTACTCGGAAACGGGTTCAACCGGCTGACAAATAAGGGAATTTCTTGGCAAGCGGTCATCGAGAATCTTGCACAGTATGTGGGAAAGGTTGAGACGATCACCCGTTACCTTGAGGAGAAACCATTTACTCTTGTGTTCGAAGAAATCTTCTTTCGGGCGGCAAGAGTTAGAGGTATTAGTGAGAAAGAACTGAAGCAACATACGGCAAAAGTCATTAATGCAGTTCCATCTAACGACGTGCACAAACTTGCAGTAGAGGCCGGTGCATCAGCAATTCTTACAACCAACTATGACTACAACTTTGAAGATTCGTCTAAAGGTGAATTCGGCGAATCGCTTACACATGAAACTCGATATAGCATCTTTAGAAGACGATGCAAGAATGATTTCTGTATATGGCACATTCACGGGGAATCAAGTCATCCAGACAGTTTGGTCCTTAGCCATGAACACTATTCAGATTATATCGATCAAATAAAAGGTTTTGTGAAGGACTACGAAGCCACGCGCACACCCAGGAGTGGCGCTAGATTAAGCCTCAAAAGGACAAGGAAAGACAACAATTGGGTCGAAATTTTTCTTCAATCCGACATCCATGCGATTGGGCTTGGCTTTGATTATACAGAGATTGAGCTTTGGTGGTTATTGTCCACCAAGGAGCGTTTCCGGTTGAAGGGAATTGAGGTCGGGTCAACCACATACTATGGTGTTGAACCCATTGTTACTCACCGAGAAGCTGCAAAGCACTCTATACTAGAGTCCTTCGGGATTAAGGTGGTGGACAAGTTTAGGACAAGATCGTATCGGGATTCGTATGAGAAATTTTTCGAAAACTTCAGCAAAGCATGATATCCGGGAGCAACTATTTCTATGCAACTTAGGATTACAAACGCAGTATGCTGGGTTTACCATTTTGGTATCACATCCCCTCTTGAGAGCTCGTACTCTTTACTTATCCCATTTCATTGGTGGTAAGTTCAATCTTACCTAACCCTCCCTGCCAAATTGGCCAAGTCCAGCAAACATATGAGTAAGCACATATTAATCAAAGAAATCACCGACAAAGATGCCTCGACTTCGTCTATAAACCTTGAGCGCCTGCAAGCCTATTTGACTGGCAATGACCGTTCTCTAGTGTTCTTTGCCGGCGCCGGCGCGTCCCTTGCTGGAAATACAGGCATGCCCAGCACGGCCTCGCTGCTTTTCCACTTGCTGTTGCAATCTCTATCTTCCTCGGGGGAATCTGACCTTCAGAGCAATACCTTGCAAGCCGCTCTGAAGGAAATTACATCCCACATTGGTTTCGAAATCACCCTCAATGACTTCTGGCAGATTTGCAGGCAAGCCACGACCCTTCTTTATAGAGTCTTTTGCTGAAGCCGAAGAATCTTGCACGCCAAACCGCGTTCATCGCTTCCTTGCTTATTGGCTCTCCACTCGCGGCACGGTCGTAACGACCAATTATGATCGCCTTATCGAGCGCGGATGGGCAAAAACAGCTGGATCAATTCAAAGCAGATACGGTCCAGAAGGTCAAGATTCGGTGGTTGGAATGAAGACTTAAATCATGGAGGGGCGCTATTCAAAATACATGGCTCGTTGGACGACCCAGATAGTTGTCTGGGTGCTCTGGAGCGTGTTGGCACTCAACTGACAGGGAACGGGCCCATTTGCTAAGAAGAGATTATTCGCACCAGACCTATGTGTTTCGTCGGCTGGCGTGGTGTGGATCCAGATATTCCACATTGTATTCAATCTCAGTAGAAGGGATCCTTCACTTCCAATTTTTTGGATTCACTATGAAGGAAATCCACCAGGTTCGATTTCATTGCATGACGCCATTGAGAATTGTTCGGGACTTATTAAAACCTATGCAAGTAGCCACCCTATCCTGACAGATGCAGATAGAGCTTTTGGGGGATTCCTAGATTTGGTTCGAAATCCATCAATGGCTAATCCAGAACGTCAAGACGAATCTTTTGATTTTACTGAAGCCATCAGTAATTGCACGAAATCAGGCTTGGTTAGGATGGTCGGAATCACTCTGCGTCGGGCAGGTAAGTATGTAGAATCCGAACAGGTAATCAATGCCGCTCTGGAACTTGCCGAAACAGCAGGCGAACGTAACGCGGCCTTGCAAGAACTATCCCTCTTGCGGCAGCAGATATCAGGCAGGGAAACTGGTCAAGCCAGAAGATCACTGGTACAAGCTCGCGAAGTTCTAAAAGAGCAACCTGATTTACGGTTGCAACTGAACAACGATTTCGGCTTGCTCTCAATGACTATCATCACCCTGAAGACACATCCTTGGCTATTGATGAAGGTCCCCCGACTATTTCACAGATACCATCACGATATCGAGACCCTCGCGAGAGAAACCACTGACAAAGAAACGGTTGCGCTACACAAGTCTCTATTTCATCTTTACTCAGGCAGACTGCGCTTCAAACTATTTGGCTGGCTGGGAGTTATCATTCGTCCACTGTCTGATTGGATTCTGCAACCCTTCGGTCTTGCCCGATCTACCATCGGCGACGCAAAAGATATTCATATACACTCACGAATCGATGTACTGGCTTACCGCGCAGTAGCTCTCGCCCATCTGCGGCGATGCGAAGAGGCAAAGCAAGACGTTTCCGAGATCGAAAGATTGATCGCGATCCTAAACGACAATGCGCGGACAAAACATTGGGATAATCAGCGCAGAGAAATACAGCGATGCTGCAGGAAATGATTAATTTGGAGCACCAGAATTCGAGGCCATGGCAAAGCTGGCCGGATCTGAATTCCGGTATTTTTGACGAATAGCCTATTGTTTTGAATACCCTTTTTTCATATAATGATGTAGGAGGGATGGTAATCAATCAGCCCGAAACAACATCGGGGACGGATCAATGGCCCAACCTAAGACAAGATTGGAATTTCGAAAGCGGATCAGCCAAGGACGAAAGTTCGAGGCATGGGAAAGGTCTCAGTGGAAAGATGGAATCAATGACGCTGCCGAATTTGAGGCCTCGACCAGCTTAGCAGGGAAAAAGGGCCGGGTAGATATTCGACTGAGGATTACTGATGAGGGGGAGGTGGTGATTGTGGAGATCAAAGCCACTGATTGGGATAAGATGAAACCGGACCGGATACGGCCGAATGCTTTACGCCATGCGAACCAGATCTGGCGATATATTGAAGCACATCTGAGCCCGGAAGACGTGGTTCCTGCAATCGTCTATCCTCCTCCGCCCCTAACGCCGACCAGGAAAGAACAGATCGAGGCTATACTCGAAGAACGAGGAATTCAAGTGGTCTGGAGAGAAGAATATCAGAGGTAATGCAGTCCTGATGGCCTGACACAAACGAAACCTGGATTGCCCGGAACCTGTCGAGGAAGGTTATACAGAAGCCGTGAACTTCGTTCCAATGAACGCCGGAAACGGGCAGTCATCACCATTTTACACAAGATAATCTACTGCTCATCAAAAAGAAAACAGTAAAAAAATGGCTGATCCAAATTCGCCTCCTTATCTACCCGAATCTCTTACAGCCCAGCAGAAAGAAGCCGTCTTGCAGCGCGGGAGCCCATTGCTGATCATTGCCGGCCCCGGCTCGGGTAAGACAGAAGTCCTGGCCTGGCGGGTCGCCTATCTGGTCCGATCCGGTAATGTCGCGCCGGAAAACATCCTGGCGGTTACATTCACCGAAAAGGCAGCCCTGGGCTTGAAGGATCGCGTCCAGCAAAAGCTTCCGGATGTCAACGTCGAGTTGATGCAAATCTCGACCATTCATTCCTTTGCGTCCCTGCTTCTCCGGCGTTATAGTGCACAGTCTCCCCTGCCGCGCGGCTTCCGCCTGCTGGATGAGACCGGGCAATTTCTATATGTTTACACCAACCGCAATACACTGGGACTGGGGGAAATCATCAAAGGCCGCCCGCAGGACTTTTTTGAAGCGGTGCTGAGGTTGTTCAACCTGGCTACCGAAGAGCTGGTTACACCGGACAAATTGGAAGGTTGGTGCAGCGAACAGCTTGCAAAAGCGGGCGAGAAAGAGATCGATCTCTGGGAGGAAAGAGTGGCAGTTGCAGACGCGTACCACCGGTACTGCGATCTGCTTCAGGCAAATTCACTGATCGATTTTGCTTTTTTGCAGCGCCATGCCCTTTCGTTGCTGGAGAACAATCCATCCATCGTTCAAGAACTCCGTCAAAAATATCGGGCGATCCTGGTGGATGAATACCAGGATACCAATGCCGCTCAGGATAAAATCATCGCTTTCCTGGCAGGAGAGGGCCGGGATCTAACCGTGGTGGGCGATGACGACCAGAGTATCTATCGCTTTCGCGGTGCAACGGTCAAGAACATTCTCACCTTTCCGGAGCGCTATCCCGGCACCCATAAGGTTACTCTGGTGCACAATTTTCGAAGCCGGGAACCGATCCTCACCCACTCGCTGGATGTGATCACCCATAACACGGCGCGTTATCCGAAAGACCTGCAAACGGTGCGCGGTCCAGGCAGTGAGGTTCTGCTGGTTTACGAGCATAGCGCTGCCGAAGAAGCCGGAGCCGTGGTGAGGTTGATTCGCCGGCTGCATGAAGCCGGCAGAATTGCTCATTACGGGGATGTGGTGGTCCTGCTTCGAAGCGTGAAATCCTATGCGGGCCCCTATGTCGAGGCGTTAAGCGCCGAAGGCATCCCCAATCAGGTGATCGGGGATGCCAGCCTGTTCGAACATGAGGAAATCTCTCAGTTATACGATCTGTTTAATTTTCTCGGCGCCACCAAGGCCTGGGGCGATAAATTCCTGCGGGTTCCACTGGTTGGCCTGGGCGAGGACACTCAAAGTGCGCTGAAATCCTACAAAGAAAGTCTTTCCGACCTGGCAGGCGATGAAAAGGCTTTAAAGGATATCGGCATTGAGAATGCCAGAGATCGCCTTCGCTTGCTGCAACTGTTGGAGATCAAGAGCAAGGTGCAGGCGCAGGCCCACCAATCCGCTTTGGAGATCTTCTACGATCTACTAGCCGCGACCGGCTGTGCCGCGCGCTTTGAACGCGCTGGGAATGCCACGGCCCTTTCCAATCTGGGCATCCTCAGCAGCTTGATTGCTGCCTGGGATGAATACGGGTCAACACGAAATTTCTACCCATTTCGTGAATACCTGAAGCTGGTCAGGGACAGCGGAGTGGATCCTTCGGTGCCTCCAGCGGAGGATGTTGTGCGCATTATGACCATCCATCAGGCGAAAGGGTTGGAATTCCCGGTGGTGGTGTTGGGCGCGGCCATGGATGGTCGCCTCCCAACCAGCCGGCGACGCGATCCTTATGAAATCCCATATTCCTTGCGGGCCAGCGGCGAACTTGAACCTGGTGTGACAGATCCCCACCTGGTGGACGAGCGTAAGCTGTTTTATGTGGCTACCACCCGCGCCCGGGATTTGTTGATCGTAGGGACGGCCGATGTAGTGAATAAACGCGGCGGCGGTCCCAGCCCGTTCTTAAACGAGATGTTCGGCCCGGACCTTAAGGCTGCCGCCATCTATTCTGAAGAAAAGGTCAAAGGCATCGAAAGCCGCCCGCCGTCCGGTGGTGAGCCGCGTCCCAGGCACAGTTTCTCCCAGCTTGCCTACTATCTTCAGTGCCCGATGCGCTACAAATTCTCCGTGGTCTACGGGCTGGAAATACCCTGGCTGGATCCGGTGGACTTCGGTGCTAACGTGCACCGTTGTCTGGAAGCCATCCACCAGCGCGCTCTTCAGGGCAAGAGTACCGCTCCGGATGAATTGTCCGAACTGGTGGAACAGACCTGGCTTTCCACGCCACGCAGTAAGCCCGAACAGGAGGTCGGATACAAGCGCGCTGCCGTTCAGCAGCTTACTCGGTACCTGCTGGACCACGGCGATCGCTTGAAACAAACCCGCTCAGCAGAGACACCCTTCTCATTCTCTTTCGCAGGGGATGTCTTGCTGGGAAAAGTGGACCTGATACGCGAGACCAACGATGGAGGCGTCGAGATCGTGGACTTCAAGACCTCCAAATCTTCAGCGGGTGAAATGGAACAGGTCTCTTTGCAGCTGGGACTGTATGCTTTGGGCGTTGAGTTTGAATTGAACCTGCCCGTGGTGCGCCAGTCGGCTCATTTTTTGGAAGATGGACACATTGAAAGTTGGGATTGGACACCGGCGCAGAAGGGCCAATCGCAGGCCGAGCTTACCGATCTGCTGACCCGCATTCATGGCGAGCAATTCCCGCCCCGCCTGGCATACTGTCAGAATTGTTCCGAATTTCGCGCGATCTGCCCGCATTATCAGGATCGTAACGAGAAAGGCGAGAAATGAGACCCTTCGATCAACTCCTGCAAGAAGATATTGCCAATTATGAAGGCCGGCATGATGACCTGATCTACCAGGCTCCTGCCTTTTACCGTCTCCTTACCCATCTGCTGGATGACCCCCACCTGCCACGCGAATTGCGCCCGCTGGTGCTGGCCGCCATTGCTTACTTTATCCTGCCTTTGGATATCATCCCGGAGGAATTGGAAGGGCCGTACGGCTATGTCGATGATATCTGGCTGTGTGCGTTCGTTGCAGATCGGATCCGTAAGGAGCTGGGGAACGATGAGATTCTGACAAGTAACTGGGATGGGGAAAGCCCTTTGATTCCGCTCCTCGAAGAAGTGATTTCAGCAGAAAAAAATCTGATCGGAGACAAAAGAAATTCGATTTTTGATTACATTGCTCTTGATCTGAGACCTCTATAGATCCTTGATGCGGGAAGTGCTTTATTTTCAGGAGGTAGGTACGCGAGAAGAACAAGAATTAAGAGTTCGACGACCCAGACATATCGAGCCCGCGCTCAGATTTCGATATTGTCTGAGCGCTGAAATAAATATTATTGCCTTTTGAAAACCGAGCAGGAAAATCACCTTCATTCACGCGAAACAATGCCCCATTCATTTATAGGCAATTCGCCAAACCTTCGCCAATCCCCCATCACCACAGCCACCTTACGCGGCAAATGCATGCATGCCCAACGCGCTGCTTCATGCACCCAGTGTGGTCCAAGGTGTGCAAAGACCAATCGTACACCAGTTCGTTCAGAAAGCTGAATAGTCTGGCTTAGTCGCTTACCTACATCGTCAACGATCTGCTCCTCTGCCTTGTGTTCATCTCCAACCTCCAGCCAGAACAGGGTTTCATATCCCTGAACTCTTCCCCAGGCCAGCGCGTCGGGAATCACGTTTAAACCAGGAATTCCCACTTCGCTCCAGCCTGTCCAAATCTCAGCCTGCGGCCAGGCAGCTTTCAACCATGCCGGCCAGAGGCGCGCAATATGCCGGTGATCGGATTCAATTTGGTACAAATTCCGTTCCTTTCTAGACTTAAAAGCCAGATTACGAGGCACGCCCCAACTCCGCAATGCCAGAGACAACCCCGGACGAGTAGGATGCCAGGAAGGAAACGAATCCATCTGAACTGGCTCTGACCTTCTTCCGCAGAATCTTTTTGCCAACCTTATATATTGTTAACCGATCCTTTTGGAGCTGTGGGAGAAGAGTCTCTACTGTGCTAACGGGTAATCCAGCAAGAGACGCAATTTCATCTTCATTCCCCTTTTCCATCCGCCCCAGGGCTTGCAAACATAACATTCCTTCCTGCGACACAGGGCATGGTTTGTCTTCCACAATTGGCGGATGCGGTGAGGGAGAGATTCCCAACCATGGAGGGAACGAAAAATCCAACCAGTCTACTTCTTCTCCGCGAGTAATAGCAACGGGCAGCTTTAATCCTTTGAGTGTCCTGCGAACCTCCGCCGCATACCAGTCTCCCGGTCCATCCACCTGTACCCAAATGGAAGCACTGCGCCGCAAGCGTTGGACCGGGGCTGCCAACTGCCGAATTAACTTGCCGTAATCGGCAGGCGGAAGACAGGCCAGCGCGGACATGCGGAAGATAAAGGTATCCGTCCAGCCATCCTGGAATGGCAGTGACTTCCAATCGGAAAAAGTGATCCTACCGACACGGACCGTCATGGGTCAGCTTGAGCAACCGATATTGATATATTCATCTTCGTTGAAAAACAATTGGGGATTGAGCCAGACATAAGTGTTCGCGCCGGTCTTCTGCATGATGCCGTAATGCAGATGCGCGCCCGTGCTGTTGCCGGTGTTCCCGCTCAAGCCCACGACATCCCCATAATGCAGGATCTCGCCTTTGGAGACCGAGATGCTGCTCAAGTGCGCCAGCCAGACCTGGTAGCCGTTGTTCTCAATCACCACCAGATTGCCCCACGGTCCGTTCGACCCTGCCCAGACCACCTTGCCCCCAATCGTTGTGTGCACAGGCGTTCCTTCGTTTACAGGAAAATCATTGCCGGTATGAGATTGATAATGCGGATCGTGAAAGAGGCAACCCAGCAAAGGTTTGTCATACCAGGTGCTCCAATGCTGGATCGGACCCACTAAAGGTAAACCATAGATGTCAGACTCGGGTCCACTGTACCCATCCCACAACACCGCGCTCAAGCCCGCCGGAGAAGAAGTATCGCCGGATGAACCGTTGTCACTCTTTTCAGCATCCTGCGGGATATCGAACAACCATTGTTCCACGCCGGGCTGCGCCCAGGCAGGTAGCTGTGGGATGGTCATAACAACGATCAACACATATCCAACAACCAGAGCCGCCCCGCACAAGATCGGGGCGGCCATCATGAACATCGAAAAGCGAAAGATCGCCTTCACTACAGTACGCGGCCCAGCCGGTCCAGGCGGATCTCACCCTGCTGCCCGGCCTGCAAGCCCATCGAGGCTTCGATGGACAGACCATTGCGGATCATGCGCATCGAGAGCCAGTACGACAGGCCTGAGCCGATGATCACCGGAGAAAGCAACAAGGGATTGGCGTCGTGCTTGTGAAATTCCGGTTCCAAAGCAGGATAGAAGCGCGCGCCCCAGAACTGCATCGGCCAGCGACTGGGAGGTCCGGTGCGATCTTTCAGTGTGATGACCTCCAAGGGAACACACCCACATGATCCGACTTCGCCGTTTCGCTGGACAACCAGCACGCGATCCGCTTCATACGGGACACGTTCATCACCCAGCAGGGCAGACAGATCATCGCTGTCGTTGAAATGATCGGACTTCAAGGCGGCAGCCGCGATCACCGCCCAACCATGCTGGCGCGCCAGCACGCGCAAAGCCGCCGCCGCTTCCCCGCTGCGGCCTTCTTCGTTCATCATGCCGGTCAGGCCAACCACCGGAACACGGTTGAGATAGTCCACTGCCACAAGTGCAGAGCCGTACATGGGGAAGGGCATAATCATGCAGAAGCAGATCTTCCAGGGCGCGCACGGTATCTTCCTGGGAATTCAAGGACAACAACACGGCTTCACTGGCACGCGCCAGCTTCATCTCGACTTGCTCCTGCGGAGCCTGTGCATGTGGACCGCTGGTCATCGCTTCCACTTGCAGGAACAGGCGATAACGCAATTCTTCGGGGGTGTGTTCGTAACATCCCACCGCAGCAGGGATGTGGGCAGAGGCGGCTTCGAACAACATCCGCAACAACCAGGAAGTCTTGCCGATGCCTGGCGCGGCAGCCAGCAACGTCAAACCGCCGCCCCAGAATGGCAGGCCAGCGAAGACTCCAAAGGGGATGTAGGGCTGAGGGTTGCCCAGGGTTCCAGAGCGCGGCATGCCGCCATGATATTCAAGTGAAGCAGGGGGATGAGTTCAGATGTCGCTAGGAGATCGAAAAGAACAAACGAAAAAGAAGAAAGAAAACAATTCCAAGCAGCAATCCGGGCAGCGCTGGAATCGGACCGGCCTGCCGCCGTACCCAAACTCTGCGCCAGACCTCCAATCCCAGTAATGCCAGCAGCACCGCAGGCAGAGGAAAGAGACAGGCCAATCCACTAACTGCCAGTAAATCCGCGCGACCGATCAGGCCGCGTCGATAACCATAACCGGTGAGCAGCACCGGCCAGGCAGGTGGATAGAACAAAAGCGGTAAAGATAAAAAGCCTGGAACCTTGCTGAATAAACCCCATACACAAGCCAGCAGAATCAATCCGGTTTGAATGGGGTTCATCGGTAGCGTCAGCAGAACCGTGCCGAGAAAGAAGATCTCGATCCCCGGCACAAGACGATAACGCAAATCTGCAAAACTAAATAACGTGAACGAAACCAGCGCGAAGGATTCTGTCAGGGTCATGCAGCCATCACCTTCGTCTTTTTTATTTAATGGCATAAAGGTGATCATGCCCTGCACCTGACTGGCCTTTCCCAATTCCGCGCTTCGATACAGCGGATCGCTCGCCTCGTTGATTTCCTCGGTGTGGCCGAGATAGGCTTGCACCATGTGTGCGGTGTCCTCCGGATATTGCGCGGCGAGAGCATTTGGATCGAGTCCATGTTGTGAAACGTGCGGCGAAAGAGCTTCGAAGCCGCGTCTGAAATCCTCGGTCGATCCATTGAAGTTGGATTGGATGGCAGTATTCACGGAGGAAGAGAAACCAAAGTCCGGTGATTGAGGCTGGCCTCCGCCAAAGTGCTGCATCCGCTCAGTTAGTTGACTCTGTCGTGCGGCCAGTTCGTGACCATGTGCCAGGGAGCGGTTATAGGCCGCGGGAGTATTCAAACCCATGGCTTCGAAGGTCGCTGCACGACCGGTCAGTTCCTGCGCTGCGTTCAGATAACTCAACGCGGCTTCGCCTCCACCTAAACTGCTTCCCCCAGCAGCAGCTCCTGAGGTTGCAGCAGTCGCACCTCCGCCTCCTGCTGCCCCACCCGCTGCGCCAGCCGCCCCGGCACCGCTGGCAGCCAGGGCCGCGATGGAAACGACCTGCTTCACTGCCCCGACCATCTGCCGTACGGCATCTGCCGAAGTCATGATGGTCATCCGTCCCAATATCCCAGCCAGCGAAAGCAGCAAGCCCGTCGCGCCCCATAACCAGATCACACGGATGATGGCAGACAAGAGTCCCTGATCGCCGAACCAGGTGCTGGCGGCCAGCCCGGCCTTGAAAACACCGCCAGCCACGACCGGTAACAAGGCGATCAACAGGACGGCCTTCAACCACAAGGAGCGCAACCAGCCCGCCTGCGGCAGGACGCTTGCAATGGCGAGCGGCGGCGCCAGCACTGCAAGAATGAATAACACTGCGTTCGCCGAGGCAAAGGCAAACAACATGCCGCCGATGGCTAACAGCGAACCCAGGGAGAGGCTGATGGAGATCAGACCACCCAAGGAAGGTCAGGTTGGCAAGACCCAGGACGACCGACGTGGCGGTGGTTGACTTGATGAAATCCATCGCAAGCAGGCCAGTCTCGCCGATTACCTTTCCCACCATCCACCAGCCCAGACGGACGATCAGATCCAGGAACGGTCCCGATACAACCGCCAGTGCACCGGCCGTTACCCAATCTCCCACCACGCGCAGGCCGCTGTCATCATCACCGAGCAGTCGTCCCCAGTGATATAAAGCCAGACGCAATAGAAACAATGCGGGAGCCAGTGCGGCTGCCGTCGGCAGACTGGATTGGGCAACCTTGCTATAGTCTCCTTGGGACGGTGCTTGAACGATCTCACCGATCACCACGGTCCAGCGAGCGACCTCTTCACTCATCGAATTCACTTCCTGGTCGGCCGCCTTGTTGAATATCCCGGCCAGAGCCTCCGAGATGGTCTCAGCCGGGAATTCCAGATGATGGAAGATTTGAGTAATGCTGGTGACCACCGAGCCGCCGCCACCAGAAGGCGTAGCGGTCGGTGTCGGAGGCGGGGTCGTTGTCAGCTCATATCCCAATATCCTGTTACGCGTTGATCCTGCGGCCATCGCCAAAGTGCTCATTGAGAATACGCCAAGAAACAGGGCAAGCATGATGAAAGGGCGGGCTTTTTTCATAGATTGTTGAGGGCATGCGGAGTAATGGAATGTTTCTCATAGCACAGATGCTGATAACCACAGCTCTTGCATACAGATGGATGGTTCAAGGCATTCACCGGAGGATAAGGTCCATTCTTTGCTAAAGAAGACAGGGATTGGACAACTCGATCCAAATCTTTATCCGCTAGAGTCTGGTCAAAATGTCCTGCCTCTCCCGTCTCGCGGTCGAGGGCAAAGACTACAGGGGTATTCGGCCAGGGCTGATCGCCCACTGGACTGCTTCGTCCCAGAAGAGAGAGTCGCAACTGGTCTTGTTCGCCGCGTTCGACGAATAGGCCGATCTTGATTTCCATTACGTGACCCACCGGCACTTTCCAGACCCAGGTATCGAATTGCAGAGGTATACGAGTGTCCGGTAGGGTGAGCGAAACCTTCTCACCGGACAAAAGGTATTCGGCCTCCCGCGAAATGTTCATACCCCATCGCCAATCTTGAGACAGAAAAGCCCAGGTGCGAACATAAATAAAAAGATTGCGCCAATCTCCGCCCAGATTGTTGATTGCATTCTGTGAACCGAAGCGCATACCAGCCGGGATTTTTCCGCCGCGGAATAGTGGTAAGGTTTCCGGTGCGGTAATGGGATGTAAGGACCGGTATGCCTGAACTTCATGGACGTACTTCTTGATTTCCTCGGTCAGGCTGCCAAAACCATAATGGATGAGGTGATCGAGGAGAGTCCCACCGGAAGCCAGGTCCTGCAGCGATTGCCAGATGGGATCAAAGGACAGCGTGGGATCCGCACCAGCCAGCCACCAGCGCGCTGCCGTAGGGCAGAAGGCATAGACCATCGCGGAGAGAATGGGATGCCCACGCGGATTCTTGCGGTTGAGCAAGGCAAGGAACAGATCAGTGTACATACCAGAGCAGCAGGACGAAAGGGATTGTGCGCCACGCCGCAGGAGTTGGCGAATGGACCGTCGATTGCTTTCTAATCACCCTCCACAGGATTTGGGCGAGGCTGGTCAGGAAAAATGTGATGAACATGATCGGGAGCGCTAGAGTTAATGACCCGGAGGGCAGGATCCACAACACTGCCAGCCAGAGCTTTACATCTCCGGCTCCCATCCATTCGCTGGTCCAGGCGAGCAACAAGATCAGATTCGCCAGCCATAAATCAAGGCTTCCGGGAAAATGTGCGATCAGTCCTGCAATGATCAGGGGCAGCGTGCACAAGTTTGGGATGCGCCCGGTGCGCAGGTCATACAGGCCAATGGCGAGAGTGTAAATGAACAACCAGAGCATCGGTTGTTCATGATACGGGGATGGGGTTGCAGGTATGAAAAGGCTGTCGGTTACTGAGATAAGCGACAGCCATCCTGGGTGGATGGCTGTCGGTGCTATAATCCAAATTGTAGGGTGCCCCCTCGGGCTCAGACAGCCGCCGCAAGGCGGCTGTTTCGTTAAAACAATTGGGATTTCACACATTTTGCTGACGCCGAAACCCCTCGAGTAAAACTCCAAGGCCGAGGCTCGTGATTCCCATCGCTCACTTCCGTAGCTTGCGTAGCATGGGGACGCCCGCACATAGCGCCGGCGTAGTAATACTTGGTTAAACAGAGCCGGTCAGTTCGTAGTAATTGCCCACGAAGTAGGCCAATGTTGGAGCTCTGCTCCGTCGCCATATTATCCTAGACGCGTTGGTCATCGCGATAGTGGACGAAACTGATGTTGGTCAAAGTTTCAAGGCTTACTTACTTTCAAGAGAATCCTTATATAGCTTGCCATCGGCAATCATCCATAGATTATGCTGTTGGTCTTCAATGCTATGTGAGAACAAAAGATTACTTTTCTGGTACATACCAAAGGTTCGCCGGTGTTTCGATGCACTGGGTGGCAGGTTCACGGAAGACCTCATAGAATTGCTCCGGTGACATGGATGCTGCCTTATCGATAGACCTCCAATTCGGACTATCGGGAAGAACGGGCCAAAGAAATGCCCATCGCGTTTGAGCCACCATATAGGCAAAATTGTCTGCATGGCCTGAAGGATACAAATCAAGCTCTACACCAGCATCCGCCGGGCAGCCGCGGACCTTTCCATCGATTAACTGTCTGGATGTGGTGTAGCTGACCAGCAAACCCTGATCAGGATAGATTAGCACGATGTAAAAACCCGGCACATTTTCACCGCGATTTGGCCCTCCATCGGTGGAAATCATAACTGCTGCAGGTACTCCGTAGTCAGACAGAACTTGTTGTAACATGTAAGGATGAAGCCGTTTCCCGAAGGAGACTGAGTTATAAGTATCGATCCAAAAATTACCGTGAACGTTATCACTCACTTTTCTTTGTGCGGAGGCACGCAGGTTAATGCCGCTTACCACATTATTCTCGAAAAGAAAGCTTACATTAGCATAGAGTCTCATGACTCCCTCAGTGTAAACAGGTGTAATGCCGCCTCCATCTGGACCAAAAATGAACGAGTTAGAAATACCGCTCAGAGGTTCAAATACACCTTGCGCATCTTGATTGCTGCTCTTACCAGGGATAACTCCCCAAAGGCAAGGCAAGCGGCAGCCCCCGTTATTTGCCAAGAGGTCCAGCAGTCGGGAATATCCCTGTTCAATTCGCAGAGTCGGAATGGCTCTGGGAGTACCAACCGAGAGCGTCATAGGAGGCACGCTAGATGTTGCTTTGCTTGTTACAGAGATGGTGGCCTCCTGCAAAGGTACACTCCTATTTTGCATGGTTGATACACAGCTGGTAATCGAGATCCCGACTAGTATCGCACCAAGCAACCTTACTGTCATTTGTAATTTCATATCATCCTCGCGTAGATCGGGATGTTTTACCAGCCTTAAGGCACCGAATGATTCATCCAGGTTTCAGCAATGCTTACATTTGCCATGGATTGTGGATCAGTACTTGTATTCCATGCATTATATGTCCAAGCAATCATCATGTCGGCGAAGGTCTCTATTGAAGACCAGCCCTTCTCGTCCATCTCTGGTGGATGTTGTTGCCAGTCATAATGATTTGGTGATAATTCTCCATTGTCCGCTAGGTTTGGACGTAAGACCTGCTCTCGAATCGTCTTGGTGTCAAGCGGCAGAGAATCGCTAACTCTGATCCAACGTCCTGTTGCTCCATCTCGATGACCTAGGGCGAGATCGTATGCGTGTCCCAATTCATGCACCACATTTTTCACCATCCGGTATGGAGTGTGGTTATTATCTCCAGTCATCGATGCAAAGTTAATCTGATGAGCAGTGGATGTGCAGCCGCCGCCTCCAATGGGGTCGCAACCCGGTCCAGCGCCGGAATTTCCCCAGGCCAAATTGACATGGTCGTATACTTGGCGGAACGCGGTTTCGGCAGAGCCACCCATGAGGGTGGAAAGTTTGTATCCGACAGTATGAACAGCCTCTAAGACTACACCCTTGTGTAGGAGATCCATACCGGATGTCGTTACACCATATTGCAGCAATGTTTCATCAATAGATTTTCGGAAGCACTGTGGACCATCATCCCAATTCGCTCCTTGACACGAAACATGCCCACTCGGATCGCTAAGTCGCAGTGGATTGTTAAGGACGTATGCATACCTATCATACGCCTGCGGATTCTCCGCGCCGGGCAATACGCTATCCGTCTGCGAGAACCTTCCCAGGGCCGGATCCACCCATCTCGCATTGTAAAACAGCAATCCGAAGTCAGTCGTGTACGAGTACTGCCCCGTATACGTGTACTGGGTAGGTAGGTCGCTGCTGCTGAAGCGCACCTCGCCCCAGGCCGTGTATCTCTGCTCTGAAGTGACCGTGCCATTTGCATCAGTGCTGAGCGAGGTTGAGCCCAGGTGGTCGCTTATCAGGAAGGATAACGTGCCGCCCACCCGCATCGCGATCCGCTGAGAGCCGGCGTAGTAATACTTGGTCACCACAGACCCGGTCAGTTCATAGTAATTGCCACGAAGTAGGCCAATGTTGGAGCCCTACTCCGTCCTCATAATTTCCTTGACGCGTTGGCCATCGCGAGATTGGACGAAACTGATGTTGGTCAAAGGTTCAAGGCTTACTTATTTTCAAGAGAATCCTTATACAGCTTGCCATCGGCAATCATCCATAGATTATGCTGTTGGTCTTCAACAATATTGGATTGATACGTCGTGAACCAGCACCATTCACCCTTTTGAGGATCCAGCCAGGCCATCCCATTATCTGACCGAAACCAGAGTCGATTGTCTGAACTCTCCAACAAGATTGCTGGGCGAACCCACACATATTTAAGAGGAATGTCTGGCACTCCTTCAGCGATGAATATAGGGGAGCGTACAATCTTATACCAGATTCCATCTGGTGACATCCATCCCCTATCTCCTAACCATACATTGCCAATGTGATCGATATAAAGACTCATAGCTGCTGGGTCAAGAGACACATAATAGGGGATATCCCTTTCAAGTTTATTGGAAGTGGAGTTGTATCGGATTAATTCTGTATCCCCAGTATCTCGCATGTTCAGGAAAAAGAGACTTCCATCGGGTGCAAATGCCGCCATCTTACCATAGATACCCGGTTCATAGACATTTAGATCAGGGATGTTGATCTCTTTTCTAAGTTGGTCTTTACCAAGGTCAAAACTGTAGATGCCATCATTATGGCTCAATATCCACAGGGAACCTTTGTCGTCCAATAAGGAGGTACCGTTAGGCAAATTCTCGCTATTATTGATAAGTCTAAATTGTCCGTTACCGTCATCATATAAGCCCAACATAACTTTGCTGGAAATCAAAATGTTCGCAAAAAGCAATCCATCCTTTGATAGATAAAGATTTAAAATACGGGCTTGGGCTCCCTGAATCTGATCGGGAAGAACTTGCCATTGTTTTGTATCAATTCGATAGATCAAAACTTGACTTAATTCTGGCAGAGAGGCATTGTTGCCGATAGGTTGCGATTGTCTCTGTATCCAAATTTCATTATGATTAGCCTCAGGGCGGACAGCGGAAATATAATCAAAATTTATCGCTCCTTGGGGAGGATGCGGCAAGGCGATTTCCACCTTCCAAGAACCAGACGGTAATATTTTATTCTTGGCAACCGGGGGGATGGAAGGTCGCTCATTAGGCGGGAACGCAAAGGGAATAATGGGCGGAATACACGATTCGCCATAACTATACGCCGAGACAGTTAAAGCTTTCAGAGGTGTTTTATTGATACTAACACAGGCACTGAGTATCAAGAGGGTTACGCAGAAAAGAGATTTCCATCTTTGCATTTTTTCACCCATCGAGAAACCTTCAGGCAAATATGAGATTGTCACCGCTAGCTCAATGCAGATTTTCGATCCACTGATATATCTTTTCTGTCGTACTCAGATCATTACTCATCGTCCAATGTGAATCTGGATCTCCTTGCTGCGGAGTATAAACTTGGAATTCTACGTTTGAGTTGCCATTGAAAACGACCTGCCAATGATCTAGCCGGCTTTGCTCATCAACGATTAAAGTAGGCTTTCCAATATCATTAATCAAAGATTTGTAGCCTACCTCATCCAACTGCTCACCGCTCAGACCGGTGGACCCAAACGCAGGCCCAATTAAAACTAATGCCTTTACGGGTGCATTTTCACCTTGTCGTATCTTTGCATAAAGTACCCCTGCGTCTGTGCCTGAACTATATCCAACAACAACCACTGGTAACGCTGATTCCGGATTGCCGTATAAATTTGCCCATTTTGCCTGACCCGGTTTACCAGCGTAGGGATTTCCTTGGTACGAGTTTGATCCATTGCAATTCCAGAACTCTGGATTTGATGGACACGCTCTAAAATCATGATAGCCCGGATACTGGGAATACCACATACTATACTTAGGAGGAGGTGCTGTCCAATATCGCAATTGTGCACCAGGAATTCTAGGTCCTGGGGCATCCATCGTGGTTCCCTGCGAACCGCCAAATACACCTATAGTTCCTACTATCGATATCTGAGTTGCAGTTGGCGTAACTGACTGCGATCCAGAACTAGGATTACCGCCAGGGCTAGGGGCTTGGGCTAGACAGGTTGCTGTCTGACACCACCACGGATCATGTCCCGTCGGATCAACATACTTCACCGGATCATTGAGCGAATACGCATATCTATCATATGCCTGTGGATTCCCAGCGCCTGGCAATACGCTGTCTGCTTGCGCGAACCTTCCCAGTGCCGGGTCCGCCCATCTCGCATTAAAGAACATCAATCCGAAGTCAGTCGCGTAGGAATACTGCCCGGTATAAGTGTACTTTGTAGGCAGGTCGCTGCTGCTGAAGCGCACTTCTCCCCACGCCGTGTATCTCTGCTCCGAAGTGACCGTGCCGTTCGCATCGGTGCTGAGTGACGTCGAGCCTAAGTGGTCGCCTATCAGGAAGGACAGCGTGCCGCCCACCCGCATCGCGATCCGCTGCGACCCGGCATAGTAATACTTGGTCACTACAGAGCCGGTCAGTTCGTAGTAATTGCCCACGAAGTAGGTCGTAGTCGTACCCTGGTCCGTCGTCATCACGGACTTGACGCGTTCGTCATTGCCGTTGTAAATGAAGGATCCATTCGTGAAGATCGGTGCGGGTGACTGCAGTGCGTTGATCTGCCCGGCTGCCCCGTGCGCCCGCGAGTTCCGTTGCGGGGGCAGAGATGTGTCCAAGCACGTTCTGCTCTTTTCGTGTCTCTGCCACTGCAACGGACAAAATGCAATAAACTGACTCTTCGGCACCCGCGTATTACATCGCAGGCAGAGTCAGGATTTCGGTACCTGCCTTTCAAAGAGAGCGATGGCTACCTATGGAAGAGCTGTTCCTTTCACGGTAAAACAAGCCTTTTCAGGATCTCCCTTCATCAATTGAGAAAACTGGTCCATCGTGAGCGAAGTTGCCTTCTCCAGCGGTACCGTCTCAAAAGAAGGTGTGTCCGGCGGATTTTGCCCCATCCAAAGACGGACAAAATCAAAGGGAGCTGTCAATGGGCAAAACCGCTGGGGGTTCATGTTATAGCCGCGATAGTGTACGATCAAGCCCGATGCATCAAAATACATGATCATATTGATCCCAATGTTCGGCCCCAAACCGACTGCAAATTCTACGCGCGAAGGGGCACCGTACCGTTTGATCAATGTTTCTGGAGAATAGGCAATCCATTCTCGTGGGCTTCCTTCTTTTGGCTTGGGAATATCCGGTGATACAACGATGTTTTCCACCAAATTATTGGTGTCTCTGTAAAAGGTTACATAAAAGTCATAGCCGGTGCTGGAGTCATACGAAACAGTATAGAAATATTTCCTTGAATTCGGATCTATACCTTCAAAGGGAGTGAAACCCAGCTTGCTGAAGAAGATCCTTGCTTCGTAGAAAGATGTTTTTCCCGGGATGATCCCCCAGAAGCAAGGAACCGCGCAATTCATCGGATCTTTTAGCAGAGGCTGTATCGTTCCCCTGGCTTGGGCAGGTTCCAATGTATCGACCGGCGTCAGCGTCACGGTTGGTGGAGGTGTATCAGAGGGCAATCTGGCGGTTCCTGTTGGCGTCAGAACTGACGTAGGAATCGTTGGAACGATTGCCGAGGGTATCTGCGTTAGCTGTATCGTTGGGCTAAGTGGCGTGCATCCAGCCATAGCGAATACTGGAAGCAAAGACAGAGATAACAAAGCCAATGGTTTCATCTTCAAGGTCCTTCCAATTGCTCCTCGTCTTATCAGGGATTAACATATGGCTGAAGTGCGTTGGCCACATCTGTAGCCATGTCTGCCCCTTCCGATTTTGCTAGGTTTATATTGCCAGCCACATAATTCGCAAAGGCATCTGCCCAGTATTCATGTGGATCGTAAGGTTCGTTCATGGGCTGTGCTTGTACCGGGTCTGCTAATTTGCCAAGAAGGAGCTCACTATTAACATAACCGTTTTTGACCCATGTAGGGCTCTTTGGAAGGCTACCAGAAAACACATCATTTGTGGCTGGTACAAAGTCCAGTAAATGTCCTGTCTCATGTAGAAAATTAGTGAGCGGTATTTGGGTGTTTGAACTGGCGACGTGGAACGTGACTCCTGTAGAGCCTGTTATGCCATAGTATTGATTACCTCCATCCGTCATTGTAAATGTAGTTCCGCGAACCATTGTTCTTAAATTACTGTTAAGCACATTGTTGATCATATTCAAAGCCCTGTAAGTGGTTTGTACGTTTGTAAGGCTCCATTTTGTTTTGTTATCCACCATCGTTATGCCGAACTCGACATTTATCATCTTCTTGTAGGTATCGATAACACTTAATCTAGGCGCACCCGGTGCCCGGTACCAGCCTTTCGCACCATAACAATTGCCATCCTCATCGCAGAAATTGTGTCCAGATGGATCAGTGTATCGAATAGGATTGTTCAGCACGTAGCTGTAGCGGTCGAGACTCTGCGGATTAGACGGGTCTGGTACAATCGAATCAGGCTGGGTCCAGCGGTTAAGATAAGGATCTACCCATCTCGCATTGTAAAACAGCAATCCGAAGTCAGTCGTGTACGAATACTGCCCCGTATAAGTGTACTGGGTCGGCAGATCGCTGCTGCTAAAGCGCACCTCGCCCCACGCCGTGTATCGTTGTTCGGAAGTAACCGTGCCATTCGCGTCCGTGCTGAGTGACGTCGAGCCCAGGTGATCGCTGATCAGGAAGGATAGCGTGCCGCCCACCCGCATCGCGATCCGCTGCGAGCCTGCGTAATAATACTTGGTTACCACAGAGCCGGTCAGTTCGTAGTAATTGCCCACGAAGTAGGTTGTAGTCGTACCCTGGTCCGTCGTCATCCCGGACTTGACCCGTTCGTCGTTGCCGTTGTAAATTAAGGATCCACTCGTGAATATCGGCGCGGGTGACTGCAGGGCGTTGATCTGCCCGGCTGCCTCGGCTTGGCATTAGGTGAATTTCTTGGTTTTTACCTACACCAGGTATCCAATCTAGGCATCCTGTTTTGGCGAACTGCAGAAATAAGGAGTTGGGGTCTTTCCAACCCGGCGAATTTAGACGCGATTCTGAATATAGGCCAAGAAACCAGTTTCGTTTTCGAAGCCCTTTTCAATATTCTGATCAGGCACTACGACAAACCAATGAAAGATCTTCTGTCCAATGCTGGTATCTACCTCCTCTGTAAAAGGTGTATAAATCATTATTACCCCATGCTCAACAGCTATTTTCCGTATGTCATGCAACTCATAATAATAGTAAGTGTCCTGCGACGGTGGGTTGGCCTGTAAGGGCATTTGCCAGGCGAATTCTTTTCCCAGATAAACCATATAGTAAGGTTTTATGAGAGGAATTAGATCATGATCCCAATCTCCGTTGTCCTGATAGAATGGGTCTTGTGGTCGAGTATCTGCAATAATGCAGCCCGATAATTGAAATATCAGAACTATACCTAAGAGAAGCTGTAGGAGTTTGTTCTTCATGTTTACCTCATGCGATTGACGATCACGGTGGTCCAATCGGCCTCCACTTCATTTGATCGTTTCCACCTAGAGCTTGGTGACAGATTGGGCCGAGCACAGAAGTCACAACATTATAAAAGAAACCACTAGCTCCGGTTCTGGCGCCACTTGTCCAATCTGGCTTCAAGTCGAGCGTATCAGAAAGATGGTAGTTCATCGTAATATCCCCATTCGCCCCTACATGCATACTTGCATTAACCTCAGCAGCTCGTACGGTCCATGTGGCTTGGTGAGTAGCATCCAGCAACATGTTTCCCGTTTCTCCAAACGTGACACTATTTCCAATACTCGGATTAGGAGTGAAGGGCCTCTCGCCATAGCGGGGATCGGCGGCTACTCTACTCGTAATTCTGGATTGCAGGCGAAGTAGAGCGGGATCGTCCTTTAGGTCATTGACCGCCTGTCCAACTAACTGGACCCGATCTCTTTCAAGCAACGACCTAGCCCATTCCGAGGCCCAGTTACTGGCCTTGTTGTCTACCTTTAGGGCTTCCGATATTGCTTGCCTAACGGGATATCCCCAGCCCGAACCTTTATATCCGACGTCCTGCCCAGTCCACCACTTGATGATATCGCAAGCAGGGCCGCATGGTACAAAATGACCGGTTGGATCGTCATACCTGATAGGGTCGTTATTTGCATAGGCGTAGCGGTCATAGGCTTGCGTCCCTTGACTTGTTGGCACATCTGTATCCGTCTGCGCGAACCTTCCCAGTGCCGGGTCCGCCCATCTCGCATTATAGAACATCAATCCGAAGTCAGTCGCGTAGGAATACTGCCCGGTATAAGTGTACTGGGTAGGCAGATCGCTGCTGCTGAAGCGCACTTCGCCCCAGGCCGTGTATCGTTGTTCGGAAGTAACCGTGCCATTCGCGTCCGTGCTGAGTGACGTTGAGCCCAGGTGATCGCTGATCAGGAAGGATAGCGTGCCGCCCACCCGCATCGCGATCCGCTGCGAGCCTGCGTAATAATACTTGGTTACAACAGAGCCGGTCAGTTCGTAGTAATTGCCCACGAAGTAGGTTGTAGTCGTACCCTGGTCCGTCGTCATCCCGGACTTGACCCGTTCGTCGTTGCCGTTGTAAATTAAGGATCCACTCGTGAATATCGGCGCGGGTGACTGCAGGGCGTTGATCTGCCCGGCTGCCCCGAGCGCAGGCAGTAAGCCCGTGGCGGTCGGCGTTTGCGATATCGTCCCCGCAGGAGAAGGCGTAGCCGTAGCAGGCTGGGTTGCCGTTGCAGTCTCGATCGGGGTTGTTGTCGCCATGTCAACCGGTGATGCCGCCAGCGTTGCTGTGGGAGTAGCAGAAGGGGGCTGGGGCGAAGCAGTTGCACCCGGCGTTGGTGGTTCAGTGCCAGCCGGGTCGCCTGAGGACAATCCCTCGGTTGTTGTTTGGGCGTCGGTTGATCCAGTTGTAGCTGTTGGGGTGTCGCTCGGTGTAGGGGTCGGCGATTCCGTAGGCATAGCCAAAGGAGTCGGACTCCCTGGTTCGAGAGCCATTCGCCAGGAGCGGACGGACTGCATGACAAAGGCCGCGATCACATTTCCGATGCCATTCCAGGCAGACACGCGCGCCTCCGCATGATTGCTGCCGGGTACTGCGCCCAGTCCTCCCAAATCCACAATAAGCTGGGGCGCGTTGGCGCCCGATTCCCGCGCCGCAAAGTTCAAAGCCGTCGAACCGGGCGTGATCACGCCGAAGTTGTATGTGCCTTCCCCAGTCACATAACTGGTCACATCCAGTGTAGCCCACGCACCCGTGGTCAGCGCACCCGAAACGGCGATCGTGCTTCCCATAGCTGGGGCGTTGTTGTAGTTGACCGTGGTCTCCCCCCAGGTGTTGTCTGCCACTGCCAGCGCGTTCAGCGTGGAACCTGAGCTGCTGTTCATGTAGAACAAGAGCCGCACGCGCGTGATTGATAGGCCGCCCAAACCTGAAACGGTGAAACGCACGTAGCTGTGCACGTCCGGAGAGCCGTCCGCCCGCAAAGATGTGGATGTGCCGTAATTGGTCGTGGGGCTGCTTGAATTGACGTAGGAGTCAGCGTCCGGAAGGAACGTTATGGACTGGCTCGTTGTCGGTGTAGCGGTCGCTGTAGCAGGGTTCGTTGCCGTATAAGTGGGCGTCGCGGAAGGACCGGTTGTCGCTGTAGCTGTGCGTGTGCTCGTGCTGGTCGGCAGGCCGGTTGCTGTTGCGGTCGGCGTCGCTGTATTCGTGGACGCTGCCGTTGCCGTCGGCGTCGAGGTTGCTGTAGCTCCGCCTCCCAGGTCCAGGATCAATTGCGGCGCGTGCGCGCCTGATTCCCGTGCAGCAAAGTTTAAGGCCGTTGAGCCGGGGGTGATCACACCGAAGTTGTACGTGCCTTCTGCTGTAACGTAACTGCTCACATCCAGCGTGGCCCACGCACCGGTGGTTAAAGTACCCGAAACGGCGATCGTGGTTCCCATCGCCGGGGCGTTATTGTAGTTGACCGTGGTCTCTCCCCAGGTATTGTCCGCCACTGCCAGGGCGTTCAGCGTGGAACCCGAGCTGCTGTTCATGTAGAACAACAGCCGTGCACGCGTGATCGTGGCCCCATTCAGCCCGGAGACTGTGAAGCGCACGTAGCTGTGTACGTCCGGAGAACCATCCGCGCGCAGCGCCGTAGACGTGCCGTAATTGGTGGTCGGGTTGGAAGAATCCACATATGAATCGGCCTGGGGCGTGAAGGTTGCAGATGAGCCCGCTGTAGGTGTAGGCGAGAAGGTTGGTGTGGGCCCGGAAGTTCGGGTTGCAGTCGGTGTGGACGTGGACGAGCTGGTCGGTGTCGGCGAAAGTATTGCGGTTGGGGTCGCCGTGCCTGTTCCTGCCAGATCCACAATGAGCTGGGGTGCATGGGCGCCCGACTCACGCGCGGCAAAGCTTACAGCTGTCGAACCGGGCGTGATCACGCCGAAGTTATATGTGCCTGCTGCCGTCACGTAACTGGTCACATCCAGCGTGACCCAGGTGCCCGAGGTCAGCGTGCCAGAGATTGCTATCGTGCTTCCCATGGCCGGGGCGTTGTTGTAGTTGATCGTGGTCTCCCCCCAGGTGTTGTCTGTCACTGCCAGTGCGTTCAGGGTCGAGCTCGAACCGCTGTTCATATAGAACAGCAGGCGCGCCCGCGTGATCGTGGCCCCGTTCAGGCCTGAGACGGTGAAGCGCACATAGCTGCGGACATTCGGAGAACCATCCGCCCGCAGCGCTGTGGACGTGCCGTAATTGGTGGTCGGGTTGGAAGAATCCACATAGGAATCAGCCACGGGTGTAAAGGTTAGGGACTGGCTCGCCGTAGGCGTGGGGGAGGGCGTGGTTGCGGCGGTGCTGGTCGGCGTGATTGTCGGCGCGGGTCCGCTGTGGGAGACGGAGACCATCCGGTTCTCCGCGTCGTACGCCATGTCAAACGTCTGTGCGCCCACAAAACGTTGGGTCATGTCGCCGTTCGCATCGTATTGATAGGTATTTCCGTTCGAGAGCGCTGTCACCGCATGGGCATGCGCACCGTTGCCGTAAGAGTAGGTCACGCCGCCCTTCATGGATAGATTACCGGTGGCAGAGTCATACTGGTAGGTCTCGCTGTACAACCCGCTCGTCCCGCCTGTAGCCGAGGCGCCCGTCAGGCGGTTCAACGAGTTGTACGTGAAGGTCTGGGTCTGCGGACCCGCCTGGTTATCCAGGATGGTCAGCACATTACTGTTCTTGTCATAAGTATAGGCCAGGTTCTGCAGCGTTGCCGAATCCGAGAGGCGCGTGGCGGTGGCTGAGGAGAGCAGCCCGCCCTGGCTGGCTGTGTTCCAGGCAAAGTACGACCAGGTCTTGCGTATGATGCCGGCGCCATAAGTCAGGCTCGTCAGGCGACCCGCTTCATCATATTGTGTGCCGCTGGCATACGTGGCCCCCAGGCTGCTTGTCGTCGAGTTCAATGTGCCGTCGCTGTTGTAGCCATACGTCAGCACTTCGTTATCGGGGTAGGTCATCGTGACCGGCAGGTCGGCAGAGTTATACGTCCAGGAAGTCGTAAAGGGCGAAGCGCCTGTGATGCTCCTCACCTCCTGGAGCATGCGCCCGCGGTTGTCATACGTCCAGGCGCTGGATCCGGAATTATCGGCCATGCCGGTGCGGCGGCCGATCCCATTACTCCCCTGGTCGAACGTATAAGTTGTGCTGATCTGTGTGCCGCAGCTTCCACTGCTGGCCTTGCTCGTCAGGCGGTTGAGCTTGTCATAGCCCATGGAAAGTTGGCAGTTCCTCGCGTCGTTCTGGACCGTGAGGTTGCCCATCGCATCGTACTGGTAGTTCCACGTTCCCATGTCCGGGTCGCTCATCTGTGTCTTGCGTCCCGCATTGTCGTAGACAATATGTGTGACATTTCCGGCGCGCGTGGTATCCGTCAGGCGGTTGAGCACGTCATATTGATATGAGACGGTCGGGCCGGTCGGAGGCTGCAGCCGCGTCGTGCGGCCCCATACATCCAGCGTCGTCGTTGTAGCGCTGCCCTTCGGGTCGGTCACCGTGCTGGTGAGATCGGTATAACTGGTCTGGGCTTGATTCCCGTTAGGCGCGGTCACCGTGGCAGGCCGTTCGAAATTATCGTAGCCGGTCTGCGTAGTAGGCTGGCTAAAGCTCTGTGAGACGAAAGCCGGTGTGGCATTGTACGTCACGGCGTATGGAACAGTCTGCTTGTTGATCTGCCCCAGGCTGTTGAAGAGGGAATCCGCCACAACATTCTTCTGCACGCCGTTCACCATGGCCCCCACGGTCTGGGTTTGGATCTGCTGCCCCGCGCCGTCGTAGAAGCGGCTCAGCCGGATCGAGGCGCTGCCATCCACCCTTTGGGTCAGGTCCACCTGGAACGGGATGCGCGTGTCGTAGTAGGTCACTTGCAGGGTCGGCGAGCCATCGCCCGGCGCAGTAATAGTCTTCAGCCTTCCGAAGCCGTCGTAGGTCGCGGATGTGACGGCATTGTTGGCATCCGTCACGCTCGTGGGTAGTCCCAGGCCATAGTCGTAACCTGTCTGTGTGGGCTGGCTGAGCGCGTTGCTCACCGAAGTGGCATAGGTATGATAGGTTGTTTCATAGGTGGTGGTTGTGGTTTCCTGGCTGGAGGAGGCTGGCGCGCTGGCCGCTGTGCCGTAGGCCATGTATGAAGTCTGCGAGGTTCGGTTCCCGTAAGTGTCATAGCCATACGAGAGCTGGCTGTAGTCCGAATTCTGTACCCAGCTTCTCTGAACTGTCAGGTTGCCTTGGGTTGGCGGGGTGGTATAGGCGCTGCTGTTGTCGTAGAAATACAGCGTCTCGGACACGGGGTTCTCGATCGAATCCTGGACCACCTGCCGGGCCGGTTTGTCCAGCACGTAACTGGTCACGTTCGGATAGTATTCGGTCGTCGTTGTGCGGTAAGGCGTCCAGGCGCCGTTATTCCCTGAAATCCTCCGAGACAGACGTCGGGTTCCCATACGGATCATAGCTGAAGGTCTGCCTGGTTCCTACAAACGCGGCATCGCCGTTGTAGGTGCGATTTTCCGTCGAAGTGACCAGGTTCGATGCCACCTGCAAGTCTTTGAAGGTCAACAAGCCTGATTGCGCAAGATCGGGAATACTGTTGTTGGCGATGGTGTCATACTGCACGGTGGAGGAGTAATTCGTGATCGTCTCGCTGTATGGACTGCCTTCCGCGTACCCGTCCAGGGTGAGCGTGCCCACGCTTGCGCTGTACGAAAACGTACGTGCGCCCGCTCCTAGTCCGGTGATCACTGCCTCCCCGGCGTTGGCCGGGTTGGTTAACTGCCACATCCGCACCCGGAAGCCATTTGTTCCATCCACAAAGATCATCAGGCCGTAATCTGTGCCCAGGATGAAATTTCCGGAGCTTAGCAGTTGAGTGCCGTTCACCGAAGCGCTGCCCGATCCCAGCAGTACCGTCAGGCCCGGGCTTCCACTCAGGCTCACCTGGCCCTGGGCATTGGTGCCGCTCAAATTGAGGTGTGCGATCGCAACCTTGCCCTGCCCCAGCGAGGCGCTGTCGCGGCTGGAGCCTCCGGTTATCGCTGTCCAGCCGGTGATTAAGCCGTAGAAGCTCTGTTGCATGCGCAGGGTATCGTACAGCCGGCCTTTGAGTGTGTCGGTCTGGTTGAACCAGTTGAGGGTAGCCATCCCGCCCGGGTCCACAACTTCGGACATGGCATGTCCGCGGTATTCGCGCAGTGTTCTGGAATACAAGGCGCTGCTCGGGTTGGCGGCCACAGCGGCCGAATTGTCGGCGTTGTTCATTGCGAAACCCAGGTAATTGTAGGTGTACGAAGAGATAACTCCCGTGGGCTGCACCGTGACCGTACGCTGGATGACCCGGTAATAGGTCAGGTAGAGCTGGAACTGGTATTTGTTGACCGCACAGTCGTCGCACTCCAGGTATAGCTTGGTGTTCGCCGGGTTATAGGTTACCGGCATCTCGAATGATGCCTCCAGGGCAAGGGTGCTCACTCTGCTCGAATAGATGATCTGGTCGCAGTTGGTGCAGGAAGTATCCCAGAACCCCCAGTTCACCCCCGTGGTGCCCCTAGTCGGACCCACGCTTCCCTGTACAAGCAGCCGGTACCTGGATCCGGGCTTCGACACGTTCTCGGGGATCGGGCGCAGTCCGACCGCGGCATAGACGCGCATCCAGGCGCTTCCATCATAATAGCATCCCACTGAGCCGCTGCCCGAATACTTGGTCCACGAGGTGCCTGTCTGGAATCCACCCGCATGATACCAACACTCGTCGCTATTCGACGATCCAAACAACGTGGAGAGCGTGCGAAGGTCCTTGTTGACGTCGTCGTACAAGACCTGTCGCTCATAGGTCATTTGTACTTGTCCGCCCTGGCCATTATCTACTCCGGTCAAATGCATGCTGTCATCGTACGTGAACTGCGCCGCGGGCAGGGCCGAGCCATCCGCACCGAACTCTTGGATTCCGCGCAGGGTAAGTGTCTTGCCCCCCGCGCTCCAATTGAAATTGGGGTAGATGACGTTGGTTGTTGCGTTGTTCGGCGCAAACGTCGGGACGTAGCGCCGAACGGTGGTCCAGGAACCGGAGGGGTTGTACTGTATCTGCACTTCACCGAGCCGTTGTGTACCGTATAACGTCCGGGCGGCAGAGGCCGTCCAGCCGCTCTGGTAATCGGTGCGCGTCGTTCCATCCAGCACGAAGTTGACGCGATATTTTCCGTTTGCATATGTAAATGGTAGCCGGGTATACCGAGATCTGGTTGGAACAGCCGGCTTTGGATTCGGTGGTGTAGGTGTAGTCCAGGTGATTGCTGTGCGTGTCCGTCACGGTCGTCAATGACCAGCGCCAGGTCAGGTCCAGTGTGCTGGAACAGCCGCTGGTGGAATTGGTCTTGGCGGTGGTGCTGAAGGCATACCGCGTGCCGTCTTTCGTCCAGGCCGTCCAGGCATTGGTGGAGCTGTCGAACTGCACCTTCATAAACGATTGATCGGCCGTGTTGTAGTTCGTGATGGTTCCGGCGGTGCTGATCGGCAGCAGCAGTCCGCTCACCCCTCCTGCTGAAATGGAGAATGTATCATCCGTCGTATCCGAATCGGTTCCATGCATGTTGCGCAGGATGGCGCCCGTATCCAGGTTCCAGCCCATGCCTGCCAGGAAGCTTGCGTATACGCCGATAATTCGTCGATGACCTGGCTGTTATACGATAGGTCCACGGAGGGCTGAAGCCCGCCTGGGCCCGGCGGGGTCCACAGGTTGACATCATAGGTGGCCGCCCCGGTAAAGTCCGAAACGCGGAATGTGTCCACCGTGGGGAGGCTCTGGCTCTGCCAGTTGTTGGCGTTCCAATCGAACACGGTCAGGTGATTGCTCTGTACGCTTAGCGTATGGTTGACCTTGTCCACCTGGGTGTCCATGGGGAACCAGTCGTTCTGGTCGGGGTCGTAATAGTAAATGCTCAAGGAGTTCTCATCCCAGCCGTTCGCCTGGACAGTCGCTTCGTCATATTGCATTTGGACTGTAAGCGGTGCGCTGAAACTGTGCAGGTTTCGTTGAGAATTTTGTCCCACCGCTATGATCTCAACCGGCTGCCATGACATGGAAACTCCCTGAAGCGCATTCGGCCCTGGGTCGCGAATGTCGAGGGCCAGCGGTTCGGTGGCATCTGCCGCGGGGATGCTTAACTGAACTTTGCCGTTCAGGCTGCGCAGCGTGGCAGCGTTGCCTGTGGCCACTTGGTAGCGCGGCTGGTCCACGATTACGCTCTCGGTGTCCACCGCTGCCCCGTTCACCACCAGGTCGACCGTGAATTCCAGCGGCAGTTGGGCTCCTGTGGCCGCTTTCCAGGCCATTGCATTCGCGCCGCTGGCAGCCGACATGCTCAGCGTTCCGTTTGCAGACAGAGTCTGCAGCGGGCTTACCGGGCTTGCCCCCGCGGAGGGATGTATCATAACGGTCGCCGCCGGGCTTTGCTGCGCCGTTAATCCCAGCACCTTCCAGCTTAGCTGGATGGGCTTGCCGGGGATATAGATCGCTGGTTCGGCTGTGACTTGAATCTGGGGTGGACGGGGGCTTCCGGCCGGGGTCTGCGCCTCTTTGGCAGTCTGTTCGGCCAGGATCGGTACCTTTTCGACCTGGGAAGAAGAGCCGCTTCCGAGCGTCAGGCTTGTGGCAATATCGGCGCTTGGCGCTGATTGCTGCTTCTGTGCTTCCGCACTAGCTTTAATCGCTGGTCCGAAAGCATTGGTAACCATAACGATTGCCGCGCATAAGCGGATCCCGAGCGCGGTCATGTGCCGTCGAGTGACCATGGTGCCTCCCTTAAAGTCAATCACGAAGCCGGAATGATGCACAAATATGAAGTTGTAATCTCGTGGGGGCTTTTATGTTCGAGCTTTTTGGGTGACTGACCCCCAATGACATTGCTCTTACTTTTCGTGCCTATTATTAGCAAATCTGCGATTGTGCCCAAGTGACGAAAGTCACTCTTTTTAATTATATTCATCGTAATAATCCAGATTCGATTGCAAGCCCATCAAATTCTGCATAACGTTTCTAAATTTGAACCCCATGGATTACCTCGGCTGCCATCATATAAATAGCCTCTATCTACTCGCGTATCAGATCCTCCGATTCTCACTGTTACCTCATCCATGCAGTAATTTTCGTGGATCAATGGTCTTTGCTATGCACCGGACTTATCTTTGCCTGACAAAAAATCCGAACAGCCTTGACACAAGAACAGGCGTTCTACTATAATCACGGCGACCGGGGCAGGCAGTACTCGCCTTTCAAGCGTGTGCGTCAGGTCAACTAACAATTGCATCTTGGATGAAAGCTAGATGGTGAGCACCTGAACATGGCCATCCAGGAGAAAGATCGGTGTGTTGAAATGATTACAGGTTTTTCCAGGCACCTTAATGTTCTTTCTTCCACGTCACCTGCAGCAATTGTTCAAGAAAAATAAGAGACGGGGGAAACGCGCCTTTGCGGCAGATGTCGTTGCGCCTGAGCTTAACCAGCAAGGGAAGCCACCAGAAACTCAAGGATGGCGAGGTGATGCTGGCGAAGGGACCGCTCCACCGGAATTTGAAGTTTTTCCGGCGGACCCTTCCATAAGAAAGCGTTGGTTTTCCCTCACCATCCGCGAACGGGAAGTGGCTGCCCTGGTTTGCATGGGATATAGGAATTATGAGGTCGCAGCCATGCTGGGGGTTGGATATGGAACAGTGCAGACCCATCTACAAAACATTTTCTACAAGTTCGATCTGCGCAGCAGGAAAGAAATACGGGCCATCCTGAAGAGCTGGCCTGCCGAAGAATGGTGGACTCAGCACCACTAATAGGCGAAGGATTTCCGCAATACCCCACGTGTGGTTCCATCGAAAAATCCATCGAAAAATCTGATGCCAATTCGGCTCTGGCGGATTGTTATTATCTTTCGCGGTGGATATGCTGTAGGGTATGAATACACAAATCAATATTTCCCTCGCAAGCTTGCCGCCTGTGCCCCTCTCGCCTCGTGTCCTGCTGGCGGTGACACAAGACAAGGCTTACCCAGGCATTACAGAGCTCATCGTCCGCCTGGCATTGCACGGTCCTTTCCATCTGATTGCCGGCGGTGAATGGCTGCCTGATCAGGACACCTTGCGCCGATCCGTGCGCAGGCATACGGTGGAAGTCCGTGAAACCCTGGATCGTCTGATTCTGGGACGGCCTTCCACCTGCCTCCAGCTGCGAGACCAGCTTGCGCAGGCAGAGACGCAAGACGATCTGATCTTGATCCTGGATTTCCTGCATCTTTTTTACGACCCGGATGTCGACTTATCCTTGCGCCAGCGCGTATTGGAACAGTGTTGCCAGAGCGTGGGGCATCTTTCAAGATACAAACTGGTGATCGCGCTTGTTCAGCAATTGCCTTTACAGGACTATGAGCTCTTCTTCCCTATCCTTGCCTCCGTTGCAGATGAAATCCTTGAGGCTCAGGCAGACGCTCCGTCGCCAGTCTCACAACCTTCGCTTTTTTAGAGGGCAGGATGGGACGCAACCTCCTCTCCACCACAGGTCTCGCACAGAAGATTGTGTCCGACCTCAAACCCCTCTCGGAAATGCTGCCTCCCAATGAGCGCAGGATCGTGGAGCATTTCTTCGAAGCGATCCTGCAACAGCGTGTGGCGATTGCCAATGCCACCGATTTATTGCCTCTGGAAGCCGCACTGGTGATCCTGTTGATGGAGGAGCGCAAGACCAACCGCCATGAACAGAATGAACTCTACATACAGCTCCAGGAAATGAAACACGAGATCGAGGAGATCCGAACCAGACTATGATCGAATGTACCGGCTGGCTCCTTGATCTCTATGAGCATCCCCAGACAGGCCTCGTCTTGTGGTTGGTTGGGGAGGATGACAAACCGCACTGCTTTCACCAGGACTTTGAAATCACTTTCTATGCCGGAGGTCCCTTCCCGCGACTACGGGAACTTTGGGAGTTCCTTCGCTCCAAGCCCGTCCAGCTGGAGCGGGTTACCAGAGAAGACTTGTTCGATGGCCCGCAGGAGGTGATGCAAATACGGGTCCCGAGCCCGGCGATTTACAGGAGGTTGTTTCGGGAGGTCTACGAGCGTTTTCGCGATCTGACGTATTCCAATGTGGATATCCCGCTGACGGTGCGATATGCGGCAGCCTATAACGCCTTCACCATGGCGCACTGTAGGATAACCGCTGAGTTGGATGGAAAACTAACGGGTATCCAGGTTTTGGATGAACCGGCGGAACTCGACCCTAAGCTACCTCGCTTGCGCATCCTGAGCCTGAAGCCAGATACGGACCCTTCCCACGCGCCGCCCAAATACCTGATTGCGAAATTCGGCAAATCCTATGTGCGGACCCGATTAGACCGTCCCCGCGAAGTGATCGGTGTGCTAAACAGCGTTCTCCAATCTTACGATCCTGACGTGATCCAAACCCATTACGGCGACGCCTGGCTGTTCACCAGATTGGAGGAATTATCCAAAGAAGCTGGCCTTCCTTTCAATCCCAACCGCGATACTTCCCTGCCTGTCGTGCGGCGCAAGGAGGTCAGTTTCTTCAACTACGGCCAGGCGCATTATCGCGCCCCTCAGGTGCATCTGCGCGGTCGTTGGCATGTGGATGTGGAAAACGGCATGACCTACAACCAATATCACCTCGGCGGCGCCATCGAGCAGGCTCGCTTGAGCAGCCTGCCCTTTGCAGGAAGTGGTCCGGCGTTCACCAGGTGCGGCGATTGCCGCTATGCAGGACCTGACCGCTATTCGGCGGGATATCCTTGTTCCCTATCAACGGCAAAAGGGTGAAATCCCCAAGACCTATAACCAGCTCGTTCGAGCCGATCGCGGCGGGCTGGTTTTCCAACCCACACCCGGTATTTACAAGAATGTCGCCATCCTGGATTTCAGCTCCATGATGGCCTCCATCATGATCGAATTCAACGTTTCACCTGAGACGGTTAAAGCGATAGGGGCGGAAGAGGATGGCCTTGAAATACCCGAGCTCGGCATCCAGATCCTTTCGCGACCCGGATTGGTACCCCAGACACTCAAGCCCATGCGAGACAAACGCCTGGCCATCAAGCGGCAGCTGAGAACTCTGGATAAGCATGATCCGCAATATCGCCGTATCCGAAATCGGTACAAACCTGTTGTGGATGGGATCAAGTGGTTGACGGTCGTCTGTTATGGTCGGCTGGGGTTTGCCAATTCAAGGTTTGGTCGCATCAATGCACATGAGGCGGTGTCTTATCTCTCGCGCAAGGTTATCTACTCGGGCAAGATCGATTGCAGAAGATAAGGGATTTACCGTCTTGCATCTGTATGTGGATAGCATCTTCATCTCCAGGCCCGGCGCTTCGAAGGAAGATTTTCAAGCGCTGGCGGAGGAAATCCAGCGTGAGACGCATTTGCCAATAGATTTCGATGGCGTAATCTTTCCCTGGTTTGCGTTTCTGTCTGCGCGCGATAATCCCAACCTGGGTGTTGCCAATCGTTTCTACGGGCTTCACCCGGCTGGAGAACACAAAATCCGGGGGATTGCTTTGCGTCGCCGGGATACGCCGATCTTTGTGGCCGATACACAGATGAAGGTCCTGGAGCATTCTGGCAAAGGAAAGTAACCCCGCGAAGCTCACAGACCTTTTGCCTGAGGTCTTGGCGTTGCTTCAGGAGCAGTTAGCCGCCTTGAAAAATAGAGAAATACCGCTGGAAGAATTGGTCGTGACCCAGACTCTCAGCCGCGAGCTGGAGGAGTACAGCGTACTCTCTCCTGCCGCAGTTGCGGCGCAGCAATTGCAGGCACATGGAAAGAATATGAAGCGGGGACAGGCGATACGAATTATCTATACCGGGCCGGGCCCCGGCGTGCATGCCTGGGACTTGCCGAAAGCACTCGATCCAAGAAACGTGGATATCATCAAATACAGGGAGCTTCTCCTACGCGCGGTCCTGGAAGTATTGCAGCCTCTGGGAGTGACGGAGGCGATTTTGAAGGATTGGCTCTTCAGCCGGGCAGGCTATCTTGCCCCACCCGGCTTGCTGTACTACGCCGACCCAATCAAGTTGGCACTGCCTCTACTTGGCAACGGTTGAACACTTACAGCTGGGCTCGTTATGACCTATTTGCTTTGATCACTGTTGACTGATTCGCCCAGTTGCATAATCGTTGTGGCGCAAGAACTTGCATTCTTCCTTGGAACCACCGCGCCTCCTTAGGTTTGTATCCCTGAATTCGGAGCATGGCTTTGCGGGCACTCCCGTCTGCCTCCGATGCCCAAGATTGGGGTCTGCCAGGGGATATGCGGGTTCTATGTTCTTTCTGAAGCCACTAAATGAGAGCGGGGCGAACAACGAATGCCATGTGAGTTGAAGCAGACGCCGGGTGGATGGTTAAGGACAATCTGCCCTCGCTGTTCTGCTCGATCGGACGTTAGGAGGAAATCAAACACCTTCGCTTTAGCGTGCAAGTGAACCTCATGCTCCCGCGCTAAACCAGTCTCACTGATTCTTCAAGATCGACTCTATATTCAAGGGGGGAATCATTCCTCTTGACTTATATAAGTAACTTATATATAATGAAGTTATATCTGCTAGCTTGATGAGGATGCGAAATGGCACATTTGCAGCAACTCCGGAAGGGAAGCACCACATTGCTTATACTGAGTGTTCTGGCGTCAGACACAATGTACGGCTACCAGATCATGCGGGAATTGGAGCGCCGAAGCGAAGGGTATTTCACCATGACGGCCGCGCTCCTGTATCCAGCGTTGCATCAGCTGGAGTTGGATGGATTGTTGAGAAGCGAATGGAAGGCAGGGCAGGGGAAACGCAGGCGGAAGTACTATGCGGTGACGCCCAAGGGCCGCAAGGCACTCCAGACTGACCAGGCAGAATGGAAGGCATTCATCGCGAGCTTGGAGAAGACTTTGCAGCCGTCAGGGGCAGGATAGGAGAGCGCCGATGATAGAAAAGTATTTCGAATCACTCCGTCGGCAACTCGCTGGCCTCCATCCAACCGAACAAGAGGCGATCATCGAAGAAATTAGGGGCCACATTGAGGATGCCGAAGAAGATGCCCGAATGGGAAAAAGCAGGGAAGAAAGGAGACAGTGGATCATGAACGAAATCGGCTCGCCCAGAGACCTTGCCGGCCGCTTCAGGGCGGTCTATCGTCCCGGCAGAATCATTGATTATCTGCTGATACTAGGTCCATTCCTTTTGTATCCTTATCTCAATGCCTTGTATATCGCTTTGATGCCCAGGTACAGCTGGGCCGATGTTCGACTCGACGTTTTGATTCATCTGCCGCTCATCGCTCTTGGATTATGGCGACGCTCGGCCGCCGTAGTATTATTTTGGGCGGCAATCCTGATTTCCCAACTCTCAACCATCACGGGCCGACTTTATTGGGTGTATGGAATGCAGACCGTTTTCTGGGCCCTGCTCTTGCTAAGCCTGCTAATGCTTGCCGGATATGTGATGTGGCAGAATCGCTACGACCATGCAACATTCGCTTTTGGGCTGCTGATGATCGGTATGTCTGTAATCGGCAGTCTGCTGAATGTTCTATCGGCGATTAGTCCTTTCTCTTTGGTCATCTGGAGAGGGCGCTGGCTAGCGGCACAGTTTGCACCATATGGATATCTGGATCGTTTGCTCCTGGTCGCCTACACTCACGTGCGGGGCATTTCAGTCTTGTGTTCGGTCGTAGTGCTTGCGCTGTTCTTCATCTCGTCAAATCATCCGATCCGTTGGTTGGCGCTGGCAGCGGCGGGGATTATGATGGGACTGGGTCACATATTCTTGCTTGATTACCAGTTGGACGAGAACCTGATGGCTCCAGGGGTGTACATATCCTGGGTAATTCTTCCGATATTGATAGTGCTGATCGGATTGTGGCGGGACAGATCCAGAACGCACCCGAGGGAACTAGCACCTGCATAGGCACTGACCGTCCGAAATCTACTTGCCCTCCACGATTTTATCTGCCACTTGCTATCCTGAGGGAGCGGACTGATAAGTGGCATTTCTCTTCGTTGGCTCACTAGCGTATCATCGACTGCGATCTGAGGACGATGCTATACACAAACTAGAAAAGAAACATACCCGTCACCGGTACCGGGAACGCTCATCATTTGTGACTAGATTGGGCAAAAAGGCAGACGGATAGACCTTGTCAGTTTTGTGGAAATCGCCCTTCATTGCACTTCAGCAGGCCTTTTTCAACAGTCTGGGAAACCGTGCGACCGTAGACAATCGGTAGCATTCAAGATCGTAGCGATACAAGGCAAAGTCCCGGGGGATGCCATGAGCGGGATCATGCCTAGCGCGGAGAGACCAAAACAGACGCTTGCCATCCGGGTTGAAATTCAAGTCGGCCACAAAGTCATCCACGGGTTGATACACAACGCGATCGCTCCAGGTCTGCAGGTCAATCAGATCAGCTGGCCGTCCGCGTTATTGGCTCCGCTGGGCCAGGTGATCCCCACCAGTGTCTCGCGATCTGCGCTCATAGTATAGGTGTAGTGATGCCCAAAGTCGATGGGTTCGAAGCCGGGCAGATCGGCCAGCATCTTTGGATCCACAGGCTGTGCCAGGAGGTCGGAGCCGTTTGGACTCTGCGTCACGGCCAGCAGAACGATGGGGCCATCTGGACTCGAGTTCGTGGGGTTGACTTTCTGCGGTACCCTGCACCCAGCGTGGAGATTGCAGGCGCTGGCGCAAGGACCAGGGCACGCAAAAATGGAGGAGCCAAGAGAAGGGGCACAGGCACGGCAAATACAACGAATGCAAGAAGCCAATTGCGCTTCATCAGGGACGTCCTAGATTTCGGCCCTTTCGGAAACAGAGGCGTTCCGATCTCCAATGGCGGGCCATACGTTTCATGGATCCAACAACCACCCGGCGCAAGCAGCGGCGCTCCAACTCGCAGCCGGAGACCAGGATCCCGGATCGATTACAGCCATGTCACATCGGCTCGAGCTGATCTGGTTGCTGGATGCGAGCATCGCGTCCCCATCCAGGCGGCGTGTCGGGAAAAGATATGTGTTGTCCAGGTGCTTGACGATGCTGTTTGAGGATGGATCGTAGATATCGGTCCACGGCATGCTAGAGTTCCTGTTCGTCTTCCATCCGATAAGCAAGAGTTCCTGACTGCTAGGTGAAATCATCGCCGAACTCATCGGTTTCGATCCGGTTCGCCAGTGCGCCGTCTCCGGTTGCGATCACTTGCAGGCCGAGCGGCGTATCGGTGATATCCCAATTCCCGCCATACGCCTGTTGCGTGACGGCCTCCGTAGAGCCTACCACGGACAGGTACTTTCATCCGGGGAAGCAATGGCCTGCTTGGTGGTCCCATCCATGCCCTTGGCATAGGCCACGCCAGCTGTGAGCGTCAGGAGCTGGTCGAGCCAGCTCAAGCGGGGTCGAATATCGACCGTTTTCACCCGTCTGCTGGCGAAATCCACAGTCGTCAGTCGATCTGCATCGCCATGCACGACATACAGCGCATCGCGGTCCGGCGCGAAGGCGATCCCAGGCTGGAAGTGCCAGGCCGCGCTGGGCTGATAGATCTCCTGGGTATTGGCCGTGTCGGCTTTCTTGGGGAAGGTGCCATCGCGGACGCATTTTAATTCGGCAGCCCAGAGCAGGCTCAAGTCTGAAGCGTCGAATAATGCAACTTTCGGTGCACCCACACTCACGCTAGCATTAGCAGCGATGCCTGTGCTTGCCAACTGTGGGCCGTATGCCATGAGAGCTTTGCCAGCCTGGGTCAAAATATTCCCGATTGGAGAACCCGCCAAGCCGCTCGCCTGCACCTCGCCCTCTGCGCATTCACGATTCGGAGATAGCCCTCGGGACCGCCACTCGCCAACGCCAGCAAACTCCCGTCCGGACTGTAAACGACCGAACTGACCCAACCGTGCAGACCTATTTCGGATGTCATGGACTTCCAGGACCGCAAGTCGATGAGATAGAGCTGGGCCGCTGAGGTCACGGCTAAGGTGCTTCCGTCAGGCGAGAACGTGTAGTTGTAGTAAGTTCCGAGCGGGATGCCCGGCAAGCCGTCTAACGCCCGCCCGGTCACAGTCGAGATCACCGTCAGCACGCTGCCCCCGTTGGTGTAGTCGATCACCGGCACGCCACTGCCAATTGCTTCAGTCGTTGGACTGGCTGTAGCGGAAGGTACCGCACTAGCTACGGCCGCAGGGGTGCGAGTTGGCGCCTCGTAGCCGGGGCGCAGGCTGTCAAAACGAGGCAAAGAGCCAAGCCTGAAATCCACGCACGTCTAAGCTTCATCTTTCCACTCTCCTGATTTAACTCAGTACACCGCGCGACCTATCTCGGTTCCCACAATGCCCCTCGGTATTCGTGGTGTGATACACCCGGCCACGACTTTTTCGTTCATGGAGGTGTTGTTGAAGGCAATGCAACTGGCTCCAGCAACTCGGCAACCTTGAGAGCCTCCGTTAAGGAAAGAGCCGTCTCAAGACGGTACGTGATCTGGCCGTGCGTCCAGATCAGCACGGGCCCCTCCACCATCTGATCCGTAACGTAACTTCCATTTCTCGCCTGGAGCAGATAAGGCCCTTCGGTCCAGATACCCCGCTCGCCGTGCACAGTGACCTCCTGGATCACCGGAGGATTGTATTTCACAATCGACCAATTGCCCGCGGTGATCTCGTCCAGGCTCATGCGAACCCGGCCAGGATGATTCAAGTCCAGCCAGACCAGGACGAGCGCCGGACTGCCGATCGTCTGCAGGAAGACGCGGTCCGGCTGGCCCAGATCGCGTGGGTAGCCCGGCAAGAGAATGGGGAAATCCACTCTGGCCTGAGCGCTGTGGAGCGTCGTTTCACCGGCCAGATCGGGCAGGAATGGAATCAGGGTCGGCGCGGGCGTCGCTGTGCGCGGTGCTTCCGGAATCTGTGTGCGTCCTTGCGACGGGACAGCGGTCGGCGGCGATGGAGGATTTGGGATACGGAGGATGCGGACGACGCCGACTTGGATGATATCTAAAACTGCTGCCCGCGCCGGCGGTACGAGCAGCAGGACAGCCAAAAGCACAAGAATGGCAATGGCTGCCCATCTCCAAGCTGCCTGCTGGAAAAGCCCGGCAGCGCGATTCTGCAAGCGTGCCCTGACTTGAGCCGCAATGAGAGGCGTGGACGGATAGGGAAGGTCGTGCCCGGCGCGACGCAAATCCCGCTCCAGGCTCTCAAGGGTCCTCACGGCCTGTTTCCTCCGAGATGTGGATATGCGCGCTCAATGACCGCTCGCAAGCGCTTCAGCGCGCGACTTAACCTGGATCTCATCGTGCCCTCCGCAACCTGCATGGCCTGTGGATCTCCGAACGTGATGGTCAAGGAAGCAGTACAAGCCATTAAGAATTGTTGATCGGGCAGTGGCAAGCGGCGCACGGCGGACCACAGTTGCTGCGCATCCTGGCGTTCGGCGCTGGTCTCCTCGACAGTAGGCACGGGTTGCTGTGCGGAAGGGCCGCAGCAGCGCGCTCAGATACCGGTTGTTGGAACGCTGCTGATAGCGCGCTAAGTTGACTGCGATGCGCAACAGCTATGGTCGCAGAGGAAGCGCAGTACAAAGCGATGAAGCCTTGTTCAGGCGCGGACAAAGGTCCCTGTGCAACGTTTCTGCCTGAACGTGATCGCTCAAGAGCAGATAAGCCAGGTGGAAGATCGATTCTGTTGGGCAGTCAAGATTGCCTCAAGCCTTTAATCGGTGCGATGCGCTTGGACCAGGAACATTTTCATCCTTCACCCCTTTCGCATTATTCATTCCTGCCCCAGTTCGCCCCTTCCATAGAATTGCTTGAGAAGGAAAAAAGGATGCAATCGCAAAAGGCGATTGCATCCTTTCATTAGCTAAAACAAAGAATGTCCCGCCTTCAAGCTGAATGATGTGTTATTTAGTGTTAGAGTTTCTATAGAATGTGAGCTATAGATGAGCAGTTTGTCTTTTCATTGCCCCGGCCATCCAATCTGTCCCTGTCCTTCACGAACCGCCCAGTAAATGATCCCGCCCCAATTCCAGGCTCGTTGATATCGTGGGTTATCGACGCGGTTGTTGTCGTCCATGCGCCGCAATGTTAGGTTGTTGTCCCAGTAGGCATCCGCTGTCCCATCATTGTTGATATCTGCCATCACAGAGGCGGGCAGGTTTTGCACGGCTGAAGGAGGGATTTCGCCGCCTTTGGACTGCTGTTTCCATTTGTATCCCACGACCTCTTTATGGCCGGTTCCTCCGCCGCAGTTATAGTTTCCTTTACCGTTCGGACCGGCCACACAGCCCTGGACAGCCGCGTATTCATCATAGCGTAAATCCCAGAATAGTTTATAGGGCGCGCGTCCCTTCCCTACGAACACCGGAATATCGCCCGGCAATTCATTCAATCCGCTGATGCTTCCTGCCAGCGGGCCACCGCCAACCGCCGGATGAGAGGGCACTTCCCATTTAATCATCGTGGGGTTGCCGGTCGCGCCCTGATCGGGTAACACCAGGTCCCCGATGTTTGGAAGGGTCACAAACATCGGGCCGGCGGCTCGGAGCGTGAGTGTCAGTCGTAGATCCTTCCAGTCCCCTACCTGCGGATGGCTTGGGCGAGCCGCCGCCATACGGGATGTAATCGTTGGTTCCTGAACCGGAGGATGCCGGCAAGCCTCCGTCCCGGACGGCGGTGGGCCAGCGGACAAGCGTGGCCGGGTAGGGTCGGACATCCAGATAGATCTCCGGGAACGTGACCCGCGCGCGCACGTTCCATTCGAAGACTTCACAGGTGATCCCAGCCGCGGTCACCGAGAATTGATCGCAGGGATTCTCGGAAGATGCTGCCGGAGAGCAGGGCACGCCTTCGGTCTCCTCCCCTCCCTCCACCATCTCCCCGCTGCAGCTGAAATATCCGGCCAAAATCGTGCAGGTGTTGGTGGCAGGATCGAAGGAAATCAATTGATATCCGGAATGTACCGTGGTTGGATCACAGGTATCTTCTTCCGTGCCGCCTCCTTCACTACCTCCACCTCCACCGCCACCGCCAGTGCTTCCGCCGCCTCCGGTTGAACACTCGATGCTCCCATCCGGTTGGAACGTGCAGGACGGGCCGGAATCTGCCCGGACCGGATGAGAGGATAAGAACACCAACGCGGCTCAGGAGGGCCAGCAAGACCGGGCGTTTCATGGCTTTACTCCAGTTGGATCCGCGGACAACAGATTGAGAATGGCCTGCTTCTCCTTCTCATCGGTCATCGTTTGCCAGTTCTCCGGCAGGGTTTTCATCGAGAGATGGTAAGAGTTCTGAAGCCACTTTGCGTCCCAGGGCTTGGAATCGTACAGCGTCGCGATGGTCAGGCGTTCGTGCGCATTGGCTTGCCGGATCTTTGATCTCCAACTTTGGGTCATCCTGAGTTCCAAGCCACACCCAATCGCCGTCTGAGACATAGCCAAAAAGGAGGAAGGAACGTGTGGGAGTCGCCGGAGCCAGTGAATACATGGCCGTCCAGAGAGTAGACGATGTGCGTATTCTCAGCATCCTCCACGACCAGGCAGATCACGGGATATTCGCCTCCCCATACTTCAACTCGATTCCCTACGACCGTGGAGGTTCGGAAGCAGCCGCGCAGCGCGTAGGTTACGGCAGCTCCTCCGCTCGAATTGAGACGCCACTCGGTGAAATCCGGGTCCGGCGGGATGAAGCTCACGGGAATCGAGGCCATACCATTTGCCTTGGCAGGGATGGCCACTTGATCGAGCTGCCTCATCGGCATTTCGGCGAAACGCAGTGCCTGAGTCGCTTCGGCCCGGCTGTATCCTTCCCGTACAGCCAGTGCCCAGGCAATCGTCTTTTCCAGTCCCTGATATACACAGGCCGGTTGAATCAAGATCGTAGTTCAGGCCGTCCGAGATGGGGACGAGCGACCATTTTTCCGGATCGGTGGGGCAGCCAGCTGGCGTTGCTTGAGAGGCCTGCTGAGTAGGTGTTGCAGTAGGGGCTTGAGCCGTAACGACCACTGCCCTGGGCGTTTCCTGCACAGTCCTCATCATCAGGGTGCGATTGAACAAGGCTGCGCCTGCCACCAGCAGAAGCGTGAAAGAGGAGGAGCCCGGTGATCACTGCATAGCTACGAGGTTGTCTTCGTCCGGCCAGATCTTTATAGGTGAGTCCATCCAGTATTTTTTGCAAAAGATTTTTCATCGAAAACTCCAATGACAGTTATTGGTCGCCGCGGGTCACGCCCTGCGCCAGATACCCAATGGCGCGCACGCTCACCCAGCGGCCAGGCAGCAAATAGCCCGCGGATCGGGTTTGAGCCTGCACCAGACAAGCAGGCCGGTTCTGATATCTTCCGCAGGAAACAGAAACCAGTTGGGTGTAGGTCGGTCTCTGTGCGTTGAAATACAGCGCGGCAACCTGGTTCCCGTGTGCGGTGACATAGATCGTGCCATCAGGCAGGACGGCAATTTCCTGCGCGCCTGCATGGGCAGACAGGTCGGCGACTGCGACCGTTTCCATCACGCGTGCATTGGTCACCATATAGTCCAGGATGCCCAGCAGAAACAGGGACATCAACGGCATCAGGATCGCAAACAAAAGAACAGATTGACCTCGTTCTCGTCTATTGGATTTCATCGCCACCTCGCCTTCCATGTCTCGGAGCGCGAGAGAAACCACTCACTATTCCAGGTACCCTGACTCAGTCCGAGCAACCCGTTGAACAAGGATGGAGCCGTGAAAGAAACCAGACAGCGTCCGGGTTGGCCGGGTCCACTCGGAGGAGAAACCTGCACTCGAAACTGCACACCGGCGGTCGCGGACCAATCCGCATTCAGGGTTTTCCAGGCAATCTCCTCCGCGTTTTGTTGAGCCCGGGCTAGGTTTGGAGACTGGGATAAAAATTGCGAACAGGCGTAAGCGGCGGCGGTCGCGGCAGTGCGGGCGCGGTGAGTTGGAATCCAGGCCAGCAAGCCGAAAGCCATCAGGACGGCCAGCATCGCAAACAGGGCCGTCTCAGCCATGGCCTGGCCATGTTCCCCACGCAGGGCAAAGCTTTTTTCATTCAATTCCTCCGGCTGGCGGAGGGCCGGGATAGAAACGCCATAATCGGAAAAAAGTAGCGGCGCGCTGCGCTTCGATCAGGCGAATGCCGAAGACCCAGTTGCGTGAATCCTCGACCGAGATCAAAGAGCGCACCTGGCGCGGTCCGCTGTCTGCCGCATCGATTCGATTTGCCAGATCGGGCCATAAGACAGAATCCCTGGCCTGTGCCGTGGCGGGCGTGTTGTATGATCCGCTTCCAACGCCCGTGATGAACACACCCCAATCCGTGGCCGCAGAACGGAACGCATAGAAGGCCGCAAAGGTCATACCGAACAGCAGCAGGATCAGGATGGGAATCATCAGGGCAAATTCGGCCATGGTCTGCCCCTTTTCTTTCTTGAGAACCATCTAACCGCCGCGCGCCATGCGCAAGGCTTCGATACCGGCCTCAAAGGCGGCCTGCAGTTCGGTGCGATACCGGGCAATCACGGCAATCGCCACCACGCCCACCGCGCCCAGGATCAGGGCGTACTCGGCAAAATCCTGGCCTTCTTCCTCTGTAACAAAGCGTTTCAACAGCTTGAACATGGGAACTCCTTCTGAAAAGAAATCGGCTGGCAGAGGGTTCTGCCAGCCGAGATCATAAAGAGTCCCCGTGAAGGGATATAACTCTGTGTCGTTTTTGGGCTCCTGCATCTAAACATATCTAGCAGGCAATCCACAACGGCTTCATTTTGCTTTTGATTAATACCCGGCAGGTAATTTGTTGACCCAATCCTCTCCAATGCGGATCTCGATATCGACCGTCTGAGCCGGGTCGGGCTGAATATGATCTGATCTCTGCTCGTGATGCCAAACACGCGATCAAATACCGCAGGGTATATAGTTTTGGAGAATAAACAATCAGCACAGTCTGATCCGAGACCCCGGTAGGTGCGCCGCGTTCCGTCACCTGCATTCCCTGCGCCAGCAGGAAGTTGCCGGTGCGCCCATCCAGGTCCGCCGTGTACGTATTATTAACAACCCGTATCCGCCCAGCATCCGCCTGCATCAACGCAGCCGGGTCGCCCTGGGCCAGAGGGCCGGTCGGTCCGTCCGCGGTGAAAATCTCATCACGCAAGACACGGATCAGGTCAGGGAGCGGTCTCAGCACGCTGGCAGGAACACCAGCGAGGCTGACGTTCGCAAAGGAGACCATGCTGTCATCAATCACGCCCTGTTTGATATTTTCTGCGGGGATCTCTTTTGCCAGCGCCGCCAGTTTCATGGCATCCTCCAGCGTCATATTGGTGTGGATGCCGGACGAAAATAGTAAATAGAGCTGTGGAGCCTGGGTCATTAATTTTGCGAAATATTCCGGGCTAAACACTTTCTCCCGGATACCCATCACCACTTTCTGCTGGCGTTTCGCCCGTCCCACATCGCCGTCACTGCATCCCTGCGACGCATCCCGACAGCGCGCATAGGCCAGCGCGCGCTGCCCATTCAGATGTCGCATTTCACAGCAGGTCAGGACGAAATGATCCGTACCGGATCCAATCGGGTCCAAATTAAGCCTTTCATCCGAATAGATGTCAATGCCGCCGATCATGTTGATAAACGATACGAAGGTATCGAAGTCGACCTGAACATAATATTGAACCGGGACCCCGATGAATTCAGAGACGGTTTTCATCGCCAGGTCGGGTCCACCGCCCGGTAATTTCGCGCCCTCTCCGAGGGTCCAGGCGGTATTGATACGGCTGTAGCCAAATCCCGGAACGTTCACCCACATGTCGCGGGGGATGGTCAGCATGCCTGCCGTTTTCGTGACAGGGTCCACGGTCAACACGATGATCGTATCCGTGCAGGCCGGGCAGTCTTCGCCGCTGATGTCGCCGCCCCGCAGGCCGAAGAAGGCGATATTGATGCGGCTGCCGCCATCCCATGCGGGATATTGAACCTCAGGCGCCGCTGCATCTGGCGTTGGGGGAAGACCTGCAATCGGCGCGGCGGGAGGGTTGAGGCAAGGAGATCGGATGGATTCTCTGATTCTCCGGCGCAATAGGAGGGCGGGATGCCCGGCAGAGCCGTCAAGGTCCAGCAAGCGGTGAGGCTGCGCACAAACACAAAAGTGCCAGCGCTGAGGGCCAGCGCGAATCCCCAAAAGATGATTCGCCGCACCGGAGGCCGTCGTAAACGCCGAAACTTGATTTTTCTTGCAAAGGCAGCGGGGAGGGGTTGAATATTCGAACTCCTTCTAAAAAGAAATCGGCTGGCAGGTATTTCTGCCAGCCGAGATCATAGTCAGAGAGGAGAAAGGGAGGTCGGACGGCGTCGGTGAAGACGAGCCTTCGCGGCTGCTTCGAAGCCATAGGCTTGGAACACGGCCCCTACAAAACGATTTTCAGGACTTGAACGGCAGCACCAATAACAAGTGGCTATCGATGATGAATAACTCGATTTGTTTCTCGAATTACATTCTCGAGCGCAGGTATCTCAGGCATTTGGCCGCTGAGGCGCGCGGTCCAGAGCTGGTTGAGAGTTCACGCGTCTGCGAACCAGGACAGTTCGCAGGTCGCTGATCGCCAGCCCCTTGGCTTCAAATTTCGGGCTCATGTTGAGAATCATTTTCTCGACATCCGCCATCTGATTCGTGAGCATGTAATGGATATCGTACAAATCCCGAGGTTCTGTCCGGGTCAAGAGCGAGCGCAGTTTTTCCGCGAGGATTTCTTCCGGTGCATAGACCGCACAGGCACTTCCTGTTTTGAAACCGTATAAGGGTATTAGACGGCCCAATCTGCAGGGGAAAGATCAGGTTTCATCGCGCGAAATATCAGCCTCCAGGATGTGACGGCTTGATAATAGACTTTTTAAGGTCGTGGATCGAAGGATAAAAAGAAGTCCTTATAGGTACAATAGAGAGTGGAAAAAAGAAATATAGAGAGGAGGACTGAAATGCATAGTAGCACTGGCAAGGTCAAGCAGGAGTATAGTGCCGCAGGGGTAGTGTATGATGTGGGGAGTGTCTATGAGCGACTGGCAAAGCTCACGGATATACGGAAAGAGCGGAGGAAGCTGTATGGATTAGAAAAGGTACAGATTTTCATTTTGATGTAGATGTTTTGCGGGGCAGATACGCCCAGAGGCATGGCCGACTGGAGGAAGAATCATGCAGAGCAGTTGGTGGAGTTGTAGCACTAGAAACGTGTGAACATGCAGAGACACAGCACCTATCGGCGGATCCTGGCGTATGGTGTATATCAAGAGGAGGTGAAGAGGCTCGGAGGCAGAATACAATCAGGGCGGCGAGCATGGAGAAGTGTATGCTCTGGATGGGAAAGCCGTGCGCGGGATGCGCAAGAAGGAGGAAGAGGGCAGCGATTATCTGTTGAGTGTCTATGATGTGAAACAGGGGAAGGTTCTGTCGCAGGTGGAAGTCGGGCGAAAGGAAAACGAGATCGACAAGGCGACACAAGCTCTAAAATAGGTAGAAATCTCACGAAAAGTGGTCACCGCAGACGCACTGCACACGCAAAAACGACTCTCAGCTCAAATTGTGGAGCAAGGTGGCGACTACGTTTTTCCTGTGAAAGAAAACCAGCCCATGCTGCACAACAACATTCAGCAACTCTTTGCGCCTGAATATCCAAAGCCTGGGTTTGGGAAGATTTAAACCGATTTCCTCACCGTTCAAAAAGTCAGCAAAGGTCACGGGCGCATTGAGACTCGCATCCTGACCACCAGCGAAATGCTCAACCCCTATTAGACTTGGCCAGGCCTGGCGCAAGTGTATCGTTTGCAACGACACTTCGAATGGTGGCGTGCTGGACGCTGTTATCGTACTTCCCATGAAGTCGAATTCGGCATTACCAGCCTGTCGCGCTCCAAAGCCACCCCTGCTCGCTTATTGAATATTCGCCGCACTCATTGGGGGATCGAGACGGGTCTGCACTATCGCCGCGACGTGACCTTCCAAGAAGATGCCACTCGAATGACGATCGGCCAAACTGGAAAAGTGATGGCCTCGATCAATAATCTTTTCTGGCTCTGATCCGACAAGCACAGTTGAACAATGCAGCCCAAGCCAGACGGCGCTTTGCCGGGCATGTCTCCGATGCATTTTCGATCCTAACTACTCCGTTTTCTCGACCTTGAAAAAAGCATGACGGCTGCCCAGGCCAGCCTGCAGCGGACCTACATAGTTCAAGTAATATGTAGGGTTGCCGCTCGTGTGGATATCCTCGCCTCGGATCGCCAGCGTAAGGTTTGCTTCGCGCGCCAACCACGGGAACAGGCCCTCGAACCCGGCCCGCAGTTCGTCATTGGCGATCTGCAGATCGAGCAGCGTGAAATCCAGATCTTCTGAAAACCGATAATCCGGCGCGTACACCTTCTTGATGGCCGTCCCGCCATTGAATGCAGGCTGCCTCGCAGAGGCGAAATCAGCGATGGCCAGCAATACCCACGTGAGCAGGTAATCCTTTTCGATGGTTTTATCACCCAGGCCGAGGCCATGGGCAATTCTGGAGATTCCACGCGGGAGAATCGTGTCAGGTCGAGGCCACCCCTTTCAGAATGTCCGGATCGATGTTGAGCCGCAATCGCCAATGAGCCACGAAGCGGCCCTCGGCGGGCAGGAGAGGATCCAACAAGGCATAACTCGGGCCGACCAGTTCGTGGAGCTTGTCGAGCACCTGCGGCGCGGCCAGGCTGTAGAATTCGAGCAGGTAACCCAGCCGCTTGGCCACTGCCTGGTTCTCCAGTCGACGCGTGTAGTCCGCCAGTTTCTCCCAATCCAGATCAGCTTTCCGGACCAGCAGGCCGGTGGCGACTTCGCTCACGCCGGCGCAGAGCTCCGGGCGCGCCAGGCCGTCCAGGATGGTCCGCTCCGGATCGCTGACCTCGACCTGTTCCGTCGGCGAAACCCAGACCGGCGTATATCCCCACATATCCCTGGGCCTGGCTGCTACAAAGCGATAGGGCACCCTGAGAATGGTCCGAGTCAGCAGGCGGCGAGTGGTGGTGATGGTTACGCTGGTGACCGGGCGGGTCAACATATTGTGGACTTCCAGGGCGCTATCATGAGAGACAAAATACGGTGCATTGCCAATCAATTCGCGCGCGATCACCAGGCGGTTGGCTTCAGGCAGCGCATCCTGGCCGGCGGATAGGGGAACGATGGCATACTTGCCAGCCTTGAGCTTGACCAGCCAGCCAGCTTTCGTCAAACGGCGCAGCTCGTGCAGCGTGGCAGAATAGCCTTTGCCCGTAACCTTCTCGGCCTCCCCAATCGAGAAGACCATCCGTCGCTGGCTGGCCAAGGTCGTGAATAATCGCGCGTTTTCGGTACCGAGGGTCTTTGAATACATCGTTAATTATGTTCTATGTACAAAAAGTTGCTACTTCCGCAATATTATATACACAAAACATAATTCCTGCAACCTGCTGGCCCTAACTTATCTAAGGCCATCCACCGCGAACTCCGGAACAAGACTTCCGTTGGTTGAGAGCTTCCAGTACATACGGGTCCACCCTGCGAAATCCAAGGTGTCCGTCGGGTGAAACTTCCAGTGCTCGATCTTCGATGGTTCTCCTGACCTTCGCTATCGTGTTGGATTTTGTCGGCAGGATATAATTCTTCCATGCAGACCCTCGTGATCGGCGACATCCACGGTTGTTTCTATGAGCTCCAGGCTCTTTTGGACAAGGCCGGGTTGGCGGAAAATGACCCCCTCATTTCCCTTGGAGACTGTGTGGATCGCGGCCCCGAAACACCTGAAGTATTGCGGTTTTTCAGGGATCGTTCCAATACCCAACTCTTGATGGGCAATCATGAGCGCAAGCACCTGCGCGGGAGCCGGCACGAGGTCAAACTGGCGCGCTCACAGCAAATCAGCAAGATCCAGTTTGGGGATGCCTATCCGGAGGCTCTGACATTCATGGGCACCCTGCCGCTATATCTGGACTTGCCAGAAGCCATCCTTGTTCACGGTTATTTTGAGCCGGGTATCTCGCCTGAAAAGCAGAACCCCATGGTGTTATGCGGCACGATGGGCGGAGATAAGCATTTGCGAACGCACTACGCCCAGCCCTGGTATGAGCTTTATGCGGGTGATAAACCCATTTTGGTTGGACACGAAAACTACACCGGGACCGACCAGCCCTTTGTCTGTCAGGATCTTGTCTTTGGCCTGGATACCAGTTGTGTCACAGGGAAGGCCTTGACCGGCCTCCTGCTTCCGGCCTTTCGGTTTGTATCTGTGCCCAGCCGCGCAGATCATTGGATGCAACTGCAGCGCATGTATCCCAGGCCGGCGCCGCTTCCACGGTCCAGACCCGCGCCGGTCACATGGACCGACGAGGACGAAGAAGAGTTGGGAACCTTGATCGCGAAGGTTTATCAGACCAGCGCGTCCATCCTGAGCAGGTTGCAGAGGGAGCCGGAATATGCAGAATTGCCCCCACGTGAACAGGCACATCTGTTTGGAAGCCGGGCGGGAAACGGGGCCCTGGGCGCTTTGTTGCAGTTGGCCCGGCTGGGCAAACTGGATGCAGACCTGGCGCACCGGATCCTGAAAACGCCAGCCGCTTTGTATCCTGTAGTGCAACGAGTCGACAGGATTTTGTAATTGGATGCGCCTGCCGGTTAGCTACCCGCGATCGTCGTAATTATGATGATCTGGAAGGATTTCAGTGCGTTCGCCAACCGCTTTTCTACACATATTCTTCAGGATCAGCCTAAAGTTCCAAACCGACGAAACGGAATTGCTTGTTCCATAACCATTAAACTATGAAAACACGCTCAAGGGCCACGAAGATATTTCTTTATTCCGCCAATGCCATCCTCTGGATTCTTTACGGGCTCTTTCAGGATGGTTATTCAAGTTGCCTTTTTATTCCCATGCTGATCTTTGGCTGTTGGTTAATTCTGAATATCAGTTCGCGGGAGGAAGAACTGCGCGGCAAATAAACCAGATTTTCCTATTCAGTCTACGCCCAAGAATTTGGGTTTGAATTTAGAGGCGAGCTCCCCACCCCCTCCTTTACCAAGACCGCCTTGTAGGGCGCTCAAACAACTGCACGAAATTATCCGGCACCTTGAAGGAGCGTCTATTTACCCAGATGATCTCCGCGGCGCAATCGTGATAACTTCTCGGCGATTCTTTGTTTCGCCCTTTCCGTTTCTTCTTCATCCATTTCTGCCCGGACAACTTCCCCGTTTTGAATCTCCACCTGAAGCCAGCTGCCTTCCCTCGATCCCTCGGGCAGTAGTTTTCGGAGAACGTTTATACGCTGCTCGTCTTCTCCCACGATGAGCACGGCAAACTTGCCTTCGAATCGATCAATCGCAGCTTTCATCATTGCACCGTATGCGTCGTTTCTTTGGTGACGCCATTACAGGTTACCGCAATTCTCCAGGTACCCGAGGTGGTTCTGGATCCCACTTTCCATGTCCAGAAAACCCGGCCGCTTGCATCCGCCGCCTTGGGGACAAGTCCAGCGGCGCTGCTTGCGCCAGATTTGTAGTAGACCGTGATCGTACAACTTGCATTTGGAGAGGTCTGGGCGGTCAGGGTAGCGTTGGCACCTTTCGATACCGGGCTGGTGACCGACAAAATCTCAAGTGCGCCAGGGGCTGAGGGAGCATTTGTGGCTGCCGCGGCTGGCGGCAAAACGGGCGTCGCCATGGCTGTATTTTGGGCAGTATTAATTGTATATCCGTTCAGGTTGACATTGATACCGATGGTCCCGTTTTGATCCGTTCCATATACGGTTGCGCCGGCCGCCTGGAGAGCGGCAATTGTTTTCGCGGACGGAAGACCGTATTGGTTATTGATACCGGCTGAATACAACGCGATCTTTGGTTGAACCGCATTCAGGAATGCTGGCGTTGAGCCGGTGGTTGAGCCATGGTGTCCCACATTTAAGATGGCCGCTTTCAACGGCAGACCAGCAGACATTAAAGCAGCTTCAGTATCGGCGCCGCTGTCCCCCATCATTAAGAATGTGGTTTGACCGTACTTAAACTGTAAAACGACGGAGTTTTCGTTGAGATCAGGATTATCAGTATTGGCGGGGTTGAGAACACGGAAATCAATGCCGCCCAGCGAGATGACATCACCCCGTTTGACTTCGACGTACTCTGCTTTTGCCGCCGCAATTCCATCCAGAAAATGCTCAAAAACCGAAGTGGTTTCCGGCTGGCCGTTGGTGACAACCTCGGTGACCGGAAAACTTTGCAACACCTGCACGAGTCCGCCAATGTGATCTGAATGTGGATGGGTAGCGATCATCAGATCGATGCGCTGGATGCCCAGGCTCTGCAGGTCGGAGACGATCCCGGTATCAGGCTCTCCGCCATCAATCAGCAGAGTCTTTCCGTCAGGCATTTGAAGCAGAGTAGCATCTCCCTGCCCTACATTGAAGAAATAAAACCGCAATGAATTTTCTGGTGCGGGTAGGTTTGCGCCGGATATGTTTGTACCGATCGGCAAAGTGGGGACTACTATGGTTGCGGGCGCAAGGGCAAGCGTACTAATTGGCGTAAGAGTGGGTAAATCAGTTGGCTTTTCAGCTGGAGTATTGATTGTCGATGGTACGACTTCGGCAACCCCAGTATTGTTTGCCTCAGGTGTTGGAGTGGACGGACTCAGGACTGCAAGCGGAACACTGCACAACAAACACAGGATAAATAAACTCGAACAGCCAATCGCCAATTGTCCGATTAGTTTCTGTTTAGAGAACCAGGAAAAAAACTGCCGAATTGTTTGCATTGCCCATCTCGCTTTTCGTTATTGAAGGTTTTCCCGCCAGCTATTTGGAAGAGCGGGCTAACTGCCTGCGTTAGCGCCGGTCGGATAACGCCTTATGAACGATCGCCACTTAATATTCTGGAGCCGGGATCCAACGGCCACAAATAGAATTGAAATTAGTCGTTGATTCAGTATACGATTTCCACCCCCCAGCAACAGGTGTCATTTGTCATCATGGCCCGGCCCGAACCACCGTAATCTGGCGGGAAGCAGCAGGGCATGCTCCGCACTTCCGGGTCAAAATGGTTTCATCTCGTGTTGGCGAAATGGAAATTCAGGATGCAAGCCGTTCAAAACTGCAAAGCTTGATCCCGCCAGGACAGGATAAATAGCACTATCACCGTCGGGCAAGCCGTTGCACAATCTTAAGTGAACCAGTTCAATTCATCGCGGGGTGATGTCTTGTGGCATATCATTTCTTAAAATCCATGAATTTACTAGACTTCCCGCGCGCACAAGGAAGTGCATGTTCCCTCTCGACCATTACCCCAGACCGTGAATTCCCTGGAATAAACAGGAGCTTCTACTTATGCAAAAGAAAACCAGCTTCAACCGGCCCCAGATTCTAGTTCTTGTTGGGTTGGTGATTGTAATCATTGCCATTTTTAGCTTTGCCGTCGTCTATGTATTCGCCCAGGCCAATTTGTCTGCGGTCAACGCACCGTCTATTGAACTATCCCCGACGACTTACGTGGTTCCGTCGCCCACCGATTTGCCAAACACGGCTACTCTGATTCCCACCTTCGTCTATAACCCAACCTTCACGCCGATTCCCTCGCCTACTTCTTTCCTCCTGACTCCTGCGCAACGCCCGACCTCCATACCTCAACAGTCCCAAAACAACCCGCCCCTACGAATCCTCCGGCAGCAAAATCATCCTCCAACTGTTCCGCGGAGTTGGACTATGCCGCGGCCATGCACCAGTACAACTTGGATTCTATCGATTACATTCACCAACCCATGATTGATTACTATCAAAGCCTGATTGATCTGGCGTCCCGAAGTCGGGACGCGCTTGGTTTGGTACAGGCGCAAAGAGGTCTGGCCGCTGAGCAGGCTCACGTGAGCGCAGAGAAGGCCTCAGAGAACAAACGCTACAAGGCAGAGCGGGCCAGTATCACGGCCAGTTGTCAATAAGGCCAAATCCTGCACCTAAAGGAAGGGAATCTGGAGGTGATAATATTATATTTCCTGCTCCCAAATTCCTGCGAAAAGCGGGTCAAGGGGGGTCATAGCCATCCTCATGACCCACAAACGCGATTCAGCCTGATCGCCTGGTTATTCTTAAGGGGCATGCCGCGGGCCTATTGAACCTGCCTTTATCGCCGTCCCGGATCGGTACCATTCCCCTTGTGCGGTCCGACGCAAACCATCTGCTGAAATGCTCCCAGCGCGAGACGTCCTCCATAGCGTGATCCCCAAACCATGCAACCCTCCAAAGACAGAATCGAGCGGGGTGGACTGGCGACTTCCTCCAGACCTTGTCATTTTCCGTCTAAAGACGTAAAATACATAAAATACATATTTTACAGGAGCAGCGATGGAAAGCATTCAACGTGTCCGCAAGACCGACCTGGCGCGCAATACCCGCCAGATCATCAGCAAAGTCCAGCGCGGTCAAACTATTCTGATCGAGAATCACGGACAGGCCGAAGTCGCGATTCTGGATGTGCTCGATTATTACGTCCTGCGCGCAGTGGCTGCCTATTATACCCATCCCCCACGTCTCAGCGGCAAAGGGATCAGCCGGGATGCTATGCTGGGGATCGAAGATCCACAGTCCGCCTATGATCTGGTTCTGGCTTCCTATCTTGCCGGCCGCATCAGCCTGGGTCGGACCGCGGAATTGCTTGAACTCCCGACCCTGGATTTGCAAACCCGCTTTATGCGACTGGATGTGCCGCTTAATCTTGGCGCAAAGGACAAGCGCGATGCGAAATCTGAAGCAGAAGCGGCCCGTAATTCCTAAGCCAGCGAACGAACATCATGCCCGCATCGCTGTCCAATCCTGTTCTGCTGGATAATACAGTCCTGAGCAATTTCGCTCTGGTGGAGCACTGCGACCTGGTGACGCATATCTGGCCGGCGTGTGCCACGACCCCCGAGGCCTGGCGGGAATTCCAATCCGGGATTGCCACTAGGAAATTATCCAAAGAGGCCTGGAAGGGATTGCAGCTTATCGAACTGGCTGCCCTGGAATATGAATTCTCCGAGCGTCTTTCCGATGTACTCGGCGCGGGAGAACGATCCTGCCTGGCTGTGGCGAAGCACCGCAAGGGGGTTATTTGTTTCAGATGATCGTAAGGCCCGTCAGGTCGCCCGGGATATGGGGATCAAGGTGACCGGCACCCTGGGCATCCTGATTGTCGCAGTCGAGCGAAAGATGATTACGCTCAACGAGGCCAATCAAATGCTGGCTGAGATGATTCAGAGGGGCTACTACTCACCCGTGGATGACCTGAAAGACTTGCTCTAAATTTAACGAAAACGCCCGGACCTTGAATCCGGGCGTCGTTTTATTCGAAATACTCAACACTAGATCAACCCTGCTCCCAGGAACGGGGCAAGGATCGCCAGGATCAATCCCACCACTGCCATCACCCCGAACAGGCCCGCCCGCTGGCGGACGAGCGCCGCCCGGGACTCGGTCAGTTCCACTACAGTACGATGCACGGATTCCTGCAAGCCCTGGATACTGGATAGCACCGGTCTGTTGTTGGCGAAGAAATCGTAGATATCGCGCAGGAACAGATTGGCCTCTACATCGGAAGGATCCGGAAGATGAGCGCGAGTCACTTCAACCGCCTTGGTGAAGTCTTCGACTTCCATGCGCGCAACCAGCAGGCCCAGCAGGTTGCAGAACGGTCCGCCGACCGCGGAGGCGCGGCGCAGGGCTTCCTGTACTCCCACACCGGAGGATAGTAAGGCGCTCAAGACGGACAGACCGATCAACATGTTGTTGCGAAGTGACTCCGCGCGTTTCTTGGCCAGAGTCTTCAAGCGCACATAGGGTCGGCGCAATCCCAGGAAGATAAAGATCAAGCCTATGACCGGCGCCGCAGCGAGTATGTTCATGGCTGCTAATGCACCTGCCAGTAATCCACCCACCGCCAGGAACAAGGAAAAATCGCGAATCGCCACGGCGTAAAACTCACCGGGCGTATCGTAGGGGTAGCCGGCGCGCCGCAAGAGGCTGATGACATCCGTCATGCTCTTTGCCTGTAGTGGATCGAAATGTCCGGGCAGGATGGTAATCAGCAAGGCTTCCCAGGTCGAACGGCGCGCAGTGGTAGCGGTGCCTAGGCTGATCAATCGATTGCCCCCAAATGTGTTGAACGCATTTTGAAAACCAGACAAAAGTTCAAAGGCCAGCACGCTCAGGCTGAGGGCGCCCAGAAAAGCAAAGAAGGTCATGGAGTCTCTCCTTCGGGAAGTTTGAAGCGAAAGTCTAACAATCTCTGCAGCGGGGCCTCACCCGGCTGTCGTCCGCGGAATCGTTTGCTGAACAATCCACGTCGCAGGATAGCCTGATGCTGTTCGGTGCGCGCCACGCCGCGCGGTGGGCGCGGCTCAGCATGTTTCAACGCGCCGCTGCCGGTCTCCCAGGTGGATCCGCCAAATTCGTGTGGCCAGAGAGGATCCGCATACATATCCCATTCCGGCAGGCGGTTCTGTTGCAGCGCCTTATGCCAGCTCCACAAGGCTTCAAAGCGCGGACCCCACAATCCCCAGGCCAGATCAAAGCGCAGCGACTCACTCCGCAGGAAATTCAGGGTCTCGGAACAGTGGTGGCAAAACGGGATGGCATTCTCCGGTCGTTCGTACCGCCAGGCTACCTCGATCGGTGTGAAGGGCGCGGGACTCAATATCGGACGCCAGGACCCCGGCTTGCCGCAGCGCATGCAGTGGTTTGGAAATTCATGGCGCCAGGGAATACCGGCCACGGAGGCCGCCACCAGCTCATCCAGATAGGGTTCTTCGGCTCGCAGTACGGAGCGCGAGAGGTTCACCGCCCCGGATGGCAGGCTCCAGGCGTGGGAGAAATCCAGCAGGAAACCCGCGGAGCTCACCATCTGCCCGCGCTCCCAGGCTTCGAATTTCTGGCGTTGCACCTCCGGCCGCAGTTCGCCGTGATGCGCTTCGCGGATGCGACGGATGTCCGCCACTGCTTCGGCCAGCAGGGCGAACAGCAGACCGTCCATGCGCACGCTGGCGTCCATGGCAGCTTCCAGCGGCAGCCTGGGAGAAAGGGAAAGGATCGTTTCCAAGGTGTGGGCGGTAATCTGTTTTTGGAGCGCATTCAATCACAAGCTGGCAGGCAGGCAATTTCACAAAACGCCAATCGGAGATGACTTGATCGAAGAGCGCCTGCCCCTCCGCGTTCAACGCCACGATTCGCATGGGCGGGCACAGATAGGTGTGAAAGGTGCGCGGCGCGGGGTGTGGATAGACAAAGACCAGCAAGTCCTCCTTCAGGTCTCTGGTCAGCATGGCGCCCCAGGCGCGCTGTTCCGGCGTAACCAAGAATTGCAAACGCATGTTATTCATGACCTCCTTTACCGAACAGAATGGTTTGTACATTTTTCAGGGATGAATGGTTGGAACCCATCACCTCCCGCCAGACGGAAGCGTAGGGATGATTGGAAGGCCCGCTGATCCCCAGTGGGTTTGCCAGGGATCGATCGATCAGGGTTTTCAGATCCCTGGGAGGCAACGCGGCCAACCGGTCGAAGTCTCGACCCGCGCCTCGGGTTCGATCTTCACGCACTCTGCTGATCGCATAACCGAGCGGATCCGAGATCCATTTTCCTTCGGCACTGGCCGTATATAAAACCCAGGAAACAAAAGCCTGCACGGAAGTTTGCGCTTCAAGCAGTTCACGCTGGACTTTCGGATGAACCTTGTCCTGGAGGAGCAGCCCCTTGAGTTCCCAATGAGCAGGCGCATCCGCCTCCACCCCGTCGGCGTGCTGGGTGGTAGGAGTGTTTTCTCTCTGAGTGTTTAATAGGTGTTTTAAAGTGCTTTTAACAGTGCCATTTGCGTCCACCATATTGCTTCCATTCGCGCCTGCTAATGCTTCCATTTGCGTCTGGCTATAACCTCCATTTGCGTCCACCCTAATACTTCCATTCGCGCCCAGCTTATTACTGCCATTTGCGTCCAGCGGTTCATCCAAAAGCACGCGAAAGCTGCGCGGCATGCTTTCCACGCGCAGATCAGGATAGGTATTGGATTCGGGGGTCTCCAGCTCGATCAGAAAACGGCTGAGGTCTCCACCGCGCTGTTGGGTGCTCCAGTGCGGGTTGAACCAGGCTTGCACTGTCTTAAAACGTTTCGAGCCGATCAAAGCTGCCATCTCCGCGTAGCCTCCCTTGAACGTCACGACTTCACGTCGTTCACCGCTGCGCCCGTTGAGATAAGCCATATCCCTGGAGACGGTCACGAGCCAGGCCTGGGCTGGCGTCAGGTTATAGTCCGCGATGACCTGCGTGATGAAATAGTGCGTGAGGTGAATGTCACCCAGCGCATTGAGGATCTTGCGATGTAATTCCTGCGCCAGATGATCCACCTCCGGGGGCAAAGGCTCACCGGTTTCCAAACGAGCCATATCCATCACGCTGTTCAGCGGGATATTGTTTTTCACCGGCTCGATGGACGTGAGCAGCTTCATGACGTCCTCGATGGCCAGTAATTCCTGCAGCGCGCCCAGCATGGATGCGCCTTTGTCCAACAGGCTTTTCAGTTTGGAATAAACCGCCGCGGCGTCTGCTCTCGTCAGGCGAGGCGTCATGTAAACCTGATAGCGGATCGGAATACGATGCGGACGTCCATCCTTTCCTCGTCGAAAATGGCGGGAATCAGGTGGATCCATGCGCTGCACCAGTCCGGTCAATTGCGATTGGATTCCTGCATGACGTAACAGCCGCCAGAAGGCGCCGGAGCTCAGCCCGCTGTAGCGCAGGACCTCCTGGCTGTGCAGAGCCATCCCCGATTCTTTTTCGTTCGAATGCACCATCCAAGCTGCCTGGTGAAAGCCGATGTATAACCAGATTGCCTTCGGACCAATCTCCATCCCCAGGCGGCGCAGGTAACCCTTCACCACCACCTGTTTATGGGGCTGAACGATGGATTCATAGTCCAGCCATCCGACAGGCTCAATCGTGACTTCCGGCTCACCTACTTCGTCTTCGGATTCTTGTATTTCTGAACCGACAACCACGAATTGAACCGAGACCGATTGATTCAAGATGCCGATCAACAAGCGCTGCACGGTGCTGGTCAGGCGTGACTCCAGCCAGTCACGCGCATGGAGATGGCATGTTCCAATAGTCATCACATCACTGGCTAGTGACACCGCATGTGTATCGCGCACCCAGGTTTCGAAGGAGGCGCGCGGCATTTCCAGCTGAAGCTGACCCAGTACCGCCTGCCAGGCCTGGTCAGGATTCACGCGGTCGGCTCCAAACGCAAAATCGAGCGTTTTTCTACAATGGGTCTCATACTCCGGCCGCCCTTAAAATCGTTCGTCCTGGCCCTTCCTGTGCGTTCGACGCAGGCGGCGGTGTAGGCGGAAACGTAGGCGGCAGGTAGACAGGGCGCAGGCGGCACGTAGTCCCTACCGCCTGCGTTCATTTCTTTCTCAAACAGACTGATGGCGTTTTGGGGGAAGTTCATTTTTTGCCCCCTGGGACTAACATGAAACCTGTGGTTCTTTGCACCGGTTCGAGTTTCAGCAAACCGGATTCATGAGCCTCCAATCCATAGCGTAATAAGGCAGTCACCAGTTCCCCTACCGGTACATGCAGGCCCTCTTCGGAGGCCAGCGCCGCGATCTCCTGTTTGAGTTCCGCTGGAAAGCCGCGCCAGGTTGTGATGATTCGCCATGAAGGTGGAGATGATTTCTGTCTGGCAGCCTTTTTAGGTTTGTCATAGTTATGCGATGCATCCGAGGATGGGAATAAGGTCATTCGCATCCGGAGCGGATTGGGACAAGAGTTAAGGTTGAGGTAGCCCTCGGCATACGCGCACAGCGCATGTTCCAGCAAGGCCCGAGCGACCTCGCCCTCGGGTACCCGCAGACTTCCCGCCAGCGTTTTGACCTGCAGCGCCAGTTTAGGGTCCACGCCGCGATAGACTACTTTTTGGATCAAGTGCTCTTTCTCCCAGCGGCGATTACGACGGCGAAAAGTGGCTACGCGCAGCGAATCGTAGATATCCGGCGGAGCGGATACAGGGAGCGCAGCTTCCGGGGTGTCAAAGGGATTACGTCGGTGAGCCATCACAGACTCCTAGAATTTCGCCACCAGGTTCGAGAGGCCTGAATACTCTTTGGCGGCCCGGCTCTCTGGGTCCGCCTCGAAGATCGTCTGGCCCTCCGCTGCGCATTCCCGCAGCAGGGTGGTGCGATGGATGGGCGGCAGCACGCAGGTATCGAAGCGCTCGCGCAGGTCTTCCATCGTGGCCCTGCTCTCGCGCGTCTGCTCATCGTAAAAGGTTGGCAAAATCCCCAGAAGGCTTCCAGCCCAGCTTTTCTTCTCCTGCAGGATGCTCATCATGCGGATCACTTTTCCCACGCCATCCACGGATAGAAATTCGGTGGCGGTCGGCACGATCACCAGATCGGAAGCCCACACCGCCCGTTCCTGGATGCCTCCCACGCTGGGAGCGGTGTCGAAGATGACGTAGTGCAGGCCTTCTTTAAAGAAGCGGCTGATCGAAGTGCGGATGGAGGAGACAGGCTGGTCTTGGGCGTTGAGCACGGTTTGCGCTGCCATGGTCTGCTGGTCTCCGGGCAGCAGGCACAGCCCTGCCCTGCCTGAGAAGCGTACCCAGGACTTCACAAATGTGGTCTCCTGAGGCGTCGTGCCCATGGTGAGCAGATAGAACACACCCGGTTCCGGGCTGCGACCCAGGGCAGTGGCAGATTGGCCCTGAGGATCCAGGTCGATCAACAACACCTGTTTCCCTCGAAGAGTGAGGCCGTGGGCGAGCGAGACAGCGGTCGTGGTTTTCCCGACCCCCCCTTTTTGATTGGCAATACAGATTACTTTGGTGGACATACGAAAGACTCCGCTTTAGATTGGTCGTGAAGGGCGCTCTGCTTAACGCTTGGCGCTCATCGCTAGCAGGAAGAGCAGTATCCCCAGTAGTAGGGGACTGAAAAAAGCAGCCAGGCCGAGGACAATTCCAGAAAACATATCAGCCCCCGACCGCCTTCTCACCGTCTTGCACTACAGGCAGATTTTCGGAGGAAGCAGTTGTAGAGGGTTCTGGATCTTCGACCTTTAGAGTTGCCTGCCTCTCCGGGATCAAACCCAGCCGGTTCAGCTCATTGCGTATGATGAGGGCAGCCTGTGCCTTGAGGGCGCGATACTCGCGTTGCGCCAGGCTGTTCAGCGCCGTGAGTTCGCAGTCTTTCAGATAGATGATGACCTTCGCCATATACACCTCGCGTGAGTTTTGGAAAAGAAAAAGAACCGCAGCAACGGCTCTTTTATCAGGCAAGGGTCAAGATATTGTCTGGTTTGATTTATGGTAATTCTATGAAAATTCGGACAGGCAGATTTCCATAAGTTCCCAGGAACCGTTCCCCCTCATATTGGGATGAGGATCGCGAATATTAGATTTGAGTTTTTCTTTCTGAGGAGGGAGGAGGCAAAACTGTCTCCCCCGGTATTCGATAAATATATTTTAGGATTCACCAGCCTGTTTTGAAGGGATATTCTCGTCCTGCATCGTGGGGGCGCCGGAGGATTTCCTGCATTGGGCGCGCCGCTGTAATTCCTGAAGCGCCCGTTCGCGCCAGGTACTGTAATAGGTTTGTTCCGACACGACCGGAGAACCATCCGAATTGGTACCCAGGTGCTCGCAGATCAGCTCCCCCAGAGTAAAGGCATCCCGGATGGGATCGCGATTCTCCCATTGGACCACGATGGGCAGCCAGCGTTCAAGGGGAAAGGTGGGCTTGCGCCCGCGCCGTCTGGGACGGTCGATCAGTTCGAAAGAATCAAGCGTTGGGATGGGTGGAGCCTCTGGTTCGGTTTGTGTGGTGGACTCGGGGTGATATTTCACTTCATATCCCCACAAATGGACAATCAGTTCGGCCCAGCTTGCTTCATGGAGCGAATGGAAGATGGACGTCTGATGACGAATCGCCCAATCCACCTGATGGCCCACGGAGAAGCCCACTGCCGTCAAGGCCAGCAGGATCACAATGTGATCGGCCAGGGACGTTTCGGCCATCTCCGATCCCATACCGGCTTGGATCTTCTGATACACGGAGGTCACTTGCCAGAACGCAATTACGCCGGTTGCAAGGATGGAGAGGAGAAGGATTGTCTTTTTAATCGGACCATATCTTTTGGACCGAAAGATGGTTCCCAAACTCATGACGCCCCATTCTACCTGAGAAAATATTCACAACCTAAAACACTTACCTAACATTTTTGAAAATTACCGCTTCCTGAGTGAAATAGTCGATTTACATGTCCCTTTTGAGGTGTTGTTCCTGGTCCGATCATTATCTCTGTTCAGGCATTGCAATTCAGGTAGGTATTGAACGATAAAGAGCAGGGGTGGATATTGAGCTCCATGTAGACCAACTCCACGTGCAGTGGAGATAATCGAATACGGGTTCAATCCTCCTTATCCCGAGAGGTAGTTCCTGCGCTTTAATATTTCATAAACAAATTACAGATCATGTTGGACTTATCCCTGACTCCCATCAATTAAAACCGTGCATGTCATGACTCTCGTCCATCTAAGGCCGATTATCGATCCATGGCAAGAAGAAAATCGTTGGACCCTCATCCAGCTCCTCAGAGCGAGGCACTTGACCTCGTGCTTATCCAGTGTCTGAGAATATTTGCACGGCATGGCCGGAAGATTCGAAGGCAAAAGAAAGCCGTTACGGACAACCTCTGGTCACGGATTGGTTGCCAACAAAGCAGAAAAATTCAAAAGGAAGGTTATCTGATCAAATGTAATTTTGCGCTAAGACGTGCGCTTGCTTGAAAAGAAATCGGCTCAGGCTCAAACAAAAAGGGCAAAGGATATTTGCTCTTAGAAGGAATTATCTCTATGGGTAACAATAATTTCATTTCATCCAACTCGCACAAGCTAACCGCACTTGATTTCTTGGAAGGAAAACAATATTTAGCGATTGCGATTGATTCGTTCCTGATCGACCGCAGGACAAAAAATCGTTCTCCTCGAACAATAAAATACTACCGAAACTATCTTGAGGCATTCGGAAAATACTGCAACTCGCAAGCGGTCACCGATATTCAACACATCGATCCCGACTTTCTACGCAGTTATATCCTGATGGTAAGTCAAGATCACAATCCAGGCGGAGTTCATGCTGCCTACCGCTCACTACGCGCATTCCTGCTCTGGGTTGAGAAAGAAGAATTGATGCCCTCCGATTGGAAAAATCCTATCGAGAAGGTTGATGCTCCCTTTGTTCCGGAGAAAATAATCGAACCCGTTTCGCTCGAGGATGTTCAATCTCTATTAGCGACCTGCAAAGAAAATGATTTTTTTGACAAACGGGATAAAGCCATAATTTATTTCCTTCTTGATTCCGGTGCCCGAGCCCAGGAAGTCTGTGACATTAATCTTGAAGATGTTGAATTAAATAACGGAAAGGTAATAATCCGTGAAGGTAAAGGTCGAAAACCACGTTATGTCTTCATAGGCAAAATAGCGATCAAGGCACTACGTGCATATCTGCGCCTACGGGCAGGCCACCAATCACCAGCCTTGTTTGTGTCGAAAAGAAAGGAGCGTCTAACCTACGATGGTCTTAGGCAGCTTGTTCAACGACGCTCCAAAGTAGCATGCTTGAAGAAAGAACCAACTTTACATGATTTCCGGCGTCAGTTCGCACTATCAATGCTGAACAACGGTGCAGATGTGTTTTCACTACAACGCTTGATGGGTCATGCAGACATTAGTATTTTACGTCGATACCTTGCACAAACAACAGAAGACATTCGTGCTGCGCACGAGAAATGCTCTCCTGTTGAGAATTATTCGTGGTGATGTATCAATGACTTTATAAAGAAGGGGTAGAGATCTAAATAATTTGGTAAGTTCGGTAATGCCTAGGTTTTAAGATAACATTTTTTCCTTTTGACACAAAGTTCCCCTTTCAGACGATCGGGAAACTTTCGTTTTTAATATTGATAACAAATTGAAAATGGTATAGAATACCGACATCGGTGTCTGTTTTCATGAGCAGACGATTATTCATTAGTTGAATAGCCCAATATACAGGAAAATACTTACTTTCAAGCCGCACAACCCAAGATATGGGGGTATAAATTGCCCAAGAATCGTTCTGTCACATCAGGCGATTCGTAATCGTCAGGTCGTGGGGTCGTAGCCCACCGGTTGGCTCAATTCCCGGTTATTCCCCTGAAAAACAATTTGATGGTTACATAACTGACGAATATCGATATCGTCATTACGCATACGCAGAAGAGCGCCGCCGAATCAATCACCGGAAGCGCTCAAAGAGCTATTCTGTTCTTTACGCCGCCAAGGCTAGACCGGCAGAGCATGCGGCCTCCTGATTATAACCTCCTGGATAGATCGAACCAGCGGATCCTAAGTAAAGCGGGAGTCTCCGGGTGTTGGTGACTGTTCATGGTTCAGTTGGCAGAGCGGTCACAGCGAGGAGTGATTGGCCAATATACTTTTGATAGGCGGCTACCCAATCGGTCGCTAGGGCCCGTCGAGCCGTGTCAAGCGGCATTTGACCGTTACAAACCATCTTGTTTAGTACATTTTCAACCCTATCCTTGTCCGATGCGTTCCAGGGTTGAGTATGACGTGGTTGGGGCCAGAGGTTTTTTGGGTCTTTAGGATCCCCGCCGACCTCGAGCGCGACTAAATGATCTTCCTCATAATCAGCCAGCTTTGTGTCGCTGTATCCATATTGGGAGATTTGTTGCTTTTTCAAAGCGTCGGTATAGGAAACCGGCGGCCTGACCGTGGATGTATATCCACTGACACAAATGGTGGATTGGATGTTATCCTGCGTTACAGCAGGGCTGTACACACCGGGTTGCGTGGCACGGTTGGGTAAATAAGGTGCATCACCCGAAACAGATGTGGCCGCGGCGGGTGTGTCGGTGGAAATGGCTGCCGTCTCGGTTGTGGACGGTGTCGTACTGCAACCGACAAGCAAAAAGAGACTCAGTAAGACCATAAGCTTTTTCACGGTGTTTCTCCTATACCATTAAGAGATTTTAGTGCGTGCGAGCGCCCAAAAAACGCGTCCATGTCTCGTGATCGTTATGGGGTCAGCTCTTCTTTTCTCGTCGCCCATATACTGTTAGCCGATCGTCTCCTTTAAGGCCTGTTCAAAAATCTTCAGCCCATCATTGATCTGCCCGGCAGTGACGTTCAACGGCGGTATCCAGCGGATCGTGTTGTCATACGTGCCGCAGGTTAACAGCAGTAAGTCGTGACCCTCGGCGGCATGCACGATCTCCTTGACCATCGGCTTGGCCTTCTGGGGGCTGTCCCCCACTACAAACTCGGTGCCGATCATCAATCCCTTGCCGCGCACATCGCCGATCTGGGGATAATCCTCCTGCAGCTTTCGTAGACCCGTCATCAATTGGACGCCTCGTTCCGCTGCATTTTCCAACATCTTTTCTTCACGTATGGCTTGGATAGTCGCGACGCCGGCTGCGCAAGCCACCGCATTACCACCATACGTGCCCCCGTGTGATCCTACATCCCATTTCTTCATCAGGTCCAGGCGGCTGAACACCCCCGAAAGCGGAAGTCCAGACGCAATCCCTTTCGCCGCCGTGATAATGTCTGGCACGACGCCAAAATGTTCCAGGGCAAACCATTTGCCTGTCCGCCCAAAGCCTGATTGAACTTCATCGAAGATCAATAGAATGCCATGCTTATCAGCGATCTGGCGCAACCCCGTCATGAAGGATGTAGGTGGAACGATGTAACCGCCTTCGCCCAGCACGGATTCGATCAGGATCGCGGCAGTTTCTTTTGGTGCGGTCTGCGAGGCAAGCAGGTCCTCAAGCTGTTCCAGTGCATAAGCAGATGCCTGCTCTTCCGACATGTGAAGGCGAAACGCATAGGGGAACGGCGCGACAAACACTCCGGACGGTAAGGGCCCAAAGCCTGCGCGATAAACGGTTTTGGAGGTTGTCAGCGCCATTGTCCCAGCTGTACGCCCGTGGAATGATCCCGAAAAGACGATGATGTTCGGCTTGCCGGTAGCGGCTCGCGCCAGCTTAACGGCTCCCTCGATCGCCTCCGCGCCCGAATTTGAAAAGAAGAAGCCATCGATTGTAGGTGGAACGATGCTCCGCAATTGCTCTATCAATCGCAGCATCGGTTGATGGATGACGATATTAGCCTGTGCATGTAGAAATAAGCCGGCCTGCTCACGGATCGCTTCCACCACCTTGGGATGGCAGTGCCCGGTGTTGGTCACGCCTATACCGCAGGTGAAATCGAGCAGCTTCCTCCCGTCTGTGGTGTAGATATAAGAGCCTTCTGCACGCTCGGCCACAAAGTTAAAAATGCGGCCCCAAACGGGCGACACGTGAGCCAGGTTGTCTTCATAAGGCTGGGTGGCCATAAGATCCCTTCTTCCAAAAAAGTTTAGGCTTGAAGCCCGCTTCCTGCTTCGGTACCGAATGTAGGTTGTTAAATCATGATCCGGTTCGAATCGCGACCATCTGGATATTGGTCATATCTTCCATCGCAAAGCGGACTCCCTCTCGACCCAGGCCGCTCTGGCGATTTCCGCCGTAGGGCATATGATCGGCGCGAAAAGCCGGGGTGTCATTGATGATGACTCCGCCAAAGTTGAGCCGTTTTATAGCTTTCAATACGCGGTCGATGTCTTTTGTGAACACCCCCACCTGTAACCCGAATTTGGTGTCGTTGGCCTGGCGCAGCAATTCATCAAAATCTTCACATGAAATAACCGAGGCAACCGGCGCAAACACCTCTTCGTTTATCACCTTCATATCCCCGGTGACCTCCGCCAGGACAGTTGGATAGTAAACCGCCCCCTCGCGCCTTCCTCCCGTTAACACTTTTGCCCCGGATGCTTTCGCTTCTCCTACCCAGCTTTCGATGCGATCCACTTCCTTCAGATCGATCATGGGGCCAACATCCACCCGCTCGTCCAGTGGATCACCTACCACCATGGCTTCGGTCGCCTTTATGAACTTTTCCGAGAACGGCTCATAGACCTGTTTTTGGCTGTAGATTCGTTGTACCGAAATACAGACCTGGCCCGAATTGTAGTAAGCCCCCACGGCACAGCGTTTGGCTACGAAATCCAGATCGGCATCTGGCGCAATGACTACCGGAGAAGTGTTGCCTAGCTCAAGGGTAACCTTCTTGATTCCTGCCACCGAAAGAATATGGCGCCCAACGTCGGGACTGCCGGTGAAAGTGATCTTGTCGACACGCGGATCGGTAACAAGCCATTCACCCACCGTGCTTCCCGGACCCACCACCAGGTTAATAGCTCCTGCGGGGAGTCCTGCATCCTGCAGTATCTGGCACAATTTCACCGCCGCCAGGGGTGTGCTCGTCGCCGGTTTGAGCACAAGTGTATTTCCGGAAGCAAGAGCCGGGGCCACTTTGTGCGCCACCAGGTTAAGCGGAAAATTGAATGGGCTGATGGCAGCGATTACGCCTACCGGGCGACGGGTCCAGAAACCGAAGTACCCCTCTCCGGCCGGGACGGCATCCAACGGAATGGTTTCGCCGTGCAGGCGTTTCGCTTCTTCCCCGGCAATCGTGAAAGTGCTTTCAGCCCGCTCCACTTCTGCCCGGGCAAACTTAAGTGCCTTGCCCGCCTCGGCGGCGATGGTCTTCGCCAGATCTTCCGCGCGTTCGCGGATGAGGGCAGCCGTGCGTAGCAGAATGGCGCTGCGTTTATGGGCGGGCATCTCCGCCATGACTTCCTTCGCGTGTTGAGCGGCAGTGATGGCCCTATCCAGGTCCTCGCGACGCGCAATGGGGAGAACGCCGACTGTTTGGCCGTTATATTTGTTTTTAACCTCGAGCGCCGCACCATCCCCAACCCACTGACCGTCAATCAACAGTTTATATTCCATCGCGTTTCCTCCACAAATGATGGTTATTTACAAAGCCCAGGCCAGGTCTAGCGCCTCTATGGTCTCCCGTGTCGGTATGCCATCCGAAGTCCAGCCGGCCATCTTGTAATACTGGTCAATGGCAGTATCGATTTCCTCATGCGTAAGGGCAATGCCGGCGGTCGGGCCGGTGCCCTGAAGCGTCTTGAAGAATTTCTTTGGTAGTTTATCGTCCTTCCGGCCAAAACCTTCACGGGCGTTGAAGATGCGGAAAAGATTAAGGCGGCGTCTGCCTACTTCGAGCAGTTCCTCCAGCGTTATGTCCCAACCTGTGACCGCTTGCATCATTTCAACAGTCTCTTTTGGGCCATAGAGCGTCCATGTCGGGCCAAAAACAAACTGGCATAGTTCTGCCGAGTCCATCATCGAGTAGAACAGTTCGGTCTGATACGCAAACCGGACTTTTTCCTCTGACAAGCTGTACAGGGGTTGTGGGCTGCCCAGACCGATAAGTTTGAGCCGGTCGAGATTAAAATCACCCACGCCCTCTTCGTAATACGGATCATGTTCGCTGGACTGGTGGTCGGCGCCGAACGGATTCACCGCGTAGATCAAGCCCAATGAGCGTTTGGCCTGCGGCATATGCGCCGGCGCTTCGGCCCCCTTGACGGTGATCAGGCACTCGTCTGCTCCGTTGCCCCAGGTCTTCGCGGCTCTTTCCGAACCCTGCGAAAGTACTCTGCCTAGTGGACCCTCGTTCTTGACGATTTGATCGAGTATTTTGAGCATTGTTTCAGCATCGCCGAATTTGAGCTCGAGCCCGCCGGTCTGCTCTTTGGTGATTATGCCCTTTTCGTAGCATTCGATCGCAAAGGCGATCGTCGCACCGCAGGCTATCGTATCCACCGCGTATTCGTTGCAAACCTGGCTGGCTCTTGCAACCGCCGCCAGGTCGTTTACCCCGCAATAAGATCCAAAGGTGCCGATTGTTTCGTATTCAGGCCCGCCATACTTCGGGGCAACTTTGAACGGGCCCTCCGACACTTCCACCACGCGTTTGCAGCGTACGACGCAGGCAAAACAAGTCTCGCGCTGCTTCAAAATGGTCTCGGCCATCTTCTCGCCGCTTATGGGCTCAGGGTCTGGGAATTGGCCCTCGTTATAGTTATTGGTTGGCAGGGTACCGATGGCATTGTTGAACATCACCACCGATGCCGTGCCATATTTCGCCAGGCCATCCATGTCGCCATTTTGCGGGATGAGCTTCGGTCCCGTTTTATTAAGCGCGATCAGGCCCTTGGGATCAAAGATCTCAGGCTTCCTGGTACCCCGAACAACGACTGCCTTTAGATTCTTCGAAGCCATCACCCGCCCCATGCCGGTACGTCCATTATGGCGGTTCGACATGCTGACGAGCGTCGAGAAGAGCACGCCTTTCTCCGCCGCCGGGCCGTGTTGCAGGATCTCAGCCTTGGGGTCCACTTCCTTGTGGAGGATGTCGTCCACCTCCCCCGTGATTTTTCCCATCAGGTGGGCCGCATCTCGCAGTTCAGCCTTACCCTCTATAATCGCCAGATAAACGGGTTTGGGGGATTTGCCTTTGATTACGATGCCGTCAAATCCGGCGAACTTAAGCTCGGCGGGGAAAAAACCACCGCTCTGTGAGTCGCCGATCCCGCCGCTGATCGGCGACTTGGCATTAGCATTCAAACAACTCTGCCCCGAAATGGCTGCGCCCGTTGATACGCCTGCCATTAGCGTCAGAATGTTGTCGGGGCCAAGCGGATCGACCCCGGCCGGCATCCCGCGCAGGATGTACTCCATCCCCATGGCGCTCCCGCCCAAGTATTTACGATAGAAGGATTCGGAAGGTTCCTCGATGGTAAGGATTCCTTGAGTAAGGTCAACATGCAGAATCTTGCCAATATATCCGTAGGGCATAGCGCCTCCTTGTCTCGAGCCGGGTTTATCCCATTATACAAACTGGCATCCTAAACGGCAATACGAACTCCTGGGTCTGCCATAATCGGTAAAGGCCGCGCCCCATTTGTTTCCTGGACGGACGCGGCTCTGGATGGGCTGGCAAAATCTTAATCTGCAGCGCCGGGTGCAACAAATGGATCAGAGCCCTCAACGCTGGTCCATTCTTTGCGCCTAACTAACAGCCTCCGGGTGCATTTCCTTGATGCCGTACGGGAATTCGTAATCATTCATTTTTTCCAGGAAGGGCTTTGGATCGAACGCCTCTGGGCCCATCACGCCTGCCCCTTTCCACTGACCGTGTTCGAGCAGGTCCCAGCCGATCACAGCGCTGAACGCCGTTTGTGCCACCACCGCCTGGCAGCCCCAACGTTGCATGCACTGGGCATTGTCCGCCACTTGATACAGATAGATCTCTCGCGGCTGGCCGTTTTTCGAGCCCTTGATCCACGTCCCGGCACAGGTTTTTCCATGCATCTTATCGCCCAAATGGGCCGGATCGGGCAGGCTGGCCGCCACCACGTCGCGGGGTGCAACCTGCAGGCCCTTTACGTTGATCTTTTCCTTCTTGTCAAGACCAAGCATGTGCAGTGTGCTGAGCACGCCAATGAACTGGTCGCCCAGACCGTACTTGAAGGTGACGCGTTTAGCCTTCACCCAACGCGGCACCAGCAGCACTTCCTCATGCTCCACATTGACCACATCGACTTCACCGATCCCTTCGGGGAACTCGAACATCTCGTGCTCGGAGAAGGGCGGGGTTGTAAACCAGCCCTTGTCCTTCTCCCAGATCACGGGCGGGTTTAGGCACTCTTCGATCGTTGTCCAGATCGAGAAATTGGGAGCAAATTCATATCCTTCTATATTGATATTGGCTCCATCGCGCACGCCGATCTCATCGATCTCATCGAATAGTTCATCCTGGGCATATCGGGCAAACACATCCGCCATCCCCGGTTCAACACCCAGGCCCACAATGGCGAGCAGTCCTTTCTTTTCCCAGTCCTTTGATCTCTCGAATTGGTAGTCGCCGAGTTTGACGCCGGTCTTGTGGAACGGGTCTGTTGGATGCGGAGTCGAAAGGGTCATTGCCATATCCATATAAGTGACGCCCACATTGAACGCCGCATCGAAGATTTGCTGATTGAATACCGGGTCAACCGCATTCATGATCAGGTCTACCTCGTACTTTTTCGCCAGGGTTTCGATCATCATCTGATTGCTGGCGTCAATAAACTCGGCCGGAAAACGTTTTGGATCGCCGAGTTTTTTCTGGACTTCAATGGCTCGCTCCAGGTTGTAATCCGCTAGCACGATCTGTTGCACCCAGGCACGCTCTCTGGCGATGGCGGCAATCGCCTCGCCAACCCCACCGACACCGACGAGTAATACTTTCATTTCATCATTTCTCCGTTTTATACCCAAAGGGTAGTTTGCACGGCAAATATCGGCCGCATGGATCCATATTTACTTGTAGATCTGAGAGATCGAATTCCACTTTGTCCGCCCTTTTATCACGATGCAACATGGTCCCATCGGACCATTGCCGATTAATTACCTTCACGGCCATCGTTTTATCAACGCCGAAGCCCCCTGCGTAGAACACCTCCATAATTCCTTTCGATGGGCTCTGCCGCCCTTTCTTGCGGGAGCGACAGACTAGATTTTTTTTTGCACCTTCATCCGCTGGCCGGGATTTAGGTGGATATTACGATTTCAAGTCTCTGCCCCGGGCGAAATTTGCTCTAGAAATAAACTTCCTTTACGATCTTGAGATGCATAAAGGTCTCTGTATCCCGGACGCCTTCGATGCCATAGAGTTTTTCAGTTATGAACTTCAACAAGTCCTGATGGTCACGGCAAAAGACCTCGATCATGATGTCATACCGTCCGCTTACAACCACCAGATAAACCACCTCGCTTAGTTTGGCAACTTCATCAGCAACCTCCAACATATGATATCCGTCGGTGTGAATCCCTATCAGCGCCATTGTTTTGAAGCCACGCTGGATCGGGTTCGTGATCGCAACCACCTTCAGATAACCCTCTTCCACGAGACGGTTATAGCGCTGCCTGATCATGCCTGGCGAGACCTTCAGCTGTTCTGCAATTTGAGAAAAGGCTTCCCGCCCGTCCTTGCGCAGTGCCTTGAGTAGGTAAAGATCTATGTCATCCAGGCGTTCGGCCTGCGAAGTGACAATTTCGCTATCCACAACCCAATTCTATGATGATTTGTCACAATTGTCAAATAGATTCTGCTTATTTGTCATTATTTCCAATCTTTTTGTGAAAATTATGATTAAAAAGCACTCAACGCACCTTCTGGTGCGTTGAGTTTTAAGATACCCGACCTTCTTACGGCCCTGCCCTGTTCTAGCTTGCTTGTAGTGTTCGATGGTGTATTACCCCATCTTCATCAAGGTTCAATCTGAATCATAGGAAAGAATTTATTGTCCTTTGAAATCAGTCCAAAGTTGATCGTATAGCTTGGTCGCATCACCCACATCATGAACTGACACTGCATGCGCGAGGAAGTCTGCGGGGGGATTCGTTCCAGGAAAAGCCATGTATGCCTGATACGCGGCCGCATCATTGGCCTTGAACTGATCAAGGGCTGCCGTATTTGGATTTGAATACGGAAATTCTTGTGTGATTAAGATGCTCTCCTGTTTGTCCAGCACAAAATTAAGAAAGGCCATGGCTGCATCGGCATGCGGGGCGCCCTTTGGAATGACAAGGTTATCGAACCAAAGTCCACAACCTTCGGTTGGGCAAATATAGGCAATATTGGGGTCCTCCCGGTATGCAAGTGTGGCATTGCCGTTATAAACCAGACCCGCCCATGTTTCGCCAGTGATTAAGAGGTTTCGGGATCATCACTGTTGAATAGCAGTATATTCGGCTTCAGCGCGATCAGCTTCTGTTCGGCTTCTTTGAGCTGGTTTGGGTCGGTTGAATTCTTATCATACCCAAGGACCTGTAGGGCCACGCCAGTCACTTCGCGCTCGTCGTCTAGAACGACCAGGCGTCCCTTAAATCTTGGATCCCATAGATCCGACCAACTCTTGGGCTCGAACGGCACTTTGGTCTTATCATAGGCGAGTGCGGTTGTCCCCCATTGATAGGGCACCGAATATTGATTACCCGGGTCATAATACAGATTGGTGAAACGCTTGTCTATGTTGGCAAAGTTGGGGATCTTGCTCATGTCCAGCTTCTCCAGCATGCCTTGTTTGGCCATGATATCCACCGTATAGTCGCTTGGGATGCTCACATCGTATCCCGATGCGCCGGCCTGCAATTTTGCAAGCATTTCCTCATTGGAGGAATACGTGTCATAGTTGACCTTTATGCCGTATTTCGCGCTGAAATCATCCAGCATTTGTTGGGGAACGTAATCCGACCAGGCGTACAAATTTAGTACCTTGGAGGTTGGACCCGCATTGGAGCTGCCGGTAGCTGTCGGTCCTGCACACGCAGACAGGAGTAACACCAGCAGGGCTAATAGATTGACGAGACGGAAAATCTTCATTCTTCCTCCTTTGGAAAATTGGTAGTTGTGATTATGCTTTTCGACTCTGAACAATTTGAACTGTGAGCAGGACCACAAAAACAGTCAGGACCCATAGGGTGGACAAGGCATTTACCTCCGGGGTGACCATAAAGCGTACCATCGAAAAGACTCTCAGTGGAAGTGTGGTGGATCCCGGTCCGGCAGTGAAGTAGGTGATAACGTAATCATCGAGGGACAACGTGAGTGCCAGCATCGCACCGGACAGGACTCCCGGCAGGATTGTTGGCAGTGTCACTCGCCAGAAGGTCTTCATTTCATTCGCGCCTAGGTCCATCGCAGCTTCGTCGATCGAATTATCATATCCATGCAGGCGCGCCCGCACGACCAGGGTGACAAACGGTATATTGAATGCAATATGGGCCAGTGTGATGGTAACCAACCCCAATGTCAAATTGATCATGACAAAAAATACCAGCAGGGATATCCCCATGACTACTTCCGGGATGACAATGGGGATATACATCAGGGTTTCCGAAGCGGCATAGCCGGGAAAGTGATAGCGTTGCATGGCCAAAGCCGCTAGTGTGCCTACCACGGTTGCAACTACCGTTGATATGAGGGCGATAATCAGCGTATTCCGGGTGGCTTGGATGATATCCTGATCACGAAACAATACGTTATACCAGGATAGGGTAAAACCCTCCCATCGTATATTCAGCTTCATGGTATTAAACGAAAATACGATCAGGATCACAATGGGAATATAGATAAAAAGGAACGCCAAAAAAGAATAGATACGCAGCCAGATTGGCTGTTTCTTCTCGTTCATACCAGCAAATCCTCATCAAATCCGGCCTTACGGGTGTAATACAGTGTAAACACCATCGTCAGCACCATGAGGATCATGGACGCGGCCGCCCCAAAGGGCCAGTCACGCGCGGTCAGGAACTGATTGCGTATGACATTACCGATCAGGATTGTTTTCGCGCCGCCCATGAGATCCGGGATGACAAACATGCCCATGGCCGGAATAAATACAAGGATGGTTCCGGCTGTGATACCGGGCAGACTTAACGGCAAAGTTACTCGCAAAAATGCCCTCCAGGGCGGGGCACCCAGGTCTGCTGCTGCCTCCAAAAGGGAGTTCTCGATTTTTTCCAGGGACGAATATAGCGGTAGAACCATGAACGGCAGAAATTCATAGATCATTCCGATCATCACGGCTGTTGGCGTATATAAAAGGTTAAGCGAGCTTTGAGTGATGTGCGCCCACTGCAGCACGGCATCCAGGAGGCCGCCGGCGCGCAGGATCATGATCCAGGCATAAATGCGGATAATAAAATTGGTCCAGAACGGCACCAGGATCAGGAACAGTAGGAGCGATCGCCGACGTGCCGGAGCCCGGGCAATATAATATGCCAGGGGATAACCTATCAGAATGGAAAATGCGGTTGTGCCTATGCCCACCCCCAGTGAGTAAAACAGGATTCTTGCATAAAGAGGATCAAGTAAGCGCGTATAGTTCGAGAGATTGAAAATGAAAACAACGTCGCCGTACGTTCCCCTTGAAAGAAAACTCAACACGACCACAAGGATCAAGGGCAGCACCATTAAAAAGAATAAATAAATATTGGCGGGCGCGATGAGTGCCAACCCTTGGGCGATCCGGCTCTCGCGAATTGTCTTGAGTATGGTGATCTTCTTTCGGTTTGCTGCGACCTCGGCGGTTGTCATGATTCCTTCCTGACTAAAATCGAAAAGTGTTTAATTTTGGCGAACATCGTCGCTGAGATTTCTCTCATCCCTCGCAAGATCATACCTATGCCTTTGGGAGAATCAGTGTATTTTCCGGTAGAAGCGTTAACCATACTTTCTCGCCCTTTTGATAGAAAGCATCTGGGTCGACAGTGGAAACACAATTCTGGTCCCACACTTTGATGGTTGCTCCGCGCACATCCAGGTAGACGTGTGTGTCAGATCCGATATAAGTGGTTCTAACTACGACACCCTCCAGATTGTTTTGCTTGATCGTAGGTTCCTCAACCAGCTGTATTTTCTCGGGGCGAATGGACACCGCTACATCCTCTCCCACGGCCACAGCAGCGGTTGCTATTCCGGCTAGCTCTTGCTCCCAGGCCGGGATGGCGACGATGGCTTCCTCTCCTCTAATCGATTTCACTCTTCCTTCGAGAAAGTTGGTCTCTCCGATAAAATCCGCCACAAAGCGGCTCGTGGGGCGTTCGTAAATCTCTACCGCAGGCCCCATCTGCAGCACTTTGCCGTGACTCATCACGGCGATGCGGTCCGACATGGTCAGCGCCTCTTCCTGGTCGTGCGTTACATAGATGAAAGTGATCCCTAATTGCTGCTGCAGCGCCTTAAGTTCGAGCTGCATCTCTTTCCGCAATTTTAGATCAAGCGCACCCAGGGGTTCGTCGAGCAGAAGAACTTGGGGGACTTTTACGAGTGCCCGCGCCAGGGCAACACGCTGTTGTTGTCCACCCGAAAGCTGTTTTGGGCGACGTCTGTCCATGCCGGATAACTGAACCATCTCAAGCGCCCGTCCAACGCGTTTCGAGATTTCATCTTTCGAGGCGCCTTCCATTTCAAGGCCGAAGGCCACGTTTTGAAAGACGGTTAAATGCTGAAATAAAGCATAACTTTGAAATACGGTATTAACATTCCGTTGGTACGGAGGTGTATGTCCCAATGGTTTGCCTTCGAGATAAACTTCCCCCTCCGTTGGCCATTCGAAGCCCGCAATCAAACGGAGTGACGTTGTCTTTCCGCAGCCTGAAGAACCAAGCATCGAGAAGAATTCGCCGTTTTTGATCTGCATGGTAACGTGATTCACCGCGGCCAGCTCGCTGCCTTCCGGTGTCATGAACTTCTTGACGACATCCCGCAATTCAACCGCAAATTCACCAGCCATTACTCAACTCCTTTATAAGGAATGATTCAGGTAGGGTTTCAATAGAGTCTTGCCGGTCTCTATTAAGGTATCTTCAAGGCGCTCCAGAAGAGTATCCAATTGCTCATAAGTAATAACCAGTGGCGGCTCCACGCGCAAGGTCTGTGAACTGATCAGGGTACCGGCTACCAGGACACCGCGCTTGAACAGCCCCGCTGCCACCTTGTAGCCAATTTCGGGATTATGAAAGTGCATACCGATCAACAGGCCCTTGCCGGTTATTTTCTCATATATTTCCGGATATTGCGCAGCCAATTTCTGCAATTTGGGCATTAAGTAATCCCCTTTCAATGCCGCCTGTTCCCAAAGTCGATCGCGTAGCGTAACCTTGATGGATGCAATGGCGGCCGCGCAGGCTAAAGCACCGCCGCCTGTCGTTGTCGTGTGTATAAACGGATTCGGGTGCATCATGACTTCCCAGATTTCCTCGGTGGAGCAGAATGCGCTGACGGGCATTACGCCCCCACCAAGTGATTTTGCAACCGCCAGGATGTCAGGAACCACATTCCAGTGATCCACCCCCCACATCTTGCCGGTTCTGCCCAGGCCGGTTTGAACTTCATCCGCGATCAACAATACACTGTATTGTTTGGTCACTTCCCGTACGCACGGCCAAAAATTGTCGGGGGGGACAATGGCGCCGGCCTCGCCCTGGATCGGTTCGAACATGACCGCCGCGATCCCCACACCGATCTTCTTACAGACATCTAGCTGTCTTTCAACTGCCTCGGCATCTCCAAAAGGAACGCGATAAACGGGTCCGCCATAAAGCACCCCAGCTGGCCCGCGAAAATCGGATTTTCCTATCATGGAAAGCGCACCCATGGTCTTGCCGTGGAAGGCCCGGGTGGCAACGATAAACCCCGCTTTCCCGGTATACATTTTTGCCAGCTTGATGGATCCTTCAATGGCCTCCGTCCCCGATGCCGCAAAGAAGGAGTATTTGAGATTACCCGGCGTGATCCGGTACAGAAGGTTTGCCAGCACCCCACGTAACGGATCGATTAATTCCTGTGAGGGCATGGTTGAATGCGTCAGCTGCTTTCGCACCGCATCTGTCACCTCCGGGTGACGCCAACCTAGGTTCATCATCCCAAAGCCGCCTAGGCAATCCAGATATTCACGCCCCAGCACATCCTGAAATGTAGCGCCTTCGCCCGACCATTCCACAGCCGCCCAATCGCCCGCCTCGGTCACGGATTTTCGATACTCCAACCACCCGCGGTTAAAATGCTCCGCAAAGTTTTGCTTGGATTCCTCGATAATGGTTTTCGCCTCAGTGTCAGATAGGTCCGTCTTCTGAATAATGCCCATCCAACGCTCGGCATAGGCGAGCGCTTGCTCATACGAGCTTCCCATTTCACTCTCCTCTATATCAGCTTGCTAAGGCAGGTGATTACTTCCTAGAATTTTCTGCTCCAATCCTTGGGCCATCGCTCTACCACGACCTTTTTCTGTGTAAAGAACTCCACCGCATCCATGCCCTGGCCATGCATATCGCCGAAGAAAGATTCTTTCCATCCGCTAAACGGGAAGTATGCCATCGGCGCGGCTACTCCTATATTGATGCCAATATTCCCGGCTTCTGCTTCATAACGGAACTTGCGCGCTGCTGAACCGCTGGAAGTAAATAGGCTGGCCTGGTTACCATATGCACCCTGGTTAACCAACCGAATTGCTTCATCCACGGTATTAACATGCATCAGGCTTAACACAGGCCCGAATATTTCAGTCTTTGCGATCTGACCTCCCGGCTGCACTCCGGCGAGTATCGTCGGTCTGATGAATAATCCTCGTTCGTAACCCTTGACCACCGCGCCGCGCCCATCCACCGGCACCGCCGCGCCTTCCGCCGCGCCTGTCCCGATCAGTTCTTCGATGCGCTGCTTGCTGGCCGCGTTGATGACCGGGCCCATTTGAACCCCCGCATCCAGGCCATAGCCAACTACACGGGTCGAAGCAGCGTCACAAATCATCTCCGTAAAGGTATTGCGGGCCTCGGCCACCGTTACTGCCAGCGACACCGCCAGGCACCGTTGCCCGGCGCAGCCAAACGCCGAATCCGCAATGATCCTGGTTGCCATCTCCATGTCGGCATCCGGCAAAACAATAACCGGGTTCTTTGCCCCTCCCTGGGCCTGGACGCGCTTTCCATTCGAAGAGGCTCGAGCATAAAGATATCTCGCAGTCTTGGTGGAACCGACAAAAGTCACGGCGCGGATCACCGGATGATCGAGGATTGCATCCACCGCCTCCTTCGCGCCATTGACCAGGTTCACAACTCCTTTTGGAAGGCCGGCTTTTTCGATCAAGTGGAAGATCACCTGCATGGTCATCGGTACCTTTTCCGATGGTTTTACGATGTAGGTATTCCCCGCCGCCACTGCATAGGGCAAATACCAGAATGGGATCATTCCTGGAAAGTTAAAAGGGGCTATCGTCGCACATACGCCCAGCGGCTGGCGCAGCATTATTTCATCGATCCCGGGTGCGATATCTTCGACGATCTCGCCTTTTGCCATCATTGGCATTCCGCAAGCCACCTCTACATTCTCGATGGCCCGCACCATTTCCGCCTTGGCCTCCTCGAAGGTTTTCCCGGCTTCGTCTGTGATGGTCCTGGCGATTTCATCCAGATTGGTTTTGAGTAGGTCGCGCAGGGTAAACAGGTATTGAACCCGGTCTTGGACGGGGGTTCGCCGCCAGGCCCCGAAGGCTTCGTTCGCAGATTTCGCAGCAGCGTCCACAGCCTCTTTGGCGCACAAAGGTGTCCTGGCCATCAACTCGCCCGTCGCCGGGTTAATAACGTCCGCGAATTCCTTCACATCGGGCTTAACCCATTCGCCATTTATATAGTTCAGGATATCCATGACTTCTCCAGCTCAAACCATGCAAGGCGGATATTCAACTGGCTTGTTTATCCATGAGTTCTGTTAGCCCCTCATCAAGCAGGGTCAGGCCTTCCTCTAACTGTTTCTCGGTAATCACAAGCGGTGGTACGACAAACAGGACGTTCTTGAAATTGAAAACATATATTCCGTTCTCAACCAAAAAATTCTTTAGGGGCGTCAAATCCATGGGCTCCTTCGTCTGGCGATCCTTGACCAGTTCAAGCGCCGAGAACAATCCAATGTAGCGCACATCGCCAACACAAGCATGCTTTGCTTTCAAGTCTTCCAAGCGTTTACCTAGGTATTTCCCTACTAGTTTGGCATTGGCAAAGATTTGCTCATCCTCGTACGCCTCGATGGTTGCCAGGGCCGCCGCGCAGGCCAGCGCATGACCATTGTAGGTCAGACCCGCATACAGATATTTATCGTCGAAAAATCTCGCGATCTTTTCGCGCACGATCACGGCTCCAAGCGGCACATAGCCGGAGGTAATGCCTTTGGCGGTTGTAATAATATCTGGTACAACGTTCCAATTATTAACGGCGAACCATTCGCCCGTTCGTCCCCAACCGCTCATCACCTCATCGGAAATAAGCAGGATGCCATACTTATCGCATGTTTCCCGGATGCGGGGCCAGTAATCGTCGGGCGGGACGATCAGGCCGTTCGTGCCGGTCACACCTTCCATGATGATTGCCGCGATCTGGTCTGGTCCCTCGTACTGGATTACTTCCTCCACATGGCTGATGCACTCCCGGTGACAGGTCTCTCGCGTCCATCCGAATGGACAGCGGTAACAATACGGGTCGAGGAAATGCACCACTCCCGGCATGGCTGGCTCGACTGCCAGTCGCCGATAGTCGCCGGTTAATGCAATGGCCCCGTGCGTTGCGCCGTGATACGAACGGTAACGTGCCAGTATCTTGTTTCGCCCTGTATAGAAGCGGGCGATTTTTATGGCGTTTTCATTGGCTTCTGCGCCGCCTAATGTAAAGAAAGTCTTGTTGAGATCACCGGGTGTGATCTCCGCCAGTTTCTTGCCCAACAGACCCCGAGGCTCAGAAGCCATGCCCGGCGCGACAAACGTCAACTTCGCCGCCTGATCTTGAATGGCTTTGACAACCTTCGGATGCTGGTGACCGACATTCATATTCACCAGCTGAGAGGCAAAATCGAGATAGCGTTTCCCATCCGCATCCCAGAAGTAAACACCCTCCGCCTTTACAACCGGAATCGGATGGGTTTGTCCCTGCACAGACCAGGAGAAGAACGTGTATTCCTTATTCTGCTCTACAATTTGTTTTGATGTCAATTTTTCATTTCCTGCAACTTTAGCCATTTCTCTCCTTCTGGAAATTTTCGCGCCGGTGCTCCGGCCCATTGTGGATTTTTGGGCATTCGCCCTCGATCATTTCTTGGCGATTTTCACGATCTCAGCGTAAACGCTCAAGGTATCATCGATATCCGCTTCACTGTGCTCATAACAAAGGAACCACGGCTCACGTGCATCGTGGTCCGCCATTACACCGCGCTCCATGGCCATTTCCTGCAGTTTGATATACAGATCTTTATCGCTCTGGTCCCAATCACGCTGGCAGGTCACCTGCTCAATTCCTATTGCAAAGGAGAACATTGCCGGATACCCATTCATGGCAATGGGAAGGCCATTTTCCTCAAAGATATCCTTCAAGCCGTCTTTTAAACGCGACCCGCGCTTTTGGATGGTCTCTAGGATCGGCCTTTCCTTCAGCAGCCTCAAAGTTGCATAAGCCGCGGCTACCCCTGGCTTGTTATTGGTATAGGTTCCGCCCTGCGCGACGCCCTTCCCGATGATGGACATGATCTCACGCTTTCCACCGAAAGCGGCCACCGGGTAACCGTTACCCAAAGCCTTGGCGTATGTAGCCATATCCGGTCGAATGCCGTAGTATTCCTGCGCACCGCCGTTTGCGATGCGGAAGCCGGTCTTGATTTCATCTAGAATAAATACGATCCCGTATTGCTCCGTTTTTTTGCGAATCAGTTCGAGAAAGCCGGGCTGCGGCTCGATCGCACCGCAGTTGCCCTGGCAGGGCTCCGTGATCACCGCTGCAATCTGCTCACCGTAGGAGCGCATCATCCGTTCGAAGCCTTCGAAATCATTGAAAGGCAGCGTAATTATGAGATCCTGCATGGACTTCGGGATCCCCGATGATGCAGGCACGGGAATGGGGCTGCGGCTGCTGCCATACGCTCCGGCCGGTGCATAGGTCGACCACAGCGCGTGGTCATGCGAGCCGTGATAGTTGCCTTCAAACTTTAAAATAATTTCGCGGCCCGTGTATGCCCGGGCCACACGGATGGCATGCATGGTGGCCTCGGTGCCCGAACAGGCCAGGCGCACCATCTCGACCGCCGGTGCCATCTCTACGATCATTTCGGCCACGGCCACTTCGAGCTCACCCGTCATGGCAAAAAGTATTCCTTTTTTCACTTCCTCGATAACCTTGCCATCCACTTCGTCATAGGAATGGCCCAGGATGATTGGGCCGAATGCCATGCGATAATCTATATATCGGCGCCCGTCTACATCCCATAGGTATGCGCCTTTAGCCCGCTCAACATACGGAGTAAGGCCATCGCCCCAAAAACGAAAATTCGAGTTCACGCCCAGAGGGATCACTTTTTGAGCGCGCTTTTGCAGCGACACGCTTTTTGGACCAACGAGGCTCATGTTGACTCCGATTAAGTGGAAGCTCGCTGAAATGCCTTCTGAGCACTTTTTGAGGCCTTTTCAGGAATGCGCCACTGGTAAATATCCTTGAGGATGATTGGCACAATGGACGTGGTGGTCTTCCGGACCCCTGCTATTTTGCGGATAACGTCGGTTATGAAATGATATATTTCTGCGGTGTCTTTCGCAACCAGCTGAACACTAATGTCATTCTCGCCGATACCACACGCTACATAGGTAATGTTTTCATATTCTGTGAGCTTCTTGGCAACAGCCAGGATCCGGTCTGATTCAACTTCGATCCACACATCGGCTTTGATGGTCAAGCCAAATGCCGCCGGATTGACGATCGCGCTGACTTGTAGTACCCCCTCGCTGAGCATTTTATCAATGCGATAACGGATTGCCCGCTCCGATAGATCTCCTAGCTGACGGGCGATCTCGGAAGCCGGCATGCGCCCATCCCCAAGTAAGATATTTACAATTCTGATGTCGTCCTTGTCGAATTCGTACATATTTAGTGTGTTTTTCTTCCGAATTTTTCGATCCTCCTACACTATACATACATTCCAGTAAAAGGTCAAGCAGATGGAGCAAGCGCGCGACACCCTGGTGATCAAAATTCAACCAATGCAATTTCGGACATTCTCTATTTTAGGGGCTGCCGGATATCCTGAAGATTAATTCCCTGCCTGATACGTGCCTGATCTGGTGAATTTAAGAAAATCATTCGTAATGAATGATGTTTCATATTAAATCCTTACAATATTCTAACTAATTTCGCATTGACGCATCTGCCTCAGACCGGTATAATCAAGAGTTGGCATTATCCCCCAATATTTACAGGAGTAGAACCATGGTTACAAACGATATTACACTTGTCAACGCGCTCGAACCTAAGACTAAGTTGACAGGTAAAATTCTCAAGACCACCCTTGCGGGAGCTCTGGTTGACGTAGGCCAGCCCCTTCCAGGCGTATTACACATCTCTCAATTGCAGAAGGATCCCGTCAACAAGGTGGAAGACGTTGTAAAAGAAGGCCAGACCGTGGAAGTCTGGGTGCGCAAGGCCCGCAAAGACCGCATCGAGCTGACTATGATCGAACCCATGTTGTATGAATGGAAGGACCTTCAGCCCGAAATGGTTGTTAAAGGAAAGGTCGTCCGTCTGGAAACCTACGGTGCGTTCGTGGAAATAGGTGCAGAACGACCCGGCATGATTCATATCAGCGAATTGGCCCGGGGTTATGTCAAGTCGGCTGCTGATGTCGTAAAGGAAGGCGATGAAGTGGAGGCAGTCGTCCTTAATGTGGATCGCAAGAAAAGACAGATACGCCTCAGCATGAAAGCCCTGCAACCTGAGATCGTGGAAGAAGAGAAACCCGTCCGCGAGAGCAAACGCAGCAAACGAAGCAATCCGGTTGAAGAGCCACAGGTCGAAGCCGAAGAGCAGCAGGCTGAGATCGAAATGACCGCCATGCAAATCGCCTGGCAAACGGCACAGGATCGTGCCAAATCAAAAGAAAAAACTCAAAGGACAAAACGCGTTAAATCCAGTTCTGCCGAACAGGAAGATATACTTAATCGCACGCTGGAAAAACGCCTCCCCACCGGTGCCTGACATCCAAAATCCCCTCACAAAGAGGGGATTTTTTATGGGTTATTTTCCTCCATTTTCAGTTCGTTAAGGAACTTCTCTTTATTGGCGGCCCGCGCCGTCTTGCCGCTGGAGGTCTTTAGGATCCATTTTGGACCGACTACCTTGACGTATCGAAGTGCGATGGAAGAATTTTTGGTGACGTGCGCACGGATCAGGTCTGCGATCTTTTGCTGCTCAACGACATTCTCAAACTCAACCTCCGCAACAATGACAACCTCTTCCGTACCCGCTTCCTCGTTGAATACGCCGAAAGCCACAGATCGTCCGGCATGTACACCCGCTACCTCGTAGGAAAGCGATTCCAGGTCTTGGGGGTATACATTCCGCCCTCCCACGATGATCATATCCTTCTTGCGGCCTGAGACAAACACCTCTCCCTCTGAAATGTAACCGTAGTCACCGGTAAAAAACCACCCATCTATGAGGGCCTTCTCGGTCGCGTCCGGGCGATTGTAATAACCGGTTAACATGCAATCGCTCCGTAGCGCGATTTCGCCGACATTTCTATCCCCGACTTCCAGGCCCTGCTCATCGAGGATGCGGATGCGCGTGTTCGAAAGTGGAGCGCCGGATGACATCATCTTCATGCCCGGTTGTCCCCCTGCCGCCGGACGGGCGATCCGTTCAGACATGAACGCCTGCCGGTCGATTTCCTCCACTCTGGGAGGGCGCGCCAAATCAGATTGTGTTACGGCGAAAACATTCTCCGCCATTGCATACGAAGTCTGTAGAGCTTCAAGCTTCAGGCCGCAATTTCGAAACCGCTCATAGAAAGCGCTGTGACTTTCCCAGTGGACCGGCTCTGAACAATTGATGACCGCCCGCCACGAGGATAGATCCAGGCCCTCCAGGTATTGATCCCTGATCTTTTGAGCGCAGAAGTTGTAAGCAAAATTGGGCAGCCACGTAAGGGTGCCTTTATACTGTGAAATGGCTTGGAGCAGCCTGTGCGGAGCCCGCACCCAATCAAAGGGCGAATTTAACACTAGAGGAATGCCTGACAGGACGGGCATAAGGAATCCGGCGATCAGGCCCATATCATGGTAAAGCGGCAGCCAGGAAACAACCACGTCTCCGGAGTGTAGGTTTAGCGCGCTGGTATAGGCTTCCAGCTGATTAAATACTGCCTCGTGGGATAAAGCTACCCCTTTTTGCAGCCCGGTCGTACCGGAAGAATGCTGGAGAAGGACTACATCCTCCGACGGGCGTGTCATGCCCGGTAGCGTATTAAAATCCGGTTCAGACTGCGACTCTAGCTTATTGGTGACGATCACTTCTCGAACGGAATCTTCTGATCTTAACGCGGCCCTGATCTCTTTCTCGAACTCCGGATACGTCACAATGGCGGCAGGTTTGGTGACGGCAAGCAGCGCAGCCAGGTCGGTACGGTAGCGTTCGGGCGAAAGCTTCTCGGTCAGGAAGGGCATAATGGAGGGGATTGCGCCGCACAAGACGGCACCCCAAAATGAATAGACTAGATCTTCACCATGCTGCAGGATGAGAATGAGGACCTCGCCAGGCTTTAAGCCCGCACGCAGGTAAGTACGCGCATAGGCATTGGCCCCGGATAATAGCTGGCGATAGGTGATAGGCAGGTCGGGCCGGCGCGCATCCTGCAAATAGATGGCTATCCGTTCGGGAGTCCGGATTTGATGCGCCTGGAGCCGCTCCGAAAAATTCGTCATTTTCCTCGTCGCGACTCGATCAAAGCCACAAGCTGGTTTAGGTTGTCAAAAGTCTGTGCATTTAATTCCGTGTCGTCTATACGCACGTTAAAGGTGCCTTCTACGAATAGGGCTAGATCAACCAGGCTGAAAGAGTCAACCAACCCACTTGAGATCAGCGCTTCTTCCGGCGCTATTTTATTGCCGGGTTGTTTCAGGATTTTCGAGGAAATATAGGTTTCCAGGGATTCCATTATTGAATTGTTCATAGGCAGATCCTTAACTAATTCCGAATAGTCTCTGCATCGCCATCCAGGCTACCGCAGGGCTCTTCAGGTTGAAGAATAACCAACCCAGGGCCACGAAGTTGAAAGTGAAAAACACACCGGCCGCGTTGGCTGCCAGCCGTCCATAGCGGGTTTGTGTCCAGGCTGGAACTCGCGTCCGAAAATATTCGCTCCAGCGATTTTGGACAAACAGCCCGATCCCGTGCCATAATCCCCACATGGCAAATCCGGCCGTCATTCCGTGCCACAGACCGATCAATACCATTGTGCTTACCTGGGTTATAAGGATGATGGTCCAAACCGGGATGGGCCTTTTCGCAGAGCGTATTGCCCGCGTAACCGGGTTGAAATAATAAGCCCGGAACCACTGCGTCAGGCTCATATGCCACGAATTCCAGAACTGTGTCAGGTTTGGTTTCAAGTAAGGCGCATTGAAATTTTCGGGTAGCCTGATGCCCATTAGCCTTCCCATACCTATGGCAACGTCCGTATAACCGCTAAAATCAAAATAGATCTGGAACGCGTAGGCATACAAAAAGACCCACAGCCAGCCAGCTGATTTGACCTGGGAGACCAGAACATTGTTCAACGAAATTACCGCGAGCAGGTCTGCAACCACAAATTTCTTGAACAAACCGACAAACAGCCGCGTACCGGCGTCTATCCAATCTTCATTCGCCAATGGGAGCGGGTTCCTTAATCCCTGGATGAAACGCTCCACCCGATCAATGGGACCCGCAGTAAAGGAAGGAAAGAAGATAACGTAATTAAAGTATTCCGCGAGCGTAACGCTTGGTAACCGTCCAGACTGTCTATCGCGGATGGTATGCATCAGGCGAAACGAGGTATAGGAAAACCCGAGCCAGGCTAACGGGGTGGTCTTGGTGGTCAGGTCAGCGCCCCGCAGATTGACCAGATATACTCTCAACGTGGCTAGAAACGTGGGGTCCTTGAGGACAATAAAGATCAGGATGATTCCCAGCAGCAAAGCTGCCTGAAATACTGGCTTGGTGCTTTGCCAGCGGGCAAGCATCAGAGTTATGCCGGCCATGCCGGTAAGAACCGCCAATGCTTCAGGAAGGATGGGGGTGCCGGCGGTGAAGATTTGCTCCAGTTTAAAATAACGGTTCAAGTCCATGAGCAGGATTATGGAAACCAGGACTGCCCCGCCTTGCCAGTTCTGTCTCCATGACCGCGATTCGGGTGCCGAGGTCAAAGCCCAGCTGAGCAAAGTGATCCCGAGCGTTGCTACCGGCAGCCAGAAGATCAGGGTGACAAACGGCTCGTCAGGCTGAAGCCAGAAAACTGCAAATGTGCTTATGGCCAACATCGCCAGTTGTCGGCCTTTTGGCAGTTGACCAATGACGACCGCGAGAATGGTCAGGAATGCAATTTGCAGGATGGTCATTTAAAAGCCCTGATAGATCCAGGTTGGTGAAGTGTCAACAGTGAATATTACCAGGGCAACCAATATGAGGGCCAGCAGCAAAGCCAATAGGTTCTCCCTATTAAAGATGGCGGCGCGGATTTTCTTCCACATCTAATCCTCTTTTAGGTGGCTGACTTGCGCAAATAGGCTTCCATGAACCCCTCGAGCTCCCCGTCCAAAACTGCCTGGGTGTTCCCGGTCTCATACTCCGTGCGATGGTCCTTCACCATCTGGTAGGGATGCAGGACATACGAACGGATTTGGCTTCCCCACTCTGCCTTGGTATATTCGCCCCGTAAGACCGCGATCTCTTGATCCTTTTCAGCGCGTTTTATTTCGAGCAGGCGTGCCCTGAGCACCCGTAGGGCATTCTCACGGTTCTGGAGCTGTGAACGTTCATTCTGACAGGTCACCACGATTCCGGTTGGAATGTGCGTCAGCCGCACGGCCGTCGCATTCTTCTGGACGTTCTGTCCACCCGCCCCCGAAGAACGAAAGACATCCATCTTTAGATCATTGGGGTTGATCTCAACCTCCGCATCATCCATGGCCACCTGCGGCAGTATTTCGACCAGGGCAAATGATGTGTGCCGCCGGTGTGCCGCGTCGAACGGTGAAAGACGTACCAGTCGGTGCACGCCTTTTTCCGAGCGCAGATAGCCGTAAGCATAATTCCCATCGATGGCGATGGTCACACTCTTCAAACCGGCTTCTTCGCCCTCGGTCCGATCAAGGATTTCCGTTTGATATCCGCGGCCCTCAGCCCAGCGTAAATACATGCGTTCGAGCATGGCCGCCCAGTCTTGTGAATCGGTGCCGCCCGCCCCCGCATGGATGGCGAGCAGCGCGCCCCCGGCATCGTACGGACCCGACAGCATCGTGGTGAACGCGCGTTTATCTAGGTCCGATTCCAGCGCAGCGATTTCCACTTCAAGATCGCTGCGCAACGATTCATCCTCCATCCGGGCCAATTCGATCAGGTCGTGCAAATGTCCTGTGAATTTGCGCCAGCTCCCTACCTCCTCGCGCAAACTCGATAAGGTTTTCATCGTGCTCTTGGCGGCAGCAGAATCGCTCCAAAGATCTGGTTTTTCAATTTCTTTTTCCAGCTCGGCTAATTTGGCTTGCTTCCCCGCGAAGTCAAAGACGCTCCAGGAGTTGGGTTGTCAATTCTTGGGCGTGCGTTAAACGATCGAGCAAATCTTGCATGGTTCCTCCGAAAATTAGGATCTGCGTCCGGGTTGTTGTCCCGATATCTAGCTGGCACATTGGCGGGAATTTATCGTGCTGAAAAAAAGATTACAAGGAATTAATTGCTTTTATACGCCTGCCTGCAGTCAACTTCTCTGTATTTTGCAATGCATCGCGTGGACATCTTCAACGGCCCAAAATTCCATCCACAAACGCATCTGCATCGAATGGCTGCAAATCCTCCAGCTTTTCACCGAGCCCCGCAAACAGGATAGGAAGGCCAAGCTCGCCCTGGATGGCAAAGGCCATTCCGCCGCGGGCTGAAGTATCCAATTTCGCCAGGATGACTCCGCTGACGTTAACGGCCTCTCTAAAAGCGCGGGCTTGCTGCAGCGCATTTTGTCCCGTTGTAGCATCCAATACCAGCCAGACGGCATGCGGCGCCCCCTCGCACGCCTTCCCAACCACGCGATAGACTTTTTTCAACTCTTCCATCAAATTGAAACGTGTATGCAATCGGCCGGCTGTATCGATCAGGATGATATCGATTTTTCGCGCGATTCCGGCCTGGACCGCATTGAATGCCACCGCGCCTGGGTCGCTCTCCGGCGCTCCGGCCACCACTTCGACCTTGAGGCGCTCACCCCAAACCTGAAGCTGGTCTGCCGCGGCCGCCCTGAACGTATCGGCTGCACCGAAAAGGATGGTCTTTCCTTCCTCGATAAATCGCCGGCCGAGTTTTGCGATCGTGGTTGTTTTCCCGGAGCCGTTCACTCCCACAACAAGGATAACCTTTGGGCCCGGCTGGTTGACCGACCAATCCAGCGCTGGCGGTGTAACCAATCGCGTCCTCAGCTCCGCCCTTAAAGCGGAGGAGAGTTCATCCGCGCGTGTCAGGCCTTGCTCACGGACAATAGTTTTAAGTGCTGAGATCACTGCACTCGTGGTCTCCATCCCCATATCCGCCTGGATCAATACCGCTTCTAGTTCATCCCAGGTATTCTGCTTGATCTCTGTGTTCCCCAGCAAGCCTGCCAGATGACCAAACGCGCTTTTACTGGTCTTTGATAATCCCTCACGCCAGCGTGAAATGAGGTCTGTCATTATATCCTTCTCAAGGTACCCTGACGGGCCTTGGGGCTTGTAGATGTTCTTGATAACAAATTATGAATACATTCCCGGAATTTGGAAAGATCTATCCGAAAATTCCGCTGAGGTGGCGTCGGGGATATGAGGTGTGACGGACATCGAGCCCTTTTCAACCATAAGGCCGGATTATATCATGCAGGTTTTATGATATACTCTTTGCGCTTTGTATAAAGTCAGTAAATCACTATTTCGAGGAATTTCCTATTTTTGGGGTGTGCACCGTTCGGCGCACACCCCAAAAATCAGCTTCCCCATCGCTATTCTGTGACTTACTGAAAGTAGATGGATTGCGCACTACGAAAGGATATAATAGAAGTATGTTTGAAGAACCTATTCACGTGACCGATTCGGCTTTTGAACAGAGTGTGCTGAAATCGCCTGTACCCGTAATTGTCGACTTTTGGGCGCCTTGGTGTGGTCCCTGCAAAATGGTCGCACCGATCCTCGAAAAGCTTGCCAAAGAATATTCTGGCAAGCTGGTGGTTGCCAAAGTGAATACCGACGAGAACCCGGAATGGGCGGGCAAGTACGGGGTACAAGGCATCCCAACCATGCTCTTTGTATCGGGCGGTAAGGTCGTTCACCGTCAGGTGGGCGCGCTTCCTGAGCGGATGCTTCGCGACGCGGTTTCGCAATTCATGGAGGTTATAGCCTCCACATAGGAAAGGCATGAAAAGGGTTGTTCTCGCGGGTTGTATTATTCTCGCCTCAAGCCTAATACTGGCAGCATGTCTGCCCCCTTTATCTATCCCGACACAGATTAGTATTCCCTCGCCAACTCTTTCACAAGCTCAAGGGCCGTCGCCGGAATTCATGGCGCCCCCATCCTCAACCCCAACTATCGAAGCCTCATTAACACCGGCGCTGCCTCCTACCAGCACATTTACACCGATTCCGAGCCTTACCCCTACTTTCGGCGATACAGGAACGACTCCGTACGAAAGCCCTATTCCCACTTTAGACATAACCGGAGCAGTTGCTCCCTTTGGCATAACAGCTGTTCTTATTACAGACACAGCTGCACCCGCCGGGTCCGATCTGGGACTCAGCACGACTTACGGCCCTGTCCACATCCAGAACAAGTCGCGTGCGCAGGTGGACCTTTCACTTCATTGCACGACGAGCAAGGGCGTACAGATTTTTCTTGAATACCATAACCTGAGAAATGTTGTCGCAATGCTGCCGCGTGGAAATTACATTTATGTGCTCTATGTTGGCGGCAGGCAGAGTGTAGGAAGTTTTTCACATTTTACTTCCCAGAAATTATCCATCACTATCTACCAGGATAGTGTTGTCATTCAATAGAAGAAATGGAGAGACAAATGAAGCAAATTCTATTTGTTGCAGCCGCGTTGATTCTGCTGATGAGCACAGCCTGCGCCCAGGCAACCCCGACTGTTGATCCGTCGCAGATCCAGGCCTCGGCGGTTGCAGCTGCCAATACGATGGTGGCCATGACACAGGCAGCTTTACCGACTGCTACTGAAGTCCCGCCCACACCGCTCCCCAGTCCCACCGAGCTTCCTACCTCCACCCCTGAACCACTGGCCACGCTCGATCTATCTTTTCCGACCGCCTCGCTTCCCACGGCTGCCTCGGGAAGTACGGGTGGTACCGGCGGCGACCCCTGTGCCCCGGACGCTCCCTATAAGCCCATGGATCCCGGCGCTGCCGGACCTACCGTCAGGAATTTGCTCATCGCAAATAACACCAACGGCTCTGTTATCCTCTCCCTTTATTTGAACAAAACCGCCTTCGGAGAATGTGGTGGCCGTTCTTTCAATATTGGCCCCCATGGAAGCCTTACTTTGCTCGACGATGTGAAAACTGGCTGCTATGATGCAGGCGCATTTATTACGGGTAAATCCACATCCAAGTCTTTCGGCAGCTTCTGCATGATGGATGCCACACATAAGTGGAAGATCGAAATTGGTCTCGACGTCATTAAATTGGATAGCCCTTAAGGCCTCACAGGAATAAGCGAACACAAGAATGAGCCGGATGAAGTCCGTTGGACTTCATCCGGCTTTTGAATCCAAAGATGACAGGATTTAGTCTGTAATGCGTTGGATCTTCGCACCCAGGGATTTTAACTTTCCTTCCACGTTTTCATAGCCGCGGTCTATCTGGCTGATGTTCCGTATCGTGGATGACCCTTTCGCAGCCAGCGCGGCCAGTAGCAGCGCCATCCCTGCGCGGATATCGGGGCTTTCCAGTTTTTCGTTGTACAGTTGGGTCCGCCCCTGAACCAGGCACCTGTACGGATCGCACAAGATGATCCGCGCACCCATGCCCACCAGTTTATCGGTGAAATACATGCGGCCCGAATACATCCAGTCATGGAACAATACCGAACCCGAGGCCTGCGTGGCAACCGTGATCGCTACGCTGATCAAGTCGGTCGGGTAGGCCGGCCAGACATTGGTTTTGATCTCCGGTATCGCCCCATCCAGGTCTGGAACCACCACCAGCGGCTGGTTGTGGGCGACCACAAGGTCGGCCTCTTCCACTTGCCACTGGATTCCAAGGCGCCGGAATGCCTGGGTGATCATCTCCAGATATTGAACCCCCGCATTTCTGATGCGTATGCCGCCGCCGGTTATCGCGGCTGCCCCGGCGAAACTTACAACTTCTAGATAATCCGGCCCTATCGTGAATTCGCCCCCATGCAGTCGGGTGACGCCCGTGACATGCAGGGTATTGGAACCGATATCTCTTACTCGTGCCCCCAGGCTGTTGAGGAAATGACATAGCTCCTGAACATGAGGTTCGGAAGCCGCGTTGTGGATGATGGTCTCCCCCTTGGCAGTTACGGCGGCCATCAGGATATTTTCGGTCGCGGTAACGCTGGCCTCATCGAGCAGTAACTCTGCGCCTCTTAACCCGGGAGAGTGGAAATCAAAGATTCGATCGTAGGTTACTTCAGCCCCCAGGGCCTGCAAAGCCAGGATATGTGTATCCAGGCGGCGACGTCCGATTATGTCTCCCCCTGGGGGTGGCAGGCGCAGGTTGCCGCACCGGGCTGTAACCGGGCCTGCCAGCAGTATGGAGGCCCTAATTCGGCGGCACAGATCCGGGTCCAGATCAGCCGGCTTTACGGACCGCGCGTTGAGGCGCCAGGTGTTCGTATCCAGATCTTCGAATTGAACACCCAGGCTTTCGATCAAACGCCGCATGTCTAGCACATCCCGAATCTGGGGTACATTGTGGAGCACAACCGGTTCATCCGTCAAAATGCAGGCTGCCAGCATGGGCAGGGCGGCGTTCTTGTTTCCAGAAGGCGTTATTTCACCCTGCAGCGGAACGCCTCCTTCGATAATGAATTCATCCATCAGTGCATCTCCCGGAAAAGTTTCGGCTTGTGAAGCATCGCCGCGGCTTTGCGGCGATATCCCCGTGCTTCAGAAGCTCAAAGATTGTAAGTCAGTTTATTTAATTCGCCAAGCAGCCCCCCTTCCACAACAACTTGCAACGCAGAATTCACAACTCTCTGCTTTCAACTTTCTACTTTCAACTGTCCACTTCACTCCCTTGTTCTTTACACCTTTATGACCAAACCCGCCATGCTATAATTTGTTTCATGACAATCATATTGGCTCTTATCATCCTCGGGTTGGTCGGTGCCTGGCTTGTAAATTATCTTGCAGATGTCTTGCCGCTAACTCGTAAACTCAGCCACTCGGTTTGTTGGAACTGCAATACGAAAATTTCATGGGTGGATTATTTGCTTCTTCGCAGATGCGCGGTCTGTGGCAAGGCTCGGTCCCTGCGAAGCTATATCATGGTCGTGTTAATTCCCGCGCTGCTGGTTTATCTGTGGCTGGTTCCTCCTCGCGGGCTGGACCTGCCCTTGGGCTTTATTCTGTTGATTTTTTTGCTTCTGGTTGCCACCATAGACATCGAACACCGCCTGATTTTGCATCTGACCAGCATCGCCGGAGCCGTGCTCGGCCTGGGCGTTGGAATACATCTGCACGGCGTCATCTCAACCCTCATCGGAGGGGCGGTTGCCTATGGCGTTATGCTGCTGTTTTATTATTTCGGCGAGTTGTTCGTTCGCTATATGTCGAAAAGACGGAATGAAGCGACCGATGAAGTGGCGCTTGGTTTCGGGGATGTGAACCTTGCCGGTATTACCGGACTCTTGCTGGGTTGGCCGGCGATTGTCCTGGGTTTATTGTTTACAATTTTGGCCGGGGGGCTCGTCAGTCTATTGATCGTCGTGATTATGCTCCTCCGCCGCCAATATAAGACTTTCTTTGCGATCCCTTATGGCCCTTTCATGATCTTGAGTATCTTGTTCCTTCTCTTCCGCCCTTAGTAAGACAGTCTCTTTTCGGGGTTTCTACGAACATCTCGTCCGCGAGTAGGACCTCACGAGTTTGCGTATCTCCGGTTTGCCTGTTTACGTGTCTTCCTCCTTCCGTCCCCTGTTTCGCCCTCAATCCATTTTTACGGATCGTCCATCGGCGGGAGTGGCGCCGTGCCGAGCCGGTAACCAAAACCGCGTACCGTCAACAATAGCGCCGGGCTGGATGGATCTTTCTCTATTTTTTTGCGCAGCATGAGAATATATCGCCGGACGACCGAGGCGTCTTCCTGCCGATAATCTCCCCAGACCTCCTGGATCAATTCACGTTCTCCCGCAACTTCCCCGCCGCGTCGAACCAGCGCCTCCAACAGACGGAATTCGGTTGGAGTTAATTCCACCTCACGATCATCCACGAACGCCTGAAATCTTTTCGTATCAAGTTTGATATTGCCGTGGACTGCATAGCCGCTGTCTTTATCAGGCAGGGTCGCGCGCGACAAGACCGCCTGCACCCGCGCCACAAGCTCCGCGAAGCTGAAAGGCTTGGTCACATAATCGTCTATGCCCAGGCGGAAACCGCGCAGTTTGTCGGCTTCGCTCGACTTGGCCGTCACCATCACAATGGGTACTTGGGTCATCTCCCTCAGCCGCGCACAGATTTCCCAGCCATCCATGCCGGGCATCATTACATCCAGAAGCACCAGGTTGGGTCTTTCATTGTAGGCAAGCTTCAATCCAGACGGCCCATTGGGCGCCGAAAAGACCTCATACCCGGACTCAGCCAGGAACTGGCTCAAGAGGTCCAGCAGGGTGGGGTCGTCGTCGATCAAAAGGATCTTATTTTTCATTCTCCTAAGCCCAAATAGAAATAGAACCGCGCTCCGCCTTCCGCCGGCGATTCAAAGTGGAGTTCGCTGTCCATGGCGCGTAATAGCTGCTGGGATAGATACAGACCCAGTCCATAGCCATAAACTGCCTGTGAATTTTTCGCCTCCAGGCGTTGGAAGCGTTCGAAGAGCAGTTTTTGCTTATCTCGCGGGATGCCCGGCCCGAAATCCCTGACCTCTACCCGAACCTGCCGGCCTTCGAGCTGTGCGCAGATCCTTACCCTGCTTTGAGGAGCATACTTTAGCGCGTTATCGACCAGGTGCGCAAACACACTTCTCAGAGCATTCTCATCTGCTAGAACAAGAGGCAGCTCTTCGGGGACTTCAACTTCTATCCGCTCGATCCCTGGCAGGTTATCCCAGCTGCTTCGCACTTCGCTCACGATCACAGGCAGTGAAATCTTTATGGGACGCAGCACGAACTTTCCGGCTTCCATGGCGGAGACGTTCAGGATGTTTTCAACGAAGCGCGTCAACCTCTGGATTTCGGCTTGTATCAATACCAGGGTTTTCCTATCGCCCTGATCATGTTCCCTGCTCAGCAGCAGTTCCAGGCCGCCTCCTAAATTCGTCAGCGGCGCGCGCAGTTCATGAGAGACCATGGAGACGAAATCGCTTTTGATCTGGTCCAGGTCCTGCAGGACTCTGTTTTGCTCCTCCAGTTGACGATAGGCTTGCTGCAGCGTGCTCGTCCGCTCTTCAACCTTTTGTTCCAATTGAGCATTCAAATCCTCGAGCTTCTTATATACGCTCTGAAGTTCATTATAAGCATGCTGGATTGCATCGCGCTGCTGCTTTTGTTCGCTCAAGTCATGTGCTACTCCCGCGATCATGATACTGCCTGCTTCGCTTACAATGGGACTGAGCGAAAGCAGGTAAAGTGTGCCACCTTTTTTTAGAGAGGCATTTAGGATCTGGTCCATTTTAACCGCCTCTCCCACTTCTGTTGCCGAGAGGCCTTCGAAGATCTCAAATAATGAATAGCCGATCAGGTCGCTTCCTTCCGACAACCCCGCCAGATTGGCACAGGCCGGGTTTCCCAGCAAGATCTTCCCGGCGGGGTCACAGATAAAGCTCGGATCGGCAAGATTCCTGAAAAGCTGCCAGTATCGATTTAGCTCGGCCTCCCCTGCCCTGATCCCCAAACGCACGATCACCATGGCGCCGAGAATTGCGCTCATCCACAACCCGAACAGCGAAAACCTGCCGTTAAACTGCCAGTCTGTTAGTACGTACCATACCAGTACCAGCACCAGGGCAATTGGCAGCACCTTCTGGAATTGGACACCCAGGTCAACGTGGGTGAGCGAGATCAACCCTGCCGGTTTGGAAGAAGCCGTTGCGCCTCCCTTCGGCGGGAGTCGCCGCGCGGGCTCGTCAGTTTGTGCTTCCTTTTCAAATACAGCGCCTAAACCGATCAGGAGCGCACCGCACACCCATCCGATACTGACAAAACTCCCGGCTCGGTAATTGCCGATCAGCACTAGGGAGCTATGTAGATAATCAGAGATGAGAAATGCGCTCCAGGCCGCTCCAAGGAATTTCGCGGTGCTGCGCGGCACCCAGTTAGCCAGGGAAAAATTCGCCAGTAGGATCAAGAGCAGGCAGTCCGCGATGGGGTAGCTGGCGATGATGAGAGAATCGAGTTGGTTGCGACCTGATCCAGGGTATGGGGGTGCCAATACCAGAAAACCTAAAGTTGCCACCACCCCGCAGGAAATAATAGCGTCCAGTATAAACCGGAAGCGCGTGGGAGCCTGCCGGTTTTTGAATGGGAAAAGGAAAAGAGCATAGCCCGCCAGGCAGCAGGCAGCTAAATTGACGATATTGGCTGTGGTGGTGAAAGTTGTAAATTCCTGGATCAGGGGTTGGACATAATCCATCAAAAAAGCGCCCGCCAGCCAGGCCAATTGGGCAAACCCCAGGATCAGCCACGGTCGCCGGACGGTTTGCGGCATGCCCGGTATGGATATGAAGATTAATAAGGTCGCGGTTGTCGAGGCCGTCAGGATCGCCAGGTTCTCCACGAATGGGCGCAGCGGCGACTCCGCAGCGATAACCGCCAATATGAGAATGTAAAGAATGACGAAGATCAGGGATTCAAAGAGGATGCCCCTGCGCTTGATCGGTTGTGGGAAAAGTTTCGCCAGGAACGTTTGCAAGATCGGCTCCCTGAGCTTGTACTGCCATGGCGATGGAGCAGGTGGTCCGGATCGACCGCAACGACAGTCCAACGGGCAGTTACAAATTATAACAAGTTCCGTAAAACAACAAGGAGGCCTTGGATGGCCTCCTTGTTTGAACCTAGATCATGTTCCCTGCTAACCAATCGGTGTAACGGGTGTCCAGGTTGGCGGGATCGGGGTCTTCGTTTTCGTTGGGACGAATGGTGTGTTCGTCGGGGCGATCGTGGTCTTGGTCGGCGTCTTGGACGGCGTGACCGGCGTGGATGTCTTGGAAGGTGTGACCGGTGTGTGCGTCGGCGGGATCGACGTCTTTGTGGGCGTATTGGAAGGCGTGACCGGTGTTTTGGTCGGCGTCTTGGAAGGCGTAAACGTGATTGTCGGCGTTCTGGTTATCGTGGGCGTATTGGAAGGTGTAGGAGTCTTGGATGCGGTGGGCGTCATGGATGCCGTCGCAGTCTTGGAAGGCGTCAGAGTAGCGAAGGGCACAGCATTAACATTCAGCACGCAGCCATTTGCGAGCACAACGCTTAGCCCGAAGGAACTGGCCGGCACGATCCCCGGCCAGCCCGGATCTGCAGTGGCAAAATTGAACTGGAACTGGGGAGAACTTCCCGCGGCAAGTACGGCGCTGCCCGACCAGCTGCTTGGTGAATTGCTGTCGGCGCTGAACGAAAGATTTGATCCACTGTAATTGATCTTATTTAGCGTCTGTCCCGGGAAGGCACCATCGTAGGATGTCCAGGTAAAGGTAAGGCTTGATATATTGGTGGACTGTCCACTGCCATTCATGATGCTTATTCGAGCGCTTGGCTTTCCACTCTTGGTCGTTTGCGTGAAAGTAGTTAACGAGAACTGAGTGCAGCTGAACGTAGGTGTGGGGCTCGGTGCAAGGGTCTCGGTAGGAGTATTAGTCGGGATGGGCGTAAATGTATTCGTGGGAGGTAGCGGCGTGAATGTATTCGTCGAGGGGACAGTCGTGCCCAGCCCCGAGCCTATGTTCGCGATAGAACGTGAAGTTCGGAAAGTTTCGACCACGCCCTGGCGGTAGGAAACCAGGTGTACCATCGGCCAGACCTGGCTGAGGAAGGGCGTGATTAGGGGGTGGTTGAAATCCACAAATATAAAGATGTTGTCGCCCGGTTCGCCTGCGTTTTCCACTGCCGTACCGTTTAGGGCGCATGCTGCATAGGTGCTGCTCGCCATGATTGGCGTCGTAAAGGTGTAGGGAGTGAGAGTTCCGTTTATGTCCACCCTGTGATCCGAACAGATCGTAAGGTGTAGATACCCTTTGTCGCTCTGACCCGCCGAGCCATCTTTGAAGATGGCCACCATCCATTGCTGTGACGCCTCATGGATGGACAAGATGCGCGCATAATCTTGTTCAGCCTGGTAACTCGCGCCGGCGCACGGGGTGCCGTTCCCATCATACATGGGGTCATAATAGGGACTGGAGGGGTCTGCCAGGACGCTCAGGGTTGCGTCGGTGCAGAAAGCCTCATCATATTGACCGGTCACTGCATAACGGATCGTCTGCCGCGTGATGTTTTCCACGCTGAGCCAGGCTTGGAATAGCAGCGCAAAGTCAATGATTCCGAAGATAATGATCAACAGCACTGGCAGCGCCAGTGCAAATTCTAGCAGCGCCTGCGCCGCGCTCCTGCCGGACCGCGGAGGCCGGGAAAAGGGTGAAGCGAATGATTTAAGCTTTAACATAGGGTATCCCTCATTTGGTTAGGCGGGTGGCGATTCGGCTGTAAATGGTAGCAAAGTCATCTCGCAGCTGTGTAGCAGTAGGCGAATAGAAATAGTTCGCGTTGAGATCGCCCGCTAGCGTGTTTATCTTCCCATCGTCACCGATATCGGCCGCATAGTTCAATAGTTGTTCGCCGGAATACGGTGCTGTTCCTTCGTGCATCGCCGTTCCAAAGCCGATGGTGTAGATCACGGCTTGTTGTCCCAGGGCAACGTAGTCGGCCATGTCCCGCGCGAAATCATCCGCGTCGTACTGACCGGCGTTAACAGTACCTGGGCCTCCGCCGTCTGGCGGCGCGCTCATGCACGCTGTGTATAAGAAGTCAAGGCCGTTATACAATGGATCCCCTATGGGCAGACAGTGGCGCGTGCCGCTGTCATAAGTCTTCACACTATGGTCCTGGCAGCTGCTTCCGTCGCTCGGGGGGCAGTAGGTATCGCCGCCCGCAGTATGCGCGTGATTGGCAATACCGTCGGTCAACATGATGACCACCCACAGGGAATCCTGGCGAAATGCCACACCCGGGACTCTTGTTTGAGTAAATTCACTTCCAGCTGACCTGAAGGCGCCCCCCGTATTGGTCGTACCACAATGGGCGGCCTCCACACCGGGTGGGCAGATCAAATAATGGTAGGCTCTTTGATAAAAGTTAATGCCATCGGTTGTGTAAGGTCCCATCGGGATGCCGAAGCCGGGGCGCGTTTGGCTAAAACAGGCTGTATTATTTAAATCGGTCGGCAATCCGGTTCCCGGGTCAAAGCACGGGAATGTATTGTTGGGTTCATAGCTGCGGCATGGAGCGTCGGTCGGATAGGCAAGAGCCCCGCTCGAATCTAAGCACGAACCATCGGTTAATGGGCCCCCTGTTGCCGCGGAACCGCTCCCGGTAAATACGCGCAGCCCCTTGATCTCATTTTCTATTTTTACCCTGTATTGAGCCGGCGTCAGGCCCGCGTTGTCGGTAAGGTACAAGGGGTCATCGTAGCCGCCGCCTTTGGTATCATGTGCGTTCCGGTCGAAGGGGATGACCGCGACCCGGTCAAACGAGTTATCATTGGTGATCAACTGGTCAACGAATTCAACCGCCGCGTGTTGGATATCGCTGAACGGCTGGCATTGGGTGTAGTCGTTTGCTAATCCCGAGGCAGAATTGTTGCATTCCGCCGGGTCCAATAACAGGGGATCTGTCGCGTCGAAAGTCATCGACTCGGAAACATCCAGGGCGAGGACGATATCCAGCGAGGCGGCTTCCGAGGTCGCGGTGGCCGTCAGCGTCACTGTTCTGATGCCAATCACCGGCATAAAAGCCAGGTGGATCGTGGATGTCGCATCCACCTTTACCAATCGCCGGCTGGCAGGTTGGCATTGGCTTGCATCATACTCTGGGTCGTAGGGGTCGCAGATCAGGTGCACGGTCGCGCCCCCGGTTTCTACCTGGTTGAGCGTCAGGTATTCCAGTGCCACGGGCTGCAGGTTGTTTATGTCCGGAAACTTCCTGTACGCGGCAGCCGCGGCCAGCGCCGCTGCATCGGTGGCCCGCCGCAGTTTGCCGTAACCGATAAACACCAGGCCGGTGTCCACCACCAGCCCTACGAAGGCCACCAGCCCTATGATCGCAAAGACCACAATGATTAATATCTGACCGCCCTGCTTCTTATGTGCTCCGCCTTTCGATAGCCGGGTGTTCAACCTGTTTTGACGATTTCGTTTGTTATGTTTGTTGATCATGTTTGTTTACCATAATTAATTAGGCGCTAATTACTTATATTCCTCATTGGCATAATGGCATAAATATAGACCGGAACCGGATCGGGGAAAACTTGCTCATAGAACGGAGCCTTTAATGTTTGCGGGTAATTATAGAAAATCTCCACGAGTAACAGGCTGACGCCTGGAGCATTGCAATCGGTCATCTGGCTCTGGATGGTGGCTGTGGATTGTTGCGAGCTTTTTGTAGGCGCCACACCGCTTCCAAACCACGAATAGCCGTCCCCATGCTCGTTCCAGCTGTATCCGTTTTCATAGGTTGGATACCGGGTGAATTGCCGGGTGCACGAAGGCGGGTCTCCTGTAACCTTAAAGAAAGAGATGACGATATCGTCATTCAGCGCGGGGTTTAATATGATTGGCGATATAACGGTGACGGCTTCCTTCGCCACCTGCTGATAGAATTCGGGACATACTCCGTCGGGATCGGGGGTCACACCGCAGGCAGAAAACGGGTCGGCATTGGCGCCCACGCGGGCCGCTTCACGCGCCCCATCCAATATGTTAAGATATCTGTTGAGCAGGACGCCGAATTCCGCAATACCGGCTACCAGCAGCATTAATAGCAACACCATCAGGCTGAGTTCTACAAAGCTCTGGCCTTTGCTTCCCGAACGTATATCAAAAGAGATTCGCTTCATCTATAATGTGCCTTTATATACATTTACATTAATCCGTCCTAATCATACACGGGCGGAGGCTCAAGGTCAACCGGGGGGCAGGCTTTGTCTCCGGGTTGACACCATTTATTCACAAAAAAGAGACATTTGTACTGGTTTGCAACCCGCGAAATTTACGGGTAAAAAGAGACTAAACCAGCTTATAACAAAAAAGGATATAATGCAATTCTCAAAACCTACAAAATTGGAAGGAGGAAACGCATAAATTTTCCGGGAAAGACAGCGCTGGGACTCGCCTGGTATTGAAATTCTGCGAGTTAACGAGGATGAGGGTTCTCCATCGCAAGATGGAGTTAACTACCGGGATGACCGGTGGGAAAATCGACAGATCAGCGGATGCCCTCCGGGTGCGCCATCACCTGTTTCTCTTTCCCTCCAGTAGAATTCTCCACCACAAGACTGGCCGGTAACGGTACAGGTAAAACCGTGGAGCATGGCAAGCCAGGAGAATGGAAGTAAGAGAGTGGAGAACGGAGAAAGGTCGGGAGTTTGATCTTGACCCCTCTCATGCTCGTCACAAATGTATTTGCTCGCGTAGCTGATGTTTGACCCTCTGCTCTCTGATCCTCTAATCTCCAATCATCTTCATCTAATCTGGAGGCTCCCATGTGTGGAATCGTCGGATACATCGGGCCACGCGACGCGACGCCGATCATCCTGAACGGCTTGAAAAAGCTGGAATACCGCGGCTATGACTCTGCCGGGCTTGCGGTTATAAATGCGGGCCGGCTCGAGCTTCGCAAGGACGCCGGCAAACTATCTCAACTGGTTGACCTGGTCAGCAAATCTCCCATCGAGGGTGCGCCCGGCATCGGCCATACGCGCTGGGCTACTCACGGCGTACCTTCCGCCAGGAATGCACATCCCCATCTCGGTCAGACCAAACGCGTGGTTGTTGTACAGAACGGCATTGTTGAAAACTTCCTGGAACTCAAGGATGAATTGACCGCCGAAGGGGTGGAGTTTCAATCCGATACCGACACAGAGACAATTGTGCATCTTGTCGAGCATTACCTGGCCACCGGGCTGTGCCTGGTCGAAGCTGCCCGCAAGACATTCCAGCAAATCCGGGGGGCAAACGTGGTGGTGCTCCTTTCGTCAGATGAACCTGATAAGATCGTCGCCGCGCGCATAGGCAATGCCGGGGGCGTTGTGATTGGCCTGGGCGAGGGTGAGAATTTCCTGGCTAGTGACACACCGGCCATATTGGAACACAGCCGCAGAGTGATTTTTTTGGAATCCCGCCAGATGGCAGTCGTGACCAGCCAGAATGTGCATATCGAGACACTGGACGGCACTGAAGTTCAACCGCAGGTGCATTCCGTAGCGTGGGATCCCGTCTCGGCCGAGAAGGGCACATATCGTCACTTCATGCAAAAAGAGATCCACGAACAGGTGCAGTCCATCACCGATACAATGGCCGGGCGCGTCGATTTTTCCCGGGGTGAGATTCACCTTGCCGATCTAAACTTGACCAAGGAACTCGCCAATAAGATCAACAAGATCTATATCACGGCCTGTGGCACCGCGGCTTATGCCGGTATGGTCGGCAAGGTCTTGTTGGAAAAATTAACCCGCCTTCCGGTGGAGGTCGTAATCGCCTCCGAGTTCCGATACAGCGACCCGATTATTGACGGCAGCACCCTGGTGCTGGCAATAAGTCAATCTGGAGAGACTGCCGATACCCTGGCAGCCATGGAAGAGGGGCGTCGAAAGGGCGCCACGGTCTGGAGCATCGTCAATGCCCTTGGCTCTCAGGCCATGCGTGTTGCTGATGGTTTCATCTCGATGCAGACCGGACCCGAGATCGGCGTGGCCTCAACCAAGGCATTTACAGCGCCTCTGGTGGATCAATATATGCTGGCAGTCTTGCTCGCGGATCTTCGGGGAATGCTTGATGAAAAGGCCCGCACTGCCCTGGTGGCCGATTTGCGTCTTCTCCCTGACCTGGTGGGCCGCACACTCGAACGCGAGCAGGAAGTTGAGAAGCTGGCATACCAGCTCAAGGATATCCGCGACTGTCTTTACCTCGGGCGCGGCATCAATATGCCGATTGCTTACGAGGGCGCACTTAAGCTGAAGGAAATCTCCTACGTCCATGCCGAAGGATATCCTGCCGGCGAAATGAAACATGGACCGATCGCACTGATCGATAAAAGTATGCCTGTGGTATGCCTGGCTCCACAGGATCCCTGGCACGAGAAGATGGTTTCTCAAATCCAGCAGGCGAAGGCGCGTGGCGGCACGGTAATCGCCGTAGCGACGAAAGGGGATGCCCTTGTTGGGGGCCTGGCCAACCACGTTTTGTGGGTACCTAAGACCCCCTGGATGCTGTCGCCGGTGGTGACTGTGCTGCCGCTCCAGCTCTTGGCTTATCATATCGCCACCCTTCGCGGACTTGATGTGGATCAGCCAAGGAACCTGGCAAAAAGTGTTACCGTTGAATGAACTTGACAGAGTCGGCGCCAAGGGATCAGGCTCTATTCTTTTGTCGTCTCCACCCAGCCTCTGTTGGAAGAAGGTCTGAAGTTTGCTGGTCAGAGCCAGGATAGTCTTGCGCATCGATCGTCACGAACTTTTGGTCTTCTTCTAACAAGAAACCGGATATTGTGATATGTTTGCTTGAAGCTGCGCAAAGGCTGTGCAACTTTCTTGAGGCAAAAGTGTTTTGTTCATCGAACCCGCGTTCCATTCCGTGGGGTAAGAAAGACTAAGACCCTATCCGTAAAATGGAGGAAATTCTTTTTGGGGGAGGTGCGGCTTTGCTGCACCTCCCCCAAAAAACCACCCCTCTTGTAGTTTACGGATAGACTATAAAGAATAAATGAAAGGCTAGGAATCTATGGCTACTGGTGAAAAAATCTCCACCTCTTTTTTTGATGAAGCAGGCGTGGAAAAGGAAACGATTCACGTTGGAGAAGGTGTGCCGTTTGGTCTGATGCGCGTGAGCAATTTAGAGGTCGGGATCGGAGGCGCTTATGGAACCTGGGGTGAAAGCTACGATAATCAGGCTATGCCTGGTTTTCTGGAGCAGCGTCTTGGGGGGCCGATTCCAGAACGTGAAAAATTGAACCTTTCCGAGTTGGGATTCCGCAGCCGGCATCACATTGGTCAGCTCTCAAAAGAACAGAACATCGAAGTGGAGGTGGAAGTGGGTGCTCGTCTTCTGCGCGAAGCTGCTCACGCCTGCGGATGGAATCCTCCGGACGTCGAAGCGGTACTGATCGGGATGAGCGCGCCGATCACAGACGATTATCTCGATCGGATCACCGAAGCCGCGGGCATCTCTCCCGATGCATTAAAAGTGACGGTTCACAAGGCCTGTGATGGTTCGGTCAGCAGTTTGCATCTGGCGCTCAACCCTGAGCTCCCGGAAAACAAGGGACTAACACAAAATATTGCAGAGTTCTTGCGCGGTAAAAAAGTCCTTGTGGGTGGGATCGAGGGCCTAAGTCGTTTCATGACGAAAACGCGCGACACCAACGCCTTGCAGTTATTTGGAAATGCTGCCGGTGTGATTGGGGTCATCCCGGGGCTCACCATGAAGTTTCTGGCCGGCAAGTCTCGCGAGGCATTCGACGACGAAGGGGTGCTTCAGGTTCAAATGAATTATCCGCATTCGGTACAAAAGTCCGAGCAGGGCACCAATGTCGAGGTCACCCAGATGAATAGGAATCACATCCTCATCGCGGGATTGATGCCGGTACCTCAGGACGGATCATCCATTGCTATGGCGGGCCCTATGGGCATGGTCAAGCTCTTTGTTCGCACGGGGGTTCAGGTTGTTCTGGAGGCCTATCGGGCATATCAGGACAAGCTGGGGCAATTAGGCGAAACCGGCAAGTCATTGGCCGTTGCTGTGGTGCATCATGCCAATTACAAGATCAACAAACTTGTCGAAAAGCATTTGCATAACGAAGGGATTGTACTTCCCATGCCCTGGGTGATGAGCGAGTTTGGCAACGTAAGCGCCGCTTCGAACATGATCGCCTTCTTGCGCCAACTCCCAGGTCTGAAGCCCGGCGACCATATCCTGATTGATGGCTTTGGTGCCGGCACGTATTATGATGTTTTGGCTGTCGAATTAGGCAGCTGACCTGCGCTCGCAATAAGCCAGCTCAAGTTCATTTTGGAAGCAAAAAAAACGGAGGTGTGCGGGATGCCGCACACCTCCGTTTACTGCTCACTGATTACTGCCCTTACCTCGTCTCCGTAATTTTACTGACCGTTCTCGGTTTGTCGGGGTCGAACCCCTTGGCCACGGTCAGATGATACGAAAATAGTTGGGCCGGGACGATACTGACCAGCGGGGTCAACGATTCTGGGATCTCTGGTGGGATGGAGAATCCGATTTGCCCCAGGGCCAGCGCTTTTTCCATGTTCGATATGACCACCAGTTCGGCCAATAGGTCTTGCTTCAGATGGTTTAGCAATGGCATCAAAGAATCGGCCACCTTCCCGGCCATAATGACTGCCATCACGGGAAACCCGCGCGCCACGATTGCGATCGGGCCGTGTTGAAAGTCTGCAGAAGAATAAGGCTCGGCCTCCACATAGGTTAATTCCTTGAGCTTCAACGCCCATTCGAAGGCCGTCGCATAGTTATATCCGCGCCCCAGGATTACACATTGCTGCATGTATCGGTAGCGTTGGGCGGCTGCGGAGATTATCTGGTCGTGCTTCAAAGTCTCGCTCACCCAGGCTGGCACTTTTTGCAGCGCCTCCCAGCTCTTTTCATCTCGGTTCAGGGCGGCGGAGAGCATGGCGATAACCATTAATTCTGCCGTATAGGTTTTGGTAGCAGCCACTGCCAGTTCCGGCCCAACCTGCATGTCAAGCGTGAAGTCGGCCTCCGCCGCCAAAGGGGAATCCGGCGCGTTGGTGATGGCCAGGGTAAGGCAGCCCTGTCGCTTCCCCTCTCGCAGGACACTTACGATATCTGGCGACTGGCCCGATTGGGAGATTCCGATTACGAGGGCCCCCTTAAGAGTTGGAGGCTGTTGGTAATATGTGAACAGCGAGGGTGTAGCCAGCGCCAGGGGAATACGATTTATCCCGCCCAATAGATAATTGGCATAGCGTCCGGCGTTATCCGAAGTACCCCGCGCCGCCAGGAAAACATAGGAAATATCCCGCGCTCTGATCGCGGCCGCAATTTCCTCGACTGTTTTCCTTTGCGAGCGCAATAGCTTTTCCAAACGATCGGGTTGTTCGAGGATCTCAGAATAGAGTGACATCATTCCTCAGGAAGTCTGGCTATGGCCTGCCGGATATAGACCTGGGATGGCAACTGGCAAGTGGCCGCTAAATCCGGATTTGCCAAACATGGCGGACGTGAGAGCCTTCATCGACGGGTCCAGGATTGAATAAGTACACGCGTAGGTGGGCGCTTCCGAGAACGCCGCAAGGTCATAAGGCAGGCGCAGGGCCACAATTACGCTCGGGATGCCTGTCTTCAAAACCTCTCTCACCAGTGTTGCCTGTCCTGGTTGGTTGAACGCATTGATGGTTCCGACTACGATCAGATCATAGTTCCATAATTGATTTAGAAGGCAGCAGATTTCCATGGAAGACGGGGTTTGTGAAACTAGAAACTCATCCACATGTCTGTGATAAGTTCGCAAGTTCTGGCCGAGCGTTGGCGTGACATAAGATGACGTATCGGCGGGCGTTAGGTCCATCGGGGTTGGAAAGACAACAGCCACTCGTTGTTCAGGCTTAAGATGCAGGGGCAGTAATCCAGTTTGATCGCGAACGAGAGTCACTGACCGTTTGGCAATGTCGCTGGCCACTTTCAAATGTGCCTCGCACCCAACTACTTCCATGCTCTCATCTCGGGATTGGTTCACCAACCACTGCTTGAGCGCCAGGATTTGTCCAATGCCTGCCTCGTTCTCTTTGGATGCGAGTTGGCCATTCCGCCCGGCCTCCATCAGGCTGGCTTGGACCAGGCGTTGGTCGCCCGGATCTGAAGTGATTAATAACAGGTCGGCCCCCGCCGTCGCAGCCTTGACGGCATTCATGCCGAGCGCTTCGCCCTGGGCGATTGCGTGCATATCCATTGCATCGGTGACGATCACGCCTTCGAAGCCAAGTTCGCCCCGCAATAAACCTTTCAAAATGGAAGGCGAGAGCGTGGCGGGCGGGGCATCTGGTCCGTCGATCGCAGGCAATGCCAGGTGCGCGGTCATCACCAATTTCGCCCCGGCTTGGATCGCCGAAGTAAACGGTGGAAACTCCACCTTGCGGAGGCGTTCGAGTGTGTGCGGAACGCTCGGTAGCCCATAATGAGAGTCGCCGGCTGCATCGCCATGCCCCGGAAAGTGCTTTATGGTCGCCGCTACGCCCTCAGATTGTATCCCTGCCACCATCGCGGCCGCCAGCTCCCCTACCATTTTGGGGTCCTCGCCGAATGAACGTATTCCGACCACCGGGTTCTCCGGATTGATATTAACATCGCAGCAGGGGGCATAATTTACATTGATGCCCATGGCCGCCAGTTCGCGACCCAGCACTTTGCCGGCCCGCCGGGCCAGCTTGGGGTCGGCCGTCGCTCCGAGCGCCATGTTCCCGGGCAACGGCGTTGTTCCTTCCCCGATCGTCATTAGCTGCCCACCCTCCTGGTCAACCGCGATCAACAGAATGGGCAGACCGGCCTCGCGCGCCACAGTCTGCAGTTCACGAGTTAAGTTTCTGACTTGTTGAGGAGTGTTAATGTTCAGGGAACGAAAGAGGGTGATCCCTGCCGGTTTATATTTCCTGATCGCCGCTTTGAAATCCGGCGGTACATGGTCCTTGCCATGGAAAGCCAGCAAGATCCGTTGGCCTACACATTCCTCAAGTGATAATTTCATGGTTTATCCTTCCGGCGAAAGCAATCATTGGAGAAACTAACTCATCCGGCGGAGACGATCCTCGACGTCTTGAGCAAAGTGTTGGATCAAATCTTTTACAAAGTCCTGCGGTTCGGCATTGACTTTTGTGATTAGGCTGGTCATGTCCATTGCATAAGAAATTCCGGTCATCAGGTCCACGCCGTGTGACTCGAAGTAAGTGGCATTGGCCCGGCGGCGCCCCATGGAGGCCAGGTCGTAACGCTTCCCACCGGCAATCTGAGAGTTGAACACACCCAGCAAGGCCACCTGCAGGTTTTCATGCTCGGATAGATTCATCGGCACTTTGTCGGTATCGAGCAGCCAATCAAGTGAGCGCCAGACTTCGCAGCCGTACAACTTCGTGGGCCGTTCCTCTTCCGGAAGGCTGCAGATGGCGGCTATAACCCTTAAGGCCGTACTCACATGGGTGTCGTGTTTGTCAGCCAGGTTATGTGTAAAAACGGCCTGCGGCCGGGCAGCCTTGAGCAGCAGGGCAAGATCCTCCACCGGCCCGTGCCTGGAGCTGTCTTTAACGATCTTGCTTGGATAATCTAGCATTACCTGGGCCGCGTATTCGCCGACGATGCTTGCCTTGCGTTGTTCTTTAAACCGCACCAGTCGCATCTCTTCATCCGTGTAATTCTTATAGAGCTTATCGCGGGGTGAACCGCGGCCATCGGTGAGCACCACGCCGGTGAACCATTTATCTTTCTGCTGAAAACAATCAACGATCGGCTGGGCCGCCATGATTTCAAGGTCGTCCTGATGGGCAGAGATGGCCATGTGTGTAGTTCGGGCCAGCGCCTCTCCGACCGGCAGGCTATCGGGGACAAAGACCTCGGAAGTATCAAGATGAAATTTCAAGTCAGCACCTCATCGGACTGGATCACTGGGTTGGCATTTCAATGGTTCTCTCAAGATTTGTTTTTTCCCTATCAATGATGGAAGACATCACGAAATCTGGGCCTGCCGAACCAGCGCAGGCAGGCTGGCAGCCGCAACCGACTGTCCGATTCGGCGTATCTTTTCATTCGGCAGGTGGATTTGAATGCGAGCCGCCAATTCGGGGAATTCGGATTTGAGTACAGCCCCGGCCCCCGCCAGTAGCAGGTCCCCTCCCCGCCCCGACGTACATCGTCCCAGGATCAAAACATGTTTTATCTCGTAAAACTCGGCATAATGAGCAAGGCCATAACCGAGATAGACTCCCATGCTCTCCCAAATTCGGGTGGCGCCTTCGTGTCGTGCTTCAAGTTTTTCTTGAATAACCTTGAGCTGATCTGCATCGGGTATGTCGCTGGGCACTTTGATCCCTGCCTTGGGTGCCAGGCGGAACGGGCATTGCTGTGAGAAATACGAAGCCCCGCAGCCCAGGTCTCCCGACCATTCATCGACCGGTGCCGTCGGACTGTAGTCGATAGGGGCAAAGGCTAATTCATTCAACCATCCCATCACATGGCCGTTCATATCCACATAACCCGCCGCCTCGCTCGAGCCAAGCGCAATTCCCAAAATTCCGTTGTCTTCGATGGACATCGAACCCGCCAGCGCCGTCACATCGCCGTCGTTGATCACTTCCAGCGGCACGCCCATCTCAGTTCGGATGCGTAGGAATAGACCTCTTACTTCCTCGTAGCGTTCAGTGGGGATTGCTCGGAAAAGCGATGCCACCATAGGGCGATTATCGATGAAAATACCGGCGGAGCTCCCACCGATGGCGTCCAATCGAGGCATTTTCGCGGCGGCCGTTTTCAATGCCGTCATGATCTCTCGATAGTGATAGTCGGGGTCCGCATGTTTTCGCGGTTCCCAAACCACTTCTTCGCTGTATACGACTTTTCCGTCGATCACTGCGCTTACTTTGCGATCCGAGGCGCCCAGGTCGAAGCCGATACGGCACCCATCCAGATGACGGCCTAACAGGTATCCCGTCTCAACGCCTGCAGGCACCTCGTCCGCCCTGCAGCAAACTACCTCGAATTTCATCTGGTAAACCTGCTCCCCCATGAAGTGATAATCGAATTTTTGCGTTCCCTCGGGCGAATACGCTTGGGAAATGCGTTCGCCGATCGAGTGGGGCCCTCCAATGTAAATTCTGTATGCACCTCGCTGCCAGAGAAGGAATTTCACGATTCTTTCAATATGGATGGTATTAGCCTCGATGTGAGCCGGATTCCCCGGATCAGAACGGCCGCTCTCAGGGAAGACCTCGGTTTCATATCTGAAGATTTGCCCATCCTCCCGTTCCAGTCCGATGACTAACGGGACGCCCCCATCACCCACAGCTTGCCTGAAGGCTCGATGAAACAGGGCAGCAGGACGAAACGCCTCATCCAGGGGGGGTAGAAAATGAGGTTTGGCAAACTCAAGGATTGGGTTGAGATTCAGGTTCATCATTCTTCACACAACCACGGACTGCGCAAACAATAGGGCATAACCGTCCAACAGCAACAGTGCTGAGGCGCCCAAAATGGTGCCTTGCGAATCAAGTTTTCCAATTTCAACGCTTGTTCCTTCTGCCAATTTGGATAATGTTCCCTGTGACATTTTCTGGCAGATGATGTCCAGCCAGGGCTCACCAAAGTGTGTCATCTCGCCGACCAGGATGAATTTCTGGATATTGAGTGTGCTGATTAGGCTCGCTATCGCTGCACCCAAATACTGCCCTGCCTCATCGATAACCTTTCGCGCCAACGGATCCCCGCTCAGAAAGGCACTGTACAATGATCCGAAGGTGATCTTTGCTGGGTCCCGCGCCATCGCCGAAGAGGGATAATCACCCGCAAGCATTTTGGCCCTTGCCACGACCCCGCGGGCGCTGGCAACGGTTTCAAGGCATCCGTGCTTTCCACACCGGCATTGCATTCCATTTTCTTGTACAACAACGTGGCCGATTTCTCCCGCTCCGCCCCCATCTCCTTGGAACAATCGGCCATTGATCAGGATTCCCGCTCCGATACCCTGCCCTACATAAATGACGATCAGGTTTTCGTCTGCCGCATGAGAGCCGCTGTATACATATTCGCCAATGGCAGCCGCCTGGCTGTCGTTGACAATTTTGACCGGTAAGCGATAACGATCGCGAATAAGTTGACCAAGGGGTAGGTTTTGCCAATCCAGGTTTACCGCGTTGACAACGATGCCCTCACGGGTATTGACCAGTCCCGGTGTTCCTATGCCGATCCCGATCAGCGGTTTCCAATCCATTTCGATCAGCCGGTCCAGGATATCGTAGACTAAACCAAGCGCCTGTTCGCCATCGCGTCCGCTGACCGGCAGGTTGACCCGCCCCTTTATTTCGCCGCGCAGGTTCACTACCCCGCCGCTGAATTGATCGTGGGCCAGGTTCAGGCTGATCATGTAGCGCGAATCTTTTACAAGGCTCAACAGGATTGGAGATTTGCCTCCAAGCGAAGCGCCTACCCCCACTTCTTCAACCAGGCCTTCCGTGAGCAGAGTGTTAACTAGCTCCGAAACCGTGGGCCGCGTAAGTCGTGTCAGCCTTGCAATTTCCGCCCGGCTGACTGCCTCGGCTTCGATGATCGTTTTTAATACCAGATCGCGGTTATGTTCTTTTGTTTGTTGATGCGTGGCTTTTAATACAGGCATAATAAATGACTTTGTAAGTTTATTTTACTTACAAAGTCATTCTACAACTTTTCGGCTGAATGTCAATAAGCAATTTCAAACCACCAGGTTTTTCGCATGTAATAGCGAATTTATTCGCTTGCCTGATCCGCAACGCCTGCCCCGTTGCTGAACCCCCTCTTCATGTCGGCAGTCCTTACCTGATCTGGAAAATACAATGTGTATTTCCGTCAGGCTTCTGGTCCATTTTTGCAAGTTGAATTGCGTCCCCTCCGGTTTCTTCCTTCAGCATAAATCCGTCAACCTGGCATAATTCCGGGTGCTTTTCGATGATCGCCGCATAAGGGCAGCGTGCAAACAGAACGCGCGGCCCCTCCGCGCCGGCCTCCCAACGCGCTTCGTAGTGGTTCTCGTTCAGTTTCTCGACCAAATTTGCCAACCGCCTTGGACCTTGCTTGCTGGGATCGATCCGCCCTATTTGCTCCGTCAGTCTCTTGGCTAGCCTCTGCAGGATTTCTTGTCGCTTCGTGGTCGGGATTCGGGTAAGTAGCTCATCCAGAAGGGCATTCGATAAACCCGTCAGGTTGTCCCCAAGTGCTCGCCTCGACAGCCCATAAACCTTGACGGGCCTCCCTCTCCCGTTTTTGTGCCTCTCACCCAATACCTCGATCCGTCCCTCACCAAGCAACACCGATAAATGGTATCGAACATCTGGAGCCTCCAGATTCAGAGCACGTCCGATTTGCCCTGCACTCGCGCCACGCTGTTTCTTAAGATATGCTTCCACTTTCTGGCGCGTAGTTGTTCTTGCCATCCGACAAGTATAAACCCAATTCAATTTATGAAAATATATATTTGCACAAATCAATTGACTTTTCGGGTTCGGGTGCTATAATCTTTTCGGTTTGTGACGAAGAACCTCATATTTGAATGGTCTTTCGCTGGATATCCTGAAAATAAGATGGCTGCGGGTGTAACAACCGCAAACATCCATCTTTCAGAAAAAATCTCTTTAGAGGATCTTGATGGAATTTCAGAATTATATCGGTGGGAAATGGGTTAACGGACGCGGGGACAAAACCTTCGATACAATTAATCCTGCCAATGAGGAAGTCCTGGCCTGTATACATGCCGCGGATGTAAGTGATGTTGACATCGCGGTACAGGCCGCCCAAAAGGCATTCAACTCCTGGCGGTTGACTCCTGCCCCCTTGCGCGGAGAGCTTCTCTTTAAGGTTGGTGACCTGCTGAAACAAAAAAAGGAAGAGCTTGCCGTTCTCCTGACGGAGGATATGGGCAAGGTTATCGCGGAGGCGCGCGGTGATCTGCAGGAAGCCATCGACATGGCTTACTATATGGGAGGGGAAGGCCGTCGTCTGCTAGGGTACAACGCGCCTGTGGAAATGCCGAACAAGTTCGGTATGGCAGTGCGCGATCCCTCGGGGGTGGTTGGGATTATCACACCCTGGAATTTCCCGGTTGCGGTTCCTTCATGGAAGATCTTCCCTGCCCTGGTAGCCGGGAATACCCTCATCTGGAAACCGTCGCCTGAGACTCCCGCCATTTCAGCAGCCTTTGTCAGGATTTTTGAAGAGGCCGGCATTCCGGCGGGTGTTTTCAATCTTTTGCTTGCCCCCGGCGCGGAGGTTGCTCGTGTGCTCGTCAGCCATCCTGATGTGCGGGTTCTCTCATTCACCGGCTCCACAACCACCGGTCGCGCCATCGCTGAGTCGGCTGCCCGGTTGAATAAAAAAGTTTCCCTCGAGATGGGCGGCAAGAATGCCATCATAGTTCTCGATGATGCTGATTTGGAGTTGGTGACCGATGCAACCCTGTGGGCCGCGTTCGGGACGGCCGGTCAACGCTGCACTGCCGCCAGTCGTCTTATTGTCCAAAGAGGCGTCGCCTCCACGCTCAAGGAAGCTCTCGTGGCCCGGACGAAGAAGTTGGCTCTCGGGAACGGGCTTGATCCAAAGGTCGACGTCGGCCCCGTCATCAACCGCCCCGCCCTTGATCGTATCCACAATTATGCGCAGCTCGGCCGGCAGGAAGGTGCCCGCGCCCTCACCGGCGCTGCCGTTGCCGATGTGAGCGGAAAGGGCTTTTTTTACCAACCTACTGTGTTCGATGGCGTCCGGCCCGGGTCTACGCTCGAAAAGGAAGAGATTTTTGGCCCGGTGCTTTCTATCGTTGAAGTGGATACGCTCGATGAAGCCATCCTTGTCAATAACCGGTCCCAGTATGGACTCTCGACCTCCATCTTTACCCGGGATGTTAACCTGGCTTTCACTGCGATGCGCGATGTCTTCACCGGCCTGGTTTATATAAACCATGGCACCACCGGCGCCGAGATCCAATTCCCGTTTGGCGGCGTGCGTGGCACTGGGAACGGGCATCGTGAAGCCGGTCAGGCTGGCCTTGATCTATTCACCGAATGGAAATCCATTTATGTGGATTATTCGGGCAGGCTTCAGAGAGCGCAGATTGATAATCGTGAGGAATGATTTTGCATAAGTGTTTGGAGTATTCTTCTGCGTCCCCACCTGACGATCTGCCAGGTTTTCGATCTACCAGCCTGCTGACCCACCGATGACGCTGACTTGGGAAACATCCTACGCTCTCGCTCTTGAACTTAAACGGTCGCACCAGGATGTTGACCTCGAAAACGTATCTCTGCAGCAGGTCTATCAATGGATATTGGAGCTGAAAGACTTTGAGGATGATCCCGCTCTATGTAACGATGAGATTCTGTCCTCAATAGTTCAAGAATGGTACGAGGAGACAAATAATGACTGAGAACAAGCTGAACTCTCCGGGATACGAAATCTCGGATGAACTCAAACACGCTGTGAGTATAACCACGCTTGACCGTCTCTATAACTGGGGACGGCGCTCTTCCGTCTGGCCCATGATGTTCGGCCTGGCTTGTTGTGCTATCGAAATGATTGCGGCTCAGGCAGCACGCTACGACTTGGCCCGCTTCGGCATGGAAGTTATGCGCCCCAGCCCGCGTCAGAGTGATCTAATGATCGTGGCCGGCACGGTGACCAAGAAGATGATCCCCAGCATAGTGCGTCTTTATAACCAGATGCCTGAACCCAAGTATGTTGTGGCTATGGGTGCCTGTGCCTCGGGCGGTGGTCCATTTAAGGAAGGTTATAACGTTGTGGCAGGGGTCGATAAGTTTGTGCCTGTCGATGTTTACATTCCGGGCTGCCCTCCCACCCCTCAGGCCCTCACGGCTGGCCTGATCAAATTGCAGGAGAAGATCGACAAACAGTCGATAACCAGGGTACGCTGGTATCAAAAAGGTGCAGACTCGGTTGAAATCCCGATCCCGGTGCTCGGCCCGGATTTGATGGATCCTCGCCGCTATGCCGAGATCAGGCAGCTTGCTGCACAAAAGGCCGCTGAAACGTTCCCCAAATCAACAACGGCTTCGTCGCCAAAGGCTTAGGTGTGGAAATGACAACTCTCGTTCAGACTGAGACTTTGGATTTGGCGGCTCGTTTCCCGGGCTTGGTTACAGCGGATGCCCGCCCCAACTATAGCGGCTGGGTTGTAAATAAAGACAATCTGGTGGAAGTCGCGACTGCCCTCCGCGATGAATTTGGCTTCGACCTGCTGTCCTCGGTTACCGGCGTGGACTATTTCCCCGACCAGATGGAAGTCGTTTACCACGCCTATAAGACCACCGGAGGTCCCGGGCTTGTGTTCAAGGTTCAAGTGCCTCGTGTGGACCCGATCGAGATCCCTTCCGTTACTCCCATTTGGGCCGGTGCAGAATTCCAGGAACGCGAGATTTGGGACCTGTACGGTATCAAATTCACTGATCATCCTGATCTGCGCCGTATCCTGATGTGGGAGGGCTTTGAAGGGCACCCCATGCGCAAAGACTGGCATGAACCTTTCTTTGAGGAAGACACTAAGCCTCTGAAAAGTCGCTGGCCCGAGGGCCAATATGAGAGCGCGGAGGATAAGAACCCTTACAAGGATAACCTGCAATTTCCGCAAGATTTCGATCCCGAGAAGGCCGTCTTTGACGGTGAAGCTTCCCTTTATGGCGCACTGGCCAAGTACACCACGGTGGACGCCGGCCTCAAGACGGATCATATTATTGTGAATATGGGCCCCCAGCATCCCTCCACTCATGGCGTCTTTCGCGCGGCCGTGATTCTGGACGGCGAGACCATAGTCAGCCTTAAGCCTGTGATGGGTTACCTGCATCGCAACCACGAGAAGATCGGCGAACGGAATACTTTCCTGCAGAACATGCCTTACACCGACCGGCTCGACTATTTCAATTCCATGAGCAGCAACTGGGGCTATTCGCTTGCGGTCGAAAAACTGATGAATATCCAGGTCCCCGAACGCGCCGAGTACCTGCGCCTTATCATGGCTGAACTCAGCCGCATCCAGAACCATCTGATCCTGATCGGCATGTTGCTCAATGACCTGGGTGCTATGTTCACGCCCGCCCTGTATGCCTTCGAGGAACGCGAGCTCATTCTGGATATCTTCGAGGCCGCCGCCGGTTCACGCATGATGTGCAACTATCACCGCTTCGGTGGTGTTGTTCGCGACTTGCCGGCTGGAGTGCTCGAGAAGATCAAGGGCCTCGTGGAAGAGCGCCTCCCTCGCAAGACTGATGAATTCGAACGCTTGCTCACCGAGAACGAGATCTTTATCTCGCGCATGCGCGGTGTCAAGGTGATTGACGGCGAGGACGCCGTCAAGTACTCCATCACCGGCCCGGTGCTGCGCGCCTCCGGTGTTCCTTATGATGTGCGCCGTGCCCAGCCATATGGCATTTACGACCGGTTCGATTTTGATGTTGCCGTGCGTTACAACGGCGACCTTTATGATAATTATCTTATCCGTCTCGATGAGATCCGCCAGTCTCTGCGGATATTACAGCAGGCCGTCAAGCAGATACCCGAAGGCCCGATCGTCACAGGCAAGCCCCAGTATCAGGTGCGGGTTCCGGCTGGCGAGGCTTATGGTCGCATAGAAGCGCCCAAGGGTGAGCTCGGCTTTTACATCGTCTCGACCGGTAAACCGAATCCCTGGCGCTATCACGTCAGGGCGCCCTCTTTCGTCAACATCACAGCCCTCGAAAAAATGTGCGTCGGAAAGAAGATTGCGGATTTCGTCGTCATCCTGGGCGTTATTGATATCGTCTTGGGCGAATTGGACAGATGATGCCCGGACTTTCGTGCGATGCTAGTCGCCGAAGCCAGGTTGATTCCGGATTTTGGAGAAGCTGCTTATGTATGGAAAAGGTATACTCAAAGGTCTCAGCGTAACGCTCAAGCGGTTCGTGGATACTTACCTCGATGACCTCACCTGGTGGGGCCGCCGTTATTTCAATGCCGCTGGTATCGCTCACCGGTCAAGCAAGGACACGCGCGGCGTGTTTACGGTGCAGTATCCGGAAGAAAAATTGCCGGTGCCGGAGGAGTTCCGCTACGTACCCTTCCTCGTGTATGATGAGGTCGAAGGGGGACGCGAGATCCGCTGTACTTCTTGCGGTATCTGTGCCAAGGTCTGCCCTCCTCAGTGTATTTGGATCGTTCGATCCAACGATCCGCAGACGGGCCGTCCTATCCCGGAGCCGACCGAGTTCTTTATCGATGCCGATATCTGTATGAACTGCGGTTTCTGCGCCGAGTATTGCCCGTTTGATGCGATCATTATGGATCATGATTACGAGATTGCCTCTTATGAGCGCAATGTCTTCAATATGGAGAAATTGCTCAAGCCGGCCTCCTACTATAAGGGCATCCGTCCCTTGAATTACTCACGTGAGGAAGAAGCGCGCAAGGCCAAGGAAGCTGCCAAGGCAGCTAAGGCCGCCTCCGCTTCAGCCGCCTGATAAGTTCGAGTCTTATTATTCACCGCAGGGACACAAATTTCCTGGAGCGGCAAAACCCCTGAGCTTCTATTGTTGCTCAGGCGCGTCGCTCACCGGACACTCCTTATGCCCATTGTGGTAGAAAATTTTGGTTGGTGCAAAAATGGCAAAAGAACTCACGAAAGAATCGATCCTTGGCGCGCTGGGCAAGGTGCAGGAACCGGAGCTTCATCAGGATCTGGTCACGCTCAATATGGTCCGCAATTTGGAGATAGCAGGTGATAAAGTCTCGTTCACCATCATGCTCACCACCCCTGCCTGCCCATTACGTGTCCAGATAGAGAAAGAGGCCAAGCAGGCTGTGCTTGCGCTCGGAGCTAAGACCGTGGAAGTCAAGTTGGATTCAGATGTGCCCAACGACGGACGCATGCGTGGCTTGGTCAACATGCCTATACGCAATGCGATTGCAGTCGGCTCGGGCAAGGGTGGCGTTGGCAAATCCACGGTTGCCGTAAACATTGCAGTCGCGCTTGCTCAGACTGGCGCTCGGGTTGGCTTGTTGGATGCCGACATCTATGGCCCGAACATACCCACCATGCTGGGCGTGGATAAGCTGCCTCCGCCCAACGGTAATAAGCTGGTGCCTGCCGAGGCTTACGGCCTGAAGATGATCTCGATGGGTTTGCTCGTCAAACCCGGACAACCTCTCATTTGGCGCGGACCCATGCTCAATTCGGCCATCCGCCAATTTCTGGGTGACGTGGAATGGGGTGAGCTTGATTATCTTATCGTCGATTTGCCGCCGGGCACGGGAGATGCGGCTTTGTCGCTTGCCCAGGCGCTCCCCCTCAGCGGCGCGATCATCGTGACTCTGCCTCAGTTGGTCTCGTTGGAAGATGCCAGCCGCGGGCTGCAAATGTTCCGCACCCTCGAGGTGCCCATTCTGGGGGTGATCGAGAACATGTCTTACCTCGATCTGCCTGATGGTACGCGCATGGACATCTTTGGTACAGGCGGCGGGGAACAGTTGGCCCAGGCCACGCAAACGACCTTCCTCGGCAAGATCCCGATTGATCCGTCTGTACGCGCCGGCGGCGACAGTGGCCAGCCTATCGTGGTCGCCAAGCCCGATTCAGATGCGGCCAGGCTTCTGACTGAGATTGCTGAAAAGGTGGCGGCGCAGGTTTCCGTTGCTGCCCTGAGCGGCAAGAACGAGCTCCCGATCAACATTGTGGAGTGAGGCTCGTGGATAGTTGAGCGTGGCAGGCTGACCTGCCTGGCTTTCATCTCTCCTCACTACGGTATAATTATTCTCTATGCAACCCACAATTATCGGTGTTCGCTTCTCCCGGATCGGAAAGATTTACCATTTCGACTCCACGCCTTTGCCGGATATCAAGTCCGGCGAGCGCGTGATTGTAGACACGTCTCGCGGCAAACACCTCGGCGAGGTTGTCCAGATCTTCGAAGAGCCTCCGGGCCGCCCTGATGGCGGGTGGAAACCTGTCGACCGGCGCGCCACACCTCGCGACCTGCTCCTGCAGCAGTCATGGCAATCCAAACAGACCGAAGCTATGATCAACTGCCGCGCCCGCGCTGCCGAACTTAAACTCGAAGGTCTGAAGATTGTCGCTGCCGAATATAACTATGATGGGTCCCGCTTGGCCTTCCTTTTCAGCACCGCAACGGAAGACAAGGCCGACCTCAAATCGCTCCGCAAAGACATGCAGGCGCTCTACCCCTCCTCTCAGGTTGAGATGCGCCAGATCGGTCCCCGCGACGTGGCCAAACTGCTCGGCGGTATGGGCGCCTGCGGGCTTGAGACCCGCTGCTGCTCCCAGTTCCTCACTGATTTCAGTCCCATCTCTATCAAGATGGCCAAAGAGCAGGGCATTTCACTCACGCCCACCGAGATCACGGGCATGTGCGGCCGGCTGCGCTGCTGTCTCATCTACGAATACGAACAATATGTCGAAGCCCGCAAGAAGCTGCCCAAGCGCAACAAACGCGTAATTACCCCTCGCGGCGAGGGCAAGGTGATCGATGTCCTGCCTATGAGTGATCGTGTTATGGTTCTGATCGATAATGAAGAAGACAAACACATTGTGGACACCTTCGACCGCGAAGAGTTGCAGCCTTGGGATGAATTGGAAGCGCTCCGCCGCAAGTCTGCCGCGCCTTGTGACCGGCACGAAGGCGGCGGCTGCACCTGCGGAAAAGCCCGCAAGCCCGGTGGCCACGAATTTTAATTCTGCCTACCCCTGACACCTGGCACCCTCATGGCACCCAACTCCCTCCCCCCCGGCACCTGGACAACTCCTCAAAATATCCTTGTCATTCTGGCTCATCCCGATGACCCTGAATTTTTTTGCGGCGGCACTCTTGCCCTGTGGGCCCGCGCCGGTCACAAGATCACCTATTATCTCCTCACTTGTGGCGACAAAGGCTATAACGACTTGACCAAACCCGAAGACATCAATACCGATGACCTTTGCGCGATCCGGCATGAAGAACAGGCCAACGCCGCCAAAACCATCGGCGCGCTGGCAGTTAACTTCCTGGATCGCCCCGATGGCTACCTCGTCCCCGATATCAATCTCCGGCGTGATGTTGTACGCATCATACGCAAGATGAAGCCGGATATCCTTGTCACATGCGACCCTCAGTTGCTTTTTGCCGCCTATGGCATTAACCATCCTGATCATCGCGCCGCCGGCCAGGTTGTGTTGGATGCCGTGTTTCCGGCTGCTGGCAACGCCGCTTATTTCCCTGAGTTGTTGACCGAAGGCTATCCCCCTCACATGCCGCACGAAGTCTGGTGTTCCCTGCCGGCTGTGCCCAACGTCACGATCGATGTCACCAGTACATGGCCCATCAAGATCGAGGCCATCCTGAAACACAAGAGCCAGGTAAGCGACGTCGAAAAGTTCAAAGAGCGCATGAATTCCCGCCACAGCGAGGACTCAACCGACGAGAACCCGCGCTTCGAAGAGAAATTCCACTTCAACAAATATTCTTAATCCAAGAGTTTCTACCACAAATTAGGCTTGGCCGCGCGCCTGCCTCCTGATTGCGCGCTGCCTGCTTCGCCCCGGTTTCGCTCCTAAGTCCATTCAGCAAGGAATTCCCAGGCATTAAGGCCTCCAGAACGCGTTCTGCATTCTTCAGGTATACTTTTGGGGGCAGATCCTCTCAACGAATATGAACATTGTCAACGTCGGCTACCATTCGACGAACTATTACGCCCTCGACATAGATGGCGGCAAGCTGCTGATTGATTGTGGCTGGCCGGGTACCTACCCCCAATTCACTGCCGAGCTCAAGCGTAAGGGTATCGCTCCCTTCGAGATCAGGTACGTCCTGGTCACCCATTTCCACCCCGACCACGCCGGGCTCGTCCAGGAATTCAAGAACCGCGGCGCTCAGCTGATCGTGATGGAGAACCAGGTATCCTTTATCGCGCCTCTGAATAAAATGATCGAGGCCAAGAACATCCCTTACGCCTCGCTTCGCGAGGACGACAACCTGGTCCTGGCCTTTATCGACAGCCGCGAGTTTCTGGCTTCTCTGGGCCTGGCCGGGGAGATAATTTCTACCCCCGGCCATAGTGAAGATAGCGTCACCTTGATCCTTGACGAGGGCTTTGCCTTCACCGGCGATTTGCGCTCGCGATTCCTTGTCCCCGAAGATGACCGGGTCACCCACGGCAGCTGGGATAAGATCTATCAGCACCCGATCAAGAGGGTATTTCCGGCCCACGGCAGTTGACACTATAAACGGTTACCCGGTCTTTGTGGGTAGTTACGCGCAGTTTCTCCAACATCAAAAATTTCATCCGCGCTCGTTCGCGTCCAATGCTTTTCTTCGATTGATTATCAGTTACTCTATCTGGATCGCCAGGCTTCGTAGCGGCACCGGCGAAGATTGAATGATGGATGTTGTGGTCACCCCGTAGATCAGAAATTTGTCCAGGATCTTATCGAGCTGATCCATCGACGGCAGGTGTACTTTCATAAAGAAACAGTCCTCCCCCGTTACCCGGTGACACTCGACAATCTCAGGGATTTGCTGTGCTAATTCCGCGATCTTGGGTAGTTGCCCCGGGTTCGGACGGATGCGAATGTAAGCCGCGATCGGTAGCCCCAGCGCTATTGGGTTCACATCCAATCGATAACCCTGAATCACTCCGGATTCTTCCAAGCGGCGAACGCGTTCGGCAATGGCCGGAGATGACATTCCCACCCGCCGGCCCAGCTCTTTCATCGTCAATCGGGGATTGCGCTGAAGTTCGTCTAGGATACGTGCGTTCACTTTGTCTTGTAGCGTCTCGGAATACGAATAAGTAAAAAGGCTGATTTTCGATAATTGTTTAGGCATAGGGGCGGAAATCCTTTAATAACACCATTTACATCTTCTAAATCCAATTATATCATAAAGCGCAGAGTTCGGCACAAAAAACAGAAAGGTTCCCCATGTCTCGCTCTATGTCGCTTGCCGATAGAGTTCCACCACATCTATATTTCTTCGTCAGCGCGGTCTTTCATTACCTTGGGCCTTCGTTTGCCGTTATCCTTTTCTCACAGGTCGCTGTATTGGGTGTTGCCTGGCTTCGCATCGCAAGCGCGGCCCCCATTTTCGCGATTTGGCGGCGGCCTTGGCGGCTTTTCCGTAGTAGCACACGCAAGCAGCGCAGGATTCTTCTCGCTCTGGGCCTCGTTCTGGGGCTGATGAATGCCAGCTTTTACCTGGCTATTGCCCGGTTGCCCTTGGCGACGGTGGGAGCCATTGAATTCCTGGGTCAGGTCATATTGGCCGCCATCGGTGCGCGCACACGGCGCAACTTCTTCGCTTTGGGATTGGCAATAGCCGGTGTCGTTGCCCTGACGGATATTCAGTTGGGCGGGCAGCCGTTGGGATTCCTTTTTGCGTTCGTCAACTGCGCCCTCTTCATGCTTTACGTGGTGCTGGGTCACCGTATTGCACAAGATGGCGGCAGCCTGGGTATCGACAGGTTGGGTGCCTCCATGCTTGTAGCTTTCGCCGTGATCTCACCGATCGGACTCAACGATGCTCTGCTTACCTTTACCCGTCCGCAGCTTCTCTTGGCCGGGATCGGCATAGGTATCTGTTCTTCAGTGATTCCTTATGTTACGGATCAGTTCGCCATGGCCCGCCTGCCCCGGCCTACCTTTGCCCTCATGCTAGCTCTTCTGCCGGCCTTCGCCGCGATTATTGGCGCTGTTGTTCTCCGTCAGATTCCAAGCGCGGTCGAGATTCTCGGCATCGCCCTGATTATGCTCGGCGTGGCTGTTCATCAGGAACCCGAGTCGGTCCCTCTGCCTTTTCCCTCTGTCATTGCGAAGGCGTAGGGGCACAACATAGCGAAGCGTATCCTGTGGGTGTTGTGCCCAGGCGACCAAAGCAATCTCGTTTTTTTCATACACATTACATAAACAATGCTTATTCATAGATCAACAGGAGATAATTCATGATGCAGTATATTAATTTGGGAAAGTCCGGCTTGAAGGTATCCCGCCTCTGTCTTGGCATGATGACCTATGGCACCACGCGGGATCGCCCCTGGATGTTGGACCTGGAGCAAAGCCGACCCTTTGTCAGGCGCGCGATAGAGGCGGGCATTAATTTCTTCGATACGGCCGACATGTACTCCATGGGCGTCAGCGAGGAGATTACCGGGGGCCTGCTCAAGGAATTCGCCTCTCGCGACGAAGTGGTGGTCGCTACCAAGGTTTACTTCGAGATGGGCCAGGGACCAAATCAGCGCGGTCTCTCGCGGAAGCATATTATGGAAGGTATCGATGCCTCCCTGCGCCGACTCGGCCTCGATTACGTCGACCTATATCAGATTCACCGTTGGGATTACACCACGCCCATCGAAGAGACCATGGAAGCCCTGCACGATGTGGTCAAGGCCGGCAAGGCGCGTTACCTCGGCGCTTCCTCCATGTTCGCCTGGCAGTTTACAAAAGCCCAGTTCACCGCCCAGTTGCATGGCTGGACTCGCTTCATCTCGATGCAAAATCACTACAACCTTGTCTATAGGGAGGAAGAACGCGAAATGATCCCGTGCTGCATCGACGGGGGTGTTGCCCTCATCCCCTGGAGCCCCATGGCGCGTGGTTTCTTTGCCGGCAACCGCAAACGCGGTGGAGGCGGCGCTACGACCCGCGCCCAGTCAGATCAGTACGCACAGGAGCTTTATTTCCGCGACGAAGATTTCACCGTCGCAGAACGCGTCGCTGGAATAGCAAAGCATCGCGGCCTCACCGGTTCCCAGCTGGCGCTGGCCTGGATCTTGAGCAAACCCTACATCACAGCTCCCATCATCGGTTCGAGCCGCATGGACCATCTCGATCAGGCCCTCGCCGCCCTGGATATCAAATTATCGGACGAGGAAATTCAGCGGCTCGAAGAGCCCTATCGCCCCCATCCGGTGCTGGGACATTCATAGAAGGCCGTCTCGTCTTACATGGAATGTGTTCTACGCGGAGATAATAACCACGGCGGTGTATACTGAGCTGACTGTCAATTGCAAAGGAGCAGAGCGACTGAACCAATCTAGTCTTTTTGCGGAGACTACCTATACAAAATTTCGTAGGCGGTCCTCAACCTAAATGTCTTCATCTCCCTCGATCATCGCTCCTGCCTCGCAGCGCCTTCGCGCTTTGGGGCGGGCCGTGGTCTTCTTCCTCAAAGTCTTTCCCATGCTTCCCTCCCGGCCTGTTGACTGGCTGACGAAGCCGCCGGTGAAGGAAAAGGTTAAATATCCCACGCATTCTGGCTACGCCGAAGGCGATCTCTATCGCCCCCCCTCTGGCGGTCCCCACCCTGGTATCGTGGTCTGCCTCGGCGTTGTGCCTTTCGGAGTTGATCATCCCCAGGTTCCGGTGCTTGGGAAAGCGTTGGCCCGTGCAGGTTTCGCCGCGCTCCTCTATTGGTCGCCCTCCATGCGTGACTTCCGCCTTGATCCCGAGGATGTTGAGAATATCGCTTTGGCTTATGGCTGGCTCGTTGACCAGTCCTATGTCGATCCTGCCAGGAGCGGACTTCTCGGCACCTGCGTCGGGGGCTCCTTTGCCCTCATGGCGGCTGCGAGTCCTCTCGTTCGAGACCGCGTTGCTTTTATCGCTGCCTACGCTCCTTTTTCCTCCATGTGGACCTTCGCCCGCGACATTGCCAGCGCTACGCTCACAAACGGAAACGATTCCGAGCCTTGGAAGGTCGATCAGCTCACCCGCAAAGTCTTCATCCATTCCCTCACTGCTTGGTTGGAGCCAGGCGAAGCCGAGCTGTTTCGATCCGCGTTCCTCGCTGAAGGCGGGCGTCTCGATCCGGAGGGCCTATCAGCGGACGGTCAGGCCGTGTATTCACTGCTGAATGCCCGAAATCAAGCCGATGCGGATGCCGCGCTGCATCGCTTGCCCGCTCTCATGCAGGAGCGCCTGGCTGCCCTCTCTCCGCTAAATTACCTGAAAGATATCCATTCCCCGCTCATAGTCATGTTGCACGACCGCGGCGATCAGGTAATCCCTGTTGGTGAGTCGCGCCGGCTTCACTCTGTCCTTGGCGAACGTGCCGGTCTGCATTACACCGAGATGCAGTTCCAGCATTTGGATCCGGTCAAAGGCAAGCTCCCTATATTTTTACTAATTCGGGAATTCAGCAAGTTCTTTCTCGCCGTCTATCCAATGTTCAGACAGGCCCTGGCTTCGTGACGCGAATGTCGTCGGACTGTTGAAAGGTTCCAAACCCGGCCCCACGATCCTCATCCGCTTCGATATGGACGCCCTCCCCATTACCGAGGAGACCGGCGCCGAATATGCCTCGCAAAACAATGGTGTGATGCATGCCTGCGGTTTGGGGTGTACACAAACGTGCCTTTTTCAGTGGCCTGCTCGTTCATTCCCAGTGATGGCACATTCTCTTTGATCTCCTATAATGTGCCCCTGAGTAAATCTAGTCACGCCTTGAACCTGAGGATCAATGCGATTGCATTTCCTATAATAAGTTAGTCGAGCCTTACACAGTGCACAGCGTAGGGTGGTTTGGATCAAAGTCACCTTTTGCACTGAACACGATTCGGCAATACTGCGTAATAAACCGAACCTGAATCTGATCTTCCGGCATAGTCAGGATACTTTAAGGCTAAATTGTTGCTGCAACCTACCTTGAACAACAAATAGACCTGATATGTATCTCCCCCATCTATTAAATCACAACAATTATATACATATGTCGGTATAGAGATATTGAATTGATTAATGAATTGATCTTTGAAGGTTGTATTAGCAAATGATCCGCCCCTTCTTTATCTACGAGCGAGAATTGATAACCGCCAGCATTGCACCTTAGTCCCGATGGCCTTAAGCACTTCCACTCCAACACAACAAATACCACCTCGTCATAGTAACCATATTCGCCACTTTTATGGATTTGTGTATATCGGGCGGCATCTGATACCCTGAATTGGTTGCTAGTTTGAGAATGTATGCCCGAGCGCAACGTCAACACGAGGGGTAGCACACCCAAGAGATAGTAACGAGATTCCAAATAAAACGAAAACCCTTATTAGACCTCCTTGGTGCAGCATGATAGATTCTCCTTCCCGCCAGCGGACTGGGACTCCCGCACCACGTTGACCTTCACCTGCCGCAAATCGTCTTCGAGAGCTGGACAAGCCCTCTTTAGCCTTGCTGGAACGAGATTCTTGTTTCTTTGTCGATGAAAAGAAAATATATTCCCAACGCGCCGCTGTAGACGAGAACTGCAATGTAATATGCCAGGTTGGGCACCAGAATCAATTCCTTGCCAAAAAATAGTCCAATAAATGGAATGATCAATATCAAGTCATAGGCAAGAAAGCCGAGCAGTTGGCCATGGGCGTTGCCCAACACCGGACGGAGGAATCCATACAAAAAGTAGGTGGATGCTCCCAAAAAGATCCATCCATAGAGGACCGACTGTTGATGCGTTAATTGCCACGGGAATATATTCGGTTGACCGAGGACTAACTGCATCCCCGAGAAGGCTAGGTTGAGGAAAAACGCCAGGAAAGAGATACGCACAATAACTGGCGTGGGGCGCAGATCTTTAAAGGTGTGAAGGAAGCCAAAATAGACTAAGCCAAGCGTGACCAGAAAACAAATCAATGTGATCGTGCCGAATACAAAGACAGGCTGGTGGGCATTGGCGGCATAGACCTTGAAAGAAAATGCCGTAAATCCTCCGAAGATGATCGCGAAATTGATCGCGCCGCCGGCCAACCCGGCATATTCCTGGGAAAGCGCGATCCATAACATCGGCAGCGAAAACGCAATACAAATGGAGGCAAGGAAGATTCCGGCCATTCTGTTCAACTCCCAGGGCACAAGGGAAGTTACCCAGGTCTGTAAAAGGAAGAAACCAACAGTCTCGGCAAGACCCACTGCCGCAAATACAAACAGTCCATACCGCACAACATTGGTAAACGAATTTCTGTTCATGACGCCTCCTTCTGGAGAATTAAAGCCGAAATACGATCTCGCTTATGCTGAGCAGCATTTCATCACGGTTGTTGATTGCCTGTATTTGAGTAACTAAACCCTCCGTATCGGCTTTGGTTTCGGGCAGGAATGTCAACAGCCCCTTGTCTTCTGCGTCATGTGCGGAACAACTGCTTGAAGTGCCTGCCCCTGTGTTTTGATTTTACTTTGCTCAGAGAGAAACCTGGTTATAGAGCCAACAGTACGGTTCCGAAAATACGATGCTTGCGCAAAGCAGCCGGCACCTTAAGGGTATTTCCGAATCGTTCCATATATTGTGTTTTTCAGCGGGGGAAGTTTTGCACTCACTGACGCAAAAGGGACAATTTCAGCCAAATTTAAGACAACAGGACTTATAATCCGCATGAACCTCATCCTTCTATGCTGGAGCAACCCATGACTGACTATCTTGCCGAAGCCCGCTCGCTCTTTACCTACACTCAAACGCTGCGCCGCGATTTTCACGTTCACCCCGAGCTGGGGTTTCATGAGATCCGCACCGGCGGCATCGTGGCGAAGGAACTCGAATCCCTCGGTATTGAAGTCACCAAGGGCGTGGGCAAGACCGGTGTCGTCGGTTTGCTGGAAGGCTCCAAGCCCGGCCCCACCATCCTGATCCGCTTCGATATGGACGCCCTCCCCATTACCGAGGAGACCGGCGCCGAATACGCCTCGCAAAACAATGGCGTCATGCATGCCTGCGGTCACGATGGTCACACCGCCATGGGTCTCACGGTCGCCCGGATGCTACACAAACATCGCGAAGAGCTTGCCGGTACCATCAAGTTTTGCTTTCAGCCCTCCGAGGAAGGCTTCAACGATGAGGAGTACGGGGGAAACGAAATGATAATTCGTGACGGCGTGCTCGAAGGTCCCACGGTCGAACAAACCCTTTCCATGCATTTATGGAACGACCAACCTCTCGGCTGGGTCGGCGTGGGCAGCGGCCCCGTCATGGCCGGGGCTGAATTGTTCACTGTCAAGCTCACCGGTCGCGGCGGTCATGGCGCCGCTCCCCATTTGACGATTGACCCCATCGTCGCGGCTGCCCAGGTGGTCACCGCCCTTCAAACCATCACATCGCGCAACGTTGCCCCTCTGCAGTCCGCGGTAGTCAGTGTGACCACCCTCCAAAGCGGAACAGCCTTCAACGTCATTCCGCCCCAGGCTGTGCTGACCGGTACGATTCGCACCTTTGATCTGGCTGTTCGTGACACAGTATTGAAAAGGTTCAACGAAATAGTTCACGGCGTGGCTGAGGCGTTGGGGTGCAAAGTCGAGATCGAAGTGATACGCGTTACCCCCGCGGTGATCAATAATGATGCCCTCGCTGCAAAAGTTCAGGAGACCGCACGTGGACTCCTGCCGGGTCTGGTCCTTGACACTTCATCTTACATGACCATGGGCGCCGAGGATATGGCCTTTATGCAGGAAAAGATCCCCGGTTGTTACTTCTTCATCGGGTCCAACAACAAGGAGAAGCACCTCGATTACGGTCATCACCATCCGAAATTCGACTTTGACGAAGAAGCCCTCGTACGCGGCGCGGCCCTCATGGCTGCCGCCGCTGCGGATATCTTATCCGCATAACAATTCCTGAGGGCTGTTTTAGTGATATTTGAACGATAAAAGTCTTTTTCCTCCGTCATTGGATGAACGTTCCCCAGTGACGAAGCAATCTCGAAAGGAAATCATCTATTTAAAATCAGTCGGATTACCTCAGCGTACATCATAATCATCTTTGGCGAGTCTCTCCACCTATCCGGGGAGGCTCGCTTTCATATTCATTACCTGGCCTCAGCTCGGGATAAAACAGCGTAGGGGCGACTCATCGGGGACTTGTACGTCATTATTTCAGGCGGGGAACCCCGGGGTCGCGAGGTCCTTTCTCAGCCCCGGGAGAGTCGCCCAGTTCATCCCGTCGAATCGCTGCCTCGAATTCACGTTACCTGTCCTTCTGATCAGGATAAAGACTCCCCCGGAGACGGAGGGATTTTTAAATGGGCGGTTATATCATTACTGATGCATGAAAAACAATAGTCCTTATCAGTTGTTGCGAGCGATCTTCGCGAAGCAATCTCGTACTTTTGCGCCCATTTGAAGGAACTAAAATGCCAGACAACAAAATAAAGCGACTTTCTCTTCAAACTTTCGCACGAAAGGCAAAACGCATTATGCTGATCATAATTTCTGTCCTGGCAGCTTTCATATTGATTCTCCTGGGCGTGCTCCAGTTATGGAGCATCCCTGGCAAACCGCAGCCCTTTGTGGATGAAAACGGGCGTCCGTTGGCAGGCAGCATTTCAGAAAAAGTCTTCATCAACATTAACGGTGTGCGGCAAGGGATGTTTATCAAGAGCAAAGATGTGTCGCATCCTGTTCTGCTCTACCTTCATGGGGGCATGCCCGAGTAGTTCCTTACACAAAAATACCCTACGCCGCTGGAAGACTATTTCACCGTCGTTTGGTGGGAACAGCGCGGGTCAGGCATTTCCTTCAGTGAGGACATTCCACCGGAGACGATGACGCTCGAGCAAATGATATCCGACACGCTGGAACTCACGAACTACTTGCGCAACCGCTTCCATAAGGAAAAGATCTATCTTATGGGACATTCAGGTGGAACCTTTATCGGCATCCAGGCCGCCGCGTGGGCCCCGGGGTTGTACTATGCCTACATTGGCGAGGCCCAGATGTCCTATCAGCTCAAATCTGAAAAGCTGGCCTACGACTATATGCTTGGGCAGTTCAAGGCGGACGGAAATAGCGAAATGGTTCGCAAACTCGAGGCCGCGCCCGTCACAATGACGGGTGGCACGCCCGCTGCCTACCTTGCTGTGCGCGATGAAGCCATGCACAGCCTTGGTATTGGCACTGCCCGTCAAATGAATTCGGTCATCACGGGTATCTTGTTGCCCTCGCTGACCAGCCGGGATTACACCCTGATGGAAAAGGTCAATATGTGGCGCGGCAAATCCCGCTCGGGCGTGAGCCTGCTCTGGGGCACGATGCTCGCCACCGATCTTTCCCAACAATTGACCGAGCTTGATCTTCCCGTTTATTTCTTTGAAGGCGTTTACGATTACACTTGCTCCTACACCGAGGCAAAGTCCTATTTTGAGAAGCTCAACGCGCCTGTAAAAGGCTTTTATTCGTTTGAGGGCTCCGCTCACAGTCCCATCTTTGAAGAACCTGAAAAAAGCCTGAAGATTTTGCAGCAGGCGTACTGTCAGGAACCAATAACCTTGCTGACGAAAGGTAAAAAGTCTTGGCAAAAGTCAATCTTGGATTATCGGAGTACAATAACTCCCAGAACGAAAGGATGACAAGCTGTTGGGAGCACAGCCTCTGCTCGGGAAAAAGATTCCTGATTCATCAAATCTTGGGCGCTTCGATTTGCCCAGGTTTTTTCGTTGGGTACTCCTCCTGCTGCTCTACCTGATTACATTTGGCGCCCTTGACCAGCTCGCGCAAGCCGTCCAGCTTTTCCCTGGTGTAGTTGCCTGGTATCCCCCTGATGGCTTGAGCTTGGCTTTTCTCCTGACTTTCGGCGTGGGTTTCACGCCTTTCTTTACGCTTGCATCGCTCATCAGCAGTCTCATTATTTATCGCCTTTCAACTCCGCTTGGGCCAATCTTGGTTTGGGCTGTCATACTTTCCGTCGTGTATGCGATCACTGCTTTTCTCTTACACCGTCGTGTCCGTATCGACCCGCAATTGCAGAACCTGCGCGACACCCTCTGGCTGATTTTGGCCGCGGCAATTATGTCCTCGTTCCTGGCAGTGATCTCGGTAGGGAATCTTGTTAGTTACGGCCAGGTACCGTCTTCCCAATATTTCGTTGCGCTCGCTGAATGGTGGATTGGGGAGATGATTGGCGTTCTGGTTTTCACCCCCTTTCTGCTGGTTCACGTGATGCCCGGTTTGAAACAATTCATAGATGGGGAATGGGCCGGCTCAAGAATACGAAATTCTTATCGCCGACCCTCACTTTTATCGATTGGACAGGTTATCAGCATCCCGGTCGTATTGTATTTGGCCTTTGGTATCCCCGCCTTCAGAGATTTCCGGCCCTTCTATGTGATCGCAGGTCCCCTGATATGGATCGCCCTTCAAAACGGTTTCAGCAGCGTCAGCCTCGCCATCGTTGGCATGAATTTTGGAACCATCCTTGCAATCTGGCTGTTTAAATTTGATTCGTTCCCCCTGGGTGAATTCCAGTTTCTGATGTTTGGCATCTATGCAAGCACCTTGTTGACGGGAGCCATCGTTACCCGGCAAAAGAAGACCCAGGAGGAACTTCGACAAAGCGAAGTCCGAAACCGGGCATTGATCGAAAACGCACCTGATGCGATTACATTATTGGGAGCTGATGGCCTGCTAAAATACATCAGCCCATCGACACGGCGAATCCTGGGGTACGATCCGGGAGAACAGATTGGTTTCAATCCGACGGACCTCACCCATCCCGACGATCTGCCAGCCCTCCAGGTATTACTGGATGATTTGGGTCAAAAACCTGGAAAGGTTGTAACAACACAATATCGTTTCCGCCATCAAGATGGATCCTGGCGTTGGTTGGAGAGCACCATCACCAACCTGTTGGCCGAGCCAAGCGTACAGGCGCTGGTTTTCAATTTTCGTGATATCACCGAACGGAAGCAGGCCGAGGAAACCTTGCTGAAGAGTGAAAAACGTTTCCGGGCTCTCGTGGAACACAGCCTGGAAGAGATCTCACTGGTTGACTCAGACGGAATTCTTACCTATGAAAGCCCCACCGCACGAAGGCCGCTCGGTTACCCACCTGACTCCTTCGTGGGTCACAACCTCTTCGATCTGTTTCATCCAGACGAGCGCGCAGCCGCAGCCCAACTACTGGAACAAACCATGAAGAATCCTGGCAGTGTCCAGGAGGCCCTGTTCCGTTTGCGGCATCAGGATGGCTCCTGGCGCTGGATGGAAGGCTTATTGACCAACCTTTTGGATGAGCCGGCGGTTCAATCGGTTGTAATTAATTACCGCGATATCACCGAGCGCAAGCGTGCAGAGCTGGAAATCGCCAGTATGGCAAGATTCCCCTCCGAAAATCCGAACTTTGTTCTGCGCCTAAGCCGGGAAGGCATCCTGATGTATGCCAACGCGGCTTGTGGCGCGTTATTGGATATGTGGGGATGTACGGTGGGTGGATCTGCTCCTCAGTTCTGGTGTGATCTGGGTGTTCAATTGCTCGCGAGCAGGGAAAGCAAAATCGTTGATATTGAGTGCGACGGGAAGATTTACGAGATGTTCGTTAATCCTATTGTCGAGTCAGATTACGTGAATCTCTATGGGCGTGATGTAACAGAGCGTATAAAGGCAGAGAATGCGCTGCGGGAGAGTGAGAATGTTTTCCGCAGTTTCCTCGAGCAATCGGAAGACGCCATTATGCTGGCAGATGACCAGGGCGTGCTCATCCAATGGAGTAAGGGCGCTGAGAATCTTACCGGTTTTTCCCGTGAAGAATCACTTGGTCAACCAATATGGGATATTCAATTCCGTTCGGCGCCAAACGAGTTCAAATCCGCCGAAAACTTTAAGCACATGAAAGCCGCATTACAGACGGCTTTGCTAACCGGCAAAGGGACAATATTAAGTAATTTAATGGAAGCGGAGATCCAACGTCCGGATGGATCCCGTTTAACAACTCAGACGCTGGCATTCCCGGTTCATACCGACAAAGGCTATTTGCTGGGCAGTATTCTGCGCGATATCACCGAGCGTAAAAAGGCAGAAGAAGAAATTAAAATCAGCAACGATGAGCTCTCGATGCTTTTTGAGCTTTCTCATTCCCTGGCGGAAGCTGATACTCTGGATGATATCCTCGACCTCGTAAATCGCCATGCAGTCGAGAGTATTCACACCACCTTTGCCAGGATCGCCCTTCTGGAAGATCAGGATTTCATCATGCGAGCCGTTTATCCTGTTCGGGTTCTTGACCTTGACCTTGGGATCGGTGATCGAATTCCGGTCACTTCCTTGCCATATTCTCAACGCGTCCTGGAACAGGATAAGCCGATGATCCTGAGAGCCGGTGACCCGGGCATCAGCAAAGAAGAAAAGAAAGTTCTCCTTTTGGATTTTGCCCAATCTCTCTGCCTTATATCACTCCGGAGCAGTGCTTCCTCCCCGACGGCATTAAATTTACTGGGCTTTCTCATGTTGGGCGAAGCGCGCAATGAGGAGCGGGAGCCATTCACGCCGGAAAAGGTCCGTCTCGCTCAAAGTATTGGAGACCTGGCCGCGATCGCCATCCGGCGTATGCTGCTAAGCGAACAGATCGGGCGTCGCTTGCAGCAGTCTCTTGCCTTGAGTGAGATTGATCAGGCGATTATTTCCACTTCTAACATGGCCGTTAGCCTGGATGTCCTTCTCCTGCATACGACGGAACAACTAAAAGTGGACGCTGCCGGAGTTTGGTTCTTCAACCCCTCTTCCCAGGAGCTTGAATTTGTCACCGGCCGCGGTTTTCGTTCCTCTGCTTTCGAAAGTATAGAACCATTGCATCTCGGAGAAGGCCTTGCCGGGCGTGCTGCACTCGAGCGGCGGACAATTTATGTTCCGAATTTGGCCGGACGCGATGACAATCCGCGCCTTGCACAAGCCTTGGCGGTGGAACCTTTTGTCAGTTACTACGCTGTGCCTCTTATCGTAAAAGAACAAATCAAAGGCGTACTGGAACTATTCCATCGTACCGAACACGAATTGAGTGAAGAATGGCAGAGATTTCTTAATGCACTTGCCAACCAGGCCGCCATTGCAATCGACAATTCTTCCTTATTCAATGATCTGCAACAATCCAATACTGAGCTTACCCGGGCGTACGATGCCACCATCCAGGGTTGGTCGCGGGCGCTGGACTTGCGCGATAAAGAAACCGAGGGTCATACACAAAGGGTTACAGAGCTGACGGTCAAGCTGGGACGTCAATTTGGCCTTTCCGAAGAAGAACTTGTTCATGTCCGGCGGGGCGCATTGCTTCATGATATTGGTAAGATGGGCGTCCCGGATGGTATTCTGCTCAAGCCTGGGCCGCTGACGGATGAAGAATGGATAAAAATGAGAAAGCATACTACTTTTGCTTACGAAATGCTTTCTCCCATCCATTACCTGCAGACTGCACTGGATATCCCTTATTGCCATCACGAAAAATGGGATGGGACGGGTTATCCGCGCGGCCTGAGCGGGGACCAAATCCCATTCGCAGCTCGTTTATTCGCGGTTATCGATGTATGGGATGCATTGACTTCTGACCGTCCTTACCGCGCAGCTTGGCCCGAAGAAAAAGTGTTAGACCATATCCGCTCTCTGGTTGGAACTCATTTTGACCCTCAGATCGTCAAGGTTTGTCTTGAGTCGGGTTTACTTAAGGGGCAAAACAGGCCGTGAATGACGGGCGCCGGGCCTTCCAGCCTGGCCTGGATCTCCGGTTCTCCCCTCTGTCGGGGCACGATATCTCGTGCCCTGCCACGCGCCTTCATCTTCCCGGGCGTACTCAAGGGGTCTAGCCTCTGTGAGTTTCAATTAAGGAACAATCTCTTAGCTAGACTTTATCCATAGGATACTTGAAAGAAGGCCCGCGTGGAGCGAGAGAAGCGGTAATGCGAGCGGGTCGGAGGTGGTTTTCGAACTTCCCTTGGAAGCGGTGATGTTTGAAAATAGAGATAGGAGTCAAGATTTTGTTTTACGGTGCGGAAGGCATCCGAAAAAGTGGGCAGCTTCTTGACATACCAAGCGGCTTGTTGAACCGGCAACTGATCTTTCTGTGCGTCAACATTGGCGAGCAAGGTGATAATGGAGAACAAGCTCAGCAAGGCCGGAGTAATGCGCAGGATGGACAGGTCCGCCCATTGTCTTTAAGTCTCCACGCCGAGGTGGGTTCGCGTTTCGTGGAAAGTCACTTCGACTTGCCAGCGCCGTGGAAACCATTGGACGATTTGTTCAGCGGAAATGTTGAGATCGGTGCACAACAAGGACTGCGTCTTGAAGCTCTTCTTGGGATCGCGGACAATCACCCAGCGGATGGGCACCACGGGTTTTCCGCTGTGGCGCCAGACAGCGGTGCCGGAGGTGATTTCGATTTTTCGTTTCTTTTCGCCATACCACTCTTGCACCGTGAGCCGCTTCCAACGCATATGTTTGTCTTCGGCAACCTTTTCCAGGGTCGGCAAGCGTTGGCCCTTTTTGCGCGGGCGACCTATTTGCCCCGGCTTATTCTTGGCTGGTTCATAGAGAGCCGCATCCATGCGAAAGCGCACGATCATCGCCACTGGGTTTTTGAGTTGGCGCAGCCGAAAAAGCAGCTCAATTACGGCAAAACTACTGTCGGCCACGACGACCAGCTGGCGTTGGGGCAGCCAGCGGCGGGTTTGGAGCACCACTTGACAAGCCCATTCGGTGAGCTTCTTAGGCCTGCGAGCCTTGCCTTGATAGTACCGTTCAGAAGGCGCCAGCACCGTGAGAAAGGGCAGTGCCCAAGTGCGTCCAGCCCACGAAATCGGCGCCAGCAACATCAGGCTCAACCAACGCAGTCCACTGGCTTTCACAAAGTGACCGTGACTGGAACGGACCGGATCCCGATAAATCCCTTTGGCTTTGATCTTGGCCCCCCGACGCCGCTCAATGGTATCGTCCAAGCCCAGGATCACTGGACCGCGGCTGACAAAGGTGTTGATCAACAAACCCAACAGGATGTGGGAGGCTTCCAAGCTCGACCACTTCGCTCGATTGAGAATGCGATGATAATTCTCAAAATGTTTCTCCATGCTCAGTCCCGTCGTCCGCAATGCCGCCGTTACCGTCCGTTCGGCGGGAGAAAGGATTGCACCGATCAACAGAATCTTTGCATGTTTCCAAATCCGATTCGAGAACAAGCTCGCAAACGCTCCCAGGATCGTGATATAGTCTGCCTGCAGGGTCGGCATAGGTTACCTCTTGACCGAGAGTTTGCCTTAGCTTACCCTGCTTCTTGTTAATCTTCAAATGGATAAAGTCCAGCTTAGGCAGGTATTTCCCGGTAAGATATCTTGAGGATGCTCAGCGGGTACCTGCTGTCTGGTTGTCCCCCTGCGAGTGCTCAAAGCTTTTCAACCCGCTGCTCTCCACTCATACTCTGTTTCAGGAATGCCCGAAAGATGAAGGTGATGTGCGTCGCGAAACATTCGCCTCATTTTTATTTTCCGGGGCCGTAGGTGGAGGTGCCTCTCCTGCAAAGATGTTCTTGCAGAGCGGAAACTCTCTTCCCCTTCCCTTGTCACCCGGGGAAAATGGTATAAGAATGTAGTACCATGAAAATTCATTTGAATTGATGGAGGCATACAAAGTGAAAACTGGGACGTCTGTCTTTCAATGGATCATCCGTATAACCGGACTGTTCCAGCTTGTCCTGGGAGTAATATTCTGGATAACCCAGAACGACGCTCTGGTCCCGGCCCATATCCTGGTCGGTTCGATCTTGGTGGCTTCCCTGTGGATTCTGGCTATCCTCGCAGCACGCGCCGGCGTAAGCTGGAAATGGGTCGGCCTGGCTCTCGCCTGGGGTCTTATCATGCTGATCTTTGGCCTCACGCAAGCCCAGATCCTGCCTGATGCGGGTCACTGGGTGATCGAAGTGATCCACCTTCTGATCGGGTTGGGAGCCATCGGACAGGGCGAAGGACTGGCGGTCAGAATAAGGAAAATCCAGCCGGCAGTGGCATAGATGGCTGCCCCGCAGGCCTATCAAATCCGGTTGTGGGGCCGTCAAGTCAAAGATACATCGGTGTGATAGGCAATGCACCTAATAATAAGCATCAAAAAGCAGCTCGTGTTTTCATTTCACGAGATGCTTTCTATTTCACCTTTTTCGTTTTTCCTTGTCTCCGTGTTTACGTTTTTCCGCATTTCCCTGCCTCCGTCTTTCCCTCTCTCCGGTTCTCCTTATCTCCCTCTTTCCTTGCTTACCCCATTACCTGTTCCCTTGCCTCTGCGTCTTCGTCTTTACTTGTCTACTTGTTTCGGTTCTTCCCCGTCTCCGAGTCTCCCTGTTTCCTTGTTTCCGTGTTTACGTTCTACCCCGTCCCCCTGTCTCCCCGTCTCCGTGTCTCCTTGCTTCCTTGTTTCCGTTCTTCCCCTACTCCGCGTTATCCGCGTTCTATCTTACCCAACTCGTTCCACAAAAATATATTTTGCCGAGGCAAAGCCCAGCGTAACGTTCTGCTTCTTCACGCGCAGTGTAATCGTCTGATTGAACGACAGCCTCTCGCTTACCTTCGCATGCACTCCGGGCATGATTCCCTTGGCCTCCAAAAATTCCATCAGCTCAGAATTCTGCTCTGCAATTTCATGGATTCGTTTGATAATGACCTCGTCCTTGGGGGAACTTGTGGTCAGCGGTGTCCAATCTGCCACTGCCTCTTCATAACCGGGCAACGGGTTGCCGTGCGGGCAGATCTTTGGGCGGCCCAGCTCCTTGAAAACAGCCTCTTCCGCTTCTTCCGAGATGGCGTGCTCCAGGTTATGCGCCTCATGATGCAGTTTCGACCACGGCAATCTTTGCACCATCATCAATTCCATGATCATGTGCCGGCGCATCACGCTGCGCGCCGATTCCCAGCCCGTTTTCGTCAAATGCGTCCCGGTCGCGTCCATCGTGATCAACCTATCGCGTGTCATTCGCTTTAGGGTATTCGTTACGGTGGGAGGCGTAACGTTTAGGAGCTCGGCTAGTTGCACGCCGACCACGGGTTCACTATCCCGCTCCAGCACATAGATCAAAGACAGATAATCCTCAATTGTGGTACTGAGTTTTTCCATGCCTTTTGTCCGAATTAGTGATGTTTGTCACCGAAAATCCCTAAGTTTTTCATTATATTAATCTTGGAGATTAGCATATACTAATCTTGGTTGGGTATACAACCTGTTTCATTATAGTGCAGTTGTTATTTGGAGATCAGCATGGTTTCTCTTTCCGAACTTCTCGTTGACGAAAAGGCAACAATCTTATCCTTTGCTGCTGGACGTTCAGCAACCAATCGCCTCGCTTCCTTGGGGTTCACGCCTGGTGCGCAGGTGTGCATGACCCAAAATTACGGGCGCGGCCCCTTGATTGTGATGGTACGCGGGACGCGTGTGGCCCTTGGACGCGGAGAGGCGACGAAGATCTTGGTAGAACGTGATAATTTATGAATGATTGCCATACTGCTTCGGTCACCAAATTATCGTTGACTCTTGGGGATAGGCCCCCGTTGATCGCACTTGCTGGTCAACCCAACGTTGGAAAGTCCACTTTATTTAATTTGCTCACCGGGTTGAACCAACACGTGGGGAATTGGCCTGGCAAGACCGTTGAACGACGTGAGGGCAAATTCACTTTTGAAGATCACCAATATAGCCTGGTTGATCTTCCCGGCACGTACAGCCTCACGGCCAATTCGCCCGAAGAAGTGATTGCCCGCGAGTTCATCCTCCGCGAGCAGCCCGATGTTGTGGTGGCTGTTGTCAATGCCTCCAACCTTGAGCGCAGCCTCTATCTTGTAGCCGAGTTGGTCACGCTCCCGGCTCCTGTGATCGTAGCACTCAACATGATGGATGTGGCCGCGCAGGAAGGCCTGTGCATCGAACCCGGAGTCTTGGAGGCCGCACTGGGCGTTCCCGTGATACCGATGACGGCCACCCGGGCGACCGGGGCCCAGGGCTTACTTCATATGGTCGAGGAGACTCTCAGCGGACAGCGACTCATCACCCCGCGCCTGCCCGAGATCCGCGCCGATCATCGCCTTGCACTGGATGAGATTCTCAATAGCATTGCGGGTTGCGTTCCCGCCCCCTACCCACCAGAATGGGTGGCCCTCAAGCTGCTGGAAGGCGACGTGGAGCTCACGCGCACGATGCAGTCGGCGTTGCCTGCCGAGAAATGGGAAGCGGTAAACGCGGTGCTGCGCCAGCACGACGACGCTCTGTTGGCGGTCGCCTCCGGACGTTACGAGTGGATCGGCCGCATGGTGCGGGCCGCCGTCGCACAGCCCCGGATGGGACAGATCAGTTGGACCAAGCAGCTCGACCATTGGGCGGCGCATCCATTTTGGGGATTGGTCATCCTGGCGGGGATCCTGGGTCTCGTATTCTGGTTGACCTTCACCATCGGTTCGCCTGTGCAGGTTTGGTTGGACACGCGCGTTGTTGGAGGGCTGTCCGCGTTGGCCCGTCTCGCGCTGGCCGGTGCTCCGTTCTGGGTGGAGGGGCTGGTTGTAGACGGCATACTTGGCGGGGTGGGCGCTGTCCTCACCTTCCTGCCGATCATGGTCATCTTCTTCGCTGTTTTTGGCTTGCTCGAGGATATGGGTTACATGGCCCGCGCTGCCTATGTGATGGACAACGTAATGCATCTGATGGGCCTTCATGGGAAATCTTTCCTTCCTCTATTCCTGGGCTTCGGCTGCAATGTCCCCGCCATTATGGGTACGCGTGTCATTGACTCAAAACCGGCTCGCTTACTGACGATTTTGATCGCGCCCCTGGTTCCCTGCACCGCCCGTATGGCGGTCGTGGCTTTCCTTGCACCCGCATTTTTTGGGCCCAAAGCCCTGCTCGTTTCCTGGGGCTTGGTTATGTTCTCTATGCTAGCCCTTGTTCTGAGCGGTTCCCTGCTGAACAAGATAATCTTCAATGGTCAGCGCTCAGCCTTCATCATGGAGATGCCGCTCTATCATCTTCCGAATGCGCGCACCATTGGCCTGCTCGTTTGGCAGCGTTCCTTATCCTTCGTCAAAAAGGCCGGCACCACTATTCTTAGCATGGCCCTCGTGATCTGGGCGCTTACCGTTTTGCCTGGCGGTAACCTGGAGACCAGTTACCTTGTCCGCTTCGGAAAGTGGATCGAACCCGTAGGTCGTTGGATGGGCTTCGACTGGCGCCTTACCGTCGCGCTGATAACCAGCTTTCCGGCCAAAGAGAATGCCATTGCCACCTTGGGTGTGCTTTTTGGCAGCAGTCCAAACGCTGGCCTCGTCCACTCGCTCACCACCACTTTTTCAGTTGCCACCGGTCTTTCCTTCCTGGTCGTCACCATGCTCTTCATCCCCTGCATGGCCACAGTCGCCGTCATCCGCCAGGAAACGGATTCTTGGGCTTGGACTTTGTTCAATCTGGCCTTCTTCCTGGTTCTCTCGATTGCTGCGGGTGCAGGCGTCTACCACCTCGCCCTTGCCCTGGGACTTTAACCATGTATTTACTACCTCAGCCCCTTCCCGAAGCACCCAAATCAACTGTGCTCTCTTTCCCCTCATCCCTTCCTCAAGCTTCCGAATCCCCTATGCCTTCTTTACTCCCGGTCCCGTCTCAAGATTCCGAGTTGGCTGGGCTCTCTTTACTCTCATCCCCGCCTGAAGTTCCCGAATTAGGTATACTCGCTTTATTGAAAGTGCCGTTTCTAGTTTCCTCGAAAAATGAACATAGACAGGGCGTTCTTCCCTGTCTATGTTCATTTTTCGAAATTCCTTTGGTCCCAGGCTGAAAGCGTGGGACCAGGCATTGAGGCAGATGTTAAATGCTTGAGCTTCTCATCAAAGAGATCAGGAACGGCGGCACGCTCGAAACCGGTGCCCTTGCAGCCAAGCTGGGTGCCTCTCCCCAGCTCGTCCAAGCAATGCTCGAACACCTCCAGCGCAGCGGACTGATCAAGCCCTACGCCAATTGCGGCGAAAGCTCAGTAGGCAATCCCGGTTGTCAGGGCTGCGGCCTCCAGGATGCCTGCGGCAGTCATACAGGCGTCCGCCTCTGGCAATCCCAATCCGAAGACTGAAAATTTCACTTCAACCTGCAATTCTTCATCATAATTTGATACCGCATTCTTGCTCGCCCAGGGCGTAAACTTCCGATTTCTGTTTATCCCTGTCTTCTGATTTCCCTATCCTCAGTCCCCCCTCACTGCGCCAACATCTTTCCATTTCTCTAAGTACACGTGTTTACGTGTTTGCGTGTTTATTTGCGTGTTTGCGTGTTTACATGTCTCCGTCTTTCCTCGTTTCACTACCTCCTTTTCCCTGTATTGCCGCCTCCACCACTCTCCGTGTTTCCCTGTGTTCGTGTTTACTTGTTTCCCTGTTTCCGTTTTCTCTTATTTACCTCACCGCAATCGTTTATTTTTTGATGACATGCAGGTAAAATCGTATCTACTTACACTTTGTCGCCGGAATGCCCGAAAAAAGAATGTGATGGGTATTCTTTCCCATCACATTCTTTTTTCGGAATCTCTAGCCCCAGGCTGAAGGCGTGGGGCGTGAGTAAATACCTAAAATCAAATCCAGAGTCCCCAATGAGACAACATTTTATTGCACCCCTCGTGCTCCTAAGCCTGGCCCTGTCAGCCTGCGCATTGTCGAATATCGCCACGCCCGTCGACACCCCGCAGACCCGGACTGTTGAGCCAGCCACAACCACACCCGCTCCCTCTCCTACCGGAACGCCGGCTATTACTCCGGCCTCCGGTAACTGCGCCTACGTATGGGCTTCACACGATCTGCCCGACCTATCACAAAAAGTTGCTTCCTCCCTTCAAGCCCTCGACCCAAACGTGACCGGCAGCGCCTATGCCTATGGCGAAGATTGCGTCTACGGCGATGGCCACAGCACGTTCAGCGCCATGGAAACGGATTTCAGGGTGAAAGTTACCGTCGACAACTTGGCGGATGAAGAAGCCCTCGGCAACTGGGTTGCTCAAGTCATGGACGTCATAACCAAACTCCCCGCTGATGAGCTATCCGGCCCCCAGCCCGGCCGCGTCCAGTTCGAGTTCAGCAAGAGCGCCACCGAGACCGTTTTCCTGAATGTATCCATCGCGAAATACAAAAGTCAGGCCGCCGGCTTATCTGGGGCCGAAATATTCAGACTCTACAATAACAATCCATGAGCAAGTAGTGGCGACTTCAGTCGCTTGCTATCTGCAAGTAGCACCTGAGATCTATCGTTCATAAAGCAGTTTGATCGCAAGCTCCCAAGACCGGCAGGGTGATGACCTGCCGGTCCTATTTCTAAACCCTTGACAAAATCCCAACCTTCATATATATTATGTTTAGTAAATACTAAACATTCTATATAAACCACTCACAAAGTTGTATTCTATAGTCTAGTCAATCTCTATTTTTGCCCATTCGACCCTATTCGAATTCGCAGCCTTTTCGATCCAATTTCCCGGAAGCGCAGCCTGATATGACCGACCAACTTGTCCAAATAAAACAAAACTTCACTGAGGGGCTCAGCAGCATCAGCCATTTTTGGGGATTCCCAAAAGGGGTTGGCGCGATTTTTGCCGTGCTCTATCTCTCCCCCTCCCCGCTTTCCTTGGATGCACTGGTCCAGCGCAGCGGCCTGACAAAAGGTGCCGTCAGCACAAACGTGCGCGCGCTGGCGCGCATGGGTCTTGTCCAATCGTCCTCGCGTCTCGGCGATCGAAAAGACTATTACGTAGCCGAGACCGATTTCTACAAGGCCATCCGTTCGATCCTGGGCGAGAGACAGAACAGCGAATTTTCCCGTGCCGTCCAGACCGTCCGGGAAACCCTGGAGAAGCTGCGAGCTGGCAAAGGTTCAATGGATGAACAAGAGCGGCTGTTTTTGATCGAACGCATCAAGGCGCTGCAGGACTTCTTCGATGCCATCGATCATCTCTCTGCCGCCGTAAGTAAGCTCGATAATCTTGGGATTACGACCGTCCGCAAGATACTCTCCATTTTGAAATAAGGAGTTCAAAATGAACATGATTGTTTCATTCTCGATAGAAGTGGCATTGACGCTGATCATTTGCTTCCTGCTGGTTGCTTACTTTCGCCCATTCCTGCATCGCATTCTGCTTGACCTCTGCGGCAACGAGGATCGCGCCCAATTCTGGACGGCGTTCTCGACCATCCTGCTGCTGGGGATCCCACTGATCATTGCCCTTAGCTATCGCCCTCAGGCATTCACTTCCCAGGGTTTGTTTTTCGAAATAATCGGCCGCCTTAGCGGAAATCTCGGAGCCTATCTGACCGCACTGGTAGGCATCGGCCTGATCGTTTCATTCTTCGCGCTGGTTGCCCCAAGGCCAGTCAAAGCCGAGTCAAAATGAAGATCGCGGTCACCGGCGCATTTTCTTATTCGGGCAAGCACATCGCCAAAAGGCTGTTGGAGCGCAGTGAAGAAGTCATCACTCTCACCGGCCATCCCAATCGCCCCGATCCGTTCAACGGCAGAGTCAAAGCCTTTCCCCTCGATTTCAGCCGTGAGCAGGCTCTTGCGGAATCGCTCAAGGGCACGGATGTTTTTATCAATACTTATTGGGTGCGCTTCGACCACGCTGGGAACACTCAGCCGCTCGCCGTGGAGAACACCCACAAGCTTATCAACGCGGCCAAAGCAGCTGGCGTCAAACGGATCGTTCATATCAGCATCACAAACCCATCCTCGGAATCCCCGCTGCCCTATTTCTGGGGCAAGGCCGCCAACGAGAAATTTGTGCTTGATTCAGGCTTGTCCTACGCGATCTTGCGGCCCACTGTTCTGGTCGGTTCCGAAGACATTCTGATCAACAACATCGCTTTTCTGCTCCGCCGCTTTCCTTTGTTCCTGTTGCCCGGTGACGGGAGTTATCGCCTGCAGCCTGTCTATGTTGAAGATCTCGCTAACTTGGCAGTCGAAGCCGTCTATCAAAACAGCAGTTACATTATCGATGCGGTCGGGCCTGATATTTTCACCTTCAAAGAGATGGTGGCCCTGATCGAAAAGACGATCGGCGTGAGGCGACCCCTGCTTGGTCTGCCGCCGCAATTGGCGCTCCTGGCTGCCCAAACCCTGGGTGTCTTGATCGGTGACGTGCTTCTGACGCCTGAAGAAGTCTCCGGGCTGATGTCCAACCTGCTCGTCTCCAAGGAACCGCCTCGCGGCAAAACCCGTCTTGCCGATTGGTTGGAGGCAAACAAAGAGCACGTCGGCGTCAAGTACGCTTCGGAGTTGAGACGGCATTACAACTAAAAAAAACGGCCTGGCTTTTTAGGAGCCAGGCCGCTCATTTCAGCGGGATTTGTCCCGAGCAGGTGGGATTGTCAATGCACCCATAATACAACTCGCCGGCCAGGCTTCCTGTTCGGTGTGTACGTAGCACCATCATCTTACCGCAGATAGGACACATCGGCACCGAATCAAGCGCAACGTCAGCAAGCCGGCGTTCCATCATTTTCGCCTTGGCCAACGAAGCCTGGAAAAGGGAAACGATTTCGGCAATATCGTAGTGATCGTTTGACGGTATCTGTACCAGCGGCAGGCCTGCTGTTAGAAAAAGGTCTTCCATGAACTGATCGGTGCTGCGAGTTCCACTGTTGGGAATGGGTCTCACCAGTTCAACACCAATCTGCGGTTTCAAGGATTGAGGATGACACAACAAAAAGTCCACATGTTTGCGAAAGAGCTTGTTGAAATAGTGTACATTCTCGTTGGGCCGGACAATGGAAAAGATGTCGTTCAGAGCCACTTTGGCAAAGATCACGTACCGTTCACCCGCCATTTGTTTCAGGGAGCGATAGAGCACCACCTCCGGCGTGGTGAGGAAGTGCTCGCGCAGGCGATATGGCATCAATTCGCTTTTAACCGCCACAGGGTTATTGGCTGGAGATTCTGACATAGTAGGATTATAGAACGAACGCACAGGAAAATCAACCTGGGTGGGGTTTATCGCCTTCGCAGGGCTTCTTCCAGGCGTCTCTTTTCTTCCTCTATGTCATGCACTTCCTGATCCAGCCAGGCATTTCGAAGCTCGTGAAGTATTTCGCGGTAGGCGGGCCCCGGTGGGAGGCCGCGTCTTTTCAGATCACTTCCAGTGACTTTTGGCTTGATGTGCCGCCACTCCCCGAGGTATCTTTCCAATGCAATTTTGGCCGTGCCAACCGGGGCGCCAAGATAGACGGCGTAGACAGCGTGTAGAGGTAATTCCTCCAGGTATTCCACGCACTCACTGGGTTTCCGGTCTGCAAGGAGCTGCAGATCAGCAAAAAGCTTGGAGGCGGCTAACAGGTTCTTTAGGAGCGGCGCGGTGAAATGCAGGCGTTTATTCAGGGCGGAGATCTCCTTATTGGAAAGCCCCATGAGCCACAAAAGCCACGCTGTTACCCTGTCGTCATATCCTCTTTCCATCAACTCAGGTCGAGCCGGAGCGCGAAAACGCTCCTCCACAAATTTGTCCCAAGGCAAAGATGCGTGGATGGGTTTGAGTAGACCCAGCTCCGCCATCCGCGCCAGGATTCGTCCTTTGTTCGATTCTTCCAGGATCAGATCCAGCTCATGTCTTATTCGCTGGGCTGAAAGTTTGCCGATCAACGCCAATGATCCGGGGATAAGATCTTGTGTTTCGTTCACAATTTTGAAACCGAAGCGCTTCTCATATCGCACAGCGCGATACATCCGTGTGGGATCGTCCATAAATGAATGCTCGTGCAAAACGCGTACGAGGCCGCCCCGTAGATCTTCAACTCCTCCAAAGTCATCGCGGAGATCGCCGAAGTAAGTGCCGTCTAGTCGAATGGCAAGTGTGTTGATCGTGAAGTCGCGCCGGCGAAGGTCATCTTCGATCTTTCCCATTTTGACGGTCGGCAGGGCCCCCGGGTGTTTGTATGTCTCGCTGCGTGCAGAAACCAGGTCAAGAGATTCCGGAATCGCTGGGCGAAGATCGATATTTCCCGCAGATTCTCTCTTCCAAAATCCTGATGCTCGGGTATCCCATTTTGCAGTCCCAAACCGGGAATGGACCGTCGCCTTCCCGCCGTATTTTGCGAGGAGAGCATCTGACAGTGTAGGCGCGTCTCCTTCCACAACCAGGTCGATATCAAGGTTGGGGTGGTCAAGCAAAAGATCGCGTACAAGCCCGCCCACCATATAGAGCGGATAGCCCAACGCAGTTGCCTCTGCCGCCACAAGCTGAACTAGATCCAGTTGGGGGAAAGAAAGTGATTGCTTCAGTTTCTCGGAAAGGTTTGATTTCACTTTTCTATTTTAACTCATGAAATCGTGTATAATGTCCGCCATGCTTCTGAGCCCGCTCCCGTCCACTCGCATGACATAATAACCTGCCTGGCCCGCTTAGGTTCAGTACTGGCATCTAAACGCACGAACGGCCCACCAGGTTTGGGAGCCGTTTTTTTGTTGTCTCTGTCCCCATTTTCACCCCAGTATAGGAGGCTTTGAGGACAAATGAAGATCTCTGTTTTTGGTGGATCTCAACCGAAAATGGGATCGACAGCCTACGCTGAAGCGCAGAGCCTTGGGACTCTGCTGGCCCAACGCGGTCATACTGTTCTGACAGGCGGCTACATGGGGACAATGGAGGCCATCTCTCGCGGCGCGGCCGAAGCCGGCGGGCACGTGATCGGTGTGACTTGCGAAGAGATCGAGCGTTGGCGTAGCACGGGTGCAAACCCATGGGTGCTCGAGGAATGGAAAAAGGAAACGCTGATTCAAAGGCTGCAAAGCCTCATCGAGAGTTGTGATGCGGCCCTGGCCTTGCCGGGCGGCCCCGGCACTTTAACCGAAATCTCGCTCATGTGGAATTTGATGATCATCGGATCTTTGCCACCCAGGCCGCTGGTTTTGATTGGGGAAGGTTGGCAGACCGTTTTTAATCAGGTTTTTCTGGCGTTGGGCGGATATTCGCCGCCGGGCCAGCGTGAGTTGTTGAAATTTGCGCCGGATATCAAATCTGCCGTGGAGATAGTGGAGAGGGAAGCCTAGATTACTGCAGGCTTACCCCTTGCTGGTTTCGACTCGCTTCTTGCACAATACTTTTGTTCTGATCATCCTATTTTTCTTTTGGAGTTTAAATGGCTGACGAAAAACTTCCAACTCGTAGTGAAAACTTTTCGGAATGGTACAACCAGCTTGTACTAAGGGCTGAGATGGCAGATTACGCGCCGGTCCGAGGTTGCATGGTGGTGCGTCCGTACGGCTGGACACTTTGGGAAAATATGCAAGCCGAGCTCGATCGACGCTTAAAAGCGACGGGGCATACGAACGCGGCTTTCCCCATTTTGATCCCGATGTCTTTTTTTGAAAAGGAAAAGGAACATGTGAAGGGTTTCGCCCCCGAACTGGCTGTGGTTACTCATGGTGGCGGCGAGGAACTGGAAGAGCCTTTGGCCGTGCGCCCCACCTCGGAAACCATTATCGGGTATATGTACGCCAAGTGGATCAAGTCGTGGCGCGACCTGCCCGTTCTGATCAACGTTTGGGGCAGTGTGTTGCGCTGGGAATTGCGCACCAAACTTTTCCTGCGCACTGCCGAGTTTTATTGGCAGGAGGGCCATACCGCGCATGCCACAAAAGAGGATGCGCTTGAAGAAATGTATCGCATTCTCGATATCTACGCGGATTTTGCGATCAACGAAGCCGCCATCCCCGTGATCAAGGGTCGTAAAAGTGAAACAGAGAGATTTGCCGGAGCACAAATCACTACGTCCATAGAGGGGATGATGCAGGACAAGCGCGCCCTGCAGTCAGCTACGTCCCACTACTTCGGCCAGAACTTTGCAAAAGCTTTCAACATACAATACTTGGATCAAAATAACACGCTGCAATTCTGCGAGACCACCTCATGGGGTCTTTCCACCCGCATGATCGGCGCGATCATCATGGTACACGGCGATGATCAGGGGCTGGTCCTGCCCCCTCGTATTGCCCCCATACAGGCTGTGATGGTGCCAATCTACAAAAATGATGCAGAAAAGAACAAAGTCATGGAAGTGGCTGACCGCCTCTTCAAAGAACTCAAAGCGTCGAATATTCGTGTGAAGTTGGATGATCGCGAAGAAGTCACACCCGGATTCAAATATAATGACTGGGAGATGCGCGGGGTTCCTCTGCGCATCGAGATCGGGCCCAGGGATGTGGAAAAGGGCTCGGTTGCTCTGGCCCGCAGGGATGTTCCCGGAAAAGCGGGAAAATCCTTCGTTCCAGAAACAGCGCTCACATCAAGGGTGAGCGACCTCCTTGCCGAGATTCAATCATCCTTGCTGGCGCGCGCTACCGCCTTCCGCGATGCCAATATTCACGAACCACATACCTACGATGAACTCATCCAGATCGTTCAGGATGGCTGGGCCTTCGCGTGGTGGTGCGAACGCAAGGAGTGTGAGGCCAAAGTCAAGGAAGACACCAAAGCTACCACCCGCAACATTCCCCTGGATCAACCCGAGGGCAGCGGAAAGTGTGTTGTGTGTGGCGAAAAAGCCAGCAAGAAAGTCTACTTCGCCAAAGCTTACTAGCCCTTAACTCTCCAGAATCAAGTGTCAGGTACAAATTCACCTGGCACTTGGTTCTTAATCCCGAGATATTGAAGCATGCCTGCCATTGATCTAGCCCGATTGCGAAAACAAGCTGCTCGTCTTGCGGAGTTCTTTTTTGTCCCTAACGAATTCATCAAGAACCTGCATGAGATGCTTGATTTTTATGTAAATTATTCTGTGCGGAAACCGCCTGTCATTGCTCCTGGCATCAATCTCCAAACGTTTCGAACTCCAACTGTCGTCGTTAAACAAATCGAACAAGAACTTACGGTTCTCGTGGACAATAGCAATAATGCCGATGCTGCATTGGACCTGGCTGATCATTTGTGGGATGAGGAGTACCTCGAAACGCGGCTGCTGGCAGCTTTCGTATTGGGACGCATCCCGCCACAGGAAGGACGTTTACTCGCTCGATTGACAGCCTGGACACAGCAAGTATATGAGGCGGACCTGCGCGCAGAGTTATTAGACAAAAGTCTGGCGCGCATGAGAAAAGAGGCGCCCGAGAAGTTTCTTGAACTAATTGGTGAGTGGCTTCAAACTGAACGGTCTTCGCTCTGGCCGAATGGTATCCAGGCGGTTATTTCCGCCCTCGCTGACCCGGACTTCGTCAACCTGCCACCGCTCCTCCAGGTCATCGAGCCGGTCGTTCAGGCAGCACCGGCCAAATTGCAGCTCGAGATCGAGGAGTTAATCCTCGCATTATATAAGGCCTCCCCTACCGAGACGTCGTATTTCATTCGCCAGGTGTTAATGAATTCAGAGAACCCAATGACTGCCATCACCTTCCGCCGGATTTCGCCTTCCTTGCCGACGGAACTGAAAGAGGAGGTTCGTGAGTTTATTCGCGGAAAGCCTTCTACAAAGACGTAGTCACGAAATTACCGGCGGCAGGTATAAGTTTAGATCTGGAGGTTTATATGCTTGGTTTAGTAAACGTTGTCCTGGGCGGAGCCTTACTGGTTTTGGGGCGAAAGTTATTCTGGCTGTTTGTAGCGGCCATTGGGTTCGTAACTGGCATTCTGCTTGCCACCCGCTTCTTTCACGGGTCTGAATTAACCTCGCTCCTCGCCGGTTTGGTGCTCGGCGTTATATTTGCCGGCCTCGCGATATTTCTCGAATCCATAGCTATCGGGGTCGCCGGCTTTCTGGGCGGAGGTTATGTTTTGCTCAGTATCGCGGCTCTACTCAACCTGGACAAGGGTGCAATGAGCTGGATCGCTTTCATCCTCGGTGGGATCATAGGCGTCGTGCTTGTAGCCTTCCTGTTTGATTGGGCGTTAATCAGTATTTCATCGTTGGCAGGAGCGGCAATGGTCGTGGGCGGTTTGCATTTGGCAGCCTCGACTGCCAGCACGGTTTTCCTCGTTCTGTTGATTGCGGGCGTATTAATTCAAGGCACCGAGCTCCGGAGAAATGGCCCAAGACGAGAGCACAGCCCCGCCTGATGAGGGACATCGTTTATAGACCAGGCTCTTTGTCCTGCCTTCACGCTAGCGGAGTTCTGGAAAGTGGGTTCCCTACAACTGGGGAAGAATCCATCCGCCGACCGTGGTGAAACCTAAACTCTGAAGAATTGGGGCCCGATTGCTCACAGGATGATACAGGCTGGGTTTGCCGCGGGCCATTTGAGCACCTGGCTTCCATAAATAAGAATATTTTCAGAATTGCCACACTTTTTCCTTCTATGGTCGCAAATTCCGCCAAAACGGATTAAAATTGCCGTATTCTATTTTCCATCTAGGAGGTTTCCCTATGGCAAAGAGTGGCAAGCCGACAGATATGGAAGGTGAAGTTTTCTATCCGTCCGAAGAAGTGGTTACCCAAGCGCGGCTAAAGGATTGGAACGCACTGGCTGAAAAAGCAGCGAAAGATCTGGAAGGTTTTTGGGCTGCCGAGGCAGAGGAGCTGGAATGGTTTCAAAAGTGGGACAAAGTGCTGGATGACTCAAAGAAACCATTCTACCAATGGTTCGTAGGGGCGAAAGTCAATATCGTTCACAATGCAATTGATCGACATCTCAAGACCTATCGCAAGAATAAGCTGGCGCTCATCTGGGAATCAGAAGATGGAAAACTGCACCAGTCTTATTCCTTCTTCGCCCTGAACCGGGAAGTTAACCGCATGGCGAACATTATCAAAGCCATGGGAGTGCGAAAAGGCGAGCGCGTGACAATCTACATGGGGCGGATCCCAGAGATCGTTTTCTCCATGCTCGCCTGCGCGAAGATAGGCGCCATCCATTCCGTTGTATTTGGCGGTTTCTCAGTAGATGCCTTGCAGGGCCGGATTGACGATAGCCAGTCGAAGCTGGTCATCACTTCCGATGGTTCATACCAGAACGGGAAAGTTGTCGAATTAAAGCGCACTGTGGACGAGGCGCTTAAGCGCTGCCCCTCGGTGGAGAATGTCATTGTGGTCAAGCGGATCGGCCATGAGGTCCCTATGGAAGCGAGCCGGGATCATTGGTATCATGATTTGCTGGCCTTGCCAATTGCCAATGGTAAATGTCCCACGGAGGTCATGGATGCTGAAGATCCCCTTTATATTCTGTATACCTCCGGTTCGACCGGAAAACCCAAAGCCATCGTACACACCCACGGCGGCTATATGGTCGGTATCTATTCAACCCTCAAGTATGTCTTCGACATTAATGATGAGGATCGCTGGTGGTGTGCAGCCGACCCTGGTTGGGTGACAGGCCATTCGTATATTGTTTATGGTCCTTTGCTCAACGGCGCCACCTCCTTCATGTTTGAAGGTGGGCCTTCTTATCCATATCCAAACCGTTGGTGGCAATGCGTGGAACGTTACGGGATTACGATCTTGTATACTGCGCCAACGGCGATCCGTGGGCTGATGCGCTTCGGGGAGGCCTGGCCCAACAAACACGATCTATCATCCCTGCGGCTTCTTGGTTCCGTTGGCGAGCCCATCAATCCCGAAGCCTGGAAGTGGTATTACCGTGTGATCGGCAAAGAAAAATGCCCCATCATGGATACCTGGTGGCAGACCGAAACGGGCATGTTCATGATTACGCCCACTCCCACGGTACCGTTAAAGCCCGGTTCAGGTACCCATCCTTTCTTTGGCCAGGAAGCAGACATCCTCGACGAACAAGGCCACTCAGTTCCCGCTGATACGGAAGGTTATCTCGTGCTAAAGAAGCCGTGGCCGGCAATGTTGCGAACGATCTACGGTGATCCCGACCGGTATGTAAATCAATACTGGAGCAAATATCCCGGCATGTATACCACTGGCAACTCGGCCAAGCGAGACAAGGACGGATATTTCTGGATCATTGGACGCGTGGATGATGTGATTAAAGTCTCCGGTCACCGCCTGGGCACAGCCGAGATCGAATCTGCGCTGGTTAGCCACCCGGCGGTTGCAGAAGCGGCTGCCATTGGTTTGCCTCATGAAGTGAAAGGGCAAGCCATCCACACGTTTGTACTGTTGCGCACGGGATTTTCGGGCTCGTCTGAACTTTCTGAAGAGTTGCGACAACATGTAGCGACCCATATGGGCCCCATAGCACGGCCTGAGGAGGTGAAGTTTGTTGATAAACTTCCCAAGACCAGGTCAGGGAAGATCATGCGGCGTGTTCTTAAAGCCCGTGCGCAGGGACTGCCGGAAGGGGATATTAGTACACTGGAAGAGTAGAAAAGGCCAGACCCCTTTGCTTGGAGCGAGATTGAGGTCCGGTCATCCTTCATAATAATCGCCAGCGAGGAGAATTTGCAAATCATCCGGCAATTTGATTGCCGGATGAATGTTTTAACCGCCGGCCAGTTTTATCAGCCCGGGCGGGACCCAAAATTTTCCCCAACCTACAAACCCTACGGCCATTGAAGCCAGGAAGATCAAAACACCCACGGCGACCAGAATGCGGTCGCGGCGGTGATACGTCAGCTGATCCAGCCAGGTGCGGGGACCTACGCCAAAAGCACGCAGATCCATCGCGTCGATGATGTCTTCACTCCCAATAATGGCGTGTATGGTCACGGGTACCATGAGCGGGCCGAGCTTGCGAACTTGCGCGATCAATCCCCCGCTGATTTTATCCAGCTCATAACCCCGCGCTCGCTGCGCATCCATCGTCAACTGGAAATCCCGCCCAAAGGTTGGAATAAAGCGCATGGTCAAATCCATGGCATAAGCAATATTATCCGGAAGCCGTAACCCTTTGAATGTAATGCCGTAAAGCGCGGGGTTCAGCGAGTAGGGAATTAGGATAGTCATGATCGCGATACTGAATACGCGAACAAACTGGCTGACCGCAAAAAAAGCGCGTTCCACCGTGATGTCCAGAGTGGGCACCCAGCCAAATATCGAGAACGGCGCTCTCAACTGACGTATGAGGTGTTCCTGTTTATATAACTCCGTCCCACCACGGCCGGTTAGAAAAGTCAGGACTGCGAAAAAGAAAACGAAACCAATAATAAAGATAAAAGCACGACGGATCTCCTGCCATTTAACGCGTGACGTAAAAACCACAATCAACGCAATTACAAAAAAAGGCAGAAGAAAGCGGACGTCCCAAAAGGCGAGGGTGGAAAAAAGGAAACAAAGATAGAACATGATCCAGGCGCGCGGATCAAACCATTGGATCAGGGATTTATCTCGCTTGCGATAACGCCAGGCGACAAGCATAGTTGTAAGTAATCAGCTTTCGGTTTTAGATAAGGGTTCAGTGACCGGCGGCCGATCGCGCCGCCGGTCACTGCAATTGAACACAGGTATTAGCGTCCGGATTGCCGCTGGACGGCCGCATAGGCACCCACCAGCAAAGGAACAAGGATCGCGGCAAAGATCAGATTCGGACCGGCAGCCGGAAGAAATTCGCCGACTACCGCGGCCACCAGGCTGAAGCCGTTGATGAAGATATCAGAGAGTGCTGCAAAGAGAATGCCCAGTATATTACCAAGCATGCCCCATGTAACTGCCGCGGCGACATTTTCATTATTTGCAAAACCAAAACGGACAGCCAGTACCAGCACAAACCCAATAAGGATCGTTATGCCCGCGAAGACCGTCAGAGGAGTCTCACCAAAATTACCCGTAGCCGGATCAAAGTAAGTGCCATTGGGGGTCTTCGGATTGATAAAAAACAACAACACGGTCAGCACAGCCAATACACCGCTCACCCACAAAACGGTGTCCATGCTCCTCTTCTTATCTTTGAAAAGCAGCGCCATACCGGCAATGAAGCCGACCAGGCCGTTACCAATGCTCCACTGTGGCGAAAGACCGAAGCCGGTCAGCGCATCACCGAACATATTGCCAACTGCACCGCTGAAAAAGCCAACCACGGGCCCGAAGGCATAGCCGAAAAACATTGGGATCGCGATGGCCGGCCGCAATGAAACCTGGCTCAGGGAGGGCACGACGAAAACGGTGCCGTTGAACAGCCATGAGAAGACCGCATACAGGGCGGCGCCAATTGCCATCCAGACGACTTCTCGTGTACCTACTTCCCAGGCAGCGTTCTCACGAGTGAAATAGTACACCGCGAAGGCAATCAGAAGACCGATAATAACGAACACAAAACGAAGGACGAGCGTAGCCTGATCCACAGTAAAATTGAAAGGGCCGATGGTCTGTTTGCTCAAGGCAAACATGATGATCGCAAAGATCACCAGGATCACTGCCAGTGAGATCAGGACATTTGTCAGTCTCTTATCCATTTCAGTTCTCCTCATTTTAGATATGCGCCAGCGCCTCAGCCCGCATAAACCTTCCTGTTTGCGGAAAATACTTGATGTTCAAAGCAAGCAGCGATGAGGGCACAAGGCGGCAGGCCTCCAGTCGGTCGAAGTCGCGCAACACCTCTTGCGGGGGCCCATCGGCAATGAGTTGGCCGTCCGCGATCAATAAGACACGATTGGCATATATGACGGCCAGGTCCACGTCGTGCGTGATGAACATGATCGCCTCAAACCCGGGCATTTGCAGGATGGAGTCCATGAAGTTCATATAGTTCTGATAATCCTGCCCGGCGGTTGGTTCGTCCATGATCATGATTCGGGAACGCATTGCCAGGATGGCTGCAATAGTGACGCGCTTCTGCTGGCCAAAAGACAAAGCCAGCGGTGGGTCTTGCTCTTTGTCAGCGAGGTTTACGATTGTCAGCGCCTCTTTCACCTCCTGTCCAATCAGGTCCTTGCTATGTTTCAGGTTTGACGGGCCGAATGCAAGCTCCTCGCGCACCGTCGGAGCGAACAACATGTGACTTGGGCTTTGAAACACATAGCCCAAAGTGGCGGCGATCTGCGCAACACTGGCTTCTTTCGTGTCACGGCCGTTGACCAGTACACGTCCCGTTTTGGGCTTCAAGAGACCGATCGCGTGCTTCACAAAGGTGGTCTTGCCCGCGCCGTTTGGGCCCAAAACCGCAATAACATCGCCCCGTTTGATCTCCAGGTTGATCCCATGCAGGACTTCGGTGCCGGCCTCGTAACTAAACGCGACGTTCTCAAAGCTTACAAGCACCCCTTTGGGTGAATCCTGGGATGCTGCCCCCGGAAGGATTTTTAACTCAACTGGCGGTGTATCCTGCCTGGCACGCGCCAGGATATCTCCAGCAGGTAATTTGACCTCGCGATAGTTCACTACTTTAGATAACCCATCCAAACGGCCTAGGTAACGGATTTCCCCATCTGACATAAACATGACACGCTCCGGATGGATGCGTAAGACATCTTCAACGCGATGTTCCACCATGATGACGGTCATGCCCTGGTCGGCCAGCACCCGAACGGCATCGAGCGTGTCCTTTGCGCTGGCCGGGTCGAGACTTGCCAGCGGCTCATCGAGCAGCAGGATGCTCGGACGCATGGCGAGCACTCCTGCCAGCGCAACTTTCTGCTTTTCGCCGCCCGATAGATTAAAGGTCTCACGAGAGCTCAAATCTGAAATATTCAGGAAAGTCAGGGCTTCATCCACCCGCTTAATGATCTCATCGCGGGGCAAGCCAAGGTTTTCGAGACCAAAGGCGACTTCATTCAACACCTTTGTACCCAGGATCTGACGCTCCGGGTCCTGCAAAACTGTGCCAACTTTCTGTGAGATCTGTGATAATTTCCAGGTTATCGTCTCTTCGCCAAAGACGAGGGCGCGACCGGTGAGCTCGCCCTTGTACGAACGTGGGATCAGGCCATTGATCGTCCGGATAAGGGTGGTCTTCCCACACCCGCTGGAGCCGGCAACGAGCAGGATTTCGCCCCGGTTCGCCGTGAACGATAGATGACTTATCGCCGCGGTCTGACGATCCCGATAACGAAAACTGAGATTTTCTACAACGAGAGGAGTTTCAGACATAATTCAATTGTGAAAGCGACCCTTTGATCGCCCAGTGCGGATCATCGCTTTTGGCGCTAAGGGATGAGGGCTTCGATGGTATCGCCAACTTTAACACCCAGCTTCGCGGCGGCGTTGCCATTTACCACGGACACGATCAAATTGCCGGTGCTCCCCAGCAAGGCTACCAGATCGCCGACCGGACGCTCTCCAAAAGTATCAATCATTCCAGTAATCTCAACGCCATTCAGACGGACATTGATTTTGCCTTTTTCCTGCAGAGCCTCACCAAGAATTTCGACGCGGATATTCGAGGCTACGTTACCAAAGTGATCAATATGGATGACCTCACCACGCCAACCGGTTTTTGTCCGTTCGGGTTGACGTATCGGGATAAGCACTGGATTCGAAAAAACGGTCCCTACATCCTCGAGCGGAATACCAGAGGCCAGATGGGCCCCAACCGGGGAAAAAATATCCCTGCCATGGAAGACAAAACTGACTTTAGGCAGCCAATATTCGGGCCTATCGAGTTCAACAAACTCATAGATCCAGTGCTCCAGCTTTGCGCGCTCCAGCAAAAGAGTGACGATTCCGTTATCCGGTCCAACATAATACCAATCACCGATACGAGCGGCCATGGGGCGACGTTTTGTGCCTACACCAGGGTCAACCACCACAATGTGGACCGTGCCCTTTGGAAAATAGGGTGCAGAGCGCGCAAGAACCAGGGCCGCTTCAGCTACATTCTGGGCCCCAATCATATGGCTCAAATCTGCGATCTGCGCCTGCGGGCAGATATTCCAAATCACGCCCTTCATGACGCCAACATTGCCGTCTTTGATTCCGAAATCGGTCATAAGGGTAATATTTGCCACGCGAAGCTCCGTTCGGGTATTATCAAGTGAGACATTGGCTGTGTCAAGATGGAATTCAGACTTCGATCGAGTTGGAATGCTAATTCGGGTTTTGGATCAAATCAATCGCATTATATCTGGTCAGAAGCTCAGGAAGAGATGCTCATATCAAAATTGGAACATGTGCTTTTGACGTCCGTGAAATCCCGCGCTATACTATGTTAGTCAAATATGTCTTCCTAATCTAATCGGCTTCATTGGTCCGCCGGTCAGGTTATTCAACTTTCGGGCCAAAAAACACGATCAAGGAGGTTTTGGTTATGGCTTTCAAACTGACCTATGCAACCATGTTCAATCCACCGGAAGAGCTGCACAAAGGCTTCGATGCGGCCGTGGTGAGGCTGAAGCAGAATCTGGGCAAAGAATATGGGATGATTATCAACGGCAAAGATGTATTCTCCGATGAAAAGTGGGACGACCACTCCCCTGTTAATACAGACTGGGTGCTGGCGCGCATGCAAAAAGGGAACGCCTCTCACGCACAGCAGGCAATTGCCGCAGCCCGCCGGGCCTCTCCAAAATGGAGCAGAACGCCCTGGCAGGAGCGGGTGAAATTGGTCCGTAAAGCAGCCTCATTGCTCGAAAAGCGGCTCTTCGACCTGGGTGCGGCGATGGCCCTGGAAGTCGGGAAGAACCGCATGGAATCGCTGGGTGACGTTCAAGAAACCGCCGACCTGATGTATTTCTCGGCTTTGATGATGGAGCAAAACAAGGGCTTCGTTAAGCCGATGGGCACAGACCCACTCGTGGGCTATGATTCCACAAATGTTTCGGTTCTAAGGCCCTACGGGGTCTGGCTCATCGTCAGTCCGTTCAACTTCCCATTCGCCTTGACGGGCGGCCCGACAGGGGCGGCCCTGGTCGCGGGTAACACGATTGTCATCAAACCTGCGACCGATACGGCCTGGATCGTACGCCTGTATGCCGAGTGCCTGCGAGATGCCGGCTTCCCGGAAGGTGTTATCAACTTTGTGACTGGCCCTGGTTCGACCCTTGGGCAGGCGCTGGTGGACAACCAGGATGTGGATGGCGCGACCTTCACCGGCTCCTTTGACGTTGGCATGAAGATGTACCGCGATTTTGCCCACCGCAACTACGTACGTCCCCTCGTTTTGGAATTGGGCGGGAAGAACCCGGCCATCGTCTCGCGCCATGCCAATCTCACTGATGCCGCGACAGGGATCGTCCGATCAGCGTTTGGCCTTCAGGGACAGAAATGCTCTGCCGCTTCCCGAGTCATCGTGGAAGAACCTGTCTACGAGGAATTTGTCGGACAATTGAAAGAAATGACCGACAAATTGGTCATCGGCGATCCAACCGAGCGCACAACTTACATGGGCCCGGTGATAAACAACAATGCCTACACTGACTTCAAGAATTTCACCGAAGAGATCAACCAGGCGGGCGGTGAATTCCTAACCGGTGGGCATGTGAAGACCGGCGGCATGTTTGACAAAGGTTACTATTGCGAGCCCACCTTTGTCACTGGCCTGCCGTTTGAACATCGGTTGTGGCAATATGAGATGTTCCTCCCGATCACAACCATCGGCAAAGTCAATAATCTCGATGAAGCCATGCAAATCGCTAACAACGTCAACTATGGCCTCACCGCCGGGTTCTATGGTTCGCTCGATGAAGCCGATTGGTTTTTCGATAAGATCGAAGCTGGAGTGACATATGTTAATCGCCCGCAGGGCGCAACAACCGGCGCCTGGCCGGGCTTCCAACCTTTCGGCGGTTGGAAAGGATCAGGTGCCAGTGGAAAGAACGGAGGCGGTTTATATTACGTTCAGCTTTATATGCATGAGCAGATTCATAATTTGGTCAAGCATGCTACAAACGGCAAAACGGCCGCCAAAAAAGCGGCTGCAAAATTACCCTCAAACCGAAGGAAAGCTGCACCCAAAAAGGTCGCCAGGAAGATCGTAGCAAGGATGCCGGCTTCAAGGAAGAAAACAGCGAAGAAGTCGGTAAGGAAGACGACCTCCCGAAGATAAGTTACAATTCCCCTTCCCCGATTAGGGGAAGGGGTTTTTCATTGCCATGGTTGATGAATTTGTGATCCGAATCGGCACATTTTTTATCGTTATCGGGGTCGGCATATTTATTCTTTTTGTGGCTTCCGATTATGCCAACCAGACAAATTTCGATTATCTATTCTGGTCAGTCCTTTCCATCACCATTGGCCTCCTGTTTCGCAGGCGAAAACCGCCGCCCCCTCCGAGCGGACGCTTTTCTATTATTCGCAGAAAGAGCGGAGAACACAAGGGTCAAAGGGACGAAAAGAAATGAAGACGTAAATCAATGTCGAAACTAATAGCGCTCTCAGAGGCAGTTGCAAAATACGTTCACGATGGCGACACCGTATATGCGGCAGGGTTTACGCACCTGATCCCCTTTGCTGCGGGTCATGAGATCATACGTCAAAAGAAGCGGGACCTGGTGCTAGCGCGCGCGACACCCGACTTGATATATGATCAAATGGTGGCGGCAGCCTGCGCCCGAAAAGTCATGTTCTCGTATATGGGTAACCCGGGCGTTGGCTCACTTCGCATCGTACGAAGCGCAATCGAGCAGGGCCGGCTTGAATGGGAAGAATATTCGCATTTTGGCATGATCACACGCCTGCAGGCCGGTGCTGCGGGGCTGCCCTTCCTTCCCATGAATCAAACTGCGGTAACTGACCTCGAAAAGGCAAACCCGAAAATCAAGCGGGTCGTGGATCCATACGGTGGCAAAGATGTGATCGTGGTACCCGCGCTAAACCCCGATATAGCGATTGTCCACGTTCAGCGTGCGGACCCGAACGGCAACGCGCATTTATGGGGAATCATCGGCGAGCAAAAGGAAGCGGCCTTTGCGGCACAGAAAGTCATTCTGACCGCGGAAGAAATCGTTGACGAGGCGGTGATCCGATCTGACCCGAACCGCACACTCATACCTGAGATTGTCGTAGATGCCGTTTGCCTTGTCCCCCATGCGTGCCACCCTTCTTATGCGCAGGGCTATTACGACCGCGACAATGAATTCTATCTGCAATGGGACAAAATCAGCGAGTCACCAGAACGCATTGAGAACTGGCTGGATGAATGGATCTTCGGAGTAAAAGACCGCGACGATTACTGGCAAAAACTTGGGGCTGAAACCCAAAAGCGTCTATCGGTAAAGCCGCGTTACAGCGAACAAATCAACTATGGAGAATATTGATCCTTAGTCAGCAGGGATAGCATCGGGCGAGAATCGATCATTCCCCAGGTACCAGAACATCAAAGCCCTCCGGGATTAACGAATACGAGCGGATGAACATACCTTTCTTTGACTATGGTGGATCAGGCAAACCCCTGCACTTCCTGCATGCCAACGGCTACCCACCCGATTGTTATGAGCCGCTTCTGAGACTCTTATCCAAGCACTACCATGTATTTGGAATGTCCTTGCGTCCCTTGTGGAAGGGATCGAATCCCGCCGAGATCAAAGACTGGAATCCGTTGAGCGATGACCTTCTGGAATTCCTTGATGAACGCAAGGCCGGTCGCATCATCGGTACAGGCCACTCCATCGGCGCCAGCGTAACGCTGCGCGCGGCGCTGAGTCAACCGGATCGTTTTCAGGCACTCGTCCTTATAGAGCCGGTCATTTTTCCGCTCTATTTCGTGCTTGAATGGAATCTGGCACGAACTTTCGGCCTGGGTCACCGTCTGCATCCCAAAATCGAAGGTGCGTTAAAGCGTCGCCGGGAATTCGATAACCTAGACCAGGTTTTCACCGGGTATCGACGACGCTCTATTTTTCGATTCTTATCGGACGAGAATTTGCGCATTTTCATACGAGGGATGACAAAACCCAAAGAGGTTAACGGCGACGGCACATCCTCGAAGGCCGGATATGAATTGGTTTATAGCCCGGAGTGGGAAGCACAGATCTACTATACCGGCCTTTGGCATGATTGGGATCTTTGGACAAACATACCGCGCCTGGAAACCCCAACTCTGATCTTACGCGGGGCAGAGACTGACACGTTCTGGGAGAGCACCGCTCGATCCGTCCGGAAAAGGAACCCCAAAATCAAGATCATAACAATGGAAAAATCCACTCATCTGCTTCCACTCGAAAAGCCCCAGGAAGTGTTCAACGCAACAAAATCATTCCTGGAAGAGCTCGAACGAGCACCCGCTTAATGTACTGGATGGAAATCGATATTATCGATGTTAAGCTGTTGATGTTTTGACAAAATCGACTGAAAGATTGCAGACAAAACGCGCTGCCGACCCTCGGAATTTATGCCACTGACTGAACAAGCGCGTGAGGCGATCAACACCAATTTGCTTGAAGGTCAACAATACCGGTCGCCTTTTGTCACAGGAAGGAAAAGTATGAGCGAAATGCAGTATTCATCCGCTGAACTGATGATCATCAATGCCGCGCGTTTACTTCGCGATGGCGACGTGGTTTTTGTGGGCGTGGGGCAACCGAACCTGGCATGCAATCTTGCCAAACGGACACATGGGCCGAATATTGTCATGATTTACGAGGCGGGCGTGATTGGGGCAGAACCGGCCCGCCTGCCGCTTTCCATTGGCGACCCAACCCTGGTCAGCGGATCACTTTCAGTAGTAAGCATGTATGACATCTTTACGCTTTACCTGCAGCGCGGCAATGTGGATGTAGGCTTTATGGGTGGTGCACAGATTGACAAATATGGAAACATCAACGCCACCGTGATCGGCAATGATTATGCCCATCCCAAAACTCGTTTGCCCGGTTCAGGCGGTTCGCAGGAGATTGCCGCATGGGCAAACCGCTGTTACATCATGACGCCGCATCAAAAACGCCGGTTTCCTGAAAAAGTGGATTTCATGACATCCGCAGGTTTTCTCAACGGACGGAAGGAGCGCGCCGCCACTGGAGTGCGCGGCGAAGGCATGCTCGGTGTGGTCACCGACCTCGGTTTTATGGAACCAGATGAAAACGGTGAACTCATCTTGACCGCATTACACCCGGGTAAAACGGCCGAACAGGCGAAAGAAAATACCGGGTGGGACTTAAAGATCGCCGAACACTTAAGAGTTCACCGAACCGGTTACAGAAAAAGAACTGAAAATCCTGCGCGAAGAACTGGATCCCAGCGGGATCTATGTGAAAAGCTGATACAAGACACGTTCAACCGAATCAGGTGTTTGACATACTTGTGGCCCCTCCTTGGCTGCAGGAGGCTACCCTGCAGCGCGGGCCACCCCAGCCGGAACCTTGAAAACGGGATCTTTGCCCGGTCAGATAAGTGAGACCAGGAGATAAATGTGAATACGGAAAACCCTACGGTACGGCGCTCTAGATTGGGGCGAATATTCCTTTCGCCCTCTGAACCGCGGCTGCGTGCAGGCTGGAGGCTTCTAATCCAGGGGATCCTGCAAATCGTTCTTACGGCCATCGCGGGCCTGTTCATATTGATCCCGTACAGCCTGTTTGCGGGGACAACTGGTATAAGCGGCATGCCTTATTTAGCCTTGAGCGAAGTCGCAGAATTCCTTGCAGTTACACTTTCCGTTTATCTGGCGCGGCGGTTTCTGGACAAACGCACTTTTGCGAGCCTGGGTCTTAAGATAAACCATCAAGCGCTCCTGGATATCATCTCGGGAATCGGGATCACCTTTGTCATGATGGGCCTGATCTTCTTTTTGGAAGGATTCCTTGGTTGGCTTTCGCTGGATAGTTTTGCCTGGGCGGGTGAACCGGCGCAAAACGTTATCGTCCAGGTATTCCTGTTTTTTGTGGTTTTTGTCGTGGTCGCCTGGAACGAGGAATTGATGAGCCGCGGTTATCACCTGCAGACGATTGCCAGCGGAATTAATTTGCTCTGGGGACTGATCATTTCATCGGCAATCTTCGGAGTTTTGCACCTCGCCAACCCACATGCTACCTGGATCAGCGCTTTGGGCATTTTCCTGGCAGGCCTATTCCTGGGATATGCTTACGTCCGAACCGGGAGGCTTTGGCTTTCCATCGGCCTTCACATAGGGTGGAACTTTTTTGAAGGCGTAATTTTCGGGTTTCCGGTCTCGGGGCTCGATATTTACCACCTGACACTTATCAGGGTTTCCGGTCCTGAGCTATGGACTGGCGGGGCGTTCGGTCCCGAGGCGGGCCTTGTCTTGCTGCCTGCGATCGCCATTGGCGCGTTCCTTGTTTATATCTACACCCGCTCCCGGGCTGCTTCTTGATGAAACAACCCATCAGAGTGATCCTCTTCGACCTGGGAAACACGCTCATCTACGACGACCCTGCCTCCTGGAAGGATGTCTTCCAGCGTGCAGATGATGCTCTATGGACCTCGCTGCACAAAATTGGCATTAGCTCTTCACCAGGCGAACTCTATGGGCAGCACGAAACTCTACTCCACTATTACTACGAACTGCGCGAAGGTGATTTGGATGAACCCGGCATAAGTACAGTGCTGAGAGCGCTGCTCGACGAGCACAAAATTATCATCTCCGAGGCAAACCTGCAGTCCGCATTGCGATCTATGTATGCCGTCACACAAACTAACTGGCAGGTGGAAGCCGACGCCCTGCAGGTGGTGCAGGGTCTACGGGAAAGCGGTTTTCGCCTCGGTATTATTTCTAATGGCGCGGAGGATATGAATACTCTCGAGCTGATCGATAAAGCAAGACTTCGATCCTATTTTGAAATAATTCTTTCATCCGCTGCGTATGGCAAACGTAAACCACATCCGGGTATCTTTCAAGCCGCGCTCCACCATTTTAAGATCCCGCCGGAGCAATCCCTCATGATTGGGGATAACTACGAAGCAGACATCCTGGGTGCCCACCGGCTTGGCATAAACACAATATGGATCACGCGACGCGTTCCGGACCTCCGGCAGACTCCCCCGATCCTGCCAGATGCGATCGTTTCCACCCTGAGTGAAATTCTCCCCTTGCTTTCGACCAATCGAATCAATTCATGAAGAAAAACAGACTGCTTCCCTATGTCGCGCTTGGCACCGGGATTCTGTCGTTAAGTCTGTCCGCCATGTTCGTCCGATGGGCAAATGCGCCCGGTACCGTTACCGGCTTCTATCGTCTTTTCCTCTCGACCGTTATGCTGACACCGTTTATTATTCTGCGTCACCAACACGTCACTCCTATCCCGAAAAAGGTTTTGATCTTCCCAATCCTGGCAGGGATATTCACGGCCGGCGATTTTTCTCTGTGGAATTCATCACTGGCATTCACAACAGCTGCAAATGCCACCCTGCTGGGCAACACCGCGCCCTTATGGGTCGCGATAGGCGCCTGGTTGATCTTCCGCGAAAGATTGAATCGTGGATTCTGGCTGGGCCTCGCTCTGGCGCTGATGGGTGGAGTGCTGATTATGGGAAGCGACTTTCTGCTGCGTCCGCGGCTGGGAATCGGCGACCTCATGGCGAGCAGTGCGGCAATCTTCTATGCATCCTACATGCTGTCGACGCAGCGCGGCAGACAGAACATTGACCCTTTTCGATATACCTGGCTGGTTGGTATATCCGCTTCTGCTGCCATACTTATTGTCAACCTCATGCTGCGGAATCGACTGTTTGGCTACGACGCGCAAACCTGGCTGGTCTTTTTAGGAACTGCCGTTGTCTCCCAGACCATCGGCTATATCTCAATTTCGTATGCGCTGGGGCACCTGCCCGCCCACGTTGTCTCGCCAACAATGGTTGGCCAGCCTATCATGACAACTTTGCTTGCCATCCCCCTTCTGGCCGAGGTACCGACCGCGATCCAAGTGCTGGGCGGATTGATTGCGCTGTCTGGCATTTTTATAGTCAACCAGTCCCATAACCGAACTGAAGCCCAGATTCCAAATGCTTAGACTGGTCACCAACCCGATAATAGAGGTTGCTGGCAATCTTAAAGACACCTTTTTTTGTGCCCAGAAAACTATAAAGTATAATAGGATAAACTTTATCCATTAGACGGAGGAGAGCATGGAAATCAAAGTCTCAACCGAGAAGGGTGTTCGCCCGATATCCGTAATGCACGTGGATGGGAACATAGATTCCGCCAGCTATGAGGATTTCCAATCTAAAGCCGATGAATTGATCGCGGCTGGCGCACGGGATATTCTGATCGATCTGACCCACGTTCACTTTGTGAGCAGTGCAGGCATCCGGGCTATACACGCTCTGTTCAACAAATTACGCACGCTGGTGCCTGATGTGAGCGACGAGGAATTGCGCAAGGGGATTAATGCTGGCACCTACAAATCTCCTCACCTGAAGCTTCTCAATCCTTCCAAAGAGACTACGACTGCATTTGAAATGACCGGCCTCGATATGTATATAGATATCTACAAGGACTTCAAAAAGGCCATTTCATCCTTCTAGGTGGGAGGCATCCACAAACGCATATCCGTTTAGAACCTGTAGGAGGCCAACCATCTTTTTCTGGATACGCGGCTTCCCATCCGGGCAGGGCCCGTGCCGTTCTTTAATCAATTTGACCGCATGGTAGAATCACGCGGTGACCGACCTGTTTGATCATGCCCTGCAGGAACGGATGAAGAGCGAAGCCCCGCTGGCGGCGCGTATGCGTCCGCGTACATTGGATGAGTATATTGGACAGGAACACATAATTGGGCCAGGCAAACTTCTGCGCCGGGCAATTGAAGCAGACAGGATGTTCTCATCCATTATCTTATGGGGGCCGCCTGGGACCGGCAAGACCACCCTCGCGCAAGTCATCGCCAACAGCACCAAGAGCCATTTTGTCACCATTTCTGCAATTTTGGCCGGGAAGGCCGATCTGCGCGTGATCCTGGACGAGGCTCTCGAACGCAGGCGACTTCAAAACCAACGTACCATATTGTTTGTGGATGAAGTGCATCGCTGGAATAAGGCTCAGCAGGATGCGTTGCTGCCGCACGTCGAGACCGGTGCCATTACCCTGATCGGCGCCACCACCGAAAATCCATACTTCGAAGTCATCAAAGCCCTTATTTCTCGCTCCCGGGTCTTTCAACTCCGAAATTTGAATCAAGAAGAGACCGGTATCCTGATCGATCGCGCCCTCACAGACAAGGAACGCGGCTATGGAAATAGACATATCGCTCTTGACGCCGAGGCGCGCAATCATCTAATCGAGGTTGCCAGTGGCGATGCCCGCAACGCCTTAAACGCCGTGGAGTTGGCGGTCGAGTCCACCTCGCCCGGCCCGGATGGCTATATCCATATTACGCTGGATGTGGCCCAGGAATCCATTCAACGCAGGGCAGTTCTTTATGACAAAGACGGTGATGCACACTATGATACAATCAGCGCCTTTATCAAGTCCGTTCGAGGGTCCGACCCGGATGCAGCCTTGTACTGGCTTGCCAAGATGCTGTATGCAGGAGAAGACCCACGATTCATCCTGCGCAGGCTGATCATCCTGGCAGGCGAAGATATCGGCCTCGGCGATCCTCTGGGAATCGTGGTGGCGGCCTCTGCGGCCCAGGCCTTCGACTACATCGGGCTGCCGGAGGGCGTGTATCCCATTGTCGAAGCAACCCTGTATCTCGCGACTGCGCCCAAGTCAAACAGCGCCGGGGCATACTTCAAAGCGATGCAGAAGCTGGAAGAGGAAGGGCAAGTGTCGGTCCCACGCCATTTAATGGACGATAACCGCGATGCCGAAGCCATGGGTCATGGAAAGGGTTACGTCTATCCTCACGAATATGACGGTCACTTTGCCCCTCAGCAGTACCTTCCCAAACGCCTGCTTGGCACTTACTTTTATCAGCCATCGAAGGAAGGGTATGAGGCCCAGGTGGTCTCGCGGCTGGAACAGTGGCGTGAAGCGCAGCGGAAAGCACTGGGTGTGACAGACGTAAAGAATCTGCCGGACCTAAGCGAAGAGAAAATCCAAGAGATGAAACGGAAAATCAAATAATATGCCTCTTCTGCTCCTCATCCGGCACGGCGAAAATGATTACAGCAGGAAGGGTCGTCTGGCCGGGCGCCTCCCTGGTATCCATTTGAATGAACGCGGCAAACAGCAAGCCCAGGAATTGGCGAAGGCACTGGCAGAGGCCCCCATTAAAGCCATTTACTCCAGTCCACTCGAACGCGCCCTGGAGACGGCCGAGCCTATTGCACGGGAACGAAGTCTTAAAATCTTCCCGGAAGAAGGGCTGCTCGAATCAAACGTAGGCAAGTGGCAGGGACAATCCATCCGCAGATTGTCGCTCACAAAATACTGGAAAGTTATCCAACAGGCACCCTCGCGGGCCGGGCATCCGGAAGGTGAAACCTTTCTTCAAACGCAGATGCGCATCGTTACAACGCTGGATAAAATCTGCAAGAACCATAAACCCGGGGACCTCCTCGCTTGCGTCTTCCACGCAGACCCTATCAAGCTGGCAGTAGCGCATTATCTTGGCTTGCCTCTCGACCATTTTCAACGCCTGGCCTGCGATACTGCTTCTGTGACCATGCTGGCTGTCGGTGAATATGGCGTTCAATTGATGTGGCTAAACCGCCGCCCGCCGTTTGAACTAAAATTTCCAAAAAAGAAGAAGTAGTCTTCGGCGAAAACAAGGTCGAGCAAATTGGTGATTTGCTCGATAAATCACCCCGAATGGTGGGGTTCCAGCAAATCGAGCGTATTCCCGTAAAGGTCTTTGGCAAGGGCTTCAAGACCGTAAGGTTTTTCCTGGGGCGGCTGCTCAAATTCCACGCCGCGCTGTCGCCATATCCGGTACGTCTCCCGGCAGTCTTCAACCTGGAAAACCATCGTGGGGTTCTTCCCGACCATAGCCACATGATCGGCCCTCGCCTGCCCATCAAACCAGTCCAAAGGTTGAAGCACAATTTCCAGGTTGTGATCATCTTTCGGCGCAATCGTAAGCCAGCGAGTCTTCTCTCCCATAGGCCGGTCATCGCGTTTTTCGAACCCGAGCTTCCCGGTGTAAAACTGAAACGCCTCTTCCTGATCCCGGACGACAAGGGTAATGCGAAGAATCCTGGATATCATTCATTCTCCCCATCAAGAAGGACGCAGACTGGTAAAGACTGCTATCGAGTTTCCCGTGAGATCTTTGAACACCCCATACCACCCAAAACCTGGGACTTCCGATTTTTCCTTTACGATAACCGCACCCAGCGACTTGGCCTTCTTTAAGTCGGCCTCGATATCATCACTATCCACATAGATCAGAACGTTATCAACTTTGACATCCTCGCCAAGCGGATTAAAGCCTCCGGCGGGCCCTTCGGACGGCTCCCACAGGGAATAATTTGCCTCCGGCATAGGTGTGATCTTCCAATCGAATAGTTTCTGATAGAACTCCCCGGATTCCGCCAAGTTCCGGGTCGGGATTTCAATGTGAACTATATTCCTTTTGGTCATGTTGGACTCCTTTTCAAAGATAGTGTCGGACCTTTCAATCCAGTTCGTGAAATCCTTTCCGCTATTCGAACCAAAACGTATTCCGGGGTAAAAAATGGTTCGAAGGTAAGCACTTACCCGTAACCCAGGGCTATTTCCTGAGGAAAAAGCGGGAGGTTCGAACGAGGTTCGTATACACTGAAAATCATGATCAAGGCGATATTACACGGCCGATAAAACCGAGAGTCATTTAACATGGTCTTCTTCATTCACTTGACGGATCATTTCCATAACCGTCATAAAGGCATCTCCAGGACCATCGCTCTCTGCATTCTTTTGGATCAAAGAGGCGATCAGGCGCAGATAGTGTGTGATGGCTCTTTCGTAACTCAGCCAGTCTTCCGGGGACGCGGTTAGTTGTTTTTCAATGCAGGTTTTGAGGCGAACGCGAGCCAATGCAAGTTCGTGCTCAGTGAGATCCAACGGCATGGATTCAAGCTCAGCGCTATCTTCCTGTGAGACCTGTTTGGAATACAGCCCGTGCTTAAGTCGATTTTTATTACCGGGTTGGCCGCAGCGTTGACGACCGGAAGGTTGGCGAGGCATGATTAGGCAGTAGTTACGAAAAATGAAGGTTGTCGGGTGAGAACAGCCCAAAATAGATTTCTTCGGAGAAAGCATCCCAGAGCGGGCGAATAGTTACAATGATTATATAGAACATATGTTCTAATGTCAATAGCTCTTTTTTCGAGACCTTCGACCCTTTACAAAACTATCCCTTCACACGGTAAACAAGTACGTCAATAGGCAAATTGATCAGCGAGGGCTGGGTCGACGCACAGCGCGGGTAGAATTTGTATAATACACATTCCAACTTCATTCGAACCAGCAGGAGACTAAATGGAATTTGAGACGCTTGCCGTTCATGCCGGTCAGGAACCCGATCCGAATAATGGCGCCGTAATGACGCCTATCTACCAAACCTCCACCTATCTCCAAGACGGAGTGGGCAAAGCCCGCAAAGGTTACGAATATTCGCGGACCAAAAATCCGACCCGCCTGGCGCTGGAGAATTGCCTGGCAGCACTGGAGGGTGGGCAATACGGTCTGGCCTTCTCTTCCGGTATGGCAGCCACCGACACGGTGCTGCGCCTGGTCGACAGCGGCGCGCAGGTGCTGGCGGGTAACGATGTTTATGGCGGCACTTTCCGTTTGTTCGATAAGGTGCTGCGGCGCTATGGTCTCCATTTCGACTTCATTGATACAACCGACCCGGAGAATTTAGCGGAAGCGCTTACGCCGCAAACAAGGCTGGTCTGGCTGGAAACCCCTTCCAACCCACTTCTTTCCCTTACCGATATACGGGCTGTGGCTGAGATCGTTCATGACCAATCCAACCCTCCCCTGCTGGTGGTGGACAACACCTTTGCCACACCCTACCTGCAACATCCGCTCGAGTTAGGCGCAGACATTGTGATCCATTCGACAACCAAGTATCTCGGCGGACATTCTGATGCAGTGGGCGGCGCAGTCATCGTAAATGAAAAAGCCTTATTTGATAAATTGGCTTTCCTGCAGAACGCAGTCGGTGCGGTACCGGGACCTATGGACTGCTTCCTGGTCTTGCGCGGTATAAAAACCCTCCCGGTACGCATGGACCGTCATGCCGACAATGCTTCCGCCCTGGTGGACTTTTTGGCCGATCATCCCAAGGTAAGCCGCCTAATGTATCCCTTCCATCGAAGTCACCCCCAGGTGATAATCGCGAAGAAACAAATGCGAAACGGAGGCGGTATGATCTCATTCATCCTGGGAGGCGGGGCGGCCGCAGCGATTAAAGTGGCAGAATCAACCAGGCTGATCACACTGGCCGAATCGCTGGGCGGCGTGGAATCGTTGATCGAAGTGCCGGCAGCCATGACCCACCTTTCGACGGCCGGCTCTCAGATCGCCGTGGATCCGGGTCTCGTGCGGCTTTCCGTCGGGATCGAGAATAAAGGGGATTTGTTGCAGGATATCGAACAAGCCTTGGAAAAGGCCTGAGAGCATGGGCGGATCCAATCACGACGGATCCGCCCTTTATATATCAGTCCCTATGGACGGCCACCAGGGTCACATCATCATCCTGGGGCGAACCTTTTTGGTAATCCATCAAGGTTTGGAACAATCTGTCACAGACTTCCTGGGCGGGACGGCCCGTCATTTCGGCCAAGCATGATTTGATATTCTCCAGGCCAAAGGCTACCCCAAGGGGATCGCGACAATCCGTCATCCCATCGGTATAGAGAAGCAAGGTGCTTCCGGGCTCAAGCAGAACCATACGCTCATCCAGGGTGATCGTTTCCCACAGGCCCAGCGACATCCCTGGCGCGTGAGCTATGCGTTCCACCGTGCCATCGGGATTCAAAATCAGGGGAGGTTCATGCCCTGCCCGCGCATAACTGAATTCGCCGGTCATTGAATCAAGGATGCCATATAGGGCGGTGACAAATTGGGCCGACTTATCAAGATGCGTAATGTGCCGGTTGACCAGTTGGAGAACTTCACCCGGCGTAATGCCCGTGTCGGCTTCGGCCATGATCAGGGCATGCGAGCGCGCCATAAACAAAGCAGAGGGCACACCCTTATCTGCAACATCACCAATGACCACCCCGATATGAGTTTCGTCAACCGGAAAGGCATCATAAAAATCGCCACCCACCTGCCGGGCCGGCAAAATCCGCGCGCCAAAATCGAAACCCGGCACGGATGGCAGGATATCAGGCAGGATACTAAGTTGAATATCGGCAGCCACCTTGAGTTCCCGTTCCAGGCGCTCTTTCTCGATCAATTGCGCCTGGGCGCTCTTTAGTTCGTCATACGCCTTCTGCAAGGCATGATTCTTTTCGGTCAGATCACGAAAGGTGGCGTCATTGGTTGCATCCAGGCGTTCACTCAGAATACCCACCATTGCGTAGGCGATGACCGGCCAACGCTGCAAGACCTGGACGAATTTCACACGGCTCATCACCCAGGTTCGAGCCTCGGTCTTGGCTCGCACTGTGGCCGTCCGCCGGCCATCTGCCAGAATAAGCCCCATCTCTCCCACATATTCACCCGGTCCGCAGGTTTTGAGCAGCAACTCATCCGGCGAATCGGCGGCAAGGACAATCTCCAAAGTGCCATCAATTACAACATATAAGTTTTCGCCAGGGTCGCCATCCCGGAATAAGTAATCCCCGGGCCGGTAGGTTTCGATCGGCAATTCATTGACCATCGTCACCAACTCAGCCGGTGGAACGTTCTGGAATAGGGGTATTTTTAAGAACGCGGTCTCATCCATATGTTTAACCATTATGAGCTGACAAAGGATAAAAGGCACATGCGGGAACAGCTTGCAGGGAAATCAACTCCGGAGATCCATGATTTCTTTGCCGGCCAATTTGTCTTGAATTCTATTCACTACCGTTTCCAGGTGCCGGGGTTGATGCACATAATCAAGGTCATCACTTCTTATGGTAAGGACCGGACACATGTCAAACGCATTCATCCATTCTTCGTAGAACGAATCCAGGAGCGAAAGGTAATCTGAAGTAATGCCGGTCTCCATATTCCTGGCACGCTTATGGATGCGGTTCATCAGAACGGAGGCGGGGGCCTTGAGGTAGATCAGGAGGTCCGGCCTGGGCAAGCCCGCGACAACCAGCTCGAACAACCTGTGATAGGAGAGATAATCGCGCTCGGCCATGTTGCCCATTTGATGAAGAGCCCGGGTAAAGATATAGAAATCCTCATAAATGCTCCGGTCGAGGATTGCAGAACGGGCGTCACGGGCAGCCTCCAAATATTGTTCGGCCCGGTGACCCAAAAAAAAGACCTGCAAATGAAAAGCCCAGGCATGCATGTCTCCATAAAAGTCAGAAAGGTAGGGATTATCTGTCACCGATTCATAGCTGGTGCGCCAGCCCAGCCTCGCCCCGATGCGCTCAGTCAAAGACGTCTTGCCTGCTCCGATATTCCCGGCCACCAGTACCAGATGTTTTGCCATAGCGCCTCACTCGGTCAAGTATAGCAGAAAGGTATGAATTTCTTCAACAACCGGAAGATTATAAGCGAGCGGTCGCACCCATTAGATACTGCTCGAATAGCAGCACCCTGGCCTTTGAACCAGGGGGAAATATGCGCCTGAGGGTCGGTGATGAAAACACAAATCAGCTACTGCGGTCTCCGAGTAAGGCAAAGTTGAAAAATAAGTGGTAAGCATGGGGTAAAATAAAAACTCCGCTCAACGGAACAAAGGAGCTTTCATGTTGCAGAACAAGACAAGACTGGCTATCGTGGCAGTATTGCTTTTAGCTCTGGTAATGATTATCGTATTTAGCTTGCGCTCGACACCCCAACCCATCCCGATCCCCACGGTCAATATAAACCGAGTGCAGACCGAAGCCGTATCAGTGTTTATATCGGCGCTCACATCCACCGCTAAAGCGCAACCGACTTCCACTTTGACCAGCACCCCCCTCCCCAGCGCGACCGTAGAGGGAACCGATGTAGTTTCTCCTACCCCGTCGTGCTATCGCCTGCTCTACGTGCGAGACGTAACCATACCCGACAATACGCCGATGACCCCTGCGGAGGTGTTTACCAAGACCTGGCTGGTGGAGAACAGCGGGTTGTGTGCCTGGCGTCCCGGCTTTAAACTAGTGCTGGTCGGCGGCGTTGCGATGGGGGGTTCGCCTTACGTAGTGGCTCAAACAACCAACCCGGGAGATCGGATCGAGGTATCCATTAAGATGGCAGCTCCCACAAACCAATCGGGCGTCACGCAGGGCACTTGGCGCATGTCCGATGAAAACGGCACGTTGTTTGGCGATGCTTTGACCGTTGTGATTGATATTGGCGGAACAGGCACCGGTACGGCACCCACACTTCCAGCAACTGCCACTCCATAAGCGCAATCAGCAATGCACAATAGATCTTCAGAAATACTTAACGTGAATTCGGAGTAATGAATTGGCGCATAAATTGGGCGACTCACCCTGGGCCAGACAGGGATATTATGAACTGAGGTTCCTTGGCTGAAATAATGGCGGACAGATCCATGAAGAGTCGCCCCTACGCTAGTGGTGCGTTCGATAAGTAATTATACATAGTCAGGAGGCCTTTTTGTCTGCCCATGCGTGTAAGTCGCGACGGGTCCATGACCAGTTGATGGGTTGAGCCCAAAGGCGATTGTATTCGGGCGTACTGGCCATCAAATGATCAATGAGCTGTTGGCGAGTGTCCCATTGACCGCGCCGTAAGTAGCGCACATTGAAACTTTTTAGCAGAAGTTCGGCCTGGTTGAGCCAGGACGCATGTGCGGGTGTGAGTAAGAGACGCAGCCGCGGGCCATAATGAGAGTGCAGAAACGACTGGGTTGCGGCGGCCGTATGACTTGAGCCGCCGTCGCAAATAAGATGAATGCGTCGGCAGGAGTGAAAGGGTTGCAACAAACGGGGCAATGCCCGACAGAAATGTTCACTGTCATTTTGATCTAAGCAGCTGCTGCGCATTTGGCCATCGTAGATGTTGAGCAGCGCCAAGAAATTAACAACGCCATGCCGCTCATATTCGAATTCCTGTCGTTCCATCTGACCCGGCTGCATCGGTTGAGTGGGCTGCACCCGCTGCAACGCCTGAATATTCGGCTTCTCGTCCAGAGCCAAGGCAATTTCGTCGTGGGCCTGGAGCGCCTCGATCCTTTCATATATCCACAAAATGCGACCGGCACGCTTCAGGAACTCCGCCTTCAACGTGGGCGTAATCCAATATCGGCTACGATGAGGTTGCAGGTCCGCATCGTTCAGAATGAGCGATACCGTCGACTGCGCAACATGAGGTACCAGGCCGCGTTTCATCGCTATCTCCGCTAAGCTGCGCATGGACCAGTGGGTCATCTCCAATCCGACACCGCTCGGCTCGCAACAGGCCAGTTGTTCAATGCCCACACGCTGTAGGGCCGTGATTTCTCGAGGTCGGCCCGAGCGAGGCGCATCATAAATCGCATCCAACCCGACGCTTTCATACCGACGACACATATGCCATATGCCCATGCGCGTCATCCCCGTTTGTTGGCACAGTTTCGAAACGATCGTATCCGGATCCTTCATCGCCAGCAAAACTTGTGCGCGCCGGGCAATTCGCTGTTCGGTCCGGCCATCGCGAACCAATTGGCCGATCTCCCGCTCGTCCGATTCATTCAAACGGATGGTTCTTGGTTTGCGTCTTCTCATACGAAACCCTCGGCAGATTTGGTACGAGAAGTATACGGTTCTTTAAGGTTCGACGACTATGTAACATTACTTTTCGAACACACCACTAGCTCATCCCGAACCTAGTTACTTTACAGTTACGACGATTTCTAAGGAACCTCTAAAACAACTTGTAGGTGATTCGTGGGTCGTCACCCTTGACAGCCTCCACCACGGGTCAGGTAAACTGGTGGCTTCGTGCCAGAGGAAAAGGCTTGGCAGGGCAAGGCAATTCCCGGTTCTAAACAGAAAACAGGATTCAGCAAGCCGCCCGAAACTCCGGGCTTGCGGATTTTCCTTGCGCCGGCCTTTGTCTCTGGCGTTAGAAAGGAGCCCGCACATGTTGAGAAAGCAAAACATCGCCGTGGGGAGATCGTACGTCAATGAAGCAGCGCATATTGCGCGTGAAGTGGTTGAAGAACTTGACCGACGCAAGGTCAGATTCAATGCCTTCGATTTGAAAGACGGCAGGCTGATTCCTGCCGCGCTGCAAACCATTCGGAAAAGCGACCTGGCTCGTTGGGCGGACCGGGAAGCAAACCGCGAGGAAATAGCCCGGATTTACCCATTTGATCCGGCACCCTGGTTTGAAGAAGTACCGCACAGCGAAGTAAAAGCTGCGGAGCTGGAGCTTGTAAAGGCAAACATTCAGCAGGTGGTTGGAAACAACACCATTCATAGGTGGTAGCCCCAGCAAACAGTCCCTCCTCACAAAGAATGAGGAGGGACTGTCTTGGTAAACTTCCTGGGTGTTATTACAGTCTGCTGGCAGAGCGTCCGCCTGCTACAATCTATTTATCGGGAGAGCTGCGATCTTGAAGCCAATCGAGCATGACTTTGACGCTTCCAGTAGCCATGGCAATACTGGTGTCTGCCGCACCATAATACAGGCGCAGGGTGTCACCATCAGAGGCCAAAGTATAGCCACACGGAAAAATAACATTGCCAACATCCCCATTTATTTCATACGGTTCTTCCGGACCAAGCACCCATTCATCGCCGCGTTTCAGACAAATCTCTGGATTATTCAAATCGAATAATGCCAGGCCCAGCCGGTAGATCGCCCCGGCAGCATTCAGTTTCACGCCATGATAGATGGTCAACCAGCCTTGTGAGGTCTCAATTAGGGGAGTTGATAATCCGATCTTGTTTGCATCCCACCAAGCCCCCTTTCGGGCCTCGAGAATCTGTTTGTGCGAGCCCCAATGTCGCAAATCAGAAGAAAAGGAGATCCAAATGTGCGCGGCCATCGCGTTAGCAGGGCGGTGGATCAGCGCCCAACGCCCGTCTATCCGGCGAGGAAGCAGGGCCGCATCCTTGTCTTCAGGCTGCATGATGACACCATACCGCTCAAATTGATGAAAATCCTTGGTTAAAGCCAAGGCCACGCTTGGACCCGTATGTGAATAGGCAGTGTAAACGACTGCATATTGACTTAATTCGGGAACATAGGTGATGCGGGGGTCTTCGATGCCCCATAACTCGTCCGGATAATGCTCCGGATCGGCAAGCAGAGTTGGCTCAGAATCGATCTGCCATCCATCCACACCATTCGCGGATCGTGCAGCACTCAAGTGCGAAAGGCCGCGTCGATCCTCAATACGACATAGCAGCAACGTGGTCCCATCTGCCAAGAGTGCAGCGCCAGGATTAAAGACGCTATTTACCTGGTACGGCCAATCTTTGGCTGTCAAGATGGGATTCGATTTGTGGCGAATAAACAGTTCCGGGAGTTGGTTTTTCAACATGTTTTTTTTCATCAGACCCTATTATGTTTTCTGCCAGCCGTAATTCCAACAACGCTTGTAGAAAGGCCAGCGTAGACTCTGCGCCTTGATTCTCATTTGGGCGATCAGGATGCAAACCATCCCGACAACCCCCTGTAGTGGGGTCGTAAACCGGGACGTGCAAGTCGTTCCGACCAAGGAACCATTCAAACGCGCGCCGGGCTTCCTTGATCCAGTGGTCTTCCCCCGTGATGCGATAAGCCTCCAGGCTGGCCGAAACCATCGCTTGCGCTTCCACAGGCTGCTGGTCGAAGCGAGCACGTTCGCCGCCCCGGCTAAAAAATCCGTTGGAACCGATGGGGACAAAATGCCCGAACTCCGAATCCGCGCCCTGCAAATCCGCCAGCCAATGGAGAGACTCAAGTCCGGCCTGCGTCATCAAATCATTTTGCAGCGATTGGCCGCAGAGCAGCAGGGCCTGCGATAGAGCTGCGTTGCAGTAGGTCAACGTGGTCTCGAACCAGTGCCAGTCATCCTGGCGGCTATCTTGATAAAGCTTCAGCAACCTTGCCGCAAGCTCCTCTTGCACCTGATTGGCCCGGCGGTCGCCTGCAAACCGCTGCAGGTATTGATGGATGCCCATTAACGCAAAGGCCCAGGCGCGAGGACTGGTTGTCTCCAGGATAGCACGCAAGGATAGCTGGAACATCTGGCCGGCCATACTGAATAAGGTGGGTGTGTTCGAATGACTTAAGACCGTGCCAAGAGCCCACAGCACACGACCATGGCTATCATCTGAGCCTGTATCTTCCAGCCATTGGCGCTGGTAACTCATAAAGTTTCGGAACCGCCTGGTCTCGGTATTGAAAGCATACCAGATGAAGGCAAGGTAACGCGATGCTAATGCAGTGGCGTCGCTAATTCCGGCATCCTCCAGCAGGGCGCTCACCATCAAGGCGCGCGCATTATCGTCGGTTGTATACCCCTCGTTATAGTTGGGGACCGTGAATGTGGCATGCTGGAGCATCCCGGTTTCGTCCGTCAGGTGGTGCAGGTGATCCAGTTTGAGGGGAGGCAATTCACGAGGTCGTTTATCCAGCGGCTTTACTGCAAAGTCGGCCTGCACGAAATTGCGGTGTTCGGCACGGGCACGCTCGAAGCTTTTCATATAATGGCCGGCAACTACTGACCAGACCATATCCCGTCCGAAGAGATAAGCGCGTTTGCGCATGGCATGCCTTTCAGCCTCATGATCCAACAAGTTTATAATCTGCCCAGCCAGCGCCTGCGGATCACGAAACGGGACAAGTCTTCCCCTCTCCCCGCTCAGCATTTCTTCAGCATACCAATAGGGCGTCGAAACGACCGCTTTTCCGGCCCCGAGCGTGTACGCGAGTGTACCCGAAGTAATCTGGGCTGCATCCTGATACGGAGTGATATAGATATCCGCGGCGCTGATGAATTGCAGGAGTTCCTCCTTACCGACAAACTGATTGTAGAAGATCACACTTCCTTCCACCCCCTTCTCATGAGCCAGCCATTGGAGAGACAGCCGATAAGACTCGCCCTCGGTCTGCAGCACATGCGGATGCGTTGCACCCAGGATAATATAGACAACCTTTGGATAGCGAGCCAATATGTCCGGCAGGGCAGAGATGACATTCTCAATGCCCTTGTTGGCCGAAAGCAGACCGAAACTCAGCAAGACGGTCTTGCCCTCCACTCCAAACAAGTCTTTATGGAAACTTGGATCTTCAAAAGGCACATCGGGAATCCCATGCGGAATGAAATCGATCTTTTCAGAAGGCACGTGATAAATGTCCCGCAGAAATTCGGAACCGCGTGTGCTCATGACAACCAGACGGTCGGACAAGGATGCAATTTCTTCGAGCACCCGCCGCTGGTCGGGATCAGGATCCCGCAAGACCGTATGCAAGGTGGTGACAACGGGCATGCGCAATTCACGCAGCAATGACAGGATATGGCTGCCGGCCCGCCCACCAAAGATGCCGTATTCATGCTGCAAACTCACCATGTCCACGCTGTTGATATTCAAGAAATCCGCGGCGCGGCGATACGATTCTATGTCTTTCTCAATCAGTTCGAAACGAACGCGAGGTGGATACTGGTATCCTCCGTCGATATCATTTACGGGTAATGCGATGAATGAGGTATCTTCATACTCATCAGCCAGGGCCTCGCACAGGTCGGTGGTAAATGTCGCAATGCCGCACTTGCGCGGCAGGTAATTACCAATAAAGGCAACACGCTTGATAGTTGCTCGTGAAGTCTGATCCATTTAAAAACTCTCCTTCGAATTAATCCTCGTGGCTGATTGAGATATGTGCACCCGACGCGAACAAGCGGTCGCCGGCCCGCCGCTTCTGCTTTATCCAAATAAATAAGTTTAGAGATTTTTCTTGGGAAACTGGATCTTCTCGAAGCTGCTATAACAATAGCTCCCATAAATATACTCCACTTTCATGCAAATAGCAAATTCTCGTTTGTTCTATCTAGGTGTGAACCCTTACCCTGGGTGATATCATGCTAAGAGTACCGCAAGCCAGCTCCGTAGACGACCGGCATGAAGCTCAACCGGATGGAGGGTGGAAACATACGGCCATGAAATCCTGACCTTGCGCTTACTCCTTCCCGATAGGGTCAGAACTTAGCCCTTTGAATAAAACCCTGCACACGCCTATGAAGTTTTGCGGGGGAATTCGAGTATATTTGCTCAAATACTGTTAGAGCGCAGTACACATATTTATACGGTTCACTGTAAAATAGAACCATATCAATTAAGGAGAGCAAATCATGTCCAACAGGAATCCCTCAGCGAGAAGGAATAAACGCGGAGCCAAGCCTCCACTTAAGCTGGACCGCATACAGTTGGCAGGGATCGCGATCGTTATCGTCATAGTAGCCTCAGGCATCTGGCTGACAGCTCTTTTATACAAACCAGCTCAACAGGCCGCCGCGCCTACCTCGCAGGCAGGCGCCAAGCAATGGAGCACTGCACCGGGCATGACCGTTGACACGCATAAACAATATTTTGCCAACGTGAAGATGGCAAAAGGCGGTGAGTTTGTTATTCAACTTTATCCGGACAAAGCTCCCATAACGGTAAATAGCTTTGTCTTTCTTGCCAAGCAGGGATTCTACAACGGTGTGACCTTTCACCGGGTGTTGGATGGCTTCATGGCTCAGGGTGGAGATCCGACCGGCACGGGGATGGGCGGACCAGGCTATCAATTCGTCAATGAGAACAGCGATTTGAAGTTTGATAAGGCGGGTGTGGTGGCCATGGCCAATGCCGGACCCGATACGAACGGCAGCCAGTTCTTCATCACGTTTGGCCCCCAACCGCAACTCGATGGGGGCTACACCATCTTCGGACAGGTTATCAGCGGGATGGTTGTAGTCGATGGATTGACCCGCCGCGATCCGAACCAAAACCCAACTTTCCCGGGAGACGCCATGCAGAGCGTCACGATCTCGGAAAAGTAGGTAAATTTATCCATGGAAGCAAGAGAAAGGCGTATGCCAAATTACAGGGAAGTGTAAAGTCACTGAAATTCAGCCCACGCGGCCAATGGACTAGAATATCTGGTGTGCTCAACCTCCACAACTAAAAATGAACCAGGATTTCTGGGAGTTTGAACCCCCTAACCACGGGTGAAGGAGGAGAAACTCATGACAATTATCGAATCAATCGTTGGTGCGGTGGGGTGGCTTGCACTTACCTTTGGTGGGGCCTGGCTGGGCTCCCGTTTCTTGCCCGACGAGTGGTACAAGAACCTAAAAAAGCCCCGATGGAATCCTCCCAATAAGATCTTCGCGCCGGTATGGAGCGTGCTTTACCTGTTGATGGCTGCTGCAGCCTGGTTGGTCTGGCAAGGATACGGATTTGGTCTTGCCCTTTTCCCGCTGATGCTGTACATAGTTCAATTATTGTTGAACGCGGCCTGGACGTGGACTTTCTTCGGTCTCCACCGGCCTGGCACTGCCCTAGTAGATATCATCTTTTTGTGGATACTTATCCTGGCCACGCTGACACTTTTTTGGCAATTCATGCCATTGGCAGGGGCTTTGCTGATCCCGTACCTGGCCTGGGTGTCGTTTGCCACCTACCTCAACCTGGCCATTTGGCAGATGAATCGATAGCAGCGTGCTGGCGAGAACACGGATTCTGCACTTCGAACCAGTGAATCGCCGGGCCATGGAAACTTGTTCTTCTCAAGGGCCAAATGCTTAATGCAAGATTTCCCTATCGGCTTGATCGGCTTCCTGATAGATCTTTTTGACCTCCTCTTTCATCTCAAGAGTAGCACTCGGCGTCAGGGAGATGAACTTGATCAAGTCCCGCGCCTGTCGCAATAGATCCTTCACCTGGGCGACATAAGAAAAATCTCCACGTCCGCCTTCCGCCGGAACCGGCAGATCGCGCGCCTGTTGGATAAATGTCCTGGCCCGCAGGATACGTTCGGCGGCGGGAATTAGTCGTGACATATTGGCTCCTTTGAGAAGATCCGTTATACGATAGAGTTGCCGGTCTATTTATGAGCTCTTTGTGGATGGCCACGGCGAGCGAGTACTTGAGTTTATCCCTCAGCAGAAGTGATCGAAGAAACTTTTATGGTATGGCTTGACTAAACCATTATAGTGAACATCTGTTCACAAGTCAAGAAAAATATCTGCGCAATGTGTCCCTCCGTGCGGCCGCCCAACGCACCATTTTGACTTTAGTGCTTCGTGCCAAGCCTTCGCTCACTACTCAGAGCATCTATCAAGCGGTGTGGAAAAAATATCCCGAGCACGGATTCATCGTGGAGTATTGAAATGGCCTGAGACCTCCTATATAATATTCACGAGAGGTGGGCGCCCGTCTCCATTGTCTTATTGAGGCTGGGAGGTTATTGGTGTGAGCGCGATGGACATCGGTGCTCAGGCTTCAATGAAACGCAGTTTCCCGCGCGTTTAATGCAGTTCCGTATCCAAGCGCCTAATATGTTTTGAGAGAGTTCGAAAACACGTTTAATAACGAGGGCCGCTGTAATCCGGTCCGCGTTCTCGGCCAGCAGGCTATGAAGTTATTTGCAAAGAGGCAAGCCTCTACCGGTACCTGAACTCTAATTTGAACTCAAGGAGCAAGAAATGCAGACCCTAAAAACGAAATCGAACTTCACGCGTTTTGCAAAAGCAACTGCAAGAATAACGGGCCAGCCCATCACTTTCTCGGTCGCGGTCGCCATTATCCTCGTATGGGCCATTACCGGACCCGTGTTCCATTTCAGCGATACCTGGCAGTTGGTGATCAACACCAGCACGACCATCGTAACATTCTTAATGGTATTTCTGATCCAGAACACTCAGAACCGCGATTCGGAGGCGATCCAGATCAAACTGGATGAGTTGATCAGGGCCATGCAGGGCGCTCATAACGCCTTGTTGGATCTCGAGGAGTTGGAGGAAGACGATCTGGACCACATCCGCGCCGATTATGTAAAATTGGCCGAATACGCCCGCATGGAATTGCGGAAAGGGAGACTAGACACCAGCGTGCTTGACCTGGGTATCGAGGCAAACTCACGCAAAAAGAAAAAGGCAAAGCGGCGTTTGAAAAACCATAATTGATCGCAAAGGAGAGACATTTGGAAACCAAAGTTGATACGCGCAGAACAATTCTTTTTCTCGGACTGGCTTTTGGCATCGCCTGGCTGACGGGTCTCGTCATCTACCTGACCGGAGGGTTGGCAAACGGCCCCAAGATTGGGCCGCTGCCGCTGTCGCTCATCTTGTTGGCTATCCCGTACATGTGGGCCCCAACATTGGCGAACATACTCACCCATCTGTTCACACATGAGAGTTGGAAAGATGTGGGGCTGCGGCCCCGTTTCCGTAAGGGTTGGCCGTATTGGCTCATGGCCTGGGCCCTCCCGTCATTTATGACGGTGGCTGGCGGACTAATATTTTTCCTAATATTCCCCCGTTATTTCGATCCGGGGCTGACGCGCCTGCAGGAGAGCTTGCGCGCGTCACCCCTCTTTAGTCAATTATCACCCTGGGCGTTCGTTGCCATCCAGGCTGTGGGAGCACTGTTGATCTCTCCCATCGTGAATAGCTGGGCTACCTTTGGCGAGGAGTTTGGCTGGCGCGCTTATCTTCTGCCCAAACTAATGCCATTAGGCTGGCGAAAGGCCATGCTGCTTATAGGGCTAATCTGGGGCGTCTGGCACTGGCCAGTGATCTTCATGGGTTATGAATACGGCGAGACCTATCCCGGGCATCCATGGCTTGGTCCCCTACTATTCGTTTGGATCACGTTCTGTCTGGGTGTTTTTCTGGCCTGGATGACCCTGCGGGCGGGGAGCATCTGGCCGGCCGTGATCGGCCATGCAGCAATCAATGGGATTGCAGCCTTAGCGGCCCTGGTAACAATGGGTAATCCAAACCCGCTGCTGGGACCCCTCCCGGTCGGGATCATTGGTTCGCTAGGCTTCGCAATCGTTTCGCTGGCCCTTTTCTTCTGGCCGGGTCAGATAGATACCGTGCCGTTCAAACAAACTACCGGGGATGGAGTAATCCCACAGGTGTAATTGCCCATACATTTCCCCTTCCGTTAAGTGGAAAGGGAAAGATGATTCCGAACAATGAAGGTGCTGGGCTTCGCGGAGCATTTCCAGCACCTTCATTTATTTTGTTGACTGCAAAATAGAGGTCCAAGTGCACCCTCTGGAGGATGGAAGGCTAAATGCCTGCGTTGCTCAGGGTATCAAGCAGGCGCGAAATTGCATTAGTCAATTCCGGATGGGTCACCTCAAAATGGCGAAGAGCGTTCTCCAGTCCATGCCTCAGGGCCGGCTTGGGCGCTAATGGAGCGGATTCCGATCGGATTAGCAATTCGCGGATGTGGGCGTCCACGTCAATGAGAAGGGCGCGGCCCTTTTCATCTACCTTACCCGCATTTTCTATTTCGTCGTGAAGTTGTTCCAGTAGTTTACGAAGTTCTTTGTCATCCATTATATTTAACACATGCTCCATCACCATTTTACAACATTTTAGTAGGAATCATGATTACCTTTCAGAATTGCGATCAGCTCTCACGTCGCGGCCTCAAATATCCTGGGAACCGGCACCAGAACCAGAAAGACGATTGCAGAGAGTTTCTTGAAATTAGGGAGACCTCCGGGGCTTTAAGATCCCGGAGGTCTATATAAAGCCTAGCACTCACTGTAGCCACAGGCATAGCATTTGCGACAGCCCTCTTCATTCACGACGGCGGCTTCGCCGCATTCGGGGCAAAGATCTCCGATCTTCAAAATAGACTGTGAGGCTTCCACTTCGGCCTCAATGGCGTGCCCGATATTTGATTTTTCGTTCAGGGCCACGGCGTCATTGATAATCCCTTCTTTATTACGCAGGTACTGGTCAAGCACCTGGCCAATTCCATCAGGCAGGGAACGAACGCGGTTTGGCCCGAAGCCCAGCGAACGTCCACCGCCGATCCCCGCCAACTGACGCACTACTTCGCGGAGACGTTCGGCGGGCACAATGGGTGAGGCAAGCCGCAAAATGTACGAGATCAGCCGTCCAATCGCTTCAGAGACCGCCGCGGTTTCTGAGCCAGCCTTGGCAGTATTGATGAAGGCTTCGAACGGTTGAGAACCGCCATTTTCATTGATGGTAATGAATGCCTTTCCGACCGGAGTCTCTATGTTATAAGTCTCGCCGTGCAGGGAACGCGGGCGCGGCTTCTTGCCATCGGCCCAGGAGGCCACCGGGGCGAACGAACCCACTTCCGTTTTGATCTCCTTCGTCGCGGAAGCAGGCAAAGGTTCCTTCTTTTCGGCGGTGGCTTTCGTCTCCAATACAACCTTTTCACGGGATCCCGTAACGTACACGGTAATACCTTTACAGCCCAGCTCCCAAGCCAGCATATAAGCACGAGCTACATCAGCCTCGGTCGCTGACTCTGGAAAAATTGACAGTCTTGGAGAGCGAGTTGTCGACGAAAGCCTGTAAGGCCGCCTGCATGCGCACGTGTTCCTCCGCACTGATATCCGCGGAGACAACGAAAACATCCCTCACGGCCTGGGGAATCTCGCTGATTTGCTGACAGCTGCCTGCCGTCATCACCTGTTCGACGATCTCCTGGCGCTTTTCTTCGCCCAGCCCAAGTTTTCTCAAGGCTTCATCGAAGCGCGGGCTGGCATAGGTGAGCTGCAAGTCTTTGCCATGATCATTGACATGACGGATATAGGCCAGTGCAAAGACGGGTTCACACCCATAGCCCTCACAACCGGCGACCGTGGCGATGGTGCCCGTCGGGGCAACCGTGGTCTGCGCCGCGTTCCGGATGCCATGCAATTTGATCCCTTTTAAGACCGATTCCCAATGAATCTCGGGACGACCCCAATCATGATCAAACTTGACGAGCGACTGAGGCGGACTCCAGATCATGTTGTCCATGTCATAGATGGAACCTTCAATAGCCGGGAAGGGACCGCGCTCTTCAGCGAGCGCAATGCTCGTCTGCATGGCGTGATATCTCACAAACTCCATAACCTGCGCGGCAAATTCCTGGCCTTCGACAGAGCTATAGCGCACTCCCACGTGATACATCATATCTGCCAGGCCCATGATACCGAGGCCGATGCGACGGGCCTTATGCGCAGCTTCGGTCAGCTGTGGTACGGCTGGCACGTACGCATTAGCTTCCACGACATCATCCAGGAATTGAGTGGAGGTCATCACGCTCTGGCGCAGGCTTTCCCAATCAACGGAGCCGTCTGGTCCGCAGTGTTCATTAAGGTTTACTGAGCCAAGACAACAGTTTTCGTAGGGGCCAAGCCACTGCTCACCGCAGGGATTGGTTGCCTCCAGCGGATAAAGATGCGGCACGGGGTTGGAGCGATTGGATGCATCCAGGAACAAAACACCCGGTTCTCCGTTGTGGTGGGCCTGCCTGACAATCTTATCGAACAAGGCGCGGGCACGGACTTTCTTATGTGTTTTGATCCGCACACCGCCTTCCTCCATCTGTTCGATTGTCCCCCGTACCTCGCGGTATTTGGGGTCGTGCACATCGGGGAAACGCAGCTCCCAATCCCCGTCCTCGCGCACGGCGCGCATGAAGGCATCGGTAATCCCCACCGAAATGTTGAAGTTTGTGATCTGATTCTCATCGCTCTTACAGGTGATGAACTCCTCCACGTCCGGATGATCTACCCGCAGCACTCCCATATTGGCACCGCGACGTGTGCCGCCCTGCGCGATCTCGCCGAAGGCGTGGTCATACACGCGCAGGAAACCAACCGGACCGGTGGCCTGCCCAGCCGATGAATTGACCAACGAACCCTTTGGCCGCAGACGTGAGAAGGAAAAGCCGTTTCCGCCGCCCGTCTGCTGGATCAGGGCGGCGTCGCGCAGGGTCTGGAAGATACCCGCGCTATCACGGCCCATATCATCGGTGATAGGCAAGACGAAACAAGCAGCAAGCTGTCCAAGGGGTGTGCCCGCACCTGTAAACGTGGGCGAGTTGGGAAAGAACTTCTTGCCAGTGAGGAGAAGGTAATACTCTTTGGCACGCGCGATCACGTCGCCATTCCATAACTCTTCGACTTTTGCAACGTTGAATGCCACACGCCAGAACATCTCTTCCACGGTCTCGGTGGGCTTGCCGTCCTTGCCGCGACGCACATAGCGACGCTCCAATACCTGCCGGGCATTCTCTGTCAGCTGGATTTTCGGAAGCCCTTCGGGCATGGGGCGTGTGCCGACTAACCCGGGTTTGGCTGCAGTTGAACTCTTGGTGACCATTGAACTCTCCTCCATTAAAATTTTCGAACAAGCCTCATGATTCTTATGATTGCGAGGCGAAACTACATAAAAAAACAGCGACACTTCTCTGCCTTGATCAGAGAAGGTCACTGCCAAAATTAGCCCTGGAGTAACTTGTCTATTTCCTTGCGCAGTGCGCCCAAATCATCAAGGCGCAGATAAACGATCGCGTAACGAATGTACGCGATCTGATCCAGTTCCTTCAGCCCGCCTATGACCATGTCGCCGATCATGCGGGAAGACACCTCTGATTTGCCCGCCTTTTGTAATTCGGACTCGACGTGCCCGACCAGCCGTTCGATGTCGGCAGCCGAGACGGGACGTTTGGCACAGGAAATACGGATGCCGCGCACCAGCTTTTCGCGGTCGAATTCTTCGCGAGTACCGTCCTGTTTAATGATAAGGGGTATGGCAAGTATGGGCCGTTCATAGGTGCTAAAACGCTGTTTACACTTGAAGCACTCTCGCCGCCGGCGGATACCGCCGTGGCTATCGTGAGATGTATCAAGAACTTTTGAATCATGATATTGACAATATGGACAACGCATCGACGATGATTTCCAGAACAGATGTAATAGCCATATGTAGGGGGTACCACCACCCATACCCGTACATATGGCGAATTAAGTTGATTTTAGCACATTCGTACAGCATCTTCAAGAGGCCACAAGGGGCATCCACCTTAAAATATCGGAGATTTAAGACGGGCGTAGGGCAAGCGTTAATTAGCCCTATTTTGCCAAAACGTCTCGTGAACACCTGTTTTCATGTTGGCCGCGGGATAAACCTGCGGAAGATGCCTGCCATCAGTTGTTCTTGCTGCTGCCGCTTTCTCTTAAGGATTCAAGAAACCCCAGTACAACTCTATTAAACCAATCTGCATTGGACTGATGCGGTACGTGGCCAGCCCTGATTGATCTGCCCTCGGCGTTTGGAAGGAGTTCCACAAGCTTTCCAAAGGAGGCTGGCGCCAGTGTCTGATCCCGGTCTCCCCATATGACCAGCGACGGCGCCGATATCAATCGGAGATTTGAGGTCAAATCCAGCCTAGCGTTCAGAATGTTATACACACCGGGGGCTGTCCGTGTGTAATCCAATGCCGTCTGGGCACGGACATCCTCAGGCAAGGCATGTAAACCACCAGCGCTGTGTCCCATGGAGAGGCTGGAAATATCAATGATCATCCTGAGCAGCCATTCGGGTGTATTGTGGGCCACAAAGCCGCTCAAGGCAGGATGACGATAGGTGAAACGCATGAAGGCAGGTAATTGACCAAGCGAATAGAATGGGTCAACGAGGACCAGGCCGCGGGTGCGTTCCGGGTAACAACGCGCAAACTCAAGGGCAAGATAGCCACCGAGGGAATGCCCAATCAGAACCGATGGCTGGTCCAAATGCAGCAATTCAACCCAGGATACAAAATGCCCGACGATCCAATCCATCCGATAGCCACGGACCTGCGGCTTTGGGCTGTCACCGTGTCCAAGAAGATCGAGTGCATAACCTGAATATCCCGCTTCTACTAATTCGGGAAGAATAAAATCCCAGTCGTGAAGGGAGGCGGCCAACCCATGTATCATCACCACCGGGGCGCCTTTTCCCCGCGAAATAAAGTTTGCTTCCGTGGGTACGTCAAGGTTTTCAATCTGCGCTGTGCTGCTCATAACGTTTAGCCAATTCTCTACGTAGCACTTTCCCGATAAACGTGCGGGGAAAATCATCCATGAAAAACACAAAGCGTGGTACCAGCTCCGGAGGCAAACGCCGCTTGCAATAAGCGATCACAGAATCAGGGCTGGGCCTTGGATGGCCCGCGATCACAAATGCCAGAGGACGCCGCGCAACCGCCACCACCGCCACTTCTTTCACTTGAGGTATTTCGTAAATCACCTCTTCGACGTCGCGAGGAAAGGCAGGTTTACCCGGCCTGGCAGGATACCACATGTCCGCTTTGCGAGCAATAATACGGAAATATCCTTCTTCATCTCTCTGCGCCACATCGCCGGTGAGTAACCAGCCATCTTCCCGCAGAACCTGCCGGGTAGCTTCCGGATCTTTCCAATAACCCTGCATAACCTGGGGACCGCGCACCGCCAGTTCACCGATTTGACCGGGCTTGACCTCTTTCCGTCCGTTGGTCAGATCGAAAACCGCGGCCGAGGTGGATGGAATGGGTACACCGATGGTCCCGACCTTTCCCTCCCCACCCAGCGGGTTGGCGTGCGTCACCGGCGAGGCCTCGGTGAGACCGTAGCCTTCCACCAGGCGACCTCTTGTCAATTTTTGGAAGGTTTCCTGCACTTCGACTGGCAGTGGTTCCGAGCCACTGATGCAAGCCTGGATGGATCCTATACCGTATTTGCGCACACCGCGAAAATTGTTGATTGCCACATACATTCCGGGCACGCCCGAAAAAAATGTCGGTTTGTATTTTCGGATGGCCTTTAGAACCTGCAGGGTCTGAAATTGCGCCTTAAGCACCATTGCCGCACCCAGAGCCACAGGGACAATCAACGAAGTGGTCAAGCCGTAACTGTGGAACATTGGCACCACACACAAGAATCGTTCTTTGCCCTCCCGCGCCTCGGGCATCCAGTGACGGGTTTGAAGTGCGTTCGCCACCAGGTTGCGATGCGTGAGCATGACACCTTTGGCCTTACCGGTGGTTCCGCCAGTATATTGAAGGACCGCCAGGTCCTGGGGCTCCACTTCCACAGCCGGAGATTTATTGCTTTGACCGCTCAGCCAATGATCCCAGCTCACTGAATTCGGTAGTCGAAGACCGCGGTTCTGCCAAAGGGATAACAAGTGCTTTGGCAGTGACAGGTATTCCGCGGCATCCGTTAAAACTATGTGTGGCACACCGCTTGCCTGTTGAATCTGTCCCGCCAGCCCGGACCACATCGAAAGCGTGACCAACACGCTGGCATCCGCTTCCTTGACTTGACGAACAACCTCGTCCGGCTCGATCATAGGCGGCACAAATACGGCCACCGCACCTGCTTTGATCGTACCGAAGAACCCGATCACCATTTGCGGCGTATTCGGCAGCAACAATACCACCCGCGCACCTTTGGCGAGGCCAAACCCTTGCAACGCGTTGGCAAAACGATTCGCCTCATGATTAAGATACCGGTATGATAATCGGGCGCCTTCGAAAAAGATGGCGGTGGAAAGCGGAAAGCGCCTGACGGCAGAACGAAGCAAATGATGCAGGGGTATGGTCGGGATGCCAATGGTGTAAGGCACGCCAGGCTCATAGTGATTCAGCCAGGGACGTTCTTTTCGCAGTGCCTCGCGTCCGGCAGATCGTCGGCTTGTGTCCGAGGAGGATTTCCCGCCAGGATCGTTGGTCTTCCCCGAACAGAAAACGTTCCATGGCACGCTCCACGGCCTCGCGGCGTTCGAGCATCACCATATGACCGGAAGCCCCGATATCGGCTTCCTGCGAATCTGGAATTCTGCGGGCCACATCCTCAAAAAAAGCGCGTTGGAAAACCTGGTCACGATCTCCGCGAATCACCAGCGTGGGCATCTTGAGAGCACTAAACTTGTCCCAGCCCACCCACTTTGAAAGATTTGATTTATAGAAAGGTTTGAGCGAATGCGGCGGCGCCGAAAGCCATCTGCGGGTGAACAGACCCACCAGCCGCAACAGCCAGTTTGGCAAATTCAAACCGAACCGGAACAGCGGTTTTAGCTTGAACTCACCGGCGGTTGCGATCAGCAGCAGGCGTTCTACTCGCTCCGGATGCGCCAGCGCAAAATCGGTGGCAATCGCGCCGCCGAAGGAGTGCCCAACCAGCACAAACTTGTCGCTGATCTTAAGCACTTCCAGGGCCACACTGAGATCGGCCTGGATCTGCTCCATATCATAGCCTCGCGAAGGTTTATCCGAAAGACCGTGTCCTCGCAGATCTAACGCAACGACCCGGTTCTCAAGCAGGAATTTCTGGAGTTGGTAATGCCATTGTTCAGCCTGCCCGCCGAAGCCGTGCAGGAAAACAAAAGTCCGCCGGGGTTGCTCAGGCGAAACATCGATAGCCGAGAGACGCACCAGCGGATTTGAGGAGACACGCACTTCGCGCCGATAAAGGTCGAGGTCTATGTCCATTAGACGAGTTATACATGAGACGGGGAGAGATGTCAAATTTGCAGAAGGTCGCTGCACAAAAAGACCTGCGCCAGGGTCTCTGGCGCAGGTTGACATGCAACTCATGGAGAAGTAAGAATTGGCGAGCTGCACATCCCGGCTGGCTCATTTGCCAGACCACTCGCCACGACGATAGGCAAGATAGGCGGCTTGAGATGAAAGCTCATCACTTACGCCTGCCATCTCCTCGGCGTGGCGAAAGGCGAAATTGATGTCTGAGGCATTTACCACAATGCCTGTGGTCTGTTCGCCATGACGCTGATCGAGATAGGCCTGCTGAGAGCTTACGCCGGTCGTCCACTCGCCGCGCCGTTGTTGAAGTACGGAGTCGGAATTGGTGGGAGCAGCTGCGGAAGGGGCGATGGTCAGCGAAACGAGAACTACGAGGGTGACCACTAGTCCAATGGCCAGGAACAGGTTGAAATTGCGATTGCTAAACATTTTTGTCTCCTCGATCGGGTGGGTTGGTTTGTGTCCGATCTATGACAACAGTTTAGCAAGCCCCCGTCCTTCACCGTATTTTTCAGCGTGTTTTTAGCGTGTTTTTGGTGTGTGAGACTTGGCTGGAAAGATCCCCCACCAACAACTCAACGTGCTAATTTTCTGCTTCGAGGGCAAATCTTATTGCCTGCTCAAGCGACATCGCGCTTCCCTCAGACCAGGCTGAAGAAAACTCTTTTTCCTCCAGCAATTCCTTCAACCGGGCAATGCAACGCTTGTATTCGACCGTGTCCGCAAAAAACAACGGAACACCAATGCGATCCAGCAGGCTTTCAGCACAGCCTATTAATATCGCGGCTTTCTTCAGCTTATCCCTCGCCAGTTCAATGGCGGCAAAGCCTACCAGACAGGCTACTTTCCCCTGAAAATGACCAATTTGTTGATTTATCCGCAGGCTTTCGCCAAACAACTCAGCAGCGCGATCAAAATGCTTTTCGCCTAATTTCAAATAGCCCAAACGGCGCAGAGGATAAGTCATCATATTCACGTTATGAATTTCCCTGAGAAAAGTAATTGCTTCTGCATATAACTTACACGCCCTCCGGCAAATTTCCTTGCCAATATGGAATATCTCCCAGCAAGGAAAGAGATTGACCGACCACGTGCTTGCCCTCTTCGCCTAATGAATTCCCAATCTCCACTGATCTCTCCAGTGAGATCTTGGCCTTATCGAATTCTCCCAGGCTATCGAATGTCCATCCAAGATAGCTTAGGCAAAAAGCCAATGTCAATTTGTCATTTAGTTTCTCAGCAATTTCGATACCGTCTTCCAAATAGGCCCGGGCAGTAGAAAGGTTATTCAATGACCAAAGCAAAAACCCTCCCACCGACAGCGCTTTCGCTTTTTCTGCTGTCGGCTCATTTGAAGGGTCAAGTGCGAGCATTTTACTTAATACTTCCGCGATTTCGCGACGATAACCGCGTTCCCAGAACATTGGAAGGGACCCGATGATCAGGTACTTATTTTTCCACAGGAAACGAGAACTCCAGATCATTATCTGGAAGATCGGCTGGAAACCAATCCATCGCGGAGCGCAGATTATCTGCTTCCTTATCCAGGCGATTAAACCATGTCACCTGGTCAACGCTATATATTCCCAGCTCTGCCTGCCGGGTAAAGGCAGAGAAGAATTCGAGATGGCGAACTTTTACCTTTCCCGTCTCACCGGCCTCTTCAAGCTTGTTGCGTGCGTATTCACGAATGGTCTCCAAAAAGCCGTAGCGAGTCCCGGCCGCCGAATCATACAATGCTGAGTCAACTGTTACCAGCGATTTGTTGATCAATTGCCCCAAAAGATCCATTACGTGCGATGGCGAGATCATTCCGCCAGCAGCAACAAATTCGGCAGATTCAAGAGTAAACCCTCCCGCAAAAATGGAAAGGCGCCGGAATAGGCTTTGCTCAGGTTCAGTTAGCAAGTCATAGCTCCAGTCAATTGTGGCACGTATAGTCTGATGGCGAGGCAAGACTGTCCGACCCCCGGAGGCAAGCAGCTCGAAACGATCATCGAGGCGCCTTGCTATCTCGTGTATAGTCATCATCCGGGCTCGTGCGGCTGCCAGCTCAATTGCAAGGGGAATTCCACTCAAGCGCCGACATATCTGTACAACGGCTTGGGCATTTCGTTCTGTCAGCCGGAACTCAGGCTGAACTGCCGCTGCACGAACCGAAAACAGATGAATACTCTCAAATCTACTCAACGATTTGACTGATAACGCCTCTTGTTCATCGGGCAAGGTCAAAGAAGGAACATCCCAGATTACCTCTCCGGGAATATCAAGCGCTTCGCGGCTGGTGGTAAGTATTTTCAAATTTGGACAGTCGCCGAGCAAGCGGTTTGCTAATTGGGCACAGGCTAAGATCAAATGCTCGCAATTATCAAACACTAGCATGGTTTGCTTGGATCGCAGACTCTCAAGCAATATTTCGATCAAGGGTCGATCCAGGATCTCCCGGACATCCAGCGCTTTTGCCACTGTCTGAGGAACAAGGTCAGGGTCAGCCAGCCCAACCAAATCCACCCACCAGACACCATCTTTAAATCTTTTGGCTATGTCATGGGCGGTATGGATTGCCAAACGTGTCTTGCCAACTCCACCAGGACCCTTCAGGGTTAACAAACGAGACGAAACAAAGAAATCCGCGATTTTTTTCAACTCCGTGCTGCGACCAATGAAACTGGTTAATGGATTAGGCAGGTTGGAAGAAGGAGTTTGTTTTTCCCCAAGATTCGATTTTATGGATACAACTTTTGGGATCTCCTTCCTAGACCTAAGACTTTCATATAAGACTCGCGTCTGCTCGGACGGCTCCATACCAAACTCACGGAGAGATTGGGTACAGCGCTCATAGGTCGCTGCAAGTTTTACCCTATCCCCTAACGCAGAATGGGCCGACATCAAGCCACGATAGGCGGCTTCGGGTTTTTGGCCGAACGAAATCCAGCGCTCACCCCAATTGAGCAAATCGGCCCAGCGAAATTCCGATTCCAGCAACTCAAGCAGTTGTCCCATCTTTTGTTCAAAGATGGATTGCAGATGTTCACGCTCCAACACCACCCATTCATCATAAAAACCGGGGAGCAGTTCCCCATCATATAAAGAGAGCGTACTCATCAACTCATCTACCGATGCGCTATTAGAATCCAAATCTTCCAGCATCGCGGTATCCAATGAATACGGGGACTCGGCATTAAAGGAGATACTGATATCATTCGCTATGATATAGGGCGCCGCCTTGCCGCGTGCGGGAGCTGCCTCAATCGCCTTCCGGATCCTCCATAATCCATGCCGCAGATAATCGCGAGCACTTTCTTCGGTTGAATCTGGCCACAGCAGGCCGGCCAATTTTTCGCGGCGGTGTGCCGTACCGGCACTGAGAATCAAATATGCAAACAGAGACTGGGCTGGACGCGAGGAAATCGTGACAGGTTTCCCAGCACGCTTTACGTCAAAAGCCCCAAGCAATTTGACTTCCAGCATTTCCTCAGTCCTGGATAAATTTGACAAAGTATAGCAAATTCCTGCCTGAAATACAATCTGCAGACCCAGGTACCCTCTTCCCGGATGATCCATCCACAACGCGCTGGGAGGCTCCGCGACCATCAATTGGTGAGGTCTAATTTAGAATAGTGAGTGAGGAGAGATGCACTTGAGCAGGCGGAAGTTTCGAGGCGCTCGACTTAAGGGTTATAATTTGTCTAGTGAAAGTGAGGTAGCTATGGCCGAAAAGACAACCAGGCGCAAAGTGTTCGAAGACAAGGTTCCAGAAGAAGTCCGCCAGCACGTGAAGGCGGCACGCGAAGAACTGCGTGAAAGTTTTCAAGCCTTCCTTCCACCCGAATTCATCGTGCACCGCCGCAAGGCGCGCAAGGAAATGCTGCTGGCCTGGCGCAGCGTGATCGATACAGCCCTGGAACGGATGGACGAGAAGGATAAAGAGGTTTAAAAGTTCAAGATCAGCCGCTGATTTGTAGCGCCCATGTCTTGAACACCAATCGGGCCTCACCTCTCGCCCAGCGGGAGCAAAAGAAAAGTGAAAAAATAAATAATGGGACGTCATATGCCGTCCCATTATTTATTAAAGGATTGATAGCTTCCGGATGCCCTATTGCTTGATCAGGAATCCCAGGGGGAATGACCATGAACCAGGAATGCAGTCCATATTAGCGCCAGGACTGAAAAGCCCCAGAAGATATAGCTTAGCGAGATATCTCCGCTGCGGTAGAGCAACACACCACCGAACAGGAAAGCTGCGAAGACCACGCCACCCACAAGGCGATTCACTGCACCTTCCAGGTGATAGATCTGACGGTTTACCTGCGGCATGTTTACGGTCAGGTCACCGCGTTCGAGACGCGATAATACCCGGCTGGCCTGCGCCGGGATGGCAATCATTTCTTTGACCAGGTCGCCGACCTGGTCCAGCCACACCTCCCAATTGGATACACCCTCCTCCGTCACCAATTTTTGCGCATAAGGCGCAAGCTGGTTCCAGAGGTTGAATTCGGGGTCCAAACCCGTGCACATGCCTGAGAGGATGGCAAGCGTGCGCCCCAGCAACAAAAGATTATGCGGGAGCTGGAACGGCATTTCATACATAAGGTCGCGGAACTGCAGAGCGAATTGGCGCATTTCCGTATGATTAATCTTGCGAAGCTCTCCCATGGACAAGCCCCAGAAGCGCTCGAACAACTGCGCTTCGGCCTCTTCAAGGAGCTTGAGATCCGCACTGGGCAGCAGAACTCCAAGTGTTTTATAGGACTTTACCACCTTGGCGGCATCGCGCGTCCCGACACCGATCAGCATGTCGCGGAGGCCGTCGCGCAAATTCGACGGCACTGTGCCGACCATGCCAAAATCCACAAAGGTGAGCTTCCAGGTGGCTTTCCGGTTCTTTGTGGCTTTTACAGGCGTGACAAACAGATTACCCGGATGGGGATCCGCGTGAAAGAACTGGTCTTCGAAGATCTGTTTGAGATATGTATCCAACAGGACCCTCGCCACCTCGGCCCGGTCAATCCCGGCGGCGGTAATGCCCTCATAATCAGTGATCTTGATGGCATAAACGTTTTCAAGTGTGAGCACGCGCTGGGTGGTATGGCTCCATGCGACACGCGGCACGTGAACGCGTCGGCGCTTTGCAAAGTTTTCGGCGAACTTTTCGGCGTTCTTGCCTTCGGCCAGATAATCCACCTCATTATGAACCGTGGCCGACAGCTCTTCGATCAGGGCAGGAACATCCACGCGCCTGCGGATGGGACCATAAAGCTGCAACCACCCCCCAACACGACGAAGCGCAGAAAAATCGACATCTATCAATTGATCAATAAACGGTCTTTGGATTTTCACGACAACGTCGCGGAAATCATCGGCCTCCGGTGTTTCGGCGCTTAGGCCCGCACGGTGAACCTGGCCCAAAGAGGCCGCCGCCAAAGGGCGTTCTTCGAAGCCCTCATATTTTTCCTCCAATCGGGCTCCAAGCTCTGCCTCAGCCAGTAGGCGGATCGCGGCGAAATCCTCTGCCGGGACTTCATCCTGCAAACCTGATAATTCCTCGGTCACCTCGGGTGGTAAAACATCCAGGCGTGCTGAAAGGAATTGTCCGACCTTGATCATGACGCCCCCCATCCGGAGCGCCATCGCACGAAATTGAACCGCGATCTGCCTGGAACGCGCGGAACGGGTCCGGCGAGTCAGGGCCCGAAGTCCGATACGCGGCAGTATGAGTTCCCAGAAAACGATGCCGGCCGTCGCGCGGGCGAAGAACCACATAATGAAGCGGTAGCGGGCCCGTAAGCGTGATGTTTGCATAATGATGCCTCCGCAGATTCAAAAGGATTTTATCACTGCCAAAAAGCCCGCGAAGTTGTGAGGCCGCGCAGAATGACCTCCTCAACCAATTCCAAACCACCCACCTCTCAAAACGGCTGGATTCCAGCTGCGGAGAACACGGGTGCTCGACAGACGCACCCGAACAGGCTGAACGCCGGTTGGTCTTAAAAAAGGCACAGTTTTTGCAGGAAATCTAGCTAAGTACAAACCCATTAGTTTCGTTAGATGTGCAAGCGAATTCCAAGCTAAAATCTAGACGGCACGTTTCAGGACTTCCGTGTTTGCACTTAAAAGACCCGATTCCACTCCACGGCAAGCCGCCAGGTAATTAACAAAACATTTACACACCAAGCTTTGACAAATCCTCGCACAACTGCTATACTAACGACAGTTGGAAATTGACTTTCACTGCCTTTTGGCAGTTTTGCAAGAAACTTGGAAAAGGAATTGCAGGTGTGGCACGAAGGCCCCGCGGAGTCTACTGACCGCCGGGCATTTTTGTATATCATGAAAGTGACCTTAACCGCCAATGGCGGATAAATAAATCTTATTAAAATAGCGAGGAAAAAATAAACCAGTATGGTTAAGCAAGGAAAATTGAAGATCATCCCCCTGGGTGGACTTGGGGAAGTCGGCAAGAATATGACTGCCTACGAATTCGATCATAAGATCATCATCGTAGACGCAGGCATCATGTTCCCCGAAAATGACATGCTCGGGATTGACTATATCATTCCCGACTATGAATATGTGCGGAGCAAAGCAAACCAGGTGGTGGGCATAATTATCACGCATGGTCATGAGGACCATATCGGCGCGATCCACCACGTCTTGAACGACATACCTGCGCCGGTGTATGCCACCCCCCTGACCCGCGGCCTGATCGAGGTAAAACTGACCCGCAACGGAACGAACAGTCATGCCCACCTTCACACGGTGCAGGCCGGCCAATGCATCGAGTTGGGTCCTTTCAAGATCGAGTTCTATCACATCTCACACTCCATACCGGACGCCGTGGGACTGGGGATTACCACGCCTGCCGGGCTTGTCGTTCACATGAGCGACTTCAAATTCGATCTCACCCCGGTGGATGGCTGGCCCACCGATTACGCCAAGCTGGCCGAGTTTGCGCAGCGCGGCGTGGATTTATTACTCTCCGACTCCACCAACGCGGAACGTCCAGGTTGGACCCCGTCGGAAATGGTGATCGGTCCAGCTTTTGACAAAGTGTTTGCAGAAGCAGACGGCCGGGTGCTGATCGCTACTTTTGCCTCGCTCATCTCGCGCATACAGCAGGTGGCGGATGCGGCTGCAAAGCATGGACGCAAAATGGCGCTGGCGGGGCCCAGCATGATCGATAACGTTAAGATCGCGCGCAAGCTGGGATACCTCAACATCGCGGATGATTTGCTGGTCCCAATCGACCAGGCCCTTCACATGCAGGGGCACAAAATTGTCATCATGTGCACCGGCTCGCAGGGCGAGCCCTCTTCGATTGTTGGAAGATTATCGACGGGAACAAACCGCCAATTCGATCTCAAACCCGGCGATACCATCGTGCTCTCATCGCATCCCATCCCCGGCAACGAGGAGACGATCAGCAAGACCATTAACCGGTTAATACGGCGTGGCGCAAATGTAATTTACGACGGTGTGCTTCCCATCCATGTTTCGGGGCATGCCAGCCAGGAAGAGCTAAAGTTCCTGCTCAACCTGGTCAAACCGAAACACTTTCTGCCCATCCACGGGGAGCTGCGCCAGCTTACGCGACATGCTGCTCTGGCCGAACAGGTGGGGATACCCAAAGAGAACATTGTTGTCGTTGAGAATGGCCAGATCGTGGAATTAGTGGGCGGCAAGATCAAACTCGGTGAACGCATCCCTGGAGATTACATCTTCGTCGACGGCGAATCCATCGGGGATATCGATCATGGTGTCATGCGAGAACGCGAAATGCTGGCCCGCAATGGGATCCTGTTGGTTGACATCGGCCTGGATAAACTTACAGGACGTTTGCTCCATGAACCCGAGATCATCACCCGCGGTTTCGTTTCGCCGCAAGATGCAGAAACCCTTATCCCGGAAGTACGGAAGCGCGTGATGGAAGTGGTCAACGGCGGGGGATTGGAAAATGAGAAGGAGATCGTCGCTGCTGTGAAAAGTTACCTGCATGAGACGGTCAAACGCAGGCCGATGGTCTTTGTGACCTTAACCAAGCCCTAAGAATCAAAATGCCCGTCATTGCGAATGACGGGCATTTTTTATTACCTTCCCCTCACGCCGTACTTGCCCCTTAGAGGCACAAAAGCCACACCTGTAATAACTTGTTCTGTGAGCTCCTGGTCGCGGCGAGTAATTACTTTCAAGAATTGATCTCGCCACCGGCGGCTAACCGGTATGACCAACCGGCCATCCTTGGCCAATTGCTCCAACAGCGGCCCGGGCACCTTGGGGGCTGCGGCAGTAACCACAATGCCTGCATAGGGCGCTGATCCCGGCCAACCCAGAGAGCCATCGCCTGAATGGACAATCACATTCCCGACGCCTAAACCCCGTAACAATTCTTCCGCCCGGGCAGCCAACTCGGGGACAAATTCAATTGTGTGCACCTCACCGGCCATGCCACCCAGAATTGCGGCCTGATACCCTGAACCGGTCCCCACCTCCAGGACACGCTCCTCTCCCATTAAATGCAACAAGCTCGTCATAAGCGCGACGATGTAAGGTTGAGAGATAGTCTGGCCAAAACCAATGGGTAATGGATGATCCTGGTAGGCAGCAGAGCGCCATTTTTCAGGCACGAAAAGATGTCGCGGCACCGACTCGAAAGCCGCCAGCAAACGAGGGTCGTCCAAGCCGCGGGCAGAGATCTGCTCCAAGACCATCCTGTGGCGTTCGCGGGAATTATCATTCATCTTTATACAGGGTATCACATGTTTTCCAGAACCGCTCGAAACCGCGATTCTCCCGGAGCCCCTAATTCCAATGGGCTTGGATTTGTTGATTTATGTCTTGGACACAATCCGCTGAACCTGTTGCGCAATTTGTCGATCGATTTTACCCATTGGATAATCGTCTAGTTCAGCTAATCTTACCCAGCGCAGGTCGTTCTTTTTGGGCAAACCAACCACTTCACAGAGAAAAGGATAGACTGTTACGCTAAAGTGGCTATACGCATGGTTGACAGTGTTCATAGCTACTTGCCTTTTCACTTTCATCCCGTATTCTGCCTTGATCGCATGCACCAATTCTCTAGCAGGTTCACCCTCCACTCGGCGATTTGGAAATTCCCACAACCCACCCAGCAACCCTTTCGAGGGACGCTGCCCCAACAAAACGCGTCTCCGGGCAACGATCACTGCGGCAAGGCTGACATAATGAGGAGTTGCCTTCTTCGGCTTCAAAACCGGGCGCAATTCCTGGGTTCCAGCGCCACGAGCCTTACAAATTTTCATCAACGGGCATACAAGGCAGCGCGGATTCCTGGGTACACAGATTGTCGCGCCTAAATCCATCAGGGCCTGGTTGTAATCACCGGCCTGACCTTCCGGCAAATGCTTGGCAGCCAGCCCCCAAAGTATTTCTTCGCCTGCAGGAGAATCAGCAGCTTTGGTCACATCGAATAGACGCGCAAACACACGGCGGAGGTTTCCGTCAAGCGTAGGCTCGTCCATCCCAAACGCCATCGACGCAATCGCGCCAACGGTATATCGGCCGATCCCCGGCAGGGCGCGCAGCTCGTCCAAGTTGCGGGGCAATTCACCGCCGTATTTTTCGACAACAATTTTCGCAGCCTTGTGCAAATTTCGGGCGCGACTGTAATAGCCAAGTCCTTCCCAAGCCTTCAAGATATCCTTTTCACCGGCTTCGGATAGCTTCTGGATGGTGGGGAACAACTTCATCCATCTTTCGAAATAAGGAATGACTGTTTCCACCCTGGTCTGCTGGAGCATAATTTCAGAGACCCATACTGTGTAGGGATCAGGATGATCGCGCCAGGGGAGGGTCCGACCATTAAGACGGTACCAGGTCAATAGTTGGGAGGCAAACCGCGACATACCTATTTTCAGTGATCCAGATTGCGTGTTGGGCGTTCAGTTACAGGGAACTGTGAGCGGGGCGCTCATGTAAGCAGTGTTCGAATCTGGAAAGAGGATGAGTCGGACTTCAAGGTAATCCGTGCGTTGGCAGCCCAAAACGATAGTATCAGCCGCAGAAGGGAACGGATCAGGAATCGTACGCGAGGGAAAAACAGCGTAGCTACGGGATTGGTCAAGGAGCACAAAACCTAGTCGTGGAAAATCACGGGGAGCGTACGCCGGCCACGGATGGCTGGAAGACAGGCCCAGGTTTCGAGTGAAAAAGCGTGGGTAGAGCATACGTGCCATCTTTAGACTCGTTTGTGGAGCCGCGATAAAAGCTTCGATCTGCGTGCGATCCGCGCCAAGTCTCTGAACTGCAGGGGAATCCGAAAGCCGGGACACCAACTGAGACGGAGTCTCGCCTGCATAGCGAGGTGAAACCAGGCCCTCGGCCATCCAGGGCAACGCACCGATCAGAGCAAATGCTCCGGCAAGCAGCAGGCCCTGAGGCCATCTCGGCGCAGGCGGCTTATCCGTGACAGGCGAGGTAAATATCGCTTCGCCCTGCGCATTGAAAACCAATGCCAGCGCGCTCAAGATCTCCGCGACGCCAATGCCGAAATAAAAATATGAGATCCAGTCGGCAGGCAGATCATAGCGCCAACCGGAGAAACGCCCAACACCGTTCGCAAGAGCATAACCCAGCGAAAATGCCAGTGGCACAAGCCCAACCCAGCGAAAGCGTCTCCAGGCTGCGCCAAGACCGACGGCTATGATTGCCAAATAAAGGATAATCAGCAGCGAGTTGGCTAGACTCAGGCTACCGTTCCAGGTCATCCAATAAAGATTGACCGGGGCCGAAAGGCCGTTATATGATTCGATCAAAGGCAACGCCAGCAGGCCATTGATCATGGTCGCGAAGAAGTGAGTCGCTATAAACCCAAAAACGAATTTGGGGTCTTTCAGGGCAAAGGTGATCAGGATACCGAGAAGTCCCTTGCCCTGTAGGTCTACATTTTGAATATCGAGATTACCCGTATACTGGTACTGGCTGGCAACCACCTGGTATTCAAACGGGGCATCAAAAGTAAGCTGCCCGCTATGTATAAGATTATGCACCAGCCAGGGGGCGATCGTTACCCCGAAGCCAATTAAGAAGAACCCGAGTGCAATGGCCCGTCCGCGACTGCGCAGGCCGTACACCAGAATCACCAGAAGGAAAAGCACCGGCAGAATAAGCATGGATTGGGTACGCAACAGAAGCAGGATGCCAAATAATCCGCCTGCGACCAACCCACTCTTCCAGTCCTTGCGTTCCAGCCAGCGCAGGACAAACAAGCAGGACAATAAAATCAGAAGTAGGGTCGGCAAATCTACAAGCAGGGTCTTGGTATTCGATACGCGTGTCTGCGATGAAATAAGCAGCGAAGTCCATTCGCGAAAGATCGCAAACAGGGCGACGATCACACCCGCTGTACGGCTGTGCAATTTCCTTCCGAGAAAATACAGGACGACGGGGATAAACGCCAGCAGGAGCGTTTGGCCGGCAATGATCAGGCTATAGCGATCCCCTGCCAGCAGGTGCAAAAAAGCTAAAAAAACAACGTACAGCGGACGCGTTGGAATGTCGCCCAGATATGGATACCCAATCAACAGGCTTTGCGCCATCGAATCGTAATAACCCGCATCGGAGTTGGGGAATGGTTGGCCGGCCGGTGGGTTGATGGGCGCATAGAAACTATTTTGCATCACAGATACCGGCACATGGAGCCAGATTACAACGGCCAGCAGCCATAGGCCCATGGGCAAGATCACATCCACGCGGGATGGAAAGGATGATCGCAATCCAAGCAGCAAAATAAACATGCCTGCCAGGATCGCCAAAGCCATCTGCCAAACCAGCAATGGGACACCAGGCTCACCCCAATAGGCTGGGTCCGGTATCAGGCCGATTCGGGTCAGCGCAATGAACAGATAGACGAGGAGCAGGAGGCAAAAAGCGATCAGCGCTGATAAATAAATGGGCCTGCGCCTCAACAGATTGTCGAAATGGAGACCATAACGAAACGCCAGGATGAAAAGTGGAAATTGAAGCGCGAGGATTAGAAGATAAAAAAGAAGCGGGCTGAGGCGCTGGTAGATCGGCAGGAAACGGGCGGGGTCAAGATATCGCAGGAAAAAGAGGCCAACCGCCAAAATGAGCGCAAATAAGGCTGAGAACCATGCGTAAGCGGGCCGCGCAAGAAAAGCGAGTGCGTCCGGCAAACGAAGAGCTAAATAAATAGAGGAGATAATAAACGCGAAGAGCAGGGCCAGCAGGGCAAAACGCGACAGGGAGAAAGCGGCCCCGGTTCGCGGTATCAGCAATAATATGAAGAAAGCGGCTCCCGCTTCGAGAGCCGCCAAGATAAAGAACTTGCGCCATCCGGACAAATCAGGTTTCACTGCTAGAATTGAAAGCCGATGCGCGCCGGAACGACCTTATAGGAAAAATTACTGACAAAGGTCAGCAGCCTGTCCTCGAGCGCCCTCCAATCTGTGGAGTCCAGCATTTCACGAGCCTTGGGCTCGTTATCGGCCAATAATCCAACCTGGATCTGTGGATAAGCCCCAAAGACTGTGGCCCAGGCGTCCACCGGCTGAAACCCTAGTCGTTGGACTCCCGGCACCCACTCACCGATAACGAACTCAAAATATTCCTGCTCGTGTTCGGATGCAATGTCCCAGGTCATGATGACTTTTACAGGCACGTTATTCACTCGCGTTGGTAATCCAGAATTACAACATGCGTCTCATCAGGCAGGCTGCTGCGAGTCACTTTGAGGGAAGGTTGGGCTTCCTGTTTGCTTAAACCCATCTCCTTCAGGAATTTATTCAGTGAATCGAGAGGAAGCTTTGCGTCCGAAGTGGAATAATGCATGGGAATGACGATGTTGGGCTCCAGCAGGCTCACGACCTCCGTTGCTTTCGATGCGTTGAGGCCCCCCCCACCGCCCACCGGAATGAGTGCTACGTTAACCGTTCCAAGGGCCTCGACTTCTGCCTGTGTAGGCACTTCTTTAAGATCGCCAAGGTGCGCGACTGTTATACCGTCATAATCAAAAACATAAAGCGTATTGCGCACCCCATCCTTCGCTTTTTTCGAGTGACCACCGCCATCGGTCTGAACACCCGTGATGAACACGCCCCCGATCTCGAACTCGCCGGGGCCGGTAATAACGTGCGAAGCGCCTTTGACCGAGTCGGTATTGTTGTGCCCCGGCGCATCGTGGCTGACGGTAACGATATCCGCCTTGAGTTTGAGCGGAAAATAACCAATTGACTTGCTATCAAACGGATCCACAACCACCGTTGCCATGTTTCGTTCAGCAAGGCGGAAGCAGGAATGTCCGTACCAGGTAATTTCCATGAAGGAACCTCCGAGCGCCAATTATAATAGAGAAACTTGCCAAAGAGCCACCATGCCAGAGAAATCCAGGACGATCCCCATCCTTGAAGCTCTTTTTACAGTCGTCATATGGGGCGGGACCTTTATCGCGACCAAAATCGCGCTGCAGGAAGTATCCCCGGCGACCGTCGTATGGCTGCGGTTTGCAATGGGCGTCGCCATCCTTGGCGGGGCAGTTGCACTGCGCAAGCAATTTGCGCTTCCCGAACCCAATGAGTGGGCCTATTTTGCTCTATTAGGTTTCATTGGCGTCGCCTTCCATCAATGGTTACAGGCAAACGGTCTCAGGACTGCGCAGGCTACCACAACCGCCTGGATCGTCGCCACCACGCCCGTTTTCATCGCTCTGCTCGGATGGTCCGTGTTGAGAGAGAAATTAAGCTGGTTTCAGATGGGCGGCATTACACTGGCAGCTTTGGGCGTTTTATTGATCGTCAGCAAGGGAAACCTCGGCGCGTTGTTCACCGATGGGGTGGGAACCACCGGCGATCTTCTCATCCTGATCAGCGCACCCAACTGGGCCATCTACACCATTCTCTCGCGGCGCGGGTTGGCGCGGCACCCCGCAGCGCGCATGATGTTCTATGTGATGCTGTGCGGCTGGCTTTTCACAACGATATGGCTGTTGGGTTTTGGACCGGGCTTGCATGAAGTCAGCCGCCTGGACTTGCGCGGCTGGATCGCGGTTCTGGGGCTGGGTATCTTCGGTTCAGGCCTGGCTTACATTGCGTATTACGATGCTTTGCAGGTGCTGCCGGCCTCGCAGCTCGGTGTGTTCCTGAATATCGAGCCACTGGTCACAACGCTTTTGGCTGCGCCCTTTTTGGGAGAGACGATCACATTCATTGTACTATTCGGCGGCGCGATCATCATTTTGGGAATCTACCTTGTCAACCGCAAGCACACGGATTCTCAGAGGCGCGCCACCACAGAAATCGAATCCGCGAACCAAGCGTAATGTTATGAACCTTAAGCCTCGTTTATCCCGCGACGGCACGATAACGACTACAGCCCGGGGGTGGCGTCTCACAATCCCGGGAGGGCCATCCACCCGCTACCGCTTATCTCAGCTTGACGATCACCTGGGCCTCGTTAGGAGTGCTTTTCCAAGGCATCCCCCTCTGACTTTTAGTTTGCGTGCCCGCATATCCTCTCCAAATGCGCCGGGGACATGGGGCTTTGGCCTGTGGAATGATCCTTTTGGATTCTCCTTCGGTCCCGGCGAAGGCTTCCTTCACCTTCCAGCCCTGCCAAATACGATTTGGTTCTTCAATGCTTCCCCTAAGAATTTCATCTCATTCCGTGACGACAAACCCGGACAAGGTTTCCTTGCCCAGGTGTTTCAAAGCCTGGCTTTCGATCGGACGCTAATTTCGGCGGGCCTGGCATTCCCTTTTTCGAGGAAAACAACGCGAAGGCTGTTGAGCAGGGTCATCGCAGAGGATGGGACCAACCTTAGCGTGAACACAACCGAGTGGCATACTTACCGTCTTGGGTGGAGGCCTTCGCGCTCCCTATTTTGGGTGGATGATAAGCTCGTCCTTGATACGCCAGTCAGCCCGGCTGCACCGCTCGGGGTGGTCATCTGGATCGATAACCAGTATGCCGCCTTTACGCCAGATGGAAGATTGAAATGGGGGATGGAGAAGAATCCACAAAGCGAATGGCTCGAAATCGAGGAAATCGAGCTAAAGACGGGGCAGGAATAGAGAGTAGCCAGGCGGCCCTGCCAAATCAGCAACGACCCGAAAGATGCAAAAAACGTCGCGTGTATAATTAACGAGGTGAAAGCAACTGTAAACCCTTGGCGCGTGCTCATTAAGGGAGTTCTTCTATTCCTGATCTTTGAATTCGTCCTTTATTCTTTGACCCCTGACCTGGGTCTTCTTAATGTTTATGCTCCGCTGGGAATGGAGCGCCAGCGTTTTCCAATCGCCACATTAGATCCAATAGACGCCGCCCTGGATGTTGACAACCTGGATGCAATGGTTGCCTCGCACATCGTCTCACAGCCGAAGTCTCCAGATGAGTTCCGGGTGATGGTATTCGGCGACTCCGCTGTATGGGGACTCCAACTCACACCTGATCAGACGCTCCCGAGCCAACTGAACGCATTAAACCTGACCTGTGGAAATAGAAAAGTAACAGCCTATAACCTGAGCTTTCCGCGGTCATCATCGACCAAGGATCTGATGATCCTCGATAAGGTGCGAGGATACCAGCCCGATATGATCATCTGGCTCATCACCTGGTATACGCTGATGCCCAAGACACGGGTAGATCACGTTTTGGTAGCCCAAAACCCGGATGAATTTTACAAATTAGCCAGCCGTTTCGGTTTTCTACCCAAGGGTTACCAGCGAAATAGTCTGTTAGACGAAGTGTTCTACGAACAGCGGGCGCTGTTTCGAATCGCCCGCTATCAACTGTATCCAATGATCCAGTTGGCAACGGGCGTAGACCAGATCCCGGGTCCGCCTGAGGTGATGCCGCCGGGGCTTACCAATGACACCACTTTTGAGGGCTTAAAGCCCCCAACCTTGCGCAAATCGCAAGTATCCCTGGATCAAGTTCAGGATTTCTATCAGCTTGCCGGCAACACACCGGTACTGCTGATCAATGAACCGATGTTGATCCTCAGCGGCATACCGAACAGCGATCTTCGATACAACAGCTACTATCCACGCTGGGTGTACGATCAATACCGCGAATACCTCGGGGAGGCTGCCAGCCAAAATGGCTGGAATTATCTCGATCTTTGGAACTTTTTCCCCCCTAGCTATTTTACCGACACGCCTCTGCATCTTACTCCAGAGGGTCAGCAGCAACTCGCAGAGGCCCTCGCGCCCTCGATCCTGAAAGCATGCCCATGAAACCTTGTTTTGTTATTGGTTTTGCCTGCCTGTTGCTGGCGGCCGGATGTGGACCAAAGACGCCTAGCGTGGAGGAACAAGTCAGTAGCGCCGTTCAGCAAACAGTTGCAGCGATTCCAACCTATACGCCTTATCCGCCGCCGCCGATTTTGCCTGCGCCCACCCTTCCTCCCCTTGCGGGCCTTTTTTGTGAGTATCAATTCTGCATCGGTCACCCGGCAGACATGGCGTTCTTTGACGTAAGTGCGCAGCGCAACCCCACCGCGCCCAGCACGGCTTCTCAAGGCATCCTGGCCGCGTACAATGCCAATCTGTTTATTCAATTCGTTTGGCAGGATGCGCCTGGCAGCAATGATCCTCAATTCATGCTTGATGTAATACTGGACAGCAAAGTGGATACCCGCAGTGGCGATCTGGCGCCGCTTTTGATTGGCGACTTAAATGTTCTCTACGTCCCTGTTACCACAACGGCCACCGCCGTGCTGCCGTATGGGGGTGGGGCTGCCTGGGTTTGCGGTGGCCGGGCCTTTGCCTGGAAAGCCTATGCACCCCAGCCTGATCTCCCTAAGAACTTACTTACCGAGGCGCTGCAAAGTTTCAGATGCAACACACACTAAGGATTGACCGCTAAGCAAACCCCTGAGGAGGAGCCGAGAAGGCCCGCCTCTGTACATCAACCGTAAATACATTTTGTGAGAAAAAGCCGCTTCAAAGAATAGCCTTGCCGTTGCTGGTATCATCCTGATCCCTTTCGAAAATTAAGAAAATGGCACGGTAAGCGGCCTGCCTGGACAGTCTTCAACTTCATTGGACTTTGCGGATTTGTATGGACATCCCCTGAAGATGGCTGCAACTTTCTGTAACCTCCTGCGTAAAATAAATAGAACGGCAAAGGAGAAGGTGTGAATCAAGAAATGGCCTGGGTACTCCAGGCCCAGCAAGGCAGCGACGAAGCCTTCACCAATTTGGTGGATGCCTACCAGAAACACGTCTATAACCTGTGCTATCGCATGTTGGGCGAGCCTCAGTCCGCGGAAGATGCAGCGCAGGAGACCTTTTTGCGGGCTTATCAGCATCTCCATCGCTACGACCAGAAGAGGCCGTTTGCGACCTGGCTGCTATCGATTGCCGCGCACTATTGCATCGACCGCCTTCGCCGCCGCAAGTTTTCGATGACTTCCATTGATCAGGACGAGGAAGAAAGTGGCGTGGAGCTGCCCGACCCGGACACGCCAAATCCCGAATCCGAAGTGCTGCACAGCGAACAGCGTGAACAAATGCAAGGTTTACTTAAACGCCTCGACTCCGTAGACCGGGCGGCAATCGTGCTCCGATATTGGAATGATTGCTCTGAAGCCGAGATCGCCCAGACCCTTAATCTGACCGTGAGTGCAGTCAAGTCCAGGCTCCACCGGGCCCGGCGTGAACTTGCAGGTCTTTGGCAGGCAGAAACACCACGATCAAAAACCGAAAGGAGGCCTCATGAATCACCGGCCTTTTGAAGATTGGCTGTTAGACGATCAGCCTCTCTCCCCAGAACAGAAGCGCGACCTGCAATCCCACCTGCGGATTTGTACTGCGTGCTCAGCCATTGCTGAATCCAACCTGGCTTTGCATTCCACGCGTGCAATATCCCCTGCCCCGGGGTTCAGAGATCGCTTTCAAACACGGTTGGCGCAGCGCCGCCGTGAACAGAGATGGCGACAGATTATCGGTACGCTCGTATTGGTGGTGGGCGGCTTGGGCCTGCTTTACTGGTTGGCGGGGCCCCTCATCCAGGAAGCCCTAAGCTCGCCCGCCGAATGGATCACCACCGCGGTTGGTTATTTCCTTTTCTTGCTAACCTCCCTTCAGGTGCTTAGCGTGGCGAGCTCGGTCCTGCTGCGCGTGATACCAACTTTTATTTCACCTGCCGGCCTGTTCTTCTTATCTTTGGTGATCTCCGGAGTCAGCCTTTTGTGGATCGTTTCAATTTGGCGGGTCACTCGTACACCGCAAGGAGTTTGAAAGATGAAAAAATTAGTTTACGGAATTATGTTATTGGCCCTTTTGCTTCTGCCAACCCGTTCGGCCCATGCCTTGAGCAGCCCGAAGGATGGCCGTGTGGTCGTAGGGCAAAACTTCACCCTGAAAAGTGGCGACACGCTGGCTGGCGACTTGGTCGTCATCGGCGGTGAGGCCACCATCGAACAAAGCGCCATCGTAAAAGGTGATATTGTGATTATCGGTGGGAGCCTGACCCTCGATGGGCAAGGCACAGGGGATGCGGTGGTGATCGGTGGATTGGTTACGATGGGCGAAAAAGCTTCCGTGACCGGTAATGTGGTGACTGTAGGCGGCTCACTGCAACGCGCACAGGGCGCAAAGATCGGCGGCGATATTGTGAGCAACTTGCCTCCGCCTATCATCCAGCTGCCCAAGGTGCCAGGCACTCAAAACCCGTCTGTGCCGCCTGCCCCGAGATTTCATGTCGATTTTGGCCCAGTGGGAACAGCCGCGGCTGTTTTCTTCCAGGCCCTAGGGCTCGCTGCGCTTGCCATGCTGTTGGCCGTATTCCTCCACCCGCAGCTCGACCGCGTTGCGCAAGCCGTCATCTCCCAACCGTTCATGGCCGGCAGCATCGGTTTGTTGACTGTCGTCATCGCTCCGATAGCCCTGATCATTCTGGTCGTAACGTTGATCCTGATCCCGGTTGCATTGGCAGCAGGCATCCTGTTGGCGCTCGCCTTGCTTTTCGGCGTAGTTGCTTTCGGTATGGAGGTGGGCGACCGTTTCACAAAGGCAATTCATCAATCCTGGGAGCCGGTGCTCTCCACTGGCTTCGGAACCTTCCTGCTGGCCATTGTGCTTGGAACTGTTAATCTCGTACCGTGTATAGGCTGGCTCGCTGGCGTGCTGGTTGGATTGATCGGTCTGGGCGCCGCCGTGATCACAATGTTTGGCACCAGGCCTCTGTATCGTCCTGTACTGAATACGCCTGCCATGGATAACGGCACAAGCTCAGGTATGCCCATCCCACCTGCGTCTTGAAGCTCTCCGCATTTGCGGAGCTCGAGAATATCCGCATGATATAATTAGCCCGCCTCGGCGTGTTTTGCCGGGGCGGGTTTGCGTATGCCGCTTGCCAGTAATTGGATTTTTGCACCAGCACCGAGTGGGACAACCAATCACATTTAGAAATCACAGTAATACTTTGTGGAAAGGAGACCATGTTGCCAAAAGTTGAGGTACCGAACACTCCAGTGCACAACGCACCGCCCCCGTTAATCCAGGTGTCCGGCTCTCACCACGAAATGGGCTGCCAGATCGGCGAAGCGCGCCGCGAGCAGATACAACACAGCATCAGTAACGGGCATAACTTGATCGATCAATCATATGACCAGCTCGAGCTCACCTGGGATGGGGCGCAAATTCAGGCGCGCAAGTATCTGCCGTTTGCCGAAGAACGCTATCCGCAGTATGTAGATGAAATGCGCGGGATTGCAGAAGGCGCCAATGCGAAATTTGACGATGTAATGGCGCTCAATGCCATGGAAGCGGTCACGATGGACGCCCTACATCTCACGCGCTGCACAAGTTTTGCTGTGAACGAACAACGGACTGCAGACGGACATGTCCTGGCCGCCCACACCGAAGACTGGGTACCGGAAGATGAGGACGATGTATACGTCATATCCGCCAAGCCCAAGGATGAGCCCCCTTTTCTTGCCATGACCTATGGAGGTCTGTTACCCAATGTGGGTTTCAACGCTTATGGGCTTGCCCAACTGATCAATTCGGTCTACCCTACCGATTCACGTATCGGTATTCCGCGCCTGGTGGTTGCACGCGCCGTTTTGGGCGCGCGCCGTATTTCAGGGGCAATTGGGCGCGCGCTGCTGCCTCACCGGGCAGCCGGGTATAACCATCTGGTGGTTCACGAAAGTGGAGAGATGTACTCCATTGAGGTCTCGGCGCGGCGTTTTGAGATCCTGCACGGTACCGATGGCTACATGGTGCATACCAATCATTATCTCTCTCCGTACATGAAGGATATCGAGAGCGACCCCGAAGAGTTGATCTCCTCACGCGTGCGCTATTTCCGCGCCAACCGCCTGCTGAGACAGAATTCGGGGCACAATATAAAGACGCTGCAAGCCGTTCAAAAAGACCACGTAAACCTGCCAAATTCGATCTGCAGCCATGCTTCAGACGGGTCAGATCCCCTGGACCGGGAGAAGACCATTAATGCGATGGTGATTGACCTTACGACCCGCGAGATGCATATCTGCTGGGGCAACCCATGTCAGAATACGTATCATACCTATCATCTGGACGCCTAGAGAACATCAGATTCCAGCGGCTGCATACAAGACGTTTAGAGTATTCCCTTCCGCCTTCACGGCCCGGCTTAATATGATTTTCATAAGGCAATCGTTAAGCATTTCAGAGAAGAGTATGCCCTTCCTCAGGCGCTCGCAACCAGCGCTTATGGGTATCTTCTGCTGGTGTTATGATAGAATAAGAAACTCTTGGAGTTTAGAATGATAGAAGTGACGATCGATAGTGTCCGCGTCAACCTGATGTCACCGCAGAGACTGGTGATCCTGCGCGAGATCGGTGCTGACCGTTACCTGCCCATTTGGGTGGGGCCCTATGAAGCGGAAGCGATTACTGTTGCCCTGCAAGAAGTGGAGATCGTCCGTCCCCTGACCCATGACCTGCTCAAAAACGTTTTTAATACGCTCAATGCTAAGATCAAGCGCATTGAGATCGTTTCGCTCAAAGAAGACATTTTTTACGGAAATATTGTCGCGGAAGTCAACGGTCAGGAAACCAATGTAGACTCGCGCCCCTCGGATGCCATTGCCTTGGCCGTGCGCGCACATGTGTCCATCCTCGTGGATGAGAGCGTAATGGAAGGGGCCGGGATTACGCCCGACACAGATGTGGAAGCGAACCCGGGGACGGAAACCTCGGGTCAAAGAACTTCGCGGCCTGCTCCTCCCGTTGGCGAAGTAAACACCGAGCGTTTGTCTGTCTTTGAAGATTTCCTCGGTAAGCTCGACCTCGATAAACTCGACGATAAGAACAAACCGGACGAAGACGACAAGTCCGATAAACCCAAGACTGACAAACCGGATAAGCCAAAAAAGCCCAAGAAGAAATGACCGATTTTTCACCCGTTGAAGAAACTACCGCCCCCTCCGCGCCGAGTATCCCACACAGCCGGGAAGCTGAAGAAGCCGTTGTAGGGGCGGTTCTTATTAACCCCGAAGTCTATTATGACGTCGCCCAGTTCCTGCAGGCCGACGATTTTTATATACACCGGCACAAGTGGATCTGGGAAGCCTTCACCAGCCTGCACGAACAACGCATCCCGATCGACCTGTTGACGATCAATGAAGAGCTTGACCGTAAAGGCCAACTGACCGAGATAGGCGGGCCGGCTTATTTAACCGCCCTGGTCAACCAGGTGCCGACATCGCTCAACGCTGAATCTTACGGGCGCATCGTGGAAAGCCATTCCATCCGCCGCAAGATGATCAATGCCGCGAATGCAATCGCTTCGATAGCCTACAACGAAGACTCGACCATTGATAACGTAATGGACGAAGCCGAAAAGGCCGTTTTCAACGTCAGCGAGCGAAGGCTCAAACACGACCTTCAGCCGATCTCTGCCGTCCTGAGCGAATACTACGACCGGATCGATGACCTCGCGAAACGCGATGAAGAAATCTTTGGAGTGCCCACCGGTTTCATCGACCTCGACAAGATGTTGAGCGGCTTGCAGCCGTCCGACCTGTTGATTATCGCCGGACGCCCCGGCCAGGGCAAAACCGGCTTCCTGCTATCCGTGGCGAAGAACGCGGCGCTGACCCACAAGAAGCATGTGGCAATCTTTTCGCTGGAAATGTCGAACGAACAGGTGGTACAGCGCCTCATAGCGCAGGAGACCGGGATTGACTCACAACGGCTGCGAACGGGCAAGCTGCAGGAGAACGAATGGCCGTTGTTTGCACACGCGGTCGAAGTCATGTCTGATACGCACATCTTCCTGGACGATACGCCTGCGATCACGCCGCTGCAGCTTCGGACAAAATGCCGGCGCCTGCACCTGGAGCACCACCTCGACCTGATTATCGTTGACTATCTTCAACTCATGGGCGGCGATACACGCAATGACAACCGCGTGCAGGAGGTTTCCTATATCTCGCGCAATCTCAAGGTGCTGGCAAGGGAGTTGAACGTCCCCGTCCTCGCAGCTGCACAACTGAGCCGCGCCGTGGAACAACGTTCTGATAAGCGACCGGTGCTCTCCGACTTGCGTGAATCGGGTTCGCTGGAACAAGATTCGGATATAGTCATGTTCATTTATCGGCCCGACCAGTATGAAAAGGATACGGTTAAGCAAAACATAGCCGAGATCATCATCGCCAAACATCGCAACGGGCCAGTCGGCAGCGTGGAACTGATCTTCCGCAGCGCGCTGGCCAAATTTGAGAACGCCGCCACAAAGATGTTTAATCCGAACGAATGATTTAGAGGCTTCGTGCCGCGCGATACGCAATTCCCGGGGCACAAAAACGTCCAATGACCCCTTTTCGTGGTTTTAGCGACACCGAAATTTTCAGTCAACTTCCCGATTCGTTTTTTCATCAGCTACTGAACGAGATCACGGACGCGGACGAGTTGAAGGTTACGCTCTATGCACTCTGGCGCATGGAACACCTGCAGGGTCCCTTCCATGCCCTGTGCGAGACCGACTTCGAAGCAAAAGACCTTGGCCTGCCCGAGGATTTGATCCGTTCCGGTCTGGACAAAGCAGTACAACGCGGCAGTCTTTTGAAATCTGTTCATGAAAGTGATGTATTCTATTTCTTGAATTCGCCGCGCGGACGCGCGGCGGCCGAAGCCTTCGCCAGCGGGAAGTGGCGTGAATCGGGAAAAATCATGTCCGCTCCCCTTGAACGGCCGAACGTATTCAGGCTATATGAGGAGAATATCGGACCGCTGACCCCGATGATCGCAGATGTATTAAAGGACGCCGAGGGTACATATCCTGGCGACTGGATTGCCGATGCAATTGAATTGGCTGTGAAGAATAATAAGCGAAGCTGGAAATACGCCGAAGCGATTTTAAAACGCTGGAAGGAAAAGGGCCGTGGCGAAAAGCAAGATAGACGAGACGATAAAGAATCTCGCCAGCGCGACATCGAAGACAAGATCAAAAAATTCGTTGGCGGTTGAACAGGCAAACGACGCCTCGGTGTCGTCTTCAACAGACACGCGCGACCTGCCAGGAGACCCGAACTGCCCGTTTTGCCACGGTGTGGGGTATTTGCGCGTGGAAGTGCCGGTTGGACATCCCGATTTTGGAAAACTGGAGATCTGTGTTTGTCGCCGGGCTAACGTGACGAACACGGTGCGCGAGCGTCTGTTCGCGCTCAGCCATCTCGATGAGCTCAAAGAGCTCACGTTTGAGACCTTCAAGGCCCGCGGCCGCAAGGGGCTGGGTGAATTACAGGCTAATTCGCTTGAAATGGCTTACAACCAGGCGAGGCACTATGCGCAGTCCCTGAATGGCTGGCTGCTCTTGCAGGGCGGGTATGGGTGTGGGAAGACCCATTTGGCAGCCGCGGTTGCCAATTACGCGGTTGGCATGGGCGTGCCAACCCTTTTCCTCACTGTGCCGGATTTACTGGATACCTTGCGTTTTGCCTACAACGATGCAGATACAACTTTTGAAGCCCGCTTCGAAGAAATTCGCAATGCAAGACTGCTCATCCTGGACGACTTTGGCACGCAGAATGCCACCGGCTGGGCGCAGGAGAAATTGTTTCAAATCATCAATTACCGCTATATCAATAAGCTGCCCACAGTGGTCACAACCAATCTCTTATTGGACGAAATTGAAGCCCGTATCCGCTCGCGTCTTTCCGACCCGGATCTTGTCACACAGAGCCGGATCATGGCGTCTGATTTCCGGCGCCCCATGGCCGACACGGGTCACCCCGAGCTTTCGTCCCTGGATTTGCTTTCGAATCGAATCTTCGAGACTTTTTCTCTTCGGAAGGAAGAAGACCTGCAGGCACCGGTAGTCAAGTCACTGAAGGATGCATACGATGCAGCGCAAAATTTCGCACAAAAACCGCGCGGCTGGCTGGTCCTTACCGGCGATTATGCCGCCGGAAAGTCTCATCTCGCTGCAGCAATCGCCAACCACCGCGCCCAACTGGGCGACCCGCCCTTATTTGTCATGGTGCCTGATCTGCTCGACCATTTACGGGCCACCTTCAGCCCCAACAGCCCTACAACCTTCGACCGGCGCTTCGATGAGATCAGGACCGCCCCTCTCTTAATGCTGGATGACCTCGGCACGCAGTCAATGACGCCCTGGGTACGCGAGAAGCTGTATCAACTCTTTAATTATCGCTCCAATGCGGAACTTCCCACGGTGATCACGATCGCAGCTGACGCGTTGGAAGAGTTGGATGCTCGCATCCGTTCACGTTTGCTGGACACAAGCCTATGCCGGATCGTCGGTATAACTGCGCCGGCTTACCACGGAAAAGTTGTGAGAAAGGCTAAAAGAATAAGATAGAATCTCTTACCATCCACAAATATTTATCAATTTTGTAATAAAAATCTTTTCAAAACAAGTACCGCATGGTACAATCCCGATAAATCAGCCTAAATTAGGCTGATTTTCATGCCAACACGGAGAAGAGAAACTTGGGTTTTATTCAGACGGTATTTCTGGGTGCCATCGCTGGTTTAACCATTTATCTCGGGTTGCCGCTGGGCAGGATCAAACGAATATCCGATGGGGCGCGGTCATTCCTCTCCATGACCTCCGCAGGCATTTTGCTTTTTCTCCTGATAGATATATTTACCAAACTTTCCGAACCGATAACGGCAGCAGTCGTCGGAAACAAGAACTACGGGGAATTCTTTGTTTTACTTTCAGTATTCATAATGGGGTTCGGATTTGGTTTGTTGGGGCTGATCGCTTTCGAGCACCAGTTCATCCGATTCAAGGTTGTTGCAGGCCAGACGTTATCACCGTCACGGCTGGCCTTAATGATCGCGACGGGCATTGGGTTACATAACTTCTCCGAGGGACTGGCAATCGGACAATCAGCTGGGCGCGGCGAAATTGCATTTGCTGCCCTTCTCATCGTGGGCTTTGGCCTGCATAACGCCACGGAAGGCTTTGGGATTGTCGGTCCGCTGGTGGGAGGCGAAAGGCCATCCTGGGCGTTTCTGGGCCTGGCAGGTCTGATTGGCGGTGGACCGACCTTCCTCGGTACCATGGTGGGTTATTACTTCCTCTCAAGCGCGATGTTCGTATTATTTCTCTCTCTCGCGGCGGGGGCCCTGGTTTACATAATCGGCGAATTGTTGCACGTCAACCGGCGGCCCGGCACAAAGTTCCAGGCGGGGCTGGGTCTTTTTGTGGGTTTCGTATTTGGCTATCTCACCGATTTGATACTGACCATCGCGGGCGTTTGACCGCATAAGGTACACCACCCGAAAACGACAGATTAAGGCACGAGTTTAAAACCGGTCGGGACAAATATGTCCCGAGTTATTGCCTACGCGGTAGAATAAAAACATGTCACTCCCCATTCCTCCATTTTTTGACGCGGAAAAAATCGGCAAAGTATGGCGCGTACCCTATGAAGAGCGCGCCAAACAGGCTACTGATTGGGCGCATCAGCATGGACTTCAAACAGCAGCCGCGGCGAGAAGGCAGATCTGGCTCCTGCTGATTGATGTTCAGAATACTTTCTGCATCCCGGGATTTGAACTGTTTGTAGCGGGCCGTAGCGGACGGGGGGCAGTGGATGACAATGTACGTCTGTGCGAATTCATATACCGTAATCTGGATAAGATTACGAAGATCTCAGCTACGATGGATACGCATCTATCCCAGCAAGTCTTCCACGCCATTTTTTTTGTTGATAAAGACGGGAATCATCCCGCGCCTTATACAAACATACAGGCCGGCGAGTTGGAGGAAGGCAAGTGGACATTCAACGCGGCGCTTGCTCCACGCTTTGGCATCACCGCCGACTATGGACAGAAAATGATGATCTATTACGCCCGCGAGCTGGAGAAAAAGGGCAAATACGCGCTGACGATTTGGCCATATCACGCCATGCTGGGTGGCATCGGTCATGCCCTGGTTTCAGGCGTGGAAGAAGCTCTTTTCTTTCACGCCATGGCGAGGCTCACTCAACCCGCTTTCGAGGTCAAAGGCGACCAGCCATTTACGGAACATTACTCCGTTATTGGGCCCGAAGTCACGAGCGGGCCAAAGGGTGAAAAGCTGGGTGAACACAACGATAAATTCATTGACACCCTCAAAAAAGTGGAAGCGCTTGTCGTCGCCGGTCAGGCTAAATCACACTGTGTGGCCTGGACGATCTCGGACCTGCTCGATGATATCAAAGCAGTAGATGGGTCTCTCGCAAACAAGGTCTATCTTTTGGAGGACTGTACCTCGCCGGTGGTGGTCCCCCGTGCAGATTTTACTGACGCGGGAAACCAGGCTTTTGAGAGGTTCACAGATGCAGGCATGCATCTTGTAAAATCCACAGATGAATTTCTAAAAATCTAGGTCTCGCAAAGGAAATCAATGAGTTTCTTCGATAACAAACGCCTTACCAACGAAACCTTTAAACTTGATATCGAACGCATGCGGCGCGGCTGGTACTCCGACAAGTACTTCGAGAACATCAACCAGATGCTGGCCGGCCTTTCCGCAGAGGGATACACCTACTCGGGCAAATACCCCAACCTGCCCCCGGAAATTTCGGCGGAAGGAATCGCTGCGGGGGACATAGAAGTTGAGATGCAGTGGTTCACCCGCAGGGTTGGGACCAGTATCGTGGTGGGAGTTGATAAGTCACTTGTAATGCTGAAGCATTCCACCGGTTTTTTCAAGGGCGATAGGTTCCAGGACACTTCGGGCAAGCTCGAAGTATGGGCTGTGCAAGATGGTTGTACGGTATCCTACGATGGCGACCCGGAAGAGGTCCAACCAGTGCTACGGGTGCGCGGCCGGTATCGTGATTTTGCGCTGCTCGAAACGCCCACCCTGGGAATCCTGACACGTTCGACCCGGGTCGCAACAAATGTCTACGAAACTTTGGTCGCCGCCCGAGGCAAACCTGTGCTGTTCTTCCCCGCCCGTTTCGACCTGCATGAAGTCCAGGCTGCCGATGGCTATGCCTATAACATAGCCGTCCAACGCTTCAACCTGGACCACGAAAAAGATCTGGGACCCTTCATCTCAACCGATGCCCAGGGCGACTGGTGGGGCGGCGCAGGCGGTGGTACCGTGGCGCATGCCGCCATAGCCTCGTTCCTGGGTGATACAGCCGAGGCCATGATGCAGTTCGCCCGCCTGCTGCCACCCTCCATTCCACGGATTGCGCTGGTGGATTTCAATAATGATTCCGTGCGCGATTCCCTGCGAGCGCTGAGCGCAATGTTCTCTAAATATCGCGAGTTAAAGGAGGCAGGCCATAACACCGAGGCGGATAAATACAAGCTTTACGGTATACGACTGGACACAAGTGGGAGTATCCGCGACGTCTCGGTTCCGCCTTTAGGTGAGCCAAGCCTCGACCTTGGAGTCACTCCGCGCCTGGTGTTCAACGTTCGCAAAGCAATGGATTCGGCCTGGGAAAGCTGGGACTTGCCTAAGTCGCAGCAGCAGGCGGCCCGGGAATTCTGCCGAAGCGTGAAGATCGTTGTCTCCGGTGGATTTTATCCGGAGAAGATCCGCAAATTTGAACACTTGAGTGTTCCCGTGGATATCTACGCGGTTGGCTCGTATCTCTTCAATAACAATGGTTCCACCGTTACCGACTTCACAGCCGATGTAGTGCGCGTAAAGGTCCATGGCGATTGGGTGGATATGGCCAAGAAGGGGCGCGCTCCGTGTGATAACCCGAACCTCGTGAGGGTTTGGTGATCTGGCCGTGACTTCCGATTATCGCGACGTGTTGGGAGAAGTGGTCGAGAAAAGGCTTAAGAACCCTCACACTGACCAGAGCTTTTCAGATCATAGCGGTATGAAGAACCTGGGGATGCTGCAGAGTTAGTTACCCTACACTTACCCTCTCAACCTTGAAAGGCGTTTCATCGGTTGACGGTTCATCAAACTCGCGGGCAGCCAGATGGCCGACAAAGACTTCCTGCGCAATGAGGTTCGGTGCTTCAGCATCGCCGATGAGCCTTAGGGACCGAAGCGCCCCCTTCTCCAGCGCGGCACTTGATAGAATCGATCGAGAGCGATGACGGGACCGATGCGTACCCGTTCGAATAAGATATCAAACGGGCTGGTCATAGGGTTGGTATCCTTTCGTAAACAAGAATACCATCTCTCGACTCAGCCCGTCAAATAATAAAGGCGCAAACGGGAAATGTAACTACCTCAAAATTTCAGGGATTTTCGCTGCCATTTCATCGCGCACTTCGCGAAAAACCGCCAACTTTTCTGCGTTGGTCCCTTCCGCCTTGGCCGGATCGCGAAAACTCTGGTGAACACGTTTCCCCTTCCCCAGCCAGACCGGGCATTCTTCGTTGGCATCGTCACAGACGGTGACCACCAGGTCGAAATCCTCGTTCCGGAATCGGTCCACATTTTTCGACACCCCTTGATGAGCAATCCCGATCTCTGATAGGGCCTGGATTGCCATCGGATGTACATAGCCGGCCGGCCGAGTGCCTGCAGAAAATGCCCGCCACTCGGGGTAGCGGGCATTTACGATTGCTTCGGCCATCTGCGAACGGCAGGAATTACCCGTGCAGAGAAACAAAACCTTACGGGTCATGCTTTCAATTCTTCCAGAACTGGCTGTCCGTGTCGTCGATCTCAGTCAGTTCGCCGGTGACCACGAAGACCGTTCTTTCGCAAATATTGGTGACCCGGTCCGCAAACCGTTCCAGATTGTGAGCCACCCATAGGAGCCAGTTGGCGCGCTCGATGGTTTTTGGGTCGGCGATCACAATGGTCATCAATTCACGATACACCTGGTTGTAAAGCGCATCCACTTCATCATCTTCCACCGGGATCGTGCGAGCGGTCTCAATATCCTCGTTGATAAAGGCAGTAAGGGACCGGTGCAGCATGTCGGCGCCTTTTTGCGCCATTCGCGGCACGTCAATCAGCGGCTTCAGCAGGGGGGCATCCCCCATGCGGATGTTGATCTTGGCAATTCCCTTGGCATAGTCGCCCATGCGCTCCAGCTCCGAATTTATTTCCATGATGGAAGCCAGCAAACGGAGGTCGTGAGCCATCGGCTGTTGGGTGGCGATCAGAATCATCAAATGATCCTCGATATCGAAACGTTTCTTGTTGATTCCTCGATCGTTTTCCAGGAGTTTTTCGGATGTTTTGATATCACGTTTCTTGAGCGCAGCGACCGAATTGATGATTGCCTGTTCCACCATGGAACCAAGCACGAGTATCTCGTCTTTGACTTGTTTGATTTCGATCTCAAAAGTTTTTCGGAGCATAAGAGCCTCTCATTCGCCAATTTGACAGGCATCCATATTGTAACAGCAACCGGCATCCATGTCGGTTACCCGGGATCACGCCGTCATCAATTGGATATTTTGGGTTACAAGCCATCTCTGGATGCGTTGATCGATCTGGTCGCGTATATCGCGCACGAAATTCAATCGCTCCAGGGGGCCGCCCTCGAACTCAGCGGGGTCGTCAAAGGGCCAGTGTTCATGCTGTCCCATGTTCAAAAAGGCTGTTGGACAATTTTTCTCTGCTTTGGCACAGACTGTAATCACGAAGGCAAAATGCGATCTGCCCAGATACTCCCTGACGCTCTTAGAATACTGGCCCTTAAGATCCAGCCCGCGTTCTTCCATGACCGTCAGAACTTCAGGCAGGATGAAACCTTTGGGCTCAATGCCGGCGCTATAAACATCAAAGTGCCTGCCGCCGTAGGCGCGCAGGAATGCCTCGGCCATCTGGCTCCGTGCAGAATTGCCCGTGCAAAGGAACAACACCTTGGGAGTATTCATGGGGTCGTTAATCGTTTATCCAAACCGCCCGGTAACGTAATCTTCCGTGCGTTTATCTTTAGGGTTGGTAAAGATGATATGCGTCTCGTTGAATTCGATCATGCGCCCGGCGCGTTTATCATCGATCATCATCATGGCCGTGAAGTCGGAGACCCGTGCCGCCTGCTGCATGTTATGCGTTACGATGATGATGGTATAGTCCTCGACGAGATCATGCATCAACTCCTCGATACGGAGGGTCGAGATCGGGTCGAGGGCCGAGGCGGGCTCATCCATAAGGATGATTTCGGGTTCGACCGCCAGGGCGCGGGCGATACACAAGCGCTGCTGCTGTCCGCCCGAGAGCGAAAAACCGCTTTGATGCATTTTATCCTTGACCTCATCCCACAACGCCGCCTGCCGTATGGATTTCTCCACGATTTCATCCAGGTCCGCCTTGCGTCGGATCCCATATAGGCGCGGTCCGTAAGCTACGTTATCATAAATACTCTTGGGGAAAGGGTTGGGGCGCTGAAAGACCATCCCAACCCGGCGGCGCACATCCACCACATCCACGCCGGGAGTATTGATATTCTCACCGTCTAGAAAGATATCGCCTTCCATGTGCGCGCTGGGGGTCAGGTCATTCATCCGGTTGAAGGAACGCAGCAGGGTGGACTTTCCGCATCCTGAAGGACCGATAATGGCGGTAATCTTGTTTGCTTGCACCGACACGTTGATCTCGGCCAGCGCTCGGAATTTCCCATAAAAGACCGAAAGGTTCTTCACCTCCACTTTGTTAAGCGCGACGGCGCTTTCTAGCGCATTGTTTGAAACTGCAATTTTGGTTTCCATGCCTTTATCCTTGAAGCGCACGTTTACGAGACTCGACCCACGCGCGTGCCACGATTTCGATCAAAAGAACAAAAGCCATCAACACCAGCGCGACTCCCCAGGATTGGTCGATCCGTTCCGGGTACGGCTGTTGGGCGTACTTCCAAAGCGTAAGCGGAAGCGAGTCAACCGGTTGGTTGATGATGCGTCCAATGATTGCGCCGAGACTCTGATGGCTTTGAATCCCTCCTCGAACGATCTTGGCGACATCATACTGTTCATTACCCAGGGCAGTAAACAGGAGGGGGGCCGTCTCGCCGGCCGCCCGGGCGATCGCCAGAAGGAAGCCCGTAATGATGCCATTCAGCGCTGCCGGGAATACAACGTTTAGCGAAGTCTTCCATTCCGGCGCGCCCAACCCCAGCGAACCTTCACGCAAAGTGTACGGCACCAGCTTGAGCATTTCCTCGGTAGTCCGGATGATCGTCGGGAGCATCAAGATGGCCAGCGCCAGGCCGCCCGCCAGGGCGGAGTAATGTTTTGTCGGCACGACCAGGATCACATAAATGAATAGACCCATCACGATGGACGGAACGCCAGCCAGCACATCCGTACCAAAACGCAGTGCCACTCCCAGCGGGGTATTGGGGTTGCGGGCGGCATAAAAAGCCGCCAGCACGCCGGGCGGGATGGCGAAGAGGCAGGCCAATATTGTAATCACCACGGTGCCTTCGATGGAGAACAAGACACCGCCGCCGGCGGTCCCCAGTGGGCGCGATAATTGAGTGAAGAAGTTCAGGTCGATTGTTTTTCCACCGCGATAGATCACATAACCGACGATCCAAAACAACGGCACGAGTGCTAGCAATGTCAGAATGCCGGTAACGGAAAGCATTACCGCATTGACAAACCGGCGCCGCTGCAAATGTGCAACCTGATTCCTGGCGATGAGTTCCTGGAAGCGGGTCATGCGCGCGCCTCCTGCGGCGCTCGTCGCGCCACCTGCCATACAAGGAACCGCGCAATCAGGTTTAGGATGAGGGTAATGACGAAAAGAGTGAGGCCGATCTCGATCATCGCATCGGTGTGGAGTTGTGAAACTGCCTCTTTGAACTGGTTGGCCAGCAGGCTGGCCATGGTGGAACCGGGTTTGAGCAGTGAGTTGGTGGCTTCCAGCGAGTTGCCGATGACCATGGTGACAGCCATTGTCTCGCCAAGCGCCCGCCCCAGCCCTAATATGACCGAGCCGAGAATACCGGAAAGTCCATACGGCAGCAGCACCTGCCAGATCATTTCCCAGCGCGTGGCCCCGATCCCCATGGCGGCTTCGCGTTGACTATTCGGAATTGCCAAAAAAACGTCGCGCGAGACTGCTGTAATGGTTGGAATAATCATAATGGTCAGGATCATGGCAGCGGCCAGCCGGGAAGAACCGCTTAACGGAATGGGCCCCGTAAAGAACGAGTTCAGCAACGGGACCTGTCCAAAGGCCTCGGCCAAACCCTGCCCAACCGGCACCACCACCTGAGGGAGGAATATGAAGATTCCCCACAGACCATAGACCACGCTAGGTATGGCGGCCAGCAGTTCGATCATCCAATTAAGCGGCAGGCGCAAAGATTCTGGGCACAATTCAGCCAGGAAGACTGCGATGCCCAGACTGATCGGAACCGCCAGGATGATCGCAAATATCGAGGTGATCAGGGTACCATAAATGAAAGCCCATGACTGGTACACGCCAGATATTGGGTCCCAGGTCGCGTCGGCTGTGGGAAGAATGAAGGCCCAGCCAATTTTTGCACGCGCATCCGCAGACTGCTGCCATAACATCCAACCGATGGCTAAAACCAAGATAAGAACCAGTACCGAGGTCAGGATTATCAGCACCGACCATGGAGTATCTCCGTGATGGGTTGTCCGCCGCAGCCGCGCCAACCAATGGTTTCTTTGTGGAACGTAGATTGTTTTCATATCAGTCGAGTCAATGGATTCCTGGATATGCGAGCTTTTGTCTTTCATGGATCTCATGCTACGAAAATACCTCCTGATGCGCCTTCTTTACAAAACCAAGAGAGGGCCCCCCATTTATAACATAGAGGAGGGCCCTCCAAAGATCCGGAAAAATGTGAACTTTACTGGCCCATTACGGGTTGACCGTTACAGGTCACCTGGCCGAGTTTCGTGAGCGCCTGCTGCAAAACCGCATCGGGCAGCGGGACGAAACCAAGATCCGTGGCACGCTTGGTGGCAATCGGGTCTGTCAATATCCAGTGCATGTATTCCACAAGTTTCGAGGCCTTGACGCAGTCGGTCATGCTGGTCTGATGAATGATGATGTAGGTATAGCCTGCGATCGGCCAGGAGGCATCGCCTGGTGCGTTGACAATGACCGCAGTCAACTGCGGGGTGAAGGCGGTGGCAAAGTCGGTCATCGCGGCCTTGGTACTATCCGCGCTGGCGGTGACAGTTTTGCCGGCCTTATTGACCATCTGTGCAAAGGGAAGTTTGTTGGAAACCGCATAAGCATATTCGACGTAACCAATGGAATCGGGGGTGTTCTGAACGGCGGCGGCTACGCCCTGGTTGCCATTGCCTCCAACGCCATTCCCGGCCTTGTCGGCGGGCCAGTTGATGGTTGTGCCGTGACCCACGGTCCAGGCGCTGCTGAAAGAGGTCAGCGCGTTGGTAAAGATTTCAGTAGTGCCCGACCCATCCGAGCGGTGTACAACGGTGATCTGCTTGGCAGGCAGCGCGGAGGCGATTTGCGGATTGAGGTCCACAATGGCCGGATCATTCCACTTCGTGATGGTGGCATTGTAGATACCAACCAGGGTGTTTCCGTCCAAGATGAGGGCAGGGCCTTTTGGATCAAGTTCGGGAAGATTGTAGGTAATCACCTCTGCACCGGCCAGGAAAGGATACATTTGGAGATCTTTTCCAGATGCGGTTTCCTGATCGCTGAGAACCGAATCAGACCCGGCGAAATCAACAGTACCATCAATAATGGCTTTCTTACCCGCGCCCGAACCTGTGGGCTGATAATTAATAGCCACCGCGGGATCAACAATGGGAAAGGCATAGGCATATTCGCTCTCGGCAGGTGCTTGGAAGGTGCTGCCTGAACCGTTAAGTGTAATAGAGCCTGGAGCCAGCGGTGTCGGGGATGGAATCGCGGTTGGCTGGCCAGGTACCTGCGTATCGACGGGCTGGGATACAGTCGGCGTAGCTGCCGTACCGCAGGCCGCCAGCACGAAGCTGGAGGCAACCATAACAAAAACGAACGTGCGAAGGAATTTGGACATTCTTTTTCTCTCCTTTAGATTATTTAGTCATAAGCATGGTATCAGCCGGGCTTTAATGTCAATTGAAGGACTAGTTAACGTCTTGTTAAGATCCAAACCTAAGCGTTTCCAAAAAGCCTAGGATCGGGCAATAAAACTGCCTGCCGTTCCAGGGCAGGCAGAGTCTCCGAAGGGAGACAAACAAACAGAGGAGAGAAACCAATCGATATTAAGTCTTTGTTCTTCTTTCCTGCATGTGCAGTTCAAAAAAAGGAATCGCAGCAGCTTTCTCCCATGACCAGGTGTTCAGGTCGGTCAGGGATCGATAAGCAGTCAGGTCCAGATGAAGAGGCGTGACGGAGACACAGCCCTCCGCCAGGGCGCCGATATCGGTGCCGGGCTCGGGGACGCCTGTTGGCGCATCGCCCGCGATCCAATAATAGGGACGACCACGCGGATCCATTCCCTCATCCAGGCGGCTGTGGTAAACGCGCAAGCCCTGTCGCGTTAAACGAAAACCGCTTATGTCTTCATCTCTTAGTAGGGGTACGTTGACATTCAACAGGATTTCAGATGGCAGGCCGTTTTCGATCACATGCTGAACAACTTTGTTCGCTGCGCGCGCGGCGGGGCCAAAATCGATTTCAGCCAGGTGGTCATCAACGGTTTCCAGTGAGATCGCTATACCTGGCACGTTCGCGATCACAGCTTCCATGGCCGCAGTCACCGTGCCGGAATAAGTTACGTCGTGCCCAAGGTTTGCGCCCACATTAATTCCGGAAACAACCAGGTCAATTGGCTCCTTGAAATACCCCAGTGTAGCCAGCGCCACACAATCCGACGGGGCACCATCGCTGCCAAAAGCCAGCGAGCCATCTGCCAACTTGAACTCACGTACGCGCAATGCACGATCCAGCGTCTTGACATGTCCACCGCCGGACCAGTTTCGATCCGGCGCCAGGATACTCACCTTGCCGATTTTCCGCATTTCCTGCGCCAGGGCCAACAAACCAGGGGCAAGCACCCCGTCATCGTTCGTCACAAGAATGTGCTTGTTCATTTTGTTGTTGTTTCATTTCTCCGATTTCTATGCATTTACTGCCGGCGCTTCTGGGAGACATCTATTCCAAAGACAGCCAGCATGATTATAGTCATAACCAGAAGGAATAAAATATCCATGTTCATATTTCTCCTTTGCTTTCAATCTATCTTAGCCCCATAGCTTTAAAACCGACCTAAGAACTGGTTAACATCTGGTAAACAAATCTGTAATGTGGAGAGGCCTTAAAAGCAGCGAGGCCCGAGCGCTGCTCGAGCCTTTGAATATGGCAAAACCGTGACTTATTGACCTGGACTAAAGGGATCTTGGAATGGTAAAGAAGAACGTACTGCCCTGTCCTTCCACACTTTCCGCCCAAATCTTTCCGGCGTGCGCCTCGATGATGTGCCTGGCGATGGATAAGCCCAGACCGGTCCCGCTGCCCGTGCGCGATTTGTCGACGCGATAAAAACGCTCGAAGATACGCGGAACATCCTCCGCAGGAATGCCAATACCCGTGTCTTGGATGGCGAATTGGAATGCCTCGCCGGTAAGCCCGGCGGAGAGGATAACCCGGCCTCCCGGGCGGGTAAACTTGACCGCGTTATGGATCAGGTTGACCAGCACCTGCTCGACACGCGATTGATCGACGCGCAGGCTCGGCAGATCATCGCGGCATTCTACGTGAAGGTCCAGGCCGGCCCTTTCCGCCTGCATCTTCATGCGTTCGGCAGCAGAATGCAGCAGTTCATTCGGAGAGATCGTATGTAGTTCCAGCTTCACCTGGCCCGACTCGATGCGAGAGAGATCGACCAATTCCTGCGACATCTGGGTCAGCGCGTCGACCTCGGTCACCATGCGGTCCAAAAAACGCGGTGCGACCTCGGGATCGGAGAGCGCGCCATTTTGCAAAGTTTCGGTCAGGGCTTTAAGGGAGGCCAGTGGAGTCCTCAGCTCATGGGATATATTCGAAATAAAATCACGGCGCACGGTTTCGAGCCGTTGTACCCGCGTGAAATCCTGGGCAAGAAGCAAGCTTCCGCTTGTATGCTGATCGGGGATCACAATCAATTGGATAAATTGGTGGCGCGTGGGGATTTCAACCGACTCGCTCTGTAACTCATTGGTTTTTTGGCAGCGCTGCCAGGCTTGGACCAGTTGATGGTTACGGACCACTTCAGTAACAGTCCGGCCCCGCGGATCAGGGTTCTCAAAAATCCTGCACGCTGCCGGGTTCGCGAATTGGACCAGTCCATTCGGGTCGGCGATAAGCACGCCATCCGTCAATTGGTCCAGCAGGGTTGCAAGCCGTGCCCGATCGGCTTCCTTCGCCAGGAGCCTGATATCCAAGGTTGAGACCAGAGATTCGACCGTGTTGGATAAATCTTCCAGGCCTTCCACATCCACAGGCAGATTCGTACTGTCCCTCTGCTGCAGGTCTCTGGAATAATTCTCCAGGCGTTGGAGGAGTCTCGCATAGCGCGAGACAAGCCAAAACAATGCGGTTAGGGCGATGACTAGTGCGATAATAAGTATGGATTCCATGGGAATGCCCGCGTAAATAACGGCTGATGAAGAGGTTCAGCCCTCAAAACGATATCCGCCGCCTCGAACCGTGATGATGCGTTTCGGGCTGCCCGCCTCCGCCTCGATTTTTTGCCGCAGCCACCGGACGTGCACGTCCACCGTACGGCTGTCACCGATAAAATCCCAGCCCCAGACGCGCTCGAGGATGAATTCCCGCGAAAGCATCTGGCCTTTATGTTCGGCGAGAAAAAGGAAGAGTTCGTACTCTTTGGGTTTGAGCTGCAAAGGTTTGTCATCGAGCGTCACTTCCCGGCGTGTCAAATCGATCACGAGGTTCTCAAACGCCAGCTTCTCATGCGCAACGGAACCAGCCTTACCCATCTCTTCCCGGAGCATCCGTGTTCTCCGCAGCTGGGCCTTGACGCGGGCCATTAGTTCGCGCATCGAGAAAGGCTTCGTCAGGTAATCATCTGCGCCAACCTCCAGGCCCACTACTCGATCGATCTCATCGACGCGGGCGGTAAGCATGAGAATGGCGGTGGTCATCTCCTTGCGCAGGATGCGGGCCACTTCAAAGCCGTCTAATTCGGGCAGCATCAGGTCCAGGATGATCAGATCAGGTTTTATGCGCCGCGCGGCTTCCAGGGCGGAACGCCCGTCGCCCACAGCTTCCACAACATATCCCTCCCTTTTTAAGTTATACGCCAGGGTTTCCTGCAGGGATGGTTCGTCCTCGACCACAAGTATCTTTTCAGCCATCGTGTATGATCCAGATCTAACCAGGTTTTCTGGTTCCGTAATCTTAATCCAGCTTCTATTTCCGGACTATTATAGCCGAAACATTTTTGGAAACGTTAGAACCTATCAGCTCAGGGTCCGGGAGCCGCCTCGCGGAATGGAAATGAAATACCGCGAACGGATTAGGGTTCGCGGTATTTGAGCTGGCTTCAAGCAGAAATCAGGCTTTCACAGCTGGTTTGGCCTTCCTCCTCATCAACCACATGATCAACCAGACGAAGAGTGCTATCGGGGCAAAGATCGGCACCAGGACAACAAATGTCCAAATTAGCAAGTCAATGATCACTCGATACGAGGAAACCAATACATTTGTGGCTTGTTGCGTGGTCGTGCCGGGATCCCAGGGACCAAGAGCTGGCACTGGAATGGGTGTGGGCGTCGGTGTGGACGTTGCAACAACTGGAGGCAGGTCTGGCTCAAGGTTTATCGTTATGGTGGAAAAGGCCGAGCGGTTCGAGAGATAATTCATCTTGCCTTTGATCTGTTCGATCTGGGCCTCGACATCCGAAAGCTGTTGATTGATGCGAAGCGCCTCATCCACCGTTTTCGCCTGGTCCAGGAAGCTTTTTATACGGTCGCGGGTTGCTTCCAGATTCGTCAGCTGGGATTGCAGATCAACGTATTGATCGGTCACATCTTCACCCGTGGCATTCTCATCCAGCACTCGCACCGCCAGACCTCGCAGGCGGCGCAAAACATTTTCAAACTGGTCTTCAGGAACACCTAATGTCAGGGTGGCGTATTTATAGTTGGTCCCGTAATAATCCTGATACCAGACACGGGAACTGACTATGTAACCTTGCACGTCGCTCGCAATTTGGGTAACGCCATCCAGCGCCCGGTCGCTGTCTTTAACCAAAAGCTTGATATCCCCATTCTTCACGATCATGTGATCGCGGGATGCAACATTATTAGTGATCGTATCCGGGCCGGTTTGATAAACAGCGGCGGCGGTTGCCGCTGGAGCAGCAGGCACGGCTTGGCCTGAAGCATCCGAAGCAGCAGGCATCAAAGGTTTGCGCTGTTGCCCGCCGGAGGCTTCAGAGGTTGCCATTGCAGCCGGTGCACAACCCACCAAGACAAAAACTGCGAGGAGAATCACGATAAAAAAGGTGAACTTTCTGGATTGCATTCTTTCCTCCTTAGGTTGAATTTCGGTGTTGACGCGATAGTGAAGAAAACCGGGGCTTATTACAGATGTCTTTATCAAGACGTATTTCTCTGGAGAAGGTTCCCCGCTAAATAAAACGAAACGCACCCTTGCGGATGCGTTTCGATTAATTACTTGAGTTCAACTTCCGTCCTCAGCGTACCGGCCCGTTCATGTCGGGCGACCAATTTCACTTTACCGCCCTTGGGTGCACGTACCACCCAATCGACCTTCAATCGTTCCAGGGTCCCTTCCATCGAGGGATTCAACAGCGCCTCTTTGTAGGCGCGGCCCTCTAATTGACCGAGCTCTTCACGGGCTTTCCCTGATTCCAGTTTTGCCCCTTTCGGTATCTCGATCTCACAAACCACGCCGCGCAATTTCTTTTCCAGCGCCTTCTTCGTCACATAAGTGGGCAGCCAGCCGGTGTTCTCAACCACCAGGCGGACACGATAAACTCCATCGCCCAGAGGGACGGCGCTGACCTGCCGTAACTCCAGTTTTGGTGATATCAGAGCGTGCCATACGATCCAATCTGGGAACGGTTTGATCTCTTTTTCAAGGAAAGGACCCGGCGGATTGGTCCACGTGTGTAGCGAATCCCACCCTCCCAATTCAACCTTGCCCAGTTGAGGATGGTCGAACTCATACCAATCCACATAACCGGCTTTGCCCAGATTCTTATCGCTCCATCTAATCAATTTGAGATCATCCTCCACCGGATGTTCGCGGAACCAGTCAATATACTTGTAATCTTTCAACCCCGCCTGTTGCAGCGGGCTCCACAATTCAACCGTCCAACCAAAAACGCCGAGATGATCGTACATCCAGGTGTCGAATGCACCCGTAGTGACGGTCTTCGGGTGATATCGAAAATCATGATACACGGAAATATTGGCATAGCCTGTCATCTTGGTGCCCTGGTTCCCGATCTTCTGGTAAGTCCATAGATCTTCCGAGGGAAAAGCCTCATCAGGACGGTCATCGTAGGGCCGCAATATCACTGCGCTGAAGGTATGGAACGTTATCACGCCTGTGATATTCGGATGCTTGACAATAAAATCAACCGCATTCCGTGTCTCAGGCTCGCTCACTGGGTAGGGTCCGGCGCCGGATTGCTCAGCCTCCTGCTTCCATGCAACCGGGAAGTTGCGGTTCAGATCGAGCCCTTCTTTCGGGTTGCGGACCTCAATCGTTGTGCCATCGTAGTTTTTTAATCGACCCTCGGGTAGCACCCGATAATATTTTCCGCCGCTTTCTGCCGGGTCGCGCCGGATCAGCAGTCGGGGTTCTTTGGGATGCGTCTTCCAGCTACCGTTTGTGTCGGGCACCCGCATCGACAGGATGCGCCCATCGCCATCGATATCTTCCTCTATGAGGCCATCCACCGGCTCCTCATCGTAGGGATATGGCCGTGTGCTCGAACGGATAAATCTAGGCTTATCCGCCAGCGCCCATTCGGCTCCATCTGGGTTGACGCGAGGCACGATATAAAAAGCGCGGGTATCCAAAACGCGCGTTACTTCTTTGTCCTTGCCATATTTTGTGACGAGCGTGTGGATGTGATATAAAGCAGCAGCCGAGGCAGCGACCTCAGAGGCATGCAGATTGCCGTCCACCCACAATGCAGGCTTGTCTGTATCGGGTCCGGTTTTGAAGTTGGTGGCTGTCACCAACCAGACAGCACGGCCTTCGTGGCTTTTGCCAATGCTCTCCAGCTTGAGCAGGTTTGGATATTCCTTCGCATACTGTTTGAGAAGACTGGTGAGCTCATCATACCGATAATATTTGCTGAAGCTTGGTTTGCGCATGTTCCCTCCAATTTGTTGATAGGTAAGCATGAAAACCACTTCGAGCCCGGTCAAGACTCGAGAAGGGTTTCCCATCCCAATGGATAGCTGACTCCCCTTACTACAATTTGCTAAAACGCTTCTGATTTGCCTGCCGGTACAAGCCGCGCAGGCTTATATACAGCTGCCGATAGGTCCGGTAGAGCTCGTCGTAAGTGGCTTTGTTTTCCGCTCGCGGATCGAATTCGCGCCCTACCTGCACAATTTTCTTCAACGCCTGATGATCAGGATAGGCCCCCAAGCCCACCGCGGCCGTGAGCGCAATGCCCACCGCACCGGCTTCCAACGGGTCAGCCACAGTCTCCACCCGCCTGCCTGTCACATCGGCGATGATCTGCATCCAAGGCGCGCCGCGCACACCCCCGCCAATCAACCTTAATACCGGCAGCGGATAATTGAACTTCTTTTCCACGATCTCGATGATCCAGCGCAAGTTATAGGCTATGCCTTCGTAAACGGCCCTCAAAAGATGCTCGCGTGTATGATCGGCGCTCAGGTTGAAGAAAGTGGAACGAACCCATGTATCTGTGATCGGGCTGCGTTCTCCGTACATCCAGGGGGTGTAGATCAACGAACCTGAACCCGGCGGCACCGTCAATACTTTTTGATCCATCAGCGCATAAACATTCGGAATGCTCGGATCGGCCTGTTCAGCCTTGTAGAATTCATTCGCGATCCACTTCAGGCAGGCGCCGGCGGTCTCCATTTCAGCAAAAAGCAAAGCCTTCCCGGGATCGGAGCTCTGCATGCACGCTACGCCGTCGCGACCTGTGGGGTTCTTGCTGGTTGTAACTCCCACCCAGCCCGAGGTACCAAGATAGATATGGCCATCGCCCTCCGCAACCGCTCCGGCACCGGTAGCCGCTGCCTGCGCATCGCCTCCCCCGCCGAAGACCGGCGTACCCTCCAACAACCCGCAATCGCGAGCGGCTTCAGCGGTCAAGCCCCCTACCCGGTCAGTGGAACGAACCAAGGCCGGGAACTTGGACAGGTCAAGTCCCATATAAGTGATAATGGTACGCAGCCAATCCTTTTTCCCCAAGTCGAAGCCAAACGCCGAGGCGCAAGACCATTCAAAGATCTGTTTACCGGTGGCGCGGTAGATCAGGTAGCCATTGACATCCAGGAAGCAGGTCATTCCCCGGTAGGTGTCGGGTTCATTTTCCTTCAGCCACAGCAATTTTGCCAGGCCATCTTTGCCTGAGAGTTCTGCACCGGCGATAAGCGCAAAGACACGCCGGCCCAGGAACTTGTTCATAATACGCGTAGCTTGCTCGGGAGCGCGGGCATCCAGCCAGATAATCGCCGGGCGCAGAGGCGATCCGGTGGTGCCCATGGGGACAATACCGAGCAGCTGCGTAGCATGCACCATACCCAGGATATTAGCGGGAGCTACACCTCCTGCCTGCATCACCTGGTGAGTGCTGGAAACGATGGCTTTCCACCAATCTTCAGGTTCTTGTTCCGCCCAACCGGGACGAGGATAATGGATTTCATAAGGAACAAAAGCAGTGGCACGTACATTACCACGAGTATCCACCAGAACGGCCTTATTTCCCCCGGTGCCAACATCGTGAGCCAATATGTAGTCCATCGTGCTTCTCCCTGACGCTAAAAAGAATAACCCGAATATAACCTAAAACCCGTCAGAATGTCCAAGCGTGGCGCTACTTATTCAGGCGGTGATATACGTCCTTCATCTGTTTATAGATCTGTGTAAATACTTCGAAGCGCTCATCATATAGAGTCCGGTTTTCGGCTTTTGGATCAAAGGTCTGTTGGAAGGCCACCAGCCGGGGCACATCTGAGAAAGCTATCTCGCCCAGCCCTGCAGCCGCGATCCAGGCGGCGCCGCGAGCGTTGGCGTATATGGGGCCTTCTACCTGCTTGACCTGCACCTTCAACACATCCGCGAAAATCTGGCACCACACATCAGATTGAGCGCCACCGCCGACAATATTAAGGGAAGCCACCTTGCGTCCGAGGAACTTTTCCACAGGTGTCAGGAGCCAGCGTGTATTAAAGGCAACACCTTCCAGGAACGCGCGCAGGATATCTTCGCGCGTATTGTTCAGCGAAATGTTATTCAACCCGGCCCTTAGCTGACGGTCATCGACGGGCGCACGCTCTCCCCAGATCCAGGGCGTATAGATCACACCATGACTCCCCGCGGGGACCCGGGCAGCCATCTTATCAAGGACTTTGAAAATATCAGGGACCGCCGCCTCCTGAAGTAATTCGTCCTTGTGATAAAGGATGTTGTCTCGTAGAAAAGTCAGGTTGCCGCCTGCAGTGGCTTGCAGGGCGGTGAGCAAGTAACGCCCAGGCACTGCGCAGGGTACCGACGCCAGGGAGGCTCCGATGTCCGTTCGTTTGTAAGGAACGTGAGCCGCCATCCAGGAGGAAGTTCCAATATAAAGATGCAAGGCATAGTCATCCACCGCGCCGGCGCCGACGGCAGCGGCGGTGTTGTCGATTGCACCGGCTACAACCTGCACATCCCCCGACAACCCAAGTGCCCTGGCAACCTCTTTTTTCAATGGCCCGAGGATGGCGGTGCAAGGCACGATCTCAGGCAGCTTTCCCGCATCTACTCCGCAGTCCCGCACCAAACCTGGGTCGTAATGGATGGCATTGGGATCGCGCTGATCGGTTACCCACGAGGTCAATATCGAGTCATACGTGGCGGTGAATCGACCCGTCAGGCACAGGTTGACGTAATCCAACACATTCAAAAATTTATAAGTACGGGCATAGATCTCGGGAAAAAGGTCACGCACAAGCAGCATGTGTGCAGCCGGGTCTTTGCCGGTCGTAGACGGCATGCCGCCAGTCAGCCGTACCCAACGCAAAATTTTAAATAGGCTGATGCCGTCCAGATTCGGAAATCCCCCAAACTGCTTGCGCAGATAGGGTGCGCCGCGCATATCCATCCACAAGATGCAGTTCATCAGCGCCTTGCCGTTTGCATCAACAGGAACCGTGCCCTCTCCCTGTGAGGAGCAGCACACCGCACGGATCGAACTGGCCTTGATCAGTTTCCGCTTCATCAGGCGGGATGCCGCCGTCAAAAACGCTTTCCACCACTCCTCCGGCGACTGCTCCACGCCGCCATCAGGTGTAACGTAGAGCCTTATCGGCTCCGATTCCCAGCCCAAAACCTTGCCGCTCACAGTGATCAGCGCGACTTTCATGCTGGATGTGCCCAGGTCAATGGCTAGAACTGTAGGTTCGGTCATGAAAGACTCCAAACAGATTGGACTGCTTCAAGGAAGATTATCTTGGGATTCGCTTTAGATTTCAAGCCTGGCACTGCGCAAGAACTTCGTCAAACCTACCTAGAGCATCGTCGATTACATCATCTGTATCGGCCATGGAGGTATACATGCGCGAACCGGCCAGGGTCACAAGTCCTTTGGCCATGTAAGCCGCACCCATCTCTTCCATCATGTGACGGCGCGGCTTCAGTTCTCGTAGCAGTCGTATTGGGTGTTTCAGATCCAGGAGCATGACGCCTGATGTTTCAAGATGCACGATCGATCCCTGATTGTAAGCCACGAACGGCAAACCGTATTTATCAATGATTTTTTGCAAGCCTTTGGTCAATCGATCACCCGCCTGTCCAGCCAACACAGGCGCGTTCGTTCGCTCCATCTCAAGTAAGGCATGATAACCCGCCACGCAGGAAAGCGGATTGGCCGAGAGAGTCCCGCCCACATAGGCGCGCTCCCCGGCGCCGCCTATTCCGGCCGCGAAACTCAGGATTACTTCCCGCCGGCCGCCTACTCCGCCTGCCATCGGATAGCCGCCGGTGATGCACTTGCCGAAAATTGTCAGGTCTGGTTTGACATCAAAATAGCCCTGCGCGCTGGCCATGCCTATACGAAAGCCAGTTACAACCTCATCGAAGATCAACAGCGCCCCAAATTCATCGCATAGCTTGCGGACTTTCTGGTTGAAGTCAAACGGCACGGGCCTTGTTCCGCTTTCCGGTCCGACCGGTTCAACGATGACTGCCGCGGTTCCACCCCGTATACGATTAAACATCATGTGTCGTTTAAGCGCGCTCAAGCTGTTGGGATAAAACTCTTCCGTGGAACCACTTGCTCCCCAGGGAATACCTTTTGCCTCAAGGCGGCCCGTGCCGGGCACGTGCAGACCATAGACCATCTGGTCGCTCCAGCCATGATATGCGCCCCCAACTTTGATGATGTATTTTTTCTTCGTAAAGGTACGGGCGGCCCTGATGGCAGCCATTACAGCTTCAGTTCCCGAGCCCACCATACGGAACATCTCGATGGAAGGCATGAAGCGCTGGATGAGTTGGGCCAGCTTCAATTCGTATTCGTGGAACAGACCCGTAACCGGACCACAAGAGCGCAGCAGCTCAAAGACCTTTTCCCGCACGGGAGCATAGTTGCTGCCCAACATGGTCGGACCACCCGCCTGCAGAAAATCAATATAGCGGTTGTTGTCGGCATCCCACAGGTAGGCGCCTTCCGCTTTCTCCACCGCAATGGGGAATGGGTAATTGAAAGCCAGGTTGTGCTGCACCCCGCCGGGAATGATCTTCTGAGCTTCATTGTTCAGGGACTTAGAACACCGGCATTTTTCCTCATAGTAGTTCAGGAACTCCTGCATCTTTTCACGTTTAATGGGCCGCAGGGGCTGACTTATCAGTGCATTCAATTTGGCGTAAACTTCGTTCACATTCAGATACTCAGAAATGGCATATTGTCCCTGGGACATAAATACTCCAATTTAGTTGTGCACAGAATAGTTGGAGAAAGCTCTTATGATGTGCGCGGCATTGGCCGTGCGCTGGGTAACCGGAAATGACTCAATCTCGCGAGTCGCGAAATTCCTATTCTCCTCCGACCTCTAAAACACCCTGCTCGACCCTCTTCTGATCTGCACGCAGTTTCGAGAACGCGATCTCGCGGATTGCCAACGGTATCCTGCTTACGCTCCGCTCGGCGCACAAAGCCAGTAGATAAGCCAGTGAACACTTCTCCAAAATCTCAACATTATGTGCAGCGCGTTCAACATCCTGGCCGAAACAGAGCGCGCCATGGTTTTGCATGATGAATGCGTTATTATGGCCCCTGACATGCTTGGCAGTCGTATTCTTGAGAAACCCCGTTCCCGAGGGTGCATACGGAATGATTTCTACGGTCCTGCCGAGAAATCGCACCTGCTCATCAAATAGGGCGGGTATCGGGGCTTTGATCAACGAAAGGGCGCTGGCGTAGACCTGATGAGTGTGGACCACCGCGTTCACATCCGGACGGGTCTGATAGATCCCAACATGCATGGCGCTTTCCACGGACGGCTTGCAACTCCCTTCCACTATGTTCAGCCCAAAGTCCAAAACGCAAATGTCCTCCGGGAACATTTTCATGTAATCGTAATTCGTGGGCGTAATGGCAATTTTATCCTGTCCGACCACACGTATGGACAGGTTTCCCCCCGTCGCCATGAGATAACCTTTCTGCGCCAACTTTTGCGCAGTCTCAACAACTTGCTTTTTAACAGCCTCAAATTGTCCCATAAGGATACTCCATCTGATCTTTACGTTGTAAAGATTATATGGTGATATCTTGACGCCGTCAAGATTTGGGTCTAAGATTTCCGTATGCCGCGTAAAAAATATCATCATGGAGACCTAAAAAATACTCTCATTAAAGTGGGGATTGAAATTCTGTCGACAGAGGGCCTGGCCGGGCTAAGTCTCCGCAAAGTGGCGAAAAAGGCGGGGGTAAGTCATGCAGCGCCTTATGCTCACTTTGCCGACAAGCAGGCTCTCATAGCAGCCATTTCGACGGAGGGTTACCGCCATCTATACGATCAATTATCTGCGGCGGTCGAAAGCCACAGGGATAACCCCCAAGTCATGTTGGTGGAGATGGGCTGGACTTACATCCAGTTCGCCATGAACGATCCGGAGCACTTCAAGATCATGTTCTCGGGCATAATCGAACAGGAAAAGGATTACCCCGAATTCAGGGGAATGGCGCTAAAGAATTTCGAGCTGTTGATCGCGCTTGTGAAGGAGGGCCAGGAGACAGGCTTGCTTGCCGCCGGGCCGGCAGATATGGTTGCCATAAGTCTGTGGAGCCTTGTTCACGGATTTGTCCTGCTGCTCCTGGAGGGCCAGATTTCTCACACGCTGCTCGACCGTATGAGTGTCCGCTCGCTGCTTATCTTCTTACTAAACGGAATCACAATAACAAAAATAGAACCGTCAGAGATCCCCTCACCCGCTTCTGCAATTTAACTCCGCCGCGAATATGCCCTCTGCCCTGTTGGCAGAGGGCAATTCGTTATAGGCCACCATGATCTACTTCGGGCTAAAGGTGACATCGGCAGGCATGCCCGGTTTGAGCTTGCCCTGCTGGTCGGCTACTTTCAGCTTGATCGCATACACCGTGCTCGAACGGCCTTCCACCGTCTGCACATTGCGCGGCGTGAACTCCGCCTGATCCGAGATGTAACTCACCTGCGCCTGGAACTGCTCCCCAGGGAACGAGTCCACACTCATCGTCGCCTTCTGCCCCAGGAAGATGTTCCCGTAGCGATCCTCCGGCACATACACCGTGATGGTCAGCTGGCTCAGGTTGCCCAACGTGATGGCCGCCGCTCCCGGCTGCACGAATTCTCCCGGTTCGATGCTGCGCGTCAGGATCACTCCCTCCGAAGGCGCCACCACCGTCAGCTTCGCCAGCTGCGCATCGATCAGGTCCACATTGGCCTGCGCCTGTCCCACCGCCAAATCCGCCTGCTGTGAGACGCTCTTCGCCTGCTCCAACGCCTTCTGCGCCGCCATCAATTCCGGCGATTGGTTCCCTGTCTGCAGCGAGCGCAGCAGGTCCTGCGCACGGTAAAGTCGCTCCTGCGCCACACTCACCGCCGCTCGCGCATTCAACACATCCTGCGCTCCCTGCGAGGTGATCAGATCCAGGTAGGCCTTTTGGCTCGCATCCAGGTTCGTCCGCGCTTCATCGAACGTGGCCTGCGCCGAGACGCGCAGCTCGTTGTCCAGGTTGTTCCCCAGCCATTTCGGATCCACTCCCTTGTTCGTCAGGTTCGTATCCCGATACAGCAGGTACTGTCCCCGCTGCGTCAGGTCCGTGATGTCCTTGCCGTTCGACACCTGGTCGTTCAGCTGCTTGGCCACCGTGTAGCTGGCCTGCGCCTGCGCCATGTCCGTCTCCGCTTTCACAAAGTCCGCTCCCGCCGTGCTCGTCTCCACCTTCGTCAGGTTGGCCTGCTGGTCACTCAGCGTCTGTTGGGCCGCATCCACCCCCGCCTGCGCCGCCGCCACCTGCTCCTCCTGGCTGAAGTACCAGCTCGGCTGGATGAACGCCGACTGCGAAGCGTTGAACCAGTCCGCCGTCCGCTTGACCGTGTTCTGGCTCAGGGCTGTATTCAGCGCAATATCGTATTGCGCCTGCGCGGTCCCCAATGCCGCCTGCGCCGTCACATCCGCATCCTTGGCCGACGCCAGCCCGGAAGCCGCCACGTTGCGCTGCGCCTGCAGCAGGGTCTCGTCCAGTTTGAACAGCGGGTCGCCCGCCTTCACCAAATCGCCTTCCTGCACCAGCACCTGCGCCACTTTGCCCCCGATCTCCGGTCCGACCATGATGTCGGTGGTTTCGATCGTGCCAGAGGCTTTCAGCGCCGCGCTGTTCCCGCCGTTGAGGGCTCGCACCCCATAATAGCCGCCTACCAGCACCGCCAATACGATCACTACAATTACGATCGCTCTTCTTCTGTTCCGCATCAGAATTTCTCCTTTTAGATTTTCGAAAGCCTGCTGTTCAAAACAATCGCAACAAGCATTGTTATTGAAATTTTTATGTTACTCATCGTTTGCAGTATCACCTTCCACATAGAGCCTATCCGTAAATCGAGGAAACCGGTTTCTACCTGTCATCTTCCCCAATTTCTGTCTTCGTAAGAATTGGAAACAGCACCGATTAGGCTGGCGCTTTAACAGACGATATAAATACATCCTCGAGCGTAGGTGCAATCCACTCAATGGAATTGACCCGGACGCCCCCGTCCATGAGCAATCGCTCAATCGCTTCTTTGTATTTTCGAGCATCCGGAACTACTGCATGGATCTGCGCGCCATACAAAGCCACCTCATCCATAGGAATATGGTTTCTTTGGTGAGCAGTCTTCAAAATCCGCATCGCCTTTTCCGAATCGGAAGAACTGATTTCAAGGACTTGCCCGCGCATCTGTGTCAGTTTAAGTTGATTGACGGTATCAAGCGCCACCAACCGTCCTGAGCTGATAAAGCCAACACGTTGACACAATTCGGCCTCGTCCATGTAATGGGTTGTCACCAACACCGTAACGCCATCTTTTGCCATTTTATAGATCAGCTCCCAGAACTGCCGGCGGCTGATCGGATCAACTCCGGCAGTAGGCTCATCGAGGAATACGACTTTGGGGTGATGAACGATTGCACAGCCAAGCGCCAGTCTCTGTTTCCAACCGCCGGATAAGCTGCCGGTCAGCGCGTCCTCGCGCCCATCCAAACCAGCCATGTGGAGGATCTCTGCAGTACGCCGGCGCAGTTCTTCTGAATGCAGCCCCTGGACTCCCCCATAAAACCGGATATTTTGTTTGGCCGTCAGGTCATTGTATAAGGTGAATTGTTGTGACATATATCCAACGCGGGCGTGTACCTCTTTGGTTTGTTGGGCCGAGTCGAATCCCAGCACAAACGCATTCCCGGAGGACGGCTTGAGCAGACCGAGCAGCATACGGAAGGTGGTGGTCTTCCCGGCTCCGTTCGGACCGAGCCAGCCAAACACTTCGCCCGGCGGCACACTGAAACTGACGCTATCAACGGCCGTGAATTCTCCAAAGCGCTTGGTAAGGTTTTGCACCAGTATGGGAGTTCCCTGCTGTCTGAGCAGCGGTCCTGCGATCATAGGTTTGCTCCCCGGGTTTCAGGCATTTGGGGCTGCCAGCTCTTCGACTGTGTATCCTGCTTATGGCGGCCGATCAAATTGATAAATGCCTCTTCCATGCGAACATCGATCTCGCGCAGGTTGTCGTGCGTGATGCCCTGCGACGCCAGGGCAACCTCAATCTGTGGCCTGCGCCTGGAAACTTCATCCACGAAGACATGCACCTTCTCACCAAAGGTTTGAACCTCCAGTACGCCTTGCATACCGGAACAAAGCTGTATCGCCGGCGCGAAGACGGACGGTGTAAATTCCAGCAGGTGACCGGGGACCATCGCTTTGATGTTGGCCGGCGAATCGTCCACGATCAGCCTGCCTTCATACATCAAACCGATCCGCGTGCAGCGCTCCGCCTCATCCATGTAGGGTGTGCAGACAAAGATCGTCAGGCCTTTCTCCGCGCGCAGGTTTCCCAGCAGGCTCCAAAATTCGCGGCGGCTGACCGGGTCTACACCCAGGGTTGGCTCATCGAGCAGGACCACTTGTGGCTCGTGCACCAGGCTGCATGCCAGGGCTAATTTCTTCTTCATCCCCCCCGATAACTTGCCTGCCAGCCGCCCCGTAAAGCTACTCAAGCCCGCGAATTCCAGTAGTTCCGGAATGTTCTTCTTTTGCTGCGCGGCGCTGACGCCTTGAACGCCCGCGAAGAAAAGCATGTTTTCCCTCACGGTCAACGAGGCTGGCAGGGCAAATTGCTGGGCAATGTAGCCAACGCGCTCGCGGATGGAGTACATGGCGCTCATGGAATCAAAGCCCAGAATGCTGCTTTCGCCGCGAGTCCGGGAAAGCAGCCCCAGGATGACGCGGGTTGTGGTGGTTTTCCCGGCTCCATCGGGTCCGATCAGGCCGTACGTCTCGCCGGGAGCAACCTGTAACGAGAGCCCGTTCACTGCCGTCACAACAGCGTTCGCGGTCTTAAATTCTTTAACCAGGTCTTTGGTAGATATCGCCAGTTCAAACATTCTTTTACCTCTATTGATCGAGCCGCATCTTAAACCTCCTCGAGGCAACGAAGACCACCACGAGTGTATAGAAGATCAGGATCAGTGCATCGCTCCACAGGAAACTTAGACCGACGCCCTTCATATAAATGCCGCGCGAGATACGAACAAAATAAGTCAAAGGCGCCAGATCCCCGATCAGTTGGGGAAGCAGCGGCATGCCAATCCGCGGATAGAAGAGGCCCGTGAGCAATAAGCCGAAAAGCATGAAGACCAGGCTCGACGTTTCGGCCTCAAATTGAGTGGTGGCTCGCGTTGATATCACCAGCCCGAGCCCCAGGCAGGAGGCGATGAAAAGCAAGGCCAGCCAGAAGTACAGGAACAGGTTCCCATGGAATGGCACTCCGAACCAGAAAATCCCCAACCCCACGCTCATCGCGAGAGCCAACAGGCACAGGATCAATAGGGGAATCATCTTGCTGAGTATCAACTCAAGCTGACGAACGGGCGTGGCCAGAATTTGCTCCAGCGTTCCCCATTCCCGATCTCGCACCAGGAAGATGGCGGCCTGCTCGATCGCCAGGGTTTGCAGAATCATCCCGATGATTCCCGGAATTACAAACCATTTATCGTTCAGATCGGGGTTATACAAGATCTGGGTGGAAACCTCGATAGGCAATGTTCCCCCGCCGTCGGCCGACGAAGGGGATGCCCCTGTGCGAACAACGCTCGCTGCCGAAAGCTGCAAACCTAAACTCTGAGCCACCAATCCCGCGGCGCTATAGCCCGAGCTGACGGCAAACTGGTCCGAGCCATCGAGCAGGATCATGAAATCGGCGGACCCTTTTTCTACGCTGGAAGCGAATCCGGGTGGAATTAGGATTCCGGCTTTCACCTCCCCGCGGTCGATGGCCTGCATGACCTGCGCCTGGTTATCGAGGTACATGGTCTCATCGAAATATTGGGAATTGATAAGCGCCTGCACAAAAGAACGGCTGGTTGCATCGCGGCTCTGGTCCACCACGGCCAGAGGCAGATGGTAAACCGTTCGTGAAGCAGAGTAGGAATACACAAACAACTGGACGAAGGTCAATCCCAGAAAGAGCATGATAAAGCGGCGGTCGCGCAGAATCTGAAGGGTTTCTTTGCGAACGAGGGCGCCTAAACGTTGAAAATTCACTTGCATTCGGACTCCGCTAATCCAATTGCTGTCTAAAGGCATGAGCGCCCGCGAAGAAAATTACGACCGTTAGCGCGGTAAGCGACAGCACCGGTCTCCACAGATCGTTCAACCCAACCCCTTTGGTGACAATGCTATTCACGATCGGCAGAAAAAAGGTCATGGGCATGATATAGCCGAGCCAGTGAAGGATCGGCGGCAGGGCGTAGATGGGAAACAAGAAGCCGCTCAAGAACATGACAGCTATGTTCATCAAGGATGCAATTTGATTTGCCTGCACCTGGCTCTGTGAGATGGACGATATCGCCAGGCCCAAACCCAGGCTGCCTATGGCAAACAGGCTGGCTAGCAGCGAGAACAAGAGGAGGCTGCCCCGGAAAGGCACACCGAAGATCAGAAATCCCAGGGAAAAAGTAAGTGCCATGTTGAAGACTGCAACGCACAGGTTTGGGATCATTTTTGCCAACATAAGTTCGATTGGACGTATCGGGGTGACCAACAGGGCCTCGATGGTTCCCGATTCGCGTTCTCGCACAATCGCAAAGGCTGTCAATTTCAGTGCTATCCCATATAGGAGAAAAGCTCCAAAGCCGGGAACCAGGAACCAGAGATCCTGGAGATCAGGGTTGTAAAGAATCTGGATATGAGTATTAATCGAGCTGAGTTCCTGATGGGCGAGACTGACAGCGTATTGTTGTGAGATGGCCGTGGCACTACTGTACGCAGATTGGGTAACGAACGAATTGGAACCATCCACCAGCATCAGGACCTTAGCATCTTTCCGTTGAACCGCGGAAGCAAAGTCCCCAGGGATAACGAGACCGATGCTGGCCTGTCCGCTATCGATGGCATGGACGACGCCTGCCTGGTCGGGAACCGCAGCGACGACATCGAATGAGTCGGAGTCTGTGAAGGCAGTCAGGTATGATTGGCTGGCTTGGCTCATACTCTGGTCGGCTACGACCAGAGGGATATGTTTCACATCAGAGTGGATGGCAACGGCAAAAAGTATCAGTTCCAGGGCCGGGCCCACAATTAACCCAATGAGCACCAGCGGAAATCGCCACAATTGAAGGAATTCTTTTTGTGTGATAGCCCAAAGGCGTCTCAGCATTCCAAATCCTTTCCGGGCCCTCGACTTTTAGACCGTGACGAGTAGGCCGTTCACAATAAAGGCAATGACAAACTCACGAGCATGCGCCATTTCAGCCGGGGAGCTGAGATCAACGTCTGGCAACAACACCTTATAGAGCGGGAGGATGGCAAGTTGCAGAAAGGTTAGAAAAAGCGCGCTGGATAATTGAACCAGCGGATTGAAGCTGGAGCGTAGCAACCCCGCGCCCTGCAATTTTTCTAGGACGGGCCCAAACTGATCCACATCATCGAAATCGCGTTGCGAGAGGATTTTCGAGAAGGTCTGCCAACCCTCGGCCATTTCCCACATATAAATGCGAAGAATGCGTGGGTGTTCCACCAGATAGTCGAAATACCACCCCACGTAACCGCCCAGCAACCGCCTGATTTGATCGGAGTTGAGACGCGCATCGCTGTTGATAAAGCTGAACGTGTTCAGCGCCTCGTTCTGCATGAAGCGTGTTTGATCATCGGCCCGCCTCACGACGGCTGCATACAGGCCAAGCTTATCGCCGAAGTATTGAAAGATCAGGCTTTTGTTATAACCGGCCGTTGCGGCAATCGCATCGATCCGTGCCCCGTCAAAACCGTGCTGGGCAAATACTTCTTCGGCGGCATTCAAAATGGCGTCGCGTGTTCCTTCGGCATCGTGCATTCTGCCTCTTCTTTTTCGAGACGTAGAACGTTTATTTCCAGGCTTGGTACGCCTACTTCCAGGCTCCGAGCTTTCAGATTTAGGCATGGCATTCTCTCCTTTATATCTAACTAGTTAGATTTATAACCAACTGGTTAGATAGTACCGCTGGTTTTCGAGCCTGTCAAGGGGAAAATTCCGGCGAGGGCTGACACTTTTGAATTTCGTTGACAGGGTATTTACGATATTTCAAACGATCCCCCACCCCATTATCCTTTTGGGCTGATACACCCGCACGCAAACTCTCCATCAATTACAAATACCTTCTAAACAAGGCCTAAATACTGTATTGTCACACTCAAATATCCAGCATTGTTGGGCCTGATCATGCTACCATCCATGGGTATAATCGATTCGTCGGCGCGAATCCAGAGTTCGAGCAGGGCAAGACAGAGGTCCGGATGACGAAAACAATCCTGGTTGTGGATGATAAAGCTAACGTCCGTACGCTTGTGCGCGAATATTTGAGTGAGCAGGGCTTTCAGGTTATTGTTGCCGATAATGGACAAACCGCTCTTTACGCGGCGCGCCAGGACAAGCCGGATTTGATCCTTCTCGACATCATGATGCCGGAAATGAACGGCTATGAGTTCATGCGATCCTTTCGCAAAGTTAGCGACACACCCATCATCCTGTTGACCGCCAAGCTAGAAGAATCAGACAAAGTGATCGGCCTGGAACTGGGGGCGGATGACTACATAACAAAGCCTTTTGGAATGCGTGAATTGGTCGCCCGGATCAATACCGTCTTACGTCGCGCCGGAAAGATCCCCAAGTCCGGCAGGGTCCTGCGTGCTGAAGACATCGCCCTCGATCAGGATGCCCATCTCGTGACTGTGGGCGACCAAATAGTGGGACTAACACCTTCCGAATTCGGTCTACTTGAGATTCTCATGACCTCTCCCGGACGCGTTTTTTCCCGCCTCGATCTGTTGGAGGAGCTTCAAGGGACATCCTTCGATGGTAGCGTCCGGACGATTGACCAGCACGTTCGCAACCTGCGAGCAAAAATCGAGCGAACTCCAGGGGACCCGCACTATATCGAGACGGTGTTTGGTGTAGGTTATCGCTTTTTAGGAAAGTAATGTGTCCCGTTCGATAACACTTAGACTGATCGTCGCATTCCTGCTTGTAAGCCTGACCGTTGTGGCTCTGGCCTCGGGGATTACCTACTGGCTGACGGTTCGAGATTTCAAACAATTGACATTCGACCAGGCCCGCGACCGATTTGTCGCGGACATGACTTTCTATTATCAGACCCATGGGACCTGGGATGGGGTGTTGGATTATTATCGCCTGCGTGCTGGTGCTAATTCCCAGCTCAATCTCCAGCCTGGTGCACACCCGCCTGGTGGACCCGGAATCGGAGTGGGGCAGCCGCAACCCCAGACCTTTTTCTTTGCTCTGGCCGACCAGAGTGGCCGGATACTCATTCCAGCCGGAGGTTACCTGGTCGGTGAATCAATTCTCCCGGCTACACTGTCAAAAGGAACACCCGTTATCATAAACCAGACACAAGTTGCTACTGTCCTGGTACTTGGTACTCCAGCCCCTCTGGGTCCGTTGGAAGAAAGCTACCTGAGTCGTACCAACCTTGCATTGCTCTACGCAATCCTGGGAGCATCGGCGATTGCACTGCTGCTGGGCACCGTGTTGGCACGAGCCCTAACCCATCCAATCCGTGATTTGACCAGGGGGATTCGTGGGATAGCCGGCGGAGATCTAAAGCAAAGTGTGAGCGTGAAATCCAAAGACGAACTGGGCGAGCTGGCTGTTGCCTTTAACCAAATGAGCGCCGACCTTGACCGGCTTACCCGCTCACGCCGCCAAATGACCGCTGACATCGCGCATGATTTGCGCAACCCGCTCACGGTCATAGGGGGGTACGTTGAGTCGATGCGTGAGGGTGTGCTGAAGCCGACACCCGAGCGTCTCGATGCAATCCAGGTGGAAGTCCAGCATCTGGAGCGGCTGGTGGACGATTTATGGATCCTCTCAAAGGCCGATGCCGGTGAGTTGAGCTTGAATCTTGAGCGGGTTGCCATACCGGTCCTGCTGGAACGGACCGCCCAGTCATATCAAGCATTGGCAACCAGGCAGGGAATAAACTTGAAGATTGATCTGGATGGCAGCGTACCGGAAATCTCTGCCGATCCCGACCGGCTGGCCCAGGTTTTGGGAAACCTCATCACAAATTCACTCCGTTATATGCCGCAAGGAGGCGAAATCGTATTGCGGGCTAAAGCAGAGGCAAGATTTGTCACGTTAATGGTGAACGACAACGGAACAGGCATTTCTTCTGAGGCTCTTCCATACATCTTTGAACGGTTTTATCGTGCCGATCCCTCGAGAACTCGAGGCGACGAATCCGGGCTCGGACTGGCGATCGCCAGATCGATCGTGGAAGCTCATCATGGAATGATTAGCGCAGAGAGCGTGGTAGGTCGCGGAACCAGGATCAAGATAACCCTGCCAATATCGTGAAATTGGCAAGGTTATTGCTTTGTCCCAGAATCAAGCACTCCGATAGGCTATGATTCATGAGAAAGATCGCACACAGTCTTTTTCATGAATCACTCCTGCTTTCCTTTAAGCCAGTTTAGTTCTTCATCCGGCTTTCAAGCAGCTGGATGACCCGATCTATCAAGGAGGTGGATTGGGTGTCACCTGCGTTCTGAGAGGTTGAAGCAGTTTGTCCCGAGCTTGAGCCTATGGCTGGCCCTCCTCTGCCCATAATCATTCCGCCGCCATCCGGGGGAGCACCGCCTGGGCCACCGCCTGCCGATGCGGCCAGGATCATGCTGGCATTCATATTAGAGTTGCTGACCTCGGTTCCTGCTGCAGCCGAATCCGAGACTGCACCAACATCGCTTTGGGTTAATTTCATATTGTCGATGGCCTGGATCTGCTCGGATGCCATCGCGGCCCGGATATTTTCTACGACTGCAGCCGTCTCTTGCGAGGCAGTTGCAGGATTGGTACTCAACTCTTGCATGAGCTGCCAATACGGAAGCAATTGAGCAGCGGTTTCTTGATCGACGGCCTGGCTTGTTCCCTCCAAGCGCAGGGTACCGAGCGCTAGTTCCATGACGGGAGTTATTGACTTCGCTTCTACTCCGGAACTCGTTGTAGACGAACTATTTTTTGAGCCAGTGCCCGAACAGGCAGCTAAGAGGAGGCCGATGGAAAGCAGGATGATGGAAAGAGATTTATTCTTCATGTATATCCTTTACTATTTTACAAATTGGTAATCAGGCCGCAACGGTTGAAAGTATAGTGATACGGTATATAGAACAAATAATGAGTTCGTTTGGAAATTGTGTGGGACTGGATTCCGTCCCAAAGATGTTTCCTCTTATGGGAGCCAGCTTGAGCTGCTCCAATTTGATCGCTACCGGCCCAGGTGGATGCGATGGCGGAGAAGTCGTCCGGTCTCTCCCTCAATGACATGCGGGGGTGAAGTGAGGTCGACAGCTGCCTACAAAGGACATCCTCCCCCATTGTTATCTGTGCCCTTGCTATGAATCCATCGCCGCAGAATGACAAACAGCCTGCGAAACCTCCAAAATCATTGAAAAAACGGGGAATGCAGAATATAATTTTGCTGATGCAAATTTTTTTTGGGACCACATATTTTTTTAGCGTGGCATCAACACCGGAGAGAATCCATAGTTTTAGCATATGGTTGTTTGCATACTTCCAGCAATTTGCTGTAGGGCGAGTTGAATACAGCAATTTGAGAAATATCCTGCATGGAGGTAGTTCTCATTTTCGAAGGCTATCTTTTGGAACTTTTTTAGATATTTGCGACCGGATTACACCTTATTGCGACCATAATACGGCTGGCTGCGACCATTTTGTTACCAACTACGGGTATATTATTCCTAAGGACCTTACAGAACTGTTGGGTAATGTTATATACACATTAATGTTTGATCTGATGGCCCGATGTCGCTCCTTGAGGTGAATCTCAATGAAAATCATGATTGTTGACCAGCATGTTTTGTTCAGAGAAGGGTTGATCAGTCTCCTAAGAGATCAGGCCGATATTAATATTGTCGGTGATGATGGTTTGGTCTCCGATATGGTGGCACAGGCCTCTATTTATGAGCCAAATATCATTCTGATGGATTCCAATTATTTCGAAGATGGGGGACGGGAGATGATGGGCCGCATCCTCTCCAAATCTCCACAAACTGCATTCGTGATCCTTGCACCTAATGAGAGCGCGGATTTGTTGCTGGATGCCATCCGTAACGGTGCCAAAGGGTATCTCCCCAAGAACACCTCAAAATCCATGCTCCTTGCCTCGTTGCGCGCGATCGAACGCGGTGAAACGGGGATACCCAGGGGCTTGATGACGAAAGTTGTTGAAGAATTCCGCCGGATGTCGAGCGTAACCTCCAGCAAAAAAATCGACGTGGACACCCTTACCTTCCGGGAAATGCAGGTGCTTCAACTCTTGGCGACTGAAGCAACAAATAGCGAGATCGCCCGGCAGCTTGTGATCTCCGACAATACGGTTAGGGTGCACGTTCACAGCATTCTCGAAAAACTTCATGCCAGGAATCGCCGTGATGCGGCCGAGTTTGCCAAAAGAATGAGATTGTACGGTACCGCGCACTAATCGGCTAAGAAATAATGAATTGACATCGAAAGTGGGTCAAAAATAAACCTGTAGTAGAGACAGGCTTAGCTATTTCAATGCCCTTTGTGACTCATCACCCGGGATATTAACGGTCACAAGGGTTTCAGCCCCACGGTAACAAATCAAACATCTATACAACAAAAATCTAGTCCTTTTCTAGTCCTTTTGACTATTTGAGACTATTGATAAAGGAAGCATATTCCACTAATATACGTTAATTAGTCGTTAATGTCCTATTTGTTGTTTTCGCCGTGCAAAAGTCTGAATAACTGGGCCATAGGCTACGAGAATTCGGAGAGTACAAATCAATAGATAAATACAGTGGATTTTACGGGCCCGCCAGGCAAAATTCCGGCTATGCCTGGGAGCGCAGGATAATTAGTATTGCTCCACCGGCCTAGGCAGTCAGGAGATCGTTGGTGGAAGTGAATCTCCACAAACAAGAATTCCAAGTTCTTTATTACTTGCAAGAATTATCCGCTGGTCCAAGCATTATCAAAATCAGAAGGTATGGAGACAAAGGAGAGAGACATGATAGAAAACGATCTTTCACGAAAATTGGAAGAACCAAATGCCTTTGAAGCAGCAATCTCTGTTTTGCCCGAGAACCATGTTCGAGTGAATTATGCTATTTCTGTGGTCGTCCCTACAAGGAATGAGGCGGGAAATATCGAGCCTTTACTCTCCCGCATAGACAAGGCTACCAGGGGGATCCCGACCGAGGTCGTGTTTGTTGATGACAGCACTGACGATACTCCTCAGGTTATCTTGAATAATCGGGATCGATTTTCAGTACAGGTTGTTTTGATCGCCCGCCCCCCCGAAGCTCGCACAGACGGCCTGGGGGGAGCCGTCGTGGAAGGCTTCCGAAGGGCGCGTGCTCCTTGGGTGTGCGTCATGGACGCCGATCTACAACATCCCCCGGAACTTATTCCTCAAATCTATAAGCACACGCTGGTGAACAAGGCCGATATTGTTGTGGGAAGCCGCTTGGCCGCGGGAGGGGACGCGACCAGTCTCGGCTTCAAACGCACCCTGATTTCTCGTTTGTTCGCCACGGTAACTCGAATCGCATTCCCCGTGCGGCTCGGAAAAATTACCGATCCTCTAAGCGGTTTCTTCCTCGTCCGGCGAACGGCAGTAGACCTCGACATCCTCCGGCCGGATGGTTTTAAGATCTTGCTGGAGATCCTTGTCCGCTGCCCTGACTTGCGCGTCTCGGAGATGCCCATACACTTTGGCCACAGACTGGCGGGTGAGAGCAAGGCCAGCGTCCTGGAAACCATTCGCTTTGCCCGCCTGCTGTTGCGTCTGCGGCTTGAAGCAAATCAATCATTCATTCGCTTCCTGCTTGTCGGAGCTTCCGGGTTGGTACTGAACAGCCTTGTATTAGCTGCCCTTACTGAGTTCGGCGGCTTGTTCTACCTGCTATCGGCAGTACTTGCAACTCAAGTATCCACGCTATCGAACTTTACTCTCACAGAACTCTGGGTATTCGGCGGGCGTAAGTCTGAAAAGCCGTTTCTCGTAAGAATGGGCGGCTACCTGTTGATGAACAACCTTTTACTCTTGTTACGGGCGCCTCTTTTAGCCCTGCTGGTTTCGACGTTTGGAATTTATTACTTGATTGCCAATTTGATCTCAATATTCTCACTCATGGTGCTTCGCTACTTTATAGCCGACAAGTGGCTGTGGAGTGCTGCATCACCAAGCCAATCTCCGCAAAATCGGATTCTAAAATGGAGGATTTCCCAAATGTTCAAAATGAAACATCAACCCGCTTTGGATTTTGAAAAAGTCACGCTGAAATCTGCGGGACCGAGCTCCTTGCCGTTCGTTTTTTCCTATAACATCCACAATATCGTGCGTGTGGCATCAATGTTCGAATTGCCTGAGCTCGAGTACTTCCGTGTTCCCGATTTGCTCGGAGAGCCGGATATTCGAGTGCGCCTTGAACGACGACATAAGAATCGACGTAGCCAGCCTAAGGCCAACGCTCAAAAGATCTCCGAAAATAAGCGCCAGCCCAGCCAACGCCGGTTTGAAAACCTTATCCATTACAACGAAATAATGGGCCGCCTTGGTTTTGAGGTAAGTATTGGCTATAAGGAATGTGTGGAAGTTGCGGTTTCCCCAATTCTCAAGCTATCCCTGCATGTGCTTTATACCAATATCGTTGAGCCTATCCTGCGCTGGAGCCTGGTCAGGAAGGGTTATGCCCTGGTGCACGCGGCCTGCATTGCGGTCGATGGAAGAGCAGTGTTGATCACCGCACGCACCGATACCGGGAAAACCTCCACGATCCTGAGGGCCGTCGACAATTACCACTGCTCCTTCTTATCTGATGATATGACCATTGTGAGCAAGAATGGACAGGTTCTGAGCTATCCCAAGCCATTGACCATAAGCAATCATACGCTTAAGGCCGTATCTCGCAACGCCTCCCTGACATTATGGGAGCGCCTCGGTCTGCAGCTCCAAAGCCGCCTGCATTCAAAATCCGGGCGCCGCGTGGGAATGAAACTCAGCGAGTCAAAACTTCCTGCCGCGACCATGAATACGGTTGTCCAGATGCTCATTCCACCCCCGAAATATATGGTTCATCGGCTGATTCCAAAGGTCTCGTATGCCAGCCAGGCTACGCTCACGCGTGCTGTCATCATTGAGCGCGGATTGGAGTTTGAGGAAGCACTCTCCTCTGAGCAGGCTCTTGAGGTGTTCATAAATAATGGCGAGGATGCCTACGGATTTCCTCCTTATCCGGTGCTGGCCGGGTCCTTAAGCCGCTGGGATGAGAAAGATCTGCATCCTGCCGAACAGGCCATCATCGGTGAGGCGCTCAATTCTATCCCCACCATCCGCCTGCGCGATCCCCAGTTCAATTGGTGGCAGAAGTTGCCCGTGATTGCTGATACATTCTCCTCGGCTTCCAGCGAGTTGGCTGCAGCAAATATCTAGTCAAACAACATGAGCTCAGTAGACATACCTAATTTGCGTGACCGGATCGTCCGTCGTCTCCCCTTCGCCAACAATAGCCTTGTAGGCAGAAGAACCTGGGATCGAGTGGCAGTTGCGCGCCTGATAGCCATGGTACTCATTATGGTTCTGGGGGTAGGGTTGCGTGTTTGGGAGTTGGGCCAGATTGGGTTTAATACCGATGAGGCCGTGTACTCGGGTCAGGCCGCTGCCATTGCTGGAGCGCCCATACTCAAAGATATCTTTCCGATATTTCGAGCCCATCCACTCTTGTTCCATGTGATTCTTTCATTGGTGTTCAAATTTGGCGTCAGCGATGTTGCCGGGCGTTTGGTGGCAGTGGTTATCGGCCTCGCCACAGTTTACCTGGCTTTCATGCTTGGAGACTTGCTGTATGGAAAGAATGCGGGCCTGTTGGCCGCACTCATTCTGGCCATTATGCCCTACCACGTGGTTGTCAGCAGGCAGGTTCTTTTAGACGGCCCACTGGTATTCTTTTCAACATTGACTCTTTACCTCCTGGCTCGATTTGCCGCTACAGGGCGGTCTGGCTGGTTGCATGCAGTCGGTGTTGGAATGGGTCTGACCTTCCTGGCCAAGGAGACCGGGATCATTCTCCTGGCTGCCATCTATGCCTTCCTGGCCTTGTCACGTGAGATCCGTATCCGGATCATCGATCTGGTAATTTCAACCGGGCTCGTGATATTGATGGTGGCCCCCTATCCTCTTTCCCTAATGCTCGGCGGTGGAACCAGGTCAGGACAACAGTATCTGCTGTGGCAGTTGTTCCGACGTGCCAATCACCCCTGGGATTTTTACCTTGTTACTGTGCCGCCGGTGATTGGCATTCTGGTCATCATTATTGGCCTGCTCGGTCTTTGGTTGCTGCGCAAGGAAAATACCTGGCGTGAAAAACTCCTGCTCTGCTGGATCCTGGTTCCCGTCATTTTCTTCGACCTTTGGCCTACCAAAGGCTTTCAATACCTTCTGCCAATCGCCCCACCTTTCGCCCTACTGGCAGCTCGAACCTTGGCTCGCTGGCATCCGATCAGGGACATACCTATTCTGGGCCGGCGGCTGAACTTCAACGTAATCAGAGTTGCGGTCGTGGCCATTATGGCGGCCACACTCCTGATTCCCAGCATGCAGGCCATTCAACCGGCTACAACCGGTACCTTTATTGCCGGTACGGGTGGTGTGCCCGGAGGGCGTGAGGCCGGCGAATGGATACGCGAAAATATCCCCACCGGCGCAACCATGCTCACCATCGGCCCGTCCATGGCCAATATCCTCGAATTCTATGGGTACCGGCAGGCCTACGGCCTCTCGATTAGCCCCAACCCTCTTCGCCGTAACCCCTCGTATCAGGCAATTGTGAATCCCGATTTGCAAATACGGAACGGTGACTTGCAGTATCTCGTCTGGGATTCGTATTCAGCAGCACGTTCATCCTTCTTCTCGAACGGCCTGCTTAAATTCACCAAGAAATATCATGGCCGGATAGTCTACGTTGAGTCTGTGATGGTTCCCTCCGCGGATGGAACCACTGTAGCCAAGCCGGTGATCATAATCTATGAGGTACGTCCATAATGTATATTCGAAGGCTCGGCTTTGCTTTCTGCACACTCATCCTTGCTCTTACGCTGTCCGGCACCGACGCGCGGGCAGCCACCCCCTCTGAGGTGAACGGCCCAAAAACGCCGGTACAACATTTGATCGTGGAAATGCAGGAGAATCATTCATTCGATAACTACTTCGGCACCTATCCCGGAGCGGATGGCATCCCGGCTAATGTCTGCATGCCGGTTGATCCCACGCAACCCAACGATACTTCCTGCGTTAAACCCTATCACATCGGCGGCTCCCCCATCAGCGACCTTGACCACAGCCAGGCCACGTTCCAGGAACAATATAACAAGGGGAACATGAACGGTTTCGTTTATGGCCAGGCCAGAAGGAATCTGGATGGGTCCATCGCCATGGGCTATTACGATGGAAGCGACTTGTCCTACTACTGGAACCTGGCCGATAATTTCGTTTTATTCGACCGCTTCTTCAGTTCGGATGGAAATGGAAGTGTCGAAAATCATATGTACTGGGTGGCTGGCGTTCCTGGAACAACCGGCACGGACCCCGGCAAGGGGTACGGAAGCAGCGTGCCTACAATTTTCGACCGTTTGCAGGAAAAGGGGATTTCATGGAAATTCTATATTCAGAACTATGATGCCAGCATAAACTACCGGACTGCCAGCCAGATCAACGGCAACCGGGCTTCTCAAATTATCTGGGCTCCCCTCACGAAATTTGATCGCTTCCTTGATGATCCGGCGCTCGCTAGCCATATTGTTGATCTAAATCAGTATTACACGGACTTGGAGAATAATACTCTTCCGGCAGTGGCTTACGTTGTTCCTTCGGGCGCCAGCGAACACCCACCAGGGAGCATTCAATCTGGTGAAAAGTTTACAAAAGCGCTCATCCAGGCGCTGTTGCGCAGCAAATCCTGGAATAGCTCTGCCTTCCTTCTTACCTGGGACGATTGGGGCGGCTGGTATGACCATGTGAAGCCCCCACAGGTGGATGCCCACGGTTATGGTTTCCGGGTTCCGGCGCTCTTGATCAGTCCGTATGCCCGGCGTGGTTACATCGATAATACGCAGCTGGACTACACGTCCATCCTGAAATTTATTGAGGATAATTGGAGCCTTGCTCCTCTCGCTGTTCGGGACGCCAGTGCCAACAGCTTTGTTTCAGCATTGGACTTTTCCCAGGCACCGCGTGCACCATTCTATATGCCTTTTGAACGTCAAGTGACGCAGCAGGTGGCCGAGCCTAGACGGGGTGTGATTTACGCTTTTTATGGAGCCGCTTTCGTCTTCGCAGGATTATTGTTCGCGAAGACAGCCATTAGCGACCGTGGCAAGGGTAAAAAAACACAGGTCGACCCCTTATCAACGCATGAGGAAATAAACCATGAAACACCATCGGATCATTAGTATTTTCGTAATTCTTGTGCTCGCCATCCTGAACTTTTTCCCTTTGGCTTCTGCGGCTCAGGCGAAAAAAATCGACCTTACGGGCACCTTGCTTAAAGTCACACTGCCGCCATCAGCAGATGTCGCACAAGCAATGCTGGTGGACGCGTTGCTTACCACTTATGCAGGATCCCCCCTCCCCAATCAAACCATCCATTTCTACCTGAATGGGGTGAAAGTAAGAAGCGCAAAAACCAATTTTGCAGGCCGGACTTCCATAGTGATCAAGCAGGACCAGGTGGGCACTTATACCCTGAACGCTGCTTACAGTGGTTCTCGTAAACATGCCTACGCGCCGGTCAGTGCCAAAATGCCCGTGGTCATCAAGCCCGCCATAGTGGAAGTCCAAACGCTGCCAGCCCTGGCCGGCATCAAATTTTCGTTCGGGGATAAAGTCTTCACCTCGGACGCCACGGGTATAGCACATATCGAGGTCCCCAAGGCCGGAACTTATATCCTTGGAGTCCTCCCTATGACTTTTACGGGTCCTGATTTTCAAGCGAAGTTCAGCCGCTGGGGAGATCAGACCTTTCTGCCCTCCCGCGTCGTTACCGTGCCGAACAAACAGACCCTCATTGCGGGCTTCGATGTAAGCCATTTGGTCAGTCACAATTTCACAAATTTGCAGGGCAAGCCGGTTGATCCTTCCCTGATCACCTCCATTACATTAAGAGGAAGCAATGGAAGCGTCTTTACTTTTAATGATGATCAACCGCACTGGCTGCAGGCAAATCGCGTGGTCCGGCTTGGCACTTTTCAGGAGACCAAGATCCTGTACTCCGTCGCCGATGTGCAAATGAAAGGATCGAACGTAGTCAGTAATGCACAGCAGCGTTTCTTCGTCCATCCAAATGATAACTGGACGATTAATCTATTGCTCTATACAGCTAATTTTACGACACGTGATGTGCTTTTTAATTTTCCAATCAAGTCTCAAATAAACCTGGAATTCCCAAATGGGCAGGTACAAGACCTCAATTTCGGGCAGGATCAACTTTACATTGCCGGCGGGCTGCCGCGTGGCAACTATAGGGCCACTGCGTTTGGGCCTTTGGGGGTGGCACCCTCCACGCCCATAGCTTTATCACGCAGCCAGGATGTGAATTTGCAGGTAATCAGCTATCTCGACATGCTTATAGTAGTAGTTCTTGGCCTGTCGCTTGTTTTGGGTTTGCTCTTTATCGGTCGTCCTGAAATCCTTTCAACCATAAGGGCAATGCCGCATCGTCTGGCACCCGCCTCTTCTGGAAGCTGGAGAGAGGCCTTCCAAATATGGCGGATCAACTGGCATTCACTGACAAAATCGTCGGCATATTTTGAAGTTTCGCAGGTTCATTACCAGGATTCGCTGCCTGAACAAACTGCGGTATTGCCCGATGAGCAGGAACTGCCATTGCCTGAATACGTAGATGACAAAGTGGAAACAATTGGGAATAGCGTCGAGGTTCAACCTGAAATTGCGGCAACTTGTCCGGTGTGCGGCAGTGTCAATATTGACAAAATGGGAAGGGGCCGCCGTGGGCGGCAGCGGATCCACTGCAATAATTGCGGTGCCAACCGGACGATAATACTCAATCAGGACCTGGCTTCTCGAGATGGGAAAAATGAGAGTTCACAATGATCGTGCGCTTTCCAGTGCATTTGGGTTGGATGGATCAATGGTTTCGGGTTCGGTCGCGGTCGCTGAATGGAACTAGCCGTTCATTAGCAGAAAGGCAGGCATGGATTGAGCCCGAATCCATGCCTGGTTACTTGTTTTAATGTGGGGAGTTTCTGCTCGGTTCATGGGGTGGTCGAGTCGCGTGCTCTGCCTGCTCTTCTCAGCGTTGATCGTGGCCTCATGCACAGTGCCACCGGCCAGTGTTGCAACCACCGCGACACCTGATCCCATTCCCGTCTTTGCATATTACTATATCTGGTTCGATACCAGTTCCTGGAACCGCGCGAAGACGGATTACCCGCAACTGGGCCGCTACAGCAGTGATGACGCCAATGTCATGCGTCAGCATATTGAGTGGGCAAAGTCTGCCGGCATTAACGGCTTTATTGTCAGTTGGAAAAACACTGATACCCTTAATCGTCGCCTTGCTCAACTGGTCAGTATAGCCGATCAAGAGAACTTCAAGCTTGCCATTATTTATGAGGGCTTGGATTTTAACCGTAACCCGTTGCCTGTTGGGCAAGTAAGCGACGGTCTGGACTATTTTATAAGTCATTATTCCGGAAATCCGGCATTTGACTCTTTCGGAGAGCCCCTGATCATCCTGTCGGGCACCTGGAAATTTTCGCGGGATGAAATCGCACGCCTGGTTCAGGGTAGGCGGGAGTCTCTTCTGATCCTGGCTTCCGAAAAGAATCTGCGGGGTTATAACCGGCTGGCAGATCTGGTGGATGGCAACGCCTATTACTGGTCCTCTGTAAACCCCGATACCTTCACCGGTTATGCGGACAAATTATCGGCCATGGGAAAAGCAGTCCATACCAACGGCGGCTATTGGATCGCACCGGCCTCGCCTGGTTTCGATGCCCGACTGGTTGGAGGAACCAGCGTCGTGGACAGGAAAAATGGACAGACTCTGCGGACCGAGATGAATGTAGCTTATCAATCCGCGCCCGATATGATCGGTCTCATAAGTTGGAATGAGTTCAGTGAGAACTCTTACATCGAGCCCAGCCAGACCTATGGGGATCGTTATCTGCAGGTAATGTCTGATATTCGCCATCTCTCAAATCCGTCGGTTACCGATTTCAATTCAAGCGATTCTGGCACAACTCCCTATCATTTTTCACTGAGTCAGGTGGCTGCCTTAGGCGGGCTGGGGACTCTTGTTCTAATTGCTCTGGTTATCATTTTCAGACGCATCAAACAATGAAGATAAAAATGGTATCGATGAAATCATTCTTGAGCCTATTAGCAACATCGAGGCATGGCTATATTCATATGATGATGGCCCTGATCCTGCTGATCAACCTTGTGGAGCTACCGTTCGTAACACCGGTTCAGGCCGCGGGAACCAACTGTATTAGCAGCGGCCCCTCAGGTGGCGCCTATACGGTCACACCCTGCTTTACCAGCCCGGCTCATGGAGTCACTGTCAACGGAAACCGGACGGTTTCCGTCAACGCAACGGTGGTCGGGAACAGTTCCGGCATCTCGAAACTTATCTTCTACATTAATGGCCAATACTTGATCACGGATTTTCAAAGTCCGTATACCTTTGTCCTGCCTACCACCAAATGGGTGGACGGCAGCAAGGTGCTGTCCGTCGCGGTGACTATGAAAGATGGGTTCATCTCTCAAACTTCTTCGATCACATTGACGTTCAACAACGGCATCACCACGACCCCGGTCAACCACAGTTCTTTTACACCGACGAGTGGGACAACACCTAAATCCGGGCAGCCGTTGGTGCTGGCCGCCGTTGGGGATGGCGCAGGTGGCGAAACGAATGCTACAAATGTGACGAGCCTGATCGCTTCCTGGAAACCGAACCTGTTTCTATTCCTTGGAGATGTGTATGAAAAGGGTTCTCCTGCAGAGTTTTACAATTGGTACGGAACTTCCAACCAGTACTTTTCACAGTTCCGGGCTATCACGGATCCGGTCGTTGGAAACCATGAGTATACAAACGGAGCTGCACCCGGCTATTTTGATTATTGGAATAATATACCCAGCTACTACAGCTACGATTCCGCAGGTTGGCACTTCATTGCCCTCAACAGTAACTGTGTGCTGAAAATCTGTGCACCCGGCCAGACCGAGTATCAATGGCTGCAGAATGACCTCACCACTCACAGCAATATCTGTACTATCGCGTATTATCATCATCCGGTTTATAACATTGGACAGGAAGGCTACGCCACCGCCATGAACAACATCTGGGCTTTGATGGCGCAGCACGGTGTGGACATCGTTCTAAATGGCCATGAGCATGATTATCAACGCTGGGAGCCGTTGGATGGGAACGGGGTCGCTAGCCGTACAGGCATCACCGAGTTTATCGCCGGCGGCGGCGGGCATGGAATTACACCATTTATTACTACAGACAGCCGGATGGTGATCGGGTACGACAACTCCCCCAATACGTTTGGCGCTTTGCGCCTGGAGTTAAACCAATATGGAGCCAATTATCAATATATCAACTACCAGGGTACCGTCCTGGATTCGGGCGTGGTCCCCTGCAGCGGTGCGCCTGCAGACAAGACCGCACCGGCCATTCCGTCCAACCTGGTAGCGACTTCTTCCTCATCCAATGTCAACTTGAGCTGGAATGCCTCGACGGACAACGTGGGTGTGGCTGCCTACGACATCTATCGTGATGGGTCTATGTTGACGAGCGTAGGCCCGGTGAGCAGCTACAGCGATACTAATGTGAGCCTAGGCGCAACTTACCAGTACCGGGTCAAGGCTCGGGATGCCGCGGGCAATGTCTCAGGTTTCAGCAGCACCGCGACAGCGACCATTCCGTCCCTGCTGTTCAGCGATGGATTCGAGAGCGGAAAACTCTCGGCCTGGTCGACCGTCACAAACCTGGCCCTCCAGCAGCAGGATGTATATTCCGGTACTTACGCGGCACGGGCCACGAGCAGCGGTTCGGCGGCCAGTTATGCGTCCATGACGTTTAGCGCCGTTCAGAGCAATCTCTACTACAATGAATGGTTCAAAATAAACAGCAGAGGCAGCACTTCTGCCTATCTGGAACGTTTCCGTACGGGCACAAATGGCGCCATCGCCGGAATCCTGGTCACCAGCACGGGCAAGCTTGGCTACCGCAATGAAGTGGCCAAGACCAACACCACCAGTTCTATCACTGTTACTCAAAATGTCTGGCATCAGCTCGATGCCCATTTGCAGTTCAATGGCGCCTCGAGCCTGATCGAAGTCTGGTACGATGGCGCGCAGGTCGCCGCTCTCAGCAGGACGGATAACTTCGGCACGAATGCGATCGGGGGCATTCAACTTGGAGATCTTCAATCCACCGATGTCTATAATATCGACTTCGACGACATCAGCGCCAATGCTAGTTTCATCAACACCGGCAGTGTCTCGACCCCCACGCCTGGTGCTACCAATACGCCCTCGGTCACTCCTACCCGCACCGACACACCTGGTTCCGGTGCAACAAATACATCTACCGCCACTGCAACTCGGACCAATACGCCTACACCCGGGGCAAGCAATACCCCGACTGCAACGCTAACATCCACAGCTACAAATACAACAAGCCTTTCCCAGACTTTTACCCCGGTAGCGGACGCGTATGTAGATTCATCCAATCCTGGCACCAATTACGGCGCATCAACTGCCTTGCGCGTGGATTCTTCGCCCGTGCTAAACAGCTATCTGCGCTTTACCGTGCAAAACCTGGGTGGAAGGTCGATCAGTCGGGTTCGACTGTTGATCTACGCCAACAGTTCTTCTTCGGAAGGAATAACCTCGCTGACCGTTGCTGATAATACCTGGGGAGAGCGAACGATCACAGCCAGCAATGCTCCTGCCATGGGAAGCACGCTGGCTGCCTCGTCGGCAGTTGCTGCCGGGACTTGGATCACGTTGGATGTTACGTCTTATGTCAATGGCGAGGGCACATTCAATTTTGGGCTTTCAACGGCTGGTCAAACAGCAATTAGCCTGGCGGCGCGTGAGTTGGGGGCGCACTCACCTCAATTAATCGTCGATCTCCAATGAGGTTCCGAAAAAAAGTGGATCTTGGGCGGTCCGGTCTGCTCGCTCCGGGCAGTTTTTCTTTGAATGAACCAAAGACCGCTAAAAGATCATATACCCCATCAAGGATTCGAATCAAGGAAAAATGAGAAGTCTCATCATTCCCTTATTAATTTGTCTTATCCTGACAAGCTGTGCGCCTGCTACAGCTACTGCCACCGTTGTGCCGGGGCCAACCATCACGCAAACATTGACTGAGACACCTGTTGGTTCATCAGCGACGCCGACGGCAACTCAGGGTATGGCCCCTACCCATACCCCCACCCAGGTGAGCACAATCACTCCTACGATCGCGAACACCTCGACCGCGGGTGCGTCGGTGACCCCGACGGCAACCCAGGTCTTGGTTCCAACTGACACTCCCACACTCGCGATGACTTCAACACCAGGTCCCTCGAATACGCCTGGAGCCTCCACCATCCAGCATGTCTTTGTGGTGGTAATGGAAAACCATAGCTATAACGAAGTGTGGAACACCAGCTCTTCCCCCTATATCACCAGCCTGGGGAACGCGTATGCGCGCGCCACAAACTACCATGCGTCCATCCATCCCAGCCTGCCCAATTACCTGGATCTATACGGCGGGAGCAACTATGGGATCACTACCGACTGCAGCCCTTCGACCTCCTGCCATATCAATGCTGTCAACCTGGCCGATAACCTGGAAGCCAAAGGACTGACCTGGAAGGGTTACATGGAGTCGATGCCATCCCCGTGTTTCCTGACTGATTCGGGCAACTATGCCCCTAAACATAACCCGTTTGTTTACTTCGATGACATCCGCAACAACTCCTCGCGCTGCACCAGCCATGATGTACCATATACCGACCTGGCTGCTGACCTGGCCTCCGCCGCGACGACCCCGAATTATGCGATGATCATTCCTAACCTGTGCAATGACATGCATGATTGCTCGGTGGCTACCGGAGACACATGGTTGAAGGACAATCTGCCGGCTGTTCTGAATTCGCCAGCATGCACGGTCGATAAATGTCTTTTGATCCTCACCTGGGATGAGGATGACAACGGCCCAACCAACCAGGTGCTCACGATTTTCGCAGGGTCGGCCGCCAGGATCGGTGGCGCCACCTCCGCCGTGTCCTACACCCACTTCTCCGCTTTGAAGACGGTCGAGAATATCTTTGGGCTTCCGACCCAGACCAACAATGATGCGGCCGCCAGCCCCATGTCGGACTTGCTCCAGTAAGAAATTTCAAATATCTTAACCAGGAAGTTGACCATATCATGCTTCTCAAGCAATTCAGAAGGAAAAAAATGATCTTTGTCGCAGTGATCTGCCTTGTACTGGCAGGTTGCGCACCTGCGACCAGTACCCCCCCACCCACGGTCGTCCCGGCCGAGGCAGCCACAGCTACAACGGCTCCGGGCGCCGGCGACCCGGGCCCCGTTCCCAATTTTGATCATGTAGTCTTGATTGTCCTGGAAAACCGCGATTTTAAGGATGTAATCGGAAGCGCGCAAATGCCGTTTCTGAATGTGCTTGCCCAACAGAATGTGCTTCTGTCCAATTACTTTGCGATACGTCATCCCAGCCTTCCTAACTACCTCGCGTTGATCAGCGGCAGTACACAGAATATCACCAGTGATTGCACGGATTGTTTCGTCAATCAACCTAACCTGGCCGATGAGATCGAGAAGAGCGGGCGGACCTGGAAAACCTATCAGGAGGACATGCCTTCGCCGTGTTTTGTGGGCAATGCAGATCCCTATTACCAGAAGCATGATCCATTCGCTTATTTCGATTCGATCCGGCTGGACTCTGCCCGCTGCAGCCAAAGTCTTGTTCCCCTGAGCCAACTGGACACCGACTTAACGGCGAATACGCTGCCGAATTTTTCCTTCATCATGCCAAATATATGCAATTCAGGTCATGACTGCCTACCGGGGACCGCAGATGCATGGATATATCAGATGGTGACTAAGCTGCGGGCTTCCCCATCTTTGGGCCAGAATAGCCTGATCATCGTCACCTTCGATGAAGGGAACGAAGAAAGCACGGGATCGTGTTGTGGTTTGGGCGCCAAGGCGGGTGGACAGGTTGCGACAGTGCTGATTTCGCCCAGGGCCAAGCCGGCCTTCGTTGATGCTTCAGCTTATTCACACTACAGTTTGCTGAAAACGATCCTGACCGCCTGGAATCTGCCCGACCTCGGTCTCACCGCCTCCAGTCAGCCAATCGAGGCACCCTGGCAGGGACAGCCGGATGCTTCTACAATCCCGCCAACAGCAGCGAGTCAAGCAAGTGGAACATCCTCTACCAGCGAGTTGGCATTTCCTATCCGCGGAGCCTTCTATTATCCATGGTTCCCGGATTCCTGGAACCAGAATGGATTGAATCCATTCACACATTACACTCCAACATTGGGCTACTACAGTCAAGACGACCCGGCTGTGATCCAACAGCATATCGCCGCCATGAAGTACGGTAATATCCAGCTCGGTATTGCCTCGTGGTGGGGAAAGGGAAATTACACGGATGCTCGGATCCCCGCGCTTTTGCAGGCCGGTGAGCAGGCAGGTTTTCTCTGGTCATTGTATATTGAGAGCGAAGGAATTGGAAATCCTTCCGTTGAGGACATCCGGTCCGATCTGCAATATATCCTCGATCGATACTCTGGTTCACCGTCCTATTTGAAGATCAACGGGCGCTTCGTGGTTTTTGTATACGCAGATCCGAAGGACCGCTGCGAGATGAGCGACCGTTGGACGCAAGCCAATACGGTGGGTGCCTACCTTGTGTTGAAAGTGTTTCCAGGCTATCGTTCCTGCGCCAGTCAGCCCGACGCATGGCACCAATATGCGCCTGACCTTTCCCAAAAACCCGTAGGAAAGAATAGCTTCACGATAAGCCCTGGTTTCTGGAGGGCGGATGAAACCAATCCCCGCCTGCCCCGCGATCCGAATGCATGGAATTTGGCCATCCAAAACATGATTGCGTCACAAGCCCGGTTCCAACTTATCAGTACATTCAACGAATGGGGTGAGGGGACCGCTGTGGAAAGTGCTTCAGAGTGGGCCAGTCCTTCCGGATATGGGCTTTATCTTGATGCGCTCCACTATGACGGCAAGCCCCCGGCAATATCACCCTCCACCACTCCGCCGGCAAAAACCCAGCCTTGACGCTTAGGGACTTGCCCACTTATGCACTTCCCTGTAAATCTCTCACGCCAGACTTTTGGTCTGGCGTGAGTTTTTTTGAGCGACCTTAGTTTAGTTGATCTGCCATTGCCGGCCCCCCTAGCGGAGCAAGTCCGACATGGGGCTGGCGGCCGCATCATTGTTGGTCTGGGTCGGAAGGCCAAAGATATTCTCAACCGTCTTCAAGGCAGAGTAGTGAGTGTAGGACACGGCGGAGGTGACACCACCGGTCTTGGCCGCAGACCCGGCGAAGATCGTGAGCACCTGGTTGCTCTGGCTGCTGTCATCTTCATCCCACGTGAGGATCAAAAGACATTTATCGACCGTGCATGCTGGCGAGTTGAGGATAGCCGGCAGGTTGCTCTTCAACCAGTTATCGCCTGTCCCCACCGAGCAATCATGCATGTCATTACACAGGTTAGGAGTGATGAACGCAAAATTCGGTGTGGTCGCTGCCGAGCCGAGGTCGGACGCCAAAGCCGTATAAGGCACAACGTGGCTGGTACAGCGTGAGGAGTTGTTGCGGATGTCATCGAAGTAAACAAACGGGTTGTGCTTGGGAGCATAATTGCCCGAGGTGGTCAGGTAACACGGGGATGGCATCGACTCCATGTAACCCTTCCAGGTCAGTCCTTTGGCTTCCAGGTTATCGGCCAGGTTGACGGCATTGACATGACAGGAGGTCGAAGGGTTGCAGTCGGTAGTGATCCCATAGTTGCTCCCGCCATAAAGTTGCAGGTAATTGGGCAGGCTGGGATGGATGGACGCATGGTAGTTCGTGGCGCGCGCATACGCGTTCCCCAGGCTGGTGATATATGGCGAAGAGCTGGTATTCCACACTTCTTGATAGCTGTGGTTTTCCATTACCACCACAAAGACATGCTGGATGTTGGAGGCTCCCGGTGTATTGGAGGGACCTGGTGTCGAAGTCTTCGTGGGCGTGGGCGCAGCTGTTTTGACTTGCATCGGCGTGTTGGTCGGAACCACGACCTGGGTTGCCGTCGGGGTCACCGACGCACCCGCGGTCGAGGTGTTCGCGATCGTAGGAGTGATTGTGCTTACCTGGGTGGGGGCCACACCTTGCGTGGCCGTTGGTGATGGGGCTGTTGTTGGGCTGGCGCCGGTGCCTCCTACTGTTATTACCAACTGGGGCGCATTTGCGCCACCTTCACGACTAACAAAACTTACAGCCGTACTGTTGTTGTCGGTTAATGCCACGCTGATCGCGCCATTGCCGGCGATAAGAGATGTTATATCCACGCTTGTCCACGAGCCACCGCTAAACGCGCCCATGGAGCCAGCCAGGCTTCCAAAGGGCGGCGCGTTATTGTAGGTGAGCGTGGTTTCACCCCAAGTCGTGTCGGGGATGCTATACACTTGATAGCCGGCGCTCGAGCTGCTATTGGCATATACCCGTAGCGTAGCCTTTGTCACCGGGCCGCTCAATCCCTCAATATCGAACCGCAGATAACTATTGACCACAGGTGAGTTATCAATTCGAAGTTGTGTCAAGATCCCGGTATTGGAAGTGGGGCTCGAGGCCTCCGTATAGGCATCTGCAGAGGGAAGATACGTCACAGTAGAAGATGCGCCGGAGGTGGGTGAGGCAGTCACTATCGGTGCGGGCGAAGCTGTTGCCGTTGGGGCGGCAGGTACTGTATTCGTCGCGGTCACAGTAACACCTGATACTTGAGTCGGGGAAGGCGTTGCGGATGGATCAGCTGATGAGGTATCTGTGGCCGTAGGTGATGAACTTATCACTTCTGTGGGCGAGGGCGTCGCTGAGGGGCCCGTGGGAGGAATATTCGTAGGCGAGGGCGTAACGGAGGGGCCAGCAGGCAGGGTTTCCGTCGCTGTAGGAGAGCCTGCCGATATTTGCGTTGGTGAAGGCGTCACGGAGGGTGCCGCGCTTGGGACAACCGCGTTACCACTCGTTATTACCTCTAATTCGGGCTTGTTCGTTCCGCCTTCACGGCTCACATAACTGACGGCGGTCGAGTTAATGCCGGTCAATGCCAGGCTTATCGTGCCGTTGCCGGTTACGAACGGAGTAATATCCACAGTTGTCCATACCCCGCTGGCGAATTTGCCGCTGGAACCTTCCAGGCTGCCCACCGATGGCGCATTGTTATAAGTAATTGCCGTCTCACCCCAACTTGTGTCAGAGACCATATAAACGTTATAACCGGCGGTTGACTTGGTTTTCGAGTAGACCCGTAAGGTCGCCTTTGTCACGCTTCCAGTCAACCCTTGAACATCGAAACGCAGATAACTCTTGACTATTGGTGAGTTATCAGTCCGCAATTGTTTCGATTTACCGTAGTTGGTGTTGGGGGCTGATGCACTTACAAAGGCGTCGGCTGATGCGGTAAACTTTGTCGTCGTGCCTGCTGGATCCGTGGAAAAAATGGTGGGGGATGCTCCGGGGATCGCAGTCGCGGTCGGCCCGGCTGTGGTGCCCGGCGCTAAATCAACCTGCCCGTTGTTGTGCAGAGCATCCAGATAAGCACCATATCCCGATGGGCTGCTCCATTCCGTCGCCGATTCGACGGCCGTGCCTTCACCCCATTCATTGAATGTAGTGATCAATTGGAAAGGGGCATTGGAAGCAATCATGTCGCGGATGTCAGTATTCCAAGCCGAAAGGTCGCGCGCCAGCCGGGGGCTCTCACCCGCTTTCCAAAAACCCGGGCTGATTGCGTAACTATAGCCTTTCTGAGAATCCGTTGCAACAGCCGGGCTGTATTGATGCCATCCATCCGGCTGGCTGGCGCAGGTCTTATAGCCGGCAAACACCTTGAGTACCACATAAGCATTGATGGTATTGGCTTGCTTCCAGCGGTCAGCCATTCCACAGCCATCGTTGGCGTCTCCATATACGAAAACCACAAAGCGGCCTCCGATCGTGAGAAAACCGGGGTCATTGGCGTAGTGGTCGTGTATATAGGTCAGGTCGCTGGTGATCTGAGCAACCGAAGGATCGCCCTGACCTTCCGGTTCATAGTAAATTGTCCATTGAAAAGATGTTCCGGAAGCAGCCTTAAGCAGCGCTGGAATGCGGGCGTCTGTCTTAGACCCTTGCCCCCACCATGAGGCAATGCCAGCCTGGATTCCGCCGTATTGCATGGCAGCGATGTGTTGTTTAAGCACAGTTGGGTCGGATGAATCGTAGGAACCCAGCGACGGATGATAGTTGGTGTAGGGGGAAATTCCTTTTTGATCCCAAGCTTCAGGGAACCAGGGATAGTAAAAAGCGGCCCGGATGGGTGTTTGGAGCGTATTCGCGATCGGGATCGAAGAGGCCGCAGCGTTCGTCACGCTGAGCGTCATTACCATTACCAGGAAAATTGTAGCCGGGATAGAAGCCGTTCGAGAAAACGCTTCACTTTCCATCAAACCTATAAATCTCTTCGCCAGCGTTCTATCTGGTTTCGAGCGCGAACCCGTCTTAAATCCTTGAATCGAGGGTGGTTTGGCTTTACAATCATGGGTAGTCATTTGCGTCCTCCAGGACCTTTGGCTTGGAAGTCGATGCTGGTTGCACAGCATCGACTTCGACTTTTACTTACTTCACGTTCAAGTAAAAAAGTGAAAATAATCTCGGAGCCATCAACCTGGATCCTGACTGCCTTGATATCCCCCCGGCTCGATCACTGCCGACTAAACAACAATAAGTGATCGCTATTTCTCAGAAATAAGAAGATAATAATAGCGAACTTCGCGCATAATCAACAAATAAATGGTGGATTTTGCCAATCGCCAAATTGAGAGGCGGATTTCAATGGCTACCGATAAAGCAACGATCGTATTGGTCTGCAATCATCATAATCAGCGCTAAGGCTTCGTCCAAATGATGGGGCACAGTGTAGCATCCAAAAATCAGCCAAGCCCGAAAATAACGAATTTGTAAGCTGAGAACTAATTCATCAGCTAAGCTCATAGAAAAGCCTCCGATTCCGCGTTTTTCAACGCAAAACCGGAGGGATATTTAAGTGGAGGATTAATTGATGATTAATAAATTGGTATCTCTTAATAATATGTGTCCGGTACGTTCACGGAATCCACACCAGGAATAGAAGGAGAAAGATTGGTTCCCCCAACTTCATCCTTGTTGGAACTTCGCCCATCCGTTGACACGGAATGGGAGACGCGGTCCCGAAACCGGACGGCCATGGAAAATAACACCCATCGCCATCCGGCTTCATAAAAGTCAGGATGGCGGTTGGCCTGCGGCTCCACCATTTACATGGACGGGCCCGCAGTACCTTGGCTCCTGGAAAAAACCTGCACTTGTTTCTAGTGGCAATTCACAGTCCCTTGGTCAAGGATTGCACCGTTGTATGCATCGTATAAGGCGTAATCCGCGGATGTCGCATGCAGGGTTAACTGTAATGTGCCAATGGGAGACCCACCCGGAAAGGCATCAAAATAGACAGCAGAGGCCGCTTGAGCCTTGCTTGTCTGTGACCCGGTACGGTTATCCTCCCCACCTATGCCGGTAATGAACGTGGTGATGCCTTTGGACATATCCAGGACGCCGGAGGGGTTGATAGGGTTGAAACGCTGATAATCATGGTCGTGTCCGTTGAGCTGGATATCAACCCCTGCATCATATTCTGCCTGATTGAGGGGGATTAATCCTGTTGAATCTCCATGGGCCGACCCGCTGGAATAGGTCGGGACATGCCAGTAGACTAACTGGCAAAGACCGGGATTGGCAGCCAGGTCGGACTTCAGGAAATTGAGTGTTGCCGTATTTACCGAGCCATTAAGTTGGTCTAATCCAACAAGATGCCAGCCTCCCAGGTTGTAGCTGTAGTCCGTAAGCCGTTGGCCTGCTATATTGTTATCGTGGGCATTTGCTCCAAAATAGGTCCAATAAGCTCCACCACTGCTATGCACTGTTCCGTTGTAATCTGAGTAGGAGCCCGCAGACTGAATGTCATGGTTTCCCCTGATTTGCATGAATATGCCTTGGTTAACAAATGTTCCATAGGTCGTTCCGAAGTTTGCTTGATAATTGGCAACGGTCGGATTACTTTCTTGTTCATTATCACCTATGGAAGCCACAAGCATTTGAGTTCCAACATGTTGCGTCATTAACTTTTGTATTTCGGCCACGACCAACTTTGCCCTGGACAGGGAGCCGCTGGACACGAGATCACTCACAAAGAAGACGATCGGGTCGCCTGCTCCTGATGTTTGTGTGGGGTTAATGCTTGGAGTGGGTGTGGAAGTGGATCGGTGGTGTTTGCGTGGCCGTCGGACCCGCAGCGTGAGTAGAAGTAGGTGTTATTGAGGGGGGCATGACTGTCGGGCTGGTGCCGGTCCCTCCCACCGTGATTACCAATTGAGGCCCATTCGCCCCACTCTCACGGCTGGCAAGGCTGACTGCAGTACTGCTTTTACCGGTCAATGCGAAGCTGTAAGCGCCATTACCCGTGATTAGAGGTGTCACATCTACCGATGTCCAGGTGCCCGCGCTGAAAGCAGCCATGGATCCAGCCTGGCTTCCAAATGGTGGAGCGTTGTTGTAGGTAAGCGTTGTTTCACCCCAACTCGTGTCCGGTATTCTATACAATTGATAACCTGCGCTCGAACTGCTGTTTGCATATACGCGCAGGATGGCACTCGTCACACTGCCGTTCAATCCCTGGACTTCAAAACGCAGATAGCTGTTGACAACCGGTGAATTATCGATCCGGATTTGGGTCGATGTGCCCTTATTGGTATTGGGACTCGATGCATCCGTATAGGAGTCGGCAGACGGCGAAAACTGCATAATGGTTGATACAGATGAGGTTGGCGAGGCGACCGCTACCTGTGTCGCGGTGGCTGTTGCAGGCGCCGTGGCTGTCGGTGTATTGGTGAGAACTGGCGTGGAAGTAATCGCGGGTGCCGGCGTGTTGGTCGGGCTCATCGCCTGAGTGGCGGTAGGCGTCGATGATGGACTGGTGGTCGGGATCATCATCTCGGTAGCTGTAGGCGTCAAAGATGGACTGATGGTTGGGCTCGGGACCGCGCCGTTTACCGTTATCTCCAGTTGAGGCGCATTCGCGCCTCCCTCACGACTGACAAAGCTGATGGCCGTATTATTCTTGTCGGTTAAGCCAAGACTGAATGTCCCATTGCCATTGATCACGGAAGTGACATCCACGGTCGTCCATGCACCGCCGCTGAAGGCTGCCATTGAGCCGACCATCCCGCCCAAGGCTGGAGCATTATTATAGGTAATCGTGGTTTCGCTCCAGCTCGTGTCAGGAACTTGATATACCTGATAACCCGCCGAAGAACTGCTGTTCGCGTAAACCCGCAGAGTTGCCTTTGTCACACTGCCGCTTAATCCCTGGACATCAAAACGCAGATAGCCATGGACAACCGGTGAGTTATCAATTCTTATTTGCGTCGAACTACCAGTGTTGACGGTCGGATTTGAAGCATCAGCATAAGCATCTGCAGAAGGCGAGAATTCCATGATGACCGATACAGATGAGGTGGGCGAGGCGGCTGCCGGTGTCCCGGTGGCCGTTGCAATCGCAGTGGCGGTCACTGTATTCATGGGTACCGAGGTGAACGTAAATGCAGGCGTTGGTGTGCTGGTCGGGCTCATCGTCTCAGTCGCTGCAGGCGTTGAAGATGGGCTGGGGACCGCGCCATTTACGGTGATCTCCAGTTGAGGTGCATTCGCACCTCCCTCACGACTCACAAAGCTGATAGCCGTATTATTCTTGTCTGTTAGGGCAAAGCTGAATGTCCCATTGCCGCTGATCATGGAGGTGACATCCGCGGTCGTCCATGCACCGCCGCTAAAGGCGCCCATGGATCCAGCTTGGTTTCCAAACGGTGGAGCGTTATTGTAAGTAAGCGTTATTTCGCTCCAGCTCGCGTCAGGAACTTGATATACCTGATAACCTGCCGAGGAACTGCTGTTCGCGTAAACCCGCAGAGTTGCCTTTGTCACGCTGCCGCTTAATCCCTGTACGTCAAAACGCAGATAGCCGTTGACAACTGGTGAGTTATCAATTCGTAATTGTGTCAAACTACCGGTGTTGACAGTCGGGTTTGAAATATCTGTATAGGCATCTGCAGAGGGCAGGAATCGCGTCGTTGCTGATGTACTGGAAGTCGGTGAAGCCAGCGCAGTAGTCGCGGTGCTGGTCGCGGAAGGCAGGACCAATGTTGGAACAATTGTCGGGGCAGGAGAAGGAGTTGGTGTAGATGAAGGGATCATGGTTGCCGTTGCCACGGGGGTGGAACTCGGCAAAGGCAAAGCCTGCCCATTGTTGTGTAATGCATCCAGGTAAGCCCCATAGCCTGAAGGGCTGTTCCATTCGGAGGCCGATTCGATCGAGGTTCCTTCCCCCCATTCGTTAAATGTGGTCACTAGCTGGAACGGGGCATTGGAGGCAATCATGTTGCGGATATCCGTATTCCAGGTGGTTAGATCACGCGCCAGCCGTGCGCTCTCGCCGGCTTTCCAGAAACCGGGGCTTATGGCGTAGCTGTAACCCGCCTGCGAATTTGCCGCAACAGCCGGGCTGTACTGGTGCCATCCGTCCGGCTGACTTGCACAGGATTTGTAGCCGGCGAACACCTTTAGCACCACATAAGCATTAACGGTATTAGCTTGTTTCCAACGGTCAGCCATCCCGCAGCCATCATTGGAGTCGGCATACACGAATACCACAAAGCGGCCTCCGATCTTAAGAAAATTGGGGTTACCTGCATAATGATCGTGAAGGTAGGTCAAGTCGCTGGCAAGTTGAGCCACAGAAGGATCACCCAGGCTTTCGGGTTCATAGTAGATGGACCATTGCCATGCCGTACCCGCTGCGCCCTGCAGCAAGGCTGGAATACGGCCATCTGTTGCCGACCCTTGTCCCCACCACGAGGCTATACCGCCTTGGATGCCGCCGTATTGCATCGCTGCGATATGTGTCTTGATAGTCGTCTGGTTGGATGAATCGTAGGAGCCAAGCGAGGGATGATAATTAGTGTAAGGGGAGATTCCCAGTTGGTTCCAGGCCTCAGGAAACCAGGGGTAATAGAAGGCCAGCCGCAGCGGAAAGGACAATGATCCGCTGGGCGTGGAAGTTGCCGCGGAGGGCTTGGTTGCTGTAGCTGGATTAGTAGAGGTCGCAGTATTTCCCGGTAAGGTCGTATTCGTAAGGGTAGGAGGTACCACTGTTTGTGTCACAGTAGCCGCGCTTGTCGCCGCCGTTGGTGGGACATTTGTCCCGGTGGGCGGCACAGCCGTTGCAGACGGAGGTACATTGGTTGCGGTTGGGGGAACAGTTGTTGAGGTCGCTGGAACAGGGGTTCCAGCACTGTCGGTGAAGGTTTTGGTGAACAGAGCCGATCCGCTTTGACCGTAAATGGTAACCGTGAAGTCATTCCCGTTTACAAAAACATCCGCAAAAGCATTCTGGTTGGCTGACCAATCCACAGGCTTTGCCACGGTGTAGGCAGGAGCCCCCGCCCGGCCGAGCGTAAATTGTTGATAGTTATTGATGCCGGCTTCCCGACTCGGGGTAACGTCTGTATACGCGGTTACATGTTCATGACCGTGAAAACCCGCCGAAATGGGATGCTTATTGAGCACAGCCTTCAGAGCTGCTGACGGCGTTTCGCTCCCATGCTGGGAAGTGACGCCATACATCGGGCCGTGTGCAAATATGAACTCATGCTTTACGCCTCGACCTTCTGCTGCCGTTAGATCGGCATCCAGCCATGAAATCTCAGCCGAGGTCCAGCTGCTTGACCCGCCCCCGGGAAGGTCGATCACTGAAAAGTGAGAGTTCGAATAATCAAACGAATAGGTTGCATCACTGACCAATGCCGTATAATTTGCGGCCCCAACGGCCGCGGCCATGCTTTGAAAGTCCCACAGGCCCTGCCAGGTGGTAACCGAACCGTTATCATGGTTGCCCCGGCTGACAAACGTCTTGGCCAACATCCCATCGCTGTTATTTCCATCTAAGGCGGGTTTCCAGGTGTTATTGATGCAGTTCACATCAAAGCTCCCGCACAAGTCTCCGCCAAAAAGGCCGAAAGCCGGATTGAGAGTGACCATCTTGTGTGAGAACACAGGTAAAACTGTGTAATCATCCCTGCTGTCCGCGGTAAATACAAAATGGAAAGGGGTTATGGATGCCTGTGCCTGGGCTTTGGCCGTTATGGGCATGTAGGCAGAAAACACTAATACTAGAACTATCAACAGCTTCTTCATTATTTCTCCTAGGATCATGGAAATACGGCGGGTGTACCTTGGTTGGTTGCGAGCATCTGCCAGGTAACAGCCCAGCGCAATTAGCTCGAACAAATCAGCCCGGGAAGATTATTCTCAGTTGCTTATTGCGTAAGGATTAATGATCTCCAGCCGAAGTGACTCTATGGGTGCCGCAAAGCGAAAATAATGGGTCGACTGAATCTTCATCTGCACCCAGGACAAGGGAAGTACTTGGACACCGGACGTGAATCCCCCCGGCAAAGCGAGCGGCTGAGCGCGCTTTTCTCGAATTGGTGCCGATCTGGCTCTACATCTTTCAGTGGTCATTCGCGTCCTCCAGGACTTTCGGCTAAGAAGTTGATGCTGCGCAACCAGCATTCACTTCGCCTTGAACGAAATACTCGTCAAGGTAACAAAGTATCAACAATCTCCGAGCCTCCCAGCTGGATTTGGACTAACTCTCCATTCCCCCATGGACGATCGCAACTTACCTCGACAGGTTTTGGGCGATCATTATGTCTTGCAAAGAGAGTATTCAGCTTCCCATACTAAACAGGCTGGAATAATCTCTTTTTCTATCTGCCTGTGCAGTGTAGCATCTAAATTCTAAGGCTCATTGAAAATGACGAATTTGTAAGAAAATGGCTGAGTAGCGAATAATTTCTTGCAAAACTGTATGCTTCAAGAAACATGAACGGAGGTCAGGTTCATTTAATTGAGCGGCCGATTACACCGAGAAGTGGCTACGCGCAGGCGCACCTTTTCTCACCCTTATGAGCGCAAAATCACGATGCAATTTATCCAATGAACGGATCGGCAACTGCTCCACCCCGATCATGACCGCGGACAAGAGTCCCACCACCCCTCCGAGCGGGGATACACACAGATTTAACCTTTGATGACTCCTGGAATTCGGAGCGGTGAGTTGCTCAAGCTCTAATTCCAAAAATGACGAAAGAAGGATAGTAACCGTTCGTGCCAATGAAAGGGAATTGCCTTCGGCTTGGCAATCATAGAAGACTACAGAAGGAAAGAGAGATGTTTCTGATGCATTTTTTGACTTTTCAATAACCTATTGCACAATTGCTTAAAAAGTTATATATTCATATTATCCGGGCAAATGCCGGATACCTGACTTGCGCATACTCTCCCCCGCGATTCTTCTTCAAAACAACAGGTAATATACGCAAGCTATTTGAAGCTCTGCTTGTCAGTCTTTTCGGCTGTAAGGCATGACCTTGAGTCATGCCGCCTGCTCAGCGCATGCGCTCGTAAGAGGAAATGCCTCTGAGCAGAGTTGTTGATGGAGCCATACGTAATACCACTTAAAAAGAAACTGGAAATAATTCGTTATGGAGAGGCAGGAATGAAGATTCTACTTGTTTACCCGGAATTTCCGGATACCTTCTGGAGTTTTAAACACGCCCTCAAATTTGTCCATAAGAAAGCCGGTGCTCCCCCATTGGGTTTGCTGACGGTGGCAGCCATGCTTCCCTCCGGGTGGGAAAAAAACTCGTCGATCTTAACGTAGCCAGCCTGACGGATGAGGATCTTCATTGGGCTAATTATGTCTTCGTCAGCGCCATGATTGTGCAGCGTGAATCGGCACGCGCGCTCATCCACCGCTGTAAATTGGCCGGTGCGAAAGTGGTGGCAGGCGGACCGCTCTTTACCATGGAACACGAGCAGTTTCCGGAGGTGGATCATTTTGTGCTGAACGAAGCCGAGTTGACTCTCGAACCGTTCCTGGACGACCTGGAAAAGGGTCAGGCCAAGCGAGTTTATGCCTCGACGGAATACCCCGATATCCATCAAACCCCCGCTCCGCTCTGGGGGCTGGCGAATCTCAAGTATTATGATACCGTCAGCATTCAGTTCTCGCGCGGCTGCCCTTTCAATTGTGACTTCTGCAATGTGACCGCCTTGCTCGGACATCGCCCGCGCACCAAGACCGCCAGCCAGATCATCGCTGAGTTGGATGCCCTCTACGCGCTGGGTTGGCATAAGAGCATCTTTTTCGTAGACGACAACTTCATTGGCAACAAGAAGCATATTAAGACAGAAGTACTGCCCGCCTTAATTGAATGGCGTAAGGGCAAATCCGGCATGGCCTTCAGTACGGAGGTCTCCATTAACCTGGCCGACGATCCGGAGCTGTTAAGGCTGATGGTGGAGGCCGGTTTCGATACCGTGTTTGTGGGGATCGAGACACCCAACGAAGACAGCCTGGCCGAGTGCAGCAAGAACCAGAATAAAGGCCGAGACCTGGTGGAGAGTGTCAAACGTCTGCAGCGCGCAGGTCTGCAGGTACAAGGTGGCTTCATCGTCGGCTTCGACAGTGATCCCCTTTCCATCTTCCAGCAGCAGATCGATTTCATCCAGAAGAGCGGCATTGTGACGGCTATGGTCGGGTTACTGCAAGCCCCATTGGGAACGCGCCTATATGAGCGGATGCAAAAAGAAGGTCGCCTGATCAATGAATTTTCAGGTGATAACGTGGATGGTTCAACCAATATCGTTCCCAAAATGGGCCTCGAACCTCTGCGGGAAGGTTATCGCAAGATTCTAAAACAAATTTACGCCCCCCAGTTTTATTACGACCGTGTTCTCACGTTTCTCCGTGAGTACCAGCCGCCCAAGATAAGAATCCAGTTGGAGCCGCAATACGTTCTGGCATTATGGCGATCCATCTATCAACTGGGCATTCGCGGGGCCGAACGCATTCAATACTGGCGACTCTTTTTTTGGACTCTGTTCAAGCGCCCGCGCCTGTTCCCCCTGGCCATCACCCTGGCTATCTATGGTTTTCATTTCCGCCAGGTGGTCGAGATGCATGTCGGGTAATCCCTGCTGACGATCGCATAAAGCCCCCCTCCACCATTAAACCAGACGGAATTTGTTTGGGATCGTCTGGACATTGTAACAACCGGGATTCGATTCTCTGGTGATTTTCTCCCGGGTCCCGTGCCACTTCACAAGACCCGCCAACCCAGACTGCGATATCTTAGAATCCGTCGGGCTCCCGTTCCATTTGTAAAGGCCCGTTTGCAGCGGCGCCTTAAAGCGCGGCTGGGAGCAGGCCGATGAGAGGGCATCATTTTCAGAGGGGCTGTTTACATGCATACATAAAGGCTCCGTCCCACAAGGGACTGCTCTTGCATCTATTATTTCTGTGCGTTGTTGATCCCGGCAAAATGCAGCAAGTTTGGGGAGCGTTCACCGCGTCGAACTTGGATGAGCTGAACGGGCACGCGAAACTTCTTTTGCGGGTAAAATCTTTAGCTACATTGGAGTTGCTGCCTGATTTTTTAGAAGAATCGGTCTCTCCATGATGACCCGACAGGCTAAAATTCTCAAAGAAAATACAGGGAAACAGGAAGACAAAATGAACATTCACGACGACCCGGATGATATCGAATACCTTACAGCAATGAAGCTGCAAATGCGCCAGGTATCGGACGAGCAGTATCATAAATTTGAAGGCTACGCCGCCGAAATATTTTCCGCTTTCGGCATGGATCTGAACACGCCGTCAACGAAGGATACACCCCGTCGCTTTATCAAGGCGCTCTTCGATGCCACGGAAGGTTATGATGGTGACGCCAAACTTCTGCGTGTTTTCGACACGGAATGCAATGGCGAGCCTGATTGTCGCCTCAGCCAGGTAATCGAGGGGCCCATCCCCTTCTTTGCTCTGTGCGAACACCATGCTCTCCCGTTTTATGGCATGGCGTATGTGGGATACATCGCCCATGAGAACATCATCGGCATATCCAAACTGACCAGGCTGGTTCGGATCTTCTCAAGGCGTTTTGCAGTGCAGGAGCGTATCGGCCAGCAGATCGCAGATAGTATGGAGACCATGCTTCATCCGCACGGCGTGGCTGTATATCTCGAGGCCCATCATTTGTGCATGGAGATGCGCGGCGTCCGCGAAACCGCCCCCATGACTCGCACGACAGTCTGGCGCGGTTATTACGCCAATGACCCAACGCTGCGGGCCGAGTTCTTTACTGCTTGTGGTCTGCAAAGAAACGAATAATCTGTAGGAAAAGAAAAAGCTTCGCTCAGCGCTGGAACCGGGTTCATTAATATCGACCCCGGTTTGATTTCCTTGCGCTATCGCGAGATTTAGAGTTCCCATACGCCGTCACTTAATAGCTTAGTCCACGCGCCAGCGGGAAACGCGCTTGGGGATCTGCTCATCACCCAACTTGTGACAGATCCGTTTCAGTCGTTCATGAGCGCCCTTCCACTTCAAGTCACCAAGCTTTTCCTTGATCGGGACATCGTCGCGGAGAGTTGCTAACCGCCGGTATAGCAGGGCTTCCTCCCGGCGTTGTGTCAGGCTCTCAGCCAGCCGTGGGGCGCGGCCCTGAATAACACCCCATTTCAGCGGGTCATCGGGAATCGACTCCACATGTACAAAGCGCGAAAGCACGATAGAGGCGGACTTGGCTCCCCAGCCCGGTATTCCAGGGTATCCGTCGGCGGAATCCCCCACTAGCGCGAGCCAGTCAGGGATGGATTCCGGGGACACACCGAACTTCTCCACCACCCCCTTCTCATCGAGCACGATGTCCCGGCGGCGATCCCAGCACACGATCCGGTTGCCAGACACCAATTGAGCGAGGTCTTTGTCCGGCGAGCAGATGAGGATTTGTTCCACTGTCTTACTTTTTTGGAAGCGGGCCGTGGCAGTTGCCAAAGCATCATCGGCCTCGAACTCCACCATCGGCCAGACGACCACCCCCAATGCAGAGACCGCTTCTTCGGCCAGTTGGAACTGCGCCAGGAGGTTCGGATCCACGCCGGCGCCCGTCTTATATCCGGGAAAGAGCTCGTTTCGGAAGGACTCAATGACGTGGTCAAAAGCGCAAGCGACATGAGTGGTCTCGGGGCCTGAGAGCAGCAGGAGCAGGCTCCTTAGGAGACCCAGGGTGGCCCCTACTTCGGCCCCGTCGGGGGCCTTCTTCGGGGGCGCGCCGAAGAAATTCCGGAAGAGCTCGTACGTGCCATCTACCAGGTGGATTTTCATCGGTGATCAACTCCTTGGATATCAATGCTGTGTACACCGGTCATTCTTGTCACGTCAATATTCCAGCGCGACCACACCCGAGCTGAACGTTCTGATTTCAAAAAGCGACACCCGGCTGCAAAAGATTATCCTCTGAATTATCCGGGGGCGGTTGGCTACTTGCCATGCATCACGCGCACAAGAACCGGTTTGCTGATTCCCTTTAGCTCCAGGCTACGCGCCTCCAGTTGACTGCCATCCATGCCGGCTTGTCTGAGTGCCTGCTCGCTGACAATAATCTCACCCGTAGCTGCCTTCGAAGCCAGGCGGGCTGCTGTGTTTACCTCATCGCCGATGGCCGTCATGTTGGTCAGCCCATCCGCACTGCCCACCGCGCCAAAATAGGCAATCCCTGTATGCACGCCGATTCCAACCGGGATTTTGTGCTGTGCCAGGCGCGACGCCAGGTTTTCAGCTACACGCAGAGTGCGTGCAGCGTAGTCCGGGCCCGCGAAACCCGCTCCCCAAAAAGCTGCCACTTCGTCGCCGGCCAGCTTCTCGACCAGCCCATCTTCCTCGCTGATGATTTTTGTTGACTCCGTGTAGAAGCCATTGATGAGCCGGCTGAATTCGGTCACCGACATTTGCGTGGATAAGGCCGTGGACCCGCGTACATCTGCAAACAGCATGGACATTTCGACCTCAGCCCCTCCAGGGAATCTGCGCATGGCTTCATCGCACATATTGCAGAATCGGGGGTTTAACGCAGACTGCTGCTTGCCGAATACGGCCCTGACGATGGCCCCGCCGATCCCGCGAAATGGGGCATTACAGAATTTGCAGCGAGGGTCGCTCGGCAGCAAGCGGAATAATCTGCGTAGTCGTTTATCAACATCGAACGCGCTGGTGGTGAACCAGAACCACCACACCTTCCCGACATCTATGGATTCGTTGTCGCCCATATTGATCACCGATCTTCGCCACAACAACAGAAAGGGGGCCTGGCCGTCAATATCAATGGCCCTGCGATTACTTTACCATTTTTTATTCTCGTTGGGTATGGGCCCTTCTGGCTACACTATTCTGCGATATAGACAGTCACACATTTTTGGGGCTATTTCCCTTCGGTATCGGCTAACGATAATCCCTTTGCGGCCAGTGCATTGCGAAGCTTGGCAAGCGCATTGGGGCTTATGCCATGCAGTTGCTTAATCTGTTTCTCGCTAAACGCAGTTAATTGTCCTAGTCGTTGGATGCCGGCCCCTGCCAGTGCCCGCCGGGCCGGGTTAGACAACCCCTCAGGGAGGTCGCTGGCTGTTTGAGCATTGCGCCTATCCTTCATTCGAGTCCCCCTAATTTCTCTGCCGGCGCGTAATACAGCAAAACATTTCCGGAACCGAAAGTCTTCGTCTTTATGAGCTTCAGTTCCAATTTGTCTTTGAGGCCTTTAAACAAGGTCTTGCCATTGCCTAGGGCAACCGGGTTTATCATGATCCGGTATTCATCGATCAGCCCATTTTCGATAAAGGTGACTGCCAGGTCGGAGCTGCCAAATATGATTAGGTCCTTTCCCGGCTGCTGTTTCAACTTTGTGATTTCTACCACGAAATTATCTTTAATCAGGCGGGTATTCTGCCATTTGGCGCTTGACATCGTTTTTGAAAAAACAATCTTTGGGAGTGAATTCATTTTCCCTGCAACGACCGGGTCATTGGTAACCGCGTTTTGGGTGGGCCAGTAACGGGCCATACCTTCGTAGGTCACTCTTCCAAACAAGAGCATGTCCACAGTGTCTAGCTGCGCAATGGCAAATTCATTGAACTCCTCATCCACGTGATGCCAATTGATATCCTTGTTTGGCCCTTCGTAAAAACCATCCAGCGATGTGAGCATGAAAAAGATTATTTTTCTCATTATGCCTCCGATAAATTAATAAGTGTTTGCAGACAATGCATCTCAGCCTGGAAGACCTCGTATCCGCATCGCCCGCGGGCAAAGCTACTTCAGCACGGCGAGCTACACCGTCATCCTTGATTGAGGCCGTCTGCATATTTGAACGATTTCGGTCGCCGATAGTTCTTCGCTTCCAACCAAGGTCCCAAAGCATATTGTCTCTTTGGTTCATCCATGGTTGAATAATATGGGACATCGTTTGCTTAACTTGCCAATGACCTTTTGCATTTCGTTTTTGGTAGGGGTTTGGCTCAAAAAAAGAGCCTATTATACAAAGATTGTCACATAATAGAACATACATTCTTTTTTGTCAAGACAGTTGCTCCCCCCTCTGCCGTTACTCGAAAAGGTTGCCCAAAAGGTTCAGCTGGAGATGAGATTGCGACGCTCTCGGCGAGGCGCCGCGCAACCAACCGTTAGGTCTGAATGACCGTAACACCTTTCGGCTGGATCTGTACAAAGCGGGTTGCGTTTGCGCCGGTTAGCAGGTTCACGCCTTCCGAAGGCATTCCAACTTGTGCGCGTTCGTCCGAATAGTTAAGGAGGAAGGTCCAAGTGTGAGTCCCATCGCTGCGGCGGGTTATTTCCACTCCTTGCGGCAGCTTGTCGATGGGATGAATGCCGGCTTCTTTGCTAATACGTCCCAACAACCAGGACAAACCCGCCTGCTTCAGGGCGCTTCTACGCTGTGGTCATAACACCAACATCAGACTAAATTGCCTGTCCCTTGAACTGACTTACATATAGATGATGATAGAAGCCGCGTAGATCCAGCAGTTGCTGGTGCGTGCCTTTCTCCACGATTTCACCGTCGTTGATGACCAATACCTGGTCCGCGTCGCGTATCGTGCTCAAGCGGTGGGCAATTACGAAGCTGGTCCGACCTTCCATCAAGCGCAGCAGCGCCTTTTGGATGCGTACCTCGGTGCGGGTATCCACGCTGCTGGTGGCTTCATCGAGAATGAGGATGGCGGGGTTGGCCAGGATGGCGCGCGCAATAGCCAGCAGTTGACGCTGTCCCTGGCTGAGGTTGCTGGCCCGTTCGGAAAGGATGGTCTGGTAGCCGTGCGGGAGCTGACGTATAAAATGATCGGCGTCCGCCATTTTGGCAGCCTGAATGCATTCCTCATCGCTGGCATCCAACCGCCCGTAACGAATATTGTTCATTACTGTGCCTGAAAATAGGAAAGTATCCTGGAGCACCAGCCCCAGAGAGCGGCGCAGATCAGCTTTCCGCGTATCGCGAATATCTGTGCCGTCGATTTTGATGCTGCCGCCGTCAATCTCGTAGAAACGTGTCAGAAGGTTGATGATGGTCGTCTTGCCTGCGCCCGTTGGACCCACCAGCGCCACCGTCTGTCCGGCCTTGGCATCCAGGGTCATATCCTTAATGATGGGGACGTCCGGCCGGTACCCGAATCGGACATGTTCCAGGCACACATCCCCTCGCACCGACTTGAGCGCGACCGCCTGCGGCGCATCGTCCACCTCGGAAGGTGAGTTTATGATCTCGAAGACCCGCTCGGCTCCGGCCAGTGCCGATTGGATGGAGTTGTAGATATTTGCCAGCTGGCGCAGTGGGTTGATGAAGTTCTGGCCATAGTTGATGAACGTAGCGATGATGCCCACCGTCACCAGCCCCTGCAAAGCCAGCCAGCCCCCCAGACCTGCCAGCACGATGACGAAGAAGTTCCCCAGCACGTTGGTCAAAGGCATCAACAACAGGGCATACGTGTTGGCATAGACACCCGCACGTTGGACCTCCTCATTGTACTTGCGGAACGCATCGATCACCGTCTCGTTGCGCCGGAAAGCCTTGACCACCTTCTCGCCGCTGATGGATTCTTCCATCACGCCGTTGAGTTCGCCCAGGTGCTTCTGAAGGTCTCGAAACCCCCTCCGGGTATATTTGGCGATGAATTGCGTGAACCAGAACATGATCGGCACCACCAGAACCGCAGCCATCGCCAGCCAGACATCCAGGATGAACATCGCGATCAGGATGCCGGCCATCGAGAGCACGCTTGCCACCAGCGACGTGGCGTTCTGAGAGACCGCCTGGTTGATAGCGTCGATATCGTTCGTCAGCCGGCTCATCAATTCGCCTGCCGGGTTATGGTCGAAGAAGCTCAATGGCAGCGTTTGTAGCTGTGAGAAGAGATCCTTGCGCACCTGCTTAAGTGCGCGCTGTGAAATGGCTGCCATCTCCCAGCCTGCAATAGCCTGGAACACGTTATACAACACGTAAACGGCCAGCATCCACAGGGCGATCCCCATCAATCCGGAAACCTGTTTCGTTGATATAAAGCGGTCGATGGCAACACCCAACAAGTACGGCCCGATCAACCCCAGAACGGTGTAGATGATGACGAATCCGAATACCCCGGCGACCCCCACTCTGAACGGACGGAGGTAAGGTAATAGACGCGTCAGGGCGCTGCGTGGGTCCTTGGCTTTCTCGATCCTGCCCATACCCGCTGGCCGTCTTGGCTGCATGACGGCGCGAACGCTGGCGGTATCCTGGCTGGAAGATTGCATGGTCATTTTTGCACCCCTTCCAGGCTGCCGGGAACGAGCTCTTCCAGCTTGAAGCCATTGCCCAACTGCAACTCATAGATCTCCTGGTAGATGGGGCTGGTTCGCATCAGCTCCTGGTGCTTCCCCTCGGCCGCGACCCGCCCTTCGTCGATGACTACGATCTTATCGGCCCTTAAGACCGTGCTGATGCGTTGGGCCACCACCAGGCTGGAATGTCTGAAGGCTTGAGCATCCAGAGCATCCTGGATCTTGGTCTCGGTTTCCACATCGACCGCGCTGGTGCTGTCGTCGAGGATCAGGATTTTTGGATGCGTGATCAGTGCCCGGGCGATGGCGATGCGTTGTTTCTGGCCCCCCGAAAGGTTAGCGCCGCGTTGCTCGATATGCGTATCGTATCCCTGCGAGAAGGACGTGATGAAATCGTGCGCCTGCGCGGCCTTGGCTGCCGCGACAACCTCGTCATCGCTGGCGGTGGGGTTTCCATAGCGGATGTTATCGCTCACCGTCCCGGAAAACAAAATGGTCTCCTGGGGCACGATCGCGATCTGCGACAGCAGGTTGTCCTCCCTGACCTGCCGCAGGTCCTCACCATCGATCGTGATCTGGCCTGCGGAAACATCGTAAAACCGCGGCACCAGGTTGATCAGAGTCGATTTTCCTGCGCCCGTCGCGCCCAGGATGGCCACGGTCTGCCCCGGCTCGATGACCAGGTTGATCCCATCCAGGACGGATTCATCCGTGTTCCCGTTGTAATGGAAGCAGACATCCTTGAATACGATCTTTCCCCGGGCTCCCTCCGGTAACGTCTGCGCCTCGGGCGCATCCCGTACTTCTGGCACCGTGTCAAGGACTTCGTTGATACGCCGTGCGGAGGCCATCCCGCTTGCCCAGGTGTTCGATAGCATGGTCATCATGGTCAGCGGGGTCATGGTCGTCATCAGGTAATTCGTAAAAGCCACGATCTGTCCAATTGTCAAATTGCCATGGATGGACTGCAGCCCACCGGCCCAGATGACGATCACCAGCCCGATGTTGATGCACATCGTCAATGAAGGTGTCATCGTAGACATAAACTGCATGACCTTTACGGAGCGCTCTGTGACGTCCTCATTAGTGGTCTCGAAGCGTTCCCCTTCGTAATCAGCCCGCACAAAGGCTTTGACCAGGTGAACTCCGGCCACGTTTTCCTGCAGCACATTGTTGAGCATATCCAGTTTCTGCTGCACGGTGCGGAAGAGCGGCTCCATCTTGATGATAAAGAAAACGATGATCACCGAGGTGACCAGGAGCAGCGGCAGCATGGTCAGGGCCAGGCCCGGGCTGGTGTTGATCATTAAGATCAGACTACCCACCATGAGCAACGGAGCGCGCGTGCCGATGCGGAGCGTAATTTGTACCAGGCTTTTGAAAGCCGCTACGTCACTGGTCAGGCGCACCATCAACGGGCCGGTCTTTTGCCGGTCGAGATCCCCAAAGGAGTAGGTCTGGATTTTCAGGAAGATCCCGTCACGCAGGTCGCGCGCCACGCTTTCACCCACGTTGACGGAAAAATAGTTATTCCCAATGGCAATCAATGTGCTTGTCAGGGAGATACCGATCATTATTAGTGCTGTCTGGATCACCACCTGTTGGTTTTTCTGCGCGATCCCCTGGTCGATGATGCGCTCGATCAGGCGGGGAATGGAGAGATCGAAAAATACCAGCGTAGTCAACAAGACCAGTGCAATGGCGGCGCGTTTCCAGTAGGGACGGATAAAATGGATCAGCTTAAGTATTTGGTTCATTTTCTATTCTTTCCCGAGCCCTTGTTTGCTTTGCGTAAGGAAAAGCGGATGCAGCAGCGTCATGGCTTGATTAATGATGCTCAGCTCCTCGCCGGAGAGACAGCTCAGGGTTTTGGCGAGGTTGGCTTGTGCACTGGCCCTGGCAGAATTTACAATGGATTCGCCGCTCTCGGTCAAAACCAGCCTCAGCCTGCGGCGGTCGGTGGTCGATTCCTGGCGGGTGATTAATTCTTTATGCACCAACCCATCCACCAGTTTTGATACGGAAGGGAGGGTCAGGCCCAGATGGTCTGCCAGGTCGGAAAGGGATGTGTCGGGGTTGCGTTGAACGTACCGCAGCGTCCTGAACTGGGGGATCGACAGGTCCGCGCCATGCCCGCCTCGCATTTCAATGCGGATGGATTGAACGATTTTCGGCGCAGTATCCATCAACTCGTGCGCACAGGTCTCGAGTAGTTTTGTCACAATTGTTTAGCCTTTCTAATAATTAGCAAGCGACATTATATCGCTATTCCCTCAAAACCGGGAATGGCGGTACCCGATTACCTGTTCATCCAAACCTTGGCTATGCTCCGGGCTCTGTGATCGAAAACTTTTAGCCCACCACATTTCATGACATTTGACACAGGAAAGGAACCTTGAATAGGTGTAAAATAAAGTTGCATATTTTATGTCTAGACCTGATGCCTATCTTAATTCAGAGGATTACACGGCACTGGGGAATCGATAGAAGATAAACCATAATGAAAATCACATTGAATTGCATCTGTACACGGCGGGGCCCCTAACCACCGCCTTCTTCCAGACATAAACGGCTGACTGCCGTAGACGGTGGGCTGGACCTCGCATTTCCAGGAGTTGCTTCCAGCGACTCGTTGATCGTCCCATCGTTTGCGTATATTGAGAGCCATTCTCAATAGGCAGGCAGTCGTTTTATTTATTTAATGAAGGTTACTAAACCCAAATATAAGAGGAAATATCCCATGAAAATCGCAAATAACGTAACCGATCTGGTTGGCAATACTCCCCTCGTTCGTCTGAACCGCCTCACCCAGGGCGCAAAGGCTGAAGTGGTTGCCAAGCTCGAATTTTACAGTCCCGCTCATTCGGTCAAGGACCGCATCGGCGTGGCAATGATCGATGCCGCCGAAAAGGCTGGCCTGATCAAGAAGGACACGGTCATCATCGAACCGACCAGCGGCAACACTGGTATCGCACTGGCCATGGTCGCTGCCGCACGCGGCTACAAGCTGATATTGACCATGCCTGAGACCATGAGCAGGGAACGGCGCATGCTCTTGCGCGCCTACGGCGCGGATCTGATCCTGACTCCCGGCCCGGAGGGCATGGACGGCGCGATCCGCAAGGCCGAAGAGCTGGCGGCCTCCGACCCTAAATATTTCGTCCCGCAGCAGTTCAAGAACCCCGCCAACCCTGAGATCCACCGCAGGACCACCGCCGAGGAGATCTGGCGCGACACGGACGGCAAAGTTGATTATCTTGTCGCGGGCGTGGGCACGGGCGGCACGATCACCGGCATCGGCGAGGTGCTCAAATCGCGCAAGCCGTCCTTCAAGGCCATCGCGGTTGAACCGGATGCCTCGCCGGTGCTCTCCGGGGGAAAGAAAGGGCCACACCCTCTTCAGGGCATCGGCGCGGGTTTTGTTCCTGAGGTGCTCAACACCCAGGTCTACGATGAGGTCATTCGGGTCAAGGCGGACGACGCGTTCCAAACCTCGCGGCGTATGGCTCGCGAAGAAGGCTTGCTGGTGGGCATCTCTTCCGGCGCGGCCACCTGGGCGGCGCTGCAGGTTGCAAACCGGGCAGAGAATGAAGGCAAGTTGATCGTCGTGATCATCCCTTCGTTCGGCGAGCGCTATCTGTCCACCCCCTTGTTCGCGGACCTGGTGGAAGCAGAGACCTCGGTTTAGCGCGGTGAGCGCTGAACCTAGTCAATGAAGGGATGGGAAAACCATGTTCAAGACTATTCGTGAAGACGTTAAGTCTGTTTTGGAGCGTGACCCGGCAGCCCGGAATGTGCCGGAAGTCCTGTTGTGCTACCCCGGCCTGCACGCCATTTGGGCGCATCGATTCACCCACTATCTTTGGAAGAAAGGGTTCAAACTTACTGCTCGCGCGATCTCGCAAGTCATGCGCAGCATCACGGGCATTGAGATCCATCCGGGTGCGACCATCGGCCGGAACTTCTTTATCGACCACGGCATGGGAGTCGTGATCGGTGAGACGACGGAGATCGGCGAAAATGTCACCCTCTATCACGGTGTGACCCTGGGCGGCACCAGCCTGGAAAAGGTTAAGCGTCACCCTACCATCGAAGATCATGTTGTGATCGGCGCCGGTGCAAAAGTGCTGGGGGCCATCACGATCGGTGCCCACAGCCGCATCGGCGCGAACGCGGTGGTGGTGAAATCAACGCCGCCTGATTCGGTGGTGGTGGGAGTGCCCGGTCAGGTTGTAATGCGCGATCATCCCGCAGCGCGCCTCCAACGGACGGGAAGACCTGGAGCACGGCAGCCTGCCCGATACGATCGGTGAGACAATAGCCGCCTTGATTACCCATGTCGAATCCCTTGAGAAACGAGTGAATGGCGGCGGGGCCTACGGTCCGGTTTTGCATATTCCGGATCACGGCGTTTGGCACGGAGACGATTTCGCGATCTAAAGAAAGGACTTGAGCAGTTTAAACAAAAAAACGAGAGACCAGATTGGTCTCTCGTTTTGTCATTGGCGAGCCTTACAGGCTCACAGCCTGAATTGTTTCACGTGGAACATATGTTCTATTCCACCCCCGTAACTAACCCGCCGGCCTGCTTCCGGATTCCCCGAAAAACGAACTTGGGCGGGGGAGAATACCCCGCCCAAGTTCGTTTTTCGGAATCTCTAGTCCCAGGCTGAAAGCGTGGGACGAAAGGCTGAGCAGTTACCTGCCCGCCTAATGATCGGCTTCATGGGAGGGCGATTATTTGAAAATGAACTTGCCTGCGAATTCGAATAGGGTCAAATACTCTTTCAGTCAAGGAATCACTTCAGCATATTCTTATTAGTGAAATATTTCACAATACAAACGGGCAGATATAGCCTGAATCATGATCGGGATCAATACTCAATCGCAAGCTCGAGGCCGCCGTTTACCAGCGAGCGCTGGGCACTTTCAAGTATTTTTACAATCTCCAGGCCGTTTCTGCCATCGGTGCAATGCAAGCAATCGTGCTGGCAGTCGCGCCTAATACAGTCAATAAAGTGGCCACATTCCGCCTTCAATGGCTCGGTCCATTCCACCGGGACCGCCTCTTCCGGGCCATCGCGATAGGATGCCTTGAACTCCTGTTCGGTGACGGAATATGGGGGCACCTCCACGCCCTTGTCATAAAGCATCACCTTCTGATCGCGAATGTCATCGTAGACCAGCATTTTCTTGCTTCCGATCACGGTCAGAAGGCGCTTTTTTACCGGATCAAGCCAGCTCACCCGCAGGTTTGCGAGAACTTCATTCTTATAACGCAGATTAATGTAAACCACTTCAGGCAGGTTGTTTGACTTGTTGACATACACCGCGCCCACTGCACTGACCTTTACCGGCTTGTCGCCGAGGATGTAGTTGAGAATGGACAGGTCATGCGGGGCAAGATCCCACATCACGTTGATATCCGGCTGGAGCAAGCCAAGGTTCACCCGCGTGGTATCCAAATAGTAGATCTGCCCCAGCTCGCCGGATTGGATCAATTCCCGGACTTTTAATACAGCCGGGTTGTATAAAAAGGTATGACCAACCATCAGGCGCAGGTTGTTTTTCTCGGCCAACTCCAGCAGCTCCGCGCCCTGGATGGAATTGGCTGTAATCGGCTTCTCCACCATCACGTGCTTGCCGGCCAGCAAGGCTTCTTTTGCAAGCCAATAATGCGTATGTACCGGCGTTGCAATGACCACCGCGTCCACCGCCCCATCCAGCATATATCGGTAATCCTGGGTGACAACAATATCGGGGTAGAGTTTCTCCAGATCATCCAGCCGTTCCTGCCTGAGATCGGCAGCCATCACCATGGAGGCACCGTCGAGGCTGTGGAAATTGCGCGCCAGCTTTGGACCCCAGTATCCCAGACCAATCAGGCCAACCCGAATAGGAAGCTCCGTCTCTTATCTTATTCATCTAGCCCGATCCTCTTCCTCGGATCATTTCGACCGGCGTGAGCAACATGATCTTAAGGTCAAGCCACAAGTTCATGGTACGGATATACTCCAGATCCATCTTCACCATATCCTCGAAAGCCACGGTGTTATGCGCCATTACCTGCCACAAACCTGTGATACCGGGCGCTAACTGCAAACGCTGCTTGTGCCAGTCGCTATAGACTTCATACTCGTAGGGCAGCGGCGGACGCGCACCCACGATGGACATCTCGCCTTTTAGAACATTGAAGAACTGCGGCAGCTCATCCAGGCTGGACTTCCGCAGGTATTTCCCCAGGCCTGTAATGCGCGGGTCACCGATTATCTTCAAGCTGGTCTGACCGAGAGTAGCAGGCCCGGTATTTTCCCTGATGAGCTTTTGTACATACTCCCGGTGCAGGTCCGGGTTATTGGTTACTTGCATGGAGCGGAACTTGAGCATGCGGAAGGGCTTGCCATTTTTCCCGATGCGCGTTTGGCGGTAGAAGATCGGGCCGGGCGAGGAGATAAGAATGCCAATGCTGATCAAAAGCATCACCGGCGAAAACAAAATAAGCAATACGGCTGAAATCAATATGTCCAGCGCACGCTTGGGGAACCGGTAACTGCTTAGGTCATCACATTCTCCCAGGCCTAACCAGAACCCCTCCGCATCTTTCAACGTGATACTTTTCATCATTATCCTCCCAGAGGGCGAACTCAGAGTCGTTCTTTGACGACGGTTTCCACCTTGCGCAATACCCTGGCCGGGTTCCCGGCCACGATCGTATCCGCGGGCACGTCTTTTGTGACCACGCTGCCTGCACCGACAATCGCGCCCTCGCCGACCGTCACACCGCACAGTAAGGTGGCATTGCTGCCAACTGAGGCACCCTTACAGATCCGAGTCGGAATGCACTTCCAATCCTCGGCGGTCTGGACCGAGCCATCGGGGTTGGTGGAATGCGGGTAGGCGTCATTGATGAACATGACCCCGTGTCCTATAAAGACATTATCTTCAATAGTGACCCCCTCACAGATAAAGGTATGGCTGGAGATCTTCACCCGCTTCCCCACCAGAGCTCCGCCCTGGATCTCAACGAAGGCGCCGATCTTGGTTTCATCCCCAATGGTGCAGCCATACAGATTGACAAAAGAATAGATCTTCACATCCCTGCCCAGCTTGACGTCGGGGGCGATGCGGCAATACTCAGGAGCCATGGGACATTCCCTCCACATTCTTGTTCGATGAAATTACTGGAAGCGAGCAAATAACAGGCGAACTCCCCCATTTTTCTCGATCAGTTAGCGAGGACGACTTCCCGACCTACCTCAAGAATTTCCTGCAAGGATGAACACACATAATCCACCATGTCTTCGGTCATGTGCGGGAACATGGGCAGGGAGAGGATCGAATTGGCCACCATCTCGGTCACCGGGAAGTCGCCCTTCCGATACCCAAGTTCACGATAGGCCATCTGCAAATGCAGAGGGATGGGATAATGCAAACCGGTGGCAATCTCGCGCGCACCCAGCTGTTGCATGACGCGGTCTCGCTCGGCTACGCGCAAAACGTATAGATGATAGATATGCTCGCGCCCGGCAGGAACCGAGGGTAAAGAAATCCCTTCCTGTTCACCCAGGCGCTCCTGATACCAAGCGGCTACCTGGCGGCGACGGCCATTCCATTCGTCAAGTTTCTTAAGCTTTATATCCAGGATGGCGCACTGCAAGGCATCCAACCGGCCATTCCAACCATGCGGCGAGACATGGACATATTTCTGGCTCGAGCCATGGTCGCGCCAGATGCGCATGCGTTGGGCGGTGTCCTCGTCGTCGGTCACGACCGCGCCGCCTTCCCCCATAGCGCCCAGGTTCTTACCGGGGTAGAAACTGAAAGCCCCTGTACGCCCCATACTGCCAGCCTTCCTCTTCTTCCCATTCATTTCATAGGTGGCGCCATGCGCCTGGGCATCGTCCTCCACCACGATCAGGTTGTACTTGCCGGCCAACTCAAGGATCGGCTTCATATCGGCCACCATACCGTACAACTGCACCGGCAGGACGGCTGTCACCGGCCGGCCGCTCTCGCTTTCGACCCAATGGCCGTCTGCCCCCAGCCTGCACTTCTCAAGAAGAAATGATTCCAGTGCTTCTGGCGAGAGATGAAAAGTATCCGCCTCGATCTCAACGAATATGGGATGCGCACCGATCAAAGTGATCGCCTCGGCGGTGGCGATGAAGGTATGCGAAGGCACCAGCACAGCCTCCCCCGCCCGCACGCTCGCCGCCATAAGCGCAAGCTTGACGGCATCAGTGCCGCTGGCACAGGCCACAGCCGTCCGGACGCCGCAGTAAGCCGCAAAATCCTTCTCGAATGCATCCAAGTACGGACCGCCAATAAACGACGACCGGTCGACGACATCCTTGAAGGCGGCTTCGATCTCGGGTCGAACCTCCTCGTGCATGGCGCGTAGATCAACAAAGGGTACTTTCATAAATCCTCCTAATTTCGAGACAATACGATAATTCTTCGAAAGGATTGCTTTTAGACAGGACTTAATATTAAGTCTGTTACTTGCCTCGCCAAATCCCTATTGGGAATCGCTTCCTGTTGACACGAGGCTTTTTTTTCCACCCTAATTTGCCTTATCTCATGCGCCTCAGAAATTTGCAGCATTCGACCCCGACTAATTAATAACTTATCGACTGCGCCCATTTTCCCTTTGAATACCGTATAAGTTGGAGTACCCAGAACCGCCGCTTCTCAATTCATAGTTCCGCCGCCGCTAATTACTAAATCGGCGGAATGAAGCAAATTGGGCCCGTTAAGGGTTCTGGCAGGTACAACCAGAATTCTCTATTCTTAGCTGTTTCGCCCACTCCCTCTGAGACACAATTCTGGGTAAGAAGATAATGGTGGCATTGTTGAACTTTGCCAGGTACTGCATAACATCCTCAAAGAGTGTATTTTCAAAACGATGGTAGGCAGTCCAGGGAGCCGGTGGTCGAACGACAATCAATACTTTTTTCTTATCGAACCCTTCCTTCTCCAGAAAATTGGCGGCAGGTTGGAAATCTGCGAGATAGACTTCTTCTTTGAGCCCGTGATATTTCTGAGTCTTTGAAAGAGCACCAAACGCTTGCAGCATCTCATCTGGGAAAGCTTCCGGGACAAGTACCCGTTGAGCAGTCCGAAAACATAGATGGTTCAGGGGTTGGTGTTCATAATCCATCAAGGTTATGAACGGGATACCAAGCCATCTTGCTGCAACAGCCTGCGAATAAGAATTGTGGCTCACAGCCAGGTCGATCCTGGGTTTGTTTTTTGCCCATTTCACTAACGCAACCACTCTACCGATGTTTCGCTCAACAATGCCCATCCACCCTTTTCCTCCATGCTGCCCGATCGGTGTATTGGAGATACCATATTCATTTGCTAAAGAAATGGTCTGCGCATAATCGCGACTTGTGACAAATAGATTGTGTCCGGCCCGATCTATCTCTGACAGGATCGGCCGGAAGAATAAAACCTGAGGAGAGTTTGCTAAATCAACCCATATATTCTCTTTGGGGGCCATTCAAATTTCCTCCAGCCGTTCAATGTCAGAGCCTATTAAGAATGTTGTCGGAATGACACCCAAATCTCTGAAAGGCATAATAGTGTGTAAACCATGGAAGAAATGCATAAAGGCTATAGCCCCGGAAGGACCGGGCGAGCAATCTCTATTCGCGAAGTGCCCCCTATTGATTTTGCGATAGCAGTTTGAAAATCCAACTAGAGTCACTCCGAGATTTCATCGTAGATGTCCTCAAGATTTGCAGTGCATTGGCGTAAGTCTAGTTCATTCGCCGCGCGTTTAGCGGCGCTGGTGCCTAGCTTCCTACGCAAATCAGGATTCTCCAAAAGAGCAGCAAACGCCGTGGCCATCGCCCCGATGTCGCCCTCTCTTACCAGTATGCCATCCCGGCCAGATTCAATGATTTCCGGGATACCAGAATGATAGGTAGACAAAACAGGCAACCTTGCCGCCATTGCCTCGACAATAACCCCAGGTATGCCTTCTTTAGCATGGTCGAAAGTTATGCTGGGTAAGCTGAAGATATCTGCGTCATGATATGCCGAGACTAATTGTGGATCGGTGTGAGGGATATGACCAAGAAATGAGACCTTTTCCTGCCAACCATAATCCTTGACTTGTTGTTCAAGCCGCTGACGCATTGGACCGTCTCCGACGAAGACAACTCTGAATCTCCGGCTGGTTAGTTTTGCCTTTTCCATGTTGTAAAGAGCCTGCAATGTTAAATGCTGAGCTTTTTTCATCGCTAACGTTCCACAGCTTAATATAGTGAGCACTTCCTTCTCATCGAATTGTCTGTTGGGGTAAGCAAACCGGCTGGTATCGACACCTTGATAATGAACGATAATTTTCTCCTCGGGACATCCGAGCGCCAATAGATCCTTGCGCATGTCCTGTGACATTGCAAGGAAAGCCCCTAATTTCGAAAATACGGGTCGGAGATAACAATGCCCTAGCCCACCATACCGCCGGGGAAAAGAAGAGACATCGTAACCGTAGGCGGAAACAATGGCAGGCAAGCCGGTCAGTCGTTTCAAATCAATGAAGAATCGGGCGTCTACCAAAAAATGAAAGTGCAGGATTACAGCTTTATTCGCGAGTATGGAATCAGAGAGAGCCTTATATCCCTGGCTTATTGAAGTCCGCAAGCATTGATAAGCGATACGATCAATTATTCGCAACGGTAAAGGCAACTGTTGTTGAATGGAAATGACGCTTTGGTCAGGATATCCGAGCCCCTTCCGGTAATCATGACACAACACCGTCGGTTGATACCTCTGAAGGGAGATAATTTGGTTTACTATAAACGTTTCCGTGGCGGCCGGGTAACCGCGAACTACGTGAGCAACCACCGGCTTCCTCTCATTGGGGATAACCATATTTTCCAATTACCTCTTGGTAAACAGCGAGGGTTCTGCTCACCATTCCTTCTAGAGAGAATTCGCTGTAAATACGTTCTTTACCTGCCAAACCCATATTCCTAGCAATAGTAGGATGCCCCCAAAGCCAAAGTAATTTGTCGGCTAGTGCTTGCGGATTGCCGGACTGGATGATAAACCCAGTATGACCATCGACTACAAGTTCTCGATTGCCTCCGCTGTCGCCGCAAATAACGGGTAGACCGCAGGCCATATATTCCATAATGGCGTTGGAAATACCCTCGGCATGAATGGCCTCTGTCGTCATAAGCACTCCAACACTTGCTCTCCTCACATAAGGCAGCACCTCATGAGCGGGATCGGGAAACATCATCAGTCCGAGTCCAATAAGGTCTTGAGCTTCTTTTTTTAGGGATTCTCGAAGGTTGCCTTCACCCAAGGCGATGAAGCTCCAATGAATTCCCTTTTCAACCAGGAGACGCAGAGCCGCAATATACGTTCTATAGTCCTTCTGGGAATCCATTCTCGCTGCCATGATTACCGTAAAGGGTGGGATATCTTCCGTGCTCGAAGAATCGGATCTAGCAAAGCGTTCGAAATCAAATCCATTATGGATCATCCGCCCGCGTTTTGGGTCTACGCCAAAGGCTGCCAGCCCTGCCTGGCTATTAGCAATGATTCGATCGCCCCATTTAAGGGACCATTTCATTAGTCGGCCTCGGTAACTTGGAACATTCGCCCGCCGAATTGAGCCATCCACTAATGGAATATGGAGAGCCTTGGCAGCGGGTACGGCGGCCAAATTACTCATGTACCCATACGAATGGATGATTTGCGGGCGCCATGCACTCACAAGCCGCCATAGATTGATCGCCGGAGAGATATCCCATCTCCAAGAACGTTCATGAACCTTAACTCGAATCCCATAATTCTGAATGACATCGGCGAATGGCCCCCCCCCAAGACTCCAAACTTGCCGATCCCATCCAAGAGGCATCGATCTAACAAACAGGGCGAGCTGTCGTTCGGCACCGCCGTTTGAGAGGGAATCTGTAACAATCAAAAGCCTTTTCTTCAAACCATCCACCTAAATAACATGATATTCAGGCGCTAATCTTTGCACGCGCAAATATCAAAAAGGTTTAATGCCATTTTGGCGATCCGCCCAAATCGCTAGGCTTAGAAGTTTCCACACCTGCTGGCTCATACCCGGCCGATCTCCGTGTTCCATTGCACTAATAAGACCCTTAACACCGGTCGGATCAAACAAACCTGACGGGTCATCAAATAAGAGCTCTTTTACACTTTGTCTCATCGCTCCCATCAGCCAGCATTTGAGCGGAATTCCAAACCCGCTCTTCGGTCTCTCCAGAATTCCCTTTGGCAGAAGAGGAGCGGCTAAATGCTTTAACAAGAATTTGCTACTCCCATTCCTAAGCTTATAGGAAGTCGGCAATTTGTTCACTTGATCTGCCAGTACGTGATCTAGGAGAGGGACACGTGCCTCCAAAGACACACTCATACTGCTGATGTCTAACTTGGTAAGGATATCATCAGGTAGGTACGTCTTTTGATCAACAAGCTGGGCTTCGAGCACTAAATCCTTGCACCAGTACATGTTTTGCCAGTTGTTATCCAAACATGCGTCTGAAAGAAATTCCTTCAAAAGCACTGATAACGCGCATAGAATTTGACCGCTTACAGGATTTGACACTAAAGATAAGTGACGAGCTTGAACAGGCACGCCTAACCTTCTAAGAAATCCGCCACCCCTTCTGTCTTCTGCAATTAGTTGTGAGCCACAGCCGGAGATGAATTGCCTAACCGAGCGAGGCATCCAGTCCACGAGGCGGTACCACTGCATATATTGATATTGTGAGTAGCCGGCAAATAACTCATCACCACCGTCGCCCGATAACGATACAGTCACATGTTCACGAGCCAACCGACTAACAAAATATGTTGGAATAGCTGAACTATCGGCGAAAGGCTCATCAAAATTCCCCAACAATGAGATCAACCCGCAGGCTTCTGAGCCAGTAATAAGATGGGAATAATGGTCTGTTCCTAAATGCCGGGCAACTTGCTCGGCATAGGACAGCTCATTAAACATGGCATCATCAAACCCGATCGAGAAGGTCTTGATGTCTTGCGCACCGCACAGCCGCATCAAAGCTACGACTGTCGATGAATCCACGCCGCCGCTAAGGAAGGCGCCTAGAGGCACATCGCTACGCAAATGAAGCTGGATACTCTCTTTCAACAACGCCAGCACATTATCAGAGGCTTCTTCCAAGGAAGGAGGCTTTTCTTCTTGAGAAGCCGAGGGCGCCCAATAACGGTAAGTCTTAATTTTTGAAATTCTATTTTGCGGATCAACATGCCACACTTCCACTGTACCGGGGGCGAGTTTTCGGATTCCGTTGTAGGCGGTCAGAGGATATGGTATATATCCCAAACTCAAAAATGCCCGCAAGGCAAGCGGATTCCAATTTCGATCAACCCATGGTAAGTGGAGAAGGGCCTTCATTTCAGAAGCAAAAGCCAGTTTGTTTTTCTCTTCTGCCACAAAAAGGGGCTTAATGCCAAAGCGATCGCGTATTATAGTAAGTTGTTTACATTTGACGTCCCAAACAGCTATCGCGAACATCCCACGAAATTTCTCAGCGCAACGTTCGCGATCTTCTTCAAATTGATGAATGATAACCTCAGTGTCTGAGCGAGTTTAAAAACGTGCCCTTTGCGAGTCAGTTCGTGGCGTAGTTCTGCGTAGTTGTAGATTTCCCCGTTAAATACCGTCAAAATCGACCCATCTTCATTGGCCATGGGTTGATCGCCAGTATTTAGGTCTATAATACGTAACCGCCGCATTCCCAATCCTACAGGATCATCCGAATAATAACCATCTGAATCGGGACCTCGATGGGTAATGGCATCCGTCATAAGATGTAAGATGGAAACTACATTAGGTTCTGTCGAATCCAAAATTCCAACTATTCCACACATTGCCTACAGCGCCTTAGACAGTTTCTTACCTGGATGCGTGGTCTCATAGCCGACAGATTTAACTAAATCTGCCAATCGACGCGAATGGATTGAATATTGGAAAGTACTTTCTGCAATTCTTCTTCCCGCAAGACCAACCCGCGTTGCCTCTTCGCGATTGCTAAGGGCCTCCATAATTTTCTCGGCATAACGGGTAGGATCGCCGGATGCAGACATATAAGCACTTTCCCTGTCAACAAAAAAACGCGCAGCCTCGCCCACAAAATTGGTCACAATTGGGCGCCCTGAAGCTAAATATTCCCCAATTTTTGTTGGAAATCTCGCTTTTGAACGAATATCGTCAAAAAGGGGGATAAGCAAGGCGTCAGCCATCGAATACTTTATGAGCAGTTCGCTCCGAGGCAAATATCCTGCAAGCTCAATGCAAGGTTCAAGATTTTGATCTTGAACCCTTTTTATTATCTTTTTACTCGCCGGATCATTTGGACGATAGCCAGTTACAACCAATTTGCATTTTGGGTAGCCAACCCAGACAATTTTCATTGCGTCCAAAATAAATTGAATCGTTTGATCATAAACGGGAGAACCTGCAAATAATACATTGGGCATCTCATGCTGAGGGGAGCCAGCCAATTTTTGTTCGCGCACATCTACCAAAATTGGCAATTCCAAAATGGCAATCTCACGATTGAGTCTCGCCTTTTCTTGCTCGGCCCATTTATACAATAAGGCTGAAATAACTACCGCGGCTTGAGCGCCCCAAAGGGGCGAGAGAGTATTTTTGCCGCGGATACCATCTGAAGAAATCGTCCAAGGTTTTTCGCTAACATCTACCACCAAAGGCAACTTGAGCAAATAAATCGCTGCAAAAAACATCCATTGTCCCGGCTCATTCACTAGAATATTGCCGTAGTAATAAACGCAGCAGGCCCTGTTCGTTTTTTTTATTTCAATCAGGCGGCGAATTCCGGCCAGAACTCCACGTATTTCATGCCATCGCCGTATAAGGAAATGATTTGAACGAATTGTTGTGCCGGTTGTATATTCAAAGTGAATGCCGTCATGCAGCCCCTTAGTATCTTGGTTTTCTATAAATGGCGGCCGTTCTGTAACCTGTGTGCATAGAATGGAGACATCAATTCCGCTTTCCAGCAGCCCACGCGCCAAAAGACGTACGCGTTGAGTGGCGGCCATTCCAAAGGGGAAGCTAATGGACCGAGTTAGGAAGACAACGTGGAATTCAGATTCAGTCATTTGGATTAAGTTGTCGAGACCAATAACCAGCCATGCATTGAAACGCGGATGATTTTATGATAGGCGTCCCATGGGCTGACTTTTGTATTCCTTGATACAGTCCTTAAGATACAACCGGGGGGGTCATTGAATGGATGAAAAGTCCGCTCGCTTAATAGAATTAACTTGGCGAATTGTAGAAGTTTCTAGAAGGGGGACCGGCTGCCAACAGGAACCGGGGATTACCGCCTCCCATGCTGATAATCATGATAACGAAATTCTGACAATATAGCATTTACCGCGATACGAAGGAGCAATTTTCATAACTAGAGCCATAATTCAAAACCACAGACATATCTGTTGATTGCGTTCAAACTCCCGCGGTCTTTCTCCCATAAGCTTCGGCCCAAAAAGCGATTTTTGTTGTATTCAGCCATATTTTGCTACCGCCCAAAAAAACAAGATCCCGAAATACAGGGTTGACCTTTGACATAGAAATACCAATTATCCGCATGGGCTGCCACGCCTTCATCCTGAAATCAAAATGCCGTTCCCGACTAATTTTGTAGTTTCCTGATTACTCGGGCAGGGATACCGCCCGCGATGACATCAGCTGGTATATGCGAAGTAACCAGGCTATTAGCCCCAATAATCGAATTGCTGCCGATCTGGCTACCTTTTAAGATCACGCTGTTAATCCCGATCCACACGTTATCCGCAATCAACACAGGCTCGGCTGCTTCGGACGAGTCTGCATCTTTATCAATGCCCACTGCATGCCAATCAAAATCAGTGATTAAGACATTTGCGCCGCAGAGGACATGCTCGCCTAAAGTAATGTTCCTCGCAGCGCCCACAATTGCACCGCTGAAGCCACATTTGTTTCCTATAATGATCTGCGCGTCCTTGGAATATGTCGAGATGCCACATGGTCGGTTGATGCCGACCATGTTAGATCGAAATGTGGAACGGAATCGGCAATGCGAGCCAATCCTTATAGTACTTGTTGGATATCTCTTGAATTCAGTCACACCATCAAACCAGCAGGAAGTACCCAAGTCTATGCCCCATGCCAAGGCAACAACGCGGCAATACATGCTTGTAAACCACGATAAACATGCCTGCCCAAATAAATCGGCCATCCACAGCGCACTTCCACGAGTATCCTGACGAAGGGTGGTAAGTCGGCGTGATAAGAGATTCGGACTTTTCGCAATAGTTTGGTTTGTACTCATTGGACCAGCGGCTTTCGTATGAAGAGGAGGTACGACACTAGCATCCAACCTATATATGTCACCCCGGCCATCACCGCTGTCAACGCAGCCCCAGACAATCCAAAAAGTGGGATCAATAAACCATAGCCTACCACGTTTACCAATCCCACGGCAATGGCCGCATTGCGCAATTTGCCGCCCAGGCCGTGAGCCCCAAGGAAACGATTGAAGAGATCTCCCAAACCATGGGCAGTCGCGCCGATGGCTACGATCATTGCTAGAGAGCCCGCAGCGGAAAACTTGGAGGAGTAGAACAATTGTAGCGGCGCGCCATAAAAGAAAAATGCTGCTAATAGGGCGCAAACAGAAATGATAATCGCTGGCAACGCCACCCGTTGCGACATCCGTGGTTGCCCGGCGAAATCGCGAAATGAAGCAGTCGCAATGGCATTCGGTATCAGCTTAAGCGGATCCGTAAGTTGCACTGCAAGTGAGAAAATCCCTACCGCCGCGCTATTTTGAAAGTAGGACAGCAGAAAGCGGCTTAGATACGCACTAACTACTCCGGCCATCGAACCAGTGTACACGGGAAAACCATAGCTTCGGTTCTCATCTCTAATCCTTTGTAGCCAGTACCTAGCGCGCGCCAACGAAGGGTGAACTATCACACAGAGGGGTACGACGACCAAGAACAAGCTCAATAACTCAACCAGCAAAACTGCAAACACATTGCCTGCCGAGGTTAACATCAATAGAACAATACCAAAGAGAGCCAAGATACTGGGAATTGCATTGATGGCAAAGAGATGAATTAGACGATTTGTGCTTTGAAATATAAGTCCCAGAGCAGATTGGACCGTAAACACAAAGGCCAGAGGCGCAAGCGCCACCAATGGCCCAGCGATATCAGACCGTATCAATCGATCCAGAGGCCGAGCTATCAAGACTGTTACGAGAATAATCACCAGCCCGGTAACAATAGCGATGCCAAGCACAGCGCCTGTCATCTCTCTCCAATCATCTTTTTGAAGAACCGCAAGTAAACGTGTGCCAGATTGGATCCAACCCGGATTAAATACTACCGCAAGCATGGCCCATACTGTCAGAACTAAGGCAAAATCACCAAAACCCGCTGGTCCCAACAAACGAGCAGTCAGAATATTTGCCGCAAAACCGGCGGTCAGCGCAATCACCTGCGACAACAATATCAACAATGATTGTTTGAATCTTACGTGCTTGCTCGCCAAATCTGCAAGTTGCTTTGCCAAAGGCACCGTCGCTGACCGAATCATGCCTCCACTCGCCTACCATATCCAAGTTGGTTCATTGGGTTCGTTGGTCCAGGTAATGATATTTGATGTATCGTGGAACGCCTTTTTTGATAGGCAAAAGTGAAATAGCCCATAAGCAAGGCAAATATTAGTGCCACTTGGCTTTCTGGAAATGCAAAATCCTGTGTAACATTGTATAAGACAAATATCATGCAAAACAAAAAGGGCATTAATTCCGTAGACCTGGATGATGAAATATGGCGACCAAATGCAAACAGAAATCCGACCAACATGCCACCAAATGCAAGCCCTCCTCCAATTCCGAACCGTACGGCCGCGGACAGAAACCCATTATGGATAGTATAGGGGATACCGCCCGCTGCCCGGGGCAACCCTGCCAAAAAGTATTCTGAGGTGTAAATCGGTGAGAGGACTGTGTAGCCTAAACCAAAAGGATACTTTGGCAGTAATGAAAATGCAAAGATATTGAATTGGAGGCGGAGAGTCAGCGTGTCGACTAGCAGTCGCCCATAGATAAAGTCCGATGGAAGTTTCGAAAATATAAGGCTCTGCCATGGTATCCACAATAAGAACACGGCGAGCAAACCAATAACCAGGGGGCCAATCACCCGCACGGTCTGGTGGCTAATTGCCCTCATGTAGAAGATGACAGCAGCTGTCAAAAAGAAGACGATCCAAGGCATCCGCTGAAATGTAACTATTATTGCCAAAGCAAATACCGCGGTCACGATAAACTGGGATAACCCTAACCTTCCAGACCGTAATATGAAAATGACCATAGCGAAAGTTAAAAACATACCCTGTTCGTATTCTTGCGAGAACGCGCCGGTGCTTCTACTCACATCTCCAAATGCGTTCCGATATACACCCACGCGGAAGAAGTCCTGAGAAAAACCAAACTGCAAGAGCCCCACTACAGCCGAGAAAACTGCAAAAACCACAATGGCATCCCCAAGTATTGAGTAGTCCCTCGAACTCATGTGGTCGCGCGCGGTCAGATACATGGCGCCGAACGTCAATGGCAATTGAATGCCGACAGCACCCAGGCGCGGCCCCAGATTGTCATAGTTCCATACCATGCTGAATATCGAGAAAAGTACATAGCCTATTACGAAGATGTCAACTAGCGTAATTGCCCTGTAAGCTCGCTCGCCCTTCCTATATGAGTTTAGGCGATAAATAAGCAGTAACGGAATCAACATTAGCAGGAGAATACGGCTAGGCTGAAGGTCAAACCCCATGGATGCAAAATGAGGCATGATTTCCTGTTGAACAAGCACTGGGTAACCAAGCAACCAACTTAAGATAAGCACCATGAGAAATTTGTGATCTGCCCTCCTGGCATATGTCACAACAGCAATTGCCACAATTGACAGATAGGTCCAGCTAACCAAGGGCGTCACAGTTCAGCCTCCAGCCATAAGCGACCACTTGCTGCAAAATAGGACCTCATCGGTTCTTGATCTTTACCACCGGCAAGACCCTCGTCGTTTCCGGCTCTTCAAAAGGCAGCTGCTGGCGCTTCCTGGTTTGTACGGGCACGCTGGCGGGCTTCTGGTAATAATGCGAATATTTGGAATAGTAGCGGTTGTAGTAATAGCCGTACTTGCGGCTGGCGGGGTCCACGTCGTTAAGCACTACACCCAGCACGCGCGCACCCACCGCCCCCAACTGCTCCAGCGACTGCTTGAGAGCGCTCAGTTTTGTGGCGCCCGGTTTAGCCACCAGGATCACGCCGTCCATGGCGGGGGCGAGTGCGGCAGCATCGGTCACGCTCAGCAGGGGCGGCGTATCTATCACGATCAGATCGAAAGCAGTGTTCAGCCGATCCAGGATCTGACCCATCATTTTGGAGCTCAGCAGCTCGGAGGGGTTGGGCGGCAAGGCGCCGGAAGTGACAACTGCCATCTTGGGAGTACCCACGGAATGGATCACGTCCGAAATCGTCTCTAATGGGCGGACGAACAACTCGCTCAGTCCCACCCGGTTATGCAGCCCAAACTTTTGATGCACCTGCGGGCGGCGCAGGTCGGCATCCAGGATCACGACTTGCTTCTCGTTCTGTGAGAACACGACCGCCAGGCTGCAGGCAATGGTGGTCTTTCCATCCTGGGGTGTGGGGCTGGTGACCAGAATGCGGCGCAGCGGCCGGTCCAGCGCGGCGTAAGTGAGATTTGTGCGCAGCGAGCGGAAAGCTTCCGCGGACGGCGAACGCGGTTCGGCCATTGTGATGGGCTTATCTGCAGGCGTCACGTGCCAGGCTATCATCCCCAGTATCGGCAGGTTGAACCTGCGGCGGATCTCTTCAGGCTTCTTGATCGTATCGTCCAGTGTATCAATCACAAATACGGCCCCAGCTGCCAGTAGCATTCCCGCGAATACCGCAAGAATCGTATTTCGCGAAGTCTTCGGGCTGACCGGAATGTAAGGCACGGCCGCCGGCTCTGAGACTACCACGCTGGTGCTGGTTTGCTCATCGGCCAGCCGCACCTGCTCGTAACTTGTCACCAGGCTGGAGTAAATGGTGCGATATTGTGTGAGGCGCGCCTGTAGCTGCTCCAGCGTAGCCTGATCGGTTGTAGTGGCGATCTGGTCATTGGTGGCCGCGATCTGTTGCTCCATATCGCTCACCTGCTTTGCGAGGCCGTCGCGGCTGGCCGCGTAACGCTGGGACTGCAGCTCGCGAATGCGGTCGGCGAACACGGTGGCCATGGCATTGGCGATATTGGCCGCCTGTGTGGGCTGCGGATCCTGGACTGTGATCGTCAGCAGCTGCGTATTGGCAACGATTTCTACCGAGATGGCCTTCTTGAGATCGTCCGGCGTAGTTCCCAGCCTGAGCTGGTCAATTACGCCTTGCAGTACGGGGCGATCAAGCAGCATTTGTGCGTAGGTGCTGGTCATCGTCTGTGTGGTTACCAACGAACTCGTGTCTACTCCGTTAATAGCAGACGGGGCGCTGACCAGCAGGCGGGTGGTAGCCTCATAGGTGGGCCGAGTGCGGATGGAAACCACAAAGGCCGCCAATCCGGCCAGTACGCCGGCAAGCGCGATGAGCCAGGCCCAGGACCAGAATAAATAGAAGTATTCTTTGATATCCACCGGGGATGAGATGGGTTCGTTTTGATCGAATTGTTCCATAGGAAACCCCTTCATAAGCGTGCCTTCCTGGACATAATAATGAAGTGTGCCGAAAAAGCCCGATCCGTTATTTCGGTTTGGCTGCGGCCTGAGAGAACCACAGCCCGACCATCGCTATGAAGATGCCGGCGTCCGAGCCAGTCAATTGTTTCCAACCGACGATTGTCGGACGTGCCCCCAAACCGAGCGGGTCTGCAGTCAGCGACACGATCGAAACGACCGCACCAAAAAATATGATTCCGAGGCCAATCCATCTATTGAGCATAATATCTCCTGTTTTGAGAAAAGTGATTTAGGCAAGTTGAATTTGAAATCATGCGCAATCTTCTTTCTTAACTTCACTTGTCTGTTGCAGGCTTGCCTCCGAGCCGAGTTTGTCCCAGCAGGGCTGGCAAAGCCATAGTTCTCCATATTCGTCATAACCCACCAGCCTCCACATGGCTTTTGCCGGGCAAGCGCAGTTAAGACAAACGTGGTCCCCGCCCCTCATAACAGACAAGACTTGTGATTGATCTATGTGGCGAGTATTATCGGTCATTTGAGAAAGGATCGATCCTGCTTAGCATCCGCCCTTTCGACATTCGCCAAAATGTCAAAAGGATTTGCGGTGATGATCGCAACGAACTGTCTAACACAACCCCCTGGGATTTCAAAACTTTGTTTCTTTCCTTCGATCAGGCCAGCTGGCAGTTTTGCTTCTGCCGGGCAATCCGTTAGAAGATGCAGAAAACGTGAGCCAGACTTGGCCTCTATTTTGGAGCAATCAAGCTGCCGCTGCCGACTGCTTGAACAATTTCCCTGTGAAGTAGTTTAGAACATTGTTCTGCCTTCGAACCGCATTGCCCCTGGAGGAAATGGCTCCCCATTCCCTATCCCTATTTCGCAGTAAGCAGGCTTCCTGTGGCTTCCCTGCGCATCCATTCATCGATCAAGTCTTTACTGAATCGCCAGGATTTTCCCATGCGTATTGCCGGGAGAAACCCCTGCCTGGCCAACTTGTATACCTTGGCCTCACTGAGGCGCAAATACCTCGCCACATCATGTACAGTCATGATGCCAACTTCCAAACTGCCGCTCTGCTCTTTCATTTCGCTGCAATCTCCTCGCCCCGGAACATCCACTCCGGCTGGCTAATCGATGATGAGAAACATTCAAGAAACAACTAGAACATACTCACTGATTCACACTGGACTACTGAACGCCATAATCGGGCGTAATCCTTATTGACAGCAGTATAGAGCAAGTTGGCCGATAAGCATAACTTTTCGCGTTTTTGGAAGGAATTAGCAATGCATTTGTGCTGGATTTAACAAATTGGATGGACCTGAGCTAATATACAAACACGCTATCGCAGGTATTGTTTGTCTTATTAGCGCGACAAAGGTTTTCTGACTGGCAGCCGGCAAGAAAAGGCGGCGCGCCTTTCCATGCCTTCCATGGAAAAGCTTGAGAACTTTTTATGTTTAAATGTTACGCAGTGGGATCTATTCTTCAGGTATCTTTTGGTTTTCGCGGCAGAGGCTCAACGGAGTCCAGGCATCGGACCGCTCATTCCAACGCCTCACCGCCTGCTCTACACTGGTTCCAAATGGGCCGGAAGCGCAGCAGTTGCCGCATCTGACGTTCAACCCGACAATCTGGACCGTTGTCGATCCGCAAAACGGACAGGGCTTAAGTGCAGGCGATTCTTCCATCGGTTTTCCCACTCCCATGATTGTCTTTACGAAACCGGCCCACGCACCTCCTCGCTAAACACAAAGGCGCGCTTCGTCTGTTTGGGGTCAGCGTTTTTTGATGCGTTTTATCTGGCCTGCTGGCAGCTCTAGCGGCATCTGGCCTTTGTTCAACAGCTTCAATAGCACGCGCACACGCTCACTGCCCGGCAGCCTGGCATCGAAGATAGCTTCATATCCTGCGAACGGTCCGTCCTGGATGAAGACTACCTCGCCCTGCTTTAAGCCATCGAACAGCTCCCCACCGGCCGCATTGACCACATCCACGTGGCGGCGCAGCGCTGCGATCAACAACTCCGGAACATTGGCGGGTTCGGCATCAAAGGACACCAGGCCGGAGGAATAGGGCATCCACGCCAGGGCCGAATATCCCACCGCGAGCAGATCGATATCGATGAACAGGTAACCGGGGAAATAAGGCAGCACTTTCCGCGACCTGGGGTTCACCGGCTGCACATGCAGCTGCGGATAGAACACTTCGTAGTTGCGCGCGGTCAGTTCCCGCCAGAGGGCCTCTTCCTTGTTAGGCTTGCTGCGAAGCGCGTACCATAATTCACTCATCGGTAAAAGACCTTCCCTGCCAGGATGATTATGGAAGTGCTGTAACTACTTATCTCTTTTCCTCTCCGCAGTTGTGGAATGGAAAATGAGATTTCGAAAAACGAAGGTGAGTTGTTACGAAGTATAAACCTATAAAGGATATTTGATTTGATCTTCCGCCACTTGTAAAACGCCCGCCTGATATGTTACATCCTTGATTATACGTGTCGAACGTGCAGGCTCTCATAGACGTTTGTAATGGATTCGATGGAAGTTAAGCAGTAAAACATCTCGAGCGCTGTGGTTTACTCATCCCCTGCCTCATCCCGGGTTCTGATCATCCAATCGCCAAACTCTGTAAATCCTGATACGCCCTGCACAAACGTTAACTTATATTTAGAACATTTGTTCAGTATAATGATTCTAAACAAAATGGCGGTCCTCATCTTCGATTTCCACCAACTATCTTTGAATAACCGGAACGCGCTTCCCTTAGCTTTACATCGCAAGGGTATTCGTTCCTTGCGAAGCATGGATCCCCGCATTTGCACTTGGGGGACTTCCGCAGGAAGGTGTTCTTCCTTCCCGGAAGCGTTCCGCGAAACGAATATTTGGAGGCAAGCTTTCATGATAGGACTCCAGGAAGGATTTGAATCAGAATTGAATACTTATTTTCTGACCGAAGGGGACTATACTTGGAACCTAGAACTTGGAACTTTCCACCTCAAACCTTCCAACCGGAAAGCATTCGACCTTGATTCGAACCGCTCGCACACTGCCGTAAGTCCGCGCTTTTTTGGGCTCAACCTCTCCACCCTGGACATTTTGCAGGCGTCGTCCCATAGCCAGCTCACGGCCTGTGAGTTCCAGCTCCCCACCGTGCCCAAAAGAATCAAACGACCATTAGTCCCCACAATCACAAATGGCAGATTAGGGATTAGAATAAAAGCAGCCTTGTGCCATTCTGGGTATTTTCAACCCAAAATTCCATGGTGCATGGTCTCATCTGTTCACCACCCAAAATCTTGATTTACGACAAGTGAAAAAGATAGCGAGCAGATCGTGCAAGGAGAATAATGTCCCTACCCATCACCCCCATCTTTGATTCGGCGCATGATGTTCTACGCTATGAGCGCCAGGCCCTGGATACCATCTTTGCGCCGAAAAACGTCGCCGTGATCGGTGCGACCGAGACGCCCGGCAGCGTTGGCCGCACCATCGTCTGGAACCTCATCAGCAGTCCGTTCGGCGGAACCGTCTTTCCCATCAACCCAAAACGGCCCAGCGTGCTGGGCATTAAGGCCTATCCGAGCATTTCCGATGTCCATGAACCGGTGGACCTGGCTGTTATCGTCACGCCGGCCCAGACGGTGCCCGGCATTATCAGCGAGTGCGTTGATTACGGAGTGAAGAGCGCCATCGTGATCTCCGCCGGTTTCAAAGAGACCGGTCCCGGGGGCGTGGAGCTCGAGCGCCAGATAATGGAACATGCCCATCGCGGGAACATGCGCATCATCGGGCCGAACTGTCTGGGTGTCATGAGCCCGACCACCGGCCTGAACGCGACCTTCGCCAGCACCATGGCGCGACGCGGCAGCGTGGGCTTTATCAGCCAGAGCGGAGCTCTCTGCACGGCCATCCTTGACTGGAGCCTGCGCGAAAACGTGGGCTTCAGCTCGTTCGTCTCCATCGGTTCAATGCTCGACGTGGATTGGGGCGACCTGATCTATTACCTTGGCGACGACCCGCATACGCAGAGCATCGTCATCTATATGGAAACCATCGGCAATGCAAGAGACTTCCTGTCTGCTGCCCGCGAGGTGGCGCTCACCAAGCCCATCATCGTCATCAAACCGGGGCGCACCGAGGGGGCTGCCAAGGCGGCTGCCTCGCATACCGGCTCGCTCACCGGCAGCGACGAGGTGCTGGAAGTGGCCTTCCGCCGCAGCGGCGCGTTGCGCGTCAGCAGCATTGCCGAGCTGTTCTACATGGCCGAAGTGCTCGGGAAGCAGCCTCGTCCCAAAGGCCGGCGCCTGACGATATTGACCAATGCCGGCGGGCCGGGAGTGCTTGCAACGGATGCGCTGATCACCAACGGCGGCGAATTGACCAAGCTTTCAACGGAAACGATGGACGCCTTCAACCAGCTTCTGCCGGCCGCCTGGAGTCACAACAACCCCGTGGACATCCTGGGAGATGCCAGCCCGGAGCGCTACAGCAAGGCCCTTGAGATCGCCGCCAAAGACCCCAACAGCGACGGCATACTGGTTGTGCTCACGCCCCAGGCCATGACCGACCCCACGAAGACCGCCGAAATGCTGCAGCCTTACGCGCAGTTGCCCGATAAGCCGGTGATCGCCAACTGGATGGGCGGACGGGATGTAGAGCCCGGCGAGGCCATACTCAACCGCATGAATATCCCCACCTTCCCGTACCCCGATACGGCGGCGCGCGTTTTTGATTACATGGCCTATTATGCCGAGAACCTGCGCAGCCTGTATGAGACGCCCATGCCCGCCAGCGAAGCCACAAAAGACGCGGTCGACCGGGAACGCGCCGCAAAGATCATCAAGACCGTGCGCGATTCGGGGCGCACCATTCTCACCGAATACGAGTCAAAACAGCTCTTGGCCTCCTACGGCATCCCCACCGTAGATACGCGCATCGCCACCAGCGAGGCCGAGGCGGTCAAAGCGGCAGACGCGATCGGTTACCCGGTCGTGCTCAAGATCCATTCCGAGACCATCACCCATAAAACCGATGTGGGCGGTGTTCAGCTAAACCTTAAAGATTCCAAAGCTGTGCGGGGCGCGTATAACGCCATCGCCGAGTCGGTGAAGGCCAAAGTGGGAGCCGAGCACTTCCTGGGCGTGACCGTCCAGCCGATGGCAAAGATGGATGGATATGAGTTGATCCTGGGCAGCAGCATCGATCCGCAGTTCGGGCCGGTGTTGTTATTCGGCTTGGGCGGACAGCTGGTGGAGGTCTTCAAGGACCATGCGCTGGGAATCCCTCCGCTCACCACAACCCTCGCGCGCCGCATGATGGAGCACACCCGTATCTACACAGCCCTGAAGGGCGTGCGCGGCCGGCAGTCTGTGGATATAGCCGCGCTTGAGCGGCTGCTGGTGCGGTTCGGGCAGCTCATCGTGGAGCAGCGCTGGATCAAAGAGCTGGATATCAATCCGCTCATGGCCTCGCCGGAACAACTGCTGGCATTGGACGCCCGGGTGCTGGTTTATGGATCAGACACAACCGAAGACAAGCTGCCCAAGCTGGCGATCCGCCCCTACCCCACCCAATATGTGAACACGTGGACGCCCAAAGGTCATGGGCAGATCACCATCCGCCCGATCATGCCCGAGGATGAACCCTCCCTGGCGAAATTCCACACCACGCTTTCCGACCGGACAGTCTACATGCGCTATCTGCAGCCGATGATGCTTACCGACCGGGTAGTCCATGAGCGGCTGGGACGCCTGTGTCACTGCGATTACGATCGCGAAATAGCCCTGGTCGCTGAAGACCGGCCCGGCGATGGCGAACAGCGCATCATGGCAGTCGGCCGTTTGAGCAGGATCCACGGGACAGAGGATGCGCGCCTGAGCCTGCTGGTCGGCGATCCGTTCCAAGGCTGGGGCATAGGGAGCCAGTTGGTCAGCCGGTTGGTGGAAGTAGCCAAAGGCGAGCACATGCGCAGCCTCACCGCCACCCTCACGACCGATAACCAGGTGATGCAGCATATCTTCAAAAAGCATGGTTTCGGCCTGGAGCCCTCCGGCGATGAAAAAGTCCTGATGGCCAAGCTCGAATTATAAAGATCGGCAAAAGCGGCGGATCACCCGTTTTGGATCAAGAAACCGCTGAAGGAATAATTTCTCAGCGGTTTCTTGATCAGGCCCCGGCGGCGCTCCTCTTCATGACGGTCATACCTCCGTGAAGTTTACCGCCCGCATCTGGGTTTTTCGAGGCGAATAATAGCGGGGAGAGAGCAATGTCACAAAGATAGACTGAAATTGGTCACAACCTAGGGATAGAGCCTTGTAGGTCGCAAAAATCGCGATATACTAACTCAGTGAGTATATCAAGGAGTTCGCCTCGTTCGGTGGGGAAATCCCCCGAATTTGCCCTGCTCGGATTCTTATACCTGCAGCCCGGTCACGGCTATGAGCTGCACCAGCGGCTATCGCGCGAGTTGGGCTACATCTGGACCGTGAGCCAGAGCGAGACGTACAACATCCTCAAGAGGCTCGAAGCCCAGCGTTTCATCAAATCCAGGAGCGTAACTCAGCAGAAACTGCCTGCGCGCAACATGCTAAGCCTCACGCCGCGCGGCCGCTCACGCTTTGAGACCTGGCTCAGAACGCCGGGCGAGAACAGCGTGCGCACGATACGCCTGGAATTTACCACGCGCCTGTACTTTGCCCGCCAGACCGGCCTTTTGAAACTGCAGGACATGATCGACATGCAAATGGCCGAAGTACGCGCCAGCCTCAGGCAGATGGAAGGCCTTCTGGTGGATATGCCTCCGTCGGAAACGTATAACCGTCTCGGGCTGGAATACCAGATCTTCCAGCGGAAATCCATTTTGGATTGGCTGGACTCGTGTCGTCAAACATTGAATCTCCAGTTTTACCCCGAGCTGGAATCTGAAACCTTATATGAACAGGAGGAAGAAATGAAACTGAGCGCCCGGAACATCCTTAAAGGCAAGGTGATCAAGCTTACGAAAGGGGCAGTCAATTCTGAAATTACCCTCCAGCTTGCAGGAGGGGAGCAGATCGTTTCCATCATTACCAATACCTCGGCGGAAAATCTCAAACTTAAAGAGGGCGAGGAAGCCTATGCCATCATCAAGGCTTCGAACGTGATGATCGGAACCGATGAGGAATAAAGTTATCGGCAAAAACTTGACTTCTATCTGTGCCAGCGAAGTCTCAGGGGGCTGGATGGACGGGATCAAGCTGCAACAATATATCTTGATTGAGGAAAATAAATGAAACGCTTTATGTCGTTGACTCTTCTGTTGGCTTTTCTTCTGACCGCCTGCGGTGCGCTGGTGGCGCCGGCCACAACGGTCCCCCTTGCCGCGCCAACCACTTCCCGCAAACTGACGGTATTCGCGGCGGCGTCGTTGACCGATGCCTTCAAGGAACTTGGAAAAGCTTTCGAGGCTGCCCATCCCGACGTGACAGTGATTTTGAACTTTGCCGGCTCGCAGACCTTGCGTACTCAGATCGAGCAGGGCGCCCAGGCGGATATCTTTGCCTCTGCCAACACAAAGGAAATGGACGCACTGGTGTCCGAGGGCTTCGTTGCCCAGGGGGCCTCGCAGGTTTTCCTGAACAACAAACTAGTTGTCATCCTGCCGGCCAAGAACCCCGCCGCGCTCCAGAGCCTCGAAGACCTGGCCAAGCCGGGCGTGAAACTGGTACTGGCTGCCGAAGATGTCCCCGCAGGCAATTATGCGCGCCAGGCCCTGGATTTGATGGATGCCAAATACGGGAACGGCTACAAAGCCAACGTGCTTGCAAATGTGGTTTCGAATGAGGAGGGCGTGAAGCAGGTGGTCGCCAAAGTACAGTTGGGTGAGGCAGATGCAGGCATCGTCTACCAGTCCGATGCCGTCGCCGCGCCAGAACTGAAATCAATCGAGATCCCTGCGGAGCTGAATGTGATTGCTGAATATCCGATCTCCGTCATCGCCAAAACGGCCAACCCTGACCTGACCGCACCCTTTATTGCCTTCGTCCTTTCACCGGATGGACAAGCCGTGCTACAGAAGTGGGGCTTCGCTCCTGCTCAATAGCTTCTGGGCGGGAGTATTTTAGAGTTCATCATGGCCTCCCTGCGACGATATTTTCGGAACCTTGTTTTCAATGAGCAATATGGCTGGGTGTTCCTTATTCCCAGCCTGCTTCTGGCCGGACTATTCGGTTTGCCCATCGTGAGCCTGGTTATCCGCGCCGCAGGGAGTAATTTTCTAGCTTCGATATTAGAGCCATCCGCGCTGCGGGCCCTGCGGTTGAGCATGATCACCAGCCTCACCAGCCTGCTCGTGACAATCGTGTTTGGCACGGCACTGGCCTACGTGCTGGCGCGCCGGAAATTTCCGTTCAAAGGGTGGTTCGAATTACTCATAGATTTACCCATTGTCCTGCCACCCTCGGTGGCAGGAATAGCTTTACTAATGGCCTTCGGGCGTAACGGTCTGTTCGGTCCGCTGCTGAGTTTGCTGGGCATCAGCCTGCCTTTCACGCTGCCGGCGGTTGTCATTGCAGAAACCTTTGTAGCCGCACCGTTGTACGTGCGGGCCGTGCGCATCGGCTTTGCGGAGATCGACCTGCAGCTCGAAGAAGCTGCCTTTGTGGAAGGCGCCAATCAGTGGCAGCTGTTCCGCGAGGTCATGTTTCCGCTGGCAGGCAATGCGATCGTCAGCGGGGGAATTTTATGCTGGGCGCGTGCCCTGGGGGAATTTGGCGCAACGATTCTGTTTGCAGGAAATCTGGAGGGCATAACACAAACCATGCCGTTGGCCATCTATATGGGGTTGGAGCGGAGCCTGGCCGTCGCTGTGGCATTGTCGGCAATGCTGGTGGGCGTCTCGGTGGTACTCCTGGCTGCCACACGAAAACTCGAGAGAAAGACCCAATAGAGAGCGGGTCTGACATAAATCACTCCCCCGCTTTGGGAATATAAGATCCTTCCACCCATTCACTCCCATCCGGGCGGAATTCCTTCTTCCAAACAGGGACTATTTCCTTCAGGCGATCAATACCATAGCGCGCGGCTTCGAACACGCCTGTGTCACGATGCGCGGCGGTGCATGCAATGAGGACGGTAGGCGTGCGTGGATCCAACCGCCCGATACGCTGAACAATGGCAATCCCTTCCACCGTGTTCCAGCGGGCTCGTATCTCCTCTGCAACCTGCTTCATCTTTGCTTCGGCCATGGGCTTATAGGCCTCATATTCAAGATATTCAGTCTCATGCGGGTTATCACGGCCGGTAACGCCGCGCACCATGCCGGTGAAAATTGCAGCCGCGCCAGTTGAGGGAAGGGTGATCTGATCCAGAAGCACATTCAAATCAATCTGATCTTCCGTGATGGAAACAATGGTGGGGAAGTCCGGCATCTCAGCCTCCAGAAACAGGCGGGAACAGGGCAACCTCTGCCCCGCCGGGAATTTCGTTTTCGTTAAGAGCATACTCATGGTTAATGGATACAAGCGAATGCTCCACCAAGCCGGAGAGCGAGCGGAACCTCTCACCCAGTATGGCTCGCAGAGCCGCGACCGTTGTGCCGGAAGGGATAGGCATCTGGACAGAGCGCGTCCCTGCCCCATCGCGCAATGTGGCGAAGAACAATACGGTTATGTCTTCCATATCTTTTTCTGAGCTCCGCAATGAATTCACTTTTATTAATAAAGAACCTGGATCCCGGCGTTCTTATCCGCCGATCTGCGCCATGCGGCGAGTTTCAGGGTAGTGCTGCAGGAACAACTCGTGCCCTTCGGGTTTGGCAGCTACCGCTCGTTCGAACAAAGGAAGCAGCGGCTCGCCCGCCCTGAGCGGATCGCGAACATTGATCTCGTCATCCATCAATAGGCAGGGGCGCAGGAAGCCATCCGCGGAGAGGCGCAAGCGATTACAGGTTTGGCAAAAATGCTCGCCGAGCGGCGATATGAAACCTACGGTGCCCAAAGCACCGGGGATGCGAAACGTGCGGGCGGGGCCGTTTCCGACAGGAGCCTCCGCGGGCTGAAGATTATAGCAGGCCAGGCGGGCATGCATCTCCTGCACCGCCAGGTAGCGATCGGAGGCTCCGGGAAAACCAGCGCCCCAATCTTGTGCATTACCGACAGGCATCAACTCAATGAATCGCACGTGCCACGGGTTCTCGATCGTAAGGCGCGCCAGTCCGGGCAGCTCGTCAGAATTGAGCCCGTTCACAACGACAGTATTCAACTTGATGGGCATCAGGCCCGCGTGTTCGGCAGCCGCGATCCCTCGCCACAGGCGATCAATCGTTCCGCCGCGCGTGATGCGCCTGAACTTGTCTGCATCCAGGGTATCCAAACTTATGTTGACGCGGCGCAGCCCGGCTTGGGCCAGCGGCTCCGCAAGTCTCTCCAGCAGCATGGCATTGGTCGTCAGGCTGACTTCTTCAATGCCCGGGATAGCCGCAATACTTTTGACGATCTCAACGATGTCCGGACGTACCAGCGGTTCCCCGCCGGTCAGGCGGACTCTCCTCAGCCCGGCTTTTGCCATGCTCGCCGTTAAACGGGTAATTTCTTCGATGGAGAGCTGGTTTTCGCGCGGCTGCCACTGCATGCCCTTCCGCGGGCAGGCAGTAGACACAACGCAAATTACACCGGTCGGTGACCGAGATACGCAGGTAAGTGATGGGACGTCCGAAGTGATCAGTGAGCATTGGTTTTCAAAGCGAAAAGTGAAGTCTGTTCAAGACACAAGCGAGAAAATGAGGTCGATAAAGCCAGGCCAGATTTGCCTGGATCAACCCATTACGATTACCTCTTCACGCGATCCTTCTGTTGCCTGAGATTCCATGCGGGAAACGGTACGATAATATCCGCCTTCCGCACAAGGGATGCAATATGGTTTGCTGGCCAGGATGATCTCCCGCTCGTTTATGATCTCCTCACCGCACGAAGCGCAATCGACGCGCAGGCCGGGGCGGGAGACAATCTTCTCGATCGAGGTAGTAAGCTGCACCTGGCTGAAAGTAAATAAACTCGCATCCGGCAGCGTTTGGTAGGCTTGCATCTGGGCAAAATAATGCCGGGCTTCTTCCGGTACATAGGAGCAGGCCAGCTGGCGAACGCCCGTGACCGGAGCGACACGAACGGCACAGCCCGTCTTTGTGTTCACAAAGGTGGCGGCTACTTTGCCATAGTCTTCCACGCGCAGGGTGCGATGGCCCACCGTGCAGCCGGTGGCCGCTATAACACCGTCTGCAAAGCAGCCATCACTTTCGATAATGGTCAGCAGGCGTTTTCCGGGGGCTCTCGGCTGCAGGCCCAGCGCCGCAGCCCCGGCCAGCCCGATGCGCACACCCAGGATTTGGCGCGGGCAGAGGTGATTGTGGTGGCTGGACAATTCATCGAGCAGGGGTTTTAAGTCTTCCATGTTGCACTCCAACAAAAAAGGTTGTCTCTTGGAAAAGAGACAACCTCACAGGAAATCGAGACTGTTTCTCCTTTCCAAGTCCATCCCAAAGTGTATCGGGATTTCGGGAGGCTATTGCGTTTCCACAGTAACCTTTACCTCACGGGAGAGGTTAGTCCGTTCTGCCATAGCGCAGGCTTTAGGCTGAACAGATCGGAGTTATTTTTCAGAAGAGGTATTCCCGTTTTCACGAGAATAGACCCAATCTTATATTACTAGAATTGCTTCAATATGCCATCATCAATGTGGGTGATTTCAGATATCACCCGAAAGAATGGGACATTCACACCGGCAAATTAGAGCTTCGTAGCACAATAAGTGTACCTCTTGCATGCCCATGCTTTGTACTGTACTTTGACGTGTATTAGGATGATTTTGCTCACGTTATTTACTAACGCCGCCAGAGAGCAAAGATGCACCCTTCGGATCAGTGATTATCCTGCTCCCACCGTTTGGCAATTAACTAGATCATCTTTCTTTGAAAGAGGTCTTTGATCTCGCAACGATGATCTTAGCGCTGAATGTTAACCCATCCTAGCATCAGCCACGCAGTGGGCGCAGGCCAATCCTTATTTTCTGAGGTCCTTCTTCACCTTGTCCAATTCGTCGAGGATATTAAGCTCTGTCTTGAGTTCATCAGAGAATGAGCCCAGGTATGCCTTGACATCCCGCACCAATTTTCCTATTTCGCGAGCGCTGCGGGCCAGCCGCTCAGGGCCGAGCACGATCGCCGCCAATAATAGGATCACCACCAGTTCATTCGTTCCTATCCCAAAGACATCCATTTCAACCTCTAGCAACCAGCCAGGCCAGCAAAATACTGATCAAATAAAGTCCCATGAGCGGCGCCATTACCAGTCCCATATTGATGGGGTCTACCGTGGGTGTCACGGCTGCCGCGACTATAGCCATGCCCACTACGGCATATCGCCAGCCGGCAGCCAGCTGCCTGGCCCTGATCATTTTCAGCTTGGCAAGGAACATAACAACCAACGGCAATTCGAAACAGATACCGATCCAGAACATCAGGCGGGTGATGAAGTCGAAATAGTTTTCGGGCCTCACCTGGGTAGTAATGTTCATAAACCCGGTCAGGAAGGGAATGGCCGAAGGCAGCATCACAAACCAGGTGAAGGCGATGCCGCTCACAAATAGGATGGCCGCAAATGGGACAACCAGGATCAGCCAGAGTTTCTCGTTCCGTTTGAGGCCGGGCATCACGAAGGCCAGGATTTCGTAGACAATGAACGGCATGGCAAACACAAAGCCGGACAGCAGCGAGACCTTCATGAAAATTCCAACGTTCTCGGTAATTTCAATCGAAACCAGTTTTTTCGTCCCGCCGATGGGGCTCGCCAAATAACTAATGATCGGCTGGGCAAAAACAAAACTGGCTCCGGTCGTCACCACCAGGATTGCGAAGGCCCTGAAGAGCCGTTGACGCAGCTCATCCAGATGCTGGAGGAGCGGCATGGAGCTCTCGAGTTGAACGCTTGCCTTGCGATGGGCGCGCCCGAACGCGCGCAGGTAACCGCTCCAGCCGCGCTTTTCTTTCCCAGGGATGCCCGGTTCAGTACCTACGGACGACATTTATTCCTTCGTGGTGCCGGATTCTGCGGTGACTTTCTTGACCTCTCCGCCCTGCTCATCCTTGCCGGACAGCCCATCGCGGAATTCACGCACACCCTTGCCCAATTCACCGGCAATCTTGCCGATACGCCCAACCCCGAAGAGCAGGACGATGATCACAAGGATAATTAGTAGTTCAGGGGTTCCAATGTCGAACATATTTTTTTCTCCTTTACACTTGCCGCTGGAGATCCGGCGGCTGCAAAACAGTTATTTTTACATCTGCTCACACATTTTCCCATCCGTTGACTTGCAGTAAATTCATCTGCAGCCTTCGGCGGAATGGAAAAAGAGATTCCGAAAAAGAATGTGATGGGAAGAGCGCCCATCACATTCTTTTTCGGGCATTCTTCCACTAGAAGATGAGTAGTTACTATTCTTCCTTGGCAACCTTGGCTTCCGAGGCTTCTTCTTCCTTGCCCGACAGGCCCTCGCGGAATTCACGGATGCCCTTGCCGAACTCACCGGCAATCTTGCCAATCCGTCCCACACCGAACAACAGGACGATGATGATCAGGATGATGATCAGTTCAGGTGCTCCAAGTCCCAACATTTTTTACTCCTTATACATCAGATAGTTTGAATGCCAGTGGAGTGGTGAAATCCACTTTAAGCTCGCGTAAGACGGTTTCGCCGCCGCGCTCTTCCAGAATGTTGGTGGATATGCCTACCTCCACCGGGCGATTGAGCTTATTCAATAGTTTGATCTTTGCTGACGTGAAACTCAAGCGTCTGGCGGCTTTCATCAAACTGCCAATCGGCAACCTTATTTTTTTCGAAGAGGCGTTGAACATCAGGCACATCCTCGCCAAAAACCTTGGCCGATTTCAAGAAGTAATCCTTCTTGGAAAAGTACAGCGTTTTTGTATCCAGGGAGGCTGTGTCCTGTTGATATACCTGCCCGGTATGCTTATTCTCGAGTGAACAATAATGGATGCCGAGCTTCAGCCCTTCCTCCAGGACGAAATCGATCAAGTCGAGGCAGGTGGTCTCACTGCCTGCGACCGGCAGCCCACCTGCATACCAGTAATTATAGAGCACGCGGAAGGGCCTGGCTTTGATACGATAACCTCGCTGGCGGTATACATCGGCATTATGGAACGGGAAACAAAATTCGAGCAGGTTGATGCCAAACACACCAAGCTGGTCGAGTTTGATCAATACCGTCTTCATCTCATCCAATGCGCCGGGCAGGACCGGCATCTCGACCATCACATTGGGGATATATCCACGCGCCAGAGCTATTTGATTGTAGGTATGTTCCCGGGCATTTTCACTATCTTCGATGCGTATGCTGAAACGGATTTCATTCATGCCCGCTTCTTTGAAGGATTGTAATATATCCCGATCAAGATGATCGCCGCAAGTGTAGATCCGCGTATAAGCATTGGGGAAATTGTGGCGGGCGTGTTGGAAGAAATGTACGGTCTCTTCTTTGAAAAGCAGCGGTTCGCCGCCCGTCAGAGCCAAGTGCTGTACACGGCTGCCGCTTGCGCGCAGGGAGTCCAGCTCGGAAATCGTATCGCGGGTATGCTCGCGATAATGTTCAAAATCTTCCTGGTTCGGATTGAAGCAGAAGAAACAATTACGGTGGCACTTCAGCGAAATAAAGAACGTCTGGCTTCCTACGGCCGTCTGGCACGCCTGGCAGGCCGAGGAGATGCGATTAACATACACGCTCTTGCCATCATTTCGAACAACGGCACCTTTCTTACCCAGGGCTGCAATGCGCTCACGGACCTGCTGGCTGTCATCGACTTCCTCGAATTCCATGCCCATCTGGCGCACTTGTTCCATGAAGTCTTGATAGATGCGCACATATTGCTCCGCGTAAGAGCGCAGCGCAGGATTCCGAATGGAGGCAAGAGTGGCAGCGTCGAAATCGAAGATCATTCCTTCTCCTCGGCGTTCGCCGGCCCGGTCCGCCTAAAGCCAGGAGGCAAGATGGAACCAAATGGATGAGTGTGCCGGAATTCACACAGCGTACAAGGCGAGCGTTCCCTCGCTTCGCCATTAGTACACCGCAGCGCTCACATTTTACTAATTCACCTTCCTGAGGAGTTACTAATTCTGTACCAAATACCTGCGCGAAAGTGCGGTCCATGATCCACCGTCAGCAGCCGCAGCTACACAGACGTGGACGCACAGGTCACACCCCATGCAATTCCGCGCCGAAAACTTCAATGAGTAGGTCGTCTCGTTTTCGTTTTTCTCGAACCGTAATGCATCGGTCGGGCAGGCCCGTCCACAGGCACCGCAGGCCGAGCAGGATTCGGTAACAGTCACTGAAGCAAAACCCAGTTGAGCCAGATCGGGATCCGGCTTCAATCACCGGCTCAGAGCAGATGTGCAATTGCATTCAAGGCGCGCAGCCGGTCACGTCCGGGGCGACGGCCGGGATGGGCCTGGCCATTTTCCATGGCGCGTGCCAGGGCCACCTGCCCCTGGCGGGTGATCATGCGGAACATGTCCCGCCGTGAAAGCGGAGGGTTGTCCGCGTTCCACAAGCGGACGGTCAACCGCGTTCTCGAGCGTGGAAACGCAGGTAAGAACTGCCGCCTTGTCCCAAGCTGCCAGAAAATGTTCGGCGCGATCAACCTGGGATTTGATTTCAGGCCGCAGGTTGACCCACTCACAAGCCGAGCAGGCCTCGGTGCGCAAAATGACGTGTTCCAACCCAAGAGCGGCGAGAGCCAGATACGTTCCGGTTCCCAATCCGGCCAGGCAGCCTCGCACCTGAATTCCGGTCGAGGAGGCCTCCGTACCTTTATCAGCCTGCTCGTTTTTGGCACAGAGCAATTCAACCTGGTCCCCCTCCAGATGCGCGATCGAATTCAACAATGAGGTCACGGCATCGTCGGCAGAATATGCGCCTACCGGGCAAACGGTAAGGCAAGCGAGGCAGGTGCCGCATTTCTCGGCATCCAGATACTGGGGGTTTGCCAGGTTTGATCGCATCGACAGGACAAATTCCAAAGCAGGCTTCACAGTCGGAAAAACGATCCTGGGAATGCAGGCAACGTGCGCTTTCCAACGTAACCATGGAACGGTCAATCGAAGCGAACCGTTCTGCCGTATCAAGCAGGCTCAATCCTTACCTCTTTGGGCATTTTGATCTGGAGAAAGTCGACCGCGGCCAACAACGCACCGTGTGTTAAGTGTGCCAAGCCCTCGATAGAAATCCGTATTGGCATGTTTCTTGACCAAGTTGGCCCAGGCGGGCTCCCAACGAAGCAAATGTTCGGAAAGGAAATCACGTTGCGCCTGTAGCAGGTCTTCAAGACTCCCATCATTTTTCTGATCTACGGCTTGCAGTGCTAAATTCGCCAAATGGGCCACAAATTCCAACTCAAGGCCAATATGATCATCAGGTTCGTTATGAAGGTTGGCAACTTGCAATCCAAAGCGGGAATACCACTGGCGTACCTGCAGTGTCTGTTCCTGAAATATCATACGCTCCTTACCGAAATACACTGATTCCCAAGGCGCGGCCAGTACAGTACCTGCACCTATGAACAAATATAATTGGTCTTGTTTCAAACATTGGAATTCCACTTCAGAAACAACGCCGCGTTGTGCCTCGCTCCAGCGCTGAAGCAAGTCAAGCCCCACTTGCACTTCCTTCCACTCCGAGCCAAAGGGAACCTCGGCAAATACACCTTCACCCACCAGAGTCTCCAGCCAGGTTTTATCGAGATCTTCATAAAGCGCTTTCCCAAGCAAGCTAAACAGCAAAGCCTCCCCCATTAGATCCGCACTGCGGGTACTCACATTTGTTCCAGACATTAATGTTCTCCTCAAAACCTGATAGTCCAGCTTCTTAGTTAGTATAGAATAATACAATGCAGAGAAGGTGATTAGGGTCACAAGTTAGATAATATAGGTGCTAAAAGTAATATTAGATTCACATGTATTTTCTGTCTATACATATCCAGTCAAGCCAGCAGGTTAACAAACATTGTCAGGGGCAGGTAGTAATGCCTGCCCCTGACAATTTCTCTGCAGAATCGGTTAGCTCAAATACCAATCCTGAACTTTGATGCATAGAACAGGAAGCGTCCCAAGACCTCCGCAATCAAGACCAGCGCAAAGGCACCGTAAGCCAGGTAACCTAACGCCTTCTCCTTGCCCGTGCTGCCAGCCGTCTCATACAGTAGGGTACCGAATACGCCTGCACCCACGAAGGCCAGGATAAGCCGCAAGGCCAGGATCCAGCCGTACGGGTTGATCATGACGGTGGCGCTCGCAATAGCCGCAGAGCCGGCTGTCGCCAGATACACTGCATAGATCGGCAGCACTGCAAATTCGATCCCCAGCAGGATGATTGAGACCGCCGCCAGACCCCGCCAGGCGCTGCGCACCAGTTCACTTTGAACTTTGGCGTGGCCGGGGTTTTTCCCTCGTTCCATGGCATTGCATGCAACAAAGGTAGCACCTACAGCCAGGCAACCCAGCAGCAACGTGGTCACGAAGAACGAGATCGGTGTCGCCGGTGTGTCCCAGGCTGGCTGGGTCGGAAACATATAAACGTTCGCCATGATGTAGACCAGTAACAGACCGACCAGCGAAGTGATCCACCCCAGTCCCTCGCGCAAGGCGGCTGTACCCAGCCTGCGCCACTGAAGGAAAGCTAAGACCACAACCAGACCACTAAAGATCACCGAACACAGCACTTCACGGCTCAACCAGGAGGTAGCCAGGTTTGTGATCGCACGCGGTGCATTGATCGGATTCCCAAGATGGAACAGGGAGGCCAGCAAGGCCACGACCACCACTGGCACCAGCGCCAGCGATGCCAAATTGATCAACTGATCGGCTTCTTCCGCGCTCGCCTTACGGCTCACATAATAGTGAATCACCTGCAAAACCAGGAGCGACCCGACCGCCATCTGCATGAGGATCGTAAATATTATCAGAGCCCAATCGCGTACATCCATTTCACACCTCCTCCGGCAGATTGAGAATATGCCCGTTACCACTTCCACTTTCTTGGCTGTTCTTATGGGGCGTAATTACCAGAGAAGGGTTAGTGATATTGGCGATAGGTAATGGCTCTATCGCGTTGGCTTGACCATGTTTGGCCCGAAGATCCGACAATTCACCAGCCTCCAAACACCGCATCGGGCAAGCATCCACGCAGGCCGGGTTTTGACCCTGTGCCAATAGGTCTTCGCAGAAATTGCACTTCGTCATCACGCCGAGGTCTTCGTTGAACTGTGGCGCGCCATACGGACATGCCCACTCACAGTAACGGCAGCCAATGCATTTATCTGCGTCGATTTGAACAATACCGTTCTCTCCCTTGCTAATCGCCGCGGCCGGGCATACTTCCAGACAGATTGGATTCTGGCAGTGCATGCAAGCTGTCGAGACCGAGTAAGCAAAGACATTATTGGGAACCTGCAAACCGTTTTCATCAGCCACCCAACTGCCCCCGCCGTAGTGGAACACACGCCGAAATAACGTACCAATTGGGAGGTTATTCTTATCCTTGCAAGCGACCTGACAAGCCTTGCAGCCAATACATTCGCTTGCATTAAAGTAGAAAGCATATTGTTTAGTCATGGTCATGCCTCCTTTATCGGGATTCTCTGAGGCCAATTCTTGTCAGGCTGAAGGGGTGTGCCGTTCCACTTCTCGACTTGGACGTTCTCCGAGTTCCAACCTTGATATCCCTGTCCAGTGGGTATTTGGCCGCTCAAGGTGTTCGTGGCTCCAGCATGATCAATGCCGGTGCTCTCATCGATATCTGCCCACGCACCTTCACCCAAGGTTGTTACTCCCGGGGTCATTCTTTCAGTTACAGAAGCGGGACGCAGCACCTTTCCATGGCGGCTCGTAATAAGTACCGTATCGCCATGTTTGATACCGCGCGCAGCAGCATCCAGAGGATTGATGAAAAACTCTTCCGGAAAAGCTTCCCGCAGATACCGTATGTTATCGTAGGCGGAGTGGCTGCGTCTCATGTAGTGAATGGTGTAAAGTTGAAGCGGGAAGTCACCTTTTGTCTTCGCATCCCAGTTGGAGAAGGTAGCTTCATACCCTTCGACTGGAGGATCGTAAGTTGGGATTGGCCGGACCGTCGTAAAACCAATTTTGTCGATGTAGTCGGCATACTTTTGGCAATAAATCTCGAATTTACCGCTGGTTGTGCCCACAGGATTACCTTCCGGATCTTCTCGGAAATCTTTGAAGGCAATGTAGCTATATTGGTCGTTCGGAGCCACTTTTACTTGATATATGCCTTTCTCCTGGAATTCCTTGAGGGTTATCCGGCCTGTTTGCGGTTTACCATCCACTCCCCATTCTGCAATATCATCCGGGGTGATGGTTACCAGTGTTTCAAAATCAGTGCCTGCTTGATTAATCACCGTTGACCCCGCAATTTGGTTGAAGAGCATTTGTTTCTCAGAGATCGGCCAGGTCTCTGTTGCATCCACTCCCAATCTTTTTGCCAGTTCTTCTGCAACCCAGCGATCATGCTTCGCCTCGAACAACGGTTCTGTCACTTTGCTGGCGAAGATCATGTATTCACGTTCAACAGCGAGCATGCCGTCCCGTTCCCACTGTGTGGTTACAGGTAAGACGATATCAGCGTATTTCGCCTGGGTGCTCAGACTAAAATGTTGTGCCACAACAAACTCAACTTTTCGGTGAGCTTCAATCGCCTCGGTCATGCCGCAGCGTTGATTCAACTGCCCAGCGTTGTCATGATAGATCATGCGGATGTCAATATCCCTGACGTCGCCTTTCCCATGTGTATACTTCCCGGTTAGGACTGCGTGCCAGGTTTCCGCATAATTTAACCTGACAACCCCATCCCCGTCCTTGGGTAAATTAGAGCCAGCTGTGCCGAGCGGATTAGATACCTTTGGTAAGCCATCTGAGCCCATTTTGATCAGAGCGTCACCATTGACAACATCTCTGCCGACTCCGGTCATCCTTCCTGACTGTCCGACATGCCCCATCATCCAGCCGAGGGTCATGAAAAGGTGTGGCCATGAATCGGAATTATTCACTCGAGCTGATGATGGTCCGGTCTGGAATGCCACCTTCTTGGTGGAAGCGATTTCGCGAGCCAACTTTCTAATCGTTGCTGGCGGCACTCCACAGATTTGGGTTGCCCATTCGGGCGTTTTCGGCTGGCCGTCATAAGTACCTAGGACGTAGTCCTTGAAATTCTCTTTGGGGTCTGTTCCTTCGGGCATATGGTCGCGATCAAAACCAACCGTGCACCTATTGAGAAAATCCCAATCAATAAGGGGATTGTTCGCAGGGTCGTCCTCGGTGAGCAAGGTATGGGCCATACCTAACGCCAATGCCGGATCTGTGGCCGGCCGTATTGGAATCCATTCATCCGCCAGAACCTGTGCCGTTGGATTATAGAATGGATCTATATAGATGAACTTTGCCCCCGCTTTCTTTGCTTGAAGCAAATAGTAGTTTGGACTGCCTGCTCTGCTCCACGCGGAGTTTAGTCCCCACATCACAATTAGTTGCGCGTTGGCAATATCAAAGCGGTCATTGGTGTAAATATAGCTTCCGCTGCCGGTCGCGAATATTCCAGCATTTTGCCATGAGCCGGCAGAGGTGATGCCCCACGGTTCAACGATACCCCCGTACTGCCAGAGCATCTTGGTGGGTTCAGCATAACCTTTTGTATAAGAGTTGCTGTAACCACCTTTCATGATGGATGCATTACCATAGGTCTCTTTAATACGTTTGATTTCGCTGGCAACGCTGTCAAGAGCCTCATCCCAAGAGATGCGTACCCATTCATCTCGACCACGCAGTTCTCGTTTTCCACCACCGGGCGCCCAGTTCTTGCGCTTCATGGGATATTTGAGGCGGTCAGCGCCGAAGACCTGTTGGCGTTGCGAACGGCCGCGGATACAGCCTCGCTGCTGCGGGTATTCCGGGCTATCAGGGTGAGTATCATCTGTCTTCTGACGAACAACCACACCATCTTTCACGAGGGCCATATTCAAACAGCGGCCGCCACAGTTTCCCCAGCATGCCCCTGAAATCCATTCTTCCGTCGAGGTCTGTGAAGCTGCTTCGGCTGCTTTCAAACCGGTGTTCAATCCGCCTGCCAATACGGCAGTTCCTCCGAGCGCTGCACTCCATTTCAGGAAACTGCGCCGGGTGAGCAAAGTGTCATTTAATGCTTTCGTGAGGAAACTTTTTTCAGTCATTCCTTTCCTCCAAATTCTTGATAAGGATGTTTTCAAACGCTATAAGCGTCGAGCCCAAAGGCCCATTGGCTACTATGGGGTACCATTCTTTGTTTGCGATGGGTTGCCTCCTGACCGTGAATTAGATGACAAGCTTCTGTATTGAGTATTTTTTCACTATCAGAATAGCATTTTGTCACTTACTAAACATCCCCCCATTGAGCAATTTCGCCTCACCCAGATGGGTGAGGGTCATTTGTCATCTCTTGGTATGACCAAACCCCTTTTCACGGCATACGTGGCCGCCTGGGTGCGGTTTTCCAGTTGAAGTTTCTCCAGAATGCTCTTCAGGTGGCTTTTGACAGTATTAACAGAAATCGACAGTTTTTCCGCGATCTCTGAATTACTGGCACCGCTGGACACCAGACGAAGTACAAATAACTCTCTTTCCGTCAATGATTGCTCGCCCTTGTCTTCATCCACCAATCTCTTGGCTACGCCCTTCAAAAGGCGGGCCGCCATAGCGGGTGTCATGGCTGTCTCCCCGTTAACCACTCTGGTCAAAGAGTCGAACAACTCAGTCGCATCCAGGCTTTTCAGCAAATAGCCTGAAACTCCCAGACGAACCGCCTCATAAAGATGCCCATCCCTCTCCGAAGAAGTTAACATCACGATCGCGATCTCCGGGAAACGTGTGCGAATTTCCTTGGCCGCTTGAAGGCCATCTTCCTGCGGCATGTAGATATCCATCAGGATTACATCCGGATGCAATTCTTCAGCCAGACGGACGGCTTCCTCGCCTGTTTCTGCTTCACCGATCACCTCAACCAGATCCTCCCGGGTCTTCATTAAGCTGATCAACCCCTGACGGAAAAGACGATGGTCATCAGCGATAAGGACTTTGATAGTCATTTTTTTACCTTCCATGGTCCTACAAGCCAATACGGATATGAGTCGCATAAAACAGAAACCGTCCGATGATTTCAGCTACCAGAACCAGCAAACAAGAAATATAAACCGGTATCGCTAATTGTTCGACACCGAATCTTCTTTTATACATTTGATAGATGGAATAACTCATCCAGACCGGCCCAACAAACAAGAACAGGAAACGGATAACAAGCAATGGCGTGTAGAGGTCTATTAATAGCTTCAGACTGGTCTGAGCAACCAAATTCCCATGCTGGAGGTAGTACATTTGGTAAAAACTGATAGCTACGTCAAAAATGACCGCCAAAGCGACAATGAACGCCAACCAAGGGAATGAGGCCTGGATGACCTGGTTATGAATCGAAAGTTCACTCGACTTCTGGATCCCAGCAAATTTCATATCCAGCACCATGAGGCAGGCGATAGTGAGAGCACCCAGCAAGACCATGGTGTTATAGAAGGAAATAAGGGTAGTAGGAGAATTCCATGCCACTTGGGTTGGCAATAAATAAATATTGCCCATGCAATAGATCACGGTGAGTCCTAGACCTACCCCTAACCATCCAACGCCAGAAATCAATTTGCGATGTCGATTTTTGCTCTGGCTTAAAAGCCACAAGCAACTGACGGTAAGAAAGTAGCATATAGTAAAGACTATTTCCCTACTTAGCCAGGATGATCCAAAGTTCAAGACCGCTCGATAAGAAAGCAGCGGCCTGCTAAGGTGAAGGTGAGCACCCAACATGGCGATGCCGACCGTAAAGGCAATGACCAGGATTGGATTGCGGTTGACTCGATCGATATCTGTCGGATTGAAATTAGACCTGCTTGCAGCCCGAATAACCCAGAGTACAAGCAGTGCGCCCGTTGCCAGCTGCTGCAAGATCGTATAAACAGGTAGTGCCCACTCACGTAAATTCATGGATTCAAGTCAACTCTAGGACATCATGGAAGCCAAGTCTAATCACCGATCACCACACTCTGCTTTGGAATTCTCTCCGGCTGCAAACAAGGCAGCTGGCATTTCACCTGTGTACCTTTGCCTTTCACCGAGCTAATGAATAGTTTGCCGCCGACGCTCTCCGCCCTCTCCCGCATAGTCTGCAAACCAAAACTGCGTTTTGAGGCAGCAAGTTTGAATCCAACCCCATTATCTGCGATATGAAGCAAGACCTGCTTAGCATTATCTTGGTTTTCTTCCGTGATCTCTACCGCCACACAACTCGCCTCAGCGTGCTTACGGACATTTGTAAGAGCCTCCTGAAGAATGCACACCAATTGCACCTCGGCAACGGAGGAAAGCTCCGGGTCTTTGGCGATTTGATTGGAAAACTGTGTTTCGATCCCGGTTTGAAGCCCAAACTCCTCGAGGTACTCATCCATGGCTGAGATCAGACTCTTGTCCTCGGCAAGCGTCGTACGCAGGCTGAGGATATTCTCACGGACATCTGCATTGGCAACTTTGATAGCCTCGCGCATCTGTTCCAGTTCGATTTCCAGTTGGTCCGGTTTCTCCTGTTTCAGCAAGGACCCCAACGTCTGCACTTCCAAGTTAAGATATCCCAACACCTGGGCGAGGCCGTCATGCATCTCACGGGCTATGCGCGACCGCTCCTGCACGATGGAAAGCGACTGGAGTTGGGATGTCATCAGCCCGTGTTGAATGGAAATCACGATTTGGTCAGCCATACTGTCAAGCCAGATCAAATCCGTCTCGGAAAACTGTTCATCGTCGGACCGTGCCATCCATAAAGCCCCGATGGTTGTATCCTCCAATCGGAGCGGAACGGCGGCAATTGCCCGGGCCTCTTGGGAAGGACAAAAGCAGGCTTCCTTGAATATTTCAGACTGCGCTCCCTTTAATGAGCGGTACGAACAAGAGTTCCTGACGGCCTGCTGAATCTCGAAATTTGCCACCTCGTGGGTGGTATTACCCATGAGTTCCGTTTTCCCATCGGTTGCGAAGCATTTTAATTCCAGAATCGAATTTTCCTGATTCAGGATCGCCAATCCGACAAAATCGGCCCGCAGAAGTTGCCTGGTATTTCCGACGATATAAAGCAGGATATCGTCTACATGCTCCAATTCCGCAATGCGGCGGCTGGTGCTGACCAGCGCCTCCGTCCAACTTTCAGCGGTGTGCCGTGCAGCGATTTGAGCCTCGAAGGCCGTTTGTTGGGCCCGATCCCGCTCCCACTGTAAAGCAGACAGTCGCTGTTTGCGGCTGGCTTCAAAGACATCCAGGGCCTTAACCACGAAAAAGGTCACAATCAGGGCTGATAACAGTCGCCAGATCTCTATGGACATACCTGTAGTATTTAAAACACTTTGATAATCCAGCCAGCCGATCAACGCATTCGCCGGGTAAGTACCTGATTGCTCCCCCATAAAAGCATTATTAACGGTACGGTTGTAATTGTAATAGGAGGCCGGGCCATACGGCGCTGCCGGCACGATCAATCCCAATACAACTGCCTCGAACAGAAAAGCCAACCCGGCGCCCAGCATCAGGTTGGAGACGTCATAAAAGCCAAGCTTGCGCTGATGGTGCCACTGGCGCAAGAAGCCGAGACCCGCCAGGATGCTCCCGGGCAAGTACAAAAGGTAGCGGGACCAAATATCGATTGGGATTTCAATCGGTGAGGGCGTAATGAATGTTGTGGCGGCATACGTAATAACATAAGCCACAGGAACGATCAGAACACCTGGCAGAAAAATGACCCAGGCTGGCAAGGGTCCCGGGCCTTTCAAGATTCCCCAAGCGAATATTATCAGCAATAACCCACTTAGGGGCTGGGTGATCATCCTCAATACATTGAGAAGCTGGGTGTATTCCTGAATATTCCCGCTGGCCAGGAACATGTCGATCCAACTGGTGGCACCACTTACAAATCCAAAGGCCGCCAGCCAGGGAAGCTGTTTCTTGAGCGCAAAATCGCCCCCCTGCCTAAGCTGCAGATAAGCAGCTAATCCCAATCCCCCAAAGCAAAGGCCATTTATAAAATAAATAATCATCATGGGTGGTTTGTCGGCCTACCTATCCGGACTATTGCGCATATTTACACAATATTACTCATTTTACATTTATTTCCCTGCCCCGCTTAGGGATGTTTATCATATAAAAAGCATGCTGAAAGCACGCAAAGCGCCAGTTGACTGGTAGCCATCGACTCCCCCGGCCGCCTCAAACAGACTCAGATACACAGCCAGGTGCTGGAGATCAGCTGTTCCGATCCTGAGGGGGGAATACGAGTCCTGAAAACCGTCCACAGCAGCGAAAGATCCCCATCCTGGAAGTGGCCCTTTATGGGGCTCAAATCCACGTGGTGCTGCCCGACGCTCAAGAGTATAAAGAGGCCCTCGGAATTATCCTGGCGCAGAAGGATATCCAGGTCAGCTCGCTGGAATGGATCCCCCCCAACTTTGAGGATGTTTTCATCTCATCGGTCTCAACATTTGCTCTTTGATGTGTCGAACGACCGCGCCCCTAATGGATTGAGTCTCTCCTCCTCCCCGCCAAAATACATCCGGGGTTGTGGCAGGTTCATTCCATCAATGCCGGAGAAGGTATTTATATGCAACCCGAGCAAGATATCGGGAACGTAAGTCACCCAAATTCTATAATCCCTCGAAAAGATCGGATTAGAAGCGGCATCATGATCAGGTTCACTTCCTGTTCAATCCCTACCCATAGATGCCGGAAATTTATGTGGTATAAAAAGCTTGGCGCTGGGATTTGTTTTTCTACACCCAATGCCGCGAAGAATTTTATAGTTAAGGAGACAAGACATGACCCCCTCACGACGCATCGGATTCGTTTCAACGCGGCTGGCAGGCACCGACGGCGTCTCGCTCGAAACCGCCAAATGGGCGGCAGTTCTCGAACGCATGGGCCACGAGTGTTTTTACTTTTGTGGCCTGTGTGATCGCCCGGAGGAAAAAAGTTACGTGGTACCCGAGGCTTTCTATCGGCATCCCATCATCGATGAAATCAATCAGGTCGTCTTTACAGGCACGTGGGGACATATGCACGAAGCCCGCAAGAAGCATCCGGAGATCGAAGAGCTGCACCAGGATTTCTTTTCGACCTATATGCGCCCCAGCCACATCACGCAGCAAGTGCAGGAATTGAAAGACTTGTTCAAAGAGCACCTCTTTAAATTTGCCTACCGGTTCCGTCTCGAAGCGCTCATCACGGAGAATGCCCTCACCATTCCGATCAATCTGCCGCTCGGACTGGCATTGACCGAATTTATTGCGGAGACAGGCTATCCCGTCATCGCTCACCATCACGATTTTTCATGGGAGCGCCAGCGCTTCATCAACAACTCCGTCCACGATTATCTGGCGGCGGCCTTCCCGCCTGACCTGCCCTCCATCAGACACGTGGTTATCAACTCCGTACAGGCCACACAGCTCGCCTCGCGCATTGGCATTGCGTCGATGGTCATTCCCAATGTCATGGATTTTGATTCACCGCCGCCCCCTTTGGATGAATATGCGCAGTCGGCGCGCGCCGACCTGGGGGTGGCCAAAGATCAGTATATGATCTTACAGCCCACCCGGATCATCCAGCGCAAAGGTATCGAACACGCCATCGAGCTGACCCGCCGCCTCGGAATGCCCGCCAAGCTGGTCATCTCGCATGCCGCGGGCGACGAAGGCACAGACTATGAGAAACGTGTGCGCGAGTTCGCCGCCCTTTTGAAGGTAACGGTCAATTTTGAGTCGGCTATCGTGGGCGACGCGCGAGGCGTCACGCCAGACGGTAGACAAATCTATACCCTTGGAGATGTATACCCCCAGGCTGACCTGGTTACCTACCCCTCTGCGATCGAAGGCTTTGGCAATGCCTTCCTCGAAGCCATCTATTACAAACGGCCGCTGGTGGTTAACAATTATTCCATCTTCGAAACGGACATCAAGCCCAAGGGCTTTAACGTGGTCGAGTTCGACGGCTACATCAGCGATGCCACGCTGGAACATACCCGCCGCCTGCTCACTCATCCGCAGGAAGCCGCGCAGGCCGCTGAACAGAATTACCAGCTGGCAAAACGGTTTTACTCGTTTGCCATGTTGGAACGCCGCCTGGGACTTCTGCTCTCCGACTGCTTTGGAGAGGTTGTGTGAACGTCGCATTGCCGTATTATTCTTTGTGACCGGGGGCCGGCGGTGTCGATAGCGAACTCAAACTGCCCAACACCAATTCTTTGTAGAGCGTTCCGCCGCCGGGAGAAACTCCTTGAATACGTCCAACGATTTAGGGGCAGAATCAGGGACTTTGGTTCAAATACTGATAGGACAACAGTACATGTGCTCGCAGAACGCAGTACACTGTAATTAGGGTCGGCTCGAACTCTTCTGGAAAGGGTACCTGAAAGATGTCGGTGTAGGTGGAGTTTCTGCAAAAGCGACACCCCTGCAAACAACGGAAAAGGAAAATGTAGGTGCTTACCATGATGAAACAAAGGACAAGATGAGCCCGCCTTTACGAAACATCCAAACCGCCCTGGTTCTCATTGGCGCAGGTACTGAGGGGCAGACTGCGCTTACCCTCGCGCACGCGATCGCGAAGGAGGTCATCCTGGTCGGCGTGGTGCTGATACCAGAGGGAGACGCCGTCAGCGCCGGCGCGCAGGCTGCCAGGCAGATCCGTAAACGGCTGCTTTCGCTGAGCAGCCCGTCCACTCACTTTAAATCTTCAGTTATCGTATCAGGAAAACCCTGGAAGGAGGTGCAAACCGTCATTGCACGCGAGGAGCCTGATCTGTTTATTACGGAGTGGAATGACGGGCGAGCCTCATGCGGCATTCCCGTCTCGGACGTGTTGGACAATTCGCTGACCAATGTCGCTCTTGTGCGGGGCGGGACTTCGGTCAAATTTGACCGGGCCTTGATCGCCGTGCGCGGCGGACCGTACGCCGAGCTGGCCTTCCAGGTAGGCATGGGGTTGCATCCCACGCAACTGGATGTTCTCCATCTGGCCCTGACGGGCGCCGTCAACGATGCACCCTTCAAGGGGCTGAAACACATTCTGCGACATATTCCGGAGGTCAACCTCCGCTCGATCACAACCGATGACACCTCGCGCGCCATCTTTGAGGAATCTCAGCACTACGATATTGTGGTTCTGGGCGCCACCGCGGGCAAGAGTGCGAGCAATTCATCCATAGGCCCTGTAGCCGAGCAACTTCTCCGCGAGTTGTCCTCCACGGTGATGGTTGTGAAGTCAGCCCGCCCCATTTCAGAAGCCAATATCGGTGAAAGCGCGGGGGTTCAGGCGATCTCCATCCTGGTGGACAAGTGGTTCGCTGAGAACACCTTCCAGGCCGACGAATTCTCGAGCCTGAAACAACTTATGGAGCTCAAGGAAAAACAGGGCTCCACGATCAGCCTGGCCCTGCCCGCCCTAAACGAGGAGCAAACGGTCGGCCAGGTCATCAAGTCTGTCAAGAAAGCCCTGATGGACGAAGTGCCCCTGCTGGATGAGATCGTACTGATCAATTCGAATTCGAGGGATCAAACCCGCCAGATTGCGGAAGATCTTGGGATCCCTGTCTACATCCACCAAAAATTACTGCCGGAACTGGGAGCGCGGATCGGTAAAGGCGAAGCCCTGTGGAAAAGCCTGCTGGTCACCAAAGGCGACATCATCGGCTGGATCGACACCGATATCATCAATATCCATCCACGCTTCGTCTACGGGATCATTGGACCGCTCTTGCTGGATCGTAACATTCAACTTGTCAAGGGGTTCTACCGCCGCCCCATCCGCGTGGGCGATAAAACACAGGCAGGCGGCGGCGGGCGCGTGACCGAGCTGGCGGCCCGGCCTTTGTTGAATCTCTTTTACCCCGAACTTTCTGGCGTCGTTCAGCCGCTCTCAGGAGAATATGCCGGTCGCCGCGAAGCGTTGGAAAAGGCGGTCTTCTTTTCAGGCTACGGCGTGGAGATAGGCCTGTTGATCGATATCTTCGAGAACTTCGGCCTGCGATCCATCGCCCAGGTGGATTTATTGGAACGCATCCACCGTAACCAGGGACTGGAAGCGCTCAGCAAGATGTCTTTTGCCATCATTCAGACGGTACTCCGCAAACTCGAAACGCGCTATGAGCGCGCCTTCGTGGAAGACGTCAACAAGACCATGAAGTTGATCCGCCACAGCGGCGGCGAATATTACCTGGAAGTGGAAGAAGTGGCCGAAAGCGAACGCCCGCCCATGGCGAGCCTGCCCGCCTACGTGGAACGTCGCAAGTAATGAGCCAGCTGTCAGGGGACAAGAGCAAGCCCACTTGGCGAAACAGAAGTTCAGGTTATCCAACACGGGAGCCAGTCATTGTTTGACTGGCTCTTTTGCGGGATAGGTTCACAACCGCGCCGCTGCGGGGGTGGCGTCCGTTGATATAATCAATCCATCCTCATACACGAAAGCGATCTTATGAATTTCAACGAACAGCACCACCGTGCTATTTTGCAGAACATTGCCAAAAGAGCCATGCTCGAGCGGGATTTGCTCCCGGAATTTTCCGCCGCCGCGCTCACAGAACTTGATGCGATTCGAGCACCTGCCACGGCCAACAATGGGTCAGTGCGTGACCAGACGGATTTGCCATGGGCCTCGATCGATAATGATGACTCACTTGACCTTGATCAGTTGACAGTTGCCCAGGCATTGCCAGGCGGCAAAGTGCGGGTTATGGTGGCCGTGGCGGATGTAGACTCGCTCGTCGGGGAAGGATCTGCCATAGATGACCACGCTCGCCACAATACCACCTCGGTCTATACGGCGGCCCGCATATTCCCAATGCTTCCTGAAAAACTTTCAACCGGCCTCACTTCACTGAATCTGAATGAAGAACGCCTGGCTTTCGTGGTTGAAATGGAAATTGCGCCAGACGGATCTCTTTTGGATTCGGAGGTTCACCGGTCGCTGGTCCGCAATCATGCAAAACTAGCCTATAACAGCGTTGCCGCATGGTTGGATGGAAATGGGCCAGAGCCAGAAGCGGTCTCTTCCGTGCCCGGGCTGGATGAAAACCTGCGCATGCAGGATAAAGCTGCGCAAAGCATGAAAAAACTCCGTCATGTCCATGGAGCTCTAAGTCTGGAGACCATTGAGGCCAGACCGGTTTTCGACGGTGATCAAATCCACGCTCTTGAAGTGGAAGAAAAGAACCGCGCAAAAGAGCTCATTGAGGACTTCATGATTGCGGCCAACGGCGTGACGGCCCGCTATCTCTCCTCCAGGAATTCCCCCTCGCTCCGGCGCGTGGTGCGAACACCCAAACGATGGGATCGGATTGTTGAAATTGCCGGGGAGCATGAGTTCAGCCTTCCAGAGCTTCCGGATTCAAAAGCCCTGGAAGAGTTTCTCGTCAAGCAGAAGGCCGCCGATCCTCTCCGCTTCCCGGACCTGTCTTTGGCTGTGATCAAGCTTTTAGGCGCCGGCGAATATATTGCAGAGTTTCCTGATGGGGATATCCCGGGTCACTTTGGCCTAGCGGTCAAGGATTATGCCCACTCCACGGCTCCGAATCGCCGCTTCCCCGACTTGATCACTCAACGCTTATTAAAAGCAGCCCTGGAGGGCAGGCCTATCCCTTATAGTAAAGATGAACTGGATGTGCTGGCAGCACATTGCACCCAGGCAGAAGATGCGGCCAACAAGGTGGAACGCCGGGTTGGAAAATCTGCTGCGGCCCTTCTGCTGGAATCGCGAATTGGCGAGCAGTTTGATGCAGTTGTTACAGGCGCATCTGAGAAGGGAACCTGGGTGCGGCTGCTCACGATACCTATTGAAGGCAAGCTTGTAAGAGGGTTTAAGGGCCTGGACGTCGGCCACCAGCTGCGAGTGCAGTTGATGTCGGTGGATGTTGAGGCAGGCTTTATCGATTTTGAGAGAGTTGGCACGTCCAACCGGAGGCATAGGAAAAAACGATAAACCGAGAGGCAGAAGCGGGCGGATAGGCGTACTGCTGGAAACGGCAGCTGCCGATCACACTGCCGCAGGCCCTGTACCCAGTTCTTCATCTATATTGGAAATCTCCTTCAGAAGACTCAGAGTTTCCATAGCTTCCTTTTCGTTCAACAGGCTAAGGGCGAAACCCACATGAATTACGCAGTAGTCGCCGGCTTTTGCTTCCGGTACATAGTCCAGGCAGGCCTCACGGAAGATTCCGCCAAAGTCCACCTTTGCCATTTTGAGACCACCCCTGTGATAAAGCTCGATGATCTTACCGGGAACCGCTAAACACATGGCTGTTTACCTTTCTGTATGCTCTATTATCTGAACCTGAAGCCAGTTCACCCAGGCGTCGAGGCCCTCGCCCGTGCTGCACGAACAGGGGAACGTGATCGCGCCCGGGTTGAGCGCTTCAACGCCGCGCTGGAAGAAGTCCATTTTGAAGGGGATGTAAGGCAAAAGGTCAATTTTGTTGATTACCAGGGCATCCACCCCACGGTACATGCCCGGATATTTGTAAGGTTTGTCATCGCCCTCGGGCACCGAGGCAATCAACACCGACTTGTGCGTGCCGAGGCGGAAGCCAGCAGGGCATACCAGATTGCCCACGTTTTCCACGATGAGCAGATCAAACCGCTTGAGATCCAATTGATTGAGCGCGCCCTGCAGCATGACCGCGTCAAGGTGGCATTCACCGCCTGTATTGATCTGAATGCTGGCTTGCGCGCCAGCGGCCGCGGCGCGGTCGGCGTCAAGCGAAGTGGCGATATCACCGTCCACGACCGCCACCCGCATTCTGCCTGCGAGTCGTGAGAGCGTCTGTTCGATGAGGGAAGTCTTTCCCGCGCCTGGCGAGGCCATCAGGTTGATCGCGAACAGTCCGGCTGCATTGAAGCGATTACGGTTATCTTCGGCCAGGCGATCGTTGGCACTCAGGATATTTTCCACAACGGGTACATTTAGAGGCATTTCATTTCTCCAATGAGGTGGGTATCGGTGCCTCCAGCGGCTCAACATCGATGGACTCAAGACTGAACTCATCCCCTGCAACAAGTTTCACACGTGTGCTCTGGCAGTGGGGGCAGGCGAGCGTATTGTCGTCGGGAGAGTAACGCTGGTTGCAATCCAGGCAGAGAAACTCTGCAGGGATGCGCCGAAAGTGAAGCTTCGCGCCTTCGGCGATGGTATCCCTGGCGATCATGTCCCAATAGAACTGTATGGAATCATCCATGATATAGGAAAGCCTGCCGATGACCAGGTATAGATCGGTGACGCTTTTAGCGCCGGCCTGTCCGGCATGTCGCAAAGAAATATCCAGAATTGATTGAGCGATCGGAAGCTCGTGCATCTCTACCTACTCGTCCTGCCTGATATTCCATTTAACTCAATCGCCGGGGCACGGGCGGCGAAACGTGCTTCAAGGGTCTTGAGGGCAGACACGCCAGCCCCTTCGTCTCGGTTGAGCGTGTTACCTAGCCCCAGCGTAATTTCGCGAGCCGCTTGTATGTCACTTATTCTGACTACCAGTATTCACCATTTTATCAAAGTGAGACAGTGATAACCTTCCTGCTATAAGGGGATAATTGTGTGTAAAATACTCCGAAAACCTCGGTTGCGTTTCAATAATCAGCAAAGTCTTTTCTTAAAATGAATGAAAAGGGGCACCCCCCTTGAGCGGCCTCTTATTTCGGCTAGCTCACGCAGTTATTCATACCTGCGGCGACCTCGCCCAGGTCCTTGCCGTCCGCGTCCACCATGTGAATGGCGCAGGCCATCCAAGGATCGAAGGAATGGATCGTGCGCAGAATAAATCCACCACCAAACTGCCGCGAGTCGAATTTCCGCTACTTCTGTTATCAACATTCCAGAATTCGTCGATAGATTCACACAATATATTGTGAAATGTATTGCAATTAATTGACATTTCAACTATAATATTAGTTGAAACTCTTGTTCAAAGGAGAATTTACCCATGGTTGAAGGTCTTCAATCGCGAAAACGGGGTAGCACCGCAGGAAAAAAGAGTCCTTTTATCACCGCACTAGAGGACGAACAAATCAGTGTGGGCCAACGTTTGCGGGAGATTCGCATCCTGCGGCGGCTCTCCATCCGGGCGCTGGCCGAGTTGAGTGGGTTGAATATCAATACCCTGAGCCTGATCGAGAATGAACGCACCTCCCCCAGCGTGAGCACTCTTCAGCAGCTCGCCCAAAGTCTGCAAGTGCCCATCACGGAGCTATTCGAGACCGATCACGGCAGCAAGAAATTGGTGTATCAGAAACATGGCCAACGCCCTCACGCGGCCTTCGAGCACAGCACGATGGAGGACCTTGCCGCCGGAATGCCGCGCTTTGGAGCGGAACCGATCATTGTTGTACTGGAAGGGAATGCCGACAGCGGGAAAAAACCCATTGTTCATACGGGTCGTGAGTTTGTGTATTGTCTCGAAGGGCATATTACCTACACGGTAGATAACGAGCAGTATTTGCTGGAGCCCGGAGACAGCCTGGTCTTTGAGGCCTATCTATCACATCAATGGAAAAATGCGGATCCTACTCCGTCACGAGCTTTACTGGTGCTCTGCCCCATGGATTCACGCGACAGCCCGACAGAGCGACATTTTTCAAAGTAAGGTTGGCGAATTATATTGAATGAAGGTTCCAATTTTTGGTAGAAGGTCGTTCTTTTGTCGTTCAATGGTCATCTTGGCAGCCACAATCCTCCTGCCTGCTCACAGATGACAATTCCCTAAATGGAGATATTGCCATGGATGGAAAAAGAAAGTTCATCTTTTGTGTTCTTATCGTGCTGGCTTGCGTCACGCTTTTACTCATACCGCTTATCCTCGCCGGGCTTGAACAGGCGCAACAGACTTTAAGTTGGCTCCTTGCAATGGAACTCATTACGCCGAGCCTGATCGTTGCAGTCGTGCTTATTATTTCAGGAGCTCGTAAGGCGCATGTCGCCTAAAAATTCAAAACAATGGAGAAATTCAAAATGAAAATCGCTGTGATTACGGAAGACGGCAAGACCATCAGTCAGCACTTCGGTCGCGCGCCCTATTACATGGTCGCCACCGTGGAGGATGGCAAAATCACCAACCACGAAATGCGCGACAAGTTGGGCCATGCCCAATTCGAGGCGGAGGGTCACGATCACCAGGAGGATACAAACGGTCGCCATGGGTATGGACCAGTGGCGGATGATCGTCATGGCCGCATGGCACAGGCAATTACCGACTGCGAGGCATTGTTGTGCCGCGGCATGGGGATGGGCGCCTATGAAAGCATGAAAGCCCGTAACATCCGACCCGTGGTTACTGACATAACCGATATCGACGAAGCCATTATGGCCTACGCGAACGGTCAGATCCTGGATCATGTAGATAAGCTCCACTAATGGTGTCAGTGGTTTTAGCCAATCGGCTGAATGGGCCACCCGACGTCATCCAAAAATGTAGTAAGGAAACTTCCGCGTGATCAGAAAAAGAAAGGAAACATCTTGACAGAACTTGAGGGATGCGCCCGCGTGACTGGTGCCGTAATAAGCGACAAGTCTGCCTCAACCACTGAGGCACACCCACCCGATTTCCGAGCCCAGAAGGAGACTCTTATGACTGCTCGTGTTGGACAAGCGGCCCCCGATTTCGCCGCCCCATCTTACTTCAAGGGGAGCTTCACTCCCATCAAACTATCTGATTTCGCCGGCAAGTGGGTGCTGTTGTGCTTCTACCCCGGTGATTTCACCTTCGTCTGAGCAACAGAAGTGTCGGCGGTCGCCGACCAGTATCCGCTGTTGCAAGAGTTGGGCGTGAAAGTGATCTCTGTCAGCGTGGACAGTCACTTTGTTCATAAAATGTGGAACGACCACGAGTTGAGCAAAATGGTCAAAGGCGGTATCCCCTTCCACATGGCATCAGATCAGGCCGGAAATGTGGGACGCGCCTACGGAGTTTGGGATGAAACCCAGGGCATCGAATTGCGCGGGCGCTTCATCATTGATCCGGATGGCATCATCCAGGCCATGGAAGTGCTTACTCCACCGGTAGGTCGGCGCTTTGCAGAATCTGTGCGACAGATTCAAGCCTTCCAACATGTGCGCGCATCCGGCGGCAAAGAAGCCACCCCGGCCGGTTGGGAACCGGGTAAGCTCACCCTAAAACCCGGCCCTGAGCTGGTAGGCAAAGTTTGGGAAGTGTGGAAACCTGCGATGGAATAGAAATTGAACGATTTCTCAGGGAGCTGCAAAAGCTCAATGATTTTAAGGAGGCAGGATGATAAACCGACTCTTACGTAACCGTTTTGGCCGGGGACAGGGCCGCGGCAGGGGTATAGGGCAGGGTCAAAGCAAAGGTGGTGGGAACAAACCCACTTCCGGTCCCGGTGGAAATTGCGTTTGTCCCAAGTGCGGTCACAAAGAACCACACATCGCCGGAGAACGTTGCCTTGACAGGGCTTGCCCGAAATGCGGGACCAAGATGGTCCGCGAGTGACCATTTTCTAATCTGTTTCGACCTGCATCGTTGTTTCATCGAAACCCAGGCAGCATAGGAGATCAATCCGTTTGGTGCCTTGAAAGGAGGCTAGGATGACGGCTTCATTTACGATTACCCCGGTGGAGAAAGGTGTGATGCGCTGCCAGCATACAGGCGTGTTCACCGCCGAGGATGTGCCATCCTTGGCTGGCTTTTTGAACAATTATCGCGGCAAATTGTTGATCGATCTCACGGGGACCACGGGCGAAGAATGTTCCCGTCACATTCAGCAATTCGGCCCAATGATGCCCGTCGCGGCGATTTTTGGCGCGGACTTAGATCCAGCCATCCTTGAGATCCCGGAGAGCTACTATGCCCACGAAGTGCATTGCTTTACGACGGAAGCCGAGGCGTTAAACTGGTTGCGTAACCAGTAAGCCGGGCTAGCCCAAGAATGTGCAAAGAACTGCACGGTCTAAAGTGCAGGTTAAGATGATCCAGGAGTGATCAATCTGGATCCGTCAATGCTGCTGGTCCGGCCGCAAATCTCGCGACACCTGCTCAAGACTTCGGCAACAAAGTTTAAATTAGGAGTATCCCATGAAAAAGATCGCATTTCCCACAGACGATGGCGAAAACATTAGCCGTCACCTTGGGGAATCTCAATTCTACCTGGTCGCCCTTGTGGACGATACGGGAAACACAACTTTCGAGAGGCGCGAGAAACCGCGCCATAATCACGGCCAGGCGGAACCCGCGCACGAACATGATTGTGAGGATGCCCAGCGGGGTCCGGCCCTCTTCACACCCATTCTCGATTGCCAGGTTCTGATTTCCGGCGGCCTGGGGCAGCCCGCTTACGACCGTGCGGTGGCGCAGGGGCTGGAAGTGATCCTTCCGGCGCAAAAGAACATTCCTGAAGCCCTGGAAGCTTACCGAACGGGTACGTTGATCTCGGATTTGCGCCGGATACATAAACATTGATAGGAAGGCCCGCTTCCGAGGCCAGACATACCGGGGGCAGGCACTTGTATGGCTCATGATCTGGTGCAACCATGAAATACGTCTTTGGTCCCGTTCCCTCCCGCCGCCTTGGGCAATCCTTGGGGATTGATACCATTCCACTCAAGACTTGCAACTGGAATTGCGTTTATTGCCAGTTGGGTCGTACCATGCCGTTGACGAACGAACGACGCGAATATGTTCTGGACGAGAACATTCTCTTCGAAGTGCAGCAGATCCTGAGTTCCCGTGCAAACGGCGGGATTGATTGGGTGACTTTTGTCGGGTCCGGAGAACCGACTTTGCACCTCTATCTTGGAGAAATAATCCGCCGCGTAAAGACTCTCACCGCGCTTCCGGTGGCGGTCATTACCAATGGGTCTTTGTTATATCTGTCTGAAGTCCGGCAGGAATTGAGCGCAGCAGATGCGGTGCTGCCGACACTGGATGCCGGCACGGCCGAACTTTATCGCAAGATTAACCGCCCTCACCCGGATATTACCTTTGAGCGCCTTGTAGATGGGTTGGTGGCTTTTCGCAAGGAGTATCGGGGAAAGTTATGGGTGGAGGTGATGCTGGTACGCGGACTGAATGATACATCGCAGGCGCTGGAAGATATTGCCAGAGTTCTGCAGAGGGTCAAACCAGATGCCGTGCACATCAACCTGCCAACGCGTCCGCCAGCCGAAACCTGGGTGCAACCGCCGGATGAGGAAGGCTTGATGCGGGCCATAGCTATTTTCGGAAATATCGCTGAGGTGGTGCATCCTGCAGAAGGCAGCTTTGATCTAAGTGGATACGAGAATGTCGTGGATGCGGTTGTTAGCATCATCACTCGCCATCCGATGCGGCAGGATGAACTCGAAAGGACTCTGGAACATTGGTCGGCTGGTCAGGTAAGCGAGGCATTGGCGGATTTGGCAGCCAGCGGCAAGGCGCAGACCCTGGTACGCCATGGCCAACATTTCTGGAGTGCAACGCCTGCACACTATCCGGATATAGCTAGAAGCCAACGGGCAAATCCAGACCGCAAGAAAGGAATTGCTCATGACCAGGAATAAGAATGACCATGAGAAAGTCTTGGAGAATATCCGTCCTTCTCTGGAGAAGATGCTTATCGAAACATACCTGTCTCGGAAGGGATATACACTGAAAGAACTGAAGTGCATCCCAGAAGAAGAATCCAGACAACTCATGAAAGAGGCATCAACCTTTGCCTCCGGCAAACTCGCTGAAATTGAGGCAAAAGCACGCTTTATGCAGATACTCCAAACGCTTTTCCTGGCGGGTGATGCGCTAGTTCTTCTTTGGCCTGAGGGATAAGCGATGAGTTCCCAGGCTGTTCTAGACATCCAGACCAGCCTGTGCAAGTCCATGGGAAATCCATTTCGGCAGAAAATACTTCGTAGCCTCCGAGACCGCAAGAAGGAAATTACTCATGTCCAGCGCTGAGAGAAAGCTCTATGAGTGCAGGTTTCTGATGATGCCGATAGCGGCAGATGGAAATTAACGATGATCAATCAAACAATCTTTGAAGTCCAGGCAGATTTGTGTCGTGCCATGGGAAGCCCTTTAAGCCAGGGAATCGTGCATGCGCTTCGCGATGGCCCCAAGTCCGTCACGGATCTTGCCACTAGACTGGAAGTGTCATCGCCTACGATCTCCCGACATCTGACCATGCTGCGGAATGCAGGGATTGTCCTGGGGCAGCGGGAGGGCTATAAGGTTTTCTATCGCATCGCGAATCCCAAGATCATGCAGGTTTGCGATTTGATGCGTGATGTGCTTGTCGAACAGTTTGGAAAAGACTCCAAACTCATGGATTCCTTCAATGAATGATCATCCATGCCTAAAGATTTCGTAGAACAAGGAGAAGAAATCGCAAAATGGAAGTCCTGATGCACCCTATTGGCGTGATCCATTCACCATTTACTGAAAAAGATCAAACCCCCATTCAAGCCTCTCGCTCGCAAGCCATTGGGCTGGTGGAAATTAACCCTGCGTTCGCAGATGGATTGCAGGACATCGACGGCTTCTCCCACATCATCCTTTTTTACATCTTCCATCGCTCGGCTGGATACTCGCTGCACGTCAAACCCTTTTTGGACGATCAGAAACGCGGCGTGTTTGCCACCCGCTATCCCTACCGCCCAAACCCGATCGGGCTCTCCATCGTTAAGCTTCTGACCCATCAGGATAATACACTGACTGTTGAAGGCATCGATGTGTTGGACGGAACACCTCTGCTCGACATCAAACCTTTCGTACCGGAGTTCGACTTAAGGACGGCCACCCGCACGGGCTGGTATGAAACGCGGAGCAAGCGGTGAAACGCTGGAGTTGCTTGGTGGCTCTCCTGCTGGCAGGTTTGCTGGCATTCCAGGTCTCATTTTCCACAGTACATGCGCAGGCTGCACGGCCCGTGGTGCATGCCGTGCTGTTCTACTCGCCCACCTGCCCACATTGTCATTATGTGATCACAGAGACTCTGCCGCCGTTGATGGAGAAGTACGGTGACCAACTCCAGATCATCGGTGTGGATGTCACTCAGCCGGATGGGCAGATGCTCTTCCTGGCTGCCCTGGACAAATTCAACCTGGAGGAGGGCGGCGTTCCTTTTCTGGTGGTGGGCAATACCTATCTCGTCGGCTCGGCGGATATTCCGGAAAAATTCCCCAGCTTGATTGAAGACTTCTTAAGCACGGTGGTGCAGGTTGGCCTAACATCCCGGGGCTGGCAGAGGGGCTGGCAGCGACGGGAGCCACACCTGACGCAACTCAAAATCCTGCCCCGATAGTGCGCGCTGTTTTGTTCTTTAAGAGCAATTGCAGTCACTGCCAAACGCTGGTCTCGGAAATCATTCCGCCGCTGGTTGAAAAATATGGCAGCCAACTGCATATATTCGAAGTGGACAGCGCGTCTCCCGAAGGCGAAGCACTATACACGGCGGCGATCAAAAACTTTAATGTCAAGCTCGCGGGTGTGCCCATGCTGGTTGTAGGCCAGGATGTGTTGGTAGGCTCCGACATTCAACAGAAATTTCCCGGCATCATGGAAGAACTTTTGGCACGCGGCGGTACGGATTGGCCGGATATCCCTGGCCTGGGCGATGTGTTGGCAGCAGATCAATCCGAGGCCCCGCCTGAACCCGCATCCACTGAACCTGCCATCCATCCGACCGATACTCCAGCCTTACCTCAAGCCGGGGTTTTGGCTCCTGCTCCTGGACCGCTGTCTAATTTCGCCCGTGATCCGCTGGGCAATTCGCTATCAATCATCATCCTGGTAGGGATGGTAATTTCCATCATTTGGAGCATCAGTTGCTTGCGCCGTTTGACCCCAACCATATCTGCGATCCACCTCCCCACATGGGTGATTCCTATTATGTGCGTATTGGGAGTAGGCGTGGCAGGCTACCTGACGTACGTGGAAGTGACTCAAGTCAGCGCGGTTTGCGGACCTGTTGGAGACTGCAATACTGTCCAGCAAAGTGAATATGCCCGCTTGTTCGGAATTCTGCCGATTGGCTTGCTGGGCATGGCTGGATATTTGGCCATCGGTACGGCCTGGCTGGTCAACCGTCTTGCCGAAGGTCGTCTCGCCAACCTGGCCACGATTTCGATATGGGTTTTGTCCGCTTTAGGCACGCTCTTTTCGATCTACCTGACCTTTTTGGAGCCGTTTGTAATCGGTGCGACTTGCGCCTGGTGTTTGACTTCGGCGGTTCTCATGACCACGCTCATGCTTATTTCCGTCTTACCGGGCAAACTGGCGATCGGTCGGCTTTCTCTTCCGTCCAATACGTTCTGGCAGTTCTGATCGCCCTCACCTACCCGCTATTTCAGTTCGAGCGCCTCAGAAGGCTTATAGAGATTCTCTATAAGGCCCCATAAGCTATCCGCATACGGTTTGTGACGTTCACCACTAACGATTTCCCTTCCGTTTACCTATAATCATCCTGTAATCAATTATTCCAGCGAATATTGGAATGTTGATCGAAAAGTCTATGGATACAGAACTCTTGAAATGGGCAGAAAGCCGCGCGACCTTGTTTCGCACATTCAACAATGCGAGCAGAATCCTGATTATGTATTCGCTGCGTGACAGGGAGATGTCTGTGAGCGATATTGCGGCTGCAATAGAAGCCACCGTCCAGAATACCTCGCAGCATCTTCAAGTCATGAAAGATCGGGGCATTCTCACTTCCCGCAGGGAGGGTCAGACCATTTATTATCGCCTCGTTGATTGTTCGCTATTGCAGCAATGTGGTTTGATCGCACCGCCTACGCCCTGATCGCTCGGTTTTTTGCAAACAACAACATGTCCATCAATCTAGTTTTTTTCAAAGGAGATTTAACATGATTACTGATTTGAATACGCTTCAAGCCGTGAAAGTCGCCGATGCCCGCGGTGTGGCCTGCCCTGGTCCCCTGCTGGAGGCCAAGAAAGCCATTGGCTCGGTCAAGGTGGGCGAAGTGCTGGAGATTTGGTCAGGCGATGCCAACACCAAGAACGACCTGCCGCGCTGGGCCGAAAAGGTGGGGCAGGAATTCCTGGGCTGCCTTGCCGCCGACGGCTACGACCGTCTCTTCCTGCGCCGCAAGAAATAAGGGGCGCCTGATGGAAACGCCCACCCTTCAAAAAGAAACAAGAATTCTCATCCTAGCTACGTTGTCCGGCGGTTACAAGGGGGCGGATGGCGTGGGGCAACTTCATGGTGAATACCCGCCTAACACCTATGTCCTGCCAGTGGTGGATCCATCCATGTTTTCCGAGGATTTTTATTTGCATGCTTTTGAACGCGGTTTGGACGCCATCATCCTCATGTTCAGTGGCTCAGACTGCCCGTACAAAGGCGGCGCCGAGCGCACGGCGGAAATCGTGAACCGGGCTTACGTCAAGATGAAGGCTCGCAATCTGGATGTACGCCGTTTGCGCCTGGTTGCGATTTGCACAGTTTGCACCACGCCCTTCGTAAAAGAAGTCAACCGCATGATCGAGATTCTCAAGGAAATCGGCCCCGTTGCGCATCCGCTTCCGCCCGTGGCGCAAGCCATCCCTTCGGCGGCTTGATGGAGATCATCCAGATGTCACAAGACACCCCATATTTTGACGCTGTAGTCGTTGGCGCGGGCATTGCCGGTCTTCAGACCGCCATTGACTTGGGCGACCAAGGATATAAAGTTGCCCTGATCGAAAAGGAAGCCAGCATCGGCGGCAAGATGATTATGTTGAGCAAGGTCTTCCCAACCCTGGACTGTTGCTCATGCATCACCACGCCGCGCATGGCCACCGCCGCGCATCATGCGAACGTGACCTTGTTCACACTTTGTGAGGTGCAGTCCTTTACACGCGGGGATGAGGGGTTTGCTGTGGATGTACTCAAGAAACCTCGCTATGTGGATGAGAGCGCCTGCACCGGGTGCCGGCAGTGCGAATATGACTGTCCGATCGATGTCCCGGATGCCTTTGATCTGAAGATGGGCGCGCACCGCGCCATTTACGTCCCATTCTCAACAGCCATGCCGCAAAAGGCGTTGATCGATCTTGATAACTGCTTGTTCTGCGGTAAATGCGAGAAAGGCTGCCCGGCTGACGCCATCGATTTCAGCCAAAAAGCCGAAATCCTGCAGATCATATGCGGAACCGTTGTCCTGGCCACAGGCTATGAAATCACCGCCCGCAACGCCAAAAAGGAATATCAGGCGGATACGCTGCTCAACGTGGTGGACGGACTACAGGTCGAGCGCATGCTCGCGCCCACGGGACCCTTTGGTCACATCCTGCGTCCCGGTGACGGAAAACAACCTGATTCGATTGCCTACATCCAATGCGCCGGTTCGCGCGATCTTTCGCTGGGTGTGGAATATTGCTCGCGTGTATGCTGCATGTACGCCGTTAAGCAAGCCATGCTGCTCGCCGGTACCCTGCCCATGGCAGATATCACCATCTACTACATGGACATCCGCACTTTTGGCAAAGGCTACGAACAGTTTTATCAAAACGCCAGGGCGATGGGGATCGAATTCGTAAAGGGCAAAGTGGCACGCATCACGCAAGATAAAGAGCACAATCCAATCGTGCGAGTGGAATTGGTGGATGAAGGAAGGGTTGTCGAGCGCACCTACGATATGGTGGTTCTTTCGGTGGGGTTGCAGCCGGCTTTGAATCCTCAGCAAATTTTTCAAGTGCCTGTCGGGAAAGATGGCTTTATCCACATCCCCTCCCCAAACCTATCACCCTGTGTTACGGACCAGTCGGGCATCTTTGTGGCCGGTGTAGCCGGCGGACCGATGGATATTGTAGATAGCATCATCTCTGCCAGCGCCGCCTCGGCGGAAGCCGCGGCCTATCTCCAGTCCCATTGTGCCCGTCACTCAGAAAAGAGGGAAGCGGTTTATGCCTGAGATAACCGGAAACCCCAACTCGAAAAATATCCCTGAAGATGAAGTAGGCGTCGGCGTCTATATCTGCAACTGCGGCGGCAATATCAGTGATGTAGTCAGCTGCCAGAAGGTGGCGGAGGCACTCTCCGAATTACCGGACGTGATCGTGGCGCGCACGCATATGTTCATGTGCTCGGACCCCGGTCAGAATATGATCCAGGAAGACATCCGGGAAAAGGGAGTGAACCGCGTTGTGATCGGGGCTTGTTCGCCTTTCTTGCATGAGGCAACCTTCCGTAACACGGTGGCCCAGGCCGGATTGAATCCCTATCTGTATCATCATGTAGGACTACGCGAACAGGATAGCTGGGTTCACCATGATTGTCCGGCGGAGGCAACGGTAAAGGCCATCCGGCTGATGGCTGCTGGTGTTGCCAAGGCCCGGCACCTGGAAGCGCTAAGTGCCATCCACCTGAAGGCGGAGAAACAGGCTCTGGTCATCGGCGGCGGCGTAGCCGGTTTGCGCGCCGCGCTCGATATGGCCCGCAATGGGCTGAGGGTGACTCTTATAGAGAAGTCGGCCTTTACCGGCGGACGCGTAGCGCGGCTCAACCACATCTTCCCGACAGATGAGCAGGCCGCATCGATCCTGAAGGAACTGATCTGGCGCGTGGCCGGTCACCCGAACATCAAGATCCTCACTCGTTCGGAAGTAGTGGCAGTCAAAGGTTATGTCGGCAATTTCCAGGTCAGGGTACGCGAGGCGCCACGCGGCTTTTCCAACGATTTCAAGAACTTGCCGCAGGCTGTCGCGGCCTGCCCGGTAACAATCCCTGACGAGTTCAATTACGGCCTGTCGAAGCGGAAGGCGATTTTTGAGCCTTTCGAAGGTGCCTATCCCATTACGCCGGCAATGGACTGGAGCAATTGCACAAAGTGTGGCGACTGCCTGACCGCGGCCGGTAATGGAATCACCCTGAAAGACGAGCCAACCTTCCATGATCTTAATGTAGGGGCGGTGGTCGTCTCCACCGGTTTCCAGCCTTACGAGCCGCGCCAAGGTGAGTTCGGTTACGGCGAAAATTCGGAGGTCATCACCCTCCCACAACTTGAACGCGTCCTGGCCACGAGTGCTCCCACCGGCAGGAATCTGGAATGGCAGGGACACCCGGTACGCCGCCTGGCCATGATCCATTGTGTTGGCAGCCGCCAGCTCGATGGGGTACACGAACCGCAAGCAGATGGACAGGTCAACGATTACTGTTCGCGGGTCTGCTGCACTGCCACCTTACAGGCGGCCAATGAAATTCGCGAGAAGTTTCCGCAGACCGAGGTCTTTGACCTATACCAGGATATTCGTACTTATGGGCGCGGGCACGAGGAATATTACCGCCGTGCTTCCAACAACCATGTATTGTTCCTGAGCTATCTCGGTGAGGAGCCGCCCGAAGTGGTCGGTGTGCAGGGGGAGACTTATCCTCTCCTTGTCAAAGTCAAGGACCGCCTGACACAAGGCGAGGAAATTGAAATGCCGGTAGACCTGGTAGTTTTGGCGGTAGGCATGATGCCGGCTCCGGTTGACGACCTGGTGGAAATGCTAAAGATCACGCGCGGCAAAGACCGCTTCCTGCTCGAAGCGCATCCCAAACTCCGGCCGGTGGAAACTGCGGTCACAGGCGTAGTGCTGGCCGGTACGGCGCAGGCGCCGATGAACATTCAGGAAAGCTCTACGGCCGGGTCGGCGGCGGCCGCCAAGGTCAATGCCCTGCTGGGCAAGGGTTCGGTGGACCTGGAGCCATTTGTTGCCCGCGTCAACCCTGACTTGTGTACAGGCAGCGGCGAATGCGTCAAGATCTGCCCTTATGAAGGCGCCATCACGCTTCAAAGGGTTAGTATGGACCACCACGAGGTCCAGCGCGCGGAAGTCACTCCGGCTAACTGCAAGGGCTGCGGGATTTGCGTGGGAGCCTGCCCGAACAACGCCATCGATCTTCTGGGTTGGACGATAAAACAATACGAGGCCATGCTCGACGCGCTGGTGGCAGATATACCCGCTCTGGAGGTGGCTGAATGAAAACCGGGGCCGAGACACTCAAACGGCTACGAACTGAGCATCAGTCCAGTTACATCGCTACGCAGAAATTACTCAAGGAGTTGCAGACCGTCCGCAAGGAGATACGCCAGGCCCTGCAAGGCGGCCCGAGGACTGTACCTGAGATCGCGGCTGCCGTGGGCCTGCCGGCCAGCCAGGTTTTATGGCAAATCGCTGCCATGAAGAAATACGGCTTGGTGGTCGAGACCGGCCTGGACGAAAACTACTATCGTTATGCCCTCGCCAGGGAGGCAGTGAAATGAGTTATCGCATTCAGTCCAGCTTATTACCGGAAATCGCGCAGTATGGTGCGGCAGACATCGAAGCCTGCTTCAATTGCGGAAACTGCACCGCGGTGTGTCCGTTGGCCGAGGACAATGGCAACTTTCCACGTCGACTGGTCCGCTACGCTCAATTGGGTATGAAAGATCGGCTGGCCGCCTCGAAAGACGTTTGGATGTGCTACTACTGCGGCGAATGTTCAGCCACCTGTCCCCGCCAGGCGGAGCCAGGCGAGTTCATGGCCGCCGCGCGCCGTTATGTCATCGCCCAGTACGATCTAACCGGGCTGTCGGAAAAACTGTATACGTCGGGATGGTTCAACATTCTGTTCACCTTCATGATGACCATCTTCTTCAGTTTGTTCCTGCTTGCCTTTCGCCACCCGGCACCGCTGGACCATCTTGTGCTGTTCGATTTCATTCCCGAATGGTCCATCCAGCTCGTGGGGATCTCACTCTTTGTACTGGCGGCCCTGGTGACCGTTGCTGGTTTGGTGAGGATGGTCCGCGGCGCCATCCGCCACGGCGGTCTGGCATTTGATTTCAGCGCACATCCACATTTGAATTGGTGGGCGGCCATCTGGGAAACCTTCGCCGTCGAGTTCATTGGACAGAAGCGTTTCCGCACGGATGACTGCGAAGAACAACCTGCTACTCCCTGGTACATGCACAAGTGGGTTGTGCATGCCGCGATCCTGTACGGCTTCCTGGGACTCTTCGCAGCCACCGCCCTGGACTTTCTCTTCAAGCCCCTCGGCTCCGCGGTGCCACTCTATTTTCCGATGCGGCTGCTGGGCACCACAGCCGGTTTGTTCTTGATGTATGGGGCCACTGCCGCTTCCATCAACCGGCTCCAAAAGAGGGATAAGTACGCGGCCAAATCCCATGTTTCGGATTGGATGCCCCTGATCCTGCTCTGGCTGTTGGGCCTGACCGGGTTCCTGCTGGAAATTGCAGTCTACGCACTCGTTCCTGCCATTTGGGGCTACTCGCTGTTGATCTTCCATATGGCGCTGGCCATGGACCTTATCCTGCTCCTGCCGGTGAGCAAGTTTGCCCATGTCATTTATCGCACCACCGCTATTTTTCTTCATGTCCTTAAACCCGTCGCGATCGTTGACGAAAAGGAGCCGGCCATTGCCAATGGATAAGGTAACCGCGTTCAAAACTCTTCCAAATTGAATGGCCAGGAGGCAGACACAACATCCGGAGAAACCCTTCAACTCTTCCAATACGTGTATAAGCCGCCCTGTCACGAGGCGGTCAGATCGCCAGATTTCAATATTCCAAATCCAAAAGGAGATTCAAAATGTCTGAAAAAATGGTCGTCGTCTGCAATGGTGAGGAAGGCAAGAACATCATGCCCGCCCTGATCTTCGCCACCTCGGGGATCGCCCTCGACCGAGAGGTACATTTCTTCTTCTGCCCGGCGGGGGCGAAATGGTCCCTCAAGGGCGAGCTTGAAAAACTCGGCACGCCCAAGGGCCTTCCCAATCCGGTGGAGCTGTTCAAGACCCTCCTCGAGCATGCCAAGAAAGTCACGCTGTGTGAATTGGCGCTGGAAAACAAGGGGATCGATCCGAAAGATGTACGCGATCCCAAGATCGTGATTGAGAAACTCCCGCCCTTCCTGATGGACGCTGAAGGAGCAATAGCGAGCTACGTATTCTAAGCCTGCCAAGGACAAAAGAAGGGGCCGCCACTGAGTACGAAGGCGGCCCCTCATTGCACACTTGCTCAGATGCGGTGAGGCGCGGTTGCTCAAGGTTTGACAGGTAGCTGCAGCAAGTCGGCGTTCGTAGCATCGTGGACAAAGCTCCAGAACGCTTCCTGCGGGCGATGTGGGGTGACGAGACTCTTGCGCACCATAAAAATCTCTCGTTTCAGGTTGAGGCTGTTGACTGCCACATTCGCGATTTGCCCGCGGGCCAAAGGGCATTCCGCTGCCAGGATCGAGACAAAGGCTACGCCGTACCCCGCTGCGACTGTTCGCACGATGGCTTCGGCATTGCCAAGCTCAAGGAAGACATTCAAGTCGTCCACGGTGATGTCGTTTTTTGCCAGTTCTTCCATCACCACGCGGCGCGTTCCCGATGTAGGCTCACGCAGGATCATGGGTTCCTCGACCAATTCGTCGGGGTCAATGGAGCCTCGGGCTGCCCAGGGATGATTGGCAGGAACGATTAGTGCAATGGAGTCTCTGAAGAATTCCTGACTTTCCATCTCAGGACTAAAGATCTCCCGGCTGACCACTCCCAAATGGGCGTCCCTCTCCAATAAATAGGAGACAACATCTTCCTGCGCACACGAAGGGATGCTGACACGGACCTGCGGATATTGCTGGCGAAAACGAGCGGCCAGCTGGGGCAGGACATACTTTCCGGCTGTGGTGGTGCAGGCGATGGTTAACGACCCACCGACATCCTGTTTGATCGAGCGGGCAATGTCTTCCAAAGTATTGGATTCTTTCACCAGTTTTCTCGCCCAGGGCAGCAGCGTGCGCCCGGTTTCGGTCAAGCGCGGCTTCGCTCCCGTGCGCTCGAACAATTTGACACCGAGTTCGAGTTCGAGGTCGTGAATGTGCTTGCTGATAGTTGGCTGGCTGACGTGCAGACGCTGGGCAGTCTCCGAAAAACTAAGGGTCTCGGCCGCCTCTAAAAACACATACAAACGCTCTATATTCACCATGAGCTTCTGCTCCTGCACTTTCCGGATTTACTTTTTCTATTGTATCCTGTTCGATGGAAAGAATAACTTCCGATCATGGCTGCGATCACTGCCGCCAAAGAATAACCACCGCTTCCCTACCAGAGCCAAAAACGCAACGCCCGCTGTCTATCAATTGACCGAAGGGTTTCTCTGGTTTAGGTATCTGCCGAGCATCCCGTCCTATCACCAGCTATACTATAGTCCAGGAGACCACCATGGCCAAGAAACGCCACGTAGCAAAGTCCACTCCCTCCAACCCTGCCTCGCACAGCCACCGCAAAGATCCAAAGCGAAACCTGATGGGGCTGTGGATCGGCCTGGGAATCATTATCCTCGCCGCAGGGGCATTTCTACTGCTTCGCCCCAACAATGCACTTCCTGCCGAAATAACTCCTGCCCAGGCCTATGAGAAGTATCAGCAGGGAGCCTTCTTTCTGGATGTTCGAACTCAGGAAGAATGGGATCAGGGGCACATCGCCAACAGTACACTGATCGGTCTGGATACCCTCCAGGATCACCTGAGCGAGCTGCCTCGAGATCAGGATATTGTCGTGGTCTGCAGGTCGGGCGTGCGCAGCAAGGAAGGTGCCAACATCCTGCGGCAAGCCGGTTTTACCCGGGTGACCTGCATGACCGGCGGGATTCAGGCCTGGGTTGCCGCAGGCTATCCACTACAGCAATAAAGGGGGGCGCTGTTTCCCAGCCGCTAGATCTTAGAACCTTATACCCAATTTGACCCGGAATAGCCCAGGGGTTACAATTTACCGTATTAATTAAGGAGGATGCAAGGAGCAAAACGGTAATGGTTGAAGGTCTCACCGCAGCAGAAGCCCGGGCACGACTCAAGGAATTTGGTCCGAATGCCATCCCTGAGGAGAAACCCCGGCTGATTTTATTGTTTCTCAAAAAACTATGGGGGCCTGTTCCATGGATGTTGGAGATCAGCATATTATTAGAACTTTTCATCGGACATCTAACACAGGCGACCATCATCGGTTTTCTTTTATTATTCAATGCGTTCATTAGCTTCTTCCAGGAAAACCGCTCACAAAATGCGCTGGAGCTATTAAAGAAAAAGCTTTCGATCCATGCTAAAGTTCATCGAGATGGCGCTTGGCAGACAATCCCCTCTGAGGGGCTTGTGCCGGGGGATCTGATCCACCTGAAGGTGGGAGATCTTGTTCCCGCTGATGTAGACCTGGTACAAGGTAATCTCTCGCTCGATCAGTCCTCGCTGACCGGTGAATCTCTACCAGTCGAGGTTGAAATCGGGGAAGAAAGCCTATGCGGGAAGTATGGTGCAGCGCGGTGAAGCAGACGCGCGGGTAACCACAACCGGTTCCAAAACATTTTTTGGGAAAACCGCCGAGCTGGTGCGGACGGCCCGAACTACCAGTCATCTGGAGGCGACCATTCTCGGGATTGTCCGATATTTGATCGCGCTTGATGTGTTTCTCGTGGCGGGCGTACTCGTGTATTCCTGGATCAATGGAATATCCCTGGCCGATTCGCTCCCGTTCGCTTTGATGTTGTTAGTGGCTTCGGTCCCGGTTGCATTGCCTGCCACCTTTACGCTTGCCTCTGCCCTCGGAGCGCGGGAGCTGGCCGCCCACGGCGTGCTGGTCACGCGCCTCACTGCCATCGAAGAAGCCGCGGCGATGGATATTCTCTGCAGCGACAAGACGGGCACGATCACTCAAAACCTGCTTACGCTGTCGGCCATTTTTCCAAACAGACCGCACACCGAAAACGACGTTCTGCGGCTGGCGGCCATCAGCTCGGATGAGTCATCCCAGGATCCCATCGACCTGGCTATCCTCAAAGCGGCCCACGAACGCGGCCTGTTCGAAAAAGAACCTGAGCGCATCCAGTTCATTCCCTTTGACCCGTTGACGAAGAGTACGGAGGTGATCGCCTGCGTGGAAGGCGCCAGGATCAGGATCGTAAAAGGCTTCCCGCGCATGGTGGCGGCCATGACTTACAATGCCCCCGATCCATCACGCGCTGTGGATGCCCTGGCCCGGCAGGGTTATCGTGTGATCGGCATCGCCGCAGGGCAGGAGGAACGGCTAGAGTTTGTAGGAACTCATTGGTCTTTATGATCCCCCGCGCAAGGACTCAAAGAACCTGATCGAAAGCCTGCAAGCCTTAGGGGTGCGGGTGATCATGATCACGGGGGATAGCCGTGCAACCGCCCGGGCGATTTCAGCCGAGGTGGGTTTGGGGGATGCGGTCTGCTCGGCGGACGAATTCCGCAAGAAGATCGCGGAGAACCGCTTCGATTGCGACATCGTGGCCGGGGTTCTCCCAGAAGACAAATTCTTGTTGGTTCGCAACTTTCAAAAAGGCGGTCATGTAGTGGGCATGACCGGCGACGGGGTAAATGACGCTCCCGCTTTGAAGCAGGCCGAGATCGGCATAGCGGTCTCGAATGCCACCGATGTGGCACGCGCAGCCGCCAGCGCCGTTCTGACCAACCTGGGACTAGGCGACGTGCTCTCGGCTGTCAAAATCGGACGTCAAATTTACCAGCGCATGCTGACCTATACCTTCAACAAGGTCATAAAGACATTTCAGATCGCCCTGTTTCTGAGCCTCGGGTTGTTTTTTGCCGGTTTTTTCGTGACTACGCCGCGCCTGGTGGTTTTGCTTCTGTTCGCCAACGATTTCGTTACCATGTCCCTGGCCTCGGATAACGTGTCTTACTCCCACCAACCTGAGAAGTGGAGGATCAGACCGCTTGTGGCAGGTGCATTGGTGCTGGCCGCGGCCTGGCTGGTATTCTCGTTCGGCATCTTAATTCTGGGCCGCGATATCTATCATTTGGGGATTGCACAATTGCAGACGCTGATCTTTGTAATGTTGGTTTTTAGCGGCCTGGCCAACGTATACCTGGTACGCCAACGCGGCCCCTTCTGGAAGTCGCGTCCGGGCAAAACGCTGCTGTTCAGTACGCTCGGAGATATTCTCGTCGTCAGCCTGCTTGCAACACTGGGAATATTAATGCAACCTATCAGCATAGCGATTGTCGCCCTTCTGGCAGGTCTCATTCTGGCCTACACGCTGGCCCTGGACGGTTTCAAGGTGATGATATTCCGGCGAATGGGCCTCCACACATAACCACCTGCCCACATCAGGCATCGGGGTACCCCCGCCGGGCTTTGAGTTCCTCCTGGTTCGCTCTCTAAAACATTCTTTAGGGCATGGCCCCTATTTGAGAAAAAACTACCTGCGTTCGGGCCAGCTCATTTGGGTAGGATAGAACCAGATGCTAAAGATAACAGACCATTTGTGCTATAATCCTTTTGCGGCCATGCAATCGAGTATAAATATAAATAAGGGAATTCTCATTCACTAACCTGCCATGCCCCTCCTAAAACCCGCTTCTCCCCCCAGGAAAAGTAAAAAGCCCCAGGGAAAAATTCTTGACCCACACAAGTCGAGCGGGCGCAAACAAGCCGAGCCGCCGGCACCTTCGCCCTCATTCTGGGAAAGCCTGTCGCCCGAACGTCGGTTGGACGTTATCGGTTTTGTTCTTGCAATTCTTGGCATCCTTATCCTGCTTACACTCTTTGCCTGGTCACGTTCGGCATTCAGTGACTGGTTCCTAAATCACCTAAGTCAAATCATAGGTCGGGGGATATATGTTCTGCCGCTGGTCTTGATCACCTTTGGCTTATGGCTGATCCTGCGCAAGATCGAACGTATCCCGCCGCTCTCGCTCGAACGCACTGTAGGCAGCCTCCTGCTCTTTCTATGGCTTCTGACCGTGCTTGACGCTTTTAGGGCCCCACAGGATGGTATCGGCGGCGGTTACCTGGGGAATCTCTTCGGCCGCATGATATGGGCCAGTTTCGGAGAACTGGGGCTCGTGATCGTTCTGATCGCCTGGATTTTGATCGCGCTCACCATGATCCTGGATGTGACCGTTCAAGACCTGTTCCTTTGGCTTGGGCCATTTGCATCAAGCCTTAAGCCCCGGCTTGCCAGAATTTGGCGCAACCCCCTGACGGCCCCAAACCGGACTCAAACGGAAGCACAGACGAATGGCTATACTCCCTTCAAACCGGAGGGTGTCCCGGATTCAGCAACTAGCTCTCTCCCCATACCCGCGGCCAGCCTGCCACCCGTTAACACCACATCCAGCCCGCCTGCCATTCACTGGGTGCTGCCAGAGACCGCGGATATCCTGGATGAGGGCAGCGCTCCCACTGAGAATGAAGACTTTATTAACCAGCGCGCCAAATTGATCCAGGAAACGCTGGCCTCTTTCGGCGCGCCTGCGCAGGTTGTGGAGATCAGCCGCGGGCCAACGATCACACAGTTCGGCGTCGAGCCGCTCTTCGTCGAGACGCGCGGCGGAAAGACGCGCGTGCGCGTCAGCAAGATCGCCTCGCTGGCCGATGACCTGGCGCTGGCACTCGCCGCGCCGCGCATTCGTATTCAGGCGCCGGTTCCGGGACACAGCTATGTGGGCATTGAGGTGCCAAACGATGAGATGGCGCTGGTGGCTTTGCGCGATATTTTGGAAAGCGAAACCTTTCAACATAACAAGACTCCCCTGCGCTTTGCGCTCGGCCAGGATGTGGCCGGGCATCCGATCACTGCCAATCTCGAAGCCATGCCGCATATGTTGATCGCAGGCACTACGGGTTCCGGCAAATCGGTATGTGTGAATTCCATCCTGACCTCTTTTCTGCTCAACAACACCCCGGACGAACTACGACTCGTGCTGGTTGACCCCAAGCGCGTGGAACTCACCGGGTATAACGGCATCCCGCACCTGCTGGCGCCCGTGGTGGTCGAAACGGAACGCGTGGTCGGCGCGCTGCAGTGGATGACGCGCGAGATGGACAAGCGTTATCATGAGTTTGCCAAAATCGGGGCCCGAAATATCACCGACTACAATGGGCGCATGAAGGCCCAGGGCGGCAGGAAATTCCCCTTCCTGTTGATCGTGATCGACGAATTAGCGGACCTGATGATGATCGCGCCTGACCAGACGGAAAAGACAATTACCCGCCTGGCCCAGTTGGCGCGCGCCACAGGCATCCACATGATCCTGGCTACTCAGCGCCCGTCGGTTGACGTGGTGACGGGCCTGATCAAGGCCAACTTCCCGGCACGCATCGCTTTTGCGGTGGCCTCCGGTGTGGACAGCCGGGTGATCCTGGACCAGCCAGGCGCGGAGCGGTTGCTGGGCCGGGGAGATATGTTGTATCAGGCGCCTGATGCGCCGGCTCCCGTGCGTTTGCAGGGTGTATTCGTTTCAGACCACGAGATCCAAAAGCTGGTCGAATACTGGCGGACGCAAAGCGGGCAATCGAGCCCCTATGCCGCCGCGGGCGCACCGCTGGATGCCCTGCCTGAAAACATTCCCCTCAAACAAAAACCTCTGTGGGAGGATATGGAAAACACGGAAGGCGATCCCCTGCTCAACGAGGCGATCGATTTTGTCCGCCGGGAAGGGCGCGCTTCCGTGTCCATGCTGCAGCGGCGGATGAGAATTGGCTACACGCGGGCTGCACGCCTGGTGGATGTAATGGAAGAGAAAGGCATCGTCAGCCCGCCGGAGGGGAATACACAGGTAAGACAAATCCTCGATTATGGCCCGACCGCGCCGCCGAAGGAAGACTAACAAACAGGGCGGCGGAAAGAGTCAGTACAAATGCCTATAACATTGCATCTGTCCACTATTGAAAAAGTTCACAAGCTGCCTCACAATTATGCAAGGTGAGTGAATTTCTTTATCTAGCTGCGAGATTGAAGGCGGGTTTTTCTTAGCGGTTTGTTCCTTACGGCCAAAAAATTGTACGGAATCGATGTACTGACTCTGGCATGGGTGAAAGATACCCGGGAGGCGGCCTTCTATTGCCAAGGATAGGGTGATTTTCCATATCCATGATAATAGAGGATTTCAAGAATCCGGGAGGTCATGACGGCTCATCCAGAACGCTCTTATGACCTCTCAATTTTTTGGTTTGAACCATTTTCCGTCTATACCTTGGGCTCCTAGAACGTACGCGTCCGACGACATTATGGTTTTGTTGAATTTGGTTGAGAAGTGACTGGGCACGCCGTATTACTGTTATGAATTGGAAGAAGAAAAACGCGGTTCTACTGATCAATACCTTGGCCAAAAAATGAGGTAGAAAAGTAGGGCTTTTCGGTTAAAGTTGAAGTTGCGACAGCAACCTAGACCGAGAAGCCCATGACCGAAATTGTAGCACTTTTGCAAAGCCTTACGCCGTTGGTTTCAAAAACAACGTTGCGGGAGATGAGTCGGATCATCGAAGCGATGTTATCCATGACGGGTCGCATCACCATGCTGGGCCTGTCGCGCTGGAGCGAGAAGGGAGGCAGTTACCGGACAATTTAGCGTTTTTATCATAGTGGCTTGAGCTGGGCTGAGATGCAGTGGTTGTTCTTCACCCAGCGACTGTGGAAGGCAACCGAGGAGTATTTGTTGGTTGGTGATGAAGTGGTTGTCGATAAAGCGGGCAAAGAGACCTTCGGTCTGGGACGATTCTTTTCGAGCATTCATCAACGGCCAGTTTCTGCCGTATCGTTTTTTGCTTTTTCGCTGATTGGCGTGCAAGAACGTCAATCCTATCCACTACAAATCACGCAGGTCGTGAAGGAGAAGGAGAATAAATCCAAGCCATCTCACGGCCAGAAGCCGAAGGAAAAACGCCGGCCCGGCAGACCGAAAGGCAGCAAGAACAAGGCTGGTCAAGCTTTAGTGCTGAATGCGGAGCTGGTGCAAATCCAAGCGCAGTTACAGGCATTTTTGGCTCGTATTTCAGGTCTTTTAAAGATCTCGTATCTGGTGATGGACGGCCACTTCGGCAACTATCCCAGTGCCTGGATGGTGAGACAAGCTGATTTGCATTTGATCTCCAAGTTGCGCTCCAATGCTCGTTTGCATGAACCTTTTACTGGAAGGTATCCAGGAGTTGGACGACCCACGAAATATGGTGAGCGGGTCAACGTGCATAAGATGAAAAACAAATATCTGAAGGAAACGACGATCACCGATGGGATTCGCACGGACATTTATCAAGCTGCCTTACTCAACTTCGAGTTCCAGTTTCCTCTCAACGCGGTCATCTTGTTGAAGACCAACCTGGCGACCGGTGCACAGGCACACGTCATTTTGTTCAGTACCGATCTGAAATTGGAGTATCACAACATGATTGACTTTTACAGTCTGCGTTTCCAGATTGAGTTCAACTTCCGCGATGCCAAACAGTATTGGGGTCTGGATGATTTTATGAACGTAGAGAAGACCGCTGTGACTAATGCGGCTAACCTGTCTTTCTTCATGGTGAACCTCAGCCATGTTCTTTTGGACCAATTCCGGCAGTCCAATCCGGAGTACAGCCTGCTGGACCTCAAGTCGCACTATCATGGTTGTCGCTATGCCATCGAGACAATAAAACTGCTTCCGCAAGTGCCTGATGGAATATTAATTTCGGGGCTGTTTGAGCAAATTGCCCGGCTAGGCATGATCCATCCCGTTTTTCAGCCTGCCTCTACTTCATGATTGGCGAAGGTATTGACTGATATTTCAGTATTTAATGTTCCAGCCGCTCCAGAGCAAGTGTAGCCTCGCTAATCCAAAAAAATTGATTTCAGCAGGTCAAACTAGATGACATTTAATCTAAGGTCAGTTCTACATGGAGTGTTACGATATTTTGGGGTAGATGTTATTAGATGGTATAAAGCTCCTGAAAGCACCTTGCTCGGGCTGACCGAATATGATATTCGAACGGTGCTGGACATAGGTGCAAATATCGGACAGAGTGCAAGGTTTTACAGACAGACATTTCCCAAGGCTCGCATTTACTCTTTTGAGCCGCTCCCCGCTGTTTATGAAAGTTTGGATGCGTGGGCGCAACGGCAAAACAGTAAAGCCAAGGCACTAAACATTGCCCTTGGGGGACCATACGGGTCCAATGGCAATCAGGTAGCATGTAGATTTTTCTCCCTCCTCATCTTTTTCGAAAAGCACACCTTATAGCACTGCATTATTCCCCCAGACATCTCGCCAGAGAGTTGCGCCGGTGAACATGGCTCGGCTGGATGATGTTGCAAAGGATTTGGAGATTGAGCCGGAAATTTTGATAAAGATAGACGTGCAAGGTTTTGAACGTAGGGTGATCGAGGGTGGTAAGGCGCTGCTCAGCCAGGCCGCCGCGTGTATCCTGGAAATCTCTTTGCAGCCGCTGTACGAAGATCAGCCAACCTTCATGGATATTTGTCGTTTGATGGACGGTTTGGGGCTCGAATATGCCGGAAATATACTGCAAGTGTATGATGAGAAAGCACGTGTAATATTTCTTGATGCGCTATTCACCAAGCCAGTAGAGTCTTGATAGTAATCCTGTTACGGAGCGAGATACTTTGAACCAACTAGCGGTTCATTTTGAGAAATATAAAGAGAACAAGGTAATCCGTAACTCATTTTACGGTGTCATCCAGTTTGTGATACCCACCTTGTTGCTCTTGGGCTTTACACCAGTATTCTCGTAACGCTTAATTCCCAACCGTCCATCGGCGATCTCTCCCAATCCTTGAATCTCACCCAACTCGTCGAAACCTATGTCCGCATGTCGTCCCTGGATCAATTTCTGGGTATCGTCTCTCAGCGGCTGGGTTACAAGGTGGATGCGAAAAACGTAGACGTTTTCTCATTGACGAATACACAGGTCATCCAGTTGAAGGTACTGGATGTAGACCCCATACGCGCCGCTAAAATCGCGGATACCATGGTCGTGGTTTTGCGCGAACAAAATGAAACCTTGCAGGCAGGCCGCTATGCCGAGGCTGAACAAAGCCTGGAAAAACAGATCACCGATATTGAGGCGAGCATCGCCGACGTCCAGGCAAAACTGGACACGGCCAAGACAAGCGCCCTCGTCCAACAGACCGCCGAGGCACAGTCAAATATTGACACTACGGTAAATGCCATCAAGGATACGACCGCAGAATTAAAGCAACTCGGCAAAATGACCTGGGTGGACGCGCATTTTCTTTTGGTCAATAACAAGGGCAATCTAACCCATCAACAAGCTGTGCTTGATCAACAGACCGCGGCGCAGAGTGCGCTGCAGGTGGGGCTTTCATCCGACCCGCAAGCGCAAACCGACGCAAATTATGCCAAGCTGATCCAGGGGCAAATTACTGACCTGGAGACCAAGATTGAGAAGACGCGCCAGTCTATAGAAGATACTCAAAAAGAAATTGCATTCCTTACGCCCCTTGATACCAAGAAGGGCTTTGACGCTACGGTGGTTGAAAAAGAAAACCTCCTGAAAACGCAGGAGTCTCTGCTCACATCCTATCAGAATGTGTATACCAGCCTCCTGAGCACCGAGGAGGTCAGGCGTTCCACGAACGAGATCGACAATCTGAAGCAGAATCTTGCCCTTTATCAAAACATCTATCTGGGTCTTTTGAGCAATCGCGAAGACATAAAAAAACAGGAACTGCAGAACATACCTACCATCGAACAGGTCAGCCCCTCGCGTGCCTCAGACAAACCGGTAAAGCCGCGTACCCTGCTCAATACGCTCCTCGCGGGCGCAGGCGGGTTAATCCTTGCGTTGGCTTTTATAACGGTGCGCGAGATGGCAGACGATACGCTGAAGAGCCGAAACGAAGTTGAAGAATTGCTGGGAACAAAAGTGATTGGATATATCACGAACATCAAAGATAATTATGATGGTGAAGGTATTTATGTAGGGCGATCTCCACGTTCCCCGGTGGCCGAAGCCTTTCGTTCGTTGCGCACCAACCTGGAATTCGCTGCCCGGGAAAAAGCTCTCAAAACCATCATTGTCACGAGCGGCGGGCCTGAGGAGGGAAAGACCACGGTTGCCTCCAATCTGGCTGCAGTCCTGTCACATTCCGGAAAAAAAGTGATCCTGGTGGATGCCGATCTGAAACGACCGCGAATTCATTGGTACACCGGCATATCCAATGTCAAGGGGCTAAGCGATGTGATCGGCACGGAGCAGGAGATTGACTTTAATGATTATCTCCAGAAACTGGAGAACACCCCGGCGTTGAGCATACTGCCAAGCGGAGGTATCCCCTCCAATCCCACAGATTTGCTCGGCTCGGAAAAAATGAAAGACTTCCTCTCTACACTTTCCGATTCTTATGATTGCGTAGTGATCGACTGTCCGCCTATGCTTGTAGCGGATCCCCAGGTACTCCTGGGTTTGGCTGATGGTGTCCTATTGGTTCTCATGCCCGGGAAAACTCGCAAGGAAGTAGTGCGCGCGATAAAGGAACAGGTGGAACAAACTGGTGTGCGTCTTTTGGGTGTGGTGTTCAATCGCCTTCAGCCTGGCCATCATGCGGGTTATGGCAGTTACTCCTACTATGATTACCCCTACTATTATTCATCGGATTACTATACATCGAAAGATAAAGATGCCGAAGCCGCCGGAAAAAAGATGGGGCGTTTGAAGAGAGGCGCCAAAAAGAATCTCAAGTCTCCGGATGCCTTACGCAAAGAAGGTCTCTTAAGCCCAAAGCTTAGCAATGAAAGCGCCCCAATTGCAGAGGCTTCGCACCGGAGACCATAATATATTCTTACAGATTTTCTTCGCCCAAATAAGAAAAATAATCTGACAGAAAAAAGGAGAACACCCGCTTGCAAAACCTGCAAGCGGGTGTTCTATTTAATCGTACTTGAGTTCATGGCTCCAGAAAAAGGGCTATCTTCAAGAGAGCCCCTGGCGAAAGAACGGGGGCAATTGCATCCTTACTTTGCATGCGTGGCACGCGCAATGCAATGAAGCCGCGCACAACCCATGACAATACCCTTTCTGCCACACTGTTTATACTGCAAACACTGGCGGGCATAAATTTCGGCTGCACGGGCAGAACGCATACGTTCAGAAAATGATTTAGGGGGCCGCAATTGCATGGTCATTTATGACCGTTCCGCCGTCACAATTTGCACACAATTAAATGCAAAGAATGGTGCGCGATGGCGGTTATTTAGGTTTTCCCTTAAGGACGGAGTTTATATAATGTAAATGCTTCATGAGACCACCAATATGAAGCCGGGAGCGCAAATTGTTTTTAGGAAAATTCTCCACCCCATTAGAACCAAATAACCGTTTCTCGGTCCCCGCTGCTTTTAGAGCCCAGCTCTCCAGCCGGATGTACATCACGCAGGGGTTTGATCGTAATTTGCAGGTCCTGACAGCCGATGCCTTTCAGGAAATCTATCGAAAGGTAGTTTCCCTGAATATCGCCGACCCCCTGGCCCGACTTCTGCTCCGCCTCATCTTGGGGACCGCGACCGAACTGGGCCTGGAGAACAACAACCTTATGATACCAGAAAATCTAAAGGAGTTCGCCAAATTGCATGATGATATTTTTTTGATCGGCCAGGGTGACTATTTCGAGATCTGGGCGCCTGAGCTGTGGAATAAGCAGGAAGCCCAATTAGGGGACGCAGAGACGAACTCGGCCAGATTCTCAATGCTCGCGGTTACAACGCGGTAAAGAGGATTGGGATCAGGACGATCTGCTCTAGGACTTCACAGGATTGGAAAACAGAACTCAATTATTAGGACAGGGTATCGAAATGAAGAAAATCCGCATCCTTGTTGTAGAAGACCAGAATGTAGTTCGTGAGGGTTTCATTGCAATTCTATCGTTTCAAACCGATATGGAAGTGGTTGGCGAGGCTGAAGATGGGATACAAGCCGTGGAAATCGCGCGCAAGACGAGGCCTGATGTGATCCTGCTCGATATGGTCATGCCGCGACAGGATGGCCTGACCACCATTCCCCAACTGAGGGCAAGTAATCCCAACGCACGCATCCTCGTCTTATCAAGTTTCGCCGAGAGCGATCGTGTCTACCAGGCGATCAAGGCCGGGGCCATTGGCTATATGTTGAAGGATACGACCCGGGCTCAGCTTTTACAGTCCATCCGGGATGTGGCATCCGGTCATCCGACCATCCACCCGTCCATTGCCATGAAAGTGATCCATGAATTCGATCATGCCTCCGATGGTCCTCTCATCAATGAAACACTCACCCCCCGCGAGTTGGAGGCGCTGCGGCTGATCGCACGCGGCCTGAGCAATCAGGAAATTGCGAACGCATTGGTGGTCCACGAACGAACGATAGCCAAATACGTAAGCAGCATTCTGAACAAGCTGCATGTCTCCAATCGAACGCAAGCCGCACTCTACGCAATCCGTGAAGGGATTGCGGTCGCCGGGGCCGATTGAACAAGTCCGGCCGGCACGCCTTTTCGCGAACAATGGCATCTGTAGAGGAAACCAATGAATAATTTCGATTATCTCGTCGCAACTGATTTTGACAGGGCCTGGCTCAACTTTGAGCTGGATCTGCCCCTCAAGCCTGGAAAGAACGGTAAACCGAATCCGTTTTACATCGACCGGCCCGGCAACCCAATCGCGGAACTGACAGATGCTCTATTGGCCCCATTTTATCGGCCGCCCAAGTTCTTCTTTTCCGGACATAGAGGTTGCGGTAAATCAACCGAACTGCTGCACCTACTGGGCAACGCTGAAATCCAAAGGAAATACTGGCCGATCAATTTCAGCATCCGCGAAGAGGCAGATATCGTTGATATTGATTTTCGGGACGTTCTGTTGGCGATCGGAGGGCGGTTATTTAGGGAATATCGTCGAAAAGGCGGCGAACTCCCCGAGCAGCTCCTGAAGGAGCTCAACAGCTGGAAGGGAAAAGTTGAAAAAGAAATTTCAACGGTCCTGGAAGGCCAGTTGTCCGAAATCGAGCTGAGCGCCTCGCTCGACGCCTTCTTTGCCAGCGCCGGAATGAAAATGAAACTGGAACCCGCTACTCGTGTGCAATTAAGGCAGGTTGTCGATACGGACATTACGGGCCTGATCTCGATCATCAATCACATTGCCAGCGCCATCTACAGCCGGGAGCACCGTATTCCCCTGATCCTGATTGACGACATGGATAAGCCGGACCTCGAAAAAGCTCGTGCGATCTTCCATAACCGTCGGGAAATCATGATGCAGCCCAATTGCGCCATCGTCTATACCGTATCAAGCGCCCTTTTTTATAGCAAGGAGTTTGATTCAATCCGCGATCAGGCCATCTTTTTACAGAATATCTACTTGCATCCGCCGATGGATATTAATACTCATCACGAAGAAGGATACAAGACACTCAGAGAATTTGTTCACGTAAGAATGGACTCCGACCTGGCAGACCCCTTAGCCCTGGAAGCTGCCATCTCCTACAGCGGCGGAGTTTTCCGTGAAATGGCGCGCATCATGCGAACCGCGATCGGCCGCGCCAGAAGGCGAAAGGCTCAAAAACTCGATTGCTCCGATGTCGAATGGGCCGCCACTGAAATCAGAAATGAATATCGACGCATCCTGGACAAGGAAGACCTCAAGTTGATCAAAAAAGTAGCCGATAACAATCGAATGGAATATAGCGATCGCCTCACACCTTTGCTTCAGCTTCTGGCCTTGCTGGAATACCGGGACGGAGAGAACTGGTGCGATGTCCATCCGGTTTTGAGGAAATTATTAAATGATTGACCAATCCCTCGAAGCTTCTCAAGAAATCTTATCCTTTGACGAACGGGTGGATATCCTCGCCAAAGAACTTGAGCTGGCGGTCAAGTGGCAGCGCCCCTGTGTCCTGTTCGTCGTGTACAGCTCAGAATATGTACGCGCAGACGTCGAGGCCGCCCTGGAGAACAGCCTGATCGACTTGGGCCAAAAGACCGTGCATTTACGGATCAAGAATCGGGAAACCGACGACATCGTCCCCTTCCTGAAGAAATTCAAAGATCCAGCCAGGGCTGTATTCCTCATTGACGGGTTGCGCTGGGGAAATGGCGAAGAAACCACCGTGTACTCCACGCTTAACCTCCAAAAGGAATTCTTTGTGGAAAGACAGATACGGGCGGTATTCTGGCTCACTCAAAACGAGATTGTGAACCTCGCCCACTGCGCCCCCGACTTTTGGGCATATCGACATCTTGTGATCGAGTTTGTTGATTCGCCGAAGGCGGAGCAGGTTCTGCAGCAAGCCCTGGAGTCTGCCTGGCAGGGAACCGGAGAATATGCGGATCAGGATCAATACGAAGACACTGACGCCAAAATATGCTTGCGCGAGTCCCTGTTGACCGACCTGCCGGAAGGTGAAGAAGCCAGTTCCACCCGTGCAAATCTGCTGTTGACCCTGGGCGTCTTGAACTGGCGTAAAGGTGACTTTGAAAAGGCAGATGAGCAGCTACGCCACGCGCTGAAAATCGCTGGCAAAATCCAGGACAACTGGTTCGAGGCGGAGTGCTACAACGCGATCGCACTGGTAAAAACCAGCACGGAAAGAATTGATGAAGCGATTGATGCTTATAAGAAAGCGATCCGCCTGGCTCCCGACCAGATCTTTGCATGGAACAATCTTGGTAATCTATGCGCAAAGATCAATCGTAATGATGAGGCGATGATCGCTTTCCGAAAAGCCGTTGAATGCAATCCGAAAGACCCGATTGCCTGGAACGGGCTGGCAACCTTGCACTTCAAAATTGGTTATGTGGACGATGCTATCGCTGCCTATCGTAAAGCCATCCAATTCATGCCGACCTTTGCTCAACCCTGGAATGGCCTTGGAGACGTTTATGCCAGCATCGGCCGGACTGATGAAGCCCTGAAAGCCTATCAAAAGGCCATTGAATTAAACAAACAATATGTTACGCCCTGGATCCAATTAGGGGTCCTGTATACCAGGCAGGAAAGATATAAAGAGGCGTTGAGAGCGTATCAGAGAGCCCTGGCTTTGGACGCCAAAAACAGCCTGCTTTGGAACGAGCTTGGGACGATTTATGTCAAGACCGAAGACTTTGATGAAGCCGTGGATGCATTTTCGAAGGCAATAGAGCTTGATCGAGGATACGGTTGGGCCTACAGCAACCTGGCATTTGCCTATATGCAGCAGGGAAAGTTTAAGAAGACCGTCTCCCTGCTCCTCAGAAGCATTGATCTTCTGCAAGATGATAAGGACAAGGCCGTTTCATGGGACCGGCTGGCGAATGTTTATCGTTCCCTCAATGATTACGACAATGCCATCGCCGCCTACCAGATGGCTGACAAATTGGTGCCCGGGACTTCTTTATCCAGGTCCTTCGATTTGACAGACATCGAGGACGAGCTTCCCTCATCCGATGAAATTCCTGCTGGAGATCCGGCTGAGGTTCTGCCTCCCCTTGCCGCGGATCTTCCTCAGCAAAGCGTGGCGCCTGCATCGCTGCAAAATACAGCTGGCGACAATAGCTCGGAAGAAGAGAATGAGCGCGCTGTAAAAATAACAAATCAAAAGATCCTGGAAGCGCCTGCCTGGATTTTCAATCCTGCAGGTATTCAAGAAACTTTGGAGCCGGGTGACAAGGCTTCCGAGTCCCAAACTATCGGTACAGAGTCGCAGGAGACGAAAGGAGCCGCGATGACAAATTCAGCAACTTCAGAAACACCACAGAACCAGAGTGCAGGTGCAGCACCGGTTCCAGCCGGCAACCAGGGGACGGTGCCAGACAAGACCGTGAGCAAGGACGCTCTGCAATGGAATGAAAAGGGAAACGCCTTCTTCAACCAGGGCGCATTCGAGGATGCGATCCATGCCTACAACATGGCGAGCCAGCTAGATCCGTCATTCGGCATGCCCTACAGCAACCTGGCGTTGACGTATATCACCCTGGGCCAGTATCCCGAAGCGATCCTGCTCTATCAAAAAAGCATCGGCTTGCTTAACTCTGAGAAGGACATAGCTCTTTCATGGAATGGCCTTGGAAATGCCTACAGGCGCATAAACGATTATGCCGCTGCAGTTGCGGCATACCATAAAGCGGCCGAACTTGATCCCGAAACAGCCGGTATGCGCGATGGGACAGATGACTTCTTGACCGGACAAAACCCCAGGGATGCCCGGGCGTGGGATGACCTTGGAGAGTTGTTCTTAAAGATGGGATCGTTCGATGAGGCTGTCGATGCCTTTCATAAAGCGATCGAGATGGAACCGGAAACCGGGAAGTCATATGGGAACCTGGCCCACACCCTCGTTTTGCAGAACAAATATAAAGAGGCCGTTCCTCTCTATCAGAAAAACATTGATCTGCTTGAGGATGACAAAGCCAAAGCAACCGCCTGGAATCATCTTGGTAATGTCTATCGCAAACTCAATGATTATGACAACGCCATTCGGGCATATCAAAAAGCCGTGGTCCTGTCAGACGAAGGCGTGGATCTGCTCACACGTGCACGCTTCAGCTTGCTAAGCAATTTGACCGTCAATCAGTAAATCCGCTCATCCATATCCAAACGGAGGTTGATATGAGTAACTATGAGTTCTGGGACGAATTAGGAAAGATCTTCAATGCAGTTGTCGCTTATCAGGAAAAGACCGTCGAATTCAACAAACGTTTCATTAACCCCTGGATTCGACTGGGCAATGTATTTGATAAGCAGGATCGGAACGACGAGGCCATCGATGCATACCAGAAGGCCATCGAAATCGATCCAAAGAATGCGCAGAATTGGTATGAGGCCGGCAATATCCATTTCCGGATGGGTAAATATGACGAGGCCATTGGCGACTTCAAGCAGGCCATCGAACTTGACCCCGGATTTGGCTGGCCTTACAGCAACCTGGCCCTCACCTATGTCTCGCAGGGCAAGTTCGTCGAGGCAATCCCCCTCTATCGCCAGAGCATTGATCTGCTCACGGAGGACAAGGATAAGGCCGTTGCCTGGAATCGGCTTGGTAACGTATACCGCAAACTGAATGAATATGAGCAGGCGGTTGAGTTTTTCCAAAAGGCCGATGAGCTCGATCAGGAAAATGCCGGATTCCGCGACAACCTCGACGAGCAGTCCGAGGGACCAACACTGGTCCAGGCAGATGCCGAAAATGAGGACGGACCGGCCATCCCGGTTACCCTCAGCGTAAGCGAGCTGATCACGCCGGAAACCCCAGAAGCAGAAGACGCTTCGGAGAATACAGACGAAACTGCCCAGGCCGCTGAAGCTTCTACCGAAACGACCGCGGTCTCGGTCCAGGTTGAACCCCTTGAGACGGACGTGGCAGATGATGCTGAGCCGGAAGATGCAGCCACGGCTGTGGTTGAAGCCTCAGAGTTCGAACCTGTCGCCGACGAAGCAGCAGACTTGGCGGCAGCACCCGTAGAAGCGGTTGTTGATGAAGTGTCCGTTCCCTCTGAGATGGAACAGCAAATTTCGGAGGATATCGTGGAAGCGCCACAGGAATCCGCTGTAGAGGATGTGGCTACTGACTCTCAGCCCGAAGCCTTTGATACAGAGGCTTCTGTGGCAACCCCGGCAGAGGCTGTCGCTGAACAGTCGGTCCTCGCTGAGACTGATCAACCGGTACCAGAGGATGTTGTAGAAGTAATGGAAGACTCCGCAGCCCAGGAAGAAGTTGTTGACCCCCAGCCGGAAGCCGTCGATACAGAGCCTGCTGCGCCAACCGAGGCGGAGGCCGATAGCGAACCATCCGCCCTGGCTGAGGCTGATCAGCAAGTTCCCGAGGATATCGTGGAACCAGTTCAGGAAGCAGTTGCCGAGTCGGAAGCCGTATCAACGGACGAAGTCGCAGCAATTTCTGAACCTGCAGCGGAGACAAGCCCAGATGCCGATAATGCAGTTGCCGATGATGAGACCGTTACGATCGTCGTGCAGAGCACCGTTGAGACTTTCACCGAGACTGTGACCATTACCGATACAGCCACTGAGACCTCAGACGCATCCCTGACTGTGGAGACGACTGAAGATGTCGTCGATGAACCTGTCGCTCAAATCGCAGAACTGGTAGTTGAAAACGCGGTTCCGGCCTCAGAGCCAGAACCGGCGATGGAAAGCGCGCCGACCGTTGACGAGACTAGCCCCGTTGAAGCTCCCGCCGCAGAAGCAGCCCCGATCGAGGCGGAGAATGTAGAAGTCCAGGTGGAAGTGGAAGAGCCCGCCCTCGAAGTAGATACCGTGGTCGTGGAAGTCGAAGCTTCAGTAGATCAGGTGACGGATACGGCTCCTGAGACCACCGATCAACCCGCAACCGAGCAGCCTGCTTACGAAGAATATCTAAAAGACAGCAACGATCCTATTCATGTTTATGAGGCGGAGACAAGTCCTGAAGCAGCCGAGAGCGAAGTTGTACCGGCCTCCCAGGAACCCATTGCCAAGATCGACTCTGCCGGTGACGTGCAGATCGAGATGGATACAAAGAATGCACATGTTTGGAATGAGCTGGGGAACGTCTATTTCAACACCGGTGCGTTCGATGATGCCGTGATTGCCTACAGCAAAGCCATTGAACTGGACCGCTGGTTCGCCTGGCCCTACAGCAACCTGGCCCTCACTTACGTGCAAAAAGGGCGCTTTGTGGAAGCCATCCTGCTCTACCAGCGCAGCATAGAGCTGTTCACCAGCGAAAAAGACAAAGCCATTTCCTGGAATCGATTGGGCAACGTCTATCGCCGCATCAACGATTACGATAATGCCATCGCAGCCTATCAACGAGCCGACGAGCTTGACCCCGACAATACCTCACTTTCCCTTCAATCCCGCTTCAGCCTGTTGGGCAGTTATGTAATGGAACAGAAGCCCAGCTACGTGTCATAGACGGAGGATGCAATGAGCGAACATGAACTATGGAATGAGCTCGGCAATCTATACTTTATGTCAGGCGCGTATAACCAGGCCGAATATGCCTACCATCGTTCCATTCAATTAGACTGCAGCTTTGGAAGGCCGTACAGCAACCTTGCGCTCACCTACGTGCAACAGGGAAAGTACCAGGAAGCCATCGAGCTGTATCGAAGCAGCATCGAACTACTGGCCGATAATAAAGAAAAAGCCATTTCATGGAGCAGGTTGGGCAACGTCTATCGGCATCTCAAGGACTATACAAAGGCTGTGGTGGCTTATCAGGAGGCAGATGCTCTCGACCCGCAGACTACAGCGGATCTTCTGCCTCAAGCCGCAACAGATATCCTGCCTCAAGCTATGACGGAGATTAGGTCACAGAGCGCAGCAGACTTTGCCGACCAAACAGTTGCAGACCTATTGCCGCAAAGCAGGGCTGACGTGCAGTTGCAGGCCGTGGAGGAAATTTATGAAAGCGCGGCAGACCTTGCCGGCCAAACAGAGGCAGAGCCATTACCACCAAGCAGTTCTGACCTGCAGCTGCAGGCCGTGGAGAAAATCCCTGAAAGCGCCGCAGACCTTGCCGACCAAACAGAGGCAGAGCCATTACCACAAAGCAGTGCTGACGTTCAGCTGCAAGCTGTGCTGGAAACCCCTGAAGGCGCCGAGGCTCCAAAACAAGCCGAGGAAATCATTTTGACCGAGGAAGAATCCGTCCTGCTGGAAAGTGCCCTACCCGATGTTTCCCTGGTTGAAGAAAACGAGGAGCCCGCGCCAGAGCCAGTGGGCGATGTCGCTGCAATATCATCCGAGACCCGTAACATTGAGACTGAGTCTCTGGAAGAAATTCTAGCGGAAGCTTCGTTTAGCTCACCGATACCTGAAGAATCTGCGCTCCCAAATGAGGAAGAGCTTGAGCTAGTCTCAAGCCTCGACCCGGCTCCGCTTTTGCCGGATGATTCAACTGCCTCCTGGGCCCTCGCCGACTTGCCCCGATATCAAGAGGATATCTCAGAATCGCCAGAAAACGGCTCGCTAACGATTTGGGGCGAACCTGAGTTTGAGGACGAGGATTGGGACCTCTATCCGGCTCCTGATCTGGAACCAGATGGCCAGCTTCCTGACGACGGCAATGGCCTGACCCGCTGGAGACCGATTCCAGAGGAAGATTCCGGGAATCAGCTTGCGGCAATGGAACAGGTCGAAGAGACTCAGGAAGAAGTGCTCGAGCCGGTTGAGGAGCCTTCACCTTTTTATCAGGTCACGGAACCGGTAACTAGTCTGGAAAGTTTTTCGGAGGCCCTGCCGGAGATTTCAACCGAGGCTTCGCCACATAGCACAGAGGACAAGCCCGAGCAAATCGAAACCACCTTCCCGCTGGCGCTTCCTTCAAGGAGCAGCACCTGCCGAGCGGAAGAATCTGCAGCATCTGCGCTTCAACTGCTTGATGTAGAAGTTGAAGAACGGCCGTCTGCAAACGCCTCGGACCAATTCATCCCTGAGTTTGTGCTGGTAGACGGAACGGCGGATCAGGCACTGGAGCCTGAGCCTGGAAACACATTAGTGCAACCGGAAGTCAAAGGGTCGGAACGCGAAGCACAGGAAATGCAGCAGTTGGAGGCAGGCATCGCCAAGTTCAAAAGAGCCGTCCAGCTAAATCCGCATAACGCTTATGCCTGGGATGCTCTGGGAACTCTCTACAAGTCTGCCGGCCTCTACAAAGACGCGATCGTGGCTTATCAACAGGCCACCTCCATCAATCCTCCCAAGGCGCTGTATTTCCACAATCTGGGGTTGGTTTATGCCTGCGAAGGGCGCGATGAAGATGCGATCGACGCCTTCCAAAAAGTAGTCGAAATTGACCCCGATTACAGCCTGGCGCACGCCACTCTCGGCGGATACTATCGAAAGATGGGACAGGAAGAACTTGCTCAAAAACACATAGGTAAAGCGATGAAAAATATCTTTGACAGCGAAAACGAATACAACCGGGCCTGTCTTGAAGCTATCTGCGGCAACACCGACCATGCCCTCGAATTGCTTAGAGTCGCCCTGCGAAACAAACAAACCTACGTAGATTGGATCCTGCGCGACCCGGACCTTGACTTTATCCGGCAGGACCCGCGCTTCAAACAGCTGGTGTCGGACTACGCAAGATAATGAGCGGGGGAAATCTTGGATCAAAAAGCGGACAGAGCATTCGCTGTCCGCTTTTTGATTCTAAGCCTCATGGGAACTCGCAACAGGGTCATGGGGCTTGCCGAAATGGATATCCTTTTGGTCACCCTGATATCACTTTCCTCCAAGCAATTGTTGGAAGAAAGAAACAACATTATTGATTATTTGCTGGATTGCCGACAGCGGGCCCTGATTTTCAGGAACAGGCGTGGTAGTGGGAGTCGCAGTGAAGGCGGCGGTTGGAACTGGCGTCGAAGTCGACGTGGGGGTTGGTGGAAGAGAGGTTAAGGTGGGTGTGGATGTTGCAACAGAGGTCGGAGTAACGGCGGCAAAATGAACCATTCTCGGCGCAACCCAAAGAGCGCGGTCCCCGGCTGAAGAACCCAGCGACGAAACACCCAGAATGAATTCTACTTTTTGTCCCGCTAACCGGCTCAAGTCCAGGTCGAGGTTGAAGTATTGGCCATCGTAAAACTCACCAAGTGTCCACAAATCATGTGAGGTTCCGGAGGAATCCAGGTACCTGATACTGAACAACACGGAGCAGGTGGTGGCATTGTGCTCGCAGCTTACCGTTGTCTGCAGGTGGTCGCCGGCAGATATTTGGATTCCCGGGTACGTACCTTGAATATATCCATTTGACGGCGATGAAGGGAAGGTCAGAAGTGTGGGAAGGGAGGCCGTTGTTCCGTCTTCTAGATTCGCCTGGCTGCTCTCCACTACAAAGCCATGTATATCTCCATCCAGGCCGGGGCAAGGCAGAGTTCCATCTGTGCTTTCCCACTTTGCCGTACAAGCATTCCCGGCGAAATCAAAGGTAATATCCAAACCGGAAGTTGCCTGTGCAGCTGGGGTGGATGCAGTGGGCGTCGCTGAAGAGGCGGCAGGCGAAAGAGTAAGCGTGGGAGTTCCAGGGGTTGGCGCAACCACGTTGATCTTCACCCAGATATGATCCTTCACCGAAGCGCTAAGGAGAAACGCCGTGCCATCGGGTCGCTGCAACTGCCAGAAACCCTGATAGTTACCCGGAATAGTGGGAGCCGTGAGATCCACGGAAATATCCACTATTTGGCCCGGCGCGACATTCACGGGAAGAGGCACAGAATCCGGGCCATTCATCTTGTCGCCGCTCAAAAAGACTAGTTGGTAATCTGTTGTCCATGAACAGGTCCCGATATTCTTTATTCTCCATGTTTTCGTGAAAGGTTCTGACGGGGCAAGAACCGTATTGTCCAAAATGGTCCCATCACCGATAAAGGCAGCGCGATCGCAGGTCCGGTCGATCGTCGGCGTTGGTGTGAAGGTCTGGGTAGGCGTAAAGCTTGGCGTGAGAGTGGCCGTGGGTGTCAGGGTGCTGGTCGGCGTTCTAGACGGGGTCAACGTCGAGGTCGGACGCGGGGTTCTGGTCGGAGTACTTGAAGGAGTCGATGTCGAGGTCGGGCGTGGTGTGGTGGTCGGGGTTTGCGATGGGGTTAAGGTCGGGGTCGGACGCGGTGTATTAGTTGAAGTAGCAGATGGCACCAGGGTCGCCGTTGGCAGCGGCGTCCTGGTTGGAGTATTTGAGGGCGTCACTGTCGAGGTCGGGCGTGGTGTCGCCGTCGGGGTGCTGGATGGAGTAAGGGTCGGAGTTGGCAATGGCATATTTGTTGAAGTGGCAGATGGCACCAGGGTCGCCGTTGGCAGCGGCGTCCTGGTTGGAGTATTTGAGGGCGTCACTGTCGAGGTCGAGCGTGGTGTCGCCGTCGGGGTGCTGGATGGAGTAAGGGTCGGAGTTGGCAATGGCGTATTTGTTGAAGTGGCAGATGGCACTAAAGTCGCGGTTGGGATCGGCGTTCTCGTGGGCGTATTCGATGGTGTCACTGTCGTGGTCGGACGTGGTGTGGCGGTCGGGGTCTGCGATGGTGTTAAAGTCGGGGTCGGACGCGGTGTATTAGTTGAAGTAGCAGATGGCACCAGGGTCGCCGTTGGCAGCGGCGTTCTCGTGGGCGTATTCGAAGGCGTCGCTGTCGAGGTCGGGCGTGGTGTCGCCGTCGGGGTGCTGGATGGAGTAAGGGTCGGAGTTGGCAGCGGTGTATTTGTTGAAGTGGCAGAAGGCACTAAAGTCGCGGTGGGGAGCGGCGTTCTGGTTGGAGTATTCGATGGTGTCACTGTCGAGGTCGGACGTGGTGTGGCGGTCGGGGTCTGCGATGGGGTTAAGGTCGGGGTCGGACGCTGTGTATTAGTTGAAGTAGCAGATGGCACCAAGGTCGCCGTTGGCAGCGGCGTCCTGGTTGGAGTATTTGATGGCGTCACTGTCGAGGTCGGGCGTGGTGTCGCCGTCGGGGTGCTGGATGGAGTAAGGGTCGGGGTTGGCAATGGCGTATTTGTTGAAGTAGCAGACGGCACCAAGGTCGTGGTTGGACGGAGTGTCGCCGTCCAGGTTTCGGATGGAGTGACCGTCGAAGTCGGCAGCGGTGTCCTGGTCGGGGTAGTCGAAGGAGTTATGGTCAGCGTCGGCACCGGCGTTTTGGTGGGTGTGATCGAGGGAGTGATCGTCGGTGTGTGCGAGGGTGTAAGCGTTAGAGTGGCTGTTGGTACCAATGTCGCATCAAGACAGATTGGCCCAGAATCAACTTGCCCAAATGGATCCCGCGTCCGCCCAAACTCGTCGTAAATCTTTACATACGATACACCGGGGAATTGCTTCATGGTTGCCGTTAATGGCTGGACAATATTGTATGAAGTCCCGTTCGACTGGCAATAACCGGCCAGATAGATATTAAGAACACCGTTGGAAAAATCTATCCTGCCATAGCCGGCGAAGCCATTCCGCATCGCGACCAAGCCGCGGCTTTGTTCCTCCGCATTCGGACCTTTGAAATACTCATTTAAAACCCCCACAATCGGATTTATAGATGAGCTAATTTCGCGGGAAACAGCCTCGTTATAAGGTGGAACGCGATTATCGATTTTCCGAGTGGTCGTAAAGAATACTTTCACCGCAATGGAGCCCGGCGTCACAGTAGCAGTTGGCGTCAAGGTCGGCGTATTCGAAGGCACCGGCGTGGAGGTCGGTATCGCGGTTTTGGTAGGCACCTTGGTGGGAGTCAGCGTTGAAGTCGGGATCGGCGTCCTGGTTGAAGTAGCCGACGGAACCAAGGTCGCCGTTGGTAGAGGTGTTCTGGTTGGAGTGGTTGACGGAGTTACGGTCGAAGTCGGCAGCGGGGTGCTGGTCGGCGTATTGGATGGCGTCACCGTCGCAGTAGGTCGTGGTGTCAAGGTCGAAGTTTTGGATGAAGTTGAAGTCCAAGTGGGGACTGGCGTCCTTGTTGGAGTGTTTGACGGGGTCACCGTGGAGGTCGGACGTGGTGTCGCCGTCGGGGTCTTGGAAGGAGTAAGGGTAGAAGTCAGCACCAGGGTGCTGGTCGGCGTATTGGACGGGGTCACTGTCGCGGTAGGACGTGGTGTCGAGGTCGGCGTCTCGGAAGGAGTTAGAGTCGCAGTCGGGAGAGGCGTCCTGGTTGGAGTATTCGAGGGCGTCATTGTCGAAGTCGGACGCGGCGTTGCAGTCGCTGTGTTGGATGGGGTTATAGTCGGAGTCGGCAACGGTGTTCTGGTGGGTGTATCGGACGGTACCAAAGTTGCAGTTGGGACTGGCGTTCGCGTGTTTGTAGCAGATGGTGTGAGAGTCGCGGTTGGCAGCGGCGTTCGTGTTGGGGTGAGCGAGGGAGTTATGGTCAGCGTCAACGAAGCCGTTGGAGTTAGTGTCCGAGTGGGCGTAGCGGTTGCTTCCAGACACACCGGCGCGGAATCATTCTGGCCAAATGGATCCCGCGTCCGCTCATATTCGTCGTAAATCTTCACATACGACACACCGGCGAATTGTTTCATTGTGCCAGTCAATGGCTCCGCAATATTGTACGAAGTCCCGTCCGACTGGCAATATCCAGTCAAATAGATATTGAGAATACCGTTCGAAAAATCGATCCTGCGATAGCCAACAAATCCATTCCAGGTGGCAACCAACCCGCGGCTCTGTTCTTCCGCATTCGGGCCTTTGAAATATTCATCCAGGGCGGCCGCGATGGGATTCACTGCAGAGCTGATCTCACGCAAAACCGGCTCGTCATAGGGCGGAACGCGCTTATCAATCTGCTGTGTGCCCGTGAAGAAGACTTTGACCGTAATCGAGGCTGGCGTAGCGGTGAATGTTGGAGGTGAGGTCGGCGTAATAGTGGCCGTCAGTGTCAGGGTGGGCGTACGGGAAGGCAGCGGAGTCAGGGTCAATGTGGCAGTCTTGGTAGGCGCCGGACTTGGAGTAAAAGTGGCCGTGGGAATCACTGTCTTCGTTGGCTGGGGCGTGGGAGTGGACGTTGAAGTGGGTGCCAGGGTTCTTGTAGGCGTGACGGAGGGCGTACTCGTCTCCGTTTCCGTGGCAGTTGGAATAAGTGTGTTGGTTGGGGAAGGCGAGTTTGTGAGAGTGGGGGGAGGTAGAGGCGTCCGTGTGGGTGTGGCTGACGGAGTCCAGGTAAAGGTCGGAAGCGGGGTCCGGGTCGGGGTGGAGGAAGAAGTCTTTGTGGGAGTGGGAGAAGGCGTATTGGTAAGGGTTGGAGGTGGCACCTTTGACGGTGTTAGCGTAGCCGGACGGGCTGTAACGGCTAGTGACTTGATGGCGGGGGTCAAAGTCGCAGGTGGAGCCTGTGTTCTGGTCGGTGTATAAGTTACGGTTGGAGCCGGCGTCCTGCTTGGGGTTAAGGATGGCATGAGAGTCGGCGTAGAAGATGGTTTGGGTGTCGGCGTTCTGGAGGGGGTCAGCGTCGGGGTGGGTATTGGGGTGCGGGTGGAAGTAGGCGAGGAGGTCGCGGTCGGAAGCGAAGTCCAGGTCGCAATAGGTCGTGATGTAGCGGTGGGTACAGGTGTATGGGTCGAAGTCGGTACTGGTGTAGTCGTGGGGATCAAAGTTTTAGTTGATGTGGGCCGCGAAGTCGAGGTTGGAACGGGTGTCTGGGTTAGAGTACTTGAAGGAACGACGGATGGAGTCAATGTCCAGGTGGGCGTAATCGTGGGAGGCTCCCCCGCCAGAGAAAAAGTTCCGGACGCTTTCCACTGGGCGCCAACAAAAATCTGGACCTCATAGTTACCTGCAGACCAATCCTGCCCGGGTCGTTCCCAATCTGAGATTCCCAGCCCGGAGACACCCACCGGCGGGTTTTCCCACGAGGTCGTATCAATAGCTTTGAGCTGCCCATTTAGAAACCAAAGGGCAGTCCACGCCACTTTTGCCCCTATGGGTTGAAATGTAAATTCAGCAAATACCCGTTTGATCGGGTTCTGAAAGCTCGTGGCGGGCGCCACCAACTGATACCCATTGATCTCTGTGGAGAAATGAATTTTTCCAATCTGCACATCATAAGGGGGCGTTACCGTTCCCTGGATCAGGGCCTGAACAGCAATGGGCAAGGCTGGCGTAGACGTTAAGGCACTCGTCGGTGAATTAATTGGCGAGGGAGTGATCACGAAAAACGTCGGCGATTTTACGGGCGTTGGACTGCTGGTGGGTGAACCGCTTCTTGTAGGAATGAATGGCGTTGATGAGGCTAGGGCAGTGCCCAGGCTGATCCTAGTCGTCGAAGAGGGCACCGGAGTTGCGGGGGGCGGGGCAGGCTGGTTAAGAACCAATAGAACGACGGCAATGAGTCCAGAAAATGAACCGGCAACAACATACCAGCGCGCCCTCGCGATATATCTTTGACGAAGCCGATAATCGGCTAGACGGCGGCTCTTCTGCTGAGCACGAATCCCAGAAAAGAAACTGGCGATGGCCCCCAATAGAAATAGTGCTATTCCGATGAGTGTCAACATGAACGGCATCAGACCGAAATTATACTTCTCCTTGCATCAATCTCGACCGCTTCCGCACAAGATTCCTCAATTGACTCGGGGCTTTGAAGACCCTCAACGCGCGTCAGCGAGTTGCCGCTTTGAATCTATAGGTCTCTGAAGAAGAATCGAGAGATCTTGTCCGGTTTGTTGCCTGGTAATGTCTCGACTATTTCGGGTTTGGTTGCTTACCCGCTGGGAACTGCTTCTTTAGACTTTTGGCCGGTCCCACCGCGGTAATGCCGAATTTCGGCTTGGCTCTAATCCGGATCATTTTGTGGGAGGCACTGGCGGTACAATTCTAGCGTTACTTTTGCGCCGTCTTGGGGTTGACTCCGCGTTCTTCTATGGCATACCCCGTACATCCTCAGGGTGTTCCACTGCTTCATTTTTCTGTCTTTCATTCGACCGGGAACATTGCTGCATTCAGAGCAGGCAGGAGAAGTAATCAGTTCATGAAAACCGTGCTTGGGCGTCTTCTCTCAATCCCCTCCGTGTCATCCATTTTTGTGATGACTGTTTTTTCTGTAACCTGTCTTGGTTTTATGCATCCAGGTTATGCGATCAACGACGACCTCAAGATAATTTCAGTCCTCTACGGTTTCCCCGGCGGCAATCCAACACCGTTCTTAATCTATAGCAATATTCTATTGGGCTTTATATTAGCACCCCTTTACGCCCTTCCTACGGCGCTTAATTGGGAAATACTGATTTTCAGCCTGATCAACCTTCTCTCGTTATGGGGGCTGATGTATATTTTGTTTGCCAGCCCCATGCAAATTCTCAATAAGGTCATGGGTGCGTGTATTATCCTGGCTGGCGCGGCTTATTTTATGCTTAACATCACTTATACGAGCGTCGCCTTACTGGCTTGTTTTGCGGGTATATGCCTGATTTGGTCCTCTGCAAAGTCATCCTCCCCTCCAAAAAAGGCGCCGATCGTTAGCGGGGTAATCTTAGTCCTGATTGGAAGCCTGATTCGAATCGAGATGCTGGTGCTTATCTTGCCGGTGACTATATCTGGTTTGATATTCATAGCTCCTTCCCTTAGCCTCAAGACGGTTTTCTTAGGTTGCCTCATCGCCGGTTCGCTCGTTGGCGCCGGTTACGTCTTGGATAGACTTTACGTACGGAGTCAACCGGCCTGGCATACTTACTATTTCTATAACAAGACCAGGCAATCGCTCCACGATTCGCACAGACTAGAAAATATACACGGTGAAATTCACCATGTCGGTTGGAGCGGCAACGATCAGGAACTATTTGCCCGCTGGTTTTTCCCAGACCAAGGAATCTACTCCCTGGATCACATTGAATACCTGGATGCCCATGTCCCGGCCACGAGCGGAGAGCCCGTGAGGACGTTGACCGCCTTCGTCACCAATCTAGGCCATCCCCAATTCGCTACCTATCTAATACTCATGGTAGGTACTTTGCTTTGGTTCCTTTACCAGCTGCCTTCGAGAAAACCGGCGTTGATTCTTTCGATAATTGGGGCGTTTTGTCTGGGCGAAAACCTGTTTCTAGCCTGGGCCTATAAAGATCCCGAGTATGTGCTGATGTCCTCTCTTGCTTGCGGCACGATTTTGGGGATAGTCATTATGCCCTCTATCGGTGCAGGCGGTTTAAATCAGTTGCCCTCCTTCAACAATCGGACAACTTTATCAAGGATGGCTTTCTACGGTTCATTGATATTTCTTGTAACCGGAATGGTATCAATTCTAAATCTGTCCGTGGCGACATCAAGTATCAACCTGAACAAGCAAATTGCTTACCAAAGAATACGGGCTGACTTGAACAATCTCAAGCTGGAAGGAAAAATATCTGCCAATCCACTTATCGTATCACCAGCTCATGGGCTGCCCATGGAGTGGTCGAACCCGTTTATTTTGGAGTTTCCCGGCGTTTCCTATTTCGATACAGGTTGGATCACCTTTTCACCTTCTTACGAACAGACATTGCAGAAGTTTGGTATCCAATCCTTACCGGATGCTTTTTACAAAAAGAACAATATTTATTTGATGACCAGATCAAGTTTTACGGTCTTCCTCGCTCGGTATTATCTGGAGCATGAAAATATAACCGTAGCCTTCCAGCCAATCTATACCATGCCCAATACATTCAACTTCGCCGGCTATGATGATATCAAGTTGTACAAGGTTGTGAAGTAGAATCAGCGCATGTTGCAAGAGATGAGAAAGTTCGATTTTCCGCGGATCAGGGGTCGATTTTGACCTTCATCCTCGCGAATCGGGTTTTGTCCTTTTGTAAACTGCTGAGAATAGATGCTTAAACCAACCACCCATCTTAAACTTGTATTGCTCGCTGCCGCGGTGTTCTATCTCGTCTTCATCTTGCGGACGGCCTTCCGCATGCAGGGCAGCCTCTATTTCACGCTAATTGACGATGCCATGGTAAGCATGCGCTACGCTCAGCATGTAGCACAAGGATTCGGTGCGGTCTGGAACATTGGTGACAAACCGGTGGAGGGATTTACCAATCCGGGCTGGATGTTCTTCATGACTCTTCTCCAGTTGTTCGGCCTCCCCGCCTCCAAGATCTCCCTGGGCATTATGGTCGCCTCCGCGCTCTGCTTGCTGGCCAACGCCTGCGTTGTTTACAAGATATGCGAAGCACTTCTACCGGGGGCAAAATACGCGCCCTTGATCGCAGCAGTCATCACGGTCTTCTATTTTCCATTGGTTTTTTGGTCTCTGAGGGGCATGGAAGTGGGCCTATTAACTCTGCTCATTGATTTGGGGGCGCTTACGGCCTTCCGATTCAAAAATGACAATTACCGGCTCACATCCATCGTCCTGGGCCTTATCTTCTTTGTGACTGTAATAGTCCGTATGGACGCCATTCTTCAGCTTTTTATCATCGGTATTTATCTAGTTAGCCGGGGCAATTTCAATGTACGCCGCACTGCCCTACCTTTATTAATACTTCTCCTTACGGCGGCCGCGATCCTTTGGTTACAGCGGGCTTACTTTGGGGATTTCCTGCCCAATACCTATTATCAAAAGGTTGTCGGCGCTTCCGCCTGGGAGCGGATCAAGAACGGCATCCTTGTTTTCAATCAGTACACTACACGCGATGTCCTAATGTTGGCCCTTTTTTCGCTGGCGGGCGTAATCTTTTACAAAGAGCTGCAGAATTGAGAATCTCTGCTGCTGGCGGGCCTGTTTTTGGTGCAGTGCGCGTATTCCATTTGGGTGGGTGGAGACTATGCCGAGGTGGAGGTGGCCGCGGCCAACCGTTTCATCACCCAGGGCATGCCGGCCCTGATCATTCTTTTCAGTCTTGGCGCCGATCGCGTCCTTTGTGACCTCATGACGATAAGGCATCCAAGCATTCTATCCAAACCGATAATTCAGTCCGCCATTTCCATTGGGATCGCGTTGTCAGCCTTATTGGTCATAAGTGGGCAGCCTTGGATCACTTGGGCCATAGACAATGCCCCCCTGCTCAAAGCCGACATCCGCCGCGTCAAGCTGGGACTTGCCCTCGCAGAGTACACAGCGCCTCAGGCAACCATCGCCGTACACGCCGCGGGGCAAATCCCTTATTACTCTGAACGCAGGACTATCGATTTGCTAGGCTTGAACGACCCTGTGATCGCAAAGGGGCCCATGACCGGTCCCTTCTATCCGGGTCACGATAAATGGAACTATGGGTACAGTATCCTGCAATTGAAGCCCGACCTGATTGCTGATAACTGGATCAAATTGGGGGATTTCATGAAAGATAAGAGCGAATATCAGCAACTCGATAACGGGATCTACGTTCGCAAAGACAGCAAGCTTGTAGACGTAAAGGGACTCTCAAGTGCTTACCCTTAACCTTTTGAAAACCGGATTTATAATGCCCCCATCTCGTATATTTTGGTCGTTTTATAAGGTGAGAAAGTAACAGGAGAACAACTATATATCGGTATCTGATCGAATCGCCGCACGACGCCGAAGACTGTGACATGCTTGTCCAGGAGATCCATAATGCCGGTTATTTGCACCAGTTTGATTGGGGCTGCCACGAGAAGCCCACACTGGCTGGGCAATCGGAACGGATAATATCGAACACGCCAAGCAAATCATTCCATGGAAGGTGCGGGGGAAGGCACGGATGTAAAGATCGAAAAATTCGAGGCGCAAGATCCAATCCATCCTCTAAGGAGAAATAAATAGCTGAATTAACCAAAACAAAAAACGGCACAGAAATTGTGCCGTTTCTTGTTTGTCTCGAGCCCCGCTAGGCGGGCTGAAGCGTCTTTTGGACCACTTCTTCCAGCATTTTCGTTGTCATCGACTTCGGGCGCTCGATCGGCGAGCCCAAGGCCCGCGACCAGACCAGATTAGCTGTCACCCCCAGGGCGCGGCCGACGCCGAACAGTACGGTATAAAAGTCAAACTCGCGCACGCCATAGTAATACTGCAGCGTCCCACTGATGGCATCCACATTCGGAGCGGGATTCTTGGCCTTGCCCTGTTCTTTCAAAACCTGGGGCACCACGTCAAAGACCAGCTGTGCCAGGCGAAGAAGCTCATCTTCGGGAAATCTCTTTTTGGCAAACTCCATCTGGGCCATATAGCGCGGATCGGGCACGCGCAGCACCGCGTGTCCATAACCGGGAATAACCTTGCCGCTGTTGAGGGTATCCCAGGCGAATTTATAGAGTTGATCCCGCGTCGGCACTCCGCCGAATTGATTCTTGACATCGATCAGCCAGCTAAGGCACTCCTGGTTGGCAAGTCCATGGAGCGGGCCTGCCAGGCCGTTGAGGGCTGCCGAGAAGGAATAATAGGGATCCGACAAAGCCGAGCCCACCAGGTGCATGGCATGCGCCGAGACATTCCCTGATTCGTGGTCGCTGTGCAAAACAAAATACAGGCGGGCCAGTTCGGCATAACCTTTCTTGTCAGCCACACCCAGCATCTTGGAGAAGTTGGCCCCGTAGTCCCACTTTGGGTTGTATTTTGGCTTGCGGGTCTCACCAAAGTATTTCATCCTGTAGATAAACGCCGCAATGACGGGTAATTTTGCCGTAAGGTTTAGGCTGTCTTCGAGAGCAGGCTCCCAGTAAACGTCTTTCTTCATGCCCTCGTGGTACTTCTTTGCAAAAGCTGATTCGTTCTGCAAAGCCAGCACCGCCTGGGAGAACAGGGTCATCGGATGCGTCTCTTTCGGCATGGACTTGAGCATCTTATAAACGTAATCCGGGACCACGGCGCGCTTCCCCCATTCGGCTTCCACTTCCATGGCCTGCTCTTTGTTCGGCACCTCGCCCACCATCAGCAGGTAATACAACCCCCCAACCAACGGCATTTTTCCGCCGCGGGCTTTGGGCAGAGCCTTCAGGACTTCAGGGATGGACATGCCGCGGAAGCGTATACCTTCCGCCGGGTCGACGAACGAGACATCGGTCAGCAGCGACTTGATATCGCGCATGCCGCCCAGGATCTGCCCGACGGTGACCTGGTCCACGACAACGTCGCCATGCTCTTTGGCAAGCGACTTCACGCGTTCGCGCATTTCCGGGAGTTGAGCAGAGATTTTCTCGTGCAGGATCATTTTTCCTCCAGACCTTGCCCCTTGATTCAGCCTTCCTGGTGAAGGGAATCGGGGTAGGTTGAAATTAGATTTTTACCAGCTTTTTCAAGGCTTCGTGGGTTTCTTTCACGGCTGCTGCAGATTTTTCAAAGAGTAATTTCTCTTCTGCGTCCAGTTGATATTCGATGACCTGCTCTACTCCTTTTCGGCCGAGTTTTACCGGTGCGCCAAAAAAGATCCCGTCCAGGCCATATTCGCCCTGCATGTACGTGGAGCAGGGCACAACCAGATGCCTGTCTTTAAGGATGGCTTCGGTCATCTGAGCTACTGCCGCTGCCGGAGCATAGAAGGCCGAGCCGGTTTTTAGCAAATTCACGATCTCGCCTCCCCCCTTGCGTGTACGGGTGAGGATCGCTGCCAGCTTGTCTGCAGGCAAATAATCGCGCAGGGGGATTCCGGCGATATTGGAGTGTCGCGTTAGCGGCACCATCTCATCACCGTGCCCGCCCAACACATAGCAATTTATATTCTCCACGCTCACGCCGGTTTCCATGGCCACAAAGGCCCGCATCCGTGCCGAATCCAGAACGCCGGCCTGACCCACAACACGCTCGCGGGGCAGTTTATTAAGCTTCAGGGTTAGGTATGCCATTGTATCGAGCGGATTGGTGAGCACTATATAGATCGCCTCAGGCGAATATTTCAAGGTCTCGGTCGCGGCTTTCCCAACGATCTCGGCGTTCGCCGTCAGCAAATCATCGCGGCTCATACCGGGCTTGCGCGGCAGGCCGGCCGTGATAATAACGATGTCTGAATTCTTGGTCGCCGCATAATCATTCGAGCCGACAATTTCAACATCCCTGCCAATGATAGGCATGGCTTCGAGCATGTCCAACCCTTTGCCTTGCGGCATCCCCTCGACCACATCCACCAACACGAGGTCCGCCAGTTCGCGTTCAGCGAGCCAGTGGGCTGTGGTTGAACCCGTCATACCCGCTCCGATGATAGAGATCTTATTCATTAAGCCTCCGATTGCTGCAGATTTGGACTACTCCTTCCGGTAGGTGTTTTCCTACCACGCTGCAAAACCTCTAATATCAGATCAAAGCAACAGTGTAGAAAATAGGACTTTTGGTAAGAGAATTACGAATAATACCCTTCTATTTTATCCGAAACCGTTTTGGGCCAAAAGTATAATATGTCACTTTTATTCAAATACAAGCTTAAATATGTGCCTGGAGTGAAAGAAAAGGACTTCCGCAGGCTAAAAAGCTACGAAAGTCCTTCATTTATATTCTGCCGGAACTTAACCGGACTCTGCTTCGAGAAAACGCGTCGCTTGGATGGCAGCCGCGGCCCCCATCCCCGCCGAGGTGACCACTTGACGGAAATGCGGGTCGGCTGCTTCGCCTGCAGCGAAAACACCCGCTTTTGTGGTCTGCATTTTCTCGTCAATTTTGAGGTAGCCGCGCGAGTCCATTTCCAATTGGCCCTTGAACATGTCTGTGTTTGGAGTGTGACCGATGAAGATGAACACACCGTCTGTTTCGAAGATGGTCTCCTCGCCGGTTTTTAAATTCTTCAATCGAACCGCTTCCACTTTGTCGGAGCCGAGTACCTCCGTGATAACGGAGTTCCATATGAAGTCAACCTTGGGATGCTCTTTGGCCCGCGACTGCAGCAGCGGACTGGCCCGTAACTCTTCACGCCGATGAATGATCGTCACAGACGAGGCGTAACGCGTTATGAACAGCCCTTCCTCGAGGGCGCTGTCTCCGCCGCCAACGACTACGACTTTTTTGTCCTTGAAGAACCAGCCATCACAGGTGGCGCAATATGAAACCCCACGTCCGGTAAAATCATTCTCGCCCGGGACGTTGAGGTGATTAGGGTCGGCGCCCGTCGTGATGATGAGAGTATCCGCGACGTAACCGCCATTATCCGTCGTGACTTTGAAGGGCCGTTGTGAAAGATCGACTTCATGAGCCGTATCGAATTCCACCTTCGCCCCGAAATGCTCCGCTTGCTTCTGGAACAGCTCGCCCAATTGCGCTCCACCCAGCCCATCGGGGAAGCCCGGATAGTTCTCAATGGTATAGGTCAGTGCGGCCTGCCCACCCAATTGGATTCCGGTCAATACAACCGGCGCGAGCTCTGCACGCGCGGCATACAACGCGGCCGAAAGCCCTGCTGGCCCGGAGCCAAGCACCAGGACCTGAACGTGATTTGAATTTCCATTTGATCCCATTTTGATTCTCGAAACCTTATCCCGTCGTGAATTTCGTCTATGAACCAGACGATCTTTTCCTCAGAATTATTACTATCCACATTTTATCAGATGCAAAAAGAGGCAATAAGTGACAACTAAACGGCTGGAAGTTAGGAGGGAATGCATTCTGAAACGGTCCCCGGTTCGGGCCCCTTGGAGCCGGCAATAATTATTACGGCCGAGTAAGAAAAGTCGGTTTGGACTCCAAATTACCCTTCCCGCTTGCATGAGACCTCCATCCGGTATATAGTAGGGAAGAATACAAAGCATCTAATGATCATTATTCTGATGGGTGTCTCTGGCTCCGGTAAGACCACCATCGGCAGGCTCCTTGCCCGGGATCTGGGATGGGACTTCCAGGATGCCGACGATTTTCATCCACCGGAGAATATCGCAAAAATGTCGAGCGGCGTCCCGTTGACGGACGAGGACCGCGAACCCTGGCTTCAATCCCTTCATGATTTAGTTCTTGATTATATCGGACAAAACAAGCAGGCCGTCTTTGCCTGTTCGGCCCTGAAGGAAATTTATCGGACGGGGCTTCAGGTAGACCACATCGTCCAATTTGTCTACTTGGTTGGAAGCTTTGAGCTGATCAAGGAACGTCTGACCAGCCGCCAGCGCCATTTCATGACCACTGATCTACTGGCCAGCCAATTCGCCGCCCTCGAAGAACCTCAGGATGTCCTGGCAATAGACATCTCCGCAAAACCCGAGGAGATAGTCAGAGCAATAAGGGCCGCGTTTGAAATTTAGGGAACTATTTGGCGGCTTGATCTGTGATTTTCAATGCCGCATCCAGCACCTTGAAACCCTCTGCAAGTTGTTCCTCGGTAATGATCAAGGGCGGGATAATGAGCGCCGTATGCCAGTGGATATCGAGAAATAGTCCGTTGTCGTAGCAGTAATTCTTGAACGCGGCCATCTCAGGGCTGGTCCCATTCCACGGGGCCATGGGTTCTTTCGTCTTCCGGTCTTTGACCAGTTCGATGATCCCGAAAAGGCCGATCGAGCGCACTTCCCCGACAGATGGATGCGCCTCACCCAGGTCGCTCAGCATGCGTCTTAATGTCGGTCCCATCGCAGCCGCATGTTCGATGATCTTATCGGTTTTCATCACGTTGATATTCGCAATGGCGGCCGCCAGCGAAATCGGGTGTGATGTATAAGTTAATCCCGACTTATACGTCACCTGGTCGAAGTGAGCCGCGATCTCGGGTTTCATGGCCACCGCGCCCAGTGGTGCGTAGGCGGAGGTCAGCCCCTTTGCCATGGTCATGATGTCCGGCACCACGTTCCAATGATCGACCGCGAACCATTTCCCCGTCCGGCCAAAGCCGCTCATTACCTCGTCTGCGATCATCACCAATCCGAACTTGTCGCACAGGGCGCGCACGCCCTGCATGTAACCGTCTGGCGGTATGATAATGCCGTTCGTGCCGGTGACCAACTCGATGAGAACGGCGGCAATGGTTTCGGGTCCTTCATATTGGATGATCTCTTCGAGGTGATTCAGGTAATCGCGAGTGAACTCTTCTTCTGAAATATCCGGGTTGGCCCGATGGAAGGTGGAACGATAACGATAGGGGTCAAGGAAGTGAACGATACCCGGCATCACCATCGGCTCCCAGGCCACACGCCGGGGATCGCCGGTTGCCGCAATGGCCCCCGCGGTTGCCCCATGATAAGAACGATAGCGGGTCAACACCTTGAAACGACCGGTGTAGCCGCGGGCCAGCTTAATGGCATTCTCGTTGGCATCTGCCCCCCCTAGCGTGAACAGCACCTTGGTTAGTTTTCCTCCCGGCGACACTTCAGCGACCAATCTGGAAGCCAGGGCACGCACTGTATTCGTCATGCCCGGCGCCGTATACGGCAGCTGGCGGGCCTGCTCGACCATCGCCTCGATGACACGCTCATCGCCGTGACCGATATTGACACACATCGTCATCGAGTTGAAGTCGAGGTAGCGCTTGTCGTTCACGTCCCAGAAGTAAACGCCTTTTGCGCGCTTGACGGGGATCGGATTGACTTTAGCTTGCGCCGACCAGGTCCAAAAGACATGTTCCTTTGAAAGCAGGAGGATTTCGTCATCGGGGAGATCAAACATGGGAGGCTCGCTGGATTGGGGTTTAAGTATGTGGAATGAGGATTAGCTGATGCAATCCTATCACAAATGCCCACTATTAAAGCACAAACGCCCTCCTCAAAAATGAGGAGGGCGTTTATCGTCAACAATTTTCTAATGGGTTACCAGGATCAGGGTTGCAGGTGCCGGTAGCTCAGTCATAATGTTGTTTCCATCAATGTACGAGACCTGTTCCTGCCATCCATTTCCACTCCATGTCATAACAGAGGTTTCGCCGCTGATGGGTTTTGGATAGCCTACGAGGAGTGAGGCCTCGATGGGCAGTGTATCGATGACCTGTCCACCTTTCATGATCTTGATGACAAGACCGTCTTCCAGGTTGTCTCCCTGGCCCAAATCGCCAGGCAGATTTTCCTTCGAGACCTGTTCCAGGATCACATCATACCCGCATAGGCCGGTAAGAGTAACTTCAATTTCTTCCATCTTCAAGGTAAGGGAAGGAGTGTCGCAGCTGATGGCTGTCGGTAGGCCGCCGGTTACTGGTATGACGGAGGTATTGCTCGAAGTTCCGGTTTGCCCTCGCCCGCTGCCGGGTCCTCCCGTTGGGGGCACGGCCGGACCGCCGGCAAAAGGATCCGCGGTCAGCCACGGGTCGTACAGGACACAAGTGCTCGCAGCATCGCCCGTTCCGCCGGGGTTGGTGAAACTCACTCCGCAAACATCCGGTACCGGCGAATTGTCATTGGGTCCTGTGGCGCTCCCCCACCAATTATATGTGGCATCGATGCGTGCATCGCTCCAAATACCGTAAATCGTATTACCTGTAATGGAATTATTGTGGATGCCAACCTCGGGCGTATTGAAGGCCAGGACCCCATAATCATTCAAGGTGATTGTATTGTTTTGTATCGTCCCTGTCGAGTTAAATCCCGCGCTGCCCGACAAAACGATCCCGGCCGGGTAGCCATTGCCTGTATGAGCAATTCCTTGGATCGTATTGTCGTGAAGATCCAGACTTTTCGTGTCGAAAGAAGCGATCCCAAACTGGTTCCCGAGCACCTCGTTATTGGATACTTCAATTGTCCCCGTTCCGGGTTGGTAGATCAGGATTCCTGCCGCCCCATCGGCATTTGGATCGGAGATCGGGTCATTGCTCCCACCGTAAGTCCCTGTCCAGAAGTTGCCGCTTACCGTGTTCCCGCTGATCTTGCCAACGGCGCCATAACTGAGCTGAATCCCATTCTGCGCTGTGAGCGAGGTGGGGCCGGCTCCCGTTACGGTATTATTTTCAACATCCACGCTAAGGCCATTTCCGCTTAGGGCCATGCCGTTCTTTTGGTAATCGAAGATCGTATTGGAAAAGACATTGAGCGTGCACGCGTTCCCATCCTGGTTGTATGCATACAGCGCAACACCGGCCTGCACACCGTTCAAGGGAGTGTTTCGAATGTGCTCGATCGTATTCCCTTGTACGGTCCCGCCCGCATTATAGTAGCCGATGCCGTCCAGTCGATTATTTGCATCGCCTTTGCCGCGGCCGTCGACAGTCAGACCCTTGATAATTACGTTGGTCGCATTTTTGACGCAAACCACTGGCTTTTGGTTGGAGGAAGTCGTAAAGCAGAGTGGCACAGTATCCGGTGCTTGAATGACCGCACCGGCACCCGAGGCCTGCAAGGTGAGATCCTTGCCCTCGATAACCACCTGCTCAACATAATTGCCTGCACCGACATTGACGGTTCCCCCATTGGCTGCCAGGTCAACGCCGTTCTGGACCTTGGCTCCATTATTCACATTGACGACCGGCGCAAAAATATTGCTCGATCCGGTTGCATTGGCCCCGCTATTAAGCGTAAAACTATTAACAGTTGCGCCGGTGCCTAATCCGGTCAGTACCACTTGTTTGGCAAGGGTCACGTTTTCGTTATAAAATCCCTGCTCCACAAAGATTGTTTTGGCGTCTGAACGCCCGTCATTGATCGCAGCCTGGATTGGTGTAGCGCTGGTATGGCATTCGGTCACCACAGCAGCACAACTCCCGGTCGAAGAATAACCAACGATGACCCCGCTTCCTGCATCGAACCAGGGATCGGTTGCCGAGAGCGCATCGGCCGCCCGCTGAGAAACCAAGGGCACCTGGCTGCCGTCATTATCCAACAGCACCGCCCCGGCATCACTAAGAGCCGCCACCACATCTGCAGTTGTTTCAGCAGGGGCAGCCGTTTGGACGACTACTGTGCTGGTTGGTTCAACCGGCGTATCGGTCGCTGCTGCATCGGTTGCGGCCTCTGTTGAGACCGGGTTGTCAGGAACCGCCTCCGTTGGATCGGCAGCGACCTCCGTGGCCGCTGCCTCCGTAGGAGCGGTGTCGGTCGGGTTCGCGGCCGCTTCTGTGGCCGGCGCGGCGGTTTCAACCGCCGGTACCTCCGGGGGCGGGGTCGGCGCAATATCGTCGGCAAAAGCCGCCATCGGGAACACCAGCGACGCCATCAAAGTAAGTAATATTAACAATGACAGAACAGAGATTTTCTTTTTGGAGAACATTGATTCCACCTCATTCATGATAATTGCTCTAATTTTCCCAGCTTTTGCCTGTTTTACAGATTGCTATTTGGAGCAAAAGGTTTGCAAAAGTTGGGAGAAAAAAAGCACTTCCGCTAGTTACGGAAGTACTTTTTCCCTTTATAGGCGAACTATATAATGAAATGGATCTCTTTTTGCCTTGCCCTACCTGTCCTTTTTGCGCAGCCAGGAGACTATTTGAGTGATCCCCAGGGCCGCTACTATCGCCGACAACAATGCCCATTCAAAGTTGAATTGTAATTTCAGGGCCATGGCCGCATTTGCTAGCGCAAAGCCGAGCAAAGCCAGGAAAGAAATCCTGAACAAGTGACGCTTTCCCGTGGCCTGCCGCTCTTCTGGCGACGCCGCGAACCGCTGACGAAATCGAAAGTACGTAAGGTCCCAGGCCAAAAGCCCGCCTATCGCGCCGGCGAACATCCAACCGGGTTGAAAATTCAAGAACCATAAACCCAGGGCAGCCGCCAAAAAATTGAAGCTCAAACCCAAATAGGCGAACCAGCGCCAGCGCTGCCAGACCGCAAAGAGCCAGGCCGCGCCAAAAATGAGGATCCATTGTGCGAATTGCGAGAGCCCGACTTGGGTGTATCCCCAGGCCAGCGAACCGATGCCGAGGAGGATACTGAAGAGCAGGGCGAAAAGGATCACAGCCTGTCTCCCATCTGAATACGGCGCCTGAAGAAACGTCGGGCAGCTTGGTCGAAAGGTTGGGTGACATTCCATTCGACAAGTTGCACGCCCGCCTGCTGAATGCGATTAAGCATTAGCTCGCGCTCCATGCGGATCACCCTCGCGGCCAGCCGCACCTCGGGCCGGTTCGTCAAATACGTTTGTTCGAACGAAACCGGATCCGGACTCACCACCAGCACCTGATAACCTCGTGCCCGCAGTTGAATAAGAGGCTGATAATCGTCTTCGACCAGCGGACTGACCAGCACGATCTGAGACTCGATTGGGAACATGCGTGTGGGCAAATATTGAAGACCATCGAACACCTGGCTGGCGCCCGGAGCAGCATGTGATAGAGCGTGAAGGATGCGCTCGCGCTGCAATTTGCCATATCCGGGCCAGGTCCATTGAAGGTATTGGCTGTAGACCAACAAACCTACCCGGTTGCCCTCGGTGAGGAACGCATCGGCCAGCGCGCCAGCGGCCAGCACCGAATGCTCAAAGAGTGAATGCCCGGCGGTGAACAGGTTGGAGCGCACACGACCATCAAGCACAATGCCTACGTCGGCTACCCGCTCCTGCTGGAATTCGTTGGAATATAGATCTTCCGCATGCCGTGCGCTGACCTGCCAGTTGATCTGGCGCGGTGAATCACCCGGCTGATAATCGCGAACCCCGAAGAATTCAACCCCCGAGCCGCCCACCCGTGCTGGGATCGTTCCCGCATAGACTCGCGTGCGCCGCGGCCGTATGGGAACGTGCTTGATCCTGGCAATGTTGGGGAACACGAATAATTGCCCAAGCATTCGAATATCCTGCTTCACTCGCAATAGCCCCAAATGGTCTCCGGCCTCGGAATGTAAAGTCTCGAAAGGAAAACCGCCGCGTGGACCGCTTACCGTGTAATCAAAAGCAAAAGTTGCGCCTTTGGACAGGCTGATCAGATGACGATTGCTTCCAGCGACAACTTCCAGAACCGGCGATAAAACGTCCTCGATCGCTGCCTCTTCCAGATCGCCGCCCAGGTTGGTAAGCCTTACCTCTATCTTCACAGGTATCTTTGGCGCGACGCGTTCCTGGCTTAATGTGCGGTTCACTGTCAGCTTGATCTCTTCGGGTCCGCGCCACAGCCCGTAAAAGAGGTAAACCAGAAGCGGTATTGTCAACGCCAACAGTCCGCCATGCAAAGTGGCAAGGCCGGTGACCAGAAGCACGAAGATAAGCAGGCCTAGGAAGACGCCGCGAGACATGGGTAAGAATTGGAGTTCATATGCACGATCAGGAGATCACCGGGACGGGAGTCTTGTCCAGGACATCCTGTATGACATCGCCGGCAACCGATTGTGACATCCAGTATTCGGGCTGCAAGATCAAACGATGGCTGAGCACCGGCACTCCAAAACGTTTCACGTCGTCCGGGACCACGTAGTTCCGTCCCTCGATAGCGGCGTAAGCGCGCGCCAACTTGAGAAAAGCCAGGGAGCCACGCGGCGAAGCACCCACCGAAACACGACGGTCCTGTCGCGTGGCATGGATCAAGGTGGCAATGTAGTTTTCGATATCCGCGTCAACGTGAATGGTTTCGATCTCATCGCGAAAAGCAGTCAGTTGTCCGGGTTTTAAGATCTGGATCAGCAGGATTTCATCACGCATACGCTCCCGGCGCCGCCGCAGGATTTCCTTCTCCTCCTCCACATTTGGGTACCCTACAGCCAGCTTCATGATGAAGCGATCGAGTTGGGCCTCGGGCAGCGGAAACGTACCTTCGTATTCGATGGGGTTTTGGGTCGCCAGCACAAGGAATGGCTCGGGCAGCATCAGGGTTTCACCTTCCAGGGTCACCTGCCGTTCCTGCATGGCCTCGAGAAGGGCAGATTGGGTCTTTGGGGATGCCCGGTTAATTTCGTCAGCCAGTATTATGTTTGTGAATATCGGACCTTTTCGGAGTTCGAATTTATTCTGATCGCGATTGAATATGTAACCGCCGGTAATGTCGCCTGGTAAAAGATCAGGCGTAAATTGTATCCGCTTGAAGTCCAGGCCCAGTGCCGTTGAAAAACTGCGGGCGATCAACGTCTTGCCAAGACCGGGAAAATCTTCGAAGAGCACATGGCCGCCCGCAAGGGCGGCGGCCAGAACCATCTCCAACAGGCCGCGCTTCCCCACAACCGCCCGCTCAATTTCCGCGATCACCTTCCTGCTCAGCTCTGAGACTTCACGGATGTCTGTCACGTCTAAGCTCCATTTGAGACTCAAGATAGTCCACTGCCTCTGTGGGATCCAGGTCGAGAGGCGTTGGTGGCGGACGCTGAAATCTATTCTTGGGACCGGGAAAATCCACGAATGAATTATTTAACCCGGCGTCGAGATATTTACCCACCGCTTCATTTCCGGAGCCCGGATTTGTGTACTGCCCGGAAGTCTGAGCCAGCCCGCGGGCGATCCTGCCCAGGCGATTGGCCAACTGCCACTTGAAATAACTGCCTTTGCGCGCCTTAAGGATCCATCCGGAAAGCGCCTCGACCTGCCCTTCGGCTGGTTTGCGTTTCGTTTGTCTGTGTGGAGTAGCCCGCGCCTCCGGCAGGAAATTCCACGTAACCGTGATAAGTAAAACAATTAGCAGGAAAGCCCAGAGAAATATCTGTGGGATGGCCGAGTAGTAATATTTTGCCAGCCATAATAGATAGGCAAAAGGCACGATTGCCGCCGCATAGACGGCATCGCGCAGAAAGAAAGCGAATACCAGCGAGATCATCAGGATCCCTGCCAGCAGCAGCCCCCGTGGCACCGTCATGGAGCCACTCCGCAGGCTTGTAATATGGCAGCCAGGCAAGCTACTGCTTCGTTGACCTCTGATTGATCCGATTTACCCGTCCCGTAACGGACGGACTCGAATAACCTGGTTAATCGGTTTACGGCCTCCGCAGGCAGACCTGCCCTTTCAAGCCGCCTGGCAAATTCGCGCGGGGTTGCGGCCTCGTGGCGCTGCAGTCCCCGCTTCGCGCTTACCGCTTCGCTCATGCGGGCATAGGATTGGATGATGACGTCCCCCCAGTCGCGGCCTGAAGCCAGGTCGTCCATCGAAGATTTGGCTATATCTCCTATGGCGGAAAGCGAAGCATACCGGTGGGTGTGCGATCGTATCCACCAACGGTAAGCGATCCAGGCCAGCAAAAGAAACGCCAGCAATATGCCCAGGCTGATCAAATAAGTCATCCACGGCGTGATTTGGGGCGGATGGAATATGGGAGGGGGTTGAGCTGAACTTGAGCCGGATTTGGGCTGGTCTGACAGGTTAACCGGGTCAGTGAGCAGGCTGGGCAATTGTAGGATTTTATAACGGAGTGCGATCAACAAAATGAGCGAGCCGACGGCAAAACTGACGACCTGCCGGATGATGCGTTTGCGGACTTCGGGCGGTAGCAGGTAGAAGAATAAGATCAGGTTGATGACAAAAGCCAGCCAAATTAATAGGATTTTCCAGAGTGGGGTAGCCGCCAGGACTTCAGGTGCCTGCAGGAGAATAGGGTTCTCAGAGGTTTGGGTTATGGGCAGCGACCTTCCCGGTTGGAAATGCACATCGTGCAGGCTCGAAGCAAGCAAAGTCATGGCTGCCAATACAACAAAACAGAAAAGTAGAAGCCAGCGCTTTCTGTTCATGAGTGAAGGAATTTTACCACCGGGTAAAATCATATTATCTACGCGCGGCTCCCTTGCAGGTTTGCCCGGACAATGAAGAGAGACATGAGAACACCCTGCTTATGTTCATTTTTCGGAAGTGGGGAATCGCTGTCAGCCGGTGAAAATCGCAACCATGATATACTGCCGCCAACATGACCGGCTGTGAAGGAATGCTTCACCCTCGAGCCCTGCAGGGAATTCTGCTCTTCAATAAAGGGAAATATTTCGAAGCCCACGAAGAGTTGGAAGCTGCCTGGAAGGAAGAAACAGGCAGGATACGTGAGTTGTATCAGGGAATACTGGAGGCCGCGGTCACCTACCTGCACATTACCCGCGGAAATTACCCAGGTGCAGTCAAAGTCTACGGGCGCAGTATGAGATGGCTGAAAGACTGGCCGGAAACCTGCCAGGGCCTCGACATCGAACAGCTTCGCACAGATTTGGCGGCGGCGATGGTCGAAGTCCATAGATTAGGGGAAACCGGGTTGGGCTTGTTCGACCGATCTCTGCTGAAGCCTGTCGTTTGGAAGGAAGGTTGAAATGGGTGCCGAGGAAAAAAACGAGGGCACGGATAACAAAACCAGCGCGCCGCAGGCAAGAGTGAAAGCCGTCTACCTCTGTGATCGCTGCGGCTTCCAGATGGTGGAAAAGAACTGCAAGGTAGAATGTCCCAATTGCGGCAATCGCTTCGATTGCTCGGATCTAAATATCTATTTTGATTAGTCAGGCTTAAAGAAGTGCAGCAGAAGTTTGCCGCCGAAAGAGCCCGCGTTTTGAATGGCATCCGGCGCTTGCACCTCTGACCATTGCATTGGGTACCAGTGCAGGTGTCCCGGGTGATTTCCTCTTTGTCAAACAATCTCTCAGGGCGTTGTGGTGCTTTTGGGGATCGGCGTATGAGTTGGCAAAGGCACAAAATGCAGCAGCGGGTACAACGTCGGCGTTTGCTCCGGCGCGGGGGTGGGAATTAAAGGCAGCCAGCCGCTGTAACCAAAGTATGCGCTCAGGATTGCGGCGCGTTCTTCTGCCGTCATCGGCCTCGGCCGCGCATAATCTTCCAGCAGGGCGGTTAATAATTCCGTGCCGATATAGCGACCATCGTAGAAAACATGACGATCCAGGAACTCATACCGCTCGGCAGGTTGGACCGGTAAGCCTGGCCCGGGCGGCTGATTGCCCATCTGGCCGAAGAAGAGGTTACCCAAACCATAATGGATAAACGTGCCCTTATAGAATTGCATCTCCTGCGGAACGTGGGATTGGCTTCCACTGACGATCACCGCGCCCGCATCGGCTGCTTTGTGAAAATCGGCCTCCTGCCAGGGCATCACCTGAGGGGAATAACCTTCCTTATATTGAAAAGTTACAATCGGTAAATAGCCCTGTTTGCGCAGCTGGCTTATCTGGCCGGAGAGTAGGGCGTAATCACAGGGATTCGCGCCCGGTGACCGGTTCGTTGCAAATGGTTCCGGCGGCTCTCCTGCGTTACAACCGAGAAAGGCGATCTTGTTTCCATGGTTCTCGATTAAGAGCGGTTTGCGTGCATCAGCCAGGTCCGCACCCCCGCCGAAATACAACATATGATGCTCTTTATATAGGTTCAGCGTATAAAGCATGGAGGCCGTGCCGTTGTCCAGGATATGATTGCCGGTCAGTTCAACTATATCCACACCGGCGTCATCGAACAGGCCAATGTATTTTGGATCACTGCAATAGAACCGGTTTTCATATGGATTTGGCGGTGGGCACAGAGGATCGAAGGAGGTCTCATTGCTCACGTGAAAAATATCGGGCTGCCGCAGCCAGTCTCCAATGTCACTATCCGGATAGGTAATTCCGTGGACTTCCATCTGGTAGGCAATTTCGCGAACCAGGGACGTGGTGCCGGTCATAATGACCGTGGTCAGCTTGGAAGCATCGCGGTTGGTCGCGGGCATGGAGATTGCGGCTGTGCTGGGTTTGGCGTCGCCAAGGCTAAACCTCACTTCCAGTGGGTATTCGGCCGGGTTGAAATCTTTACGAACGGGTGATTGACCGTCGATTGTCAGAACCTTCCACATCGGCTCCAGCGCCTCAAAAGGGACGATTGCCCACGAGGGCATGTTCTTCCAGCTATTATCCAGAATTTGATCCGCCGGGGAGGTCTGGACCGAACCTTCAGCAGACGCCCCCCAGAGCTCAGTAAATGCCGCCAGCGTGGACTCCGCCATCCTGATTGGACGCCCGGCAAAAGGCCCCGAAGAAGAGCCCTTCCAGGCCTGATGGATTTCATCAGAGGTGACGCCGTCCGTCACAGTGGGGAACGGGACAACCAGCGCATAGATCCAAAGACTCTCGGTCCCCCCCAGGCCTGGATGATAATCAAGGTTGAGCGCTGCAGTCGAAGGATCGGAGGCTGGTGCAATACCCCACACCTGCGCCTCCTGCCGGAGCGCATCGGGAACAGAAGGGCTGATCCATAGGGTTTCAATCTTAGGGCTGGTGGTCCCCGTGGAAATCGGTTTTTGTGGTTGCAGGGTGGGAGCGGATGGGGTCGCAGTAGGCGCACAAGCGGTAAGCACGATGCCCAGCGCCAGGGCAAGCAATTTGTGTTTCACAGAAGTTGATTATAGCTTACCAACCGCTTAAGGAAAAATACTCAGTTAAAAAAGCTGAACGCTCCTGGGGAGTCATTGGGCGCGGGCGGGAATAATCCTCCAGTAAGGCGGTTAATAACTCCGTACTGATATAGTGGCCGTCATAAAACACATGTCGGTCCAGGAACTCACGGCGGGTGGGATACCACGGAGAGTCGCCCATCTGGTCAAAGAACAGATTCCCCAGGCCATAATGGATGAATCCGCCTTCATAGAACTCCATCATCTGGGGCAAATGGGCCTGGCTGCCCTGGACAATATTCGCCCCCGCATCTGCCATCAGGCGGAAATCATGTAGCTGTGCAGCAAAGGGTTTCGGGTCATAAGTCTCATAGTATTGAAAAGACGTGATCACGATATATCCCTCGTCATGCAGTTGGTGAATTTGTCCCACCATGTAATCGTAGTCGCAAGGGGCTGCGCCCGGATGATTCGCGGAAGCCGTGGGCGGTCTCCCAATATCCACCGAGTTACAGCCAATGAAGGCGATCTTGTTGCCGTTGTTCTCCAGCAGCAGGGGCTTGAGTGCATCCTCCAGGTCCGCACCCCCTCCGTAGTATTGCATATTGTTTTGGTGATAGAGGTCCAGGGTATATAACATCGCTCCCGGCCCATGATCGGCAAAATGATTGCCCGTTAATTCCACCACATCCGCGCCGACGAAGTTTAACAGCTCGATATAGTGCGGATCGCTGCAAAAGACCAATTGAGATTGATCCGGGTTTGGATCCGGGCATTTGTCGTAGAACGGCACTTCATTGCTGATATGGGTGATATCTGCCTGCGTGAGCCAGTCATAAATATCGCGCCCCGGATAGGTAACTCCTTTGATGTTCATGGTATAGGCCGTCGCCCGGACCAGCGCCGTCACGCCCGTCATGATCAGGGTGGTCATTTTCGAGGGGTCGCGGTTCGTTACTGTTAAACTGGGCAGAGGCGACACCGGGCATGGATTGGAGCATTGCAGGCCAAATGTGATGGTAAGAGGTGAATTGATTGAACCGCCAAACGCAAAGTGAGTCGCCTGGAATTCCTTATGGATGGGTGATTGATCGTCGACCGTAAGGACTTTCCAACGCGGGTCTAGTGATTCGAAGGGAACAATCGCCCAGGATGGCTTGGTAGACCAGGCATTATCCAGCAGTTGATCAGGCGGAAGGACTTGAACTGAATTCGGATCCGGCGGGCCCCATTTTGAGGTAAACGCGGTAAGGGTTGATGCATCCATTAGGATTGGATGCTCTGCAAAAGGTCCTGTCGGATTTCCCTTCCAGTTTGCGAGCAGTTCGGGAGAGGTGACACCGTCCGCCAAGGTCGGGAAGGGCGCCACTAAAGCATATACCCAGGTGGTTTGCTTGTTGCCCGTAAGTTGGATGTCCAGACGCAGGGACGCAGAATCGGCGTCAGCGGCTGCAGGGATGCCCCAGCCCTCTGCTTGTGCCCGCAGCGAAGGGGGTATGGCTGGACTGATCCACAACGCGGGAGATAGGACGGCGCTGCTTAAGCTTGAGACTTTATCTAAACCCGATAAGGATCCCCCCGCGCCCGGATTGATTATGGACTTACCAGACCCGATGGAGGGTGGCAGGAACAATAATACGGTGACAGCAAAAGCCAGGAGCACGGCAACGCGCAAAGTCCATTTCATTTGGAAGATCCCTGACCCTGTGAACCTGAGGTAGGAAGCCGACTAATACTATGACCTTCTACAAGGCCCTGGGAGGGTTCACTCTATTTGCAGATGGAAACTATGGGATTATTTCAACAGGAGCTTGGCTAACGTGTAATCTGCAAGGGCCTTATCATCAATTGTAATTCCCAAGCCCGGGCCCTGCGGAATAGCAATGGTGCTGTCAGGATTCAAAGTGAAGCGTTCTTTCGTGATATCGCGGCGATAGTAACGGTCAGAGGCAGAAATATCGCCGGGGAGCGTAAATCCCGGCAATGAAGCCAATGCCAGGTTCGAGGCGCGCCCCACGCCGGTTTCCAACATGCCCCCGCACCAGACCGGGACGCTCTGGGAAATGCACATGTCGTGGATCTCAAGCGCCTGGCTCAGCCCCCCCACGCGGCCGGCCTTGATGTTGATGATACGGCAGGCTTTCATCTCCAGGGCGTAGCGGGCATGACGCGGCGACACAATACTCTCGTCCAGGCAGATCGGGGTGCGGAATTCGGCTTGAAGTTTATGATGATCCCAGATATCGTCTTCGAACAACGGTTGCTCGATCAGCAGCAGATACATATCATCGAGCGGCTTGAGTGCTTGCGCCAATTCCAGGGTGAACGCAGAGTTTGCATCTACTTGCAGACGCAGGTTTGGAAAGGCTTTGCGAACCGCGGAGGTATCGCCAACATCACGTCCGGGTTTGATCTTGATCTTAACCCGCGAATAACCGCTTTCGACATATTGGCCCACGGTCTTAACCAGCGCCGCAGGCAATTCCTGCAGTCCAACCGATACCCCCACTGCAACATTGTTCCGTTTGCCGCCCAGCATTGAACCCAGTGATTGGCCGTCGCGTTTCCCCAGTAGGTCCCAAAGCGCCATCTCAACGCCTGCCTTGGCAAGATGGTGACCGCGGATCCCGGAAACTCGTCTTTGGAAATCGTCTGCATCCTTCACGTCCTGGCCAAGGATCAACGGTGCGATGAAATCTTTCAAAATATGCAGGGCTGTCCCGGTGGTTTCATAGTTATAGCCGGGATCGCGCGTGGCAACACACTCGCCATAGCCTGTCAGTCCCTCTGCGTGGATGGAAATAAGGACGCATTCCCGGTCGACCTCGCGTCCGAACGAAGTCTCGAAAGGTGCCACGAGCGGCATGCGAAGATGATTGAGTGCCAGGGATTCGATTTTCATGGGCTCCTAAAGGTTTGGACAGGAAAAAGACTGTTTTGCCTGAACCACAATGTTGGCATTTGCCGATGCAAGCTTGCTCAATCGGCCCCAGTTTGCACACAAGAGCGGTTCTACTCCTGTAGTAAGTTTCTGCGCGGCCAGGCTCAGATCATAGGCTTTTTGCCATTCTCCACGCTGGGCATGAGCTTCAATGAAGGGAATGTACTCGGGCCCGAATTTTGGAGCCAGGCCTTTTGCCTTTGACTGCTTTTCTAAAACGAGAATGGTTTGCCAGTCCCCACCCTGGCGGGCCAGGTCGGATTTTTCAAAATAGTAGCACCATGTATGCGCGGGCTCGGATCCGAAAATATCGTGGTCCGGCGGAGCCGCTTTTGCGTCATTCACAATTCGATTCACATTGGAGAGGTTTATCAACTGGTCCTGCCCGCTGGAATAAAATGGCTGCCCTGCATAAACAGCGTCCAGCACCTGCAGGCATCTATTTCCGGCCTGGTGTATGATGGAGATGGCTTCGGAGGTATTCCCGTTGAACTGAAGGTTGCGGTCCTTATAATAAATCGGTCGGTTTGGCCTGTAATCAATGTTCAGGAAACGGTCATTCGTAAAGAACCAGTACGGTGCTGAGCCATTGATAACCTTTCCTCTAAAAAGGACATTGAGCGCAAAACTCGCATCATAGCCGGGGATCGACTCTGAGGGCTGTTCCCAGGATACGATGGCGGTGTTGGGTAGCAGTGCCGGCGCACGCCAAGCCAGCTGCCAGTAGTAATCGCGCTGTACCTGCCAATCCAGGCGGTATTTATTGACGGTCAATACCTGGGTGGTAATGGAAAGAAAAAGCAGGAGGCTTAGCAGCAGTTTTCGTTTCTCTGCCCGGATCAGCCAAAGGACAAGAGCCAGGGTCATGAGACCCGCGCCGAACATTACCGCAATCGAAAAGCGATCGTCCCAACGTCCGCCGCCGCTGAGCTGCTTGCTTGTCAGCCATGTGGATAGACTGCTCGTTAGGAAGGCACAGAAGCCGAACAGGAACAGGGGCAGCGGTGTCTGCGCAGGTTTTGTCTCAGTCAGGTCTTCCGCCTGGTGAAAGAAAGCAAAGAAAACGGTAATGATGATTCCCAGCCCAAAAGCGAACCATACTGCCTTGCTTTGAAAAGTAAGGCCGGCCTGGCCGGTGATCCCGGTTAACCACACCTGAAGTGTGGAATATATCAGGTCAAAAAAAGCACGCGTGAAAAGAGTGAACATTCCGCCCACAACGGAGGGCTGGAAATCCTGAAACATCTTGAAATCGCCGGCATAATTCGTTTTCGCGACGGTGGTCGGGAAAACGATCAATCGCCACCAGAAATAAAATCCCAGCAGGATCAAATAGGGCAAAGAAAGCAATAGGGTCCTGCCTGTCGAGCCCCTTATCCGCTTCCCTTTTTCCTCGTAGATCAGAAACCATAGTACCAGCGGCCTGATGAGCTCCAGGCCAACGAAATATTCGATCGTAAAGACTTGAATAAAGGCCAGTAACCAGGAAAGTGGAAAAAGGAACCAGGCGCGCTTGGGCTGCTTGACGGCCAACGCCATTAGATAGATCGAGAGACCGAATAGAAAGAATGCGGTGAAATGCCGGTTGTAGGCGGCAGAAATGGACTGCTGGAAAAAGCCCGGATATACAATGAGCAGCGCCCCCAGCCAGCGGAAATAAGAATCATAACGCGGCCAAAGCAGCCGCAGAGTTAAATAGAGGAGCAGGATGCCCCCCCATCGCAGAAGCAGTGTCATGAGGTGCCACGCGATCGGGTTCATGGCGAACATGGAATACATCAGCTGATAGGGCCATGCAAAGGGGCGGTCGAACGCAAAATAGCCATAGAGAAGTGGCAGGTTCTTCGTATTTAGAAGGAAGACGACTTCCCAATCATCCCAAAAATAACCCATGGAAGTGAGCGCGTATCCGTACGATAGCAGGCCAATTAAAAGCAAAGCCGCTGGATAGAACCAGGGCTTTTCAGAGATCTTCTTTAGGCTTGAGAGCCTCGTCTCCCACAGGCTGGTGGATGCAAGATTCATTTGCCGATCAAATCCGTTTGAAATGTTTCTTCTATCAGATACCTATTCGGCGACGTGAATCGCCGGTTGATATTTCATCCCTGGACCAGGAAAAAGAGCTTGTCTTCTAAAGCCTTGCCGGAAAACCTTATTCTGCCTTGATTTCCCCATCGCTATCTTCCAGCTTCAACTCGCGCAGAGCCTCGTCCATGCTCATCCCTTCCTGGCGCATTCCCGGGACCGGCGTCCCGCAGTAGGGACAAATATTCCACGGTAGCTCCATGAGCCGGCCGCAATGATGACAGGTCTTTTTCAATTTGGTATGGCAGTTTGGACAGACTTGCCAATCGTCTTTGATACGGCGCTCACATCCCGGACAAAGCGGCAGTTCTTCAAGCGCCTGGAGTAAGGATTCTTCCTCTAAAGTATGCTGGTATTCTTCTTCGAGCGTCCGGGCGGGACGCAGGATCAAATAAACAAGAACACCGGGCAGGTTCAACAGGCCCACCAGCAGGGCTGAAAGGACGTGTACCAGCGGGTCACGGGCACGGGCGCGTATGTCCCTGTAGGTCCAGATGATCAGCGCAACCCAAAGAGCCGCCAGGAACGCGCCTCCAAACGCCGTCAGGACCAGCACGATATTGCTGAGAAAAGTTGGGTCAAAAAACATGCCGTCTCCGATCAATCGCCCGAACCGCCCACGATGCCACCCTCCGTCAGGCGGCGTAAATCCGAGAGCGCCGCTTCAATTTCTTCAGAGGTCACAGGGCGGTCTCCATCGCGATGTTTAAGCTCCCCGGCCTTCACCTTCTCCAGCGCAACCTCACGGATCGCGACATCACGTGCCAGGGCTTCTTTTACAAGCGCGGCGCCCTGCGCATACCCGATCACCGGATTCAAAGCCGTGACGACAATCGCATTTTTAGATAACCAATACTCGGCCTTCTCACGGTTGGCTGCCAACCCTACCACGGCCTTGGCCGTAAAGGCGCTCACCGCACCCACTACAATTTGCATCATTTCAAACAGATTATGGGCGATGATCGGCATCATCACATTTAATTCGAGCTGACCCGCCTGCACCGCCAATGCGATCGTGGTATCGCAACCGATCACATGGAACATGGCCTGATCCAACATCTCGGCCAGCACCGGGTTTACCTTGCCAGGCATGATGCTCGATCCTGGTTGAACGGCAGGCAAATGGATCTCATCGAGCCCCGTGGAAGGGCCGGAGGCCAAAAGACGAAAGTCGTTTGCTACACGAATAAGTGTGAGTGCAAGCGTTCGCAGGGAAGCCGAGAAATCCGCCGCATCTGCCATGGACTGCATTGACTCAAACAGGTTATCCGACTCATATAACTTCAGGCCGCTCAGCTCGGATAATTTATTGACCATCCGTTTATGATATTCGGGATGCGCGTTCAGCCCCGATCCAACTGCTGTACCGCCGATGCCGAGGCGCCGTAGACCTTCAGCGGATCGCTCTATGCGTTCCGCCTCGCGTGCGATCGCCTTGGCATATCCGCCAAATTCCTGTCCCAAACGAACCGGCACGGCATCCTGAAGATGCGTCCGGCCCGATTTAACCACATCATCAAACTCCTGCGACTTGATTTCAAGCGCCGATTGGAGTTGCCGCAATGCGCCCAGCAGTTCATCCAGGCGCCATAACGCACCCAGGCGGATGGCGGTGGGTATCACATCGTTGGTGGACTGTGCCATGTTGACGTGATCATTGGGATGCACATAATACATGCCAGGCTCGCCCCCCAGAAGCTGCGTTGCGCGGTTGGCGATCACCTCATTCGCGTTCATGTTATGACTGGTGCCCGCCCCGGCCTGGAAGGGATCGACCACGAACTCGGCGTCCCATTTCTTATCCATCACTTCCTGCGCCGCCCCGATGATGGCATCCGCTAATTGCCTGGCTTTAAATTTCTTGCCATCCACCTCGCGGTCCCTGAAGAGGCCCAGCTCGTAATTGACCTCCGCGGCCGCGCGCTTGATGATGGCAATGGACCAGATAAATGCCCGCCATGGACGCAATCGGCTGATGGGAAAATTCTCCACCGCACGCTGGGTTTGTATCCCATAGAGTGCCAGCGCGGGTACAGGCAGTTCGCCTAATGAATCTTTCTCGATGCGGAAATCCTGCGGGCTCAATTCAGGCTCCAAATTGAAGAATTATCGTAAATAAAATCTTGCTAACCTATTTTACACCTTTACGGTATGCCTTCATGGCGTATGGAACTCAAAGTGCCAGTTGGGGCCGTCTGACCAATCGGTGGACGTATCTCCGATGACCTCATAGAAGGTATTTCCGGGTTTGAAATAAATGGGTGCCCCCGAAGGCGTGGTGATCAAGAGCGGCTGGTCGATGTCCGTCCGCATCCAGCGGGCGGGGTAACCCAGGCCGTCTCGAAAAACAAAGGCGTTGCCCGAATCGATCAGGTTGATGTGATAGATCTCATCCTGTTGTTCGTTTAGGTTTGCAAACGTGTGCGAGACAAAAAGCTCGACCACATTGTCGGTGGCCACCTGCTTTTGTGTCATCGCATCCATCAAGGGTGCATACGTTTCCGGCTTATCACTGCAATCATCCATATGCTGGGGCTTCTGGTTCGGGCTGATCTCCTGGAAGCGCACGTAGCGCCCGCTGGCCGGGTTATATTCCCAGTAGTTGTAATCGCATATCGAATAATGCGTATATATCCGGTTTACTGCGAACCCGCCCGGAGAGAGCGCCGCGCTGAAGAAACCGTTGCGCAGAGTCTGTGGGGTGTTATCCGCGCCCTTGCGGAGCAGGCATTGGCTGAAATTGGCTGTGTTGAAGTAGGTCTCTAAATGGCGGATGTCCGAGATTTCTGAGCTCACCTTGTCCACAAAAAAAGGCGGGCAGGTACACGTGCTGCATCCCGGCGTGACCAAAAACTTTTCAAGGTCGCCTCCTAGATAATAGGAGTACTCACGCGGGTCGGCAAAATTAAAGACGTAATAAGAATGATACATACGGGTGATATGCTCGTCGAAGTAACGACCGGAACGCACCGGGCCCACCTGGGTGGCATCACGGCTGTAAAAGATCGCAATGAACCGGGTATCCAGCCATTCAATATAATACTCGTAGACCACATCGGCCAAATTCAACCCAAATTGTGGCCGGATTAATCGGGGATAGTTTGAGATCTTGATGGCCAGCGGCCGCCTGTTCAATATCGCCGGATCGGAGACGGTCAGGCCCGTTAGGGGGTCGATGACCGCAGAGGAAGAAGCCGCGCTCTGAGACGGCGTCGACACCAGAGGTATGACCGGCAGGCCGCTCCGGGATGAGACGGTGGGATAGGGCGTGAAGGTGGCTGGGGAAAGGTTTGCTAACGGGAGAATTTTAGAAGAGCCATCCGCGTTTGGCTGAAAAGGGGTCGGGGTCGACAGCGGAAGAGCTTCGGTAGTGGAAGCTGTTACAGGCGCCGGAACAGGGGCACAGGATGATAACAAGCAAAACGCCAACAGACAAAAAGTCAGCGTGGAGCGGCGACGAGGCATAATCCTCGTGATTGTACCAAAGCCCACGCCGGGAAGCATAGCGATTGGCTCTCAAAACTGATAGAATTACTCTGCGGCGTCTATTTCAGCAAATCACCGGGTCTGATGATGGGAAGCCCTGTTTTATGGATGTCAGCCTCCCAAATGAAAGGGAATTGCTTGAAATCTTAAAGAAACAGCTCTCAGGATTTTTCCTGTAAACGCTGATATCTGTTCCAGCGATCGATCCAATCAGCCAGAAACGACCCATGTTAATCTTGATCACTACATTACTTCTATTTGCCACGGCAATAGCGCTGGTAATTTTGCGCATCTTACGTCCGGAATTTCGCTTTGCCTGGTTGATAGCGGTCGGCTTGGGATTCCTGGCAATGATCGGTGTTTTGTTGTGGCTGCCCCAATTACCGCTTTCTCTCGCCCTGCCTTCGTGGCAGCCCACCGCCCTGTTTTTAACGTCGCCGGCATTGCAGGCGGACGGACTTTCATGGCCCTACGCGCTCAGCCTGGTCGCACTGGTGATCGCGATTTTATTAACTGCCTCGGCTCGGGAAGGTTTCCCGGATTCGTTCGGTTGGGCGGTAGCCCTGATGTTATGTGGGCTTGGATTGTTGGCCGTGACAGCGAACAATCCACTTACCCTGGCTTTAGTGTGGGGTGCGGTAGACTTTGCCGAAATCGTCATTATGTTGAGGTCGGTCAAAGGTCGGGGGCCCAGCGAGCGCGCAGTGATCACTTTTTCGATTCGCGCGGCAGGTATTGTTTTGGTATTGCTTGCGCAGGTCATCGGCAGTGCTGCCGGGAAAACAGCGGATTTTTCTTCGCTGCCCCTTCAGGCTGAGTTGTTGCTCATCGTTGCAGCCGGTCTGCGCCTCGGCGTATTGCCTGTGCATTTGCCATTCGGTTCTGAATCATCTTTGCGGCGTGGTTTAGGCACCATGCTAAGACTCGTCTCGGCCACCGCCAGCCTGGTTCTGCTGGCGCACATTCCAGCTGCTAACTTTTCATCGTCGCTCACCACGTTGCTGCTGATTCTGTCTGGTATCGCTGCGGTATATGGGGGCTGGATGTGGCTGCGGGCGCCGGACGAAATAACAGGCAGATCCTTCTGGGTGATCGGGCTGGCCGGCTTGGCGGTCGCTTCAGCCTTGCGTGGTGATCCTGCCGGCGCAACAGCTTGGGGTGTGGCCCTCATCTTGGTGGGAGGGGCGCTCTTCCTCGCGTCAGCTCAACAAATATGGCTCAATCGCGCGTTGCTCGTTGGCGCGTGGACGATTTCATCCCTGCCTTTTTCCCTGACTGCTTCCGGCTGGCAGAACAACTCGGGCTCTTTTGACGTGACTTTGCCCCTCTTTATTATTGCGCAAGCCTTCCTGATGGCCGGTTTGATACGGCATGCCCTGCGCCCCTCGACACGCACCCCATTGGAATCTCAACCTGTGTGGGCAAGAAGAACCTACCCTGTAGGGATTGGACTTTTGCTATTTGTTCAACTCCTGCTGGGATTTTGGGGCTGGGACGGGGCATTACAGATCGGAGTTATCCTGCCCGGCGTCGTTGCCTCCCTCATGACCTTGGGTCTGCTTTGGGCAATCCCGCGCTTTCCGGTTCTTAACCCGGTCCCCGCCCACTGGCTTCGCCCCACCTCCCCTTCACGTCTGGACCAACTTTATCAAATCTTCGGGGGGTTCTATCGCGGTTTGAGCGGCATCACTCAAACAATTTCCGAAATGCTCGAGGGTGAAGGCGGAATTATGTGGGTTTTGTTGTTCCTGATATTGTTCGTATCGTTGATCGCCCAAAGGAAGCCTTAACATGCTTGCAATACTGTTGCCTTGGATTGCAGTGCTCATTGTGGCCGCCACATCCACAGGGCTTTTCTTAAATCGCGATTGGCGCTGGGACCTTGGACTGCTCGCCATACAGTATTTGGGGGTCGGCCTTTTGGTGGCGCAACACTGGCCGCTGGGTATGGCTGCCGCAAAACTGGTTACAGGCTGGATGGCCACCGCCGCGCTCGGCATGACTTTTACAGCTCTGCCGCCCCATGAAGAATCCGCGGAACGAGTTTGGCCGCAAGGTCTTGGTTTTCGCTTGTTTATGGTCGGCATGATCCTCGTGTTGACCATCTCGGTCACACCCCGTTTGGAAAGATCTATGCCCGGCATCGGAGCACCTGCGCTCGCGGGCACCATCTTATTGACTGGCATCGGTTTGCTGCATTTGGGCACGAGTTCGCAAATTTCGCGTGTCATCTTCGGGCTTCTCACCGTACTGGCAGGTTTCGAGATTCTCTACGCCGCGATCGAAGGGTCGATTCTCGTTGCGGCGCTGCTGTCCGTGGTAAACCTGGGTCTTGGCTTGGTGGGGGCCTATTTACTGAATGGCTCCGTGGTGTCGGAAGAATCATGAGCGCGCCTTTATTGTGGATCATCCTCCCGATTTTGATGGGTGGTTTCGCTTTGATGCTGATCAACGAGCGCACGACCGCGATCTTCGGGGGAACCATGTCGCTCATCCTTGCCCTCATGGCTTTGGTGCTCCCCATCGACGAAGCCCTGCTGCTTGGCCCGTTTTCTCTCAAGGTCGCCCCCACTGCTTCTTTTTTAGGACGAAGCCTTGTCATTTCGCCCCAGGATGCACCGTTGCTCGTGATGATCTTCGGCATGTGCGCCTTGTGGTTCTTTGGAGCGGAGGCCGCAGGTGTCGCCAGCCGGTTGGTGCCGCTCGGCATGATCATCACCGCTTTGCTGGTCGCTTCGATAGCAGTCCAACCCTTCCTGTTTGCCTCTTTGCTGATTGAGCTGGCTGTGCTGGTAGCCGTACCGCTGCTCTCTCCGCCTGAGCAGAAGCCCGGTCAAGGCGTTATACGCTTTCTCATCTACCAGACCCTCGGTATGCCTTTTATCCTCTTTGCAGGTTGGCTGCTGGCTGGCGTCGAAGCCAGTCCCGGTGACCTATCCCTTACGATCCAATCCACCGTTATGCTCGGATTGGGTTTCGCCTTTTTATTGGCGATTTTTCCGCTTTACAACTGGATCCCGCAATTGATGGAAGAATGTTCGCCCTATGTGGTTGGGTTTCTTCTGTGGCTCTTGCCTACCACTATAATTATCTTCGGGATGAGTTTCCTCGACCGTTATGCCTGGCTCCGCACTTCGCCCCAGGTTATAAGCGGCCTGCGCGCGGTCGGGCTGCTCATGCTCGTCTCAGGCGGAGTGTGGGCTGCCTTTCAGCGTCACTTCGGACGCCTCATGGCCTATGCAACCATAGCCGAAACCGGCTTTATGCTTCTTGGCGTGAGCCTCGTGGCCGGCTCAAGTGCGAACCTCGTATTCCTGTTTCTGATCCCCCGTGGGCTCGGCCTCGCGATCTGGGCGCTTTCGCTTTCGATCATGAAGCGCAATGATCAAAAACTCCGATTCTCGGCTATGCTGGGAATTGCGCACATCTACCCTTTCGCTACGGCAGGACTGATCCTCGCAACACTCTCGAGCGCCGGCTTTCCCCTGCTCGCCGGATTTCCACCTCGCCTGGCCTTGTGGGAAGCTTTGGCTCATGAAATCAATAGGGGTGGCTATATGGTATCTGGTTGGAATGGTCGGCCTCCTGGTCGGTGCAGTAAGGATGCTGGCTGTGCTGGTCATGGAGAAGGAAGAGACCCCTTGGCTCCTGGAAGAAAACCTGGTGCAGCGCGGCATGCTCGGCTTGGGCATCCTTGGGCTGTTTTTCCTTGGATTATTTCCTCAGGCAGTGGGGTCGATTATCGAGAAACTTCCATTGATGTTCACGCATCTCAACCATTAAAGCACGGGGCCCAGAAATGATGCTGGCCGAGCAGTTTGATCTTCACCTGAAAATCCCGTAATTTTCCCGAATCTGGGGCCTTTTTCGAGCGAAAAACCCAAACAAGACCATCCCTAAATCGACTAGCCACCAGTGTCCCTTTGCCCATCTATCCCAAACTCCAGGCTTGCGGCAAGGGATAAGTAGATATTAATACTGATGCTATAATCTATTCTCGGCTGGAGGACTTTATGGAATTTGAACAAATTGGGAAACGACTTGAATGGCTTGATGATCAACAACGCACAAATCGAGCCGACCTTGCCAACCTGGGTGAGCGGTTAACTTCCATCGAAACAAGCGTTAATGCATTAACTCAGCAGCTGAAGGCCCTGAGCCAGGGGCTCGCCGAGATCTCTCCATCCATGTCGCGCATTAATCAGTTCGACCAGATGATGACGAAACAGCGCACCGATCTTAGCAAGATGGTCGATACGACGGAAAAGAACACAATTCGGCGCGAGCAGGAGATCAGCCAGCTTCACCACGCCGAATTGGAAACACTTAGAAAAACAATCGTAGCCATGGGCAGGACCATAGACCCGGACGATATCTACGAAAAGCTCAAGGCGCATACCCGTGAAGAACAACAACTCAACCTGGCGCTTAAGGATGTGATGGCCTCGGTTGAAGGAGTGGTCGCACAGAGCAAGGAGCTGGTGCTGGCTCAGAAGGCTATGGACGAGCCTCGTCGGCAGGACGCCAAACGCCTTGCCGACCTGCAGGGCGAGATAGCAGCCGTCCGCAAACGCGCCGAGGATGCCCGCGAAAAGAGCACACTGCATGCCGATACAATCCGCAACGTCGAGAACCGGATCAACGAATTGCTTGAAACCGAAACAAGCCGCCGGGAGGAGCAGGCAACCTTCCTCGCCCAGCAGGCAGTGGTGACGATGGAACGCGATCGAGGCTGGAAGGAATGGCAGGAAAAATACACGCTTTTCAAAGACCAGTCGCAGAACATGGAAGTGCAGGTCGTCGCCCTGGATGATTCCATTCGGGCGGCCAAGCGCGCGCAGGAAACCTATAACGATCTCAACCAGAAATTGGAACGTCGCATTGCAGAAGTGGGAGAAAAGCAAAGGCTCGCGGAAGAACGTATCCGCCAGGAATGGGTATCCTTCAAAGCCGAGGAGCAGAAGCGCTGGATAAGTCATTCCCTCTCGCAGGAAGAAGCCATGCGTGATCTGCGCAAGAATATGGACAAGCTCGAGCAGCGCGCCACCGCGACCGATGACGCGACTCAGACCGTGCAAGATCAAGTCCAGCAGACCACAGAGACCACGGAAAAACAAATGCAGGAACTGATGAACCTTGCCAATGAATGGCTCCTCTCCTACGAACGTATCATGGGCCATGGCAAGAAAACAAAGAAAGCCGCTCGCTAACTATCAGTCCCTTTACCACTTCCCGCCTCTTCCACGGACAAAGGAAGGGAGAAAGTCGCATCCTACATGCGCGTTATCGGTACCGCCGGTCATGTTGATCACGGCAAGTCTACGCTGATCGCCGCGCTGACAGGCACTCATCCCGACCGTCTGAAAGAGGAACAAGCCCGCGAGATGACCATCGATCTCGGTTTCGGATGGATGACCTTGCCAGACGGGGAAGAGATCGGCATCGTGGATGTGCCCGGTCATCGCGACTTTATCGAGAATATGCTGGCCGGTGTAGGTGGGATTGACGCGGCCTTGCTTGTCGTCGCCGTAGACGAAGGCGTGATGCCGCAAACTCGTGAACATCTTGCAATCCTCGACCTGCTTCAAATTCCCGCCGGTCTTATTGTCCTGACCAAAACCGATCTGATCTCCGACGAGGAGTGGCTCGAAGCGGTTGAGTCGGATGTGCGCACCGCCGTTAAGAGCACCATCTTTCAAAGCGCCCCCATCGTCCGTGTATCGGCCCGTACCCGCAGCGGGCTGGACGAGCTCAAAAAGACCCTTAGCGAAACCCTCCATCAAAGACCCGCGCGTCCCGACCTCGGTCGTCCGCGCTTGCCGATTGACCGCGTCTTCACCATGAGCGGATTCGGTACGGTGGTTACCGGCACCTTGAGCGATGGTCACCTATCCCTCGGCGATGACGTTGAAATCCTGCCGTCAGGTCTGACCGGGCGTGTGCGCGGTATGCAAACCCATAAGAAAAAAGAAGAGAAAGCCTTGCCCGGCTCGCGGACGGCCGTTAATATCTCCGGCATTGCCACTGAACAGATCAGGCGTGGCGAAGTGCTCACCCATCCGAATCAATACCAGGCCACTCGCCGCGTGGATGCCAGCTTTCATCTGCTTGCCGATGCCTCCACAACGATCCAACACAATACCGAGGTCAAGCTGTTCGTTGGCACAAGTGAAACCCTGGCAACCCTGCGTCTGTTGGGAACAGACGAGCTGGTGCAGGGACAGGAAGGCTGGATACAACTCGAACTGCCTGAGCTGATTGTTGCCGTTCGCGGTGATAGATACATCCTGCGCCGCCCTTCTCCCGGCGAGACCATCGGTGGCGGGGTGATCGTGGATGCACAGCCAAAGGCCCGCCACAAACGATTTGATGATCAGGTGTTGAAGTCTCTGGTCCTGCTTGCCGAAGGCTCCGCCTCTGACGTATTGTATGAAGCCGCGCTGGCTCTGAATGCCGCTCCACTCAGGGAAGTTGTCACGCGCTCGCATCTGGATGCTCCACGGGCAGCCGAAGCCCTGAAGGAACTGATTAGTGACGGCCGGCTGCTCATATTGGAGCAAGGCGCGCCTGATCCGCAGAGTGATCTGCTCGCGATCGCGGCGCCACACTGGACCGAACTGCGCGAGAAGGCGGACCGGATCATATCCGGTTATCACGGGAAATACCCGCTGCGGCGCGGGATTCCCCGTGAAGAATTAAAGAGCCGCCTGGACCTCGCACCCCAACTCTTCAACACCGTGATCAAAAAACTCGTCTCAGAAAACGTCTTGGTCGAAGAGACAAGCTTGGTGGCAAAGGTCGGGCACAAGGTCAGACTCGATGCGAACCAGCAGGCCAAAGCGCAGGCATTGATGTCGAAGTTCGCACAAAATCCCTACAGTCCGCCCAGCCTCAAAGAATGTCAGGCTGAGGCTGGCGAAGAGCTTGTCAATGCCCTGATCGAATTGGGTGAATTGACGGCAGTCTCAAGCGAAGTGGTTTTCCGAAAACAGGATTATGATTCGATGAACAGGAAAGTGCGCCTCGCCCTTGAGCAGAAGGGACAGATCACGCTCGCCGAAGTGCGCGATCTGTTCAATACTAGCCGCAAGTATGCCCAGGCCCTGCTCGAGCATCTGGATGCCCAGGGCGTCACCCGGCGCGACGGTGATTATCGAAAGCTGAGGAAATAATGTGCGGACGATTTACTTTAACGGTTGACCCGGCTGATCTACAGGACGAATACGGAGGCGCGTCTTTTCCGGACAAATTTGCGCCTCGCTATAATATCGCACCCACCCAGCCAGTACTGGCGATTCCCAACGATGGTCGCAACGCAGCAGACTTTTTTGTTTGGGGGCTGATTCCCTCGTGGGCAAAAGATCCCGGGATTGGCAATCGTCTCATCAATGCGCGCGGTGAGACGCTTGCGGAAAAACCCAGCTTCCGTGGCTCTTATAAATATAAACGCTGTTTGATCCTGGCCGATGGCTTTTATGAGTGGAAAACCGAGCCGGGCTCGAATACGAAAATTCCGCATTTCATCCATCTTAAGAGCGGCAGGCCTTTTGCCTTCGCAGGGTTGTGGGATGAATGGAATTCCCCGGAAGGTTCGTCTATTCGTTCCTGTACCATCGTGACGACCACACCCAATAAATTAATGGCCTCCATTCATAACCGCATGCCTGTGATCTTACAGGCAAAGGATTACGCTGAATGGCTGGATCCTTTACCCCAGGCGGCTGAAAAGTTGAACCATCTGATCAAGGGCTTTCCGGCCGAATTGATGGATGCCTATCCGGTTTCGACCATGGTAAACAGCCCCGCCAATGATCGGGCCGAATGTGTCCTGCCCGTCTAGCAGCCTCCAGCCTTGATTAAAATTAACCGATGGCTTTGCCGGTTTTATCTCCATCTCTCTCCGGTTATCTTTGCCACCTCGCCCAGGAGAGATCCTTTTTGCCCAAATTCGTGGGCTTAACGGCGCCTAAGCGTTTAGGGGCGCCGCTTGACGCTCAATTCTGTGCATGTTATTATCCTTCGCCGGAGCAGAATGCAAAACAGATCAAAAGATAAGGTCAGCGCTCGGCGGGGAGATAAACCAGAGCCTGCTGATAATTCCAACCCAACCAAACCAACCAGCCCGCTCACCCAATGGACGCAAAACCTGCTCCAGATGGGCTTGGGCGAGATATTGCTGCGGGCAGCAACCAATATCTTCTCGCTGGTTGCGATCGCGGTTGTGATCTGGCTGGCCCAGATATATTTCCGTCAGCCCATCCCTCAAACGCAGGCAAACGGCGGCGCGGTGCAAAGTCAGCCTACGGCGCCGGTCGAACCCTCCGTTGCATCCAAACTCCCTTTGGATTTGTCATCTTTCGGAATTGTCCGCCAGGCAAACCTGCATACGAATGCTCCTGAACGCGCTAGGGCAGATATTGTGAAATATACAGTGCAGGCGGGCGATACGATCATTGACATTGCTCAGAATTATGGGCTTGATCCTAAGACGATTTTTGCCGCCAACTATGACCTGTTGCAGGATGATCCCCACAATCTCCAGCCGGGGCAGCAGTTGACCATACTGCCGGTCGACGGTGTCTTGAGGGTTTGGTATCCCGGAGAAAAGATTAGCACGGTCGCAAATTACTATCAGGTTAAACCGGAGGCTTTTCTAAATTACCCTCTCAATCATCTTGACCCGAATACCACCGAGATCGCAGCCGGGACTTCGGTCATCATACCGGGGGGTGTGTATCAATATCACACACCTGGCCAGGTTCCTCTGGGTGTCACGCGCACCAATCCGGCCTCCGCGCAGGTGGCTGGCTCTGGTTCCTGCCCTCCTATTACAGGTGGGGCTGTGGGGACGGGTTCCTTTGTTTACCCAACCAGCCGGCATTATCTTTCGGGCTTCGATTACTCCACCAAGACGAATCACCTGGGCATAGATCTGGCCGCCAATCTGGGCGACCCCATTTATGCCGTGGACGGTGGCGTGGTCGTATATTCCGGAGCGAACAGCTACGGCTACGGCAACATGGTGATGATCGATCACGGCACCGGTTTCCAGAGCTTGTACGCACACTTGAGCGCGATCTTCGTAAACTGCGGGGACAACGTAACTCAAGGTGAAACCATCGGCTCGGCGGGCGCCACAGGCCATGCCACCGGGGCGCATCTGCACTTTGAAGTCCGCACGGCTACTGCAGTCATCAATCCTTGGGATGTGCTTCCCCCGCCATAGGTCGGGCTTGCGAGGCAAAATCATCTCGGCTATAATCTTGTTCAGTTCGGGCGCGTAGCTCAGTTGGTTAGAGCGCATCTATCACACAGATGAGGTCGGGGGTTCGAGTCCCTCCGCGCCCACACAAAAGCCATCGCAGATTCGATGGCTTTTTGTTTTCCAGATATCCGACAGCTGCAGTTCAAAGTCGCATCTACCTTACCGCGCAGCTAGGACGACTTTTGATTTCGACGGGTTCAATTGCCTCTGCATTACCATGCAGTACGGCTCCGCCTCACCCGGAGGAGCCAATCAGAGTTGGATCAACAACTAATAAAGATCGCTATATTCAAGATTATCAACCATAATACAACTTCACCTTTAATAGGGTATGATACTGGGCTGACAACCGCATTTTTCGCGGATTTTATCATACCCCTTCCGGATTCTCGGATATACACCTCATTTCAACGCGATTATTTGCAGATTCGTTTGCCGCGCCGGCTTATTTGACTGTTAGGAACATGTAAGGGTGAGCCAGACATTCCACAGGTTAAAATAAATCAAACAGAAAGCCAGTCAGGCCTCAACGGATGGGTTATCGTATCTACTCACACTTTGTTGCTGGAATGCCCGAAAAATGAATGTGATGGGCGTTCTTCCCCATCACATTCATTTTTCGGGACCTCTAGCCCCAGGCTGAAAGCGTGGGGCGTGAGCAGATACAGGTTATCAAAGGTTTCAATACTCTTATTGCATGGCACGGCCTACCGAATGGAGGAAACAAATGGGAGCTAATCGACAAACGAAATACTACAGCCAATATGTCTCAGCTTTGAAGAAGTTGATTGAAGCACAAAATAAGGCAAAGGAATTCTGCCCCTCGGTTGCTCTACATCCGGTGGAGGAACATCCGGAGTTGACATCGAAGGGCAGGCGGGCATTCCAGCGCTTGGATAAAGCCTATAAACTTTATGCCGAAAAATCTCATGAGTGGAGAGATTATCTAAAAACTTACGGGTTGTAGGGCAGGCCGATTTATCGTTCTCGCAGGTACAGCTCCGACTTAGGCAGTCCTCCGGTAATTCTATCTTGGCAAGCTAGAGGTGAGCGATTGAACTCTTCTTGGTCAACGGGACGCGAATCGGGTGATCAGACTAGGGTGGATTTCCAACATCTACTGACGCGGAATCCCACGTATTTCATTTGTTTATGGCGATTTAAGCGGGGGCTGGATTGTCTGTCAGGCTATTGAATCTGAAGTCTCGCAGCTGGGGTGGAAAGAATCATTCCCGGGGCCGCCAATGCACACATCCGTATTCTGATCGCCGCGGATGGAGTCATCACCGCCACCCCCTAGAATACAGTCATCACCTTTACCGCCTCGGATATTATCATCGAATGGGCTCCCCAGGATCAATTCGCTCGCGTCGGTTCCTTGGCAGCTTCCGCCACTAGACGGGCACACGATGATGCTCGTCAGATCCAAAGCCGCGCATTCAGGTGGCTTTAACGCGTTGGCGTCGATCGTGCTTCTCTTGTCTGCGAGACGGGAGGATGGAACCGTGTTCGACGCGGCAACGGCTGTGACGGCGCTGACCAGGACCAACAGGAAAAATCCAGAGAACACAAGGCGATAGATATTTCGGTGGTTCATTGGACACCCTCCGAAGGCTCGTTGGTTGTCTTCCGATGTCGATGTGATTTTGGGCCCTGGTCTTTCAGGAGCGAGCGTGTGATTTCCTCGGCGGAGGCAGGCCGGCCCAAAAGATAACCCTGCGCAAAGTTGCAGTAATGAGATTGCAGAAATTCCAACTGCTCTTGTGTTTCAACGCCTTGAGCAATAACGTTCAAGCCGAGGCCGCGCGCAGCTTCGATCGCTTTATCGACGCTGCCCGCAGTCACCTGATTGTTGATCTGCTGCACGAAGGAACGATCGAACTTGATGCTGGTGACGGGAAGTTGCGGCGAAGAGGACAGGACCGATTGGCCGGTGGGGTCATCGATGGATATGTTTATCCCAAGGTTTTTCAAGTCCTGTAGTTTTGGAATGAGGCTCTGTGTGTGCTCTATCATTTGCCTTTCAGGGATCTCGATCTGCAGAGCATGGGCATCGAGGCCTGTGTTTTGCAGTACACGCATGATGGAGCTGGCCGGGTCCCCTTCCAATTGGTGCTCGGAGAGGTTGATGGAGAGGATCAGCGTATAGCCGCTTTCTCGCCACTCTCTCAGCTGTGAACAGGCCACCTGGAGCAGCCAGTCTCCCAGTGTGTCGATCAAACCGGTCGCTTCCGCGGCCGCGATGAATTCCGCAGCGGGCACCAGCCCGCGTTTTGGATGGATCCAGCGCAAAAGAGCTTCCATGCCGAAGATTTTTCCGTCCGGCAGCGACATGATAGGCTGATAAAAGACCTGGAACTCGCCTCGCTCAAGCCCCCTCTGCAGGTCATCCTCCAGTTGGGCAAGCGGGTAGGGCGAAAAGACCCCGCTGTCTTCACCGGTCGTATAACGATACGTGAATCGATCCGCGCGTACGGTATAGAAGTGGATGCGGTTCCGTTTCTGGTGCAGGATCATCGTATTGTTTCGTTCTGCCAATTTTGCGAGGTCATCGATCGTGTCCACATCGATCATCGGAGCGGGCGCCTCGATGCTCTTTTCGTGTACATCGATCAGCAGGGGTCCGTATTTTGCCTGCAGGAAAGTTTCCGGGTTTTGCTTGGCAAGTGCCGAGACAAATATCCCAAGGATGGCTAATCCACCTAGAGAGAGGAGCAGTCCGATGATGGAGAGTACGCGTATTCCCGGGACTGCCAGTTCTTGTCCCAGAACGGGGATCGTATTGGCCTCCATTCGGGATTTTTCCAAAACTCCTGGTTCGGATGGGTTTAGTGGATTCGCCGCTGAGTCTTCCTTGACGATGAAGAAGTGTGTGCTGTCAAATTGGAACAGCAGTTGCGGTTCGAAAGTATCTTTTAATTCCTGCCCTGCTGCCGTTCCGTTGATTGAGACAATGGGGGTGATGGCGAGTGTATAGGATGGGACGTGCAGGTCCGTTTCCTGCTCCACATTTGCAACCAGCGCTTCGATCTGGCATAGGTTCAGGGGCGCATTCTCGGTAAAGCTGGTGCCACTGAAAGTTTTTTGTTCGGTAAGAGGTATCGTCCGCTGCCAGCCGCTTTGTGGGTCGAATATTTTCGCAACCAGCTGATATGTTCCGCTAAGGCTATCAGGGCTGATCCCCGCCAGTGCGTAAGTGAAGCCCATGTCTACGGTACAGGTGAGTTTCGGAAACAGCGGCTCGCCGCTGTGGATGGAGCTTGAATCGTAGATTCCGGAGGGCGCGGCCGCGGAATAAGAAAATCCACCGATATGCTGGTAGTTGATATTGTCTGGGACCAGGTGCTGGGCCGAGCGCGTAAAAGCAAAGTAACCAAGCACGAGCGAGGCAAAGGCGATCGTACCGAGTACAAAGAATAGGATCTCATAGGTCTCACCCCTGGCTCTAATGCCTTCCCTTACACCTGAGCTGGCGGATGTTTCCTTGAGCATCTCCTCCCTTGTGACGATGGATGTTATGGATGATCGCCGTCTGATACCGTTTAGAAGCTGACGGAAACCCTCTTCTCGTATTTGGTGGAACCACTCTCCAACGGATTTCTTTTTCATGCTCTTCCCATGCCGGCGCTTAACCAATAGGCTGACTATAACAAGCCCGGCGGCTATTCCGACGATCGCGGGTACGTGAGCCGGCAGGCGCATCCATTCCACGAGTTTCCCCGCAGCAGGGATTCGGAGCCAAAATCTCCCGATGATTTCGCTTTGAATGGGCTGGTAGGAATCGGTCCATGAGTTGTTATCACCCTTTAGGACGAAGTGATCGGCCTCGATATTGATGATTCGGTGAAATACATATCTATGCAGCGCGGCGCTTTGGTAAACAACGATATCTCCGATCTCGTAGCTTGATGACTGCCGCACGATCGCCAGGTCTCCTAGATGGTAATTTGGCTCCATGCTTTGGCCATCGACGATCACATAGGCCGCCTGCCCTCCCAATTGGATCGGCGCAAGGACGATCCACGTGGTTATCAAGAGCACAAGGAGGAGAGCGGATAATAAAGCCTGTTGCCAGCGCCGGTAGATGCTCATGGTTGGTTGCCCGCTGCCCGCCTTGTAAAACTGGCCTGCTCGGGGTGGGTTCTCGCTTGAAGGAGGCGGGAATCACCGGGGTAAGCAGGCCAGTTTAGGTTATGACCAGGAGTACGATTAGGTGTGGTCTGGTTCCAACCGGCGATGAGTTCCTGGTGCATCGTCGATTCCGCACCACTCCTCTGACGGTTAATTGCTGGCGGCGATCACCCGCAATTCGTCCGCCGGAGCTACCGTGGCTTGCGGGCTCGTGGTGGGGCACTGCCAGTCGGTTCCATTGGTGGTGGTGCAGGCATAGTAGGTGGAACTGGCTGCGACGAGTTTGATCTTTACGGTTGTAGCGGTTGCGTTGAGGGTGAAGGTTACGGAGTCAATGTTCGAGGCGTTGGCGGCGTTGAGGACATAGTGCACACTGCTTACTGTGTAGCCGCTTACAACGCCTGCACCCTCGCCTGCGCTTGTGCCCGGAACGGTGTTCGAGGCAGCAAAGGCGGTAGCGACGGTTGCAAAGACAAAAGCTAGGATTGCAATGATGAAAATTTTTAGAACGCGTGACGAAAACATGTTTTTTTCTCCCTTTCTGCAGAGAATAGATTTGACCCCACTATATCATCCAGAATCGACCTGTGAAATTACATACATGTAATGTCATACATTTGTAAGGCTTTGGTGCATGAATAGTTGACAAAGGAGGCGTGAGCATGTAGATTGGGGTTTATGCCTAAACTCACCAGAACACACTCACGCCGAAAAGCATTATATCGTGTCCAGAACTGGTCGGAATACGAGAAAGCATTGGCACAACGTGGCTCGATCACATTCTGGCTATCAGATAACTTGGAAGCGGTCTGGTGGTACGCTGGTGAAAAACAGCGTGGCAGCCCGTTTGATTACAGCGCCAAGGCCATTGAGATGATGTTGACTATCAAGGAAATGTTTCACTTGACCCATCGTGGCGTGGAAGGGTTTGTGCGTTCGCTGTTTCAGATGATGAGTATGGATTTGCCGGTGCCCGATCACTCGACCTTGTCCAGGCGTGGCAAGACCCTGAAGGTGAACCTGCCCAGGAAAACCAGAGAGAGTTTCAACCTGGTATTGGATAGCACCGGATTGAAAATCTACGGGGAAGGCGAATGGAAGGTACGGAAGCATGGTTATTCCAAGCACCGTACTTGGCGCAAGTTGCATCTGGGCGCCAATCCGGAGAACGGCGAGATTCAGGTGGTCGTCCTGACGGAGAATAGCGTCAGTGACGATGCGGTCGTGCAGGAAATGTTGGGCCAGATTGAAGAACCCCTTCTGGCCTGTGCCGCCGACGGAGCCTACGATAAACGCAGGGTGTATGATGCGCTCAACCAGCATTCGCCCGAGGTGAAGATTTTGATTCCGCCACGCAAGAACGCACGCATCTGGCAGCATGGCAACTCGAAAGAAGAACGTCTCAAGCGAGACGAGAATTTGCGTTACATTCGCAAGTATGGACGACAACCGTGGAAGGAAGATTCGGGCTATCACATTCGTTCCCTGGCGGAAACCCTCATGTTCCGTTTGAAAACCATTTTTGGGGACAAGCTTTCCGCACGCTTATTGGAAACTCAGACCACGCAGGCGACGATTCGTTGCCTGGCACTCAACCGAATGACCCATTTGGGCATGCCGGAAAGTTATCCAGTTGCTTAAGCAGGCAACCCCAATCCACCCACTGCGCCTATTGCTCGATTTATGCACCAAAGCCCATTTGTAAGGTAAATCGTAAGTTCGCTGTAAATAGCATGGATATTCCCGAGATGTCTGGGCAAATTGAGGTAACTACTCGCACTCTGTTGGTAGAGTGCCCAAAAAATTGGATAGAATTTACGCTTTCGTCCAGTTTTCCCGGTGTCTCGCTAATCGCGTAATTGAGATCAGAGGTACTAATGTTTTGACATCCGCGCCTGCAATCCGCCTGACGGGATTTCTGATTTCTCCCCATTTTTGCCTTGACACCTCCCCAATTCTAAATATAATTGCCTTTTGCAACTATTATTAAAGGTAATAAAACTGTGTCCTCCCCCCATCAAATAGCTTCCCTGATTATGGAAGACATCCCCCTGCTTATGCGTTTGTTGCGCAGGAAGTTCCGCGAAAAACGCATAGGCGATCTATCCATGGCCCAGTTCCGCACCCTGGCCTTCGTGGACGCCAACCAGGGCGCTTCGCTTTCCGATGCTGCCGGTCACATCGGCGTGGGCCTGCCCTCCATGTCCAAGCTGGTTGAGGCTTTGGTTAGCCGCGGGCTCCTCACCCGCACCACGCACGCGGAAGATCGCCGCCGCGTTTGCCTAGCTCTCACGAGCACCGGCAAACTCGAGCTGGATGAGGCCTACCAGCACACGCAGACTTTCTTCACCGAAAAATTCGCGGAGCTCTCGGAAGACCAGCGGACGCAAATCCAAAATGCAATGGATCTGATGCAGGAATTATTCGCGCTAGATCCGCAGGTCTCCGTGCCTGAACCATCCGAAGAATAAACAATCCCAATTTAGCGTTAACTATTTTCAGAGGAGTCGCACAACCTATGGAAAAGCAATATTCCCTGTTTGGAAGAATGGTCGACTACAAATGGATCGTGCTGAGCGTGACGACCATCGGCGCGCTGATGGCTGCCATAGACAGCACCATTGTCATCCTCGGCCTGCCCGACATGATGGTTAAGCTGCACGCAGACCTGATCGAGATGATCTGGGTCATCATGGGCTACATCCTTGTGAGCACGGTCTTCCTTCTGACCTTTGGCCGGGTGGCCGACATGTTCGGCCGTGTGCGCATGTACAACCTTGGCTTCGTTATCTTTACCATTGGCTCGGCTCTGTGTGGTTTCTCTGGAAACGCCACCCAGCTGATCATCTTCCGTCTGGTACAGGGCAGTGGCGCGGCCATGATGGTCGTCAACAGCGTGGCGCTCATTACCGAAGTCTTCCCGGCCAACCAACGCGGCACCGCGCTTGGCCTCAACGCCATTACCTTCTCCATTGGCGGCGTGGCCGGCCCCATCCTCGGCGGTCTCATCCTTACCCTTGCCGACTGGCGCTGGATCTTCTTCATCAACGTGCCGATTGGAATCATCGGCGCGATCTGGGGCTATACCGCCCTCCGCGAGATGTCCGTGCGCAAGAAGGGTGAACGCTTCGACCCGATTGGCGCGTTCAGCTTTAGCCTTGGTCTCACCGCCTTGCTGATCGCCCTCACATTGGGGATTCAGTTCAGCTTCACGTCGACTCCCATCATCGTGCTCTTCGTTTTGTTCCTGGTTGGCGTTGCATTTTTTCTGTGGTGGGAACCCCGCGCTTCGAATCCCGTGCTCGACCTCTCCCTCTTCAAGGACCGCATCTACAACTTCTCCGTTCTCTCTGCGATGATCCAGGCGCTCGCCCTCTTCGCGGTCAACTTCCTGATCATCTTCTATTTGCAGGGCGTGCTTGGCTATGACCCGTTGAAGGCCGCGTTGCTGCTCATCCCCCTGCCCGTCGTGACCTCCATTGTCGCTCCGATAGGCGGCAGGATTGCGGATCGTATCGGTGCGCGCGTTCCGGCCACGGTCGGTTTGCTCATCCAGGGCGCGGCCCTGGTCTGGTTCACCGGTATCACACCCGCCTGGCCTTACTGGCAGATCGCCTTCGGCCTTGGACTGATGGGCTTTGGTGGCGGCTTGTTCTATCCGCCTAATACCAGCGCCGCCATGAATGCTTCGCCGAAGAACCGGTTGGGCATCGCTTCGGGTACGCTTGCAACCCTCCGGCAGGCTGGCATGGTGACCAGCTTCGCCTTGTCTTTGGCAGTTGCCGCCAGCAGCCTGCCCCGTGACGTGATGATGCAGCTTTTCGTTGGCACCAGCGTTACGCTTGGCTCCTCGCCCATGCTGGCCTTCGTGACCGGCATGCACAGCGCCTTCTGGGTCTCCACCGTCCTGGTCATCATAGCCGCAGGCATCTCGTTCGTCCGCGGCAAGGAAGACCGCGGCGCCCTGGCCGAAGAAACCGTGAAAGCCTATTCAGATTAGTTCCTCGCAGGATATGCAGGCTTTGCTATTCAAGCCTCCTTTGATATTGGAAGGAGGCATGTTTTTTTCGTCCCATGTATGTCATTGAGTAATCCGCATGCGATCTATCACAATAGGGAAACATGGTCCATTCAGGCCTGCCGTTCCGTTCAATTAATTGAATGTTTTCTTTCATCTCTACACCCCTCCGCGTGGAGCCGCTTTCAAAACCAGCATAATCGATTTATCATTTTGTATATCGTAAATCATACGCCGGTCTCCAACTCGCAGGCGATAACCACTTCTATCCTGTAACTTTGTCGCGTTGGAGTGATCGGCATATGGATTGGCGGCGATGGCCTCAAGTTTTTCGCGAATCAGCTTGGCCCTATTGCTGACTTTTTTCAAGGGGATTGTAAGCACAGAATTCCCCGCGTAGTTCCCGCCAGGGAATCGATCCGCCCTCGGGCAAACATTGATCTGCGTGTGCCAGAGCAGAGGGACACCTAAACATCACCGATAGCCGGGATTGCTTACGCCTACCGAAAAACAATAAGTGCCACTCCCCCAACGGTCAATAGCAGACCAATCAAATAACGCCAGGTGACCGGTTCGTGTAACAGCAGGATACCCAGCATGCTTGCAAGGAGAATGCCCGTCACGCGGATGGTTGGAGAACCAACCGAGACGTTGACCTGCGAGAACGTAAGGTAGAGCAGGATGGTCACAGTGCTGAATGCCACACCAACTGCCAGGGAATACAGCAAGCCAGCTTGGGTGACGAAAAGCGGTTGTTTCGTGAGTTTTAGGGACCCAACCCAAATCAAGCCGACGGAAAATGTGGTCGCACCGTAGACGAGCATACCCATGCTCGCTGAAATTTTGTTCGAAGCCAGTTTAACAAAGAAGTCGGCGCTCGCAAGGAAGATGGAACAAACCAGGGCATAGGGGAGCCAGCGCATGATTATGAAAACCTCATTTCTTTATTCAAACTTTTCGTAAGGCAAACCCACATAATTTTCAGATAACACTGTTTGCTCCGCCTGCGAACCGACCAGATAATCAAGTTCGGCAGTTTGCAGTCTGCTGCTCATCGGGTCGTCATGGAATTTGTGCAGCAGCTGGATGGCCAAGTTTAGCTCATTTGGCAACCCTACGGATGCGATCAACCGTCGAGAGTCCCGTCGTAAAGAGATGAAGGCTCTGGACGATAAGGTGGCCGAACTTTGTCCTGGCAGCAAAAGGCACTCCCAACCCAGCTGAGATTCTACCGCAAGGTCTCCCATGGTGTTATGCCTCCCCTAGCAACCCACATCATAGTCCTCATTCAATCAAAATATCATGGTTCCGATCCCGCCCGCATGGCTGCTTGATCACCCAATCCCTGATCCTCCGCTTTTCGAAACTCTATAAGCCATCATAGGCCACAGGCTCATTTTCCTTGACGTACTTGTTTACCGTCGTAGCACAATAGGGGGTTGAGGTTGAAAGGAAGAAGTGGATGCGAGCGGGGGCGGTGCTTTGGCCGCTCGCTGAAGTTGAACCAGATAATCCAAAATTGGAATGGAATGTTGATGGCAGGTCACCAAGACGCTCGACAAAATCGCATGGGTTTCGGCACCCGGTTTGGTGCGGTTACAGCCATTCGTTTTTCGCATAATAACCGCAGGACGAATCATCCGTTCGGCCTGATTATTGGTGGCCTCCAAGCCGTCCACATACAGGAAGCGCAGCAGATGAGGGCGGTGCTTGCGCAGGCGTTTAGCAAAACGGGCATTATCTTTATCGCTCAACCTGCGTTGAGGTGCAATCAGGAGATCTAACCGAGTTTCCAGGTTCTGGGCACGTTGAGCGAAAGTAAAGGGATCCAGGCTGGGCTTTTCGGCCTTCAAGTGCAGGGCTTCTTGCAGCAGGGCTGCCATTTGCTGGGCGAAGTGCAGGGCGCGGCCGGTCTTGCTCTCCTGCATGTCCTTCAGATCCTTCAACAAATGACCGACACATTTCTGCTTGAGCCACTCTTTCAAGCGCCGCTCGTCATAAGCCAGGAAACCATCCGTCGCCAGGATGCCTTTGAACTTTTCCCCCAGCATATCGATGACCACCTCGCTCGAGCGGTTGGCGCGAATATCGTAGACGGTGATTTCACGGTTGGTGAAGACCCACAGCCAGGCCGACAGCGTTCCAATTCGCCAGCCCGTCTCATCGACATGCACAACCGAGCATTGGCAAATCAACTCGCTCAATCTCTCATACACCGGACGAGCTGTGGAAGCGACTTTTCGATCAGCCCGACACCACCCGCTCCGGCTTAGCTCCAATCCGAAACTATCGTTCAGCACTTCCCTCACTTTGGCGTAGCAAACTCCCAGACGATGTTTGAGGTCGCTGGCCAACGCCTTGGCGCGCGGCCCCACCACCACCCTGCCTGCCGTTCCCGTGGCCTGCGAAATCTGATCGGGATGCCACGAGCGCACTCGCTTCCGACAATGAGAACAATAGCCGCTGTACGTCAGAAAATGCGTGATCACGGGTTCCACCTTGGGAAGATCGATCTCAAATTGCTCATGCCTGCGTCTCTGGCGCAGCTTGCCACCGCACCCTGGACAGCAGGGCAATTCGGCTACCTTCGTCTCATTCACTTCCTTCAGGCTCGGTTGGGCGCGCTGCACAAAGCGCCCTTGCCCGACTTTGCGCCCCGCCCGGTCGTTTCGGATGCTCCACCCAGTGCCTGCGCGCGAAGGGCGTCGCCTGCCTCTTCCCAGCTCGTTTCAGTTCTTCCACCTCCGCTTGCAAAAGTCCCACTTGTTTCTGCAGGGCCTCATTCTGCTTTCGCAACACCTCATTCTGCCGTTGCAGCCTCTCATGACTGGCTATCACCTCCGCCAGCTGTTGTTCCAGTTTCGTGATCCGGTGTTCGTTCGGACCCGCCAACCTAGGCTTATTCCTGCGCTGGCTCATACCAGCAGTCTACATTTTTCAGCATACCCTTGACAAGGGCCGTACCACCTCTTTTTTCGAGACCTTCGACCCTTTACAAAACTATCCCTTCACACGGTAAACAAGTACTCCTTGACTCTAGAACATTTGCTCTGGGTAATTAAGGTAACTACTCACCCTCTGTTGGAGAATTCCCGAAAAATGGATATGGACAGGGAAGAACGCCCTGTCCATATCCATTTTTCGGAATTTCTAGCCCCAGGCTGAAAGCGTGGGACGGAACGGTGAGTAAATACTAATGAATGCAACTGATCCAACTGGGGCGTTTCAATTTCTTATGTCGCCTCGCAGAACTGATCTGTTCATCAGACCCGCCAAAAGCAGAACTCGTACCTTAACGATTAATAATTTCCCCACACAGCTCGGACTTCGATAACCGCGTGACCGCACCTCAGGGAATGGCTGAAGTCTGGTGCGCCGCGGGGAGGGTTGCCGCAGGTCAATTGAACCCCTATTTTCATTTAGTCGTCAAACTGGCAAAACATCCCCAGGAGGGGGTCGAATTAGAGTCGAATTGCTCGCGTCCTGCCGTAACTCCGTACTTTTTAGACCTATGTCTCCCGTAGGGCAAATTGGCAATTTGCCCCCTGCAACTACTGACTGGCGCCGCTGTAGCCGGAATCCCGAACCTGTAACCTGAAACCTTTGGGCGAGTGAGCCCCAGGCCAAAAAAAATAAACGAAAAGATACGCCACCTTGGCAGACGGCGTATCTTTTCTAAGAGGAGAAGAAGTGAGCGTCCCACACTCGCTCGCAATTAAAAGATGCCCCGGACCTTTAATCTCTTACCTTCGTATATGGATTTCTCTCAAGCTCGTCTCGCGGCTTTCTGGCCGCATCACGAGCAGAATCCGAAAGAGTGTATAAAGAACCTTTTATGCCTTCGACTTCCCAAAAAAATCCACGTTAATCCGTGTCCCATTTCCAAGGTGTCAAATAGCCAGAGCCTTTCAATCAAGAGATTTATCTAGGAAGAAGTATAATTTCGCCACTCATGCCTACACGATCCAACGAAACCTGGCTTTCTGATCTCCGCGCCGAGGGTGAAACCCGCGAAACCGCGTTGTCCGACCTGCGCGAAGTTGTCGCGCACGGCCTGCCTTACGCCCTCTCCCGCTGGCTTTCTCCGGACGACCCGCTCTTCACGCCCCTCGTCGAGGAGGTCACCCAGGAAACCCTGCTTCGCGTCCTCGACCAGTTGGACACGTTCGAAGGGCGCAGCATGTTCACCACCTGGGTGCATAAGATCGCCGTCCGAATTGCGCTAACCGATCTGCGTCGTAAACGCTGGCAGGATGCCTCCCTCGATGAAATGCTGGATAACGAAGAAACCCCGCCTCCCCCTCGCCTCATGGCCGATCACTCAGCCGGCCCCGAGGCGGTTGCCGAACAGGCTGATATGATCGCCCACGTCCGGCGCATTCTGGACCAGGAGCTTACCCCTAAACAGCGCGAGGCCCTCATCTTATTGGGCATCCAGGATATCCCGCTCGAGGAAGCCGCCCGGCGGATGAAGACCAACCGCAACGCCCTCTATAAACTCTTGCACGATGCCCGCCTGCGCCTTAAGCAGCGCCTCACTGCCGAGGGATTGAACCCGCAGGAAGTGCTGGCGGCTTTCGAACAAAAGTAATGGCCCCATCCTGACGAAAGTAACGATTCTCATAATTCTGTAAGATTGGGCGTAAGCCAAGCGTCAAGGGTTTTGCATGAACATGAAGCAATTATTCCAGCAGATCGCCGGCCATTTCAGGCGGGATCATCAACAACTTTCGGATGAGGTCATTCAGCAGTTCTTGCGCATCCTCGATGAGGTACGCCTGGAGGATATGCCTTGCAGTCAGGTGTACGCCCGTCTAGACGAATATGTCGAAAAAGAAATGCAGGGTGAGGACGCCTCGGTGTTGATGCCTCTTCTTAAGGAACATCTGGACTCCTGTCCCGAGTGCTGTGAAGAATATGAAATGCTTTTGAATGTGATGGAGCAATCCTCCCGGCGGGCTTGAAAGTCCGTCGATGTATTTCTGATCATGGCATGATCTATTTTGGAAGTTTGCTTGATACCGCTTTAAGGGCGCAAAATCCCTCTTTCATATTTTCTCAAACATCCGCATAACGTCTGGCTAATGCCCTGTATCGAATATCTTCTCCCCGGCCCGTATCGGGACTTTCAGCCGGTTCTCGAACGGCGTCAGCGGGCACGACCAGTGATCGTTATAGGCACAGTACGGGTTATACGCCACGTTGAAATCGACCAGGAAACGCCCTCCGGATAATTCCTCGGGTTCGAGATATCGTCCTGCCGGGTACGTTTCCTTACCGGCCAACGAATCGACAAAGGGCAGGAAGAAGCCGTTGGGGCTCTCATAGATGGTCAGCTCGGCCTCTTTCCCCTCCACCTCAAAACGGATCCGGCTGTGCCGATAGTAAATTTGTACGTCGCCGGTGGATGTCTGCATTTCGATGCGTTCTTTCTTGGGCAGTTCCTCGGCTCGCACCTCGACCCGCAAGTCCGGGTTTTCAGCGAAGTAGTGCAGCCCTTTGAAGTCGCGTTTCTGAGCCGGTGTCAGTGGGCTTTGAGGGTCATGTCCAAAAAAGTCGTCTTTTTCATTCCGAAAAGCTTCGAGTTCGCTCATGTTGCCTCCATTTGAAACCTACGACAGAACAGACAGCGGTATATCAAGATTCCTTACAAAGGTGTTTTGTCTGCCAGGAGCCACCCATCCCTTGCTATTTCCCTTATCTTGTGCTATTTTAGTCGTGAGGGTCTCTTAGATGTCGCGCGATCAAAAGGTAATCATGATTATCGAAGATGAACCGGATGCTGCCGAGTTGTTCGCGGAGATGATGCGCATCAATGGCTTCCGTGTCATCAAGACCTACACCAGCACGCCCGCCTTCACACTGATTGCCCAGGAAAAACCCGATCTCATCCTTCTGGATGTTATGATGCCCGATATCTCGGGCTTGGATGTGTTACGTTACATGCGCGGTCAACCGGACCTGGCCTCCATTCCTGTGGTGGTTGTTTCGGCCCGTGCCACCCCGGCCGATGTCCGCACAGGTTTGGAAGCGGGCGCATCCATCTATCTCACGAAACCCGTTGGCTATATAGACTTGAAAAACGCCGTGGACAGTCTCATCCAGAACACGTAAGCCGATCATGGGTCTATTGCGTGCCTTTATTGCCTCCGAGCTCCCCACCCCTCTTCAGGATGCGATTCAAACTGCAACAGCGGGCCTGCGCAAAACGCTCGGTAATGAACTGGTGCGTTGGGTTCCCGTTCACAACGTCCACCTTACGCTGAAATTCCTCGGGGACGTCTCTCCCTCCAGTTTGGACTTGATCAAACAGATGCTGACGACCGAGGCCGCACAGGTTCAGTGCTTCGAGGTGCAGGTCGAGGGCCTCGGAGCTTACCCAAACTCGCGCCGGCCTCGCGTTCTTTGGGTTGGCCTTACCGCCCCGGCCGCGCTGGCTTCCCTTCAGCACGCGCTGGAAGGGGCTTCGGCCCGCGTCGGTTTCGAATCCGAAGACCGCGAGTATTCCCCGCACCTGACCATCGGTCGCGTCCGGCAAAATATCTCCGCTTCGGAACAGCAAAAGATCCGCTCCGCGCTGGAAGACGCGCTCATTGGGAACCTTGGTACTGCGCATGTGGATGCGGTACACTTGTTCAAGAGTGACTTGCAAGCCACAGGTTCCTTGTATACAAAACTATTCACCGCTCCGCTCCAGAAAATCTAGCTTGATTACCAGGACGTAGCCGGAAAGCAATCTTCTTGAATTTATGAAGCGATTGCCGCCCGCACAGCCCCGGCGTCTACTCTATTATGAGGTGATTTCTGAACGCACTTGAACTGGCTCATACCATCGTCAACTCGCTTGAAGACAAAAAAGGCGAGGACATTCTCCTGCTCGATATAAAAGACGTCGCTTCATTTACTGATTACTTCGTTCTGTGTACCGGTACCAGCGACCGCATGCTCAATGCGCTCGCGGATGCTTCCATGGAAGCCGTCCACCAGACACACCGCAAGAAGGGAAAAATACAAGGGGAAGCGCGCGAAGGCTGGGTTGTCGTTGACTACGGCGATGTGGTCGTGCACCTCTTCTCACCCGAGCAGCGCGACTATTACGATCTCGAAGAGCTCTGGCAGGATGGAAAAGTATTATTGAGAGTCCAGTAGAACCGGACGTTAAATCCTGGCGCTCGGGCGCAGCGCCTCAAAGGTGGTATAAAGTTCCATACCACGGCCTTGGGTCATGCTTTGGGTGGGGGGACTGCACCGTAGCCCGCATACAAAATAAAACTCGCACCTCCTTAACTCCTCAAAGAAGTAGCCGCACTCTTCCTCAAGCTCGGAATAATCTCCTTTGGGGGGTCGGCTGCTCACACCGCCATGATGCATTCCGAGGTTGTGGATCGCCGGAAATGGCCCACTGACAAGGGATTCCTTGACCTGCTGGGGGCCACCAATTTAATACCCGGCGCTAACTCCACCGAAATGGCGATCCATGTGGCCTTCCTGCAGGCCGGTTGAAACTCACGGGGCAATTTCACGTAGAATTAATGGTATATACCCTGATTTAACAGGGATATTTTGGTGTGCGCAAGTCAGGAGTCCTTCATGAACAGTTCAGCCGCTATCGAAGTCCTCAACCTGCACCGGTCCTTCGGCGCGACCAAAGCCGTGCAAGGCATCAGCTTTGAGGTGTGTGAAGGAGAGATATTCAGCCTGCTGGGACCGAATGGTGCAGGCAAGACAACCGCCATCTCCATACTTTCCTGCCTGTTGCGCCCGGACGAAGGTGATGCCCTGATCATGGGCCATTCCATTCTCTCCGATCAAAACGCGGTGAAAGCCGTATTAGGCGTGGTGCCTCAGGAGCTTGCCCTTTACGAAGACCTGACCGCGCGGGAGAACCTTACATTCTGGGGAAAAATGTACGGCCTGCGCGGTTCTGCGCTCAAGCGGCAAGTCGACGAAGTGTTGGATGTCATCGGTCTGCGCGACCGCGCTAAAGAGCGGGTGGGCAAGTATTCGGGCGGGATGAAACGCCGCGTAAACATTGGCGTGGCCCTCTTGCATAAGCCAAAGGTCATTTATATGGATGAGCCTACGGTGGGGATCGATCCGCAATCACGACGGAACATCCTCGACAGCGTGGTAGGCCTGAAGGACCAGGGGATGACGGTGTTATACACCACCCACTACATGGAAGAGGCTCAGGAGCTTTCCAACCATATCGCCATCATGGATCATGGCAAGCTGATGGCTTATGGTACGCACGATGAACTGGTGAAACTGGTCGGGCAGCAGACGCGCATCGATCTGGCCCTGAACGTGGATGCACGACCCATCCTGGATGTCTGGCGTACCCTCGAGGGCGTCAGCCGCGTTTCGGCGGAGGATGGAAAGGTCAGCGTGCTGGTGGATGACAGTAACCTGGTCTTGCCCCACCTGTTCGAATCGGCCGCCGGGCTTTCCGCCCGGATTACCTCCGTCGATATCCGTGAGCCGAACCTGGAAGCCGTGTTCCTTCATCTGACGGGCCGCGCCCTGCGGGACTAGGAAGACCTGATGAAAGCAATTGACATCGCGCTCAAAGACCTCACCCGTTCCTTCCGCAGCACCTTCGCGGTCATTTTTATGTTCGGCATTCCCTTGTTGGTAACGGGCATGTTCTATTTCATGTTCGGGAACATCGCCAACGGAGGCAGTTTCAACCTGCCGCGGACCAAGGTGGTCGTAGCAAACCTCGATCAGGGGGGTCCGAAATTCACGGCAAATACCAAGAACATCCCTGGTGGCGAAGATGCTCATACGATGGGCGAGCTGATCGTCGGCGTTCTGAAAAGTGAGCGGATGGCAGATCTCATCGAGGTCTCGACCGTCGCAGATGCGGCCTCAGCCCGCGCCGCCGTTGACCGGCAGGCAGCCCAGGTGGCTCTCATTATCCCCCCCGATTTCTCCAAACAGTTCGCGGACGTGGATGGAAAAGCGGTCGTCGAGTTTTATCAGGATCCCACTTTGACCATTGGACCGTCCATCATACGGTCGATACTCAATCGCTTCATGGACGGGATGTCGGGAGTAAAGATCGCTGTAAATGTCTTCCTCGACGAAGCCGCCCCAAAGGATGCCAGCCTTGCAGGCCAGGTAGTCCAGGAATATCTCCACATATCCCTCACAGAAACCGAGGATCCCGAGAAAGAACTCATTGACGTGCGCGCCCCGGCCAGTGCGCCGGCAAACAATTCAACGGGGCCCTCCAACCCGCTCCTTCGCATCCTCGGCCCGATCATGGCCGGCATGATGGTCTTTTATGCCTTCTATACTGGTACTTCAACCGCCGAGAGCATCCTCAGGGAAGAGGAAGAACGTACCCTGCCGCGGCTTTTTACAACACCCACTTCACAAGCTACCATCCTCACCGGTAAGTTCCTGGCTGTGTTCGTAACGGTCATGGCGCAGATCATCGTCCTGATCATTGCTGCTCGTTGGATCTTCGGGATCTACTGGGGTGATTTCGTGCCTGTGGCGCTGATTGCGGCAGGCGCCATATTGAGCGCCTCATCGTTTGGCATCTTCGTAAATTCGTTCCTTAAGGACACCAAACAGGGCGGGGCGGTCTTTGGCGGAGTCTTGACTGTGACCGGCATGATCGGCATGATAAGCGTATTTACCGTGGGCTCCTCCTCCGGCGCCCCGGTGGGCGATACGGTTGCGCTGCTGGTGCCTCAGGGTTGGGCGGTTCGAGGTTTCCTACAGGCCATGAATGGGCAGCCTCTCCCCGGCGTCCTGATCACCTCGCTCGGGATGCTGGCCTGGACTTTGGCCTTCTTCATCATCGGGGTACTGCGCTTCAACAGGCGCTACACATAGGCAGGCGTATGATCCGCATTCTTGATATCACACTTAAGGACCTGATGCAGCTCGCCCGCGATCTGAAGACTTTTCTATTCCTGCTGATCATGCCGGTTATATTTACGTTGCTGTTTGGGTTCGCCTTTGGCGGGTTCAGCAGCGCCGCCGATCCGCGCTTGCCGGTGGGCTATATGAATGAGGATGGCCGCCGGGTCAGCCAGGACCTGCATGCTCTGCTGGCGGCCTCCGATACCATTCGCCTGGATGAAAATTCATTCCGCTCCTCAGCGGCCATGGAGAATCTGGTGGCTGACGGCAAACTACCGGCCGCGATCATCGTCCCCTCCGGCTATACCCAGACCATGCTGGCAGGTGGGAACCCCAAACTGATCTTGATCGGCGATGTAACCAGCCCGGCCGGGACAACCATCGAGGCCGAGATACTGGCAACCGTCCTTCGTCTGGAGAGCTCGGTGCGCACCGCGACCATCATGGACGAACTGATTGGCGGCCGCACGCCCTTCGATTACGCGCTCAAACAATCACTTGCCGCCTGGAAGGATCCACCTATTGCAGTCAAGGAAATTACCAGCGCCTCCATCAAACCCGCTAACGCCGCTGTATCTTCGCTTGCTCACACCTCCCCCGGGATGATGCTCCAATTCGCCATAGCCGGCCTGCTTACCGCGGCTCAGATCATTGTCACCGAGAGAAAATCACGAACCCTGCAGCGCCTGCTTACCACGGCCACGCGCCGCATACACATCCTGCTCGGGCATTTCCTGGCAATCTTTGTCCTGATCTTCAGTGAGCTGATTCTGCTAATACTTTTCGGTCAGATTCTGCTGAAGGTGGATTACCTGCGTGTTCCCTCTGCCACTCTACTGGTGGCTTTCAGTTCTGCCCTCTGTATCGCGGCAATGGGCCTGCTGATAGGGATTCTGGCCAAAACTGCGGAGCAGGCAATTATCTTTTCGCTGATCCCCATGTTCGTATTCTCCGGGTTGGGCGGAGCCTGGGTGCCGCTCGAGGTAACCAGCCCGGCTTTCCAGGCGATCGGGCATCTCTCTCCGGTGGCCTGGGCCATGGATGGCTTCCAGAATATCAATCTACGCGGTTTTGGACTTGAATCCGTATTGCTGCCTGCAGGAGCGCTTGCAGTTTATGCCCTGGTATTCTTCGTCTTGGCTGTCTGGCGACTGAACGCCTCTGAGGAAAAATAATCCCGCAGGATTTCTCTGCGGGAGGTGTCTCGGCTTCTTCCTTTTCTTTTACTTCTCGAAAATCCACTTATCGACTTCGCGCGTCCAGTTCACAAGCTCCTCCTTCTTGAACCATAACGCGACTTCACTTTCCGCGTTTGCCGGCTCGTCAGAAGCATGGGTCAGGTTGCGCCCCACTTCAAGGGCAAAGTCATGCCGCAGCGTGCCCGGTGCCGCTTCGGTGGGGCGTGTAGAACCCATCGTCTGCCGCACGGCTGCCACCGCGTTGGGACCTTCCCAGACCATGGCCATTACCGGTGCGGAGGTTATATACGCGATCAGGCCTTCATAAAACGGTTTGCCCTTATGGATGGCGTAATGCGTCTCAGCCAGATTCTTGCTGACCTGCATGAATTTGGCTGCCACCAGCCGCAGCCCGCGGCGTTCCAGCCGCGAGATCACCTCACCGATCAATCCGCGTTGTACGCCATCGGGTTTTACTAGAACGAGAGTCCTTTCCACAATTTCCTCCAAAAGTTCAAAATAATGGGGCGGCCGATCGGTCGCCCCACCTGTTTATCATTATCGCAGCAATTCTTCTGCTTTGGTATACGAGTCCAGCGCTTCCTGCAGCCTGTTGGCTCGCATATACGCGTCACCCAGGGTCTGCCACAAGGGTACCTCCACCGGATAACGATATAGGGCATCGCGCAGATCGCGAATGATATCTTCAAGCGATTTCCCCTTGCGGATCAGCTTGGTGTAGACATCCAGCGCAGCCGCTATATTACCGCGTCCCAATTCAGATTTGGCATTCATAAGCGAGCTGCCGTCAATGACCACCTTCGCCTTTACAGGAGGCTTTGGCCGCACAACTTGTGCGGGGGCAGGGCGGGGCCGCTCAACTACAATCTTCTGCTCAGGGACTGGAGTGGGTATCGCAGGTGCAGGCTCGGCCGGAGGAGGAGTCTCAACCCCAGCTTTGTGTTCGGGTGCCGGAACAGGTTCTTCGGGCGCCGCAGAAGCAGAAACCGCAGGCCTCTCTTCCGCGACTGGCGGTTTTTCCGTAGCCGCGAGCGGCTTGGGAGGCTTTTCGGATTCGATGGGCTGCCAGTCTGCAGGCTGAGCGGGCTCGGTGATTTGAGGTTCGGGTTCAGCCTCAGATTGCAGCCATGCGGGGATATCGCCGGAGGAACCCTCAGGCTGGGGAGCGATCGACTGGTTATCTAGGCTGGCCAGCCAATCGGGCAAATCCATCGAGGTGCCCGACCCGCCCAAAGGCCTTGTTGGGCCCGGCGATGCTGGAGAGACCGGCTCGTTGGATTCTGGAGGAACGGGCTCGTTGGATGCTGGATGAAGCCAATCAGGCGCCTCCCCAGTTGTGGATTGTTCCCCAGGTGTTGAATTCAAATCGCTCAACCAGGCAGGTGTGCCGTTTTCATCCATGATTGGAAGGTCTTCCTGATCTTGCTCGGCGGTGAGGCCCCCAAGATCATTCTGATCTAGCAGGCCGCTCCTCCAATCAGTAAGTCCTTGCTGAGAAGGCTGGGGTAGACGAGATTCAGAGTCCTCCGCTTCAAGATTGCGCAGCCAAACGCCGGTTATATCTTCAGATCCTGAGGCGGGCTGGTCTTCGGAGACGGGCGCCTCTTCATGGATTTCCTTTGCTTTATCCACCCAATCGGGCGCGATTTCTGTTCGCGCATTGGGGTCGGTTACCAGCTCTTCCGGCTTGGCGCCATGTTTGGCGGCCAGGCCTTCCAGCCAGGCCATGGCATCGTCCTGTTCCTGTGCAGTGGTGCCCAGAGAACCCAGGCTGGCAGAAGGCTCTGGAGCTTTGCTCGGAGGTTCTTCAGGTTGAAGATGGATATTAAATGATTTAGGCTGGGGGGCGGCGGGTTCGATGTCCTGGTTGGCCTTGGGGATCGGCGTCTCGAGATCATTATCGAAGTCTTTCAGCCAGTCCGGGGTTTCATCTCCAGGAGACGCAAACTGTCCCACCGCCGGTGACTCGGCTTCCAGGCCTTTTAGCCATTCTTCATCGGGTTCGGGCGCGGGTTTCGGTGCAGGCGCCGGTTCATCAAGCTCGCGTCCTCCAAGGTTCTTGATCCAATCCGGGGTCTCCTCTTTGGGAGTTTCCTCAGAAGTATCAGCCGTGGTAGATTGATCGTCACCGATACTTTTTAGCCAATCTGGCGTATCGGCAGAATACAGCTGACTTTCCGGAGAGGATTGAACAGGCTGCGAGCTAGGCTCACTGTCCTCTGCAGGCGCAAGCGCTTTCACCCAATCGGGCAAATCGCCCTGGATTGCAGGCGGTGTCGCCGAGGAATCTTCTTCATCCACCGAAGAGATTCCCTCCTGAAATTCTCCGCTGGAATCCGTCCAACCCGCCTGGCGCAGAAATTGGGGAATATCGTCATCCTTCGTGGAAGAAGGCATGGCAGGCCTTGAGCCGGGGGCCGGCGCAACACTCCCTAGCGAATTATCTGTATCGGGCATTGAAGCGGCCTTCAACCATTTGGGTTGATCTGAACTGCGGCCGATCGCCGTCGAATCAAATTCAAGGCCAATCCCCATTATTTCTTTATCATCCACTGCCTGGCCGGTATACTCGAGCCGGTCAAGACTCACCATGTTATCGGCTATGCTCTCAGTATGAAAAAGAGAATCCTTCGCGAAAGCTGCATAGGGATCAAGCTCGTTAACGCGGTTGCGATAGTCAGCCACTGAATCAGCGCGTTGCGTTCCGGGCAGAATCTCAACCATGAGGCGGTTGGCGTCCAGGCAATAGGGGTATTTCGTGAGAAGTTCGGTACAGATTTCGGTGGCTTCGGCTTTTTGTCCGTTGCGGAAATAAGCATTGGCAAGCAGTACCTGCATGTCAGTGCGCTTGGCATCGTTGCTGAGCACTGCCCGGATTTCTGAGATGGCTTGGTTGTAAAGTTCACCCTGTACATACATATGCGCCAGCGCCCCGCGCGTCAGGCGTATCTTGGGCGGCTCTACACCGTCGCGCCGTGCAAACAAACGCTGCAGCTCTCCCTGTATGGCGGCGTTGGCCGGCTGGACTTCAAAGGCACGTTCCATGTGCCAGATGGCTTCATCGAGCTTGCCCTGGTCATCGGCAATAATGCTCATGCCCACGTGGGACACAAAATCATCAGGTGCGGCCACAAGCACACGCTGGAAGATATCCACAGCCTCGTTATAGTGCTTGGCCTCCAGGTTGGCCTTGCCCAGCAGGCGATAGGTTTCGAGGTATTTGGGAAAAGTCTTGAGAATGTGACGACAATGGGCAACGGCCTCATCGAGCCTTTGTCCGTGCTCGATCAATCCCTCAATTTCGCGATTGTACGTGCGCAGTGAAATTTTAGCCATACCACACTCTGGTCTAAGTATGCCCCAATCTTAATAAAACCGCAAGCCTACGCGACATATCAAGCGCATTTCAATCGTAAAATAGCGGCAGTGCGGGAACAGGCGTATCTCTGAAAACATGCCCGCTGAGTACGCGTTCGCGTGCTTCTACCCATTTCTTTTCATCGTTGGCATGGATCCAGAACAACGGTTCGCCTTTCTCGACCCTGTCCCCCACCTTATGAGGGACTATGAAACCAACGGCATGGTCTATTGAGTCAGATTTTTTAGCGCGGCCCGCCCCAAGGAAAACTGAAGCCTCGCCCACAGTACGGGCATCAACCTGGCCCAAATACCCGCTCTGAGGCGCTTTCACCAGCTCCACGATTTTCGCTTTCGGCAGTTTACCGGGATCATCCACATACGACACATCGCCACCCTGCGCCTGCACCAGCACGCGGAACTTCTCAAAGGCGGTTCCGTTGGCGAGCGCCTTCTCTGCCAAAGCCCGGCCCTCAGTTAGGTTTCCAGCCCGTTTTCCAACCAGGAGCATTTGCGCGCTAACATGCAGGCAATGTTCGTGGAAGTCCGCCGGGCCATCGCCTTTCAAAGTATTCAGGGCTTCCCTTACCTCGAGCGCGTTTCCCACTGCTTGCCCCAACGGTTGATTCATATCGGAAAGCAGGCAGACCGTCTTTCGCCCGGCAAGCTCGCCGATTTTCACCATTAGGTCGGCCAATTGGTGCGCCTTATCCAGTGTTTCCATGAATGCACCTTTGCCCACTTTGACGTCCAGCACAAAAGCCTGGGCGCCGGCGGCAATCTTTTTGCTCATGATGGATGAAGCGATCAATGGTATGGACGGAACGGTGCCCGTTACGTCCCTCAGGGCATAGAGTTTTCCGTCTGCGGGCGCAAGTTCGAGCGATTGTCCGGTAAGTACGATCCCCTTTTCCTTGAGTTGTCGCTTGAATTCTTCAGTGCTTAGGTCCACACGATAGCCAGGGATGGATTCCAACTTGTCGAGCGTGCCCCCACTATGGCCCAGGCCCCTACCCGACATTTTACCAACCGGCAGTCCGCATGCTGCAACCATCGGTAAGACCGCCAGCGATGTTTTATCGCCGACGCCGCCGGAAGAATGCTTATCCACCGCCATATCCACCACGCCGGTCAAATCGAGCACTCGGCCCGATTTCACAATTGCCATCGTCAGGGCCGTGGTCTCTTGCGGCGTCATATCATTCAGCAGAACAGCCATGGCCCAGGCTGAAACCTGATAATCAGGAATATCTCCTTTTACAAAACCCTCTACAAAGAAGTTGATTTCTTCCGGGGTAAGCTCTCCCTTTTCGCGCTTTTTAATGATGATGTCAACGGCACGCATCGGAGTCTCCTGGCCATCCGATTTTACCTCATACTCCCGATACATCTGCCATGCTTGAATTCTTGATTAAATAGTCGGCCGAAAGAAATTAGAACGAATCATATTGCCCTTTGGAGGTTTTGCGAGGCACTCCGGAGGAGCAGGCTCCGAAAAGCGCGAAACAAGTATAAAGACTTATGAACGACTGCTTGGTAAAGCCGGGAGGGTTATCCTTTCGCCAGCTTTTGCCCATCTTTGGTATCATGCACACTCCAGCCCAGAGCCTCGATCTGTTCGCGCAAGCGATCGGATTCTGCCCAGTTCTTTCCAGCTCGAGCTTGCTTTCGTCTTTCTGCAAGCGCCAGTACATCTGCAGAGGGTTTATCTTCATCGATCGGCGAGGCATTGTTAACCATCTCCCAGACCTTTGCTGGAATCCCTGCCTCGATCGGATTCGGAAGGCTGAGCATGCCTAGTTCATTGAATCCAAATTTCGCCCCGGCCGGATACATCTTTGGATCGCAATCCCGGACAAGCGATACTGAACTAACCCCGCTGACTTCACATAAGCCCGATTCAAAATCAATGATCAATCCTGTATGCTCATCCAGTCCAACTGTCGTATTTTCCGCAGGCAAGCCTTTGCACCATTCATCAAACCGCTCCATCCCAAGGAAACAACGGCTGGTATCCACATCATCGCCGCCATCCGCATTGTTCCAGTGTGGGACAAAAGATATATGCATACCAAAATCTGAAAACAGGTTCAGGCCAACCTTGGTATGGACATCTTCACCCACTTTGTAGATCTCATAGACGGGGATGGCCCACGCGCCTACCGATACGGTCGCTGCAGAAGCAAACGCCAACGTCGCGCCCAGCCGATGACGGGCGCGCACAATGTCCCACGCTAATGACCCCTGCAGCTGCCTTACGGCGTAAGTGGGGCTGCCGGGTCCCATAAAAATAAGATTGGCGCGCAGCAGTGATCTGAGGATGGCAGGCTCGTCGGGGCTGAAAGGTGTGCCGCGTTTGCGGGCCGGGATCACGTCTATGGTGGGAGTATAGTTTTGAAGCCGGGTCTTCATGAAATCCCCTACGCGTCCCGCCACCTGGTGCGAGTTGAGTTCAAAGCCGGCCGGGGTTTCAAGGATTGCGATCCGTAAGGGTTGGGGTAACGCCCGGGCTAATGTTTCAAAGATCCGCCCGCCTGCCAATGAAGTTTCGCCCGAGCCGAGAAATGCAATTTGTCCTGGGGGCATGCTGCCTCGATGTTGAGTGATTTGGAAGCGCGGCAGACGATTCGCCTGCGTAACTTACCGACTAGTTTGATGCCGCGTTGAGTTCGTCTATTACGTTGAACAAAACTGTATTTTGCGGGATATCTGACATGGAAGTACCGTAATGGGCAAAACGGATAAGTCCCTGCGCGTCCACCACACACACCAACGGCATGCGGCCAAGTTTAAAAATGTGGACTTGTTGCTTATAGCGCTGCGCCACCACGTGATCCTGGTCTGACAGACCAATAAAGGGGAGCTTCTGTGCTTCCCAATAAAGACGGAATGCGCCGGGACCATCTGGCCCAATAGCCAGGATTTCTGCTCCTCTGCTCGTAAAGGCAGCATACTCATCTCGAAAACGCGCCAACTGCGCGCGGCAGTAAGGTCAAAGGAAGCCGCGCAAAAAGGCAAGCACAAGAGCCCTGCCGCGATAATCTTCGAGGCGAACCTGACGTCCCCGCGTATCGGTCAGCTCAAAACCGGGCGCGGGTTCACCAGGATAAACCAGGTCAGGCACTGATCAATTCTCTGGCTTTGATCCATATCTGGTCGAACATTTCGATGGTCAGCTTTCCTGTAAGCGTGTTTTGCTGGCTGGGATGATAGGAACATAGTAGCCAGGGCCCAGCCTTCTGCCCATCAGGACTCAGTTTGTAGACAGCCCCGTGCGAAAAGGCCATCGCGGGCCGCCGCCTGATTCTTTGCAGTTCCCCTTCCACTCTTCTAAAGTATATACGCAGGATTCTTTCAAAGGCAATTCTTCCCAGCACCACAAGGACCTTTGGTCTCAGCAGCTGGATTTCGCGTTCAAGATAGGGTTGGCAATTGCTGAGCTCTTCAGGCGTTGGTTTATTCTCCGGAGGAGCGCAGCGGCCTGAGGCGGTGATGTAGAGATCATGCAAGGTCAAGCCATCGTCGCGGCTGGTGGATTGGGGTTGACTGGCAAAGCCCGCCCGATACAGCGCGGGAAACAGGAAACCGCCGGAGCCATCGCCTGTGAACTGACGTCCGGTCCGGTTTGAGCCATGGGCCCCCGGAGCCAGCCCCACCACGAGCACACGTGCTTTACGGTCTCCAAACCCCGGTACCGGCTTCCCCCAATAATCCCATTCTTGATAAGCTTTGCGTTTGGCGGCTGCAACTTCTTCGCGCCAGGCAACCAGGCGCGGACATTTTCGGCAAGCGATAATATCCTTATTGAGCGCCTCGAAATTTGCATCAAGGTCTGAAGGGTTGGGAGCCCCCGATCCCGGCATGAAATCGACGAAGGGTTGCATATGGACATTCTACTTTGAATTTATTATGAATTGGATTACACTCGCTTTATCTTAGGTGATTCTTATGAAATCCTTCCGTAAACACGTAGCGATTGCCATTGACGGCGGTGGAATTCGCGGGGTTATTGTAACCAGGGCATTAACTATGCTCGAGGACGAACTCGGGCTGCCCATTTATGAGATTGCACGCTTGTACGCAGGCACCTCGACTGGCTCGATCATCGCCATAGGTTTGGCCACAGGGATGACTGCGCTGGAAATCCATGAACTATATTTGACGTTGGGAGAGAGCATCTTCAGCAAAAGCTGGAGAACCTTCTTTTTCCCCTTTACGCGTTACCGTTATCCTGCGGAACCACTGCAAGAGGCATTGCGGAATCAGTTTGGCGATCGCAAAATGGGCGACTTCTGGTCAAAAGAATCTCTCACTCTGACCGACGTCGTGGTCACAACTTTTGACGCGCTGGCCAACACGACTCGTTTCATCAAACCGTGGAAGCTCCAGTATCAGGATTGGCCTGTTGCAAAAGCCGTGCTGGCCTCAAGTTCGGTCCCAACCTATTTTCCGCCGGTGGATGGCAGATACGTGGACGGAGGCGTAGGCTCTTATTCCAATCCATGCTTTTTGGCGGCTTATGAGCTCACCTATTGTCTGGGATGGAAGCCGGAGGAGACGACCCTCCTCAGTCTTGGCACGGGGCGCAGCCCGGAAACCGCTCATTCCGGGAACCCATCGCGCTACTGGCCGTGGAATTGGCTGGATCCCGTTTTAGATGCCTTTATCTCCTCAGCCAGCGACCAACAAGTGCGCATTGTTGAGACATTCTTTAAGAAAATCGACTTTAGGCGGTTCCAGGTGGACCTAAAGGAGATCCTGCCAATGGATGATCCAAGCCACATTCCGGAGCTTTTGGAATATGGCCGGCAATTGGGCACCATGATTTTGGAGGATCAAATTGACAGCGTGATCAAGATGAAACCCGCCAAACCGCATCGTGAAATCACGTAACTCACTTCAAATCCATGTGTTCAAGTAGAGTTAGGAGTGTCTGTCGTCAGGTGATTGCGTAACCCATAATCATTTCCGGGACGATTCATGTCAAAAGGAGGATGTCATGAAACCATTTCGCAAGAACGTCGCCATTTCTATTGACGGGGGTGGGATTCGCGGTGTGATCGTCACAAAAGCCCTGAGTATGTTGGAACAAGAACTTAAACAGCCACTCCATGACGTGTTCCGCCTGGCGGTCGGGACATCTACAGGTTCTATCATCGCCGCCGGCCTGGCCAGCGGATTGACGGCTGAGCATCTTTATGAAATGTATCTCCAGTTGGGCCGGGATATCTTCAAGAAGAGCTACCGTACAACCTTGTGGTACTTATTCAACCACCGCTACCTGCAGCCGCCCCTCGAAAAAGCTCTTCATACCTATTTCGGTGATAAGACTGTTGGGGATGTGTGGAAGGCAGACCCGCCCACTGACCTCATCATCACGGCCTTTGATGCCATCGAGTATCGTACACGCTTCATAAAATCTCACAAGTCAAAATATGATAAATGGCCTTTGGTCGATGCTGTGATTGCCTCCACCGCCGCGCCCACCTATTTTCCCTCCCTTGATGGGAACTTCATTGATGGCGGCGTTGGCTCGTACAACAATCCGTGTTATCTGGCAGCCTACGAAATTCAATTTGTCCTGTCCTGGAAGCTCGAGGATACTACGCTTCTCAGCATCGGGACGGGACGCGAGGTAAGCCAGATCAAAAAAGGCGCAATCGATCGTTTCCTTCCCATTCAATATATCAGCCCATTGTTGGACGCTTTCACACAATCTGCGGCAGATCAACAAGTTGCCCTGGTTAAGAAATTGTTCGACAAGCTGGATTTCCGGCGTTTCCAGGTGGATCTCAAAGCGCCCATCCAAATGGATGACGCCTCCAGGACAGAGGAAATGATCGATTATGGGGAACGGCTTGGAAAGATGATACTCAATGATGATAACGATCGCGCATTATACCTTGCCCCGGATACCCTGACGAAGACTATAGGATTAACATCGCATCGCCAAAAGAGTAAAAGCGGTAGCCGGCGCGCTTCGCGGAACTCATAGGTCCTCAAAATCTGTTCGCGCCCCGCGAAAGCGCTAACCAGCATGAGTAAAGTGGACTTTGGCAAGTGGAAGTTGGTCAGCATGGCGTCCACCACCTTGAATCGATACCCCGGCAGGATAAAAAGGGAAGTGGGACCGGAAAAAGGGGCCACTTGAGAACGTTTACCGGCTGTTGGGGAGTGGGACGTTTCATCGATTCCCGCTGCTGATTCCAGCGTCCTCACTGACGTGGTGCCCACGGCAATCACTCTTCCGCCGAGGACATGGGTCTCGTTGATCGCGGCTGCTGTCTCTGGCCTCAACTGACACCATTCAGTATGGATCTTATGCTCTTCGGGATCCTCTTCGGTCACCGGCGCAAAGGTATCCAACCCTACATGCAGGGTAACATAGGCTATCTTGACTCCCTGCTCTTGCAACTCCTTTAACAATCGAGGCGTAAAATGCAGCCCTGCAGTGGGAGCAGCTGCCGAACCTGGTTCACGAGCATAGACGGTTTGATAGCGTTCAGGGTTATTTAGCTTTTCGTGAATATAGGGCGGCAAAGGAACATTGCCCACCCTTGGAAAGTACGGCTCAATAGGTTCCGAGAATTCGATCAACCGCTGCGAACCCTCGTTGCTTTCGATGATCTCTGCCTGAGGTCCATCTTCGATCACCAGTTTCGTGCCTGTATGCAGCCCTTTTCCACCCACAAGACATTGCCATTTGAGCTCATCTTCGCGTCGTAAAAGCAGCAGTTCTACACGTCCGCCAGTTTTTTTTCTCGCAAACATTCTTGCCGGAATAACCCGGGTCTCATTGAGAACCAGCAAATCACCTTCATGCAGATATTCCCCCACCTGATGAAAGCTGTGATGCTCGAGCAGGCCTGTCTCTCGGTGCAAAACCAATAATCGCGAAGAATTGCGCGGCTCGGCAGGCGTCTGCGCAATGTAGGATGCAGGGAGTTCGTAGTCGAAGTCTGATGTTTTCACAAAATCTGGAATATGGAAGATCTAATAAATAAAGGGGATAAGTCTCCAGGTATGGGCACGATATTCGGAATAATCGGCATGCGCTTTGATGAGCATCTTCTCTTCCTTTTCTATGCGATAATAATAGGCTGGGATCGTTGCAGCAAGCACAATTATTATCACGACCCAATTCGCGCTAGCAGCAGCAACACCGCCCCACATCAAGATGCTCCCCGAATAGCCAGGATGGCGAACAAGGCGATAGGGCCCTTCACAGACGATGATCTGGTTCTCCACCACCTTCAGCGTGCGTGTATAAAACGCTCCTAACAAACGATTTGCCCAGAACCGCAGGGATACACCCAATAATGCCAAAGCGATTCCCAGCCAGCCGACCCAGGCAAAAAGGTTGCCGATCCCGTAATGATTCAGGATCCAGGAAGCCAGCAAGGCAACCACGGAGATAAGATAAGCCAGCCCTAGAAACCTGGTTGTACGTTGATCGAACTGACCTTCTTTGAAGCTTTTGGCTTCCTGCCCCTTGCGGAACCGGCCCTCGACAATGGAGAAGCCGGCCAGAATAAGATAGCCGAGAAGAGCTGTAAAAACCATCGGTCTCCTATTTGTGGAACAGCCGAATTATGACATTCAGGATCACTGTTAATACAAGTGAAAGGATGATGGAAGTGACAATCGGGAAATAGAAGGACCCATTCTTGCCTTCAATGTGAATGTCGCCTGGCAGGCGACCCAGCGGTAAACCCAGTCTGCCCGCGAAATAAAACCCACCACCTAGCAGAATCAAAATAACCCCTCCGATTACCAAATAACGGCTGATATTTTCCATTACATACCTTTTCCACTTACCATTTTCTTTTCTCTACTCTCCATTGTCTGCTCTTCTATATCAATCGCGGTTGCGCGCCTTCGTTATAGGGTAAGTTAAGATGTTCATAGGCCGACTTGGTCGCCACGCGGCCCTGCGGTGTGCGGTCGAGGAATCCTAACTGCAAGAGATACGGCTCGACCACATCCATGATGGTGTCCTGTTCCTCACTGATCGAGGCGGCAATTGTATTCAAACCTACAGGTCCGCCGTTGTATTTTTCGATGATTGTTTTCAGTACGCGGCGGTCCACGTCATCCAGGCCCAGCGGATCTACCTGCAGCAGATCAAGCGCTTCCCTGGCGACCCTCGATGTGACGATCCCATCGGCGCGCACCTGGGCATAATCGCGCACACGCCGCAGCAGGCGCAGTGCGACGCGCGGGGTTCCACGCGCCCGACGGGCGATCTCTTCAACACCGCTTGGATCCACGTGCACATCGAGTAACTTGGCGGCCCGTTGGACGATTTCCTGCATTGCGGCTAGGTCATAATAATCCAGGCGGTAGACCGCCCCGAAACGCGCCCGAAGGGGTGCTGTGACCAGGGCCAGTCGCGTGGTCGCGCCTACGATGGTGAAATGCGGCAATTTCAAACGGATCGAGCGCGCCGATGGCCCTTTACCAATTACGATATCCAGCGCAAAATCTTCCATGGCGGGGTAAAGCACTTCCTCGACCGCCCGGCCCAGGCGATGAACTTCATCGATGAAAAGCACATCGCCCGCTCGCAGGTTGGTCAGAATGGCAGCCAGATCACCCGCACGTTCGATCACCGGTCCGGATGTGATCTTGATGTTGACGCCCATTTCATTTGCGACAACATGGGCCAGGGTCGTTTTGCCGAGTCCAGGCGGACCGTAGAATAGTACATGATCGAGCGCTTCCCCCCGTTTTCTGGCCGCGGCCATGAGGATCCCCAGGTTGTCTTTAACCTGATCTTGCCCGATTAACTCTGCAAGCTTTTGCGGACGCAATGCATTGTCAACGCGGTCGTCCGGCTTGGCCTCAGGGTCCACCGGTCTTTGACGAGTTTCACTCATGGAGCGATTATAACGCACAGGAAAGTATCACTATCTCAGCTGCCCACAGAGATAGATGCCCGGGGTAATCGGCAGAATCCTGCCTATTTGTATGTTCGAATTTCTGATCTCTAAATTACCTCGACGTCATGCGGGCGCGATTCGGCCAGCCCAACTTGTGTCATTCGGACGAAGACCGCCTTTTCATAAAGTTCATCCACACTGTGTGCATTGCAATAACTCATCCCTGATTGAAGGCCGCCGACCAACTGCGATAACCTCTCACGCGCCGAGCCCCGATAAGGGACTGCCGCTTCGACGCCCTCCGACACGTAATCCTCGATCTCTTCCTGGGTGATCTCGTCTTCCCCTTCACGGGCTTTGCGGGCAACGTTGGCCTGCAGCGAAGCCATCCCTCGCGAGACTTTGTAGCGATGACCCTGGCGTGTCATGAGCAGACCGGGGCTTTCATCTGTGCCGGCCAACAGGCTCCCGATCATCACCGTGGATGCGCCGCTGGCCAGCGCTTTGACCATATCACCGGAGGTGCGGATCCCTCCATCTGCAATGATAGGGACCCCTTGAGGGCGGGCGACGGCGGCGCAGTCCATCACGGCGGTGAGCTGGGGAACTCCCGCGCCCGCCACAATCCGTGTGATGCAAATCGAGCCGGGTCCTACCCCCACCTTGACCGCATCCACACCAGCATCGATGAGCCTCTGCGTGCCGTCTGCGGTGGCGACATTGCCGCCAATGATTTGCGCCGAATGAAATTCTTTGCGGATGGCCTTGATTACATCGATCTCCAGTTTCGAATCCCCGTGGGCGATGTCCACCACGATGCAGTCGGCGCCGGCTTTGAGCAGCTGCTCGACGCGCCTGATCTCGGTTGACTTTACGCCCACCGCTGCGCCCACGCTCAGCCGCCCGCGGGCATCTTTTGTAGCCTTCGGAAACTCGGTAAGTTTTAGGATGTCCTTCATTGTGATAAGACCCGCGAGCTTGCCATCTCCATCCACCAAAGGCAGTTTCTCGATGCGGTGTTCGTGCAGGATTTTCTCGGCTTGTTCAAGCGTGGTATCCCGCGGGGCCGTGATCAGTTTCCGCGTCATGATCTCAGAAAGCTGCTTACTGTCATCCGCTTCAAATAGCAGATCGCGGGTTGTGACGATCCCTACCAGGTGCTCGTGCCCATCAAGGATCAGGATCCCGCCCGTATAGGTTTCTTCCACGATCTTTCTCATGCTGCCCACGGTATCTGAAACGGTTAGTGTGATTGGCTTGTCTACAATATAAGACTCTGCCCGTTTAACGCGCTCGATTTGCCGAACCTGTTCATCGATGGTCATGAAACGGTGGATGATTCCAATACCGCCTTCCCGCGCCATGACGATGGCCATCTCGCTTTCCGTCACTGTGTCCATATTGGCGGACACGATCGGCGCCTGCAAGGCCATCTTCTTCGTCAATTTTGTCTCGGTTGACAGTTTGTGGCGCGATGCCACGTCTGAATAGGCCGGTACAAGCAGAACATCGTCATAAGTTAGGGCCGTTTCTGGCAGGATCTTCATAATACATTCCTCTCCCGGGGTCGCTCAAGGGGCATCGCCGATCGAATGGCGCTTTTCCCATCGCAATCTGCAATGGACCCTTATAGAATTAAACCTTCCGATTATATGGCACGCGTCTTGTCTAGGCAATGCTATAATGACAATCCAACAATCAATGCCTGACGAATTATTATCTGTCTCACCGCTGGACGGGCGCTACGCTAAAGAGACCGAGCCTCTTCGCGATTACTTTTCGGAATTCGCGTTGATCCGCGACCGCGTCCGTGTAGAGATATCCTATCTTATTTCGCTATCAGAGCAGGCCCATCTCATCCGCAAGTTGACCTCCTCTGAGCTGGTCTTTCTTCGGTCTCTGAATGACGCTTTTTCTATAAACGAAGCGCGTGAAAGCAAGGCCTATGAGCGGGTTACCCGTCATGACGTCAAAGCCGTCGAAAGTTTTTTGCGTGCCAAACTTGCACCCACTTCGTTATCAAACCTCGTTGAATTCCTGCACTTTGGCCTGACTTCGGAGGATGTGAATGTTCTGGCACAGGCTATGGAGCTGCGCAGCTCGCGTGATAACGTCGTTCTGCCTGCCTTGGACAAGATCATAGAGCAAACTGGCGACTTTGTGCGCGCACACAAGTCCACGCCCATGCTGGCTCGAACACATGGGCAGCCTGCCGTACCTACCACCTTGGGTAAGGAAATGGCGGTGTTCTATACACGCCTTAAAAGAAACGCGCAGCACTAGCAGGACATATCTTTGAAGGGAAATTAAGCGGCGCCGTCGGTAATTTCAATGCACTGGTCGCCGTGGCCCCTAAAGTGGATTGGCTGGCTTTCAGTGACGGTTATATTCGCGGCCTTGGTTTGGAACCCAACCTGGTCACTACTCAGATCCTCCCCTACGATAACTGGGTCGAGTATTTTAATGTGCTGCACTTGATCAACTCAGTTCTGTTGGACCTCGTCCAGGATTTGTGGCATTACATCAGCAGGGGATATTTCAGGTTGAAAATGGTTGCAAACGAAGTCGGTTCTTCCACAATGCCACAAAAGGTTAACCCGATCGACCTTGAGAATGCAGAAGGAAACTTGGGTCTCGCCAATGCCCTCTTCGAACATTACGCCCGGAAATTGCCCATTTCGCGGCTGCAGCGCGACCTGTCCAATTCAACGGTGCGGCGTACATTTGGATCGGCCCTCGGACATAGCCTGGTCGGATACTTGAGCCTGACATCCGGATTGGAGCACCTCGAAGCAGACGAATCCGTACTGCGGTCCGATCTGGAAGCACACTGGGAGGTCGTTTCCGAGGGGGCCCAAACAATTCTGCGGGCGGCGGGTGTCCATGAGGCTTATGACCAATTAAAGTTAGTTGTGCGCGGGAAAGGGTTTAGCCAGGAGAGATTCTACAAGTGGATTGAAAATCTGGGCGTAGACAATTCTGTAAAAGATAGGCTGCGCGGTCTATCTCCACTGACCTATACCGGCCTCGCGGAGCAGATCGCCGACCGCGCCTTGAAAGGTAAGTAGGCCCAGATCCCATTGGTATAAATAAAGGCAGGATGCTGCCAAGGCTATGCAGGGGTAATGCCAGTTCGCTTCTGGCGGTCCCGGCGGATTACCCAAATTTTCAGGAGGATTGCATGTCGGTCACGGTTATTCTCGGTACGCAATGGGGAGATGAAGGCAAAGGAAAGGCCATTGACACCTTTGCCGGCGATTTTGATTATGTGGCGCGCTTCAACGGTGGGAACAATGCGGGGCATACCATTGTCAATGAACTTGGCACCTTCAAAATACACTTGGTGCCCTCCGGTGTGTTCTATCCAAGAGCCAAATGCCTTATTGGAGGCGGTGTGGTCATCGACCCGGCGGTTTTGATCGAGGAAATGAACTCGCTTCGCAAGGCAGGCATCAAACTCGAAAACCGCCTGTTCATTTCACGGCGCGCACATCTTATCATGCCTTACCACAAGGTCCTTGACGGGCTTTATGAGCAGGCCAAAGGTGCCGGTGCGACCGGCACCACACGCCGGGGTATTGGTCCCACTTATGCGGATAAGATCAGCTACAACGGCATCCGGTGGAGTGATTTTGCAGATATGGATTTGTTTTCTCAGAAGCTGCGCATACAGATGGAGCTAAAGAACAAGATCATTGTTGCGCTAGGTGGTACAGCCCTGGATTTTGAGGGAGTCCGTGATGAATATCGTCATTTCTATGCTGAGATCAAACCTTTTGTGACCGAGCTTTTCACGATGGTCCAAGAGGGATTAAAGCACGGAAAGAAATTTCTCCTCGAACAAGCAATGGGGACTTGTCTCGACCCCGATTGGGGAACCTACCCTTTCGTGACCGGCTCCACAACCCTGGCTTCGGCTGCAACAGGCGGGCTCGGTATTCCACCGCGCTCCATCACCCGCATCATCGGTGTAACCAAGGCGTACACGACGCGTGTGGGCGCCGGCCCTATGCCGACCGAGATCAAAGAGGATGCAAAAGCTTCAGGCGTTTTGAGCGAGGTTGCAGCCACCACGGGGCGTCGGCGCCGCGCCGGCTGGTTCGATGCTGAACTGACGCATTTTGCCTACCAGGTAAACGGCATTGACCGCTTATTCCTCACCAAACTCGACGTTCTGAGTGAGTTGGACGAAATCCAGATTTGTACGGGCTATCAACTCAACGGGCAGCGAGTCCACTACTCCGACCTGGATTCCTACCAACTTGACCGTGTCAGACCCACCTACAAAAGTATCCGCGGTTGGAAGGAAGATATTCGTGGAATCCGCAAATATGCCGACCTGCCGGCGCGTGCCAGGTCGTATGTAGAAACTATCGAGAAATTGGTCGGGGTCAAGATCGGTTGGGTTGCCAATGGACCGGAGCGCGAGGCAGTGATCAAGAAGATATAAAGAATAGGCGGGGAGGGTTGCCGGCACCTCGCTATAAGCCTGAATTGGGAATTTCGAGAAATGATGTGTCCGTGGCGGACAGCCGCACACATCATTTTTTCGGTTACCCTACCCGTCTCCCCATTCCGTCCTATGGTCATGGTAAGGTATTTAGAGTATGCTAGGCCAAATTTATGCGGGTTAACTGAGGAGATAGGGTTATATGACAAAAGATGCTTCCATGCGGGCGTTCAAATGCCCCACCTGCGGCGCGCCGCTTGAGCCGGAAACAGGTACGTTGACAATGAAATGTCCTTACTGCGGGGGGACAGTTATTATCCCCGAGTCGTTGCGCACGTCTCCGCCCTCGTCGGGTCCATCGATTGGAGAAGCCTTTCAATTCGGCCTGAATGGTATCGATTTGAATCAAATCATGGGCAATGCCATGCATCTGCCTCAGGCCATCTCGCTTGCTCAGCAGGGCAAAATTGATGAGGCGGCAGATATGTACAGCAAGATCACCGGCATGACTCACGCCGATGCAGTCAAAGCCATGCAGGAGATGGCTGCCGGACGGGCAGTGAGCCTTACGCCTGGACGGCCAGGGGTGAGCTGGGGGCAGATTGAAACTAGTTATAGCCAGCCTCAACCAGCGATTGAAATCAGCGCTTCATCTCCGAGTATCAGCACACCAGCTACAGGCAAAAAAAGCGCTGGCAAAGGCTGCGGCTTATTCGTAGGCATCCTGGTCGCTGGCATTCTTTTGATCATTGGGGTGGCGGCCGCCGGATTCTTTTTCTTTTCGAACAGCAATCCTGTGGCCTCTCTCATTCCAGCGGGCTTTGCCAGCAAAACGCTTTCTTTCGGCAGTGAAGGTATCGGTGCGGGACTGTTGGAGAATGCGCGCTCGATCGGTGTGGACACTACTGGTCGTATCACCGTGGCGGATTACGAAGACGGCCGAATCCAATCTTTTGACCCCACCGGCAAGTTTGTTTCCACATTCTCCATCAACCCTGGTGGCAAAAAAATCTATATTAGCGCTTTGCGCGTCAGCCGGGATGGGAATGCTTATATTGTCCACGATGGGAAGATTTCAACCTATGATTCGAGTGGAACGCTGATCCACGAGATAGCGGACGAGGCACATTATTACGATGATACTGCCCTGGGAGCCGACGGTACGCTTTATGGCATCTCCAAGGGCGAAACGATCGTTCGGTTCAAACCTGATGGCACGATCGATCTTGAAATCCCGGATAGCTTCGCGAATGCAACAGGAGACGCCGAATCAGATGGCCATCTTGCCGTGGATGGTCTGGGTAATATGTATATCGTTGGTTCCTTCAACTATGCGGTGCTTAAGTTTTCGCCGGAAGGAAAATTCCTCAACCGTTTTGGTAGTGAGGGTGATGGAGCAGGTAAATTTACGGATCCCCTGAGTATTGCCGTGGACGGTTATGGCCGCGTTTATGTGGGCGATTTCTATGGTGTGCTGGTCTTCGATTCGAACGGCGCTTATCTAAACACCGTTACCATGGACAATGGAGTTGCCTATGGCATCACCTTCGATGATCAGAACAATCTATACATTATGACCAGCCAGAATCAAATTCAGAAATTCCAAATTCAAAAACCACAGGGCAATTAAACCGGGCCCGTCTTTTCCTCCGAGAAGGGTTGTTATGCGTAGGTCAGGGAGGAGTTACGCAAACATTTCGTGATTAAGATGAGACCGTCGCTGGGTAAGTGACGGTCTCAGTCTATCAACTTTCAAGGCATATCCTCACAAACAGTTTTTCTTTTGCCAGGCGGGCAGTGTCTTCAAGGTTCGCAATGCCGTTTTGGAGCCTTACCCCCATTGGGCCCGCGGACATCGGCAGATGGTGTACGTATTCGGCTATTTGTGTTGTGACGGCCCGCTCATCCAAAATGGATTCGGCCCTAGCTTTCACATCACGGCCGTGCAGGCGCAGGGTGACCTTGGCGCCTCCATATACATTGCGCCACCATCTCCGGCTGCGGTCGGAGATGACCCACAGTGTATCCCCCTCGCTGTAATAATTCACGGGCGTTGTGATCGCCCGACCGGTCTTACGGCCGGTGACTGTGATCAGCATGGTGCTGCTGCTGAACAGAAAGTGCAGCGGGGACCGAAGCAAAACTTTGATAAAGTCATTTCCCTGCATCGAAAACTCCATACATTTGATCGGGGCCAAGTCGTTTTGGAAAACGTCCCCGCAAAGCCTGGCGCGCTTCATAGCATAAATGGCAGGCATCCGCGTAGTCGGCCTCGTGGGGCAGGTTGTATTCACTTATCAGCGCCGCGGGGCCGCCTTCCAATAGAAGGCCGCAAATGGGATGGGCATCGGGGTCATAACTTTCACAAATGTCTTTGAGAGGCCTCTCGAACAAGTTGCCAATGATCACACCCTGGCAAATATGCAGGTTTCCCAGCGGGTCAACATGAATGCGTCCGGGGTCCCTCAAATCCTCATTCGAACACTCTGTGAATGTCTCCCATGGCGAATGGGGGGCAAAGGGTGCCATGGCGACCGCCGCCCGCCCACGGTACATGACCGCGGACACGTCGGTGATTTGCCCCTGTGTTTGTGCCTCGTCTCCACCCGGTTGACCGATGCTTATCATACCGGTCGGTATATTCATCCACCTGGCCGCGGCGATCACGTTCTGCGGCTGCTCACCGAGGAATTTCTCGCAGTGATAGAGGTCGCTGCTCACCGTCAGGTCTGCGATCCGCCCGGCAAAGGGCTGAAGCCATCCGATGGCATCTGCCACCGATACGGCCCAATAGGCGTTGGAAACAATACCCACCGAGAAGCCCATCTCGGCCGCGCGCTGGACCCCCTTGACCAACGTTGCATAATACAAAAACGGCTCGCCGCCTTCGAAGTAAATGGAGGTCACACCCGCATCTTTGGCCTGCCCCAGGATTTGCCCAATCTGCTCGATGGTCAATACGCCCTTTTGCCGCGGGCCGCCCCACACAAAGCAATGCTCACACTCGTAGATGCATTGGTACGTTAGGAGAATGTGCAGGCCTGATAGTTTCATATGACCTCACTTGATTCCAGTGTACCTGTTTCGAGGTACGGAGTCAGGGGTCAAAAATCACCTCGCAGGCTATAATAAAGTAACCACTGTGGAGGCCATCATGTCGAACGTTTTTGCGTCCAATCATCCTCTTGTAGCTCACAAACTAACCCGCCTGCGCGATAGAAATACCGAACCCAAGAAGTTCCGGGAGCTTGTACGAGAAATGGCCGCCCTGCTGGCCTACGAAGCCACTGCCGACCTTGCGATCGTAGAGCGCAAAGTTGAAACTCCGCTTGCTGCGACGGCCGGGGGCGAACTGAAAGAGAAAATCGGCCTGGTGCCGATCCTGCGAGCCGGGTTGGGAATGGTGGAAGGTATCTGGGAACTGATGCCCACCTCAGAGGTCTGGCATATCGGGCTGTATCGCGACGAACGGACGCTTAAGCCCGTGGAGTACTACAACAAATTGCCCATTGAGCCAACGGTCTCCGTCTGCCTGATCCTGGACCCGATGCTGGCTACAGGGGGTTCCGCGGTTGCCACTACCGATGTTCTAAAGCGTTGGGGTGTAAAGAAGATCAAGTTCGTTGGCCTCATCGGCACGCCGGAGGGCATCCGGAATATGCAGGAACACCACCCCGATGTACCTATCCACCTGGCTGCAATCGACGACCATCTCAACGAACGTGGCTACATCCTCCCCGGCCTGGGCGACGCAGGCGACCGGCAGTTTGGAACGGGCTAGAGATATGCAACCCATCGACGTTTCTGCCCTAAATACATTCATCGTTCGCGCCAAAGCCAACAGCTACGTTGGAGGCGGCGAACACACCGCTCCCTGCCGGCTAGGTTCGCACGACCTCCGGTTCGTTGAGGGTGAATGGGCCTACCATGACAGTTACTTTGGTGGCAGCGACTTCATTGGGGAGGAAGTTATCTATTTTTCAGGCCGGCCCATTTGGGCCATGAATTATTATGGTCGTATCCTGAGGTCTGACCTCCTGACCGCCGCGCAAGCGGGCCAGATGATCAAAGCCAGCTTATCTCGCATGTACCAGGAAGGCCGTTTCCTGGGAGGTTTCGAATTTTCTGAGAACGACCTTGTTTATAAAGACGCCAACGACGGAGATATCAACTGTTTTGAAGGCCGGGAATTCATCTGTTGCGAAGAGGAAACCGCCTATGAGTTGTCCTACCATGGCGGATTGATAAAAGACTGATGGGCATGTGGAGAATAGCTGTTTGGGTCGTGTTCACACTCGTACTGGCCTACATTTCTAGGGCCTCCTTATCGCGTCCACGCACACACGGCTTCTTTCGTTTCTTCGCCTGGGAGGCGATCCTGGCGTTGATCGTACTCAACCTAACCTTTTGGCCGAAAGACTGGCTGGCCTGGTATCAGATCATTTCATGGATATTATTGATTATCTGTATTCTTCCACTTGTACTGGGCATTCGACATTTAAGATCGCAGGGTATGCCTGATAAAGAGCAGCGCCTCGAGCCTCCTTTGCTGGGGTCTGAAAGGACGACGGTTCTGGTTACGAGCGGCATTTATCGCTTTATCCGGCATCCGCTCTACAGTTCCTTATTATTGCTCGACTGGGGCGTGTTCTTTAAAAGCCCATCCCTCCCGGGAATCTTGTTGGCAATTATCGCCACAATTTTCCTGATCCTGACGGCCAGGGCCGATGAGACCGAATGCATCATGGCGTTTGGCAGGAAATATCAGGATTATATGAAAACAACCAAGATGTTTATTCCGTTAATCTATTAAGCCATGAAAGCGATGCTGCTGCAGGAGATCAACTCTCTTGCAAACAACTCCACCCCTCTCTCGCTTCAAGACCTGCCCGAGCCAAAACCAGGGCCGGGTGAAGTCCTTATACGCGTTGCGGCCTGCGGAGTCTGCCACACGGAGCTCGATGAGATCGAAGGCCGCACTCCACCTCCTCATTTGCCTGTAGTTCTGGGACATCAAGTTGTAGGTACTGTTGTAGAGTCCGGGCCCTCCTCCTCAGGAATGCAGGCGCCGGAGCCGCCACTTCAAACAGGGCAGCGCGTAGGCGTAGCCTGGATCTATTCAGCCTGCGGAACCTGCAAATATTGTTTGGCGGGGCAGGAAAATCTATGCGAGCAATTCCAGGCAACGGGCCGCGATGCCGACGGCGGCTACGCAGAATATATGAAGGTGCCCTCCGCTTTTGCTCACTCCATTCCCGAAACAATCTCTGATTCCGAAGCGGCCCCCTTGTTATGTGCGGGTGCGGTGGGCTACCGTTCGCTGCGCCTCGCGAATCTTAAGGACGGACAAAACCTGGGGCTGACGGGCTTTGGCGCCTCGGGGCACTTGGTGCTCAAGACGGTGAAATACAAATATCCCAGCGCGAGGGTCTTTGTATTCAGCCGCAACCCCAAGGAGCGCGAATTTGCCCTCTCGCTGGGCGCGGACTGGGCGGGCGAAATAACAGAGGCTCCGCCCGTGCTGCTGGAGGCGGTCATTGATACCACGCCCGTCTGGCGACCGATCGTTGAGGCATTGACCCATCTTGCACCGGGCGGGCGGCTGGTTATCAACGCCATCCGCAAAGAACAAGCCGATAAGGAAAGCCTGCTGATGTTGGATTATCCTTCGCAGCTCTGGATGGAAAAGGAGATCAAGTCGGTCGCCAACGTTACGCGGCAGGACGTGCGCGAATTCCTGAGCCTGGCTGCAGAAGCGGGCATCAAGCCGGAAGTGCAGGAGTTCGCGTTGAAGGATGCCAATCAGGCACTGGGTGAAATGAAACACGGAAATATCCGAGGGGGCAAAGTCTTGCGAGCGGTTTAGAAGGAGATTCAATCCGCAATCCGACTTCAGGAGGCAGTATGGCTTACAACGAGGAGCTCGCTGAACGCATGAGATCGGTGCTTAAACCCAGGCCTAACATTGTAGAGAAAAAGATGTTTGGCGGCATCGGCTTTCTGGTTAATGGCAATATGGCCTGTGGGGTCAACAAACAGGATTTGATCCTGCGCTTGAGCGATGCTGATTTTGAGAAGGCTTTAGAACAACCCGAGATAAGGATCTTTGACATGACAGGCAAGCCGATGAGAGGCTGGGTTCTGGTTTCCGAGCCCGGCTATAGGTCAGACAAAGCTCTCAAGGCCTGGATCGAGAAAGGGATTGCCTTCGCCGGGTCCCTGCCTTCTAAATAGGTAGAATATGACCGTCCAAATAGATCCCGAGAGAACCGAAACCAAACACCTGCGGCGCTTTGCGGACCTCACGGACCAGCGCGTGCTGGAAATAGGCTGCGGCGATGGACGGCTGACCTGGCAGTATGCCGGGTCAGCCAGCCGCGTCACCGGCATCGATCTCCACGAGGACGATCTACGGGTCGCAGCGATTGACCGCCCCTCGGACTTTGAAGAGAAGGTCTTTCTGGCCCGCGCCAATTCCATCCATCTACCCTTTGCGAAAGAAACCTTCGATATTGCCATCCTGGCCTGGTCGTTCTGATGAATTATCCATGAGGGCATGGTTCATGCCCTGAATGAAATAAGGCGTGTGCTTGTGCCTGGCGGCCTGCTGGTGGATCTCCGTCCGTTGTTGGATCAATGGCCGGTGGAGGTAGCCTCATCTGGCGACCTCCGGCAGGCGGGTCGGGCAACAGATCTTCCGGAGCCATTGGATGATGACAAGGCGGCGAACAGGGCAATGGCAGAAGCAGCTCAAAGCGGCTGGTTCCTGCGCGAGCGCGAAGAGCTATTCTCATTCTTTTATTACTGGGACACGCCCAAGGAAATGCAGGAATATATCGAGGAGACCTGGGATGATGTGATCCACATCGAAAATGAGGTCTGGAGCAGCCTGCGCTCCCTATGGGCAACGGCCAATGCAGACGCCAGGGTACGCATGCGGATGAAAATGTACATCGCCGCCTGGCGCAAATAAAACTTCGAAGCACTCAAAGGAGGATGATCATGGAACTTCAGGATGTAATGCTTATCTATGACTACAACTACTGGGCAACAGAACGTCTCCTCGCCGCGGCTGTCAACGTAAGCCAGGAAGAATACACTGCGCCGACGGCCTTTCCACGCGGCAGCCTGCGAGGCACCCTCATTCATCTGCTGGATACCGAGTATGGTTGGCGGATACTACTCCAACAGGGGGTCGAGACCCCGGATTTGACAGAAGCGGAGTTTCCCACCCTGGAGGCCTTCGAGCATCGTTTGCATGAGGAGGAGACTTCCATGCGTGCTTATCTGGCCAGTCTCAAGGACGAGGATGTTACGGGTATGATCCGTTATACGACGCCCAAGGGGATCAAGCGAGAGCGGGTATTATGGCACTGCCTGTACCACGTGGTCAATCACGGCACGCAGCACCGCAGCGAGGCTGCTGCGATACTGACCGACCTCCGTCATTCGCCGGGAGATTTCGACTTCACGTTCTTTATGACTGAGAGGAAATGATATTCAGGTTCCTGGATTGTTCCTCTATATTATGCCCGGGATATCGATGAAGGAGAAGCAGCCTATTCCAATGGGCGCCGTAGATCATCTCAAGCGCCTGGGCCGGATCCTGTTCATCATAATGGTTCGGCTTGCAGTGGTTAGCCTGGGGTTGATGCTGGCAGGAGCCATTTACGAGTCGATCGCAGAGACTGTTGAGAACCAGACCATTCCTCTTGTCGGTCAAATGGTAGACATAGGTGGTTATCGGCTGCATATAAGCTGTGCCGGTACCGGCGGCCCCACCGTGGTGATCGATAGCGGTGTGGGCGATTGGTCTACTTCCTGGGTGGGCGTACAGGCAGAAGTAGCAAAGACAACGCGGGCCTGTGTTTATGATCGGGCTGGTTACGGCTGGAGCGAGGTGGGGCCGCAACCACGGACTTCAGCCCAATTTGTTTATGAACTCCACGCCTTGCTGCAAGGGGCGAATATTAATGGGCCGTATGTAGTTGTGGGCCATTCACTGGGCGGATTGACAGCACAGTTGTTTGCTCATGACTACCCAGAGGAGGTCGCTGGGGTTGTGCTGGTGGATTCATTGAATCCGGGGAACGTTCACCAGGATCCTGCGACCATCAAGACTCCGGAACGTTCAGCATTCGGTCCCGAGTTCGATCCTGCCCGTACTGGCACGCATCGGTATCATGCGGTTGGCCATGCGACCGCTCGGCTTCATTCCGCACCTGTCTCCAGAAGGGCAGAGAGCAAAACTGGCATTCTTATCCCGCCCCGTTTATTTCCAGACCCTTCAAGACGAGTACCGGGCATTTCCAGAAAACCTCGCACAGGCCAGCGCCGTGCAGAGCCTGGGCAATATGCCCTTAATTGTTTTATCACGCGCCCTGCGGAACACTCCTGCTGATGAGGCCTGGCAGCTCCAGCAAACCGAGCTGCTCAAATTGTCGTCCGATAGCTGGCAGATAATTGCAGATAAGAGCGGTCACAACATTGAAATTGACCAGCCGGAGGTGGTGGTCGAGGCAATCTTGAAGATTATTACAGAGTTGCGCTGAGAGATCTTTAACCAGGCAGCAAGCTAAAATGCTGGCCTATCGTTGCGGTAGACAGGGATATTGCCCTCACGCCACATCCACGCCTGTTAGGCGCGCGAGCACAAGGTGGAGGAAGCCGATAGGCAGAATCAACACGGCGTGCAGGGCCGCGCTCAGGCCGAAGATGATGGCGCTCGAACGGAGAAACGTATTGAGCAGCGGCCCGACGTGATCCACCATCCATGGGCCGGCGCCCGCCAGGACCGCCAGCGCAAGCAAGGCGAAAAGCGTCACACCCAGCGGCAGCCAGGCGTGGCGGTCGGAGCGTGACGGCAGCATGGTGCTGCTGATGGTGAAGACCAGGTAGAACCAAAGGGGGAAGTCCTGGACCTGCGGCAGGAGCGTGATCCCCATCCAAAACAAACCCAACTGCCCGTTGCGAAGCACCTCCCATAATGGCAGCAGCCCCAGCCGCGTCACCGAAAGAAAAGCCACGAGCAATCCACCGGCAATGAGCGGGGCCGCGCCGATCAACGAGTCGCGGACAATATCCGTCTTCACGGTTTCCACATAGCCAAGCTGAAGGCGGCCATCGGGGAGCAGCTGCGGCACCAGCGAGAATCGCGCGGCCGGCACGCCCAGAATCACCGCCATCAGATAATGGCTGAATTCGTGCAGGAACACTCCGGGTATAAAGATAATTGAAAACAGGGTGATCGTGAACGCCGGGCTGCGACTGATGATCAGGAAGACGGCCTGGATCTCGCGATGTAAAAGCCGCTGGAGAAAGACCAGCGGCATGAGAGTCAGTATGAACCAAGCCAGACCATCGGATTGGGCAAGCATGGATCAAGCGATGGTCACAAGATAATCGAGCACCGGCATGTAAAGAGCTTACGGTTTGGCTGCAGCCTGGGCAATGGCGATAAAATCATCCACCTTCAGAACTCGCGCCCCCCACCAGCGCCCCATCGATGTCGGTGCAGCGGAAGTACTCGGCCGCGTTGGCGCCGGTTACGGAACCGCCGTACAGGATCCGGATGGCCTGGGCGGTCTGCGCGCCGAACAATTCGCTGAGCGCAGGGCGGATGACCTTGCCCATCACGTCATTGGCATTCTCGGGGCTGGAAGCCTTGCCGGTGCCGATGGCCCAGATTGGCTCATAGGCTACCACAAGCTGGGGCGCCAGGTTCGGGTCCAACCCGGCGAGACCCAGCGCGACCTGCCGCGAGACGACGTCCGCCGTCTGGCCCGCCTCGTACTGCGCCAGCGTCTCGCCGATGCAAACGATGGGGATGAGCCCATATTTCTGCGCGGCGCGCACCTTCTTGTTGACGGTCTCATCGGTTTCGCCGAAGTAGGTCCGCCGCTCGGAATGACCGAGAATCACGTACTGGCAGAGTTCCTTCACCATCAGGGGCGAGACCTCACCGGTGTACGCGCCCTTCTCCTCCCAATACATATTCTGGGCGCCAACGCTCACATCGCTGCCCTCCATCTGGGCATGCACTGCCACTAAGGCAGTGAACGGCGGGCACAAGACTTTTTCCACGCCCTCGATCTCACGCAGCCTGGCGGACATCAGGTAAACCAGCGACCTGGCTTCCTCGACGGTTTTGTTCATCTTCCAGTTTCCGGCAACAATGGGTGTACGCATGGTTTTTGTATCTTCTTTTCTCTATGGGATTTTATTGCTTAATGTTTGAGCCAGCTCTCGCACCCAATCGGGGGTATTGAGGTCGGCAAGTAGAATATTGAGGATTTGCTTGGCCTCGAAGGTCTTGCCTTCCGCGGCATCCATCTCGGCTTCCAGCAGGGAGGCCTCAGCCATGTGCGGCTTGAGAACCTTCACCTGATTGAGGAGCTGGTGAGCCTGATCGGGATTGCCGTTATAGTACAGGTGCCGCGACTGCGCCACCAGGGCGATGGGCTGTTCGACGCGGCCAAGGTCGTTGAACGGGAGATACGAAGGCATGTCGGGCAAGACCGAAGCATTATAGAGAGCCTCATGATAATTAGTTACCAGATCGGCCCCGGGCTTGGCGGTCGCGCCATAAGACTTGACAGCCCGCAAATACATGGCGGCTGTTGCGATCCAGGCCTGGCGTCCCCTGAACTGATCGCCGGCGTTCACAAAGAACTGAGTGTTGTCCACACCGGCAAGGTCCGCAGCCTTGGCCAGCGCCAGCAGGGAAGCACGCATATCGCCCGCATCCCAATAAGCAAGAGAAAGACCGAGCTGGGCTTGCGCATCATTCGGGTTTTGGCTCACGCCTGCGAGGGCGGTGGCAACCGCGGGGATCACAGTCGGGGTTGGGAGCGCCGCCGTAGCCTTAGGGGCTGCCAGGGTCGGAGGGACGCTTTGTTGTACGGTGGCAGCCGGGGGAACGGCCGGGACCGTCGGTTTATCGAGGAAGGCGAGCAGACGGCCGCGGCCTCGAAACGCAAGAGCCACGAAGGCCAGGCAAACCAGCAAGAGCACTCCTGCTCCCACGAGGAGCCAGAGCGAGCGCCCTTTGGCCTGATCCCTTTTGGCCGCTACGGTGGCGGCAGGCGCAGGGACGGTCCTGGCAAGCGCCGCCTCTGAAGCGACTTTCAGCGGGGTGGGCCGCATGGTGATTGCCGTCCCCTGCATAGGCAGACCGGCCTCGACCCAGGCGTCCTGGAAGGCCTTGACCAATGAATCAACGTCCGGGTAGCGGTCTGCACGGACCTTTGCCAAGGCCTTGAGCAATACGCGCTGCACCTGCTCGGGGATGCTCGGGTTGATGGCGCGCGGCATCGGGAGCGGCGTGTAAATGTGATCATGGATGATGGAGAAGGGCGTATCGGCGTTGAAGGGTACCTGGCCAACGACCATCTCGTACAACATCACGCCGAAGGAATAGATGTCGGTGCCTTCGTCCAGGTTCTTCTCGCCCATGGCCTGTTCAGGGGAGATGTACTGCGGGGTGCCCATGATCATATCGGCCGAAAGAGTTGACTCGGCCGCCTGGGCGATACGCGCCAGGCCAAAATCCGCCAGGTACATCTGGCCGTCAACGCCGATCAAAACATTGGAAGGCTTGATGTCGCGATGCAGGATGCCCTGCTTATGGGCATGGGCCAGGGCGGAACCCACCAACTCCACCACATTGTTGATCTCTTCCGTGGTCAACGGGCCTTTGGACAGCCGCGCCTTGAGCGTATCCCCCTGGATATATTTCATGACGAGATAGGGACGGCCTTCGTGCTCGGCGTAATCGTAAATGGGAACAATGTGGGGATGTTCGAGTTTAGCAATCAGCCGCGCCTCACGCTGGAAGCGTGCCTGGAAATTGGGATCTTCACCGAAGGCGGGGTGAAGGACTTTCAGCGCCACATAGCGGTCGAGAGCAGCATGATAGGCCTTGTACACTGTAGCCATGCCACCCTGGCCGAGTTGTTCCATGATGCGGTATGGACCGACATTCTCACCGACGCTGAAAGCCATTCCCTACTCCAGACAACAAATTGGCATGATTATAACCCGTCTCTTTTGGAGATCAGAGGATTAGAGAAGAGATACCCGATAATTCGGGATTCGATATTCGAGATTCGGTGATGGAGGGAGGGTCGTAAGCCAAGGTCTGCATGGGTGACAGAAAATAGAACACAGATTATACGGATGAAGCAGATATTCACGGATCCTTCGGTCGCTTACTTCGGCGATTCATATCGTCGAACGGGGCAACGGTGGCTTGAAGCCACCTTGCCCGAAAGCGCAGAGTTACGGCAGTGCGCGAGCGGTTCCAATCTAATTCGACCCCTCCTGAGATGGACCGAACCCCGGTCGCCTTCGGCATGCTTCGCGACCTTCCCTGAAGGGAAGGGAGTTTGTTAGGTCGAGACAGGTACTGCGGGGAGCAGCAGGTTCGTTGAATTGGGTGATTTACGGCAGTACGCGACGGGTTCGAATCAAGTTCGAATACTCCCGGGGAAAAGTTCCGGGTTCCAGGTTTCAGGTTCAGAGTTCCTTTCGGCGATGGTCGTGCGAGCACCGACCACTTTGGTCGTGCGAACACCGACCACTCTGCTCGCTTGTAGCTCGCTCGACCGAAGGGTTCCAAGTTCCAGGTTCCATGGTCTGAATTGCGGGAAAGCTTCCGGGCAGGGTGTCCGGGAAAGCTTCCGGGAAGGAAGAACACCTTCCTGCGGAAGTCCCCCAAAAGCAGGAGCGGGGATTTATGCTTCGCAAAAAACACTTTCCTGCGGGCATCCCCCAGGAGCAAGTGCGGGGACCGGTGCTGCGCAAGAACACCTTCCTGCGGAAGTCCCCCACGAGCAAGAACGGGGATCCATCCCCAGAGAACAAATGCGGGGACTAGTGCTTCGCATCGCAATGACATAGTAAAGCAGTGTATGAGTTTGCGGTCTGAATAGAGATGGAGGCAAAATGATACGAGCCTTATTCGTGGCTTTATTTATGATGTTGATAACGTTGACAGGTTGCGCCACAAATACCCTGGGAATTGACTCCGGGCTCTTTACCGGTAAACCGTGTAAAGCACCATGTTGGAACGGCCTTACCCCGGGTGTGTCCACATCCAAGGATGTGGATCAATTTATACAAGGTCTGAGCATAAAGAAATGGCCAGACAAGGATTCGATTGTTTATCCGACGGGCTGTAAAATGGTCCAAATCGTAGATAGACCTGGCAATCCAGTAAATGCTTTCGTAAACATGAACGTTGATAATGGGAAACTAACGTACATACAATCGGTTCACGACGACCTGCCCAGCCTCCAACAGATTGTTAATCACTGGGGTCCTCCGGAGTATTTCGAAGCTTTGCATGTCATTGGTCCCGATGGGGAAGGCTATGGACTTACTATCTATTACCCAAAACAAGGCGTTGTATTCAGGGTATCGGTTGACCTAAAAGATTTGGGTTTCATTAAACCGGATATGGTTGTTTCTGATATTCAGTATTTTGAACCCGGTGACCTACTTTCCTATTTTTTGGCTCATTATTCGTGTGATGTGGGTCAGGAGGGAGCTAAGTCATATGCTCAAATTCACATCGCAAATATACAGCCTTGGTCGGGCTTCGGTGAAGTCAAGGTAATTCAAACTCGGTGATTTTCCACCAGAAAGCAAAAAAGGATTCGTTTGAAATAGTAGACAATTGAGCAGATTGCATTGACCTCGCCGAGTGGGATGGGTGAGACCAATTATGGTACCCATAATTGTGTCAAAGAATAAGACTCTTCTGTTCTTTCTCATTTTAAGTTTATCGTTTTTGATGACTTCTTGTGTCATCAAAAATATCCCTAATATAGAAGATGGCGGCCTTATAACCAAAAGACCATGTGGTGCGCCTTGTTTTTTGGGGATCACTCCGGGCATAACGACGAAATCCCAAACGATTGAGATATTACATAAAAGAGACTTGTATGATCTATGTGTTTTCGATGGAAGCACCAATGGAGCCGGAGAAACAATAATTAGTTGTAATTCATTCAATATATATTATAGCTATGTGACAAATACTGTAACAGTTGTTGGTTTTAAACCATCTCAAATACTAAGTGTAAAACAAATTATTTCAGTTTATGGCTACCCCGACGCTGTTATTGTTAATAACCTTAATGTTAGTGTGGAAGGAGACCTTAAACCAAGGATATTGATGTCTTTATACTTTGACACTATTCGCGCTGCGATAAATTTACCTGTGGAAGAAGTTACTAAATATGCAATATCGACCAATACACAAATTGATCGTGTAACTTATTTCGATCAAGATTCATACATGAAATCCCGAATTTTTGCTACAACCTGGAACGGATTCGGTATATATGACTTAACTCCATGAAAATGACGTGCAGTTCTGGAGCAACACACAAGATGACTGCACGCTGCCAGGTTGCACTATCGCGACAGTGACCCTGCCGGGCGGGATGGGCGAAACCACTACCACCATCAATTACACGTATGATCCCTTGTATCGCCTGACGGCCGCGGATTACTCCAACGGGGACAATTATCATTACGCATATGATGCGGTAGGGAACCGCTTGCAGCAGGAGAGTACGGTAAGCAGTTTGCAGTCCACCGTCAACTATCAATATGATATTGCGGTCGCATCTCGGTCGGATCGAAGTGCTTCGCGAACGCCGAGCCGGGGACTCAAAAGAGTTCCCCACTATTTTCAGGCTGTCATTGCATGTGGGCGGACTTCACGGTCCAGTCGTTTGCCGATACGGTCTTCGGCAACATCAAGATCATATTGTGTTTGCAGGCCCAGCCAGAACTGGGGGGAGTTGCCAAAAAAACGTGCCAGACGCAGGGCGGTATCAGCGGTCACACTGCGCTTGCCAAGCACAATCTCATTGATCCGGCGCGCGTCCACGCCAATGTCAATAGCCAGGCGGTTCTGGCTCAGTTTCAGCGGTTTAATGAATTCTTCCAGCAATACCTCGCCGGGATGTATGGGATAAAGTTTATCAGCCATTCTTGCTCCTTCTACCGCTGCTTGCATAAATCTCTAAATTTGTTTTCATTATTTATAGGGTAAGAATCAATATATTGGTTTAGATAATCATGCAGTACCCTGTAATGATAATCCGTGATCTCGACATTAATCGCGTCACCGCTTTTCCATTCAAAACAAACCCGCCATTGATCATTGATCCGAATACTATATTGTCCGTCCCGGCGGCCGCTTAGTTTTTCAAGACGATTGGCGGGAGGAACTCGCAGGTCATTGACGCTGATCGCAATGTTGATCATACGCAGTTTCCGCAAAGCTACCTGTTGAATTTCAGGCGGCAATTTTCGTGAACGGACACGTTGGGCGTGTGGACAGTAAAAAAAAGACTCCCAAAAAACGGGAGTCTTTTTACTTGACAGTTCCCAGACCTTCTTAGGCGGAAAGATATGCAGTTACTTCTACCTGCCGGTGGCCCTGACGGGCATCGTTGACTGTCTTTTCCAGGTGTTCGGCGGTTTCATCCGCGATCCAATCTGTACCGCATTGTTCACAGACGAGAGCCGGAACATTTCGCACGACGACTACACCAAACCCCAAGTCAACTGTAAATGTAGTTGTTCCCTCTATTTTTGTTCCGCCACAAACAGGACAGATGTCTTTGGTTTTCATGATTTCCTCCGAGTTCGATAATCCGACTCGAATACGTCCAGGCTTGGCTCGTATGCGGTGATGATGGCAATTTCATCATCAGGATCTATGGATAAGACAACATGAACGGGACGTTTCTTATCCCAGCCGAGCAACAATACCGTTGGAGTGGGTCGCTCGGCGGAGTAATCTTCTATGACCTCACCGTTGGCCGCAACATCCAACACGACGCTGCGACTTAGTCCACGCTCCATCATCCGCTCGAAAGTGTGTCTGCGCCAGATGACTCTTCGCTGGCGAATGGCTTGGCGGATTTTGTTTGCGTCGATTGACTCGGCCACTCTACAATTCTACCAGACAAGCATAGCAGAATCGTCGCCAATTGTTGCGGTTATCCTGACCTCCTCGATTGTTCGCATCTGGCTGGCAGCATTGACGCCGAGCGGAGCGGTTGATAGCCCGTTCCAGCGAGTTGTAATATAAAATCAGCGGAGGGTTTTGCCTCCGCTGATCTGTTTTCTTTTATCTCTTTATTTGTTCAGCAAGGCGGCCACACCGGGCAGTTCCTTGCCTTCCAGGAACTCGAGCGAGGCGCCGCCGCCGGTGGAGACGTGCGTCATCTGTTTGGCAACGCCGGCCTTCTTGACCGCGCTGGCGCTGTCGCCGCCGCCAATGACCGTGGTTGCGCCGGATTCTGCCAGAATTTTGGCGATGGCAAAGGTCCCCTCGGCGAACTTTGGCATCTCAAAGACGCCCATGGGGCCATTCCATACAATGAGCCTGGCGCCCCTCAAGGCAGCTTTGAAACCTACGAGGGTTTTTGGACCGATGTCCATAACCCGCCAGCCGGCGGGCACTTTGTCCACATCCACCACCTGGCTGTTGGCTTCCGCCTCGAATTTATCGGCGATGACCGCATCGACGGGCAAAAGCAGTTTGTTCCCCGATTTCAGCAAGATGGCCTTGGCGGTATCGATCGAACCGGCCTCCACCAGGCTGTCCTGCATGTTGTAGCCCTTGGCGGCCATGAAGGTATTCGCCATGCCGCCGCCGATGATGAGACAATCGCACACAGCCAGCAGGTTTTCCACGACGGCGATCTTGTCGCTGATCTTGGCCCCGCCCAGGATGGCGATGTAGGGATGCTCGGGATTCGAGGTGGCGCGGCCCAGATATTCAAGCTCCTGTTCCATCAGGAAGCCTGAAACAGCGGGCAGAAAACGCGCAACGCCCTCGGTGGATGAATGAGCGCGGTGTGCAGAGCCAAAAGCGTCGTTGACGTAAACGTCACCCAGCGCGGCCATTTGTTTGGCCAGCTCGAGGTCATTCTTCTCTTCGCCGGCGTGGAAACGCGTATTCTCCAGCATCAGCACGTCGCCGGGCTTGAGAGCCTTGGCCATCTTTTCCACGTCCGGGCCAACGCAATCAGGAGCCATTTGTACGGGTTTGTCCAGCAGGCCCGCCAGCACTTCCGAAGCGGCCTTAAGGCTGAACTCGGGGTTGGGTCCGCCCTTGGGACGACCGAGATGGCTCATCAGGACAAGCGAGGCGCCCTGGTCGAGCACATACTTGATGGTGGGCAGGGAAGCCTTGATGCGCTTGTCATCGGTAACTTTGCCATCCTGCATGGGCACGTTGAAGTCCACGCGCATCAATACGCGTTTGCCCTTTAAATCAATATCCTTTACGGTTTTCTTATTCATGGTGGGTCTCCAGCACAAAACCCTCCCCCGAAATCATGCTGATCTGGGGGAGGGCCGGGTACAGAACTAAAGGCTTTTTGCCATCAAAGCAGCGAGATCAGCGGTCCTGCACGAGTAACCCCACTCGTTGTCGTACCAGGCGATGATCTTGGCGAACGTGCTTTTTTCCTTGCCGAGCACGAGCGTGAAGGGCAGGTCGATGGAGGAGGAATGCGGGTCGCCCTTGTAGTCGACACTGACGAGCGGCTCATCCACAGCCTGCAGGATGCCCTTGAAGCGCGGGAGCTTGGCTGCATCGCGATAGGCCTGGCGCAGTTCTTCAGAAGTGACCGCGGTTTCGAATTCACAGGTCAGGTCGATCACCGAGACCGTAGGGGTGGGGACACGCAGGCAATAACCATCCAGCTTGCCGTCCATGTCCGGGATGACAAGCTTGAGGGCTTTGGCGGCGCCGGTGGACGTGGGGATGATGTTGAGGGCGGCAGCCCGAGCCCGGCGCAGGTCTGAGTGCGGCAGGTCGAGGATCTTCTGGTCATTTGTATAGGAGTGGACGGTGGTCATGAAGCCGCGCACGATCTTGAAGTTATCGTGCGCCACTTTCACGGCCGGGGCCAGACCGTTAGTCGTGCACGAAGCGTTCGACACCACGTTATGCTTCTTGGGATCGTACTTGTCTTCGTTGACGCCGAGCACTACGGTCAAGTCTTCGCCCTGGGCAGGAGCGGTAATGATGACTTTCTTCGCTCCACCCTTGGTGATGTGATTGACCGCGCCTTTGACCGACTTACCCTTCTTATTGACGCCGTCTTCCTTAATAGTGAACAAGCCGGTCGCCTCGATCACGATATCCACGCCGAGGCTGCCCCACGGGATGGAGGCGGGATCGGTCTCTTTGAAGGCCTTGATCGTCTTCCCATCAATCACGAGAGAATCATCAGCAACTTCAACGGTCCCGGGGAAGCGGCCATAATTCGAATCGTATTTGAGCAGATGTGCCATCGTTTTGAGATCACCGATGTCATTAAAGGCGACAACCTCAAGGTCATTGGGATGATAGTCGCGGATCGCCTTGATAACCTGGCGACCGATGCGGCCAAAACCATTGATACCAACTTTGACTGCCATGCTAACCTCCGAAAAATTTTAGTTGATTGTGAATTCTAACTCAAGTAGAATGATTTGCCTACTGATTTTCGTCACTCAACCTGGGATTAGTAAGTGCTGATGGGAATAATGTGCCCCACTTTTGTCCCAGGCTTTCAGCCAGGCATGCTTCGCGAAGAACACCTTTTGCAGGGAGTTCACCTGCACCCTCGGTCTGCGAGGACAAAAGATTTCGAAAAGAAAGGATGTGGGCGGGAAGGACCCCCGCCCAAATCCTTTTTTTTCGAGGAAACCAGCAATGAGGCGCTGGGGTGGATACGATTATTTTACTGCTTTTAGTAGGGAATCCGCCCATCACTTTGAAAGTGCAGAAATCTGTGTGTCTACCTGATCCTTAGTCCCACGCTTACAGCCTGCCAAGGAGAACACCTTTTGTAGGGAGTTCACCTGCACCTTCGGCCTGCGTAAAATGAGTGTGATGGGTGTTCTTGCCCATCACACTCATTTTCTGGGTATTCAAGCAGCAAAGTGTTAGTAGCTATGAGCCTGCCTCTGTTTGCGGAGAGGATCAGGGAATTATGGTCAAATTACTAAAGGAATGGGGTAGATTGTTTTATGCGGCGCCCTGCAACGGGCCGGTGCGTTCGTAGAAAACGTCCATCAGAGTGCGCACCAGCTTCTCTGAATCGTGCCGCCCCGGATGATCGGTTTCCAGCAGGTCGGCGCAATAGATACGACTATCGCGAAGACTATCGTCATCGGCACGCACCCATTGAGAGGAGGGGTCCAGGTCGCCTTCGTTATTCTCATTGCACAACACTATGTCGAACAAGTTCTCGCCAACGTGATCTTCCAGGGCGCGAACGTGGTCAGAGCACGAATAAAGATCGGTTTCGCCGGGCTGTGTGGCGATATTACAGACATAGATTTTTACCGCCCGGCTGGCGCGGATGGCCGCCAGCAGATCGGGGACGAGCAGATTGGGGAGCAGGCTGGTGTAAAGGCTGCCAGGACCGATCACGATCAGGTCGGCGTTCAGGATGGCTTGCAGCACGGGCGGGAAGGCGGGGGGATTATTCGGCTCCAACCAGACCCGGCGGACTCGCCCCGCCATCTCAGGGATCTTGCTTTCACCCTGCACGCGCACCTCATTGACCAGGTGTGGAAGGAGCATATCTGCCACCAGGCGAACTTCGTGCAGGGTGGAAGGCAGAACACGGCCGCCCACCGATAGCGCCCGGCCCAATTCGGCTACGGCTTCTTCGAAGCTCCCGGTGATATCGGTAAGGGCCGTGATGAAGAGATTGCCGAACGAATGGCCTTCGAGCCCCGGCGCCCCGCTGAAACGGTATTGAAACAGCTGGGCGAGCAGGGCCTCATCATTGGAAAGGGCGGCAAGACAGTTCCGGATGTCGCCGGGTGGGAGGATGCCGAGGCTCTCGCGCAGCCGACCCGAGGAACCGCCATCGTCAGCAACGGTCACGACGGCCGTGATATTCCCGGTATGCGCTTTGAGCCCGCGCAAGAGGGCAGAGAGGCCATGGCCGCCGCCGATCGCCACCACATGGGGGCCGCGCTCGCGCCGGCGGTAGTTCGAGATCTGATCCACCACGGCTTGCCCGGGGCGGACGAACGGACTCAGCAGGGCGCGGTTCAATCTCATGAAACCATACCCCACCAGCCCAATGCCCAAGGCGGCAAAAATCAGAATGCGGACGAGCCGGGGCAGAATACGCAGCGAAGCGTACCCGAGAATTGCAAGAACGGTGGGATTTGTCGTATCGGTGCGGTAAAGGTCGAGCAGAATGATCGCCAGGCCCAATCCGAGGAGCGTGATGCCGAGCATGATCACCAGCATCCAACGTTTGATGCCCAATCCCGGTATAAGCCAGCGCCAGAAGTGACCCGGATGATGGTCAGATTGCCCGTTAGGGGTAAAACCCGACTTCGCCATAAAAAAGAGTCTAGCAGGTATGAAAAGAACAGTCAATTGGCTTACTCTCAGAAGCCATGGCCTTCTCAAGATACAGGGCGATGAACAGAAAAAACGCTTAAACACAAAGGCCACCACGGGCACGAAGGAAAAGCGTTTCTTTTTTGCCCTGTAAAGTAAACGCACGAACCGGGAAATTTCTTTGGGCTTCTTACGAGGAGATTCGTATGACCCATGCCGGAAAAGCAAATTTTGTCAATCGACCTTGAGAAAACCAGAGACACCTACACTTACACCCCCTGCAACTGTAAACGGAGATACACCAAGAACAGGAGCGAGTACCGGTAGGCAGAGATGAACCTCGTCAGTACCTCAGGACAAGACGGCGAAGATTTTTCTGTATAAAGAAGCCTTTTCTACGATAGCCTAGAGTTGATTGAGGCTCGATTTATGCATAAGGATGGGCAAAAATACCCATCTCATTTTTCGGGCATTCTTCACACAGAATCGACACTGCCGGATACAATTCATAAATCATCAACTCGAAGTATAATCACTGGGGAATGGGCGCACTTTTCAGTCAGATATTTTCTCTACTGACCGCTCCGCCAGGGAATTTTATTTACCATCTTGTGCTGGTATTTTCAATCGCCAGCGCACTGCAATCCTCTTTCGTTCATTGGCGCTCGAGCGAATTCCCCCAAGCTCGCCGTACCATGCTTGGGCTGGGACTGTTGCTTGCTGCCCAGCTCCTGCTGTTCTTTTTCAGCGGATTGAGCTGGCAGGGTTTTATCGACCCGATTGCCATCCTGCCTCCCCTGGACAGGGCCTTTACCCTCTTCGGCATTATATGGATCACCTGGTTGTGGGCGTTCCCAGAGCCCAGTCCCGCGGCAGATGCAGGAGCCACCCTGCTGAGTCTGCTCACAGCCGCTGCGACGGGCCTCAGTTTGCTGACGTGGGGCCCGCAATCTTCCGTCACTACCTACAACTTAACCACCGATGAATTGATCTGGCAGGTTGTGACGATCGGTCTCATCCTCCTGGGGGTAATCATCCTGCTGCTGCGCCGCCCGAACGGATTCGGAAACGGGCTGGCGCTGCTTGGGATCGCGTTCATCGGCCATGCCGCGCATGTGCTTATCCAGGAACCCGGGAATTATTCCGGGATCGTACGTCTTGCGTATATCGCAGCTTATCCCATCCTTCTCACGCTGCCCCAGCGGTTCCCAATAACGGCCAGCCCGGCCCGCGCCGGTTCAACCCGGCAGGAAAGGGGCGACCAGGATCAAAAACGTTACACCACCGATCCGAAGACATTCCATGCACTGCTCTCGCTGGCGGCTGAATCGAACGCGGCAAAAGTCAGCCACGCCATCACACGCGCCATCGCCCAGACCATGCTGGCGGACCTGTGTTTCCTGGTCTATCTCACCGACAATAAAAAACAGATCATGTTTGCCAGCGGTTATGACCTGATCCGTGAAGAGAACCTGGAAGGCGGCGGGCTTAATAAGGCCTCCATCCCCATGCTGACCAACGCGCTGCAGCGCGGGAGAGCTCTCCGACTGCCGGCCTCCAGTACTTCATCTGACATCAAGGGCCTGTCCGAGACCCTCGGGCTGAGCAGCCCCGGTCACCTGTTGAGCGTGCCCATCGTGACGCCGGAAAAAGATCCCCTGGGCGGCGTGATCCTGTTATCGCCTTATTCCAACCGTCTGTGGAGCGCAGAAGACCAGTCATTTCTTGTGAACATTGCCGCTTCGCTGGTCCCGATCATACAGCGAAGCCAGAAGGTAACCAAACTCGAGGAACAGAGCGACCAAACCAGCAAGGCTTTGGAAGCTGCCAACGCCCAAAACGTCGAGCTGGCACGTCGCAACGATGAGCTGTCGAAGCAGATCGAGGCCATGACCCTGCAGTCAGAGAAAGATGCATCCAAACTCGCTGAACGAGAGCAGGCAGGCCTGGATCTCCTGGCCTTGAGGTCTGTCCAGGAAGAATCGCTTCATACCATCCAGCAGCTGAACCAGGAACTTGAGGCGGTCCGCAATAATGGCAAGACTTCCGATCCGCAAATGGAGTCACAACTGAGGGCCTCGCTGAGGGCCTCGTTGGAAGAGGTGGCTCATTTGCAAAACCAACTGGCCGAAGCCAATCACAAAGCCGTCACGGAGGGCAAGCAGGTCGAAGACAGCCAGACCGAAGACCCGCAGAACCAGGACAAGCAGAACGAGGGCACGCGTCACACCGAGCAGGTAGAAGTGATCGCGTCCATTTCCCAAGAACTGCGCCAGCCGATGTCCTCGATCATTGGCTATACCGATCTGCTGCTGGGTGAATCGGTGGGCATCCTGGGTGCGCTGCAGCGAAAATTCATCGAACGCATCAAGGCTTCCACGGAGCGCATGGGCAGCCTGATCGACGACATGATCCAGCTCAATACGCTCGAAGTGGGCCTGGCCGACCTCAAGCCCGAAGCGATGGACCTGAACCTGATCATCGATAACGCCATGGCGTATACGAGCAGCCAGGTGCGCGAGAAGAATATTTCCTTGCACCTCGATCTCCCTAAGAAGGTGGCCGCGGTCAATGCCGACCGCGAGGCTTTGCAGCAGATCCTCATCCATTTATTGCAGAATGCCGGCTCGGCGACACCGGTCGAAGGCACCATTCGCCTCAAAGTCCAGACCACACAGGAAGAGGGCCTGGATTACGTGATGATACAGGTCACGGACAGTGGAGGAGGCATCCCGGAAGAGGACTTGCCGCGCGTCTTTACACGATTGTTCCGCGCGGATAACGTGCTGATCCAGGGCATCGGTGATACGGGAGTCGGGCTTTCCATCGCCAAGACACTGACCGAGGCCCAGCACGGACGGATCTGGGTCGAGAGCGAGCCGGGCGCCGGTGCAACATTCAACGTGCTGCTGCCAATCGTCAAAGAAGCCACAGAGTCCCGCGCCAGGAAGGAAACCAAATAATGCAGGCCGCCCGCCAAGTGGGGAGTGGCCTTCTTTATGCGTTGATTTCGATCATAGTCGTGGTTGGAGGGTTTTCATTGGCGCTGGCAGAAAACCGGCCTGCCTCCGGGACCACCCCACCCCCCAGCCTGACGGCCGTGCCGCAAACACAGACCTCCCTGCCGGCCACCCAGACCCCCATCACCACCTTTCCAACAATCTCTCCTTCAAATTCTCAGTTACCCACAAATATTCCTTCGCCTACCAATATCCCCGCGCCCACCCAAACCGCGTCGGTGCTGGTAAATTGTATCCATCCCTCCGGATGGATATTGATCACGCTGCAGCCCGGCGTATCCGTTTCCAGCCTGGCGGCACAGTATCGGATCACGCCCGAACGATTAGCGCAGGCCAACTGCCTATCCACGCTAAGCCTGCCGGCGGGTTACGGAATCTATGTGCCGCCTCTGCCGGTCAGTACAATCATCCCTTGCGGGCCATATTCGGGATGGATACGCAGTTATATAGTCCAGCAGGGGGATACATTGTTTCATATTGCCACTTTATATCGCACGACGGTGCCCCAGCTGCAACGTGCCAACTGCAAAGGGACCTCGACCGTCATCTTCCAGGGTGACAGGCTGTGGGTGCCTAATGTTCCGCCTATTACCTCAACTTTCACAATCGTTCCCATCTATAACACGCCTACTCAAATCCCGACCCTGCCGTTAACGTTTACCCCGCTGCCCTTCACAGCTACCGTCCTCCCAACTACTGTGCCCCCAACTGACACAAGCCAGCCAGAGCCCACAGCATCGCCATAGAACCATCGTTAAGATCAGGTTCAACGTTTTACGATTTTGGCGAACTGGCGATTTCGGAAGATCTCCTGCTTGTGTTTGCTGCGGGGCACTGATCATTTGTTAAATTCATTACCCCGGAGAGCCTTTCTTTATTGGATGGCAGCGCTATCTTGAACTCGTTACAAATTCACATTCCATGAATTCATCCACTCGCAGGCTCATCTTCGTGGTGTCAATATTGCTTGCTTCCTGCGGTACGGCGCCCGCGCCAGCGCCGCTGCCATTTATATTGATCACTTCCGCGCCGAATGCTTCGCCTACGCCGACCCCTTTTCAGCCGCCGCTGGCTGAGCAGGCCACGCCTACCTCCCTTTATTACATCCAGGTCCCTACACTCGAACCTTTCTTCCCGACGGCAACAGCCTCCCCCACTGAAGTCCCGCCGCCTCAGCCCAGCCCGACCGTTGACCTGAGCTCATTATTCCCGACCGAGGCAGCACCGCCGCCACCGGATACCTCAGGGCAAGGGCCCACGCCTCTTCCGCCGCTTACCAACAACGAGACCGTGAATTTCCTGCTGATCGGCTCTGACAAGCGGCCCGGCGGTTCGTTCCGGACTGACACCATGGTGCTGGTGATCCTGTGGCCCAAAGAGGGACAGGTCTCGATGATCTCCATTCCACGCGACCTGTGGATCTATATCCCCACCGTGGGGATGCAGCGTATCAATACGGCTTATCAAAGCGGAGAACTAGCCGATTATTCCGGCGGGGGTCCGGGGCTGCTGCGTGACACCATCGCTTACAACCTCGGCATCCGCATCGATCATACAGCGATGGTCGAGTTCACCGGGTTCCAGCGCATAGTGGATACCCTGGGCGGCATCAACGTCCCGGTTTCCTGTCCCTACACCGACTGGCATCTCATCGATCCCAGTTACGACCCCAATAATTCCGATAACTGGTCTCTATACACCGTTCAACCGGGCATCGACCATATGGATGGCGAGCTTGCGTTGTGGTATGCGCGCTCACGCCTGGAATCAAGCGACTTTGACCGGGGCCGCCGCCAGCAGGAGGTTTTGCGCGCCATCTTCAATCAGGCCCTGAGCACCGATACATTAGCTCGCATTCCGCAACTCTATAACGACTTTTCCAGTGCGATAACCACCGATCTCGGCCTGGGCGACATACTAAAGCTGGCCCTTTATGCGCCCAAATTGACCAACGCCAACATTCGCAGTTACTACCTGCGCCCACCCTACGTTACGCCCTGGGTCACGCCCGGCGGCGCCGACGTGCTGCTTCCCAATCAGCCCTCGCTCGAGCAATTGCTGGTCGAAGCCACCACCCTATCAACCACTGCGGTTCAAAGGCAAACGGTATCCGTCGAAATCCAAAACGGTACGTCTTTCGCCGGATGGGACATTCTGGCAGCCAACCGGCTGAACTATGCCGGCTTTGAAACCCACATATTGCCGGCCGATCGCCAGGATTACGCCACTTCGGTTCTCGTGGACTTGACCGCGGCACAAGATCCTGCAGCACGCAACGCTATTCTTAATAGTCTTGGCCTTTATTCTGCCACGGTCATGTCGGCGCCGGATCCCAACAGCCCTACACAGTACCGGCTGGTACTCGGAAACGATTATCAACCCTGCTTCCAACCCCAGGATCTATCACATTGATAATCCGTGCGCAGTGGCGACGCTGCGGCCGGAAGCGAACGGGGTATTGACACGGCTCCCCCTCCTGATCGCATCTTTTATCCTGCCGTGAGCTTGCGGCGAACTACGAGCGCTGCAGCTCTTCAGTATCATTATCGGGGGGAGTTGTTGGGCCTCCGGCGTGATGTGCCTCCGGCGTGACCTCCGGCGTGATTGACATTTTAGAAAAATCTCGTTAAACTATACGCAAAGGCTATGCGCTATTACAGGGCCTTGAGGCTTTCAGGATGGGAGGCAAAGCTTCGCCTCCCGGCTTGAAAGTGCTGAAACCGGGTCCACGCGTTCCAACAGGAAGCAGGCCTAATTCCTGTATTTGACTCGAAAGTAAGGAGGCAAAATGCCTTCAAAAGAATCCGCCCACATTTCCTCGCAAACCCCCCTCGGGCCCGCCATTAAGGCCTGGGAGCTGTTCCTTTACGATCAGGGCCGCTCGCCAAATACCGTGAAAGCTTTCCTTTCAGACGTGCGGCTGCTGACCCAATTCCTGCCCCCGGATCGCAGCGTCGGTGCAGTCACGACCAACGACCTGAACCACTTCTTCGAATGGATGGAAAAAGAGCGCGATATCCCCTGCAGCCCTAAAACCCTGGCGCGCCGGATCACTTCCACCAAATCGTTGTTCCGCTGGTTGAACCAGTATGGGGTCCTCATGATGGACCCGGCTGAAAAGGTGCTGCAGCGCTCGGCGATCAGTCCGCTGCCGCAAGTGCTGAGTGAAGAAGAGGTGGATCTGGCCCTGGCTGCGGCGGATCGTCATCGGCGCGATCAGAAACCTGATGCCCGGCCCTTTGCCCTTTTGCACCTGCTCCTTTCCACGGGAATCAAGAAAAGCGAATGCCTGGGTATCCATCTCAATCACATCGACCTTGAGGCGCCGGCCGGGGCACAGGTGTTCATTCGCTACGCCAGCCCCACCAACCGCTACAAGGAACGCAAAATAGAGCTTCCTGAAGACTGGCTTCCCGTGTTCGATGAGTATATAGAACAATACCAGCCGGTGGACCAGCTTTTTCCATGGTCGCCGCGACGCCTCGAATATCTCCTGGAGGACATCGGCGAAGAAGCAGGCTTGAAAAAACATCTCTCTTTCGATATGTGCCGCTGGACCTGCGCCCTGCGCGACTTTGAGTCGGGATTGGACCCCGATAACGTCCGCCAGAAGCTGGGCATCTCCAAGATCCAATGGCGGGAGATCCATCTCAAATTGAGACAGCTCAGTGAGGGGCGCTAGATCATAAGCCGCCCTGGAAGCCAGCGATAGTGATGTTAGCCGCCCTCCAATCTGGAGGGCGGCTTTATTTATTCCTAAGCTTTGGCCGAAGGGGGCGTTAGAGCGAAATACAGGATGCTGCGCGAGGATGGTTTTAATTTGAAACGCTCAGCGGGTCTATAGCCCGGCATCCAGAGTACGCTCTCACCTGAACACAATAGCGGCCAGCGCGCCCGCGCTCGGATAGGTAATTTGGCGTTCGTAAAGAAATCCGATAATTTTTGTGAATGCCCATTCAAGCCCAGCGGTTCGAACCGGTCGCCTGGGCGTCTTACTCGTAATTCCAGCTTGAGATCGGACTGGCCTTCTGCATCCAACCAGACCCTGAAGCGGTCCTCATTACGAGATGATTGTTCCCAAGCTGAATCTGCGAGCTGCCATTTCTCGGCAGAGAACTGCCAGCCATTTGCGAGATCAGTTTGCGCGGGGAGCGTGATTGGAAGCGAATCCACCCGGGCAGGCATCTGCGGCCAACCATCAAAGGGAATTTCGGCATCGGGCGTGGCAATATAGAGGATATCCCCCTCGCAGAGCAGGATGAGCCCGCCTGTCAAATCCATGCGGACCTGGCCCGGATCGGAAATAAAAGCAGAGGCACGCTCAAGAACTGAATAGACAGTTTCCTGTGAGGGGAGCAGGCGCTCGACGGCGCGTCGGATGAGTTGCCTTTGCAACCCGACAGAATGTCCTGAAAGGAACTTCAAATCCAGCGTGACGTAATCCTGGGTCTCCTGAAGCACTGATTGATGCCACCAGGATTCGAGAGCCTCGGTCAGAAGCTCCTGATCCGTCGAGAGCGTTTGGGCGGTGCGCCAGGCGGCTTCACGGAAGCGCGGATTATAAGTTTCCAATGTGGGAATTAATGTGTGACGTAAGCGATTGCGAAGGAAGTCGGGAGAGTCATTGCTGGCATCAAAATGAGGATCGAGATTGTGAGCGGCGCAATAGGCAGTGATCTCGGTGCGCCAGGTGCCCAACAAAGGACGAACAATGGGAATCTCTTTATCAAAGGCCGGCAGGAAGGTGCGATAAGGCATGCCTTTCAGCCCGTTCAAGCCTGCGCCCCGCAGAAAATGCATCAGCACGGTCTCTACCTGATCATCTGCGCTATGACCTACTGCGACAGCCTGGACCTTGTAGCAATGCGCCTGCCTGAAGAGGAACTGGTAGCGCAGGTTCCTGGCCGCCTCCTCCAGCGAAAGCTTTTCATTTTGCGCGTGAAGCCCCACTTCTGCGCTCTCCACCACAAAGGGGACTGACATGCGGCTGGCGGTTTCTTCCACCGCCCGGGCCTCGGCTTCGGCTTCGGGCCGCAGCTTGTGATTAAAATGCGCAACGATAACTTTGTAACCTGCCTGATGAAGCAAGTCCAAGAGACAGAGACTGTCCGGCCCGCCTGAAACGCCGACAAGGATCGGTCCTTGTGGATCGAGGCGGCACTTATCCTTCAGAACAGTTTCCATCTTTTCGAACATGGCTCAATTAAACCACAGAGAACCCTCAGGATGCCCTACTGGCTTGCCCTCCTGTGCTGGCAATTCGGTGCTTTCAGAGCAAATGGGTATAGCCGGGAGGGGTCTTCATTAAGACCCCTCTATGATTGTCAGACCTGATACAGTTCAACCAGCACCCCACTCGTGGATTCGGGATGTACAAAGGCGTAGCGCCGGCCGTCAGCGCCAGTGCGCGGCTCGTCATTGATCAGATGGATACCTTTTGCCTTGAGCTGCACCAGCATGCCCTGGAGGTCGTCCACCTCCAGGCAAATGTGGTGCAGGCCGGGCCCGCGTTTGGCGAGATACTTCGCAATGCCCGAATCATCGGTCGTGGGGCTGACCAATTCCACCTCTGAATTGGTCAGCGGCAAAAAAGCGACCTGGGACTTCTCCGCAGGAACGTCGCGGAGTTCATGCAGCTCCATTCCCAAGGCATCGCGCCAAAAAAGGAGGGATTTTTCCATATCGTCCACCACCACCGCGACATGATTAATGCTCTTGATTTTAGCCATGGGTCCTCCAATCCTGGTCTTTGCTTTCCAGCAGGTCCATGTAGGCGCCTTCCAGCAGATCGGCTGCCCCAACCCCAAGCCTGGTCATCAAGTCTGCAGCGATCACCTGCCCCTCTTCATCGGACTGGTCCGGCTCCAGGAGGACTTCCAACTCCATGAATTGTCCCAGCCCTTCCACATCGTCGATATGGACGCGCGTCTGGCCCACAAGATAAAGATAACGCGTCTTCCGAACAATACCGCGCGTTCCAAGGGCGAGCGAAAGAGTGATTTTCAGGTTTTCCGGATCGCTCGTCTCGAAGATATGATAATCCGATCGTTTGGGACCATCCTCATCCGGGCGTTCATAATAGATCAGCTGGGCGCGTTCCCGCCCGAGTTCCCGAAGCTTAAGACGGCCCTTGTCTGTGTAAAAAAAAGTATCCGTCTGCGAAATGACTTGTTCCGCTGTAGCGCTTAGCGCTTTGGCGCGTGATCGGAGGTCGTTGAAGTCACGGGCACGGGCTTTGATCTCGATGTTGGCAGGCATGCTTATCCTTGTTTTAGGCGAATTTTCTCGGGGCTGGCCCCGGGCACACGTTCTATCTCGCCGCGGCTCTCGAGGTCGAGCTTGACCCTGGTCGTATACCAGGAGATGGCGCCTTCGAGCTGACCGACCAGTATTTGCTCGCACCGCATCAGAAGCTCGGTAAGGCTGATCTCTCCATAATCATGGAGGAGGTCCAGGATCGTTGCTCGTACCAGCTCATACCTGGCCTTGCTGATGCTAACGCCATGCTTGCCCTGAGGGTGTTGGATGAGGACTTTATCTGCCATTAAACACCTCCAAAGTTGCCACTGCGGGCCAAATTAGTTTCAGAATGGTTAGCGATTATTCCACTAAGGGCGTCGTATTCCTGCCGAATTAAAAGCTGTAGCGCTGCATGCGGAATGCAACCTCAGTGAGAGTCAATTGGCGGTAATTTTTATATAGTCTGTTTTCTTTTGGCCGAATAATCCTACGATAAGATGATAGAGGGCGAACAGCTCAAGTGAAAAGGGCAGGTACCCACCGTAACCCAGCAGGGGCATTTCAAAGATATGCAGACCTCCGCCCCAGGCTACATGGTAGATCCATTTGGGAAAGGAAAGATAATTCCACATTTCCCAGAAGAAGGCCGTCAGTAATACACCCAGCCATAGTGCAATGATCGGATGCCAATCCCCCTCCCGGGTCCAGTCTGTGAGAGAACGGTTCCCCATCCAAACGTTGAGCGGCTCCAGGATAAAATACGGCGCCAGCCAGATGAAAGGGAAGAAGATCATCGGCCACGCCAGCAGGACGCCCAGCATCACCCAGCCTGTAATGAAGAACGCGATAGTGGTCACTTTATCGGGACGGATGACCGGCCCGGGTCCGATACGCCTGGTGAATTCAAAGCTGGCAAAAAATTCGGCGCTACCAAATACTGCAGGAATCACCGTCGTAAAACTCAAGGTTGTCCAAAAAGTATAACTGAGTGGACTGATCCCTTGAGCTCCGAGATAGATCCAGTTCTGCGTGCGGAGGTTGAGGGCTTCAAAGATCCACCAGACCGGCGCAGAGACCAGGAAGAGACCCACGTATTTCCGCCAGCTGCGCGTGAGCAGGGAGGTGCCCGTGCGCCAGAACACCAGGGCGTCCATGGTCAGGCAATATCCCAGCCACATGGGGAAGAAACCCCATTGGGTACGCGAGCCGTCCCACGTCCAATTGATGATCCAAAACAGTATGGCGAGAGCCAATCCGAACCAGCCATGCGGGGGGAACCTTTTTTTCAATCGACAACCCTTGGAATGAAATGAATTTTGTTTAGAGCACGAACGGGATAAAGCGTTTGATGCGCAGCATATAGGCCCAGCCCTTCCAACAAAGACTGCTCCTCTACTGTTTTATTTACTCCCTATTATAAACAGTAAACCCCTCGAGCCCGGCTCTTTCTCCAGTTTGCCCCGAGGGGTTCAGAGTGGAAAATGCTGTCCTATCCAAGACGCAAAATGAGGGAGGTTTTCAAGCTTCCTTACGCCCACCATTGAGGTTGGTTCTGAGGAGCAGGCGCTCCACTCTCAGATCAATATTGTTTGCTGGATCGGCAGGTTATGAATATGAGGATGGATCATAGAATCAGAAGGCTGGCGGCATACGATACAGCTGGCAGCTTATGTTTTTCCAGGATACGGAAATTGGGAGAAGTCTCTTAGGCTAGCGATACTACTTTACGGAAGCTTAACTCTCAACCGTCATAAAGCCAAAGGTCCGCATGATGCCGCGCATCAGGCCATGACCAAAGTCCGGCTTCAGGAACTGGTTCGGACAGGAGCCCGGGATGACAGTGATCCCGTTCTCACGGCACAACTTCACCGCCTCTGCCGAAACGCTGGTCATGCCCGCGGCCAACCCGGGTTTCGTGCCCATCATGCAGTGCATCCAGACGTGCTTGATGCCCAGATCCACACATTGGCGGACGATCTCATCGGTCACGTGAGGGCTGGCCAGGATGAAAACAGCATCCGGTCTCTCAGGAATGGATTTCAGGTCCGGATAGCAGGGCGCGCCGTCATAAGTCGAGATACGCGGATTGACTGCATAGACTTGATAACCTGCGTCCTTGAACTTTTTGTAGTTCGAGTTGCAGCCGGTTTCGCGTTTGTCAGAGACGCCGATCACAGCGATTTTCTTCTGGGCGAGGAATTCTTGTACGAGATTGTCGATCTTTGCCATCTTAATTCTCCTATTCATAGAATAACCGGAGCCCCGTGGCTCCGGTCGTATCTGGAAAGGCAGGTCAAATGAATCAGCTTCATGTTGATAATAAAATTATACTCCCTGAAGAATTGAGTATTCATGTTGTCGCGGTCCCTGTGCTATTCTGCACTGCTTCCCTCTCCGGCTCGATCACCGGGGAAAGTTGCGGGTTGGGAGTTCGTTTCTTTACCCACATCCGGATTCTGCAAGGCCAAGACCTGCCAATCTGCCGCGCAGACAGGTTCTGTATGTGCCTACCCAAATATACGAGATAAATCAACGAACGTTGCGGATCTTCGTGCTATTCCCCGATCACTGCCCACTGGTCGCGGCCATTCTGTTTGGCTTGAAAAAGCGCCTGGTCGGCTCGATCCAATAATTCCTGCCAGGTTTCTTTGTGGATGCGAAATTGAGCGATCCCCATACTCATGGTCATATGGACCACGCGGCCGCCGGAGATAATGGGGGTCGAACGCACCTGTTGGCACAGCCGGTTTGCCTGTTCACAGGCAGCCTTGAGGCTGCTGTTGGGCAAGATCACCAGGAACTCCTCGCCGCCGTAGCGACCGATTTCATCAGGCTGGCGGATGTGATCACGTAATTCCGAGGCCACAAATCTCAGCACCTCATCACCTGAAGTGTGACCGTAGGTATCATTGACCCGCTTGAAATGGTCAAGGTCCAACATGGAAATAGCAAGCGGGGTCTCATAGCGGTCAGAGAACGTAACCTGGCGCTGCAAATCTGCAATGATCAGGCGCCGGTTGGGCAGGTAGGTCAGCACATCCGTATGCGATACTTCGTCTGCTTGGGCCAGGACGGCTTGCAGCTCTATCTTCCTGGTCTCCAAGGCGGCCTTGAGTCGCTCTACTTCGGCTTCCAATTCTTGTGTTTTCCCGGACACGGGCTCGCAAAAGAATAGAAAACTGCCAGCCTCCAGCGGAATGAACAGGCAATCGAACTGCCGCGGTGGAACCTGTGGGCTAAAGTCGAGGATCGTCTGGGTGGCTTTATTCTCCCGCCGCGTGTATTGTAAAAGTTTGTCGAATTCCACCTGGGATTCAGGCGCAATGCATTCCCTGAGAGTTCGCGATGCCAGGCAGGGACTGCTTTAGCGAATCGAAGGCCGGGTTCGATGAAACCACCACCCCATTCGAATCAAGGAAACCCACCAAGGCATGTGCAGATTGCAGGAACGGCTCGAGCCCTTGTTGGGCCACCAATGTGATCAGATCGTCTATCGCTTTTGAGTTCAGGGACAATTTCGTACCAGGATTCTGCCAGCTGCTTCCAACTCTTTTACACACCGTCCCGCAGGTTCAGCATCACTGCTAGCCTGTAATCACGATAACTGCGGGAGGTACCCGGTAAATTCAAGTCATCAAATTATACACTTTACGAATCATAATAACCGCGGCCCAGAGGGTTGAAAGGAATCTGTAGGGAATTACAAACCCTCCCTGGAAGGGCTGGTGCGCCCTCTACGGTTCAGGGTTGATCCGGCCCCTGGCCTCCGCTATTTTATGGATCAGGAAGCTTATCCACCCGGCTGTGGCACCGCCTCAAGATACACCAATCCCTCATCGTCATTATAAGAGAGCAGTTCAGCATACCGTCCCCAGTTGATGAGGGTATCCAACTGCTCTTCTGCCTCCTCATCCGGGAATTCCAACCCGAGGGCAGTCCGTATCACATCCCAGTCTAAAGAGTGTTTATTAGAGCGAGTTAGCATGGTTGTAAGCCAGCGCATCAAAGGCAGGCGGCGGATGCGCGTGGCGAAAATCTCCTTGCGCGCCAGGATACTAGCCTCTGCAAAAGTCTCGCCAAGGGGCGTTAAGCTGATATCGCCTTTCTCGACTGTGGCAAAGCCCAAAATTTCGGCGGCCTCGATCAGGCTCAGGATATGATTGGAGTCTGTACTAAGTTCCTCCGACAGGCGATAGATATCTGCACGATCTTCCGGAAGCTCGGAAAGATGTTCCAACAGGCCGGCCAGATTTGTGCTTGTAACCTTGGGCAGGGCCCGGGTAGGACCAGGCTCACCCGGCGCGCTGCCCAGCTCGATCATCTCGGGCTGCGTCTGGCCCGCCAAGATACCATAGACCTCATCAACGATTTTTTGGAACGCCTCAGATTTGCGTTGGCGGGGATGAGGCAGGGTCACTCTCACCTCGGAGACGATGTGCCCCGGCTCTTTGTCCATCACAACAATGCGGTCGGCCATAAAGACGGCCTCTTCGATGTTGTGGCTCACCATGAGGATCGCACGGGTGGGAATGTTCCCACTCGTCCATAGTTCCATTAACTCACCGCGCAGCAATTCAGCACTGAGAACGTCCAGGGCCGAGAACGGCTCGTCCAGGCAAAGCAATTCAGGCTCCACGGCCATGGCTCGTGCAAAGCCCACCTTCTGACGCATCCCACCCGATAGTTCCCGCGGATACGCGGATTCAAAACCATCGAGCCCCACCCGGTCGATCAGATCAAGAGAGCGTGGCGTGCGGATATTAGGCGGAACGTCGCGGGCTTTAAGTGCCAGATCCACATTTTCGAACACGGTCAGCCAGGGAAACAGGGCAAAGGTCTGAAAGACGATGGTCGCTTGCGGGTTAACTCCCTGCAGGGGCTGCTCGCGGTAGAGTACTTTGCCCTCGGAAGGCTTTTGCAGGCCGGTGATGATGCGCAGCAAAGTACTTTTGCCGCAGCCTGAAGGGCCCAGCAGGGCCACAAATTCGCCCTCGAAGACCGTGAGGTTGAAATCCTGCACGGCGGTAAAACGGCGCTGTCCGCTGGTATAGAGCTGTTGCACATGGCGCAGTTTGAGCAATGGGTTGTTGGTGTTAATGGTTGCCATCGGTTCACTCCATTCGGTATCGTTCTTCAGCGACCTTATACATTCGCCGCCAGAACAGGCGGTTGACCAGCACCACGGTCAGGATCATGCTTAAAGTGGAGGCAAGCAGAAACGGATAATCCCCGCCGGCCGTTGCCTGCGAGATCAACGAGCCGATGCCCGTTGCGAACAAGGTCTTGCCCCCAAAACGAACATATTCCGCCACGATGCTCGCGTTCCAGGCGCCTCCGCTGGCCGTGATGGCGCCGGTGATGATATAGGGAAACAGGGAAGGCAGGATCAGGGTGCGCCATTTTTCCCAACGCGAGAGCTGCAGGAGTGAGGATGTGTATTTCAGGTCCTGCGGGATGGCGCTGGCGCCGGCGATAATATTGAACAATAAATACCACTGGGTGCCCATCAGCATAAGGAATATGGCCGCGATGTTCAATCCGCCCGCTACATTGATAAAGAACAACAATATGATGGGGAAAATAGCGGTTGCCGGAATCGCAGCCGTCACCTGGACGATGGGCTGGAGCACCGTTGCCACGCGGCGGTTTGTACCGATCGCGACGCCAATGGGGATCGTCCACAAGAGGGCGACAGCCAAGGCGACGCAAACCCGCAGAAAGGTAGCCAGGACGCCGATCCCGATCTGTCCCCATTGTCCCCGTGGAACCGAGCTTAACATAAGGGTAGCCTGGTAACCACCATAGAGTACAACGACGGCGATGATAATAAAGAATAGGGTCATCTTCCAATCGGACTTTCCGTCGCGCTCAACCGCATTCTGCTTCATGGGTGAGCGGCGTATCATCCAGCTGTCAAAGCGTTCGGACAAGTCTCCAAAGAAAGAACGCGCCCACAAGAAGAGGCTGGAAGCATCGACCAGGTCATAAAACCAGGATGTGGGCGGCTGATCGCTCTCGACTGTCTCCACCTTGAAGCGATCGGACCAGGCAAGCAGGGGGCGCCAGATGAACTGGTCGAGCGCCACGATGGTGAGGATCAATGCCCCCAGCCCAAACAGGATCGAACGGGTATTGCCCTGGTTGGCAGCCTCCTGAAGATAAGCGCCCAGGCCCGGCAAACGGAAGTCACGCGAACCAACGGTGAATATTTCCGCGGCCATCAGGAAGAACCAGCCTCCCGCCCAGGACATAATGCTGTTCCAGATCAGGCCGATCGTGGCGAAAGGCAACTCCAAACGCTTGAAACGCATCCAGCCGTTCAAACGAAAGATCGAACTGGCCTCGCGCAGCTCGACCGGGATGGTGGTCAGGGATTGATACCAGCCAAACGTCATGTTCCAGGCCTGACTGGTAAAGATAAGGACGATTGCAGCCAGCTCCACAGCGATCCGCTGTGGCAGGATGGCGCTCAGACTCAGCAGGACAACCGGCAAAAAAGACAGGATGGGCACGCTCTGCAGAACATCGAGCAGAGGCATCAAAATTAATTGAGCGCGATGGTTGTAGGCTGCAGACCGTCCGTAGGTCAATGTGAATAACAGGGAGAGAATATAGGCTGCCAACATCCGCCCTACCGAGAGCAGCGTATACCAGGGCAGAGCAATGGGGTCAAGAGATATCTGTGGACCCGTGATGATGGGCGGTAAATCAAAAGCAAGCCGGGCGCCCCCATACAAGAGCACGGCCATAAGCAGGATGACGATAAGATCGCCCCATGTAAAAGAACGCGCCAATCGGTCTTTGGGTGGCAGGGTGTTTTGCAGTAATCCCATTTCAGCTCCACAAAAAAATTACCCCACGCCGGTTGGAGCGCGGGGTAATGCACACTTCGACCAAAAGCGGGTCTAGGTGGGGCCTAGCGTTAGCAACCGGATGGGAAGAGTAGTGATACTATGATCAGAATCGAGTGAGGCAAGGCTTTCCATGATCAGTGCGACTATAACCCCTCTAAAGTGGCATGTCAAGCAAACCATATTAATTATCCTTAATACCTCCCTAAAACCCCTCTGCCACGTACTCGCCCCACACGCCCCTCAGCGTATTGCAAATCTCACCCAGGGTCATCTCATTCTCGACGCATTCAATGAATAACGGCATCAGGTTTTCATTCCCTTTGGCAGCATCGACCAATTTACCACGGTTTCGATCCACCAGTTCCTGATCTCGATTCCTCCGCAGCTCATTCAACTTCGCCATCTGGCCCAGCTCGATGGCAGGGTCGACCCTCAATCGCTCAAGCGTCATCTTCTCCTCAACCTGGAACTGGTTCAGTCCAACGATCACCTGCTCGCCTCGTTCGATGTCTTGCTGGGCTTCATAGGCCGCGTTCTGGATCTCGTTTTGCATGTAACCGCGTTCGATAGACTGCAGCGCCCCGCCCAGAGCGTCGATCTTCGCTATATATTCGCTCGCGCCGCGCTCGATCTCATCGGTGAGATACTCAATAAGATACGAGCCTGCCAGCGGATCCACCAAATCGGCCACGCCCAATTCATGGGCAAGGATCTGTTGAGTGCGCAGCGCGACGCGCACCGATTTCTCGGTGGGAAGCCACAGTGCTTCATCCATGCTGTTGGTGTGCAGCGACTGAGTTCCGCCCAGCACCGAAGCTAACGCCTGGAGGGTCACCCGCACCACGTTATTTTCCGGTTGTTGGGCGGTAAGCGTGGAGCCTGCCGTCTGAGTGTGGAACCGGAGCTGCAAGGAGGCGGGTCTCTGCGCCTTGAAGCGCTCTCTCATGATCTTCGCCCACAGACGCCGCGCCGCACGGAACTTGGCTACTTCCTCCAATAAGTTGTTATGGGCATTGAAGAAGAAGGAAATCTGCGGTGCGAAGTCGTCCACACTTAGGCCGGCTTTTAGAGCCGCGTCCACATAAGCGATGCCGTTCGCCAGTGTGAAAGCCACTTCCTGCACGGCGGTCGAGCCTGCCTCGCGGATGTGATACCCCGAGACCGAGATCGTGTTCCAGTTGGGCACTTCCCGCGCGCAGAAATGGAAGATATCGGTGATGAGTCGCATAGACGGGGCGGGTGGAAAAATATAAGTACCCCGGGCTACATACTCTTTCAAGATATCGTTCTGGATGGTACCGCGCAGTGCCTTAAACTCAATTTTGTGCCGCTTCGCAACGGCGAGGTACATCGCCAGCAGCACACCTGCCGGCGCGTTGATGGTCATGGAAGTCGAAACCCGGTCGAGCGGGATCTGATCGAACAACTTCTCCATATCATGAATGGACGAGATCGAAACGCCCACTTTGCCCACTTCCCCCCGGGCAATCGGGTCGTCTGCATCGTAACCGATCTGGGTCGGGAGATCGAAGGCCACCGAAAGCCCGGTTTGGCCGTGTTCCAGCAAATAGCGATAGCGCTTATTGGACTCGTCGGCTGTGGAGAAGCCCGCATATTGGCGCATGGTCCAGAAACGGGAGCGATACATACCCGGCTGTACACCGCGGGTATAAGGATACTCGCCGGGGAAACCCAGCTTCTCGGCATAATCAGGGTCTTCATCTTGAGGCAGGGCCAGAGCTGGGATCTCGATACCAGCCGAGGTCTCGAAGCGTGGTTTGCGCTGCGGATATTTATCCAGTGTTCTCTTGAGCGTAGTCTCTTGCCATTTTTTATATTGGTCTTTGAGAGTCATGATTCCGCCGGGAATAAGGAGAGATTGTTTTTCTTAAGGGACTGAATCGCATACGATGGTATGTCATACATGTTGGATAGAAGGGGCTATTTGAATTGTCACGTTGAATCATTAACACAGAATTGCTTACAGCAGGTACGGAACTGCGCCCGGGAGGAAGCATTCCAGGCTGGGCCGGTACATGCAGCAATCATCTAAACCATGTGATCTTTCAAAGTATACAGCCAAAGAAAGTGGAAGAATTCGATAAAAATCGGACAATTAAGAGACGAATGTCATTTGTTCAATAGTAACGAAAATGCTACACTTGCGTATACTGTCTCAGGAGATTTCAATGAAAATCATTGCATATATCGCTGCCGCCATCTTCATTTTCTTCGGCGTCCTTTTCATCTGGGGCTCCGGTGGAAATGGTGGTGGCGGATTTAATTGGGTCATCACTGGCGTGATTAGTGTGTTAATTGGCTTTGGGCTAATCTGGTTCGCTTCGCGCAAGCCCGCCGCAAGTCAGGCGGCCGGCGAAACCGTCCTCAAGATTGACCTGCCGGGACAGACCCAAATAGAAGCCATGAAGTGCAAAAATTGCGGGGGTGCGCTCAAGCCCGAGAATGTCAAAATGGTAGCGGGCGCGCCGATGGTCGAATGTCCCTACTGCGGGACCACCTACCAGTTAACCGAAGAACCTAAATGGTAATCCGATCCGGGGATTCCGATCGAAGTCTGCCCATTGGAGGAACGCAATGAAGAGACGATTTCTAACCCTTGCCTTCATTTTTATTCTGGCTTTAAGCCTGGCTTCAAGAGTCTTCGCACAAGGTGATTACCTCTTTGCGGTGGACAAGGAACTCGTGGACGTATCGTGGAATGCGGACGGCAGCGAGTCTCTTGAATATACGTTTGCTTTTACCAACCAGGCCGGCGCTCACCCCATAGATTTTGTGGATGTCGGTATGCCGAACGGCAACTTTGACATGAGCACAGCCAGCGCAGATGTCAATGGGCAGCCGGTAAGCGTCTCCCAAAGTGATTATCAGGGTAACGGTTCAGGTTTCGCAGTGGTACTGGGTGGCTCCACCATCCCGGCCGGAGCGAGCGGCACGGTCCATGTTATGGTGGGACACATCACCGGCGTCCTGTATCCAGACAGCCAGGACAATACCTATGCCAGCGGTGATTTTGCGCCCACTTATTTCGGCTCGCAATACATAGTCGGCAACACCGACCTGACCGTGACCTTCCACCTGCCGCCCGGTGTGCAGCCCAACGAACCTCGCTGGCACAGCTCTCCCTCCGGGTTCCCTTCCCAACCCCAGACCGGGCTCGATAGCCAGGGGCGCGTCACCTATACCTGGGAATCGGCCCAGGCCAGCGCCTCGACCCAATATACTTTCGGCGGCTCCTTCCCCAAATCCTACGTCCCTGCAGACGCCATCGTCACGCCGCCCGCATTTGATTTTGCGGGTTTGTTCAGCGCCATCATGAGCAGCCTGGGGACCATCCTTTGTATTGGCTTCTTTGGATTTATGTTCATAGGCATGCCCATCCTGGGCGTCATCCAGGGGCAAAGGCGCAAACTCCAATACATTCCCCCGCGTATCGGCATTGAAGGCCATGGCATCAAACGCGGTCTGACCGCGGTCGAGGCCGGGATCCTGATGGAGCAGCCGCTCGATAAAGTGTTGACCATGATCCTGTTCGGCGTGGTTAAAAAGGGCGCCGCCAGCGTGGTCACGCGCGACCCACTTAAGGTCCAGATCACCGATCCGCAGCCCGAGGGTCTGCACGATTACGAAACCAGCTTCGTGAACGCCTTCAAGATCGATGACGTTCGGCAGCGCCAGACTGCGCTTCAAAATATGATGGTGGCGCTGGTCAAGTCCGTCTCGGAAAAAATGAAAGGCTTCAGCCGCAAAGAGACCCAGGATTATTACAAGAATATTATGGAGCAGGCCTGGGCCCAGGTTGAAAGTGCAAAGACTCCCGAGGTCAAGGGCCAGGCCATCGATCAGAACCTTGAGTGGACAATGCTCGACCGCGATTACAACGACCGCTCACGGCGCGTCTTCACCGGCCCGGTCTTCATCCCCATGTGGTGGGGCAGTTATGACCCCGCTTACCGGACGATGCCAACAGGCACAGCTTCTCCAGTCTCGGTGTCCGGCCCCTCGCTGGGACGCGGGTCCACCTCGTTGCCAGGCGCCGACCTGGCCGCGTCTGTGGTCGGCGGAGTCCAGACTTTCTCCGGCAAGGTGATCGGCGACCTTAATACGTTCACCAGCAAGATCACGAATGTGACCAACCCTCCCCCGCCACCCACAACCAGGAGTTACCGCGGCGGTGGTGGTTCCGGCTGTGCCTGTGCTTGCGCCTGCGCGGGCTGCGCCTGTGCCTGCGCCGGCGGCGGAAGATAGCGAAGGGTTTAATGTTACATACTTACAGGTTCCCATGTTGACGAAACTTATCAAGTCAGGCAAGGGATTGATCGCGAACTTTGAAGGCCCGCGACCGTCCACTTCTAACCTGCAGTCCGGGCTTTACCATTATCAAAGGCAGGACGGCAACGAGAAAAGCCGCATCCATTTAAGGATCGATGGCGATGGAACGGGCACGCTTATCGTCAACGCTAACAGCATCCTGCACTTGAACCCAAGCGCGGCGTTCATGGCATGGATGGTGCTGGAAGAAAAGACGAAAGAAGAAAGTCTGCGGGCCTTGACCGCGCGTTATGCGGTCAGCAAGCGGCAAGCCGAGGATGACCTTACCACGATCACTTTTCAACTTTCGGAGCTGCTCCGCCCCGATGGCGCGTGTCCCATCCATGAACTTGGGTTGGAAACCAGCATGCCGTTCAGCGCGCGTCCTTCCGCGCCGTACCGCATGGACCTGGCGATCACCTATCGCTGCAACAACGACTGCGCGCACTGCTACAACGGGCGGCCGCGAAACTACCCTGAGCTCGATACCGCTCACTGGAAACTGATCCTGGACAAACTATGGGAGTTGGGCGTCCCGCATATCGTCTTTACCGGCGGCGAAGCCACCCTGCGGGAAGACTTGCCTGAGCTCATCGCCCATGCGGAAACGAACCGGCAGATCACCGGCCTCAACACGAATGCCCGCCGCCTTTCCGATGAGAGCTATGTGCGGAAGCTTGTGGAAGCGGGCCTGGATCACGTGCAGATCACCGTGGAGTCTTGTGATGAGCAGATCCACGATGCGATGGTGCGCAACAGAGGCGCACACAAGCAAACGATCCGCGGGCTCGAGAACGCTGTCGCCTCCCCGCTGTATGTAATGACAAACACGACCATGCTGAAAACGAACGTGGATAAGATCCCGGACACGCTGGACTTCCTGGCCGCGCTGGGTGTTCCGACCATTGGCTTGAACGCGCTCATCTATTCAGGCCAGGGGCTGACGGTTGGAACAGGCTTGAAAGAGAATGAGCTTCAACCCCTGCTTGATATCGCCATGCAGAAAACCTCTGAACACGGGCAGCGGTTGATCTGGTACACGCCAACGCAGTACTGCCAGTTTGACCCCATTCAGCAGAACCTGGGCGTGAAAGGCTGCAGCGCGGCCTTATACAGCATGTGCACAGAGTCGGATGGGTCGGTCCTGCCCTGCCAGTCTTATTACCAACCCCTCGGCAACATCTTGACCAACTCCTGGGAGTTTATTTGGAATCACGAGTTGTCGGTTAGCCTGCGCGAGCGTCGCGGGCTGCCGGAGAAATGCAGCGGTTGTTCGCTGGTTCCCGAATGCGGCGGGGGATGCCCCCTGCAGTTCCCCTCTCAAAGCCTGCCGATCATCAAACGACAGGTTTCAGACGGAGTCTTATGAGCGATCATGATTGGATCAAGGAATTTCCCGGAGCGGTCACCGTATGTGATGCGGACGGTATCCTGCTCGAAATGAACGACAAGGCCGCCAGGACTTTCGAGAAGGACGGCGGCAGGGACTTAATTGGCAAGAACATGCTCGACTGCCACCCGGAGCCGGCCCGCGACAAGACCGAACGCTTGCTGGCCGCTCGTGACAAGAACGTCTACACCATAGAAAAGAACGGGATCAAGAAATTGATCTTCCAGTCGCCCTGGTACAAAGACAGCCAATATGCCGGGTTTGTGGAGCTTTCCCTGGAAATACCCTTTGAGCTGCCGCATTTTGTCCGAACGTAGTTTGCCTGTAACTGCACGTTCATGAAAATGAAACTGAAAAACGCCGAACGCTGTTATCTGCTCATCGGTTACTTCATTTTGTTTTTCCTTGAATCTTCCGGATCGTTACGAACTCATTGATGGAGGGCAGCATGAAGAAATTCTTCAACTTTACGAAAGTCGAACCCATTCCGGCGGGCATCTACCAAAAACAAGCGGCACCGCCAGACCAGGCACCCTATCGCATCCATCTGCGCCTGCAGCCCGATGGCACGGGAGTGCTGATCGTCAATGCCGCCACGGTTCTACATCTCAACCCAACCGCCGCCGAGTACGCCTACCATTTCATCAAGGGCAGCGAGCCTGAGACGGCCGCCAAAGAGGTCGCGGCTCGTTATCGCGTCGACAAAAAGATGGCCCTCAAGGACTATACCGATTTCGCCGACCGCATTCAAACGCTGCTGACGACTCCCGACCTCGACCCGGTCAGCTATCTGGACTTCGAGCGGGTAGCGCCACATTCCACCGACCTCACAGCTCCGCTGCGGCTCGATTGCGCGTTAACCTATCGCCTGCCTGCCGGAGCGCAGGCCGAGTATGCCCCCACTAAACGCGTGGACCGTGAGCTTACCACCGAGGAATGGATCAACATCCTCGATAAAGCCTGGCTGGCGGGCATCCCGCACGTCACGTTCACGGGCGGTGAAGCGACCTTGCGCGAAGACCTCCCCGATTTGATCGCCCGGGCTGAAAAGAACGGCCAGGTCTGCGGGCTGTTGACGGATGGCATGAAGCTGGCCGATAAGGCTTATCTCGAAATGCTGCTGCAAACGGGTCTCGACCACCTGCTCTTCATGCTGCAGCCCGATCGCAAAAGCTCCTGGAAAGCGCTTGAAACCATTTTGCCTGAAGATATCTTCGTCACCGTGCACGTAACCGTCACGCCAGAGAATACACCCAGGGCTTCCGGTTATCTTGAGCGACTTGCAGCGTTGGGAGTCAAATCACTTTCCCTCACATTCAGCGGTTCAGGGCTTCCTTCGACTGAATTACAAAACAAGGCGGCGGTGCTTGGCCTGACGCTTAAATTTGACCTGCCTGTTCCCTACTCCGCCGATCACCCGGCGGCGCTGGAAACGCAGGAAGATAATATCCCCTCCGGCGCGGGGAAAGCCTGGTTGTATGTGGAGCCTGACGGCGATGTGCTCCCGGCGCAAGGCATGGCCGATCATGTCCTGGGCAACTTCCTGCGCGACTCGTGGGACGTCATCTATCGTTCCAAGTAATTTGTATCAACTACCTGCCCACTTGTGACGTCTCTTATCGTCCCGCAGGTTCCCATTTCCGAGCTGGCGATGGAATAAACCTGCGGGACGTTTTGCGAAAGATGAATTTCTCATGGATGATGATTCAATCAACCCCATTCAATCCGCAAGCGACCATTTCGCGCAAGGCTTCAACTGTTCGCAAGCCGTCTTTTCTGCCTTCGCCTCTCGCCTTGGCCTCTCCGAAGAGATGGCCCTGAAGTTGTCGTCTCCATTTGGAGGCGGCATCGCGCGCCAAGGACAGACTTGCGGCGCGCTGACGGGTGCTTTAATGGTACTGGGTCTGCAGTATGGAAATGTTAACCCGCAGGATAAAGAGGCCACCTATCAAATGGCCGGTGAATTTGTGTGCAGGTTCCAGGAACGCCACGGGGCGATCCTCTGCCGCGATTTACTCGGTTGCGATATCTCAACTCCGGCCGGCCTGCAAACGGCCAGGGAGCAGAATCTATTCAACGCCGTCTGCCCGGCCCTGGTCGAAGGGACCGCCAAATTGCTGACTGAATTCTCAGTAGATTAGCCGCATTCAGGCATGAAGTGCTCGAAAAAAGATGAGATGCAGGCTGTACGACCTGCATTTCCTTTTATCAGAATACCTAGCCTGGCAGAATACTTCCGCGAAGGTGTAAGGCGACGGCACGCTGTGTGGACGCGGAGCAGTTTCATTTCCGGCAGCATCACCACCAACAAACAAAAATGTTCACTTTGTCTTAACAATACCTTCGCCAATCATGAAGTAGAGGCAGGCTGAAAAACGGGATGGATCATGCCTAGCCGGGCAATTTGCTCAAACAGCCCCGAAATTAATATTCCATCAGGCACTTGCGGAAGCAGTTTTATTGTCTCGATGGCATAGCGACAACCATGATAGTGCGACTTGAGGTCCAGCAGGCTGTACTCCGGATTGGACTGCCGGAATTGGTCCAAAAGAACATGGCTGAGGTTCACCATGAAGAAAGACAGGTTAGCCGCATTAGTCACAGCGGTCTTCTCTACGTTCATAAAATCATCCAGACCCCAATACTGTTTGGCATCGCGGAAGTTGAACTCAATCTGGAAACGCAGACTGTAAAAGTCAATCATGTTGTGATACTCCAATTTCAGATCGGTACTGAACAAAATGACGTGTGCCTGTGCACCGGTCGCCAGGTTGGTCTTCAACAAGATGACCACGTTGAGAGGAAACTGGAACTCGAAGTTGAGTAAGGCAGCTTGATAAATGTCCGTGCAAATCCCATCGGTGATCGTCGTTTCCTTCAGATATTTGTTTTTCATCTTATGCACGTTCACCCGCTCACCATATTTCGTGGGTCGTCCAACTCCTGGATACCTTCCAGTAAAAGGTTCATGCAAACGAGCATTGGAGCGCAACTTGGAGATCAAATGCAAATCAGCTTGTCTCACCATCCAGGCACTGGGATAGTTGCCGAAGTGGCCGTCCATCACCAGATACGAGATCTTTAAAAGACCTGAAATACGAGCCAAAAATGCCTGTAACTGCGCTTGGATTCGCACCAGCTCCGCATTCAGCACTAAAGCTTGACCAGCCTTGTTCTTGCTGCCTTTCGGTCTGCCGGGCCGGCGTTTTTCCTTCGGCTTCTGGCCGTGAGATGGCTTGGATTTATTCTCCTTCTCCTTCACGACCTGCGTGATTTGTAGTGGATAGGATTGACGTTCTTGCACGCCAATCAGCGAAAAAGCAAAAAACGATACGGCAGAAACTGGCCGTTGATGAATGCTCGAAAAGAATCGTCCCAGACCGAAGGTCTCTTTGCCCGCTTTATCGACAACCACTTCATCACCAACCAACAAATACTCCTCGGTTGCCTTCCACAGTCGCTGGGTGAAGAACAACCACTGCATCTCAGCCCAGCTCAAGCCACTATGATAAAAACGCTAAATCGTCCGGTAACTGCCTCCCTTCTCGCTCCAGCGCGACAGGCCCAGCATGGTGATGCGACCCGTCATGGATAACATCGCTTCGATGATCCAACTCATCTCCCGCAACGTTGTTTTTGAAACCAACGGCGTAAGGCTTTGCAAAAGTGCTACAATTTCGGTCATGGGCTTCTCGGTCTAGGTTGCTGTCGCAACTTCAACTTTAACCGAAAAGCCCTACTTTTCTACCTCATTTTTTGGCCAAGGTATTGTCTTAAGCAATGAAGATAAAATAATGGGCATGAACGGCAAATCCTCAGCCTGGTTCGGCGTGTCTGTTGCCCTGCTTATTCTTCTATTAGTAGTGTGTGTAGTGTTCATTCTTTTGATCACAACCCTGGCGCCTTCGCTGGCGCCTTACTTTACGCAATTAAGCCCGCTGTCCACAACCTCACAACCAACCCTGCAGCCAAGTCTACAGCCAAGCCTGCAGCCAACGCCGAAGATCAAATGTCCCAACGGTAATTGCGCCAACGCTTGTCTCTCCCAGCTGACAACTTTCCTGCAAACCAGCTCCGTCCCGGAAGCGCTCCCCAAATCGTCAATTCAACACGGCCTGGGAACGAATGCGGTCCTTCTCGTGACCTATCACCTTCACGGCGACCAACTGGGCAGCCCGGAGTTTTCTGCCAAGGTACCGTCAAGTCTCATCAAGCTTCAGCAGGATACGGCTCCCCAGGAAAAGATTTGGAAATATTTCGCTGCGATCATCCCGGCCAACCAAAGGCAGGAGCTGGTGGCATTCCTGATCTCCACCGATGGCCGAGGCAACATGCTGGCCAGCGTCGAGCAATCATCCCAACGGCCTCAATCCTGGGGATTGAACGTGGATATTGCTGATGCAAGCCAGCCCCGTGATCTCACCTTTAGCTTATTGCACGAGTTCGGCCATCTGCTCACGCTGAATGAATCGCAAGTCACGCCCGACCTTACATATCTGCAGCATCGCGATGACTTGCAGGTCTACCAGCAGGAAGCGGCTCTCTGTCCCCAATACTTTACCAGCGAAGGGTGTAGCCAGCCAAATTCGTATCTGAACCAGTTCTTCAATCAATTCTGGACGAAGCTCTATCCTGAATGGAGCAAGGTCAACGCGGTGAAAGATCAGAACAACTATTCCAGCCTTTTGGCAAAATTCTACAGGAGCCACCCTACCCAGTTCAACACGCCTTACTCGGCAACCAGCCCCGAAGAAGACATTGCGGAAAGCTGGACTTACTTTGTCCTGACGCCCAAGCCCGCCAATGATAGTATCGCACATCAAAAATTGCTCTTTTTTTACAAGTTCCCCGAGCTTGTGGATTTGCGCAGCCAGATCATTTACGGCATATGCAACTACGCCACCAGCCAATAGACAATTTCCATAGAATCTCCGTTTTTTTTCGTCGCATTTACATTCGAAGGGCACTTTTACGGGGCTTCCTGAGACAGGCCACCTGCCCACCATGAAGGTTTTTCGGGGTTAGAGCTGTGGTATCCTATCCGCAATGAGACAGACGCGCCTCCTGCTTTTTGGGATTCTCATCCTTGCCTCGTCGTGGGCATGCCGTGCCGCCGCGCGCCTTATAATCCCCGATACTCCCACACCGCTCCCGGCCACCCCGACTGCCACTCTCGTTCCTGCTACACCCACCGCCGAGGCCTATTGTCCCGTCGAAATGGCCTCCATCCTGGATACGGCCAACCAGCCAGCTTATGCCTCCGGAGATTTCCCCGTTGTGGATCTGGGCGATAAAGTTGACGTGCTGCTGGCTACCTATACCATCAGCGGGGACAAACTCAGCGGCCCAGTGTTAGAGACTGTCCCAAAAACTCTAAGGAAATATCAAAGTGATGTCGCGGCCCAGCAGAAAGCCTGGGATTTGTTCGCGGCTCTCATACCGGTCGACCAGAGACAGATGCTTTCCGAATACCAGGTGATTACCGACGGCGCGGGCGAGATCCTGGCTCTTGTCGAGCAGACGCCCGATAACCCGGACAAATGGAGCCTCGAAATTGACATCGCCGACGTCTCCGATACAAAGAATCTGGTCTTCACGTTGGTGCATGAGTTCGGCCATTTGCTGACCCTGAATGACTCCCAGGTGCCGCCGGACTTGAAAGTATTCGAATACCCTGAAAGCGACTTGATTTACAATCAGGAGGTTGCAGCCTGTCCCGATTATTTCCCGGGCGAAGGCTGTAGCCTGCCGGGTTCCTACATCAACACCTTCTACAATCATTTTTGGGTGGGGTTGTACGAGGAGTGGCAGGTAATAGATAATATACAGAGTGACACCAGGCGCCAGAATCGACTCGATGCCTTTTACCAAAAATACCGGGACCGTTTCGTGGATGATTATGCAGTGACTGACATCTCTGAAGACATAGCCGAGACCTGGGCATTCTTCGTGCTGAGTCCCCGCCCCCAAGGGGAAACCATGGCCGACCAGAAGCTCCTTTTTTTCTATCAATATCCTGAACTCGTTCAGGTTCGCCAACATATCCTGGAAAACCTGTGCAAGGTGCAGCCCTAATGGCAGACCAGGCCCGCCTCCTTCCGGAATCCTATTGGGTTCTGTTCGATAAGTTTTTGGCCGGTGAAAACCCGGTGCGCTTCGACGTAGAGGGGACGCGCCAACGCCTGAACGCCCTGCTCGAGGCCGGGTTCGATACATTTATCGATCTGACCCAGACCGATGAGCTGCCAACCTATCTCGGCCTGCTGGAAACCGAAGCCGAGGCCAGGAATCGCAAGGTTGATCACCATCACTTCCCCATCCCCGACCGCGGGCTGCCGGCCCGCGCCGAAATGATCGCCATCCTCGATACCGTGGATGAAGCGCTCTCCAAAGGTCATAAGGTTTACCTGCACTGCTGGGGTGGCGTTGGGCGCACCGGTACAGCCGTAGGTTGTTACCTCGTCCGGCATGGCAGGACGGGGCAGCAGGCCGTGGATCAACTTGCCGCGTGGTGGCGGGATATCCCCAAACGACGGGTTTATCCACGCTCACCGGAATCGGATGAGCAGGTGAAATTTATTCTTGATTGGCAAGAACCCCCGCCGCCCGCCAAACGCCCCCGCCGTAAGCAGCGAGAAAGCACGCCTCGGGCCAAATCGTGAACTGGCAGGGCCGTTACCTCCAGCAAGCAGCCTGGACGCGCGAACTACGGAACTATCTATTCAAGAAAGCAGGTTTAGCCAGCACACGCTGTGTGCTTGAGGTGGGGTGCGGTCCAGGAGCGATCCTCCGCGAAGTCCCTCTCACGGAAAGCCAGCTTGTCACCCACCCGGCCCTGCACGGCCTGGACCTTTCAGCTGGAGCACTGGACGAATGCCGCATTAACGTCCCTGGTGCACTGCTAACCCGCGGGGACGCGCTTAGCCTTCCTTATCCTGGCATGACTTTTGACATCACCTTTTGTCACTTTCTTCTATTGTGGGTACATGATCCGCTGCAAGCTTTGGCTGAGATGAAGCGCGTGACCTGCTCGCAGGGCCATATCCTGGCCCTGGCAGAGCCTGATTACATGGCCCGCGTTGACCGGCCCCCGGAGTTATCCCGGCTCGGAAAGCAGCAGAATGAATCGCTTAAGAGGCAGGGCGCAGATGTAAGTATTGGTTCGCGTTTGGCCGATCTATTCTATCGGGCAGATATCCACATTCGTGAAACCGGCATGATTAAGAGTCCGGACAAGGCAGCGCTTTCCCACCAGGATTGGGAAAACGAATGGGAAGTGCTCGAGGCCGACCTGGCAGGGATCGTCGCAGCCAAAGAGCTTCAGGAAATCAAGTATTTGGATGAACAGGCCTGGCGGAATGGTGAGCATCTGCTTAATGTTCCCACGTACTTTGCATGGGGTCAGGTATAATTACTTTGGTGTCTGTTAATAGCCCTCGGTGAAACACCGATGAAGTGGGGCCTTCAACAAATACTAAACGCAGGATTTATCCGGAGGCATTATTGCAAAACCTTCAACCTGAGAGCCCGCTCGAACCGCAGCTCCCTGCTCAGGAAAAAACTGATTGGAAGCGCTTTCTAATCGATCTGTTCGAAACAGTGGGGCTGGCTGTAATCCTGTTCCTGATCATCAACACGGTTTCAGCGCGCGTCCGAGTGGACGGGTTCAGTATGCTCCCCACCCTGCATGACGGCGAGTTTGTACTGGTCAATAAACTGGCCTACCAGTGGGGCACACCGACGCGCGGCGACATCATCGTGTTCCGCTCGACTACCACACCCGACCTGGATCTCATCAAACGGATAATGGGTCTTCCTGGTGATAAAATCAGTATCCATAATGGTCTGGTCATTGTTAACGGGCAGACCTTGAACGAGCCCTATATTAGTGCCGCGCCCAATTACCCGGGTGATTGGCAGGTGCCGGACGGTTACCTGTTCGTATTGGGCGATAACCGGAACAACTCTTCCGATTCGCATGCCTGGGGTTATCTACCGGAAAAAAATGTGATCGGCAAAGCCATGCTCATTTACTGGCCGCCGCCCGAGTGGGCAATGATCAATCACGTTCAGATTGCCGTAGCGGCACATTAGAGACAAATATGATTGACAAACCTTTACCCGTACGTCCCGAGCTGACGCCCTGTACTGAATGTCAGGCTGGTGTCATGCGCATGAAGTTCATAACTTATTTCACATGGCTGGACGAGGAACTGATCACCGTTCCCAACTTCCCGGCCTGGATCTGTGATGTTTGCGGTCGCCGTGAATATGACGAAAAATCCATCTCCTGGCTTACCATGCTTCTGAACCCCAACGCGGGGAAACCCACGGGTCGTAAACGCAGCCGCGCACGGACCGCGCGCCGCCCGTCTACCCGCCCCTCCGCCGGATCCTGACCTAGGCTATCTGCCTCATGTCCATGGAAACATCCCCACGCACCTATCGCTTCCTCCCTGCGGACGTATTTACCTCAGGCTATCGCGCCGTGGGCAAGATCATGGTCAGCAGTAACGGCGCCATAGGGATGCTGAACAATTCGACCCGTTCGGTGCTGGAACTGCACGATGCCCGCCTGGCGCGCTTACCCATGCCCACCAAGCTGGTGGATCACTTCGAGATGACACGCATGATGAAGTCCCACGTGTTTGCGGTCTGCATGCAGCGCCGCGAAGATCTGGGTCCGCAGGCCCTGGTGCGCGGCGGCTACACCAACATGGTTGAATTCCCCATCCGCATTACCACGCAGATGTTCGAGATCGAGGGCATCATGGAGCTGCCGGGACGGTTCGACTTCACCGGCTTGATGACCGACGGCTCGCGTGAGTTCATTCCCATCTTCAATGCCACGCTCACCGGCATCCTCATCCCCAACCTGCGTATCGAAAGCGGAGGTATGCTCATCAACCGGCGTCAAATGGACCTGGTGGCGCTGCTCAATCAGAGGGTCAAGCCGGAGAGCACGCCTTGATTTTCACGCTGCCTTTTGCTTGACCGGTAGTTCATCGGATGATAAAATCCGCCCGCTCATCTTATTGTTGGTTAGATCCCATCCATAAATAGAGGAACTTTTTTTGTGGGGTATGCAGCGAAACTGCATACCCCACAAAAAAAGACCTCTCCCAAGTTTTACGGATGGGCCCTGTTTCATCAGGCCACGCCCCCATCGTCTAGAGGCCCAGGACGCAACCCTTTCAAGGTTAAGACTGGAGTTCGAATCTCCATGGGGGCACCTAAAAAGCGCCATCCCGCTCCGCTTCGTCTGGGTCGGGATGGTTTCGTTTTCTCTTCGCTCATATAATCGGGATAGCTTCAGAAAAGATATCCCGATCCTTTATTTCGTGAGAATGACCGATACTCATCTCGCCCACCACCCAGCACCAACCCGTGCAAGATACCCAGGGCCAACGGCATCGCCGCTCAAATCCATCTTGCTAGCCTTTCTTATCTATGCGATTCTTTTCATAGCGATGCCGCTGGTGCTTATCAAAGGCTGGGAGTTTGTCTGCCAGCCGGCTTTCTTATATCCGCTCTGCCTCGCGATGGCAGCTTTTACTTTGTGTTTCACTTGCTTTTTCATACATATCCATAAAAGAATCGAATTATGAAACGATTCCATCATTCACCGGCTTCCAATCGAGTTTCCAGATTTTTCGCCCTCATGTTCAGGAGGACTATCGTCTCGGACATTGTGCAGGGCATCATCATTGGCGGTATGCTCGGATTCCTCACGTTCGAACTTCTTGCGCACGCCTATGTTGTAAACGTGAACGGCCGGACCACCATGTACGGATGCAGCGAGCCCGGCAATGGGATTCTTTTGCGCGCCGCGTGCGGCGCCGTATTCATGGGTCCGATAAACGTGCCGGAAGAAGCAATGTATTGGACAACAAGCAAGGATGGCGCAGGCCAAGAGCTCTCCGGAGCGCACGACTACGTCATGCATTTCCCACCGGGCGGACTTCCGCCGAACAATGCGTTCTGGTCGCTAACGATGGCCGATGCGAAAAATCGCTTCGTGCCGAATCCGATCAACCGGTACAGCGTCAGCGACCGCTCCGGCCTCGTGCAAAACCTCGACGGCTCCGTCGACATTTATATTCAGAACACCGCTCCTGAGGGTCATGAATCCAACTGGCTGCCGGCACCCTCAGGCAATTTCATACTCTGGCTGCGCGCCTATCTACCCGGTCAAGAAATTTTGGACGGCAAGTATAAGGTGCCGCCAGTTGTCAAGATACAATGATATCGAATATGAAGATTTTCTTAATCAGTCTAGGGTTCGGTGTCATAGCAATATTCATGCTTTTCATTTGCGTATGTGTGATTTTGCCGCAGTTTGAGCGCACGAGCGTTCAACTGCCGGCCTCATGCGATGGTTCATATGTCGGCACCCAGCCACCTGATTCGCTCGCGTAGGCGCTTCCCGACGGTAAAGGCAGAGGCATACTTGTTGCGCGAGGCGAGGGTATCGCGGTCGTTGCCATGGTTGCGAGTATGACACCGCATGCAAGCGACATATTCGTAGTGAACACCAGCAGCAACCGCATACAGCGTATGCTGCATTTCCCCGACAACTCGATCATGGCTGGAACGGCTGATGGCGTCACATACCTGTACAACGATAAGCTCGGATATTTTCTTGATGCTCATACGGGCGCGCCTGAGAGGAACCTGATTACCGTAGACAACTATGGCGGACTGAGCCAGAGCGACCGCCCGATCTTGGCGGGCACGTCGAGCGGTGTCTGGTACGTGGAAACGAGCGTCATTGTTTCTTCATTGAGCGCTGATGGTGCGGTCCGGTTGCGATCGCATGCGATCACGAACGCGATCGCGCGCGGCTGTTTTGTAAGTGGCATGACGGGAGCGGTGAAAAAACTATGAAACACAAACATCTAATCACATTTGGTTCGGTCATGGTCGTGGCATGGGTGCTCGCCGCCTTCCTTTTCATCTACTTTTGGCCGCACCTCGTGAATAACCGCTTCAAGAAAGCGATCATCGAGCAGGGATTTGGCCACGGCCCTGTTCCGATTAATACGCTTTATACGGAGCCCCAAGCACTCTTTGCGGAGCCTCTCGGCGCACAGTCTGCCTCAGGCCCGAATTTGATGACTACTGGCGTGAACCACGACACGCTCCTTACGGTCGGCTGGTTAGACCTCTCCAAAGGGCCGCAAGTCCTGCAAGTGCCGGATTTCTCCGGCCGCTACTACAGCGTGCAGCTCACTGACCCGTTTGACGTCGACTTCGCCTACGTCGGCACACGCACCACCGGCACGCAGGCGGGCGACTACCTCCTCACCGGTCCTGGCTGGAAGGGACAGGTGCCGAACGGCATGACGCAGGTATCCTCGCCGAATAATTCGGTTCTTGTTATTGGGCGCATTCTCGTGTACAGCGATGACGATCTGCCGACTGCCTTCGGGTTATCGAAGCAGATAGTGCTATCGCCGCAAAACTAAATGGGAAGGATCATCAATATGAGCAAAACATACACTTATTGGGCGGTACTGGTTGGCGGGGTATGCGGCTTTTTCATCGTCAATTCGTTCGTCCTTGGGCATTTCTTTACCAATTCAAGATCCGTGTTTACTGACGTGTTGCAAGGCTTCCTGATCGGATTTGGGCTGGCGTTTGTCACAGCCCAAGTTTACGCCAGGATCAAGTCCATGAAGGTCAACGGCTGGCTCACCATGTTCGGATTAGGCGAGCCCGGCAACGGTATGCTGCTGCGAGCCGCGCACGCCCAGTTATTTCCCGGCCCGGTGAACGTACCGCAAGAGGCGATGTATTGGTGGACGAACGTAGATGGCGCGGGGCATACACTCTCCGGCACCCACGACTACGTCATGCGTTTCCCGCCGGGCGGTCTTCCGCCGAACAATGCATTCTGGTCGCTGACGATGGGCGATGCGAGAAATCACTTTGTCGCGAACCCGATCAACCGGTACAGCGTCAGCGATCGCTCCGGCCTCGTGCCAAACGCCGACGGGTCCGTTGACATTCACCTTCAAAAGACCGCGCCGGCCGGCCATGAATCCAACTGGCTGCCCGCGCCTGCAGGCAACTTCATCCTCTGGCTGCGCGTGTACATCCCCGGCGCGGCCATTCTCAACGGCGAGTATACAGTACCGCCGGTTGTCGAGGTGTCATGATGACTCATATGGAGCATTTGCTTTTATTTGGTTCGGTCATGGTCGCGGCATGGTTCCTTTTCACCTACTTATGGCCCCGCTTGTTACTGTCCGTATACAAGAGAGCGATTCTCGGAAAAGGGTTCGGCGATGGCCCCGTCCCGATCAATACGCTATATACGGAGCCCCAAGAGCTTTTTGCAGACCCCATCCACGCGCCCGCCTCAGCCCCAAAAGTGGCGACTTCCGGCGTGAACCGCGACACGCTCCTTACGGTCGGCTGGTTAGACCTCGGCAAAGGACCGCAAGTTCTGCACGTTCCAGACATGGCTGGTCGCTATTACAGCGTGCAGTTCACGGATCCGTCGAAAAACACTAATTTTGCTTACGTCGGCACGCGCACCACGGGTACGCAGGCGGGCGACTATCTCATTACGGGGCGAGGTTGGAAAGGACAGGTGCCGAGCGGCATGACGCAGATATCCTCGCCGAACAATTCGGTGCTGGTAGTGGGGCGCGTGTTCGTGGAAAACGACAGCGACCTGTCGACTGCCTATGATCTTTCGAAGCAGATACAGCTAACGCCACTGAATCAGTGGCAACCCAGCCAATAGCACACCACCTCCCCGCTCAATTACTGAGCTATGAATAACACTCGCGTTGCATCGCTGGCATCCAATCAGGATCCAAGTCGATCACAGCGGTGTGAAATTCAGCCTTTCCTCGAAATCACTGGCGCGGCTACATCGCAACGAGATGGAAGGCGCTGCCATCAGGTGGCGGATCGGTTGCCGGAGGGTCCGTGGGCGGAGGGTCGGTGGCCGGAGGATCGGTGGCCGGGGGCTCAGTAGGTGGAGGATCAGTCGTCGGTGGATCGGTAGGCGGCGGGTCTGTCGGCACGATTTCGGTCGGCGGGGGATCGGTTGGCACAATTTCTGTCGGCCGTTCGGTCGCTGGGGGTTCGGTAGGCACGATCTTCGTCGGCGGTTCGGTTGGAGGCGGTTCTGTCGGAATGATTTCTGTGGGCACGGTTGTCGGCGGTATGGTTGTAGGAACAGCGGTCGGTGGAATAGCCGTGGGAGGGACAGTCGGCGGGATGGGGGTGGGAATAAGAATCGGAAAGATTCCCAGGAATGAGTTCTGACCGCGCGTCCTGGTAGGAACGGGATCCGTGGGATTGGGTTCGGTGGGAACGGTTGTGGGGGAAGGTGTTAGTCCCGTGTTGGGAATAACCGGAAGCGGCACCCCTGCCTCGGGCATTATTGCCAGAGCATAGAGAGACAGGTGGTAAGTCTGACCACAAAGCTGGTGGCTTTCTGGATTCGCGGTCGTGGGCAAGGGCAGCCAGCGTGACAAAAACAAACTCTCTGCATAATATTCAACTTGATAAGCGTCTGGACGCCTAGTGTAATCCTGCCATAGCTCTTCCCGGAACTGGAAACAGATCGAGGCGGGTTTATAAAAGGAAATGCCGGCTACGGGCCTTCCCTGATGATTACGATATTCAATGTTAACCACCGTAGGACGGATCCAGCCTGCATCGCTGGCCGAAGCATGCAGGTCGGGTTCACTCGGGATCATGGAAATATAGCCGGGCTGGCTGGTCGCACCTTTCGGCATATAGAGCGTCAGATCCCCGAGGTTGAGGACCAAGTCTTCACCGGGGATAATTTCTTTGGTAACGGGGGCGGCCTCAACAGGGACAACGGGTGTGCTGCCCGCCGTTTTATGAACTACCATGGGAAAGAATATAAAGCCCTCTGCGATCACCAGGGCTGCAATAATTATGGTCAGGAGATCGGGAAAATATCGCCTCTTCTCCATGGGTCTGGATTTGTACATCATGCCCTCCCTTGTCCTAAAAGCCCGGTCAGCAAAAATATAGTTTTGGAATGCCACTATTGATAAATCATCCGACCGATAAATAAACAACCTACGCGCTTACGGGGCCCCTTTTGGTTTCATTGCCTCCGGTCAGTTCCGTTCAGGCCCTACGCCTCAATTTCAAATTGGATACGAGGCATGAGATGAAACTGACGAGTCTCACGGCTTTTGTTTCCAAAAATAAATCCGACCAAAATCCATCCTTTCGGCGCGTCAAACCCTTCCATCCGCGGCGAGTGGCAGGAGTACACCCCGCCAAATCCGGGTTCTATACCTTATCGTGATCCATATACGCTTGCTTCAGCGGCTGTAAGTGATCGCTGTGATCGCAATAATTTCCCTCAGGTTGAAGAAATTCCACCACCTTACAATCACTTTACAATTCATAGTATAGCGCAAATCTGCGTGCAATGGAATATTTCGCAGCCTTGTTACCCCCAGCCAGCTGATATCGGGCTTCTACAAAAAGATTGATAAGACCAATTCTTGCGATTCTTTCTCCAAAAAACCTGCCTTCGATCTCCATTTACTAACGAGCAAGGCTCTCCAAGGCGTTTCCGCAATATGCTGCCCCTCGGCAGTATAATCATTTGAGCCCGGGATACTCCACATTATCAAATGGCTCCACTGTATCTCAAGTATCCTGACCAAATTTGACGCATGCGAAGACTGCCTCCCAAACTCGAAATCGATCTGCTGGGTGCGCCGCGGCTGGTATTGGATGGTGTTCTTGTGGACGGTATCCGCCGCAAGAATCGTGCGCTGGTCTTTTACCTGGCCGCAGGCGGGCAAGAGTTGACTCGCGAGCATCTGCTGGCATTCTTCTGGCCCGACCACGAACGCGTCGAGGCACAGCCCATCCTACGCACCATGATCCATGACCTGCGCAAACAACTGGGCGAAGCCTTCCAGGCAGACGACCGGACAGTTTCGCTCCCGCCAAACGCCCTCATTGATGCAAAAGTCTTTTCAACCACCCTTGACTCACCAAACCCCGATCTTCAGAAATTAACGGACGCGCTGTCCCTTTACAGGGGGGATTTCCTGGATGGGTTTTCCTTGGCAGATTCACCGCAATTCGATGACTGGGCTTTTTCGGAGAGAGACCGCCATCGCCTGCTTGCTATGCGCGGTTATTCAGAACTCGCGCGTCACTACGAAACGCTCAGGGATTATCCCGCCGCCCTTGAATCCATGCGCAAGGCGCTGGCGTTCAATGCCTTTCAGGAAGACTTGCAGCGGGACTTGATGCGGCTCCTATATCTAAACGGGGATCGGGCGGGGGTTATCCGGCATTACGATTCCCTGTGTAAATTGTTGGACGAAGAGTTGGGTGTTCCGCCCATGCCGGACACCCGCAGTCTATATGACGCCCTTATTAACGAGACTTTTGTCCTTCCTCCTGCTGAAGGCATAACTCAAACCTCACCGACGCATTCCCCGGCCGTGCAGTCCCTTCTGCCGTTCACGGGACGCAAGGCGGAACTGGAAACGTTAGAAAGCCAGCTCGGCTCCGGAAAGTTGATCCTGCTGGAGGGCGAGCCCGGTATCGGCAAGACGCGACTCGTCTCTGAGCTCATCGCCTCGAGGCTTCGCGAGTACGGATCCGCGCTGGCAATGCAGGGAGTGGCCTACGAACTCGAACAGGGATTGCCGTATCAGCCGATCCTCGATGCGTTGCGCAGTTTGCTGGCTCGTCCTGATTGGAAGAGGTTATCTGCTCAATTGGGCCTCGAGCCCGTGTGGCTCACAGAGTTAGGTCGCCTGCTGCCTGAACTTCTCGCCCAATATCCTGAGATCCCCCTCCCCGCCCAGCCTGCGGACGAGGCCCGGCTATGGGAATCCCTGCTCCAATTCTTCCGCGCCCTATCGGGTCGCGGCAATGTGTATCTATTTCTGGATGACCTGCACTGGGCGGATGCAGCCACCCTCGGTTGGTTGGGTTACCTGATCCGCCATGCTTCCTCGCCGGGCTTGGTCCTGCTGGCTACTTCCCGGCCTATGGAAGGCCTGACAGATCTGACCAGGCTGCTCCAGGCATTGAAGCGGGAAGATCGCCTCGTCCATCTTCAGCTTTCCACGCTGAACGAATCCGCCATGCAGGAGATGGCAGCCATCTTGAGTCCAGATCATGAGAAGCAGCTGCTGGGTTGGATGGTCGAAAACGCGGAGGGCAATCCATTCTTTTTGACCGAACTCGTTCGATACGCGTATGGGATAGGCTTGCTAAAGAAAGATGGCGCGCTGGACGCGGAATTGTCCGGTTCCTCGCCTGTGATCCCTGCAACCATCCAGAATCTGATCGAATCCCGGCTCATGCGCTTAACGGAACATGCCCGCGAGCTGCTGCACCTGGCCGCCATCATGGGGCGTGAATTCGACTTTGAATTGCTTCAGCGGACCTCTTCCCTTCCCGAATTTGACATTCTGGATGCCATCGAAGAGCTGGAAAATGCGCATCTGATACGGCCGCTCGAAAGCGAGAAATTTGCTTTTGATCATTCACTGACCATGCAGGTCGCACTCCAGGACATGAGCCAGGCGCGCAGGCACTCTCTCCACCGGCGCATCGCCGAGACCCTGGAAACCGTCCATCAAAACAAACTCGATCCCATTTCAGGGTTGATCGCACGCCATTTTATGGACGGGAACCTTCCGGACCGCGCCGCGGCCTATGCATTTCGCGCCGGCCAGTTTGCAGGCAGCCTGGCCGCCTGGGTGGAGGCAATTGCCTTTTATCAGCAGGCCCTCGAATTCGAGCGCGACGATATGGAACGTATCCGGATCCTTCTCGAAATGGGGGCTGCCCGTTTTCAAGAGGGCGATTTTGCCGCGGCTTCAGATAATTACCAAACGGCTGTAAATTTGGCGGCGGCGCAACGCGATTGGGTCCTGCTGGAAGCCTCACATTTGGGTCTCAACCAATCCTTTTTGCCGCAGGCTCGTTTTGCGGAAGCGATCGCGTTGGCAAAGGAATTACGCGAGTCGGGTCCGGCCGAGCTTGCGGTATGCGCTGAATTTTGTTGGGGCACAGGCCTCGGTGTGGGGAGTGCGCATCCGGTCCAGGCGGAGTTCCATCTTCGCGAGGCGGAACGGTTACTTGCAGAGCACAAGGACATGACAGGCAGCAATATTACGCCCGCACAGATCACCTACCAGCTGGCAGGAGTGGTAGGTCAACAGGGACGAAGCGTGGAAGCCATCGATCTGTATCGGAAGGCGCTTAGGTTGCAAGAACGCGGCGAGGCAAACCTGGATATTGTGCGTAATATCATGCTCTACAATAATCTGGCTTATCACCTGCACCTGGTTGGGGATCCCTCCGCCGCTGATTATATACGCGCAAGCATCAAGCTCGCCCGGGAAAAGGGCTCACTCTCGCACCTCCCCTATCTTTATTCCACCTCCGGGGAAATTGCCCTGGCCCAGGGCAACCTGGACGACGCCGAGAAATATTTCAGTGACGGCCTTGCCCTCGCCGAGCAGATCCCTGTCCCTGAACGGATCGCAGGAATGACCGCCAATCTTGGCCTGGTAGCCCGGCAGCGCGGCGATATCCCCCTGGCCCGTGAGAGGCTGAGCGGAGCGTTGGAATTGGCTCGCAAGCTGGGTACCCATCACCTTGAAGTCCGAATTCGAATTTGGCTGGCGCCCCTGCTTACCCGGGAGGAGGCCCAGATATGTTTGGCTACCGCACATACCCTGGCAAAGCAGGATGGATTGCGAAGCTTGCTCGAAGAGATTGTGGGGTTGGAAAAGGATCTCTCCGGCCATAACCTCTCACCTCGCGCTTGATGTTTTCCCCTAAAAAGACAGGTCCATCCTTCCCACAAATTTAACGCCCATGTTGACGCTGGCTTAACGCCCTCCTTGTATCATGGGGTCAAGATTGAAACCGGTAGAGAAGCCTCTACAAACCAACTCAAACAAAGGAGAGAAAAAATGGCTAAGCTTATGGTTCATCACAAAGTTCAGGATTATTCAGCATGGCGCAAGGTTTTTGACGATCACGACAAGGCTCGCAAGGAATTCGGTTCCACAGGGTACCAGGTGCTCCAGTCTGCCAGTGACCCTAATGACATCACGGCCATCATGGATTGGCCTTCGGTGGACGCGGCCAGGGCTTTTGCCACTTCTGCCTCCCTCAAGGATGCGATGAAGAATGCCGGCGTTATTTCCCAGCCCGATGTATCCTTCCTCGTCGAAGCCTGATCTTCACCTGTCGAACACCGGGCCTTGTAATACCTGATAGTTTCTGCAAGACACAGCGATTTTGGGACGGCGGTTGGAAGACGAACCCCGTCCCAAAATTCAAAATCCACTCATTTTTCGTTTTAGGCATACCGGTTACGAGCGGTAAATTTTTACCCGGCTGACTCCAAACTTTTAGGGGATGGCGGGCGCAGGGTCTCCGTGATTAATACCCGTTTTTATAGTTGTTATCTAGACTTTAGAGTCAAGGAAGGAAGGGTACCGGCTATGTTTGGTCATTCCGTGCAAGTGTTGGCTGGCTTTACCTCCAGCATGATCTTTATCAGCAGCAACCTCCCCATGTTGTTCAAAGCCTTCAAGACGAAAGATATGAGTTCTTACAGCCTGGGGCATCTTACCCTGGGTAATCTGGGGAATGCGGTGTATTGGCTTTATGTATTCAGCCTGCCCGTGGGGCCGGTCTGGTTCCTGCAAGGTTTCTTTACGCTCGCCAGCGGACTGATGCTCTTCTGCTACCTGCACTATGAAAAGAATTGGATGGTCTTTGCTCCCAAACGAGGATCTGGGCAATCAAATCATGCGTGGCGTGAGCTCATTCCCCCTTCTGGATGAAATCAAGGAACGCCAGGCAAACATCCGGGTCCAGATGTTTGCCTGATTGCTCTCGAATGTATGCCAGCGCCCGCTCCCGGCTCCAGGCCGGTCGGTAGGGTCTCTCAGAGGTAATGGCATCCCACATATCGACTACCGTAAAGAGACGCGCTGCCAGGGGTATTTGCCCCCGGGTCAACCCGCGCGGATAACCTGTGCCATCCCACTTTTCATGATGGCAGTAAGGGATATCCACTGCCAGGTGCAGGTAATGAATAGGCGAGATCATCTCATAGGCCAAAAAGGGGTGTCGCTTCATCAACTCCCATTCTTCGTCAGACAACGGCCCCGGCTTATGGAGGACTGCGTCGGGAACTGCCAATTTGCCGATGTCATGCAAAAGAGCTCCCCAGCGGACTTGCACCAGGTCGGCCGTGTTCAAGCCATAGGCACGCGCCAGCCTCACTGTCATTTCTGTCACGCGCTGAGTGTGCCCTTCCGTTTCCTTATCGCGCAGGTCAAGGGCATGCGACCATCCTTCGATGGTGGCATTGTAGGCCCGGAAGAGCTCGGTGTTTGAGGATTGCAGGTTGGTGAACAGGGTGACGTTATCGATCGCAAGCATGGCTTGCCCGGCGAAAGTATGCAGATAGTTTAGCCATTCTTCATCAGGGTGGAGCGGGGAGCGATGATAAATCTCCAGCACGCCTCTGGTCTGACCTTTGGCGATCAGCGGCACTCCAAAATAGCTCATGAAGTTCTCTCCCAGCAGTTCCTCCCTTAGCAGCAGGCTATCGGGAGGTTTCTTCAGGTTTGGCGCGTGGATGGTCTGGCCTTCCAAAATAACCCGGCCTGCAAGGCTGGCGCCCAGGCGTGGTTTTGCCCGCTCGATTGCCTGGTTGTGAAACCCAATCCCAGAGGAGAATTCCAACTGGTGAAAATCGGGGTTAAGTACCAACACATCGGCAGCGTCCACAGACAATTGCGTGACCGCATGTTGAAGCAGCAATCGCAGGCTTAAGTTCAGGTCAAAACTGGAAGAGATAACCCGATCGATTTCCCTCAGCGCGGTCAGCAGGTCGATCTGCTGGAGGATGCGGTTTTCTGTCTTCCTCCGTTGAGTGATGTCCCGGATGGCCGCCATCACCAGCAGATCCTCATCCGTCCCGATGGGGCTCAGCCTGATCTCCACCGGAAACTCGCTCTCGTCTTTACGGCGGCACAAAAGGTTTAACCCGGCGCCCATGGTCGTGACGCCAAGCTGGTCGTTGTCAAGATACCGGTGAAATAGGTGCTCCTTGCGAAAACGCTCTGGAATCAGTGTCTCAATGGGCTTGTCCAATATCTCGTCCCGCTTGTATCCGAAAATACTTTCCAATTGGGAGTTGACCAGGGTAATAATGCCCATACGGTTCACGATCACAATGGCATCGGGTGCGCCGTCGATAAATTCCCGAAATTTCTCTTCGTTCCTTTTCCTCTCGGTGACATCGAACATGATGCCTTCCCAGAATTGAGGGCGGCCTTCGGCATCACGCATAAGGACATTTTTATCATGCATCCAAACCACCCGGCCATCGCGGGCGATCATTCGATATTCCATCTCGAATTGTTCACCGGTCCGGGAGGCAGCGGCAGCCTGCGCCAGTACGATGAGACGGTCCTCAGGATGCAGACATTTCGACCATAATTTTGGGTCCACCAACCATTCGTTCTGGGTGTATCCGAGCATGGGCAAGATCTGTGGGCTGACATAGAGTGTTGAACTCACATCATCGATTGGGTTGGTATAAACAAGCGACGGCAGGTGCTCAACCAGTCTGCGGAATTTACCCTCAAATTCCTGCAAGGCTGATTCTGCATTCTTGAGCGCGGTGACATCACGGATATTGCTGCGGATGAATTTCTTGTTATCGTCCCAAAAAACGCTTGCCACAAACTCAACACGAACAACTCCTCCATCTTTGGAGCGAAGGCGCAGGTTGTTATATCGAGTGGAATGTTCGGTCTGCAATTGGCGGAACGCTGACCGGACGGTATCAATATCTGGGAATGCATTGGTATCCCAGAATTTCTTCCCCACTAGCTCATCGCGTGAGTATCCCAACAGCCTGAGCAGGCACGAGTTGACATCGGCGATCGCCCCCGTTTCCGCATCCAGGATTAATATCCCGTCCAGGGAAGCTTCGAACAGCTCGTGATACCGAAGCTCTGAATTGCCAAGTGACTTCTTTGCTCTTTGGAGTTCCGGTCCGTGGTTATCCGATGGGACCGGCTGTGCCTCGCCCTGGGTTTGCATCCGGGGCAGGACTATCTCAGATTTATTCTTCATACGGCCCTTCTTGACCGTTCAAGAGAGAGCTTGCATCTATTATTGGACTCCAAGACTGAGGGCTTATTAAAAACCACTATCGTATATTCGATTACCCTGCCTATTTCCGATGAACTTAGTCCGCTTTACAGTATACACCTTTCAAAGTAGAGGCTGTCAATAGGGTTGGATTCCACAATTCGTGAGTTGTTTGTGAAAATACACGCTTTCGGCTATCAGGCTCGAACCTCAGTCCGGGTTTTTCAAAAGACCCGCTGATCTCTCAGCGGGTCATCAGGTGCGCACTGTAAACAATTTCGTATCTTTTTATCTCACGCTTCGGTGGAAGGGGATTAACATCACAAAACCAATTGCAATAACCACCTCTCCCACCAGAACCCCCGTTGCCTGCAAACGGCCGAAATAAGGAACGGCTGGAACCGGCTGTGAGCCCATCCCGAAAACGTCTGCCATACCCGAGAAAGCTGCGATCACATAACCGGTACTGACAAGCCGCAGCCCGATATCGGCAATGATCGAACGCGGCATCCCCTTCCACAGGGCGCTCAATCCCACATAGCCGCCTACACAGATGATACCCAAACCAACCAGAAAGACAGCGATCTGGACAAACCCCACGACCATGCTCCGGTCCCAGCCAAACCAGCCCGGCCTCGCACCCACGGAGAAAATGAAAAGACCCAGCAGGGTCGTTACGGCGCCGGCCCGCAGGCGCTGCGCGGAAGGTCCGGGTTGCGCAGGCTGGGTTTTCACCGGATAAGAAGCGGAATCGCTATTCAATGATTTCATGCGGGTAGATTCTTCTTCAGGAAGTTCAGCCAGTTGAGGCCGAGGATATTCGCCACATCCGGTTCCGAATAGCCGCGCGCTGCAAGCAGGGGTCCAAGTTTCTGCAGATCCGCAATCGTGTCTATTTCAGGCGGCACCGACTGCACGCCGAACCCGCCGTCGAAGTCAGAGCCGATCCCCGCGTTGGAGGAATTGCCGGCCAACTGGCACACGTGGTCAATGTGCGCGGCGGCTACATCCAGCGGCACTTCCTCGCGGCGTGAACCGTTCCTGCGGTTCCAACCCGACTTAAGAAAGGTGTTTAACGGCACCGTGCCGATCACACCGCTGCGTTCGATAACGCCTCGTAAAACGGTATCACTGAAATGCCTGTTGGTGGGAAAGTCTGGCAAAAGCGCCAGACAGTTAACATGCGTGGCTGCAACCGGGCCTTCATATAGTTCGAGCGCCTCGAGGGCGGCTCGTTCGTCCATATGGCTGAGGTCCAGGGTGAAATTAAAATCTGCCATCGCTCTAAGCAGTTGCCGTCCCTCTGCGGTGATGGGTCCGGGCTCGCGCGTGCCGCCTGCGTAACGCGTCCCTGCCCAGGCCAGGCCGATAAATCGCAGCCCCAGTTCGTGCCATTCGGCCAGCTCATCCAATTCGAGGATGCCGTCCGCGCCCTCCATCAGCGGCAGGAGTCCCACCGGTCGTTCTTTCCTGGAGGGGTCCCGCCACTCAGCCAGGTGACTTTCCAAATTTTTTTGATCCAGGATCAGGCGAAAATGATCCGGCTTGGAATCGGCCAGCTCACGGTATAGGTGCAGCTGCTCGAGATAGAGCCGGTGGGCCTCGGAATAATTCTTATAGCAGACCTTGTCCCATTCCCCTTCCCTGGCGCGTGCGGGGGCGGCGAACAGGGTGGAGAAAACGATCGCCACCTGTCCCCGCTGATAATCGGGCCAGCCGATCAGGCTGGCGCCATTTTTCTCCGGAGCCAGCGTGCCCTTTTCTCTCTCACGTGTCTCGGCTGCCGAGCGCGTGTAATCACGCCCGAAGTTGAGCATATTCCAGGCCAGGTCGCAGTGGGCATCTATGATAAGAGGCATGATTGGATTCTACTGTGTTTTTGTGAACTGTTGAACACCAACAGGCCACTTCCTGCTGTAAGCAGTTGGACCCGAATTCGCAGATTCCGCCTGTGAAAGAGTTACAGGAGGGTTCAAGGTTTGTGCGAGGCGGTGAGTTCTGTCTCTGCGAGAAAGCAACAAAAAGCGCACCCCAGGGTGCGCTCACCTTGTAATAGCTGGACGGTCACTCAGTCTTGTCTGGCGGTGTTTCCTCATCTTCAGAAGGGGAATGCCCGTATTCCTCAATCAGTTTTTTGTAATCTTTATCGGCATAAGCGCCCGAGTCAACCTTGCGCAGGCTGAGCCCGATGCGATGTTGTTCGGTATCGATGCGGACAATGCGCAGCGTACAGACCTCCCCTTCCTTGAGGACTTCCTTGGGATGGTCGATGCGGTGGTCCGCGATTTCGGAGATGTGGATGAGGCCTTCGATGTCGCCTTCCAGCCGGGCAAAAGCGCCAAACTTGGTCAGGCGGGTGATTACGCCTTCCACCAGCTGGCCCACGCTGAACTTCTCCACCCGCGAAGTCCACGGGTCGTCAGCCAGCGCGCGTATTGAAAGGCCGATGCGCTTCTTCTCCCGGTCGATATTGATGACTTTGACTTTCACTTCCTGGCCCACTTCCAGGATTTCACGCGGGTGCTGCACACGCTCCCATGAAAGCTCGGAAAGGTGTACCAGGCCGTCTGCGCCGTTAACGTTAACAAAAGCCCCAAAATCCGAAAGGCTGGTTACCCGGCCGGTGTAAACCTTACCCACTTCCAATTCATCGATGACGCGTTCCTTGATGGATTGCCGGGTTTCAGTCGAGATGGACCGCTCTGAAAGGATCAGGCGGCGTCGCTCGCGGTCCACTTCAATAATGCGGACGCTGATGGGCTCGCCGACCATCTTTTGCCAGCGCTGCTCGGGCGTATCACCCGCAGCCTGGGAACGGCGCATGGCGCTGATCTGCGAAGAAGGCAGGAAGCCCCGCAGCCCACCGACCATGACGATCAGGCCGCCTTTGTTGAAACCGACGATCTTGCTATCATAAACGCGGTCCTCTTCCAGCATCTTCTCCACGTTTTCCCAGGAGATCTGTTCCTGAGCGCGGCGGAAGGAGAGGACAACATTCCCATTATCATCTTCGGGATTGACCACATAAACGGGGACTTCCGCCCCGACTTTGAGCATCTCCTGCTCTTCAGCCGAAAGCTGGTCCAATTCACGGCCCGATATTATTCCTTCAGATTTAGCTCCTATGCTGACCAGGATCTGAGATGCAGCAACGCTCGCAATCGTTCCAGTGCGGATCTCACCGGCTTGGGGCATATCCACATTTAGATTATCGTTTGCGAGCAGTGATTCCATACTCTGATTGTTCTGGTCTCCCTGCTGATTGGCATCGCTCCCCTGAGGTGGCAGGGTTGAATTCTCATCCATCGCTTGTAAGCTCCGATCCACAAAAATGTAGTGGGATTATAAAGGCGATTGCAGAAGTTGACAACCCTCGCAGTAAAGTTACACGAGAAACGCTCATTCTTTCCTATTTTGGACCCATCCACGAATACTCGAACCTGCCCGCGCTTATAAGCTAAACGCCCCTATCCACCGCTAAACATCGATGGATATCCGCATCCGTTGCGACCCGGCCCCTTTTCAGTATCCGGGCACAAAACCTTGGACTCTTTAATACTTTTTCTCCCTTGCCGGGTTAATCGCCTGCGATATAATCAGCGGCGGAGTTAATATGCCTGCTATCTATCCCTTTACAGCCATCGTTGGCCAGGAACGCATGCGCCGCGCCCTCATTCTCAACGCGGTGGATACCCGCATCGGCGGCGTGTTGATACGCGGCGAACGCGGCACAGCCAAATCCACTGCAGCCCGCGCGCTCGCGGCCCTGCTCCCGCAAGTACGGGTTGTCGACGATTGCCGCTTCGGCTGTGATCCTGATAAGCCGGGCACCTGGTGCACGGAATGCAAAGAACGCGCCGTGGGCAGGAAGGCCCTCCCCTATCACAGCAAGACCACTCCTTTCGTAAACCTGCCCGTCTCGGCCACAGAAGACCGCGTAGTGGGCACCCTGGATATCGAGCAGGCCATCCAAAAAGGCGAGCGTCACTTTGAGCCGGGCGTGCTCGCCAACGCCAACCGCGGATTGCTCTACATCGATGAAGTGAATCTGCTCGACGATCACGTGGTGGATGTTCTGCTGGATTCGGCGGCTATGGGCATTAACGTGGTGGAACGCGAAGGTATCTCGTTTTCCCATCCGGCCCGCTTCATCCTCGTTGGCACGATGAACCCCGAAGAGGGTGAGCTGCGCCCGCAGCTCCTCGATCGCTTTGCGCTATCAGTGGACATCGTGGGCATCCGGGAAGCCCGCGAGCGCGTGATGATCATGGAACGAAATCTCTCATTCGAGCGCGACCCTGAGGCCTTCCGGCAGGAATGGATGTCGAAGGAAGCGGAGATAACCAAACAGATCGAGATCGCGCGTGAACTGGTCGACCAGGTGACTCACACGAGTTCGCGATCTCCTGTCGATCGCGGCGCTGACCGCCTCGCTCAACGTGGACGGCCACCGCGCCGATTTGGTGATCCTGAAAGCCGCCCGCGCACAGGCCGCCTATGAAGGCCGCACCAAGATCACCGACCACGATATCGCCCTGGCTGCCGAACTGGCCCTGCCCCATCGCATTAAACGCACACCTTTCCAACAAGCTGAGATCACTTCCGATCAGCTTCAGGAACGCATTGAACAGCTGGCCGGGCAAACGGCGCCCAACGAAGCGCAAGAGAAACCCCAGGAAGAAAAAGCACAACCGCAGGAAAAAAAAACTTAAGACTCGAAGATGAAGCCCAGGAAAACGAGCAGAAGGGCACCCCTGAGCCAATGCCTCAGGACGTCTTCGCGCACACCGATGCGAAGTGGTGGGAAGGCGGGCAGAAGATCAAGACGGGCGAGACCTTCCAGCCGCGCAAGCTTAATACGCCTCTCGATAAACTCGCCCGCAAACATGCCGGGCGTCGTTCGCTGACCAAGACCGAGCGCAAACATGGCCGCTATATCAAGGCGCGGCCGGCGGGCGATAAGATGGATGATATTGCTTTCGATGCCACGTTGCGCGCCGCAGCCCCCTTCCAAAAGCGCCGCATAGAAAAACGTAAACGCCTGGCTTTCGCCATCGAAAAATCTGACCTGCAGCGTAAAGTGCGTGTCAAGCGCGTGGCCAACCTGGTCTTATTCCTTGTGGATGCCTCCTGGTCCATGGCTGTCGCCGAGCGCATGAACGCCACCAAGGGCGCCATCCTCTCTTTGCTCACCGATGCGTACCAGCGCCGCGACCGTGTGGGTCTGATCGTCTTCCAAAAAGACCGCGCTACCCTGGTCCTGCCTCCGACCAATTCCGTGCAGTTGGCCCAGAAGGCTTTGGTGGATATCCCTGTCGGCGGAAAGACGCCGCTGTCCGCCGGGCTGCTGATGGCTACCGATGTGCTGGAGCATGAGAAGTATACCCACCCCGATATCGAGCCGCTGCTGATCGTGCTCACCGATGGAGCCGGTAATGTCTCGATCGGCGCGCTGCCGCCGCAGGAAGAGTCCTATCGCTTTGCGGAGCTGATTGCCGCAGAGAAAGTCAAGAGTGTGGTTATCAATATGGAGCATGCAGCCTTCGATCAGGGATTGGCGCAAACCCTGGCGGAGCATCTCAAAGCCCCCTGCTTTGCCTTGAGCGAGTTGAAAGCGGAAAATCTATATCACGCGGTAAAACAGGAAATGGCAACCGGAAATAAATAGCACAATGGCTTTTCCTGCGCGACCCTGATTTTGAAAAGATTTATTATTGAGTCATGCAATCAGATTCGCATCTTGCAAGGAATAACCGAAATAAATCACACCTCTGACGGTCCGGGTTGACCGCGGGCCCTGTTCAGAACAATAAGTCCCAGGCCGGTGAACACAAAAGCTGCAGGGTAAATGTAGAATAAATTCAATTCCACCAGTTTGCTCCCCAATAGCGGTCCAAAGGAAAATCCCAGATTTACCGGCAAATATGCAAAAGACATTACGCGGCCGCGGATACCGGCAGGGGCGGAGTTCGATAGAACGTTGAACGAGATCGAAAAGACCGCCGAAGCAACTCCTGTGAGAATACAGGAAATGATCGCAAAAGGCAGCAGGCTGCGCGTCCAGTACGGGATGAGCCATAGTACCGTTTCCAACGCCGCGCCGATCATCAAGATTCTCCAGAAACCAAAGCGGTCGGCTAATAACCCAAAGATCGGGGCCAGGATCAGCGCCAACAGTCCGCCAGCACCCAGCACCTCTCCGATCGCGGAGGCCGGACTGGTCCCTTTGTATAACGAAGTCACAGCCACCGGCAGGTACGAAAAGACCAGCATCCACCCTGCATACAGGAGGAAGAAGGCCACAAAAAGCGTACGCAGCCGTCCGGCCTGAAAGGAAACACGGATCGAATCCGCTGCCATGCGTAATAAGGGTTCCTGCCTTTTCCCTCGATAAGAATCGATATACCCGAATGAGAGTGCGACGATCACAATGACCATCAGCGCTACATTGATCCACATCAGGGTGCGGAATCCCCAACGATCAACGATGGGGCCGCCAAATAACGGGCCCACGAAGGCGCCCACCGGGCCTGCGCTGTTCATGATGGCAAATGCCAGCCCGTGACGATTAGCCGGCGTGCGTTCCGACAGGGTCGTCAGCATAAGTCCGCTGTTGCCCAGTGAAAGACTCATCAGCGCGCGTCCGACCACGAACACCCACACGTTTCCGGCCAGCACGGCCAGGATGCCGGCCGCAAGATAAACCACAAAGGATCGCACTACAATGGGTTGCCGTGAATAGCGGTCGGCCAGGGCGCCCCAAAACGGAAGGAACGGGATCCCGGCCGCCCCCACGATAGCCGCAATAATCCCGACCATGGCGGGGATTTGGGATTGAGCCATACCGAGATCGCGCAAATAGATCGGCGTAAAAGCCGTCATCTGTCCCCAGAAAATGGTTTCGATAAAACTGGCTGCTGTGTACAAGCACAGCAGCCAGGTCCAGGAAGCGCGCAGGGTAGTGTTCAATCAGACTCCTCGCCTGGCAAACAATTACCAGAAATTAATCACAGCTGCACTTGCAATACGAAGCAAGGCAACCTTCAATTACTTCATTTCTCTTTTCTCTAATCTCTATTCTCAACCTTCACCTTAATCCCTCGAAGAGATCGCTTTCATTGTTCCTCCCGGCATTGACGAGACTGAAGACGCGATAAAAACTGCCTTTTCCAAAAAACGCAGCCATCGCTTCGGCAGATGATTCCGCCAGCGCCCCATACCCGGGCAGCTGCGACTTGTGGCAATGAACGGCCTTATAGACTGTCTGAATATACGGCAGGCAATTAATACGCGCGGTGATCTCCCAATCGGGCCAGCCGACATGTTTGCGTATCACACCGTCGATCTCCATGCTGATGCCACCCAGGGCCTGGTTGGCTATATCCACAATTTCCTGGTTGTCCACCATGTAATAGAATTTTTGAACGCGGTGAGGTGCTTGGTCACCGGGAACGTTGAAAGTTCCATCGGCGGCGCACATAAGCGCGGCGCTGGTAAATTGAGAAAGGGCGATGTGGTCGGGGTGCCCATAGGCGCCGTCTGGTCCAAAGGTCACAAGCACCTGGGGTCTGATACGGCGAATATGCCCAGCAATTTTTCCAATGATCTCTACCGGGCTGGCCTGGTCCAATTCGCCGTCAATGTAATCAAGAAAGCTGACCTCGTGCAAGCCCAATTGTCCGGCCGCGCAGCGCAGCTCAGCCTCGCGCAGGCGCCCTACCGCCTCCAGGCCCGGGTCAGGCCCCTCCGATTCGAACCAGCCGCGCTCACCGCGCGTGGCACACACCAGATAGGTTTCGATCCCTTCCGCAGAATACTTTGCCAGGGTCCCGCCCAGGCCGAGGGTTTCATCATCGGGATGAGGAAATACAGCCAGCAAACGTAAACCATCTGCCATGATATTCTCCTGCTGATAAATTTCGACAATGTTACTCGAATATTAGCGTGGCTTCAAACCCCCGCCCAAATTTTCTAACGGCTTTTGAGATAGGCCTCGCGCAGCACGTTAATCGGTTTCATTTCCCCGTCCACTTCATAGAACCAGTGTTCCCAGCCATTACAGGGTGCATTCATCAATTTACTTCCCACCTGGTGGATGGAACCGGTCATATCTTTACAGATGATCGCCCCATCCGCCCGCACTCTTCCTGTTACCTCGGTTTGCTTGCCAAAATAGAGAATCTGTCCCGGGGTCAACAGGCCGGCTTCCAGCAATTTTCCAAATGCAACACGCGGCCGGTCACGTCGGGAGGGGAAAACATAGATCTGCTCCGAGAACATTCCGGGCTCGATGGAAGCAATCCGCTGGCGGGCCAGTTCCACGTAGCCTGCGTCGCGCTCGATACCGACCCAGTGTCGCTGCAATTTTTTCGCTACGGCGCCCGTGGTGCCCGTGCCGAAGAAGGGATCGAGTATTACGTCATTTGCATTTGAGCTTGAAATAATTATGCGGTAGAGAAGCGCTTCGGGCTTTTGCGTTGGGTGCGCCTTCTCACCGTTCAGGCGCAGACGCTCCGATCCATTGCAGATCGGCAGTTCCCAATCGCTGCGCATTTGAAGGTTTTCATTGAGGGATTTCATGGCATGATGATTAAAGGTGTATCTGGCACCCTTGTTCTTCTGCGCCCAAAGCAGGGTTTCGTGTGCATTCGTAAACCGCACGCCGCGAAAATTAGGCGTGGGGTTGGACTTGATCCACACCACATCATTGAGGAACCAATAGCCCAGGTCCTGCAGGATCGAGCCAACGCGATAAATGTTGTGATAGGAACCGATCACCCAGATCGTTCCCGTCTCTTTCAGGACGCGGCGGCAGGCCGAGAGCCAGGTGCGCGTGAAAGCATCATATTCTTCCAGGCTTTCGAATTGGTCCCAGGCTTCATCCACCCCGTCCACCCGGGTCATGTTGGGACGGTAAAGCTCCTGCGAAAGCTGCAGGTTGTAAGGCGGGTCGGCAAAAATTAAGTCTACAGATTTTTCAGGCAGGGTATTTAATACTTCAACACAATCCCCCGGAATAATTTGGTCAAGGGGCAATTTCCCAGTTGACATATAAAGTTTCTCTGGCTATACGGGCGGATTGTCCAGTCGCACGCCGTGACCGCGCACCGTGGCAATGTATTGCTGGGTGGAGTCCAATGCGTTCAACCGGTCGCGCAGCCGGCGGATTAGCGCATCCAGCGCCTGGTCTGAGACTCCGGAGGCCTGTTCCTCGCCCCATACGGTGGCAACCAGGTCTGCCCGGCTGATGACCTGTCCCGAGCTTTCATAAAGGAACGACAAAAGCTTGAACTGCTGTGCGGAGAGCGGCGGCACGAGCATCTGTTGGTTGACCCATACTCGGCGCGATTTTTGCTCCATTACCAGGCGCCCAGGCCGGCCCATGCCCTCGGTCAGCGGCACGGTGGCATCCGAAGTAAAGAACATGAATTCCTGCACATAACTGATCTGCACCAGATCGCCGTCTTGCAGCATAACTGGCGTGGAAAGCAGGTTGCCGTTATGGTGTGTACCGTTCTTACTGCCCAAGTCTTCGAGGATAATACCCTCCGGAGTCAGCGTGAGACGCGCGTGGAAGCGCGAGACCTGCCGGTCAGGGATCACGATCTCACAATTAGCCTCGCGCCCGATCACGAGTGTTCGACTTAAGGGCCAGCGTTGCCCCTTCAGGGGTCCTTCCTGGGCAACCAACATGGGGAATTCTTCAGTCCGAGCCATTAACTCCCTCAAGTATGAAAAATGAAAGTAAAATAAAGGCGTTTATAATAGGCTTGGTCACCTGGCAATTCGTAAATGGGGCCTGGACGAACCTGGATTTTGGGGAAGTTTGCCGCAAAGAGCTTTTTTCCGCGTTCGTTTCGCTGCCCTTCACGAAAATTGTCAGGTAGCCAGTAATATAGCATAAATTTGGTTTCTGTGCAGAATCTACGCCGAGATGGTTTGCATGGGAATGATGTCTTTGCCTCGCGATTTGTGCGGGTGGTCAGTCAATGCAGGATGGGTGGGACAGGTACCTGCCACGAAAGCTTGCAGCGACATCATGACTAGAAGGAGAAGATGCCCCTATCGCTGAAGATGGGCGAGGTCTTGCGCGGCCGTTACAAAGTCCGGGAACGGATCGGACAAGGCGGCGCGGGCTCCATTTATCTGGCCGATGATCTTCGGCTGGAAGGGCGCCTGTGTGCGCTGAAAGAAGTGGAGTACGACCGCACCCTTACGGATAATATTCGGGAAGAGGCCCGCCAGCAGTTCCTGCGCGAGGCGCAGATCCTCGCGCGCCTCGATCACCCCAACCTGCCAAAAGTCTCGGATTTCTTCTCCAACGGCCTGCGTGACTATCTGGTAATGGACTTTGTCCCCGGCGATGACCTGCGCACGATCATGCTCGAAGCCCGCCACAAGAAAATCTTCCTCTCTGAAAACCAGGTATTGGGCTGGACGTTTCAACTGACCAATGCACTTTCTTATCTGCACGGCCAGCAGCCGCCCATTGTACATCGCGATATCAAGCCGAGCAACCTCAAGATAACGCCCAGTGGCCTGCTTAAGTTGGTTGATTTTGGTCTGGTCAAGATCATGACGCCCAACGAGGAGATGACGATCACCGTCATTCAAGGGCAGGGTACCGCGCTGTATACACCTCTGGAGCAATACGGCAGCGATGAAATTCATACCGATATGAGGTCCGATATCTATTCAATGGGTGCAACGCTGTATCACTTGTTGACCAATGAACCTCCCCCTGATGCGCGTAAACGATTTGTTCAACCTGCCAGCCTGGTGCCGCCGCGCGAGATCAATATGTCCATAAGCGCCCGCACCGAAAAGGCCATCCTGTGGGCCATGGCCCTTCATCCCGATGATCGCCCGGAATCCATCGAGGTTTTCAACGATTACCTGTTCAGCGGCGGCGTCTTGCCTCTCCGGCCGGTGGCCCATCAATCGGCCTTTGAGATTCCCAGGCTCGATCTCTTCACTCCGCGAACCGATGCGATTCTCCTGTGGTCAACCGCGGGCTTGCTGCTCTTAAGCCTGATCGCCACCCTGCTGCATTGAGCCGGACTGAGGACGGCCCTATCTAAAAGTCCCGCGTGACCAAAGCCAGCCTACCCCCCACCCGATAAACAATCCGAAAATAGTGATCAACATGATCCCCCCGATCCCGTTGGAAACCGTAAAACTGGCGCTGCCGGGCAGTCCCAGCGCAATATAGTTATAGCTCAACAGCCCGCCTGCCAGCGCGCACAGGCTCCAGCGGATTCCCCAGCGCACGCTTTCCGCGCGGGCGCCTGCCAGGTAGACCAGCACCGCGCCTGCCAATGCCACCAGGACCATCAGGAACCAGGCAATAAAACGCGGCGTTCCCTCAGGGGTGATAAATTCATTCTGGGCCGGCACCGGTGTAACCGTGGTCTGCGGCACAACTTCCGGCGTCAGCTGGGGGACGATCACCGTCACCGCAGCCGGCTGACCACCGCTCGACACGTCCAGCTGCAAAACTTCGGACACCAGGGCTGGCTCGCTGGTTGCTTTTATTTGAAGCAGACCGGGCTTATCCAGCCCGAAAGAGATGCGTGCAACGCCCTGGGAGGTGACGGCGTCCGCTTGTTGCAGGATCCCTCCGCCCTCTCCTGTAAGGTTCATTGAAAAGTGAACAACGCTCCCATCCGGGACCGGCTCTCCGTTATGGTCTTTTATCACCCCGGTACGAATGGCTATGGTATCCCCGATCTTGAAGAGCGGCACCGGCGTCGCTTGCGGGGTGGGTTGATTTGTCGCAGCCGGGGACGCCGAGAGGTCCAGAACAAGCGCGATGATCTGGTTCGGGTCGGGCGAAGTGATCTTGATCAGGTCATAGCCCAATCCGGGGATGGAAACCGGCGAAGCGCCTGTTGGGGTCAATTCCTGAAAGAGCAAACGCGCGGCCTCTTCCACAAAGGGAGGTTCCTGACTGTATAGTGCGTAGTAGGCGGCGAGCCGTGATATGTCGGTTGCATCGAGGTAATAGGGCGCGCCGAACGCAAAGAGGATCACATGTTTCGGGCGCAGCAGGTCCTGCTGTCCCGAAAGGAAATTACTGATTATCTGCTGCTGGTTTCGGCCTGAGCCGGTTAAAGAAAGGATCACCCAATCGGCAGAGCTGAGATCGTCCTGCAGGTAAGGTGGACTTTTCCCCGCCATGTAGTTGGCAATATCATCAAAACTATAAGAAGATAACCGGAACGATGAAGTCTGGTTGCCGCTCTGTGGGCCATAAAGCCTGACGATCGCCTGCTGAAGGGCATCAAAAGGCAGCCCTGCCTGCATCGCACACGCAGTGCACTGTTGGACCTGCGAAGTGTCGGTGAAAAAGATGATATGATCGCGCACTTTGGGTGGGGCCGGGAGGATGGTTGCGAGGTCCTGCGCGCTCGGGCTGAGCAGGGTGGCCGCACTGTGCGCAACTTCAAAAGTCACTTGCTGCGAAGTTCCTACATCATTCAGGTTGGCGCTGCTGGGCACTACGTTCGCAAAATCGAAGCCTCCGTACAGATGTTCCTTGAGGGCCAGGATGCGTAACACAGAGGCATCCACGCGTTGGGCAAAGGCCGGGTCATCCTTATATTTCTGCGAAAAGTAATCGAGGGTTTCCAATACGGTGGTGTAAGTATCGGGGGCATCGCTCGAGACGATGTTGCCAAGATAGAGCAGGTCATTGCCTGCCACAAATGCATCTCGTGCGACGGTTCGGGCGGGGAAATCGGTGCCTGTGGTATAGAACTGCTTCACCGCGTTTGTGCCAAGGTTGTCGCTGACTATCAGGCCGCCGTTCGCCCACCATGTGGCAAATTGCGGTAAAGCCAGGATCGAAGAGAGCGCCTGCGCATCGAAACTCACCGGACGAGTAGTGGCCCGAATATTGCCCTGGAACCCCTGATAACGGATATGCGAGACGAGCAGGCCATCCGTGATTGCTCCCGGATCAGCCGGCGGAGTAGTGTTCCCCGTAACCGCAAAAAATGGCGCCAGTTCGACCTGCTTCAACTGGTCAAGCGATTTCCGTACCGTGGCCACTTCCTGCTCATCGGAACGGTCGGCGCTGCCGCGGCCCGGGAAATGCTTCGCGATCACCAGGAGACGATTCTCCGAGCCTGCATGCAGGCCGCTGATATAAGCACTACCCATCACACTAACCCAATATGGATCGCCTCCAAAAACGCTCACGCCGAGATCGTTGGTGGGTGCGCTGCTCGGGCTGTCCAGCACATCCAGAGAAGGGCCAAAATACATATTGATCCCAAGGGTCGAGAGTTCACGCCCCATTACCGTCCCTACCTGGTTGGCAAGGTCGGGAGACCAGGTCGCACCGATTGCCATCTCGGAGGGCAGAGGCGTCAGGCCACTCAAGATCTGATCGGCCGGGGCGCCGTTCCCGTCCTGCGACATTGCGATAAACAGAGGCACATAGGAATGAGTATTCGGCTGCCCTGTTTTGGGATCGGTTGGAGGGTTGAGCGCAGTATCCCATTCGAGCTGCTGCAGGTTTCTCGTCAAGACATAAGTCGTATGAGCCGTATCGGGCGCAGCCACAAAATTATCGTTGCTTGCCAGCAGCGTAACACCGCCTACATGACGATTGACGATCAGGTCATAGATCTGTGATTTATTGCTTGTGTCCGTGCCTGTGAAGGTAACCAGGAACAACTGACCGACACGCTCCGCGGGCGTCATTTTTTCGAACATTTGACGGACTTCGCTCGATGGTTTTCCGGCCTGAGCACTTACTTCATAGGGGTGGCCCGCCGTGGTCAGGACCAGCACCAGGAGCATGAGCGCCAGGTTGAACCGCTTCAGTCCCATTGTTCCCTCGCGTAGCGCGCAACAATCTCTGCATGGACCTCAGGCTGGATATTGCCTCCTGATATGATCACCACCGACGGGCGTTCCTTAACCTTTCCTGCCAGAACCGCCGCCAACCCCACGGCAGCGGAGCCTTCGATCTTTTCATGACATACCGCCCAGGCAAAAGCGATTGCCCGCGCGATCTCTTCTTCTGATACAAGTAAAAAATCTGCCACGAATTCCTCAATCATGGGGATTGTAACCGAGCCTTCTTCAACGGCGCCGCTTAATCCATCCGCCAGCGTGGGCAGGTCCTGCACACCGGCCTGTGTGTGGCTATGAAAGAGACTGTGCGTAAATGGCGAGGCCGCGGCCTGCACCGCGATCAACCTGGGGGGAGGGTTGAGGTTCTTCGAGATCGCACCCAAAGCCGAAATTAAACCACCCCCGCCGGTGGGAACGATCCAATTCAATGCTCTCCCGCTCATCTCATTCCATTCTTTATTTGGAAAGAATGGCGGGGTTGATGTAGAGTAGAGCTCGTGCAAGATGTCCAGTCCGATCGTACCTTGACCTGCAATTACCTGCCCATCATTATACGGCGAGATAAATACTTTATGGTGCGCTTGCGCATATTCCCGCCCGGCCGTTTCCGCCTCTGCATAGCCACCTTCAACAAAAAGGAGCTGCGCCCCCAGGTTGCGCATGGCCTCCACTTTGGCGGGGACTGCATGTTTCGATACGAAGACCTCCACCTGCGCACCCGTCAGGCGTCCAGCCAGTGCAACGCCCTGCCCATGGTTTCCCGCCGAGGCCGCCACCAGTCCCGTGGCACGTTCCCAATCTTCCAGGGACAATACCTTATTCAGCGCGCCACGCGGTTTGAATGAGCCTGTAACCTGATGGTTCTCCCATTTAAGCAGTAGTCCCCTTTTGACATCCAGGGTGAGCGGCGTCTTTCGAATATGTGGAGCAATGCGCTCTTGCGCCTGCTCAAACCACTCGTACGGTATCACACCCGCCTCCCAATTGCCTGTAAGGCGGACTGCGGATTATCGGTGAAGATGCCATCCACTCCCAAATTTTTGAAATGGATGATGTCCTCGACCTTATTAACCGTCCAGACGTGAATCCTGCGCCTGAGCCTGTGCACGCGTTGGACCTGCTGCGCCTTCACATCGCTGGGAAAGAGATGCAGGGCGGCATAATCGCCGAAGCTGAAACCAAAGGAGCGCGGCCAGGCGCCCAGCCAGCCTTTCTTTGCCAATAACCCGCGCGGCACCTTCGGCAGCAATTGAAGAGTCTTCTTGAGATTGAAAGGGTAAAACGAAGAAAAAAGCACGCTGTCCTCAAGTCCGTGTCTTAGTACCAGGGCGCAAACTTTTTCGACCAGTTGGTCGTACGGGGTTACGTAGTTGGTCAGTTCGACGTTAATGAATAATCTCTTTCCAACCGCTTCGAAGACTTCCTCAAGCAGCGGCATTTTCTCGCCCCGAAATTGTCCTGAGAAGGAACTGCCCGCATCAAGCGCGCGCAGTTCAGCTAATGTTTTCCGGAAAAGAAAGCCTGTCCCATCGGTTGTGCGGTCGAGGGTGGGATCGTGGAAGGCAACGATATGACCATCCGCACTGAGTTTGGCATCGAGTTCGATCGCATCGGCGCCCTGGGCCAGTGCCAGATTAAAGGCGGCAAGGGTGTTTTCAGGTGCATTGGCTGAAGCGCCACGATGTGCAAAGATGATTGGGCAGGGAAGCTCGGGCAGCATTCACTCATTATACAATACAGGCCAAACAGCACGCGCTGCCTCGCACGTGCTGCATCTTTAGGATCTGCGATCTATGAGAGAGTTGGGGCTAAATATCTACGAAGTAGGCCTGGGCCGCACGATCGATCATTTCACGCGTCATGGTCGGAGGGACCGATAGATAGGCTGAAATGTCGAGGATCTGGTCGCACAGGTCGCGCGGGTGAGAAGCACGCAGCTTGCGGTTGCGTTTGATATACCATTCTTGCAAGAGATAAGCCAACCCCTGGTCGTTGTATTCCACCTTTTTGTCGGCTGCCACCCGGCGGAAAATCTCCCGATACTCTTCATAGTTCGGGTCGCCGATCTCCACTTTATGGCGCAGGCGTCGCAGGAAGGCTTCATCAACCAAGTCCTTGGGCGGAAGATTGGTCGAGAAGACGATCAGCACATCGAATGGCACTTCAACCTTCCGTCCGGTATGCAGGCGCAGAAAATCGACACGGTTTTCAAGCGGCACGATCCAGCGGTTCAAAAGGTCGCGCGGGCGCACCTGCTGCCGTCCAAAATCGTCGATCAGTAATATCCCGCCATTGGCCTTGATCTGGAACGGCGCCTCATAGAATTTATGGGTGTCGTCAAAGACGAGGTCGAGGCCTTCCAGCGTGAGTTCGCCGCCAACCACGATAAAGGGACGACGGATCTTCACCCAGCGCATGTCACGACGCGTGGTGGAACGCAGGCCGCCGGTGCTTTGCGTATTGGGTTCAGTATCTGGCGCCAGCTTGTGGCTGACTGCATCATAAACCTTGATGACCTGCCCTTCCAAATAAAGGGCATAGGGTATGTACATGGTTTGGCTAAGGACAAGGTTGCCGAAAGCCCGGGCAATGCTTGTCTTGCCATTTCCTGGCGGACCGTACAGGAAGATGGACGTCCCTGAGTTGAGGGCCGGGCCAAGCCTCTGGAAGGCGTTTTCAGAGATCACCATCTGCGACAGGATTTGCCTCATGGTGCGGGTGGTGACGGCCATATGCCCGCTTTTTTGGCGGCGGATCGCTTCATTGTAGACTTCAAAGGGCACGGGCGCCGGCCCTGCATATTGGCTGCGTTCGAGGGCCTCGCGCGCGCGTAAAATGCCCGCACCGGTGATTCCGTAGGTATACGCGCCCTCACCGAGGCCGCCCTGTGAGGACTTGACCTCGATTAATTTCTCCTGCTTGAGGGCGGTCAATAACTGATCGGTCACACCTGCAAAGGGAAGCGTCATCTCCTCTGCGATCTTGAAACCGGTGATGTAACCGCGCGCATACAGCACTTTGAGCGCCAGGTCCTGCAACCAGAGCGCAGAAAGGCCCGTGTCGTCAACACTGTTGATTTGAGGCGGAGAAAAAGGATTACTGGATGAGGGCGAACGTCCGAGAGGATGTGTCATGCCACCTGACCTGCCAGGAATGCGAAATCGAGAATAAGTTCAACATCTAATGCCCCTGCAATCCCCGTAGGGGCAGCAGTAAGCTTGTAAATTATAGCACCGCAGGCAGTTTCCTCCACCTGACAAACTCATTTCGATTGGGAGGCCTCGTGGAGGAAGCCCGCTTACCTGATTTCTCTTCCTTTATAGTTGCCAATCCGCACAATCTCGTGAGTAGGGCCAGGAAACCTTCTTGATGGGGTGATTGTTAGCGGAACTTGCCTATCGTTGCCCACCTCGGTCGCTGCTCTTTTTCGCTTATAATCACGGCGCTATGAAGCTATCTGTTGTAATCCCCGTTTTCAACGAAGTGGGGAATATCGAAGAGATCCTGAAACGTGTAAAAGCCACCAAGCTTGCTTCCGAGATCGTGGTGGTAGATGACGGCTCACAGGATGGAACCCCTGATCTTCTCAAAAGACTGGACCGGAAGGGCGGGGTACGCGTCCTCCTGCACGAGCAAAATCAGGGTAAAGGAGCTGCGGTTCGCACCGGGATACAAGCCGCACGCGGCGATGTGATCCTTATCCAGGATGCAGACCTTGAGTACAGCCCGCACGATTATCCGGCCCTGCTTCAGCCGATCAAAGACGGCATCGCAGACGTGGTCTATGGCTCACGGTTTCTCGGCGGGCCGCGGCGGGCGGTCATGTTCTGGCACATGATCGCCAATCAATTGCTGACCTTCATGACCAATATTCTGTACGACACCATCTTAAGCGATATGGAAACGGGCTATAAGGTTTTTCGGAGTAATGTTGTTGAAGGGATGACCCTTCGCGCCCACCGCTTTGATTTTGAGCCGGAGTTCACCGCCAAGGTCTTGAAACGTCATTATCGCATTTACGAAATCCCGATCTCTTTCAATCCCCGCGATTATTCGGAAGGCAAGAAGATCAAGATTCAGGACGCCTTCGCAGCGGTCTGGACCCTCTTAAAATACCGGTTCATGGACTGATGGACTGATCGTACGCGCCAGCCCCAGGCTGGGCAAGCGGGGGTTCAGAAATTGCGTGAGGCGAATCAAAAAGAGAGGCGGCCAGACAGGCCGTCTCTCTTCGTTTCAGGGCAATCCTCTTTTAGTATCCACTTACCCTTTCGTCCCACGCTTTCAGCCTGGGACTGGAGATCCCGCGCAGGAAGTACACCTGCACCTTCGGAAAATGAATATGGGCGGGAACTAGTTGCCTCCTTTATGGCTGCACGTTTACCGTGTAATCGAGCACATAATCTCCTGAGGCGTAGTCAGCCGTGCCATCGTTGATTTTTCCGGTAAAGGTGACGGTGGTGACGATATGGTGCGAACCTGTGGGCCAATTGCCGAGCGCGGTGAAGGTGGTCTGGCACTGTTGTCCGTTGGACGGGGTGTTGTCGACTTGCATGGCAGAAACAGGGACATCCTTGCCATCCAGCGTAAACTTCAGCTTAATGCTCTTCAGATTCGTATTCAAAATATCCTGGGTCGTCGCACACCAGCCGTATCCCCAGATCACCTGGTCTGTAGGGGTGAGTGAAACCGTGTACGTTAAAGTTCCAGGCTTTGCAAAATCGGAGGCCTGATATTGCTCGCTGGCTTTATCTTCCAAATAAGGCGCACTCGCAGCCAGGGCGCTGGCTGCATCGCTTTTGCTCGCCATGGTGGGCGCGCTGGAAGCGGGTGGAAGCGGGCCGGGCGAGCCCTGCCCCTGGCCCGAGGAGCCTGATTGCCCCATCCCTGCTTCGGCTGCTTCCAGTACTACATCCTCGCCGTTGGCTTGCTTTTGCAGCGTATCAACAGTAACCGGAACCTTAAGAGTGGGCACAACGCCCTTCCCTTCCAGGTGAATGTTCCCGTTGGCATCTACCGCGCGGCCAATGGTTAACTGCACCTGAATGCTTTCCGGCATGATGAAATCCTCCACGCTGCCACCTGCACCCTCCGTTGGGTACTGGCCCACGATCGTGGCCCGATTGTTGATCGTCATATCGTAGGAGAAGAATTCGCAGGCGCTGGCGCAAGCCGGCCCAACCAGCACCTCCACCGGGCCGCTGTATTGAAGATCGGCAGGCGGTGGGATCATGCTGGTCCGATCACCCGGATCCATGTAAAAAGTGCCGCTGCCCTTGTTGTAATAAGCCGTATTGCCTACCACCGTTTCCTTGTCGAAGAAGTAGGCCGCCATTTGATCCGCCAGCCAGCCATTGCCCCCGCCGTTGTTTCGCATGTCTATTATGACGCCGGGGATCTTATTATCGTTGAAATACCGGATCGCGCGTTCCCAAACCTGGATGGAAAGCACATCGTTATCGAGGAAGCTGCTGATCTTGATATATCCAAGACCGTTCGGCAATATCGAGAAGGCCACGGGCAGCTCGGTTTGGGGCTGTCCGGCATTAAAGGAGGAGGCATTGAAACTGTCAACTTCGTTGACAACGTCCAGGGTTGCCGTCTGTGACGTCCCTCCGGGGTTTTGGAACGTTACCTGCACTTTGCCTTTGGTGAGAGGGAAACGGGTAGCATACCGCAATTGTTGCAGGCGCTTGATAATCGGGTTGCTGAACGGCGACGACCACGGTACGGTTGCGTTGACAACATCGTTGGTGGGTTTTCCATCGAGCGAGGTTATCTCGGCGCCCCACTTCATCCCTGCCTGTTCAGCCGGGCCGCCCTTGGTAACGTAGTATGCAATGATCTTGCCGTCATCGGTCTCCCGCATCGCGAATCCGACGCCCCCGGCGACATCCGTTTGAAAATCGTTCTGGAGCAGGCTCTCATCGAATCCCACGTGGGAATCCGGAATGGACCAGAGAAAATCACGCAGCGCCAGGGCGTAAGCATGCGGGTCATGGCTTTGCCCAGCGGCCTGGAAGCGCGGCCTGAACTCGGTGGCTTTGGCGCTCCAATCAATGTTCTTTAACTGGGTCCAGGCATACTGTTTCGTGAACTTGTCGATCATCTTGTCAAAGGCCTGGGTATAGGAGAGCTTCGAGAAATCGTCCAGCGCCGAACTGGTGGACTCATACAGGTCAATGGTCGGCTTCTCTGAGCGGTCGAGACTGAACGGGGTCGTGTCCAGATTCATCACCGACCACCCCGCCGGCAGGTTCATGATCGGGTCATCATCGGTAAACAGCTTCTTATCGGCGCCGAAACCGGAGGGGAACTGCTGTTTATCATCCGGCGCATAGACCAGGTACTTTCCGCCGTAGACTTCGAGATAGGTGTCACGATTATCGCTGACTTTGGTGGAAGCGTAGTCCGAGGACCAACCGCCGCCGCCCTGGTCGCGCTTTTCCAGGTATGGGTCACCCCACGTATTGGTCCAGTAGGCGACGGCAAAAACCATCACCCCGGTATCTGTCTTGCCGTCATGGTTTACGTCATGGAGGGTACCGTTGGGTTCTGCAGGCAAAGAAAGACTATAGCTGAACGGCGAAGTATAAAAGTCTGACGTGATCTGCCCGATGACCTGGGACTGGATGGGGATTACGAACTTGCGGTTACGGGTTACGAAACCGCCCTCGTCTTCCAGGATAACCTCGGGCTCAGCCACCCCTGATGTAAAAAATGTATTGGTGTAGGTCACTTTTCCGGTTACGATCTTCGGGCCGCTGCCTTGTACGCCTGCTGATTGAAGGACATTCCCCGGAAGAGCGCAAGCCGTGATCGCCAACACAAGTACAGATACGCCGGCGATCATTTGAAATAATCGTGATTTCATCTCAGCCTCCATGCGAAAAAGAAAAAAGATACCCTGGGCTTCGCCCAATGCCGCTGATTATAATACTGTAGAAATATGATAAGTACATGATAGGTATAATGCAAGGCGTGGACTGGCGAGCACAAATCCAGGTTGAATTCGACAAAGCCGAAAAGGCCCGTTATCACGGCAACGAAGGACAGGCGCGCGTCTGTGCGCGGCGCGCGGCCGGGATCGCGGCGCGCGAATACTTTGCCCGCCTGGGGCAGCCCGTTCGCACGCCCAGTTCTTACGATCTATTAAATCTATTGGTTGAAGACCGATCCCTGAGCGATGATCTCCGCCAGGCCGCGAAATATCTGACCTTGCGCGTTAACGAGGATTTTAGGATGCCCGTGGATGTGGACCTGCTCGTGATCGCGAGAAAGTTGTGCGATGGCTTATTGAACGACACGGCCTGATCGAATCCACCCTTGCAGGAAGCAAACGAAAAGCCCGCGGGCAACCGCTGTGCGCGCAGATAAGCGCAGCGAATTCTATGAAGGCCCGGCCGTATCAGGACCCATTCCCTGTTCAATTACTTGAAATGTGGAACATTTCGTATCAACTCACCCCTTCGTCCCACGCTTTCAGCCTGGGACTAGAAATCCCGAAAAAGAATATGGACGGGGGAAGAACACTCCGTCCATATTCTTTTTCGGTCAAACTAGAAACCGGTAGGTGAGCAGTTACAACATTTCTTTATTTGGAGCTATCCCACATTCCTTCTTCCGAACAAATAGTACATGGCGCGACCCAAGGTAAGGATCGCCAGGGCGCCCGAAAGTACCCCGCTGAACACCAGCACCAGTTTTCGCCAATCGGTCAGGCGTACAGTGATCTCGCTGCGCGGCGGTATATGGATACGCCCGCCCAGGCGTTGGACGAAATCCCTGCGAGGGGCCACCGGTCTCAGGATTCCCGCCAGGTGGGCCTCAATGGCATCCAGCTCTTCTTCAGAAAGGTTGGTCAACTTGCTGTAATTGGTCATAAGCTGCTCTATTTGATCCATCGGCCGCATGCTGGAGCCCAAAGCGTCCTGGTGAATCTATATACGATGTTCTTTAACGTTTTGTTCCAACTCCGGTCCAAGCATGATCCCTGGCAGTCCGACAAGCGTCATTCCACAGGATACAACACCAATCCCACGGTTCCCGGTCCGAGGTTGGCGGCTACCGATATTGAAAGGTCGGTCAGCACCGGCTCACCCACCACATTGAAGTGCTTTCTGGCTTCAGCCATCAAAGTCTCCCCGGATGGCCTATCGTTGGCCTGCAGCACGCCCAGATAAACCGGGGTCTTGCCAAACTCTTCTTCTCCGATGGCGATTATTCGGGCCACGGATGCTTTGCGCGTCCTGAACTCTTTCGGCCATGTTGAGGACCCCGTCTTTGAGAATGGTAATAGGCTTGACGTTCATGATCGATGCCATCGCAGCCTGCAGCGCGCCTACGCGGCCGCTCATTCTGGCATATTCAAGGGTATCCATGGTAAAAACCGCCCGCACCCGTCCGCGAATCCCCTCCAGCTTTCTCACGATTTCCTCGGGGCTGAGTCCGGCGCGATCCATCTTGCGTGCCTCCCGGCACATGAGCCCGATCGCGACCGAACCCACCATCGAATCTACGGGAAAGACCTTGAAAGACTCTTTCACATCTTCTGCGGCTTGCACGGCGGAGGCATAAGTGCCTGAGAGCTTGCTGGTTACATGGATCGAAATGATCGTATCGCCTTTTTGGGCGATCTTCCTGTAATACTCGCTGAACTGATGGGGTGACGGCTGCGCAGTCTTGGGGATCGTTCGGGTCTCGTCCACCATCCTGTAGAAGCCGGCATTATCAAGGTCGACATTCTGGAGATAGGTCTTATCGCCGAACTGAATGTTGATCGGGACAATGTGAATATCAAACTCTTTTTCCCACTCGGGGGGCATATCTGCGGCGCCGTCGGTAACGATCCTCAGCATGCTTCAATCTCCTTCCAAACTGATATTTTGATCGCCGAGCTCGTCCCGTAGCGCCAGAAGAGTTCTATGATAAAGGCTTTTCACCGCCCCTTCGCTGCGTCCCATGATCTGACCGATCTCTGCATTCGACATGTTCTCAACGAACTTAAGGATGAGCAGGGTCTGTCTATCAGGAGGCAATTTGCGGATGAGCCTCAGGAGCGTATCCTGTTCCTGCGAGCGCACCAGTGTTGTTTCAGGCCGATCTTCCCTCGAGGGCAGCACCGGTAATTCGTTGAGCGGTATTTCCTGCCGTCGACCCCGATCGCGATGCCAGTTGGCGACCAGATTATGAGCAATACGGTACAACCAGGCAGAGAACGGGACGCCTCGATCTGTATAATTCTTGATATGGTTCATCGCCCTTTGAAATACGCGGGCAGTCAGGTCCTCCGCATCATGGGTATTCCCCGTACGGTAATAAACATAGTTGAAGATCCGGTCTATATAGCGCTCGTAGAGCAGGCCGAATGAATCCCGGTCGCCTTGTGAAGCGCGGATTAAAACCTCTTCTTCGTTGAACTCGAGTTCCGGCACGGATTAAACCTACCGGCGAGGTCATTAAAAATAACCCCGCCAATTTTGGGAAGTTGCACAGAGTATAACATGGGGTCGATTCAAACCAGATCAGGCCCCAACCGTGCGGGGAACCGGCAACCGCCTTGAAACAATGGACATGATTTTTCGTTAAACAAGAGACTTTCCAGCCACAGCCGCATTAACGCGCCTGCAGGAGCGATTTGTGAGTTTGGGAAAAGACAGGCCCCCCTGGTAATTGGACATTCTTTGCCCGAATATCTTCGGGAACCTGAGAAATAACTAATGTTCCCGGTCTATAATATGCAGCCTTAAGAAATAAACGGGGCAGATTTCTGCCCCGGCGAAAAAGGAGATGTAAGTCATGCGTATACAAGCCAAGAATATGAGGCGTTTTTTGATAGTGCTTGCGGTCATTCCGATGTTGGCGCTCAGCGCCTGCGGAGCGGGAAATGCAGATGCCACTCCCACCCTCAGCGTGGATGCCATTTTCACGGCTGCGTTTGAGACTCTCGCGGCTCAGCAGGCTACTCAACTGGCATTGACCCCGCCTACGGAAACGCCAGCCCCAACCGCATTAGCGACTTTGACACCCCTGCCAACCCAATCCACGGGCCTGTTGGCAAGTCCCACAACTTCCTCGAGTGGCGTTCAGGCCTGCAACAGTGCTGCCTTTGTAAATGATGTGACCATACCCGATGGAACGAACATAAAAGCGGAAAAGACTTTCGTAAAAACATGGACTATACAGAATAACGGCACCTGCGACTGGAGCACAAGCTACAAATTTGCTTTTATCAGCGGTGACCAAATGGGTGGAAGTGCAGTCGCACTCCCCAATGCTGTCGCGTCCGGCGCGTCGGTGGAAATCTCTGTTACTCTCACGGCTCCAACGACTTCCGGAGACTTCAAGGGCTTTTGGCGGATGGAAACCGATCAGGGACAATATTTTGGCGACTCGCCCTGGGTTGCCATCACGGTGACCGGCGGGACGGCTGCGACTGACACGCCTTCCGGGGCAACGAATACGCCCGGACCCACTGATACACCAACGCCCTAATCAACCCCGAATCGCATAATTCCTCTGAAAGAAACAGGATGGGGAAGGCGGAATTTGCCTTCCCCATCCTGTTTCTTTTGCTTTTCTCCCCTCTGCCCCCTAATAGGCATAATTTCGTTAACTCCCAGTTTATATAAATGTTGTATCCTCGTAGAAAGCAGATTGAATAAGAACCTGTATATTGGATGAGCAAAATTCTGATTGTTGATGATGATCCCCATATTCGCGAGCTCGTCCGGGTATTCCTACGGAACGAGGGCTTCGAACTGGTCGAGGCTTCGGATGGCGTGGAAGCCCTGGCAAAGCTTGATTCGGTCAAAGTGGATCTCGCCATCATTGACATCATGATGCCCAATATGGACGGCTGGGAATTGTGCCAGGAACTGCGAAAGACCTTCGACCTCCCCATCCTGATGCTCACGGCCAGGGGCGAGACCAGCCAAAAACTCAAGGGCTTTCAGCTGGGTACCGACGATTATCTCGTCAAGCCTTTCGAACCTCTGGAGCTCGTGGCGCGGGTGAACGCCCTTCTCAAGCGCTACCGCATTGCCGCCTCGCAGTCCATCCGGATCGGGGAGCTGTCCATGGACCACAAAACCTTTGAGGTTTCGGTCAACGGTGAGGGTCTCACCCTCCCGCTCAAGGAATTCGAACTCCTGTTTAAACTTGCCAGTTATCCCGGTCGCACCTTTTCCCGCGAGCAGTTGATCGAGGATATCTGGGGCTACGATTTTCACGGCAATGACCGCACGCTCGATGTGCATATCAATCGCCTGCGTGAGCGTTTCCCTGAAGAGAAACATTCGTTCAAGATCACGACCATCCGGGGGTTGGGATATCGTCTGGAGGCGGATTCATGAGCAGGAATCGACAAAGACTGTATGGCATTGCCTGGTTTATCTTTGTGCTGGTCTTTGTGAGCGCCATGATCGCCGTTGCTTTTTTTCTGACCGGCGCCATCTTTGGGGTCACCAATTGGCATCTTCCCGGCGTCTTCGGCCAGATCGCCAATACACTGCTGGGCTTGCTGCTTGCAGGCACGATCGGTGGACTGGCCGGTAAATTTGCCCGGGCAAGAGGCTGGCTTCCAGAAATGAACGCCTTTGCCCCCATCATCGATGCCCTGGAACGCATCGCCAGGGGAGATTTCAGCGTCCGGTTGGGAGACGATTTTCAGGATAACCCAATGGTGAGCAGATTAACCACCAGCGTGAACAGAATGGCGCTCGAACTGGACCAGATGGAGAATATGCGGCAGGAATTCATTTCCAACGTCTCGCACGAGATCCAGACCCCGCTTACTTCCATTCGCGGGTTCGCCGAAGCTCTTGAAGACGACCGGCTGACGGCCGAAGAACGCCATCATTATCTCGACATTATCGAGAGCGAAAGCACGCGCCTGTCGCGGATCACCCAAGACTTGCTCAAGCTGGCCTCATTGGAATCGGACCGCGTCAGGTTCGAGCCGAAGCCTTACCGCCTCGATAAACAGCTCCGCAGCTTGATCCTTGTCTGTGAGCCTCAATGGACCGCGAAGCACATTGAAATGGAGGTGGCTTTGGAAGAAGTGGAGATCACCGCCGATGAGGACCTGCTGAGCCAGGTATGGACCAACCTGATCAATAACAGTATCAAATTTACCCCGCAGTCTGGCAAAGTGCATATTGAGCTGTGTCGAGCGAACGGACGGATCGAATTCAATATCTCGGACACGGGTATCGGCGTGGCAGAGGAGGACCAGGCTCGGATTTTTGAGCGGTTCTACAAGGCCGATAGATCGCGCACCCTCTCGAACGGCGGCAGCGGGCTGGGTCTTTCGATTGTCAAAAAGATCGTGGATATGCATAAGGGCACTATCGCTATTGAAAGTAAATTAGGCCAGGGCACCACCTTTGTCGTCTCGCTGCCCGGGTGATAAGAAGACACGCCCCCATGGTAATGACTGATAGATTTCCCGTCGCAGGCTGTGTGGCGCCCGGTTTTGAGCCGGTCCGGGCAGCCTTTGAAAAAAACTTTCAGATACACGCCGAAGTCGGTTCGGCCCTCCATGTAACGCTTAATGGAGAGTCGGTGGTAGATCTATGGGGAGGAGCCGCGGACGCCGCGGGAACACGCGCGTGGACGGCCGACACACTGGTAAATGTCTGGTCCACAGGCAAGGGCTGGCTGGCGCTCGCCATGCACATGCTGGCCGAACGCGGCCTGCTTGATTTTGATGCTGCGGTGGCGCACTATTGGCCCGAATTTTCCCAGCATGGAAAGGACGCCGTTTTAGTACGGCATATCCTTACCCATACGGCCGGCCTGCCTGCCCCCAGCATGAAAGTGCCGAATGATGCACTCTATGATTGGGAACAGATGGTGCATGCCTTGGAAGGATCCGACCCCTTTTGGGAGCCGGGAACGAAGTGTGGTTATCATGCTGCCACTTTTGGTTGGCTGAACGGCGAAGTCTTAAGACGGATCACTCGTATGTCGGTGGGTGAGTTCATTCGTACACAGATGGCAGGGCCATTGGGTGCTGACGTATTTGTGGGCCTGGGCGAACGAGAACAGGCGCGCACCGCGGAAACGATCCCTCCGTCGCCTTTGGGTTATTTCATCTTTCAGGCGGCGCTGTCTCTCGGTGGTCGCACAAAGTCGCTGGCTTTTATGAATCCGCCACGGCCCCCAAGAGCGGCCAACACGCCTAGGTGGCGCGAAGCGGAAATCCCCTCCTCCAATGGACATGCGAGCGCCCGCGGCCTGGCGCGGATATATACCCTGCTGGCCCTGGGAGGCAAAGCCGGCGAAGTGCGTTTGCTCTCCGAAGCGAGCGTGGAACGCGCCAGCCGGGAACAGATCCACGCCAAAGATGTGGTGACGGGAACTTCCGAAAGGCGCACGCTTGGGTTTATGCTGCCTTCCACAGAACTCGGCGACCCGCGTCCGCTGACGGCCTTTGGTCACCCCGGCATGGGTGGTTCCCTCGGCTTTGCCGACCCAGCGAAGCGCCTGGCCATGGGTTATGTAATGAATAAAATGATCTTTGGGCTGGATACGCGTTATATCAATCTCTGCCGCGCTTTGTACTCTTGCCTCAAACCGTGATTTGCAACCAGGCTCTTGCGTAAGGAACTGGAAAAATGAGTGTGCCGGGCATAAGCCCGGCACACATTTATTTCTTCGACAGCCGTTGTCCTTGCAGGCCTAAGCCCAAAGGTTCAGGGCCCACTCCTCAGATTTAGCTTCCACCAATGGTCGCCCTTATGACTTTATATCCTTCTTTATCAAAGGCGGAGGCGACCTTATCCTGGAGTTCCTTGCCGGGAGTTAAAGAGACCATATAGCCTCCCCTGCCGCCGCCTGTGACCTTCGCTCCCAAGGCCCCTTTTTCAAGAGCCAGCTTGCACAGGTAGTCCAGGATCTCGTGGGAGAATTGCATTTCGCCCAGAAGCTTGTGATTGTTCGACATGATCTTTCCCACGGTTTCCAGATCACCGGCTTTAAGCGCCTTCTTCATATCGGCGCCCTGGGCCGTGATGGTCTTGAAACGCGAGGCAAGCAGGTCCGGGTCTGCTTTCCTTTGCTGCTCGGTAACTTCATCTAGGAGTGCGGTATTCGCCGTGATGCCGCTGTTGGCCAGCACGATCTCAAACGGCTTGGGCGTGGGTATCTTTTCGAAGTGTTGTTCACCCTTAATTAACTGGAAGAGAAGGAGTCCGCCGTAGGTGGACGCCGTATTATCCACTCCACTCGCAACCCCATGGTAAGGAAATTCGCCTTGCCAGGCCACCCGGTTGATCTCCTCGATCGAATAGCCCAGCTTGAATTCTTGGTTCAAGGCCCGCGCAAGCGAAACGCAGCTGGCAGCGCTGGCGCCTACCCCGCTTCCGGCCAATAACGTCCCCCCATAGGTGATCTTGATCGGGTTCTTCTTGACATCGATTTTCATGACCTCGAGGATCCTGTCGATCGAGCGCGCCTGCTGTTCCTTTTTCTTTTCCTTATAGCCTGGGACCTCCATCCGGTTGTCTTCCAGGGTCCATCCTTCGCCGGTGGTCCTTTCCACCGTTGCTTCCGTTTCGAAGGATATTGCCGAAACGATCGCAGGGACTTCCTCCAGTACGAATTGATCGCCTATCAGGATTGTTTTTCCGAAGCCGGCTCCTTTACCCATTCGATTCTCCTTGGATGATTTTTTCCATTTCGTCGATAAGTTTTTCTTCTTTCCCAATGGCCACCGTGGTAGCAGCCGTCAGACTGTGGCAGGCATCAGAAAAGCCCCCCAGCCGGGTCGTAGCTTCAGGAAGCAGTACATTGAGTCCCATGGTTCTCCCTGCCCTGATCTCCCCTTCCATGAAAGGAGATACCCTCATGGAAATCTTCACCTCGTTAAACTTAATGGCGCCGAACCCCGGGATTTCATCAGGTATGATCTGAAATCCTGCGAGGTATTTCCTGGGATCGATCAGGTTCGTTTCCCTGATGGCGTCGCAGAATGCCCCGATCATTTTCACCCCCATTGGAAATAGGCGCTTTTCTACATGGAACCATTGGATATGAGGCGCCTGCTTCATTCCACCGGATTGAAGCCTTGCGATCTCCTGGTCAAACACTCTTGTCCTGATGGCCTTGAATTCTTCCACCATCCGGTCTGACTCGGGTGAGACCCCTTCAAGGCAAACCCTCACGCCAACATCCGGTCCTTTCTGGTAATAGCCCACTCCTCCCAGGATATCAAGATAATCGCCCAGCTCGGCAACGGATACTTGTTCTTTTGAACCGGCCAATATATACTGCTCACCCCTCTCCTGTTTCCTGATCTCGATCTTGCCCTGCTGAGCGGCTTCCAGCGCGGCGTCGCGGTTTTGGCTCACAAGTTGACCGTCCACAAAAAAGCCATCACCCACCGCCCCGATGGCCGCGATATAGGCCATATCACGGTTGATCGGATTCATGGTTATCGCAAAAAGATAACAGGTTGTCGAGGCCGAGATATCCCGGTCCCCTTTCAATCCAAATAGATCGGGGTCGAGATTGTGAACTTTTGGATCGGTGGAAGCTTCAGCCACATGGTGGTCCAGGATCAGCGTCAGGTTCCTCTCTTTGTTCAATTCAGAAATCAGCGGGGCGATCCTGCCTGCAAAATCGGCAAAGATAAGGATCTTCCCCTGCTGCTCATAGACCTTTCTCAGCACGGCCGGATATGGCTTCTCCAAACAGAACCGTTGGACGGTAAACCCTTGTCTCTCCAAGGCGCGGGTGAGAATGGCGCCTGAACTCAGCCCATCCGAATCATTGTGGTGAAAGACCTGAATAGTCTTATCAGGCCACTCGTTGAGTTCCCGAATGGCATGTTCCATCGCTTTGACCCAGTTATCTATCATTCTTCTCCTTTGCAAAAGCGAAGTCGGTTGTAGATTCTATCACAAAGGATTCAGCGATGATCGCGGTGGAAATCTAGACAATTGACCTGGCACTGTCTCAATGCGATCCCCACTGCAGGTCATGGACAAGAAAGAAATTGGCGGGGGCGAGTCGTTCAACTGGTACAATCTTTGGGACAGGTCGCTCCCTGTCGCTTCTCTGGCTTCGGGCATTCTCTGAAATTCGGGGCGCGAGAATGAAAAAAATCGTACACTTGGAAAACAGGTTTTTATCATGAATGGCATCGAGAAATTGAGCACGGTCCGCGGTTTCCTGCTGGATATGGATGGCACTTTCTATCTGAGCGATCGTTTGCTCGAGGGCGCGCTGCGCTTTATTGATCTGTTGCGCGCGCAAAAGAAACAGTTCCTCTTTCTCACAAACAATTCTTCGAAACAAGGCCGTCAGTACGCTGAGAAGATCAGCCGTCTCGGGCTTCCCCTCACTGAAGAATTGGTGCTGACCTCGGGGGAAGCTACCGCCCTGTATTTGAAAGACCGGCATCCCGGAGCCGATCTGTATTTGGTCGGGACTCCCTTCCTCGAAGATGAATTCCGTCAGCATGGCTTTCGACTCGTCCAGCAGGATCCTCAGTTCCTGGTGCTGGGCTTCGACCAGACCCTGACTTATCAAAAGCTGTGGGCGTTATGTGATTTTGTACGGGCGGGTGTTCCTTACATTGCAACTCATCCTGATTTCAATTGTCCTACAGAAACAGGCTTCATGCCCGATGTGGGCGCGATGATTGCTTTCGTAAGGGCCGCCACGGGCAGGGAGCCCGACCTGGTGGTAGGCAAGCCTAACCGGCTCATCGTGGATACTGCTGCCGTGAAAATGAACCTGCAGGTGAACCAGATGGCCATGATCGGCGACCGGTTGTACACGGATATTGCGCTGGGTCCGGCGAGCGGGATCGCCACCGTGCTGGTGCTCAGCGGCGAAACGAAAATCGAAGATTTAAAAGACTCCCCTTTTGAACCGGATTACACGTTCGAGAACCTGGCCGGCGTGGCAGATTGGCTCGAAAGGAACTGCTAGTTAGCGGCATCCCGCTCGGGGGCCATGGTGACCGGCATCAAGTTCGTATTCCTCATCTCCCCACTGCCATGCTTCCATGGCAGTGTTTTCGCGCTGCCGGTCGACGAAGATACTTCGCTTTATATTAGGTTAACACAACCCCTTTATGATTGTTCAAAGATAACAACATTAAAGGAGTAACTTTGCCGATGGAAAATCATTCACACGGCCGGGAGCGGGATCCGCGTGCCTTATCCAATAAGAATGAACCCGCTGTGTCATTCAAGGCCGTCAACTGGAGACGGCTGTTTGGCTATCTTAAACCCTATCAGGGCAGGATGACATTCGCCATCCTCGCGCTGCTGGTCTCGAGCGGATTCGGCCTGGCCTTCCCCTTGGTCATTGTGCGCCTGCTCGATTCGGTGACCAAAGCGAAAAGCTTTGCCCCCCTCAACAACTTGGCCTTCCTGCTGGGCGGCATCTTCCTGCTGCAGGCCGCCTTTTCGTTTGTTCAATCGTACCTGCTGGCTTATGTTGGCGAGCATATGGTTTATGACCTGCGCACCTCTTTATATGGCCACCTGCAAAAATTATCGCTCGATTTTTACGCCAACCGGCGTGTGGGCGATGTGGTCTCCCGGCTGTCCAGCGACGTGACGCAGATGCGCACCATGTTGACCAGCAATCTCACCATGCTCCTCAGCCAGGCGGTATCGCTGGTCGGCGCCATCGTGATCGTGCTGACACTGAATGCCCGCCTGACGTTGTTCATCCTGGCGCTCGTCCCCGCCGTGATGTTGGTTGCCTTTCTGTTCGGCAGCCGCATTCAGAAAGGGAGCACCCGTGTACAGGACCAGTTGGCAGATTCGACGGTCGTAGCCGAGGAAGGACTGCAGGGTATCCGTGTCGTCAAAAGCTTTGGGCGCGAAGCCTATGAGACGGAACGTTACGATACCGCCATGGAAAAGACCTTCCGGGCCTCCTTGCAAATGGCCGTATATAACTCGGCGTTTGGGTCGGTAATGATGTTCCTGGGCTTCGGGTCCATCGCGGCGGTCATGTGGTATGGAGGCCGCGAGGTGATCGCCGGGCGGCTTACCCTGGCAATGATCACCGGCTTCCTGATGTACTTCATAACGATTGCTGCCAGCCTGGGCGGCCTGGCCGGCCTCTACGGACAGTTGCGCGCCGCCGTGGGAGGCGTCCAGCGTGTATTCGAGATCCTTGATACCAGGGCTTCGGTGGAGGATGCACCGGGAGCCGTGGCTTTGCCGGCCAGTAGAGGCAGAATATCCTTTCAAAATGTTTCCTTCCGCTATGAGGACGATACGCCCGTTATTCAAGGTGTGACCCTTGACATTCAACCCGGGGAGATCCTTGCCCTCGTCGGTCCGAGCGGGGCGGGCAAAAGCACCATCTTCAATTTGATCCCGCGCTTCTACGACCCCACGCAGGGACAGATTCAAATCGATGGATATGACCTGCGCTCCGTAACGCAGCAAAGCCTGCGCGACCAAATGGCGATCGTCCCACAGGAAACCCTCCTGTTCGGTGGAACGATCCGGGACAACATTCTGTACGGGCGGCTCGATGCCAGCGAGGAAGAGATAATCGAAGCGGCCAAAGCTGCCAATGCGCACGAATTCATCATGGGGTTTCCCAGGCAGTACGAAACTGTTGTGGGAGAACGCGGAACCAAATTAAGCGGCGGGCAGCGCCAGCGCATCGCCATCGCCCGCGCCATCTTGAAAGACCCGCGCATCCTGTTGTTGGATGAAGCCACCAGTTCACTGGACAATGAATCGGAAGGGTTGGTGCAGGAAGCCCTCGACCGGCTTATGCAGAACCGGACGACCGTGATTGTCGCCCACAGGTTAAGCACCATCAAGGTGGCCGACCGTATCGCTGTGCTGGCCAACGGGCAGATCATTGAATTGGGCACCCATCAGGAGCTTATGGAGCGCGACGGTCTTTATGCCCGCCTGTACTCGATGCAGTTCCGCGACCCCGAAGAGGAACTGGCGGCTTTGAAATCCACGTTGCACACCGGCGTTCAAAGCCAGGAAAAAGCCCCCGTGAAGCCCTCCGGCCTTCTGGGCACCCTATTAGGGCGCGCCTAGTTCTTCACCTCCCGGCATGATAGGCGCTCCGACTACAAAAGGCCCGGAGCGTTTATCTTTTAACATCCATTCGCGGACACCGATTTCAGCAAACCCAATACGTTGAACCCACTCCTTCCCTACTGCGCGAGGGCTCATCTTTTATTGAACACCGGAACGCCCGCTGATTTCATGCTCGCCTGGAAACAGGATTGGTATAATGAACTTTTGCATTTTTGAGCTTTTCATAAATAAAACATATGTGCTATAATCGCTTCCTGTCTACTCGCACTCTGTTGGGAGAATGCCTGAAAAAATGAATGCGATGGGTGTTCTTCCTATCGCCTTCATTTTTTCGAGATCCCTGGCCCCATGCTTTCAGCCTGGGGCGCGAGCAGATACATCGCTTCGCTTCCAAGGGTTGATATGACCATAAACGTCATTCGTGTGGTGGGCGCCCGCGTCCACAACCTGAAAAACATCACCGTCGAGATCCCGCGCGACAAGCTGGTTGTCATTACCGGCCTGTCCGGGTCCGGCAAATCCTCCCTGGCCTTCGATACCATCTTCGCGGAAGGTCAGCGGCGTTATGTCGAATCACTCTCGGCCTACGCGCGCCAATTCCTTGGTCAGATGAACAAGCCCGATGTGGACCACATCGAGGGCCTCTCCCCTGCTGTTTCGATAGACCAGAAGGGTACTTCCCATAATCCGCGCTCGACAGTCGGAACCGTAACGGAGATCTACGATTATTTGCGTTTGCTGTTCGCACGCGCAGGCATCCCCCATTGCCCGATCTGTGGTCGCGAAGTCGTCAGGCAGTCGGCGCAGGAGATCGTGGATGCCATTGAAGCCCTCCCGGACGGCAGCCGCATCCTGGTGCTTGCGCCGGTGGTACGCGGAAGGAAAGGAACCTACCAGGCCGTATTCGAAGAGATCCGCAAGGCTGGCTTCGTTCGCGCCCGGGTAGATGGCACCGTTCATTCCCTTGACGATGAGATCAATCTTGATCGCTATAAACAGCATAATATAGATGCCGTTGTGGATCGTCTTGTTATTTCGAAAGACGGAGTGGAAGAGGATAAGAAAGCCGCCCGTACGCGCCTGACCGACTCGGTGGAGACCGCCCTCAAATTCGGAGAGGGTTACCTGACCATTGCGAAAGTCGAGAATCGCGACGCCGCTGCCGCGTCCCGCAAGTCGGAGGCAAATGCGGGTTCAGGGAGCGATTTACATTTCTCCGAAAATCTTTCCTGTCCTGTTCATGGCCTCAGCATCCCCGAGATTGAACCGCGCACGTTTTCATTCAATACTCCGCATGGGGCCTGCCCTGATTGCCAGGGCTTGGGAAACAAACTGGAGATCGATCCCGATCTGTTGATCCCCGATAAAGATCTTACCTTCAATGAAGGCGCCATCGTCGCCATGGAGTGGAGCGGGCCCAAGGAGGAAGGCGGTTACTATTGGCAGTCCCTCCAAGCCGCCGCGCGGTTCTTTGGCGTGGATCTCGATAAACCGGTTAAAGATTTATCAAAAGAACAGCTGGATATTATTCTTTACGGCACACGTGGCAAGGAAATCCCCATTAAATATAGAAGCGCCAAGGGTCACGAGTTCACCTTCGCTCGCGACTTTGAGGGCGTGGTCGGGAACCTCGAACGGCGCTACCGCGAAACCAACTCGGAATACATCCGTGAGCGCATCACCGAATACATGTCTAATAAACCCTGCCCCACCTGCAAAGGCCGGCGTCTGCGCCCCGAGGCCATCGCGGTAACGGTGGCTGGGGCCAATATCATAGAAGTGACCTCCTGGCCCATCCTGCGCACGCTCGATTGGGTCGGCGATCTGAGCGGCAAAAAGTCCGTGTTGACCAACCGGCAGAAGGCAATCGCAGAACGCGTAATCAAAGAGATCAAGTCGCGTCTCGGCTTTCTCGTGGATGTGGGGCTTGATTACCTTACCCTGAACCGCGCCGCCGGTTCTCTCTCCGGGGGCGAAGCGCAGCGCATTCGCCTGGCCACCCAGGTGGGCTCGCGATTGGTGGGCGTGTTGTATGTGCTGGACGAACCTTCGATTGGTTTGCATCCGCGTGACAATACGCGATTGCTTAATACCCTCAAGGGCCTCCGCGACCTTGGCAACTCCGTTCTGGTGGTGGAACACGATGACGAGACCATTCGCGATGCCGATTGGGTTATTGATCTCGGCCCGGCGGCGGGCGAACACGGCGGGCGCATTGTCGCCGAGGGGACGCCGAAGATGATATTGGAGAATCCGCACTCCCTGACGGGACAATATTTATCGGGTCGCAAGCAGATCCCCATACCCAAGAAGAGGCGGGAAGGAAACGGCAAAAATCTAAAAATAGTGGGGGCGCAGGCCAACAATCTAAAGGACCTCACGGTCCAAATACCACTGGGCAGGCTTGTCTGTATCACCGGCGTCTCGGGCAGCGGCAAGTCCACGTTGATGACCGAGGTGCTTTACAACTCGCTGGCCTCCAGGCTGATGGGCGCTCGCACGCAGGCCGGCGAGCATAAACGCATCGATGGCGTCGAGCATCTGGATAAGATCATCAACATAGACCAGTCGCCCATTGGCCGCACGCCGCGTTCGAACCCGGGTACATATACGGGCATGTTCGATGAGATTCGCAGATTGTTTGCGGAGCTGCCCGAAAGCAAGGTGCGCGGCTATAAACCCGGGCGTTTCTCTTTCAATGTGCATGGCGGACGCTGTGAGGCCTGTCAGGGCCAGGGTGAGCTGCGCATCGAAATGCAGTTCCTGCCCGATGTGTATGTTCCCTGCGATGTTTGCCATGGGAAGCGTTTCAACCGTGAGACGCTCCAGGTGGAGTTCAAGGGCCACAATATCGCCGATGTGTTGGACATGACGGTGGACCATGCGCTCGGCGAGTTCTCGGCCTTTCCGAATATGATGAATAAATTGAGCCTGTTGCAGGAGGTCGGTCTCGGCTACGTCCGTATCGGGCAGCCCGGAACCACCTTGAGCGGAGGCGAGGCTCAGCGTGTTAAATTGGCAAAGGAATTATCACGGCGCGCCACCGGGCGTACTTTGTATGTGCTCGACGAACCCTCGGTGGGACTGCATGCCGCGGATGTTCACAAGCTTATCGAAGTCCTTCAGCGGCTGGTGGACGCGGGGAATTCGGTGCTCATCATCGAGCATAATCTGGATATCGTCAAAGTCGCAGACTGGTTGATCGACCTCGGTCCCGAGGGTGGCGATCGAGGCGGAGAACTGGTGGCCGAAGGCACACCTGAACAAGTGATGAAGATTAAGACTTCCTATACCGGTCAGTTCCTCAAAGCACACCTGGCGCATTTCAAGAGCAGTCAGGTAAAGTCTTAGCCGTAAGAGCGGGGACCGCCGCGTGGAACAAACTCTCATCAAGTCTATCGATGAGACCAATTTTTGTATTTACTCACGCCATCTTTGCTGCGCTCGAGTTTCAGCCTGGGGCAAAGGATTCCGAAAAATGAATGTGATGGGGAAGAACGCCCATCACATTCATTTTTCGGGTATTCCAACCACAAAGTGTCAGCTACCAATTTTTTACCCGAAACCTTGAGATTTCGGACTCGGGACCCCGCACTTCGAAGTGTTCCTCCAATTACCCGATTGCCCGATCACCTCATTCCCTGGGCTCCGAAGCATGGGCACTTCAGACTGCCTACCTGGCTCACTTCTGGCGTCTCCCGTTTCAAGGCTAACCCCACAAATACTCGAAGTTCAGGTAAAATCCTCTCAGCGTGCACCTCAATGTTGAGCGCGCTGCAGAGGTCTATCGAATGGACAAAAAAGGCTCTTCCAGCAGTGTCATTTCCAACTACCGCAAGAAGCGGCAGCAAAGTAATGTAATGTTCGTGTACGGTGCTGCGGGTTTGCTGGTGCTGGCTGGAGTGGTCCTGTTGATCTTATGGTTGACGGGCCCCAGTAAGCCTTTTAGTGGGCTTTTTGCCACTGACACGCCCACTGCCACGCTTACCTTCACGCCTACTCTGACGCCGATCCCCACCGATACTCCAACCATCACAGATACTCCCACGATGACGGCTACGTTGACGCCTTCCGCTCCGTTTACCTATACGATCCAGGAGGGCGATAATCTCCAGGCTATTTCGGATAAGTTCAATTTGGGTACTGACGGTATCCAATTGATCCTGTATCTCAATCCCTACAATTCCGCTACCGGAAATGGCATTGATCCACTGACCGCGAATATTTACCCCGGCCAGGAGATCCAGATACCCAATCCGGGCATGCCGCTGCCTACCTCGACGCCGATCCCGCCGAACATCCAGCGCGGGACCAAGGTAACTTACGTCGTCCGAACAGGCGACACCCTGGCTGGCATTGCTTCCGAGTTCAATAGTACGGTGGACGATATCGTAAAGACCAATAATCTGACCGACGCCAATTCCATTGCCGTGGGACAGCAGCTGCAGATACCGGTGAACCTTGTAACGCCCACGGCCACGCGGCCGCCCACCAGCACGCCGCGCACACCTCTGCCCACCGGAACGCCCACCCCATAATGAATGAAGACCTGCCTTTCTCGAACGAAGGCAGGTCTTTTTTTGCTAGACAAATCAACCTGCTTCATGTACAATACCGCTTCGCATACTCATATTGAATGTGAGCCCATCGCTTCACTGGAGTTTACGTGTGGCTCGTATGCAAGTTTGAACGAAATCTTCTGGAGGAACGACCTTGGCTAATATTAAGTCTCAGATCAAACGCAATCATCAGAACGAGAAGCGCCGCCTGCGCAATCGTATTTATCGCGGTGCTGCCCGTACTGCCGTAAAAGATGCCCGGACCGCGCTCGAAAGCAAGACCGATACACAGACTTCTGTATTGTTTGCACTCAGCACGCTCGACAAGGCTGCCAAGAAAGGCGCCATTCATCCGCGTAACGCTGCTCGCCGCAAGGGCCGCCTGATGAAGCAGCTCGCTGCGCTCGGCGCTCAACCACAAGCAGCCGCGGTGGAACCGGAAAAATCTGTTGCAAAGAAGCCTGTCAAGGAAACAAAGCCGGCCAAAGAAGCCAAACCCAAAGCCGAGAAGAAAACTGCCGCAAAAAAGTCGACGGCAAAAAAATAAACCTATGATCAGAATAAAAACGGGAGCGCCAGCGCTCCCGTTTTTATTATCAAGACGCTTTGCACGCATTCATTTCTTCTTCGATTATTCTAAACACGCGCCAGTATTTGCTGGAACAGCCACATTTGGATATCTGCATAGACAGCTTGATATGGATGGTGGGCCTGCCGTGTGTAATGCCTGATTTCCAAATGATATAATCCCAGCTATGTTCGAAAAAGAACAACAAGTCATTGAAGACAGGATCCGTGAATTCTGCGCGCAAAACGATATCCCGCTTGCGGAACTCAAATGGTCGCGCATCCCCTTCGCTGGCGAATGGGGGTTGTCCACTTCTTTTTTCGCGACGGCTGCTCTTGAGGCGCGTTCCGGGAAAAAGATCCCGGTACCCAGGCGCGCCCAGGAGATCGCCGAGCAGGTCAAGGCTCTGATCGGCAGCCTGGACGGGATCAGTCGCGTCGAGGCGGTCAAAGGCTATCTCAATCTTTATTTTCTGACCTCGGAATTTGCACACCGCGTGGTGGATGAAGTGCTCACCTCCGGCGCGTCCTTTGGCCGGGGCGCTGCTAAAAACGAGCGCGTCATGGTGGAATACGCGCAGCCCAACACACATCACTCGTTCCATATCGGCCACGCGCGAACCACACTGTTGGGCGAATCGCTGGCGCGCATCGTGGAATTCGCCGGCTTCGAGACCATTCGGGCCACCTATCCGGGTGATATCGGTCTGGGCGTGATCACCGTTCTGTGGGCCTATGATAAATTCTATAAGGGGCAGGAACCCAAAGGCATTCATGAGCGCGGACAATGGTTGTTGAAGATCTACGCGGAGGCCACTGCCCTGCTCGAGCCGAAAGCCGACGAGACTGCCTCAGAGAAAGAGAAGCGCGAGGCTTATGATGCCGAGCGCCGCGAGATGTACCGCAAATGGGATACGGGCGATAAGTATGTAAGAGACCTGTGGCTGAAAACGCGCGAGTGGAGCCTCGAAGAATTTCGCGACATCCTGGCCATGCTCGACGTGAAGATGGACGTCTGGTTCTTCGAGAGTGAAGTGGATGAGCCCTCAAAGGCCATCGTTGATGAATTGATCCAAAAAGGCATCGCGGAAGACGAGCGCCCGCAGGGCGGGCCGGTGATTGTCAAGATCGACGAGAAACTCGGGCTTGCAAAGGAGAAATACCGGACCGCGGTCATCCTCCGCAGCGACGGCACCTCGCTCTATCTCACTAAAGACCTTGCGCTGGCGAAGATTAAGTTCGAGCAGTATCACGTCGACCGTTCGATCTACGTGGTGGATTTCCGTCAAAGCCTGCACTTCCAGCAGGCTTTCAAGATCCTGGAATTATGGGGATTCCCGCAGGCGCTCAAATGCTATCATCTACCTTATGGTTATGTCACCCTGCCTGAGGGCAGTATGTCTGCCCGGCACGGTCGTGTGGTGCTGTTCAAAGATGTGGCCGACGAAGCCATCCGGCGCGTGCTGGCTGTGGAATCCGAAAAGACGCCTGATCTACCCCAGGCGGAACGCGAGCAGGTTGCCAAAATGATCGGACTCGGCGCCCTGGCTTACTCCATCCTGGCTGTAGATAACGACCGGGATATTGTCTTTGATATGGACACGGCCCTGTCATTTGACGGTCGGACCGGGCCCTATATCCAAAATGCATACGTGCGGGCCAACAGTATCCTTAAGAAAGCCCAGGTTGAAAAGGTGGTGGTCAAAGCTGCTTCGGTCATCACCGATACCTCTTTCAACCTTCAACCTGCAACCTTCAACTATGATCTGGGTTCGCATGAAGTGCAGTTGATCGAATTACTATCCCGCTTCCCCGAGACCGTTCAGCAGGCGGCGGACGAATATCGTCCTCTGGTGATGGCCGCCTATGCCTATGACCTGGCGAACGTATTTCATTCCTTCTATCATGCCGTACCGGTCATCCAGGCCGATACGGAGCAAGTTCGAGCTGCCCGCTTGCGTCTTGTAGCGGCGGCGCGGCAGACCCTCTCCCTTGCGCTGCACCTGCTTGATATTCAAGCGCCGGAGGTGATGTAAAAGAACAGGCTGAACGCCATCTACACGTTTAGCCTGTTTTCTTTTGAGCTTATACTTGACACCTATCCATAAAATCCGGGAGGATCGCCGCCGGGCATTCTTTTCCAACCTCTGGATAGGGTCTTATCTGGTCTACCATGCCGTTCCGGGTCAAAAGAAGAGACTCAAATCCAAAGCCGGGCCTCTTTGACAGTGTCCTCGGAATGACATTTATAGGAGGATCCCATGCCAATCCGAACCATCATCATGGGCGCGGCCGGACGTGACTTCCACAACTTCAACACGTTCTTTCGCGGGAATAAGGATTATGAAGTCGTAGCCTTTACCGCCACACAGATCCCCGACATTGAAGGCCGCCTCTATCCGCAGGAACTGGCGGGCGACCTTTACCCGAAGGGCATCCCCATCCGCGCCGAAGAGGAATTATCGGAGTTGATCAGGAAGCACGCCGTGGAGCAGGTGATCTTCGCCTATTCGGATATCCCGCATGAAGTGGTGATGCACAAGGGCTCCCTGGTCAACTCTTTGGGAGCGGACTTCCGGATGATGGGCACGAAATACACGCAGGTCAAGTCCACCAAGCCTGTCGTCTCGGTCTGCGCCGTCCGAACCGGGTCTGGCAAGAGTCAGACCACGCGGCGGGTTTCCCTCATCCTGCGCGAGCTCGGGTATAAAGTGGCGGCCATTCGCCATCCCATGCCCTATGGCAATCTTGTTCGCCAGGAAGTACAGCGCTTCGCAGACTACGACGACCTCGATGAGCAGGAGACCACCATCGAGGAACGCGAGGAATACGAACCGCACATCGACAACGGTGTGATCGTCTATGCTGGCGTGGATTACGAAAAGATAGTCCGCGCCGCCGAGAAGGAAGTCGACATCGTGTTGTGGGACGGCGGCAACAACGACTTCCCCTTCTATGTGTCCGACCTCCAGATCGTGGTCGCCGATCCGCACCGCCCCGGGCATGAGTCCACGTATTACCCTGGTGAGACCAATGTTCGCATGGCCGATGTATTTGTCATCAACAAGGTGGATACCGCCGACCCCGAGAATGTCATCAAGGTGCGCGAGAACCTGCGCCGGCTCAACCCGAAGGCCATACAGATCGAGGCTGCCTCCCCCTTATTTGTTGACGATCCTGAGGCCATCCGCGGCAAACGCGTGCTTGTCATCGAAGATGGCCCCACGCTGACACATGGCGAGATGGCTTACGGCGCCGGTTTCGTGGCTGCCCGCCGTTTCGGCGCCGCAGAGATCGTGGACCCGCGTCCCTTCGCGGTCAAATCCATTGCGGCCACCTACGCCAAGTATCCCAAGACTGGTCCCATCCTGCCCGCCATGGGATATGGCGAAGCGCAAATGAAGGATTTGGAACAGACCATCAACAGCTCTGATGTAGATCTGGTTATCGTTGGCACGCCCATTGACCTGACCCGCGTCATCAAGATCACGAAACCCTTCCAGCGCGTGCGCTATGAACTGCAGGAGATCGGCCAGCCCACCCTGCAGGATTTACTGATGAAGAAATTTGGGAGGAAAAAGTAAAGGACCGTTGGTGACAGCCGCCTAATCTCAAGGGCTCCAGAGCAGAGCGGGGAGATTGTCACACGCCTGGTTTGTAGATCTTTAGAAAAAGAAGTCGGGCAGTTTGCCCGACTTCTTTTTAATGTTATATTACCAATTCATAGACGCAATTTTTGCCTACTCAGTAAGATTCTTTCCATTCACTCACTTCATCTTCAAGTGCTTTAACCATTTTGCTGTACTTTTCGAGCGAGTCCCCGCTTGTATCTTGAAAAGCAATAATATTTAATTGTACGGCTGCTTTTTCTTCATCTTCCAGAGAAAGGGATTGTTCCAGCAAGGGATGGATCAAATTCTTCAACATTTCCATGTGTCGGTGCATAACGCCGGTGTATTCGCTGGAGGCCCAGATCACATCCAGGCGGCTGGCCTGGTCCCCGTGCAACCATTCTGTCGCGCCGTCAGACAACTTCTTCGATATCTCACGACTTTTTTGATTCCCGTTGCGCATCGTTCCAACCGGCCCATCACTAGGCGAGAAGCCATTGTCTTCGAGCGCGCTCAACAGTACTTCTTCTTTCTTGAAATAGGTGGGTTCCAGATATTCCTGGATGAACTTGCTGGCAAACACAAAGAATCCCGGCCGGCCTGATTTGCCCTGGCTTGCCGCGGCTAAACCCCTGCCGAATACGTCCAGAAAGCGATCAACCAGGTCCTGATCGGCGCGCAGAATTTTGGCTAATTTCAAGGTTTTCCCAGTGGGCAGATTTAATGTCTACGCAAAAAAACACCTCAAAGGACGATATCTCTGTTCCCTAAAGTGGTACTGCCCGATAAAGTATATCATGCGCTTTGAAATTGGCAAACCGGAGCCCGTGGCCCCATGGTTTTTTCAAGGTCGAGAAAACGGAGTAGTTAGGATTGAAAATGCATCGGAGACATGCCCGGCAAAGCGCCGTCTGGCTTGGGCTGCATTGTTGAACTGTGCTTGTCGGATCAGAGCCAGAACAAGATTATTGATCGAGGCCATCACTTTTCCAGTTTGGCCGATCGTCATTCGAGTGGCATCTTCTTGGAAGGTCACGTCGCGGCGATAGTGCAGACCCGTCTCGATCCCCCAATGAGTGCGGCGAATATTCAATAAGCGAGCAGGGGTGGCTTTGGAGCGCGACAGGCTGGTAATGCCGAATTCGACTTCATGGGAAGTACGATAACAGCGTCCAGCACGCCACCATTCGAAGTGTCGTTGCAAACGATACACTTGCGCCAGGCCTGGCCAAGTCGAATAGGGGTTGAGCATTTCGCTGGTGGTCAGGATGCGAGTCTCAATGCGCCCGTGACCTTTGCTGACTTTTTGAACGGTGAGGAAATCGGTTTGAATCTTCCCAAACCCAGGCTTTGGATATTCAGGCGCAAAGAGTTGCTGAATGTTGTTGTGCAGCATGGGCTGGTTTTCTTTCACAGGAAAAACGTAGTCGCCACCTTGCTCCACAATTTGAGCTGAGAGTCGTTTTTGGGTGTGCAGTGCGTCTGCGGTGACCACTTTTCGTGAGATTTCTACCGATTTTAGGGCTTGGGGCGCCTTGCCGATCTCGTTTTCCTTTCGCCCGACTTCCACCTGCGACAGAACCTTCCCCTGTTTCACATCATAGACACTCAACAGATATTCGCTGCCCTCCTCCTCCTTCTTGCGCATCCCGCGCACGGCTTTCCCATCCAGGGCATACACTTCTCCATGCTCGCCGCCCTGATTGTATTCTGCCACCAGCCTCTCGACCTCCTCTTGATATACACCATACGCCAGGATCCGCCGATAGGTGCTGTGGCTCGGCATGTTCACACGTTTCAAGTGCAACAACTCCACCAACTGCTCTGCATGATTCTTCCCCCAGTCGGCCATGCCACTGGGCGTATCTTCCCCGCACAACTTCGCCATCAAAATGATCATCAGTACCGTTTCTAAACCATACAGCTTCCCCCGCGCTTTCCGTATATCCGTGAGCTTTGCCAGGCGCTCATAGACACTCCCCACATCATACACTACCCCTGCGGCACTATACTCCTGCTTGACCTTGCCAGTGCTACAATGCATTTCAGGTCCTCCTCGCTAGATTGCTTGTTGCCACTCGCAATTGTACCGAGAAGGACCTACTTTTTATTCTTTGTCAAGCGACCTTGAAAAAGCCATTCCGTGGCCCATCACGAAATTAGTTCGTATCCGGAATCTTGAGAATCCGTTCCGGTGCGGGTCCAATGATTTGCAGGGATCGCCCCAGTGGTCTTACCCTATTTATCTATCGCGTCCAGCGGGAGCTTCTTAAGACGGATCCAGCAGTCCCCAAACCGCTCACACGCTTATTGATTGCAGCCGAGGGTTTAGCTTTACCGCGGATAAAGATAATGTTCTTTTCATTCACCCTGATATTAAAGACTAAGCAGAGTTGAATTATCCGGAAAATCGCCGTAAACTAAGTTAACGATTTCAAGATTCCGGGGGGTCAATGTAATTTCTATGAATGGAGACAATTCATGAAAACTGTGTTTTTCCTTCTCTGCATTCCGTTGTTGCTGTTGGCCGGTTGCGCCTCGCCTGCCACGCCCAATCCGAACCCTTCTCCCATACCCAGCACAGCAACACCTGCCTCCCTGAATCCTTCTGCCGAGGTCATCGGCCAACCAGAGGTTGTTTTCAACTGGGAAACGGGGCACTGCAGTAACGATGAGCATCCCGACCTGCCCGTGCGCGTCTTTCGCGACGCTGACGGTATGTTGCAGATGATTATCAGCAGCCCCACGAATTACCGTCTTATAGGCCCGACCCTGGATTCACTCAAACCGGACTGCACGCCCATGTTACAGTCAGCAAACGACCGCGATCCATCTCATTACAACACCTGGGACTGGCTCGGGGCGACTTACACGCTGGATGGGAAAACGATCTATGCCATTGTCCACAACGAATACCATGGCGACCAGGCCGGCTCGATTTGGCAGGCTGACCAGGACTTTGGCTCGGTTCAGGGCAGTCACGACTGGCATTATCAAAGTTGGAACGGCGCAAGCTACGCCGACATGAAGTTTGACCCGGCCCATAACCGCTGGCAGGGCAGTCTGCCCCTCTGCCAGATCAGTGACCGTTGGGCTCATCCTGACCGTGGTTGCGAACCCTCGCGCACATGGATCAGTCCGGTGACAGAAACCGTCACCATCAGCGGCAAAGCCTACGACTTGGATCCGGGCGGAGGGAACGGCGTGGTTGTTCAGATCCTGAAGGGCAACGATGAGCTTTGGTCGGCCACCATCGAAAACGGGGATTCAATCGGGCAATCATTCGACCTGAAGGTATCCGTTAAAAAGGGGGATGCGATCCATTTTCGAGTCAGCGCACGCGGAGACACCAGCTTCGACACCACCTACTTCGATCCAGGCATCAATGTTGGTCCTGCGCCCTGTCCTTCCGGCAACCATGATCTGTGCACGCTGATCAGCCTGACCTACGCGGTCTCGACGGATGGCGGCAAGACCTACTCTCAGCCGCCGGACCCCGATCACCTTCTGGCAAATCTTCCCTATCAATACGATCCGGATGCCATGCGGGCCATATGGCAGCCCAGCAATATTGTCAGGAATCCAAACGATGGATATTACTACGTCCTCGTTCAGCGCGATGAGCAGGGGCCCGCGGCGGGCGTCAACGTTCAAGGCACCTGCGTCATGCGCACCCAGACGCTGGATGACCCCACCAGCTGGCGCGCCTGGGATGGGTCGGGTTTCAACATGCGCTTTATCAATCCCTACCAAGACACCAATGCAGATCCGGCTGAACACACCTGCCAGTTGGTTTCACCGGACCAGATCGCCGCATTGACCTACAGTCTGAGCTACAACACCTACCTTGACAAGTTCATCGCGCTGGGTGTTCGCGGTGCAGGCTTTTACTATTCACTTTCGGACGACTTGATACATTGGACCCCGGCGACATTTCTGATGGGGGCCGTGCAATCATTCGCGAACAATGGCAAAACCCCCTATTATCCCTACCCGACGCTGATCGACCCTGACTCACCTTCGCGGAACTTCGATGTTTCCGGACAAACCCCGTATCTCTATTACTGCCGTTTCAATAGCGTCTCGCCGCTAAACGCTGACCTGCTGCGTGTGCGCGTCAAGTTCAGCAAGTAGTCTTTCGTCTCAACTAGCAGATTCGCTTTCCCTCGGTTCACATTGAGCTGGGCAGGAGAAGCACGGCAATCAATTATGGATCGCGTCCAGGGTGATCTTCTTCGGGTGGATTCGGCAGGTCACTCGCCTCTCACGTGCTTGTTGTTCGCACGGATAAATGTATCCGTAATACTGCGGATGGTTTGTATATTCTCGCGTGACTTTGTCGAGATGTTCCAGGGCCCCTTCGGTCACCAATTCGACTTCGCCGCGTATCTCAAGGTAGCGCCCGGTATTATTCGGGTCAACGATAAGAAGGCTGACCCTGGGGTTCCTGGTCATATTCCTGCCCTTCTGACGCTCGAGCGTCGTATTGACGCACGCGCATTCGCCGTCATAGTCGCACCATACCAGGCTGGACTGTGGCTGCCCGTCGGGCATCATCGTGGTCAGCACTCCGGCGACAGGACCCGTCAACAGGTCAAGATGAGAAGCCGGGACTTTAAGTTCTATCTTCATTTTTGGTTCTCCAACATCAGTCTTTGAAGCCTTCGATCATCGGGTGAGGCGGCAATTGCGAAACACAGGTCCCCGCTCTTGCTCCCGGGGACAATCTCTTCGCAGGTCGCCATTGCCTACCTTCTACTTTCCACTTCCCATTTCTCGTTCTCAACCTGCAACCTTCAAACCTTCAACCTTTTTGATCCTCGCGTCCAAAACGGTAACATGCGTGGGCATGATCTTGCACAGCACCGGGATTTCCTTTTCCTCCAGCTCGATCGGCACACAACTTCCAAAATAAGGTCTTCTGCCTGTATACAGTTCACTCAAGCCATCCAGGTGCTCCATGGCGCCCTCTTCGGTCATTTCGACCACCGTGCCGCGCACTTCAATGGACCGTAGGGGCTGGCGCGGGTCATAGCAGAGCAGGGTCACTTTGGGGTTGAGGCGCATGTTCTTTTCTTTGCGGAAACCGCGCATGGTATTGACCAGCACGTGCGTGCCGTCGAAGTTACACCAAACCACTGTGGTCTGCGGTTGTCCGTTCGGCATAACGGTGGTCAATGCCGCCACGCGCGGGCCATTGAGCAGGTCGAGGTGTGATTCTGGAATTTCAGCTTTCATATTCGCCTCCTCCTTCATTTTACGGATTCCATGCCGCCTCATAAAGTGCTAAAAGTAACCTTACAGGTAGTGCTACGCCGCCTCTCCCGGCAACGAACAGAGGTCACAGAAGGCCTGCGGGAGGCCCGGGAAAAACACGCTTTGCTCCCTTGATCCGGACGATCTATGCTGAAATCTTCCCGATCACGGCTATCCCGGCCGCGCTCCGCTTATAATGGTGACATGTTCATTGATGAAGCAGAGATCCTCGTAAGGTCAGGTAAGGGCGGCGATGGCATGGTACATTTTCACCGCGAGAAGTTCGTGCCGCGCGGCGGTCCCGACGGCGGCGACGGCGGCAAGGGCGGTGACGTCATCCTCGAAGTGAGGTTGGCGATAAACACCTTGCAGGCGTTTCGCCATGTGTCGCGTTACATCGCTGATAACGGCAAGAACGGTGGGCCGAATGATATGTCGGGCAAATCTGCCGATGACCTCATTGTGCCTGTGCCTGCCGGGACGGTGATCTACGATGCGATCACCGGCGACCTGCTCGGCGATCTCACCCAGCCCGGCCAGCGACTCACTGTTTGCAAAAACGGACGGGGTGGGCGCGGCAACATACATTTCAAGACCGCCACGCACCAAGCGCCCCGCACCGCTGAGCGCGGCGAACCCGGCGAAGAAAAACGCCTCAGGTTGGAATTGAAATTGATTGCCGATATTGGTCTGATCGGTGTTCCCAACGCGGGCAAGTCCACTTTGCTTTCTGTTCTCACCAACGCAAAGCCCAAGATCGCCCCTTACCCTTTTACAACGCTGGACCCAAACCTCGGTGTGGCTGAAGTGGACGACGAAACCACGGTCGTCCTGGCGGATATCCCTGGCCTGATCGAAGGTGCCAGTCATGGCACCGGGCTCGGCCATGATTTTTTGCGGCACATTCAGCGCACGCGTGTGCTCATCCACCTGCTGGATGGCTTGTCTGCCGACCCGCTTGCCGATTATAGCCAGATCAATACTGAGCTGTCGCTTTTCGATCCCAACCTTGCAAAGAAGCCGCAGATCGTGGCTCTGAACAAGATAGACCAGCCCGAAGTCCAGAAACGGCTTGCTGAAATCAAAAAGGCTATGAAAAAGAGAAAGGTCGAGTTTATGACCATTTCAGCGCTCGCGCACACAAATGTCCGCGAGCTGCTTCTGAAAAGTGTTGAGAAATTGGCTGAGACCCCAACACTTGAGGAGGCCCCGCCTCCCTTGCCAGTCTATCGTCCCAAAGAGGACCCTCGCGATTTCCGGGTTACCCGCGCAGGTGAGCATGAGTGGAGGCTGTCCGGCGCTTCCATAGAACGCGCCGCCTCCATGACTTTCTGGGAACACGATGGCTCAGTGCGCCGCTTCCAGAAGATCATGGCAGCCCTGGGTGTGGACGATGCTCTCCGCAAAGCGGGAATCAAAGATGGCGATACCGTCGCCATCGGGGAATACGAATTGGATTGGCAGGAATAATTTTTGCTTATCACATTTTGAGCCGGTACCCAACGCCTGGTTCGGTGATGACGTGTTGTGGCCTGGCCGGGTCTTTTTCGACCTTGCGGCGCAGGTTGCTCACATTGACCCTCAGGATGTGATTCTCGTCTTCATAAGCCACTCCCCATACCGCGCGTAATAGCTGCCGGTGGGTGAGCACTTTGCCCGCATGTTGGACAAGTGCCCGCAGGATGTCATATTCAGTGGGGGTCAGTGAAATTTCATGCCCATCTATTGAAACACTACGGCTGCTCAGGTTAACCGTCAGGTCATTGCTAGTAAAAACGGCCTGGCTGTCCGGTTGGGCCGAACGGCGCAAGGCCACACGGATGCGAGCCATTAACTCTCCTGCCCCAAAGGGCTTGGTAAGGAAATCATCCGCTCCTGCATCCAGGGCAGCGATCTTGTCGCTTTCCTGCTCGCGCACCGACACCACGATGATGGGGATCTGTGTCCATTCCCGCAGCCGTCGCGTGACCTCCACCCCATCCATGTCGGGCAGGCCAAGATCCAGTAGCAGCAGGTCGGGCCGTTCGTTGACCACAGCCCGCAGCGCCTGTTCTCCATCCGCAGCCTGCACTACCTCATATTCCCCGCTCAACGATGCGCTGAGAAAACGCCGGATGGGACGTTCATCGTCCACAACCAGAATACGAGTCTTTCCCTCGCTCATTTTTCCTCCGAGATGGGCAGTGCGATGGTAAAACATGCTCCACCGCCCGGGCGGTTCTCCGCCCAGATCCTCCCGCCATGTGCCTCCACGATCCCTTTGCAGATCGCCAATCCAAGCCCGGTGCCGGTTACCTGTTGAGGGTGCTGCACGCGATAGAACTTGTCGAAGATTCGCTCCAGGTCATCTTCCGGAATGCCGACCCCGCGATCCAACACCTGCATATATACCTCCGCCTCATTCACCGAGGCCTCTACCTCAAGGGGCGAACCGGGCGGGGAATACTTCAATGCGTTATCCAGCAAATTATGTATCACGTGGACGATCAATACGAAATCCACGGCGATCAGGGGAATTGTCTGCGGCACATGGATTTGTATATTTCGATCTACCAGGCGCTCTTCCATCTGCCCGACTGCCGTGCCGATCACATCCTCCACGTCGCAAGTCTCCCTCTTGACTTTCATTGCGCCTGCTTCAAGTCGGGTCATATCGAGCAGGTTGCCCACCAGTCGGTTCAACCGGTCCGCTTCCTCACGCGCCGTTTCCACCAGGCTATGTTGAGCCGCTGCATCCAGGGCGCCGTCCTGTTCCTCCAGGGTGGTCAGCGCGCCGGTAATGGATACCAGCGGCGTCCGCAGGTCATGCGAGATGGAATTAAGCAGGGCGTTCTGTAATTTTTCAGCCGCCTGCAGGAGTTTGATCTGTCTTGCCTGGTCGGCCAGGTTGACCCGTTCAATGGCCTGAGCCGCCTGGCTGGCAATGGCCTCCAGGAGGCGGCGCTGCTCCGGGGTCAACTTTTGCCCCCTATCAGGGGGTCTGATGCACAATACTCCGATGACCCGCTGCGAAGTCTTGAGAGGTATATAGCGCGCGTTGGCGGCGGGCAGCGTGTCCGTGCCCCGTCCTGCCGGTTCACCATGTTGGTACACCCAGGTAGCCAGGCTAAGTTCTGTTTCATCCGAAGGCGCCCCGGAAACATCGGAATAGGGACGAAGTGTATTGCTTCCCGCCGGTAAAAAAACGATCACGTCACGTCCGAAGTCCGCTTCGATATGCGTACGAATTGCATTGATCACCGCGTTCAGGCCATCGGCGGCTGCCAGGTCGCGGCTGAGAGCATAGAGAACCGCGGTATCGGCCTCCCGTCGTTGGGCGGCATCAGCTTGCTGCCGGGCCTGCACGGTTAGCGCGCTGATTACGAGGCCCACCAGGAACAAGCCGATAAAGGTCAGGATATATTCGGTATCAGAAACGGTGAACGTAAGTCTTGGGGGGACAAAAAAATAGTCGAAAGCCAGCACGCCCAACAGCGAGGCCAGGATGGCCGGCCCTCGACCGAGATAGACAGCAGCCACTACGACTGCCAAAAGATAAACCATCACCAGGTTGGTAGGTGAAATATCCCGCCCCAGGAACATGCTAAGAACCGTGGCAAGCAGGACAAGCAATATGCTCCAGACATAACGGGGTAAATGGCTGTGTATTTGAAGCGGATTTTCCTCCGGCGGCAAGTGCGCCGGCTCAGTAGTGGGAACCACATAGATATCGATGTCGCCGCTCATGTGAATGAGATAACTCACCAAGGAGCCGCGCAGGCGCTCATACCAGCCCGGGCGCAGCGGTTTTCCGGTCACGATCTTTGTGACATTATTCTTCCGTGCGAAATCTGTGAGCGTTTGGGCCGTAGCCCTCATAGAGCCGCTCGAGAGCAGCGTATAGGAGCGCGCCCCCAGTTCTTCCGCCAGGAGCAGCGAGCTTGCAACCATGTCCCTTTTTTGCTGGGGCAGTGTGCTGTCGCGCGGTGTTTCAACATACACCGCCAGCCATTCCGCGTTGAGTTCATCGGCCAGGCGGCGAGCGGAACGGATCAGCCGCTCTCCGAGCGGGTTGGGGCTGATACAGACCATCACCCGTTCAGCGGCCGCCCACGGCCCGGCAATGGCGCGCGTCTCCATGTACGTACGCATTTGGTTATCGACCCGCGCCGCCGCGCGCCGCATGGTCATCTCGCGCAGGGCGGTCAGATTGCCCTGGCGGAAAAAGTCCCGGATGGCGCGCGCGGCCTGGTCAGGCACATAGACTTTGCCTTCCCGTAACCGGTTTAGCAATTCGTCCGGCGGCAGGTCCACCAGCTCCAGCTCGCTGGCTTCGTCAATGACGCGGTCCGGGATCGTTTCGTGAACCATTACGCCCGTGATCTGTGCAACTACATCGTTAAGGCTTTCGAGATGCTGGATGTTGAGCGTGGTATAAACGTCGATCCCCGCATTGAGAAGTTCTTCCACATCCAGGTAGCGTTTGGGATGTCTGGAACCCGGCGCGTTGGTATGGGCAAGTTCGTCCACCAGCGCCAGCCCCGGATGTCTGCTTAAGACGACATCCACATCCATCTCGGTTAAGGTTACGCCATGATATTCGATCGCTTTGCGGGGCAGAATCTCCAGCCCGCTCACCAGCCTTTCGGTCTCGGCCCGCTTGTGGGTCTCGATGTAACCGATAACTACATCCAGGCCCTCTCTTAGGCGCTGGTGAGCTGCTTCCAGCATGGCATACGTTTTGCCCACACCCGCGGCGTAGCCCAAAAATATCTTAAGATGACCGCGTCGGGCAAACTCTTCCTCCGCTTGCACCTGAGCAAGGAGTTGGTCAGGGTCCGGGCGACGCGGTCCTGTGTTCATCCGGAATTATTGTATCCCATCCAGCGCCAGGTTAAGCTCGAGCACATTTACACGTGGTTCACCAAATATTCCGAACTGCCGTCCGGAAGTATATTGATTCACGAGCTTCCTTACGGCCTCTTCGCTCATTCCCCGCATTTTAGCCACGCGTGAAACCTGGTACAACGCCGCGGCAATACTGATATTCGGGTCGAGACCGCTTCCGGAGGCTGTTACCAGGTCCACCGGGATCGGCGCGCTGTTGCCGGGGTCGGCTGCTTTGAGCGCATCGATGCGGTCTTGTGCGGCCTTGGTCAAAGCCGGATTTAAGGGTCCATAGTTTGACCCCGACGAACCGGTAAGGGTCTGGGCATTGAAGGCATTGTAGGGAAAGTCGCCTGTATCCGAAAGGCGGCCCCAGAAATATTTGGGGTCGTCGAAGGATTGCCCGATCAATTCCGAGCCCATGGCCTTCCCTTTTTTGATGATCAGGCTTCCATTGGCCTGCGCTGGGAAGGCGAGTTGGGCAATCCCTGTCACGAGCAGGGGGTAGATTACACCCGTGATCAGTGTGAAAGCTACAAAAATGACAAGAGCCGGCTTGAGTTGTTTAGCCATAATATCCACTACCTGAACGTCATATTAGTTTGATTGAAAGGTCGCGTTCTTATGCGCCTCTGCGTCATACAGGAGCGTCCGCTCGACTGCCTGCCCGATCTGTGCGGCAAAATTCCGAAAGAGGCGGCTGTCTTCGGCGGGAAGCTCGATTTGGCCTTGCCAGATGTTGATCTCGCCGACCATTCCCCAGGCATTCAAGAGGCCCAGGATCCGATCAGGTTTGGTGGTTGGCTCGGCCTCGCGCGGTTCAACAGCGACAGTTGCTGCTGCCTGTCCTTTTGGATGGATGGATACTGTTACAGCGGAGGTCAGGTATCTCTCCTTCAGAAAACGGGCGACCCCATGTGCCACTGCATCCTGCGTACGCGCCGCGGCCAGCATCGTGCTTAGCTCATACATGAAGACCGCCTCATGTTCGCTTTTTTGCGCCCTGGACAGGCTGGTTTGAATCCGGTCCACCACCACGATGGCCACCGCCAGGAAAATCGCCAGTATCAGCCAGTCTTCGAGCCTGCTCACCACAAAAGTGTAGTACGGAGAGGTAAAGAAAAAATCGAAGAACAAACCGGAGGCCAGCGCAGCAGCGATGCCCGGGCCCTGGCCCCAGCGGGCCGCACTCCACACCACAGGCACCATATATAAGAGCGCGATAACGGCTTCACCCAGCTTATCCAGCCCGATCAGGAGCAATAGGAGTGTGGTGGCAGCAGCAGCGAGTACTGCATACAGCGATTGTTCGTACAGCTTTGTCGTAAATGAGAATGGTGCTTTTTTCATTTTGGCCTTTCGAGTAGAGCGTCATCCATGGCGGCCGGCGGGATCTTAGGCCAGATGCAAGGCGACCAGCAGCATATCGATCAGCTTGATGCCGATGAAGGGTGCGATCAATCCGCCTACGCCGTAGATTAACAGGTTATCTCGCAGCAGCCGTGCCGCCCCTACGGCCCGATACGGAACGCCGCGCAAAGCGAGCGGGATCAGTGCAATGATGATCAGTGCGTTGAAGATGACCGCCGACAGGATGGCGCTCTGTGGCGTTTTCAATTGCATGACGTTGAGAGTATTCAATACCGGGTAGGTCGAGGCGAACGCGGCCGGGATGATCGCGAAGTATTTGGATACGTCATTTGCAATGCTGAAGGTGGTGAGCGCGCCGCGCGTCATCAACAGTTGTTTTCCGATCTCAACGATCTCGATCAGTTTGGTTGGGTTGCTGTCCAGGTCAACCATGTTGGCAGCCTCGCGTGCCGGCTGCGTGCCCGTGTTCATGGCAACCGCTACATCAGCCTGGGCCAAAGCGGGGGCGTCGTTGGTTCCGTCACCGGTCATTGCCACCAATCGCCCGCCGCTCTGGTTTTCACGGATAAGCTTAAGCTTGGCTTCAGGTGTAGCCTGCGCCAGGAAATCGTCCACACCCGCTTCGGCAGCAATGGCTGCCGCGGTCAATGGGTTATCTCCGGTGATCATGATGGTCTTGATGCCCATCTTCCGCAGGTGTGCGAAGCGCTCTTTGATTCCGCCTTTGACGATGTCTTTGAGATGGATCACACCGAGCGCCTCGCCGTTGCGCGACACAACCAGCGGTGTGCCCCCGTTGCGGGCAATCGCTTCCACGGTCGTATTAAGATCATTGGGAATAAACTTCCCGGCCTGCCGGATCATTGCCAGCATCGTATCGGGCGCCCCCTTTCGGATGGATGTCCCATCCACGTCCACACCGCTCATGCGCGTTTGCGCCGTAAAGGGGATGAAGTGTGCGCCTTCCGGAGCCTCGTCGCTTGCGCCCACGGTGTGGCCGCGCAAGCCATACCTCTCTTTTGCCAGCACTACAATGCTGCGACCTTCCGGGGTCTCATCCGCCAGCGAAGATAGCTGCGCCGATTCCGCTAATTCCTGCGGCGTGACCCTGCCAACAGGGATGAACTCCACGGCTTGGCGATTTCCCAGCGTGATGGTGCCGGTCTTGTCCAGCAAAAGCACATCCACGTCTCCGGCCGCCTCCACCGCACGGCCTGAGATTGCGATCACGTTGCGCTGGATCATGCGGTCCATGCCTGCGATTCCAATGGCCGACAGCAGACCGCCGATCGTGGTGGGGATCAGGCATACTAGAAGCGCGATGAGTACGGTGATGGTAATCGGCGTCCCGGCTCCGGCAACGTCGACGCTATAGATCGAGTACGGCAGCAGCGTCACGCACACGATCAGGAAAATGATGGTGAACCCCGCCAGCAGGATATTCAGGGCAATTTCATTAGGCGTCTTCTGTCGCTTCGCTCCCTCCACCAGGCTGATCATCCGGTCGAGGAAGCCCTCGCCCGGGTCGTTCGTTACACGCACGATAAGCCAATCCGAAAGCACCCGCGTGCCGCCCGTCACAGCACTGCGGTCGCCGCCTGCTTCACGGATCACCGGCGCCGACTCGCCGGTTACCGCGCTTTCATCCACCGAGGCAATGCCTTCGATGATCTCGCCGTCGGCGGGTATTAGGTCGTTGACTTCTACCAGGTAAACATCGCCCTTTCGCAAGTCTATGGATGCCACCATATCATATTTGGCGTCGCGCTTGGGCTGCCGCAATTTCTTCGCCTGCGTTTCCTTACGCGTCCTGCGCAAGGCCTCCGCCTGGGCCTTGCCGCGTCCCTCGGCCACTGCCTCGGAAAAGTTTGCAAACAGGACGGTAAACCACAGCCACAGCGCTACTGCGCCAATAAACCCTGCGGGTGCTTCGCCCCGGCCGAATAAGGCCTGGATCCATAACGCAGTCGTCAGGACGCTGCCGACTTCGACCACGAACATCACCGGGTTGCGTACCATCCAGCGTGGGTTAAGTTTGGTAAAGGAATCCAGGATGGCCCTCTGGTAGAGCTCACGCCGGAACATGGATTGTCTCTTAAGTTGAATATTCATTCTTGCATCGATCCTAATGCCCGAACAGCATCAAGTGTTCCACGATGGGTCCCAGCGCCAGCGCGGGAAGAAAGCTCAGGGCGCCGACAACGATAACAACCGCAATGATCCAGGCAATAAAGAGAGGTGTATGCGTAGGCAGGGTTCCCGCCCCAGCGGGAACCTTCTTCTTATTGGCCAGCGAACCGGCGATTGCCAGGGCCGGGATGGCCAGCCAATACCGGGCAAAGAACATTACCAGGCCCAGGGCCGTATTGTAAAAGGGCGTATTAGCGCCCAGCCCGGCAAAAGCGCTGCCGTTATTGTTGCCCGCTGAGGAAAACGCATACAGCACTTCGCTGAACCCGTGCGCGCCCGGGTTGTAGACGGTTGCCTTTCCGCCTGCAGAGACCACTGCTACCGCGGTACCCACCAGTACCAACAGCACAGGTATAAGGATCATGATCGAAGCCATCTTCATCTCATAGGCTTCGATCTTCTTTCCCAGATATTCCGGTGTCCGGCCTACCATCAATCCGGCCACAAAAACGGCAATGATGACGAAAGCCAGCATGCCGTAAAGGCCGGAGCCAACGCCGCCATAAATGATCTCACCCAATTGGATCATCCACAAAGGGACCAGCCCGCCAAGCGGTGTGAAGGAGTCATGCATGGAATTGACTGAGCCGTTCGACGCCGCCGTGGTAGCCGTCGCCCACAGCGCGGAGTTGGCTACCCCGTTTCGCAGTTCTTTGCCTTCCATGTTTCCGCCGGGGTTGATATTGGTCTGCGTTTGGTCCACGCCCATTTTAGTGAATGCCGGGTTCCCGCCTTGTTCCGACCAGACCGCCACCGCAAGGAGCGCCACAAAGATGACCGTCATCGCCGCCAGGATTGCCCATCCCTGACGTGTATCCCCGATCATCCTGCCGAAGGTATAACAAAGCGCCGCTGGTATGAGGAGTATGGACAAAGCTTCAAGAAAATTGGAAAGCGGCGTCGGGTTCTCGAATGGATGCGCTGAGTTGACATTAAAGAAACCGCCTCCATTGGTGCCAAGCTGCTTGATGGCAATTTGCGAGGCGGCCGGCCCCATCGGCAGGACTTGCTGCGTCACAGCCTTGCCACTCGCATCCACGCTAGGCTGTAGAAGTTTCACTGTTTGATAAGAGCTAAAGTTCTGCACCGCGCCTTGCGAAACGAGGACGATGGCTAGAACCAGGGATAAGGGAAGAAGAATGTATAGAGTTGTGCGCGTCAGATCCAGCCAGAAGCTTCCTATGGTCCTGGTGGTGTGGCGGGCAAGACCCCGGATGAAGGCCGCCAGCACCGCCATACCTGTGGCCGCCGAGACGAAGTTTTGTACGGCGAGACCCACCATCTGGGTCAGGTAACTCATGGTTGTCTCGCCGCCGTAGCCCTGCCAGTTGGTATTAGTGGCAAAGCTGACCGCGGTGTTCCAGCTCGAATCGGGCGAGACCGCGCCTAACCCCTGGGGGTTGAGCGGCAGCATTCCCTGCAGGCGCTGCAAACCATACACGACCAACAGGCCCAGCATATTGAACACGATCATCGCCAGAGCGTAGGTTTTCCAGCCCATTTCGTCGTCGGATCTAACCCCTGCCGAGCGATAGATCAATCGCTCAAGGGGCTGCAATACCGGGTCGAGGAGGGTATGCTCGCCCTGATAGACCTTCGCCATATAGGTACCGAGCGGCTTGGCAAGCGCCAGCAGGACCACCATATAAATAATGAGCTGAAGCCAGCTGGAGGTATTCATCCGAACCATTCCGGTTTGATAAGCGCCAACACCAGATATACAAAAAGCCCCAGCGTGATCAGGCCCACGGTCAGGTATACGACGCTCATGTCTTGTCCTCCGTCAGTCGCTCGCAAAGCACGATGAATCCCCAGGTGAGCGCCAGAAAGATCAGGGTCATTCCGATATAGAGAAGATCAGCCATTAGTTACCTCCATGGTCATAATCAACTTCGGCCCAAGTATATTTAATTGTTCGTCAAAGGGAGGACAAGAAATCGGTGTGATGTGTCAAGAAAGTATCAAGATATTGATCTCCCCTCTTGAACTTCAGGCCGCGATAGGGCTGAATCGCAGTCCGGTTATTATTTCCCAAACCGGCAGCGCGAACGATGCATCCTGAAACTGAAGGAGGCCCTGATTCCTTTCTTTCAATGCGCTGCTGTCAGTGATTTTTTAGCTGTCTCCCCTCCAACCTGCCGAAGAACACTCCCCTGATCATTGGTCAAAAAAAAACACCCCGGAGCTAAAAGCTCCGAGGTGTTGCTTGAAAGCCTTATTTACTTTCAGCCAGGAAGAATTCGCCCAATGCGATCACTACAAACGTTGCGACCAGCGCCAACACTGCGGTAACGACCGCATATGTTTCGGTCAGCGATTCGCGTTTTTCAACTTCCCGGATGTTTCGCCCCGCCACCACGAAGCCATCCTTATACGGCACTGCCACCGAAGCGATGCGTACTCCTGCTGCAGGCTGCCACGTCACCCGGTTCTCTCCACTCACCTTTGCGGAATCCAACGCGCCTTTGGGATAGTCAGGCATTTGTCCATCCAGCAAGCCTGATGAAGCGGCTGGTTGGCCATCGTTATCATACAGGACAACAAAAGGTGCCAGGCTGGTGGACATTTCGATTTGCGTTTTGGGTATCACCGAGTTGATGGTTGAGCCGCTGTCCAATGCCGCCGCTGTATCCTCCGCCATCTGGATTTGCGGATCGTTGGCCGCTTGCCGTTCCGACTGCTGCACGGTCGCGTAGGCCAACGTGCTGAATGCAGCCACAACAATGGCAAAGGGCAGCCAAAATCTAAAGATGTTTTTCAATTTACTCATGGGGCGCGCTCCTTTTTTTGCAGATAGTGTACCTGCCCGCATCTTTCTTTTTCTGTCAATAACTCTCTTAAAGTCTATCCATATTTCCCTGGACGAAGGGCACCGTTTGGGAAGAGGGTCTTAAATATAAGACTTCGGAAGTCGTGACGACTTCCGAAGTCCAAACTGCCTGCTCTCTACCTCTCATGGATTACAGATTACTGATCACCGTCCGCTGATCACTGGTTACTGGTTACTTTCCTTTCGCCGCTTTCTCCATCCGGCTCATGATGTCCATGACTGCCACAGCCGCGATCTGGACAATGTTGTTCACCTCATCGCCCGTTTGCAGCACGTGGACCGGCGCACCCATACCGAGCAGGATCGGGCCAATGGCCTTGGCTTTACCCAGGCGGGCCAGCAGCTTGTAGGCGATGTTCGCCGACTCGAGCGAAGGAAACACCAGCACGTTGGCATCCTTGACCGTGCTGAACGGGTAGCGCTCCTCTATGATCGCTGGCACCACCGCAGTATCAGCCTGCATTTCGCCGTCCACAGGCAGGTCGGGGCGGCGCTCCTTGAGCAATTGAACGGCTTTTCTTACTTTCTCTGAAAGTGGATGCGGGGTCGAGCCAAAGTTCGAGAACGACAGGAAAGCCACGCGCGGGTCGATCTCCAGTTGCTTTGCGAAATCTGCAACCAGGGCGGCGATCTCTGCCAGGTCCTCGGCGCTCGGGTCGATATTGACGGTTGCATCCGTGAACAAATAAACGCGATCCTCCACAAGTATTAGGTAAACGCCCGCGGCCCGGGCTACGCCCTTCCGTGTGTGATGGATTTGCAGCGCCGGGCGGATCACGTCCGGATAATCATAGGTCAAGCCCGATATGACGGCATCTGCATCGTTCATCTTGACCATCAACGAACCGAAGATGTTCGGCTCACGCACCATCTTTACCGCATCCGCCAGGGTTAAGCCCTTGCGGTTGCGAAGCTCATAGTATGCGGTCTCGTATTTACCGATATTTTTGAAATCGTTCGGGTCCACGATCTCTGGCTTGTAATCGATCCCAAGATTCTTGAGCTCTTGTTCGATTACCCGTTTTCGACCGATCAGTACCGGGATGCCGATCTTCTCGTCCTGGATCTGGTAGGCAGCCCTGATCACCTTCTGCTCTTCGCCCTCGGCGAAAGCCAGACGTTTCGTGCCGCCGCTGGCGCGCGCCTTGTTCATGATGAAGTAGCGCACCTGCGCACCCATGCCCTGACGGAACGCAAGCTGTTCACGATATTCGTCAATGTCGATTGTCTTGCGCGCCACACCGGTCTTCATGGCCATGTCAGCGACGGCCGGTGATTCCCACAATAACACGCGCGGGTCGAGCGGCTTGGGGATGATGTATTCGCGTCCGAACTTGATGGAATCCACACCGTACGCGCGCAGCACGGAATCCGGCACATCCTCTTTCGTCAGCGCCGCGAGCGCCTTGGATGCTGCAAATTTCATGTCGTCGTTGATCGCTCTGGCTCGTACATCCAGTGCGCCGCGGAAGATGAACGGGAAACCCAGCACGTTGTTAACCTGGTTCGGGTAATCGGAGCGGCCTGTGGCAATGACTACGTCCGGACGGGCCGCCTTGGCCAGCTCATATTTGATTTCCGGATCGGGGTTGGCCATGGCAAATACGATTGGGTCGTCCGCCATTGATTTGACCATCTCGGGGGTCAGCACATTGGCCACCGACAGGCCATAGAATACGTCCGCCCCGCGTACGGCATCCGCCAGTGTGCGCGCATCCGTCTCCACCTGGAAGCGGTCCTTGTATTTATTCATGCCCTCCTTGCGGCCCTTGTAGACCACCCCTTTGGAGTCCACCAGCATGATATTTTCCCGCTTCACACCCCAGCGGATGGCAAGCTCGGCGCAGGAGATGGCGGACGCGCCCGCGCCTGAGATCGTTATGCGAACATCGCTGTGTTTCTTCCCCACGACTTCGAGCGCGTTGGCCAGCCCTGCCGAGGAAATGATCGCCGTGCCGTGCTGGTCATCGTGGAAGACCGGGATATCCAGCATCTTCTTCAGCTCTTCCTCGATGTAAAAGCATTCGGGGGCTTTGATGTCCTCGAGGTTGATCCCGCCGAAGGTCGGTGAGATCGCGGCCGCCACTTTGATGATCTCGTCCGGGTCGTGCGAATTGACTTCGATATCGAATACATCGATATCCGCGAACTTCTTGAAGAGCACCCCCTTGCCCTCCATCACAGGCTTGGAAGCGAGCGCGCCGCGGTCGCCCAACCCCAGGATGGCCGTGCCGTTGGTCAGAACCGCAACCAGGTTCCCCTTGGACGTATATTCGTAGGCCAGCTCTGCGTCTTTCTCGATCTCGAGCACCGGTTCAGCCACACCCGGGGTATAAGCCAGCCCCAGGTCGCGTTGTGTATCCATGGGTTTGGTGGGCACAACCTCGATCTTGCCGGGTTTTCCTTTTAACCGATGATATTCAAGTGCATCTTCACGAGTGATCTTAGCCATACAACCTCCTGATGAGATTACCAGCACTAAAATTATGGCACGCCGAAGTAATTCCAACTAGTAGCATTTGTCATGCTTTCGTAAAAAACCGCGATGCTAACCTTATTATCTTACCCCTCAAACTCCGAAAAGTTTTGTCGTCTACCGCTGCATTGATCGTTGAGATTATCCACCATTTTCGCGCTGTGCACAAAATCCTGTGCCGGGCAGACCGGCAGAGTGAAATTTGAAGGGTTTTCCGGTTTTTGGCCCATAAAAACTCAGCGCGAATCTTTTCCCTCCGCGTAATCCGTGTTCTATCCACTTTTCATCGAATTGTAGCGGGGAGGGCAGCACCTCCCTTAACAAAACGTTAAAAAATCATGTATAATACGAATGGTCGAAGGATTTTGTTGTCACTTTCCGCCGTTCTTCGCAAGGCACCCTGTCTTTTCTGTGCTAACGGTAGGCGGTGCCTTACCTTCAGCAGGTGCTTTGAGTACGCGTGCGGCCTAGCCTGCTAATGGATTTTTGGAAATCGTACGATATCCTGGCTTCAGGAGATTTTGATAGTCGCCGTTATTGTTAACGGATAATTTGAGAAAATGTCTTCTCGGATTGAATTCCCGACTGACGTGATGTATGGCGTAGGTTAAATCACGTCGAATCATCTCATCCTGTCCCGCCTGGGCGGGAACTGGGGCCAATCTACTTTTCCAGAACCCTCATAGCAGCCGAGGCCGCGTTCGCGACCCTCTCTTGAAGCCGGCAAGCGATCTTTTTGCCGCATAGAGGGCGCCAGGTCTTGGTTGTTTTGGTTTAATGGCTAAAATCTCTGCCATCGTGTCTCAAAAGGGCGATGCCGATCGGGTGAACATTCACCTTGATGGAGAATATGCCTTTGGGTTGGCCCAGATCGTTGCCGCCTGGTTGAAGGTTGGACAGGAACTCAGCGAGGAGAAGATCGCCTCGCTTCAAGCCGAGGACGCTCGTGAGCGTGCGTATCAACAGGCCCTGCTCTTTCTGAGCTATCGCACCCGCTCCGAGTTTGAAATTCGGCAGAACTTGCGCAAGCATGATCTTCCCGAAGAGGTTATCGAGCAAACGCTCGTTCGGCTTCGAGAGAACCGGCTTGCCGATGATAGCCAATTTGCCCGCGCCTGGGTGGAGAACCGCAACACGTTCCGCCCTCGCAGCCGGCGGGCGCTGGCCGTGGAACTCCGTCAAAAAGGGCTCTCTGAGGAGACCGCACAGTCTGCGCTGGCAGCTGTGGACGACGAGGCTCTGGCTTATCAGGCCGGCCTGAAAAGAACACACCGCCTCCGGGATCTGGAGTGGAATGAGTTTCGCAGGAAACTTTCCGAATTTCTCGCCCGCCGCGGCTTTCCATACTCCGTCATTGCGCCGGTCGTATCCCGCCTGTGGAACGAAACGCACTCGGAGCCACATACATCTGACGATGAGGAAACTGCATGAACCCGATTAGCATCATCATTGATGTTCTGCTGCTGGTCGTGGGCGTTGCCGCTGGTTATTACTTTTTTCGTTATCAACGCGAGCGCGCCCTAAAAGACGGGCAGGACAAAGCCGAAAACATTCTAAAGATCGCCAACGAACAAGCCCGGTTGATCGAGACCCAGGCGCGCGACAGCGCCACGAAGATCGTGCAGGCCGCCGAGGGCGAGATCAAAGAGCGCCGTATCGAGCTGAGTCGCGAGACCGACCGCATCGACAAACGGCGTTCCGAACAGGACAGCCGCGCCGACAAACTCGAACAACGTGAGCAGACGCTCAACAAGCGCCAGAGTGTGGTGGATAAGCGCGCCAACGAAATCGACAAGCTCTACGAAGATGAAGTTGTAAAGCTGCAGGAGATCGCCAGTCTCACGCAGGACGAAGCCCGCAAGGAGCTCCTGGCAGCGGTCGAGAAGGAAGCGCGCGCCGATATGGCGCGCATCTACCGCCAGATCGAAGCCGAAGCCCGTGAAGAAGGCGAGAAGCGCGCTCGCAAATTGATCGCAGACGCCATCCAACGCGTGGCGTCCGAGCACGTGGCCGAAGTGACCTCTTCCGTTGTGGTGCTGCCCAACGAAGAAATGAAGGGCCGCATTGTGGGGCGCAATGGCCGCAACATCAAAGCCTTTGAGCAGGCCGCGGGCGTGGACGTGATCGTGGACGATACGCCCGAGGCCGTTACCGTCTCCTGCTTCGACTCGGTGCGCCGTGAGATCGCCCGTCGCGCCCTCACCCGCCTGACGGTGGATGGGCGCATCCATCCCGCGCACATTGAGAAGATCATCGAAGAAGAGACCAAGGCCATCGACAAAATTATCAATGAGGCGGGCGAGCAGGCTGCCTTCGACGCCGGCATTGCCGGTTTGCATCCCGAAGTCCTGCGCATGATCGGGCGGTTGAAATTCCGCACCTCGTATGGACAGAACCAGTTGGCTCACGCGGTCGAAGTCTCGAAGCTGGCGGGCATCCTGGCCGCGGAGATCGGTGCGAACGTTGAGCTGGCGAAGCAGGGCGGTTTTCTGCACGACATCGGGAAAGCCATGGACCACAACCAGGATGGCACCCATGCCAAGCTTGGCGGCGAATACTGCCGCCGCTATGGCGTTAACCCCATCGTGGTCAATGCCATCGAATCGCATCACCATGAGGTCGATCAGCTCACCATCGAGGCCGTGATCGCGGAGGCCGCCGACGCCATTTCCGGCGCCCGCCCGGGCGCCCGCCGTGAAGACCTCGAAGCCTACATCAAGCGCATCCGCACCCTCGAGGAACTCTCGCAATCCTTTGAGGGCGTGGCTCAGGCTTTCGCCATCCAGGCCGGGCGCGAAGTGCGGGTCATTGTCAAGCCTGAGAACATAGACGACCTTTCCTCCGCCCGCCTGGCCCGTGACATTGCCAAGAAGATCGAAGAGACCATGCAGTACCCGGGGCAGATCAAGGTCACCGTCATCCGCGAGACCCGCGCCACCGAGTTCGCGAAATAATAAAGCCCGGCTTCGAAATACGGAACAGACAACCGTTTCAGGTTGTCTGTTCTTTTTTTGCCAGCCTCTTCTCTAGCGGAGCTCGTAGCTTATTATTCTCAGCCACGTTTTTCTCGATTATGGTTGAGAAAAGTCTTGCCCCAACACACCCGCTACATTACTTTCCTTTTGCCTGGCTGGCAAAGGTAACATCTGCTGGCATACCTGGTTTCAGCTTACCGTCCTTATTGTCCACCGATAGCTCTACTGCATAGACCGTTGTCTGCCGGCCCTGCTGGGTCTGGACGTTTTGGGGCGTGAACTCGGCCTTGTCTGAGATGTTTGTTACCTTGGCGGCAAAGGTTTCATTCGGGTAGGAGTCCACGCTTAAGTTGGCCTGCTGTCCCAGGCTGATTTGTCCGTATTGGTTCTCAGGGATATAGACCGTAACCTTCAATGTATCCAGTTTTCCAAGGGTCATTGCCGGCATACCGGCCTGGAGCACTTCTCCGACCTCCACGCTGCGGACCAGCACAACACCATCCATCGGGGCCCGCACGGTAAGTTTCTCGATTTGCGTCTGGATGAGGTTAAGGTTGGCCTGGGCGGAAGCCACTGCGGACTGCGCTTGTTCGAGCTGGGTCTGGGTCTGGTTCACAGCCCCTTGCGCGGCGCTCACCGCCGGTGACTGGTCTCCGGTTTGCAGCGTTCGCAGAAAATCCAGTGCCGCATAGTAATACTCCTGATCCACTGCCACTTGTGCCCGCGCCTTTAGTATTTCGTTTGCCGCTTGCGAGGATAGGAGATCGTTGTATGCCTTTTGTGCATTGTCCAGTTCAGTTTGGGCGCTTTCATGCAGGGCCTGCCCCGCATTGGATAACTGCGGATCGCCGTTGCAGTCATAGATCACATTGACCAGATACTGCCTGGGAATCCGGTAACCGTCATTCGATCCACAGTGGGTGCTGTTATAAGCGCCGACCGGCTGGTTGGCGCTTGCGGAATTTTGCGCCTGCGTGTTTACATTCTTCGTGATGAGATAAGCGAGGCGTGCGTCCAACAGGCGTTGTTCCGCCTTCGTGAAATCGGACTGGGCCGCGGACTGCGCGATACTGGTCAGGTTTGCCTGGGCATCCTGCACGGCCTTTTGAGCTGTATCCACTTGGGCTTGTGCAGCCTGGATCTGTTCTGCCCGCGTGAAATACCAGCCGGGCTGGTCAAATTGTTTTGGATCCTTGGCGAACCAATCGTGCAGGCGGTTGGACTGGTCTTGTGAAAGCTGGCTCTCCAGTATGCTCTGGTATTGTGCCCTGGCGGTATCCACCGCGTTCTGGGCGGTTTGCACGCCCGCTTTGGCAGAATCGAGAGCGGCCTGCGCGGCCTGCTCTTCGGAGAGCAGCAGGCTGTCGTCCAGGCGCAGGAGCGTATCGCCGCTTTTAACAGAATTCCCTTCATTGACCGACACTTCGACTACGCGTCCCGATTGTTCTGGCGCGATCGCGATCTGTGTCGCTTCGATCTGACCCGAGGCCTGGATCGCAGGCTGGGCAGCTGCTCCGCAGCTGGCAGTGGACAGGGCCAGGAGCAGGGCGAACACAATGGTTTGTTTTTTCATGGAATCCTCCAGTTATGCTTTCATGGCAGAGATAAAGACATCTTCGAGCGATGGTTCGATGATGGACAGGTGATCTGCACGGATGCCGGCGCGGCCCAGTTCGCGCTCGATGGCGCGCTGATGTTTTTTGATGTCCGGTGCAACGATGTGGACCAGCGCGCCGTAGAGTTCCACCTCTTCGATGGGAAGGGTTTGGTTGGCCTGCGCCGCTCGCAGTACTTTGACCGCCCCGGGCGCATCGGACGGTTCAAGTTCCAGCACCTCGCCGTGCATCATTTTGTTCTTGATTTCCTGGGAAGTCCCGTAAGCAATGAGATTGCCATGCTGAATGAAAGCGAGACGATGGCAGTGCTCGGCCTCGTCCATATAATGCGTGGTGACAAAGACCGTAATGCCCTCGGCGATCAGTTTATAAAGCAGGTCCCAAAACGCCCGGCGGGAAAGGGGGTCAACGCCTGCGGTGGGTTCGTCGAGGAAGAGCACCTCAGGCCGGTGCAGGATCGAGGCGCTGAGGGCGAGTCGTTGGCGCCAGCCACCTGAAAGGTCCCTGGTCTTGGCCTTCTCGCGCCCTTCAAGCCCGGCCATGCTTAATGCTTCCTTGATTCGAGTCTGAAGGTCGGAGTTCGAAAGCCCGTAGGCCGCACCGTAGAAGTTCAGGTTTTGCAGCACGGTCAGGTCGTTATACAAGCTGAACCGCTGCGACATATAGCCGACCCGCGGGCGGATTTGCCGTGCGTCGCTATCCGAATTCATGCCCAGCACTTCGACCGAGCCTGAGCTGGGCTTCATCAATCCAAGCATCATACGGATCGTGGTGGTCTTTCCCGACCCGTTTGGCCCCAGGAAGCCGAATATCTCCCCGTGACGGACTTGAAAGTTGATGCTGTTCACGGCAGTGAATTCCCCAAAGCGTTTGGTGAGATCGTGCACTTTGATCGCAGGTAGGGATTCGTTCATGATCAATCCAATGCCTTTCTTACATAGAACAGCGAAAATGTGCCGATCACAATCCCGAGGATCAGCAGCGCCAGCACGTGCGGCCAGAGCACATCCAACCCCGCGCCTTTCAGAAGGATCCCACGCAGGATGGTCAGCCAATGATGGGCTGGAATGACGTTCGCGAACCATTGCAGGACCGGCGGCATGCTCTCCACGGGGGCGGCATACCCCGTGAACATGAAGTCCACCATGCCCACCAGCAGCACGAGCAAGAAAGCCTGGTGCTGCGTTTTCGAAATGACGGAGAGCACAAGCCCTTTGCCCAGTTCGACGAGCAGGTAACCGAATGCCAGGACGAGCAGCAGGAGGAATGACCCGCGTATCGGTACGCCGAAAGCAAAATGCACCATCGCCAGCATCAGCAGGAAATCTGCAAAGCCCACGATTACCACGGGGATGGATTTCCCAATGATGAGCTCCAGCGAAGAATAGGGCATGACCAGCAGTTGCTCGATGGTGCCCAGTTCGCGCTCGCGCGAGAACGCCAGGGCTGCAAAAAGCAGCACCGTAAACTCCAGCATCAACCCCAGCTCGGCAGGTGTGGTATACAGCGCTTCGGACAGGTTCTCATTGAACCAGACACGCAGGCTCGGGTTGAACCCGCTGAACGAGCCGGGGCTCAGCCCCAGCCGTTGGATGACCAGTTGTTGGCCAATATCCTGTGCAACACCCGTTACCGCCCGCAAAGCGGTTTGTGCGGGCGTGCTCTCCGACCCGTTCAGTATGACGAAGACGACCGGGTCGCCTGCAGCGGAAATCATCTGCCCGCCATAGTCGGGGGGAAAGACCACTGCCGCGCTGACCTGTCCGCGATCCAACGCGTTTTCGATGGTCTGCATGCTCACTACCTCCTGTGCCGCGCCGAAGGTATGGGTGTTCTCGAGCGCCGCAACAAATTGGTGGCTGGCCGGGGTATTGCTTTGATCGAGCACCATCAAGGGCAGGTTTGTGATGGGGCGTGAAGTGGCCCACCCCACCAGCAGCAGTTCCGAAGCCCCGCCGATCAACATGAAGGCCGGCATCCACCAGTCGTTGCGCAGATGAATGAATTCCTTTATGACCAAAGACCATATTCGCTTTAGCATGGCTAACCCAGCTTTTTCCGGAAGAACAGGACTGCCACGAGCGTATATGCAACGCCCAGGCCGGCTAACATCACGGCATAAGGCCAGAGTACGTCCAGGCCAGCTCCCTGCAAGAAGATACCCCGCGTGATAATGGCGTAATGCGTTCCCGGCAAAGCCAGCGCTTCAAGCCGGGCTTCCTCCGGCATGGACACAAGCGGAAAGAAAATTCCTGTCAGAAAGAAACCGGGGAAGAAGATCACAAGGAACGAGAGCGCCAGCGCCGCGGCCTGGGTCTGCATAAAGACACCCACCAGCATCCCCATGCTCAGAACTGCGATCATGAAGAGCGCGGAGAGGCCGAAGAACAACGGGAAACTCCCGTTGAAGGAAATATGGAACCACGCAATGGACAGCAGGGGAATGAAGATGGCGTTCAGCAATCCAACCACGATATATGGAACGATCTTGCCCACCAATAATTCGCTCCGTCTGATGGGTGTGGCAAGCAGCTGCTCCAGCGTGCCGTGTTCGCGTTCGTGCGCCAGCGTCAGCGCCACGGACAGGGCCGGGAATCCCAGGATCATCGAGATCAGGCCCGGGATCAAAGCATTGCTTGATTTCAGGTCGGGATTGAACCAGGTTTGGACGCGCAGGTCAACTGGCTGGAGCGAGTTGATCGAAAGCCCCCGGGCCTGCAGCTGGCTCGTCAATGCCTGCCCGATAAATTCCTCGGCGCGTTGTTCGATATGCTGCACGGCGAAATTTCCGCTGGCGGGCTCCGTCCCGTCAATGATCACTTGTAAGGGGATCCCCTGGAAGGCCTGCAGGTCGCCGGCAAAACCTGGTGCGATGATCAAGGCCGCCTTGATCTGTCCGCGCACCAGCATGGAATTAATTTCAGCCATGTTGTTTGCATAAGCGTAGATGTCCAGATCTTGTCCGGCGGTGATCTGCTGGATGAAAGCCTGCGACGTTTGGCTGCGGTCGAGATCCAGCACGGCAATCGGGATGTGTTTGAGGTCGACCGTCAAGGCGTAGGCCATCAAGAGCAGCACCAGCGTCGGCATGAACAGCACCAGCAACAAGGTGCTTCTGTCGCGCACGATGTGGTGGACCTCTTTGCGTGCCACCGCCCCCATGTGATGGAACCATGTAAGTGCCCGGTGCGATCCTTGCATCACACCTCCATCTTTCGGATCACCGAGATGAACGCTTCTTCCATGCGCGCCGGCGCAATGCGGATGCTGCGATAGGGGAGCTTTGACGCTTTCATGGCGCGTTCGATCTCGGGCAGCCGCCGCTTTCCGGAGTCGACCAATAGATGGATGGACTCACCGTACGTCTGCACCTCACGGACGCCTTTCAGGCCTGCTACTGTTTTCAAAGCCTTTTGCCAGTCCTCCGGCCGTAGCTCGATCACCTCCCCCTCCAGCTTTCCCCTGATATTCTTTGGCGTATCGCACTCGACGAGTTTTCCCGCATACATAAAGCCCACCCGTGAGCAGCGGTCTGCCTCATCCATGTATGGCGTGCTGACCAGGATGGTCGTGCCCTGCAAATGCAGGTCGGTCAGGATGTTCCAGAACTCGCGGCGAGAGATCGGGTCAACGCCTGTGGTGGGCTCATCGAGTAAGAGGATTTCCGGCTCGTGGATCAACGTGCAGGCCAGCGCGAGTTTCTTCTGCATTCCTCCTGAAAGGTTGGCTGCACGCCGCTCTTTGAATTCGGTGAGACCGGCGAAGGTCAACAGCCGTTCCACGCGTTCCGTCATGGCTTTGGGCGGCACGTCGAACAGTTCGGCAAAGAATTCCAGGTTTTCCAGTACGGAGAGTTCGCCGTACAAACTGAATTGCTGCGCCATATAGCCGATATGCGGCTTGATGGATTCAGCCTTTTCATTCAGGTCGTAGCCGAGGATCGATGCGGCTCCCTCGCTGATGTCCAGCAATCCGGCCAGTAAACGCAGGGTTGTTGTCTTCCCCGCGCCGTCGGGGCCGACCAATCCGAATAATTCGCCGGGGGCTATCGCCAGTGTCAGGTTTTCCACCGCGCGGACGGTCTTGTAATTCCGCGTGAGGCCATTTACTTCGATAATGGCTGCTGGGGCAGTCATCATCGCTTCGCCGCGCGAATGATCCATAGGACAAGCAGCGCGCCCAATGCAGGTTCGATGGCTACGCCGATGTTGCGCAGCGTGTCGCTGAATCCCATTGCGGGAATGACAGACCAATCCATCAAACCCACTGCCACGGCCGTGATCACCGAGGCAATGTAGTCGCCGCGCACGCCGATGGGACGCTTGTTCTTCCAGATCGGCCCGGCTAGCCACCCAACCACAAGCCCGACCACTATCATCACGACGATAAGAATTAGAATATCCATTTTGTTCTCCTTTTTTCTTATGCTGTTTTCTGCCCGGGGTGGAAGGCCACCATGGGCATCTTCTTTGCCAGTTGCCGGGGGGCGTCGTTGCCGGGCTTCATGCGTTCGCCCAGGAACAGTCCGCTCAGTTCGCTGAAGGCCATAGGATGGTCGCAGGCGTAGGTCTCCAGGATATCGATGGCTTTCTCGGGGTCGATAAATTTTGCCCGTGCCTGGAACTTCCGGCCGCCAACATTAACGGTGACAATCGGGGATTTGCTTATGTTCCGATACCAGTCCGACTTCTCTCCCCATCCCGACACCACGTAATAGGTATCCGTTGCCTTATCGTGTTGAACGACCTCGATTACGGTCTGGCGAGGCAGACCGCTTATCCTGCCGATATGTGTCAGCATCAGGAAACGCTCCCCCAGCAGCCAGCCCAGCCGGGCGCGGTACAGCCAGATGGGCAGCCGCAGCCCCAGCCGCAGCGTCTTGCTGGGAGGCACATCAATAATGGATTTGTTCATGACTTAACCTCCGGGTAAAGTTGTAGAAATTCTTGGCGCGTGAAAGCCAGGGGTAACGCAGCCGCGAAAAAAACTACAGTGTTGAAAACCGCGTTGAAAACCACGCCGTAATGCAGCGAGAGGGCCGTATCTGTTGCGTACCAGAGTGAAAGCCCGAATGCGACCGCGTTCCAAGCCCAACGGTCGCGCGCAAGGAATGGATAGCGGATGATGAAAGCCAGGATGGTGCCCCAGCCGGCCATGGTCGCACCGAGCACTCCATAGATCCAACCCTGAAATCCGTTTACCTCAGGCAGCATAGGGGTGTTTCCCCAAAAGGCCGGGTTGACTTGCGAGTCAAAAAACGCAAAGAGCGGGGTGCGATTGAATACGGCCATGGCTAATCCGAATATCGTCACGATCATAGCGAAAACGAATAGCCAACGCTGCCAAAAAAGGAATGATTTCATTACAACCTCTGCCCTGCAAAGCGTCTCTTTGGAAAATACATGCCTGTGCTTTCCATGTATGCCTGGTAGTCAGCGCCGTAACGGATCAGCAAGTCGCGCTCTTCGGCTCTGCTCATGAGATGGAAGAGCGGCAACCAAATGAAGGAGTAAAGAACGAGGAAGGGAGAATGGCATAGAAAAGCGAATACCCACCAATACCAAACTTCGCCTGCGGCCCGCGGATGGCGGATTTTCAGGTAGATTCCGCCATACAGCTTATGCTCTTTCTTGACCCATATGGTTTCCTCGCCGGCGTCTTTCAGGCCCCGCATCATAAGCATACCCGATGGGACGGCAATGATGGCCGCGAGCAAGATTGAGACCCAGTAGGGCCAGGGGAAGAAACGCGGGAGCGGCAAAGGGATCGGATAAAAAGCGTACAGGAAGTAATCGATCCCGGCCAGTGTCATAAAGATCGAAGAAGCCATGCGGTAGCGCGTACATCTAGCATAGGCTGTTACGCCGATCTTCGGCGCCAGGGCGGCCAGTCCCGCACTTTTGACATAAGAGATCCATGTCAGAAAGGTAGCCAGCAAAAGAACCGCAAGATTTATCCAAGCGATCATTTCAACTCCGATCAATGCTGCGTACTGACCAGTCAGTCATTTATCAACTTAAAAAAAACACTTTCACGAAGCCGGGGCTTGAAGGCCCTCGAATAGTAATTTGATACTGGATCGGATATGATGATCCACATCCACCAGGTTCTTGTCATAGACCCATAAAAGGATGGTTCCCTCCAAGATGGCTCCGGCGGCAATAGCGACGTCCCGGGCCTCCGCCTGGCGGAATTCGCCTGAGTCGATACCGCGTTGGATAATGGGGATCAGCGTATCCATATAAACTTTGAAATAGTTCCGCAAGGCTTTTTGGACGACCGTGTTGCGAAAACCCAAGGCCAGGAATTCATAGGCGATGGGCATCATACTTAGCATTTTTTTATAATCGCGGATGGCAGCCTCGGTAAACTGCCAGATCGCCTCGGTTGCGTTCAGGTCGGCATTTTTCCGGGTTTCAAATTGCTTGAATATATCGCCGAAAACACGATCAAGGATCGCAATGATCAGTTCCTCTTTACTCTTGAAATACAGATAGAGTGTGCCTTTGCTGAGCCCGGTCTGTTGGGCGATATCATCCATGCGCGCATCGCTGAAGCCCTTTTTTGTGAAGACCTCTTCGGCTGAATTCAAGATCTGGGCTTTCCGTTCGTCGCTGACATCGGGGCGAGGAGACATTGATTACTCTTCCTTGACAATAGTAGAATGACTGACCGGTCAGTTATAGTATATAACAATCAGCTTTGTTTTGTCAAGGCTTTCTCTACCCAATGTGTTACGTTCAGAGGCTGGAGTACTGATTTCAGCCGCCCGTTGATCCGCGGATGAGCAGTTTGGGTTCGATTTTGACCTGCCGCTCTGTCAATGCCCCCCCATTGATAAGCGCCAACAGCATGGTCACCAGTTGGCGAGCCATGGAATAGACCGGCTGCTCTAGTGTGGTCAGCGGTGGCTGCGTATGGGCCGAGTCAGCCAGGCCGTCAAACCCGGCAATCGCTATGTCGCGTCCGACGATCAACCCGCGTTCGTTCGCTGCATGCATGGCCCCAATGGCGGTTTGATCGCTGATGCATACGATTGCGGTCGGCGGCGAGGGAATTTCCAGCAAATAACAGGCTTCCTCGTAACCAGCGGCAGAAGTTAGGTTGGCGTGGGCCATCAGTTTCGGGTCCGCTTTCAGCCCGGCTGCTTTTAGTCCCGCCAAATAGGCCCGTTGCCGGTCGTGGTCGATCTTAAGTTCCGGGTCGGCCCCGATATAGCCAATACGACGATGCCCCTTCCCTGCCAGATATTTCAGAAGTTCAATAAAGCCGGTCTGGGAATCAACTTCTATACCGACAAAATCGGGTTGGCCCAATAAGCATTCCACCTGCACATGGGGCATGTTTTGTTCCGTCAGAAATTGCAGGCGCCAGTCTTTCAGGTGGACCCGATTGATCACGATCCCGCCGATTTTGGCCCCCTGCACCCAGCGCCTGTAGAGGCTTTTCTCCGCCTCGCTCTCGAAAGCTGCGGCAGATACAAGCAGGTCATAGTTATTGGTCGAAGCTTCATCTCCCAGGCCGGCAATGAACTCTGAAAAAAATGGATCAGAAAAACCCTTATTATCGGAGGGCAGGATATAACCGATGGTATCCGTGCGTTGGCGGCGCAGCTGCCGCGCCGCACGGTTGGGTATGTATCCCATTTCCTCGGCAGTTTTGATGACCAGTTTGCGGGTTGTGTCTGCTACGTCATCGTAGCCATCGAGGGCCCGCGAAACGGTGGTGATCGAAAGTTTCAATTGCCTTGCGACATCACGTATCGTTGGTCGCATATGTTATAATCTTCCAAAACGTTTTGGGAAATTATAACATTCATTTACAATGTTGAGCCCCATCACTACAGAGTAAGATAATTCCTGTCTACCCGCGCACCATTGGAAGCCTGCCTGGAAAAAAAGGGTTGGGCGCGCAGCATTTCCACCCTCCTGTTTTTCGGGATCTCGTTTTCCACTCCGTTGAAAGCTCATGGTGCGGGTGTTCTGCCTGCCAGGGCGTAAGCGTACGAGTAGCCCGGTAATGTCACATTCTTAAAAGGGTTACGATTTCTTGAGTATGATCGGAGCTAGCCACTCCTACTCCTTAAATCGGGGATCACTTCGAATGTGACTAGTTCAAGGCAGCAACGATATTTGCTTGGCAGCCTTAAGCTTGGAGAATCAATGGACGAACAGGACAAGGAACAAAAGTCAGAAAGTATCACGATTCGCCGCGTGGTTGCGTTGATCGGCATCTTTCTGATCACCCTTGGGGAATACATGGTTTTCGCGGCGCCCGCCGTGGAAGGCCAAACGTTTCCACCAAAGCTCTGGATATCCATTGCGGGGATCGGCCTTCTTATATTGAGCCATTACCTGCGCCCGATTCCTGCCCTGCAAAGCCGTTTCAAGCGGTTCCAGTTTTCCGACAGGACCTTATGGGTTATCACATCCCTGTTCTTGAGCGGATTGACGGTTATGACCGTGGATTTGTTTCAAAGACGCAGCCAGACGAATTATTTGCCCGCCCTCTTCACCTGGTTTGCCAGCGGGGTCATCTTTATCCTCGCTTTTCGTGACCGATCGATTTCTGATATCGATATTGGCAAATGGTTGAAGGACCACAAGGTGGAACTCCTGCTTGTCGGGGCCACCATTGTTCTGGCCGCCATTCTTCGATTTTACAAGTTGGGGGTTCTCCCCAAGGTCATTGATGGAGATGAGGGGGCCCTCGGCCTCGCCGCTCAATCGACACTTTACAGTGAGCTCGCGAATCCGTTCACCCTCTGGGCAAACTTCGGCGCTCTCTACCTGCAAGCGACCAATTCGCTTTTTTCTTTATTTGGGGTTTCACCAACGACCTTGCGCTTGCTGCCCGCCATCAGCGGTGTTATTGCCATCCCGGCAACGTATCTGTTTGCCCGCCAGGTCGCGGGCAAACGCATCGCGATTATAGCGGCTTTTTTATTGGCGATATCGCACTCTCATATTCAGTTCAGCCGTATTGCCTCGGTGGGCTACATCCACAGCACCTGGCTCGTCCCTCTTGAACTTTACTTCTTGTTAAGCGGGCTCGAAAAGCGCAGTTCATGGAGGGCAGCGCTGGGGGGCGTTTTGCTCGCCTTTCATTTCACTATATATCTCACATCTCAGATCATTGCCGCGCTGATCCTGGTCTTTATGATCCTCGCTTACCTCATGTTGAAGTCATGGTTCCGGCCGGCCCTCAGGCAGGCCCTGGCTTTTTGGGGTGGGTTTATCGTTATGTTCGCTCCGGAACTTAACTACATCCTGCAAAATCCGGCCTCTTTCTTTGACAGGTTGTCCCAAAACGGGACATTCCAAACCGGCTGGTTGGCAACCACCGTCGCGACCACGGGGCGGCCTGCCGTCCAGGTCCTGGCCAACCGCGTTATACATGCCTTCCTCTCGTTGATCTATTACCCCGCCATAGACTTCTATGGGGCTACGATTCCAATGCTTGAGATTTTTTCGGCCCTGTTGTTTCTGATTGGTCTTGGGATCGTTTTTATGCGCCTGAAGTCGCCGGGCCTCCTGCTCCTCATGGGGTATTTCTGGGCGCCCACTCTCGCCATCGGTATTTTCTCGATCCCCCCAAATTCAGATGGATACCGCATGCTGATTGTCCTTCCGCCGGCCCTGATCATGGCAGCCATAGGGCTTGATCAAGTGCTGAGCCTTTTCGGGGTGGAGTGGCCGCATTCGAGTAGGGCCTACATCTTTCTTGCGTCGAGCCTCATGCTTGCGGCGGCCGTCATCAACGTTTCGTACTATTATCTCGATTTTGTAGGCCGATGCAAGTACGGTGACAATTTATTGACTCGCTTCGCTTCTTACCTTGGCGTCTATGCCGGTTCGGTCGACAAAAATTCCCCCATCTACCTGCTTAGTGATCAGGATTACTATTACGGCTCGCATCCGTCGGTGGGATTTCTTAGTAATCAGAGACCCATAACCAATTATCCCGGACCGATGGATACATACCAGATACAATATGGGGAAACGATCATTGCCTCCCCCTATCGGATCGATGAATTGAAGCAGTGGGCAGCCGCACATCCGGGCGGCAAGATGGACAATGTATATGATTGTCAAAATGAGATCCTTGCCTCCTACCAGATCCCCGAGAAGACCTTTGGACCCTGAAGAATACGAGATCATGTTTGGCGTGGAAGGCAGCCATTGGCTTTATTCGGGGATGCAGGCCATCACAGAAAGCTTGCTTAACCGGTGCTGCCCGCCTGCCTCCCGGCTGAAGATACTGGACGCCGGGTGCGGCACGGGCGCAGGCATGACCACTTACATGAACAAATATGGTGATGTGACCGGCGTTGATATCTCCGAGATTGCCCTGGGTTTCTGCAGGAAAAGACGGGCCGAGCGCTTAAGCCAGGCCTCTATCACCAATCTTCCATTCGCCTCCGGCGTCTTTGACCTGGTGACGAGTTTCGATGTCCTCTATGAGCAGGCGGTTGCAAGCGACCGTTCGGCCCTGCAGGAATTCGCGCGCGTACTGAATCGCGAAGGACATCTCCTGCTGCGTTTGCCGGCTTACAATTGGTTGCGCGGTCAGCACGACCAGGTGACACATACGGCCAGGCGGTATGTAACCTCACAGGTCTCTGAAATGTTGCAGGAATGCGGGTTTGAACCGGGACAAATTACCTATGCCAATATGTTTCTTTTTCCGGTTGCCCTGCTGAAAAGGATGCTGGAACGGCTTCACAAGAACCGCGAGCCGAAATCCGATCTGGCCATCAACGTTGGCCCCTTCAACAGCATTCTCAGGGGAATACTCTCCCTGGAGGCCCCGCTTATTTCCAGGGCCAGCCTGCCTTTTGGTCTGAGCGTCATAGCCCTGGCACGAAAGAGGTAAAAATTATGGGTGATCAAGGACGGATTTCGAGCATCAGCGCGGTCTTCCCCGCCTACAATGATGGCGGCACCATACCGAGCATGATTTTGACGGCCCTGGTCGCCTTGCGTGAGGTCACGGACGATTACGAGATTATCGTTACCGATGACGGAAGCAGCGATTACTCGCTCAAGGTATTGGAGCAGATGGAGCTGCGCTTCCCGGAATTGCATGTGATCCGCCACCCTCACAATTGCGGCTATGGCGCAGCGCTGCGAACCGGGTTCGCCGCCGCCACGAAAGATTGGATATTTTATACAGACGGAGATGCGCAATACAACCCGCTGGAACTCTCCAACCTTGTAAACGCCTGGTCGCGCGGCGTGGATGTGGTGAACGGTTACAAGATCACCCGCAATGACCCCATGATTCGAAAAGTGATCGGCCGCATTTATCATCATTTTGTCAAACTCCTCTTTAGAATCCACCTGCGGGACGTGGACTGCGATTTCCGTCTTATCCGGCGCAAGGAATTGAATGCCCTGGATCTTGAAAGCGTGGGCGGAGCCATTTGCCTGGAAATGGTAAAGAAGCTCGAGGCCAGGGGCTGCAAGTTCGTGGAGGTCCCCGTCCATCATTATTACCGCCAATACGGCCGCTCACAATTCTTCAATTTCAGCAGCGTTTTCAGGGTTTTCCGGCAGTTGATCAGGCTGTATCGGATGCTGATGCTCCACAAACCGCGTTTAGAAAAGGATCATGTCAAGCCCAAATTTACGTAAGAAATTTTCCGGGAAACAAGTGCTCGTAACGGGCGGGTTGGGATTTATAGGCAGCCAGCTGGCCCGGCGATTGGTGGATTGGGGCGCCGATGTTTTCATCGTGGATAACCTCACCGTCGGAACGGGCGCCAATAAGTTCAATATCGCTGGCATCGAGGATAAGCTGCACGTCACGATCGCGGATATCCGCGATACTTCAGGAATGTCTGCCCTGGTCCGGGGAAAAGCTTTTCTCTTCAACCTTGCCGGCTTATTAAGTCATGTGGGAGGCATGCACGCTCCCGTCACGGACCTGGAAGTCAATGCCCTGGCGCCGCTGCAGATCCTTGAATTATGCAGGGAATTCAGCCCGAAGATCAGGATCGTTTTCGCCGGGACTCGCCAGGTGTATGGGCAGCCGCGAACCTTACCCGTAAACGAAGAAGCCCACATTTGTCCCGTGGACTACAATGGCGTGAGCAAACTTGCCGGCGAGCTTTATCACACGGTCTCCCATCGGGTGTACAACCTTTGGACGACCAGCCTTCGAATGACCAATACCTACGGTCCGCACATGCGCATCAGGGATGGCCGTCAGACCTTTATTGGATGGTGGATCCGCCTCCTGCTGGAGGGTAAGCCCATAGAGATCTTCGGGGATGGAAAACAGATCCGCGACCCCAATAATGTGGACGACGTGGTGGATGCTCTCCTGCTCTCCGCGACGGATCCAAAAGCAAAAGGAAAGATCTATAACCTTGGCGGCAAGCGGATTAACCTAACCCGGCTCGCGAGCTTGCTCGTGGAATTGAATGGGAGCGGCGCCTACCGGCTAAAACCCTTCCCAAAGGAGCGGCTCGCCATAGATATCAAGGATTATGTCGGCGATTATTCCAGGATCCAGGCAGACCTGGGTTGGCAGCCGAAAACCGATTTGCGCCTGGGACTCCAGCAGACGATCGCTTTCTACCGCCAGAACCTGGATCATTATCGGTGATACCCTGAAAATTCCACCCATTGACCTGGCTTCCCAATATCAGGCCCACAAGGCTGAGATCGATTCCGCGATTTCACGCGTCCTTGCCCGCGGCAGTTTTATCCTGGGCGAGGAGGTGATCGCCTTCGAAAGGGAATTTGCCTCCTTCTGCGGTACCGCCTACGGGCTGGGAGTCGCCTCTGGCACCGATGCCCTGCTTCTTGCCCTGCTGGCGGGCAACATCACGGACGGCGATGAGGTCATTACCTCTGCACATACTGCCGTCGCGACCGTGCGGGCCATCGAGTTGGCAGGTGCGCGTCCGGTTCTGGTTGATATTGATCCAAAAACCTACACCATCGATCCGGGTCTGATCGGATCGGCGATCACGGAAAAAACCCGCGCCATCATCCCGGTGCATCTTTATGGCTGCCCGGCCGATCTCGACCCGATTCTCGAAATTGCCCGTCAAAACCATCTCTTGGTGATCGAAGATTGCGCCCAGGCGCACGGCGCCTTGTACAAAAACAGGAGGGTCGGCAGCTGGGGAGATCTTGCCGCTTTTAGTTTTTATCCGACAAAGAACCTGGGTGCTTATGGCGATTGTGGAATGGTTTTGACCGACCACCCCGAATTTGCCAGTCAGCTATCGTTGCTTCGACAATATGGCTGGGAGTCTCGTTATATCAGCCAGGTTAAGGGAATGAACAGCCGGCTGGATGATATTCAGGCAGCCATACTCAGGGTCAAGCTGAAGCATCTGGAGCAATGGAATGATCGCCGGGTGCAGCTTGCCGGTCTTTACAACAAGCTGCTTACCGGCCTCCTGCTCGCGCTGCCGTGCGAGCCCGGTTACGCCAAACACGTTTATCATCAATACGTGATACGCAGTTCTGAAAGGGACAGGTTGCTGGCTTTCTTGAAAATGCGCTCCATAGCCGGGGCGATCCATTATCCCATGCCCGTTCACCTTCAGCCCGCGTTTCAGGATCTTGGATATGAGCGCGGGCAGTTCCCGGAGACCGAGAGGGCCGCAGCTCAAATCCTCTCCCTGCCCCTCTATCCTGAAATGACCGATGCTCAAGTGAGAGCAGTTTGTGATGCAATTTCAGAATTCAGTTCGGACGACGACTAACCCGCATGCCGCAGACCCTGGTCCCCATTTACCTGATCCACCGGCCCGGGCACCCCGGACAGTTCACCCCAGTTTCTCTCTAAGCCAATCTGCCGTAAGCGGACGATAAATGAACGGAATATTATTGCACACGTGATTACCGTTCTCGAACATCGCCAGCTCTGCATTTTTTCCAACGGCATTTACGATCTTGATCGCCTGCTCCCAGGGGATGAGGCGGTCCAGTTTTCCCTGGATGATCAGAAGCGGCTGTTTGATCTTGGAAGCCACACCCTCCAGCGAGAGTTGACCCGCCTTCACTTTTGCCTCGGCGGCATCCCTGGCGCCGCTGTGATATTGAAACGCCGCGCGGGTGAGCGACGGAGTCCCATCCCAGCATTCTGCAAAGTTGTAAGGACCGCAAATGCCCACTGCGGCTTTGACGCGGGGCTCAAAGGCAGCCGCACGCGGGGCATAGTAACCCCCCAGGCTTACACCCGCCAAACCGATCCGATTGGGGTCAATATCTGTGCGCTTTGTTAAAACATCCAGGGCAGCGGTCACAGCCGCTTCGTAATCAGGACGGATATTCGAGTTGTAGCCGCACTCTCCTTGCCCCGGGCCGTCCAGGGAAAAGGTCGCTAATCCGCGCTTGAGAAATACATTTTCCCAGTAGAAAAATTCCTCCTTGGTAGAATCAAGCCCGGGTAGCAGCAAAATGAGCGGCGGGACATCCGCTCCCGCAGGCATCCTGAACGTGCCGACCATTGTCATACCATCGAAGGGGATTTCCACGCGCTCGCCGGTCGGGTCCAGCCATCTGAGCCCCTCGGCATAGGCCTCCACAGCTTTTTTCGAGGCCGATAGATACTCATCCGGGTGATCCTGAAAGACGAATTTGCCGAAGTGATAACACAACGCCGCGCCGATATATGCTTCGCCTGCGCTGACAAAATTAGCCTGGGTCTCGGCTTTCGTGGCAAGGTCATGGTGGACCTCGCCGGTAGCCACCCATTCGCGGCACCAGTCTGCCCATTTCTCGATGCGCGCCGTGGTGCGAAAGAAATCGTTATAGTCCACGCCCTGCGAGGTGAAGCGCGGAGCCCAGTTGTTGATCGCAGCTTGTACTTTTTCGTCGGGCATAGCCTTCTCCTTCACTTTATTGTGTGAAACCCAACAGCCGTGCCGCGTTTTCCCCGAGGATCATTCTTTCATCCTCGAATGCCAGACCGGCCCTGTGCACAAGATCAACGGGGTGTTCATCCCCCATATCGAACGGATAATCCGAACCAAGCAGGACGTGATCCGCGCCCGCGAATTGGACCAGGTTGCAAAGCAGTACGGGGTCATGCGTAATGCTGTCAAAGTAAAATCGTTTGATGAATTCCGCCGGCGGTCGCGAGATCACCTTATTGATTTCAGGCCGCTGCTTGAACCCTTGGTCCAGTCGGCCATACAGATAGGGCAGCGCTCCTCCGCCATGCGCCAGCAGGATCTTAAGACGCGGGTATGCGTCCAGGGTACCGGATAGTATCAAATGCCCTGCGGCAATGGTGGTCTCCATCGGGTTGCCGATAACGTTCCACATATAATAGCTGCTCAACTCTGCCCGCCCTCCGCCCTCGATAGGGTGGATAAAAATAAATGCGCCTAGCGCCTCGCATGCCTCCCAAAAAGGGCGGAAACGCGCCTCTCCGGGATAGACGCCGTTGATCTGGGTCCCGATCTCGATGCCCTTCAGACCCAGTTTCATCAAACGTTCCAGCTCTTTGATGGCTAACGGGAGGTTCTGAAGCGGAACCACCCCCAGCCCGGCCATCCGTTTGGGATATTTTTTCGCCAGGCTTGCCAAAGCATCGTTCTGAACCTGGCAGGCGGCCAGGGACTCTTCAGCCCCTACCTCGTATCGGACCAATGAGACCCAGGGACAAAGCAAAACGGCCTCCACCCCCGCCCGGTCCATCTCTATCAGGATTTTGTCGATCGAAACAAATTCGCGCTTCGCGGAGCCAATGCGCTTCCCGTTGTATTCCACAACTTGCGCGCCGTTTTCCCACTTCACGCGCGGACGCCATGCTTCCGCGGGTGCAGCCTCCCGCAATATCTCCGGAACGATAATATGAGCATGTGAGTCAATGATCATGGTTGTGAGTTTCTTATGGAGCCGTGTTCAGTGGCTGCTGCTCAACTGTCATTGGCTTGGCTGCAGAAAAAAGTCCGCGTAAATCCGTTCACTTCGCGCCATCTGCGTTCTAGCTCCATCCAAAAGTGTCAGAGAGCCGGCGAATTTTCAAGCGTCGGCGAGCGTGCCACCCAGGTAGAGTCGGCCTATCTGCGGATTTCCAAGGATCTCTTCATGAGTGCCTTCCAATCGTACCTGCCCGCTTTCCATGACAATCCCCTGGGTGGCGACTCCGAGTTCGGCGCGCACATTTTGCTCGACCAGCAAAATAGTCCTGCCGGAGCTGTGCATTAATTTGATCGTCTCGAATACCTGCTTCAGGGTCATCGGGTCTAGTCCCATCGAGGGCTCATCCAATAGGATCAGAGACGGCTCGAGCATCAAGGAACGGGCAAACTCAACCAGGCGTTGTTGCCCACCCGAAAGATTGCCAGCCCTGTCGTTTGCGCGCTCTTTGACCACTGGAAAGAGCGTCTCCACCTCGCCCAGACGTTTTTCCACCAACGTCCGGTCGTTCAGGATGAAGGCGCCCAGGCGGACATTTTCTCTAACCGACATGTCCGTGAATAGGCTGTGATTCTGCGGCACCTGCACGATCCCCAGTGACAGGATCTGGCGCGGTGTGAGACGGTTGATAGGTTGCCCATTGAAGGTGATTTCGCCGCTGCGGGGTTTGATCAAACCGCTCACCACGCGCAGAACAGTCGACTTGCCTGCCCCATTGGGACCGACGATACAGGTGATGGAGCCGTTCTGGATTCCCAGATCCACTCCTTTGAGGACGTCGCTCCCGCCATACCCGGCAACAATGTTCTTGAGACTCAGTATCATATGTCAAGCTCCCAGATAGGCTTCCAGAACAGCGGGGTTCTTCCGCACTTCGTCCGGGGACCCATCGGCGATCTTTGTACCGCGATGCATCACCATGATCCGCTCGCACAAGCCCATCACGAATTCCATGTTGTGCTCCACCACCAGGAACGTCACTCCCCTCTTGTTAAGCGCGCGGATTCGATCCGCCAACTGCCTGATCATGGTAGGGTTGACACCTCCAGCCGGTTCGTCCAGCAGGATGACCTGGGGCTCAGCGATTAGGATGTAAGCGAATTCCAGGAGTTTCTTCTGCCCGTAGGAAAGGTTGCCTGCGGGAAGGTCCTTGAGATGGGAAATCCCGACAAAATCCAGCAGATCCAGCGCACGGCGCTGTTCATGAGGGGAGCTCCAACGATCAAACAGGGCCCTGAAGCCCTCACGTTGAGCAGCCACATGCATATTCTCCATCACCGTCAAACGAGGAAAGATGCGCGTCAACTGGAATGTACGCGCGACCCCCAGTCTGAAAATCTTATCGGGTGCGTCATGAACAATGGACTTGCCATCAAAGCGAATTTCTCCCTGATCGGCTGTTTCATAACCAGTAATCACGTTGAACAGGGTGGTTTTCCCTGAGCCATTGGGCCCAATGAGACCAGTCATGGATCCTTCTTCGACGTCCACCGAACAGGCATTCAGCGCCTGAATGCCGCCGAACGATTTAGAGACATCGGATACCTCAAGCATGCTCACAGTTCGACCCCCTCTCCATTTTGAGCGGACGGATCCGTGGTTTCTGCGGTTGGACCCTTCAATTCATCGCCCTCATAGCGGATGGAACCACTTCGACTCGCATTCCACTTGAGCCAATACTTGTTCAACGTCGGGACAATGCCCTCCGGCAGCAGCAGGATAATGGCCAGGAAAAGCGCTCCATAAATGATCAGATAGTAGCCGCTGGCGCTGAACTGCATCGTGAAATACCGCTGGGTAGGTTCCAGGATCAGCGCGCCGATAATGGGCCCGCTCAAAGTGCCAAGACCACCCAAAAAACCCATCAGAGCTACCGCGATGTCGAAGAGCGGATCAAATGCAAAAGCCGGGAAGATCGACTCCTGGAAATAGGCGTGTAAGGCGCCCACCATCCCCACAAAGAATGCCGAGATCACGAAAGCAGCCAGTTTGGCGGGGCCGGTCTTGACGCCCAGACCCAAAACCCGGTCTTCATCGTCGCGGATCGCCAACAATCCAAGCCCGTATTTTGAACTGCGAATCCACCAGGATACAACCTGAGCCATGATGAGAATGGCAAGCGCGGCATAGTAAAAAGGAAAATTGTACTTGAGGCCCCAGCCTGAAGGAATGGGTAGGCTCAGTCCCGTCGATCCATTGGTGATACTTCTCAAGTTGAACGCCATCGGCTGCATAATGAAAAAAATGGCAATGGTGATCACCACGAACGTGTGCTTGCGCGTGCGCAGGGAGATCCAACCAATCGGAACAGCAAACAGCGCTGTAATCAAACCGGCGAGGGGGACCAACAAAAAGGGCAGATAGCCTCCCGGCACATGCCAATCGATACACATCAACGCCATGGCGTACGAACCGAACCCGAAAAAAGCCGCATGGCCGAGCGCTATATACCCCGTGTAACCGGAGAAAATGTTCCAGGCCACCGTGGCGGTTGCGTAAAGCAATGTGAAAATGGCGATGGTAGTAACAGCCGGGTTGGGGAAGACCTGGGGAAATGAAACAGCTACCGCCAGAACAGCGATGAGGCCTGCGAGTTTAGCCATCTTCATTGCTTCCTGCCTCCAAGGCGTCCAAACAACCCTTGCGGCCTGATCACCATGGCCGCGATCAAAAGAGCAAAAAAGACCGTGGTGGCCCACACCGGGGACCACACGACAGAGGTTACATCTTCGATAATGAGCATGCCAACAGATGCAAACAAGGCCCCGCGCAAGCTACCCATTCCGCCAAGAATAATGATCACCAGCAGGCGTGAGATCAGGTCATATAGGCTGCCAGGATTGAAAGCATAGGTTGCGCCGTACGCCATCCCGCCGGCCGCAGCCAGTGCCACGCCGATGCCAAAGGTCATCATGGATACCCTGTCTACATCGATGCCGATGAGCTGGGCCGCGGTACGATCCTGCATGGCAGCCTGTAGACCGAATCCGAATTTCGTTCGATAGAGGATGACGTAAAGTCCGCCCAGCAGGAAAACACTGAGCAGAAAGACGAAAACGTAAACATAGGCGATATAGTATTCACCGACCTGGAACGAAGCCGTCACATACCACGCCTGCGACTGGACGACATTGGTCGTAAAGGCAATGCCCAGCAATCCTTCGATGATCAACGAAATCGCAAAGGTGACCAGGATCGACAGGGTCGTGCGATCGCGTTTGATGGGCCGGATGAAAGCCCGCTCCAGGAATAGGCCGAACAGGAACATGGCCGGCATGGTGACAAAGAGCCCCAGGAACAGGTCGATGTGGAAGTCCCTCTGAAGGAGATAGCTGAGATAAGCCCCTAGAATGACCAGCGCTCCCTGCCCCACATTGATAATATCCATCACGCCAAACACGAGCGTCAGCCCCGATGCCATCAAGGCATAGATTCCGCCGGTGAAGATGCCCGTAAGTACTGCATCCATGATCAAAGCCATGTTAGAACTCCATCCCGAAGACGGCCGCGCCCTGTAAGAAGGACTGGCTCATTCACACCTGCCTGACATAAATTAGTCGCTGGTAGATAGGGGCAATCCCGTCGGATTGCCCCTTGCACAACCGCCGATCAGACTAAGGCCAATTGGGTTTTGGATATTCCGGCATGCCACCGGTAACCGCCGGATAGATCGGCACGAATTTTCCATTCTGCCACTGAAGCAGGTACTGCGGCTTGCCGATGTTTTCGCCAACATCATCGAACTTTACCGGGCCCTGCACGCTGTCATAGGTGGCGCCGGAGTGCAATTCGTCTAGGATCTTGGCGTTGTCGAGGCTGCCGATCTTCTCGATGACCTGCTTCATTACCTGGCCCACCGCGTAGCCTTCCGCAACATCGCCATTGATCTGATCCGGCGTGCCGCCGTACTGAGCGATGTAGTCTTTCACCATCTGCGCGTTGGTAGGATTGTCCAGTGCGGCAAACCATCCATTGGGGTTCATGATGCCTTCCGCAACCTGAGGGCCGCCAAGGGCTGTTAAGAAATCGTTGCCCAGGTCCGGTCCGGAAGTGGCGATGAGGGCCTTGGGATTGTAGTGTTGCTGGCGGAAACGCTGCACAAAAGCCGTTAGATCGGGAAGGAACACACCTGCGACAACAACATCGGCTTTGGAGGCAATGATCTTGTCCGCAATCGGATTGTAGTCTGTGGTCTCGGCCGGATAAACCTGATAGTATGCGGTCTTGATCCCGGCTTTCTCCATGGTAGCCTTCAGGCGATCGATTTGTGGTTGCGTAAAGGGATCGTCCTCTGTGGCGTATGCGATCGAGGTGGGTCGCTGGTCGGCCGGGAGCGCCAACAGATACTCTCCGAAGCTGTCCAGCCAATAGAGCACGGGCGCAGAAACATCAAAGACGTTCTTCAGGCCGCGGTCAAAGACGGACGGTGCGCCGCCGGCTCCTTCTACCATGGCATAGCCATACTTGTTTGCCACGTCGGAGGCGGGTTTGGTCAGCAGGGAGGAATATGGGCCAAACACCAGATCTACCTTGTCAACGGTAATCAGCTTCTCGTAGTTGGTCTGCACCTGGTCGGGGCTGCTGGCATCGGATACGATATCCAACTGGACCTGGCGACCGAGCATTCCACCGTTCTTGTTGACGGTATCCGCCCAGAGTTGATACCCCTGCTTAAATCCCTGGCCGTCCGCCGAAAAATCACCTGAGAGCGAAAGCGAGATCCCGATCTTGATGGGAGGCGCTTGCGTTGCCGTTGGTGCGCTGGTCGGGGCCGGTGCCGCGGTAGCGGGGATCGCCGTCGCCGGTGCGGCGGTGGGTGTGGCAGCCGTGCCACAGGCTGTGACCAGCAGGCTTGTCACGGCGATCATTATCATTAAGGTCAAGAATTTCGATTTCATGGTTGCTCCTCTTGTAGTCTCCTTTTGGCGTGGGTAAGAAAAACAGATCTACAGATAAAGGGCGATTTCTCTCACATTTTCCTCTACACTCACCTCCTTCCTGGCTTCATCGAGCGCCTCTATGCCCGGTAATTGAATGTAAGCAGCTTCATTTCACTCATCTCTTCTATGGCGTAGCGTAATCCTTCGCGGCCGAAGCCCGACTGCTTGACCCCGCCATAGGGCATATGATCGATCCGGAAAGTGGATACATCGTTCACCATCAGCCCGCCCACCTCAATATCGCTGAACGCCTGCCGCACAATGCCCAGGTCGCGTGTGAACAGGCCTGCCTGCAAACCAAAATCGCCGTCGTCTACCGCCGCGATGGCCTGGCTGACCTCTGTATAAGGGTAAAGCCCAACGAGCGGCGCAAAGACCTCCTGGCAGCTGACGCGCATGCCGGGTTGTAGCTCTGCCAATACGGTGGGCTGCCAGAGATTTCCTTGCCGCGAACCGCCCGTTAAGACCTTGGCGCCGTCTTTCACCGCCTCCGCCATCCAGGCTTCCACCCGTTCCGCCGCGCCGCTGTCGATGATCGGGCCCACGTCTGTCGCTTCGTTAAGCGGGTCGCCCACCACGAGAGCCTTTACACGCTTGACGAATTGTCCCGCAAAAGATTCATAAACATCTGCATGAACATACACACGCTGTACCGATATGCAGGATTGCCCCGCATAAGAGAATCCGCCCCAGGCAATGCGTTCCGCCGCGTATCCCAGATCAGCATCGTTGTGTACAATGACTCCGGCATTGCCGCCAAGTTCAAGTGTCACGCGCTTGCGCCCCGCTCGTTTTTTTAGCGACCAGCCCACCGCGGGGCTTCCCGTAAAGGTCAGCAAACGGACGCGGTCATCTTCGATAAGCGGGGCCGCATGCTCCGTGGCGCTTGGCACTACGCTGAAGGCCTCAGCGGGCCAGCCTGAAGCGGATATGATCTCGGCCAGCTTGAGAGCGCTCAACGGTGTCTGGCTGGCCGGGCGCAAAATAATGGGGTCCCCGGCTGCCAGTGCCGGGGCCACCTTATGCGCCACCAGGTTGATCGGAAAGTTAAATGGGCTGATGCCCACGATTGGCCCCAGCGGCACGCGATGGATCTGCGCCTCCCGCCCCTCCGTGCCCGGGATCCAATCCAGCGGGACGATTTCACCATAGATCCGCTTGGATTCTTCTGCAGCAACTTTGAAAGTGAAGATAGCCCGATCTACTTCCAGGCGGGCAGTACGGATCGGCTTGCCGGCTTCCAGCGCGATGGTTTGCGCAAACTCTTCGCGCCGGGCGGCGATCCCTGCGCTGATCTTCTCCAGCACCTCAGCGCGTTTCCATACCGGCATTTTGCGTGTCGTTTGAAAAGCTTTTGTTGCTTTCGCGATGGCTGTTTCGATCTCTTTCGGACCCGCCCGATGCACCAAGCCGCTGAGCGACTCATCGTATGGGCTTCTTACCTCTATCGCATCCCCGGTCTTGATCCAATCGCCGCCGATGTAACAGCCATATTCACCCAGCCGTGGCTTTTCATTGGTTCCACTTACGGCTTTCTTGACAGAAGCATTCCGGAGTTTTTCAGGTGTTGTCATGCTAATAATCTCCATGGGTCTTCGATCAGTTGTGCCAGATCATCCAGGAATTGTGCGGCCCGTGCCCCGTCCGTCACGCGATGGTCGCATGATAGGCTCATCGTCATCATGGGCCTGACGACCGCCTGCCCATTCACGGGGACCACCCGGTCTGCTATGCGTCCCACTGCCAGGATGGCAGCCTGCGGTGTGTTGACAATGGCCAGGAAGGCATCCACGTTGAACATGCCCAGGTTGGTCAATGTAAAAGTGCCGCCTGTAATGTCTGCGGGGCGCAGTTTCCTATTTTGTGCGCGTTCAACCAGCTCTTTTCGTTGTACGGCGATCTCGCCCACTAAGGCCGTGTTCGCCGAGCGAACCACCGGCACTACCAGCCCCTGCTCGACCGCCGTGGCGATACCGATATTTATTTCCTGGTTCCTTACAATGCCTGCCTCTGACCAGGCCGCATTCAAACGCGGGTGGTCAGCCAGGGCGGTCCCGATCACCTTGACGAGCAGATCGGTATAGGTGGGTTTGATCCCCATCTTCTTTTCAACCAGCGGCGAAATATGTGCGCGCCACTCGACTAAATTGCCCGCGTCCACCTCACGCATCAGGTAAAAGTGGGGCACGTTCGTCCAACTTTGCGTCATGTGCTCCGCCATCAGGCGCCACACCGTGCCCGGCGTTTCAACGCTCTCTGGTTCGGGGCTTACTTTAAATTCCAGCACATCGGCCGCCAGTACAGCTCCCTCTGGGCCTGAGCCAGCAATCAGCACCAGGTCGAGCCCTCGTTCAGACGCCAGCCTGCGCGCTTTGGGCGAAGCCGGTATCCTGGTCGAGACCGCTACAGGAGGACTTCCAGCAGCTGCTATTGCCCCGCCGTTTTTTTTCTGCTCGTGCAGGAAAGCCATCACATCTGCTTTTTCGATCCTTCTGCCCGAGTCCGCCAGCAGGGAAAGATCAATCCCATTTTCTTCGGCAATCCTGCGTGCCAGAGGGGAAACCTCGACTGAGGGTTTTCGGGGCATTGCTTTAGCTTCTTGGGGTTCAACCATGTTAGGGATAAGAGCGCTCTTGGTTTTTGGTTCGGAGCCCAATTTGATGGGCTCAGGGGCGGGCAGCGCTTCGCCGGGCTCCAGGATCCATGCAATGGTCTGCCCGACCGGCACCGTATCGCCCTGCCGCGCCGTGATGCCGCGCAGCAGACCCGAGGCCGGCGCTTCGATCTCGACCGTGGCCTTATCGGTCTCGACTTCCATGAGCGGGTCGCCCTTGGTGACAGGCTCGCCTTCCTGCTTGAGCCAGCTCACCAACACACCCGTTTCCTGCGCCATTCCAAGCGCAGGCATCACCACATTCTTCGCCATCTAACCTCTCGCAGATGCCACCAGCTCAACGACGCGTTCGTTCATATCCGGTTCATGCGTGCGCGTGGTGGATAAAGGACCGGTGGAGGTGTAATAGTGATGCCCCGCCACCATCAGGTCATTAGCCGGGAAGCGCGTTATGATCTCGTGCCCGGTTTCGGTAACCACGATCTCTTCTTCGATCCGCGCCGCGCTCCACCCATCCGTCGAAGGCCAGTAGGTTTCCAGCGCAAATACCATCCCCGGTTTGATCTCACTTGGGTGGTCGAGCGATACCAGGCGGCTGATCACCGGCTTCTCCCAAATCGCCAGCCCCACACCATGCCCGTACTGCAGGGCAAAACAAGATTCTTCATTCGGGAAGCCGAATTCTTCGGCCTTCGGCCACACCGACGCGATCTCGGCAGTCGTGCGTCCGGGTCGCACCAGCTCGATGGCAGCATCCAGGTAATCGCGGCAGCGCTTATAGGCGTCCACCATCGCATGCGAAGCGTACCCGATGGTGAAACAGCGATAGTAGCAGGTGCGGTAGCCCATATATGATTGCAGGATATCGTAGTAAACCGGGTCGCCCGGTCGCAGCATCCGGTCCGAGAACACATGCGGATGCGGGTTGCAGCGTTCCCCCGAGATCGCATTCACGGCCTCCACGTACTCCGAGCCAAGGTCATAGAGCACTTTGGAAACCAGCCCCACAGCTTCGTTCTCACGCATGCCGGGCACCATCGCGCGGTACAGCTCATCGTAGGCCGCGTCCACCTGGGCGGCCGCGTGCGTCAGCAGCGCAATTTCGTCCTGCGTCTTGATGAGCCTGGCCTCGGACATCAATTGCTGCCCGTCGACGATTTTGAGTCCTTCGTTTTGCAGCGCGAACAGCACCGGCACTTCGGCAATATCCACCCCCACGGGTTCCTTCTCGAGTCCGCGTTCCTGCAGCTCGATCTTTATTTTTCGCGCCACGTCTTCGGCGCGGCCCATCTCAGGTGACATTGCCCCGCGCAGCAGCGAGATGCCGGCCCGCGAGCGATTCTCACCCAGCCAGGGTGCGTACAACTGATGGTGCCGCGCCGCCGAGCCGAAGTCCCACAAGATCGGCTCATCGTCCTGGGGCAGCAGCGTGAACCGGTTCGCCTTGTCCTGGGCCCACGTCCCAATATGGGTCGCCGTTATGTAACGCACATTGTTCATGTCGAAACACAGCAGTGCGCCCATCTCCGATTTTTTGAGCAGCTGCTTGGCGCGACTCAGCCGCTCGCGGCGCAGACGATCGAAATCGATGCGCTGTTCCCAATCAACCGCCATGGTTCCATATGTTTTGATTCCCATTTCAACTCCTGCCGCAAAGGCTCTTTGCCATTTGAAATACGGTTTCCTCATTCGGTACGGTCAAATCTTCCAGCACGGGTGAGAACGGAATGGGAACGTCCATGGCTCCCATGCGCTGCACCGGCGCGTCGAGATAATAAAAAGCGCCATTGGCGATCACGGAAGCAATTTCTGCCGTTACGCCGTAGCGCTGATATCCTTCATCTATAACGATGGCCCGCGAGGTCTTTTTAGCCGACTCGATCAACGTTTTTTCGTCGAGCGGACTCGTCGTCCGGGGGTCCACCACTTCGGCGCTGATGCCGATTTCCTTCAGTTTATCTGCGGCTCCCAGTGCCACCTGCACCATGGAGCTGGTCGCCACCAACGTGATGTCGCTCCCGGTGCGTTTGACGTCCGCAACGCCGAACGGGATGGTGTAGTCCTCCGTAGGGACCGGCCCCGTGAGTTTATACATCATCTTGTCTTCGAAAAAGACGATCGGGTTTTCATCGCGGATTGCCGTTTTCAATAATCCTTTGGCGTCATAAGGCGTTGAGGGCAGCACTACCTTTAGGCCGGGCACATGGCTCACCCAGGCATGCAGGCTCTGCGAGTGCTGCGCGCCTGAACGACGTGTGGCTCCCAGCGTCGTCCGAAAGACCATTGGCACCTTCAGCTTTCCACCGGACATGTAATGTACTTTGGCGGCCTGGTTGACGATCTGGTCAAGGGCCAGCGTGAGGAAATCGCCGAACATGATATCCACCACCGGATGCATGCCGGTTATCGCCGCGCCGACGCCCAACCCGCTGAAACCGGGCTCGGAGATGGGAGAGTCCAGCACGCGCTGCGTTCCAAATTCCTCCACCAGCCCCGTGAGCACCTTGAACGGGGTGCCTGCTTCAGCCACATCCTCGCCGATGATAAATACGCCTGGGTCCCGCCGCATTTCTTCCGCCAGCGCCTCACGGATCGCATCAGCAAAGGTCAGTTCTCGCTCGGGCATTGCCTTCCTCCGCTACCAAAACTTCTCCACATATCCAGTCTCTATCCTCTACTCGTTTAGTTCTCTTCCATGCCTGCTACTTAATATTGTCTGCGTGACTCCACAAAAAAATTGTCATTGCGAGTGAGCCGGAGGTCGAGTAGCCGTGTTCTTTGGCGCAACTCGACCGGGCGAGCGTGGCAATCTCGTGTTTCTCAACAATTTGAAAGAGTACCTAACACCTTAATTTGCCGTGAACTACCAATCTTTCTTCAAAAAATCTTTGTTTACTGGTACTCGCTCTTGCTCTTAGAGTATCTCTGGCTATCTCTGTTTATCTCTGGTCATCTCTAGTTACACTTGCACTTGGCGTAAGTCAGGTGTCTCCGGTTATCTCTTTCAGAAACCATCTCTTACGCATAAACATCCTGGTCCACCTCATCCTTATCGGGATATGGCGCCTCGAGCGCAAACTGCACGGCGCTCTCCACTTCGGTGTGGATGTCGTTCAGGATGCTGTCCAAAACTGATTGTTCGGTGAGCTTTTGCTCGATCAATCTCTCTGCCAAAATCTTCAACGGATCACGATCGGTCCGCCATTCTTGTTCTTCTTCCTTGGTACGGTAATACGCCCGGTTGATGTCGCCCACATGATGGCCATAATAACGATATGTTTGGCACTCTAGGAAGGCCGGGCCCTCGCCGCGGCGGGCCCGCTCCACCAGCTTCTGGGTGGTCTCGTAGACCAGCTGCACATCCTGGCCATCGACAACTTCATAATGGATCCCAAAGGCTTTTGCCCGCGTGCTGATCTCACCTGCTAGCGTTTCGCTGAAATGTGTGTATTCGTTGTACGTATTGTTTTCGCATACATAGATCACCGGCAGCTTCCACAGGCTGGCCATGTTCATCACCTCATACACCAGGCCTTGCCCTAATGCCCCCTCGCCAAAGAAACAGACGGCCACCTGGTCGGTCCCTCGCATTTTCGCCGAGAAGGCCGCGCCGGTCGCGATGCCTGCGCTGCCGCCCACGATTGCGTTCGCTCCCAGGTTCCCCAATTCGGGATCGGCAATATGCATCGACCCGCCCTTGCCGCGGCAGTAGCCGGCTTCTTTTCCGAGCAGCTCCGCAAACATGCGGTGCAGCTCCGCGCCTTTTGCCAGGCAGTGACCGTGCCCGCGGTGCGTGCTCGTGATGTAGTCGTCGCGCCGCAGGGATTCGCACACCCCCACCGCCACCGCTTCCTGCCCCGAATACAAATGCGCCAGGCCCGGCATCAGCGCTTTCATATACAGCTCGTTGACCTTCTCTTCGAACTCGCGGATCTTCGCCATCTGTTCGTAAACGTGCAGCCAGTGCTCCACGTCCGGCGCTTCCAGATGCGACGCGGCGGGTTTCTTTGTGTTCGTGTTCATTCCTGGACTCCTGCCATTTTCGCCAGCACCTTGAACAGGATCGCAAAATCCTGCTCTTCCAATCCCATCGCTCGCGCCGCCGTGAGGAACTCGTTCGTCACCGCCGTGGTGGGCAGCGGCACGTCCAACTGGCGGCCCAATTCGAGCGCCAGGTTCATATCCTTCTGCATCATGTTCACGTTGAACCAGGCTTCTTCCGGCATTTGCAGCACGAAGGGCCCCCGGTACTTCACCATGGGCGAGCCGATCACGCTGTTTGTCAACACATCCACTGCCACCTCGCGGCGGATGCCGCTCTTCTCTGCGATCAACACCCCCTCGCTGAAGGCCAGCATTTGCACGGCCAGGCTCAGGTTCGTCGCTATCTTCATGCTGACCGCCAGTCCATTCGCACCCACGTAGGTCACCTTCGGGCCGATGTTCAGCAGGACCGGCTTCACCTTCTCGAATACGCTGGGGTCGCCCCCCACCATGATGGACAGCTTCCCTTCTTCGAGCGTGCTCACGCTGCCCGACACCGGCGCGTCCAGCAGCGCAGCGCCGCAAGCCAAAACCTGCTCTGCCAATTCCCGGCTGTAAGCTGGGCTGACCGTGCTCATATCGATATGCACTTTGCCCCTGCCCAGGCCCGCCAGGAAGCCGTCGAGTCCTTCGGCAACGCCGCGCAGCGCCGCCGTGTTGGTGACCATGCTGAAAGAGATATCCACAGCCTCGGCCACCTCGCGCGGCGAGTCGCCCCAGATCATGCCTCGCTCTATCAGCCATTCGGCTTTAGAGCGCGTGCGGTTATAGCCCACCACGCTGTGGCCGGCATCCATCAGCCGTTTCGCCACGCGTCCCCCCATGACTCCGAGTCCGATAAAACCGAGTCTCGCCATAATCCTCTCCGGGATCAAAAAAACCTCAACTGAAACAAATCAGGTTGAGGTTTCTGAATCCTTACGCACTTGCCCAAGATGCCGCTGCATCGCCAGGCGGGCTGCTTTCGAATCGTGCCGTATCACAGCTTCCTGGATCTTCTTATGATGGTATTGCCCGCGCGATAAACCGCCGCTCACCAGTGCGATCCGCTTGCGCTGGACGCGCAGCAGGTCGATGATCGAGTCCATCAGGATGGGAATAATGGGGTTCTGTGTTCCCTGGGCCAATGCCAGGTGGAAGTCCAGGTCCGCCTCCACAAAGCTATCCGCGTTATCCAGTGCGGTGTCCATCACGCGGACCGCGTCATTCATGGCCGCCACCTGGTCCTCGTTAATTCGCATCGCCGCCAGGGCCGCGATTTCCGGCTCCATGATCTCCCGCACTTCCACCAGGTTGGGAGAAGCGCCTGCCGAGCCAAACTTCATGAGTAGACCGAGCGAATGTCTCACGACCCCCTGCGCCCCGTTGGTGATGAACGTCCCCCGCCCCGGCCTGATCTCCACCAGGCCCTTCTCGCGCAGCGCCTTGACCGCCTCACGCACCGCTATGCGGCTCACCCCAAATTGCTCCGCAAGCTCGCGCTCCGAAGGCAATTGGTCGCCGACCTTGAGCTCTCCGGTGACAAACCGGAGTTCTATTTGCTCGACGATCTGCTGGTAAAGACGTTCGGTCTGAACGGGCAGGTACATGCTTTTATCTTTAATCAGTTGTAGAAATCTTCGGTTTTTTGCTGAACTGGTATGGTGGTATGATGTCTCTAACAGTATAACAGGATAAATACGGTTGTCAATATCTTATTGGGTGCTAGCGCAATATTGAACAATCGCTTTCTGGTTACTCCCCCATTTATGTTTGCTTGAATAATCAAATGGCTATAGTGTCTGCCCAGGATCGCAAAGCAATCTGTCCCCGCCAATTTATGACCTTAAGGTCTCCTCGCCTCACCCCCAATCCAAAATCGCAAATCTGAAATCGGCTCTGTCCTCACCTCCCCAAACGGCATATACCTCTGCTGGCTAAGCACGCTGCCGCCAATCTGTGCAATTCGATCCACGCCATACAGATAGGTGTCCGTGCCATCATCCAATACCTGCGTCAGCCCTGCATTGAGATCGAGCGTGTAATTCGTGGTCTGGCTGTTTACCGTTTGCTGCAAGCGATCACCCAGCCCGTTATATTGGAAGCTGAAGCCGACTGCTGATTGCTGACCGCCGCAAGCCGGTTTGCAGGATCATACGTATAAGTATTCAATCCATCGTCGAGCAAGTTGCCGTTATCATCCCAGCTATAGGCAGTATTCCCTGCCTGGGTCATTCGGTTGGCAATGTCATAGGTGTAGTGAGTAGTTGTTTCTTGATTGGCTGCCGAACTGTCCTGGCTCAACCGATTTCCAACTTCATCATAGCTATAGTGATAGTAATCGCCCGTCGAATAGTCCGCTGCCGTGAGCCTGCCCAACGGATCATACGTGTAATCGATCGTCTGGCTCACCGTTTCCTGGTTCAGGCTCGACATACCCACATGCGGAATGCTCGGCTGATCGTACCTTGCCAGAACAAGGTTAGGCTCCGGCTTCGGATCAATGATGGGCAGTAGGCCCGAGTGCGGTGTAGGCGTTTTCATGGGCGTCGGCGTAATCGTAATGACAGGAGTCGGCGCGAGCGTGGGCGTAGGCGTCACATTCTGTGTGGGAACCGCTTCCGGTCCGTTCGGTACACTGTTCTGCGGCTGGGAGACTCTCATCTGCTGCTCCTCTTCCGCCCAGCTCTCCAGGCGGAAGTAAGACCAGTCCGCATTCAGGTCTTCGCTGCCGGTATCCCAACTGCGCGCCAACAGGCCCACATATTGTGGCGTACCCGCAAACTCCTGCGGCGCCAGCACTGTCCAGGCTTCCTGCGCGTCGTGCTTGTACATGAAAATATACTCCTCCCCCCGCTTCTCCAACCGCATGGTCAGCGGCAGGCTCTGCGGCATGGCAAAGGTCTCATACTCCCCCACGCGGCCGATCTTCAACTGGCCGTCGTCCACCATCCCATACCACAACTGGTCATACTGGTCGAAGCCCACCTCCAGCGCCGCCCAATATCCCGACTCCTCCGCCGCGCTGATGTTCTCCAATTCTGTTTCGATCGCCCAATCTCCCTCCCCCATGTCTGTCCGCTGCAGTTGCGGCGCGTCGTCTACGTCCGTCCAATGTTCGAAGGAATCATAAGCCGGCAGGCTCGTGTGCAGCGACCCGTCGCTCACCGTATACGTGGGTCCTCCCTTGGGAGTGTACCACTCCCATTCCGGAGCCACCTCCGAGCCGTTGAAATCGTCCACCGCGACCTCTTTCTCAGGCCCCGATCCAGCCTCCCCGGAGCGCTGCAGCTTGAAGTAGTCGATGTCGAATACGGCATCGCCGGAGCTGGTCCAGAAGGTGCGGAATTGCAGGCCAACGTATTTAACCGGATTCTCCACCGTTTGCGTGTCGAATACCGTCCATGGTTCTTCGGTGGAAGATCTGTATTTGAAGGTGTATTGCGTGCCGACCTTTTCGATACGCATGTAGAGCGGCAGGCTGATGTCTTCCGCATAGGCGGTCTCGTTTTCGCCCACACGCAGGACACGCAGGACATTATCACTCCGGATGGTGATCCACTGCTGGTCATATTGACCGAAGCCCGCCATCAGGTTGACCTCCCATTGATCCCCGGCGTTCGTATCGGCCAGCGCCAGGTGGGTCTCGATGGCCCAATCGCCGTCCCCTATGTCGGTGCGGCGCAGTTGGGGTGAATTATCCATATCGATCCAGTGATCGAACCAGATCGGAACGGTCACGCGCAGGTTTCCTGGGTTGGCTTCCAGGTCGTAGGTGGGGCCGGGAGACGGCAGGTACCACTGCAATCGGTGCCCTGCAGGGCCTATACAGCTCGTATCTTTATTTGTGGATGGCTGTCATCCGACATCCAATACCGGGCATTAGGCTGCGATGGATTCGAAGCAGGTTTCCTGACCCTTGACACAAATAATATATCAAATCCCCCTACCGATTTCATCTGTCATTTGTCATGGAAAACCGAGCAAGCAGCAAGGGCTGCCGCATTTTGGCACTAACTTTCCATAGACCCCGGAGGTCTCCCCTAATTCGTTAAAGACGTCAAACCCTCAAGCGAGGATGCTTCGAAAAAACCTTTTTCCTCTATCCCTGCCTCCGTCTCTCCTTGTTTCCCTGCCTCCATTTTTCTCTATCTCCGTTCCTCTCTGCCCATCTCTGTCCATTGGTACTCGCTCTTGCTTCTAGAGTATCTCCGGTGAATTTCCATTCGTCAGTTTTCAATTAATGGCTTTTTCAAGGTCGCTTGACAAAGAATAAGAAGTAGGTCCTTCTCGGTACAATTGCGAGTGCCAACAAGCAATCAACCAAGGAGGACCTGAAATGCATTGTAGCACTGGCAAGGTCAAGCAGGAGTATAGTGGCGCAGGGGTAGTGTATGATGTGGGGAGTGTCTATGAGCGTCTGGCGAAGCTCACGGATAGGCGGAAAGCGCGGGGGAAGTTGTATGGTTTAGAAACGGTATTGATGATCATATTGATGGCGAAGTTGTGCGGGGAAGATACGCCCAGTGGCATGGCGGACTGGGGGAAGAATCATGCTGAGCAGTTGGTGGAGTTGTTGCACTTGAAACGTGCGAACATGCCGAGCCACAGCACCTATCGGCGGATCCTGGCATATGGGTTATATCAAGAGGAGGTCGAGAGGTTGGTGGCAGAATACAATCAGAGCGGCGAGCATGGAGAAGTGTATGCCATGGATGGGAAAACCGTGCGCGGGATGCGCAAGAAGGATGAGGAGGGCAGCGAATATCTGTTGAGTGTCTATGATGTGAAACAGGCGAAGGTTCTGTCGCAGGTGGAAGTCGGGCGCAAGGAAAACGAGATCGCCAAGGCACCCCAAGCCCTAAAATCGGTGGAAATCTCACGAAAAGTGGTTACCGCAGACGCCCTGCACACCCAAAAACGGCTCTCGGCTCAAATTGTGGAGCAAGGTGGCGACTACGTTTTTCCAGTAAAAGAAAACCAGCCCATGCTGTACAACAACATTCAGCAACTCTTTGCGCCTGAATATCCAAAGCCTGGGTTTGGGAAGATTCAAACCGATTTCCTCACCGTTCAAAAAGTCAGCAAAGGTCACGGGCGCATTGAGACTCGCATCCTTACGACCAGCGAAATGCTCAACCCCTATTCGACTTGGCCCGGCCTGGCACAAGTGTATCGTTTGCAACGACACTTCGAATGGTGGCGTGCTGGACGCTGTTATCGTACTTCCCATGAAGTCGAATTCGGCATTACCAGCCTGTCGCGCTCCAAAGCCACCCCTGCTCGCTTATTGAATATTCGCCGCACTCATTGGGGGATCGAGACGGGTCTGCACTATCGCCGCGACGTGACCTTCCAAGAAGATGCCACTCGAATGACGATCGGCCAAACCGGAAAAGTGATGGCTTCGATCAATAATCTCGTTTTGGCTCTGATCCGTCAAGCACACTTCAACAATGCCGCCCAAGCCAGGCGGCGCTTTGCCGCACATCTCTCCGATGCTTTTTCAATCCTTACTACCCCTTTTTCTCGACCTTGAAAAAACCATGGTTTTCAATTTTCCTCCTCTTTGACTTCTCCCCCTCTCGCGCATAGAATACTCTCCAATATCTAAAACGCTGACGAGGACGAGTACGCTTCAAAGCGATTTCCAGCGAGCCGGGTGGTACGTGGTGCAAACCGGGCAAAAGCGCAGAAGCCGAATGGCCCTCCGAGTTGAGAGTGAGAACGCGCCGCTCAGGCGCAAGTAACACAATTCGGGACGCTCCCGTTACAGGGCCAGGGTATAAATCTCGCAAGAGATCGTACCTGAAAGAGTGAAGCTGGCCCAATCCCTGTTGCATCACAATAGGGATTTTTTTATTAACCGGTCGGCTTTATAGCCTGGGTGGCACCACGGGAGTCCCCTCTCGTCCCTATGGACGGAGGGGATTCTTTTGTTAATCAGTTGATGTTACGCACCGTCCCGAAGGTTTGGGCAGAAAGTAAGCCCAAATTACGGGAACATTCGGGACGTTCTGCGTAAGGTGAGTTAATCAGTTCTTGGAAATTAAAAAAGCTTTGCGCCATTGCGCCCTTGCGTCAAGTCTTTATTCTTCTGATCAATCCGCGTTTATCTGTGGTTAAGCCTTATCCGATAGTAAAGGAAAACGATATGTTACTTGAAACTGCTGCTGTAAAAACCCTCGTCCGTGAGCTGCCCGCCGACCTCGAGACACCCGTCAGCGTCTATCTTAAGCTGCGCGGCCAGGGAGAATCCTTCCTGCTCGAATCCATTGACGGCGGCGAGCGCATCGCCCGCTACTCCTTTATCGGCATTGCGCCGCGCGCCCGCTACCTCCTGCGGGACGACCATATCCAGGTGATCGAGAACGGGCAGGAGCGGAACCTCCCCTTCTCCGCTGACCCGCTGACCGTGCTGGAGGCCGAGCTTGGGCGCTATCAATTCTCCCCTCAGCCCGGCCTGCCGCGCTTTATCGGCGGCCTGGTGGGCTATCTCGGTTACGAAAGCGTGCGCTATTTCGAGCCTGTCCTCAAGGCCCATCTTCCGCCCGCCGCCTTGCCCGAAGGCATTTACCTTTTGGCAGATACCGCAGTGGCCTTCGACCACGCCCGCCGTTCCTTGTTCCTCATCGCAAATGTTCTGGATGGAAACGAGGCTGCGGCGCAGGCCAAACTGGACGATATAATCGCCCGCCTTCAACAGCCTCTGCCCGCGGCCGTCTCCAAGCCCGTTTCGGTGGCTGAGATCCGTTCCAACAAAACGCAGGCCCAATTCGAGGCGATGGTGCGCAAGGCCAGGGAATACATCGCGGCCGGAGACATCCTGCAGGTGGTCCCTTCACAGCGCTTCACGCGGCCTACGAATGCGGAAGCGTTCGACATCTATCGCGCCGTCCGTCGCATCAACCCTTCGCCCTATATGTTCTTTTTTGACTTCGGCCTCGTGGACGGGAAACCGCTGCACCTGGTGGGTGCCTCGCCTGAAATGTTGGTCCGCCTCGAGGGCAGGCACGCCTCTCTCCGCCCTATAGCCGGGACGCGGCCCCGAGGAACCGACCCCGCCGCCGATGCCTCTCTCGCCGAAGAATTGCTGGCCGATCCCAAAGAACGCGCTGAGCACGTGATGCTGGTGGACCTGAGCCGGAATGACCTCGGGCGCGTCTGTGAATACGGCTCGGTCAGCGTGCCCGAGTTCTTCAACGTGGAACGCTACTCGCACGTCATGCATATTGTCTCTCACGTGGAAGGGACACTGCGTTCCGATAAGTCGGCCTTCGACCTGGTGCGCGCTTCCTTCCCGGCTGGCACCGTCTCCGGCGCGCCCAAGGTGCGCGCCATGCAGATCATTGCCGAGCTTGAAGGCGCCCCCCGCGACGTTTATTCCGGCATGGTCGGTTACTTTGGCTTCGACGGCGCCATGGATACCTGCATCGCCATCCGCACGCTCGTGGCTCATGGCGATAACGTCACCGTGCAGGCCGGCGCGGGCATCGTCGCCGATTCGGACCCGGCCAGTGAATACAACGAAACGGTCAACAAAGCCAAAGCCCTGCTGCGCGCCATCGAAGCCGCCGAGACGAATGGCTGATCCTGGTTGGGCAGCGAGATGATATCGAGACTAAGCCTCAATTTACTCCGATCCATCGCAGTTCCGGTCTTTTTCTCCAGAAGAATCTCCGTTCATCTCTCCTTATCTCTGTTGATCTCCGGTGAATTTCCATTTAGAAAGGCTCTCCAGACTTCTCCGCCAGGGCTGCAGCACTACCTGAAAGGAAAACCTTATGCTCATCCTCATAGATAATTACGACTCCTTCACTTACAACCTCGTTCAATACTTCGGTGAACTGGGCGCGGATATCCGCGTCTATCGCAACGACCAGGTCACCCTCCAGGAGCTCATCGCCCTAAACCCAGGATATCTTGTGGTCTCGCCCGGGCCGGGCAGCCCGCAGGACGGTGGCGTCTCCAGCGAGGCCCTTCGCTACTTCACGGGCCGCATCCCTGTCCTGGGTGTCTGCCTTGGGCATCAATGCCTGGGGGCCATCTATGGCGGCAAAGTGGAGCGCGCTCCGCGCCTGATGCACGGCAAGACCTCTCAAGTAACTCATAACGGTCGCGACATATTCCAAGGCGTCCCTTCCCCCTTCGAGGCCATGCGCTATCACTCCCTCATCGTCAATGAGCCTGTGCCTGCCGAATTGGAAGTGATCGCCTCCACCGCCGAGGGAGAGATCATGGCCCTGCGCCACAAACTGTATCCCACCTTCGGAGTGCAGTTCCACCCCGAGTCGATCCTAACCGCACACGGGAAGACCATCCTCAAGAACTTTCTCGAGATCAGACCGATAACCAACATAAAAAAAGGAGAAGATGCCATGCTTAAACCATATATTGCCAAAGCCATAAACCGGGTCGACCTCACTGCCGCGGAAGCCCAGGAAGCCATGAACGTCATCATGACCGGTGGCGCCACGCAGGCCCAGATCGGCGCTTATCTCGTGGCGCTGCGCATGAAAGGCGAGACCGTGGAGGAGATCACAGGTTCCGCCCGCGCCATGCGCGCTAACGCCGTAAAAGTGCAACTCGGCGACCGCAGCACTCTTGTCTATGACACTGCCGGCACCGGCGGCGACGGCGCTCAGACCTTTAACATCTCCACGGCCGCGGCCTTCGTCATTGCTGGCACCGGGCGAAAAGTTGCCAAACATGGCAACCGCGCCGCTTCCTCGCAGTGCGGCAGCGCGGACGTCCTTGCAGCCCTTGGCCTCAACCTCGACCTGAGCGCCGAACAGGTCAGCAGTGCCATTAATGAGATCGGTATCGGGTTTCTGTTCGCGCCCAAGTTTCACCCGGCCATGAAATATGCCATTGGGCCGCGCAAGGAGATCGGTCAGCGCACCATCTTCAATTTGCTCGGGCCTCTTACCAACCCGGCCGGGGCCGATGTTCAGCTTATCGGTATTTATTCTCCAGCTCTCACGGAACCTCTCGCCAACGTTCTCAATGAGCTTGGCGCGCGTGCTGCCCTCATCATCCACGGCGCGGGAGGCACCGACGAACTTAATTCCTGCGGCCTCAACCGTATCAGCCATCTTAAAGACGGGGCCGTGCGCACCTACGATCTGGACCCTGCCGAGTTGGGCCTTGCCCGCGCCACCGTAGCGGACCTGCGCGGCGGTACGCCGGACGAGGCCGCCCTGATGATGCGCGACCTGTTCAGCGGTAAGCTGAACGGCGCACGCAGGGACGCCATACTGCTCAATGCCGCAGGCGCCATCGCTGCCGAAACTGGCGACTTCAAGCTCGGCCTGGCCGAGGCGCGCGCCTCACTGGATGATGGCAAGGCGCTTGCCAAACTCGACGCCCTGCTTGATTTTAGCAAGTCGTTTTCGCAGCCGGCCTCAGCATGACCGCAATGGCTCATCCTCTATCGCAAGAATGCCCTTTCTCATTCCGTGTCCACGGAATGAGAAAAGCCGTGAGTAGATTCGCATGACTGACATCCTCAAAGAGATTATTGCTCATAAGAAGACCGAGCTTGCCGGGCTGGACCTCCGCGCCCTGCGCCGCGCGGCCGAGCAAACTCCTCTTCCCTGGGATTTTCGTGCGGCAGTAGCCTCGGTCTCTTCGCAGGGGCAGCGGCGCAATGTGAGCTTGATCGCTGAGCTTAAACGCGCCAGCCCCTCCAGGGGTATATTGGCCCCAGGCATGGACCTGTTTGAGACGGCTCGCATCTATGCGGATAACGGCGCCTCCGCCCTCAGCGTTCTGACCGACAGGAAATATTTCCTGGGCGAGCTTCAGACGCTTTACGATCTGCGTTTTGTGCATCACACCCGGCTGCCGCTGCTGCGTAAGGACTTTCTCATTGCCGAGCCGCAGATCTACGAGGCCCGCGCCAATGGCGCCGACGCCATCCTGCTCATCGCCGCCGCCCTCACCGATGACATTCAATTTGCCGCTCTGCATGCCCTCGCATTGGAATTGGGCCTTACGCCCTTGGTCGAAGTCCATAATGAGGCCGAAGCCGAACGCGCCCTGTGCCTGCCCGGGCTTCGACTGGTCGGAATCAACAATCGGGACCTGGCTACTTTTGAAGTCTCTCTCGGGACCACCGAACGTTTGCGTTCGTTGATCCCTGCGGATATTACCGTGGTGGCAGAGAGCGGCATCTTCACCTCCGAAGACGTGGAGCGTCTTGCGAAGGCAGGCGTCGACGCGGTCCTGGTTGGCGAAGCCCTCCTCACTGCCCCCGATATCCCAGCAAAGGTCAGAGAGTTGTCAGGCCAGAAGGTTTATGCGAAGCCTGTCATTGTCGAAGATCCTTGAGTTCTTCAAGGGCGAAGGAGTAGGGGCACAACAAGTTGTGCCCAGGCGACTGAAGCAATCCCGTGTTTTCAGGCAGGAACGATGCCACACCAAAGACTTGTTTAAGCATCTCTATTATTACAGCGCAAAGTTAGTGGCAGGCCAAGTGAATAGCCTGAAATAGAGAGGCATGGTATCTTTCTCCAACCACCGCCAAGTGGAAAGGAGACGAAGAAAACCATGCCCGCAGGAATTGTAACTGAAATGCGCCGGACAGATTGGCAGAGTCTGCTGGAAAGCGGTCCAGCGCCGGATTGCCATTTGAGCCAGAAAGATGTGGAGCACTGTGCGAAGGAATTGGCGAAGTACATGAACGAATTTAGCAATGCATTTGGACGCGTGGAACAAGGGAAACACAGCCATGCGTACGTGCGGGGTCTGTTGAGCTCGGCGGAGCGAAAGAATGTTGAGCAGATGGCACTGGGGCTGGGAGAGAAGGTGCGGAGCTTGCAATACTTTGTGGGACAAAGCCGGTGGGATGTGGAACCGCTGGTGGTAGTGCATCAAAGATTGGTAGCAGAAAGTTTGGGAGAAGAGGACGGGGTGATGCTGATCGACGAGTCGAGCGTTGTGAAACAAGGGGAGGACTCAGTGGGCGTGGTGGCGCAATATTGTGGCTCGGTGGGCAAGATTGCGAATGGTCAGGTGGGAGTGTATTTGGGATATGCCAGCCGCAAGGGCTATAGCCTGATTGAAGGACGGCTGTTCATGCCAGAGGCCTGGTTCGAGGAGGAACACGCAGAGCGACGGCGTGCGTGTGGGGTACCGGAAGAGCTGGAATTTCAGACGAAGCCGGAAATAGGGCTGAAAATGGTGGAAGAAGCCAAAATACGGGACAGTTTGCCGTTTTCCTGGGTCGCGGCGGACGAATTGTACGGGGATTCGCCCTCGTTCCGGGATGGCATCGACGCCATGGGCAAATGGTATTTCACCGAAGTGAAGTCCACGTCTCGCATTTGGCGCACCGCTCCCAAACTGTATGTGCCCCACTGGAGCGGTCATGGTCGTCGCCCTACACGGCTTCAACTGCGCCACCCCGAGCAGCACCCGCTTCAGGTCAAGGACTTGGTGTCGAAGATCGCCAAAAAGGATTGGCTGTGCGCCATCATTAAGGAAGGGAGCCAAGGCCCGATCGTCTGCGAGTTTGCCTTCCTGCGCGTGGTCGAGTCGCGCCAGAATCTCCCTGCGGCGGAACTGTGGCTGATCATTCGCCGCAACCTCGACGATCCGACGGAAATCAAATATTACTTCAGCAATGCGCCTGCCGACATACCGCTCAGCCAATTGGTGCGTATGAGTGGCATGCGCTGGCCCATTGAAATCCTCTTCGAAGAAGCTAAAGGCGAAGTCGGTTTTGACCATTACGAAATGCGCAGCTGGTGGGGTTGGCATCATCACATGCTTTTGGTCTCGTTGGCTCATCATTTCCTTGTTCGCTTGCGCCTCCAATTGCAAGAACAAGCTCCCGCTCTCACCCCTTACCAAATTCGCATCCTGCTGAAGGCGGCTCTGCCTCTGCCTGTCTTTGACATCGCCCTCGCCTTGCAGCGTGTCCGTTACTATCAAAAAAGAAATTATGCCGCCTATCAATCTCATCGCAAGTCAACATTGGGCCGATTGTCCGTTTTTATGCCTAACCTTGCGCTGTAATACTATTTATATTAAATATATTTGCCTAACAGTAGTGGCGAATTTAGTCGCTGTTTGTCCGTAAAACCATACGGCAAGCCAATCTTGGTTAACCTGAATAATTTGGAAAGTCAATCTGTCATGACCATCGTCAAGATCTGCGGGATCAAAACTCTATCGGAAGCCCTCGCCGCTGTGGACGCCGGCGCAGACTACCTTGGATTTAACTTTTATCCAAAAAGCGTTAGGTATATTAAGGCCCATGAATTCCTGCCTATCGCCTCGGTTCTGAAAAAAGAGTTACCCTCCATCAAACGCGTAGGTGTGTTTGTCAATGCCTCGCAGGCTGAAATTGCGGCTTTATTGGAAACCGGCGCGCTTGACCTGGCTCAACTGCATGGCGACGAATCGCCCGAATTCTGTGCCTCATTTGGGGACAGGGCTTTCAAGGCTTATCGCTGCGTTCCGGATGCTGGCGAAAATCCTTACTTCCGGACCGAAGCTCCTGCCCTTTTGGTGGACGCAAGCGTTAATGGCTCTTACGGCGGCACTGGCCTCACTGCGGACTGGCCTGCCGCAGCCAGGCTGGCAAAACGCTGCCCACTTTTGCTGGCTGGAGGTCTAAACCCCGATAACGTCGCGCAGGCCGTGAGCCAGGTAAATCCTTGGGGCGTGGACGTCGCCTCGGGCGTCGAATCCAGCCCCGGTAAGAAAGACCCGGCTCGTATGAATGCCTTTGTCCAGGCGGTCCGTTCGATGCGTTTGAAGTAGCGGCTCCCGCAAGCAGTCTGTAGGTTAGTCACCCTCGAAGCCTTACAGGTGAAATACTTTTTTTGCGCAGGAATTTCTGAACCACGAGCATGCCATGAATGAACAGAAGAACCTTTTACCTTTGCGCCTTTTTCGGCCTTTGCGTTAAATCTCTTTTATTCCTGGCCTGCCCAACCAGGCTAATGCCGGAGAAATGATGACCACGACTACCTTATTACCCACCAAGTTTGGCCCCTACGGCGGACAGTTTGTTCCCGAGACGTTGATGCCCGCCCTGATCGAGCTGGAGCGCGCCTTCGTCGAGGCCAGGAACGACATGGCCTTTCAGCTGGAGTACAACCAGTTGCTCGCCTCCTACGTGGGTCGTCCCACTCCCCTCACCTATGCTCGCCGTCTCTCAGAGCAGTTGGGCGGCGCGCAGATCTACCTCAAACGTGAAGACTTGGCGCACACCGGCGCGCACAAGATCAACAACGCTCTGGGCCAGGCGCTCCTGGTCAAACGCATGGGCAAACGAAGGATAGTCGCCGAGACCGGCGCAGGACAGCATGGTGTGGCCTCTGCCACCTGCGCCGCGCTGCTGGGTCTGGAATGCGTGGTCTACATGGGCAGCGTGGATATGCATCGTCAGGAGCCGAACGTTTTTCGAATGCAGTTGCTCGGCGCCGAGGTCCGCCCTGTTAACTCGGGCACCCGCACCCTGAAAGATGCCATCAATGAAGCCATTCGCGATTGGGTCACCAACGTGCGCGATACGCATTATCTGTTGGGCTCGGCGCTGGGGCCGCATCCCTACCCGACCATGGTGCGCGAATTCCAGTCGGTGATCGGCCGCGAGGCCCGCGCCCAAATGCTGGCTGAGACCGGCCGCCTGCCCGATACGGTGATCGCCTGTGTCGGCGGCGGGTCGAACGCCATCGGTATCTTCAGCAGCTTCCTGGATGATGAATCCGTCGAGCTCATCGGCGTCGAGGCTGGCGGCGACGGGATAGCTTCCGGGCGGCATGCCGCGCGCTTCGGCGACCCCTCACGCGGGCGCGTGGGCGTCATCCATGGCACCCGGACCTACGTGCTGCAGGATGAAGACGGACAGATCGCCGAAACCCACTCCGTTTCAGCGGGGCTCGATTACGCGGCCGTGGGGCCGGAGCACGCCCTGCTCCGCGATACCGAGCGGGCCTTTTACACTTCCGCCACCGACGAAGAAGCCCTCTCGGCCTTCTCGCTCTTATGCAAGGTGGAGGGCATCATCCCCGCTCTCGAGTCATCTCACGCCGTGGCCGAGGTGCTCAAGCGCGCCCCGCGCATGAGCAAGGATCAGGTGATCCTGGTTAATCTGTCGGGACGCGGCGACAAGGATTTGAACACCGTCATAAATGAGCTTCACGGAGAGCTGAAAGTTGAAAGCTAATAATTGGACTCTGTTTCAGGCCGGGCCAATCACACGTCCAGTTTGCCAATCGGATTTTTATCATCACCTTACTCTTATTTCCGGTGAGCTTTGCCCTTCTCAAAAATAACGCACCTGCCCGATTCGTATCTATTCGAATTCGCAAGTCTTTTTTCATTCAATACTGCCCTGCAAACCGAGAGACCATGAACCGCATCGAAACTGCCTTCGAACACAAGCCGATCTTCATGCCATACTTTCCTCTGGGATACCCATCTTTGAACACCTCCTTGGATGTGATCGAGGCGCTGGCGAAGAACGGTGCTGATTTGATCGAGCTGGGTCTTTCCTTCTCCGATCCTCTCGCCGACGGGCCTGTCATCCAAAAAGCGACGCAAATCGCATTGGAGAAGGGCATCACCATAAAGAAGTCGTTGGATGCCGTGGCAGAGCTGCGCCGCCGAGGGGTGAGCATCCCGCTGGTGCTGATGGGCTATTACAACCCGATGCTGGCCTATGGCTTGAAGGATTTCATTGAGGTGGCCCGCGCTTCCGGCGTGGATGGTTTCATCATTCCGGACCTGCCTCCTGAGGAAGCAGGTGACTTCAGGAACGCAGCCGGCGCGGGTTTGCCATTGATCAGTATGTTGGCGCCCACAACCCCGCCTGAACGTATGGAATTGATCGTAAGCTCTGCGCAGGGTTTCATCTATCTCGTCAGCGTGACCGGCGTAACCGGCGCGCGCAAGGATGTACCCGAAGGCTTGGGAGAGTTGGTTGGGCGCGTGCGCCGGATTTCTTCGCTGCCGGTATGCGTAGGATTTGGCATTGGAACCCCTCAACAAGCCGGCATCATTGGGGCCCTGGCGGATGGCGTGATCGTGGGTTCGGCCTGTGTGCGTACTCTTGGTGAGAGTCCTCTCCCGGTGCAAGCCGCAATAGAATTCGCAACCAGTTATCATAATGCGCTGAGGCAAGGTAAATCCCCTGGTAAATCCCCCTCTTGACGGATGCCTCTCTCGCGCATAGAATACCGTCCAATATGCTTAAGTCGCAGCTTTGGTTTGCATTCTATTTTTATTACGGCCTCCGAAACACGGTTGCCGTTGGCGGCGCTTAAGTAGACAGACAAAAAGATCTGTATACGTAAAGAGCGAGACCAAACGGTCTCGCTCTTTTTTATTACCTGATCTTACGGCGATGACCTGCAAGGGTCGTCCCACCTGGAGGTTGTTGTATGACTATTCGAGGAGTGCGGGGCGCCACCACGGTTCCGGCTGATCAGCCCGAGCTTATTCTGGAGGCGACCCGCGAATTACTGGAAGCGATTCTAAAAGCCAACTCCGGAATGCATCCGGAAGACATTGCCAGCGTCTTTTTCACCGTTACTCATGACCTGGTCTCGACGTTTCCTGCGCAAGGCGCCCGCCAAATGGGATGGGGTCTCGTCCCCATGATCTGCTCCGTTGAGATCCCTGTCCCCGGGAGCCTGCCGCATGTGATCCGTGTCTTGGTTCACTGGAATACGGACTGCCTTCAATCGGACATCACGCATGTGTATTTACGCGAAGCAGTCAAGCTCCGTCCCGATTTGATCGCCGCGCAATAAATCAACAGAGGAACGAATCTTTTTAGTATATGGAGGAGCTAGCCATGCTGATCATCATGAAACCTAATGCAACGCCGGAGCAGGTAGAAGGGGTTATCGACGTCATTAAATCGCTGGGGCTCACCCCGCATCTTTCACAGGGGGTGGAGACTACGGTTATCGGTGCGATTGGCGAGAGCCATAATATTCCGAACGATCGTTTTGAAGTGCTGGATGGAGTGGAAGCGGTGAAACGCATTACGCAGCCGTTCAAGCTGGCCTCCCGTCAGTTCCATCCTGAGAATTCGGTATTTCCTCTCGACGGCTTTCAGATTGGAGGAAACGAAATTGCCATCATCGCCGGACCTTGCGCGATCGAGTCCCGAACGCAAATCCTGGAAACCGCTCATGCCGTCCGCGAAGCAGGTGCCAACGCCCTGCGCGGCGGCGTTTTCAAACCGCGTACCTCCCCCTATTCATTCCAGGGACTGGGCGAAGAAGGACTTGAGTATCTTGCAGAGGCCCGTGAACAAACGGGTATGCCCATTGTCGCCGAGATCATGTCCCAGACCCAGCTCGAGCTGATGGTCAAATATGTGGATGTGCTCCAGACCGGCGCCCGCAACATGCAGAATTTCAACCTGCTGCGCGCCATCGGTGGAGACGCGTACTTCCGTCCTGCTCAAGCGCGGCCTTTCTGCCACCATCGAAGAACTGCTGATGTCCGCCGAGTACGTCCTGGCGGGCGGCAATCGCCAGGTGATCCTGTGCGAGCGCGGCATCCGTACCTTTGAAACCGCCACCCGCAACACCACCGACATCAATGCCATTCCAGTTCTTAAGGGCCTTACTCATCTCCCGGTAATTCTCGATCCAAGCCATTCTACGGGCAATGCCGATTACGTTGCAGCTGTGGCACGGGCCGCGGTGGCTGCCGGCGCAGACGGGTTGATCGTCGAAGTCCACCCCGATCCCGTTCACGCTTTATCAGATGGCAAGCAGTCGCTCAAACCCGAGAAATTCGCAGAGATGGTCAAACAAGTCAGCGCGATAGCCCAGGTGGTGGGACGCCGTATTGCACCCATCAACCGCCCGGTCAAGGCAGGCTGGTGAACATGTCGGAGGATGGCTTTTCACTGGATGATTCGATTATCGCGATTGTCGGGTTGGGGTTGATGGGCGGTTCACTCGCGCTTGCCTTAAAGGGACATTGTCGTGCTCTTTATGGGATCGACTCGGACCCGGTCACCCTGGACTTGGCCCTCTCGAGAAAGATCGTCGACCGTGCCGAGGCGGATCCTGCAAGGCTCCTGCCCCAGGCCGATCTCGTGGTTTTAGGGACGCCGCTGCCAATCATCCTCGCTCTGCTGGACCAGCTCCCCGGTCTCATGCCAAATCGTTGTATCATCCTTGACCTGGGTTCGACCAAGCGCCTGATCGTAGAGGCGATGTCACGGCTGCCCGATCGCCTCGACCCCATAGGCGGTCATCCAATTTGCGGCAAGGAAAAACTTTCACTCGAAAACGCGGAGGATCGCTTGTATCAATCTGCTCCCTTCGTCCTGACCGCACTCCCACGCAGCTCGTCACGCGCTCGAAACGCCGTTGAGCAGATCGTCGGCGCTATTGGAGCCAGAGCCATTTGGATGGATGCATCCGAACATGACCGCGTGCTTGCCTTAACAAGCCATCTTCCTTTTCTCCTTTCCTCGGCTCTCGCCTCCGTGCTGACAACCGCGCCGGCAACGGCTGTAGCCCAGGAAGTTGCGATGCTGGCCGGCCCCGGTCTGCGGTCTGCCAGCCGGCTTGCGGGCACCCCCTCTTCCATGATGTTGGGTGTACTCGAAACCAACCGCGAAAATGTGTTGGCAGCGCTGGACCTGCTTCGAAATGAGCTGGCAGCCTTTGAGGCGGCCCTTGCTTCAGGGGACTCTAGCGACCTGCGTATCCTCCTGGACCGGTCTCGTTCCATTTATCAAACCTTTGCCTGATGCCAATGACCGCTCTCGAGATTATTCCCGTATCCCATGCTCTCCGCGCCGCAGTGCGTGTGCCCGGTTCCAAATCACTAACTAATCGCGCCTTGCTTATCGCAGCCCTTGCCGCCGGTAGAACGCGCCTCACGGATGCTCTTTTTTCGGATGACACACTTATTTTTGCAAAGGCCCTGCAAACCCTGGGCTTCGACGTTCAGTTGGCTCCTAGCCGCCGTGAAATGAGCATTACAGGTCTTGATGGGATTATCCCTGCCAGACAGGCACAAATCTTTTGCGGCAATGCAGGGACTGCTGCGCGCTTCCTTTCAGCCTTTCTTACCCTCGGTGACGGTGAATTTGTCCTGGATGGCGATGCCCGCATGCGCTCCCGCCCGATCGGTGATCTGGTCTCGGCCCTGAACCAGTTGGGAGCAACCATAGAGATATCTTCATCGAATTGTCCACCGATCAAAATATCTGCCTCGGGCTTGCCCGGGGGGCAAGCCTCGATTGCAGGGAATATCTCCAGTCAATTCCTTTCAGGGTTACTGATGGTTGCTCCGTACGCCAAAGCGCCGGTCGATATCAAGGTTACAACGGAACTAAATTCCAGGCCCTACATAGATCTAACCCTGGACGTGATGTGTGACTTTGGGGTTGAGATCGAACGCGAAGGATATGGACGTTTTATCATTCACCCTGGGCAGTATCAATCGAACGCAACCTATACCATTGAGTCGGATGCCTCTGCCGCCTCATACTTTTTTGCCGCACCGGCCATTTGCACGGGGAGTGTGCGGGTCGAAAATACCTCTCGCCGCTCCAAACAGGGCGATATGACCTTTCTCAGGGTTCTTCAGCAAATGGGCTGTACCATCTCCGAAGGGCCGGGCTACATCGAAGTGACAGGTTCTGGGGCCCTGCGCGGCGTTGATGTGGATCTGCGTAATATACCCGATACTGCCCAGACCCTGGCGGCAGTCGCCCCTTTTGCAGCAACTCCTACACACATCTCCGGCGTGGCGACTTCTCGTCTAAAGGAAACCGATCGTATTGCCGCGACCTGTACGGAATTAGCGCGCCTCGGTGTCAAAGTGGAAGAACATTCGGATGGCATGACCGATCCATCCCTGCAATTCCTTTCAGGCCTGCCATAATTCAGACCTATAACGATCACCGTATGGCAATGGCTTTCTCGCTGATCGGTCTGCGAGTGCCTGGTTTGAAGATCGATAACCCTGCCTGTGTCTCCAAAACCTTCCCGGATTATTTTGACGTTTTGAGGACTTTGGGATGATTCGCCTCGGTCTGATCGGCTGCCCGCTCGACCATAGTCTTTCTCCCGCCCTGCACAGCGCTGCTCTGCAAGCCTGTGGCCTGCAAGGCAGCTATTCACTCTTCATGGTCCCTCGAGATGACATTCCGGGACTCATCACCTTGTTCGATAAAGTGCGTTCCGGCGAATTGACCGGTCTGAATATCACCGCCCCCCACAAACACGTTACAATCCCACTGTTGGACGAATTGACTCTCCGCGCTCAGGCCATAGGTGCAGTCAATACAATTTACCTTAAGGAAAATAGGCTGGTCGGTGATAACACCGATGCTCCGGGATTTATCACCGATCTGAACAAATTTCTGGATGGGGCCCTGGCCCCTTCATCGATGATGGATGGATTGCTGGAAAAGGCGGCCCTGATCCTGGGCGCAGGCGGGGCGGCCCGCGCCGTCGCCTATGCACTCACAAATGCCGGCTGGATGGTAACTATTGCAGCCCGGCGCGTCGAACTGGCAAGGGAATTTGCAAACTCTCATTTGCGGGTTGTCGGGTACGATGTCCCGCAGCTTATCCCTTTGCTGTCTACTTTTCGCTTGATCGTGAACACCACTCCCGTCGGCACTTTCCCCAATATAAATGAGACACCCTGGATTGATGGCCTGGCTTTTCCGAAAGCAGCCGTTTTGTATGACCTCACCTATAACCCGCGCGAGACGCAATTAGTCAAACAGGCCCGCGCTGCAGGGCTGCGAGCCAGCACGGGAATGGGCATGCTCGTAGAACAAGCCGCTTTGGCGTTCCAACTGTGGACCGGGCGGGACATTCCTCGCAGCCTCATGTTGGGCGCTGTCAACCAGACTGAACTCTGAGCCGCTCTTCCAGTACCCTTTCCCCGGAGACTTTATGTTACGGTTTCTTACTGCAGGTGAATCCCATGGTCCCTCCTTGACCGCCATCCTGGAAGGAATACCCGCCGGCTTGGCGCTTCCCGCGCAGGTGATTGACCGGGAACTGGCGCGGCGGCAGCAGGGTTACGGTTCAGGTGGCCGCATGAAGATCGAAACGGATATCGTCCAGATCCTCGGCGGCGTGATGGCAGGAGAGACAACCGGTGCGCCTATCGCACTCCAAGTGCTGAATGCCGATCATGCCAAATGGAAGGGAAAAACGGTCGAACCTATGACAACGCCGCGTCCGGGTCATGCAGATCTGACCGGCGCGGTCAAATACGGTTATCGCGACCTGCGTCCGGCCCTTGAGCGTGCCTCCGCCCGCGAGACAACTATGCGGGTCGCGGCTGGCGCCGTGTGCAGACATTTCCTTGGGCAGTTTGGCATTATCGTGGGCGGATATGTGCGCGCCATCGGTGAGATTGATTCCGAGCCTGGAGATATGCCCTACCTTGAGCGTTTCGAACGCGCTGAGCACAGCGATGTTCGCTGTCCGCAGGAGGAGGCTGCGCAGCGCATGCGTATCTGCATCGAAGAGACCATACATGATCGGGATACGCTCGGCGGCATCCTGGAAATTGTTGCCCTCGGAGTGCCGGCCGGACTGGGCTCGTTTGCCCAATGGGACCGCCGGCTCGAAGCCCGCCTCGCCATGGCTGTCATGAGTGTGCAAGCCATGAAGGGCGTGGAAGTTGGGGATGCTTTTGAGAACGCCAGCCTGCCCGGAACAAAGGCACACGACTCGATCCGGCTTTCTACTCACGAAGCCCAAAGGGCGCAGGAGGTCAGTGCTGCTGCGCTGATAAGGGGTAGCAATCGTGCGGGTGGCATTGAAGCCGGTGTGAGCAACGGCCAACCGATCGTTATCCGAGTCGCTATGAAGCCCATCGCTACCACGCTCAAGCCCCAGGGTACTGTGGACCTGGCGACCGGCCAGGAATCCCCTACCAAATACGAGCGCTCTGATTTTTGTCCGGTACCGCGTGCTGTGCCCATTCTCGAAGCCATGACGGCCTTTATACTGGCCGAGGCTCTTATCGAGAAGCTCGGCGGCGACTCGCTGGCCGAGATGCAGCCGCGTTTCGAAATGCTGCGCAAGGCCAGCCTCGAGGACTTACCAATGGACAATTTCTCACACGTCTGGTGGGAGTGAAAATGGGACATATCTTTTTATACGGTCCACCGGCCAGCGGAAAATCATCAATCGGTAAGGTCCTTGCCGAGAAGCTCAACCTGCCGTTCGTTGATCTGGACGCCCTGACGAAACAGGCCGCGGGCGCGGATATTTCGCAGATAATGGCCGATCGAGGGGAGGCCGGCTTTCGTGACATCGAATCCGCAGAGCTGACCCGGATTTTGTCGAACCCGGATTCCGTGGTTGCCCTCGGAAGCGGTACGCTGCTGCGCGTGGAGAATCGGAAATCTGCTGAATCCCACGGCATCGTCGTTTATCTGGATGCAGACGTCCCCGTTTTGCTGGATCACCTGGAAGGCGATGCCAAGGGTCGCCCTTGGCTGGAAGGAGTTCCGGCAAATAAGCTTACTGCTCTAATGGTGAGTCGAGCGGAGCATTATGGCTCTTTTCAAAATCGTCTCAACATAGGTGGAAGCACTCCTGAAGAAGTGGCTTGGCAAATTCAGCTCCTGGTCGGACACTTCCACCTGCGCAGTATGGGCGCTGGCTACGACGCCCTGGTACAGCCCTGCGGGCTCGACTCGCTCGGTGAAATGCTTGGCACTCGCGGCCTGAGGAATCCGGTTGTTGTTACCGATGAAAATGTCGCCGTGTTTCATGCCGATCGCGCGCTGGAATCGCTGCAGCGTTCAAATTACGAACCGCATTTGAAGATCCTCCCGGCCGGTGAATCTACCAAGACACAGGATAGCATATCCGGTCTGTGGCGCTTCTTCCTGGAAGCGGGACTTGACCGGAAGAGTACAGTTGTAGCCCTGGGCGGAGGAGTAATCGGTGACCTTGCGGGCTTCGCGGCCGCAACCTTCATGCGCGGCCTGGATTGGGTGGTTGTTCCTACGACACTGCTTTCCATCGTGGACTCTTCTCTTGGCGGCAAGACCGGCTTTGACCGGCCCGAAGGGAAGAATCTCATCGGCTCATTCCATCCTCCGCGGCTTGTATTGGCCGACCCGAAATTGCTCGAAACCCTGCCTGAAGCGGAGTTGCGTTCGGGGTTGGCTGAGGTCCTCAAGCACGGTATTGTTGCCGACCCCCATTTGTTCGAACTTACTGCACACGGTCTGGAGAGCGTAAAAAGCAACTTGCTGGAAATCATTCGGCGCGCCATGGCAGTTAAGGTGAAGATAATAGAAGATGACCCCATTGAAAAAGGTTTGCGTGCCGTTTTGAATGTGGGGCATACGGTTGGCCACGCCGTGGAATCTGTCAGCGGATACCGGTTGCGGCATGGCGAAGCCGTGGCGATTGGCATGGTATCGGAGGCAAGACTGGCTGAAACCTTGGGCCTTGCGGCCAAAGGCTTGTCTGTCAGGATCGCCGAGGCGCTTTCTGCCCTGGGGCTTCCCACTGAGATCCCCGAGGACCTGTCCCGGCAGGAACTCATACGCGCCCTCCGTTTCGACAAGAAGAAAGCCGGCGGCATATCCCGTTTCGCGCTTCCGATTGAGATCGGCCGTGTGCGGGTAAACGTGGAAGTCAAGGATTTGGAATCGTTGTTCGAGGGGAATTGAAGGAAGATCCTGGTTCTACTTGGTCAATCATCGCGGCCGTCAATAAAGGGCAAATAACCGGCTTCGGCTGGCATTCATATACCCTGGGGTAAAGTGCAGTCGTTGATGCGATCGAACAGATGAACAGTTGAATTCAACGGAAGTCTGCCGACCTCGGAACCTGCACATCGTACTCTCCTCCATTTACTTGTCACCCAATCACCCGATTCGCAATCATTCAGGTTTCGACAGAATTGGTGTATCATGATAGCATCTTTATAGGCGGGATTTAGTCATTGGATTAAGGCAGCGGTAAATCGTTGCTGTTCATTCTCCATCTGGAGGTCGAATGAGTTCTGCTCGTAAAACATTAATACCCCTTTTGATTCTTACCACCTTGTTGACCGCCTGCGGCAGCGGAGTGGCTACATCCACGCCGGTGGATGCGAACTCCATATCCACGGCTTTGGTTGGCACCCTGGTTGTTTCGCTTTTTCAGACGCAGACCGCCCTGGTTCCGCCTTCGCCAGTACCTACTACAGACGTGCCCCCCACTCCTGTGAGCCCCTTGATCTTTCCGACAGCGAATATCCCAACGCCAACCCTGATCTACTATCTACCACTTGCCACGCTAACGCCTAACCTCACACCAACCGTCACCGGGACGGTACCTACACCGACCATCGACCCGAACTCTCTGGCTGTCGGCTGCAACAACCTGGCCTTCGTTCGCGACGTCACAATTCCAAGTGGAACGGTCTTGAGCCCCAAGCAGGATTTTCAAAAGACCTGGAAGGTCGCCAATACCGGCACCTGCAATTGGGTGTATCAATATCAGATTATGCTTCTGAGTGGGAATGCTTTCAACGGGAAAACAACCAAGCTTTTAAGGGTAGTAGAGGCGGGACATTGGGCCGAAATTTCTGTAGGCATGAGCGCTCCTAACAGCCCCGGCGACTATACCAGCTATTGGCGCATGGCGGATGCAAATGGGAATATGTTTGGGGCCTCCCTGGCTGTTTCCTTCACTGTAAAAGTTCCTAAGCCCACAAGCGTGCCTGCAACAAATACTCCAGCTCCAAGCTCAACAACTGCACCGACAGCTACACCCGATACTCCTCCTGCTATTCCTTAAGGTTGCCTCTGCTGCTGCAACTACTATACGGATAAGATTACAAGGCATGAGCGCAGTAAACCTCGCAGCGTGCGGAAAAGCGTAGCGCACCGCCCAACCTGTGGACTCCGAAGGCGACACAGAGCATAAGTCAGCCAGAGTATCTCCGGTGAATTTCCACGTGAGAAACGCTCTCTAAGGACTCTCAAACGACTGTTTAAGTAGTCGTTCGTAAATCTTGATACTTGTTTCGTGCTTTTCGGGGGCTGAGCCCCCGAAAGAGCACCATGGTTGGTTCTAATTACTTTCGACCGGCTACTTAGCTTACAGGCAATCCTCACCGCTTTCTTTTGTGCATTGGGCCGGGACATGAAAAGGATTCTGTTTTGGTTTTTGGCTGCCGTACTACTGTTTACCAGCCTGGGGGGTGTCTCGTCAGTAGCAGCTCAACCGCGTGGATCGGTTCCTATTCTCGCACAACAGAGCCAACCGACTCCAGGCGAATTGATCGGCGCCGTTAATGATCTGCGAATTGCATATGGCCTCCCGGCGTTGCGTGTAAATTCCATATTGATGTATGTTGCTCAGTCTCAGGCTGATTATCTGCTTAACACGCAAGGCGGATCCGGCCATGCCCGACCGAATGGGATGAGCCTAACCGAACAGCTCTTATCGTTGGGATATCCCCTGGGAGGCGACTTATCGCTTGGCGGCTACCGGTCTGAGAATTATCTCTTTGGTTCCAGTGGCGATGTCCAGGCAGCGATCCATGCCTGGCTGGGCGATGACGCGCATACCAACACGATGTTGTCGCCCAATTATTTGGATATCGGCGGCGGAGTTGCAATCGGTAAGGACGGCACAGTCTGCTTTGTGATCGACACGGCACGCCCCACAGCCAGTGGCAAACCGCAGGAATATACACCTGTCCCCGCGGGGACCGTGATTAGCGGCGTAACCGTGAACGGCACGCCGGGTGTGGATCAATTCATGGTACCAGTTGCGCTCAGTACCCCCAATTCGGGCGGGCTTGTGATCCATACTGTCCGTTACGGACAAACTCTGTGGAGCCTGGCTATCGCTTATAACACAACGATCAAGCAGATCCGCGACCTGAACGATTTGCCCTCGAATGATATTTATTCAGATCAGAAGCTCCTCATTCGGAAGGAGACCGTCCAAACTGCTACCGCATCCCCTTCTATTGAACCGGACGTTACCGATTTAGCAACTTCCATGCCAGCCGTAATCACCTCTTCGACCCTAACTCCAACTCCTATCCCGCTTTTTCCCGGCTCGGATCCCAAAAAGGATAATCTTCCGTTAATCCTGATTTCTATTTTCGCTGCCCTTTGCATTGGAGCACTTGGGTTTTGGGCGAATAGCAAGAGAAGCTAATTATCGATTTTGGATGGCGATTGAAACCCTTATTTCTGGGAAGCGTATAATCTACAGGACAAGTTGACTCCTCGCGCTAAACCGGAGGCTGTGATGCAAAGCCTTGTCACTCGTCCCGCCTCTCCAATTCGCGGTTTGATTTGGGGATCGCGGGGCATCCCATAACGCAACGTGCGTAAGCAAAGCGGCGTCACACCAGCTCTGCTGCCACTGAGTCAAGGGTAAGTTTCTAATTGTGCATGCGATCAGGAATTCGATATGGACATTTCACTTGCATTAGGCGGTGGGGGCGCAAAAGGCAATTGCCACATAGGCGTTTTGCATTTGTTGGAACAGGAAGGATTCCGCGTACGTGCCATAGCCGGGTCGAGCTTTGGCGGTATGGTCGCCTGCTTCTATGCAGCCGGTTACCGTGCTGCCCAGATCGAGGAAATATTTGCGGCGGTGGACCAAACCCGTATGTATGATCGCAACAGGGACGAGAGTTCATCCCTGCTGGGTTTATCCAGGGTCAGTAAATGGCTCGACCAGTTCTTCCAGGAGCGGACCTTCGCCGATCTAGCGATCCGCTGTGCAGTCACGGCAGTGGACTTGCGCACCTCGCGGGAGATCATTCTGCAAAAGGGAAGCGTGCGTAACGCCATCCTGTCCACCATAGCCATACCGGGCATCTTTCCTTCTTTTTTAACGGAGGAATTCGAGCTAGTTGACGGCGCCTTGCTTAATCCGGTACCGGTGGCCCTGGCGCGTTCCCTCGCGCCTGCACTGCCCGTCGTGGCTGTCTCATTGGGAACGCCCTTGGGCGAGCCACCTCGTTCAGTCCCATTCCCCCTGTTGGACGGCCTGCCATCCCCGTTGATCTATGGCTTAAGCAACCTGCGCGTAACGAAAGCATTCGACATCTTTATGCGCTCGATCGATATCGGCAGCCGGCATATTGCGGAGCTTCGTTTCCAGATTGAAAAGCCCGATGTGATCATTCATCCAGAGGTGGATGAGATTGACGCCCTTGACCGGGTGGATGTACATGCCGTGGCAAAACTCGGTGAGATCGCCGCCCGGGCCAAGCTGCCCGAATTAAGGCGCGCAACGGCCTGGACAACCCGTCTGCGACATGCTGTCCTGGGAGATCACAGATGAAGCGCGATCTGCGCGAGTTTGCCAAGCAGACCAACATCCGGCTTGCAATAGGCGCGCTGGTTTTGCTTTTCGGCGTGGGCCTCGGCTTGATCTATCTTATTTATGGCCCTGGAGCCGCGGGCGTAGGCTTGCTATGTTTATTCGGAGCCCTGGTACCCATCGCCCTTATCATTTTTGCGCTTTATGGCATAGACTGGATCGTTAAACGTGCGCGCCCAAAATAATACGCAGCTTATCACCTTTCAAGGCCAGACGCTGCGCGTCCGGCCGGCGGCGGGAAAAGCGCCTCGTTTACTGGTTCTGGTCCATGGCCTGACGGGCGATGAAAATTCGATGTGGGTTTTTGTCAGGAACTTTCCCGAAGAATTCTGGATGGTTGCTCCACGTGCGCCCCATAACGCGGAACTTCCCGAAGGCGGTTATTCCTGGCAGCCCGCGTCGCCCGGCCATGACCTGGGTGACCCCAGCATACCCGACCTGCTTCCTGCGGCCGAAGGTCTGATCTCGCTGATCGACGCCTATGCGGCAGAAAACAATATCGATGCCAGTCAGATTGATATGATAGGCTTCAGCCAGGGCGGGGCGTTGACTAATACGGTCGCACTTATACACTCCGAGCGGATTCGTCGCGTGGGAATTTTGGCAAGCTTTATCCCGGCAGGTGCAGATACCCTTTTGGAGGAACGACCTCTGAAGGGCAAGCAATTCTTCGTCGCACACGGAAGCCTAGACGAAAGAGTAAAGATAGAATACGCGCGCCGGTCGATCGAATTGCTGGAAAAGGCGGGCGCACAGGTGACGTTCTGTGAGGATGAAGTGGGCCACAAAGTAAGCGCTCACTGCCTCCGCGCGCTGGAAAGCTTCTTCGCAAAGTGAGTCCCCTCTCGGGCTGCTGGATTGTCAAAGCTGATCGATTGAGAATCGCTCGACAGCCCGCCTCGGCTTTCATAAACCAAATATGGATTTTAGTCCCACCGCAAAGAATTCATAATTCACAGTTCACACAGTCCGCGGATTTATATTCCCGAGCAATGCGAAGGTAAAGAATCTGCGGTGCGGTGTGTGCAGGCCAGGTTGCTGCGTATCTTCCGCTACAGAAACACTAACATTAACGTGCGCTAAACCTTCCGTTGACGCTCCAACCTTTTACGTGTATCCTTATCCCAATTTCGTATCTGCCCACGTTCTGTTGGAAGTCTGCCCGAAAGATGAAAGTGCTGGGTGTTCTTCACGGCACCTTCATCTTTTTGGAATTCTTTTCTTTTTCCGTGATTACGGATAGAGAAAAGCCATAAGGCCAAACGATATCGCAATAATTGGATACTCAATCTCTATCCCGAATTCATGGAGACTAATGAAGAGAATCACCTCCCCGTCTCGTCGCGACTTTATCAAACTGGCTGGCTTTGGCCTCGGAGCCCTGGCTTTCAAGGCGCCGGACTTTCAGGGGTTCCCAACCCTGCCGCAATTCCCGGCGGGCGATCGCCTGGGAAGGGTTGCGGTGACTCCCAATTTCTATTCTACGGAACTTCGTTCGCAGCCAAATGAGAATGCCGCAGCTATCCGCAATGTGAACCAGGATGAAGTAGTAACCTGGGAGCGCGAGGTCATCGGCTCCACCGCCCACGGAGGCGTCAGCACTCGTTGGGTTCAAACTCCTAACGGATTTATTTATGCCTCCCATCTTCAACCTGTGCGCAATCTTCCAAATAAGACGCTTAACGGGGTTCCCGCCGGCAAGAACGGTTTCTGGGCGGAAGTGACCGTACCCTACGTGGATTTGATGCTTCCGCCAGGAGCAGCTCCGATTTCGCCCGGCGTCAAGTACACTCTCCAAACCAACCAGCCGCTTCGTTTGTATTATGGGCAGGTGGTATGGATCGATCAAGTTGGAGGGGGGCCAAATGGGACTGTCCTCTATAAGTTTGATGAATCGCCCGGCCATGGTTATGGATATGGCGATATATTCTACGCGGAAGGGGCCGCCTTTTATCCCCTGACGGAAGATGATGTTGCCCCGATCAATCCAAACGTTGACCCATCCGCCAAGAAGATCGTGATAGACGCTACACCAGGCCGGCAAACCCTCTCCTGTTTCGAGGGCAATACTGAAGTTTATTTTTGTCGAATTTCGAGCGGCTATGGTGAATCGTTCTCCACCCCGCTTGGAGACCAGCCAGTGTCATGGAAAATATATTCCATCCACATGGCCGCCAACACCGGGTCCGATAGTGGTTACGACACGATGGCAGTGCCCTGGCCGGTATTCTTTAATACCAATGCCGGTGCAGCCATCCATGGTGTTTTCTGGCACAACGATTTTGGCGTGCGGCGTTCGCATGGCTGTGTCAATGCGACGCCCGAGGATGCCAAGTGGGTTTTCCGCTGGACTACTCCCGCTGTGTCGCTCGACCAGAGCGAGATCAGACTTGCCTGGCCTAATGTCGGGGGCAGTTTCAGCACAAATGTGACGGTGAACGAAACAAAGGCCTAGAGAATGGATATCTCAGAAGTCAGCCTGGGTTTGGCCTTTTTAGCGGGGCTTGCCTCGTTCCTTTCGCCTTGCGTCTTTTCCCTGGTCCCGGCCTATGTCGGGTATCTTGGTGGACGCGCTGCCGGTGGGGAGAGTCAGCCATCCAACCGGTGGGTGACATTCCTGCACGGACTGGCATTTGTATTGGGCTTCAGTGCGGTATTTGTTATTCTGGGAGCGGCTGTCTCGGTGGCGGGTGGCTTCCTGTATGACCTGCGCTTCTGGCTGGCAAAGATCGGTGGAGTTGTAGTTATCATCTTTGGCCTGCATATGATAGGTGTTTTCCGTATCCCTTTCCTTGAATACGACACCCGCGTCTCTACTGCTCCCAGCCCCAAATGGGGATTCCTGTCGTCCGCCTTGCTGGGCGTTTTCTTCTCTGCGGGTTGGTCTCCTTGCGTGGGCCCGGTATTGGGTACCATCTTGACCCTGGCCATCAACGGCGGGTCGATTGCCCTGGGGGCAAAATTACTGAGTGCTTATTCAGCCGGCCTCGCTATCCCGTTCCTGGCGGCTGCGTTGGGCATTGGCTGGGTAACGACTACCCTTCGAAAATACGGCAAGGCCATGCATTACGTTGAAATTGCCATGGGTGTGGTGCTTGTCATCGTTGGTGTTCTGCTTTTTGCAGGTGTATTTGAACTGATCGCCCGTTACGGTTACTATGTCAACTTTGGATTATAGGCTATGGCTGAAACCTCTTTGATTAATGTTACTCTTTACACCCGCGAGAATTGCAAGTTGTGCGATGAAACCAAAGCACATCTGGAAAGCCTGCAGGGGAAATTTCCTCACCGGTTGGCCGTGGTAGATATTGATTCTGATCCGATGCTCCAAAAGGAATATGCCGATCTGATCCCCGTGGTGGAGGTTGGCCCTTACAAACTAAAAGCCCCTATCACAAAGCAGGCTCTTGAGATGACCCTCGGCGCAGCGAGGGATCGCCGCGGCCAGCTCACCCAGACGGGCGGCGAAGCCTATACGGAACGTGTCCGCAAGGGGCAAACGATCTCAGGCGGCGATGGCATATATTTCTGGATTTCAAAACATTACCTGGCGGTGCTTAATCTTGTTGTATTCATCTATGTCGGGTTACCTTTCCTGGCCCCCACGCTTTTGAAAATAAACGCGACGGCGCCTGCGCGTTTGATCTATACAATGTATAGCCCGCTTTGCCATCAATTTGCGTTCAGGTCCTTCTTCCTGTTCGGCGAGCAGCCGTATTATCCCTTGAAGGAAGCGGGGGTTGCAAGTGTCAGGACCCTCGATCAGGTAACGGGCTTTACCAATCTTGCCGATCCTTTCAGCGTTTCGCGCTTATATGCACGTCAATTTACCGGCAATCCAACCGTTGGTTATAAAGTTGCTTTGTGCGAACGGGATGTTGCCATTTATGGCGCCATATTCCTCTTCGGTCTGATCTATAGTCTCACCAAACGACGCCTGCCCCAGCTGCATTGGCTTTTGTGGATCCTGATTGGCCTGGGCCCCATCGGCCTGGACGGTTTCTCGCAGTTGTTCAGTCAGTTTAACTGGCCATGGCTGGTTCAATATCTGCCCTATCGTGAAAGCACGCCTTTCCTCCGTGTGTTCACCGGTTTTCTTTTTGGTTTCATGACCGCCTGGTTTGCCTATCCCAATATCGAAGAGTCGATGCGGGAAACCCGCCAGTTCTTCATCAAGAAATTTGCTGTGGCCAAGTCAGTTTCAGCATCCCAGGCCTGATCCCGTCCAGAAAAAGAGTGCTTTGAGATACGGGTTCGCCAGAGTTGGATCCCATAGCTATCGGTTCGCTTCGGTTATTGCTCTACCCGATTTCAGAGCGCGCCGCCGATGCTGGTAACTACAAAATATGCGTCGGTCTCCACCTTCTGCAGGGTTGTATATTTACAGACAGCCAGAAATTCGAATTGGATCGTCTTTTCGGGAGCAATTTGTAAACCATGACCTTCTCCGAAAGCAATGGAGTTCGTTATTATTCATTTGACAACTTCCCCGCCTCGATAAAACAGGCGGTCTTCACCCGACAGGGAGGCGTAAGCCCATCCCCCTGGGATTCGCTCAACGTCGGCGGGACCGTAGGGGACGACGCAGAGAATGTCAGAGAGAACCGCGCTCGTTCCTTTGCCGCACTGGGCCGATCCTTCCAATCGCTCTTCGATGTATGGCAAGTCCACTCCGCCGATGCAGTCTTTGCGGACACACCCCGTGCGCCTGAGATGGAGCACGCCAAGGCCGATATCATCTTCACCGATAAGCCCGAAGTTACCCTATATATGCGCTTTGCGGATTGCGTCCCGATCCTGCTGCACGATCCCAAAAAGGGCGTGGTAGGCATTGCCCACGCCGGATGGATGGGAACGGTGCGGGGGGTATCCACAGCAGCGGTGCGCGCCATGGTCGAGCGCTATGGCTCGCAGCCGGCGGGTATTATGGCAGCCATCGGCCCCTCAATCGGCGTCGATCACTATGAGGTAGGACCCGATGTAATCGCACAAGTGGAGCGGTCTTTCGGGTCTGATACAAATCGCATTGTCGAGTTTCGCGACGGAAAAACCCATCTCGATCTCTGGGCTGCCAACCGCCTCCAACTGGCAAAATCAGGTGTGGAACAAATTGAAGTAGCCGGCCTGTGCACAGCCTGCCATCTCGATGACTGGTTTTCGCATCGTGCAGAAAAAGGCAGGACGGGCCGCTTCGGGGCATTGATCGCACTACAATCTTAAAAATGCAGTCAGCCCAAGTATTCCTGGTTTTGCACCATCCGTCACGTGGGGCGGAACAGCCGTTACTTCACCTGCTTCTCTCGATGGTGACTTCGCCGTCCACCTTGCATATATCCCTAAAAAGAACAAATGATTTAGATACGGAACGCAGTGCCTTACAATTGTGCATTACATTTAGGATACTGAGAGAATCGCAGTACACTGTAAACGATCCGAGTTCCATGATGCTGGAGCCCACAACCCGTCCTACAGATAAGTTGTATTTACTCGCCGCCCTGCATCAAATATCCGAAGAAATAGATGCATGCAAGGCGGGTGTCAGAGCCTATAAGCTGAAATCCAGCCCGATCAACAGTGAACTCCATGCCTGACCTAACCTCTTCCATCCGTGCACGGTATAAGAAAGTCCTTGACACCATTTCCGCCTCGGCGCAGAAAAGCAAGCGTGCGCCTGAGTCCGTACGTCTTGTGGTTGTCACCAAACTGCAGCCGCCTGAGGTCATCCAAGCCGCTATTGATGCTGGAGCGCGGCTTCTGGGTGAAAACTATGCAGATGAAGCCGCTGAAAAAATTGAGACGTTGAAACTGCAAACTGGAGTAGAATGGCATATGATCGGCCACGTTCAAAGCCGGAAAGCGCCATTGGTAGCCCAACATTTCGCTCTCGTTCATTCGCTGGATAGCCTGAAGCTGGCCCAGCGTCTTAACCGCTCTGCCACTGAGTTGGGACGTACGCTTCCCGTATTGCTCGAATTCAACGTGAGCGGTGAGAAAAGCAAACACGGCTGGGATGCTTCAGAGGAATCCTCATGGAAGGACTTGTTGACCGAGGCGAACGCGATCGCCGCCCTTCCGAGCCTTAAAGTCCATGGCCTGATGACGATGCCGCCCCTTTCCACGGATCCGGAATCTCCGCGTGTGTACTTCCGGAAACTGCGCCGGCTGCGCGATTTTTTGTCCGGGCATGCATCCCAGGGCGAATGGAACGAGCTCTCCATGGGCACGAGCGCTGATTACGCCGTAGCTGTAGAAGAAGGTGCTACATTAGTTCGGATCGGGCAGGCCATTCTGGGTCCTCGGCCCGATACGGAGGACGAATGAGTATGGCGGTCCTTGTGCAGTTGATCAGTCTGATGGCCAATTTGTTGACCATCCTGATCTTCGTCTGGGTCATTCTTTCATGGATCACCCCACCTTATAATCCGGTGCGCGAGGCGCTTGACCGGATCTTGGAGCCGATGCTGGCGCCAATCCGTCGTGTGATACCGATGGCAGGAATGATGGATTTCAGCCCGATGATCCTGATGATCCTGATCGAAGTGATTGCACAAGTTCTGATCAAGGTCCTTCTATCTTTCTGAAGAGGTGGAAATGCCCAAGAGAAATTTTCATCTGCATGATGGGAAAGTCGGTTCTGCACTGGCCGTGCGGATCACCCCGCGCGCGTCCCACAACAAGATCATGGAAGTGCTGGATGACGGCACAATCAAGATCCACATAGCAGCACCCCCGGTAGACGGCGAAGCCAACGAACAGCTCATAATCTTCCTGGCGGATATTCTGAATATTCCCAAATCGCGAATTGAAATTGTGGCCGGTACCACGGGTCGTGATAAGTTGGTTTCCGTGCTGGATTTGGATACGGAAACCGTCCATAAACGCATCCTCGCCCACATGGATTGAGAAGATCCTGGAGCCAGGCGGGGGCAAGGAAGGCAAATTGATGGTTTGCCTTCGCGAAGCCCGCCCTGAGCGAAGACGAAGAGGGGGCGACGCCCAACGGTATCATCACCAGTACACAAAACTTGCGAAGAAATCAATCCTTCGCAAGTTCTATTAATTGTGAGATAATCCCGCAAATTTTATAAGTATTTCGGCGATGCCACATTCGAAGAAATCCCGGTTTTTGGGCTTTGGGTCGAACAATGCGACGTTGTGAGGCCACCCACCCTTTATTGGAAGAGGGCTCGAAAAAAGTATAGGCGATACTAACAAAAACCGTAGAGGACTGTGTAGCGGCATCACTGCCAACAGGCGAGAAACCTTAGGGTTCCAGCGGAGAGAAAAATGTCAAATATCGTAGATCAGGTTTCGATGGGAGCAATCGTTCAGGTACGCGATCGCCTTCTGGAACAACAGGCACGCGGCCGTAAAATGCTGCGCCTGGAATCGGGCGATCCGTCGTTTGACATCCCTGCCCCGGCACGCGAAGCCATGGAAAAGGCCTTGCGAGACGGCCTGACTCATTACACCGCATCCACCGGCATCCCTGCATTACGAGAGGCAATTTTTAGGAAGGTGACCACTGAGAACGGGTTGAAAGTCCCGGATGCTGATCATGTTCTCGTCACCAACGGCGGCATGCACGGACTCTATATCATCTTCCGCGCGCTGCTCGAGCCGGGCGATGAGGTAATTCTGCCTGATCCTATGTGGACGGAAATTGCGGAGAATATCCGCCTTGCCGGGGGAAAGCCCATTCCGGTGCGTCTACGGTTTGAAAACAACTACCAGTATGATCCGCACGAGATGGAAGCAGCCATTACTCCAAAGACGCGAGCAATTTTTGTAAACTCGCCGCAGAATCCGATCGGTGTGGTTGCAGGGCGCGAAACGCTGGAAGACATCGCCGCTCTTGCTGAAAAGCACAACTTATTTCTGGTCAGCGACGAAGCTTATGAGCATATCATCTTCGATGGTCGGAAACACGTCAGCCTCGGTTCACTTCCCGCCGCACAAGACCGCACGATCACCGTCTTCTCTCTTTCCAAAACCTATGCCATGAGCGGCTTGCGCTTGGGATATGTAGTAGCCACCCAACCCATCTTCCTGGATCGGATGAAGAAACTGGTGCGCTGCACCATCAACGGCGTGAATTCGGTGGCGCAGCATGGCGCGGCCGCGGCGATCAACGGTCCCCAAGACTTCACCCATGCCATGGCGCTGGAATACCAAAAGCGCCGTGACATTTTATTCGCGGCCCTGGAAGAAGCTCCTTATGTACGGGCCTTCAAGCCGGGCGGCGCATTTTATCTTTGGGGGCGCATCCAGCCTGAGTGGCCGGGTTACGATGGGAAGAAAGACGACTGGTCAATGACGAATTACCTGATCGATAAAGCGGGGGTGGGTTCTTCGCCCGGCTCGGCCTTCGGAGCGGCTGGCGCTGGACACATTCGTTTTGCCTTCTCCTGCTCAACTGAACAGGTGGAAGAAGCCGCCCGCATCCTACCTGACATTTTGCAGGCAGCCTAAAGGATTCTGCCGCAACTTATTAGGTTATCAACCTCAATTGACAGCGGCTTGGGTGATTACACTTACCCAGCAATAAAGCAATAAATATCCTTCGGAGCAGATATCTGCGTTGGGGCAAGGGCAAAACGTGGAGAAGCTCTAAACGACGGATTCTGCAAACTAGGCGCCTACTCCGTACAGCCTTCGATAAATATTGTAAAGTTCATAAATGCTTCTAATATAATCTCGTGTCTCTGCATAGCGTACAAACTCAAGAAATAAGTCCGGGTCGCCCTGTGAGAGCTTCTGCCAGTCCAAGGCGTTACCCAAGCCGCCGTTATAAGCGGACAGGGCGGCATAAAGGTCGCCGTTCAAGGAGCTGCAATTCGAGGCAAGATAGTACGCACCGAAGTCGATGCTCACGATCGGGCGATAGAGTTGTCCGGGTTCATAATTGATGGGCCAGCCCAGCGACCTGGCTATGCCTGCCCCCGTCCCTGGCACGATTTGCATCAGGCCACGCGCACCCGCCGTCGAACTCACAAAGCCCTCGAATAGACTCTCTTGTCTCACTACGCTGAGCAGAAACAAGGGGTCAAAACCGTTCTTCTCCGCGGCAGGGACGATCAAGTCGCTGTAATACAGGCCATAACGCACGTGATTGAAATAGGGCGGCGCAAGCATCGACTTCGTCTGATCATCAAGCCCGGCCAAAGTCAGCACCTGGCGTGTGGCCGTGATTCCGGAATAATAATCCCCCAGGTCTAGCAAGAAGTTGGCAAGTCGATACGTTGAAACCGCATCGGTGTTAATGGAATTCCGCAGGTCTTCGAATTCAAGGTGCGCGTCCTCATACTCGCCGAGAGCCCACAATTCTTTACCGCGTATCATCCGCGGGTCCGAAGCAAGTACGCCAAGACCGGAGAAATCAGTTTCAGGTGGCAAGTTGAAGGTCAACCGCATCCATGAGTCCGCGGCTTTGCGCTCAGTAATCAGGTCGGGGTTCAGGTTGATTTTCGATGCCGGTGCGAAAGGTGCCCGACCCATCAGCAAATCGCTGGCACGTTCACTGTAATAACCTCCGGGGTCGGCGTTTTGGGCCTGCTGCCAGGCATTTTGTTCATCGGTCTGGCTGCCAAGCTTTCCCCGTGTTTTGCCGATCCACAAATAGGCGCGAGCCTGGTCTTCCGGCGCGACGGCCTGCACCAGGCTGCGTTGGATGAGCGGAAGTGCATCGGCGTAATCGGCCTGACGATATTGCATGATCCCCGCAAAGAACACGGCCGTGGATGCCTGATTATAGGTGGGATATTCTGTGGAGACTCGCTCCCAAACCTGGGCCGCCTGATCAAAGCGGCCATCGTTTTCCAGGATGCGCGCTGCCGTCATCAGGTCATCCGGGGCCTGGCTCGAGGTGGGAGCAGCTTTCACGTAATCGAGCAAAGTCTGCGCTGCATCGGGGTATAAATTAAGGTCGGACCATTGTATGGTGGATTTTTCGTCCCAGGCATCGGGCCATTTGGGATTGGAGGAATAGTGCTGTATAAAGTACGTAAATTCATCTACAGCCTCCTGGTACTTCTGCAATTTTTCGAGAGTGTAAGCCCGATAGTAGTGAGCAGTGCCATCGTTGGCGGGGTTGGCGGAAATATAACGATCCAATGAAGTCAGGGCCACATCGTATTGGCCTGCAAAGTAATCCGTAAGGCCGCGGTCGAGATCGCTGACTTTGACATTGGCATTGACCAGTTCGACCAGGCCAAGATAAGAATAATAGGACAAAGGATAATTCCCCACTGCATCTTCGAACCGTCCATAAGCCTGGTCCTTTTGATTGAGCACCAAGTAGGCTTGTCCCGAGAGGTAATCCATCTGTGCCCTGATGTAATCGTTGGTAGTGTTCATGGCGATGTCGTTATACATGCTGAGAGCCGAGGCATAATCGCCGATCTTGGCATGCATTTGCGCGACCTTGATCGGCAGCGCCTGCGCGTCATCCAGGTGCGGCGCCGCCTCTGCTGCCGTATAAGCGGATAACGCATCGGAATAATTACCGGCATCCGCAAGCGCGTCGCCCCGCAACTGCTGGACATAAGAATCCAGTGGGCCCGGCCTGGCACTGAGATAAGCCTGGTATGCCGCGGCTGCATCCGCAGACCGCTTCAGCGCTGAGAAACACTGGGCCTTTACGAAATTCGCGGCTGCCAAATAAGGAGAGTTGGGATAATCGGTGTTAAGCTGGTCCAGGGTTGTAACTGCATCGTTATAACGGGCATCTTCATACTGGGAGCGTGCCAATCCCCATAGGGCTGCGGCCTTTATATTTGGATCTGTGGTATCGCCAACGGCAGCCCGATATTCAGACATGGCCGCGTCCACGTCGCCATTGAAGAGTGCCTTATCGCCGCTCCCTACTCGCGCAATCGGTACCGGCGTTTCGGTCGGAGTTGGGATGGGGGAAGGCGTGAAAGTGGGTGTTGGGCCGGGAGTATTGGAGGGGCTGGGCGATGCAGGAGACCCAAAAGGAAGAAAGCTGCAGCTGAAAACAGCTGCAGCCAGTCCAAGCCCCAGAAGGGCGCGCAGCAAACGTTTCATGACATCTCTTATACTGGTAAAAAAAAGGAGTGTCAAGCAGGCCTTTCATAAAAGGATCGGGTGGAAATTAGTGTGACTGGCGGTTTTGGATTGGGTTGTCTGGGGTTTTGTTCCTCCCCCTTCGATGAGGTCAGGACATTGGATGAAGTCGACCGGAATGTGTGCAAAGATTTTGACCCGCTATGATTCTAGACAATATCATGACAGCATGATAAACTTTTGCGCGCTGGCCTTGGCGCACTCGCAGGAGTGCGCCTTTTCCTGCAGATACCACCTGCTGAACGTGCCACACTTCGCAAAGCGTATTGGCACAAGCTTCCGATAAAAGCATCATGGGATTATGGATATTCTTCTAACTGGCTCCGTTGCTTACGATTATCTGATGACCTTCCCAGGCCTGTTCAAGGAGCAGATCCTGCCTGAACGCATCGAATCTATCAGCCTTTCCTTTTTGGTCAATTCCATGTCCAAGCAGCGCGGAGGCATAGCACCCAACATTGCATATACCATGGCTTTGCTGGGCGAAAAACCCCGCATCATGGCCACAGTGGGGGAGGACTTTGCAGACTATCGTGCCTGGCTCGACTCCAAAGGGGTGGACACCATCTTGATGAAGGTCATCCCCGGAGAGTTCACAGCTTCTTTCTTCGCGACCACAGACCGGGCGTCCGCCCAAATTGCCTCTTTCTATCCGGGTGCCATGAGCTACTCTGCCACGCAATCGCTCAAGGAACAAACCCAAAAACCCGACCTGGTGGTTGTCTCGCCCAGCGCGCCGGATGCGATGATGAAATTCCCTTCGGAGTGCCGTGAGCTGGGAATTAGATATTTATACGATCCGAGCCAACAGGTGCTGCGTCTCGAAGGGAATGAGTTGGCGCGTGATATGGAAGGCGCGCATTTCCTATTTTGCAACGATTACGAATTCGGGTTGATCTCCAAAAAAACGGGTTGGGACTTGGCGCAAATGCTCAAACACGTGAACGTGTTGGTGGTTACCCGCGGCAAGGATGGTGCAGATCTTTACACCGACGGGGAAGAATACTTCATCCCGACCGTCCCGGAACGCGAGATCGTCGACCCCACCGGGGTCGGTGATGCCTTCCGCGCCGGCTTTCTGACCGGTTATTCCCACGGCTGGGATTGGACGCTGTGCGGGGAAATTGGCTCGCTCGCCGCCGTTTATTGCCTCGAATGCCGCGGCCCACAAAGCCATACCTATACAAAGCAGGAATTTGTGGACAGATTCAGAAAGCACTTTGATGACCAGGGCAAGCTGGATGTGCTGGTGGAGTCATAAGTTGGTAATTCCGTGACTTCAGATTGCGAGGAATCCCCATCCTCACGATTCTAGGATTTACTGAAATTGGTGGATTGGAGCCCGGGCCTGATGGAGTGAACTAACCCGAATCCCGGATTACGAATACCATATAACGAGAAACGAAGGAGCAAACATGAGTGATAATTTTGATATCAAAGACATGAATCAGGCAGAAGGCGGTCGCCGCCGCATTGACTGGGCTGAACGCGAAATGCCGGTGCTGCGCCAGATCCGTGAACGCTTCGCAAAAGAAAAACCGCTTAAAGGTATTCGCCTCTCAGCTTGCCTGCATGTAACAACCGAGACGGCTAACCTCGCTCGTACTCTGCATGACGGCGGTGCTGACCTGGTTCTGACGGCCTCCAACCCATTGTCCACCCAGGACGATGTGGCTGCAGCCCTGGTCAATATGTACGAAATACCGACGTATGCCATTAAAGGCGAAGATAACGTAACTTACTACAAACACATCGGCGCCGCGCTCGACCATAAACCACATATGACCATGGACGATGGTGCCGACCTGGTCTCCACCATCCATAAGGAACGTCGCGACCTTTTGAAGGAGATCATCGGTGGCACCGAAGAGACCACCACCGGCGTCATCCGCCTGCGTGCCATGGCGGCCGATAAGATGCTTAACTTCCCCGTCATTGCGGTCAACGACGCGATGACCAAGCACTTCTTCGATAACCGTTACGGTACAGGCCAATCCACTTTGGACGGCATTATCCGGGCCACCAATGTCCTCCTGGCCGGCAAGCACTTTGTGGTCGCCGGCTATGGCTGGTGCGGACGCGGCCTGGCCTCGCGCGCCCGCGGCATGGGCTCAATTGTCATCGTCACTGAGGTCGACCCGCTGAAGGCGCTTGAAGCCACCATGGACGGCTTCGAGGTAATGCCGATGGAAGATGCGGCCCGGATCGGTGATATCTTCTGCACCCTCACCGGCGACATCAATGTAATCGACAAAAACCATTTCGAAGTAATGAAGGACGGAGCCATCGTCGCCAACTCGGGTCATTTCAATGTCGAGATCAATATCCCCTCACTGGAGAAGATGAGCCAGGGCAAGCCAAATCTTGTCCGCCCATTTGTGGATCAGTACACCACCAAAGATGGCCGCAAGATCAACATACTGGGCGAGGGCCGTTTGATCAACCTGGCCGCGGCCGAAGGCCACCCCGCCTCCGTGATGGATATGTCCTTTGCGAACCAGGCGCTGGCGGCCGAATATATGGTCAAGAATGCAGACAAGCTCGAAGCGAAAGTCTACTCCGTCCCGGCCGAGATCGATGCCGAGATCGCCCGTATTAAATTGGAAGCCATGGGCGTCAAGATCGATGCTTTGACTGACGTGCAATTGAAGTATCTTAATTCCTGGCAGGAAGGTACCTAAGCCACAGGTCAGTTTTTAGATACAATTAACCGGTGAGCCTCGCGGAGTAAATCGCGAGGCTCACCGGTTTTAGAAGCATGGCTGACGCGGCAGTTTTATCTGGAGCTCTTGCTCCAAAATCACATAAGGCTTCACGTTAGGGATGATTGCCGGAGTTTTCTGTGATGTACAGCGTTCCTGAAATGGTCGTATTTGCCGCATAGCTGGCTATCCAGACGTCATAGCTGCCGCCAGCCGGGTTGTTGAAATCGATGGTCGGGTTCACGGTGCCGAATGAATCGTCAACACAATAAAAGTTGCCATAGGGATCATTGACCACCATTGCGGGATCGCCATTCGAGCCAACAAAATAAATGCGCATCAGACTGCTGCCTCCGCCCCCAAAATTAATGCGGAGGTCGGGGTGAGCTGTGGCAAACCCTGAGCAAGCGCTCCCCAGATAGGAAACATCAACATTTCCCCCGGTAGTCATGCCTACCGAATAGGGGTCCGGCGAGAAACCCGCGCTAAGATTGGCCTCCCCGTAGTTAGCATTAGCGGTATAGTCCAACTTGGGGTTTACGGGCACCACTTGAATAGGAGCAATCAAGGTGAGGTTTACGATGGGGGGAAAATGAATGTGGAGCGTACCTGTTGTGGGCACCACAGTGGGAGAAACCGGCGTATTGCTCGGCTTGGGAGTCTTTGTCTTCTTGGGTTTGTTGGTCGGTTGGATTGCCGGGGGATTTGATGGAACAATAGTGTCGGTGGCCGTTGCCTCGGCCTGCAGGGTTCCAACCGCCAGCGTGAGAGCCTGATCGACGCTGATCCCCTGATCCGCTGTCGGCGTTTGGGCCTGCAAAGTCTGAGCAGCCAAGGTCAGGATGTTGGCCCCCTGCCCTTCGGGTGTTGGGGCCGGGACGCCCAAGGTACAAGCCAGCATGACCAGTAACACTACACCACACGCAAGAATTGGATATAGTTTGCTTCTCATCATTTTCCTCTAAGATAATGAGCCAATGCCACGCTATTTTGAGAATATTATTCCATAAATAGAATCAATTATCAAGTGAACCGAATCTCCCATTAAAAGACTTCATCAGTCAGTGTAAGCTATTCCTTTGCCGGGCCTTCTTCAGGGTTTTCTCAAGGTCGCTTGACAAAAGGTAAAAAATAGGATCCTTCTCGGTACAATTGCGAGCGCTGACAAGCAATCAACCGAGGAGGATCCGAAATGGATTGTAGCATAGGCGATGTGAAGCAGGATTACGGAGTGACAGGAGTATTGTACGATGTGGGGAGTGTGTATGAACGGTTATTGAAATTAACCGATGTGCGCAAGGCGCGGGGGAAGCTGTACCGTTTGGAAACCGTGCTGGTGATCATTGTGATGGCGAAGTTGTGTGGAGAAGACACGCCCACGGCGATGGCCGATTGGGCCCAGAATCATCGGGAGCAGTTGGTCGAGTTATTGCAATTGCCGCGGCCGAACATGCCGAGTCACCACACGGTTCGGCGGATCTTGGCGCAGGGGGTGTATCTGGAAGAGATCGAGCGGGTGGTGGGAGAATACAACCAGGCTGGCGAGCACGGGGAAGTGTATGCGCTGGATGGAAAAGCGGTGCGCGGTATGCGCAAGAAGGATGAAGAAGGGGGAGACTATTTGTTGAGCGTCTACGATGTGACGCAGGGCAAAGTGCTGTCGCAGTTGGAAGTAGGGCGCAAAGAAAACGAGATCACCAAGGCTCCCGCCGCCTTGAAATTGGTGGAAATTACGGGAAAAGTGGTCACCGGAGACGCCCTGCACACTCAAAAACGGCTCTCGGCCCAAATTCTGGAACAGGGTGCCGATTACGTGTTTCCGGTCAAGGAAAATCAACTCCGGCTGTACCAAAACATCCAGCAGCTCTTTGCCCCAGACGATCCCAAGCCGGGGTTTGGGAAGATCCAGACCGATTTTCTCACCTCTCAAAAAGTGAATAAAGGACACGGGCGCCTCGAAATTCGCACGATCACCACGAGTGAAATGCTCAACCCGTATTCCTCCTGGCCGGGCTTGGCCCAGGTTTATCGTTTACAACGCCAATTCCAATGGTGGCGAAACGGTCACTGCTATCGTACTTCGAATGCCGTAGAATTCGGCATTGCCAGCCTGCCGCGCAGCCAGGCGGCTCCCTCTCGTATCTTGAAGCTTCGCCGTGCTCATTGGGGAATCGAAACCGGGTTGCACTATCGCCGCGATGTTACCTTCCAAGAAGATGCTACTCGTATGACCGTCGGCCATGCGGGAAAAGTGATGGCCTCCATCCACAATCTGGTGATCGCCCTCCTCCGCCAAGCCAAATTTCAGAATGCCGCTCAAGCCCGGCGCTGGTTCAATGCTCATCTCTCCCAGGCGTTTTCACTGCTCACCACCCCTTTTTCTCGACCTTGAGAAAACCATGGGGCCTTCTTTATCGAGGCTTCCGAAGTGCTCGAAAGTCTGATACAATTCCACCCGTACGCCGAACCCTTCGAGATAATCAGAAAGCCTCGGCCCCCCTGGTCGGGGTTTTTGCTTGTAGATGTGAGAGGGAGACCCTTATAATCTCCCCTAATTGGACTGGCTTGATGCCCGGCCCCGACAAAGGAACTAAATGCTCATCGAACGAACTGATCTCCGCAATATCGCCATCATCGCCCACGTTGACCACGGCAAAACCACGCTGGTCGATTTCCTGCTGCGCCAGGCTCACACCTTTCGCGAAAACCAGCAGGTGGCGGAGCGCGTCATGGACTCAAACGACCTCGAGCGTGAACGCGGGATCACCATCCTCGCAAAGAATACCGCCATTACCATCATGGATCCGGTGACCCAGCAGCCGGTCAAGATCAATATTGTTGATACGCCAGGGCACTCCGATTTCGGCGGCGAGGTGGAACGGGTAATGAATATGGTGGACGGTGTTCTGCTGCTAGTGGACGCCGCCGAGGGCCCCATGCCCCAAACCCGCTTTGTGCTCAAGAAGGCGCTCGAAATGGGACACAAAGCCGTGGTGGTGATCAACAAAGTGGATCGCAAAGATGCTGAACCATCCCGCGGTCCTCAACGAAACTTTTGACTTGTTTATCGAACTCGGCGCGACTGAGGAACAGGCGGATTTCCCGATAATCTATGCGCAGGCGACCGTAGGACGCGCGGGCCTTACCCCGGAGCTCGGGCCAGACCTCCAACCCCTTTTTGACGTGATCCTGCGTCACATTCCTGCCCCGCGCGTCGACCCTGACGCCCCCCTTCAGGTTTTGGTTACCACGCTTGGGTATGATGATTATCGAGGCGTGACCGCGGTAGGCAGGGTATTTGCAGGCAAGATCGAGGCCGGGCAAAAGGTTGCGCGCATTACAGTGGAAGGAAAGGTTTTACCGGAATGGGCCCGATACCTCTACACATTCCAGGGTTTAAACAAAGTTGAAGTTGAGCAGGCCAGCGCGGGCGAAATTATTTCCCTGGCCGGCCTGGAAGGGATTGCCATCGGCGAAACCCTGGCAGACCCTGCAAACCCGATTGCCCTGCCAACCATCAAGGTGGAAGAGCCAACGGTCCGTATGACCTTCGGTGTAAACACCTCCGTTTTCTCAGGTAAAGAAGGGAAATGGGGCACGTCGCGCAGACTGCGCGAACGTCTCTTTGAAGAACTGCGCACGAACGTAGCCTTGCGCGTGGAGGAAACTGATACCGCTGAAACCTTCCTCGTTTCCGGACGCGGCGAACTGCATCTCGGGATATTGATCGAGACGATGCGGCGCGAGGGGTATGAATTCCAGGTTTCCCGGCCGGAGGTCATCTTCCACAAAGCAGAAGATGAGTCATTACTCGAACCCTATGAGGAAGTCCATATCGAAACCAGCAGTGAGACAGTGGGCGCGGTGGTGGAAATGCTTGGAGCGCGCCGGGGCCAGATGCTGGATATGCAGGATACAGGCCAGAGTACCACGCGATTGACCTACATTGCCCCCACACGCGGCTTGCTTGGATTCCGCTACCAGTTCCTGACCTCCACCCGCGGCGCGGGCGTCATGCATACGGTCTTTCACGGTTATGATGAAATGGCCGGCCCTATAACCACGCGCTCGAGTGGTTCGATCGTCGCCATGGAGGCGGGTGATACAACTGCCTACGCACTCAAGTCCGCCGAAGATCGCGGCACATTGTTTTATGGCCCCGGTGTAGCGGTTTATGAAGGCATGGTCGTGGGCGAAAACTCCCGACCGGGGGATATTCCGATCAACGTGTGCCGCAAGAAGCATTTGACCAACGTGCGCTCTTCCCACGGCGATATGGAAATCCGCCTGACGCCGCCACGCCAAATGAGCCTGGACGAGGCGGTTGAGTATCTCGCCGACGATGAACTGCTGGAGGTCACGCCCCTGACATACCGCATCCGCAAACGCATTCTCAAGACTGACGAACGAGGCAAACAAACCAAAAAAGCCAAAGAGCAATTGGAAGAGTGAGCGCAGACGCCCCACATGCTTTATTAACTTTACAGGTCTTGCAGAAGAAAACCCGGCAAGACCTGTATTTATGTTACCAGGTTCACTTTGGAAAATGTGGCGCATGCTATTCCATTATTGACCACAGGTGAAAGTAATCGTGCGCTGTTGAGACACTCCTGCATCGTTGTAGGCTTCGATGGCATAGCTCATTTGTGTACCAAGCGTGTAGTTTACGGTATCAGTATAACTATTTGAGTTAGGGGGCAAATCGGCAATCTGAGTGCCGAGGCGGTACACATGGTAGCCGTTCTCGTTATTGGCATTATCGGTCCACGAGAGCTTGGTAGTGACCGAAGTATTATCACAGGAAAAACTGTAAACGATGCTGCCCGGCCGGGCAGGCGCCTTATTGGTGCTGGCCTGCGGCGTCACCTCAGGCAGACTGTCAAAGCTTCCGGCCGGCGTGGCATCCTGGGCCTGGACCCAGCAAATATCCAAACTGGTGGGATCCTTGACGAGCCAATAGCTGTCCGGGCTGTCTTTTGCAACCAGGTCCACGGTCAACCCCGTATTGAAAGAGGCGATCACTTTGAAATCCGGGCCGGGACCACTCCGGCACTTGGAATTATCGTTCTTTATGGTGAGGGTGGGTTTGATAGTTGGAGTTGCCACCGCGGGCGAGGCAAAAGGGGTGGCAGGTAGAACGCCTTGCGAGGTCGGCTTGCCATTTGCCTGCAAAGTCATTGCCACAATGGTAGAGGCCGCGCTTAGCGGGTCTTCTGACGAAGGGGCCTTGACTCCGAGGTTGCAGGCCGACAGAGCAAAGACCAGAATGCCTACGAGCGCCAGCAGTATTGCATTGGATTTCATGAATTTATCCTCAGGTTTGTCTCACTATTTCTTACAAATCGAATTGATGGTAACTGATTTCCGTGGTGAAACTCCCGCGTCGTTGTAAGCCTCCACACTGTAGGTCAACTTGGAGCCCATGTCGACATTGGTGGTATCCGCAAACGTGGTGGTAGTGGCGGGCAAATCGGCAATCTGCATATTAAACCGGTAGACGCGATAGCCATTGACATCACTGGCAGGACTGCTCCAGGACAGCTGTATTTTGACTTCATAAACATTGCCCTGAACGTAAGAACAAATGAAAGGCCAACTTATAGTCGGGGGCATGGCCGGCGGCTTTTGAGCACTCGGTTGAGGAGTAACATCCGGAAGGTTTTCATAACTGCCGCTAGGTGAGGCATCCTGCGCCAAAACCCAACAAGTATCCGGGCTGTTAGGTACCGTCACGAGCCAGGCGCTGTCAACCGTATGTTTTCCAATAATATCCACAACGGCGCCGGGTGTAAAAGTGGCGACAACTTTAAAATTTGCCTTCGTGCCCGTCCGGCACTGGACGTTATTGTTGATATACAGGACGGGCCTGGAAGTCGGCGTGGCGGCAGGGACCGATGTTTCAACTTTGGAGCTCTGAGAAGCAGACTGGGTAGCGGCCTGGAAAGTCATTGCCACGAGGGTGGAGGCCAGGTTGTTTACTGCCGGCGACGGCGCTGACGGCTGGGCGCCGCCGCTGCAAGCCGGCAGCGCCAAAACCAATGCGACTGAAAAGACCAAAATGGCTTTGCGTAAGATCATCCGGTTATCCTGATCGGTAAGATTGATGGCTCGATATTCTATTGCCCTGAATTCCAAATTGTTACTGTGCTGTGAAGGACATTCCGGACTCAGTAATTTTATTGTATTTACTGGCGGTGATACCGCCTCGCGTCAACCCTCCGTCCCACACTTTCAGCCTGGGACTAGAAATATCGGAAACCAGCAACGGGGGGTAAGCTACATTTTATCTTAACTTACTCTCCATCTCCTTCCATCCAACTTGCCATGTATTCCTTCTTTTCCAATTCAACTGCCTGGCGAGTGAGCTGCAATGGATAGAAGGTATCCACCATGACAGCCAGCTCATTCGTTTCCTTCTTGCCGATGGAAGCCTCCGTCATCCCGGGCTGCGGGCCATGCGGAAGGCCGTAAGGATGCAGGCTGATATCGTACTGGTCAATGCCCTTGCGCGACATGAAGTTGCCCTCGGCGTAATAGATGACTTCATCCGAGTTGATGTTCGAGTGACTGTAAGGGGCCGGGATGGATTCAGGATGATAGTCAAAGAGACGCGGGACAAACGAGCAGACTACGAAGTTGTGACCCTGGAAGGTCTGATGCACGGGCGGAGGCTGGTGAACGCGGCCGGTGATAGGCTCAAAGTCTCCAATGTTGAAGATCCAGGGGTAAAGATAGCCGTCCCAGCCGACGACATCGAACGGATGGTGATCCAGTTCGTGACAGGTGAGCCGGTCCCGGACCTTGATACGGACTTCGAACGGGCCGCGCTCCGTATGCGTTTCCAAATCGGCAGGAAGGCGCAGATCGCGCTCGGAGTAAGGCGCATGCTCGAGCATTTGACCATAGTCATTGCGATAGCGCCTGGGAGGCTCGATCTGCGAGGGGTTTTCGATGGTGAAGAAACGAGCCTCTTTGGAGTCAAGCTGCATCTGCCAGGTGGTCCCGAAGGGAATAACGATATAGTCTCCCGAATGAAACGGCAGATTGCCGAACTGGGTTTTCAGCGTGCCGCTGCCTTCATGGACCCACCAGGTCTCATAGGCTTGAGCGTTGCGATAGAAATATTCCATGCTGCGAGAGGCACGCGCCACAGCCAGCGTGACATCGTTATTCCCAAGCAGAGGGATGCGAGCCGAAACGGGATCCCCCCCAAGGGGGGCCTCGACCGTCCTAAAGGCTCGGTGCCGGATGGGACCGAAATCCACGAAGTCGGGCTTGAGAGAGCCCATATCTTCGGTCTTTGTCACGCGGGGCGGCAGAAAGTGATGGTAAAGAATGGACTGGATGGAGGAGAAACCTTCCAACCCCATCAGTTCTTCACGATAGAGCTTGCCATCCGGCTTTTTGAACTGGGTATGCCGCTTATGCGGAATTTGACCCAGGGCATGATAGAAGGGCATGGTACCTCCTTTGGCACGGAATTCGTCTACTACCTATGGTGAAACATTTAAAGACTCGATCAGCGAATCGAGGGTTACCAGTGAGGGAGAGAATGCAGCATCGGGTGTGGCGTTCATCTTGTCAGTGACAGCCTTGAAATAAGTATCATAAAAGCCGGGGTCCGGATAGTTGTAACCAGGGAAAGGTATGCCATCCGCGGGAAGCTGGGCGGAGGGATCGTTCCCGTTGGCGAGGAAAGACGCTTGAACCGGCAGGACAGCGATGACATAGTACTTTCCGTCGCTCGTCAGGCCTTCAAAGTGATAAAAGGTGCCGTTATTGGCAACCGGTCCAACGGCCTGGCCATATTGGGTGATCATCCTCACACCGGAACCCGTCTGAAATTGTATAAACTTGGCCTGCGCCGCGAACATGGAGGCGGCGTTGAAGGAGGGAACCTGAGGCAGGTTCTCATTTGTAAGCGGGGTGGAAGGGCTGGCCAGCAAGGCTTGCAAACGCTGGAGGCTGATATTTGCGCCTGCATAAGCGTTTGCATAATCCTGCGCCGGATAGACATCGATCAAGATTTGGGAAAAGTAGCCGGGTGGAAGATTGTAGTCATTGAGCTTGAATTCCAAGTGCTGCGGAGCAACCCCCCAAGGACCACCGTTCTGCTCGTCGGTGACGGGGATCGTTTGCGAAGAGGCGCCGCTTGCCAAGGCTTTGGGAACCAAAAAGCTGACATTATAGTATGAAACCTGTACGCCTTCCGGTGTTGCAGCAGGCGTGGCCTGCGCCGGTGCAGGGGTGGCCGAGGCCAGCGTTTGGAGCGTGGCCGCCACGATGGTGGATACGTTATCGGTTTGCACGGTGGGCGTACCTGCCAGGCCGCAAGCAAGGACAAAGGCAGCGGTTCCAAAAACAAGAACAATCTTCAGGTATCTGGGCATGTTTTCCTTATTGAATTGAAATGGATTGTATAAGAGCGTCCAGCGTGCTCAGCGGGGGATTGAACTGATCTGCCGGGGAATGGTCAATCAATTCACTGACTTGCTTGAAATAGTCCTGAAAGCTCGCCCCGGAGGCATTATCCGGCGGAAAAGGAATACCGCCAGCCGGTACCGCACCGGCAGGATTATTGTCCCCGGCCAGGAAGGGCAAATTAGTCGGTAAAACGGCAACGAGGTAAACCTTGCCATCAGCGGTAAGACCTTCAAAGTGATAGAACAAGCCACTGTTGTTGATGGGCGAGACATCCTGCGCATATTGAGTTACCACGCGCAGCCCGGAACCTCCGTTGAATTGGATTACCTTTTCCTGAGCCGCGAAAACCTGGCCGGCATTGTAAAAAGGAACATAGGGCAAGACATTATTGGCATACTGCGCATTCGGATGCGACAATACAGCCTGCAATCGCTTCATACTCTCGGCTGCGGTCGGATTCACCGAAGCATACTCCGGCGCAGGATATTCGAAAATCTGTGGGACAAAGAAACTATCCACAAAGGCATAACCCTGGATCGCAAGCTGCAGGTGTGCCGGAGCGATCTCCCAGGAGGGGCCGGTTTGATCGGTGACCACATCAATATTCTCGGCGATCACGCCCCTTCCCAACCCGGCGGGGAGAACAAACCGGAGAGGTGAGGCGAAGATGGGAATCCCACCTTTGGTTCCCGCAGGCGCGGCCGGAAGGGTAGAGGAAGCCTGCGGTCCCGCCCAATTCATCAAACTGCAACCCAGGATGACAGTCAATGAAAACAAGAGACCGACCGGCCTAAATAAAACCTTCAGGCTCATTCCGGAGGTCCTGAACGAGCAGAGGGCAAATCGATCACCACCACGCTTTCCTGTTCATTGGGGTCATTGCGGGCGACCACTGCTATTACCTCTTCGGTGTCGCTCAAGTTGACAGGCTGGTGAGGAACATTAGCTGGAATAAACAGGAAATCACCAGCCTCGTTAATGCTTGAATGTTCCAGGTTTGGCCCATAACGAGTCTCGGCACGGCCCTGGATTATGTAGAGCGCAGTCTCATACCCGTTATGGTAATGAGGCGTGGCCTTGCCGCCGGGCGGGATAACCACAAGATGCATGCATAATTTTGTTGAGCCAGCAGTATTCGCAGAAATGCCTTCGAAATTTGGCAGCTGCTGTTTGGTCAGATGAGTGCCTTTTGGGTGGATCGTGATGACAGGACGGTCTTCGACCATGATTAGTTCCCAACCTTGTTTCTTAAAATGCCAATTCGATCGATCTCCAATTCGACCAGGTCGCCCTTTTGAAGCCACGGTCCCCGGGCTTTGGTAATCTCCAGCAGACAGCCGGTGCCGACCGTACCCGAGCCAATCACGTCGCCCGGCAGGAGAGTAACCGACTCGGAAGCGCGCGCCAGAATATCGCCAAAGGACCAATATATATCTTTGAAATTACCGCGCGACCTCTCCACCCCGTTCACGCGAGCGCTCATCGCCAGGTCATAAACCCCCGGCCGGCCCACAGATCTATCTTGCAGCTCATCGGCTGTGACGATGCAAGGGCCCAACGTGGAGGCAAAGTCTTTGCCTTTGGCCGGACCAAGACTTACTTTCATTTCGGCGCGTTGTATATCGCGGGCAGACCAATCATTAAAGACGGTATAGCCGAAGATGTGAGCGGGCGCATCTTCAGGCCGAAGATCCTTACCCGGTTTGCCAATGACGGCGGCAATCTCGAGCTCATAGTCCATTTCCTGAGTGTAAGGCGGATAAGGGATCACGTCGTCGGGACCGTAGATATTATTTGGATTGGTGAAGTAGAAAATGGGGAACTTATACCATTCTTCGGGCACCTCGCGGCCGCGATTCGCATTAGCGGTTTTGACATGCGTCTCAAACGCATACGCATCGCGCAGAGTTGTGGGGCGCGTAAGCGGAGCATGAAGCCGGGCCCTATCAAGCGGGACCCGGCTTGTATCCTGAACGCTGCGAACGCGGGCAAGGCCTGCATCGCCCGCTTCGATCAGGTCAATCATAGAGGCAAAAGGCAGGGGCTGGATGCCATCCTCCAAAAGCAAACCGGTGCGGGTGGAGGTGTTCGAAGTGGAAAAGGTTACGAACTTCATTAGAGGTTGCCTCGCTGATCCTGTTCCATTTCGAGGGCTTCAAAGAGCGCCTTGAAATTGCCTTTGCCGAAGCTCTGCGAGCCGTGGCGCTGAATCACTTCGATGAACATGGTGGGACGGTCTTGAATAGGCCTGGTAAAAATCTGGAGCAGGTAGCCTTCATCGTCGCGATCCACCAGAATGCCAAGGTCATGAACGGCCTGCATGTCTTCGTTGATCTTGCCCACGCGTTCGGGCAATACCTCGTAGTAGGTTTCAGGCACGCGCAGGAACTCCACGCCGTTGTCCTGCAGCTGGGTAACCGTCTTGATGATATCGCCGGTAATCATGGCGATATGCTGCGCGCCGGGGGTGAGGTAGTAATCGAGATACTCTTCGATCTGGCTCTTCTTCTTGCCCTCGGCGGGTTCGTTGATCGGGAACTTGACACGGCCGTTACCGTTCTGCATCACCTTGGACATCAGAGCCGAGTATTCGGTGGAAATATCCTTGTCGTCGAAGTGCATAAGCTGGCGGAAGCCCATGACCTGATGGTAGAACCTGACCCACTCGTTCATCTTGCCAAGCTGCACATTCCCCACAATGTGATCTATGGCAGCCAGACCGGTGGGCTGGGCATCCTTGCCCTTGATTGGCCGATAAGTTGGCGCAAACACGCCTTTATAGTCAGCGCGATCCACAAAGACGTGCAGGGTTTCTCCGTAGGTGTAAATGGCGGAGGTTCGGTATAGACCAAAATCATCCTTCTGCTCACGGGGAGACCAGGCGGATTTGCCGCCACGGGCGGTAGTCTCCTGCCAGGCCTTCTCGACATCGTCCACTTCCAGGGCAATGGCCTTGACCCCATCGCCATGGACCATGTGGTGCGCGGCCAGCTCATTGGTCGGTGAGTAGGGTGCGGACACGACAAAACGCGCCTGTCCTGACTCCAACACATAGGAGGCGAAATCGCGATTTCCGGTTTCCAAACCGGAATAGGCCACGGGCTTAAAGCCATAGGCCTTCCACCAGTAGTACATGGCGTGTTTGGCATTGCCCACGTAAAAGTGCACGTGGTCAATGGCCTTGATCTGGAGGAAGTTAGCTTCCTCGGTTATGGGACGAGAATCAGTTGTAGGTGGGGATTTAGCCGCAATTTTCGTCATATCTCTCTCCTTTGGTTTGCCTCTCCTGAGTACCAGTACAGCAGGCAGGCACCAATAAATTCTCTCGAGGTTGGTAGGGTGATTCTACGACAAAGGTTATCCGATTGCAAATAAGAGGGTTCCAAGTTTCAGGTTCCAGGTTTCAGGTTCAAAGTTCCTTTGGGCGATGGCCGGGTGCCCGCCGACCACTTTGTTCGCTTGGGGCTCATTTGCCCGCTTGAGGCTCGCTCGCCCGAAGGTTCCAGGCTTCAGGTTTAAAGTTCCTTTCGGCGACGGTCGTCCGAACACCGACCACTTTGTTCGCTTGAAGCTCGAGCAGGTAGAACACCTGCACCTTCGGTCGTCTGCTTCGGCAACTCATGTCGCCGAGGTGGGCAATGGTCGGGCAATCGCCGACCACTTTGGCGGCTTGAAGCCGCCTTGCCCGAAAAGCGCAGAGTTACGGCAGTGCGCGAGCAATTCGACTCTAATTCGACCCCTCCTCTAGTTGCGGCTGCCCAGAGCGTGAAGCGCCTCTGATAGCGCCGGCTGCCGAGAAATGCCCGATTTACGGCAGTGCGCGAGCGGTTCGAATCAAGGTCGAATGCTCTCGGGGCAAAAGTTCCGGGTTTCAAGTTCAATGTTCTCTTAGGCGATGGTCGGGCCGGGACCGACCACTCCAGGAACGATAGTCCTAATAATTTTGAGTAGAAAATACCCGAGTTTTGTGAGGGACGAATGGTCCCGATAGCAGGAGGCCGCCAGACCTTAGCGATCTGCTTCGAGAGGGCATAGGAATAACTGACAATGAGGTTGCAGGACATGAGAATAAGCCTTTAGATTCACATTCAGTATACAGAACGCATGTTCTTCAGTCAAGCAAAAATGAGTTCGTGGAGTATCAGGGCGCATTCACTTTCGTGCATTGTGTGCACTGTGTATCCAGTTTGGGGATTCAGGTGCGAGGTGCCAAGTGTCATGTGTCAGGCAATGGGGAATTGATATTCGTTATTCGAGATTCGGGAATGGGGAGAGGTAAGTACGAGTCCGAACCATGATTTTTGTGATGGAATGAGGACTATGAGGTGTTTTGTGCAGTGAGACCTTACGGTCGAGTCCCGGCAGGAACGGAGCTGATTTTCGATTTCAGATTTACGATTTTAGATTGAGGATGGGGACCCCCTCCGCCTTCGGCACCTCCCCCAAATTTCAAAGAGCGAAATTTAGGGGAGGCGTGCACGGTCGAATATAATGGAAATGAGAGACCTTGCGGTCTGTGTTCGGCGGGGTCGGCCCCTTAGGCTACGCTTCGGGAGTCCCCTAAGATCAAGGACGGGGATGCTATCCCCAAAGAACAAGAACGGGGACTAGTGCTTCGCAAAAGCACCTGCCATCGGAAGTCCAAAAAGAACGGGATGATATGCTTCGAGATTGCTGAGCAGGGGCCAACTCTTGGGCAAAAAATGAGTAGACTAGTATTACAGCGCAAGGTTAAAAGCAGACAAACTGAATAGGCTGGAATAGAGAGGCATGGTATCTTTCTCCAACCACCGCCAAGTGGAAAGGAGACGAAGAAAACCATGCCCGCCGGAATTGTAACTGAAACCAGTTCTGCGCCTGAATGCAAATTGAGCAGGCAAAATATCGGTCAGTTCTTGCAAGAATTGAAGAGGTATATGAAACTGTTTGAAGCTGGATTTGAGCGAGTGGAACAACGGAAGCGAAGTCAGAGCTATGTGCAGGGTTTGCTGGGAAATGCCACTCGCAAGAATGTCGAACAGATGGCGCTAGAGGGAGGCGAGAAAGTGCGCAGCCTGCAGTACTTTGTCGGTCAAAGTCCGTGGCCAGCCGAGTCCGTCATCAGGATCCACCAACGCTTGGTAGGCGAAACGTTGGGCGAAAAGGATGGGGTGATGCTGATTGACGAATCGAGTGTGGTAAAGCAAGGTCACGAGTCGGTGGGCGTGACGGCGCAATACTGTGGATCGGTGGGCAAGATTGCGAATGGGCAGGTTGGGGTATATCTGGGATATGCTAGTCACAAAGGGTACAGTTTGATCGAAAGCCGGTTGTTCATGCCCACTGGATGGTTTGAAGACCAGCAGGCCAAACGCCTGCGTGCCTGCGGTGTGCCGAAAGACCTGACTTACAAAACCAAGCCGGAGATTGGACTGGAATTGCTGGAAAAAGCGGTCCAGCGCGGCGATTTGCCCTTTTCTTGGGTGGCTGCCGATGAGCTGTACGGGGATTCGCCTGCTTTTCGGGATGGAATCGATACTTTGGGAAAATGGTATTTCACCGAAATCAAGGGTACGACTTCGATTTGGCGCAACCCACCCAAAGTGTATCTGCCTAAGTGGAAAGGCCACGGCCCTCATCCCATCCACCTGCACCTGCGTTATGCCAGCCAGCATCCACTCCAAGTGAAGGAAGTGCTGAGCTCTATTCCTCCCAAAGATTGGCTTCCAGCCATTATCAAAGAAGGTAGCAAAGGGCCGATGGCCTGCAAATTTGCTTTCCTGAGGGTGACCGAGTCGCGCAGAAACTTGCCCGCCAGTGAACTGTGGCTGATCATCCGCCGCAGCTTGGATGACCTGGCGCCGATCAAATACTATTTCAGCAATGCTCCCGCCACCACGCCGGCAGAAGAGTTCGTTCGCCTGAGCGGCATGCGCTGGCCAATCGAAACCATTTTTGAAGAAGCCAAAGGCGAAGTCGGTTTGGATCAGTACGAAATGCGCAGTTGGTTGGGATGGCACCATCATATGTTGCTGGTCTCTCTTGCTCATCACTTCCTGGTCCGTTTGAGAATCCGTTTTCACGAACAAGCTCCGGCTCTTACTATTTATCAAGTCCGTCTCTTACTGGCCACTGTCTTGCCCTTGCCGCACTTCGATACCCGGGCCGCTTTGGATCGTGTACGTTATTACCAAAAAAGAAACTTTGCCGCTTATCAATCTCATCGCAAAGCAAAATTGGTTCAGCTAGAAACTTTTGCCCCTAACCTTGCGTTGTAATACTAGAGAATTGTAACCTGCCCGACCCAACCGGGCGCAGCGTCGGTTTGCTGCCCAAGGAGCATATTCAAATGTGCAGCATGTTCCTGGACGTGCCGCATGTTATAGAGTAGCAGCTCGGCGACGGTCTTAACGCGCCAGTTATCCCGAACTCGCTGGGGCTCGTTTTCATCTGCAAGGCTCTCGATTTTTGCGCGGCACTTGGCGCGCGCATATTCCAGATAGGTTTGAAGCTCCTGTTTGGTGTATACCCGCTCCGGTAACACAGCATCCATTTCAAATTCCGAGAGAGTAAAGGGTGGGGGAACGGTAAATCCGTCCGCCAACTCAGAGCAATAATAGTCGAGCCAAAAAATTGCATGAAAGGCGACATACCAAAATTCTGTAAATTCAGGCCGTACTTCTGACGCGCGCCAGAGACGCGTGTGCCAGAATTCTTCGGGACAGGCGTTCAGCGCATTTTGCAGCGTCTCAATCGCGGCACCGAATTGGTGCCAAAGGATTTCTTTCCAAAGTGGGCTCATCTCATCTCCTTGGCGAATTAGTCGCGCTATTGGGCAGTATAAATCGTGCAGCTGGAATGACTAAAGCGGGCTAAGGGTGTGCGTTAGCTGGGGACGGGCAAGGGTAGACCAAAGCCCGAGAGCAGTATAAACCCAAAGCCAGAAAACTGTTGTTTTGACGGGAGAGCATCCCCACCGTCCGCTGCAGGCGGTGCAGGGCGCTATTTCCAAATACTTTTCTACTTATAACTTTTCATGGCGATGTCATATGCCTCGGCGAGCAGGACACTGAAGGACGCAGTGCAGGCGAGCGCCTTGGCAGAGATCACCTGCACCTTCGGTCGCCCGGGGCGATGGGATAATCACGGGGGCGGAAGATACGAGAGGTCCGAACCATGATTTTTGTGATTGAATGAGGACTATGAGGTGGGTTGAGCAGGGCGTAGATAATAGCAATCGGGAGACCTTGAGGGCGGGTCTCGGCGGGGTCGGGCCCCCTGCGCTGCGCTTCGGGGGTCCCCTAAGATCAAGGGCGGGGATGATATCCCCAAAAAACAAGAACGGGGACGTTGTGCTACGCGAAGTCCCCGAAGAGCAGGAACGGGGATGCATGCTGCGCGATCGCCGAGCGGGGGAATCTCCCGGCGTTTCTATTGGCTGATCTACTTAGAGTTACTTCCTTATTCGCCGTGGGACTTTGCGTCGCTGGGATGGTCAAAAATGACGCGGTAGCTCAAGGGATTGGGACATTTCTGTTTTTTGCGCTGCTGTTTTTCGGCGGCCTGTGGATACCGCGCCCGCTGATGCCAGCCGTGTTACTCAATATCAGCAACTGGACGCCGCTTGGCGCATCAGTAGATGCAATGCAAAGGGCAATGCAGGGATTAGTCCCATCATTGCAATCAATCCTAATACTAACTGCTTACGCGCTGGTTTTTGGCTATCTGGCGGTACGATATTTTAAATGGGAATGACGAGCGGACACATTGTTCAAAAAAAGATAATAAATTCCCAGCCGCCGGACAGTTTTAAGAACAACCATAAGCAGGCATACTAAAGAAGCGCTGGTTGTAAGAGGTCAGGAGAAGTTGCGCAGCCGTCGCCAGATTTGTGGGATCGGGGCTTTGAGCTGGCAGAAGGTGACCGGCGCGCCCTGCTCCAGGCCTTGGACCTCGTACGGCACGGTGAGGTGTGCAATGACCTTTGGTGACACGCACATCCACGCCACATCAGACGGTTGGTAGTCCACCATAAGCGCATCGGTTGCCGTGAGATTGTTCGGTAGCCAATAGAAGTCACTCAGCTGCGGACTTATAGCAACGGGAAGGTCGTTTGAATTGCCATAGATCTGGAGTGCCCCCGGAACACCGTAGTAGGCCGAAATGATGACAGTGTTTGTGCGCTCAGAGGCGGGGAGGTCGTCGTAGATCGTGGTCACCTGCTTTGCTATGTCGTCCCACCCGACGCTGTCAGCAAACACCTCGTTGATGGTATCAAGGCGGAGGGCGTGAATTCGATTTGGAGGCGTGACCGGGACAACGAGCAGGAAGAACGTGACGAATTCGAGCACGCTCGAGACAACGACTGCGATCTGAAGGCCAGAGCGAAGTCTTGGACGCTTGATTCTGGAGATAGCCATCAGCCCTTGAGCCAGCGCGATCGGAAGCGTCCCGGCGGCATAGTAGGATTTACCGACGAAGAGGAAGAGGAGCAGCGGAACGGCGCAGGCAATTCCAATCGGACGCAGCAGTCGACCGCGGAACAAGGAAATGATCCCGGCCAGCCACAAGGGGATCAGGAAGAAGAAGTAGACACCGAACTCTATGAGGTAGACAACGGGGCCGCCGGTGCCCCCCTGATGGTTCATGATGTAGATGAGCGAGGGGTAGCCATTGACGATCTGCCAGATGAGATTCGGCGACCAGATCAAGAGGGCGATCGCGGCCGCGATCCAGGGATATTTCGTCCGTAGCTCCATCCGCAGCGAAGGGGTGAGAAGGACGGCAATGCCTATCCCCGCGATCAGACCGAGGATCGTGTACTTTACCTCGAGCCCGATCCCGAGCATGATTCCCAGGTAGATCCAGTAGCGTGGCCGGCGGTCAATGATAAGGCAGAGAAACCAGTACAGGGAAACCATCCAGGTCACTTGATCGAAGGTCACGGTCTGGAAGACCCAGTTCGAGCCGAGGAGGTATGGCGCCGCAACGGCAGTGAGCAACGCAAGTCCCTGGAGCTGGAGCGAGCCGCCTAGCCGACGAACATAGACGCCGGAGAGGGCAACCATGAAACCGCCAAGGAGCGATGGAAGCAGGCGAAGTGTCCAAGGGGTTACCCCAAGGAATCCCGTCTCCAGTCGCGCGAGAAGAGGAACGACCGGCGGGAAATCGACATACCCGAGCGCAGGGTGGCGTCCACAGGCAAGGTAGTAGAGCTCATCGGTATGGAATCCGAGGATTCCGTTCGTCGCTAGATGGAGCGCAATGACCCCTATTGCGGCACATGCATATACTCCATACAGAAGTGCCTTTGCAGAACGGTTATTGTTCTTTTCGGGTGGGGTATTCAAGCCGAGAGACTTCATCAACATTGTCGTTCCTAACGAATATTATAACGAGACTTTAGAAAGGAAGTCATAGCGTATTGTTGTAAAAAGGCTAGCCATCTGACAGTTTAACAAAAGAATAGTTGATCGGCAGGGGAAATCGGGTAAAGTTATTTTGCCACAAACTTCTTTGCCGGGAGATCCCAATACCGAACAACGAGATCTGGTGCCCAATGACAATTTCTACCACCAGGTGGATCGAAACATAGATCTGAGCTTTGTCCTTGAGCAGGTCAACGTAGTCGAAAGCGGCATACCGGACGCCCGGGCCGGAGGAACTTGCCTCGAAGGAACCGGTAGGCCGTTTCGTGCGGTACCTACGTTACGTATTCAGTTCGGGCCGAGCTTTGCCATACTGCGGCCGGCCGGTGAGCCGGTAGTTCTGGATCGTCACTCCACTCGGGGTGGACCGCGATTCGACCAGTTCGAGCGCACTGTCTCGGCCGGTGTCAGGAAACAGCCGCGTGCCCTGACCGACGACCACGGGGAAGGTGAACAGGGTCATCTCGTCGACAAGGTTGTTGTCGAGCAGCGATCGCACGAGGACGCCGCTCCCGTGCACCTGCAGTTCGCTGCCCGGCTTGGCTTTAAGCTTGCGGACGGCCGCGGCGATGTCGCCGGTCAGGACGGTGGTGCCCTCCCACTGCGGATCGGTGAGCGTGTTTGATACCACATACTTGGGCTTCGTGTGCAACGCCGTCCAGATCGCGCTGTCGCCCGGATCGTCCCACGTTCCCCAGGAGCCGGCGAACATTTGGTAGGCCAGTCGGCCGAACAAGAACGCGTCGGCGCGCTGAAAGATCTCGTCCATGACCGTCCCGGCTTCGTTATCGAAGTGAGCCCATCCGCTGCGCTCGAATACGCCGCGCTCAACAATCCCAGGTACTGGTGCGCCTGGCCCCTGCATCACTAAGTCAACGGAGACCTGCGTGATGGTCGTCAGCTTCATGGGTTCGTCCTTTCCCTCATGTTGATCCTTCCCGTCATGATCACACTGGGTAATTACTTGGCGTACTTCGGGCGCCCAGCAAGCCGATAGGTCTGGATGGTTATGCCCCCGGGAGTGGTTCGCGAGGTGAGCAGATCGAGTGCGATATCCGGACCGGTATCGGGGAACAACCGTGTGCCCTGGCCGATGATGATAGGATAGGTGATCAGGTCAAGCTGGTCGATCAGGTTTTTTTCGAGCAGCCATCGGACGAGGGCGCCGCTACCAGGTATCAGCAGTTCGCCGTCTGGCCGCGCCTTCAGATCACGGACGGCCGCCGCGATGTCGCCGGTCAGGACGGTCGTGCCCTCCCATTGCGGATCGGTGAGGGTGTTTGATACTACATACTTGGGCTTACTATTCAACGCGACGCCGATCGGGCGCGTGCGCATTTCGGCAATCTCGCCCCAGGAGCGGGCGAAAATCTCGTAGGTCCGCCGGCCGAACAGAAAGGCGGCCGCGCCGCCGTAGACCTCGTTGATGTGATCCCCCGTTTCGGTGTCGACAAGTGGAGTGACCCATCCGCCGCGTTCGAAGCCGTCACGGCGATCCTCGTCAGCTCCTCCCAACCCCTGCATTACGCCGTCAACGGAAACATTGGTTGTGATTTTCAACTTCATAGGTTCGTCCTCTCTCGTGTCCAAGGTTCGGCGTTACTTCAGTTCTTCGATGCTGATATTTTGTGATTTTACATTATTCGAGGAACAAGTAAAGGGGTGAAGAACAAAGAATCATTGGACACCCACAGCTCAAACAAGTTTAGGCAGTCTGACTAAGATCCGTGATCAACCTTTGACAGACAAAACATCAAGCAAGGGGCAAGGGGAACATACGATCAAGTCTCGGCGGGGGGGCGGAAAATACGAGATGTCCGAACCATGATTTTTGTGATTGAATGAGGACTATGATCAGGGTTGCGCAGGGGCGCATATAATAGCAATCGGGAGACCTTGCGGTCGTGTCTCGGCGGGGTCGGGTCTCCTGCGCTGCGCTTCGGGGCTGGTACGCGAAGACCCTCGCCTGGCGGGGGGCAACTACTCCGTTGAAAAAGGTAAAGGAAAGGAGTACTATATTATATAGAAAGGAATCTTCGCCTTTCGAGAATGGAGAAACAGCAATGAACAGCACGCCCAGTGTCGGACGAATTGTCATCGAAGAAGCATTTCGTCTGATCGCTCTTGAGGGAGTGGTCGGCATTCCTCCCCTTGGCATCGCTGTAGCAATGGATGCAAATCCTCAAATCCTAAAGGTCGTCGGAGCTATATCACTTTCCGCCCCTTTAATCATATCGATTCTGATGATAGTGATACGAACTAAGAGCAGACAGGGAAAGACACCAACAATAGAACGACGGCAGACGAGAACAAGAGTCTGGGTTTTAGGATTAGCAACACTTGCCTCAATTCTTCTTGCCGTGCTCTATATGACAAGGGGTTTGATTAACCAACAGCAACTGATAGCAAATATATTGCTGACGCTGGTTTGGGTCGTTCTGGGAGGATGGTGGTTCACCCGTAGCTATCTCCAAAGGTAATGAGTATATCTTTTGGGGTTTATAGTCAATAATTGAGTTGCATAAAAAATCCTGGTGCGTTGCCAGTTTCACCTAGCTCAGTCAACGAGTCTTTCTCAGAAACCGCCATTGGATAAGTGATGATTTTCAAAGCAAAGAGACTTCAATAAAGAGCGAACCCAAACTCATAACCAATAAATCCAACAAAACTTCATAATCGATTAAATGCAAACAAGGCGTTCTCACTGGAAGGACGCCTTTTCTTGTTCCAACCTATGCTCAGTTCAGGCTGGAAAGAGTTGGTGCATTCCCGAAGTCACGCCAACCTTTCTGTGTCAGATGGAAGCGATTCTAAAATTGTATCAGCTACCCTATGATGCCAGGCACCCGATGGTCTGTTTCGACGAAAAAAGCGTGCAATTACTAGGCTCAAATTACCCAGCCACTTCCTCCCCGGCCAAGTCATCCGGCCCGGCAGGATTATGAATACCGACGAAACGATACGCGCAACCTGTTTGTGCTGGCGGAACCTAAGGCAGGATTTCGGCAAGTGCTGGTCACCTCGCGACGAACCAAAGTCGACTTTGCCCGGATGATGCGCTACTTGGTGGATGGGCTCTATCCGGAAGCGGAGTACATCGATGTAGTCATGGATAACTTGAACACTCATCGCTACGATTCCTTGGTCGAGATCTTCGGCCGGGCAGAAGCCGAGCGGATCATCAGCCGTTTACATTTTCACTTTACACCTGAGCACGCCTCCTGGCTCAACATGGCCGAAATCGAATGAGAGTAAACTAGTAGGAGCCCGAACTTGGCTGCCTTCTTCTTCATGTATTTGATCTGTTGCTCTTCATACCGCTTCTGATATTCGTTCAAACTGATCGGTTCATATTCCACCCGATATTTCAACATCCGAAACACCACTCGTGCAATCGCATGGGCTGTTGCCACGGTCGCCTGTGCCGGTCCCAACCTGGCTCGTAAGCGCCGATACAATACTCCAAACACACATTCCGCCTGCTTCACCGACTGAGCTGCCATCCTGAATGCTTGTCCAGCCCGGTTCTTTGTCTTCAATGTTTTGTTTTTCAATACTTTCCCGCCTGAGATCTCATGCTTTGGCGCTAGTCCCAGCCAGGAGCAGAAATGCTTTTCGTCCGGGAATTTGCTCATATCGGTCCCGACTTCCATGATCACCGTCTGGGCTAGTGATACCCCAAACCCATCCACCACACTCAAGTCCACTCCACTGATGCGCTTCAAGTGTTTGCGTATCCGTTCAGGATTATGCGGTGCGTTCTTGCTGTGTGAATTTCGCTTCTTCGCTGATAACGGCTTTACATCACCTGCATCCCAATCCAGCCGTGTCATTCCATACACGCGCTCGATCTCTTCGTCGCAAGCCTGGATCTGATGGCTGTAAAAATCATAAAGCTCCATCGACTGTTTTAGAATGAAGAGATGTTCTTCACGCCATGTTCCAGTTAAGGCTCTCCCGATCTCCTCTTCACTCTTCTTGCAACCCGGCTCGCGCATGGTTGCCAATGTCTGTGGATTCCGTTCTCCTGCCAGGATGGCTCGAATGATTGTCTGGCCAGTCATTCCTGTCATATCGGTCACTGCCTGTGAAAGTTGGATATTCATCTGCAGCAATGCCTTCTGCATATGCTGAATGTGCGGTGACCGATGCTCCACCAGTTGGCTGCGATGTCGCAATAATGTCCGCAGCGCTACCAGTTCTCCTTGTGGACGAAATGAGCTTTCCAACAATCCGTAATTATGCAGTGTCTGGATCCATTGAGCATCAGTAATATCACTTTTCCTTCCCGCCACTCTTCTCAAAGATCGTGAACTGATTAGCAAACATTCAAAGCCCTGCCGCTCCAGTTCCTCGAACAATGGTATCCAATATACCCCCGTACTTTCCATCGCCACGGTCCTTATGTTGTATCCCTTCAGCCATCTGGCAAGGGCTTGCAGATCCACAGTATAGTTACCAAATGCTTTCACGATTTGCGTATTCTCGTCTCCTGACACGCAAGCGACAATCTCGACTGCGCCAATATCCACTCCCGCTGCGTTCGGATTAACTCTGCTCATCCCGGTGAATGGATGGGCTTCCTCGATCCCTGGGGTACGTTTGCTTTTCTGTCTCATTTCATACTCCTTTCTTTATGATGGGCAGATCCCGGTCACTTGTGGAGTTAGCTTTCTCATCGGGGTCTTTGCCCCCTAGCCACCAGTGTATAAATCAATTTGACCGGCAACCATGGTGCACCGCGGGACTGCGACATTGCGCGTCTCCATTGCTGTGTACGGCTTGTAGACCTGCCATTCGAAGTATACTTTTGCTATTGCTGGACGGTTTCTCTCGTGAAAAATGATCGCCCGCCATCATTACTGGGTGCACCTGACTGGTGGGATATCCCGCGTTTAAAGCAGTTTCTACGCCTTACCAGCTTTCCGTTTTCGAGCTTTGACCACACCCCACCCACTTGCGGCTAAAGCAAACCGTTCGGTTCAACTTAAATCAGGGTCGCCTTGTCCGGTTTCGGACGCTCTGGCTTGAAAATCAAAAGATCTCGATGCGTGATATATCGAAACCAAATAAACCAAACGAGGCATTGATCCGCATTCGCAAAGCAGGCATTTGCAGTACGGACCTGGAGTTAGTGAAAGGTTATTATCCTTTTACCGGTGTGCCCGGGCATGAATTCGTGGGCGAGGTGATCAAATCGCCGGATAAATCCTGGATCGGAGAGCGCGTGGTGGGGGAGATCAACGCGGCGTGCGGAAAATGCGAACAATGCCTGAACGGCAGACTGACGCACTGCGAGAACCGCAGCGTGCTTGGCATTACCAATCGCGATGGCGTCTTCGCCGAATACACAACACTTCCCGTTGAGAATCTACATCGCGTTCCTGATCCGGTCCCTGACGAAGCGGCGGTCTTTACGGAACCACTGGCGGCGGCATTGGAGATCCAACAGCAAACTCAAATCAAGCCAACCGACCGCGTTCTGTTGATCGGTGCGGGAAGACTGGGACAATTGATCGCGCAGACTTTAGCGCTGACGGGCTGCGATTTGCGCGTCGTGGCCCGTCATTCGCATCAACAAGAATTGTTGAACGAACGCGGCATTCGATTGATCACCGAAAATGAAATCCCGCCCTGGCGATGGGACATTGTTGTGGAGGCGACAGGTTCATCAAGCGGTTTCGACCTGGCGCGCAAAGCCATTCGCCCGCGCGGCACGCTGGTGATGAAGTCAACATACAAAGGCGATATGACCGTCAATTTCTCGTCCATTGTGGTGGATGAATTGACCATCCTCGGCTCGCGCTACGGACCGTTCGAGCCAGCGTTACGTTTACTTGAAAAAGGTGAAGTTGATCCAACTGTGTTGATTGCGAATAGATTCAAATTGAGTGAGGCGGTCAAAGCGTTTGAGGAAGCGGCAAGGCCGGGAATGTTGAAAGTGTTGTTGGAACCGTAGTTCATATTGCTGTTTGCTCCTTGGGTGCAACATAAACCTCACCCCCGGGCCCTCTCCGACCGGAGAGGGGTGCTTGATTCATCTGGTTTAAGATCCAATTGTGGAATACAACGTTGTTGATCCGCACGAAGCCTTGCGAGGCTTGTCGCCCCATGAATTTGCAGAGCAAGATGCCGACCGCGAAGCGTGTCCACATTCAACTGGTATTAGAAATGGGATGTTGACAGTTGGCTTTTCAGTATTAGTTAAGGCTTAACGATAACGCCACTCCTCCACAGATTCAACGAGGTTCCCGGGTGCTCAGCAAAACCAAATTTCAAAGATGACAATTGATTCTAATAAACCCGGGGAGGTTCGCCAACGCATTCGCAAGCTTATCACCTTGAATTCAGCTACTGTATTGAAGGACCCGGTACCCAGAACCGCAGGTTCTTGTAGATTACCGGCGGTACCTGCGCGGCAGCCATCGGAGCCAAGGCCATCCGGCTGTTGCCCGACCCGTCCATAAGTGTTATATTGATTTTGATAGATAGACGAAAGATAAAACCCATGCATCCAATGCGACCATTAAAAAATACCTCACAAATGCAACCGGGGTACGCACTTAACCGCATTCGACACCCGGTTATTCTGATCAATCGACAATCAAAGGCTTGCTTTAGGCATAAAGATAATAAATCGATATCCCAAGTTGGAACTGAAAGGATTTATTGACAATGAACATTCCTTTGTTCCTCCAGGTCAGTTTAAAAATCATCTGGGTAGTCATTGGACTTTCGGCATTTATTCTAATATTCGGATGGATGATTGGCAGGCCGCTTGCGAAATGGCTCGTTAATTTGCTCAATCGCACACCCACAATTAGATTTGTTGTCAAACGCTTTAAACTCCCGAGTGTCGAGTTAATAAACCTTGTCATTCAGCGGATCATTCGCGTGCTTATCATGCTTTTTGCCTTATGGGGGGCATGGAACACACTGAACATAAATAGCGACATTTCAGGATTTATCACGAGCACCTGGCTGGCAATTATCAACTTTGTTCAACTGCCCGTAATTCTCTTTGTAATTCACCTTTTGCTGATCGGTCTGGCCACCGTAATTCTTTTCAAAGCATTTGGCTGGATCAAAGCTGGATTTAGAGTCCTTACCCACCGTATTGAGACGGAAAAAGGCAGACAGCTGAAAGGATTGAAATTCCAGCGCGTGCAGGTATTCACAGACAGCCAACTTACGAGTTTCCTGCTGGGTGTAAGCAAGTACACTCGTTACAGTGTTAATATTTTACTGATCCTCATCTATCTGACCGGCGTCTTCAGCGTTTTCCCAGAGACGCGCGGAGCAGTCTCCAGCATCCTGATCAGCGTTTTCCAGGCAATCGAAAAAGGCGGGCAAGGTTTTGTTAACTATTTGCCCAGTCTGATCAATCTCATTGTGATCATCTTGTTCACATACTATGGATTGAAACTCATTCGATTTGTATTTAACGAGATCGAAAAAGGCACAATTACTTTTTCAAGTTTTCATGCGGAGTGGTCTGATCCTACATACCAATTGGTACGGTTTGTGGTCATTGCCCTGGCTCTGGTGGTCGCGTTTCCCTACCTGCCTGGTTCCTCATCTCCTGCGTTTCAGGGTGTTTCGTTATTTCTTGGAGTATTGTTCTCTTTGGGATCAACCTCGGTTGTTTCCAACATTGTAGCCGGGGTCGTGTTAACTTATGCACGCGCATTCCGTGTAGGCGACAGGGTACAAATCGCCAACACGGTGGGGGATGTCATCGATAAAGGACTACTCGTGACGCGGGTACGAACAATCAAGAACGTCGAAATCACCATTCCCAATGGCATGGTGATGGGAAGTCATATCATCAATTACAGTACCGCCGCTCAGGAGCACGGATTGATTCTTAATACTACCGTGACCCTCGGCTACGATATATCCTGGCGTTTGATCCATGAGACACTCATCAAGGCGGCCAGGGCCACAAATGGCATTCTCCCTGAACCACGCCCATTCGTACTACAAACCAGTCTGGATGACTTCTACGTGAGTTATGAGCTAAACGCCTATACCGATCAGCCCAACAAAATGGCCGTGATCCATTCCGAGCTCCACCAGAACATTCAGGATTTCTGCAATGAAGCCGGCATCGAAATTCTGTCTCCTCACTATAAGGCTCTACGAGACGGGAATCCATCCACAATCCCAGCAGATTACCAGCCCAAGGATTATCAAGCGCCGCCATTTCAAGTCAATTTGACCGGGAATAAGAAATAACCTGCCGGGAGGGCCGGATACATGGGTGCTTTCTTGCAAGCAGTTGTGTACGATCCAATTGTTGGCAAGATTGCGGCCACAGCTAATGGGAGCTTGACAACACCAGCTAGACGCTGCAGCACACCATGGAAACACACTGGCAACTGACTCTTATCAGTCGGCAACCGAGCCTGTGTTTATGGCCTGTGTAGCTCTGGTCAGAGGTAGAATGCTGGCAAGAAGAGAGGGTGATCGTTCCGATCACCCTCTCTTGGTTTAGTCAGGTATGTTCAATACCCAGCCCGTTTCAACATGACCCATTGTGATGGGATTACCTCTCCAATTCGGCGCAGTGTATTTGCTTTTGTTGGCATTGAAGATCTTCTCTGCCGTCGTACCGTAGATTGCCGCAATATGGCCAAGATTATCCCCGGGATGAACAGCGTACGTTCTTCCAGTCACGGGCACCTGGACAATCACAGGCGACAGAGCGAGGTAATGATCGCCGCCAACGTGAGAATGCGCCCCGCCGTTATTGCAATGCGTTCCAGAGGCCAGATCTGTATACAAGCCAAAGCAGTTCTGGCATTGGAAGTACGCCCCGGGTGTGGCAGCCTCGTATCTTGTCGTGAGGATGTAATTGCCACTGCCTCCCCGGTTATGCTTTCCGCCATCGAAACACTTTCCGCCGAATTCGTCCCATCTAAATAATCCGTGGCACTTCGTGCAATAAGCCCAATAGCCTTCCTGGTTGGGTCCCAGTTGGAGGCTTTCCACCCAGTTCGCATGGCCATACGCGTCCAGTGCTTCCAAGAGTGTATGTTCATCCTGGAAGGCGTGATATCGTGCGACGTGAAGCGGTCTAAGTAATTGTTCAACAGGAGAAATCCTGAAACGAACCTGCTGTTCCATCAGCAGTACCCTAGGCGGTAGTGCGGTGAGGTAACGAACCGTATAAAGCCCGCTGACAATGCACCTGCGATTTACATCGGCATCAGAACTGTGAAGGGATGATGCTTCCGCTAACGTAAAGCGGATAAGGGCTAGGGTAGATGGTATGGGTAACATATGTGAATTCTCGATAAACGTCGTCAGCGTTCACAAGCCAAATGCGTTGATGGGCTTGAACCAAAAGGTATGTGGTACGGCACAGGGTTTGATGTCTACCCTGTCATGGACAAGACGGCCACCGGCGAAGAGAGAAGCCCTAACCCATCTGGTTACTTGGATTGAACACGGTAAGCCCGTCATCTTCCCGCAAGGGTAGGAAGCCGCAAGGTATACCGACGAGATGGCGGGTATAGGAGGATGGAAAAAGCGAAAGCTTCCCAGTAATAGGGCAGATAGGGAGTGAAACATGCTCCCACGCGAAAGCGGGCTGACTTCCATCTGGTCTCTCATCACGAAAGAACTTGATAAACCGATAAAGGAGGCAAAGCAGATGACGGCAAATACAACTGAACAAACAGAAATGAATGCTGGTGCAGCCTCCCACGTGGAGGAGGGCTGGCACAGCATCAACTGGCAGAAAGCCCATGAAAACGTGCGTCGGCTACAAGCGCGTATCGTGAAGGCAACTCAGGAAGGCAAGTGGGGAAGGGTGAAAGCCCTACAACGCTTGCTGACCCACTCGTTTAGCGGCAAAGCTTTGGCTGTTAGACAAGTGACGGAAAATCAAGGCAAAAGGACACCAGGAGTAGACGGAGAAACATGGGACACTCCGTCCAAGAAAGCAATAGCCATACATGATCTGCGGCAACACGGTTACAAGCCGCTACCACTGCGGAGAGTGTATTTCCCTAAGAAAGCGTTTTAAAAGTCATGTTGCAAGCATTTTTAGCATACGTCGAGTGCTGGCGAGATAAACCATACTCTCGCTGGAGGAGGTGGTGTGCTCATAGTCGCGAGCCAAACGACGGTAACGACCCAACCATCCGAAAGTTCGTTCTACGACCCAACGATGAGGTAGCACTTGAAAGCCCTTGACGTCATCGGAACGTTTCACGATCTGCAAGATCCAACCAAAGCGTTGGCGCACTTCAGCGACGATCGAGGTGTAGCCACCGTCGGCCCAGATGAGCTTCAAGCGGCACCAGCGATTATGCAGATTGTGTTTGAGGCGCTCAAACAGCTTTTGCAAGGTCTGCAAGCCTCCGGCTCCATCCTGGATACTGGCACTATGCACCACGACCAGCAAAACCAGTCCCAACACATCCACCACCAGGTGTCGTTTCCGGCCTGGGGTCTGCTTGTGGACATCTACACCGCGTTCCTCACCGCCTTCCGAGGTCTTCACACTTTGGCTGTCGATCACCGCTGCACTGGGCTGTTCTTCGCGCCCAGCTTGCTTTCGCACTTTTTTCACCAGCACCTCATTGATCCGCGGCCAGCGGCCATCCTGCTGCCAGCGCCAATAGTAGTAGTGCACCGTCCGCCACGGAGGAAAATTGATGGGCAACATGCGCCACTGGCAGCCGGTGCGGTTGACGTACAAAATCGCATTCAGAATCTGCCATTTTTCCCATTTCGGTGGACGGCCCGTTGGGTAGCTGGGAAAGAATTCCGCAATCTGCTGCCATTCGGTATACTTCAGATCGGTCGGGTAGGTTTGGTTGAATTTGGACATTCTCCAATCTTACTCGACCACTTTTAAAACGCTCTCTTAGAACCACGACAAGACGAAGAAACGTCCATTGTCCATCCCTACCATGCAGGACAGAGCCATGCAGGCGCTGTACCTTCTCGCCCTCGAACCAGTGGCAGAAACGACCGCCGACCCAAACTCTTATGGGTTTAGGAAACAACGGTCATGTGCAGACGCTATTGAACACTGCTTCAGCGCTATGGCCCCAAAACACATGGCAGAATGGATTTTGGAAGGCGACATCAAGTCGTGCTTCGACCGGATTAGCCATGAATGGCTTATCGCTCACATCCCGATGAATAAGAGCATACTGCACAAATGGCTAAAGGCTGGATACATGGAGAAGCATATCCTCTACCCAACCGAAGAAGGCACACCACAGGGCGGCATCATCTCTCCTGTATTGGCAAACCTAACGCTGGATGGCTTAGGAACAATGTTGAAGGCGCACTATCCTCCTAACAGTCGCCGACGCCGAAAAGCGAAAATTAACCTGATACGGTATGCAGATGACTTCGTCATCACTGGCAGCTCGAAAGAGCTTCTGGAAAACGAAGTGAAACCACTTGTAGAAGCTTTCCTGAAAGAACGTGGGTTGGAACTCTCGCAAGAGAAAACTCATATCACCCATATTGAGGATGGATTTGACTTCCTTGGTCAAAACGTGCGCAAGTACAACGGCAAGTTACTCATCAAACCGTCCACGAAAAGCATTAAGGCGCTTTTGGATAAGACCCGGGAAATCATCAAATCAAACCAGCAAATTACTGCCGGAAATCTCGTGGTGCTTCTAAACCCTGTCATTCGGGGCTGGGCACTCTATCATCGGCACGTGGTTAGCTCGGAAGCTTACTCCGATATAGACAATGCATTATTCCTAACGCTCTGGCAATGGGCAAAACGCCGTCATCCTAACAAAGGCCGACGCTGGATTAAAGCGAAATACTTTAAGACAGTTGGTCATGATAACTGGGTGTTCTTTGGCGAACACAACGGAAAGGAATGGCATCTCCTAAATGCCGCAAGTATACACATCAAACGGCATGTACTCGTCAAAGGAAACGCCAACCCGTTCGACCCAGCAGCGGAACTCTACTTCGAAGAACGCCTCGGCGTCAAGATGGCAGAGAACCTGCATGGACGACGACAACTCATCCGTCTGTGGAAAGAGCAAGACGGCACTTGTCCGGTCTGCAAGCAGAAGATCACCAGAATAACTGGGTGGCACAACCACCATGTAACCTAGCGGTCACTCGGCGGCGCTGACACGGCAGAAAATAGAGTCTTGCTCCACCCAAATTGCCACGCGCAAGTCCATAGCCAAAAGTTAACCGTTCAGAAACCATATCCCTCACGGGGCACTCGAGAGGCTTGAGCTGTATGAGGGGAAACTCTCACGTACAGTTCTTAGGGGAGGAGATGGCGGTAACGTCATCTCCTTACCCGACCACCTGCCTTGCACGTGTTGGCCGTTGCGAGACGTTTATAGAATACTCCTCCACAGCGAGTACACGTACCCCAGCCGGCCTGTCCGATCGTTGGTGTAGTCATTGCATTCTCCTTTTCCAGTGTGTGCTCAAATGGGATGTTTAGGATGCAGGTCGTGGAATAAGAAAATAAGACCTGTCCATTGTCCAGAGTCATATCGAAGTTGCATATAGATTTCACAATCAAGGATCGAGGTTGACAGTTACGCCCCCTCCACCAGGCGCCATTCTCAGCCTGCTTCCTGCGCGCAGGAAGGAAAGCTGGTATATTGGACTATATTGGTATAGTTTATACCATATATTCGCCAATATCCAGATGCGAGCAAACTTATGACTCAGACCGGTCTGTTACTCATCACAGATATCACCGGCTATTCAAAATACGTCCATCAGTCCGAGCTTGAACATGCCCAGGGCAGCCTGACGGACCTGCTCAATGTACTGATCGACTATACGCGCTCGCCCCTGGTTCTGTCCAAGTTGGAGGGCGATGCGGTATTCGCTTATGCCCCGTATGAGGGCTTTTTGCGGGGACAGACGCTTGTGGAAATGGTGGAGTCTACCTATGTTGCCTTCCGCACAGCCCTCGAGTTGATGATCCTCAATACAACCTGTACATGCGCCGCCTGCCGAAACTTGAAGGACCTGGATCTTAAGTTCTTTGTCCACTGCGGCTCCTTCACGATCCAAAAGCTGAACGAGTATCACGAGCTGCTGGGTAATGATGTTAATCTGGTCCATCGCCTGGCAAAAAATCATATCAAGGAACAAACAGGATTTCGAGCCTACGCAGCCTACACACAAGCGGTCATTGAAAAAATGGGATTGGAGGAGATCGCCGCGAATATGAGTTCTCATCGAGAAACGTTTGCCGACGTGGGCGAGGTACAGCTCTATGTGCAGGATATGCAGAATGTTTGGGAAGGACGCGGCAAGGAATCACGAATAAGAGTTGAACAGAATAACCTGCTTGCCAAGCTCGAATCAAACCTTCCCTACCCGACCACTATGGTGTGGCAATATATTACTGACCCGCGATTTCGTACCGTCCTGAACGGTTCGGATTCACAGGAGCTGAAAGATCTGTCGGCCGGACGCGCGGGTATCGGATCGACGTATGTCTGCGCACACGGAAAAAGCAGGCCGCTGCAACCCATACTGGATTGGGAACCCTTCGACCAATATACGACATGTGATCTGGTCTTCGGGGCGAAACTTCTAACAACTCTTCAATTGGCGCCTGCCGGGAACGGCACATGCCTACGGTACAAGCTTGGCCTGTTAAAGGCGTCACCTGTTATGTTCCTGATCTTCAAGTATTTAATGGTCCCAATTTTCCTTCCGATGATGCCAGCCCGAATTGCCAAGCTGCGACAACGCATCGATCAAAACATATCCGAGCGAAAATCGTCAGACACAGCTGACAGCCGCATCAGCGAACAGGCCATCCCGGAGAAACAGCCTGTTCAGCATGCATGAACCAGGCAACGGGGCAAGTCCTCGAGAGGGGAAATCCGCTTCAAACAGCATAAAAGGGCGATGTCCTTGATATGACAATCAGGGGTCGTCCACAATCAATTAGGCGTAGATCAGAAAGGGAAATGCCAAATGAACAGAAGAATACCATCAGTGATAATCTTAATGGCAGTGATTCTGGCCGGGTGTGCACGCAAAGGTTGTCAGAGAAATGAACCTCCGGTAGGATAAAGATTGCAGAAATCCAACCCTATCGGAGGCTCAAGATGCAATATAACACCGAAATGATAAAGGAGCTGGCGCAACAGGTCAGTCAAGCATTTCAAGGAGCAGTGTGCGAGCATGAAGAGAAAGAGCTGGGAATCGCCGATGTTGAAAGCGAGTTACGAGAGATGCTGCGTGCGATTGGAGCAGAAGCGTTGAGCCAGATCTTGAGCAGGGGAGAGGGAACGCCGGTGGCAGAATTAGCCTGCCAATGTGGAGGGCGGTTGCATTACCAGCGACAGCGAACGGCGGTGGTCACCAGCGTATTTGGCAGGATCAGATATGAACGGGCCTATTATGCGGGGTGTGGCTATGGCTGTGGACGTGGCCTAGCTCCGGTGGACCAAAAATATGGTTTGGAACCGGGAGCGATAACGAGCGGCTTGGCGGCGCTGTTAGGTCTGGCCGGGATTGAATTTGGATTTGACGAAAGCCGCAAATGGCTACAAGCCTACTTATTGTTTGATGTGTCGGAGAATACGATCCGCTCGGAGACGGAGGGACTGGGAGCTTTGCAAGCCCAGCGGGAAAAGGGGCTGTGCGAGCAGAGCCAGAAGAAAGAGTATTTGCAGGCTCGCTTGCGAGAGGGCGGACGGCGGCCGAGACGCTTGTACGGTTCGATCGATGCGGCCAAGGTTCGCATTGAACCCCGCTGCAAAGCAGGAAAAAGGCCCAAAAAGGAAGAAGATTGGCGCGACCTGAAAGTCGGCTGCTGGTATGAAGCCGAGCCGGTGCCTTCCGCCCAACGCTCCCACCGTCATCGTCATCAACAAGCCCGCGGGCAAGAAGTGCTGCGTGCGAAGAACATGCATTATTTTTGCGATATCCTGGAAGCCGACAAATTCGGCGAATTACTGTGGGCCAGTGGCTGCGCTAATCTGGCCGATCTGGTGGCCGAGTTGGTGTTCGTCTGCGACGGAGCGGTTTGGATTTGGAAGCTCATCGAACACTATTTTCCACAGGCCATCCAGATTGTGGATTGGTATCACGCTGCCGACCATCTCAAGCGGCTGGCCTTGACTGCCTTTTCCACAGAAGCTCCCCGAGCCGAATGGTTGGAGCAGGTCTTGGAAGATTTATGGCAAGGAGACATCCAGGAAGTCATCCATGCCTGTGAATGTTTAGTGTATCGTTGTCCAGAAGCTGAAAAAGAAGCCACCTATTTCAGCCATAATGAACAGCGCATGCAATATAAAAAATTCCGCTCCGCAGGCTATCTCGTCGGCAGCGGCACAGTGGAAAGCGCATGCAAACAGATCGTTACTCAACGCCTCAAAAAACCTGGAGCCCAGTGGAACGTCGCCGGTGCCGTGCAGACGGCCAAAGCTCGTGCCGCCTGGCTATCTGGCGATTGGAAAACGCTCTGTGCTCAGCGGGCCTCCCTCCCAATGACTATTTGACAACCTTTGCGTGCACACCGTGCCGGTTGCGCGAGTGCGGTAAACAGTCCGCCTCTCGTCAAGCTGAATGTAAATGGCAATATGACGGATGGTTTTCAAGGGCCTTATTGCTGGGACAATGGAATAGCGGGTAAGATCTGCGCGGATCCAATGGAGCCGCGTTTCGATCAATCTGTACCCCTGCCTGCAAACACCCCGATCCAACTTCAATTTGACAAGCCGGTCCCAAATGCTGTGACCCTCTCTCTTAGCAGGGAGGTTTTTGGCGAAACGATCTTTTCAGAGTCTGTCCCTGTATCCGAACATATAGAGTGGTCTCCCAATGTCGATGCAGGTGATTATATCCTTGCCGTCCATCCGACCTGGAAGCAAGGCGATGTCTCCTATTGGTTCAGTATCACCATTCAGTGATCCCAGCGCGCCAGCGGTTGACGGGCAGCCTGCCGCAAGAAGAGCACAGTCCATCCCCGCGAAAGCCCAAGTTTTGTAATTATGCAAACAGAGTAACGAATGACTTAAGTCAGGAAAAACAAGTGCAGAATAAATTAGAGTCGCCCTCCCTTTCAGGGTGCAGATCGGGCGCGACAAAGAACCTCACCCCCGGTCGCCTCTCCTCTGGGAGAGGGGAATCTGTTTCATCTGGTTCAAGATCCAATTACAGAATACCACGTTGTTGGGCCGCACCAAGCCTTACGAGGCCTTTGGCCGCATCAGTTCGCGGCAGTAGATGACTGACCGCAAAGCGTGTCTGCTTTCCTCTGGTACCAAGAAGGGGAGGTTGACAAGGAGACCTGCGCTCGCTGCTCGGCCGGGTCGGCGCTTTGCATCCCCTAGGAACAAGGACGGGGATTCGATGCTTAGCGGAGTGCTTCGCGATCGCCAAGCCGAACCGTTAATATCTTATAAATTTATTCCGAAATCAAATTTCTATCCTTACAATATCGGGCTACTGCTTCTTCAATCGTTGGCAAATCTCCGAAAAGTTCTTTTTGTCGTTGAGTATTTTTACTCACATAAGCACCTGACTTAACCCAATTTACCATTTCTACCAGGTCATACATATTCTCGTTAAACCTAGCAAGAATTGGCAAAACAATTTTCAAGAAGAAGGGCGGTATTGCGGCTTTGGCTTTAATGGGTTTATTGAGTATTTTTTGAAAAGCTGAAGCCAGTGAATCGCTATCGACTGGCATGCTCCATCCCGCATCTATGGTTGTGTTTAATTCCGAATCGGGTAAAGACGTAGCTGCAATTGCTGCATAGCGTGCAAGGTCTGGCGTATATATTGTCCCGTATTTCCCCTCCGTAAAAAAGACAGGTAATATCCCTTTGGTTACTTTTGGAAGAATAAAATCCGGTGTCTGGTCAAAAAAAGCCCCCGGCCTGAGTGCAATGAATGGTTGTCTCTTTTCGAGCAGATATTTTTCAATCAGGTATTTGTTGTAAAAATGCGGGACATTAATTGCATTGTTGCACTCAAGGATGGATATAAGCACAAACCTTGGAATGCCTGATTCTTTGGCGGCATCAACCAAGTTTTGATACCCTACGGTATCTGTAAGCGGACTATCCCCCTTTGAGTGTCTTGTGTATCCGGCAGCGCTGGCAACGATTGCGTCAAAACCATGTTTGGGTGAAAGGGCTTCTTTTAATCAGTCCTTATCCATCATGTCTCCGAGGACAAAATTCTTGACGCCCAGTTCCTCAAGTTTACTTCTGTTACTGCTTGCTCTAACCAGAGCCGTAACCTCAGCGCCCTGTGCCAGCAGGGCTGCTACAATCTTATTTCCCAGTGCGCCAGTGGCGCCTGCCACGACTACTTTTCTTGGGTCCATACTTCCATCCTTTATTTAGTCATGATTTTGTATTTCGTCAGCCCTGCGTCCCACGCTTTCAGCCTGGCACGAAGAACACCTGCATCTACGAGGACTAGAAAATACGGAAAATGAATATGAGCGGGGGAGACACCCCACTCATATTCATTTTCCGGTGAAACCAGTAAAAAAGGACTTTTGCTTTTCAAACATCAGTAACTGTGTATCAGGCCGTTTGCTTTTATTGTCTCATGACTGTGCGAGTGCGTACAATCACAGGGAGGCGTCGGTATCCAATCCCCAACTAACGACGCGCATCGGCCGTATTCGGAACATCTCCGCATCAAAAAACGGCATGACACTCTGGCCGCCTGTTTCCAAGATCTCCGCTTCGCCACGAATCTCAATCCCCCGCACCCGCCAGGGCGTGACCGAGGCTACATCGTCTACTACAAAAGCCACGTGCGGATTTCGACGCACATCGCGGAACTTCTTTCGTTTGGCAAAATCATGACCGCTAATGTCGACCGTATCGTGCTCCGGGTTGTACCGGAATCCAACCGGCACCACATGGGGCCGGCCATCGGCGCCAACTGTCGCTATTCGGCCTAAACGCTGGCTTTGCAAGTAGTTGATCTCGGCAGGGGTAAAGGCACTCATCATCTTCTCCAAATCATAGTCGGACTTGTCTATCGCTTGTAATGTTGGAAGGTATTTACTCACCCCGCCGTCCCCTGGGACTAGAAATTCCGTGCAGAAGAACATCTGCACCTTCGGAAAATGAATATGGGCGGGGGAGAACACCCCGCTTATATTCATTTTTCAGAGAAACCAGCAACGGGGAGATGAGTAGTTACGTTGGAAGTATACTAAGGTTTGCGACCCACTGGTAATGGCAGAAAGGCCAGGGCCGCCTAGCTATTTGGCCAGGCGGTAACAACCAAGTCCGTGTAAATCCATGTGCGGCTAACGCAAGCCGTCAGGCTTCATGAGCGCGGCTGCATTGAAGATTCGAATACCATCGGATCGTCCGCACGAAGTCTTGCGAGGCCTATCGCCCCACCAATTCGAACTTCGGAATGCCGGACCGCGCAGCGTGTCTACTTTCAACTTGCCCGAAAAATGGGGGCTCAACTCCGCTGCATTCTAGAAGTTCTTGTCTGGCAACCAACTCAGGTCGTATCTGGGCAACACGGGGAGAGATTTCTCATTCTGAATGCCTCTCTCTTCAGGAGAGAGCAGAGCCAAATGTCCGTGAATGCCCAGGGCGTCGCATCCCATTTCCCAATTTGCAATCCAAATTCCCAACGCCACAGGCGCATAGTAACGTGATTCAATGAACTCATAGAAATCAAAACGCTCCAAATGCGACTTGCCATTATCACTTCCATGCGTGACTGCAACACAACGGGTGGTTTGGCCGTTATAAGAAGATGGAGCCCACTGACATATCTCGAAGTTGCGTCCGAATCGATTTAAAGGTGCTGCTTCCAAGTTCAAAGGTTCCCCGAATTGCGGGTCAGCGAAAAAGAGTGAGGAGAGCGGATGGCGGCGGTAAAACTGCGCATTAAAGGCACGGATAAAGATAGGGATATACCCTGATTTATATCCAATGGCACACACGCAGATGATATGGTCCACTTCCTCATTGAAACGCTGGCCCAAGTGTTTGATGATGCTTGCGTGGTCGGCGCCAGGTCCGATCCAGCAGGTTCCCAGCCCCATGCGTGTTGCATCCATGACGATCTTCTGCAAGCTTCTGCCAACGTCAATGACGGCGAGGCGGTCGTACTTTTTCGGAGCAATGGCTACGAGGAACTGGGTGGCATTGACCGTGGGCCAAACAGTGATCGGCGCGGAAACATACTCGAACCGAACAGGGGATTTGCCGATGGTGGGTGCTTCACTATGAAGCTTCACGTATCCCATAAACTCGTCATAGTCGGCGGAGGTCAGTTTTCGGGTTTGGAAGGAACGACAGGAACGCCTTGACCGCATCAAGTCAAACAATTCCAGATCGTCCTTGCGCTGGGGGATGGCCTCTGGAAAACGCAAACGAAACTTCACAGTGACAAGGTCAAAGGCTTGCATCGCCAACAGGAGGATCCCAACATAGACAACTAGATTGGCCAATGGCGCATTCCCAAGGATATGGATCAACGCCGCGACCAGGAATACGACAAACGTGAATATCAAAGGTGGAACATATTGCAACCAGCCAGTGAATTGGAGGCGAAGCTTCACATGCCAAATAGAAATAAAGAGGTTTCTCAGTATGGGTATTTTTATGCCATCCATGATGGCTTTCTCATTGGGGGTGAGTTTCCGATGGTCGGCCGCCATCCTGCCAGCATCGGATAAATTGTTGTTTGTCACGAGGTTAACTCCTTATACTTCTATTGCAACCCATTGCTTGCAATAAGAATAGCACAAACTCTATTGCAAGTCAATACTTGCTTATGGTAGAATGAAATCAACAAGGAGTTCGAATGCCAAAGGTCATCGACGAAACAAAAATATTCAACGCCGCGCTCGATGTTCTGATTTCACACGGGTATGAAGGTGCAACCACTCAGAAGATTGCCGATATTGCGGGGGTGAATGAAGTCACTCTCTTCCGTAAATATGGAAGCAAAGCAGGCTTGTTTCAAAAAGTCATTGAACACCAGCTTGCGGATACGCCGTTGAACAAGCTTGTTTACACAGGCGAACTCAAAGCGGACTTGTTGGCGATCGTGAAAGCCTATGTGGAAACAAATGAGACTCACGGAAATATTATTCCCCTGCTCCTGATTGAAATGCCACGGAATCCAGACTTGCAGGGATCGTTCAATGCGCCATGGAAGAACATCCAGACGATCATAAAGATTATCCAGAAATATCAAAAGCAGGGGCAGTTGAAGAACGAATCGCCACTTGTATGTCTTAGCGCTTTAATCGGTCCGATCCTGGTCAGCCAGATGTTCCGACATGCCAACCTTAACCTGCCCATTCCCACCACAGATCCGCAAGCACACGTGGACTCTTTTTTGCTGGGAAGAAGACTATAAAGCGTGAAAGGAGCCTGCCCAACACCACGCGTACTGGACGCCGGGGATGCCAAGCGCCAATGCGCTTTGGCTGGGCGATGCTGGTGGTGACACCACTGCGTGTCGCCTGAAGCTTGCTCGCCCAATCTGCGGCACCTACGGCAAGCATTTTTCTGGATACAAAGGAATCAAACGTCAAATCCCGTTTGAAATAGAAATAACCTTATAAACCAAAACGCCCGGTAAAAAGGGCGTTTTCTTTTGGCGGAATTACAGATAACCCGACGAAATCGGATTAAGATTGTCGTATTCGGTGACCGCGTACTGTTCACCTTCCCTATTCACAAATCGCACGCGGCATCCACCGCCCCTAACCAAAAACGCGGTGGATGTCTACCTGCTGATTTTTCCTGAACAAAATAGATCGTATAGCCTGGCGCATTTTATATTTCCTCACTCTCACATGATTCCAAGCAGAAAATAATCGCGCCAGCTAACAGCGGGCTAACCTCCACAATCCCACCGAGTCGCAGACAGTTCATAGGCTTGTCAGCGATGATTATTTTATAAAACCAAAAGTGTCATTTTGTTTATCCTTTTTTGCTTGGGTAATTTATAATCCATAGGATGTCGTACAGCGAATATTTCGTATAACACCCCATACAAGGTGTTTATACAGCATATTTTATAAACAATAGTCAGGCCCCAGAAGTACAGAGAGGAGAGCACGATGAGCATCGAACAGGTGGCACCTGAGACGAAGGGTGTTACGGTGAAGTTACTTGCAACGGTTGACCTTGGCCCTGAGATCGAGGGCATGGCAGGGCGCCAGCATCGAATGCGTATGGTGACCATCGAGCCTGGAGGCGTCTTCGGCCCGATTCACGACCATAAAGACAGACCAGGCATGGTCTACATATTGCAAGGAACGATCACCGACCATCGAGATGGAGTCGCTACGGACTATGGGCCGGGAGTGGGCTGGCCCGAGGATAGGAACACCACACACTGGCTTGAGAACAGAGGAACGATTCCGGCGGTGGAGATCTCGGTCGATATAGTCAGGCAAGAGTAAGCTCAGGCCCGCCCACCTGCCATGTTTCGCGAACGCAAACCGTTGGGCGGCAACCCTTGCTCTTGCCATCGCACGGCTTTCCGGAGGAAAGCAAATGCTGCAATACTTGAAGGATTAGGAAGAAGATGACGCTGGATCACATCGTAATTCGTCGCGGCAAGGTCGAAGACGCAGCTCAATGCACTTCGATCTTCTACGAGGCATTCAAGGCAAATGCTGAGCGGCACAACTTTCCAAATGAAATTGCGCCTCCCGACAGCGGGACAGTGTCGAGCTGGTCCAAGCGTTTTTCCCACCCCGGTTACTACGGGGTCGTCGCCGAGCTGGACGGACGCATCGTCGGCAGCAACTTCGTCGATGAGCGCGATCCGATTGCCGGTGTGGGTCCGCTCACGGTTGATCCCTCGATCCAAGACAACAGGGTTGGCCGGCGGCTGATGGAAGCTGTTTTGACCCGCTCCGCTGAGCAGCAGCATGCCGGTGTCCGCCTGGTGCAGGCAGCCTACAACCGCCGCTCGCTGGTCTTGTATGCCAAACTGGGTTTTGAAGTGCGTGAGATGCTGGCTTCCATGCAGGGTCCGCCCCTTCAGCTGCAAATCCCCGGCCACAACGTACGACCGGCAACCAAGACCGACCTTGATTTCTGCAATCGCCTGTGCAAGCGCGTGCACGGTCACGAACGGGGTGCGCTGCTACTCGATGCCATTGAGCAGGGTACCGCTACCGTGGTCGAGCGAGAGGATCGGATTACCGGATACGCAACAGTGATCGGCTTCGCGGGCCACGCGGTCGGAGAGAGCAATAGCGACTTGAAGGCTCTAATCGGGGCCGCGCCTGAGTTCGCCGGCATAGCCGGTTTTCTCGTGCCAACTCGTAATGGAGAGCTGTTTAGATGGTGTTTGCAAAATGGGCTAAGAATCGTCCTGCCCCTGACACTCATGAGCATCGGACTCTACAACGAACCTTTGGGATCATTTCTGCCATCAATCTACTATTGATTTGCACTAAAAATGGGGGTTGACAAAATTGAGCGATATTCGATATTCGAAAATCGTTATCCGTTTTTCGGGATTCGAGAATAGGGGAAACATACGAGGCGAGGATTGCGGGGGCCGGAGTCAGGGGGCAAAATTCGATTATCAGGGTTTCGGGTGAGAAGCGAAAAAGTCCCACATTAATTTTGTAGCTGAGATGGTCTGCGTGGGCTGGTCACCGCCAGGCCAAGCCGGACCGTTACCGCCGGGCCAAGCATGTTTGCCGCCCAGAATGGTATAAAGCTCAACGCTTGTGCCATTCGAACAATTCGAATAAACATCGTGTTGGATATCGCTAAATTTCTCCGTTTGCGGCGTCGCGGGACACCGATCGAATTTCACCCAGAAATCAATTGAGTCCTTTACGGAGGCAAAGGGCACGCCCGCCAGCGACTTGTCACCCACACCGCCGTTATAAGGCAGGTGCTCATCGGCCGTGCCGTGAAAATCAATGACCGATACGGGTTCTTTTGGCTCGCAAGGTGAAAGGTTCAAGGTGCCCGAAACCGGCCCAATGGCGGCGAAGATATCGGACGCATCGCAAGCCAGGCGGTAAGAAAAGATGCCTCCGTTCGATAAGCCGGTGGCATAGACCCGCTTGAGGTTGACTTTGTATGTCGAAGCGACGTCGGCGAGCACGGCACGCACAAAGCCAACATCGTCAATACTCTGTTTTACCGCATAGCCGCAACAGGTACCGCCGTTCCAGGTGAGGAGCTTATCGCCAAGCAACCCGGAGCCATCCGGATATACAACAATAAAGGTTTTCTCGTCTGCTAAAGCATTAAAGCCGCTGGTGCGCAGCTGGGTTTGGGAATTTCCCCCGCCGCCATGAAAATCAAAGACGAGCGGCAGTGGCTGACCCGCGTCAAACGAGGCCGGCAGGTGAAGAATATAAGTACGCTGGCGGCCATCGAAAGTAAGGGTATGTACGACATCATTGGAAGACGCCGAATTGTTACTTCGGGCGCAGGCCAGGATGCCAAGAACCAGAACAAGGAATGCAGCCTTGATTTGCCTCATTGATTTTCGGAGAGGTTTTCTTCCAGAAACTTCTTCCAAACGGGATAATCATCGGGATTCCAGATAAGGCGCAAGTCTCTAAATGCATCCTCCCGCCTCCAACCAAGGCGCAGGATGCGATATAGAGTGATAAAGCCGGTGGCCCGATAATTTGCTACACAGTGAACCAGGGTCTTGTGCTCTTTATTCGCATCCATCGCCTTAATAAAGTCTTCCAAATTGGCAGGCGTGGGGTTATCCCAGTCCACCGGAATGCCGATATATTTCATCCCCAGGGACTCGACCAATACTGCTTCACCAGGCAAAGCCTTTTCAGAGGAAGGCAGAGCCAGGTTGATGACCACCCGGACGCCGGCTTTTGATAGATCCCCCATCTGAGCAGCAGTTGGCATTCCGCTGCTCAGAAGTGTTTCGGTAAGAGGCAGGAAGTTGTAGATTTCTTCAAGCATTATTTCACCCCCACTATCTTAGCTCCCGACATTTTTTGCAGGTCACCGGGGGTCAATTCAAAGATGGCGTTTGGCGTCCCGGCCGCGGCCCAGATGGTCTTAAATTGCATAAGGTCTTGATCGAGATAGGTTTCCATCTTTTGTGCGTGGCCAAGCGGAGGAACGCCCCCAATCGCAAAGCCCGTCACCGTGCGGACAAAATCCGCATCGGCGCGGCCGATGGGTTCGCCTGCGTAGGCGCTGATCCTTTTTTCGTCCACACGATTGGCTCCACTGGTCAGAACCAGGATTGGCTTCCCGGTGGTGCGTCCCTTGAAGATCAGGGATTTGGTGATCTGCCCGAGCGTGCAGCCGGCGCGGTCGGCGGCTTCCTGGGCAGTGCGGGTGCTCTCCTGGAATTCGATCACCTCGCAGGTGAAGCCAAGTGAGGTCAACAGGTCCTGTACTTTTTGCGCAGTGGCGCTAAGGGCCATTCTCTCCTCCGATGATAGAATATTGAAAATTGCTGATCGCGATATGAGCAGTGAACCTGCCCTGCAGCACAAGAACCTCACCCCGGCCCTCCCCTAAAGGGGAGGGAGAAAATTTCGAAAAATGAACATAGGCGGGGGAGAACACCCCGCCTATGTTCATTTTTCGGTGAAACTAGCAACGGGGGACTCATTGGAGTATAACGGAAAATGCCGAGTGAGAAAGAAGTTTACGAGACGCACGCGAGGGAATATGAGGCGCTGGTCTCGCGCGAGGATTATCAAGGTAATATCTTAAGAGCTATCCAGGAGATTGTGGCTCTCAGAGGCCTGGAGGTGCTCGATCTGGGCGCGGGTACCGGACGGCTGGCCTGCCTGCTGGCACCCTACGTGCGGACGATGCTGGCGTTTGACTTGTCGCCGCACATGTTGGGTGTGGCACGCGACAAGCTGCGCCGATCCAAACTTGATAATTGGTCAACCGTGGCTACCGACCACCGGCACCTGCCCCTGAAACGCGGAAGCGCCGACCTGATCGTCTCGGGCTGGAGCGTGAGTTATGTAACCGTGTGGTATCCCGATCGCTGGCGCCTGGAAGCAGAGGCCTGGCTGGCCGAGGCGCGGCGTGTACTGCGTGAAGGCGGAACGATCATCTTATTCGAATCACTGGGAACAGGTATGGAATCGCCGCAGCCGTTGAAGCATTTAGAAAACTTTACCCGGTGGCTGGATGAAAAAGGCTTTGCGAACAAATGGATCCGTACGGACTATCGATTTGAATCACCTGAGATGGGGAGCGAGGTGGCAGGCTTTTTCTTCGGCGAGGAGATGAAGGAGCGCATCCGGCGGGAACAAATGACTATCTTGCCGGAATGCACGGGGGTATGGTGGCTGCATGCCTGATATTATCGTGAACCCTCCGCGGATTACAGAGAGAAAAAGATTTAACGCAAAGACGCAAAGGTGCAAAGATTCTTTACTACTTTTTTCATAAATATCGATTGCCCGGCATACCACTTCGCATCACGCCCTCGTCCTCTTCGCTTCGCGTCTGCAGGCTATGCCATGGTTATGCTTTGCATGCGGGGGAGAGGGGACTTCCTTCCATATGTACCATTGTTGCCAATTGCAGCGCTACCTGATTTCTATACTTTGACCAAATTGCTCTCTGCAAGAAAGTCATCAATTAAATCAGGAATCTGCTGGGCCGCCTCGGTGTTCATTTTGCGATAGGCGGCGACCGTCTGGATCCGTGTATTAAGCAACGCGGGGTCCGCGGCCAGCAAACGGATAATATAATGCTGGCTTGGATTCTTCAAGGCGATCCAACCCAGCTTATGGCGACGAATGAAGCCCAGGTTGACTTGTTCCTGCCCCGGAATATAGGCCGTAGCTATGAACGGTTTGCCGAGGGTCACGGCTTCAAAAAGGACATTGGGACCGGCTTTGCCCATAACAACATCCGCAGCAGCCATATAAGGGGCGATCTCGCGCGTGAAGGGCAGGACATGGATATTTTCCCTGCGCTGGAACCGCTGACCCAGTTTTAGGTTGGTGCCCGCAGCAAGTATGATCTGAACACCTTTCACGGTAAGCACGTGCTCCACGGTGCGCGCGAAACGCGCGGCGCCGTCGCCTCCTCCCTGAAGGAACACAGTAAACCGCTTTTCGTCCAGGCCAAGATGCGAGAGAGGCACGGGTACGGCATGATAAAATTGCCCGCGCACCGGCCAGCCCGTGAAGTGGATGCGCCGCGGGTCGAAACCCGAAGCGAGAGCCTGCTGGTAAGTCTCCTGCGTGGGTGCAAATGTAGCCTGGGCGCGTTTCTCGGTCAGCCACGAACGATGCACCCCGTTCGGATCCGAGAACAGCATCGCGAAGGGCAACCGAATCTTAAAAAGGCGCATCGCATACGTCACCTCGCTGGTCAAAAAGGGATAAGTCGAGATGATCAGGTCCGGTTTGACCCGACGGATCGCACGCACGATGGAAATTGCAAAGGTATGTTTGGACAGCGCGTGCGCCATGCGGGCGCGGCGTGTGCCGTCGGTCAACTTAAACTCGGCCTGCCACAACCAAAGCGCATGACGGCTAACCGTTCGATAATGAAAGTTTACCGCTCGGGGCTGCGGGTCAATGATCACCGTCTCATATATGTTTTGCACCTGGTCACGTATGGCTTCGGCCAGACTAATGTGTCCACCGCCGGTATGAGAAGCAAAGATCAGGATTTTTTTCATGAGTGAACTGGTTCTGAATTACAAGATCGCGGGAGAGGGGCGCCCCCTGCTATTGATACATGGCTTTGGGATTTCATTCAATATCTGGAAAGAGCTGCTCCCGTTGTTAAGTCCATATTTTACCTTAGTCATGGTGGAGCTGCCGGGCATCGGCAAGTCGCCCATGCCCACACCGGGAGAGGACTATCTGTGCGCAGCCGTGAGGTCACTGGAACAGGTCCGACACGAGCTGGGGTTTGACAACTGGGATGTCTTCGGATATTCTACGGGCTCGCGCATTGCCGAAGCTTATGTCCGGACCTACGCCGAACATGTTTGCCGGGCGGTCTTTCTGTGTCCCTTGAAAACAAGGAATACCAAGCTTCTGCTCCTGCAACTCATCTTCTGGATCGACAAATTCGTCCCGGCGTTCATACCCTGGATATTGAGAGGGTGGCAGCTCAAATTCCTTATTTTGCTGTTTGGTTTCAGTTTCCAGCCCAGCATTCATATTAACGAATGGCAGAGGGAAATCGGCGCCGCATCCGTTGAAGTACTAAAGGAAACAGCGAAGATGATAATCCCGGTTGGCAAAAGGCCCTTTTGTGTGCCCGTTCCATTTACATTGATCTGGGGAGATACAGACATCATCCCCAGCAGGCCTTTCAGGCTGGAGGACCACGAATATTTGATACACGCCAACCATGCGGCGCCGATCCTCGCGCCGGAGAAGACTTCGGAAATCATCATTAATTGCCTTTATAACTCTTAAGAAATGCCAGATCATCCATTCGGTATTCGATGCGTACTTTCCTGACCTCCAGCTGGCAAGATATCCGCGACCTACCACACAGGTTGATAAGAGACCGCGAAGCCCTCTCGGTAATCGTCCTGACACTTTTGCCGTGGTGTATCCTGATTATCCGAAAACCGGATGCCGGCGAATTAATGCAGTTGGGTGGACTTATCGGTTTCGTGGCGTTGTACTGGGTAATCTGCCACCGGCAGCCCTTAAAGCCCAACCCTGTCCGCAGGCCACGCCTTGAGCTGGCTGTGGCGCTTATCCTGGTTGCACTCTGGATACTTTACCGAATCGGGGACTACTGGCATTGGTACACACCCCCGACCTTCGGGATCAATGCCTGCAGCAGCCTGGGGGATGGCGTGTTCCTTAAAATGATCGAGATGGTACTCCTGCCCCTGGTGCTCTTGCTTGCATTGAGATACTCGTTACCACAGATGGGGTTCCGTTGGAGTAAGTCGGCCTGGCTGATCGCGCTCTTCCCCATTGCAGCCCTGGTTGCATACGGGTTGTCCCATCATTCGCTCGCGCAGTTCGCAGCCTCTTCGGCCTGCTTTTTCCTGGGGGCAGGACTGCCGGAGGAATTTCTTTTTCGCGGCATCCTGCAGACACGGCTGGAGGATGTTCTGCATCGTCCATTGTGGGCGTTGTGGGTGGCATCCTTCATCTTTGGCCTGGCGCACGTGCCGATCGACTTACACGGGTCGTTCGTGAACTGGCAGGATGCATTATTGACGGCCTTTACGTTCCAAATGAGCGCAGGCATCGCCTTCGGATATGCTTACATGCATACGAGGAATCTACTGCCTTTGTCCATAATTCACACAGTGCTGGATTCTGCGTTGTGAGGCGTGCCTGATTGCTCCAGCCCGCCGGGGCTGACCCACAGGGTGCTTTGCGAAGCCCCTGCTCAGTTCATGGAAGCCCCACGGGCTGAAATGATAATCGGCAGATCCCTGATAAGTCGCCCCTACGCCAGGTTATGCCGATTTCGGGTTATTACCCAGCTTTTTCCTTCCGTTATCACGGAAGGAAAAAGGAATCCGGAAAACTTTCAACCGGACGGTGAGGCGGCATCTTGTTTGTTTAATGAATGATGGGGGTAGTTTGATCCAGCAAGGCGTCTTTCACGCGTTCCAGGTGACGCCCGTGCATGGGCATGGATTCCATGTCCGAGATCGTAAAGTATTCAGCTGCCGTTGTTTCGTCGCTCAGGCCCAGTTTCCCCCCGGTTATTTCTGCCTCAAAACTCAAAACCACGATCTGGACTTTATGATCGTCGGGATAAATAACCAACTGGTCGCGATTGCTGTATATAGCGATCAGGCGCCGGAGGCGGACCTCAAGACCAGTCTCTTCGAAGACCTCGCGCCGGCAGCACTCTTCTACCGATTCGCCCAACTCCATTTTTCCGCCCGGCAGACACCATAGACCGTTGTCCATGCGCCTCGTCAGGAGAACCCTGCGGCGGTCTTCGCTGAAGATCACCGCGCAGGAACCGAGACGAAGCTCGCCAGCCTTGCCAATACCGTCGCCATAGATCACCCGAGTCACGATGATTGGACTTCAGAGCTCGTAATGAGGCGCCCATCATGGGTAAGCCCTGGGTATCTACTGGTAGTGATACCGCTTCGCGTCATGGAGACCCCACCCCAGCCCTCCCCTAAAGGGGAGGGAGAGAAATCCGAATTTTGGGATGTGGACGCAAACGCACCGTCCACATCCCAAAATTCGGATAACTTCAGATGCGGTAAGTAGATACAACTCCGGAAGTCTAGGCCTCCTCGGTTTTGATGAAGGTTCCGTTCCTTAATTCGGTCAGCGCCTGCTGGATCTCTTCCATTGTATTCATCACAAACGGCCCATAGGGCGCGATCTTCTCTTTGAAAGGCAGGCCAGCCATCAGCATGAAGCGGACGGAGTTGTTTTCCGTCTTGACCTGAATATGGTCCCCGTCCTCGAACTTGACAAGATGGACAGCCTCCACAGGTTTCCCCGCGAAGACGCCCTCGCCTTCGAAGACATAGGCAAGGCCGGTGTGCCCAACCGGCACTGGTTGAGTAAACTCGGAATCAGGAGGCAGCTGCACATCCAGATATAGAGGCGAAGCCGCGATCTCGGTAACAGGCCCGGCGACGGCATTCACCGTCCCTGCGACCACACAAATCTTGATCCCATCCTTTTCGTAGGTTGGGATGGCAGCGGCGTTGACTTCCCGATAACGAGGCGCGGTCATCTTGAGCCGGGCGGGGAGATTCACCCAAAGTTGAAATCCATAGATATTCCCACTCGGGCCACGACGTGGCATTTCCTCATGCAGAATGCCGCGCCCGCTGGTCATCCATTGGACATCACCCGGGCCGATGAGACCGGAATTGCCAAGACTGTCGCGATGAGTGGTGGAACCTTCCAGCATATAGGTGACAGTCTCTATGCCACGGTGGGGGTGCATAGGGAACCCACGGATGGGACCTTCAATAGGATCGTTGAAGGCAAAGTGATCGAAAAGCAGAAAAGGGTCGAATTCATTACTAACGCGCGGGCCAAAGGAGCGACGCAGCAATACACCCGCGCCTTCGATAACATATTGAGGTTCGACAATTTGGGAGACGTTCCGTAAGTTGGTCATTTTGCTTAGATGCAGTGAAAAGGCCGGGTATTACAGGAGGCGGAAAATCATCTGAAGACTGCCGTCGTAACCGAGCGGCTCATCTGACACGTCCAAATGAAGCAGCCTGGAGGGCGGAATGGTTCCCAGCCATTCACCCACGTAGGAGTTGAAGAGAGCCGTGTCTTCGGCTGAAGCAATGTTGATCCGCTTACGAGAGGCCAACCTTTGACGGATGACGTCTTCCCTTGCAGTAAGATGAACGATGAGATCGGGAGGAGGCAGGAACTGGCGCGCCAGCCTGTAGAAGCGGCAGCAGAGATCAAATTCAGAATCGTCAAGAAGGCCGCGGGCATGGAAGAGGCGGGTGAAGCCGTGGAAGTCAAGATCGAGCCCGCCGTCAACTAACCCAATTTTGTGGGAGGCGGATAATTCTTTTTCCTGCTCGGCTCGAAACAGAAGGTAATCGAGTTGATTGGCGAGGGCAAAACGGACATCCTGTTTGAAGAGCGCCTGATAAGGCCGCTCGGCATGCTGCTCGAATGCCACGGCGAAGTCGCCGGCTTGGGTCAAGGCACGGACGAGGCTGGTCTTTCCCACGCCGCTGGCACCGACAACCGCGATACGCTTGCTTGCTTCGAGGCGGGTCATCTGCACCAAAAAACAGCCGGCGTCCTGAAGGATGGGGCTAAAACATTCATAACCAGGACGCGGCGAGGGCGAGGCATGTTGGTGCAGGGATCATTTCTTTTGGCCGAGGGGAGCACTGGCCGAATCCCACCACTTGGAGAGGTGCGCATGGGGGCGCTGAGGCTGGCCGACGTAATGAGAAACATCATTGAAAAGCATTAATCGCGCCCGAACCGGGTCCCTAAAATCCACAATGTTCAGGCAGGCAGGCGCCTGGTCAAGCCGGTCGCGGTAGCCTCGCGCATCAAAGCCAAGCAAGCTGCTAATCACCAGGCGCAGGGTAGCTTTATGCGAGACGACCAGCAGGGTCTCATCTTTATGATTAACAACGATTTCCCTGATGACCGGCAGGGCACGCGCCAGCACACTTATGCCTGACTCGCCACCTTCCGGCGCGAAGCTGAAAGGGTCAGCTTCCCAGGCAACATACTCCTCGGAGAAACGAGTTTCGACTTCTTTACGACTCAAACCCTCCCAATGCCCATGGTCAATTTCCCGCAGTCCATCACGCAGGATTGGAGTCAGGCCGTGGGGTTCGGAAAGAACTCTGGCGGTCTCGTGGGTGCGGTCCAGGGGACTTGCATAGACGGCGCCAAGTTCCTCGTGAGCAAGACGGAGAGACAGATGGCGGACCTGGTCGCGGCCTTCGTCGGACAAATGGACATTATCTGCCCCCGAGAATTTGTCCTCCGCAGTAAGCGGAGTCGCGCCATGACGGACGAGAAGAAGCCTAGTGCTCATAGGTCATCCGCAAGCAACATGCCCGTCAGAAGCGCGGTGCGAGGGACAAGGCTGGGGACGTGAATATATTCAACATCCTTTTGATGAGCATGGGCCCCAGAGGCACCAAAACCGTCAAGCGTGGGCGCAAGGTGCGCAGTGAAATTACCGTCCGAGCCGCCTCCAACACGAGCCGCCCCCACCTTGAAGCCGATCTCAGCGGCTATTTTCTGGGCCTTTTCCAGCAATCTGTACGATCCCTCAGACGGTTCCATAGGAGGCCGATTGAGTCCGCCGCTGAACTCATAGCGAGTGCCCGCAAGCGGTTGAATGGCACGAAGGGCGGCATCAATCCGCTCTGCCTCGGGCAATTCCCAGATGCGAACGTCCACTTCCAGCTCGGCGTTATCGGCAACCACATTTGAAACCGTGCCCCCATGGAACACGTTGGGCCCAAGCGTAGTGCCTTTCTCCAAATCCTGAAGCTTGATCATCTCAGCGACGAGATGCGCGGCGCTCACTATCGCGTTCCTGCCTTTTTCCGGCTCGAGGCCCTGGTGAGCGGCTTCACCATGAACCCGAATTTTGTATTCGCCCACGCCTTTGCGCGCAATCTTTAGATCCCCGTTCATGAAGGGAGATTCAAGCACCAGCACCGCCCTGGCATCTTTCGCCAGCCCCTGGATAAAAGGAAGACCGGCATCAGAACCGATCTCTTCATCGGGAGTCAATAGAAAATCAATCGTATTTGCCGGTTTTTGCCCCAGCGCCTCAATCGTCCGCAGAGCCCACAAGGCCTGCACTGCGCCAGCCTTCATATCATAGACACCGGGACCGAAGGCCTGCTCGCCCTTGACCTGCCATAGATTAGACCATGAGCCCAACGGATATACGGTATCCATATGAGCAAGCAAAACAACTCGGCTCTCACTTTGACCGGCAATGCGGACATGCAATATGTCACCGAATTCACTGGAATGACGGCTAACCTGCCCAAACGGACTTAGCCAGTCCTGATTCACGTCCTGGACCCGGTTAATGCCTTCCGGATATTTTGAAGGCAACTCAATCCTTACAAGCTTCTCTATATCGGAGAGAAGCTCGCGGGTATGGCTCTCGAGATATGAAAGGATGTTGTTCATCAAGTCTCCTTATTGAACGATTTCCAAGCATGAAGCGCAAAAAAAGCGAAACAAAAGCCAGGGGGTCATGCGTAAACCGTGCAGCCGCGCTGCTCGAGCCGGGGGAACCGTGCGGGGAGGGCAGATAACCGGTTCCATCTCAAGTCCAACTTTTCAAGGTTTGGCAAGTCCCCAAGGCCAGCGGGAAGAGAAACCAAACGGTTTGCGCGCAGATCGAGGAACCTGAGATGCTTCAACCGGCCCAGCAACTCGGGGAGGGAGGTTAATTGATTGTTACGCAGATTTAGTTCGTTCAGGTTTTCCAGATCGCCCATCGTTTCTGGAAGCCCTCTTAATTGATTATCCTGCAAGTCCAATTTCTTCAGGCTCCTTATTTTACCAAGGGAAGCGGGGAGGAATTCCAGCCTGTTATTCATCAGGTGCAATTCTTTCAGATGTGCCAGATGGCCGAGGGTTTCAGGGAGCGCCTTCAACAGGTTGTTATACAGCCTTAATTCTATTAGGTTAGCCAGGCGAGTAATGTTTTCAGGGAAGGAAGTCAGTTGATTATCGGTAACGTTCAGATAAACCAAGCTCTCCAATTTTCCAAAGGACGCCGGAAGGGAGCTCAGGCGATTGTTACTTAGATAGAGGAACGCCAGGCTTTGGAGGTCCCCCAGCGACTCGGGCAGAACACACAGTTGATTGTGGCCGAGATCCAGCATGTGGAGATCAATCAGATTCCCAACACCCTCAGGCAGCAAAGACAGGAAGTTATCGGCTATATTCAATACCCGGAGATTCGATAATTTCCAAAGGGAATCAGGGAGAAGAGTTAACTTATTCTTGTATAAACTGAGGGTCCTTAGATTATCCAGACTGCGGATATTTTGGGGAAGCGAGGCCAACTGGTTATCATCCAATATCAACTCATCGAGGGCCAGCCATTCATCGAGCGAAGCGGGGAGAATGGATAGCTTTTTGCCGGTCAGATCCAGTCTTTTGAGGGGATTCACGTGCCAGAGTATAACCCGCAAATCGGGCGAAGGCGCTCACCCCGGATGGAGACCGAGAAAGGGCGTACGAGTAACCCTGTGCAGCCGCGGGTCTTAACGCAAAGAGGTTGAAGGTTGATGAGATCGCCTGGCGGCCGAATCAAAAAAGCCAGCCCGCGGGCCAACTCTTTTGATGAGATTACTTCTGAATTACTTTACTTCAACCTGGGCGCCAGCGTCTTCCAATTTCTTCTTGGCATCCATTGCGGCATCCTTGCCAACCGCGGACAAGACTTTGGAGCCGGGGGTCTCAGCAAGCGTCTTGGCTTCGCTTAGGCCAAGGCTGGTGAACTGGCGGATGACCTTGATGACGTCAATTTTCTTGGCGCCCGGATCCTTGATGATCACATCGAATTCAGTCTTCTCTTCGACGGGTTCGGCAGCGGCGGCAGGCCCGCCGGCAGCAACCATAGCGACCGGGGCGGCAGCCGAAACGCCCCATTTCTCTTCAAGAGATTTGACCAATTCAGCGGCTTCGAGAACCGAGAGGGTGCTCAGTTCTTCAACCAATTTTTCGAGATTAGCAGCCATTTTATAGAAACTCCTTGCTTTCTTTGAGAGATATTTTTATTAATTAATATTGAAGCTTGCAAATGCATCCCTTACAGGATGCTTATACCGCAGGCTGGGCCTTCTCGGAGTACGCGCGAAATACGGAAGCCAGCGAACGTGCAGGCTCGGCAATCGTGCGGACGAGTTTCGAAGCCGGAGCTTGCAAGACGCCCAGTAACTGCGCCCGGACAACGGGCAGGGGCGGCAGTTCAGATAATACTTTAACCTGGGCAGCGTCCAACATCTGCCCTGCGACGAAGCCGCCTTTGACCTTGACGAATTCCATGCCTTTGGTCGCGTCCGAAAGGGCTTTGGCCGTAGCCGCAGGATCCGCGAAAGCGAACGAAACTGCCGTCGATTGTTCAAGATATCCATCCGGCAGGGTCAGGCCCTGGTCCGCAAAAACGCGGCGGGCGAGGGTATTCTTTATGACATGAAACTCGCCTCCGGTCTCCCGGATCTTGGCGCGGATACTATCCATATCCTTCATCTTTGCGCCGGTATATTCAACCAGGATCACCGCCTGACTGCGCTTGAGCCAGTCCCGGTAAACCGCCAGGACCTCTTCTTTATGCTGTTTAGTAAGAGCCAATGTGTACTCACCTCCTTTCCATAAAAAAAGTCTTTGCCACTTCCAGGCAAAGACTTTGGAAAGCACCAACCCGATTGGGCTGTATTTTGCTTCGAGTCTCCACCTGGGCAGGATATTAAGCCTCTGACAAATCCTGCACTATGCACAGGACACGCCCGAGGCACCCACCGTCATCGGTAGTGGCTTGCTAAATCAGGTAACGAGTATTGCTACTCGGCAACCTCCGCCATAAGAGCCGCGTTGGGATCGATCTTGATACCGGGGCCCATCGTAGAGTTGACCACAATGCGCCGGATATACAAACCCTTGGCACCGGCGGGACGCGCCTTGCCAATGGCATCCATCAACGCGGCGAAATTCTCATAAAGCTTTTTGGCATCGAACGAGGCCTTGCCAATCACGACGTGGATGTTGGCCGTCTTATCGAGGCGGAACTCCACGCGGCCGGCCTTGGCTTCACGGATGGCACGCTCAATATCCTGAGGCGGGACAACCGTACCGGCCTTGGGGTTCGGCATCAGACCACGAGGCCCCAACACACGACCCAGGCGACCCACCTTCCCCATGGCGTCAGGCGTGGCAATGGCAACGTCGAATTCGGTAAATCCGCCTTCGATCTTCTTCAACGTCTCGTCGTCATCGGCAACCAGATCGGCACCGGCGGCGCGAGCATTGGCAGCGCCCTCGCCAGTAGCGAAGACAAGCACACGCACAGTCTTGCCCAAGCCATGCGGCAGGACGACCACATCGCGGACCTGCTGGTCCGCTTGACGCGGATCGAGCGCGGTACGCATATGAACTTCCACACTGGCATCGAACTTGGTGTAAGCTGTCTCTTTGGCCAGTGTAACAGCTTCGAGAGGCGAGTAATTCTTATCAAGATCAACTTTGGCCAAGGCGGCCTTGTATTTCTTTCCTTGTTTAAGCATTTTATCCTCCGTGGTGCTAGCGGGCCGGGCGGCCCTCCCACATCCTAATCTACGACGTTAATTCCCATCGAACGCGCGGTACCCTCAACCTGCTTCATGGCACCTTCGACGTCGATCGCGTTCAAATCTTTCATCTTCAGCTCAGCGATCTCGCGCACCTGTTTATGCGTTACCTTGCCGACCTTATCCTTGTTCGGCACGCTCGAACCCTTTTCAACACCGGCGGCCTTGCGAAGCAAAACCGCGGCAGGCGGTGTTTTCAAGATGAAGGTAAACGAGCTATCCGAATAAACCGTGATCTCGGCAGGAAGCACTTCGCCCTGACAACTCGAGGTGCGGGCGTTATATTCCTTGCAGAAGGCCATGATATTGATGCCATGACCGGCCAGGGCCGGCCCAACAGGCGGCGCGGGATTGGCCTTTCCAGCCTCGAGCTGGAGACGAACAACTGCCTTAATTTTCTTTGCCATTCTCGATCTACTCCTTTGTGGTTTTAGCGGGCGATTAGAGGGACGCCCTCCCACTCAACGTCGGGCATTATAAGCCCAACGTAAGTTTACATCTACTGGTGATAACACTGCCGATAGGATTGATCAGGCCTTCTCCACCTGCAAAAAATCAAGTTCGACAGGTGTCTCACGCCCAAAGAACGAAACCATCACACGAACCTTGGTACGCTCCATATCAATTTCGGCGACCGTACCGCGGAAGTCATTGAATGGCCCGTCAATAATACGGACCCGCTCGCCCACTTTGAAGGTCACTTTAACGGTAGGCGCTTCCGCCTCCATGCGTTTAATGATCTGTGAGACTTCCTCAGGACGGAGGGCAGTAGGCAGGTTGCCCATGCCCACAAAGCCCGTGACACCAGGCGTGTTGCGGACTACATACCAGGACTCTTCCGACAAACTCATATTCACCAGTACATAACCGGGGAAGATATGGCGCTCGACCGTACGGCGTTTCCCTTCGCGGACCTCAATCTCCTCCTGTGTCGGTATGACCACATCGAAGATCCGGTCCTTCATTCCCATCGTCTCGATACGCTGCTCGAGATTATGACGAACCTTGTTCTCGTAGCCCGAGTAGCAGTGGATCACATACCAAGCCGGCTCGGTGGAGGCTTCAGGAGGGATTTCGCCTTGTGCAAACTGAGCGCCTCTCGACCCGGAAAACGACTGGGAGCCAGAGCGCGACCCTGAACCCTTGGAGGCATGTTCCGTTTCGGTTTGGACAACCGGCTCTTCCTGCATTTCCGGGGAGGGCGCGGCATCTGCTTCAGGCGCTACAGGCGAAGATTCTTCGACCGTTTCGCTCGCGTCCAGTCCTTGAGCCTCAGCCTCCGATGCAGAAACGACGTCCCGCGCAGAATCATCCCGGACTATTTGGGGTGCTTCGGTTGATTCAATCATGGGTTCCTGCGGTTCCTCATCGGAATGCTCTTCGATATCGTGCTCGTCCATTAGACCTCGCGATTGCTAGATACCCAGCGCTGCATTCAACAAACGATTGGCGCCATAATCTACCAATCCCAGGAATATTCCCATCGCAACCATCACTATGATAACGAGGATGGTCAACTGCCGGGCTTCCGGCCAGGTGGGCCAGGAAACTTTACGCAGTTCACCCGTCGTCTCGTTAAAGTAACGCTGTATGGCGTTCTGCTTTTTTGTTCTTTCTGCCAAGGTCGAACTCCTTCAAAATATTCAGGCAAAGAAGCCTATTATCAGGACTTCGTTACCACTTACAGGCCAGGAAGGACTCGAACCCTCAACCGCTCGTTTTGGAGACGAGTGCTCTACCAATTGAGCTACTGGCCTACAACGTCCGGGTCAGGTGAGAGCATTCCATTTAATGCCGAATGCTCAAACACCTGCCGCGTGACTACTACTTGGTCTCGCGATGAAGCGTATGCTTCCTGCAACGAGGGCAGTATTTCTTGAACTCCAACCGGTTTGGGTCGTTTCGGCGATTCTTCTCGGTGGTATAGTTCCGCTCTTTACAATCACTACATTGAAGGGTGATCACAGGGCGGACATCTTTCTTTTTGGAAGCCATTTAAACCTTACTTTCTCACTCATTAATCTTGGTTACGACACCGGCGCCGACGGTCAGGCCACCTTCACGGATGGCGAACTTCGAGCCCTGCTCCAATGCCACCGGCACGATCAATTCCACGCTCAGGTTCACATCATCCCCAGGCATCACCATCTCCACCCCTTCCGGCAGCGTGATGTTCCCCGTCACATCCATCGTCCGAATGTAGAACTGCGGCCGGTACCCGTTGAAGAACGCCTTGTGCCTGCCCCCTTCTTCCTTCTTCAATACATACACCTGCGCCAAAAACTTCTTGTGCGGCGTGATGCTCCCCGGCTTGGCGATCACCTGCCCGCGTTCCACGTCCGTGCGCTCGATCCCTCGCAATAACAACCCCAGGTTATCTCCCGCCAGCCCTTCATCCAACTGCTTGTGGAACATCTCCACCCCCGTCACCACCGAGCTCGTGTTCTTCTCGTGCAGCCCGATGATCTCCACCGGCTCCCCCACCTTGATCCGCCCACGATCCACCCGCCCCGTCACCACTGTGCCACGGCCTTTGATCGAGAACACATCCTCCACCGACATCATGAACGGCTTTTCCACATCCCGCTTCGGCTCCGGTATGTACTCATCGATCACCCGCAGCAACTCCCGGATGCTCGCATACTCCGGCGCATTCGGATCCTTCGACGTGCTGTCCAGCGCCTGCTTGGCACTGCCACGCACGATCGGCGTTGTGTCTCCCGGAAATCCCTGCTTCGTCAGCAGTTCGCGCAGTTCCAACTCCACCAGCTCCAGCAGCTCCGGGTCGTCCATCATGTCCACCTTGTTCAGGTACACCACGATGCTCGGCACTTCCACCTGCCGCGCCAGCAGCACATGCTCGTGCGTCTGCGGCATCGGCCCGTCCGGCGCCGCCACCACCAGGATCGCCCCATCCACCTGCGCCGCTCCCGTGATCATGTTCTTGATATAGTCACGGTGACCCGGCATGTCCACGTGCGCATAGTGCCGCTTGTCCGTCTCGTATTCCACGTGCGCGATGTTGATCGTGATCCCGCGCGCTTTCTCTTCCGGCGCATTGTCGATCTGATCGTACGCCTTGTACTCCGCCTTCCCCAGCAACTGCGACACTTTCGTGATCGCCGCCGTCAGCGTCGTCTTCCCGTGGTCGATGTGCCCCATCGTCCCCACGTTCAGGTGCGGCTTGTTCCTTTCAAATTTCTGCTTCGCCATAACTTCTTACTCCTTTTCCAAAAAGGCATTGTACAGCAATAGAGCCCATGGTGGGAATTGAACCCACGACCACACCCTTACCAAGGGTGTGCTCTACCGACTGAGCTACATGGGCCTGACTTGCTGGCACCGGCCGTGCCGGCTGTGGGCGGTGAAGGATTCGAACCTCCGAAGTCTTCTGACAACTGATTTACAGTCAGTCCCCTTTGGCCGCTTGGGTAACCGCCCGGATGTAACCCTGATATTCGGTTCGTCTACTAGTCGCTTCGTCGCTTCAGAACACGTTCCAAGAGACGAACCGACTAACTGACCAACATGTAGAGCCGACGACGAGAATCGAACTCGTAACCGCCCGCTTACAAGGCGGGTGCTCTGCCGATTGAGCTACGTCGGCAATTAAGCAGGCGAATTATACCAAATTCAAAGCGTGCGTCAATGATTTTGGCCAAATGGACGAAATTTTCGTAACCCTCTTGACAAAGAACATAATTTGGTTATACTTAGAACATATGTTCAGTATGAGGTGAATCCGATGGAAATCAAGAATTGTTTCGCATTGACCTTTGAAACCATGGCCGAATTGATCCCTGAGATCAGAGCCGCCAATGCAAACGCGGCATTGGCATTACCCAACTTGACCCACGTACTACAAGAGTATACCCCACTCCCTCCAGAAGCCCTATTCCTGGGCATTGCAAACGATGGCTTACCGGTATTATTGAATTTGCGGGACCCGGTGCCAGGTCCGGTACTAATCGCCGGAGATAAAGGAAGCGGAAAAACTAGGCTGCTTCAGATCATCGCCCGGGCCATCGATGAAAGCCACGACCCCGAGTTGATCAGGTATGCGGTGGTAACCGACAACATAAAATCATGGGACCGATTCGATCTGTCCATGAACTGCGAGGGTGTGCTTTCCTTTAACCAGGAATTGACGACAAACTACCTGGATTCCCTGATGAATTGGGCGCACACCAACAAGCAAGACAAGAAATTCGTGCTGCTTCTAGTCGATGGCCTGGAGTCGTTATCTGAAGATAAGCCTCTCCACCAGATTTTCCGATGGCTATTGCTGCGCGGCCCATCAAGGCGCATATGGCCGCTGGTCACGGTGAATGCGGCAAACCTGTTTGCCGTTAATCAATGGCTGGATAGTTTTCGAACCCGACTTTGCGGACACTTAACGGAAGAACAAGATATCCAACTATTGACTGGCTCGACCCACTCTGCTTTTCGAGACTTGATCTCCGGTTCACAATTCACAATGCGCGAAAACAACAGCTGGCTGCCCTTCTGGCTGCCAAACCTTGAATAGGAGTTTAACATGCATATCGGAATGTTATGGTTCGACAATACGCCCGGCGTGCCGCTGAAAAACAGGATCGAGAAAGCGGTTGATTATTATCGGAAAAAGTACCATCAGGAACCAAACCTTTGCCTTATCCACCCCGGTATGGTGGAGGCCGAAAAGACCGAGGTCGGGCGCATGACCATCAGATCCTACCGACCTGTTCTACCCGGACATCTTTGGATCGGCATTGAGGACAAAGCCTAGAGGGAAGCACAGTGGCCTTCCCCCAGATTTAAAGTCCTGATTGCAATTCCTCCCGTAGACACTAGCAGACGGGAGGAATTATTTTTGAATCTGAGCGGAGGCTTTGCGAACGATTATGTCCACCCCTCTTGGAAGGATAGAAGCATCGGAGCGCTTCCTTTAGACGATGCGTGTTACGCCCAGCTTACACGCACTGCCCGGGAGAACCCAAGATGTCAGAGTCTCAACCCAGGGCTACTACGATAGCAATAGCATGGCTGTGGCTATGGCTGATGCTTACCGACCAGGTGGAGAGCCCCAGCTCTTTGGCTTTTTGTTCGGCGACACCGTATAGCTTAAGGCTGGGGGCATTTTGTTCGTCGCCCAGAATCTCTATTTCTTTCCAGGAAACATCACCGATCCCGGTACCAATAGCCTTGGCAAAAGCCTCTTTGGCGGCAAAACGACCGGCCAGCAATTCCGTTTGTTTTCCGCTCTGCTCGAGTTCGGCTGCCGTATATATCCGCTCCAGATAGCGTTTGCCATGGCGGTTAATAACTTCTTCGATACGGGCAATTTCTATTAAGTCCACTCCGGTACGTAGGATCATCTTATATCTGCTGATGATGATGCTGGAAGAGACAGGGCTGCGCCTCAGGCCCCTGATCAGGGGCCGGCAGAGCTTATTACCAGCCGGTCGGGGTTTATGTATTTACGCGCTGCTGCCAGGACCTCGTCTGGAGTAACCGCCCTGACCAGATCAGGATAACGACGATAGTAATCGAGCCCCAGATCATAGCGTTCGATATTCAACAAGGCGGAGGCGACCCCGCCGTTGGACTCAAGAGAAAGCGGTAAACGGCCAATAAAATTGGATTGGCTATCTGCCAGCTCCTTCCTGGTAATTCCTTTTTTGATCAAGCGTGTGAGCTCCTTAATGATCAACTCACTGGCCATGGCTACATTGGCAGGGTTCACACCCGCACTCACGCTCCAGGAGCCGGGGCCCACCCCGGCACTTATATTGGAATATACATAATAGGCCAGCCCTGATTTCTCGCGCACGGACTCTCCCACCCGCCCCATCATGCCAAACTGACCGAGAATTGAATTCCCCAAGCTGGCAGCCATATAACCTTCATCCAGCCGGCGCGGGCCGTTGGTGCCAATGACAATGTCGGCCTGGGATTTTCCGGGGATCCTGTGATGTCGTTTAACCGTCCGACCCAGCAATTTCAGGACCGGCAAGGACAGCGGTTCGGGCTGCGCGCCATTCTTCCAATTGCCCAAGGCCCGGGAGACGAGCTCGACAGCCTTCTTCGGATCGACCGCGCCCACTACCGCAACCGTCATGCCGCGGGGGCCAAAAGTAAGGCGATGATATTTAGCAAGGTCCGCGCGGGTAATGGCCTTGATCGTATCGGGATTACCGTCTTCGGAGCGGGCATAGGGATGCCCGCGATACAGTATTTCATCGAAATTAAGATCGGCCATATCGGATGTATCCTGCATCCGAACGGCAAGGCCCGTCAATAAATGATGGCGAAGTTTTTCAACTTCGGTTTTGGGAAACGTTGGCTGGCGCATGGTTTCGGAGAGCAGGCGGAGCAAAAGCGGCAAGTCCTCCGACAAGGCGCGTCCATGAAAACTGGTTGTATGCAGCCCGGAGTCAAACCCCAGACTGGCGCCGACCGATTCGAGTTCGTTGTAGAGGGCGTCGAAGGAGTATTCTGCGGTGCCACGCATGAGGGCTGAAGCGGTGAAATCTGCCAAGCCGAGCTTCTCATCCGGATCAAACAAACTCCCGGTCTGCACATATCCGCCAATCGTGACAGAGGGGCTGTTGAAATTGGAACGAGCCAAGACCGTGATGCCGTTCGGTAGAACTTCACGGTATATGTCTTCCGATCCCGGCAGCGAGCGATAACCAGGGTGTAATGCTTTAGGTTGGCTGCTCATGCCAGACCATCCGCGCCCGTAGGGATATACGTACCCACCACCCGCGACTGGGGGCGCAGGTATGCACGCGCCACCCGCTGCACATCTTTCGGTGTTACGGCGGACATTTTCTCCAAATACATTTCGAACCAATCGTAGGAAGCAAACATCTCTGCGTAACCAAGCCAGAAAGCCTGGTTGGTGATATTTTCGGTGCCGTAGGCAAAATTGGCACGGGCCTGTTTGATGGCCCGGCGAATCTCGTCTTTTGAAACCAGCTCGTCCTGGACATGTTGGATCTCATGATCCAGGGCAACCAACGCCTCTTCGGGTTTGCGCCTGGGATGGACAGTCAATGAGAGATAATAAAGGAAGGGATCCACCGTGGCATTCGCTCCGCCCGATAACCCGACCGCATACTGATTATCCACCAAGGCCCGATACAAACGCGAAGTTTTGTTTGAAATGCCGCCCCCACCAAACATATTCAAGTTGGTGGGACCTGCCAGCAGGCTATCCATTACGGACAGCGGAAAGAAATCCAGATGGGAAGCCGCCGGGAAACGATAGGCAACTTCCAAATAGGTCGTTTCTCCCGGCCCCTCCACAGAAATCCGCTGTTCACCGCGCTGCTCCGGTTCGGGACGGGAGAGACGAGGGGGCTGCGGGCCGGCAGGGATGGGTCCAAAAAGCTCTTCAAGCCGCGCCAGCATATCTTTTATCTTGAAGTCGCCGGCGATACCGATCACGGCATTGTTGGGAACATAATAAGCCTTGTAATGGCTGTAAAGCGCATCACGCGTCATGAGCTGGAGGTCGGCCATATCGCCGATGACCTCGTGGTGATACGGATGAACGCGAAATGCAGCCTGCTGCACCGCCTCCCCAAGCAGGAACATAGGCTCATTCTCATTACCCTCGCGCTCAGAGATCACCACGGTCCGTTCCGACGAGAATTCCTTTTTATCGAAGATGCTGTTGACCATGCGATCAGCTTCCAGACGCAGGGCAAGATCGATCTTATCAGCAGGCATGGTTTCGAAATAGGTTGTCCAATCGAGGAAGGTAAAGGCATTCCGCGCCCCTCCATCGCGGGCGACCGCTTTATCGATAAGATCTGCCGGATACGCAGGCGTGCCCTTGAACTGCATGTGTTCCACAAGATGGGATATTCCGGTATACGGTGGGGCTTCATCACGGGAGCCGACGCGGTACCACACCCAGTTGGAGATCAGCGGTGCGGTATGAATTTCCTTCAAGAGCACGGTCAATCCATTCGAGAGTGTTTTCTTTGTAAAAGTCTTTGGCATAAGCGACGATTATAAACGAGAATGGTAATTCCTTTGGCATTAGGGTGTTGTTGTTCTGGGGTCGTTGTGAACGTAGACGCATCCTAATAGAGATTTTGCCGAGGTCGGTACCTCACACGATAGAGACGAAATCCTGGTATCCGCTCTTAGCTTTGTCCCGGGCTTTCAGCCCGGGACAAAGAAAGTTCGAAAAAATGAACAAGGCGGGGAAGAACACCCGCCTTGTTCATTTTTTCGAAGATAGAAGGTTTGGGAAAGTGGGCAGAAAATAATCTCCCCTCAGAAGCTCGCATGGGGCGAAGGCCCAAGCGAAATTCTTTTGCGGGTTTAGATAAGGGCGGAGAAGAACACAGCCTTGTTCATTTTTTCGAGGAAATAAGGATTGGGGCAGCTGGTAGAAACAGATCTGTTGTCAAAAGCTTCTATGCTGCCAAGGCGCCCAACCGAAATACAATTACCAGTAATGATGTGGGTCGGGAAGGCACCCGGCCCGTGTTTATTTGTCGAGGAAAACGGCGATGAAGCGAGGGGCAGCTATGTATCTTTCCCTTTCATTGGCACACCGGCGTGCCGTTCAGCGTGAGGGCGGTGGGTGAAAGCATGCAATATATGGGCTTAAGAGTTTGCTGTAAGCCGATAATCGCGGGATGCAAATCGGTATCCTGCAGGGGAATGTCAACCGGAACGTTCAAAGTGACCGGCACGTCTGTTTGAACGGGAACGTTGAAATTCAGCCCCACCGTCAAGGCGGTCCCGGCCGGCAGAGTCACGCTGGCAGGCGCGTCGATATTGAACAAAGCCGTATTAATTCGTACGTGGGCACCCTGGATAAGAACATCCCGGGCAAGAGTGATGCCCGTCGTAGTCTGCACCGGTATTGACAGGTTCAAAGGTATGCTGGTCTGAACGGGAATGTCGGTCTTTATGTGCGCCTGATCCATAAGTTCAAAATTGGTATACAGGCCGCCCAGCACGCCCGATCCCAAACTGACGGGGTCCAGGCTCCCAAGCCCGCGTACAAGTAAAATGACGAGGATGATCAGGATCAGATTAACGGTCAGTGAAAGGATACTCGCGACCGTCCAAAATATAGGGAAGAAGCGATTATCCCCTGAGGAGCTCGACCCGCTTTCTGGTTTGGGGGCGGGTTTAGGTTTAGATGCAAAGAGTGCGGGTTTCAGCCTTGTTGGTTTCACATTCGTAGGTTTCGCATCCAGCGGTTTCAGTTCCACGGGCTTGACATCCGCAGGTTTCGCCCTCGGAAGATTCAGGATCGGAGACTTTCTGGCATCCGCACCTTCTTCTTTCTTAAGACCGTCAGACAGGATGGTGCGAAAGCGGTCGACGGGACTTTTTTTGCGTTTATGGTCGGGCATGGTCATATGACCTCCTCAAGGAGCGTTTCTAATGGAGAATTCAGCGGAGACCTCTGCGATTGCATCGAGCGCAAGCGAAGCTGGCGATAAGCGGAGATTCTTCATGCTTCCTGGTAGGGCAGGAGCCTACCATTTAATGGTCACTTATGACTGTTCGAGTACAGATGGAAAGTGAAAAGTCGGGAAATCAGGCGCTACCCTTTAATCTTAGCATAGATACGGTGTATCTACCGGAGGCGATACCGGTTCGCGTCGACGGCGTTTGCGCCGCGACGGGACGTTAAAGACTTTGCGTCGCCTTGTATAGGAGAGAGGAATTATGAGCTCGGGGGCAGGCATATCCAGGCAATCAGGACAGAAACAGTGAACGGAGGTCACGCGGAAACCGTCTACCCATCACGCAGCAACACTCTAAGCAAGTTCTAACAAAAATCGGGTAACTTTGAAGAGCATCATGACGACTTAAAAACGAAGATAATTGAATTTAGTCGAGGTTGGAATAAAATGACTTGTACGGCATTAAATTTTCTAATATAATTTACGAGTTTTGTGATAAAAAAGGTGGTGGAAACGTCACAATTCAAAGCTTTGTTGGAACACTGACTGCAACCGATGAAACTGGATTGGGTGATTTAGGAAAGAAGTATTAGTGGCAGGAGGACGAGTGTCTGAAGAAAATAAACATTTTGTGGCTGTAATCGGCGCAGGCCCAGCCGGTCTGTTTGGTGCGCGAGAATTAGCCAACCAAGGGGCCCAAGTAGTGCTCTTTAACCGTGATATCAAGCCGGGTGGTCTTGCGGAGTATGGTATCTATCCCGATAAACATACAATGAAGGAAGGGCTTCGCAAGCAATTCCGTCAAGTCCTCGAGAATGAAAATATTACCTATTATGGGAACGTCAAGATCGAAATACAGGGCGAGCTCACCCTGGACGATCTGCGGGCGCTGGGTTTCCAGGCCATCCTGGTCACAGCGGGCGCACAGGGTACAAAATGGCTGGGATTGCCGGGGGAAAACCTTAGGGGCGTTTATCATGCGAAAACCATCGTCTATTACTACAACAAACTTCCGCCCTACAGCCTCAAGAAATTCCGTTTTGGAAAGCGCTGTGCAATCATAGGGGCAGGCAATGTGATGGTGGATGTGGCACGCTTCCTCATCCGCAAGGTAAAGGTGGACGAGGTGATCTCGGTAGTGCGCCGAGGCCCAGGCGAGGTCAACTTCACGAAAGAAGAAATGAAGCACATCGTGGCAAATCTAGACCAGACAGCCTTCGAGGGTGAAATGAGGCGCGTGCTCCCGATGCTGCAGGCTATCAACCAGGATCCGGAAATAGGCCGCCAGAAGGTTCTGGATGCGCTCCCTAAAGCCGAACCCAAGTTTGGGGGCACCCGTTTCCGCTTCGAGTTCCTAAGCTCACCCCTGCAAATGCTGGGAGAGAATGGCGCCATGACCCAATTGGAAGTCGAGGACAACATATTGGTACTCAAGGATGGCGAGCCGAAATCGCGCGGGACAGGTCACAAACACAGGCTGGACGTGGAGACCGTGGTCTTTGCGATCGGCGATAAAGTAGAAGAATCATTCGGCTTGCCTGTCGCTTCGAATGAATTCATTAAGAATCCGGCTCCCCGCTTCCCGGTCGATGAGCATTCCTACGAGGCGTACGATCCCAATGACAAATCGCTGATCCCGGATGTATTCGTAGGCGGCTGGGCACGCCGGGCGAGCGAGGGCCTGGTCGGCTTGGCGCGCAAGGACGGCATCAACGCCTCGAAGGCGGTCGCACAATATCTGCAAACACTTCAACCGGTAAAGCCCAACCTGGAAGGCGTGGCCGAAAAAATGAAGACCCTCCCCAGGCCCGTTGTCACAAAGGCCGAGATCAAAAAGCTGGAAGCTGTCGAAGAAGCGGAGGCACAAAAGCTCGGTCTGGAAGAATTCAAATTCGCCACGAACGAAGAAATGCTTCAGGCAATTGGGTTGGCAACAATCACTGTATAGCTAAACATGATTAACCCCAAATTTAAACTTGCACATCTTTGGGTTTCACGCACACCCTCACCCACTCCCTGAAGTTCGGTCGCCCTCTCCCCGTGGGAGAGGGGAGTTAGGCGGAAAAAACAGAATGGGAGCGGCGAATCTCGCCGCTCCCATTCTGTTTTTCGAGGAATTATGAGATTCGGGGTGAGTCGTGTTTGAAATAGACCTTCTCTATTGACATGCGGCAGGATCAGCAACTTCGATGCGCGAAACATTGTTAATCAGCTGATAGGAGCTCGGATCATTTGGGAACAGCCCTTTGCCCGGATAATATGTGAATTTGTAGCAGGTGTTTAATTGGGCTTTGTCGTAAGCATTCTGAGGAACATTAAAATCATAGGCAATCGTTTTCGTAAACGTCTCGAGAACAAAGCGCTGACAAGTCTGGCCGTTATCGCCACAGTTATCCTCAGCAATCGTCTTATTGTTCAGATTCGCTGTAACGGTCTGGACGCCACTCGATACCGAACCAAAGGTTAATGCCGCCGTAACAAAACTGACGATCAGCAGGAAAACGCCAAGCAACCCCACCAGTAACCTGGCGCGCCGGCTCTGATTCCTTCTAAAAATGGCAGTCCCTATGCCCACCAGGCCAATCACAAAAATGAAAAGGACCGCTTCGAGGCTTCCAAGAAAAGCCTGAAATGGGCTGGCCGAATATATAACAGTACCCATAAAGCACCTCCGGTTCATTGGGATTTTAGGATTTATTGCCCCTTGATTCCATGCCCTATTGGTCATACCATTTTCCCGGGTTAAGTTTGTCGGCTTTAGAATAAGACCAAGACCACTGGCCGAGTCTGTGTAATCCAAGCTACACCCTCAGGCGACCTGAATTATTGAAGTAATATTGACTGAAAAAGGTTAACCCATGTCCCGGCGTATTTTCGTCGTTTTAGCGATTTTTTTAGTGTCGATTCTACTGAGCATCCAGTATGTGCAACAGCCGCACCTGGAACGCGGCCAATCCCTGCTGCTTACTTCCTATACCGATGCAAAAAACGAGATTGCCGTAACCGTGCGACTCACACGCAAAATAGACGGCTCCTTCATTCTTGAGGGAGTCTTCGTCCCCCCACCAGGATATCACCTGTACAGCAAAGATCTCCCACGCGAGGGCACGGACGGACAGGGCCGGCCCACCCTGCTTGAACTTCCGCCCGACGGCCGAATGCAATCCACTGGTCCGCTAATAGAGAGCGTGGCCTCCAATATGGCCAGTTCCGAACCGGATGGCCCATTGGTCTACCCGGACGGGCCCGTGACATTATCGTTACCGGTCAAACTTCCGCTCGCACGCGGATGGATAAAAGATCAGATCAGCCTCACCTACACGGCCTGCAGCCTGACGGCTTGCAAGGACCCCACCATAGGGAAGCTTATCGCGGTCACTGTGCCGGGCGCTTTATCACTTTCGAACTAATCACGATTGCCGATTAAACCCGATGTTCAAACAGGATCTTATCTTCCACAAACCATTGATGAATGCAGCCGGAACCCTTGGTTTCTCACCCGACTTGCGGGCACCGGTTCCCTGGGATGACCTCGGCGCGTTTGTTACCAATCCTCTATCTCTGAGACCCAGAAGGGGCGCCGACCGACCGGCCTGCATCGAATATCCGGGCGGATTCCTGTTACACACAGGCTTGCCAAATCCCGGGCTGGCTACAGTTCTCAATAAACATGCCCGCCGCTGGGCAGATTCTCCCTTACCGGTGATCGTTAACCTGATGGCAGACCGGCCAGAAGAGACAAAGCAAATGGTTGAGAGCCTGGAAGAAAGAGAGAACGTCGCCGCGGTTGAGCTTGGCTTTGCCCCGCTACTCGCCGATGACATCATACTGCTCGCCATCGAAATGTGCCTGGGAGAACTGCCGCTGATCGTATCGCTGGGCAGTGAACAGATATTAAGTTTGGGCCCGCGTGCCCTAGAAACAGGCGCGGCGGCAATAAGTCTGGCGGCGCGGCGCGGGATGCTACCCGTACCACACAACCCAGCATCTGAAAGGAGTGTGGATCTGATCAGCGGAAGGCTATTTGGCCCTGCTCAGTTTCCCAGGTCGCTCGAAGCCGTCCACGCGGCCGCGAGACTCGGTTTACCCATCTACGGCGCAGGAGGGGTGTATTCCAAAGAGAATGCCGAGGTCATGATCGCAGCCGGCGCGTTGGGTGTGCAAATGGACACAGGATTGTGGCTTCCCAAAATATAAAAAGAGCCTCGTCACAGGACGAGGCTCTTTGGTCGAGTCAAAGAGGTAATTACACGATTTTGACGCTGGCAGCCTGCAAACCCTTCGGGCCTTTTTCGATGGTAAATTCCACCTTCTGGCCTTCCTGCAGATTGCGGAAGCCTTCGCTTTCAATTGCGGAATAGTGAACGAACACATCCGGGCCACCCTCACGAGCGAGGAAACCATAGCCTTTGTCCCCATTGAACCACTTGACCGTACCGACTACACGTTCTGACATTTTGCCTCCTAAGACAAAAGAAAATTGGGTCGACGCAGTACGTGTTTCATCGGTGGTCAAAAAAACAGCTCAAAGCAGTCTTGCTTTGAGCCGTCGCATTCACTTCCAACGAAAACCTACTTGCATCCTACAGGTATTACTATATCAGGTAAGGTCTAATAAGTCAATAACCAATTTCAGTAAATCAAAGAATAGTGATGAGGAAATTACTGGATTTATTTTTCCAACCAGATCGTCACGGGGCCCTCATTGCGAAGGTCGACGGACATATGTTCACCGAATTGCCCGGTCTGTGTGGGAACGCCCTGTCCACGCAGCAATTCGACAAAACGTTCCACCAAAGGAGCGGCGAGTTCGGGCGCGGCGGCGTCCGTGAAGGAGGGTCGCCGTCCCTTGCGCGCATCGGCATAAAGGGTAAATTGTGAAACGACGAGGGCTTCGCCTTTTACGTCCAATACCGAGAGGTTGGTCTTTCCCTGGTCATCTTCAAAGATGCGCAGAGTCGCGACCTTCTCCGCGAGAAAGCGCGCCTGTTCCTCTCCATCCCCATGGCCCACGCCGAGCAAAATCAATAAGCCTTTCCCAATTTCAGAAATGGCGCGCGGTTCCCCTCCGGGCCGGGATGCAACGGAAACGCTTGCGTGAGAGACGCGTTGTAACAGGGCGCGCATTCAATATCCAAAATGTGAGGAAATAAATCCACCGGATAAGAGCCTGCCCAAACCTGCATTGCGACTATCGGATTCCAACCTAAGGCAATTGGACGGCAGCCCGCACTTCTTCCATCGTTTTTTTTGCAATGGTGCGGGCGCGTTCAGCCCCATCGTTAAGGATCTCGGTTACGGCCTCCGGTTTGGAGGCAAACTCTGCGCGCCTGGCACGAAACGGCTCGAGGTGGGCATTCAGGTTTTTGGCCAAGAGCGTCTTGCATTCCACACACCCGATGCCTGCCCGGCGGCACTCGACATTGACCATATCAACATCGCTTTGAGGAGAGAAGACCTTGTGCATCGTAAAGACGTTGCAAATATCTGGATTACCCGGGTCAGTGCGCTTGATCCGAGCGGGGTCAGTCACCATTTGCAGCACCCGCTCCTTCGTTTCTTTTGGGGTAGCCGCAAGCTCAATGTGATTATTCAGACTCTTGCTCATCTTCTCTTTACCGTCGATGCCGAGCACCTTTGGAATGAGGGTGGTCTTCATCTGCGGCTCGATCAGCACTTTTGAGTGATAGCGATAATTGAATGAACGTACGATCTCGCGCGCAAATTCGAGGTGAGGAGCCTGGTCTATCCCGACCGGCACCACATCAGACTTATAGAGCACGATGTCCGCGGTCATCAGAACCGGATAGCCAACCAGCCCATAGTTCACGTTATCCGGCTGCTGACGCACCTTATCCTTAAAAGTCGGCAATTCCATCAGCTTGCCGAGCGGGGTAACCATGGAAAGAATGGTATGCAACTCTGTCACTTCAGGGACGTGCGACTGGATGAAAATAATCGTCTCTTGCGGGCGGAGGCCGGCGGCCAGCCAGTCGAGAGCCATCTCATGAGTATTTTGCTTAAGATCCTCGGTATCCTCCACTGTGGTCAGCGCGTGGAGATCCACGATGCAGTAGACGCATTCATAATCGTCCTGCAGCGCCACATAGTTCCTGATCGCACCCAGGTAATTGCCAAGATGCTGCCTTCCCGTGGGGCGGGCGCCCGAAAATACACGTCCCTTTTTTGCCATTATTTATCCTTCAACCATTTTGTTGACCAAACCCACAACCTCGCCTTGCTGCGCGTGACGCTTGGTCTGCAGTTTGGAATAGATCAGCTGCCCATTAACGCTAACCTCGAAGCGGCCCCCGTCCGAAGGGATAAGCGTCACCGCTTCGATGACATGCTCGAACTGTTTGAGCAGATCACTTGCCAGGCCCACGGCCCGGTCGGTATAGTGTCAGACTGCGCAATAAACAATCTCGATCTTTAGCATAAGCCCTCCCAAAACAGGGTGTTATTACGTGGAAGGAGACAATCATCAGATCTTTATTAGAAAATTATAACATGTCGACCTGCAAGGCTAGGCATTAGACCACAGCCGCGCTATAATCTCTTACAGAGTATTGAAATAGAAGTAAGGAGAAAGTAATGCCCGTCTATACCTATCGTTGCGAAACCTGCGGGGTGCAGTTCGACCGCCAGCAATCTTACAGCGATGCACCGCTTAAAGTCTGCCCGGAATGCCGCAAGAGAAGCCTGAAAAAGGTCATCTCTCCGGTACGGATCATATTTAAAGGTTCAGGATTCTATTCCACCGACCACAAGTCCCCCTCTGGCGATATCGGCTCGATCCCGGCAAAAAAAGAAAAAAAAGACGAGGCCAAGGATTCCAAGCCAGCCAAGGAAAGCAAGCCGGTAGAGAAAACCGAATAAATTAATACCTGCTGAAACCAGAACCAAATCGCCGATCAAAGTCGGCGATTTTAAGTTAAGCGAAGCTAGTTCAGCCGGCGAAGCTATTTCTGAAACATAAAAGTGGCCAGACGAGGCAGCTGTTGCTCGTCTTCGGCATGCCACCATTCCTGGAACCGGCCAGGTGCAAAACCGCAGCCTTCTGCTGCCAGGAAGAAATCCGATAAATGATGCACAAAGGCGGTAATCTCGACCGTTTTCTGTCCCTGCTCGAAGCGGGCCTTCTTTCCCAGGTACTGACGAAACGGGTGCAGCTCACACACGAACAGACTTCCACCATTTCTCAATGTCCTATAGGCTTCTGCAAAAACCGGGGGAAGGCTTTCGATATGTTCAAGCAAGAGGTTACAGGTTACCAGATCAACCGACCCAGCTTTATACGGCCAAGCCTTTGCCACATCTGCCACGCAGAATAAAACATTGGACGATCCCAGCTTTTGCTTTGCCTTTTTGATCATGCCCTGGGAAAAATCCAGGGCAAGCACTTCCTCCCCAATCCGCGAAAGGAAAGCCGTATTCTTGCCGGTTCCACAGCCAACTTCAAGGATGGTTTTGACATGGAGGCCCGCCAGAGTGTCTGAGGTGACCCGGCGATCCAGGTCTCGCGTCAGGTTCACACCTGAATCATAAGTGGCCGACCAATAGTCATAAGCTTCATCTGTTTCCATATAAAGTCAGCGGCTTCGGCTAAGGAAGAGAACAACGCATACAGACGAAACCAACCCTATTGCGCCAGTCTCTTTTCAATTCTTGGATCGGGAATGAGCCACATAGCAGCCACAAGCACATACACTGCACAGGCGATCCAGGCGTCTACAAAGGCTAACGGGAGAGCCACCAGATATAACACCATGGATATCTTGCCTTTGAAATCGCCACCCAAAGCGACCGCCAAGGTAGACTCAGCGCCGTGCAGGGAAAGCAAAGCCCTTACCAACAGAAAATATGCACAGGCTGCCAGCAACAGGTCGAGGCCGTACAAAGCTACGGGCCACGTGGAGAAATCATTCTCACCCATCCAGGCGGTGGCAAAGGGGAAAAGCGAGAGCCAAAACAGCAAATGCAGGTTAGCCCACAAGACGCGCCCGTTCACATGCTCAATAACCTGCAGCAGGTGATGATGATTGTTCCAGTAGATGCCAAGGTTGATGAAACTCAAGATGTAGCTCAGAAAGATCGAAGATAAAGGACGCAAGGCGGCCAAATCCGAGCCCTGCGGTGTTTTTAATTCCAGGACCATGACGGTGATGATAATGGCAATCACGCCGTCGCTAAAGGCCTCCATCCGATCTTTGCTCATGCGAAGTCCCCGACAATGAACATGACGCCGGCAAAGAGGCAAAAGGCAAATTCTCCCCGTCTGATATTGAACAGGCTATTACACTTTTTCATATCGGATATTGACGTTGGTTTTACCGTTTCCGAGATCCACGCCCTGGAGGACAATAGCCTGTCCGCTCGGGTCGCCGTCGAAGACGAGGCTAAAGGTGGTGTCAGTAATAGCGGTGTTGACCGTACGCTCGGTCAGACCTTCCTTTTGGAAAGCAGCGCGATAAAACGCAACCGTGTCTTTCAAGCTCAGGTCGGTCTGAAAATTGATCGAACCATTCCCCGTATCCGTGAAGCTGCTGACAGTGGACGGCAACGGAAATTTGGTGTCATAGGCAGTGGCGGCGCTGCCGCCACCTCCGCCCAGGAGTCCGCAGGCCAACGACAGCGTTATTAAAACAGACAGCCCAAGAAGCCACCGATATCGAATCATGTGACAGATCTCCTCGCCTGGTGCAAGATATACGGTTCATTATACGGGCAACAACCTTTGAATAAATGGCACAAATTACCTATTTAGCTGTAAAGCCTTACCGAGGAAGGTACAGGGAACAGGGGTATTCTCTTTAAGGCGCGAGAGGAAGTCTCCATAAGCGAACCGTTTTATCGTCAGAAGCGGAGGCTAAAGACAGGCCGGCCGGAGACCAGGCAACACGATTGACCGTATCGCCATGATCGCGCAACACAGCAAGGTGTTTGCCATCAGCACCGACAAGAGTGATCAACTTATCGGCCGCGACAGCCAGGTACTTCCCATCTACTGACCATGCGAGGCTGGAAACCCGGCCACTGACGGCCGTCAAACGCCTCCCGTCGCCCGTCCATAGATCCTGACCGGCTGCGAGCAATGTCCCATCCGGTAACCAGGCAATGCTGTTAACGTCGAATTCGCTTTGCCGGCTGGCCAACGGGTGACCATCGCGATCATAAAGCTGCAGGTTGCCACTCTCATCGCCGATGGCGAAGGTGGAGCTATCAGGCGACCAGGCTGCACCCCAGGATGGTGTGCAGTGTTCGCAGCCGGCAATATAACCCACTTCGGCTCCATCCCGAGTCCACAGCTCGTAGTCGGTGGCGCCGCCAAGCAGGCGCTGGCCGTCAGGTGACCAGGCAAGGTTATAGAATTTGCCCCCGCTGTATTTCGTATTCATGCTCATAACAAGAGAGCCGCCGGGGCTCCATAACTGAACTATTGGATTGAGGAAGGAGACAATCGAACCTGTAGCAAGCAGCGTGCCATCGGGTGACCAGGCAAGCCCCCAGACGTTACCTTGATCAACATTTATGGTTCGAACCAGCTTTCCGTCCGGAGACCAAAGCCTTACAGTTTGATCGGCTGAACCCGAAGCCAGCAACTTACCATCAGGGGACCAGGCCAGGGAAAGAATGGTAGCCTTGTGGCCCATCAACGTCTGGACCCATTGGCCATTGGCGCTCCACAGCCGAATGCCAAGATCGGTTCCCCCGCCTGCCGCGGAGGCCAAAAGGCTGCCGTCTGGCGACCAAGCCAACTGAGTTACACCGCCTGTGTGCCCTCGGAGCACAATGGAGGTTATCGCCAAAGTAGGCGAGATAGCAGGCTGGCTTGGCGTCGCGGTCAATGTCGGGGTTGGGGCAGGCGTCAGAGTATCCATGACGACCTGGCGCGTTGGGGTGAGGGGACCAGCGGAACTGCAAGCCGCCAGCAACAGGATAAGGGCTAAGGCAAAGAGAGTTTTCAAACGAGCAGGCAAACTCAAATCTTACTCCAGTAGACGCATCTACTCACCCCTTCGTCCCACGCTTTCAGCCAGGCATGCTGCGCGAAGAACACCTTTTGTAAGGAAAGCACCTGCACCTACGGTCTGCGAGGACTAGAAACGGGGAGGTGAGCACTTACCAGTAGACTGCAAATCTTTCCAGAATTGTCCGATCAAGGCCCGAGCTGTCGCCGCTCTCGCGATAAACAAGAACTGCCTTTAGCCAAAAGCCTAAAGGCAGATCATCTTTTGAGAAAGTAACGTGGTCAACTAAAGGGGAGCTGTCTCCTTAAGATCCTGGCGCGGGGGCGGGTTCTTTTGACCGTAGATCAGATCGGCACCGGCCAGCGAAATCACATCGCCAGGATACAAGATGCTTTGAGTAACCCGCTCCCCGTTGATAAAGGTCCCTCCGGTGGAATTCAGGTCAAAGATTATGTAGCGACCGTTGATCGCTCGTAGCTGGGCATGGGTCCTCGAAACGCGCGGGTCGTCGATGACCAGGGTATTCTCAACCCGTCTCCCTATATTGACTATAGTCTGGGTGAGTGGAATAACCCTGATGCCATCAACGATTACAAAAGCGTCTTCCGGGACTGTAGCCACATCGTCATCAGGCTTTGCCTGAAGATCATCGGGGACATCTTCCAAATGATCCTTATGATCCTTTTCGTCCATCTTTTTCCTCCATCCAGAAAAAGAAACCCGTTATGATCGTAGTTTGCATCATTATAATGAATAAAGAGGGATTATTCAAGCAAATGGTTAGAGCTTGAGCCTTGAGTTTTCAACTCCCGGCTTGAAAAAAACGCCTCAGGAGTTGAGGGGACGATTGCGTGGCTATACGCAGACGATTTCGGTATGCTATGGACGCCGACAACAACCTAACCCCGGAATCCCCCTCCGCCTGAAGTGCAGCAAAGATGTGGCAATCGTGCAAGCACTAATCAATAATCTGACAACTGAACAGCTTACGGGAGGCGCCGACCATCCTGTGAATATGGAACAGAATTCCGGCGTGCTGCAAGAAACTCTCTATCATAAAGCCTGAATTTCTTTTCGTTCTTGACAAGAATGCGGGCGAACGATATATCGCGCAAGATCTGCTCCGGGCCCTCATAACTTCTATCACACAAGACGATCCCCACATAAGTCTGTAAGCCGAACATGGCCCTATCGAGCGACAGGAATTTAGCCAGTTCCGTCTCCACACGTCTCACAATATTGTCTGGAACATCCTTCCCAGACACTTCCTCGATCAAAATCAGAAAAAGGCCGTCCTCGAAATGCGAGATGGTATCAGTAGGACGCAGCAAAGCCTTAAGGTGGAGCGCCAGATTACGCAGAAAAAAGTTCAGTTGATTCTTATCCAACCGACCCTTCAGCACTTCGAAGGGAGCAAAATCGATGAACAACACGCCAAAATGGTTTTGGCTAATTTGCCTGGCCCTGTCCAGGGAGTAGGCAAGCCGATTCGCAAAGAATTCGCGATTATATAAATGCGTAACCTTGTCCCAAGGCACTTCGTTCATCCCGCCCTGGGTTTTCCGCAGGCGCTGAACCAAGCTACTAAGCTGATCCAGGTTGACAGGCTTCAACAGGATTAGGTCCGGTTCGAAGGGCAGGCTGGCCGCCATCTCCGCATGGCCGGTGATCACGACCACCGGCACCGTAGCGAGACGCCGATCGGCATGCAGCTGCTCGAGGATGTGGGTGCCTGAAACACCGGGGAGGTTTAAATCAAGAAGGATAATGTCCGGCCGCGTTGAACTCGAGGCGCACCAGCGTGTCCTTTCCATTCATCACGATCTCGGTGTGATAGCCGGCTATATCAAGAACATGCCGGAACAGGGCCGCGATATCGCGTTCATCCTCGACAATGAGAGCAAGCGGTTTTTCCATACTCAACAGTCTCTGCCTCTAATATTCATATCCCACGACCAGTGTAGCCCTGCAGCTGAAACGTCATCATCATCCACCTAATCCCATACGGCCGGCGTCTCAAGCAGAATCGCCAGTTTGGTCTCGCTTTCCCAAGCCCTATCGTTCTCTTATTATGCACCAAATACAGTCAAGATTCAATAGTCCGTTAGGTGAGAGTCAGGGCTTTCTTAAAGTCGGACAATCAGGGCTAAAGCCTGAAGGGGGAAAGCGTTGAAATAGCGTCGGGCGGCTGGGACGTACGGATATTTCTTCTTGCCGACCAGGAAACCGAGCACCAGATTATTGAGGCAGGCCATAACACGTCCAGCATGAGGGTTGGTGATGCGAGTGTGATCTTCATGAAGTGTGACATCTCTGCGATAGTGGAGCCCATTTTCGATGCCCCAATAAGAGCGGGTCATTTCGAGCAAATGGGGTGGCGAAATTTCTTCCCGCGTGAGGCTGGTGATGCCAAACACGACTTGTTGTTGGATTTCGCCAGTCTTGGTGGAAACAAAACGTCGTTCCAATTTGAATACCTGCTCGAGGTAGGGCCAATCCAGGAAGTCTTTGAGTTGGCTGCTGACGGTGAGCGTGCGGGTTTCGAGGCGGCCATGTCCTTTATTCACTTGTTGGGCGGTCTCGAAATCTTTGGGGAGGTAGGCCATACCCGGGATGGGGTCGGGATCGGGACCAAACCATAAGCGTAGGTCTTCTTCCAATTGTGGCTGATTGCCCTTGACCAACCAGATATACTCCCCACCCCTCTCCACAATTTGGATCGAGACTGGCCGCTGGGTGTGTAAGGCATCACCCATCACCACTTTTTCCCGTAAATCGATGCTTTTCAACACCTGGGGAGCGGCTTGAATCTCACTGCCTTTGCCTTTCACTGCCACTTCCATCAGAACCAGCCCCGCCTCAGGCAGGTACGCTGCCAGAAGATAGACTCCGTTTTGTTTCTCGTCTAGCGTTCCGCGCAATACTTTCCCATCGATCGCTACCAACACCTGCTTGCCGAAATACTGCTGACCACTCAAGACCTCGCGGCTCAGGGTTTCCAATTCTTCGCCACTCACCACTTCTGCCGCAATGCGTCGATAGGTGCTGTGGTGTGGCATGCGGTGGCGCTCCAGTTTCAGCGCCTCGCACAACAATTCCGTGCGATGCTGCGCCCAATCCGCCATGCCACTCGGGTTGTCCTCCCCACACAGCTTGGCTAGCACCATCAACGTCAAGATCGTTTCCAATCGATATCGCAGACCTCGCGCTTGGCGCTTGTCACTCAACTTGCAAAAATGGGCATACAGACTTCCCAGATCAAAGACTTCTCCTGCTCCTGTGTTACACTCCATTTCGACCTCCTTCGGTTTCCTTTGGCACTTCGCATCCAAAGCATAACTGAAGAAGGTCTTTTTTTCACCCCCCATCCAATTACTTTAAGAAAGCCCTGAGGTGAGAGTGATCCATGCAAATCTTGGATGAGATGGGACGCGTAAAAAATACCCATGGAACAGGGACTTTAGGAAAGCTCCCACTGTCCCCTGCAAACACCGAGGGCCCAGAGATGAGCCTGTTGAATTAACCCAGCCTGGTGTGATTGTGCTTTATTTCACCAGGGCTGTAGAAGAACATCTTTGCAGGAATAACGCCTGCACCTTCACTTCGGCCTTCGAAAAATAAGGGTGAGCAATCGCAACCCGATGAAATCTGAGCAAGGTGTGATTGTTTTGTCACTTTTTGCCGCTGCTATTTAGGTAGAATTATAGAAAACCGTAGAGGTGGCGGATCCTGTGGAAGACAATAATTAATGGCAAAGACGTCCCCGTGGCGTATTTCCAATAACTTTTATCTGGCGTGTGTATTTTCGATGGTCGTACTGGGACTAAACCTGGCCATCGCCCTGCTGGTGCCTGGTCAGCAGCAGAGAGGCTTTCTATCGGATGTAGTTTCTCCCGCGGTGGATGTTCTGGCCTGCACAGCCCTATTTATTGCCGCCAAACAATCAGGTAAACGCTCAAAACGACTTGGTCTTGCCTGGGGAACGATAGCCCTGTCCATGCTCTTTTACGCGCTTGGAGATGGCGCTTGGGCCGTCCTTGAAATTGGGCTTAAGAGCCAACCTTTTCCATCCATCGCAGATGGCTTTTATTTGGCTTATTATCCGGTTTTTCTCACCGGCGTATTGCTTCTTCCAGAAAAGCCGGCCAGCAAGAGCGAGCGGATTAACCAAACCATAGATATCGGTATTGTAATGGTAGCGGCCACACTTGGATTCTGGAATTTTCTGATCGGCCCCAGCATCCTTTCAAATGTCGGTCTGCCGCGAGTGGAACAGTTAATCCTATTGGCTTATCCGGTGGGAGACCTGGTATTGTTTGCCGCAATGCTCCTGATCATAAACAGCCGCTCCCTGGGGGAGGATGATTTTCCGCTGATCTTGTTGGCAGGGGGCCTTTTATCCACAATTGTCGCAGATTCTATTTTCGACTACCAGTCACTTCAAGGGACCTATGCAAGCGGCGGGCTATTGGACAGCGGTTGGATAATCAGTACCCTGCTGGTTGGCCTGGCAGGCGTATACCAAATAACATCCAGCGATCATAAGACTAATCCGGCAGAACACGCGCCCGAACATGGAATTTTCAGGAAGCTCAAAGCGATCATCCCTTATGTCCCCTACTTATGGCTGCTTGGGGCCTATATATTGCTGATAGAAGGCGGGCTACAACCGCTGCCCATGAGCTTCGTAGCCTTGTCCTGGGGTGTCGGCGGGATCATTTGCCTGGTCCTCATCAGACAGATAATTACTTTGTCTGAGAACAACAAACTGAACGGCCGGCTGCAGAAGACAAACCTGGAATTGCAGATCGAAATCAGCGAACACGGCCGCGTGGAGGAACAATTATCGTATGACGCCCTGCATGATGCCCTGACCGGACTTGCCAACCGCACGTTGTTCCTTGACCGGCTTGGGCAGGTTATCCAATACGCAAAACGCCGAGCCGAATATAAATTTGCGACCCTATTCATAGACCTGGACCAGTTCAAGGTGGTCAATGACAGCCTGGGGCACCTGATGGGAGATCAACTGCTCATTTTGGTGGCCCGCAGGCTGAAAGACACTCTGCGTTCCAGCGATACAATAGCGCGTTTCGGCGGGGATGAATTTGAAGTCCTGCTGGATAATACTGTTGACGAAAAGTCCATCCTGATCGTTGCCCAGAAAATCAGGGATGCATTGCATGCTCCCTTCAGGCTGGATGAACGTGAAATATATGTAACGGCCAGTGTCGGAGTCGTTGTGAACCTGGTTGGATATGAAAATGGCGAAGATATCCTGCGGGATGCCGACATAGCGATGTACCAGGCAAAAGCATCAGGCAAGGACCGCTACGAGATTTTTGGCCCCGAGATGCGCACGCGGGCCTTCTCACGGCTCGAGCTGGAGAATGAAATTCGTATGGGTCTGGAAAAACGTGAGTTCCAGCTCTACTACCAGCCCATCGTGTTCCTGGAATCCGGGCGCCTGACGGGTTTCGAGGCGCTGATACGGTGGCTGCATCCCAAACGAGGCCTATTATTACCCGCGGAATTCCTTCCAGTCGCCGAAGAATTGGGGTTGATCCTGCCCCTTGGAAATTGGGTCCTCAACGAGGCTTGCGCGCAGTTGAAGAGGTGGCATGAGAAATATCCAAACCTGCAGGAGGTAAGCGTAAATATTAACATCTCGAGCAAGCAATTCTCACAGCCGAATTTAATCGACGAGGTCGTCAGAGCGCTGCATACAAGCCGTTTGCCGTCCAAAGCCTTGAAATTGGAGATTACAGAGGGCGTATTAATCAGCAATTATGCAATGGCCAATGAGATCTTCACCAAATTACAAGAGCTGGGAGTCCAATTGCAGATCGATGATTTTGGAACAGGCTACTCTGCACTGGGATATTTGATGCATTTTCCCATCAATGCCATCAAGATCGACAGAACCTTTGTTAACGAAATGGTCAAGAGTCATAAAAGCACCGAACTAGTCCGGGCAATCATCTCCATGGCCCGCGAGCTGGGCATGGACACCATCGCCGAGGGGATCGAAACCGAAAAGCAACTGAGCGACCTTAAAGGCTTAGCCTGCGGCTACGGCCAGGGTTTTCTGTTATCCGAGCCGCGTGATGCAGACTCCACCGAGAAAGTTCTGGTTGACCTGGGGGAACGAGAATCCTATCTGAGCTAATGAATAGTCCAGAAATTGCATGGCATGGAATCAGAAACTCTGTAAACCTTAGAGAGCATCTATAAGGAAAAACCCACCGAAGACAGGTGCAAGTGTAAAGGGAGATACGCCAGGATCTTGAACTTTCTGCAAAAAGCCAAATGATGCTACTTCTTTATTTAATCGAGCGCTTGAAATAAAAACGAGCATCGCCCTCACCAAAAGTATCTTGCATATAAATAGGCTCCCAGCCGCGAGAGCACAGCCATTGGACCAACCAATATCTCAAATCCCCCTCTTTAGTTATAGCGATCTCCCATCTAAGGGCTTTTCTATTAGGCAATGCGCGTCGTTCCTTGAAAAGTGTCTTGGGGTCCAGAAGCCGCATATCTTTTTTCAGGGTTTCAATTTCAAGTGCATCCGAGCAAACGAGATCCGCGGTTAATTGGTGATCTCCATTGCTATGTACGATCGCAAAATTGTACTTCTCCATGAACTTGATTCCTTTTCAAATGTTGGTCTGTCCAAGATTGTAAAACGAAAAATCCGCCCTTACCACACTGAGCAGGGGCGGATTCTATACCGAAAGCTCCTCGCCGAGGACTTGAACCTCGAACCTAGCGGTTAACAGCCGCCCGCTCTGCCAATTGAGCTAGCGAGGAAGGCGACGGGGATTATACGTATAAGATAGGGATGTGTCAAGAAAGATGCCAGGTGTGCTTTTTTGCACAAACCACAAACAGTAGCGCACGGACGGACGCGATCAATATTTAATGGCGCTCAGCTCGTGGAGTTTATCGATGCGGTGCGTAGCGATGATCTGACGCACCGTCCCAGTTAGGCCGCGCACCACAAGGCTGTCGGTCTTGGCGCCATCGCCGAAGTAACGCACACCCTGGAGCAGTTCACCGTCCGTGATGCCGGTGGCCGCGAAGAAGACATCTTCGGAGGATACCAGATCATCCATGGTGAGAATCTTATCAAAATCATAGCCCGCTTCGCGTCCGCGGTGCAGCTCGGCCTCATCGCGCGCAAACAACTTGCCCTGGATCTCCCCACCCATGGCGCGCAAGGCGCAAGCCGCCAGGACCCCCTCGGGCGTCCCGCCGATGCCAATCAAAACATCCACGCCCGAACCGGGCCAGGCGGTCATCAAGGCCGCGGCCACATCGCCATCAGGGATGATACGAATGCGGGCGCCTACACTGCGGATCTCTGCGATCATTGCATCATGGCGCGGACGGTCGAGGATGATGGTCGTGAGGTCTTCGACGTCCTTGTGCATGGCCTTTGCAATGGCCTTGAGATTCTCGGTGATGGATTTCTCTATGTTGATCTTGCCCTTGGCCTCGGGACCCACGGCCAGCTTATTCATGTAAACAAAGGGACCCGGGTTGAACATGGTGCCGCGCGGCGCAATGGCCACGGTTGCCAGGGAATTGGTACGTCCAAAAGCCAGTGGGCGAGTCCCGTCAATGGGGTCCACAGCCACGTCCACATCCGGAGGTAAACCATTTCCCACGGCCTCGCCGTTATACAACATAGGGGCATTATCCTTCTCGCCCTCGCCGATGACAATAATCCCGTTGATGTCGACCGCCTGGAGCACGAGCCGCATGGCGTTGACCGCGGCAGCATCGGCGCCAACTTTGTCACCGCGACCCATAAAACGGCCGGAGGCCAGCGCAGCGGCCTCCGTGACGCGTGCCAGCTCAAGCGCCAGGTTACGAGTAGGTTCTTTGTTTTCCATATTTAGCCTCCCGTCACAAAAGAAAGAATCGAATCCAGAAAAAGCCGAGCACGGCTGCCCAGATCAGGGAATCGATGCGGTCGAACGCGCCGCCATGGCCGGGCAGGAAATTGCCTGAATCTTTTTCATTGGCGAATCGTTTGAAGAGGCTTTCGCCAAGGTCACCCAATATGGAGGAGGCGCTCAGCACGAAGCCAAGCAGGACGCCCTGCCAAAGGCTGAGGTGCAAATGGCCAAACCTGGTGTAGGCAAAAGCCAAGAAACCCCCATAAAAAGTGCCCATGAACAGGCCAGCAACGTAACCCTCCCAGGACTTCTTGGGGCTGATACGCTGGAACATCTTATGCCGGCCATAGCGGGCGCCGATCATATACGCGCCAGAGTCGGCAAGCCAAATGATGGGAAAAACAATCATCACCCACCAGAATCCGTTCGGGAGCGTGCGCAGGTCAATGATATAAGCGCCAATCCAGCCCAGGTAGGTGAAGCCGCCCAAGGTGATCACAAAATCAAGCGCGGCCTGGTCGCGGCCGCGCTCATAAGCCGACAGATGGAACGTCAGGGCCACCAGGATCAGTCCGGCGAATGCAAATTCGGCCCAAGCCGGCCAGAATGTACGCATGATCAAGAGAAGCAGCGTTCCTCCCACCGTCAGAACAAGGGAAGGCTTCAGCTTCATGGCCAGAAATATCTGTATGTATTCCCAGGCAGCGGTCACCACGAAGATGCCCATGTAGAGAAAATACAAGATTCCCCCAAAATAGACCGCGGGCAGAATAGTCACGATCAGGAGCAGGGCCGTAACGATTCTTCTACCCATGGCTTTTGTTTGCTACTGCTTCAGAAACGCCTCCATAACGACGGTCGCGCTGCCCATAGGTCTTGATAGCGCGGCGATATTCTTCCTTGTCGAAATCGGGCCAATAGGTTGGGGTGACATACCATTCGGAGTAAGCGGCCTGCCAGATCAGAAAATTGCTGATGCGAAGCTCACCCGAGGTCCGGATGATCAAGTCGGGGTCAGGTACACCGGCGGTATACAGGTATTGGCTGACCAGCTCGTCCGTGACCTTATCGGACTCGACGCCATCTTTCATCATGCGCCGGATAGCCTGCACGATCTCGTCGCGTCCGCCGTAGTTCCACGCGATGTTCAGGATAAGCCGATCATTATTCCTGGTCAGGTCTACAGCATCCAGAACTTTTTCCTGAAGCATGGGAGAAAGCTGCTCCAGCCGGCCAAGGTGACGCAACTGGACCCCCTCCTTGTGAAGCTCATTCAGCTCACGATCAATGACATCCTCCAAAATGCTTAATAACCCCCGAACTTCCTCGGGCGGGCGTCCCCAGTTCTCGGTCGAGAAGGCGTAAATGGTCAGATACTTTATACCAAACTCCGCCGTCGTGCGGATCACGCGGCGCAAATTTTCAGTGCCGGCTTTGTGGCCGGCCATGCGAGGCAGGCCGCGCGAAAGCGCCCAACGTCCGTTGCCATCCATGATCATGGCAACGTGGCGAGGAATTCTATCTAGGGGTAGATCCGGGGATCGATTGGGCATAATTACAGGGCGTCAACTGCTGAGCAATAAAGGGTAATTCTTTAGGATCGAACTTGATTTGTTTCTTTACCAAAAAACAATGCTTCAATCACCACTACTGAAAATGAAACGATCGCCCGGCGCCGGCGATCGCATCCCTACGATGCCTTCGGATGCTTTTCCCGGAAAGCGCATCCTTTCCGCCGGGCAGGGATCGATGTTGATTAATTACACTTCCATGATCTCTACTTCTTTTTTCTTCCCTAGTTCCGTAACTTCTTCGATAAATTTATCGGTAAGTTTTTGAAGGTCTTCTTCGCCCTTTTTCATATCATCTTCGGAGATCAGTTTTTCCTTCTCGAAATCGCGTATATCGTTATGCGAGTCACGGCGAATGTTGCGCACGGCTACCCGCGATTCCTCCAGGCGCGCATGGACAAGCTTGACCAGGTCGCGGCGGCGATCTTCAGTCAGCGGAGGCAGGTTCAGGTGTATGACCTTACCATCCGTGTTGGGGTTCAAACCAAGGTCGGAGGCCTGAATGGCCTTCTCGATCTCCTTGACCGCGGTAAGGTCAAAAGGTTTGATCATCAGCGAACGCGGCTCAGGAACGCTTATGGTGGCCAACTGCATCAGCTGGGTAGGCGTATCGTAATAATTGACGATCAGGCGCTCCACAAGAGCAGGATTGGCGCGTCCGGTACGGATGGAGGCCAGGTCGTCGTTCAGATTTTTGATCGCGCCTTGCATGCGGTGTTCAGCGTCTTTTAGGATGTCTTTTATCACGGCGGCTCCGGAGGGTTTGGTCAGGTTAAGGATACACTAAAACAGAAATTTATGCTATGGGTGACGGCATACAGGAGAGCAAATGCCAGCCAAAGAGAGTCTCTCAATGAGAAGGAGGCTCCTGTTTCTGTAATTTGCACAAAATATCCCCGCTTGCTCGCATGGATTCCGCGACTGAACTTACATCTCCGCGTAGCGGCTCAGGCGCTGACCAGCGTCCCGACCGTTTCCCCTTTTAATGCATCCACAAGCGCCCTGGAGTCCCAGAGATTCAGCACCAGGATCGGCAGGTTGTTTTCCATGCAAAGCGTAACCGCCGTGCTATCCATCACTTCAAGCCGCCGGTTGAGCACTTCAATATAAGTGAGGTGGCTGAACTTCTTGGCATCGGGGTTCTTCTGCGGGTCAGAATCATAAACTCCGTCCACCTTGGTGGCTTTTATCACCACATCTGCATCGATCTCTGAGGCGCGAAGCGCTGCGGCAGTATCGGTGGAAAAGAAGGGATTCCCTGTGCCAGCACCAAAGATAACCACCCGGCCTTTTTCGAGATGACGGATGGCGCGTCGGCGGATATAGGGCTCGGCTACTGCCCGCATTTCAATGGCCGACATGACGCGGGTCAGGACGCCCATACGTTCCAACGCGTCCATCAGAGCCATCGAATTGATCATCGTGCCCAGCATGCCCATATAATCGGCTGTCGAACGATCCATACCCCGTTCGAGTCCCTGTTTGCCGCGCCATAAATTCCCGGCACCGATCACAAGGGCGACCTGTATGCCCATATCAAATACTTCCTTGATACGTTTGGCGATTGCTTCGGCCTCGTCCACGTCAATCCCGAAGCCCGACTTTCCGCTGATCGCCTCGCCACCTATCTTAAGCAGGACACGTTTGTATTGGAGTTTGGACATGTGCGGCTCCTTGTGCATCCCTACCGCTCCCAACTGGCCAAGAGGTTGAGGATGTAAGTATATGAAAAAGGCCAACCAGCAGGTTGGCCTTTCCAGATCAGGCTTGAGTCGTGCCCTCGCCGAGCTCCCAGCGTTGGAAACGGCGCACAATCACATTCTCACCGATAGCGGCGACATTTTGCATGATTATCTTCTCGATGGTTGTGCTTTCATCCCGGACGTAGGGCTGGCGCAACAAGCACACCTCATCTTTGAATTTTTCGAGCCGTCCTGCAACGATCTTATCAACCACGGCGCCCGCCTTGCCCTCGTCTTTGGCGCGCGCGCGGGCAATGCCGGCCTCATGCTCAAGCACGGATTCCGGAATATCTTCCGGCTTGACATACTTTGGAGCGCCCGCCGCGATCTGCAAGGCAAGCTCGTGGGCCAAATTGCGGAATTGGTCTGAACGAGCCACAAAATCCGTCTCGCAGTTGACTTCCACCATCACGCCCACGCGGCCGCTGCCGTGAGAATACAATTCGATCGTGCCGTTGGAAGCATCCCGATCGGCGCGTTTGGCCGCCGTTGCCATGCCTTTTTCGCGAAGCCAATCGACAGCCTTCTGAAAATCACCGTTCGCTTCCTGAAGGGCCGTGCGGCAATCAAGGACGCCTGCGTTCGTGGCGGCCCTCAATTCTTTGATCATATCAGCAGTAATATCCATGGTGCTATCCTCATGCGGGTTGACGGACTATTTACCGGCATCCCCGGAAATTTCGGTGTTTTCTCCCTGCGGCTTGTCGACCGGCTCTTCCGCCTTCTCTTCTACTTTCTCTTCGACCTTTTCCGGTTCAGGCAGAACTTCTTCAGGTTTTCGGGTTGCGCTCAACTTGGCAAGCGTGGCTTCACCGAGCAGCGCATCTTCCGTGACCTCTTCATCTGTATCCACAACCTTGACAGACTTGCGTGCCCGGGATATCTCGCCCTGTTCTTCAGGATTGTCACGGGCAGCGGTCTCCGGCTCTTCCTCCTTGCGCATGGCCTTGCCTTCCAGCACGGCGTCTGCGATCTTCGCAACGAGCAGCTTGATGGCACGGATGGCATCATCGTTCGAGGGGATGACATAATCGATACCCTGCGGATTGCAGTTCGTATCCACCAGCGCCACAACAGGGATATTCAACAGATTGGCCTCATGCACGGCTGCGTCCTCGCGGCTCACATCCACCACGAAGATCACATCAGGCAGGCGCTTCATGCTGCGAACGCCTGAAAGGCGGATCAGCAGACGATCAATTTCACGCTGGATGAGCAAGCCTTCCTTCTTGGTCAGCTTGCTGATTTCGCCGGTATCACGCAACTGCTCAAGGCGTTGAAGCTCCTGGATACGAGCATACATGGTTGACCAGTTTGTCAGCATTCCGCCCAGCCAGCGTTCGACGACAAACGGCATCTCTGCGCGCGTGGCTTCGTCCTTGATGGTCTCCTGCGCCTGGCGCTTTGTACCGACGAACATCACGGTACCACCATTGGCGACCGTGTCGCGGATCACGTTATAAGCCTGGTTCAGCAATTTTACAGTCTGCTGCAGATCAATAATATGAATACCGTTACGTTCAGTGAAGATGTACGGCTTCATACGGGGGTCCCACTTGTTTGTGCGATGTCCGAAGTGGACGCCACTCTCAAGAAGGGCTTTCATGGAAACGACAGCCATTAGTTCTCCTTAGTTTATTCCGTTCTCCGAACGCGCAGGGCTTGCGTGGCGTTGGAACGGAGCGAGTTTAGCGGGGATATGGCCAAAAGGCCCGACCCGCTCAGGGATGCTTATTGCCCATCCCGGGCAAGATGTGCCTCTCTCCACGATCAAGCTCTAGAGAAGCGACGGGATTGTACCACAGATAAGAAGTGCAAAAACCACCAAAATAAGGCCTCGGCGGGTTGGCCGGGGCTGTGTTTACCGGTGGGGCGATTCTGGAGCTTGCGCCGCCAGGCGTGACATGTTACGCCCCTTTTTCGGGCATGTTCTCACAAGCAATGGAGTAATTGTCCGTTATACGACTGCTGTTTGCCCGTATAAGCGTTGTTTGACGCTAATCACCCGTTTCCGCAGGTCGGGTTTGGTCTCTATCTGGTTGGCGATCTTATGAATGGCATACATCACCGTGGTGTGGTCGCGGCCTCCCAGGACTTCTCCGATCTGAGGCAGAGAAGCATTTGTCTCTTTTCGCATGAGATACATCGCAACCTGGCGCGGCTCTGCGATCTTCTGAGAACGATCACGACCCAGCAAATCATCCACTGAAATCTGCCACTCCAGGGCAACTTGTTCCATGATCTTCCCCGGTTCGATGTTCTGGCGCTGGGGCAAAAGGTCAGCAAGAGCCATTTCGACAAGCTGGAGGGTCAGCGCCTGGCCGCTCAAGTCGGAAAAGGCGATAATCCGGTTGAGGGCGCCTTCCAACTCACGGATATTCGACTGAACACGTCGAGAAACGTTCTCCAGTATATCGTCCGGAATATACCGGCCGGTACTCTCCGCCTTGGCACGCAGGATCGCAAGACGGGTCTCCATATCTGGAGGCTGGATATCTGCGGCCAATCCCCATTCGAAACGGGAGCGCATGCGCTCTTCCAGCGTAACCAACGATTTGGGCGGCCGGTCCGAAGAGACGATGATCTGCTTATCCTGCCCGTGCAGGGTATTGAAAGTATGAAAAAATTCCTCCTGTGTGCTTTCCTTGCCTGCAATAAATTGAATATCGTCGACCAGCAAAACATCAGCCGAGCGATATTTCTCACGGAAGGCTTGCGTAGTATGAGTGCGAATAGCATTGATTATTTCGTTCGTGAATTCTTCGGAAGAAACATAGAGAACATTCAGACCGCGCTCATAGCAGGCGTTGCCGATGGCATGCAGCAAATGGGTCTTCCCAAGTCCCACTCCCCCGTACAAGAAGAGCGGATTATAGGCACGCGCAGGCTTTTCGGCCACAGCCTGGCAGGCTGCATGAGCCAACCGGTTACCCGAACCGACCACGAATGTCTCAAAGGTATAACGGGGATTGAGGGAGGAATGGCGGGCGAGCGGCTCGCCTGCATCGACCTGGGGCTGGAGTGGGGTTTCCGTTTCGGTCGTTTCGGCCTCCTCACCCTGGGCTACCACAAAATTGACGGCCACACTTGAATTCATAATCCCCACCAGGAGGCGGTCTACCGTGCTGGCAAGCCGGCTTTCGAGCCAATCGCGGGCATAGGCATTCGGTACGGCGATGGTCAGCGCGCCGTTTTCATACACCACAGGACGCGTATCGCGAACCCAGGTATTAAAGGATGCTTTGGGCATCTCCATTTGAAGTTGTCCGAGAACCGACTGCCAGGCCTGATCTGCATTCATAAGCTGTTTCCTTGAATGAAGTGCTATGGATGAATGTAACTAACCCGCCTACCATCCGCGGCTTAGATAATGAAAAACGTATTTACTTCTATTTCAACTTACTGTTCAGGAATTTGAGATGTGACTTGGATTCACATCCCTCTATCTCAGCGATGAATTCATTCTAGCAGATAAGCCCCATAGATAACAACACTTTTCACCTACGCAAAGTTAAAAACATGTGCTTTATTAAGGTTTATCAATGTTAAAGAATCATTAGCCGAAGCTCATCTTATCAAGCGCCCAATAGAACGCACGTTTCAGCCAAGGGCACGACCCCGATTCCAATTGTCCCCCACATATAGGCATTGGAGGCCAAACATTCGCTGTGTGGTTAACGCCATGTTAAAGAATCGCATGGCGAAAAAATTTCTTCGCGCGGCACTCGAGCATCCGGAATCTGTGATTGAATGTTAAAGAAATTGTATTTAAAGCGATTAAGGCTTTACACCACGCGGAACCCAGGCAAGAACGGTGGTCCCTTCACCAATAGCAGAGGTAAATTCGACGTCACCACCCACTGCATGTGCGCGCGTCTGCATATTGGAAAGTCCGTGCCCGATCGTCGTGCTCATTTTTTCCATGGCAAAGCCTTTGCCGTTATCGTGGATCTCCATCACAACGCGGTCATCGGTGGCCCAAAGGTTGAGATCCACGCGATTTGCGCCAGAATGCTTTGCTGCATTCGCCAATGTCTCCTGACAGATATGGAATAAAGCCAGGGCATTGATCTGCGGAAGGTTGTCGGGCTGCGTTTCCAGCCCTTTCAGAACGACTTCAGAAGAGGTATCGGCGCGATATTCTCCCGCAAGGCGCTTCAAAGCACTCATCAATCCGTCATTCCCCATTTGCCGGGGCCGCAAATCCAGGATATAAGAGCGAATATCACGAATCGCCTGGTTCAGGCCGGAGATCAATTCCTTGATCCGTACTTTGGCGAGGTCAGCGTCTTCATCTATTGTTTGAAGAGCATTTTCCAATGACAGACCCACACCATAAATGGACTGAATGATGCCATCGTGCAGATCCATACCAATGCGGTCCCGCTCTTCCAGAACGGCAAGCCGCCGGGCGTTTTGGTGGAGGCGGGCATTTTCAATGGCCAAACCGGCCCAGTTTGCCACCGCGTATAGAAGGTGAAGGCTGCGCTCATCCAACGGCTCTTCGCTGCGCGTTGCCACGCTCATCACCCCCAGCAGGTTTTCGCCTGATTTCAAGGGTAAATAGGCAATTTGGCGGAACCCGGCTTCAACCACCGCCGAGCGCACAAACTGCAAATCTTTGGTAAGATCAGATCGGAAGACCGGCTGGCCCGATTGAGCCACCATGCCGATCACGCCCTCCCCTTTTTTGAACTGGTTACGGGTCCAGAAAGCCTCGGCAGCCTGGCCGCGGTGCAAAACCATGCGGAGGGTTTCGCCATCAGCTTCCAGGAGGAAAATTTCGCCCGCCTCGACTTTCATGTAATTTATCACCACCGCCAGGGTTTTATTCAGGATTTCGTCCAGCTCGAGAGAGGCTGTGAGCGCGGAAGCAACATCATTCAGCAAAGAAAGATCCTCACTGCGGCGCGTCAGGGCCTTATGGCGGCGCCTCATTTCATCCAACAAACGCGCGTTTTGGACGGCTGCCGCTGCATACCCGGCCAGCATCTGGATTATCCGCTCATCATCCTCAGTGAATTCAGCTTCGCCGAGTTTATCGGTAAGATAGATCTGACCCAACTGCAGATCACCAGCACCGATGGGCACGCCCAGGAACGAGACCATTTCGGGATGATGCCTGGGGAAACCGACCGAACGAGGGTCATTCTTGATGACCGGCAGCCGGATTGGGTCTGTTGAATCCATCAACGCACCGATCAAACCCAAACCAACCGGTGGGTGACCAATGCGTTTTATCTGTTCCTGCGTCATTCCTACGGTGATGAACTGCTTTACTCCCCCTTCATCGTCCATTACTCCAACGGCCGCATAGCGAGCCCCCGCAAGTTCGCACGCAGTCGCGGCGATCTGCTCCAAAAGGTGGTCTAACGAAACATCCTTGACCAGCTCCAGGCTGGCTCGGTGTAACGCGATAAGCCGTTCTTGCAGTTGTTCACGGGTCAGCAGCATATCAGAGACACCACAGGCCCATTATCCCACATAATTTGATAGGAATTGGCAGAAGGCCCATATAAAATTGTAAGCGGCCCCTCAAAAAGGATGACTATGAGAACCTCGCGAATTCCCGGATTCTATAATTTAGGTCTCGATACACGCCGCGCCCGGCTGGCGGAAGCAGCAGGTCTTTCTCCGAACGATCTGATCGCTTACGCCACCAATGGGGGGCTCACTGCAGAATCTGCCGAGCATATGATAGAGAATGTTATCGGAACCCATGCCCTGCCGCTGGGAATCGGATTGAATTTTCAGGTGAACGGCAGAGATGTGCTGGTTCCGATGGCCATAGAAGAACCGTCCGTAGTCGCGGGCGCCTCGTTTATGGCCAAACTGGCCCGAACTGCAGGCGGGTTTCGCGCCACAACCAGTGAGCCGCTCATGATCGGCCAAATGCAGGTTATCAACGTTACCAATCTCGCAGAAGCCAAACTAAAATTGTATGAACAAAAAGCTGAACTGCTGGCAGAGGCAAACTCGATCGACCCCGTTTTGAAAAAGTTTGGCGGCGGAGCGCGGGACCTGGAAGTGCGCATCATCGAAAGCTCGCCTATCGGCAGCTTCCTGGTGCTGCATTTGATCTACGATGTTCGCGACGCGATGGGCGCCAACGCGGTGAATACGGCCTGCGAAAAACTCGCTCCCCACGTTGAGACAATTACAGGGGGCAAAGTTCATCTACGCATATTGTCCAATCTAGCCGATCGAAGAATGGCGCGCACACGCTGCACCGTTCCGGTCAAAGAACTAGCCTTCGATAATTACACCGGCGAGGAAGTGCGCGATGGCATCATCGCCGCCTACGCCTTCGCCGCCGTGGACCCGTACCGCGCAGCCACTCACAATAAGGGAATCATGAACGGCGTGGACGCCGTGGTTATCGCCACTGGCAACGACTGGCGCGCCATCGAGGCGGGCGCTCATGCCTATGCCGCCCGCTCCGGGACCTACACATCCTTATCCGAATGGGGCAAGGATAAGGATGGCAACCTGGTCGGAACGCTCGAAATGCCCATGGCGGTCGGCATCATCGGCGGCGCGACCAAGGTTCACCCGGCTGCGCAGGCAGCAGTGAAACTGTTGGGCGTAAAGACCGCCGCAGAATTGGCAGAGATCATCGTTTCGGTGGGCCTGGCGCAAAATCTCGCAGCCTTGCGCGCACTGGCTACTGAAGGCATCCAGCGCGGGCATATGTCACTGCACGCGCGGCAGGTAGCCATCGCTGCCGGCGCGACGGGTGATATGATAGAAAAAGTCGCCGCGAAAATGGTGTCAGAGAAAGTTGTGAGAATTGATAGGGCGGAAGAAATCTTGAAAACTTTGTAGATCAAGAAAAGAGGATGAAGGCCGCGAGCGAGCTACTACCATGGGAGCTTTCAAAACTGTGGTATCGCGATCGGCTGTCATTGGATTATGATGGAAGAACCGCAAAAGAAGCAGAAGTTTTATTTACCCAACCAGGATTAACATCAGCGTTTTGGTGCTCTGAAGATCTTTAGAAGAGAAACATGATTTATTAAGTCCGGCGCTGAATGCATTGAGAACAAAAAGGAAAATTAATGGCTATTCCCCACGATCATTCCTCTCCCACCCTGCTCCAACCCGTAAAACCGGTTGGCATTATTGGCTACGGCGCGTATGTGCCGCGTTATCGACTGCCTGCCAAGGAAGTGGCACGGGTGTGGACGGGAGGCAAAGGCGGCCTGCCTATTAAAGAGAAGGCCGTCCCAGGCCTCGATGAAGATGTAGCCACCATGTCCATCGAGGCGGCACGCAATGCCATGAAACGGGCCGGGATCAGCGCGCAGGACCTGCGGGCTGTGTGGGTGGGCTCCGAATCCCATCCCTACGCAGTCAAGCCCACATCCACCCTGGTAGCAGAGGCAATCGGCGCCGTACCCAACACTCAGGCTGGCGACTGGGAGTTCGCGTGTAAGGCGGGCACCGAAGCCCTGGTCGCGGCCATGGGCTTCGTCGGTTCAGGCATGGCGCATTATGCTCTGGCCATCGGGATGGACACTGCGCAAGGCAAGCCAGGCGATGCGCTCGAATACACGGCGGGGGCGGGAGGCGCGGCCTATATTGTAGGCCCGGCGGAAGAAGCATTGGCAGTCATCAACTCTTCGTACTCCTACGTAACCGATACCCCGGATTTTTGGCGACGACCGGAAGCCAAATATCCCGAGCACGGCATGCGTTTTACAGGCGAGCCGGCTTACTTCAAACACATCACGGCCGCAGCCACCACATTGATGGAAGCCTCAGGGACAACGGCAAAGGATTACAAGTGGGCGGTCTTTCACCAGCCGAATACGAAATTTCCACAACGTGTAGCCTCACAGCTTGGCTTTTCAATGGAACAAATTCAACCGGGCCTGCTGGTGCCGGTGATCGGGAACACTTACGCGGGCGCGGCGATGATAGGGCTTACTGCCACTCTCGATATCGCTCAAGCCGGTGAACGGATCCTGATGGTCTCATTCGGATCGGGAGCGGGCTCCGACGCCTTTGACATCCTGGTGACCGATAAACTACCCGAACGCCGCGAACTGGCTATCAAGACGCAGGATTACATTAATCGCCGCACCGAGATCGATTACGCCACCTACGTAAGGTATCGCGGCAAGCTGGCAATGAAATAGAAGAGAAACCTGACAATTCGAGATTCGGCTGTCGATTTCCGTTAACCGAGGTCGGACTGGAAAACAAAACACTCATTTCAACAAAGGCTCGGTAATCGTTTATGACTGAAGTCGTCATCGCAGGGATAGGCCAAACAGAAGTCGGTGAGCATTGGGAGATTGGCCTGCGCGAATTGGCTTTCGAGGCCATCTCACAGGCAGTAAAAGACTCGGGGGGACTGCGACCGCAATCCATGTTCGTCGGCAACATGCTGGCGCCCAACCTTTCCAACCAGGCACATCTCGGCGCCTTGCTTGCAGATTACAGCGGCCTGACCGGTATTGAGGCGGTCACGGTGGAGGCCGCGGGCGCTTCGGGCGGCGCGGCCCTGCGTCAGGGATACCTAGCGGTTGCCAGCGGCATGGCAGACGTGGCCCTGGTAATAGGCGTTGAAAAATTCACCGACAAAATTGGCCCGGATGTGGATGCGGCACTGGCGACAACCGGCGATTCAGACTTCGAGTCCGTACAGGGGCTGACACCGGCCGGCCAGGCCGCAATATTGATGAAACGTTACATGCACGAGCACGAGGTGCCGGCAGGAGGCTTTGCAGGTTTTGCCCTGACCGCGCACGCCAATGGAGCGGGCAATAGATATGCCATGTTCCGCAAAGCCATTAAACTGGAAGCTTATACAAAAGCCGAGATGGTTTGCGAGCCCCTCAACATGTTCGATATTGCCCCGAACGCCGACGGCGCTGCGGCAGTGGTATTAACCAGGCGCGAACTGATGCCTAAAGATTTAAATCGCCCCGTGGTAAAGATCGCAGGCTCGGCCTCGGCAGCAGATACGCTCGCCATTCATGACCGCAAGGATCTGCTTTACTTCGAGGCCGCCCAAGTCTCCGCCGGCAAGGCCATGAAAAAGGCGGGCGTCATCCTGGACCAGATCAGCTTCTTCGAATATCACGATATGTTCAGCATATACGCTGCGCTCTCGCTCGAGTCCGTTGGGTTTGCAATTCGCGGGCGCGGGTGGCAGCTGGGAGCGGACGCTGGGATTTCCCTAAAAGGGCGCATTCCCTGTGCAACGCTAGGCGGGCTTAAGGCACGCGGGTTCCCGGGAGGCGCTACGGGGGTATACCAAGCCGTCGAAGCAACTGCGCAGCTACGAGGTCAGGCTGGAACGAACCAGATAGCAAGGGCCCGCTACGGGCTGATCCAGTCCATGGGTGGGCCGGGGGCGACGGTCGTTTCTCACGTCCTTGAAGCGTCAGCTTAAAATCTGTAAGGCAATCTCTCCCTGAGAGTTTTTGATAGTATTCGAAGCGACTAGCTTAGCTGCGGTTGAGATAAACCTGTCTATCCAAGCAGGGCCGGGCCAATAACCAGGCTAAACATACCCATTAGGCGAAACAAAATAATCTGGACAACCCGGTTCGCACGCGGGCCGTACTTTGGCGGGAACTTTGATAGTTCCTGATAGTACTACCGGATAGAATTAGGCTCGCAGAAAGGAATTTAGAATGGAAATACCGAGACATTGGAGATTAAAACAACAAAGATACTCGCTTGTAGGCGAGGTATGCCCTCATTGTGAGCACAAAATTTTTCCGCCTCGTGATGTGTGCCCGAACTGCGGGAAAGAGGCAAAGGACCTTTATACCTTTAGCGGCAAGGGTGAAGTCTATTCGTATACCACGATTTACGAAGCCCCGACCGGCTATGACGCAAATGCCCCCTACACGGTGGCCCTGGTAAAGCTGGAAGAGGGCCCGATGCTGACGGCACAGCTAACCGACGTGGATAATGCGGCTGTGAAGATCGGAATGCCGGTGGAGATGGTGACCCGCAGGATGCGCAACGACGGCGACGAGCGAGGGGTGATCGTATACGGGTATAAATTCAGGCCGCGCCTGGCGACGGCATAGCACTCTGCTAAATCATCTCGCCCTGTCAGAAAACTGACAGGGCGATTTTATTTTAATACACGGACAGTGTTATGATCCGGACACCGGTCGCTTCCCGAACCGTAATGTAAACTCGCACAGCACCAATCCCTAGGTGTTATGGGGTGGCAATCTATGGAATTTGTAAATCGTTTTACTTAAACAAATGTGAAATGAACAAGATCCTAATGGATCCATCATTTCGACTTTGCATTCGGACTATTTTTGCCGATATCGTTCACATAATCTTTTGTCGGATCACATTTATCTGTAAAGTGTGAAGGGACCGCATCCCAAGTGAGTTGATATTCGTTCGTTCGTTCGTTCGTTCGTTCGATCAGGCGCCATCCAGGGTCAAGGACAGGCAGTCCGGACCCACGCATGGGGAGAGATGCGGTATTTTTGCCGATGGCAGGAAAAAGTCAGAGCTTGATGGGGACAGCGAAGACTTAAAGGTCGGGTAAGGGCATATCAGGTTGGAGCCATTTGCGCAGAGGGAATAGATCTGGGGGGTATTCGCTTCTGCACCGCTGATGAAAACAAGGGTGTAACGCGCCAACTCTAAATTGGTTGTAGAGAAAGTCCCTGGCGCGGGGGTCACGGTCGGGATGGGGGAAGAGGCGGTTCAGCTGGAGCAAAAGTATTCCAGCGCAGATCGCTGCCGCCCACCGGCAGGTAAACATTGGGATTCACGGAAAATGGGAAGGTCGCCAGCACTTCTCCCCCGCTCATTTTAATAATCGCCAGGTTGCCATCGCGCCACCAGAGGGCCTCGGAGGGTGCAACAATAAGATGCTGATGGGGGTCATAAGTAAACTGCCCGGGTTTGTCGAGCGGCATTTGGGCTGCAGCCAGCGCGACAGAATCAGCCTGCGAGTTGGCCATTCGTCCGGCAAAAACAAACAGGCGGCCGTCCGCAGTTTCATAGGGGGCAAATCCGCCACTTAAATCGAGCCTCAGAGTTACCCATTAATGTTTCTGATGCGCGGCTGGCAATATTGGTGCGAATGATGAATGGCGACCAGCCATAAACATTGGAACTATATTCGCCGGTATAAACAGTTTCACCATCGCGGCTCCAGGCAGGATTGGAAAACCCCTGGAGACCAAATTCAGCCCCGCTGGGTACATCAAAAACTCGCAACCCGATAGATTCCCAACCACCGACGCTGGCAATTAATTTATTGCTAAACGGCGACCAATCGAGAACGCGGATATAATGGCGTGATTGGATACCGAAGGCATGCAAATCGGTTGCCAGGGTGCGCACCTCGCCGTTGGAAACGTTGAGCACCTTGACGCCGTTCAGGGTGAACCCAATCTGGGTTCCATCTGGCGACCAGGATGGGCAGCCGCCAATGGGCAATAACGCGCGCTGGTTGACGCCGTTGAGATCAGCCATCATCAAGGCATCGTTGCTCAGGTAGGCAATCTCACCACTGGCCGGGGAAATATCCATGCAAGTCACGGGCCCGGCGATGATAGGGATCAGGGTGCGCCCATCGATTTCGAGGCGCGTCAGCACACCGCTTTCGGAAATAAAATAGAGCGGCGCGGGCAAATTCAACCCGGCGGGCGGGGCAATCACGGTCATCATGGCCGAAAAAGGAATCAACTCATCGGTGGGAGTGACCAGTTCCCAGGTGTATTTGTAGGTGCCAGGCGTGGCCGGCACGGTCACATCGGCAAAAATGTGGAGGAGATGCGTGTCAGCCGAATAATTTACTTCCCTGGTTAGGCTGTATTGCGCGGCCAATGCGGGAGTGTTTTCCACTTCACGGAGGCTTTTTTTGTCCACTTTCGAACAATCGCCCGAATAGTTTTCCCGCCATTCCAGGTGCGCCGGCCCGCCAGCGACAAAGGTGCCCTCACTGAAACCTTCCACCTGGCCAACCATTTTACAGGCCAGTGCAAAATCCTGGGGCTCGCCAGCGGGAAGCTGCGCCACCTGCCCATTGGCCAGGCGGACCTGCCAGAGTTGGATTTGACCACTTTCAGAACCGATTGCCAGTTGCGTCGCATTGGGGTGAAAGGCCAAGGCGCGCACCGCGCCTACAATCGGTATCACTCCTAGCCAGCGATTATCCACCATCTCCCAAAGATAGGTTTTGCCGCTCTCAGTGCCTAGAGCCAGTATTTCGTCAGGAGAGTCAAGCGCTAGGCTAGTGACGGATTCGCCCAGGTTCAACAGCCGCGTCTGTGTGCCATCGCTGATCTGCCAAAAACGGGCCGAGCCATCCTCCGCGACCGAAACCAACGTCTCCCCGGCAAATACCAGCCCGGTGACCCGGCTGGTATTCCCGCTGAGCGTACGTTCCAGTGTGCCGTCGGCGCGCCACAGACGAATATGGCCCTTTTCCGTCCCGGCCGCAATCAATTTCCCGTCGGAGGAGTAGGCGATGGAAGTTACCACGCTGCTGTCCTCCAACAGACTGTACGTTACTGCTCCGAGGAAGTAGGAGATGGTTGTCACCCCGCCGCTGTCCTTCTGATTATGGAATCCCCACCCCGGCGGGAAATTGGTCCACAATCTCACAGCGTTTTCATAACCACCCGTCGCCAGCGTCCTGCCATCGGGAGAAATTGCCAGCCCAAGCATTTCCACCACACCGCCTTTCCCCAGTCCAGGGTTCAGGCTTATTTCGGTCGGTGGGCGGCTGCCATCCACGGTGAGCACGTATAACGAGCCGTTGTTGTTATCGGCAGCCAGTTGCTTTCCGTTAGAAAAAAATGCCAGCCCGTTGATGTCCCCCGGATAATCGCTCGCGGCGGTATGCAAAAGTTCGCTGCGCGTCTGTTTCAAGCCCTTGGCTGTATCGAAGAAGGCCACAGCGGAATTTTGTTGCCCGGCGGCCAGGGTTTTACCATCCGGCGCAAATGCCAGCGCCGTCACACCAGAGGTGAGTTGGTCTACAAAAGAGGTGATTTTTTGTGTGGATGGCTCAACGCACACCAGCGAGGACCGGTCGGCATAAAGAAAACTGCCGCCATCGGGCGCAAAATAAACCAGAGGCAGCGGGTATGGGATCTCAAACGGCGGCGTTATCTCTTGGACTGGTCGGGCATGTTCCAAATCCAGAACAAAGGGGGTATAAAGTAATTTTGTGGATTTGTTATCCTGCCCGGATGTGGCCGCCTCCTGGCTGTTTTTAGAATAATAGGTGACCAACATTCCGGTATTCGAGAGATAAACCGGGGCATCGGTATAGTCCAAATACGGGTTCATGCCTTCGTAGTGGTTGATGATCTGCCCGGTCTCCGTCTGGAAGAGCCATAAACCATTGAGACCTGCACTCCAGAGAATGATCGCGCCCAGGGAGCCATCCGGGGAGAAAATCATCTTCTGACCGTCGGTGACAATGAATTTGATAAATTGACCGCTCATTGGGTCTGCAACCGGGGCGAGCGAATATTCTTCAGGTCGGTTCCAATACATCAACTTGTTTCCACCTTGTAAAAGAGCATTGCCTTTCTGACTCCAGGTAACATTCCCGTCAGCCAACTTCACCAAGAAATTATCATCCAAACGCTGGCCGCCTCCACTCAGTAGGAGATACTGGCTGTCATTGGAAAAACTTAACTGGTACTTGTAAGCGGACCGAAATTGAGGTATATCGCTGAGGATGGGCCGCCCGGTTTCCAGATTCCAGGCCTGGACACTCTCCATGAAAGTGAAAGAAACGGCCAGGAATTTGCCGTCCGGGGAACTGGCGAGGAGAATGGGGTTGGGGTATTCATCCACAGAACGAATCATCACCTCGGTCGTGAGCTCCGCTCGTTTCGATGCGCTGAATGCTCCACTGGCAGGGTCAAAACTCACGAACAAGATATTCCCCTTCGTCGTAAAGACCGCCACTTCTTTTTCGGCCAAAAGCGTCAGGCGCATGGATTTTTCGGGCAGATCCCAAAAAGCGACTTCATTCAGGGTAGTAGCATCGAAGGTCCCCAAGCCGGTATCGAACGCTGCCAGGATGAATTCCCCATCTGGTGTATAGAGAACGTCGTGGATTTTGCCTTTGCCCACGCGCACCAGCAACTCTCCTTGCCGAGATGGGGTTGCGATTGGGATGGGGATGTTTGTCGCGGCAAGCGGTGTTTCAATCGTGGGAGCGCCACAGCCTGCAAGCGCCAGGAGCAGTCCAGCCAGTACAATAAGGACGGTAATTCGCATAAGACATCTCCGTATGTGAGTGTAAATAAATCATAACCTCAAAATCTTTGGCGGGAACCATCAATCAGTCGACAATTCAGAAAAGGTATCGGTACGTAGCGTAAAAACCTCCTGCAATTGGGTGTATATAACAAAAAAGGGGTGCAATTCTTTGAATAAGTGACAATCGAGATCTTACTCTTGCTGCATATTGGAACCCCGTCGAAGTCGCAAGACCTTAAATACAAAGTGTTTTGCATTGGAATGGTCAAAAGTCTTGATTGTTAGCTAAACTCTCATTATTGCCCTTCTATCCCTAAGTTTCCACGAAAAATCTGCCCAATTGCCGGTATCCCTGTCCCCTGCAAGGATATAAGACACCAATCAGCATTACCGATTAGCTTCAAAGTCCTGATATTAAAGCGTTACTAGGAGCATCCCCGCGCGGCATATATCAAATATACGGGTATAAATTCAGACCTACTCAATTTATGCCCACCAAATAGAGAACAAACCATCAAGAAAAGAACAAACACCCCTACCTATAGGGGTGTTTTCATTTAAAACGTTCCCGTAAACGATCACACCCCTTTTTCCTATTCACCGACAGTTTTTCCGATCCCAGAACCTATCTGCTTTATACTGATCCAGTCCAAATTTTTTCTACTGGCAGGTTAATCATGATGAATTGCTCCACCGTTCTCGTTCATAACTCATGGGGAGTGCATCTTAACTTTGAAGGACACTTCAGTTCCCCACCAAGCTGTCCTTCCTGGCTTACACAGCTTCAGCAGCAAGATTGGCAGCGGCGAGGAATTGTTATGTGGGATGCAGATCTTCACATTGTTGCACGCCTATATGCAGGATACGCACTTGAGCTTCTTGAACACATGCGAGCGAATGATGCCTGGAAGTCCCACGGTTTTCTCATCGGCTCTCCAGCTTATCAACTCTCTTCCAATGAACCTGGAACATTGTTAAGTGAAACAGTTGAGGAAATTTTGAACTTGGAAAATCCAATAGAACTTGCACCAGTTCGGGCACAGGATCTCTTTGACTTTCTGATCACACACAGGAGATTGCTGGAGTACCTTTCTATTCGTGACAAGGAAGATGCAGAAGATGCATTGAGAACTGTTTTCCGTCAGATCGCTGTCTATGGCAGAAAGGTCCGAGAAAGAAAGGGATACAGTGAGCTGACCGAGAGCACACAGCCGAAAGTCCTCCCCATCACTATACCGCACGGCAACTATGTCACCGTCTATCAAGCCGCCCAGATTTGTAATGCCACACCAAAACAGATCAGGGCTTGGATTCGAAAAGGCAAACTCGAAGGGCTCGATCTGCCCGGTTTAGGGATCATTATTGAAGCTGGAAAACTGAACAATTTTCTATTCAAGAAGGCTCATGGTTAACATTAAAATCAATGACTGTTAATTGTTAATAAGGACTTCAAGTGAGGTAAAAGGTTGCCTCGGCTCCATCCCTTCATTAAGTGAGCTCTTATGATCCTTCCGTCTCAGCATCCGACTCTACTGATTACTTCAGAGTATATATAACCAGCAATAATCAGTTATTACTCAGCACTACTAAGCAGTTCCTTCCATAGAGAGCTAAGCCCCAATCGAGTTGCCCATTCCTGAACATAGACTAAATCGATCTGCTCCTTTTTCGCCTGCAAGATGGCAGCAATATCACGAGAATGCTTCGACTGTTGACTGATGCTGAAGTAGAGTAACTTGTATAGGATCAAATCTTCCGGCGAATGAACATATACTCGCCCAATCGGTGGCCCATAGTCCACGCGTTGCCTTCGCTGGAAGGCACTAAGACGGAGTTCATCCCCTTGGCGTACCGGATATAGGTCCGCCTTGAGTCCGCTATGCATATGAACAGCATTGATGGGAATATCTGCCCTATCTTCTAGGATTGTATCCAGAATGATCTCGGCAGGAACCAACATGTCCCTTTTTTCAAGTTCTTTGGAGAATTTTTGGATCAACTCAATAGGTAGGTTGATCACAATATCAATATCCTGGGTTGCTCTTGGCTCACCCCAGGCCCACTCGGCAATCGCACCACCAATGAGATAATCGACATGTGCAGCCTTCAATGCATCCAGCATCAATTTGAGAAAGTCAACGATGTCCAACGTTTGTTTTGTCATAGCCTGTACGCTCGCTCCAATGCCATGCGATTTGCTTCTGCCAGCGAAAGATTGGGATTGTCATGGCGAATGCGAAAGGCAACCACCTTGCGTGCCGTGTCACTGATTGAGCAGCCTTGCCGAAAACGATCTGCCGAGGTTAGCCGGTGATAGATCTCAATCTGGCGAGCATCTACTTCTTGTACACTGCTGCGCAGGATCTTTTGGAGTTCTGAAGATATGGCAGGTTGCCCTTCAAGATAATAGCCGGTTTGAAGTTTGTTGCGGTTGTAAGATAATGTAAAACCTGCTGCCTTGAATGCCTGTTTTACCACTTGCATGTCGCGATAGAAGGTATCCTCCCAAGCAGAAACGCCAAAGCAATCTTTTCCGAGCGGCAGTTCTGCCCGTTTCATGAGCTGGTTTCTTGTGAGGTAGCGCTCATGCCAAAGTATCTGCAAGAGAGCAGATCGGCGCCCAGTAGTAAGGTCACGCCGAATGGCATCCTGTAAGATAATTCCCTGAGCTTTTGTGTAGGAGAGGTTCTGGCTCATACGAATATTATAACTGATTTATAAATCAGTAGAAAAAGTAAATGTATGAGATTGATATTGTACAAATGCAGGCGGATTTCTTGATTAAAGTTGGACACATATCTGCCCCGCGCGGTATATATCAAATATATGGCTATAAATTTCGTAAAAGAACGTAGGCGGCATTTAAACCTGAGACAAATAGCTAATAGCCGTAATAATGGACAGCAAGACAAAACAGGATACGCGTGAAAACGTATCCTGTTTTGTTAATATGCCAAATTGTTCAGAGCTTTGAGATCTATTGCCGTGTTCGAACGGCGCTTCGATTTGTTTCGAGTTATTCTCATCTTTTCTATAAGAATTTTGCTCCAAATTCTCATAAACAAGCCCTTGACCTGGAGTCGACTCCAGGTGATACACTGCTTTTCGAGGTGACTTATGAAAATCGCGGAAGTCAGTGAACAATTTGGCCTTTCATCAGACACGCTTCGCTACTATGAGCGTGTTGGACTTATCCCGACCGTCAATCGAAACGGAAGCGGCATTCGGGATTACAACGAACTCGACCTCAGGCGGGTTGAATTTATTAAATGTATGAGGAGCGCAGGGTTACCCGTTGAGGTGCTGATCGAGTATGTTGCACTAGTCCAGCGGGGCGATAAGACCATTGAGGCTCGAAAAGAAATCCTGAAAGAACAACGGGAGCAACTCTTGGCCAGAATGAAAGAAATGCAAAAGACTTTGGATATATTGGATCACAAAATTGAAGTGTATGAAAATGCTGTTTTGACGAAAGAAAAGCAAATGCTTCCAATAGAGGAATAAAAGTGCGGAAGATCAGGGATTTTTTTGAAGGTCAATTTTTGGAAAGAACTGGATAAAGAAAAGATGGTAGTTTGAAAAATGCAAAAACGTAAACTTGGAAATAGTGGCTTGGATGTATCCGCTCTCGGGCTTGGCTGCATGGGAATGAGTTCTGCGTACGGCCCGGCTGCTGAAAAGCAAGAGATGGTCGTTCTTATTCGGACGGCTGTGGAACGTGGTGTCACATTTTTTGATACGGCAGAGGCCTATGGTCCCTTCGTGAACGAGGAACTCGTCGGCGAGGCGCTTGCTCCTCTGCGCAATCAAGTAGTGATTGCCACCAAATTCGGATTCGATATTGATCCCATAACCAGTTCACGTTCAGGTGGACTGAATAGCCGGCCAGAACATATCAAGCAGGTGGCTGAGGCATCGCTCAAGCGGCTCAGAACAGATGTGATTGATTTGTTCTACCAACACCGAGTTGACCCAGATGTGCCCATTGAAGAAGTAGCAGGAGCGGTGAAAGACCTGATTCAAGCAGGCAAGGTCAAGCATTTCGGCCTTTCGGAAGCAGCAGCGCAAACAATTCGTCGCGCACATGCCGTTCAGCCAGTCACCGCAGTCCAGAGCGAATATTCATTATGGACGAGAGATCCTGAAGAGGAAGTCCTGCAAACCCTGGAGGAACTTGGCATTGGCTTCGTTCCGTTTAGCCCACTGGGCGCGGGATTCCTCACCGGAAAAATCGATACGAACACGACATTTGATCGGACTGATTTCCGCAACATATCCCCTCGCTTCATGCCGGAGGCTCGGAAGGCAAATCAGGTATTGGTTGATTTGCTCGGCAAGATCGCAGATGAGAAGAAGGCAACCCCAGCACAAATCGCACTTGCCTGCCTGCTTGCCCAAAAACCGTGGATTGTTCCAATCCCGGGCACAACAAAGTTACATCGTTTGGAAGAAAATATCGGGGCAGTGAATGTTGAACTTACACCGGACGATCTCGGTGAGATCAAAAGCACTGCTTCAAAGATCACGATCCAGGGGGCAAGACTGCCCGACGCTGTGTTGAAAATGACTGGTCGTTAAAAAGGAGATACCAAAATGCAAACGCGTAAACTTGGAAACGGTGGATTGGAAGTTTCGGCCATGGGGCTGGGCTGTATGCGAATGAGCTTTGGTGACAAACCAACTGATAAGCAGGAGATGATCGCTTTTCTTCGTAAGGCTGTTGAGCGCGGTATCACCTTCTTCGACACCGCGGAAGTGTACGGTCCATTCACAAACGAGGAACTGGTAGGCGAAGCTTTGGAGCCTTTCAAAGGACAAGTAGTGATCGCCACCAAGTTTGGTTGGAAGCACACAGAAAAGGGTCCGCATCCCAGCGTTGGACCGGATAGTCGGCCAGAGCAGATCAGACGGGTAGCTGACGCATCTCTCAAGCGCCTTAGAGTCGGAGTCATTGACCTGTTCTACCAACATCGCCCTGACCCTAATGTACCCATCGAAGATGTAGCTGGTGCGGTCAAGGATTTGATCCGGGCGGGTAAGGTCAAGCACTTTGGACTTTCCGAGTCCAATGCAGAACTCATCCGCCGCGCCCATGCAGTGCAGCCTGTCACTGCCTTGCAAAGCGAATATTCGATCTGGTGGAGGAATATCGAGGAGTCCATTCTTCCAACTTGCGAGGAACTTGGCATTGGTCTTGTGCCTTATAGCCCGCTGGGACGCGGCTACCTGACCGGCAAAATTGATGAGAACACTATCTACGATAGCACCGACATCCGTAGCAACAATCCGCGCTTTACACAGGAGGCAATCAAAGCAAACCGGGTGGTGATTGATCTGCTTGAGAAGATCGGAGCAGAGAAGGGAGCCACCCCGGCACAGATCGCGCTAGCTTGGCTGCTGGCGCAAAAACCGTGGATCGTGCCCATTCCCGGCTCGCGCAAGATCGAGCGGCTCGATGAGAACATCGGCGCGGTGAATATCGCATTGACATACGATGATCTCAGCCAAATCGATAGCGCCATGTTACAAATCACAGTAGTTGGTGACCGCTATTAGTGCTATTTTTGAAGCTGTGGCATAGATAAAGGCAGAATTTATGATACAAGGATCTGAGTTACCGTTCCTGAGTAATTGGCAAAACTTTTATATGATCATAGGTACCGCCGCCGCGACCTTGACGGGATTGATGTTCGTAGTAACAACCTTGATCGCGGATATTGAAAGGCGCACAGAGATTTTGAATGCAGGAATATCTGCCTTTAATACGCCGACCATTGTACATTTTTGTGCCGTACTTTTAATTGCAGGAATTCTCAGTGCGCCCTGGCAAGCATTCTCCATTGTGAGACTTCTGCTCGGGCTGTTGGGCCTGGGGATGGCGTTATATATGATCCTCGTCATTCAGCGGATGCGGAAAATACCTCACCGTCAAACACCATTGAAAGACTGGTTATGGTATATGGCATTCCCTCTTATCGCGTATATTGTACTCATTATTGCTGCGCTCGCGTTCCCTGCGGATCCAACGCTGCCACTGTATATCGTCAGCGCTGTAATGGTTCTACTCTTGTTTCTTGGTATTCGTAACGCATGGGATCTCGTGACTTATTTTGCGGTCGAGCGTTCCCATCCTAGAAATAAGAGAAGCAGGTAAAGACAAAGCGGTTCGAACAGTTTAGAAAATATTATTACCAAATAATAAAGTAATCAAGCAAAGGAGTTTAGAAATGGAAATTAGAAGAAATGGCTCACAACCTTCCGGCAAAGGACAGGCCGAGTACTTTACACGAAATGTACGGATTGACCCGCTGTTTCAACCCAATGATCATACTCATGCGTCGGGCGCCAGCGTGACATTCGAACCGGGCGCTCGATCGGCATGGCACACCCACCCGCTGGGTCAGACCCTGATCGTGACGGCCGACCGTGGACAGGTACAGAGCTGGGGTGGCGCGATCGAGGAGATTCAGCCGGGAGATGTAGTGTGGTGTCCGCCGGGCGAGAAACACTGGCATGGCGCCGCGCCCATCACAGCCATGACCCATATCTCCATTGTAGAAACAGTCGACGGCAAGACCGCCGACTGGATGGAACACGTCAGCGACGAACAATATCTCGCCGGGTCAAAGGCTGAATAAAAGGAGATCCTTATTATGCGTGCAACTTTAATGTACGGTGCCGATGCGGACCCGCCCCGGCGCGCGCGTATATCGAGGAACTGCTGCCGGACGTGATGGAAGGCAGAATCGAACCGGGTCGCGTCTTCGATTGGGTCGGCTGTCTTGACCCAGCGCCGGATGGCTACCGGGCGATGAACGCGCGGGAAGCGATAAAGGCCATGATCGAGTTCTAAGGAAGGAAATGTCTCAATGAGCGCATGGACGAGCGATGAACTTAAAAAGATCGGAACCGCAGAAGAGTTGCAGATCGCATCACGCCGAAATGACGGCACATTGCGAAAACCAGTGACGATTTGGGTCGTCCAGCTCGGCGAGAACATCTATGTTCGATCTGTGAATGGGCGGACATCCGCCTGGTTCCGCGGTGTGCAGACTCGTCACGATGGGTACATTCGCGCGGGCGGTGTGGACAAAGATGTTACCTTCGTGGAAGAGCCAAACGCCAGCATCAACAGCCAAATTGACGCCGCATATGCAACCAAGTATCGTCGTTATGCTGCAAGCATCATCGGCCACATCAATGGTTCCGAGGCGCGAGCCGCGACCATCAAACTGGTACCGCGCATAACAAGCTCTTAGTTCAACAACCGTTTCGTCCTTGAGAAACCAGCCATGCAACCCGCCACCATCGGATCGAGATGAAGGTTGATGAGGTTTCTGCGAAGATTCTTCGATCATGCATGACACAAATTTCTCTTTAAATCTGCATGATAATCTGCTCTGCGCGGCATATATCAAATATACGGTTATAAATTTAGGCCGCGGCTGGCCGTTCAATAATTCAATTAGAGATGCAAACGCCCTGTCGAAATTGACAGGGCGTTTTTTTGTTATTACATACTAACCCTCTTAATGAATGTTCGTTATACTTGGTCTATGTCCCTTACCTCCTCTCTTCACACTTACTTCGGTTTCGACACCTGCCGGGCAGGCCAGGAAGGAGGAATTCAATCCCTGCGCAATAATCCAAGCCAGCCGAATCTGTTTTAGACAAACTCATGAATATCCTTCACGCGCATTACCAACCTCCGCAAGCGTCCTATGAAACGGGGCGTATTTTATTTTGGATGGAAACCTCCGACGTTCCCGCGCCCAAAAGCGGACGCGCCGCGAAAAAAGAAAAGCTGCATCCGTTTTGCGCCGATACCGATACGCTCAAGCGTTTGCTCACCATCGAGGGCGCGTCGAAAACCGCCATCCTGCGCCTGCCCGCCGTCAAGGGAATTCCCTTGCCTTCGCTGCAACTCATCCACAATTGGAATTTGGATTCCAAAAATCCGAAACTTGCTTCATTTCTTGTGACCGGGATTTGGATGCGTACGCTCGACGCGGTTTCCGCTCTGTTGGATTTTTCCACCAACGGAGACGCTTCGCGTGTCCCCGCAGCAGATGCCCGTTTCTGGAGCATGGTCAGCGCTTTGGCATTGGAGACTCTCGCCGCGCATAAGATTGTTCCAGTCATCGTGAAAGAAGACAAAAATTATTACGCGCGCTGGCTTCCTGTGTTGGATGCGCCTAAAGACGCGGCGCGCTTGAGTCAGCTCGAAGCTGCCATGCCCGCCATCTGCCGCGCCGCGCCAATGGATGTCTCACCCAGGAATCTGATCACCAGTTTTCTCAACACCATTTGCGATTCACTCGCGCGCGAATGGGGAAAATCCGCCGCGCCGAAGTTATATGAAGATTCGTCCGCAGTGAGTTGGATAAAAGCGTTGTTCAGCGAAAACGCCCTTATCAAACTTTCAGCGGCGCAGGCGCAAAATCTTTCCGCGAGTCATCGCGCGTGGATGCGGAATTTGCATGTCGCGGGCGATGCCGCGTTCCGAATCGCGTTTCGCCTGGAAGCGCCCGCTTTGCAGCAACAACCCTGGCAATTGCATTATCTGATTCAAGCGAAGGATGATCCCAGCCTGCTGATTCCCGCCGATGAAGTGTGGAAGAAAACCAGAGGCATATTGACCCATCTCGGTCATCGCTTTGAACAGCCGCAGGAAAAGCTGCTGGCGGGGTTGGGCTACGCCGCGCGATTATTCCCGCCTGTCACCGAAAGTCTGAAAAGCAAACGTCCCACCGAATTGACAGTGGATACCAAAGGCGCGTACACCTTTTTACGCGAGACTGCTCCCCTACTCGAAGGTGCGGGCTTTGGGATTCTCGTCCCGCCGTGGTGGAATAAGAAGGGCGCACGGCTGGGCGTCAAAGTGAAGATGAAATCGCAAGGCAAGGATGTTGTCAAAGGGCACATGTCTTTTGACAATCTCGTCAGATACCAGTGGAAGTTGTCGCTGGGTGAAACCGAGTTGACCGAAGACGAGTTCAAGGCGCTAGCAAAGTTGAAGTCGCCGCTTGTGCAAATCCGCGGTCAGTGGGTTTCGCTCGACGCGGAACAAATCGAAGCGGCGATCAAGTTTTGGGAGCAACATCAACTCGAAGGCGAGATGAGTCTACTCGACGCAATGAAACTTAGACTGGGCGGAGAAACTTCCGCGGGCGGATTGCCGATTGACGGAGTCGAGTCCGAAGGATGGCTTTCAGATTGGCTGAAAAAATTCGAGCAAGCTGACAAGCTCGAACAACTGCCACAGCCTAAAGGCTTGGATGGTCAACTGCGACCTTATCAACTGTATGGTTATTCGTGGCTGGCATTTCTCCGCAAGTGGAGCATGGGCGCGTGTCTCGCTGACGATATGGGATTAGGAAAAACGATTCAAACCATTTCGCTTTTGCTGCACGAGAAAGAGGCGGGCAAAAAGATGTCTGCGCCCGTGTTGTTGATTGCACCCACATCTGTTGTAACGAACTGGGTCCAAGAGATTAGCAGATTCAGCCCAGGGTTGCAGACGTATGTCCATCGTGGAGCAACCCGCCTCAAAGGCGGGAAGATGCGGGAGGCGGTCAAAGGTCAGGATGTGGTGCTGACCAGTTATCCCGTCGCGCGGCTCGATGCGGAATCCATCCAATCCATTCAATGGCTGGCGGTGATTTTGGATGAGGCTCAGAATATCAAAAATTCCGAAGCGAAGCAGACGCAAGCCATCCGCAAGATCAATGCTGAGTTTCGCATTGCGCTGACTGGCACGCCCGTGGAAAATCGCCTGTCCGAGTTGTGGTCGATCATGCACTTTTTAAATCCTGGTTATCTCGGCACGCGAAAATCATTCCGTGAAAATTTTGCATTGCCGATCGAAAGGTATCACGATGAAGGGGCAATCAAGCAATTGAAGGAGTTGACCACGCCATTCATTTTACGGCGCGTCAAAACCGACCCGCGCGTGATTTCTGATTTGCCCGAAAAGGTGGAGACGAAAGTTTATTGCACACTGACCGAGGAGCAGGCTACGCTTTACGAAGCAGTGGTGCAGGATGAGATAAGGCAGATCGAGGAGGAAGAGGGGATGAAGCGGCGCGGGCTAGTGCTGAGTATGATGATGCAGTTAAAGCAGATATGCAATCATCCCGTGCAGTATCTTCATCAAAAGAGTAAAGCGGGTGCGGATGTCCTGCTGGACAATCGCAGCGGAAAGTTGGAACGTCTCGGCGAATTGCTGGAAGAAGTGCTGGCTGATAATGACCGGTCGTTGATCTTCACGCAGTTTGCAGAAATGGGCGAGATGCTGGCTGAGTATTTGCCGCGTGCCTTTGGCGCGGCGACTCAGTTTTTGTACGGCGGCACACCTACAAAGACGCGCGACCAGATGGTGAAACGCTTTCAGGAGGATGAACACGCGCCGCCGATTTTTATTTTGTCGCTAAAAGCGGGCGGCACTGGGCTGAACTTGACGCGCGCCAACCACGTTTTCCATTTTGACCGCTGGTGGAATCCCGCCGTGGAGAATCAAGCCACCGACCGCGCCTTCCGTATCGGGCAGAAGCGCAACGTGCAGGTGCATAAATTCGTCACTACGGGAACACTCGAAGAGATGATTGACGACATGATCGAATCCAAAAAGGGACTAGCACAGGCGATTGTCGGCAGCGGTGAAAATTGGCTGACCGAAATGAGTACGGATGAACTGCGGAAAGTCGTGGCATTAAGGAGAGAATGAGATGGCACGGCGAAAAGATTATTACGATGATTATTTCTACTTCAAACCGACCAAGGCCATCGAAACCAAAGATGGGATCAAAGCCCAAAGCAAACGCGGGGCGTTCGCGAAGAACTGGTGGGCACAGCGGTGGATCGTCGCGCTGGAAGAGTTAGTTGATACAGGTCGGCTCACACGTGGACGAACTTATGCGCGCAAAGGTCAGGTACTTTCGATTGAGGAAACCAAAGACGGGATTGCGGCACGCGTGCAGGGTTCCATGCGAACGCCGTATAAAATCAGTATCAAGATCAATCATCTGACCGACGCGGAATGGGACAAGGTTTTCGACGCCTTGTCCGAGCAAGCCCTCTTCACCGCAGAATTGCTGGCGGGCGAAATGCCGCAGGACATCGAGCAGGCTTTCAAGAGGGCAAAGGTGGGTTTGTTTCCGTCCAATCGCAGAGATTTGGAAACGGATTGTTCCTGTCCCGATTATTCCAATCCATGCAAGCATATCGCCGCCACGCATTATATTTTGGGCGAACGCTTCGACGAGGACCCATTCCTGATCTTCCGCCTACGCGGGCGCACACAGGACCAAGTGATGCAGGAACTCCGCAAACGCCGCGCAGGAGATGAAATCGCTGAGGAAGAATCGGAGGAAGCCGAAGTTGTGATCCCATTGGAAGAACAAATCGAAAGCTTCTGGGAGGTGCGCGCGCCGCTTGAGGGAATCTCCGTGTCCATTCGTCAACCCGCGATCGAGATGCCGTTACTTAAACGGTTGGGCGAGGCGAATTTTGTACTTGAACCAGGGATACAAAGTTGGTTATCCGCCGCGTATCAGGCTATGAGTCGAAAGGCAATTCAAACCGCGTTCAAAGATATAAGTAAGGAAGCATGACAAATAAACGATCCGCTCTCCATCAGTGGGAACAGGAAATGATTGATGCCTACTACAATTATCAGTGGCATTTGGCGCTTGACCTGTTATATGATAAATTCCAAAACTGGAAAGCGGGTAAAACTTCGCATGATGAAATGGATTAAGCCATTCACAAAACCTACAAATCCTGGCAGGATGTTTACAACCTCTTCACAACCAAGCGCGACCTGCTGGTTCGAATCATCCAATTAAATGAGGATTGGTTCTCGCAATGGGTGAAGGATCATCCACGGCCAAGTGAATAGTTCGCTATAGTACCACAAAGATTTCCCTCGTGCGGTACATATCTGGTATACGGGTATAAATTCCGACCTGCGTGGAAAGCCACCACTACATATGGATGAATTCGCCCGAATTGACAATTATTTCCTATATATACAGGTAAATTCTTAAAACAATACCCATACACGATCATGCCACATTTCCCCGAGCTTTTGAAGCCCGGGGATTTTTTTATTGCTTTCGTGAACTGAGCACAACTTAAACATCCATGATTATTATAGGGAGCCTCAAGCTCCGATGTCTGATTACGGTTAGAGTATTGAACTGTACAGGAAATTTCGTCAGACAGTAAACCTTTTCTATCCACTCCAATGTCACGGAAACATTACTTTGAGGAAAATGCCCCCACCCCTCGCTGTCATACTACCCATCGCACTGTGCTAAAACGCTTGCGTGAAATATTTCTCTGCCGCCTTCATAAATTTCTTCGACCAGCCTAATATTTCTTGTGCATCAGTATCATCAATCCCGCCAATCATTCCATAATCACCAATATTGCGTTTATCCTGCGCCTCCAGCAACAAGCGATGGAATTCTGGATTGAGAAGTTTCGTTTTGGCGAACTCTTTTCCATACGCAGCAATTACCGCAGCATGACTTGAAAAACTCATATCCTTCGAAAGTAATAGGGCTTGAGCAACATAAAACATCGAATAGTATGCGCGCGAAGCTGCAAAACCGGGAAAGCCGTCACGCAATAGATTCGCGGCGGCCTTTTGACTGAGTCGCGCTCGTTCCAGCAGTTCACCAATCTCGGGAATCATATGACAATTCCGTCACGGCGGACATTCATCAGAAACGGCATTTTGCTTTGCTCAAATTGCTGGCGCGAAGCAAACGCTCGTGATATGACCACATCATTTTCTAGCGACAACTTCGCGACAATCTTTGATGTTTTGCGCAACATAACACTGTATTTGAAGTCGTCCTTCAATATAATTAGCACGTCAATATCCGAATCGTCCTGCGCGTCACCGCGCGCCCGTGAACCATACAGAATCACTTTCTCCACTCGTTCACCAAGGGCGATGGTCAAGTCTTTTCGCAGGACACGAAGTATTCGGCGCAACTGTTTTTGCTCCATATCTATATTTTACCCTTTTTCAAATCCCCCACGCTGCGTGCGAACGAAGAAACTTTATTTCAGCTCGTTCTGGAACGAGTGGAGATGGCGCTGGTTGATAAAAAGAGCCAAGGAGCAGTCCATAACACAACCCCAAATCCGGCAAATCTCTTTCACAGTTCTTTCGACCCCCGAAAATTTAGACATACACCACCATGATCACAAACACTTTATATAGGGATCAATTTTCCTAAACACGATTCATAAACGATCATGCCGCATTTCCCCGTGCTTTTGAAGTACGTGGATTTTTTTGTTGCTTTCGTAAACTGAGCACAACTTAAACTGCCTTATACTGACCCGGTCAACAAACTTTTCTGAGGCAGGTGTCATGTGTTGAACTTTTCACGACCGGTTCTTTATCGAAATACTTGGGGATTGCATATTAACTCGGCAAGCTATCTGGATACCCCACCAGAATATCCCGATTGGTTGAATCCACTCCAAAAACAGGAATGGCAGAATCGAGGGCTCGTTGTATGGGATTCCATCAGCCGAGTAGTAACACATCTTTATGCAGGTTACGCTATAAGGATCTTGGAAAACATGAGAGAAACTGATACTTGGAAAACCAATAGTTTCATTATTGGTTCGCCAGCATATCAAACCCCACTCCCGAATACAAGAAGAAAAAAGCAGACTGAAGAGACAAGCATCGAAAGTTCCAAAGGAGGGTTGGTAATAACGAACAAAATTGAACTTTACCCTGAGCAGGCGAAGGAACTTCTTGATTTCTTGACTTCCGAGGAAGATACGTTGAAGAAAATAGCCACTGATGAAGATAGGGATGCGCGTGAGGCGCTGAGAAAAGTCTTTGGTTTGATAGCTCAGTACGGTAGAAAAATAAGGGAGGGAAAGGAAAAAGGGAAAAGAGAAGAACCTTCCCAAAAGATAATTATCCCAACTGCTATTCCAAAAGGCAAATATTTCACTATTCGCCAAGTGGTAGAGATATGCAATTCCACAGAAAAGCGTGTGGAAATTTGGATTCAGACGGGTGATCTTGATGCGATTGATTTACCTGGGTTAGGAAAGATTGTCGAGGCTGGTAAACTCAATAAATTCTTCAGCAAGCAAGGAAAACCAATCATTTGATGGGTAAGAGGTCGGTTAATTGTAGTTGCACTCCTTCGCTTTTCTCATCCTGAATGCTTACCACATAACCCATGGGCTTGTACCCGCTCCGTCTTCTAGCATACATCCTTGCCAGCACCGGGACTTCAAAATCCACATAATCGTAGATAACTACCTCCTTTTTCGAAACATTCAGCCGATGGAGACGACCAGCGTATTGGATCAACGTTCCACGCCAGGAAATTGGCAGAGCAAGAAACAAAGTATCCAACCGGGCATCATCAAAGCCTTCTCCCAGGTAACGGCCAGTTGCGACAATTACACGCGGTTCGTCATCAGGAATGGCAGCGATTTTCTCTGTCAGTTGCTTTCGCTGCTTTTTACCCATCCCACCAGTCAATACAAACACGTTTTGAATACGCTCAGCCAGCAGATTAACAAGTACATTCAAATGCTCGCGGCGTTCAGTCAGCAAAACCGGATTTCGTCTCGATAATACTGCCGCTACTATATCGTTAACAATCATGCGATTACGCTCATTATCCTTGACAAGCAATGTGTATATATCCTGGATAGATTGCGTCGCTGCATTTTGTAGATAGGCTGGAAGGCGAAAACTTGTCGGACGAACAATAACTTTATGGTCAAAAGGCCGGCTCTCGGCTTGTTTACGGTCATCGACTTTGTAACGGATTGGCCCGCACTGCATAAAAATGATAGGTTGATGTCCATCTTTGCGCGCTACTGTCGCTGATAAACCAGTGACATACCTAGCTTTGCTCTGCCTGACCACCTGTTCAAAACTGACCGCAGAGATGTGGTGACATTCGTCCACAATCAGGTATCCATATTGACCGACAATGTCACTCACTACGCCCTTCTGACTCAAACTTTGCATCATTGCAACATCAATTTTTCCAGTAGGCTTATGTTTGCCACCGCCGATTTGCCCAATTTCTTTAGCCGCTATTTCCAAGAATTGGCTCAAGGTGCCAACCCACTGGTCAAGCAACTGGCGGCGATGGACAATCACCAGTGTATTTACTTTACGTTGAGCTATCATATAAGCCGCCACTACTGTTTTACCAAAAGCGGCTGAAGCAGATAAAACACCTGTCTCGTATTTCAATAGGGCATTAACCGCCTGCTGTTGATCAAGGCGTAATTCTCCATGAAAGTGAAGCTCTAAGGGCATTCCAGAATACCTTTCATCCGTCAATTGAACTTCAACCTTGAGAGATCGAAATATCTCAAGCAATTCGTCGAGACAGCCGCGGGGTAATGCCAGATGCTTTGGGAAATCCTCACAGCAACTGATGATGCGCGGCTTGCCAAATGTTGATAGGCGCATGGCTTGTGCTTGATAAAACTCGGGGTTTTGAAAAGCCGCCACACGGACCAATCGGTTGCGAAGTGATGGCGTGAGATCTGTCTTGGCGATATATATTTGATTGCCAAGCAGGAGATCTATACGCTCAGGGAACGGGCCAAGAATAGGCGTTTCCTTTTGCTTCCTTGATGGTGGAAGAGACCAAGGCCGATCATCACTTTCATCGGTGGCAGGAATACGGATCCCATTCAGTTCCCCTTGCTTATCTGCTTTGCCAACAACTATCTCAACTTCATTATGAGACATCCGCTGGAGTGACGAAAGAAATGCCCACTGATCTTGATAAGGGTTGAACTTTTCATCAACAAAAAGGCTGTTACTGCTCTCGCGTGGCTTTTTCTGCAAAGGTAATGCAATCAGGTTACCAAATCCACCTCTTGGAAGTGTATCCTGACTGGGGAAAAAGCGATCATAGGAATCCAGTCCGATTTCAGGTCGGCGTTCCATTGTTTGGGTTAGTAGAAAAGTTCCCATCTTACGCGCTAACATTGCAGCAACAGGCTCACTAAAGAAAAACCAAATATGCCCGCCATTACCTGACCGCGATCTCTCTACTGCAGCCGGTACATTGAAAAGTCTGCAGGTTTCCAGAAACGCTTGGGCATCTTCCTGCCAGGAAACCTTGTCAAAATCAACTGCCAAAAACCAGCAGGTCTCGTCAGACAACATAGGATAAATGCCAATCGTGAAATCACGTCCCGTTCTGTCCTGAGGGTCTGTGCCCAACAAGTGGTTTCGTATTACATCATCTGTCACTGGTAAAAATTGACGATGAACACAATCTTCGCAGCGGATTCTCGGCTTTTCACAAATACCTTTGACCCATTCGTTGCGGCAAACAGGCTGATATCCCTTTTTGCCAGTTTTCAAACTCTCAAATCTTTTAGGATAAACATCATCTCGCCCCCGAAACAGACTGCGAAAAAGCGCAATTTTTGCTTCTTGGGATGATTGGTTGGTGACCGATAGCGGTATATTAGCTTGTGCAGAACCCGATGAGACAATGGTGCGCTCTGCTTGCCTGAGTTCCGCGATTCGCTCGAGCAACTCCGACCTCTGAGAATCAAGCTTTGCCAAGTCACTTTCTGTTTCCGATAATAAGCGATCGAACTCTTCTGAGTCTTTCAAAGCTGCCTCGCAATAATCATGCTAAAGCCAACCCTTTTTCTTCCAACGCGCGATGAGCGCGCTACGTCCTTTATAGCGTTCGCCTAATTCGCTCACACGGGCTTGGAAACTGGCCTGTGTTCCTCGAAATTCTGCCAATTGCTCGAGTTTGTTCAATAACTCTGTGGCCTCGTTATAATTTCGGGCGGTATAGCCGCTTTGTAGGAAAGTTTCGACTTCCTGCCAGACCTGCATCTCACGTTTTGCTAAGCCTTGCATTTCTGCGTTGTGTATCTTCCGTTTTTCATCTGCTTGACGGCGGGATTCGTATTCTCGTAACTTATCGGCAGTTTTGATCAAATCACCAAAAGTGCGCGGGCTGGTCTGATGAATAGGGGCTCGCTTCTCCAATGAGAGAAGCTTTTTGCGCAATGCCACGCTTGCTCCAGGCTCACCGTTGGCAATTTTGAGCAGGAACTCGTCACACTCCTGGCGGGTGAGATGGGAAATCAGCAGAGAAAAATCTGCCTGTTGATCAGGAGGCAGGCCTGGGCTGAGTTCAGAAGCGGCAGAGATCAGAAACGGGTCGATCCCAAAGAAATCGACCAGCACTTTAAGCGATGGCGTCAATTGTTTCAATCCAACAGGCAGTGGCGGTTCGGGGTCATTGAAGAAGTTTTCCAGGTCATCTTCGTTTTCATCGTAATCATCGGTCTCGATACTCATGGCCTTGAGCCAGGCAAGGTAAAGAGCGCGATAATCAGCCTGCATAATGTCATCGCGCAGACGTGCCAGTGTGGAAAGCAATCCGCGCTCATCAAACCACTCATCATAGTCTTCCTCTTCGTTCATCTCGAATTCTAAGACCAGAACATCGCTGATAGCCTTGAAATGGATATGGTCTTCATCGCAATAGGTTCCAATGGCGTCAACATCCACCAACCCTTTTGGGAATCGGAACGCAAGATGACGAGTGCCCCAGTTGGTGACGTAAAGATGGGCGTCAAAGTATTTCGCCAATACATTGATAGGATCGTGTTTGAAATCGCCCCACTGGTAGGTGACTATTGCCTGGCTGGATGTGACATCAATGTGGCTGGAAAGGCCGTTCACCGCCTCTTGCTCGGTATCAGTCAGCGGGCGTTCAAGGGTTTGCCATTCGTAATATTGGTATTCGCTCATCGCGTCAATATGTTCGATGATAAACTTTATACACAGTATAAGTGAGAACAATATGAGAAAGAAGAAGTCTTCCATTTCGCAATTTGGCGAGTTGCCGCCAAGGTATCGATTCATCCTGAATCCACACATAGACGCGCGATTTTCCACCTGTCCAAACTGCGGGGGAAAAACGCTGGTTCGAAAAGTGCCGTTGGTCATTCACGTTGAATCGGATTTTCCTGTCACAATCAACAAACATTGCAGATATTGTCCCCAATGTGACATTCTGATCGTCCATCAGGATGAACTTGAGCACATGCTGGTTCTGTCATTTGAAAAAAGATCGCCGGCAGCTATCGGTAAGGAATATCTGGTTCTTGGTACATTGGATATATCGAGTTGGCGAGCAGGGAAGGAAGCACCCATTCTGGTTGAAAATCTGCTCGACCACCTGCATGGTTTCAAAGAACGCCTGAAAGTTGAATATATTCCACCTCACTGGGGGCCGGCGGATGAAAAGAAATTTGTTCCGCGAAAGAAGTAGGTTATGGCGATCAGAAAAGCGATTTAGGCAAAGCTGCTTGAAAAGGCAAGGAACCTTCTGGATAAAATGATGCAAAAGACGGTGTTCCATGTTACTGGATCCAGCGCGCTGTGGGCCCGCCAGCTTGATTAAATTATGAAAGACAACAAACCGGAGGGAGCCCTTTCGTGATTAGAGATGTGGAAGCAGGGCTATCCCGATGATCCCGGCCTGGAAAAGTACGAAGAAATCATGGGCATGATTGGCGCGTTCTCAAAACCCAAGATTGGATTCTTCAAGCACAGGCACAAAACCATGGGCCTTCCCTTACCGATGAAGAAAAGCCCATGAAACCTGGCAAATATGACCGTCAAGCGCAAATGTTGATTGCTGGTTTTGAGCTACAGGAACTCCAGCGGCATACCTGGATGATGGCGGAAAGCTTTGGGTTGGATCGCCGTATTGAAAACTACCGAGGCATACGTCCCATCGGGTTGTACAGGTGGGACGTAGAACTATTGCTTATGGTCATTGATTCAGCACTTCAGGATCCAGGGCTTTATCCACATCGCGGCAACAGACCCTATTTGGCAATGGAGAATCTGCAAAAACGCCTCCAAAAAATCTACAGGGAATATTTTTAACTGATGTTACGCAGCCAGGCGGATTGGCTGCAGTGAATTGAGCCTTTGATAGGCCGATTGAACGGCAGAAAAATAGAGTTTAGACTTGAGTGCAAAATGATTTAGGTTGGTAGAACTTTGCAATAATTCGAGTTTGATACAGCCGCACAAAGCGGCGAAGAAATGATTGGTTTGAGTTACCACAGTCTGAGTTGGCGATTTTTCCAAAGAGGCGTTTTGTTTCAAGGACTTGTGATACGGCTCAATGTTCCATCGTTTGCGATAGATTGATATGATTTCGTCGCGTGTGAGTGTAGTATCGCTGGTCACCAAATACTGAATGCCGGTACTGCCATCTTCGTTTTCGAAGACTTGCCAAGTTTATGCCTTTTCAGGCCAACTGCGTAAGGTGAGTTTGTAATTCCCAATCCACGCGTCTCGTAATGGTTATCGGATATGCAATAGGCGCAACTGACATCGAAAAGAGAATCGTTGGGTATTTTAGGTTTAGTAGGTTAGTCAAGAAAAGTGAATTCCTGGCGGCGGATTCCCCGCTTGGATTCTCGGCTGATCCTACCTTTGTCCAATTTCTTCGCCAAATACCTTGACAAAACGTTCGCTTCTCTGTAAAATTAGAACATCTATTCTAATGAAGACGAAACTATCCACATCCGGCAGAATCACTATCCTCCTCGGCAAACAACAGGCTGAAACAGGCGAGCGCATATCCCCGCGCAAACTGGCGGAGAAAGCGGGGGTGCCAAAGGATTTCATCTATCGCCTCGATTTGGGGCAGGCGCGCCACATTGATCTTGACGCCCTCGCCCGCCTGTGCGCCGCTCTCAACTGTCAGCCACAGGATATTCTCGTCTGGGAGCCCGAACGTGCCGAATCCGTTTGACATCCTCCCGTCCCGCCTTTTCAATATTTTGGCCACGCAGGGCTTCGCCAGCCTCCAGCGGCATTATATGGCGATTCTCATCCGTATTTACAGTCTCGCCGAGTTCAACCGCTTTGGCCTGGCGCGGGAAACCGTTATCGCCGAGATCGTGGATTACCTCAAGGAATCGGACGCCGAAAGTGAAGTAGAAGCAGATATGGCAAATCAGACCGATGCCGAGGGGGATTCTGCGTCATCAGCAGGGACCCAGCCCGAACATTACTACGCCACCTACCTCCTCCGCCGATTGGCCGAATCAGGCTGGATCGAACGCGAGCAGCATGCTGACTATTCCGAGACCATCATCCTGCCCGATTACTCTTTCACTTTGCTCGAAGCTCTGCGCTCCATTCAAGAACAAAAGCCGCGCGAATTCAAGGGGCAACTCTACGCCGCGCACCAACTCATCACTTCCGCAACAACTCACAAAGATTTTTCCCCTACTCTCGCCGTCTCGCAAACCTACGAAAATATCCGCCAGGTGGTGCGTGGGCTGAACGAATTGAACCAGAACATCCGCCGCTATGTGGAGCGCGCTACAAGTCAAATGGAAATTGCCGACCTGCTGCGCCTGCAATTCGATGATTACACCCAAACACTCGGACCTGCCTATCATGCACTGAAAACATCCGACAATGTCTCGCGGTACCGTCGCGACATTGTCAACCAAATCCAAGCCTGGCTGGTGGATGATGACTGGCTCTCCCGGACCGCCGAGGAACTTGCGGCACAAAGCCGCCTCTCGCCCGCGCAGGCCGAACATGAAATTACGCAATCTCTATTGTTCATCGTTCACCAGCTCGAAGGACTCGACCCGCTTCTCGCCGATATCGATGCCCGCCATGCGCAATATCTCCGCACCTCCCTCCGCCAAATCCGCTACAAGTTGGGAGGCGCCGATGGCAATTTCAAAGACCATCTCGTTTCGCTCGCGCAAAACCTGTCTGCATTGCGCGCCCAAGGGCTGGACGAACTTCCCGAAGGCGCCCCTGGCTTGCGTCAAATGCCCGTGCGCGTTCCCGACCTGAAAAGTTTCTACACCCCGCCCCAGCGCCGCGCCCCCTTCACTCCCGATTTCATCATTGACCCCATCCTGCATCCCGACGACCTGGCCGCCCTTCACGCGCTGACCATGCGGGATGTGAGCCAAGCCTTCTCGCCCGAAAAAGTCAATCGCAAAGTTCTGGGTTTCTTCAACGGACACAAGCGCATTCCCGTCGCCGAAATCCCCGTGCGAGAAGACCTTCACTGGCTTACCACCATCATCGCCTATGCCCACCATCCTGAAGTTAATTATGGGCTTGAAGTCTGCAACGGCGAACCCGTGCAGGTTGGTTCGTATCGGGTGATCCCTTTCGATTTGGTCAAACTCTGATCCGTGCGACGTGTTCCATTTTTCTCCTTTCTCCTGCAACGGAACGCGCGTGACCTGTCAAAATTCTGGAAACAACCATGACCATCACTCAGGAAACCCTGTTGGCGGATATTCCCGAAAAATTTCGCCGCGATGTTCCGCGCATCGTCAACCGCCTGCTCGGACAAACCTTCCTCTATCAGGATGTGGACGGCGACAAGGAAGATTATTACTTTGTCCATCGTCACCGCGCTGTGTTTGAATCCGTTCTGGCGCTGGCAGGCTTCAGTCTCCTGCACGACGACTATCACCGTATTTTCCAGGTCGTCTCTGAATATAGTTATAGCCGCGCCCGCTACAAACTAGACGAATCACTGATGATCGTCGTCCTCCGCAAACTCTACGAAGACAAAACCGAACATCTCAACCTCGCCAGCGACCCGGTGGCCACCATCGGCGAAGTCCGCGAAGAGTACCGCACCATCACAGGCAAGGAACGCGACCTCGGCATGGGAGAATACGAAGCCCTCCTGCGCCGCCTGCGGTCCATCGGCTTAATCGACACAATCGACGGACGCAACATAGACGTGCGCGACGCCGAAGCCCGGTTGCGACTGCGCGGCTCCGTCCGCCTCATTCTGCCGATCCAATCCACCATCGATCTGGAAGCATGGCTGAGGAAGTATCGAGCGGGGGATGTTGAATCCGAAAATGAAGAGAGTGACCTGTCATGAAACTCCTCACCCGCATCCGCCTCGTCAACTGGCATCTCTTTGAAAACACGACCATTGATTGCCGGGGAACCACCTATTTCATTGGCATCAACGGCGCAGGCAAATCCACCGTGCTCGACGCTGTACAATTTGCACTTGTGGGCGGACAGCGCGATGTGAGATTCAACCAGGCAGCCCTTAGCGGCGGCAAGCGGACTCTTGCCAGTTACGTGCGCGGCGAGCTCGGCACCGAAAGCCATCGATATTTACGTGGAGATGCGACCGGTGTGGTTGCCCTCGAGTTCAAAAATACCGATGGGACATTTTTCACAAACGGGGCTGTCATTGACGCCTACGAAGATGGGCGCAGTCCAGATGTGGCGTATTTTATCGTTCACAATGCCATACTCAATGATAATTGGTTCTTCAAAGCGCCGGGCCAGCTCTTCGACACGCGCTCGTTCAAACGCCATCTCGAAAATTTTGTCTTGCCGCCCAATGCGAGCGCCCGCGTCTTTACCCACCTTGAAGATTACCGCGTTCACCTGCTCAACCGCCTCGGACAGCTCAAAGATACTTTCCCTGCCAAAATCGTCAAAGGGCTGGCCTTCAGCCCGCTCACCGACATTCGCTCCTTCGTCCATAACTATCTACTCGACGAAAACCTGCTGGATGTCAAGACCCTGCAGGCTCAACTCGAAACCATGCGCCACTTTGAGTCCCTCGCCGCGGACGTGCGCGAACGCATCAACTCTCTCACTCGCATCGAAGAGTTCGACAAAGAACGCCTCGCCAATCGCCGGCGCCGCATTACCAACACCTTTGTGGCCCGCCGCGCGCAGGCAGATGTTTATCTTGACGAGCTGAAGGAACGCCGCCTCGAACTGGACTCCGCCAAACTGGAATTTCACCGCGACGAGATCCAGCGCGACGATCTTAGTCGAAGCCTGCGCTTTGCCCAGTCTGCATTGACCGACGCGGAAATCGCCCTCCGTACCGACCACACTGCTCAGCGCGAAAAGGAATTGCGCGACAAGATCGCATCCCTCACCGCCGAACAGACCAGCCTCAACCAGCGCCAAACCGATTTCGACCGCTGCCTGGCTGCCGAACTGGCCGACGTCAAAAAACTCCAAAAGCTCCTTGCCGCCGACAAGATCGAAAAAATTGTTGCTCTCACAACTTTCATCGCAGACAAAGGCGCACAAAAAACGGAACAGGCAATACGCAGCACGCAGCAATCACTCGCCGTGCTCGGCGGGGCCTACTCCCGTGAACAAACTCTCCTGAACGAACGTGCGACCCAACTGAAAACCGAAGCCGCCGGGCTCGAAGATGAAATTCGCAAGCTCCGCACGGGCGACCGTGAGACTTCTGTCAAAGCGGAAGCCCCTCATTCGGCGCGCCTACGTGAAATCCTGCGCGCCGAACTCGGACTCGGCGCCAACCAAGTCGTTTACCTTTGCGACGTTATACAAATTCCCAAGCCTGAATGGCAAAATGCCGTTGAAGGCCTGCTCGGATTCAAACGTTTTACCCTGCTCCTCCCGCCCGCCTACTATGATGCCGCCATGCAACTCTACCACAAGCATAAAGACGCCATTCATGGTGCGGCGTTACTGGATGCTGAGAGTATATTGCAGCATAGAACCGGACAGCCGCCGCGCAATGTAAACTCCCTATCCTCTGAAGTGTCTACCGAGGACCCTGTCGCCCGCGCTTATGTGGACCTCCTGCTCGGCTACTACGCCAAATGCGACACGCTGGAACAGCTCCGCACCCATCGAACTGCCATCACAAGGGAATGTTTCGCGCGCCGGAACTTTACCGACAGTCACCTAAACCCACAGGTGTATCAGCGCTGGTTCATTGGCGATCGTGCCGCACCGCGACAGATCGAACAGCGCAAAAGTCGCATCGATGAAATTGCAGGCGAGTTGAAGAACCTCAGCCAGCGCGAAACTGCCTTGAGCGAGCGCCTGGCCCTCACGCGCGATAAGATGCGTCCTCTCGTCGAACTCGAAACTGCGCTCCCGGCCCTCAGCCGGCTCACCCCCTTGAAAGCCGAGCTTGCCACGTTCGAAAAGGAACTTACTGCGCTGGATTCTCATACGTTTGAAACCCTCCGGGCCGAGGTGGAAAAGCGCCAGGGTGAGTGTGATCAATTGCAGGCGGAAGTCCGCGCCGCCGAACGGAAACTGGGGAATCTCGAAGAGAAGGTCAAGCAGATCGAAACGGAATCCATTCCAGACCTGGAAAGCAGCGCAGATGAATCCATGCGAAACGCGGAATCGCTGCTCGTCCTGGAAAATGCCGATGAGGAGACAAAATCCGATGTCCAAAAAGAATATGAACGTCGGCGCGAACGCCAGCCTCTCGATGTGATTCTGCAGAATGCCAGCCGTTACGAAAACGACTATCAGGCCGCCGAAGGACGCTCGCGCGACCGCCTGCGCGAAGCCAAACAAGCCTATTCCATGCGCTACGACTTCGGCACCGATGACACAGACGATGCAACACGCTACAGGACGGAACGTGACAAACTCGTCAACTCGGAACTCCCACATTACGAAGACCAAATCGCCCGCCAGCGTGGACTGGCCGAGCAGGAACTCGTCGAAAACTTCATCCACCGCCTGCGCGAGCAAATCGAAGACGCACGCCAACAACTGGCCTTCCTGAATGGAACGCTTGCCAATTTACGCTTTGGCGGTGAGCGCTTTGAATTTGTCAGCCAGCCCGCGCCTGCCCTGCGCCAGGTTTTCGACATGGTGATGGACAGCCAGCAGATCATGGGCGATTCGCTTTTTGACTCCGATTTTCGCCAGAGGCACCAGCAAGGCTGGGATTTGCTCTTCGAGCGGCTCACCCACACTCACGACGATGATCATGCCGAACTACGCGAATTGCAGGACTACCGGAACTATCTGCAATATGACATTCGCATTCACTACCCCAACGGAGACCGCGCCCTCTTGAGCCAGATCAACGCGAAGAAGAGCGGCGGTGAGACTACCACGCCATTTTACGTGGCGATGGTGGCTTCGTTTGCCCAAGCCTATCGCCTGAATCAAGCCCGCCCATCTGATACCATCCGCCTGGCCCTCTTCGACGAAGCCTTCGGAAAGATGGACACTGCCCGTACTGCCTCCGCCCTGCACTTCATGCGCGAAGCGGGCCTGCAGGTCCTGCTCGCCACCCCGCCCGACAAATCAGGTTCGCTTCTCCCCTTCGTGGATAGCGTGTGCACCGTTGTCCGCAAGGACAACCACTCCTTCGTCATCGAAATTGACAAGAGCGAGATGATGGAAAAGTTGGAGAGCCAGTGAGAGATGGAGCTTTCTTTTATTCCTTCGCCGGATGTGACGCTCGTACTGAATACCTTGCTCGACATTCTCGAACGTCGTCATTCGCCTAGTTTCGCCTTGAACGAGGTCGAAGAGACGGAACACCCAACACACATCCCACGGCGCTCACGTTCCATAAAAGTCACTTTTGCCGCTCTCCCCCTCTCTCACTACTTTTCTCAAACCGACCCTGAACCGCGTCTCGTTGCCAACGAACAATTAAGCCTCCTCGAAAAAAATGGATTTGTCCAACTCATCTGGCTTCCCAACGAAACCAACCATATCCTCCAAGCCGTCACTCTCGCGGAACAAGCATCCCATAACACGCTATATACCATCCTCCATCGCACTCCCCTGGCCAATCAACGCGCTCATCTCGAACAACTTCTTCTCGCTGAAAAATTCCGCTTCCAGGGTGACTGGCGCGCCCGCGCGATTAATTACGTCCTGAACCAACTCAAAGCTAAAAAATCCCCTGCTCCATTCAATCTCATCGATTCCAATCTGACCCTCGATCTGCTCACTGCATTACAGAACCTGCCCGCGCTGGCGGCCGAGACGCCTTACCGGGTCTTCAGCGTGCGCACCTTCAACGACAGCAAACGTCTCGAAGCCATCAAAAGCCAGCTCGTGAGCCTTGCCCGCCTCGGCAACCCCGAATGGAAGCATCTTCCCGCTGCGGAAGTCTTGCGCGAATTGAACCTCGTTGCCAATCCAAACTACATTCACTTCTCGGGTAACTGGCAATTCACCACGGAGGACGGCGAGGTACTCAACCTAAGCGGCTTTATCCCATCCGTTGGTTTCCCGGCCGCTCAAACTGCTGCTCTTCAATCCGTCCGCGCCGAATCCGTTCTCTGCATCGAAAACCTCACCACCTTCCACCAATATATCCGGACAAAACAAGCAGGCAAGTACACAGAGGAACAGCGAGGCAAGCGCCTCCTCACCCGGCACCATGCTATTCTCTGCACATACGGCAACCCCTCTCCTGCCATTCGCCACATCTTGCGTCTCATTCCCGAAACTACTCCCATTTACCTCTGGTCTGATCTGGATTATGGAGGCTTTAACATCCTTGCGCAACTCCGCAAACAAGTCGGCCTGCGCGTCCAGCCTTATCTGATGGACATCGCTACATTCGATAGGCACGCTCATCTCTCCCGCCCCCTAACTCAATCTGACGTTCGTAATCTCAAACGTCTTGCCCGGAATCCCGACTTAGTCGACATCCACCCTATCCTTGAACATCTCCTCAAACGGGGGCTCAAATTGGAACAGGAAGCAATCCAGATTTGAGGTCTGAGGTTCCAAAGTCGTTATTTGCCAGATGATTGATTCGGGGCTCAAGCGACAAAAACCAGGCTATAGTTCTACAAGAATCTGCCCCGCGCGGCATTTATCAAATATACAGGTATAAATTCAGGCCGATCTGGACTTAATTAGTCAGAATTATCTATATAGAATAGAACAGGCGAAAGATTTTTTCCGTCTGTTTTTGTTTATCAAGAAAGCAAATTATCCAGATCACCTACTGGAGAATGACATCCACGCTCAATGATCTTTGCCAGTAGCCGATTGGCCTCTTTCAGAGTGATTTGTCGGCCGAAAAAAAATGATCCCAGCTTTACTACAGTCGGGCGAGTTGGTTTTGCAATGCTGGCCTGCGCTTGTATTTCTCCTTGGTCTCCCCCAAATACTTCTTCCATTCATCCGTTTTCGCCAACAGTTTGTAGGCTTGTTTCGCGCGTTTGAGCCAGGCGGCAGCAATCGGATAATTCTTGCTTTTGACCTCAGTCATTAAACGATCTGCCTGCTTCAAACTGATTTGGACGACCCATTCCGGCCGGTGGGGCATGACACCGTCGGCCACTGTTTCGATGATGGGGTACCACACATCATGGCCCTCGGCCACTTTGATGGCTTCATCCCATTTCTTTTCCAACAATAGCACTTCGGCCAAAACTTGCTTATCATACGATTTGTGAAGTTTTGCCATCACCTCCGGGCGCAAGCGTCCCCAACCTGACTCGGCCAATCGCCTGATCGTCTTATAGGTTCCAAGCGATGGTTGCTCCGGAAATGCGGCCAGCCAGGCTGCCAACGCTTGTTTTGTCCGTCCCTGAGCCTCCTCCATCGGTCCTAACCATTCGCCCAACCCTACCTTTGGCCCATTCAATTTTAGGCCGTGTTCGCCAACTTCGATGGCTTCGGCAACCAAGCGTGATTCCCGCAACCGCAGCGCTACTTGCCGAATCTCTTCGGCAGAGGTTAGATGCTCCTTGGCATATTTCACAGCATCCGTCATCTGTTTGAGATCACACAACTTAAGGGTGTAACGCAGATGACGCTGTTCTTTCTTACATAGGGCGAGATAATCCTCGGTGCGGCCTTGCCGGTCAAGTACATTCAACTTGGCTTCGGTGAGATCACTGAGACTGGCTACAGCAGGCCAGTCCCATTCATGAAATTCATATGCAACTTCCTCGTCCAAGTCATCGTCTTCATCCCAATCATCCGGCTCATCATCCTCGTTGACTTTAGACGTTGTCATCCGAAGAGTCACCAGCTCCCCGGGGACATCGTTCCAGCCAAACTTCGCGGCCTGAATAGCAATGTGTAGGTTGCCTTCCATTCCGTAATCACCGGCATACTTGATCAATTTCTCGAGTTTGCCGGTCAGTTTCGCCCGTTCGACCTGGCTAAGTTCCATGCTCAATATTGCTTCAGCCAACAGCGTGCCCAGCTCGCCTACGTAGCCGCCCAGCTCGCCGTTCGAGTCGTCAATATACTCAATGGCTCGGCTGGCTTCTTCCAGCAATACGAGCAGAATCTCGAGCGCGGTCTCGGCATTCCCCGCGTCCAGGAATTTCACGACCGATTGTTCTACTTCGCGCAATTGATTTGCCAGGCCACTTACATGCCAATAGGCCTCCGACATTCTCATTCCATCCAGGCTATGGACAATGCCGTTAATATGACGGCGGTAGACCTCGATGTCCACTTTCATGCGTTTCTTCCTGGATCTCGAGGGAACAGAGATTAAAGCCTCGATCCGATCATACAGTTCTGGCTGTTCCTGCATCAATTTGGTTAGAATGGCGAGGAGATCGTTGGGATCCAGGTCAGCTAGGAGTTCCGCTGGCGCTTTGCGTACGGCGAATGATTTTGGGTGGTGCAAATATGCAAGTAACAAGGCGACAATGTGCTTGCAGAAGCCGCCAAATTCGTAGGGACACGTACAGGATGCCTCAGCAATGCCAGCCTCGTCTAGCTCAACTTGTACCCGGTAATAAGGCGCAAACGTGCCGGCGCACTCACCACTTAATAGGACTCCCTGAATAGCAGTGCTCGAGATCGCACCGTCTCGATAATATTCCTCACCACGATGAAAACTTTCCAGTCCGGCTCCTGCGCGGATCATGCTCTCCGTGATTTTAGGTAAGACCATAGCTTCCTCTATCGGCAATCTAGGATGGATTTTACCTCTCTCTGGTGTTCATCAAAGTAAGGACAAGTCAATCATAATCAAATGCAACGATTTTTAATCAGTCCAAGAATATCCATCTATTGTATGAACATATACTCGAATGATTGAGTAAAAATGGTATAATTATTATATAATGCCTTTTGAATACGATCCAAAGAAAAGCCAGAGCAATCGTGAAAAACATGGGATTAATTTCGATGAGTCCCAAGCCTTATGGAGTGATGAGGATCGTCTCGAAATTCCCGCCAAAACGTTGGATGAACCACGCTACCTGGTAATTGGAAGGATCAGTGGCAAATACTGGTCAGCTGTCATCACATATCGAGGTGAAAACATTCGTATCATCTCGGTACGACGATCACGCGATGAGGAGATAGAGCTTTATGAAAGCTTCTGAATTTGACGAAAAATTTGATAGTGGCGAAAACATTCTTGCTCAACTGGATGTTACTCGTGCCCGTCGACCTGGAGAGGAAATCAAGCGTATCAACGTGGATTTTCCTTCTTGGATGGTGGCTGCTCTTGACCGAGAAGCGCGTCGCTTGGGTGTAACGCGCCAGTCCATTATCAAGATGTGGCTAGCGGAACATTTGCAGCAGGAACAGTAAACCTGTAATTTGGCAGATCGGAGGATATCAAATATAATCATCTTACGGGCTACAGCTCCACCAAAACCTGTCCTGCGCGGCATATATCAAATATACGGGTATAAATTCAGGCCTGTTGCCGGGTAAATGCCGAGCCGAATCTCTCCGAAGCCAGATGAATTTCTGATATCAACCATATATAACTCCCCGTGCTTTATGCACGGGGAGTTTTTGTTGATACGAATCAAGAATAGCCTTATACTGACCCCGTCAACAAATCTTATAGGCCGGTGTAAAGTGATATACGCTTAACAACCGGTTCTCAATCGAAATACATTCGGATTCGTATCAACCCGACGAGATTTCTAGATCATCCGCCAGAGTCTGCAGACAGGTGGAATCCGCTTCAACTGTTTCAGCTTCCGTTCCTGGAAAGAATTGGCTGATCTGCCGTAGTTCTTGCATTTCTTTATCCCACATTCTTGGGATATTGCCTAATCATCAATGCGGCTGTTGCCCCTTCGCTCGCGGTGGGCGCTGCCTGATTGGTGGAACCAGCGTATATATCGCCAGCGGCGAACAGGCCGAGGATGGAAGTCGTCGATGTCTCATCGGTCACAACCGAACCCCACTGGCCAATTTCCGCCTTGCCTTTGGCAAGATCGCTGTTGGGTGAAAAACCGAATCAACAAAATGGTGAAGTGTCCTACACCTACATTATCCGCGCCGCGTAAAAAGTAGGCCATGCCTGGTCTCGACACCTGCACTTGGCTGGTGCAAGCGCATGCCTTCGGCTACTCGACCACCAAAGCGTGACCTACTACTGATCAAAACGGATTACCTTTTGCGGCCTTCCGGAATTAAAAATCTGGCTGGAAAGATATAGTGTGTGTTTTCATCTTTCATCCAATCAATCATCTTGAGGATGCCGACGACATTGAGCGCAATCCCCAGCACAATGCCAATAACCCAATCCAGCAAGGAAGATGTGCTATTCTGGATCACGGATGAAAAGAAATAAATTGCCAACGGCATGAAAAGCACAACGGCAGTCAACATGCCAGGATTGTAAAATGTCTTACCTTTGATGTTGAAAAGAAATGTGTGCGCAATGAAATTGCCAACGGAAACAAGGACGGTCGCAATTCCCAGCCAGATAGCTTTTTCGTTTAGTACTGCCGCTAGAAAGTAGAAAAGCCAGCCCACGATCACATTGACAATGAGCGCGGTCTGCGGGTTGAGTGGATAACGGTCGGGCTGTCTGCTAGAAAACATAACGGCATTCATCATGCCGGGGAAATAGCCAGGGTAACGATATTCTTCGAACTGGTGCAGGAATAAGGTAATCAAGCTTAACCACAGCAACAAGGCAATGCCGGTTGGATGCGTGATGAGCACCAATCCGCCGACAATAACCGCGAGCACGATGCCCAAATCAAACCAGTGCAATCGCAAGAAATTCATGGCAACCTCCTATCTTTTGGTTTGATCTGCAATTTTACTTCCGCTCCGTAAAGACGATGCCAGCATCGCTGCAGCCAGAATCAGATGAATATAATTCTGGTATGCGCCGGCTGTGTGTGGGCAACCGTGATCGGCTTGCTATGACCGACCAGTATGCGTCCCAATGTTTCCAGCAGTTGCACACCCCACGCCAATAGAATCAGCGAACGATAACGCGGTATCAAAATCAGGATCAGCCAGATACGGAAGACATGGTATCCAATACATCCTGATCTGATACCTCATCAGAAACAAATGCCTGTCCTATCCCACTAATAAGAATAAATCGCAATTGGCCAGCCTGTTTTTTCTTATCGCTTTGCATAGCTTGAAGCAGCGCGCCGGGCTTAATTGAAGCCGGGATACGGGTGGGCAAACTGACGCTCTTGAGAATAGTTTCAATGCGCCTCTGAAGTGAGTCATCACAAAACCCCAGCCTGGCTGACAAATTTGCCGCGGCGACCAGACCCATGCTTACAGCTTCTCCGTGACGGTACGCATCATGACTCACCTGTTCAATTGCATAAGCAAAGGTATGGCCCAGATTAAGCGTTGAGCGCAGACCTTGCTCAAAGGGATCGGCCTGCACAATATTGATTTTTACCTGGATGGCCTGGGCGACAAGTCTTTGGAGTTCGCCGATATAGGTTGGCGAGCGATCCCAATTCTTGGCCCAGTGCCCGGACTCGACCTGTTCCAACAGGCCGGATTCGGCGACCAGTCCATGTTTTATAACTTCAGCCATGCCAGCAATAAAATCTGGCTGAGGCAATGTTTGGAGAGTGGCCACATCTGCGATTACCTTTGCAGGTTGCTTGTAAACCCCGATAACATTTTTCCCCTCTGGTAGATCAATGCTAACTTTTCCGCCTACGCTGGTATCAACCATTGCTATCAGGCTTGTAGGACATTGAATGAAATTTACGCCACGCATATACGTCGCGGCTATATATCCTGCAATATCGCCAACCGTACTTCCTCCCAGTGAAATAATGGTTCCATTCCGATCGAACCCTTCCTCCAGCAGTTGGCCATATACAAATTGCACTGTTGCCAGGGATTTGTGCTGCGGCCCAGAAGGAATTTCGATGATTCTGCCTATAGAGGCACAACTAGGCCCGTATAATCCCTTTACAGCTTGATCTGTTATGATAACCACCTCCCCTTGTATACCTGTCAGTTGCCTCAAAAATGGAAGTAACCCAGCTCCTACAATGTATTCATAATTTTCCTGGGGATTCTCAATAACCAAACTCTTGGGGTTGGTATTTACGAATTCTACAAGGCTCCTGGCTATTTCACCGGGTTCTTTTTCATCTGTTACTACCTGGGGAAAGCGAAGATATTCATTATTTCGTTCCTGCAGTAATTCAACAATACGCTCATGAGGATTTGGCACTGCCAACAAAGGCCGCTTATGAGATTGGTCATTCTTTACGCGCGTCAAAATTTCATCCGGTGTTGCAACCAGACATAGCACGCGGCTATTGCGACTGAGCGCAACCACATTTTCGGGATCCAGCATAAGCCGCCCGCCGGTCGAAATTACAACTCTCTCCAAATCCGCCAGCTCCTTCACCAAGGATCTTTCCATTTCCCGGAAAGAATCTTCACCCAACACTTGGAATATTTCCGCGATCGAGCGGTTATGTCTCAACTCAATCAACTCATCGGTGTCAATAAAGCGGTAGTGGAGGTTTTTGGCCAAAAGTCTTCCAACTGTTGTTTTACCCGTACCCATAAAACCGGTAAGAATGACTTTCGATTCACTAATTGATAGATCTTCTATTGCAGAAGCCATCGACTCTGATTTGACCCTATCGCCCGGATTAGAAATCCGTTTATCATCGGGTCCATCCGGGGAAGGACCCTCCAATGGCTTTACCGCGTGCGCTCCCAAATTATCACGGAAAGCCTCACTCTGCAACTCAGAATAATAGTGGGATTTTTCCCTTTCGCCTATTGCCCCGTAAATATGCGAGAGGTCACCAAGAATAACAGCCGATTTTTCCCTTTCGTGAAGGCGAAGGGATGCTTCCAGCATCCCTTCCAGTAGAGGGATCTGCTCAATTCTTGGAGCAAAACGAGAACTTCCCAGCGAGCAGAGTAAATCACGAAACCGCAACAGAATTCGATCTCGCTCAACAGAAACCTGATCGAGCAGATATTGCAGGATATTCTTGATTGCTGATTTGCGTTCATCAAGTATCAATAGACCAAGCAGATACTCATCTGCGCCCCGGCTGGTAAATGAGTTGTACCATTCCATCGAATCAGCAAACGCCTTCCCGAGTCTATTCCATGCTTCGGGTATGTTTCCAAGGCTTTTTAGCGCATAATCCTGTATAGCCGACGACATGTAATAATAATCAATATCCTGGTCGTAAGCAAGCAAATTCAGCCGGGCAAAAGTATCTAAATGCGCTTCGACGACTTCAAGACTTACGTCTTCTTTGGGCCCCGCCGGGTAGACCTCTCTTGCCAATGCCTTGTCAAAACCGCCCAAAAGTATACCTAACCGAAGAAAAAAATCCCGTTCATTTACCGTCAGCCGCTCCAACAAGAATGAAACAATCCGTTCAGTAAGAATATTGACTTGCCCGGAGGTTTGATTGATGCCTTTCTTAAATTCATCTACAAAACCGTCCACCGCGATTGCCGGGCTGTAGTTTAGATAACCCGCAACAAGACATAAATTTCCCGGAATGTTCCGGCAAATGCTAGCCAAATCCGCCGCGCGAGCACCTGCTCGAGGGCAAATATCGATAAGGAGTTTTTCAGAATTTTCCTGAGAGAACTCACTGAGAGTGATTGCTTCACCGCTTAAGCTATTCGATTGCGTGCATATTGTAATTAATAAGCCACATGAGGCTGGCTGCGGCAGTAAATCCAGGAATTGGCCTGATCGTAGCCCGTCCAAGATGATCAGGACCCTCTTCCCAGTCAATACCGATCTATATTGATCGCCCAGGGTCGTTAAATCATCAGAAACACGGGCATAGGGCTCAAATATATGGATAAGCGTTTCAACTATCTTGAACAACGCAAGACGATCCGGGTCATTCTCATCCACCCTGATATATATTTGCGCATCAGGATATTCACTGCGCAATCGGCGAGCTGCAGCCCGGCAAAGCTCCGTCTTCCCTGCTCCCGAAGTCCCATGGACCATGCATATTTTTCCGGAAACTGAACTATCCTGGTCTCTTCTCAGTTTGTTTACTATTGCATTGATCTCATCGTCCCTGTTAATGTAGAACTTCACGGGTGATGAAACGCGGTTCGGTTTTGGAATATCAAGGAGATTATTCATAGTCAATCCGTCAAGGAAGACCCTCTAAATGGAATCTACATCCTGCTGACGACCGTTTACAAATTATAACCGCCGGACATCTTGATCATCTGTCCCTTACTTTTAGCATATAGGAATTAATTCTCCAATCCTAACCCGAAAGTTGGATCGGTTTTGGGAGATCAGGTATTGTGCGCTTTTTAGTTCTTATGGCAGTGAAAAACCATTCCCCTGAATCTTGTTATACTAATTATTGGCACAGGATCATAAACGGCTGGCTTTTGATTTCGCCAAAGATAGACTTGAGTTTTTGAAGCTGTTCAATTATAATCTTTTCCTGAGACGCTGTCTCTATTAGTGAGACAGAAGTGAGGTACGAATGCCTACAACTGAAACACAAAGCATACACCGCGCAATTGCCATATTGGATTGTTTTCAGGACAACCAACCTGAATTGGGCGTACGTGAGATCGCCCGACAATTGGAGTTACACCCAAGTACGGTAGGACGTATGTTAACAACCCTGACGTCGTTGGGTATCTTGTTCCAAGATAAGGAAACTCACCGTTACCGCATGGGCTCCAAGGTTCTAAAATGGGGGGCAGTGTACATGGGCAATGTGGATTTGCGAGTTATCGCGCGCTCATACATGCAAGAACTTCACCGGGTTACTGAAGAGACGATAAGCCTGGATATACCGGATGGGTCAACCAGGCTCTGCGTTGAGCGGATAGAAAGTCCACAGCAGTTGCGCTGGGTAAAACGGCTGGGCGAAAGAATGCCTTTTTTTGCCAGCGCATCAGGGAGAACATTATTAACTTTTATGACACCGAGCGAACGGAAGGCAATCTTAGAGACAATGCCGTTTGAACAGTTGACACCCCACACGACAACGGACCCCAAAAAATTTAACCAGGAATTGGAACTGACAAGAAAAAGAGGATATGCGGTTAGCCAAGGAGAACGCGTAGAAGGCGTATCCTGTGTCGCGGCTCCCATATTTGATGGCGCAGATAAAGTTATAGGCGCAATAACCATCTCAGGACCAAGTACACGGTTCTCCGAGCAAAAGATCAAAGAATACGCTGAGCTTTTGATAAAAACAACAGGACAGGTTTCTCAAGCAATGGGAAAGCCTGCTTCGGAAAGGAAGGAAGAATCCTACCTTTCGACTGAAATGTCGTTGCAGACCTAGGAATTATCAATGGCCGATTCTCATTGGACCACAAAACTTTCCTATGCAAGTGAAGATGGCATCGTCATCCGCGGGTATGACCTAATCCAATTAATTGGGGTGGTACCTTTCCCTTCCGTGCTATATCTCCTGTTCAAAGGGGAACTTCCCGGGCCGAAAATCGCAAAGTTAATAGACGCACTCATGGTTGCCAGCATCGATCACGGGCCAGGTGCGCCGTCAGTCCTTGCCGCACGTACAGCCGCGTCTGGCGGAGCGCCGCTGGGAGCAGCGGCAGCCGCGGGATTGCTCACACTCAACAAATACCATGGGGCAGCTGTGGAGGACTCCATGGAGGCCATACAGAGAGTATTTGCCTTGGGCAACGGCGAAGCAGGGAAGTTGGATGAGGCTGCAGATACGATGGTGGCTGAATGGCGACAGGCAGGTCGCCGTATTGCAGGCTTTGGCCACAGACAACACAAGAGAATCGATCCCCGACTCGAACGATTATTTGAACTGGCAAAAGAGGCTGAAGTGCCAGGCATTCACCTTGAAGCTACACGCGCCATCGTACGGGCTTTGAAGCGGAGCACTGGAAAGGAGCTACCCATTAACATCGATGGAGCGACTGCAGCCCTCCTGTGTGAAATCGATTTTCCTCCCAGTCTTTCCAATGCTTTATTTATGGTTGCTCGAATCACCGGGATTTTGGCGCACGCAAATGAGGAGATTACACAAATGCCGCCGATGCGTCGGATAGATCCCGTAAATCATGGCTATGACGGTCCTCCCGTCAGAAATTTGCCGTCATTCGAATAATAGAAATATCTTATAACTGAAATTATACGGAGGCCAGAATGGCTGTCAGAACTATTACTCCTGAGGAAAAGGCCTATGCAGCGGAATTATTAAGACGAGCGCGCATCGCCCAGAAACAAGTCGAAAACTACAATCAGGCGAGAGTGGATCGACTATGCCAGGCGCTTGCCTGGGCGACCGCCAACGAGAAGACCTTCAACCGCATTGCCGTAATGGGAGTCGATGAAAGCGGCCTTGGTGATCCGGTTGGGCGCGTCAATAAGCGGTTTAAGATCATGGGCATTTTGCGTGATGTGTTGAGGGAGAAAAGTGTGGGCATTATCGAGGAAATCCCCGAAAAAGGAATCGCGAAATATGGTAAACCGGTTGGAGTAATTGCGTCTATTGTTCCGACCACCAATCCTGAGCTTACTCCCCCCGGGGTTGGAATCTTTGCAATGAAATGTCGTGACGCAGTCATCTTTGCGCCACATCCGCGGAGCAAAAAGACCTCCTTCGAAATGGTGCACGTGATGCGAGAAGTGCTCAAACGCGAAGGTGCACCCCAAGACCTTTTCCAGTGTGTGGAAAAACCAAGTATTCCCCTCTCTCAAGAGCTAATGGCTATCTGTGATCTGGTTCAGGCAACCGGAGGTCAACAGATGGTGAGAGCCGCATATAGCTCCGGCACTCCATCCCTAGGCGTCGGAGCTGGAAATTCCACGATGGTTTTCGACGAAACCGCCGATATTGAAGAAGCGGCGCGCAATACGCGCATCAGCAAAACTTCAGACTATGGATCCGGATGCTCGGCTGATGGTAATTTAGTTGTTGAGGAAACCATCTATGACCGCTTCCTCGACCAGCTTATCAAAGAGGGCGGATACCTGGCAAGTGAGGAGGAGAAGAAGAAATTGCAGGCTGCCCTTTGGGATGATGAGAGACATCGCACCTCCGATACGGTTGCGATTTCTGCTCAGCGAATCGCAAAGAGGGCGGGATTCACAATCCCTGAGGACCGTAAATTCATTATTGTTAAAGAAGAAAATATTGGCAAGGAGCATCTCTTCTCCAGCGAAAAATTATGCGTTGTGCTCTCCATTTTCAAATACAAGGGGTTTGAGAATGCCTTGAAGATGGTTGAGCAAATTTATGATGTTGGCGGCAAAGGGCACTCTTGCGGCATCTACTCCTTCAACGATGACCATATCAACCAATTGGCACTCCTGGCACCCGTGAGTTGCATCATGGTGCGTCAAGCCCAATCCAAAGCCAATGCAGGCTCCTTCACGAACGGTATGCCCATGACCTCCAGCCTCGGTTGTGGGACTTGGGGAGGCAACAGCACCTCCGAAAACATTCACCTCAAACATTACATGAATGTTACCTGGGTGAGCAAACCAATCCCCGAGGACCGGCCCTCAGAAGCAGAACTTTTTGGCGAGTTCTATAATACCGAGACCTTCTAGGCAAGGCGCATAACGGAAAGATAAATTATGGGATATAAGATTCTACTGCTCAATGGACCTAATCTTAATATGCTGGGCATCCGGGAACCCTCCACATATGGAACGGACTCTCTGGAGACTATTGTGAGGGATTTCAAGGCTTATGCGGCTGAACGGGATGTAGAAGTGCGGGATTTCCAATCGAACTCAGAAGGTGCTTTGGTGGACGCCATCCACGATGCATACAAATGGGCAAATGGCATTGTATTCAATGCGGGCGCGTATACACATTATAGTTACGCACTGCGGGATGCCATTGCCGCTGTCAAGTTACCCGTGGTGGAAGTTCACCTGTCAAATGTACATGCCCGTGATGAGTTTCGTCACAAATCTGTGATCGCGCCAGTCTGCCTGGGATCTTGTGTTGGCTTCGGCCGTTGGAGCTATTTTGCAGGATTACAGGCACTAATCTGGGTTTTGGATAATAAGAAGTGAGTTCACAAGAGGCAGCAAAGACAAGCCAGGGGTGAATGCGTGCCATTAGCGAAAGTCCCGGTAAAGACGAGCGTCGAAGCTCTAACAGATCTTATTGACGATGCCCGTCTTTTTCTTATCAAATTACCTGGTTGCGCTGATCGGGGTCGATGGAAACTCACAATACATCGAAGGTTGATGCATCTGCCTTAAGTGCCCGTCGCACGATAACGGTGGGATATACCTTGGATATTCCATCGAAAGCGCGTCAGGGGCGGAGGTCGCGATATTTTCGCGCAACAGGCATCCCCCGGCAATATTTTATTCGCGAGGTTTTCTTCCTAACTTTGAACCAACGGGCAATGCAAGCGCCAAAGTGGCGAATGCAGTAACGAATAACATCGGTCGAATGCCTATGTCTTGAGCGAGAACGCCGCTCAACCAAGGACCCAAAAACATGCCCACCGCATATACAGATTGATGCAGCCCCATTGCAGTATTACGCTCAGAATCCCTTACATAGCGGATGCTTAACCCCATCAGCACCGGGATGTTGATACCCTGTGACATCCCAATGAGAAGCTGGATCGCGAACAGCATTGGCAGCGAGGTAGCCACCGCTGTCAAACCTACCCCCACTACCAACATCAAAAAACTAAACATAACCAGAGGACGCGGCCCAAAGCGGCGGTTTAAGGGGGTGGCGCACAGACTGCCAATTATTAATATCAACAAATTCACAGAGACCAAGATGCTTTGAGTTACATCCGAGCCGCCTAATTGACTCGCCAAAATTGGCGTGAACTCAAAGGTTGTTGTCCAGTTTGCATATTGACCTATTGCCGCCAGGAGCGAGGGCAGCAGAATATCCTGACGGGTAACAAGGCGAGTTATCCCTTCCATGGAGGGCTGCAATCGAGGGCGAAATTCTTCGCCCGTCGGCAATATACATAGAACTGCCAGCCCTGCCACTCCCGCCGCCAGGAAGAAGGGTAGTGTATATCCGGCCCAGGTGCTTAGAAGACCGGTGGAACTGGTGGCCAGCACCCGCCCAGTGGTATTTACAAACGTAAGAATGGCGGTGGCTTTAACGGCTTCCTCAGCCGGGAAAAGACTGTTGAAAGCCACCAATAGCGGTACCCAGGCACCGGCGGCTATCCCAGTGATTGAACGCCCCACGAGCAGTCCTGCAGGATCATTTGCCGCACCCATGGTCCACGCACCCAAGCCCGCCAGGATAAGTCCGGCAATAATAAATGGTTTACGGCGGCCCAGCCAATCAACTCCGATCCCTAATGGCAAACGGATAACAGCTTGCCATAAACCATACATTGAGAGCACGGTGCCTACCATGGCCAGGTTGGAGGTTTTGGTCTGTACATATGTGGGCAGCGTAGGCACATACAGATACAAAGAAACCCAAAAAAGAAAGGCGGCCGCAATATAAAAGCCAATCGTTACGCGGCGCAGCTGTTGCCTTCCCATTGGAACAGGCCGATCAGTAGGATGAGATTGATTTATAAACGAATTCCTTGACGCACAATGCCGCACCTGCTAAGAACCTTGGATGGCATTCAGTCAGTTTTTGTTATGGACCAAAAAACATAAAAGGTTTTATGTTCATTTTGGCCCAGGATTTTTTCTAAAAGACGACGAAACTAGAGCCCCAAAATAAGTCCGACTCCATTGCGAGTCGGACTTATTTTGGGGCTAGACTGCAGCAAGGCAGGTGGTCCTGTTCCTTTTACTCAGTGTTCCTCCATATTGGCGATCCACCTTGTGGAGAATTGTTACGGTTCCATCGTCAATAATACTTTGCCGACATTGCCAGTGCTTGCCAGCCGCAACGCCTCCGCAATTTGATTAAATGGAAACGTATTAGTGACAATCTTGCGCGGCGACAGGATTTTATTCTCAACAAGAGCGATGGCCCGGGCAAAGTCAGCCGGATGATTATAAATAATGGAGCCACTGACGCGAATTTCTTCCCGAACAAGTTTCAATGGCACAAAGCTGGCTTGGGAGTTCGCAAGGCCAAGCAGGATTACTTGTCCACCGCGTGGCACTGCGCTCAGGGCCAGTTCCACAGTAGAGGTCACGCCTGCGCATTCAAACACGGTGGTTACACCTTCATTTCTCCACAATGATGCAATATCCGGGTTTGAGTCAACTTGCGCTCCCAACTGGCGCGCCATGTCTAATTTACTTTCAAATTTATCGTGTGCGAACACGCGAATTCCCTCGGAAACCGCGGCCTGGATTAACAATAATCCAGTGGAGCCGCAACCCAAAACCGCAATCGTGTCTCCTATCTGCGCCCCCGATTGCCATAAGGCGTGGAGCGACACTGCAAGCGGCTCAACTGTTACTGCGTCTTCATTGGAAATCGTATCAGGGACTAACCAGACATATTCCGCGGGGGCGGCGAATTGCTCTGCGTAACATCCTGAAATCGTGACCCCCAGGCTTCTCTTATTCGGACAAATATTACCGCGTCCTGAACAGCAGAATGCGCACTTGCCACACGGGTAATTAGGCTCAACTATCACTCGCTGGCCCACTCTAAATCGTGTGACATGGCTGTCCACTGCTTTGATCCGCCCAACAGATTCGTGCCCAAGCAATAATGGATATGCTGACGGTGTACGATGACCTGAGAACAATGAGATATCTGAGCCGCAAACTCCAACGCATATTGGCTCGATTAATACCTCCCCCAGGCCCAATTGTGGCGGGAGGACATCATTTATTTCAATTTTCTCCGGTGCTAATAGGAAAGCCGCTTTCATATCGTCCTTAGTTTGTCTTTACAGACTGCCAAATTAAGGCCAACTCAATAGGCTTCAATAATTTGAATGTCGACCGTTAGTCCTTTGGCAACTCTCCAGGGGGCGTGTACATCCAGACCATCCAAAGCGGCTCATCCCCTGTGTTCTTATGCTGGTGAAAGACAGCCGTCGGGATAAACATCCATTCGCCCTCTTTGAATGGCACCTCTTCATCGCCGTCTTTCAAGATCCCACTGCCGCGGATGATGATATCAACCTCTTCCGATTTCGGATGATTGTGCCAGGCAGAACTTTCACCTGGTTCGAACACGGTCAAACCGGCAACTATGTGATCTGAATTCACCAATTTCTTGTCGATCGTCTGGAACACTTTGCGGCGGAAGCCTGGCGTATCGAGCCCCAACCAGATTTCCTCTCCGTCCTTAAACGGAAACAATACTTTAATTTGACCCATAGTTCCTCCAAAAAACTTTGTTTTAGCCGACGCCCAGATATGCATGCTGGACTACGGAATTCTCCCGAAGTGCTGCCGCCGTGTCAGAAAATATAACTTTGCCTGTTTCCATCACAATACCATGATGAGCGATCGTTAACGCGCCGCGTGCGCGTTTTGCTCACTGAGAAAGATCGTCAAACCTTCCTTGTTCAACTCGGAAATAATCCCGAACACCTGCTTGACCAGAAGGGGCGCAAGGCCCAGCGATGGTTCGTCCATCAAAAGCAACTGCGGTTTCGACATCAGAGCGCGCGCGATAGCCAGCGTTTGTTGTTCTCCGCCGCTCAACGAGCCGGCGTATTGTTTCCGGCGTTCCTTGAGGCGCGGAAATGTTTCGTACATTTTTTCCTTGTCCCGGGCGATCCCCTGCTTATCGGATCGCCCGTAGGCGCCAACTTCCAGGTTTTCATCCACCGTCAATACGGGGAAAACGCGCCGCCCTTCAGGGACAAGTCCGACTCCCAGACGCACCACCTGGTTCGCACTCATCCTTTGAATGGGGGAGCCATTAAGTAAGATCTTTCCTTCGCGCGGATTCAGCAAACCGCAAATGGATTTAATGATGGTGGACTTACCGGCGCCGTTGGCTCCAATGAGCGCCGTAATCTCACCTTTACGCACTTCGAAGGAAACGCCTTTGATTGCATGGATGTTGCCGTAATAGACATGAAGGTTTTCAACGATGATCATTGGAGGTCCTCCTTGCCCAGATAGGCCTCGATCACAACTGGATCTTTTCTAATAGCGGGACCCGTTCCTTCAGCGATCTTTTTGCCGTAGTCCAAAACACTGATCATTTCGCAAATTTCCATTACGAGTTTCATGTCATGCTCGACAAGGAAAATGGTCACTCCCAGATCGCGGATCTTCATGAGCATTTTACGCAGGTCTTCCGTTTCAACTTCATTTAGTCCCGCGGCTGGCTCATCCAGCAGGATGACCTTTGGGTCGGTGGCCAAAGCGCGGGCCATTTCGACGCGGCGCTGATGGCCATACGGCAGGCTGGTTGCCGGTTCGTTCGCGAACTTGCCAACTTCCAGCAAATCCAGCAGTTCCATCGCCTTCCCCACAAATTGCTGCTCTTCCCGATGGACCGCCACCGGGTCGAAAATCTCCCGGAACATGCCTACCTTGGCATGGTATCCCATCGCAACAAGCAAATTTTCCAACACGGTCATACTTTTGAACAAGCGCATATTTTGGAATGTACGGGCGAAACCGGCCGCGGTAATCTGATGTGCAGGCAATCCGGAGATCTGCCTTCCCTCGAAAGTAATCTTTCCCCCGCTCGGTTTGTAGTAGCCCGAGAGCACATTAAAAATCGTGGTCTTGCCTGAGCCGTTGGGGCCGATCAGACCATGAATCTCGCCCTTTTCAATGCTGATCGAGACGTTGTCCACGGCGACCAAGCCGCCAAATTTCATTGTCAGCTGATCAATCTCAAGGAACATTTTGTTCCTCCTCCGTGCTTTCATTTTCCCTCTTCAGCCCAGCTGGCCAACGTTGGCGCAAGTTTGCGAATCGGCGTGCGAGTTCAACCACGCCTCCCGGCAGGAACGTCACCACGACTATAATGGCGACGCCATAACCGACCAATTGCCACTGTTGGAAAACCCGTAAGTATTCATTCATAATCAGCAACAGAACAGTGCCAACAACGGAACCCGGAAGACTGCCCATGCCTCCCACCAATATCATGGTCAATACAATCAAAGCGGAGTTGAACGTGAAAATATCAGGGCTGATATAGGTATTCAATTGAGCGTATAACGCACCGGCCGCGCCGGCGTACGCCCCGCTGATAGCAAAGGCCAGGATCTGGTAATAGCCCGTATTAACGCCCATGGCTCGGGCGGCCTGAAAATCATCGCGGAGCGCACGGAAGGCACGACCAATTCGATGGCTCACGATCTGCCGGCCGATTAAGTAACCAAGAATCACCATGATTAGAATAACGTAATAGTAACGCTCGTCGGTGTTGATTGGAAAGCCAAATAAATTCGGCATTGGGATGCGATTAATACCAAGCGCGCCTCCGGTGATCTTGTCCTCGTTAACCAGGACGAGGTTCATCGCTTCGCCCAGAGCGATGGTCACGAGTGCCAGATAGTGGGACCGGACCTTAAAGGACGGCAGACCGACGAACGCGGCGAGTATCGCCGCGACGATAATCGACAACGGCAGGTTGATCCAAAATGGGACTCCCCAATTGGTTAGCAATAACGCCGCCGTATACGCGCCAGCGCCCCAAAGGGCCCCCAATGCAAGATTGAACTGTCCGGCATAGCCCATCGCTATGTTAAGCCCCAAGGCCAACAAAAGCCAGATGCCGATATTGTTCATAACATGCACTTGATAGCGGTTCTTGGCGATCCAGGGAAACACAAGCATAAGACACGCTACCGCTCCGATGAATACCCACTTGAGAATGCTCGGTATTTTCTTCATCAGCCCTCCCGCTGCTTAGAGTTCGATAGCATTCTTACACTTTTTCCACGGTAATCTCACCCACAATGCCCGATGGCTTGACCATCAGCACGACCACCATGACGATATAGGCGATTGCTTTTGTCCATGTCGACGAAATGAAGCCCGCCGAGAGAGCTTCGAGCACGCCAAACACCAATCCTCCCGCGATAGCGCCGGGGATACTGCCAAGCCCACCCAAAATAGCTGCAGCGAATCCCTTAAGGCCAACTGCCACGCCCATCGAAGGGGCGACATATACAATTGGCGCAGCTAAAATTCCCGCGGCTGCCGACATCACGCAACCGATGGAAAGAGCAAATGCATTCATGAGGTTGGTGGGGATTCCCATGGTTCGCGCGATCTCGAAATCAGCGGCCGAGGCGCGCATAGCCGTGCCCACCTTGGTCTTTGACAAAAACAACTGGTTTCCGATCATTAGCAAAACGGAAACTCCGATCAACAGCGCCATTTGGGGAAGGACGCGAACACCGAAGATGTTCCAGGGGGTATTGGACAGCGGCGAATCAACGGCAAACCCTTCCGCGCCAAAGATGATGCTGAAAAGGTTATCCAGGATAAAGCCCAGGCCGATCGTGGCCAGAAGCATCAACATCAGGTCGAGTTTTGCCAGCGGGCGGAAGATTCGTTCCAGTAGTATGCCCAGCAACGCATTACAAAAGAGCCCGATAAAGAAGGCAACGGCATAGGGCACATGTAAACCCATCACCATGCCCCGATACCAGATGATCCCAAAATAAGTGCCAACCATGTAAATGCTGCCCTGCGCAAAATTGACCAGGCCCATCGCGCGAAAAGTTATCGAGTAGCCCAACGCGACCAACCCATACAGGCAGCCAATCCCGATGCCGCCAATTAACGTCTGTATCAAAATGGTAGTGAAATTCATCGGGCAAGCCCTTCCTTCTCAATCAGACATGTCAATCGTTTCTTAATTCGACCTCTCGCAAAAGTAAATTCTAGTGGGCACCTCAGTGGCTCTTTGCAGGAGAACCAACGAGTAAATTCGTTCTTACGAGCCATATATCCAAGAGGTTTACTGTTTTCCCGGAGACGGTTTGAGCGCCTCCGGGAAAATTAAAGCCAGGCTTTAAACTACTGCCCAAGGTACGTCAATTGGCCATTCTTGATGACACCGACGAGGCTTGTGTTCAGGGTTTCGCCGTTCGCGTCAACGCACATCTTACCTTGAAGACTCTGGTAATCGCAGACCTTGTGCATTTCGGCAGCCACATTTTCAGGGGTCAGGGGATGAGCGTTTTCCATGGCGATAAAAAGCACCTGGGTGAGGTCATAGGTGTTGGCGTTGTGGAATTCGGGATCAGCGCCCCAGCGCGCCTTGAAAGCGGCTGCAAAAGCTTTGGTTTGATCATTGGCGTCGTTGCCAGGATAGGCGGCTGTAAAATAAACTCCGTCAGCCGCATCGCCTGCGGTTTCAAGGAACTTGGCACTACCCATCGCCACACCCCCGGCGATAGAACCGGTGAAACCAAGTTGACGAGCTTGTTTGGCGATCAGGCCGCCAGCGACCTCGGAGGAGGCCAACAAAAGGACCTCAGGCTGTGTTGTCATAATCTTGGTCAATTGCCCGGTAAAGTCTTTGTCGTCGGCGCCATACGACTCAACATCGAGGGCCTCCAGATTATTTGCTTTGAGGGCAGCGATCTGATAGTCGGATTCACCTTTTCCGTACGCGGTGTTGTCCGCGATAATGGCGAACTTGGTGAAGCCACCCGTCTTAACCAAATAGTTTATCAGCGAATTCTCAAAGGCGGGACCGGCAGGAGTGGCGCGAAAGACATACGCACTGCCCTGCTTGGTGATATCCACGTTGGTGCCGTTCGTGAGCTGGGGAATTTTATACTGCTCGAAAACCGGCAGGTCCGACAAAGCCGTGCTGCTGTTGGTGGTAGCCCAAACCGCCATGACATTATCTTCTGTGGCGACTTTTTGCGCCAGGCCAACCGATTTGGTCGGATCGGCTTCATCGTCGTAGACGACCAGCTGTATTTGACAGCCTTGAATGCCGCCTTTAGCATTTTGCTGTTCAACAGCAAGCGTAACGCCTTTTTTCATATAATCGCCCAGAGACGCTGTGGTGCCGCTCATGGAGCCAATGATCCCGATCTTGACCTGCTGGCTACAAGCCGCCGTGGGTGCTACGGTTGCGGCTGGTGCCTGGGTTGCGGCTGCAGCTGGCTGGGTGGCTGGCGCTGCTGTCGGCGTGGCTTGGGGAGCACAGGAAGCCAGCAACAACCCCAGGGCGAGCAGGACGTACAATCCTTTGTTTTTCATGATTATTCTCCTTTAGGTATCTCCTCGTTTTTGTTGTCACAAGAACCTGACGGACCTTTCAATGTAATTTATCGGTATTTTTACAATTGCGCCTCCTTTTAAAGAATCTGGTAAGAAGTATGGATGATAAGATCAGCCAAATAGAACATGCAACGACTTGCCAATGCAATCTATCTCCATCAGCACCAACTATTCACCCTTCCGGTAGATATCATTAATGTTCCAATACCCTGGCGTTGGCGTCGGAATATTTTCCATTGGCACATGGATCACCGTCGGAATGCCGGACGCAAGGGCTTCCTTCAGGGCCGGGCCAAGTTCATTCGCCTGCTGAATAAAGACACCGCCAGCCCCACAGGCACGTGCAACATCCGCATAGGCCACTCTGTATGGCTTGCCTTCGCTTTCAAAAAGGTTCCCGAACTCCCAGCCATAATGCGCTTTCTCGAGGCCGGCAATTGTTCCAAAAGCAGCGTTATCCATGACCACCCAAACCACAGGGATTTCAGCTTCCATTGCAGTCGCCACCACAGACATATGGCTGCTGAAAGCCCCGTCCCCTACGAGAGCCAGTACGGCACGCTTGGGTTGTGCAATCTTTACCCCAAGGGCAGCTGCAGGGCCAAATCCCATCGTTGCCAAACCACTTGGAGTAATAAATGTGCCTGGCACGGTGAACGGGAACTGCTGAGCTACGCCGTTTTTATTCCAACCAACATCTGTGACCAGGAAACCATCTTTAGGCAGCGCTTTTCTTACCTCACTTAGGATGCGTTCCGGGCGGAGTGGGTATTGCTCCGAGTTCCATTGATCCTTCCAATTGGCTGCAAATTCCGCCCGCCCCGCTGAAATCTTTTTTCGCAAACCCTTTCTCTCGGGTCTGGGCATACCTTTGGCCGCGTTTGCAATCATTTCAAGCGCGTTTTTCGCATCGGCAATAATTCCCAATTCTGTGGGGAAATTGCGGCCAATTTCGGCAGGATCAACGTCAATATGAATTAAACGCGTGGGGGGTATGGCAAAAGTGAAACGTGCATCCCACGAACTCGAATTAGCCTCAGCAAGGCGGGTGCCGATCGCCACAATCAAGTCGGCAGTCCGGCACATTTCGTTCGCAATCGGTGTTCCCCAAAAACCCGTCATACCCAATAGAAGCGGGTGATCATCGCTCATACTCCCTTTTCCCATGAGGGTATGGGCCACCGGCACTTCCAAGGCCTCAGCCAGCGCAGTCAGTTCATCACTTGCGCCCGCGCCAAGAACTCCCCCGCCAACATAAAGAACAGGTCTTTCCGCCTTTGCAAGAGCCTGGGCAACGCGTTCGGCGGTATGGAGATCGATTGTTGGTTTCGACATTTGTGGCGGGGTTTTATTGAAAGCGCCAACAGGCAAATCCGCCGAAAACATGTCCATGGGTACATCTACCAGGACGGGACCGGGACGACCAGTTTGTGAAAGATGAAATGCACGTTCAATAATGCGAGGAAAGTCTTCAGCTCTATCTACGCGATAAATGCGTTTACAAAAAGGCCGGTAAATTTCATACTGGTCTCCATCCATGTGCAAATTGACTTCCTGATGGGGATGGCGGCCGAAGTAATAGGAGGGGACATCTCCCGCTATCACCACCATCGGTATTGAATCGAGAGCAGCATTGGCAACACCGGTAGCTGCATTGGTCAGGCCGGGGCCCAGATGTGTCATCAATACCCCAGGCTTCCTCGACGCGCGTGCATAACCATCGGCCGCATGTGCAGCAACCTGCTCGTGACGAGTGGAAACATAGCGGATTTTTTTGCTACGACCCAACGCATCCAGGAAGGCAATAACCGTATGACCCGTCAGACCAAAGACAACCTCGACATTTAGCTGTTCAAGATAATCGACCAATTGATATGCGGCGATACGCTTTTCTGACATGATTTCTGTACTTCTCTTTCTTACGGGGGATGTATTAACTGGGGACTGAAAACTCAAATCCCAATCTGTCTTGCGAATCTATTAGAAAAAGCGAGCGGCCCTTGTTAGAATAACTAACGGTATAAGGCTTGCGCTCGCTTATCTTCATTTCAGAGCTTATCAGCTTAGAGCAAATGACGGTGGGGGAAAGTGCCGATTTTCCTGCAAATCTCACTCCCCCCCCTTCAGGCTCAGGCGACTTTTTGCAATCACAGATTAGCTTTACTCTTTGCGAGGACCGTATATTATGCAATATTGTGAGCCTTCTGCCGTGTCTCACAATACGAGACAGCGTCTCAAAGTATGATATTATTATAGTGATGTTTTGCCAAAAAATCAAGGAAGAATCTGAGAAAGAAGATAATAGTGATCGAGTCATCGAATCTTCGCAAATAGAAGTATTTCACGAAGAAGTCCGACCTTAAAAGGAAACTACAATAGAGGTTTGATGTTCACGAAAGGTGATTAGGTGCAATCAGCCTGCGATACGTTTGGCATGGCCCGCAGCTCTTATTATTTTCAATCCCGGAGAAGAGATGAAGTTATCACGAAAAAGAACGGAACAGGATTCCCCAGCAGGAGGCAAACGCCGACTCGCGATTACGCAAATGCCCCCTACACCGTGGCCCCGGCAAAGCTGGAAGAGGGCCCGATGGTAACGGCGCAACTAACCAACCTGGGCAATGTGCTCGTGGAAATCGGCATGCCGGTCGAGATGGCACGAGCGAAGGGTAATCGTATATGGGTACAAGTTTGGGTCTGCTTCGCTACATACCACAGCATAGCCCCCAGATAAAAAGAAAGATAAATTTCTCTATCTTGCGGAATACTCGTTTATGGGTATTCGACTTCTCTCTCGTAAACGGTCATGCCCCACTCCCCCGCTTTTCAATGCCGGGGAGTTTGTTTTAAGACACAACAAGGCACTTCAACGGCGCGAACTCGCTCAACTCAGCGCAAGCGCGATCGCCTGCTCGGTGGTCATCGTCGCGCCTTTCGACCATGCCAGTTCAAATGCCACATCCCCAAGCCGGGTGCGTGCTCTGTCCAAGACAGCCATGACATGCTTCTGGGCGACTTGTTCGAGTGGCGCTCCAATGAGAGCGCGCAAATTTTCGGCCGCCGCCAGAAGTTGAACCGCTTGTTCATGGCGTTCTTCACTCTCGTTGACCTGCGCGAGCAGTTCAAATGAGTAGGGATAGCCGCGTGGTAGGCCCAAATGGTGACGAATGCGCAGCAATTCGCAGAGTAATTCCCTGGCGCTCACATACTCTCCCATCTTTTGAGCGGTTTCTCCCAGGTTATGTATGGCCGTTGCGATGCCACGCTGGTATCCCAGCGATTGGAAGATCTCCCGGGTTTCCTCGAATGCCTGTTTCGCCGCCACGTATTCGCCGATTTCCAGTAAGACTACAGCAAGATTATTAAGGGCATTTGCAAGCTCAAACGGGTTCCCCAGTTCGCGCCAGAGGGCCACGCTGGGGAGATGATATTGGAGTGCTGTTTCAGACATGTCAGCATCGTAAGCAATGGAACCCAGTATCCGCCTGGCCTTCGCTATCCCAAAATTATAGGAGCTCTGCTCAGCCATCCGAAGCGCTTCTTCAGCTTGCGTTTGTAAATTTGTGTCTAGACCCGCAAGCCCAGCCATGTCGCAATATCTCAATCGGGCGTCAATCTCCCCCCGTTGATCGCCAAGTTGCTGAAACAACTGTTGCGCCTGCCGGGCGCATTGTAGTCCATATTCGATATCGGAAATTGCCGAGGACAGGTTAGCTGCAGCCAACAGGGCGCGTGCCCGTTGGATCGATACGGGCTGCTCTGTTTGCTCCAATGCGCGCTGGAGCCAGCGGCGCCCTTCCTGGAAAAAGCCGCCCAGTTCCCAGAAATTCAGGTCCGTACCCAACTGTGCGACCAGAACCAGCGCTTGCTCACGATCATGGGCAAGCAACCATTCGAATGCTTGTCGCAAATTATCGTGATCATTTACGACAGTCTGCAATCGCTCAGGGAATGGCTGCCCGGTTCGGTTTTCTGCCGCGCGTGAGACGAGTTCTGCATAGTAGCGGGCGTGACGTTCCTGCGCATCTGCCTCTTGATTGCTGCCATGCAGCTGCTCCTGCGCAAACTGGCGGATGGTTTCGTGCATCGTATAGCGCCGGCGCTCGACATCAGAGCCAAACACCACCAGCGAATGATCAACCAGTTCAGCGAGGAGCTCGGCGCAGGGCTCTCCGGGCACGCTGATCGCCTCTGCGGCTTCCAATGTCCACCCTCCGGCAAAGACCGCTAATTGGCACAAAAGTGAGCGCTCATGCTCGCCCAAGAGTCCGTAGGACCAATCAATCAGGGTATGCAAGGTACGCTGGCGCGGCAGCGTATCCCCCACCTGCCTATTCAGCCAGGTGAAGCGTTGACCCAGCCGGTCAGCGATTGCTTCGATGGGCAGGGCACGGACCTGTGCGGCGGCGATTTCAATTGCCAGTGGGATACCGTCGAGCTGTTGGCAAATGCGGGCAACGGCCAGAACATTCGCGTCGGTGAGCGTGAAATGCAGCAGCGCCTGCGAGGCACGATTTGTGAACAGCTGAATCGCGTCAAAGCTCAACGCATCTGCAACCGTGAGTCGCTCCTGGCCATTAATTGCGGGGATGGCAAATGGCTCCACCCGAACTACGTGCTCCTCGTCAAGGTGCAGGGGGATGCAACTCGTTGTCAGCACGGTCAGCCCCGCGGCAGCGTAGGAAAGCGTTTGGACGAGGCGCGCACACGCTTCTACCAGGTGTTCGCAATTATCGAGCACCAAGAGCATGGTCTTGTCACGCAGGTATTCCACAATCGTGCTGGTGGACGAGTGACCGGTGCTGGTTGGCAAATGTAACGCCGCCGCGACCGCATCGTCCACCGATCTTTCATCCACAACGCCGGCCAATTCAACAAAGCACATGTCCTGGGCGAAAACGCCTGCCATGCGGTGGGCAACTTCGATCGCGAGACGCGTCTTGCCGACGCCGCCGGGTCCGGCCAATGTCACCAGCCTGACCGTTCGTCGAGAGAGCAGATCAACCAGGCGGGCGGATTCCGGCTGGCGTCCGAAAAAGCGCGTCAGAACGGGCGGCAAAGCAGAGTGCGTCGAATGCGACTCGAACGGCGCGAGGCCGCGGATCTGTTCGGCCAGCCTCACGGTTTCAACGGCTGGCGCCAGTCCAAGCTCGGTCGCCAACATGCGGCGGCAGGTCTCGTAAGCATCCAACGCGGCGGCGCGTTGATCCGCACGCGCCAGCACGCGCATCAATTGACGGTAGGCGGATTCATTCAGCGGCTCATATTTAATCAGGCGGCGTATGTAGCGTTCAGCTTCAGCCAGTTGACCGGCGTGTTCGTGAAACGCAGCGATTTGTTCCAGCACCGAGATCACCTGCACGCGGATGTGTTCGCGCTGAAGGGTGAGCCAATCGTCGAACTGCAAGCAATCGCCGAGCGAGAATTCTTCCAAGAAGTCGCCGCGCACCAAATCGATCGCCTGTGTCAGCCATGCGGCATATTCAGTGGAATCGCCTGCATCGGGATGCGGGGGGAGGCGACAGGCCTCGATCAAGGTGTTGAAGCGAGCCACGTCCAGTTCATGATCACTGAGGGGGTTGAAGCGCAAGGTGAGTCGATCACCGATCAGGTGAGGCTGCTCGTCGGAAGCGCTCGTTCCCAGCGCTTTCTGAAGCTGCGCCCATGTGACGCGGAGATTGTTTTGCGCAGCAGCTGTGGGGAAGTCGGGCCACAGCAAGCTCAGCAGAAATTCACGGCTGTGCGCGTGATCCAACTCGATCAGGAGATAGGCCAGCAGTCCGATCGCTTTACGATTGGTGAGGGTGATCACCCCCAACTGGCGATGCTCGATCTTCAAGCGACCCAGTAAAGAAAAAATCAATTTAGACAATATGTGTCCAAATAATGATGAATTAATGGCGTTTCGCTAAACTACAAAAGAGTATAGCACGACGAACGAAGGATGATGATTAGATAAATCTTATCAGAAAGGAAACGCTTATTGTTACAACAAACCTGATCCATCCCAACTGATTGTTTGCAACATGGCCCAATTCACTACTAATCAAATCCAATTTATCGAAGGAATAACCCATGTCAACAGAAAATGAAGCGTCAATCAAAGTGATCGTCGAACTCCAAGCCAAGCCAGGCAAGCGGGCTGAGCTCAAGAGTCTGCTCGAGAGCGTTGAGGCGAAATTTGGATCGGGCCAGCCTAGTTTTCTAGGCAGCACGTACTACGAGGTCCTTGATAACCCCAACATACTGGTTGAGACTGCCGATTGGGCCTCAGCCGAGGTGCGAGCAGAGGCGATGCAGGAGGCCATGGCAAACGGCGCCTATGGACAACTGGAGGAGCTGTTAGCCGCGCCGTACAGGGCTACGGTCATCAGGCAACTGTCGTGATCCGTTCACACATCTAATGATTTGTAACTATTGATGCGCTCGTTCTGAGTCGCATCCCATATAAAAAGGAGAAAACCAAATGAAACTCAATGTTATGTTCACGATCGCAGCAATTGTGCTGATCCTGCTAGGCATAGTCTCGTTCTTTGCTCCGCCCGCTCTTACGGGAACTGACCCTTCGGCAGCCTTCAGCGCCAAAATAATTGGCGTGGTCTTGCTAGCGCTTGCCGTGCTGGCCTGGCTGGTTCGGAATGATGGGCCATCAAAAACGCGTGACTCGGTCGTACTGGGTTACACCTTGCTGTTTGCCCTGTGGGCTGCCGTCAGTGTATATGGCATCTTTCTCGTTGAGATGCCCACTCATAATATTTCCTGGGGACCGGCCTTGATCCAAGCCCTGCTTGCAATTGGCTTTTACATGGCTGGCAGAGCCAGTATGTCAACAACCGCAAAATGATTCCATTTATTCACGCGACATTCATCATTCCATAACCCATGGAATGATGAATGTTGTACGCAAATTCTTTATGCTCGAATAATAAAAAATCTTTTTGGAGGATCCATGAACGACCAATTGGAAGCAAACAAGAGAATCGTGCGGGAGTGGCATGAACTCGCCATTAACCAACGCAAACCCGAAGAAGCGGTCGCCAAATATATTGGACCGCACTATCGGCAGCATAATCCCGGATCAGGAGATGGCCCCGAACCTTTTATTGAGATCGTGAAAAGGTTCGCGCAAAACTTTCCAGATTTTCGCTATGAGTTAAAGAGGATCATCGCGGAAGGCGATTACGTGGCCCTGCATAGTCACTTAATCCTCAAACCCGGCGACCGTGGTACGGCGGTCGTGGATATCTTCCGTCTTGAAAACGGCAAGATCGTTGAACATTGGGATGTGGTGCAGGAAGTTCCTGAAAAATCAGCGAACAACAACACGATGTTTTAGCAACGATCTATTATTATTCCGCCGCCCCACAATGGCATGCAGGCGACGGCGTTTCCTCTTCGCTACAGCGCTGCGCGCGAGGCCAACCGTTGGAGTTAAACAAAGAAAGGAATCTCAATAATGTCTACTATCGCCAGCACATCCCTCAACAGCCGCAATTCACTCCTTCGTCTAAGTGTGATCGGCGGCTTGATCATCGGTTTTACCGATGAGATAGTCTATCACTGGTTTGTTAGTAGTGTCCTGGGTGGGTACCCATTAATTTCTGTATATCAATATATAGCCAGCGGCGCATTGGGGGAATCCGCCTTCGCAGGCGGCATCGCCACCGCCCTGCTGGGGGTGCTCTTCCACTACATCTTCAGCATTGTCATCGCTGGTGTTTTTATCCTGAGCGCCGACCGCATTCCTCTCCTACGCCGCTATGTCATCCCTGGCTCGATCCTGTATGGATTTGCCGTTTTCATTGTCATGAACATGATCGTAACCCCTCTCAGCGCGACACCTCCATTACCAGCTCCAACAACGTCCCAGCTAATCGTGAATATCTTAGATCACTTGCTGGTCTTCGGGTTGCTCTTGGGAATCCTCGTGCGGCGAAACACCAATCAATAGTTGCCATGTTGAGAATCAGCAAAACCGTCGTCCACCGATGGAATGCTGCTCTTGGTTTGCTGCTGAGGGTGTTCATCACTTTAGCGTCAAGGAAAGGTGATCTTAGGTTATGAACACTTCTTCGCTTCAAATATTGGCCGGCTTTGCGTCCAGTATGATCTTTATCAGCAGCAATCTCCCCATGCTATTCAAAGCCTTCAAAACAAAAGACCTGAGTTCTTATAGCCTGGGACACCTTGCATTGGGTAACCTGGGAAATATAGTGTATTGGTTGTATGTGATCAGTCTGCCCTTTGGTCCTGTCTGGTTCCTGCAAGCTTTCTTTTCGACGGCCAGTGCATTAATGCTCTTTTGCTATTTGCACTATGAAAAGAAATGGTTCTGCTTTTAGCATGAAACATATCTTGACCGAACTTTCCGTAAGGAAATCAGTGAAATCCGCCATCAAGGCAAACTGGCAGGCGTATCATTATTGCCTGGGGCGTTCGCCAAACGTTGAATTGTCCATTGGCAGCTATCTGACCTGGCTGATGACGGATCTGCCAGATTTTTTCATGAACCTGGTCGTGAGCAGGCGATTGCCATCCGAAGATGCCGATGAACTCATTGAAAGCGCATTGGCTCACTTCAAGTCAATGAATATCAGGAAACTTTCCTGGCTGGCTCATGAAGGCGTGCAGTCCATTGAAACATCTAAGGCTCTGCTTGCTCATGGTTTGACGTTCAGAGAATCATACGCTACCGAGATGGCGGTCAACCTCTCCACATTGCCAGAGTGTCAGCCTATACATCCTGGCCTGACGGATCATCCCGGTAGTCGATGAATACGCATTGAGGCAATGGATCCACGTTGCAAGTATTGGTTTCAGAATCGGTGAGAAGTTCGAGCAGGTTTGGTACGATTTCTTCACAGATGCAATTTTTAATCCGCAGTTTCGAACTTATCTCGCTCTATTTGACGGAAAGCCAGTCGGCACATCTCAGTTATTCCTCTCTGAAGGTGTGGCAGGAATCTATAACGTTACATGCATTCCAGAGGTGCGAGGTCAAGGGATCGGCTCGGCCGTCACACTGGCTCCGCTGCTCGCAGGCGCGCGAGATGGGTTATCGGATTGGTGTCCTACAGGCATCCCAAAAAGGGTACAACGTATATCGTCGCCTGGGATTTCAAGACTTTGGCTATTTGAGCCTTTATCTTTGGGAAAATGATTATGGCAGTGACAGGGAGATAATGGTTGAAGCGACAGGCCAACTATTAAGACGAGAGGAGCTGAGTTAGATGGAAGGATTCGAATTGAGTATTATGATCAACCGACCCATCGAGGAAGTTTTCGGATTTCTAGCCAATCTTGAGAATGATCTAAAGTGGCGACGCGAGTGGGTTGCAGCCAAGAACACATCGGGAGGCTCTCTGGCGTAGGCTCCACATTTCGTTTATCCAGCGAGTTGCTTGGCCGACAAATCCCAACGGTGTACGAAGTTATTGAGTACGAGCCTAACCGGGTCGCGGCGTGGAAAGCCGTCTCCGGACCCCTCCCGCTGATATTCCGGAGGTCATTTGATCGCGTCGAAGGCGGCACACGTTTCACCATCAGATACGAGGCGGCGGTGACGGCTTCTTCAAGCCGGTTATGTGCTCTTGCTGGAACAGTCAAGCGAAAATGAAGGCGATTTGCGCAGGGCAAAGGAACTGATGGAAGCCCACGCTATGTGAGCATGTTCTGAAAATGTCAACAACCACCCAACACGGTTATCTGATCATTGCCGACATTTCAGGGTATACGTCCTTCGTCGCCAAAACGGAGCTTGAACATTCGCAGGAGATTCTTTCCGAATTGCTGGAATTGTTGATAGGACGCTTTCAACCCACAATGACGATTTCCAAGCTGGAGGGCGACGCGGTGTTTGCGTATGCGCCTGAAAATGTATTTGTGGACAGCGAAACCTTGATCGATTTTATCGAATCCATGTATGTTGCGTTTCGCAACAAACAGCTTTCGATCAAGCGCGCCACCACCTGTACCTGCAATGCCTGCCGCAACATCCCCTCTCTTGATCTGAAATTCTTTATCCATTGCGGCGACTATATTCAACAAAGGATCGCCAACACCAAGGAACTCGTCGGCTCGGATGTAAACCTGATTCACCGCCTCACCAAGAACCACGTCACCGAAGCGACCGGCTGGCGGGCGTATATGCTGTTCACAGAACAATGCCTGAACCACAATGGCTTGAAATCTTGCCGATGCCCATATCCAGATGGAAGAGTATGAAAGCCTCGGCGAGATCAAGACCTTCAATATTGATTTACACAAGCGCTACCAGGAACTTTGCGAAACCCGCCGCATCGTCCTTGAAGACAAAGATGCGGACATTGTTATGCAGATGGACTTTCCCACACCTCCTTCTGTGACCTGGGAATGGATGCACAACCCAGAGAAGCGCAATGCTTGGAATGGCGGCCATGTCACCTGGTTCGCAGGCGATCAGCCACAGGGCCGACCCGGACTCGGTTCACGCAATCACTGTGCGCACGGCAAATCCGTCAGCACGGAAGTGGTTGTGGATTGGCATCCATTCGAATATTACACTGTGCATTCCTTCGAGAACGGAAAACAAGTTAGTACAGAGACCGTGAAATTTGATATCCTGCTCAACGGCGGTACACGCGTCCGTCACGCGCTCAGGATGCACATGTCAATTCCGCATTTTATCCGCAGCCCCCTCGTGAAATATGTCATGGTCAGCCATTACCACGTGAATCAAATGCTTGCACTCGCTGCGCAATTAGCCGAGGAAGATTACGCAAAGTCGGGGAGGAAGTTACAGTAAACGAGGCTCAACATGGCCGCCTCCTTTTGCCGATATTTCAAGACATATATCTTACGTCACATCTACAAGTTGACTCACTGCAGGTGATACTCACCGATCTGTTCAATGGTGCGCAAAAACAGACCGGCTGGACCGGCGAGACTATGTAAACCAATAACTGGCGTGAACCAATGGGCAAGAAAATCGGATCCACACCATGGTAACAGGTAGCAGGTGATGCTCGCCCCTTTATAACCTCACCCAATGATCTTGAACTACTAATAAGAGAGGGTTTCCTTAAATCTTCTCAAATAGCCAGTTGCACAATCAAAACAATACATCCAAAGTGGCATATATCATGTATACGGGTATATGTTCAGGCCGAGGCTGGCTGTTCAATAAATCAATTTGCAAAGTTTATCGCCCTGCCGAAATTGGCAGGGCAATTCTTAATAAGTGCTGACAATGAAACCAGCACCCAGGCTCAACCTGGATCAGCTAGCTCTTTTGATCGAGGTACTTCAGGCCTGAGCCCGTATTGAAAAGGACAATTCTTTCCTCGGGATCTATCCACTTTTGTTGAATAAGCTTTTCAAGCGCAGCCAGTGTCGCCGCCCCCTCAGGCGCAGCAAAAATTCCTTCCATCCGGCCGATGTTGTGTTGAGCTTCGAGTATGGCGGCATCACTTACGTCTACTGCGATCCCTTTGCTTTCTCGTAGGATCTGGAGGATGAGGGCGTCAGCAAAGCTTTTAGGCACGCGCAACCCTGAAGCCAGCGTATGCGCGTTCAACCAAAAATCACAAAAGAGGGCGCCCGATTCGAAAGCCTTTACCACCGGCGCGCAACCCTCGGCCTGAACCGACACCATACGCGGCCTTTTTGTATTATCCAACCAGCCCAAAGCTTCGAGTTCCTCAAAGGCTTTCCACATGCCTACCAGACCGGTACCGCCTCCGGTGGGATAGACGATCACATCCGGGAGAGTCCAGTCAAAGGTCTCGGCAAGCTCATACCCCATAACCTTCTTGCCCTCCAGGCGATAGGGCTCCTTAAATGTTGAAAGATCGAACCAGCCTTCGGCTCGCGCTTTCTCGCCCGCCATGCCCGCTGCATCGCTGATCAGACCATCCACCAGCACTACTTCAGCACCCGCGATACGGCTCTCTTCGATGTTCGCACGGGGCGTGTCTTTGGGCATATAAATAAGCGCTTTGATCTTGGCCCGAGCCGCATAGGCGGCCATGGCTCCGCCAGCGTTGCCAGCAGTCGGGATAATTACTTTTTCGATCCCCAATTCCTTCGCTTTGGAAACAGCGGCCGCTAGGCCTCGTGCTTTAAATGATCCTGTGGGATTTTTGCTCTCATCTTTAATGAATAGGTGGGAAAGCCCAAGTCTTTTTCCTATGCGTGGAACATCCAATAACGATGTGTCTCCCTCTCCCAGGAAGACAAAATTCTGGGGATCCTTGACAGGGAGCAATTCGTGCCAGCGCCACATTCCGGACGGGCGCAGACGAAACGCGTTGCGATCGATCTGTTTACCGACACTCTCCAGATCGTAGCGCGCCAGTAAAGGCGATTGACAGTTTGGGCAAAAAGTATGGATTTCATCGGAAGAGAATTTTTCGCTGCAACCCGAACATTCCAGCTGTAAATAAAATGAGGTAGTCATTAATTTTTTAATTGCCTTTAACTGGTGGATGAAGATGGGTTTTATCCGGTTAGATCACACCATTATAGTCTTTATACCTGCGACGATTAGAGCGGAGATTCAACAAACCCTTCCACCCTCGCCCAAAGCTCACGAATGTTAATCGGCTTGGACATATACACGTCACATCCGGCTTCGAGCGCCCGTTCGGCATCGCCCTTTAAGGCATTGGCAGTGATGGCAATGATCGGAACGTAGGCTAGACTACTCTTACCATTGGAGCGCAGTCGCCTGGCAACTTCGTAGCCGTCGATATCGGGCAGATTTATATCCAAAAGGATCAGATCTACCTGTTCGCGTTCCGCGACGGAGAGTCCCTCCATCCCATCCTGGGCTTCGAACACATGATAGCCATGCGAATTCAGCACGCGCTTCACAAGCAACATGTTGTCCGGGTTGTCTTCGATGTATAGAATATTTTTGTTCATGTTCGCCATTATCCTTGTTCTGCGTTTTTATCTTCAATGACCTGAATAACCTGATCCACAAACTTTCGAGGCTGTAAGGCACCTTTTTGAAACACAGCTTCGATATGACCGTTCAGCCGTTTTCTTTCTTCCCGGCTGATATCTTTAGCGCTCACCACAACGATCGGAAGCCCTCGCGTTCGAGGATCCAAGCGCAATTCTTCGACAAGCCCAAACCCATCAATCCCGGGCATCATAAGGTCCACCACGATCAGGTCGGGTCTTTTTTGGCGGGCCATTGCCAGGCCTTCCCAACCGTCCCTGGCATGGAAGAGCCGGTATGCCCTGCGGCTTTCGAGCAGACGGCGGATCAGCAGTGCATCGTCATCGTTATCATCGACAATCAGGATGGTGGTCGTCTTCTCGTCCAGGTTTTCAAGAGCGGCCTGCAGACCCTCACGCGGGGCCGGCGCCTGGCTGTCGCTCAACTGGACATCAACGGCATATCCTTCGCCCAGGATGTGCCGTTCCACCGGGAAGGTGTGGCCGGTGCAATTCACAACAACTGTCTCGTCCGTTTGGATAGTTCCGTTGCCGAGCAATTTTTGAAGGCCCGCGAAGGCAACCGCGGTGGCAGGTTCAACGGCCGTGCCTTCCCTCTCGGCCAGCAGCTGCATGGAGGAAAATGCCTCGGCGTCTGTGACCGATTCCATTGCGCCGCCGAATTGCTGAGTTAGGTTCCATAAGTAGGTGTAACTCGTCCCAGGGTCACCCGTGGACAGGATAATGATGCGCGTATTGGGGATAACGGGTTCGGCCACATTACGCCCGGCTTTGAAGGCATTTACCATGGGGGCACAGCCTTCCGCCTGAATCACAGCCAGCTTGGGAACACGGTTAATGAGTCCCATGCCGTACATCTCTTTAAAGCCCTGATACACGCCCAGTGGTCCAATCCCCCCGCTCACAGCCTGGATATACCAGTCCGGAGCAGACCAGCCGAGCTGTTCGACAATCTCATAGGCAATGGTTTTCATGGATTCACGGGCAGGGATCGAACTTGTGCCGCGGTCAAGCAACAGGTGACGACGTTGTGCAAACTGGGCAGCAATCTGTTTTGTCTGGTCGTAACTGCCGCTTACGCGGATGACCTCGGCTCCAAAGAGCGCCATCTCACGCAGTTTTTCCTGCGGGACCAGGCTGGTCATGAAGACCCATAACTTGATTCCTGCCCTGGCGCAGGCCGCAGCATAAGCGACAGCAGCATTCCCCGTGGAGGCAATGACCGCTTCACGTACGCCGCCCTCGACCATGGCAGCGACTGCAACAGCGGCCTGACGGTCTTTGAAGGAACTGGTCGGACCGTAGCGTTCATCCTTTATGTATACCCGCTGATGACCAAACCCCGGAGCATAACGCTGGGAAAGCCACAGCGGGGTACCACCTGCAGGATAACGGTCGAGAGCAACAGGGGTATCCACGGGGAGGATGTCCTGGTACCGCCACATATCAAGCGGGCGTCCCGGAAGGCCGCGCAAGATCTCGCGTTTAAAGCTGTCATAGTCGTAACGCCCTTCCATCCATTGAGAACCGCAATGAACGCAAATGGCTGCTTCGAATGGCTGGTAGGGCTGCTGCTTCCCGCAGAGGTTACATTCAAGGTACTTCGGTCTGGCCATACTATTTTTCCTGCTTTTCGATCGGTTCCGTAATCCTGGCTTCGATGGGAAGTTCCACGTAGAAGATTGAACCTTCACCGGGTACGCCGCTACTTTCAGCCCACAAGCGACCGCCATGCAATTCGATCAGACGCCGGCTGATGGGCAGGCCCAAACCGGTACCGCCCGCTTTGCGCGTCGAAGATGTATCAACCTGCGCAAATTCCTGGAAAATCGTCTCCAGCTTGTCTGGAGGAATGCCCACACCCGTATCCTTGACACTGATCAAGATGTTATCCGTTCCCTGCCGGGAGACACCAATGGCAATTCGGCCCTTTTCTGTAAATTTGATCGAGTTGTTGACAAGGTTGATCATGACCTGCCGCAGGCGGGTTCGGTCGGCAAAGATCTGGATTTCATTATCCGAGTCCGCATCGATAAAGAGAGAAAGATTCTTTTCACTGGCTAATGTGGACGTAATGCTGACTACGTCATCGAGAATATCGTGAGCCAGGAACCTCTCGGGAGACAGGTTCAATCTTCCGGCTTCGATCTTGGCCATGTCAAGCACGTCGTTGATCAGGTGGAGCAGGTGCTGACCGTTTTTCTGGATGAGCCGCAAGTCGTTATTCATGGGTTCCGTTAGCGGACCATCAATTTCCTCAAGAATTACATCTGAGAACCCCAGGATGGAATTAAGCGGTGTGCGCAGCTCATGGCTCATGTTTGCCAGGAAAGCAGATTTCAGGCGATCCAGCTCCTGTAATTCCGCAGCACGTTTTCTTAGCTCATCCGCCAATCGCAGGGTCTCCAGGTGAATGCTGGCCTGAGCGGCAATTGAAGAGGCCAGATATGCTGCCTCTGATGGAATATCTTTCCAGCCTGCTACTGCCAGTTGTCCGATGGTTTCGCCGCGCACCGTTAGAGGCTGTACGAAAGTAAGCTGCTCCGGTGGGAGGGATCTCTCCAGGGACGTGACTTGATTGGAATCATAGATGAAGCCCAGCGACAATTCATCCTGATCGGAAGTGTAAGATACCCAGCTATCCTGAGTAAGGCGCCGGGTGGCTTCCTCGGCCTCGCCGCGGGCCCGAGACGCATCTGCCAGCAGGCGGATACTCTCGACCTGCTGCGCCACTTGTTGAGCAACTGCACTTAAGAGTTGTCTGTCGTCGTTCGTCAATGGCCGGGATGGATTCGTCTTTACATATAGAGCGCCAACCTGTTCATCCATGAGCGCCATGGGCTGGTGAAATCCGGAATTTGCAGGGAGCTTCTCGATATAAGGCTCGACGGAACTTTGATCGAACGCGTATCCAATCCGTTCGTTCTTGTGAATGGCATCCAAGTACGAGTCCCAACCTTCGTGTATGAAACGGCGAGTAGCAATTTCCGCTTCGGCACGGGCCCGTTTCGTGGCTGCCAAGAGTCGCAGGTTTTGAATTTGGAGCGAGGCTTGTTGGGCTACAGCGTTGGCCAGGTTCTTCTCTTCCCCTGTCCAAGTACGCTGAGGCGGCGCCTCGATCTGCATTTCCCCGATTGTTTGTCCACCGTCTGTTAATAAAGCCGTGACAGCACGGTCAGAAGGAGGCGTTTCGTAAGGAGCCTCCTGGAGCGATTCCAGTTTATCACCGGTGTAGGCATAAGCTATCTGCTCCTTCTCATATAGGAGGAAGGGCTCAAGGCGTGACTTTGGCTCATTCCCATTGTCCTTGCTGGCAGGCAGGTCGGTCTCCTGGCTGATCAGGGCAGGTTTTTTGCCTTCCGAAAATTCTGATTCCAGTTTGCACAAGCGCGCACGCAGGGTTTCAAGTTCGCGTCGTATTTCCGGCGAATTACAGGCGGGGTCCGCGGCGAGACGCTCAATGTCCATAAACAGCGCATCAAGCCGTTGCCGGTATTTTTCAGTAAACATAGGTTATTGCCTCCCGAACCTGCCGATGCTCACACTAACAATGAGGAACATGGTTTTCCTGCATCGATCAGACAAGGTTATTTTCCGCCGCCATTGCCGCGGGCCTTCAGGCCCAATTGGGCAATAGTGAGGGGAGCACCCAGGGCGTGCCCCAGTTCGCGGGCAGCGATTTGCAACACGGCCTCCACTGTTGTGGCGCTCTGAATCTTCTGGTTGATAACGTTCAAGGCGGTTTCACGTTCTGCCTGATGTTGCGATTGCGAGAAGGACCGAGCATTCTGAACGGCCACCGCTACCTGGGAGGCCAGAGTAGTCTGGATGCGAATATCATCCTGGGTGAAGTGATCCACTTTATCGGACTGCACATCGAAGACACCGACGACCCGGTCACCCACGATCATAGGCACTGCCATTTCCGAGCGTGTTTCCGGCAAGAGAGGGTGAGGAAGGAAGTTCCGTTCGACACGAACATTGTTTACAATCACACCGGTGCGATTGCGGGCTGCACGAGCTACCAGAGACTGCTCACGATTAAGCGGAATGTTGCGCTTTTCGGCGACCATTTGCTTGCCCACTTCACCGGCGCCGGCAGTCAATTCCAGGGTGTCGCCCGCGTCATCAAGCAGATAAATGTGAGCGTGATACAGGCCAAAGGTTTGTTTAGTGAGATCCACGACTTCCTGCAGGAGTCGGTCGGTTTCGAGGATGGTCGCGGCAGCCGTGCTCACGCGTGCAGCCAATTCCAGTTCAGTGGCGCGCTTGCTCAGGGCTACCTCAGCCTGCTTGCGTTCGGTGATATCCTGGTTCGCACCGTAATAGCGGATAATGCGGCCCTGCTCATCCCGGTCGATATTTACCACAACCGAGATATAACCGATCCCACCGTCCGAATAGAGAATACGGTGTTCCAACTGCGTGCTGTAATGCTGGTCTGTGGAAGCCAGGGCCTTCTCGATCGCCGCGCCAACCATCGGTACATCGTCTGGATGGACCAGATGCTGCGCATACTGCGCCGACGATATCTCGTAACCGCCCACCTGCTCTGCAGTCGTATGGAAGATCGAGTAAAAGTGGTCGTTGAAGTGGAACCGGTCTTTCTCAACGTCGTACTCCCAGTTGGCAAGCTTGGCGATATCCAGTGCTTCTGATAATTGTGCCGTGGTGTGCTGAATCGCCTCGTAAGCCTGTCTCCGTTCGGTGATATCCTGGTTCGCACCGTAATACCGGACAATGCGGCCCTGTTCATCCCTATCGATGTGGATAACCACCGAGATATAGCCGACACCGCCGTCCGAATAGAGAATACGGTGTTCCAACTGCGTGTTGTAGTGCCGGTCTGTGGAAGCCAGGGCTTTCTCGATCGCGGCTCCGACCACCGGTACGTCATCTGGATGGACCAGGTGCTGCGCGTACTGGGCCGACGAAATCTCATAGCCGCCTTCCCTCTCTGCAGTTGTATGGAAGATCGAGTAAAAGTGGTCGTTGAAATGGAACCGGTCTTTTTCGACGTCGTACTCCCAGTTGGCAAGCTTGGCGATATCCAACGCCTCTGACAACTGTTCTGTTGCCTGGCGCACCATCTCATACTGGCGCACATTCTGGAGGGCGATCGCCACCTGATCGGCGATTGACCTGATCAGGACTGCGTCCTGTTCACCAAGGCTATCCGTTATATTATTTTGCACATCCAACACACCCAGGACCAATTCGCCAGCCATGATCGGTACGGCAATTTCGGATTTGGTTTCCGGCAGAAGGGGATTGGGCAGCCAGTTTGGGTCTTTGCTGGTATCAGGAACAAGAACCACGTCCCTGGCTTCAGCTGCTCGCCCTACCAGGCCCCTTCCTTTGGACACTCTGTGCCTTTGGGCCAGCATGGTTCGCCCAGCTTCTCCGGTTCCGCCTGCCATGATCAGGTCCTGGGTCCCTTCGTCAAGAAGATAAATATGGGCATGGTAGTAACCCAGGGTGGACTTAAGTTGCTCTACCACCTCCACGACCAGTTCCCGAGGATCGAGGATGTTCGAAAGACGGCGACTGACCTCAGCCGAGGCAGACAGTGCTTTGGTGCGGTCAGCCACGCGCTGTTCCAATGAGCCGATCAAATCACGTAATTGGGTCGTCATATGGTTAAAGGCTGTGGAAAAACTCACGACTTCCCGGGGGCCGCTCACCGCAGTCTGCAACTCCATTTCCCCACCTGCGATACGCGTGGCCGTTTCTGTGAGCTCGACCAGCGGCACTGCCAACCTACGTGCAATGTAGACGCCCACCAGGCCAGCAAGAATTCCCATGACCAGCAGGATGGCAATGGTCAGCCCCACATTCTGAACTACACCCTGGTAGGCCTCTTGCCATGGCAATTCGGTTACTACAGCCCATGGTGGTGTACCGAGGGGAACGTAAGTTCCAACTACAGTATTTCCAAGCAAGCCACTATAGGTAGTGATGCCCGGCGTTATATCGGCTGTCTGCCCCGAACTATTTACAAACTTGGACACCTCGCCGATTTTCTTCACGTTTTCCCCCTGCAAAACACGGCTGGTATCATGGAAAGCGATCAGGTTTCCCTGGTTGTCCACAACGTAGGCATAGCCCGTATTGCCGACTTTAAGCTGGTCTACGAGATCCCACATAAACTTCAAATCTACTTCCGCAATCAAAGTACCCTGAAAATCTCCAAAGTCATCTTTCACCGGAATGGCGATCGAGACTAGAGGTTCACTGGTTGCATCGTCAAAGTAGACCGGGCTGATAAATTGCTGGCCTTTTGAGGTCTGGTCCAATATGTCGCCCGACCATAGGGAAATGAACTGATGTGACAATGTTGACGAAACGCGAGAAATCTTAGTCACTTGCATTCCACGGCTAGTAAATAGGGCAAACTGCTGAAAGGCCGGATCAAGCCCCAGCAAACCCTGCATAATGTTTTTTTGCTCTACTATGGTGGCCGTGAGGGGGCTGGAAAATTTGACAGCGGTGTCCAGCTCATTGAATTTTTCCAGGATGTAAGTGCTGACGGTTTTGCTGGCCTCTTGAGCAATGACTTGCTGTCTGCTGGAGAGTGCAGCCTGCTGGGATTGAATATTCAAGCCTATTTGTAGAGCACTGGAGATCAAAAGCACCAAAGCACTCAAGGCAAAAAGGCTAATAGCCAGGGTGGTCGCCAAACTTTGCGCAGACCGGGGTCGATTGAACCTAAGTTTTTTCAGCATACCTGCCTCACATCTCGTATTTCTTTGCGGAGACACCAGCCCATCTCTGCAAGCAACCTGTCCAAGGTGAAATCGGGACTAGACCAGAGAGTAAACGTTGTCCAGCGCCATGTCCTGATAAAGTCGATTCTTTTTGTATTCCTATTAAGATTCAGTTACCTGATAAGTTGATTTGCCTGTTTCAGCAAACCATCAGGGACTGTCACGCCCAGCTGTTGAGCCGCTTTGAGGTTTATCTGGAAATAACTCTCAGACGTGTAGACCGGAATGGTGCCGGCAGCGGTGCCTTTAAAGATTTTGTCAGCTATGAGCGCAGATTGTTCGCCCACGGTCTTTGAATCGGGAAGCAATCCAAAGATTGTTGGATAATCTCCGCCCGCATCCATTAAAGCCCCGCCAATCGGTATCTTATGCTCATAACTGAATTTGCCCAGTACCGAATAAAAAGGCGGTGTGATGGCCAGAGGTTCGGCGATCATCAGAATTGCATCTATTCCAACGCCATCTGTGGCGACAAAGCTGTCCAGCTCGGATTGAAGGTCCACCGGACTCGTGGCACCAAATTCAACCAGTTCCACACCCTTTTCGGCTGCCTGCGGACGAATCACGTCCAGTTGGCCAGGCACATTCGGATAATCTTTGAGATAAGGTACAAAGACCCGTTTTACGTTTGGGACCAACTCAAGCAGCATCTCCAATCGTTTGTTGGCTATATCGGCGCTTGGGAAGCGCACGCCCGTGATATTTCCACCTGGTTGGCGGATACTATCGATCAGATCTACTCCTGCGACATCCGTGAAGGCCATGGAAAACAGGACCGGAATGTTGGCGCCCTGGGCGGCTGCTTTTGCCTCCATGGCCGCCTCGGTGGGGAAGACGAAGATCATATCCACTTTTTCATCCACGAATTTCTTGGAGATGGTCTTGTAGGCAGCCATGTCTACATCCGTCGACTGAACATCATAGGAGATGTTCTTGCCTTCCACATAGCCGAGTTCGGCCATTTTTGACTTAAAGCCGTCGGTTATGCCAGCGAAGGCTCCCAGACCAGACAAGACCCCGACATGATATACCTTCGCCTGCGGGGCACTACCACACCCGCTCAAAAACATTGAGATCACAATTACCCAGGAGAGCAACCCCCAGACCTTTGGAAACTTCTTGAGAAAATTCTTCCTGTCCATCTTATATATCCTTTCTGTTGATGTTCCTGTTTTGATCAGGAATGAATAAATACGGCGACCCCTGTTTACCCGAGAGGCAGCATCATGGTAAAGCAGGAGCCCTTCCCTAATTCGCTTTCCACGCTTATCCTGCCATTGTGCTGTTCGATGATCGATTTTGCGATCGCCAGCCCAAGACCATCCCCTTCCTCGCCATTCAAAGCCTCGTTGCCGACACGATGAAATCTATTAAAGATGAGTGGAAGTTCGTTCGGCGGGATACCACAACCGGTGTCTTTCACATTGATCAGCACCTCTTCTGATTTCATCTCCAGAGACAAGCAGATCGAGCCGCCCTTCGGTGTATATTTGATGGCATTGCCGACCAGGTTCCGTAATGCCTGCTTTAGCTGGAACGGGTCTGCATTGACCCTTGGTTCTTCTATGGGTATTTCGAAATGGAGAGCTTGTTCCCTGGCATTGGCCTGCGGTTGGAACTCATTGGTTATCTCAGAGATCAGGACGTTCACGTCCACCGGTTCTTTTTTGAGGATCGTGCCTATCTGTTGCCTGGTTAATTGAAGCAGGCAGCGAACCAGACCATCCATGTTCTCTGCCGAGGCCTGAATACGATGGATATATTCGATCTGCTTTTGGTTCAGCGGCCCCACCCGCTCGAGCAGCTCGGTGAACCCTGCAATCACTGATATCGGGTTCTTCAAGTCGTGCGAGACGGTGGAGATAAATTCATTCTTTACCCGTTCGAGGTCTTTGAAATAGGTAACATCGTGCAAAATTGCCACAAAGCCGTCTCCCGGAATAGGAGTAACCAAAGCCGTGAAAACGCGCTCGTCGGCCAGAGCAATTTCGCCCGTAACTTGATGACCTGATGTACGAGCCCCCTCGAGAAGCTCGATCAAGCTGTCAGATCCACTGTCGGGAGCAAGCGGTCGACCAAGTCGTGCATTGCCATTGGAAAACAATTTCTCGCCAGCGGGGTTTAACGACACGAGACAAGCGTCCACATCGAAAGTCAGGATGGCGTCCGCCGCGCTTTGCAGAATGGCGGCCATCCTCTCTCGTTCTTGTGACATGCTCGCGTATAACTGCACATTTTGCAGCGCAATGGCCGCCTGACTGGCAATTGCCTGTAAAAGAAGTTGGTGTTCAGAATTGAAGTAACCCGGACGTTCGTGGAATAAGATAATCAATCCGATGATATCCAGGCGGCCATACATGGGAACTATGATTACCGAACCGGTGGGGTTCTCGGCCGTGGTCTGCCAGCGAGAGTCGTTGAGGGTATCATTGATGATCAACCCCTGATGATTGTCCTTGAGTTGATTCAGCAGGTCATTCAGAGGGGGAAGCTGCACTTCAAATACGGGAGGGTTCGCGGAGACTATGCAGTATTGTTTGTGAAGTGACCCTCCGTGATTGGGGATCACCACGTGTCCCACCATGGCTCCGAGGGTCTCGACCGAGCGGCGGAGGATAACATCGGTCAATTCATCCATGTCGAGGCGGCCGCTTAGATCTTTACCGATTTCCGGCAGGACACTGAGTTCCTTATACCTGCGGCGGATAGTCCCTTCGGTTTCTTTGGCTCTTAATTTCGCGCGGATGCGCGCCAATAATTCGCGGCGGTCGAACGGTTTTGTCACGTAATCGTCAGCGCCCAGGTCCAGCCCGGCTCGCACATCCACCGGATCGAGCCGCGCAGCTGTAAGGATGATTACGGGGATATGCTCAATCGCCGGGTCTAATCGGATATCTTTAAGGACTTCAAACCCATCTTTATCCGGCATATTAACATCAAGCAGGACCAAGTCGGGCATTTCTGAGCGGGTTAATTCAAGCGCTCTTATCCCATTGCTTGCAGTGATGATCGAATAACCTTCATTAACCAGGTAACGAGAAAGGAGGGATAAATTATCTGCTACATCATCAGCGATCAGTATCTTACTGGACTGTCTAGTCTGGGTTGTGGGGCCAAGCAGTTTCGACGGTCCCAGATCCTCGAGCATCTTACTGACGATCTGACGCATATATTCGGGGCGAAATGGTTTTATGATGGTTTCATTCACCCTCAGGCGTCTTGCGCTTTCTTTCAGTCCAGGAACATCATAGGCTGTGATCAGTATCGTGTATGTGGGTCGCCCTCCGGGGTGCAGCTGCATTTTCTCGATCAACTGCAAGCCGTTCATATCGGGCATCATCATATCGGTGATGAGTAAATCTACAGCGCCCTCCCTGGCTTGTTCCAGGGCCATCTCTCCGCTGGTCGCCGAAACGACCTCTATCTTTGGCCCTAATTGAGAAATGGCACGCGCCAAGGTGGTAGCCGTCCCGGGATGGTCATCTACAACCAGGACCCGGGCTTGAGAAAGGCTGATCGAAAGGGCAGGCTCACTCATGATATTTGCCCTAATTTTCCCTGAAATTCCAAATCATGCAGATTGCTATTGGGTGAATATGGTTGGCAAAAGTTGGGACGACAAAAACCCGCTTCCAGTCTGGCAGGAAGCGGGTTTCAACTTCTTTAATAGATCGGCCCTGAGTATTTAATTTATTACAAGTCGGTAGCCGACCCCACGCATGTTGATAAGGTAAATAGGCTCGTGAACATCCGGCTCAATGGCTTGACGAATGTGATGGACGTGCCACTTAACGAGTTCCTGGGCCTCCCGGGAATCCGCCTCATACCCCTGGGCCTCTGAAACCAGGGTTTTATAATCGACAACGTTGGGAGCGCGGCGCGCCAAGACAAGCAGATAATCAAATGTGGCCGGCGGGAGGTTTACCGTTCGCTCTCCGATGATCAGGCGGCGGGTGTGTAGGTCCAGGGTCAGTTTGCCTCGCGTAAGGAACCTTTCTTCAGATCCTACGGCTTTGGATGACGGCCCTGAATGAACCTCCTCATCGCGTTCCAGGCCCTTTAGTTCATCCTGCAGAGCATCCATTTGCACCTGGATATTGTGTTTACGACGCTCCTTCTCCTGCCGGGCGAGTATGGCTTGCGTACGATCGATCAACGCCTGTGGTTTAAGCGGCTTAAGGAGATAGTCCACGGCGCCCTCACGGACCGCTTCTATCGCCGAGCTCAAGTCAGGTTGTGCGGTGAAGAGAACGACCGGCAGGTCGGGAAGTTTCGAGTGAATGATTTTTAACACTTCAAGGCCGCTCATATTCGGCAGCCGGATATCCAGATAGACCAAGTCAAAGGATTGCTGCAAAAGGAGATCCAACCCTTCCTGGCCCGTGGCTGCCGTTGTGACATCCAAGCCAGCCCGCTTGAGAATGCGGGCCAGGGTTTGACGGAGGACAGCTTCGTCATCGATGAGCAGAATATGACCGGAGACTGCTATTCTCTCTCCTTCCTTTCCTTGGGAAGCCATACACGAAAAGTCGCCCCGCCGCCGGGGTTGTTTTCGGCTTGTATTTCGCCGTCATGCTGGCGGATGATATCGGCGGTGATCGTCAGACCCAGGCCAGTACCGTTTTCCTTGTTAGTGATAAACGGTTCGAAAATATGCGGCAGGATTTCAGGATCGATGCCACGGCCTGTGTCGGTGACAGCAAACTGGATTCGATCCTGCCCTGGTAAACGCTGAGTAGACACAGTTAAATGCCCGCCTGCCTGCATGGCTTCCACTGCGTTCATGAACAGGTTCAGCACGATCTGGCGGATTTGATCGGGAATACCCGGAACCACCGGTAATTCAAGGTCAGGCACAAATTCGTAGGTAATGTTCTTATGACGCATGTGGTTGGCTGTGAGAGCCGAAACCTCCACAGTAATATTATTCAGTTCTATATCCTGAAAGTCTTCTGCCCGGGACGGCCGATAGAAGGCGCGCAGCCGCTTGATCATATCCGCCATTCGCTCAGTTTCCGATAGGACGATTTCCAGGTCTCTGTGTCCCTGGGTTGACAAGCTCTCTTCCTCGTTAACCAGGAAAAGAGCATTTTGTATCGCCTGCAGTGGATTGTTCAACTCGTGCGAAACGGAGGCCAGCAACCGGCCGATAACCGCCAACCGTTCGCTTTGTATCAACTGGGCATGCGTGGATCTTTCCTGGCTGAGAGAAGTTTGAAGCTCGCCATAAAGGTTGGCTTTTTGCAAGGCAACCGCCAATTGGTCGGCTACAGTTATCATTAACTGCATGTCGCGTGCAGTCAGGCGCTCTGGAGGCACTTGTTGGATATCCAGCACACCCACAACTTTATTATCCACTTTGATGGGCACCGTCAGCTTTGATTGGGTATCAGGCAGCAGCGGATGGCGGACGAAGAAGACCACCCGTTCCACATCATTCGTCATGAAGGGTTCACCGGATTCCGCCACCTGACCGACAATCCCCGTTCCTATGGGCAGATGATACCCCTGCTCCCTGAGAAAATCCCCGATCCTTCCGCTTCCATAGCGGGCCACCAGCGAATCGTGTTGAGCATCGACAAGAAATACCTGAACATGGTAGTAGCCAAAGTTTTTCTGCAACAAGTCCACAACGTTCTTCAGGAGTTGATCGGGATCCAGGGAGCCGGCCAAACCTCTGCTCACCTGGTAAAGAGCATTGATTTCTTTTAGATCCTGCTGGGTGGTTTGCAGCAGGTTGGCGTTCTCTATGGCAATGGCAGCCTGCGTCCCGAGCGCTCCCAGGAGCCGGCCTTCATCAGGTGTAAATGCATTTGGCTTCTTATTCTGGATACTTATCGTTCCAACACAGCGCTCATTGCTTTGTATCGGGGCTACGATGAGGGATCGGAATTTTGCGGGTGGGCTCTGGTTCAAAAAACGAGAGTCGGTTTGGGTATCTGCAATACTTATTACCTCTCCCGACACAATAGCCTGTCCCGCCACTCCTTCGCCCAGCCGCATGTTCAGTTTGGTTTTGGCGCCGTTTTCAAAGCCGGCGGTTGCGCGCGGGATCAGGATCTGTTGTTCCTCGTCGATCAAATGCAAGACTGCATTTTCGACATCGGGGATCAAATCCCTGGCCGAGTCAACAATGAGTTGCAGCACCGTCCCAATACCGATACGCTCGGTTTCGCTCAGCACATGTTCTATTACTGCAAGGGCATGGGCCTCCCTGAGCCGTTTTTGAATCTCAATATCCTGTTGGAGAGTCCGAAGGGCAAGCGCAATTTGACTGCCGGCCAATTCAGCATAATTGATCTCCTTATCGCTGAACGTACGCGGAGTCAGGTACGCGATGACCATGGCGCCCAACTTATTCTCACCCGCCAGGATGGGAATGCAGAGAGCGGATTGGATTGGAGAGGTTTCCGCCTTAACTTGATCAGGATTGATAAGGGTATCTGTGTTCGGCAGCTCATCCAATATCAGGGCTCTTCCAGTTCGCAAAACGGACACGATCAGGCCTGATTCATTAATGTCCAGTTGGATGTTGGATAGGGATTGATCCAACGGTTTGGTGGAAGCGACAAGGACTGCCTGATTCTGTTCAGGGTCCCAACGAAAGAAGTGGGCATGATCGGCCCCAAATAGGTCTGCCAGGTTGGTGACAATATAAGAATATGTATCACCCAGGTCTTTGGAGGCCAGAATATTCTGGGTCGCCAGGTTAACCAGGGCAAGATATCGCTCGTGAGAGCGCAATTCATCAAGGGCATGGGCGTGATCGGACAACTCCTGGTGCACGCGACCCGCAACATATCCCAACAGGAGGAGCATGGAGTTGCCAGGCCAGGAAGCGATTATCCAAAGATATGGTGAACCCTCCCCCAATATAGGCAGGGTGGCAGCATTCAAAGCAATACCCAGGAAACCGGCAATCAACCCACCCTTTATGCCGAAATACCAGCCCGCCATCGCCACAGGTATGGAAATTAATGCAGCGGCTACCGGACCAACAATGCCCAACAGCGGGTGCAATACCAATAAGTAGAGAAATGTAAGCCCAACTATAAGGGAAAGCCGGGCGCGAGGCTGGTCTAAACCCAGGCTCGCGGCACCTGTCGCCTTGATCTCTCCCCTGATTGCTGATCCCATGTCTACCGATTTCTGCATCAAGTTTTCCCAGCGAGACCCTATAAGAGTAATACGCTGAATGTGAATTGCAGGTGAAGCCGAGTTGCGCCCGCCGATTCGGCTAATTCAGACATTATCGGTCCACCTCCCTGCCGTCTTTTTTTCTGCGGCTTTGGGGAAAGATTCAGTTCGGATAAATTTTACTTTAGAGCAATCACATTGGATGGAAAGCGGTCTTTTCTTTATGAATTTGTAAGGTATCCCACTATTTCCACGCAGGGCAGGTAGCTATCATCCTGGTAGGGCCAGACCCTAACGCTTTGTGTAGATCTCTGGCGCTACAGAACGAAATGGGAGCGCTCCCCTCACTCCCATTTCACCTAACTCCTCCGTAGAAAGTCTCTGATCGAGATGGAAGCCGCGGCGCCCTCTCCCACTGCTGAAGCAACCTGTTTGGTGCTGCCATGGCGCACGTCACCTGCAGCGAAAACACCCGGCACGCTGGTCTCAAAAGCAAGCCGCTCCACCTGGCCGTTGGCTCCGTCATCATGCACAAAATCATGACCGGTCAAAATAAAACCATACTTATCGATCTTTAAATAATCTTTAAGGAAACCCGTATTGGGCTGCTGCCCGATAAAGATGAAGGCTGCCCCAGGGTGCAGCTCTCCTTTTTCACCGGTTTTTATGTTATGGATCTTGACCGTTTTCAATTTTGAATCCTGGCCTTCGAACGCATCCACCGTCGTATTGTATTTCACCTCCATCCGCGAGCTGGGCTCATTGACCTTTTCGGTGGCAATTTGACTGGCGGTAAGACGGTCGCCACGGGCAAGCAGCGTAACTTTCTCGGCAAAGTTCGTCAGATGCAAGCCTTCCTCCACTGCCGAGTTCCCGCCGCCCACCACAACGATCTCTTTTGCGCCTTTGTAAAAAGGGCCATCACAAGTGGCGCAGAAGTGAATACCGGCTCCGATGTAATCATCTTCACCAGGAACTTCCAGCCGGCGGTAGGTGGCGCCGGTTGCGATCAAAACAGCCCGCGAGTGGTAATGCTTGCCATCTGAAGTGTAGACTTCCTGATAGCCATCCTCCATCTCAAGCCTCTCCACATCCTGTGCCTGCAAGATTTCCACACCGAACCGGCGCGCCTGCTGCGTGATGCGTTCGGCAAATTCCTGTCCGCTGATGCCTTCAGGGAAACCAGGAAAGTTATCCAGGCCAACCGTTATGCCGACCTGCCCACCCAAACCAGAGCGCTCGATCAGCAGTGTATCTGCTCCTTCACGCGAGGCATAAATTGCAGCGGTCAAGCCTGACGGTCCCCCGCCTATGATGATGAGATCATAATAGGTCTTCTTTGCTTCAGTCTTAAGCCCAAGTTTCTTTGCCAATTCTGCGTTGGACGGCTCGACGAGGAAAGAGCCATCCTCGAATACGACCGTGGGAATAATACGTTTTCCATTATTCTTCTGCAGAACAAATTCTTCGCCCTTTTTATCCTGTTCGATATCCACCCACTGGTACGGGACGAACTGTTCGCCCAGGAATCTCTTTGAGCGGCGACAATCAGGACACCAGTAAGCCCCATAAACGGTGATTTTAGCATCAGGCATGAATTCCTCCGAGATAGATAAGACTAGTTTTCAGTATCGGCTAAATGAAGATCAGAATCACTACGGGTTGTTCGTTTGCTGCCAAGCGCGTAGAACCGCCGCCACGCTCCAGGCCTGAGCGATGCAGCCGCGCGGCGTAAAAGGCGGATCGCCATCAAAGATCTCACTGAGACTACCCAGCCCATGTGTAGAAAGGTTATCGAGGAGCGGCAACAAAAAACTCCGGGCAGCTGCCGCATCTTTATAAACTTTCAAATGCGCGCTAACAAATGGCCCGATCAACCAGGCCCAGACCGTCCCCTGGTGATAGGCTGCATCGCGCTCACGACGAGAGCCGCCATAATGGCCGATATAGCCAGGATCGGAAGGCGCAAGACTGCGAATCCCGTTTGAAGTCAGAAGGTGGAGCGCACACGCATCCAGGATGGCTTTTTGCCGGGGAGCATCGAACAGCATAGGTTCGCCTTCATCTCCGCGCGGGAGTGAGATAGCAAACAGCTGGTTGGGGCGGAAGCAGGCCTCATTTCCATCCGGTCCATCCAGCACGTCGAAGCAATAGCCGGCTTCTTCATTCCAGAAGCGAAGGAAATTCCGCCGTGCTTTTTCTGCAGCGTCGAGGTAGATTTTGGAGGGCTGACCAAGACGATCGGCAAAAGCTGCCATCAGGCTCAAAGCGTGGTACCACAACGCATTGATCTCCACAGGCTTACCGATGCGGGGGGTCACAACCCAGTCGTCAACCTTGGCATCCATCCAGGTAAGCTGCACACCGGGTTCCCCTGCAAAGAGCAGACCGTCCGCGGGATCAACATGGATCTGATAACGGGTACCGCGCAGATGCCAATCAATAATCTCCTGCAATACCGGAAATAACTCCTTCAGCAAAGCATCATCGCCTGTTGCCGCATGATATGCGTGGATGGCATCGAAATACCAAAGCGTGGCATCCACAGTGTTATATTCGGGGTCTTCTCCGGCATCAGGAAAGCGATTGGGGAGCATGCCCTCATCTACATAACGGGCAAAGGTCCGCAGAATGCTGCCAGCAATCTGCGGGCGGCCGGTGGCGAGCGTCAATCCGGGCAGGCTGATCATCGTATCACGGCCCCAATCGCCGAACCAATGATAACCAGCAAGCACACTGCGACCACTTTTTTCTCTAATGGTCTCGCGCCGGACGATAAACTGATCCGCCGCAAAAAGGAGTTGGCGCACACCGGGTGGGGCATTATTCAGGGACATATCTGCTTGAGAGACGACATCAGACTCATAATTTCTACGTTGCGCCAGGGCAATTTCAGAATCCGTGTTTGCGTCGCCAGCAGTGCTGGCCACCACGGTCAGCATTTCGCCGGGCTGAAGAAGAGCCTGAAGTTCAGCTGCCAGGAAATGGTCTTCCAGTCCACCAAAGCCGCGGTATTGTTCAACTGAAAGGGAAAAATTCCTGTACCACTCACTTCGCAGCTGGGCCTGGGCCTGCGCACAGAGCACATAAAAAGGAACCGCGCCTTCAGATGCGAGTACTTTTATCCCCTGGTCAATGAGTACAACCTGCGGTGCCGCGCTGTTATGCGTCTCACCGTGATAATCACGATAATTGACAAGCACTTTCAGGTTTAATTTGGCGGGGTAAAGACTGCGCAGCAGTTTATAACGTACGTAGGTTGTGTTTTCACCAGGCTGCATCCAGATCCGTTTTTCGAGCAAAGCATCTGCAAAGGCAAATGTCCAGACAGGCATGGCCCCCTCCAAATGAAATTGCTCGATACGGTCGAAACCGGGCGGGTTCACGGAGCCGTCTGCCCAGCGGTTGGCAAACAACTCGATCGTTTCTCCATTATAGATCGCCGTCTCTTCCAACTTGGCTAATAATAATTTTCGGTCAAGAGGCGGCTTGCAGGCTGCGATGAGCAAGCCGTGATACCTGCGTGTGAGAATGCCTGATATGGTTCCCGAGGCAAAGCCCCCGATCCCGTTAGCCACCAGCCATTCGCGCGAGTCAGCGGTCTCGAGGTTGGCACACAGGTCACGACCGAAATTCAGAAAGGGCGCGGGGCTAGCCATTGGAGGCTTTCTCCGCCTGTTGTTGGATCAACTTCGCAATCAGCCCAGTCCAGCCGGTCTGGTGGCTGGCGCCGATGCCCGCGCCGTTGTCACCATGGAAATATTCGTGGAATGGGAGGTAATCACGCCAGTGCGGATCGTTTTGGAAGGTTTCATTTCCCCCGAAGACCGCGCGGCGCCCGGCTCCATCCCGCAAAAAGATCCTGATTAGACGCCCGGACAGCTCATCTGCGATCTGGTCCAGGCTGATCAGCCGGCCCGAGCCGGTAGGGCATTCCACCAGGAAGTCCGCACTATAGTAATGATGGAACTGCTGGAGCGATTCGATGATGAGATAATTGACCGGAAACCAGACAGGACCGCGCCAATTGGAATTGCCGCCGAACAACCCGGTATTGGATTCGGCCGGTTGATATTCGACGGTATAAGTAGAACCATCCACGCTCAAAGTATAGGGATTCTCAGAGTAGATGCGTGACAGCGCGCGAATGCCAAAGGGCGAAAGGAATTCATTTTCATCCAGCATGCGGCTCAACACGCGCTTCATGCGATGCCCGCGCAAAATGGCCAGCAGACGACGTTCTCCCATGCGGGGCTCATTCCAACGGGATACTAATTTTGCCAGTTCAGGTTTGTGCTCGAGGAACCATTCCAAACGATGCTTGAATTCGGGGACTTTCTCGAGCAGGGCAGGCTCAATGGTTGTAACCGCAAACAGCGGGATCAAACCGACCACCGAGCGGATCTTGAGCGGCAAATTTTCGCCGGCTCCCAAATGCAGAACATCATAGAAAAATTCATCCTGCTCATCCCACAACGAGATCGCCTCGCCGGCAATGTTATTCATTGCATCGGCAATATACAGGAAATGCTCGAAGAATTTGAGGGCGATATCTTCGTAAGCAGGGTCATGGACAGCAAGCTCCAAAGAAATGGTAAGCATATTGAGACAGAACATACCCATCCAGCTCGTACCATCGCTTTGTTCGATATGCCCGCCCGTGGGCAGTGGAGCGCTGCGATCAAAAACGCCGATATTATCAAGTCCCAAAAAGCCGCCCTGAAAGACGTTTAATCCTTCCGCGTCCTTGCGATTAACCCACCAGGTGAAATTTAGCATCAACTTATGGAACGTGCGCTCGAGAAAAGCGCGATCGCCTTTACCATGCTGTTTCTCGTCGATCTTGTAGACGCGCCAAGCGGCCCAGGCCAGCACCGGCGGATTGACATCCCCAAAGGCCCATTCATAAGCAGGCACCTGGCCGTTAGGGTGCTGGCACCACTCCCGACCAAGCAGCAGCAACTGCTGTTTTGCAAACTCGGCATCCAGAACCGCCAGAGAGATACAGTGAAAAGCCAAGTCCCAGGCGGCAAACCAGGGGTATTCCCATTTGTCTGGCATGGAGAAAATGTCCGCCGTGTCGAAGTGGCGCCACTCATGGTTACGGCCCTTTTTGCGCTCCGGTGGAGGCGGCGGTTCAGCGGGATCGCCCTGTAACCAGTCCTCGATGTTGTAATGATAGAACTGTTTTGACCACAACATCCCGGCAAAGGCCTGACGCTGGAGGTTGCGCTCATCCTCAGCCAGTGATTCGGGTTGGAGTTCACCATAAAATTCGTCGGCTTCGGATTTGCGGAGAGTAAAGAACCTTGTGAAGGATCCAAATGGATCCCTGGCTTCCGGATCCTCTGCGTCGGTGTCTTTAAAGAGTCTCAGGCGGACCTCCCGGAATTCGCCCGGCCCTATCACATGGTGATACCAGGCAGCCGCTTTTGTGCCTTCATTTTCGGGATTGACCGCATTCGTATTACGGTCAACCAGGAAGGAATGGAATGCATCCTTGACATAAGGAGTCGAATTGGGCAAGCCGAAGAGGCGTTGGATATTGCTCTCGTTTTCGGCAAACAGCAAAGCATCGGCCCCCTCACAAGCAAGAAGATAACGGCCAATAGCCGCATGATCGGCCCGGATCAGCTTGAAGCTTTCGCCTGGTTTCACGGTTATATCTCTTAATGCGGGCCGGGGGATTTTATCGTGTTCCCTTCCCCAACTCCAGGTATTGCGAAACCAGAGCGTAGGCAGGAGGTGCAGCTCGGCAGGCTCCGGTCCACGATTGAAAGCTTTAATGGAAACCAGGATGTCATCGGGAGCGGCCTTGGCATATTCGATAAACACATCGAAGTAGCGATTCTCGTCGAAGACGCCGGTATCGAACAATTCGTATTCCGGCTGGCTCTTGCCGCGCCGGTGGTTCGTCTCCACCAAATCCAAATAAGGAAAGGCCCGCTGTGGATATTTGTAGAGCATCTTCATATAAGAATGGGTGGGCGTGGAATCAAGATAAAAGTAATATTCCTTTACGTCCTCCCCATGATTCCCCTCCGGGCCGGAGAGCCCAAAAAGGCGTTCCTTCAGAATGGCATCTTGCCCATTCCACAGCGCCAGGCTAAAGCACAAATGTTGTTTATCATCGCAGATCCCCGCCAAACCATCCTCATTCCAGCGATAGACGCGCGAACGAGCATGGTCGTGCGGAAAATAGTTCCAGGCAGTCCCGTCCGAACTGTAATCTTCACGGACGGTGCCCCAAGCGCGTTCGGCCAGATAAGGACCCCAATGCTTCCAAGAGGCCGGGTCCTCATGCAAACGGCGTGACTCCGGATTGCTTTTCATCGCGCCTCCTCCAGTGCAAGCCGCGGGTATCTTTCAGGCATGGAAATATGTGCCAGTACGCTGCGCCCCGGGGCAGGATATGAAACACTCCGTACTCTCGGAGCGTCGATTAATTTGGTTGTACGAGTGAACATTTCAGGATTCATCAGCTGCCAGCCTCAGGTTAGAATTTGGTGCGGGCGAAGTGCGATCATGAAGTATATTTGGATTAGATTCTGACGATATAGAGGACAGGCGCAGGACCAAGGGGCCGAGATGCAAAGTATACCTTCCCGCTGCGCAGTGGGATAAGATCGGGAAGACTTGGTGATTGGAGGCCATTATGGTTGAAAAACATACCAAAGGCGAGTGGCACGGATGTATCGTGTGCGGAAAACTATACGAGGTTTATGCCGTATACGATGCCAGTGGAAAATTCATCGACTGCAAAGTGATGAGCGCAGGCGGAAAACGAGTCCCGAATCCGAACCGCGCATTGGTGGCCTGTGAGAAACATTCGGAGGAAGAGATCGAGGCAGCGGTCATCAGAGTGTATGGCAAACATAAAGACGAAGATGAATAGCGGGTGCTTACGCCTCCTGCGAGCCTGGTTGCGTACGTTCCCTGGACTTGAAGCAACCTGCGGAACGGGTCTCCGGGAGGACTGATAAAAAAGAGCCCTGATCGATCCCTCTGGGGGGTTCCGCTTTATCTAGTCCGGTTTGGGCATCGCGCCGAGTTGGGTCAATAAGCTCACGCCGTCCTCTTCGCCCCAGTGCTCGACGATCTTGCCTTCTTTAATGCGCACCATATACATGCCGGAAAATTTAACTTGGGTACCTGTGGCAGCGATACCCATAAAATCGCCTGTATGCGTACCGGTCATGGTGATGCGCGCGGCCACCGTGTCTCCCTCCGCAACAAGATCCTCGATCACGGTTTGATAGTCCGGGAATCCGAGCAGCATGATTCGATGGGCAGCCCGGGCGCCTTCCAATCCGGGTGGGATACCCGGCATGATGCGGGGTGTGAGAAGATCTTCGGCCAGCACTTCCGTCAGAGCATCAAGGTTGTTGTTATTATAGATTTCCTGATAACGGCGAACCAGCTGTTTATTTTCTTCGAGCGACATTTTTTGTCCTTTCAGGCGGCCATTTCTCTCAGCCTGCGAGAGACACTGCTTAGCACGGCCAACGATACCTCGGGGCGTTCGCGCAGAATCTGCTTGAAGGTATCGCCGTCGATTGCAAGCATGCGAACTTCGTCCTGTGTGAGCAATGTCGCTGAACGCGGCGCGGATTCGAGGATAGCCATCTCACCGACAAATTCACCGGGGCCGCGCTGGGCCAGGGTTTGATCACTGCCATTGACCGAACGGATCACACGCACGTGACCGTTCACGATGATGAACATCACATTCCCTTCCTCGCCCTGATGAAAAATAGCCGTCCCAGCCGGAAACCACTGCTCGCCGGCGATCGCAGCCACCCTTTGTAAATCTTCGGGTGAGAGATCGGCAAAGATGGGCACCTCCCGCAAAAGGAGGACTCGTTCAAGGGTTGAGATAGTTTGCAAAGTATCCATGGGGTTCACCTCGCCAAACGCAGCCAATGTCTCGAGGGCAAATTCACAAATGAGGGCATCGGGATGGGTCTTTAATCCGACCAGTTTCGGAATAAATTCTCGTAAATTCAGTTCCTGGGCTGCGCGGATCGCCAGCGCGCACAACCACCGATCATTCCCGCCAAGGAACTCTTCGATACTCGATGACGGCGCCAGATGCACCGGCTCTTCGTCCAGAAGGGAAAGGATACCGCGGGCCAGCGATTTGTCTCCAAGGGTTTCCAGGGCTTCCAGGGCGGCGGCACGCACTTCAGGATTCGAGCCACGCAGGCTTTTCCGGACCAAATCCATGGTGCGTGGATCGCCGACCAACCCAACAACCTTGACCAACCGGCTCTCGCAGAGCTCGATCTTATTCTGCAGGATCTCACGTAAGAGAGAGACCGCGTTTCCCGTAGATGGCAGGCTGGCAAGCTGGGTAAATAAGGCACGAAGACGGATTATTTCCTCACCAGCATACTTCCGCAGGCGGTCTGAAGATTGAATTTCCCCGGGAACAAGCGCGTCCAGGGCCGCGTCACAAGCAAGCTCGTCTTTGGAATCAAGCACATTCAAAACCAGCCCGCGATGATCGGTGTCGCCGCGCCTTAGAGCTTCGGAGGCGGCTTTGCGGACAGATGCATCCGGGTCAGACAAACGCGCCGCCAGGGCCCCGGCGGCAGCGGGGTCTTTAAGAGCGCCCGCGGCCTGGCAAGCCGCCTGCCGGATGGCGGCAGACGAGTCCTGCAAGGACGACAAAACGGGAGAGGCATCGAGCTGACCATCAAGATATACGGCTACGGGGCCGAATGTATCGAGAGATGCAATACGAAGTGGCGGATCGCCTTCCTTTAACCACTTTGTCAGACTGGGGAGGGCCTGTTCGCCACGCCCCAACTTTGCCAGAGCCACGACCGCTTGTGTCCGGATCCCGATCGATACATCTCCAAGCAGCTCTTCAAGTTTTGCCAGAAGCTTCGGGTAGGGTTCCAGTTCGAATTGGGTCAATGCAACCAAAGCCTGGTAGCGTACTCCCGGATCCTTGTCATCAAGCGCTTCTGTAATGGGATCAAGGGCAGAGAGGGCGTACAGTTCTCCGAGGGCGCGCAAGACAGCGGCACGCACGGCCGACTCAGGGTCGGATAGTTGATGCACCAAAGCCGGGATGGCTGAAGCATTGTCCATCTTTCCAAGAATTTCCGCGGCAAGGCGGCGAGCCGCGGGTTTGGGATCCTTCAGGGCCCGTGTAACCACATTCAGCGCGGCCGCGTCACCCTGCAACCCGGTGAAGGCCGGCTCTTCCAAGCTGAAGACCTCCAACCGCCCAGCGCGCAAGGCATCTATCAATGCCTGCCCATAGGCGGCGCGCATCTTCCAAACCATGAAGCCGCAGACCAGGGTCACCAATATTCCCATCCAAAGAATCTGCGTAATGGTCAGCACCCGCTCGCCAAACACAAGCAAGAGTCCCGAGAGCACCACGCCAACCTGGGAGGGAACACCATTCGTGAATGCCAACACCTGCCCGCGTTTTTGCGAGGGGACCACGTTGAACAATGCACTCCAGGCCGTACCGGCAATCCCTGAAAGGATAACCAACTGGGAGAAACGGGCAAGGACCGCGCCGGTCAAGGAATATTGGCTGGCAAAAACAAGGAAGCCAAAGACATAAACCAGTGGCATCAGGAATACGCTATTTACGATGCCCAGCCTCCCATAGATGCGGTTTGCCAGCAAGAGTGAGACCAAAAAGGTAATTGCAGTGGTGATGCCGCTGAACAAGCCAAGAAAACCGGCCACACCTGCTTCATCGGGGAAAGAAGCCGTGACAACCTTGCTGAATGGAAAGGCAATCGCGAAGAACAGTACGGAAAACAAGATCGAGGCGTAAGAGATCAACTTCATTAAAGACGAACCGCGCACAAAATCAAAGCCGGAGCGCAGATCATTCAACAAACCCGACTTACTCCTGGCGGCCTTGACAGGAACAAAATATTTTTTCGCTATCGAACGGGTGAGAAAATAAGACAGGCCAAGCAAAAGGGCATAAAAGATAAACAGGTTGTCCGTGCCGAGCAGCCGGGCCACGATACCGGTCAGCGAATTTCCCAACACGCTGCCGAGAATACCGGCGCTGGCAAAGAGCGGGAACAGCCGTTTGGCCTGGCGCGCGTCGCTGACCTCGCTGGCCAAATTCCACGTGAATGTGCCCAGCATAAAATCCATGCAGCTGACGGTCAGCCATAGGATTGGATATAACAGCGAGAAAGGACGGAGCAGGGCGAGGCGCTCAATGAGCAGCAAGAAGACCAGGCCCAAATTCATGGCCTGGAAGAAACGGTTACGCCCAAGCCGGCCCAGGCCGGCAGAGTAAGCGAGGGTCAGCACGAATGTTACCCCGCCCAACATCAAATACATATAGGGCAGAAAATCAACCCCAAAGCGCAGGAAGAACAGGGCCGAGGCGGCATTATCGCCCATGCCCTGGCCGGCCTGTATGCAAAGGAACAGCAACCCTACAAGCAGGACAAGCTGCCCTTCTTCCGGGCGTACTTTTACTAGGGATGCTAGCCGCTGCATGGGTGGCTCATCAATTCAGCACGGCCTTCACATCCGGCTTATCGAGGAAGAGTTCTTTCAATCCAAGGCCTTGCAGGCGATCGGCAATGAAAGAAACATTCTGGCGAGCTTTTTCGCGAAGTATACCTGCTTCCACTTTATTTCCCGCCTCTGATTCAATTTCGCCCAGCAGGGACAGGATGCGCCACAGGCTTTGCCGGGAGCATAATTCTTCGGCCAGGGCTCGGGCACGAAGCAGGGTTTGCCTAGCCTCTGCGACCCGCCCCAACCCGAGCAGGGCTTCAGCCTTATGCCACAACACCTCAGGAATATCAGGGCGGATGGTTGCGGGTATCGTGTTCTGGAGTTCATCAATGATCGCAAGAGCTTTGCGGTAATCTTTTTGAGCAAGCGCCAATTCGACATTGGCCATTTCCACCAATATCGTATAGCGCGCATAGGGGATGGAAAAGGGCACAAGGCCATCGGAACCGGCTACCTCTTCGGCTTGCCGGAGATCCCCTTTAAGGAGCTGAAGACGAACGATCATGGCGACCGGCAGAGATTTCCAGTCAGGTAATTTGGAGAGCGTGATGTCTAACAACTCCTGGCACGTATCGAGGCCCTTTTCAATATCGCCAAAGGAACCGTAAACCCAGCCAAGTTCAGCACGCTCTGCCACCGAGCTGGCAAGCAGGCCGGCCTGGTCACCTTGGCGGATGCTGTCTTGCATCAAAGGGATGGCCCGATCGGCTTCGCCTCGATCGAGGGTCACGAAGCCGATCAACATGTTATTGTAGGCCTGACCCCATAGATTACCTGTCGTCTCGCTGATCTCCAATCGACTTTGCGGCGCATCCCAATGCGCGTTCGTAATCACCGGCATTAAAACCGGCCTCGGCTTCGGCGCCAAAGCTATCTGCCAGCATGGCTTGATTCTCGAGGCTGCGCCACAGCTCGCGCGCCTCACTAACCACCGCATAACCCTTCTCGAATTCTCCGGTGCAGGTATAAGCCCGGGTGAGGTCATTGAGAATGAACGCCAATTGCTCTTTGTCGCCTGTCACCCGCGCAAGGGCCAAAGCCTGTTCCCCGTGCAGGACTGCCTTATCGATAACTTTGGAGAACAAATAGTTAAGCATGAGGCTCCAGTGCAATTTAGCCTGGGAGGCCTGGTCGCCTAATTGCTGCGTAAGGGCAAGCGCCCGAACCAGCATTTTCTCAGCCAGCTGAGGGGCGTGAAGCTGTGTAAATATCGAATAGATGGTCGCGCGGGCGGTCAGTGATTCCAACTCCAGTGGGCGATCACCCTGCTCCTGAGCAAAAGTTTCCATTTCTTCATAATTTGCCAGGGCCTCCTGGTGACGCCCATCCAACTCCAGGACATGGCCCAGCTTGCGGTAAAGCTGACCGATCTGGTCTTTATCCGCGGCGATGCGTTTGGCCGTGCCGAGCGCCCTGCTGTAGTGTGTGGCGGCCTCGGAGTTGGCATAAAGATGCTCGGCTTTCTCGCCTGCCAATCAGATCATATTTGAGCGAGCGCTCATCTTGCGCATTGAAAAAATGATAGGCTAGCAGAGGCGCATATTCTTCCAGCCGGCCCTCATAAAAATCTTCCAGGAGCTCACCGATCCGTAAATGGAGGGCGCGGCGGCGTTTGATCAGGGTTGAGTTATAAGCAGCTTCCTGGACGAGCACGTGACGAAAGATGTACCCTTGTGGCTCAAGCAGCTGGATCAAACCGGCCTCAGTCAATATTTGAATATGGTTATCCAGGGTCCCGTTAAGATTTGAAAGACCGCGCAATAAGCGCAGGTCGAAGGACCGGCCGATTACGGACGCCATTTGCAGCAACTGTTTTGTGTCCTCGGGCAGCCGGTCGATACGTGCGCTCAACACGCCGTTCAGTGTGCCCGGCAGCGAAAGGCCGACTTCCTTATCTGCAATCCGCCAATGGCCCTTCTCACGCACGATCTGCTTTGTTTCGATCAAAGAACGGATCATTTCTTCGACGTAGTAGGGGTTGCCCTCTACCTTGTTCAAAATCTGCTGACGCAGGGTTTGCGGCAAGCCCTCGACGCCCAGGAGATTGTTCAACAACATGGAGGCTTGATCCTCTTGAAGGGGAACGAGGTCGATCTGGCTGAACCTATCCTGAAGCCTGTCACGGATCGATTGAATGAAAGCAGTATGGTTCTCAGGCCGAGTCATACAGATAAACAATAAGCGTTGCCCCTGCACCAGGTCGGCCAGATTAACAAGAAGAGTTAGAGACGCCTCATCGGCCCAATGCAGATCGTCGAAAATCAAGGCCAGCGGCGATTCAGCGGCAAAACTGCATACATACTCACGCACCGCCTGCGTCATGTGCGCGACGAAGTCATCGCCCTGAAATCCTGACAGGACCTGCAAACTATCCGGGCTCTCGACGGCAAGAATTGCTTCCAGAAACGGGACAGCTTGAGCTGCCAGGCCGCGGCCCTCGCAGGCGGAGCGAAGCTTTTCGCGAACGTCCGCGGCAGGGTCATCATCACGAAGATCAAGCGATTGGCGAAGCACCTGACGCCAAACAAAATAACTCGTCGAGCGCGCATACGAAAGCGCCTCGCCCCTGAACCAAGTGACCTTTGAAGCAGGTGCCAGCTTTTGAACTTCGGCGACCAGGCTGGATTTTCCCAGCCCGGCTTCGCCAACAACAGCGGCAAAATTTCCCTGGCCGCGATCGAGCTGGCTAAGAAAGCTTTCGAAAAGTGCGAGCTGCGCGCTGCGACCGACGAGAGGAGAAGACAATCCATCCAATCCCCGCAGATGGCCGGGTACTTGCTTTGCTTTGAGAACCCGATAGGCTTTCACCGGTGCGGCCTTGCCTTTGACTTCGATATCCCCTAATGCTTCAAAATCAAACAGGGGTGCGATGAGCTTATAGGTTTCCTCGGTGACCTGCACCGTACCAGGCTGGGCGGTTTGCTCCATGCGGGCGGCCAGATTGATGGCATCGCCGATGGCGGTGTATTCCATGCGCAAATCGGAACCGATCTCCCCCACAACCACCAGGCCGGTATTGATGCCTACGCGCAGGCCGAATTCGATCTTATGCTTTGTCCGCAGCTGTGCGGCGTAGCTCTGGATGCCAGCCTGGATCTCCAAGCCCGCCAGGATGGCACGCTGCGGATCGTCCTCATGGGCGATGGGCGCGCCGAAGAAGGCCAGGATCGCATCACCCATCAGTCGCGGAACAAAGCCTTCATATTTATAGATCGGCGCGATCATATGCTCGAAAGCGCTCGTTAATAATCTCCGTCCAGGCTTCGGGGTCCATGGTCTCTGCCGCGGCGGTAGAGCCTTTAACATCGCAGAACAACATGGTGATCACGCGACGCTCACCCGCCAGCGCGTCCCCGGACCGGGCGGCCTGCAATTTGGCAACCAGTTCCTGGGGTAGATATTGATCGAGAAACCCGGGCTTCGAGGTCGTTTCCCCCGGCCCGTGACCCGGCTGCCGCGACCAATGCTGCGCCGCAATTCATGCAGAATTTGGCGTTCTCGGGATTGACCGTTTTGCAGCTAGGACAGTTCATCGTTCTGGCTACCTGATACTTTTAGGCGACGAGGAGAAATAGAACGCGGATAATCTAGAGAAAAAAGATTTAACGCGGAGGCGCAAATATCCTTAGGTTCTTTGGATGAGTCTAGAAGGCCCAAGTTTGACCGGTAAAGTGTGTAAAGTGGATAAGTTGGGTCATATTCTAGCATAAAAGAATTTAGCGCAGAGAGTGGATGGTTCCAGGTGTCAGGTGTCCTTCGACAATTCATATCGTCGAAGTGGCCGATGCTCGCCGGAGGCTCGCTCGGCCAAAAAAAAGCGCAGACTTACGGCAGGGCGCGAGCGGTTCGAATCAAGTTCGAATGCTGGCAGGGAAAAGTTCCAAGTTCCAGATTTCAGGTTCAAAGTTCCTTTCGGTGATGGTCGTGCGAACACCGACCACTTTGTTCGCCTGGCGCTCATTCGCCAACTTTGATCTGCAGGACCGCCTCTGGTAACAAAATAAGGGTTCAATTCAGGTTCAAATCCTTCCTGAAGCCCGCCCTTGGAAAGGGAGGTATGGAATTTAGCAGTATTTGTTTCGAGGAAGGAGGCTTCCGGGCAGGGCGTCCGGGAAAGAAGACCGCTTTCCTGCGGACATGCTTCGCAAGAGCGCCTACCTTCGGAAGTCCCCCAGGTGCAGGTGCGAGAATTCATGCTTCGCAAGGAACGAATGGTCTTACGAGGTAAGGCCAAGGGAATCTGATCATTCAGCGATAACGAGCAGCGATAGGAGAGGAGGTGAGTCATGTTGATTGCAAACATTCGTATTTCTGATCTTGTTCCTTAGCCGGAAGAGCACCGGCACCCTCGGCCATTATCACGGAAGGAACAAGAGGTTTCATGCAGGAAAAACGCCCGCACCTTCGGCCTTCGGAAAATGAATATGGGCGAGGAGCAGTCACCCATTCATTATATAGAACAAATGTTCACAAGTCAAGCAAAAAAGATCCCACTGTGTATCTTCTTTTATCAGGGCTTACAGAGTTTTTGGGGGGGCCGAGAATCTGCCCCTGGCTACCGCTAGCCATCGCTGCGATGAGAATGAGTACTGAGGGGTCAGGGGAGAGATGCTTGGTACAATTTCTCCGCGGCGCAACCGCAATTGTTGCAAACCCAATAAGGAGCATTCATAACAACTGCAACTGATCTAAAAGACCTTACCCTTCTGGGCAGAAAGGCAAAGCCAAGCAAGAAGCTGGAAGCCTTTCCCAATCACAACCCGGAGGATATTACAAGGTAACGCTTGAAACGAGCGAGTTCACTTGTCTCTGCCCGGCAACAGGCCAGCCTGATTTTGCAACGATACGAGTGGACTACGTGCCTGACAAGAAAGTGGTTGAGTCGAAATCATTCAAGTTATATTTGTGGTCATACCGGGATGAAGGCGTTTTTCACGAACATCTTGTAAATACGATCCTGGACGATTTGATCAAGGCGCTTCATCCACATTACATTAAAGTGACCGGCACGTTCAATATCCGAGGTGGGATCGGCATTACCGTGGAAGCCGAGCAAGTCAGGACGGCGGCAGCCAAAACGGCGGTAACATGAAAGGCGCCGGATTTGAAGGAATGCTCGACCACTCATTCCGGCTAATGAGTTACGTCATGGCTGATGAAGCCGAAGCGAAAAAGTAGCTTTCCAGGCTATCAACCCGGCCATAACCCAAAGATACAGAGGCGTATTCCGTGAAGATCTCCATTCTCGACGACTATTTTGATACGCTTCGTACGCTGGCGTGCTTCCACAAGCTGGATGGTCACGAGGTGACCGTCTGGAACGATCATACCCAGGATATCGACACGCTCGCGGCGCGGCTTAAGAACACGGAGGTGCTCGTATTGATCCGCGAGCGTACGCAAATCGGAGTGGCATTGCTCGAACGCCTCGCAGCGCTGCGGCTCATCAGCCAGCGCAGCGTCTATCCCCACATCGACATCGACGCCTGTACGCATCGCGGGGTCATCGTATCGTCCGAGCAGCATGCAGGAAGCCCTTCCTACGCGGCGGCCGAGCTGACGTGGGGTTTAATTATCGCCGCGATGCGCCAGATCCCACAACAGATGTACGCGCTGCGCGGTGGAACCTGGCAGATCGGAGTAGGCGATGGTTTGCGCGGCAAGACCCTGGGAATTTATGGATACGGCAGGATCGGCCAGACAGTGGCAGGCTATGGAAAAGCCTTCGGGATGAATGTTCAGGTGTGGGCACGCGAGGCGTCGCTGCAACGCGCAAGCAAAGATGGTTACGCGGCGGCGCAGACCAAACGCGCCTTCTTCGAAGTATGCGACGTGATCTCTCTGCACATGCGGCTGGTAAAGGAGACGCAGGGCATCGTCACGAGCGGTGATTTGTCGTGCATGAAACCCAGCGCAGTGCTGGTTAATACGAGCCGGGCGGCACTGATCCAGCCGGGCGCGCTTGTGGATGCTTTACGCGCGGGGCGGCCCGGCATGGCTGCCATCGACGTTTTCGAAAAGGAGCCCTTGCACGAACCTAGCGACCCTTTGCTTACAATGGACAACGTTGTTTGCACGCCACATATCGGATACGTGACGCGGGACGAGTACGAAATACAATTTTCCGACGTGTTCGATCAGATCACCGCTTACGCAGCAGGTAACCCCATCAACGTGGTGAACCCTGAAGTCTTTGACGTACTGAAAGGCCAGCGATCTCCTGACGCTGATCGTCCATAACATGAGACCTCCTGAGAAGGCTTTAAAAGCACTGGATTACCTGCATCTTCAAATGAAATTGGAGGGCATAGTCCTGAGCAGGAATGGGGTGATAACGCGCCTTAGTCCTTATTGCGAGGACATGCCGCTTGTCCTTCTGGCACAAACTCACGATGGAAAATCAGTGACATACTTTAGCGATACATTACCTGTCGAGCTTCAAAGAAAACTCATTGCTGATGCAAGTAAATTTGAGTTTCCGAAAGTTGAGGTTCTCCTGGAGCCAATGCGCGCATTTGGCATTCAACTGAAAGTCGGGCATTTCAAAACGTATATCTTTCCAGAACGATATACTAAGGCGGAAGCAAAGGGCGCCCAGCGTTTTCCAAAAGATGGTCCCCGCATAAGAGACTTTGGCTTCCAGGATCTTGCAGATACGGTCTACGCGATAGGCAACGGCAAGGAAATACTTTCCGCCTGCGTTTCGGCCCGGCAAAATAATGAATCTGCAGAAGCCTGGGTCTTTATCACTCCCGAGCACAGGCGAAAGGGATTGGCGCAAATAGTTGTAAGCGCCTGGGCAACGGCCATATTAAAAGAAGGTATCGTACCTTTCTATAGCCATGAAATACAGAACTTACTCTCAGCAGGTTTGGCAAAGAGGCTGGAATTGATCCCCGTGTTTGAAGAAATTACTGTCGAGAGAGAAAGCTGATCTTTTGGCGCGGCAGGCTTGCGTCAAAACATGGTTCAAGTAATTGAAGGAATAAAAATGGACAACCTGATCGTAAAATCATTTTTAGGCCTGGCCTTCCTGGTCCTGTGCCTTGCCCTGGCGCTATTCTTATCAGCCGGATCAACAGGTTTCTGGCAAGCCTGGGTCTTTCTAGCCGTTTGGACGGTGTGTGTCTTCCTGATCACTGCGTATCTGATCAAATACGATCAGAAGCTTTTGGCGAGTCGCGTCCAGGCTGGGCCAACCGCCGAGACTCAAAAGATCCAGAAGGTTATTCAATCCCTGGCCAGCCTGTTTTTCATCGGCCTGTTCATTGTTCCGGGCCTGGATTTTCGTTTTCATTGGTCGACTATGCCGCCCATCGTGAGCTGGGTTTCTGATGGCTTCGTGGTGCTTGGTTTTTATATCGTTTTCCTTGTTTTCAAGGAAAACAGCTACACCAGCGCCGTAATCGAAGTGTCAGAGGAGCAAAAAGTGATTACGAGCGGGCCTTACAGCGTGGTCCGGCATCCGATGTACGCCGGAGCCATGCTCCTACTTCTCTTTGTGCCTCTGGCTTTGGGGTCCTGGGTAGCCATCCCCTTTCCCCTGCCACTCATACTGGTCGTCGTGTTCCGGTTGCTGGAAGAAGAGAAATTTCTCCAGACCAATCTAAGCGGCTATGAGGCCTATCGCCAGAAGGTGCGCTACCGGTTGGTGCCCTTCATTTGGTAGATACATAGGATAAAGAGAGGCTCACTGAGCCCCGTGTGGGGCAAATTTGACTCGATTACCTCCTATCCACTACAATGGGCGGATGACAAAATCACAGGAAATAAAGAAAATCATGAAAGGCAAGCGCGTCGTTATTACCGGCCCCACGTCGGGGATCGGGAAGGAGATCGCTGTGCAACTGGCTGACCTGGGCGCAGAACTGATCCTGGGATGCCGCGAGGTCAAAAAGGGCAAACAGACAGCAACGGAGATAACAAAACGGACGGGCTCATCGAGCATTGTGGTGATGCAGATCGATACATCAAGCCAGCAGTCCATACGGGAATTTGCGAGAGAAATTCGTCAAAAATACCGCCGCCTGGATGTGCTCATCAATAACGCAGGAGGCAACCGCGGCACTTTGCCAAAGGTAAAAAGCCCGGAGGGAATCGAACTGACTTTTGCCACGAACGTGGTCGGCTACTTCCTACTGACGCAGGAGCTGCTTGGATTGCTCAAGAAGAGCGCTCCGGCGCGGATCGTCAATGTGGCATCCACTTACGCCAGCGACCTGGACTTGGATGACCTCGAGTTCGGGCGCCGCCCGTTCGAGAGCTTCAAGGCCTATGCTCAGTCCAAGGCGTGCGACAGGCTGCTGACCTGGGCACTGGCGCGGCGGTTCGATGGAAGCGGAGTCACCGTCAATGCCATGGCACCGGGCCTGATCGCAGAGACAGGGTTATACCGCAACGCTCCCGCGGAACTTGTGGGGCGACTCCGCCAGTATGGTGCAGGAAGAACGAGCGCGCAGGGGGCAGATACGGCTACTTGGCTGGCAAGCTCTCCGGATGTGGAAGGCGTGAGCGGAAAATTCTATGAGAACCGTAAAGTGATCCGGTGTGAGTTCAGAAACAAGAAAGACGAAGAAAAACTGTGGGGAATTTGCGAAGAGCTGGTGAAGCCAAAAAAAGAATGAACATAAGCCGGGGAAAGCACGCAGCCAATGTTCATTCTTGGGTGAAATCAGCAACAGGCCACGAGTAGATAAATAACTGGTTGCAAATTCGCCTAAAAGCCCTATAATGGATTCAGGTGAGGGTTTACCATCCAGGGAAGGGGTCAACTGTGCGGAAAAGACTGCTGCTTTCAATAGGGCTGGCTGTTTTTTTGCTTCTAATCGTGCCGGGACAAGTATCTTATGCGACTCCAAATCCGCCGTCGATCCTGATCAATGAATCAACCAAGGAATGCTACATCGGCATCCTGGGTGATGAATGCTTTTCATGTGCCCCGATGCAGGGCTGGGAATTGCTGCCAACGAATGGGCTATCGTCCGGGCCACTCAGTTGCCCCGCGGGCTTTACAAAAACCGACCGGCCACCTGAATTGAATTGCTACCGTTCCAAAAGCCCGTTTTGCTGCGGAGGTTCGGCGAGTCATGGCGATTGCGAAGATATGATCGTCAATGCCACACAGCAGGCATGTGCTTTCGTCCCGGACATTCACGCCTGTCTCGTTCTGCCCAAAGGCTGGAGTGAACGTCCGACGAATATCCCCGAAGGAATTTGGAACTGTACTTACAAATATCATTGGGTGGCGAATGCAGGCTGCTTGACGGGTCCGGCGACTCCAGAACCTCTTTTTGTTGATAATGCCCCCAACCAGAACTCATATTGGCTAGCAGTAATCGGTTCCGGGCTGGTTTTACTCGGCGGGGTGCTGATCTGGTTAGTAAGAAGGGGGAGCAAACGCTAAAAGCCAAGGGCGACTCTCCTGGGCTAAGGTTGGTGCCAAATTATTCTGAGGCGCGGCATAACCAAGGTGTTTGAGAGAGCCTGGAGAGTCGCCCCTACATCTACACATCTAAATCGCCCCCGGCGAATAAAAGGGAATTATTTGGTGGCCAATAAGACGGTTTCAGCAAACTCAAGTTCCGAATACATTGGAATAATTGCGGGGATGCCGCTTACTTCGAGCACACTATAAACATTGGGGACTGCATTTATCAGCGCCATCTTTCCATTTCGTTTGGCGAGGGATTTGGCCGTCAGCATGAAAAGCCTGATCCCAATGGAGGCGATGTAGTCAACCCCGGATAAGTCCGCTACCACACGGACCTTGTCCCCTGCGCAGCAACCGGTGAATTTCGTTTCGATTTCGCCTGTGCCGATGATGTCCAGTTTGCCGCTGAGCTTGATGAGGCGGATGCCATTGTCCATTGTGCTGAATTGAAGATCCATGATTGTCACCAGTTTTTGAATCATAGGACAATAATGTTAAGGTCCGTGTAAAATTCTGTTAACAACAGGTTATGGGGCAGGGTTGACCTCCGTTTATGCCAGGCGTTTGATGAGAGCAGATCCGCATGAGGGAGGGGAAAAATTCTTTTTGCCAACTTTGCCGTTCCTTTATAGATACTTTACATCCGTGGGCTATCCTTTGAGTACACAACCGGAAAAAATCCCCGGTAAACCTAATCAAAGGAGTATGTACCATGAATAAGACAATTGTTGTGATGTTGCTCGTCGTTGCTGCCCTGGCGGTATTTTCCACGGGCGTGGCCTTAGCCCAGGCGCCCCAACCCATGAATCCGGGCAATGGGGGTGGAATGGGAAACGGAGCTGGCCCGATGGGCCCCTATGCTGTAACCGGCCAGGAAGGTCCGCTTCATGATTACATGGTCAATGCGATGGCCGAAGCACTGGGCATTTCTAGCGCCGATTTCGAAGCCCGGCAGGATGCAGGCAAAACAGCCTATCAGATCGCTCTCGACCTCGGAATTTCTGCTGACAAAATCCCGAGCCTGTTGAGCACGGCGCGCGCCAAGGCTCTGGATGCGGCGACGGCCGATGGAGTCATCACCCAACAGCAGGCCGATTGGATGAAGTCGCGCGGCGCAGGGATGGGACAGGGGAACTGCAACGGCACGCGGCAGCCCGTTGGCACCGGTATGGGCCGCGGCGGGCGTTGGCAACAGGTGAATCCTTAAAGGTTGGACCTAAAGGAAACAGAAGGCCTGGAGGGCAGAAGTGCCCTCCAGGCTTTTTGATTCCATCGACCTGAATCTTCGGCCGTGATAGCAGTGCGCGTCACTCCTTCGTCCCAGGCTTCCAGCCTGGGACTAGAAATTTCGAAAAATGAATATGGGCGGGGGAGAACGCCCCGCCCATATTCATTTTTCGATCAAACAAGAAATTGAACGGTGAACGGTTAGATTAAGCCTTCAATTTTCACACTATCGGTAGAGCAGGGACTGGCGAAGAAGTGAACCCCCGCCCATGCCCATCTTCGGGTCAAACTAGAAACGGAACGGCGGGCAGTAGATCGGGCCTTCAATTTTCACACTATCGGTATAGCACGGCATGGGCGAAGAAGAGAACCCCCGCCCATGCCCATTTTCGGGTCAAACTATTAACGGGACGGCGGGTAGCAGATCAGGCCTTCAATTTTCACAGTATCGGTAGAGAAAGAACTGGGCGAGTTGTCTTTCCCTGCCCAGTTCGTTTTTCAGAGAAGTCATCAATACATTATTTCGAGAATCAGATCAGCACCGGTTCAACCGCCTGTAACATCAACAAGTCACTCAGATCACTGGTTATGAGGTCCACAGCGCGGCGGACGGGGATGCTCAACCACTCCCCCATGTCAACCGAGGCAGGCTGGATACCGAGCAGCACAATATCGCAGCGCAATTCCAGGCTCAAATAGGCTGCAAGCATCGAAATCGGCATGCGGTGGGTCGAGGCAGACATCCCATCAATTTCATCCATGGCTATCCAGCGAATCGTACCGGGGGCTTTGCCCATCTCCGCCGCGTCGATGAAGAGGATCAGGCCCGGCTTGAATTCGCGCAGATCACTGGTAATGTTCTCAGGCGCGGGTCCGGCATCCATTACCAATAGATGGTAGACAAGCCAAGGCGAATCACCGGCTGCTTGATTCAGAGCACGCACTGCGCGAGCCACGAGGGAGCCGGCGGCATCGTCACAGCGGAGCTCGTTGCCAATACCGACTATGGCAATGCGCGGCGTGTCGCTTGATTCAGCCAGCTTTGCTCTCAGCATCTTGCTGAGCGAGTTTTGCCAGGGAATTTTCGATATCTTCGGGTTTGCCATAGTATAGGGTGAACTCCTGTTTCCCAAGCGCAGCATGTTCCCAATCGTCATGGGCGAGGTTGATGCATTTGAACTTGCAGCTGACTTCGCATTGGCCGCAGAAGAGACAGCGTTCCATGTGATACGTCATCACAAAACGCTTGGCGGCGCGGTCGAGCGTGGTCAGCTCGATGGCCTTGGCCGGACAATCCTTGACACACAAGCCGCAGCCGGTGCAGGCCACCGGCGAGAAAGTCAACTTGCCGCGATAACTCTCGGCAGGCTGTGTGCGCTCCCGCGGATATAACTGGGTAGCCGGCTTGATAAAAAAGGATCTAAACACATCGCTAAACATTGTTCCGATCATCATAAGGATTTACCTCCACACGATCATGACGGCGATCTGGACCAGACCCAACAACGCGCCGTAGCGCCACCAGAGGCCCACCGTCTGGTCAATACGCAGGCGGGCAAGTATGGTCTGCAACAGGGCCATCAAGCCCAGCAGCGCCATAGTCTTGACAAGGAATATGGGCAGGCTGGTAAGACCGCCAAGATAGAAAGATGAAACCAGGGTGAGGCCGATGAGCAATTCAACGGACTTCCCGAGGTTAAAGAAAGCCAGGCCGCGCCCGCTGTATTCGGTCAGCGCGCCGGCAACGATCTCCGTCTCCGCCTCGGGCGCATCGAACGGGGGCAGCTCAAGTTTTCCCATCAGGCCGATCAACGCCACAATAAAACCCACGGGCTGGGTGAGAATCATCCAGTGCTGCGAGGCGTAGGTATTGATCTCACTGATCTGCCAACTGCCTGCCGCGAGGGCCGGGCCAAGCAAGGCCAGCAGGAAAGGCGCTTCGTAGGCGCAAAGCTGCGTCAGCGTGCGGGTCGCGCCGACCAGGCTGAAGCGGCTGGTCATATTCCAGCCAGCCAGGCCAATAGACAGGGTCATCAGGGACAGAAGGTAAAGGCTGACGATCAGGTCTCCCTGAAAACTGTAAGAGGGCGCAAAGCCCAACATAGGGACGTATAACCCGGCTGCCAGGGCACCCGAGAGGGCCGTGATCGGCAGGCCGAAGAACAGGAGGGTCGTCATCACAGGCGGTTCGATCTGTTCCTTGGAGAACAATTTCACAGCGTCAGCCAGCGGCTGGAACCAGCGCGGCCCCACCCGGTTTTGAAAACGGGCCACCAGCTTGCGATCCATCCAATCGTAGAGGAGACCGCCCAAAAGTATGGTGAGTCCGGCCGGGAAAATCAGAAGAGTGAAGAGGCTGCTTAAGATGTTCACGGGTGCTCGCTTTTCGTGGCCAGGTTTTTGTAGTGGTCAATCCCATATTCACGAAGCTCCCGCCAAGTCCAGGTACGCTCCTGGTTGGGGCTGTCCAAGGGCACTACATTCACCAGGCGGTCATTGCAGGAAAAGCAGGGATCCATGCCGGCAAGCATCATCGGGATATCGGCCAACTGATGCCCCACGGCTTTTTCCAGCACCGAGGTCCAGTTACACAGGCTGGGAGTACGGATGTGAACGCGGGCCGGATACTCTGTGCCGTTGCTTTTAATGAAATAGAAGAGCTCACCGCGCGGCGCCTCGACACGGGAAATGGTCTCACCGGCCGGTACTTTGCGAGGCATGCGCGTTGTCAGCTCCCCGACCGGCAGGTTATCGACAATGGTCCGGAGGGTAAAGCAGCTGACCAGCATTTCTTTCAGGCGCACCACCAGGCGGGCTTCCAGGTCGCCTGCCGTTTCGACAATGGCGCTGATGGGGAAGCGATGATAGGCTCCATAGGGCGCCTCGACACGAATATCACGGATCACACCAGAGGCGCGGGCGGTGGGGCCAAGCAGCCCAAAGCGCTCGGCCTCGTCGCGGGTGATCGTGCCGATCCCACGTGTGCGCTGCAGAAGCATCGCGTCGGTGGTCACCACTTCAAGATAGTGACGGACGCGGCCCTCGAGATAATCGAGGCCTTCCTTGATGATCTTAGCATGCTCAAGATCGACGTCGAACTTCACGCCGCCCAGCAGGTTCGCAGAATAATGGACGCGGTTGCCGGTGAGAGACTCAAGGATATTCATCACGGTCTCGCGGTCGCGCCAGGAGTACATGAAGAGCGTATCGAAGCCGGCTTCGTGCGCGGCCACTCCCAACCAGAGCAGATGACTGTGGATACGCTCCAGGCCCGATACCAATTCACGAATGGCCTGGGCGCGGGGCGGGACTTCCACATGCGCCAGGTTCTCCACCCCCATGCAATAAGCCGTGGCATGGATGTGCGAGCAGATGCCGCAGACCCGCTCAAAGAGGTACAGGTTCTGGAACCAGTTGCGGCTCTCGGCGGCTTTCTCGATACCGCGATGGGCATAACCCAACCGCATGCGCGCGCCCGTAACCACCTCGCCGTCAACGGTGAATTCGAAATGTCCGGGTTCTTTCAGCGCCGGGTGCTGAGGGCCAACGGGGACGATAAAGGTATTCCCAATCTTGGTCGGCTCGTTCGGCAGCGTCTCAGGCATGACTTCCACGACAGGCACGGATTGATCCTGTTTGAAATCTGTCCGCATGGGATAAACTTCCGGGGGGAAATCGTCCGGCAGGAACAAGCGCGACTGGTCGGACAACCCTTTTACATCAAAGCCAAGCATTTCATGAAGCTCGCGTTCGAAGAAAACAGCGGGCGGGATAATATCGGCAATGGTCGGCACACTGGCTTCGGGGGAACGAGGAGCGCGCACGCGCAGGGTAGTCACGACAGAATCCTGTGCAAAATGATAGAGGGCTTCGAGCTGATTCGCCTCAGAGCCATTATCGAGGCCGGTGATGGCGCACAGATAGCCCCACCTGGCCTCGTGCAGGGCAGCAACCGCCGCGTGCAGGTCATCCGAAGTAACGACCACATCGAGCCGATTGGATTCGGGATGCAACGTTTCCTTGTTGTAGGGGGCCAGCAATTTTTCGGCTTGCTGCAGAGTCTGTTCGTCGTTCATAACCACTTCCTCTGAACCACCAGCGGTTCCCTGGCGGGAGTAAACGTGCCGGTCTTCAGCGCACCCAGCAATTGAATGATGCCGTCCACAATCGCTTCAGGCCGCGGCGGACAGCCGGGGATGAATACATCCACGGGGATCACCTGGTCGATGCCGCCCAGGGTGTTGTAACAGCCCAGGAACGCGCCGCCGGAGATGGAACAGGCGCCGACCGCGATCACGAATTTTGGCGCGGGCATTTGTTCATAGATACGCAGGAGGCGCTCACGCGCCTGGCGGGTGACCGGACCGGTGGTGATCAGAATATCGGCATGGCGCGGACTGCCCTTCAGCTTGATGCCGAAGCGCTCCACATCGTAGCGCGGCGTAAGCGTGGCGAGGATCTCGATATCGCAGCCGTTGCACGAACCGCTGTTGAAATGCACCGCCCACAGCGAATTAAGCCGCGACCAATCCTGAACCCGGTTCAGGATTTGCTTCCAACTGTTGTCGGTCTTCGCAATTATTTTTTCCATATACTGTTTATCCTATAAACAAACCGAAGCTTAAGACTTTAGCCCAGGATCAACGCGACCAGCGCCAGGATTAATCCCAAAAGATAAATCCCTGCCACCGGCGCGAGGTCGCTGGAGCCAATCATCAACACACCCAGGTGCAGCACCGCAAAGAACAATGCCACGACAAAGAACTGGCGGTAGCCCGGCGCGGCCGGGTAGGGATCGTGCACTTCACCGCTGGAATAGGTGGTCGACTTGAAAGTTGCAGCGCGGCTCTTGGCCGAGAACCTTCCGGCGAAGCCCGAGAAGAGCGCCCCGACGAGCACGTAGATTACAAAAGCGAGCAAAGGGGTGAGCAATATATTCGACATTCCTGATCCTCATCCATTTTCAGCCTAGTGGCTGAACATTACGATCAACATGTGTGAAGCCGGCACGGTCAGCCAATCCATCAAACCGGGCATGAAGCCCAACAGAAGAACCAGAGACGCCAGCACAGCCAGTGAAAGCTGCATAACGAACGGCAGCCGTTTTCCGGTCTGCATCAGAATGGACGGCTTTTCGCGGTACATAATATTGACGAGCGGCGCGTAATAACCAAGGGAAAGCACACTGTTCAAAGCTGCAAAGACCACCAAAGCCATGATCCAAGCATTTTGCGTGGAAAAGCCCGCCACAAAAATTTGCCATTTGGACATAAATCCGGCAAGAGGCGGCAAACCACCCAACCCCAACAGAGCAATGCTCAAGGCCAGGGCAGCCAGCGGATAACTTTTGGCGGCGCCGGCGAGATCGCTGATGTTGAGTGCTTTATGACTGCCCTGCACTCCGCTGGTCAGGAAAAGGGCGTACATCAACGCCCCGACTGCAAGGAAGGCCAGCCCCTTCATAAGCATATGGTTGAAGAGGTGGAAGAAGGCTCCCTGTGCGGCGAGGGCCTGGCCTGATTGCAGCGCGATGCCCAATCCCAATAGCATATAACCCACGTGGCTCAAGCTGGAAAATGCAAGCATGCGTTTCACCCTGGTCTGGCGCAGCGCCAACAGGTTGCCATACAGAATATTGATCGCGCCGAAGACCATCAAGACCACGCCCCAGGTAACGCTCATACCGGTTACGCTCAAAGCCCTCAGCATGGCGACCAGACCGGCCTCGATGACGATGCCTGACAACATGGCGCTTATGCCGCTGGGGGCCTGCGAATGAGCATCAGGCAGCCAGGTATGCAGAGGGACCAGCGCCACTTTGACGCCAAATCCGATCACGAACAACGCGCCTGCTGCCAACAGCACAGGCTTGAAGTGGGACACACCCGCCACCGTACTTTGCAAAACAGAGATATCCAACACGCCAGTGGTTGAAAGCACCAAGGCAATACCTATCAGTACCAGCACCGAACCAGCGGCGCTCTGAACGATATATTTCATGCCGGCTTCCAGCGAAGCAGGCTCTTCCCGATAGAAAGTGACCAACAAATAAGAAGAGACAGCCATCGCTTCGAACCACACCCAGAGGTTAAAAAGATCGCCGGTGGAAGCAAGACCGATGATCATCCCGATCATGGCCAGGAGCATGGCATAATATTTTTCTTCGCCGACCTCGGCGGCCATATACGGCCCGGAATACAAGACAACTGCGGTACCAAGCACCAGAGCGGTACCTGACACAAGAAGACTGATGGCATCCACGCGCAGCCAGATGGATTGGACACCGAAGGTCTGCGTGTGACCTGCTAGAAAAGCCTGAAGGGACGGAAGGTAAAATGTCCAGGCCACCAGCATGCCCAGAAGCGCCATGACGCGTACCAGCCAGGCAGGGCGTGAGATACGCTTACTCTCAAGCCCGATACGACCGGAAAGGTAGACAATGGGAGAAGCCACCAGGAGCGTCAAGATCAAGTTGGGAAAACTCGATGAAGGCCAGATAGCAAGCAGGGTTTCCATTTATAGAGCACTCCAGGCAAGGATAATAAGCAAAACGAGCAAAGCGCCCACGATTCCAACTGCATTCCAGTTCAAAGCGCCCGTTTGAGTCCCGCGCAGGTCTTCAGCAAATCCACTTACAACACGGACCACGAAGCGGTTGGCCGGTTCAAAGCCAAAAGACGAGTCCGATAAGGGCTTGAACCAAGCCGGTCCATCCGAGACGGCAAACTTTCGCCCTATGAACCAGAAAGAGGCAAAGCCCAGTGCCACCACAAAGAGCGCGAGCCAGGTAGCAGGGGCGACCAGCACCGCCGTGACCAGCTCGACCAGAGATTCGGGAACAATGTTGTGAAATGGCAGCGATGAGACAAAGAGTTGATTTAATCCGCCCGCGAAAAGCCAGGTGACGAATGTTCCCAACGCCAGGAGGCCCAAGGAAATCTTCATGGCGGGGCCCGCATCGTGAGCAGGCAAGGATTCACGGGCTTCGCCGAAGAAGACCAGCCAGGCCATGCGGAAGGTATAGAAGGCAGTGAGAGCCGCCCCGATCAGCATAGCGATGTAGGCCCAGAGCGGAGTACCAGAGAGACCGGCCTCCAGCACAAGCTCCTTGCTCCAGAAGCCATTAAGGATCGGCACACCCGCCAGGCCAAGCGCGCCAATGACAAAAACCGTCCGATCAAAAGGCATCTGCCTGCCCAGTGCGCCCATTCGGCGCATGTCACGCGTACCCACAGCATGGATCACGCTGCCGGCCGACAGGAATAACAAGGCCTTGAAGACTGCATGGCTCAACAGATGGAACTGGCTGGCGAAAATATCCCCTGCCCCGATGGCATACACCATATAACCAAGCTGACTGACCGTCGAATAAGCCAGCGCACGCTTAAGATCGGTGGCCGTGAGGGCCATGAGAGCCGCCATCAAGGCGGAGATCAAGCCCACAAGCATGACGGAGGTCTTCCAACCCGGTACCCCCGCAAAGGCGGGATAGAAGCGCGCCAGCAAATACACACCGGCATTGACCATCGTAGCAGCATGGATGAGCGCCGATACCGGCGTGGGTGCTTCCATGGCGTCGGGCAGCCAGGTGTGGAACGGGAACTGGGCTGATTTTGCGGCGGCGGCCACCAAAAATCCAAATGCCATCACAGACAATATTCCGGCAGGGAGCTTTCCATAATTGGCAAGCAGGTCGGCGATCTGATAGCTGCCAAGGTAGGCGTAACCGATGAGGGCGCCCGCCAGCAGACCCACACCACCGATCTGCGTAATAATGAGGGCCTTGATGCCTCCGGCCACAGCTTTGGGATCGTCGTTATAAAATGAGATCAGACCGTACGAACAAAGAGCCGTAATTTCCCAGAAGAGGAAGGTAAAGAACAGATTTCCGCTCAAGACCAGCCCAACCATCGCACCGATAAAGAAAAGAACGAGGAAGTAGTAGCGGCCAAGCTGGGAATCTCCCTTCATGTAATCCACGGAGAAGAGCACAGCCAGGGCGCCGATCACTGCAGCAATCGCGGCCAGGAGCACACCTAATCCGTCCGCGACAAAGGTAAGCGTGCCGAAGGGCGTGCCAAAGGGAACCGCTATCGCAGTGCGTGAGCTTGTAAAGGCAATCAATAATAATGAAACCAGGCCAGCCGCTACACTAAAACCTACAGCTAATCCATGCTGAGCTTTGGGATGGTCGTTACCCGCGAACCACACGCACAACGCCCCAAGCCAGGGAAGTCCGATCACGAGGGTGATAAGTGTTACAGACATATCATCCTTTTAATGTTGTAATCTGCGAAACATCGAGGGTTCCGATACGGCGACGGACCTGGACCACCAAGGCCAGGGCAACGACCGCCACAATGGTATCGACTACGATGACGGTTACGGCCGTGGACTGCCCCAGTCCGGGGTTACCACTGACATTGCCGGCCAAAACCAGGGCCAGAATGGCTGACTTGACAAGGAGTTGGAGCACCATCACAAGCTTAATCAGATTACGCGTGATCAACAGGCCATAGAGGCCAACCCCCAGAAGCGCGACTACTCCAACCAGAATGATGTTTGGCGATGTAAACATGTTCAATTCCTTGAAGTACCTTCAATATGTTCCGATTTTGTGCCCTTCGTCTCAGACAGCAAACCGAGGATCCCCATCACACCGGAAAAAATCAGGGCGATCTGGATCCAAACATCCAGCACACGCTGTTCCCAGAGCACGGTGGCTAATTTGGAAACCACGAAGGAAGATCCCTTCCCGGACATGGGGAACAAAAGCCAGATAAGAGCGACCCCAACCCCCGCCGCAAAGACATATGCCAAAGGCTTGGAAACTACCGAACTGGGATCGAGGGCGTCTTCTCCCACCACGCTCAACGCATAGACCAACAACACCGTGACCAGCCCCGCGCCTACGCTGAGCTCGATCACAGCCACTTCATGCGCACCCAGCAGATAAAGCACGGCCGACACACAGGCACTGACGCCGGCCAGGTATAAAGTCGCCGTCAAAATCCGTTTGGCAACCATGGCTCGATACGCGAAAAAGATAGCCACAAGTATGAGGGCTGTGTAAAAGAGAGGATCCATTTATTCTCCATTGGCGGTTCGTTGCGATAAAATCTGCAATCCCCGACACCGCAAGCCAGGAACCTTTATTTAACAGTAATTCGAATCTGAGAATTCCGCATGTGGATTTTATAACTATTATATGTGAATTTCATCACGAAAAACGATTGTGCTGCGGAATCAACAATCTGTCGTCAGCCAGGAGTGTGCTTCGCTCTTTTTACAGTCATTTTACAGAGACTTCATCCGCACAAAACGTGGGGGCGTTACCATTTTGCCTCAGAATATGTCGTTAAAGGAGAACTATGAGCACATTTGCGCGAATTACCGCCTTCGTGTTGATCGTTCTGGGCATCCTCAACATATTAGGAGGCCTGGTGCTCGCTGCGCTCGCTACGCTCGGAGCAACCGGCGCGGCACGCGCGCTTTTAGATGTAACAACAGCCACAAGGCCCCTGCGCGCAGGCGGATCACCTGGTCTGATCGCCGTCGCATTCTCATTTATCGAGGGCCTAACGGTCACCGCTATCGGCGAAGGGTTGTATCTTCTAGCCGACCTCCCCAACAAATTGCCCCCGCCTGACCGGCAAACAAGAGCGAGTATTTGTTCTCATCTGGGTCCTCTCTTCCACGCGCGACCTGAAGTGATACGGGGGCGATACCCCTCGCATTTCAGACCAGCAGGAAAAGTGCCCGTATCTGCGTGGATCCTCAAGCTGGTCACAAAAATGGGAAGCCTTGAGTATAGGAGCCAACACGAAGGGCCGCCAGCAATGGCGGCTTTCCTCTTATAATTGCCCGAATGAAATCAGTACGTTTCAATACGAAAAGCATTCCCCTTGTCTTTGCGATCGTTACAATCCTGGCGTATGGTCTCCTGCTGCCACTCACAGGCTTCTATTGGGACGATTGGCCTTTCGCCTGGATCGCAAGATTTCTGGGGCCCGCCGAATTCATTCCCGCCTTCCGCGGCTTTCGTCCCTTTCTCGGACCGATCTTCTTTGTCACCACAAGCCTGATCCCCTCCAATCCGCTGCTCTGGCAGATCTTTGCACTTCTTATCCGCTTCCTCTCGGGGCTCCTAGTATGGCTTGCATTGAGCCAGGTCTGGCCCAGGCATCAGCGGCAGGTCCTGATCGCATCCCTTCTTTTCCTGGTATTTCCCGGATACAGCCAACACTGGGTGGCCTTTACACACATCAACCAGGAATGGATACCCCTGCTCTTCTATCTTCTATCGTTCTATTTTACGGCCCGCGCGCTTCGCAACCAGGGGCATTTCCTATCGAACACCATTTACGCGCTGGTTCTGCTGGTCATCGGAGTCTTCCCAACCGAATACTTCATTGGGCTCGAGCCGCTGCGCTTCCTTTTCATCTGGGTGATTATTTCAGAAGCGACACAGGGCTTCAGGCTGCGGCTGATCCGAACCTTGAAAAACTGGGGGCCCTATTTTTTGATCTGGCTCGCGGACGCCGCCTGGCTGGTCTATTACTATAAGTCGGGCGCTTATATTTCGTACGATGTAACCGCCGTCCCGGGAAATACGCTGGCGCTTGATCGCGCGCCGTTCGTATTTGGCGACGCGTTGTGGAAAGCCGGGCTTTACGTCTGGGCGCAAGTGCTCATCCTGACGACTAGGGCCATCACTACCCCAACCAGCCTAATTACTTTAGCCCTAATAGCCGGAACCTTCCTGCTTGGAGTCATTTATCTGTTACGTATCGATCTTCCTTCATCAACGCCCGAGCTAAGCGATGAAACATCGGCCCCCTACACTTCATCGGCCGGTCCTGAATCTTTTGCTATTCCTGCTCTGGTCATAGGGCTGGCAGGCATCCTGCTGGGACGCGTGCCTTCGTTCGCGGCCGGGCTACCGCTAACCCTGCAGTCCAGCTTTGACCGCTTCATGATCTCGATGATGCTGGGCGGAAGCCTTTTCATTGCCGGCCTGGTTGAACTATTGATCAGAAATCAACGAGCAAGAACCTATGTTTTCAGCCTGTTGATCGCGCTGGGTATCGGCCAGCAATTCTTCAACGCCAACATCTTCCGCCGCGATTGGCAGAGGCAACAGGACATTTACTGGCAGTTCGCCTGGCGCATCCCGGCTCTCAAACCCAACACCGCGGTCATCACGCAGCAAATGCCGCTGGATTATGAAACAGACCTGTCGATGACCGCGGCTCTCAATTGGATCTATGCACCAGAGCTGCAGCCGCCGAGCCTGCCCTATGCGCTTATTTACAGCGAGAAACGTCTGGGCGGCGTGGTCCTGCCAAGCCTGAAGCCCAACACCCCGATCACACTCCCTGACCGCACCGTGACCTTTAATGGCAACACCTCGCAGGCGGTGGTTATCTATGTTCCGCCGAACGGCTGTTTGCGCGTGCTCGACCCGGCCTTCAATGATGCGGAGACCTACTCTAAATTCCCCGAATCTGTGACCGCCCCCATCGCCATCTCGGATCCTTCACGGATCCTACTCACCGCAACTTCGCCGGCGCTGCCCGACCCTCCTTTCATTAAAGAACCAACGCATACCTGGTGCTATTTCTATGAGAAGGCTGAACTGGCGCGGCAGGCAGGCGATTGGAACAAGGTAGTAGATCTGGGAGTCGAGGCAGGTCGAAAGGAGTTTTCCCCGCAGGATGCATTTGAATGGCTGCCCTTTATCGAGGCCCAGGCGCGAACGGGAGCATGGAAGTCTGCGGAGGCGACTGCCCGGCTGGCCTTGAACAAGGATCCTAAAATACAGCGAGGGCTATGCCAGATTTGGAAACGGGTGCTGGCCGACGACCCGAACGCGCCCGCGACCTCTTTGATACAGGAATTCAAATGTGGTCAATAATGCCCATAAAAAGCTTCTCAAAATTCATTGACTAATCGTGTGCTTTGGGGTGTACTTGGTAGGTGAAGTGCGCGCACAGGGCGAAATCTGCAGGGAATCAGAAATTTTTGCAACTTTATGAAAACAAGATTAATCTCAATTCAATGCTTGACGCTTTAAACGGTATATGCTACCATCTCATGTTGAGGAATACCAAGAGGAGATGTTATGAAAAAGAACCCTAACCTGAGACTCGTCAGTGCACTCTTGCTGGGAGTCATGGCAGTCTCGGCTTGCACGCAACCTTACTCACAAGCGCCTTTAGCCTCACCCACTTTGCTGCCAACGAATTTATTCGTATCCCCGCTCCCCTCGGGACAGGATCCGCTTCAAATCATCGCGGATCTGGGGACCCAGACGGCGATGGCAGCGACGGAGATAGCCAACGGCACAACGACACCGTCAACACCAGTCACGCCAAACACGCCAACAGAGGGTACGCCGCTCGCTGCATCGCTGACGCCAACTCTGGGAACACCCATCATCATAGTGACAACCCCGGTTCCGGTCACCGTCCTTCCCGGTGGATCAACGGCTACGCCTTACCTTGGAACCGTAATCGTGCCGACTGCCGTTGTCCACCCCTCCTCTTACACGCTGCAACAGGGCGAATTCGTTTTCTGCATCGCCCGGCGCTTCAATGTTGACCCCGACGCTATACTGGCATTGAATGGATTATATGACAGCCAGACGGTCTATCCCGGCCGGACTCTGAGCATCCCCACCAGCGGATCCTTCCCCGGCGACCGCGCACTCCTGTTTCACCCTGCCACTTACACCGTGACGGGCAATAACGATACAACCATCTACGGTGTGGCCTGCCAGTTTGGGGATGTATTCCCGGAGGCGATCGCAAGCGCGAACAACCTGCCACTCTATACCACGCTGAGCATCGGCCAGAATTTATCTATCCCGTAGAAGTCTCGTATCTACTCACGCCCCACGCTTTCAGCCTGGGGCTAGGGATTCCGAAAAAATGAAGACGATGGGAAAAGCTCCCATCGTCTTCATTTTTTCGGGCATTCTCCCAACTGGATGTGAGTAATTACCAAGTCTCTTGAGAAGAACCCAAGCCCAGGCACACGCCTGGGCTTTTTGGTTTGTGGAAGAGTATACTTTGCATGCCAACTGCATATACGCGACTGATCCAGCCTGCTAAAGACTGAGCTTTGCCCCACCCCTTCCCAAATCTACGATTTGGACAGGGAGAAAGATATGGATATGCCATTTGAACTCTTAAAATCAGAACCTATATTGCAAGCCCGGGCGTTCAAGATCAGACGCGATACCCTGAAAACGCCGGATGGACGCGAAACCAAATACGACATCGTGGAACACGTCGGCTCGGTCATCATCATCCCGGTTGATGCGGACGGCAACTTGATCTTCGTGCGCCAATACCGGCATGCAGCCGGGTTGGACATGCTCGAATTACCGGCAGGAACGCGGGATCATGATGAGCCGTATGAAGATTGCGCGGGCCGCGAGATCCGTGAAGAGATCGGAATGGCCGCAGGGAAAATGGAAAAGATCGGGAATTTTTATCTCGCACCCGGATATTCCACGGAATTCATGGCCGTATTTCTCGCGACCGAGTTGAGGGAGGATCCACTGGAAGCCGATGAGGATGAGTTCCTAAAAGTGGAGAAGATGACTGTGAAGAAAGCGATTGAAATGGCGGAGCGCGGCAAACTGCCTGATGCAAAATCGCTGGCGGCATTGTTCCTGGCAAGGCCGTATTTGGAGAAATATATGTAATGACAGAAGATGGTTAAAGGTTGAAGGTTATTGGGGGCGCTTATCGTCAGTGAGCCAGCTTCTTTTAATGAAAACCAAGGCTCAAGACAAAATTACGCCAATCTTTGTCCGAAATATGACAAGTCGCAGGGGGATTCAGGTCATTAATAACTAACGCCGGGTGACATTGGGCGTTAAACTCAATCCTTGGATATCTATCTTCGGGCGCAAGCGCCCGTGTTCCAAAGGAGAATTTGATGAAACGTCCGATTGTAACGATTGATGGCAACGAAGCCACCGCTTCGGTTGCTCACCGTTTAAATGAAGTAATCGCTATTTACCCTATCACGCCTTCCTCCAACATGGGTGAATTCGCCGATGAATGGTCCGCCAAAGGCAAGAAGAACCTTTGGGGAACGATCCCAACGGTGATCGAAATGCAATCCGAAGGCGGGGCCTCGGGTGCCGTGCACGGCGCGCTCCAGGCAGGTGCCCTGACCACGACCTTTACGGCCTCACAGGGCTTGCTGCTAATGATCCCGAATATGTACAAGATCGCGGGTGAACTCACCAGCACGGTTTTTCATGTTGCAGCCCGCTCGATCGCGGCGCAGGCCCTTTCGATCTTCGGCGACCACCAGGATGTCATGGCTGTCCGCCAGACCGGCTTCGCCCTGCTTTCTTCGGGGTCGGTGCAGGAAGCTCACGATTTCGCGGCTATTGCAGAAGCAGCATCCCTAAAGTCCCGGGTGCCGTTCCTGCATTTCTTCGATGGCTTCCGCACCTCGCACGAGGTCGCCAAGATATTTCAGCTCACAGATGACGAACTCCGCCAATTGATAGATGATGACCTGGTCCGCGCCCACCGGTTACGGGGCCTGTCTCCGGAGCACCCGGTATTGCGCGGTTCTTCACAGAACCCGGATGTCTACTTCCAGGCGCGCGAAACAGTTAACCCGTTCTATATGGTTACGCCGGACATTACCCAGGAGGCGATGGACAAGTTTGCAAAGATCACAGAGAGACAATACCATCTCTTCGATTATGTAGGCCACCCCAAGGCCGAACGGGTGGTGGTGCTCATGGGCTCGGGCGGCGAAACGGCCGAAGCGACCGTAAAACATCTTGCTGAAAAAGGCGAGAAGGTCGGTGCAGTGCTGGTAAAACTCTTCCGTCCCTTCTCCGTTGAGCACTTCGCTGCAGCTTTACCCAAATCCGTCAAATCCATTGTTGTCCTGGACCGCACGAAAGAACCGGGTTCGGTCGGCGAGCCGCTCTACCTCGACATTGTGAACGCGCTGGTCGAAGGCAAGAGGCCAAATATCAAGGTGATCGGCGGGCGCTACGGCCTGTCGTCCAAAGAGTTCACGCCTGCGATGGTCAAAGCCACGCTGGATGAGCTGAATAAACCCGAACCGAAAAACCACTTCACCGTGGGCATCAACGATGATGTTTCGCATACCAGCCTGGCGGTGGACCCTTCCTTCTCAATCGAGCCTGAAGAGACAGTCCGCTGCATGTTCTTCGGCATCGGCTCCGACGGGACGGTGGGAGCTAACAAGAACTCGATCAAGATCATCGGCGAAGAGACTGATAATTATGCACAAGGTTACTTCGTCTACAACTCGAAGAAATCTGGAACGGTTACCACCTCCCATTTGCGCTTCGGCTCGAAGCCGATCCACGCACCGTACCTAATAGAAGCCAACCAGGCCAATTTCGTGGCGTGTCACCAGTTCAACTTCCTCGAGAAGTTTGACATGCTCAAATTTGCCAAGCCCGGCGGCGTCTTCCTGCTGAACAGTCTTTTTGGGCCAGATGAAGTCTGGGATCAACTACCCATCGAAGTCCAGAAGCCGATCATCGAGAAGAAGCTCAAATTCTATGTGATCAACGGGTACGACGTGGCAGAAAAGACCGGCATGGGTGGGCGTATGAACACCATCATGCAGACAGCTTTCTTTGCCATCAGCGGCGTCCTGCCGCGTGAGCAGGCCATCACTCAGATCAAGCATGCCATCGAGAAGTCTTACGGCAAGCGCGGCGAAGCCGTGGTGAATAAAAACTTTGCCGCCGTGGACGCCTCCATCGAGAACCTGTTCGAGGTCAAGGTCCCGGAGAAGGCGACTTCCAAAACGACACGCCGGCCGGCGGTCCCGAGTGGAGCGCCTGACTTCGTAAAGAACGTGATTGGCCCGATGCTGGTTTTTGAAGGCGACAATGTTCCCGTCAGCGCCATGCCTGTGGACGGTACGTTCCAGACCGGCACGACACAATGGGAAAAACGCAACCTCACACTGGAAATTCCGGTCTGGGTGCCTGATCTGTGCATCCAATGCGGCAAATGCATGATGGTCTGTCCGCACGCCGTGATAAGACAAAAAATCTTCGACGAGAAGCTGCTGGCCGGCGCGCCTGAGACATTCAAGCACATGCCATCCAAGTTCAAGGAGTTTTCACAGGGCATGGCTTACTCGATACAGATCGCACCTGAAGATTGCACGGGCTGCACCCTGTGTGTGGAAGTGTGCCCGGCCAAGGACAAGACGCAGGCCGGACGCAAAGCTTTGAATATGGAATCGCAACTGCCGTTGCGTGAAAGCGAAAACAAGAATTGGGACTTCTTTATGAAGATCCCCGATCTCGACCGCAAGTTGATCAATCCGTCCACGATCAAGAACTCGCAGCTCCTGCGGCCATTATTTGAGTTCAGCGGCGCCTGCGCCGGCTGCGGCGAAACGCCTTATGTAAAATTAGTTTCCCAGCTGTTCGGCGACCGGGCAATCGTTGCAAACGCAACAGGTTGTTCCTCCATCTATGGCGGCAACCTGCCAACCACGCCGTGGGCCGTGAATTCTGAAGGGCGCGGTCCGGCCTGGTCGAACTCACTGTTCGAAGACAATGCGGAATTCGGCCTGGGCATGCGCCTGACCGTGGACAAGCAAAATGAATATGCACGCGAACTGCTGCAGGTCCAAGATCTGACCAAGCTGCTCGGCGCAGACCTGGTGAATGAGCTGCTCAACGCAGACCAATCCAACGAGGCGGGCATCGACGCTCAACGTAACCGGGTGGCAAGCGTTAAGAAGAAACTGGCCGGTTCCAAGGATGCGCACGCCAAGGAGCTGATCAGCGTAGCCGACAGCCTGGTCAAGATATCCGTGTGGATCATGGGCGGCGACGGCTGGGCTTACGATATCGGCTACGGCGGCCTCGACCACGTACTGGCCTCGGGGCGCAACGTCAACGTGCTGGTGCTCGATACCGAGGTCTATTCCAACACGGGCGGACAGGCATCCAAGTCCACGCCGCGCGCGGCCGTGGCGAAATTCGCCATGAGCGGCAAGGGCCTGCCCAAGAAAGACCTGGGCCTGATCGCGATGGCGTACGGCTATGTGTATGTGGCACGGGTAGCCATGGGTTATAACGACCAGCAAACGCTCAAGGCCTTCCTGGAGGCAGAGGCTTATGACGGGCCATCGCTCATCATTGCCTACAGCCACTGCATCCAGCAGGGATACGAAATGGTGCACGGGCTGGAGCAACAAAAGCTTGCCGTTCAATCCGGGGCCTGGCCCATCTACCGCTACAACCCCAGCCTAACCCACGAAGGCAAGAATCCTCTGACGATCGAAAACAAGGAACCCAGCATCCCGCTCTCGCAGTATGCCTACAACGAGACACGTTACAAGATGCTAACACAGATGGACGAAGCCCGCGCCGAAAAGCTGATGCGTGAGGCCCAACAGGACGCAAAGTCACGCTGGACGTTGTATCAGCAAATGGCCGCCATCCATTACGATGCGGATGGAAATGGCAAGCCCGAGTAGTCAAAGATAAAAAATCAGTGACCAGGAAACGAGTACCATCGCCTGGTCGCTGATCTATTAATATGAATCACCGGAAAGGGAATTGATCATGGTCGAACTCTCAACAAGCTATCTTGGTTTGAACCTAAAGAACCCGCTCATCGCTTCTTCATCGCCGCTATTGAAAAAAGTCGAACATGTCCAGCAGATGGAAGAGGCAGGCATCGCGGCGGTCGTGATGTATTCGCTGTTCGAGGAACAGATCATCCACGAAAGCCTGGAACTCGATCACTACCTGTCACGGGCTACAAACTCGTCCGCCGAGGCAGTGAGCTATTTACCAGATGCAGGTCAGTACAGTTTGCTGCCGGACAAATATCTGGAGAATATCAAGAAACTGAAGAAGTCGGTCAAAATTCCGGTCATCGGCAGCCTGAACGGAGTCTCCAAAGGAGGATGGGTGCGTTACGCCCGTCATATCCAGGACGCCGGAGCAGATGCCCTGGAATTGAACCTTTACTATATGGCGACCGATCCCACTTTGACGGGACAGGAATTGGAAGATACCCAGGCGGACCTGGTCGCCGAGGTAAAATCTTCGATCAAGATCCCGCTCGCGGTGAAGCTAAGCCCCTACTACACAGCCCTGCCCCATTTCGTGAAACGCCTCGCAGAAATAGGGGTGGATGGACTGGTGCTCTTTAACCGGTTCTACCAGCCCGACTTCGACCTCGACGAACTGGTGATCGCACACACGCTCGATCTCAGCAGCCCCACGGACCTGAGGCTGCCTCTGCGCTGGATATCCATTTTATCCAGCCAGGTCAAGACGGATTTCGCGCTGACCAGCGGCGTGCACAGCCACGAGAGCGTCCTGAAAGCGATGATGGCGGGAGCGAAAGCCGCCATGATGGCATCAGAGCTACTGCAAAACGGGATCGGGCGAATCCCGGAGATCCTGCATGACCTGGAAACCTGGATGGAAGAGCATGAGTACAGCTCGATCAAACAGATGCAGGGCAGCATGAGTCAAAGAGCCGTGGCAGAGCCTGCCGCTTTCGAACGGGCAAATTACATGAAAGTACTCAGCTCATTCCGAGACCTGCCGTAATAAAGTAGGAAAAAGAATTTCGAAAAAAGCTGTTCGGTGGGCGGATGCCCGCCGAACAGCTTTTTTTCGGGTACCTCACGCGGGAGCAACGGGCAAATGCAAAAACTGAAGCAGCTCGATCAGGTTGCCCGCCGAGTCGTTGAACATGACCCAGCGTGAACCCGCATCGCTCTCGATGCCCCAAGGAATTTCGATTCCCCGCACTGCAAGTCGTTCGATCATCCCATCCAGATCATCCACCGAGAGCGCAAACAAAGGGAAGCGAGCAGGCTCGGCATTCTGTGCCGGGGCCGGCGCGCCTTTCAGGATGGTCAGATAGACCCCGTTCACTTCGAAGTGCAGCCTCGCACCGTGGTGAGGCAGGAGGACAAGCCCCAGCACATCGCGATAGAAGTGGGCGCAGGCGGGTACATCTTCGACCCACAGGGTTATTACAGCAAACTGCATAGTCATGAGAAAATCCTTCATTGTGTTAAAAAATCAAGAGACACCCGGATGGGTGTCTCTTTTATGAACTCAAAAAATGGATGAATGGCTAACTGGCTTGCTCAACAGGCATAGGAGCATTCTTGCGCTGGCGGAATGTGATGCGGCCGCGCGTTAGATCATAAGGCGACATTTCCACAGCAACATGGTCTCCGAGCAAAATGCGGATGTAATACTTGCGCATCTTACCGGAGAGGTAAGCCAACACTACGTGCCCATTATCGAGTTTGACGCGGAACTGGGTCCCGGGCAAGGCCTCGATCACGACCCCATCTGCTCGAATTTTATCTTCCTCTTTAGCCATACGTACCTCCAATTAACTTGGTCTGTAAACTCGGGGAGCGGTCTCCTGCGTTTACGGACAGGGCCTTATTCGATCTCCCGGGTAAAGCTGCGCCGCTTGATGCGACGAATTGCCTTCTTCTTTTCCATCCGGCGCTGCTCACTCTTGGAGACGAACCAGCGCTTGCGGCGCACCGTACTCAGGACGCCGCTCTTGACGACTTTCTTACGAAAGCGCTTGAGCAGGGAATCCTGGGATTCACCGCCACGCAACACAACTAAAGCCAATTTGATTCACCTCCTTCCACAGGTGGAATGGGCCGAAAAAAAAACTCAGCCATAGGGGGACGGCTGAGGGACGTGTTCAAAAGAAACGGGCAAAATGACCTTGCGATCAAATAAGCGCTTCACACTCCTCGAATGTAATAACGAGAGACTAAGATCCCTCAACCGAACCAGCTTAAGAGATTATTATAAACGATTCTATCAAAACTGAACAGGGGTTCAGTCGAATGTTAAAAAGAAAAGCCCCTCGGCAATAAACTGACACAACCGCCCCCTTCGGAAGGCTCATTTTGGGAACCAAACGCGGTTTTTCCCCTCTGGCGGGCAGGCCATGATCATCTTGAGAAAGGGACCGACCTCCGGACTCCCGAGGCCAATCTACAATTTTAGAGATCATCAACCGGGTTTTGCTTATGCAGCCAGTTGAGTTCGATGTCAACCATAAATTGATTGGGCCAATCAACCTTCTTCTCTTCCAATCCCAAAAAATCCAATAGCATTCCTGTAAGTTCCCTGGCAGCCTCATAATCCGGCTGGGAAGCCAGCTTCTCTATTATCGCATCGAATCCTTCCGGTTTCTTTTTTGCTTGCTTTGTTCTAACAATAAGCCATTTGTGAAATGGAAATAACATTTCATTCTCGTTCAAGACGAGCCTGCACCCAAAAAGAATTAGCTTGTTGGCTGCCAGGGACATCAAATAGTGGTTGTCCTTCTCTGCTCCCTGGCTGAAGAACCACTTCCAGGCCAATACCTGGCTGATGAATCGATGGCGTCGAGATACTTGTTCTTCGATCGGAAATCTGGCAATGTTTTCAAGGGTTCCTTCCAGATTGGCAATCCTCGAAAATACCACTTGAGCTCCTTCGAACGCAAAGCGAGCTGCATCACTCCCCTGTTTTGAAACAAGATCGAGAAATGATGGATTGAGCACCTTGCAGTCAACATATCCCCCTTCGTAGGCACAAAGATCCCGAAGACTGAAAGCTAGTTTTCCATCACGGACTCTGGAATTGTATTCATCGTCATCCACCACCAGGATAATATCTATGTCCGAATCCGGTTTTTCAAATCCGTGTGCTATGGAACCAACCACGAGTATCGCAAGCACGCTTTCTTGTATGGCATACAAGTCTACAAATTTGGCAATTGCGTCTTTATGATGTTGCTCCATATGTTCCTATCTTTTCATTGAACTGCCCCAGTATATATTGCTCAATTCCGTCGAATCCAGTGCCAAACGTCTTAAAAAACAAATCCACCTTTCGGTGGGTAATATTATAAGAAAAGCCCCCAGGCAATGACTACAAAGAATCGCCCACAGCTTTTACCCAAAGTCTCGCAGCCAAAAAACTCATCTAACCTTTACTGCGTAAGCTTTTTTCACAACTCCATTTATAAAGCTATCAAGACCTTGCCCCGCCACCGCCAGTTTTTTCATTTCATCAATATTCGCCGTTCCTGCGGACTCGCGGTTGTATAGATATATCGATCCGTCGCGAAATTGAACTGTTATTGAGTTGGCCCCATATCCGTAAGCCACCACTTGAGAATTTCCTTCATGACTCTTATACTGGTGCATGTTTTTATGATACAAGATTAGACTCGCACCGTCAATCCCTCGCATATTTACTAACTCGCGCCCGCATATTGGGTGATGATAAAATAACCGAAAAAGCAGGGAGATACCACGGCAAAACCTGGCACGGTTTCATTTCCCACTAATTCGGTGCTGAATAGCTTAAATAAAAGAACAAACCCACCTTTCGGTGGGTAATGTTAAAAGAAAAGCCCCTTGGCAATGACCTACTCTCCCGGGAGGTCGCCCTCCAAGTACCATCGGCGCTGGCGTGCTTAACTACCGGGTTCGGGATGGGACCGGGTGTACCCACGTCGCACAAATCACCAAGGGACGTTTTCACGTCGTTAGTCTGAATAGCATGAGGAATGATGTAGAAGTACAGGAAAAGTATCAAGTTCTCCGCACCACGGGATTAAGCCCTCGACCATTAGTACAGTTTAGCTTAACACATTGCTGCGCTTACACTTACTGCCTATATAGCAGGTGGTCTACCTGCGGTCTTACTCCCTTATTGGGACTACAGGGATCTAATCTTAGGGCGAGTTTCCCACTTAGATGCTTTCAGCGGTTATCTCTGCCAGACATGGCTACTCAGCGATGCCCCTGGCGGGACAACTGACACACTAGAGGTCTGTCCACTCCGGTCCTCTCGTACTAGGAGCAGCTCCCTTCAAATCCCTTACGCCCACAGCGGATAGAGACCGACCTGTCTCACGACGGTCTGAACCCAGCTCGCGTACCGCTTTAACGGGCGAACAGCCCGACCCTTGGGACCTTGTCCAGCCCCAGGATGCGATGAGCCGACATCGAGGTGCCGAGCGAAGTCGTCGATGTGAACTCTTGGACTTCACCAGCCTGTTATCCCCGGGGTAGCTTTTATCCGGTAAGCCACGACCCTTCCACGCGGTATCGTGGGATCACTAAGCCCTACTTTCGTATCTGCTCGACGCGTTGGTCTTGCAGTCAAGCTCCCTTATGCCTTTACACTCTATGGTGGGTTTCCATTCCACCTGAGGGAACCTTTGGGCGCCTCCGTTACCTTTTAGGAGGCGACCGCCCCAGTCAAACTACCCGTCTGGCACGGTCCCCCATCCGGATTACGGAATGGGGTTAGAGTCTAAATATAATCAGGGTGGTATTTCACTGATGGCTCCACCGAGGCTAGCGCCCCAGCTTCAAAGCCTCCCACCTATTCTACACAGATTACACCCAAACGCAATGCCAAATTGTAGTAAAGCTCCACGGGGTCTTTTTGTCCTGCTGCGGGTAGGCCGCATCTTCACAGCCATTTCAATTTCACCGGGTCCTTCGTCGAGACAGTGCTCTGATCGTTACGCGGTTCGTGCGGGTCGGAACTTACCCGACAAGGAATTTCGCTACCTTAGGACCGTTATAGTTACGGCCGCCGTTCACCGGGGCTTCAGTTCAAAGCTTCGCCTTGCGGCTAACCTCTCCCTTTAACCTTCCGGCACTGGGCACGCGTCAGCCCCTATACATCGCCTTACGGCTTAGCAGAGACCTGTGATTTTGTTAATCAGTCGCCAGAGCCATTTCACTGCGGCCCTCCAAAGCTTGCACCTCAGAGGGCACCCCTTCTCCCGAAGTTACGGGGTCATGTTGCCTAATTCCTTAACGAAGGTTCTCCCGTTCGCCTTGGTATACTCTACCCATCTACCAGTGTCGGTTTGCGGTACGGGCGCTTAAACGTTATGCTTAGAGACTTTTCTCGGCAACAAAACTCAGCCACTTATGCCTTACGGCTCGCTCTTATCTCAACTCAACCGGCGGATTTACCTACCAGTCTCAACGTCTTGATAGATCGCACCTGAATCCAATAACAGGCTGGCCTATCTCGTTGCGTCCTCCCATCGCACATTTAAGCGGTTCCGGAATGTTGACCGGATGTCCATCACCTACGCCTCTCGGCCTCGGCTAAGGACCCGACTAACCCGACGCGGAATGACCTGGCGTCGGAAACCTTAGATATACGGCGAACACGGTTCTCACGTGTTTGTGCGCTACTCATGCCTGCATTCTCACTTCCGTCCGCTCCAGTCGCCCTTACGATCGACCTTCACCGCTGACGGAACGCTCCCCTACCGATTTGACCACCCGAAGGCGGTCAAATCCCATGGCTTCGGTACTATGCTTAGCCCCGTTAAGTTTTCCGCGCAAGGTCACTAGACCAGTAAGCTGTTACGCACTTTTTAAAGGGTGGCTGCTTCTAAGCCAACCTCCTGGTTGTTCCAGTAACCTCACCTCGTTTCCCACTTAGCATAGATTTAAGGACCTTAGCCGATGATCTGGGCTGTTTCCCTTTCGACCCCGAAACTCATCTCCCGGAGTCCGACTGCCATGTTCTAGAGTACTGGCATTCCGAGTTTGATTGGGTTCAGTAAGCTGTAAGCCCCTTAGCCCATTCAGTGCTGTACCTCCAGTACTAAACACATGACGCTAGCCCTAAAGCTATTTCGGGGAGAACCAGCTATCTCCGAGTTCGTTTGGCATATCACCTCTACCCACAGCTCATCTTCTAATTTTGCAACATTAGTAAGTTCGGGCCTCCACGAGTGGTTAGACTCGCTTCACCCTGGCCATGGGTAGCTCACCCGGTTTCGGGCCTAATCCCAGCGACTGTACGCCCTATTAAGACTCGCTTTCGCTACGGCTTCGGGTGTCACTCCCTTAACCTTGCCACTGAGATTAACTCGCAGGCTCATTCTCCAAGAGGCACGCTGTCAGGCATAGCGGCGCGTCACCTGCTTGCGCAGGGACACCGACCCGCTGTTAGCCCTCCAACTGCTTGTAAGCTTACGGTTTCAGGTTCTATTTCACTCCCCTAACAGGGGGACTTTTCACCTTTCCCTCACGGTACTTGTTCACTATCGGTCGCCAAGCGTATTTAGCTTTGGAGAGTGGACTCCCCAGATTCCTACCGGATTAGCGTGCCCGGCAGTACTCAGGTATCCAGCGGGAGGCAATCAGTTTTCGCATACGGGGCTATCACCCTCTATGGCAGGCTTTCCCATACCTTTCCGCTAACTGATTGTTTTGTAACTCCCATGTGCCAGACCCTACAACCCCACCTCTGCAAGCAGAGATGGTTTGAGCTGATTCCCGTTCGCTCGCCACTACTAGGGAAATGATCTCTTTTCCTCCAGGTACTTAGATGTTTCAGTTCCCTGGGTGCCCTTCCTCAAACCTATGTGTTCAGTAAGAGGATACTGTAGGTTCGCTACAGTGGGTTTCCCCATTCGGAAATCCTCGGATCAGCGCCTGTACACGGCTTCCCGAGGCTTATCGCAGTGTCCCACGTCCTTCATCGGCACTTGGCGCCAAGGCATTCACCGTAAGCTCTTAGTAGCTTCTCCACGTGATGCGGAGAAATTGATACTTTTCAAAATATTACTTCGGCCTACATCAAATGCTATTCAGTTATTAAGGTACAAACTCACCGTTGACCGGTGACCGCTGCCATCGAAGTTGATCAAGGGCATGGGTCACAATTCAACCTTTGAATTTTTAAGGGAACTGTCCTGGCACCAGAGACAAAACAGCCCGGCGCACACCGCCGGGCCGCGATCAGAACCCAACAAAAGAGCGGTGCAACCTGCCAATTTATGTCTGCGTACCGTTTGACAATTCTTGTTTCACTCCTAGGCGGCAGCTTTGGGGCTGCCAAAGCAACTCTTGAAACAAGCTCAGTGGAGATGGCGGGATTTGAACCCGCGACCTTCGCCTTGCAAAGGCGCTGCTCTCCCGCTGAGCTACATCCCCAGGACTTGCTAGGGTTAGTGGGCTTGACAGGATTCGAACCTGTGACCCCAGTCTTATCAGGACTGTGCTCTAACCAGCTGAGCTACAAGCCCAGGGTCATTACACCTTAGCAACTGAGAAGTGATAGGAAGCTAGCAAACTTTCAAACCATTGCCCTTCACCGCGAAGGGCGGACTTAGAGCCAGGATCTGTCGTGGGATCCTGCTCGGAAACTCTAGAAAGGAGGTGATCCAGGCGCACCTTCCGGTACTCCTACCTTGTTACGACTTCGTCCTAGTCACCAGCACCACCTTCGACGGCGTCCTCCTTGCGGTTAGACTACCGGCTTCAGGTGTTACCAGCTCCCATGACGTGACGGGCGGTGTGTACAAGGCCCGAGAACGTATTCAACGCACTATAGCTGACGCGCGTTTACTAGCAACTCCGACTTCACGCAGGCGAGTTGCAGCCTGCGATCTGAACTGAGGACAGCTTTGGGGATTGGCTCCACCTCGCGGCTTAGCGACCCATTGTACTGCCCATTGTAGCGTGTGTGTAGCCCTGGACATAAAGGCCATGCTGACTTGACGTCATCCCCACCTTCCTCCGGCTTAATACCGGCGGTCCCGTATGACACATGTAACATACAGCGAGGGTTGCGCTCGTTAGCGGACTTAACCGAACATCTCACGACACGAGCTGACGACAGCCATGCAACACCTGTGCAAGCTCCCTTGCGGGTCGGTCACCTTTCGGATCTCTACCACTTGCATGTCAAGCCCAGGTAAGGTTCTTCGTGTAGCATCGAATTAAACCACACGCTCCGCTGCTTGTGCGGGCCCCCGTCAATTCCTTTGAGTTTTAATCTTGCGATCGTAGTCCCCAGGCGGTGAACTTATCGCGTTTGCTTCGGCACCGATAGTGTTTAAGCCACCGACGCCAAGTTCACATCGTTTACGGCTAGGATTACCGGGGTCTCTAATCCCGTTTACTACCCTAGCTTTCGCGTATGAGTGTCAGAAACAGTCCAGAAGATCGCCTTCGCCACTGGTGTTCCTCCCGATATCTACGCATTTCACCACTACACCGGGAATTCCATCTTCCTCTACTGCTCTCAAGTCCGGTAGTATTGAATGACCTCTCCTAGTTAAGCCAGGAGATTTCACACCCAACTTACCGAACCACCTGCACGCGCTTTACGCCCAGTGAATCCGGATAACGCTCGCCTCCTACGTTTTACCGCGGCTGCTGGCACGTAGTTAGCCGAGACTTATTCCTGAGATACTGTCCTTTCTCATCTCTCAGAAAAGCACTTTACGACCCGAAGGCCTTCATCGTGCACGCGGCGTTGCTGCATCAGGCTTTCGCCCATTGTGCAATATTCCCTACTGCTGCCACCCGTAGGTGTATGGACCGTGTTTCAGTTCCATTGTGGGGGGTCACCCTCTCAGGTCCCCTACCCGTCGTCGCCTTGGTAGGCCGTTACCCTACCAACTAGCTGATGGGACGCAGGTCCCTCCCAAAGCGCATTACTGCTTTAGACATCGGTTTCTAGATCCGATGACCACATGCGGTATTAGCAGTCCTTTCGAACTGTTATCCCACACTTCGGGGCAGGTCACCAACGCGTTACTCACCCGTTCGCCACTAGGATACCCTCGTATTGCTACAAAGGCACCTCGTTCGACTTGCATGTATTAGGCACGCCGCCAGCGTTCATCCTGAGCCAGGATCAAACTCTCCGCCAAAAATCACACTCTTGCGAGTGCAAAAGTTATACGGAAATTTACTGGATTGACAAGGTTGTGTTGCTTCCTATCACTTTTCAGTTGTTAAGGTGCCGTCCAAAAGCCGGCGGATATTATCCGCCGCCTCTTCGCCTGTCAAGTCCATCCAAACAGACGAAAATACCGATGCCACTTTCTGCATCGGCTTGTCAGACTGCAAAACCTCAATCGGCTTGTGTCTCTGACTGGAGACGCTTTACTAAGTTTTCAATGATCTGTCGGGGGGACGAGATCGTTTTGAAATTCACTAGCGAATGATGATTATACGCCTTTCAATAGGTTTGTCAATAGTTAATTAGGCCAACTACCTTAAAATATCGCGATTTAACGGCACCAAACAGGATCCGGGCTTGTTGTATCCCTGTGTTTTCCGAGGTAGCAGTGCGGTATCCCGGATGTTCCCATCGAATCACACCCTCGATGGATGGGAAAAGAGGCGGTGGAACCCCTACTCCATGGCCTGCCGGCCCGATAGGGCCTTCAGCAGGGTGTTTTGATCGGCATATTCCAAATCGCCCCCCATAGGCAGGCCGCGCGCCAGGCGCGTAACCTGGATTCCATAGGGCCGCAGCTGCTGCTGCAGGTATAAGGCCGTGGCATCGCCTTCCATGCTGGGATTGGTAGCCAGGATCACTTCGCGGACTTCGCCTTTCGCCACGCGCTCGATCAGCGGCTTGATCTTGATATCATCCGGGCCGACCCCTTCTATGGGAGACAAGACCCCGTGCAAAACATGATACCGGCCATTGTAAGCGCCCGTACGCTCCAAGGCCAGGACATCCAGGGCCTCTTCCACGACGCAGATGAGCGTCCCCACCCGTTTTGGATTCTCGCAGATCTCACAGCGCGTCCTGCCCGCCTCGGTGATGTTGAAGCACTCCTCACAAAATGCGACCTTGTCTTTCAATCCGTCCAGCGCCTCGGACAGATCCTGCGGGACTTCCTCCGGCGCGCGCAGCAAATAGAACGCCAGCCTGGAGGCCGACTTGGGCCCAATGCCCGGCAGGCGTTCGAAGGCATTAATCAGTTTTTGAATGGGATCGGGAAGGATCATGGTTAGAGACAGATACTCGATATTAAAGAGGCAGGCTCCCGGCGAGAGGCCCCAAGCGCTGTGCAGCCAATTCCCGCGATTGATCGAGAGCCATATTCACGGCAGATAGAACCAGATCCTGCAACATCTCGGCATCGGCCTCTTTCAACAGGTCAGCCGAAATCTCAACCGACTTGCATTTCTGATCACCCGTCATAATAACCTTGATCGCGCCTCCACCAACCGTCGCGGTGACAGTCTCTTCGGCCAGCCTGGCCTGCGCCTCTGCCAATTGCTGCTGCATGCGCTGGATCTGCTGCATCATGCCGCTGCCACCCGGACCACCGCCCGGCCCACGATTGAATCCTTTAGCCATAACAGCACCTCATTACTCGATAAGCCTTAATCCTGTACATCTACAATCTCTCCGCCATGGTTCAGGGCAGCAGCCACCATGCCATCCTGAGAAACATCCGGGGGCAGTTTGCCTTTGGCATTGGTCACTACACACTTGATGGTCAGTGTAACGCCCAGCACATCCGTGATGGCTTTGGACGTTACTATCAAATTCTCGGGCTTGTCCATCAACGCACGCACGGTATCGGATTGAAACCCCAAAATCAACTCATCTGCGCGCACATCCATGGGCTTGCAGGAATTAAGCAAGGCCTCCACCGCGGGATGCGCGGGTTTGAGAACTGCGCGGATATCCTTCCAGGCTTTTGAAATCTCAGCGAGGCTTATAGCGGCGGCTTTCCCCGAGCTTTCCACTTCAGCCGATCCTGGGACATCACCGGGTGAAGCTCCATGTGAGGATCCCTCTTTGACAGCTTGACCCGATGCAGAGCCTTTCCCCGGTTTGACAGATCCTTTGCTTAAGTCTTGCTTATTACCGCCGGGGGAACCCGGTACCTCAGAGGGAAGCTCGAGTGCTTCCGCCAGGGCCAATTCGAGAGACAGCGAGGGCTGCCAACCGCCGCGGGCTTCGACAGCTGAACTGTTGAAGGCTTTCATCATGCGCAAGACATCGGAGGTGGAGAAAGCCCTGGAGTCAGCCGTCATCCGCTCTTTAATATCCCTGGTTGTTTCAACCTGATCGCCGTTGCCTAATTGAACCAGCATCAAGCCACGTAAATAGTCAACGATCTGACGCGCCAGAGAGCGGGGGTCGGCCCCAGAGTCGAGGGCATTATGGATCGCATTGAGCCCGGCCGCGGGCTGCCGCTCGTGGATGGAAGCCACGATATCCAGCACGGTCTGGCTCGTTGCCGTGCCCAGCACAGACTGTGTGAGTTGAAGCGTGATCTTCGACCCGGTCGAGGCCAACTGGTCGAGCAAGGAGATGGCGTCGCGCAACCCGCCGCCCGCCTGCCGGGCAATGACCGAAAGCGCCTCGTCATCGGCCTGGATATTTTCGGCCTTGGCAATCGTCTTGAGCTGCCCGATAATCTCATCCACGGGCACACGCCGGAACTCGTGACGCTGGCAACGTGAAAGCACCGTGGCAGGGATCTTATGAATCTCAGTAGTGGCCAGCACGAATATGGCATGCGGCGGCGGCTCTTCGAGAGTCTTGAGCAGGGCGTTGAAGGCAGCCGTGGAGAGCATGTGGACTTCATCAATAATGTAGATCTTATATTTGCCCTGCGAAGGCGAAAAGTTGATCTTGTCGCGCAGGTCGCGTACATCGTCCACGCTGGTATTGGAGGCGGCATCGATCTCGATCAAATCGAGAAAGCGATTCTCGTTGACCGCCATGCAGTTGGCACATTGATTGCAGGGACGTTCCTTCAGGTCCTCAGCCAGGCAATTGACGGCCTTTGCCAGGAGACGGGCAAGGGTGGTTTTCCCCGTGCCGCGCGGACCCGCAAAGAGGTAAGCGTGGCCGACGCGATCTGCAGCGATGGCGTTCTTGAGTGTCTGGACGATGTGCTCCTGTCCAATGACTTCAGCCCATCCTTTGGGGCGATACTTACGGTAGAGTGCCTGAGACATGATGAGGGTTTAAAGTTTAAGGTTGAAGGTTGAAAGTAAAGGCAGAAGAAGAACTGTAGCGGATTCTCGAATCATGGGACAGGATAACTATACTGCACGACATCCTGCGGATCTGTTAACAGCACGGCTTCCCCGGATTTCCACATGGCTTGATTTTGGCTCCAATAAAGGACAATGGCGGAGTTTGTACCGGTGGAAGTATGGACCTGCACTACACCGTTCTTGAACAACTTGAACGGCGGGAAGGTGTAGATGTTATTATTTGCATCTTTGAGATGCCAGCCCGTCAAGTCGAGCTCGCCCTCCCCGTTGTACCTGATGATCACTGCCTCTGCGCTCAACGTCCCCGCGCCGATTACGCTGACGATCTGAACCGTGCCCGGTTGGAGGGTCGCAGCCGCCCCACTGGCCGCATTGGATGAAATAGTCGGAAGAGCAACCTGGGGCAGGGTCACCGCTCGATAGTTGCGGTCGTACCAATACAGGATGGACAAGGTCACACAGGCGGAAACAAAGACATTCAACAGCAGGTAAAAGACCAAACGCCGGCGATCCATCTTGAATGAATCATAGCACAAATTAGCGAGAGCTCCGAGGTTTCTGCTCACGCCATCTTCGCTGCGCTCGACTTTCAGCCTGGGGCTAAGAGATTCCGAAAAATGAATGCGATGGGAATGCTCCGCGACACCCATCGCATTCATTTTTCGGGTATTCTTCCAATAGAGTGTGAGTAATTACCGCCGAGGTTCAAACCGGGCTACCTGCCCAACGACAGCGCGACCCAATCCTCCATCTGACGCTTCTCGTTCAACACCAAACCCTTTGCTTGCGCGGCCTCCACGACGCTCTGCGCCTGATCCTGCAATATGCCACTTAAGAGGAGCGTACCTTCCGCTTCCAGCAGGTCTGCAAGGCCGGAGTCCAACAGGCGTATGATCACCGGCGCAAGGATATTCGCCACCACCAACTTTGCCCTGCGAAAAGAAAATTTGCCTTCCAAAATCTCCTGGACCGAACCGGCGCCCAACAGTAATTCCGGGCCTACGCCATTGATCTTCGCGTTGGCACGTGAGTTCTTGACAGACTCCGGATCAATATCCACGCCCAGGGCAGAAGCTGCGCCGAGTTTGAGCGCAGCGATGGACAGGATCCCAGAACCGCAGCCAACGTCGATTACTCGATATTCGGGATTCGAGCCTCGAATAGCGGACATCACTTTTTCCATTAACTCCAGGCACAACTGTGTGGTGGGATGCGTTCCCGTTCCGAAGGCCATGCCGGGGTCGATCTTAATGGCAATACGATCCGGTTCCGGCGTATCCAGCCAGGCAGGCACGATAACCAAACGTTTGCCGATCAGGATGGGTTTGTAATGTTCCTTCCAGGCCTCCATCCAATTCCTGTCAGCTATGGGAGTGAATACCGCAGCTGGCAGGGATTTGATCATACCGAGATAATAGAGTGACTCTTCAAGCTTATGGCGTTTCTCTTCGATGTGCTCATCCACCGGTAAATAAGCGCGGACGGTGATGGGACCGGTGGCTGTGCCTTCATCTTCGTCATCCATGAATTGGATGCCCCCCTGCTCGGTCACCACCCCATTAGGCGCGAAGCGAGCCAGCACGTCGGCGACGGCTTCCGCAAGTTCACCATTGACCGTTAGAGAGACTTCGAGCCAGTCAGGCATAAGAATGAATAATTCTCAGGCTTCTTCAGGGGGTTTGATGGAACGAAAGCTTCGAAAGAGAAGCAGGTCATAAACGAGTTTCAAGCCGCCTGCAAGGAAGAGGGGAAGGCTGATCAGCGCGGGGATGGACAGAAAGATGCCTGTTAATGAAGGCGAGACTGCCGCACCGACTGAACGAGCAATGTTCGTTACACCGGCGGCCGCCGAGCGCTCGTCAGGCGCAACGACGGCGACAGTATACGATTGGCGGGTTGGTACATCCATCTGTGAAATGCTGAAACGCAGGAGCAGCGCGGTGATCGCCAGGGGCAGTGTGGGCATGAGGGGTACAAGTATAAGAAGGATATTGGAGGGGACATGCGTAAGGACCATGGTGTTGATGAGCCCAATCTTATCCGCCAGCCGCACTGCCAGCAAAGCCGAAATACCGGCCAGGATGTTGGTCCCGAAGAAGATCGAACCGATGGTGCCTGCATCCACACCGAACTTGATATAAAACCAGTAGGCCAGCATCGATTGTACGATCAGTCCGCCGGCGAAGGCATCCAGTGAAAAGAGGGCGCTCAGCTTGATGACCACGCCGCGTGAACGGTGGAGACCCAGCACACGGCGGGGAGCCTCGGCTTGGTCGGCCGGATCCACTTCAACGGCGCGCGAGAGGGACAGGAAGAGAACGCCGATGATAAATCCGCCGAGAGCATAACCCAGCAGGACGGCGCGATAGGCATCTAACGCGGAAAAGCCGCGGGCCTGCAAGAATTGAGCCAGCCAACCTCCGGAGAGAGCCCCGGTGGCGGTCGCAAACGATCCGACCAGGTTATACCAGGCAAAAGTTTGGGTGCGTTTTTCGTTCGGCAGGAGCTGAGTCAGAGCGGCCTGCTCAACCGACAGAAAGGGGCCAATCTCATTGCCGCTTGGACTGATCACACCGATGATTGCGGCGGCCATGAGCACGACGATGTTATGAGAAAGGATAAAAACAATGCCTGCGCCCAGCATTAACAGCGCTCCGGCAATGAGCGTGCGCTTCCGCCCGAAGCGGTCCGCAGAGGTGGTGAGCCAGAGGGATACTCCCGCATCCCCTGCCAGCGTAAGCGATAAAAGCAAACCGATTTGCTTTTCATCGAGTCCGACCTGGACGAGATACAGCGCCAGGATAACAGAAAGAAATCCGTAGCAGAAAAGACGGATAATGCGCGTGGAGAAGAGGGTTACAGCGTCACGTTGGCTCAAGGGTGGCTTGGGAGAGGCTGATCAGATAATTGTGCAATCAGGAATAGATGACCGGAGAATAGAGGAAGGCCAGATCCGGCGTGAAGAATTTCCCAGGGCATCCTGGATAATTTCTCATATCTCCGACTGGGTCTCGCTAAATTTATCCGCCCTTGGCGGCTTGAAGTCTGCACCAGGCATAAAGGGCATCATAGAGCTCAAACTGGTGTGCGAGGTTTTCCTCGTCTTCGGGAAAACGCAGGCTGTAACCGCTGGCCAGCGCCTCAAGCCCAGGGGCAATGGGGTCCTGATCCCTATCGTCCGCCACATCCGCGGCATGAACGATCCTGGCCAGCCGCAGAAGCCCGGGGTCCTTCAAACCGTATTTAAGGATGATGGACTCGAAGGAGCAGCGACCATCCGGGCTGTGTCCCAGCTCCACGCCCGGCGCATCGAACGGGATTGCCCCGGTCTCTTTAGCGACTTTCTCCATCTGACTGGCAGGTACGAACAAGAATTCCGCCTCGTTATCAATGAAGCGGGTGATCAACCAGGGACAGGCAACGCGGTCAACATGAACGTGAGAGCGAGTGATCCACTGCATAAAATTTCCTTTCACCTCGTTATAGCATACTCTTGGATGTAGAACCCTGATGAACCCGCGCTATTTGTTCTGCAGCACAGACTCTGAGTGACGATGGTTAAACTCATTTATTTCACAATATAGGGAGTCGGGATCGCAATCGAAACACTCAAGCTGCAGGGTGGCATGGGCGATATGATAGCGATGAAAGACGATCTCATTGATCTGACGCTGGATATCCGCTCCCTCGCTGATGGGCAAATCGTCGGTGAGGATGTGAGCGGACATCGTGCGCAGGTCTTGCGCGAGACTCCACACATGCAGATCATGAACTCCCAGCACGCCATTGACCTGCTTGATGTCGTCCACCATGGCCTGCATATCCACATCACGCGGCGAGGACTCGAGCAGGATGCCTACGGTTTCACGCACAATACCCCAGGCGCTGTAGAGAATAAGAAAACCGATCAGCACGCTGACCAGGGGGTCGAGCCAATTTGCATGCGTGAAATAAATGAGGATGCCGGCGATCACTGCGCCAATCGTAGAGGCAACATCGCCCATAAGATGAAGAAAGACCGAACGCAGGTTGAGATCATGCTCACTACCCCGGCGGACCAGCAGCGCGGTCACGAAATTGACGACGACCGCGATGAGGCCAACCAGGATCAGGACAAGGGAATTGACCTGGGCAGGGTTTTTAAAACGTAGAAAGGCCTCGTAGAAAACCCCCAGCGAGATCAAAACGAGCGTAGTGGAGTTAGCCAAAGCCGCGAGGATGCCCGCCCGGTGATAGCCATAAGTCTGCTGCGAATTGGAGGGGCGCGTCGTCAGGCGAACGGCGTACCAACTCAAACCCAGCGCGATCACATCGGTAAGGTTATGTGCGGCATCGGTCAGAAGCGCGAGGCTGTTGGCAAAGAGGCCGGCGCCGGCCTCCAGAACGACAAACAGAGCCGTAAGGCCAAGAGACCACGCCAAGCGGGATATGGTTTGTTCAGCTACGCTGCCCAAGTGGGAATGGTTATGGTTATGTTCCGTCATAGTAAAACGATCATAAAATAAGCGGCGTTGTGGGTCTTCCAAAAAGGGCCCAATCAGCGGCTCAGATCTATCAATTTATTGACGACTTTCCAGGTGCGGGCTGTACCCGTGACACCCAGCACCTTCTCAAAATTGATGGACCTCCGGGCCCGTCCCTCAACTTCACGGGAATAGGCGTAGTAGAGCACATTTCCATGAACATGAAAACGATACTCGCTTCCCTCCAGCGCCATAAGCGCCTTACGGTGAGTGGCATCGGGTTCAGCGGACAAGAACATCAAATGACAGCGCTGCTCTTTTTCCCGGCGCTCGGGTTCCAAGGGATTATGGGAAGCAGCGTCTTCCAACTGTTCCCTGGTTAAGACGAACACCGGCACCGGATACCCAAGAGCCGACTCAAGCTTCTTTTCCAGGAGATGTGCCAGATGCTCCCGGTCGCCATCCTTTGAACTGAAGATGACGTTTCCGCTCTGGATATAAGTATCAACCTCTGTCATACCCGACGATTCAAAGATCGCCTGCAAGTCGGACATCCTGGTGACCGAATGGCCACCCACGTTAATGGCACGCAGCAGCGCTACATAACGATGTTGAGAGGCTGTCATTACAAGGAGGAAAAACCAAAAATATCAATTCAAGTAAGTCACGGATTCGGGATACTTCCGATTTTGACCCTGGTTTGATTACCCGCATTTCGCACCTCAGAGCCCTCCAGGACCGCACTTATCCTTCTTCAGTCAGCGGGGAGGGAGGGATTCGAACCCTCGGTGGACCGGAGCCCACAACAGTTTTCGAGACTGTCCCATTCAACCACTCTGGCACCTCCCCAAGCTTCAACGCCCGAGGGCAAAATTATAGCATAGCTATCCTGGCAAATATCAAGTAGTTGAACTATAAGTCCACGCTGGAATGCAGGGCGGGATAGTGTATCTCGCGCAGGGATTGTTCTTTAAGCTTATCCATTAATATCCGGGCGGGAGTCTGCTCGCCATGCACCAGGAAGACCTGCCTGACCTGGCTCTTGACCGCGGCCGCGTAGCGGATCAACAGGTCCTGTCCGGCATGCCCGGAAAGCCCGCCGATCGTGGATATCTCCGCGCGAACATCATAAGGTTCGCCAAAGATCCTGACCTGCTTATCGCGGTCCGCAAGATGACGCCCGAGGGTATCGGGGGCCTGCCACGATACGATGAGAATGGTATTCCTGGGATTCTCAATGTTATTCTTTAAATGGTGCAATATCCGACCCGTCTCCGCCATGCCGGAGGCGGAGATGATGATCATGGGTTCCTTGCGCTCGTTCAACGCCTTGGATTCATCGACCGACCGGATATAAGTCAGGTTTTTGAATTCCAGGGCCGGATGTTTATTCTGTTGAACGAATGCACGCGTTTCTTCATCGAAGCATTCGGGGTGCCTGCGGAATACATCGGTCGTGTTGACCGCCAGAGGGCTGTCCACGTAAACAGGAACGGGTTTAAGCTCACCCCGGCCCTCCATCTCATTGAGATAAAAGACAAGTTCCTGCGTGCGGCCAACCGCGAAAGCCGGGATGATGACCTTCCCGCCGCGCGCAATCGTCTTTGTGACCACTTGCCGAAATTCGTCGAAGGCCAGGCGCGGATCGCTGTGCGGCTTGTCTCCATAAGTGCATTCCATCAGTAGATAGTCCACCGGCTCAGGCAGTACGGGGTCAAGCAGCAGGGGCAAATTGAAACGACCGATATCTCCCGAGAACCAAAACCGGACTTTGCGGCCCTTCTCGTTGATCTCAAGCAAAAGCCCCGCTGAGCCGAGAATATGACCGGCGTCGAAGAATTGCGCCGTCACGCCGGGGATGGGCTCGAATTGCTGCTTGTATTCCACGGAATGGAAATGCCCGGCCACCCGTTCGGCATCGGCCATCGTGTAGATCGGTTCCACCGGGGTCTCACCGCCGCGCAATTTCTTGTTTATGAACGCCGCATCGGATTCTTGTATATGACCCGAGTCGCGCAGCATGATGTCCGCCAGGTCTGCGGTTGCGCGTGTGGTATAGATGGGCCCCGCAAAGCCCTGCCTGATCAGATTCGGCAGGTTCCCGGAATGGTCAATGTGCGCGTGAGAGAGAATGACCGCATCCAGGGTGCGAGGATCATAGGAAAAATTCAGATTGCGGGCATAACTTTCCTTGCGATGGCCCTGATATAGACCGCAATCCAGCAGGAGCCTCGAGCCGTTTATCTCGAGCAAATGCTGAGAGCCTGTCACCGTCTGCGCCGCACCGTGAAAATTGAGCCGCATGCCAGCCTCCTGTTACCTAATGCACATAGCACAACAAATTCCCCTTCAAAATATTACCCGGGATTTGATTTCCCATTGACCAGCAGGGAAACCAGGTTCCCGTTAAGATCTTGTAACAAACCACACGAGATTATGACGTACCTTGCAAGACCTGCAGAATTTGCGAGCCAAAATGCTCCAATCGCCAGGGGGAAGGCTGCAGGATGGAATCCATTTCCTGGGGGCCGCGCTCCGCCAGCGCCAATAGAAGCGAACGCGGCAGGACAACATCCGACTCAACATCCATCTGCGCGGCGGCTTTTTTCCGCCAGGTTTTCAGCTTGTCCAGCCTTTTCAAATAATCATTATCCGGGACTTCGCGCGGGACCCGCTGCACCAACGGACTCTTCTCCCCACGCTTAAGGGCCGCCAGGAATTGCTGCCCCCAAAACTGTACTTGTTTGGAGGTAAGCCCGGCTTCCGCCAATTCTTCGAGTGTGGAGGGCCGGGCTTTCGCAAGCTCGACCAGGCTGTCATCGTCGAGCACTTTAAATGGAGGACGATCAAGCCGGGAGGCAATTTGCTCGCGAGAACCCAGCAGTTCATTCAGGATCGTCAAATCACGCAAAGTCAGTTGAGGGCGTGCGTGGAAACGCATCCAGGCCGGTGCCTCAACCTTGGGCTTATGCCCGTTTGGAAGGCAGGCAATCTGGAAATCTTCCAGGGCCAGCGGCCAGAGCCCTTTTTCTTCGAGATCGGCCTTGAGCAGGTCACGCAACGGGATAAGGTAATGCGTGTCCAGGCGGGCATACAACAAAAGGTCGCGCGAGAGCGGTCTTACCGCCCAATCCGCTTTCTGGAAGCGTTTATTTACCTTGATACCGAATTTGTCTTCCAGCAAACGGTCCAGGCCCGCCTGTTTACGACCCAGGATGCGTCCCGCCTGCATGGTATCGAAGATATACGAAAAGGTGAAGCCGTAATCACGGCGCAGACAAATGAGATCATATTCCGCGGCATGGAAAATCTTCTCAATGCGCGGGTTGGAGAAGATGGGCGCAAGCGGGCTGAGATCCTCGAGCGCCAGCGGATCGAGGATATAGTCCCTCTCTGGCGTGGAAAACTGAATGAGGCACACCCGTTCATGATAGGCATGCAGGCTGTTTGATTCCGTGTCTACAGCAATGTGGGCTTGCCTTTTGAGATCACTGACAAGTTTTGCAAAGCCTTCTGCAGACTGGACCAACAGCGGGGGGGCAAGAGAATCCAAAGTCATCGCGTTGATTATATCCCCCGTTCCTTTTCCATTACGATGGCGGCCTCGCCGTCATTGTAATAACTTTGCCATACCTCCATGCGACGATAGCTTTGCTGTTCGTAAAGGCGGATCGCGCTGTCATTCGAGGCGCGCACAGAAAGCCGGATACGCGAGGTTTTCAATTTTCCTTCGCAGGCGTGCAGCAGAGCGCGGCCGATTCCGCGCCGACGATACTCGGGCGCCACCCCAATGGTGGCGATCCACGAGAACCCCTCGGAGGGATGCGGGTCCCCGGCTACAAAGCCGATCATCTGTCCCTCTTCAACGGCCTTTAAACGAACGACATCCGGAAAAGTCAGGACCGCCAGCAGGTCAAGGAAGGGCCAGGCGTCCTTTTCAAAGCAGACATGTTCAAGTTTATTGAGCGCATTGAGATCGAGCAAGGAGGCTGTAATGATTTCCATGATGAACGAGTCACTTTTGTTGCTTGCGTCCCGCTGGATTACGATCGATATTGGAGGAAGGGACCTGACTGGCACCTGCCATCAGGTAAATGATTTAAAAGGCCTCTCAATAGCGAGAGGCCTTGATTGTAACACTGGCAATTCGTTTCCTACTATTTCTTACCGCCCACGAACTTCTCTATCAGGCCGGTGAATTCGAGCGGGAAGATATATTTCGTGGAGGCGCCGTTACCGATGGATTTGAGCGCTTCAAAATACTGCAGCGTCATTGTGTTCTGATCGATACCTTTGGCAGTATCGAAGATTTTCTGCAAAGCGAGTGAAAAACCTTCCGCACGCAGCTGCTGTGACTGCCGCTCACCCTCAGCGGACAAAATGGCGGATTGCTTCTGTCCTTCGGCCCTCAGGATCGCGGACTGTTTTTCGCCTTCGGCCACGTTGATGGCGGCTTCGCGGGTACCGGTCGATTCGGTCACAACGGCGCGGCGGATGCGCTCGGCGGTCATCTGGCGATTTATTGCTTCCTGCACCTCGCGAGGCGGGATGATCTCGCGGATCTCAACGTTGGTTACCTTGACGCCCCAGCGTTCGGTGACCTCGTCCAGTTTTGTACGCAGGGTGGTATTGATATTTTCGCGTTGAGATAGGACTTCATCCAGGGCGATACCGCCGATCACGGAGCGCAGGGTAGTGGTTGACATACCTGCCGCCGATAACTCAAAGTTTTGAACAGCTACAACGCTGGCCGTCGGCTCGATGACCTTGAAGTACCAAAGGAAGTCGATCGAAATGGGGGCGTTATCTTTGGTGATCGAGACTTGATGAGGAACTTCACGGATTTGCTCACGTAGATCAACCATCTTGGGGCGGTCTACGATCGGGATGAGCAGGACAATACCAGGACCTCTCGGAGCGGGCAATACGCGGCCGAGTTGGAACACTACCAGGCGTTGGTACTCCGGAACAATGCGGATGGCGTTGACCAAGAAGATAAAGGCAAGCACGAGTACTGCGCCCACAAGACACAGAAGAACCTGATTCATATTTCACTCCTTTAGTCGTTATTTATTGGGTAAACCTTCTTCTTCAACAATGAGAACAAACCCCTCCCTTCCGACGACGTGCACGACACTTCCCACAGGGATGGGCTTCTCACTTCTCGCCGACCATAACTCTCCGACTACCTGCACCGAGCCTTCTGCCTGTACGGGCGTTTTGGTTTCTCCACGCTGGCCGATCAGGGCCGAGACATCCTGCAGTGGTTTTGTCTGCGCAATCTGCAGGATCTTGCGTATGGAAACCCACAAAAAAGCGGCATAGACAGCAGACGTTACAATTGCAAGCACAGGGTGGACGGAGATGAAGCCCTTTTGGGCGGGGAAGAAAAATACGGAACCAACAGTCAAGCCAATGATGGAAACAACCAGCCACAAATCGCGGCGCGGTCCGCGCACGGCAAAAAAGAATGGCACCACACTCAATAACAAGAGGGCCATAGCCCACCAATTGAAGGACAGATGGTAGACAGCATAGCCCGACAGCACCAGACCAAATAGAGCAGCAATTTCGGGTATGCCTGTGCCGGGCACGGCAATGGCCATCAAGACCAGGAAAGTCGTTACCACCAGCAAAAGATAGGCAATGTTAGGGTCCAACAAAAAATCCATACGGCCTCCCTTGGAAAGGCAAATCCATTATACAACAATCGGCTTATACCAGATGGATATACGGTTATGTCAGCCCAAGGTTTTGCGGGGTGTATAATGACGGCGCTTTTATATCTAACTTCTCCAGCTCTTCCCTGGCTCTTGTTTAATCTCCGTAATCGAACACAGGGCATGAAGCAAAATAGATCGAAAGGGCCTGGGCGAGGGAAGCAGAATCCATGGGAGTCTTCATTGAAATTCAATAAAATTTGTGTCCTGGGCCTGGGCTATATCGGCCTGCCCACCGCAGCTACCTTTGCCGCTCACGGCGTCAAAGTAGTGGGAGTGGATGTTAACCCCAAAATCATCGATACCTTACGCCGCGGCGACATCCATATCCATGAGCCAGGCCTGCGCGAAACCTATAGGAAGGCAATCGACTCAGGCAACCTGACGGTCGCGGCTCAACCCGAAGAAGCCGACGCCTTCCTGATCGCGGTACCTACCCCCTTCCTCAATGATAAGTTCGGTGAGTATAAGGGCCAGAAATACAAACTGGCTGACATGCGCGCCGTGACCTCGGCGGCAGAAGCCATCCTTCCCTGCTTGCGGAAGGGCAACCTGGTCGTGCTCGAATCAACCTCGCCGCCGCGCACCACGCTCGAACTGATCGCACCGATACTTGCCCGTTCTGGGTTGAAAGCCGGCCTCGATTTTCACCTGGTCTATTCACCGGAGCGCGTGCTGCCCGGCCAGATCCTGCGCGAATTGATCGAGAACGCCCGAGTGATCGGCGGCGTGACCCCCGAATCTGCCCAGGCAGGGGCAGACCTGTATTCGATTTTCGTCAAAGGCGAGATCATCCAGACGGATGCGACCACCGCCGAGATGGTCAAGCTGATGGAGAATACTTATCGCGACGTCAATATTGCCATCGCGAACGAATTTTCCCGCCTTGCCGATAGATTCGGCGTGGACGTATGGGAAGCCATCCGCCTTGCCAATCGCCACCCGCGCGTGAAGATTCTAAATCCGGGACCCGGCGTTGGCGGACACTGCATCAGCGTAGACCCGTGGTTCTTTGTCGAGAGTGCTCCGGAGTTGACGCCTCTCATTTATAACTCCCGCAGCGTTAACGACGCGCAGCCGCTTTTCGTCGTGGAATTTATCAAACGCACAGTCGGCAGCTTAAAAGGAAAAAAGGTTGCCGCGCTCGGCCTGGCCTACAAGCCCGACGTGGACGATCTGCGCGAAAGCCCGGCTGCTGAGGTCGTGCGTCTGCTGCAACACGAAGATGCAAGCGTCAAAGCCTGGGAACCTTTCAAACCCGAGGCAAATTTACCTGGCATCGACATGGCCGCCAACCTGGATGCCGCCTTGAGAGAGGCCGAGGTGATCGTATTGCTCGTCCGACACACAGAATTCATCAACCTGAAGCCATCGGATGTGATGAGCGCGACCAGGGCTCGCCTGGTTGTAGATGCGGTCAATGGCTGGGAGGCAGATGAATGGCGATCCGTCGGATTTAAAGTGGTGCGGTTGGGCGTGGGGAATTGATAGGTGATCAGTGAGCAGTGAGTAGTCAAGAATTGATATTGAGATGTGAGAAAGTGATGGATGTCCAGTGACCGACACCCCCTCCCCTGCCATCAGGATCTTATCTGTTTTTGGAACAAGGCCTGAAGCGGTCAAAATGGCGCCGGTGGTACGGGCCCTGGCGCAAACCACGGGCATCGAAGCGCGCATCTGCGTGACGGCGCAGCATCGTCAGATGCTCGACCAGGTTTTAGAGCTTTTCCAGCTAAAACCTGATTACGATCTCGATCTCATGCGCGACGATCAGTCGCTGGCGGAACTCAGCGCCGCGATCTTCACAAACCTCGATCAGGTGTTCGACGACTTCAAACCGGATTGGGTTTTTGTCCAGGGGGATACGACCACCGTAGCGATCACGGCTTTGCTGGCTTACTATCACCGTATTCGCATTGGGCATGTGGAAGCCGGGCTGCGCACGCACGATAAATGGCAGCCCTTCCCGGAAGAGATCAACCGACGCGTGGCAGGTGTGACGGCTGATCTGCATTTTGCGCCTACAGAGTGGGCAAGACAGAACCTGTTACGCGAGGGGATAGACGACAAGGCTATCGCGGTGACCGGTAACCCGGTGATCGACGCACTGCAGTATGTGTCAAAACAGCCTGAACCGGAAGCGGTCACCCAATTAATTGGCAAATTGGGATTAGAGAAACCAGGATTTGAAAACCGGAGCCTGATCCTTGTGACGGCTCACCGGCGAGAAAACTTCGGCGCGCCGCTAGAAGCGATTTGCGAGGCCCTTAAGCAGCTGGCTGCGCGCGGCGACGTCGAGATTATCTACCCGGTCCATCTGAACCCAAACGTACAAGAGCCCGTCAACCGCTTATTGAAGAACGTACCCCACATTACCCTGCTGCCCCCGCTTGATTACCTGCCACTTGTCCAATTGATGAAGCGCGCCAGATTGATCCTCACAGACTCAGGCGGAATACAGGAAGAAGCGCCGGTCTTTGGCATCCCGGTGCTGGTACTGCGTGAAATCACCGAACGCCCCGAGGGCGTGGAAGCCGGCATATTGAAACTGGTAGGCACCGACGCGGCCCGCATCCTCGCAGCAGCGAGCGGCCTGCTCGACGATCGCTCCGCGTATGAGAAAATGGCGAAGGCCGCCAACCCGTTCGGTGACGGGCACGCGGCCGAAAAGATCGTGCAGGCCCTGTTAGATTTTGGCAATCACTGATCTGAGATCAAAGACCGGCCCATCCACACAGCTTAATTGAGTTCCGAGACGGGTTTCGATGGAGCAGACCCCGCAGTCAGCCAGCCCCCCGCAGGGCATGGGCGTGCGAATGAGTATTTGCGCCTCCCCGCGGATCTTGAGCGAGCCTCCGCTTTCCAAGTTTTGCCTCAACAGGGATATGGAATCACGAGCCGCATCAAAAGCAAGGTAATCGGCCCAGGCACAAACCTCGGCCACCGCGCGCAGGGGCTGAGCTTCCACCTGTAAAGGCAAATCATCAGGTGCGCTCTCACAGACCAGGGTTACTGCTGCTTCCTGCGCCGAAGCCTGTTCAAGCAGGGCCAGCAGGCGTCTCGGCGAAGAGTTGAAGGCCACCAGCGCTATCCGCCGTGCCGAGGAGGGTATGCTGAAACCATGTCCAAGCGGGCCGCGCAGGTGCAGGCTGGCACCCGGAGTCCAGGACTGAGGCGCTGGCGGTGCGCTCAAAAAACCATTATTCCCCATTCTCTGTGGCTCCGCAAAAGACCCCGCCACAAAAACTGCTTCTGCAACAGCCGAATCAGAACCAGGTCTGTGCGCAAGCAGGTAGGCTCCTGGCGAAGGGATCAGACGCGGCGGACAGGAAATATACGCGGCGGGAAGCCTATCCAGCAATATCAATTCGATGACTTTTCCCTCAGCCTGCATGGAGCCATCGTAACATGGCTTTTTGTGAGCGGCAAGCGATTATAATGATTTGCAGTCCAGAGGCAATCAGTGTTCAGTATTCAGTGATCTGCGTTCAGTATTAGGAGTTTATGAATTCAAAAGAAACCGAGCGGCCGGCAGATCCGGTTGACAAGCCTGGCCGCCTGCGCGGGTTGAGCCTCCAAGCTCAACGCGGAAACGCTGGCGCAGGTTCTGCGCCCCATGCAGGAACTATTTAATCCGTCCGATTATCCCGATCTGCTACTCGGACTCACCAGCCCGGACGACGCCGCCGTCTGGAAGCTGGACGATTCACGCGCCCTGGTGATAACCACGGACTTCTTTACCCCGGTCGTGGATGACGCTTATGAGTATGGGGCAATTGCCGCGGCCAACAGTCTATCAGATGTATATGCCATGGGCGGAACTCCCTTCCTGGCGCTGAACATCGCGGCGCTGCCCGAAGACCTTCCGATGGAGCTGGCTTCGGATATCTTGCGCGGGGGCGCCGAGAAAGCCCGCGAAGCCGGCGTCGTTATCGCGGGCGGACATACCATCAAAGACAAGGAACCGAAATACGGATTAGTCGTGATCGGTTTCGTCGACCCCCAAAAGATGTTAGGCAAAAACGGACTCAAAACCGGCGATGTACTCGTGCTTACCAAGCCACTCGGTTTCGGCTTGACCACCACCGCCTTAAAACAAGACCAGGCTGAAGAAAAAGATGTGAAAGAAGTTGTAGATTGGATGATGAAGCTAAACAAGACAGCAAGCCAGTTAGCCGTCGAATTTAATCTGCGCGGCGGCACCGATGTGACCGGGTTTGGGCTGCTGGGGCACGGAATGGAAATGGCCGAACACGCGGGTGTGGCCCTCGAGATCGATCATGATAAGGTTCCTTTTGTAGGCGGAGCGCGAAAATACGCGGAGATGGGGGCGTTTGCCGGCGGCTTGTTCGATAATCTATCTTATTTTGGACCGCGGGTGGAATTTAATGAGGCCCTTGATGAACCCGCACAGTTAATGCTTTTCGATCCGCAAACCAGCGGTGGGCTGCTGCTCGGCGTGCCGGAAGACAAGTTGGAGGCGTTTACAAAACGCGCAGCCGAAGTGCGGCAACCAGCATGGATCATTGGAAAAGTGAAAGAAGGCAAGGGGATTCGAGTAAAATAAAGGCAGCGTACAACTTTCCAGACACAATCAAGTTATGTCAGGTATCATACTCGAAGTCTTAATACTCTTTCTCCTGGTTCTGGTCAACGGCATATTTGTGATGTCGGAGATGGCGGTCGTCTCATCCCGAAAAGCGCGGTTACAGCAGCTTGCCAATCTGGGGGATAAGCGCGCCGCCGTGGCCCTGGAGCTGGCACAAAACCCCACAACTTTCCTCTCGACCGTACAGATCGGGATCACGCTTGTCAGCGTGTTGTTAGGCGCGGTAGGCGGCCCCGCCCTCTCGGCCCCGTTGGCCGCGTTGTTTCAGAGCTGGCCCGCGATCGGCCCATATGCAAATACACTGGCCCTGGGGATGGTGGTCGTGCTGATCACGAGTCTCACCCTGGTGGCAGGCGAGCTTGTCCCCAAACGCCTAGCGTTACATCAACCGGAAAGAGTGGCAGCAGCCATTTCGGGCCCAATGTCCGCGGTTTCAAAATTATTCACCCCTCTGGTTTGGCTCCTGGGACGCCTTACAGAATTAGCCCTGAAAATGCTGGGGATTAAGCCAACCAATGAGCCGCCCGTGACGGAAGAAGAGATCCAGCTGATGATCGACCAGGGTACGGAAGCCGGTGTGATCGAAGAATCAGAGCAGGATATGGTGGAAGGGATTTTTAGTCTGAGCGATTCGCGCCTTTATTCGCTCATGACGCCGCGCACGGAGATCATCTGGCTCGATATCAAGGATACACCGGAAGAGATCCGAAGCAAGATCGCTGAAAGCCCATATTCACGCTTCCCCGTTTGTCAGGATAACCTCGACACGGTTCTAGGCATCGTCAAGGCCCGTGACCTGCTGGCGCCGCCCGGACTTTCAAGCGAAGGTTTCAAACTCAAAGACAAATTAAGGCCGGCCTTTTACGTGCCTGAGACCATGTTCGCTTCGCGTGCGCTGGAGGTTTTCAAGGAGAAACACGCCGAACTGATGCTGGTTATCGATGAGTTTGGAGGCCTGCAGGGTTTGCTGACTCTCGACGACATCATCGAAGAAATTGTCGGCGACATCGAAGCCGAACCGCAGGCCACCCAGCGCCAGGACGGTTCGTGGCTATTGGACGGTATGCTGGAAATGGATAATTTCAAGGAGATCTTCAAGCTCGAAAAATTACCGCATGAAGATGAATACGAAACCTTGAGTGGCTTTGTAATGACCAACCTCGGGCGGGTACCGCAAGCCGCAGACCACTTTGAGTGGAACGGCATGCGCTTCGAAGTCATGGATATGGACGGGCGGCGCGTCGACAAGGTGCTGGTTACCACACTACCGCCGCACTCCACCACCCAACCCCTCAAAGAGCAGAAAAAGTAATGGAGATACCAGTCTTCACCTCGCGCCGCTCCCCAGTCTACGGGAAGGGCGGGATGGTAGCTGCCTCGCAACCACTGGCTACCGCGGCCGGCCTCGAGATCCTCCTTAAAGGCGGCAATGCAGCCGATGCAGCTGTGGCGACGGCGGCCGCTCTCAATGTAACCGAGCCAACATCCACCGGAATTGGCGGCGACATGTTCGCCCTGTTCTTCGATGCAAGCACAAAACAGGTAAGCGCGCTGAACGGTTCGGGCCGCGCTCCTGCAGCGTTGACCCTTGAACGCTTAAAGAGAGAAGGCTTCGATGAGCTGCCGCCCTACCATGCCTACACCATAACGGTGCCTGGCGCCTGTGCGGGCTGGTGCGACCTTATAGAGCGCCACGGCACCCTAAGCCTGTCGGAAATTCTGGCCCCCGCAGTGCGCCTGGCTGAAGAAGGATTTCCCGTTGCACCACTGACCTCCTATTTTTGGAAGCGCGGAGCGGAGCTGTCGCTCCGCTCCGCTCCGAACGGCAGTGAATTAACGATCAACGGGCGCGCACCACAGGCAGGTGAAATTTTCAGGAACCCCGGCCTGGCGCGTACATTCCAAAAGATGGCAGCAGGCGGCAAACAGGCCTTTTATGAGGGTGAGATCGCTGAAGCTATTGCGGTTGTCATAAAGGAAGCCGGCGGATGCGTCACGGTCACCGACCTTGCAGCGCATACATCTACATGGGAAACACCCATCAGCGTGACCTATCGCGGCTTCCGTGTGCATGAATGCCCACCCAACGGGCAAGGCCTTACGGCATTGCTCGCTTTGAACTTGCTCGAGGGCTACGACCTGGAGTCGCTCGAGTCGCTATCGGCGGAACGCCTGCATCTAGAGATCGAGGCGCTGCGGCTGGCATTTGCGGATGCGCGCTGGTACATCTCGGATCCTCAATTTGCAGATATACCGGTTTCCCAGCTCCTATCGAAGGAGTACGCAGCGGAACGAAGGAGGCTCATCGACCCGAGCCGCGCCACGCTCGACCAGAAACGCGGTGTACCAGTTACTTCTTCAGATACGGTGTATTTCAGTGTGGCAGATAAATACGGTAATGCCTGCTCATTCATTAATAGCAACTATATGGGCTTTGGAACCGGCATCGTCCCAAAAGGATGGGGCTTTTCTCTGCAAAACCGAGGGCACAACTTTGACCTGACCCCCGGGCACCCCAACGCGCTGGCGCCCGGTAAAAGACCTTATCACACCATCATTCCAGCCATGGCAACGTATGCGAAGGATGAGTCGCTATTTGCATCTTTCGGCGTAATGGGCGGATTCATGCAGCCGCAGGGACACGTGCAAGTGCTGGCAGCTTTGCTGGATAGCGGACTCGATCCCCAATCCGCTCTGGACCTGCCTCGCTTCTGCATCGAGGATGGGACGGCTGGCGGTGCGGTGGCGTTGGAGGAAGGGATCGCAGAGGGAGTGATCACCGAATTGGAAACCCGCGGTCACGCCGTCCAGAAAATATCAGGCTGGGAACGCGCCCTCTTCGGCAGGGGCCAGGTGATCCTGCGAGATCCGGATACAGGCGTTCTGACAGGTGGAAGCGACCCACGCGCCGATGGTTGTGCAGTCGCTCTCGTTTAGCCGGAGATTCAGGAATATAGAGGTTTGGAGATTTTTAGCTTAATCGAGCATTTTTTGTCAGATTTTGTTCTGGTGTATAATTTGCGCCCGTATGAGCCCCGACAACCCCTCTCAAAAAACTCAAGTCTGCCCCACCTGCGGAACCCGGCTTGCTGAAACAGCCGTTCGCTGCCCCGTTTGCGGCACAGACCTGAGACCAAAGCCAAAACCTTCAACGCCCTCAGCCAAACTGGAAGAAAGATCGGTCCAGGCCGCGCGCATGCCTGAAGTTACGCTCAGCCTGCCAATCGCTCTGGGTTTGCTGGTGCTGTTCCTGGCAGTCGGCGGGACCGTGGTGTATGCCGGACTGAACGCCACGAAACGTGTGGTAAACCCAACGGATGTTCCTACGGCAACCGAAACACTGGCGCCATCTGAGACCCCCACTGCTACAGATCTTCCAACTCTAACCCCAACCCCGACCATACAGCCGCCGTTCGATTATACGATCGCGGCAGGCGATACCTGCGGCGGCATCGCCGTTCAGTTTGGTGTATCGGCGAACAGCATTATCATCTTGAACAACCTGCCGGCTTCCTGCAACAACCTCGTCATTGGGCAAAAGCTGAAAGTCCCTTATCCCACAGCCACCCCTCTGCCTGCTGCAACCAATACCCTCTCAGCCGCAAACGCCACACAGGCCGCCTGCGAAAAAGTGGCAATAACCGTACAGGCGAACGACACCCTTTCCAGCATCGCCCTCAACTATGCCGTTTCCATGCAAGCCATCAAGGATTTCAACGGCCTGGCGACTGATAATGTCTTCCTCGGGCAACCACTCCTGATTCCCCTGTGTGCGCGTGCAGCCACTCCGGGGCCGACACCCACGGCAACCATTCCTCCACCTTACCCTGCCCCGAACCTGCTCCTGCCCAGTGATGGCACAGGTTTCACGCTGGCAAACGACGTGGTCACGCTGCAATGGGCCTCGATAGGCACTCTCCGTAGCAATGAAGCCTATCAAGTGATCGTCGAGGATGTCACTGCAGGTCAAGCCCGGCGTATTGTGGATTACGTGACCGATACCAAATATATCGTTCCCACCACATTCCGACCGAAGGACAACATAGCACATGTGATGCGCTGGTGGGTATCCCCGGTGCGGCAGGATGGCAGCGACGCACAGGGTCAGCCAATCTGGGATTCCGCGGGCGCAGCCAGTGACAAGAGAGATTTCAGCTGGGTTGGGGCAGCGGTCCAGACAACGCCTACCCCTTGATCATCTGAAGTAACCCGACCAGGCAGCCTTCCGACATCGCAACCATGTCGGAAGGCTTTTTTTTCGGTTAAGCGCATTCGAGAAATTACAAGTTTCAGAGCGGACTGACAAATATCGCCGCAGGGAAAATAGAATTTCAATCGAAGGCTGGTCGCATGCTCTCGACCTGCGCGATAAGGAGACCGAAGGACATACCCTGCGTGTGACCGAGATGACCCTTAAGCTGGCCCGAGCCATGGGCTTTAGCGAGGAAGAACTCGTTCATGTACGGCGCGGCTGCCTGCTGCACGATATAGGGAAGATGGGCGTTCCCGACAGGATTTTGCTGAAACCGGATAAGCTCACCGAAGACGAATGGGTTAGCATGCGCCGGCACCCCGAGTTTGCCCACCAGATGCTGACGCCGATTTCCTATCTGCGGTCCGCGCTGGACATTCCCTATTGCCATCATGAAAAATGGGATGGCACAGGCTACCCGCGGGGCCTGAAGGGTGAAGAGATACCGCTGGCCGCGCGCTTATTCTCCGTGGTGGATGTGTGGGATGCGCTGCGCTCTGACCGTCCTTACCGTGCCGGCTGGAAGATGGAAGATGTCTTGAAATATATCAGGGAACAGAGTGGGAAACACTTTGATCCAAAGGTCGTAGAGGTCTTCCTGGAGGGGGTGGATAATTTCATTGGCGACTCGGGCGAAGCAACCGTTAGCGATTGACTCTAGTCTATCCGGGACAGGAAAACCTCTTCTCATCTTCGCGCCGAGAACTTCGCCCGGCATCTTCGAGAGCAAGTCACGAAGTCGCGACTTCGTCTGCCCCTCTGCCTGCACGCGGGATCAGCCGTCCTTCAAAATCCGTCTTTCTGTTGAGAGATATAATAGCTGCTGTCCTTGAACTTGAAGATCGTAGGAGAAAAGGATGGCACATGCACTGGTTGACCAATTACGGTTCACCCGCAGCGAATGGCTGCGCGGCCTGCAAAATATCTCGGATGAAGACGGAGGCCCGGCATTTCGGACCGATGAACTGCATCAGTTGGACGGTGGGGCATTTGGGGTGGCACGAACACCGCTACTTTCTCGAGCTGGCGCAGGGCAAAATGCTGTTCCCCGAATTGAACCAGATGTACGCTTACGGCGCACCGATGAGCACACCTTCCATGAATGAGATGTTGGCAAAATGGCAGACGGTCACGAAGGAAGTTGACCCTTTCCTTACTACCCTGACCACCGAATTGTTATTAGTCGATTTGCTGCGTGATGGTAAATCGGTGGGACAGAGCATCGGGTCGGCGCTGCGCCGTGTGACCTATCATTACTGGTATCATATCGGCGAAATACAGGCCATTCGCCAGATGCTCGGGCAAAATGACCTGCCCGAGTACATTGGGGACATCGAAACAGAAGCCCCCTATCGCCCGGAATAAGCGCTAGATGGATGAAGCCTTAAGAGTTGGAGACCGCGTAAAAGTCTACCTTGATTCAAAATTCTGGAGAAGTGCAGGCTGGGTCGAGGGGACCGTTGAACGCATTGATCCATACTCGGAGCACCGCAGCTTCTATTGGGTGAAGTTGGACGGTCCCATCCAGACCGCACAAGGGAGCCCAACAGACCTGGTCTCGGTGCTAAATCTCAAAAATATCAAGAAAACAAGCTGATACGAGAAAATCGTCAAGCTTATCCCTGCCGTATCTGAGGTCAAGGACCGGGTGTGCGGCCTCATTATCTATCTGCGGCGCGGAAGATTGGGCCAAGGTTTCCCGGTGGGAACAGGGTCCCTCAGATTGTTAGCGAAGTTGCATTTGTTGAAACAGGCGCGGTGGGGTCACCACGCCCCGGCGATATTATGAAAAACCATTGGACCACCGATTCGATTTTTTATCACATTTACCCGCTGGGGTTTTGTGGCGCGCCAGAGCGAAATGATTTTAGCTCCCCGGCCGTGGCGCGGCTGGAAAAGATCCATGAATGGATTGACCATATGCGCGGGTTGCGGGTCAACGCGCTTTATCTCGGACCCGTCTTTGAGTCCAGTGCGCATGGCTACGACACAGCGGATTATTATCACGTGGACCGGCGCCTTGGGACGGATGAAACACTGGCGAAGCTCGTCACAGGATTTGCACCAAGGCGGGATCAAGGTCATCCTGGATGGCGTGTTCAACCACGTGGGACGCGATTTCTGGGCTTTCCGTGATGTCCAGCGCAATGGCGAGCGTTCTTCATACGCTCATTGGTTTCATGGTTTGAACTTCAGTCTCCGCAGCCCCTATGGCGACAATTTCGGCTACGAAGGCTGGAACGGCAACTATGATCTGGTCAAGCTTAACCTGCATTCGCCCGAGGTTAAGGATCATCTTTTCCAGGCTGTCCGGCAGTGGGTGTATGACTTCGATATCGACGGCCTGCGGCTCGACGTGGCTGACAGCCTCGACAAGCAGTTCTTACATGAACTTTCCGTTTCTTGCCACGGCCTGCGCCCGGATTTCTGGCTGATGGGCGAGGTGGTCCACGGCGATTACAACGCCTGGGCTAATCCCGATATGCTTGATTCGGTCACGAATTACGAATGTTATAAAGGGTTGTACTCCAGCCTCGTCGACAAGAATTATTTCGAGATCGCTTATTCGCTCAAACGCCAGTTCGGCCCCAGCGGGCTTTACCGCGATTTGAAGTTATACAATTTTGTAGACAACCATGATGTGGATCGGGTGGCAAGCAGCCTGAAAAACGCAAAACATCTATATCCATTGTATTGTTTACTCTTCACAATGCCTGGAATCCCTTCGGTTTATTATGGCAGCGAATGGGGCCTCCAGGCCAGGCGCACCTCAAAGGATGACCGCGCGCTGCGGCCCTGTCTTGACTTGAAAGCTCTGCTCGCGAACTCCCCCCAGCCCGAGCTGCCCGACGCCATTGCACATCTGGCCCGTGTCAGACTCGGAACGGACGCCCTGCGATACGGCGATTACAACGAGTTGTTCGTTGCTCCCGAACAATTTGCCTTTTCTCGAAATATGGATCGCGAAACCGTTATCGTTCTGCTCAATGCAGCCTCGACCGATGTATCCCTGGATATTCCTGTTTTGCTGCCACAGGGTAGCCTGTTAATGGATCTGCTCAACCCGGATGACGAATACCGCGTTGATGGGAACAGGTTGCATGTCGATAACGTCAGGGCGTGCTGGGGAAGAATTTTACAAGTCAGGAAGTGAAAAAAACAGGAAGGGAAATCCCGCGCAGCGGGCCGCGCTTCCATTGTCTGAAGGATGGAAATGGTTTTTTGAAAACCATCAAAATGCCAAGGCCATTATCTCTCAAAGAAACGGGATACTCACTGAATATAAATGGACAATCTTTCTGAACGACGCAGGGCAATCCTTTTCGTTATTTTTGCCGCTACGCTTTGGAGCACAGGCGGTTTGATGATCAAGGCCATAAGCTGGCAGCCGCTCGCGATCCTGGGCGGACGCAGCCTGTTTTCGAGCATCGTCTTGCTGCTTTACGTGAGGCGCATCCCCTTAAAATGGACGCGTTGGAAGATACTGGCAGCGGTCAGTCACATCCTGACGGCTTCCCTGTTCATTATGGCCACCAAACTGACAACCGCCGCGAATGCGATTTTCCTGCAATACACGGCTCCCGTCTATATCGTGCTGCTTGCGGCCTGGTTCCTGCACGAGCGGCCCACCGGCATGGATTGGGTCTCGATGGTTGTTATCTTTGCCGGTATGCTGCTTTTCTTCGGGGATAAGCTCAGCCTCAATGGTCTATATGGGAATCTGCTGGCAGTGCTGAGCGGGATCACCCTCGCGCTCCTGACCGTGTCGATGCGCGCCCAAAAGAGCGGGATGCCTGCCGAGAGCATTCTCCTTGCAAATCTATTCACTGCAGTTGCCGGTTTTCCCTTCGTCCTCAAGGAGGCCTGGACGGTCACGAACTGGCTGATCATCTTGTATCTCGGTATTTTTCAGATCGGCCTCTCTTTCCTGTTCTTCTCTGTGGCGATCAAGCACATACCTGCGCTCGATGCAACGCTTATCAGCACGCTCGAACCCGTTTTGAATCCGCTCTGGGTATTCCTGTTCATCGGGGAAAAGCCGGGGCTGTTTGCGCTGGCCGGGGGCGTGATCGTCCTAGGCGGAGTAGCGCTCAATGCCATTACCAGCGCCCGCGCCGCGCCGGAACCGGCATAAAATAGATCTATGACCGGGCTCCCGCTTTCAAAACTTCTCGAGCGATCCCTGGCTGCGCGAGAGGCGTTGTTCGATCCACAGCACGAAAGGGCTTTTCGGCTGTTCAACGGATTCAGCGAAGGCTGCCCGGACTTGGTCGTGGACTTGTATGCAGCCACGGTTGTCCTGAACAATTACGCGGACATACCCGAAACAGGCTTTGCCCTTATGCGGGAAGCGCAGGATTTTTTGCAGGCACGTTTGGCATGGTTGCGCGCAGGAATCGTCAAGACGCGCAACGGCAACACGCAGGCAGAGAAGTGCGGAAGATTATCCTTTGGGACCGAACCTGACCACAAAATAAAAGAAGAGGGCATTTGGTACGCGATTGACCTGAGCATGAACCGCGACGCAAGCTTATATCTCGACACGATCCATCTGCGCAGGTGGGCGATCGAAAATCTCAGGAGCAGATCCGTTTTAAACACCTTTGCCTATACAGGCAGCCTGGGAGTTGCCGCGCTTGCGGGCGGAGCACGCCGTGTCATCCAGCTGGATGCCAACCGGCAATTCCTGAACCTCGCAAAGCAATCGTGTACCCTGAATGGATATCCCATCCACAAAGAGGATTTCATCACGGCGGATTTCTTTCTCCAGGTCGGCAGGTTCAAGCGCGCAGGCGAAACCTTCGACTGTGTCTTTATTGATCCTCCATTTTTTGCCGCTTCCTCCAAAGGCAGAGTAGACCAGGAGCAGGATAGCGCGCGCCTTATCAACAAGGTCCGCCCGCTGATCAACCATGGGGGGTACCTGGTTGCGATCAACAATGCGCTCTATGTGAGTGGAGGAGATTATCTGCAAACTTTGGAGTCATTGTGTGCAGATGGCTATTTGAAAATCTCCGAATTGATCCCGGTGCCGGCCGATTTTATTGGTTACGAGGGAACGATCACCGGCAAGCCTGTAACCGACCCGGCGCCATTCAACCATTCGACCAAGATCGCCGTGCTGGAAGTGAAACGAAAAAAATCATAGAACTTGTTGGTGATTCCTGGGACCGGCGTTCAATGCTTCATTGACTATCAAACAGTGGGTCCCTGCTTCACCTAAGCCCGGTCAGGCCGGCTGAGGTCTGGGGTTTTTCATCACGACCCGCTTCAAAACCTAATCCTCCCACCCTCCTGTAACATTCATGAAAATGGAGAATCTAGGCAATGGCAACAAAAATATCGGTCTATATCGCCACTAGTCTGGATGGCTTCATCGCCAGGAAAAATGGCGATATTGATTGGCTCACCGCGGTAGAGGCCGCCGGGGAAGATTACGGCTACAGTGAGTTTATTTCTTCCGTCGATCTCTTGGTTATGGGCAGACATACCTATGAAAAAGTCCTGACATTTGAAACTTGGCCCTATCCGGACAAAAAAGTGATCGTCCTCAGCAGCAGCCATCCGCCGCTTCCCAAAGAACTGGAAGATAAAGTGGAAGTGGTCGATCAACCATCCCGGGAACTGCTCAAAACGCTGGACAGCAGCGGTTTACACAACGTTTATCTCGATGGCGGCAAGACGATTCAACGTTTCCTGCGGGAAGGTCTGGTGGATGAGATGACCATTACCATCATCCCGATCCTGCTCGGTGAGGGTTTATCTCTGTTCGGGCCTCTGGAACACGATATGAAGTTACGCTTGATGGAATCAAAACACTTTAAGAATGGGCTTGTGCAATCCAAATACAGGGTAGAGAAATGAGAACAGGGACGGGGAGAACAACCCGCCTCTGTTTATTCTCCCATCATACAACCAACGAGCCTGGGCCAGATAGAGATATCAGACCTAAAATAATCGTCCCTGATCAAACGTATTGGCCTGGATCTCATCCCACGGGAGCGGCAGGATATTAACGTGTTTCGCTATGCGCATATGAAATTCACGGCATAGCCAGGGCGCAAGCAGGTTATCAGGTGAATGACAGAAAACATAAGCTTCCGCTCCCTGTTGATGTTCGGAAGCCAGGAATCTTCCCCACTCGTCAATAAGAGGTGTATTGACTTTCATCTGGGGATGCCCGATATAACGCAGGAATGAAAAATCCGCAGTGCGTTTCCGCAGAATGGGGACATCCGGTTTACGTTCGCGCGCTTCAAGCAGTGTCTGATAGACACTCCCTTCCAGGATCTTATCCCCCTCCAGACTGCGGATCGGACGAGTATCAATGACCACCGAGGCCATATTGTGCTCCGATAGCAGTTTATTCAGCTTCTCACGATTTTCTGAATCGAACCAGGCGAGGTGCCTTACCTCGACTCCCAACCTTGCCCGGCGCGGCCAGGCTTCCAAAAATGCCTTTAAATCTTCGAACAGGGCCGGTGAATAGCGCGGCGGCAGCTGCAGGAACATGGGCCCCAGGCGGGTCCCAAGCTGGCGCATGACCTCCGTGAAGCGTAGCGCTTCTTCAATGTGTTCCACCAGCTTTCCGGCATGGCTTACGTCACGAGGCACCTTCGGACAGAAGCGAAACGTTTCAGGCGTTTGGGCAAGCCATTGGCCCAGTTTGTCCTTCCCCGGGACAGCATAAAAGGTGGTGTTCCCTTCGATGGCTGTCAATCGCCGTGCATACTCGCGCAGATAGTCGGCGGGTTTCGTCCCATTGGGATAGAAGTTCCCCACCCAACCTTTGAAGGACCATATGGGACAACCGAGATAAAGCTGCATGTCGATATTTTATTACGCCTTTTGTTATTTTGCCGGGCGGGAAGACGGCAGTAGAATCAGGAGAAGTTTGGATACGAGGCCTGGCGCAGAAAAAAGGAAACCCTCCAATGAGCCCGAATATTCATGACAGCATGCAAGCAGTTCAGCTTGATAAAGATGCCGGGCCCTTGGCCATCCGCGACATTCCGGTGCCGCGGCCGGGCCCAGATGAGGTACTGATCCGCATGGCCGCCTCGCCAATCAACCCGTCCGATCTTGGGTTCATCGAGGGCGGGCACGGATATGAAAAGACTTTCCCGGTTATTCCGGGAGTTGAGGGCAGCGGGACGGTTATTGCTGGCGGGTCGGGTCTCTTGTCAAGATTCCTGCTGGGAAGACGCGTTGCCTGCGCCAAATCGCCGACGGGGGACGGTTCCTGGGCCCAGTATATGGTCACACGCGCTTCCCTATGTGTGCCCTTGAAAAAAAGCATCTCCTTCGAACAAGGCTCCATGCTCGTTGTCAACCCACTAACGGCCCTGGTTTTCTTCGACATCTTCAATCGCGGGAGGCACGGCGCGATGGTCAATACCGCCGCGGCCAGCGCACTGGGGCGGATGATGGTGCGTCTGGCAATCAGAAAAGACATCCCGCTCATAAATATCGTGCGGCGGGCAGAGCAGGCAGAGCTGCTTTCTTCGCTGGGTGCAAAGCACGTTCTCGTCAGCTCCGAGACGGACTTCGACGCGAAGCTGTCGGTCCTGGCCCATAAACTGAAAGCCACCCTCTTTCTGGATGCCATCAGCGGCGAATTTACACAGCGATTAATCGACGCCGCTCCCGATGATAGCCTCATCTTGTTGTATTCGAATCTTTCCCGGCAGCCTGCCCGGGTCACACCTCACAGCCTATGGTACCCAAACATAAGAGTGGAGGGTTTTTACCTGGGCACCTGGGCTGCCAGACAGGGTTTGCTGAAGATCCTGGGCCTTTCCCTCCAGGTACAGAATCTGGTGAACACGGATCTACGGGTCGCCATAAATAAGCGCCTGCCTTTATCATCGGTGAATGGGGCCCTGGACCTCTATCAAAAGAATATGACCGCAGGAAAAATGCTGCTGGTGATCAACCCGGAGGATATTTCAACTGAGCTGCAATGAATGTTGAGCCTTTGATAAACCACCCTCTCGAATTTGCCGGCCCTTCCATAGAATACCGGATTCGAAAAGAGCTTCTCTATCAATCCGCATCACTGCCGGAAATTACTGCGCTGCAGGTCCAAATTTTGATGGATGAAGCCGTGAACGAGGTCCAAAGCTGGCAGCAGCCCGACGGCCGGCTGGCCTAGGCGTTCCACGGCAATAAAAGTATGGAATCGGGTATCCGGTTGCTGTGCGAGAAGGGTGTAGAGTTGAAGCACTCGATCCTTGTGCGCCTTGGTCGCTTTGGAATGTGGTTCAGACCGCCTGGAGCGAGGTATCGGCAAAGTTGGCAGAATTCTCGATGACGTTGGCCCGGGGAGTATATACCGGCCTGATGCTCGAAAAGGATTGGAAGTTCCCCTGACGTTGCGTTAACGACCTGACCTTCGGAAGTTTATTGACCCTGGAGATGTCTCACCTGTCCTCTATCTCATCCCCATAGAGGAAGATTGCTGATCTGTAGCCTATCTGTCAGAAAGCCCACTTTCGCAAAAGGAGAATATGGGATGGCGCCGCGAGATTGCCCATTCGCGGTGCTTTGTGAATTGCATCTTTCCGCTTCACAGTACTCAGGATCGTGATTCCGAGCCCGCGTCCTAATATCGGTAGGCCACCATTCGTTCCATCCTGCGCAGCGTGAGGCTGACCTCCTGCGCGCGGTAGAGGGCCCGCCACCATAATGGGAATCGGGAAAACGCGACCAGTTCGCTTGGTCTGAATTCCTTGATCAGTTCAAGCTTCGGCTCAAGCTGCTTGATGTCCTGGGGATCATCAAGGCCCCACTTGTAGGTTGCACCCGTGCCCCCGACGTTCGAGCCTGCTCTTTTCACAATCCACGGATTGCAGATATCGAAGATCATCTGACCGCCGGGGAAGTGAGCGACCACTGCATTGAGCAGCGCTTTCACTTCTGCTTCGCTCAGGTAGTGCAGTACTCCCTCGGCGATCAGCAGCCCGGGCCGGTCCCGTGGAACCTCGTCCAACCAGCGCAAATCCTCCAGCGGTGCACCGATCAGGTGATAGGCGGCCCGTTCGGGAAACAGTTGGCGGTGCAGGTCGATCACATCGGGGTAATCCACGTCGAACCATTGGACACCGGCAGGCAGATTGACACGGAAAGCGCGGCTGTCCATCCCGCAGCCTACCTGGAGGACGACCGCATCCGGGTGATCGGCCAGATAACGGTTCGTGAGCAGATCAAAGGTCGCAGCGCGCGTGGCGATGATAGTAGGTCCAATATCTTTCCACATGCTCCATGAAGCCACTCCCGTTAATTGCTTGCTCAGGTCATAATCGATATGCCGCATCGCTTCTTCAGCCCAGGGATCACGCAAGATGGGATCCTTCCACTGGCTCTGGATCGCCCGGCCGCTCAAGGTCATGAGCATCGTTTCTTTTTCTTTTGTGAACTGGATCTTATCGGTTGTCATGGGTTGCTCCCTTGAGTATCGTCTGCTTCGCGTCCTTTGCCTGTTTGATCTGCACCAGCTGTGCTCGTGCCGCCGCGGTAATTTGCCTGCAGATGGCTTTACCCGCCTCGCTGTTGCCGCCATCTGCCGGCATCAGCGCGCGATCCATCATGTCGGCCAATGCTTCCATGACCGCATCATAGGGCGGAGACTGGTCAGGCGGTTTGAAATCCCCGATGGTCAACTGGCCGTAAGACAGCATTTCGACAATGTGTAAGATCACGGCCGCATCGATATCCTGCCGAATCGCTCCCGCCGCTTGCAGTGCCTGAAAGAAACCGGGCGTGTTCACCCCGGAATACATTTGGGCGAAGAGGTTGTCTCGCTTGCGGAGGTAGTTGCCGACTACGTGCCTGTCACGTCGCATCATGGCGGCAATCAAGGGACGACTATTCACGGAGTGAATGAGCGCCCGGTAGAACCCACCAACCGTCCCACCGCGCGGGTCCGCCTCTATCTGCTCCAACCAAGTCTGGGCATATTGCATATATTCACGGTATAGGAGCGCCTCGAAAAGCTCCTCTTTTCCCTTGAAATAAAGGTAGACGGTCCTTCAACTCGCACCCGCTTCCTCTGCAATATCGCTCATGGTTGCCTTGTCATATCCCAGTCGGATGATGACGGTTGCGGCCGCATCGAGAATCTGCTTCTGGCGTTCGTCATTGTCAGGCATTCACGGCCTCTTGTTCAGGCATGTTGCGCATATTGCACAATTTTTGATACTTTGTGCATTTTAGCAACAAGGTATACTTAAGTCAAGGAAGAGATAGTAAGCACGCCCATACGAATGAGCCATCCCGCACGATTCGGGATGGCTCATGTTATGTCGGTACTCCCTTCGGTATGTGCGAGATAATCTCACCGCACTGCCAATCTCGGAGGCTTCATCATTTTCCTTTATCAGACTTCGGAAGTCTCTTCACCCAGCGCTTCACTCTCCCGTCGGCACCCAGATGTTCTTTACCTGTGTGGCCTCGTGCAGGAATTCGTGCCCTTCGCCCTGCTCGCGGTCCATCCAGTCACGCGGCAGGCCATAGCCGACCCAGGTGCGCTTCATGTTGGCTGCGGATTCATATTCCACGTGATAGCTGCCTTCCGCGGAACCGAAATACCAGACAGAATCCACATCTTCGTGCTGGACCAGGGTTTTGGTCAGATGTTCGCGGTCACCTGTGACGATATTGACCACCCCACCGGGCACATCAGATGTATCGAGCACCTGATAGAAATCCGTGGCGCTGAGCGGATACTTCTGGCTGGGGATCATCACCACCGTGTTGCCGCGCGCAATGGCGGGCGCCATCAGGGAAACAAAGCCCAATAGCGGGAAAGCATCCGGGCTGGCAATGCCGATCACGCCCACCGGCTCATTCACGCCGACGGTGATGCCGCGCAACGTGGTCTCCTGCACGGTGCCCCCGTATTTATCGGCCCAAGCCGCGTACGTGAAGAGACGCTCCACAGCCGCGTCCACTTCGGCCTGCGCGGATTTGCGGGTGCGCCCCGTCATTTCGATGATGCGCTCCACGAACTCGGCATTGCGCGCATCCAAATTTTCGGCGATAAAGTAAAGGATCTGGGAACGGTTGAAGCCGTGGCGCATCGCCCAGCCGGGCTTTGCCAAATGGGCGGCGTGCGCAGCCTCGACGGCGTCGCGCAGGTCCTTGCGGTTGCCGTCGCCAACCTGGCCGACGATATCCCCTTTTGCACCCAAAACCGCCATCGTATATGCCCCGTCAGGACGGACTTGCTTGCCGCCGATATACATCTTGGGCGTGCGGTCTACGTGCGGTAAGTTATGCCCGTTGACATGCTCTGCGGCTACCCCATCTGCTTTGCTCGCCGCAGGCATGACCGGCCTGGCCGGGATGTGCTCACCCCACTTGGCCGCTGCACCTTCCGCGGGCCGCGCGAAATCGGGCTGCGGGCGGGGCATCCACTTGGGACGCACATACTCAAACAAACCTTCTTTGCCGCCTTCGCGCCCAAAGCCGGATTCCCGGTAACCACCGAACCCGGAGGCGCCGTCGAACAGGTTCGTGCTGTTGACCCACACAGAACCGGCCTTGATCTTGCTGGCGGCATCCAAGGCGAGGTTGATGTTGTCACTCCATACACTCGCTGCCAGCCCATAACGCGTATTGTTCGCCAGGGCAACCGCCTCTTCAGGGGTGCGGAAGGTCAGCGAGACCAACACCGGACCAAAGATCTCTTCCTGTACGGTAGCCGCAGCCGGGTCCAGGCCCGTGATCAAAGTAGGCTTATAGAAGAGTCCTTTTTGGGGCAGCGGAATGTCAGGTTGGAATACATCGCCACCTTCTCGGGCGCCGGTCTTCACCCAGCCGTCCACCGTATCCCATTGAGTCTTGTCCACGATGGCGCCCATGTCTATGCACTTGTCCAGCGGGTCGCCCACGCGCATATGCTCCATGCGCGCTTTAAGTTTGTGTATGAACTTCCCGGCGATGTTCTCCTGCACAAGCAAGCGCGAACCGGCGCAGCATACCTGGCCCTGGTTAAACCAGATCGCATCCACAACACCTTCCACAGCCCCGTCCAGGTCAGCATCTTCGAAGACCACAAACGGGGACTTGCCGCCCAATTCCAGTGACAGTTTCTTGCCGGAGCCGGCCGTCTGCTGCCGCAGTATGCGGCCTACATCCGTGGAACCGGTAAAGGCGATCTTGTCCACATCGGGATGAGTCACGATCATCGAGCCGGCGCTGCTGCTGCCGGTGATGACATTGACCACGCCTGGTGGCAAGCCGGCTTCCGCGACGATCTCGGCAAATAGCAGGGCGCTCAAACGCGTGTAGGAAGCTGGTTTCAGTACAACCGTATTGCCCATGGCGATCGCTGGGGCGATCTTCCAAGCAAGCATCAACAGCGGAAAGTTCCAGGGAATGATCTGCCCCACTACACCAACGGGTTGATAGTCTCGCAGTTCAGTTTCCATCAACTGCGCCCAGCCGGCATAATAGTAAAAGTGACGCGCCAGAAGCGGCACATCGATGTCACGTGATTCGCGAATGGGTTTGCCGTTGTCCAGTGATTCAAGCACTGCCAGCAGGCGATGATGCTTCTGAATATCCCGTGCAATGGCATATAGATAACGGGCGCGGACCACACCGGGCGTCGTGCTCCAGGAGCCGAAAGCCGCACGGGCCGCGGCTACCGCCGAGTCCACCTCTTTTTGCCCGGCCTGTACCGTCTCACCCAGAATTTCGCCATCGGCAGGGTTGTAAGAGGCATAGTATTTTGCCCCTTTGGGATGCACCCATTGGTTATTGATGAACAACCCGAACTTGCGTCCATGCTCGTCCAACCAGGCGTTGACTGCTGCCGGCGATTCGGGCGCCGGGCCATATTCCATCGTTTTGAATACATCGAGTAGTGTGCTCATCTGCAGCTCCAGTTATCAAACCTTGTCACATGCCTGCCACGAAGATCTCTCTTATCTTTCCTGGCGTTCTTCGCACCGTTTGCGGTTATCTTCTCATCCCATCGGCATGTGGTGCCGCGCGGCATAGTGGCCGGTAAGATAGTGATACAGCTGCCGCTCGAGGTCATTCAGCAGGCTGCTGGCCCCGATGCGGAACAGGTTCGGCATGAGCCACTCATCGCCCAGCTCTTCTTTCATCAACGCCTGCCAGGCCATGGCCTGCTTGGCGGTACCGATGCCGCCGGCCGGCTTGAAACCGACCTTCGTTCCCGTCCGCTCCATGAATTCACGAATGGCGCGCGTCATGACCAGGCTGACTGCCAAAGTGGCATTGACCGTTTCCTTGCCGGTGGAGGTCTTGATGAAGTCCGAGCCGGCCATCATGGCCACCAGGCTTGCTTGATATACCTGCTTGAGCGTACCGAGGTCGCCTGTGGCCAGGATGGTTTTCATATGAGCCGAGTCGCCGCAGGTTTGCCGGAACTGTTTGAGCTCATCGTAGAGAGATTTCCAGTCGCCGGTCAGAACGTGGCTGCGGGAAATTACGACATCGATCTCGCGCGCACCCAATTCAATTGCCTGTTCGATCTCGCCGATGCGCTGAGGCATGGGGATCTGCCCGGCAGGAAAACCCGTCGCAACGGAGGCCACGGGTACATCGGACCCGCGTAGCGCCTCGACCGCATCCTTGACGCGGCTGGGGTACACACACACCGCACCCACCGTCACTCTCTCGCTCTGGTTCCCATCAAAGCCGAGACGGGCCAACATATCTGGGCGGATGGGCTGTTTGGCCTTCGCACACAAGCGTTTGATTCGTCCGGGTGTATCATCGCCGGCCAGGGTGGTCAGATCAATGCAGGTGACGGCGCGTAAGAGCCAGGCGGCCTGCCAGTCTTTTTTGACCGTGCGCCGCCTGGGCAGGGTCTCAACACGGCGCTCCACGGCGCTGCGGTTGACATGGGCACCCATTACCCAGTCCAGGTCCAGAGGCATGCCAGGGTTGCGATTATTGGAGGAAGTCATGGATTAACCTTGTCTTGTATATTCACGAAGTACGTGATTAGGCTTGTATTGCAATTATTAATATATCACATTGCTGATATTAGGCGCGGGTCGGGAAGGCCTCAGAGTCGAGGCAGCGTGTTTTGATCTCTTTTGTAAGTAGCACGAAACCTGTTTGGAGCGGAGTGGCTATTTTATGACCGGTCTGGCGAAGAAAAATGGTCATTAAAGCCCCTAAGGAAAGCCTCCTTTTTCTGGTTTGTATACAGAATTGAAAGGTGTAACCTTAGGCTACAAGCAGAACGGGATAGCATTTGGCGTACCCTTTGTGAAACCCGGATCAAGGACATAATTCATCGAACATGGACATAAATCATCGAACATGGACACATATAAGATGCCTTCGCTATACCACTTCAATGATGCAACAGTTGATGAGTTTTCCGCTGCAGGGGGAGTGAATTTCTATTTCACTTTCGCCTTTCAACCGATAGTCAACGCCAAGACGCGTGAGATCATATCTTTCGAGGCGCTGGTGAGGGGACCTGCTGGAGAACTCTCCGCAGATGTGTTCGCCAAGGTACCCAAAGAGAACTTGTACCGCTTTGACCAGGCCTGTCGCTCGAAAGCCCTTCATTTGGCAAAGCGGCTAAACATACGCACCAGGCTCAACATCAACCTCCTGCCAAACTCGATGCACCGGACAGGGCTGAATATTCGCGCCACGCTACAGGCCTCCATGAAGGAAGGCTTCCCGGTGGAGAATATCGTCTTCGAGATAAGCGAGGCGGAGAAGATCGAGAATTACCCGCACATCATCGAGGTCTTCAAGTCGTACAAGGATTTCGGCTTCCAGACCGCGATCGATGACTTCGGCACCGGCTATTCAGGACTTAGGATGCTGGCAGAATACCAGCCCAACTACATCAAGCTTGATCGAAACCTGATTGCCGATATTCACGAGGATAGCATCAAGCAGACCATTGTCAGAGGCGTGGGCACTATTTGCAAGCAATTGTCCATTGAGCTGATGGCAGAGGGCGTGGAACTGGCAGAGGAGTATCAATGGCTGCGCGAGGCGGGGATCAATTTGTTCCAGGGGTTTTATTTCGCCAGGCCATCTTTCGAGGCGCTCACCGACATTCACCCGCGATTATTCTGAATAGCAGGATCCAGCAGAGCCTGAGCAGCCGTAATAAGGTTTGAATAAACGGGAGCCCCGGTTAAGAAATATCAATCGGGGTTCATGCACTGCAAAGCCCCGGGGCGGCAAAGCAACGACAAAAGGTTAGTTCCGGGCGCCTTCGGCGCGATCCCGGATACCCGAGAGCATGCCGCGCTCCATGATGAAGATGCCCGGATGGATAACATCCCAAAAACCGCCGACTGCGTTCGTGCGTGAGCGCAGGACCAGGCGCGTGCTGTTGTCCGGCTGGGGGACAAGAACAAACTGCCATATCTCAACCCATTTACCGTTTTCTTGATGACCCAGCACAACCGCCTGATTCGGTTTGATCTCCGCTACAGTATAGGGCGGGGGACCAAATTGTTCCGGGCACATCTTTACTTCATCCCCTACCTTAAGATCCTGCCATTCCGGGTGGACGCGATCGGCATTGACTAGCGGGCAATTCAGCAGGTAAGTTTCGAGCCAGGTATAGCTGTAATACCCACCCCTCCCGGCGCCGAGCTGTACGATCCAGGGATAGATTTGTTCCGGCGTGGCATGGATAGTCACCGCCCGGTTGACAAAACCGGCGGGCGCCGCTAACAACTCATCGCCAGGGAAGGCAGCAGCAATCTCTTCATTGGTCGCGCCCCAACGATCCATCCAGGGTGTGAGCAAAGCAATGGCGGCGACGGCCAGCAGGCCAAGACTGATGAGGACGACCAGGATCTTGATTGTTTTTTTCATAAGGTTTTCCTGTATCATCATACGCGCTTCAAACCAAAAACTCCCCCGCCTGCGGAGGAGTTTTTACCCTGGTCAAGTGGACAGGAGGTACCGATCTATTTTTCCAGCCATAACTGGAAGCCGATGCCACCTATGTCGATCCTTGATTTTCCAAATGGGGTTTGCGCCACAAAGCTTTTTATCTCAGCGATGCTGTAAGCGCTTTTCAGGAGCATTTGCTTGAACGTCCATCTGGTCATCATTTCATCCACCGGGCCCAGACTCATACCTTTGATCTCACGCTCAATTTCCTCCGGCGAAGCGTCCCGGCGCATGTCAACGATAAGTGAGGTCCCGCCCGGGCGCAGCACGCGATACATTTCGGCGATAGCTTCGACCGGCTGGGTAAAGTTCTTGAAAGCCGCCTGGCAAAATGTAAAGTCGAAGCTTTGATCTTCAAAAGGCATGGCAGAGGCGTTCCCCTGTCGAAAATCAACCTTTACGCCGGCCGTCGCGGCTTTTTCCTGCGCAATCGCCACAAAGGATTTGCTGATATCAAGACCGGTGATCTGGTAGTTACCCAGCTTGGACAGCTCGATACAGAAGTAGCCGGGCCCCGGTGCGATCTCGAGCACATGCCCACCCACAGGGATTTTTGGGGCGAGCTGGGCAGCCATCAGTTTGTGTCTCTGCAGATCTTTGAAGGTGAGCCGGGTATACCAGCTTGCAATCGGGCCTTCCATCCCAACACCCTTGAAGGCTTTCTTTACCTGTATATTCTTGTTCACGTTTACTTCCTTTCCCTGATACGTATCTATTGCGAATCGAATTGGAATCTCGATAGGGTATTTTTCCAAGAGTTGTAAGTAGCAAAGAATCTCATGTTCATCCAAAAGACCGACGCAGTTCTTGCGCTACCAGCACCGGCTGGCCGCCCGGGTTCATTTGTTTATCGTAATTCCAGGCGGCCGCGTGGCCGAGCCCCGGGAATTCAATACGTTTGGCCTGTGGAAGGATCTTCTGCAGGGCATCCAGCGCAACTTTCAAGAAAGCAGGGCTCTTGCTACCGCCGAGCAAAAGTATCTGGGCATGAATATCTTTAAATTTGTTCCATGCGCCATTCATCTCGGAAACCACCCGAAAGTCGTATTGCAGCGTTGGAGCCAGCTTCCTCATCGTAATATCGTCGGGCCCGGCTTTCTTATCCTGCCCTTTCATCGCGGCGGTGATGAGCCGCTCAAGCAGGCCGTGAGGAATAACGCTGAAGATCGGGGGACCCATTTGAGTGGCCTGCATGGCTGTAACGAGGGCCGCTGCCAGATTGTCCTGTGCCATCTCGCGGTCGAAGCGCGTTAGTAAGGCAGTCGGCAACCCGTTGATGAACAGCGCGGGCTCGAAGACCGCCACTTTTCTGATGGCGGGCAGGGTTAGCGCCGCCTGCAGCGCGATAATGGCGCCCGAGCTAAGCCCAAAGACATAGTGCGCACCCGTTTTGGCAAAGAGGGCGTCCAGGTCTTCGACGTCCCTGCGAACGCTGTGATCCCTGCCGTAAGGCAGGGGACTCAGACCTCGCCCGCGGCGGTCGGGTACGTAAACGGTGAAAGTATCAGACAACGCCTGGGCGAGCTGCGTAAAGTTTTCTGCCGTCCCCATGGCACCCTGCACCAGCACGACACCCGGACCATGGCCGAACTGGCGGTAACCGATGGTAGTGCCATCTTTGGAAGTCACCGAGCCGGTTATGTAGTGTTCTGGCTCGTTCAATGCCAATTGATTTTTGATATTGGTTTCTAATTCCACTGTTTCTCCTTTACTCCTAAGATCTGCCTTGTTTAGTCCGCAGTTGAGAATACACTTACAGTGCCGCTCTCCCTGGCCTTTACTTTGACTTGTGCCAGCATCCAGCAGGCCACTCCCAGCAAGATGGCGCCCATCCAGAGCGGTGCTCCGGGTGCAACGTGATCGTAGACAATGCCGGCTCCCAGCGGACCCAAGGCAGCCACCAGGCCGTTCACCGCGGCCGTCACCCCCGCCAGTTGACCCTGTTCGCGCTCGGTTACCCGGTTGGCAGCCAAAGTGCTCAACGCCGTGAAGATGAAGCTCAACACCAGGCTCTGAATAAAAAGGACCGGATACAACATCCACATGGCAGGGACCAGCAAGATCATCAAGGCCCCGATTGCGTCTCCTGAAAGACTGAACATGCCTAGTCGCTTTTCGCCATAGATGGGCATCAACCGCCTGACGATAGTGGCCTGCATGATGGTTGTGGCAATCCCGACTATGACGAACAGGATCCCGATCTCCCAGGGCTGAACGGAAAATTTGTCAATGACGAACACGGACAAGATGCTGTTGATTCCGTCAAAAGAATAGTTGAATAAGGCGGTGATAGCCAGCAGCAGGGCGATCCCGGATTTGCGGGCCATATCGCCGATGGCTACAAAGGGATTGATATCCTGAAGCTGCAGCGGCTTCGTTTCACGCTTTTCCTTTGGCAGCGATTCAGGCAGCATGAAGTAGATCAGCAGTACACTGAGCAGCGAAACCACCCCGGCCGCGAAAACCGGTGCATTGACGCTGATCTGCCCCAATGCGCCGCCCAGTGCGGGGCCGAGGATGAAGCCCAGGCCATAGGCCATTCCGATCAAGGTGAAGTTCTTGGCGCGTTCCTCGGGACTGGAGGCGTCCGCAATGTATGCCGCGGCCGTTGACAGGTTCCCGCCGGTGATGCCATCAATCAGACGTGAAAGGAACAGCACCCACAACGCGCCACCAATGCCGAAGATAAAATATCCAACCGCCGAGCCCATGACACTTACCAGCAGCACGGGGCGGCGCCCGATGCGGTCGCTGATCTTGCCCAGCAAGGGAGCCGCAAAGAATAATGCTCCTGCATAGATAACCGTCAACATGGTGGCCATCAGAGCATCGCCGCTGTAGCGCTTCACAATATAGGGCGCCACCGGCACCAGGATCGAGAGGCCAATGATGTCCATCAGCATGATGAAGAAGATCAGGCCGAGGGCAGGCTTCGATTTCTTGGGGGTGACGCTTGCCTGTTTAGTAATTTCCATTGATTAATACTCCCGGACATACCGATACATGATTTACCGTCTAAACCCGTGCAAGGTTAAGCAGTCCCTATTTACCTTTTTGATCGGGTGCGCTGTGGGATAGTATCCAGATCCCGGCGCAGATGCACAGGAACAAGATCCCCAAGTTGACCGGGTTGAGCCATAGTTGAATCAAGTTTTGCATTTCGCCTCTCCTTTTTGAGTTTTGATGATATTATCGTTCAGGCGGGTGAATTGCCTTCACCCGGCAGGGATGAAAGCACGGGTGATTAATCAGGCTCGAAAGGCATCCTTATGTTTGCGGCACCAGGCTTCTAAAGTATTCGGTTGACGCCCCGTCACCTGCTGGACTGTCTTTGTGACGATCGCGCCTTCATCATTTCGCAGCGTCGCCAGCATTTCCATCAGTGCGTTGACGAGCTCCTGATCCATGCCGGATTTGAGCATGAACAACTTAGCCGCCAGCGGCGGGATGTCCACATACTTGAGGGGCCTGCCAAGTACGCGTGAAATGACCGTCACCATCCCACCAACGGTAAACAATTCAGAGCCGGTCAATTCGTAAGCTTTTCCCGCGTGCCCGCCCTGGGTCAAAGCCGCCGCGGCGACCCTTGCAACATCGCGCGGGTCTAACGGTGCGACCCGGCCTTTCTTCCCACCAGGAAAAAACACGCCGCCCTGTCCCTTGATCGAAGCAGACCACCAATCGATAGTGTTTGTCATGAACATCCCGGGACGAAGAAAAGTCCAGTCAAGGCCCGAGGCGCGGATCAGCTCCTCTCGCTCGTAATGCCATTTACCAACTTTGATCTTATGCTCCGAAGCTTCAAGGGTCGACAGTTTGACAATATGCCGGACTCCCGTTTTCTTTGCGGCTTGGATCGCAGAGATATCCTGCCGCGCTTCGAACGTAAACAGAAAAACTCTTTCCACTCCCTGCATGGCGGTAACAAGTGAAGCAGGGTTGTTCAAATCACCTACACAACGTTCAATACGCGCATCCAAATGAGCCACCCTGGCTTCATCGCGGGCAAGCACCCTGATTGATTGTCCAAACTCTAGCAGCATTGGGATAAGCTCTTTGCCGATATGGCCTGTGGGGCCAGTGACCAAGATCATGCGACTGCTCCTTTTCCACAATTATGCGCAGATGATATCTTCTGGAAGAGTGAGCAGGCATCACCTGTCCAGGGTGATCCCGAGGGTGATTGGAGGAAACAAAAACGCCCCGCAAATGCGAGGCGTTCTTATAGGGGCTTGGGTAGGAAAATATCAAGCCGCAGCTGGCTTTTCGATCCTTCCCAGGATAAAATCCGGCGGCAAAGGCTCGACCTTCTGGTCAGTAACGAGGACCGCATCCCCGCCACATTTAAGATAGACCGATTCTTTCCCCTGCTCCTATACGAGCCTCCCAATATCCACCCAGGTCTTTGACCCGGATCCTGGCGCTGGTCAGATCCTGAACATGGAAACGCAGGTCGCCTCCCGCCTTAACTTCGACGTCCCTGCCAAGCATGGTCTGGCAATCAATATTCATGGCACCACCGGCGGAGGCATTTCCAAGGCGGTAGACTTCAAGCAGCGTGAGGCCGAGGCCGGAATACGCGTCCACCTGGCCCCGTATATTCTGTACATTTATGTTCATCCCCGTGTAGATCTTCAAATTAGAGCCGACCGGTACGGACACTTCGCCGTTGCCCCCCATTTGAACCTCGATAACCTCGGCGGGAGCATCCTTCCCCGTCAGATTGGGCTTTTTGAGGTGCACATCGAATAATACATGCTCTCCCACAACCGCCCGGGCGCGGCCGATCTCGGACTCACTGCGCCGTTCCACTTTCAGCCCCCAGCGGCTGCTGGTGTCTGCCGTTACGAGGTCGCCCTCCTGGCCCTTAACAGTGATGCTGCCGCCGGCCTTGATGATCACGGTCGGGTTTGTCCCTGCAAGAATAGAACGTAATGTCATAGTCAAGATCCTTCTTTATGCGTTGTTCGATGCCCGTCGTTTACTTGCAAGCGGCGCGCCTCGATAGATCGCATTGTAGGCCTTTGCTCTGTTCCACGCTTCACCCAACCGGGGTGATTCGAGGGGTGAGAGTAAGCCCGCGGGGGCACTGAATGGTAAGAGGGATTAGCGATTCCGCTCACTGCGCACAAAGATGAACGTACCGATCACCAGAAAGACGAGAAAAGCAGCAACCATGATAAGGAGGTTGGTCAGGGGCCCCGCCAGAACCACCGTGGAATAGTCCGCCTGTCCCAGGTAGAAAATGTCGCGCGTGAGGTCCACGGCATAGCGCATGGGTGAGATCCTGGACAGGATATCCAGATAAAGAGGCAGAACCTTGATCGGGTTGAAAACGCCGGCCAGGAAGAACTGCGGAAGCATGATGAACGGGAAGATCTGGTCGGCGGTCCTGCGGCTGGGCAGGTTTGAAAGGATGATCACTCCAAACGCCGCCGCGAACAAACAGACGATGATGCCCACCACCATAAGGCCGAGCACCTGGCCCAGCGAGAAGCTCACGCCTGCGATGAGGCCAAATACCAGTATGCCCACCCCCTGCACAAGAGCGACCAGCGTTTCGCCTACTATCTTCCCCAGGATGATCGAATAGCGCGAAATGGGCGAGATAAAAATCTCCTGGCTGAAATCATTCTCCCGATCGTCGATCAGCGAAACGATGCCCATGGCAGCCGATTGGAACAGGGTCTGGGCAAACACGCCGGTGAATACAAAGGTCAGGAAGTTGAAACCGAAGCCGTTGCCCAAATTGGACTGCATGCTCCCGCCCAAAATGGCAATGAACAACAGTGGAAAGATCAGGCTCGAAACCAGCCGCGTGGGATCGCGCAGCAGTTTCAATAGATCACGATAGGCAATGGTCAGGATCGCGTAGACTTCTCTCATGCGTGCTCCATGATCTCAAGATAGGCATCTTCGAGGGTGGGTATATGGGTCTTTACCAGTGTTAAAGGTGTATCGATCGCCTTGATCACTTGTTGGGCGCTGCGCTCGGTGAGGCTGATCTTGAATAAGGGCGTTTCAGAAAACTCAATGCCCAGGCGCTTCAGCTCGGTCCGCAGCTGGCCGCGGTTCTCGGCATCGATCAATAAGTAGTGTTCTATCAATTTCGCCTTTACCTGCTGGGGAGACCCGAACGATACGATCCGCCCCTGGTTGATCACACAGATCTTGTCCGCTTCTTCGGCTTCCTCCAGATAGTGTGTGGTGAGGAAGATGGTGGTGCCGCTTTCGTACCGCACCTTGCCGAGATATTCCCACAAATTTCGGCGGCTGAGCGGGTCGAGGCCGGAAGTCGGCTCATCCAAGAAGAGAACCCGCGGTTTGTGCAGAAGGCTTCGGATGATCTCAAGCTTGCGGCGCATGCCTCCTGAAAATTTCTTGACCTTTTTGAACATTTCGTTCTCCAGGCCCAGCAAGGCCGCCAGTTCATGGACTCGATCACGGTAGGAACGCGGCATCATCGAGAAGGTAGGATAGAACGGATACAACCCATACAGGATGGCATGGAAACGGATATTCTCCTCCGCGGTGAGGTTGAAATCGAGGCTGGGCTGCTGAAAGATGATTCCAATGTTCTGGCGGACTTCGCTCGAGGAATGGATCACATCATAGCCTGCGATGCGCACCACGCCGGAGGTGGGCGAAAGTGTGGTCGTCAGAATGGAGATAGTAGTGGTCTTGCCGGCTCCGTTGGGACCCAGCAGGGTGAAAAACTCTCCGGGGCCCACATCGAAAGAGATGTCGTTCACGGCATTGATCGTGGCACCCTTATAGCGTTTAACCAAATTCTTGACTTCAATCATGGGCGGCATTTCGGTTTCCTGTCATTAAAGTAGATTCAACTCGCGTCCCACCTGGCGGGCTTCGTCACGCGAGTTGATGCTCAATTTGCGATAGATGCTCTTGACGTGGGTTTTGACCGTGTTCGTGGAAACGATCAGCTCCCTGGCGATATCGGCATTAGACAACCCCGCGGCCAGCAGGCGAAGCACCCGCACTTCCTGCTGACTTAACGGCTCGATGACGGCAGAGCCCGCCTGATCCCGAGTCTCAAGTGACGTAACGGATTGCAGCAGGACGGCGGCGTACAAGGCGTTGCTCCGTTCGGGCAGCAGATGGATGGCCGCCTGAAGCAACGCAACCATGCGCGGGCCTTCATCCAGGATCAGCCGGCGAAAGCCTTTGGCCCGTCCAATAACCAGCGCTGCGGAGAGCAGGCGGACTGCACTTTCAACGTCCTCAGTGGCGTGCAGCGCCAGCGCTTCGAGGCACGTTGCCTCAACCTGGCTGCGCAACCGTCCTTGCGCTGCCGCCTCGTCAGCCCGGCCTCGGACCGACCGCAGCGCTTCCTCCGCTTTGCCCTGGGCCATCTGCAGGCGTGCCATGGTAAATACCTCGCGTTCCCTTTGCAGGAAAAAGACTTCATGGTCGCCGGTTGAAATCTTGTTTAACCAGCCCGCTGGGAAGACCCCTTCTTCAGAGAGAACTGACAGGCGCGCCTGGATCTCCTGAATCGAGGGCAATAAGAGCGGGTTCTGTATTTTGCCGCTCAGGGAGGTCAACAAGGTCCCCGCCTGTGCAAACTCATATTTTGCGGCATGGATATAAGCCAGGCGGATGCTAGTCTCCACCTGCAGCAGCTCATTACCTCTTCGTTCCGCGAGGGCCAGCGCTTGCGCAGCATATCGCGAGGCCCCTTCGAGATCGTTTTTCTCGTAGGCCACGTGAGACAGACCCAGCGAAGCTACGCCCTGGTCGTCCAGCATTTCATCGCCGCCGATAGCTCTGCGCAGGATCTCTTGATTCAATTCAAGTGCCTGATCCAGCTCGCCCTGCCAGTAGGCTACCTCGCTCGCCACCTGGATGGCGGCCAGCACACCATGGATGTTCTGTGCGGCGCCCATGTCAGCGCGCACTTCAAGGATGGCATCTTGCGCCTCCAGGATATGTCCCCTGTCCAGCGCCTCCTGGCCGAGGATGAGCAGGCTGTTACCCCTCCAAAGAACGTCATTTTCGGGGAGCAGATCCAGCGACTGATGAGCATATTCCACTGCCTTCGGGAAATCACCGTGCCACCAGGTGATGATGCCACGCAGTGACAATAACTCTCCGAGGCTCCGCCAGTCTTCTGTAGATTTCAGGGCTGTCTCTGCGGCCTGCAGGTAAGGCTCGATCCGTACTGCCAGCGCCGGGGAAAAACGGTCAGGCGAGGAGTACAGGATAATTTGAGCATAGGTTAAGCAAATAGCCGGATGCAGGAAAATCTCCCGCGAGGGTATTTGTGCCAGCCAACGGCCAAGGGTGCTTATCTCGCTTATATCGTGAATTTCGATATACCTTTGGATCAGCGGCATGGCGCGGTCAAAGGATTTGGCGGAGAGCGCCAACTCAATCGCCTCGTCTTGCAGTCCGTGGGCCTCGTACCAGGCGCTGGCCTTTTCAAAGATGTCCTTCAAGCTGCTTTCATCAAGCATCTGCCTGGCAAGATATTGAAGCGATTCTGCGAACAGGGGGCTGAAGCGATACCAAACCCGGTCGCCGCCATGCTGTAGCTGCACGAGGAACATATTCTCGCGGTCGAGCCCTTCGAGCACTGCCGCGCCATCTTGCGCACCGGTGACCGCATCGCACAATGACCCCGTCAGCCGCCTGAGAAAACAGGTCTTCATCAGGAATTTCTGCCTGGATTCGGGCTGGCTCCTAAAGACTTCCTCTATCAGGTAATCTGCAACATAACGGTCGCTGCCTGAAAACGATTCGATCAATCGCCCGAAATCCTGGCTGCCCTTGTTTTGAAGTGAAAGGGTAACCAGGCGCAAACCTGCCGCCCACCCTTCGGTCTGTTCCAACAGTTTGGAAATCGCCCCCGCAGGCAGATCGGTCTGGAACGATTGATGCAGGAACTCCTCTGTTTCGGTTTCGTTGAAGCGCAGGCCGGCAGCATTGATCTCTAGCATTTCATCGCGAACCCGCAGTATCGCCAATGACAGGTCAGGCTGGGAGCGGGAGATGAGCACCAAGTGCAGCGACTCTGGCAGGTGTTGTATCAGGAACGAGAGGCCCTGGTTGATCTCGCCGGAGTTAATGGCGTGATAATCTTCCAGCACAAGCACGCAATCGTCCTTCAGGCGGGTCAGATCATTGATAAGGGGCGTAAGCAGGGATTCACAAGAGGGCGGCTGGGGCGCCATCAACGCGGACAAGGCAGCCTTCCCGATGGACGGCTCAACCGCCCGAAGGGAAGAGACGACATATGTCCAGAAACGTGCAGAGTCGTTATCGTTTTCATCCAGGGTGACCCAGGCCGAGCGAAAATTGCGGTCGGCGATCCACATGCCCACCAGCGTGGTCTTGCCGAAGCCGGTAGGTGCAACCACCAGGGTGAGCTTCTTCATCAGACCGGCGTCCAACTGCTCCAGCAATTTCTTACGCGGAATGACGGTCTTATGCTGGCGCGGGGGCATCAGCTTGGTGTTGAGCAGCTTGTTCGTGTTCACAGAGGTCGTGCGCCGGTCCTCGCTCATTGGACGGCAATCATAATCTTGGTAAACCGTCGAGTCAACTTGCAAACGGGCGGAAAGATCCAAACCCGGGTGAAAGCCAAAAAGCTTTTGCCGCATGCCTTGCGCACTCTCTTAACATTTTCACTCTACAGCCTTAACGTCTGCTTACGACTAATGGTTACTGCTGCCCGGATAAATGTACGTTATCTCCTGACGGCGATAACAATCGCCTCGCTCTGTCTCCCTTTCGTTGAACACACAGTGGAAAAAGCGATTAAGAGTATGCCGCCCGAATCTTTTCGACGCTTTGCCTGCAGGGGCTCCCTGCATAAATGCGTAGAGACCACTGTAGGCCCGGGTTCATACCCATGGCAACGTGAACCAAATGATTGCCAATGCCTCCGTGGTGATTACCCAGCAATCTACTTGCACCTTTGTAGCCGTTGCCCTGGGAAAGGAAGTTTATACGAATCTGGAAGTGGAAGAGTTGAAACGGCTGATGCCCATTCAGAATAGGGCTGTGTCCGCGCAAAGGATCGCCGGTATTTGCCAGCGCCTGATGCAAACGCCCCTGCCAATCTTAGAGCAGGTACGGCAGGGATTCAGGACAGCGCCCCAGATGGGAAAGAGCTGATTTACTTTAAGGCTTCCAATCACTGGGGAACAGCTAGGATTTTTTCAGCCACGGCCTGGTCATCAAGCGCGCCTGCACGTTGACGATCTCCTGGCCCTCACCGGGCTGGACCCGCTTATAGGTGCCGTCAGATTGCATGAGGCGCGAGCTCGAATTGTCTTTAAAGTAGGACTCCAGAACATTGTCGCGCAAATATCGAAGATGACTGGGGTCTTCCACAGGGAAAATGACCTCAACACGATGATTCAAATTGCGCTGCATCAGGTCTGCACTTCCCAGGTAAAGCTCTTCTTCGCCGCCATTGTAAAAATAATAAATGCGGCTGTGTTCAAGATAACGGCCCAGGACACTGATCACGCGGATGTTATCGCTGATGCCTTTAATTCCGGGTACCAAACAACAAATACCGCGGACCAACAAATCCACTTTTGCGCCGGCCTGGGAGGCCTGATACAGCAGCTTGATGATATGCGGGTCCACAAGGGCGTTGGCTTTGAGGATCATACGAGCCTTGTTCCCTTTTTGGGCATGATCAATTTCGCGCTGGATGAGAGCTTCCAGCCTCTCCCGCAAATTAACCGGCGCGACCAGGAGCTTGCGATAGCTCGGCTGGGTCGAATAACCGGTCAGGAAATTGAACAGGTCGGTTGCATCCGCGCCGATCGCTTCGTCGCAGGTGAACACACCAATATCCTCATAGGCGGTGGAAGTCAGGTAGTTATAATTTCCCGTCGCCAGGTGCACATAACGCCGGATGCCCTCACCCTCCTGCCGCACCACCATGCAAACCTTGCAGTGGGTTTTTAATCCAAGCACACCATAAACGACATGCACACCCGCCTGCTCCAGCATGCGCGCCCAGCCGATGTTGCTTTCTTCGTCAAAGCGGGCTTTGAGCTCCACCAGCACCGCCACTTGTTTCCCGCGTTCTGAAGCCTTGAGCAGGGAATCGACAACGGGCGAGTTGTGACCGACGCGATAAAGGGTTTGTTTAATGGCAAGTACCTGCGGGTCACGGACCGAGGCGTTCAAAAAGTCGATGACGGATGCAAAGGAGTCATAGGGATGATGGATCAGGATATTTTCCTGTCGAATGGCCCCGAAGATATCCTCGGTTTGCAAGACGTTCTGGAACTGGGGCAGCAGGCGCGGCTTGTAGGGCGGGTATTTCAGCTCGTAAAGCTCAACGCTGTCATAAAGCTGCCACAAACCTGCCAGCCCCAGGGGATGGTTTTGAACAAAGATATCGCCGGGCTTGATCTCAAGGTTTTCGACCAGCAGGTCACGGATATCCTCGGGCATCAATTCATAAATGGCGGCTTGTACCACCGAGCCGAACTTTCGCCGGCGGATGCTTTGCTGCATGGTCTCCAGCAGGTCGTCCGCCTCGATTTCCTGTATTTCCACGTCGGCGTCGCGGATAATGCGGAAAGGATGCACCGCAACAATTTCCATCCCCGGAAAGAGCAAGCCAATGTTCGCCGCGATCAATTGTTCGAGCCAGACGAAATAATGGTCGCGCGCGATCGTGCCATCCTTGCGTGTGGCCCCCGATGAGCGCTTGATGGGCACAAGCCGCGCCAGCGTATTAGGCACTTTGAGCCGCGCGAATTTCTCTTCGCCTTTCGGATCACGAATGACAATGGCAAGGTTCAGGCTCAGGTTGGAAATATGTGGGAAGGGATGGCCCGGATCGAGCGCGAGCGGCGTCAGCACCGGGTGCACCACCTCCCGGAAATAGGTATCCACCTTTTCTTTTTGCGTTTTGGTCAGGTTGTCGTAATCCAGGACGTGGATTCCTGATTTATCCATTTGGGGAATCAGCTTGCGATGCAGATGGCGCTGCGCTTCATCATACAGCTCGACGGCAAGCTTGCGGATGGCAGCCAGCTGCTCACGGGGCGTCAGGCCGTCGGGCTGGATCTCGGTAATATGCGCTTCCACCAGTTTGCGGATGCCTGAGACACGCACCATAAAGAACTCGTCCATGTTCGAACCGAAAATGGACAGGAATTTCACACGTTCGAGCAGTGGATTGTTCTCGTCCTGCGCTTCTTCGAGCACGCGGCGCTGGAATTCCAGCAGGCCAAGCTCGCGATTAAGATACAGCGAAGGTTCAGAGAGCAAAGCTTGCGAATCTACTTCTGTAGTTACCATTGACGTAATTATCCCCCAATTTCCACCAATTGCGCGGGCGAAAGCAGCCAATCCAGCTCGGCGCAGCGCCCGTATTGCAATTTTTCCAAAGACAGCCGGCAGACGCCGCCCTTTTTCAAGACCACGGAAAGGGTCGGGTCGCCCGAGATCAACATCGAAATGAGGCTGCTCAGCGACGGTTCATGGCCGACCAAAGCCAGATTCTCCACCTCGCCATAGCTCTTATTGATCTCCTCGGTAAGCTGGTCTGGATAGGCGCTGGGAATCAGGTTATTGGTGAAAACCACTTTTTCTTTATCGAGATCGAGCTTCTTCGCCAGGATTTTCGCCGTCTGGGCTGCTCGAAGGTAGGGGCTGGTCAGGATCAGATCTATCTGCACTTCCAGCTCCTTTAGTCCCTTTGCGATCTTGCGCATCTTTTTCCGGCCTGCCCCGGTCAGCGGGCGCCGGCTGTCGTCTTCTCCCTGGCCGGAGGTCCCCGCCGGTGCGGCGATGGCGTGACGAATGATGTAAAGGATCATTGTTTTTCTCCCACGGGAAAGGTTTGTCCGGTGCAGGCCGCCAAAAGCTCTTCAGTTCACCTTTCTCTTTGAAGAAAGCCGCGACCAATTCGGTTTGTCGTTTCTTATAATAACGTTGAATGGGTTTCGGGTCAAAGGAAGAGGCGCTTTTCGATGCATGCTGAACGGAATTTTCTGCAAAGTCTGCGAGCGTGAAGAGAAGGACTTCAACGTCGTGGATGTCGCCCATTGCACTTTGATGGTCATGCATGCGCTTGAAATAGCTTTCCGGATAATTTGCCAGAATGGGCTGGATCACCTCCGTCATGTAGCGGAATTTTTTAAAGGCGATGCGCAGCCGGTGAATGGTGGCAGGCCGGGCCCTGTCCAACTTGTTCCAGAACTGGGCCATCTTTAAATAGGCATGATCCATCGTTTCAAGAAGATGAGCCGAGAATTCAGGGCGGCTCGATTCCTTTTCCAGCGCGGCCCACATCTTTTCCATGCGCCGGCTCCACTCGGAAGGCCTGGAAGACTGCACTTGTTTGCGCGCCTCGCGCAGCAGGCGTTTTTCCTGCTTCTGCAGATATTCCTGGAAGGGTTTGAGCTGAGGCAGTTGATCTTGCGCCTCGAAGGTCTCGACCAGCATTACCTGCACGTCACGCAGTTCGTCCAGGTTATCGAGCTGGTCTTTAAGGAAATGGCGCATTTTCTGAAGGCGCGGGTGCGGGTCAATGGCACGCAAGATATCGAGCACCGCCAACAACCGCCGCGCGGCTACGCGCAGATCATGGACCGCTTCCTCGGAGAATTCGCGTCGGCACGTTTTGAATTGAACCCGATATTCGTTCCAACGTCTGTCAAGCGCTGCAACCAGCGTGTTTTCAGCCTTCTCGTCCATTATTTCTTGTCCATGATGTCAAGCTGAACGCCGAATATTTCCTCGAAGAGCGTACGCCGTTTGTCCAAGGCCCATTTCTCCAGCATCAAGTCGCCTCTGCCTTGCAGGCTCAATTCCCAGCATTTTTTCTTTTCAACCAGGGTGGCATTGAGAACATGGTTTGTATGGCTGGCGTCCATGGCGTCGGCCAGGCGGATGAGGGCCGACAATTTGCTTACCGTGATCCGGTCCTTTTGCGGCAGGGCCCTGAAATTCGAGTCCTCATTGTTGGGGAACGCCTTACGATGATACCTCACCAGGCTGGCAACCACTTCCTGCTGGTGTTCGTTCAAGCCGATCAAACGGTTGGCTTTCAGGATGTAATAGCCGTGTTTGTCGTGATCGATCGTGTTGATAAAATGGCCGATGTCGTGGAGCAGGGCACCGATCTCCAGCAGCAATCTCTCTTCATCACCCAGGTTATGAAGTGAGCGGGATTGGTCGAACAATTGTTTCGCCAGTTTGGCCGCCAGGGTCGCGTGTCCGGCATCGAATTGATATTTCTTCCCGAGGCGCAGCGCTGATTCCCATACCTGCTCACGACGCGGCACGTACGGGCCTTGCCTGAGTCTGTCCGCCATTTCGAGCAGGAGCCCGTCTTTCAAGCCTACGTGCGGGATCGCCACCTGCCTCACATGCGCCTCGCGAGCGATCAGCTGGAGAACAATGGCAGCAGGCAGAATTACATCTGCGCGGTCCGGACGCAGCTTGAATTTCCGGATGCGCTCTTTAACACTCATGCCGCTGAGTTCCTCGATCAGGTCTTGCAATTCGCTCATCGTGATGAGCTCTTCATTCTGCTGCTTGAACAGCCTTGTCCGCAGCCTGCCTAACTCCTCAACCGTTCCGCCTGTCCCAACGCAGACATTCACGCGTGCAGTACCCAGCTCGCGGTCAATCCGGCGGCGCGCGGCTTCGGCATATTCACGCACGAGCAGGCTGAAGGGCCGCTTGGGACCCGGGGAGGGAAATCCAGAATCCCCTTCTCCATCCAGTTTTTGAAGCAGGCGCACTGTGCCCATGTTGTAACTTTCCGTGGAGATCATGTTCTGGTTCTCGGAGAGCGTTACTTCCACACTGCCCCCGCCGATATCAATGAGAACGGCGCGCTTGCCTTTCAAGTTGATCGCATGAGCTACCGCCTGGTGGATCAGGCGGGCCTCCTCTGCCCCGCTGATGATCTCGATCTCGATACCGCTGGTGCGGGCGATGCGGTCCACCAGGATATCGCCGTTCGCTGCCTCCCGCAGGGCGCTGGTCGCAATCGCCCGCGTCTTCACTACCCCCAAATCTGAAGCCACCCGTTGAAAATGCAGGAAAGCCTCCACTGCCTGTTGGATCGTTTTTTCTCCCAGGCTTCCGGAGGCAAAAACATCCTGTCCCAGGCGGACAGGCAGGCGGATGTTCTCGATCGGCTCGACCCGCCAATTTTCATCGACGTTGCCAACGATCATCCGAATGGCATTCGAACCCGCGTCAATTGCGGCGATCTTCTGCATGAAAGTTATTGTACCTCGCTAGCGTACCTCCACCTTGTCAACACAAAGCCGGCTGCACTTCTCTACCCTGGATAGCGATTATCACTTCTTTGATTGCATGGTAACGAGTTCAAAATGAATTTACTCTCAGAGCGTGCTGTCAAGTCATATTCCCCCGATTATTTGGAACGAGTGGTTTCCCGGGATTCCCTGTGAATTCATTCGAGGTCCGCGATCCGTTCCAATTTGATCCAAACCAGAAATGTACACTCCGACCGGCTGTCCCTGCTGCCCAACGCCCCAGCCGGCGCCATCCCTTGAAATCAGGATGGCGCTGAACCAGATACTTGGTTCAGCCCAGTACGGTCGTGGCTTCTAAAAGGGCCTCTGCCACCGCCGTCGCGGCTGCGACGATGGATTCAGATACCAGTCGGGCCAGTTCCAGGATATCATCTTCCATCCGGATTTGCCGCTCGAAAGCTTTCTGCTGCATATTTGCCTTCCTTTCCATAAGATGTACCATCAAAAATACTATAACAATAAAACCTTAACGCCTCACGAAGGGGGTGTTAAGGTTTTGTAAATGAGTTCTTCGGTCAAGATCCGGTGTTTGTTTCGTGAAATACAACGCCCTGGGGCGGCTGAGATCAAAAACCGCCGTTATTGCGTTAAATCTACCGTACCTCGGCAGAAAAATTCTCGATTTCGTCAACGGATAGCTCGCTAATTCTGCCTGTCACAATAAAGATCGTTCGCTCACAGATGTTCGTCGTGCGGTCGGCTACGCGTTCGAGGTTGTGCGCCACCCACAGGATGTAGTTAATGCGCTCCATATTGGTCGGGACTTCGACCACGGAATCGATGGCCTCATAATAGATCTGCTCATACAGCGCGTCGATCAGGCTGTCTTCCCGCAGAATGGAACGGGAAGATTCCACGTCTTCCCGGACGAATGCATCCATGGCCCGGTGCAGCATATCGACTGATTTACGAGCCATATATTGGATGTCTTTAAGCAGTTTGGGCATCCCCAGTCCACCGGATCTTAAGAGGACATTGGAGATCCCCTTGGCATAGTCTCCGATCCTCTCGAGCTCGGTGCACAGGTCCAGGATCGAGGTCAGCGTTCGCACCTCGCGAGCCGATGGTTTTTGAAGAGCCAATGAATTTATTACGCCGCTTTCCAACGCAAACCGCATGTTATTGATCAGGGCGTCGTTTCTTATCAGCGCGCGAGCGGTTTCCTGGTCATTATCCATTAGTGCGGTTGCCGCCGTGACGTTGGCAGCCTCCACCATATAACCCAGGGTGAGCAGGTCATCTTTTAGCTGCTTAATTTGCGACTGCAGAATATTTTGCTGCATAACGGAGGATATCCCAAATTAATATAGCAAACCTTGCTTAACGCCCGAGGAAAAATGGGTTAAGGAATTGTAAACGATTTCCTTTACAACCTTCACCCCATTTTCTTCGTATATAGTTGTGATAAATCGAACAATCACGACAAAATCTCACCGATTTACGAGCGAGCCGAAAATGGAAGAGTATCTCAAGACGACCCAGGAACTGGCTACCTCGATCACAAGGGCAGCCAGCTTGCAAACAACTTATACGATCCGTTTCCTTGCGGACCATGAACTAATGCAGGATGCCTATCGCTCCTACGCCTACTTTCGTTGGGTGGATGACTGGATCGATCAGGAAAAACGGCGAAAAGACGACCGGGTCGCTTTTGTCAACCGCCAGAATGCGCTGATCGACGCCCTCGGCCAGGGCCTCGTTCCTCAAGACGTGACGCCCGAAGAGCAGATTTTGGTGGAACTTCTCCAAAATAAGGAGAGCACGTCGGAGCACAACGGGCTACAGTCTTACGTCCATAACATGATGGCAGTCATGGCCTTTGACGCCGAACGCCGAGGACGCTTGATATCCCAAAGTGAGCTGAATACCTATGCGCGTACCCTGGCCGTCGCGGTCACCGAGGCGCTGCACTATTTCATTGGGCATAATTGTTCCTCCCCCCGCACTGAAGACCGTTATCTTGCGGTCATAGGCGCGCATGTAACGCACATGCTGCGCGATACTCTGGATGATAACGCGGCCGGGTTCTTTAATATCCCGCGCGAATACCTTGAAGCAAACAAGATTTCTCCTTTCGACACGGCGAGCGAACCGTATCGAGCCTGGGTGCGGAGCAGGGTTCAGATAGCTCGCTACTACTTCAAAGCTGGTAGGGGATATATGGCCCGGGTTGAAAGCTTAAGGTGCCGGCTTGCCGGTCATGCCTATATGGCGCGATTCGAATCAGTGCTTGATTCGATCGAACGCGATAATTACCTTTTACGGGCCCAATACCGGGAGTGCAAAACACCGCTCGCTGGCGCGCAGATGGCCTGGCGGACCTTATGGTCGGCCATTGGCGAGAAAGCTCCTCAAGCTAAGTCGCCCGCATTAACGGTCAGATAAAGAACGATAAAATGAAACCAGCCTCTGTAATCGTCATCGGCGCCGGTGTGGGCGGCATAGCCGCCGCGAACTCACCTCGCCCACCGCGGCCTGCATGTCACCGTAGTCGAGAAGAACTCGCATCCGGGGGGACGCTGCGATCGGATCACGCGCGACGGCCATCGTTTCGATACCGGCCCCACATTGTTGGTTATGCCTCTGCTCTATGAGGCTGAGTTTTCCTCGCTGGGCATCCCCGCGGAGGAGATGCATGAAATGTTGGGCCTGCAGCGGGTGGACCCGACCTATCACCTGGTATTCGACGATGGCAGCGGTCTGGCGCTCACCTCAGACATGAAATCCATGCGCGATCAACTGGAAGCCATGGAAAGGCATGCCTTTGACGGGTTCCTTCGCTATTTGCAGGAGGGTCAGCGTCATTATGATTTGGGGATCGAGCGGCTTGTAAATCGCAATTTTCGCACCGCCTCCGATTTCTTTTCGTTGAGCAATATTCCTTTGCTTTACAAGATCAAGCCGCTGATTAAGCACTATGACAATATGTCGGCGTATTTCAAACAGCCGCGCTTAAAGACCGCCTTCACTTTCCAGGACGTTTACATGGGCCTGAGTCCTTTCGAGGCGCCGGCCACCTTTTCCATGATGCCATATACCGAACTGGCCCACGGTGTCTGGTATCCCCGAGGCGGCATGTATCAGGTGGTCGAAGCGCTCATGACCCTCGCCCGCAAGGCAGGAGTTGAATTTATCTATGACGAGGCCGTGGAGCGTATCGATATCGCCGAGGCGCAGCCGCGCGGTGTGATCCTCGAGGGTGGAAGCCGCCTCGGAGCGGATACGATCCTGGCTAATGCCGATCTGCCCTACGTTTATCAAAACCTGCTGCCCCAGGATGGACGGGCGGAGCGACTCGCGCGCAAGCGCTTCTCCTGTTCGGTCATCAGTTTCTTTTGGGGGGTGAACAAACGCTATGAGAAACTAAGCCCGCATACTTTGTTCTTGGCAGACGACTACCGCGAAAATTTCAAGAGCATTATTGATGATCTGGCTTTACCAGAGAATCCCAGCCTGTATGTGCACGCGCCGGCTCGCCTCGATCCTTCCATGGCGCCGCCAAATGAGGACACCCTCATCGCCATTGTACCGGTTGGACATATGAACGGTAATGGAGACCAGGATTGGTCAGCTATTCGCAATCAGGCCCGGCAATCTGTTTTCCGCCGCCTGAAGACCCTGGGAATCTGCGATCTGGAACAGCACATCAAGTTCGAAGTATCCTATACACCGCAATCCTGGAAGAACCACTACAACCTGATGAAAGGCTCCACACACGGCTTGAGCCACAACCTGTTGCAGTTGGGATATTTCCGCCCTCATAACCGCCATCCAATTTATCACAATCTGTATTTCGTGGGGGCCAGCACCCATCCCGGTACCGGCATCCCCACGGCCCTGGTTTCGGGCCGCCTGGCAGCGCAGCGGATCCTTGATGAGCAGGGGATCTCAGGTGGGAACTGACGGCAACTATTGGTGGTGATACTGCTTCGAAACGCGCTTTCTTCCTTTCGGTGACACGGAGCAGTCCACGGAAAAACAAAGAGATTTAACACCAAGTCACAAAGACCCTCTAATTTCATTTTGGAAATTTCAAAGACAGCACAGGTTTGCGGCTTTATAAATCAAAAAGCATTCGAAATTTGGCTTGGCGTCTCCGCGTTAAGGCTCGCTTTTAGTAGCACAGTCAGGGAATCTGCATGAGGTGGGTCGAGAATGGTGAGCAGAGTCGGAAAGCAGCCTCTACCGTTATTCGATCCAGTCCAGCAACTTGAACCACATTCCCACAAAGGGTAAGAACCAGGGCCCGCCATCGTAGAGTCCCAGGGGCGCATCGGGGAAAGGATAAGCCGCAAACGGGTGCTCCTTGATTTTTCCGGTGAGCATCGCCTCGGCCACGGTCTTGCCGAGATAAGTTGCCATCGCCACGCCGTGCCCGGCATAGCCGAGAGAATAAAAGATCCCCTCCCCTTCGCCAACGTGGGGCATCATATCGAAGGCAAAATCGAGCGTCCCTCCCCATGCGTATTCGATATTAACCTCTTCCAATTGAGGGAAAATCCTTATCATTTCACGGCGGAGGATCGCTGCGCTTTCCCGGGTCGTCTTGGGGCTCTCTGGAAAGAAGGCGGCCCGGCCGCCGAAGAGCAGGCGGTTATCGTCGGAGAGCCGGTAATAGTTCAGGTAGTGTTTGTAATCGAAAACCATGCGGCCGTTTGGGATGAGTTCGTGGGCAAGCTCGGGACTCAAGGGTTCGGTTGCAATCATGTAGGAGCCGATCGGGATGATCTTCCGTTGCAGCGCCCCGGCAGCTGGCCCTGTATATCCACTCGTGGCGATCAGGATCTTGTCTGCAATAATCGCTCCGCGTCCTGTCACAAGGCGAAAGTCTTTATTCCTCTTTTCGATCTGATTCAGGCGCGCCAAGGCACATAGTACCGCGCCGGCTTTTTCAGCCGCCTTCGCCAAACCTGCGGCATATTGTGCCGGGTTAAGTCCGCCGCTGGCCTCGTCCACTAACCCTCCGAAGTACAAGTCTGAGCCTATTTCCGTTTCAAGCTCCATCTCTGACAGGGTAGTAACCCTGTAGCTGAACTCTTTGGCCATGAATTCAGCCTCCCTGAGCAGCGCCTTGTAATGCCATGGTTTGTTGGCGACCACCAAATGACCATGGCGGGCAAATCCACAGTCAATTTTTTCTTCTCTCAGGATTTGTTCAACGGTGTGGATGGCTTCAAGCGAGGCCTGGAATAAACTCTGGGCATGCACGTGGCCATATCGTTTCACGATATCTTCTATTGGCAGCTTGAGGCCGGTGAGGGTCATGCCGCCGTTGCGCGAGCTGGCCCCCCAGCCGATCGTTTCAGCTTCCAGCACCGCCACCCGGCTGCCATGCTTCGCCAGGGTGCGCGCCGCCGAGAGTCCGGTGTAGCCTCCGCCAATGATGGCAATGTCCACCCTGGAGGGCAGGGAGAGGAGATTGTTGTCGGATGGCATCGCCACTGTGTCGTGCCAGTACACTCGTTCTTTGAGCATACTTCTCCTGGTCTTTGCCCGCCTGTCGGCTCGGACTATCAAAACTTCAGTCTATTCCTTCTTGATCGGTGCCTTGCCGAACAGGGCCAGATACTGGCCGTAGCCTTCCTTTTCCAGGTTTTCCACCGGGACGAAGCGCAGGGCTGCTGAATTCATGCAGTAGCGCAGGCCGGTGGGTGCAGGACCATCATTGAAAACGTGCCCCAAATGCGAGCCGGCCTGCCGGGAGCGAACTTCTGTGCGGGGCAGGATGAGCTTGAAATCGGTATGGTTCACAACATTATCGGATTCCAACGGTTTGGTAAAGCTCGGCCAACCGGTCCGGGAATCGTACTTGTCCAGCGAACTGAATAGTGGCTCGCCGGAGACAATATCCACATAGATCCCGGCGTGCTTGTTATCCCAATACTCATTTTGGAACGGGGGTTCGGTGCCTTCCTCCTGGGTGACATTGTATTGTTGGGGGCTCAGGCGTTCTTTCAATTCCTTATTGGACGGCTTGGTGAAAGTATTCATATTCAACTCCTATCCAAAGATAAAACTTACTCGGACAATAAACAAGACCGTTTCAGTCTGATTTCAATCATGGATTATAGCAAATAATGATTAAAGTGCCCGCAAATCACTTAAGACCGGTATAAGCATTAAGAGAAGCCGATATTGCCTTCATTTTGGTTTCATATGCGTGAGTTAACATCACCTCGGTACCGCAGTGTCAATTTGCGACACAGGTACGCGCAGAAGGACGATCTTTATGGCTCGATACCCTGGCTGGAAGACCAACGTCAAGAACCTGAAGCGGCGGAGCTGGATCATAATTCTGACCTCCGGAATCTTGACGTTCTTACTAGCCTTGCTGCTGATTCTGACGGTCGTACCGATCGTCTCGCCCTCGGCCGGAGCCGACATGGCAGATACGCTGCGTACAGTCGTCGGCCCGGAACCCGTTGCCATGTTGGAAAGTGTCTCATTTCGGTTGCAGGATTTATTCAATCAGGTCCGATATCAGGTCTCGGGAGACCGATCGCAAATTGCATTTTCGGACCACCCACAGGAAAAGGTTATACCGACTCTTGCCCCATTGACCCCGAGAGCCAGGGTCGAGCCGATAAATTCGGCCTCCGCAGGCCAACAGGCGATTCAGAGTACTCCGCAGCCAGTCCTTAATGTGGTTTCTTTGGCGCCGCCGATCGGTTGGCAGGCTTTTGGTCCGAGTGTCAAGGGCGCCCCCGCCATGGCGCGCGCCCTGATATTGTTGGATCCACAACGTTCCTATACGGGGGTCGCGTTGGTACGCATCGATCTTTCCCGTCTTCGGCTCCATATGATGCCAGGCTACATTGAACCGGCACATCCATCAGGGATCGCCCAGGCGATTCCAGACTTGGGAATGGTTCCGCCGCCCGTTCAAAGCCAGCTGGTTGCGAGCTTCAACGGGGGGCTTCAAACAGGTTCACGGCCATTATGGGATGATGGTGGATGGAATCACCCTGCTGCCGCCAAAAGAAGGGATCGCAACCGTGGCGCTTTACCGGGATGGGCAGGTTAGCGTGGGTGCCTGGGGAACGGAGATAACGCAGACCCCGGATCTCATTGCGTTTCGACAGAATTGTCCCTTGTTGATTGAGGCTGGACAGGTCAATCGGGCCCTTTACCGTGATAATCACTATGCCTGGGGCACCACCGGTAATACTGATATAACCTGGCGTACAGGCCTGGGGATTACGTCAGACGGACAATATTTGATCTATGCAGTGGGAAACGGAACGACCGCTGCCACCCTGGCGGAATCCTTACAAAAGGCAGGGTCCTATTATGCCATGCAGCTGGATATCCACCAGTACTATGCACACTTCGAGACTTATCAACCGAACACCGATCCAAATACCTCCCCAACTTTTCAACTGACTGCCGACCGACTGTTATTGGAGATGACCGACAATCCTCAACAATATTTGACACCTAATCCACGGGATTTTTTCTACCTGACAACTCATTGATCCAACCGAATTTGCATCGGGAAATTTGCTACGGTTGGGACAATAAACGTCATGTATTCTACTGTGTCGACGCTGCAAGGATGCCGCAAATTCGTGATATAGTGGGCTGGCACTTAAGAGCGACAGCAGATGACCCATCCATTGATACTCACCCTGCTCGCGGTCACCCCGACGCCTGCCCCGAGCAGCCTACCCTCAGGCGGACCCCCGCTTTCACTGACGCTGATCCTGGGTTTTACCTGCTGCGCTATGATTCTCGTTGTGGGTATACTGGTTCTAAGTGTAATAGCCGGCAATCAAAACCGTAAGAGTTTCGAGGAGCAGGAAGATTCACCCGATAAAACGGAAAAGAAATAATTCCACCTTTGCGCTCGCGAGCGTTCCGGGGATCCGCTTTGCCTGCGCTTGAATATAGGGAGATAAGAGCGTTGATCTATGCGGCAGTTCTCTGATTCTCAGTGATCATCAAACACGATAATATCCAGCCGAACAGATCCATCCTATTAGGGACAAAGGGTCAGGGCCTGGCTTCCACGGAAAAATCAACACGTTCTATCTGACCCGCTATGCTCGAAACCAAAAACGAGAACGGAAGGCTGGTGCCCGGCTGCATGCCTGAGGGCAATTCCCAGCGCCGCAGGCCCACTACATCCCCAGCTCCATCATAAACCACAGCCGCCACCCAGACCTCGCTCGCCGGCTTTGAGTCGGTAGGCAAATGCACCTGCCCGTTCACCTGTGCGCTCAATCCCGACCAATCCACTTGTACCAGCGAATTTTGAACCGTGGCTGGCAAATAACGCTCATCCCCAGGCAGCAAGCGCATGGCCGTCAGGATTTGCACTTGAGGCTTTGCGTCAGAAGGGACCTCAGGAGCAAAGAATACGCTCAGCGGCAGAGACTCATTCGGCGGCAATATATCGAGGGGCAGCAAAGCCATCTGGCTGGCCAGTGATTGGCCTTTTGCGTCCAGCAAAGTCACCTGGGCCGTGATGTTCTCCATGAGATCAGGAGTATCGTTGTGGACCAGCACGAAGCACCACAGACTGCGGTCTACGGTGGGATGGCAGGCGATCTGTTCGACGGGGAAAGGCACGGGCGTGGGCGTCGCTTCGCCGGTCGTGTTTTGGGGGCTGCTGGGGATCTTGAGTGTGGCTCCCACCGACATACCATTCGGGTCGATCTGCGGGTTGACTTCCAACAGCGCATCGAGCGAAACGTTGAACTTTTCTGCGATCTGGCTTAAGGTATCGCCTGATTTCACCTTATAGACGAAAGGCGTGGGCGAAGGCATGGGCGTTTCGAGGGTAACCACCAGGCCCGGCGGCGTAGCCGGGCTGGCACTTGGCGTGATGGTTTGATAAGGCCGCAGCTCCTTCGGCGCCGTCGTTGCACCGGTACCCTGCGGAACACAAGCCGCCATGATTAGAATGCAGATAAGGACCAACCTTCGCATGGATAAATTATACCGGACGGGGGTTATAATATTTTTCGGCAACCGTTCAAACTGCTTCCCATTTAATGGGGATCCCGCACTTTGAAATATCAGCCTCGAACTTTGAACCCCAATATGGTCATCGAACAGGAGAATCCATGGAATATCGTCATCTGGGCCGCACCGGCCTGCGCGTGAGCGAACTATCATTTGGGTCGTGGGTTACATTCAGTAATCAAATAGACGTAAAGGCGGCGGTCGATTGCATGTCAGCCGCCTACCAGGCGGGCGTGAATTTTTTCGATAATGCCGAAGTCTATGCGGGCGGCGAGTCGGAGAAAGTGATGGGCGCCGCCCTCAAGCAATTAGGCTGGCGTCGCAGTAGCTACTTGGTCACAACAAAATTCTTCTGGGGATTGGACAAGGGCGTCAACGAGCACAATACCATCAACCGCAAGCGGCTGATCGAGGGCATCAATGGTTCCCTGCAGCGGCTGCAGCTCGATTATGTTGACTTGATCTATTGTCACCGTCCCGATCCCGAGACTCCCATAGAAGAAACAGTCTGGGCCATGCACAACATTATAGAGTGGGGCAAAGCGTTGTACTGGGGCACGTCCGAATGGGCGGCTGCAGAGATCGTCGCCGCACTGGATATCGCCGAAAAACATCACCTGCACAAGCCGGTTACCGAACAGCCGCAATACAATTTGTTCGAGCGGGCGCGCTTCGAAAACGAATATGTCCGCTTTTACAGGGAATACGGGTACGGCTCCACTACCTGGAGCCCATTGGCCTCAGGTCTGCTTTCGGGTAAATACAACAACGGCATTCCAAAGGAAAGCCGCGCCACGCTCAAAGGCTACGAATGGCTCCAAAGACAATTGACCGACCCGGAAAAGATTGCCAAAGTCCGCGCCCTCGAACCGATCGCGAAAGAACTCGGGTGTACCTTATCCCAGCTTTCCCTCGCATGGATCCTCAAGAACCCCTATGTCAGCACCGTCATCACGGGCGCCAGCCGCGTGGAGCAGGTACGTGAGAACCTCAAGGCCGGGGAAGTGGCCCCGAAAATCACGGAGGAGATCCTGCAGCGCATGGATGACATTTTCGGCGTCAAGAAGGCCGAAGAAGAGGATTAGCCGCAGCCGGACCCCGGGTTTCAATCAAACTCGGAATGGAAGAGAGATTCTAAAAGAAGAAGGTGATGTAGAAAACCCTCATCACCTTCATTTTTCATTGGTCTTCCCAGAGGGCTTGAGTAATCAGGAGAAGTACTGCTCCTCAACGCCCTGCCAGGTCTCTGCCGGGAGGTGCATGTATTTAGTCAGTAGAGGGTGGACGAGCCTCAGCTCTTCATACATCCGCTCGGCGATGCGGCGGATCGAAAAATGCGCATTGCGCGCCGAGCGCAGCTGGCAAAAGGCATAAGCCTCCCTCAAATTGAACCGGGCCAGGACACGGCGATGATAGCCGTTGGGCACAACATACTGCGCCACTTGTGGATTGAACTGATATAGTTTCTCATAAGTCTCAGCCGCAGCGCTCATGGCCGCCTGGTACCTCGACCTGAACCCGGCTTCGGCCATGAAACGCGGGGTGGCATATCCCAGCAGCGTTGTGAGTCTCTGGGGTGTTTGCGTCATCATACGGTGTCGTTTGAACTCTGCATACGCGCCCTGATCCATCACCAGATCGAACGTATACGCTGAATATTCCAGCTCGCGCACAGGGACATCATGTTCTCCCAGGTGCTGCAGCACGGCATCCGCCAGGGCGGCGCACTCGGCTTCCTTGAGCGATTTCACATAAGCCATAGCCTGCGCGAACGACATTTCACCCTGGTGATACAAAGCCGCGCTGAGGATTTTGATCTCAGCTTCCCTATCCCAATCGATTAAGCTGCACCAGTCATCCGATATCCTGTTCACGAATCCCGCCTCGCGCTTCAGCAGTTCTGCGATTTCCGTCCGGGTCTCCATGAGATAAGGCACTGCATCTGCATACTTGACCAGGGTAGGCACTTCATCCAGCGCAACCGTCTTGACCTTTTCCCCAATCTCCCGCACTTCAACCAGCTCATGCGACAGCAGCTTGCGGATCACATTCTCAAGCACGCGCGCGTTGGCCGTCATACCCACATTGGCAAGCGAGGCAGCCGGCAGCAGGAAACGACAGACATCCACATATTGTGAACGCAAGCGGCGGTCCATGGCCTCGTCCAATTCGTTCTCGCGGCGCTGCGAGCGCTCCAAGACGAGAGCACGGACAGGGTCGAGTGAAGAGTGGTATGTATCGAACAGGAGGCGGCAGGTCGCGATATATTCATCGCGCAGGGGGTGTCCATCCAATTCCACCGGGACAAAAAAATTATCGGAGCCCCATTTTTGATAGCGCGTGGATTTTTCCGTGTAAGAGGCCAGACGGTTGGATTCGATACTCTCTATGGCCAGCCGGGATATATTCTCAAAAGCAATATGCAGGACGGCATGCTCGGCCACCGAGGCATGGCCATATCCGACCACCCACTTCTCATGGAATTGAGCCGACTTTTCCTCGTTGAGTCCCTGGGCGATCTGACGGAATGACTCGGGCGAACGGGACGTCTTTGCGAAAGCCACCGCAATGGTTTCGGGACTGAGTTCTTTGGGAGAAAGCAGGTAAATCTGGCGGTCAGGCATAAGGGCTCCTCGGGGGCAATGAGGTTTGTTTGCTGGATTTACTGGTGATGGCTGGGCCGGAGTTTCCTGCAATCGTTCTGCGATTAGCGCAGAATTTCGCGGCCTTTCTGTACATCGAGCCGTATCTGCTCAAGAAGTGAATCGACCGAGGAGAATTTCAGCTCGTCGCGCAAGCGCTGTACAAATTCCACTTTGATATCCTGGTCGTAAAGATCCCGGTCGAAATCAAGCAGATAGGCTTCCACATTCGGCGTTTGCTTATCAGGCGTAAAAGTGGGGTTGGTGCCAATGTTCGTCATGGTGCGAAATTTCTCGGCTCCAATCTGAACCCAGCAGGCATAAATTCCCTTGGCCGGGATCACTTTATGCTGGGAATAATCGATATTTGCCGTAGGGATGCCAATCGTCCGACCGCGCCCATCTCCGTGGATCACCGGCCCGTGCAGGCTATAGCGATGTCCAAGCAGCCTAGCCGCTTCCTCCACGTCGCCAACCCCCACCAGTTTGCGAATTTCAGTGGAAGAGATCACCCCGCTCTCGTCGCTCACTGCCTCTATGACCTCCACGCTGTAACCCAACTCGCGGCCGATCTCTGTCAACCGCGCCGCATTTCCCTCGCGGCCTTTGCCCAACGCAAAGTCATAGCCCATGAACATTTGTTTCAGACCCAAATGTTTTTTTAAACTTTCGGCAAAATCACGGGCGGAGGTATTAGCTATAGTACGATCGAAGGTCTGTGTGATCACCACATCCACGCCGGTCTCGAACAGCAGCTCTGCCCGCTCGTCGGGGGTCGTCAGGCATTTGACCTCACTGCCGCTGAGCACCGTGGCGGGATGAGGCCAGAAAGTAAGCACAACAGCAGGCGCATTGAGTTGATGTGCGCCTGCTGTAAGTTTCCTGATGATTTGCTGATGGCCGCGATGGACACCGTCGAAGACGCCAATCGTCAGCCAGCTGTCTTTCAGATCAAGTTGGTCTAGAGAATGAGCGTGGATCATTTAGATACAACCCTCCACCATGGCAGGCTGATGCCAGGAGCCCGGGGAACTAACTTTGCCGCCTTGCCCCCTGGCTGCGTTCTTCCCAGCGATGATGTATTTACGGGTTGCCCTTCGTATTTAGATTCTCTCTAGGAGAAGAATACTTTCTTGGGCTGCCATTCCGGTTCACCGCTCTCCCCGGTCATAAGCTCCATCAAGGCAACCAGCTCACCCTGGGTACTGACGCCGCGCACCAAGCCGGGTTGGGCGTCCGCTGCCGCCTTGACACGATGTCCGTGCCGCACGTCTTCCACTTCATCGGGGCTAAGCTCGACTGCGGGCCATTCCGCCAGTGCTTCGGCGGCGGGGATCAGGTACTGATACCAATTCCCGGCGTGGAAGGCCTCCTGGAGTTTCCGCAAAGGGGTTGCGTCGCGCAGGGAGAAGCGTCCGCTTTTCGTACGGCGCAAACCCACAAGGTAGGCGCCGCAACCCAGGACATTTCCAAGATCGTTCGCAAGCGAACGGACATAGGTGCCCGACGAACAATGCACGTCAATGACCACCTCGGGTGGGGCCCATTCCAGCACTTCCAGGTGATGAACGGTTATTTTGCGCGGGGCAAGTTCCACTTCCTCACCCTGGCGCGCCATGTCATAGGCTTTGCGTCCCTGCACCTTGACCGCAGAATACGGGGGCGGAGTCTGCTCGATCTCACCGATAAAGGTATTAAGCACTTTTTCAAACTGATCTTCGGTCACATCGACCGGTTCATCCGAGTTTGTAAATTTCCCGTCCGCATCGAAGGTATCGGTTGTGGAACCAAGGCGGATGATGGCCTGGTAACGCTTATCAGAGGCTGAGACGAATTCACTCAAACGAACTGCGGGTCCAACGAGGATAACGAGCACGCCTGAAGCGCGCGGGTCGAGCGTGCCGGTATGCCCCGCCCGGCGCAATCCCGTACCGGTGCGAACCGCCTGCACAACGTCATGCGAGGTCATCCCCACCGGCTTATCTACAACCAGAACCCCGGAGATGGCGTTTTTGACTTCCTGACTATCCATTTTATTTTTCCTCCTACGTCTTTTTAGACGGTAGTAATCTGAAATCCAATCGTCCTATTATAGACTCACAGGCTTAACATATCCTTACAACATTTAAGCACTGTTTTCTTGATTTCTTCCAGTTCGCCCTCAACGTCCGCACCGGCTGCGGCCGCATGCCCGCCTCCGCCAAACTGCTGAGCCACCTGAGAAACATCGATACCCGGCGCCAGGGCACGCCACGAAATTTTTACCCGGTTCTTCGGCTGCTCGACAAAGATCAGGCCCACTTTGAAGCCATCTATTGCAGAAACAATGTTGATCAGGTCCGCATCGTCGTTACCCGAATAACGGGCGGCTTTGCGATCCTCCACGGTCAGGGTAGCCAGGACCATCCCATCTGTCTGTTCCAGCTTTGACAGGCCGGCGCCCCAGTAACACGCGCGGCTTCGAACGAGCGGCGCACGAGTCCCCGCATGTAGAGATCAGGCATATCCACGCCGGTCTCCATCAGGGTCGCCGCCTGGCGCAGCGATTCGGATGTGACATTGGAAGTACGGAAACCGAGTGTATCCGTGATGATACCTGTGAGCAAAGCCGCGGCTACAGGCTTCGTGATCGTATATCCCCATTCGGGCAGGTAGTTAGTAAGAATGGCCGAGGTGGCAACTTCGGCGCCCTCGATTAAATTCAACTTTGCAAATCTCTCATTGGTAATGTGATGGTCAATGTTAATATCCGGCGGACCAAGCCTCTCAAAAGACTTGCCTGTACGCTTGTAATCCGCACAGTCCACCGTGATAAAGGTATCGTACGTCCCGTCGATTTTTGTCTTGATACGATCTGAACCTTCAAGGTGCCTGAAGGATGAAGATACGCCGTCGGCCAGGACCATTTGCACGTTCCGGCCCGCGTTCTGAAGCGCCAGCCCCAGGCCCAGCAAAGAACCCACCGCGTCGCCGTCCGGCCGGACGTGTGAAGTTATGAGAATATTCGTACCATTATTAAGGCGTGACTTGATCGCTTCATTTATGTCTAAATTACCATCCATATTGAAAAGTAAATCCTCCTGATCCTTTCATGCACCGCTTATTTTATACTATAGGTTAGGAATTGGGATTCTTTTTGCCTGCCCTTTTTCCGTTTTCATTTCCTTTGTTGCGAAGCTCGGCCAGAACCCTTTCGATGCGATCTGCATTCTCGGGCGTGGGGTCCCAGTGGAAGCGCAGACGTGGAAAGACACGCAGTTCCACACGCCCTGCCAGTGCATGGCGGATGAATCCGCTCGCCGATTCCAACCCCGCCAGGATTTCCGCCGAGCGGCTGGGCCCCTCGATTGCCGAGACAAATATATCCGCGTACGCCAGTTCCTTATCAACATTAACGTCCGTAACGAAGATTTGTTTCAAACGCGGGTCACTCAGCTCGCGGATGAGCATATCTGCGAGTTCCTGGCGGATGCGGTCCGCTATACGTTTAAGACGGGCTTCTGATGGCATTTGTAATCGAAAAGCAGGCGGCGTCTGCTATGCCCATTTCAAAAACGCCGCCCGCCCGGATCCGTTCAGACATTTAGGCGCTCTTTTCCAGGATATAGCAGATCAACAGGTCGCCGACCTGGATATCGTTGAAATTCTTGAGGCCCACCCCGCACTCGAAACCGGTGCGGATCTCACGAACATCCTCCTTCTCGTGCCGGAGTGACGCCATTTCACCTTCAAAAACCAGGTCGGTACCCCGATATAGGCGCACTTTTGCGTTCCGATGCAGCTCACCCTCAATTACACGGCAGCCAGCCACCCGCCCAAGCTTGGAAGCGCTGAACACAGCCAGCACCTGGGCGCGTCCAATTACCTTCTCCACGATCTCCGGCTCCAACATGCCTTTCAGGGCCTTTTCGATATCCTCGGTCATTCGATAGATTATGTCGTAAAGCCGGATGGAAATACCTTCAGCTTCCGCCAGGCGGCGGGCCGAAACATCGGCCTGCACATTGAAGCCAACAATAATAGCCTTCGAGGCCGAAGCCAGCATGACATCATTTTCCCCGATATTCCCGGTTTCTGCATAAAGAACGTTTACCGCGATCTCACCTTTGCCGAGCTTTTCCAGCTCATTCAGGATGGGTTCCAGAGAACCCTGCACATCGGCCTTGACGATCAGGCTGAGCTCACGCGCTTCTCCGGCTTGAACACTTGCGAACAGGTCCTCAAGCGATATTTTCTTCCTGGCCTGTGCCTTGGACTTGCTCGCTTCCATACGTTCGGCGACTATGGCGCGGGCTTCCTTCTCAGAGGAAACCACCTGGAAGACATCCCCGGCCGCCGGCACCTCGTTCAGTCCCATCACCGCCACTGGTGTGGACGGACCGGCTTTATGGACCGGTTTCCCCTTGTAATCGGATATGGCTTTCATGCGGCCATAGGCGTTACCCGCTACAACAATATCACCCGCCGACAGCGTCCCGTTCTGGACGAGCAGCGTGGCAATTGTTCCTTTGGATTTATCCACCTCGGCTTCGATGACCGTACCCAGCACCTTGCCTGCGGGGTTTGCCCGAATATCGGTGTTATCTGCCACAAGTAGAATACCCTCGAGAAGATCGTCGATGCCCTGCTTTAGTTTTGCAGAGACAGGGACCACCATTGTGTTGCCGCCCCATTCGTCCGGTACAAGTTCGAGTTCTGCGAGCTGCTGTTTCACGTGTTCAGGATTGGAATTGGGCTTGTCGATCTTGTTCATCGCCACAATGATCGGAACACGCGCGGCTTTTGCATGCGCAATGGCCTCCCGGGTCTGCGGCATGACGCCGTCGTCAGCTGCCACGACCAGGATCACAATATCCGCGCCCTGTGCACCCCGGGCGCGCATGGCCGTGAAAGCGGCATGGCCGGGTGTGTCCAGGAAAGTGATTGTGCGCCCTTTTTTCTCGACTTGATATGCGCCGATATGTTGAGTAATGCCGCCCGCCTCACCTGCCGCCACGTCCGTCTGGCGGACCGCATCGAGCAGGGACGTCTTTCCGTGGTCAACATGACCGAGAATGGTCACCACCGGTGGACGGACCATTAGCTTGCTGGCATCCTCATCCGCGATCAGCTGGCGCCAAAGCGGTACTTCACCTGTCTCCTCTTTCTGGACCACTTCCTGGGCTTCAGCGACTGCCTCAAAACCGTATTCGGCGACCACAATCGCGGCCGTATCAAAATCCACAGCCTGATTGATGGTAGCCATGACGCCATTCGCCATAAGCTTTTTTATGACTTCGATTGGGCTTTTTTCGATCTTCTGGGCCAGATCTCGAATGACAATGCTGCCCGGGAGTTCAATACTAGTGCTCATAGGCCACCTCCAAAATTCAAATCATCAAATCAGCAACCTCCCTTTTACTGACTTGTTCTGGCGATGGTCTGTGTGCGAAAGGTTATTCGGTCACATAAACTATTCGCCAGGCGCCGGTTCTACCAGCGTGTTCATAAAGGCTTCAAGATGTGCACGGTCATTTGCGGTCAGGTCAACCTTCAGGGCGCGAGCCAGGCTGCCTTCCAAGCCGGCCTCCCAGCAGGAACGACGATCATGCAAATACGCGCCGCGTCCGGCCAGTTTACCCGTTGGGTCAACCAGCACTCCGCCGGTCGTGCGGACCACGCGCACCAGTTGGCGTTTCGCCACCACGGTGCGGCAGCCCACACAGGTCCGTTGGGGAATGTGCTTCACACGCTGAACAGGTTTCTTCGACACCTTCATGACAAGCCGTTGCGCTTATCGCAACAGTACTGACTTACTCTTCTGCATCGAGGTTGTCTTCACCACGTTTATGCTTTTTGCGGCCCACGACCTCACCCAGCTCCTCATCAAGCACCAACTCGACGCCCTTCTTCTTTTGTTTCTTACCTTTTTTCTTGGCAGCCTCATCCTCTTCCGGGGTTGACGGAGTTTGGAAAATATCAGGCTTCATCTTGAATAACTCATCGAGCGAGACGCCGTCTTTGGCATTCTCATCCTCGACTTCTTCGGTTTCCTTCTGGGTTCTGGCTGGCTTTTCCGCTATAGGCGCCTCTTCGGCGGCAATGGGCTCAGCTACCTGTGCGACGAGTTCTTCCTCGGCAACTGTCGGTTCGGGGATTACTTCCTGCGGGGCCTCGGGGAACTGAATGGCATCTATTTGCTCATGAATGTTTTGTATGGCTTTTGGACCCACGCCCGCCAGACCGAGCACCTTGTTTTCATCCAGCTTGAGGGCCATCATCAGGCTGCCGATATTCTCAAACCCGGCTTCCACGAGGATATTAAAGACGTGTTCCTTGAGGCCAAGCTGATCGAGCGGCATATCAAAAGCGGCTGGCGGAATATCGGCCCGCGCCGCGTTGACCCTCTCTTCATCGGCCCGCACTGCTTCTTCCTTGATCTGCGTGGTGCGGCGCTCGACACGGTCAACAAATTGACCCAGCAGCGTATATTCTTCCGGCGTGAGGGGTCGGTTCTCGGCCTTCTTGGTAAGAGCTTCCTGCACCTGCGGTATGCTTTCCACCGCGGCGGGAAGCGCGGCAGCCAGTTCAGGATCGCTTTGCAGCTTGGCGATCGTATCGCCCGCGGCTTCAACCACAGACTTAATGTCAATGCGCCAGCCGGTAAGTTTGGCCGCCAGGCGCGCATTCTGTCCGTCGCGCCCGATGGCGAGGCTGAGTTGGTCTTCCATCACGGCTACTGTGGCCGTGCGGCTGCCATCTATCTCGTTCAAGTACACGCCAGTAACCCTTGCCGGGCTAATGGCCTTGGAAATGTAAACAACGGGGTCCGCATCCCACTGGATGATATCGATCTTCTCGTCGTGCAGTTCCTTGACGATCGCCTGGATGCGAACACCCTTGATACCCACACACGCGCCGACCGGATCCACTCCCGCCTGCGTTGCCATCACCGCGACTTTTGCGCGCGCACCCGGCTCGCGGGCGATGGCCCGTATTTCCACGATACCGTGGTAGATCTCAGGGACTTCATTTTCCAGCAAACGCCGCAGGAAGTTACGGTGAGCGCGCGAGAGAATGATCTGCGGGCCGCGCGAGCCATCTTTGACCTCGAGCACTACGGCGCGGATGCGGTCATGGACCTTAAAGCGTTCGTTCGGGATCTTTTGATTGGCCGGCAGGATACCCTCGGCCTTCATATCAAGGCCAATGGTGGCGCCCTGCATATTCGTAGCCTGGATAATGCCGGATACGATTTCGCCGGTTTGACGGGCGAAATATTCCATCTGTGCAGAGCGTTCCGCTTCGCGGATGCGCTGCTGGATGACCTGCCGGGCTGTCTGGGCAGCCACACGGCCGAAGTCGCTGGGCGTGCATTCGACGATTACCATGTCACCAAGCTGCGCCTCAGGGTTGACCTTACGCGCTTCTTCCAGCGTGACTTCGGTCTTCTCTTCCTGAACATCCTCAACGACTTCCTTCTCGGCGAAGATGGTGACCTTACCGGTATCGGTGTCCACCTTGGCTTCGACCTGTTGGGCTGTCGACGCGTTTACAGCCCGCCGGTAAGCTGAAACCATGGCGGATTCAATCGCGCCTAGGATGATCTCCTTCGACAGTTGCTTTTCTTCCAGTACTTCGCTGAAGGCCAGGGCGAATTCGTTCTTTGGCATGCTAATTACTCCATCTATCCTTATACAAGCAGAAAAGTGGGGGCTGCCCACTTCTCGGTGTTACCACTATTCCTGCGACGACGAACTACATTTTAGCATAGGGGGGGAAAAGTTGCAAGATATAATTGTTCGCATGTCCGTCAGGGATTTAGACAAGGCAGCTTTGCGCGGCGAACCCTCCTATGTGTGGCGCGCTGGCCAAAATCGAAGGCTCGGCATGATCGAGCAGGCAGCCGCCGAGCGCATCAGGGGATCGATCCTTGAAAATGGCTGCGGCGTGGGGATGTACATAGAACATCTTGCCCCGTTGGGTGGAACCGTCTATGGTTTGGAATACGATTTTGAGCGGGCGGCCATCGCCGCCAGCAGCTCAGCGCGTATCTTTAACGGGGCCGGCGAATCCCTTCCCCTGCCTTCCGCAACCTTTGACCTGGTGCTCAGCCACGAGGTGATCGAACACGTCCAGGATGACCGCACCGCGATTCGAGAGATGGTGCGCGTATTGAAGCCCGGGGGCCGCATCGTGCTTTTTTGTCCCAACCGCGGCTACCCCTTTGAAACACATGGCATCTATTGGAATGGCAATTACCATTTTGGAAATAAACCCTTTGTTAATTACCTGCCGCGCCGCCTGCGAGACAGGCTGGCTCCACACGTGCGCGTCTATTCTCAACGCGACTTGAATAAGCTGTTTGACGGCTTGCCCGTAAAATCTATCGAACGCACCGTTATCTTTGGCGCCTACGACAACCTAATCGCCCGATTTGGCGGCGTTGGGAAGTTCCTGCGGGCAGCATTGCAAATTCTGGAAAAGACTCCATTGCGAGGATTGGGGCTTTCCCATTTTTGGGTGATGGAAAAAATTTCCTGACAAGGAATATACGCAATGAAAAGATACCACATCAAATCTCGGCAAAAAGTTGATCTCGGCGATTTTGATCCTGCAGACACAAAGCTCTTCGAAGGCGGAAAAGAATTGGCTCTAACGGAGCTGCTCAAACTCACAAAAGAGCTGGATACCTTGCAGGAACTCTTATATGCAGAACACCGGCATAAGATCCTGGTCGTCCTCCAGGCCATGGACACCGGCGGCAAAGATGGGACCATCCGTCGCGTATTCGAGGGCGTCAATCCGCAGGGCGTGAGAGTCGCCAGCTTCAAGGTGCCCACCCCGATTGAAATGGATCATGATTATTTATGGCGCATCCACCAACCCATGCCCGGCTACGGGGAAATGGTCATCTTCAACCGCAGCCACTATGAAGACGTGCTTGCGGTGCGCGTGCATGAACTGGTACCGCCGGCCGAATGGAAACGTCGCTACAAACAGATCAATGCCTTCGAAAAAATGCTGTCTGAAGAAGGAACAACGATCCTGAAATTCTTCCTGCACATCAGCCCGGACGAACAAAAGAAACGCTTGCATGACCGATTAAAAGATGAAACAAAACAATGGAAATTCAATCCGGGCGACTTAAAAGAGCGGCAGTTATGGAAGAAATATACAAAAGCCTATGAAGATGTTCTGAGCCTGACCTCCACCGGATACGCACCCTGGTACGTGGTGCCCTCTGATCGAAAATGGTACCGTGATTGGGTTGTGGCAACGACAATTGTCGATACCTTGAAAAACCTTGACATGAAATATCCCAAACCTGCCTTTGATGTAGCAGCTGCTTTGCGCGATTTCGATAGCCAGACGGAGATCCCCTGATTGGCCGATAGGAAACGTATCGTCCGGATTCAGGCACTGTTCCTGGGGCCGGGGGCATCAGAAAAGGGTGAACGATGATTGAACCAGAACAATATCAGCGAATCGTGCTCGCTTTGCCTTTGCTTCAGAAAGCCGAAGCGGGTCTTATACGCGATTTCCAGCAGGCGGCCTTTTTTGCAAAGATCCCGACGGGAAGGGATGTTTTTCTGGAAGGCGACCGCGTGGATGCAATTGCGTTGTTGATCTCCGGTGTGGTGCGCGTCTACAAGATCGGCGAGACCGGACGCGAAATAACGCTCTACCGCTTCGGCAACGGAGAGAGCTGCATTCTGACCGCCAACGCGATCCTGAGCCAGAAGACGTTTCCGGCCGTTGCCACCGTCGAAAAGGATGCCGAGGCGGTCATGATCCCGGCAGACAGCTTCCGCGACTGGACCCGTCGCTACGACCTGTGGCGCGAGTTTGTTTTCGACTTGCTCTCCCAACGCCTGGCGAGTGTGATGGAGATCGTCGAAGAGGTGGCCTTCCGCCGGATGGATGCGCGCGTCGCTTCCTTTTTATTGACTCATTCGAAGCTGGCGAACCCAATACGGATCACACATCAGGAAATTGCGGCCGAGTTGGGCAGCTCGCGTGAGGTCATCAGCCGCCTGCTCGAGGACCTGGCACAGAGAGGGCTGGTCCGCGCAGCGCGGGGTGAGATCGAGGTGCTGAACTTTGAGGGCTTGCAGGCGCGGTCTGTTGCCTGAAGGTATTTGCTGGGGTGAGATTGCATTGGGGGAATCAACTCCTGCTCGGTAAGGTATCGTATCGGCCTCTTTTTATGTGACATTGTCACAGACAGAACAGCCCGAGGCTCCTATACTGGGGGCAAGATAACCAACGAAAAGGAGATAAAAAATGAATCCGTTTGTTTCATTCATGGCTTCCCCCGCCGGCCGCATTACCCGTGTCGTGGCAGGCATCGCGCTCGTAGCCTGGGGTCTGCTGGGTCTGACCGGGACGACCGGTGTTGTGGTGGCTGTTATCGGTATGGTACCGCTGGTCGCCGGCCTGTTTGACTTTTGCGTGTTTGCACCGCTGTTTGGAAATCCATTGAGCGGGCCCAAAATTCGCGCCGGAAGGTAAAGGTAAGCTGAAGTCCCTAAGCACAGACCGGTTTCTCATCGAAACCGGTCTGTGTTTTAAGGAAAAGGACTACCGTGCAGAAGAACATCTGCACCTTCATTTTTACGCGCATTCTTCTGATTGAGTGCAGGCAATTCCATTTTATTATGATCAAAAGCATGTAGAGGCCTCTAACAATATCAGCTTCTAATTTGGCCTGCCTGTGATCAGGTCATAGGCTGCCTGAAATCATAAATCCCCTCTTTGATCTCCCATTGACGTTTACAGCTCGAACAGGTAAGACGGTCCTTCTTTTCTTCAATCGGAGTCTGTCCACATTCGGGGCATTTGAAGAATCCCTGTAAGTTTTCCTTCTTTCCTAATTCCAATCCCCGCCTCCCGCCCCTGGCCCTTAGGAACACACTGGGGGTCCATTGAAAGAGCGCGCCTGTCCATTGAAAGAGTGAATCGAGGGAAACCAGCAACGAAGTCGGCAGGCTACTCTTCAGTACTCCCATACGGAAGTGAGAAACGGTCAGGGTTCTTTCGATCTTGAAATCCAAGGCCGTGAGCCATTTGCGGATGGTCCGCGGGTGGAAATCAAAGTTCAGTTTGGCAAATTCCACCGGCTCCAGCGTAAACGGACTCCACGCCTGCCGCCCCAGCCAGTAACGCAGCATCGCTTTGAGATTCAATTTGTTGGCAAACTCCAGGATGAACGTTCCCTCCGTCCCCAACACACTTCGGACCTGGCCCAGGGCTTGCGGGGCATCCGCCATATGATGCAGAACGCGGATCATGGTGGCCGTGTCGAACAGACCATCAATGAACGGCAGGCGGTAGACATCCGCTGCTACATATATATATTTATCGGACCGGCCCAGTCGCTGTTGAGCCTGCTCCAATTGGCTGCGAGAGAAATCGAGCAGGACGATCTTTTCGAAGCCAACATAACGCGGCGTATTGCGGCCCGCACCTGCCCCCAGTTCCAACAGCAGCCGCCCGCTTGCGGGAAGCAAACGTTTCAAAGCAACGGCTTCCACTCGGTCCTCGTACTCCCGTCCACCTTGTTCCCAAAAAGAGGACTGGTAATCTGAATCTTCGTAATTACAGACCGGGGGATGAGGCATTGGTAATCAGTAATTACTTCCCGTTGAAGCCTCTTCCGATTGCCCGATAAATAAAGCCCTTTTCCCGCATCAAATCGGGATCATAGATGTTGCGCCCGTCGAAGATGACTGGCTTTTTGAGCAGAGACTTTAGCAGGTCGAGATCGAGCTGCTTGAACTCGTTCCATTCTGTGACCACGATAACGCCATCGCAGCCCTTCGCCATTTCATAGGGATCTTTGAACATCTCGACTGCCGGCAAGATTGGGTGTGCAACGCCCATTGCCACCGGGTCGTAACCGCGGACCTTTGCGCCGGCTTTCGTTAAATGCTCGACGATCTCAATGGACGGCGCTTCGCGCATATCGTCTGTGTTCGGCTTGAACGCCAGGCCGAACAAGCCTATGGTCTTGCCTTTCAATCCACCGCTCATTGCGTCGATATGTTTGACCGCCTCGCTGCGACGGTCATAGTTGACTTGTGTGACCGAATCCAGGATGCGTGGATTGAGACCTTTCTCCTTTGCCATATAAGCCAGGGCTTTCACATCCTTTGGGAAGCACGATCCGCCCCAACCCAGACCGGCATCCAGGAAATGGCGGCCGATGCGCGCATCGTAACCCATGCCGGCCGCGACTTCTTTCACGTCTGCGCCGACACACTCACACAGGTCAGCCAGTTCGTTCATGAAGGAAATCTTCGTCGCCAGGAAGGCGTTGGAGGCGTATTTGATCATCTCGGCTGTGCGCAGATCGGTGATCACGATCGGGGCCCGGAGCGGCAGGTGCAACTGGGCCACCTTCTCAGCAGCATCGCGATACAGGGAGCCGATCACCGTACGATACGGATTCATGAAATCGCCGATGGCAGAACCCTCCCGCAGAAATTCGGGGCAGGAGACCAGTGAAAACGGGATCTCCTTGGGCTGTGCGCCCTTCACGATATCGGCAACCCAATCCCCCGTACCGATCGGAACCGTGGACTTGTTGATAATAACCAGCGGCTCCTGCATGTTTTCCGCAATGGATTTTGCAGCCGCGGCCACATACTGCAGGTCCGCCTCGCCGTTGACCCCCGAGGGAGTGCCCACTGCAATAAAAGCGAACTCGGCCCCCTTCAACGCTTCCGCATAGGCAGTTGTGAACGAAAGCCTGCCTGCCTTAACGTTGCGCTTCACAAGCTCATCGAGGCCCGGCTCATAAATAGGCATAATGCCTTTTCTCAGATTCTCGACGCGTTTCTCGTCAACATCCAGAGCAACGACTTTGTTGCCGAGGTCGGCAAAACAAGCTCCCGTTACAAGGCCCACGTATCCCACACCGACGACACAAATTTGTTTCATTCTTTTCCTCTTTGAGATTAATTTGCAGGTTAAAGCCCATGGCTTTAGGTACCCTGTTGATATTCCCTTTGGTTTCCTCTTACGGCCCCTAAGAATATCTCGTCAACAACGGATTGAATAGACAAACAACGCGGCCGTTCTGCTCCAAGCGTTGGTCAATAATACTACGGCTTACCACTTATACGCAACTTCTGGTATATTGATTTAATGCGCCTGCTCTTTGTGGCCGATGGACGCTCGCCCATCGCCCAAAATTGGATAAGATATTTTATCGAACGGGGCGATGAAGTCTATCTTGCTTCTCCTTTCGCCTGTTCTCCAGATTTCGCGCTTGCCGGTCTTGAGATTACACCGGTGGCTTTCAGCGGAACTTTGAAAGCAAACGGGAATTCACACAATTCTTCATTTAGAGGGCTGCGCCTCGGCCCCCTGGGTAAGATCCGGAATTTACTGGGTCCCTTTACCATTTCGCGCGCTTCCAAGCGATTACGCAGCTATATCCAGAAGATCGAGCCCGACCTCGTGCACGCCATGAGGATCCCTTACGAGGGAATGATGGCCGCCGACGCCTACACGGGCGTGCCTTTGCTCGTTTCGGTTTGGGGCAATGATTTCACCCTGCATGCGCCGGAAAACTGGCTTTCCCGCCATTACACCTCATGGACGATGCAAGTGGCCGATGCGCTGCATACCGACTGCGAGCGCGATATTCGGCTGGGAAAACAATGGGGCTTTAAGGCCGGCCGGCCCAAACTGGTCACACCGGGTAACGGCGGCATACGTACCGGGATTTTTTATCCGGCGGCGAAACTTACGGAAGAACCCATTGTGATCAACCCGCGCGGGCTGCGGACTTATGTGCGCAACGATGTTTTTTTTCAAGCCATTCCACGAGTGCTTGCAAAACGCCGTGATGCCAAATTCATCTGCGCTTCGATGGCGGGCGAGCCACAAGCTTTGCAGTGGATCGAACGACTTAACCTCGGCTCTGCCGTCGAGCTATTGCCTCCGCTGCCCCACGCCAAAATGGCAGACGTCTTCCGCCGGGCGCAGGTGGTCGTTTCGCCCAGCGTTCATGATGGCACACCCAATTCCTTGTTGGAAGGGTTGGCCTGTGGCTGCTTCCCGGTTGCCGGAGATCTTGAACCCCTCCGGGAATGGATCAGGCCGGGTGAAAACGGGCTGTTGACCGATGCAACCGATCCTCAGAAGCTGGCTGAGGCGATCCTTGCTGCACTCGAAGATCGGAACCTGCGCGAGCACGCCGCAAAGTTAAACCAAAAAATGATCCTCGAGCGCGCCGAGTACTCGAAGTGTATGGAAAAAGCCGCGGGGTTTTATCAAACCATCGTCGCCCGGGGGAAACAGCCGGGTCGCTAACCTGGGACTCATGCAGCCCCAGAATAGTCAAGGCGTTGAATGAGAGTAATTTCTCCATTAGCCGGCGCAGCCTTAAGCCGCAGCCGGAAGGCCGAGATCAAAAACGGCTCAGGCCATGGCGCTGATTTGCTCCCCCTTATTACAGTAGGTCTGTGGAATTAGGTCTTAAGCTTCGCGAGGCGCTCGCAGAGTCTCTAGTCGATCGGTCAGTTCAATACGGCGCACATCCGCCGCATGACGAACGTCTGAGACCAGGCTTTCTCCACGGGCGCGCAGTTCGTTGCGCAATCTTTCGCCTGTTTCCGGGGCCAGCAGAAGCGCCACCGTAGACCCGACCAGCGCCCCCACCATGATCCCGATCATAAAACCGAACATCCTACGCATAGCAGTCTCCTTGTTATCTTAGTGCCGGGAGGAGAGTGATGAGATATGATTCCTGCATTGGTTTCTTGTAACCGCTCACACTTGCCGGGAGCTGTGAGGAGTTGTGATTTCTTACATAATTATTATAGGCGAAAAAAGGATTTTGTGGAATAATACGGAGGCCACGCGTATCTTAGGAACGCGACGGTGTTATCCAATCTCAGGCTGTCATTGCGGCGATCAGGGGAAGACCGCACCCAACGGCCCCTACCTTTACTGGAGGGTACCATGTCTACAATTGCTCCCGTTTTTACAACTGCAACGATGAATACAGCCGCGTCTCAACGCAAGAAAATGACCACCACTTCCTTACGCCAGAAGAAGGAGCGCGGTGAGCCGATCACGATGCTTACAGCCTACGACTATCCCACTGCGCTGGCGGAGGATGCAGCCGGCATTGATTCCATCCTTGTCGGCGATTCGCTTGGGATGGTCGTGCTTGGCTATCAAAATACCCTGCCCGTGACCATGGAGGATATGCTCCATCATTCACGTGCGGTATCCCGAGGCGCGAAATACGCGCTGTTGATCGGGGATATGCCGTTCATGTCGTATCAGGTCTCGGCCGAGGAAGCGGTGCGCAACGCCGGGCGTTTCCTGCAGGAAGCCGGAATGGATGCCGTCAAGCTGGAGGGCGGACGTGAGCGCCTCGAGGCGGTCCGCGCCATCGTCAGCGCCGGCATCCCCGTGATGGGACATTTGGGCCTCACACCGCAATCCGTTAATCAGTTGGGAGGCTTCCGCCCACAGGGCAAAACCGCCTCTGCAGCAAAGCGTCTGCTGGAAGATGCGCTCGTTTTGGAAGAAGCCGGGTGCTTCGGCCTCGTTCTTGAATCGGTTCCGGCCCGCCTGGCAGAACTCATTTCGAAGCAACTATCCATCCCAACCATAGGTATCGGCGCGGGCGCCGGGTGTGACGGACAGGTATTGGTCACACACGACCTGCTCGGCCTGTTCGAGCGCTTCACTCCCCGGTTCGTCAAAAAGTATGCGGACTTTCATGCCGAAATGCAGCGCGCTTTCAGCGAATACATTTCTGACGTTCAGGGTCGTTCCTTCCCCGCAGCGGAGCATACGGTGGAGATGAGCGATAACGAATGGCAGGCGCTTCAAGAAAACCTCCAAAAGAAATAGGAAAATGGATATCCTCATCGTAGGCACAGGAGCGCTGGCGGTTCTATTCGCCGCGCGTTTGTCCCGCGCCGCGCAGGATATCACTTTGCTGGGAACCTGGCAGGGTGGGTTAAATGCACTGAATCAAGATGGGGCGCGGCTCGTGGACGAGCAAGGGAAAGAGCAAAGCTTCTCCGTGAAAGCCACGAACGACCCACGCGACTGCCGCGGTGCAAAATACGCCCTCGTGCTGGTCAAGTCATGGCAAACGGAGCGGGCCGCACGCCAGTTGGCGGACTGTCTGGCGAGTGACGGTCTCGCCCTGACTATGCAGAACGGCCTCGGCAATCGGGAGATTCTTGCCGGGCGGCTGGGCCCCGATCACGTTATTCTGGGCACAACAACCTCTGGGGCAACTTTGCTCGGGCCGGGCCTGGTGAAGCCGGGAGGCGAAGGCCTGCTTTCCCTGGAAGCACATCCCGCCTTGGGTCCTTTGGCGGAAGCTCTCAAATCGGCAAATTTCAATCTGGAAATTGTGAAAGATGTCCGATCCCTGGCCTGGAGCAAGCTCGTGATCAACGCCTCCATCAACCCATTGACTGCCTTGCTGCGGGTATCGAATGGCGAACTTCTCAACAGCCCCAGCGCGCTTACACTGATGCACGCCCTGGCCGCAGAGGCTGCTGCAGTTGCATCTGCCGAAAACGTCGAGCTGGAATTCAGTGATCCGGCAGCCCGGGTCGAAGAGGTGGCACGCAAGACGGCGGTCAATCACTCGTCCATGTTCCAGGATATAAAACGCGGCGCTCCCACCGAAATTGACGCCATCTGCGGCGCGGTGGCACGGGCCGGCTGGCAGCATAACATCCCCACACCCATCAACCAGGCCTGCTGGGAGCTGGTGCGGGCGGCGGTTCAAACCTCAGAGGTGAGATCCTCCGATTGAATCTATGACTTGCCTTCATTTCGTTTATGCAATTTTTGGGTACCTCACAACCGGCATGCATGGTAAGATTCAAAGAACACACCTTGGAGGTATCCATGCGAAAATGGCTGGTTATTCTGTTACTTGTGGGGATATTCGGGATCCCATTTTCCGCACGCGCACAGAATCCAATTAAGCTCGCATCTCTTCAGGTGCAACTGTGGCCTGAATATGACCAGCCCAGAATGCTGGTGATCTACGATTTTAAGTTGCCGGACGGGATACTCCTGCCCGTCAGCGTTTCGATCGGAATACCAAGTGACGCAATACTGGAGGCGGTCGCATCACAGACTGCTGATGGCAAGCTGATCACCACAGATTATATGGGCCCCACCGTAAACGCCGGCCGCCAGATAGTGACGATCCAGATAGAATCGCAGGCCACCTATCACCTCGAATATTACGAGCCCCTGCCCAGGACAGGGCAGCAGCGAAATTTCACTTATCTGTGGGCTGGCGATTATGCGGTGGATGACCTGACCATGAGCATACGCATTCCCGTTGACACCGATACAATGGTCACCAACCCACTCATGAAATCGACCCAAAACGTGGACGGATCGGATATGCTCATAAAGGATTTTGGCCCTATCGCACAGAACCAGCAGTTTGTGCTTCAGCTAAATTATGTGAAGACCTCAGATAAATTAACCGTATCCCAGCAGAACGTACAGCCCTCACAACCGCTGAGTTCCGACACGCCCGGACGGTTGATTTTGACGAATTATCTTCCTTATGTTTTTGGCGTATTGGGACTGGTGCTGATCCTGGGAGGAGCGCTGTTTTTTTGGCAGACGAGCCACGGTCGAAAGTCGAATGGGCATAAACGAAACCGCTCGCATGGGAAGAACGAACCGGAAAGCGAAATATATTGCAGTCAATGTGGGGCACGCGCCCTGACGGGTGATCGCTTCTGCCGCGTGTGTGGAACGAAGCTGAGACGCGAGACGTAATAAATGATCATCTGGCTCGGGTGGGGCAGGCAGGCATATCAGGGAAGTATTTATATCGATTTTTCCCCTGAAATTCGAACCTCAAAGTTAATAGCATTTTACGGCAGGCCATGGATGAGAACGGGGTCGGAGACATGGGAATCCCTTCCATCGTAATAATCTCTTTCTTCTATGGCCTGACTTTCTTTAGCATGGGCCTGCTGGTGGCCATGGAAGGTGGGCGCTCATCAGATAGCCGCGTGCGGAAGGCGTTGCGTCCGCTGGCCGGATTCGGGTTCGTTCATGCCGTCCACGAATGGCTCGAGATGTTTGAATACATTGGAGCCATGGGAGGCCATCCCCCTTCGCCACTCCTTAATGTCTTAACCTTATCCACCCTTTCTTTTTCATTTCTTTCCCTTGCGGCCTTCGGAGGTTATCTGCTGGCCAAGGATGAAATTGCCCAGCGGATCAGTTTGATGGTACCGCTGGGGCTGGAAGCCATATGGGTTTTCGGACTGGTCGCCATACAGGGCCACTATTCACCTGTAAATGTACTGGATGCAGTTTTTGCCTGGACGCGCTATTCACTGGGGATTCCTGCCAGTTTGCTGGCGGCTGTTGGGCTGTTAGCCCAGCAGCGCGCTTTCCGCCGCGCCGGCCTGGTGCGCTTCGGACAGGACAGCCTGTGGGCCGCGGTGGCTTTTGCCTGGTACGGCCTGGTCGGTCAGTTCTTTACCAACGTCAGTGTGCTGCCTCCTTCCAATACGATCAACGAGGTGGTTTTTCAACAGCTTCTGGGCTTCCCTATTCAGCTATTCCGCGCGCTTGTAGCCATGGTGGCCTCGGTATATGTGATTCGTTTCTTACGCGCCTTCCAGGTGGAGGCGGACCAAAAGATTGCCGACTTGCAAATCGAGCGCCTGAAAGAATCCCAGCAACGGGAGATGTTACGCGGCGAGTTATTTCGACGCGTGGTAGCCGCCCAGGAAGCCGAACGGCAGCGCATAGCGCGCGACCTGCATGATGAAACGGGCCAGGCTCTGACTGCCATCGGTATGGGCCTGCGAGGTCTCGAGGCCCGCCTCACCCGGAGTCCGAAGCTTGCTGGCCCTACCCTGCGTGAGCTTCAAAACCTCGCGGCCGATGCCCTCAAGGAGCTTCAACGATTGATGACTGATTTGCGGCCCTCACATCTCGACGACCTCGGTCTTCCGGCAGCCCTGCGCTGGTATGCCGGCAGAGTTCAGGAACGGTACCCTCTCGTTGTGAAAGTGGACTTCTTGGGATCCGAGCAAACATTGGATGACGCCGCAAAGATCGCCACCTTCCGAATCGTCCAGGAAGCCCTGAACAATATTATCAAGCATGCCGAGGCAAAGAATGTGATCATTGAGCTGGCTTTCGAAGAGAACGAGATGCGGGTCAAGATACGTGATGACGGCTGTGGATTTGATCTGGAACATCTGAAGAAAGAGCAATCCTCCAGCCGCCCGCCCCTGGGATTGGCAGGAATGCAGGAACGCGCCCTGCTGCTGGGAGGCAGTGTCAACATCCAGTCGAGGCCGGGCCAAGGCACCTTGATAGAAGCCCTAATTCCGTACCATTATGAAAGTGAGGCGCCCGGTGACCACCCGTCTGTTATTGGTTGATGACCATGCAGTCGTCCGTTCAGGATTGAGGATGCTGCTGGGCTCGGAACGCGATGTGGATATTGTAGGCGAAGCCGGCACTGCAGCGGAAGCGCTGCAGGCGGTCGATCAAAGCAAGCCGGATGTTATCCTGATGGATATAGGGCTTCCGGATATGTCCGGCATCGAAGCGACGCGCGAGATCAAGAAGAAATTTCCAAAAGTCGCAATCGTCGCTCTCACCATTCATGAAGATGAGGAATATTTCTTTAAGATGCTAGAGGCGGGCGCGACAGGCTACGTTCCCAAGCGGGCCGCACCTGATGAGCTTCTGACGGCAATCCGGGCGGCGGCGATCGGGCAGGTATATCTATATCCCTCCCTCGCCAAACTCCTGGTCAGGGATTATCTAAGTCAGGAACATTCCTCCGAGCAGAAATCCGCCACCGACGGCCTGACCGATCGTGAGCACCAGGTATTGACATATCTCGCGGAGGGGAACAGCAACGCTGAGATCGCCGAAGCGCTGGTCATCAGCCCAAAGACTGTGGAGCGCCACCGGGAAAATATCATGCGCAAATTGAACCTCCATTCCAGGTCAGAACTCGTCCGGTATGCGATAAGAAGAGGGATCATCCAACCCTGAGCAGGGCAATTTCAGCAGGTCGTATTGTCAAATGAGGAAAACTATTTCTTGGGGATGTGAAGTAATATTCCGCGCACGACATAAATCAGGTGCTCTTTCGTGAAGTAGTTATTTGATAAGAACAGGGGGGCGATTATTCTCTGCCGCCATTCAGGCGGCTTTTTGGTTGGGCTGAGTGACCCAAAAACGGATGAGCCGTAGGGTGAAAGCAGCAGAATTAAATGTGGGAATGACCGTAGAACGGGTTGCCAAAGATGGGAGGACTTACGAATTTACTTAGTATGCCCCTTTCGCATAAACTGTAACTGAAAGAATCCCTCGCCCTGCCCTCTCTAGTCGAGAAGGAGCCAAAGCGAAGGGAAAGGAGAACGCAATGAACGCCCTTGAATTGGTACTTATCCTGACTGTTATACGGCTGGTCGTCCCATTCGGATTGTTGCTCTTGATCGGTGAATGGATCCGCAACCACGAGCGGGCCCGCCTCTCTCGGATGTGAGGACACCATGGACAATGTTTATGCAGTGTTCACAGTTCTAGTAGGGACAGCCGTGCGCCTTGTCATCCCGATCCTCATAACGGTGCTGGCCATATTCTTCCTGCGTAAGCTGGACGCTCGCTGGCAGTCTGAGGCGCAGACGGCTCCGTTGGTTGTAAAAAAACCGGAGTGCTGGAAAACCAGGAATTGTCCTCCTGCGCTCCTAAAGACTTGTCCCGGTTGCCTCTCGCCGCTTCCCTGCTGGCAGGCCAGGCGCCTGCCAAATGGTTATCTTCGCCAGGAATGCCTGGACTGTATGATCTTCCGTTCAGTACCGGCATAGGTTGATTGCAAGAGGAGATGCTGTAATGTTATCCCGATATACCCGCCTTTTGATCGCTCTTTTATTCGCTATCCTGGCTGCCGGCATAACGCTTGTGCTCGCTCAGGCTCAAGATAACCCTCCAGCCGAACCTGCACAGGGTACCTCGACCTGTACCTCCTGCCATACCGAGTTTGCATCAGCCTGGCAAAGCGGGCCGCATGGGCAGGCAGTCACTAATCCTCAGTTCACAGACGAATGGACCAAACAAGGCAAGCCCGGCGCTTGCCTCGTTTGCCACACCACAGGTTATGATCCTGCGACAGGCACCTGGCAGGAGGATGGTGTGGCTTGTGAAGCCTGCCATGGTCCCATGAAAGCCGGCCATCCCAAAGAGCCGATGCCGGTCGACACGTCCTCCGACCTGTGTGCCCGCTGCCACAGCGATGCCAGTTTCGATTGGCAGGGATGGCAAGGCAGCACACATTACCAACGCGGGATGAGCTGCACCACCTGCCACGATCCGCACAGCGCTTCGCTCAAGATCACCAAGCCCCTGGATGGCAGTGCGGAATATACCGATGCCTCACAGCTGTGCGTCACTTGCCACACAGATGTCAGCATGGATTTCCCCTATTCGCAGCACCACCAACGCGGTGTTTCCTGCATAGACTGTCATGTGACTCATACGGTTGGAACATCCACCGATGTCCACGCCATGCCCGATCACTCCTTTAATGCCAGCCTCGCTAGCTGCAATGCCTGCCATTCCAGCCAAATGCACAGTACAGCATCAGCCGTTGGAACACCGCAGGCTGCCATGCCAGGCCTGGCTAACGCTCAGATCAAGGAAGCGGGCTTGAATCCCCAGCCAACCCCAGTCAGCCCGATCGGATTTGCAGCTCTGGCGGCTCTCATTGGCCTGGCCGGCGGTATGGTTCTGGCCCCCTGGCTGGAAAAGTGGTACCGCCGCGCCGTCAAGCATGATGGGGAGGCCAAACATGAGTAGGAAGCTGAACCGCCGTGATTTTCTAAAAGTCACTGCTGCCGGCGCCGTAGCAGTAACCGCTACCCAGGTCATCAGGAAAGCAAAGGCATCTGAAGCCCCGGCCAACGGCCCGCATCAATGGGCCATGGTCATTGACCAATCGAAGTGCATTGGCTGCAATTACTGTACCCTGGCCTGCCAGGCCCACAACGATATTAATCCCGACATCCAGTGGAACCGTTTGCAGGTGGCAGGCGAGGTGGATGATAAGGTTGTCTTCCTGCCTCGTCCGTGCATGCAATGCACCAAGGCGCCCTGTGTAGAGGTCTGTCCGGTAAATGCCTCCTACTATCGGTCGGACGGTATCGTGATGATGGACTATGAGCGCTGCATCGGTTGCCGGTATTGTGAAGTGGCCTGTCCATACCAGGCGCGCTCTTTCAACTGGAAGGCTTTCGACGGCCCGAATCCGGCCGTGCCCAAATGGGGACAGCCGGAAGTAGCCCGCCGCCCGCGCGGTGTGGTCGAGAAGTGTGCATTTTGCTACCAGCGCATCGACCGCGGGCTTTCGCTGGGTTTGGAACCGGGTATTGACGCCGACGCCACGCCCGCTTGCGTTGAAGCTTGTCCCACCGGAGCACGCCTCTTCGGTGATTTGAACGATCCCGAGTCGAATGTCAGCAAAATACTGAAATCACACAGTTCATATCGATTGCGGGAAGACCTGGGCACCGAGCCGCGGGTGTATTACCTGCCCGCGAATGCCAACGAGATGGGGAGCTGAACATGTCGAAGAATCTGCGATTTAAGTTTCCCTCCATCAAACTCCCTTCCGTAAAACTAACTCCCTGGCTGATCTGGCTGGTTCTTCTAAGCCTGCTCATGCTGGCCGCGCTCGTTGGCGGCATCCTGGTCTTTCGGAATGGGTTGTGGATCACCAATTTGACCGACCTTGTTCCGTGGGGCCTGTGGATCACCATTGACATCTCTTCAATTGCCTTAAGCGCCGGTGCCTTCACCTTGTGCGCAGCAGTCTATTTGATTGGCCTCAAAAGGTACCAGCCGATAGCGCGCACGGCAACTTTTGTAGGACTGATCGGATACACCATGGCCATGCTCTCCCTGCTGCTCGACATCGGACGGCCGGATCGCTTTTGGCACGCGATCGTCTACTGGAACGAGCATTCGTTGCTGTGGGAAGTGACGATGTGCGTGCTGCTTTATTTGACAGTACTCGTATTTGAGGCCATGCCCATCTTTGCAAACTTTGAATGGCTGAAAAAGCGCTTGCCCAAACTGGCGTCGAAGATGAGCGGGGCGCATCACTACGCTCCTTATCTTGCCATCGCCGGCTTGTGCCTGTCCATGCTCCATCAGTCTTCATTGGGCGCCGTGTATGGCGTGATCAAAGCGCGGCCGTTCTGGTACAAACCCGAGATGTCGGTGCTGTTCATGGCCTCCGCCATTGTGGGCGGCATCTCCCTGACGCTCTTCGCTTCGATGCTGGCAGCCAGGTTGACCCCCAAAGCCAGGATCAACGACATCCTGCTCGAACGGGTTTCCCATTTCGTGGCCTGGGCGCTGGTCGGGTATCTGTACTTCCGCTTCTGGGATGTGTTGGCGCAAAACTATACCTATCAACCCGGGCGAACTGAGGGTCTCCAGCTCCTTATCAGCGGGCCGCTGTCATTCAACTTCTGGGTCATTGAAGTCCTGCTGGGCATGGTCATTCCTGTGATCATGCTGCTGACCCCCACGATACGCCGGCAACCATTCTGGCGGATGGTAGCGCTGGGTCTGGTCGTTTGTGGAGTGATTGCTTACCGGTGGGATACGAATATTTCGGGACTTATGGTGGTCATCTCCTATTTGCCCGGGGCCCCGGCAATTGCCTACACCTCTTACCAGCCCTCGCTGGTTGAGATCGTCTCAGGGCTTGGCATCCTTGCCTATGGCCTCCTGGCCTTCTCTCTGGGTGTCCGTTATCTGAGAGTTGTAGATCACCGTTACGCCGAAGAAGAGATCGAAACAGTCAAAGTGAAAGCCACTGAAAGCATACCTGCATAGCAGTAAAATCAACCAACAGGCCAACCGCGATGGTTGGCCTGTTGGTTTTCTGATCAATTCTTTTCCCCTCTGGTGAAGGGAATTGTATTTATCTTTCGAGTGCGCCCGCGTCGATCCAGGCTTTGACAATCGCCAGCTCCTCGGCTGACAATTGACCGGGGTGCCCCCCGGCGGACTGGATGACGATCAATTTGCTATTGGCCGAATCACCGGGTACGATTACCGGCCCATCGGTGGCGCCTTTCATTGCATCCGTATAAGAACCCAGATTAAGTCCGTTTGTTGCGGTCGTTGCACTGTGACACGTTCCGCACCTCGCCGTGAAGATCGGCCCAACCTCCACCCACGTCAGAGCCGCGACCGATTGCGTTCCCCCTTCAAGCGTTGGAAGGGCTGTTGCGGTTGGAACCGTGGTGGGGGTTGGCGGGAGCGGTGTTGGCGTCTGCGGCAGAAAAACAGGCACCGAATTTGCCTGGGGTGGGATGGTGGTGATTGCAGTCTGTTCCCCGTTCACAAATCCATATACTCCAAATAATAAAGCCACCCCGACCACAACTGCAATCGGGTAATAAATGTTCTGGCGCTTTCGCAGGGTGGCAGGCCCCGGCATGCGGCCAGCCTGGCCGGCTTTAATGTCGGCTAATTCCAGCGGATGCTCGTGGAGCATCTCCTCTTCGGTCAAGCGGCCGATCCACATGGACTTATTAAAGCGCTTGATATGGACGCCATACATGTGCCAGACAATGATTGCCAGGACTGCCAGGATTGCTTCAGCTCCATGTGCGGCTTTTGCAGCAGGGATGACAACGCCGGGCAGGATTTTAACGGTAGTCAAGGGGTTCCACATCATGAAGCCTGTAATAGCCATGATGAGCGTTCCCCACACCAGTGCCCAGTATTCTGCTTTTTCCTCAAAGGTATAGCGTCCCGTTTGGGGGCGCGATTTGCCAAGACCAATGTTGTAAACAAAGGCTGTCCAGGCGTCCTTTACATCCTGGAAGCTCGGCAGCATGGTCATCTGCTGGTGCAGTACGAACAGTTTGTACCCCACTTCAATCAGGTGATAGATAATCACCACCATAAGCACAGCGGCAGCTCCGTGATGCGTCAACCGGAGGTTATCCACGCTGCCCCACAACCGGATGATGAACAGCGAGACCGGGCTGAGGGCAAATTTCTGCGCCAGTCCCGTGATGGCAAGCGTGGTGAAAGAAAGCAAAAGCAGCAGATGCTGGACACGATCCGCGAACGTGAACCGAACGTAATTGCGAGACGGCGTCGGAGGGGGAGTGGGGGCGGGGGTCTTCTTGTCCGTCTCTTTAGCCATGCTTGGTTCCTTTGCGCGCTTCGATCCTGCGTCTGGCGAAGTCGGGACGGGAGTCTTCTTGTCCGTCTCTTTAGCCATGCTTGGTTCCTTTGCGCGCTTCGATCCTGCGTCTGGTGAAGTCGGAGCGGGGGTCTTCTTAGCCATGCTTGGTTCCTTTCCGCGCTTCGATCCTACGCCTGGTAAAGTCGGAGATCACAAAGATCAACATACCTCCAATGACCGCAGGGATGAAAATCTTGTAGAACAAGTTCACATAATAGACCAGGGGAAAATGGGTTGGGCTTGCCTCATAGTGACTCATCCATGCGTCGGTAAAGTTCGCGGTCGTTACATTGGGATGGCAGCGCTGGCATTTGGCGAGCAGGTTTGCCTTGATTGCGATGCCTGTTTGCGGGTTATCCACCTTTGAAATATCGTGCACACCATGGCAGTCTGTACAGACCGGTTTGTTCGTGGGGGTATTGGGTGAAATCTGCTCAAAAAGCGTCACTGTGGTTCCATGGAAATCGGACACATAGGTGTTCAGAACCTGGGTCGAGATGCCGTACTTATCCATGATCAGCGGGTCGGTATGGCATTTGGCGCATAACAGCGGGCTATCGTTGCGGAATTGGGCAGAAGTGGGGTCTTGAATATCATGGACCCCGTGGCAGTCTGTGCAAGTGGGGACGTCGCGGTTTCCGAATTGAATCAATGCGTTGCCGTGCACGCTATTCTTGTAGGTATCGTAGATGGCGCTGTGACAGCGGGCGCAGGTCTGCGGCACCTGCAAACGAGCATCCTCGGAGAGTTTTCCGGTTTGCGGATCGGTCAGCCGTGTTTGTTGGTGTGGGTTATGACAGTCTGTGCAGACCGCCGCGTTCTTGTTTCCTCCGGCCAACGCTTTTTGATGGACGCTGTTGAGGGTCTGGTTCGATTGGTCTGCATGGCAATTCTGACAGACGCCATAAAGCTGGAGGGAGACATCGCGGATTGTATTTGCCGTGAAATCGGGATGCGGGAACGTACTGATGTTCTTATGGCAGTCCACGCAGGCAATGTTTTGCTGATTGTGGATACCGTGGTTGAACAAATTGGGATCCACGTAAAGCGAAAGCGTTTCTCCACTCGGCAGCGTTTTCCTCAGGGAAGACAGGCCGTGACAGCTAAGACAATAATCATTGGAAGGTTTATCCTGGGCCAAGGTCTGGGTGACCGGCTGCGGTGAATTCGCGGCATCCACCGGAGTAGCGAGAATGGCTGCGATCACGAGAATCAGGCTTACCCCTGTCACAAGCAGCACCAGCCCGATCCGTTTTGCCAACCATTTGGTCATTGCATTCTCCTATGAGATCCGAGCTGTTTTTTCCGAGAAACAGGGGTCAAAACCGGGAAGGGTGCCATATTCAATGTCCATCCTCCTGGTTCAAAAAAGTATAAATTTTGGCTAAAAAGACATATTTACTTATTGTTCGCATATTTTACGACAAATTAAGATGGCGGACAGATGTTGCCCGCCATCTCATTTGCGATCTTGCGCACAAGCTTATGGCCGCGTTAGTTTGGAAACATCGCCGCCCAGATCTTTTGTGGAGTCATAGAGGAACTGCATGACATAGGTCGGGTTGTGGGCGAACGCACCGGGATCTTTGATCGAATATTGATAGTTGTAGGCTGCCTCCAACAGACGGGGAGTCCAGGCATTGTAGGCAATCGGGCCTTTATCGTTGGTGTCGGCTTTACCATCCTTGTTTGCATCCACGAAGAAATAAGGATATGAAGCGGCGTCGTATACGATCGGCGTCCCGGCTTTGGTCTCCGCATAGTTTTGGATCGCTGCAAATAGATCGATCCGAAACGTATCGATTTCCTTGTAAACGCCTTCTGTAGTATCGCCGTTACCGTTCCAGTCTGTAGTGTCCGTGGTCGCCCGGATATTGATCAGGTCAGCCTCAGAGGCCACATTCGTATGGCAGGTCTTGCAGGCATCTGTCTTCACGCCCAAGGCGTGAACATCGTGGCAATCCTGGCATTTATTGAGGGGATGCTGCGTATTCTGCCCAACATATTTCTGTCCGGTGTACTCATAGGCGCCCTGGGCGGCATCGCCAAAGAGGGTCGCGCCGGCAGCAAAATAATGGACATTCTTGAAGCTGATCTTTGCATCAACCGTATCGAGCGGCTTGGTGGCAAGATAGTTGTTGACCGTAACCGTTGACTCACGTCCCTGGTGACATTCCAGGCACAAATTAGAGTCCACCGGCTTCAGGTTTCCATCCGCATCTTTCTCCGTACTGAATGTGAGGCTGGCTCCATTGGGGAAGGGCACGCTTACGACCGCCAGGCGATTCGGGAAATTGGCTGAATCATGGCAGGTGGTGCAGGCGAAGCCGTTGGCTACTGGCTGCCCGACCACACCCGTGATCTGTACGCCGGCCTTGGTAACGACTTCGGTACCGCCATTGGCAATGTACTGGGGCAGGCCTCCCGCGCTGTGGCATTTGGCGCACCCCGCCGGAACTACACCTGTGCTATCCCAATCGCGGAATGGCGTTGTATCGCCTGCGAAGTGGCCCACATCATCGCGAGCCAATTTGGTCATATCCACCGGCTTGGAAATCTCAGTGTTCAAGTCGTCGATCGAATCATACAGCAGCTCAATAATATATTTCGCATTGTGAGCAAATGCGCCGGGGTCTTTGACAGACGTCTGGTAGTTATAGGCGGCTTTTAACAAACGGGCTGTCCAGGCATTATAGCCAATGGTATTGCCCTTGGCATCCTTGGCGGGCTTTCCATCAGCACCTGCGACCAGGAAATACGGATATGTAGCCCCATCATAGACTATAGGCGTCTTGGAAACATCATTGGCATATGCCTGGATCGAGCCGTACAAGATATCCTGCAGGCCGCTCAACTCTGAGGCAATGCCTTCTTTTGTATCACCGTTCCCGTTGTAATCAACCAGTGAACCATTCTGGCGAATAGTCTTGAGGTCATCAAGCGTCTTGACATTCGTATGACATTCCGCGCACGTATCCACTTTGACCTGGAGTGTGTGCTGGTCATGGCAGGCAATGCATGTATCCATGCCTTCGACATGACGGAATTTTGGATCATAGATCTTTCCATCATATTCGTAACCCATCTCCGCCTGTGAGCCGTAGAGGGTTGCGCCTGCGGCATAGTAATGGACGTTGATGAACCCGAAGTTAGTGGTTTTGCCGCTGGCATCCGTCATCGGCTGGACAATCGCATCCTGGTCGGTAACGTTGAAGCTGGCAATCTGTTTATCCACACTGACTTTCGATTCGCGCCCCTGGTGGCAGGTCATGCAGCGCGCTTCAGGACCCAGGTTATCGACAACTTTGCCGGAGGGAAAAGTCACGGAGGTCAGAGCCATCGCGGCGGCATTATGACAGGTTGTGCAATCGAAAGTTCCCGCCGGAGCGGGCACATCCGCAGTGACCTTGCCATTCAAGGCAAAATCCTGGAAACCAGCGGAGGTATGGCACCTTGCGCAATCGGCAGGGACTGCCGCCGGGCTCGCGCTGTTCCAGTGATTGAACGCTTCGGCCTTCGCATCCGCGTGGGCGGAACCCAGGAATTGTTCCTGGAATGGGACCGTTAGGGTGGGACCCGCCGTTGAAACAGGCGTCTCGTTCGCTTTGGTAGCAGTGCCTCCGCAGGCAGCCAAAATGACTGCGGATACTATCATCACACCAAGGAAGATGAGCGTTTTCTTTAATGCCATTTTCTGCATTCTCCTTCCGAAGGATTAGGCATATTTAGAGATTCTTGCTCCTCGGACCACTAAACGCTTGCTTTAAATGCCACTACCTAACGCTAAATTGGGTTGAATAACATAAATTATAGGTGAATGTAACATTAATCACAAGTTAATTTGGGTTGAATACCGCATGACATATGTCATGTTTTACCCAATATCCCCATCCGGGAATTGGGTATATTTCCCGAAATTTAGGATTAAAGTCATACCAGGCCGATGATTCACTTGCATCGGCTGAAGAGGCGATTGGGCTACAATACACATGAGTGATTTCAGATGAGTCCAAGCCTCTTTCTTATCTATTTCGTCTACGGCCTTTCTTTCTTTGCAATGGGGTTGGCTCTTCTCCTGGAGGCTGGTCGTTCTCCCTCCCTGGCCGAGAAAGCCAGTTTGCGCTTCCTGGGGGCTTTTGGACTTGTTCACGGGACTCATGAATGGCTGGAATCCTATCTCCTGCAGGCCCAATCCATAGGTACATCCGCCCCGGACTGGCTTTCCTGGCTGCGTTTGGCATTGTTATATTCCTCATTTATTTCTTTGTTCTTATATGCCTACCTTACGCTCCGATTGGTTTCCCCAAAATATGAAGGCCGGCGATTTGTTCACCTCGGTCGTATTCTTTTATACGAGGTGGCGATCCTCACAGTAGCCATTCTCACCTATTGGCAAAAACCAATTCCCTGGATCGACCTTCTGGATGTCTTGGCGCGTTATCTGATAGCCGTGCCAGCCGCCCTGCTGGCCGCCCTGGCTTTATACGCTCAGGGCCGCCAATCCAAACAGGAGAATCGCGCCTCCCTTTCAGTGCCTCTCAACTGGGCCGCAGTCGGGTTTGCCTCCTATGGGCTGGCACAGGTTTTCGTAAAAGTCACCGCCATGTTTCCGTCTAATGCGATCAGCCAGGAGACTTTTTTTTCACTTACGGGTATCCCCGTGCCACTGGTTCGCACCGTGGCTTCCCTGATCATCACTGTTGGCCTTATCCGTGCAATCCAGGTGGTCGAGAAAGAAAGGCAAATGCAGTTGATTGCCGCCCATCAAGCCCGGCTTGACGCGCTCGAACAACGCGATTCCCTTCGCCGTGAAGTCCTGGGACACATTGTTCGCGCGCAGGAGGACGAACGGGCCCGCATTGCCCGAGAACTGCATGATGAAACCGCTCAAACTCTTACCGCCCTCTCGCTGGGGCTGGGTGCGTTGCGGACCAAATTAAAGCGTGCAGATACCATCCAGATGACGGACCATTTACAGGATTTAGCGCGTCAGATCGCTCAGGGTCTCTATCACCTGGTGCATGACTTGAGGCCTGCACATCTGGATGATCTGGGACTGGTGCCCGCCTTGAATTTCCTTTTTTCACAGGATTGTTGCCCTAAAGGCATGGATATCTCGTTCGAGGTAATTGGCGAAACCAGGCGCCTTGATCCCTTGATCGAGACGGTCCTGTTTCGGGTGGCACAGGAATCTCTTTATAACGTATCCCGCCATTCGGGAACAAACCACGCAAGTGTCGGATTACGATACGAATGCAATCGTGTGGTTCTGCAGATTTCCGATCAGGGCCGGGGATTTGACCCCGCTGAAAACTTTCATCCACCTCGTGGTTGGGGTTTGGCAGGCATGCGCGAGCGTGTCGAATTTATCGCTGGACAATTTAATCTGCAATCTACTCAGGGACAAGGCACAACCGTCGAGGCCATCATCCCAATGATTGAGATCGAAGGGAAGGAGCTCAGGAATGGAACCGATCACATTATTGCTCGTCGATGACCATGAGGTTGTTCGGACGGGTCTGAAGTCCTTTCTCGAAACGAAACCCGGATTGAAGGTACTGGCGGAGGCCCGCAATGGGACAGAAGCCATCGAGCGCGCTTTGGAGACAAAGCCGGCCATCATTCTGATGGACATCACCATGCCCGATATGGATGGCCTGGAAGCCACCCGGCGCTTAAAAGTACTTTGTCCCGATTCTCAGGTCCTGGCACTTACCGTTCATGAAGACAAGCAGTATTTCATGGAAATGCTGGCAGCCGGAGCTTCCGGCTATCTCACAAAACAGGCTGCAGCCGATGAACTTGTGGCTGCAATTCATGCGGTTGCCGACGGGAACGTATACCTGCAGCCCGCCTTGGCACGCTGGCTGCTTGAGGATTTTCAAAGGCTGTCCAGCCATGATGCAGCTGCTCATCCCGAGATTCAGCAGACACCATCTGAGGCAACCAGCCTGGACGTTCTAAGCACTCGTGAACGCCAGGTCCTCGAGTTGGTCGCACAAGGGCACAATAATTCAGCGATAGGTGAGCGGCTGGAGCTTAGCCCCAAGACCATCGCCCGTCACCGGGAACGCATTATGAATAAACTCAACTTACACTCGCGCACCGAATTGGTAAAGTTCGCCATTCGCACAAAGTTGATAACCCTGGAGTAAAGGCGGTTCGTTATCGATTCCTTCCAAATGGGATAAAATTGGATGAATTTAGTGACGTTTGTCTGATGACTTTTCAGCGTACATTAATCTCAGCATGTAGAATGATATTTGCTTCGGTTTTCTTTTGTGTGTGATTTGGAGGCAGCGCATGGGACGTAAGAAATTTGTGATCGGTGGAGTGGTCATTCTGGCCGCGGTGGCTTACCTGATCTTTTCGGCAACACAGGCCAATGCCGAATACTTCATGACCGTTAACGAGCTCAAAGCCAAAGGGCAGAGCGTTATAGGCCAGAACTTGCGTGTTTCAGGCGCAGTCGTTGGAGACACCATCCAATACGATGCTCAGACGCTGACCTTGACCTTCGAAGTCGCGCATGTTACAGGTAACAATAACGAGGTCGATGCCCAGGGCGGTTTGGCAGCCGTATTGCACGCGGCAGTTGTTGACCCCAACAGGGCACGCATTAAAGTAGTTTATACCGGCCCAAAACCTGACCTTCTTAAGAATGAAGCGCAAGCCATCATGACTGGTCAGCTAGATGCCGACGGTGTCTTCCATGCGGACGAGCTGCTGCTCAAGTGTCCGACGAAATATCAGGAAGCCGTACCGCAACAAGCCGGTGGTTGATCACAACCAGACCTGACGGGCTTGATAACCGTCAGGTTTTGTTTTCTGAGGAGTCTTGAATGTTGGCCGAAATTGGATATGGGATCTTAGTAGTAGCCTTTATTGTCGCTTTATACAGCGTGGGTGCAGCCGTATACGGCGAGCGGACGAAATCCGCCAATTGGGTTGAATCGGCCCGGCGTGGCATGCTGATGATATGGCCGCTGATCACCCTTTCTGCGGGCGTGCTCATCTATTTGTTAATAACCAATCACTTCGAAGTATCTTTCGTTTACGAAGTGACCAGTCGGGAGATGCCAACCTATCTAAAAGTCACCGCTTGGTGGGGTGGTCAGGCCGGCTCGTTGGTCTTTTGGTCATGGTTGATGTCGTCTTTTGCTTCGCTGGTCACGCTGCGCAAGTGGGACCGCGATCGCGAGTTCCTTCCCTGGGTGATCGTGGTCACCTCCCTGACAACTGCATTCTTCCTAGGGCTCGTTGTCTTCTACGAAAACCCTTTTGCACGCTACTGGCAGACCACCGATGGCCAGATCATCACCAGTTTGCTGGCGCCCCTGAACGCCATTGCCTTCTTCCCCGCAGACGGACGCGGCCTCAACCCGCTGCTGCGCCATCCCGGTATGATCATCCACCCGCCAATGTTGTATCTGGGGTTTGTGTCATTTGTCATCCCGTATGCATTCGCCATGGCTGCGCTCATCACGGGTCGTACCGATGACCGCTGGATCCGCCTGACACGCCGCTGGACGTTGTGGGCTTGGTTGTTCCTCTCTTTTGGGCTCGTGCTCGGCAGCCGTTGGGCTTACGATGTTTTGGGCTGGGGCGGCTTCTGGGGCTGGGACCCGGTCGAGATCGCGGCGCTGATGCCGTGGCTGACCGGCACAGCTTTTCTGCATTCAGTGATGATTCAGGAGAAGCGCGGCCTGCTCAAGCAGTGGAATATGATCCTCATTATCCTTACCTACGCGCTGGTCATATTTGGCACTTTTCTCACTCGTTCCGGCGTGCTCTCCTCAGTACACGCCTTTGCACAGAGCGCCATCGGTCCGGCTTTCTTCGTATTCATAGGTTTGACCTTTTCCTCATCCATCGCCCTGCTTATTTATCGCTGGCCCCAGCTGCGTGGGGAAACCGAGTTGAAATCCCTGCTCTCACGGGAAGCGCTTTTCCTATTAAATAACCTGTTGTTTATAAGCGTGTTAGTCGTGTGTTTCTGGGGCGTGATCTTCCCGCTCATTTCAGAGCTGGTGACAGGCCAAAAGGTGACGGTGGGGCCGCCCTTCTATGACAGCGCCACCGCACCGCTTTTTGCGACCTTGATGTTATTGATGGGCGTGGCCCCACTCTCCGCTTGGGGTCATTCCACGGTCAAAACTCTCGGACGTGCGCTATGGAAATCGGCGCTGGCCGCGCTGGTCATCACCGTCATTTTATTCTTCACCTACACACATAACACCATTGCCCTGACCGCCTTCTTCCTGGTTGCCCTGGTCTTGCTGGTCACGCTTCAGGAATTCTGGCGCGGCACCAGGGCGCGCATGAAGGCCCAAAACGAAAACTTCTTTGCTGCCTTATGGTCGCTAACAAGCCGCAACCGGCGACGATATGGCGGTTATATAATCCATATCAGCATGATGCTGATGGCCGTTGGCATCGTGGGCATCAATGTTTTTCAGGTTCAGACCCAGGGCACGCTGCCCGTGAACGGTTCGCTCAAGCTCGGCGACTACAGTGTCAAATATGAATCGATCGCTCAATTCAACGGGCCGGACAACCGGCAGGTAACGCGCGCCGTGGTAGGCGTGTACGATAACAACGGCAATTATCTTGGTGAGCTTCATCCGCGTATCGATTATTACCCCGATGCGCAGCAGAACATGACCATCCCCGGTGAGCGCGCCACCCTGAAGGATGATCTTTACATCCTGCTCGTGGACTGGCAGCCCGCCACGTCGAACGGTGCAACTTTCAAGATCTTTGTCAATCCATTAGTCAACTGGCTTTGGATTGGCGCTTTGGTGTTCTTGTTCGGAATCCTGGTCGCCGCCTGGCCCGACCGCGAGGTCGAATATGTCCTGGAGCGTTCACGCACTGCACATCAGACCAGCGCGGCTGATTAACAAATGATGTCTACATTGGGTCCGAACCGAGATAAATCATGAAGCTTCGGAAGTTATTGTTTCTTCCATTCCTACTATTACTTCTTGCCTCTGTTCTTACACCAACAAGACCTGCTTCTGCTCAAAATCCGACCCCTTCTGATGATGAAGTCAATCGCATTGCTCACCAACTATATTGTCCGGTTTGTGAGAATACGCCGCTGGACGTCTGCCCCACCGAGGCCTGCCGCCAGTGGCGCGACCTGATCCGCCAGCAGCTCTCCCAGGGGATGACGGAGGATCAGATCAAACAGTATTTCGTGCAGCAGTACGGAGCGCGTGTATTAGCCGAGCCGCCTCGCTCAGGACTCAATTGGCTGGTTTATATCCTGCCGCCTCTGATCATACTGGCTGGTGCAGTATTTCTGCTGCGAGCCATGCGGATGTGGTCAAGAACTGGAAAAACCCCTCCCATGACCCCCGCAATGGATGCTACTGGTCCGTCAGTCGAAGACGCGCCAAAAGATGAATATGTTGCGCGCCTGGAAGAAGAATTGAAGAAAAGGAAATGATTCGTATTACCATAACGTCCACCGCGGCAGCGAAGCCGGGCCTCACCGGCCGGAAGATCTCTTGCCATCTTTGGGGCAGGAAGACTTTGATATCCTTTTCATTGGAGAAAGTATGATTGATGATCCCACACAGACCCCTCCCCGGCGCGGCGTCCCGCTCTGGGCACAAATCATTATCTGGGGGGTGCTTGTTGGGCTGCTGGTAATCGTTGCCATAACGCTCAATCGCTCACAGCAGGGAACCGCACAGCCCGGTGACAAGATCAGTAACTTCCAAATGACGATGTTCAAAGGCTATGAGCTGAATGGGCAGACGCAGGCCAGTGTCGCCAGTCTCAAAGGGAAAGTGGTGATGATCAACTTCTGGGCCTCGTGGTGCAAGCCTTGCGAACAGGAAGCCGCCGACCTTAGAACAGCCTGGCAGTACTACAAAGACAGTGGCCAGGTGGTCTTTATCGGCATGGATTACGTGGATACGGAACCCCAAGCCCGTGCCTACCTGGAAAAGTTTGATATTACCTATCCCAATGGCCCGGACCTCGGCACGACCGTTTCGCAATTATTTCGGATCAAGGGTGTCCCGGAGACCTATTTTATCGACCGAACCGGGGTGCTCAGATATGCCCAGGTCGGTCCATTCACGTCGGTTGATGAGATTAAAGCCATCATCGATCCATTGTTGAATAATTAGGAAAGGGGATATGGAACTCGGTGCAGTTCTTTTGCTCATAGCGCTTCTTTTGAGCGTGAGTCTATATCTTGCCGCTCCGTTGATGAGAGATCATTCGCGCCGCGTGCCCCAGGAGACCCAGAAAATCTCCTCGCTGATGGCCGAACGCGACCGGGTCATCAATGCCTTGCAGGAACTCGACTTCGATTTCAAGCTGGGCAAAATTCCTCAGGAAGATTATCCGGTTCAACGTGCCGAACTGCTGCAAATGGGTACCGGCATCTTGAAGAAACTGGATAACCTTACTTCCCCTGCTTCTCCCAACCCGGGAGATGGAACGGCGGAAGATCGTTTGGAGGAAGCCGCCGCAGCGCGCCAGGCGGATGCGCCCACCAAATCGAACCCGGTTACGGACGACGAGATCGAGTCGATGCTCGCAGCCCGCCGTTCAGCGCGCAAAACAAAATCCGCCGGATTTTGTCCGCGTTGTGGCAAGCCGGTTTTGACTTCTGATCTCTTTTGCCCAAATTGCGGGAAGGCATTAAGATAGATAACCAGTCTTTGAAAGGCCGGCCTGCGGAGTCTATTTGAGGAGCTCATGAAATTTCTCTCTGTTGTTGTCATAGCCGTGGGGTCTTTGGTCCTGGCGGCTTGTAATTTTTCGCTTGCCTCCGATATCACTCCTCCGCCCGATTACGTCTCTCCAACCCCCATGCCTACCCTCGGGGCGTTATATCCGGCTTCAGCGCCCGATGTTCAAAACGGTGCGGCCATCTTTGCCCAGAACTGTTCGGCTTGTCACGGAGATAAGGGACTCGGGGATGGACCACAAAGCATGCAGCTACCTGTCGCGGTGCCGGGCATCGGCCTGCCCGAAGTCGCACGTGCTGCTTCACCGGCCGAATGGTTCAAAATAGTCACACAAGGCAATCTGGACCGCTTCATGCCGCCTTTTGTGGGAGCGTTGAGCGATCAGGAACGCTGGAACGTAATCTCGTATGTATTCACGCTTCACACTACTCCCGAACAGATCGCCCAGGGCAAGTCGCTCTTCGACGCCAATTGCGCAGGCTGCACAGGGAAGTTCAATGATCAGACCAGCATGGCCGCGTTTTCCGAGAACGACCTGGTGAAGATAATCAGGAACGGCGAGGGCGGTATTCCTGCCTTTGGAAAGAACTTTACCGATGATCAGTCCTATGCTGTCGCCGCCTATCTGCGGACATTGACCTTTGCCAATCCCTCCCAGGTGGCTGCTGCTTCGGCGCCCACCGCCGGCGCGATCGAAACGCCTGCGATTGGAAACGGCACTCCGCCAGCCACAACCAAGTCTGCCCCCACGCCGGAGGTAACGAACGTGGCCGGCATCGGCACCGTCATCGGCAGCATCCAGATGGCGGACGGGTCCCCGGCCCCGAATATGACGGTCAACCTTCAAGGATATGATCACTCACAAAATCAAAGCTCCGGCCCCCAACAAGTATTAAGTCTTACTGCCACAAGCGGCACCGATGGCTCCTATAGATTTGAGAATGTAGCCATGCCGGCGAACCGTATCTTCCTGGCCGAGGTGAAATACGCGGGCATCAAATATAATTCAGGTTTCGGAACGGTCCCAACCACCACGGCCGAGATGGCCCTGCCGACCCTGAAGTTATACGAATCAAGCAGCGACCTGAGCCTTTTGAAAGTCAATCAAGTCCATGTCTACACCGACTTCGCCACGGCTGGCACCGTACAAGTTCTCGAGATCTTCGCTTTCTCGAACCAAAGCGATAAATCCGTTGTCATCTCCTCCGACGGGACTTCCGTTTCTATCATCAAGCTGCCCGATGGTGCCCAAAACGTGGGTTTCCAGGCCGGTCAGGGCAGCGCGCCTTTCGTAGTGGCCGACAAGGGTATCGCTGTAGTACCTACTGACACTCCCTATTCGATCATCGTATTCTTCAACCTGCCCTATGATAAACAGCTGGATATCAACCAGACTTTCGCCATGGATACTCCATCCATGGTGCTGCTCATACCGGAGGGGATAACTGTAAATAGCTCGCAACTGGTGAACAAAGGCATCCAGGTCATCCAAAATAACAATTACCAGGAATTCTCCGCCAGTGATTTGAAGGCCGGGGAAAAATTCGATTTCTCGGTTAGCGGTCAACCGGGGACCAATACCATAGCCGGTATCGACCCACGACAGGGTATCCTGATTGGCGGCGGCGCTTTGGGTGGTTTGTTGATCGTCGCCGGAGTATTCCTTTTCTATCGCGACCGCCGTCGGAAAGTGGCCGGCGGGGGCGAGGCCGGTTTTGAATCTGCCGATGAAGTTATGGATGCCATCCTGGCGCTGGATGACCTGCATCGAGCGGGTAAGATCTCTGATCCGACCTATCAGCTCCGCCGTACCGAATTGAAAAAGATCCTGAAAGAAATGAGCTGATCGGGATGTCCCGCTTTTTTTACGGGTTCTCCCGCTCCAGGAGCCGATAAGGTTTATTTGGGATGATTAAAGTAAGACGACTCGTCAAGCGTTTTGGCATTAAGACTATCCTGCGTGGGCTGGACTTTGACGTGCAGCCCGGCGAGTTTGTTGCTCTGCTGGGTCCGAACGGTTCGGGGAAAACCACCTTCCTGCGGATCCTTGCTTCACTGTCCCATCCATCCTTGGGCGAAGTTTATATTGCCGGTTATCGCCTGCCGCACCAGGCTGCCGCTGTTCGTGCCAGGCTGGGCGTGGTATCTCATCTTCCCCTGCTCTACGGAGATTTGACGGCCGAGGAAAACCTGCGCTTCTATGGGCGCATGTACGGTGTATTAAGTCTCGACCGGCGCATCAGCGCCGTGCTCGAAATGACAGGGCTCGAACCGCGCCGGCGCGACCTGGTTCGCACATTTTCGCGCGGGATGCAGCAGCGGCTTGCCATCGGCCGGGCCGTACTGCACGACCCGGAGGTGATGCTCTTCGACGAACCTTACACCGGCCTCGACCAGGACGCCTCGGTCATGCTCGACGAGGTGCTGCGTTCTGTAGCTGCGCAGGGCCGCACCATAGTGATGACCTCGCACGATCTGGTACGCGCCGAATATCTGGCCACTCGCTTCGATATCCTATCACACGGTGTGGTTGCCGCCTCAGCCACACGAAAGGAAATTGGCAAGAACAACTTATTATCCTTCTACAAAAATGCCCTGGCAGCTTGAATGACATGACCACCAAGACCGCCGACCTCCCTCGAACTGTTACTGACCGCCCCGTCTCCGCGAGTTTCCTGAAAGCCACGCTGGCCGTGGTCTGGAAGGACCTCGCCGCCGAATTGCGCTCCCGCGAACTGTTCTCTTCCATGTTGGTCTTTTCGCTGCTCGTCATCGTCATCTTTAACTTTGCCCTCGAGCTGGATATCAGGACGCGCCAGTCTGTGACCGCCGGTGTGTTATGGGTCACGTTCGCATTTGCCGGTACTTTGGGCCTCAACCGCTCAATGGCCATGGAAAAAGACCGGGGTTGCCTCGACGGGCTTTTGCTGGCTCCGGTTGATCGGACCGCCATCTATTTTGGCAAGGTTATCAGCAATCTGGCTTTCATGCTGATTGTTGAAGCCATCGTCATCCCGCTTTATTCCTTCCTATATAATGTCAACCTGTTCAACCCCGGCCTCTTACTGGTCATCCTGCTCGGTTCCGTTGGCTACACTGTGGTGGGGACTCTGCTTGCCAGCATGGCTGTCCAGGCGCGCACCAGGGACGTCCTTCTCCCCATCCTGTTGTTCCCGGTTGCCATTCCGGTTCTAATAGCTGCAGTAAAGGCCAGCGGCGGGTTCCTGACCGGTGATGACTTCAGCAATATCCTGCCCTGGTTAAATCTGCTGATCGTCTATGATGTGATCTTTACAGCCATTGCTTTTATGGTATTTGATTACGTGGTTGAAGAATAGAGAACAGAACATGGAAGTTCTTTTTTATCCATTATCGATTCTTTTGTCAACTTAAAGGCTTCCCTGCCCGGCCACTTCTTTATACTGTAATGCATCCACCCCTTATTATTCCAAGGAGTATTCATGCAAGCTAAACCAACTGTTCTGAAAATTCTCGATATCACTTCCGTCCTGCTTCTGGCTGTAGCCACCTACCTGGCGCTTGTCTACGCACCCGAAGAACTCGTGATGGGACAAGTCCAGCGCGTCTTTTATTTTCACGTTGCGACCGCCTGGACAGCCTTGTTGGGATTCGTGGCTGCAGGCGTGGCCGGGATCGTTTATCTGGTCAATAAAAATCCCAAGTGGGATATTGTCGAGGTCGCTGCAGTGGAGATCAGCCTGGTGTTCTTCCTGATCACCATCGTGCTCGGGTCCATCTGGGCCCGCCCCATCTGGAACACCTGGTGGACGTGGGACCCTCGTCTTACCACCGCCGCGGTCACTGAGCTCATATACATTGCCTACTTCATGCTGCGTGAGGGCATCGATGATCCCGATCGTCGGGCCCGCTTTGGCGCTGTTTATACGATTATCGGGTCTGTGAGCGCGCCGATCACATTCTTTGCAATCCGCCTGTTCCGCACCATCCACCCCGTTGTTATTGGCGGCGGCGATCCGGGCGCCCAGGGTACCTTCGCCATGACCAGCAGAATGCTGATTGCCTTTATGTTCGCCCTTTTCACTTTCAGCGTGATCTTCATCGACCTGTTCTGGAACCGCATACGCATGGGTTACCTGGCAGCCAGGGTCGAACAACTCAAATTAAGTAGTATGCAATAGGAGCAAGTCATGTTGTTACAGGATATCACTCCAGACACCTCCGCCTACATGATCGCGGGCTACGCAATTTTCTTTGTGCTCCTGATCATTTACCTGGCCAGCCTTTACATTCGTTCCCGTAACCTCAACCAAGACCTGACCGTGCTGGAGAGCCTGAGAGAGCAGAGCCCGGCCCCTGCAGGCAGGGTCAAGGCCGCAGGGTCGGAACCGGCCCGGGCCGCGAGCCCCGTTTCGCCGGCTGCGAAACGGAAAAAAGCCCCAACGAAGAAGGGAAAAACCAGTCAGGCTAAGAAGAAAGTCGCCGGCAAAAAGTAGTTACAAAACAAGCAGATTCCGCTATAATGCAAACGGAATCTGTTTGTTTCTCTACGGGGTCATATTGGCTACTGGTTTGAAATACAGAGCGCTTGTAAACGCATTTATCGCCCTCCTGCTCACTCTGGGCAGTGTGGGTCTTTTTCCCATCGTCTCAGTTAAAGCAGCACAGCCCGCCACCCCTCCCGGCCCGGACCGTGTGGAAGCCATCACGGTGAATTACACCGCCTATGAATGGTGGATGGCTAGCTGGAACAAGAACAAGGTTGTGTGCGGCTTGACCGTGGACCACGAGGGACAACCCACGCTTGAGGAAGTCTATCAGAACTGCGATCCCGATGTCTATACCACATACCAGGCCCAGGCTCCCTGCGACCTTGTAGGAGATAAAAGACAATGCGAGGGATATTACCTTTATCTCATCGATACGCATGAAGCACAACGCGTCATCAGTGTAAAACTGCCCGCGCCCGAAGTATGGCTGACCCTGGAAGGCTGTGATTCCGTTGCGAGGTCCGGCACAAACGTTTGCGAGAACGACCCCATCCTTGTGCTGAAAGGGGAAGAGCCCCTTCCGAACGAACATATTGTCGGCATCGAAGGTACCATGGATGGGCAGCCTTTCACCTGCGACCCCACCTGCAAACTAAAGCTCGCCGCCACCGATGCTAACGGTGTCGCCATGCAATTCTGGGCCTGGTCCAGTTATGGCAACTCGAGCCAGGTATTCTCGGCGCAGGTTCGAGTGGCCCCGGCCGATGTAAACAACCCTGATCAAACCTCCTGGTATGTGGACGTTTTATCGAGCCAATGGAAAGGGGTCCGCATTGCCTCCTGTTCCGACACCTGGGATTCATTCCCGCCCGTTGGCGGACCGCCGGCCTGGTTGAGCACTCCGGCAGACGCCTCAGACTTGAGCAGTGATATTCCCTATAACTATCTTTCTGCGAACCTGATCCTGCAAGGCACGGTCGATGCCAGCAGTTGTCCCGATGGCGGCCTGCAGCCGGATGGTGGCGCAAACGAATGTGGGCAGGAAGCCGCGCGGACGGCCGTGGATGAATGGCAAAACCAGTTCGATACTCTCATTATGAATACCGCTTTGGATACGGGCGTCCCCGCACAATTGCTTAAGAATTTGTTTGCGAGAGAGAGTCAGTTCTGGCCCGGCGTATTTAAAGCCAATCCGGATGCAGGCCTCGGTCAGCTCACTCAAAACGGCGCCGACACCACCCTGCTATGGAATCCGTCATTTTATGCCCAATACTGCCCGTTGGTATTGTCGGCGCAGGCTTGCAGCCAGGGTTATCTTCACCTGAAGCCCGATGAACAACAACTTTTGCAGGAGGCCCTGGTCAGCACCGTCAATGCCACCTGCGACAATTGCACCCTCGGTATCGATCTGAGCAGGGCAAACTTTAGCGTGGGTGTCTTTGCGCACACTCTGCTTGCAAGCTGTGAGCAGACCGGACAAGTTATCTATAATGTCGTTGGGCAATCACCCGGCGATGTGGCCTCCTATGAAGATCTTTGGAAATTCACGCTGGTAAACTACAACGCCGGTCCGGGCTGTCTCAGCCTTGCCCTGACCGATGCCTGGGGCACCGATCACAAGCTGACCTGGGACATTCTCTCCACCCATTTCACCCCCGTGTGCGCGCCCGCCGTGGCTTACGTCAACGATATCAGTAAATAATAGATAGAAGCGCGAATCGGAAGCTGCTGCCGGGCGCAAAAACTACCGGCGCCGGTCGACAAATTCCACATTTTTTATCTTATGCTAAACTATAGCAGAACCTCCTCGCCATCCTGCGGGGGTTGGCGGGGCATTGGAGGCATACATGTTTACCCTCATCGAAAAGATCGTCTTTGCAATCGGGACGCTGGTCTCACTGTACTTCACCTATCGAGGCGTGGACCGGATCGTTAAGCTCATTTCAAGCGGCCAAAGCAAACCGGATTGGAAGACTGCTTTCAAGCGCCTCCCTGAAGCATTTGGCAAAGTGATCTCCTTCCAGCCGGTTTTTCGTTTTCGTTTCTGGCCCAGCCTTTTGCATGCTCTCATCGGTTGGGGTTTTATAGTGTTTCTACTGGTCAACCTTTCAGACTTGGTCTACAGCTACACGGGTTTCAATATTCTCGCTCAGACCGGGCTGTTCGGGGACGTTTATCGCCTCTTTGCAGACATTGCCGACGTGGCGATTATCGTCGGAATTGTCGCAATGACCATCCGCCGCTTCCTCCTGCGACCCACAACCTTGTCCACGCGCCAGACGACTTTACTCAACCCTAAAGCGCGCCTGGGCATACCGCGCGATTCGGCCATCGTCGCGGGATTTATTTTTATTCACAACACCTGCCATTATTTTGGCGAATCCTTCTATCTGGCGTTGAACGGCATCCATGACAAGTGGCAGCCAACGATTTCAATCCTGGCCGGCTTGTGGTCCGGCGTGGATGCGAACACGCTCCTCATCGGCGAGCATGCCATGGTGTGGATATCACTCGGCGCGGTGGTTGCCTTCCTCCCCTATTTCCCCTATTCCAAACACATCCACTTGTTCTTCGCTCCCTTGAACATCTGGATGAAGCCGCAGCGCCGTTCGATCGGTGAGTTGAATTACATCAATCTAGACGATACCTCCATCGAACAGTTCGGAGCGGCGGCCATGAAAGACCTGGGCTGGGAACAGATCCTGGACAGCTATGCCTGCATCATGTGCTTCCGCTGCCAGGAGGTCTGCCCTGCCTACAATACCGGGAAGCTGCTCAGCCCGGCTGCGCTTGAAGTGAATAAACGCTATCACCTGAACGCCGGCGGCGGCGTGGATGTGCCCATGCTCGATATGATCTCGGAAGAAGCGGTCTGGGCCTGCACGAGCTGCGGGGCCTGCGTCGACATCTGCCCGGTGGGCAATGAACCGATGCGCGACATTCTGGACATCCGCCGCAATCTCTCGATGATGGAAAGCAGGTTCCCGAAGCAATTGGAAACCGCCTTCAAGGGCATGGAACGAAATGCCAATCCGTGGAATGTCTCGCAGGCTGACCGGATGAAGTGGGCCGAAGGGCTGAACGTTCCGACGATCGAGAAAAACCCGGCGCCTGAGATCCTGTGGTGGGTGGGCTGTGCGGCTGCGACGGATGCCCGTGCGCAGAAGACGGCGCAGGCCTTTGCCAAAATTCTGAATTCCGCGGGAGTGAATTACGCCGTGCTCGGACAGAACGAACAATGCACCGGCGACTCGGCGCGGCGGGCCGGCCGGGAAGATATCTTCTTCGGACTGGCTACGGCCAACGTCGAGATATTGAATGAAATCAAGCCCCGGCGCATCGTGACCACCTGCCCGCACTGTTTACACACTCTGAAGAACGAATATCCGGCCTTTGGCGGGAATTACACGGTGATCCACCATACCCAGTTGATCAATGAGTTGGTTGGCGCCGGGAAGATACAGCTCTCGGTAAAGAGCGATCAGCTGATGGTGACGTTCCACGATCCATGTTATCTCGGAAGGCAGAACAAGATCACGGAGGCTCCGCGAACTGCCTTGCATGACGCCGGATGGGTGACCGTTGAAATGCCGCGCAACGGCGAAAAATCCTTCTGCTGCGGCGCAGGCGGCGGCCAGATGTGGAAAGAAGAGGAAAACGGAACCTCGCGCGTCAACGAAGCCCGCTTTGCAGAAGCCAAGTCTACTGGTGCAGGCACGGTGGCTGTAGGTTGCCCGTTCTGCCTGACGATGATGACCGATGCCGCCAAGGCGGATGACAGTACCATCCAGGTAAAGGACGTGGCAGAGTTGGTGGCAGAGAGCTTGAATTAGCAGGTAGGTCCCAGGCAGAAACCTGCGTCGAATGGTTGACAATACTCGCAGCCCGCGTGATCGAAGAAAGAATAAGCCCTGCACTAAAGGTTATAAAATGCTCTCCAGGCAGCCTTGCAGCCGCATTAATCCTTCCTCGATCTTGTCGGGCTCATAATAAACACAGCTCAGGCGAATGCGGTCGCGCATCCGTGCCTGGCTGGAAAATCGCACACCGGTCCGGAAGCTGACCTTGAACGACTCGGCTTTCCTTTGAAGAACTGCGGCATCCAAATTTCCGGGTAATCGTACCCAGAAAAAATATCCGCCCTGCGGACGATCATAGCTGACTTTCGGTAGGTATTTGCGAAGGGCCGAATCCATGACCGCGGCACGCGAGCGATAGGTTTCGGTCAGCCGGGCGATGTACTCTTCGAGCCTGCCCGACTCCAAGGCCTCGCGGACGATCGCCGAAGTAAAAGGGTTTAGCCCGCCGCCGCTGTCGAGTAGTCCGCAGCTTACAAAACGATTGATCTTCTCTGGACAACATTGTATCCATCCCAAACGAAGCCCCGGCGCCAGGATCTTGGAAAACGAACCGAGCGAGATGACGTTATTAATATTGGTATGCACGGCAAATGCTTTGGGCGGTCTCTCGAAGTAATTCAAAAAGTGATACACCTCGTCCGCCACTACCAGGAAATCATGGTCCTGGCAAATTTGCAGGAGGCGCTCGCGACGGTCCTGGCCAAGGGTGTGTCCTGTTGGGTTTTGGAAGGTCGGGATGAGGTAAAGGAATTTCGGGTGGAATTCCGCCAGCTTCTCCTCCAGGGACTCAATGACGAGACCGTCCTGGTCGGTTTGGATGGGAACGATTCGCAAGTTGTGGTCCGTGAAGATGCGCAGCGCCAGGAAGTAGGACGGCTCCTCGACAAAGATGGGATCGCCAGGCTGCGTGAAAAGAGTGCAGATCTGGTCCAGCGCATTCGATACGCCATTGCTCACAAAAAGACTTTCAGGATCTACTTGTGAGGCATAACCCTTGCCAAGGAATTGGGCCAGACCCATCCTGAATTTCCCATCGCCCTGCTCCACTCCATACTGCAAGAAGGAGGGATCACCCTCCGCAAAACGGACTTCCGCCGCTTGTCGTATGAGATCGAGTGGCAAAAGCGACAGAGGTGGGTCGCCGAGGCCCAGGTCGATGACGCCGGACGGGATTTGAGTTTGGAGTGTGCGAAAGGGTTCTGTCATGAAAGTCTTATAACCCATCTATCTGGAAAATTCAATGCGGTTTCGCAATATTGCTTTGAGAGAGAAACGACCTACATGCGCTGGGATCGTATTTGAAGGAAAGATATGCCAGACTTTGAAAATAAAGGACAATATTTGTCTGTGAGTTTTACGGAAGCTTATTCCCTGGAGCTTCTTTTATCTGCAGTTCGTGAAACCGGCGAAATCTGCAGGCGCGATAACCTGGACAAAGTGCTCGTAGACCTGAGGAGTGTAAGCACTAACGTCAGCATAATGGACAGGTATGATATCGGCGTGCAAGTGAGCAAGGAGATCGGGGGAAAGATAAAAGTGGCGGTTTTAGGAAAACGCAATCTCCTGAACTACATGGCCGAGACCGTGGCCGGTAATCGCGGCGCAAATCTGAAAGTGTTCTCCAGGGTTGAAGCGGGGCTGAAGTGGTTAGGAGTAGAGGAGAAAAAGTAGAACACAAGCCTTCAGTTCGATTTTTCTCCCCTATACTCACCGTCACTTTTTTTCTGTACTATAATCTCCCGTAATCAACTCTAAATTGGAGAGAAACATGCCCAAAACCAAGGGTACTGTTGCGCTTTCTCTTGACCTTGATCATAGCGAAATCATCAACGATTATCGGCTGGCCTACCAGTCGCGTCAGTGCAGTCTGATCGGGCACCGCGAGGTTCTGAGTGGAAAGGCCAAGTTCGGTATCTTCGGCGACGGAAAGGAATTGGCAAATATCGCCATCGGGCGCGCTTTTCGTAAGGGCGACTGGCGTTCGGGCTATTACCGCGACCAGACCTGGATGGCGATGCTGGGGGTGATGAGCATTCAACAGATGTTCGCACAGCTGTACGCCCACGCCGACCTGGATGCCGAGCCTAATACGGGCGGGCGGGGTATGAACTCTCACTTCGCCTCCCGCTTTGTCGGCCCCAATGGTTCATGGAAAAATCAATCCGAAATGTTTAATACGGCTGCCGATGTCTCTCCGACCGGATCTCAGATGCCGCGCACGGTGGGGTTGGCCTATGCCTCGGTGGTCTACCGCAAGCTCGATCAGCTCCGGAAACTCAAAAACTTCTCGCACAACGGCGACGAGGTTGTCTTCGCCACGATCGGCAACGCCTCCACCGCCGAAGGTATGTTCTGGGAATTGGTGAATGCCATCGGCGTCCTGCAGGCCCCGGCGATCATCACCGTTTATGATGATGGCTACGGCATTTCCGTCCCCAACCAGTTCCAGATGGTAAAGGAGAATATCTACGCCATACTGCAGGGTTTCCAACGCGACGATTGCCTCGAGGAAGATTGCGAGCGCGGCTTCGACCTGTATCAGGTGCACGGCTGGGACTACCCTGCTTTGGTGGAGACCTATCAAAAGGCGACCGAAGCCGCACGAGAGTATCACATCCCCGCATTGGTCCATGTCACCGATCTTACCCAGCCACAGGGTCACAGCACGAGCGGGTCGCATGAACGCTACAAAAGCCCGGAGCGATTGAAATGGGAATTTGAGTTCGACTGTGTCCGCAAGATGAGGGATTGGATGATCGAGGAGCGCCTGGCCTCAGATCAGGAAATTACTGCCTGGGAAAAGGAAGACTACGAAACAGTGGAGGGCATCCGCAAGGTCGCCTGGGAGGAATACCTCAACCCCATTTTGGAAGAGCGCAGCCAGGTGATGGATATGCTCGATGAAATCGCAGGCAGCTCGGCCCACGCCTCGGAGCTGGACGACATCAAAGAACGGCTGGCCGCCCTGCCTGTACCGCTAAGGCGGGACGTCCATGCCGCCGCGCACGAGGCACTGCGCGTCTTGCGCACCGAAGACAATCCGGCTAAGCAGGTTCTGATGCAATGGAAGAATGCACAGGACGCGATCAACCTGACCCGCTACGGTTCGCACTTATACAGTGAAGGCGCCTCAAAAGTGAAGGAAGTGAAGCCCGTCTACACGGACAATTCGCCGACCCTCATGGGCTTCGAGGTCATCAACGCGGCCTTCGATGCAGCGCTGGCGCGTGAGCCGCGCCTCATCGCGTTCGGCGAGGACGTAGGCAAGCTCGGCGACGTAAACCAGGGTTTCAAAGGCATGCAGGAGAAATATGGCGAATGGCGTGTTGCCGATACGGGCATCCGTGAGGCTACGATCCTGGGCCAGGCGATAGGGATGGCCATGCGCGGCCTGCGGCCCTTGTGTGAAATTCAATATTTGGATTATCTGCTCTATGCCTTGCAGGTCATGTCAGACGACCTGGCCACCCTGCATTGGCGTACTGTCGGTGGGCAGGCCGCACCCGTGATCGTGCGCACACGCGGGCATCGTCTGGAGGGAATCTGGCATTCAGGCTCGCTCCTGGCGGGCATCATCCATCTGGTGCGCGGGATGAATGTGCTGGTACCGCGTGATATGACTCACGCCGCGGGTTTCTACAATACGCTGCTGCTGGCCGATGAACCGGCCTTGGTAGTGGAAGTTTTGAATGGGTATCGTGTCAAGGAAAAGTTACCCGCCAACATCGGCGAGATGACCGTTCCATTGGGCGTGCCTGAGATAATTCGCAGCGGCAAAGACCTCACGCTTGTCACCTACGGCGCTTGCTGTCGCATTGCCATGGACGCCGCCGAAAAACTCAGCCAGGTCGGTATCGATGTGGAGATCGTGGACGTGCAATCCCTCCTGCCCTTCGACATCCGGGGCAGGATCGTCGAATCCCTTAAGAAAACCAACCGTGTCCTCTTCGTGGATGAAGATGTGCCGGGCGGCACCTCGGCGTATATGCTTCAGGAAGTGATCGAAAAGCAGGGCGGTTATTATCACCTTGACTCTGCGCCGAGAACGTTAAGCAGCACTGCCCACCGGCCTGCCTATGGGAGCGACGGGGATTACTGGTCAAAGCCGAATCCGGAAACGATCTTCGATGCTGTGTACGAGATGATGTACGAGGTGGATCCCACCGCGTACCCATCGCTTCGCTAACCGTCAACCTGACCGGAGGAAAATAATGGCCACAAAGGTGCTTGTCCCAAGATTAGGGGAAGGCGTTGAGGAAGTTACCGTTACGAAATGGTTGAAACAAGTTGGCGACTCGGTCAAAGAGTTGGAGCCCCTTCTCGAAATCAACACCGACAAAGTTGATACCGAAATCCCCGCACCCGCCTCTGGGACGGTCCTGAAGATCGTCGCGCAGGAAGGCGTGCCGGCCAAAGTGGGAGAGATACTGGCGTTTATTGGCGCGGCGGACGAGAAGATCGAGGATGCAAGAAGTGCCCGTATTCCCACTGCTCCCGAAACCAAAACCCAGGCTGCAAGCCCGGAGCAGAAACCCGGAACTCCCAACGTTCAGCCTTCGGCAGGTTCCGGCTTCATCTCTCCCGTGGTTGCCAGGATCGCCGCCGAACAGGGTGTGAATTTGTCCCAGGTGCGAGGCACTGGCCTGGATGGACGCATCACCAAAAATGATGTGTTGGCCTTTGTCGAGAATCAAGGCTCGGGGGGTGCAGCGCTTGCCGGCTCCCCCGGCCTGCGCGCAGCAAATTTGGCAACTTCGGCTGGCGACCAATTAATCAAACATTCGACAATAAGAAGACAGATCGCCGAGCATATGGTGATGTCGCAGAAGACTTCGCCGCATGTGCTGACGGTCATGGAAGCCGATATGAGCAAGGTTGCTGCGCATCGTCTGGCCAACAAAGAAACCTTCGCCCGGGATGGCGTCAATCTCACGTATACATCCTATTTCATCGCCGCGATCATTGCCGGTCTGAAGGCCTATCCCATGACTAACTCTTCGTGGATGGAAGAAGGAGTGCTTGTCCACAAGGCTGTCAATATTGGCATGGCAACTTCACTGGGCGAAGAAGGTCTGATCGTGCCGGTCATCAAGAACGCAGATGATCTATCACTGCTGGCAACAGCCCGCGCGGTCAATGACCTCGCCGAGCGGGCCCGCGCCAAAAAACTGCAGCCGGACGAGGTGCGCGGCGGAACGTTTACCCTTACCAATCACGGGATCGGTGGTTCGCTGTTTGCCTTCCCGATCATTAACCAGCCGCAATGCGGCATCCTTGGCATAGGGGCCATCCAAAAACGCGCGCTGGTGGTGGATGACGCCATTGCCATTCGCCCAATGGTTTATCTTTCCTTCGTGTTCGATCACCGCATCCTCGATGGCGCCTCCGCGGACTGGTTCCTGAAGAAAGTTAAAGAGAAGCTGGATAACTGGAATGAGTGAAAATAACGATCGAGCGCGGGTGCTGGTTCCGCCGCCATTTGTATTTTTAGGCTATCTTATCGGCGCACTGCTCTTGAACTGGATCGTTCCTTTGCCCGTACCCTGGACATTCATATCGCGCGTCCTCGGCGGGTTGGCCTTGCTAACAGGTATTATGCTTGCAGGTTCGGCCTTTTCGCAGATGAAGAAGGCCCATACAACACCTGATCTAAGACAGCCAACTACGGCCCTGGTCACGGCCGGACCTTATCGTTTCACACGCAATCCGATCTATCTCGGCTTGTTCCTGATCTATCTGGGCTTTACGCTGTTGGCCGGTACGCTTTGGGGCATTTTGCTGAGCCCGTTCCTGTTCTGGACGGTTACAAATGCGATCGTTCGCCTGGAAGAAGAGTATCTTCAGCAAAAGTTCAGGGATGAATATACCGGCTACCTATCACGGGTGAGGCGTTGGATTTAAGACGCTGATAAGACGCACAAACCTGATATTCGTTCGGCCGCTGAAAGTGTATTTTCCTGCCCTTTTGTCCCACGCCTTCAGCCTGGCATCCACTCACTGCGCAGTAACATCTGCATTTTCTGAAATGGCATAAGCCGGGGACAGATCCGACAAAGATAGAACAAATATTCTGGTAGAATCTGCCCATCCTGACCGGAAGGAAATTATCATGCAAATCCAGAAATCGAACATCCAATTAAAGGTCCAAAATAAAACAGTCAATACCTATCTTGCCTCGCCGGAGCAAGGCGGTCCCGGGATTCTTGTGCTGCACGCCTGGTGGGGCCTAAAGCCTTTCTTTAAGGAATGGTGCGACCGGCTCGCCGCGCAAGGCTTTATGGCGCTTGCGCCTGATCTAAGAGAAGGCCAGATCGCAACAACCATTGATGAGGCCCAGGCGTTAATGGAAAAAAGCGACCACCAGTTTGCGGGTGAAGTGGTGCTGGCAGCCAAAGATTATCTGCTTTCGCTCCCCTCCCGTCAAGGAGAAAAGATTGGCGTGATGGGCTTTTCCATGGGTGGCTACTGGTCCCTGATGCTCGCCATGCGCGACGCGGATAAAGTCGCCGCGACCGTACTTTATTACGGGTCCGGGGGCCCAGACTTCACTGAGATCAGATCAAAGATCATGGGCCATTTCAGCGAGGACGACGAATGGGAACCGATGAAGGAGGTCCGCTCCATGGAAGCCGGTATGAAAGCCGCTGGGGTGGATGTGACCATTCACTTCTACCCTGGGGTGAGTCATTGGTTCGCAGAAGAAGATCGGCCCGAATACAACCCCGCCGCGGCCGGGCTGGCTTGGGAGCGGACGATTGAGTTCTTGAAAAAGAATTTGTATTGAGCTACCCCCCCAACTTTAGCCCTGTTTAGGCTGCCCTAACAATTCAAGCTCCTCGTGATCTTTGCCCGCAGGTAATTATCCGCACAGTATGGTACCCCCGCTGATTAGCGTCCAGCCATGGTCAAAGACCGGAGAACGGAGAGTAGTACAATAGGGCGGAAATTATCAAGTCATCGCTTGGAATGCCTTACTCGGGTCAGTTAAAACTGTGGAAGGCATATCCGATCCATGGCGTTGACTTCGTCGTTGAGTTCTTTACACTGGCATTTACAGGAGAAATCATGGCTGAGAACTTTGATGTTGTCGTTGTTGGGGCCGGTCCTGCTGGCTACGTGGCTGCCATCCGTGCCGCGCAATTAAAGCAAAAGACTGCCATCGTGGATAAACAATGGCTGGGCGGGGTTTGTCTGAATGTCGGTTGCATCCCCTCCAAGTCGCTGCTGCGGAACGCCGAAATCGCCCATATCCTTCGCGAACGAGGCAAGGAATTTGGCTTCTCCTTCGACAACCTCAAATTGGACTACAGCGTAGCCCTCAAACGCTCGCGCCAGAATTCGGACCGTCTGACCAAAGGCGTGGGTTTCCTGATGCGCAAGAACAACATTACTGTTTTCATGGGTGAGGCGAAATTCAAAACGAAGGATACGCTGGCGGTAACCGACGCAGATAAAAAAGTCACCGAGCTTAAGGCAAAAAATATCATCCTTGCCACCGGCGCCACCGCGGCTGTCCCCGGCGCATGGAAGGTGGACGGGGAAAAGGTCGTCACCTATCTCGAAGCCATTTTGCAGGAGAAGCTTCCAAGATCGGCCGTCATCATCGGTTCAGGGGCCATCGGCGTGGAATTCGCCACCGTGTGGAGTTCCTACGGCGTGGAGGTAACTATCGTGGAAATGCTGCCGCGTCTGGTGCCTCTGGAGGATGAAGAAGTTTCGAAAGAGCTGAAGAAGGAATTCGAGAAACGCAAGATCAAGTGCCTGGTTGGCAACAAAGTGGAATCGGTTGAAGCGACAAATACGGGGGTTGGGGTTAAGGTCAGCGCGGAGGGCAAGGAGACAGGCCTCGAAGCCGACCAGGCCCTGGTGGCCATTGGTTTCCGCCCCAACTCAAAGGGCATAGGTCTCGAAGAGGCAGGCGTCAGGATCAATGAGCGCGGTTTTGTCGAGATCAACGAGAAGATGCAAACAAACGTTCCCAATATTTACGCTGTGGGAGACCTGACCGGCAAGTTGATGCTGGCACACGTCGGTTCGGCCATGGGCATCGTTGCTGCCGAGAACATTGCCGGGGCAGAGACCATTACTCTGGACTATGAAATGCTGCCGCGCGCTACCTACTGCCAGCCTCAGATCGCCTCATTTGGCCTCACCGAGGCGCAGGCCAGGGAGCGCGGGTACAACTTCAAGATCGGACGATTCCCCTTCCAGGCCAATGGCAAGGCCCTGGGTTTGGGAGATTACGCCGGCTGGATAAAGATCATAATGGACGAGAAATATGGCGAGATTCTCGGCGCTCACATGATCGGTCCCGAGGTCACCGAGCTGTTGCCAGAGCTTACCCTGGCGCATCTTATGGAGTTGACGCCGCACGAGATCGCGCGCAATGTGCATGCGCACCCGTCTCTTTCCGAAGTGCTGGGCGAAGCCGCCCACGCGGCGGAAGGCATGCCCATACACATCTAAGGGGACGGACTATCCAGTTCCCCACACGCCAGCCTTGTGGGCCGCAACACGGATATTTTTTGGTTGGAATGTTAGGCTTGTGGGAAAAGATTATTTGCGCCCCTGATGGATCCGGGACCTTGATCTTTACTTCTTCTTTTTATAATTGTCGAAGAAGTTGGGCCGAAAAATAGCTGTGCCGCGTTCTCCCTGACCGGGGAAAAACGTGGTGTTTCCCCGATTTCTGGTGGGGGCTGATAGATCCTTGACAAAATGAAGGGTCACACCCGCCAGGGAGATGACATCTCCGGGGTAAACCACAGCCTGGCTGGACCGCTGACCGTTTATATACGTGCCGCCCGAGGAGCCCAGATCGAAGAGCACAAAGCGGCCCTGAATTGCACGTAATTCCATGTGATGGCGCGAAACACGAGGGTCATCGATAACCACCATGTTGTCGTGGTGACGGCCAACAGTGACGACGGCCTGGTTAAGGGGGATCGCTTTGATGCCTTCAACGATCAGGAATGTATTTTCAGGCAGCGAATCATCGGTCTCGCTAAACATCACAATAATTCCCTAAAACGATCTGCAAGTGCGGCTTTCCGTAATTTACACAACTATACAACAATTGTCTTTTGTTTACAATCCCACGGCAGCACCTCGATCTACGGCTCTGCACCGCGGTCTCACTGGCACGCAAAGTGGACTTTCCACCGCTGCATCAAACTAAAAACCCTTTCTTTCTCTCTTGACTGGGGTCGCACCTCGTCATAAACTCAGGCAATATTTTCCGTAACCACCCAAACTATGTTAGGAGAATGCCCGAAAAATGAATGTGATGGGAAAGAACACCCATCACATTCATTTTTCAGGATCCTTAGCCCCAGGCTGAAAGCGTGGGGCGTGAGTAGAACTAGTTCTTAGGGCCAGACTTCGCATTCTTATTGTTATCTTGGGCAAAAGGAGGCAGTATGTCAGAGCAATTTGTTTCACGAGGCTTCGTTGGCAAGCGCAGAGGAGGAACCGAAAAGGCGCAGCGCATTCCCCCTGGACAGTATCTTACAGAGGATTTCCCCGTCCTGTCGGCCGGTCCCACGCCGCGCCTCCTGCTTGACCGCTGGACATTCAAGCTCGAAGGCCTGGTAAAAGAACAGGCCTCTTGGACATGGGAGGAATTCCTCAAACTACCCAGCCAGAAGTTCATTGTGGATATTTCCTGCGTTACCAAGTGGACTCATTTGGATATGCGTTGGGAGGGCGTCAGCGTGGACACCCTGTTGGAACATGTGGAGTTGGATCGTAAAGCCGCCTTTGTGACTGCTTTCAGCCATGAAGGCTATACCACCAACCTGCCTCTGGCCGACCTGCTCAACGGCCAGGCCTTCGTAGCCTACAAATATGAGGATAAACCGCTGGCTCCCGAGCACGGCGGCCCGGCCCGCCTGGTTGTACCCCATCTGTATTTCTGGAAGAGCGCCAAGTGGGTGGCAGGCTTGCGCTTCACCGAAAAAGACCGGCGCGGATTCTGGGAATCGGCCGGCTATCACAACCATGGTGATCCCTGGAAAGAAGAACGCTATAGTTGAGGTTGAGGAGCATGCTATGAGACAACCCCTGGATTGGCAGATCGCCACCCTTACGGAAGTCAAGCTCGAGACCCCCAATGTCAAAAGTTTTACGCTGGCGCTCCCAAATTGGATCCGGCACCGCGCCGGCCAGCATTATGACCTGCGCCTTACCGCGCCGGATGGCTACCAGGCCCAGCGCAGTTATTCGATTGCCTCGGAGCCCGACCAGGAAGGCGAAATAGACTTGACGGTTGAGCGGATCGAAGACGGCGAGGTTTCCACTTATCTTCACGATGTGCTCGTCCCCGGCGACCGTCTCGAAGTGCGCGGACCCATTGGCGGCTACTTCGTCTGGGAGGCAGGTTCTGTCCCTGGACCTCTGGTCCTCATCGGCGGCGGGTCGGGCGTGGTGCCGTTGATGTCCATGATCCGTCACCGCGCCGTGACCGGTTCCAAAGTCCCGGCAAGATTGTTGTATAGTGCACGGGCCTTCGAAGACATTATTTACTTCAATGAATTGGAGAAACTGCGAGCGGACGGCAGCGGCCTGGAAGTCTTCTACACGCTCACCCGCTCTCAGCCTCCGAATTGGAAGGGTTATAACCGCCGTATCGATGATCAAATGTTGAAGGAACTCGTCGGGCCCTTTAACAAATCAGTGCAGGTATTTATTTGTGGACCGACCTTGATGGTGGAGGCAGCCGCAAATTCGCTCGTGAAATTGGGCATCCCGGCTGCGCAGATCCGCACCGAACGTTTTGGACCAACAGGAGCTTGAGCCATGAACGCATCCCCCTCAGACCTCAACCACGAGCTTACCTTGGACGCGAATGCAACCGCCGGGCTGCTTCAGGAAATATTTGGCGCCGAGATGACCGCCGCGCCCACCGAATGCGCCCACTGTGGCAATGAAGCCGAAGTCGGTACCCTGCTGGCCTTTACGCGCGGACCGGGCTTTGTGCTGCGTTGTTCGGCTTGTCAGAACATTGTTTTGCGAATAGTGGAAACACCGGATGCAATCTATCTCGATGCGCGCGGCGCCGTCTATTTGCGATTGGCGCGGCTCAAGGGTAAGCTGCCGGAAAACCATGTCCTGGGAGGATGAAACCAGGCATCCCTTATCTGGAAGGACTCCGAGACCCATTCATTTCTCCTTGTCGGGGTATCCCCTCCTGGCAGATTCCTATGGGAATTGACCGCAGAACAAAAAGCGTATAATCGCATTGATTTGGAGGTGTAATGGCCGAAGAGAAGACTTCTACCTTAACCCAGGCTCAGCTCCATTTCGCCATCGATTTCCATGGCAAAACCTGGGAGATGCTTGAAAAGCAAACCCGCACGCCGGACGACGATGAGCGGATGTTAGACTTCGCGCATGCCTCCCTTGCGCATTGGCGCACCGCGGGTGGGCAAGTCCGCCATCAACGCGGAGAATGGCTGCTGGCGCGCGTCTATGCCGTTCTGGGGGAGGGAAACCTGGCATTGAAGCATGCCCATCGTTGTTTTTAGCTTTTGGAAGAAAATAAATCTGAGATGGAGGATTTCGATACAGCGTTTGCGTGTGAAGCGGTGGCTCGGGCCCACGCCATCGATGGAGACCAATCTGGTGCGAAGAAATATATCGAATTGGCCCAACAGGCCGGCGACGCCATTAAAGAAAAAGAGGATCGTGACATCTTTTTTGCTGAGTTCAATGGCGGCAACTGGAACGGCATGAAATAGCGATGGATTTAGGCGGCTCCAGCTGATCAGCTGGCATCCCAGGCGCCTCGCCAAAAAAAGAAAACAATCCTGCTGGGTTTGCTGCAGGATTGTTGGTTTAATATTCTAAATTCGCGATACGCAGGCGTAGGGGCGACTCTTCAAGGATATGTGGATCATTATTTCGGCCAGGGAGCCCTGGTTCGCAATATCCTTGCTTGGCCCAGCGAGAGTCGCCCAATTTATGCTGTTGAATCCTTACCCCGAATTCACATCTAATTGGGTGGCCTTCTCCTGCTATTTTCTGCCAACTGCCGGGACCATGCTCTTCGAACAAAAGAAGTACATCCCCTTCCGCAGCCGTCTCGAGACTGCTGCGCCATCGGCTAAGCTCCTCCGCGTTGATCACACCAGCCTTCACAGCCGCAGCTTTCAGATAATCTTAGTTTACGTAACCGGTGCCATTAGCCATGGATCATCGTCAATAACATCTTGAATCGTTTAGTCGCTCTGACGGCATGCGGCTGGCCGGCCGGCATCACAATGGCCTCGCCGGCAGTCAGGGAGTAAGATTGCCCCGAAATACTGATCTCTGCTGTCCCCTCCAGGAGTTGCGCGAGTGCGTCAAACGGCGTGGTGTGTTCGCTCAATTCCTGGCCCGCGTCGAAGGCGAAAAGCGTTACATTACCGGCTTCTGCTTTGGTGATTTGCCGGCTTACTACCGAACCTTCCTGGTATGAAACAAGGTCGGCCATCTTAAGGATTTGCGATTTAGGCGCAGCGGTCATATTTCCTCCGTAAATGTTGCGAAAGGCGCAGGGTCTTTAACCGTTCACTTCGCCTCATTTGATCTCGATTGTATACCCTGCAGGCAGCCGGGTAAAACGCTGGGTGCCGGTAATGACGAGAATGGCGCTCTCCCCGGCCTTCAGCGAAAGTGGAAGGTTTGCCGTCTCATCCGCCTGGAGGGCGATATTCTGTACGGTGGTCTGGCTGCTGTCTTTGAGGATCAGCGCCAGGCGGAAGGTTTGCGGCAGGCTGTTTTCGATGCGCGCAAAACCATTTGCCGTCCAGCCGCCATCGTCCGATTCAAAATCAGATTTATAGTGGACCGCATCCACCGAGACATCGTCCAGCAGGAATCCTTGCCCGTTGATCGCCGCATCCGTAACATATTCAAAGCGCAATTGCACCTTTTTCCCGGCATACCGTGAAAGGTCAACGTTCTCCTGGATCCATTGGGCCGTATCGCCGCCGCCGCTCTTTGCAGTGTAGCCGCAGCCGTAGGCGTTGCCTGAAGTGTCGTTATCGCTGCACGAGGGCGTCTTGATGATGTCCCAATGTTGGCCATCGGTGGAGGCTTCCAGGTAGAGATAGTCATACCCGGCCTCCAGGTCGTACCATGTCCAGTAGGAGAAATCGAGCGGGCCACTGACGTTGGAGAAATCAAATTCGCGCGTTAGAGTAATATCCAACTCATCACCCTTGTTCGACCAGAAGGCATACTTTCCCGAATGGGGGTCCACGGGTAGCAGCCCGGCCACGGTGGAACCCTGGAATGAAAGAGTATGGTCACCCGGGCAATTGATTTGGATATAGTCCGCGCCATATTGATTGACCGAACGGTTCAAAGGGGCTTGCGGACAGGTATCGATCGTCTCCGTGACGGTGGAGCGCGGCGAATTCTTATAATTGTGATAGACATATCTTCCATCGCCCACCGAGCCGTCTTTCAAGATCATGGTCACCATCCAATCCATGACCACGTCGTCCGCGCTGATTGGCTTCCCTGTTTGTTTATCTGTGATGTTCAAGCTCTTGAGCGTATCGTCCACGCTGTTAAGGCCGTTTTCCTGATCCTTGACAAGTGCCTGCGTGGCCTTGTCTCCAAAACGATCCAGGAAATAATCAAGGAAGAGAAAGGACTCTCCATAATGGGGACCGTTCGCTCCCGGGTCGGGGAACCAATCCGTCAGGTTCAGGTCCGGGTTACCAACATAGTTGTAATCAAACAAGGCGGGGTAGCCGTTGAGATATTCAGCCAGCACCGAGAAGCCTTCGTTCATCCACGTATCCTCATTTCGATCCAGGTTCCAGTGGATCATGTGCTGGAATTCATGCGCCAGCGTACCGTACGTGTACGGATCGCTGAGCGAAATATTATCGGCGTTAAAGACGAACATTTCATGGCCGTTGGAATACTTGTGCACCAGCGGGTTGTATTCATCAGGGGTGGAGAAATAACCGGCGTTGGAAGCGCCTGTGCCCCGTGAGTAAACAACATAGACGTGTGGGTCGTTATCTACTCCGGGGGTCCATTCGCTGCCGAAGAACTCGCGATCGGTTGGATATATTTTATTCTCGAAGGTGTCCATCAGGGATTTCATATCTCCCTGGTTGACCCTCACACCATCCTGGGCCCAGAAATACGAATGCGGGGTAAGGTATTTCAAAGTCGCATGGATCTGGAAATTCTGGTTGGTATCCACGTTGCTGATCCAGAACTGTTCCTGGTCACCCACTTTGAAAGGGGTTACAGGCGCCGGTAATGTATGCGGGACGCCGCAAATATTCTTGAGCCGGCACGCCAGGTCGTACAGGTCATTATCAGGGACGATGGTTTGGCTCAAGGTCTGCTCTGTATCGGCTGTGACGGAGCCCACCGGCGGTCGCGTTACAGAGACAGGCGGTTGTTGCGTAATTCCAGTGGTCGATTGTCCCGTTGCACCTACTACAAGAGTTGCAGTGTGAGTAATGTAGTAGTAAGCCGATCCGCCCAGAGCCAGAAATAGGACGCACACGCAGCACAACACCACCACAATGGCAATGACGACCCCCCGGTTGGATGATCCAGGCTTGGGCGGTTCCATGAAGGTTCTCCTTCTCAAATTCCCCCGATGTTACTTGAATTCGCTAAGTACCGCCTTAGTAAATTCAGTAGATTACGATTCCGCGTTCACAATTGGCTTAGCCTATCTGGACATATTAAAAAAGTTGGGACAGCAGTTGATCTGCTGTCCCAACCATAAGGTACTTCGTGAAACTTATTTAGGCGTTCGCCGGCTCTTTGGTTGCCTTAATCGCCTGGGCGGTGTGGAAAACGATCTGATTTTTCTTTTCATCCACGTCCACCAGGACAGTTGCGCCATCCTTGTATTTGCCCCCAAGCAGTTCCACCGAGAGCGGGCTCTCGATAAATTTCTGGATGGCTCTGCGCAGGGGTCGTGCGCCAAAGGCCGAATCATAACCTTCTTTGGCCAGCCACTTGCGGGCAGCTTCGGTCAGTTCAACATTGATATGATATTCGATCAGCCGGTCCTGCACTTCCCTGAGTTGAAGGACGACGATTTGTTCCATCTCCTCGATGGATAGTGACGAGAACATGATGATCTCATCCACGCGGTTGATGAACTCTGGACGGAACGTGCCTTTGAGGGCCTTCTCGATCTTATCGTGCGATTCCCGTTCGTCGTCGTCCGTGTTCTGCTGGAGGAAGCCAAGACTGCCGCTTTTCTTTACGTATTCGGTGCCAAGGTTCGAAGTCATGATGAGTATCGTGTTGCGGAAGTCCACCACGTTGCCCTGGCCGTCGGTCATGCGGCCGTCGTCCAAAATTTGCAGAAGCGCGTTCCAGACTTCCGGATGAGCCTTCTCGATCTCATCGAACAGGATAACCCGATAGGGGCGGCGTCTGACCGCCTCGGTCAATTGACCGCCTTCCTCATAGCCCACATATCCTGGCGGCGCGCCGAACAAACGGCTTACGGTGTGCTGTTCGCGGTATTCCGACATATCCACGCGCACCAGCGCTTCCTCGTCATCGAACATGAACCCGGCCAGGGCCTTCGCCAGTTCGGTCTTGCCCACACCTGACGGCCCGATAAAGATGAAGGAACCGATCGGTCGTGAGGGATCTTTCAAGCCGGAACGGGCACGCCGGATGGCATCCGAGATGGCGTGGATGGCCTCATTCTGGCCGATAATGCGTTCATGCAGGCGCTCCTCCATGTGCAGGAGTTTGGTGGCTTCGGTTTCCATCATCTGGCTGACGGGGATGCCCGTCCATTGATGGACGACCGAGGCAATATCGTTGACGTCCACAACTTCGTCGAGTTGATGTTCCAATTCCCATTTATCGCGCTTCTCTCGATATTCTTCCTCTTTGCGCAGGCGCTCCACTTTGATCTCCGCAGCACGCTGGTAATCGCGGGCGTTGGACGCCGCATCTTCTTCCGCTTGCAAGCGGTCGAGTTCGGCCTTCATTTCCTTCAAATCCGGAGGCATGGAATACAGGGCAACACGCAGTTTCGCGGCAGCCTCATCCATCAGGTCAATGGCTTTATCGGGCAGGCGTCGGTCGGTAACATAGCGGTCCGCAAGCCGGGCTGCAGCCACCAGCGCATCATCAGCGAAGCGGACCTTGTGGTGCGCTTCATATCGATCTCGCAACCCCTGTAGCATCTTGATCGTGTCATCCACGTTGGGCTCTTCGACATAGATCGGGGCAAAGCGCCGCTCGAGCGCCGCGTCTTTTTCGATGTATTTATGGAATTCATCGAGGGTTGTCGCCCCGATGGTTTGCAGCTCACCGCGCGCCAGGGCAGGTTTGAGCATGTTGCTGGCGTCCATCGCGCCCTGTGCAGCTCCCGCCCCGACGACCGTATGTAGCTCATCGATCATCATGATCACCTCGCCCTGGGCGCGTTGGACTTCCTCGATAACGGCCTTCAGGCGTTCCTCGAATTCACCACGGAAGCGCGAACCCGCGATCATCGCTCCAAGATCAAGTGCCACAACCCGCTTGCCCGAAAGGATTTCCGGCACGTCGTTGGTGGCAATCTTCTGCGCCAGGCCTTCCACAATGGCCGTCTTGCCGACGCCCGCTTCGCCGATCAAGACCGGGTTGTTCTTTGTCCGGCGCGAGAGGATTTGGATCAGGCGCAGGATTTCGTTATCGCGTCCGATCACCGGATCGAGCTTGCCTTCGCGCGCCAGTTGCGTAAGATCGCGCGAGTATTTCTCGAGCGTGCGGTAGCGCGCCTCAGCCTGCGGATCGGTGACTCGTTGTCCACCGCGCAGATCCTGGATGGCGTCGTAGACCCGGTCTCGGGTGAGGCCGGCAGATTCTAAAATGCGGGCGGCAGGCGTGTTACGCTCGGTTAAGATCGCCAAGAAAATATGTTCGGTGGAAATATACTCGTCCTTGAGACGATTGGCTTCCTCATTGGCGAGATCGATAATGCGTTTTACACGCGGGGTAATGAAGATCTGTCCTGCCCCACCCCCAAAAATGTTGGCTTTCGGGCTGGATCGCAAAGTCGCATCAAGGCGCTCCACCAGGGCATCCGGGCTCACATTCATCTTCTCAAGGATTTGGGGAATTACGCCCCCTGGCTGTTCGATCAGTGCCAGAAGGATATGTTCTGTATCAATCTGATTATGGCCGTAACGTTGGATAATTTCTGCCGCGCGCTGGGCAGCCTCCTGGGCACGTTCGGTAAATCGGTCAAATCGCATCATAGGTTAAAGCCTCCGCAGGGGTGGTTTTCACCCCTGCCGTGAATAAGCGCATTATAACAAAGTCGCGCTGGCAAATAGTCTACGGCGTGTTAGAGTTCCATTAAATTTGTCCCCGCTCCTTCTACTTTCCGGCTCACCAGGCAGTTTTGCACCGTTTGGCGAACAATCCGGGCTATAATTCACGGAATGGCTTCCCTTACGGTTCCGGCCCAGGGTTCTGAGGCCGGTCCAATCCGTCCACTGAGCATTCTGCGCGACTTGCAGCAGGTGGCTGACCTGATCGAGTTGTGTTTTTCTCTCACAATCGACGATGATGGGCAGTCCTACCTCCAGCAGATGCGCCGTGCCAGCCACAACAACGAGTTTTTGCGCTGGGCCGGCAAGGTGGTGGACAGCACCTCCCTGCCGCTTTCCGGCTTCGTTTGGGAAGAAAACGGCAGGATCGTCGGCAATGCCAGCCTGGTATACCAAACCTACAAGGGCAGGAAAATTGCGATGATCGCGAATGTCGCCACTCACCCCGATTACCGCCGGCGGGGCATCGGGCGTGCGCTGACAAAGCAGGCCATGATCCATGCCATGCAAAAGGGCGCGCAGGACTTGTGGCTGCAGGTTCGTGATGACAACCCAACCGCCATCAAGATCTACAGCGAGTTGGGATTTGTCGAGCGCGCCCGTCGCACAACTTATCATCCCAAAAAAGATGCTTCTATCCAAGCAACCCATCCGCCGCAAAACGGGGGTTTTATCAACGTGATCACCGCACGGCCCGGCTCGCGCGATTGGACGCTTCAACGTAAATTGCTGAAGCGGGCTCATCCCGACGAATTGAGCTGGTACGCACATTGGGACTGGGATGCGCTCGCTCCCGGCTTGTGGCATTGGTTGTATCGGGTTTTTGTCGAGTTTGACGTTCGGCAATGGACCGCGGTCAAAAGTGGAGAATTGCTCGCCGTTGTGATCTGGATGCCTACCATGCGCACTCCCAATTCGCTGTGGGTCGCTGCCAGGCCAAACGGAAATTCGGCCGGTCTGCGGGCCGCGCTGGAAGCTGCCTGCCGCGATCTCGTTCATTATCGCAGGCTCACCATCGAGTATCCGGCGGGGGAAATGGTCGAAGCCTTTACGTCTGCGGGGTTTGAAGCATTTCGCACCCTCATCTGGATGCAGGTCGGCGCAACCTCTTAACGTGTTTTTCGTATTTCCTCCTATAGGAGAAAATACAATGACTAGATTCATTTTACGCTGGGCCATCAATGCCGTAGCCATTTTTCTTGCCATCCGGTTCGTGCCGGGTATCATCCTTGAGAGCGGGTGGGTAACCGTGATCTGGCTGGCCTTGATTCTGGGTTTAGTGAACGCCTTTCTGCGCCCTCTGCTTAAGCTGTTGACCTGCCCCTTGATCCTTTTAACACTTGGCCTCTTCGCTTTGCTGATCAATACCTTTCTGTTCTGGCTTACCGCACAGATCGGCCAGATAGTAGGCATCCATATCATCATCAACGGATTCTGGCCTGCTTTCCTCGGCGGACTGGTGGTGAGCGTGGTCAGTGTGGTCATGAGCCTCATACTAAGGGATGAGCTAAAAGGCAGTCATCACTAGATTATCTGGGTTGATTGTTTCATGCGGGAAGAATCAAAAAGGACGGCATGCAGTTGGCAAGCCGTCCTTTTCTGTTTCTCTGAAGCCTTATTTTCGATCGCTCATGGCGGGCAGGCCCCCTGCAGACGCAGCCATTTTGACGGCCCGCAAGATCGCAAGGGTCATTGCTTCCGCTGCAAGCGCGCCGATGGATGTCACATCAGCTTTTTTATTTCCCATCGATAAGGCAAAGAGGGTATCGCCATCCAGCATCGTGTGCGCGGGGCGGATCGTGCGCGCCAGGCCATCATGCGCCATCTGCGCGACTTTGGTTGCCTGGGCCTTGGTAAGCCGGGCGTTGGTAGCCACCGCACCGATCACCGTATTGGTCCGCGCAGCCAGCCCGAGTGCAGTGCGTCTAAGCGGTTTCTTCAGCATGGCGAGGGTGTCGGCAAAATAATCTTTGCCTCCCACACGCAGCTGCCCCACTTTTCCGGAACGCAGACCGGCAGCGATCTCTCCGTTTTCAGGGTCGAGCACATCGCCAAATGCATTGACCGCCACGATGGCGCCCACAACTAGTCCGCCCGCACGGGTACTTGCGCTCCCCAGGCCGGACTTCATGGCGAGCGCCATCCCAAACATTTTGCCAACGGAAGCGCCTGTACCAGCTCCAACATTACCCTCCGCACAAGCATCTTTCGAGGCAGACTGGCAGGCCTTGTAGCCCATCTCCGCGTCAGGGCGGACACTTTTATTTCCCATCCCCAGATCGAACAGGATCGCCGCAGGCACAATGGGCACCCTGGCAACGCCCGTCTCGAACCCGATCTTTTGTTGCTCCAGATAACGCATCACACCGCCCGCCGCGTCGAGGCCAAATGCAGACCCCCCGGCCAGCAAAATGGCGTGAACTTTCTCAACCAGGTTTATCGGGTTCAGCAGATCCGTTTCCCGTGTGCCGGGAGCGCTACCTCGCACATCCACACCTGCCACTGCGCCCCTGCGGCAGAGCAGCACTGTGCAGCCGGTCAGAGCTTCATTGTCCTGGGCATGCCCCACTTCCATGCCCGGCACCTCCGTAATGGAACCAGCTCCGGGCATATTTTTTGATCTCGATTTCATTTACTTATTTAAGGAGACGAGCCAGCTCCTGGAACTCTTCCCATTCCTCGCGAAAGAAATGAATGGTGACGTTATTCAGCTCAACATGATAGGTCGTTTCGCCATCTGGTTCCTCGGCCTTCCAAACCATGTAATTCTCTGTCTCAGCGAGGGTCTCGGTGCGGGGTTCGGTATTATTGTCGGACATTGGCTTCTCCTTCGATATTGTCTGGGCCTGCATTCAAATTTGGACCTCAAACTGTTTTGGTTATGCGTCCGCGCAGGTCACCCAGGAATTTACGGATGCGGGTGAGGATGGAAGACGTTTGAGATACCGGCGGCTGCACCTCGCCTTCAGGCCACGGTTCAACATCCATCATTTTGCGCATGGCATACCGCCAGAGCAGCGCCACTGTCGCCAGCATCGGCGCGGCAACTACAACCCCCAGCAGCCCAAGCAGGTTCGCCGCAATAATGGCTGCGACCAGCACAGCGGCAGGATGGACACGCAGGGTCTGGGCGATGATCCGTGGGGTGATCACGTTATCAAAAGTCTCGTCAATTAAGACCGCCAGCCCTACGGCCAGAATGGCGTAACTGAGAGGCGTCAGTCCGAAAAAACTTCCCGCCTGAAAATAGGCTACAAGGGCCAGTGTTGTCCAAGTGATGAACGCGCCCACATAAGGGACAAATTTGGCCAGCCCTGCCAGCAGGGCGATCCCGATCGCGTACCGAACGCCTAAGATGCTGAAGACAACGGTATACGAGATGGCAGTCAAGAAGAAGACAATGATCTGCCCTCGCAGAAAGGCGTTCCAGATCCGACTTAATTCATAGCCCAGGCGGCCGATGTCCTCGGAATAACCGGGAATGTCAAGCCAGACAATGCGGCCTCGCAAACCGCCGCTTTCGGCAAGCACAAAGTAAGAAATGAGCAGGACAAAGAGGGCCCAGGCCAGGAATTGGGCCGCGCCGCTGGCAAGTGTGCTGAGCAGTTCTCCCGTGCGCCCCAGCAGAGGCTGGAGCAAACCCAGCACTTGATTACTTAATTGATTCAGATCCAGCTGGCGAAAATCGATATGGAAGGGGCCAAATTGGTAGATACGGCCCGACAGATCTTGTATGACGGCGGGCAGCGAAGCCAGGTTAGCCTCGACGACGCTTACAAGACTCTCAATTTGCTGGACCAGTCCCACCCCGCCCAGGGTTAGCAACCCAAGCAGTAGCACCATCAGGAACAGGTAGATCACCCCAACCGTTAATTGCCAGGAAACATGGAGAAGCTTTTGCATGAAACTGGCGACGGGATAGAACAAATAAGCCAGCACAAAGGCCATGATCAGAGGACCCAGGATGGCGTGGAATTGCACGAACAGGCCCGCCGCGATCGCAACCATGGTCAGCGCCACGACCAGTTTGGTAGTCGAGCCCCAACGCGGAGAGGAAGATTTTGGGGTTTCGGTCATGAGATGGATTCCCTGTTACAGTTTACTGCGATTTCCATACTCGGTAGATAACAAAATTCGGGGATGCATGTTTTTTTTGAAGTATGGAGACTATAAGTAAGCCAGTTGCGTTTTGTTAGCGGCCCATTCTTTCGAAAGCTCCTGTATTTTGGATGAGTGTAACATCATAATCCGCTCAACGTCAAAGCGCGCAAACCAGGATCGTTAAATAAAACGCCCCCGCGAAAGGTTTTCGCGGGGGCGCCTGAGAACCGCTCTATCCACAACCGGAGATAAAGGGGAAGAACGTGCACCATAAGTAATTCGCGTCAATATACCATAACGCGCCGACACACAGACATATAACAACAAGTACACCTGCCCCGATAAAGATCGGCATCATATTCCTCGGCTTCGTGACCGGAGCGGCCGGTGCGGAATAATATTGTTGGGGCGCAGGGGCGGGAGCGGACACCGGGGCTGGACCGGGGGTCGCAACGGGGGTGGAGATTGGACGGGACGCGGCTTTGCGTGCGGATATCATCGTTGCTCCGGGATCCGATGCCAGAGCCTCATACATCAGCACGATTTGTTCCCCAAACGAGACCACATCTCCCGATTTCAGCACGACCGCACTGACCAAACGCTGGCCGTTGACGAAGGTCCCATTGGTGGAACCTAGATCCTCGATCACATATTTGCCCCCCTGGAAGGTGAGGCGCGCGTGTTTGCGGGATATCTCTGCGTCATTGATCGCGACCGCGCTCGAAGAATCACGTCCAATCGTGAGCTGATCCCCCTCCAAAGCAAAGGTCGCGCCTGGGGTCGGGCCAGAGCGCATCACAAATTGAAATTGAGCAGCCATGCAATCTCCTCCAACAAGCCGGTGAATAATTGCACTTAGTTTACAAGTTTCCAGCCAAAAAGTCAAATAAATTCAGGAATGCCCGGGATGGCCCTTATGTACTGAAAAAAATGGTAGAAAATCTCAGATAACGAGTTAGGACGCAAAAGAGTTCAGATACCTGATTCCCCCATTTCATAGCCAAAGACCTCACCAAAGGCCCTTATAACTTCTCCCTTTACTTTCTTCATCTCCGGGGAATTTGGAAGCAGATCGGCCAGGCTGGCAACGGGATACTCTGCCAGCCCACAGGCAATAATTCCGTCCCAATAAGTCATGTCGGGGTTGACATTCAAGGCAAAACCGTGCCGCGAAATGCCGTGAACATCCACCTTGACGCCGATGGCGGCGATCTTGGCCGGTTTCTTGCGATCCTCTGGCTTGCAGCGTGGACAGCGCGAAAAGACATCGGCCTGCACCCATACGCCGGTCATGCCGGGTAATTGGCCGGCTGCCAGCCCCAGCCGCGCCGCGGCTACGATAAGGGCATTCTCGAGCTTGCGCACATAACCGACATAATCCGCCACGGGGATTCTGGTTCCTTGGTCGCTGCCGGTAGCCTCGCCGGAAGGAACGGCTTGAGGGGTACCTAATGGGATCAATGGATAGCCAACCAGCTGGCCCGGCCCGTGATAGGTCACATCGCCGCCGCGATCCACCCAATGAACGGTTAGGCCGCGCTCCTTTAGCTGCCCTTCATCCCACAAAACATTCTCGGCCTGCCCTTTTCGCCCGAACGTATAAACATGCGGATGTTCCAGTAATAGCAGCGTTGGCGCACGTTCCCCTGCTGCGATCTCTCCCGCGAATTTATCCTGCAATTCCCAGGCGTGTTTGTATTCGATCAGACCGAGATCGCGAACTTCACAAAGCATTTGATAAAGATCTCATAGGCTTGCCGCGTTTTCTGGCGGCCAATGCCGGGAACCCGATCACGTCTCCCGCCGCGTAAATATTGGATGTCCCCGTCTGGTAATATTCGTTGACCGGGATCAGGCCGCGCTCTCCGGGTTTTACCCCGACCGGTTCCAATTCCAGGCCTTGAACATTGCTTTGTCTTCCTGCGGCGATCAGCGCTATATCGAACTTTTGCACTTCCCCGCTTTGAAGGGTCAGATGGACAACCCGGTCTTTCGCTTCGATGCTCGTCATATGCTCATTCGTGACCACGATATGCTCGGGGTGCATGAATTCTCTGACCGAGATGTTTTCTCTCAGGGAATAATCAATCCCATACAGTCCTCGCTGTTGCAGGCCGGAGAAATAAAGCGCCGTTTCACGCAGGGTCTTGGAGGGTACGGTGCCGGTATTGATGCTCGTCCCTCCCAGATGATCGGCCCGCTCCACCAGGGCAACATGTTTGCCGAATTGGGCAGCCAGTTCCGCCCCTTTCTCGCCCGCCGGTCCTGAACCGATAACAATAAGATCGTAATGTTGCATTTTGAGGAAGGCTTGGTTTGCTTATTCGAACACTCTTCGATAGAGGTTGGATTCCAATATCCCGTTCGGGTCGCAGCGCTTCTTCAATTTCTTGAACTTCTCGATGGCTTCAGGGCCAAGGAACCGCAGGGTCAATTCTGCAGTGGTTTCGCTGTTCTTGGCAAAATAGAAGCGGCCGCCGGCATCCAGCACGATGCGGTCGAAATCCTGGAGCATCTGGCGTAACTTTGCCCGGGAGCCGTCCGTCACTTTGAAATCCATGGCAAGCGAGAAACCATCCACTGCATGGCTCAGCAGGAATTTATCGGGTCGATGTCGCTTGGTGACTCCGAGATAAGACGGCAGTCCGCGCTTCAGGGACAGGCGCAGCATTTCTCCCCAGGCGGCCTCGGCTGTCTCTTTCGGCAGGAATGATTGATACTCGATCAAGCCGCCGCGGCCATAGGCCAGCTCCCAGTTTGGGATATAGTCCAGCAAAAAGTGAAATGCCGCATGCGATTGGCGGAACGTATGCCGCTGCAGACTTGTGATGTATTTGCCGGTATTCACCGCCCAGGTTCCCAGGTTGTTCATGAAGGGGCCCATGAAAACATAAACAATGGATTTCGGAAATACACCCATGATGCGCGCTGGCAAAACCTGGTTTTTCATGCTCATCGTCTTTTCCGCCTGCGGGTCTTCGCCTTCTTGCAGGTAGCGCGCCGAATGGGTCTGCCCTCGGCCAAGCGCCCGGCCGCCGGTGGTTGCGTCCAGCCAGCCCACAACATAATCGTAGTTTGGCGCGTTCTCGAGCAGATCGTCCAGATGATCGTGAAGGTTACTTTGCGGGCGCGCAGATACTTCCAAAAGTCCCGAGTAGATCCGCTTCATTTGCAGCGTGACGGACGTAAAGATGCCCAGCATTCCAAGTCCGCTAATCATCGAGTAAAACAAGTCTGCGTTCTTTTTGGGCGAACAATTTACTTCGGCCCCGGTAGGCAGGATCGCCGTGAATTCGATCACATGCTCGCCGATCGGTCCTACTTTAAAATTGTTCTTCCCATGGATGTTGGCGCCAAGGCAGCCGCCTAAAGTGGTGCGCATGGTGCCTGAGACGACCGGCGGCCACCAGCTTTCGGGCTCGACTTTCTGCCAGAGTTGTTCGAGTGTGACGCCCGGTTCCGCCACCACCTGGCCCGTGGACGGGTCCCAATGCGTGATGTGGTTCAGGCCGGAGAGGTCAAGGACAATTCCGCCGCCGTTGAGCGCCGCATCGTTGTAACTGCGTCCTGCGCCCCGTGCGGTCACGGTCAGGCCGGTCTTTTTGGCAAGTTGGAAGGCTTCAGCAATTTCTTCGACGCACGTGGGTTTAAAGACATAAGACGGGACACGCAGCGAATGACCAAAGTTTTCCAAGGGTACAAAATTACGATCTAGCGTTAGAGTAGTCACGGGGGTTTCTCATTTATGGGATAAGATAGCGGTTGGCCGCCAGGATGAAGACGACACTAAAAACTCATCCGGCGGAAAAGGATCGAGGGGATGTTGCGAATGACGAGCATGATCCAGCTCCAAAACCAGGGAGTATAGATTTGTTGCTTGCGAGCACGGATCGCCTGCCAGATGTCGTCTGCAGCTTTGTCAACAGTGATGGGGAACATTACTTTTTGGGCGACCTTGAGCATGTCGGTTTGTACAAAGCCTGGTTTGACCGTTATAACGTTCACGCCGTGCCGCGTAAGGCGGTTTCGCAGCGCTTCCAGATAAGTTGTGAGCGCCGCTTTGGACGTATTGTAACCGGGGTTGCCCACACGCCCACGGTCGCCGGCCACGGACGAAATGCCGACGATCTGGCCGCTTTTCGCAGATTGGAACATGGCCGCGATCGGGTTGAGCCAGGCGAACGCGCCGATAAGGTTGACCTCCAGCATCTGCCGGTCAGTATTGAAATTGTACGCCTCCGGCCCGGGCGGAAAGTTGACGCCTGCTGCGTAAACGACCAGGTCCAGCCCCCCCAGCTCGGAAACGATTTGCCTGAGCAGGTCGGGAACCGCCTCGAAATTGCTCACATCCTGGACATAAGGTCGGGCTATCGTTTCCCCGCTTGCTTGATTGATATTAGAACACAGAGAGCTCAGCAGCTCTTTCCTTCGTGCCACCAGGGCCAGGATATATCCTTCACGGCCAAGACGACGCGCCAGGGCTGCGCCCATTCCGCTCGAGGCGCCAATGATCAATCCCCGCCGCCGAGGGTGCAAAGGGGTTGCCAGGGGTAAAGATGTTTTTTTTTCCGGCAAGGAAAACTCCTTAAGTGGTTTTGGCCTGCTCAAACCCCATTGACGAACCCCTGGGGTTGAGGCGTACCTGGAGGCTGAATTGTCCAAAAAAGATAAAATTATTCAACATTCGTTCCACTTTCTCCGTTGATAAATTTAAGATTCTGAGAAATCCATACCCAGGTGATTGTGAACATTCTAACACAGTACTTTTGCTGTATAATCAGTTGTTGGATGTGCGATGACTAAAGTGAAGCTTCGGGGTTTATACATATTAGGATCTTCCATACACCACAATGGCTAAAGATGATTTGCGGCTCGAAATTCTCGATCAAGCCCGCCGAATGCTGGGGGAAGGAGACCACATCTCTCCTGCGGAATCGCAGGAAGTCCTCAAGCTTTTGAACGTCCTGGTTGAGGCGATAGAACGGAATGTAGATTCAAATGAGGCGGAAAAACAATCAGGACGCTTGGCAATGGATCTGATCAAAAACCGCACCCTGGTCTTTACTCTTAAACAACAGGCAGATGAACTCGACGCGCTGAAAAAACTCAGCCTGAACCTGACCTCCAGCCTCGACCTTCAGACTGTCCTGGATGCTGTTGTCACCGAGGCCATGCGTTTGGTCAAGAACGCCCGCTCTGCTCATATCTTTCTCTATACCAATAAAAAACTGGAATTCGGCGCGGCGCTGAACGACCAGGGTGTGCGCAATGTACCCCTGGCCCTGCCGCGGCTTAATGGACTGACCTATAACGTCGCTCGCAGCGAGAAGCTCATCATCGTTGACGATATGCGGAAACACCCCCTCTACGCGAACGCTCCTTCAGATTGGACGGGGTCGATTATTGGCATCCCCTTGAAGATCAATGAAACCATAGTGGGTGTCATGAACGTGTCGAAATCAACGCGCGGGGGGTTATCCAGCTCGGAGTTAAGATTGCTGGAGCTTCTTTCCGACCAGGCCGCGGTCGCGATATCGAATGCCAGCCTCCATCAAATCATAAGCAGGCAGGCCTACAGCGATACCGTAACAGGTCTGCCGAATCGTTGGGCGTTGGACCAGCGCTTGGATCAGGAAGTGCTCAATTCACGACGCACCGGGAACTCCTTCGCTGTTATCATGATGGACTTGGATGGTTTTAAAACAGTGAACGATACGCATGGGCATGTGGTTGGCGATCAGGTTTTGCGTACAATTTTCAACTACATGGCAACCGGGCTGCGTGCCACCGATTTCCTTGCCCGTTATGGCGGTGATGAACTCACGCTTATCATGAGCCGCACCGATCCGGCCTCTTCCCGTATTGTGGTCGAAAAGATCCTTGAAAAGGTGGATAATTTCTCTTTCGAAGCACCCGACGGTGAAAAGATTCACCTCGGAGTTTCCTGCGGGATTGCAATCTACCCCATCCACGCCCTCACCGCAGCTGATTTACTGCGTGCGGCCGATGAAGCGCTTTACCGGGCCAAAAAGCACCACCGCGGTTCGTATTTGCTAGCACGAGGATTTACCGGGGAGTTGCGGAGAGAGGACTCGGACAACAAAACTGGGGGCCTTCGATAATTATTCCTAACATTTATAAGAAGGTAAGGAGAAGTTTTCCTGCCATGGTTTTATATCTTTCCTCTTGCGAGGTTTTTTTTAGACTATTCAGCATGAAAATAAGCGGCCTTCGCAAGGTTGTTAATGAATTGGTAAGATATCATGTAACACAGTAGTTATATGTTCTTCAAGCGAGAGCCGAACCCCCCAGCTGACAAGCAAGAAACCGCACTCCCATAATTTCCCCACGAGGAGGGTCTATGACCCGCAAAGTAAAGATCATCTTGAACCCGATGGCGGATATGCGTAATGCCTGGAAGGTTGCAAACGATCTGCGGCCTATTATCAGTGAATACGGCGCTGCCGATTGGAGTGGAACGGTTTATCCTACCCATGCCACCGAGCTGGCAAAACAGGCCGGCGAACAGGGCTACGAAATGGTGGTGGCCATGGGCGGAGATGGAACCGTTCATGAAGTCGTCAATGGCATCATGCAGTTGCCGGAAAACAAGCGGCCCGTCCTCGGTGTGGTACCCGTCGGTTCAGGCAATGATTTTGCCCATGCCATCGGAATCCCAATGGAACCCGACCATGCGCTGGCTCATGCGCTCAAGCGCGAACCTTCAACGATCGACCTCGGCCTCATGACCGATGAACATGGCCGCCGGGAATATTTCGACAATACATTTGGCATCGGCTTCGATGCGATCGTCACCATTCGCGCGCACAGGCTCCCGGTGGTACGCGGATTCATGCTGTATCTCACCGCCGTCATCCAGACCATCTTCCTGAACCATAATCCGGCTTTGGTTCAGTGCGAGACGGAACAGGAAAAATGGGAGGAGCGGGTTTTGATGACCACGTTCTGCAATGGGGGGCGCGAGGGCGGCGGCTTTATGCTCTCTCCTGATTCAAAATTGAACGACGGGGTGCTGGACTACCTCTTCGTCCGAAAAGTCTCACGAGCCATGATGTTCCGGCTCGTGCCGGAGTTTATGAAGGGCACCCATCGCCGCTTCACCGAACATATCCGCATGGGCACATTTCACAAATTAACGATGGTTGCCGACCGACCCCTGTACATCCATTCCGATGGTGAGATTTACACCAGCTTTGGCAGCAACCTGCGGAAATTAACCATCGAAGTAGTTCCCAGCGCGTTGAAGGTGGTCGTTGGGTAAAGCCTGACCATGGCTTAAAAAAGCCGTTCTCCATTTAAGGATAGGCTCTCCATAATTTGGAGCCCTTCCCTATACCTGGCACTTTTCCTCCTCGATCACCTGATTGCCTGGTTGCCTGATCCTCCTGGCTTGGGCATTCCGGACTCCCCGATCAATATACTTTTAGGGTAACTACTCACCCCCGTTGCTGGTTTCACCGGAAAATGGATATGAGCGGGGAGAACACCCCGCTCATATCCATTTTCCGGAGGTGCAGGTGTACTTCCTGCACGGAATTTCTAGTCGCAGGCTGACAGCGTGGGACGGAGGGGTACGTAAACAATTTTTGGCGAACCCATGCAATTTGCGGGTTGAAAGTTCGAAGGTTGGAAGGTTACAATGGGATTGTCGGACCGTGCAGCCAAGAAATGCCTGATCTTATCCATTCCCTTTCCAAGTCTGATCTCGGATATCTGCGCATCGTCGCAGGGCTATGGGGTATTGACCTCGAATCCAACGATACCCCCACCGCAGCCGATGAGCTTGCCGCTTCCCTGCTTGACCCTCAACTCTTTGATGAAATAACGGCCTCTTTACCGCCTGATGCGAATGCAGCGCTCGATGCGCTTGTCACCGCAGGCGGGCGCATTCCCTGGGCTGCCTTTATTCGTATGTTTGGTGATGTGCGCGAGATGGGCGCCGGCAAACGTGATCGCGAAAAACCGCAGCTTAAACCGGCCTCTATCTCTGAAACTCTTTACTATCGTGCCCTGCTCGCGCGCGCCTTCTTCGACATAACTGGCGGTCCGCAGGAATTCGCGTTCGTCCCCGACGATCTATTGACGCTCATGAAGAGGAAAGGCGATAAACAGTCGGGAAAGGCGAAGCCTGCGGCCGAACCACTTGGCCGCGGCGCAACGCCCGGCGAAAGAGCGTATCTCCTCCCCGCCAATGACCATATCCTCGATGATGCGACCACGCTTTTGGCTGCCTTGCGCCTCGGTCTGGAAGTTGTGCCAGACCCTGTCCTGCTTGGCCTGCTTAACACGGCTAAATTATTGAAGAAGAATATCCCCCAGGCCGAGAAAGTAAAGACCTTCTTGGAAGCTCCTCGCGCCGAAGCCCTTGGAATGCTGGCCGGGGCTTGGCGCTCCTCTGAGAGCTTCAACGAGCTTCATTTGATCCCCGGCTTGATCTGCGAGGGAGAATGGAAAAACCAACCGCTGGCTGCACGCCAATTCATCCTCGATTTGCTGGATGCCCTCCCTGCGGGCAAGTGGTGGAACCTAAGCTCCTTGATCAGTGAGGTGAAGAAGAAGGTCCCCGACTTTCAACGCCCTGCCGGCGATTACGATACCTGGTTTATCCGGCGCGAGTCAGATGGGCAATACCTGCGCGGCTTTGCCTACTGGGATCAGGTCGATGGGGCTTTGGTCCGTTTCCTCATCGTCTCCATACTTCACAACCTGGGAATGGTCGATTTGGCCTCTCCCGTGGAGGGCAAGGAGATTAGCGCCTTCCAGCCCACGGGTCCCGACCGACGGGTTTGGACCCTCGAAAATGGAAAATTGAAGATCGCTTCGAACGGCACAATTTCTGCGTCGAGGTCTGTCCCGAGGGTTGCCCGCTATCAACTTGCCCGCTTTTGCGAATGGGATGAGGAAAGATCCGACGAATACCGTTATCACCTTACGCCCGCCTCCCTTACAAAAGCCAAAGAGCAGGGTTTGAAAGTTGAGCACCTGATCGTTTTGCTTTCCAAGCATGCGGCCGCCGGCATTCCCCCGGTTTTGGTGAAAGCCCTTAAGCGTTGGGAAACAAATGGGACCGAAGCCCGCGCCGAGACCCGGGTCGTGTTGAGGGTCAGCCGTCCAGATGTGCTGGAAGAGCTGCGGAAATCCAAGGCGGCAAGGTTCCTCGGCGAGCCACTAGGCCCGACCGCAGTCGTTATCAAGCCTGGTGCACAGCCCAAGGTAATGGCCGCGCTGGCAGAGCTTGGACTGCTGGCGGAGGATGATACGGTCGGCAGACAAGAAGGATAAGACTGAATCTCGATTAAGGCTTTGCGGCTTGGCAGAATGACATCGGGGCTTTTTATCTTGGTTGGCCTGTTATCGTTAATTAATTCCTACGGCAATAATTACACAACCAAAATAACGTGGGAAGAATACCGCGGGCTGCCGTTTTCGTTCGTCAAGTTATCGGGGTGTTTCGGCCCTTGCTACCCAGGCAGGATCGGCCTCAAATATGTCGTGCAGAGTCTTGACATTTACATGCTTATTCTGGATGCATTGATATGGTATTTGATTGCATGTTTAATGGCGCATGGCATCTCCATCGTGGTAGACAAAGTAAAGTCCAGGGATATCGTAAAAGGCAAGAGATGACAGTCACTTTCGCACAAAATCGCTATAATAATATTAGTTGATTCCAAATCCCACTTCATGGAGAACAATATGTCCAAACTCGATTGGCTCCAGCAAGAGATTGACGGCCTGAAAGATCAGGGCCTTTACAATCATATCCGGACGATTGGCTCGGCGCAGGGTGCGCGCTTGATCGTGGATGGCCGGGATGTGCTCAACTTCTGCTCGAATAATTATCTCGGATTGGCAAATCATCCCAAACTGGTCGAAGCCGCGGGGGCCGCCGCCAAAAAATACGGCATTGGCCCGGCTGCCGTGCGCACCATCGCCGGTACCATGGATTTGCACGTCGAACTGGAAAAGCGGCTCGCCAAATTCAAAGGCGCCGAAGAGGTCATAACGTTCCAATCGGGCTTCGCCGCGAATCTCGGTACCATCCCAGCCCTGGTCAGCAAGGAAGACGTGATCTTTTCAGACCGGCTCAATCACGCCTCGATCATTGACGGCTGCCGTCTCTCCGGCGCACGCATCGTGGCTTACGAACATAATGATGCCTCCGCTTTGGATGGGGCCATCCGGGAGAATGCAGGTTCCTACCGCCGCGCTCTAATTGTCACCGACGGCGTCTTCAGCATGGATGGCGACATCGCCCCCCTCCCCGCTCTTTATGAAGTGGCGAAGAAACACGAGATCATGCTCATGGTGGACGATGCCCATGGCGAAGGCGTGCTCGGCAAAGGCGGGCGCGGCATTGTCGATCACTTTGGCTTGCACGGCAAGGTAGACATCGAGATCGGCACGCTCTCGAAGGCTTTCGGTGTGGTTGGGGGCCTCGTCGCCGGTGACAAAGTCATCGTGGAATGGCTGCGCCAGCGCGGGCGCCCTTTTTTGTTCTCCTCCGCTGTGACCGTCCCGGATGCCGCAGCCTGCATCGCGGCTGTCGACTTGCTGGAATCCTCCACCGAGTTGGTGGATCGATTATGGGATAACGCCAAATACTTCAAAGCCGAAATGAAGAAGCTTGGGTTCGATACGGGTGCGAGTGAGACGCCCATTACACCCGTAATGCTTGGCGAAGCTCCGCTGGCCCAGCAGTTCAGCCGCGAGCTCTTCGAGAACGGTGTATTTGCCATGTCCATCGGGTTCCCAACGGTGCCCAAAGGCAAGGCGCGCATCCGCGTGATGATCTCTGCCTCCCATGACCGCGATGACTTGGGACAGGGCCTCGAGGCTTTTGCAAAGGTGGGGAAGAAACTGGGTGTGATAAAGTAAAGTCAATTTGGTTCTAATGTAACGACAGGGCGGTCAAGACATAACCTCTTTCTTGGGGTGCGCCAGCATGCTGCGTCCTCCAAGAAGGAGGTTCTTAAATGCAAGAATTAGCCTTGACAAGCAAATGCACGCGGCTTTGAACGAAAACCGACGTCACGTTTCTCTGCGGCACAGCTACAAAGCTTTGTTGAAATAAATAATATGGACATGGCTCACCCCGCGGGCCGGTGCTCATCCAATACTGGCGTTCGTTCGATGAGCTTGAAAGATTCGCCAGGGAACCCTCCGATCCGCACCTGCGCGCCTGGCAGAGATTTAATAAGGCAGTTGGCAAGGATGGCATTGTGGGCAGCTGGCATGAAACGTACACGGTCGATCCGGATCAATTTGAATGTGTTTACGGCAACATGCCCCTGTTTGGACTCGGCGCAGCCATGGAGCATATGGAGGCGGTGGGCCGCCGCGAGACCGCCCGCCTGCGGCTTTCGGCCAACGGAGAGCTATCCTGATGATTCGCCAGGGCGCCTGAAGCCGCCCTGGCAGGTCTCATACTTATGACATTTATCCCTTCCCATCGCCCTCTGAATTAGGTATGATTTAGCGACCGGCGCCAGAACTTCAAAGTCGTAGTAGGGCAGACGATCTTTCGCTCCTACACCTCCCACTCGGATTCTCAATTGAATTTACGACAGGCGACCTCTTTCTAACCATTGAGGAAACCATGACTCATACCCAGGCCCAAAAGGAAAAACGCTCGGCCGCGTTAAGCTCGGTTGCCGCCGCGATTGGATTAACCTCCTTCAAGATCGTGGTCGGCCTTCTGACCAATTCGCTCGGTATCCTGGCGGAAGCTGCTCATTCCGCCCTGGATTTGGTCGCCGCGCTGATGACGCTTTTCGCGGTCAGGGTCTCTGACCTGCCAGCAGACAAGGAGCACAACTTCGGGCATGGCAAGATCGAAAATCTTTCGGCCTTGTTCGAGACCTTGTTGCTGCTGGGCACCTCGGCCTGGATCATAAATGAGGCCGTGGACCGCCTGTTCTTCAAGAAGGCAGAGGTTACCACCTCGGTCTGGTCGTTCGTTGTCATGGGCACCTCCATTGCCATCGACTACACACGTTCGCGCATCCTTTATCGTGCCGCCCGGAAATATCACTCGCAAGCCCTGGAAGCGGATGCGCTGCATTTCTCCACCGATATCTGGTCGTCCTCGGTTGTCATCGTGGGTCTGATCGGCGTAACGGTCAGCCGCTTTGTCCCGGACATCCATTGGATGTCCGAGGCTGATGCAATTGCCGCCGTGGTGGTGGCACTGATCGTCGTTTTTATCAGCGGCAACCTGGGTTGGCGCACGATACAAGCCCTGCTGGATGCAGCGCCCAAGGGCGTATCGGACAAAATCGTAAGATCAGTCGGGAGAATAAAAGGTGTGGAAGATTGTCACGCGGTCCGCATCCGCCCCTCGGGCGCCAGCTGGTTTGTGGACCTGCATGTTACGATGGATGGGGATCGAACGCTCAATGAAGCTCATGCGCTGACGGAAAAGATCGAGAAAAAGGTGCAAGGTCTCCTACCCGAGGCCGATGTCACCGTGCATGTGGAGCCGGTCGAATTGGCGGAAAACCCAAAGGTTTGAACGCCTGTAATAACCGAAAAAAATACATATTCCAGGCGTGCCCCCGGAATATGTATTTTTTTCGGAATTCTTCGTCCTCGCAGAGCGATGTTGCAGGGCGGCGCGTAACCCAGCCGCCAGGGGTCATCCTGCCTTGAGTAGGGACTCTAGGCAAATGATTTTAGGGCCTCCTCAAGGCCTGGGTAAATGGGGATGTTGTGCAGGAACCCCGCTATATTCAGCACATAATAAACGTTGGCAGAAGCGCCCGCCAGCTTAAAGTATAAGGACTTATAAAGCTTCCCCTGGTTATCCTTTTCCCAGGTATCAACTTCCTCCTGGGGAGTGAACAGCTTGTACATGTTATGCAAGGCAGCCAGGCCTGCACTGGTGATCATTTCGACGTTTTGCAAGTCAACTAATAGATAACGCGCCCCTGTTGCTTGTTCCGAGCGGGCCATGTCAAGCAGCTTCTGCTGCGTCAGCGCATCGAGCCTGCCTGCCAGGTGAAGGATCACTACCCGGCCTTCGGTTTTGGTAATTGCCAGCGATTCACTCATATGCCGCCTCCGAGGAAAGGATCTAGCGCGTGATTATACTCTGCCCTATTTCTTATGTCCCAATAAACGACTTCGCGACTCAGTTGTATTGCAGAGTTTGCCCAGGGCATCTAAAACGTTCTCGACATTTGGGGATGGGCTTTGGCCTGTTTTCGACTCATCCATCTCGCCCGGTTCGGGAGAGCCCTCTACGCCTGCATGCTCTCCCACTCGCCTAATTTCTCATCCATTTTTTTCTGGACGGACTCATACTCTTGTCCCAGGCGGGCAACAATAGCTTGGTCCGCCGGAGGGTTCTCCAACTGCAAGCCAAGGTCGGCCAATTGTTTTTCAAGCGTCGCTATCGCATTTTCCAATTGCTGCAATCTTGCCACGCGGCGGCGCTCCTCTTTTGCCAAATCCGATATTTCCCTGCGCCGTGATTTCGAGGCATTTTCCGGGGTGCGGCCGACTGAGGCGGCCTCATGTGGGCTTCGGAGATCCTGCGCGTACCGCGCGGTTTCCTTTTCCCTTTCTTCCTTCAATTGCGAATACGTCCCCTTGAAAGCCGTCAGGTGATTCTCCTCCGGGTTAACTTCCCAGATCTGCGTGGCAAGGGCATCCACCAGATAGCGGTCGTGTGTGACCAGCAGGATCGTTCCCTGATATTCATCCAACACGGCCTGCAGCACTTCCTGCGATGGGATGTCGAGATGGTTGGTCGGTTCGTCGAGCAGCAATAAGTTTGTATCCTGCAAGGCGAGCTTTGCCAGCGCGAGCCGTCCCCGTTCGCCGCCGGAGAGCATGGACACCTTCTTGAAAGCGTCATCACCCGAAAACAGGTACTTGCCCAGATAATCGCGTCCCTGATAGGGCAGCATCCCCGGGGAGGCTGCAAGGATTTCCTCAAGCACGGTCTTATCGGGGTTGAGTCCCTCATGCGCCTGTGCGAAGTAGCCTATATGCAGACTTGCGCCCAGGGTCACTTCTCCCGCCAAAGGTTCGAGTTGGCCGAGGATCGTCTTGAGAAGCGTGGATTTGCCCGCTCCGTTGGGTCCGATCAGGGCCGCGCAATCGGTACGGCGCAGTTCAATATCCGGGGCACGGAACAGTAATTTATCCGGATAGCCCACCTCCAGGTCGTGTGTGCGGATCACCAGATCGCCCGAGCGACGCGAGGAACGCAGATGCAGGCCCAGGTTGGGCGTGGCGCGGATCGGCGACCTGAGGGCATGTACGTGCTTCTCGGCCTCTTCCACACTGAACGGGCTGGTGGTTGTCTCCACATCCAGCTGCGACCAGTTCGTGCTGACCACGGCATCCATGCCAACCTGCTCGATGGCTTGAACAATACGGGTGAGCCGGCGTAGTTTGCCTTTCGCTTGCTGCACGTTCTGCCCGGAGATATTCTTCTTGATGTACTCCACGTCCTTCAGCAGCTTGTCACGCTCGGACTTAAAGACCTCCACGCGATGGTTCCAGCGATTCTCGCGCTCACGCAAGTACATGCTGTAATTGCCGCGATAGAACTCCGAGCCGCTCAGGGCCATTTCGAGCAAGGCATTGCAGGCATGGTCCAGGAAATAGCGGTCATGCGAAACGATGACCGCCGCCCCTTCCCACTGGCTGAGATAGCCTTCCAGCCATTCGACCGCGTTGATATCGAGGTGATTGGTGGGCTCGTCGAGTAGCAGCAGGTCAGGGTCTGAAAGCAGCAGCCGAGCGAGGTAGGCGCGCGTGCGCTGGCCGCCCGAGAGGTGATCGAGTGCCAGCGTGAAATCGGACGGATCAAAGCCAAGCCCGGTGAGCACCTGTTTGATGCGAACTTGATAAACGTAGCCGCCCCGTCGTTCGAATTCCTCTTGAAGGGCCCCATACCTTATCAAAGCCGGTTCTCGTTTCGATTCATCCGACATTTCGTGTTCGAGTTTTTCCAGCTCCCCCTGCTGGCGGATCAGATCCGCAAAGACCGAGACGCACGCCTCCCAGACCGTACCCCCGAGTTGAAAATCGGCTTCCTGCGGCAGGTAGCCGATCCGCAGGGATTTGGCGTGTGTCACCTTGCCCGACGATGGTTCTTCCAACCCTACCAGGATGCGCAGCAGGGTTGTCTTGCCGATGCCGTTCGGCCCGACCAGTGCAAAGCGGGCGCCTTTCGCCACCGAAAACGAAACTTCGTGGAAGATATCTTCCGCGCCGAACGATTTGGAGAGGGAGGAAACCGTAAAAAGAGACATGTCGTTGAGACTTTGGTGGGAAATGCGACAGAATTATAAATCAACCCGGCGCATCCTTCCCAAGATTGCAGAATCCCCGAAGAACATCTAGCTTCAGAGCCTATTATCACCCAAAATGTGACTGGAGGTAACCGCCCCGCGCTGCGGGGCAACCCATCCCTGCTGCTACCGATGGACCTGCGGAAAATCTTGTGATTAGCCCACGATTAATAGTAACTCCTCACACTCTGTGGTGGCCCTATTTCTGGAGACTATACTCCAAGATCACCGTTCCATTTTTGAATCTTCTGACATTGGAAAGCTTTAGGTGTCTGGTGATCTCGATACCTTCAAAGAGCCGTTTTCCGTGTCCGAGTATGAAAGGGTACACGTCGATACAAAGAAGATCCACAAGGTCGTGGCTGAACAAGACCTGGTCAAGCTGCCCCGTTCCGTATTTCACGATGTCTTTGCCCGGCTGCTCTTTCAGCTTGCGGACTTCTTCGGCGATGTCGCCTTTAATGATGGTTGCGTTCCAGGTTGCGGATTGCAGCGTGGTCGAAGCAACATACTTCGCGATGCTGTTCATATAGTCCACGAAGTCATTCGGAACTCCTTGAGGTGACGCTGCCATGCGTGGGTACGATTCTGCAAAGGCTTCGTAGGTCTTGCGGCCCAACAGTAATGCATCTGCGACAAATAGCTTTTCCCTGGCGTAATTTTCGTGCTCCGGATTCGAGAGAAAATAGGGTCGAGCCTCTTATACGACATCCGGCGCATCGACTACACCGTCAAGACTTTGAAATGTGACCTCGATAAGTTTTCTCATTGATTCTCCCATTGCCCCGGGAGCGGCAACCACTTCGAGCGCGGAACGATTGGACATATTATTTACGCGGATTCATCCATGTGCCCCTCAGGGATATGTATCGGCTGCTCTTTCCCGAGTTCGAGTGAGCGTTGGTACGCCGCCCAGACTGCCCGCGAAATCGCCGTACGGAAGCCCGCTTTTTCCAGGTAATACAGCGCCTCCGCCGAGGTACCGCCCGGAGAGGTCACCTGGTTCCGCAGCGTAGCAGGGTGCCGTTCTGCCTGCTCATAAAATGAAGTCGAGCCTTTGATGGTCTGCAGCACCAATTGTTCGGCGATGCGGCGCGGAAAGCCCATATGCACTCCCGCATCGATCAGCGCTTCGGTGAAGAGGAAAACATAGGCCGGGCCGGTGCCCGATAAAGCGGTCGCCATGTCGAGGTAACCTTCGTCTTCTACAAAAACCTCTTCCCCCAGCGCGCCGAGCATAGAACGCGCCTCTTCGCGCTGCTCGCCTGAAGTCTCAGCCGATGCCGCCCACACCGTGATCCCCTCCCCTATCTGCCCAGGCGTATTGGGCATCGAACGCACAATGGCTTTGAGTTTCAAACCCGTGCCGATCTTCTTGATCGACGCGCCCGCCACAATGGATAGGATCAGGGCCTCCGGGCGGATGCTTTTCAGTCCCCTCATGACTTCGCTCAATCTCTGCGGTTTGACGGATAAGACAACCACCTCTGCTTCCTGCACAGCGGCGGCGTTGTCGGTGGTGACCAGGATGCCGTATTTTTTATGCAATTCCTGGCCTCGCTCCGGGCGCGGCCCCGATGCCGTCATTTTGTCGGGTTCGGCTAATTTCTTGCGCAGCAATCCTGCGATCATGGCTTCTGCCATGACGCCCGGTCCGATGAATGCAATCTTTTTGTTTAACATGGATAATCCCTTCCTTTGAAAAGTATGAATTGATCAGGGCGTCTCACCCAGGAGACGCTCCATGGAGAGCGCAAGGTTATCGACATATTGCCCGTTCGTCAAAAGGACGAATCCCGAACTGCCATCCTTCGCAAAAGAAATATAGCTTGAGAAGCCAAAGGTGGCGCCTCCCTTCGAAAGTCGCTCATCAGGTTTGCCGGGCCGTTCGATCTCCCAACCCAGCGCGGTCCCCGTGCCCGGATTTCTTCCCACGGATTGCACGGTTTGTGCCAGCTCGAGCGACGCGGACAGCGGGACGCTCTCAGGTTGCATGTTTTCGATCAGGAACCGCGTCATGTCTTTAAGAGTGGAATGCAGGTAGCCCGCGCTGCTCATGGCGCCGGTTTCCGGTTCATAATCCGTCGGCGATCCATCGTAGCTATATCCTTTGGCAAGCCTGGACCTCTCATCGTCAGTTAGGATCTCGCGTGTATCCAAAAGGCCCAAAGGCTGGCTCACCGATTCAAAGACTAGCGTCCCATAATCACTATTTGCTTGTCTTGCCAGGATATCCCCCAGTATTTCATAGCCAAGGTTCGAATAGATATACTCCGAGCCGGGCGCGATATTGGGCCGAAAGCCGTTCAACCACGCATATATGTCGGAAAAGCTATCGGTATAAAGGTCGCGCGGTAAGCCGGAGCGATGAGTAGCCAGGTTGACCAGTGAAATGGGGATCCCTTTATAAAGAGGCGCCTGTACACCCGTTGGCAGGTACGCCTGGATCGGATCGGTAAGACTTGCTTCACCGGCATTGACCGCCTCGGCCAGCAGGATGCCCGTGAACAGTTTGGTAATGGAGCCTAGCTCATAAACGGTTCCCGAGTCAACGGCCCCTCCTCCATCTTTGAATAATGTACCGTAGTTCAAGAGCATGGCCTGCAGTTGGTCGGACGCCGGATCACGCAGCACTACGGCTACCGACAATCCCGGGTTTCTCGTGCTCCTCATAAAAGCGGCGGCCAGGCGGTCAACCTGGGCTCTGAGCTCATCATCGCTAAAGGTTTGGATCTCAGGCGTCGGGGTGGGAGGGTCCTCGGTTGCGGTGGGGGATGGCGTGACTGCGGGGGTTTCCGTTGCTGGGGCTGTCGGCGTGCTCGTGACAGGGGGCGCAGCCAATTGCGTTGCAGGTACCGGCCCCCTCGCGCCGCACGAAGTGAGGCCTACCGCCAGCAAGAACAATAGAGATATTTTGATCTTATACCACATCCAATATTTACCTTAAGAGCTATCCGTAAAGGCCGGCATGGTCGCTTTTAGGGAATGCGCCCACAAAGCATTTCCTCCATTTACCGAAAGGGTTCGAGCGGACGATTTGGGATCGGAAGGATTATAGCACTTGAAGAGGGTTGGATTTTTGATGTATTTCCAATCCCTGCCTTCAACAAAAATGATAAACACGTTAATGGTTCCTTCATCCCCTCGTCATCTACAGGGATTATGATGAGATTGTTCGGCTCCTATACTTCGAGCAAAGTGACCGCTGCATCCAATACTGACGGAGAGTTTGAATGATCCGGGATCGATACCAAAGAAACATGGCTAAAAGGTTTTTATGGCTTTACCTGGTCTGTGTTCTGGCCGTGCTCGGCACGGCTTTGTTTGGCCTTGTTGTTGTTCTCCCAGCTGCCTCACCTGCCACTGGCGCGCAAGGAGCCGACCTTTTGAGATCGGTGCTTGGCCCTCAAGGGGCGGCAGATATTGAGGGTGTGTCGTTCCGCATAAAGGATGTCATCTACCAATTTATGTCTGCTCATAATGGAGGCAAGGTACAGATCACTGTATCGCAGCCTACCGTGCTCCATCAACCGCCGGCAGCCCGAAAGCTGGTCCCGAGCAGTGTTGCCGCGCCACAGTCCGTCCCGGCAGTGATCATTCCACCGGCTTCTGACGTGGTCAGCGCCCTGCCGCAGATAGGCTGGCAGGCGTACGGCCCATCGACAAACGGGGTTCCCCTGATGGCCCAGGCGCTATTACAACTGGATCCGCAGCGACCTTATGCCGCGATTGCTCTCGTTCGTATTGACCTGTCCCGGCTGCAGCTGCATATGATGCCGGGCTTCCTGGAACCATCTCACGCCGCCAGTGTCGTGAACGCCATCCCCAACCCGGGGATGATGCCCGTGGCCGACCAGAGTCATCTCGTGGCCGCGTTCAACGGGGGTTTCAAGGCTATTAATGGCCATTATGGAATGATGGTCGACGGCGTAACGCTCCTGCCCCCCATGCCGGGCCTGGCCACGCTGGCCATTTATCGAGATGGGCACGTGAATATCGGAGCCTGGGATGGCGGGATTACTCAGACGCCGGATCTGATCGCCTTCCGGCAGAACTGCCCTCTGATCGTACGAAGCGGCCAGATCAATCCGATGGTTAACGTCGTCAATTATGTGATGTGGGGCAATACCATCGGCAACCAGGATATCACCTGGCGGACAGGCGTTGGCATCACTCAGGACTCTCGCTATCTGATTTACGCGGTTGGGAATGGGACTTCCGTCGGGACGCTTGCACAGGCACTGCAGGAGGCCGGTGCGTACAATGCCATGCAGCTCGACATCAACCAGCACTACGCTCACTTTGCCATCTATCAGCCCAGCGGCAAGCCGGGTAACTCTTTGCAGGCCGTCCAATTATTGGATCAAATGCAGTCAGACCCCAACCTCTACCTTACCGCACATTCACGCGATTACTTTTACCTGACCACCTATTGATCGACAACTTCATCTTCCCTGGGTACTGAATAGGAAAAAGATTCCGGGCAGCAGCATTCTCTGCGCCTTCGGAAAACAAAGGTGATGGGACTCCTTCGCGGCGCCCATCACCTTTATTCTTTCACATGATGATATTTGAAGTGGGAATGAAATTTATTTGCCGGTGAAATATTGAAGCGCCGTCCTGAGCCGTTCCTCTACCCCCTCCGGCGCATCATGCGGCAGAGACTGAATGGCTGTTTGCGCCTCCACCACCGAATAACCCAGGGCCGTCAGGGCGGCCAGCACCTCGCTGTCTGTATCCGATAGCGAGGCGATTTTTCCAAGGGCGTCCACCGGCTTAAGCCGGTCGTGCAGGTAAAGCACGATCTTCTGTGCGGTCTTTTTGCCCACACCGGGCACGCGGCTGAGCAGCTCGCTTTCTTCCGAGAATACCGCGCGCTGGACGGTATCCAGGGTGAGCGTTGATAACACCGACAAGGATACCTTTGGCCCAACGCCATCGACTCCCAACAACATGTTGAACAGGTCGCGGTCGGCCTGCGTCTCAAAGCCATACAGGGTCAGCGCATCTTCACGGACAACCAGGTGGGTATACAGCAGGGCTGCCTCCCCCACCTTCATTCGCCCGCGCACCGGTGCCGGGACAAAGACGCGTAATCCCATCCCCCCAACTTCGACTACAAGAGCATTATCTTCTATCTGGATGATTTCGCCGCGCAGGGTAGCTATCATGGTTCAATTTAACCACAGAGTAACAGGGATGTATACCGATGTTTATGGATGGGGTTAATATCTGTGCGTGTGCAGGTGTGTGATCGCGATCGCCAGCGCGTCGGCAGCATCATCGGGGCGGGGAATTTCGGGCAGGCCCAGCAGCGTCCGCACCATTTCCTGCACCTGCCGCTTGTCGGCGGATCCGTAACCCGCCACTGCCTGCTTGACCTCGTTCGGTGTGTATTCAGCCAGTTCCAGCCCGGCCTCGGCGATCGCCAATAGCGCCACACCTCGCGCTTGCCCCACTGTGATCGCCGTCGAAACATTGCGCTGGAAGAACAATTTCTCCACCGCGCAGGTATCGGGACGCTGAAGGGCGAGCAATTCTTTCAAATCGCGATACAACATTAACAGGCGTTGATGGTCGGGGATTTTCGGCGGGGTTAAGATGACACCAAAGGTGCCGGCTTCCAGGCTGCCATCCGCCGCCATGCGGACGAAGCCATATCCGGTTGTGGCTGATCCCGGATCGATGCCCAGCGCAAGCGTCATGGGTTGCTGCTCCGGGCGTCTCCCCACCTTTTCAGTCTGAAGAGAAGGGTTCCAAAAAACAGGATGTGCGCAGGGGTAGCATCTGCGCACATCCTTTCCTTAGACTGTTTGATGTCGGAGCGGTGGTTAGTTACCATCATGTTATAAGGTTTTGCTGCAGAGGTCAGGGAGTTTCTCTCCGGGGTCTCGCCGAAATTTCTGCCGGACTCACTAGGCAGCTTCAAGCGCCGAAAGCGCCTCTTCGGTCAGCTTCAGGTTCGAAAATACATTTTGAACGTCGTCGAGTTCTTCGATCGTTTCGAGAGCCTTCAAGACGTGAACGGTCTGTTCCACGGAGAGCTCTACTTCCTGTTTGGGGAGCATCCGCAGCCCGGCCTCTTCGGGCTGGACTCCGGCCGCGTGCAGGCGGTCTGCAATATCTTTGAAGGTCTCGACCGGGCCGATGATCTCGATCGCTCCGTTATCATCGATAACATCATTGGCGCCCGCCTCAATGCCAAGTTCGAAAGCTTTATCGTAATTCATCGCGCTGGCCGGAAAGGAAAAGTAAGCCACGCGGTCGAACTGCCAGCCTACCGATCCAACCTCTCCCATGCTGCCGCCGGCTTTGGTAAGCGCATGGCGCAGGTCCGACACCGTGCGGTTGCGATTATCGGTGACGGTCTCGACCATCACAGCCACTCCATGCGGGGCATACCCTTCATAAAAGATCTGCTCAAAGACAACACCCTCTTTATCCTCACCGGAGCCGCGCTTGATGGCGCGTTCGATATTATCCTTGGGCATGTTTTCGGAACGGGCTTTGTCCACCGCGAGCCGCAGGCGGAAATTGGCGTTCGGATCGCTGCCGCCGTCTCGGGCAGCCATCACGATTTCACGCGTGAGCCGTGTAAAGACCGCGCCGCGCTTGGCATCGGCTGCGCCTTTTTTTCGTTTTATGGTTGACCACTTGGAATGACCTGACATGGGAGCTCCTTACTATACTACTACCTTGTGAAATTTGGTTTTAGCGCGTGAATTATACCATTCGACCTTGCGCAGCAAAACGGGGGTGCTTACATAAAAAACCCGACGCCCATCGCTTTCGGCCCGCTGTGGACGACAATGGCGGGCGGCAATTCATAGATGGGCACCTCCGAAAGGTTCATCCTCGATTTCAGGTCCGCGGCCATTCTGGAGGCTTCAGCCTCCGCCGCTACCTGAAGCACCGCCAGGTGTGCCCCGTCGGACTTTGGACATTGTTCCTCGACGATCTCCACCAGGCGCGCCAGCGATCGTTTGCGCGTACGCTGCTGTTCATAAGCTTCGGCCTGTCCATTGCAAAAGGCCAGGATTGGTTTGATCCTGATCAATTCACCAAGCAAGGCCTTTGCGCCGCCGATGCGTCCGCCTTTGGCCAGGTATTCGAGCGTATCCACCACAAAATAGAGCCGTCCGCGCGGGATCATGTCCCTGACTATCTTTTCGATCTCATCCATTCCCTTGCCCGCCTTGGCCAGGTCGTCGGCGATCAGGACGAGTGAGCCCAGGTTGCACGACACGCTCAACGTATCTACGATGCGGACCTCCAGGCCCGGGAATTCCAGGGCGGCGGTTTGAGCCGAGCGCACTGTACCGCTGATCTTGTAGGATGGCGCAAGGACCATCACGCTTTCTCCCCGTTCCTGCGCGTTCTTAAAGATGGGGAAGTAAAGCGCCGGCTCGGGTGCTGCGGTCTTTGGCAGGGCTGCGGAGGCTTTGAGCATTTTGAGGAAGGTCGCGGTTTCCAGCTCACCCGCGTCATGATAGGATTCGTCGCCAAAGATTACGACCTGCGCCACGCAGGGGATCCCGCGTTGTCTCAGCAGGTCTCGGGGCAGTCCACAAGTAGTATCGGCAACGACTTGAACCATACAGGCTCTCCTGTAGATATTGTAGCGGTTCCCGAGGGTTCCTCCAATTGCCAAACAACCCGCTAAACCGTGACTTTTGTCTCTAAACCCGGTTTCGGGATTCTCCTGTTTCCCTGAAACAGCGTGTTTCAAAATACGGATTCACCCTCCTGTCCCAACCGAGTCAGAGTCTCGTATCTTCTTCTGCTAAATTGAATTGTCCAAAAACAAGCCTTACCCCGAAGCTCATAATTCCCCGAAAAAGGGATTGCTTTTATCAGATTTACTGGAATCCAAAATTCTCTGTTGAAAAGACTCCGGTAGCGTGCTACGATAATCTAAAGGTGTGGAAATGGATTCCATGCCATGGAGGTAATCATGAAACTCAATCCACCTAAACACAGCACATTTTGGGCCAGTGTTATCATCGCTGCCGTAGGTTTTGTAGTCTATCTGTTGAGCCACTTCAATGTGATCGCGGTTGGCTGGCTGGGTCTGGCCGGCGTCATTCTCCTGGCCGCGGCCTTTGTCTTGATGACCATGGGTCTCACCACCAAAGGGCTTTAGTCTTCTCGCTCAAAAATAGTTCCAAATAAACAAAACGGCCGAAATGAATTCGGCCGGCGATCAGTCTGGCTTGCAAGATGCTCTTGCCTGCTGGTTCTTCCCTATTGCCCTTCGCCGGAATCCTTCGAGAGAATAAGTGCCAGCCACCTTGGCAGTCCCGCACTAGCCCGGGCGACCTTTTTATTTCACAACGTCAATTCGCAGGCTGTTATTTTCCCGCGACCAGGTCAAGTGGAGAGCGGCCCACCCCGTATGTCAGAAGCCTCCTCGAACATCCACGCCAGGCCGCCCCGGCAACTACTTAAGGGAGTCGCAAAACTTGGTGAAGCCGCCTAATGGAATGGTTCACCGGCGGGGCAAACCTGGCAAGCCGCCACAAACATTATGGCACGAAATCTAGCAAAACGCACCGCATACTCTCGGGGCTATCGCCCCGTCCGGTCGAGCCGGTGTTGGGCCATATCGCAGCTTGTTTTTACCCCGAAAAATCATTGGAAGGTTTATTGCCCTTGTCTCGCCAAATCGGGTCCCGGAGGATGATCATAGTTACGAGGGCCAAAATCATGATCCCGTAGATACCGATGCCGAAAGAGAAGGCAGGGTCGTGCGGGCGGAACCCCAGCGTCACGATGAAGTTAATGAGCTGGTCCATGATGCCGTGTAGGTAGGCGGCCAACAGAACACTGCCCGACTTGAGCACGGCAAAACCCAGGACAACGGCGATGCCAATAGTGTTGAGCGTATTTAGCAGCACGCCCAGTAGCGGGTGGCCCGGATAATTGACGCCCATGAGAATGATGGGCCAGTGCCAGGCGCCCCAAATTAAGCCTACCAACAGCACGCCACGTACTCGGCCCAGCTTGATCAGTTCATTTTGTAGATATCCCCGCCAGCCATATTCCTCGCCGAAGAAGATGAGAATGAATAGAAGCGGCGCCAGTACTACCGACTGCACGCCTGCCAGGACCAGGATGATTGGGGAATTGACCCCGGGCACTGTCAGCGTGGCGCCGCCCAAACCAAAGGCAGCATTGAGTGCAGCCTGCAGGGCGTAATAGACGGCAAATCCCACGCCAAAGAGAAGCCAAAGGCGAATATTCCCCCAGGAAAGCCAGACCCGCGCCATCCGCTCACGCCCCGCCGCAAAGCGCAGCACGACGAGCAATAGCAGACCTAGGATAGCCAGAATCTGGATCAGAATCCCCATTTCTGTGATCTTATTCTGCGCCGGGGCTAACAGCACACTCAGCGCGCCGATGGCATAGGAGACCGTCGTCACTACATAATAATAAAAGAACCAACGTGTATGCCCGGCTGGTCGCCCCCGGTAGATAGGGCTTTCAGGGAAAAAGAATAGGCCCAATAGAATGGCGCTGAACGCGGGCAATAATGTCTGCAAATCCGTGAAGAGGGCGATCCCTGAGACGCGCAAACCGCCGCGCAAATATATAGCCAGGTCGAGCAGCCAGGTCAGGCCGAAGGTGAGACCGAGGAAAGCGCCTACATGCTGCCAATTGGGTTTGAGATTCGTATCCATACCGTTAAACTCACAAGTATGAGCTTGTACTCTTAACCTTTCTAATATTTTGTCATTGCATATTGTCGCTTTTGTGAAGATTTTCCACCCATTGCTTCAGAATAGTAAGTGTAAATTGTAGCAGGCATAAATTAAAATTATGTGAAATCAAGTGCCCAACGGCTTGCGTTCGCGAAGCATGCCAGGTGGACGGTACGCTGCCTCTGTTTGAGAGCAGAAAAACTCGAAGCCAGAAAACTCCTTGAAACCAGCGCAGAATCCCACAAATCCGCTGCGCGCTTTGTTAGCTCGCTTTTTGCCACGAAGGTTTTCTTTCATTGGGCGAAAGCCATGACCGTTTCCCGATAAGCGGCAAAAACAATCATGGATATTCCAAGACCAAGACAAAACGTTTCGGACATTGATAACTTTATATCTCGCAAATTCCTGAGTTTTTCACCTTGCCACTGTTTTAGACTTTCGTAATTATAGAGCCCGATATTTGCAGTTGCAGAAATCACCAGCACATACGCAAGCATTTCAATTCCCCCGATGCCCATACCAAGCGCCATACCATCCCACGCATTGAATTGTTTCAAGTCGGATGCGGCAAAGGAATTAGTGCCAGATACCAAACCAGAGGCAACTCCTAAAATAACAGGAACAATATAGCCTACGGGTACATGCCTAAGTTGTTGAAGGTTAGTTAATATGCAAACGACAATGACTGTGCCAAGATTGAATAGCAGGGTAAGGCTAAACTCACTCCAAAATGATGATGCCGAAGCAACAAATAAACCAATTGCCGAATATGGACTACCACGCATGAAACCTTCGGGCAAAAAATGATAGCCGAGCAAAAAAGAAAATAAATTTAGAATTGAATACAGCCCATAAAGCCATAAAACGCGTTTGAATACGTTTTCTTTTATTTGAGCGTTCATATTTTCTCCATAATATGCTACTGATTTTTGCATTGCGAGCTAACGGTTTGCGTTAGCTCCACGCTGTGTTAGGCAACCTTGGGGCACGCAAGATTCGCTGCCGAAAAATATATGTCACCAATGGCATACATTCCAAGTGCCAATCAGGCACGGAACGCGTGTTAGAGGCGCTTGCGATTTCATTTCCCAGGTTTTTCCGCCATCAGCAGTGAACATAACTGCCATAACACCTTGATTGTACGCCAGTGCATACCCAATCTGATCGTTGACAAAATTTAAGATGCCATCCCATTCGACAGTTTTTATCGCAGACCAGGTTAGCCCACCATCGTGAGTTTGCTGTATCTCATGTAATTTGTCGCCTTTTACGACCATTTCCCAGCCTGTTTTCGCGTTGATAAAGTCTACGTTTCCTGTTTGTTGCCAGTGGTTCCATGTTTTGCCGCCATTTTCACTATGTAGATGGATAAAATAGTAAACAATTTGGTTGGTTTCGTCATAATAGTGACATTCCTGTGTTAGGTCAAGAACAAACGGGGGAACTGCCTTGCTTTCAAAGGTCCCACATCTTGGATAATTTGTAAAAGGGAAAGGGGTGTTAAGATTGACGAGAGGGTGGATGGTAGGAATTGGGAAATCGCCATACCCATCTCGCCAGGTTCTACCGCCGTCATTCGATAGTGAATACTCCAGGTCGTTACGAGGATCGTATGCTCCATGGGCTTGGTTGGTAAATAAAAAAACACTTTCTTCATCGAGCGGTTCCAAGGCTGCGATTGAGCCGCTTATAAAGTCGTTTGTCCATGCGGAAATAAGGAAGCCCCAATTTTTGCCGCCGTCATTTGTGTAAAAGACATTATAACGATCCTGAAACATTCTGCTGCCTCTGCTAATTGCCAGCCAGCCATGTTGAGAGTCGATGAAACGTATGGATTCGGGCAGGAGAGAGCCATCCCCTTCAGATGAAATAGGGTCGCTGCACCCAGAGTTTATGCATATAGGCGAGCTTGCAAGCCATATGTTGCCACCATCATGAGTTGCCCAAACATACGTTTGATTGATTGAACCTTTGCAGAAATAGGGATTGTCACCACCAAACAAGGAGCCTAAACAATATGGCGTGGCCCAGGCAGTCTGAGAGTCAATGGCAAAGAAACCGTTTTTATTGTAGGCGCCCTGCGGTGGAGTGACGTCATTCCATGTGGTTCCGCTATCCTTCGTGTGGACAATATGTCCATTCTCTTCTAGGCCCCAGCCGCTTGACGCACTCAGCATATGGATATTGACTAATGGCCTGGCCTGATTTGGCCCTAGAGTGGGTATTGGAGTGAGCGTTGGGGAAAACGTGGGTGTGCCAATAATTTCTATTATCAGCGATGCCAAAGGAGTGTTGCTTGCAAATAGAGTGGGTGTATAAAATGATTGTGTCTGAGGCGTGTTGGTTTGTGTGAGTGCCGGAGTGGTGCTGCCAGCTCGGATAGATGGGAGAGATGATGGGTGTGTTGGGGAATATACGCTAGGCGTTGATACTTGTTGGGTTTCACACGCATTCGTAAAAACGGCTAGAAGCATTATTAGAATGACACATCTCTTTATCATTTTTCTCCCTTAGGGTCTGCCCAACGTTGTGTATCAGCGGCGCTTCGCCGAGAAGTAGCCTCGAAACGGAACTGGCTTTTCGAGCGCGCGAGCCGCTTTGGCGGAGAGCGGGCGAAGCGTCCGCTGGATGTGTTGTTAGGCAGCTGTTTTCTTTGCATTGGTCACCCATCTGGGAGACCAGCCGGTCTTCTGACCGAGGATCATGTTCAATTGTGCGACGTGTTCCTGAACATGCCGCATATTATCCAAGAGCAATGCTGCAAAGGTGACTTCTCCCCAGGGGAATGTACATGGCTGGCGAGCTTTTTTGCTGGTCAGAGCTTCAATGGTCGATCGACATTTCAGACGGATATGCCCAAGATAGGTTAGTAGTTCATCTTTGTCGTAAGATCTCTGCGGGATTATGCCTGCTGGATCCAGTTCGTCGAGAGTGAACGGCGCCGGGGGCATGAAACCTTCAACTGAGCCAGATAAGTACAGATCGAGCCAGAAAAGTGTGTGATAGCTGATATACCAGAACTCCGAAGACCGAGGCAGTTTCGGATCATCCCAAAGGCGGAGATGCCATAGCTCGTCAGGGCAGGCGCGAAGGACATTCTCGAGCATATCGATGGTGGCATCGAACTGTTGTGCGATTGCCGTTCTCAGAGTGTTATCCATGCAATGACTCCTGAACACTACCACCAATAAAGGTTGCCGCCTAACGGTTTGCGTTCGCAAGGCATGCCAGGTGGACGGTACGCTGCCTCTGTTTGAGACCAGAAAAACTCGAAGCCAGAAAAATGCTTGCCGCAGGTGCCGCAGATTGGGCGAGCGAGCTTCGGGCGACGCGCAGCGGTAGACGCTCGCATGGCACCTTGGGACATAGGCTCTTCGGCTCTATTCCTTCTGTGGCGGATGAAGGAATCTTTCGAGAGCAAGGACGAAGGCGATTATTGCGTTTACCAGTAACCAGGTTGCTGCCAGCGCATACAGGCCGGCGTTTGGCTCGATAAAAATTCCCAGCGCATTTATTAACAAACCGAGGATTGCAATGGAATAGACGGCATAAAGGATATCAATAAGCCGCCGCCGCTCAAAGCGGACCTGGCGACGTCTGAAGTAAATTCCTCGCCAAATCATTACAAGGGCAAAAGCGAGACTTGAAACACGCCATACCAATAAAGGAGTTATGCCAAACAATCCGAGCAGCGGTGGTATCAAGGAAAAGACCGTAGCTTCCAAGCCACTCACCAAATACAAACGAAGCAATATAATCTCATATTCCGCCAAGCCAGCGCCCTGTGCTTGCCGCAATACAACTGCAATGGTTGAGAAAGCTACAAAGGTAATCGAGATCGTAGCAAGGGCCAGAAGATAGCTCGATCCAGGCAGTTCCATGTATTCTGTTCCTTTCTGTGATTGATTGAAATCGCAGCAAACATTCGCTTCATCTAACTGGCTGTCTAACGGCCTGCGTTACCTGCAAGTGGGCGGGATTTGCATAAGGCTCGGAAACGGAGTTCTACCAAGGCGTAGAAAACTCCAGAAAAATGCAGCGAGTCCCACGAGTCGGATATGCCCTTTGTTGGGCTGCGGTTCTCGGAAGTTCATGGTTCCCATTCAGCGGTTAACTCAAGCAGTTGAGGCTTAACTTTGATTGCTAATTCTTGGACACCGTCGATTTCATAGTAAAGCCCATCAATAACACGACCAAGTGCGCGCAATAGTTCATCACGGGTCAGTTTGGTTACTAATGCTTTAATAAAAACGTTCTGAATTTCAGAAGGTAAATCATCAAAGCCCCTGCCGTGATTTGGTGGAAGGTTGCGGCGAAGACAAGCGAGGTGAAGGGCATAATCACGAGTTGCGCTAATCCAGTATTCAGCCTGCCAATAGCGCCCACGTTCGATGCAAAAGCGGGCTCTCAACGCATGGTGTACTGCGTAGCCAAAGAGTTCCTGCGCCACTGGTGGCGGTGGGTAGGGCTTTTCCACAGACGTACCAAAGAGCAATTTGAATTTCGGTCCAGTCGCCCCGAATGAGGATGCTGGCGTAAAGGATAAGTCAAATTGTAGACAACCAGGCAGTAAAAATACTCGATAAATGGAAGTGCCACTGGGTAAGTCGAATAATTGAGTTGCATTGAAAGCCTTTATGATGTTATGGGCCCAGTCTTCAAGCACATCCCAAATGGAGTGATCATCTGCCACTGAAAAAGTTAAATCAAGGTCTGACCAACGATCTCCATCACTTAATGCAAGTGAACCGACAACAGCGCCTGCCGCGATTCGTGAATCTGACCTGGCAAGTTGGAGGATGTGGTCACGAAGAAGATTACGGTCTTTTATACTGAACATATAAACACCTAAATTTAGATAGCAGCCTTGCGGCTGGCGCTAACCGCAAGTGGACGGGATGGGACTCGGCTGGGAAGCCGGAAAAAAAATCAAAGCCAGAAACAAGCTTGAAAATCGCGCAGACTCCCACTTGTCGGCTGCACGCTTTGTGAGGCCATTTTATGAACGCCAAACTCGCTGACTGTAAAAGAACCTGCCCGCAAACTTGACTAAGTTTTACACGAACCTTTGATTTCAGCAACAACCAAAAACCACAGATGAACAAAAACGCTGGCGACGCAAAGACAAAACACGGATGAGACAGAATAAGGTCTTTCAGCAACCCGACACAAACAAAAAAGACGACAATGCCAACGAAACCGGCAAAGTTTTACAGGCTCAACTTACCAGACTGCGGATGCCCTCATCCAGTTCATATAGGATCTTGTCCAACCGGCTGTTTCCCGCTTTGCGAGCGGGCATCTGTAGCAACACTTCGCGCACTTCAGGGGTAACGTGTTCGATTGCCCAACGAACCTCGCCCTCCCCGATGTTTGGATCGTCGGCGTGGTAGAGCTCAAGCGCCAGCGCAGCATAGGCCGCTGGACCGAGAATGTGCTTTGTCTGGTGGACATCCGCCAATGGATGCGTATAAGCGCTGGACGCTGCAAGGCCGGCTGCACGAGCAGCCGCTGCAGCAGCTGGATTATTCCCTGCATCACGTGCGGCGGAAAACGCCGCCAGGGCAAGGGACCGCAACTGAGCGGTTCGCTTTCCCCCACCGGCAAACACCCGAATGCCCTCGATCGCGGCGCGAGGCCGGGAGTTTGAATCAGCATGAGTTTCATACACCGGCAGCGACCTCTCAGCACAGTCCGCAGCCCAGCTCCCCAGGGCCCTGAGTGACTCCAGGCTCAGCGAAAAATACCTGGACTCAAGCGCCATCATTCACCTCTATATATTTTTCAAAATCATGTGATGCCATAAAAGATTCTCTGTTACAAGGAAAGCATGTAACGGTTTGCGTTCGCGAAGCATGGCAGGTCGCCGGGAGCTGACTCTGCTTGGGAGCAGAAAGAACTCGAAGCCAGAAAACTGCTAAGAATGTCGCAGAATCATCAGCGTCCAGCGCACGCTTTGTAGGGCGCACTCTTTGAACGCCAACGAACTTGCTCGATAATGAACTACAAACCCATATTGACAAGATTTTACCCACAACTGTTGTCTTCTTGCGTGACATATGATTTGCGTCTATTCAGTTACCAATCACCTGCGTATTCGAGATTGTAAGGCTTTGCGATATTTTCTAGCCTCATGCGCCTGAGTTCCACCAATTGGCGGATGTGGAGATTGTCATGCGCGACCCAACAGGCGAACATCTCTCCCGCGCTGATTGTGCGGTACGGGGTTGTATAGGTTTTCTCCCAATCCGGATTCCGTAATCCATTGAGCCATGCAAATGATTTTTCACGTTCAACAAAGAATTTTTCGTGCATCTCAACGAAATTCTGCTCGTTATATTTTCGTTCTGTTACCCAACCTTCGGTGTCAATTGCATGCCACTCTTCATTTTGGCGGTAAAGAATGAAATCGAGATGTTCTCGAAAATCTTCGCGCTCTTCATCGTATAAGTGGCACACCACTTCGAGAATCGACCACGACTCCGCACTCGGATTAAGGCGTGCAGCCTCTTGTGCGACTCCTGACAATAAAGCACGGATCATCTCTGTGCTGTTTTGAAGTTCCTGATAAAAAGCATTGAATTCCATGTTACCTCTTTCTTTATTTGTATAGGATGGCAGGAGGGGTGCGGGGATACAAGAGGGGTTCTTGACATCCGTAACGCAGATCAATAAGAAGCTTCGCCTTGATATGGATTCTGCTTCTGTGCGCCTGACTATTAATTATACAGGCTCTTGCTATACTGTATATTCGCAGTATAGGATAACGATTTTGGTATAAGGTAATGCATGGCAACCTGATTATTACAAGGCTTATCCTTTTTCCGCAGGCCTGATAGAGTTTGGGGATTAGGGAGTAGAGCCCGGGCGGTATATAATCTATAAGCCATTGAGACAACAAAAAATTGGATCATTACTCAAATCGCCAAAAGACCAATTAACTGTCATGAATCAAAAAGACTTCCAAATTGCTTTTGAAGACTCTGGCCGCGTGATCCCACGCCTGAAAAATGACGCCGGAGCTACTGATGTTTGAAAAACAAAAGTCCTTACCATTTGTCATTGCGAGCGCTTTTTGCGAAGCAATCCCGCGTATTTAGAGGACGAACTTGAGACATTATTTATTCAAAAACCAGTAAGCATGAAGAATATTACAAGACACCTGAGCTCTTTCATCGCGCCCATTGTCGTTTGTATTGTGCTGCCTTTTTTGATCGTCGCGTTCGAAGGCCGCTCCGTTGCTCACCCGCTGATTACGCCTGTACCCGGCCTCTCGGTGCTCGGGCTTGTGATCTGTGCCTGCGGCCTGGCATTGGCGGTAGCGACCATGCGGATGTTCATTCTGATTGGCAACGGTACCATCATGCCCTGGGATCCCACCCGGAAGCTCATCACGGTGAGCCTGTATGCTTACGTCCGAAATCCAATGATCTTGAGTATCATAACCATCCTGGTCGGGGAATCAATCTTGTTCGCCTCTTATGGCATTGCCCTATGGGCGGCCTTTAACTTTGTGGTCAATACTATCTATTTCGCCTTCTCCGAAGAACCCGGATTGGAGAAGCGATTTGGGGAGGAATATGTTGAATACAAGCGAAATGTGCCGAGATGGATTCCGAGATTAAAGCCCTGGCGACGGGTTTCAGCAGACAAAGCCTGACCGCCAGGCCCTCCTGATTGGAATTGATCTATGATCGAAAATATATTAGCCGATCCGTGGTTCTGGGCCTTTCTGGCAGCCATTGGGTGGGCGCTTGCGTTCGCCACCGTCGGCACGAAGAGCCTCGGACGCAATCTTGCATTTGGCATTGTCATGTTCATCCTTGCCGAACTTCCGCGATTGATCCTTCCGCTGCCTTTTGTTTCCCAACCGCGCCTCGCCTCCAACCATCCCTGGCTCGTTGTGACCGGTCTGATCATCCTTGCAGCCAGTCTGTTCTTCGGGACGCCCGTCTTTCGTATCGTCCCTCTTACGGGACCGGACCGCCGTGAGCCCCTGCGGACCGATGGGCTTTACTCGATCGTCCGTCACCCGCTCATGCTGTGCGATATATTCTGGCCGCTGGGTCTGGCGCTCATCTTTGGTTCTGTGATCGGGGTCCTGCTGACGCCGGTCTGGCTGCTGGTAATTTGGGCTCTGACCCATGTCGAGGAGGAAGCCCTGCTCCAGGCATACGGGGATGCCTATCGTGAGTTCCAATCAAGCGTGCCGCGCCTTATCCCCCGTTTTTCCCGTTTCAGTGCAAGAGGCGCTGCCCGCCGGTGATTTCAAGACGTGGAGTGAACTTCCGAAACCTGGGCTCTTTTGGATTATAGTAGACATTGGAGGCAGGGACCTGCGATATGGAATTTTAGAGTTTGCTTCAAGCCGGCCACTACCAAATTATGTGGTAATGGTGTTACCCTGCTTTCAATAATTTGGACCTTATCATATTGAACAGACAGTCTGCTGTCACTGTCTGGCAGGGCAGTTCAAATTATCTTGAAGGGAGAGACTCATGAATCCGAAGGTGGAAGCAGCACGGCGACGATCGTTGGACTTGCTCGAGACCACACGACGCGCGACGCGGGCGGTACTCGCCCATCTGAACCCGGACCTGGTGGTTCACATGGACGAACGCGCCTGGTCTGTCCGTGACGTGATAGGGCACCTGGGCGTATGGAACGCGGAAGCGGCCCGATCCTTGAGCGCCTATTCGAAAGGGGAGGAATACTTCTGCATCACGGCTGACACAAAATACGACGAGTATAACGGTCCGGCTGCCGATGCGCGCAGCAAATGGACCATGGACGAGCTTTGGGCTGAATATAAGTCGTCACATGATCAGCTCAAATTGATGGTGGAGATCATGCCCGCGGAGAAATGGGAGGGCGAGATGCTCTATCCCTGGAGTGAGCGCGGCACGGTCGAACAGTTCATAAAGAGGATGATGAAGCACGAGACAAAAGATCACTGCGATCTCATTGTCAAAGTCACGACCGAATAAGGCAGGGAAAGGCATTCACAGCACCGGATTCGCATAGGGGCTCGTTTTAGGCGCCTTGATTCAGGAAGACCAATGCTGTGCCGCCAAAAATAATCATCCGGCATTTTGTTGCGCTGTCCACCCTGCCTATACTTTGCATGAAAGTGTAGGTATACTAGCCTAACATTAAACCGATTTACGGCAAAGGTTCTGCGGGTTCAACTCCTGCTCGCTTTTCGTTTAAGTAAGACGACTCACCGTTATTGTTAATTTTTCGAATGAGAGGCTGAGGCAGTGTCCGAGCTGGTTACCGATTTTCAGTCCCTGCCAGAAGAATACCAGCAGGTCCTCCGTCTGGCGCAGCAAAACTACGCTATCACCGTCGCGCCGCTTCAGTTGTTGGTTGGGGGATGGTCAGGCGCCGTGGTCTATCTTGTCAGCGTTTCGGCAAACGATACCCGGCATGTTGAGCACTGCATCCTCAAGCTAGATCGAAAAGGCCAGTCGGCGAAATCCGACGAGGTCACTCGTCACAACACCGTGATGAGCAAGTCCACTTCCGATTTTGCCCGCGATCACATTGCCGAATTGGTCTTTGATCGTGTTGAGCATCAGGGCGCGATTGCGATCTTTTATAAAATTGCAGGCCAATCCCTCCTGAATTATCGTCCCTTATCGAGCTACGGTCAGGAAAGCCAGCTCAAAACCATCTTTACCACAACCAACACGGTCTTGCTGGACGAATGGAATGCAAATCCAACGTTCGAGCGGGCACTTCACCCACAAAAGTTGTTGGAAAAATGGCTGGGCTTTCGCCTGGATCCTGGTGGAAATACAGAAGCCTTCTTACAGAATGTCTGCCGTGTCAATCCGGACATACCGGGCTTCCTAATCAACGGAAATGTTTTCCCCAATCCTTTAAGCTATGCGCGCATTTCTGATTATTGGGGCAAGGCTCGACCGATTGATGTCGCTCTCGGATTAATCCACGGCGACTTGAATACCAATAATATATTAATCAAATTCTCCGGGGAGAAAGAGATTCTTGAGGGATACTATCTGATCGACTTCGCGCTCTTCAAGGAGCAAATGCCGCTCCTATATGATCAGCGTTACTTGGAGATGTCCTACCTGGTCTACTCGATCTCACAGGTATCCTTTGCGAAATGTGTCGAGCTTATCACGCTGCTGGCGGATGTCGATATCCTCGACCCTCACAGGGCTCCCATTGAGATGGCGGGCGCCTGTGGCGTCATCGCTTCTGCCCGATCCGCGTTTGCCACATGGGTCACAGAGCATCATCCCAGCCTGCATGATGATCTGTGGGGTCAATACTGGCTGGCCGGAGTTGCGGCCGGATTGAGTTATTGCCACAAAGCGGGTCAATCCGATGAAAACCGGTTGGCGGGATTGATCTATGCGGCCGCGAATTTGAAACGCTACGCCGCATTATTCTCGTTGCCACAGCCTGGCGAAGTGAGACAGCTTTATGACGAAAATCGTTTTAGCGTTTCAACCAGGCAAGGTAGCCTGACCGCCGTATCGCGGACTGATTCTCCCCAGCGCAGCCTTCCCACTCCACCCACTCCATTCATCGGGCGCGCCGCTCAGATCGCCGCGCTCAAGGATTTGCTGCTGAACCCCGATGTACGCCTGGTCACCCTGTTGGGCCCCGGCGGTACCGGCAAGACGCGTCTGAGCTTGCAGGCGGCGCAAGCGCTGCTCGACCACTTCCCGCAGGGTGTGTTCTTCATCCCACTGGCTGACGATACTGATTCAAATCAGCTTGTCTCTCGCGTAGCGCAGCAGCTCGAAGTTCGAGAGGGCGGCCGGCCTTTGCTGGAGAATGTAAAAGATTATCTGCGTGACAAGTGCCTTCTGCTGGTATTGGATAACTTTGAGCAATTAGTCTCGGCCGCCTCGGTTGTAGGGGATCTACTCTCCGGCGCGCCGCAGTTGAAAATTCTGGTCAGCAGTCGCATCGCGCTCAACCTGAATGGCGAACACGAATTCCCGGTTCCTCCACTGGACCTGCCCAGGGCCGAGAATGGACTGAACGTGAAAGACCTGGCCGCAAATGAATCGGTCATCTTGTTCGTCCAGCGGGCACGCGCAGCCCGGCCGGGCTTTGCCTTGACGGACGAAAACGCCTCCGCGGTCGCTCAGGTCTGCCGGCGCTTGGACGGGCTGCCTTTAGCGCTCGAGCTGGCCGCCGCGCGCATCAAACTCCTGCCACCGCAAGCGATCTTGGCGCGCCTGGACGACCGTCTCAAATTGCTTACGGGCGGCGCACGCGATCTCCCAGCCCGGCACCAGACTCTCCGCAACACTCTCGAATGGAGCTACGATCTTTTGAACTCCGACGAGAAAACCTTATACGCTCGTCTCGGTGTGTTCGTTGGCGGTTTTACGTTGGAAGCAGCTGAAGGAGTTTGCAACCGGGAAGGCCGCCTCGATATCCTGGACGCTGTAACCTCGCTTGTGAACAACAGCCTGCTACTGCGGGAAAACACGGCCAACGGCGAGCCGCGCTTTGGGATGCTGGAGACCATCCGAACCTATGCCCTTGAGCGGCTCGCGAGTGACGGTGAACTGGAGGCCTTGCGGGGGGCACATGCCCGGTATTTTGGCGACGTCATCCTAAACCAGATGGGACTGCAGCTATATTCCCCGGACGCCCCTCAATGGCTGAACTGGCTCGAACGGGAGAACGATAATATTCGATCAACCTTGGCATGGACTCTGACCGCACCGCAGGACATTGAGCTTGCGGCTAAGCTGGTCTTTGCCTTGTTCTGGTTCTGGTTCCGTCGTGGCTACCTTAACCAGGGCCGCATGTGGACCGAACAGGTACTGGCTTCCCCGGCCATACAGGCTCCCTCAGCCCACCGCGGCTTGGCGCTTGCTTCAAGCGGATTATTGGCGTTATGGCAGGGCATGCAGGATGTCGCCCTCGCGAAGCTGCAGGAGAGTCTGGCGATCGAGCAAAGGCTGGAAGATCCATTTATGGTGGCCATTTTGTCATTGGGCACGGGCGTGGCATATATCAACATGGGCCGGGATGGCGCCGCGCAGCCCTTGTTGCAGGAAGCCAGCGCGTTCTTCAAGGAACATGACTCGACGTACTTCCATGTGTTCACGTTGGTACACCTTGGGAACGCGGAGCTCGGACTTGGGCATCCCGAGCTGGCACGCGCTTGGCTTGAGGAGGCCCACACTGAAGCCCTTGCTCTTGGTGAAAATTGGGTCTTGTCCTTCGCACTGAACAACTTGGGCGAGGTGGCCCGCACGCAAGGAAAGTATGATCAAGCGCGAAGATATTACGAAAAGAGCGAGGAACTGCTGCGCCGTTCAGGCGACAAGGGCGATTGGGCCCGGCTCGTCCATAGCCTGGGATATGTGGACCTATACGAAGGTGATACCACTCGGGCCGAAACCCAGTTCAGGGAAAGCCTGGCGCTGTTCAGGCAATTGGGCAACCGGCGCGGGATCGCCGAATGCCTGGCGGGGTTGGCCGGTTTGAGAGCCAGACAAGGGCAACAGGAATGGGGAGCCATTATGCTCAGCGCGGCTGAGTCGGTGTTAAGGGCCACCGGCGGCGCATGGTGGCCCGCAGATCGTGTGGAAGTGGAACGCAACCGGAAGATCATGCAAACCGCTTTGGGTGAGGATGAATTCACAGCGGCGTGGACAAAAGGTCGATCGATGACGCTGGAGCAAGCCATTGCTTTCGCCTCCGATGACTCCAAAACACTTTGAGAAAATCAACCCCGGCATTGGTGCGACGAAGGAATTGAGCCTGCGCGTGAGCGTTGCCGCGCTGGTGAGGGTTCTTTTCAACCATCCTCGAACCGGTGATTTGATGCTGGCCCTGGAGCGCAAAGCAACTTTGCACAAAGCCAAAAACGGAGGCGTTGTTGAAATCAAGTCTAAACCCTTCGGCGGAGGGTTGCACATTCACGATTTGGAGACATTGCGGAATCTGATCGGTGACTTTCACTTCGATAGCCAGGCCTCATGTTCCGAACAGGATTTCCGCCTGTTTATTCGGCCTTCCGATTGGGACGCAGTTCGGCAGTTCTGCCTGGGGCAGTTCAACCGTGTGGGTGTTCCTGTTCTCGAAATCGACCCGGGCAGGGAATTGGCTGAAGAATTTGCCGGCGCGTTAAAGATCGGCTTAAATCCAGACCAATATATCCATAAGCCGATTGCAACCGTTGTAGAAAACAACCCGGCGCCCACAGAAAATTTTCATGCGCAAGGCTATCTTACAGCCAGGGTTTATCGTATTTTTGAGGCCTGCATCTCTGATTCCTCGCTGGCGCGTGCCCTGCTGACGAACAGCGAGAGCGTTTCCGATCAGGATCTATGTGAGCTTGCATTGGGAGACGCGAGGAAGGGTGGCAAGGGATGGGCAAACGCTGTTTTGGCCCTGCCGATGAAACGTATCCGCGATTTTTATTTAGCCCTGTCACCTGAAGAACGCAACACCCCAATTCTATTTGAGCATAATCGAGTGGACGATACTGTGCCCGCCATTCTGGATGAAATCACAGTACCAAAATATCAAAAGATGGGATGAATGCCACAACCATCCATTAAGGCTGCAAACCTGAACCCTTGGGAGTTTCATAAAGACTATTTTCGTACACGGATACCGCGGATTGCACAGAGTGCTTTATTGAATAAGACAAGTCTTAACGCAAAGCTTGCTAGGCCGCCAGGGGGAACCTATGGATCTTGTTCAAAGAAATGTTACAAATGAACTTGAAGGACCTTCACATCTTTAGGTCCTGGCGCTAAATCTTTTTTCAACAAGCTGGCAAATTCGGCTTAAGAAACACTTTCTCTCGAGCGCTTTCCTCCGCAGGACGTATTATCCGGCTTTTTGCGCGGCTGCCCGGTCTGCCATTTGATTGCGCAGGACGTGGATATCCTTGTCCACTGTGAAGAGCGCGCCCAGGTAGAAGATAAAGCATAAAACCCAGGCCACGATGCAGATCCACAGGATGGCGCTGCCCTTCCCGATGGTGATGGAAAGGAAGCCGGCCAGGATGGGCGCGAAGGCTGCCCCGATATTCTCTACAAAATACTCCACCGCTTGCGCTGTGGAACGGACCTCGGGAACCGTTATGTCATAGACCGTGGCAACCACGTTCGGCGAGGAGAGCGGCATGAAGATCGCTGTCAGGGACATCCAGATAAAGAAGGTGGTCCGCTGGTCTACGGGCGTCTGCATCGCAAGGAACAGGAAGAGGGCGCCCAGGATCACGCCTATGCTGGAGATAATGATGCGCCCCTTGTTGGTGCGCTTGAACAGCCAGTCGCCGGCCGCGCCGCCCAGGAAATACCCGCCCGCCAGGATGATAATGACCGGGGCCATCGTAAGCAGCACGGCGTTATTGTCGTAGCCTCGGTCCGCCATCAGGTAGCCAAAGAAGAAGAAGGTGATGACGTTCCACGGGAACACACCCGCGAACCCCTGCAGGAACACGAACCACATCGTTTTCTTCTTGAAGATCTCCCCCACTTCCTTCCACGAGAAATGGAACTGCCCGATCTCCTCCATGCCTTCGAATTCAGGCTCGGCCTTGCCGCGCGGCATTTCTTTCACGCCGAAGAAGATCAAAACCGCGACCACCAGCCCCAGGGAGCCGGTGATATAGAAGGCCTGCCGCCAGCCTCCAATGAGCGGTGCAATCATTAAGGCCATGATCATGCCGATGAGATAGCCCAGTGGTTGCGCCAGCTGTAACAGCCCGTAGATTTTGCCGCGCAAATTGGGCCCGAAATAATCGGCCACCAGTGAATACAGCCCGGGATAGGATGAGTCATCGATACCGGTGGATGCTCTCGTTACCAGGAAGGTATTGTACGTGGGAGCGATTGCGCTGATCCATGTGGTGGCGCCCCAGATCAGCGAGGCCAAAGCCAGGAGCTTGGCGCGCGCGTAGCGGTCGTAAAGATAACCCCAGATCGGATACAGAACCGTGCCGACCAGCAACGCGCCCGAGTTGATGAACCCCCATTGCTGGTCATTGATGCCGAACTGTTTCTCGATGGCATCCTGCATCGGCCCGATCATCAAACGGTCGGTTTGGTGCAGCAGCATGAAGAGGAAAAAGACGACGATGACGAACCAGCGGTAACGCGAAGCCTTCTCCGACATGATCACCTCACCCCAGGGATATGGCATTAGTGTATAACGGAACAATATTAAAAGCAACAGCCTCCCTCACGGGAGGCTATTTCAAGAATCGGGTATCGCCTAGCGATTGATCAGGAACAGGATACCGGCAATCACCGCGCAGATCCCTGCGATGAGGTCCATCACATTACCGCCAATATTCACGCCCAGCAGGGACAGGCCTGCCAGGATCAAATAGATGCCGAGCAAGATCCATTTTAAACTACGCATTTTGATTTCTCCTATGTTTAAGACGGGATGGATGGTCCTTCGCTGCTGTACCTATTGCTATTCACTTAATTTGCCAAGACCCCTGGATGCCTGCCTTATTGTCAATGATACGTCTCAGGCAAACAGGTCCAGTTGGATTTGTATCTTGTCCGCCGGGGACGTTAAGATGCTTATCCGATCGTTATGGATACAACACTATAAATTATAACGAGTTCTACGGGGATTTATTATCGTCTTCGATAATGGTGCGCGCCAGCTTTTGCAGCGCCTCTAGGTCTGCCGGCTCGGTGTGTGAGCCGCGCCAGTACAGGTCGAGCAGGTCAAGCGGGGACAGACTGCTTACGGTCTGGTCGGCCGACAGGCGGATGCGCGCCTCGATTTGCGGGCGCTTGACCAGATGGAATTCAAAAGTATTCTCTGTATACTTTCGCAGCTCCGGCTCGTCGATCAGCGGCTCCAGTTCGCGAGGATATTCGACCTGCAGGCGCACGATGGCCCCCTCCATGTCTTTCTGTGGCGGCAGGGCAGTCTTAAGCGTCTCTGTGATGCCCTCCGCGCTGCTCAATGTGTACCGCCGGTCAATGAACGGCCGCGCTCCTGAAAGCTTTCTCCATTCAACCCTGGTATTTCCGGGTGCGACCTCCGCGACGATGAAGAAGCGGTCATCGGCTGCCTCTCCGAAGTCTACGCGCTCGATGGAGCCGGGATAGATAACCGGCGGCTGTGCACCCTTGTTGACGTCCTGCGGTTTATGGATATGCCCGAGGGCCACATACGCCAGCCTCGGGTCCTTTACCAGCGAAGTGGGCAGCACCAAGTCCGCTCCCAGCATGACCATGCGTTCGGAACCAAACGTCGCGCCCTGCACGGACGCATGCGCGGTGAGGATCGTGGGCAGGGCCGGGTCCACCTCACTGAGCCATTCTTCGACGAGTTCCGATATGCGCGCTTCGATGTTCGAAAAAACTTCGGCTGGTTCCGCCGCCCCCATCTCGAGCGAGGCCATCAGCGCGGAGCGCGCGATCCACGGCATCGCGATCACCTGCAGCGGCAGACCCCACAGGTCCGCTGGCTTCAACAGTTCCGGCTTCGACAGCACTCTCACATAAGGCACTTGCAGCGTATCGAACTCGTGAATGGCATGTGCGCGGCCCACCGCCGGAGATAGGTCGTGGTTGCCCACCAGCAGCAGCGTGGGGATGTGCGCCTGCGAAAGGCGGATGATCCTCCTCCCCCACTCCCGCTGGAAGGTGGGTGCGGGCGAGCGGTCTTTATAGGCATCGCCCGCAAAGATAACGAGCTCCACTTTCTCGTTGATTGCCGCATCCACGATGGCATCGAGTGATTTGAGGAAGTCCAGCACGCGCAAAGGCAGGCCGGTTTCCGGGTCATGGCGGCCATAGTTGGCCATGTCGATGTGAGCGTCTGCGAAGTGTAGGATACGCATGGGTTGCTTCGAGGAATTAACGGATGGGAGTTTCCGGTGTGATGCCGAGCGTCTGAAGCTGTTGAATGATAACGGTCATTTTGGGATTAAGATGGTTGGCCCGCTTGAAATCGGCTATGGCGGAATTCATGTCGCCCAGGGCCTCTTCCGCCATACCGCGCCAGTAAAGGCTTTCTTCGAGCGTGGGCCCGCCCAGCACGGTGCTCAGAGTCGTATTAGCCAGGTTGATTACATCCTGGTAACGGACCGTATAGTAGTAGGCCCAGTACGGACCGGTTTGGTACCACATCATTCGGTAAGGCCGGTCTTTTTGCGGGATCGAGAGCGCCGGGTAAAGGGTGAAGGCCTGGTCATAAGCGATTGCCGCATCATTGTACTGCACCAACTGCACGTCGCTGGTGCCCTTGTTGAACCAGGCAAAATACAGGTCGAGACCGCTCAGCGTCTTGGTCTCCTGGTTCGCAATTCCCAGCGCGTGCTGGTTGGCCCACTGGGTATCACCCCACGGGCCGATGACATTAAATACCTCCGGCTCGTCCTGGGAAGGATAGATCAGGATGAAGAGATAATTGAATGCGCGCCAGCCTGAAATAAAGTCGGCATAGGTTATCTGCCTGTTATTTCCATTGACGCCGTCCGGGGGGTAGGTGTCCTGATAAATAAAAACACCCTGGCTGTCGTCATAACCAGTCACAAAGGCGTAATGTCCCAGCCAGGAAACCACGCCCGAGACATCTTTTTCATAGACCCCTTTTTCGATCAGCATCGGATACCCCGCGGCAAGTAATCTCTTCAGCAGGTTGATGTCGCCGCCATAGCGGTAGAACGCGTGGTAGTCGGTGTCGTTCTGGACGAAGTCGACCATCTCATAAGGCATGACGTTCTTGTCGGGCTTGCCGCGCGAGATGAAATCGAGTTTGGGGTCGTTGATCCCCGGCTTGATGGCTTTGATCACATCGTCGCGTGTTCCTGTCCAGCCCCAGAATTTAAGGAACATGGTCAGGTTGGTGGGCCCGCACAAATTCCAGCCTCCATGCTGATCCATGTAGATCACACCCGGGAGGGAGACCGAGGCCGGCAAGGGCACAGGCGTGCTGGTAGGCGCCGCGCTCGAACTGGCAGCCGTGGGCACCGGCTTGGACGTCGCGGAAGGGGTCTGGGAACGGGTATACGCCTGCATGGTAGCGCTTACGATGGAATCGATGGCCTCCTGCTGGGACTGCGCCGGCTGAAAGACCGCCTGGTCCGGTGGATTCAGGTAATACTTTATCTGCGCGCGCAGGTCGTCTACGCGGCTCGAGATGCGGCTGTGGACCGGCGGTAGGAAATAAACCCCGATCCCCAGGATCAGCACGATGGGGATTAACCAGATACGTTTAAAGTTCCTGAGCATGAAAAAGATTATACTGCCCCTTGCTTAAGGGGATTTAATAGGTGCATTTTGATTCGGGCGGCCAACTCAAATATCAAGATAGGACGCGGGCGAGCGCAGCTCCACGCAGATATCTTTGATAATCTCTGAGTCTACTGATCCTGTTCCGCGTTCCTCCGCGTCCAGAATTAACTCCTTTGTTCCGAAGGTTTCTTAGTCCAGGGCCCGATACATAAATATAAAAACAGGCGATCACCTTCCGATGATCGCCTGCATAATCTTATGGATTGTTAGAGAGCCGTCTCTTTTTGGAGATCAATCACTATTCTCCACTTTCCACTTTCTACTCTCTATTCCTTCACTTCTCCTTCGACCACGTCGCCATCGTCATTGCCCGGGCAATTCGTCGTCGGCCCGCCCTGCTGGCCGCCCTGACCCTGGGCTTCCGGCTGCGGCTGGCCTTGTGCATAGAGCTGCTGGCTCAATGCATGGAAGGCGTTCTGAGCGTCCTCCGTTGCTTTCTTGATGCGGTTGACGTCGTCGCTTTGCGCGGCCTGCTTCAGGTCATTGATCTTGCTCTCGATGGAACCGCGTTCCGCGGACGGCACCTTGTCGCCCAGCTCACGCAGCGTCTTTTCAAGTTGATAACCCAGGTTATCGGCGTTGTTGCGGGCTTCGATCAGTTCACGGCGCTTCTTATCTTCGGCTTCGTGGGCGCGTGATTCCTGCACCATGCGGTCTATATCACCCTTATCCAGGTTGGTGGAAGCGGTGATCGTGACCTTCTGTTCCTTGCCGCTGGCCTTATCCTTGGCGGTTACGTGCAAAATACCGTTGGCATCGATATCGAAGGTTACTTCAACCTGGGGGATGCCGCGCGGGGCCGGGGGTATTCCATCGAGGCGGAAGCGGCCCAGCGACATATTATCGGCAGCCATTGGCCGCTCGCCTTGCAGTACGTGGATGTCCACGGCGGTCTGGTTGTCCGCGGCTGTGGAGTAGGTCTCCATTTTGCGCACCGGGATGGTTGTGTTGCGCTCTATCATCTTGGTCATTACACTGCCCATCGTTTCGACGCCCAGTGAAAGCGGGGTCACGTCGAGTAGCAAAATATCCTTGACTTCGCCGCCCAGCACGCCGCCCTGGATGGCTGCGCCGACTGCCACGACCTCGTCCGGATTAACGCCCTTGTTCGGCTCTTTGCCATCTGTCAGCTTGCGGACCAGTTCCTGGACCATGGGCATACGAGACGAACCACCGACCAGCACCACCTCATTTAAGTTTGCCGGTTTCATATTAGCATCGCTTAGGGCGCTCTCGAATGGCTTCCGGCAGCGGTTGAGCAGGTCTTCAGTCATTTGATCGAACTTGGCGCGGCTCAGTTTTAATTGCAAATGCTTCGGACCGCTGGCGTCTGCGGTGATATAAGGCAGGTTGATCTCGGTTTCCATAACGGAGGAAAGTTCGATCTTGGCTTTCTCTGCCGCCTCGCGCAGGCGTTGTAGCGCCTGGCGATCGTTTCTCAGGTCAATGCCCTGGTCGCGCTTGAATTCATCGGCTGCCCAGTTCGCTACACGCTGGTCCCAGTCGTCCCCGCCCAGGTGCGTATCGCCGTTGGTGGACTTGACCTCTATCACGCCCTCGCCTACTTCCAGGACAGACACATCGAAGGTGCCGCCGCCCAGGTCGAAGACCAGGATGGTTTCGTTTTTCTTCTTGTCGAGACCGTAAGCCAAAGCCGAGGCCGTGGGCTCGTTAATGATGCGCATCACTTCCAGGCCGGCGATCTTGCCTGCGTCTTTGGTTGCCTGCCGCTGGCTGTCATTGAAATATGCAGGCACCGTGATCACCGCCTGCGTTACAGGCTCCCCGAGATAGGCTTCGGCATCGCCCTTTAGCTTGGCAAGGATCATCGCGCTGATTTCCTGCGGGCTGTATTCCCGGTTCGTAATGGGGATCTTCACCCTTACGTCGTCCGAAGGCCCGGGGACGACTTCATAAGAGACCATCTTGCGTTCGACTTCGGTCTCTTCGAAATGACGGCCGATAAAGCGTTTGATGGAATAGACCGTATTCTCCGAGTTGACTACGGCCTGGCGCTTGGCGGTCTCGCCCACCAGCCGCTCTCCGTTCTTGTTAAATGCCACGACCGACGGGCATAAGCGCCCGCCCTCTGCTGTGGAAATAACAGTCGGCTGACCACCTTCCATGACAGCCACTACACTATTGGTTGTACCGAGGTCGATACCTATGATTTTTCCCATAGCTCATACTCCTTGTTTGCCTGTCATTGAGAGAAGCCGCAATCCATGCTTGTGTGGTTAACCCTTCCTGAGAGAGCACCGCTTTCCATATGTAAATGCATGGGGGTCTCGTAATGACAATTGATAGAATATGCAAAGGATACACGAGGAATGCAAGAAAAACGTTAACGCTTTATAGAAATTACATTAGGGCTGGTTCCCCCGTACTAATGCATGAAGTATCAGGCTACGGCTGGCTCACCTTCACCCAGTCATACGCAGCGGTGAACGGCACGGCCGCAAACGATGCCGCCGAAATCCCCACCTTCCCCTCTTTCAAACCGATCCTGTTGTCCGTCCATATTCGCATTTGCGTTCCGTTTATGAACGGGGTGAGCGTATTGCCCTTGCATTCCAAACCGAGCTCATTTGAATCGCTTTTGATCTTCGGCAATTCGCCCCGGAACAGCGGCGTATACCGCGTCAGGCCGGGCGACAGCCATTTGCCGTACAGGATTTCGTAAGTCTGGTCGGTATGGATATTGAATTCGAACCAGCCCTGCTCCTCGGTATAACGGCAGACCAGCCCCACCGCGCCGGCTTCCCCGGCGCCCTCCTCCACCTGCCGCGTCCAGGCGGATATCGGCATAGTCAGGCACACTGTATAAGGCATAGACCCATTGGTTGGTCGCGGTCAGGTCGAAGATCAGGGATCCTCCCTGTGCATTGGGAGTAGTCTCTGGCCCACCCAGGTCAATTTGCTGGAAAGTCCAAAAAGGGAGGGCTCCGTCAAACTGCTCCGTGAAGGTACGCGGCGCGGCGGGCAAGGTCGGCGTAACCGTGGGCGGAGCCGGGGTGGGGCTTGGGCTGGGGGTCGACGTGGGCAGCTGCGTGGCTGTTGGAGGCAGCGGTGTACTGATCACTGTTGCAGGCTGGCAGGCAGTCAGAAGGATCGTTAATAAAATGAAGGACAGGCGCTGAATATTCATGTTGCCTAATCATAACAAAGTAAACCTGGCCCCGCATAACAAAGTTGGGGCAGCAGTTCACCTGCTGCCCCAACTTCATGAGTGGAGATGGCGGGAATCGAACCCGCGTCCGAAAGATTCGACCCACGGAAATCTACGAGCGTAGCCTGCCGAAGTTAGTCACCGCAAGGATCTCGGCGGGCAGGTAACCTTGCGGCCATCTGCTTGTCTTTCGCACATTTAGCAGAGTCGTGTGCGGCACTCCACCTTTGTCTCGCCCAATCCGTCACCGGGTGGAGAACGGGGACGGTGGACGCGACCTCATCAAGGAGGCCGGCTGTTAAGCGTTCGCCTTATGCGGCGAGGGGCATAGCAGCATAGGAAGTGCGATTGGCACTTGAAGTTTTGCGCGGATTTTACGAGTTCGGCGCCGCTCGGCTCGCATTCCGGGACCAGCCTCTCCCGTCGAAGCCTGTCATCCCCATGCCTGGGAGCTTATCCCGATTGTATCTGAAATTATAGCATAGGCATATTAGAGGAATGTTATAAGGGTATACGCCTCGGTCGGTAACGGCCGATCGGGAATAACGCTGCCGGATTCGGATAAGGGCATACGGTTCGAGTATGTTATGAATTTGGATTATTTCCCAACTTGCCTGAACAATCGCTTTATGCTAGACTTTGGTAATCATAACCATTTAACTCTATTGGAAGAATGCCCGAAGAATGAAGGTGATGGGTTCGCCGAGCCTTCCCATCACCTTCATTATTTGGAACCCTTTTCTCCCCCATATCAACGGCCGCAGGCCGAAGGTGTTCTGCCTGCCAGGAAGAAAAAGTCTGCTGCGAATGCGGGGCTGTGAAATCATCCGTGTCACTCCCGGCAGGCTCATCGCCAGTAGCTACGGTTGTCAAGAGGCGTCATGCCCGAAAAAATACTGATCATTGATGATGATGTGGATACCCTGCGATTGGTGGGCCTTATGCTCCAGCGCCAGGGCTACCTCATCAGTGCGGCCGCCAATGGCGAACAGGGCCTTACCAAGGCCTTGGAAGAAAGACCGAGCCTTATTTTGCTCGACGTCATGATGCCCGATATGGATGGCTACGAGGTGACGCGCCGCCTGCGAAAGAATCCCGCCACGAAAGAAATCCCCATTTTGATGTTCACTGCCAAGACCCAGTTGGATGACAAGGTTACCGGCTTTGAGGCAGGCGCCGACGATTATCTGACAAAACCCACCCACCCCGCCGAACTTCAGGCGCACATCCATGCCTTATTGTCGCGGACCACTCCCAAAAAGACCGACGAAATGGGTACGGCTGTGCAAGAGCATCATGGTCGGGTCGTGGGAGTGCTTTCTCCGCGCGGCGGGCTGGGCGTTTCCACCCTGGCCTCCAACCTGGCCGGTGGGTTTTACAACCGCACCCATTCTGATGTGATCCTGGCAGAGCTGACTCCCGGGCAGGGCACCCTTGGCTGGGACCTGGGCACACCCAACCATAAGGAATTGAATGAGCTGCTCTCGGGTAAGCCTGTGGAAATCACGCGGGAGAAGGTGGATTCTTCTCTTGTGCCGCATGGCTCGGGGCTGCGATTATTGCTGGCCTCCGAAGATCCGCACGATGTGTATTTGGCCAGCCATGTGGATCACTACGAGCAGCTGGTCTTGGCCCTTGCCTCCCTCGCAAGCTACATCGTCCTGGACCTGGGCGGTGGCTTGCCGCCTTTTGTGGAAAAGATCCTGCCGTTATGCACCGATCGGATCGTGGTCCTGGAAGGCATTCCGAGCACGATCGCCCAAACCAAATTGTTGATGGAGGATTTGGCCAGGCTTGGCGTGGATCCCGCCTCGCTTTACATCATATTGAATAATCGCATTCGCGCCGATACACAGATGCCCTGGATGGAAGTCCAGCAAAGCCTGGGGCATGAGATTACCGCGACGCTCACCCCTGTTCCCGAGATGTTAGTGGCAGCCGCGCGCATTCATACTCCTGCCATTCTGTCCCAACCAACCAACATTGCTTCACAGCAGATCCTGAAAGTCACCGATCAGATCCTGGAGCGGGAAAAAGCCAAATGAAGTCTTCGCCGACTTCAGTACCGGATGCCGTCGATTTTTCTGCTGAATTACTCCGTAAAGCACATCGCACCGTTGTTCTGACGGGTGCAGGTATGTCCACTCCGTCTGGAATTCCGGACTTCCGTTCCGAAGGGACGGGTCTGTGGTCCCATGATGAACCGCTGGAGGTGGCCTCTTTATCCACCTTCCGTACGAACCCCGAAAAGTTCTACAACTGGTTCCGCCCCCTGGCAAGCCAGATATTCGATGCAAAACCGAATCAGGCGCACCAGGCGCTGGCGCAGCTCGAGCAGCAGGGCTTTATCCGTTTGATCATTACGCAAAACATAGATCTGCTTCATCAAAAGGCAGGCTCCAAAAACGTGATAGAACTGCATGGCACGTTGGCGACGCTCTCCTGCACGCAGTGCTTTCGGCAAGTAGAGGCCTTTCCTTATTTGAAACCTTTTGTAGCCAGCGGTTTGATCCCTCACTGCCCCGTTTGCGGTGCCGTGCTCAAGCCCGATGTGATCTTGTTCGGCGAGCAGTTGCCTCAGAAGTCCTGGTTTGCTGCGCAGCACGCCAGCCGCGAGTGCGATCTGATGCTGGTTGCGGGATCATCGCTCGAGGTGCTGCCGGTGGCCGGGCTGCCCATGCAGGCCCTCGATCGCGGTGCGCATCTGATCATCATCAACAACTCCTCCACTTATTTGGACGTGCGCGCCGACTCCGTCATACACGGGGATGTGGCCGACATGCTACCCTCCATAGCGGAACAGGTTTACCATGGCTGAAATTAAGACTGAACGTTTGGACGGCTATCGCCGCCTGATCGAGATCGCGCACGACCTCGCTTCCACCCTCGATCTGGACGAGCTGCTTGAACGGATCGTCCGGGCCGCCGCGGAAGTCAGCGGCTCGGAAGCGGCTTCGATCCTGCTGTATGACAATTTGACCAGGCAGTTGTATTTCCAGGTGGCTACCAACCTGGACGAGCCCACCATGCGCGGCCTGGTTGTCCCCGTGGAGGGTAGCATCGCGGGTTGGATCGTCGTCAACCGCAAATCCTTGCGCGTTACCAACGCCCAGGAAGACTTCGCGTTTCTTTGGCAATGTGGACCTGGTCACGGGCCGCCCCACCCAGTCGTTGATCGGCGTCCCACTGATCACCAAGAACAAGGTGGTCGGTGTGCTCGAAGCGCTGAACAAGGAGAAGGGCAAGTTTACCGAAGGGGACGAGTCGATGCTTTCGGTGCTGGGCGCACAGGCCGCCGTGGCTATCGAGAACGCCCGTTTATTCCAGCAGTCCGACCTGGTATCCGAGTTTGTGCATGAGCTCCGCACACCGCTGGCTTCGCTCAGCACGGCCACTTATCTGCTGCTGCGTCCCGAAATGGCGCGCGAACAGCAGGAACAGATCATAAACAATATCCACAGCGAGACCCTGCGTCTCAACTCGCTGGCTTCCTCTTTCCTCGACCTGGCCCGTCTTGAGTCGGGGCGTGTCCAGTTCCATAAAACCAGCTTCAGCATCGCGGATCTGCTCTTCGAATGCCGGGACATCATGAGCTCGAAGGCCGATGAAGAGAAAATACAGATCCACATCGAAGCTTCCGAAGGCCTGCCTCTCTGGGAAGCCGACCGCGACAAATTGAAGCAGGTTATTTTGAACCTTTTGAGCAACGCCATAAAGTTCAATCGGCGCAATGGCTCCATCATGCTCACCGCCAGCGCGGCCGAGTCGAATGTTTGCGTTGTCGTTCAGGATACGGGCTTGGGCATTCCCGAAGAGGCTCTGCCGCATCTCTTCGAAAAGTTCTATCGTGTGCGCGAAACGGAAGACAAAGTGGCCGGCACGGGCTTGGGGCTTTCCATCTGCAAACAGATCGTGCAGGGGCATGGCGGCCGCGTGGAAGTCAAGAGCAAGATGGGCGTGGGCACCTCCTTCACGGTAATGCTCCCGAGGTCCAGCAAGACCCAACCAAGACCCTAGTGGGTTATAAGTTTACGATACGCGAAACGTCACCCTTTTTTTTCGCAATTAATCGCTGCCTGCGCTGTGGGCAATCAAAGCAGGCCTGAATTCACTCGAGTTGGAGGCACTCAAGTTTTCCATGCGTGCCAACCGTATGAGTGAACGCTGCGAAAATGCCTTTGCAGTTTAGTCTGATCCTGCTGCCTGGAGCTTGACAGCGTTCACGATTTCTGTCTTGGCAGCCATAGCGTGCCGGTTCCCCCAGTACAAGAGAAAGGTCATCTTCGTCATATGAAAATATTGATTTCCTCGATCGGCTCGCGTGGTGATGTGCAGCCCATACTGGCGCTCGCGGTTGAACTGAAGTCGCTGGGAAATGATCCTAGCCTGTGTGTGGCCCCTAATTTCAAAGAGTGGGTAGAGTCGTACGGGGTGGCTTGTATTCCGATAGGGCCGGACCTGAAGAAATTGACCGGTGGGACCGTGCCGGGCAAGCCGGTCCTGCCATCCAAAGAGCAATTGCAGCGGATGGCCGACGAATTGGTGCGCGGGCAGTTCCAGGTCATCGCCGAAGCGGCGCGCGGCTGCGATCTCCTCGTCGCCGCAGGCGCGCTGCAGATCGCGACGCGCTCGATTGCGGAGGCTCGCAGGATTCCTTATGTTTTTGCGGCCTACTGCCCGGCCGTGTTGCCCTCGTCCAAGTATCCCCCGCCGAAAATGGGTGGCCACTATTCGTTTTCGCTGGCAGAGGAAGAAAATCAGCAGCTTTGGAAAGAAGATGAACAGGAGTTCAACGATCGATTCGGTGCGGTGCTGAACGAGGAGCGGGCGAGAATCGGCCTGGATCCCGTTACGAGCGTGCAACCACACATGTTTACGGATCGTCCTTGGCTCGCCGCCGATCCGGTGCTCGCGCCGGCCTTCCCGGCTGCCGGCCTGCAGGTCGTGCAGACCGGCGCTTGGCTGCTCTCCGATCAGACGGCCCTGCCGGATGACCTTGAGAATTTTCTCGCCAACGGCGCGCCCCCCATCTACCTGGGCTTTGGCAGCATGCGGGCCTCCGAGCATGCCGCTCGTGTGCTGGTCGAGGCCGTCCGAGTCCTGGGGCTCCGTTCAATCCTTTTCAAGGGATGGGCAAATCTACTGCCGAGCGACATGGGGGACGACTGCCTCTCGATAGGCGACTTGGATCATGAAAAGCTGCTGCCACGGGTGGCCGCAATTGTCCATCATGGCGGTGCAGGCACCACAACCGCCGCGGCGCGGGCGGGCAGAGCTCAGGTCATTATCCCGCACAATTACGATCAGTTCTACTGGGCGCACCAGGTAAGCCAGCTGGGGGTGGGAGTGTCGGGCCCGACGCGTGATGATCTCACCGTGGACGCCCTGGTCCAGGCGCTGCGCGAATGTCTGGAACCCGGCCTGACCGCCCGTGCCCAATCTCTGGCGGGCCGTATGGAGCTGCATGGGGCACGCATCGCGGCCGGACGGCTGGTCAGCGAGTTCGGCTAAGCCACCGTACCATTGGCGAGATGAACTTCCTTGCTGAGCTATCTTTCATATTTTGAAGTATAATAATAAATAATAATTATTTGTTAGTATCAATTCTCGGAAGAAATCCCATGACCGATCCAGATCTCCGTTTTAATGAACTGATTGCTGCCTTGAAGGAGCGCGGTTTCCGGCTGACCCCCCAACGAGTTCGAGCTGGTGCGATTGATTGCAGTTAGTGAAGGACATCCCAGCGCAGGCCAACTATACACAAAGATCAAGCGCCGGTTTCCAACCATGAGTCATGCAACCGTTTATAAAACTCTCTCTTTGTTGAAAGAAATAAATCAGGTGTTGGAGATCGATTTGCGTGACGACAGCCATTATGATGGCAACCGTCCCCAACCTCATCCCCACTTGATATGCATCAACTGTAATAAGATTATTGATGCGGAAGTGTCACTCGATCGGAAATCGCTCCGGAGTTTGGAACGAACGTCAGGTTATAAGATCCTCCGTCCCCAAATATCCCTGTATGGGCTTTGCCCGGATTGTAAAGAACAGGGATGAGATACTCTTTTATTCGGGGCCGCGGATAATCATTCAAAATAGCGCTGTTCAACAATTCACACTGAAAGGAGTACACGAATGGACGAAAGCAAGAACCCGGCAACGGGCGGGAATCACAAACCGACGACCGGCAGAGGTACATCGAACCAGGACTGGTGGCCGAACCAGTTGAACCTCAGGATCCTCCGCCAGCACTCTTCCTTGTCCAATCCCATGGGCGAGGCATTCAATTACGCGCAGGAATTCAAAAAGCTCGACTTCAAGGCCCTGAAGAAGGACCTCTATGCGCTCATGACGGACTCACAGGACTGGTGGCCGGCTGACTTCGGTCACTACGGGCCGCTCCTCATCCGCATGGCGTGGCACAGCGCGGGCACCTACCGCATGGGGGACGGCCGTGGGGGCGCGGGTTCCGGCAACCAACGCTTTCCGCCACTCAACAGCTGGCCCGACAATGTCAATCTCGACAAGGCACGCCGGCTGCTCTGGCCGATCAAGCAGAAATACGGCAAAAAGATCTCGTGGGCCGACTTGATGATCCTCGCCGGCAACTGCGCCCTGGAGTCGATGGGCTTCAAGACCTTCGGCTTTGGCGGCGGACGCGAGGACGTCTGGGAGCCGGAGGAAGCTACTTACTGGGGGACCGAAAATAAGTGGCTGGCAGACAAGCGCTACTCAGGCGACCGGGAACTTGAGAATCCCCTGGCTGCCGTGCAGATGGGCCTGATCTATGTAAACCCGGAAGGGCCGAACGGCAAACCTGATCCGCTGGCCGCTGCGAAGGATATCCGCGAGACCTTCGCGCGCATGGCGATGAACGACGAAGAAACGGTGGCGCTGATCGCGGGCGGCCATTCCTTCGGTAAGACCCATGGCGCCGGCGACCCGGCGCTCGTGGGCCCTGAACCAGAGGCGGCCGGCATCGAAGAGCAAGGCCTCGGCTGGAGGAGCAAATTTGGTACGGGCAAGGGCGACGACACGATCGGCGGCGGCCCGGAAGTCACCTGGACCACGACGCCGACGAAGTGGAGCAACAACTTTCTGGAGAACCTGTTCGGCTATGAATGGGAGCTGACCAAGAGCCCGGCCGGCGCGTATCAGTGGACACCACAGGCTGGCGCCGGCGCCGGTAAGGTGCCGTATGCGCACGATCCTTCAAAGCGCCGGGCGCCATCCATGTTGACTACTGACCTCGCCTTGCGGTTCGACCCTGCTTACGAAAAGATCTCAAGACGCTTCTATGAGAATCCCGATCAACTCGCAGATGCGTTCGCCAGGGCGTGGTTCAAGCTGACCCACCGCGATATGGGTCCCCGGTCGCGCTATCTCGGCCCGGAGGTCCCGGCGGAAGAGCTGATCTGGCAGGATCCCGTTCCCGCCGTCGATCACGACCTGATCGACGCGGCCGACATTGCAGAGCTCAAGGCCAAAATCCTTGCCTCGGGGCTATCGATCTCGGATCTCGTCTCCACCGCCTGGGCCTCGGCCTCTACCTTCCGCGGCTCCGACAAGCGCGGCGGTGCGAACGGAGCGCGCATCCGTCTTGCGCCGCAGAAGGATTGGGAAGTCAACCAGCCTACCCAACTGAAGACTGTGCTCCAGACCCTTGAGGGAATCCAAAAGAAGTTCAACAGCGCGCAGTCGGGAAGAAAGAAGGTTTCGCTTGCCGACTTGATCGTCCTGGGTGGATGCGCAGCTATCGAGCAGGCTGCCAAGAATGCCGGTCACGCTGTGACCGTTCCCTTCACGTCTGGACGTACGGATGCGTCGCAGGAGCAAACCGATGCGGCTTCATTCGCTGTACTCGAACCGGCTGCAGACGGGTTCCGTAACTATCTAAAAGCCAAATATGACGTAAGGGCGGAGGAACTTCTGGTGGACCGCGCCCAACTGCTGACGCTGACCGCGCCTGAGATGACGGTTCTCATCGGCGGGATGCGGGTTTTGAACGCCAACTTTGGAAAGAGCCAGCACGGCGTATTCACCAAACGACCGGAGACGCTTACCAATGACTTCTTTGTGAACCTGCTCGACATGGGCACAAACTGGCAGGCAAAGGCGGGAGACGATGGGGTGTTCGAAGGCCGCGACCGCGGGACGGGCGCACTCAAATGGACCGGCACCCGTGTGGACTTGATCTTCGGTTCGAACTCACAACTGCGGGCGGTGGCGGAGGTATACGCCTGTGCCGACTCACAGAAGAAGTTCGTGAACGACTTTGTTGCGGCGTGGAACAAGGTCATGAACTTTGACCGTTTCGACCTCGCCCGACCGTAGCATAAACGTCTTCAAGAGCCGTTAACAATCGGTTCAGCAGCCGGCGTAACGCCGCTGCTGAACCGTGGGTTGCTATCATTGCCGCTCACTTTCCTTCCTGGCGCTTGTGATTTTCGTAACTAGTATTGTATAATTGCCTCAGAAAAGAGGCCGATATGAAGGGAAACGAAAAGATCATTGCCCTGCTCAACGAATTTTTGGCTGATGAGCTGACTGCCATCAGCCAGTACATGGTCCACTCTGAGATGTGTGCCAACTGGGAATACGGGAAACTGCATCAGGCTGTCGAGAAGCGCGCCATCGATGAGATGAAGCACGCCGAGAAATTGATCGGGCGTATTCTCTTTTTGGAAGGCACGCCCACTGTCAGCAAATTGAACAAGATTGCCGTGGGCGCCAACGTGGAGGAGCAATTAAAGAACGACCGCGCCGCCGAGGACGGAGCCATCAAGGCCTACAATGATGGCATCCGCCTGTGCCTGGAGCTTGGCGATAACGGCACGCGTGAGCTTATTGACTCCAATCTCCAGGATGAAGAAAAACATATCGACTGGCTGGAAGCGCAGCTTGACCAGATCAGCCAGATGGGACTGCAAAATTATCTGCTGGCGCAAACGGATCAGTAAGGATAAAAAAACTGGCGGTCAATTGATCGCCAGTTTTCATTTGCCGCCGAATTGATCAGGATTTGTATCCTCTCAGGAAACATGCATCAACGACCGAATACAGCGAGACCATCAATCAGCAAGCGAGTATGACTGTAGATATCAAGATCATCCTCCGGCAAATTGAGGGGCACCTCGTTGAAACCATCCTTCGCTGGTCCCTGCCAGCTCTGAAAGATCATTTGCTGTGGCGCGCCGATCGCCTCGTTCACCGTGCGGATCCAGGTCATGGTGGAGTCATAGTAGGATCGTTCGGACCCGGCAGCACGCCAGGTTGATGTAAAGATTACGCCAAACGGAATTCCCCGCACAGTGCAGAATTGGCTTAACGACCTGAGATCCTTTTTTACGTCTTGTTTTTCAACTCTGACTCTCTCCATGTCCACATCAAGGTGGAAGAATGCCGGGCCTGCATCTCTATCTTGCAGCGTAAGCAGCCAGCGCTCAAGTTCGGGAACCGAAAATTCAGGGTAGGGTTCAATGTCGCCTACGCCCATTTGTGGATAGGCGGCTTTGACTTTCGCCATAAATTCAGCTGTCACAGCCGCGCTTTGTTCCATCTCGTAACCACAAGTCGTATTGTTTACTTTGATACGCCCACCAAAGAGAGGCTCATCCATAGCTAGAAAAGCAACACTTCCCCCGTGAGTCTGAATGTTCCGAATGACGGTTTGAGCGACTCCGTATGTAATATCGCTGGTGCATCCCCACTCCTTTACCGCACCTACCTCTACCGCGATGGCGATGTCATCCTGCGCCAGGACCTGAAACGCGTGTGCATCTGCCAAATTGCTCAGCGTATTCTTTGCACAGATCGGGCAGGGATCATCCAGGACATTCTGTGTATAGAACTTAAAGACGTTGATCTTTGAACGGGCGGCTTTCCATTGTTCTGTCTTCGAGAACAAACTGGCATAGTCGTTGGAGCCCATGTTAGGCGCGAACCACACCAGGTCAGACGACGGCACAGGCGTGGGTGAGGGTGTAGGGATGTTTTCCAGGGTGGGAGAAGATACCGAGGGCGGAGTGGGTGTTAAAGTGCGCGGCAGGTTGCAACCTGCCGCCAGCAACACCAACAGTGTGATCAACGGTTTAATAACTCCAAAACGTTTCATGCGTCCACCTCTTTGCGAAGCACCTGGCTACAACCAATATGAATTTATCTCGCCCCGCGCCTCCCAAACTGTCTCTCCAACATCTCCACCGACAAATGGATCATCGTGGGCCTGCCATGCGGGCAAGTCCGCGGCGAATCGCAGTTTTCCAGGTCGGTAAGCAGGGCTCGCTGTTCCTCGGGCGAAAGGGTTTGCCCGGCCTTGACCGCCATCCGTTTGCAGACTCGCGCCGCCAGTTTCTTTTCGACCTCATTTTGCAATGGCGCTTCGTCTTCCTCGAAGTCTTCCACAACCGCGCGCAGCGCCGCGGCCGGGTCGCTGCCCGCGAACAGACCGGGCATGGCGCGCACCCGAAAGGTATTCGGCCCAAACTCTTCCACCTCGAAGCCGAAGTTCGAGAGCACCGGCAGTTGCGCCGCCAGCAAATTGGTGGATTGAGGCGGCAGCGTTATCACCTCAGGTGTCAAAAGCGATTGCGATGGTATCTTGTGCATGTCATGCTGGGCCATGAGCTTCTCGAACAGCACGCGTTCATGCGCGGCGTGCTGGTCGATGAGATACAGTCCGTCCGGGCCTTCCGCTACCAGGTATGTCGTCCCGATCTGCCCGATCAGCCTCAATAATGGCACCCGGTTTAGCAGGGAAGGTTCGGCGTTTGAAGGGATTGGAGTGGACGGCCCGGCCTCTGGCTTCGGCCCCCCGCTTTCAACCTTCAGATCCTCATCGTGTGCGATGGTCCAGTCGATGCCCGGCTGCCTTGGCGATTCTGCGCGGGCGCCCCACAAAGCCGCGGCCATCGGAGGCACCGGCGCATAGGCCAGCAGTCCGCGCCGCACGGCGCGCTGGACAAAGCCAAAAACGCGTTCCTGGTTTTTGAAGCGCACCTCCGCTTTGGCCGGATGCACGTTGACATCCACTTCCTCCGGCGCGATCTCGAGGAAGACTGCGCCCAATGGATACCGTCCCACCATCAGCATGGTGTGATAGGCCTGGATGAAGGCGGATGTCAGGGGTGTATCCTGCACCCAGCGTCCATTGACAAAGATTGTGATGTCCTTGCGGTTCGAGCGTGTCAACGCGGTGGGGCTCACGTACCCCGTTAGCCCCAGGCCGTCTTCCTGTGCGGTAATTTCCAACAATTGTTTCGCGATCTCCACCCCATACAAGGCCGCCAGGATTGCGCGCCTGTCCCCGTCGCCTGAAGTCTGCAGCGTGGCGGCTTTGCCTTCGCTGAGCTTGATACGTACTTTCGGATACGCCAGTGCGTAGCGCGTCACCAGGTTATCGATCGCGCGGCGTTCGGTCACATCGGCCTTCAGGAATTTCAGGCGGGCGGGCACGTTGTAAAACAGGTCCTCCACGCGCACGGCTGTTCCCACGGGTGCGCCGATCGCTTCGACCTTGCTCTCCTCTCCGCCCTCGAACCGGATGCGGGCCCCCGCCTTCGAGTTCTCGATCTTCGAAGTGATCGTCAAACGCGATACCGACCCTATCGAAGCCAGCGCCTCGCCCCGGAAGCCAAGTGTGGAGATATGGAAAAGTTCGTCTGCCTTTGAGAGTTTCGAGGTGGCGTGCCGAGCGACGGCCAGCCCCAGTTCCTCCGCTGCAATGCCGCTCCCGTCGTCCGCCACTTCGATCAGGCGGCGCCCCACCTCCTCGACCGAGATCGAGATACTTTTCGCCCCGGCGTCCAGCGCATTCTCCATCAATTCCTTGACCACTGAAGCCGGTCTTTCGATCACTTCGCCCGCCGCGATCTGGGACGAGACCTCGGCAGACAGCAATCTTATGGGCATGGAGTCATTATAATCTACTGGTCCGTGCATAGATAATGAAGTATCTTCCTTTTAAAGTCTTTGTGCCGCTGGTGGCAATGCTTCTTCCCCTCACAGCCTGTTCGGCTCCTGCCCTGGCTCCAACGGCTGCTTATATTCCCACCTCTGCTTTTACAGTTACATCTGCACCGACGGCTGCGCCTGCAATCACCGCCTTCCCCTCCGCCACGCCCGACCCCTATTGGAAGTACACCATTGATTATCTGCGTTCGCGAAACTACGGCGGCGGGCAGTTGGAAATCACCGATACGGACGCCAGGAACAGTTCCTTCACGCGTTATCTGTTCCGCTATCCCAGTGATGGGCTGATGATCTATGGCTTCATGAATGTGCCAAAGGGTGACGGCAGTTTTCCGGTCATTATCGCCTTGCACGGATACATTGACCCCTCCATCTACAAAACGTTTGACTACACTACCCATTATGCCGACGCGCTGGCAAGCGCAGGCTATCTCGTATTGCATCCGAACCTGCGTAACTATCCGCCCTCCGACCAGGGAGATGACCTGTTCCACGTGGGCATGGCCATCGACGTTCTCAATCTGATCGGGCTCCTCAAGTCCACCGACGGAGAGTCCGGACCATTGCAGGCGGCTGACCCCAGTCGCATTGGTCTGTGGGGGCATAGCATGGGCGGCGGGGTCGCCACGCGAGTCATCACCGTCAGCAAAGATGTTAAAGCCGCGGTCCTCTATGCCGCGATCAGTGGCGACGAGGCGAAAAACGATGCGGCTGCCTCAATCTGGTCCAAGCATGACACGCCAGACGGGAACCGTCTCGTCCCGGCAGAGCAATTGCCCCGCATATCGCCGTCCTATTATTTTTCAGCGATCACGGCGGCCGTCAGCCTCCATCAGAGTCTCACAGATCCCGTTGTGCCGGTGCAGTGGTCCATGCAGACCTGCGCAGAATTAAAAGTGCTCGGCAAGGATGTTGACTGTCATTATTATGACCATATGCCGCATACCTTCGAGCGGCAGGGCGATAAGGAATTCATCCAATACACCATTCAGTTCTTCGACCGTATATTGAAGGCGCCTTAATGGTCCAAACTTCCACTTTCTACTTTCTATTCTCTGTCTTCCAATTTCACAATCACCTGACCCCTATTCCTTAAAGTATAATCGCCCCGTGAAATTCACTACGATCTTCTTCGACCTCGACGATACGCTCTACCCCGCCTCCAGCGGTCTTTGGCCCACGCTCAAGGCCCGCATGAGCCAATATATGATCGAACAGATGGGCATCCCCCCGGAGGATGTTCCCGGCTTGCGCGAGAAATATTTCCGCAAGTACGGCACAACCCTGCGCGGACTCCAGGCCAATCATAAGGTGGACGTGCAGGATTTCCTGGCCTACGTGCATAATGTCAAGCTAACCGATTACATCCACCCCGACCCCGTTCAACAGGCCGTGCTTGCCTCGCTCCCGACTCGCAACCTTATTTTCACCAATTCGGATGTGAACCATGCCCGCCGCGTGCTGAATGTTTTGCAGATCGAAAAATATTTCAGCGACATTGTGGACGTCAACCGCATGGATCCGTATTGCAAACCGAACTCCGAGGCCTTCGCACTGGCTATGCAAGTCGCAGGCGAAAGCATCCCCTCGAATTGCATCATGATTGATGACCTGCCGCATACGACGGAAGTTGCCAGCTCCCTGGGGCTGTATTCTGTGCTTTATGGTGCCGCTGCCCCCGGCGCGGATTCGGACGCAGCCCTCCGCGACTGGCGGCAGTTGCCCGCGCTTTTGAACGAGGCCCATCACTGAACAGCGGTCGAGGCCCTGCGTCCGAAGATTTCCCTAAAAACCGTAGGTTCTTCCAACGTCCCATCGTCAATATGTTTACATCATTCATACGGTCAATTCATTGTCCTTTAATCCCGCGATGATATGCTCACAACGGTTAAGGTATCCTAGGAGGTTTCTGTGAATAAAACGCTGCAAATAATTCTTATTGGTCTGCTCACCATCGTGATATTAGCTGTCGGTTTCTCCGGCGGATTCGTCGTGGGCCATTTATTGCCCTTCGGCGGCCCGCAGAACGCATCTGTCCTGCCGGCGGTCGGTTCACCGACAGTCTCACCGGATACGCAGACAGCCACCCCCCAGGATCTGCAAACCCTTTTCAAACCTTTTTGGGAGGCCTGGCAGATCATCCACTCTGAATATGTGGATCAGCCGGTGGACGATACGAAATTGATGCAAGGCGCCATCAACGGCATGATGCAGTCGCTGGGCGATGCTCACAGCACCTATATGGATCCCCAGACCTATAAGGATGCCAATGCCCAACTGGCAGGTTCCTACGAGGGCATCGGGGCATTTGTAGATACCACTGGCACTTACCTCACCATCACCAGCGCCATGTCGGGCTCTCCCGCCGAAAAGGCCGGCATCCAGGCCGGTGACCAGATTATCGCGGTGGACCATCAGGATATGACCGGCACCAACCCCGAGTTGGTGCGCCAGAAAGTCATAGGGCCGGCAGGCACGGTCGTTCACTTAACAGTCGAGCGCCAGGGCGCTGCCAACCCGCTGGAGTTCGATGTTACCCGCGCAAAGATCGATGTCCCCAGCGCCGACGGCAAGATGCTTTCTAACGGCCTGGCTTATGTACAGATCACTACCTTTGGTGATAACACCACTAAGGAATTGACCAATACCCTCAACACACTCATGGCCCAGCACCCCAAGGGCATCATCCTCGACCTGCGCGATAATGGCGGCGGCTATTTGCAGACCGCGGTCGAGGTCGTATCTCAGTTCAAGGACACCTCGGACGGCGGCGTGGTGCTTTACGAGCAGTATGGCAATGGCACCAAGAAAGCCTATAACGTCATCCCCGGTGGCTTGGCGACCAAGGTCCCGATGGTGGTGCTGATCAACGAGGGCACAGCCTCGGCCTCGGAAATTACCGCTGGCGCGCTTCAGGATTATGGCCGCGCCAAGCTGGTGGGAGTGGTATCCTACGGCAAGGGTTCGGTTCAGAACTGGGTGCCGCTCTCCAATAATGAGGGCGCAGTCCGTGTTACGATTGCGCGCTGGCTGACCCCCAAGGATCGCCAGATCGACAAGAAGGGTCTTACGCCCGACGTTTACGTTCCGAGGACGGCGGATGACCGCAAGGCTGGCCGCGACCCTCAGCTGGATACAGCCGTACAAGTATTGACGGACATGATCAACGGTACAGCCATTCCGACCTCGGTACCCACCCCCACCGCGACCCCTATACCGTGAGGCAGTCAACGCTGATCAGGAGACCGTCAATCTTAAGAAACATCTAACGCAAAACGTCCTGCGGGTTTTTGGGATAGGGCTGGCGGCGGGGTGACCTGTCGAAGATCCCGAGAAGCGGGACGGGACAGCGCGCAAATTCAGTTTGAATGATTGTCATTCGGAGGCAAGAGTGTTCTTCTTTGATCCAACCTACTTGTTATTCATGATACCCGGCCTGGTGCTGGTAATGCTCTCGTCCTGGTATGTAAACGCGGCTTACCGGAAGTGGGGCAAGGTCCGCGTCCGCAGCGGGCTGACCGGCACGCAGGCTGCTCAGCGTCTGATTTCCGGCGGCAACCTTGTCGGGGTTCAAGTCCAAACCATCGGCGGTAACCTGACCGATAACTACGATCCTCGTGATAAGGTCCTTCATCTTTCACAGACTGTCGCATCTACTCCCTCGGTGGCGGCGGTGGCAGTCGCTGCGCATGAGCTGGGTCACGCCATGCAGGATGCCGACGATTATTTCCCGCTGCGTTTCCGTGCGGCTCTCGTCCCGGCCGTGAACATTGGCTCCTGGCTCGGCTGGATCATGATCCTCGCTGGGCTGCTTCTGCGCCTCACAAACCTGGCCTGGTTGGGCGTGCTTGTATTTTCGGGCGGCGCCCTCTTTGCGCTGGCAACCCTGCCGGTTGAGTTGAATGCTTCGGCACGCGCCAAGCGCCTTCTGGCCGAGACTGGCATCATCGCTGGGGCTGATGAGCAGAACGGCGTCAATAGCGTGCTGAATGCAGCCGCCCTTACCTACGTAGCCGGGCTGGCCGCTGCTCTTCTGCAGTTGCTCTATTTCGTAAGTCTGGTCAGTGGTTTGGGTGGACGGCGCCGGTAAGTGCAAATTCAGTAAATCACGATTCCGAGGAATTTCCGATTTTTGGGGTGTGCGCCGCAGCGCGCACACCCCAAAAATCGGCTTCCTCATCACTATTCTGTGATTAACTAAAATTGGCTTGTGTGGAAATTGTAGTGAACCCTCCCCGGGGAAAGTTTCCCGGGGAGGGTTTTGTTATAATTCCTCTGCCATGCGGAAACTTATTGTTGTTGCGGTTTTGTTTCTCGGCGTTATATTTGTTCTATTCCGTGTCTCTGAAATCGAAAACATCATTCAGACCCTGCAGCGCGCCAATCCCTGGTTCCTGGGCTTGGCGCTGGTGATACAAGCTGCCTGGTTCGTTGTGCTCGGTTGGACCTTCCATTCCATCTATGGCTTGCTCGGATTAAAAGAAAGCCTGCGCCGTTTGACTCTGATGGCAACCGCAGGAAGTTTTGTGAACATCGTTACGCCCAGTGCAGGCGTTGGCGGACTGGCGGTTTTCCTCTCTGAAGGTCGCGCTCGCAGCCTGCCCCCCGGTAAGGTCACTGTAGCCAGCGCATTGTATCTGGTGCTGGACGAAACAGCTTTTCTTTGCGTTCTGGGAATAGGGTTCCTCGTTCTCCTTCGCCGTAATGACCTGGGCGCGGCCGAGATCACGGCCGCGCTTCTCCTCCTGGCGCTCGCCTCCGCCTGGACCTTCCTGCTCTATCTTGGCTACCACTCTGCGGAAGCGCTTGGGAACACGCTGGCGAAAATGGCGAGGTTGGTAAATCGGATCATCCGCCCGATCTTGCATCGGGATTACCTCAGTGAGGCTCGCGCACATTCCTTCGCCCGCGAGATTGCCGATGGGCTGGCCTCCCTCCCTGAAAAACCTCGCAGTCTGATCCAGCCGTTCCTGCTTGCGCTGACTGCCAAGGTCTTGCTGATGGCGATCTTGATCTGCAGTTTCCTGTCGTTCGGCGTTCCCTTTACGCTGGGCACCATCGTAGGTGGGTTTGTCATTGCTTACCTTTTCCTGATCGTTTCTCCCACTCCTTCCGGTATTGGTATCGTGGAGGGAGTGATGGCCCTTGCTCTGGTTTCTTTGCGCGTGGAAGTCAGCCGGGCTGTTGTCATCACCCTTGCCTACCGCGCGGTTACTTTTTGGCTGTCATTGGCCGTGGGCGCATTGGCCTTCCGGTCTTTGAACCTGCAGGCGGCCAAATTTGCTAAAGTTAAGGCGCTTGCGTTGGTAGCCAGCCCCGGTATCCCGGTGGGGCCCGACCAACTGCCTGCTACTCTGCATAAGGATGGCGAAAAGAGATTGGAAAGTTGAGAGCGGGGAGATTACCTGGCTCATAAAATCCGGCTGGAATGACACAGAGCCTGGAAGATTCACCCAAAAGTTGAAGAGCATACTGCCCCGTGCTACTTCTTCCATCAGCGAAACTTGTCCTGGGTTGGTGACAGGTTCTATGTACTACTCCCTATTCCACCGCCGAAAAATTCGCGCCTCCGAACAGGAAATGCACTGAGTTAGTGGAGATCCCCAATCCATACTTTGATATACTAAACCACAGGACAAATCCCCACAGCATGTGGAAGCTCATCAACACTGCCAGTTTCTGTTTGTCCGTCAAATTCATACTTAAAGAACTTGTCCTCCTGGCTGCAAAGTAGTGCGTCTTCTCAATCTCGAAGCCAACATTTTGATTGAAACCATGTTAGGTGCTCATGCACGAAGCAGTGGGTATGTTTATTAGTATTCAGAATATATCGGTTACTGTCCCTGGCGGCCCCACGGTTCTTTCTTACCGGATAAAATGTAGTGGCTCACAGAGCCGTGCCTTGGGCATCAATGAAATAATATGTCTCTCAATTCTTTAATACGACTCTGGCGCACAGACCCCGAGACTGCGCCAAACCTTTCCATCTGGCGGACAACTCCGCCTCGGCCCGCCCAAACCCATCCCTTTCCGGACGATCTGCCGGCCGCGCTCGGGCAGGTCCTGAAAGACCGCGGAATTAATTCCCTATACAGTCACCAGCTCCAGGCCTGGGATCACGCCAGGCGCGGGAAGCATATGGTCATCGCCACCGGCACAGCCAGTGGCAAAACGCTGGCTTACAATCTGCCGGTGATCGCCTCCATTATGAACGACGAGGCGGCGCGCGCGTTATACCTCTTTCCTACGAAGGCGCTGGCCCAGGATCAGTTCGCTGTGTTGGGGGGTCTCAACCTCTCAACGATCAATTTTCCAACGGCCATCTATGACGGTGACACCCCTCAAAGAGACCGCTCCGCCATCCGCAGGAACGCCCGGCTCATCTTGTCCAACCCCGATATGCTTCACACCGGCATCCTGCCTCACCACACGGACTGGGCCGATTTCTTCCGCGGCCTGCGCTTTGTGGTCATCGATGAAATGCACACCTACCGGGGTGTATTTGGTTCGCATATTGCCAACGTGCTCCGCAGGCTGAAGCGCATCGCTGCTTTTTATGGTGCCCATCCGCAGTTCATCCTGACCTCCGCCACCATCGGCAACCCGCAGGGACTGGGTGAGCGCCTGATCGAAGCGCCCGTCGAGCTGATCGATCAGGATGGTTCTTCGCGCGGCGCCCGCCACTTCATCCTCTTCAATCCTCCTGTCGTTGACGAAGCCCTCGGCCTTCGGAAAAGCTCGCTCATGGAAAGTGTTCGTCTGGCCCAGGACCTGGCCGAAAATAACCTCCAGTCTGTTATCTTTGCGCGTTCCCGACGCAGCGTCGAAATTATTCTGACTTATCTGCAGGAAGATGAACGCACCGCGAACCTGGATTCTCGCTTATCGAATACCGTACCCATGAGCAGCGGCCCCCGCATACGCGGCTACCGCAGCGGCTATCTCCCTTCCCAACGCCGTGAGATCGAAAAAGGCTTGCGCGATGGCACCATCCGGACCGTCGTTGCCACGAATGCCCTCGAGCTGGGTATAGATATCGGCGGGTTGGGCGCTGCCATGCTCGTGGGCTATCCCGGCTCGATAGCCAGCCTCACTCAGCAGGCAGGCCGGGCAGGGCGCGGTCAAGCCCCCGCGCTGGCCCTGTTGGTCGCCTCCGCCAATCCGCTCGACCAATTCCTGGCGCATCATCCCGATTATTTCCTGGGGCGTTCGCCGGAGCAGGCGCTCGTCAATCCCGATCATTTGCTCATCCTGCTCAACCATTTGCGTTGCGCCATGTTCGAACTGCCTTTTCAAAAAGGCAAATCTTTCGGCTCCCTCCTGGCCGATAAAGTGGACGAGTTTCTCAGCTTTTTGACCTCGAACAATGAGGCCCATCTTTCGCAGGACAAGTTTTATTGGATGTCCGACTCCTACCCCGCCGCGAACATTTCTCTCCGTTCGGCCTCGCCTGAAAATGTGGTGCTGCACACCGACGAAGACGGGAAACCCCGCACCGTCGGCCTGATTGACCTGGCCAGCGCTTACTGGATGGCGCACCCTCGCGCCATCTATATGCATGAAGGACAGCAGTATTTCGTGCAGGACCTGAACCTGGAGAACAATACAGCCTATCTCATCCCCGTGGCCCTCGATTACTATACCGAGCCGCAGCGCCAGACCGAGATCCAGGTTCTCTCTGAGTCCGCGCAAAGCCCGCTCCTGCCTGCTTCCAGGTCGCCTCGTGCAGCGAGTGAAGCCGGCTCACAAGAACAGTCTCAACCTGAGGTCGGCGAAAAAGGCTGGGGTGAAATTCAGGTTACTACCCAGGTGGTTGGCTTCAAAAAGCTGCGCTGGTTCACCCGTGAAAATCTCGGCGAAGAACCGCTCGACCTCCCTCCCACCGATCTGCAGACCACCGGTTACTGGGTATCCCTTTCGGGAGCGACAATCGAATCCCTGCGCAGCAGTGGTGCGTGGACCAATGATCCCAACGACTATGGCCCCGATTGGCCGCGTATCCGTCTGGCCGTGCGGAGCAGGGACGGATTCCGCTGCCAGGTCTGCGGCACGCCCGAGGCCGGGCGTGAGCATGATGTCCATCACAAGATACCTTTCCGCGCCTTCATGCACGAGCGGACGGCAACCTCTCCTGAGAGTTCAGGCATGCCGGCCTCCATCATCGAGCGCGCCAACCGGCTCGACAATCTCATCACGCTTTGCCCCAACTGCCATCACCAGGCTGAACAAAACGTGCGCATTCGTTCGGGCCTGGCCGGGTTGTCCTATGTTCTGAGTCAATTGGCTCCGCTCTTCCTGATGTGTGATCCCAGCGACCTTGGAGTCCACACCGATGCAGCCGGTACGGTGCGCGCGAATCGTGAAACGCGCTCCGAGAGAGAAGAGGCGCGGCCATCCATCTTTATTTACGACCAGGTTCCCGCCGGCATCGGTTTTAGCCAGAAGCTCTACGACCTTCACGATGAACTGGTCGCCCGCGCCCTCGAGCTTGTTGGCCAATGCGAGTGCAAGGATGGCTGCCCCTCCTGTGTTGGCCCCGGCGGCGAGAACGGCCTGGGCGGTAAGCAGGAGACCATTGAAATACTTAAAGTATTGGGCGGTAAGAATTAGAGAATGGAAATTCAACTACGGTGATCATCATGTCAAATCCCGGATCTCGATTTTTGCGAAATATAACTATTTTGTCAGCGGGCGTCCTCCTCATCGCGGCCTGCGCCTCGCTTGCGCCGGCGAGTACGCCCACCCCGGCCCCGACCGCCACTTCCTCCCTTGCTCTGTATCAGCAGGTAACGCTGACTTCCGTTCCTTCCGAAGAAGACAGCCAGTCACCGGCCTACAAGATCACAACGCATACCCCTTCGCTCACCGGCAGCGACGATCCTCGCGTGAAGGATTTCAACGCCGAAATGGTCGCCCTGGTGAATAAAGCCGTTGCGGATTTCAAACAGAATTTGGCCGAACTGACTGTCACACCCGTTACCGCGGGGAGTTACTTCGATCTTCAATACAAGCCCCTTTCGCCTCCCGGGGATATCCTGAGCCTTAAGTTTCAGATGGAAGGCTACGTTTCAGGCTCGGCCCATCCCTATCATCTAAGCCAGACGGTCAACTACGATCTGGACAGGGGAAAAGATATTGCCCTTATCGACCTCTTCCTCCCCAGCTCGAGTTATCTGGATACCATCGCTGCCTACTGCGCCGCGCAGCTCAGCTCACGCAATATCGGTTTCGATAATGGGTTTACGCAGGGCGCCGGCCCTACCCCCGACAATTATCGCAACTGGAACATCACCGCCGATGGCCTGCTCATCACCTTTGACGAATACCAGGTGGCCGCCTACGTCGCTGGCCCGCAGACCGTGGTTGTGCCTTACAGCGAGTTAAAGAGCCTCATCCTTCCCCAAGGCCCGTTAGGAAAATATATTCAATGAGTTGGAAAACCCTCGAAGAAAAACAGCCTGAGCTTGCGGCTTTTGGCGCGCAACGCCTTAACGGCCAGGTCGCCTATCTCGCCACCCTCCGCAAGGACGGCTCCCCTCGCGTCCATCCCATGACCCCCATTATCGGCCAGGGACATTTCTTTGTCTTCATGGAGCCCACCTCGCCCAAAGGTCACGACCTCCGTCGCGACGGGCGCTACGCGGTTCATTGTGCTGTGACCGATACCAGCGGCGACAGCGGTGAGTTCATCGTCAGCGGTCGCGCTCGCTTCATAGACGACCCTGACCTGTGGAAGCTTGCCGTGCAGTTGGCGAGCTATAGCCCAGCGAATCGCTATATCCTGTTCGAGCTCGACATTGAAAGCGCCTCCTCCACCGTCTACCCCGATGGCAAGGCCGTGCGCCAGCAGTGGAACAGTAACCAGGGTCCGGCATAAGCTAGCGTAGGGGCGACTCTTCGAGGATTTGTCCGTGATTATTTCAGCAGAGGAACCCCGGTTCGTAATATCCTTGCCCGGCTCAGGGATAGTCGCCCAATTTAGGCCGCTTCCCCCTCCTCTACCCCGGCGGCCTTCTCGAACAACTCACGTCCCTCCCGCACCGAGTAATAGATCAAACCTAACAGCCCCAGGCTGTCCACAAATCCAAAACCGGTGACCTGATAGATCAGGCTGGCCGCCAACAACACGACCGACATCGAAATGCAAACCATCGTGCAGTTCGCATCTGCCAGGATGGGTTCCGAATGCAGCGCATTGCCCACCTTGCGTTTTCCGCTGAGCAGCGCCCACATGGCGGCAATCGATACCAGCGATATGACCAGTCCGCTGACTGTGGTCTCGGGCTTGTGCCCGGTATATAAGTTGTATACGGCCGTCACGAACAGACCCGCCGCCAAAAGATAAAAACTGATTCCCGTAACGCGCAGCGCAGTTCGCTCGAACCCGGAGCGCGACGTGGCTGGGTTCTGCCTGATGCGCAGCACCATGGTCAGGATCCCGATCCCAGAGATGACCTCGATGAAACTATCCAGGCCGAAGCCGAAGAGCGTTAACGCCTCATCGTGAGCCCCGAAATAGATCGAGATCAAACCCTCGATCAGGTTATAGACGATCGTGAAGATCGCCAGCCAGAGGGCATACTGGTATAAATGGTTCTGTGTTGGGTTACGTGTAATACTGTTCATTCTGCCTCTAAGGTCCTTTCCAAACTCTGCTTTTCTTCTTTATTCAACCCATATCATTCATTTCGCTTTTGCGAAGCACACTAAGCCCTGCGTCCTTCAGCGGTGGGCCCTTGGGACTCCAGAAACTCAGCAGAATCCGCGAGAATCCATGTTCTATATCCATCCCGTCGCTACTCACACTCTGTTGGTAGAATGCCCGAAAAATGAATGTGATGGATGTTCTTCCCCATCACATTCATTTTCCGAAGGTGCAGATGTTCTTCTGCGCGGAATCCTTAGCCCCAGGCTGAAAGTCAAGCGTAGCGAAGATGGCGTGAGTAGATACTCCGTCTCATCCCTGCCTCATCCACCGCTTCACCGCCTCATGCGGATGCTGGTGGTTCTCCATCATATCCAGCAGCTTTCCCGCCTCGGTTTCGCAGTACAACGCTTCCCGATGCTCACGGAAGATAAAGCCCTCTTCCACCGCGTGATCCAGCGCTGCCAGCAGTGGAATATAATAATTCTTCACGTTCAACAAGCCGATTGGCTTTTCATGCGCGCCGATCTGCCCCCAGGTGAGTGCTTCGAATAATTCATCCAACGTGCCAAACCCGCCGGGCAGGGCAATATAGCCTTCGGCCAGTTCGTGCATGCGCGCCTTGCGGGCGTGCATCTCGGGCATGACCTCCATGCTTGTCAAACCGGTTTGCGCCAGCGCGGCCGAATTCATGGACCTGATGATAACGCCCACCACCTCGCCTCCCGCTTCCATTGCACCGTTTGCCACCGCGCCCATCAAACCCGTCTTCCCCCCGCCATACACCAGTCTGATTCCTCGTCCGGCCAGCAGCCCCCCCATGTTACGCGCCGCCGTCAGATATTCCGCGGAGACGTTGTCTGAAGAACCACAAAACACACAAATCGATTTCATACCTGAGCTCCTCTGATTATTCATCCATCATTTCTCTCACCTTTAGGGAGGTCGCGAAGCACACCGGAGGCGATCGGGGTGGGTCTCTGTGATACGGATCAAAATTACCGCCAGTAAATACATTCATGCGATATTCATATTCAGATGTTACACTGCCAGCACATGGATGAAAAACTGGCAGGGCCGTTAAGATTTTCAGCCTCCTCCATACTTTGCGGGAAAAAGGTCAATCACAAAGCTGAAAAGAGGCCAGCTTTTATGGTTTTTTTCTTCCCGCGTGTTTAGAGGTTCTTTTCCCGTTGTAAACATCTCGTTTCAGAGAAGTATAACCGAGGTTAGAATTCTATTAAATCCCTCCTGATACGCTTGTGCCCCTTCATTAATAGTCATAGAATTCAAAACCATGGAATACAAAGACTACTACAAGGTCCTGGGATTGGAACGCTTGGCCAGCGCCGACGAGGTCCGCAAGGCCTACCGTAAGCTGGCGATGCAGTTTCATCCCGACCGCAACCCCGGTAACAAGGCCTCCGAGGAAAAGTTTAAGGAGATCAACGAGGCCTATCAGGTGCTGGGCGACTCGCAAAAGCGCGCGCGTTACGACCAGTTGGGCAGCGCCTATTCCAACTGGGAGCAGCGCAGCGGCGGCCAGCAGGCTGACTTCGACTGGAGCCAGTGGTTCAGCGGTCAGCCCGGCGGCTCAGGCGGAACCCGCGTCGAGTTTGGCGATCTGAACGATCTCTTCGGCGGCCAGGAGGCCTTTTCAGACTTCTTCCGCTCCATCTTCGGCGGCGGTGGCGCCACCCAGACCGCCACGCGCGGCCGGCCGCGGCAGTCCTACCAGCAGCCCGTCACTATCAGCCTCGACGAAGTCTATCGCGGGGGCACCCGCACCCTGCAAAGCAATGACCGGCGGCTTGAAGTCCGTATTCCCCCCGGTGTGAAGACCGGTTCGAAGGTCAGGGTGGCTGGCGGCGGGCCTGCTGGCGGCGACTTATATCTCATCGTGGATGTCGCGCCTGACCCGCGCTTCGAACGCGAGGGAGACGACCTGCGCACCTCCGCCAGCATCGACGTGTTTACGGCGCTTATGGGCGGCGAGGCCCAAGTGGACACACTGGAAGGGAAAGTCACCTTGAAGATACCCGCAGGCACGCAGCCCGAACAGGTATTTCGTCTCTCGGGACGCGGCTTGCCGCCTTTGAAAAGCCCGGCGAAAAAGGGCGATCTATTTGTGCGCGTGAAAGTGAATATCCCAAAAAAGTTATCATCGAAACAGAGGGCGTTGTTGGAAGAGGCCGCCCGCCTCAAATCCGAATAGGTAGATCGCTTCCGTTTTTAAGGAGAATCATGAAAACGACACGCATGTTGGCGGTTTTTGCGGTACTTGCGCTTGCGGCCTTGGCCTGCCAGTTTGGTGGCGCATCGCCCATTCTGCCCACCATTCCCCCCGCTCCCACCGCGGCTCCTAGCGAGCCCCCCATTTCGGTTCAGGCTCCCAATAATCCCGTAGCGTCTCAGGACGCGTTCATTGCCCTCTATCAGAAGGTCAGCCCGGGCGTTGTAGCCATCAAGGTCAACACCGCGCAGGGAGCCGCCCTTGGCTCCGGCATTGTTTACGACACCAGCGGTCACGTCATAACCAACTATCATGTCGTCCAGGGTGCCACCGGCAATAAAGTCGAAGTGGATTTTTCGGATGGTTATAAGGCCTATGCCACTGTCGTTGGCACCGACCTCGATTCCGACCTGGCTATCGTCAAGACCGATGCGCCCGCTTCCGAGCTGCATCCGCTCACCCTGGGTGATTCCAGTGCGCTCAAAGTGGGCCAGACCGTTATCGCCATCGGCAGCCCGTTCGAGTACCTGGGTTCGATGAGCGTGGGCATCATCTCGTCTCTGGGCCGCACCCTCGACTCTGAACACGCCGCCCCCGGAGGCACTCAGGCCTTTACGGCCGGTGACCTCATCCAGACTGATGCGGCCATCAACCCGGGCAACTCTGGCGGCCCGCTCTTTAACCTGAACGGTGAGGTTGTCGGCATGAACCGCGCCATCCAGACCACCAACTACACCGCTGCCGGTGAGCCGGTCAGCGCCGGTGTGGGCTTCTCCGTATCATCCAACATCATCAAGCGCGTTACACCGATTATCATCAAGAACGGCAAATACGACTATCCCTACATCGGTATCAGCTCCATCAGCCTAGGCAATCCCTCCCCTCCGGCCTCGCTCACCCTCGATGAGATCAATGCCCTGGGTCTGGCCCAGTCCACCGGCACCTACGTCACCGATGTGACCAAGGGTGGTCCCGCCGACCAGGCCGGCATCAAAGCCGGCACCACGCCCACCAGCTTCCCGAATCTGAACGCGGGCGGCGACCTGATCGTTGCGATAGATGGTCACCCGGTCATTCAATACGATGACATGATTGCCTATCTCATCGACAACAAATCTCCCGGCGACACCATCCTGCTGACCGTCATCCGCGGCGGCCAGAAAATGGACATCACCGTCACCCTCGGTGCCCGCCCTCAATAACCAAAAACAAAATGACCGCCATCACATCAGATGGCGGTCTTCATATTTACCCGCGCCTCTTTACCCATTTCTGGTTCTCTTCGTCTTTAAATCTCTTTCCCCTCTCTCCGCTCTCCTTTGTGCACTTTGTGTCCGTAGTGTTTAAATCTCTTTATCTCCGGTTTCCTTTTCTCTTTGTACTTAATTGTTTTTCCTTGCCTTCTCCGCGAAATCCGCGTTTCTATTCCCTCTCCAACTTATCTACCCAAACCTCTCTTCCTTCCACACGTCCGCCCGGTTGTGATACCCCGCCTGCTCCCAGAAACCGCGCCGGTTGCGCGGCATAAACTCCAGCGACCGCAGCCACTTCGCCCCCTTCCATAGATAAGGCGTCTCCAACTCCTTATGCTTCGGGATGAACCCCACCATCCCCCGCAGCGGATACCCGTGGTCCGCCGTGATCGGCTCCCCGTTCAAATGCGTCGCCAGCAGGAAATTATCCTGCAGCACCACCTCCAGCGGCAGGTTCACCGTAAATCCATATTCCGCATGCTGCATCAAATGCGTGGCGCTCGGCTTGATCTTGAAAAAGCCCTCGTTCACCAGCTGCCTCACCGATACACCCTCCCAGATCGTATCGAACTTGCTCCACCGCGTCACGCAGTGAATGTCCATCTGCACCTTCGTCCGCGGCAGCTTGTTGAACTCATTCCACGTCCAGCGCTTCTCCTCCTCCACCTCGCCCCACACGCGGAAATCCCAGGTAGCCGCGTTGAACCGCGGCACCGGGCCATAATGCAAAACCGGGAACTTCAAAGTCAGCGATTGGCCGGGAGGCAGCCGCCCCTCACTGCGCACGCGCTCCTCTTCTTTTCTCCTGTCGGGACCTTCAAAACCAAACATAATGCTCTCCTCTTGAAAAAAAATAAAGTCATGAAAACCCTAAAGTTCTCTCATGGTTGCAAATCACCTTGTCAGCTCCGGATCGAAGTTCAAATCCGGGTTTATTTTGAGCCCGGCCGACCTTTAGGGTTTCACCGGGTAGGGACGTTAAGAATTTTTGGGTCTTTGCGCCTTTGCGTTGAATCTTTTGGTTCTTTTTCGCAGACTCTTCACTCTTTAGAGAACCAGCTACTTCCAGCCATTATACAAAGGCGGCACAAGATAGACCCTCCGTGTCGCCTCTCTGTTACCCGTCCAACCCTTACGATTCTATTACAACGAACCCCCTAGGGGCACAATACAGCGTAGCGTACCGCGCAGCGTGCGGATGTTGTGCCCCGGCATCCCTAACCAAGGTTGTCATTGCGAAGGTGCGGTGTAGGGGTACAACATAGCGTAGCGTACCCTGTGGGTGTTGTGCCCCAGCGACTGAAGCAATCTCACCTTGGCAACCTGAATATTTTGAGACCTAAGAAAGTGTTTCTCAAGTCTAGAAATCAACCGCGGCCTTTGATAGATCGCGAAGCATAAGCGTAGTGAATCCTGTAGATGCCGAAGGCGAGGCAAAGCGCAGATCGAAATCAAATCTCAATTTACTCTGATCCAGCGCAGTAAAGGGCTCTTTATTTGGAAAAATCTCTGTTTATCTCTGCTTATCTCTGATCATCTCCGGTCAATTTCCGCTATTTATTAGGAAGCAGTCTCTAATACTCCAGGCTCTCCCCCGGCTTCAACAGCCTCACCTTTGTCTTCGTCTCCGCCTCCACACGCTTGGCCCACGCCCCCTCATCCTGCTTGATAAGATCAAACGTGTTGTAGTGGATCGGCACAACCATCTTCGGCTGTATCAATTTCACCGCCCGCAGCGCATCGTCGGGCCCCATCGTAAAATTATCGCCGATCGGCACCGCCGCCAGCGCGATCCCCTCCTCGCCGATCAACCTCATATCCCCGAACAGACCCGTATCCTGCGCCATGTAGATCTTCTCCCCGTCGTTCGTTGTCAACAGGAAGCCGCAGGGATTCCCCCCGTTGTGCCCGTCCGGCAGCATGGAGCCGTGCAGGGCCAGCGTCAATTTGAGATACCCAAACGGATGCTTGAACCCGCCGCCCAGGTGCTGCGCATGTACCTTATTCACCCCTTGCTTCTCGAACCAGGCGCAGATTTCGAAGTTGCTGATCACCAGCGCGCCCGTCCGCTTCGCGATCTCCACCGCATCCCCCACGTGGTCGCCGTGACCGTGACTGATCAGGATAAAGTCCGCCGCGATCCTGTCCGGATTGGCCGATGCCGCCGGGTTCCCTTCCAGGTACGGATCGACCAGGATATGGAATCCTCCTGTCTCCAAACCAAGTGCCGCGTGCCCGTACCATGTAAATTTATTAGACACATGTACCTCCAGTTGCTTCGTTATCAAAGACCCGTAAAGTCTCTCTCGCGTGGAAAGGAAAGCACCCTGTCAGGCTCCAGGCTTTTTATGAAGACCCTTAAAGGGTCTCCCCTGCATAATAAACGCTTTGTCAGGCCAGGAGCGACCGCTATCGCAGGTTAAATATAAGCCGAGCAGACCTTTCGGGTCTCGCCAGTTGTTTGTACGGCTAGTATAGGCAGAAATATCCTGTGAGTCAATTACAGGGTACTGCGTTCTTTCAGTACGTGTACTGCGCTCTTTCAGTATCTAAACCAACACATTGATTTTTAACCTGTAAGCGATAAAACAAATTTAGAAAATTATGCAGGAAGCAGTATTATCCCCCTTGATATATGTAACCGTTCAAGTGTGCCGCTGTATCCTATATCCTAATTAACTCAAGCTGCTACCTATGGCATTCAAACGCCAAATTTGTCAAGAAGCTTAACGCAAAGACGCAGAGTCGCAAAGAATCCCCAAAGAACTTCGCGTCCAAGTGGTAGGTTTTTTCCCTACCATTGCGGCTTTGCGTTGAATCTTCCATCAACCAGCGATCGGCTGGAACGCCATCGCCGCCTCGAGCATGTGAGCTTCGCGATCTAAATGGGCTTCTTCCCGCCTTTGATGTTCAGAGCAACGGCTGCGCGGATCAGCTTCTTAAAGGCTCCTTCGTTGATATTCTCCTCTTCATGAATATCGATGGCACGCCTCACCTTTCCGTCAAGGCTTGAGTTGAACAGGCCGGATGGGTCCTCCAGGGACGCACCTTTGAAGAATGTCAGCTTGACGACGCTCTTGTACGTCTCGCCCGTACAGACGCCGCCGTTATGCGACCAGACGGGAGTCCCCGGGTTCGAAGCCTTCATCCATTTCCACTCCTCCACCATTTCCGGGTCGGCTTCCTTGATGAGCTGGCGTACTCTGGCGAGCGTTCCCCCGCGCCAATCGCCCAGCTCCTTGATCCTCTTGCTGATCATTTCAGATGCACTTTTCTCGCTGCGAGGGGATGAATTCTTCATTGTCAAGCCTTTCTCGCCTTCTTGTCGATTATTTGCATATAGGGGTTCCTTTCCGCTGCAATGATTATCGGTGCTTCACAAAAGTGTACCCGATTTTGGTGATCCACTGATTATTAACTCACCTTACGCGGGACGTCCCGAAGGTTTCCCGGCAAGATCCTATTCAGCAGTTCAAACCTTCGGGACAGGGGGATGAGCAAATACGTTAAAATCTTGGAACGCGCGTGCCATAATCTCTAAGTCACTACTCACAATTTTTTGCTAGAATCCCCAAAAAAAACTTCGCCTCTCCGCGCCTTTGCGTTGAATCTTCGGTCATAATCTGTCAAGATGGCAACATGGCTTAAATACATCGTATCTACTCACACTTTGTTGCTGGAATGCCCGAAAAATGAATGTGATGGGCGTTCTTCCCATCACATTCATTTTTCGGAATCTCTAGCCCCAGGCTGAAAGTCGAGCGCAGCGAAGATGGCGTGAGTAGATACAATACCTCTCTTTATCCGATACACCAACTCAAACAAATGGAAGGAGATTCTCATGAACCCGGTTAAAAGCACCACCAAGAAGGCCGCACAGAAGTCCGACAGGAGCACCGCCGCGAGCAAAAAGAAGACCACCGGATGGACGGACGAGGAAAAAGCCGCGATGAGAAGTCGCGCCCGTGAGATGAAGGCGGAAGCCCGCGCAGACCAGGACAGGGCGGCCGGGGAGAGCGACGTGCTCGCGGCCATCGCCGCGCTGCAGGAACCGGATCGCACCATGGCCCGGCGCATCCACGCGATCATCAAAACCAACGCGCCCGTCCTCTCGCCTAAAACCTGGTATGGGATGCCCGCCTACGCTAGGGACGGCAACGTTGTCTGCTTCTTCCAAAGCGCGCAGAAGTTCAAGGCCAGGTACGCCACGTTGGGTTTCAACGACAGGGCGAGACTCGATGAAGGCGCGATGTGGCCCGTCGCCTACGCGTTGACGAAGTTGACTCCCGCCGAAGAGGCAAGGATCACCGCCCTCGTCAAGAAAGCGGTGAGCTGAAGGCTGCTCTCACCGCGCTGTAGATTGTTCTTTGGGTTGTCCATGCAGACCCTCAAGGTCTCCACTGCATAAATCGCAGGTCTCATCCCGCCCTTAAGGCGAAAAAGTCAGAGTTGCCTTTCCTTTATTGAACAATATGGACAGCAGGGAGGGCTGAATACCCTCCCTGCTGTCCATGATCCATATCTAAGCCGCGCTCATAAGCTCCTTTGCCGCAGGTGCGTTGAACCCCTTGACGATAAGCCAGACGCCCAGCGAAAACTCAAATAGCGCGACCGGAAGTGCGCTCAACCCTGCCAGGGCGGCATGTTGCCCCACAAGACCGAACAACACAGCGATGTATCCAACGAGGAGCACCGGGCCTCCGACGATTCCGATCAGGGAAAGGCCCCTGGGCACCAGGCGCGACTGGTACAGCAGGAATCCCAGCAGCAGGTCGCATATGGCCGGCATGAAGCTTTGTCCAAGCAGGAAGATGCGGTCATAAAGGGCAGCAAGCGCATGGCTGGTGACCAACGCATCTGCTCCAGCCCCGGCCTGCCGCAAGGTCACGATTGACAAAAGGAACGCCACGCCGACGAAGATGGTGCCGGATTCCAGAACCCGGGAGGCAACCAGGCCCAGCGCGGCCCCTTCATTCTGCTTCTTGAGTACCGGGAACAGCACAACGGCCGTGCCGATGCCGGCGAGTGCCACGATGATCTCCAGGATACCGCCGATGATGGCCGAAGTGTCCGGACCGGCGCCGAGGATGTAATTCGTACTCTTTACCGCGCCGTAGATGGCGAGCGTCGGGATCGAGACAAAGGTGAGCAGGTAGAGTATGCCCGCCGTTAACGCGATTTTTCTCGACGAGGTCATGGGTGTGGCAGTCTGCCGATTGGTGTTCGCAAGTTTGGCTGCCTCACTTATTGTGGTCTGTTTACTGATGTTCATTTGTTTTCCTTTTCTGAACCAGTGGATGGGTTAAATAGATTGGACGTGAGACTGTTATGCAGCATCCAACTCCCGACCGCATCCACCAGTCGGGAGATCTAGTTCGATAACCTGTATTGACCTCATTTGTAGAAAGGAAACTATTCCTTATGAATCCCCGCTAGGTATGTTATATGGAACTATCTATATGGATAGTTTATATCTTATTTGTCTAGATAAGTCAATCCCATTAAAACACCCTTAAATCGCCTTAATCGAATCTGAAATGAGACTGAATGTTGCCTTTAAGTAATCGTTCGTCAATCTTTATACCTGTTTCGTGCTTTTCGAGGGCTGCCTGCTTTTGGGGGACTTCGCGCAGCGCAGGGGGCCCGACCCCGCCGAGATCTTGACCGCCAGGTCTCCCAATAGCCATTCGCCCTATCGTGCCACGGGTTTCCCACTCCCCACGGTTACTATTTGAGGGGAGCCTTACCGTTCAACTCCCTGGTCGGTCATACCAAATACCATCTTTATACGGTATTTTTAATTTATACAGCCAAATATGGAGGCTGTAAAATCTTGAAAATTTTTATCGGGCGCAATTCACAACTTTCTCTTACGCTTGAACACGCAGAAATACGTATTTGTCCGGGTGCACCCGCCTCAAGCTCTTCTTGTTCAAACCATGCTTCAAAATGCCGTACCGCCACCACCAGATGATTGGTTGGGTGCCCGCAGCTGTTGCACGGGGATATGACTACTTCGTTCACTTGCATCAGGACGCCTCGGCTAATGAAGATCGGCTGAACCCCTGGCCGAACCCATTCTAGCGCAAATCCAGTTTGGCACTGACGCCTCTACCAGTATAGGCGGAAATGGACTCCGATTCAATGGGCCCCGTCACGCTGCCGCAATTCTGATGCTGGAACAGGGCATACCTACCAGTGAAGCAGGATCAGGCGGCAGAGAAGCCAGATCAGCTTTGGGGGACAGGTCGCCTCAGCTCGTCGCAGTATAATCATTCCTGGGCGGGAAGCATCACCTTGGCAACTGACCCTTGCGTCTCAAATGTTCAGACGAGGTTCAGTTATGTGTTGGAAAAGGATAACAAGATGAGACAGAAACCTCAATCGAAAGAGCAGGAGGAGCATGAGCAGCGGGAACTAGAGCGGCAGGCACTCGATCAGCAACAGGCACAGATACGAAAGCTGCAGCAAGAGGAACAGCGAAAGCTGGAGCAGCAGCAGGCGCAGAACCGAAAGCTGCAGCAAGAAGAGCAGCTGAAACTGGAGCAGCAGCAGGCGCAGAACCGAAAGCTGCAGCAAGAAGAGCAGCTGAAACTGGAGCAGCAGCAGGCGCAGAACCGAAAACCGCGGCAGGAGGAGCAACGGGAACTGGAGCAGCAGCAGGCACGGAACCGAAAGCTGCAACAAGAGGAACAGCAGAAATTGGAGCAGCAGCAGGGACAGAAACGAAAGCTGCAACAGGAGGAGCAAAAGAAATTGGAGCAGCAGCAGGCAGAGAAACGAAAACTACAGCGAGAAGAGCAGAAGAACAAGAACTAGCTAAAGCTGAAACTACACGGTCCCCGGAGCCGGAAGAGTTTTGAGAAGGCACGCGATGAAGGTGGACGCTTAATGGATGACGCGTGTGGAAGGGAGAGTATTGCAGGTCGCTCCGCCCGGCGTGGGTCTTCGCGTAGCACGATGTCCCCGCTCTTGCTCTTCGCGAAGCACCCCCGAAGCGCAGCGCAGGGGGCCCACCCCGCCGACACATGACTGCAAGGTCTCCCCATCCGCGATCCACAATCACAGTTTGTCCATGCAGACCCTCAAGGTCTCCGCTGCATAAATCGCGCCTCGTCACGCCAGAGACCACCGCGATCAAAGGTTAATATAAGCCAGGCAGACCTTGAGGGTCTCACCAGTTGTTTGTTCGGCTTGTAAAGGCAAAAATATCCGGTGAGTCAATTATCACGCCCCTTGTCATAAATCACCCTAAAGAGTGCTACTCCACCGCGCCGCCTATCCCTCACTACGAACGGGCTTCGCCTCGCGCGCCGAAACATTGTTGGATAGTTCGTTCTCCAAGCAACAACGTGCCGAAAATTTCGGAGATCCCAATTATGGTAGACTTTCCTAACCGCTCATCTTGCTTTAATCTTCGATGCCTAGGGCATCGCTCAACGCAGTACGAAACACCAGGGGAGTTTTGGAAATGGATAATGAAAAATTCGAAGAACTCCTTTCCTTAGGCCACGAGCTCGCAGGAATTGAGTTCAAGGGGCCAGGCTCACGAAAGGATAAAGCATTTGCTGCCTACGTCATCCGGGCTTGTCTCGGAATGGCCAATCGTCGCGGCGGCGGTCAAATCGTGATCGGTGTGATCCAAAGTGCTTCAACACATCCAGAAGGCATCGGTTTATCTGAAGCGCAAGCATCCACTTGGAATCATGACGAAATCTCAGACACACTGTCGGACTACGCGGATCCGAGTGTCTCCTTTGCGGCAGAGCATATCGCTTACAAAGAAAAGACTTTTGTCATTATTACTGTCTCTGAGTTTGAGGACGTACCTGTTATTTGCAAGAAAGACTATGCCGATATCCTCCGCAAAGGAGCCTGCTACGTCAGACCCCGACGAAAACCAGAGACCAGTGAAATTCCGACACAAGAAGATATGCGAGATTTATTAGACCTCGCTGTCCAAAAGAGGCTGAGAAGTTTCATTTCGCTCGCTAACGCTGCGGGGATGTCGCCAGGGACCACCCCAAAGCCCTTGGATGATGCAAGTTTTGAAGCCCAAGCCAGTGACATCTTAGGGTAACTCTATGCCTGAACTCCTTTCAAAAATACGGCAACGTGGATACTGGCAGGTAGTTGTCCGACCGCTCTCTTTCGTTCCACAACGAGTAGTAGACATCTCCTCCCTGCTTCCGATGCTGACAAAGTGTGTTGTACGTATGCGCGGCTGGGATTTTCCCCATATCGACCAGCGATCGACCCCGCTCTATTTCGTGGACTGGATTGGTCAGGAAGCCGAATGGCAGGAGCGTAAGGGAATTTGGCGATTCTATCAAAGTGGCCAGTTCATTTATGTCTACTCAATGGCTATCGATTGGCGCGACGAATCCACTTGGTGGCCTGCTGATCAGAAGTGGAAGCCTATGACCCTACTTGGCGTAGGTGACACTGTCTACACGTTCGCAGAGATCTTTGAGTTTGCATCACAGCTTGCATTGACAGATGCAGGAGATGAGAAGCTCCGTATCGAAATAAAAATCTGTAACTTAAGTGATCGCCAACTCTACGTGGATTCAAGCAATCGATGGCCTTTTGACAATAAGTATTCCACCCAAATGCAAGAATATCCTATATCGATAGAGAAGTCCCGCACAGACTTGATATCCAATCATCGGTCCTATGCTATTGAGAGCGCAAGGGAGTTTTTTAAGCGCTTCGGGTGGCAGACCACGACTGAGATTCTAGATGGTTGGCTCGAGAGGCTTCGCTGACTTATAGGTATTGGCGGAGTCGCCTTTCTTGTTTTGCGTGTAATTGGTCTTGCTTATCAAGCTCATGAGGTGTTCATGCCCGTCTCTGAGAAATCCATCAATACCCTCGCACAATTGATTACCGATCTATATAGTCAGCTTCTAATCAAGAGCGTACCTAAGAACGCACCATATATTAGCTATCTAGATATAAACACCGAATTCGGTCTCGACGAACGAGGTTACAGAACTTCCTATCTTGATATCCTTCGCCAAACCTTTGCCCTACCAGATATTGGCGATAAGTGGTCCTATGATGGGTTGCAAAAGCTCGGGCAAAAGCTTCTTTCGCAATTGGCCGAACATAAATCTAAGGCTCTCTCTCCTCCAGACTTTAATGTTGTCACAAAGGAATGGCTTGATCAGGTCTACGCCGAGTTCGAACGGTATGTTTGTTTCACCCCTATTGAAGGATTATCCGTAAAATCACCAATCGAAATAGGCAATGTCAAATTCCTACCAATAGACATTGACCTACCGGAGCTCAGAGAGGGGCTTACCACATCATATTTAAGAAAATTTACATCTTTTCGTAATTGCCTGTCCTCTTCAATCGTGATTGCCGAATGGATAAGGGCAGCCGAAATTCATCGACAACAAACACACACTGCTCTTAACGTCCTCAGATATATTTCCTCTCTCGTATACCACGACCAACCGACAAGACATATTTATGTCATAGGGCGAGACCCTAGCCGCGTTTCATACACTATCACTGTAAATGAGAAACGAATGATAGGGCGAGTAGGAGCTTCCGAATTCAATCCTATGCCGCTACGCATTGATACCGAATTCAATGAATTCGCGAATTTTTACGGTTTTGATCACATCTTATCCCTAATTAGGTCCTCGTCACCAACTGAGATCGAGGTATCATTTCTTACTGCAATCCAATGGTATGGTGAAGCAACACAGGAACTCATTCCACTTCTATCTTTTGTCAAGTACTACGCTCAATCGAAGCTGCACTTAAGAAAGAAAATGAGAACGCAAAAGTTGTTCTTCCCAGACGAATAAGCGTTCTTCTTGATCCTTGGTCCAAGGATCGTCAACGGGAATTGGAAAATGACCTTGGTGATATGATTGATGAGAGAAACTCGGTTCTCCATTCAGGAAAACCAAGAAAATCTAATCCTGAGTACCTCGCCGGGTCGAGCCAGATAATAGCCCAACAGGTTTTGCACCAACTCCGACTAAAGATAAAGGATCGAAATTTTCAAACCAAGGACGATGTTATTCGCTGGGTAAACAATCAACATTCCAATTACTTGGTATGACTGAATAGAATGATCGGTCTAATCCAGCGCGAATCCGACTGGTTTGATTCGTCCGACCGAAAAGAAATGTGCCTTTTCCATATCCTTCTACTAGTGGGTAATGCAATTCGTTAGTAAACTTCAAATGCAATATAGATTTGAGTCGCCTTTCCTTTTCGGATGCGGACCGGTGCAATTACATTAAAACGCTTTAGAAACTATATGATTATGGATTGGTTTTCCCCTAAATATGGCGCGTATAAACTCTCTGCCATTATTAAACCACGTAGACGTCCGAGACATCACCGCAAGGTCTCCCCATTCTTATCACATGCGCGACTGCACAACCCTCATCATAGTTCTCATGGTTCCGCCCCTCGCTTCCTCAATTACCTGATCACCTGATCTGTATTCTCCACTTTCCACTTTCTACTTTCTACACAGCCTTGCCGAATTTGCAGGATTCTGCCGTATACTATTAACGCAATCGTTTTTGATTCCCGTCCCCTCCACCAACGCGTTCTGACCTCTTATGCGGTGATGCCAACAGTAAAATCCAAGCCTTCTCTCCACAATTTACCTGGCCGCTTGAGCACTTTTGTGGGGCGCGACCGCGAGATCGCCGAAGTCAAGGGGCAGTTATCCGCCCAACGCTTGCTCACGCTCACCGGCCCCGGCGGCTGTGGTAAGACACGTCTGGCCTTGCAGGTGGCAGCTGGCTTGTTGGGGGAGTTCGAAGATGGCATCTGGTTCGTCGAATTCGCCCCTCTGGCCGATCCCCTATTCGTGCCGCAGGCCCTGGCCTCCATTCTGGGTGTTTCTGAAGGGCCCGGGCGTGCCCTGACGGAAGCCCTCGCCGATCATTTTTTGCATCTCCACTCTTTGGTCGTGCTCGATAACTGCGAGCATCTCATCGGCGCTTGCGCGCAGCTCGCGGACTCGCTTTTGAAAGCCTGTCCTGATTTGTCCATCCTGGCCACGAGTCGCGAGATATTGAACATCTCCGGCGAAGCAGTTTTTGTCGTCCCGCCTCTTTCCCTGCCGGGCCTCGCGGAGGCCACTGTGGGTCAACCTCAGCACGGTCCTGCTGGCGGCCAGGGCGCTTTACCGGCTTATGACGGATCTGAAGCCGTTCGGCTCTTTGTGGAACGGGCCGCCATGGTTTCCCCTTCTTTTGAGCTTACCCCTGAGAATGGCCTGTTGATAGCCGAGATCTGCCGTCGTTTGGACGGCATGCCGCTTGCCATTGAATTGGCCGCCGCGCGTGTGCGGGCTTTGTCCCTCCAGCAGATTGCCGTGCTTCTCGACGACCGCTTCCACCTCCTCACCGGCGGCAGTCGCACTGCCCCGCTTCGGCATCAGACCTTGGCGGCTGCGCTGGATTGGAGTTATGCGCTGCTCTCGCAGGTGGAACAAAAAGTCCTCCAGCGCCTCTCGGTTTTTGCGGGCGGCTGGACCTTGGATGCTGCTGAAGCCGTTTGTGCGGGCGATGGTGTCGAGGCGGCTGAAGTCTTGGATGTGTTGTCGCATCTCATCGACAAATCCCTGGTCGCGGCCCGCGGGCAGGGCGCTGAGCTCCGCTATCACCTTTTGGAAACCATTCGGCAGTATGCCCGCCAGAAGCTCGCGGGGTCGGGGCTGGATAGCGAAACCCAAGACAAACATCTCGGCTATTATGTCGAATGGGCTGAGACCGCCCTGCCGCACTTGAACGGCGCGGAGAAAACGGTCTGGCTCGTTCGCTTTGAGTCCGAGCACGATAACCTCCGGGCCTCGCTGGGGTGGAGCCAGGTCTCTATGGACGCCCAGGAAGCAGGGCTCCGCCTGGCAAACGCAACCGTACCTTTCTGGGTTCAACATGGCTACTACACCGAGGGACGCACTTGGCTGGCGGCCATGCTTGCGCAAAAGGGAATCCCGCAGCGATCCATCAATTCGGCTCAAGCCCTCCTTCATGCCGGCACCCTTGCCTTCTATCAGAGCGATTATGGGGAGGTTCGCAGGCTGGCTGAACAAAGTCTGGCGATTTCGAGGGAACTCGATGCTGTCGGCCGGCCGGTCGTTGCTGATGCGCTCGAGCTCCTGGCAGAAGTGGCTACCGAAACGGGCAATTATCCCGCGGCTCCAGGCTTGTATGAACAGGCCTTAAGTCTTTACAAAGAACTGGGGGATCAGGTTGGCATCGGCGATACGCTTAAGATGTTGGGCTGGGGGGCCATGCGCCTCGGAAATTACGCGGAGGCCGAAACCCGGTTGGAGGAAGGTCTGGTCGCCTGCCGCCAGTCCGGGGATTTGCGTCAAATAACCTCGGCCCTGGCAGGTTTGGGCGAGTTGGCCCTTAGGCGCGGCCGGTATGAACGGGCCGGCGCTTTTCTCAGGGAGAGTCTGGATATCAGCCGGCGTTCCGGAGACAAATGGGGGATTCCGATTGCGCTCGGCTCGCTGGGCTGGGCGGCGTTGCTCCAGGCTGATTTCAAGGAAATGAGGCGATTGCTGGGTGAAAGCCTGGATATCCGCATACAGACCGGCGACAGGGGCGGCATCGCCTGGTGTTTGGAAAAACTCGGGGAGGCTGGCAGCCTCCGATCACGCTATCGACCCGCGGTCATTATTTTTGGGGCAGCCTCTGCCCTGCGTGCTTCTGTGGGCTCCGTTATGGATGCGGCTGATCGTCCGGCTTATGAGCGTACCCTTTCCAGGCTTCGATCTCAACTCGGCGAAGAGGCCTTCGCGGCCGCCTGGGACGAGGGCCGCGCCCTGACCGTGGAGGTGGCCGTTGATTATGCCCTGTCCGAACCGGTTATTCCCGCTGCCGGGTCAGCGCAGGCGGCGAAGGATGATTTCAGCGGGCTGACGAGGCGCGAGCGCGAAGTCGCACTGCTGATCTCGCAGGGCAAATCCAATCGTGAGATAGCGCGCGCCATGACCATCGGCGTGAAGACCGTCGAGACGTATGTGACCCGCATGCTCGCTAAACTCGGGTTCGATTTCGCGCGTGCAGATCGCCACCTGGACCATCGAGAAGGGATTCAGCGAAAGGAGTCAGAATGAACCGGGCTGAACGCAATGAAATGATCGAAGAGTATGGACGCGGGTTCGATTTGCTTACGGCCGCACTGGCCGGGATCCCGCCTGGGGCCTGGGAGTTCATCCCTACCCCCGGCGAGTGGAGCATCCATGAGATCGTTCTGCACATGGCCGATAGCGAGTCGATCGGCGCGCTGCGCCTCCGTAAATTGATCGCCGAGCCGGGCAGTACCCTGATGCCCTATGATGAGGCCAAATGGGCGCAGGCGCTCGACTACCGGAGCCAAAACACGGACGACGCGTTGGAAAGCTTCAGGCTGGCGCGGCATACCACCTATCACTTGCTCAAGACCTTGCCCGATGAGGTATTCACGCATTCGGTGTTCCACCCCGAATTCGATGAACCCTATACGCTGGAACAGTGGCTCATTATCTATGCCGATCATGTGCCTGCGCATGTGAGCCAACTGAAAAACAACTATCGCGCCTGGAAAGAACTGAATCACTGAATTCGGGATAACCTGTCGTAGGGGCGACTCTTCAAGGCCTCTCTAACCTCCCGTTATGCAGCGGCTCAAGCTAGATCAGCACCAATTTCAGCCCGGACGAGTCGCCCAATTTATCCTGTTGAATCCTTCCCCACATTCACCGTCGTAGGGGCGACTCATCAAGGCCTCTCAACTCTCCCCTTATGCGGCGGCTCAAGATAGACCTGTACCAATTTCAGCCCAGGCGAGTCGCCCCATTGGCAATTGTCATTGCGAAGGAGTAGGGGCACAACATGTTGTGCCCTGCGACTGAAGCAATCCCAGACTCGCCACCAGAAATCTTTTTGAGACCAGCTTTCGAGTAATTCCCCCTATGACAGTTCGCCGCGCCTCTACCGCGCGGCGATTTCTTTTTTAAAGCTTCGCTCAGCACCCCTCGGCAGATTGTAGGGGGTGTGCGACGTGCATTTGTAGTGTTTTCTCCGACGACAGGCAGGGGTGAAGGACGTAAGATGTATTCAACATTCAGCCGGGCGTTCCGGCAAACCAAAAGGAGAATAAAACTCATGTCTACCATCCGCACCACCATCATGTCCGTTATATTGGTACTCTTTGTTGCTGGAGCCGTCTACTTCGCTGCTGTTCCATTGCCCGCCATGGCTGCGCAGCCTGCTGCCAGTTGCCCCGTGCCAGGCGTCAGCGCTTCCTCCCTCAGCACCCAGGCTTTGTGGAACATCATTAACGGGCGCTATGAGCGCCGCATCCGCCTGCCCTACTGAACCCGCTTGGCAGGACCTCCAATCTGGACGTTCGTGCTTAAGAGCCGCTCTTACGGTTTCTCCTCCACCGAGCACACGTCAGCCCGCACTAGAGTAGAGCATCTCTGGTGCGGGCCTTTTGTATTTTATAGTAGGACGTAACGCAAGATGATGTCTTGCGGCAATGGCAAACTGTAGGGGTGTGTGCAGCGCGATTGTAGAGTTTTCCCTGACGACGTTTCGCCGCAGGTTGCGTAAACTGAAGCCAGGTTGTTGCGGCGAACACAATTTCAAAAAGTTTTCCACTGATATCTGAGACAGGACATCTATCCCTGAAAGGAGAAATTTGATATGCCACTCTATTTGGATATTCACCAGCACGTACCCGGGTTGACCGCCGAAGCAGTTGCCGGCGCTCATGCCAAAGATCTTCAAGCCCAGGCCAAACACGGCGTCAAATACTTGAAATACTGGTTCGATGAAAGCACCGGCAAAGTCTTTTGCCTGGCGGAGGCTCCGAGCAAAGAGGCGGCCGCGGCAGTCCATCGCGAGGCGCACGGCCTCCTCGCCGATGAGATTATCGAAGTGCAGGAAGGCGCCTGATAACTCGTGCCCAGCTTGCCCCAGCCGTCCGCCGCTGGCTGGGGCAGGCAACCACCTCTGTCAAGCTCAGACTTGCAGCCAAAGGCATTTTAAAGACCATTTCTGGTCAAAGGAGCAAACAGGTTATGAAAACATTCAATGGCAAGACCATGCGGTTTTGGCGGTTGCTTGTGGCGGCGATGCTCATCGTCCCCTGGATCCTTGGCTTGGGAGCGAACTCGGTATATGCGGCCGGTACCCACCAGGTTCCTTTTAAGGGATCTTATTCGGGCACGGTGGTCTTTGGGAGCAATGGGGCCCCGCTCTTCAACGGGACAGGTATAGCTTCCCACCTGGGGAACAGTACAAATCAGGGCTACGTCGTGTTCACAACAAGTCCGTCTACTTGCGCCGGAGGCGTCCCGAACGACAACTACGAGACGCTCACCGCGGCGAACGGCAACTCCCTCACGATCGTCAGTCACGATGTAGCCTGTCCAACCGGCCCAAATCAATACCATGGTTCCGGTGATTGGGAGCTGCTGGGAGGGACAGGGCGGTTCGCAGGCGCTGCCGGCCAGGGAACCTTCGACGGGCACAGCGACTTCAATCAGGGCCTGTTTGACCTGCAGCTCATTGGCACTATTTCCGCTCCTTAAGTTACGCAGAACGTCCCGAAGGTTACCCTGCAAAATCCTATTCGGCAGTTCGAACCTTCGGGACGGTGCTTACATCCATTAATAAGTCAAGAGAAACGAGTGGCAAAACCTCCCGCCACTCGTTTCGTGCTTGGTTGCTTCACAGCAGCGGTTTCTACTGGAGTGTCAAACGTGATTTTTTGGGTTGCGCGCACCCAGCCCGTAGGGCTTCCATGATCTGACGTGAAGCCCGCCAAGCCGAAATCACCATCAACGTCCCCACCCGCCGGGGCTTCGCGTAGCATAGCATCCCCGCTCTTGCACTTCGGGGACCCCCGAAGCGCAGCGTAGGGGTCAGCCCCGGCGGGCAACATCAAGAATCAATTTTGACAGGCTTCTCCTTTCCCCGCCTTTTTGAACTATCCATTTTGGCCCACGGCTCCTCGCCGCTTATACGGTACATTCCCTTGCCTGTTCAGGAAACAATATCACAACGACAGCCCGGCTGCCTTTTGAACCTTGACCATTTAAAATCCTGTAAACCCTGCAAAATATCGATCCCGGAATCTCCTCGCCCCGCGAATAACAATCCGCAGTCGTCGCAATCTACCTCGAACGGGCAAAGGATTTACTTTACAGCGGCAGATCAAGACGGCGGCCCAATTTCGCATACCGGCGGTCCCTCCTTCGGCGGCATGATGATGGGCGGCCTCCTCACCTGCGCCGCCTGTCATGGCGCGGACGGGCACGGTGGCACTCATTACCTCGGCATGCAGTCTATCGACGCCTCGCCCATTGACTACAACGACCTCGTCAAGATGAAGCAGGATCAAGCCGGAGGTACGCCTGGCGCTGGCGGCTATACCCTGGCTGATTTCAGCGGCGAAGCGGTCGACGGGCGCGATATCGACGGCAGCCCCCTGGATCAGAACATGCCCCGCTGGCAGATGAGCAGCACCGACCCCTCCGACCTGTTCCAGTTTCTCAAAACCTTGCCCTGATCGGAATCCTCCACCCACAAGCTCATCAAAGACTTTGGATCAGCCGGTTGGCGTTCAAATCTCTGGCCCCCGGCCGGAAAAGTGCTCTAGTCCTAAAAAGAACTGGGGCATTTTGATTTTAAAATCACACCTGGCATACCCTTTCACTCTGCTTATGGGCCCTCCAGTGATCGCGAGAAATCGAACCTCGCCGAGGACATGAACCTCCCTCAATTGAAGCCGGGGGCCTGATCACTTCCGCCCACTTGACTTCCTTCTTATTTTGCATCTATCTTCCTCGCAGCTAACGCGGGGAGTCGCCACCTCGAATCCGAAGCAGGTATGCCCTACTTGGCCAACTCTATCGCGGTTCGGATCATTTGATTGGCAAAGCCCCATTCATTGTCGTACCAACTCATCACCTTGACGAGATCCCCGTCGATCACACGCGTAAGTCCCAAGTCCACGATGGATGCGCGGGGATCGCCGATGATATCCGACGAAACGATTGGGTCCTCGGTGACTCCCAGAATGCCGCGATAGCGATCGCTCGCAGCTTCCTCCCTGAAGAGCTGATTGACCTCCTCTACCGTTGTCTTGCGTGCGGCGATTAAGGTAATGTCAGCAATGGACCCCACCGGTATGGGCGCGCGGACTGCCACACCATCGAATAGCCCGGCATACTGCGGAAGCGCTTTCGTTGTCGCTATCGCAGCACCAGTACTCGTGGGCACAAAATTGGCCGCCGCTGCTCTACCCCGGCGATAGTTCTTGTTCGGCAAATCCACAATTGCCTGAGAGGCAGTATAGGCATGAAATGTCGTCATGAGTGCCTTCTGAATACCGATTCTCCGTCCCACTACTTCTATCACCGGCGTGATGCAATTTGTCGTGCAGCTGGCGCAAGCGATTATCTGTGTGCTTCCATCCACGCGATTGACGCCATGTACAATCGTAACCACGTCATCGCTTTTTGTCGGGGCTGACAGAATGACGAAGCGGGATCCGGCCTCAATGTGTTTTTCCAGGTCTTTACGCTCGGTAAAATGCCCCGTGCATTCTAATACAATATCGATCCCCAACTTTCGCCATGGCAGTTGCAATGGGTCTTTTTCCATAAAGACTTTGCACCGATGGTTGTCAATCGTTAAGCCATCGGAATCGCTGGATACTGTTTGGGGATCGCGCCCGTATACGGTGTCATACCTGAGCAAATAGGCAAGGTTTTCTACCGGCACGATGTCATTCGCCGCGACCAGCTCCAACTCAGGAGTGTCGAGTATGATCTTCAGCGCAGCCCTGCCAATACGTCCCAATCCGTTAATCGCAACCTTGGTCATATTTCACCTCTTTCCAAATGATGCTTCATTATGAAGTAACCGGAGTTATTCAGGTCCCGAGCACCTTATTCGGCTCGACCAGGAAAGGCATCAGTCTGCTCGCCAGGGAACTCAAACCGGGCCTTCTTTGCACAAGGATATTTCTTCGCGCCCTAAGCCAACTCCATGAATGTTTGAATTGTCAAACCGAATCGCCGGCGAGTTTGCTCATTGGCAAATTCGCCTTCCGATCGAACGCTTTGTGCGCTTGTGCCACAGGGAACATATCGGGGAATACTCTCGCTCCCAGGTGTTCCAGCGGAATTCGGAGTGGCCGTAATCCGCGGTTTTCGCCAGACCAGGCGGAAGACGCAGACAGCAGGGGCCCATGCCGCTGCGTTGTATGATCTCCCGTTCAACAAGGTCTGCAAGTTGAGCATTCAAGGAGTCACTGCGCCACGGGCCGGCAAACAACAAAAGCCGAATGGGTTCCTGTATGTTGCGAGAAGTTGAGGTTTCGGCTGGTGTGCTCATTTCATTACTGTTCAATCAGGATCACTCTGACAGATCAGGGACCGCAAGGTTCAGAAGTGCTGAGTCACTTTCAGCATCAGGGCGCAAGCCATCACAGATTTCCGTAGTGTAATCCCCAAACTCCAGGACTCCGGATCGACATGCCGCGAACATATAACATGGACGTCCGTGCGCCCGCGAATAACATCGCCAGTTGGTATGAATACCGAGATGATTTTATACATATTCTACAAATTTTATTGTATTTGTCAAGTTTATTCATAAAAATATGCTTCTGTGAGGGCATTCTTTGCTGCTATATAGACCACCTATGCTATCTAATGAAAGACTCTGGATCAGCGGGTTCACGTGTGCCTGTGTGCCCTCTGCAGGCGGCGCTCAAATCCTGTGGGATATCGCTCCTCGGAACCCGGTCCTGGTGGCTGCCCACTATGGTTCAACCAGGGCTAACCTGAGAACTCGCACAACCTTCGGGTGTAGATCGGTGGAGCTTAAACGCTCTGCGTTATTTCGCTCAATTCTTCAGGGGAACGGACCACATGGTCGGGTGTCGCCCCAACCAGCCTTCCCAGGCTTTGATGTCCCCAGCTGACCGCGATGCTTCTCACGCCCGCCTCCTTCGCCGCACAGATATCGCTTAATGAATCCCCCACCATGAATACCGTCTCACCCTCCGCCGCAAACTGGCTCTTCGCCCTCAATATCTTCTCCACCTTCGAGCCGGGCATATCCACTCCATACACCGCGTGGAAACAGCCCTCCAGTCCATGTTCGTTCAAAAACGCGTGGACATTCCCCTCCGTATTCCCTGTCACCACGGCCAGCACATGACTTTCTGCCAATTTCTTCACAGCTTCCGCCAGGCCGTCAAATATCGCGGGGGGCCGCGTCCTCGCCGCGAACTTCCCGGTGCACCGGCGGACGAACTCATCCACCAATTCGTCAGGGGTTTCACATGCCCGTCCTAACGTCGCAAAGGACATCACTTCCAGCTCGCTCAGGTCTGTTCCAATCACAGTATGTTTCACCCCCAACTCATCACAAACCTCCTGCGCAAAGCGGAGCAGATCCTCAAGCGTATCGGCAAGCACACCGTCAAAATCAAAGAGGATGAGGGCCATACGGATGATTATATTGCGTATCTATCCTGGAGATAGGCATCGAGGCCAGTATGGGTGCGGTACTATTTTCAGGATCACCCTCCAGTCCATGCTAACGAGCGATATGAGGATACAAAGAGAGTTGTCAAGCAGGTTTACGATTCCCGATTACCTTACTGCCTGATCCCTGGTCTCCGGCGTCCGGTGCATGTTGGGTTGGGCGCATTCTTTGAATGCCAGCGAACTTCCTCGATAATGAACTGCAAACCCATAATGATAGGATTTTAAATACAACGATTGTTTGCTTGCGCGAAATATGATTTGTGCCTTTTCAGTTACCAATCACCTGCATATTCGAGGTTGTAGGGCTTTGTGATATTTTCTAGCCTCATGCGCCTGAGTTCCACCAGTTGGCGGATGTGGAGATTGTCATGCGCGGCCCAACAGGCGAACATTTCTCCCGCGCTGATTGTGCGGTACTCCGTTGCATAGGTTTTCTCCCAATCCGGATTCTGTAATCCCTTGAGCCATGCAAATGATTTTTCACGTTCGGCAAGGAAATTTGCCTGCATCTCGGCGAAGTTCTGCTCGTTATATTTTCGTTTTGTTACCCAACCTTGGGTGTCGATCAGGTGCCATTCTTCATTTTGGCGGTAAAGAATGAAATCGAGATGTTCCCGGAAATCTTCCCGCTCTTCATCGTATAAGTGGCACACCACTTCGAGCATCGACCACGACTCCGCACTCGGTTTTACGCGTGCTGCCTCTTGTGTGACTCCTGCCAATAAAGCACGGATCATCTCTGTGCTATTTTCAAGTTCCTGATAAAAAGCGCTGAATTCCATGTTACCTCCTTCTTTATTTTCAGATGATGGTGCGTGGTCTGCATCGCTGCAAAGGGAGTTCCCCGCTCGGCGTGGGTCTTCGCGTAGCACTAGTCCCCGTTCCTGTCCCTGGGGGACTGGTCCCCGTTCGTGCTGCTGGGGGATGATTCCCTCTTGTCGCTCCCTAAGATATCGCACTCCGCGTTCGCGCTCTCCCCTTTTCCCGCATCTCGATTATCGAATTATCGAATATCGCTTTCCCTTTACCCAATCCCTAATCACCTGATCACCTGATTCCCTCTTTCTCCCCGGCTTCCGAGGTCGGATTTGTCCCCAAACGGGTTCTATAACGAACGTATACAAAGGCGGCGAGCCCTGCAAGGATGGATCCCAGGGCTGCTATTCCCACAAAAGGCAGCAGGACGATCGACAAGATCAAGGAAATCCAGGGAAATATCGCCTGCCGCCCCTTGTCACCCAAAAGTCGTATGCCTGCTGCGGAGCCGATGATATAGATTAGTATTGCCGCGCCGCTGGGGATCAGCAAGGCCGTCTGAAGATTCACCTGAAAGAAATAATAGAACATGAGCGCCAGCATGCCCAATCCGGAAAGCAGGGTCAAACTTCGCGTGGGGGTTCCGGACTTTTTGTCCACGTGGTCCAACCATCTTGGCAATCCGCCATCCCTGGCCACGGCCAGAACAACCCTGGACATTCCCGCTGTATAAGCGTTCACCGTTGCGAAAATAATAACAATGGCAAGGACGGCTGTTCCGGCTGCTCCATAGTTCCCGAGCACGTTTGAGAATATCGCCGCAAACGGCGCAACGCTTCCTCCGGCCTTGTACGATAGAGTGCCAATGGTCACGACCGCCACGGCAAGGTAGAGTGTGCTGATGAGCACCACGCTCAGGACAATGCTGCGGTGAAAGTCGCGCTGCGGGTTTTCAAATTCCTCCGCAACATTCGAGACATTCTCATATCCCAGGTATGACCAAAAAATAAGGGCGGCGGCTGTTCCGATGGCCACGAGTCCGTTTGGGGCAAAGGGCAGAAAATTCCCGGTTCTCACGGATCCGATGGAGAAAAGGACGGCTGCCAGCAGTAACCCCACGATGGCTGCTATCACTGCCAGCTGGATCCTGTTGCTGAAGACAATCCCCCCGTAGTTAATGACAAAAGCCAGGCATAGGATGATCGCAGCCACCACAAAGATCACCAATTTGCCCATGGGAAACGCGTAGGCGAGATAGGAAGCGGCGATCAAAGTTGCAGCCGGCGCTCCCGTGATATACCAGAAAGCGAATAACCATCCGCTCACCACGGCGGCCGGAAAACCAAAGCTTTCTTTTACGAATCCGTAGATGCCTCCGGACTCTGGATGACGTGCAGAGAGCGATGCAAACGTGAAGGCAAACGGATAACTGGCAGCCGCCAAAACGACCCACGCCACAAGGGAAGCTGGCCCGGCGATCTGTGCCGCAAGCCCGGGCAGGACTAAAATGCCCGATCCCAAAACCGAGCTTACATATAAAGCGACTGCGTGGCGGAGCTTGATCGCTTTCTTGAGTTGATGGGATTGTCCCGGCTCGTTGGTCATGTCACCTTCCTCATAATGGCGCGTTTTAGACGCATACCTCCTTGCGGTTCTTACGCGTTTTTCGTGTGGCAGGCGCATTGCTTATCCGGTCTGCTCGACAAACTCTGTGTGCCCTGATACGCCACGCACAAACGTTAACTTGTATTTAGAACATTAGTTCTGTATAATGGTTGTATCTATTCACACTTTGTTGCTAGAATGCCCTTCTCAACCCGGCCAAGCCCCGGGTTGTCCGCACCTCGCGGGAGGAATTGAATCAGAATTGAATACTTATTTTTTCACCACAGGCGGCCCGGCGCCCGCACGACTCCCCTTCCCCTTAGGGAAGGTCGCGAAGCACGCCGAAGGCGACAGGGGGTTGGTTCTTCGCACCCCGTCGCGGGAGGGGTCGAATTAGAGTCGAATTGCTCGCGCCCTGCCGTAACTCTGCACTTTCGGGCAAGCGAGCCTCAGGCGAGCCTTGCCCAGTTCGACGATATGAATCGTCGAACAAGCGACACGACCGAAGGTGCAGGTGTTCTTCCTGCACGCCGAAACTACCGATCAGAGGGACAACTTCCTCCCCCAAATCCACGCGTAGATTATCTCTTCAAACGGCTGGACACAATCTGTCCCGTTCTTACAAGCAACCTATTCATTGCCTTGTGGATTTGGGGGAGGTGCCCGTAGGGCGGAGGGGGGTCAAGCTGGCCGGGAGCATTCGACCTTGATTCGAATTGCTCGCGCCCTGCCGTAACTCTGCGCCATTTAAAGGTTATCCTCTCCATTCCCCATGCCTCAACGGCCCCCAATTCCTCAATCCTCTATTCTCTCCTCACCCATTTCCGAATCTCGAATTACGAATATCAAATATCGAATCCCGAATACCCATCTTTCCCATTCGCGTTTCTTGGGATAAACTCTATGCATCAATTTCTACTCACCCACTGTTGGAAGAATGCCCGGAAAAAAGAAGGTGCTGGGAAATCTTTCCAGCACCTTCTTTTTTCCGGAATTTCTTTTTCCCTTGCGTAATAACGCAAGGGAAAAAGCTAAAGGCACGTGAGAAGGTACAACCTCATAATCCTTTTCCCCTCCTGGAGCCCTTATGTCCTCATCCAAACCCGGCTGGCGTGAACGACTGAGTTATGCCTTCGAAGAGACCCTCTCGCGCGGTCCCGGCGCCCTCATCGGCTGGCTCGCCCTCGCCACGGTCCTGCTCATTATCCTCGGCACTTTCGCCGTCCTGCTCCTCCATGGCATCCCCCAGGGCTCCAACCTCTTCGACGTATTCTGGAACATCATGTCGCAGGCCCTCACGCCCAACCCGGTCGACGCCGGCAACCCCCTCCAGTACCTGGGCGTCATGTTCTTTGTCACCATCGGCAGCCTCTTCATGGTCAGCATTCTCATAGGCATCCTCAGCAACGAGATCCAAGGCCGCGTCGACGCCCTGCGCCGCGGCCGCTCCCGTGTTCTCGAAAGCGACCATACCATTATCCTTGGCTGGTCACCTCAGGTCTTCACCATCATCTCCGAGCTGGTGCTGGCCAATGAGAACCGCAAGCGGGGCGCGGTCATTGTCATTCTGGCTGATGAGGACAAGGTGCAGATGGAAGACGCTATCCATGACCGTGTCCCCCACCTCGACAACACCCGCGTTGTCTGCCGCTCGGGCAGCCCCATCGACCCCACCGATATCGAGCTGGTGAGTCCGCATACCGCTCGCTCTGTTATCGTCCTCCCCGAAGGCAAAGACCCCGATACCTATGTGATCAAATCCGTCCTGGCCCTCACCAACAATCCGCAGCGCCGCCCCGAGCCCTATCACATCGTGACCCAGATCAGCGACCCAAAAAATCTTGAAGTCCTGCGTATGGTTGGCCAGAAGGACCTCGTCCAGCCGGTCTTGACCAATGATCTGATCGCCCGCGTCGTGGCGCAGACTTCGCGTCAATCCGGTCTTTCGGTCGTCTACACCGAGCTGATGAACTTCAGCGGCGATGAGATTTATTTCACCGACCTGCCTGCTTCGCTGGTCGGCAAGACCTTCGGCGACTCGCTCCTCGCCTATGAAGACTCCAGCGTCATGGGATTGAAGCGCGCCGACGGGACCATCCTGCTGAATCCGCCCATGGAGACCGACCTGCGCGCCGACGACCGCCTCTTCGCCCTCTCTGAGGATGACGACACGATTCACCTCTCCGGCCTGGCCGACATCCCCGTGGACGAAGGCGCCCTCCGCTCGAGCCAGGCTGCCCGTAAGCCCGCTCCTGAAAAATGTCTCATCCTGGGCTGGAACCGTTCTGGCGCCACCATCATCTGCGAGCTTGATAACTACGTTGCGAAAGGTTCCCTGACTACGGTATTTTCGGACATCTTCAACGTCGACAAACAGATCCGCGAGAGCTGCGGCCGCCTCGCCAACCAGAAGATAAACGTGCTCGAGGGCGAGACCATTGACCGGGACCTGCTTGAAAAACTCAGCATCACCGAATACGACCATGTGATCGTGCTGGCCTACGGCACCCTCGAGCCGCAGCAAGCCGACGCCAAGACGCTGGTCACCCTGCTCCACCTGCGTGACATTGCTGTGCGCGACGAGACGCCCTTCTCCATCGTCAGCGAAATGCTCGACCTGCGCAACCGTGAGCTGGCCGAGGTGGCCGGCGTCGACGATTTTATCGTCAGTGAGCATCTCGTCAGCCTGATGATGTCGCAGCTTTCCGAGGACGCCGACCTGTTCGCCATTTTCACCGACATCTTCGACCCCGAGGGCTCGGAGGTCTATCTAAAGCCGGTTAGCGACTACGTTGAGATTGGCAAGCCTGTCAACTTTTACACCGTCACTGAGGCCGCCCGTCGCCGGGGCGAGACCGCCATCGGGTACCGCCTCGCGGCCCAGTCGAACGATGCCGATAAATCCTATGGTGTGCATACCAACCCTAAGAAATCCGACCCCGTGGCATTCACCGCCGATGACAAAGTCATCGTTCTCGCCGAAAACTAAAGATTTAGGTCAAGAAATTGAGTCACTGGAGCTAAACAGAGATGAATGTTGTGGGTCAAATAAACGAAGGCGCTTCGACAAGAGAAGAGTTGGATAGAGTTACCGAGAGAATCATCGGCTGCGCTCATCAGGTGAGTAATACCCTCGGCGCAGGTTTTGTAGAGAAGATCTATGAGAATGCCTTGGCCCATGAGATGGAGAAAGATGGGCTGAAAGTTATACAACAGTATCCTCTAAAGGTGGTTTACGATGATATTATCGTGGGCGAGTTCTTCGCCGACCTGCTTGTGGAAGACATTGTATTGGTTGAACTAAAAGCGACCTCGGCTCTCACCGAAGAGCATATGGCGCAGGCCCTCAACTATCTGCGGGCAACCGGTTTGTCCGCTTGCCTTCTCATCAATTTCGGGCAATCCAGGATCCAGGTCCGCCGCCTGCACCCCTCCCCTTCCTGGCGCAACCCAAAGCCTTAATTTGTTTTCCTAGCTCTAGTTCTTTTTTTTATCTCTTTATCTTTTGTCTTTTTATCTCTTATCATCTCTTTTTATCTCCGTACATCTTCGTTCATCTCTGGTTTCCTTTGTGCTCATCGTGTCCTTCCTGTTGAAATCTTTTTTCTTTATCTTCGTTCATCTCTGCACATCTCCGTTCATCTCCGGTTATCTCTAAGCTATATTCGAATGAAATCAACCCTCTCCTCTTTCCTTAAGGCCATCACCCCTCCAGAGATCTTCGTCGTCCTGGTCCTGCTCATCTTTGGCACAGTCGCCTCCCTGAACGTCCCTCTCAGCGCCGGCTACGACGAAGAGACCCATTTCATCCGCGCCTGGGAGATGGCCCACTACTACTTCATTCCCAACGAACAGCTGGGTTCACAGCTTCCCTTCCCTGCCCTCTACTGGGAGCTCTCCTATCGCCGCCAGACCATCGTGCAGGCCGTTGAGCCGGGCTTCTGGAGTAAGTATGGCAGCCTCAGCCTCGACGCGCATGATTACGTCTATGCCAACGTTTCGACGCGCTCTGTCTACTCCCCCGCCCTCTTATTGCCCCAGGCTCTGACTCTACGGCTGCTCGGACTCTCCCTGCGGCTTCCGGCCCTCACCGTTTACTATGCCTGCCGCTTCATCGGACTGCTTTCCTATTTGGTGTTAGGCTGGCTCGCGGTCCGTTTCATACCCTTCGGGAAATGGCTCCTGGCCATCCTCATCACCGCGCCCATGGCTTTATTCCAGGCCTCCACCATCAGCGCGGATACGATCTCCAACGGCATCGGCTTTCTTTTTTTGGCCAGCACGCTGGCGATAGCCAACAAGAAAGAGCTTGGCTGGAAGGACTGGGGCGCGCTTCTGGGTCTGGTCGCCCTGCTCTTCCTGGCTAAGGTCAACCTTGTTTTCCTGGCCCTGCTACCTTTCGTGTTGATCCCTCCCTCCAGGTACAAGATGAAGGCTGGCTATATTCTCTTAGGTGTCTTCTCGCTGGCCTTGTTCCTTGTCGAGGTGGGCGGCTGGAACCTGTTAGCCTATTCTCGTTTCACCCGCGCCCTCGAAGGTGCGGACCCAACGCAGCAGTTGTTCTTCATCCTGTCCTCGCCCTTGCAGTTCCTCAAGATCCTCTCGCTCGACGTCTGGACCAATTCCCTGGCCTATTTGCATGGCTGGGTGGGCGTCTATGGCTATGATTATTGGCCCGTGCCCGCTCTCACCTATCTTCTGTTCCCCCTGGCCGTGCTCGCCAGTCTCTTCTTGGATAAAGCGGCTCCCCTGCCTGATAAAAAGACGCGCATCGTCCTGGTGATCCTGTTTGCACTTGGCTATCTGCTGACGATCACCTCGCTCTATATTGCCTTTACCCCCGTAAAGAGCTTGGTTGTTGCGGGGGTTCAGGGCCGTTACTTTACGCCCGTGATGCCTTTGCTTTTGCTGGCCCTCCTGATGTCATTGCGAGGGAGGTCGAGCAACGCAGCAGATCGAAACCCGACGACGCAATCTCCTCTTGCCCGGATCCGCATCCCTTCTTCAATTCCTGCCGCGCTTGCCCTATCTGCTCTGGTGCTCTATACCGCGGGCCTGGTGCTTTCCTATCAGGTAACCTGCGGGTCGCAATACTATCGCCTCGGGCTGTGCTACCAGCCCCAATACAAGAACTGGGCGCCTGAAGCAGCCTCTTCCCCGCCTGTTTCCTCCGCGATGACCCTTGCCCAGGAGATTGTGCCGGCCTGTAATGGGATGAAGGAAATGCGTGTCTGGGTAAATTCCACCGGTGCTGACCCCTCCGGCACGACAACGCTCACCCTGCGAGCGCCCACCCAGCAAAAAGACTTGGTCGCACAAACCTTCAGGGATGCCGACATTCCCAAAGGTAACTGGCTGACGGTAAGCTTCAGCCCTGAAGAGCAGTCGCAGGGCCAGTTGTATATGCTTACCCTTCAGGGCTCCTCGGCTGGCGGCATACAAGTGGCCTACTCTCTAAAATCCGAATACCATACCGGCAAACTCTATGAGAACAACACGTCTATCAGCCAGGACATGATCTTCCAATATGGCTGTGTCGCCGGTCTGCAAAAATTGCTGGGGCCAGGGAAATGATTTTTGAGGTTATGATTAATTCACATGAAATACCAATTATTATCCGTACCGAATAGGATCCTATAGTCCATGTCAAATCGTCCGGTTGATTATTTACAAGTCGTCCCAAAATAAGCCGGTGTCATTGCGACCGAAGGTCCGCGGTTCTCCGCGAAGCCGGAGAATTGGGTCCCCCCTTCTCTATTTCTCAATCGCCCGTTCTTGAATATCGAATTGTCGAGCTTCCATTCCTTATTACCTGATCCCCTGAAACCTGGCACCCCCATTGATTACAGCGCTGTAACTTCAATTCCCTGCTTGGACAGCGCCTCGTGTACCATCCTCGCATTCTCCGCCGCATGCAGGTTATCCCCGTGGAGGCACAGCGTGTCCACCTGCACGCGCTGGCCGCCAAAGTCTATTCCGGCCTGGGCCAGGGTCACGGCATGGGCTGCCACCTCTTCCGGTGATTCCAGGATGGCATTTGCTTCTTTGCGTGAAACGAGCGTGCCATCCGCGTTATAGCGGCGGTCGGGGAAGGCCTCGTTGGCCACCCTCAGCCCAAGCTCGAGGCCAGCCGAGACCAGGGCAGAACCGGCCAGCCCCACTAGGATCAGGTCTTTGTCAAAGCTCCTCACCGCGCGTGCGATCGCCGCCGCCAGCGAATGATCTTTGGCAGCCTGGTTGTAAAGCGCGCCGTGCGGCTTTACATGGCGAAGCTCTGTGCCCTCTGCTTTGGCAAACGCGGCCAGCGCGCCGATTTGGTAAAGCACAAAGGCTTCGACCTCCTCGGGCGCTAAGTTCATCTCACGCCTTCCAAACCCCTGCAGGTCGGGCCAGCCGGGGTGCGCACCGATTGCAACATGGTTCTGCTTCGCCAGCCTGATGGTGGACCGCATGACAAGCGGGTCGCCGGCATGCAGCCCGCACGCAATGTTTGCAGAGGAAATGAACGGCATCACTGCCGCATCGTTTCCGAGCGTATAGCGCCCAAAGCTTTCACCCATATCGCAGTTAAGATCGATTTTCATGGTTGGTCTTTCTCGCTGGGATTCTAGATCTACAGATTTTGATGATTATATCCGGAGAGCATCCCCCACCTTAGCACTGTATTCATCCGGTTGCGAGCATGGAATCAAACTCATCTTCCGCGCTCACGATCCCCATTTTTAACTGGTTCATCTTCCGGCGATATTTGTCCTGCGCAGCTTCGATGGTCGTGCTCCGAAAACGCACCTCATCGCTGCCCGGCGTACACTGTGCCAGCAGCGGCAGGTCCGCGCTGATCACCGTGGCGATCTTGGGGTACCCGCCCGCGGTTGCACAGTCGGCCATCATCACAATGGGCAGCCCATCTGCCGGCACTTGGACGGCGCCGGGCACCAACCCCTCCGAGGTTAAGTCTGCCCCGCCCGGCAGCGACAGCCGCGCCCCCTCCAACCGGTACCCCATTCGGTCGGAGGCCAGGCTTATTTTATAAGGGTTTGATAAAAATGCCTCCATGCTCTCGCGCCCAAAATATTCGGTCTGCGGACCTGGGATAACCTCGACTGTGGGCGATGCGCCATAAACCGGGCGTGCCTCTTCTGCCAGCGTTCGCGCCGCCCGCTCCATAAGCGGTGGCGCGTACCTTCCCCTTCGCAAGAGGTCGCCTGATTGCAACAGCCTTCCACCCACGCCGCCGAAATGCCCGCGCAGGTAAGTCGACCGCGAGCCCAGAACCGGCTGCACTTCGATCCCGCCCGCCAGCGCCAGGTACGACCACACGCCGAACCCGAACTGGGTTAAGCGTATCGTCCAGCCGCAGTGCACCAGGCAGGAACTCCATGGCGAAAAATTCCAGACGGAAACCGACAGGTCATGCCCTGCCCCTGCCACTGCGATCACACAATCGTACACGGCCTGCAAAACGATTTCACCGCTTCCGATCTCGAGCGCGGCAGCCTCCGGGCCGTTGCCGGCTAACAGGTTCGCAGCCTTGAACGCGAACATATCCATCGGCCCTGAAGACGGAACGCCAAAGCGCCGCCATCCGGTTCGCCCGCCATCCTGCACGGTTGCAATACCGCCGACTTGTTTGACTTCAAGCATCCAGCGCCTCCACTACGAACTGCACCGTGTCGCCTGGAGAAAACAGGAAGGCCGGGTCTGCTCCCAGATTGAAAAGCTGGAGCTCGGTGCGCCCGATGATCCGCCAGCCTCCCGGTGAATTGATCGGGTAGATGCCGGTCTGTGCGCCCGCGATGCCAACCGACCCAGCGGCCACACGCGTGCGCGGCGTTTCAAGTCGCGGCGTCGCGATGGCCTCATCTAATTTCCCCATGTAGGCAAAGCCCGGCGTGAAGCCCATCATGTAAACAATGTAGGCCCGTCCGGTATGCATTCGCAGTACGTCCTGCGCGCTGAGGTTGTGATAAGAAGCGACGAAGTCAAGGTCAGGGCCATACTCGCCCCCATATCGCACCGGTACTTCGATCCGGCGCAGCTTGCGTGAGTCCGCGGACTGGACCCGCTCCATTTCCCCTTTAACCCAGTCTGATGCTTCTGCATACGTCAATATAAGCGGATCGTAATAAAGCAGCAAAGTCCCATACGCTGGGACCGCTTCGATCACGCCTTCTGGTTTATCGATTTGTAAAAGCGCATCCAGTGCGTGGACGCGTTGGTTGACCCCCGGGTCGATCTCATCCCCAAGATGGATGAGCAGGGCCGAATCGCCAAGTGGGAGCAAACGCGGCTTCATTTTTTTTCAAATATACTGACGCTCTCGATGTGATAGGTCTGCGGGAACAGATCGAACGGTGTGACGTCCACCAGCCGGAAGCCGCCGCTGATCAATCGCCCGGCATCGCGCGCCAGCGTGGATGGGTCGCATGACACGTAGGCTACGGTGCGCGGGTTCAAGCGCAGTATGCCATCCAGCGCGCCGCGTTCGAGCCCTGCCCTCGGCGGGTCAACCAATACAATGTCAGGCGCAACTTCGAGATGCAGGATCACATCCTCTGCCCTTCCCTCGTAAAGGTCCACGTTATCGAATTCATCAAGGTTGAGGATATAGTCATTGCAGGCAGATGGCGACAACTCCACCCCGATGACCCGCTTGCAACCCGGCGCAAGGAAGGCGCTGAACAGGCCAACTCCGCAGTACACATCCAGCAGGTTGGTGTCCGGGGTGATCGGCAGATTAGCCAGCAGGTAACGGATGATTTCCTCCGCCATATTGCAGTTAACCTGAAAGAACGAAGGAGCAGAAACGTGAAAATCACGATCCAGCACGCGCATGCTGATGTGGTCTTCCCCTGCGATCACGACGCTGCTCTCCTCAAAGGTATGCACCACGGAGATCCCCGCTTCGATTTCCAACTCAGGCGGTTCGGGTAAACCTGAATCCAGGACTAGCATCAATTCATCGTCGGTGCCTTCGCGCACTGACACGCGCCGGATACCGGTATCCGGTTCAAATTCAAGCTGGGGCCAGAGGGAATTAATGGCCGGCTCGGGCAAATGACATTCCTGGATGGCAAGAACCGCCTCGGTCTCGCCGGAACCGGCTGAGCTGCGCACGTATCCCAATTGGCCCTTCTTGGTCAAATGGAACTGTACATGATTACGATAGTTCCACTGATTCGGGCTGGCCACTGCGGGCCTTACCAGCGGATTCTCGATCCTTCCGATCCGCTGCAATTGATCGCGCAGGATTTCGGCCTTGGCTTTGAGCTGCGCGGCATAAGACATATGTTGATACTGACAACCCCCGCAGGCTTCCACCCTGCCGTATGTGCCCGCCGCCTGTGAGTTCTCAGATACGTCCTCGGCCGCGAGCGTAAAGAAATGCCGGCAACGTGGATGTACTCTATCGGGCGAGGCGTCCAACACTTCCACTAATTCACCGCGCGCAAACCCGCGCTTCACCTCGGTTAACCTGATGCGCACCCGCTCTCCCGGCAGCGCGAACGGTACAAAGACCGCGCGGCTGCCTGTCTCCCTCTGCGGGTCCTCGATGCGCCCCAGGGCGTCGCCGCCATAGGTCAATGTGGTAAGCGTCAGTTCATAAAGTTCAGCGGGCATAATGTTTGCGATTCAAAAAATAATGCGTAACCGCCATTCACGAATTACGCATTACACAGGACCCTTGTCGATTCCTCATGCTCGGGTCCTGAACCTCGATTTACAGCTCCTTGCCTTATTAACGAAGGAAGAACGAAAGGACCACCAGGATCACAAAGAACGACCCTGCCAGCATTCCTATCCGGCCGAGGTCCCGTTTGATGTAAGTGTAATCCGGATTGAACTCCGTTGTACGCGGCGCCGGCATGAAAGCGGCGGACCTGCTCACTTGTCGTCTGTTTTTCTTGGGCATGACATCTCCTAAATTCTTTTACGCGAGTGGATTACCGGGGAGGTCTTTTGGTTTAAGAAACGATTGTCTCGCTTCCGGCAGCTCGCTATATTTTTATCAATTCTGCAGCCGCGCAAACACCACAATGCGCTGTTTATCCACGAGGTACGGATAGCACGAGATCAAAGTCACGGTCGGCGCGCCGGTGGAGGCCATCACCTCCACAGCTGTCGGTTCCACGATCTCGGTGCGGTCGACGATATAAACGTACTGCTTTTGCTGCGTGTACAACATCACTGCATCGCCGGGTTGGAGCTTATCCAGGTTGCGGAACAATTCTCCATAAACGTCATCGTGCGCCGAAAGCACCACGTTGCCCGAGTCACCTGGGTCGGCAGAGCCGATGTGCTGTGCCACGCCTTTCTTCAATTCTTCCCAGCCGTCACCCTGCACCACCGGCGCATCCAGCTTGATAGCAGCGATCTCGATGCGGATGGCCTGCTGGATGCTTGGCGTTGGCACGGGCAGGTTGGCCAGCGACTGCATCATTGGGCGCAGGTGCTCCGGGATTTCAGCATCGTTCGGACGGGTATTGCCCTGGGCGTCTGGCGGTGTGTGCCCTGACGGCAAAACAACAGCCATCACCAGCGGTGTGGGCACCGCCGTTGCAGGTTTGAGCGCCGCAGCAACTTCGTTATTCAGGTCCCGCAGCATGCCCAGACCGCTCAGGAGTACGCCCACAAGTCCCACGACCGCCAGGACTTCCACCCCCAGCAGGATACCGTCCATGACACGACGGTGTGTGCTCACGGGGGCCGCGGGCAAATCTGGCAGGTTTTCGGCGGTTTCCACTACCGCGGAGGCAGCCATATCTTCCCGTTGTTCGGGCGGCATTCCCACCACGCGCCCCGTTCGGCGGAAATGCTCCAACCGCTCAACTCGGGCGCCGCGTCGCTTTTCGATCAGCAAGCGGCGCAGCTCTTCAACAGATAGATCTTCCGGCGCTTTGCGTCTGGCCATCGCACGGGCGATTATACCGCGCTTGTGAGGGATGGAACTCACCGGGCGCCGTACGATCAGGTCTAATGAGTTGCTTGGGCACCCAATAAATAAAACCTGTAACGGTATAATCGCCTTATGCCAGAATATAAATTCTTTCATCCCATCGAGGTCCGCTACGGCGATCTCGATCCGCAGGGCCATCTAAACAACGCCAAGTACCTCACCTATTTCGAGCAGGCGCGCGGCTATTATCTCGTCCGGCTTGGGCTTTTCAGCCTGGAGCAAGCCTTTCTCGACATAGGCATTATTATCGCGGATATTCACATCCGGTATCATGCACCCGTATATTGGGGCAAATCTGTCAAAGCGGGCGTACGGACGGCGAAGATTGGAAGCAAATCCCTTACTGTCGAACAGCGCGTGGCAGATGAAGCTACCGATAAGCTTTATGCAGACGGGACGGTTATCCTTGTGGCCTACGATTATCACGAGCACCGGACAATTCCCGTCCCGCAGGTATGGCGCGAAAAAATTTCTCAATTCGAGGGGCTGCCCTTCACAGCACAGCAGCAGGGATAATACGGCACGGGCCAAACTTCTATTTCCTATCAGGCAGCTCACATGAGCCGATCAAGACTAACCAACTCAGGAGTAGTAAAACCCATGACGCTTCCACAGATCGACACCGACTATCTGCTCGACTTCCTGGTTAAACTCCTTAATACCCCCTCTCCGACGGGCTTTGCAGAACAGGCTGTCGCCCTGGTCGAAAACGAATTATCCGCTTTCAAGCAACTCGAAGTAATGCGGACACGCAAAGGCGCGCTGGTCGCAAAATGGGCGGGCCGGTCGGAATCCTCGCCGCGTGCCCTCACCGCGCATGTAGACACGCTCGGGGCAATGGTCAAAGAGCTCAAATCCAACGGCCGCCTGGCGATCACGCGCATCGGCGGGCTGATGCTTAACGCGGTCGAGACGGAAGGCTGTTGGGTCTTCACCTCCAAGGGCGAGAAGATTCGTGGCTCACTGCTCATTGATACGGCTTCCGGACACGTCTATGGGCCCAAAGCTGCTGAGACCAAGCGGGACGAAGAGAACATGGAAATCAAACTCGATGCCCTTACCTCATCAGTGCAAGGCTCACGCGTGCTGGGTATTAATGTCGGCGATTTCGTTGCTTTCGATCCACGCGTCGAGCTGACCAACGGCTTCGTCCGTTCGCGCCATCTGGACGACAAGGCTTGTGTCGCCGTTATCCTGGCAGCGATCAAGGCCCTGGCAGATTCCGGACAGGTTCCTGCCCAGACCGTTTATTTTCACATCAGCAATTATGAAGAAGTGGGGCATGGCGCAGCCGCAGGCATTCCCTCCGATGTTCATGAGTTGGTTACAGTTGACATGGCCGCGGTTGGCATTGGCCAGGAGTCGGATGAGTTCCATGCCTCCATTTGTCTCAAAGACAGCGGCGGTCCTTACCATCACGGTTTAAGCAATAAGCTGCGCGCGCTGGCGGAAGCCGAAGGTATCATTTATAAAACCGATACTTATCCGAACTACGGCTCGGACGGCGAAGCGTTCTGGCGTGCCGGCGGGGATGTGGCGGTGGCCTTGATTGGCCCCGGCATCGATGCTTCGCACAACTACGAGCGGACGCATACCGAGGCATTGATTGCAACTACCCGTTGGGTGCTGGCCTATCTGTTGAGCGACTAAAGGCGCAGGGAGCAGAAGATTATCCCTGACCGACGGGCCTATCTCCTCAGTCCTCTTTCCTGTCAATGAAATTCGATGCCTCTTTGCCTCCCTCCGCTCTGAAAGACATCCCTGCACTGGCGCGGGCCGCTGAAGGGATCGGGTTCGACGCGTTGTGGACCTCCGAGACCCAACATGATCCCTTTCTGCCTTGTGCCCTCATCGCTGAACACACCAAAGAACTGCGGTTTGGTACGGCGATCGCGGTCTCGTTTGCGCGCTCACCCGCGACTCTGGCCTACACAGCCTGGGATCTGGCTGCCCAGTCGGGCGGACGTTTTATCCTCGGACTTGGCACCCAGGTCAAAGCGCATATCGAACGGCGTTTCGGACTGCCCTGGCCTGAGTCGGTAACCGGAAAACTTCGAGACCAGATCTTTGCCATCCGTGCGTTTTGGGATTGCTGGCAAAACGGTACAAAGCTCAATTTTCGCAGTGATTATTACAAGCTGACATTGATGTCTCCATTCTTTGATCCTGGCCCGCTCCCCTCGACCGTTACAGGATCAAAATCGAAGCCCAACGGAGCAGGCGGGGCGGGATCGCTTATCCCGATCTATATTGCGGGAGTAAATCGCGGCCTTGCGAAATTGGCTGGCGAACTGTGCGAAGGCTTTCATGTCCATCCCTTCCACAGCGTGAAATATCTGCAGGATGTAATTCTCCCAGCCATAGGAGAAGGCGCAAAGAAGACGGGCAAAGGGAGGAAGGATATCGTGGTCTCGATCACCGGGTTTGTGGCGACCAGTCTCGAGGAACAGAAAACCGCGCGTGCCCAGATTGCTTTTTACGCCTCCACGCCTTCGTATCGGTCCGTTATGGATACCCATGGCTGGGGCGAGACCGCAGAAAAGCTTTCAGCCCACGCCGCGCACGCCAATTGGGAAGAGATGCCGTGGCTGATCACGGATGAAATGCTTGAGCAATTCTGCCTTGTAACTGATGAGGCCGGCCTGGCTCCGGCGTTGAAAGAAAAATATACCGGTATCGCAGATCGGCTGGCAATCTATACTCCCTTCCTGCCTGGTAAGAGAGATGGGCTCTGGAAGAGTCTTGTCAATGTGCATTGATTTAGCCCCATATGCACGAGCGCGTATCATCTGCTTGAACCACGAGCCGGATAGTCTCGGTATCTTCATGGGCAAAGAGTATTTTCCATCATTTATTGGTAAAGGAGCAGCAATATGAAAATCAAAACCATTGTCTTCATCCATGGCATGTTTATGACTCCCCTTTGCTGGGAGCACTGGATCGAACGCTACCAGGCAAAAGGCTATCGCTGTCTGGCACTCGCCTGGCCGGGGCGGGACAAGCCCATTGAGCTCCAGCGCAGGAATCACCCTGACCCTCAACTTGGCAAACTGAAATTACGCGATGTCGTGGAAAGCATGTCAACAGCCATTAGGGCGCTCGACGAAAAGCCTGCGCTTATTGGTCACTCCATGGGCGGACTGGTGGTGCAGCTCCTGCTCCAGCGCGACCTGGCAGTGGCGGGTGTTGCGATTGATCCTGCGCCGCCATTGGGCGTATTCACGGCGGCCTTCTCCTTTTTGAAAGCGAATTTTCCTGTCATCAACCCATTGGTGCCGGTCACACGGCCTGATATGATGTCGTTCGAGCGATTCCAGTATGCCTTCGTAAACACGCTTCCGTTGTCCGAGGGACGAGCCGCCTATGACCGTTACGTCGTTCCCGAATCACGCGGCGTTCCGATCCAATCCCTTACCTCCGTGGGGAAGGTGGATTTCAAGAGGCCGCATCCGCCGCTTTTGATCACCGCCGGAGGGAGGGACAATATTGTGCCTGCCTCCCTGAACAGGACCAATTACAACCGGTATAAAGCCTCACCCTCTCTGACTGATTTCAAGCAGTTCGATGGGCGCGATCACTTTGGCATTGGCGAAAAAGGCTGGGAGGAGATGGCTGATTACGCCCTTGCTTGGCTGGAAAAAGCAGCCTGAACCATCCTTCAACATCCCTGCCCTTCCTTTACGGGGAGGCAGGAACAGTTCATCCAGCAGATTCGGTGGTTTAATAGAACGTTGCTTAACTCGGTAACTCCATCCGGGTTCCAGCTCCAACCTGCGCGCAGCAGAGCTGATGCAAAATGTGAATACGGATAAGGTGTAATGAAAGTCGAATTAGGATTACTAAAGAAAATAAATGGGGGGATGGCGCTCTCCGTTTTGATCCCGTTATTCTTATACTGGATTGTTTTAACTCTTAAAGATTCCTTACGCATTCAGCCAATATTTATCCAGGTTCTCGTTCAGTTTGTTTTTGCTTGTTGTCCTCCTGTATTATTTGTCTTTCCGGGTGCGCGGCAGTTACAAGGTTCTGGCTGGCTTCGCACTGACCATGCTGCTTTTTGGCCTGGCGCTATCCTATAAATGGACGTCGGGCTACTCGGATAACGGCGTCATTGGCGGCCTGCTTCCATACAAAGACGCCAAGAACTATTATTTAGGCGCAAACTTAATCCTGAATTCCTCCCCGCTCGTAAATGCCGTCAACGCCACTTGGAGACCGCTGTTTCCCGGTTTCATCTCCACGCTGCTGCTGCTTACAGGCCAAAACTTGAAGATTGTCGTGGCTTTGCTGGTGGGATTAACCGGCTGTGCCTGCTACTTAACCATAAGACAAATTCATGACGCGCTGGGCGCGGCCGCCGCGAGCATATATGGCGCGCTTCTATTTTTTTATGTCCAGCCCTTCATAGGCTTTACCGTAAGTGAAATGGCGGGAATCCTTTTTGGGTGTTTCGCCTTTCTCCTGCTGTGGAAAACAGCCGCTAATCTAAACTTGTTTGATTTGGTATTGGGGCTAGCGACCCTGATGGCCGCGGTCAGTGCACGTGCAGGTGCTTTTTTCATCTTCCCCTTTTTGGTTCTATGGGCCGGGTGGGCCTTTCGTAAAACAAAACGCTTTTCATTCCAGGTTGCAGGGATCGCTGCTCTCACAGTTCTCGGAAGTTACCTTCTCGTAAATACGGTCTATCCTCGCCTCATTGGGATTCCCCCGGGCTCGGCTTTTGGAAATTTTGCGTGGGAGCTTTATGGGCAGATCCACGGGGGAACTGGCTGGCATAGGGCTATCGAAGATCTAGGCACCACAAATTCGACGATTATTTATCGTGCGGCGTTTCAATATTTTAGCGAGCATCCGTTTAGTTTATTTATTGGCACGGCAAAAGCTTATCGGGATTTCTTCCTTCCCGATCCCAATGGCATTTTTGTGTTCACGTTTACAGATGCGGGGGGTTGGCCCAACTTATTGTTATGGGTGCTCGCCGTCTTCTTGCTCGGCTGGGGTATTGTCAAAGCCGTAAAGAACATCAGGGGAAGCCTTGACGCGCTGCTGGTTGCCAGCTTTCTGGGAATATTCTTCTCCATACCTTTTCTGCCCCCTATAGACGGCGGAGGCAGGTTCTATGCGAGCACCATCCCCTTCCTCTTCGTCCTACCCGCCGCAGCTATTGGCCGGGTTCAGGATCGGTCGGACCAAACCACCGGCCCCCGTAAGCCAAATTATGGTGCAATTTTCCTCCCTCGCGATGGTTCTCTGATACTATTGGTGTCGATGGTGATTGTACCGATTTCCGCCTATACCCTGCATACGCCGCTTGACGTTGATGCGCAGGTTTGTCCCTCAAGGCAGAACGCCTTTGCAATCCGGCTAAATCCCGGATCTTATATCGACTTAATCTCGCCGCCAACCAAAGCTTGTGGCCTGGTCCCTGACATTTGTCTCGCTGAATTCAAACAGAACGGAACCGATAAGGTTGACGATTTCTATCAGGAATTGTTAAGCCTGGCTCAACCTTCCCGAACTGTCACAAGGATAATCCCGACTGTCAATTTGAAGGATTCTAAATTCCATTACTTTGTTATCGGCGATCCGGGGTTATCATTTGTTCCGGCCGGCCAGGTGGTATCGGGCTGTGCTGAAGAGATTAGAACAAAGAATCAGAGCATTTATCAAATAGAATCACCGATATCTCCTTGAAAATAGGCCTTCAGTAGGGAGTTTATGCCGCAGCTTGTCGCCCTTGTCCCAATGCGTCACCACAGCCAGCGCGTGCCGGGTAAGAATTACCGTCCGCTCGCTGGCAGGCCATTATTCCACCATATTATCAGGACCCTCTCAAACGTTCCGGAAATTGGCCAGGTGGTTGTAGATACCGACTCCGAGCCCGTGATGGAAGGTCTCCATCAGAACTTCCCAGCCGTGAAGATCATCAACCGTCCCGAAAATCTGCGCGCAGATCACATAGCCATGAATGAGATCCTGAAATACGACACGGCGCAGGTCGAGGCCGATTTCTATTTGCAGACGCACAGCACCAACCCCTTACTCCGCGCCGAGACGGTTTCGCGCGCCATTCAAACTTTCCTCGCCAACTATCCGGCCTGCGACTCGCTGTTCTCAGTGACACGTTTACAGACCAGGCTTTATGACCGGTTCGGACACGCCCTCAATCACGACCCTGCTGTCCTCATTCAAACTCAGGAGCTTCCGCCCGTCTACGAGGAAAATTCGTGCCTGTACCTTTTTACGCGGCCAAACCTGCTAAAAAGGAATCACCGCATCGGTGCCTACCCTTATATGTTCGAGATCGAGGCCGAGGAGGCCTGGGATATCGATGAAGAATTGGATTTCGCCGTCTGCGAATTCCTGATGGGCAGGAACGGATCGTCGTCACAGGCTTCGAAATGATGAATAAAGCTCTCCTTATTTATGTTTGCTTCTGCCAAGTGGCGCGGCCTGCTCCCCCATCTGCCACTATAATCAACCTGACTTGGTAATGCGTCTGGCAAAATAATGCCCACTCTCCTTCTTACCGCCCCATATATGATCCCCGTTCTGGATCGCTTCAAGCCTGTGTTTGCAAAAGCGGGCCTGAGTTTGATTGTCCCTGATGTCCAGGAACGTATGGAAGAGCAGGACTTGATGCAATATGCAGGTCAATTCGACTGTGCGATCTGCGGCGATGATCGCTACACAGACCGCGTTTTGGAGGCCTGCGCGCCGCGTCTGAAAATCATCTCGAAATGGGGCACCGGCATCGACTCCATTGACAGCGCGGCTGCTACACGCCTGGGCATAAAAGTGGCGCGTACCCAAAATGCCTTCACGACCCCCGTGGCAGATACGATCATGGGTTATATCCTAGCCTTTGCGCGGCGCCAACCATGGATGGATAAGGAGATGAAAGCCGGCAAATGGAAAAAACTTCCCAGCCGTGCATTAAGTGAATGCACACTCGGGATAATTGGGGTGGGCAATATCGGCAAGGCGCTAACCAGGCGTGCCCGCGCTTTTGGCATGCAGGTGCTCGGCAACGACATCATCGAAATAGATCATGTATTTATCAATGAGTCCGGTATCAAGATGACCGGCCTGCCTGATCTGCTTTCCGATTCCGATTTCATTTCCATCAACTGCGATCTGAATCCCTCCTCCAACCATCTTATTAATTCAGAAACGCTGGCGGGGATGAAACCTGAGGCCATCCTGATCAATACTGCGCGCGGCCCGATCGTTTACGAGAAAGCCCTGATCGAAGCTCTTCGGGCCGGGCATATCGCCGGAGCAGCCCTGGATGTCTTCGAGTTCGAGCCGCTTCCACAGGACAGTCCGCTCCTGAAAATGGATAATGTCATGCTGGCCCCGCATAATTCCAACTCCAGCCCAACAGCTTGGGATCGTGTACACCTGAACACGATCAGGAATTTGCTGGATGGCCTGGGAATTATTTTTTCGTATTCGGATTTACAGGCCGGGTGGAAAGCATCTAAATGAACCGGGAAGGAAGCTGAGATCAGGATGCAAGGGATTCGATTCGATCCCGCCGCAAATCCAATGGCATCCTGGTTCAACAAATAAGCCTATGAATAATACAATGCTCATCACCGGCGCAGCAGGCGGTATTGGCCGCGCCACAGTTGCGCACTTCGCTGAAAAGGGCTGGCGCGTGATCGGCGTAGACCGCACAGATTTCGGCGAAGGGTTCCCAAAAAGCGGCCTCTTCATCCAGTCCGATATCTCACTTCCCGAGCAGATGCATGCCATTTTCGAAAAGGTGCATGCCTTCACTGAAAACCTGGACGCATTGGTTAATAATGCGGCCCTGCAAATTGCAAAACCGTTGGTGGATACCAGCGTCGAAGAATGGGATGCGGTAATGGCTTCCAATTTGCGCTCGGTTTTCCTCGGGGCCAAATTAGCCCATCCTTTGCTCAAAGTACGCGGCGGGGCAATGGTCAATGTTTCATCGGTTCACGCGATCCAGACTTCGGTCAACATCTCGGCCTATGCGGCTTCCAAAGGAGGGCTCCTGGCCCTGACCCGTGCGCTTGCCATCGAATTCGCTCCTGATAACATCCGGGTCAACGCCATCCTGCCGGGCGCCGTGGATACACCCATGCTGCGCGCCGGTCTTGGCCGCGGCCACGTGGGTCACGGTGATATGCAGGAGCGAATCGATAACCTGGCCCGCAAGACGGTCAACGGGCGTGTGGGCACGCCGCGGGAAATCGCTCACGCCATTTACTTCCTGGCCGATAATCAGCAATCCTCCTTCATGACCGGTCAGTCTCTGGTGATCGATGGGGGTGCCACAGCCAGATTGAGCACCGAATGAAGGAAGCCATCAAACGTTTCACGCCCTCACCGGTCTTGAATCTCCTTAAAGGTCCCTATGATGCCTTGATGCGCCTGCCGCAGGTACCGGATGCTTATTTGCATCCCTGGCGTCGGACCAGCCGCAGTCGTATGCGCGCTATGCAGGGTGTTCATCAAGGGCAGCGCTGCTTTATCATCGGGAATGGCCCAAGTCTGAAAAAGACCGACCTCGCCAAACTCAAAGGCGAGTTCACTTTTGGATTGAATCGCATTTATTTGTTGTTCCCTGAATTGGATTTTAACACCACCTATTTTGTTTCCATAAATGATTTGGTCATCGAACAATGCGCGCAGGAGATCGCAGCCCTGCCTATTCCCAAATTCATCGCCTGGCATTCCAACCGGCATTTTCAGCGTCTACCTGATGACCTGGTCTTTCTTTACACGACCTACACAGGCGCACAGTTTGCTCGTGATATGACCCGCCGGGTTTGGGAAGGTGCCACCGTCACCAACGTTGCCCTGCAGCTCGCTTTTTATCTGGGGTTTCAACAAGTTATCCTGGTTGGCGTGGATCATAACTTTACCGATAAAGGCAAAGCCAACCAGACGGTTGTTTCTGCAGGAGACGACCCCAACCACTTTTCACCCGCTTATTTTGGCAAAGGCTTCCGCTGGCAATTGCCGGACCTGGATACTTCCGAAATCGGATACAGCCTGGCCCGCAAGTTTTATGCCAGAGCCGGGCGTGAAGTTCTGGATGCCACCGTTGACGGCAGGCTGACGATTTTTCCAAAAGTTGACTACAATACGCTGTTCAAATGAAACCCACATTTCTTACCCGGTGGCCCATCTGGCTTCCGCTGCTCGTTCTTCTGCTGGCGTTGGGTGCGGCACTTCGACTGGTCAATATAAACGCGCCGCCTCTTGATTTCCATTCCACGCGTCAACTCCGCAATTCCCTGGTGGCCCGGGCTATTTACTATGATCATCTTCCGAGTGCTGACCCCCACAAACGTGCGCTGGCCGATAGCTTCCAGCGGGCAGTTGGCCAGTATGAGCCGCCCATCACCGAGTCAATTGTGGGTTTCACTTTTTTCCTGACCGGCGGCGAATCCTTTGCTGTTCCTCGCGTCTACGGAACGATTTTCTGGCTCCTGTCGGGCATCGCTCTTTTCGATCTCGCACGCAGTATTTCTTCGACCACCGCGGCTCTGATCTCCTTGGCTTTCTACCTGATCCTGCCTTTTGCGGTGCAAGCCAGTCGTTCATTCCAACCCGATCCTCTGATGACATCTTCCTTTGTCATTGGGCTCTATTTTTTATATCGGTGGATGGAGGAACTCACCCCTGGCGATCTGGCTGCTCCAGGCACGTCCCCTGGACAAGGCGTGAAAGAGAGCTGGAAATGGGCCATCCTGGCGGGTCTCTTTTTGGGCTTCGCAGTCCTCGTCAAAGTCGTGATCGCGTTCCTGGTCGGCACCGCGGCAATTGCAGCGGTTCTGGTCGTTTTGGGTTTTCGCTTCTGGAAATCCCTCCAGGTCTGGTGCATGGCAGCTCTTATGATTGTGCCTGCTTTTGGCTATTATGTGCTGGGGCACCCGGGCCGCTCAACTGAATACTTCTTCTCATGGACCGTGGACTTGATCAGACTGATACTCAGCCTGCACTTCTATGCACAATGGCTTGGTTTTGTTAGCAGCCTGTTTGGTTTGACCGTCCTGATCCTCAGCCTGGTGGGGACTTTGCTTGCTCCGTCGCGCGCCCGTTGGCTCCTGATCAGCTTATGGATCGGATATCTGATCTATGGCTTGACGCTACCGTTCCAGATGTTCACACATAGTTATTACCACATTCAATTGATTCCCGTGGTCGCATTGGGGTTGGCCTCCGTCGCCGAAGCTGTAGTTGCTCGGGCATCCGGTTTGCCGCGGGCCGGGAAATTCGTACTTGTTGTTCTGGCAGTTGCCCTGATCGGCTATCAATCCTGGATCGGGCGTTCCGTGCTGGTCGCGGAAGATTTTAGCCATACCCCGGCTGTCTGGGAAGCAATTGGTCAGGCTATCCCCTCGAACGCGGAAGTGATTGGGCTAACGCAGGATTATGGATATGACCTGATGTATTGGGGCTGGCGCAGGATAGCTTTGTGGCCGCTCAGCACCGACCTTTCTGCCGTAAAGAATAGCGATAGGGATTTAGCCGCCCGGTTTACCGACCTGACAAACGGCAAAGATTATTTTCTTGTTACTGCGTTCGCACAATTGGATCACCAACCAAACTTGAAGAAGATTCTGGATGGATATCCGGTGGCCGCAAAAGGGGATGGCTTTGTATTGTACAACTTGCACCGCTAGAAATGACTCTTGTCTCCATCATCACTCCCTCATTCAATCAAGCTTCCTTTCTGGAGCGAACGATCCTTTCCGTGCTCGAACAGGATTATCCGGAGATCGAATATCTTATCGCGGATGGCGGTTCGACCGACGGCAGCCCGCAGCTTATAAAGAAATATGCTGATCGCCTGGCGTGGTGGATCAGCGAAAAAGACCGCGGCCAGGCGGAGGCCATCAATAAAGGGTTTGCCCATGCGCACGGTGAGATTGTGGCCTGGCTCAACTCAGACGATTATTATTTGCCCGGCGCGGTCAGCGCGGCGGTGAAGGTATTTGAATTGGCTCCCCAGGCTGTGATGATCTACGGCGACATGCGGGCCGTGGATGAGTTCGATCGCACGATTAAGATATTAAAATATCGTCAACTGTCCCTGGTGGATTTGCTTTGCTTTCAAATCATCGGCCAGCCAGCCGTGTTCATGCGCCGCTCGGCGTTTGAAAAAGCAGGCGGGCTCGATCCGAATCTCCACTTTCTACTGGATCATCAATTGTGGATCAGGCTTGCACAGCAAGGCGAGATCATTCACGTGAATGGAACCCTGGCAGCAGCGCGTTATCATGCAGGTGCAAAGAACCGGGCCCAGGCTATCGGTTTTGGTGTGGAAGCCTTCCGCGTCCTGGAATGGGTCTCTGGGCAGCCAGGCCTTGCACCCGCGCTCGCCCAAGCCGGGCGGCGTGCGCCCGCCGCCGCGCAGCGCTTTAACGCTCGCTATCTGCTTGATGGCGGGCGGCCAAAAGCCGCGCTCATGGCTTGGACGCGGGCGCTTATCTTGCATCCTCCTACCGCTCTGGCGCGCTTGAATTTGGTTGGCGCGGCCTTTCTCGATTTGACGGGGCTGGGGTGCATTAGGACTTTTGTTTTAGAACGCAGGCGCGCAAGATTGAGTAATATGTTCCACAAGGACCTGTAGTGAAATCCTGTATGAGAAATCGTTCTTTCGGCTGTGTGAAAATCAATCCCCGCTCATTCAGCTCGCCGCCCGCATTGTATGAACATGCCCGCTGATTTGGGCATTCCCGTGAGCTATAACGGATCAAAGTATTATCCACTCTATGAGCCTCAAATCCTGATGATGAAGGGAAAGTAAAAAAATGAAATACTCGATGTTTGTTTCCGGAATCCTTGCTCTGCTTCTCACTGCCTGCGGGGCGCAGGCGGCTCCAACGGTGGACCCGGCCCAGGTCCAGGCCTCTGCCATTGCCGCGGCCAGTACGATGGTTGCTGCAACCCAAGCAGCCATTCCAACAGCTACTGCCACGTTGGAAGCCAGCCCGACGCCGCTGCCCAGCCCAACCCCTTTCGAGCTGCCCACACTCGACATCCTGTCATCACCCACGATCGCCTCTCAGAGCGGCACGGACAACTGTGTGCATCCGCTCGATATGGGTGCGGCGGGTCGGGGGCATCCGACCCTCCTGAAAAACGAATCTAGCGGAACTGTGAATTTGTCGCTGAACTTATATCAACCGAATGCATTCGGCCAATGTGGAGCAATTTCCTACGCCAATATAACCAAGAACTCGAGCATCCTCGCACAACTTCCGGCAGGAAACTGGTATGCGTACGCATGGGGATCGGCTAAAGGAACGAACTACAAGGCCACTGGCTACTTCTTCGTTCAACCAGCGAATTTCGACAAGCTGGATCTATGCATACGTGATTCGGTCATTGTATACAAGCCCCAGTGTTAAGTCCCTGGGGTCGGAGCGACTCTCGTCATCATTCCGCGCCGGTTATGCAGATAAGAATAAGCTTCTCAAAGCCGCTGGGGAACGCAGGATTATTGTTTTAAGGTAGTAGATAAATAGCTGGTCGAAAATGATTTAACACGACAATATGCTTGTCGGTGGCCGGCGAAGCATTCCCGAGGAGCAGCCCGCGTTAGGCATACGACAACTATAAGAACTTTCAAACAAACGCTTAACCACCTGGAAGCGCATGTCTATCACGAAGCGGCGGGTTGGCAAAGATTGCCCGGGCGCCGCTTTCTTAAGTGCAGGGATAGCTTTCCATGTTCATGGTTACAGTTCAATTCAAATTGATAGAACTTAAGACTTATGAAAACCACAAAGAGTCCCAGAATTACAAAGTTTCTTGTCGGCGGTGTTATTGCGGTCAGCCTGGTATTGCTGGCCGCTGTCACATTGAATATCGACCTGATTCTTCGCCTTTATCACACCTACCAAAAAGGCAATTTGACAAAGGAAGCGCTGCAATATGAAATCGCTTCTTACGATATCAGACAACCTTTCCCGGTCGAACCTGAGAGATCAAAGGTCTCACAAAAAGACGGCATGACCCAAATCTACATCCCCGCCGGTGAATTCATTATGGGCAGCGCGAATACACAAGGAGGAGATAATCCGCAGCATCGCGTTTACCTGGATTCTTTTTGGATGGATAAGTTTGACGTCACCAATGCAATGTACGCCAGATGTCTCGATGCAGGAATTTGTTCGCCACCCGCAAGGTATGATACTTTCTTTGGGGTTTGGGCTTATCGTGATTACCCTGTGGTATGGGTCAACTGGTATCAGGCGGACGCGTATTGCCAATGGGCCGGAAGGAGCCTGCCAACCGAAGCTCAATGGGAAAAAGCCGCTCGAGGCACGGATGGGCGCAGATATCCCTGGGGAAATCAGGCCCCCGACCCGCGCCTGGCAAACTTCAATTTGTCGCTTATTGGAGAGCCCGTTCCTGTTTACAGGTATCCCCTCGGTGCAAGTCCATACGGTGTACTGAATATGGCAGGCAATGTCCGGGAGTGGATCGCAGATTGGTTTAACCAGGATTATTATAGAATTTCGCCCTATGCAAATCCTAAGGGTCCTGCAAGCGGCACACAACGCATACTGCGCGCTGGCTCCTACGCGGAAGATGAAAAACAAATCTCTGTTTTTACGCGCTTCAAGCATCTACCGGATTCTGCCGGGCTCAGCCGCAGCTTCCGCTGCGCGGATATCCAGCCCAATTAGCTCCGCGACGTCCCCTGTTATCAACCTTGGGAGTGCCGTTGGGAGTTCCATGCAAGTAGTGATAGAATTTCTGCCCTGTGACTGCTTCTGCTGATAATCCATCCTTCTTCGCGCCGCGCTGGCTTTTATTCCTTGTGCTGGTCGTATTGTTTGGTTTGGGTCTCTGGATTCGGCTCTATGATCTTACCGACCTGCCGCTCGACTTCCATCCTACCCGCCAGTTGCTCAGCGCGCTCAAAGCGCGCGGCATGTATGATCAAACTGCACCGGGCATCCCGGATTGGCAAAAGAAAATGGCGCTGCAGCAGTGGAAGACCAAATCTGAGATCGAGCCTGAAGTTGTCGAGCATCTCGTAGCGATTACTTATCGTTTTACCGGTGAGCAATTGTGGGTGGCAAGGGTGTATTCATCCGTCTTCTGGCTCATAGGCGGGTTTTTCCTCTTCCTGCTGGTACGCGACCTGATCTCGGCCGATGCGGCGGTCATCTCCACTGCCTATTATCTCTTCTTCCCGTATGCGGTAATTGCCAGTCGTTCATTCCAGCCCGACCCATTGATGGTCATGCTGATCATCATATTCTGGTGGATGGTAATGCGCTGGGCAAAGACTCAATCCTGGGCCTGGGCAATTCTTGCCGGACTTTTGGGCGGATTTGCCATTTACATCAAATTTGTTGCGGCTTTTTTTGTGATCGGCGCAGCGCTCGGTGCTGCCCTCGGACATTTCAGGCTACGCGACCTCATCCGCAATAAACAGGTTTGGGCGATGGTCGGTTTGGGCATCCTCCCCGCTTCCGCTTATCTTTTTTATGGCATAGTATTAAATGGTTTTCTAGGCCGGCAATTCAGCGGACGGTTTATCCCCGCGCTTTTGCTCAGTCCCTTGAATTACCTCCAATGGACCGTTATGGCGAACAGGACCGCCGGCGCGCTGGCCATCATGCTTGGGTTGTTGGGCCTTCTGATCGTCCCGAAAAGAAACGTGCGAATATTCCTCTGCGGACTGTGGATCGCGTATATCCTTTTCGGCTTCTTTTTCGATTATCACATTGCAACCCACGATTATTATCATCTCCCGTTGATTCCGTTGGTTGCGGCTTCTCTCGCGCCTCTTGCCGATTTCATCTTTGCTCAGCTGGCGCTATTGACCTCGCCACGCTGGCTTCGTCTGGCTGCCCTTGGCATTTTGTTCTATGGGCTGCTCGCAGGCGTCTGGGATGTACGCAATCAAATGAAATCGGTCGATTACCGATCCCAGGCCGCAATGTGGGCAGAGATCGGGGATAAACTTGGTCATGGCCCTAATGTGGTTGCTTTGACTCAGGATTATGGGACTCGGTTGGCATACTGGGGTTGGCAGGACGCGCTCATCTGGCCCAACTCGGGCGATATTGATTACCATGAAGCGCGCGGCGCTACTTTTGACTCTGCAAAGCGATTTGTGAAGTTGACGGCTGGCAATGCCTTCTTTCTCGTCACAGATTTTGAGGAGTTGAACCGCCAACCTGAGCTCAAAAAACAACTGGATGGCTTCACGGTTTACACTCAGGGCGATGGATATATTATTTATGATTTGCAAAAACCAGGTATTCCATAGGGTTTGGAATGGTCTTTTCTAGCCCCAGGAAAACGCCGAACGTTTTCCTGAATATCGCTTTGGGTGCGGGAACCGGCGCTTCATTGATAGCTCTTGGCATATTTGCCTACCTTGGAACCTATACGCGCTATCTGGCGGACGATTACTGCGACACCGTTAACATTACCGTCAAACCGGTCTTCGACGCTTTGCTTACCCGCTATCTGACAATTTCCGACCGCTATTCAAACCTTCTTTTTACGGCCTTAAGTGAGTTTATTGCTCCCCGTCAAATTCAGGCCTTGCCGGTCGTTATGTTGCTCTTGTGGACCGTGGCGTTTATCTGGCTGATACACGAGACCAGACAACTGGCCAGACTTCACTTGCCCTTCCTTGCCGATCTCTTTTTAGGTGCTTTACTCTGTTTCTTTCCAATCTATGAAGCGCCGAACCTTTTTCAGACCGTCTACTGGCGCTCAGCCATGGCCACGCACTTTGCACCGCTCGTATATCTCACGGGGTTCAGCGCCTTCCTTTTGTTTCAAATCCGCCGGTCCGCTGGTAAACGTCCTTCTATTTTGCTTGGAATGCTTTGCCTGGTCATTGCTTTCTTTGGCGGAGGGTTTTCGGAACCGCCGGATGCAATGCTGATTGTGGCTTCTTTGTTTGCGCTGGTTTCTGTCTGGATTTGGAACCATGGCTCGCTCCGTCTCTCCGCTCTGACCATTCTTACCTGGACCTTAGGTGGAGGGCTCCTGGCCCTGGCGGTAATGGCATTCTCTCCCGCAAACACGTTCCGGCTCGGAAGCCCCCTCCGGGCATTCCAACACTCATTTACCGTATGATTCTCTACACCATCCAATTTATTTTGGATTCTTTTGCAACCTTACCCCTGCCCACGCTGGTCTCAATTGCCATCCCGGCATTTCTGTTTTACGGGCTGTTCGCAGCGGCCCCCACTCTATCGTCAGGGCAGAAGCGGCTCCTGCTTATTATCATGGCTGCTGCGCCTGTCATGATGTATATCATGATCGCTGCCAGCTTTGCGCCAAGTATTTATGGACAGTCCTATCCGATTGAAAGAGCCCGCTTTGCCGGACGTTTTATGATGACCACTGCTTCGCTCCTGGAAGGGGCATGTTTGGGAGTGCTCTTTGCGCAATGGAAGAGTGCAAGGTCGCAAACCATATTTGTGAATCTGGTGCTTGTCCTTTTGACAGTTTCGGCTGTATACCCTCTGCGCGCCGGGTGGACTTTTCTACAGGCCAATCTGCCGGACTATCGTCGGTGGACATCAGCCTGGGACGCGCGCCAGAAACAAATCTATCTCGACAAGGCGCAGGGGCAACAGGATCTTGTTGTGGCTCAATTGCCTGCTTTCGAATACGTCAAAGAGCTTGATGCCCGGCCGCACTTTTGGGTGAATCGCTGTGCTGCGACTTTTTATGGGGTGAGTTCGATCAGGACCGTGCGGGTCGGCCCCAAATGAAAGAAACTGGCAAGAGACTACCCATTTTAGCCACGGGCGCGCATCGCACAGGGACAACCTGGGTGGGCAGGATGCTGGCTGCTTCCCCACAAATGGCCTATATAAGTGAACCGCTCAATGTACTTCACCGTCCGGGTGTTCTGGGCGCCCAGGTTTCGTTTTGGTACACTTACATCTGTAACGAAAATAAATCCGGTTATCTTCCCGCCTTCCGTGAACTCTTGAATTTTCGTTATCATTTGTTTGCTGAAGTAAAGGCGCTCCGTTCCCGTAAAGACTTTCTCCGCATGGGACGCGACTGTGGCATCTTTGGCCGGGCCGCCCTGTTACACCAGCGTCCCTTGCTCAAAGACCCATTTGCTGTCTTCTCCCTTCCCTGGTTCACGGAACGGCTAAATACACAAATCGTCGTAACTATACGACATCCGGCCGCCTTTGCAAGCAGCCTCAAGCGGTTGAATTGGACGTTTGATTTTGGCGATTTGCTTGCTCAACCGCTCCTTATGCGCGATCACCTCGAACGTTATCGTACGGAGATGCGATCCATGCCGGCGGATGACATCATTGGGCAGGCCGGCCTTCTGTGGACCATGGTCTACCGCATCGTTCACGCAGTCCGTAAGCAGATTCCCTCCATTTGTATCGTTCGCCATGAAGATCTTTCGCTCGATCCGGTAGGCAGCTACCGGCAGCTGTACGCTGAATTGGGGTTAAACTTTACTCCAGGTGTCGAGCGCAGGATACTGGACTCAAGCAGTTCCGAGAATCCGGCTGAACTGTCGCGTAAGAAGGTCCATTCGGTGAAGCTCGATAGCCGTGCAAATCTCGACAATTGGAAGCGCCGACTTTCCTCCGCCGAGATTGCCCGCATTCGCCGGGAAACAGAAGAAGTGGCTCATCTTTACTATCCGGAGGTGGCTTGGAATTGAAATCCGGACTTCCACTGGTTTCCATCGTGACGCCGTCTTTCAATCAGGCGCGTTTTCTGGAAGCGACCATCCAATCGGTGCTTTCACAAAGCTACCCGCGTCTCGAATATATTATCGTGGACGGCGGATCGACCGATGGCAGCCCTGACATTATCAGGAAATATTCCGACAGGCTGGCCTGGTGGGTGAGCGAAAAGGATAAGGGCCAGACCGACGCGCTCAACAAGGGTTTTGCACAAGCTAAAGGAGATATACTTGCCTGGCTTAACTCGGACGATACCTACCTGCCGGATGCGATAGCCTCGGCAGTGCAATTATTCCAGGAATCTTCAAAGCCCGGGTTGGTCTACGGAGATGCGAATTTCATCAACGAAGCCGGGCAGATCATCGGAAAATTCCGGGCCGCGCAAACAGACCTTCATCGGTTAAGGCAGGGTTACGTTCACATCCCCCAGCAGGCCTCGTTCTTTCGCAGCGACCTCTGGCATTCCGTGGGGCCGCTGGATCCCTCTTTTTATTTCGCAATGGATTATGACTTGTGGGTGCGCATCGCAGCGCGCTCGCAGGTAAAATATGTCCCGCAGACCTGGGCAAATTTCCGGCTTCATACTCTCGGAAAGACAATTGCAGCGGATGATCGCTGCTGGCCCGAGATGTTGCGGGTCCATTATCGGGACGGTGGCCGCTTTTTATCTGTTATTGTGGCAAAGTACTATATTCGCAAGCTGATTGCGCCCTTCTGGACCTGGCGCAGGAGGTCCATAACGCATTCCTGAAAACGGTGAGGCTCCTATAAAATTACTCCTCTCTTCCCCATCATCGGATGATATTATCCACCTGCTTAGAGCCTGGCGGTTCTGGCTCTTGGGCGCGCTCATAGGAGCAGTGATCGGTGCAGGTGTCTTCTATATCGTACCCCCGCCCTATCGCGCCCGCGCCACAGTCAATGTCGACTTCCATCTGGAGCAAGCCTGGCCCCAAAACACAGACCGCGAACAGTTCTATTATCTGGAGCGCGAGACGCGCAAGCTGGAGGAAATAGCTGTATCCGATTCGGTGCTCAATACGGTGACAACGCAAGTAAGCGGAGTGACCGTCCAACAGTTGCGAGGTACCAAGCTTCAACTCAGCCAACCGGGCAACGGCGGCTGGCACTTCTTTGCCAACGACCCTGATGCGCAGAAGGCAATCACATTGGCTTCCGCGTGGGCCCAGGCCTTCGCCCGGAACGTGCAAACGGAAGTCGTAGACCCTTCCAGCGGCCTGGAACAATATATAACGGCCGCCCCCTCTCAGGTGGAGCACCTCCAGGCTCAGCGTTCCGTAAGCCTAAGTGTCTATTTGCTGGCCGGCGCGATTGGCTTCCTTGCTCTATGCATGCTGTTTGTTTTATTCATTGAACTCAAGTTATGATGACCTCCATACGCTCTTTGAGTTTGGATAGCCTCGCACGTATTTTATGGGCCGCAGCCCTGCTGACTTTGCCCGTCACGAGCTTTCGCTATTTTCCCGGTGGCAACGGTACCTACGAACGGCCTTTGTCCTTTCTACCCGCTCATCCCCTTAATGGTTGGTCCTTCTGATCCAACTGCTGCGTGGCGCTGCTCCCTTTCCTGGCGCAGGATCGCTAACTCCCCTGGCAGCCTTCCTGTTTGCGGCACTGGCTGCAAGCTTGCTCGGGATGTTGTTGGCCCCGGTCACCATGCGAGGACAGGATGTGATCGGTCGTGTCGTCCGCGCTTGGGCAACCGTTTTCATCGGCCTTGTTTTCTTCATCGCCGCAGTCTGGATGAATCGGAACGAAGACGATTTGCGCTTTTCCCTCAAGTGGCTGTTCGCCGGTTTTATCATCGATGTTTTATGGAGTGGACTTCAGGGTGCCACGTTTTACCTGCACATTTTCCCCAAACCGTTGGTAACACACTGGCAGCGCGCCTTTTCCATGCGAGAACTTATCAGGACCAATCGTATTTCAGGGCTGGCCTACGAGCCTTCCTGGTTGGCCGGGCAAATCTCAACTTTGTATCTGCCCTGGCTTTTCGCTTCCCTCCTAACCGGCATCAGGATCACACGTTTTAAATGGCTGGAACCAATCCTTCTGGTCTTGGCAGTGCTTCTGCTACTGGCAACCTTTTCGCGTGGCGGTTTGGTAACCGTTGCAGGAACAGTCGTGCTCACCTTCCTTATCGCGGGCCGCAGACAAACCCGTGTGGCTTGGAATTGGTTTGTCGCTGGCTTCCACCGCGGCCGCGAGCTGGTCTGGCGTCTGGCTGTTGTCCTGCTGATTGCGGGCACCGCTTCTGGTGCTCTGCTCTTCCTCGGTCAAAAAGGCTATATTGCCCGTTTATGGAATACCCAAGCATCCAGTGTGGAAGATTTTCTTATTCAGAACTCCGCCGGCGCTCGCGTTGCCTACATTTGGGGATCGATGGGCGCTTATCAGGAACATCCCTGGACCGGCGTAGGACTGGGTGCCAGCGGTTTTTACATTTATAGAAACCTGCCAGATTGGGTGTTGACAACGGTACCGGAGATTGCGCGCCAATTAAGTCCGGATAGCGCCCTTTATCCGAATCCGAAGAACCTTTATGTCCGTCTGCTATCTGAGACAGGGCTGATCGGCTTCTTTCTGTTCCTTGCCTTCCAGTTTTCCTTGCTGGCCGACGCGTTTACAGCTCTGAATCAAAAATCGGCTCTGTGGCAGTATCTTGGGATTGCCTCCGTCTTTACTTGGGTGGCGCTTATATTCTACAATATGACTCAGGATTCCTTCGCGATCCCCAATCTATGGATCAACCTCGGCATTCTCGTGGGGATATCGGTTATTATCATAAGACCAAAAGATCCTTTCGAGGTTCCAGCATGATCGTTCTCTCCGTCGGTATGCCTCGCGCCGGTTCGGGCTGGCATTATAATCTCGTCCACGACCTGATGCAGGTTACGGGCTGCGCGGATGCACGCGACATCCGTGCTCGTTTTCATCTGGAAAGCATATTGACCGAAGTCAATTGTAATATTGGGGTGCTGTCGGCGTCGCGCCTTGCTCTAGTGGCGGTTCCTGCGCTGCTTGGAAATACTTTCGTCATCAAGGCGCATGCCGGACCAACCCGCGCATCGCGGCTGCTGACGAAACTGGGCCTGCTAAAGGTCACTTACATTTATCGTGATCCGCGTGATGCCATGCTCTCTGCCTTTGATTACGGTGAGCGCGGTCTGCGCAAGGGCCGCCCAAATGCCTTTTCGCATCTTACCGATTTCGACAAGTCGTTGGCCTTTATCTCCGGTTACATCCACATCTGGGAAAAGTGGATCAGTGAGAAAAACGTGCTTATTGCCCGCTACGAGGACTTGCTGGCGAACTATGACACGGAGTCCGGACGTCTGGCAGATTATCTTGGTCTAAAGACGGACCAACCTGAGGTCCGGACTGTGATCGAGCATTATCGGCCCAAAATGGTGGAAGGCCAGCAAGGCACTCATTTCTTCAAGGGCAAGGTAGGGCGCTTTCGCGACATGTATTCGCCCGAGCAGCAAAAAGTATTGGCAGAACGGTTCGCTTCTTTTTTGCCCAAAATGGGCTATGTAGTCTAGTTCGATTACAAATGTAAATATCTTGTAAGGCGTTCGCGGCGCCAGGCACACATTCTTTCGTTATGATAGGCCTATGCGGACTTTCGAAACTCCATATGTAGCAGACTGGTTCGGCATCTCTTTGCGCTGGGCAGTGATGGTCGGTCTGGTCGTTTCGCTTGCGCTGGGAGGTTCATTAACCATAGCATTAGCCTGGCCCTTGATCCTGATGATCGTCTGGAACATGGGCATGACGGTCCTGGCCAGCCTTAATACCCGCCTTCTATATCATCGTCAGGTTAACCTTGCTGCGGATATCATATTAAGCGCAGTTTTCTTCTGGGTCCAGGGTGGTTTGGCTGGCCCGGCTTCTTGGGTGGGCCTTCTACCTATCCTTACGGGTGCAGCGTACTTTGAACTGGCAGGCGCTCTCGGAGCCGCCGGTTTCTTTGCCCTCTTCGTATTTGCGGCATCAAGGTTCTATAGCTCGGCTGTTTCGCCGATGACCCTGGCCTGGATCGCGGGCATTTTATGCCTCGGCGGGCTGTTTGGTTTCCTCGGCGCACAGCTAATGAAACGCTTGCGTATCCAGAGGCAGGGTTGGCTGGATGCAGACGAAAAAAAGCGTAACTTTCAGGGCGAACGGTTGCGGGCAATTTACGAGCTGATTGCAACCCTGACAGCAACTCTTTCTTATAAGCGTGTCCTCGATTCCGCCCTCGATATGGGTTATTCCGCTCTCAGCCCTGATTCGGATGAAAGTGCGAATGAGCCGCTTGTCAGCGTGGTACTGCTTTTTCGCGGTGGACAGCTGCGTGTGGGCTCAGCCCGGCGTTTCACCGTCGCCGACACGCGGGTAACCTTTGATGGCAGCGAAGGGATCCTGAAAAGAGTATTCGACGAGGGTGAACCTGTCTTTTCGAAGGACATCGGTTACGATCCAGAACTTGGGCGTGTAATCGCCTTCCGCAACTGTACCTCCGCCTACTGCTTTCCTCTGCGCAGTGGTTTTAATGTCTACGGCGCGATGTTGTACGCCCATCCCGACCCGAATTACTTCAATTCTGACCGTCGCGACCTGCTCGATATCATTGGCCGCCACGCTGTGATCGCCATTCAGAATGCACGCTTGTACCAGGATTTGGTCGAAGAGAAAGAGCGCATGATCGAAGTCCATGAAGAAGCGCGCAAGAAGCTTGCACGCGACCTGCATGATGGTCCAACGCAGTCTGTAGCAGCCATGGCAATGCGCATCAACATCGCCCGTCGCATGCTCGAGAAGAATGCCAAAGGGGTTCCGGAAGAGCTGACCAAAATCGAGGACCTGGCGCACCGGACTACCAAGGAAATCCGCCATATGCTCTTTACCTTGCGGCCTCTGATCCTCGAGTCACAGGGGCTGGGCGCCGCCATTAAAGCCATGGCCGACAAAATGCGCGAAACGTTCAACCAGAACGTAGTTATTAGTATAGATGAACAGGTTGCAAGTCAAATGGAAATGGGCAAACAGGGCGTGATATTCTATATTATCGAAGAGGCGATCAATAACGCCCGCAAGCATGCGAATGCGGCCAATATCTGGGTGCGCCTGCAGCCCTTCCAGGAGGGCGTGGCTCTCCTTGAAATTGAAGATGACGGCATCGGCTTCGATGTCGAAGCGATGAACAAAGCCTACGACAAACGCTCCAGTCTCGGCATGGTCAATCTGCGCGAACGTACTGAATTGGTCAACGGGTTGCTTAACCTCCAATCTGCTGTGGGAAAAGGTACCAAGGTTTCAGTTTACCTTCCCCTTAACGAGGAAGCTGCCGACCGTTTACAGAATGCGCGACCGCTCTAAGCCTGCAGGATAATACAAAGCCGCTTGAGGTGGATCCAATACTGAGTAGGAAAAGCAGCAAGTCTGGCAATTCCCACGAAAAACACTAACAATGCCTGTTGCCGCCGGATTGTATTATTTTGCCCATGGGGTTGATGATCTTTCGCGCCCGCCCGTGATCCTCATTCATGGGGCCGGCGGTCATCATTTGTTCTGGCCGCCTCAAGTTCGCAGAATACCGAACCAGCGTATCTTTGCAGTCGACCTTCCCGGTCATGGCAAGTCGGAAGGCCTTGGTTATCATGCAATCGATGATTACGCCGGGGAAATTATCGGATTTATCCGGGCACTTAAATTGAATGCGGCTGTCCTGGCAGGCCATTCGATGGGAGGTGCGGTCGCACTCAAAGCCGCGATCCGGTCCCCAAACCGTGTGCTCGGTCTGTGTCTGGTCGGAACGGGGGCCCGCCTGCGCGTTTCTCCTGCCATTTTGCAAAGCGCGTCCGATCCTTCCACGTTTGAAACGGCTGTCCGCCTGATCACCAATACTTCCTTTGCCCCGGACGCGGATCCCCGGTTGAAAGGGCTTGGTGTGCAGCGCATGGCAGAGACACGCCCCTCCGTACTTTATGGTGACCTTTTAGCCTGCGATGCATATAGCGCAGCAGATCAGCTCTCGAAAGTCTCCACGCCTACGTACATTCTATGCGGTGCCCTGGACAAAATGGTTCCGTTAAAGAGTTCCGAGTTCCTGCGAGATAATATTACCGGTGCAAAAATGGAAATCTTGCCAAATGCGGGGCACATGCTGATGTTGGAACAGCCCGATCAAACCGCAGACAGGTTGAGCAGCTTCTTAAACTCGCTCCCCTATCGGCCAGGACAATAAGTCCAAGGTTTCGTTTCTGCTGGCGTCTTTTATTCCTGCCGTAGACATGGAAGGAGGAAAAAGACCGGCTCTGGGCGACGATGCTAAGATCCCCATAGCCTAGATTCCAAATATCTTTACCAAATACGGCTTGGCACTCACTATTGCCCTGGCCCTGTGACTTACGCGGTTCTTATCATCCATCCCCAACTCAGCCATCGTACAGCTCAACTCTGGAATAAAGAAAATTGGATCATATCCAAAACCACCCTGGCCGCGTTCATCGGGGATGATCTCGCCGCGGCAGTCGCCCTCTGCAAAATACACCTTTTGATCCGGTACTGCAATGGCTACGGTTGCCCGAAAGCGCGCTTTCCACGGGCGTGGCTTGTCGCCCAGGTTCTCCAATAGATACGCGCGCCGGTCGGCATCCGTCAGGTCTATTCTGTCCTGCTTCACATAAGAAGAACCTTCGCCAACGGAAACGTCAGGTCCATAACGGGCTGAATATAGTCCGGGGGCGCCGTTGAGCGCCTCGACCTCCAGACCTGAATCATCGGCGAGCGAGACCAGGCCGCTGGCCCGCAAGAAGGCCGACGCCTTTTTCTCCGCATTTTCGGCATAGGTCTTTCCATCCTCGGAAACATTGAGCTCCAGATGGATGTCTTCTGGTGTAACGAGCCGCACTGGCAGATCGCTCAGCAGTGCGTGTAATTCTGCAACCTTACCCTGGTTATTGGTGGCAATCAATAATTTATTCATCTTCCTCATCTTGCCCAGATATTCTCGCGATTGCCCAGGCGGCGTGCTCACGCACCATCGGTTCCTCTTCTTTCAAAGCTTTTTCCAAAGCAGGGATATTATCGGGATTGCTCTCGTTTCCGAGCGCCACAGCAACGTTCCTTAAATAGCCGCGCCGCTTCGCCCGTTGGACGGGGCTATTTTTGAACTTACGATTGAATTCTTTCGAGGTCAGTTCCAATTCGTGGATCAGGTTGGGGCGCGGCCTGTCCTCATGCGGCTCGAAAGCCGGGTCGCCGGCGGAGGCAGCGAAACGGTTCCATGGGCAGACCATCTGACAAATATCGCAGCCGAAGACCCAATCTCCCATCAAAGGTCTCAGCTCGGGTGAAATATCTTCCTTCAGTTCGATGGTCAGGTAGGAGATGCAGCGACCCGCATCAATTGTTCTATCAGGCAGGATGCATTCGGTGGGACAGGCATCGATGCAGCGTGTGCACGTCCCGCATTGATCTGTAGTAAAGGGCGGGTCAGCTTCTAAGTCAAGGTCAAGTAAAATTTCGGCAAGCAGGAAATACGAGCCATGTTTCGGGTTGATAAGACAGGTATTTTTGCCAATCCAGCCGACACCCGCCCGCTGGGCCAGCTCGCGCTCGAGGATGGGTCCGGTATCGGTATACCAGCGATTAGATACGGGCCGCCCCGCTTCCTTCTCGATAAATGCGGTGAGCGCCTGCAATCGTTCGCGAAGAATTAAGTGATAATCGTCTCCCCAGGCATAGGCCGCAACGCGTCCGCGGCTGCTCCCCTTTCCCCCTGTTTGCAAGGCCGAATTGTTCTCTTCTTGCGTTTCATTTGGGCCTAAAGCAGATTCAGGCGATGGAGCCGAATACGGGATCGCCAGCACCAGGATGGATTTGCATTCCGGCAGGATGAGGCGTGGGTCAGCGCGGCTGGCCCGCGATCGATCGCGGGCCAGATAGGCCATGGAAGCATGCCGCCCCTGCTTTAGCCAGTCTTCAAATACTGACAAATGCGGGGGCGGGTCCGGGGTTGTCACGCCGGCCAGGATAAATCCCAGCTGGTTTGATTGGATCTTTATTCTTTCCTTCAAATCCTTTGGGGGTATCATTATTGATTAGGTTTAGCAGTAACCACCATATCTAAGAAGATTAACCTTGATATGATATTAAAACTAGAGCCTGTATGCAAAATCAGAAAAGAGGAAAATGGAAGCGAGAGTAATCATGGCAGAGAAATTAGCAGCACGTTTTTCATAGCGAGTAGCGATACGACGAAACTGTTTCAGGCGATTAATCAGACGTTCGAGGATGTTACGCTTACGATAAAGTTGCTTGTTGAAAGTGCCTTTATGATGTTCGTTTCTACGATGCGGAATGGTGCAGCGAATATTTCTCTGCTGTAGATAATTTCGAAAGGCTGCGCTGGTGTAGCCTTTGTCAGCCATAAGGCGTTTCGGGTGCAAACGTAAGTGGCCAGTGGATCTACGAACAGCACCTGTTTCCATCAATTGCTCAGCAAACTGGATGTCGCTTTCCTGACCTGGTGTGAGCAAAAAAGTAATCAATCTGCCTGTACCTTCACAGCGAACGTGTATTTTGGTGGTGAATCCACCTCGGCTACGGCCTAAAGCCTCTCGTTCCGGACTGCTTTTTTTGCCCCAGCCGCATGCTGGTGAGCACGCACGGTGGTTGAGTCAATGAAATGAACTTCCCAATCCACATTGCTCTCCACATCCAAAGCGGTCTGCAATTCGGCAAACATCCGGTCCCACACACCCGTCTTGCGCCAGCGTTGAAAGCGGCTGTAGATCGTGGTCCACTTGCCATATCGTTCTGGCATATCTCGCCAGGGTGCGCCCGTCCGCAGTACCCAAATCATGCCATTCAGGAGTTGCCGATGATCTTGCGCAGGCCGTCCACGTTTCGTTTTTGCTTTTGGGAGCAAGACTTCTATCCGCTCCCATTGTTCATTGGTTAGATCGCCACGGTTTCCCATGTCGACCAGTTTAATCACTATTTTACATTTTGCATACAGACCCTAGCATTACAACGACGTTTCACATTACAACGACGTTTTGATTATTACTACGACGTTTTGCGACGAGGTGCCTTTTTTGAGCGCTGATGAAGTTGCTTTTGAGTGTGTTTGCGATGGGAACAGTAGGCGGCATAGTTTCTCCGTTGATGGTAATTGATCGAGGCCAAGGCATCCTCAATTGGACGAGTTTTCGCGGTGAGCGTCGGGGCGACCAATTGCCGGACTTGCGCGGCGGTAAGCGCCGGAATTTTTTTTGGAATACCAGGCACAAACGAATCAGGAATAGATGAGCCATAAAGCTTTGAAGCATTTGATGATGCCATCCCCACCAAGTCCGAGTTTCGTAGTGGTCCATTCCGGTTTCGCCTTTGGCCTCTTCGAGTGCGGTTTCGATTGGCCATCTCAAGCCGCTAATGCGAATGAGCTCCTGAGTCGGATAATGCCATGGCGCATTGCTCAGATAGAATTTCTCTTCAGGTTGGGGTGCAAAGCTACGACGACAGATGAGCCACTGACGAATGCTGGGCAGGCGATCATGGGTGGGGGTCACACGCAATACCGCAAACTCAGCGACCAACGGACCCTTGCTGCCTTCATGGATCAGATGACGATGCCAGGCGGACCGCGGCAGATGCCTGGCAAGCACCCGTACCTCTTCCGGTGCTGGCGCACTGCGTCGAACGCGCCGATGCAAGCGGGGACGACCCATGAGACCGGGACCTGGTTCTTCAATCAGCGGTGTGCGCAACCAGACGCGCGTGTCACTCGGCACCTCGGCCATATACCATTTGTCCAGTGCCGCGATGGCATCCGAAAAAGCCGGATTTTTCCCGTAACTTTCGTCGTAGGCGACCCACTGGAAAGGAACGATCCCACGCTCCTTCAATTCCCGCAACATGCCCAGCGCCAACTCGCCCTCTGTTTGAAAATGAATACTCTCCGGCAGACCACAAGCCTTCCGCAGTTTTCGATGATCCGTCGCGAACCATTCCTCAGGAAGGTACAGCCGCTCATCCATAAAGCTATAACTGCCACGACCGGCGTACGCCAGAAACACGCCCTCCTGGCAATTCGCAATCTTGCCCAAGTGGCCGCAATATTGATGGGCCACGCCAATCGAGTGTTTCCCTTGCTTGGGAAAGCCACTACCGTCTACGATCGCCACGCCGTCGCGTTCTCCCAGCCAGGCAGCCACTAGTGGCGTGTTTGATAAATAAATCAACATAGTCGTGGAACATTAATAATCATATACTTCTCATGCCAGATTTGGGAGGAGGCCGGTATGAGGAGACGCAAGCCGAAAACGATACGTCTGAGTAAATTGGATAGTCGTGAGATTGAGGGATTGTTGAGGGATGGTCGAACCGAACAACGCGTCGTCCGGCGCGGGCAGGTTTTGTTGGCGATGAAAAACGCCAAGACGATTATCCGTGATTTGTGTAAGCGAACTGGCATGACGCGCTTTGGTATTTGGCGTTTGTGTCGTCGGTACGAATCGGTTGGTCTGAATGCCATTTACGATGCGCCGCGTGCGGGTCGGCCGCGAGAAATTACGGCGCTGCAACGCGTGGGGATTGAACAACTGGCTTGTTGCGAGCCGAGTGGTGTTGGGTTGGAAATGACCCACTGGTCCACACGAAGTTTGGCGGAGATCGCGATGAAACGCGGCTTGGTCCCTCATATTGCGCAATCGACCGTATCGCTCCTCCTCAACGCTGCGGACCTGCAACCTCATCGCACTCGTTATTGGATTACGCCCACCTTGAACGCCGAATTTCTGGAGCGCGCCGGTCGCATTTTGTGGGTATATGAAAGGACCGAGACCCTCCAGGCGCAAGGCGAAATCGCCTTGGCCCTGGACGAGAAGCCGAATATTCAGGCGCTTGCCGGAGTGCATCCTACCCAAGCGATGCAGTCGGGCCAGATCGAACGACAGGAATTTGAATATGAACGGCATGGCGTCGTTAATTTCCTGGCCCTGCTCAACATCTACAACGGCCAGATGCGGAGCAGTTGCTTGGACCAAAATGACAGCGAACATTTCTGCCGAGCACTGCCTCGTTTGTTGCAACCCTTTCACTCCTTTCGACGCATTCATCTGATCTGCGACGGTGGACCCAGTCATACCTCGGCCGCAACGCGCTCGTCTCTGCAGTCTCATTATGGCTCACGCTTGCGTATCTTGTACACACCCGCACATGCTTCCTGGCTCAATCAAGCTGAACTACTGCTGAAAAGTTTCGATGTGCGCTATTTGGAGCGCGGCCAATGGGAAAGCCGCCAACAACTTATTGATCATCTGTATGCCAGCACGCCAGAATATAATCGCCTTTGGGCTCAACCTATCAACTGGTCTTGGACCCGTCGTGACTTGCACGATTGGGCTGAAAAGAAGTCCACCGGACTATGTTGAATTACTTATCAAACACTCCACTAGAGTTTGCAAGTGCACAATGAAAGGAGCCGTATCCCATTGGCTTTCACCCAGGAACCGCTGCAAGTCCCGGATCGCATTCGGAATCGCACCCAGTAGCGAGAGCACCATTGGCTCGATTGTCTTGCGTTCCAAATTCGATAACTGGCCGCACAGATAAAACCAAGACCAATCGGACTGTTCATGACGTCGAAAAAAGGGCTCAAACCCATGATAGTAATCGACCAACTCTTTGACCGCCGTGGAAACGTTCTGGCGAGTGACAAGCTTGGGTCGCTGCCCGCTGGCCGGTGGCTGACGAATAGAGCGTTGATGAGCGCGAGAATGTCGAGTAGTCTTTTTCATAGCGATCTCCTTCCCGGGATAATCGCCAACAAGTGTAACTCCGAAGAATCATCGTCAGTCCCGAAACGTCGTAGTAAGAATCAAAACGTCGTAGTAATGTGAAACGTCGTTGTAGTGCTAGGCAAAATGATCAAACAATAAAGTCCTATCAGAAATGCACTTTCGCACCTCGGCTCCTTACAGCTTGGCGTAACCAAGATCATCGGACCTAGGCAGCCACGGTCCGGACTTCATCGGGCATAATCACTTCGTGTTGCTTTGCTTAAGTCCGGTTTTCGCTTCATGTCCTTGAAAAGGAACCATATCATGCAGAGCCCACATATCGCAGCCGCGATCATGTTCAAAGAATCAACCATAAATCCTTCGCGGGGGATGCCTTGCATTGCAAAGGCAGCCATCGAAACGACCGCAAGAATCAGCCAGGAGGAATGACGCATTAAGTATAATAGTACTGGCACGACGGGCAGTAGGAACCAGGTATAAGCCGTGATCCAAGCTGAACCAGAGACGAGCAACATGGTTGCGACGTTAAGCAAGTAAAAAGCAAAAATCTGGTGGGGATGTTTCTCTTTGCTGAGTTGTTCAAACCAGAACGCAATGGCACTTAGTCCGCCATAACCGGCAATGGTTATCAGCACGGGCAGGCGCTGTCCACCAGCGAAGAAACGCAAAGGGGTTTGGTTGTATGAATTCGGATTACTTTTTGTTAGCATTGGCAATACCTGGGTGATGAAAGCACGATACCAGTCAGGTGGGAAGAAGATAAAAGATATCAGTATCAGGCTGATGACAATCAGTGCATAACGTAATAAGAACTTCCAGTCCCGTAGAAAAACGACATAAGTTGCCAGTAGCAGGACTGGATTAAACTTTAAACAAAGTGGCGAAAGCTAGAGAAGCAGCAGATAGAGAGAGGTGTTTCTTTATATACAATAATACACTGATGAACGCCAAGCTACTTGTAATCAAATCGATCTGCCCCTGCCGGATCAAATATGTCAATGGGTATGAAAAAAGAGCCAGGGCTACTACCATTAAGAAGGCCGGAATTCGATCATGGGGTTCAGAGATGTGGAGCAAGAATCCGGTTGCGCATAAGAACATTAGACTGTATATTCCTGCCCACAAAGACCGAGCCGAATCGAAATCGAGGCGGGCTATCTGCCCAAAGATCGGGATAAATGTGGGTGGATAAATATAGGGTTGAACATCCTTGGTAGCATTAAATGGTTCACGGCCTTGAAGATAAGCCTTTCCACCGAGATAATACGCATAGAAATCAACGTTTGTGGTCTTAAGTGAAGGGCTAACGATATTAAAGTAGTATTGTATCGAGGGGATCCATTGGTCAAAAAAATAGACAATCATCAGTGCAATTATGAAGATATAGCTTCTTTTCATTCTAACGGTCTCCAATTCCGGAAATGGAATCACACAATTGTACCCGACGAAAATCCTAATGAGATATACCGCGTTGCCTCAAGAGAAATGTAACTTTGTGAGATCTCGTTGGCTCAAACAGAATCCTGCTCTAACGCGGACATCAGGATCCGAAGAGGAAGGAATGATGATCGGACGCAGCAAACACGAAATAACTGTCGTCATCCCGTCACGTTATTTGAAGGCCCGCAAAACGTGGCAAGCGTGGGCTTTGAACAGATTTGTCGCCACGACCGGTTATCATCGCGAGTAGCTATTTTGATCCTAAAACATGCTCCCCAATCGAAAGAACTAAAGAAAACAAGTTGCCACAAGATCTATCAAGGCGAGGTGACACCGGTCTTGGAACAATCTGGAAAATATGTGGGCTGATGGAGCGATTTTCAACCTTTGGCAATCGGGTTTGAGGAAAAGAAGAAGGACACGCTCTCTGTTCAAATCCATAACCATAGAGTTTTGCTTTTACTCCTGCAAAACATCCGCTAATCGATAGCCCAAACCTACGCAAGAAGACCGCGACTAGCGGGCTGATAGCTTGGCGGAACTTTATGTAAAAGAAGAGTGAAGCCGTATTAGTACTACAACGAGACTATGCATTTGCGATGTTTTGAGCCGGTTTGTTTGAGCTGAGAGCGGGTGCGTTTGAGGTGAGAACGGTACTCGGCATGGTTCCGGCGCTGATGGTAGCGGATGATGGCAGGAGCGTCGGGTGAATGTTTGAATTCGTTTTCAACGACCTCGGCTGCCAAAAGATAGGTCTGAGATGTGGTGAGGGCAGGGCTTTTTTTCGAATAGGAGACGTTGGCGCATGAGAAACAAATGGGCCAAAAAGGATTGCAACATGTGGTGCCGCCAGCCCTGCCAGGTGCGCGTCTCAAAATGATCCAATCTGGTTTCTCCCTTACTTTCTTCGAGCGCCGTTTCCACATGCCATCTCATCCCAGTCATACGGGTTATTTCCTGTTGAGGAAAATCTTCGGAAGCATTGCTAAAATAAAATTTAGTTTTCGATTGCGAACTGGGCAGGCGACGAAAAATAGCCCAGCTACGCGGCCCAGGCAATCCGTCGCGTACCGGCGTCACGCGCACAAAGGCCAACTCAACCCTAATCGGACCTTTACTGCCTTCCTTGATCGTTCTTCCATGCCAAGCAGTTCGGGGCAGTTGAGCCAGCAAGGTTCGCATTTCCGGCGGCCGAGGGGCGCTCGGCTTGACGCGCGGATAAATGTGCGGACGCCTCGATGGTCCAGGTCCGGGTAGTTCAATGGTCGGGGTGTGCAACCAGGCGCGCGTGTTGGATAGTACCTCGGCCAGGTACCACTTGCCCAAGTCGGCGATTCCGTCCAAAAATACGGGTGTTTTCCCGTAACTTTCGTCGCAGGCGACCCAGCGAAACGGAATGAGAACTCCACGTTGGATCAGAGCGCTGATCATCTCCAGCCCCAACTCTGGTTCGGTGTGAAAAGCCAGCGTTTCGGGAATCTCGGAGGCGTTCCATCTCTTCCGCGAACTCATCGCTGAACCACTCTTCAGGCACGTACAGCCGTTAATCCAAAAATGGAGATCCGTTGTCACTGGCATACGCCAGGAACACCCCCTGCCGACAATTGGCGATCTTTCCCAAGTGCCCACAATATTGGTGAGCGGACGCCCGCCGAGTTTCTACCCTCCTTGTGAAATCCACTACCATCCACGATCACGACTCCGTTGTCTTCACCCAACCAAGCACCCACCATACTCTGGGCACGGGTGATCAGCGGTCCGGCGTCCCATTCTCCCTGTCCAATAAATTGCTGCATTCGCCGAATGGCGTTCAGGCCTGGGCCAATCAATTTCAGTACCATCGGTTCAATGGTCCTGCGCTCCAGATCCGACAACTGCCCGCAAAGATAAAGCCAAGACTGCTCCCGCTGCTTGCGGCGTTGAAATAGCGGATGGAAGTGCTGGCGAAAGATATGCAGTTCCTCTCCACTCATCATTACATCTCGTCCGCTAATCCTGTCCGAAGGCGTGTGCCCTCTGGCTGGTACCCTGAGCCAAGTCTGGTTTTTCATGCTTCTGCTTTTGCAACTCATGGCGAACTCCTTATCCATTTATCAATCGCCAAAGAGTGTAAATCTTAAAGTCTCATTGTAGTATTAGGAACAGAATTGCCGTTGAAATCGGGGATTAATGGGCCTCAGGATTCGAACTTGGGGCCAAGGGTATCCAGGCTCAAATCCAGTTGGGCTACAGTTTTACCTCATGTGGGAGGGTAGTTGTAAATCCGAATTGCAGTTGGCATATGTTTTCGTGTAATCTGGTCGGTGCCAAATATGTGAGCGAAGCAGCTTGGCTTTGCGGCGAGACGGCTACTAGCCGAGGCGTGCCATCCACCAATGGATCAAGCGCTCAACCCTATTCCTCGTTAATTGGAGGGTATGCGGGTCGAGCTAATGGCCGATCAGTACCTTCAGCATAGGCATCTGTCAGAACAATCAGCGACAACCAAAAGCAAAGGCGGAACATCTCGAGGTAAGGCAATATGTGGCGCATGACTCCGCCAGAATCCGCCATAAAGCTCAGCAATAGTGTGATGCCAGCAGTAAGGTATAGCCATGTGAGTGCCCATATCCAGCCTCGGCGATGGCCTGCTCGCCCGGATAACAGCACCACCAAGAACGAAATCCACACGATGGTGTCTACGAGATAGAAGACCGCGGATCCGGGGTGGATTGCATTACCGAGCTGTGATAACAATGAGGGCGTGTTCGTTTTGGCCAGCTTATAGTAAGGCTGAACATAGCTGATGTAGAGAACAAGCGAATTGTCTAACACAGTCGACACAATGAAACCAGGATGAGACAAGAGGAACATCGAGTAGGCGGTCGGGCCTGTTTTGTCAAACCAGGATTTGTACGCTGGCGAATCAGGAGCAGGCATTCCAAAGTGTTCGCTTAGGAACTGCGTTCTCGCAGGAAACGGAAATATCCAGGACTCCAGCGTTTCTTGAACGGAGGTCGGCCATCGAGGACTTTGCCTTGCCGCAAGCGAACCGATGGCAAACAGGACGATCAATATGATCGTCAGAGCAAGGATGAGCGGCCTTGTGCTAAACATCTTGGAAAAATATATCGGAGCGAGGAGCAGCAGGGTCACTGGAATGGCAATTAAGTTGGTATCCCTGACGAATACCCAAAGGGCGAAAAAGATAAGCCAGAAGGCGTACAAGGCTTTGATGTAACCATCCACTCGTGCGCCTTCATCTGCAATGGAGAACGCAATTTCAATTAGGAGGCCGAGGGAGAGCGCAAACAGGGACAAGGACAGGGATTCTGAGCTGAGGATGCTATTCCACTCGGCAATCTGTGGTGTAATGGCAAAAAGGACCAGAACGCTGGGGGCAAGTAGCTTCGCGAAAGGTGTCTTCAGATGACGCGAAACCACGAACGCAAGCCAGAGCCATGCGGCAACTGACAGGAATGCCTGCAAGACCGCGATGGTTTCGAAGCAGGGTACTATTTCACGGCGCGCCTCTATGCCAACAGCGGGCGTGCTAACCGTTATCTGGCCGCAATTCGGATTGCTACTGATGAGTTTATAGACCAGGTTGGTCGTGAACAGGCGACGTCCACTGAAGGCATCCCACGAAAGCAAGGAAGCCCGAGATGAAATCGATGTAGCTCGGTGTATCTAATGTGCCCACGGCCAGCCGGGGATCTCCATACAGCAACAGGTAAGATAACACTCCCAGAGCCCAAATCGCCCAGAAGGCGATATGGATTGCGGCGACGCTGCTGGTTGCCCGGCTCATACTCTGACTTTCATGACGATGGAGCATTCGCATGATCATTCCTTTTGCGCTTGAGCCAAGTGAAGACGGCCCCTAGTAGTTGGATGTGTTATTTCGGTTGACGCCACTTGTTCGCCCGTGATTTGTGATCAAGCGATCTCAGGTCCTAATCCTATACGGCTTAAGAGGGTTCGTTTGATAGATTATCGCGCAAAAACCTGGAATGTTGACACGGAATATTCTAGGGGGGTACCTAACGCCCAGAGTCTCCTGGGACCTATTTTATCTTGGTTGATCACTGACAACACATGGAAGACTGGACGCAATCCCGGCCCTGATTTGGTACTCATGCGATTTGGTTTATCTTGGCCGTCTGGTTGAGAAGTGACTTGGCTAACGATATTTTCTGCCCTAACACAAGCCGCGCCGCCAACTCAATAGTGTTTACTTCGCGACTACTCGATCAGGGTAAAATAGCGGGGCAAGCATAAAGCCTGCCCTCCTCTGGGTCACAAAGTCACTGTCAAACAGACCGACGTGGTCAAATCAAGTTTATTGGGATAAATCCAAGCCGGCGTGCTTCCTCTTGAATTGCCTGTTTGAGTATTGCAGTCACCTGCTTATAGTTTTACTACGATCTTTACATAAAGGGGTTTGGCGCCGATACCAAAAAATCGCGTTCCACTTGCATTGGCCAGGGTCCAGGCGCTGATATACTCGCCGACTTTGGCCGGCGCTTTGAAATTAATCGAGATCTGCACTTCTTGACCCGGCCCGATCACACCGGTGATCGGCTGGGGTTGACCGGACAGCTGGTCATTGTACCCGGCATAAACGATTTTATAACCGGCGCCCCATGTACAAATCCCTGAATTCTTGATCTTCCAGGTCTTTACGAATTCCTGTCCTGGTGTCATTTGCGTATTGTCCGGGACATTGACGTCTACCGTGGTTGGGTCCCACGTGTAATAATCGCACAAAGGCGGTGTTGCAGTAACCCCGCCGGGCAGCAGGGTGGACGTTTCACTCGGACCGGAGGCGGCGCCTGTAGGTGTGTCAAGAGGGACCGGCGTATCAGTCAATGCCGGAAGGGGTGTGGCGGTCGCTGCCTCGGCAGTGAGCGTAAAATTGGCAATTACGGTCTGCGCCGCACTGGTTTGAATCAATACCACATCCGCAGTTGGGGCCGGCGCCGAACCGGGGGCACAGGCGGCCAAAAGGAACAGGCTGACCAAAATAGGTACAAGAAATTTTAGTTTCATAGAACCTCTCGGTAAATTCCGTTTCAGCTTCCTCTATCTATGAACCTGGATATCAACAGAGACGAGGGAGCCGAACCAATTACCTGCGTCGTCCTTCATTTGCCAGTAACCTTTGTACTCTCCATGTCCGCTCGGAGCCCACATATGAATGTTGAATGATATGGAATGTCCCGGTGCGGTGAAATCACTGCTTTGAGTAATTCTTACATTTTCACCTTGCATTTGTTCGCCCGATTTGAAGTCAAAGCTGTAACCTTCATCCCAGGTGCAGGTCCCTATATTTTGAAATTGCCAGGTCTTGACGAACTTCTTCGAGGGTTGAATGATCGTACCATCCGGAATGGTTTCAGCCACAAAGGCCGCATTATTGCAGCCCACAGCCAGGCCATTGGAGCCGCTGCCGGCGGGAGCAACGGTAGCAAGTGGGGTCAACAGACCGCCCGGAGTGCCGAGTACAAATGCTGTGCCGAAAGGTGTGACACCCGCCAGGTTGGCCAGGGTAGGCAGGGGGGTCATGGTATCCAACGGCGTGGGGCTTGCCGCGGCCGTCGGAGGCGCTGCCTGCGCCGTCTGTGTTTGCTGATCGTTGAGTTGGGCGATCATCGTCCCGGCCGCCGAAGTATAGATCGCATTGACATCTTGTGTGGGTTCGGGCGCCTTGCCGATATTACAGGAAGTGAGAACAGCGGCCAGCAGAAGCACTGTCACCATCCCCAATGGTTTCGTAATTTGCATAATAAGATCTCCTTGCTTGCAAAATGCGTAGAGAAGTGAGGGCTTAAGGTCTGTAAACCAGACTGGAAAATCCTGAAAATAGAACCCGGTTACCAGATAAAGGGGATGATTGAGGCGTTAATCGTGAACGAATTTGCAGCTCGCCCAGGGTGAGGACTTAAAGATTTCCTCACGCTATCATTATAACGCACCTTATTTAAGGCACCAACTCGGGCCCGTGGTAAAGATTAGAATTTGGGTTGGGAATCACCATAAAACCAGGCAGCATAAATCAGTCCGTAGCCCCGATTTATCATTTCTTGACTTGAATATCAATCCATACTCTGCTGCCAAACGAACCGCCCGTATCAGTTCTCATCTGCCAATACCCTATATATTGGCCAGGTGAGCGGGGCGCTTCAAAATTGACCGTGAAGGTCTTGGTCTGTCCCGGAGAAACGAAATCAACAGACCTGCTGATTAGTACATTCTTGCTGCCCAGTCGATCTCCGCTTTGAAATCCAAAACCATAACTATTGGTCCAGGTGCAGGTTCCAGTATTCTTGAACGTCCAGCTCTTGCTGAAATTTTCTCCCGGACGAAATTGTGCTCCGTCATTAGGGCCGGATTCTGAAACAAAATTTGCGTCGGCGCAACCCGCAGCCGTCGACCCCGGTGTGCCGGGCCCGGTTGAAATGGGAGGCAATACGGTGCCCGCCAGTGTGTTTATGGTAATGGGTGTTCCCGATGGTGTTGCGGGTAAGATCGGCAGAGGAGTATTGGTATCTGGCGGAATGGGACTGGGTAAAGCCGTCGGGGGCACTGCCTGCGCCGTTTGCGTTTGCTGATCGTTGAGTTGGGCAATCATCGTCCCGGCCACAGAGGTATAAACGGCATTCACATCCTGTGTAGGTTCGGGCGTCTGGCCGGCGCTACAGGCTGTGAGCGCAGCAACCAGCAGAAGCGCAATTACTGCCCACATAAGTTTCATAAGCTGCATAATTGGACCTCATCGAGTTTATCGAACATGCCGAAGGTCAGTGCTGCGCTGCTGGTCAGGCTTCGAAAGTTCCAGATGACCTGGGCGCGCGGTAAAGCAGGTTGCCGGGTTTCTGCGCAAATCATCAACTAAACTTTTGTGCACTCTTGTTAAGAACTATGCCGACCAGCCTACCCCATCATTATAACTCAGCTTATTTTAAGGTGCGTAAGTGCGCAGCATAAATCCGGCGCGTTTTATCTTATTTGACCACGATATCAACCCAAACCCTGCTCCCAAATTCAACGCCCGAGGCATTTTTCATCTGCCAATACCCTTTATACTCGCCTGCGGTTGCAGGGGCGGTTAGCTTGACGATGAATGTCTGAGAATGCCCGGCGTCGGTAAAATCGGCATCCTTGCTTATCAATATGTCCTTGCCAGCCATTTGGTCCCCGGTTATGAAGGCAAAGGTGTATCCTGTATTCCAGGTGCAGGTACCTGTATTCTGCAATGACCAACCCTTGGTAAAGGTCTGGCCGGCGCTTTCTTGTGTTCCATCATCGGGTTTTGTTTCCGAAATATAGCTTGCATCGTCACAGCCTACCGCGGTCGAGCCCAGGGTGCCACCTCCGGTGGATGTTGTGGGTAGCACGGACCCTCCTGGAGCACTGGTGGAAAATGGTGTTCCCAGCGGTATTACCGGAAAAGTAGGCAGGGCTGTAAAGGTGGCTGCCGGTGTTGGAGAGACCGCCGCTGCAGTTTGCGTCGCCTGGTCATTGAGTTGAGCATCCATCGTTGCCGCTGCCGCGGTAAAGATCGCATTGACGTCTATCGTGGGCTGGGGTGTTGAGCCTATATTACAGGATGTCAGGGCAGCAGCGAGCAGGAACACCGTTGCAGCCCAGGCTGATTTCTTGATAAGCATTACAAACCTCCATTACGTCTGGCACATTCTGGTGGATTATTAACCTCTTGCGCAAGGGTCCTCATGGACCGCCCACCTTGAAAGATACATACTTTGGCATACATCTCTGTGGCATAGATTTGGCAAAAGATGACTTGAGTGGGCGGACCCCATGGGTAGTAATATCAGTTGTGCAAGAGGATGGATTATAACCCGCCTCTTTCTAGGGCGTTGAGGTCGCTGTTGGGGTCTCTGTAGGCGTCTCGGTTGGCGTGTTTGTCGGCGTCAGGGTCGGGGTGGGTGTAAATGAAGCCGTGGGACTGGCCGTGAATGTAGGCGTTGGAGTCAGGGTGGCCGGCGGCGTACCCAACCGGGTGATGTGCGGTGCGACCCACAAGGCATTATCCTGTTTGGGTGAGCCATTGGCCGTCACCAGCAGGTAGAATTTCACGTTATTTCCAGCCAGCGGGCTCAAGTCAATGTCTACCGGGAAGTACTTTCCTTCATAGACCTCGTTCCAGCGGCCAAGGCTTTTTATATCACCGCCGCCAATTTGATACTCCAGCTGAAAGATCACGTTGCAGGAATAAGATTTGTATTGGCAGCTGATCAAAGCATGGAAGCGGTCTCCATCCTGGATATTAATGGCCGGGTACCTGCCTTGGATGATCCCATTCGTTGTATCTTCCGGGACCGTGAGCAGCCCGGCTTCATCCTCAGTTTTTCCGTTCTCCATGACTGGATGGGGAAGGTTGACCACGAAGCCGTTACTGTCACCCTCTGAACCCGGGCAAGGCAGGGCGTTATTGTTGTTCTGCCAACTGGCATTGCAATAATTGGCGGCAAAATCATAGGCGGTATAGATGGGTCCGGATACATTTATGTCCACCCAAAACGGACTCTGGGCTTGAGCTCCGATGCCGAACAAAGCGCCCGCCGGATCGCGTAATTTCCAATAGCCCTGGAAGTGACCGTTCCTGTTCGGTGTGGTCATGTTAACTGACAGGTCAATAGTCTGGCCTGGGTAGACATAAGCAGGGAAACCTGCACTGCTTGGCGCGTTCAATGGGTCGCCGCCCACGAACACCACCGCATAGGAAGGCGACCATGTGCAAGTCCCCGTATTTTGGATGCGCCAGGTTTTGGTAAAGTTGGCGTTTCGACCAAGCGTGGTGCCATCCGCTATGCTGATATCCCTGACAAAGGCGGCTGCCTCACACAGGATTACCGGTGCTGGAACAAGCGTCGGCGTGAGCAGGGACAACGTTGGGAAAGCAATAGTTGCTGTGACAGCCGGCGTAGAGCTTCCGGCTTGCAGGCTTGGGGCTTGCTGAGTCTGGGCGGCAGCGGTATATAACTGGTCTAGGGTGGCGGCAGCCTGCGGCGTACCGTTCCCCGCCGATGGCAGGTTACAAGCCAGGCTCGCAGCGATCAGAATTATCGGCACGATAAGCAATCTTGCGTGGGGTTTCATGACAACCTCCTGAGAATCATTGATGTTCCAATGTCAAAGGACGCCTGATCCTCGCGAAAAGTTCCTGCTGAATCTGTATCTTCCCTGGTAAGAGAGAGGGTTAGGGTCTGCCAAGAATAGTAGCCACTTATCCGAACCTCGATCTTGGCTGGCCGAAGAGGCTGGCAATACGAGAAGCAGCAAGTTTGGATATTTTATCCAATTAGCACTAAAAGAGCCTGTGATATTCACAGGCTCTTTTAGTGCTAATATCCGCATAGAGGCGGGATGGTTAGCTTCGGAAACTCCTGATAGGTGGGAGAGGTGACAACCAATCTCACCCAACGGGGATTGGTCGACGAAGCTATGCCTTGCTGCCAGTCATTACTCCTGGTTACTGTCGTTGCATCGGTAAAGGTGATCTTGTTATTGGGAAAGTTATGCCCATCGCTCTGTTCCCAGCTGAAGATCACGGTTACCGGCCCGTTGGAAGAGATATTGGCCGAGTACGTCCATAAAGTGTTTGCCTTCTTGCAGACCCTGATAACATCGTTATAAGTAACGTCCGCAACGCCGTAGGGGCTTGCCGTTCTATTATTAGCCGGTGTGCCGGTTACGACAACCACCTTCACCGATAGAGGTTGACTGTACTGGCCCACACCAAAGATCGTCTTATCGGGGGCCTCGATTGCCCATGTGCCGGTATAGGTGCCGGCTGCTTGAGGCGCATAGAGTTGGATCGGGATATCTACGGTCTGGCCGGGTGCAGCTGCCCCCGGGAAGCTGTAAACATATCCCCCGCCCATGATATCGCCATCCATGAAGACGAACTTATAAGTCGAATCCCAGGCGCACGACCCGCTATTCGTGACGCGCCACGTCTTCCAGAAGGTTTGCCCCGGGCTGACGATTGTGCCGTCCGGGATCGTTACATCCGATACAAAATCTGCACTATAACAGGGCTTGACATCACCAGAACTTGCCGGCGGGGCCGTCGGCGGGACGTGGATGATACCCGCCGTGGGCGAGAACAGCAGTGCCGGAAGATCTGTGCCGGGAAGGCTGGTTGGAGTAAATGCGGCTTCCTGTGTGTTCTGCGCCTGCACGGTCATGGCGACAGAAGTGGCGACTATCGAGGCGTTCGACGCGGAGGATCCACAGGCGCTAAGTATCAGCGTAAGGCTGGAAAGCAGGGCGAAAAACACGTACCTTGTTTTGGGAAGCATTCTTATTCCTTTCACAAACAGGAAAACATTATACCCGTTTTGAAAAAAGGGACGCCCGGCCTCATGCCGGGCGTTAATTCCTTTTCTATGCAAATTCTGCTCCGTTAGGGACTGGTACAGGCTGTCGTGAACGTTTTATGATTGAAATCTTGATGGTTGGGATCCTCAATATAGATGCCAACCCAGCTGGTCGTGCCGGCCCACACGGAACCCAGAGCCCAATCATAATGGATCGATTGTGTTCCCGCCGAGGCAAACGTGAGGGTCGCGCTGGTCCCACTTGTACCATCTGATCGTGTCCAATGATAACCTACAGAACCTGGTCCGTTTGTGGTGATCTGAGCTGTCACGCGCGGGCAATCGGTGTGGCCGCCATCGCTCCATGTGGAAAGCGCGTACGTAACATGGATTACGGCAAATGCCCCGCCAGATCCATCTTCCACCTGGACCTGAACATAAAAGTGCGCAAAAATTACCCCGGCCGCGTTGCGCAGCCCCCAGTTTCCTACGTGCGTGCCATTGGCTGACGGTGCGGTAAGCGAAACCGCTAAGTCCACGGTTTGGCCCGGGTTGATGTTCCCGGTCAAAGCCTGGGCGGAAGGCCCACCCATCGATTCACCGCTCACATATACCAGAGCATATGAAGGGGTCCAGGAGCAGTTACCGATGTTCCTGAATCGCCAGGTCTTGGTGAAACTGTCGCCCGCGGAAACCACCGTGCCGTCTGGGTAGGTTACATCCGTTACAAAACTGGCATTGTCGCAATTTGGAGTGGAACTGGCTGCCGGTGGAAGCGTTGGAACGGTAGCTGTTGGAGGCGGTACGGTTGGAAAAGCACCAGGAGTAAAAGTAGCAGTGGCTGCCGGTGATGGAGCCGTAGGCGATAGCACCGCCTGCACGGTCAAAGCCGCCGCCGTCATCACAGCCGCGGGGTCTTGCTGGCTGGATGGCAAATTGCAGGCCAGGATGGCAGCTATGATTGCACTACCCGCCAGTATGCTTGGGAATTTACGCATGTCTCCCTCCGATCAAGTTGGTATTGGGATTCTAATGCAAAGTATGAAATTGCCTACCCCCGATTAATCCTAGCCGCGGCAGCAGCCTATGCGAATAGTCACTACAAAATTAGATAGCCCACCCTCTATTTTTCTCGATCTTTCGTATTCGGCTGATTCCATGCTTCCCTTGTTACGCAATTATTTCCTTAGGTGCCTGCGTTTCGCCTTCCTTCACCCCTTGTTTATTGCTTTTCATAAGCTGTGCCATCTGCAGCCGGCGGGACGGCCCGCCCGACCACACCCGTCAAAACGATCATGGTAACGATATAGGGCGCCATCGCCAGGAATTGCGAAGGGATCGGCACGCTCAGGATTTGCATCTTCACCTGCAGCGAATCAGCAAAACCGAATAGAAGGGAGGCTAGATAGGCGCCAATTGGGTTCCAGTTGCCGAAGATCATGGCAGCCAGGCCTATAAATCCTTTTCCGTTGGTCATATTCTGGTCGAAGCGCCCCACCGAACCGATCGTGAAATAAGCCCCACCGAGGCCTGCGATCATTCCGCCGATAATCACGTTGATGTAGCGCGTCAGGAAAACGTTGATGCCTAAGGTATCGGCGGCCTTGGGATGCTCACCAACTGCACGGGTCCGTAAGCCCCACGGGGTATAGAACAGCAGGATATAGATAACCGCCACCAGCAGAAGGGTCAGGTAAAAGATAAGGTTATCCTCGAAAAAGACCGGACCAAGGATGGGTATCTTCGACAACAAGGGTACGGTGATGATCGGAAAAGTCTCGGAATTATTGAGCAGGTTGATCTGTTTGGCCAAATAGAATTTGGCAACGAAGGAAGTGGCGCCGATCGCGAAAATGTTAATAGCTGTCCCGCTCACGATTTGATCCATTTTAAAACGTATCACCAGCACGGCATGGATGGCGCCCAACAGGCCGCCGGTCAGAATTGCCACAACCAATCCCACATAGATATTGTGGGTCAGGGTGGCAGAGACCACCGCCGTTTGTGCGCTGATTAGCATCATGCCTTCCAAGCCGATGTTGATCACCGCCGCCCGCTCGGAGATCACGCCGCATAGCGCGGCCAGCGCAATAGGCGTTGCGCTCATCATGGAGGTTGCCAGCATTCCAACCAGGCTGAACGAATTCCCTTTCGTTGCCCAGATCAGAAATGAGGCTACAAAGCAGAAAGCCACGACTCCTGCCACCCAACCGATCGAGCGGGTACCGCGGGCTAATTGCCAGGCCCCCAGAAAAACAATAATGGCAATCAAGGTATAAAGGGATGGTTGGACCGGCAAAGTCAGATCCGGGATCGTGATTGCCTGTGAGGTGCCCGACAAATTCAACTTGAATGTCGCCTCTTGTCCGGGCTGCGTGCCGGGCACGAACAATAGAAAGATTAGTAGACCGATAACAAACAGGGATATGCCGGTGGCAATATGCCGGCGATCGGAAACAGCTTTGATTTGTTGATACGGTATGGCTGTCATGTTATCCTCGACTCGCTCGACCCATTATTATCCCCAACCACGCGTCAGCACTGTCTGGCTGATGGGCGCATTGCGCAGGTGATAGATCCAACGGATGATTTGCGGTGCAGCGACAAAGACGATAATCAGGCTTTGGATGACGGAGATGATGTCGATCGGGATGCCTGCCAGGGACTCCATGCTGGTTGCACCGCTGCGCAGAATACCAAATAAGATGGCCGCGATGACAACTCCCAATGGATGGCTGTTGCCCAGCAAGGCCAGCGCGATCGAATCATAGCCATAGCCCGCCGAAAATCCCTGTCCAATCCAGTGGTCGGTGCCCAGCACCTGGGCTGCCCCCGCCAGTCCGGCTAATGCGCCGCTGATCGTCATCACAAGCACAAAGTTCCGGGTGATGTTCATACCAGCATACTTGGAGGCTGAGGGATTGGCGCCCACAGAGCGGATCTCGAAGCCAAGCGTGGTCTTGAACAAAAACCAGTACACAAGTGCCGCAACCGCCAATGCAAGGAAAAAACCCAGATTGAAGCGCAGCGGAGGCGGGAAGAAGCGAGGCAGTTCTGCAGTTGCATTAATGGTCGGCGTCACTGGCCGGTATCCGACAGCCTTCATCGGTCCGTTCAAGAGCCAGTCGGTTAAGCGGAAGGCGATCCAGTTCATCATGATGGTGTTGACTACCTCGTGCGCGCCGAACCTGGCCTTTAGATAACCTGGAATGGCTCCCCAGACCGCACCGGCCGCGGCGCCGCCCAATAAAGCCAGGGGGAGGTGGATAAACCACGGTAGGTTGGAAATGCTGTACCCTATGTAGGCCGAACCCAGTGCGCCCAGATAGAACTGGCCTTCGGCGCCAATATTAAAAAGGCCGCCGCGGAAGCCAACTGCAACCGCCAATCCCGCAAAAATATAGGGCGTCGCTGTTACCAGGCTTTCGGTAAAGGGATAAATGGATTTGTAGAAAGGAGCGGCTTGCCCGGTTGCCATATAGTTCTGGAAGGCGAGAAAGATACCCTTCGGATCGCCGAATGCCCCAAGAAAAAGCGCACCGTAGGCCTTGGAAACCGCATTCCATGTGGTTGTTATGGCTGCCCCGGGTACCTGAAAGAAGTGTGTCCAGGCAGCTAAGGCATCCACATTCGTGATTGCGACGATCACTCCACCCGCAAAGAGACCGGTGAACACGGCCAGGACTGGCATCAGGAGGTTATTTACCCATGCCGTCCTGTCACGTTTCTCACTTTTTTTCTCTGGTTTCTTAACCTCTTCGTCCGTCACACGGCCTCCTAGAATACTCGCTCGACTTCTGTCACTTTCTCTTTAGGAGCTGCTTTTGCTGCCTCTGAGGGAGTAATACCTGCCATCAGCAAGCCCAGATATTCCTTATTCGTCTTGGCGGCCTCTACGATCTCCACGATCTGCCCACGATACATAACCGCGATTCGATCGGAGAGTGCCAGGATCTCATCCAATTCAGAAGAAACCAACAAGACGCCTACGCCATCGTCCCGCTTCTCGATAATCCGGTTATGTATATATTCGATCGAGCCAACATCCAGTCCCCGGGTGGGCTGTGAAGCGATCAACAACTGGATCGGTCGTGAGAACTCACGGCCCACGATTACTTTTTGCTGATTGCCGCCTGAAAGAGTAGACGCAGCGACAAGGGCGCTCGGCGTACGTATGTCGAATTGCTTGATTAGCTTTTCCGCATTGTCCATAATGACATCTTCTTGAAGGGAGATCCCCTTTGCGAAAGGGGCGAGGTAATAGTTGCACAGGACAAGATTATCGTAAAGTGGGAAGGAAAGGACCAGGCCATGCTTTTGGCGGTCCTCTGGCACGTGCGCTACACCTCGCTCGAGGATGCGCCGCGGGGTCGGTTTATGCATGGGCGTCCCCAGCACATAGATTTCTCCCTTTTCTACCGGTAATAACCCCGTTAATGCATACACCAGCTCTGTTTGGCCGTTGCCTTGGACTCCGGCAATACCGAATACTTCTCCTTTATGGACGTCGAATGAGATGCCGTTGACCACGAGATTCTTGTGCTCGTCGCGTACGAACAGATCCTTCACCTCAAGCGCGGCTTCCCCCGGTTTGGCAGGCTTTTTGCGAACCACCAGGTTTACTTCGCGGCCTACCATCATCGCTGCCAGTTTTTCAGGGTTGACTTCCTTCGGGGAAACGGTGCCCACAGTGCGTCCACCGCGTAAAACCGTGATACGGTTCGCGACAGCCATCACTTCTTTCAATTTGTGCGTTATAAATATGATGGATATGCCTTTATCCACCAGCGTTTGAAGGATCTTGAACAATCCCTCCACTTCCTGCGGGGTCAACACAGCTGTTGGCTCGTCGAGGATTAATATGCTGGCTTCACGATATAAGACTTTGATGATTTCGACCCGCTGCTGGATACCAACGGGCAAATCCCCAATGATCGAATCGGGATTGACATCCAGGCCGAATTGTTCCGAAATTTCACGAATGCGTTTGGCCACTTTGGCTTTATCGAGAAAGATACCATTGCGTGTTGGTTCGATCCCGAGCATAACGTTCTCGGTCACGGTCATGACCGGAATGAGCATGAAATGTTGATGCACCATACCGATGCCATGAGCGATGGCGTCATGGGGGCCGTGGATCTCCACCTTTTGGCCTTGCACGAGAATTTCTCCCTCATCGGGTTTGTATAAACCGTAGAGGATATTCATTAATGTGGTTTTTCCGGCGCCATTTTCTCCCAGCAAGGCATGGATTTCACCTTCGTTCAGCGTCAGGCTGATTTGATCGTTGGCGAGTACGCCGGGAAAAGCCTTTGTGATCCCGTGCAATTCCAGAATGGTCGTCATGGCTCGCTCTCCTACATTAATGTTTTCAACATAGACCTGGTATTTGCAGACCTCAGACTATTTTAACCCCTTATTTCCTGAATACCGAAATCGCGGGTATTGTTCCGGGCTTCTGAGGCAAATGGAAAAGGCCGGGGAATTGCTCCCCCGGCCTTTTGTAAATTTGCGAGAGCAGATTACTGGCCGGCGAGGACGCCATCAACGGTAATTGCGCCGCTGATCAGGTCTGCCTTGGCCTGCGCGATCTCGGACTTGAGTGTATCCGGAACCTGGCTGTCGAAATTATGGAACGGAGCGAGGTCAACGCCTCCATCTTTGAGAGCGTAGGTCGCTGTGCCGCCCGTGAACTTTCCAGTCATATCATCCTGTATGGTCTTGAAGACGGCCACATTGACCTTCTTCAGGACACTGCTCAGTTCGATGCTCTGATATTCAGGGGCTGTGTCGAACCAGTCGGCGTCCACACCGATGATAAGGCAGGTCTTGGACGTCTGGCAATAAGCGGCGGAACCGAGGCCCACACCACCTGCGACCGGCATAATGATGTCGGCGCCTTCCTGCTGCAGCGTCTGGGCAAATTTATTGCCGTCGTCAGTCGAAGTAAAGTTGTTGGTGAACAGACCGTCGCTCTTGGCGGTGTTCCAACCCAGTAACGTGACCGACTTGTTATTCTTGGTATTGTAGTACTTGACGCCGGCTTCGAAACCCTTTTCGAAGATGGTCACGGTCGGGATATTCAAACCGCCAAAGGTGCCTACCTTGCCGGTCTTGGTCATGCCTGCTGCAAGATAGCCAGCCAGGAAAGCGGCCTGGTCGGTCTCGAAGTTAAGGCCGCGCACGTTGGCCATATCGGTGGCAGAACCGCAGTCTTTTCCTTCAACCGCCGTACCAAAGCAGTCAGGATAGGTGTAGTCAACGATGGCAAAATTGGTGCCAGGGTTGGCTTTAGCTGCAGTGGCTGTATCGACGCCCATGAGGAAGCCGACCGTCACGATCAAGTTGGCCTTCTCGTCGAGGAACTGTTGAATGTTCTTGGCGTAATCAGACTGCTGTTTTGATTCGATATACTTTCCGGTAATACCCAGTTGGGTCATCGCATCCTGCACACCCGTCCAAGAGAGGTGGTTGAAGGATTTGTCATCGATACCGCCCGTGTCGGTAACGATACCAACACTGAAGCTGGGCGCGGTTGTGGCAGCCGGCATTGCGGTTGCGGCTGGCATTGCTTCTGTAGCGGCCGGCATTGCCGTGGCGGCAGGCGCCTGGGTGGCTGTGGCTGGCGCGCCGCATGCTGTCAAGAGCATGGAAGCCGATAGCAAAACGGCCATAAGTATGTAAAGCTTTTTCATTTTGATTCTTCTCCTGTTAGGTTTGAGAAAGTTAGGTGATAAACATTCACTCCCAAGCAAATTGCATCTGGCAGTCGCACCTCCTCATAGCTGGTTGGTTTTAGTTGTGCCCCATAATTGTTAGACAAGTATACAGCGGGGGTCTTATTTGTGCAAGATTATGCAATCTATGGAATGGTATTAGGGGGTTCATTCTCTGTCCACGGGATTCCGGTTAAGACTGAGCCGTCTCCAAGCCCGTTATCGATAAGCATTAAGCTGTCTTTTACACTCTGTGGAATTTGTCGTTCCCATTCGTGAAACGGCCCCAGGAGTGTCCGACCGAAGAAATCGCCTGAGGGGAATTGACCTTTTCTTGTCAACCGAATCAATTCATGGATACCCGAGCGGACGTCATTGATTGCGCTGCTTACCAGCATGGGGCGAACCTCGACCAGGCGCAGATAGGGGTCTGTTTCTGCTCCAATGACAGCCGCCTTCTCTTGCGCGGCAGCTTCGAGCGCGGCATCCGCGGTTTCTCCGCCGGCTGCGAACAAAACATCCGCACCGTCGTTGACAGCGCTGAGCGCCTGCGCACGACCCCAATCAGGATCGTTGAATAATTTTTCCTGCGACCCATCACGATACGCTACAGTCACATACACTGCGGGATTGATATGCTTTGCCCCTGCCTGAAATCCGTCGCAATACCTGCGCATGGGATCAATGTATTTTTCTTCGCAAACCGCGGCAACCCGATTTGTCTGCGTTATCAGGGCAGCCAGTGCGCCGGATAGAAAACCGCTGCGGTCTTCGTGAAAGACCAGACCGCTTAAGTTCGGGAGTTTTTGATTCTGAGGTTGCTCCACCCCGATAAACAAGATCTTCGGATATTGTTGTGCAGCAGCCATGGTCTCATCAGAGATGGATGTTCCTACGGTGACGATCACGTCATATCCGTCGTCCGCAAGAGTGGAGATGTTCTTGGCGCGGTCTCGCACATCGATCGTCTCAATGGCATCGATCCGGTTCACCAGGCCTTCGGATTTTGCATCCAACAATCCCTGCCAGGCTTCCTGATTGATCCCCTCGTTGATTGAGCCAAAATCGGTAACCAGTCCGGCGCAAACCACGTCGGCCCTGGCGCAATCCTGCGGGCGCGGTGCACACGCAGAAATCATCAGGGCAGGCAGAAGGGCGATGAATAGGAAACGGCGCAGGATCACGAAGAAAGCGCTTCGACTTCGTCGCCGACCTGTATAAGCCCCGACTTCACGATTTGGGCCCGCAGTCCACCGCGATGAATGAGCCCTTTACGGACCGGCCTACCGCTGAGCTCTTCCAGGTGTGTGCACGGTTCGCAAAGGCGGATGCCGCGAAAGACTGCCTGGCCGACTCTAAACTCTTTTCCGACCAGATGGTTGAGGGCAACACCTCTCGTAGAGATATTGCGGCGGCTTTCTGTACCGGTCAGTTCAAGCTGGTAATCCTTGGCCAGAGCTTCCAGCGCCTCTGATTCAATAAATGTGGCTTCGCGCGACTCATCGTGTTTGTCTGAGTATGTGCCGGTCCGGTTGTAGTAACGGTCGCCCTCCAGCCCCATACCCTCAACAGCTCTGATATGTTCAAGATTCTTGAGTACGTCCGTTCCGTTTGGCGCAATTTGAATGGATAAGACTTCACCAATCTTCATGTTTCTCCTCTATTATCATCGACGTTAATAATATTGAATGCTGGTCGCCGCTTACCCTCCAACTTTAATCCTTCAACCTTTTACCTCAAACCCATGTTCTCTTAGAAATTCTACATCTTCTTTAGCCAGCGTTGCTTTACTAAGCAGATCCGGCCTGCGCTCCAGGGTTCTCAACAAGGATTGTTTCCGCCTCCATTTTGCGATTTTGGCATGATCCCCCGTTAACAAGACCTCGGGCACGCCCTCGCCTCGGAACTCAGGCGGGCGGGTATAGTGTGGATATTCAATTAAGCCTGAAGCATGAGAATCATTGGCGGCGCCGTCCGGGTCGCCTAACACACCCGGCAGCAGGCGTGTAATGGCATCTATTACGATCAATGCAGGCAGTTCGCCGCCTGTCAGGACATAATCACCGATGGAAATTTCATCCGTCACCAGGTGTTTCCGGATGCGTTCATCTACCCCCTCGTAACGCCCGCAAACCAGGGCGATCATTTCATGCCGGGACAATTCCTGGGCAATAGCCTGGCTGAAAACGCGCCCTTGGGGGGTCAACAATATAACCGGGCGGGCTGTCTGGGCTTGGAGTTGAGATGATCCCAGCACCAATTCAACAGCCTCAAACACCGGTTCGGGTTTCATCACCATCCCGCCGCCGCCGCCATAAGGCACATCGTCGGTCGTGTGATGCTTGTCGTGGGCATATCCGCGAATATTGTGAACGTGTACCTCTATCAGTCCGCGCTGGCGGGCGCGTTGCAGGATACTGCTTTCAAGGTAAGGGGAAAATATGTCGGGCAACAACGTGAATATATCAAACTGCATGGGGTGATTCTACTGCTTCTTATGTAATTTCAGTGAATCACGATCCCGAGGGATTGCTAATCCGGCGGACAAAGTCCATTATCGTTGCGGGACTAGCAGGTCACGAGATAGGGAAAGAAGCCCGATTCGGATGTGTATATACCGTACATCCATTAAAAATGGGCTTTCTTGCCTGCCAACAAACCTCAGCCGTCGGCGCATAAGAACAAGCTTAGAATGCCTGCTTGACGCTGGTTTGTTTCGGATGGTAAGATGATTGAAAAGATCGCATAATTCAGGAGAGCCCGCCGCCCTAGATCGGCGACTTTTTAGAATGTGTTATTTTGAAGGACTAATGCATGTATTTGAAAGGCAGCAAGTGGAGCATGAACCGGCGGCGCCAGCATTTCAACTGGTTCCGTATCGTTCTATTGAGTTTGCTGATCGCAGCCGGCCTGTACCTTGATAAATATGTAATTCCTGAGACGCCCTCACCCTTTGAAGCGACCCCTACCGCGACGCGTCCACCCAAGTCTTATCTGACCGAGGCGCAAACGTTCTTCGACCAGGGCAAGTTGTTACAGTCCATCCAGTCCTATCAGGATGCAGTAACCATCAAGCCCAATGATCCAACTATCTATGTGGACCTTGCACACGTCCAGGTTTTTGCGGGCGATTATAAGGACGCACAGGCCAGCGCAGAAAACGCATTATTGCTCGATCCCAACAATTCGATGGCGCACGCGGTGCGCGCCTGGGCCTTGGACTGGCAGGGCAACTATCTGGAAGCCGAAGCCTCTATCAAGCGCGCTTTGGAGTTGGACGCCAACAACGCGGTTGCGCACGCCTATTATGCCGAGATCTTGGTGGATGAAGGGCCTGATACGATCCCCAAAGCCATTACAGAGTCTCAAACGGCGCAAACTCTTGCACCGGACACGCTCGAAACGCATCGAGCGCGCGGCTATGTCCTGGAAGCAACCGCTAATTACGAAGACTCGGTTCGTGAGTATCAGGCTGCGATCGCCATTAATAAGAACATCCCCGATCTCCATATTCAGCTCGGCCTCAACTACGGCGCTCTTGGAATAAATGACCAGGCGGTCCAGGAATTCTCCACCGCAAACGCGCTTAATCCTTCCGACCCCATGGCTCCCTATTATATATCGCGCACCTATTCCACCGTTGGACAATTTTCCAAGGCAATGCAGTTCGCTCAGACCGCAATGAAGGACGAACCGACCAACCCCAGGTTTCATGGAAACCTGGGTGTGATGTATTATCACAACGCCTTATTTGCCGATGCTGTCAAAGAATTGCAGTTGGCAGTTAAGGGAGGCACAACGGACACCGGCGAGACGGTGGAGCCTATTCAGCTTGTCGCGGGCGCGCCGCGCACGGCCGAGATCTATTTTACCTATGCCCTGGCGCTTGCCAGGGTGGGCCGCTGCGGCGAAACCCTGCAGGTGGCGCAGATGGTTCAAAGCACCATTCCTTCCGACGATATTTCTGTGACCAACGTAAACGACGCCATCACGATGTGCCAGCAGAATCTCACTTCTTCGTCCTCGACCTCACTCCCCTCGAGCCTTTCTACCGAAGTGCCGGTTCTCGAAACACCAACTCTTGCACTGCCTGCCGTTACGGCTACGCCATGAATCTCTCTCCGCACCGTCCCATCTTCAATCGCCGGTCAGAGAACAATGTTTATCGGATGTTCTTCCTCGCAATCCTGGCCCTGGGCGGAATCTGGCTGATCATCCAGCTGAGGCAGGGTCAGATCGTTTCCCCCTTTTCCGCCCCTCCTACGCCCACACGCAATTCCAATTCCTATGCGTTGGAAGGTGACGCACAATTCACCGCCGGGAACTTGGATAAAGCCATAGCCGCGTATCGGGAAGCCGTGCGCGTCGACCCAAACAACGCGGAAACGTGGGCCGAATTGGCTCGCATTCAGGCTTATTCAACCTCACTCCTCACCACTGATGCCGACATAAAAGCGCGTTTGAACGATGCCCTTCTATCTGCCCAGCAAGCTGCCAAGCTTGCCCCGGATGACAGCATGGTACACGCAGTCCTGGCTTTTACGCTCGATTGGAACGCCAATCCCAGCCTGCTGGATAACGCACAGGTTCAGGATCTCTTAAGCCAGGCCGATCTGGAAGTCCATACGTGCCTTGCAGTTGGATAGCAGCAACACACTTGCCCTGGCGTACTACGCTGAAATCCTGGTGGATGAACAGAAGTGGACCCAGGCAGAGCAATATATCACGCAAGCCGTGAACAGTGATCCTTCCCTGATGGATGTGCATCGCGTCTATGCCTATGTGCTCGAGGCCGAGGGCGAATACAACCTTGCCATTCAGGAATACGATAAAGCCATTGCCATTACGCCCAAGCTCACGTTTCTGTATCTACGGGCCGGTGCCAATTATCGCCAGTTGGGCTTCAAGAGCCTGAACACAGAAACCCAGAAACAGTTATTTGATAGCTCACTGGAATATTTTGCCAAGGCCGCCAGCATCAATGCAGAGTTGCAGGTCAAGGATCCCGTTCCTTATCTTTCGATCGCCAAGACCTACTCTCAGGAAGGTGAGTACTTCATCGCGGCCCGCAACGTTCAAAAGGCTTTGAGCTTCCAGCCGGCCAATGCCGATATTTACGGACAGTTGGGGATCATTTACTTCAAATCCCGGAACTATGAAGGTTCCATCCCTGCGCTGCAATGTGCGGTCAACGGCTGTGTTGGGGAGGCTTCTTGCATCGGCCGAGGCCTGACAGGCTGTGACGATCAAGATCCAGCGGTGCAGGTGATCGGTTTACCACTCTCTCTGAGCACGGTCGATTATTACCAGGTATATTTCTCGGTTCTGGCCGCTTTGGGCCCCCGGGACCCAACTTACTGTCCTGAGGCGCTGAGGGTCATCACAAAGGTTCGGGGAAGCGGATACGAGGCCAACCGGCCGGACATTACCTCTAATATAACGGCTGCGGAATTGGAGTGTTCTAACTCCCCAGCAGAAGGAAGCGTTTCTGCCACGGCTACGGTGGCCCCGGCGCTGACTCAATTCGTCTCCACCTCTACACCTTATCCCACAGCTACCCCAATTCCGACCTCAACTCCCTGAACAAGTAGTATCCAAAAAAAGGATATGCGCGTGGTGAAGCTTGCAATGGTATCTTTCGCACAGCCTGCCATCCCGGTCCTTGGAGACCTCCGTAAGTCGAAAATGTGAAGATAAGCGCAGCAAACCGCGCAGCAGGCGGACACACAGCGGTATTACTAGCAGTGTCACTATCACGGGGCCTCCTTGCAGGCTCGCGAAGTACTGGTCCCCGCCAGCATGGAGAAAATTTGAGCATAGGGTAGCCAAAGTGTGATTCGATAAACTTGGTTCAGGCGATTACCCGTATCAGAATCACGTAAGAGACTTGTAATCCCCCCTTGACGGACGCTTGTGAATTCGGTATCATACTATTAGCACTCAAACGTGAGAGTGCTAATTCTGTGCTTATCCCAAAACAACCAATTTTTTTAGGAGGCCTAAAGATGGCAATCAAACTCAAGCTCAAACCTCTGGGCGGTCGTGTGATCGTCGAACCCATTGAACAGGAAGAAATGACGCCTGGCGGCATCATCCTTCCCGAAACCGCCAAAGAGAAACCGCAGGAAGGCAAAGTCTTGGCTGCGGGCCCCGGGGAACGCAACGAAAAAGGCGAACGCGTCCCCATGGAACTCAAAGTAGGCGACAAAGTCTTGTTCGCCAAGTATTCCGGCACCGATATCAAGATGGATGGCAAGAAATTGCTCATCATGCGCGAAAGCGACATTTTGGCCGTCGTTGAAGGCTAATTCTGGAGGTTATGAAACATGGCTGCTAAACAACTTGTTTTTGCTGAAGATGCGCGCCGTAAGCTCAAGAACGGCATGAATGTCGTGGCCAATGCGGTCGGTGCCACCCTTGGCCCGAAGGGCCGCAACGTCTCCGTGGACCGCAAGTTTGGTTCCCCCACCATTACTCATGACGGTGTTTCCGTTGCCAAGGAAATCGAACTGGAAGACCCGTTCGAAAACATGGGCGCCCAGCTTCTCAAGGAAGCCGCGACCAAGACCAACGACATCGCCGGCGACGGCACCACCACCTCGACCGTGCTAGCACACGCCATCGTGAACGAAGGCCTCAAGTCACTTGAAGCCGGCTATAACCCGATGCTTGTCAAACATGGTATTGAGCAGGCGACCGAAGCCGTCGTCGAAGAACTCCGCAAGATGGCGGTCAAGATTGACACAAGGGAAGAGATCGCCTCCGTCGCGACCAATTCGGCCGCGGAACCCCATATCGGCGAACTGATCGCAGACGTAATGGACAAGGTCGGTAAGGACGGCGTCATTACCGTCGAAGAGTCCAAATCGATGGCCGATGAGACTGAATTTGTTGAAGGCATGCAGTTCGATCGAGGCTATCTTTCAGCCTACTTCATCACCAATGCCGATCAGATGGAAGCCGTTATCTCCGATGCTTACATTTTGATCAACGAGAAGAAGATCTCCGCTGCCCAGGACATCGTCCCGCTGTTGGAGAAACTCGTCCAGGTTGGCAAACGTGAACTCGTTATCATCGCTGAAGATGTGGATGGGGAAGCCCTCGCCACTCTCGTACTGAACAAACTGCGCGGTATGCTCAATGTGTTGGCGGTTAAAGCCCCGGGCTTTGGAGACCGCCGCAAAGCCATGCTGCAGGATATCGCTGTCCTCACCGGCGGCACCGTCATCTCCGAGGAGCTTGGCCGCAAGCTCGAGACCGCTACGATCCAGGATCTTGGCCGCGCCGATAAAGTTTCCTCCGACAAGGAGAACACCACCATTATCGGTGGCAAGGGCAAGAAGGGCGAGATCGAAGGCCGCATCAAGGAAATCCGTGCAGAGATTGACAAGAGCACCAGCGATTACGACAAGGAAAAACTGCAGGAACGGCTCGCCAAACTGAGCGGCGGCGTCGCCATTATCAAAGTTGGCGCGGCCACCGAAACCGAGATGAAGGAAAAGAAGCATCGCGTCGAAGATGCGCTCTCTGCGGCCCGCGCGGCTGTTGAGGAAGGCATCGTGCCTGGCGGCGAGATTTCCCTCATCAACGCCTCCCACAAACTCGATAAGATGGCAAAGACCACCGAAGACGAAGAAATCCGCGTCGGCATCAACATCGTCAGGAAGGCGCTCGAAGCCCCCATTCGTAAACTTGCTTCCAACGCAGGTCAGGATGGCTCGGTGATCATTGATACCGTCCGTCGGAAGTCCGCAGAGCTGAAGAACAAGAACATTGGTTTTAACGTTCTCAACAACGAATACACCGACATGATTGCCGCCGGCATCATCGACCCGGTCAAGGTCGTGCGCGGTGCGCTTGAGAACGCTGCCTCTATCGCAGCGATGATCCTGACCACGGATGTCCTGATCACGGACATGCCTGAGAAGGACAAGCCCGCTCCCATGCCTCCGGGCGGCGGAATGGGCGGGATGGGAGGCTACTAAGCCTCTTCCCTCCCTAGGATTGAATATCGCAGGGTCGGGCAGTTGCCCGACCCTGCTGCTTTTCTGAAGTTCACTTCACGCTCATTTGTGGTTTTCTGAAACTGAGTATAATCTGGGCGATGTTTTTTCCTTACTGCACCCTTAAAAAGATTTTGAAGATCTTCCATAAGCTTATCCCCCAGGGCTGGCTAAAGATGGGTCTCCGGGGCCTCACGTTGCTCGTTGTGCTTGGCCTCGCTTCTTGCAGTTCCCAGTTTGCTACGCAGGCTACACCTACGCCTACACCAGTTGGGCCTACAGCCACCCCCGTCCTGCCCACGGCCACCGCTGAACCGTCTGCCGCAACCGTGAATGGGGAGGGCTTGACGGTGGCAGAATTCACAGCTCAGGTCGCAGAATATAAATCCGCTCAGACGGCTCTCGGCAAATCTGTCACCGATCAGGATGCAAGCAAGGCAGTGCTCGAAGATTTGATCGCACAAATGCTGATGGCGCAGGCCGCGACGGCAGGGGGATTCGTTTTGACAGATTCCGCCTTCCAGTCCAGGCTGGACGGGCTTGCTACTCAGCTTGGCGGGCCGGACAAGTTGTCTGCCTGGGAATCAGATCATGGTTATACCGACCAAACCTTTCGTGTCGCCCTGAAACGGTCGGTTGAAGCGGCCTGGATGCGTGACAAAATCATTGCCGCTGTCCCTAAAACAGCGGATCAGGTACATGTTCAGCAAATTTTGCTCTATAATGCAGACGACGCTCAGGCAGTGCTTACCCAGCTGCAAGGTGGTGCGGATTTCGACAGCCTGGCAGCGCAGTACGACCCCAACACGCGCGGCGAGTTGGGCTGGTTTCCAAAAGGGTATTTGCTCGAGCCGAAGATCGAAGAGGCCGCCTTTAGTTTACAGGTTGGACAATACAGCGGCGTGATCCAGACCGAGGTAGGCTACCAGATAATAAAAGTATCGGGACGCGATGCCCAGCATCCTCTTTCACCCGATGCCTACTTGGCAATGCAGGAGCTCGCTTTGAAGGATTGGGTTTCGAAGCAGCGCGCAGCGGCAACCGTTGTCCTGGCGCCTTGATATGTACATTGATTTTGCATCCCACGCCCTAGTTTTGGAGTGACGCGATGGATAATTTTGATTTCGATGATAAGCCCGTCAAACGTCCGGGACCCAGGTTGAATATCTGGGATATGTTGAGCGTTCTTGTTCTGCTTGCCACGCTTGGAATTGGCGCTTATTTTGTGTTTGTATTTGTAAATCCCGCCACGGCTTTTAACCCGCTCCCATCCAAAATACCCACGCCTTTCCTGTTCCCCACAGCAACGATCACTCCGCTTCAGCTCGCTCCCACCTGGACTCCGACTTTCATCGACCAAACCGAGACGCCTACGCTTGCTCCAACGATAACTTTGGAGCCGTCAGCCACGGGTTTCTCCTTGGTCCCGCCCTCAAAAACCCCGGAGCCCACCGACACACCCAAGGCTCCCTTCAACTCCTCGACCCCACAGGCAATTCAAAGCACCATCATCACTCACCTCGCTGATTTGGCCTGTAATTGGCAAGGGGTGGGCGGAACAGTGGATGACGCTAACGGCAGTCCGATTGTAGGCATGGTGATCCGTCTGACTGGCACATTGGCTGGCAAGCCCATTAACTTGACAACCGTCAGCGGCGTCAGCCCGGATTATGGCAAATCGGGTTATGAGTTCGTGCTGGGCAACACACCCGTGGCATCAACCAGCACCCTTACGCTGCAATTGTTGGATCAGGCCGGATTGCCGCTGGCAAACAACGTTTACATCGTTACTTATAACGATTGCAAAAGGAATTTGATCCTGGTCCGTTTCAAAAAGAATGGATAAGGCTCAACAAAGAAAAAATCCCGCAAGGGTCTTCTCGAATCTTGTAATTCCCCGGAAAAATAAGATGGGGACGGCGGTTTCCGCCGTCTCCATCTGCTATTGAGAGGGAGGCTGGGGGTAAGGGCTTACACCTCCACATTCCAGTGCATGTATTTTGGATTCCTGGCTCGGACAACATCCCCATACAGCGCGCGGATTTTCGTCGTAATCGGTCCCATTGTTCCAATGCCAACCGGACGGTTATCGATCTTCGTAACTGCGGTTACTTCCGCGGCGGTGCCGGTCATAAAGAACTCTTCGCACACAAAGACCTCGGTGCGGTCGATCGAGCGCTCCACCACTTGAAGCCCCAATTCATTACGCGCCAGTTCGATGACCGTTCTGCGCGTGATCCCTTCCAGGATGTTATCGGTAACCGGCGGCGTGATCATCACGCCATCGCGCACCATGAAGATATTCATGGCCGAGCCTTCTGACACGTGACCGCTCTGGTCGAGCACCAGCGCCTCGTCGAAGCCGGCGCGGTTGGCGTCAGTCTTGATCAGCGCCGAATTGGCGTAGGCGCCCGCCACTTTCCCCCGGGCCGGGATCATGTTATCGTCAATGCGCCGCCATGACGAGACCGTCACATGCGCATTGGTGTCGTTCTTTACGTATTTTTCAAAGGCCATTGTGAAGAGACAGAACTCGTCCCTGAGATCGTGCAGGCGTACTCCGATCCCCATATCCGCCTTATAGAATGTTGGCCGCATATAAACATCTTGCTGCCAGTGATCCGTACGTAGTACATCGAGTGTTAATTGGATCAGGCTTTCCTCGTCATAGCTTGTCTGCATGGACATCATGCGTGTGGAGTGCAGCAGGCGTCGAAAGTGGTCATAGGGACGAAAAACGAAGAGACCTTTCTTCTCTTCGTTCCAGTAAGCGCGCATACCCCCGAATACCGATGTGCCATACAGAAACCCGTGGGTCGCAATATTGATTTTTGCGTCCGCTAGCGGGACAATCTTTCCCTCAAAGAACGCATGCTTCGAGAGATCCACAAGACACCTCCAAAGAAAGGGATTGGGACCAGCTCTTACGGATAAATTATAACCGAATCGGTCTGGTTCCTCCTCGGGGCTCCTGGTAAGTTGCAGGTTATAGTCCTGCAGGGCCTGGTCACTGCCGGTTACCTGCTCCGGTTTACGAACCGATTGCTGCAGCCTGCTGTCTCCCCTCTTGACAAAACTAAAATCCCTGCTAAAATCTAATTTGATATATATCGAATTATATTTATGGAAATAAAGAATGACCAAAATACCGGACATGCTCGATTTTGTAAAAGTTGCGTCTGACGCCGACCGGCTGCGGATCATTGGCGTACTGGCTCAACGGCCTGCCACGATTAAAGAAATTGCTCAGGAATTGGGCCTGCCTTTCCGCCAGGCTTTTAATCACCTCGCCTATCTCGAATATGTCGGGGTGGTCTCCAAAAGTGGGGATTCTTTCCTGTTGGATGACAATGCTGTGGAATCCCTGTCCAGGGCGGAGTTCGCCGGCAAGCGCCCCGCCTATTTGCCCGCGCCTGGCCCCGACCCCAAAACGCGCAAGGTGCTGGTCTCGTATCTCAACGCCGATGGGACGCTCAAGCAGCTTCCCACTCAACCATCCAAACATCGCGTGATCTTGGATTATCTGGTTTCAGCTTTTACGCCCGACGTGGATTACACAGAGAGGGAAGTCAATGTCATCTTGCAGCGCTTCCATGCGGACACGGCCGGTTTGCGCCGCGACCTGGTGGAAGCCGGGCTGCTGGCACGTAAAAGCGACGGCTCTCGTTATTGGCGTCCCGCCGAGCCGTCCGAAGGCAGGCCGTCATGAGCGAGGAGTTGGTCGCTTTTTATAAGGCGTTGGCCGATGCCAATCGTTTGAAGATCGTGGGTCTCCTGGCTGGCCGTTCCTACAGCGTGGAAGAACTTGCTGCGTTGTTGAACCTTAAGCCCTCCACCGTTTCACATCATCTTTCGAAACTGGCGCAGGTGGGTCTCGTCGCTGCGCGCGCCGAAAGCTACTACAATGTCTACTATCTTGAGGAAAAGGCGCTCGAGGAGCAGACGCGCCGGCTGCTCTCACGCCAGGACTTCACGACCGCCGCCGCGGGCGTTGACCTGGGCACCTACGACCGCAAGGTGATCGCTGATTTTTCACTACGCGATGGCAGCTTGAAAACGATCCCCGCCCAGCGCAAAAAGCTGGAAGCGGTTTTGCGATACGTCGTCAAAGCCTTTGAGCCGGGTAAACGTTACAGCGAGAAACAGGTCAACAAGATCCTCTCCGGCTTTCACGCAGACACAGCCAGCTTGCGGCGTGAGCTGATCGGGTACGGTTTAATGCAGCGCCAAGGCGGGGGAGGAGAATATTGGCGGGTGGAAACTCGAATGGAAGACAAATCGGAAGGTTGAAAGATTCTGCTGGGGTGCTTCCAGCTTCGGGCTTTCCCGGTTCACCTGCTTCTCATCCTGCCAACAGATCGGGCATCTAACGCTGCTTGATTTGCAGAGTCTCGCTCCCGCTCAACAGAGATGTTAAAGGAGCGGCCTCGAGCGCCATGACCCCGCTGTTGGCAAAGAAACCAAAATCGAATGTGGTCGGCTCGCCCGCCTTCTTCCCGGGGATCGGCATCAAACGTGCGGTCAGGGGTTTGTTCAACCGCAGGGCCAGCGCACAGAGGTCCATCAAGAGCGGGGCAATTTGTTCAGGCTGGGTATCCCCCGGCAATGGTACCGTATCCAATCCGGTTCCGCACACCGCGGAATAAAGCAGCACATCTTTAACCGTGAGCGTCCCCTCTGCCGCGCGTTCAGCCAGCGTGGCATCTTCGAGGATTGGCATCATCAATCCGCTAAAGCCTGTATGCGGAAAATCGGCGCGTTCGATTGTCTCGGTAAGGATGGCTGCCGCGGTCAGCGAGCCGTGCAGCCCAATCTTCGCGATGCCCATCCGCTCGAAAGCCGTCCCTATGGATTGAGCCTTGTTGGGGAAGGGCGCCAGGGAAAAGTCTATCCCGCCAAACCGAATACCGGTCTTTTGATTGCTCGAATTTCTCGCTATTTTTTCCGCGACCCGCGCAATTGCCTTCCCATGTTTCCCGATCCCCGCAATTAACGCCCTCCGCGCCTCTTCGAGAGTCTTCGCTCCGGTAAAGGCTTCCACCGCCAGATCCGCCGCCTCGGTTGCGATCGCAAACGCCGGGCGGTTACCCTTATGATAAGCAGCAGGGAAGAACGGTGACCCCGCTTTTACGTTCGCAAGGGAGGCAAAGCGCAGGTTTGCGAAACCGTTAGGCTCGAGTAAAGCCGACTTGACGATCACCTCCGCGCACGCCCGCACGGCAGCCAGGTAAACGTTGGAATCAGCGGGCCCACAGCCCGCCATCACCCCGCCGAAGAAAATATTTTTTGTGGCAGCGATGGCCTCTGGGATCACTTCATAGCTGCGTGGGAAATCAGGCAAGGCCGGTCCAAGCGACGCGTAGGCGATACCTGCCTGCAGAATAAGCTGTTCAAGCTCTTCGGCCAACCGCGGCGTCTCATCCATCGATCTTGCGCCACTCATCTCCCCGCTGGTTGCTTTCCTGCTGCCGCTTAACAACCTGGGAAAAGGCACGGTTGCCAGTCGTACCATCTGGACTTCGTATCCGGCTGCTTCAAACGCCGGCTTGGCCTTAACAAGAAATTCAGCCGCGTTTTGGATGATCTTCGCTTCCAACGGCCAGTGTGGATTGCAAAAATAGGTGATACACCTTATTTTCATTTTACTAAATCTCACGTATCCATAGTTTATGTTTCGTTATGAACTTGTTTGCGATTAAGCAGCACGCACCCCGCGGCGTTGTCTCATCACCTCGAACATCAACACCGAGCCTGCAATCGCCGCGTTCAGCAATTCTGTTTTGCCCGCCATCGGGATCCCCACTTTCTGCGATGCCAATTTCTGCGCCTGCTCGCTGGCTCCCCCCGCCTCGCCGCCCACGATTATCGCCAAAGGCCGGCGGAAATCCGTTTCCCAGCAAGGGTGTCCCTCCATATCGGCCAGAAATACAAACAGGCCCTGGGTGCATTTCCGGATCTCGTCCCAGCTCATCGAACGAATTGCCAGGCGAAAATGTGCGCCCATCCCCGAACGGACCGCCTTAGGCGCAAAAGCGTCGGTTGTTTCAGGCGGCAGGGCCACAGCCTGCACACCGGCGGCCTCGGCGCTCCGCAAAAGAGTGCCGAGATTACCAGGGTCGCGGATCTGGTCCGGGATCAGCAGGAAATCCGGAGAGCCGGGCCAGGCAGTTTGAGAATCATTTAAGACCGCCAGTAGGCCTTGCGAGGTCTCTGTCCCGCTGAGCGACTGCAATAATCCACTTTCTACTTTCTCGACCTCTAACTTCTTTTCTTCCAACCTCTTGACTAAATCGACTCCCCGCTTGCTGATTTCATCTGAGTACAGGACGAATCGAAAAGGCCAATTTGCCGCCAGCGCTTCCTCCACGAGCCTTACGCCTTCGGCCAAAAAAGCACCGGCCTCTCGCCGTTCTTTCGGGCGTCCCGCCAGGGCACGGATGAGCTTGATTTTAGCGTTTTGGGATGAAGAGATCATAATAATTCAGTGTCACTACCAGGCGGTCTTTGCCGAAGCAGTCTTCAGTTGGAGATTATTCAGCCCTGACACCTTACTCTGCCCCGCCGGACCACAATGAAATAAATGCCTCGATCGTAGCCTGGTCGAACAACACCAGCCGCACCAATTTAATTCCCGATTCATGCTCCGAAAAATAATTCTCGATGGCGGTGAAGATCACGCCGGCCGCGCGTTCCTTGGGAAAGCCGAAAATTCCGGTGGAGATGGCCGGGAACGAAACCGAGGCGGACCTGAGCTGGTCGGCGGCTTCCAAAGATCCACGGATGGCCGAGCCCAATTTCGCATCCTCGTCGCCATCGCCCCACACCGGTCCCACCGCGTGGATCCATATTTGGTGGGCAGCAGTCCGCCGGATGTCCAGGCCGGCTTCGCGTGGGTTACCCTTCCGTGCTTGCGGACCCACGCCTCGGATTCTTCCCGGATGCATCGCCCGCCCTGGCGGACGATCGCGCCCGCCACTCCGGCCCCATGCTGCAGCTGTTCGTTGGCCGCGTTCACGATTGCCTCCGTAGTCTCCGCTGTGATGTCGCCCTGCACTATTTGAATGGTTTGTCCTGTGGGAAGAACGCGTTCGGCGAGAACGGTGTTCATTCAAGTATTTTACCTTGTTAAACAGACAGGGACGACCAGCTGGGTCGTCCCTGTCTGTTTTCTTGCAGAGTTCATTTCGCTTGGCTCACTACCGCTGCAAAGGCTTTCGGATCGCGCACTGCAATATCGGCCAGCATCTTGCGGTTTAAGGCAATGTTCGCCTTCTTCAGGGCTGCCACCAGCCGGCTGTACGTGATGCCGTTCAGGCGGGCAGCTGCATTGATGCGGGCTATCCAAAGCTTGCGCAGGTCACGCTTGCGGACACGGCGGTCACGCGTCGCATACCACAGGCTCTTCAGCATGGCCTCATTGGCACGCTTAAAGAGGAAGTGCTTTGCGCCGCGCTGTCCTTTCGTGATCTTTAAAACCTTCTTGTGGCGGCGGTGCCCATATGGGCCACCCTTGATACGTGTCATTTGCTACCTCCTGCGAACCCCAGGGCGTCGACGGCTGCTCAGCGCGTCAGTTGCGTACACCCGGAAGCTGCAATCAAATTTGGATAAGACCAGGCCGTGGTTTCACCACTCAGAAAACAAGTGTGGTGAAGTTCACGGTTTTACTATTTCATATTCGGGGCCAGGCGCTTAACATTCTTGATGATGCTGCTCCCTTTTACGGTTTGCATCTCAGAAAGTTGCGCCTTCGTCCGCTTCGATGTTCGGCGGCGCATATGGCTCTTGCCGCCTTTGGTGCGCATCAGTTTGCCCGAACCCGTCAGGCGAAAACGCTTTGACGTTGCCTTATGGGTTTTGAGCTTTGTTTTGCCGGCTTTTGCTTTGCGAGGCACAGCTGCTTGCTCCTTTCAAAAAATATTTCTGCCTGCACCATATTCTTGCTGGCAGGCTTTTGTCTTGCTCAGGCGGCAGAGGTTTGTCCTGCCGACATTTCGACTTTAGGGTAAGGATGGCAGTTTTATTGCTGGGTTTCCGTCCTGGCTTCAGCCGGACTCTCGGTTTTCTCTTTTTTCTTGACCGCGGGCTTTCCAGGCACCAACACCACGAGCATCGTCCGCCCTTCCATCATGGGCGCTTGCTCGATTACACTGATATCCGATAATGATTGCGCGATTTCTTTCAAATCTTCGAGGGCGATCTCGGGGTAATCCATCTCGCGGCCCCGGAACTTGATCGTCACACGGACCTTATGTCCTTGTGAGAGCCAGCGCCGGGCATCGTCCACTTTGAAACCGCGATGGGCCTCGTTCGTCTTGGGTCGCAGGCGGATCTCCTTGACCTCGATCTTGGTCTGCGACTTCTTGGCTTCGCGTTCTTTCTTGGCCCGTTCGTAGATGAACTTTCCGAAATCCATCACACGACAGACGGGCGGGGTCGCCCCTGATGAAACTTCCACCAGATCCAACTCGGCATCGCGTGCGATCTGCAGGGCTTGTTTGATGGGAACAACTCCAACGTTCCCGCCGTCTGGCCCGATCAGGCGGACTTCCGCGACGCGGATGCCCTCATTGACTCGAAATTCGTTAGCGCTGATAAGCTTCTCCTTAATTCAAGCGGATTTCAAAGGTTTTTTGTTTGATACTCGCCGCTCCGGCCCCCACCTTCGTGCCGAAAGCACTGCCGGTACGGGACAGCAAAGCCAGCCCCTGGCTGGTTTTTGGCTGGCGAATGATACCATGAAGGCCATCGAATCGTCAACAAAACCACCCAACCATTTCTCATATAGGATAGACGCAGTGGGGTCAGGATGGAGCAGAATGGACTATGAGCATATGTGCGTGATGTTGGCTCAGCTCCCAGTTCCTCCCAGATCACCGATTAATCTTGGTCGCGTATACTTGATGCATGGCAGAACAGGCTTTACTGAGTACGCGTGAAAAAGAGGTTGCCGAGCTTCTCCTGCAGGGAAAAAGCAACAAGCAAATTGCTTTGACGCTGGCTATTTCCGAGCGCACCGTTGAGTTCCACTTAAAGAACATCTATATCAAACTGGGGGTCAGGTCTCGAGGGGAGACAATTCTGAAGCTGGGGAAATCCACAGGTGTCATTTCAAGCGACGAACTGCGGGAATCCGCAGTTGCCGACATGGGCGAATCTGCCGAGAATGGGGGGATGACCGATCATCGAAGGATTCCCATGAAAAAGATACTAACCATCATCGGTGGCATTCTGCTTGGCGCAGCATTGTTGCTCGTGGCCCTCGTGCTGGTTCTTGGCCCTGCCAAGGGCTAACATTTCAAGAGCATAGCTACAGACAACTTTCCGCTCAACCCGGTCTTACCGCCTCCCTGACCATGGATTCGATCTTCCGGACAGCCATCCAGCCAGAAAATGCAGGACAGCACAATCAAATGGAAGGGCGATCTGCGATGGATGGCACGGTTCACTTCTTACCCGCCGGATGGAGTGGACGCGCCGGCCAGGTCATTTCATGAAGAGGATTGGATCGATTATGCCACAAATCGCCGTTTCCGCGATATTGACTCGGTCCCTGCGGACAGCACTGCGGAACTCTCCATGGCCTGCAATGGCACCACAATCCTTGAGATGGATTTGAAGAGTGGACAAAGCCAATCACGGCCCTTACCTAAATTTGCCCAGAGGATCCGTTTGTCCCAAACTTTAGCCTGTTGCTGGGCAGGAGATGCTTTGGGGCCAGACGGAACAGGCCTTACCGAGATGGCCCTCTACGGCCAATTATGCGAGCGCCGCCGCTAGCGCCGGTGTGTTTCAAGCGGCTGCGGATGGAAACAGTAGCCGGACGGGAGACCCTCGTAGTTGGATTGGACGCTATGTTCGGCAATAGCCAGCATTCCTTCCGCGCCTGGGTGGATGCGGAGACTGGCGTGATCCTGAAATTCCAGGAGTTTGAAAAGGTGGCGGCGAAACCCTGCAGGCCGGAGCGGTGGTCAATCAGGTTGTGTATAATGCCAAATTCACCGATTCCCTATTCACTGCTCCTGCGTCGCCGCCACAGTTCAGCGACATAAATGGTAATCCGCTGACTCCCGCCGCTCCGGCCCTTGCACCCTCTACCCGGGTCGATCCATTGGGGCAGGTCTACTTCTTCATGTTTGATCATAACTATGGCAACGAAAAGACAGAGCTCGTTCGGTTGCCCGGCTCGTGTGTGACCGGCCAAAAGCCCTGTCCCAAACCGGAAATCATCCGGACACCAGTGCCCCTCAATTTCAGCCTCACACCCCTGGTTTGGTCGCCCGATGGGAAACTGGCTGCCTATGCGTATCCCATCAGCCAGGATGGAAACAAGGCTGGCTTATTTCTTTTTGACCCGCTAAAGCTAACCTGGAACTCCCTTGCGGAATTCAACTTCATTGATCCGCCCATGTGGTCCCCGGATGGGAAATGGCTGGCTTTCCGCGTCCAGGACGGTCAGGGCGGCGAAGATATCTACGCCATCCGTCGTGATGGAACCGGGTTGACCAACCTGACCGCCTCTGGCAAGCTTCCGCCTGATGGTCGCCCCTATGTGGCTGATGGCTGGATTACGGGTTCTGTCATCTTGCACTCTGGCAGGCCGGAAACCACGGGCAAAATCTATCTGATGAACCCAGAGCGATGGCACAGTCAAGCCCTTGTTCGAGACCTTGCTGCTCAAGTCCCAGTTCTTCCCTTCACCCGATGGCGGAAATATGGCTTATGTTGAATATTCAGGCGAAAGCCCAAGCGTATATTGAAGGTCAATCGATACGAAATGGCGCGACCACGAACGAGCTCGGGATTTTCCAGGGCGGATCGATCTTCCCGATAGTTTGGTCACCGGACGGCGCCAGAGTAGCTTTTGAGCGTCTTGCTGATCCAATGCAAGCCGATCAGGAAGTATTCGTAGTCAGCCGCGATGGGACCGGGCTGAGTGAGGCCTATCGTGGCACGTCGCTCGGGGCTCTGGCGTTCTCACCGGATGGACAAAGCCTGTTGGTCGAGGACAACACCGCTGCCGGCCACCACATTTTCGTAGTCGATCTGACAACTCTCGAACAGCACATCCTCCAGGCACCGGACCTGCCGCTTGACTGGTGGTGGGAGGCGCCTTCCTGGATGCCATAGAGGTGGAAATTATAGAGGGAACTTATATCTGTTGAATCCGAGGTGCCCCGAAGCCTGGGGGCTCATCCTCGAACCAAAGGAGAAAATCGAGCGGGGTTGTAGCTTTGCATCTCGATTACCGGCCGCTTCATTCTGGGTGGCTTGGCTCAGCATCTTCGCGCTTTGGGCAATGTCAACCCTAAATCACGGTTGGACCGAATCGACCATAGGCAAAAACACGGTCCGATAGATCGCATCGTGCTCATCGCTGTTGGAGAACGACATGACTACCAGGGAATGCCCTCTATAATCAGCCATGGCGATATCCACGGGTCTTCCGTAAGATGTGCTTGTGTAAAGCGTCCAGCTCAGGTCGTTCGTCTGCCGTAGACCGGCTTGGACTAATGCCGTATCAAGTCCTCTATAACCATAGGCTTTTGAGGAAAACCAGGCTTCCAATCCCGCTGAATTGACGTTCGCTACCAGGAAACCAACTGAGGTAATATCAAAAGGCGATTCTCCACGAAAAGCAAACCCATCTCCGGTGGGCGTCCAATTATCTGGAAGCTTAACCGTCAGTCCGTCCAGATCCACTGCCGTTAATTTAATGGCAGGCGATCCGGTATATGGGGTAAGGAAGTGTACAGCGCTCAATTTGCTCAGGCAGGAGCGATCCGGCTCGACATTGGGGTTATCAAGAAAAGCGATTGCGGTATCCATGGCGCACTCTGAAGTGTCGGTCGCGGTGGGGGTATGGCCCTGGTTGGAAAATTCAAAATAATAACTATGGCTCAAATGGCTGGCAACCTGCTGGGCGTACATGGGCGGCGTGGTTGGGTCGTACTTGCCGGTGATGATCAACGTTGGAATATCGCTGCTGACCGGGGCATTTTCACCGGCTTCCGGACCGGTCGCCCCCCATGATTTGCATGCATTGAATATATTCTGGGCGCTCCCGTAGAAGGGCAGCCACGCATATTCTTCGATATCCTTGGAGCTGACGGTGGTGGCTTGAAGTTCTTCCGGTGTTGTTGCCAGGATATGTTCATGGCACATCATGGAGATATATAAGCCGATATTGATCCCCTCAAATCCATATGGCAGGGAGGATTGTGTTGCGATAAGGGTGGAAAAATCGCCATTCTTGAACCGGTAGATTGATTGGGGCGCTGTGTCGATCAAATCCGATTCTTTGATCGACCCCAGGATGACGTTCATGACCGTCGAGCCATCCACATTTTGGACGACGGTCCCCGTTCGCGGGTTGCCGGTTGTGATCGTGACCGGGTTGGCGTCTAATTTGCTCAATAGGTCCCAGAATACGGTCTCCAGGTTGGGATAGGCTGCATTGCAGTCGGGGTCGGCCGCACAAGTGGTAAAGAGTGTTTTTAGGCCGGCCTCCATGCTCTGCGGGTATTTGACGAAGAAATTGGTTTCCACCGGTACGACAGAATCAAGGATCACGTTTTGAACGATTTCAGGGTGGTCCCGCATGACCACTTGTGCCAGCCGCGTTCCATACGAAGCGCCGTATAGATCGGCTTTCTGATATCCAAGCAGGCTGAGAATGTCTTTGATATCGGCTGCGCTTTCAACAGTGTTGTAAGCGTTCAAATTAATCCCCTTTGCGCTCATCAAACCGCTGCAGGAGATCAGTGCGTTGGAATAAACCAGGCCACGCGTGGAACTGGGTATCAGCCCCTCGATGTCCTGCAAATAAGCCTTGCTTAATTCATCACAATTCAGGGCCGGTTCGGATAACCCGGTCCCGCGTTGGTCAAAAGTGATGAAGTCGCGCTTGCCCAGGAAGGGCGTCACGAGAAGATGATAAGCATTGGCGCTTAGCTTAACCGCCTCGCCTCCCGGACCGCCCTGTAGGAACAAGACTGGGTCTGGCGCTGGGTTTGAGCTTGTGGAGTGATAAACGACAACTGCCAGGCGGATCGTATGCGAGGGATCCCCGGTGCGGTCTTCAGGTACCACCACATAACTGCAGCTTGCATTGGCTCCTGCCGGAACGTCGAACGGGCAATTAATCTTCTCAAGGATCGGCGTATAGCTTACTGTCGGTTTTGAAGTCGGCAGCGAGGTTGGAGAACCCGGCGTCGGGCTGGATGAAATTGTGGGTGAAAGGGAATTTTTGGGAGTTAAGAGAGCAGCCAGTGGAATGGAGGTGGGAACGGGTACAAAATATCCCGGCATCAAATTATTCAACCCACCGGAGAGCATAATAAATAGGACTGCTATCCCGCCCATGATCAAGATGACGATTAACCCCAGTAGTACCACCAGTATATTATTTGGCTTTTTCTTTTTGGGTTCGAATGTTTTTGGGCGTTCTACTTTCGCTGCTGCTTTTACGATCGAGGGAGTTCGCTTTTCCTCAGGCGTAATCAGTGCATTTCGCAGGCTCTCCGGAGCCGGTACGTCCGGCGGGACCGGGGCGAATGGTTTCTGAGGTCTGGATACCTCTGCAACAAATGGCGGCACGGTCCGTTCATCGGATCGCTGCACCGCTGGCTTTATCAGTGGCTCTACCGGAGGCTGTTTATTCTGTTTTTTAGGGATGTCGTTCTGAGTCGGTAGCGCCCAGGCGGGAGTTATGGGAGCTGCCCCTGCCATTCTGTCCAATTGCGATCTGGCTTCTGTATTATTGGGGTTTAGGGCCAGCACCCGCCGGAAGCAATATTCACGCCTGTCCGGCGGGGAACAGCACAGCCCCAACCACAGCCATCCTTGCTCTGAATGTGGGTCGGCCTGGACTACCTGTCCGAACAGTGCTGCTGCACGCGCCAAATCACCCGATTTAGCTGCCGCGATCCCCGCTTGGAAAGTTTCTTCTATAGACAAAAGAGTTTCTCGTCTTGGCCGGAAAGATTTTCTGATATTTTAGTTTCAAGCTGGGTGTTTTGCCAATTCTTACTCAGGTAAGTATACTCCGGATTGATTCGTGGCTTTATTTATGCCAGTGTCAACCGACTGGCCTTGTATTTCGGCATTCATTCGAAAAAGTGGAAAGTGTATGGCGGAGCCCGCCATACACTTTCTTTTCTCCCACATTATCTGGGAAGCGGTTTCTACGTGTTTACCTGTCTGCCTGTTTCCTTGCTTCTCTGTTTACGCATTACAGTTCGCTGGCTCTCTTCGCGATCCTTTCCTTCACCCTTGCCTTGAACTCATCCAGCATAATATTATTTTGCTGCGAACCATCGCGCACGCGCAGCGAGACCTGCCCCGCTTTCATTTCATTCTCGCCCACAACCAGCATATACGGCACCTTCATGATCTGCGCCGAGCGGATCTTGGCATTCATACGCTGAGCGCTGATGTCCGCGCTGACGCGCACGCCCTCCTCGCGCAGTTGCTGCACGATGCCCTGTGCATATTCGTTCTGCGCATCCGTGATCGGAATGACCCGCACCTGCTCCGGCGATAGCCAGACCGGGAAGTTCCCGGCGTAATGCTCGATCAGGAAACCGATCATACGCTCATGCGTGCTCAGCGGCGCGCGGTGGATGCACAATGGCACTTCCTCCACGCCCTGCTTGTTGATGAACTTGAGATCGAAGCGGGCTGGCACTGCAAAGTCCACCTGGTTGGTGGCAAGCGAGAATTCCTTCCCAATCACGCTCCAGATTTGCACGTCTATCTTGGGTCCATAAAAGGCGGCTTCATCCTCTGCCTCTACATAAGGCACGTTGCCGTTCTTCATGGCATTTCGCACCATGTCTTCCGTCTTGAGCCACAGCCGCTCGTTATCCACATACTTCTTACCCAGTCCTTCTTTGGAGTGCAGGCTCAAACGCATAACGTACTTATCGATGCCAAAGAGCTTGAAATATTTCATATACAGGTCAACGACAGCCAGGAACTCCTGCTCGAACAGTTCTTCCGAGACATATATATGCGCATCGTTCATCTGGAGGGAACGCCCCCGCATCAAGCCGAACAGTTCTCCTGATTTTTCATACCGGTAGACCGTCCCGTATTCCGCCAGGCGGATTGGCAGGTCGCGATAGGAGCGCGGTTTCGAACCGAAGATCTTGTGATGCATCGGGCAGTTCATCGGCTTGACGTAATACTTCACGCCCTCCAGCTCCATGGGCGGGTACATCAACTCAGCATAATAGGGCAGGTGGCCCGAGCGGATAAAGAGGTCTTCCTTCGTCAGTTGCGGCGTGCGTACGCGCACGTAGCCGGCCTTGTCTTCCATTTCCTTTGCCAGTTTCTCCAGCTCTTCGATCATCACGCCGCCGTTGGGCGGAAAGAGCGGCAGGCCGGGGCCAACCTCATCGTCAAAGAAGAAGATCTCCAGCTCCTTGCCCAGCTTGCGGTGGTCGCGCTTCTTGGCTTCCTCCAGCTGCCACAGATAATCTTTGAGCTGCTGCGCCAATTCCCAGGCCGTGCCGTAGATGCGTTGCAGCATCTTGTTATGCTCATCGCCTCGCCAGTAGGCTCCGGCAATCGACATCAGCTTGAAGGCATCCGGCTTAATCTGCCTTGTATTCTCAACATGCGGCCCGCGGCACAAGTCGACAAATAAATCCTGCTGATAGATCGAAATTTCCGGCTTCTCTTTGAGAGGGTTCCCATACTCATCGAGGCCGCCTTTTTCAAGCCCGTCGATCAGTTCGATTTTATAAGGCTGGTCCTTGAAGATCTCGCGCGCCTCTTCTGCCGAGACCGCTTTCCTCGAGAATTCGAATTTGGCCGCGATGATCTGTCGCATGCGTTTTTCGATCTTCTCCAGGTCTTCGGGCGTGAGATTACGCGGCAGGTCGAAATCGTAATAGAAGCCGTTTTCGATCGGCGGGCCGATGGAGATCTTGCCGTCCGGGAACATCTCCAGCACGGCCTGCGCCATAATGTGTGCGGCAGAATGACGGATGCGATAAAGGTTTGAGTCCTCGTATCGTTCTTGAACAGGTTGAGACATTTTTGCTCCTTCTTTTCCTCTCCAACTCCTACCTCTTGGGGAAGAAGAGGAGACGCTGAGGCAATAAAAAATTCTCGCCCGTAAACGGGGCGAGAATTTAATTCACGCGGTTCCACCCGAGTTTATGTCTTTCGACATATCTCTGTTAGCCGGTAACGGAGCTGGCCGTTTCCCTTACTTATTGATGCTGTTCAGGGTCACGCTCGCGGGTGGTTTTCAACGGTTGTTTCTGGAGACTGCTCTCAACGATCGCAGCTTCTCTCTGTCAGAAGCAGGGGGCCGTTTACTCGTCCCGGTCGTAGCGCTTTTTGATGTGGGTTTATTATATGCAGCTTGGATGGAATGTCAAGCAAAGCAAGACTGGGAAGGTCGGTGATTTGCCGGTGCCTTCCCAGTTGGTTGTTGGACCTGCTGGATGAGTATTATTTAGGAGCTGGAACCGACAATGCACCGGGCCACTTGCTAAAGCTCTCGAGGTGACCCCAAATGGACGGGTAGAATGTCGCCGCCCAGATGGCAGCCGCCGCCAGCAGGACGAGGATCCCTACCCAGCGAACGGTTTTGTTATCCCTGAACCACATGAAGAACGGGAATGAACCGAGACCGCCCAGGCCTGCCAGCACGAAACCCACGGCCGCGATCAATGGTTCCTTTCCGAGCTGGAGCGAAAGGATGCGGGCGCCGATTATGACCGCATCCGCGCCTGCGAAAAAGGCATAGATGGATACGGGCAGCAAATTCCAGCCCTGCCACAGAGACAAGCCGGTTGCCAGGAATACGACGCCGAATAAGATGCTGGCATCGCCGTAGGCAATGTTATAACTGCCGGGCAGGGGCCATGTGAATGCCAACTGCAGGCCGGTAATGAAGCTCAACAGGCCGACCATCAAGAAAGCGGGAGCATACGGGCGCTGGTCTTCTTCATCGATGCCTTTCCAAAGAAAAAAGGCCAGTAGGACGGTGCCGGCCACCAGGTTGATCATTATTACAGTAAGGTAATCAATGAACATACTTATATCTCCTTTAGGGCAATTTATGTATTATTTGTATTTATAACCCAAATTATTATAATTAGATAGCTTATTTTTGACTGATATGGACCTGACAAACGACATAAAAAAAGACCCCACAATTCGTGGAGTCCTTTTTGGTGGGCGAGACAGGGCTCGAACCTGCGACCTCTGCTATGTCAAAGCAGTGCTCTAACCAACTGAGCTACCCGCCCGTGAGGCAAATATTATAACGAGGGCTTGATGATTTGGCAATGGATATCCAAAGAAGATTCATTCTTGCGGTGACAACACTTGTTACCTGAGGTTACGCGCCGTCCGGCAGTTGATCTCCGCCGCACCGAAACCAGGCGCCTGTCTTTCATTTTGGCTGCAGCGAATTATCTAATCCGCTTAGAAAATTTGTGCTATAATTTACCTATACTTACTCACAGTCTGTTGGAAGAATGCCTGCACTTTCATCCCGGTTTCATTGAGTAGAATACCCGAAAAAAGGAAGGTGCTGGGGAGATCTTCCCAGCACCTTCCTTTTTTCGGGATCCTTAGTCCCAGGCTGAAAGCGTGGGACGAAAGAGTGAGTAAATACATTTGCCTATGCCTCCCCTCCTTCGCGCCTCCGAGATCGGTTCCTATTTGTATTGTCGCCGCGCCTGGTGGTATCGCAAGCAGGGCGTGGAATCGGAGAACCGGGTTGAAATGGCGGTCGGCACAGAGCTTCATCGTCAGCACGGACGCAGGGTCCTTGCAGCCGGTTTGCTCCGCACGGTGGGTCTGATTTTGCTATTGGCGGCCGTGGTCCTGCTGGTTGCAGTTCTGACCTCGTCTCTATTGAAATAGCTCCAACTATCAGGTTATCCAGTGGTCACTTTCCTCCTCTAGCTTTCAACTTTCCAACCTTCAACCTTCCAACTTTCCAACATTCAACCTTCTAACCCTCAAACTTTCAACTCCCCGAAACATGCTCTACCTGGCTTTCCTCCTTATAATCCTTGCAATAATCTTCCTCTGGCAATCCAACCGTCAGCGGAGCCAATCTGGCCTGCCCGGCGGACGTGTTATCTATACCGACACCCGCGCCTGGGGCGAGGTCGAGAAGCCCCTGGTGGATCATGGGCTGGGGCTGACCGGCAAACCTGATTATCTCGTTGAACGGGATGGGGTGATCGTTCCCGTGGAAGTCAAATCGGGACGCACACCCGCGGCGCCTTATGATTCGCATATTTTCCAGTTGGCAGCCTATTGTCTGCTGGTGGAAAAGACCTATGGCAAACGCCCTCCATATGGGATCATTCACTATCCCAATCGTGACTTTGCGGTGGATTACACGAGCCAGCTTGAATCTTCACTGCTCGATCAGCTCGCCGAGATCAAACGCGATGAAGTCCGCAGCAACGTCCCGCGTTCGCACGAAGACCCCGCACGCTGCCGCGCTTGTGGTTTCAGAAAGGTCTGCGATCAAAGTCTGGCATGACTACGGAGAGAAACATAGCGCCACTTAACTCTGCGAATCCCTCTCTCCTCCACTGTCCACTTTCTGCTCTCCCCTTTCCGCTTTCTTTCCACCTTCGGGCAAGGCGGCATCAAGCCGCCATCGCCCACTTCGGCGATGTGAATCGCCGAAGCCAACCTTAAACTTTCTCCTTTTCACGTATAATAATTCGAAATGCCTAACGCGTTCGTTCCTAAACGTCCGGTTGTTGTCTCTTATCCGAACATGCCCGATGCCGTTGCCGAAGCGGATTTGATCGGCAGGTTCCTGAAAGAAAAAGGATTCGAAGCCCCGCAAGGCTCGATCTATGACGAGGACCTTCGCAAGCGCGTTAAGAATGGCGACTTTGATATGCTGATTGCGGTCGGCGGTGATGGGACCATGCTGCGGGCCGGCCATTTATGCGCTAAATCAGGCGTCCCTATTTTGGGGATTAAATTGGGGCGTCTTGGATTCCTCATTCAGGTGGAGCGCAATGAGTGGCGCGAAATGCTGGAACGGCTCTTCAAGGGCGAGGCCTGGCTCGAGCACCGTATGATGTTATCTGCCGAGCACGTCCGGGCCAGTGATACCTTGGCGCGTTGGCATGCTTTGAATGAAGTCGTTGTCGGTCGTGGGGCGAACCTGCGGCCCGTACGCTTGGCGGCAAGCGTGGATGGGCGTCTGCTCACAACCTTTGTCTGCGACGGTCTGATTGCCGCCACTGCCACCGGGTCAACCGCCTATGCGTTGGCAGCCGGGGGCCCGATCCTGCCGCCCGACCTGCGCAATATCCTGCTCGTTCCCATTGCTCCGCATTTATCCATGGACCGCGCCGTTGTGCTCGCGGAGGGCTCATCGGTCAGTGTTATTGTAAAAAGCGACAACTCGGTCGTCAGCGTGGATGGCCAGCCGGCCATATCCCTGGAGGAAGGCGACCACGTGGATGTCAAGGTCGCCGAGTACGCAGTACAGTTTGTACGCTTCGGCGATCCCGGTTATTTCTATAGAAATCTGAATGCTCATATAAATCAACCCCACTTGTAGGATCGATGCTTCATGACTCAACCCGATACTTTATATTGTTACGTCCACCCCAATCGTCCGACCACTCTTCGCTGTAATCGTTGCGAACGTCCCATTTGCGCCGACTGTGCGATCCTTACACCCACAGGCTATCGCTGCAAGGAATGTGTGCGGGCTCAGCAAAAAGTGTTCGATACTGCCGTTGGCTCCGACTTCGTGGTGGCCTTCATTGTTGCCGCCATAGGTTCAGGAGTTACCAGTGTGCTGGTGCTGTTGGTTAGCCAGATCTTCTTCGGACTGTTGGTGCTTTTCCTTGCACCGGGCGCAGGGGCCGTGATCGGCAATCTTGTTTTGCGCTTTATCAAGAATAGGAGATCGCGTCCTCTCTTTATGACTGCGGCCATAGGCATGGTTGCAGGCGCCCTGCCGGTGTTGTTGCTGTACAGCCTCCCTGCGTTGCTCGGTGTCCTTTTTGGCGGTTTTCGGGGCCTGGGTGGTCTTCTTCCCGCCATATGGGAAGTCGTTTATCTTTTCATGGCCGTCCCTGCCGCATACACACAGATTTCAGGCATCCGTATCGGCGGATAAATGCTGACCGAACTTCACATCCAGAATTTCGCGATCATCGATAAGTTGGATCTCAAGCTGGGGCCGGGTCTCATAATCCTGACCGGCGAGACCGGTGCGGGTAAGTCCATTATCCTCGATGCCGTTGAGATGCTGGTGGGCGGCCGGGCCGATGCGACCTCGGTGAGGACCGACGCGGAAGCCGCGTTCGTGGAAGGTGTATTCAAGCTAAAAGGCCCCGAAAAAGTAGCAGTGAACGACATTCTAAAGCGCGAAGAACTATTGGACGATCCGGAGTACGTAACCCTGGCTCGCGAGGTCCGCCGTGAGGGACGCAATATCGCCCGGGTCAATGGCCGGACTGTTGGCGTGTCACTTCTCAAGGAGATTGGCTCATTGCTCGTGGATATTCATGGCCAATCGGAGCATCTGTCTTTGCTCGACCCCCATTCCCATCTGGGCTTGCTGGATCGTTTTGCAGAGGTCTCCAAACCGCTTTCCGATTACCGCCAGACTTATCAAAAGCTGATGAATGTGCGCCGCGAGCTGGGTGAGCTTCGCCAGGCACAGGCCGATGCGGATCGTCGCGTGGAAATATTGACCTTCCAGGCCGAGGAGATCGAGGCCGCGAAGCTCAAAGCCGGCGAAGACGAAGGGCTGCGCAAGGAACGCGATCGTCTGGCGAACGCCGAATCGCTCGCCCAATATGCCCAACAAGCCCTCACAGTCTTGGATGAAGGCTCGCCCGAATCACCTGCCGCCAGTGATCTGGTCGGACAGGCTTCCCGCGCCCTCGCCGGCCTCGCCAAAATTGATGGTGCGCAGGCAGACCTTGCGAATGAAGCCGCCACATTGGAAGATACGCTCGCAGACGTCGTTCGTAGCCTGCGCGATTATCTCGAGGCGATTGAATACAACCCCCGTCGGCTGGATGAAGTCGAAGAACGTTTGAATCTGATCCATAACCTGACGCGCAAATATGGGGGCAGCATCCCGGCCGTGACTAAGTTCGGCGAAGAGTCGCGTAAACAGCTGGAAAATATCTCCAATGCCGGTGAGCGCATCAGCGCCCTCGAAGCCGACGAAGCGGATCTGCTTCAGACCCTCTCCAAACAGGGACAAACCCTTTCGGACAGGCGTAAAGCAGCAGCCGGGAAACTCGGCAAAGGGATTGAGACGGAGCTCGACGATCTCAAGATGGCGGCTGCCCGCTTCGGTGTCGATTTCCAAACCAGGCCCGACCCGAACGGCATTCCGCTGGCCGAAGGGAAGCGTGTTGCTTTCGATCAAAATGGCTTCGACCGGGTGGAATTTCTGGTCGCTCCCAATCCCGGTGAAGGGCTCAAGCCTCTGGCCCGCATCGCCTCCGGCGGTGAAACCTCGCGCCTCATGCTGGCCCTGAAGAACATGCTGGCCCGCGCGGACCAGATCCCCTCGTTGATCTTCGATGAGATCGATCAGGGCATCGGTGGGCGTGTCGGTTTGGTGGTTGGGTTCAAGCTATGGCACCTCGGGCGCAATCATCAGGTGTTCTGCGTGACGCATCTGCCGCAGTTGGCAGCGTTTGGCGATGAGCATTATCAGGTGCAGAAACTCATCCAGGGCAATCGCACTCTCACCCGCATAGAGCGTCTCGATGGCGAACCGCAATTATTGGAACTCTCCCAGATGCTGGGAGAGGTCGGCGAGGGCACGCTGCGATCGGCACATGAATTAATACAGGTTGCAAGGCAAATGATTAAGACCGCTCAATAACGGGCGCTTTCGTGCTTCGTAATTTCGTTGGCGATAAATATACTGGTACTCGATAATTTCCAAAACTGGATTTATCTTTACTTCGTGAACTGCCGATCCTGCGGACGCAGGGGGCAAGGCCCTAAAGGCAATTTACAGGTCTTTGCGTCCTTGCGAAGGACTTTCGTTGGAAGGCGTTTTTCCTACCGGTAGGTCACTTCGCGTCCTGAATGCATTTCCGTTAAGATCTTATGAATATCTCTCCCAAGAATATCGAAGATGAATGGCTTTCGCTTCACGAGGCCGCCGGGTTATTGGGCGTGCACCCCAGCACCGTCCGCATCTGGTCGGATAAAGGCCTGTTGCCTGCCCATCGTACACCTGGTGGGCATCGCCGTTATAAGCGCAGCGAAGTTCTGCTCTGGGTCAACACTTCCCGCGCCCAGCAGCCTTTGGATCCTGTCAACGTAGTGGGCGCCGCGGTCCACAATATTCGTCTCCAGATCACGGAAGGCCGCCTCTCCGCGGAGTCCTGGTATCAAAAATTGGATGAGAGCGCTCGTGCCCAGTATCGACAATCGGCCCATACCTTGTTCCATGGGCTCATCAATTATCTTGGAACCGACGGAGATGGAGCTGCCTCGGAGGCTCATTCGATCGGCTATGAATACGCCTCGCGCGCCCGCCGCTATGGACTCGACAACGTGGACGCAGCCCGCGCTTTCTTGTTTTTCCGGGATGTCCTGCTTCAATCGGTGATCCAGGTTTATCAGGAGGCCAACGTTCCCTCCGGTCAGGCTTGGGGAGAAATATTACACAAAGTCAATTCATTTACGGACCTGATATTGCTGCAACTGCTCGAAACCTATCGCGCGTTGGAAAACGCCAGCCGGTGACGAAGATACGTTGACAATGCCGCATTCAGTCTCATCCAAATCATCAGACATTTGCGAAGGTATAATCATTTTATGACCAATACAATTTTAGACCTTCCCTATATTTCGGAGACCCGGCGTAACCATGCCCTGGAGCATGCCACCTTGCACATGCTTGCCGCACAGCATCCGACCAGCCCCATGGCGGGACATTCCAATCCGACCGGTTTCTTCATCCTCGGCAATTTTCCGACCGGTGAAGTAGAGTCTGCGGTAAACCAGGCCCTGGCGAGGCTGCGTGCGGGCGAAAGAGAGCTTGCCATCCACGCAGGCTGCGGAACGAACATGGCAACTTCGGCGCTTATGTCCGGCACCCTTGCCTGGTTTGTCATGCGCGGCGGCAAATCAACCCTGGGGCGGATACTGCGCCTCCCCTTCGCCATTATCTTTGCCCTGGTCGGCCTTGCCCTCAGCCAGCCTTTGGGCCCCGTGATCCAAGCCAGGATTACCACGGATGCGGATATGCGGGGCCTGCACGTTATCGAGGTCCGCCCCACCCTGCGCGGCCGCGTCACCGCGCATCGCGTGATCACTGCCCCGTAGCGGCACAGCCTGGCTGTTCCCCTTCAAATGCCCAAAGAATCCAACGTCATCTTCCTTTACGGCAATGATGAATTTGCCATTGCGCGCCGGCTCGCCGAGTTTGTTGCGATTTTCAAGGACCCTTCCACAGCGGACATGAACACAGCGCGCCTCGAGGCGCGCACCATGAGCGAAGATGACCTGAATAATGCCGTCAACGCCCTGCCGTTCCTGGCAGAGCGGCGTCTTGTTTTGCTGGCTAACCCTTCGGCGCGCTATTCCAATCCGCAGGCGCGCAAAAAGTTCTTCGATTTCCTTGAGAAGGTGCCGCCTAGCACAGTGCTGCTGATCCACGAGAACGTGGATATCAAGACTTATAGGGATAGGTCACGCCAGGAAAAAGAAGACGAAAAACACTGGCTGGTCAAATGGATGAAGAAAGCCGGGCTCAAGCTGGAACGCTTTACTCTGCCTTCGAAATGGGAAATGACGGGCTGGATCAGCAAAAACGCCAAAGAGCAGGGAGGCAGCTTCGAGCAGGCTGCCGCGGCCCGGCTGGCCGAAATGGTCGGAGCCGATACGCGCCAGGCTGCCCAGGAAGTGACCAAGTTATTGACGTATGCGGACTGGGCCCGCCCGGTCAAGGTCCAGGACGTGGAAACGGTTAGTATCTCCACCGCCGAACCGGACATTTTCGCCATGGTCGATGCGCTGGCAGCCGGGAATGCGCAGGTCGCGCAGCGTCTGCTTCACCGTCTGCTGGAAAATGAAGATGCTTTTAGTTTATGGGGCATGGTGATACGACAGTTTCGACTGTTACTGTTGGCCCGCGAGGTGATTGATGCCCGCGGCGGGCAGCGCGAAGTCGAACAAGCCCTCGGGGTGCACGCTTTCGTTGCTGAAAAGGTTTATGGGCAGGCGAAAAGATTCACGCTCCCGGCCCTTGAAAAGATCTATCACAGACTGCTCGAAATTGACGAAGCCGCAAAGACAAGCCAGGTCACACTGGACCTGGCTTTGGATATGTTAGTCGTTGAGTTGACGGCCTGATCATTGTAGCTGCTCGCCGCCCGTAGATATTGGCAATGTGTAGCCCTCAAGCGTAACCTCGCGCCAGCCACTCCAGGCCGGCTTGCTTAAGGGGTCGACCTGCCACTTCCAGATGATTTGCACCGAGATACGCAAGGAAACGCTGAAAACACTCCACCAGGTCCGACTTCATTTGCCTGGAGGGCTTCACCCCGGCTTCCCACCACCAATTTTTGATCGCGAATGCGCCGCCCGGTTTATCACTGCCAGGCTCGAAGCGCGCAATGAACCGGTCGCCGTAAAGAACCGGCAATACATAATATCCGTAGCGGCGCTTGCTGAGCGGTACGTAAACCTCCCAGAGATAGGCGAAATCGAATATCTGCTTGAGCATCCTGCGGTCCCACAGCAGGTTGTCCAGGGGTGCCATCACGCTGGCTTTTGGCAGAGGGGCGTCCATGTACAACGCCCGCTCTAAGCGGGCTCTATCTTCGCTGCAAAAATAAAACGGTTCTGTCATACCGTGGATATGGGCCTGCCCTATCTTGCCTTGTACAAGCAATCGCTCCAGCGCAGCTTTGCGTGCCTTGCTGTCCACTTGTTGCATTCCAAGCCAGGCCTGTCCGGCTCTATTCCACAACAGACCGACGCTGCCGATTCGGCGGAGCACATACCAATCCTGATACTCTTCCTCAGTTTGGTTGGGGTCTGACGCCTGGAGCAAATCGGGCGGCAGACAGCGGGTCGCAAAATCATATATTTTGCGTGTGTGCACCTTGTGGTGAATGACCAATTCCCCGCTAAAATACATCTTTTCAAGTGCGGCCCGGGCCAGACGCGACTGCGACCAGTCCCAATCCACCTTTTCATGCATTTCAAGATCCAGGGAGGAAAGCGGACCTCGTTCTTCGAGTTCAGCCCGGACCTTGGTCAGGACTGATCTGATTGCATCGGCGCTCCTGCCGGAATTATGATCGAATGCCTCCCTCCGGCGGCAGAAATAAGACCAGTCTTCCACGCCGTAGATCGACATATTCTTGTCCCACCCGTCGAGCAGCCTGCGATCTTTATATAGCAGGTCATCCAGCATCTTGGGCCGATATCCTGCCACCCGCGACTGAAGCACCAAATCCGGGTTCTGCCCGACGATATCCAGAGGATCAAACTGGATACACCCGACGCGCCGGATATAAGCCAGGATCCCACGTTTGGCTTTAAATTCATTCGGCGGCCATAGGCCCTGATGCGCCAACAGGAAACGCCGCGCCTGCTCTTTGCTGATATCTATGGTTAGTTCCATTTCAATAGAATAGAGCTCATCCTGACAATTCCACGATATATTTCGTATTCGGATTTAGCCCATTTAGAACAGCGCCTCCTGCCTCGGCTCATCTGCCTCATCCAGCCCTCTCCATCCGTATTTCTTAAAATCCACCTTATCTTTTACGAATTCGACGCCCTCTCCCTCCAGCAAGAGGCGCTGCTTCTGTGCACCGGGGCGCTCGCTGATCTTGCCTTGTGAGTTGATCACGCGCTGCCAGGGTACATCGTCCGGGCAGGCTGCCATCGCGCCTCCCACCCAGCGGGGGCCGAACGCCCTGTAACTCTCGAAGTCCACGCCCTCGGGCGGAGGCAGCATCAAGGCGATCTGGCCGTAGGTCGCTACCTTTCCACGCGGCACCTTGCGGACCAGTTCCCAGACCCGCATGTTAAACGCCTGGGGATCGGGTGGAGAGGTAAACTGTGGCATGAGGCCTCCTCGCGATCAGCTTCCGACTGCGCTATTCCACGAACTGCCCGCCGGTTACGTGTTTTTCCAGCAGCTTGCGCGGCTCGTCGAATTTCAACTCGACCTCGATCTGCTGGAAGCATCTCCCGCTGCCCATCAGCACTTTGCGGACGGAATATTCATTTTTATTACCTTCATATTCCACGCTCAGATCGTTGTATAAGTTGATGCGTCCTTCTATGATCTCGCCGCACCGATTGCATTTGACGGCGAATGAATAGAAGTTCGAAGCCGGGCTGGCGGGTGCGGTGAAGATTTTTTTGAGAAAGCTCATTTGCGGCCTGCCTCTCTCGATCAGGGCATAGGTCCCGGAGAGTGGGCCGGGAACCTTCTCGCCCGTTGGTTGCTGAAAGTGAAACGATCACTATTTTAATATCAATTCGATCTTGCTTAGCTCATCGTCGCTGAACTTCAAGTTGTTCAGTGCTGCCAAATTGTCTTCCAATTGTTTTACACTGCTGGCGCCGATCAGGGCCGAGGTGACAGCCGGCTTTCTCAACACCCACGCCAGCGCCATTTGTGCCATCGATTGGCCGCGCTTCTGCGCCATCTCGTTAAGCTTCTCCACCTTCGGCAGGTCCTTCTTCACATCATCGGGCGTCAGCCAGACACGTTCGGTCTTGGTGGCGCGCGCTCCCGAGGGGATTCCCTTGAGGTAGCGATCAGTGAGCTGTCCTTGTGCTAGGGGCGAGAAGACGATACAGCCGATACCCTCGTCGGTCAATACCTCCAGCAGGCCGCCCTCCACCCAGCGGTCCAGCATGCTGTAGCGCGGTTGATGGATCAGGCACGGTGTGCGCAGCTCGCGCAGGATCTGCGACGCGCGCCGCGTTTGTTCGGGGTCGTAGTTTGAGATGCCCACATACAGGGCTTTTCCCTGCCTGACGGCAAAATCAAGGGCTCCCATGGTTTCTTCGAGCGGGGTATCCGGGTCGGGACGGTGGCTGTAGAAGATATCCACATAATCGAGCCTCATGCGCTTGAGCGACTGGTCGAGGCTGGCCAGCATATATTTCCGCGAACCCCACTCGCCATACGGACCGGCCCACATATCGTAACCGGCCTTGGTCGAAATGATGAGTTCATCGCGATAGGGATGAAAATCCTGTTGGTAGAGGGTCCCAAAGTTTTCTTCAGCCGATCCGGGGGGAGGCCCGTAGTTGTTGGCAAGGTCGAAGTGCGTAATCCCCAGGTCGAAGGCGCGCCGGGCGATGGCACGGCTGTTCTCGAATATGTCGAGTCCGCCAAAGTTGTACCACCAGCCGAGCGAGATGGCTGGTAGTTTCAAGCCGCTGCGGCCTACGCGGTTATATAACATTTTGTCATAGCGGGGTTCAGTTGCGAGATAGGGCATGGTTCCTCTTGGTTTGAACTGGACTTCAAATATTTGCGGGATGGCTTGTATCCATCAGTTATTCCCGAATATCTCTTCTCTATTCTCTCCTAAAATTTCCACTTTTTCAACACATCCATCGCTTTGTAATTCGTCAAATCCAATTGCAAAGGCGTAATGGACACGTATCCTTCGCTTAAGGCGCCGAAGTCTGTGCCTTCTTCCACCACCCCCGTGGGAGACTCCCCGCCGATCCAATAATACGGGCGCCCGCGCGGGTCGAGACGCTGGTCGAGCGCGTCGCGGTACACGCGCAGTCCCTGGCGCGTGATCATATAGCCTTTGAGTTCGCTCGCTTTGCGATAGGGTACATTGACGTTCAATACCACGCCCTCTGGAAGATCGTCGGCGATTACCTGCTCGGCCACCTGGCGTGCTACCGAAGCCGCCGTGCCGTAATCGAGCAGGCCCTGAAAGCCTGCCGGAGAATCAAGGGAGACGGCAATACCCTGCACCCCGCTGATGACCGCCTCCATCGCGGCGGTGACGGTGCCCGAATAGGTCACATCATGGCTGATGTTGGCATTCGGATTAATGCCTGCCACCACCAGGTCGATCGGATCCGTCAGCCCCAGCAGCGGCAGCGCCACGCAATCCGAGGGAGTGCCGTCAGACATGAATGCGGCTGTGCCGTCAGCCAGTACGGTCTCCTGCACACGCAAAGGCCGGTCGAGCGTCTTGACATGTCCCGAGGCCGACCAGTTGCGGTCCGGTGCGAAGACGGTCACACGGCCCAGCTTGCGCATTTCCTGTGCGAGGGCCAGCAGCCCCGGTGCCTGAACGCCGTCATCATTGGTGATGAGGATATGCATCGATGATTACCTTCCATCCTGAAGAGTGCTTTTTTGATTCTTTTATTCGCTTTTTGTTCGGAAATTGGGCTGGTCAAAAATGACCGGATACAAATGACCGCGTTTGAAGCGCCGATATATCGATCATTATAATCTCTCCTCAAGCTATAATCATTTTGTGCATCGCAAACCGCTTTTCGCTCGCCGTTCACCCCTCACTGATCACTTCTCACTGATTACTGATCACTGGTCACTGATCGCTGTATTCTTATTCCTGCTGGCCCCTCTCTTCGCATGCTCTACCCGGCCCCAACCGGCTTCAAAGCCTGCATTGTACGTCTTTCGGCTCGACCCGCCCGCGCTGGTTGAACTTTCTTCGAACGATCAACCCTTGCATGAAATACCCCTTTCCCTTCCTGCTGGCTGTGGACTCCAGGATCTTTTTCCCTCGCCGCGCGGCGCAAGGTTGGCAATTGAATTGAGTTGTTCCTTTGGACAGGCTGTTGTCTGGCTGGATACGAATACGGATGAATTCAAACAGGCCGTCACAGATTCCAACAGCCACTTTTCTGGCCTGGACGCCGGACGGTCAGGCGCTCTATCTCAAGGTCAATTCGATCAACCATCCGCAAATCGTGCGCGTACACGTGGATGGCAGCCGTGAAAGTCTGCCGATAACCGGGTTGACCTATGACCTCGCGCCGATGCCTGACGGACAGCGCTTTGCCTACTCCTTCTCACGTGGGATGGGCCTGGGCAGTGAAATGCAATTGGCCGGCTCCGATGGGCGCCTCGTTGGGCAGCTCGCGACCGACCCGGGGTTCTATTTGTCTTTGGCACGCTGGTCCCCGGATGAAAAACAGATCGCCTATATCAAAATCCCTGACTCGCCAACACCTTTCACGGTCGGTGAGTTGTGGGTGATGTCTGCCGATGGCTCTGGTGCGCACAAGCTGGCGGAAGCCGACGCCGGCCACGGCTTTGCCCCCGCCTGGTCGCCGGATGGCACGCAGCTTGCGTTCGTAAAGCGCGAGAACCCGGATGATGCTGCCGCAGATCAGTCTGCCAACTCATTGGTCAGCAATATTTATTTGGTGAACCTGCAGAGCGATGGAACGACGCAGCTTACGCAGTATAAAGATGCACACGTTGGCTCTCCCGTCTGGTCGCCGGACGGAAACCAAATCGCTTTCACGGTCGTCATGAATGATAAAATGAGCGTAAATCTTGTAGATCCCGTCTCGGGCGAGACGCGGCAAGTTCTAACGGGGTCTGCCTGTTGCCCGGTTTGGCTGCAAAAGTGAAATCCTCATGCGTGCCCAAATTGCTCACTCCTTTGTATTGATCTCTTTATTGCTGACGGCCGCCTGCGCTCCGGCGCCAGCGACACAGGCCCCGGGTACGGCTGCGCCGCAGCCGCCCGCTTTGTCCCCTAACACGCTGCCGACCGCCACTGGGCAGGTAATTGAACCCGCTTCTTCGCCGGTCCCGACCACCATCGTCGCGGACACCGCAACGCCAACCGGCGGGGCATTCATTATCCAACTAACGCCGGTTCCCACCGAAACACCTCTGCCAACTCTCGAACTTCCAACGGAAGCAGCGCATCCGCCCGCCTTGCAGGTTTGGGATGGTCTGCCCACCTATCTTGCTGAATCTAAACCGGGCTTTTATTTTCGCCTGCGTTTCGACCCCGGCGTCTGGGCATTGACCACCGATCAATATGGCTTTCCTGCTCTGGGTCATCGCCAGATCTCTGGCTGCATGATCACACCCGCGGCAGGACGCGGCCTGGCTCTGAACGGCAGCGTGGAGCACGAGGTTCGCCGGCTTGGCAATATCAGTTATCAAGTCAGCACCGCGTCTGTGAACGGCGTCAAAGAATTTGTTACCTATACGGGCGGCGATGGAAATATCTATACGGGTTTCCAAGTTTCATTCCAGGATCAATCCGATCAATGCCTCGCGGATTCTGAAACGGTCCTGGCGCAGTTGAAGTCAGTCGTCGATTTCCAGGCCACCCCCATCGCCACGCCCTGATTTCCTTTGATGAAGACGCGCTCACGCCCCCTGCCCGCCCTTATCGCCGCCCTTATTTTGCTTGGGGGTCTCACTTTTACTCCCGGCGGCCTATCGCGTGGCCCCTCTGATGGGTGGGTCTCTGCCGCGCCTGCAGAAGCTTTGTCGCCCTTCTTATATCCTCCCTTCCCGGGCTCTGCTTCAGAAGAATCCATCTTCGATCACACCAGCCCCAATTACAGCCAGACGGATAACCGCATCGTCTCTTATGGCGGGCACAAAGCGGATAAAAAATGCCCCTCACCTGCCCCGCCCGGCACGCCTCCCCCGCAGGCCGGCGTCTGCGATGCAGGCTATGGCTTATATTGGTCTTATGACTTGGGCGGGTGGATGGCTTACAACGGCCACGATGGCATTGACTACGGCATCAGCTACCGGCCTGTCTATGCGGCTGCGGATTCAGACCAGGTCATGTATTCAGGTTGGTGGGATCCTCAGAACCACACCACTGCCCTGGGAATTTACGTAAAGCTTCATCACTCGAATGGATATATTACTTCGTACGGTCACATGAGCGCTGTCGCTGTCCAGGCCTGCGCGACCATTGGTTGTGCCAATATCGGGCATGGCGAAATGCTCGGTATCAGCGGCACGACTGGCAACTCCACCGGCCCGCACCTGCACTTTCAGCTCACCGCGCCCAACGGCAATTCGGTTGATCCCTACGGTTGGGGAGGAACTGGCCCCGACCCCTGGCCCTTCAATCAGCCGGAGTCGCTTTGGGTAATGTATCCGTCCATGGTTTTTTATGGTATTCGAGCCTTGCCGTCCGGCAGTGCGCAGCTTCCTTACCCGGCTACAGTTCCACAGGGCATCGTTGTGGACAATTCCAGTTCTGGCTTCGTTCAATCTCCCGACATGTGCTGGAATGATATCAATGTCGCGAACGGGCAGGCAGAGAATAACAACATGAGTTATTCCAAGCCGCGTCTCACCGGGCCTACCTGTACCGGTAAATGGCAATTTCCATCAGGCGCCGCTCCGGGTCTCTATGCCCTTTATATTCGGATTCCCGCTGTGCATGCAACCACGGAAGGCGCGATCTATACGGTGCAGCATAACGGCAGGAGTGACCGCGTCACTATCAATCAGGTTGTCTTTCCGAACGGCTTTTATGTTACGGATGGCTGGGTTTACATCGGCAAATATAATTTCAACAGCGCAGGCTCCGAATACATTCAACTGACAAATCAGACGCAGGACAAATCGGCTATAGTGAGCACGCTCCAGGTCGGTGCGGACGCGGTGCGTTTCGTCTTCCTCGGAGTCGTCACTCCAACTCCGCCGCCCGTAACATTGACCCCCACCTTTACGCTCACGCCCTCATTAACTCCGACGATCACGCTCACACCCACTGTTACTCGAACTCCGACCTCCTCGCCAACTCCCACCGTCACGAAGACTCTGACGCCCTCCTTGACGCCCACATCAACCCGCACCTTTACGCCCTCGCCAACCCTCACTCCAACGAATACGTCCACGCCCTCCAGGACCCCTACTTCCACGTTCACGCTCACCCCCAGCCGGACGCCTACGCGGACGCTTACGCCGACCCTAACCTACACCCCAACCCGCACACCCACTCCTTCTCGTACACCTACCCCGTCACGCACGCCGACTAACACCGCTACGCGTCTCCCCACTGCCATTCCGCCTTATACAAAGTTGAATTTATACTTTGTCAGTTCCGTTCGGCTGGCCGCGGGGACTCCGCCTTATGAAGTGGCCGGTTATCGTTGGGAGAGATCCTCCGATAATTTCCCGCTGGACATCTTGAATGAATACTTTAAGGGGCCGGGCTATACCGAGAAGACCGTGTATCGCTGGATCGCCATTTATAGTGGCTTCACCGGTTATACCAGGCTGGATGTCTCCGGTGGGATTGCGCGCCTCTACCTTAAAGGCAGTTGTGCTCCCACGGATTACGCCTATACCGTTGCGCAGCCGCTGATGGTGAATCTGAAGCAGTTCAGTTCCATTCAGTTCGTCAAGATCTACGATCAGAACGGTACCACCGAAAAACCGGATGGCGCCAGCAACTCCATTCCCACCTGTCTCGACCCGGATTTCGCGCCTTCGCCCACCCCCACCTTCACCCCGGGCGCCTCCCCCACGCCTACTCTCACCCGCACCGCCACACCGACCCGCACCACCCGCCCTACGGCAACGCCTCAATATACACTTGCGAATGTCTTCTTTGTTGATAAGAGACTCTATGATGCCGGTGCCGCGAATCCCGCCGTGGCCGGTAAACGCTGGGTGCTCAGCAATAATGTCCCGGCTAATGTGCTCACCCAGTATTTCATAGGCCCCGGTTCCACCGAGAAATACACCTACGGCTGGATTGCCCTCTATAACGGAGTCACAAACTTCAGCAAACTCGACGTGAGCGATGGCGTCGCCAGTGTCTATCTAAATGGTCAATGCAGCGGTCAGGGCGCGGCTTATACGATCGGCAATATCATAATGGTGAACTTGAAACAGTTTACTTACATTCAGTTCGTAAAGATCTACGATCAGAACGGCACCACGGAAAAGCCGGATGGCGCCAGCAACTCCATCCCAACCTGTCTTGACCCCGCCTTCGCTCCGACGCCGACACCTACGTTCACCCCAAGCCCATCCCCTTCGCCCACGCCGACGCGCCCCGCCACACCGACTCCCACCCCGCGCCCCACGGCAACGCCTCAATATACATTGGCAAATGTCTTTTTTATCGATAAGCAGCTTTATGATTCCGGCGCTGTAAATCCCGCCGTGGCCGGCAAACGCTGGGTGCTCAGCAATAATGTTCCGGCCAATGTGCTTACCGAATATTTCAAAGGCCCGGGTTTCACCGAGAAATACACCTATGGCTGGATCGCCCTCTATAACGGGGTCACAGGCTTCAGCAAACTCGACGTGACCGATGGCGTTGCCCGCGTTTACCTCAAAGGTCAATGCAACAGCCAGGGCGCGACTTATACGATCGGCAATGTATTAAGGGTGAACTTGCAGCAGTTCAGCAACATTCAGTTCGTGAAGATTTACGACCAGAACGGGAATACAGAAGTGCCCGATGGGAACCAGGATTCCATCCCTGCTTGCCTGGAACCTTAAACTTGGAATCTATTCACAACTTGCCATCAGGTAGCCAAAAAGGATGTGCGCACGGCGCACATCCTTTTTCGGATTTCTTCGCAGTCCCACGTTTCCCCCTGGCTCCGTGTTTCCGTGTTCCCCTTCTTGTCCCCCTTAGTCTTTCTTCATCGCCTCTTTGAAATGCACCAGGGCCTGGATGGGAGTTGGGTCAACACCGTATGCCATGGCAAGATAATACGCCATATAGTCTCCGAACAAGATGGTTGTCCACATATGCGCCAGGGGAGAGTCTCCTCGCGCATCCAGGAAATCGGTGTTCAATCCCTCTAGCATAAAGGCTTCTTTGGTGAGGTCCAGGCGTTTGCGGTTGCGTGGATGATCGGAAGGTGCTCGCAAGAATAAGCTCATGGTATGTGGCATGAGCACTTCTTCAGGATGCTGTGTCCCTGCCAGCGTGTTATGGTCTCCTTCAGGCAGGTATTCGAAGTTGGCAGCGGCCTTGGCAACCTCATTCACCTGCCCTTTGAACCGGCGCGCCACCGGCGCAAGCAGGCCGGCTCCAAAAACGGTGACCCATCGCCCCATCAGTTGGCCCGCGTACCGTTTGGCGGGATTTTTCACAGCCGGGACATCGGGGCGGAGGCGACCCTGCGTTTTTTTCATGGCGGCGACCGTTTCGGCCACATCCTGGGTCGGATCGGGGATCAGTTTCAATCTTGCGAATAGGGCCAGCAGCAGCCCGAATGAGAACCCTACGGCGGCGCGCGGCTGCCCTGTATGATGGAATGTCCACACCGGGATATTCTTTTCCTTCGCACGTTTAGCCAGTTCACCGCCTGTACAGATGACAAGCACCGTGCAATCGTTTTTCAACGCGGTTTCAAAGGCCTCGAGTGTCTCCTCGGTATTGCCCGAGTGAGAGGAGGCGATCATCAGGGTCTCCTTGCCTTTCGCAAACGCCGGCAGGCCATAGTCGCGGTGAACGCTGACAGGTACGGAGCAGGTCGAGGAAACATACGTCGTGACCAGGTCCGCGCCGATGGCGGAGCCGCCCATGCCGGCAATAATTACCCTCGATATTTCCGAGGCCGTTAAGACTCCGGATTTCTTCCCTGTGGGTAAAGGCAGCGTCTGCCCTAATTCCCACGCCGAATTCAATTGATCGGGCAGGCCGTCAATTTCACCGAGCATGTTCAGTGTGTCAAGTTGTTTGAAACGTTCGATATCATCAAGATTCATGGGTTTTCCTTTTTTGGTTTGGGCCGCGGGCTGATTTTATACCAGTACTTGCATATAGTCAGGCCGGCCATAATCTTTTTGCTCAATTGGGCTCCCCGAAAAGATAGTCCTTTTTTTCGGGCAAACGAAAGTATTGAAATACGAATAGCACACCCGGTATGAAAATTATCGCCTGCGGTACAAGGAAAAGTCTGGTTTCACCTGCTACACTGAGGACGAAATGAACGCCAAACCATATCGGACATACAATGAAAAAGAATCGCCGCCATAAGGAGGGCCAGACAAAAAAGAACAGCAGTCCCGTGAGAGGGATCAGTCCCAGCGTATGGAAAAGTTGCTCCCAAGTGAAGGAACGCGTTACATTATAAGTCAACAGTTGATAACCGGGAATTTGTTCGTAGGGAATATAAAGCGGTCTGTTAGGGTAGAGGATCCTAAGCCCGAAGAAAATGGCTGCGAAGGCGGCCATGGACAGGACAAATGGGAGCAGTTCTCTTACCAAGAGGCAAGCGTTCCCTGACAAGAGCCGCAAGCACCAGCAAAGGGATCAAACCCCCGGTTTCCCGATTGAGTGCTGCAATAACCGACACAAGAACGATTAGATAGTATTTTCTATCCAGGATCAATATCAAGGTTAGAAGATACAAAATCACGTCGGAATATGTATTGAAGGATAGATCATTATCGTAAAAAGCATTCTTCATGCTGCTGGCGAGCAGAAGCAGTCCTGCCAGGGCGACCCATTTTCTGCTGGAAATTTTTTGATACAAAGCAAAAGCCAGTAGAAAGATGACAGTGTTTTGCAGGAACCGCAGAGAGATAAAGCCGAAACTGATCGGGTCCTGAACCTCTAAAAAATCGAAACAGGCGAATAAACCCTTCGGCTGCATATTCTGATAGAACCCGGTACTGCCACGGATTCGGCGCCTGCCCCTCGAGTACGGCGGTATGCCTCCTCAACTGTTCGCCATGGATGAAACTGTCCGCCCCGCCGTTCAGGCTGTCGAGTTGAAGTTTGACCGTGAGCACAGCCAGAATGATCGCCAGCAGAGGGATCAAATACCGGTAGCCCTCTGCCTGCTCAATCCGGTATGTGAATTTGATCTTCCCATAAAATAAAACCACTAACAGCAAAAGGAACCAGGCAATCAGAATATAAACAGCCGCGAACAACAAAGCGCTGATGCCCCAGGGTGCGGAGAAATTTCTCACAAGTACAATTTGCTTTTGCAAATCCGGCGTCAGATCAAAGACGGTGCGGGAATGGTCCCAGTATATGGTCAGTACGCCCTTCGCGGCGGGGGCTTGAAGGGTCAAGAGCATGGTCTCGGATGCCGTGCCGACCCATTGCAGCGACGCGGTCGCCCCGGGCTCCAGGCGGAACGTGTCGTCAGCCGAGTTCCATGTCCCAACCAACCTGAAGGAATGCGCATCCAAAACATTTTTGTCTATCTGCAGGCGAACGTCGGACTTCGAAAAACTAAGCAAGGGCGAAACGGCATCGACCTTATACTGTACAGCCACCTCCGTCCACGGACGCAAAAGGGGGTGGATTGGATAGGACGGCGATGAATAAAACAGCGGCAGAAATAATAGGGGCAAAAGAAGGCAAAGCCAGGGGGCATAAGGCTTGTAATGGAGGATGGCAGCCAGTTTTTCCCTCAGGAAATAGAATGCCAGAAAATAATTCGCCGCCCCAAAAACGATAAACAGGATGAACGCAATTCCCAGTCTGCTCAGACTGATTACCGGGGTTTGAAGAAACAAGACAAATACTAAATACGCAAGGCTAAGTCCTGTAAGAACGCTTACAACCACGGCCGCATAGGCAAGATCTTTGAGCTCAAGATGCCGCTCTGCTGCAACACTCATTCTCGGTGCTGCCCTTGGATCTCAGTATTTTGCCTGAGAAGCTTGGAGAGTAAAAGGAATTTCTCCCGTTTTATTCTTGCTCCGGGTTCGTAGCTCGCGCGGAAAGGCCGACCAGACACGATTTCGAGTCTGGTTCCCAATGCAAATATCAACTCTCCAACCCTGGTCTGTTTGGCAATGGAAGCCTGCATTGCCTCTTCGCCTTGTACGCATGTAATCCCAATTCTCTCGTCGCTTGGCAGTTGCCGGCCTATCATCCCCTGATTTTGCTCGGCTTTTCTGTTTTTGACAATACTTTGTTCAGCCGGTCTTTGTTGCGCTTGAGCAACTATGGAAGCCATTCCCCTGTACCCAGAGTACCATCTCCTGGCAAGTCAAAAAACGCCCTTCGTGCCAACATTTCCTTACTCTTCTAGGAGAAAATCCCCGACCTTGCCAGTGTCGCTGTATCTTAAAAATAGAGACTGAAGCACTTGACAGAAGCCTGTACACCTAGACGCAGGAATGAGAAGGCAGAACAAATTATAATGTGACATTGCTAAAGCAATGACGCTAGCTGAAATGAAAGTTGAATTTGCATGTACAGCATGAGGGGCCCAACAAGGAACAAGTCGGATATTCTGCCGATTTTGATCCTGATTGTTTGCTGTCTGTTGATCGGAATCAACACGGTTAGGGATTACGGAGAAAGTTGGGACGAGGCTGACATTTATCGTTATGGTGACTATGCAATCAATGCTTATCGGTTCTTTTTGCATCCCGACAAGCTCCCGCTCTTTGACTCAAATCTAAATCTTTATGGACCGGCCTATTTCATGGCATTAACGCTCTCCACGCGCGTCCTCACGACAATCTATCCCCCTTGGTCAGGACCGGTCGCCTGGCATTTCTGTTATTTCCTGACTTTTCTAATTTGCATTCATCTCCTGCATAAATTTTCAAGGCGCTGGCTCAGTCCCAGCGCAAGTCTCGGTACATGTCTGCTGTTTGTCTCACAGCCCCTGTTTTGGGGTCATGGCTTCATCAATCCCAAAGATCTGCCCTTCATGACTTTTTTCCTTGCGAGTGTATATTTGGGTTTTGAAATGGTGGATCAATATTTCTCACTTCTGCCTAATTATCCTCTTATCGCAGGTGCCGGTATTATGCTGGGGCTATCAGTTTCGTTCCGGTCTGTTGGGCCGTTGGCCGGACTGCTGGTGAGCATTTACGCAATCGCAAAATCGCCGCGAAAATCCTTTCGGCTATTGGCCCCTTATTTTGCACTAGCCTTGATCACAGCCTACCTGACCTGGCCCTTCCTCTGGAGTGCGCCCCTCCTGAGATTTGCGGAGAGCCTGGATACGATGTCAAAATTCCCGTTCGGGGTGAAAGTCTTGTTCATGGGACAGTTCTATCCGGCCAATGAATTGCCCTGGTTCTATTATCCTGTTCTCCTCGGCATCCAACTAACGGAGCCGGTCGTCTTGCTGGCAATAGTTGGGTTGGGTCTCGCAGTGCGCGGATTCATCCGCCATAATAATAAGGAGAGACAATTCCTGTTGCTGTTCATGGGCTGGTTTCTATTTCCTGTAATCCTCATTGTCGGTCTGGGCAGCACACTTTACGATAACGGGCGCCAACTCTTTTTTCTTTTGCCTCCTGTGTTCCTGCTGATTGGACTTTCCCTGGACACCCTGATTAACCTGCTCCGCTCACGATGGCTAGTTACAGGAGCCGTGGTTCTCTTTATGATTCCTGGCATCTATGCCTCAATTAAGCTACACCCCTATGAATATGTCTACTACAATTCGTTCGTGGGGGGGACGAGCGCTGCATACAGCCAATATGAGATGGATTATTGGGGCACTTCTTATCGGGAGGTGGCCGGGTGGTTGAATGAGCATGCCGGGGCAAATTCCACCATTTGGGTTACAGGCCCCACCCACCTGTTGGAACTATATTTGCGCCCTGGCCTGCAAATTTCATGCGCTTCGGAAATCGATTGTGGCAGCCATTATGATTACGTGGTTACACTTGTCCGCTGGAAGGCCGAACGCCGCTGCCGTAGGGCAGATACCGTATTCTCCGTTGCCAGAGGTAATGCTACTTTTTCGATCATCAGACAATTACCTCCGGGCAAGAAGTGCAATTAGCAGTTATTGTCGGTCGAATTGAGCCGCACCCATTGCAGATTATGTGCCGTTTGCCTTTCCCAAATCTTCCACTCCATATTTCGGGTAGAGCAGTCTAAGATAAAATCAGACTCGAAGGAACCTATTGATGCCGAATGAAAATGGAAGAACCATGGCTCAGGTATGGGAACGACTGAAATTATTGATGAAATCAGATCTCTTGTGGTGGTTATTGGCCGCGAGTGGATTCGTTTTGCGCTTGTGGCAGTATTTTGAGAATCTTTCCCTAGGGAACGATGAGGCCGCTTTGGCGCGTAATATTGTCGAGCGGACCTTTAGCGGCCTGAATTGGCCGTTGGATTACAACCAGGGTGCGCCTATCTTTTTTCTGTTCATTGAAAAGTTTTCCACTATCGTTTTAGGAAATAAGGATTTCGTTCTTCGTCTTTTCCCGTTAATCTCGGGACTGGTGGCAATATACCTGTTGGTTCGCATTGCCAAGCAGCATTTTGGCATGGCCGGGCTGTTTGCAGTCCTTGCCTTCGCAATCTCATCGTCGTCGCTCTACTATTCCTCAAATGTGAAGCAATATTCCAGCGATGTTATGATCGCATTACTCCTGGTCTTTCTGTCTGGCTACTGTCTCGGTGAAGAAGCACGGGCCAAAGATTTTCTCTTATTGGGTATTACGGGGGTGATTGCAATATGGTTATCGCATCCGTCGATATTTGTTTTAGCGGGGATTGTGTTGGCAATAGCTTTTAAAAGACTATCTCAAAAAGCTTACATTCCGGTTGCATGGTTACTCGCCTTGGGAAGCGTCTGGTGCCTTGCATTTGGATTGGATTACATTTTCTCCTTGAGATCTCTGGTCACGGACCCATATTTAGAGACCTATTGGCGTCAGGCTTTTATGCCCTTGCCACCTTGGAATAATCCCCGTTGGTTTGTCAATGCCTATACATCGTTGCTGTCCATGAGCCTGGATAGGACATCCTTGTCTTACTCTCTGAGTTGGTTCATCCTGATCTCTATAGGCGGTGTGTCGCTCTTTTTGAGGAAGCGGACATTTGCCCTGCTTATTCTCCTGCCATTCGCAATGACTTTGGCCGCCTCTGCACTGCAAAAATATCCTTTCCAACAGCGGTTCTTACTTTTTCTGGTTCCATTTGTTTATATGTTGGTAGGAGAAGGTCTTCATCGCATTTATTTATTCGCTGCTAAATGGAATCGCAACCTAGCTCTGGCTACCTATGGAACCATATTCTTGATTGTCTTCTGGCCCGCGGTCGTTGGCCTAAAAAGAAGTATCTTTAATCCTGTCCAGCCCTGGGACAACATGAGGCCGGTTGTGGAATATATTCGCGAAAACATAAGAAAGGGCGACGCTATATTCGTATCAGGAGGGGGCGAGACCTTTGCATACTATGCAGGATCATATGGGTTAGATACGGGCCAGGTAGTCGTTGAAAACAGTCATCGGATTGTCCGTTACGGGATATATGTCCAGGATTTGAAGGCAATGACCGGACAAGACCGAGTTTGGGTCGTCTTTGCCCACTTCGAGGAAGGCCGCGCAACGGCAAGGTATACCAGGTATCTCGACATGAATGGAAAAATAATGAACACATTTCAGAGAGGATATGCGCGTGCATATTTGTGTGATTTGAATCCCTGATCGTTACCTTCATCGCGGGGGACAAGGTCACTGTGATCACTAAAAATCATTTTAGATTCTCCTTGATGATTGTTCAATTGGATTCTCACCTGGATGATTAATGTCTTCTTGCAATACTTGTTTCAACCAGGTTTATTTTATGCTTGAGTAGCTACGGAAGCCATCACCCTATACTCAGAGTCCCGTCCCGGCAAGTCAAAAAACGCCCTTCGTGGCGATTTTTCTCACTCTTTCAAGAGAAAATCCCCGCCCTCCAGCACTCCATCCACAATCGCTTTTAACGCCGGCGACTTCTTGGGCGATAACATATCCAACTCAAATGATTTCAACCGCGTCTGTGTGGTGCGCACTGACGGCTCAAGGTAATCTCCAAACGGCAGGGAGGAGCGGAATAGCTGGTAGTACAAAAATCGCCGCGCATGGCGCTTGAAATCAACCGGGACTTCGATCGTTTCCGCTTCAAGGAACTCCTGCATCTTTCTTCTTGCTTCGTCCACTGTCTGCGGGAAGAATACAGTTGGATACTGTGTGAAGCGTGCCCGGCCCGCGCACAACACCGGCGCCCCCATGATCGAGGCCTCCAGCCCGATGGTCGAGTTATAGACCATCACGAACTTCGACTTCAAGATCAACTCATACGAACTTAACGTTTCCCGCGGTCCCACGAAGAGCACATTCGGTTCTTTGTCCGCTCCGGTGGCCTCCACCCAGGCTGCGACAGTCTCTCGGCTGGCTTTGCGCACGCGCAGCTCATCGGGATGGGCGCGGATTACGAACAACGTCTCCGGGTGCGAACGGATCACAGCCAGCACAAGGTCCAGCCAGGCGAACATATCCTCGAAGACGGTATTGGCGTGCGGCTGGCTCGTATCGAAGATCACGTTCGTAAACACGGGCACGATCTGTCGGAACTCGCGCCGCCTTGACTAGAAACGCCGGGTCGAGCCCCTGCATCGCGGGCCAGAACTTTATGCCTGCCATGGTAAAGTTTCCCTGAAAGCGTTCTTCAAGATATGCATCCAGCCTTGCATCCTGATCGACATTCATCTCAAACAATTCGGGGATTGTGATCGGGTAGGCCGTCGCTTCGCCTTCCGTAAAGTAAGCGCTTGCGGGTTGCAGTCCCACCTCATGCGTGATTACACGGATGCCGCGTTTTTGCGCCAGGTATCGCGCAGTTGCCTCAGGAAAGAATTGCCCGTTGAAAACGACCACAGCCCGCGGCTGCATCTGATCGAGCAGTTCTTCAAACTTTTTCGCGATATTCCAGGCCGAAAGGATATATTCTCGCAGCAGATAACGCGTGCTCTCATCATCCTGCAGATGATGGATTCGCAGTATCCAACGCAGCCCCGGCAGGCACAGCGCACCGAGTGGGATTCCTTCCCATGCAAAGCGCATCATTTCTTGAACCGGCAGGCCTGTCACGGCTTTCAATAAGTTGTCATCCCGTTCGAAGTTGAACCACGCAACCCCATCTACTCTTCCTCTTCCATGCCTCCGGCTTTTCTTGATTCGGTACCCCTGCATATAGCGTCCGTGACTGCATGATGCAGGACCGGCACGGCGGTGGATTCTGCGGATGATCGCGATTTGTGCCGAGCACGCATTTGCTCATCCCCGCTTCGCAGGCAAAATAAACCACTGGCACACCCTGCAAACGCAGCGCCCAGGATGCCAGCAAATGGAACCCGCTGTTCCATGAGAGGTCATCGATCCCCGTCGAGGCTTTGAAGAAGATCACCGGCGCGCCCGTGGGCTCGGGGACAAATTTCGCCACCTGCCTCGCCATTTGGGCAATTTTCAGGTTGTTCAGCCTTCGGACGAGTCCACGCTTAATCCGTTGAGTGAAAAATTCTTTGAGCATGGACACTTATTGCATAAATTGTAATGGCATGAACGGACAATAATACATCCGAAGTTTTCGCTTCGGATGTATTTGTTGAAGACACATGAAAGATCAAGCAGCCAGAGGCGAGAGCGTATACACCTGGGAAAGTTTTTTTGCGGTTTCAAAATCTTTGTGCAGCAGCGCTTCGCGGACATCATCCAGTTTCATGGCATCATCCAACGACAGATAAGGAGACCAATCATCATCCGTGTAAATCATTTCCACTTCCACTTCGGCAGCATATTCTCCTACATGCACCAGTTTTTTTACATGACGTTTTGTCATTTTGCTCTCCTTGTAAAACCTTTGGCCCACTTTGCTGGGTCTGGCCGGTATGCTGTGATCAATACCGCAGGGGCAGCAGCATTTTTGGGAATGCCCCACACCACATGAATGGGGCTTCCTTGCCTATCCTTTTGCAGGACTAACACAGAAGGGCCCTTGTGATAATCGGGGTAATCCTCAACAATGACAGCCTTATCGATGCCTGAAATTATATCTCGGACCAGAATATCATCCTCTGCCAGTTCTTCGTACCCATGTGCGGATATTTGTATTTCGTTCTTTTTGATAAGCTGGCGAATCTGCCCGAATGTCAGGCTCATTGTTGAAAATTATACCCCACGACAATTTTCCTAAGATCACCACTCATTGCTCTTTTCATATCCCAATCTCACCAGCAGATCGCCTGCCACATCCTTGAACAACTTCTTATGTTCCTCGGTGAAATGTTCACGCCAGCCGCCCGTCTTTCCCGAGCGGAAGGTATGCGATTTCCTCGGCTGGATTGCCTCTGCCAGGACCGCCAATGCTCGAGTCCGCGAGGTGGGGATCTTGTAGCCTGTTTTCTCGACCTCATCCAACATGGCATTTAATGTGGCGTCACGATGGGTGATCAGGTCCTCAAAGCGCAGGCACCTCACCTGCTTCTGTCCCAGCCATTCGAAGACGCCCGCGTACCTCTCCTTTACGCTCGCCATATGCAGCCCGCCGCCATCGACCCCGGTGATAGCCGCTTTAAGTCTTGCCCCAAAATCAGGCAGCGACTTGTAATAATCGTGCATGCCGTGCTCTTCGTAAAGTTCGGTGGCAAAGAAGACTTGCGAGACCAGCATATCGCGTGGGTCGCGGTATAGAAAATAATTCACGTGTTCCGGTTTGCAGAGATATGCAGTATTTTCTGCTGTAGCCTCGATATAACCCCAGCCGATCACGCCCTTCGGAATTCGGCGGAGGTCCGCCAGGATTTCTTCCTTGGTTTTCCGTCTCCCCTCTTTTGTGATCGTTCTCACCGGTTCTGCCTCCACGTAGGCATAGGGCATGATCCGGGTAAAACCGTTCAGGATTTGCAACAGCAGATGCGATCCGCTCTTTGGCTTGGAATTACCGAAAATGGGCGGCGCTTCGCTGAAACTCAATCGCTTCCAGCGTAATACAGCCTGCAGGGTTTTGCCTGCCGGGCGTATTGTGCGGCGAATCTGATGAGTGATTTCCATGAAATTAGCAGCGCTGCGCCTCTGATATTGATTCAATCCTCGCCGTTCACACGGCGCAGTCTCTTCATCGAAGGCCTTTCCGATTCATAGACTTTCTTCACGCCATCGCCCAAAGACGCTTCGGAGACGCGGATATATTTAACCAGCCTTTCGAAGCCGCCGGGTTCCACTGAAGCGGCCTGGTCGCTTCCCCACATGGCGCGGTCGAGCGTCAGGTGACGTTCCACCATACAGGCTCCCAGCGCTACCGCCACCGCAGAAGGCACTAGGCCCACCTCATGCCCCGAATAGCCGATGGGCAGGTTAGGGAATTCGGCGCGCAGCGTTTCGATCATTTTAAGGTTCAACTCTTCCGGTTCGCACGGGTAGGTGCTTGTGCAGTGCATCAACACCATATCTTTTTCGCCGGCAATCCCCACACCTTTTTTGATCTGTTCCATGGTGGACATACCGGAGGATAAGATCAAAGGCTTGCCTGTCGCCCGGGCATATTCGATCAGTTTATGGTCTGTGAGGGACGCGGATGGGATTTTGTATGCCGGGGTGTCGAATTTCTCCATGAAGTCCACTGCCGGTTCGTCCCACACCGATACCATCCAGGCAATGCCATGTTCTTTGCAATGCTGGTCGATGGCGCGATATTGGGCCTCGTTGAACTCCACTTTATGACGATATTCCAGGTAGGTGATATAGCCCCACGGCGTCTCGCGCATCTGCTTCTGCTGTTCAGGCAGCGTGGCGACCTCAGGTGTGCGCTTCTGGAATTTGACGGCATCCACGCCGGCGTGGACGGCTGCGCTGATCATCTGCTTGGCAGTTTCAAGGTCACCGTTATGATTGATTCCGATCTCGGCGATAATGTAAGTCGGATGTCCATCGCCAACCAGCCGGTTCCCCAGTTTGATTTCTCGGGCCATTCAGTCTCCTCTATTTCCCTGATAAATTTTGCAGGACCAGGTCGCACAATTCGCGCAGCGCGCCGTAACCGCCGGGCCGGCTCAGCACGAAATCGGCCGCCCGCCTCACTTCGGGATACGCATCTGCCACAGCAACCGCCCAGGCGGCAATCTCAAAACAGGGCAGGTCGTTGAAATCGTTCCCGATATAGATGACTTGTGATGGATCTACTTTTTTCGCTGCCAGCAATTCTTTCAGGGCCTCCCCTTTGCCTCGGATGTCGATCCCATGTATGGCTTCCACGCCCATCTTTTCGGCCCGGGCGCGGACAACGGGGTTAGGCTCGGATGAAAGGATCATCACGTCAATGCCGCGTTCGCGCAGTTCACGCACACGCATGCTGTCACCGCGATAGGCAACCACGGTTTCCCTGCCATCCTGGTCTGTCCAGACCCGGTTATCCGTAATAACGCCGTCGAAGTCGGAAACAATGAGTTTGATCGTTTCAGGCAGCGGCCGGTGGGTCCTGCCCGGCGATGCCAATTTCAAGTTGCCTGAATAGACCATGGTTTCATATCTGGCCCAATCGGCGAGGTTATCGATATCTACTGTGTACCGCGGGTCGATGATGAGCGGGTATATCTTGTCGCCCGTCATCGAGCCTTTCTTCAAAATGGTATTGGCACGGATCGCGTCGACGTGACCCGTCTGCCAATAGATTTGCGGCAAGATTTGGCGGGGCGCGTTATACGGCTCTGCGATCCCCTCCACTTCGAGTAGCGGCCTCATGGGTGCATTTTCCTCCGCGACGCACCACATCTTGTGCGGATTCTGTCCTGCAGGAACCACGCCGCGCACGCAGTCCGCATCCTCATGGCTGAGAAGGATCTTCACTGCTCTATCCACCACATCGGGCGGGCGGAGCGGTGAGGTCGGTCGCAGATGGACTACCACGTCGGGTTTATAGTCTTCATGCTCTGCCAGCCATTTCAGCGCATGATCGAACGCCGGCAGGTCTGTAGAGTTGTCCTGGGCGAACTCAGACGGACGCAGGAAGGGCGCCTGCGCGCCGAATTGACGTGCGATGGCCGCAGTCTCTTCATCGTCGGTTGAAACGATAACGCGCGTTACGGTCTGCGCTTGCCGGCCTGCTGCTATGCTCCATGCGATAAGCGGCCAGCCTGCAAAATTTCGGATATTTTTACGCGGGATGCCCTTCGAGCCCCCGCGTGCGGGGATAATAGCCAGCGTTTCAGTCATGATTTACCATGCTGTCCAGCCGCCGTCGACGATAACGTTATTGCCTGTCATGTATGAAGAAGCCTCCGAAGCCAGGAATAATAAAGCTCCGTTCATTTCATCGCCTTGGGCCATGCGTCCCAGGATGGTCTTGGCGGAATAATTTTTGACGAAATAATCATCGTGGTTATTGAATACCCCGCCTGGCGTGAGAGCGTTCACGCGGATTTCTGTCCCGGCGTAATACGCAGCCAGATATTTGGTGAAGCCCAGCACGCCGGCCTTGGTCACAGTGTAATAGACGGGCTTGTAGGCCACACGCTGACCGTCCTTGATATAAATGCGTTGGTCGGGTCCGTTGAGTCCATAGGTTGAGCAGATGTTGATGATGCTTCCCTTTTTACCTTGCTTGAGCATCGGTTTCACGCAGGCCTGTGTAATGAGAAACATGCCTGTAAGGTTCACATTCAAGGCCGTGTTCCACTGGTCGAGCGGATAATCCTCGAAGCTCCCGGGCGTGATCCCATTCTTGATCGCGTCCGGATCGAACTTCGGGTCGAGCGCCGCTGAATTCACGAGAATATCAAGCCTCCCAAAGTCAGAAAGCACTGAAGCGACCAGAGCCTCCACCGAGCCCGGTTTTGTAATATCGGTTGCAAAGCCTCTGGCCTGAAAACCCTCCTGGGCCATGGAAGCCGCAACTTTTTGAGCCGCGGCCGCATTTAGGTCAACGACTGCCACCGCTGCCCCGGCTTGAGCCAAAGTCTTGCAAAATTCAACCCCCAGCAACCCCGCCCCGCCGGTCACAATCGCGGTCCGCCCTTTCAAATCAAACTTGTCCTGGATTTTCATATTTCCTCTTGCAGTACTGATAAATACCGCGTACTGCGCTCTCGAAATATCTAGCCAAATTTTTTGTATTTTTGCCGTGTTGTTGTGGCTTATGGTGGCGCGGTGTAGACTTCATCGCCCGCCGATTTTTGAGCAAGGTACAAACCGCTGCTCATGAGTGCGGCATCCGAGGCAGATGGGCTCCCGCCGCTGAACAAAGCCAGTACGGCCTTGCCAGCTTTGATCTGCGCCTGCATTTCTGCAACACCTTGGTCAAAACCGGGTCTTTGTTCAGTAGTGACCGGATCAAGGTGGTCTGGCAATACATACACGCCCCGCCCGGTGTACAAATAGACTGCGGTGGGCTGGTTGGTATAAATGAGTTTCTGGGGTGACAGCGTTCTTAGAAACGCCATCGTTTTTGAGTCGTACCATTGGAACGACGCGTAACCCTGCCCGCCCTTGGATAACTCTTTTACCGCCGCGTATTGTCCAGCCGCCGATAGGCCGAAGATCAACACCACCAAAACGATTGCGACCTCACGACGTTTTCTCCATAACCACAAACCAAACACGACGAGCAGAATCAGGAGCGACACATAGATGGGTGCCAGAATGCGAGGCTTGAATTTTGTGGATGCGTCAAAGAAGGACATTGAAGCCAGGATGGACGCCAGGTAGCCAAAAACATACAGAGCGCTCGTGAAGGCAACGATTTCTCTCGCCCAATTCCCTTTTCCCGCTGGGGGCACGGCGTTTCCGCTGCCTGAGGTTCCAGGCGTGGCCAGAGGAAATCGGTATCGCCTCGCCTTGACCAGGATCCAGATTAAGATCGCGCCCAGGATCACTATCACTACGCCCACAAAAACAGCCGGGAATTTGAATAGTTCGCGCCGCCATGCCTCGACCGGCACAAGGAACGTGGAAACATTGTAGAGCGCCGTATCGAAGTTGCTCGCGGTGATGGGGTGCCATACCAGGGCACGGTTGGTGGCGCTTCCTCCCAGTGTCTCATTACGGATCGCCCAGCCCATCATCCATGGCAGCACACTCGCAATTAGAATACCCGAACTGATCAGCCGCTTGCGCCAGGTGTCATGCAGGATTATCAATGCCAGCACAAAGGTTGGCAGGAGCGCTAGTCCCGCATACCGGGTAAGGTAGGCTAATCCAATAAAAATCCCGCACATCAGCAGCCACAGCCAGTGTGCGTCCCGTTCGAAATATAGATCGAACATCCAGAATGCAAGCAGGCTCAGGAAGATAAATAACGGCTCGCTCAACGCCATGCTGTGTATGCGCAGCAGGGAATCGTTGACCAGGAACAGCGCGGCCAGCATAAGTCCTGCGGTCAGCGACTTCATCATGCGCCAGCCCAGGATGCACAGCAAGATTAGGTTCAAGCCGAACAATGAAGCATTAAGAAAGCGCACGCCGCGCAGCGGATCAAGGCCGAATAGGCCGATCAAAGCCAGGGTCGAGGAGAAAACCGGGGGATAGTGGGTCACCGGACCGTCACTGGCCAGCCAGGCCTCGCGATAACCGTTTCCTGCCAGCATGCTTCGCGCGCCCGCAATATACCCGATGGAATCGTCGGAAAGGCCAAGTCCCTCGGGTGTCGCCCGCAAAACGAGAAACACTCCGATCCCGGCTAGCAGGCCAAGGATCAGGATGGAAAGTAAGCGGGTGCTGATACGAATATTCATGTGTTGATTCCCATCACAAGCTGCCGCGCAACAATAAAGGCCGGTCTTTATTTATAAACTTTCACGTTTTGAAATCAAGTTCCTGGATCGCTGCGATAAACAGTATATTCCTTGCGCCAGGTTCCAGGCTCCTGCCTTACCGGGAGGCAGCAACACTTTGAGGCTGCCATCTGAACCAATTTGCGCAACTTCTTTTCTCTAATATCTTGGCCTATTCAATTATAGTATCGACCCGCCTCCACCGCAGACCGAAAGCCCAGGGTACAGGTGGGTTTCCTGTAAAGGTCTTCCTCTGAGTGGACGGCCAGATTCTTCTATTGCGTCAGAAGGCCTTGCTCTTCCAAGAACTGAATGATCGCCCGCGCGTTGTCTTCCGGGCTTGCCCCATAACCCTTGAGCGTAATCTCGGGGTTGATCGGCGGCTCGTAAGGATCGTCCACACCCGTAAAGCCCATGGGGTGGCCCTGGGCCATGGCCTGGCGGGCTTTTACATACAGGCCCTTTACATCGCGCTGTTCACAAATTTCGACCGGCGTATCCATGTAAGCTGTAATAAAATTCTCGCCCACCATTTTGTGCGCTTCCTGTCGTGTGGAACGATAAGGGCTGATGGCGGCGCATATCACAGCGCCCCCGGCGCGAACAATTTCTCCTGCAACAAAGCCTATGCGAAGGATATTGGTGTCACGATCTTCCTTGCTGAAGCCCAGGCCTTTGGAAAGGTGCGTCCGCACCACATCCCCATCCAGGATCGTGATCTCACGCCCGCGCTCCAGCAAAAGGGAAGTAAGCACCTGGGTGGTTGCAGACTTGCCCGAACCACTCAATCCCGTGAACCAAACGCAAAAGCCCTGCTTGTGGCGAGGCGGATACATCTCGCGCAGTATTTCTGCGGTCTCAGGCCGTGTGAACCAGTCAGGTAGAAGCTTGCCCTTGGCCAGATAGTCATCACGCACCTGCGTGCCGGAGATGTTGAGCGTCTTTGCGCCAGCCGGTACATCCTTGCCCTCGACATAGCGGTTTTCGTCGGGAAGATATACAAGCTCCTCGAAGGGGATCATCTTGACGCCTAATTCGTGCTCATATTTGCGCATGTTCTCCTGCGCCTCATAGGGCTCGTAGAAGGGCTTGCCCGTCGAGTCCTTTCCCGGCCCGGCGTGGTCGCGTCCCACGACAAAATGATTCGCTCCATGATTTCGACGAATAATGGCATGCAGCAAAACTTCCTTGGGGCCCGCCATACGCATGGCCAGCGGCAGCAGGCTGAGCATGGTGTTTTTCTTATCGTAATAATTATCCACCAAAGCTTTGTAGATACGAACGCGCGTATAGTGGTCTACGTCACCGGGTTTGGTCATGCCGACTACCGGATGGATCAGCAAACTGCCGCCCACCTGTGCGGCTGCCCGCTTGGTCAATTCCTCGTGGATGCGGTGCAGCGGGTTGCGGGTCTGGAAAGCCACGACATTATCGTTCCCCATCCCTTCCAGAATTTGGCGCACCTGCTCGGGCGTTCGGCGTAGGTCGACGAAGTCATAGTACTTCGGCAGGTTGACAACCTTCAGCGGGCCGCTGATGCAGACTTTGCTCCAGCGTTCCATCTCGGAAACCATCGGGTGCCTGGCATCCGTGGAGCCATACGCCAGCGCGGCTTCCGTTTTAGCGTCCCAGTGATACACCTCGTCAAGCGTCATCACGGCGATCACATCGTTATTGGCGTTGCGCAGAACCAGTTCTTCACCGACGGTCGGCAGTTCCTTGGGATCCGCCGTCAGGGTAATGGGCAGCGGAAAAAGCACACCGTTGCTCAGGCGCATATCATGCAGCACCCGCTCATAGTCTGCTTTTCCCATAAACCGGTCCAGCGGAGAAAATCCGCCGGTGGCGAGCAGCTCAAGATCGCACAGGTTGCGCATCGTGATCTTGATGGATGGCAGTTGAGTTGCCCGCGCCAGAACTTCATCCCGTTCCTTGCCGGCCAGCACAAGGTTGGCCAGTTTATTGCCCCCATACGGGGAAATTAATTTAGCTTTCGACATTTGCTTCTCCACGAAAAAGTATAAACTTCTTAAGTCTCTCCGACTTTTTAGCCCAAGTAGGGCAAGTTGCTATCTTGCAATATCCTGCCCGTGGACATCGGGTGAGACTTCTTAAGCTTTGGTCATTTTTCAGACGCAAGCTCGAATTATACTTCAAAATTCAGCCGATGAATTTTAGAAACTCCCCTGTTCTTGCTCACAAATCCGGTTTCCTAATTTTTGTCCGGAACTACCTCTCACTAAATCTTACCCATCGTAGGGCAAAGTGCTATCTTGCCGTTATGCGTCGGAGACAATCTTGCCGGTAATAAATGCAGGCAGTCGTCTTGTCATGGATCGGGATGAAAACGCCACTAATAATATTTTGAGACTTGGACTAGAGTCTCTGGGCATTGCCCTAGAAGCCCCCGCCTTTTGGCGTGGGGAGTAGTCACGATATAATCATTCCAAGGTATCCATGAACTCAAAACTCTTGCGAAACACACTCTTCGGCTTCATTGTGCTTGGATTTTTCTATTACGCCTACCGCTACATTCTGGCCAGCAGTTTCATAATCGATGGCCAAAGGATCTATGTGCTTTTCGATGATGCCATGATCTCCATGCGCTATGCCTATAACCTGGTGCATGGGAACGGCTTGGTATGGAACGCGGGCGAACGGGTGGAGGGATTCACCAATCCGCTGTGGGTTGGATACATGGCGCTCTTTCACCTGCTGCCAATCCCCCTCACACAGATGAGCCTGCCCATTCAAATCAGCGGGGCGGTTTTCCTGGGCGTCAACTTGTATTTTGTACGCGGCATCGTTGAGCATTTTACCGATGACCTGCCGGCGATGCTGGCCGCAGTCGCATTGACGGCTTTCTACGCGCCGCTTATTTCCTGGGGACTGCTTGGGATGGAAGTCAGCATCCTGGCGCTCATCCTGACCGCGACCATTTGGCTTATTCTAAAGAACGGCCTCGACCGCTTCACGCCATTGATATATATCCTGCTGGCGGTTGCTACCCTCTTCCGTATCGATATGGCCGTTCCCTACCTCGTCATACTTGCAGTGATGTTTATTGTTCAAAAGCAGTATCGAAAACAACACCTGCTCTGGGGTTTGGGTCTATTCATCCTTTTCCTGGGCGCACAAACCCTTGCACGTTACCTCTATTACGGGGATCTTCTTCCAAATACCTACTATCTTAAAGTGCAGGGTTGGCCCTTCTCCTTGCGCATCCTGCGCGGGCTGTTCGCGCTCGTCTGGTTTATCTATTACTCCAACTGGGTGCTCTTCCTGTTGCCCCTCAGCATTTTCTTCTTCCGCCGCGATTGGAAGGTGACCCTGGTCGTCGCCGTGATCGTCGGTCAGCTGGCCTACAGCGTCTATGTTGGGGGAGATGCCTGGGAAGATCACGGGGGTGCGAATCGTTTCATAGCCATCGCCATGCCGTTGTTCTTTGCCACCTTTGGACTAGCAGTTGAGCTGTTGCGTCAGAAAGCCGTGGCCGTCTTCAATTCTGCGCGATTGGCAGTGGTTGTCTCGCGCTTTGCCTGGATTTTTATCTTCGTCATTGCCCTGCTCAATTTCAACCTCCTGATGGGAGACTGGAAATCGATCGAGCGCTGGGACTTGTACCGCAGGCCTGATTATGTAGCCGGCAGCGATCACAATCTGCAGATCGCGCTGGATTTGCAAAACACTACAAAACCCGGTGCGTCCATTGCAGTGGTTGGCGCCGGCACCATTCCCTATCTTCTCCCCGATCGGTACGCGATCGATATTCTTGGCAAGGCCGATCCCGTCATCGCGCACGAGAAGGTGCGTACGCCCATGAGCATCGAGGACGTACCCACCATGCGGCCCGGTCATATGAAATGGGACTACGCTCGCACCTTCGGTCAGCTTAAGCCCGATGTGATCGTATCCATTTGGGAGGGCACCGGCCAGCAAGCGGCGCCCTACTTGAAGGATTATGTATTTGCAAACGTGGGGGGAGGTGTGAAAGTGTATCTGCGCAAAGACTCGCCGGATATTTTATGGGATAAAGTGTCTATTCCAAATTAACCAGGCGTCCCGTGCTTTGCGATTCCTCGACGGCCTCGATCAATTTCATTACACGTATTCCGTCTTCCAGCGAACAGGCCGGCGGCGTTTGATCGCGCACGACTGAGACAAAGTGCCTCATTTCGTCCATGAACATCACGTTCCGTTCCCATCCGGCTGAGAGCGGATATGCCTCCCATGTTCCGGTGCCTTCCAACTTTCTACCCGTGGCAGAAGGCGCGCGGTAGATGCGCACCGCGCCATCGGACAAATCCCATTGCAGTGATCCTTGCGTGCCTATGATCTCAAAGTGATGCGACGGCGGCTGTTGATTATAGTCAAGATGCAGGCTGCCTAAGGCCCGGTTCTCGAAGCGCAGGCCGATTTTAGCGGTGTCATCCACATCCACTTCCAGGTCGCTAAGCCGGGCGGTGAAACCCCAGACGGCTTCGACTTTGCCAACCAGCCAGGGCAGATAATCCAGCGCGTGACTCTGGGTGCGCACCACTCCGCCTCCCAGGTCGGCGCGTGCTGCATAGCCTTTGCGGTAATCTTCCCACGGATGCCAGGCTGGCAGATACTCTCCAAAATGGACATGGGCTGAGATGATACGTCCAATTTCACCGTCTGCAATTAATCGTTTTGCCCGGATCAATCCCGGATGAAAGCGAAATTGAAAGCCGACCAGCAGTCTGCCGCCGCCCTTCTCCAGGGCCGACTCTAGTTCATCCACGCGTTCGAGGTCGTGAGAAATGGGCTTCTCTAGTAGGATCGAACAACCTGCTTGTGCGGCTGGGATGGCAATGTCCAGGTGCAGGGCCGTTGGGTTGGCCACGATCACGGCCTCGGGTTTGTGTTTTTTCAAGGCTGATTGCAGGTCGGTTTCAACTGGATACCCTGCCAGATCCGCCTCAGGCAGGGTCGAATGATGAGAGCGAAGCAGGACAACATCTTTTTCACCCAACGCGATCAGGTTGCGGAAATGTCTTCTCCCAATGGAGCCGAGGCCGGCAATTAGGAATTTCATTAACATCCCTTCAAATTGCGAGATTCACAAAGGGAGTCGGTCGGGCTCTCCCTTCGTGTTCTTTGTAACTCTGGTGTTTAATCCTTACCAATTCAAATCCTTCTCATACTTCCACTTCACCAGCATCTCCCCCGCTACCTCTTTGAAAACGGACTTGTCGTGTGCGCTGAAAAGGCGCTGCCAGTTGCCTGCATGGCCTTTCGGCAGGAAGGAAGCAATATCTTCGCTGCGTTTCTCCTGCCATTCTTCATCGGGATTGGAAGCCATCTCCGCTTCAACCTCTTTTTTGATGTGTTTATTCACTTTCTCCACGCCCAGGAATTTCCACAGGTCATTCATTTCCTCGAACGGATCCACCAACAGGTCTTCATAACGCAGGGAGAAATATCTCCTGCCAAACAACCTCTTCCCCTCAGCTTCGATTTCAGAGAGGTTGGCAACCCAGCCCGCAGCTACGCGCCGGATGTAGGTGTCTGTGAAGATCGAGCGTGTACCATTTGTGAAAGGCGCATGGTTCTGGCGCAAGTCGGCAAGGATGCGGCGGTCTTCGGCTGTCATGAACCTGGACTCTTCCACGAAATTACGGAAGCGCTCCGAGATCATTACGTCCCGTCCATCGCGGACCAGATAGACCAGTCTGGCGTCGGGATATACTGCATGGAGATCGCGCACGGCCTGGCCATGGATCGTGGATGAAGGGCTCTTATCGCCCACGATCGTCTTGCCCAGGCGTGCGGCTTCGCGCTCCATGATAAAGTCCGACGCCGCGCGTAGCACCAGCGGTGACAGGTCGCGGCCCTGGTTCCATCGGTTCGATTTGCGCCTCAGCCATTCTTCTGCTTCGGGCGTATCCACCAGTGACTTAAGCAAAGGTTTGCGCGTGAAGAAGTGTGCCTGATAGTTGCAGTGCACCTCAGGGTGCAGGCGCACGAGACGGGTGAGCAGTGTCGTACCAGAACGGGCATGGCCGAAGATAAAGAACTTCGCGCGCGGAAAGAACTCTTTGATCTCCGCGACTTCTTCGGTGGTGATGGCGGGGACCTCGCCTTTCCTGCGTTTTTTGGGTTCGCCCTTGAGCAGCGTGCGCGCGGCCGACCGGAAGCGGGATAGCATTGTTATCGGATCTCCAGACTACCTTGCCCAATTCAACATGACCAGCCCCGCTAAACAAACCAGGATGCCGATGATATTGACCGGTGAAAGTCTTTGTTTGAACACGAACAAAGCGATCGGGACCAGGATGAGGGATGCCGCTACATTCACCAGCACCGCCGCGATGCCGAGATTCCAGCCCGAGCGATAGACAAGCAGGAAGCCGATTTCCAACCCAACGATGGAAAAGGCCAGCAGGTAGCTGGCCCAGTTGAGTTGTCGCACTTCGGCCAGCAGGCCTATTTTGGTTGGAAGGAAGAAGAACAGGAGCAGGGTCAGGCAGAACGCGGTGGCGTAGGTCACCAGGATGGCTACTGCGGGGTTTACCGCTGTGGGCGTCGCTTTCTGGCTAAAGTGATAAAGCGCGCTCGAGGCGATTGCCAGCGTGATTGAGAAATAGAAAAGGAACATATTTCGTTTTCCGATCATTTGATTACCCGATACTGCACCCCTCCCGCAGATTTGACCCTGCGGGACGTTTGGCGCCATGTGAGTCCCTGCTTGTCAATGCGGCAGCCGCCTGCCCTCTTGTTAATCAAAGCCGATCGAATCCTTCCCGATCGTAAGCCCTCGTGTCTCAGTGGTATCCGTTAAACATATGTTGTGTACGCCTGGCGTTGACGGGGTTCGCCCCGTCTGATACCCGTAGCCCCAATAACAACCCGAGAGGAGTGTTACCACCTCTGCCTGTTTGTCCCTAAGGCCAAATGAATAGGTGGCGCACTCGCCCTGGTCATTGGCCTCATTCATTCCCAGGGACAGGCTTACAGGCCCACCTGATTTATTAACCAACCTGATTTGTACAGTTGCTCCTTTTGGCTTGGCTGGGGCCGGCTGGTTGCAGTCTGCCGTAGGGGTCGCGTTCGGATTAACAATAGGTGCGCTGCTGATTGGCGTTTCCAGGGCGATCGTCGGAGGTGGCGCCAACGTGGGCGGCAATGTTGGAATAGGTGTATCTGAAGGGATTGCGGCTTTCGTCAAGGCATACTGTGTCATTACCAGCGGGAAGGCTGTGTTTTGTATATCCGTCACGCTCAAAGTCGGTATGGGAGCGGGTCCGCACGCGGCCAGCATGGCGATGATAAGTATGGAAACAATTGAGAGTCCTTTTCGCATCATGATTTCTCCTTGCCGCACATTTTTACCACAAAGCCCGGTGCCCGGCAAAATTAGGCGGGTAAAAATAGCTCTGCGTCCGTGGTCAGCCCCACAATGGGCGGCGAGCCAATCCGTTAACAATAAGAGCGGGTATCATTGCGCGTTCAGGACCTTCAGGATGAATTCAGCGGTCCTCACTCCTGCAGTTGCATCAGTATACGTGATTTCTTGCCTGACAAAGGCCTGCCGTTCCGTCGAATCCAGCTTGGGATTCGCCAAATATGCATTCAATGCTTCGCACAACTCGTTTTCATCGTTCGCCACCTTTCCTGCCTTGGCCTCGCGAAAACGTTGATGCGTGGGCCAGTTGCCGATCTTTTTCAGCGAGAGTGAATATTTCTTCGGCTGGTTCCATCCCCCGGGTGTATCGATAACGGCCGCCACAATGGGCGTATCGTGGACTGCGGTCTCGACCACCATCGTGGAAAAAACCGTCACTAGCACATCCGAGTGCGCCATCATGGACGATTTTTCGTCCATGTCTTCGCCGCTGTAGTAACCCAGTGAACCGCCCAGGGCCACGGGCCGTACCACGTGTACATATGGATACTTGGTTTCGAGCGCATGGATCCGCTCACGTTCCTCGGCAAAGATACGCGGCTTGTCTTGAAAGTGACTTGGGTGCAGGCGCACCAGCAATTGCGAGGGTTTTGCCAGCAAGTTCGATGAAACCAACCGAGCCAGAGCTTCCACATTTGGATAATTGGGCGCAAAATGCACAAATGAACAGGCATAGGAGATCAGCTTGCGGCTAGGGTCAAGCTTGTGAAGTTTGAAATATTCTTCTTTGGAAAGGAGCCATTCTTTGCGGAAATAGCCGTCATAGGATGGGATGCCGCCCACATTCACACGCTCGGGGACCCAGTCTGACCCTAGTACCAACTCTTCTTTTTGGAGCTCAGACCAGCAGGTGGCCCAGTCCACCGGCGCGCCGCGGATGGAATAGCTGGAAGGGTTGTCCCAACCTACAATGGCTGCCATGGTCGGGATATACCGCAAGGCCGCTTCGCGGAGCAGATAGCGGTCTAAACGCCACCCGGCAGTTGAGGCAATTACTAGCTCTGGCTTGTACCTATCGAATAGATCTGCATACAGGCTTCGGTCGGGGAATCAAGCCGCTCTGTATCCTCACCAGGGATCTGCGCGCGAAAGAAAATGTCCGCAAAAATAGGATCGTGAGGGCTGCCGGGATCCAGATTGCCAGCCGGAACTTCCACGAGTTCTCAACCCATACCTCCCAAATGTGGCTATCCATGGCCTCTGTGTTAATGCGCCACGAGCCTCCCACCCGCCGCAGGTACGCGAGCAGCCACTGCCAGCGCGGGCTCGCTTTTCGGGCAAAGTCCTCGGCCTGATGCAGACGCAAACCTTCAAAGATCAGGCCGGGTTTGGCAAAACGCGCGGCGATCCTCTCTTTGGTCTCGTCGTCGGTAAGCACGATGATTTCGACCCCTCCGGCCAGCAACGTGGGGATCACATCGCTTTGCAGGAAGTAGATGATTGCCATGCCGTGGTCGGCGGAAATGAAAATGCGTCTGGTCATTATTTACTTACCGGAAGGAAAATACAAAGCAAAACTCCATGAATATTCGAACTCCCATACCTCTCAAGCGCCATGCAGCCCCCTCACCTACAATGCCAGAATTATGAATAATACCAATTGAAGATCTTGTTATACACCGCCAGCAGCGTCTTTTTAACCGGCCCGAACTCCAATACTCGTTTTGCAAGGCCGGGTTTCCGCCTTGTGGTTTCCCTTCCCAACTCCCCGCGGAAATACCCCAGCGTGTTGCTCATGTTCATCGCTAGCGGATCAGAGACCATCAAGCGCAGGAGTCCTGCATCGTTCATACGTTTATCCAACTGGCGCACCTGTCCCATCGGTTTATCCATGTCAAAGGGTATGAACTGTTGAAGCGTGGACTTGTAAGCCGTGAACTGCCAGTGTGAGGCGCCTGCCATGGCGGCAACTCCTTTGTAGGAGATTCGCCAGTCTCGGGTCTCTGCATACACCTTGCGGTTCTCATCCTCCGTCTGTCCGAGCGACAGATTGAACTCCAGGAATGTCTTCCATGGGATGAATTGCCCCTCTTCGAGTTCTGCGTTTTTACGCGCCCATCGGAGAGTGTTCTTGTAGAACTCAGGCGGCGTGCGGAACGGGCGCGCCGTCACCATGCCCACCTCCGGGAAGGTCTCAAGGATCTCCACCGAGCGCGAGAGCCAGGTTGGCGAGAACAAAACATCGCTGTCCGTGTAGGCAAGGATTTCGCCGGGTGCGCCGGCAAAGATGATATTCCATGCACCGCCCTTGCCCATGTTTTTTTCGGAAAGGATCAAATATTGAATGCGTCCGGCCTCTTTTTCACCGATGAGGTAGTCCCGCACCTCGGCACACGAGCCGTTATCGAACACCATTAGGTCAAAGGCGAGTCCCGCATCCTTGCACATGGATTGCATGCAGGCCTTGAGCACGTCGAGCGTCTCGGCATAGAATCCACTCAGGAAGGGAATGTAATTGAGCAGTGCTGCCGTGATCCGCTTGGGTTCGGAGACTTTATTGACGAATTTGGCTGGGTTTTGGCCTTTACGCATCTGATTTTATATCCAGGTCGAAGGTTCGATATTCGCGGCTTCGGTTTCGTTGCGTAGGGATCTGACACCATTCCCAATTCCCGATTTACGAATATCGAAATCATATATCGAAAAAAAGACGTGTAAATGAAAACTCAGTATCGTCTCAGGCCTTCCAAGAGCCAGCGCCCCAACTGAATCGGACGCTGGAACTTTGTCGCGGGTATTCAATGAGACGTAGGCGGTTCGCAAAACAGCTGGGAGCAGGACAAGAAAAACCTTTCGCTGTACGATACGAATAAACTGCTCACGATTTGGAACGAGATCATCCGAATTGGCGAGTGTCCATTCTCAGGTTTTGCAGAATGTGCAAGCGCGGGTCGATTTGGCTTTCCAGGCCTTCTTTCGCAGAGTGAAGTCGGGGGAGAAGTCTGGTTATCCCCGCTTTCGGGTGATGGCCGGTACGATAGTTTCACCTTCATGCAGTCGGGGTTTGAATTGCGGGACAACGGTTTGCGCATTTCCAAAATGGGTGTGATGAGAATGGTCCTGCATCGCCCGGTCGAGGGCAGAGTAAGACGCTCACCCTTCAGAAGGATGCGGTTGGAAACTGGTATGCTTGCTTCTCCTGCGAAGTCGAGCCCGAACGCTTGCCTTTCAATGAACTGGCAGTTGGGATCGATATGGGTTTGGAGAATTTTGCTACGTTTTCCAACGGAGAAGACCTCCTAATCCACGGTTCTTTCGCAGGGATGAAAAGGAACTTGCCAAAGCGCAGCGCAAACTTTCTCGGGCAGAAAAAGGAACTTCTGACCGGGCAAAGCGCCGTAGGGCCGTACAGTATATCCATCAGCGCATTGCCAATCGGCGCAGGGACTTTGCTCACCAGAAAAGCCGTGAACTGGTGGATCGCTTTGGCTTTATGGCTTTTGAAGATTTGCGGATCAAGAACATGCTTCAAAATCATTGTCTGGCAAAAAGCATTTCGGATGCAGCCTGGAATCAATTGATCACCTACACCACGTACAAAGCTGAAAATGCTGGTCGTGTGGTGGTATTGGTTGATCCACGCAACACATCCAGGATGTGTTCTTGCTGCGGAACTTTGGTGGAGAAGTCTTTGTCCGTTCGTGTGCATCGATGTCCTGTCTGTGGTCTGGTCATGGATCGGGATGAAAACGCCGCTCATAATATTTTGAGACTTGGACTAAAGTCTCTGGGCATTGCCCTGGAAGCCGGGGGGGGATCACCGAAATATCTTTTGTATCCTCTTCTTCCATCGCTTGGGGCGGGCTACATTCTCCAGCATGTCCTCGGGCAGGAAGAAGAAAACGGCCCGCAAGAAAAGTTCCACGCCGCGCATGAAGCGCAGGTAAGACATTCCCGGACGTGCTAATTTGCCGTTACGCAGACAATGGGTGGAATCTAGTACAGTATAGCGGATGGCGGCCTCCCCGCCGGCCAGCCGGATATTTTCGTTGGTTTCCGGGAGGGTATAGTGCGGCTTTAAATCGGGCAGGTGGCTGTAATCGTGGTTTTGATGAACGATCATCATGGAGGGCGTGGCGTCGACGATTGCCCACTTTTCCTCGTGAGCTTTATAGATCATCCAGTTGTCCCAGCCCGCCCTTCCGATCGCAAAATCAGGGACCTCGGTATAGCAGGAACGGGGAAACAGGAAAAAATCGCTGCCCGCAGGGCGGTGCAAGCTGCCTTGGCTGAGCGCTGAAGATCGGAGACGGTCCTGCCAGCCGTTGGTGAATTCGATGGGATCGGCAACATCCACATCCCAGCGTTGGCTCAGCATGACAAAATCATGTTTCAGTTGAACGACTTGTTTCGCGGCCTGCACGAAATCGGGCATGAGGATCATGTCCGCGTTGACGATACAAAGGTTATCGCTGTGACTATGCTGGCGGGCCAGCTGGAGCATGGAGGAGATCAACGGCGTACCGGACTTGTTATTAGCCACGCCCGGGATGTGCACGGCGCCTAGTTCCTGCGCGGCCTCATCCAGGCCTTCCTCGTTACCCAGCAGGATCACCTCTGCCTCTGGTAAAAGGGTCCAGGATTTGATGGCATTGCGTTGGATGATTGCAATATGCGCATCATCGAACGATTTCGGGGCGGAAAAAAGGGTAATGAAAGGTGTGTTCAATGTTTTCAATGCTGTCGTTTATAACTTTCAACCTTTGGGCGACCACAGGCGCAGGTGTTCGCCTTCATGGCATTCTTCAGTCTCCCGTTCGGATACAAGCTTCATCGTCTTCTTCGGCCATGTGACCGCAGGTGCAAGGGATTTTCATGCCCACCGCAGCCAACCTTCAACTTTCTAACCTTCAGCCTACCAACCTTCAACCTTTCAACCCTCTCTGATCTACATCGTTGAACGTCTTATGCTTCACGCCCGCGTTTATTTCCATCAACCCCGGTTCGTTGTGAACGAGATCAAGGACCTCTTTCCACGAAAAATCCTCGCGTCCGTTAAAGCGGGAATAGACCTGGCGGATGAACTCCAGGTCTTCGGCAGTGTCCACGGTCCAGCGATATTCGCCGAAGTCGGTGGTGGTATTCAGGAGGGCAATCCTGTATCCGCGCAGGGATATTCCGGTTTCCAATTTGCGGCTGACGCTCGTTAGCTTCACCCCTTCATAAAGATAAGGCATGGCATGTTCACGATGGTGCGGCGCTTTACCTTTGCTCCAGGCCTCTTGGAGGCCCTGGAACGTGCAGGCTTCAACGTCCAATCCGATGGGATAAGTGCGCTGCAGTGGCGGAGGCAGCCGGTTTGCGGCAAAATCAAATTCCGTTGCCCGCTCTCCTGCCCCGGGCTCTCCGATCAAAGTATTCACAACCTCATCGATCAAGACGGGGTCGATCACGGGGCAATCTGCCGTGATGCGTACCACGATGTCTGCCTTGGCCTGTACCGCCGCTTGGTAATAGCGATCGAGCACATCGAACTGGCTGCCGCGGCTAAAGGGAATGCCGCTGAAGTCGCAGTATTCCGCAATAGCGTCGTCGGCCTTTTCGATGGTCGTGGCGACCAGGGTCTGATCAACGGTAGCCGATCGCGAGGTGCGCGTGTAAACGCGGGACAGCATTGGCTGTCCCGCAATGTCCTTCAGCACTTTCCCGGGTAGGCGCGAGGAACCCATCCGGGCTTGGATGATGGCAACAACTCTTTGCTTCATTCTCCCCCGTCCGGGTCGGAGGGTTGCGCCTCATCCATTACTCCGGCCTGGGTGGCCTTCTGAAGCTCCTGCAGTTTTCGTTTATGGCGCATCAACGCCCAACTGCGGCTGATGATCGAGGGTAGCATTAGCAGCATGCCCACCAGGACTCCGATACCCAGAGCCAGCACCATCATCACGCCAATGGTTCCCTGCACCCGGTAGCCAAATAAATTGACGATGATCACGCTCGGGTTGTAACTGGCAAAGAAGACTGCCAGAATGGTGATCGCGACCGCAAGGATCAGCGAGATTATCATTCGGACCTCCTTTGGTCATTTGAATTGCACGGCCTTCTCATAAGCCTCCAGCAGAACGGCAAAATTCTTCTTCCAGTCGGCCCGTTCTTCTGCTGACTCGCGGGCGCATCGACCGATTTTAGCCAGGCTTTTCCTTTGAGCATTCACGGCCAGGATCTTTTCAGCCAGCGCCTCAGCATCCCCGTCGGGGAAAAGCCAGCCGTTGACTCCTTCCTTCACCCATTCTTTGTTTGCCGGGATATCGGAGACCAGCGCTGGCAGGCCGCAGGCCAGTGCTTCCATCAATGAAACGGATGAGCCATCCACATGCGATGCCGAAATGTAAAGATCGGCCATTTGCATCCAGCGCGGCATATCCGCGTATGGGATTTGTCCGCCGAACTGCACCCGCTCGAGCACGCCGCCATTCATCAGGATTTTCCGAATGGTTTGCGCCTGCGAGCCGGTGCCCGGCAAAAGCAGGCTGACGTCCTTACGGCGCTGCGCCACCTTTAACGAAGGCTCTGGCAACTACATCCACTCCATAGCTGGGTTCCCAGGCACGGTTGCAGAAGAGGACAAGGGGCCGCTGCCCCCTGCCCTTTGGCGGCTTTGGGCTAAATCTTTGTAGGTCAACACCCCACGGGAAAACCACGGTCCTGTCTGGCTTCATGCCGAAAGCAACGGCTTTAGCGCGTGTGACCTGGGCGTCGCTGCTGAAGAAAGTGCTGCGCTTAAGAGTATAACCTGTCACCCACCTCCACCACCCATTTCGCTGCGCATCCTCCATCAAGTCAAACCCCCAGGACATGGTTAGCAGCGGCCGAAAACCGGACAGCACGACGAGGAACGCGCAGGTCTGGATCGGGCCTGCATGGATCAGGTCGGGCTTGATCTCCCTGATGATGCGTTTCAAATCCAGGGTTAGACGCGGCACATCGCGCCAGCGAAAGGCCTGTTGTCCGCCGGCCCATGGGATTTGTTCCACTTCTGAGGGTACCGGGCGATCCTCCACCTCCCTTTGATTTCGTTCCAGCCGCAAATAGAAAACCTTGTGCCTGGTTCCAGCCAGTGAAGACAGAAACCGGTGGTCGTGAGGCGAATAAGTTTTCGAGAAATATAATATACGCATATGAGTTACGTGGTCTTGTAGGCTTCAATTCCTTCTTGGCATGGCGTTTTTGAAAGCACTAATGAGAGCCTTGGCCTTGTTTGACTGATCGTAAGCGAGCTTGAACTCATCGGGAGAAAGATATCCGACGTCTGACGCCGCATATCACAAAGATTGGACTTCAACTGCTGAACTGCGGGCAATGCCGAGAAAACGACAGAATTCAACATTTAAATCGCAATCGAATCCTTCCGCAATATTTGCCATTATCGATACTGACGCGCGTTGCAGTTGGTCACGCAAGCCAAAATCTTTCGATAAGGCTCCCTCCTTGGTCAATTGGTAAACCTGCTTAACCAATACACGGGCCTCCTGCCAGGCCTGAATGTCTTCAAACTTTCGAATTGTCATCTATCTCCTCACCTTCCGACATTCCTGGTATCTGCACATCGCACACCGCACTTCGCACGTCACTATCGCACATCGCCCCCCGGACCTCACTCTCCCACATCCGTCCATCTCAGCTCCTTGCCCGTGGGAAGATCGTGCAGCGCCCGCGTGCCGATCACGTCTTCAATTTCATGGGGTTTGATCGCCCCCGGCGTGGCCGGCCTCAGGACATCGATCATAGCTCTTGTAAAGACTTCGCCCGCTCTCACATCGCAGGCCGCCCGCAGGCATCGGCGCTGGACTATTTTCGTTTCCTGCTCATTGCCGGCAATGAATTTATCGGCCGAGCCCAGGGCCCTTTCGAGCAGACGCGTCTCAGCCACCATGTGCGCCCAGGCAGCGGGGTTGAGCGCAAACTTATGGTCTGGACCGGTCCGGTTATTATCGTCGGTAAAGTGGCGCTCGATTACGCGCGCCCCCAGGGTCACCGCACCCAGCACGGTGGCATTAGCCTGTGTATGGTCCGAAAGGCCGAGCACTACCTCCGGGAACATGCTGGCATAAGTCCTGAGCACGTTGAGATGGATATGGTCATAGTTTTCGGGGCTGGCCGTATAGTTCGTATTGCACTGCAGTAACACCAATTGCTTGTTGATTTTCAATATGGCATGCACCGCGCGCTGAACGTCCGCGATATCCGCCGCGCCGCTGGACAGGATGATCGGTTTGCCTTTTCGGGCCATGTGTTCTAGAGCCTCGATCCAATCGATATCACCCGAACCGATTTTGAAAGCCGGCACGAACGGTTCGACATGTTCAATTGAATCGTAATCATACGGCGATGTGAAATAGTGGATCCCGACTTTGTCGCATTCCTCTTTCAGGATCGGCGTCCAGTCCAGCGAGATGGAAGCGTCTTGATATACCTCGAATACCGATTTTTCCCATGTGGCCTGGTGTGAAACCTGCGAATTCATATGCTTGAAGCCGTAGTCAGAAACGATTTTGGGCGCCTGGAAATTCTGGAACTTGGCGGCGTCAGCCCCGGCTTCCCTGGCAAGGCGGATGAGCATCTTGGCGCGTTCCATGTCTCCATCATGGTTGGCAGCGACATCCGCGATGAAATAAGTGGGATGGTTAGGTCCAATCGTGCAGTCGGCAATTTTTACTTCCATGAATTCAACTCCTTTCTGTTAATTCAGCAAATTACGAATTTTGTTACACACCGTCCCGCAGGCTTACCCCTTGTTCAGCTCGAAGGTAGGCCTGTGGCGCGATTTGCGCTGGATGAGCTGATCTTTGTCGGCAATTCTCTACGGGCATATCGCTTTGGTTTTGCACAACTGATCTAACTCCTGCGGAGATACCTCATAGATAAGGTAAACGTCTGCCACCGTACCGGCAGGCTCGAAATTCTCCCTCAGCCATGCAAATTTCTTCGGATCGTCCGTTACGCCAACCAGGTCGTCCGGCGACGCGATAATTTCGCCACTCTCGATTTTGTCCGGTTCGTACACGGCATTAGGATGGCTGGACAGGTAAGCCTGCAGGGCGTTTTTTCCCTGCCCCCAGTTGAGATTCGAATCCGACAGGTACTTATAGGCGGTTTTCCGGTCCCATACCAGCTCATTGAAATAGGCCAGGTATTGAGGGTAATAAGATAGTACGGAAGCGACCAGGTATAAAGCCAATATCAAAACGGCAGCCTTTGACCATGCAGCAAATTGGTTCCAGTTCTGGAATAATCCGCCGGAAAAAACATATAACAGTGGAAAAACCACCAGATAAAAACGGATTCCTATCTGTGCATTGTAAAAGAAATTAAAGTAGATGATGAAGAAAAGGGCCGGTATAAGAAGGAATACCTCATTCTGGAAGAAGGACTTCCGTCGCCGGCGATCGATAAAATAAACGGCCAGGGAGCCGATCACAATGAGTTGTGTGGCAATGGGGACTTTAAGCAACGAGGCAACAAAATAATATCCCTTAAATCCCTGGCCGTCTTTGAGTTGTCCCAGCAGATATATTTTGCCATACCCGAAGCCCGTGCTCTCCCGAAAAGAGATCCTGTCAAGACCTTGCAGGTAAGGATATGGCACAGGCACGGGAATATTTCCCAATACCCCGGCCTGGCTTTGTAAAGTTTTGAAGATCTCGGATTGAAACCGGTAGTCCCTAAAAGGTTTCAAGGGTTGATTAAATAAAAACGCGATATTGATGAACACCAGGCTGGACGCAATCGTAAGCACGGCAAAAATAAGTGCTTTACCCGCCACCTTGCCCACCACATACCTGATCTGCATCGGATGATCCGGGGTTAGTACGAGCCAATCATGGGCCAAAAGCATGATAAAGAACAAGGGCACTAAGGCCAGTGCCGTATATTTTGTGATCTGGCTGAAGCCCAGCACCAGCGCACACATCAATCCATCACGGAGGCGGCCGGTATTTGCATATTTCCAGCACCAATAACAGGAAAAAGCGACCATCCCTGTAACATAGATATCCGTGGTCACTAGCTGGGAATGCGCAATAATATTCGGGTCGAATACATATAAAACAAGCGTTGCAAGCCCGCCGGCAAATCCATACAAGGAGCGGGACCAATGAAAAAGGAGCAGCGCAGTAAGGGCGGAAAACAGGATCGTGACGAACCTGGCAACGATAAACTGCCCCAGGAAGTCTCTTACCGGACCCATGGGCAGCTTCGATGCCAACTTTGCCGGTAAGGCGTTCAGGGCTGTTATCGGCATCTTGCTGTCATCGAAGCGGGTGGAGTTCAGCGAGAGGATCCTCGTTCCGTATTTATAATGATCGGGCTCATCGGCCGTCAATGACATTCCCTGGACACTGAAGGCGCTGAGCAGGATAAAGATTAGGATAATCCCTGATGCTGCAAGGTTCTGGCTGCGAGCTGAAGAAAACAATCCGAATTTTGAGTCCATTGATTTCGACGACACTGGATGAGAATCCTTCAAAGAATTCAGAGCATGAACACGCTATGTCAAAGATCCTGTGTCAGGCGAGTGCTGTATCGCACGAAATGGACCGGATTCGCGCTTTTTCCCGAAAAGCCGGTGACAATCCGATCAATCCATGAAAATGACATTCTGTTATTCATCGAACCAAATGGTCATTTATGTTGATAACTGCGGATTTTCTGTGGATAACCCTGCTGGAACTGTGCATAAAACTGGTCGAGACCTGTGGAAAAGTCTGGCATAACTTGATGCAAATCTGTTGACAACCTGTGGGTGGAAAGCCATAAATTGTGGGAACGGTGTACAGTTAGGCTCGATTTGTCCACCGATTGCGGAGATATCAGGCTTTCTCGCAGGCCGAATTTGCGTGCGATCTCCACGCCGAACTGATATTTGCTCATCGCTTGCGGCCCAACCACGTGATATAGCCCGCGCAGGCCGTATGTCCAGCATCTGGATCAGGATTTTTCCAAGGTGGTTGACCAACATGGGGCAAAAAGTTACGTCGGTAAAGCCGTTGACGGTTCTTCCGTTGCTCAGGTTATTCACAAAAAACTCTGCCAGGCTTCTTTTGCCGCCTAAGGACCAGCCATAGAAATTTACGCGGGCGACGATCGCGGCCGGGTTGGCCTGCAAGACTGCCTTCTCGCCTTGAAATTTGGTTGTCGCATAAACCCCATCCGGGGTGGGCTGGTCCGATTCCGAATAATGACCGGCTTTTTGCCCATTAAAAACGGCATCCGTTGAAATATGGATGAGACGGATATTGCGGCGTGCGCACTCATCTGCCAGTTGGGCCGGCAACTCGGTGTTGGTCCGGCGGGCAAGATCTGGATTCGATTCACAGGTATCTACATCCGCCAGCGCCGCACAGTGGATTACGGCCTCCGGATTGGCCTCTTTCAAAATATTGGGAACCGCATCGCGGCTGAGCAGGTCCGCCTTAATGACTTGGAACGGCGCCGACTTGAGTGTATTACGGTCTACGCCGATCACCTCGTGGGTTCCCGCTGCATCCAAAGCCAGGTTCAATCCGAGTAATCCGCTTGCGCCGGTGATCAAGAGTCGTGTCATGGAAGAATCAATTCCTTAATTCTAGGCCGCGTTAAATTCGATACCTGCACCTGGTACCTGATATCTGACACGTGAAACCTCGCACCTGACACCTCCGTTCTCACCCTTCCAGCTTTCCCACGGAATATAACTTCTCGAATGGTTCGATAAACTTGCGTATCCCTTCTACATCGAGCCATTGTGCGTTGTTATCGCTGGAATAACGGAAACTATCTGAAAGTAATGTACCGCGTTTTTGCCAGGAATAACCGAACCAGAACGCCTCCGCCGGCTGGACCACAAACAGGTTATCCAGCTCCACGGTATTGCGGGCCTCATCTTCTGAGATCAGTACCTCGTGAAGTTTCTCGCCGGGACGAATACCGATGATATCCACTTTGACCTCTGGCGCGATCGCCTTGGCAAGATCGATCACTTTCATCGAGGGGATCTTGGGCACGAAGACTTCGCCGCCTTCCATCTGTTCGACACACGAGACCACAAAACGAACCCCCTGCTCCAGCGAGAGCCAGAAACGCGTCATGCGATCGTCTGTGATGGTCACCTTGCCATTTTCGCGCTGTTTGAGGAAGACCGGCACCACCGAACCTCGGCTGCCTACGACGTTCCCGTATCGAACGCACGAATAGCGTGTCGCCGTTCCCGCCGCATAAGCATTGCTCTGGACCGTCAAGTTTTTCAGCGCGAGCTTGGTCGCGCCGTAAAGGTTCACAGGGTTGACTGCCTTATCCGTGCTGAGCGCCATAACCTTTTTCACGCCGGCATCCAGCGCCGCTTCGACCACATTGCTGGTGCCGATGATATTGGTCTTGACCGCCTCCATGGGGTTGTATTCGCAGGCTGGCACCTGTTTGAGCGCCGCCGCGTGGATGACGATGTCTACCCCATGCAGGGCGCGCACAAGGCGTTCGCGGTCGCGAATGTCACCGATGAAATACCGCAGGTTGGGCTGGTCGAAGCCCGCAATTCGCATTTCGTGTTGCTTTAATTCATCACGGCTGAAAATGATGATCTTCTTTGGGTTGAAGTCCTTCAGCATGATTTCGGCAAACTTCTTGCCGAAAGAGCCCGTCCCACCGGTGATGAGTACAACTTGATTATTCCAATCCATTTTTTCTTTTCCCTATTCTTTGTTATCTCTTCGCAATTTGTTCGCTCTTCTTTGGTTTTTGTTCTTTTTTCTCACTTCTCTCTATTCTCAAATTCTCTTTGCCCTGTTCTCAACCTTCAACTTTCAATCAACCCTTCCGAATCACGATCAACGGGTATTGACCATTCTCACCGAAGAAACCCGGAAAGTGTTCCTCCAGCCAATATACCATTCGCAGGAACAGCCGGCCGCCCATCTGCGGACGGACGAACCAGCGCATGAACCGCGGGCTCAGGCTGCGCCAGGGATGGATCTCGAAGTTCACTGCGCCTTCTAGTTCGCTCTTCAACCAGCTCGGCGTCATTTTTCCAACAAAAGTACCGGCCTGGTCTTCTTCGTTTGCCCAATCCTTCTTCCGTTTGGCTGTGCGGCCGCTCAAGAAGCGCCCCAGCCGGATGAACGGCTCCGCTGCCCGCATGAGCCAGGGATTGTCCCAGCCATTGACCACAACCGCGCTTTGAGCGGGTTTCAAAACGCGGTTCAATTCCAGGTAGGCATGCTTGTGTTCGCTCAAGGGCAGGTGATGGATGGCATGCATCGAGACGGCTCCGTCGAAGACCTCGCCCTTGAATGGTAGCTCGGCAATATCGGCTACAACATATAGACCACGCCCGCCCAATCGGGTACGCGCCTCCCTGAGGGCCGTGATCGAGATATCGGCGCAAACGCGAAAACGATAACCTGCAGAGTAGGTAAGGTATTCGGGCCACTGCACGGGCCCCGAGCCCGCGTCCAGCAAGAAGTCCCCATTTTCAGCCAGATAACGATTGACACGCAAATGGCACTTATGGATATACTCGTGCGAAATCGGGCGCAGGTCTTCATAGCGCGCGTTCTGATACAAACCGCTGCCGATCTGCGACCAGCCTATTTGATCATAGAATTCGCGCACTTGTTGTTTTGTATTATCCATGATTCCTTGTTGTGGGCTGCACTGGAATGGAAATTCGTCAGGGCCTCCAGTCTCTGCTGCGCCCTTCTCGTTCACCATGCTCTTTTTTCGCCGGCCAGGTATTGAAAAGTTTGGCCGAATTCCGCCTGGCCTTCTTCTGATAACACGCGCTCCAGTGGCCAGATCTCTACATCTTTCCAGAAGTGCATCAATCTCCACGGAAAATCGAGCGGGAATTCAAAGAAAAAACGATAGGCATAATTCCATGCAGTTTCAACCTGCTCCTGCGATAAACGCTGCCCCGGCAGGTCCGAAAGGATCTTCTCCAGCATCCCAAAATAATCCTCCCAGGAGGCGGGTTCTAATGTGAATCCCCGGCCGCGATAATGCGTATCACCGGCCACGATCACCGGCACGCCCCGCATCGCCATCTCCAGTCCCACCGTGGTTGTGTAGGCCAGCCCGAGGCCCGCAATTTCCATGATGTCGTAAGTATTGATCTTTTCCATCGGCCCAATGACGTGGATATGCTCGGGGCATTCCGGGAGGGTCCGCTCGATCACGCCCAGCATCGAGGGCCCTTTCATCAGGCGCTCACCCGGGTGGATTCGCAGGACCAATTGAACGTCCTGTCGCTTTGCGAAGTATTGAACGGTCTTCTCGATCCATTCGGCCATGCTGGCTGTAAAGATGTTGCGGCCCAGCGTCAGGGTATCGCCCAGCACATTCGTGGGCAGCAGCACTACGGGGCGGTTATCGAGCCCCAGGGTCTTCCGCAACTCCTCGCCGCCAATGGAGACCACATCCTGCCAGAAGCGCGTGCCTTTCCCGTATTTTCGTGCGCTCGTGCGTGCCTCTTCCAGGGCGGCGATTTTCTCGCGTTCACCCTCGGTCAGGGACAGCTTGCCGCGCGCCTGCCACAACTCATCGATGTGCTGTCGCATCACAATATCATTCTGGGCCAGCCAGACCTGTTCACGCTGATCGTTGAACTCGTAGGTAACCGTCATCAGGTTTTGATGGCGCGCGGCCTGGTAGAAGATTCCCAGTTCCGTAACGAGGCCATTGGGGATGAGGACCGCCTCGGGGCGCTCGCTTTGCAAAAGGCTTAGCGCCCTTAAAGCGGCGCTGTGGTTGCGTTCGAGCCGCAGCTTGTATAGCTCTGATTCGGGGTCGAAGTCTTCCACCTGAAGCGTGTACATCGTATCGAAAGCGGAGGCGGTTTCGACAGCCTTTTCCAGCTCAATGGGTAATTGCTCCGCCGGGCGCACATCGAATAGGGAAACATGCTCAACGAGTCCGGAAAGCGGCGCTAATACCCGGCGGGTATAAAGGTCCTGGCGGCGCAGATCAAAGGCATTGATCTTCTTGTCAAAATTGCCGTAGGGCAGGTATGCGATCGTGACGGTATGTCCCAGGCCGCGCAAGGCCAGGCCCAGCATCGCCGCTTGCTCGATCCAGTAATGCAGCGTGCCGAACAGCAGCAGCTTCTTTCCACGTTTTGCGCTCTCGGCAAAGGGACGCGTCTGCTCGACCGCCGTCGAGAGGTGCGCGGCCAGCTGCTCCAGGTTATATCGCGTCTGCGGGCGACCACGCCGGACGGCATCGTATAGATCTGCCGCCATCGGGAAATTGCCGAAAATATCTTTTATAGCAACGGCCATTAATGATTTATTCGACTTTCTCGATCTGCCATTCAAGGCGCGGGCGCACCGGGCCTTGCCGCATTTCAGGCCATTGGGTGCCGGGGGCGCCTGATATATCCACATTGAAGGACAGCGCCGTCTCATCCATGAAATAGCGGCGCACGCCGAAGGAACTGGCATTCACACCGAGTGAATAGCGGCCTTCATTCAAAAAGTCACCCGGCAAATTGCAGCGGCTGAAATAACGTCCTGCTTTGCGGGACCCAAACCGCTCGAATTGCAAAACATCGTCCGTATCGAAGGCTGTGAAGACATACTCGCCGCGCATCGTGCTGAGATACATCCCCACCCTCAGGCCTGTGACCGGGGCGTCAAGTTGATATTCCAGTTCAAGCGTCACGGGCTCGGTCGAACGAACCGTATCCACTACTTTACCGCTCTTGTTTTTTAGCCGCAGCGCGATTGGTCTGAAAGGTGCCGCCGAGGCCGGGATATCTTCTGCATCCCAGATCCTCTCACCTACCTCTGCCTGGCCGGAGGACAGGTAATAATCCACCGCTTCCTGTGTCGGCGCCCGCTTGATCAGCCGGCCCTTTTTCAGGACGATCGCTTCCTGTGTCAGGCGCAGGATGGCCGACATATTATGGCTGACAAACAGCACTGTGCGTCCCTGCTGGGCCACATCGCCCATTTTACCGAGGCATTTTTTCTGGAATTCGGCATCGCCCACCGCCAAAACCTCGTCCACAACGAGGATCTCCGGCTCGAGATGTGCCGCGACTGCGAAAGCCAGGCGCAGATACATCCCCGATGAATACCTCTTGACGGGTGTTTCGATGAACTGTTCCACCTCCGAGAAGGCAACGATCTCATCGAACTTGCGCTCGATTTCGGAGCGTTTCATGCCCAGCACTGCGCCGTTCATGTAGATATTCTCGCGACCTGTCAACTCGGGGTGAAAACCTGTCCCTACTTCGAGCAGGGAACCCACACGTCCACGCACGGTCACCGTTCCCTTGGTGGGTTCGGTGACTCGCGATAATACTTTTAGCAGCGTGCTCTTTCCGGCCCCGTTGCGCCCCACGATGCCCAGAACTTTTCCTTCTTCCACATCGAAGGAAACATCTTCGAGGGCCCAAATGAATGAGGTCGCATCGCTGCCCCGCATGCCTTTGCCCGTCATAGCCTGGGCCAGTCGCAAAGGAGTCTTTGCGACATCCACCAGCACCTCACGGAACATGCCGTATCGGAATTTGGTCTGCGCCGCCCCAATGCGGTAACGCTTACCCAGGTTGTCAACTCGTATCGCTGTTGTCATTTTAGATCGTATCCGCAAAAGTCCGTTCCATCGAACGGAAGTAGAACAGTCCGCTGACGAGGAAGACCAGCGAAATGAGTATCGAAACCACCATGTTTAGGTTGGGACCTGTGTTCGTGCCCAGCAATGCCCAGCGGAAGCCGTTGACTACACCCGCCATCGGGTTCAGCGAGTAAACGATCTGCCACTTGGCCGAGATCACCTGGGCGGAATAGGCGACCGGTGTGAGGAACAGCCAGAATTGCGTCAGGAACGGCAGGACGTAGTTGACATCACGATACTGCACATTGATGGCCGAGAGCCACAGCGCCACTCCCAGCGCGGTGATTATCGTTAACAGCAGGAACAAAGGCAGGGTCCATATGGCTGACGTCGGTGTTATTTTGTAGTAGATCATCATGACGATCAGGATCATGAATGCAATGGCAAAGTCCACCAACCCGCCGAGCACGGAAGCCAGCGGCAAAACAAGCCGCGGGAAGTAGATCTTCGTCACCATATTCTGATTCGTAGTTAACGAACGGCTGGCGCTGTTCAATGCCACCGAGAAGAGTCCCCAGGGGAGTAAGGCCGTGTAGGAGAAGATCGGGTAGGGTATCCCTTCGGTCGGCACCTTGGCAACGGTGCCAAAGACAAAGTTAAAGATAAGCATGGTCAGCACCGGTTGGATCACGGCCCAGGCCGCCCCCAACAGGGTCTGCTTATAGCGGACCTTGATATCGCGCCAGATCATGAAGAAGACCAGCTCACGATAGATCCACAGGTCGCGCAGGTTGAGCGCAGCCAGGCCCACAGACGGCTTGATATAGATGGTTGTTGGTTCGTTCTTTACAATTTCAGTCATGGCTTGATTATTGAGAAGAGAAGTGCGGGAAGCCTTACTTTTTTTCTTCCTCTTCTCTATTCTTTAATTTCTTCCTTCTTTTTTCCACTTTCTACTTTCTATTCTCTACGCTCTGTTCTCTTTTCTCTTTATACCATTCGATGGTACGGCGCATGCCCTCTTCGAACGGGACTTGTGCCTGCCATCCAAAGTATTCTTTGGCTCGCGTCACATCCAATCCCCGGCGGGGCTGACCGTTCGGTTTATCGGTTTGCCATACCAGTTTGCCCTTGAAACCGGTTAGGCGGACTATCAACTCTGCCAGGCTTTTGATGGAAATCTCGTATCCTGAGCCCAGGTTGACCGGCTCCGAGCCATTGTATTTCTCCGCGGCCGTGACAATTCCATTGGCCGCATCCTCCACGTACAGGAATTCGCGTGTTGGCGAACCGTCGCCCCACACCGGCAATTCCGTGTCGCCGCGTTCCCCTGCTTCGACTGCCTTGCGGATCAGCGCCGGGATCACGTGGGATGATTGCAGGTTGAAGTTATCGCGCGGCCCGTACAGGTTCACGGGCAAAAGGAAGATGGCGTTGAAGCCATACTGTTGGCGATAAGCCTGGGCCTGCACCAGCATCATCTTCTTCGCCAGGCCGTATGGCGCATTGGTCTCCTCTGGATACCCCATCCACAGGTCCTCTTCTTTGAACGGTACCGGTGTGAACTTGGGATAAGCGCAAACTGTGCCGATCGCAGTAAATTTCCCTACAGAGTTCTTATAAGCCTGGTGCATCAACTCCACACCCATCATCAAATTGTCATAAAAGAACTCGGCCGGGTGTTCGCGGTTGGCGCCGATGCCCCCCACATTTGCAGCCAGGTGGATGATGACCACATTCTTCGGGTCTACACCTTTAAGCGAATTGCTAAATAAGCGGCGAATGTCATTTGGATCCACGAGGTTATAGTCCTCGATATGCGGTATGAAAATATCCGCCGCACCGCGTTGTTTGAGTTTCTCGGTAACGAATGAACCCAGAAAGCCGGCGCCTCCTGTTAGGATCACGCGTTTGTTTTGCCAAAACCCCGTGGGCTGATCGTCAGACATCGTAAGATTCTCCATCCTCCCGTACGCGACGGGAATTAGGTTGCGTTTCCAGGTATTAGATCAATCGAGTCAGCTGCTTGCTGCAGGTTTCGGCGCATAAAAATGCCGGCGCAAATTGATCATCAGTAAGGTATTCCTGATCTCGGGCTACATATAATTGGGAACGTAATTCGCCTGCCGAACCTTTAGCGCGTCCCAGGAACTGTATAAACATAACTTGCGTTTGGCTCTCGAATCCCTCGGCAATATTCGACATCACAGATACGGCCGCGCGACGCATTTGATCGCACAAACCAAAATCACGGGAAAACGTTCCCGCCTGACGAATAATTGTATATAAGATTCGTCAATTCCTTGGCTCTTTGCCAGACTTCGAGGTCTTCAAAACATTTTGCTGTTGTCATCGTTGAACCTTCTAACTTTAAACCTTCTAACCTTCAACTTTCAACCCTGCCTTACACCTTCAACTTGCAACATTCATTGCACTATGAATTGCGCATTGCGATAGCGCTGATCTAATGGGTTGCGTATTAACCCGCTTTTGAGCGCAAACAACAATTCCCGGACACCGTCATCTATGTCCAGGGTTGCTTCAAAACCGAGTTCACGTTGGATCTTCGCAAAAGACACACTGATATCGCGCATGTCCCCGCCAAAGGTCAGATTTTTATAATCGACCACGGTTTCCGGTATGCGTTTGAGTACATGTTCTACAATTTGATCCTTGGTGTAGTTGCCTTTCTCCGTACCAAGGTTGTAAACCTGTCCCCGAATCTTCGCCTGGGCCGTATCCAGCCCCATAAGTATGCCGCGCACTACATCGCGCACATGCACGAACGAACGTGAATAACCCCGTTGATAGATCAATAATTGATGCTTGGTGAAGGCATCCAGCACGAATTGGTTGACGATGAGATCGAATCGCGTCCGCGGGGAGATCCCGTATAACGTGGCAAAACGGAATAACAGCGGCGCGCTGGCTCCGTCTTTCTGTCCCAGTAAATATTCTTCCGCTGCCACCTTCGTCTCGGCATACAACGATTGTGGGTTTAAGGCGGACTCTTCACTCACGGGTTTTCCATCGGCCATCAAGCCATAATTGCTGTATGTGGATGAAAAAATGAACCGTTCCACGCCCAGGTCGCTGGCTTGCTGATAGACTTGCTTGACCGCCTCTACGTTGTAACGCCAGGCCACTTGCTTGCCGACTGCCTGGCAGGCTGGGAATCCCACAATGGCCGCTAGGTGAACAATGGCACTGGGTTTCGGCCATTCCCCGCGCAGGGCATCTTTGACGGCCCGCGGCTCGGTCACATCGGCTTTGACAAAATGAAAATTGGGGTGATGCAGGAATGGGACCAGCAATTCGCCGCCGAAGAGCAGGCTGTCTATCACCGTAACGTGAAAATTGGCCCTGAGCAGTTCCGAGGTCAGGAGCGATCCGATATAGCCTGCACCGCCGGTCACCAGAATATGTCGATCCGGGTTCATGTTTGGTCTCCCATGTTAAGGATCACTTTCCAGCCCTTCAATTCAAGTGCGGGTGCATCGGCGTCTTGGACCACCGTGAACCCCTGTTCAAGGCACGTGAGCTTGCATATATCGGCCACGTCACCCTCACCGAGGACGCGCACCCGGGTAAAGCCTGCCGCCCTGACGGCGTCCAAATGCTCTTTGACGCGGTGGCGCGTTTTTCGGTACAGATCAAAGGACCGCTCTACGTAATCAACGGTCAGGCGGGCGCGCAAGGCAATGCCTTCGGGTGTAATGATGTAACGGAGTTTTTTGCGCTCGGCGCGCTGAACTTTGACGTAGCCCTTCGCCACCAGCCGTTTAAGATGCCAGTTGACCGTTCCAACCGCCACGCCCAGTTGGGTGGCCAGTGTGGATTGGTTTACATCTGGGTCATGTTCCACTTCTTCGAGCAGGGTAAGCTCGCGGGAGTTATCGTTTGGTGTTTCCATATCTCCAAAATTCAGTCGCTGAATTATAACACAGACCTTTGCAAAGGCAAATTCCACGCTTACAATCGTGTCATTATGCAAAATATTCCTCTGTTTGACTCAGCGGGACAGGCATATCAGCAGACTCATAGCGCTCATTGGGATGCCGTTGCCCGTAAACGCGATAAATGGAACGGCTTGGGCGGAACATACCACCGCAGGCTTGAAGAGGTTTATCGCTTCTTGGTCAGCCCGGGCCAGCGGGTGCTTGAGATTGGATGTGGCTCCGGCAACCTGCTGGCCGCCCTTAAACCGGCTCGCGGTGTCGGCGTGGACTTTTCTCCCGAGATGATCCAACGCGCTAGGGCAAAACATGCCAACCTGGATTTCATCCTGGCTGATGTCCACGATCTCACCGCGGTGGAGGGGCCCTTCGATATCATAATTCTCTCTGATACCGTCAACGACCTGTGGGATGTCCAGCGCGTTCTCGAGGGGATCAAACGGCTCTGCCTGCCATCCACACGCCTCATCTTCAACTTCTATAGCGGCTTATGGCAACTTCCCCTCGCCATCGCACAAGGGCTTAACCTGGCCGCGCCCACTCTTGCGCAGAACTGGCTTACCCCAAAGGACCTTCGCAACATGTTGAACTTGGCCGGGTTTGAAGCCGTACGCCGTTGGCATGAAATTCTCTGGCCGCTCCCTCTGGGCGGCTTGGCGGACAAATTTCTCGTGCGGTTCTGGCCGTTCAACGAGTTGGCGCTGACTAATTTCGTCATCGCTCGTCTTCAGCCCGAACCTCCCCCCGTGGAACCGGCTGTTTCGGTCATCGTTCCCGCTCGCAACGAATCCGGCAACATCAAGGCCATCTTCGAGCGCACTCCGAAAATGGGCTGTTCGACAGAATTGGTTTTCGTCGAGGGACATTCACATGACGATACGTATGCGGCCATCGAGCGCGAAATTGCCGCCCACCCTCAAATGAAAGGCCGGCTCTTCCGCCAAACAGGCATTGGCAAAGCGGATGCCGTGCGCCTCGGTTTCGCGCAAGCAACCGGCGACATACTGATGATTTTGGACGCCGATCTAACCGTCCCGCCCGAAGACCTGCCCCGCTTTTACGAGGCCTTACGTTCAGGGCGAGGCGAATTTATTAACGGTGTGCGCCTCGTCTATCCCATGGAGAAGGAGGCCATGCAGGGCTTGAACTTCCTCGGCAATAAGTTCTTCAGCCTGGCGTTCTCCTGGATACTGGGCCAGCCCATCAAGGATACGCTGTGCGGAACAAAAGTGCTCTGGCGTAAAGATTACGACCTCATCGTAGCCAACCGTTCTTACTTCGGCAATTTCGACCCGTTCGGTGACTACGATCTTATCTTCGGCGCGGCCAAACTTAATCTGAAGATCATAGACCTGCCCATTCGATATCGCGAACGTACCTACGGTTCCACCAATATCTCGCGCTGGAAGCACGGCTTGCTCTTATTCAGGATGATCGCCTTTGCCGCCCGGAGAATGAAATTCGTTTAGTCGCAAGTGTAGGGCAGGATGTCATCTTGCCAATGCTATCCTGCCACTGCTACCTCTATCCTGCTGGGTGGGGCAAGATGCTATCTTGCCTTCATCTCTCCCTCTAAGCTACTTGCAATCTCGTATATTCAACAACCTTCGGAAGTCTTTGGTGAAATCCTTCTCGCTGTGCACCCCATCCACTTGAGCGACCTGTTTTACACACGCAGCACTAAAGAGAGCCTGTTCGCCAGGTGTGAGGCTGTTCCAGGTATCGCTATCAAGATACATATAGTCGAACCCTGCAGCATGGATCTTGAAAGGGTCAGGAGCATTCAGAAGGCTTTGCCATTCCGGCGATTCCAGGTACCACGACGGCGATGAATCCGTGAAACGCCCAAAGACAGTTGGGGCTCGGTAGACCACAGGGTCGAAGATCAACGCCTTGGGTTCCAGCTTATTCCAATACTCTTGTGTCATTTTGGCGTCCATCGGTGTGATGAAAGTTGCATACACCGGCTTTTGAATTGCGGCAAGTTGAACGCCAAATAGGACCAGGCCCGAAAGGGCCGCAATCAGTCCACCGGTCACCGCGCCAATTTGGACGGCCTCACTTCGTTTCCTCGCCCAGATCCACAGCAAGGGGACCGAATACAATATGCAGACAAAGAACCAATCGCCCATCAAACGCGGGGTAGCTGTGAACAACGGGCCTTTAAAAGCCACAAACAACGCGATCAAACTTCCCAACGAGGCTGCACTCAACGCCGCTTCATACCATTTGCCGAGGCGAAAAGACTTCCATGCCCAGGCGAATACAAGTGGCGTAACCAGAATAACAGGGCCGATTTCTGCCAGGGCAGCTAGCAGCTGGGCCGGATTAAAAATGCTCAAGGAACCAAGATGCGCGGATACGATCGCTGGCGGCCAGACCAAGGTGGGTGCGGTGTCGAAATAGCTGGCCTGCGCTTGTCCTGAGGTAAATCGGGCACGCACAATTTCGGTCAACATGCCGCCTTGAACGATGGCTCCCAGTGTCGCCGCAAGCATGACCCCTGTCCACCCTAAGAGATCGCGGGGTAATTTGTAGCTCCGGTGAGCGATCATCCATGCTATGAGCACGACCCCAAAACCAAGCCCCATTAGCAGGAATGCGATTTCGTTGGTGAGCGCCAGCGAAGCGATGAGCACGGAAGTCAGAATGCCTGCGCTCCAATGCCGCCAGCGATTGGCTGTCAGAAGAATGAGCAGCATGACCATAATGGCTGAACCGGAAATCCCCGTATAGGCCATGATAAAGGGCTGGTTGATGCCCGTATAGAACGCAAACGGGAAAGGCGGATCGGCCCCGCCCCGTCGATCTTCCAGTTGGAGAGCAGCGCCTGCGACAGATTGGATGCTGTGGCAGCCGCAGAACCGATCAACGTGATATTTCCCGAGATGGCATTGAGCCAGGCTTGAGGCAGCAAAAGCAACAGCCAGCGTGCTCCCCCGGCAAAGGCCAGCATGAAAGCTGTCAGGATACCCACCAGCCGTATCCGGGTGAGACGGTAAGCCCACAGATCCGGCAAGGATCAGGGGCAGCGCAAGGATAAGCCCGCGCGCCAGGTCGAGAGCGCTCCACGGGAACAGGTTGCCGATTCGCATCACTTGCGCCGCAAAAAGCAGCAGAAAATAGTGATAGCCAAAATTCACTGCGGGGTTGAGGGCAAAATGCGGTGGGACGTCGCCGCCCGCCATCAGGGATATCGTTGGCAGGTTCTGATAATCATCGAAGATACCCAGGCCGCGCCCGATGGCATTGAAAAGCAGCGTCAGGATGCCAAGACAAAGCCACTGCGAAATAGAGACATCGAATCGCAGGTGTCGGCGAAAAACGAATGCCGAAATACCCCCTGCCACGAGGACGAGCGCTGACGCAAGCCAGAAAGTAATTAATATCGGTAGCCCGCGTGCCAGTAAATTGGCAAGCCAGGTTTGAAGCACAAGCCCGATCCCAAAACCGACCAGGCCGGTCTCAGGGCGGCGTAAACGAAAGAGCGAAGCAGCCAGCATCCAGCCGCCAGCAGCCCATAACGCAGCCCAACCCACGAGTGGTGCGATATCCGATAGAAGTTTCATGCTCCTGTTTCATCGTAGCGCAAGATGTTATCTTGCGATATTGCAAAACGCTATCCTGCATTTTGAGGGCCCGATGCAATTACTAGCACCAGCGTAACGCTGTCTTCCTTGAGATTGCCGCTTACGAATTCCGGCCTCAGCCGCGGCCGGGCCTTCTCGAATGCCGCCTCATCGCTCTTCAGGATTTGGATCTCCACCTGCTTAAAATACTTTTCGAATACCCGCCGGTAATCCCAAAGCCGAAAGCGGTTGTGGTTGCTGGTCGGGTTGAGCCAGGTGCGCCACGCCTTCTCGGAATAAGCCAGCATTTCGAACGGATATTTGAAAAAGTGGTCCCGCAAGTCCACATAATGGATATGCAAGCCAGCTGGTTGGGTCAGCGCGGCCAGGGCGCGGGTCAGGCCGTCCACATCCTCCAGGTGTTCATAGACCGAACTGCTGACAACCAGGTCAACGGGTTGAAATTCAGCGGAAAGATGCACCTCGCGCACATCCGCCTCCAGCAGGGTCATATGCTCGGGCCGCGGTCGCGGCCGTCCATTATCCAGGAAAAGGTGCATATCGTATTTTGGAAGCAGCCCGCTGTTATGGGCATCATCCGGTGGCGCATATTTATCACAAAGCACCACATGGCCCGCCCCGGCTTCGAGCAAGCCTATCCCCACATCAAAGCGCCCCCCGTATCCGAAAACGAGGATGCGTTTGCCTTTCACCGAATCGCTCCGTGCCCCTAGCACCTCCACATATCGTCTTACCGCCGTATCCGGATCGCTCGTCTCAACGCCGGGACGAATGACCAGGGAATGCAGCAGGAGGAAGCGCGTGATGCGTTCAGGCAAAAGGTGTCGTATAACGCGCGGTACGAGGTAGGGCAGGTTCACAGGCAAGCCTCTGTGCGGGTATCTATGGCAACGTATTCGAACAATCATTGGGACCCTGGCGCGGTGTTAACATCTCCACACGTACATCCGTCAGGGTATTTTTCTCTTGGTAATAGCACAATATGGGCTTGGCGATCCACTTAACCCAGGCATTATTCTCCTCGCCAAACCCATATTCACTGTCTTTGATGGGCGTGCGCAGCGGATCGCTGATGATCAGCGAAAAACGATGCGCAGCCAGGTCTTTGTAGAACGGCTGAAAATAGGCCGCATTGCTGCTCAAGGCCTCGTCCATCATCAATTTCTTTTCGTACTCAGGCACCAGCGCGACATCCCTTATGTAGCCAAAGGTCAATAGTTGCCGTTGATCCATGAATAGAACGTCTCCCTGGCTCTGGGCCGTTTTCACCGCCTGGTTCAGTTCTTGCAGATCAGCTTGGATCGCGCCTTCCGAAGGCAGCGAACCGAGGTCCTTGGGTTTCTCAACATCTGCGAGCACCGCCAGCCAGCTCGCATCCTTTGCGAAGGAAAGTGGACGCAGCGCCATGAGCGGCTGAAAAGCCGGGATTGCGAATAGCAACAAAACACTGGCCTGCATCCAGATCTTTTCATTTTGAATGGCCGCCAGCCATTCTGCCCCACCGCCTTTCCAGGCCAGCGCTGCCGCAAACAACAGGGCGATCAGGAACATATCCAGGTTGTGCAAGTCCCCTCCGCCGCCGATCTTGGTGCTGACGATAAGTCCCACCACAAGAAAGGCGCACAACGGCAACAGGATGGAGAGTTTCTGCAGAAAATTCAACTTCCAGCTATGGACAGCTTGAAAGGCGAGTATAACGATCAGCGGTCCCACGGCGATCAGCAAACCGAGCAAAATCCCGGAGCCATACGTTGCATTGGGAAAAAGCCTGTACCAGAGCAGGGGTTGATCGGTGCCTGCCGAGGTAACGGTTGTTACGGCCGCACTCGCTGCTGAAGCCACACCGGCCGCCACACCTCCACCGGGGGCCGCTGTTGTGGGTGCACTGAATTTTATCGCTGAGATAAATTGGGTTCCGAAAGCGCCAAGCAGGCCGGCCAATCCCACGCTGGTTGCCCTTCCCCAATCTCTCCCACGCACACGATCTTTTTCCAGGGCCGCTCCCCCGAACTCCAGCATCACAGCCCATATTGCCGGGGCAAATATATACGTGGAGCGGCTGACCAGGGCAAAATATCCGGCGATAGCTACGAGGGGAATGGCTGCCCACAGCGGCTGGCGCCATGCCAGCGCTACCAGGATCGCGCACACTAACAAAGGGGCATGGATCGGGCCCTGGTTTAGAAACATAAAGCCCCAGATTCCCGCCAGGATCCATGAAAGGCTTTCGTTCTTATGTGAAGGTCTGAAGACCAGCCACCCCAGCAGGAGATATGGCAGGATTTCCATTAAGGCGATCCAAAAACGCTCAAACCCCAGCGACACCTGTGGCAGGATAAAGGGCAGGCCTCCCACCAATTGGCGGCCAAGGTCCAGATAGGCGGAAGGAGGGTCCCCGGGCGGATAGCTATACAAATGCTTCCCGAAAAGCAGGGAATAATCCCATAGGCGGTTGCCTTCCGACCAGCCGAGAGAAAAGGGATAATTGGTGACTGTTCCAAAGGGGTTGGTGATCACAATTACCGCACCGAACAACAGGGACCCGGTCAGGATGGCTGGCCAGGTCCAGGCATTAGCAGGATCCCGCGTGAGGAAGAACGCCAGGATAATGATGCTGATGCACCAGACCAGCAGACGTATAAACTGCCCTTTAAACGCTACACCCCAGGGCGAGTATTGGAAAAACCAGATTGGCAGGATCACTACGATGAGTGCGGCTAGCCAGCGACTGGTACCCATTCGCCCTCGCAAAGCAACCAGTCGCTTAAAGAAGGGTTCCGTTTTTTGTTTCTCCCACAGAACGATACCCGTTGCAAGCAGACAAAGTATACAGAAAATAACAAACAAGAAGAACAACACTCCCCACTTCAGCGAAAACTCGCCCCACCACGCGCCGGTTCCCCAGGACACATTATAGAATGTAGGGTATTTTTCTCTTGGTAATAGCACAATATGGGCTTGGCGATCCACTTAACCCAGGCATTATTCTCCTCGCCAAACCCATATTCACTGTCTTTGATGGGAGTGCGCAGCGGATCGCTGATGATCAGCGAAAAACGATGCGCAGCCAGATCTTTGTAGAACGGCTGAAAATAGGCCGCATTGCTGCTCAAGGCCTCGTCCATCATCAATTTCTTTTCGTACTCAGGCACCAGCGCGACATCCTTTATGTAGCCAAAGGTCAATAGTTGCCGTTGATCCATGAATAGAACGTCTCCCTGGCTTTGGGCTGTTTTCACCGCTTGGTTCAGTTCTTGCAGATCAGATTGGATCGCGCCTTCCGAAGGCAGCGAACCGAGGTCCTTGGGTTTCTCAACATCTGCGAGCACCGCCAGCCAGCTCGCATCCTTTGCGAAGGAAAGTGGACGCAGCGCCATGAGCGGCTGAAAAGCCGGGATTGCGAATAGCAACAAAACGCTGGCCTGCATCCAGATCTTTTCGTTTTGAATGGCCGCCAGCCATTCTGCCCCACCGCCTTTCCAGGCCAGCGCCGCCGCAAACAACAGGGCGATCAGGAACATATCCAGGTTGTGCAAGTCCCCTCCGCCGCCGATCTTGGTGCTGACGATAAGTCCCACCACAAGAAAGGCGCACAACGGCAACAGGATGGAGAGTTTCTGCAGGAAATTCAACTTCCAGTTATGGGCAGCTTGAAAGGCGAGTATAACGATCAGCGGTCCCACGGCGATCAGCAAACCGAGCAAAATCCCGGAGCCATACGTTGCATTGGGAAAAAGCCTGTACCAGAGCAGGGGTTGATCGGTGCCTGCTGAGGTAACGGTTGTTACGGCCGCACTCGCCGCTGAAGCCACACCGGCCGCCACACCTCCACCGGGGGCCGCTGTTGTGGGTGCACTGAATTTTATCGCTGAGATAAATTGGGTTCCGAAAGCGCCAAGCAGGCCGGCCAATCCCACGCTGGTTGCCCTTCCCCAATCTCTCCCACGCACACGATCTTTTTCCAGGGCCGCTCCCCCGAACTCCAACATCACTGCCCATATTGCCGGGGCAAATATATACGTGGAGCGGCTGACCAGGGCAAAATATCCGGCGATAGCTACGAGGGGAATGGCTGCCCACAGCGGCTGGCGCCACGCCATCGCCACCAGGATCGCGCACACTAACAAAGGGGCATGGATCGGGCCCTGGTTTAGAAACATAAAGCCCCAGATTCCCGCCAGGATCCATGAAAGACTTTCGTTCTTATGTGAAGGTCTGAAGACCAGCCACCCCAGCAGGAGATATGGCAGGATTTCCATTAAGGCGATCCAAAAACGCTCAAACCCCAGCGACACCTGTGGCAGGATAAAGGGCAGGCCTCCCACCAATTGGCGGCCAAGGTCCAGATAGGCGGAAGGAGGGTCCCCGGGCGGATAGCTATACAAATGCTTCCCGAAAAGCAGGGAATAATCCCATAGGCGGTTGCCTTCCGACCAGCCGAGAGAAAAGGGGTAATTGGTGACTGTTCCAAAGGGGTTGGTGATCACAATTACCGCACCGAACAACAGGGACCCGGTCAGGATGGCTGGCCAGGTCCAGGCATTAGCAGGATCCCGCGTGAGGAAGAACGCCAGGATAATGATGCTTATGCACCAGACCAGCAGACGTATAAACTGCCCTTTAAACGCCACACCCCAGGGCGAGTATTGGAAAAACCAGATTGGCAGGATCACTACTATGAGTGCGGCTAGCCAGCGACTGTTACCCATTCGCCCTCGCAAAGCAACCAGTCGCTTCAAGAAGGTTTCCGTTTTTTGTTTCTCCCACAGAACGATACCCGTTGCAAGCAGACAAAGTATACAGAAAATCACAAACAAGAAGAACAACACTCCCCACTTCAGCGAAAACTCGCCCCACCACGCGCCGGTTCCCCAGGACACATTATAGAATTCAAGGGATGCGCCAGCAAGGATCCCTGCGGCCAATAGAAATACTATGGATTTCGAAACGATTACTTTAACACGCGCTGGGTTCACGAATGACCTTTTATTTGTTGGTAAGCAGTCTTTCATATTGGAGGCACATATTCTCAAAAGTATACTCTTTCTCGATGGTCTCTTTCGCCGCCTTACCCAGGCGCCGCCGCTCTTCAGGATTATTCAGCAGCCGCAGGATTGCTTCGGAAACCTTCTCGGGATCATCCAATGGGACAATCAGGCCGTTTTCACCATCGCGGATCATCTCGTCCACGCCCTGAACTGCCGTCGCGATCGCCGGAAGGCCATAACCCATGGCCTCCAGCAATGCGTTGGGCATCCCCTCGAAGCGGGACGGGAAAAGGAACAAATCTGCGAGCGACATCAAGACGGGGATATCATCGCGGACGCCCAGGAATTTTACTCGTTCCGATATATCCAGACGGATGGCCTCAGCTTGCAGTTCCTCCCGCAATACGCCCTCGCCAGCAATCAGCAGCACCGCATTGGGAAATTTCGTCAGAACCGCGGGCAATGCCCGCAGCAAAATATCCTGGCCTTTTTGATACCTTAAGCGCCCCACGCTCAATAAGAAAATGTTGTTTTCACCCACGCTCAGTTCTTTACGAACTCGAAGGACATCAGCGGCTTCAACTTTTGAAATAGTAATGCCATTGGCGATCTTGACGATGCGTTGAGCGCGGACGCCTTCTGTCAGGGCATCCTCTCTCACGCGCTCTGCCACCACCACGAACCGTGTGGTGATTGGCGAGTTTATCATCATCGCATGCAGTCGTTCCAGGCCGGGAGATAGGCCTTCGATCTTGCCCCGGTGCGACCCAATGCGGTTGGGGATGCCGGCGGACCAGGCCAGCGGCAGACCGATCAAGTTGGCATGATGTGTAAAAGTCTCGATCGCAATATAGCGTTTCCCCCGGAGCAGTTTGAACAAACGTAATAAACCCCTGAGGAAGAATATAGCCTGAATAAACCCATTAACCTTAGGTGGGGCAAAACCCAGGTCATGGATTGGGAACGGGTAAGTCGAACTCCACCCGGGAAGCAAATTCTCCTTGTCGTAAAGGAAGGCGGCCGTTACAGAATAACCATGTTCGGTAAACCACGTGGCTTGCCGCAGCAGGTTATTTTGTGATCCACCTGTCGCCATCTGTGAACCCAGGAAGAACATACTGGTGATTTTTTGTTGACTGGAAACTTGGGACATTTTATTATTCATCGTCCTGCTTTTAAAGGTGATTCCTGCATCCTTTCATTCCATAACTTGGACCTATGGAATGAACTGATCATGCCTTGAATTTTGTCAGCCAGGCTCCTGCCACCCTTGCCATCCATTCACGAAAGAAGAGCATTGCCACTCCGAACAAACTAACCAGATAGGCTAGCCCTTGCAGAGCGGGATGAATGGGATGGGGCCATTCAAGTTCATACTTTCGGCCATTGGTACGTGGGTCAGTATTATCAGAGGATGAGAAGTACAAGTTTCCATCCGATACCGAGTAGCGTCCGCTCCCATCAATTCGTATCGACTTGGGTTGGGAGTTGGGCAACGCTAACGGAACTCCATTTTCATAAACTATCGCGGGTGACAGACCAAGGTCTGCCTGGCTCATCCAGTTTATTCCAAGGGGAAGGACATATACTCCTCGCTCTCGCTCTGCATCTTTTACCTGCAGAGTGGTTCTCTGCTCGGCAAATGGAAGATTTATGATAGCATGGGCGTATAGGGCGACAAGGACACCCTGCATAATAAGGATAATAACTCCCATTGCACAAAAATAACTGACCGGTGATTCACGTTTGAAGCCAAGACTGGCCATCACCAGCGCGAATACTACAATACTGGCCACTAGCCCATATAGATCGCGAAACAGTCGGGTTAAACTTGGGTATTGCTGGGATATTGTCAGCGAAGATGAGCGAACAAGCGGTCCATTCAAGTAATAAAAAGCGTACAGGCGAGGCCCCTGTTCTTCAGAAGCATAACCGCAAGCACTGAACTTTCCAACCCTCACCGGAAAGCTGGACATTAACCAAACATTCCCCAACTTAAGGTCAAATCCAAGAGAGATTTGTTGGCCGGCTTGCAAGCTGAGCAGCTCGCTATCCAGGAAAGGATATGACCTGGGATTCTTGCTCATAATAGCGCTCCGATAATCGTCTACCCTGAAAAACGGCATATAGGATTCGTTGGCAGCTCCGTTTGGGATTAAATTAATACTTGCATTGCCAAGCGTGGATCCTTGGAGTAATTGCTGACCCGGCTCGCAGGCAGTCTCTGCAGGCGGAACGGCAGATCCATTTACTGTTCGCGCGATGGAGCTTAGGAGAATTGGCGCTGGGATTGCCGAAATGACCAGGAACGCCGAAAAAACGATTGCCAGTCTCTGGGCGGGCAAGCCGATCTCATCGATGCCTCTGGCTTCTTCTTGTTTCGCCAACTCTTTGCTCCAGGATATTAGTGCGTATCCCCCTTGCACGACCCAGAGCGCTGTGAACGGTATGGTAGCGGCAAAAGCTCGCATATTATTCGCATCAATTGGAGGTACCAGGGCTACAGAGGAAAACACACCGATAAAAGAGGCTACTACCAGTCCCTGGGTGCGCTTCTTCCAATTTACCAAGGAATAGACCAGGCCTATCAAAATCAATATCCACAGAAAAACATTTGCTCTTGCTCGTAATGAACCAAAAGAGATAAATGTGAAGGCTCCTCTATCCGGCGTAAAATAATCCCGATAGGATCCAAGCATCCCTCTCAGAAAAAGAGTGGGGGAGGAACGGATTTTATCAAGAGCCAGGTGCATAATGTCCTGTTCAGAAGCATTTGGATAATCGTATCCGGCCTGAGTCCAACCCTTGTTACCGCTCGCCAATCCATATAAGGTATAGGAATAGTTGGAAAAAGGGATACCTTGCGGGTCGGCAATGGCCTTTGTGAGCAAAAAATTAAGAATAAACGCTGATGCTATAACAACCACGGCCAGTCCCGGAGCGCGCCATCCAGCATTTTTTGTTCGAAAAGTAATGGCTATCCAAACGACCAGTAGGGGCAAAATGAAGAAAGCGCCGGCGCGGCTCGATTAACCCCAGGCTAAGCAAACCCAGTCCAAGCAGGGCATGCATCAAATTCCTATTCTGGGCAGCGATCAGTAGGAAGAACACACCCAAATTACCGAGCACAAACCCTAATTGTTCAGTCATGGTTGTACCGGCAAAGCGCAGGTAGAACTCATAGGCAAAAAGTAAAAGAAAGCTCGACCCGAGTGCGCCATAGCTGCGTCTCACTTGTCGAACCACCAGGAGCACCGCCAGGGCATTTACCCAGGTTAGCAAAGCGAGTGTTACCATGAAATTTCCGCCGGTAAGCTGCAATAAAACAGCCAGAAAAGCGTGAAAAAGCGGGCGGCGGGCGCCAACAGAAGTTAGCAATAATCCATGTAATAGCCGCTCGGCCTCCTGAAGATATGAAGATGCATCTGACCAGGGCTGCAAGCCGCCTAGAATAAAGTTGTCAAATCGAGCAAACTGCCATTTATAGATCAGGGGAAGGGCAAAAAGAGCAAAGACAAGAGCGCTTTGAACTCCTTCCCATAAAGCCCCCTTTTGCTGTAAAAGAACCGTAAAAAAAACAAGGAGAAGTAATAGAACTAGCCAGCCGGGCTCGCCAAGTACTTGACTGACCCAGGGTGGTGGGGGAACAACCAGAAGAAGTATATAAACAATTGAGGCTCCGCATAGGTTGAGCAGTTCGACGGGCTTTGGAAGTATGCGGAGTTTCTTGAGCATATCGCTGTGTAGGTTAATTAATGATGTCATCTACAAATGTGATTGCTTGCGACCAAGCGTAGGTAAAGACCTCAGACCGTGCAAGGATATCTTACTTCAATGCCAGATGTGAAGGCCAGTTATCTGTAATTTCAGGACAATCTTAAGACCATCATGGTTTGATCCGTGGTATTCTCAATGGAGAATTGATCCAGCCAACTTTGGGGAGCTCATTTTCCGCTCTCGCCAATACCTTTCCTATGGCCCCGCCATGGCAGCCGCATCCCCCATCGGCACCAAGTCGCCACAGACGCCATCAGCCAGGGCATCCTCTCTCACGCGCTCTGCCACCACAACGAACCGTGTGGTGATTGGCGAGTTTATCATCATCGCATGCAGCCGTTCCAGGACGGGAGACAGGCCTTCGATCTTGCCCCTGTGCGATCCAATTCGGTTGGGGATGCCGGCGGACCAGGCCAGCGGCAGGCCGATCAAGTTAGCATGATGTGTAAAAGTCTCGATGGCAATATACCGTTTCCTCCGGAGCAGCTTGAACAAGCGTAATAAACCCCTCAGGAAGAATATAGCCTGAATAAACACATTGACCTTCGGTGGGGCAAACCCCAGGTCATGGATCGGGAACGGGTAAGTCGAACTCCAACCGGGAAGCAAATTCTCCTTGTCGTAAAGGAAGGCGGCCGTTACTGAATAACCGTGTTCGGTAAACCAGGTGGCTTGCCGCAGCAGGTTATTTTGTGATCCGCCTGTCGCGATCTGTGAACCCAGGAAGAAAATACTGCTGTCTTTTTGCGGGCGGGGAGTTGGGACATTTTAGTTATTCATCGTCTTGCTAATGAAGGAGGCTCTTGCCATCCTTATTCTTTAGAAGAAAGCCTAAAAGATCAACCGACTCTTTTCACTTTGGCTAGCCAGTTTCCCGCAATTCTTTTCAGCCATTCACGAAACACCAGCATGAGCAAACCGATTAGGCCACCCAGATATGAGCCATTCACGAAACATCAGCATGAGCAAACCGATCAGACCACCTAGATATACAATGGCTTGCAGCTCCTGTCGAATAGGGTGTGGCCATTCAAGTTCATACTTTCGGCCATTGGTGCGCGGGTTGGTATTATCAGAAGATGAGAAAAACAAGTTTCCATTCCAAATCGAATAGCCGCCATCCCCAATATCTTTTATCGTCTGGTGCAACGCATTGGGAGCTGCCAGTGGAATTCCATTTTCATAGACTACTGCTGGTGAAACACCGAGATCTGCTTGGCTCATCCAATTTATCCCCAATGGCAAGACATAAAGATGCGTTGGTTTTTTCGGCACGGCCTCTCTTGCCTGCAGTGTGGTTCTTTCCTTAGCAAATGGAAGGTTGATGATTGCCTGGGAGTATAAGGCTACAAAAACGCCAAGCAAGATCAAGATCGTTGCACTGATCATATAGAGATTTTCAGGCTGTGTTCTCTGGTTGAATTTATATAGATCCATTGCGATAAGAAGGGTTATTATTCCGATCCCCAACCCATACACCAAACGGAATAGTAAGGTTACCCTAGGGTATTGCTGAGGTATTGTTAGTGAAGACTGGGGAACGGGCGCTCCCGCCAGATCGTAAAAATTGTAGGGACGAAGCCCTTGATTGTCAGCAACTCGGCCACAAGCACTGAAATTCCCCGCTTCCAATGGAAAACTGGAAATCAACCAGGCCTTGCTAAGGTTTAGACTAAAACCGAGAGAGATCTGCTCGCCGGCTCGTAAGGTTGTTAATTCCTGACCCAAGGATGGATTTCCAGAAAAGCTATTTAATAAGCCATTCCGAAAATCACCAATGCGGATAAACGGCATATAAGATTCGTGGGCCGCGCCGTTGGGAATCAGGCGAATGCTTGTATTCTTGAGTATAGATCCCTGAAGCAATTGCTGGCCAGGCTCACAGGCAGTTGGCATTGGCGTTTCGGGTACGGTAACTGATGGTCGCACAAGTGAGCGGAGTAGGATGGGGGCCGGGATTGCCAAAACCACCAGGATCGCCGAAAAACCAATTGCCAATCTCTGAAAAGATAAATCGATTGTTTCTATATTGTTATCTTCTTTTTGTTTGAGCAGTTTCTTACCCCAGGATGATAGCGCAAACAAGCCATCCACGACCCATAATGCCGTGAATGGGATAGTAGCAGCATAAACGCGCATCCCATCCGAATCAGCTGGAGGTACCAGGGTCAGGGAGGCAAATACGCCTATAAAGGAAGCCAAAACTAAAGCCTGGCGAGCTTTCTTCCAATTTAATACTGCATCGACCAGACCTGTCAAAGTTAAGATCCAGAGAATGATATTGGCCTTTATTCGGAATGAATATAAAGAATAAACGATGAATGTGAAAGCCCCGCCAAGCGGCGTAAAATAATCGCGATAGGACCCAAGCATCCCCCTCAGTAAAAGAGCGGGGTCTGAACGGATTTTTTCAATCGCCAGGACCATAACTTCCGAATCAGATGCGTTGGGATAATCGTATTTGGCTTGAGTCCAGCCCTTATTACCGCTCGCTAATCCATATAAGGTGTAGGAATAATTGGAGAAAGGAGCACCTCCCGGATTCGCGATGGCTTTAAAAAGTAAGAGATTTAAAACAAATGGCAAAGTCACCACGGCGATAGCCAGCCCAAATATCCGCCATAAAACAATCTTGTGGTAAAAGGTAAGTGCTAGCCATAGGATAAGGATGGGTAAAACAAAGAAGCCTCCGGCGCGGGCGTTCATCGCCAGACTAAGCAACCCTAAACCAAGGAGTGCATGCTTAAAACTCTTGCGCTGCGAGCCGATCAGCAGGAAGAACATGGCCAAATTGCCAAGCGCAAATCCCAATTGTTCAGTCATGGTTGTCCCGGCAAACCGCAGGTAGAACTTGTAGCTGAAAAGCAAAATGACGCTCGCCCCGGTTGCGCCAAAGCCTCTCTTCACTTCTTGAACGACTAAGAACACCGCTAGGGCATTTACCCAGGTAAGCAAGGCGAGCGTTATCATGAAATTCCCGGCGGTAAAATATAGCAAAACGGCTAGCAAAGCCGAAAAAAGGGGGCGACGAGCACCAAAGGAAGATAATAATGCCCCGTTTAGGAGTCGCTGTGCTTCTTGAAGATAACCCGAGGCGTCTGACCAGGGCAACAGCCCTCCAACGATCTCGCCATAATTCGGTACAAATTGCCATTGATGAATCAACAAAAGAGCAAATAATGAAAAGACCGACGCGATTTGAATGCACTCCCAGAAAAATCCCTTTTGACGTAGAAGCAGTGTGAAAATACCAACCAGAAGCAATAAAATCATCCAGCCGGACTGGTTCAAGGCCTGACTAACAAAAGGCGGTGGGGGGACGACTAGAAGCAGCGCATATACAAATGAGGCTCCTGACAGATTGAGTAATTCGATAGCCAGTGGACGTGTGGATAGTCTCTTGAGCATATTGTTGTGTAGGTTAATAAAATATGGCATCTGCAAATATGATTAGCGCCCCGTGCAAGTATCAGGGGCTTGTACGCATCCGGTGAAAGTGGTTATCGTTCATTTTCACGATAACCCTAAAACCTGCAAAGTTTGCTCTGTAATTTTATCAATGGAGAATTGATCCAACCAATTTTGGGGAGCCCGTTTTCCGCCGCCCGTTAAAACCTTTCCTATGGCCCCCGCCATGGCAGCCGCATCCCCCATCGGCACCAGGTCGCCATAGGCTCCGTCAGCCAGGATTTCACGAACCCCTCCAGGGCAATCGGTACTGATTACCGGGCATCCGCAGGCGAGCGCCGCGATTACAACGGAGGGTGATCCTTCCCATCTGGACGACAGGACAAAAACGCTTGATTGACGCATGAACGAATAGGGGTTTTCTACATAGCCAGGCAGGTCGACCTCTGCCTCGATCCCTAAACGGCGAACGAGTGCTTCCAACTCTGATCTTTGCCCCCCCTCCCCAAGGATGATCAATCTCGCCTCCATTTGCTTGCGAAGAATGGCGAAGGCATTTAACAGAGTGCTAAAGTCCTTTTGCTCCGTCAAGCGGCCAGCGCCAAGGACGACAGGTGGTTGTCCTCCCTTAAGCCATGCATGTCCCGAATCCTCTTTTGCCTTGTTTAGCAGGTCAGGTGTGATCACAGGGTTATAGATCACATGTACTTTGGCTGGTTGCAGTCTTGCATATTCAATGATATCTTCGGCAACAGTAGTTGAGATGGCTACAATACCATCCGCCCACGGATACAAAGCAGACAATGACATTTTCTCAAGCTTCTTCTTGATGAAGGGACGCTTCTGGACAGAAACCGTGTTCTCGATCCGAATGACAAGCCGGATATTTACTCCCGAGATCTTTCGCGCAATAAGGGCCATCAAATTGGTCAGATCCAGTGAAGAAAGAAATACCCGCGGCCTGCTTCGCCTAAATACCTTATCAACGCCGGGAGGCAAACATAGGTATTTCGTGCCCTCAGATCCACCACTCGGACTTTTTCCGAAAGAGTTTCAGGTTAATCCCTGTCGCCTGCACAAGTACGAAATCAACCCTTAGGCCTCGCCCTGTGAATTCATTTGCGAAGCTAGCCATGATCTTCTCAGCCCCCCCACCGGATA
>CAWAKH010000015.1:0-22569 GCA_963782565.1 uncultured Chloroflexia bacterium
GCATGAAATTCGCGGGAAATGTCAGCGAACCCTGAGCGCGGCTTATGGTTACCACTTTATCTTCGATCGGCTGGCGCATCACCTCCAGCACCCGCGTCCCAAATTCAGGCAGCTCATCCAGGAACAAGACTCCTCGGTGTGCAAGCGATATTTCACCGGGGTGCGGCAAGTTCCCGCCGCCCACCAGGCCTGCGTGGCTGATGGGATGGTGCGGCGCTCTGAAAGGTCTGGTGCGGATCATCATTTCAGGCGGCAGCGCATCTGCTACCGAGTAAATGCGCGTTACATCCAGCGCTTCGTCAAGCGACATTTTGGGCAGGATGCCAGGCATTGCGCGTGCCAGTAAAGTCTTTCCTGCGCCCGGAGGTCCCACCATAAGCACGTTATGCCCGCCTGCCGCCGCGACTTCCAGCGCACGTTTAACGTGTTCCTGTCCTTTGATCTCACGGAAATCGGTCGGTGCTGGGCCTGCAACAGCCTCGGTTTCGGCGTAAGGCTGCGGCTGAATGGCTTGCTGCTTGATTACATGCTGGTACAGTTCGCGCAGCGAGAGCACCGGGTAGACTTCAATATCCGGAATGAGAGCTGCTTCGGGCGCGTCCACCGCCGGTACGAAGATCCGCTTGAATCCATTTTGCCGGGCGCTGGCAGCCATCGGCAAGATTCCGCGCGCATGGCGGACGGTTCCCTCTAATGACATCTCCCCGATCACCAGCGCATCGTCCAGGCAGTTCGGCGGGATGAGCCCTTGCATCAACAAAACGCCGATGGCAATTGGCAGATCGTAGGCGGGTCCCTCTTTGCGAACGGATGCAGGCGCCAGGTTGACCACGATCCGCTCGCGCGGATAACGCAGGCGGGCGTTCTTTACCGCGGTCTGCACGCGTGATCGGCTTTCCTGGACCGCTTTATCGGGCAGGCCTACTATATCGGTGCCCGGCAAGCCTTGTGTAGCATCCACTTCCACTTCGACGATGGTGCCTTCCAGCCCTATCAATGCACATGAATATACCCGCGCTAGCATCATGTGAGTGTAGTCGAGGGTATATATAAAGTCAATCGGCAACAATGTAATGCGGTGGATTTTATCGGTTATAGGGGGACGATATTCAGCGCCCTACTGGAATGAAGAAGCCCCTTGCGGGGCTTCATTTTACAGGTGTACTGGCTTTCCCGTCTGCGCGGACTCGATCAGCGCCAGGATAGCGGCCGTATTGCTGCGGCTGTCGGCCAGACTGACCCGCGGCGGTTTACCCAGCAGGATCGCATCAGCCATGTCTTCCACCTCTCCAATATAGAGTTCCTTCCCTTTGACTTTTATCGTCTCTGTTTCGTCGTCATGGGTTAATAATAACTTTTCAGAGAGGCCGGGTTTGAACGGGTTGTCGATATAAAGGCTGCCCGCCGAGCCGATGATTTCAACTTGCGCCCTCAATGGCGATTTGAAACCGCAGTCAAATTGGGCATAGCGTTCGTTTGGGAAGCGCAGCTGCCCAAAGAAAGAATCGTCGGTCCCCCCCGCTCCCAACACCTGCCACCCAAAAACTTCGATCGGTTCGGCGTTCATCATCGTCCGTGCATAACTGATGGGATAGCAGCCCACATCCCAAATACTGCCGCCGCCCGTCTCTTTCCTCGATCGAATGTCGTTCTCGCGCGTAAGTGTGAAGGTGAAGGCGCCTCTGAAGGCCTGCAGGTCGCCCAGCCTGTCCCCGTCCACGATCTCTTTAACTTTCAACGTTTGTGGGTGATGGCGGTACATGAACGCCTCTTCCAGCACCTTGCCGGTTTCTTGCGAGGCCGAGATCATGGCCTCTGCCTCGGCCAGATTGAGGGCTAACGGCTTTTCGCACAGCACGTGCTTGCCGGCTCGCAGCGCCTTGATCGTCCATTCCGCGTGCAGGTGATTCGGCAGCGAATTGTAGATCACATCAATCTCAGGGTCTTCGAGCATTGCCTCGTAACTTCCCAGGGCGCGTGGGATGTTCCATTCCAGCGCGTACGCATCTGCAGCGGGCTGGCTGCGCGAAGCCACTGCCAGCAGCCGGTTTCTTTTCGAGGCATTGAGCGGTGTTATTAAAGCGCGATTGATGTGCGCGGTCGAAAGCAAGCCCCAGTTCAAAATACGATGGATCATAGGTTTCTCTCTCCTGGCAGGAATGATTTATCGCAGCGTCGGAATCCAAGAGCCAAATACATCGCTGTATTTCCAGCTTGGCGGTAGCCTCCCGGATAAGCCATGGGCGGACCTTACATTGATTTATGATTGGAGCCAAAACCCGGTCAGGCGATCGGCATTAGTGACGGATGCCGCCTTTACCTTTTCTATAGGGTACTTCCAAGCTTACTTCTTACACGCGCCATCCGTCACACAGGCATTGGCCAAAGCCGACTGGAAGTCATTAACCTTGGTAGGGTCGGCCAGGAAGATACCCAGGGCAGTGTCGATCTTGGCTTTCCATGCATTATTGGCGACCACACCGTGTGTGAGGCTTCCTACGACCGTGTTCGTCGTCCAATCTTTGGCGGCAGCCTGGGAATACGCACTGAACAGGCTCGGATCGCAGTCCGTGCGGGCGCATATGGATCCTTTGAGCGGGTTGAAAGCTTCTTGTCCTTCCTTCGAAGCCGCCACGGTCAGCCAAGCATTTGTCGCATCCGGGTGTTTGGCATTCAGAGGCAGGACAAAACTGTCTGATAGGAAAAGGAACATGCCCTTTGTCCCGGGAGGCGGGGCCCAATCGAAATCGGTATGAGGCATCAGGGCAAGTCCGTTGGGGGCCGGGTTTGCAAAGTAGCCATAAGCCCAGTCGCCCATGATGTTGAAGGCAGCATCGCCATCGGTCATCAGCTTGGCAGCCGGCTGCCAGTCGGTGAGCGTCGAGGCGTCCCCGTTGACATAGGTGAGTGCCTTCTCAAAGTTTAGCAGGCCCGCCTTGACCTCCGCGCTGCTCCAATCGGTTTTTCCGGTCCACAAGCCGCTCCAGCCCTCTGCCCCCAAAGTGCCGAGCATCACGTTTTCAAAGAGGTGCATGGCGGTCCATTGTGGGCCAAGTGCCAGGCAGATCTTGCCAATGGTTTGGATCTTGTCACAGTCCAGGAAGAATTCATCCCAGGTTGTCGGGACCGTATCCACGCCGGCTGCCTGCAAAACCCGCGGGTTATACCACATCACATTCGAGCGGTGAATATTGACCGGAACGCTGTAGGGATGACCGTCCTGGGAGATCAGCGGGATCAGCGTCTTTGGCAGCACGCTGTATAGCCCCTGCGACTGATAAAAGCTATCCAGCGCCGCAACCTGATTCGCTTTTACATAGGTGCCTATGATTTCCTGCCCGGCGTGGGCTTGCCAGGAGTCGGGCGGATTTCCCGCGGATAGGCGTGTGGCCAGGACGGCCTGCGCGTTCGTACCCGAACCGCCGGCTATTGCCGCGTTGACAAAATCGATGCCCGGGTACTTTGCCTTGAATACTTTGACCATCGCCGCCAATCCATCGGCTTCCCCCGGGCCCACCCACCACGAGAACACTTCCACCTGTGTGCTGGGTGCAGCCGGGGTTACTTGGGGCGCGCAGGCAGAAAGCACGGTTGCGAGTGCAATGATCACTGCTATTAAGCTGTACCATTTTTTGCTGGACATATTGAGCTTCTCCTTTTCTTACGTTGTCAACTGGCGAGATACCAGGGACAATCAACTTGGACAAAATGCTTGCTCTCACCCATCGAATAAAGGAGAATACGCGCTTAAGAGGTTGTTCGTTTGCTTCAGTTCTACCAGTATTGGTGCACTGACTCACGAATGCGGGTTTGATAAAGTTCCCTGGTCTTGGCCAGTATGTCCTCAGACAACACCGGGAAGTCCGCCGCGCGGACGTTTTCTTCGGCCTGGGCTACTTTCCGCGCGCCGGGGATGGCGCAGGTTACCGCCTCGAACATCAGTATCCAGCGCAGCGCAAATTGCGTCATCGTCATGCCATTCGGAACCAGGCTCCGCAGCTCTTCCACCGCCTCCAACCCGGTCTGATAATCCACGCCCGAGAAGGTTTCGCCCCGGTCGAAAGATTTGCCGTGGCGGTTGAAACCGCGGTGATCGTCAGCCTCGAATTTAGTATCCGGTTTCATCTTGCCGGTGAGCATCCCGCTCGCCAGGGGGACGCGTGCCAGGATGCCGACTTTTCGGCGCTTTGCTTGTTCGAAGAACAATTCCATCGGGCGCTGCCGGAAGATATTGAAGATGATCTGCACGCTTTGTACATTGGGATATTCAATGGCCTTCAGCGCCTCTTCCACTTTTTCGACGCTCACACCGTAATAGCGAAGTTTGCCCTGCTCCACCAGATCATCCAATATGCCGAAAACCTCCGGCCGGTAATAGACCTCGGTCGGAGGGCAGTGCAGCTGCAGCAGGTCGAGCGCTTCAGTACCGAGATTGACCAGGCTCCGCTCGACGAAGGCCGTCAGGTTCTTGCGGTTGTATCCGTCTGCCGTATGTGGTTCCAATCGCCGTCCTGCCTTGGTCGCGACGTAGATCGTCTCGCTGCGCTCACGCCTCAGTTGGGCCACCAGTCTTTCGCTCAACCCATCGCCGTAGACATCGGCGGTATCGATGAAATTCACACCCAGGTCAACGGCGCGATGTAGGGCGGCCAGCGAGGTTTTATCGTCCACACTGCCCCAGCTGCCGCCTATTGCCCACGCGCCAAAGCTGATTTCAGAAACCTTCCATCCGGTACGGCCAAGTTCGCGATATTTCATGTCTCCCATCCAATTTGAAGAGATCGTTGGGTCCGCCTCTTCCTGTGCTCTACTCGCTGGCTTCGGTGCTTATCCCTTCAGCGCTCCAGCCATCAAGCCGCGCAGGAAGTAGCGGCCCAGGAAGATGTAGACCAGCAAGGTCGGCAGTGCAGCCAGCAAAGTGGCTGCCATCAAAACATTCCATTGTACGAGCTGGCTTCCAGCCAGGTTATTTAGGGCCACGGTGACCGGCCAGTGCGATTGGTTGGTCAGGATCACGGCAAACAAAAATTCGTTCCACGCCTGCGTGAACTGCCAGATGATGACCACGGCGAAGCCTGGAGCAGATAGCGGAAACATGATGAAGCGATAAAGTCCCATCAAGCTCGCCCCGTCGATCCGGCCCGCCTCCAGGATTTCGGTCCCGATCCCCGCATAATAGTTTCGGAAGATCAGGGTAGTGATCGGTATACCATAGATGATATGCACCAGCACCAAACCCGGCAGGTCGCCATACAGCTTGATATACTGCATGAATTTCACCAGCGGGATCAGGATGCTTTGGTAGGGAATGAACATTCCAAACAGGATCAATGAAAAGATCAGGTTGGAACCCTTGAATTTCCATTTGGACAGCAGATAGCCGTTGAACGACCCCAGCAGCGAGGACAGCAGCGCCTCCGGGATCACCATTGCCAGGCTGTTACCAAGGTTTGGAGCCAGTTGCTTGTAAGCCGCGACAAAGTTATCGAAGTGAATACCGGCGGTGGGCAGCGCCCACATGGTCTTTAGGTCTACTTCGCTGATAGGTTTTAGACCCGTGAGAACCAGAAGATAGACGGGGAGTAAGAAAACAATGGCAAGTGCAATTAAGATAAGGTAAAAAAGAACGTTATAGGGTCGCCGGCAACTCATATTTCGGTCTCCGTGCGCATATTTTGGACTAGATATGGCACTACCAGGATTGCTACGCTGATGAGCATCAGGATTCCGATGGCCGCCCCCTGCCCATAATTGGTTCCCGCAAATACCGTTTGCCACATGTAAATGCCCGGCACATCCAGTCGGATGTCCTTGTTGCCGAGCGCCACGATCAGGTCGAAGATCTTGAGCGACATATGTCCCAGGATAATGACCGCACTGAGCGTCACCGGCTGCAGCATCGGCAGAACAATGTAGCGATAGATCTGGAACTCTGAGGCCCCGTCCACCCGCGCGGCCTCGCGTATTTCGTCCGAAATACTGCGGATGCCCCCCAGATATAACGCCATGGTGAATCCCGATAGCTGCCAGACGGCCGGGATGACCGTAAATGCCATTCCATAGGGCATGGGCGTGGAATGCCATAGACTGATGAGGCCGGGCAGGCCAAGGTTTTGAAAGATGAGGTTGATGCCTGTGATGCGGTTCCCTACCGCCGGGTTCATCAGCCACCCCCACACAACGCCCGAGGCGATGAATGAGATTGACATCGGGAACAGAAAGATGCCCCGGAAGAGCGCTTCGCCTTTCAGGTGCTGGTCGAGCAGAATGGCTAATCCGAGCCCGATGATGAGGCAGCCCGAGATGAAGCCCACAGTGAATACCGCCGTATTCCGCAGGTCGATGACGAACCGGGGATCATTAGTGAGTAGATCAATATACTGCTTGAATCCGACAAATGTATAGTCTGGCAGAAGGCCCTGCCACTTGCTGAATGAAACCCGCACTGACCAGCCGATAAAACCATAGACAAAAATGGCAACTGCCAGCATGGAGGGCAGCAGCAGTGCGATCGAGAGGTAGGTCTCGTTCTTGAACATGGCTACGATGACCATCATCCCCGAATAACAGACCAGCCCGCCGATCAGCAGGCCGATCGAGGTCAAGTCCTTGCCGGCCAATACAAACTGCCTAATGCTTAGTGTGTATACAGCAGCCGCGCCGACGATCATCAAAACCACCGCGAGCATAAATTGCGGGGGGCGGAACTCAAAATTGCGAGATGTGCTGCTTCCCTTCATGGATCACTCTCTATCTTAGTGGCCGAACATCGGGTTGTCAAGTTATTGATTCCAAACACTTTTGAAGGCTCGCAATTGCCGCTTTCCCGGGGGATGCTTGCTCAAAAATGGGCGGCTCGTGGAGCCGCCCATTTTCTTGCTTGCAGGGTGCTACTGATTACTTGCAGGCGCCATCTGACTTGCAGGCGGCATCTAATGCGGTCTGGAAATCCGAAACCTTGGTCGGATCGGCCGTGAACAGGCCCATGGCCGTCATGATCTTATCCTTCCAGGCATTGTTGGCAACTACGCCGTGATAGAAGCTGCCGACCACCGTGTCGCTCGCCCAATCCTTGGCGGCACCTTGTGAGTACTCGCTGAAGATCGTGGTGGAGCAGTCGGTGCGGGCGCAGATCGAACCCTTGAGCGGGTTGAAGGCTTCTTGACCTTCCTTCGAGGCAGCAACGGTCAGCCAGGCCAGGGTCGCATCCGGGTGTTTGCCATTCGCCGGCATGACAAAGCTGTCGGACAGGAAGTTGAAGATGCCCTGCGTTCCGGGCGCAACGGTCCAATCGAAATCGGTATGCGGGGTCAGAGCCAGGCCGTTGGGGGCCGGGTTCGCGAAGTAGCCGTAAGCCCAGTCGCCCATGATATTGAAGGCGGCATCGCCATCGATCATCAGCTTGGCAGCAGGCTGCCAGTCAGACAGGGTTGAGGCGTCACTGTTGGTATAGGAAAGCGCCTTGGCAAAATTGTTCAGGCCTTTGGTTACATCAGCGCTGGTCCAATCGGCGCCGGGCTGCCATAACTTGCTCCAGCCATCAGCACCCAGGGTGCCAATCATGATGTTTTCCCAAAGATGAGCGGAGGTCCAGGCGGGTCCCATGGCCAGGCAGGTCTTGCCTGCCGCTTTAATTTTGTCGCAGGCGGCAAAGAAATCATCGAGGGTTGTAAAGCCACCGGCAGGCATGGTTACGCCCGCAGCGCTCAGCACCTTCGGGTTGTACCACAGCACGTTCGAGCGGTGAATGTTCACCGGCACGCTGTAGGGATGACCGTCCTTGGAGATCAGCGGGAGCAGTGTCTTGGGAAGTACATCGGCGAAGCCGGTTGATTTGTAGAAGTCATCCAGGGGGGCAACTTCGTTCGCAGCTACATAGGTACCAATGGTTTCCTGGCCGGCATGTGCCTGCCATGAATCCGGCGGATCGCCCGCGGCGAGGCGGGTCGCCAGCACCGCTTGAGCGTTAGTACCAGCGCCACCGGCTACTGCTGCATTGACGAATGTGATGTTTGGATACTTGGCATTGAAGACCTTGACCATCGCAGCCAAACCATCAGCTTCACCCGGACCTACCCACCAGGAGAATATCTCTACCTGATTGGAAGCCGCAGGCATTGCTGTTGCGGCAGGTGCCGAAGGGCCGCAGGCGGAAAGCGCGAATGCGGCCACGAGGAGTACGGCGAATAGGCCGTACAGTTTCTTGCTAGACATGGTTTTCTTCTCCTTTTGATTGATGATCGAACATCGAGTCTTACACGATCGGGGCATCCGAGATTCTTCCGGGCATCACCTCCTTTTCAATATGGGTCGGGTTGGTGAGGATATCGTCAACCACTACCGCAGCGGCGCCGATCAGGCTGGCGTTCGGGCCGAAAGCTGAAAGATTGACCTCGGTTTGAAGGACGATTTCGTGCATGGCATGTTTGATCACGCTTTGCCTGATGGAGGGCAAAAGGTAATCCCCTGCGATGCTGATGGGCCCCCCCAGGATTATTTTTTCAGGGTTAAAGATATTGACTAGGCCGGCCAACCCATTCCCCATGGCGGTACCGGCTTCGCTCAAAGAGGCGATGGCATCCGGGTCCCCGGCATCCGCCGCCTGTTTGATTATGGAAATGGAAAGCGGGGCGTTCTGCTCATCCATCAAGGAAGATATCAGTGTGCTGCGCTTCTTATCCAAACGGGTTTGCACGCGTTCGATGATCGAATCCTGATTGGCATAGGTCTCCCAACAACCCAGGTTCCCGCAATGACATGGTTGTTGAAATGGTTCCGCCATGATGGATGTATGACCAATTTCACCCGCGTACCCGCCCTTACCGCGATACAGCTGGCCGTTCAGGAATAAGCCTCCACCCAGTCCAACGCCGGCAAAGACAAAGATAAAGTCTCTTAAGTTCTTTGCAACGCCGAATAAATGCTCGGCCAGCGCCGCGGCATTTGCATCATTCTCAATAAATACTTTAAGCCCGGTGGATGCAGAGAATATGTCTCTGAAGGGTATATTGTGCCAGTTTAGATTTGGGGCAAAGATCAAAATTCCGTTATCCAGATCAACGGTCCCGGGTATGGAAAAAGATAGACCCAGCACCCCGTATCCCAAATGACGGGCCAGGATGATCATTTCCTCGATCAGGGCCTTGGCCTGGCCAAAAGTCTTTTCCTCGGAGGCTGCCGGGTCGGCATTGACCTGTTTTCGCCCCAGCACCCCGCCGGAAAAATCAGCCAGCAGGGCAGCTACGAAATCCACGCCAAACTCTATACCCACCACCGCCCCAACTTTTGCGTTGACCTCCAATTGCGTCGAAGGCCGGCCGGCACCTGCAAAGCTGATCCCCGTTTCGTGAATAATTTTGCGCTCGAGCAGGTCCTCGACCAAACTCGAGATGGTGGACTTATTTAGTCCGGTTCTTGCTGCCAGTTGAGCTCGCGAAAGCGGAGCGTCCCTGTAGATCAATCTCAGCACAGACGATAAATTCATCTCCCTAACAAGAGCGTGGTCAGCTGTGTTTTTTATTTCCATGGGAAAGTTAGTATGTTGTGACAACCAACTAATTACATTATATACCAGCCCCACCGTTTGTCAATCACCTGTTTGATCTTTCACAAGTGAAAGAGAATGGAAATAGCCGTGATCCATTGGCGTGGAAATGAAATTAGCGTTTCCACGCTCAAAAGCCACTCAGGATCGGCATCTTATCCTTCCCGCACTACTTTCTACTTTCTATTCCCTATCCTTCATTCTCTCTCCTCAAGCCTCCGCCCCATGGAAATGCAGATGGAAATGGATATAATCTGCGGATGCCTCGCCGGCCCTCTCTCTTCCGCTGGAACCGCTCCTCCTGGATTCTCATCAGCGGTTTCTTTCTTGTTATCTTCCTCATAATCTACGTTTGGTGGCCGCTGGCTCAGCAAGTCCTTTCCTACATCGATTGGAATGGTCCCTGGTGGCTGTATATGGATTGGCTGCTGATTGGCATTTTCCTTTTTATGTCGCTGACCATCGTGGCCCGCGCCGACCTGCGCCGGGACAGCCTTATCATCCTCGTTGCTACCATAGGCGGAACTCGTCATCGAGTTCCTGGGGAACCCAAATCAATCTGTGGTTTTATTACACCAGCGAGCGGCCTCCCCTCTGGATCATCCCTGCCTGGCCGATTGCCACCTTATCCATTGACCGGGTCACGCATCTCCTCAGCTATGTCCTGCCCAAAGGGGATCATGTGTTGTATCGTTTTCTGTATTGGGTTACCTTCGCCTCGTTCTATACACTGATGCTCCTCTTTGTTGCTCCCACGTTTGACAAATCCTATACCCTCCTCGCGCTGCTGCTCTGCACTCTTCTCATCCTCTCACCCACCGATCATCGTTTGGCTTTTCTGATCTTTGTCGCCGGCGCCGGGCTCGGCTATTTCCTCGAGCTGTGGGGCACCACACGCCAATGCTGGACTTATTACACCTTCCAAACCCCGCCGCTTTTCGCGGTATTGGCCCATGGCATGGCCGCCGTAGCCTTTTGGCGGGCCGGGCTTCTGGTTAAAAGGATGGCTCAAAAATTGGGACTAAGCTTCGCCGGGAGAGACCCCGAAGCTGCCGGGGGATAAGTTAACACCGGAGTCTTCCCTCTCCAGGCTGCGACCAGGAATGCCTGCTCATCCATGCAGAGTCCCGACCACAGCGCGTGCCATAGGCAGGGTTTCGTACTGCAATAGACCCTTAGCCGGATCATGCTCTAGAAGGTCGCGCATTTCAGCCTCATCTTGGACCTGGTATACCCCTATGCCATACACACCTTTGGGATCCATCACGGGACCGAAAACGATCGCGATTCCACCTGCCGCTTTTTCCGACCAATAGGCCACATGCCTCTCCATCACTGCGCGCTCCGCGGCTGTCATGTCGAGATGGAAAGTGGGTCTTGGGTTTTAAGTCCTGATGAAGAAGTACATGCGAACCTCCACGCTCATAATGTCTGCTAAAGACAAATTATAAGCTAGGTTGAAAGGCTATACGCCCGGTTCCCTTCGCGGCTTTTCGCCTGATATCACCCTGATGGATGTCCTCGATTTATGAAAGAATAGAAGAGATTGGCTTCCCTTACCTGTCGCAAGAATACCCGAAAAAATGGCGATGGATAAAAAATCCATCGCCGTCGTCTAAGGTTTATCTGAAGCGCTCTCACACCTCGGAGGACTACGACCTCTAATCTCCTCTTGGATTGTTACTATTGTGACATGCCAGGCATGTAAACGTGGTTACGGTATCCGGATGACAGGTACGACACGTGGCCCCGCCATGATTGACGCCGCCTCCCTCTCCAAAGCTTGGGTGCGAGTGGTTGAACAGCGCCGGGCTCCATCCCGCTGTTTTATGGCATGTAGCACAGTCCGTTCCCAGCAGCCCGGCATGGAAGGCGGGATCCTGATGGCAGGAAACACAGGCCGTGCTTAATCCCTTGAACTGTCCACTCGCGTGGCAGTTGGCGCAGGCCACATTTGCATGTGCACCTGTCAGCGGGAAATTGGACTTGTTGTGATCGAAGGTAACATCATGCCAGCTCGTGGTTTGGTGACACGCCGAACAGTCCGTGCCAAACTGCCCGTTATGCGGGTCCCTCTGTTTATGACAGGAGTAACAGTCGGTCGGCGTGCCCTTGAAAACATTGTTTATATGGCATTGCACGCAAGCGACGTTGGTGTGGGCGCCGGTCAGCTTGAATGCAGCCAGGTTATGATCGAATTTCGCAGGTGTCCATCCCTGGGTTGTGTGACAGCCAACGCAGTTCTGGCCGAATTGGCCTGCGTGTGGATCGTTCTGTTGGTGACAGGAGAAGCAGTCTGTCGGCGCCTTGGCAAAATCTGCCAGCGCCAGCGCCTGATTATGGCACTTGTCGCAGGTCAGGTTCTCATGCTTCCCGGTCAGTGTGAAAGTAAGACTGGCATGGCTGAAAGTCTTGCTGAACCGGTCCACGCCATCGTGACATGCCAGGCAATTCGGACCGTAGGCCACGAGATGATGCTGCATAAAAGCCGTATCTATTTGAGCATGGCAGCTCACGCACGTCTTCTGATCGAACGTCCTGATATCAACGGTATGACAATCCTGGCAGCTGAAGGCTGCACCATTGGCGTTTTGTGTATGGCCCTTTAGCGAATAGCCCAATCCTTCATGCGGAAACTGCTGGCTGGTCATGTCCACAAGAGCTGCCGTGGGGCCCCTGTGATCGGGGTGGCAGTCGTAACATGCCAGGTTCGCCGACCCCTTGCTGGCCAGTTGTCCGTGCAGGGTCGCAACCTGCCGCATCTGCGTCGCGATATCGGTATGGCAGGTTGTGCAGCGGTCCGCCATGCTTGCCGAATCCCAGGGTGCGGTATGGCAGGCCCCGCAGTTGCCCCCCGTTTCCGCATGCGAATGAACACCTCCCAGAACTGCCCCGGTTTGCTTCGCGCTCAAGGCGCCGGGACTGAACAAAGAACCGCCCCAGGCAAAAGCAAAACCGGCAATTGCCAGCATAGTGACCAGCCCGGCGATGATGCCTGTAACGGTGAGACACCCAAGTTGTCGTCTTCGCATACTTCGCGGCCTCTATCTCAACAAGAGCGCGTAATAGGTCGCGCCGCCCATATGGATAAAAGCCGCAATGAAGAGCACCATCCCGATCGGGATGTGAATGCTGTGCCACAACGACATCAGTCGGCGGGCTTTTTTCAAGGCTTCCGCGGAGAGTCCGCTCTCGATCTCCACGCCGTCCGCGGTCCGCGGGATGCGGGTATAAATGTAGCGGCCAATAAATCCGCTGGCTACGATGACGATCGTAAAGAGTGTAATCACCCCCGCCAAGCCATTGAACTTCCAGGAGGAATGCAGGAGCACCATATAGGGCCCCACCAGGCCGGTAAAGATGTGAAATTCCAGCCAGTGTGACATGCGTCCCCACCGCGCCAGGCGGCTGCGTTTTCGCAGGCTGTACAGGATTTCGGTCATCAACATCAGCGTGAAGCCGAGAATGCCCAGGCCCAAACCTAATATTTCCCTGGCTGGTGGAATTTGCCGCGTATAGAGGACCACCCCGCCGTATAACACTGTAATGAGGATGGCCGCAATAAAGGCCGCCCACAGCTCCCTACCACCACGAAACATATAAGCCCTCCGTAAATTCTGCTCCCTCTCCCGGGTGAACAGAATTTTTAGAAATCACCCTGCAAAAGAACTTCCAGCAGGTTCCTTGCCTTCACATTGGCTGCGGGTCTTTTCCCGCGCAATGTGACCTACCCCCAGTTGGCAGATCACAGATTCAAGGCCTCGTTGGGGCCCTCGCCTCTTATGAGGCGTGTAGTTGCTTCCACTTCGTCCAATAATCCGAAATAATGGCAGCCATCCCATCACCGCCTGAGAGCAATTGGGTTCTGATCGGCGATATATCCACCTCTCCGTCGATCATTTTCTCCAGTGGATGTGACAACTGCTGGTCGCCCATGACGACCGCACCCAGCAAGGTCCGTTCTCCCACCAGCAACCGTACATGATTGACATCGAAGGCAGTTTGAACCGCCAGCGCATCCCCAAGCTCTCGCCACGATTCGCTGTCACCTCGGGCGATGCCCATCACGTCTTCGTCGCGGCCTCTCCCTACTGCACCGATGATCGTTGTGGTCAATCCGGCCAGCCGGGTGACATTAGTCGATATGGTTTTGTTATAGGCGGTCTCCTTGCCTGCCATATTAAGACCCGCCGCCCAGCCCTGGTCGCGCGCCGCGCTCCATAGGCTATCCAGGATGCTGTGCCCGGAACGCGGATCATAGACCTGGGCCGCGTCGCCGGCCGTATAAATGTCGGGGACATTCGTGCGCATGAACTGGTCGGCCAATATCCCCCTCTCCACGGCCACGCCTGCCTGCTGCGCCAGTTCAAGCCGGGGTACGATCCCGATCGCGTAAGCGACGATGTCACAACGTAGTACCTTGCCATCTTTTAGGTGGACTGCCTCTACATGGTCTCGGCCCTGTATCTCTTTCAACTCGGCGTGGTGGTGGACCTCCACACCTTCGCTCTTGAGCCGCGCCTCTACCAGATTCGATTCGCCTTTATCCAGAACATTGCTCCAATATCGATCGGCCCTCAACAGGTAATGGACTTTCGTGCCGCGCGACATCAAACCCTCTACGATCTCCAACGCCGTTATTCCTCCGCCGACCACAACTGCTGTCTTGCCGCGCCGCGCCAGCTTCAAGATCTTGCGTGCATCCCCCATGTGATCGAGCTTCACCACTTCAGGTAATTTTGCGCCCGGAACCGTTAGAGGAGTCGCACGTGCGCCCGTCGCAAGCAGCAGGGAGTTGTACTCCAGCAAAGAACCATTTTCCACCTCTATCTGATGGCTCGCCGGACGAATGCGGGTGACATGTCCCTTGATGGAACGCACCTGGAATTTACGAAACTCAGCGGCGATCTGTGGAAAGAGCTGTTTATCGTTCACCTCTCCAGACAGATAATAGGCCAGGCCCGGACGGGAATAATAGCCTTGCGGATCATCCCCGATCATTGTGATCGCGCCGCTGGCATCCACCGACCTGATGGCCTCGATGGCCGCGATGCTCGCCACGCCCGTTCCAACAATGAAATATTTCATCCCGACCTCCCCTGGAATAGATCGGTCTGTTCGAAGTGCAGCACGCCGCGCGGACAGCGCATCACACACTCACCGCAGGTTAGGCACTGGCTGTGCGTTATAGACTCATTGCGCCAAACATGCAGGCGTACGTCGATTTCAACCGGGCAATAATACGAACAGATCCCGCACTGAACGCAGCGTTCAGGGTCGGGTACCACGTAGCCGCTTGTCATCACCGCCCGTCGGCTCGGGCTTAAATCGAATAATCCTTTGAGAGTCATGGATACCTTTTCAATACGGTCGCCTCACCAATGAAGTAGTTGCCCTCATATGGGAATCATTATAGACGAGGCCGCAGCCATAAAAAAGGATTATTTAGGTGGTTTTTCCCTTGTTTCTTACCGATAGATCATCTTGCTGTTCGCCTTTCACTCTCCGGGGTTCCGGATTCATTGGGAGCGCTCAAAGCTTGCCTGCCGAATGCAGGATGTTCGCGAAGTTGCTTTGCTACAATATTTACCTGCGCCTCGAGACCTCGGATCCCGGGCACTGCACCTTTCTCCCTTATTTCCTAATCACCTAATCGCCTGATTATCCGATTATCTAATCCTCCCGGCCTGTGCACTACCGACCCTGCAATCAACGACTCTAACGCGCCTGGCCAACATTCCTTATTGGAATCCGAACCTGCCTGCGCTATAATGATTTCACGGTACGTTCAAACCCCATCTTATTTTAGGCGGAGAGTTCTCATGGCTGACACTAAAGTTACACATTCTAATGGAAGACACGGGCTTGGCGGTTCCAAAGATACAGATCTGGAAGATCTTGATCCTCAACTGTATGATGTTTTCACCACGGACAAGAACCTTGCCGCCGCGCGTGCAGCTTATCCTGATTACGATTGGTTTGCCTGTTACAGCGTGAAGGATAAAAAGGGGAATTACGCGGACATATCCTACACAGTCAAGTTCGATAAACCTGCCTCGGGCAGTCTGTACTACTACTTAAATGGAGCGGTACATCCGGTGCAGCATGTGGATACCGACAAGAAAGGGAAAAAGGCCAGGGTCAAAGCCACGCTCAATGTTGGCGATCCACCCATCGGCATGAAATAGCCCCCTAGTCTGACCCCGCCCTGGCAGCCTCCCAGGCTTGCTGCACGGCAAGCCTCCAGGGAACCTTCTCCACATACCTTCGACGCGCTTCATCGTCGCGGAATTTTGATACCTGTGCATCCAGCAGTTGCCCGGCAGACTGCAGGATGACTTTTGAGCGCGCGTCTCTTTTGATTTCCAGCGTGCGGTAACAAGCCAGGTAGATCCTTAGCTGCTCTTCGGTTCCATCCAGCGTGCCGCCGCCCTCCAGGTGAGCCAGGATCTTCTCGGTCCACCGTTCGGCGGTGCTGAGATCGCCGGATTCGAGCGCGACCTGTATCAGCCCCGCAAGCGGCTCGGTTGCCAGGCTGGGCTGGTCGAGTTCCTCCCGAATTCCGGCAGAGTGCCGGTAGGCCTCCTGCGCCTGCTCAAAATCCTTCCCCAATAAGTGAGCGTGCCCCTTGTTTAGCAAGGCCCATGCCTGCCCCGATCGATCCCCGATCTTTATGGTTAACTCCCCCGCCTGATCTGCAAATCGCAGCGCCGTCGCCACCTCTCCCTGGATTCCCGCCACCGCGCTCAAATTAATGAGCGTGTACGCCTCCTGGTATGGATCTCCGATTTCGCGTGCGATGGCAAGCGCCTTGTCCTGATACGATCGCGCCGAGGCAAAGTCGCCTTGCATTCCGGCCGTCCAGCCCAGGTTTGCCAGCGCTATTCCCTCGGCCGGGCGATCTCCCCGTTCCTGGACGATGGAATAAGCCCGCTCGTAATAGTCGCGCGCGGCTGCATAATCGCCTTCGATAAAACCGGCTGAATTCCCCAGGTTATTCAGCGACTTGGCTTCCAGGGCACGCTCCGAACTCGCACGCGCGATGGCGAGCGCTTGCTCAAAATAACGGCGCGCGGTTACAGGCTCTTTCTGCTCGAGGGCGATCAATCCCATCAGGTTCAGGGCGTTGCCCTGCTCCGATGATCGCACATATCCCTGCGCGAGTCGAGACGCCTCCATGGCCTTACCCATGGCTTCGTCAAATTTGCCCTGGCGCAAAAACGCAACGGGCAGGATGAGATACGCGCCCAGGGTCACTTCCTTGTCCCTCGCCTTCTTGGCAAGGTCCACCGCCTGCTCGGCAAACGTAATGGCTTGCTGAAAGTCACCCGTATTCACCACGTATTCCGCGCGCAGCATGTACACACGAGCCCTGCAACCTTCGTCATCCAGCTGATCGGCGAGCTGGTCCAGCCGGTCCACATCCGCTACCTCTGCATTGCGGTCGCCAAGCCTTCTATAGAGCATCACACGTTCCAGCAGCAGGCCAAAATGGTCGCGTAGATCGTCAGCAGGTACCAGGCTCAAAGTACGGGTGTAGTAGTCCAGGGCTTCCGCATTCTGGTAAGCGTCACGCGCTGAATCGGCCGCTCGGCGGAGATAGAAACGCGCTTGATCCGTGAGCGCAGCTTGCTCGCTGTGATATGCAAGTTCGGGATAGTGCGCGCTCAATTCATTTACATACAAGTCCTCGAGTGCTTCGAGCGCCAGCGCATGCAGCTTCCGGCGGCGCACTTGCAGCTGCATCGAATAAGCTGCATCCCGCAGCAGGGAATGCCTGAAGAGATATCGAAGCTCGTTCAACGGCGCCCAAATGGAGGCGCGCGCCGCTTCTGCCACTTTGTCATCGAGTGCGGCGTCCTCCTTGAGCATCCGCGCCAGCACGTTGATTTCAAATTCCCGTCCAAGGACGGAGGCAGTTTGAACGAGATCCTTTACCTGCGGGTCAAGCTGGTCCAGGCGCGCGACCAGCATCGTGGTGACGTCCGCCGGCAGTACCGACGACTTCCAGCCGGCCTTGACCGCCCACCTGCCCGAGTCATTAAGGTCCAGAAATGATTCGTTCTGCAGGTAGCGCAGCATCTGCTCTGCAAAGAACGGGTTGCCCTCTGCCCGCTGCTCGATCAGTCTGATCAGGTCCGGCGCGGCGGGCCGTCCGAGAATATCACTCGATAAAGACATCATCGCTTCAGAGGAAAGGCCGCCCAGGTCAACGTTATGATCGGCAAAGCCTTCCTCCACCAGGATCTTATCTGCCTGCCAGCGTGAGGTTGCAAGGATGGCGATTGGGTACGGGCCGCCCGCCACCAGTGCGCGCTTCAGCCGCGACAGGAATACCTTTGAATCTTCATCCAGGTAATGCGCGTCTTCGATCAGCAAGATCAGGGGTTGGCGCAGACTCTCGGCTTTCAATAGGGCGATCAGCGCGAGCAGCGTATTGTCGTACCGGCCTTGGGCATCCATCCGTTCATAGGGCGAATCAGGCCAATGCAGGTCGATCAACGCCGCCAGGAAGGACCTGGCCCTCTCGAGTTCGTCGATCAGGACTTCGTCAGTAATGTCCCCGAGCAGCCCATCCAGCCTGGCATTAAAGGATTCCAAACGGCTGGGATCATCCTGGGAGGACAGGATATTAAAGTAGCGCAGCAGCCAATAGCGGAAGGGATTGAACGAGTGCCTTAGCACCTGGTCTGACTGGCACACAGCCCACAGGTTTTCTCGATCGCCAAAAACTCCGGATCCTTTAAATTCGTGAACAAGGCGACTCTTGCCTATCCCCGCTTCACCCCAGATGGCGGTTATGCCCGCATACTCCGCGCGCCACAGGGGCTCGATGCTATCTGCCAGTTTCTGGAACTCATTATCCCGGCCCGCCAGCCGGCCCTGGTAAAACGGGTCAGCCGCCGCCTTTCGCCCTTTCAGAGCGTAGACCTTTTGCTTTTGAGCGAAGCCCTTGAAATTATGCTCCCCCACATATTCAGCATTGAATCTCTTGCTGGTGCGTTGAACGATGCGCTCATCCACCCAGATTTCGCCGTCTCTGGCGCTCGTCATAAAACGCGCCGCCAAATTCACGCCCCAGCCGTAACATGTGTAATCTTCGAACAGCGGGCTGCCCATGTAGCCGGCGTGTGCCTTATCGAAGGTAATACCTGCTGCCACCGGGAAATCCGTAGCGGATTGCAGGTCTATGGCAAAGTTTAAGGCGCGGCCGATATCGTTCTCGTATGTCACGGGAGCGCCCCACATCATCAGCATGGTGCAGCCCTTATCTCCGAAATTCATGTGGCTGATCATGCCGCCATACCGCTCCTGCAGCTCGAACAGGGTCATGATAAGCCCCTGCAGTCCCTCATCCGACAGTCCCGGGATACGCAGGAACAAATTGACCACCTGTCTAAACTCGCCGCGCAGGTCCTGTGTCAATATCACTTCAGGGACAAATATGCGCGCAATGTCCGGATCCACCGGCTTCTCCTCCACGGGCCGGGCCTCTGGCAGCGCGCCCGCTGTACCTGTCAGAGCCTGAAATCCGTCGCGCGCTTCACTATGCACGCTGCCCTGCAGCAGGTCGTAGGCGCTCGTCGCAAGGATGATCTCGCCCGGCCTGGCCCGATGTTCCGCCTCGGCTGATTCATCCACGGCCCGGCCGCGGAAATAGTAAGTAGCTTTGTCGTCCTCCCGCGACGGCAGGATTCCCCAGGCTACTTCGCCGCACGCCAGGCCTATTTTTGCAGAAATGGGAAAGTCGCCATAAGGCGTCTTCAGCCAGGCGATGGAGGCCAGCCTTTGTTGGATCGACCACGCCGATGCCAGCGCATGGCGGGCCGCGGAGGCCAGGTCCTCTTCAACCGGGTACACAGCTGTAATTCCATCCCCCGCGAAACCGACGATCTTGCCCCCATATTCAAAAACGCCCTTTACCAGTGGATCGAAAACCGAATACATCAATCCGGTTAATTCTTCAGCGCCCCGCCGCTCGTCCTTCATCAGCACATCGGTGATCGTGGAAAAGCCGGAGAGATCGATGAACATACCGGCTGCCTGGAAATTTCCCCGCCGGCGACCCGCACGATAATTTTCTATAATGAGTTCTGGCACAATCCGATGCATCTGACTTCCCTGTAAACTCTAAAGGACTAAGCCGCTCGCCCAATTTTAGCATGGTCTGAATCGCCGGAATCATCACCTTATCCAAGGGAATTTGTCCGCCTCCGGGTTATCTGTTTCCTATTGGCCGTCAGTCAGTGCCTCGGCCAATACATGATGATTGCAACCCCTGCCATTGCGACCAGCGCCCCGATCAGCTCGAACTTATCTGGTACGGTTTTATCGACTTTCCAACCCCACAGAATGGATAAGGCTATGAAGACACCGCCATAAGCCGCGTACACTCGCCCAAAGTTTGAAGGCTGAAAAGTGGGGACAACACCATAAAAGACAAGCAGGATTGCCCCCAGGAGTGCCAACCAAATGCTTTTACCTTCTCGTAACCATAGCCAGATCAGATATCCGCCGCCAATTTCACAGAGCCCTGCTGCCACAAAGTAGAATAGCGACCTGGCTATTTCCATTCACCGATTTTACCCGGCTTTCATCCGCCTCGGAAAGCACGCAGGTTCAGTTCAGGCTATACGGTTCGAGCTTGTCACAAACCTACTTTGCTTCCGGCTCCCTTCCCATTGCTTATTAGTTCGTAACTGCTCACCTTGCTGTTGCTGGTTTCACCGAAAACTGAATATGAGCCGGGGAGAACACCCCGGCTCATATTCAGTTTTCGGGATTTCTAGTCCCAGGCTGAAAGTCGAAAGCAGCGAAGATGGACGGAGGGGTGAGTAAATACCTTAATTCAATGATCTCTTAACAGAATTGAGAACGAGCTAATATTGACCTGCACCTGAAAATGAACGAGAATACATAAAACGTCCTGATCGAAAATCACTACTTATGCCCGCCAGGCCTGAGGATGCGTGATGAGGTCAGGACGTTCTTTTTCGTATTTCTTTTTCCCGGGGTGCCCGCGCAGAACGACAATGATGAGTATCAAGGGCGTTTAATTCCGCAGCGCTCCAGGAATTCTTTGAGCGCTTCCGGCTCGCCCGCTATGTCTTCGTGCACGATTTTTTCGATTTCACCGCTGTTATTTACAAACAGATGTTGGCGGCACCGGTAAGCATGTTCCAGGCCGTGGTGGAAAATTCGGTCTGTGTACAGCACATCGAAAACTTGCGCTGATTTCTGTTCGACCTCGCTCTCGTAAACGACCCGTTCTATTGTTTCCTGGGCCCACTTTGCATTATCGGAGTAGGATCCCAGGATCGCTTCGGGACCGCCAAGCTCTGTTCGATTAATTAGATAACGGCATCCGGGTGCAAGGAAGCGCCCGGCCTCCTCGAAGTTACATTCATCGAGCGCTCTCACAAACCTTTTCACCGAGGCAGCAATATCATTTTTCATCTCAAACTCCGCAGGAACGCACAACTATTTTTATCCAGACAGGGCATCGGCTGCGGGGCAGAGGGGGTCAACCTACCCGGAATTGTAAGTTTCCAGTACTTGACGATCTTTACCGCTTGCGGTCGAAGACCTCGGCATCGAGGCAAACCTTCAGGATTTGCGGGTCGAACTGCTTTCCGGCCTCGGACTTTAAGTACTCCATCGCTTTTTCGTTCGACCAGGCTTGGCGGTAGGGGCGGTCGGAAGTAACTGCATCCCATACATCCACGATCGCGAAGATGCGTGCCGCGAGCGGGATCTGTTCGCCTTTCAAGCCGCGCGGGTAACCTGTTCCGTCCCACTTTTCATGGTGACAGTAGGGGATGTCAATGGCCGATTTCAGGTAGCGTATTGAGGAGAGCATCTCGAAGGCAAATATTGGATGCTTCCTCATCAGTACCCATTCTTCGTCCGTCAGCGCCGCTGGTTTGAGCAGGACCGAATCCGGGACGCCCATCTTGCCGATGTCGTGCAGCAACGCGCCCCGGCGGATGTTGACCAGGTCCTCATCCTGGATCCTGAACAAGCCTGCCAGTTCCATGGTCATTTCGGTAACGCGCAGCGTGTGCCCCTCGGTCTCTTTATCGCGCAGGTCCATGGCATGTGACCAGCCCTCGATGGTGGCGTCATACGCCAGGCTCAACTCCATGTTGGAACGCTGCAGGTTATCGAACAGAGCCGCGCTGTCAATTGCCAGGGCAGCCTGGCCTGCCAGGGTATTGAGGAAGTCGAGCCATTCCTGGTCCGGATGGAGGGGGCTGCGGTGGTAAACCTCCAGCACCCCTTTGACACTTCCCTTGGCAACCAGTGGCACACCAATGTAGCTCATAAAATGTTCGCCCGCAACGTACGTATTCAACAGCAAGTCATCCGGTTGATCCATCAGGTTCGGGATTTGGATAATTTGACGTTCGAGGGCGGCGCGACCGGCATAGTCCTGGCCCAATCGCACGTTTACTTTCTCGACCAATCTGGTACGGAAACCAACCCCGGCGCCATATTCCAAGAATAGATTGGCGCTGTTCAACAAGAGCACGTCTGCGGCATCCACCCTCAATTCCCTGGTGGCTTGCTCCAGGATCATGCTCAGGCTGTTGCGCAGGTCGAAGCTCGAGGTGATCACCTGGTCGATCAGGTGCAGTGCAGCCAGGTGTTCAACCTGCCGCTGGATTCTCTCGTTCGCCCGTTCGCGCTCGGTGACGTCAATTCCAAAAGACATGATTCCGACAACTTCGCCTCTCTCATGCAGAACATTGTGGTTCCATAATATGTTTCGTTTCTCCCCAAGCTTTGTAATGATCGGTTTTTCGAAGCTTGTGGGATCTCCACCCTTGTTCACCAACCGATCAAATTCCTGCCAGGCGGAGGCATTACGTTCCTTTGGAACCATGATTTCAGCCCAATTCCTCCCTAAGACTTCTGCCCGATCATAACCGGTAATTTGTTCGGCAGCCGAGTTGAAATTTTGTACATTTCCAGAGGCATCCAACTGCAGAAAAATTATGTTTGCGGTTTGAACGATATTCTCC
>CAWAKH010000016.1:0-31412 GCA_963782565.1 uncultured Chloroflexia bacterium
ATGAATCTCCCCAATCTGTCCGTTCCGGCAAATGAATTCCAATGCCTGCGGCTTGCTTCTCCGGTTGAATAGCTCTCTCTTCAGGACTGAATAGCAGTATGAAAAATACCCTTGACACCCAAAATAAAGGGTTTATAATGCAACCGGTTGCATAGATCGAGATATGAAATGAAAAAGAAGTCCGTCCAAACCATTGCAGATATCGCCCGCCTGGCTAAGGTTTCCAAATCCACCGTCTCCCGGGCTCTGAACGACAGCCCCCTGATCGGCGAGGAAACCCGGGCCCGCATACGCGCTATTGCACGGCAGAATAACTTCCAGATCAACGTCCCGGCTCGCCAGCTCAGCATGCAGCAAAGCCGGACCATAGCATTTGTAACCTACGCTTATCACAAGGATTTTTCCTGGGCAGATTTGTTCGGACTGGAGATCATGGGTGGCGTAGCCAAAGGGTTGAACGAGAGCGGTTATGACATGCTCATTATCCACATGGACCCACGGGATACCAACTGGGCACATAAGTACCTCGATACAGGCCGTGTTGACGGCTTCATCCTGATGACCGCCACTTGTGAGCCGAGCCACATCCATGCCCTCTTGGATATCGGGGCGCCCTTTATTATTTGGGGAAATACCTTGCCGGGTTTGAGTTATTGTTCGATTATGGGCGATAACACAGCCGGCGGACGGCTGGGGGCCGAACATCTGATCCGCTCAGGTCGCAAGCGCATCGCCTTCTTGGGAGGCCCCAGCGACGATCTGGAGGTACAGCAGCGCTTTGCTGGCTTCAAATCAGCGCTGGTCGAAGCTGATATGAAAATGGATCCCGCACTGGTCGCTTATGGCGATTTCTCAGATACCTCCGGGGCAGCAGCCATGTTGAAATTATTGGGGCAGGCCCCCGATTTGGACGCGGTCTTCGTCAACAGTGACTTGATGGCCATCGCCGCCATGGATGCGCTGCGCGAGCAGGGTCGGCGCGTGCCGGAGGATGTGGCAGTGGTCGGCTATGATGACCTCTCGATCGCGGAACACAGCAACCCACCCTTGACCACTATACGCCAGAACATCCCGTTGGCAGGCAAAATGCTCGCCCAAAACTTGGTGCAGTACTTGGAGACCAACGTAGTGACAAACGTTTCGATTCCAGTGGAATTAGTTATGAGAAAATCAGCTTAATTTTTTTTCGTGAAGTATGCAACCGGTTGCAAAGCAATCGGTCACAGATCCCGATCAATGGATGGAAAGGAAATAGAATGTTTCTTTACCCTACCGCAACAAATAATCGTCAGCTTGCCACAGAGATATTTAATACTCTGCTTATGCAAGCTTTCCTTGACGCATTTCTGGAAAAACTGAACGGCAGGCAGCACGGCCTATTAAGCTTCCCGGACAAGACAAAGGCGGACATATCAAACCGGAAATTATTGGGCGTACAGGAGATTCCGGTTGAGAAGGTGATCGGTACACTGGGCAGGAGCTGCGATTTCGATGCCAGGTTTCGCCCGGTCAAGAAACATCTGCGTGATCGATGGGTCAATGTCTTTACGAGCCTTGAAGCTGATAATTGGCCCCCCATCCTGGTCCATAAAATTGGAGAGATCTACTACGTCGAGGATGGTCACCACCGTCTCTCTGTCGCCCGGTCCATGGGCCGGGCCTTCATTCCCGCCCAGGTGTGGGATTACACCCTGGACTCACCCGCGGGCCCTATTTGTCAGGCGCCAACCTCCTGCTCCTACTCAGGTTGTCGCTCAGTCGAAACGTCTTATGCATGATCATTGGTGGGTTTTCGTGGGTTCTTTGAAAGAACCCGCGAGAATCCGTACCATCGGCCTCATCCGTGTTCTATTCCAGTCTGTTCAGCTGTTCAATTCATGGGATCTTATGATTTCGCCGCGCAACTTATCCCCCTCTGACCCGACAAGCTTAACCTCATCAATGACATTCCAGCGCGGGGCAGCGGCGGCCGCGCTCACCCTTAGATAATTGCTTGTCAGTCCTTCCATTTGCCATCCGCATTCACTAAGTTGTGTCATTGACTCCCAAAGCACGGACCCTGACCGCCCGATAAATCTTTGACGATAGAGTCTGCCGGAATCTTCGAAGGCAGACCGGTAGGCCGCGTTGCGTTCCTTGCTGACGCTTGGCCTTACTTGTCCATTCATCCGCGCTGCGCCTGTCCCCGGCCGTGTTGAGTAGGTGAAGGCGTGCCCTCCGGCAAATTTCATCTCCCGCACGAAATCCAACGACTCGCTGAATTCGGCCTCCGTCTCGCCGGGGAAGCCCGCAATGATATCGGTCGTAATGGCTGCCTCCGGGATGTTCTTCCGCGCCTCCGCCACGAGTTTACGAAAAGAGTCCGGGCTTGTCTTGCGCGCCATCCGTTTGAGCGTGGAGGCGCTCCCGCTTTGCAGAGGGAGGTGCAAATGGCGGCAAAGGCGTTGGTTTTCCCACAAAGAGAAAAAATCCTCATCCAGGTCCCAGGGTTCGAGTGAGGATAGGCGCAGGCGCGGCACTTCAGTTTCCTGCAATATCGCCCTTACCAGTTCTCTCAAATGGCTCCCAAAATCCTGTCCCCACGATCCGAGGTGGACCCCCGTCAGCACGATCTCCTTGGTATCGCCCTGCAGTGCAGCTCGAATATCGCCCAGCACCTGCTCGATGGGTCTGCTGCGCCCCTGGCCGCGCGCTACGGTTGTGATGCAGAAAGTGCAGTGATTATCGCAGCCGTCCTGCACCTTGATAAAGGCTCGGGTGCGATGGTGGAGTCCGGGTAGGCGTTGCCGGGCGATCGGTTCCAAGTCAAAAGTTTCTTGCGGGAGCTTTAGAACGTCCGCCACGAGTTGGTCTTTGCGGTCGTTTGTCACTACACGCAACACGCCGGGCAGGGCCGACGCTTCTTTAGGCTGCAGCGTACTCCAGCAGCCGGTCGCAACGATTTCATCCACGCCCGAGCGGGCAATGTGACGGATCTTGCCCCGCGAGTTTGAGGCCGCTTTTGCGGTGACCGCGCAGGTATTGACCACAGCCAGGTCGGCCCCTTCGGCCGTCGCGACGATCTCGTGGCCTGCTTCGCGAAAATGCCGGGCCATGCTTTCGATTTCAGATTGGTTTAGGCGGCAGCCTATGGTATCTAGATATACTCTCATACAGCGCTTGGGTAGCTGGTATCAAAACTTCCATTTCGGATGGTGGATAAATCCAAATATCGGTTCCCCCCTCAGGGCTTCATGACAATAAAGTTGTCAAAAATAATATCGACACCCGGCTGGCCGAAGGAACCCGCCAGGATTCCTACATCGCCGTGCGTCAATGTGGGGTCATGTACCTCCGCCACCTGAGACCCGTTGATATAAAATGCCAGGGCATCGCCGTTGCAATCGGCCCTCAGATGATTGACAGCCGTACCTTTGTTGATCTTGTCGCTCGACTGCATCTCGTTCTGCCCCAGCAGGGCTGCTTCGCCGTTCGTGAAAATGCCGGTTCCGTAAAACCCGTCGCTGCTGATCATAAAGAAATAATAAGAATTTCCATCCGACCGGCAGATCAAGCCGATGCGGTTCTCATCGGGGCCCGCCAATTTGCCTGCGTCCACCTCGATTCGCACATCGGCAAAATCTTTATGCGCCGTGGACCAGAAATTTGCCTGCAAGGCATTGACCAAAATACGATAGCCTCCCCCATCGTAATCCATGACGCCTTCTGCATAATGGGTATGATCCCAACCTGAAGACGGGGAGGAGAAATCATCTTTGAACAGTGTTGTTCCTGCGGGCACGTTCACCGTTGGAACGGCTAAGCTTGGCAATCCACACGCAAAAATAATTACGGGCACGACACACACTGCCACACGCCATAACCCTCGAGAATGCATGGCCTCGATTTTATCACGCCAGCCTTCCTCTTCGAACAACAATGTACGGTGGGAGTCGCCAAAGAGTTAATTTCCGTCATTGCGAGGGGTGTTCCGCCCCGAAGCAATCTCGCCTTTTGCAGGGTGAATCCAAAAAATCCGCCTCATCCGTGTTCTATTCCCCTCATTTTGGAAAAGGTTCGGGCTAGGGATAATATTGCTTTAGCAGTTGATCGGCGAACTGCCCGGTGGGGCCATTGGTATCGAATTGGCGCGCCAGGTTTAATTGATCGAGAGCTAAAGTCCGGTCACCCTTTTGCAGATATGTCTCGGCCAGATGGAGATGAGTTTCAGCCAGCTCAGGCGCTGCCTTTATCGCCTTGAGCAAATTCTGTTCTGCATTATAAAGATAGCCGGCCCTTAAGTAAGAGTAGCCCAACGCATCCAGGGCTTGAGCATCGGCCGGCGCGAGCTCCGCAGCTTTTTGCGCAGCCGGCAGGCCAATCTCAAGTACCTGTACATTATTATCCGCGCAGAACATCGCCAATAAACGCCAATAGGATGCCTCGTTCGGCGCCAGCGACGTTCCCTTCTGGTAGGCGCTCAGTGCCGAAACCAGGTCACCGTTCAAGGTATAAGCCTCACCGACGGTTACCTGCCAGGCCGGGTTTGTTGGGTCGATCTGTGCCGCCTGCTGATCCTCAGCCAGTGCGTTGACATAGTTGCCCTGGCGCCTCCAATACAAGCCTCGCAGGGCATGCACCACCGGGTCCTGAGGGCTTAAAGCCAGTGCCTGATCCAATTCATGACTACCTTCCTGCCCCTGGTGCTGTCTGGCTTCACCAAGCCAGGCCCATGCCTCGGCGTTTGTACCGTCCAGGCTTACTGCCTTTTCAAATGCAGCGGTGGCTACTCCCCATTCCTCCACCAGCCCCAGCCCGCGGCCGATGACCACGAGTTGCCGTGCAGGGTCGGTTTCGTTCCCGGCCGCCCTTAATGCGAAGATCAGCGTATCGGCCGCGGGTTTAAATTGGGAATTAAGCGAAGCGGCAGCGCTAAATTGCTGCTGCGCGCCCTGTGCATCGGACAAGGCCAATAACAGGCCCAGGTGATAATGTGCGGACGCGTCTTCGGCTATTGCCAGGCGCTTTGTCAGGGCGTCCTGTTCGGCAGCAAAATCATCCCGGCTGTGATACGCCTTGAACAATTGATCATATAACTGCGCCGACCGGGGGAATGCCACGATCCCCGCTTTCCAAATGGCAATGGCGTTTGTAGCCTCCTGCTTTGTCCAAAAAACTGTGCCGAGCGTGTTCCAGCCTTGAGCTGAGAGTGCATGCTTTTGGCGCGCGATCTCCAGCAAACGCACCGCGCCGTCCATATCTCCACCGCCATAGGCCGCCAGTCCGGCCTCCTCCCACAGATCTTCTCGCCAGGTTAGCTTCCGGGCCGCAGACTCAAACAGGTGCTCTGCCTCGACAGCATGTCCCTCCACTAAGTCAAACCTCGCAGCCTGCAGGTCGGTGTAGCCCCTCAGAACTAGGGGTGCAGCTACCGCGGCCAAAAGGGCCAGCAGCACCCCTGCGACAAGGATTTTATTATGTGAAGGCACGAGGCCATTATATTGCAAGCCGCACCCCGCCGCGCTCGCCAAAACAGGGCAATGGGTTGGTCCACCTCTCGCCTTTCATTATTGCGGGCAACCACACCCATCAGGGGCCTTTAGGCCCTCGCAGATGTGTGCTCTTTACCGATGTACTTACGTCTTCACCTCCGTTTACAGGTGCTCGCTCTTGCTCTTGGAGTACTGGTGCTCGCTCTTGTTCCTAAAGTCTCTTCTCTTCTTATCTCTGCATATCTCTGGACATCTCCGTTCACCGGTACTCGCTCTTGTTCTTAGAGTATCTCCGGTTATCTCATCTTGTCTCCGTCTGTCTCCGCGGAATTTCCCTCCAAGGGACGGTATAATCGTGTCTATGGGCACAATCATCGCAGTAGACATCGGCGGGACGCATATGCGCGCCGCCCTTTACGAACCCGAAAACCCCAGGCCCATCTCCCATAAACGTATCCAAACTCACACGGAGAAGAACGGAGTTTATGAGCGAATGGAAAAGCTCATAGAATCGATCTGGCCGAAAGATGGGCAGGTCATGGCAATAGGCGTGGCCTCCCCGGGCCCCCTCGACCCGCATACCGGCTACATTCTAAAGACACCCAATATCAGGGAGTGGCAGAATTTTCCGCTGGCGCCGAATCTTTCCGCGCACTTCCATGTTCCGGCTTTCCTGGATAACGATGCAAACTTGGCCGCCCTGGGTGAATGGAAGTTCGGTGCGGGCCGGGGCCATCACCACCTTTTATACCTGACCATCAGCACCGGTGTGGGCGGAGGCGTCATCGCCGACGATCATCTTCTCCAGGGTTATCACGGCCTCGCCACTGAGCTCGGCCACACCCTCATCGATCCTGATGGCCCTATATGCTCGTGCGGCTTCGCCGGGCATTTGGAATCCTTCTCCTCGGGGCCGGCTATCGTCAGGTATGTGCGTCAGGAACTGGCTGCAGGCGTGAGTTCCAGCCTGAAGCCGGGTGATGATCTGACCGCCCGGGTCGTGGCGGATGCAGCTATGCAGGGTGATGCATTGGGGATTTCTGCCTACCGGCGAGCCGGTGAATATCTGGGGATGGCTGTGGCGAATTTCTTGCATTCCTTCGATCCCTCGATTGTCGTTTTTGGCGGAGGCGTTTCGCAAGTAGGTCCGTTGTTATTCGATCCGTTCCAGGCCAGCCTAAAACAGCGCGTCTTTCACCCACGCTATCTCGAAAACCTCAAGATCGAGATGGCCGCTCTCGGAGATGATGCCGGCCTGCTTGGCGCCCTCGCGCTGGCCCAGCTCTCGATATAACAATGGACGTAACCACAAGTCATCTCAAAAATTGGCAAATGTCATTGTCGAAGATCCTTGTGATCTTCAAGGGCGAAGGAGTAGGGGCACAACGGGTTGTGCCCAGGCGACTGAAGCAATCCCAGAATCCTGCCAGAGGTATTTTTGAGACCAGCTCTACTCACTCTACTGGAAGAATGCCCGAAAAAAAAGGTGATGGGGGCTCTTCCCATCACCTTTTTTTTCGGAATCCTTAGCCCCAGGCTGAAAGCGTGGGGCGTGACTAGATAGCAATTGACAAGGAGCATATATATGGAACCCATGAAACTACCGGGGCCAAAGGCCCGCGCGCTCATCAAGCGTGACTCGTCCGTCATTTCGCCCTCTTACCCGCGCAGCTACCCATTTGTGATGGACCACGGCAAGGGATCCGAAGTCTGGGACGTGGACGGTAATCGCTTCCTCGATTTTATGGCGGGCATCGCGGTAACCTCCACCGGGCATGCGCATCCGAAAGTGATCAAGGCCATTCAGGAACAGGCGGAGCAATTTATTCACATTTCTTCGGACTTTTATCACGTCAAGTGGATTGAGCTTGCCGAGAAATTGAATGAGGTTGCCCCCTTCGATGAAGCCGCAGTCTCGTTCATGACCAACTCAGGCACCGAGGCCGTTGAAACGGCCATCAAGCTGGCGCGTTACCATACCGGCCGGTCCAACTTTATCGGCTTTACCGGCGCTTTTCACGGTCGCACCATGGGCGCCGTCACCTTTACCGCCAGCAAGCCTGCATACCACGGCGGCTTCTATCCTTTGATGAATGGCGTTGTGCATGCGCCCTTCCCCAACCCTTATCGCCCGGTGTTGGAGCGGAAATCGGGGGAAGATTACGGCGAGACCGTCGTTCGCTACATCGACGATCAGATCCTCGGCCATATCCTTCCGCCCGATGAAGTGGCTGGCATTTTAGTTGAGACGATCCAGGGCGAGGGCGGTTATATCGTCCCGCCTCCCGGCTTCTACCCCGCCCTCAGAAAATTGTGTGATAAGCACGGTATTCTGCTTATCATGGATGAAGTACAAAGCGGCATGGGTCGCACCGGCAAGTGGTGGGCCATCGAGCATTTTGGCGTTGAGCCTGATATCGTCACCGCGGCCAAAGGCATCGCCTCCGGTATGCCTTTGGGCGCCTGCATCGCCCGCCAATCCGTCATGGATTGGGAACGCGGCTCGCACGGCAATACGTATGGGGGTAACCCCATATCCTGCGCCGCCGCGTTGGCTACGTTCGAGCTGATCAATGATGAGTATCTTGCCAATGCCGCTGACGTTGGCCAGTACACGATGGATGCGCTCGAAGAGATCCAGGCCCGTCATCCCAGCATGGGAGATGTACGCGGCCGCGGCCTGATGATCGGGGTGGAGTTCGTGCAGGATCGAAACACAAAAGAGCCGGCCAAAGAGCTCTGCGACCGTATCGTGGAATTGGCTTTCGAGCGGGGCTTGCTCACTCTCGGTTGCGGCAAGAGCGTTATCCGCATCGCGCCCGCCCTGAGCATCAACAAATCCGAAATTGACGAAGGCTTGCAGACTTTCGAAGAGGCCATAACCCTGGCAGAGAAAGAATTCAACTTGCAGGTTGCAGGTTAAGTCTTCCAGGAAAATTCGCCGGAGATTCGCCGTATTTCATCAGCTTCACACCAAGGACTTGTCGTAGCGCAGCGGAGATCCTCGAAGAGGAAACCCTGAACCCACTAGTATAGGAAGTAAGACAGCGAAATATTATGAGTAAGGTATCCTCTGTGTACATGAACCAATCGTGGATCAATCCGTACTTAGGAGGATACCTCATGTCAAAATCTAACACATCCAAACAATTAGCGCAAGTTCAACTCGGAACCCTGCATGCGGGGGTCGATTTGGCCCTGGAGAAGAACGTTGTGGTCGTGATCAACGACCAAGCCCAACAATTGGACCAGTTCAGTTTTTCTCAGGACCGATCGGGTTACGATTATTTTCTCCAACGCTTGGAAGGGTTACACCAGAAGCATCAAGCCTCAGAAGTGACGGTCGCGATGGAACCCACCAATTACTTCTGGAAACTGTTGGCGAGAGAACTGGAGCAGAAGAAAATTCCCTACCATCTGGTTAATTCTTACACGGTCAAGCGGCATCGGGAGGGAGACCAACTGGATCGCTCGAAGGATGATCGCCGGGATGCCAAGCAGATCGCCGAGCTCTCCCGCACCGGGCATTACACTCAAACTCGTCTTCAGCAAGGCACGTACGAAGATTTGCGCCAATACGGCCGCCTGTACGACCAGCTCAACCAGTCTGTGCGGCGCGAGAAGCAAGTTCTCTGGGGTTTGGTGGGGCAGGTTTTTCCGGAATTATCTCAAGTGTTCAAAAACCTGGAAGGAGACACCAGCCAGGCACTCCTGGCGGCTTGCACCCCCGCAGCCTTAATCCGCCAAATGACGATCGAGACGTTCATCACCAAGGTGCGCTCAGTCTATACTGGTAAAAGGCTGTTGATCTCGAAATTGGCGCGTTTGCACCGACTGTCCAGCGGCTCAATTGGGGTCACCGAAGGCCTCCCGGCCATCCAACTGGCTATTCAAGTGCATCTGAAGTCCTTGCAGACCTTGCAAAAGGCATTGGAACAGGTCACCTCTGCCATGACCAACTCCCTGGTCTCGCTGCCGGAAGCTCCCTATCTGCTCTCGATCAAATCTCTCGGACTCGTTTCTGCAGCCACCTTCCTGGCCGATGTAGGCGATCCAAAGCGCTACCAGGCGGCCGCTCAATGGGTCAAGCTGGCTGGCATCCAACCCGTTCCTCGAACCTCGGGTAAGAAGCAACGCAGCCCGACCCCCATGTCGCATCAGGGTCGTTCCCGTTTGCGAACCATGCTGTATTTCACCTGCCTACGCATGGTCCAGCAAGATCAGCACTTCGCTCAGCTCTATGCCCATCTGCAAAAGAGAAAAAGAATCCGCTCACCAAGATGCAGGCCCTCGGCGTGCTCATGAACAAGCTGCTGCACATCTTGTGGGCTCTCATCCATAATCAGTCCTTTTACAATCCAGCCTTTAGCCAATCCGCCTGAAGACTGCCGCTCGCCATTCCGTCTCCGCCTAATCGACCCTTTGGAGCCAGCGGCACTGTATGACCACCAGGGGACACCGTAAACCCACGTGAGGCGCCCCGCGACCTCGTTAATCAGCTTGGCTGCCCCTGCCGCTTGGTCAAATCGGATAAAGTATATTGAGGCTTGACCTCGTATCACTAGTTTGATCCCAAGAATTCCGGCCGGGCATTTCCTGGTGGGCATGGGTTGCTGCTCCAAGACCAACCTTTCGGCGGGCCGACTCCATTTTTGCCTTTGTAGCTCTGCTAATTACAGGGCTCTCTTGACTATTCAATTGCCGCGTTACATGGAGTACTTTACTTTTTCGCTATAGTATGCTGATTAAGAGTCCCCAGGCCCCGTGTCTATGCCATATCTATAAGCATATCAAGTCTACCCAGTCCAAAATTTAGCTCTAAAGACCGACATTTTGTCCACGGTTTCCATACTTTCTACCGTGATTGCTGTAAGGTTGCTGTAGAAACAGAAACATTTATTCGCACATACGAGGCCATACAGGACTTTCCGCTTTATCAATTTGCTGCAATAAATGACTGATTTGCTTACTCCCAACCAGTTCCCAATATGGGAGCAGCACTTATTGAGATGCGCTCTGACAACTCCATTCTTGTTATAACAGGTGCACAAAGTTATTTTGTCGCCTCGGATCTCCTTTTAAAAGAGGCTCAACCATAATTTACCATTGGTTTATTTATACGGATTCTGCGAGGTTTATGATCATTTGAAACTATGAACAACTCAGATGACTTTTTTAACGTCAGAGCCATCCCGGGTTTAACATAAAAAAATATGTTATCTGAACCTGTGGGAATGGCAACATTAATTTCCTTATCGGCATCTACCAGAGAACTCATAATTTGATCTCCCTGAAACAACATCTTCGGGAGAGCGATAATCACCATATCAATTGCTGTTATTTTCATTCCTTCAGGCCAAAGGAATATTTCTCCGGGAGGCTGTGACACAACCGTATCCACAACATTCGACAATGATTTATCATTCTGATTACTCTTTACCATTGATCAAATTCAATCCTTTCCTCTACTTCTTAAACCGTACCAAAAATTCTTTAACGATTTTATTTATCGGGCCGACAATTCTTCATAGGCACACTGGCGGATTTTTCTTTATCGATAACTCCCAAGACTCGAGCTTTCAATAACTCATCTGTAAATTTAGAGTATTCTTTGGTCAGTTGCTCTAACCAGTATGGACCATAGAGACTTGTACCAAAAGATGACCAAATAATTGTAATTGATGTCACTTTTTCTCCAAGTTTGTTAATCAATTCCCGATCTTGATAAAACAATTGGAACTCTCTCCAGAAATCATCAGGCGCCAATGCTATTAATATTCGAGATACCTGACCGTATAACTGCAACCATTCGATTTTCGGGAGATTACCTTCCTTAAGACTTCTTGTTATTTGCTCACTAAACTTATTAGCGAAAGGAAGAAGAGAACGAATTTTAAGACTCCAAATCAAATCCAATATAGCATATGTAGTGGTGTTGGTATATGCCGGTTGCAATCCATTTTCTATCAACTTTTCAATAAGATCCGCCACCCTCATTGCCCACTCGTCCGGAAATACGTCTTTTAACTGACTGCAGATGGCAAGAGCAAGATTTGCCTTTTTGATTTCATCGCTTTGGCAAAGCTCTAGGACCGCCTGCTCATAACTTCGTTTTTCGTCTTCCGATAGTTTTTGGTAATATTCTCGTTGAAGATCAAAAGCAACTCCATAACCGCCCATACCACTTCTGGCATGGGAATTTTTCTGTTGTAAGGCCCAAATTTCGATTATGTACTTATTATTCATAGAAACATCGACCTATGGGAGTTCTGGATGTTGTAAAACTGGCAACGGAAACGGACTTATCCATTGTGGGATATCTCCCAAGCCCTCGCCGAAATATGGTGCGAGATTCTCTGTATTGTCCCACACTTGCCATAGGGTAACCGGTTGATCAGTCCATTTTTCAACACCGCCAGAGATTTTAAGAGCCTGATTTGCTTGTTCTAGAGTTAAGTCTTTTATATATTGCCATTGTGTAGCAAATACATTGTCTGAACCAGCCTTGAGCGGATCTAGGCCATTATACGCAATTGAAATATCATCAACTGCTGGGTGTATAGCTACATACGAATCATCTGCAATTGTACTCGCTCCTTCAAACATTTTGCCGAGTACTAGTGCGCCTCCTCCTGCACCGATCATGGTAGCACAAATTGCTGATAGCAGGCATGCTTTCAAAACAACCGGATAGGCAGCTTCGCCCAAAGCGGCAGCACCTTCCCATAGAAGAACTGCGCTGCCAATAGCTAAACCAGCATTCGCGGCGCCCCATATGAATGCATATAAAACTGCATATGCTTTATAAATTGTTGGCACATTGGGATTAGATAGATTTTTTAATATTGCTGTAGCACTATTAAAGTTGGTCCATCCCTGCATATAACTATCACTGATCATGGCGGGTACGCCAACCATGAATGCTATAGCTTGTGCCCCTCCATCCATCAACAATTGACCCCAATTGATGCAGTTCCCGTTAATTATGTTTTCGGCTCCGCCAAATGCATGATCTACTGCGCCTATCGCCTTATCCACCCAGCCGTTTGAAAAATTATTACCTATACCTAATGGACCGCCGCTCGAGGGGTTATGATTATTCCAGGGCATTGCCAATTTTCCACTCGGATCAACGTAAAAAACAGGGTTATTCATTGAATAAGCAAAAGGATTCTGCGACTGCGGTAGGTTAATATAGCCTGGGAATGAATCATGACTCAGAAATCTACCCGTACCCGGGTCATAATATCGAGCGCGCAGGTACTGCAGTCCCGTGGAGTCCGTTTGCTCACCGGCATAGCCATAGATCGAGCTTGCATCTCCGGTTGAACCGATGCTGTCGCCAAATGGATCATAGTTTTGAGAAAAGGTGACATCTCCTGTAGTGTCGCTCAACTGTCGCGTCGAACCCAATGCATCACCGAGGAAATAAGAAGTGTTCTCAGGGCTGGATTGTGCGATATTGCCTAGTCCATAGATATAACTGTTGCTGTCGTCATTCAGGACGACCGGCAGGTTGGTATTAATGTCCAGGGAATAATCGGTTGTTTGATTGTCTAAAGTTTGCTGCAAGCGATCCCCCAGTCCATCGTACCCAAAGCCGATGGCTGCCTGCCCTCCACTGATCGCGGTCAACCGGTTGGCCGGGTCATAGCTATATGTATCCGTGCCGTTGCCCAACAGGTTGCCGTTATTGTCCCAGGTATAGGTATTATTACCTGCTTGAGTCAGTCTGTTGGCAATATCATAGGTATAGCTCGTCGCGCCTGCCTGGGTTTCCTGGGTCAGTCGGTTTCCTACAGCATCATAAGCATAATAATAGTAATCCCCCGTCGAATAGTCCGCCGCCGTGAGCCTGCCTAACGGATCATACGTATAATCGATCGTCTGGCTCACCGTTTCCTGGTGGAGGCTCGACAGACCCACATGCAGAATGCTCGGCTGACTGTACCTTGCCAGGACAAAATTGGCTTCCGCCTTTGAAGCGCCGGGCGCCCATGCTAAATCAGGTCTTGGCAGCGGATTTGGCGTCCGCACCGGTGTAGGCGTGAGCGCTCCCGTATTAGTGGCTTCCCACATCGAGACGCTTGCTGTTGTCGGGTTTACCTTCGGTTCCGTACTGAACGCAGCCAGGACGTTCAAGCCGCGATCCAACGCAGCAAAGCGCGCCTGGGAGGCGAGCGGCCCAACGTGCGTATCGCGATGAACAACAATATCGTCGAAGAGCATGGCTCCGGCCGTCCCTGAATCTACACCGCTCACCGCGCCCAATCGCAATTCGGTGATAGGCAGGGTATCGTTATCCAGGCCGGAAAGAGTTTCCATCTGGGTATCATCGATCCACAACCCGGTCGAACCATCATTGGCTCCATCGGAAGATGCGGCTTGCCAGTCCACCTCCACCTCATGCCAGTCGTTGCTGATGGCATATTTGGCGCTGCTGATGGAGGTGCCGTCATCCCGGCGGGCGGTCACCCTGAGCTTGTACGCGTTATTCTCACGCAGAAGCTCGAGGCGCACGTTCTTGGCGCCATTGCTGGCGTCTACGCCATCGTAGATGTAGTGTGCTTTCCCATTCGCCAGGCTCAGGCTGTTGGGGTTAAAGTAAAAACGCAAGTTATAACTGTCTTCCAGCACGGGGGAATCGTAATAGGCAATGATGGAGGCCGTGTCGTCGATCAGGGCCTTGAGACCGTAGCTGCTCTGGTGCGCGGCGTCTGTCGTGACAGCCAGGTCCCCGCCATCCAGCGCTGTGTCCGTCCATTTTGAGAAATCACCGCTCTCGAACCCATCCGAGAAGGCCAGGTCCGGCGGACCGGAAGGTGAGCTCAATGCGGGGCCGTTCGGATCGAGACCGATGTATTCAGAATAGCTTGAAACGAAGGAGTTGAAATAAAGCGTGCCCGCCATGCCCGGGTCCAGGCTGTAGAGCAGGCCCACACTGGCAGCTGTGACGCTATGCGTGTCGTTATCGATACCGTCCAGCGTTTCGACCAGTGTATCGTTGATCCACATGCTGAGATGTCCGTCATTGGCGCCCGCAGAGCTGGCCGCCTGCCAGTCGAATTCTATCGCCTGCCAGTCATCGGTGATGTAATAATGCTCACCTCCCACATAAGTATTACTGTCGGTCTGGTATTCCTGGCTGATCCAGTAACTGCCGCCGGAATATTCCAGGAACAGCCGGAATGCGATGCTTCCTGAGGTCGCACCGAAGATGCCCACCCGATCACCATCTACAAGAGTCAAGTTGTTCGGGTTGAAATAGAAACGTGTGCGATAGCGCTTTTCGTTGGTGGTGGTGGAGGCCGCTACATTCATTGCGTGGGTCCCGTTTGCAGTAGCCTGCAGGCCATAACTACCTGCGGCCGCGGCGGCAGTGGATACGCTAAGATTTCCGTTATTGGTGTTTACCTGATCCCAGGAGCTAAAGTCGCCGCTTTCGAAGCCATCCACGAACGCAAGGTCGGTGAGCGGTGGTTGGAGGGTGGGACCGTTCGGGTCGAGGCCGATGTGACTGCCCGTGCGGGATTCGAAGTCATCAAAATAAATCGTCCCCGCGGTTCCAGCATCGAGACCACTGACGGCGCCCAGGTAGATATCGGTCAGGCTTCGCGTGTCGTTGTCCACGCCGGTGAATTCATCCACCAGCACATCGTTGATCCACAGTTTCATGTAACCATCATTGGCGCCCGGCGCGCTCGAGGCCTTCCACTCGATCTCAATGGCCTGCCAGTCGCCGGTGATGTAGGTCGCCTTGTCGGAGGAGACGAAATTTCCGGCATCGTTTTTGACTTCTGTGCCCAGGCTATAAAAACCGCCTTTGTAATTCAGGATGAGGCGGAAGACCCAGCTTCCACCGTTGGCAGTGTCATTTCCATCCATGATATCGAATGAATTGTCGTTGGGGATGGAGACGGAATTTGGATTGAAGTAAAAACGTGCGCTGTAGTGCTTTTCAGAATTCGGTGTGCTGTCCGTTACTTCCTTGGCATTGAGATCGTCAATGACTGCCTGCAGGCCATAAGCGCCGGTTGCGGCGGCTGCGGTTGACACACTTAGGTCGCCGCCATCCGTGGTGCTGGACGACCAGCCGGAGAGATCACCGGTCTCGAATCCATTCATAAAGAGCAGGTCGGGAGGCAGTGCGGTTGGCGAGGGGGTGGTGGTTGGAGTATTGGTCGGCGTCGCCGTTGGAGTCGTAGTAGGCGTATCGGTTGACGTAGGAGTTCAGCGTCACAGTCTCTGTAGGCGTTGGGGTATCTGTTGCCGTAGAGGTGGCTGTAAAGGTAGGGGTCTGGGTGGAAGTCTCCGCAGGTGTAGAGGTAGGGGTAGAGGTTTCGGTTGGGATGGAGGTGGCGGTGTCAGTGGGCGTCTGCGTTTCGGTAGGCGCCATGCTCGGTTGCTGTACGTCCTCCACTGCCTGGATGCGGTTGCCGACGGCATCGTGTTAGCATGTGAATGCAGCTCGTGAGGAAGAGTTGCAATCGGGCACGTTTTTGGATATGCTTCCGGTGTTTGGTGAACGGGAGCGCATACCCGGGAACGCTGCGTTAGGGTCCAGCCGACTATTAGTATGGGAAGCCCGCAAGGGCAAGCCCGCCATCGTGTTTGGCTGACCCGTTCGAATCCGCTAAACTGGGAATGGCGTCTTGATGCCACAGCCCGTATCTGTGTGTGATCCAGCGGCCCTAAAAATGAAACGTGCCCGATCTTTTCCTCAACCAGGAGCATAAAAAGATGACAGGTCAAACAACTATTCCCAAACGTTTTATCGGTCTGGATGTCCACAAGCATTACCTGATCGCACTCGCCGTGGACGCCGAATTGAATGTGATCCTGCCCGCCCAGCGTGTGGAACTGTCGCGCTTGGAGGCTTGGATCCAGAAGACGATCACGAAGCAGGATGCGGTTGCCTTGGAGATGACCACCAACACTTGGCAGCTCTACGATGAGTTGGCGCCTCACGCTCAGTCGGTGACGGTCGTGCATCCGCCACATGTGGCCCTGCTTGTCCGTTCGCAGGTGATGACTGACAAGATCGCCGCCTCCATTCTGGCCCGTCTGCTGGCCAAGGGCCTGCTGGTCTCGATCTGGGTGCCACCAGTGGAAGTGCGCCAACTGCGTGCCCTGGTGGCGCAACGTAGCAAGATCACCCGCCTGGCGACCCAAGCCAAAAACCGCCTCCATGCGCTGCTGCAACGCCATCACCATTTGCCGCCCGCCGGCAATCCTTTTGATGCGGATCAAAACGAGTGGTGGCTGGCATTGCCGGTGGGCAAGCTGGAGAAGATCAATCTGCAAAGCGATCTCGACACACTACGTTTCGCCGAGACGCAGCTCGCCCGCCTGACTTCCCTGATGAATGAGATCGCAGCAGGTGACAACCGAGTCCTCCGTCTGCTCCATCTGCCTGGCTTTGGCCTGGTTACTTGCCTGACGGTTCTGGCCGCTATTGGCAAGATCGACCGTTTCGCAGACTCCAAACACTTGGTCGGGTATGCCGGTTTAGGCGCCCGCATCCATGATTCCGGCCTCACTACCCGCACCGGTCGCATCACCAAAGCCGGACGCAAGGACCTGCGTGCGGCTCTGGTCGAAGCCGCCCAAGTCGCTGCCAATTCGCACCCACATTGGAAGGCGGAACTCAAACGGCTGGAGCCGCGCTGGGTCGCAACAAAGCCATCGTCGCCATTGCCCGCAAACTCCTGGTGGCCGTCTGGTATGTGCTCGCCCAACAAGCCACCGATCGTTTCGCCGAACCCGAAATCGTGGCCCGCAAACTGATGCAGTTCACCTATCAGATCGGCTCACGCAATCGCCCGGCGGGCCAATCCACCGCCCAATTTGTGCGTCAACAGTTGGATCGTCTGCCGCTGGGAGCCCAGTTACAAGAAATCCCCTGGGGCTCCAGGAAGAAGCCCATCCCGCTGCCGCCCTCCTCCCTGCCCTCTAAACAGTGAGCGACGTCCCAAACACGAAATCGTGTTAACTCCACGGGGGAGACCAGAAAGGTTTTGCGGGCTCGTCGCTCGCCTTCATTATATAACTTTTCCTAACGTTTCGCACACACGCGAAGGCGGTCGGGAAAGATTGTCTTTTTTTGCTTACGTGCTGCCCCTCACTCTCTGTAAAAAGAGTTCCCCTTCAAGCCCTTGACTTCCCATTCCATCTGTAACTATATTGATAGGAGGCCAGGGTATTGTTTCCGGCCGCATGCTGGATGTTCAACAACCTGCCTGCTTCATCATAGCCGTAGGTCGTGTTCACTCCATTAGCGCGGGCAATTCCCGTCAGGTGGCCCGCGTCGTCATATTGGTAGCCCGCCAGGGATGACTGGCCCTGACTCACCGTAGTTAACCGGTTCGCCAGGTCATAAGCGTAGTTCACGGTCGTCTGGTTCGGATAGGTCAGAGAGGTACGGTTGCCTGCGGCATCGTAACCATAACCCACGGTCTGGTGGAACGGGTCGGTGATGGAAGTAGCGCGGTTGAGGTTATCGTAAGCCCAACTGGTTGTCCCCACGCCGTCTGTCATCGAGGTCCGTCGCCCGGCAGCATCATAATTGAAAGTAACGTCTGCGGTCGTGCCGGGATAGTCGATACCGGATAATTGGCTGCTATCGCCATAGTTGTAGGTGGTTGTGACGCCGTTGGCATCTGTCATGGAGATGCGGTTGCCGATCTCATCATAGGCATACTGCCAGGTATCGTCGAGCGGATCGCTTTCGCTTATCAGGCGGTTCAGCTCGTCATAAACGAAATGCGTTGTATTCCCGTTCCCGTCCTTGATCGTTAGCCGGTTGCCGTTTTCATCATAGGTGTATTCTGTACGGACGTTGGTCTGGTTATCCATCGGAAACCCGGTACGATAATTCTCGGTCACCGCTGTCAGCCTTCCCAGCGCGTCATGCTCATAGCGGGTATAAACTCCCTTCGCATCGATCTGGTAGCTCTGGTTGCCCACCGCGTCATACCCAAAGTAGGTAATGTGTTCATACAGGTCTTTGGCAGACGCTTTGCGGTTGAGCAGGTCATAGGTATACGTCGTCTTTTCCAAGCCGTTGTCCGAGGAGATCAGGTTGCCCGCTGCATCATAGGTGCTGACTGTCGTATCCCCGTTCGCATCCCTCTCAGAGATCGGGCGATTCAGTTCATCATAAACGGTGTTGCTGGTGTGAAAATTCGGATCTGTCACGCTCAAGCGATTACCCACTGCATCATAAGTATACGAGGTTTCGCCGTTCATGGGATCCAGCACCTGGATCAGGCGGTTGAGATCGTCGTAGGTATAGGTAATGGTGTTATCGTTCGCATCGGTTCGACTGATAGCGTTCCCCAGAGCGTCGTAGCTCGTGTGCGTGCTGTGAAATAGTGGGTCGGTTACCTGGATCACGCGGTCGAGCGCATCATAGACATAGGTGGTGCGCTTGCCTCTGCCGTCAACCGTCGCGGTTCGCCGGCCCGCCGCATCGTATTCGTATTGCGTGAAATTTCCCTTTGCATCGGTCACTCGGATCAGCCGGTTTAGTTCATCATAGGAATAATCGGTTGGATTCTGGCGCGCGTCGACGGTTCGGATGCGGTTGCCCACCTCGTCGTAGAATGTTTCTGTCACCCCGTCCAGCGCATCCTTCTGCTGGATCACGCGATTCACAGCGTCATATGTGTAGTAGGTGGTGTTGTCGTTCGGGTCTGTGATTGTGGCTATATTGCCGTTCGCGTCGTATGTGTAATGGGTAACGCCCTGCGCCGCGTCGGTCACGGTTAAGACACGCTTCAGGGCGTTGTAGGTGTAATAAGTAGCATGCATCAGCGCATCGGTTGTGCTCGCCACAGTTCCGTCCGGGTTGTAGGCGGTGGAGGTGCCGCTGCCAAGATCGCCGGCGGTCAAGATCAACCGGCCCGCGGCATCATATTGATATTGCGTGCTGTGTTGAAGCGGGTCCATAATGGAAGACAGTTGACCCAGGGTATTGTAATGATTGGTGGTCGTGTTCTGATCATTGTCCTTGGTCGTGATCAAACGCCCGTCCTCATCATAGGTAGATTGTGTCATATGACCGTAAGTATCCGTGACGGCAGTCGGATTGCCGCGCACATCATACGTGTATTGCGTCACGATGTTGTAGACATTTTCATCGTTCTGCGGGCGGTTCGGGTCATAATTGCGCGTACTGCTCATCAATTGTCCCGCCGCATCGTATACGTTATGCGTGATGCGGCCAAGCGGGTCGGTCGTATCGGTCAATCTTCCCAGGTTGTCGTAGGCATAGTGTGTCGTGCTGGCGATGGATGTACCATATGCGTTGGTCATGGAGGCTGTTTGTCCTGAGGCGTTGTATGTGTAGAATGTCCGGTGCCCTAACGAGTTGGTTTCAAACTTTACTTTTCCGGCCAGTTGCCCCTCCGCGTTCCCGGGCTGGTAGTACTCGTAGTCCATTCCGATGTAGGTCAGTCCGCCGTCGAAACTCAATGGGTATTCGATCCGGGTGGGCAGGGTCGGAAAGTTCGCATCCTGGTAGAAGTATTTGGTTTCATACCTGTTGGGGTCAATTATGCTGGTCGGGTTGTTATAGGCATCATAAGCAATATCAGTTTGGTTTCCGCCCGCATCTTCCACATGAGTTAAATTCGCCCCGTCCGAACTCCAGGTCAGGGAAGCGGAGTCCCCAGAGGCGTCTGTTATAGACACCGGGCGGTAATTATCATCATAAGTTTTATTGGTTGGATTGGTAAGCTGGTCGGTTTGGGTGACAAGGGCCCCAACCGAATTGTAGGTATCCGTTCTTTGGTTGTCCAGCGCGTCGCTGATTACCGAGCTGCCTTCGGGGTTAAATTGGATCGAGATTGTGGTGTTGCCCAAACCATCATATTGTTTAATGGCACGTCCGGCAGGATCATAGTCGGTCTTTACTACGTCATCTTCATTCGGGTCTTTGATCTCCGTGAGATGGTGGTTTGAATCATAAAGATAGGTCCAGGTCTGGCCGAGAACATCAGTATAGGTTGACAGGTTGCCTGCTGTATCGTAACCGTAAGACACGTGGCGGCCTGCATGATCACTTACGAGATTAACTCGGCCTTGAGGGTCGTATCCGATTTGAATATATCTCGTCCCGGAATCAGCACTAACTTTTGTCAACCGGCTCTGGGAATCATATTCGTAACTGAACGCGTGCCCTTGTGCATCCTGCCGTGCTGTCAACACGCCGCTTGCATCGAAAATGAATTTCGACTGATCTTGTGAAGTGACCGTATAAACAGTCGGCGTATCGGACGATGCCGTCAGGGTCGCTGTTAGGCCCGGCGTTGCTGTATAAGTACTATTTGCTCCTATGCTGAATGGGAACCTGTTGCCAAGCGGGCTCTGAAAAACGACATACTCCTGTACACTGCCCGGATTTCCTGGAAAGATTAGGCGGACATTCTGACTGTCTGTCCAGCCATACCCCAATACCTGCGAATATAGCTTCGTGCTTCCGGAAGAATAAGACCGTTCGAAAGTCAGATTCCCTGCTGAAGTTGGAATAGATAGATCGGTGAGATTATGCGAGAAGACACCGAGCCGAGTATTGATGGGGTCCCCGCACTTGCCCTGACTGGACGCCAACGCAGAAAGTGAACAGTCGTCATCACCAGAATTCAGAAAGGAACCATCGTAAGGGCCAAAGATCGGGTCCTTTGACATCCGAAAGACTGCATGACTCGACCATGTTTGTCCATATATGACCGGCGCGTATGATTGAAACTCGATCTCTACACCCAGAGTGTAGCCCGCCGACATTGCAAAACTGCCGGTCTTAAACCAATCGAGATTTGTAAAAGAGGGTTCATTAAACCTTCTTGCATAATGATTAGCTCCCCCGTCGTTATATGCCCATAAAGCATAGTAAATATTTCCGGAAGATCCACTGTTATGAATGGTTACATTTGCTTTGCAGGAACCCGCTGCTCCATTAAAAGGGTACGTATTATGGCAGGTGAAGCTGATAGTTGCCGCAACTGAAGAACCGTTATTTGCGTCTATCGATGACGTCCACGTATCTGGGGTTGCCCAACCTTGACCATAAAGATTGGTGCTGGTTATAGAAAGCACCGGGCCTGTGGACTGATCCACCGAAGCGGCGGAGGCTGAATAAGGGTCAGAATTCGATCTTAGTTCCTGTCGAGGAGACAGATGAGTGACTTGGGGCGGTTGATAGGATATGGTTTTGGGAACTGGCTGATTCACACTTCTGGTTATGGCTTGGTCTCCCATACTGCTCGCTGACACCCCGATCACATTGGAAAGCAACAGAGAAGACAAAAACAGGACGTTGAAGATTATTTTCGAAAGACGAAAGATGAAAGGTTTGAATTTGCCACGCAAAAAAATGCTGCACATACAACTCCTCCTTCTGCAAATCGTTTTTTACGCTGGAAGACACTTATTTGATTGGAGGGCTACAAGATGCCTATTTCATTTGCCAGTCAAATCCCCAGCAATGGGCTACTCCGCAGGGACGCCGTGCTGAACGTCTGGCCTTGCCTTCTTCATTCGTGTTGATATGATGTACAGGTTGGCGAAATTATTCGAGTTCCCCCATCGGTAAAGGAGAACCTTAACCATTGCTATTATTTTGCATTTATATTAAAACCCCAAGTGACAAAAATCATATATACGAGGGCTTTTCGGATTTGTAAGGTGGGGCAATCATAATCTCGATAGGTAAGCATTGCCGAGACCACCTTCACTGATTTTCTTTACGACATCAGCTCGGATAAAAAGACCAATGAGACGAAAGACATTGCCTTGGTCATTTAAGGCCTTAAAGAGGCTTGGTTGATTGTTTAAAGAACTTTCCTGGATCAGCCTATTTCCAACCTCATCATAGCTGTAGTGATAATAATCCCTGTTCGGCGCTCGCGAAGCATCCATCCCCGCACTTGCACTTGCGGGACCAGTCCCCGCTTCTGCTCCTAGGGGATACGACTAACAAAGATCGATCTCCAATTTTCCAATCCCGAATACATCGCTTTTTCTATAACTGGATACTCCATGCTCACAATGCACGAAATTGTGTGCGCCCTGATACTCCACGAACAATCGTTAACTTGCACTTAGAACATTAGTTCTGTATAATGATTATAACAATTCAAACCACCTGGCCTGGACTTAAATCATGAAACCTGAAGCAAAGAACTCCACCCGCAAAAACGTAGAATCCTATTTGCGTATGTTCATCTCCGCTCACTGTGCCTTGATGATCGGTGATCGTCAGCTCGCATCTGGGTCTCAAATCGAAAATCGGCGGTCCCAAATCACAGATCCCGCCTACCGGAGAGTATTCGAACTTGATTCGAATCCGGCGCGCACTGCCGTAAATCGGGTATTTTCGCGCACTCAAGGCCATCAGACGCGATTCCCACTCCGGAAACCGGCGGGGAGGGTTGCCGCGAAGTGCCCGAAGGGTGCAGGTCAATTGAACACTTATTTAAAGAAAACGCGGCCGTTTGGAAGCCCATCATTTGAACCCGATTTCGATTTTTTCGCACATTTCCGCAGCCAATCATCGAACATTCATGGGAGGGCTCGAATTACAAGGTACTGCGCAATGATGTCAACCTGCGTTTCGTTCTTATATGGCAGCAAGGACAACCAGCTTTTCCGAGCTAGGCAAGCAGCAGTAGAGTCGAATTCGGCGCGCACTGCCGTAAATGCGCACTTTTTGAGCCCCTTGTCCCCCGTAGGGAAAATTGGCAATTTGCCCAATCCAACTATTGATCCGAGCAACTATGGCCGCAATTCGGAACACGGAACCTTTGGCGACCGAAGGTGCAGGTGTTCTCATGCACTGCGTTCTTCAGTGTCCTGCTCGAGCATCAAGGGAGCCTCGCCCACTTTCGGGCAACCGAGCTTCAAGCGAGGATTGCCCACTTCGGCGACACGACCGCAGGTGCGGGTATTCTCCCCGCTCGCCGAAGCAAGCGCGTCGGCCAAACCTCTCCGCAACCCCTACCTCCCCGGCCTCTAATTTCCCCCTTCCTGATCCTCAATCCTCTCTTCCCTCCTCACCTTTTTCCCTATTTCCATGTCTCCGTGTTTCCTTGTCTCCATGTCTCCGTGTTTCCTTGTCTCCGTGTTTCCTTGTCTCCGTGTTTCCATGTCTCCGTGTTTCCTTGTCTCCTTGTCTCCGTGTTTCCGTGTTTCCATGTCTCCGTGTTTCCATGTTTCCATGTCTCCTTGTCTCCGTGTTTCCTTGTTTTCCTCCCTCCCTGTCTCCTTCTTTCCCATGCCTCCTCATGTTAATGCAACTCATATACCCAGGTTGGTTTGCAGTGATAAAATTTTACGGGCAAAACATTATGCTTCCTGATTTCCGCGTCCGACAGCGCGATTATCTGCTCGAAATCGCACGATTGTTGACTCAAGAGCTTGACCTTGAGAAGCTGCTTGCGCGGATTTTACGCGTTTCCATTGAGATGTTAGCCGGGCAGGCCGGCCTCATCGCTCTCAAAGAGCCCGAGGGCTGGCGGGTTGCCGTTGCACATAGGATCCAACCCGCCTTCCTGAGTTACCTTGAACCCCTCCTGGCCGACGGAAAGGTCCGCGAGCTGGATGTGCGTGAGCTCAACCGTATGCTCAAGGATCTGACGTACACCGCCAGCCTGGGTCTGTTCAACGGCACCGGCTTGCCCCTGGCTGCCCACGGACAGGTTATCGGCGTGATCTTTATTTTCCGGAACTACCCGGATCTCTTCACCACCAACGACCGCGTCCTGTTACAGGCTTTTGCCGACCAGGCAGCCGTGGCAGTTTATAACGCGCAGCTATACGGGCAGGTGAATTATGAAAAACAGCGGCTCGACGCCCTGCTTGACTCGGCGGCCGATGGCATTCTGATTCTCAACGCGGATCATACCGTGGAGCGTTGCAATATCGCCTTCGAGAAACTATTGGGCGAGCAGCGTGACCAGATTGTCGGTAAGGATCATAATCAGATTATTAACTGGGTGGGCGAACCCCAGGGTACCACGCTTGAAGAGGCCGAGAGAGGCGGCTGGCCGCTGACTCCCAATGCCACCCTTTACGTCGAAGGCGATCTCGAACGCGCTCTGCCTCCGCCGCTGCCGGTTGGCGTTACCTATGCGCCGCTCCTATCCGAAGACGGCAAGCTCCGGAACATCATGCTCAGCGTCCGCGATATCACGCACTTCCGCACTGCCGAAGAGATCAAGTCCACTTTCATTTCCATTATCAGCCATGAGCTGCGCACTCCCGTCACCCTCATCAAGGGCTATGCCTCAACCCTGCGTCGCGACGATGCGAAATGGGACCGGGCCGTGGTTCGGGACAGCCTGGCGGTAATTGAGGAAGAAGCCGACCGGTTGGCTCATATGATAGATGACCTTCTGGATGCCTCTCGCCTCCAGGCCGGCGGCATCAGCCTGAACCGGGCCGACGTATCCCTCCCCGCCCTGGCGCGGCGCGTGGCCGATAGGTTTGCACCCCAATCTGACAAACATTCCATCCACACGGATTTCCCCGCAAAGTTCCCGGTGATCGTGGCCGATGAAACGCGTCTCGATCAGGTGCTGGTCAACCTCGTGTCCAACTCTCTCAAGTATGCCCCGGCCGGCGAAATTAAGATCAGCGGTTCTGTCCGCCCCGAGCAAGTGATTGTCTGCGTAACCGATGAAGGCCCAGGCATCGACACCCGGGACTTGCCGCACATCTTTGACCGTTTCTATCGCTCCACCAACGCTGCCAAACAGACCAAGGGGGCGGGCTTGGGATTGTATTTGGCGCGTGCCATTGTCGAGGCTCATGGCGGGCGCATTTGGTCCGAACCCAAAGCTGATCACGGTGCAAAGATCTGTTTCTCCCTGCCGCGTTCCTGAGTTATGGGAGTGGTAAAATCACAATTCCGTAACCTTTGTAAGTCCCGCAACAAAAATCCAAATGGGCGGGCTCTGGTATCAAGAAGCCGCAGTTTGCCCCTCCACTACTGATAAAGGTGAAACATGACCGCTTACCCACCGCGCGACAAAGTTGAAAAGAAGCAGACCTGGAATGCAGAAAGCGTCTTCAAGAATAACCGGGCCTGGGAACTGGAGATCAAGAGCATCCTGTCCGGTTTGGATTCAGTTAAAAGATATCAGGGGCGGTTGGGCGAAAGCCCCGCGATTTTGCTCGAGGCCATGTCCGCCTACGAACATCTTGTTTTACGCACCCAGCGGGTTTACATGTACGCCGGTTTTAGCCATGCAGTCGATACCACTGATCAGGCCTCAGCCGGGATGCAGGGCAGGGCCGCGGGCCTGTTTGGCCAGGTCTCAGCCACCGTCGCCTTCATTCCCCCCGAGCTGATTGCAGTTGGCAAACCCAGGCTCGACGAATGGATGAAACAGGAACCGAAATTGGTCTCCTACGCCCATGCATTCGACGACCTGTTCCGGAAACAGGGGCATGTTCGTTCGGCCGAAGTGGAAGAATTGATCGGTATGTTGGCCGATCCGTTTACGGGACCTATGAACACAGCCAGCATGCTCACCAATGCCGACTTTAAGTTTGCGCCTGCCTCGGACAGCCGCGGTCGCAAGCTCGAGGTTACCCAAAGCTCGATCCACAAGATTTTGGAAGAGACCGATCGCAAGGCGCGTCAGACGGCCTGGGACAATTACATGGATCGCCACCTGGAATTCAAGAACACGTTATCTGATAACCTGGGCACGTCCATCAAGGCCAATGTCTTCCTGATGCAGGCCCGCAAGCACCCTTCATCCCTGGCTGCCTCACTGTTTGAAAACAATATCCCCGTGGAAGTCTTTCAAAACCTGATCGGCACCTTCAAGAAACATCTCCCGGTGTGGCATCGCTATTTTGATATCCGCCGGAAGGCTCTTGGTCAGCGCGACGTCGCCTATTACGATATGTGGGCGCCCCTGACCAGGAAGAAAGCCAAGATCTCCTTCGAACAGGCTGTTGACTTCATATGCGAGGGCCTGGCGCCCATGGGCCGGGACTACACAGCCATACTTCGCAAAGGCTGCCTCCAGGAGCGCTGGGTGGATTGGGCCCCGAACAAAGGGAAGCAGAATGGCGCCTTCTCCTATGGCACCCCCGGAACCTATCCTTTCATCATGATGAGCTTTACGAATGACATCAGCAGCATGAGCACCCTGGCCCATGAACTGGGTCATTCGATGCATTCCTACCTCACTTGGAAGAACCAGCCACTCACCTATTCCGACTATTCTCTCTTTGTGGCCGAGGTCGCTTCGAACTTCCATCAAGCCATGGTACGTGCCCACTTGCTTAATACTGTAAAAGATGTCAATTTCCAGATTGGCCTGATCGAAGAAGCCATGTCGAACTTCTTCCGTTATTTCTTCCAGATGCCCACTCTGGCTCGCTTCGAATTGGAGGCCCATGAACGGGTCGAAAAAGGCAAATCATTAACGGCCAATTCCATGATTGACCTCATGGCCGATCTGTTCACGGAGGGCTTCGGACCCAGGGTCAAGGTGGACCGCCCTCGCGTCGGGATGGTCTGGTCTACATTCGGACACCTCTTTTCCGACTACTATGTGTATCAGTATGCCACCGGCATATCCGGTGCGCACGCTCTTTCGGGGCGCATACTGCGCGGCGAAAAGGGCGCCGTGGATGATTACCTCGGCTTTCTCAAATCAGGCTCCTCAGCCTATCCCCTGGAAGTGTTGAGGCGGGCGGGTGTTGATCTGAAGAACCCCAGGCCGATCGAAGAGACCTTTGCTGTAATGGAAGGCTATATTGATCGCCTTGAAAAGTTGGTGAGAGATAATTAGTGTTGTTTGAAAAACAAAATTCCTTCCTCCCTGTCATTGCGAGCGATTTTGCCCAGCACTTCTGCGAAGCATTAAGAAGCAGCGAAGCAATCTCGTGCTTTTGCGCACCCCATTTGGACATGATTTACTCAAGAATCAGTAGATCGATCAACGGTTGGATAATCCAGAACGGTCTCCCGCGAGGCGGCCGCTTCCCTGGCTTCAAATCTCGATACTCTTAAGTTTGGATATGATAAATGCCTCAAACTCAAATCGCTTGTCCACGCTGTAAACAAATGATCACTGCCAACGTCGAGCAGCTCTTCGACGTAAGCTCCGACCCGGGCGCCAAGCAGCGCCTGCTCGGCGGCGTATCGAACATGGCCCGCTGCCCGCATTGCGGTTACGAGGGCCGTTTGGCTACTCCCATCGTCTATCACGATGCCGACAAAGAACTGCTGCTTACCTACTTTCCACCCGAATTGGGTTTGCCGCTTAATGAGCAGGAAAGGCTTATCGGCCCCATGATCACGCAGGTCACCAACCGGCTGCCCGCAGAAAAACGCAAGGCGTATCTCTTTAAGCCCATGGCCAACCTGACCTTTGAGTCGATGGTAGAGACCATTCTGGGCAAGGATGGCATCACGCCGGAGATGATCAAAGCCCAACAGGAGCGACTGAGTTTAGTCGACCGTCTGCTGCAGGCCACTAAAGCAGATGTTCGGAGCGAAATCATCAAACAGAACATTCAGTTATTCGATGAGCAGTTTTTTGCCCTGTTTAGTCGGCTCTTGCAGGCGGGGACCGGAAGCGGCCAGGAACAGCTTGCAAAACAGATGGGCGATCTGCAAAAACAGCTCCTGGCAGAGACGGAATATGGTCGTAAATTGCAGGAATCGGTCGGAGAGCTCGAGGCCGCCGCCAAGACGCTCCAGGATTTGGGCAAGAACCTCACACGTGAGAAACTGCTCGATCTCATGATCAAGGCCCCCAACGAGGCGCGCCTCAAAGCCTACGTGTCGCTCGCGCGCAACGGAATGGACTACACCTTCTTCCAGAATTTAACAGAAATGATCGACAAGGCCTCCGGCGACCAGAAGAAAAAGCTTGAAGCCTTGCGCGAGAAACTCCTCGATCTGGTAAACGACATTGACAAACAAATGGAAGCCCGCTACAAGCAGGCGGAGGAATTGGTCGAGAAAATTCTCGTCCAGGAAGACGTAGCCAAGGCTACACAAGCCAATTTAGAATCTTTCACGCAGGATGCAGTGGATGTAGTGCAAACCGCGCTGCGCCAGGCTTCTGAGAAGAATGATTATGCGCGCATGGGGAAGCTTCAGAAGATGCTTGAGATCCTGCAGGCCGCCTCCGCTCCTCCCGCGGAAGTAGCCTTCATCGAAAAACTACTCGATGCCCCAGACCAGGCCGGCATCGAAAAGATGCTGGCCGAAAACGAAAAAATGGTCAACGACACCTTCATGGAAACTCTAAATGGTCTGGTCGCGCAAGTCGATAATCAAGCCGGCCAGGGCAACTCCGAGGCCAAGAGCCTGGCCCAGAAAATGCAGCTGATCTACAAGACAGCCTTGAAGTTCTCCATGAAGAAGAATATGGGTTGATAACAAACATGCCTCCCCCCGAATCTCATAATTTCCCGGAAAAAACAGAATGGGATGGCGAAATTCGCCATCCCATTCTGTTTTTTCCGCCTAACTCCCCTCTCCCCCTGGGAGAGGGGCCGGGGGTGAGGGCGTACAGGAAATCCAAAGATGTGCATGATTAAATTCAGGGTTAATCATGTTTGTTGTTATTTTGGGTATTCCCAGCGCGTTCATCCCTAAGCCAAAGGGGAGCTGCCTACGAAGGGATTGAAACGCTTTTCCTGCCCCACCGTGGTCTCCGGTCCATGGCCCGGCAGCAGCCGCGTATCGTCAGGCAATGTAAATACTTGTGACCTAATGCTGTTAACCAAAGTGTCTCCGTCACCACCAGGCAGGTCGGTCCGGCCTACGCTGTTTTGAAAGATCAGGTCCCCGCAAAAACAAATCTCTGCGGAGGCGACATAGAAGATGCAGTGTCCCGGTGTGTGACCGGGCGTAAAGCGAACCTGGATTTCCACATGGCCCAATCTTAGTGTCTGCCCCTGAAAAAGGTCTATGGTCGGTTCAGGACCCGGGTCGATCTTGAACCCGAACAACGGTGCGCCTCCCTCGGCGCGCCAGAGCACGTGGTCAGCCGGGTGCAAAGCCACCAAAGGAAGCGGATTGAGTTGGTCAGCAATGGCTCCTGCCCCCCCGATATGATCGAAATGGGCATGGGTATACCACAGGTGAGCTATCCTCCACGAACGCTTCCGGGCTTCGGCCAGGATGAGCTGACCATCCCATGCCGGGTCGATGACCGACGCCTCCCGGGATTCAGGATCTGCGAGAAGATAGGCATTCGTTTTCACGGGGCCGAGAATGAAAGCTGCTATTTCCAACATAATGAAACCTCTTAGAGATCGGGAGCAAGTTCGATGTGGTCAGGGGGTAGTTTCGTAGAGTGCGGTGTAAAGATCAGGCTCATGACAAGTCCGACCCCGATCAAGACAAGCCCAACCGGATACATCAGGGCGGGATCCTGCAAATATAGATATCCGGCCAGCAGCGGCGCGAGCAGTACCGTCGCAGACCCCACCGTTTCTGCGACCCCATATGCCAGCCCCATTTGCGACTCGTGCACATACGGACGCACTTGTGCCACGCCCAGGCCGCGCAGAACGCGAAAACCTCCCAGCAGGAAATAGCCAACCGCAAACCATCCAAACCCTGAGCCGCGCCACAAAAGCAAAGCAAACGCGGCCACCCCTACCTGGCCCAGGATGAAGCCAGTACGCGCCGTTAGCTGGCCCAGGACAAAATTCAGAAAACTAACACCGAGACTGCCAATAGAGCCCAGCTCACCGATGACGCTTAGCGACAAGCCGCGCTGGTCTCGAAGGAAATTGGGCGTAAGCGGCTGCGGTACATATGTGGCAAAAGCGACTACAAATAAGATCGCCAGCAGTCCCAGGTAGCGTCGATTGGACCGTAGGCTGTCAGGCGGACTCTCGGGATCATGCTGGTCACGAGGTTGCGGGGATATGAACAACAAAATGACGGTTGAAACAACGAAGACACCCGCCGAGATAAAATATACCGTTCGCAGGCCAAAATGATCTCCCACCCATCCGCCGGTAATTGGGCCGAGCACGGCACCGGCATTGAATGTCATAGAAATCAGCGTAATGGCGCGTGCCACCGACCAGTTCCCGCGTGCGGCTGTAACATAGCTATCCAGCGGCGAAACTACAAAAGAGGTAAACCCATAGAGAGCCATGCCGATAATGAAGACTATGAGAGTATTTGCGAGCGCCATTACCAAAGCCGCGACTATACCGATCAGCCACGATGCGATAAGCATCGGGCGGCGGCCGATACGGTCAGACAGATAGCCGGCGGGGATATGCGTCAGCGTCATTACGGCGCCAAAACCGCCAAGGATCGCGCCAATCTGGATAGGGTCGGCCCCCAATTGCTGCAGGTATATGGGCTGGAATAAAAGAAACATGCTTTCACCGATCCCCCACGTGAATAGGGCGGCGCTCAGCCAGAGCAATGAGCGATTCATTGGGGTTCGGATTCCACCCTGCAAATAAATTCTGCGGCGGCCTTGAAGGCCTGGGTGCGCGCTGCATCCCGCGTGACCACATGGCCGCTTTCGGAAACATAAAGTTTCGTCTTGTCCTGTACATTGACCAACTTCGCGTAAATAAGTTCCATGTTCTCTGGAAGAACATACTTATCGTTTCTCGAATGGATAAGCAAAACTGGCACGCGCACCTCAGGCAACGAGGCATGCATTTTGGCCGTCAATTTTCTTAACTCGGCAATAGACCGGACAGGGTTTTGAGGATAAGAGACGTGCTCGATCCTCGCTTCCTGATCTACCCAGCCGGAACCGGGTTGCCCTTTTACTTTGGGTAAATAAGGTTGGAACAGGCTGAGGAATTCAAGGTAATTCAACCGCCAGTCATTTACCAATTGATAAGGAGTTGAAATTGCCACCACGCCCCTAACATCGAGCCGGGTCGACATCAGCAAGGAGAGAATGCCACCCATCGAAAGAC
>CAWAKH010000017.1:0-241454 GCA_963782565.1 uncultured Chloroflexia bacterium
GGACCTCCGAATTGAAAGAAAAAGACGCTGCTCGGAAGCCTTGACCACCTTTGCCTCTTTTCACCGCAAACGGAACCAGGTAAAGGCTCAGGCAGGGTGTCAACATCCCATTTTTAGTACCAGTTGAAAGTAGACACGCTTCGCGGTCACGCATGCTGAGCTGCGAACTGATGAGGCGTCAAGCCTCGCAAGGCTTCGTGCGGACGGATAGCATTGTAGTTTTCGATCCACGGTTCAATGATCTCGCAACCTAGGGCGAACTGAATGGTGTTTGCAGAATTTGCAAACCGCCGTTGTATAATCTTGTGCACGATGAAAGTCGCCTATTTCGAGATCGAGGATAAGCTGCATTGGCTCTTGCCGTACGAGAAGCGTAGGGACAATTTTGAATACCGGTTCAACGGGCCGCAATCGGTGAAGCATTTGATCGAGTTGGCGGGGATACCGCATACGGAGATCGGGGAGGTCAAAGCGAATGAGGGAGCTATTGGGTTGGATTACCTGGTGCAGGATGGGGACCGGATCCAGGTGAGGGCGGTGGCGGCGGCTGCTTTTGCCTGTTTAACAAGTGAGTTCGACTTCTTCCTTGTTTTGTACTATGTGACCGATACTGAACTCTGTGGAGCTTCTCGATGCTGCGACGGTTTCTTTGGCATCCTTGGCAAGTTCAGTGCGTGGATACAATGCAAGAATTAACCCGTTGTGGAGCTCGAACATCGCAACGGCTCCTGACGGACGAGTTTCATCGCCTTTGAACTCGCTACCTATGATCCCCTTTGTTTGCAATCCCAGACCATCACGATAAAAAACAAGCGATTTTTCCAGGTTATCTACACCCAGGGTAATTACAGCAATTCGTGGTTTCATATAACACCAGTATAACGGTCCTTTCAGATTATTAAAAACATCCATATCTTATTTGGGGGATGCGAAGCTGTCCGGAGGACTAGGGTGGGTCGGACGGCTGCTATTTGCTTGCGAAGAACTCATCTAACACTGGAGCCAGGACCTCCGGGGATACGTCGTGTTCCTGGCCTTCCAGGGTCCGGCGTAGTGCGTTGGGGAGAACATCCGCCAGCGCCTGCGCTCCGGTGTGCATGAACGCAGGGCTTGCTCCACCGTCGATGACGAGCGTAGGTACCCTGACGGAGGCCCATTGCCCGGCCTGCAGCGGCCTGCCGCTCATGCAGTCCTTCGTGATGGTAACGTCGTAGACCAGAGTGGGTGCTACAGCCTCGAAGGTCGTCCAGAATGGCTCGTTTCGCATCCCGCCGATGAATTCGGCGGGAACGCCAACCAACTCCGTCATGAAGAGCTCAACCGCATCGCCTCGGCGCCCCGCAGCGACCAATTCGGTGAGTTTCTTCACGTAATCCTTCGGTAATGGATTGCGGCTGTTGTCGACGATGAACGGCGGCTCGTACAACGCCATCTTCGCGATCGCGAGGCTGCGCGCCGCCTCCAGGGCCAGGACCCCGCCGGAGGACATCCCGAATACGAAAGCCGATCCGCCGGCTTCCTTAATGAGGGCATTAAGATCTTCGACCTCGCGCTCCACCGTATAGGGGGTCGTGTCACTGCTATCGCCCCGACCCCGGCGATCATAGTGATACACGCTGAAGTGCGTCGCGAGCAGCGCAGCCAACTGTGCGGTCCTTGGGTCGATGGCGCGATATTGCAGCGCACCTCCCACCAGGATGATCGCCGGTCCCTTGCCTGACCGGTCGAACGCGATGGTGGTTCCATCCTTGGAATATACTTTTTCCATTTACTCTCCTTTCCTCTTTACTCAACCTTGATTAACGTCACATCCATCGAAGGCACCCAGTTTCCCTTATCGTCCAATCGCTCATGGTGGACTGTCTGCGTTTTGCCGTTGTCCGTAAATACCGCCGTGGCGCGACGCTTCTCTCCCTTCCAGGTCCAGGTATCGCCCTCGACCGTCAGCTCATCCATGCTTATATTGCCCTGGCTGTCGAAGAAGTACGAACGGTACTTCCTGCCCGCCGCATCGTAACTGATGATCTCGGTACCGCCCACGTCCATGTTTCCAATGCGGCCATACGCAGTATGAAGAATGAAGAACCCACCCCGCATCCATTCGTAAACATCGCTGGTCAGTATCCTGGCGGACGGTGCGTCCGGGCTCTCGATCGTATGGCCTTCGTTGATCCACTTGCCGATGAATACATCCAGGAGACTGTGCGGAGCACCAGGCCTGGGCGGCTGGTTTACGCGACCGGCGGCCACACCTGTGGTGCTGCCAACATTCTTTGCCATGCTGATCTCTCCTCTAGGCGTGGACCGTTTCGTAATGCACTCCGACGATCCCCGCATTAAATGTCTTCGTTTCCAGCAGTTTAAGATTGATCCGATCCTTGATTTCTTTAAACAACGGTGTTCCGCTGCCCAATACGACGGGATCGACGTTAATTCGGTATTCATCGATCAATCCCAGATAGATAAAAGTTGAAGCAATGCCGGCGCCGCCGAATAGCAGCAGGTTCCTGCCTGGCTGTTGTTTCATTTTCACGATTTCATCCGCAATATTTTCGCGGATGATCCTGGTATTCTTCCAGGCCGTTTTTTCCAGGGTCCTTGAAAAAACGATTTTAAGTGAGTTGTTAAGCCAGTTGGCATGCTCGATTTCGTAGGTCGTGCTTGACGGGATCGCCGCCGCCGATGGCCAGTAACTTTCGAAGCCCTGGTAATTCACACGTCCAAACAGGGCGGTATCCGCTGTATTTTGCAGGTCGATGACATCCTTCCAGACCTCGTCATCCACGACAATCCAGTCCATTTCTCCATTGGGTCCCGTAACGAAGCCATCCAGCGATACGTGCATGAATAGAATTACTTTTCTCATATTAATTCTCCTTCATTACGCAAATCCTAATCCTCCTGGGCGGCCGGTTTTGAACGAATTTCCCATAGGGCCACACCGATCGCAATTAATAGGCCGCCGGTCAGCGACAAGACCAGGTTTCCGGGGATTTGCAATCCTAAATTAGGTATAAATGCTGCTGTTCCTCCTTGGATGGCCACGGTAAAAAATGCCTGTGGCAAAAAAAGGATTGCTGCTGAAGATGCTCCAATATGTTTAACTCCGGAATTGAATAGAAGCCAGGTTACCCCCCTTAACAGGCCGATCACCATAAGAATGGCGATTATTGTCAGGCTCATACCCGCGAGCGGACCATTCTTTGCCGTCGGCAGGAACAGCCCAAGACCGACCGAGCCCAATAAGAGCAGGAGGCCCGATGTCCAACCGGGGTTTAATTGCCGTAATGCGTGTCTCGATGCAACGATCCCTGCTGCGAACAGGAATGCCGATAGCACTGCATAAAATTCTCCCACTGACCACGTAAGGCGAAACGCAGTCGGATCGAGTGTAATTACAAAAGCGCCGATCATCGCTAAACCCGAAGCGACCCAGCCCCACACCGACAGCATTTCTTTTAAGAAGATCGCACCCAGCAATATGATGAACGGGGTTTCAAGCAGGCCCAGGAGTGCTGCCTGGCCTGATCCGATGCGCTCTAACGCAATAAAACCGGTCAAGGGTCCGACTGCATAAGTGGATATTGCCGATATTAATAGCGGTGCAAGGACCCCCGTCCTGCGGATGATGGCGAGGTCGCTGCCTTGCCGGTAGCAGATGAGCAGGAAGAACCCGCCTATCACATTGCTGGTAAACGCGATTGTAACGGGCGGTAGTTTATAACTCGCCAGGCCGATCTCGCTGAAAATAAAACTAATGGCCGAAAGGAGGGCTGATGCTACTATATAAATCCCATATCGTAAATTACCATTAATGATACTGGCGCTCTCGCTCATGCAGGTTCGCTCATCGGCATATGAAGTAGTATACTCATGAAAGGAATGTCCTGACAATGATGGATCGAAGCCAAAGCGAACTACTTACCTTCGAAGCAGGGATGAAATGGCAGCATGACCTTTGATTTCGAGGATTTGAGTATATTGGACGAAACTGGAAGGCAGATCCTCCATCTGCTCCAGGAAAATGCGCGGATGCCCTACGCGGAGATTGGCAGGCGTGTCGGACTTGCTGCGCCGTCGGTGGCGGAGCGTGTTCGCCGAATGGAAGATGCAGGGGTTATCAACGGCTACCATGCCGCCGTAAATCTCGAAAAGGTGGGGCTGCCGGTGACTGTCTATATACAGTTCACATCGCGCGATGGTCGTACTGAGCAGGTTGAGAAGTTTGCCACCGGTCATCGCTCGGTCAGCGAGTGCTACTGCATTGCCGGAGAGCAGGACCTTCTGATCCGGGCCTCTTTTGCATCAATGGGGGACCTGGAGCCTTTTTTGGAGCACCTTTCGCGCTATGGCAAGGCAACCACTTGGGTTGTGCTTAACGTGTTCCGGTCGCGGCGGTCTGTGGGCGGGGCAAGTCACGGTTGAGCAGTAGTCCCTGCTGACAGGCATTTTGTCAGAGCTCGGATCTGGGCCATTCCAGTGGTTAATCGCTGGATATGAATGGAAAACGTAAGGCAATTATCCCTTGGCACCAGGCAATAACTGGGATCTTATGATATTAACTTTATAAAGCCTGCTTTGATGCGTATCAATTTTTTGAGGGGGTAATCGCTTTTTTTACCTGGCCAATAATTATATAACCAACAAACATCCTCGGTTAACATCCATTTTTAGTACCGGTTGAAAGTAGACCCGCTTCGCGGTCAGGCATTCTGAGCTCCAAATTGATGAGGCGACAGGTCCTTCAAGGCTTCGTGCGGACGAATAGCATTGTGGTTTTCAATCCAAGGGTCAGCGATCCATCGCTCCTTCTCCCGAGAACTCAACGGCGTTTGCAGATTATGCGGACCGCCGCTATATAATTGTTTCAGGCTGAAGAATCGCATCTTGTTAACGCCCCCCCTTTTGTGAGTTAGTCTTCCGACCGTATTCCACAACGAACGCGATTTGCTTTAACGAAGCCTTTTTCGTTCTATACTTGTGACGATGAAAGTTGCCCAGTGCGAGATCGAGGATAAACTGCATTGGCTCTTGTGCTATGACAAGCGCAGGGAGGATTTTGAATACCCGTTCAACGGGCCGCAGTCGGTGAAGCATTTGATCGAGTCGGCGGGGATACCGCATACGGAGATTGGGGAGATCAGGGCGAACGGGGAAGCGATTGGGCTGGATTACCTGGTACAGGATGGGGACCGAATCGAGGTGAGGGCGGTGGAGCCAGCGGGGGAACAAGAGGCGGAGCCGAGGTTCGTGATCGACGGTCATCTCGGGCGGCTGGCGGCGTATCTGCGGATGCTGGGGCTGGATTCTTTGTATCGCAACGATTACGAGGACGAGGAATTGGCCCAGGTTGCGGAGGAAGAGGAGCGAATCCTGCTTAGCCGAGATCGGCGGCTGCTGATGCGCAAGAATATAAAGAGGGGTCAGCTCCTGCGGAGCTTGGAACCGGAGGAGCAGTTCCGTGAAGTGATCGGACGGCAGGGGTTGAGGAAATGGATCAGACCGTTTCAGCGCTGCATACGGTGTAATCATCTACTGGAGGCGGTGAGGAAGGAGGAGGTGTTGGAGCGGCTGGAGCCGCTGACGAGGTTGTATTTCGAGGAGTTCCATATTTGCCCGGCGTGCGGGCAGGTCTACTGGAAGGGATCACATTATGTGAGGATGGAGAAGATGATAGAGGGGATTGAGAAGGGAGAGCAGAGATAAGAGATAACCGGAGATGAACGGAGATATCCGGAGATAAACGGGGAGAGAGGAAAGAGATTTAAACACAAAGGTCACGAAGAGCACGAAGGAGAGCAAATAAAAAAATTAAGAACGAGATTGCTTTGCGATCGCCGAGCGGAGATAGGGGAAAGAGATTTAAACACGAAGCAACTGTGTTGAAAGTCAAGAGGTAGCAGGGGGCTTCCAAGGTTGCATATCGCGGATCATGGCGTTGAGGATGGTGAGCAGCTTGCGCATACAGGCCACCAGGGCCACCTTTTTCTTTTTGCCGGAGGCGAGCAGACGTTGGTAGAAGGTTCGAATGGTTGGATTAAAGCGGGAGGCGGCGACGGCGGCCATGTAAAGCACCTGGCGTACGGAGGCACGCCCGCCCTTGATGCGGCGAGTTCCTCGGTAACGACCACTATCGTGGTTGAAGGGTGCCACGCCCACCAAGGCGGCGATCTTCTTGCGATCCAAATGTCCGAGTTCTGGCAAGTCGGAGAGCAGGATCGAGCTGGTGATGGGGCCGACCCCTTTGGCACTACGCAGAATGCGGTCCTTGTCTCGGAAGCCGGGTGTATCCTGCAAGTCCTTCTGGATCTGCTCGGTGAGCTGATCGATTTCCTGTTCCAGCCAGGTGATATGCTCTTGCACCTGGGGGCGCAGGCTCAGGCGGGTACTGAGCAGGTGGTTCTTCTCCATGACCAGCATCTCGAGCAACTGCCTGCGGCGAGCCATGAGTGCCGAGAGCTTCTGGACGGCTGCATCGGGCAGGACGGTGGGCGAGAGTTTGGCCGCTTCGCCGAAGCGGGCCAGCAAATGGGCATCCAGCTTGTCGGTCTTGGCCAGCAATCCCAGCGATTTGGCGAACTCGCGCACCCGGCCCGGATTGACCAGGGCCACGGGGACTTGGTGGGCAGCCAGTTCGCTCACCAAAGGCCATTCCAATCCGCCAGTGGATTCGACCACCACCAAGGCCGGCTGTATCTGCGCCAGGTGGCGAACGGTGGCGGCGATACCGGTTTCATCATTGCCGGCCTGCCAGAACTCTCCATTGGCTCCCACGCCAATATCCAGGCGCTCTTTGGACACATCAATGCCTACGAAAGGATACGTTTCCATCTTGATTCTGCCTCCAGATTGGATACAATGAAAATGCCCGTTCTAGCAGAATTCGGTCTATCTGACCACACAACTGTTCGGGCGCTTTTCTCAACGGACACGGCGGCCTCGCTTCGTGACGGTCTCTTCGGACCTGGGCACAATCGGCCTGCCGTGTCCCTTCTAATATACTAGGGCACGGCTTCCGGGCAGGGTGTCCGGGAAAGAAATACACTTTCCTGCGGACATGCTTCGCAAAAGCACCTGCCTGCGGAAGTCCCCCAGGAGCAAGTGCGGGGACTAGTGCTGCGCAAGGGACACAAAGGAGAGCAAATAAAAAAAAAGAAACGGGATTGCTTCTGTCGCCTGGGCACAACATCGCCAGGATACGCTTCGCTATGTTGTGCCCCTACCTGCAATGACAAGGGGGAGAGGAAGAGGGTGCGGCGGCTGAGGGCCGCAGTATAATAAATTCAGGCAAGAATCATAAAAGACCGTCGGGATTTATAAGGAGGAGCTCATACATTCGTCCGTGCTCACCGATCAGCAGGCCCAGTTCCTGCGGGAAGAAAAAGAAGCGCTGGCCGGGTTCCAACTAGCCCTGGCCGAGTTCGATATGCCGCGTGAAGCCCGGGACAGCCTGCAGAAAGCCATCCTGCAGCTGGATGAGCTTTTCCTGATCGTGGTAGCCGGGGAGTTCAATGCGGGCAAGAGCGCGCTTATCAACGCCCTGCTCGGGCAAAAAGTGCTGGCCGAAGGCACAACGCCCACGACCTCGCGCGTCACCCTGGTGAAGTGGGGCGAACAGGCCGCCGAACAAGTAGTCGACGAAAAGTATTCGATCTATACCCACCCGCTGCCGCTGCTGAAAGAGCTGAACATCGTTGACACGCCGGGGACTAATGCCATCATCCGCCATCACGAGCTGTTGACTGACGAATTCATCCCGCGAAGCGACATGATCCTATTCATCACCTCTGCGGATCACCCGCTGACCGAGAGCGAACGACAATTCCTGGAACGCATCCTGGCGTGGGGAAAGAAAGTGGTCTTTGTCCTAAACAAGGTGGATATCTTCGAAAGCGACTCGGACCTGCAGGAGGTGTGCGACTTCATCCTGCAACACACCACCACGATACTTGGCGCTCAACCCCAGCTGTATCCTGTCTCCGCCAAACTGGCGCTGCGCGCCCAAGCCGAGACGGACCCGGAGGAACGCGCCCGTCTGCGCCGCCTGAGCGGGATGGATGAGCTGGAGCAGTTCATCGGCGACACGCTGGATGACGCTACACGACTGCAGCTCAAGTTCAATAATCCGCTGGGAGTTGCGGAACACCTGGGCGACCAGGCCAGGCAAACGCTAACGGCCCAGGCCGAAGCGCTAAGTGAAGACAAACAGACCGCCAGCACACTGGAGAGCGTCATCGGAGTGTACGAGCGGGAACTGCAAAATGAGCTGCCGCCGCGGCTGGCCGAAGTTGAAAACATCCTGCACCGCCTCGAAGGGCGAGGTCTCGATTTCTTCGACAGCACCATGCGCCTGACCAACATCCAGAACCTGGTGCGCGGCGACAGGATCCGAGCGCAGTTCGAGAAGCAGGTGCTGGCCGACGTTCCGCAACAGATCGAAGACCAGGTGCAGCGCCTGATCGACTGGCTGGTGCAAAAAGACCTGCACGAATGGCAGCAAGTGATGAGTTACCTGCAACGCCGCCGGGCGCAGAACGTGGAGCACATGGTTGGCGAGATCTACAGTCCGCGTGAGACGCGGCGACGTGAACTGATCGATACGGTGGGCAAAACTGTCCAGAGCATTGTGGAGAGCTACGACCGCAATGCAGAAGCCAGCGAATTGGCTGCGAGCGTGGAAACCGCCGTGGCCCAGACTGCTTTGCTGGAGGTGGGCGCTGTGGGCCTGGGGACAGCGGTCACCATAGCCGTGCTCTCGTCCACGCTGGATATCACCGGCATCCTGACCGCCAGCACACTGGCGATCCTGGGCTTTTTCGTCATCCCTTTCCAGCGCAATCGGGCCAAAGACAGGTTCAAAGAGAAAATGCTTACGCTGCGCACAAAGCTGCTCAGCGCCCTGACCACGCAGTTTAAGGACGAGAGTGAAAATGCGATCGCACGGCTGAAGGATGGCGTGGCGCCTTACACACGCTATGTGCATAGTGAAGGGGAGCGAATTGACAAAGCCGAGAGCACACTGGCCCGGTTGCGGCAGACGGTGTCGGAGCTGCGCGCGCGGAGCGAGTCGGTGGCGGTGAAATAGTATTCAGTAGGGCGAGGGGGACGGAGAGGAAAGAGATTTAACGCAAAGGCGCAAAGATTCATTAAGCTCTTAAGGAAAAAGCTTGGCGGAGTCGGCCGCTGCGCTGCCCCATGCTTCGCATCCCAGTGGGGGGGGACTGAGGGGAAATTGAGCGGAGGAGGGAAGAGATTACCGGGGATACTCTAGGAACAAGAGCGAGTACTTGTAAACGGAGATGAACGGAACTAAAAGAACTCGGCGGGGTGGGGAGTGCTTCGCGATCGCCGAGCGGAAAAAAGGCGGGATTGCTCCTTTTGCTTGGGCACAACATGTTGTGCCCCTACGCAATGACAGAATGGATTAGCGGCCGGTGGCTTCGCGGCGCTGGCGGGAGATGGCTTCGATGGTGACGGCGACGAGCAAGACGCCGCCGGTGATCATGTACTTGATGGGGGAGGGCAGCGCGAGCAGGTCCATGCCGTTGGAGATGGAGCCAATAACGAGGGCGCCGAGCAGGGCAGACCCCAATGGGGGGAAGCTGGATCTGGTGCGAAGCAGTCATGGCACGATTAACCAGCGCCTGGGTCTGTCGCCTGCTGCTCGCGCCAAAGAGTGGCGCCCACGAAATCGGTCAATACCACCGCGACAAAATCCACACCCAGTTCCACGCCGATGACACAGCCAGCCTCGGGATTGATCTCCAGCAAAGTCGCGGGCCGGCCGGTGCCAACGGGATTCAAGCCGATTTCGTGGAGGAGCCTCCGCTCAAGCAATTCCTCGACCAGGCTTGAAACGGTGGATTTGTTCAAGCCGGTCCTGGCTGCCAATTGTGCGCGCGAGAGCGGGGGGACACTGTGCACCATCCGTAGCACCGATGATAAATTCAATTCACGGACTAGATACAGATCTGCTGAAATCCTGGCTGACATGGATATTTAGTTTGCTGAGGCAACTAACTAATTACGTAGTGATTCCCCTGCCCTGTCAATTGTAGACAGGTATTGACTAGTTATTTCCAAATCAAGACTATATAAATTTACAACATTTCATCGGCCAAGGGCCAATCTCACGTCTGAAGAAAGCGCAAGGAGACCGGAGTATGGCGACCTATCCATGTGGACAGGTCAAAAACCCTTCTGGAGGAGAGGGTCAACTAATACTGAATAGCCTACAATGCCAGTAGAAATCAAAGGAGATCTTCCATGAATATCAATAAATCGGGCCTCTTCTGGGGAATGTTGTTGATCGCGGCGGGTGGTTTGGCGTTGGCCCAGCAGTTGGGCTACATTAACCAGCACTCGGACCAACTATGGACGTGGATTTTCGCGCTCATCAGCCTGTTGGCACTGCTTAATTATGGTTTGAGCGGAGGGAAGCAGTGGGGATGGCTTTTCCCAACAGGCGTTTTCGGGGGGCTGGCGGTGACGGTCTTGCTCGCCACATTTGGCGCAAACAAGGCGGGCGTGGGTTCACCGTTATTCTTCGGGCTCCTGCTCCCGTTCCTGGCTGCCTACTTGACAGACCGCACGCGTAACTGGTGGGCATTGATCCCCGGCGGTGTGATGTTGTTCCTGGCATTGACCACGCTGCTTGTTGACTACGTGGGCGGTGAATGGGTCGGTACCTTGTTCCTCTTCATGATTGGGCTGAGTTTCCTTGTGGTGTACTTGAACAACCGCACACATACCTGGGCTCTGCTGGTTGCCTATGTCCTGTCCGTGATAAGTCTTGCGCCGGGGATGGCCTCCGGCGGTGAGAACGGGGCTTACTTTGCACCGATCTTCCTGTTTGCAGTTGCATTGCCCTTCTTCCTCGTCTACTTTCGTTCTCCCGCGAAGTGGTGGGCAATCATCCCTGCCGGCGTGCTGACGGTCCTTGCGATCATCACGGCGCTGGCGATTGCCGGATTTATCCAAAATGAGAACCAGGGCGGGTATGCAAGCGCCCTACTGATGGGGGGACTGGCCGTACCGTTCGCGGTCCTCTGGCTTCGCCATGAGAAAGCCTGGGCAAAGGTTGTGACCATTGTGCTCGTGCTTGTAGCCGTTGCTTCCCTTTTCTTCGCCAGTTACTCGCAGATATTCTGGCCCGTAGCCATTATTCTTGCAGGCCTGTATCTGTTTTACATGGCATTGCGACCGAAGACGGTTTGACCGCACAACGACCTGGGTGCGAGACTCTTTCAGACAAAAGAGTCTCGCACCTAATTTGACCAGGGATAAAAAAGAGTAAACGAGTGGATATCAAAGCGGCTCAACAGGATGTGCAGACCAGCTTCCTCCGTGGTTCAGTCGGACAGGCGGTTTCAGGCGCGATATGGCTGGTTTCGGCGGCTCTGGGTACATGGGCAAGTGAACGTGCCGCAATCCTTGTCCTTGTATTAGCCGGGATCTTTATTTTTCCTCTCACCCAATTGACTCTGCGCCTGCTGGGTTATTCAGGGGGACTATCCAAAGGACATCCGATGAATCAGCTGGCTATGCAGGTGGCTTTCATTGTGCCTCTCAGCTTGCCGGTCATCGGCGCGGCCTCGCTGTATAACATCAATTGGTTTTATCCTGCGTTCATGCTTATCTTAGGCGTCCACTACATGCCGTTCATCTTCCTATACGGGATGTGGGAATTTGCCGGCTTATCCGCTTTGCTGATCGGCGGTGGGGTTGCAATTGGCATGATATATCCTCACATATTTATTACCGGTGGGTGGTTCACTGCGGCAACTCTCTTGTTGTTCGCATTGCTGGTTCGAATAAACCCAGCTCCTCTAAGGAAATAACCCGGTTTACCTGGGGAGAGAATAAAAGCCCCTACGGATCGAGAAACGCCTTCATACTAAACGTATGGCGTAAATCTTAATAACCTACAACCGGGAGACTACCATGAAGAGAATTCTTAAATTAGCCGGCATTTTAACCGTGCTTGTGGTCACTCTGACTGCCTGCGCACCCACCGCGCGGTAAATGCCGCCTGTGGAACAGACCGCACCGGTTCCGCCCGCGCCCACGCAAAAGGATCCCGATCCATTGGCGTGCAATACGAGTTATACGCACCATGAATTGACCGCACCATACGGGCAGGACGCGTACAATCCACAGCCGCTTTATACCTTTGCGCCGGGTGAATTCTCCGGCGTACTCGCCGAGTTGGGCATTCGCTCCGTTTGCGTACCGGAAGGTATCGATGCGCCTCACGCGCTGATCGACTGGAAGGCCGAGGATGGCACTGCACAGCAGGGCCGCATGACCATGCTCAGTTTTGACGCCTGGCGCGCTGCGCAAATAGTCTATGCCACTTATGACTTTTGCCAAAGGCACCGAATACGAGATATTTGCGACCGCTGCCGATTACTCCGCCATTAAAAATACAAGTGCCGGCGGATTCGAACGCGTCTTTGTCGGTCTATGTTACGGGACATGCACCGTTTGCAAGACCTTCATCCATCCATTTGCAGACCATCACGTGGCAGCCACACTCAACCTGGGGGCCTACGAATATGGATCCGTGCTGTATGCGCAGGTCGGCAGGTTCAACGCGGGAGAGTATCCCGCCGAACTGCAGGACGATCTTGTACGTTTCGACAGGCTCGTGCGAGGTTTGAAATTTGCCCAACCATAATAGTGATTTGCTTTTGACCGGCGAATCGTGAGGTCTCTTCCATGCTCCGTAAGCGTTGGCGTGAAGTGCTCTTTTCCGATCTTGCCATCCTGATCCTGCTGGCCATCACGCGGATCATCCTGCATGCGCTAACCAATAACCAATACGGCTTCCACCGGGATGAATTGGCCCTCCTGGATGACGCCCGCTACCTTGCCTGGGGCTATGTGGCTTATCCGCCGCTGACGGTGTTTCTCGGGCGAATCGGGCTGGAATTATTCGGACCGTCGATTGCAGGAGTGCGCTTCATCTCCGGTTTGGCACAAGGCGCAGCGCTGGTGTTTACCGGGTTGATGGCGCGTGAATTGGGAGGCAAACGCTGGGCAGTAATCCTGGGGGGGATTTCGGTCTGGATCGCTCCGGTCTCCTTCGATCAGGGTGCGCTTTTCCAGTATGTCTCTTTTGATTATCTCTGGTGGGTGCTGGCAGCGTACTGTGTGGTACGACTGCTCAAATCGGAAAACCCTCGCTGGGCATCGGTATAGTCATTGGGCTGGGGATGATGACCAAATATACAATGGCATTTTTCGCGGTTGGCATCGCCGGCGCCACCCTGCTCACCCCCGCTCGCCGCTATCTAAATACAAGCCGGGTTCATGACACTGGCTTGTATTTAGAGGGCGGGGAGAATTAAAGATGGTATTGCCAAAGTTACTGACTTTTGAATGAATAATGTCCCAATAACGGTCGCAAAAATACGAGATTGCTTTGGGGCTTCTAAACGCTTCGCAGAATTCTCTTAAAGGCAGATGCGGGGACTAATGCTTCGCAAGAACGGCCCTCGCAATGCCACATAGAAAGGACTTTTATTTTTCAAACATCAGAGGGTTTGAAGGTTTTATTGAACTTTGAGAGGCCTGCATACAATTCGAACCCGCGTACCGGCATGCGGGGCAGAGTCAATATGTATTTCGGCGTTGATCAGTTTAGCCCGTTCCACCATGCCGACCAGACCGAAATGCCCTTTGGCTACAAGATCCTTCAAATCCAGACCCGCTCCTGTTTCGAACCCAATCCCATCATCCTCAATCAGGAGATAAATCTGCTTTGGATTCAAGTTGCCAGAGATTGTAATAGTCTCCGGCTGCCCATGCTTCAGGGAATTCCCACAGGCTTCCTGAGCAATGCGGAACAAGTAAAGCTCGACCAAAAATTCATATCTATCCCCATTCGACTGCAGATCGACCTTTACCTTGACTTTGTCATTGCAGCGCACCATCAGGTTATCGCCCAATTCCTTCAGGGCTGGTTCAAGACCATAGTCAAGCAAAGGCGGGCGCAAATTGCTGATGGTCTCCCTAATGCTATGGGTCAGATCTTCATAAGCCTTGAGGAAGCTCGGGCTGAGAGTTACTCCGTCCAGGTTCATCAGCAGCGAGGCCAACTGGTTGAGGATACTGTCGTGCAGGTCGCGAGCCAGGCTCAAGCGCTCCTGCTCATGGCGGTTGATATCGGCCTGATAGACGGTCTTCAACTGTTCCGTCTGAAGGAGGTTGCTCAGGGCGATGGCAGTTTGATTGGCCAGGGATTCGATCACCGAGATATCAGCCTTGGAGTAGTAATCATCCGGATCGCGGCGGCCAAGCAGCCACAAGCCAATCAGCTCGTCACCCACCTTGAGCGGCAAAACCAGTCGGATCCAGGAGTAGGGCTTGTCTTGATCCACCTGGGCCAGAGGACGATATTTGCCGGCCTGGGAAATTATTGGCGGCAGAGAGGGCCTGTCGGGTATCTGGGCCTGCTCAACGTCAATCGCCATGACAAGCCCGTGCGGCCTGGTTGTCTGTAAAAAGACAAATTGTTTCACCAGCAGGCTGGGCAGCACTTCGGCGGTCAAGAGCTGTTCGAGAGCCGTAAATGAAGTACTGGTTGCTATGCGGGCGGAGTAAATTTGCGGCAAATGGCTGGTCGACAGCGAGACCCCAAGCCAGTGCCTTTCAACGTAACCCTGAAATACAGGGAAGCCCCATATAGAAACCACGATTGCAAGCAAGGCCACGATCGTCCCTGTGATCAATATGTTTTGCCCCGAGGGCAGCCAATGATCAAGCGCGGCCAAAGCCGGAACGCCGGTCGTGCCGAGCAGGATCAGAAAAAGATAAGCAGAGAGCAGGCGGTTAATCCGCAGCTCCAGGCCCTCCAGAAGGTGATGATTTGCCGCGTAAAGATAAGCGAGAGGAATAAGGGGAAGGCCCAGCAGTCCCAAGTTCAGGATGGGAGGGTAATCTTTATAAATCGCTCCTGCGATCCCAATACCCATCAAAGGTAGAAGCGCCAGGATAATCAAGACCAAAAGGAGACCCAGATCGCGGCGGGTCTCAGGCTGACGAATTGCATGAAGGACCAGCAGGATCAGACTGCCCAGAATTGCGGCGAGGAATCCCAAAAGGTAGAGGCTTGAAGAAAAAACTTGAAATGCCTGCGCAAGGGCAATCGCCCCGAAAACAGCGTAAAAGATCGGCGCTACCAGACGAGGCAGTTTCCCAAGCGGTCGCGGATATAACCAGTGCACGTGCAGATACACCGGCACGCATAACCAGACGGCCACGCGTAATACCAGAGCACTATACCAGGTATGGAAAGCGGAATTTCCGCTGCCGGTCATCAGCCAGATGGCTGTCAGAAAATTAAAGGCTGCGATTGCCCGCCAGCGCACATCCTTGGGTCGCACCAGCAGTATGGTCAACAGGCCGGCGACCCAGAAGAAATAGGCAATGATCCATTCGCTGGGAAGTTGATCGTAAAAATCGCCAGCATTGAGCCCGGGATAAGTCCAGGGGACCGTCAGGGCCTGACCTCCCCGCTCAACCATGATCGGAACAATATCGCCGGCCCTCGCTCCATCAAAGAAAGTCTTGCGCAGGTCGGCGCTGAAATCGGCCCAGCGTACATCGCCGATTTGAACCAACCGGTCGCCCACCTGCAGGGTAGGCGGATCGGGATAGACAAATAAAAATTCCACGATCCCCGCCGAGGACCAGCGGAAGCCATATGGATGCATGAAGAATTTGGCATAGGAATACGTAAGGAGGATGATCAGAACAAGCCAGGGAATCGCTAATTCAACAATCTTTTTGAATTGTTCGTTGTTGGTTTTCATAGCGAGGAGCAGGCCTCTTCTAAAGAAGGATCTGGTCTCTGTTACATTTAAAGTTGGAGGGTAATGTCAGGTAAGTACTGGTAGTGATGCTGCTGGAAATAACACTGCTTCGCATTTGCGTCACAACTTTTCCTCTTCGTGCTACAGAAGGAAAAAACCGCTTCCGTGCAGACGTCTGGGAAAGCTTCCGGGCAGGGAAATCGCCTGCCGTCGGGAGTGCTTCGCAAAAACCGCTTTCCTGCGGACGTCCCCCCAAGAGCAAGAGCGGGGATGCTATGCTTCGCAAAGAACATCTTTGCATGCTGCGCGAAAACCACGTGTACCTTTGGCCTTCGAAAAAAGTGAAGGCGATGGGAAGAGCCCCCATCGCCTTAATTTTTTTCGGCCATTTTTCCACAAAAGTGTGAGCAACACCTAGTATAGCACGGACTGGCCGGACATTTGTCCGGCCAGTCTAAAATGGTTATTGTATGGGGTTAAAAAAAGTACTGCTTCCAGATGACTACGCACGTGCAGTGGCTCTGAAGTCGGCGGGCAGGAGGGTCATTTCGCGCGCCTTCTCGATGGCTGCCGCTCGTGTATTGACCCCCAGCCTCAGATATGCGCCTGAGAGCAGGTTGCGAACAGTTGAATTGCCGACAGACATTTTCCTTGCCAATTCCGTTGTCTTATCGTTCGGGAACATTGCGCATAACAAAAGCACTTCCAGTTGGCGGTGCGTAAGAGCATCCTCTTCGGTCTTTCCCTCTTGTTTTTGAAAGATATTGCTGACTTTCTCGCTCAGATAGATGCCCCCCTGGGCGACTCTTCGGATGATATTTTCCAGGTTCTGGATGGAGGCAGAATCATCTTTGACAACATAGCCGCTGGCTCCGGCCTCCATGACCGCCCGGATGAGCCCGCGCTCGGTAAACATGCTGATGACCAGGATATCAAGATCGGGGTAAAGTTGAAGCAATTTGGGGATTAGGGTGAGCGTGGGGAAGAGATTCTGGTTGAGCGGCCCGGTCGGGACGCTGAAATCCAGAAGCAAGATGTCGGTGGGGTATTTCGCCAGTGTGGGTTCGAGCTGCTCGCCAAACGAGATCGTGGCGACCACTTCTATCCCCGGTCTGTTGCTTAAACGGTAAAGATAACCATCCACAATACTCTGGTGGTCATCCAGAATAGTCACCCGAATTTTGTCAGACATATCTCGCGATCTCTCTATTTGCCTCAAGATTAGCAGAAATTCGGCCTAAATACAAGAGCAATTTCCAAAACCAGTACATCTGCCTATTGCTTGCCCGGCAGATAGGAATAGAATGTATATGCAACGTTATTTAGGGGAAGGCTTTGCAAGGGTGGAGAAAGGGGGACGGCAATTATCTTTCGTGCACCATCCTCCTAATACCCTGACTGGTCGTCGGGGTATTTTCCTGTATACCTGTGCGTGCTTCAGGGCTGGCAGAAAACTTGCATAAGTAAAAGGGCAAATTTCAAGAAACGGTACATCTGCCTATTGATTGTCTGGCGGATACGAATAAAATGTATATGCAACGTTATTTATAAGAGGCTTTTCACAAGGGCGGAGAAAGGGGGAGGCAATCATCTTTCGAGTATGATCCTTCATCTAATACCCTGACCACCTGTCGGGGTATTTTCTTATTCTGCTCCTACATCCCTCTGTTATAATCTTCCCCCGAAAGGTAAAAAATGCTCCAGAAATTCGTTAAAACCGTCGGGGGCAATCCCCATAAACGCCAAATTGAGCAATTGAGTGAAGAAATCGAGCAGATCAACGCGCTGGAGCCTGAGTTCGAGCAGCTCAGCGACGCTGCTTTGCGCGCTAAAACGGAGGAGTTCCGTACCAAAATCGCATCCGCCACGGCCTCTCTTCGTTCGCCATCTTCTGACAAAATGAACAGTGAAGAAAGGGAGGAGGCGAGCCGGAATGAGAAAGAGGTATTCGACGCTGAACAGGATGCCCTCGAAGATATTCTCCCTGAAGCCTTTGCCGTCGTACGCGAGGCTTCCAAGAGGACGATCGGACTGCGCCACTTTGACGTTCAGCTGCTGGGCGGGCTGGTACTACACCGCGGCCAGATCGCAGAAATGAAGACCGGCGAAGGCAAGACGCTGGTCGCCACATTGGCCCTCTATCTAAATGCGCTCACCGGTCGCGGCACGCACCTCGTCACGGTCAATGATTATCTGGCCCGCCGCGATGCGCGTTGGATGGCCCCCATCTTCCGGATGCTTGGCCTATCGGTGGGTGTGCTGCAAATGGCGGCTGCGACCGAGAATGGCAAAAAGGCGTTCATTGTGGACTTCGATCACGAATCGCCGCATGAAGACCAGCAGCACCTGCGCCTGGTAGACCGCGTCGAGGCTTATCTTGCGGATATTACGTATGGCACCAACTCCGAATTCGGCTTCGATTACCTGCGTGACAACATGACCATGCGCCTGAGCGACCGCGTCCAGCGCGGGCACTATTATTCCATTGTGGATGAAGTAGATAACGTATTGATCGACGAAGCCCGCACACCGCTCATCATTTCCGGCCCCGCGCAAGGCGACCTGGAATGGTATGGCAAGATGGCGCAGATCGTCAAACAGCTCAAGCCTGAAGACTACGAGGTCAATGAAAAAGACCGCGGCGTAAGCTTAACGGAAGTTGGCATCGGACACGTTGAAGTGCTTTTGGGCCAGACACTCATGGATCCCGACCGTCCGGAGGACGTCACGCCCGAACAGGCGCGCCTCACCGGCTATCTTGAACAGGCGTTGCGGGCACAGTATCTGTTCCATCGCAACAAGGATTATCTGGTGCAGGGCGGCAAGGTGGTTATTGTCGATGAGTTCACGGGCCGCCTCATGTCAGGACGGCGATGGTCTGACGGTTTGCACCAGGCGGTAGAGGCCAAGGAAAACGTCCGCGTGGAGCCTGAGAACGTGACCTATGCCACCATCACACTGCAAAATTACTTCCGGATGTACAAGAAACTGGCCGGCATGACAGGCACCGCCCTCACCGAAGCGGAGGAGTTCAGCAAGATCTACAAGCTGGAGGTCATGCCGATCCCTACCAACCTCGAGTATCAAGCCATTGGGAAGAAGGCCTCTCTCATCGAAGTGAAAGCCAAGGACGAGGAGAATTATCAGTTCTCCTATTATGTGCGGCGTGATGATGGCGACGAACCACTCTATTACCGCCGGAAAGATTACCCCGATGTCATCTATCGCACGGGAGAATCCAAACTGCGCGCCCTGGCGGCCGAGATCGTACGATATCATGCCCTGGGCCGCCCGATGCTGGTGGGCACCACTTCCGTTGAATCATCGGAGCGGATATCCAATCGCCTGCGCGCCGAGTCGGTGCGAAGATTGCTGCAGGTTGGGCTGGTCCGTCACGCTTTTGTCAAGGGGAATGACCGTGTGGAAGATGGGCGGCTTATTCCCGAGCTCCAGCCGTTCAACGCGGCGCTCGAAAACATCACGCCCGACGCGCTGCGTAAGTTCGCATCGTCGTTCGGCCTGACCACTATCAGCCTCGAGGACCCATCGAACTTTGCCGCGCTGCTGGAAATCCTGAATTTGCCCAAGGAGGCGGGCGACCGGCTCAAGACTATTTTGCAGTCCGGGGTGCCTCACCAGGTTTTGAATGCGCGCAAGCACACTGAAGAGTCGCAGATCATTGCCGGCGCGGGTGCGTTCGGCGCGGTAACAATTGCCACCAACATGGCCGGCCGCGGCGTGGATATTAAACTTGGCGGCGAGCTGGCCGAGGAAGTCATTTCGGCGGTCAACCGCGTCCTGCGGCGTGCGGGCTACAAGGATCCATTTGACATGCTGCTGGAGGACCGGCGCCAGGCCCTACTAAAGGTTGACCCGGACCAGTACGGTCTCTACGAAGGCGAGGTAAAACTCTTCCTGCAATACTTCGAAGACATGGAGCGCGTCAAGGAGTTGGGCGGCTTGCATGTGATAGGCTCGGAACGCCATGAAGCCCGCCGCATCGACAACCAGCTGCGCGGCCGTTCTGCCCGCCAGGGCGACCCGGGCTCATCGCGGTTCTACCTTTCACTTGAAGACGATCTGATGCGACTGTTCGGGGGCGACCAGGTCAGCGGCCTGATGCAGCGCCTGAAGGTGGACGACACTCTGCCACTGGAGGCGCGCCTGGTCAGCGGTATCATCGAAAACTCACAGACGCGGGTGGAAGGCGCCAACTTCGATGTGCGCAAGCATTTGCTCGAATACGATGACGTATTGAATAAACAGAGGGAGCAAATCTACTCCCAGCGAGACCGCATCTTTACCAAAAAAGATCTCACAGAAGATGTATCAGAAATGATTATCTCCGAGGCGGAGAAGCGCGTGGGCCTTGGCCTGGATGATGAGGAAGGGCCCTGGAAGCTGATCGCCTGGTTGGAAGGCGTCCAGCCGCCGTTTGAGTCCCAGGGAAAGCTGGTGCCGACCTTTGGGCTTAAGCTCATTCTGGACGAGCTCAGCGCGGCGTCTGCCTCCTCGAATTTCAAAACCGAAGCTGTTAAATTAGTCGAACGCGCCATACAGGTGGAGCAGTCGCATACCCTACGGGCCATCGAAGCTCTCATCGACAGGACGGAAGAAGGGCTGGATACGCAAATTGCCGAGCGCACCGATGCCCTGGATGCCTTCTTCGAGGGGCTGCGCGACTCGGAGGAAAAAATCAGCCCGCAGAAGGTCGCGGAAGAGTTAAGCAGCCTGATCCGCTTCTCCCTGCGTTTGACCGGCGAGCAGTCCCGCCTGCTTATGGATGACCCCGAAGAGTTCAAGAAGTGGCTTGAGGCGTATCTTGAAGCCCAGTTGATCGCCCTCAATATCGGCCGCGTGGCCGGCGCGATCGAGCACCGTTTAGACGAATCGTTGGGCAGCAAGATCGAAGCCGCCAAGTGGGACGAGGCAGCGGAGAAGATCTCGGCCCGCTCACGGGAACTTTTGGAACGCCAGCGTGCACGGCTTACCTTGCAGGTGGAGCGCGACCTGGAAGTTTTGCTACAGCGCGAATCAGGCGAGGATGATACGTCCAGGCTTCGCCTGTTACTGTCACTCTCCCAGGGTGCGCGCACGGCCTTTGATGGGCGCACTCACCGTCAGGTCCGCCAGATATTCAACCGTTTCAGTTACATCTACCTGGCTGCTCACCTCCTGGAAAATCGTAATGCAGATGAGGTAACGCAGGCGGTGCTCGATCATCTCGAAGAAGCCGAGGCGGCTTTACAGATGGCCTGGGGTCAGGGCGAGTATTCCCGTTTGAGCCAAAATGCCGGGCGTTTGTCCGATTTTGGGCCCGCCGCGCAAGTCTTTGGAGAGGCCAAACTCAATGAGCCACCCTCCTCTTTGAGCGAGTTCTGATCGCGAAACGTTGATCCGCGCCATCGGCTCGTATGTCCTTAACGAAGTCAAACGGCAGCTGTTGTTATCGGCGATCTCCGAGTTATGGGTAGACTATCTGACCAAGGTGGAGGCTTTGCGCATCTCGATCGGTCTTGAAGCCTATGCCCAACGCGACCCACTGGTAGAATACAAAGGCCGCGCTTCAGAATTATTCCAACTTTTGCTCGAAGACGTACGCGGGGCGGTCATCGGCAGGGTCTTCGCTTATCAGCCGAGGCGTATGGAGATCACACCCACCGAGGTGACCCCTACACCTGCTGCGATCCCTTCCGAAGCAGGGACCGCGACACCCAGCGCTGTAGAGACCGGGCCAACCGGGAGTGGCAAGAAGAAGCGCAGACGACATTAATAGGAGCCATCCGCAGGCAGAGGAAACCGCTTCTTGAAGCACCCCCCTGCGGATGGATATACAAATTCCTGTTTTTACCGATAGAATCGAATCACTTGCGTCATGGCAGAACGTATCACCGCAGTTTTGCAGCCTTACCGCGCCCTTCCCAAGGTGGAACTCCATCGCCACCTGGAGGGCACGCTGCGCCTGGATACCATGATCGATATTGCCCGACAGCACGGCATCACGGTCCCCGAGGATGTCCTGAGCCTGAGCAACCTGGTGCAAGTGCAGGACCAGGAAAACTTCTCGTTCCAGAATTTTCTCTCCAAGTTTAATACCCTGCGCTTATTCTATCGTTCGCCGGAAGCGATCCATCGCATCACGCGTGAGGCTGTGGAAGACGCGGCGAAGGATAACGTGAGATACATGGAATTGCGATTCACGCCAGTGGCATTGAGTCGGGCCGAACGCTTCCCACTGCATGACGTGCTGGACTGGGTCATCGCCAGCTCACAAGCAGCCGCCAAAGAGTTTGGATTGGTGGTGAACCTGATCACCTCGGTCAACCGGCATGAATCGCCTGAACTGGCTGAGCAGGTGGCCTGGCTGGCCGCCGAGCACAAAGACCACGGCGTGGTAGCCATGGACCTGGCCGGCAATGAGGCGGAATTTAAGTCGGAGCCATTCTACGCGATTTTCCGGGAGGCCAAACAAGCCGGGCTGCAAATTACCATCCACGCCGGGGAGTGGGGGCCGGCGACCAATATAAGCGAAGCGATCGAAGAGCTGGGGGCGGACCGGATCGGTCACGGCGTACGCGTGCTCGAGAATAGTCATGTCACAGCTCTCGCCAGGGAACGCGGCACGGCCTTTGAAGTGTGCGTAACCAGCAACTACCAATCGGGGGTGATACCGGGTTTGGAATCTCATCCGTTGTCAAAAATGCTGGATGAGGGACTCAACGTCACGATCAACACCGATGACCCCAGTGTCTCGCGGATCACGTTGAGCCATGAATACCATGTCGTGTGTGATGACCTCGGCTTTTCCATGGCAAAACTCAAACAGCGCATCCTGGCAGCCGGCCAGGCGGCATTCCTGCCCGAAGCCGAACGCAATAAACTGGTTGATGGTCTCAAAAAAGAGCTAAAATTGTAATCAGCGTGATGAAGTCACAGTATTCAACGGGTGCCTGAATACCAGGGATGCCTTTGACGGTGACATCAGCGGGTTAGCATCAAGCAGACCGAAAGGACGACAAAGGCGCACCTTTGCGTCTTTTTGGTCTCCATGGTGAGAAGCCCAACTATGGCGCCGTAGCGTCAGGTCTGTTATGTTTGTGACCTGGCACCAACCCTTTATGGCGCTCGTGGTATATTTTCTCAATCAAAGGAGACATTTAATGGACGATTTCTTTCATGCTCGTGATACCTTGAAGGTGGGAAAAAATCAATATGTTATTTACCGCTTGGATGCGCTTGAAAAGGCGGGTCTCATAAATATCAAAAAGCTTCCGTTTTCGATCCGTATCATGCTCGAGGCTGCGCTGCGTCAATGCAATGACCGCGAGATCACACAAAACGATGTGAAGAACATCGCAAGCTGGAAGCCATCAGCTTCTTCTCTATCAAAAGGAGGGCAGGGCGGCAGGCCAGGCGTTCCCTTCCTGCCGAGTCGTGTGATCATGCAGGATTTCACAGGAGTCCCCGCCCTGGTGGACCTGGCTGCCATGCGGGCAGCGGTTTCCCGCCTGGGCGGTGATCCGAAGAAGATCAACCCGCTCGTACCCGTTGACCTGGTGATCGACCATTCCATACAGGTGGATTTCTTCGCGACCCAGGATGCGTTGAAGCGCAATACCGAGATCGAGTTCCAGCGCAACCATGAGCGCTATGAGTTTCTCAAGTGGGGACAGAAAGCCTTCAGCAATTTCCGGGTGGTCCCGCCCATGACCGGGATCGTGCATCAGGTCAACCTTGAATATCTTGCCAACGTGGTCATTACGCGCTCAGCACCCGCAGCGCCAAAAAACGGAGAGACTTCGGAAACCCTGGCCTTCCCCGATACATTGGTAGGCACGGACTCACACACGACCATGGTCAATGGCCTGGGCGTGCTGGGCTGGGGCGTAGGCGGCATTGAGGCCGAAGCCGTTATGCTCGGCCAGCCGATGGATATGCTGCTGCCGGACGTCGTGGGCTTCAAGCTTCACGGCAAACTGCGCGAGGGTGTGACAGCCACCGACCTGGTGCTCACCGTCACCCAAATACTGCGCAAACAGGGTGTCGTGGACAAATTCGTAGAGTTCTCTGGACTGGGGCTGGACTCGATGTCCCTGCCGGACCGCGCCACCATCGGCAATATGGCGCCGGAGTATGGCGCGACCATCGGATTCTTCCCGGTGGATGCCGAGACGCTGCGTTATATGAGATTGACGGGGCGTCCACAAGAAGTAATCGAACGGACTGAAGCTTATTGCCGGGAACAGAGTCTCTTCCGCGAGGCATCCACGCCGGATCCGGAATTTACTGCAACGCTGGAATTGGACCTTGATTCGGTTGTGCCGTCCCTTGCCGGTCCCAAGCGCCCCCAGGACCGCGTACCGATGTCTGAAATGAAAGAGGCTTTTCACAAAGCCCTTACCGCGCCCGTAAGTGAACGCGGCTTCGAGCTCAAGCCGGAGGCGGTCGAGACGGAAGCGACATTCGGAACGAACGGCGGTTCGATGAAGATCAAACATGGCGCGGTGGTGATCGCGGCCATTACCTCCTGTACCAATACAAGCAACCCGTCAGTTATGGTGGGCGCGGGATTGCTGGCGAAGAAAGCACTCGAGAAGGGTCTCAGCGTGAAACCTTATGTGAAGACCAGCCTGGCTCCCGGATCGCGGGTAGTGAGCGATTATCTTCAACGGGCCGGCTTGATCGAGCCGTTATCCAAACTTGGTTTCAACGTGGTAGCTTATGGCTGCACCACCTGTATCGGCAACAGCGGCCCACTCCCCGGTGAAGTTGCCAAGGCCGTTACCGCCAGTGAGCTGGTGGCCGTGGCCGTGCTCTCGGGCAACCGGAACTTCGAAGGGCGCATAAACCCGCTGGTAAAGGCCAGTTATCTTGCTTCACCGCCGCTGGTAGTAGCCTTCGCGCTGGCCGGGCGAGTGGATATTGACTTGGACAAAGAACCTCTCGGCACCGGCACAGATGGGGAGCCTGTTTATCTTAAAGATATCTGGCCCACGCAGCGGGATATCGACGCGACGATCGGCCAGAACCTGGCATCCCATATGTTCACGGAGAAATATGCCAGTGTTTTTGAAGGCTCGGAGGCATGGAAAGCGATCAAAGTCTCGGGCGGTGATCTGTATGAGTGGGATGAAGCCTCTACTTACATTCACCATCCGCCTTATTTCCAGAGCCTGACCCTGGATATACCGCCGGTAAGCGACATCCGAGGCGCGCGGGTGCTTGCCATGTTCGGGGATTCGATCAATACGGATAACATCTCGCCTGCAGGCAATATTGCCGCCAGCAGCCCGGCCGGAAAGTTCCTGCAAGAACATGGAGTCCAGCCGAAGGATTTCAATTCTTATGGCTCGCGGCGCGGTAATGACCTGGTGATGGCGCGCGGCACGTTTGCTAATATACGCCTGAAGAATTTGCTCATCGCGCCCAAAGAGGGCTTTTCAACGAAATATTTCCCGGATGGGTCGGAGCTGCCGATCTTTGAGGCGGCCATGAAATACCAGAGCGCGGGTGTGCCTTCGATCATCCTGGCGGGCAAAGAATACGGCTCGGGTTCAAGCCGCGATTGGGCTGCCAAGGGCCCGCTGCTGCAAGGGGTGAGAGCTGTGATCGCCGAGTTGTTCGAGAGAATCCATCGCTCCAACCTGGTCGGCATGGGTCTATTACCTCTAAAATTCACGGACGGACAGAATATCGAGTTGCTTGGCCTGAAAGGGGATGAGACCTACGACATCCTGGGTCTGAGCGATACGATGAAACCCCAAAGCACGATCACGGTCAGGGCCACGAAGCCGGACGGCCAAGCCATTGAGTTCAAAACCGTCGCGCTGCTAAATACAGAGGTGGAAGTGAATTACTATCGCAATCGCGGCATCCTGCATACTGTGCTGCGAAACCTGGTGAGTTGACCTTCAAAATCGGGGTTGGAAAGCTGCCGGTCGAAGAGGGATCCTTTCCAACCCCGGACTCCAGATCCTTACCCTTCAATCGACAACCGCAGAATAATTACCAGCAGCAGGATCGTTATCACTCCGAAGAGAAGCCCTGCCAACCACCAACCCATAATACTTGTCAGGAGGGAAAGTAAAACCGTGATCCCCAGAGTTTTCATGGCACGCGTCCGGTTTGCGGCCCTGCCGCTATTTTGTGCAGCGGTGTTCTCCCAAAGACCGAAACCGATCGCGATACTCAATAAACCGGCGGCCAAGGCTAAGTCGAACAGCTGACCACCGGTTGGGCCGTTAAAATCGAGGACCATGATCCCGCAAGTATCTTCGCGCGTGGAGTAGCCCGCAACGGGCAAAACCTGCAGATCAACGAAGATGAAGAAGCCAAGATCAATGTCATTGGCATCCACGGTCCAATGGATGCTTTTCGAAGTGTGCAGGGGGACCGCGAGCTGCCCCTCCAGTTTGCGCATCGAGGTTTGCCCGCTCATTGTCACTTCATAGTACGGTTCGATCTCCTGGCTGCCCGGGTTATCGAATTTGACACTTACGGTACCGGTTTCTGAACGCGTCATCAGCACCGGACATTTCAGTCCGTTGAAGGCCGGATAACCGGCTCCCGTGTAAAAATAGGAAATTCCCTCGAAATCACTCCATAGGGCGGCAAGCGATAAGGCAAGGCCGAGGAAGATCCCGAAGAAAAAAATAATCCCGCCGAGCAAGTGTGCTGATTTTGTTTGCATGATGAACCGGCTCGATTTACATTATCGAATAATCAAAAAGATTATAACCGTAGAGTGGTGAGCGACATCATATCTTGTTGGTTCGGCGTCCGGCAGCTTCGTCTCCGCTGCCATCACAAGAAAACAGGAAACTGGTGGGCGTTTGGCTCAAGCTGGATTACAGAATTGAAGGGTTGCGGGTTTTTACCCGTAAATCTGGTTGAAGGTCCTCCTCGGGAACACCATTGCAACGACTTGTGTGTTGTCTTCTATAACGCCAAAAAGGAAATCATGCCATCCAATCACATCTACGGCCTGTCGGTCCAACTCGTTCGCTTATATGCCCGCCTCATGCTCAAACTTGATATCCGGTTCCATGACACATTGCCTGCCGGCCCAAAGCTGTTTGTCGCAAATCATCCAAGCGCCACGGATCCGTTCCTTATACACCTGGTCCCGTCCAAACCCCTGAGCGTGCTTGTCACTGGCAATGCCTTTGCGATGCCGTTGTTCGGACGGTTCCTGCAGCACTGCCGCCAAATCTCCGTAATTCCCGGGCAGGGCCAGGAGGCGCTCGATCAGGCGGAGCTACGCTTAAAATCCGGGCAGTCGGTTGGCATCTTCCCGGAAGGACTGGTCAGTCCGCATGAGGGAGGCTATCATTCCGCCCGTAACGGCGCGGCACGATTGGCATTAATGACAGGAGTACCCGTGATTCCGGTGGGGATCTATTTGCCGCGGGAGCGAAATATCTTCCTCAGCTCCAGGTTGACCGGCAAATATACCGCCACTTATTGGTATTTGCGCGGCCCATACGGAATGACGATCGGCGAACCGGAGAATTTCAGCGGCGACCCTGAAGACCGGGACCTGGTGCATTCCGTTACCGCGGTGCTCATGGAAAGGATCCATAACCTGGCGGAGGAAAGTGAACAGCGCGTGTGTTTTACCCCCTCCGGCCTGCAAATGCCGGCGATCTAGAAGGAACTACCTAACTCTTATCGGCGATGTAAAAGATAAAACACGGATCACGCGGATAGAATGGAATTGCGGATTGAAGGAAAACAGTGCAGGCGGATTTTTTTCAAAGAGAGTGCAGCGAACCTGCCAAGGCTACACCTACCCGGGCAGACCAAAAATAGCAATCAGCGTTATAAAAAACACTTTCGTCAATATTGACGAAAGTGTTTTTGTGAACTTCATGCCGGGGCAGTGAATATTTACAACAAGCCTTACACAGATAACGCTACTGTTTCCGGTAAAGCCTTAGCCTGCATGGACCATGGTCCGGTCCATGTGATGCTGACGGGGATGGTTTTGCCTTTCAAGTCCTCGTCCGATTCGAGGAAGACGAGTTTATTGGTGGGCGTGCGGCCCCTCCAGCGGTCTTTAACTTTATCTTCGAACAAGACCGGGACGGTTTGCCCAAGATACTTTTTGTTGATCTCTTCCACGATCTGTTCCTGCATTTCCTCCAGCACGCGGAAGCGACGCATCTTCTCTTCGTCGGAAACATTATCGTCCATGCGGCGCGTGGCAACGGTGCCCTCACGCGAGGAATAGCGCGCCAGGTGAGCGACGTCCAGCTTGAGGTCCGCGAGGACACGGTAGGTCTGCATGAACTGTGCCTCGGTCTCGCCGGGGAAGCCCACGATGATATCCGTTGCGATGGAGCAGTCCGGTATCCGGCTGCGAATTTTTTCGACAAGCTCCCGATAGTCTTTCTGTGTATAGCCGCGCTTCATATTGGCGAGCACTTCATCGTCGCCGGCCTGGATGGGCACCTCGATGTGCGGCATTACTTTTGGAAGCCCGGCGACCGCATCCATGAGCTCTTCGGTGAAGTAACTGGGATGCGAGGTAAGAAAACGAAGGCGCTCGATGCCTTCGATCTCCGCGACAACGCGCAAAAGCCCGGCGAGGTTCGGGCCGTCAGGGATGTCTTTCCCATAGCGGTCCACGATCTGACCAAGCAGGGTGATCTCCTTCACGCCCTGCGCCGCCAAAGAACGGATCTCAGCCGCGATGTCGCCGACCGGCCGGCTGCGCTCCACACCGCGCCGGAAAGGAATGATGCAGAAAGTGCAGGCGTGCGAACAACCATACACCACGGGTACATGGGCGCTGACGAGCCTGCCGCGTTCATGCTGAGGCAGGAGCAGGTCCCCATCCATGACCGCAAAGCGGCGCGTGGTTTCATCCGATTCAAGGAGGCGGATCTCGCCCTGGCTTAGAAATGAAACCAAGGGACCGGGATCAGAGGGCGGCGAAAAAACGTCCACGAAGGGGAGCTGTTTGCGCAGCTTCTCCGCACCGCGCACACCCACCAGGCAACCCATCAGATTGATGACCAGGTTTGGATTTTTTTCCTTGAGCGGCCGGAGTGAAGTCAATCGTCCAAGGGCTTTATCTTCGGCAGATTGGCGCACCACGCAGGTATTCAGGACGATAACGTCGGCATCTTCGGCTTTATCGGTAAAGGCATAACCCAGGTGTTCCAGCGAGGAGCCAACCCGTTGGGAGTCGGCTACGTTCATCTGGCAACCCTCGGTCCAGATATGGTATTTCATAGAGCGTGAATTATACCAAGTATGGTCAGGATTGTATCTGCTCATCCTTGTGCCCCACGCTTCCAGCCTGGCAGCCGGAACACCCGCCCATAATCATTTTTCGGCCAAACCAGGAATGGGCAGTGGGTAATTACAAGGATTCGAAATTCGCGAATTGAGCGCACGCGGCTGAAGATTTGGCGTTCCACCGTCATCGAATCCCGTTTCCTTTATGGTAAAATCTTCCAGCCTGGAGGGATGGCCGAGCGGCTGAAGGCGCATGTCTTGAAAACATGTTTGGGTCACACCAACGTGGGTTCGAATCCCACTCCCTCCGCCTTAGGTTGAAGGTTCGACTGTTTTTCAGCCGCATGCCCTTTGTTCCGTGAGGGTTTATCTTTGAACTTTTCAACCAAAATATGGGGAGGTGCCAGAGTGGTCGAATGGGGCCGCCTGCTAAGCGGTTACTGGGGCGAAATCCTCAGTCGCAGGTTCGAATCCTGTCCTCCCCGCCACAGCCAAGACGCGTCCTATACGGGCGCGTTTTTGTTCCATCGCAGGCCCCTATTGAAGGGATGCTATTCGAATCCTGTCCTCCCCGCCACGATCAAGACGCGTCCTGTAAGGGCGCGTTTTTTGTTCCGTCGAATTCGGATGAATGTTGAAGGTTAGAAGGTTTCAAATATGAGTGCTTTGCGACGACAAATTACCAATTTGCCCTACGAGAAGACATATTTCCAATTTGCCCCACCCTATTTTGGGTAGTGATTGACAAAGTTTTGAATTAGTTCGTATAATGGATAAATACTTTTTACCCTGCAATTGATTCCTGAAAGGCTGGCCATAAATGGATGCTGAAACCGGCTACACCTGCTCTTCCGTCAATCTGCGAGGCACACCCGACCTCAAAGCGGGGGTCATCGAGGCTCTTAATCCCCAGGAACATGTTCAGATCCTCGAGGACGCGGGGAATATGCTTAAGGTCCAGGCAACCCGCTGGAACCCACCCATTTTGGGATATGTCCTGAAGTCCGCGATCATCAATAACCAGGCCGGGCAGCAGGTCTTCCCGAAGGTCGAACTGGGGAGCGGCATTTCCGTTCCTTCTGTGCCCAGCTCGCTGCCTTTGGCGACGTTCCAGACCTGGCTTGATTCACAAAGCGAATCGCCCTGGCTGCCCAACGATTATTTGGACAGTATTAAATCAGGACAACTGCCTTCGGTGGGAGCCTTGATCCGCCAGGTAATCTCGGATCATCAGGCGGACTGGGATGCATGGGTGAGCGAGATCAATCAGCAAGGTCGCACTGCGACAGCCACCCTGGATGAATGGCTTGTGATCCTGGCGGGGGGACGCGAGATGTGGAGCTTCCGTACAGAGCGGATATTTGCACAACCGTCTCAAAGCTCGGCTGCCCCGGCCTGGGTCACGCCGCAGGACGTGCTGCGTTGGACCGGTCATGTCCGGATCAACAACCTGGAACCGAAATACAAGAACTGGTATGAGGTTGAATTTACGAAACTCGACAAAGAGTTCAAGGGTTGGTACAAGGCCGCCTTGTTGGAAGAATACATAATCCCGACGCCGGATACGGACTTGACCATCACTGAGAACAAGGATAAAGTCTTCGACCTTTCACATCCGCTGCTGCGCCTGCCCGCCGACCCGGAAATCGATGCTGCGCGAAAGGCAGGGCTCCTGGGCGCCCAGTACATAAATATAAAGGAAGCGACGGGCTGGGCGAAAGTGAATCATAATTTGTGCGGCGAATTCTGCGCCGCCGCCCTGGGCGCAAGCGACATCATCCCCTTCCTTAAGGGGTGGATCACCACGTATGCAGGCGCCAAGAATATCCTTGAATATGATACGGGCACCAGTATCCAGGACCTCAAGTCCATGCTGGATCTGTTCGACAAAAAATACGACTTCTTTCAATCGGAAGCCAGCGTTATGCCATTAACGCCTACCTATTTGCGAAAAATGCTGGATACCGGCCGAATGGCGATCGTCGGCACAGGTATAACTTACAATGGCCAGCTTAAGTGGAGCAGCCACATCCGTCACTGGATAGTGATAGAGGATTTTGTCAGGGTAGCCAACAGCGGCTGGGTGCGCGTATACAACCCATTCTCCGACCACGAGGAAGTCTATCCATTCAATGTGGTGTTCGACGCCGCATCAGGAACAGCCATGGGGCTATGGCTGCAGCCTACCCGCCCGGAATAAGGGGCAATCGTGATTACCCCCAAATTTAATCTTGCTCATTTTGCGTCCGAAGAAGACCTCACCCCCGGCCCCTCTCCTAGCAGGAGAGGGGAGAAAATCGGAAAAACAGGATAGGGTCGGTGTTTTCCACCGACCCTATCCTGTTTTTCCGAGGAATTATGAGATTCGGGGTGAGTTATGTTTTAATAAGGCCTGATAATAGTCAATACCTTCGCCAATCATGAAGTAGAGGCAGGCTGAAAAACGGGATGGATCATGCCTAGCCGGGCAATTTGCTCAAACAGCCCCGAAATTAATATTCCATCAGGCACTTGCGGAAGCAGTTTTATTGTCTCGATGGCATAGCGACAACCATGATAGTGCGACTTGAGGTCCAGCAGGCTGTACTCCGGATTGGACTGCCGGAATTGGTCCAAAAGAACATGGCTGAGGTTCACCATGAAGAAAGACAGGTTAGCCGCATTAGTCACAGCGGTCTTCTCTACGTTCATAAAATCATCCAGACCCCAATACTGTTTGGCATCGCGGAAGTTGAACTCAATCTGGAAACGCAGACTGTAAAAGTCAATCATGTTGTGATACTCCAATTTCAGATCGGTACTGAACAAAATGACGTGTGCCTGTGCACCGGTCGCCAGGTTGGTCTTCAACAAGATGACCGCGTTGAGAGGAAACTGGAACTCGAAGTTGAGTAAGGCAGCTTGATAAATGTCCGTGCGAATCCCATCGGTGATCGTCGTTTCCTTCAGATATTTGTTTTTCATCTTATGCACGTTGACCCGCTCACCATATTTCGTGGGTCGTCCAACTCCTGGATACCTTCCAGTAAAAGGTTCATGCAAACGAGCATTGGAGCGCAACTTGGAGATCAAATGCAAATCAGCTTGTCTCACCATCCAGGCACTGGGATAGTTGCCGAAGTGGCCGTCCATCACCAGATACGAGATCTTTAAAAGACCTGAAATACGAGCCAAAAATGCCTGTAACTGCGCTTGGATTCGCACCAGCTCCGCATTCAGCACTAAAGCTTGACCAGCCTTGTTCTTGCTGCCTTTCGGTCTGCCGGGCCGGCGTTTTTCCTTCGGCTTCTGGCCGTGAGATGGCTTGGATTTATTCTCCTTCTCCTTCACGACCTGCGTGATTTGTAGTGGATAGGATTGACGTTCTTGCACGCCAATCAGCGAAAAAGCAAAAAACGATACGGCAGAAACTGGCCGTTGATGAATGCTCGAAAAGAATCGTCCCAGACCGAAGGTCTCTTTGCCCGCTTTATCGACAACCACTTCATCACCAACCAACAAATACTCCTCGGTTGCCTTCCACAGTCGCTGGGTGAAGAACAACCACTGCATCTCAGCCCAGCTCAAGCCACTATGATAAAAACGCTAAATAGTCCGGTAACTGCCTCCCTTCTCGCTCCAGCGCGACAGGCCCAGCATGGTGATGCGACCCGTCATGGATAACATCGCTTCGATGATCCAACTCATCTCCCGCAACGTTGTTTTTGAAACCAACGGCGTAAGGCTTTGCAAAAGTGCTACAATTTCGGTCATGGGCTTCTCGGTCTAGGTTGCTGTCGCAACTTCAACTTTAACCGAAAAGCCCTACTTTTCTAAATCATTTTTTGGACAAGGTATTGAATAGTTCGAACGTATTAATTTGCAGTACCTTGTAAATCCCTCTGCTCCCCGTTCCACTCAATATCGAAAGTCGAAACCGCAAGGGCGCTCAATCCCTGCCTTCTTCCCAACTTAACATATCTCAAGATGCTTCGCCATTGAAGCAGGAAGGGCAGTGGATCAGCGACATCAAAGATAACGTCGCGGCTGGAAAGAAAGGTCGAGAGCCATTTGCCCAGCCGCTGCTTTTTTACAGCCGAACCCAGGCCATAAATAAACATGCCAGCCGAAAGCCTGGCAGACTTAACCTTCGAGGGCGTCAGACACGGCAGTTTATCATCCAGGAACGCACCTGTGAACTCCGGGTGGGAGGCCAACAGGTGAACGCCGCTTGTAGCGCGCGGATTGCACTCGAGGGCCAGCGCATCCCCCTGTGAGGTTTCGATAAAATCGAAGGCGATTTGCCCCGTAAACTCGATGGCGGCAATAAAGCGTTGAACCCAATCGAAGGTTTGCTGATGGCTGATGGGCTGAAACACGAGGGCTGCTCCCTGGCCGGCAGTGAAATCCGACTGGTAGGCGGTATGGGCGGTGAGGTGTCCATGGTGGGCAACCGAGTAGGTAGAGACCCGGGCCCCCTCGATCCATTCCTGCGCGATCCATTGGACCGTGGATTTGAACCTCACCGCATTGAGGGCCTGTTTAATGGTGGGGCCCATAAGCGTCCGAACCGCCAACCTGGAATAAACAGGTTTGAATATTATTTTCTCCCATTGAGCAAAGGCATACAGCAGCTCGTCGGTAGAACCGATCAAAAATGTCTGCGGTACTGAAAGCCCCCGGTTCGAGGCGTCCAGCGCAAAGGTCCATTTGTTATGGAGCATCTGCAGTTTCTCGATCAACTCCGCGAACACTTTACAGGGAAGCTGTTCGCGCCCCATGGAAACGTAAAAGACTTCTTCACAAGTCGGGATGAGCAGGTCGATCTTGTTCTGAACTATGATCTTGCGGAGGGCTTGAAGGAAGGCGCCGGTTTGTTGGCGGGGACGTGGAACCAAAAAATTGGCCTTCAGAGCGCGGCTCGGCTGGGACAAGTGTCCCTGCGCCAACTCAGCCATGAAGACCGTGTGGCCCTGCCTATGAAATGCGCGTGCGAGTGCCAGCGCGGCCGGAGCGCGGCCGCCCGTCAGCAAAATATTAGCCATTTAGCGGGTATATACCAGTCCTCCAATGAAGTCCCTACTGCGCTCGAGCAATTCCCCACCGGGAGGGTCGCCCCACTTCGAACCATGCCTAGAAATGAATGCGGTTTTATTGGGATTCTGAGCGGTGATCTTGTCCTGCATGTTTGCCAGATCAACGCTCATAGGAAAAGATTGTAACATGTTCAAGTTGTTGAACAGGCAGGCGGGCGGAGGCCTAACAATACTGTATATCAGATGGTAACATCCCCCGCCTGAAGAAACAAATCGCCACGCCCTGGGCGCGCTTAACCAAGTCATGCAGTAAATCCTGGCGTATGCCACCTTTAACTAAGGGTATATCTGTAACCTGGGAAAGTTCTTTTTGGACTATATATAGCGGAGCTGCACATAATTATCAAAGCATAAATTGATAAACGGCCGGTTGTGGAATCAAGCTCGCTGCTTACCCCTGGCGATCACACCCATAAACTCGAAAATGACCTTTAGTGCGGCAAAGACGGTCGCTTCAGAGGGATCGAGCGGCGGCGCGACTTCGACTACGTCCAGGCCAACCAGCGGCAAGCCTTGTAAGGACTGGATCAGTGAGACCAGCTCGCGAGCCGTAAGTCCGCCAGAATCGGGAATGCCCGTACCTGGGGCGAAGGCAGGGTCGAGGAATCAATATCCAAGGAGATATGAACGCATAGCAAGCGGATAAAAGTAGATGAAGATAGATTGCAACGGCTTTCATACAGAGTTAGGCAACAGAGAGAAGATATAATAAAGAATGTTTAAAGATAAAGGATAAAAAGAAAGAAAAAAAAAATGAAAGGTAGAAAAATAAAAGTAGGTGAAAAAGGAGATAAAAATAGAGTATAAGAGAAAGAAGAAAAAAAAAAAAATAGGAGAGATATATATATATATGGAAAATAGAATAATTTTAATAACTAAGCTGGACTTTATCCATTTGAAGATTAACAAGAAGCAAGGTAAGCTAAAGCAAAAACTCTAGGACAAGAGGTTGACTGATGCCTACTTGCATACGGACTATATCACGATACTGGGAGCGTTTGAGAGACTTGTTCTAGAATAGAATTTGGAAACATGCAAAGATATTGTTGATAGGGGAGATCCTGTCGCCTGCGGAACGAACGGTGACAGCGGCATCTGCGGGCGACGGGACTGAGCATGGAGAAACATTTTGAGAATTATCATCGCATTCTCAATCGAGCGAAGTGGTCGAGCTTGGAAGCCTCACACATCCTGTTGGGTTTGTTGATCAACACCTTTGTCAGCCGCGGTCCAGTGATCCTGGGCTTGGACGATACCATTGAGCGGCGTCGGGGGGCCAAGATCAAAGCCAAAGGGATTTATCGGGATCCGGTCCGTTCCAGTCACGGTCACTTTGTGAAAGCCAGTGGACTGCGTTGGTTGAGCCTGATGTTGCTGGCGCCGATTTCGTGGGCTGGACGCACTTGGGCACTGCCCTTTCTCACGGTGCTGGCGCCTTCTGAACGGTACTATCAAGGCAAGGCTCGCAGGCCTAAGAAGCTCACCGAATGGGCTTGTCAAGTGGTGCTCCAAACCCGCCGCTGGCTGCCCCAACGCCAGCTGGTCGTCGTGGCCGACAGTAGTTTTGCCGTAATTGAGCTGCTTTTTCGGCTGCGCCAACTCAAAAACCCAGTGGCGATGATCGTGCGCTTTCGCATGGATGCGGCTCTCTATGAACCAGCCAAGAATAAGCCGGGGCAAATAGGTCGCCCGCGCAAAAAGGGCCAACGCTTGCCGACCCTGGAAAAGGTTGCCGAAGACAAACATATGCGTTGGAAGCGGCTCACGGTGCAAGAGTGGTATGGCGAAAAGAAACGAAAAATCGAAATCACCTCCGGCACCGCTGTCTGGCGCCACAGCGGAAAACCCGTGGTGCCCATCCGCTGGGTGATTGTCCGCGATCCCAAGAAGAGCTTCAAGACGCAGTCCTTGTTGTGCACCGATCTCAACATTTCCGCTGAACAAATCGTCCAATGGTTTCCACGGCGCTGGCAAGTCGAAGTGACTTTCCACGAAACGCGAACCCACCTCGGCGTGGAGACTCAAAGACAATGGGCGGACCTGTCCATCCTGCGCATTACTCCGGCCTTGCTGAGCTTGTTCTCCATTATCACCTTGCTCGCCAATGTTGACGCACAGAAAGATCAGTTGCCGGTTCAACAAGCCGCTTGGTATGTCAAGAAGCTGCCCACTTTTTCGGATGCCTTCCGCACCGTGAAACAAAATCTTTACTCCTATCTCTATTTTCAAACATCACCGCTTCGAAGCGAAGTCCGAAAATCACTCCCTATCCGCTCACGTTACCGCTTCTCTCGCTCTACGCACACCTTCTTTCAAGTATCCAATGGATAAAGTCTAGCTAAGAAAGCGTTTTAAAAGTCATGTTGCAAGCATTTTTAGCATACGTCGAGTGCTGGCGAGATAAACCATACTCTCGCTGGAGGAGGTGGTGTGCTCATAGTCGCGAGCCAAACGACGGTAACGACCCAACCATCCGAAAGTTCGTTCTACGACCCAACGATGAGGTAGCACTTGAAAGCCCTTGACGTCATCGGAACGTTTCACGATCTGCAAGATCCAACCAAAGCGTTGGCGCACTTCAGCGACGATCGAGGTGTAGCCACCGTCGGCCCAGATGAGCTTCAAGCGGCACCAGCGATTATGCAGATTGTGTTTGAGGCGCTCAAACAGCTTTTGCAAGGTCTGCAAGCCTCCGGCTCCATCCTGGATACTGGCACTATGCACCACGACCAGCAAAACCAGTCCCAACACATCCACCACCAGGTGTCGTTTCCGGCCTGGGGTCTGCTTGTGGACATCTACACCGCGTTCCTCACCGCCTTCCGAGGTCTTCACACTTTGGCTGTCGATCACCGCTGCACTGGGCTGTTCTTCGCGCCCAGCTTGCTTTCGCACTTTTTTCACCAGCACCTCATTGATCCGCGGCCAGCGGCCATCCTGCTGCCAGCGCCAATAGTAGTAGTGCACCGTCCGCCACGGAGGAAAATTGATGGGCAACATGCGCCACTGGCAGCCGGTGCGGTTGACGTACAAAATCGCATTCAGAATCTGCCATTTTTCCCATTTCGGTGGACGGCCCGTTGGGTAGCTGGGAAAGAATTCCGCAATCTGCTGCCATTCGGTATACTTCAGATCGGTCGGGTAGGTTTGGTTGAATTTGGACATTCTCCAATCTTACTCGACCACTTTTAAAACGCTCTCTAAGGTGAATCTAACTTTATCAGTCTAACTCGCAGAAAAGTGATCGCGTCCTAATTAAGGTGTTGTGTCGAGATTGTCACTCAAGTGCTTAGGTTGGTCGCTAAACTTAATATCAGCAATTGCATGGAGCCAACGATTTGAGGTCAAAAGTATGTTGTCACTAAGAAATAGAACACGAGAGCCACGGAAAAGGGTGGTGATTATTATCAGCCTAACCTTGCTTGGTCTAGTGCTCCTATTTTTCATTCAGTTATTCTTGCTAAAGGCATTCACTTTCAATACGGTCAATGCTGAATTTTCGGCTGAAACGACCGATCGTACTATTCTACAAACCAATGCCGAGCTACAAATCCCCCAAAGTGCTACAGAAATTCGTGGATATGTCGATGGCTTTCGAGACCTTACCACTTATGTGCGATTTGTCGTACCAGCCAGCGATTTCGACCAATTTGCTGAGAGCATCAGTTGCGTTTTGCCATTGTCTACTACTGATGCGTACCAACGTTGGCAAGATTCATCTAAACTCACATGGTGGAAACCAAGTAGAGCACAGAACTTTCGCCAATGCGATGGATCAAAGGAGCACCTATTCCAGCGGGTATTCGTCGATACAGCGCAAATAGATCACTATATCGTTTATGTGGTGGCGTCAACCAAGTAGATAGACAAGTGATTTCAAGGAACAAGTCATCACACCTTGGACACAGTGCAACCGCGCGGTGCGGCAAACCGTCGGTGTTCGCTAGCCATAACTAAATCCTTGCGGGGAGGATTTTGATGCTCCGATTCCAGTGTGCTAAACGTTGCTGCTTCAGAAGCGTCGGACCATAATCAATAGCTTGCTTATTTGTGGAATTACGCTCGCTGTTTACTCCTGGCAATGACACCAATAAATTCGAAAATGATTTTTAATGCGGCAAAGACGGTCGCTTCAGACGGGATCGAGCGGCGGCGCGACTTCGACTACGTCCAGGCCAACCAGCGGCAAGCCTTGTAAGGACTGGATCAGTGAGACCAGCTCGCGAGCAGTAAGTCCGCCAGAATCGGGAATGCCCGTACCTGGGGCGAAGGCAGGGTCGAGGCAATCAATATCCAAGGAGATGTGAACCGCATAACAGGCGGATAAAAGCCCATGAACCTCGCTTGCAACAGCTTTCATACTGCGTTCGGCAACCTGTGCTGCCGTGTAAACGTTCAAGCCTCCGTTTTCGATCAGGTCAATTTCCTGATCCTCCCAGGAGCGCAGACCCACCAGGCACACATCCCGCGGTTCAATCCCGAATTCAAGTCCGCGCCGCAGGACACAGGCATGCGAAAATTTAGAGCCGGTGAATTCATCACAAAGATCGGGGTGAGCGTCTACCCATAAGAGACCCAGTCGTTTACCGGCAAAGCGTTCGCGTTGGCCCTTAAAGATCGGGATGGTTACGGAATGATCGCCTCCGATCAGGATGGGGATATTCGGCAGCGACGCTACTCTACGACCGACCTCTTCAAAAACCTGGATTTGATCGCTGCCCTGGAGGTCGCCCAGATCGCAAATGCGAAGCCCCTTGAGTCTTGTGCGGTCCTCAGTGTACGGGGTCATATGCGTCGACCAAAAGCGTATCCGTTCGGGACCCAATGCCGCGCCTTTGCGGGCCGAGGCGCCGCCATCGTAGGGGATGCCGATCATGGTGAGGTCTGTTTGAGCCGGGGAAAGATCGGGGCGATAAAGGTCCGCCCAAAGATTGTGAGTCGGTGCAGGGTCCATTTTACTTTTCCTTCCATAAAGGATTGTATCCCATCTCAATTTAGTGTATATTCGTCCGAAATTCACTGGAGGAGAGCCATGAAAAAAATCTTAAAATGGATTGGAATTGTACTTGGAAGTTTGATAGCCCTGATTTTGCTGGCTGTAGCGGGTATGTATATCAAGGCCAGGGTCGAATTCACCAGGAAGTACGAGGTGAAGGTCGAATCGATCTCAGTGCCCACGGACGCTGCCTCGATCGAGCACGGAGCACATCTCGCCACCATTTTATGCATGGAGTGCCACTCGAAGGACCTGGGTGGGACGCCTGACTGGTTCGATGGCGGCCCGCTGGGAGGCGCCAACACGCCCAACTTAACCACAGGTAAAGGCGGGCTGGGCAGCCAGCTTACCGACGAGGAGCTTGTGCGGATCCTGCGGCATGGAATTAAGCCGGATGGCAGCTCGGTATTCATCATGCCGGCGCAGAATTTTTATTACCTGAGCGATAAGGACCTCGGCGACCTGATCGCTTACGTCAGATCAGTGCCGCCGGTGGACCGGGTGGCATCCAAACCTCAACTACATTTCACCTTCATGGGGAGTGTGATGTATGGTTTTGGAGTGTTTGGCAACCTGATGGTAGCAAGCCAAGTCGATCAGGTTAATCGTCCTTCGGTTCCGCAGCCCGGGGTCAATGCTGATTACGGCCAGTACCTGGTTAATATCAACGGTTGTCGTAGTTGCCACGGGGCCCAGCTAGCGGGCGGGAAACCCGGAGACCCAAATTCGCCCCTCGCTCCCAACCTCACGCCGGGCGGCGAACTAAGGGCCTGGTCCGAAGCGGATTTTATCAAGACGCTGCGGACAGGAGTTACACCCTCCGGGACGAATCTCCCGAACCAGTTCATGCCCTGGCAGTTCAAGAGCCAGATGACAGACGATGAACTCAAGGCAGTGTTTGCCTACCTGAAATCCCTGCCGGTGCTGCCAAGCTCGACGAAGCCGGCTGAATAAGACATACCTTCGTTCGGGTAGATGCAGACAGAACACGTGCATCTACCCAAACGAGAAATTTCAAAAAAAGAGACAGGTTCAGGGCGTACGCCCTGAACCTGTCTCTTTTTTTCGGGTATTTATGCAGGGTTGGTGGGTAGATGCGATAAACATCAGGTGGATGTATTTGCCCCGGCCTGATGTTCATTTATTCACCGGATAATAGCATAAGCCGACTGTGCCCGGTCCGCTGTGCACTGCAATCGCCGGAGTAAATTCAGTCAAAAGGGATTCAACTACTTCCACTTTTTTCTCGACCAAGGATTTTATCTTTTCCACTTCGCCTTGGGCGCCGGCATGGACGTAGGCGATCCTGACCCTGCCTTTGCCAATTACCTGGGCAACCATATCGGCCATTTGTTGATAGGCCTGGCCGCGGCTGTGGGCTTTGCCCAAGGGCACAATTTCGCCGGCCTCCAGGCCGATCAGGGGTTTGATGTTGAGCATGCTTCCCAGCAGGTTTTGGGCTTTGCCGATGCGCCCGCCCAGGTAGAGATATCTGAGGGTGTCGGCAGTCTGGATCATATGCGATATCGGGATCATATTTCCAACGACAGTCGTTATCTGATCCAGGGAGAGACCGGCCAGCGCGGCGCGGGCCGCTTCCATCACCATCCACCCCTGGCACATGGAAGCGTTGAGCGTGTCTATCACAGCCAGATGCAGGCTGGGATGGCTCTCTTTTAACATGCCCTGGGCGACGACGGCCGCCTGGTAGCCGCCGCTGATCTTCGAACTCATGTGAAGGCTGATTATCTCGCCGGCGCCCGCCCCGGCCAATTCCTCATAGGCGTTCAGATAATCGCCCGGGCTTGGGCTGGCTGTAGTAGCGGCAGACCTGGCTGTGATCATCCAACGAAGGAATTCGTCGCGCTGAATCGTGACAAGATCGCGCAGGACATCCTGGCCGCGATGGATGTAGTAGGCCACCGTCTTGATGTTGAGATTATTCAGAATCGTTTCAGGCAGGCCGGCTGTGCTGTCCGTCAATACGGCAACTTTTGTCATGATTTCCCTTCCCTTTCCGGTTTTTAATTGTACACCCTTTGGTATTTACTCCTCCCTGCATCCATCTTCGCTTCGCTCGACTTTCAGCCTGGCATGCTGCGCAAAGAACACCTTTTGCGGAAGAGCGCCTGCACCTACGGTCTGCGAGGACTAGAAATCCGGAAAATGAATATGAGCGGGGAGAATGCCCCGCTCATATTCATTTTCCGGTGAAACCAGCAACTGGGGTGAGTAGTAACCACCTTTTGGTATTATTGCGATTTTGTACCGATTCTCCCGAAGGGAGGTTGACCTGCCCTTTGTTTCCTCTTACAATACTTATAAAATGGCCTACGCCGCCAACCAATTTGCGGGTTTCTTTCGCCCCGACCACGATCCTCCGTTTGGTCTAATTTACGCGTTTGTCTCATAAAATAGCTTCTTTTGTCTTACTATTCGGAGGAATATCCCATGACCACCCCTATCGTTTCCAAACGTGCGCCCCTTTACAGCGATGTGCCAGATGAGAAATGGAACGATTGGCGCTGGCAATTGAGCCACCGCCTTAATTCAGTCGAGGAGATCGAGAAAATCTTCGCGCTCACCGAGTCCGAGCGTAAAGCGTTAAATACCAGCGGTCTGTTCCGCGTGGATATCACACCTTATTTCATCTCGCTGATCGATCCCGATGATCCACAGGACCCGGTGCGCAAGCAGATCATCCCAACCGACGCGGAGATCGCGCCGTTTACCGGGATGATGGAAGACTCGCTGGCCGAAGACCGCCACTCGCCAGTACCCGGCCTGGTGCATCGTTATCCGGACCGAGTCTTGATGCTCGTGACAACCCAGTGCGCCTCCTACTGCCGCTACTGTACGCGTTCCCGTATCGTCGGGGACCCGGGCCAAACCTTCTCCCGCCAGGAGTTTGAGCAGCAGCTCGATTATCTGAAGCGCACCCCGCAAGTGCGCGACGTGCTGCTCTCAGGCGGCGACCCACTGGTCCTTGCGCCGAAAATCCTCGAAGAGATACTAACTCGTTTGCGTGAGATCCCGCATATCGAGATTGTGCGCATCGGTTCGCGGGTACCTGTGTTCATGCCCATGCGTATAACCCAGGAACTTTGTGATATGCTAGGTAAATATCACCCGTTGTGGTTGAACATTCATGTCAACCACCCAAACGAGATTTCCAAAGAGCTTGCCGAGGCCTGCGACCGCATGACACGAGCCGGCATCCCGCTGGGCAACCAGTCCGTTTTGTTGGCGGAAATCAATGATTGTGTTCACATTCAGCGCGAGTTAGTCCAAAAACTGACGCGGATCCGCGTCAGACCGTACTATCTGTATCAGTGCGATCTGGTGGAAGGCGCAGGCCACTTCCGCACGCCGGTTTCGAAAGGGATCGAGATCATGGAAGGCTTGCGCGGGCATACGTCCGGTTACGCGGTACCGCAATTCATCGTAGACGCACCGGGCGGCGGTGGAAAGATACCGATCATGCCGAATTACCTGTTGAGCATGTCGGACCATAAAGTCATCGTACGTAACTATGAAGGCTATGTGACATCTTATGAAGAGCCGTCTGACTACAAAGCGCATGACCCGAAGACGTGCAAGTACTGCCAGGACAAGCGTCCCGAGCCGGGCCAGGCCGGACTCACCGGCCTGCTGGACGGTGAAGAGATGTTTATTAAACCGCTAGGCTTTGACGAAATTCATGACCGCCATGGAATCCAGCACCGTCTCAAGGATGAAAAGAAGTGGCAGCCGCTGGGCATCGGCCCTGGTGAATTGAATCTTAAGGAAGAAGCCTAAAAAAGGTTAATAAGGAGAATACCATGCAAGTGATCCGAAAAACCGCTTTCGTTGCTCTCGGTATCGTGTTCCTGCTCTCGGGCTGTGCCCCGGCCCAGGCAAATCAAAGCCCTGCGGAAATCCAGGCTCAGATCGAGACGTCTGTGGCCATGACAGTGGAAGTACAAAATCAGATGGGAACGTCCGTGGCCCAAACGGTTGAGGCGCAGATGCCGGCCGCGACCGAAACCCTGGCTCCGACGACTGTCCCGCTTGAGGTGCCGACCTTGACGCCGATATTCGATACCGCCACTCCGTTTGTGGTTGTTCCGCCTTCGAGCGGAGGAGGTGGGGGTGGTGGAAGTGGAAGCAGCACTGCAAATTATGCCTGCGACCCCGATACCGGCAAGAAGCCCAGGGATAACACAGTATTTCGGCCGGGTGATCCCTTTGAGGTAAAGTGGACAATCATTAATACGGGCACAAAAACCTGGGTGGCCGGCAAAGATTTCAGCTACTTCAGCGGCCCGAAGATGACCGCCGTGGGGGGGGTGGAGCTTCCGGAGATCAAGCCCGGCAAGAGCGTCAGCTACAGCTTTGGCGCTGATGCGCCGGCAGAAAAAGGCTTCCAGGTTATGACCTGGAAAGTGGAGGGTGGCTTCTGCTATCCCTATATTGCGATTGACGTAGAGCCTAATCGCTAAGAAAGTAATGTGGGTCCGAACACGATAATGCTGTGCAGCATCCGGGATAATAAAGGCAATCTATGGGTTATCGCCTTACAAACTCGAAAATCAAATCCCCTTGCGACAGGCAGTTGGGATTTCTGCGCGGAAGAACCAAAGCCCCTGTGAAAACTGTCCGCGACACCGGAAGCTGTGTCGCGGACAACTTGAGGCACCATGGACAGTTCTGTTAAGCGTCGAATTCATCCGCTGGTATTGATCCTGGCGATCAGTTCCATGTTTTCCTGCGCCCTGCCAGTTGGAGTGCCGGCCTCGATCCCTACCACGGTGCCCGGCGGCGTTGAAACCATTGTTGCCCAGACGGGAGCCGCTGCTGCCACGCAGACAGCAGCTTTATTTACTGCAACCCTAACACCCACTCTTACCCCCTTCCCAACAAAAATACCCTCAGATACTCCGACTGCCACCCCGACCTTTATATTTGTTTTGCTGTCGCCGACACCCATTCCCGGGTTGGTGATAACCCCTGCCACAGCGATCACGCCTTCATCCACAGATTACGATTGCCAGTTAACCGACCAATCTCCGGCAAACAATTCCACGTTGACCGCCAGTGAGAATTTTGTCACGATTTGGACGGTGGCGAATACAGGCAGGAAGAGCTGGGATAATAACAGCGTCGATTTTATCTATATCAGCGGCGCAAAACTTTCCAAGGGAAAGGGCGCCGACCTTCCAAATAGCATTGCGCCCGGGCAGGCAGTTTCCCTTAAGATCACGATGACGGCTCCCAAGAACTCAGGCGCTTACAAAACAGTCTGGGCCCTTCGAATCGGCCAGAATGAATTCTGTACAATGTCGCTACGATTTACAATCCCGTAAATGATGAGCCTTTGATCCAGATAAGGAGAAACCTGCATCGTCCAAGAAGATGCAGGTTTTTCCCTTTATAATAACTTTCCGCTCCGTTATGAGGCGGGCGGGAGAGGTTCGTTATTGACTGGCGCAGCGGGTTTATTACGCAGGGTAAGCAGCCCGACCACGACCGGTACGGCCACGAAGATCAAGGATAAGCAAAGAAGCACATAACCGGCGGTTGGAGGCAAAGTGCCGGAATTCGTTACACCGTTCAATTCCGTATTGAAAGGCATATTACCGGTTGCCGTGAAAGCGCCGAAGATGCATAAAAACAATCCGGGGCACCCGCACAAAATGACCGCTGCTGCAGTTGCGATGATCCCTTTGGTCCTGTTGTCCATGATCCACTCTCCAGTTTACCTGATCGATATGTTTCGAAGCTATCCGGTTCTTTCCAGCCCGCAGGCTTTTCTAGCTGCGTAATTTTGCTCCCACCTCCTGTTCGAGTCGCCTCACGATTTTATTGCGGATGGCTGCCGCTTCCGCGTCTGTCAGTGTCTTGTCGGGGGCTTGATAGGTGAGACTATAGGCCAGCGATTTCCGGCCCGCGCCGATCTGTTCTCCATGAAATACGTCGAATAGGCGCACATTTGTTACCGATTTGCCGCCGGTCTGTCGTATCAAAGCTTCTATGGTCGAGGCAGGAATAGTCTCTGCCACGATGATGGATATATCCTCCAAAACAGGCGGGAACTCAGGCACCGGAATAACCTGGTAAGTCGGCGAGATGGCTCGCAGGGCATCAAGATCGAATTCAGCGACCAGGACCGGGAGAGCATTGAACTCGTACTTCTCCTTAACCATGGGATGCAGCTCGCCAAAAACGCCCACTACCTGCTTGTTCACCCTGATCTCGGCTGCTTTGCCTGGATGCAGGTAATTTGCCCTGTCTGAACCCGTATTCGTAAAAGGGGACGAATCGTCAACCGAATCGGTCGGAGAGAACGAAACGTCGGTGTAATGGAGGCCGCTCAAAAAAAGCTCGAGACGTCCTTTCAAGTCGAAGAAATCGTACGCAGGTGGTTCCTTTGAATCCCAACTGGTCGCAGCGCGCAGACCGGTTAGTGCGAGGGCAAGCTTGCGCGGTTCATTGGGGAGGCCCTGCTCTGAGGGCGCGGCATCCTCCGACCGCGGTTCGAATACCGGACCGATCTCGAAGAAAGCCAGACTTTCGCTCAAGCGAAGGTTGCGTTCGAGGTCGTCGAGCACAGAGGCCAGCAGACTGCGGCGCAGGACGTTCTTATCGGGTGCGATGGGGTTTGCAATGCGAACGTATTCACCCGTTACGCCCAGACGCGCCTCGCGTTCCGCTGAGGTGAGACGATAGCTGACCACTTCGTCGAAGCCCAACGCCACAAGCAGGTCGCGCAGGTGTTCCTCCCATTCGTGGGCAGGATTCCCGATTTGCGGCGGCAGTTCATCGCCCATATTAGTGGTCGGGATGCGGTCATAACCATAGGACCGGGCTACCTCTTCCAGCACATCGGCGAGACCTATGACGCCCTCACCTATATCGAGCCGGTGCGGGGGCACTCGGACGGATATAGGTGTTTGGAGATCAACGGATTGTTGTTTTGATTTGTGTTTCGCCGATCCCGTCGCGCCTTTGCCGGTTTTTGGTTTACGAATGGTGCATTTAAATTCGAGCTTTTCCAGAAGCGCAACAATTTCTTCCGCGGAGAGTTCAAAGCCAAGCAGGCGTTTAACATCGCCGGGCGTAACTGTAATGGTCGGGTCCTCTGGCTTGAGTGGATACTCGTCAACGAGGCCGGGAGCGGCGATACCGCCTGACCATAGAGCCATATATTGCAGACCGCGCCTGACCCCCTGTTCTGCCATTGCGGGATGCACGCCGCGCGAGAAGCGGAACGAGGCCTCAGAGGGGAGATTTTGCTGCCGGGCGGTGCGCCGGATGTTGATGAAATTCCAGGCCGCGCCTTCGAGCAGGATGTTGGCCGTGCTCCTTGGCCGCAAACTGACTTTGCCTTGCGACATTTCGCCTGTTTTCATCTCGGGGCCTTTTGCATCCAGAACTTCCCTGGAGGCATCATACACTTCGCTTTCAGCGCCACCCATTACTCCGGCGATGGAGAGCGGCCCTTTCTCATCGCAGACCAGCACATTCATGGGGGTGAGCTTGCGCTCCACGCCATCGAGGGTGGTCAGTTTTTCGCCGTCTTTTGCCGAGCGTGTAGTGATTCTCACCGGTTTCGTTCCGGCGCGTTCCTTCAACACATCGTAATCGAAAGCGTGCAGGGGCTCGCCAAGCTCGAGCATGGCATAGTTGGTCGCATCCACTATGCAGTTGATGGGCCGCATGCCCGCCAGCTTAAGCCGCCGCTGGATTTGATAGGGACTGGGTTTGATCTCCACATTACGGATCAGCCCCAATACAAAGCGCGGGTTGAGCTCCGGCTCGGTAATCTGGATGGAGACCAGGTCTTCCACCGTGCCGCCGCCTGTCTTGTATTTGATGCGGGGCTTTATCAGTTCGCGCCCGGTCAGCGCGGAAAGCTCACGCGCAACGCCGATCACATTCGCGTTACGCGCCATATTGGGCAGTATGCTGAGGTCCAATACCGCGTCGCCCATATAATCAGCAAGCGGCATGCCCACGGGGGCGTCTTCATCGAGCAGGATGATGCCCTCATGGTCTTCAGAGATGCCGAGCTCCTTTTCGGAGCAGACCATGGAATAGGACTCAACACCGCGGATCTTTGTCCGCTTGAGGGTCATCAACTGCTGCCCTTCGGCATGCCCGTCATACAAGGTTGCACTTTCCTTGGCATACGCAACCTTGATCGGATTGGGCAGTTTGCCCTGACCTTTCAAGTGAAAGATATTGGGTGCGCCGGTGAGGACGGTATGTTCTTCCTTACCGTCGTACAGATCGCACAGTGTTAAACGATCCGCGTTGGGGTGCGGCATGACCTCGCGGATCTCGGCGACCACGATCTTGTCTTTATCCCAGGCGATACCGCTGGTCTTGAATTCATGCCGTTCACCTCCGGCGTTCGCGGGCATGGGCAATCCGACATAGACGATTTCGTCAACTTCGAGACCGGCCAGAGTTAGTTTGCTTGCAATGTCTTCGACGGTCAGACCGTCGAGGTCAATGAAGTCTTTGAGCCAGGAAAGGGGGATCTTCATTTTGTTCTCCAGAAAAGGACAAGGGTAATTACCTGATCACTATGTACCTGATTCCCTGGTTAGCTAGAACTGCTCCAGGAACCTTATATCATTGCCCCAGAAATAGCGGATATCCTCGATACGATAGCGCAGCATCAACTGGCGCTCGGGGCCCATGCCGAAAGCAAAGCCGGAATACCGCCTGGGATCGTAGCCTCCGTTCTGCAGGACGACCGGATGCACCATTCCGCAGCCAAGGATCTCCAGCCAGCCCGACCCCTTGCAGACCTGGCAGCCTTTACCGCCACAAACGAAACATTCCACGTCCATTTCTGCCGAAGGCTCGGTGAAAGGGAAATAGGAGGGCGCGGAAGCGGACGCGCGCTCCGGCGCCAAACATACGGCGCGCAAAATTTGTCAACATGCCCTTTAAATCCGCGAACGTGATGCCTTTGCCCACGGCCAATCCTTCCACCTGATTAACCTGAATCTCCGAACGCGCCGTGATCTGTTCGTAACGGAAGCACATGCCCGGCATGGCAATGCGGATGGGCGGCGGGTTCTGCGGGTCTTGCGCGGCAAACTCGCGCATGGAGCGCATCTGGCCGGGTGAGGTATGTGTTCGCAGCAAAATGGGGTTATCGCCTCGCTCGCGCGCCTCCACGTAAAACGAATCCTGCATATCACGGGCGGGATGATGGGGCGCGAAGTTCAGCAACTGGAAGTTCATCTCATCGGTCTCCACCTCGCGCGAGGTATAGACCTGGAATCCCATCTCGGCCAGGATCGACAGAACGCGCCGTAGTTGCTGTGTGGAAGGATGCAGCCGTCCATGGTGGATGGGGCGGCCCGGCAGGGTAACATCCAGCCTTTCATCGCTCAGGGAACGTTCCAGGTTGGAGCGTCTGATCGCTTCCGTTTTTTCAGCCAGGGCAGACTCGAGGGCGAGCTTGACCCGGTTTGCCGCCTGCCCGAGTACAGGACGCTCCTCTTTTGAGAGCGTACCCAGGCCGCCAAAAACCTGCATCAGGGCGGAACTGCGCCCGAGATGGGTCACGCGCCATCCTTCCAGCCCGGATTCATCCTGTACTGAGGCGAGCGCCTCCAGGGCAGTTTTTTCGATCTCGTCCAGTTTTTCCGACATGCTGCCTCCATAGTCCGATAGCACGTTTTCGTGCCCGGTAAACCGACTGTTGTCTTGATAATATCCAAAAATAAAACCTCCCGCCCACAACTGGGACGGGAGGGAGTTCCCGCGGTACCACCCAACTTAGCCTGTACAGGCTCACTTCAAACCGACCAACATCGGCTTCCCGGATAACGTCGGGATTACGGTCTGAACTACTAGGTCTCCCATTCACTCAGACGGCTCAGGAGGGAACTTCCTTCAGTTACCGCCGTGCCAGAGTCCCAATCACTTTCCTTTACTGGAAAGGCTCCGGCTTCCCTGTCGGCCTACGCTGAAGTACTTTCCTCCGTCCCTGCCCTTGGAAAAACGAATGCAGTAATTATCTGCAAAACGATAGGACTGTCAAGACCAAGACCGCGCCGGAGCTTCGCACAGGTATAATCGCATTCATGAAATCGCGGCTGCTGCAGATTGTTTTTATCCTGGTTCTGGGCGCGCTTTTGATCATACCCCGCGTTATCGCCATCGACCGTTTTGCCACCGTGGATGAACCCTACTGGCTTACGGCCGGCTCGGATTTCTACTACGCCCTCGGACAACGCGCCTTCGCCAATACAGTCTACGATTATCACCCGGCCGTCACCACCATGTGGATCATTGCCCTCGGCATGCTGATCTACTTCCCACAATATCGAGGTTTCGGCCAGGGTTATTTCGATGTATACAAAGATACGCTGGAGCGTTTTCTTCTTTCCCATGACCATACGCCGCTGGGACTGCTGACCGTCAGCCGGCTCGTCCAAACGGTCGTAATCGTCTTTCTGCTTTTCGTCCTATTCTGGTTCCTGTGGCGGCTGCTTGGAACCAAGATCGCAGTAGCCGGGATCCTCCTGGCCTCGTTCGACCCGTTCTTCCTGGGACATTCGCGCCTGCTCAACCATGAGGGGCTCTTATCCCTCTTTATCCTGATCTCGCTCCTGGCCGTGATCATGCATCTTTTCTTCGAAAAGAAATGGGTCTATTTGCTCATTTCCGGCGCGGCTGCCGGTTTTGCACAGCTTACCAAATCTTCTTCGATAGTGCTCTTGCCCTTGATCGGTCTGCTGTTCCTGGTAGAGATATTCTTTCACCGTGAGGGGGGTTGGCGCAAATGCCTGCTTAGGGTCCTGTTTGAATCGCTGGCTTGGTTCGCGATGCTGGCCGTTGTCTATTTTGTTTTTTGGCCGGGAATGTGGGTGGCACCGGGCGAGATGCTTTACCAGGTCTTTGGCAACGCGCTGAGCTATGCGTTTGAAGGCGCCCGGCTATCCGTAACCGGCGGAATCCAAACCGCGGGATTCCAACCACATCTAAGCGATGTCTTCTACTATGTCCCCTCGGTATTGTGGAGGACAACCCCCATCGTATGGATCGGCGCTTTGTTGAGTTTTTTTCCGATGTTCCGGCTGAAATGGGAGCAGCGCTTCATCCTTCTATCCATTTTCCTGATCGGCTTATTGTTCATCCTTTTATTCGGCATCGCCAGCGGTCGCAATTCCGCACATTATGTGCTTACATCCTATGTAGCCCTGGATATCCTTGCGGCCGTAGGCTGGGTGTATGGGGCGGATTGGCTGCCGAGTCATATGCCGGGCGGCATCAGGCGGATACTGCCAATATCGGTTTTGGCAGTTGTCGTTGCATTCCAGGCTGGAAGTGCTTTCCGGTTCTTCCCTTACTATTACACCTATTACAACCCGATCATGGAAGCCTGGCAGCCGGGACGTCAAAATCCCAGTTTTGGGTATGGTGATGGACTGGAGCTGGCTGCCAATTACCTGGCGCAGAAACCCGGGGCGGCGGATTCCACTGTCATCGCGTTCTATGGACTGGGGCCATTCTCCTTTTTCTATCCGGGGAAGACCGAGCAGTTAAAACCTGTTTATGCCGATGCGGAGAACGTTCCGCAGCTGGTGCAGATATTGCACGAATCAAAATACATCGTTATTTACTATGAATTGGAACGGGAAAGAAATTCACCGGCTAATGTGATGCGGGCGTTGCAAGGTGTGACGCCTGAAAAGGTCATCTGGCTCAACGATATCGAATACATACGGATCTATCGCGCCGATACTCTATCCCCTCATTTCTATGAGGTCCTGCAGCAGTGATCAACGGATGCCGCTGTCGTAAGTAACATCTACGCGTGTGAATTGGTGAGGGGACACAACAAACGAGATATCTGCCGCATGCGGCATGACGCCCGGCGCATCAGGATGCAAAACGTATTTTCCCGGTGCAAGCGCTGCGCGGAAAGCGCCATTTGAGTCCGTTTGGAATTGAATTACTTTCCGCCGCCCGGCGGCGGTGAATACGGTGAGGGTAGCTTTGTAAGGTTTGTCCGGGCACGGATTGCCGATTTGCACTACCGGGCACATAGGGCCAATGGTTACCTGGCCGAATATCCCGCTGTCTGTTGGCGTGGGTGAAAGCAGGGGAGAGCAGGCAGCTACAAATAACAGAAGAATAGAGAAACAGGATCTGGCTCGCATAAGATTCCTTTTCTCTAAAAGACTTTTGGCAGCGCGATTTTGTTCCGAAGCCCCCGTTTACGGCGTCCAGGTGGGCCTGGGTGTCCAGGTTGGGGTTGCCGTTGGAGTGGGAGTATCCGTGGGCAGGAAGGAAGGATCGCCGAGCCAGGGCAGGAAGCGCGTCATGCTTCTCGCGTCATCCGAGCCTTTAATCTCACAACGCTGTAATACGAAGAGGTTCCCTTTACCTTGATCTGCCGTATATCCTGTGGCGCCCATCGCGGCAATGTAGCCCGCAAAGTGGACGTAATCTATGGCTGCACCGGGCGCATCGCCGAAGGGATAAGCGAACGTCAGGATCGGCAGACCGAGCAGGGCTACCAGCTGCTTACGGGAATCGACGATCTCGGAGCGCATGGCCGCCGGGCCCATGGTCGGGAAATTGAGGGAGTGCGTCAGTGTGTGGCTGCCCACTTCCCATCCGGCTGCAGCCATTTCCTTGATTTGATCAACGGTCAGATAGCCATTTATTCCTATATAGTCAAATGGAATATAAAGCACGCCGGTAAACCCATATTTCTGCATGATGGGGAAAGCATTGGTGTAATTATCTTCATTCGCATCATCGAACGTAATCAGGACCGGACGCGGCGGAAGGGAAGCCCCGGCCATGATCGCCTTCACCAGCAAAGTGGTGGTAATGGGCGTATAACCCCAATCATGGAGCAATTTGATCTCCGTTTCGAATCTATCGGGCGGAACGTAATAACGGCTTCCGATGGGGGAGACCGCGATATGATGGTAGAGCAGGATGGGCACTTTTACCTGGTTCGGTCCCTGCGCCACCCAGGTGGGGGTTGCGGTGGACGAGGGAGTCGGGGTCCTGACGATAGTGGGCGTAGAAGAGGGTGCAGCCGTGGAGGCCTCAGTGGGCGTTGAGGGCAAAGCAGTCATCGTCGCCGTGAGGGTGGGTGAAGCGAAAACCATCCCGCTGCAGCCGCTCAACAAAAGCGCGGCAATCGAAACCATAACGGAAATTTTGAAATTCATGATCCTGCCTTAAAGAAAAACGCGGATGCGCATTTTACCCCAATCCGCGTTAGCATTCCATGCTTAATGATTAAGTTCCCAGATGATCCGCAGTCCATCCAGCGTGAGCCAGGGAGCGAGGATATCGATGACTTTGGTCTCCTGCGCTACAACCTCCGCCAGGCCGCCGGTGGCAATAACCTTCATATCGCTGCCCAGCTCGGACCTGAAGCGCACCACCATACCTTCTACCATACTCACGTATCCGAACAGCAGGCCGGACTGCATGGCATGGAGAGTATTGCGCCCGATGACGGAGGGCGGCCGCTGCAGGTCGATTCGCTGCAGTTTTGCCGTATGAGTAAAGAGTGCATCGGCAGACAGGTTGATGCCGGCGGTGATGGCGCCGCCCAGATAATCACCTTCCTTGGTGAGGGCATTAAACGTGGTGGCCGTACCAAAGTCAACGATGCAGGCCGGGCCACCGAAGAGGTGAATCGTGGCAACTGCATCCGCCACGCGGTCCGCGCCGACGGCTTTCGGGTCTTCATAGCGGATGCGGATGCCGGTCTTTATGCCTGTGTCCACGATCAGCGGCTCCTGTTTGAGATATTCACGGCAAGCCAGCGCGACGCGCTGGGTGAGCTGTGGAACCACCGAGGCGAGACAGATCCCGGTCAGATCCCCGACCGCGCGCCCGGCATGTTGAAGCAAGCCAAGAAACTGCAGGCCGTACTCGTCGGGCATGCGCGCAGGGTCGGTGGCGAGCCTCCAGTGCGGGTCGAGTTTTTCGCCTTCGTAAAGGCCGAGAGTCAAGTTGGTATTGCCAACGTCAATGGCGAGCAGCATACTTTGCTCCGTTTCAATTTGTGTCGTTCGAGCCGAAAACAGATTCGGGAGTCCGGCTGGCAGCCAGGACCAGGAAAAGCAGCAGCGGGAAAATCTGCAGGACTATCCGCTCGGCGGAATAAGAGAGATGCCAGGCCAGGTCGTAAGGTGTAATCAGGTAGATGGCATAATAGCCAAGGGCCTGAACAACCAGCATTGTAATCCCCGCAATAAAGGCAGTGCGATGTTCCTTGAGGACCTCCGAGTGAAAAAGGAGGACATAGATCAACAGGACAGGCAGGATCCCAAAGGATAACCCTGCAATCTTCCAACTGCCGAAACCCCTGATTTCATTCCAGAAGAATTGGAGGATCTCCGTATGGCGGGCAAGGTCCAAAGCCTGGGCGATCGAACGCGCTGGGCCGTTGCTTAATACATCGCTGGAGGGGGCCAGGAAAAGCTTGAAATAGAGCACGATGGCCAACGGCAGGGCAAGACCCAGGGCATACCAGGCGAGGGTGCGCAAGGGTCTTTTGCGAAAGAAGGCAATCCCCAACGCCAAGCCGGCGGCAACAACAAACAAGCTGCCTTCGTTCTTAGTCCACGCCGCGAGCCCAGCGGTCAGCCCGGCCAGGGCTAAAAGCCCCGGCTTTTGGTAAAGGACGAAAAGATAGATCAAGACCCCGGTCGCCAGGACGAAGAAAGCCAGCGGCAAGTCGGCCATTTCACGCGCGCCCTCATTGACCACGATGGGCAATCCCCACCAAACGATCAGCCCTAATGCAGCCTGCCCCACCGACTTAATGGATGCCAGCGCGCCGACCATCAAGCCCGCGCAAGCAACCGCGAACAATCCACTCAGGACCATGGGTACGTGCGGCGTCTCACTACTCAGGGTGTCCCAGCCTGAGGCCGTGTCCATGGCAAGGAGCAAAGGGTAATCGGCGTGGAAGATCGGGTCCATTTGACGCGAGAACGAATCCAGCCAGTGCACCTGATCGCGGTAGACAAAACGAGCCGCGCGGTTGAACATCATCCACGCGTCCCAATCGCCCTGCTTCCTGCGCAGGAGATAACTGGCCGTGCTGGAAAGAGAGACCAGGAAAACGACACCACTGAAACCCATCAGAATGCCCTGCATACGGGTTAGATGCGGCAGGTTCCAATGGGCCGGGATCTCCCAGCCGCGTTTTCTCTCATTCCAAAGCGTGATCCCCAGCAAGACGACAAAGATCCCCAGTTGGATGACGATGAACCCATGCCGGCCTGCGAACATCAACAAATAAAGGAAATACAGCAGGGACCAAAGCCCTAACCCGATGCCAAGGCCAAGGAAAGCTTTCAACAATAATGCCCGGTTCTCACGAGCGGGCCATAGAAGGTGAACGATCAGACAACCGGTCAGGATGGGTACAAGAAAAACAAGGATCATGTGCGGATCACTTCTTCAACCGATGGAGCAGGTACAGTTTATCCTTGAAAGGGATCACTTCAAATTGCCCCTGGTTGGTCTTGCTCCACAGGGCGTAAGCCGCCTTGTCGAGGTTGGCGATGTTCCACTCCTGATTCGTACCCTTGACAATGATTATGGGAGCGAGAGCATACTGCGTAAGCACATATTCGCCTTCATCATTGGCGGCATTGTAGCTCACACCGGGGACGCTCGAGTCCGAGATATAGCCGACTACTCCGCGTTTGAACGGCAGCTGCGCCTTGATGGGACCGAAACGCACCTCCCAATCCGCGACGGGGTCGTCGGTGGTGCTCCCCAAATCTTTGGTCGAGATCAAGTTCCGGATGCTTGCATACAGGCTGGCGAGGACGATCAAAGCGATCACGCCGCGCTGCAGCCACCTGATAATCATACGGTATTCTCTGGTTGTTTTATTTTATCGATAATGTCTGCGATCAAATCGAAGCGGCTGAACTGGGGCATGATATAGACACCCTGGGCCCACTGCCTGACCTGCCCAATTAATTCTACCGCGATCCGCACGCCCTCTTCCGCGGCCTGCTCACCCGCCCTTTCCATGCGCTTGATAGTTTTCGCAGGTATGGCAATGCCGGGCACCTCGTGGTTAAGGAAATTGGCATGTTTAAAGCTGACCAAAGGCAGGATGCCAACCAGCACGGGCTGATCCAGCGCTCCGTACTTCGCCTGGTATCTTGACAGGAATTCACCTCCCTGCTCGGGGCGATAGATTGGCTGGGTTACAAAGAAATCGACCCCGGCCCGAAGCTTTCTCCGCAAATTCCTGGTTTCCTGTTCCGGGTCGGGAGCACAAAGGTTCAGCGCCGCACCAACGAAGAAATTGGTTGGCTGACCGATGCTGGTCCCGGAATGGTCCACACCGGTGTTGAAACCCTGCTTGATGAGCTTGATCAGGCCCGAGGGAACGAGGTCATAGTTATCCATGGCTTCAGGATAATCGCCGATGGCCGTAGGGTCGCCCATGATGACGAGCACGTTCCGTATGCCCAGGGCGTGGGCCGCCAGCAGGTCACCCTGCACCCGCAAAAGGTTCCGGCCGCGGGTGGGGAAATGCAGGGTGGTCTCCACGTTGACGCGGCGCTGCACCACGTCACATACGGCCCAGGCTGACATACGCATGCGCGCCATGGGGCTGTCGGCCACGTTGATCACATCCGCGCCGGCCTCAGCAAGCAGGGATGCGCCGGCGAGCAGCTTGTGCGTCGAGAGTTCCGCGCGGCGGGTCCATCTCAACGGCAATAACAAACTTCCTGGAGGCGAGTTTTTGAGCAAAGGCCGTGGGCTGCTCCTGCGCGGTCTCGGTGATTTCCTCTTCAGGCAGAAGGGTGATAGCGGAAGGCTCAATGGGCGGGGAAGTGTCCAGCGCCTTGCGCATGGCCGCGATATGCTGCGGCGTGGTCCCGCAGCACCCGCCGACAATGCAGGCACCCGCCTCGCGAAACGAAAGGGCGTAGTCGCCAAAGTAGTCGGGATCGGCAGGGTACATGATGCGTCCACCGACCTGCTCAGGCCAACCGGCATTCGGTTTCACCCAGAACCTGCCATCTGGAACGGCGTGGTGCATCTGCTTCAGGAGGCGCAGCAGCTGGGCAGGTCCGCCGGAACAGTTGACGCCGATCACATCGGCGCCGGCCTCATTGAGCAGGCGCGCCACTTTCATGGGGTCATCGCCCAGCAAGGTTCGGTCGTCCCGCGTAAAGGTCACGGAGGCAATCAGAGGCAGCGAACAAACCTGTTTAGCGGCTTTTATGGCCACCTGGATCTCGTAGAGGTCGCTCATTGTTTCGATGACGATCAGGTCTGCCCCGGCTGAACACAAAGCTTCAATCTGTTCGGCAAACGCGGTGCGCGCCTGCTCGGGCTGGACCCTTCCAAAGGGCGCGATACGAACACCCAGCGGACCGACATCGCCGGCCACGAAGATATCCTTGAACGAGGCAGAGGCTATGCGTTTTGCGATCTCCACACCAGCTTTATTGATATCGGCGGTCTTATCGTCCAACCCATGTTTGCTTAACTTGAAACGGTTCGCACCGAAGGTATTGGTGAGGATCAACTGCGCGCCCGATTCGATATATTCGCGATGGACTTCGGCTACGGCCGAGGGGTTGGTGAGGTTGAGTTCATCGAAGCACTTGTCGAAACTTACGCCGCGGCTGTGCAGCATCGTTCCCATTGCACCATCGGCAAGGATCACTTCTTTCTCAAGGCGTTCCATCAGATCATTCATCTCTTCTCCATTCAAGGTTCTTTGATCACCGTTAAAAGCGATCCATCGCGTTGGATCGTGTGGATGATCCTGGCATCGGGATACGACTGCAAATCCAGGTTATAACGGGTGGTCACCACCACGAAGTCGTAATGCTCGGCCCGGGCGGCTTCGTAGGTCGAAAAAATCTTCAGGTCGTGCCGCGCATAGAGCTGGAGTATTTGTACGGGGCCCTCAACCCACAGGCTGGCATTGGGCGGCGCCGTCTTATTCAGATAGTCCGCCGCCTCGCGGTAGGACGTCCCCCAATAATCCAGCTCATATTTTCGGAAGGCTCCCTGCACACCGCCGATGAACCGGTTGTAATAGATATATTCGTAGGGATGCAGCCGCGCGCCGTCCACAATGCCGGGCAATATCAGCAGCCCGATCAATGCGGCCTGCAAGACGGGCTTTTTGATCTTCTCGAACGCTACCCCGGCCATCATAAAAATTGGCGGCAGAATAAAAAAAACCTGGCGGGAATTATCATATAAAGGTGAGCGAGTTACGACGAACCCGACCAGCGGAAGGATAAACCAAACGAGAGTCAGGACCAATAAAACGCGGTTTTCCTCCTGCCGTTTAATGCTCCCATAAATGACCGCTGCCAAACCCGCCGCGAACAGAAACCAGACCGGTTCTGTCAACTGAATCCCCAGCAGAACGGGGAGATACGAACGCGGGATACCTGTGGAGGTATACATCACGCCGTTGAAGAGCACCTCTCCCTTCCAGGGATATTCCGCCATCACCCGTACGCTCTCGACAAAGTGACCGATGGGATCGGGCCAGAGATAGGGCCAGGTGAGGTACATGGCAATGAGAGCGACCACTCCATAGGTGGCGAGGGCCGGCAAGGCTTTCCTGCCAGATTTCCAGAGCGCGTACCCAATGACCATCAAACCTGCAAATGGACCAAGCACCCGGATGGAAGTAGAGACGCCCAAAAGAATGGCTGCCGGCGCGACAGAAAGCAGAAGGTGGAATGCGGCCGGAAGCTTGCGCCATACCCAGGCGAGAACCAGAGCGGTAAGAACAAAGAAAGCGGCCCGAAGGCGCAGGAACCATACAAAGTATTTTTGAATATAGATATCCGGCTTTACTTTGTGGATATCTGAAGCGATCGAAGAGATAAGATTCGTCTGCCCGGCAGCCGCAGCCTGCACGAGGCTGCTTATCCAGCTATGCACCAGATCGGTCGCGGCGAAGAAGCCGAACAAAGATACGAGCCAGAGAAGGGTCAGAACGAGGAGCGTCCATTTGGCGCGCGGGGTAACCGTGTCGAACGAAACAGTTTTAATCGAATCGCCCATCCTGAACCCCAACAGAAGGCTGAGCAGGAAGAAAGCCAGAAAAGGGATGTCTTTTGGGCTGATAAAGGCATGACCCCAGAAGAGGGGCTGGGTCGCGAAGAGCAATGTGGCTCCTAGCGCGGCGCCGCGCGCCAGCCAGCGTTCGCAGAGTTCGTAAAAGGCCCAAATGCCAATAAGAAAAGTAATGAAGTAGAGCAAATGGCGGAGGTCGGAGGTGATCCAGGGGACGACCAGCACCGAGTAAACGCGCTCCCAGAGCAACAAGCATCACGTACGCTGGCCCGTAGTTATCATAGGTGTTCCCCGTAAGGGTGATGGTGCCCGTACTCGGCCAACTGGAATAGGCAGCCAGCGCACGGTCGGCATATTTGAAGAACTGCAGTTCATCCCACGATTCGCCGTATTGCCTGACGGTGAGAATGCCGATCACCAAGCCCATGGCAAGTAAAATGAAAATAATATACTTACTGCTTCCTGGATAGAGCCCTGAAGGCGTTTTCATCATTTATAGCGTAAAAACAATGTCTTGGTTAACAGGCTGAGGCCCAGAAATGCTTTGAATCCTTAAAGCCTTGCTTCGTTGGAAGTATATACTTGCATAGACCCCACCCCGGCCCTCCCCTACAGGGGAGGGAGAAAGTTCCAAATTTTGGTATGTGGGCTGAAACGCACGGCCCACATACCAAAATTTGGGGATTTTCATAAAGCGTGCGTAGAATCTAAACATTACCTGCATTGCGTACCGACGGGGATGCTTTTGAGAACCGATAATTGCGCTCCCCTTCTATCGATCGAGAAAATGGTTTGTGCGCCTTTACAGCGCCGTTCATCCAGATTCTCGCGGGTTAGAAAGGCGACATAATCGTAGGTTGCCGTTGGCTGTTGTTCCGGAATAAAAACCTGGATATCCGGCCGCGCATATTGCTCCACAGTCTGCTCCGGACCATAGACCAGCACCCGGGCATTTTCGGGAGCGGTGGCGTTGAGGTGTTCAGTAATATCTTTAAAAGAAACTCCCCAATAATCCATTTCGAACTTCCGGAAGGCCCCGCCTGTCCCGCCGACGAGGGCATTGTAGTACACGTATTCGTAGGGGTGAAGCCGGGCTGCGATCAAAATACCCGGCAAGGCGGCTATTAGGAGCACCACGGCCTTTCCCAGAGGATGGGTAAGAAAAACAAATATCTTCTCGAGCGCCAGACCCATTAATATGAACAGCGGCGGGAAGAGAAAATAGAGCTGGCGCGCGTTGTCGTATAGCGGGCTGCCTGTTCCAATGATTATGAGGGCCGGAACTAAGAACCAGGTTAGAAAAAGCAGAAAGGGCCCAGGAGTTCTCTTTTTGTAGACCAGCAGGACGGATATAACCAGGCCTACTCCCAATAATAAGAGCGCGGTCTCAGTGAGCTGTATCCCGATCATGGTCGGAAAATAGGTATCTGGGAAGCTGGTTTGCCTTATAAAGCTTCCCCATGAACAAAATATCGGTGGCAAAGGGGAACTGGGACATGGTCTGGAGGCTCTCGACGTAATGCGGGATCAATGAGCTCCATAGATAAGGCCATGTCAAATAGGCGGTGAGGGCCGCGGTGATCAGGAAGAGAGCCGCCGGAAGGAGGATCTTCGAGCGCAATTTGTACAGCCCATATTCCAGCACCAGAAGGCCTGCGAGGGGACCGATCACCCTGAACGAGGCCGTAAAACCCAAAAGGATGCCCGCTGGTATGAATGTCATATCCAGCCTGGGCGAAGATTCATAGCGATCTGCCATCCTGAAACCGGCATAGATGCTGGCTGTGAAAAAAGCCATGAACGCTATGTCTTTTGGATTGATGAAGGCGTGCCCCCAGAGCAGGGGCTGGGATAAAAATAGGAGCACCGCTCCAAATGCCCCAAGCTCGCTCATCCAGCGTCCTGCCAAAAGGTAAATCACCCCTGCGCAGGCCAGGAAGGTAAGGAAGTACACAAAATGCCAGGCATTGATCAGGGACCAGCCAGGAATGACGATCTTCAATAGACGGGCGATCAGATCGGTCCCCAGGTAATATCCGGGTCCATAAAGATTCAAGTTGGTATTGAAGTCCGGCAGTGCCTGCGGATGGAGGATAGAGCGGTAGGCATTCATCGCATAATCGCCATACCGATAAATATCCGCCTCGTCCCAGCTTTCTCCGTAATCCTTAACTGTAAATAGACCGATCAGCAAAGCGGTGAACAGTAAAAGGATTACCGGAAAATGTTTTTTATATTTCTGCATTGAAATCTGCTGGGCAGCGTTATTTCATCAACTGTTCGACACGACTTTCGCCAACGCTGTAGTATTTGGCGTTTTTGTGATGGACAATGATCGCGGCCGTGGACTGCTCGGGGATCAACTGATAGGCCGCGGAAAGCGTCATTCCAAGTTCTTTTTGCACAGCCGGCAGCAGTTGGAACACCTTCTTGTGATCCTCCAATTCGGGAATGGCCGGGTAGCCCCACGAATAGCGTTTGCCCTGCTCCTCGCCAATCCCCAGCTCGCGGCGGATATGACCATGGAGATAATCGGCGGTGGCTTCCGCCGTTTGCACGGCCAGCCCATGCGTGAAATAGCCTTCGGAGTAATCACCGGCGGCCTGAAGATTGTCGAAGCGTTTGGTGGCCTCCTGGCCGACGGTCACAACCTGAAACGCAACCACATCCATTTTGCCGGATTCAGTGGAAGCAAAATAGTCGGCAAGAGAAAGATGATCGTCGTAAGGCTGGCGCGGGCAGGTGAAGCGCGCCAGCTCATCGGGCGAGGCGGTATTGATCGTATCGGGATTGTAGACGATCAATTCATCCCCGGCAGATTGACAGGGAAAGATCCCATAGACGGCCTGAGGTTTGAGCCAACCGTCCCGGAGCGCCTCCTTGCGCATTCGATCCAGGCGAACCTCGAATTCGGCTTTGAGTTTATCCCAGTCTGCGCCATGCGCGTTCTTGGCTCCCCACGAAAGGCGGAAAAGTTCGTTGAGGCTGAGGTGCTCGAATACCAACTCGAGCGGCATATCTTTCACCACACGCTGGCCCCACTTGAGCGGGTGTGTGATCGGCTCCGGGGTGATGTTGGACCGCGTGCCTGCGGTCTTGCGATGTTCGGGCATCTGCGAGGCTCGCCCCATCTCCAGGTCCGCTTCCCTGCGGATACGCTCGAGCAGTTCTTCACGTTTCTCGGGTACGATGATTTGGTCCATTGTCTCGAGGCCCTCAAAAGCGTCTTTGCAGTAAAACACACCGGGCTCATGCGCCTGGCCGTCTTCCGTGAAAAAGATGCGCCGTCCAAAGCGACGATTGATCGCGGCGCCGCCGACCAGTACCGGGAATTTCAGATTGCGGCGGTGCAATTCGTTGATGATCAGCGGCATTTGTTTCGACGTGGAGACCAGCAGCGCCGACAGCCCGATGGCAGTGGCGTTGACTTCCACTGCCTTGGTAATGATGGTCTCGGCCGGCACCTGCTTGCCCAGGTCAATCACGTCATAGCCATTGTTGGCCAGGATGGTCTTGACCAAATTCTTGCCGATGTCATGCACGTCGCCATAGACGGTGGCCAGCACCACCAACCCCTTGCTTACGCCCTCTTTCTTCTCCAGATATTTTTCCAGATGTGCGACAGATTTCTTCATGACCTCCGCGGATTGGAGGACGAACGGAAGGATCAATTCGCCCGCGCCGAACTTGTCTCCGACTTCCTTCATGGCGGGCAGCAGCACCGTGTTCAGAGTGTGAACGGCGGCTTCGTGTTTGGTTGAAAATTGCTCCCTTCCCTCCGTGGGGGAGGGGGTGACTGAGCCATTGATGATCTCATCGATATCCGCTTCCACGCCCTCTTTATGGCGATGCAGGATGGACCAATGCAGACGCTGTTCGGGCGTCATACCCTCGGTCGGATTCGCCAGGGCGGACTCGGCCGATTGGGGCGAGACCTTTTCGAAATATTCTATGTAACGCTGCAAAGCGTCGGCGCGGCGGTTAAAGATCAGGTCCTCGGCCAGCTCGCGTTCCTTCTCATCGATCTCGGTGTAGGGCTTTACCTGCGCGGCATTGACGATCGCCATATCGAGGCCGGCCTGTATGCAGTGATACAACATGACCGAGTTCAACACGGGGCGCGCCTGGGGGGAAAGCCCAAACGAAAGATTGCTCACCCCGAGTGAAGCCATTACGCCGGGCAGTTTCTGTTTGATCAGGCGAATGCCTTCGATGGTCTCGATGGCGGAGTTGGCGAACTCTTCGTCGCCGGTGGCGAGGGTGAAAGTCAGCGCATCGTAGACCAAATCCTGGGGCTTAAGTCCGTGGTCATTGACGGCAATGTCGTAAATGCGCTTTGCGACTTCGAGTTTCCGCTCGCGCGTTTTAGCCATGCCGCTTTCATCAATGGTCAGGAGAATGACAGCAGCATTATGGGTCCTGGCAAGCGCGAAGATCTTATCGGCTTTTGCGCGGCCCGATTCGAGATGCGTCGAATTGATCAGGCAGCGTCCCGGCGCCGTTTTCAGCGCAGTCTCGAGCACGTCCAATTCGGTGGTGTCGATCACGAGCGGGACATCCACCCCCATCTCCAGCTTCTTGACGACCTTGCGCATGAGCTCCACTTCGTCGGGGCGCTCGGTAACGGCGCAGGAAATGTCGAGCGCGTGTGCGCCGCCCGCCACCTGATCACGTGCCAGCTCGAGAATGCCGTCGTAATCTTCTTCCAGCAGCATCTTCTTGAACTTGCGGGAGCCTTGCGCGTTGCAGCGCTCGCCCAGCAGGGTTGGGGGAGGGTCCTGCCGCATAAGGGTCGCCGTCATGGACGAAGCGAGCTTTGCGTCCGTTTGCCCCGGCCTCTCGGGATGCGGCCGTCCATTGATCTTTTCCACCAGCAATTTCAGGTGCGCGGGGGTGGTACCACAGCATCCGCCTACCACAGAGATGTGATGTTTCTCCACGAACTCCAGCAGCGTTTCTGCAAAGGGTTCGGGTTCGAGCGGGTACACCGCCTGGCCATCCACGTTGAGCGGCAGGCCCGCGTTGGGAATGCAGGAGACGGGGAGGGTGGAATTTTCTCCCAGGATACGGATGGGCTCACGCATATGCTCCGGGCCGGTGGAACAGTTAAGGCCAATAACATCTATCCCCATGCCTTCCAGGATGGCGAGGGCCGCCGCCGCATCGGTGCCAAGCAACATGCGGCCCGTTGTGTCCAGGGTGACCTGGGCCTGGAGCGGCAACCAGGTTTCCGTCTCTTCGAAGGCTTTGTGAATGCCGGTAATGGCCGCCTTGACCTCGAGGATATCCTGCGAAGTCTCGATGAGCAGTACGTCCGCGCCGCCGCGGATCAGGCCGAGAGCCTGCTCGCGAAAAACGTCGGCCAATTGATCAAAAGTAACGTTAGAGAGGTCGGGGTCATTGGCAGAAGGCAGTTTGCCTGAAGGACCGATGGACCCGGCGACGAAGCGGGGCTGTCCCGTTCTGCCCGCGTACTCATCGGCGAGGCGGCGCGCCAGGGCCGCAGCGGTCTGGTTGATCTCGATCACCCGGTCGCCGAGCTTATATTCTGACATGGTGATGTGGTTGGCGCGGAAGGTGTCGGTCTCGATCACATCCACACCGACCTCGAGGAAGGAGCGATGGACTTTCTCCACGGCTTCGGGATAGGAGATCACCAGGAAGTCATTACAGCCGTTGTACTGCTCACCGCCGAAATGCTCGGCAGTCAGGTTCTGGACCTGAAGACTTGTGCCCATCGCACCGTCGAAAACCAGCACTTTTTGTTCCAGGGCGTCGAGATATTTGCGATTTGTATATTTACAATTCATAATGCTCCCAGGCATTTGTTATAGATAAGGAAGGACACTGCAGATCTTGAAGACAGCAAGACTATGTGAGCTCCTGGCTATCTGCCAGGGCCGCTTTCGCCCACGCGGTCACATCTTCACAATAAACATCCGCATTTTCCGTGCGGATATCGAGAATGGTCTTCGTCCATGTGGTGCGGGCGATTTTCGGCAGGCCATCTTTTGACGTAATTTTGAATTTTCTCTTACCACTATCCACCAGATCCTTGTTTTGCTTTCTGATGAAGGCGGGCGGCTTATTTTCAACAATGAACTCCTTTAATAGCTCTCGTTCATAAAGCCAGCCTTCACGCGTCAGCTTACTGGAGTGCTGAAGCATATAGGTGGCAACGGTCAGGTGATGAACTGCGCCGTAGCCTGCGTCAGTGAACTCTTTATTGAGGCACTCGTGATAGCGGGGTTCACACTGCGCCTCAGGCGCTCCACATTCAGGACAATTCATTTGCGGCTCCACAACCAGGAGATGAGATCCTGGTCAAAAACGGGCGCGCGGTATTCGGTGAGTTTTTGCAGCACCGTAGAACGGTGATCGGTGCCGTGGTTGCTCATGTGCAGAAGGATCTGCCAGCGGGGACTCGAAACGTGCACGGGGTTTTGGCCTAGTTCTTCTTCGCTCAAGCGGTTGACGTATTCCGTCAAGTCAACCGCTACCCTCTCAAACAATTCGCGCGCCGCGGCCCGCGACGGATAATCTTCGAATTTCAGATGGCCCACATCGGGCTGGTTCTTCAGCCCCGCCAACCAGCGGCGGTCCGTGCTGGTAAGATGCACCATCAAGGTTACGGATGGAGCCTCGCGAATATTTATCGTCCGCAAGGAACTGCTCGTCGCTGATCTGGTCAATCGAATCCCAGACACGACCGGTCATGGCGATGTGATACTCGGTAAAGATCTTTAGCATCTCAAGTTGCATGATTGGCTCTTTCTTTTTTCCCGGCGCAGCCGGAGCTCTTTATGTTAAAAATCCTCCGGCAGGGCTGCCAAACCTGCCTCCGTCATTTTACCTTCTGCGATCATCTTTCTGGCGCGTTCTTTGTTTGTCTCCGTCCAATGGGACCGGGGCCGGCGGGGGGAGAAGCGCAGGGCATACTTTTCGGCATCCATGCCCTTTTCGAAGCCGTCGATCCAGCCAAAGCAGAGGGCTTCCTCCACCGCGTCCATATATTTGATAGACGGCTTCTTCGTGGCCTTTTTGTACTGGATCAGCCAGATCTCCTTCCGGGCCTTATGATTTTCAACAAGCCAATCGCGAAATCCCTGGCGGGTGGTCACATAGAGGGTTTCACCGATTTCCATCACAACCAACCTTATGGCGCAAACTTTAAACCATTTGAACAAAAACGCCTCTCGAAACGAGAGGCGACATTACTACAGGGTCATCTCTCATCTCCCAGACTTGTGTCTGCCGAAATTGGCACCAGCTCAGTAAGCGGTTGCCGAGGCTTCATCGGGTCGGTCCCTCAGCCTCTCTGGATGAGCACAACTATCAAATTGTTGCGGGAGTTTATCATAGGGGTGGGGGATTGTCAAACGTTCAGGGGAAATGTGTGCTAAAATTTCCGACAATTAAGGAGAAACTTAATCGTCATGGCAGCCATTGAGACTTTACGCTCACCGAATAAGATCAAGCTGCTGGCAGACCCTCGCCGGCTTGAGATCTTGCGCCTGCTGATGGCTGCCCCTGCCACTCTCAGCCAGCTCGCCCGGTCTCTCAACCACACGCCTGCATGGATCCGACACCACATCAAGACGCTCGAGGCCGCGGACCTGATCGAAATGACAGAGATCCGCACGACGGGGAGGGTGACCGAAAAGTATTACCGCGCCAAAGCGGGCGCGTTCCTTTTGCAGGAAATGATCCTTCCCAAAACCAAGATTCCGACCGTTGTTTTTTCAGGCAGTCACGATCTTGCGCTCGAAGAGCTGGCAAAGCGTCTCGCCAAACACATGCTGGTGCTCAGCTTACCCGTGGGCTCACTCGATGGGTTGTTGTATCTTCGCCTGGGATTTTGCCAGGTTTCAGGCGCGCACCTGCTCGACGAAAGCGGCGAGTACAACAGGGCTTTTGTTCGCCGCTTCTTCCCCGATCGCGAAATGGATTTGATGACATTAGCTCACCGCACACAGGGGTTAATGGTTTCGCCGGGTAATCCAAAAAGGATCAACGGCCTTACGGATCTTACCCGCCCCCATGTTCGATTTGTAAACAGAAACAGCGGCTCGGGTACACGCTTATGGTTCGATACCGAGTTGAAGAAGGCCCGCGAGAATCCCACTGCCATTCATGGGTATAACCATATCGTCAATACTCACACAGAGGCCGCTTCATTGATCGAGGCCGGCCGGGCAGATGCGGCGATCGGTTTACAGGCAGCTGCCCATCAACATAGACTGGGCTTTATTCCGCTCTTTGAAGAACGCTATGACCTGGTGTTGCCGCGCGAGGGAGAGAAGACCCTTTCCCCGATCCTGAACTATATCCAGGCCGTTGAATTCCGTCGTTCTCTGGATTCGTTGACCGGTTACAACACCGCACACAGCGGTGAACTAAACCCCGTGTAGAGGAGAATGAAACATGAGACCACGCCTCTCGTTGTTGTTCGGACTGCCAATTACATTGGCATTAGCGCTCTCGGCCTGCGCGCCGGCTGTGGCTCCCTCGCCGAGCGCGGCCCCGGCGACCGAGGTACCTGCCGAAGCACCCACTGCGGCACCTACGGCCATGGTGGCTCCCGCCAACCCGGACCTGATCATGGCAACCACCACCTCCACACAGGATTCGGGCCTGCTGGATGTGCTGGTCCCGCTTTTCGAGCAACAGACGGGCTATCAAGTCAAAGTGGTTGCCGTAGGTACGGGGGCCGCGCTGAAAATGGGGCAGGAGGGAAATGCCGATGTCCTTTTGGTCCATGCACCCTCTTCAGAGAAGACCTACATGGATGGCGGCTTTGGCAAGGACCGCATGCTGGTGATGCATAATGACTTCATCATAGTTGGCCCGTCCTCCGACCCGGCCGGGATCAAGGGTACGGCCAGCGCCACGGAGGCGTTCAAGAAGATCGCCGCTGCGAGCGGAACGTTTATTTCCCGGGGAGATCAATCGGGCACGAACACGAAGGAACTAGCATTGTGGAAGAGTGCCGGGCTCGACCCTGCGGGGCAGAAGCCGGCCTGGTATGTCGAGTTGGGGCAGGGCATGGGCGCCACGTTAACGATCGCCTCTGAGAAGAACGCCTACACCTTATCGGACAGGGCCACCTACCTGGCAAATAAAGCCAATGTGCAGCTGGATATCCTGGTGGAAAAAGACACGACCCTGCTGAATGTCTACCATGTTATCACGGTGAACCCCGATAAATGGCCCAAGGTAAACTATCTGGGTGCACTGGCCTTTGCAAAGTGGATTACCGATCCGGCCACGCAGGACGTTATCGGCAAGTTTGGCGTGGATAAGTATGGCCAACAGTTGTTCATACCGGATGCCACCAAAACCGATGCCGACCTTGGGCTTTGATCATTGATCTGTTTCGATAAAAGATAACGGGGAATTGGCGTCCCCCGCGTGCCGGTTTCCCCTTACTGTTTCCATTGATATGTCAATCGACCCCGAGCTCTTTCAGATCACCCTACTTTCCCTGCAGGTCTCTGCCCTCGCGACGCTTTTCAGCCTCCTGCTTGGGCTGCCGCTGGGTACGCTGCTCGCCCTGGGAAGGTTCCCCGGCCGTTCTCTCCTGTTAAGTATCATCAACACGGGGATGGGTCTGCCACCCGTGGTGGTCGGACTGTTTGTGGCAATGAGCCTGTGGCGTTCCGGTTTCCTGGGGGATCTGCACCTCATCTATACTCCGACCGCGATCGTGATCGCCCAGGTGATAATCGCCTTTCCGGTTGTTACGGGGCTGACAACGGCTGCACTACAGGCCCTTGACCCCGGATTGCAGCTGCAATTGCTCGGCCTGGGGGCATCGCGTTTGCAGATGATCTGGATGTTGTGGCGCGAAGCACGTTTACCTTTACTTGCCGGGCTGATGGCCGGCTTTGGCAGCGTCATATCCGAGATCGGGGCTTCGCTCATGGTGGGAGGAAATATCCGCTATCAGACGCGGGTATTGACTACGGCCATCGTTTTGGAAACGAGCAAGGGAGAGTTCAGTAACGCCATAGGCCTGGCCATACTCCTGCTCATTATCACCTTCCTTGTAAATTGGGGATTGACTTCGATCCAGCAGAAGGGGGCGAAGCGGTGAGCGCATTGCTAGAGGTCCGCGACCTGGTGGTAAGGCGCAAGGAAAGGACCGTGCTGGAGGTCCCTTCGCTGGAGGTGCGCAAGAGCGAGGTGCTTGCCCTGGTTGGACCGAATGGGGCCGGGAAGACCACCCTTATGCTGGTCCTTGCGCACCTGCTTAAACCGGAGAGCGGTCAAATCCTTTTCGACCAGCGTCCCCAGCCTCAATGGAATCCTTTGGAATACCGTCGCAGGATTTCGTTTGTTTTCCAGGCGCCGCTGCTGCTGGATATGACGGTGGTGGAGAATGTAGCCCTGGGATTGAAGTTTCGCGGCTTGCGCAGGGATAAGATCCGCGTTCGGGTCGATTATTGGTTGGAGCAGTTGGGGATCCGTTCACTATCCGAGCGGCGGGCCGGTGAATTATCGGGTGGAGAAGCGCAAAGGGTGAGCCTGGCCCGTGCGTTCGTGCTGGACCCTGAACTGATCCTCCTAGATGAACCTTTTTCTGCGCTCGATCCGCCGGCGCGCTCCAGGCTGCTGGGAGACCTCACGTTTTTGTTGAAGTCGGGTCAGCGCACGGCCATGATCGTCACGCACAACTTGAAAGAGGCTGCAAAACTTGGCGACCGGGTGGCCGTTATCGTAGGGGGCAGGCTGCGCCAGGTGGGCCCCGCCAGACAGATCAAATCCCGCCCTGCCGATGAAGAGGTGGCTGCCTTCTTAAAGGAACTCCCTCGTTCCTCCTTTAACGGCTTGCCCCGCGATCGCTCGCGGGGTAGCCAAAGACCAACTCAGAGGGAGGAGAGAGAGTTTAAGCCAAGCAGGCTCTGAAAGAGCTCTACCGGGTTTATAAGGTTGGGTCGTGATCGGGGTTCGTTCCGCACCAAACGCACACTGGCTTATCGAACTGATTGCAGACCAGAGCGTTAGAACAACGACGTGCGATCACTCGCGGAGGCTGGTCGGGCAGTTGCTCGGCTGGATAAACTCTTTCAGATTCCAACGCGATCTCGTGACCCACATGCTCGCAATACTTGATCTTACTGACTTGCCAAGTACGGAAGGCCATAACTACCTCCAAATTATGCCCTTAAGTTTACGAGATGTCAGACAGCGCTACCAGTGACACGCGTCACAAAAGGTCGTGACAAACTACACCACTCCCGGACTAATAAGACCGTCTTTGTAGACGAGTATACAAAATTGAAAGGAATCATTTTTGGTGTGCCGGGGGAAAACTGGCCACCCGAAAAATCCCCAGGTAATACATCTCGAAGCTCATATTCCCTCGAAAAGAACGGACGGGTCGGCAGAAAATCACCGACCCATCCCGTTCTTTTCCCTTGCTCCTCCGCCTTTCAGGATACGCTGCAGTATCTTTAGGGGAGATGAGATCGCAGGCTCTTCGAAAAAAGCCCGCGATGAGATTCGAGCTTAACTATGTTTCCGCAATTCTTTGCTCTTGCAATGCGCAGATACTTATTTTCCCAGGCGATAAATAGTGCCTCCTCGGTCAGCGAAGTAGATTTCGCCTGAGAGGTCCTGACCGAAGGTGGTTATGCTGGCTTTTGTCTGAAATAAAACCTTGGTCTGCCAGGGCTGCCCGGTGCTGGGATCGGGTGAGTGCAGGAGCCCCCAGATGATCCCGGAGCAGAAATCACCGTAAAGATAGATACCCTGCCAATCGGGCAGGGAACCGCGATAGACATAGCCGCCGATGATCGAGCAGCCGCCGACCGCATGGCTGTATTCAGCCACGGGATCCACAAGTTTCAAGTTTGCGGGAGGGCTGCCGGCATAGGGATGCAGGCCCTCGCGATAATTCCAGCCATAATTCAACCCCCCTGGGTTTCCAAAGGCCACGTCCACTTCTTCCCATAGGTCCTGACCTACATCGGCGATATAAAGATCGCCTGAAAGTCTGTCAAATGAAATGCGCCAGGGATTGCGCAGCCCATAAGCCCAGATCTCAGGCCCCCCGCCGCCTTGAGCGAACGGATTATCCGGCGGGATGGCATAGGGGTCGCCGTGATCAACATCTATTCTCAGGATCTTTCCCAGCAAAACATTTGTATTTTGGCCGTTGCCATTCGGATCGCCCTGGGAGCCTCCATCGCCGAGCCCGGCGTAAAGAAAACCATCGTTTGGGCCAAACACCAGTACGCCGCCGTTGTGGTTGGGGAAGGGCTGATCGACTTTGAGCAGGTCCTTTTCAGTGGCGGGGTCTGCCGTATCGCCGTCGGCCTGAAAACGCGCGATGACCGTATTCCCCTGCTTATCGGTGTAATTTACATAGAAGTAGGGCATTGTTTCGAAGTCGGGGTGGAAAGCCAAGCCGAGCAAACCTTGCTCATTGCCTCCGCTTCCAACCCGGTCTGTAATGTCCAGGAATGGGGTTGGACTTAGCTGCCCGTTCTGAACGATCCTGATGCGCCCAGCCTGTTCCAGTACGAACATGCGCCCCGTACCGTCATCGACGAATTGGATGTTGTCCGGTGACACAAGACCTGAAACGACCGGTATCCATTTATATGAATTTGAGTCCGGGAAACCTGTTGAGGTGGAGATCGGGGGTGAGGTGGGGGGTATGGTGGCAGTTACGCCGACACTGGGCGTCGGAGGGTTTGGAGTGTCCGTACTGGAGGGTGCCGTGGTGCCGGTTGCAGGAGCAGGTGAGGCTGTAGGGGTTCCCAGCATAGCACAGGCGGTCAAAAAAATAACCAATAGAGGGAGAAATCGCTTCATTTTGTCCTCGTATTAATTAATGGATTTTGACTGAAGGAACGATGATTTCTGCTCAGTGATAAAGCTGAAGCTTCCTCTTTCGAGGGCAGGCGTGCGTGTGGCGTCGTGACGCTCTATTTCTTTACGTTCTTGACCTCGATCGTTTCCGCTTCGACGATGTCCTCATCGTCTGTAGTACCCGTGTCGGTCGTTAAAGCTTTAAGATGTTCGCGCACAATCTCGGGTGGGCATAGTTCCACGAAAAAGTAATTGGTGATCCACAATACGGCGGCATCGTCCAACTCACCGATAATAGGCAGCGCAATATCGGGGATGAGGTCGATCGGCGAGATCAAATAAAGCAACCCGGCGATGGGGATCAGCTTAAGCCAGGGGCTTATGCGTTTGTCGCCTACCAGGCGCAGGATCAGTTTAACCCGCAGGATGAAGTCACGCACCACTCCGCCTTGTGGAGGAATCATCAGGTTTTTTTTATCGGCCATGTCAGGCTCCTGTCATAGTAGAATGATTACATTATACACGCCAGTTTTTTACGGGCTTGGACGTCAAAGGGACGAACGCAAAATCGTACATATTTAAAGGCTCGTCCCAGGCTACCAGCTTTCGAGCACTTCATGCGGGAGCTGTTAGTATATACGTAAAATCCATCCAGGAGTGGCAGCAATGGAATTAATCATCGATTTTCCGGGCGGGTCAAGAGTTGATGCACATTTCGGGCCGTTTACGGTCCAGACCGACCAGCCTCCCGAAGCTTCGGCTCCGTCTCCGTTTGATGTGTTCCTATCTTCGATCGGGACGTGCGCCGGGATCTATGTGCTGGAGTTTTGCAGCCAGCGCGGACTTTCCACGGACGGCATGAAGATCATTGAACGGGTCACCAGAAATCCAACGGGCGAAATGGTGGAGAAAATTGAGCTTGAGATCCAGCTGCCGCCGGGCTTTCCGGAAAAGTATCGCAAGGCTGTGATCCACTCGGCGCAATTATGTGCGGTCAAGAAACACCTGGAGCATCCTCCGAAGTTCGAGATCACTACATCCATGAATTAGGGTGGGGCAGGGCGCATCAACAATCATAAAGAAACCACTTAAGACGAGGATGAGAAAAAACATCCAACCAGGCTCTTGCTCAAGCTGGCGGGTAAAATGGTTGGGATGCCCTACCTCATTGACGGCCATAATCTGATCCCCAAACTTGGCTTGCATTTGGATTCGCCTGATGACGAGCAGGAACTCATCACGATCCTTCAGGAATTTTCCCGCCTCTCGCGCCGTGCATGTGAGGTCTTTTTTGATGGCGCACCGGCGGGCCAGGCCGGCATGAAGAAATATGGAACGTTGACAGTTCACTTTGTCCGGCTGGGAACGACCGCGGATTCCGCCATCAAGGCCAGGCTAAATAAGCTCGAGCGGGCCGCGCGTAATTGGACCGTTATCAGCTCAGACCATGAAGTGCAAAATGCGGCGCGAGCCGCACATGCGCAGGTGAGCTCATCGGAAGAATTTGCAGGGCAGCTAAAAAAGATCAAACAATATTCGGGGGCGAACGCATCGGCAGGCAGGCCCGGCGCCGAAAAAGAATTATCCTCCGAAGAAATTGCAGAGTGGTTAAGGTTATTCGAGAAAAGGAAATAGCATAAATGGCAGGGTTTGTGATTCCTTTCTCTAATCATAGTTTAATGTGAATTAGACAATTCGGATGTATATTAGCCGCAAGACACCTGCCCTCCCTTTTATTGGTATTAAGGGTGTCAACCCACCGCTCAATTGTCCGCATGCCCCCCCCATGTTGACTGACGGTGGTGTCCCTCCCCCCTCAAGATTGCCAGGCGTGTCATTGACACGCCTGGCAATCGTTTAAGCCACTGTTACTGTAATAACGATCCATAGATCAAGGACAGGGTACTTTGCCCGCCATGATACCTTCATTTTGGTTTGTGATATCGGAGGGGTAAAATGAATAAATGTCAACGGTTTATGCTTATGTCCCCTCACCCAAGCATACCTTTCCAGACCACCCTGAAAGCCCCGAGCGTTTCAGCCTTTTGACGCCTCGGCTTAAGACGTCCGGCGCGCTGCAGGTGGAGGCAATGCCTGCCCTCAGGGAGGAAATCGGGCGCGTCCATCATCCCAGGCTGATCGCTTCATTAGAAGAAGTCTGCAAGCGGGGGCCGGCCATTATCGAACTCGGCGCCGACGTTCGTAACCCCAACCTCGTTTGATGATGCGCTTCTGGCCTCGGGGGGAACGCTGGCCTGCACGCGTGCTGTACTTACCGGCGCGGCCCGCAATGCCTTTGCCCTTGTCCGCCCGCCCGGTCATCATGCCGAGCCAAACCGGGTTATGGGATTCTGTATTTTCAACAATGTAGCCGTGGCGGCGCGCGACGCCCTGATGGATGGTGGAGATCGGCGGCCTCTTGAGCGTATTGCCATCGTTGACTATGATGCCCATCACGGCAACGGCACACAAGCTGCATTCCTCGAGGACGAACGCGTGGCCTATTTGTCAACCCATCAATGGGGCATCTATCCGGGTACCGGGTGGTTTGAAGAAGCTCCGCATGCCAGGAAAAGGATCGTAAACGTGCCGCTGGCCGAGGGGGCAGGGGATGCGACCTTTCGGCGCATTGCCGATGAAATCTTTGCGCCCTTTATACAGGCTTTCAGGCCCGAATTGATCCTGGTCTCAGCGGGCTTCGATGCACATTGGAGTGACCCGCTGACCTCGCTGGGGCTTTCGACCGCAGGCTTCCGTATGCTGTCCAGGAAGCTGGTTGGTCTCGCCGAAGAGCAGTGCAAGGGGAAAATAGTATTCGTGCTGGAAGGCGGGTATGATCCGGCCCGCGTTGCCAATGGTGCGGCTGCGGTCTTTTCCGCTCTCACCGGGCGGGACTCCGATGTCCAGGTGGGTGACCCTTCTCCTTACCCGGAACCGGATATGAGTCAGCGGATCAATGAAGTGCGTAAACAGCACGGGTTCTAGCAAAGATATTCAGAGCATCCGGAGGGGCGAGGTAGGTATGTTTTCGAGCAGGACGTGAGGCGGCCTCAGGACCAGGCGGGATAGTTTTCGGTAGTATGCGTAAGCCAACTTTTATCAAATCACTACTTTGCTGGTATTCTTCTCTTGTATAATGCCTGACGGTATTAGTGCAGCATGTAATCTTCACGAATCGGGAAAGTGAGCTTCGCCATGAAGAAAATCCTCCTCCAAAAAATCCTCCCTCTTTGGCTGGCCTGGGCATTGCTTGTGATCGGGTTTCAAGCCTTTGCAACCGCGCGCTTCCTACCCCAGTGGCCGGACCGCGCCCAGGAATGGACCCAAAATTCCACCGGCGCCAATTATCAAAAGGGTGATGTGTATCTGCTTGATCCGTTCATGAACGATCAGGTGGCCTGGGATTCTGAATATTACCTTGGCATTGCCACCGGTGGGTATAACGATCTGCGGATCCCAACTCTCACCACCCGCGGCGAAATAATACCTGCCAACTCGCCGGGCGCAAATTTAAAGGGAAGCTACTCGCTGAGCTATGCATTCTTCCCGCTCTATCCCTGGACCATCTGGCTGTTTCACTGGCCGCTGAAAATCTTCGGGTTGGATCCGATTGCCACTTCCACGCTGGGCGGCGTGATCGTCTCTGCGCTCGGGACGCTGGCCGGCATGCTGGCCCTTTATGACCTCACGTGCGATTCACTCGAGGAAGACGGGGCAATGCGCGCGGTTTTCTACCTCCTCATTTTTCCGACCGGTTTCTTTTTGATCCAAGTTTACAGCGAAGGCTTGTTCATAGGGCTGGCGTTTGGCTGCCTGGCCATGCTCAAACGCCGCCAGTGGATACCGGCTGCATTGTTGGGCGCCGCGGCAGCCCTGACGCGCGCTGTGGGTGTAGCGCTCGTCATCCCCATGGGGATCGCCTGGATCCGCACCAGCGAATGGGGCCAGCTCCACGTGGAGGGGCGGAAGATCACCCTTCAGGACATTCCGTGGCGACTGCTTGCCAATGGCGACGTTGGCAGTTGCCCCGCTGATCGCTTTCTTGATCTGGAAGTTCTCCTATCTGGGCCAGGCGTTCAATTATGTGGAAGCCCATTTTTTCGGGCGCGGCGTGCTCGACCTGGGTTCTGCTTTCTCTTTCTGGTCGGAAGCTTATAAATCCATGTTCCTTGGCATCCCCGAGCGGACCGCCTACTTTCTTACCGAGTTCATCGGTCTGACCATAGGTATCGTGACTTGTTTTGCCTGTCTTAAGTACGATGCCGAAATCGCCCTGTTCAGCCTGGCAGTGCTGTTCATTTCATGGGGAAGCGGACCCGCCCAGGGCATCCAGCGCTATATCCTCGGGGCGCCGGCCGTATTCATCATGCTGGCCCGCTGGGGCAAGAACCCGACCTTCGACAGGGCCTGGACGATCTTCAGCCTGCTGATGATGGGATTGCTGGCAATGCTCTTTGCCTTTAATTTCTGGGTGGCGTGAGCGATTTCAGACCGAAATATTAAACCCCTGGTATCTAGTCGCTCGTGCCGCTGTGCCATGAACGCAAAAGACTTGTATTTACTCACCCTTTCGTCCCACGCTTTCAGCCTGGGAGTAGAAATTCCGAAAAATGAATATGGGCGGGGTGTTCTCCCCCCGCCCATATTCATTTTTCGGAGAAACCAGCAACGAGGGGTGAGAAACTACAAAGACTTATAACTTTGGTAGCGCGATTATGAGGCTCCTTGTAATCCCGAAAAACTAAGGTGCCGCGGGGCTGCTCTTGGTAGTGCCTATGAAGAGGCGCTTATCTTTAGCGGGTTCTCGTTTGGATAACAACACAAGAGTGTATCCAGATATTCCACCCCGCAGAAATACGGACAGATCGAGATATTCTTTATCGCGCATTTGTGCGTGATTGCCTTCTCTGCTTCATTCCAGGGGCAATTGTCCTGCTGCCAGGGAATGCTCCCTTCCGGACTGGCCATATCAATATCCAGATTTGCACCCTTGAGTCTTCTGATTTTCGTATCCATGATTATCGTGTCCGTGAATATGCTCGCAATCTGGTACGTTCCGTGCCTTATCCTGCGGGATCAAGGCGTTCAGGAGACCCTGGCGCCATTGTCCTTTCACCGGGTCGTATAGGCCGAAGCCTGCCGCAAATTCCCAGTAGGCCCAGGCAAAGCCATGCTGCTCTGCCTGCTGCGCCACAAAACCCGTCCAGCGGATGCGGGAAGCCAGTTCGGCGGTGGAATAGGCGCCAAATTCACCGAGTAACACCCGGACGTGATGCTGGCTTGCCCAGTCCGCCACCAGGTCGAAATTGCCGGTGATCTTCGCCTTTTCTGCGTCGGACCCCTGCCAGGTTGTTCCCAGCCAGCTCCGGGTATCCCCAGCGATCCAATCCGCGCCCTGGAGCGTAAAGTGCGCCGGCTAATAATAGTGGAAGCTGGCGATGAGGTGCGGGTCATCGGGCAAGTCCAGGGTGTTAATCCAGTCATAAGAGCCTGACTGCGCATTGTCAATGACCACATCCCGCGTCGGGTTGCTCAACCGGACGAGGTCCAACGTTTCGCGAAGATATTGATTCCATACGGAGGCGTTGAGCCAATCGTTGGGCTCGTTGAGCAGCTCAAACAGAACCTGGGGCGGATAATTCCGGTAATGCTCCGCGATCTGCTGCCAGATACCCATGAAACGCTTCTTGTTGTTGGTCGGGTCGGTCATGATCCCACCGTAATCATGGAGGTCGAGGATCACCACCAGATTATTTTCGAGAGCCCAGCCGACGACCTGATCGATGCGGTTAAAGAAGGTTGCATCGATCATATAGGGAGCCGTCATTTGCGCATGAGTATCCCAACGGATGGGCAGACGCACAAAATCGAAGCCTGCAGCATGGATCAGGCCGAAATATTCTTCATGAACTGTCAGTCCCAGATCACCCTCCTGGGGCGCTTCGAGCATATTCGCCAGGTTTATACCCCGCTGCATTTCCATGCCGGGGTCTGGTATCGGCGTAGGCGTGGTGGTGGGGGCAAGTGTGGGTACCGGTGTAGCTGTCGATGAGGCAGTGGGTGTGGAGGTTTATATGAGCTTGACGATGCTGACCGGCTTGATATTAAGCGGCCCGGAACATGAAACGAGCAGGAGGAACAAAGAAGAAATAAGGGTGAATCGTTTCATGTAGCTATTAACGAAGTTATGCAGGGCCTTGTTGCTGCCAACCGCCGCTGCTCAACCTAATTTTCCAATCACTTCCTCCACTTGATCGAGTATTTCGCCGGATTTCACCAGCGCCTTCATGGCGTTGTGATCGGGATACAGGGGACGATCCACCTCGAGATGTTTAACGTATTTGCGGATGACCTCATGCGCTCTTTGCGTTCCCCTGCCCGGCGTGAACTGGCGGAAATGGAGCGCCTGTGCGGCAGCCATAAATTCAATGCCGAGCACGCCATAGGCATTATCCAGGATCTGTCCGTTCTTCAGCGCAGTGTTCATACCCATCGAGACGAAATCCTCCTGGTCCGCGGCGGCCGGGATGGACTGTATGCTGGCAGGTGCGGATAATATTTTCTGCTCCACGATCAAATGGTCGGCGGTGTATTGGCTGAGCATCAAGCCGGAGTAAAAACCGGGCTCATGCGCGAGGAAGTCGGGCAGTCCCTGCGAGAGGGCGGGGTTGGTCAGCCGGTTAAGGCGGCGCTCGGACAGCACACATACCATCGTTATGGCAATGCCCGCCAGGTCCATTGGCAGCGACACCGGCGTCCCCTGGAAGTTCGCGCCGGTCAACGTCAGCTGCAGCTCGGGCACGAAGATGGGGTTGTCCCCAACGCCGTTCAATTCGATCTCAACCTGGGAGCGGGCGTAGGCGATTGCATCGCGCGCGGCACCGATCACCTGCGGGGTTGAACGCATCGAGTAGGCATCCTGGACCTTGGTCTTCATCTTGCCGGTCAGCAGGTCAGATCCCTCCACGCATTTCAGAATATTCTGCGCTGAGGTGATCGCGCCACTAAAACCGCGCAGCTCGTGCAGCTTGGTGTTATAGGGCTTCATGTTGCCCAACAGGGCCTCGATGGACATCGCGGCCGCGATCTCAGCCTGTTTGAGCAAACGCTCCATGTCATGAATATGAAGGGCCGACATGGCAGTCAGCAGGTTGGAGCCGTTGATGGTCGCCAAACCGTCGCGGGCCTGCAAACCGGGCGCGACTATGCCTGCACGGCGCAGCGCTTCAGACCCCGTCAAGCGTTCGCCCTTGTAAAATGCTTCCCCTTCACCCAGGAGCAAAAGGGCCATCTGCGCCATGGGAGCCAGATCGCCTGAGGCGCCCACCGACCCCTTCTGACAAACAACTGGTGTGACGCCCTTATTGAGCATCTCCACCAGTGTCTGGGTGATCTCCGGCCTGCAGCCCGAATTGCCGTGGGCGTGTACGTTGATCCGGCCGGCCATGGCCGCACGGACGTGTTCGATCGGCGCAGGCTCGCCGATGCCAGCCGCATGGTTATAGATGAGGTACTTCTGGAATTCCTTCACCTGTTCTTCGGTGAGGACCTTTTCAGAGAATTCGCCGATCCCCGTATTTGTGCCATACATGATCTCTTTTTTGGCGAGTTTATCCTCGAGCATGGCGCGGCAGACCTTAATCCGTTCCAGGGCTTCGGGGGTCAGTTGGACTGTTTCGTTATCTCGCGCGATGGCGAGGAGCTTTTCAACCGTAAGGGCTGAACCGTCGAGGCTTATAGGCATGAATATTCTCCTGAACAGGTTTTTGGTTATTGTACTCTAAGGCTGAGGCAGGTAAAATCAGTCGCTATGGACAAAGAATACTTACCCAAAAGTGCAATGAGCATTCACGCTCACCCTGACGATCAGGACTTCGGTGTGGCAGGCACGCTGGCCAAATGGGGGAGAGCAGGCTGTGAGATTGTATCCGTTATCCTTACCAGTGGCGATTCAGGTTCGAACGACCCGACCAAGGGGGCCGATTACAAACCCAAGCTGGCGCATTTGCGTGAGGAAGAGCAGCGCGCTGCCAACAAAGTGCTGGGAATTAAAGAGACGGTCTTCCTGCATTACCCCGATGGAGAGCTGGTGGCCTCCGTGCAACTCCGCAAGGACATAACCCGCCAGATACGCAAATACAGGCCGGAGGTGGTCGTGACCGGAGACCCCACCGGCTGGTTCTACGGGAATGAATACATCAACCATCCCGATCACCGCGCGGCGGCCGAGGCAGCCACCTACGCGGTTTTCCCCTCGGCCGGGACACGCCTGATATTCCCCGACCTGTTGGATGAAGGCCTGCCTCCGCATAACGTGAAGCGGCTTTACATCAGCAACAATGAAAAACCGGATACCTGGGTGGATATCGGCGAAACGCTCGATACAAAGATCGAAGCGCTAAAGAAGCACGTCAGCCAGGGCGACACGCATGACGTGGATAAGTGGATGCATGAATGGGCGGAGCAGGCTGGCAAGGAAAAGGGAATAAAATATTCCGAAGCGTTTCGGGTGATGATCCTGGAGAACGAAGAGGATCACGGATAGAAAAGCCTTGGCAGGCAATAAGAAACCTGTGAGGACGGCAGGTCATCGTTCCCAGATCATACAGGGAATATTAGTCTATCAATTCACACTATAAAAAGCAGTCCGGCGACACTGTCGCCGGACTGCTTTTCATAATCAGTACTAACGAAAGAGCCCGCTACATATTTACTACAGCCAAATCTACTATTCGAGGAAAATAATTTAGAGAGAACGGGCGGGCGCTCACACCGCCCGCCTGTCCTCATCTGCCGATTGCTGTGGCGTGCATTTATGGACTCTTGGTAATGATCAGCTGCGGAGCGTTGGCGCCCAATTCACGGGAGGCCAGGCTGATTGCCGTCCCACCCGCAGTGGAGACCCCAAAACTAAAGGTGCCATTGCCTGTGACGTAGGAAGTTACATCCAACGTGATCCAGGTGCCGGTCACAACCTTCGGGGAAGTACCCAGCGTGCTGCCCATAGCCGGAGCATTGCTTGCATTGATGGTCGTTTCCCCCCAGGTGTTGTCTGCCACCGTCTTGGCGGTAATACCCGAGGAGGAAGCGCTGTTTGCATAGATCAACAACCGGACCTGGCTGATGGAGCTTGTGCCCACGCCGCTTACGTTAAAGCGCAGGTAGCTGTTGACTATCGGCGAACCGTCCACGCGCAAGGCAGTGGACGTGCCGTAGTTCTTGGTCGGATTGGAGGTATCCACGTAGGAGTCGGCAGCAGGGTTGAAGGTTAGAGTAGTGCTGCCTGAGGTGGGTGTTGGCGTGGCGGTCGCGGGCAGAGTGGGTGTGCCTGCAGCGGTGGCAGTGCTGGTCGGTGTATTCGCTGGCGTAGCCGTGTTAGTCGCTGTGAATGTCGCCGCTGGCGTATTGGAAGGCGTCAACGTAATCGTCGGTGTTGTAGTGAAGGTAGCAGCCGGCGTGTCCGTGGATGTGGGCGTATTTGAGGGCGTGAGCGTGATAGTGGGCGTCAGGGTGTTCGTTGGCGTATAAGTGGGCGTCGGAGTATCCGTAGACGTAGGAGTATTCAAGGGCGTTGGTGTGAAGGTGGGCGTCAGTGTATCCGTTGGCGTAAGCGTTGTCGTGGGCGTAGCTGTTGATGTAGCTGTCGCTGCGCTCGTCGGGGTTGAGGCGCTGGTGGTGACGACCAACTGGGGAGCAAAGCCCGCGGTGCCTTCTTTGGAGGAGTAATAGGCTCCATCGGTCGAAGTGGAGAGTGCCCTGATACTGTACGTTCCGTCACCGGTCACGAGAGAGGTGACATCCACCTCATACCAGTTCGAGGCTGTGACTTTGCCGAGGGTGGCTAAAACGCCGGGGTCTGACGCGGGGGCGTTGTTCCAGTTGACACTGCCTTCACTCCAGCTTGTATCGGCCGTGCGGTGGAACTCTCCGCCGATAGGCGAGTTGTTTACACAGTAGAGGCGCAGCTTGGCACTGAGAATCGAACGGCCGCCCACGCCCGAGACCGTGAACTTGAAGAGCATATTTTTTACCGGACTGTTGTCATTGATGATCTGGGTGGATGCACCAAAGTTGCTGGTTGGAAGATCCGATTCGACATAGGTATCGGCAGCCGGTGTAAAGGTGAGCACAGGGTTCGGTGGCGGCGTTAGTACGGTGGCTGTGTTCGAGGGGCCTGAGGTATTCTGTGAACCATCCACCGCGATCACGTTGTAGTTATAGGTGGTCTGGGGCTGCGTGGCCGTATCCACATAGGAGTTGGAGGGGGCCGTTCCGATCGGCGTTCCATTGCGCAGAATCTGATAACCGGTCACGCCGATGTTGTCGGTGCTGGCGGTCCAGTTCAGATTTAACCTGGTTGGAGGCGACCGCGGTAGCTGTGAGATTGGTGGGATTTGTGGGGGGAGTGGTGTCCTGGGTGGCCCCATGACATGTGCCGGTGCCTGAGTCGGTGAACGTGCCGCCCGTTACCGGTATGAATTGCCAATCGTAGCTGGTGGAGTGCAGCGTCAGCTTGAGCACGCCAAACGTATTCGTGTTTTGCACTTCGCTGTTGGCCCAGATGGCTCCCGGGATGCCGGTGTGGTTGGCGCCGCCGGTGCCGACCATGATCTCGCGTATGCCGCGGAGGGGATCGGCTGCGCCGGCCGGCGTTTGCGGAGCGAAGCGCTCGTACATGTGGTCGTGGCCGGCCAAGATCAGGTCGGCATTGTGGTTATACAGGGAGTTCCAAAATGACAGGGAATTTTGGTTGGCACGACCGCCGGAACTGAAGAGCGGGATGTGCCAGTAAGCCAGGGTGCAGAAGTTCGAGTGAGCGGCCAGGTCAGCTTCGAGCCATTTTCCCTGGGCGGAATTGAGATTGCAGCCGCCGGCATCGCCGCAGTTGGAGTTCAGAGCGATCAGATGCCAGGTGCCGACATCGAAACTGTAATAGCCGGCTCCCTTGGTGCCGGCAGCCGCGCCGTAATATTGGAAGTAACCGGCAGCGCCAGCATTGGTCGGGTCACAGCCGGTGCCGCCCGAGGTGAGGAATTCGTGATTCCCGACTGCCGGATGGGTAATGGATAGAACGCGGCCCCAGGTGGGGTCGTAGGATTGGAGAAAGGCTTGAAGCCCGCCGCAGTAGTATTGATTATCGCCGAGGGCCAAAACGGCGGCGAAGCCTCCGTTGACCAGCAGGTTGGAGGTGTCTTTCTCACGACAATTGTTGGTATTCCCATTCCCGGAGTTGTAGTTTGAATTGGTGGGGTCGCAGGCGATATCGCCTGCTGCGGCGATGACCGGATCGGAGGCGGCAAAAGCTGCGCCTGAAGCACTCACCAGTCCCTTGAGGCCGTTAAAAGACCAGACTAAGCCTACAAAAATAGCGATGGATAAAAGAATATACCCGGTTTGCCAGCGCAGCAGATCATGAGGCAGCCGTATTCTTGCTCTACGGGTCGAATGATGTCTGAAGGTTCTCAATGTTGTGCTCCAATCCCTAACCTATGGTTAAATAAAAATAAGGCGTTGACTTAATCTTGCCAGCGTCGGCCTGAAGATAATCCTGCCCTTGTAACTACTACAGCGGAGAGCCATATAACCATGGCCGCCTTTAGTGATGTGATAATCAGGTATTTTCGGCCAAATTACCCTTATTGGTAGTATCTAGTATACAGATTTCCCCTTCAAATATCAATAACTAAAACCATGAAAAAGGACTATTAAAAGACTAGATGATCTCCGGTGTGAGTAACCGGAGGCTATTATTACCCTGCCACCCTGATCCTCAGCCATACTTCCAGCGCATCCGCCGGAAATCGAGCTTTTAGATCACTCATGATGCGGACCTAGCAGATCGCAGTCCATGCCATCCGTGGCATTCGCAATAGCCCGCTACTTATTTACTACAACCCCATTCTAAATTCGAGAAAATGATTCAGAGAGAACAGGCGGGAGCTCACACCGCCCGCCATGATCGTTCTCATCTGCCGATCGCTGTGGCGGGCATTTATGGACTCTTGGTAATGATCAGCTGCGGAGCGTTAGCGCCCGATTCACGCGAGGCCAGGCTGATGGCCGTCCCACCCGCGGTGGAGGCTCCAAAGCTGAAGGTGCCATCGCCGGTGATGTAAGAAGTAACGTCTAAGGTGATCCAGGTGCCGGCCACAACCTTTGGCGAGGTACCCAGAGTGCTGCCCATGGCTGGAGCGTTGCTGGCAGTAATAGTGGTTTCTCCCCAAGTATTGTCTGCCACCGTCTTGGCGGTGATGCCCGAGGAGGAACCACTGTTGGCATAGATCAACAGCCGGACCTGGCTGATGGAGCTTGCACCCACGCCGGTTACGTTAAATCGCAAATAGCTGTTGACGATCGGCGAACCATCCACGCGCAGGGCAGAAGACGTGCCATAGTTCCTGCTCGCGTTGGAGGTGTCCACGTAGGAGTCGGCGACAGGGTTGAAGGTCAACGAAGTAGTGGCCGGCGTGGGGGTTTGCGCCGGGGTTGGGGTCGGTGTTGCAGTGTTGGTTGGTGTACTTGACGGAAGCGGAGTATCCGTGGGTGTTGGCGTGAAGGTAGCTGGCGGCGTGTCGGAGGCTGTCGGCGTATACGATGCCGTTGGCGTGCTGCTGGGTACCGGGGTATCAGTAGACGTGTCCGAAGGCGTTGGCGTATTTGAGGGCGTCGGTGTGAAGCTGGCAGTGGGGGTATCCGAGGGCGTGGGCGTATCAGCAGGAGTAAGAGTGTCCGAAGGCGTAAGCGTGACAGTAGGCGTCAGGGTGTCGGTCGGGGTCGGTGTGGGGGTATCGGTTGGTGTGATCGAGGGTGTCGGCGGATCGGCGGTGGGTGAGGAGGCTGTAAAGTCTACAGTCAGTTCGGGTGCATTGCCGCCGGATTCGCGCGAGGCCAGGCTGATGGCTGTTGCGCCGGAAGTCGAAAGTGCGAAACTGAAGGTGCCGTCACCGGTGATGTAAGAAGTTACATCCATCGAAACCCAGGTTCCTTTCACAACCGCCGGGGAGGTGATCAATGTGCCGCCTATCGCGGGAGCATTGCCCGCATTGATGGTCGTCTCTCCCCAGGTGTTGTCTGCAACGGTCCAGGTCGTGATGCCTGAGGAAGAACCGCTGTTGGCGTAGATCAGCAGACGCACCCGGCTGATCGAGCCTCCACCCACGCCCTGCACAGTGAAGCGCAGGTAGCTCTCGACTATCGGCGAACCATCCACGCGCAGAGCAGTAGACGTGCCGTGGTTCTTGGTTGGGTTGGAGGTGTCCACGTAGGAGTCCGCAACCGGGTTGAAGGTGAAAGAGTAATTAGCCGGAGTGGGAGTCGCTGCCGGCGTATCCGTCGGCGTGGGAGTATCAGAGGGAGTCGGCGTGAAGGTATCTGTGGGAGTGTCCGTCGGGGTATCGGAGGCCGTTGGCGTAAAGGTGTCTATCGGGGTATCCGAGGCCGTTGGCGTGGTGGTGGGCGTATAAGTATCCATTGGAGTCGGGGTATCTGAAGGCGTCGGCGTATCCGTTGGGGTATCGGCTGGCGTTAGTGTGACGGTGGGCGTATAGGTATCCGTTGGCGTCGGTGTGTCCGAAGGTGTTGGTGTGAGGGTATCGGTAGGCGTATCCGTCGGGGTCGGTGTTAAGGTATCTGTTGGGGTTTCTGTGGGAGTCTCCGAGGGTGTCAGTGTGATCGTGGGTGTGGCAGTTGCTGGATCCAGTGTGACGACCAACTGGGGAGCAAAGCCCGCGGTGCCTTCTTTGGAGGAGTAATAAGCTCCATCGGTCGAAGTGGAGAGTGCCCTGATACTGTATGTTCCGTCGCCGGTAACGAGAGAGGTGACATCCACCTCATACCAGTTCGAGGCTGTGACTCGACCCAGGGTGGCTAAAACCGCTGGATCTGCCGCGGGGGCGTTATTCCAGTTGACACTGCCCTCGCTCCAGGTTGTATCGGCCGTGCGGTGGAATTCACCCCCGATGGGCGAGTTGTTTACACAGTAGAGGCGCAGCTTGGCGCTCACGACACTTTCTGTGCCAATACCTGAAACCGTGAACTTCAGGAGCATGTCCTTTACCGGACTGTTGTCAACCACGAATTGGGTGGACGAACCGAAGTTGCTGGTTGGAAGACTTGATTCGACATAAGTATCGGCAACGGGTGTAAAGGTGAGCACGGGGTCAGGCGGCGGCGTTAGTACGGTGGCTGTGTTCGAGGGGCCTGAGGTATTCTGTGAACCATCCACCGCGATCACGTTGTAGTTATAGGTGGTCTGGGGCTGCGTGGCCGTATCCACATAGGAGTTGGAGGGGGCCGTTCCGATCGGCGTTCCATTGCGCAGAATCTGATAACCGGTCACGCCGATGTTGTCGGTGCTGGCGGTCCAGTTCAGATTAACCTGGTTGGAGGCGACCGCGGTAGCTGTGAGATTGGTGGGATTTGTGGGGGGAGTGGTGTCCTGGGTGGCCCCATGACATGTGCCGGTGCCTGAGTCGGTGAACGTGCCGCCCGTTACCGGTATGAATTGCCAATCGTAGCTGGTGGAGTGCAGCGTCAGCTTGAGCACGCCAAACGTATTCGTGTTTTGCACTTCGCTGTTGGCCCAGATGGCTCCCGGGATGCCGGTGTGGTTGGCGCCGCCGGTGCCGACCATGATCTCGCGTATGCCGCGGAGGGGATCGGCTGCGCCGGCCGGCGTTTGCGGAGCGAAGCGCTCGTACATGTGGTCGTGGCCGGCCAAGATCAGGTCGGCATTGTGGTTATACAGGGAGTTCCAAAATGACAGGGAATTTTGGTTGGCACGACCGCCGGAACTGAAGAGCGGGATGTGCCAGTAAGCCAGGGTGCAGAAGTTCGAGTGAGCGGCCAGGTCAGCTTCGAGCCATTTTCCCTGGGCGGAATTGAGATTGCAGCCGCCGGCATCGCCGCAGTTGGAGTTCAGAGCGATCAGATGCCAGGTGCCGACATCGAAACTGTAATAGCCGGCTCCCTGGGTGCCGGCCGCCGCGCCGTAATATTGGAAGTAACCGGCAGCGCCAGCATTGGTCGGGTCACAGCCGGTGCCGCCCGAGGTGAGGAATTCGTGGTTTCCGACTGCCGGATGGGTAATGGATAGAACGCGGCCCCAGGTGGGGTCGTAGGATTGGAGAAAGGCTTGAAGCCCGCCGCAGTAGTATTGATTATCGCCGAGGGCCAAAACGGCGGCGAAGCCTCCGTTGACCAGCAGGTTGGAGGTGTCTTTCTCACGACAATTGTTGGTATTCCCATTCCCGGAGTTGTAGTTTGAATTGGTGGGGTCGCAGGCGATATCGCCTGCTGCGGCGATGACCGGATCGGAGGCGGCAAAAGCTGCGCCTGAAGCACTCACCAGTCCCTTGAGGCCGTTAAAAGACCAGACTAAGCCTACAAAAATAGCGATGGATAAAAGAATATACCCGGTTTGCCAGCGCAGCAGATCATGAGGCAGCCGTATTCTTGCTCTACGGGTCGAATGATGTCTGAAGGTTCTCAATGGACTACTCCCATCCCCTGTTGCCTACCCTTTAAACAAAAATAAGGCGTTGGCTTAAGCCTCCTGCCGGCGCCGACTTGAGGATGATCCTGCCCCTGAAACAACTATAGCGGAAAGACACATAGAAAAAAGTCCGCCTTTATCAATCTGATAATCAGGCAATTACGGCCTAATTACCCTTATTTGTATTTAGTATACAGATTTCCCTTTAAAATTTCAATAACTAAACCCCTGAAAAAGGACTATTTAAGGACTAGATGATCTCCGGTGTGTGTAACCGGAGGCTATTTTTACCCTGCCACCCTATGGTTCAACCCATATTTCCACCGTATCGGCTGAAAAGCGAACTTTAACATGTTCATGATTCAACCCTGGTAGATCACCGTTCGTGACCCCCATCAGCTTTTGGGACAAAAAAATCGGGACTCTGTCAGTTCGACAGAGTCCCGCAGCGACGAAGCCTCATGTGGAGACTATCCCGCGCTGTTGAGGCTGGAGTTGATGGTGCTGAACGTGTTGCCGATGATCGGGCCGAGGATCATCAGGGCTGCGATAACAACGATGGCAACTAGAACAAGAATGAGCGCATATTCAACCAAACCCTGACCTTTTTCTTTTGGAGCGAATAACATGGTCTATGTTCTCCTTTCTATAGAATTTCTCCGCGTATTCCGGAGCCTGTAAATCATTATACACCGATTTATGAAATTGAAATTAAAATCGAATATTAAATTCATTCTAAAATTACTTTTATCGCCCATTTGCCTTTATCCGGGCTTAACCACTTTAGCCGGAAATCCACCCTGGATCATACGAAAATTCACATTTTTTGGGCCAGGGATCTCAAAAAAAGCTTCAGGCCCTGCCGGTAACAACTCACCGGGGGCTGCCCAAATTATCCAGATCAGGAGGATCAGTAGCGAGCGGGGCAGATCCATGGGTTCGGAACATAATTCGCCAGAAACTGACGCCGTGCAGGCCCAAACCTGCACGGCGTCTCTGATCAGTTCGAGGGTTGGCAAGATCCTTCAGTATTAAACACTCGGTTGGGCTGCTTCGGCCCTGTCGAGTTCCATATGAATTGATGACATTAATTCGATCCACATAACTGGGGCCAGTAGGCACACCACCAGGGCTGATCAGTAGGAGTCGGCTCAATGGTGGGGGTTATAGTCGGTTCAAGGGTTGGTTCAATGGTGGGAGCTATGGTTGGAGCAATAGTTGGAGCAGTGGTGGGAGTTTCGGTTGGGGCCGTAGTTGGAACCACGGTTGGGGTGACGATTGGATCGATGGTGGGAGTGATGGTCGGAACATCGGTGGGGGCCGTCGTTACATTGATCTCAACCGAAAGGCCGCCGATGGTTATATCCTGCTGGGAGGAATTAATCGTACTGAATGTTTGACCTATTTGCGGGCCGAACAACATGAATCCGGCAATTAAAGTAAGGCCGACGAGTACAACAACAAGAGCGTACTCAACCAACCCTTGGCCCGTTTCCTTCTTGGATGGGGTGGGGGACATGATAAAGATCTCCTTTCATTTCTACAATTCCATGGGCGAAAAACCCAGGGTGGATCCCGGAATCTAGACAATTCCTCGGGAATAACAGGGGTACCTGCTTCCCGAAGAGTTATACGTCTTCTGTATCCAAGCTGCCCTGTTAAGCTTTGGTTGATTGTGCTATGGGGTTTGAAGATGATTACCGGGGCTGCAATAATGTCAACAGCAATTAAACAAGAGTGAGCACAAACTCAACCAAACCTTTAGCCTTTTTCCTTCGGAGCGAACAACATGGTTTTGAATAGTACTGCCCCCTGCATTTCTCTGAAGGTCTGAGACCTTGATAGTCATTGTACTCCCGTTTTTGAAATAAAAATTAAAATCAAATAATAAATTCATTTTTAAACCGCCTTCGTAGGCCAGTTGTAAGGTTTTCGAGCTTAAATCATGCCGGTCTGCATGCTGACAGGGATAAGAATCAAAAATCATCAATTGATATAAGCGATTTAAAAAAATTGACGCAAAGCGTTGAGCTACATTATCATTCTCCCCGCATATCTCCATGTTGATCCGTTACCAGACTTGTGCAAAAATCGGTCCAGTAGTATTCACGCCCGCGACCGGGCGTATTCATGGCGATCTTCGAGCCTTCGTACCCTGCGGGTATGCCCCGCGCATCAACCTACGTAGATCGACAGCATCAGGGGACAGAAGAAGGTATCCCCCTGCCGCAGGCTCCAGGACGTTGTGTACTTGGTAAGATTCGTGGGAGCCCTCATGTTGACGGATAGGACCAGCTCCTGTCCGGGGGATACGCTCGTTTTCAGCTTGACCAGGCCGTAATCGTACAGCTTGGCGCCGCGCAGGTACGTGAATACAACGCTGCCCGCATCCCACGCCTCGGTCCCATCGTTCCTGACCTTCCACCCTACTGTGAATTCATCATGTGGTGCGTAGGTGACGCCATTGCGGGGGGACTGCCAAATCAACAGACAATGCAGTCTGCTGGGTAAAGTTGGGATCGGAGGCGGCAAGGCAAACAGGACAGTTGGCGTGATCGACGGCAGCGGCACCGGGGTGGGAGAGGGAGATTCGGTGGGGGTGCGGGTTGGTTGTGCGGTAGGGTAGGGGCTGGGAGTGGAAGTGGGCGAAAGCGTGGGTTTGGCGGTGTTTGAAGGGGAGGGTGTGGGCGTGCCTTTGAGAGCGGCCAGCGGCGCGGACAGCGCCATGCAAGCTACCAGGGGGAGCGTCAGACCCATTAAGAGCAATGCTTTCCTCATTGTGGCTCTGCCTTCTATAATAAGCGAACGGCATTCTCAGGAATCGCGTTCCACGCACTCGCCGCGAAGCGGGCCAGCTTCATGCAGCGACGACGCTCCATCAGGAGAGGTATCCCGATCACAAGGCCAACAATGGCAAGAGGCAGCAACCTGAACAATCCCGGGAAGGGACCCAGCACGCAGAAGACACAAACCGACAGGACCAGCAATAGTATCAACACGTTGATAAAGCCTTTCAGAACCACCCGGCCATTCTCGCGGTCAAACAGCAGCATACCATGCATCAGGTTGCCCGGGAACAACGCCGACCCGAAAAATCGTCTGCGAAAGCCGTAGGTGTCCGGGGCGATCGGTTGGAATATCAATGAACCGATCAGGGCAGATTGGAACTGGGCCCGGAGCAGGCTCGCGGGCGGAATGTCCTGAGGGGAAGCGCTCACCGTGATCCTTTGGATGATAAACGGCAATCCGTGGGTGTAATACATACGGTTCAACCCGCCGTATAGGGAATGCTCCACCAAACCGACCACGCAGAACAAACCGAGCAGAAGAGAGGAGAGAATTAAGGGGATATCGGGGTGCATTTTCCTCCCGAATTTGTTCCTGATCGTATCCTAAGCCCCGGGGATGAAAAGCAAAGGAGAACTTAAAATCTTAGCCCGGCGGTTGGAGGTGGTATCCTATTGACTTGCACTGCAAGATCGCAAGTTAACATCTTGCGCTACATTCTAACACCGACGTTTCGCGATCAAGTGTATTCACACCGATCTTCGAGCCTTCGTACCCTGCGGGTTTGCCCTGCGAGGCGCGGATCTGTTTTCTTCGAAGTGGGGTTATCAGCCCAGCGAGCGGGTAGCGCAAACCGTAGCGCACTTGATATACTGAGGCCATGGACCTCGAATTCAGCGGCAAGATCTGGTTTTGGCGTGGCCCGGCCCCATGGTACTTCGTTACCGTTCCGACAAAGCACAGCCGCATTCTGAAGGAGATCGAAGGATTCGTGACTTATGGTTGGGGAATGATCCCGGTGGTTGTTCGAATCGGCAAGACCGAGTGGAAGACAGCCTTGTGGCCCAAGGATGGCCGTTATATCGTGCCTATCAAAGCGAATGTCCGAAAGGCGGAAAATCTTGAAGAAGGCGACAAAGTCACTATACAGCTCGAGGTTCATTGACACAATAGTGAAGATCTGTCCACAGGAAAAGCTGCGAAAACCGTATGTTCCATAAGGAGAAATATCATGCGCAAACTTATTGTCAGCAACTTTGTCACATTGGATGGCTTATACGAAGGCAAGGACAAAAGTATCAACTCGCTATTTGACTACTATCACGAAGACTATGCAAATGACGATATTTACGATTTCTATAATGTTGAATTGACACGTGCGGCAGATTTCCTGTTATTGAGTCGCAATTCCTTTTTAGCCAACAAGGCGTATTGGACGGGTGTGCCCGATGACCCCAAGGCCACCGATATCAGACGTGAGACGGCGGGGCTCTTCAAGTCCATTGAGAAAATCGTTATCTCAGATAATCTGACGGCCGCAGAGTTAGCCCCCTGGGAAAATACGCGCATTATTAAACGAGCGGACGCATACATGGAGATCGCCGCGCTCAAACAACAACCCGGAAAAGACATTCTGGTGATCTTGAGCCGCCTGCTCTGGAACGACCTGCTCGTTCATGACCTGGTGGACGAACTGCATATTACATTTTTTCCGTTGATCGGCGGCGAAGGTACACCGCTATTCGTAGGTCGCCCGCCAATTTCGCTTAAACTCATCCACACACGCTCATGGCAAGGCTCAGGCAAAATCCTCGCCGTTTATAAAGTGAGTCGTAAGAAATCGTAAATCAAACCCTGGTTAGCCGGCGTTCTGGCAGGCTCGTAATTGCGCAACAAAAGCGTGCACACCTTGGCAGCGCTTTGGCAGGTGGGGTTCGTTGCCATTTTCAGGCATTGTTCCGGCCTCGAGCCTTCTCTGCTCGCAAGCCTTGTCCGTGCCCGCCCACCTGCCATGCTTCGCGAACGCAAACCGTCCGGTTCAATGCAGAAGTCACCGGAGGGCCGATTAGTGCCGGTTGGCACTTGTAATCCTCGCTTCCCGGCGATATACTAGCCCATGAGAATGCACCTATGAGTACTCCACTCGGGAATCGACGAAAACGGGAGCGACAGGCTTGCTCTCTATATATACAGTTCATGAATAATCGAACGGGAGAGCTGGTAGGGGACCTCGCCGACATCAGCCGCGAGGGCTTCATGCTGGAAAGCGTGAAGCCGATCCCGCTCAACGCGGAGTTCTCTTTCGGGATAACCCTGCCGCCCGAAATCTCCACCAAACCATTCATAGTCTTCAGTGCCCGAAGCCGGTGGAGCCTGCCGGACCGCATTGACACAAGGCTGTACAATACAGGCTTTGAGATCCTGAAAATGGATCCCGGTGACACTCGCGCCTTTGAGCTCCTTATCGAGCGATACGGCTCGAACCGCGCCGGCACGGGTTCAAGTAACGACTATTTATGGAAGAGTTGACCCCTGGTCAATTCGAGCTATTAACCTGGCCGCCTGCAGAAGGCGGCTTTTTTGTCAATAGCCAAGGCCTTTTCCGGTTTGGCCGATCGTCATTCGAGTGGCATCTTCTTGGAAGGTCACGTCGCGGCGATAGTGCAGACCCGTCTCGATCCCCCAATGAGTGCGGCGAATATTCAATAAGCGAGCAGGGGTGGCTTTGGAGCGCGACAGGCTGGTAATGCCGAATTCGACTTCATGGGAAGTACGATAACAGCGTCCAGCACGCCACCATTCGAAGTGTCGTTGCAAACGATACACTTGTGCAGGCCGGGCCAAGTCGAATAGGGGTTGAGCATTTCGCTGGTCGTAAGGATGCGAGTCTCAATGCGCCCGTGCCCTTTGTTGACTTTTTGAACGGTGAGGAAATCGGTTTGAATCTTCCCAAACCCAGGCTTTGGATATTCAGGCGCAAAGAGTTGCTGAATGTTGTTGTACAGCATGGGCTGGTTTTCTTTTACTGGAAAAACGTAGTCGCCACCTTGCTCCACAATTTGAGCCGAGAGCCGTTTTTGGGTGTGCAGGGCGTCTGCGGTAACCACTTTTCGTGAGATTTCCACCGATTTTAGGGCTTGGGGTGCCTTGGCGATCTCGTTTTCCTTGCGCCCGACTTCCACCTGCGACAGAACCTTCGCCTGTTTCACATCATAGACACTCAACAGATATTCGCTGCCCTCCTCATCCTTCTTGCGCATCCCGCGCACGGTTTTCCCATCCATGGCATACACTTCTCCATGCTCGCCGCTCTGATTGTATTCTGCCACCAACCTCTCGACCTCCTCTTGATATAACCCATATGCCAGGATCCGCCGATAGGTGCTGTGGCTCGGCATGTTCGCACGTTTCAAGTGCAACAACTCCACCAACTGCTCAGCATGATTTTCCCCCAGTCCGCCATGCCACTGGGCGTATCTTCCCCGCACAACTTCGCCATCAATATGATCATCAATACCGTTTCTAAACCATACAACTTCCCCCGCGCTTTCCGCCTATCCGTGAGCTTCGCCAGACGCTCATAGACACTCCCCACATCATACACTACCCCTGCGCCACTATACTCCTGCTTGACCTTGCCAGTGCTACAATGCATTTCAGGTCCTCCTTGGTTGATTGCTTGTTGGCACCGATTGAAGCTTTCATGGACACTCAGGCGGTGCGGGAGTTGATGCGCTGGCCCGGCATCTGCGAGGCTGAAATCGAACTCGGCTGCGATCCGGTGTGTCTGCCGCCGGTCAGTTTACGAAGATCGTCAGGCTCACGCGACAGAAATAGTTATCTCCCTGCCGCAGGGTCCAGGTGGTTGAGTACTTGCCGGGATTGCGGGGAGCTCTCAGGTCCGCGCTCAGGATGACAGTGTTCCCGGGGTCCACAGCGCCCTGCAGCTGAGTGAGCGGGTACTGATACATCCGGGTGCCGGCGATATATATGAAATCAAGGGCGCTGGGATCCCAGCCGGCCGTGCCCGTGTTTCTAACCTTCCAGCCGATGGAAAACTCTTCCCGGGATTTGTAGTGAGTGCCATTCTTTACCGACTGCATCAGCAGCGCGCAGTCCAGCGCCTTTGACTCGGTAGGTGTGAGAAACCGCGCCAATGAGGCGATGGCAGACGGAGATGGCCCAAGCGACAGCGTGGGTTCCGGGGTAGTCGAGGGGGTTAGGGTGAGCGAAGGCGCCGGTTCGGGAGTAATTGATGCGGTTGGCGTGCGAGCGCTCGTGGGGCTGGGTACCGGCGTGGACGGCGCAGCACAAGAGGCCAGCAAGAGCGCGAGCGCCGTGAAAGCCATCGCGTTTCTCATCCCTTTACCCTTACTCTTCTTTGATCGGTAAGCAGCATTCTGGCCCTAAGTAGTGCCTGGATCGTGAGTTCACCTTCGAGGCTCAAATCCAGATCGGCTATGATTTTACCTCCTGCCGAAAGGCAGTTGCGAACCTGGTGGTTCGAGGTGCAGGTCTTATAGACATACATTATGACTTCCCTGAGCTTAATTTGAACACCGGAATCTTCGGCGCGATTTTTTCGAAGGCGGTGATGGGTGCATCCTTATCCACTGGAATATGCGGTCTTGCGCCCGGGGCGATTTGCAAATAGGCCTTGATGATCACTGCCCGCTGTCCGACAGCCACTTCTTCCAAAAGCACTTCTTCGCGGATGCCATGCCGAAGGATGGCTTTTCCGCCCGCCGCTTTGACATTTCGTGCCCAGTTCACATCCTCCCCCAGCATGGACACAAGATATCTTTCGCAATCCATTACCGTCATAGCGAGCGGAAAACTGATCAATTTCCCCGACTTCCTGCCCACCACTTCCAGGGTAACCATGCGGTTTGGTGCTATCCCGAGCGTGTGAAGGATCGCCCATCCTTGATTCAATACTTTGGCGAGTGCGTTTGGGCGACCACCTTTATACAACCATCTTTTTAGAGACATGGTTCCTGCAAGTATATATTCAATATGAAAATGCCAGGCTATCCATTCCAGGAGAAATCATTCACGATCCGGTGCGAGGACAGGCGACCAGTCGTTGTTCGACTTACAGCCAAGCGTATTCTTACCAGGAAAAAAGCCCGGCCTCTGCAAGGTTCAATTCCAGTTAGGCTATGATTCTGCCGCCAGCCGGATCGCTGATCGCAGGTCGTCGGCTCGCACGGGCTTGGTCAGATAGTCGCGGGCACCCGCCATTGCGGCTCTCCGTATATTGCTGGTCGAACTCTGAACGCTAAGAATGATGATCCTGGACATGGGGTGTTTCCGGCAGATGGCCTCCGTCGCCAAGAACTCGTCCAGATTCGGCCTGTTGATGCCGGTGATCGTGACATCAGGTGTCAGGGCTTCAAATTGTCTTACGGCCTCGAACGCGTTGGGAGCTTCTCCAACCACGCGGATATCCACTTCGCTGCCAAGTAGATTGCGGATCTGTGCACGCTCGCCTGCAACATCGTCAATGATCAAGACTCGAATTAGCTTCTGATGGCTGCCCTCTGCTCGCACGGGTGGCTGCCCGGAATGTCTCCGCCGCGCCTGGTCGAAATAGACGCGGATCCATTCCTGCTCGATCCATTCTTGTCTTTCGTTCACATTTCGGAGTCGTTCCTCTTCTGCTGGCTGCTCCTTCTTCTTGGCTTGTTGGCGTTGTGGTTGTTCCTGCGGCTGTCGCGGCGCATTTCTCTCGGGCGGGCGTTGTCGCTCCGCCGGGGTGGGTCGGCGTCTCTCTTGTTCACCAGAATGAGTGGAGTGTCCACTGAGCTCCCGGTCATATTCCGCGCGTTTCTGGACATCCTTGAGAATGTCGTATGCGATGTTGATCTGTTTACATTTCTCTTCCGCTTTGGCTTTTTGAGCAGCGGTGCGGAACTTATCCGGATGCCAGGCCTGGATCAGGAAGAGATACTGCTCCCGAATTGCTTCCGAGGAGGTGGTAGGTGGTATTTCCAGGATCGCGTAGTAATCCTTCATTCCCGGCCCATCTTGTGAATACCGTTATTCCATCTCAAGTGATCGAACTGAATTGTATCGCCTGTTCACCTGGACGGGAAGTGAAGGGAAGGCTGGAAGGCAATTCGAGCATGATCGATGGCGTGTACGGCTCCTATCTGAAACAGACGTAAAGCAGCAAATCGCCGTGCTCGGCAGTGGTTTGGCGAATGGCGAAGATGTGCAAGAACCCAGGTTATTGGATATCCACCACTGCGCCCCAAAATGGCCAGAAACTCGGATCTGGCCCAACAGTAAGTCCACCCTTGTCGTAAAAGCCTATATAGATGGTCACTTCTTGTCCAGACTGAAAACCGCTAAAGGGTTTTGAAGGATAGCTGACCGGTACAAGAGTCTCTGCATTAAGAGCAATTGATTTGTTGGCGTGATCCCAATTGGCATAATAGTCCACGTAGCCGTTCGCATAATGCCCAAGCCTAACATAGAGGTCCACCCTGTTTGGGCGACTTATGTTGAAGGACACAAGGCGAGGCGGTACGCGTAATTCAAAACTCGAGGTGTTGAGAACAATGCCACTCCCCGGTGGAATTGCATACTTTTGAATAGGTGGAAAGCTATTGCCGGTATGTTCGCCTACGAAATCGTGATAAGAGTCTACATCGACAATAGGCACACGACTGACCAAGTTTTGGCAGCTTAGAAGGAACGGTGTCATGCATCCAAGGAGTAGCAATAAGGCTACATTTTGACTGCTCCTATCCATATGGAATGGGATAGCGCGAGCTGGCTTCATCCGTTCCCCGCCCATATTGAGGTGGCCTCCATCAACAGGATTTACGGTTGGCCGTGTTCATTGCTATACGGGAATTGTTAACTGCATTTTAGAAGATGCACGAAAGGTGGGCCCGGCAGGATTCGAACCTGCGACCAAGCGATTATGAGTCGCCTGCGCTAACCACTGCGCCACGGGCCCTTGCGTAAAAAAAGAAAGTCCCAGGCTGCGATAGCCCCTTGAACCTTAAACCTGGAACCTTCAACCGAATAAAGAGCGGGAGACGGGATTCGAACCCGCGAATATCAGCTTGGAAGGCTGACGCCTTACCACTTGGCGACTCCCGCGGCGCAATGATTTTACCGTGACGAGCGCGCATGGTCAAGCAATCCTTGACCGACCCCCATGGTTTTTTCAAGGTCGAGAAAACGGAGTAGTTAGGATTGAAAATGCATCGGAGACATGCCCGGCAAAGCGCCGTCTGGCTTGGGCTGCATTGTTGAACTGTGCTTGTCGGATCAGAGCCAGAACAAGATTATTGATCGAGGCCATCACTTTTCCAGTTTGGCCGATCGTCATTCGAGTGGCATCTTCTTGGAAGGTCACGTCGCGGCGATAGTGCAGACCCGTCTCGATGCCCCAATGAGTGCGGCGAATATTCAATAAGCGAGCAGGGGTGGCTTTGGAGCGCGACAGGCTGGTAATGCCGAATTCGACTTCATGGGAAGTACGATAACAGCGTCCAGCACGCCACCATTCGAAGTGTCGTTGCAAACGATACACTTGCGCCAGGCCTGGCCAAGTCGAATAGGGGTTGAGCATTTCGCTGGTGGTCAGGATGCGAGTCTCAATGCGCCCGTGACCTTTGCTGACTTTTTGAACGGTGAGGAAATCGGTTTGAATCTTCCCAAACCCAGGCTTTGGATATTCAGGCGCAAAGAGTTGCTGAATGTTGTTGTGCAGCATGGGCTGGTTTTCTTTCACAGGAAAAACGTAGTCGCCACCTTGCTCCACAATTTGAGCTGAGAGTCGTTTTTGGGTGTGCAGTGCGTCTGCGGTGACCACTTTTCGTGAGATTTCTACCGATTTTAGGGCTTGGGGCGCCTTGCCGATCTCGTTTTCCTTTCGCCCGACTTCCACCTGCGACAGAACCTTCGCCTGTTTCACATCATAGACACTCAACAGATATTCGCTGCCCTCCTCCTCCTTCTTGCGCATCCCGCGCACGGCTTTCCCATCCAGGGCATACACTTCTCCATGCTCGCCGCCCTGATTGTATTCTGCCACCAGCCTCTCGACCTCCTCTTGATATACACCATACGCCAGGATCCGCCGATAGGTGCTGTGGCTCGGCATGTTCACACGTTTCAAGTGCAACAACTCCACCAACTGCTCTGCATGATTCTTCCCCCAGTCGGCCATGCCACTGGGCGTATCTTCCCCGCACAACTTCGCCATCAAAATGATCATCAGTACCGTTTCTAAACCATACAGCTTCCCCCGCGCTTTCCGTATATCCGTGAGCTTTGCCAGGCGCTCATAGACACTCCCCACATCATACACTACCCCTGCGGCACTATACTCCTGCTTGACCTTGCCAGTGCTACAATGCATTTCAGGTCCTCCTCGCTAGATTGCTTGTTGCCACTCGCAATCGTACCGAGAAGGACCTACTTTTTATTCTTTGTCAAGCGACCTTGAAAAAGCCATTGACCGACCCCCGTTTCTGCATTAGAATTTCTTCTTGCCTTTGCTCCTGTAGCTCAGTGGATTAGAGCGTTTGGTTGCGGACCAAAAGGTCGCGTGTTCGAGTTCGCGCCAGGAGCGCCACTTTACGGAAGCGGTTTTCCCCGCTTCTTTTTTTGCCTGATATGAATACTAATCCTAAACCACCCATCCTTCTAACTAATGATGACGGCATCCGCTCGCCCGGGCTGTGGGCCGCGGCGGGCGCCCTGGGCTCGCTCGGCTATGTTACGGTAGCTGCCCCCAAGGAACAATCCTCGGGCTTTGGTCGCAGCCTGCCAAGCACCTCCAGCGGCATCATTCGCGAACAAAAATTGAAGATCAACAACCAGCAATGGCCCGTCTATGCGGTGAGCGGCTCGCCCGCCCAGGCCGTCCAGCATGCTGTGCTGGAGATCATGCCGCAAAGACCCGCGCTGGTAGCCTCGGGAATCAACTATGGCGAGAACGTGGGGTTCGGGATCACCATTTCCGGGACGGTGGGGGCGGCGATGGAGGCTGCTTCGCTCAACCTGCCGGCGCTGGCGATCTCCCTGGAAGCCTCCCCTGATTATCATTTCTCCTATTCGGAGGAAATAGATTTCTCGGTCGCGGCCCATTTCACAGCCTTCTTTGCCCGCCTGTTGCTGGAAAAGAAGATGCTCCATGATGTGTACCTTTTGAAGGTGGATGTCCCTTCGGATGCGACCCTGCAGACGCCCTGGCAAATCACTCGCCTCTCGAAACAGCGTTATTACCAGACTATTCCTTCTGACCGGAAATCCTGGGATGTCTCGGGGCCCATGACGTACAAGGAAGCAGCCGTTCTCGACGATGAAGAAGAAGACAGCGATGTGTACGTGCTGCGCAAAAAACGGATGATCTCGGTCACGCCAATCAGCCTGGATATGACGTCGCGGGTCGAATTGACCGACCTGGAAAAACATCTGAGAAACTAAGCCTGGTCTATAAAAGCAAAAAACGAGCTTGGGGGCTCGTTTTTGCATCCTATGCAACTTGGAGCCTGGCCCCACGTTTTCAGCCTGGGGCCAGGAGAATCCCGAAAAAAAGGATCAGGGCAGGGTTACACCCTGCCCTGATCCTTTTTTTCGGGCAATTCATGCAAGTAGATGCGGATTCATCTTGTCTACCAGCTTATCCTTTGGCTGGTAGCCCGTCACGCGCTCTTTGACCTCTCCGCTCTTGAACAACATAAGGGTGGGGATGCCCAGTACGCCGTACTGCATCACGATATTGGGGTTCTCGTCGGCATCCAGCTTGACAACCTTGACCTTGCCGTCCCAATCCTGGGCCAGCTGTTTTACGATGGGGTCAACCATGCGGCAGGGCTGGCACCACACGGCTGTAAAATCCACAAGGACCGGTTTGTCCGCATCCAGGACCTCGTTTTGAAAATCGCTTTCGGTTACATATTGTAGTTCAACCATTTTGCCTCCACGGATTCCATAGATGGGACGTGCCCTCGATCTATTACGTTGACGCGTCTACTTTGGCATGTTAGAATGCAATCCGCTTTGCCCTTTCCGAGGGTCTGCGTTTCACTTCGACGGGCGCGTAGCTCAATGGTAGAGCAGTGGCCTTTTAAGCCATTGGTTGAGAGTTCGAGCCTCTCCGCGCTCACAGGTTGCTTCTGTGTTTTTGAGCTCCCGATTTTGCTTGAGAGCCCCCGAAAGGGGATGATATTCGAGGCCATCCGCGCTCACTGATCAAGACTGCCAGATTTGGCAGCCTTTTGATTCTTGCGGATGCAAGTTGGTTTGAATTTGAGTGAAATGTGCCGATTTTTTACTTACCCGTTCAGTGAATTTCCAGCCTCTAGCGAAGAAGCCCTACCAATGGATGGCGCAGGTTATAACAGGCCCTTCCCAGAACCTAATCCGCGGACTTTAGAAATTCCGGAACGATGGCCGGGTCGAAATGCTTCCCACTTTGATCGCGAATAAAATCAAGCGCTTTCTGCCGGGACCAGGGCGCCCGGTAGGGGCGGTGCGAAGTCAGCGCGTCGTATACGTCAATGACGGCAAACAGGCGGGCATGCAGGGGGATCTGGTTGTCTTTAAGCCCGGTCGGGTAGCCGCTTCCATCCCACTTCTCATGATGGTAATGGGGGATGTCGATGGCCTGGCCCAGGTAAGAAATGGGCGACAGTAATTCATAAGCATAGCGCGGGTGCTGGCGAATGATCTCCCATTCATCGATGGTAAGGGGACCGGGTTTCAGCAGGATACTGTCGGGGATGGCCATTTTACCGATGTCGTGCAGGATGGCTCCGCGCCGCACGTGGACCAGCTCTGCCTCGCCCAATCCCAGGCGCCGAGCCAATTTGATCGCCAGATCGGTGACGCGCTCGGTATGACCTTCAGTATCCCTATCGCGCAAATCAAGCGCGCGCGACCAGCCTTCGATGGTTGTGTTATAGGCCAGGGTTAACTCAAAGTTGGTGCGCTGCAGCTCTTTAAGCAGCATCGCGTTTTCAACAGCGATGGCCGCCTGGCCCGCCAGTGTCTCCATAAAATCGAGCCAATCCACATCGGGACGCAGATGCGAGCGGTGGAAGATTTCCAGCACGCCGCGCACCCGTCCTTTGGCAATGAGAGGCAGGCCGTAGTAGCACTGGAAGCCCTCGCTCGCAAACCTCGGAGATCTTAGAAAGCCCGTCTTGCCGTGCTGCAGGTCGGGGACGCTGATAATTTTCTGCTGCAGCGCAGCCATTCCGGCGTATCCTTCCCCCATCTGCAGCTTTGAGCTAGTTAAAGCATCCGTACGGAAACCAAGGCCGGTTTTGTACTCAAGCAGGTTTTGGGAACTCAACAACAGAATGTCGGCCGCGTCCACGTTTAGCTGCGCTGTAACCTGGCTCAACACCACGGATAGCGCCAGGTTGAGATCCAGGCTCGACGAGATGGCCAAATCTATGGCGCGCAGGGCAGCCATGCGTTTCAATTGAGACTTGATCTTCTCTTCGGCCTGTCTGTGCCGGGTCGCGTCGCGGACGACTACAAAGGCCTGGCCCTGTGACGAAGGGATCAGGCGGGCCTCAAACCATCGTTCCGAATCGCCCTCTCGCAGGGAGTATTCGAACGATATCATCTCTCTTTTGATTTTTATCTCTTTGAGGGCTTTCAGTAAGTTGGCCGCCAATTCGCGCGGTAAAACAGCCTCCACTCTCTGGTCGATAAAGACTTCCGGCGGCGTAAAAAGCATCGAGGCCGTATCGCCGGCTTTATAATCAAGAATGACCCCGTTTGCATCCAAGGTAAAGAGCAGGTCCGGGAAGGCCTGCAACATGGCATTAAGCTGGGTCGAAGCGTTCGGATTATCTATAAGAATATCCATTAAATTTCCTGATTGACACGGGACGCGGGGCGCAGTGATCCCTTAATCACTGCGCCCCCTGTTCCGCCGCGTCATCCCATATGCGATCATCAGTGGCGGTAACTCTCGTAATGATAAATGGGCTAATTGCCTATCGTAAGAACCACCTGGTTTGCAAGATCTGATAATGATTTTGCATTCAGCGATACGATCAGGGATGCATCCTCTTGGCTGAGCGCGAAGCTTTTGCCCAAATAGCCCTGCTTGAGGGCTTTTGCCGGTTCCTTGAGAAGCATTTCACGGAAGTTCTGGTTGACCACGGCCGCCGCGAAAACGCTGCTCAGCCCCGGGTGGGGATCACGGGGATTGGTCTTGAGCGGTGCTCTTGTTGTAAACGTGCTTGTTGAAATCATGGTTCACTCCTTTGGCCTTCGGCCTCGACTGCCGGTTTGGCCAGCAGCCAGAAAATTCCTAAGGCGATTAATGTCTCTCCGAGGCTGAAAGCTACCTTATAAGGAAACCAGCTCGGGAGTAGAAAACGATCTCCTAAATACTCGAAATGCGTCTCCTGCGGGAGGAGAAGAATATCCTTCTGTCCGAAGCGACTGCCCAAGCTAAAGGACTGAAGGACATTTCCATCTACCAGGTGATTGGCAGTCTGTGGACTGATGGGCATCCACCCGCGATTTGCCAAGATCACTATCAGGTTTAATCCTAATCCGATCATTAGGATGGGCATTCCGGGCAGCCTGCGATTGAGCCATACGAATGCCAGGAAAATTATTAATGATGCCGATAAAGTACTTGCAGCCAACCAGTCCGGAAGCAGGTATTGAGTAACGGGCAGGTACGCTACCACCAGTTGTGGAAGGAAGGCCACCACCACCAGCCACATGGACCGCAGGGTGGGAGCCCGGTAGGGCCAATTCTTCCAGCGTGACCATCCCCAGCCAACCAACAGCCCCAATACAATGGCTGAAAGGAGTATCACAAAGAGGCAGCCTGGAATTAATGGGGGCTTGCGCCGCCTTCAGCAGGAGCACCGATACCGAGGACGAGCATGGCTAAGGCGGCAACGGCCAAGACTAGCTGGATGTGCTGGCGGTCGATCTTGCTGGCGAAAATGGCGAGGCTGGCGAATTTTTTATTCATGGGGTATCATCCTTTTTTAGTTTTTTTTCTGTTTTTTATATGCAAAATGCATAATATGGTTAATGGGGGCTTGCGCCACCTTCAGCAGGAGCACCGATACCCAGGACGAGCATGGCCAGGGCGGCAACGGCTAGGACTAGCTGGATGTGCTGGCGGTCGATCTTGCTGGCGAAAACGGCGAGGCTGGCAAATTTTTTGTTCATCGGATCTCATCCTTTTTTTGTTCGTGATGAACGAAATATACAATTACCCAGGCTTCAAAACAGGCTTCAAAATGGGCTTAGAAAACCAATCAAAAAACAGCTCGTGGGAGCTGTTTTTTGAGTTAGGAAGTCAACTCGTGGTAAAGGTTTTTTGTTTCTGCCGAGGGTGGCAGGTCGAATATCCTCAGCATGGTTTTTTCGCAGGTCTGGTAGGTGTGTATGATGGAGGCCTTATCTCCCATGCGGGAATAAATCTGCATCATCAGTCGATAAATACCCTCGAATGTGTCGTCATGTTCCAAAGCATGTTTGCAGATTCCCAGCGCTTCCTGAATCTGTCCGCCCTGGTAATATAATTCTGCCAGAGACAACGAGGCGGATAGAAATGCCTGGTTCAGCCGCTCCTGTTCGGGCGGCGCCCAGTTGGAGCCGATATCTTCAAGATACCTCCCACTTACAAGGTCGACCGCCTTTTGGTAGAACTTGATCTGCTCTTCAGCGGTAATCATATTTTTGGCGATGGCGAGATAGGCGTCGAAAGCCTCCACATCATATTCATGATCGATCGTCCGGTTGAACTGGTAGCATTCCCCATCAAAGAGGATCGTCTCCTGGCCCACGGCGCGTCGCAGGCGATAGATCTCGTTCTTGAAACGCAGTTTCAGCTTGGCCGGCTCGATGGTGTCGGTCCAGAGCACATCTCCAATCTGTTCGCGGGTGAGCGGCTTCCCTTCCGCAAGAAAATAGAAGAATAATTCGCGGACCGACTGCGTCTGCCAATCGCTTTTCTCCACCAGGTTCCCGTTGACCCACACCTGCCCCTGCCCGAAAGCCCGGATGATCAGATGCGGTGACGGTACTTCAATAGTGCGTGCCAGTCTCCGCAATTGGCGGCGGATAGCGGGCATTTCATAGTCCAAATGGTCAGCTTTTTCAAAGAGGCCGCGCAGGGATAATTTAATCTCCCGGTCATTTCGCAGCCCTCTCAGCCAATCATGTGCCTGCCGTGCGGCCACAACGGCGGAGTGATTGACCTGGTTGGGCTTCGGAACAGCTTCTCTTATTTCTGCCCTCGCCAACTCCGGGTCATTGTTCTGGGAATAAACGGCTGCCAGCCATACGTGGCTCCAGGTGCTTTCCATCTCGCGTCCATCCTGGGTAAAACAGCGCCTGGCTTCTTTAAGTTCGGCCAGGGCCTGCCGGCTATTGCCCTCTTGCAGCGATAAACGTCCGTGCATCAGTTTATAGAGCCCTAATTCGAAGTTGGAGTTGCTCGCCTTTATGGGAGCTTCTGCCTGATCCAAAACATGTCGCGCTTGAGTATTATCTTTCCTGAGCAGGGCCAGGTTCGCTTCAGCAATCGCCAGGTAGTGGACCAGAAAACTATCACCGAGCTGTTGGGTCAGTTCATTTATTTGGCGATAGTTTTGGGCGGCAACATCAAAGTCTTCGATCTCACTGTAGAGATCGCCCAGGCCCACTGAGATAAAGGCTTCCATACGTTTATAACCGCTCCGTTGCGCGCAGAGAAGTCCTTCCTCGAAAACCTGCACGGCCCTTTCATACTCTCCCAATTGATAATACAAGAAACCGTAGTTGTTCAGCAAACTTGCCTGGGACGTAAGGTTGCCCATCTTCCGCCAAATAACCAGGGCTTTTTCATAAGAATCCTTGGCTCTATTGTGGTCGCCGGTGATGGAGTAAGCCATGCCGGTTTCCATGAGCAGGAGCGGAATGGAGGGGGCATCATTTACTCGACGATAGATATTCAGGGCCTGCTCCAGATAGGTGGTGGCCTGTAAGGTCTGTCCCAACCGAAATAAGGCAAGCCCCTTGCTTCGCAGTGCATCCGCGCTGATCCACTGCAGATCATCATTGTTCTCGGATAACTTTTCGGCCTCGTCCAAATCTTGAATGGCATGTTTGTAATTTCCGAGGAAGCGATAGGCATTGCCTCTCCGCACAAGAGCCAGGGCCAGGGCGGGGACATCGTTTTCTTTACGGAATGTTGTCAGGGCGCGATCGAGTAGTTGTACTCCCTGCGCCGTATTCCCCTTGACGGTTTCCACCACGCCGCTAAGCGAAAGTAGTCCCGGGCGCTTCCGGGATATGGAGGGCGGCAGGCTTTTAAGCCAGGTCTCCAAGGTTATGATCGCGTGCTGGTACATTGGGATGCCGGCGCGCTCGATCATATTAGCGAGCGCCTCGACATCGCCAAGCTGTTTGTAGAGCCCATAGGCTTTCTCCCAATCCTCTTGCTTCTCCTGGAACTGGGCCATGCGCCGCAGGATTGGGCTGACTTCTTCGGGATATTCCTTGCGGAATCTCTGTTGCAAATAATCTCGGAACAAATGGTGGTAGCGCAGCCATTGTCCATCGGTCCCCACCGGCAGGATGAACAGGTTTTTCTGAAAGATCGTTTGCAGATACCCTGACCAGTCCTGTGGTTCAGAATACAGCGGCCCCAGCGTGGCCTCGCACATGCTGGTATCGAACTCTTCGAGCAGGGAACTGCGCAGGAGGAAAAGCTGGAGCGGTTCCGTTTGGTTCTGCAACACCTGCTGGCCCAGATAATCAAAGACACTGACGCCCCCCATGTGCGCGGCGCGGAACGAATTTTCCCCCGACTTCACCAGCTGCAGGTCTGTAAATTGCAAGCCGGTGATCCAACCTTCCGTGGCCTCGAAGAGCTTGCGGGCGTCTTCGTCCGAGAGATGGATATTCTGGTTCTGGGCCACCAAGGCCTGGATGTCTTCCTGGGTGAAGGTGAGATCTGCAAAATCCAGGCCGCCTACCTGTTCGCGGGCCACCAATAAGGGGATGTCTGCCAGCTCGGTCAGGGAGCGGGACGAAAGCACCAGGTGACAGTTTTCGCCGATCAGCTGGACGAAGCGGTTGACGAGATAATGAATGGAGGACACTTCGTCAAGCAGGTGAAAATCGTCAACCACCAGCACGAAGTGCTCGTGGATATCGTCGTAAATCTCGTTGACGAGGGTCACCACCATTCTTTCCACATCATCGTCCAGGCTGGTCAGTCCGTTGAGGAGGGACCGGGAGCGGTTGCCAAACTGTGGGAAGCGCTCAGCTATGGCGGCGATGAAGTAAGCGAGGAAGCGCTGAGGGTCACGGTCAAGCGGATCGAGCGCCAGCCAGCAGAAGGGCAGCTCGCTCTGGTGAGCCAGGTCGATCAGCAGGGAGGTCTTTCCATAGCCGGCCGGCGCGGTCACCATGAGCAGCTTGCGATCAAGGGAATCAAAGAGCGCGTTTAGCAGTCGCCCGCGGCTTAAGAGCTCCGCCCGGCGCCGCGGGGGGATTATTTTGGTTTTGCCGATGGGGATATCAGAAACAACCATTGTACGCTTAACCAATAATTCTTGATTTTACCTGCAAGCGCCTCAAATTATCGGTTTCCTAATCTCAGAAAATCACGATTTCAAGCGAATCCAGATCCTTGGAGTACGCGGCCCACGCCACATGCTCCAAAAATCGCTTCTCTCCTCGCTCTTATGTGATCTACTGAATTTATAACGATAAGTTCAGTGCGCTTCCAGGTTTTCCAGTATCTTTGCGTGGATACCGGGTGTGGCTGCGACAATGGATTGTGGTGTTGCTAGATAATCTGATAGATTTCTTACAGTGCTGACCGTTGCTCCGCCCTCTTCCGCGATGAGGCCGCCGGCTGCAATATCCCAGGGTTTAAGCGCAAGCTCCCAGAAGCCGTCAAAACGACCGGCTGCCACATAACTCGCATCCAGCGCCGCGGAGCCGAAACGGCGTACGCCCTGCGTGAGTTTTCCAAAGCGGACAAAGTTTGCAAAGTTATCATGCTCCGTATCCCAGGCATCATACGGAAAACCGGTGACGAGCAGGCTCTTCTGCAGTTCGGTGGTGTCTGACACGTGGATTGGCTGTCCGTTCAAGAAGGCACCCTTCCCGCGTTCTGCGCTGAACATTTCATCGCGCATGGGGTCGTAGACCACTCCCAACTGCATCCGGCCTTTGTAAGCATACCCGATCGAGACGGAAAAGAAGGGGATACGATGGGCGTAATTCACGGTGCCATCCAGCGGGTCAACATACCAGCTTTGTTCTGCGTTACCCGGGGTTATGCCGCTTTCTTCGGACAAAATATAACTACCCGGCCACCGTTTGTTGATTTCACCCAACAGAAACTTCTCAGAAGCGTGATCGACTTCGGTGACCAGGTCGATCACGCCCTTATAGGAAACCTGATGATCTTTGTTGTAGCCGGCGCGGATGATTTCTCCGGCCTGCCGAGCCAGATGCTCCAGCTCGGATCGTGAGGGAAAGGTCATGTCTGGGAACCGCGTTTATGAAGGTGTTGGCTGAGATGCTCCAGTTCGAGTTCTATGGATTGGCGCTCGCTGATCGCCTGATTAAGTGTGGCTTCGAAGCCAGGTTTTTCGTTGGAGGGAACTGTGGAAAGCAACCGCTCTGCACGGGCAATCTGTGAGTTTTTTTGCTGTAATTTTGTCTCCAGCCTGTTCTGGTATTTTTCATAGAATTCACTTTCCCTGAGGGGGACCGGTGTTGTTTCCGGAGGCTGGTCCAGCAGATTGGAAATGGTAAGCAGGAATGCTTTTGTGTCTATGGGCTTTTCAATAAATTTGGTCGCGCCGAGCGTGGTCGCAAAGGCTTTATCTTCGGCCGAAACATAGGTCGCCGAGAGAAAGACCACCGGGATATCGCGCGTTTCCCTATTGGTCCGCAGGCGATAGATCAGGCTGAAACCGTCCATCCTGGGCATCAGGATGTCTGTGATGATCAGCGCAGGGCGCCGGCTCTCGATCACTTCCAGCGCCTCCTGGCCATTGCGGGCGGTCACCACCTCATAGCCATTGAAGCGCAGGGTCAGGTCGAGCAATTCAAGAATATTGGGAATATCCTCGACAACCAGCAATACTTTTGACTCGTCCATTCTTCTATTCTAGCCCTTTTAAGCTAAAAAACAAGCCCATGTTTAATCGGCGTTCCAGATGCGTTTGCCGAGAGCAGACAAAACATACTCCACTGCCAGCGCGGCTGTCTGGTTCTGCACGTCTAGGATGGCATTGACTTCCACGATATCCATGCCGATCAATTTGCCGGTCTCGGCTGCGAGTTCGCAGGCCACATGCGCCTCGCGCTGGGTGAGGCCTGCAGGGACGGGCGTCCCGACGCCGGGAGCGTGGCGCGGGTCCATGGCGTCCATATCGAAGGAGAGATAAATGCCGTCCACATGGCGTGAAACGTGCTCGATGGCCTTCTCGACGGCCGCCACCATTCCCAGACGGTCGATTTGTTCCATGCCCATCACCATAACGCCGGCCTCGCGCAAATTGATTTTTTCGCCGGGGTCGAGATCCCGCGCTCCGATGATCGCGACGCGTTTCGGGTCCACGACGGGAAACGCCTCCTCCCACAATTGGATCAGGCGCTTATCCCCAAGCCCGCACAACGCGGCCAGCGGCATCCCGTGGATGTTCCCGGAGGGCGTCGTTTTGTCCGTGTTGAAATCGGCATGGGCGTCTATCCATATCACGCCCAGCTGCTTGGCCTGCGCTGCGCCCCGGATGGAACCCAGCGAAAGGCTGTGATCGCCGCCCAACACGAGCGGGAAGTGACCGCTTTGAAGGGAGGTGGAAACTGCGCCCGCCGCCCGCCGCGACATGGGCACGATGCAATCCAGGTACTTCAATTTTGGCTCGGTGATCGAACACATTTCGGCGATGGGCACTTCGATATTGCCCTTATCCACAACGCTGTAACCGAGAGCCTCCAGTTTCGATTGTAAATGGGCATATCGTATCGCGCTGGGCCCCATGTCCACGCCTCTTCGATCAGCCCCCAGGTCGATGGGGACACCGATAATATCAATCTGCATCATTCCTCCGTAGGTGGAGCTTTGCGGCTATTTTATCAAATCGAAGCGTGTGGGATAAAGATCAGTTTCAACTCTGTATCAGAACTGATCGATTTTGTCATCTTGTGTTCATCTGAAGCCTATATACTCGGCCCAAAGGAGCCTAACCTTGTGTCTGCAAATGCCCAGGCGACGGTCGCCACACCGGCTTCCACACCGATATCCAAACCTAAACGCTATCATCCCGCCCTGGTGGGCCTGCATTGGCTGATTGCAATCCTGATTTTTGCGGCTGCGTTTCTTGCAACGGGCGGGGGAGAGGGGCGTCGAGGCGGCATAACGATAGCGGGTCTCCCCACCTTGAGTATCCACATGATTTTGGGGATCACCGTGCTGGTCTTACTGGTTGTCCGTCTGCTAATACGCTGGCGCACACAACGCCCGGATTGGGCTACGACCGGCAGTTCATTTCTGGATAAGATCGGTGAATTGACCCACTGGGCTTTGTATCTTTTTACTTTTGCCATCACGATCACAGGCCTTATCCTGGCCGCTCAAAGCAACCGCCTCAGCCGGATCTTTAGCCCAGCCGGCAACTTCAGGGGGCAGTTTATACAGGGACAGTCACAGCCGGGCCAGTTTCCGCCCACAGGACAATTTCAGCCCGGTCAGGTTCCACCCGGCGGTGGTGACAGAGGAGAGGGGCGCTTCGGCGAAGGTGGGGGGTTCTTCCTGGGCGCCTTCCATGGCTTAAGCTGGGCCCTGTTATTGCTGTTGATCCTCCTGCATGTGGGTGCGGCGCTCTATCACCAATTTTTCCTCAAAGATAATCTGCTCGAGCGCATGTGGTTTGGCAAAAATTACGGCTAACGGGCCGGGGCAAGACCTAGGTCTTGCCCCGGTTTTTTTTCGAAAGCTCTCTCTTCGCCGGCATAGCGAAAGATCGGTGCCTGATGGGTCGATAACCGAAAATGTGGGAGGTTTTTGAGGTTACTAGAATACTTTCAGGATGTGCAGAATATAGATCACCGCGGCAATCAGCAGGACAAATCCGCAGCCGCGAAAGAAGAAGTGCAGCAGGTGCCTGAAGAAGAAGCGGACTATCCCAAAGATCACGAGGATGACCAGGATAGCCACCACCCAGAAGACCAGGTTGGTATTGATCATGGAGAGGTCGACAGACATTTTTATACCTTTCGATTACGCAGTCTGATAATAACCGACATTGATCGAGTATACGTGCCCGCGCTTAACCACCTGCCTGACGAGATTTGTCCCGAAGCGATAGCCCAGATGGCGGTAATCGGGCACGCTGAGTATCACCAGGTCCGCCTGTTTGCCTTCCTCGATGGAACCCAGGCTGTCGGAGCGGCGTATGGCGTGGGCAGAGTTGATGGTGGAAGCCGCGATGGCCTGCGCGGGTGTCATGCCCATGAAGCGGCAAGCCAGGGAAATTACAAATTGCATGGACTCGTTCCAGGCGGTGCCCGGGTTGCAGTCTGTGGCCAGAGCCAGGAGAGCGCCGGCTTCGATGAGCTTTTTGGCAGGCGTGTAGTCGCACTCACCCAGGCCGAACGGCGTGCAGGGCAGGGCTACTGCCACGGTATCAGATTTGGCGAGCGCCGCGATATCCGCCTCAGAAGTGCGCACCAGGTGATCGGCCGAGGCGGCCCCCAATTCGACCGCCAGTGAAGCGCCGCCCAGGTTATCGAACTCATCGGCGTGGATCTTAAGCGGGAACCCCAGCTCCCGCGCCTTGGTCAGGATCTGGCGCGTTTGTTCCAGCGTGAAAGCCCTATCCTCGCAGAAGACGTCCACGAAAGGATACGGCAGCCTGGGTGCGTGGTTTTGCCACCATTGCTGGACGGTGGGCAGCATGGTGTCGCAGACAAGATCGGTATAGCCTTGCGGGTTGTCTTTGTATTCGGGTGCGATGGCGTGTGCGCCGAGGAAGGTGATGGACAACTCGAGCGGGGATTCGTCATCAAGGGCGAGCAGCGCCTTGAGCAGGCGCAGTTCGGTGGCGGTCTGGAGACCGTAGCCGGTCTTCGCTTCGGCCGTGGTGGTGCCGTGGGCGAACATGCGCAGGAGCCGTGGACGGGTCTGAGCGATGAGAGTTTCTATTGAAGCCATGCGCGTCTGTTTGACAGTCGAGAGGATCCCGCCGCCTGCCGCCAGGATGTCAAGATATTTTGCCCCCTCGAGGCGCATCTCGAATTCGCGGGCGCGGTCTCCGGCCCAAATCAGATGGGTATGCGGGTCGACGAAACCCGGCAGGATTACGCAGCCGCTGGCGTCCAGGGTGGGTTCGTCGCTGTAAGCCGCGCGCAGCTCATCGGTGGAACCGACTGCGACGATCTTTTCGTCGCGCACGATGACCGCGCCGTTCTCGATGATCCCGAGTGTTCCAAGGTCGCGGCCGCGCTGGGGGCCGCCTGCGAGGGTAAGGAGTTGGGTTGCAGAATGGATGAGCATGATTTTAGCCCGATGCCTTAAGTTGGATATTGGAGGAAAGATTACTCAGCCAGAACATTGTTTTGCCTCCAGATCATGAGGCCGGACGGAACAATAACAACAAAGCCAAAAGCCCGATAACGAATAACGTGCAAGCGAACAGGGCCGCCCAACTCATTTTTCCGCTGTAGCCCACATGTTGAGCATGAATTCGAAGTAACCGAACCTGACGCGGGTCATTTCAAAGCCGGCCTGCCCGAAGTGCCATCCCAGCAGGGGCAGGGTATAGGCAAAGGCATGCTCGTGGATCTCCTCAGCGCTGACCAGGTTGATGCGTGCCATGAATTTGAGCAGCCCATCAGACCAGGCGGCCGGTGTAGTGAGGATAACCATTCCGGCGCGTTTCAGCACCCGCCGGCTTTCTCTGAAAAGCAGGGCCATGCTGTCAGGGTTGAGATGCTCCACTACCGCCAATAGTGTAACGGCGTCGAAGTAATCATCCCCGAACGGCAGGCGCGGCTCTTCATTTAGATTGAGCGTGAAAAACTCGATCTGGTTATTTGCCGCGGTTTCCTTTGGCATGGGGAGTTGGTCCACGGCGAACTTCTCTTTGAAAGCCGTGTGGGCCAGGAAATAAGGGTAAGAGCCGCAGCCGATATCGAGAATGCGGCCTGCGCGCAAGTTGGCCGGGATCAAGTGGTTGGCGCGCTGTGTCCGCAGGTGGGCAAGGGTCGGTTCGAGCAAACCCTTGCCGCGCGTATAAGGGGCTGAGCTTGAAGACATCCTTTGGCCTTCTGTGTTGTGATTTTTTTTGATTTAGAATTTGCAGCCAAAACGGCTGAACCGATAACCAGGGACGATTATATCAGCCTGCCTGAAAAGTCCGTTTGAGCCAAGCCATAAAGTACGGCAGCAGGCTGATCTTTTTTTGCACCTCTGCCAATGCCAACAGTGCGAAGAGATTGAACAGGGTCGCAATCAGGGTGACCGACAGGAATCCCAACCTTAAGTAGATGAAGGTGGACAATAAAGAGCCCAGCGAACGACCCATGCCGAACCCGACCAGGTTCAGCGCCATCACGGTCGCGCGGGCCTGCGGCACGCTTTCGGTCATCAGCGGAAATTGGCTGACTACTGTGTATTCGAATGATATGTAGAAAAGGAACAATCCGATCAGGGCGCCGGTTTCCGTGCGGCCGATGAAGGGTAGAAGCAGGGAGGCAATGATGTTGCCTGTCAGCCCGATCGCCAGGGCGCGCGGTTTCCCGAGACGGTCGGTGGTGAGGGCGACCAGGCCTTCGCCGCTTAATTCGGAAAGGCCAATAACCACCGACGCCCCTGCCAGTGCGGCGATCTGCAGCCCGAAGGAATTTGCCAACCATACGCCGAAGACCAGGTTGACCATCTCATTGGCTGCGCTGGCCCATAACCCAATGGAAATGCCGGCCAGGGCCGGGACGGAGGCTAATATGACTTGCAGGTTTTTACGCGAATCGCCTGTGGGTCGCTGATCGGGCTTTTCCATGCCATCCTGCGAATCATCGCGCGGGATCATCCGCCAGATAACGGCAAACATGACCAGGCCTAAAACTGCCAGGACCGGGAAGGGGGAGGACCATCCAAAGCGGGCAATCAAATAACCCACCGCGGGCACCCCCAGGATGAAGGCTAGCGACCACGACATTTCGGTAATGGCCAGGGCCGTACCGCGTTGTTCGTAAACGACTCGGTCACCGAAATAGGCTTGTATGGTTGGGTCGAAAAGTGATTTGCTCAGCATTGCGAGGATCAGCGCCGCGGAAAAAGTAAAAAGGCTGGGGTGAACCGCCACCAATCCAACACCAACGGTAAAGGCTGTAATGCCGGCCAGTAATCCGAACCTGCGCCCGCGGCGGTTTGCCAGCGGAGCCAGGAACGGGCCAAAGATGCCGGTGAAATTCCGACCTGCCAGTGTCAGGGAGATGGCGGTTACATCCACGCCCAACCCGGTGGCAAAGATGGATAAGAATGGATAGACCATCCGGTGCATGGTATTAAGGATGATGCGCAGCAGCATCACGGTGACGAGTTGGAGACGCAGTTTCGGTTCCATGCTGGAAAGAGCTACCCCGACGTAGGCTGGCCGGCAGCAGCGGTATTTTTCCTTGTCAGTTGGAGTAGCCAGCGGGTTAGGAAGTAGGCGGCCAGCCAGGCCAGAAGGTTCAATGCGATAAAGAATCCGATGATCTGCCAATTGCCGGAGTTGAATATGGGCGAGGGCGGCGGGTGCATTACGTACTGGGCATTCGCGAAGCTAATGCGAAGGACCACAACAAAGATAAGATTCGCGGCGGAGGTAAGCCAACCCAGACTGATGACCCACAGGCCCAATTGCAGCAGCAGGCCTACGACCGCGAAAGTCACTGCAAGCCTGAAGCGGGGCTCCACCAGGAAGAGCCCGTTCCAGTTGGCTTCCATGGCCCACAGCGATAGTGGAATATAAGTGAGCCAAAAGAAGAGGCCGGTGCGTCCCAGCGCCGCAGACCAGTCATTCCACGCCTTACGATGGCTAAGTAACCCGATCAGGCCGGCAAGGCCGGCGGCTATAAAAGCAACTTCCGCGGTCAGCACCCACGCGCCGTGCAGATATACGATACGGACATTGGCGCCGAGCGTTTGGTCTTTTGGGCCAAACAGCGCCAGGATGGCGATAAGAACTACAACCCCTGCGAATGCGATGAGCGGATTAGGCTGTGATTTTGTCATGTTTGAATTTTATCAAGGATGTGGGTAAATACCCCATTCCGGCAGATTATAGAGCACGAAATTTTTCATCGAAAACTACATAATGGCTATACATTTTTCTTACAAATTTTTAGTTGTTGGGGAGTATGATACACAAGATGAATTACAAGAGATTGTATCTGGATCCTGGTTGAAGCGTCCTAGATCATTCGAACTTTCAAGTACAGGTTCAGGAATTGGATCCGGGTGCGGTAAGAACATAGAGATTTGAGAAAGTAACGAAGGAGTAAGGAGCACAAAATGAGCAAAGTTTGGAAATGGATTATTGGAATTCTAATCGTTTTGGTAGTGGCAGCGCTTGTGGTTGGGGCGGTATTCGTAGTACGAAATAACCTGCTCTATACCCGCAGCGTACGGGCTGCAGCACCCTTTGCGAATGGTCAAACCCGGCCGAATCTTCAAGCTACGCCGAACGCCCCGGGTTCGCCCAACCCTAATAATGGGCAAGGGGGCCAGGTGCCTTATGGATTCAACAACCGTCGCTCCCCAATGTTTGGTGAGGGGCCCATGATGGGCGGACGCGGCTTCAGGAATTTTGGGGGATTCATGCCGTTCGGTATGTTTGGCATGGGATTTTTCTTCCTCGGCGGATTCCTGCGGTTGATCGTTCCTCTGGGTGTGCTTGCCCTGGTGGCGTTCATCTTTTATCGGCTGGGAAAGCGGGCGGGTGCTTCCTCGGTGGTTGTCCCGGCTCCGGTCCCCAGTGACCCAACACCTGTCGATCCTGTCGAGACACCGGCCAGAGGCCGTAAGGTTGCCAAGAGCTAAAACACTCTGGAAGAGAATTTCCAGCGGATACAGGAGCAGGTCATTGACCCGCTCCTGTATTGTTTTAATCCCATTACGTTAAACTTCATGCGGAACTTTGTGACACACAACCTCTTGATTGAAATCGGACAATTATGCTATAATTTGGTTAGAACATTTATTCTGTACTTGAAGGAGGCCCCGTGAGCGCAAAAGTGAATGTCATGGTCGGTACGAGCAAGGGAGGCTTTATTTTCAGCAGTGATGCCGCGCGGAAGAAGTGGCAGGTCAGCGATATCCAGTTCAAAAGCTGGAACGTGATGCACATGCAAATGGACCCTCGCGATCAACGTATCCATGCAGCCGTGAGCCACTTCATCTACGGCCCCACAACCCATTATTCGGATGACCTCGGGAAAACATGGATACAAGCAAAGCAGGTACCCATGATCCCACGCGCTTCGAAATCAGGCAGGCCCCTCGGCACACCGGACGAGGCATCCAAGGCTGCGGAAGGTGAAACGGACGTTCAGGCCAAGCCCGAGAAGCTGATCAAGGTCTGGCACATCGAGCCCGGGCGCGACAGCGAGCCTGGCACGTTGTATGCCGGGGCCGAGCCCTCCTGCCTATTCGTCTCCACCGATCGCGGTGAGACGTGGACCCTTAACCAGGGCCTCTTCGACCATCCGCACCGCGGGAAATGGTTTCCCGGTGCTGGTGGGCTCTGCCTGCATACCATCCTGTTGGATCCCAGGGACCCAAACCGGATGTATGTGGGGATCTCAACCGGCGGCTGCTATCGCACTGACGATGGCGGGCAGAGCTGGAGACCTTACAATAAAAACGTGCGGGCTGATTTTTCCCCGGATAAATTTCCCGAATATGGGCAGTGTCTGCATAAGATGGTCATGCACCCTGCGAACCCACAGGTGCTTTATCAACAAAATCATTGCGGTATTTACCGCAGCGACAACGCCGGTGCAGACTGGATCGATATCGGCGAAGGCAAGCTTCCTACACGTTTTGGCTTTCCGGTGGCGGTTCACCCTCATGAACCCCGTACGATCTATGTTGTTCCCGAGGAGAGCGATGAATATCACATGAGCGTGGATGGTGAGTTTGCGGTTTGGCGCAGCCGCGATGCAGGCGAGACCTGGGAGAAAATGACCAAAGGTTTGCCCGAGAGGGCGCGTTTGAATGTCTTGCGCGATGCCATGGCGACCGATAATCTCGACGAGGCGGGTATCTATGCCGGTACCAACACCGGCCAATTGTTCTACAGCCGCGATGCGGGCGATACCTGGGAGCTGCTGGCAGATTTCCTGCCTCCCATCCATTCGGTGGAGACGGGGCTGGTATCATGAAGAAAATGGATCAAAGCCGATTTTGATATGAATTAAGAAAAGCGGAGAGCTTCATCAAAGCTCTCCGCTTTTTTCTATTCGAATGCCCACTACGCTTTACTGATCATTATCGCCCAATTCCTTGATCATCGTACCCAGATGTTCCAGGGCGCGTTCTGTGGAGTAATTGAATTCGGCCGCGTTAAGCCTGATAAAGTTCGAGAACTGCTGTGTCGCCGAAAAGACATAACCGGGCGCGAGGGTAATGCCAGCTGCATGAGCAAGCTTATATAGCTCAAGCGAATCCACATTCTCCGGCAATCGTACCCAGAGGACGAGTCCGCCGGAAGGGCGTGTCAGGCGCATGCCTTCAGGAAAATAGCGCATTACCGCATCGGATAACAATTCAACATTGCGGGCGTACTCCCGCCGGATCCGCCGGAGGTGCTGGTCGTAGCCGCCGCTCTCCAGGTACTGGGCGATCGCCATTTGACCGAGGGTCGGCGACGCAGCGCTAATCGTAAATTTGGTCCACTCCACCTCTGCGCGATAGCGCCCGGGAGCTACCCATCCGATTCGAAGAGCCGGACTGATGTCCTTCGAAAAAGATGAAAGCAGCATTACCAATCCGCGCGTGTCGAACGCCTTACAGACCAGAGGACGCTTTGCACCGAAATAGAGCTCGCCTGAAACATCGTTCTCGATCAGCGGCACGTCGTAACGCGCTAACAGGTCCACCAGTTCCTTTTTCTTCTCATCGGGCATCTGGCTGCCCAGCGGGTTATTGAAATTCGGTATGACCAGGACCGCGCGGATGGGGTTATGCTCAAGGGCGAACTCCAGTGCCTCGAGGCTGATGCCATCACGCGGGTGCGTCGGAATCTCCAGCGCTCGCAGCCCGTGCACTTCGAGGAGCTGGAGCGTACCGAAATATGAAGGCGATTCGGTAGCCACGATATCTCCTGGGCGGCAGGCCACGTGCAGGCAGATATCAATTGCCTCGACCCCTCCGGAAGTAATCACAATGTCATTGGGTGAAAGGCTGCAGCCCGCACTGACTGCCCGCCGGGCGATCTGTGCGCGCAGCGCCTCGAGACCTGGCGGCCACTGATATCCCTGCAGCTCGGGAACATTTTGACGGGCAAGGTTCGCAATAATGTGGTTGATCTTCTTGGTGGGCAGCAATGAAGGATTAGGCAAGGCTGCACCAAGCTGGATCAGATTTGGGTTCAACGTATCGTCCAGAAGCATCATGGTCAATTCGTGCAGACTCACCTGGCTTGGGTCACGACCTGGCGAGGACATATCGGGCTCGGGCAGGCGTGTTGCTAAGGGTGTACGAACATAGTAACCCGACTGCGGGCGCGCTTCGATAAGTCCATGGCTTTCGAGCAGCGAATAAGCCTGGAGGACGGTGCTGATACTCAATCCCTGTTGTTGACTCATCTGGCGCACCGAGGGTATGCGCTTGCCCGGCGGGTAGGTGCCCTGCCGGATAAGGTCACCGAGGAGGTCGGCAAGTTCCTGATAACGAAGTGTCTTGGGGGTGGAAAGCAGGAGTGACATAACAAACAGTTAGCCGTAATCTAATCAGTACAGTTAATCATAACACAAACTGTTATGGTTACAATAGATAGAATCTGCATCTGTACTGGTCATCTGGAAAGTGGGATACTATTGTTGTACGAAAGTCTAATAGGAGACCATTAATGAACATCAGCTCACAAACTCGCAAGATCGAGTTGCTTCTGAAAAAGCATCAATTACTGAGCCTTAATGAGGCCCAACCCAAAATGGCAATTGAGTGCAAAGATGGCGTGATCTGGGTAACCCATTCCGGTGAAGGCCAGGATCACATGTTACGTGCAGGCCGGCGCTATGAACCCAAAACTTCTGGCAGCGTTGTGATTGAGGCCCTGGATGATGCATGTGTGGACATCGTGGAACAATAAGAAATACCCTCTTTAAAATCTTACTCCTCCAGCCTCTTTCGGACCTTAACGGGGCAATAGGCCGAAAGAGGCAATTTTGTTAATTAACTCAGGCTGCCACCTTGACCGATTATGACCGAAGATTCAACGCAAAGCTGCAAAGACGCGAAGTTTTTTGGGGATTCTTTGCAACTCTGCGTCTTTGCGTTAAGCTTTTTTGACAAACTTGGTGCTTGAATTCTATAGGTGGCAACTTGGATTAATTGCGAATTCGCCCCATTTCCCAGCTTACCTCTTCAGCGTGCGATACTTCACGCGATGCGGGGTAAGGTCCTTCCCAAATTTCTCCTTCAAATAGGCTTCGTAATCAGACCAGTTCCCCAAATACATTTTTGCCTGTGATTCGCCTTCAAAGGCAATGATATGGGTACAGATGCGGTCGAGGAACCACCGGTCGTGGCTGACCACAATGGCGCAGCCTGCAAACTCCTCCAGGGCTTCTTCGAGGGCGCGCAGGGTGTTGACGTCCAGGTCGTTGGTGGGTTCGTCGAGCAGCAGTACATTACCGCCCTCCGTCAGCGTCCTGGCCAGATGCACCCGGTTGCGTTCGCCGCCCGAGAGCATGGTAACCTTCTTCTGCTGATCGCTGCCGAGAAAGTTGAACGAGGCGCAGTAGGCGCGCGAGTTTATCTTGCGGCTGCCGAGTTCCAGGGTGTCGGCGCCCTGTGAGATCTCTTCGTACACGGTCTTCTCGGGGTCGAGCGTACGGGACTGGTCGGCGTAAGCCAATTTGACGGTTTCGCCGATCTTGATCGTGCCGCTATCGGGTCTCTCTTTCCCGATGATCATCTTCAGCAGGGTGGTTTTGCCCGCGCCGTTGGGACCGATGACCCCTACAATGGAGCCTGGTGGAATGGAAGCCGAAAAGGAGTCTAGGATCAGCCGCTCCTCGAAGCTTTTTGTGAGGTCTTCCAGCTCAAAAACGATGTCGCCCAGACGCGGCCCGGGTGGGATGTAAATCTCCAGGTCGGCGCGCTCCTTTTCCTTTTCCTGGCTGAACAGGTTTTCATACGCAGTGAGGCGTGCCTTGCCTTTAGCCTGACGCGCTTTGGGCGACATTTGGATCCATTCGAGCTCGCGCTCGAGCGTCTTCTGCCTCTTGCTTTCGCTCTTCTCTTCCTGTTGTATGCGCTCCTTCTTTTGCGCCAGCCAGGAAGAGTAATTGCCCTTCCACGGTATGCCGTAACCGCGGTCGAGCTCCAGTATCCAGCCTGCCACATTATCGAGGAAGTAGCGGTCATGGGTTACCGCGATGACCGTCCCTTTATATTCACGCAGGTGATGTTCCAGCCAAGCTACGGACTCGGCGTCCAAGTGGTTGGTGGGTTCGTCCAGCAGCAGGATATCAGGCTCGGTGAGCAACAGCCGGGTGAGTGCGACGCGGCGGCGTTCCCCCCCGGAAAGCAGCTTGATGGGGGTATCCGCAGGCGGACAGCGCAGTGCGTCCATTGCAACTTCCAGGTGGCTGTCTAGGTTCCAGGCATCGTGCTTGTCCAGCTGCTCCTGTAGTTTGGCTTGTTCGGCTACGAGCGCATCGAAGTCCGCCTCGGGTTCCGCGAATTTGGCATTGACCTCATCGAAGCGCTTCAGCATATCCACAACGGGCTGCGCCGCTTCTTTCACGACCTCGATCACCGTCTTCGTGTCATCCAGTTTTGGTTCCTGCTCCAGCAGGCCCACGCTGTAGCCTTTCGACATAGCGATCTCACCGGTGTATTCTGTATCCACGCCGGCCATGATGCGCAGCAGAGTGGACTTTCCCGCGCCGTTCAAGCCGAGCACGCCGATCTTGGCTCCGTAGTAAAAACCAAGCGAGATATCGCGCAGCACTTGTTTGTTGGGGGGCACGAGCCGCCCCACGCGCGTCATGGAATAAATAACCTGGGTATCGGAAGGCATGTTGAGGAGATTCTACCTTATGTTAAGGGACCTCCGAGATTTTCAAAATCTCGGAGGTCTTTATTGGTAAGTGAAATTATCATAGTTTGGCTACGAGTTGAATTCGTCTACCTTGTTACCGTTCAACCACACGCTGTAATGTCCTTTTGGGAAACTGCCGATGCTTAAGCTCGCCTGCAGGGGCGTAGTAGGAGCCATCAATGCACAGGCCTTGTCCTTTTCGGTGACGCCATAGGCGTTCAGGTTGATGCGGTTCTGGGCATCGGGCTGGGACACTTCAACCCGCAGTTGGTGACAGGGAGTGGGCGGAAAATAAGCAAAGTCCACAGTCACTTGTGGAGGCAGGGACTGGGTCAATGCCAGGGAGCCCGAGTCGATGCGGATATCACCGCGCACCATATTGCCATCACCTGGCTGCGGCGCATAAGGATTATTGCCTGTGAACCCAGGCGGTATCGCGGTGAGGTTTGGGCTGCAAGCGGCGACCAGCAGGGCAGCCAACATGAATAAGGAAATACGGTTAAAGATTTTCATTCTTTCTCCATCGCTAAATTTAGAGCCAAGACGTCACAAATGTCGTTTTTGTTCCTTGGTTGTAGAGAATGCCCGGTATTGTGCTCTGCCGATTTTTGAGGGCAGGCCGCCGGTTTTTTCTATTTTGGTTTTATGATGAAGTAGGCGAAGTTGTAAGAAAAATTTTGACGGGTGTAAAATCCCTTTGTGGATATTGATCTGCAGGTTCGATTGGCCGCATTTAACTGGCTTTCGGAACAGATTAACGCGCATGGCGAGGATGTACTGCCAAGAAAATTGCTTGAGCAGGGCTTTGAATTTCAGGGTGTACGGATTCCGCTGATCGCTCCACAAGGTATATTCAAACCGAAGATCCTTGAATTACCTATCTCAATTACAACGGTACCAAAAGGGCCGTATGACGATTTTTTTGGCCAGGATAATTTTCTCATTTATCGCTATCGTGGTACGGATCCAAATCATCGGGATAATGTGGGGTTACGCAAAATATTTGAATTAAAGCGCCCACTGGTCTATTTTCATGGGATCGAACCCGGGAAATATCTCACTACATGGCCGGTTTATATTATTGAGGATAATCAAAGCAAACTAGCATTTAAAGTCGCTGTAGACGATGCTCTCCCTGCTTTTGAGTATTCCACAACAGACAGTTCGCATCATATTGCCGATGTGTCCGATGCAAGACATGCATATTTGACCGCCACAGTCAAAATCAGACTTTATCAACGTAGCTTCCGGGAAAAGGTGCTAAACGCTTATGGATCACAGTGCGCATTTTGTCGATTGAGGCATCGGGAATTACTCGATGCTGCTCACATAATTCCAGACAATTTGCCAGAGAGCAAGACCACCATTGATAATGGCATATCTCTCTGTAAACTACATCACGCTACGTATGACAGTTTCCTTATTGGTGTAACACCTGATTACGTTATTCAAGTTCGCGACGACATTTTGGAAGAAGAAGATGGCCCAGTTCTGCAGCATGGTTTGAAGGGACTACACAATACCAGGCTGTTCCTGCCCACTTCGAAAAAGCAGTGGCCAAGTCAAGAAGCATTGGAATGGCGCTATAGCAAGTTCACTAAGGCTGGCTAAACATAGTATTTAGCAAGCCGCCTGGCGCTAAATATGATTGATACGATGACTTGTCGATCAGATTCATCCTGGAGGCGGAATGACATCCAAAGAAGAGATCGTAGCCAACTGGCTGCCGCGTTACACGGATACGCCGCTTGAAGACTTTGGCGAATACATTTTGCTGACCAACTTTGATGATTATCTGCGCCTTTTCTCCGACTGGTACAACACCCCCATAAGCGGGCTGGGGAAGCCCATGCCCAATGTCACCGCCGAGGGCATCACCCTGATCAACTTTGGGATGGGCAGCGCCAATGCCGCGACCGTGATGGACTTATTGAGCGCCATTCATCCAAAAGCCTGTTTGTTCCTGGGTAAATGCGGCGGCCTTAAGCGCAAGAACAAGCTCGGGGACCTGATCCTGCCCATCGCGGCCATCCGCGGCGAAGGGACCTCGAACGACTATTTTCCGCCCGAGGTACCGGCCCTGCCTGCCTTCAACCTGCAAAAAGCGGTCTCGACCACCATTCGGAACCATGAGCGAGATTATTGGACCGGTACCGTATACACCACCAATCGGCGCGTGTGGGAGCATGACGAGCAGTTCAAGTCTTACCTGCGCCGCATCCGCGCCATGGCTGTGGATATGGAGACTGCGACCCTTTTCATCACCGGCTTTTATAACGCGATCCCGTCAGGCGCTTTATTGCTGGTTTCCGACCAGCCGATGATCCACAGTGGCATCAAGACCGCTGAAAGTGATAAAAAGGTCACGCAGCAATTTGCAGATACCCATTTGCGCATCGGCATCGATTCCCTCAAGGAATTGATCAACAATGGTCTGACAGTCAAACATTTACGGTTTTAAAACAGTTACCCTGTTGCGGGGCAAAGCCTTCGTGCCTTATACAGTTGGGAGTTACCCGGGCAACAACAGACTTTCCCCTAGTTGATTCAATTGAGAAATGAAAGTCTCCGCCGGAGGCGCTTTGATCCAGCGTACGGATTCCCAGTCCGCCTTTTCGACGGAACATAGGATCCGTCCCAAGTCGGCTGGAAAGATGCCTGCGGCCTTGCTTTGTGCATCGGTAATTGCTGCCTGAAGAGACAAATTCCTGGTGCAGCAAAATCCCCAAATGTCGGCTAAATCCTTCGGTTCTTCGCGGTCGAGCAGGGCGGTCACTTTGTTAGCAAGGATATTTTCCGCGCTATCCAATCGACCAAGAACTGGATTATTTAAAGTCTCGCCCACCCGCGCAGGTACGTCATTGATCATCTCAATTTTCAGTGAAACATCTTTTTGAACGAGATTGATTCGCCCAAACCTTTCTTCCTTTATTAGGACCTGGCAATCCCAATCCTTGGTTAATGCCTGGATCAATCTCTCCACCCATAAACCAAAACGGTTATCGTCGTTCACGAAATAATCGAGGTCGTCCGAGAAACGATGTTGGAGATAACCGCGCGAGGCGGCTGTTCCGCCTGTGAGATAAAAACCTGTTTCCGCATGATTGATGACTTTGATCACGCGGTCTTGAAAAGGGTAGAGGACCTCAAAGTAAAAACCGGAATTATTCGTCACGCAGCAACTCAGGATGTCTCTCAGGGAGCCATTTGACAAGAAAATCGAACCCGCGCACGCGGCTTTTCGAGCGAATGTGACCCCGCCAGCGCGGCCAGTTTTCCACAAGTTTACGGAAGCCTATTAGGCGAATGATCTCTTCGTACGAGGCATATTCAAGCAAGCGCCGCGCCGCCCAATCCTGATTCAGGCGCCCTTTCGTAAGGCGTCCTTCCAGGATTTCGTGGAATTGATCCTGGTCAAGCTCATAATCCCAAACATAGGGAAGCCGTTTTGCTGCATGCATATTTTGATTATACGTGAAAAAATAGATGGGTTGAGAATTGAATTGGGACAATACGGATACAGGGTTGTTGATCATCATACTGCTTGTGCCCGGAGAAATTTACATTTTGACGTGCGAGCGTTCTGGAGATGAATTCATGTGCCATTCGTAAGTGCCGTAAGATCAAAAAAACTTTCTCCGCCAAAGAAAACCCTCATGCTAAGAATTCTGATCAGGCTTGCTCACCTCTATCCTTTCCGGATTCACCGAAACTTCTACTTCATCCCCATACTTGATGTCCGGAATTTGGTGGGCGATGACTTCCAGTAACGAGGGGTTCTGGAAATTCCGGAGCTTTGTCTCCGGGTGGGGGTAATAGACCCAGCCTTCGTATTCGATGTCCTTATGGATCACCTTGCAGCGCGAAAAAGAAAAATGCTCGGGTGGATGCAGGTCCGTCCACTCGACGTGGCGAAAAGTAAATTCAGGTTTGATCAGGCGGAAGGTAAACGGGCGGATGTCGATATTCAGCGTGCCGTTGAAATAACCTTCAAGGTCCAGGCCGCGCGCCTTGAAGATGGGTCTCTGCCTGTCCAGCGCGCCGTAAGGATAGTCCTTTGATGGACCGGAGGCAACACGGTAACCTTGCACCACAATACCGTGCACAGGGAGTCCCTGGATCGCTGAGGTGTCTGGCATGTTAGCAGGATTTTACCTTCTTAGGGTGTTTTCTTCACAGCCGAAGATTCTCTGTAAGCGGGGAGAGGCTGGAATGAAATAGGCGGGTCTCCCGCCTTTTTTATGCCCACCTAATCCGCGAAATCCGAATTCCATTCTGCTACATTTTCCAATAAATGCCGGATAGCCGGCAAGCCTTTTCGAGATTAAAATTGGACTTGATATGTCCTATACTCAAGGCAAATAGATCGGAGGAGTGCCCCATGGAGAAAGCACTTACCATAGCCGATAGGCGAAACCAGCTTAAAGAACAATTGGAAACTCATCGGGCCTTGCCCGAAGATATTCTGGACGGAATGGGCGCTTTGTACCAGCGGCTGGTGAACCCTGCGGCGGTAAAAGCCAGGGGAACTTTTTTGCCAGTCAATGCTTCCAGCCTGGAGGACGATGGCTTTCCCTCTTACTGGCTTAACGGCCTTGTCATTGCAGCGGCGACGTTTTTAATCGGATGGGGAATTTCGGTTGCCAGTGGACATACTCTCACACCCGAGGAGCTAAAGCTTATCATCTGGTCTTCGCTGACCGGCCCGCTGGCTTTGATCGCAAATAAAATCAATATCCGCGCCTTTCTAAGTACATTTCGCACCTCCTGCGTGGATAAGATCCTGCGCGGCTCGGACATGGATAATCTTGAGAAATGGCTCGAGGACAATTTCAAATGGTGGAGGCCATTCCTTGTGGGGCTTTTGCTCGGACCCCTGCTTGGATTGTTCCTTTATGTCACGTGGCTTGGCAACCATCCGAACGCCAGCTTTCAAATTGGGCCCTTTTTTGTCGTTCTGGTGGCTTGCATCCAGGCGGTATGGGTTGGATATTATCTTTATCCTTTTTACGTCGCCTTTCCCTCCCGCCTGAACCGCTATCACTTTGATCTGTACGAACCGGACCCGAGCAGTTCAGAAGTGGTGGGGCAGCTTTCCCGCCTGCTCACCTTCCTCTTGTATGTAACCATGGCTTATATTGTCTGGCTAACGGTCGGTCTCGGTTATGTGGAGGTGCTCACCGCTGATACACCCCAGCCCGGGATCGTCTTTTCCGTATTTGTGTGGGCGCCGACGGTGATCCTTTACGCAACCGGCCAATATCATCTGTCCGACTTGATCATCCGCGCCAAGTGGAAGACGATCAATGAGATCCAGAAACAAGTGGAAGCTTTGTACAAGGAAGAGAAGATCCCGGATAGAGACACCCTGGACCGCCTGGCAAAGTTAATGGATTACCATGACCGCATCCAGGGCACGCCGAATTCGGCCCTTAATTTTCGTGCGGGCCTGAATTTTCTGAATTCCCTCTTGCTGCCCATCCTGGCGTTTGTCTTTGCCAACCTGAAGGATGTGATCAATATCCTGAAGGGGCAATGAGCGCGTGCTGACCCAGCTTAAAACGGAACGGATCGCTTTCGTAAACCGAAGGCGATCCTTTTTTTTGTCCTTGCAGCGCATCCACCCGAAAAGGCAGCCGGGGCTGGGTCCCTGTGAGCCGATGCGCCTCTCACGATTCTGGCGTGAGCTTGGCCATCAACCTGGTGATCCCCTTGAGCTGCAGCCACCATTGTTCCTTGGGGCGCTGGAACTTTACATCGGCCATCCGGTCGAAGTCACGCATGTCGTGGAATATGAACTGTCCGTTCTGCAAGCCGATGAAAGCGCTGTTACAACTTCCCTGATTACATTCGTTGATAAGAAAATCGAGGCTCAAGCTTGCAAGCCGCGTGGCCTGAATGCGGTCGAAGGGTGAAGGATCGCCTCCCTGCTGCAAATGCCCCAGGATGGCAGGGCGCACGTCGAAAGTATCGCGCCCCTCTTCTTCATACAGGGAGCAAATGAAGTTGGTCGTATAGATGGCGTTCGCGTATTCGCTGCGGATGATGAGCCCAAGTTTCTTCCCGGCCTGGAACCCACGGCACAAAACGTCTACATCCTCCTGCAGGTCTTTTAGCGTAATCCCTTCCTCGGGGAGGTAAAAGCGCTCCGCTCCGGTGGCGAGCCCGCTCATCAGCGCCAGATAGCCGCAATAGTGGCCCATCACCTCGATCACGAAACAGCGTCGCGTAGCCACCGCCGACTGCTTGATCTTGTCCACCGCGTCGACAATATTATTGAGGGCGGTATCTGCACCAATGCTGAATTCCGTCCCAGGCAGGTTGTTGTTAATGGAGGCGGGCAGGCATATGATCGGGATGTTGTAGGCCGGGAAATTGTTCCGGTCGCTGATCATGTTATAAACCGCTTCGTAAGCGTTCCAGCCCCCGATTGCAAGCAGGGCATCGATGTGGTTGTCCTCGATGGTCCGGGCGATGGAATACAGGTCTTTCCCTTTGGGGACCATGCGGCTGGTTCCCAAAACGGAGCCGCTAAGCGGTACCCAGTCGCTCACGCTCATCCAGTCCAATTCACGGACCTGGTTCTCGGCCAAGCCCTCAAAACCGTTGCTTATGCCCAACATCACGTGACCCTGATCCAACCCCAGGCGTATCGCAGTCCTGGCGGCCGTATTCATTCCGGGGGCCGGCGCGCCTGCATGGAACACAGCTATACGGAAGCGCTTCTGGCCGGGTATCGGCGGATGGGGCAGGGCTCTTACTATCGTTTTGTAGGTACGGAACGCGTCCTTGAAACCCGAGCTCCGCAGGCTCATCGCTCTTTCGTAATCTTTCGCATCGATGGCGTCCGCGACGGCTCTTGTTTTTTCCACACAATCCATCAGCGGCAGGCAGGAAATACGGTTTTCCTTGATCCTGACCAGCAGCGGCTCATCTTCCGGTTTGGCATTCAAAATCGTTTTGACAGCCTCGTGCCCCAGCATGGTAGCCAGGTTGCGATCATAAGCCGTGGGACGCCCCCCGCGTTGTACATGTCCCAGCACGGTAACGCGAACTTCCTCACCGATGTGCTCTTCCAGCAGCCGCTGTACATCGGTACTGCCGATGTAATTGCCATCGCGATCGCGCGCGCCTTCCGCCATGATGATGATGTGGTCGCGCCGGCCTGCCTTGGCGCTGGCCTTGAGGCGCTCCACCAGGACATCCTGCCAGTTATCCACATCCGGCGGAGCCTCGGGGATCAGTACCCAGTCGGCACCGGTGGCCAGGGCCGAAAATAAGGCCAGGTAGCCGCAATTTCGGCCCATCACTTTGACAATAAAAGTACGTTGATGGCTGGCGGCCGTACTGGCAATGGCATCGACGGCGTCGATGATGCGATGCAGCGCGCTATCGGTGCCGATGGTCATTTCGGTCCCATAGAAATCATTATCGATCGAGCCAACCATGCCGATGATCAGCAGGTTCGGGTGTGCGGCCCCGATCTCAGCGCTGATCTCACCTCGTTCGATCAGCTCGGCCAGCAAGGTCGGCCACTCTTTCCGGAAGACATAGGCGCCCGTTAGGGAACCGTCGCCGCCGATGACGATCAACCCATCGATCCCCAGTTGGATGAGGTTTAATGCGGCTTTGCGCCGCCCTTCGTGTGTGCGGAATTCATCACTGCGCGCGGTTCCAATGATGGTACCGCCTTGCTGCAGGATACCGCCCACGGATTCCCAATCCATCTTGCGGATGCGCTCGCCGCCCTCGACCAAGCCTTGATAACCTTCATAGATGGCGTATATTTCCGCTTTCATATCCAAAGTGGTGCGCACGACTGCCCGGACGGCGGCGTTCATGCCTTGGGCATCGCCTCCACTGGTAAGGACTGCTATTCGCTTTGTAGACATTGCTGCCTTTCATACTCCTGTAAGGGTAGACCCTATCCGTAGATGGAGAAAACCGCCTCACATTGTCGAAGCTCCTGCACTGCGGAGCCCGGCGGTAATTCCTTTGTATACGGATTGTCTCCTGGTTCCAGGCTGCCCGCTGGGCTAAGATCTCCCCACGGCGCCTGACATGAGTTAATTAATAACTTGGATTCTACTATGATGTGGCACTTTATTCATTTCAACTTGCTAAAGATTTTTTGGAAATGACCTAATCCGTAAACCGGAAACGGCGCTTCAAACTATTTCGCGCATTGCTTCTATCAACCTTTACCCCTATAATCTGACCAGCTTTCCATTATTTTATTTCCACCTTAACTTACCTATATTATGAGACCCGCGCATCCACCCGAACCTTCTTCATATCCTGGCAGCGCCGCAGAGACACACCGTCTGCCTCCCACGCCGGCTGGCAGCATCCGCGAGCTGGTGCGCGATCCACTCAAGTTCTACCTTGGCCTGACCTCGCAGTATGGGGATATTGTCTGCTACCGCCCGGCGCCCGACCCTGCCTATCTGATCAACCACCCAGATTTTATACGCCGCGTACTGGTGGATAATAACCATAACTATAGCAAAGCCACCTATTCCAACCAGGTCTTTAATAAAGTGGTCGGCGAGGGCCTGCTCACCTCCGAAGGCGAAGCCTGGCGCAAACAGCGACGCATGCTGCAACCTGCCTTCCATCACAGCCGCATCGAGCGGCTGGATGAAATGATCATTGACGCCGCGCAATCCACGCTCAAGAATTGGGAGCGTACCTACGAGAGCCGCCAGCCGGTGGATGTGGCCCGCGAGATGGCCGCCCTGACTTTGACCGTCACGACACGGGCCCTGTTCGGCGTAGACCTTGGGGAAGAGGTACCGCGCGGTGGGCGAGATCGTCAACCGCGCCGCCAGTTTTCTCGAGAAACCGAGCGATCCGCGTCTCATCCAGTCAGCCAGCGAGGTTGCCGCCGTGGTGGACCGCATCATCGAGCAGCGCCAGCGCGATTTTAAGGACGGCGGCGACCTGCTTAGCTCGATGATCCTGACCCGCGATGCCAGCACCGGCGCCGCCATGGATGCCGACCAAATGCGGCACCAGATATTGACCTTAATGCTGGCAGGTTACGAAACCACGGCCAGCGCCCTCTCATGGACCTGGTATCTGCTGGCGCAGAATCCCATGGCCATGGATCGCCTGCGCCGCGAAGTGAAGCAGGTTCTCAACGGTTGTCCGCCGCGTTACACCGATCTGGATAACCTGCCCTACACCCGAAACGTCTTAAATGAAAGCTTGCGCCTATACCCGCCTGCCTGGACGTTGGGTCGCCGCGCCCTGGGTGAAGATGAGATCGGTGGTTACTACGTGGCCCCGAATACAGTCATTGCGATCTGCATCTATACCCTGCATCGCCATCCCGGTTTCTGGGATCATCCCGAAGTTTTCGACCCCGATCGTTTTTCTCCGGAGAATTCAGCCAGGCGGCATAAGTTCGCCTACATCCCCTTTGGGGCCGGGCCGCGCCAGTGCATCGGTAATCATTTTGGGTTGTTGGAAGCCAGCCTGATCATTGCTGCAATTGCCCAGCGCTTTGAGCTGCATCTGATGCCCGGTGTGGAGGTCAGGCCCCAGGCGGTTTTCGTGCTGCGTCCCGCCCGTGACCTGATGATGAGTCTTCACGCTTGATAGATCTCTCGTAACTACTAACCCTCTATTGAAAAAATACCCGAGAAAGAGAAGGTACTGGGGATTTTCCCAGGACCTTCTCTTTCTCGGAATTCCTAGCCCCAGGCTGAAAGCATGGGGCGTGAGTAGATATGATCTCTCGAATCTGTTGCTTATGCCCCCACGCTGAAAGTTTGGGATGAAGCTTTGTGGGAGATACGGCTCACGCCGGTTGTGCCACCGGCTGGCGTCGCTGGGCCAGGCCAAAGATCAGCGTGGCCAGCAGGATCAGGATGCCGAACACAAAGAACATGTGTTGAGCCCCGATATATTGGATTAATACCCCACCGAGCAAACCGCCCGAAACATATCCGACTCCCATAAAGGCGCTGCTGAAGATACTCTGGGCGGTGGCGCCCATCCCCGCCGGGGCGTTTTCATCTGCATAAGAAACACCGGCTACCAGCAAGATCGGGAAGGTGAAAAACTGGGTGAGTTGAACCACGAGCGCCAGCCACGGAATGCTGATCACCCCATACAGCCCGCAGCGCAGCGCCGAGGCCGCGAGACCCAGTGTTAACAATCCATTCGACCCCAGTCTCTTAAGCAAACGATGGGCAACCAATAGGGCGGGAAATTCGGCCACTGTGGCAATGGTCAAGGCCCAACCCATCCAGGTGGGGCTGGTGCCGATCTGTTGGAGGTAGACGAAAAGATAGCTGGTGATGACCGCGCTTCCGTTGCCGGCGATGAAGATGATCGTCAGGAAGACGATCCATTTTCGATCCGTCAGGAGCTCGCGCACCCCTCCGAAAAAGGAAGCCCTGACGATTCGCTCGCCGAATTGCAGGCGCTGCGCGGCAACCAACCCGATCAAAACCAGGCCCGCATAGATCGCAAAATTCCAATGCAGGCCGAAGCGGGCTACAAAGGCCCCGATGATCGGGGCAGCCAACCCCCAACCGATGGTCCCACCCGCCCTGACGCGCCCGTACATCTCTTTTTCGTTGCCCAGCATGGTCATGGTGGCATTATCCACCATGGATATGATCGGTCCGCCGAACAGAGCCTGGATCACCATCAGCAGCAGGAATGGCAGGAAGCCGTGGAAAAACGGCAGGAGAAATATCGCCGTTATATTCCCGATGATCGCAATGGACAGGACCAGGCGGTGGCGATGTCTGGCGTCAGCCGCTCCGCTCCACAGCGGACCTGCAAAGAGCCCCACCAGGGAGGAGGCCCCCAGCAGTATCCCAATCTGGCTGCCCGGAATGCCCTCTTGTTGAAAAAACAAGGCGTAATAATTGTATATCGCCACAGCGCCTGCGAAGAACAGAAAGTAGAACGAGAACGGCCAGAACCTGCTGGGGATGTTTTTTGTCATTTAGGGATCACGACCTCACGCAGAAATTGTAACCGATGCAGACAGTGGCCCAGCTGAATGCCGGAGCCGGTGCTTGATATGTCTCTCGGCAAAGTAGCCGAAACATAGCATATAGGGACGCGAAAAAGGATGAGGTCGGCGATTTCCGCCGACCTCATCCTTTTTCGCAAGGCGCTCTTTGTCAGAGCTAAAAGTTTGGCAACTGCCTGAAGCCCTGCCCTTAAGGCTCCACTGAAAAATTCTTCGACGCCGAAATGTCATTGGGGCTGGTCACATGCAAAGTGATGGTGTAATGCCCGCAGTCTGCCGTGTAGGCGCCCGGGTCGGGAGCGCTTTTCGTCCCTGCGCCTTTAAAATTCATGGTTTGAGAGGGCGTGGTATTGTTCTTGTCCCCGGTGATTTCCCATTGGACCTGGACCTTCGTCGCGCCGTTCGTGGTGACTTGGCCGCTGAAGGATATTACATTGGGTCCGCCGCATACCACCGGCGAAGCCACGTCTGCATTGGCAGTGACCTTGGTCACGACGGCTGCGGGGGGCGCAATGACCGGAAGCCCGGCCAGGTTGCCGGCCGTTGAAACAACAGCCGCAGATACCCAGCAAAAGCTGCTGGTGTTGTACGGATCGCGGACATACCACCAGCTCGAATCATCGTTCCTTCCCACGATCTGTGCAACCTGTCCCAGAGCGACAGAGCTGGCAGCAGGATAACTCACGTCCGGGCCGGAGCGGCAGTTAACGGCCGCCGTAACCGGGCTGACCTGGGGCACGCTTGGTGTAGGCACAATGGTTGCCGTCGGTGTAATGGAAGGGACAGCCGTAAAGGTAGGGGGCAGCGTGGTAGGCGTATCGAGTGGAGCGACGCCGGCGCTGGTAGGGGTTGGTGAAGAAGGCTGGGTCGTCGGCGAGAGCATCGGAAAATTGCAGGCCAGGATCAAGCCCATCGCTGCCATCAACGCCACGAGTTTGAAGTTACGCATAACATTCTCCTTTGTGCGTTGTTTATATCGCTTCAACCATCGAAACGCAATAGGTCTTTTGTATCGACGGGCAAACCCTCTGCCGGTTTGAACGGAAAATGAATCTGGTGGGTGTTCCCCGCCGCGAACAGCTCATTCCGAAAGTGCGGGTTTATCTCTGCCCGGGATTCTTTACCCCTTGACGCATAGTTAAAGAAACGTATATTTTTCTAAAGAGCTTGTCCGTCAGGCTGATAGCGTAGATAAACCACTCCAGAGCCGAACGTCCGCGTTTCCAAAAGCCGCAGTTTTATCGGTTGGGGCAGGGGTGAGAAGAAAGGCGTGCCATCTCCGAGGACTACCGGATTCACGAAGAGCTGGTACTCGTCTATCAGGCCGAGTTTAATAAGAGTCGAGGCGAGCCCCGGGCCGCCGATATCCATGTCCTTGCCAGGCTGCGCTTTCAGCTTGGTGATCTCTTCCGCCGTGACCTCCCTGACCAGCCGGCTGTTCCATTCGACCTTATCCAGGGTCTTCGAGAACACGATCTTCGGCGTGTCTTTCCAGATGCGGGCATACTCGGCTATATATGGAAGCTCCGACCGCACCGCCTGCTCTGTTGGCCAGAAAGCGGTCATCAGCTCATACATTCGCCGTCCATAAATAGAGGTGCCCATTTCCCGCGCCTGGTCGTTGAAGAAGGTATGCAGCTCCTCATCCACGATCACCCAATCGATCTCCCGTTTGGGCGTCTCAACGAAGCCATCGAGCGACACAGACATCGAGTAGATGATTTTTCTCATTTTCAGTTCTCCTCTTTTAGGGAAAATCCCTCTGATGTATCTATAAAATGATAGGTGAATCGCGCCCGAAACAGGAAAGCAACTCGGTGCCTGCGAACCGAATGCTCTTCTAGGGGTTAGGCGTTGGTGTACCAATAGCCAGGGTTTGACCTGTCTTGGGGTCAACAGCAACGATTTTTCCGTTTTCAAAGAACCTAAGCTTTCCTTTCGGCGTCCAACCTTCGAACCAAATGGTAAAAAGCTTGTACTCTCGAATGACCTTCTGCTTCATCAGGATGGCGTCCAGATAGACGGTTTGAACCACGTAGTCAGCAGTCTGAGTCTGGAATGCAAGCTGCTTGCCATCAGCCGCCCAATGAATATCGCCTATTAACTGATAGCGGCCGGACGCATCACCTACCTGGGATTTCTTTTCCGTTCCGGAAGCGACATCGCGAACATAGAATACTCTGGGCCTGTCTTGTTCACGGGTATACGCAAGCTGTGTTTCATCCTGCGAAAACGCGAAAGACATGAAGCCTTTGCCATCTATTACGCGGCGAATGCTCCCGTCACTAACACGCACACTCTGCAAATCGAGTCCAGTCCAATAGAAAGCCCGGTCGCCGCCATCTGGCGAGAAGATGTAATAAAAATAGAGGAAGGCGCTATCTTTTGACCAAGCGTACATATACAGGTCAGGATGCGGCGCTGTAAGAACATCGCCCCGATAAGGAATCTGCCAGAGGACTGAATGTTGATTGTCTAGAATCTCAATAATGGAGGGCGATATGCTGCCAAAATTACGAAGCTGCGCCACAAATTTCCCGTTTGGGGATTCTAGCACTTGGAAAGGTGGTGGTAAATTGGGCGCTACCGTATCGGTGGGTGGCAGACCGGTTGAGGTTGCTGTATTTGTAGGAACCGGCGTAAAAGGGCTGACTGCGTAGGGCATACAGCCTGAGAATAAAAGTAAGGAGAAGGCGGGTAAGAGAATTCTCGCAGTTTTTTTCATGCTTTTGCACTTCTTGGATCGGCGCAAGAGTGCCACCGATCCCCGGTCCTCGTCAAAGTACATCCTCTCTTCAGAAGACGACAATCACCGCCTTTCGAATTCGGAAGAGTACCTGATTAAGAGTCAGTATCGTTTAACGATTAAGATCCCTAGCAAATTCTGATTTACATCCCTTCTTACCCTAACATCGGCATCCTGATCCCATGCCGCTTGGCGGCGGCGATGGCTTCTTTGGGCTTGCGACTAGGCGCCCGGCTGAATCCGGGTAAGTCAGCCCGGGGTTTCTACAGCACGGTTAGCGAACCATACCCAATTAGGGAAGGCGACTCTAATTTTATTTGCACATGAAATTTCAGATATTTATTTTAATATCGGATACATTTTAATGGTTGGCCGGTATGGATACCCTACCACAGGCCAATAAACGTTGGGGTCATCGAAAATTGGTTTATCGATTATGTAATAATACTTCTCGGGATGTCCCCATATCCATCTAATATCTTTGTCCAGAATGATCATCGAAAATGATTGTGTAGCCATTGCATGTGAGAATTCTGATTTCACCCGGTTCGTTTCCTTCACACTGCCTCCCCCGAAATCACCCTCTAGTTGGTAGGTGGTAACCCAGTCAGCAAAGGTGGGTTTCCCTGCCATCAGCGATATTTCCGGGTGAAAATGAACGTATACATCGCCCGGTTGTTTTTGAATTTCGGAAATAAGTGCCTGGCCTGCTAAAAGATCTTTCCTGGTAGGGATTAAGGAATTGACTGGAAAATAAAGCATCACAAACTGGATCATGCAAACAAATAGTAAGCTGCTTTTATAGAGTGTATTCACTTTATGATCGGAAAAGAGTTTTTGGAGTGTTAACCCCAAAAGTATTGCAATCCCTGCATAACCTGGGTTGAGACTATTCTTAAATCCCCCCTGATGGATTAAGGCGCCCCACGATGCCCCGATCATTCCAGCTATAAAAAATAAATAGAAGACAAACTGTTTGTCTATTCCCTTTTTCCATTCAATATTAATAATCCCTTTCATTAAATAAGTGCCGACTAAAAATACGGCGATGGGAATGGGAAAGATCAATGACTTTAGCCAGAAATCACCAACAGAGTTAAGTATCAGGTTGGGTGTAATCGGCAAACTACTGTCGGAGCCAAAAGTTATTTGAAATATATAAAAACTGTACCATCCTGAAAAAATCTGGTCAAGCTTCAGGGAGATAATGAGAAAGCATGCAATCGAAGAGAGGATAAAACCAAGTGATTTATTTCTTTCGAACAGGATGAAATATAGACAGAGAAATCCCAGTATAAACAAGTTTGTCTGCTTCGTTAAACAGGATAAGGCAAAAGTGATCCCTGCAACGATATAAGCCGTCAGGGTTCTGATGCGTGCTAGATACACGGCAAGCAGAAGAAGGAAAAGCGCAAGCATATCAACTCGGGCGATGTCGAACCAGGCACCGCCAAGGTTATATGTACCTGCAAAAAATCCGCTTGCGATTAATGCGGGCAGTATACCTGTTCCTTCTTTCCTGCAGATAAGGTAGATAATGGAGATACAACCCAGTGAAGATATGAAAGAAACCAGGCGTAATGGGAAAAAACCGAATCCGATCAGGCGGGCTGCCAGGGCGGAAATATAGAAATAAATGGGCGGATAGTCCATGGCCACATACCGGTATGACGGCTCTGCATACAGCATCTTGCCTTGAAGGATGCGATACACTTGAATGAGCGTATCGCCCTCGGCGAATTCCAGTGAGAATGGATACCGTATACGACAAAGTGTTATGTAGATGATAATCAAAAAATAATAGACTATGCAGATCAGGACGCTGGCGACAGCAGCCTTGTAAATCCAATAACCACCCCTTGTCCGAAGGTCTGGATGCATGATTTATCGCTGACTAAGACTCGGTGCCGTTGGCAAAAAGCCCAGATGCAAATTTCGGGTCGCCCAATTATCTACTTTAACATCGGCATCTTGATGCCATTCCGCTTGGCGGCGGCAATGGCTTCTTCATAACCGGCATCCGCATGGCGGACTACGCCGAGGCCCGGGTCGGTTGTCAGAACGCGTTCCAATCTCACAGCCGCTTCCGGAGTGCCGTCCGCTACGATCACCTGCCCGGCATGCTGGCTGTAACCGATGCCCACGCCTCCGCCGTGATGGAACGATACCCAGGTCGCGCCGCCCACTGCGTTGATCAGCGCGTTGAGAATGGCCCAGTCCGAGATGGCGTCCGAGCCGTCTTTCATGGCTTCGGTCTCCCGGTTCGGGCTGGCGACCGAGCCGGCATCCAGGTGATCGCGTCCGATCACGATGGGCGCCTTGACGATGCCTTTGGCAACCAGCTCATTGAACTTCAGTCCCGCCTTTGCGCGCTCGCCGAAACCCAGCCAGCAGATGCGCGCCGGTAATCCCTGGAACGGAACTTTCTCTTTTGCCATCTTCAGCCAGCGGCGCAGATGGTCATCTTCGGGGAACAATTCCAGGATGGCTTCATCGGTGCGATAGATATCCTCGGGGTCGCCTGAAAGCGCCACCCAGCGGAACGGGCCTTTGCCTTCACAGAACAGCGGGCGGATATAGGCCGGAACGAAGCCGGGGAATTCGAACGCGTCCGTCACGCCGTAGTTGTAGGCCTGCTGGCGGATGTTGTTGCCGTAGTCGAACACTTCCGCACCCTTGCTCTGGAACTGCAGCATGGCCTGCACATGTTTCCCCATCGAAGCCATGGCCATCTTCTTGTAGCGTTCGGGGTCCGACTTGCGCAGGTCGTCCGCGGCGGCCACGGATAAGCCGGAGGGCACGTACATCAAGGCCTCATGCGCAGAGGTTTGGTCTGTTACCACATCAGGCGTCACGCCGCGCAGGACCAACTCATTGTAAACATCGGAGGCATTGCCGATCAACCCAATGGAAAAAGGTTTGCCCCCGGCCTTATTCTCCTCGACCAGGGTCATGGCCTCTTCCAGGTTATCCACCACGGTATCCACATAGCCCAGGGCGCGGCGGCGCTCGGCGCGGTCTTTATCCACTTCGACGATCAGTCCCACCCCCTCGTTCATGGTAATGGCCAGCGGCTGCGCGCCGCCCATGCCTCCGAGGCCTGCCGTTAGCACAAATTTGCTTTTGAGCGATCCCCACCCTCTCAGTTTGGCCAGTGCGCCGAAAGTTTCATAGGTGCCTTGCAGGATTCCCTGCGTGCCGATATAGATCCAGGAGCCGGCTGTCATCTGGCCGTACATGATGAGGCCCTTCTTTGCCAGCTCATCGAAGTGTTCCCACGTGGCCCAGTGCGGGACCAGGTTGGAATTGGCGATCAGCACCTTGGGTGCATCCTTGTGAGTCTTGAATATGGCCACCGGCTTGCCCGATTGGACCAGCAGTGTCTCATCCTCTTCCAGGTTCTTCAGCGATTCGAGGATGGCATCGAAGGCTTCCCACGAGCGCGCGGCCTGGCCTCGTCCGCCGTAGACCACCAGGTCTTGCGGACGCTCGGCTACCTCCGGGTCGAGGTTGTTTTGGATCATGCGATAGGGGGCTTCGGTCAGCCATGATTTGCAGGTGAGTTGAGTTCCGCGTGGCGTGCGGACGGTGCGAGGACCAGACATCATATTTCTCCTTTGAGTATCAGCAGATCACGAAATGAGCAGGTTCGGGTATTCTTTTGTGAAGTGCTGACAATAAAAAACCTCCCGACTATTATAGTCGAGAGGTTTATGCTTTCGCATGGAAGAGTCTAGGCCGGGATTTTTTCGCTGTGCATCAGTTGCGCAAAATTCGTCCTCTTGAGCCGTGCTACCAGTTCATTCTGTGCATCTGACCACACGGAGCGCAGCGGGCAGCCGGTATCGAAAGAGCACTCGTTGTCCTCGCCAACACATTCGTTGAGCTGGATCGGTCCATCGATCGCTTCGATGACTTCCAGCAGGGAAATATCCTGCGGATCGCGTGCCAGAGTCACACCCCCGCGTGCCCCTCGCGAAGTGTGGAGCAATCCGGCAATTGACAATTGCGAAATGATCTTGGCCAGGAATGAAGGCGGTATGCGCTGGTCCTCTGCCACGGTGCTGGTGGCAGCGCGCTCATTGTTGCCCAGATTGGCAAGATATAAAACCGCACGTACTGCATAATCGGCCTGACGGGTAATTTGCATGGTGTCGATCCTCTCCCAAGGAATGTAGATAATGCTTGTCTGTTATAGTGATTTTATGATGTGGGGCAAATTACGGCAAGTGATAGAGGTCACGGATGAAATATGACCTTTTACGCCGATTTAGAATGATTTCGGCTCACAGTGAGACCGGGAATGACCGCCACCTGTAGGCCCCATCCGGACATAGCGGAAAATCGCCCCACGCGTGGGGCGATTTTCCCTGAAAGTTCATGGAAAGTCCCTTATTAATGAGTGAGGGTGAGATTCCCAGCCCCGGTTTTGACAACAAAAGTGAGAGTTGAGCCCGAACCGCTTTGTGTGTATTGGTTCCCGTTCTGGGTCCATCCGGAACCGGCGTTCACATTCGAAACGCCGCTCTCTACCGTCACGTTGGCTTTTACCCCATCGGGGATGATCAGGATCATATTGCTGATGCCGCTCGATATCGTGATCGTTGCATCGCGCTTGAGCGCTCCCGAAAAATCCAGGGTATAGTCGCCCGCGCCGCTGTTGAAGATCATCGTGCTGAAGTTTGCGTTGGCCAGCCCGGTCAGTCTTACGCTGGAGGCGCCGGTCTCGTAACGGAATAAGGCCATCTCTGATGGATTGGGCTTTGATATGGCAAGATCCACATTGGCAGCGCCATCTTTGATGGTTAAGCCGGTCAGCGGGACCCCGCCCAGTTCGTACGTACCCTTATAGGCCCCCGCGTTGATCGTTAAGTCCATCGGCGTACTGCCTAATTTCAAATCCCATTGGTTCTTCAGGTCCTTTGGATAAGGCAAAACCTTGAGGTCGCCCTGTTTGACTTCGATGCTGCTACCTTGCGTTACTACTTCGGGCTTCAGCTCGGGGACGTTATAAACAGCCGTTCCTTCTACTAAATTTTGCGCCCCCGGAGACAAGGTCAGTTTACCGGCGCCGAAGGAGAAGGTCAACTGCGCCTCCCCTGACGTGGGTGTGGGCACCGTTATATTATCTGTGATATCCGGCCCGGGTGTGGGGGCCGAGGGGAGGGGAATGCTAAAACCGCAGGCCAGTGTGGCCAAAGCGAGGACAAGGACAATAGCGATAACTTTATAGCTCATGGAATACTCCTTCTGAGGGAGTTTACGAGGATTAGCGCGATCAGTTGCAAAAGTATTCCCGTTCAGAATAGCGGAGCAAGAAGTCTAATAGACCGGGTATTGGGATGTGGAATGAAAAGAGGAAGCTTTCCCCAAAAAAATCCGCGCAAATCCGCCTGATCCGATGAATCCGTGTTCTATTTTCTTTCAATACATCTGTTATGCGACCTTGCGTGCCTTGAGCTGTTCCGTCGGCTTGTTGATCAAGGCTGCCTCCAGGGCCTGTTGGATCGAGCGGGCTTCGATGGTCTCGATACCCTTGGGCCAGCCCTCGCCCTTGTTGATAGCCTTTGGCACAATCGCCGTTCGGAAACCGAGCTTGGACGCCTCCCGCAAGCGTGTCTGCATCTGCCCCGGCATGCGCAGCTCGCCTGCCAGGCCGATTTCGCCGATGAGCACCGTGTCGGCGCGCACCGATACATCCTTCCACGAGGAAGCAACCGCGGCGGCGATGGCCAGGTCCGCCGCTGGCTCATCAATCTGTATCCCGCCGACCACATTTACAAAGACATCCTGTTCGCCGAGTTTGAGACCCATGCGCCGTGTCAGGACGGCTGCAATAAGCAGCAGTCGGTTGAAGTCCACGCCGTTTGGCGTGCGGCGCGCATTTCCAAATTGCGTTGGAGAGGTAAGCCCCTGGATCTCAACCAGGATCGGGCGCGTGCCTTCCATGGTTACCGCGATGGCGGAACCCGGCGCGTTGATCATGCGCTCCGCAAGGAAAGCCTCGGAGGGATTGGTCACTTCGACCAGGCCGCGCTCGCGCATTTCGAATACGCCCACTTCAGAAGTGGCCCCGAAGCGGTTCTTCACGGAGCGCAGCAGCCGGTAAGCCTGAAAGCGGTCGCCTTCGAGATAGAGCACCGTGTCAACGATATGCTCCAGGACGCGCGGCCCTGCGATGGCTCCCTCTTTCGTAACGTGGCCTATCATGAAGACCGATATGCCGCTCGACTTGGCCAACTCACGCAGCTGGGAGGCGCACTCGCGCACCTGGGAGACCGAGCCGGCGTAAGAATCCAACTCAGCAAGATAGACGGTCTGGATCGAGTCAATTATCAACAGGTCGGGTTTCACTTCATTGACGTGGTTGAGGATCACTTCCAGGTTCGTCTCGGTAACGAGCAGCAGCCCTTTTGGGAAATCCTTTTTCCCATTATCGAGGCGTGTGCCTCGCATCTTGATCTGTCGTTCGGACTCCTCGCCTGAGACATACAACACGCGCTTCTGGTCCGCCATCTCCAGCGCCATTTGCAGCATCAATGTCGATTTGCCGATGCCCGGGTCGCCGCCGACCAGCACGATGGAGCCTGGGACAATCCCGCCGCCCAGCACGCGCGCGAACTCTCCCATGGGCAGCGCGATGCGGTCCTCTGTTTCGCCGCCCACCTCGCCGATGGGCCGGGGTTGCGAGCGGCCGGTAAGCCCGCGCACCGAGCCGCTGCCTTTGCTGACAGGTTCGTCATGGACGACTTCCTCGACCATGCTGTTGAACGACCCGCACTGGGGGCATTTCCCCATATACGTTGCGGATACGCGTCCGCATTCCTGGCAAACATAACGGGTATGAGTTTTAGCCATTGTTGTTTCCTCGGAGGGGTGGACCCATGTGTCTGTCCTCCCTCGCAGTATACCAGAATTTCTGTTCTAATTTATTGAATTGGGTCCCATCCTGTCCTCTCCAAGAACTCCGAATTTCTGAAGTGGGCCAGGGCGGACTCCCTGTAGGTAAATACCGATCTTTGTTTCAGCCTGCTTCTCCTGCTGCAATAACCGAAAAAAGGAATGGGAACGGGAGTTCTTCCCGTTCCCATTCCTTTTTTCTGAGTTCTTTTTCCTTCCGTGATAACGGCCGAAGGTGCAGGTGTTCTTCCTGCTAAGGAAAAAGCTGATGCAAAGCATGGACGACCGCAATACTGTGGACGCGCAGCAGTATTCCTAAAGATTCTTCTCGATAGATACGCCTGGCCTACATAGCGGGCGCGTATATCTGGTCCAGCATCGCAAGGAACTCGTCCGGCGGAGTCTGCTGCAGGATCTTCTTGCGGTCTTCCCTCGAGAGTCGCTTCATCAATAAATACTGCACGGCATGCTTGCGGAAAAGCCTCGGCCCATCTTCCAATCCATAAAATTGGATGTTACGCTCCAGGTGGGTCCGCACGATCTCATACACCTGCTCAGAGGTCACCTCGTCCCGGTCCAATTTGGAAAATATCCACGGGTTGGCGATTGCCGCGCGCCCGATCATGACCGCATCGCAGCCCGTATATTTCTTCATGCGCTCGATATCTGCCACGGTCTTCACATCGCCGCTGCCGACGACCGGGATCTTCACGGCCGACCGCACTTCGGCAATCGCCTCCCAATCTGCCTCGCCGCTGTAGCTTTGCTCTTTCGTGCGTCCATGCAGCGCGATCAGCGAGCCGCCGTTTTCTTCCACGATGCGAGCCACAAGCTTATAGGAACGGTAATTCTCCCAACCCAGGCGCATCTTTCCCGTGACCGGTACTCTCAGCGCGGCGCTCAGCTTCCTGAATGTGCGCGCGATCTTCAGAGGCGTGCGCATCATGCCCACGCCTGCGCCGCGGTCTGCCACGCTCTTGGCGGGGCAGCCCATGTTGATATCGATGACATCCGGACCCCACTCCTGCACAAGCAGCGCGGCCTTCAGGATCAGATCGGGATCGTCGCCGTAGATCTGGAAGGTGACGGGCCGCTCGGCTTCCTCGTAATGGAACTTCTTGGCGGGCTGTTTGGAGCGGCTGAGGATCTTTTCCACTTTGACGAACTCGCTGTAGCTCATCGCCGAGCCTAGGCTTCGGCAAATGGAGCGGAAAGGCCAGTCAGAATAGCCATCCATCGGCGCCAGGATCGCGTCGCCATACACGGGCACCTCGCGCACATAAAATGTAGGTGAAGCCGCGGAAACTTGGGTTTGATCCAACATACGGGGAGTTTGATTATTCATGAGCCTTGCCGCCAAATATTAGTGACTACTAACAGTTTGTTGCTAGAATGCCCGAAAAATGAATGTGATGGGTGTTCCTCCCCATCACATTCATTTTTCGGAATCCTTAGCCCCAAGCTGAAAGCGTGGGGCGTGAGTAAATACAAATATTATACCTTTGGTGCAAGAGGAAGCGATCGGAAAATAAAAAGGCACGGGAATGTCCCGTGCCTTTCGTTGCGACAGCTTGAGCCGTGCGCTGCTGTCTTGCCCTAGGCAGGCTGCGGTTTCTTCAGCATCTCCATGAAATGCTTGCGGAACTTGGAGACCTTCGGCGCGACCACCGCCATGCAATAAGGCTGGAAGGGATTGTTGGCGAAGTATTCCTGGTGGTAATCCTCAGCCACATGGAATTTGTCGAACTTTGTCACCTCGGTGACGATGGGCTTGTCCCAAATGTGCTGCTCGTTCAGCTCCTTGATGAGCTGCTCTGCGGTGGCCTTCTGTTCGTCATCGTGATAAAAGATGGCGGAACGGTACTGTGTGCCGGCATCGGCTCCCTGGCGGTTGAGCGTGGTGGGGTCGTGGATCCCAAAGAATACGTTCAGGATGTTCTTGTAGGATACGACCTGCGGGTCGAATTTGACCTGTACGGTTTCTGCATGCCCGGTCCTTCCGGTGCAGACGTCGCGGTAGCTGGGGGTAAGGGTCGTTCCACCGGAATAGCCGGACTCGACCAATTCTACGCCTTTCACTTCATCAAAAACAGCTTCGAGACACCAGAAGCATCCCCCGGCCAGGCTCGCGGTTTGAAGATTCTTGTCCATGATAAATTCTCCTTTTCTCTTGATAGCTCGCTCTTTCGCTGGCTTAGACAACCCGTAAGCAGGAAATATTCATTAAGAAAGCCTTACAAAAAGCAGAAGGGGCGGCCGGCTGGCCGCCCCTTCTGCTTTTTACGTTTTTTTGTTTAGATTACCGGGTCGGCGGTCTTCTCCTCGGCCCGTATCAATGTGATCAATCCATCCACATCCACGTCCACCAGCACCGAGTCGCCGTCGTTGAATTCACCGGCAAGCACGCGGTCTGACAGCACGTCTTCCACTTTCTGCTGTATCACGCGGCGCAGGGGGCGCGCCCCAAACTCGGCATCGTAGCCTTCGTCCGCTATGGAGGAGAGCGCTGCCTGTGTGGCCGAAAGGGTCAGTTTATGATCCTTAAGGCGCTCCGCTACCTTGTCAAGCTCGAGGGCAACGATCTTCTCGATATCTTCCTTGTTCAGCGAGCGGAAGATGACGATGCTGTCCAGGCGGTTGATGAATTCGGGCCGGAAGGCGCGTTTGAGCGAGTTGTTCAGCCTCTTGCGCATTTCGTCGTAAGACACTTTTTCCTGGGCTGCCTCGTCGCGTTTCAACTGGAAGCCGAGGTTCTGGTTCTTGATCATGTCCGCACCGATGTTCGAGGTCATCACGATGATCGCATTGCGGAAGTCCACCTTGCGGCCCTTCGCATCCGAGAGATGCCCTTCTTCCATGATCTGCAGGAGCATGTTGTGCACTTCGGGGTGCGCCTTTTCGACTTCATCAAAGACGATGATGGAGTAGGGGCGGCGGCGCAGGGCCTCGGTAAGCTGCCCGGCATCTTCATAGCCCACGTAACCTGGAGGCGCACCGACCAGGCGTGCAGCCGTGTGGCGTTCCATGAACTCGGACATATCGAGTTGGATGGCGGCGTCTTCACTGCCGAACATGAATTTTGCCAGGGTCTTGGTAAGTTCTGTCTTTCCAACGCCGGTGGGGCCCAGGAAGATGAAGGAGCCGATCGGGCGTTTGGGGTCTTTCAGCCCGGCGCGGGCCCGGCGCACGGCGCGCGAGATGGCGATAATGGCATCTTCCTGTCCGATGATGGACTTGCGCAGCTCGTCTTCCATCTTGAGCAGGCGCTGCGATTCCGCTTCCGCCAGTTGCATGAGCGGCACGCCCGTCCACATGGAGACCACCTCGGCGATATCTTCCGCCGATACAACCGGGCTGTTGGCCCTGTCCCAGCCGGAGCGCAGGCGTTCGATCTGTTCGCCCAGGTCCGTCTCGCGGTCTTCCCATTCCTTGATGTCGTCGGCGTTGCCTTCTTCCTGGGCAAGCGAACGGTTCTGGCGTGCGGTGCGGAGCTGACCGAAGAGGTCCTTCGCCTCTTTGGCGGCGGGACTCTTGTACATGCGTACGCGTGAGGAGGATTCATCGATCAGGTCAATGGCCTTATCCGGCAGGAAGCGCTCGGTTACATACCGGGAGGAAAGGTGGGCGGCAGCGATCAGGGCCGCGTCTGAGATCACCAGGTGATGGTGTTCCTCATACGCCGAGCGGACGCCCTTCAGGATCTCGATCGTTTCCTCTTCCGTCGGTTCGTCCACCTGTACGGGTTGGAAGCGGCGTTCCAAAGCCGCATCTGATTCGATGTGCTTGCGATATTCGTCCAGCGTGGTGGCGCCGATAACCTGCAGCTCGCCGCGTGATAAGGCGGGTTTGAGGATGTTGGCCGCGTCCACCGACGAGCCTGCGGCCCCTGCGCCCACCAGCATGTGCACTTCATCGATAAAAAGGATCGCGCCCGATTGCTTTAACTCATCGATCACGCGTTTAAGTCTTTCTTCGAACTGACCGCGGTACATGGTGCCTGCCACCAGGGAGCCTACATCGAGCTGTAGCACGCGCTTGTTCATCAGCGGCGCGGGCACGTCGCCCTCGACGATTCGCTGGGCGAGCCCCTCGACGATGGCGGTCTTGCCGACGCCCGGTTCGCCGATGAGGGCCGGGTTGTTCTTCGTGCGGCGCGCCAGTATTTGAATGACGCGTTCGATCTCCATCTGGCGGCCGATGACCGGGTCGAGCTTCTTCTCCTCGGCCAGCGTTGTCAGGTCGGTTGCGAGTTGGTCAACCAGCGGGGTCTTGGGCCCCGCTGCCGTAGTCCGCGCGGACGACGGCGTCCCGGCTGTGGGTGCGGGGGAGGAGGCTGTTTCGTTTAATACGCGGCGCGTCTGGCGGCGGATCTGATCGGCAGTCACGCCGAGCCGGCGCAACACTTCCATGGCTGTGCCGTCCACGCGCACCAGCCCGAGCAGGATATGCTCGGTGCCAATGTAATGATGGCCGAGGCGGCGCGCCTCGTCCACTGCATATTCAAGGACCTGTTGTGTATCGGGAGCGAGTTCGATCTTGTTATCTTCGTGATGGCTTTCCACGCTGACACGTTCGATGATCTCATGGACCCGGGCTGATTCAAGACCGAGTTCGCGCAGTACCCTGCCTGCAACACCGCCCTCTTCTTCCATAAGACCGAGAAGCAGATGTTCGGTACCGATACTGTTTTGGTGGCCGCGTTCGGCCTCCTGATGGGCTAAACTAAGGACCCGTCTTGCTCGCTGGGTAAAGCGTTCCATGCCAGCCATAATGTTTATTACTCCTGGACCCAATTGAGATAGTTTGGGTCGTTTTTGATTCTACCAAAAATAAAGGGGAGTTTGTGTAGGAAAAAGATTAGAGTTTCGCAAAGTGGATGAATAATGTGTACTAATCTTCACTCACGGCCTTGTTCTCTTCATTAGAGATAGTGATTCTACATGGCATCCTCGGGTTTAACATTGTATTCTGCAGGAAATAAGTACCTGCGGCATGTCATCTTTATTCTTTTCTTTGAATATATTAACGGTTATCGCCGTCGCCCCGGATTTTACCGCGTGCCTGGCGGTCCAACAGCTTCGCAATGTTATATTCGGCAATCTCATCCAGGGACAGGTCGAGTTCGGTAGAGACCTGCGCCAGGTACCAAAGCACGTCGCCGAGCTCGGCTTTGAGGGCTTCACGGTCTGCTTCGCCGATAACCCCTTCTTTATCGCGAAAGATCTTCTTGATCTTGCCTGCTACTTCGCCCGCTTCGTTGGTGAGTCCCAAAGTTGGATAGATGACCCCGTGTCCGATCACGGGATATTTTGCAGTATTCTTCGCTTTTTGTTGATAATCGCTGAAATTCATGTTTTTATATCACCATTCCTGTTGGATGTTGTATTTTATCCTAAACCCACCCCTTGATTACCTAATCGCCTGATCACCTAATTACCAATTTCCCAACTTACCAATCTACCTTTTGCCCTCTTCATATTGAATTGGCTGAACATCTCTCTGCCTTGTATCACCCAAAGCGTCCATTCCGCGCGGATAATAGAAAGTCTGCCTCAGGTGTGCGGTCAGCGGACCCGAGGTGCGGTAACCCTGGTACGTCCCCCAGAACTGCATCGTTCTGAACCAGAAGATCGAAGCCAGGTTGCGCAGCAGCACGCGTTCGTGTGCTGCGTGCCCCAGGTCGCTCAATATATTGGTCGTCGTTAATCGCACGAAGTCATATAGACTGAAGTGTGACTCAGGGAAGATGTGCTTGAAAGCCATGCCCTCGCGCCTGTAACGGTTTAGGACGTCACGAGGTTTCTCGTTATGAGCATGGATGATCTCGGCCTTGGAAGCGTAGGCCACCCCCCAGCCCTGGGACTGCGCCCATTTGGCCCAGGCCACGTCTTCCAGCCCGGGGAGTGTTTCGTCATAGGGATGTTGCTCCCACAGGCTGCGCCGGATGGCCGCGTTGGCGTTGTTGCAGAACGGACTGGGCTGGCGCGCCACATCCGCCTCCGGGAACCATTGTTGGAAGATCTGGTGCTCCGAGAATTTGCTGGTATCCGTCCCGCGCTGCTTGCCATAAACGAGCGCGACCTTTTCATCCTCAAACGGGCGCAGGAGACATTCCAGCCAATCGGGGTACACCGGGTAGACATGTGCGCTTGCGATGATTACAAACTCATGTTTCGCCGCCTGCATCCCCACGTTGAGCGACCTGCCAAAAGTGAATTCCTCGGCGGCGATCCTTACAACGCGCACACCGAATGACTCGGCGATGGAGACGGTATCATCTGAGGATCCTGAATCCACCAGGATTATCTCGGCATCTTTGACGGTCTGGTGGCTGATGCCCTCCAGCAGCCGCGGCAGCTGCCCGGCTTCGTTGTACGCGCGAATGACAAGGGAACAATTCATGGGCTGTATATAGGCGGAAGATCGATTTATCATTCTACCAATGAACCCTTTAACGTGTAACGGCGCATCTGCTCACGGATGCGCCGTTCGCCTTTAACCTTTGTGTTTAAAACCTTATGCCTTCACCAAGTTTATAGGCATCTCATCCCATGTCCTGCCTTCCAATGTCCTCCCTGCCCTCTTTTTCTGTACCCCGCCCCATTGCTTGAAAAAGAACGGCACCTTTGCCCTCAGGCATTGGTCTCGAATATCCGTCACCCATGCCGGGTCAAGCGGCCTCGCCCCTGGCCCGGACTCGCCGCCAACAATGGCCCAGTTGATACCTTTGAGATTCAATTTGTGAAACGGGCCAAGCAATGGCTCAAGGGAAAGAAATTTAGTTCTTGCGCCGGTTCTCCGCAGATGGTCAATGCGGAAGGTGTAGTCCTGGTTTTCAACGCTGACGCCCATCCATACATTCTCAGGCCAATCGATGTTTGGACTTAATTCTTCCAGCCGTTCGGCGCGTTTGGTAAGCACCTGAAAAGTATGCCAGTGAGCGCGCCGCATCACGTCGAAGATTTCAAGGATGAATTGGACGGGCACGTCCTTGTGGAACAGGTCGCTCATCGAATTTACAAAAATGACCTGCGGTTTTTTCCATTCCAGCGGCTTTTCCATTGCGTTTTCGTGCAGGGTTAGTTTGAAACCATTTGCGTAATTGGGCTGTCCCATGGCTTTGAGGCGTTTTGCCATGCGTTCTGCGTAGCAATGCTTGCAGCCAGGGCTGATTTTTGTGCAGCCAGTCAAAGGATTCCAGGTGGATTCGGTCCACTCAATCCCTGAATGTTCAGCCATTCTTCCTCCTTGGACAACTTACCTATAACGATATTTCAATCATAGCATTAATGTTCTAACACGTCTATTGTATCGGTTTAGCAAAAGTGATAATGACTTTATCTGCTAAAGTGTCTTTTTTGCGGCTAGCGGCTGGTGGATTTGCAGTAATTTTGCCCTCGGATTCCAGACGTTTAAGTGTTTCTTTGTAGTTCTTTAGGATATATGGTTTCCCAATGCTGTGTTGTTTGTAGATTTCAATAACAGAAGCTGTTTGGTTCGAAAAGTCATGCAAGAGCATCTCGGCAAGGTCGTCAATTGGACGCGCTAATTCGAACAGAAGAGGCATTCTCTTATCGGGAGGATTGTATTCAAAGGAGGCTACTCCCTGAGTAGAACTTGAACTCGCACTTGCCATAATTCCTTTCATAATGTCGTAACCGCGAAACTCTTTTGAGATGAAAATTAAGTGATGGCTGGTTCTTGTCCCCTCGTCATTTTTAAATCGAAACGGCAAAACGAAGTCGTAGCCCATATTCTGGAAGGCTTGACCTAATTCTTCAACTATTGTCAGTTCGCGAACATGCGGAGACAAAGATAAGAGTTTTGTGCGGAGTTCATTCGCTCGTTTTTCTCCAAATAAGGCATTCATGTGTTCTTTTACTTTTTCATTATTCAATCCCATGCTGATGCGATTGTAGTTGAAAAAGAAAACACAGTCACACCCCCAATTTTTTAGAACTGAGTTTATAAGATTTAGCGAAAGCCCCTTATAGCCCCACGGGTCAACAAAAAGCAAAGTTGGAACAAGTCTCATTTGCTTGAATTGCTCCGCGATCGCAGAGCCAATTTCTATGTTTTTTATGACAGGTTGATGTTTAAGTTTTGTAATCCCCGGTAATTCATGAACGGCCTTGTTTAACACTTGGATATTCTTTGGGTCTCTGTCGTTAAAGAATGTTACAAGCCTCTCAGCCATCTGAGGATCCTCAATTGCTTTTTCTAATACCAGTAATGGGGTTGATTTTGTGTTGTCTTCATAGCGACCAGGGCCAGCAAATAAATCAATATAGGCAATCCTGTTATCTGGTTTGTCATATCTGTTTTGCACGGAAATTATTACTTTTGCCCATGCCCAAAAGTATTTGGAAACAATTGTAGACTTTACAAATGATTGTTCTTTTTGGTCGTCGAAGAAAGTACCAGTGGACATCTGACCCTCCTAATAGCGTACATACAGAAATGCTTAAAGCTCTTTTGTAATTATAGGGCTAAAGCCGCACAAATTCATTAACCTACTTCCTCGAAACAAGCTGAATACCCAAACCTCAATACCCCGTTAAAGTCTTCCACTACCGCGACCACCAGAGACCTCGGAGGCCTTATCGTGTACGGTATAATCCAATCGCTCCACCAAATTTCCTAATGCCTAATATCTGATCTCTACTCCCGAACATCCAGCCTCCCATGCCGAAAGCCTCCTTCCAATCCATCATCCTCAAACTTCAGACATTCTGGTCAGAGCGCGGCTGTGTGCTCTGGCAGCCTTACTACACCCAGGTCGGTGCAGGGACCATGAACCCCGCTACCTTCCTGCGCGTGCTTGGCCCCGAGCCGTGGAACGTAGCTTATGTGGAACCCTCCGTGCGCCCCGACGATGGGCGTTACGGCGAGAACCCTAACCGCTTCCAACTGCATTACCAGTTCCAGGTAATCCTCAAGCCCGATCCGGGTAACCCGCAGGAGATCTATCTCGAACTCGCTAAAAGCCATCGGCATCGACCCGCGCCAGCACGATATCCGTTTCGTGGAAGACAATTGGGAACAGCCCGCCATCTCGGCCTGGGGACTCGGCTGGGAAGTGTGGCTCGATGGGCAGGAGATCACGCAGTTCACCTACTTCCAGCAGGTGGGTGGTCTGCCGCTCGACCCGGTGGCGGTGGAGCTAACGTACGGCCTCGAGCGCATTCTCATCGCGCTCAACAATGCCAAGGCCATCTGGGATGAAGAATGGGCGCCCGGCGTCACCTATGGCGAAGTGCGCCGGCAGGAGGAACGCGAGCACAGCAAATATTATTTTGAAGTGGCGGACGTGCAGGCCATGCGCGAGATCTTCGACCGTTACGAGCGCGAGGCGAATGCGTGTCTCGATCAGGGCCTGGTGCTGCCCGCCCACGACTACGTCCTCAAGTGCTCGCATATCTTCAACACCCTCGACACGCGCGGCGCGGTCGGCGTAACCGAACGGCAGGCTTACTTCCGGCGCATGCGCGAGCTGGCAAGGCGTGTTGCCGAAGCTTATCTGGAGCAGCGCAAGCTCCTGGAATATCCTCTGCTTAAGGAGAAGGGCCTCACAGCTCGAAAGTCGAATATCGCCTCATCGAATATCGCATTACCGAATCCCAATTTCCGCCTCCCGTTCATTTTCGAGATCGGCACAGAGGAATTGCCCGCCGGCGATGTGGAAGCGGCCCTGACTCAACTCCGCGAGCGGGTCCCTTCATTATTAACTGAACTCGCTCTTGAGCATGGCGAGGTCCGCGTTTACGCCACGCCTCGGCGTCTCACCGTTTCGATAGCCGACCTGAGCCCGCGCCAGCCCGACCGTGAAGACCTTGTTAAAGGTCCGCCTGCGAGCAAAGCCTTCGACAAGGATGGCAAGGCCACGCCCGCCGCGCTGGGTTTTGCAAAGAAGAACGGCATAGAGCCTTCGGCCCTCGAAGTCCGCGAACAGGATGGCGGTAAATATGTCTTTGCGACCGCCAGGCAAAAAGGCCGCTCCACACCTGAAGTGTTGGCCGAAGCCTTGCCTGCGCTGGTGGCGGGTATCAAGTTCGATAAGACCATGCGCTGGCTGCCCACCTCGCGCGAGGGGGAAAATGATTCTGGCGTGGTCTTCTCACGGCCCCTCCGTTGGTTTTTGGCTCTGCTCGGCGAGCACGTGATACCTTTTGAATATGCAGGTCTCAGCTCGGGCAAAATAAGTCGCGGTCTTCGCCCTTATGATTCTCCTGAAATCCGCATTCCTTCCGCCGATAAATATTTTGAAATGATGCAGGATGCCGGCATCGTTCTGGATACCGATGAACGCAAACGGCTGATTGTGGAGCAGGTAAAGAAAGCCGCGGCCTCTGTTGAAGGCGAAGCTCTCGTTGAAGCAGACCTGCTCTCTGAAGTGGCCGACCTCATCGAGAAGCCGACCGCTGTTTTAGGCGGTTTCGATAAGGAGTATTTATCGCTCCCGCGCGAAGTCCTTATCTCGGTGATGAAAAAACATCAACGCTATTTCCCGGTTGCCGACCCGGGATCTGCCAAATTACTTCCGTACTTCATCGCCATCCGCAATGGCGACGATAAATACCTGGAGGTAGTGAGGCAGGGCAACGAGCATGTGCTCGGTGCGCGCTTTGCCGACGCCGACTTCTTCGTCCGTGCGGACATTAAACACAAACTTGAAGATTTTCGTCCCAAACTCGAGAAGCTGGTCTTCCAGACCAAACTCGGCTCCATGCTCGATAAATCCGACCGTATCTTGAAGCTTGTTAAAGAATTCGAGCCTATCTTTGGGCTTTCTGACCTGGAATGTGCCACTGTGGAACGCGCGGCGTATTTAGCCAAAGCCGACCTGATGACCCAGATGGTCACCGAGATGACCTCCCTGCAGGGCATCATCGGGCGCGAATATGCGCTGCGCTCCGGCGAAAAGCAGCAAGTGGCCGAAGCAATCGGTGAACAATACCAGCCCGTCCCGCGCTCAAAAATAGCTTTAGTGGTCGCTGTAGCCGACCGTATTGATTCATTGGTTGGCCTCTTCGCCGCGGGTCTTGCTCCCACGGGTGCAAAAGATCCCTTTGCGCTGCGCCGCGCCGCCATTGGTGTGGTGCAGCCTCTGATCGAACATAATATTTCGTTCGATCTGCGCACTGCCGTCAGGGGGGCTGCCAAACTGCAGCCGGTAGAAGTCAGCGACGAGGTGGAAGCTCAGGTGCTCGACTTCATCACAGGTCGTTTGTCGGTTGTCCTGAAAGACGCCGGCTCTAAATATGATGTTGTGGATGCGGTCCTGGCACAGCAATCGGATGACCCCGCCCGCGCCGCGGAAGCTGTCAAGCAGCTCCAGGCCTGGGTGAAGCGAGATGATTGGTCCACCATCCTGCCTGCCTTCGCGCGCTGTGTCCGCATCACGCGCGACCAGAAGAAAACATATAAAGTAGATACAAAGAATTTTGCTGAAAAAGAGGAAGAAGCTTTATTCAAAGCGCTCGAAAAAGCTGAATCGGCTTCAAGGTCCAAGGGCAGCGTGGATGATTTCCTGAAAGCCTTCACGCCGATGATCCCTGCTGTAAATACCTTCTTCGATAAAGTGCTGGTGATGGCGGACGACAAGCCTTTACGCGAGAACCGGCTTGGCCTGTTACAAAGGATCGCCGGCCTGGCGCAGGGGGTTGCAGATCTATCCAGGCTCGAAGGCTTCTAAAGAATAAATAGCTGTAGCACTCGCGCTCTGTTGGAAGAATGCCCGAAAAAATGAAGGCGATGGGGTTACCCATCGCCTTCATTTTTTCGGGATCTCTAGCCCCAGGCTTAAAGCCTGGGGCTAGAGTTGTTATCGCCTGCTCAGTTGCGACGCGCAATGAAAACCATCACCCGGCTGGCGCCGGTCACCGGCCCGCGATCCCAATCGCCATACACGTGCTCCACTGTGAATCCAGAGCTGGTCAGGGAATCGGTCAACTCTGCCAGGCTGCGAAAGCGCAGCTCACTGCTCGCGACCACCTCCTCACCGGTTGCCGTGAAAATGTTGTGACCTTCGAAGCGTACCCAGCCATTCTCCACACCGATCAGCTCAAGCCAGCATTCCATCGGGCCGAAGGGCGAGTCGATGCGCTCGTACGTGGCTGCGCGGTTCCACTGCTCCCACGCGCGGTGGTCTGGGTTGCGACTCTCAAAAGCGAGCTGACCACCGGGCCGCAGGGCGGCGTGGATGGCGCGCAGGGTGGCGGCCCACTCAGAGTCATCCAGGAACACCTGGGCCACATTTCCGGTCATCGTCACCAGATCGGCCTCAGGCGTTCCCAGGGCGCTGGAGTCCCCCTCAACCCACTGCACTTTATCGGCTCCTGCCCGTCTGCGGGCACACGCCAGCATCGCGGGGGAGGGGTCCACCCCGATTACCAGCCGGCCCTCGACAGCCAGCTCCCGAGTCAGCAGGCCGGTACCGCATCCCAGGTCGAGGATCCTGCGTGCATCCAGGTCTGCTGCAAGACGGATGTAGAAGTCGGTGTCGGCGCCGCGCGGGTTCTCGAGGTCATACAGCTCCACCAGGCGCGGATCCACGTAGTGCTGATCAAGCTTCATATAAAAGGTTTCTCCTTTGATCGTGATTCTAGCCTACCGTGACGCCTTCCTTTATTTTCCATACATTCCAAGAAATTTATCTTAGCTCATCCAGAATTCCGCTCTCTGCAGTTCCCATAATTTATGATGCCGCACGCTGGCGGGATTGAACGTCCACATCAGCCACCAGGTGTAGAAGTTTTCCCAAAACTCTCCCAAGGTACCTGCAGGACGATGATAGGGAAAGATCTTAAATCCAAGCTGCTCCAACAGGGCCCGACCACCTGCCAGGTGATGTGATCCCGCGCCAGGACTCGCTCAGAGCCGAGATACGGAAGCTGGCATTGGCAAGGACGTTGAAAGCCAGGTTGACCAGGATAAGCCAGAATGCAGCAGAGGATGCGCTGCTCAGGTGTGGAATGGAAACACCGCTGGAACGATTGAACATCTAGGCTTCCATCTCCAATTTGATTGTATGGTCAATTTGTCTGATTGACGTTAATTTCCTATTCTTTTAGAGTGGGTCTATAATTCCCCTTATCCTTTCTGATGGGATCAATTACATACCAGGGAAAAATTATTAAGGCGTAATAAATGCGTGCTCATATCGTTTTAATGGATGAACTGTTGTGAAATCCAACAGTGGTGCTAAACCGACCGAGCCACTGCCAGACGAAGCGCGTCTGGTGGAACAGGCCAGGTCTGGCAATGCTGAGGCGTTCGGTCAAATTTACGATGCCTGTGTTGACCGCGTCTATCGGTTTATCTTTTTTCGCGTAAGCGATGAGCCTACGGCCGAGGATCTCACCTCGCTGGTGTTTCTAAAGGCCTGGCAAAACCTCGGGCGCTATCGTCCCACCGGGTCGATTCTGGCCTGGTTATATGTCATCGCACGCAATACGGTAATCGATCACTACCGTACATTTAAACAGACCATTTCACTCGACGAAGCCGCGCCCATCGCCGCGCGGGACGACAGGCTTGATGAGCTGGTTGAGTTTCAGTTCGAGATGCAGTCCCTGCAGGAATCCCTGCAGTACCTGACCGAAGAACAACAGCAAGTGTTGATTTTGAAATTTATTGCAGAGTTCGATACCGACCAGATCGCTCTCAAGATGGGCAAGAGTGAAGGCGCGATTCGGGCCCTGCAAATGCGAGCACTGCAGGCGCTCGCGAAAGTAATGAAGAATGACGAGAAAGAGGAACTATGAAGGATTTCGAACAGGTACTGGATGATTCCTTGGACCAGATCGCCCGCGGCGCGACCACCGCGGAGGACTGCCTTGCGCAGCATCCCGAATATGCGGCGCAGCTTGGGCCTCTTCTGCAAACCGCAGCTCGCCTGGAGCGTGGGCGCAGGTTGACGCCCCCGGCAGCCTACAAAACGCGCGCTCGTGATGAACTGGTCGTTCATATGCAGGCGCACCCTCGCCGGCACAGGTGGAAGCGATCTCTGGTCTGGAATGTGGCGATCAGCCTGGCTGTGCTGGTGGTTGCTCTCGTTTTGTCGGGCACCGCCTTTGCCCAGGGCTCGTTACCCGGGCAGCCGCTTTATCAGTGGAAGTTATCCAGCGAGCAGTTTTGGCGTGCGAGCTCTTCTGATAGGGTGGGCGTTGACCTGCAGCTTGCAAATCGGCGCGCCCTCGAATTGACGTCCGTATCCACCGACGCGAACCGTGAAGCTACGGCCCTGGCAGGCTATCAGCAAGTTCTGTTCAGGTTGAGTTTGGAGGATAATGCGCAAAATGACGCACGGATCATGGACACGTTGAAAGCCAACCAGCTGAAATTGTCGGCTGCCGGCATCAAGATTCCTGCGTTGGATAGGCACCTGGGCCATTAGGTAATCACTTATTGCTGAAATCGATTTTTTGGAATCCCCGGCCTTAGCGGGAAAGGTTGCTTCCAGGTTTTGTTTTGCCGTTTGCCTGGTCGCGGGCTGAGTAACACCCCCATTTCTGGTTCGTTTTAATTTACGGACTGGCTTACAGTCATTTCCCGGTTAGATTAAGGAGTTGATATGACTAGAGCTACCGTTTTGTTTTTGATTCTTGGGTTAGCTGTGGGGTTGTGGCTGGGTTTTAATCCGCAGGCTCACCAGCAAACAATTAAGCAATGGGATAGCGCTAAATCGGCCTTTCTGAAAATCAAAGCTGATTCTTCCGTGCAGGTCCAGGGGTTGAGTTCCCAAACATCCTCATCGTCTTCTTCCAAATCGAATTCCAAGTCCAGGTATGCACCGCAGTCGCAGCCCAGTGCTTCCACAGCCTGGAAACAGGTTACCACTGCGTTTGAATCTTTTTGGACAGCCATGCAAAGGATTTGGGTGAACGTCACCGCGAAGATAAACACGACCACGTAGTGAAGATGGATCGATGAATCTACTCTCAACCTGGGTGCTTTTGATCGACGAACAATTCTGAAACCCGGCAGGATTAAATTCAAGCTCGGGTACCGCGAGCGGCATTTCTTCTGACTCCTCCATGCTAATGTAGAGACGGTCATCCGGCCGCCTCTGCATTTAATCCCCGAATTTCGAATTATCGAATATCGGCCTCTGCTCTCTAATCTGCCTGAATTTGCTAATCCGGTAAAGCGCGTCTATAATTCCTTCTGCCCTTATGTCCAGCCTTGATGAGATTAAATCCCGCGTTGATATTGTTGACCTGGTCAGTGAGACTGGCGTAAAACTGCGCAAGACCGGCAAGAACTACACCGGCTTCTGTCCTTTCCACGCCAACAAGCACACACCCGCCTTCGTGGTCTGGCCCGAGACAGGTACCTGGCGCTGCTTCGGGGAGTGCAATGAAGGCGGCGATATCTTCAAGTTCTTGATGAAGAAAGAGGGGATCGATTTCCGCGAGGCGCTCACGCGTCTCGCTGCACGCGCCGGCGTGGAATTACCGGCCTACACAGCCGAAAAACCCGAGCAAAAAGAAGCTTATGATCACCTGCGCAAATTGCTCGAAGACGCATTGATCTTCTATCGCAGCCATCTCCACAAAAATAGCGAGGTGCTGGCGTACCTGCATGAGAAACGCAAGCTCACCGATGGCACCATCGAGACTTTTGGACTGGGGTACGCGCCTCCCGGCTTTGACAACCTGCTAAAACATTTCACACAACGCGGCCACACCGCCCAGGGGCTTATCGATGCCGGCCTGGTTACCGAGCGCGAAGCCGATGCCGGCTTATCGAATGCCGAATCCCGGATTTATGATCGCTTCCGCCACCGGATAATGATCCCGATCCGCGATGAGAACGGGCGCATGGCCGGTTTCGGTGCGCGTATTGTGGACCCGACCGATATTCCGAAGTTTCTCAACTCCCCTGAAACGCCCATCTTTACCAAAGGGCATTTGCTTTATGGCCTCGACCGTGCCCGCAAGCCCATACGCACTGCCGACCAGGCTGTCATCGTGGAAGGCTACCTGGATGTGATCGCGCTGCATCAGGCGGGCTATGAAAACGTGGTATCGCCCATGGGTACGGCCCTCACCGAAAATCAATTGCACCTGCTGAAGCGATTCACGCGCCGCATTGTGCTCGCGCTCGACCCGGATACCGCCGGGCAAAAAGCCGTGCTGCGCGGACTCGAAGCAGCCCGCCAGGCCATGGATCGCGAAGGCGAGCTCGGCTTCGACGCCCGCGGCCTGTTGCGAAACGAAGCCCGCCTGCAGGCTGACCTGCGCGTGGCCTCCATGCCCGATAACCTGGACCCCGATGAGATCGTCGCGCGCGACCCGGCAGAGTGGGCGCGGTTGATCGAGAAGGCTAGGCCGATCATCGAGCATGTTATGGAGACTCTCGCCTTTGGGCGGGATCTCAATGACCGGAAAATTACCTCGGAGATTGCCGGACAAGTCCTGCCGTTGATCCAGGATTTGCCCAAGCCCGAAGAGCGCGAATTTTATTCGCAGAAACTTGCCAGATTTCTCAAGATAGACGAGCGCGCATTTATTGGTGTGCAGGCGCAATCCAAGCTCGGGAGGCCGAGGAGATCCGTCAGGCCGAAGCAGGTAAGCGAGTCACCACAGGTTGGAGTGGCTGTCTCGATATCCTCCAGTCGAAAAGTGGAGGCTTATGTCATTGCGACGTTGTTCCGCCGGCCGGAATTGTTGTACCGGCTTGACCGGTTTTTGGGACAATACGGGCTTAGCCCCTTGGCTGCTGCGGATTTCGAGTATACTGATTATCAGATGCTTTTTGATCTTATCCGTGCGGCGGTGGAGCAGGACCAGACGGAGCATCATGAGTTCGTGGTGGAAGCCTTGCCCGAATCCCTGCGAGCGCTCTCCCGGGAACTGCTGGCCCAGACTGAGAAGCTCGATCCTTTAGAAGAGAAGCTGATGGAAGAATTGGTGCGCGGTGTGATCAAGCTGCGCCGCGTGGCAGCCGGTGAAAACCTTAACCAGCTCCGCTTCCTGCAGGAAGATGCTCAGCAGAACGGGGACTTGCGCGCGGCCTCCTACCAGGATCTGGTGTTACAGCATACACGCTTATTGCGTGATTTGGATCAGGCCCATCGAAAAATGTCGTTGAAAAGGTTGGAGTAAGGAACAAAATTTGTTTGCCTCTGCTCACATTTTCTGCAGGATTCCCGGATTTTTTGGGTGGAGTCCCTGTGGGTAGGCACACACTTATGTGTATCCTTTTGAGAAGGGCGATATGGTTGCCAGGAAAAGAAATGCAGATTTAATCCGGCGGAAAGCGCCCCACACGGGGCTCAAGGGGGAACCTTTGCAGGCATCCGAAGCAAAAGTCAAAGCCTCCAGGAAACCTGCGCATAGTATTCCCGAAACAGCACAAAGCGAGAAACGAAAACCGGATCCGCGGGCTGCTCGCAATACAGACGCGCCTTTCATCGATCCTGCTGAGCCTGATACCCTGTTGGATGATCCAACGGCTGAGGTGGAAGAATTGGATCTCGTCGAAGGCATATCCGATATTCCCGAAGCAGAATTGATTCAACCGGACCTGGAGCTGTTCGATGACGAACCCCTGGTGGGGCGTCGTCCCGAGATCGCAGCGGAACTGGCCGGAGACCCGGTACGCCTCTATCTTCGTGAGATCGGTGAGGTGAAACTGCTCGATTCGGATAGCGAGTTCCGCCTGGCCACTCTCATCCAGGCCAATCGCCAGCTTGGCACGTTCCGCAAGTTGACCGTCCGCAAAGGCACCTCTCTGGAGGGGGGCATATATCGCAGCCTGGTTGCTGAGCTGGTCACCTCCTGGAAACGCTTTGGAGAAGATGCCAAGCGTCTCAATAAAGACCTGCCCGATCTTTGCTTGATGTTGTCGGAGGCCCAATCTCTTCACAAGACCTGGGAGTTCGATACGCCTTCTTATTTTCGTTCATTTCTCTCCAGTGATCTCTGGGGGCACGATTCGCTTTGGAATAGCATGGTGCGTAAGGCCTACAGCGTGTTCCTCTGCCTGCACCTTTTGCCTGCAGATTACGCGGCCTGGCTTTCGGATCATGTTCAGGGGTGTCACAAACTCCCTGTCCAACAAACTCTTAACCGGAATCTCCCTGAGGAAAAGATCCTTCGCGCTGAAATGGAGTTGGTGCTAGGCCGGGCTGAAGAGGCGAACCGGGCAATCATTCGTGCCAATTTGCGTTTGGTAGTCAGCGTGGCCAAGAGGTATCTGGGACGCGGCATCTCTTTCCTCGATCTGATCCAGGAGGGCAATTTAGGGTTGCTGCGTGCCGTTGGCAAGTTCGACCCGCGCCGAGGTTATAAATTCAGCACCTACGCCACCTGGTGGATACGCCAGTCCATCAACCGTTCGATTGCGGAACAGGCGCGCACGATCCGTATCCCCGTGCATTTGTTTGAATCCATCTCGCGTATCTTGCGGGCGCAAAGAGAATTGACCCAGGTGTTAGGCCGCGATCCCACCAATGGGGAACTGGCGCTTGAGGTGGGATATCTGCCCGCTTCCGATGTCCAGGCGGTGATGCAGGCCCAGGCCGAGGAGCAGCCGCTTGAGTCGTCACTCCAGCGACGATTGGAATACGCCACTCAAAAAGTGGATCGCGTGCTGCGCTCCGCCGAGGAACCGGTCTCGCTCGATGGGCCGGTGGGAGGGGAGGATTCCAGCCAGCTGGGCGATTTCATCGAAGATGAAGATGCGCCCTCGCCCATAGATGCTGCGGCCCGGGAAATGCTGCGCGAGCAGGTCCACCAGGCCCTCGAGGGTCTATCCGATCGTGAGCGCCAGGTGCTTGAACTGCGCTTTGGATTGATGGATGGCAAGGATCATACTCTGGAAGAAGTCAGCCGCTACTTCAACGTAACACGCGAACGGATCCGCCAGATCGAGGCAAAGGCCTTGCGCAAGCTGCGGCATCCTACAAGAAGCAGGTCACTTAAGGATTACCTGGGTTAATTGGCTGAGGTTGCGCGCCTCCACGCAGTTTTTTCCGGGACAAGCTGAGAGTGCGCTGACCTGAGGGGCGTTCCGCGCCATATATCGCGTGCCATCCAAATATTAAAGAAAGCCTTGCCTTTCCTCCCTATGCAGCCTGATCATCGAACTTCAATATTGAATACGCGGGTCCTTCTGATTGCCCTGCTCTTCCTTGTGTTTTTTACGATCCTGCTTCGGACGGCATGGGTGGGGGATGATGCCTTTATCACCATGCGAACCATCGATAATGCTTTACACGGATATGGACTCACCTGGAATGTGGGTGAGCGGGTGGAGACCTTTACCCATCCGCTGTGGCTGTTCCTCCTGACCGGTGCTTATCTGGTTGCGCAGAATCCTTATTTTGCGATCCTTGGATTATGTCTGGTTATATCAAGTATTACGATGGTGATCTTCCTGCTGAATGGCTCAGGCGGGATGATCGATCTTATCATTGGAGCGGCCATACTTATTCTTTCCAACGCCTTCGTGGATTATTCCACCTCCGGCCTGGAAAACCCCGCCTCGCACCTGCTAGCTTTGGGCTTTGTCCTTCTCTTTTTGAACCCCCAAAAGATCAAAGAGGATAACAGGCTGCTCCTGCTTGGCTTACTGGCCGGCCTGGCCACCTTGAACCGCATGGATACGGCCCTGCTTTATGTACCGGCCCTCCTGTATCTGTTTTTTACGCGGCGCAGTTGGCGGACCCTGGAACTGATCCTGGCAGGCTTTTTGCCGTTCCTGATATGGGAGATCTTCTCGGTCATCTATTATGGCTTCCCACTTCCAAATACCTTTTATGCCAAGCTGAACACAGGGATTTCACAGCGCGTCCTGCTTCAACAGGGCCTGATGTATTACCTCAATTCAATTATCTGGGACCCCATTACCCTGGTTGTGATTGCCATGGCGCTTTTCTCTTCTTTAAAAGACAGGAAGCAGTTAATGCTTGGCCTGGGAGTGGGTTTGTATCTGTTCTATATATTATGGATTGGGGGTGATTTTATGAGCGGGAGGTATTTTTCGATCGCTTTGCTGATCGCTGCCATTTTGCTGATGAGGCAGGTTCAGGGCATTGGCCTGGCGCCCAAATTCGTTTTGCTGGCCGTGATCGTATTCTTGGGGTTTTCCGCACCCATACCTAGTTTTAGCACACCGGTGAAACGCAGTATTCCCACGGACGACTTGAGCGGTGTGGGCGACGAACAGGCCTGGTATTTTCCGTATACGGGCCTTGTAAACTGGGGACGGTACCATCCCCTTCCGGACCCTGGACAGGAATGGGTAAAGCTTGCCGGTCAGCTAAGGGCCTCTGGAGAGAAGGTTTATGTTGGCAAAGGGATCGGCTTCCTGGGCTATTACTCGGGACCGAAAGTTCATATCATTGATATGTTTGCCATAGGCGACCCGTTGCTGGCCCGCCTCCCGGTGTCTGCCGATAAAACTTGGCGGATCGGCCATTTCAAACGTGATATTCCGCTTGGTTACGAGCAAACCTTTCGAGATAATAAGAACGATCTGAAGAACCAGGCCCTCATCGAATATTACGATCATCTGCGCCTCATTATAAGCGGGCCGCTGTGGTCAGCGGAGCGCTGGAGCGCGATCTGGAAAATGAATACCGGGGGGTATGACTATCTCCTTAGATCATATCTAAAAAGTACAGGCTCGCCCTGATTAAATATGCATGTCTAATCACATTTTTGGCGTGAAGCAAACGAACATGACTATAGGAATATGCGCAGGGCCTACGCCCTGCGCATATTCCTTTTTTAGGAGAATCCGCACCAGTCCATTGATCCCGTGCCGAAGCCGGTTTAAGCACGGACGATCTGAAATGTACAAAGCTAGCAAATAAACGATGAATTTTTTCCGTCATATTGAAGAGTTTTTCATACAGCTGGATCGCTGAACTGCCTTTGTGAAATGCGCCACAGTTTCTAGCCCCTGAAAACTACTTATGATATACTTTATCGCCAGCGAAAAAACTTTGAGGTGTCTATGTTGCTTGAGTACATCGCTATTGCTGTGATGATTGCGGTGGCAACTTTGATTGCCGCGATTGCAATTGGTCTGGGGGAACTTTTAGGCCCGAAGAAAAAATCGGATGTCAAAGAAGAGCCGTATGAATCGGGTATTGCCCCCATTGGTCCGGGGACCAGGCGCATGCCGGTGCGGTTCTATTTAATTGCCGTGCTTTTCATCCTGTTTGATATTGAAGTGGTCTTTTTCCTGCCCTGGGCCGTGGTGTTTCGCAAGCTTGGCTGGTTCGGGTTGGTGGAAATGGGAATATTTATCGTTATTTTGTTGGTGGGTTACATTTACGCGTGGAAGAAAGGAGCGTTGGAATGGGAGTAGAGGAAAAACTCGGCAATATGGGTATAGTAACGACTACCCTTGAAACCGCTGTAAATTGGGCGCGCACCAATGCCATGTGGCCCATGCTGTTTGGGCTGGCGTGCTGCGCGATTGAAATGATGGCTGCCCAGGCAGCTGATTACGATATGAGCCGCTTTGGGATGGAGTTGATGCGTCCCAGCCCGCGGCAATCAGATCTGATGATCGTGGCGGGGCGGGTATCACGCAAGATGGCTCCTGTCCTGCGGCGGCTGTACGATCAGATGCCGGAGCCCAAGTGGGTGATTTCCATGGGAGACTGCGCCTCCTGTGGAGGCGTTTTCAACAACTACGCCATCGTACAGGGTGTGGATGAGGTGGTGCCGGTCGATGTATATGTGGCAGGCTGCCCGCCCCGGCCCGAAGCCTTGATCCACGGCGTGGTGACGTTGTACGAAAAGGTCAAAGGCGAAAAGTTCAAGGATTTGGTAAAAGCTTGATGTCAGCATATTCAGGCCGTCGGTAACCGCGCAATATTCTGCGGACGGGGGGCAGCCTGTGATGACGGAGCGGGCGCCGTGGATAGCGCGAGGAGTGGAGTGATCGTACATGGACAATAGACTGGAAAAGATACTCCAGGTGCTGCAGGAAAAAGCGGGCGCGACCCATGAAGAATTTCGCGGTGAATTGCATATTTTCATCCGTCGGGAACAGATTGTCGATGTTTTGACTTTCCTCCGGGACGAGCATGCCTTCTCTTTGCTCTCCGTTCTCACCGCTGTGGATTATTGGCCGCAGGAAAATCCGCGTTTTCATGTGATCTACCAGCTTACTTCGTTGACCAACAATCTATCTCTGCAGTTGAGGGTTCCGGTCAACGCGGATCAGCCCAGCCTCCCAACGGCCACGTCTGTGTTTGAAGTCGCAAATTGGCGCGAACGTGAAGTCGCGGATATGTTCGGCGTGACGTTCGAGGGCCATCCGGACCCCCGTCGCATTTTGATGCCGGAGGACTGGGATGGGCATCCCCTCCGGAAAGATTATCCCCTGGGTTATGAAGAACCGCAGTTTAATTTTAATTTCGAAGAGATCGACCTGCGCAAGCCATATGTGAAGGAATAGTCATGCCTGATTATCATCTGGAAGAGGTCCCCGTCGGCCCGTACAGGCACCTGGTTTCCGAACGGGCGGTAACAGGCGAGACCATGTTGTTGAACATGGGGCCGCAGCACCCCTCGACGCACGGCGTGCTGCGCCTGCTGCTGGAGCTGGACGGTGAGATCATCATCAATTGCATTCCCGATTTTGGTTATCTGCACACTGGCGTTGAAAAGAACATGGAAGCCAAGACCTATCTTAAGGCGGAGGTAATGTCCGACCGCCTCGATTACATGAACCCGCTTGGCAACAACCTGGCGTACTGCATGGCTGTGGAAAAACTGGTGGAGCTCGACGTTCCGCCGCGCGCACAAGCACTGCGTGTGATCCTGGTGGAGCTCCAACGCATCGCCTCGCACCTCGTGTGGGTGGGTACCTTCGGCCTCGACCTGGCGGCCATGTCGCTCTTCCTGTATTGCTTCCGCGAACGCGAGTTGATCCTCGATATCTTCGAGCTGGTCTCAGGCCAGCGTATGATGACCACTTATATCCGCCCCGGCGGCTTATGGCGTGACGTGCCGGTCGAATTTGAGGCGGCGGTGCGTGATTTTCTTAAGATCTTCCCCGCGCGGGTCGATGAATATGAAGCTTTGCTGTCGAAGAACCCGATCCTTCAGGACCGTGTAGTCGGCATCGGCAAATTAAGTGCGCAGGAGGCCCTGTCATACGGCGTAACTGGCCCCATGCTGCGTGCCTCCGGCGTGGACTGGGATCTGCGCAAGGCACGCCCCTATATGGGGTATGAGCAATATGAATTCAAAGTACCAACCCGCACGCAGGGCGATACGTATGCGCGCTATATCGTTCGGATAGAGGAACTTCGCGAATCGCTCAAGATCATAGAACAGGCGTTGAACAAGCTGCCGATGGGGCCCGTAAATAGCGATAACCGTAAGTTTGTCCCACCGCCTCGCTCGGAGATTGGTACGAGCATGGAGGCGCTTATCCACCACTTCAAATTGTGGACGGAGGGTTTCCCCGGTCCCAAGGGTTCGGTATATAACGCCGTTGAATCGCCGCGCGGCGAACTGGGCGTTTACCTTGAGGGGGATGGTGGGCCCAAGCCCTATCGCGTTCATTGGCGGACGCCTTCTTTTAACAACCTTTCGGTGATCTCCCTGATTACCAAGGGTCACCTGGTTGCTGATCTGATTGCCATCCTCGCCTCTGTTGACATAGTTCTGGGAGATATTGACCGATGAGCCTTGTAAAGAAATATCCCAGGGAAGTTAAGCGGATCCTGGCGAAATATCCACCCGAATATAAACGCTCGGCGGTGATGCCCTTGCTCTACCTGGCTCAGAGCGAAGCCGGTTATATTACCAAAGAAGCCATGCAGGAAATTGCGGACCTGTTGGAGATGAGTCTCACCGATGTGGGTGCATTGGTGGGTTTCTACACCCTCTATCATGACAAAAAAGAAGGCAAGTACCGCATGCAAGTCTGCACGGATCTGCCCTGCGCCTTGCGCGGCGCCGATCAATTTATGGAATCACTGTGCGCCAATCTCGGCATTCAGGTCGGCGAGACAACTCCCGACGGTTCCATTACTCTTGAAGCGGTGACCTGCCTGGCTGGCTGCGATAAGGCCCCCATGTTCCAGATACAATCCCCGGACGGACTTGAATATCATGAAAATATGACGGTGGACAAGACCATGGAGCTTGTGAAGGCGCTCAGGGATGCCGGCGGAGAGGTCAAATAATGTCCTACGTCCTCCTCCGTCATCGCGATATACCCGATATCCAGAAGCTGGAAGTCTATAAGAGCAACGGCGGCTTCGAGGCTCTCAAAAAAGCCGTGACTAAGATGAAGCCGGGTGAAGTGACCGACCTGGTCAAAAGTTCCGGCTTGCGCGGCCGCGGCGGCGCCGGTTTTCCAACGGGTATGAAATGGTCTTTTATCGATAATAAGACCTGGCCGCATTATGTGGTGGCCAATGCGGATGAGTCCGAGCCGGGCACTTTCAAGGATCGTGAGATCATGGAGCACAACCCTCTCCAGTTCCTGGAAGGGGTGGCGATTGCCTCCTATGCGGTGGGCGCCACTGCGGCCTACGTCTACCTGCGCGGCGAGTTCTGGAAGATTGCGGCTTTCCTCGACGGGAAGATCGCCGAGTTGGAAGAAGCAGGTTATCTTGGCGACGATCTTTTCGGTACCGGCGTATCGATTCATATATATACTCACCTTGGCGCGGGCGCCTATATCTGCGGCGAAGAGACCGCCATGCTTGAATCCATCGAAGGCAAGCGCGGCCAGCCCCGTATTCGCCCGCCTTTCCCGGCTGTGCACGGTTTATACGGCAAGCCGACCGTTGTAAATAATGTGGAAACGCTGACCAACCTGCCGATGATCATTGTCAATGGTTCGGACTGGTATAAGAACATGGGCACCCCTGATAGCGCCGGTGTTAAGATCTTCTCGCTGTCCGGCCGGGTACGCAAGCCCGATAATTATGAGCTGCCCTTTGGAACAACATTCCGCGAGCTCATTTACCACTACGGGGGCGGCGTCCAGGAAGGCCGGCCTGTCAAGGCCATCATGCCTGCCGGCGCTTCCTCTTCGTTTATTGTCGCGGATGACAAGGCGCTCGATACGCCCATGGACTATGCTTCGGTCCGCAGCCTCGGCGCCGACCTCGGCTCGGCTTCCGTGATCGTGATTGATGATACCGTCTCGATCGACTGGATCATCAACAAGACAATTCATTTCTTCAATCACGAATCCTGCGGCAAATGCACACCGTGCCGTGAGGGCACATACTGGATGTCGAACATTGTGGAACGGCTCGAGGGTGGGCATCCCACCCAGGCTGATGTGGATTTACTGTTGAGCGTAGCCAGGCAGATGCAAAACAAATGCCTGTGTCCTCTTGGTGAGTTTTCGACGATGGCGGTTGTAACAGGCATTGAGGGCTTCCCCCAGGATTTTAAGAAAGCGGGCGAGGCGGAGGTTGAGCGCCTTCCTGCTGTTTCCAAACAAGCCGTGAGTAGCAATTTGTGAAACCCGGTCTGGGAGTTGCCAGAGCTCCAGACCGGCAGCCACGGACCTTGATGTTACAGGTTGCTGCGTTATAGCGAAACCGGCGTTTTTTCTCCATAAAAGATGAAATCCGGTTTGGAGATTGATACGGGATGCAGAAGATTAACGGAGAACAATGACGAAACAGGTAACGCTGACCATTGATGGTAGGCAAATAACAGCTCCCGACGGGATGCTGGTGGTGAATGCTGCCAAGCTGGCGGGCATAGACGTGCCGGTCTTTTGCTATCATCCCAAGATGGAACCGGTTGGAATGTGCCGTATGTGCTTGGTGGAAATCGGTCGTCCCATGATGGATCGCACCACCGGCAAACCGATTCTCGATGAAAAGGGTGATCCCAAACTTCAATTCGGGCCCAAGCTGGAAACAGCCTGTACAAATCCTATTTCCGAAGGGATGGTGGTCCTCACCCAATCTGAAAAAGCGCGGGCCGGACAAAAGAGCACGGTTGAATTCTTGCTTACCTCGCATCCGCTCGATTGCCCGATCTGCGATAAGGGTGGTGAGTGTCCGCTGCAGAACCTTACCATGGCTCATGGCCCGGGGAAGAGCCGTTTCCTTTACGACGAAAAAATGCACCTCGCCAAGAATGTTCCCTTGGGCGAGCTTATCTATCTTGACCGGGAACGCTGCATTCAATGTGCGCGCTGTATCCGGTTCCAGGATGAGGTGGTGGGTGACCCGGTGTTGGGCTTCGACGAGCGCGGTCGCTCGATGCAGATTATCTCTCTTTCGGACCCGGGATTTAATTCGGTCTTCTCGGGCAATACCACCGACATCTGTCCGGTGGGTGCGCTGACCACCGCAGACTTCCGCTTCGGGGCACGCCCCTGGGAGCTGAGCAGCTCGGCTTCGATTTGTACGCAGTGCCCTGTGGGTTGCAACATTACTTTCAACACGCGCCGTGAGGCCCAGTCTGATGGCAAGATTGTCATTAAACGCGTCATGCCGCGCCAGAACGAGGAAGTCAATGAGATCTGGCTTTGCGATAAAGGCCGCTTTGCCTACCACTTTGCAGAGAGCGGGGAACGCCTGAGCAAGCCTCATATCCGCCGGAAGGCTGGGGCCGATCGTTCTTCTCAGCGTGCTTCGTGGGAGGCTGCAGAAAAAATGGCAGCCGAAGCGTTCCTCAAGGCTAAAAAAGATGTAGTGGTGCTGGCTTCAGGCCGGCTTGCCAACGAGGATTTATTCAATTTGAAAGCGCTCACTGACCAGGTGGGCGGCAAGGCCGTACTTTATTCCGATATGGGGGGTGGTGATCTGACCTCGTTGGTCGGCGTGGGTCAGGGAACAAACCTTGGTGACTTGGGCAGCGCCCAAAAAGGAAAAATCACCGCGACCATCGTCGTAATGGCCTCCGATCTATATGAAGAAGCGCCCGTTTGGTATCTGCGCGTCAAGCAGGCCGCGGAAAACGGCGCGACGCTGATCGTAGCCAACCCGCGTGAGACCAAACTCGATCGCTTTGCCTCCTATGTCGTCCGCTACGCGTACGGCGATGAGGTTAAGACGGTTCAGGTTCTAACGAAGAAAGGCAAGATCGGCGATGCCTTTATGAAGGCCGAGAATGCCATCATTTTGTTCGGCAGCGAAGGCGTTGGGCTGGAAGCCTCGACGGCCCTTGCCACCGCCTGCGCCCGCGCCTTGAACGACACAGGTCATGCAGGCAAACCGAACAATGGATTGATCGGCGTTTGGCCGCGTGCCAATGACCAGGGCGCCTGGGAGATCGGCTTCCGCCCTGTGGAAAACCTTCAAGCGGTTTTTGACAACGCCGAAGCTGTGTATATTGTGGGCGCCGACCCGTTTGGCGATGGCACGCTCAAGCTCAAGGGCAACAAGCCCAAGCCCTTCATGGTGGTCCAGGACCTCTTTGAAACGGAGACCGCCAAGTTGGCAGATGTGGTCCTGCCTGCACAGGCCTATACCGAACGTGACGGCACTCTCACTTCGGGTGAACGCCGCGTGCAGCGTTTTTATCCGGCCGTTCCCGCCCTCGAAGGGCCAAAGGCCGACTTTGCGATCACCTCGCGGATTGCCCGGGAAATGAGCATCATTCTGGAAGGCACCTCGGCTTCAGTGGTATTCGAGATTATGGCCGCGGATCATCCGTCTTTTGCGGGCCTGAATTATTCCAGGCTGGCGGAGGTCGAGCCGCAGTGGCCCATCGTTGGCCGCGGCGACGTGTACTACGGCGGTACCACCTATGACAACAAACAAGGGTTGGGCGTGCAGCTGACAAATGCCGCGCAGCGCAGTGAAAAGGTAACACTGCCCCGGGTCCCAAAGGTTGCAGTCCACAGGCCAAAAGAAAAGAGCCTCCTGGCGGTGCCTGTTTCCAAGCTTTACGATCGCGGCGTGGTCATCTCATACTCTCCACTCTTGGATCAAAGGGTGGGCGAAGCTTTCGTGGCCCTGCATCCGGGCACTGCGGAACAATTCGGCATCGCCGCGGGGGAACGGGTAACGCTGAATCTGGATGGCGCCAGCGAAACCGTCCTGGTGAAGATGGATGATACGATCTCGACCGGAGTGGCGTTGGTTCCCCGTTCGATGGGGTTGCCCATCACCGGACCGATCGAGGCGAGTTTCAAGCTCGCGAAGAAAGCCGCGGTGAGGTAGCCATGGATTGGACAGTCTGGCTTGAATGGTTTATCAAAGCCGTCGTCATGCTGCTTGTCCTGCTGACCGGCTTTGCCTACCTTACTTTATATGAACGCCGCGCTCTGGCGCGCATTCAATCGCGAATCGGCCCGAACCGGGCCGGATGGCAGGGCGTGCTGCAGCCGATCGCCGATGCCGTGAAATTGATCTTCAAGGAAGAGCTAATACCTGCGCGTGCGGATAAGGTGATGTTTGTGATCGCGCCCATCGTCACTGTGGTGCCGGCCATGATCCTTGCGGCCGTCATCCCCCTGGGTACGCAGTTTACGCTGCCTTTTGCTAATCGCGTGATCAAGTTGTATGTCGCGGATATCAATGTAGGCGTTCTCTACCTGGCAGCCATCGCCTCGATCGCGGTTTACGGCATTGTCCTGGCGGGCTGGTCATCGAATAACAAGTATGCCATATTGGGCGGCATGCGCTCGTCGGCGCAGATGATCTCCTACGAGCTGGCCCTGGGTTTTTGTTTTGTTATCTCGATCCTGCTTGGAAATTCCATGAGCCTGGTGGATATCGTAGAGGCGCAGAAGGGTATGTGGTTTGCCGTGCTTCAACCGGTGGGGGCGTTGATCTTCATGGTGGCCACGCTGGCCGAGGTCAATCGTGCGCCGTTCGATATGCCCGAAGCCGAGCAGGAGCTGGCAGCCGGTTATCACACCGAGTATTCAGGCATGAAGTTCGCGTTGTTCTTCATGGCGGAATATGAGAAGATGATCGTCATCAGCATGATTGCCGCCACCCTGTACTTCGGTGGCTATCGCGAGTTCTGGTTCCTGAAAGATACATTCCTCAGTGTCGATCACACCTGGTGGCTGGGACCGATTTATTTGCTTCTGAAAGTTGTCGTTCTTTTGTTCTTTATGATCTGGGTGCGCGCCACCTGGCCGCGCATCCGCTATGACCGGCTGATGACCTTCGGCTGGAAGGTTCTGCTCCCGCTCTCGGTGGCTGTGGCTTTCCTCACTGCACTGGGGGTCCTGCTGGCCCAACAGCTGGGCGCTATCTATATTTGGACGGTCCCTGTCCTGTCGATTTTTGCCGGCCTGGTCACGGTTTTACTGGTGAACATTTCGTTGAGAAGGAAGGTGGCTCATGCTTAGAGAGTTGGCGCGCGGTCTCGGTACTACGTTCAAATCCATGTTCGAACGACCGGTGACCGTCCAGTATCCGGAAGAGAAGCGGCGCGTCCGCCCGCGCTTCCGCGGTCGCCATGTTTTGAAGCGTTATGATAATGGTTTGGAAAAGTGTATTGGCTGTTCGCTTTGTGCCGCGGCCTGCCCCTCGGATGCGATCTTCGTCGAGGCCGGCCAGAACACCGATGAGAAACGCTACTCACCGGGCGACCGTTATGCCAGCACCTATGAGATCAATATGCTGCGCTGTATCTATTGCGGCTTTTGTGAAGATGCCTGCCCCACGGAAGCGATTGTGTTGGGCGATAACTATGAATTGAGCTTCACAGACCGTCACGAGGCGATCTACAACAAGGATATGCTTCTCGAACCTGCACCGGCCGGTACACAGACCACGCCGCAGAAGACAACGCCGGGCGAGTTCACGCGTTCGGTGCCGGAGATGAAAAACCCTCAGGATTGACAATTCCTCTTTGGCGGCGATGGATGACCGGGCATTAATATATCGGAAAATGTTATCGGAGGTTCATGACTGTTGACCTGCTCCTCTTTTTGATCCTCGCCCTGGCGGCCATTGGGACCGCGCTGGGTATGTTGTTGAGTCGCAGTGCCGTATATTCTGCCTTGTTCCTTGTGATGAATTTCGGCACCGTGGCAGTCTTCTATATTTTGCTGAATGCCCCCTTCATTGCCATGGCTCAGGTTACTGTATATGCGGGGGCCATCATGGTGCTTTTCCTGTTTGTGATCATGCTGCTGGGCACCGAGCTGCTGCCGCCTTCGAAAGCCCTGCCCTGGCAGCGGCCCATGGCGGTCATACTGGCAGTTGTTTTGGCTGGCGAGGCCCTTTATTTGCTCTTGTTCCGGAAAGTAACCAGCGGCGATATCCCTCAGCCGGTTCAGACCTTCGGTAGTCCGCAAGCCGTGGGTGAGGCATTATTCAGTAAATATCTTCTTCCTTTTGAAATTACCTCGGTCTTGCTGCTTATTGCCATGGTGGGCGCGATTGTACTGACCAAAAAAGAGAAAGGAGGGCAGTAGGATGGTTCCGGTAACTTACTATGTTATCCTTTCGGCCATTTTATTTACGATTGGCGCCCTGGGCGTGCTCATTCGTCGCAACCCGCTGATCATCTTTATGTCCATTGAATTAATGCTCAATGCCGGCAACCTGGCCCTCGTGGCGTTCACGCGCGTCTATTTGGTGCTTGAGGGCCAGATCTTTGTGTTCTTCGTGATGACGGTGGCTGCTGCCGAGGTGGCTGTTGGCTTGGCGCTCATTGTTGCCATCTTCCGGACCAAGCACAGCATCAATATCGACGAGATGAACAGCCTCAAAGGCTAACCTATGACATTTTTCTACCTCGCTCCCTGGATCGTCATTTTGCCGGTGATCGGTCTGCTGGTCAATATTATTGCCGGTCGCCGGCTCGGCGAAAAGGCCGTCGGTATTGTTGCCAGCCTCGCACCGGGACTTGTCTTCCTGATATCCCTGTTATTGGCATATTCCCTGGTCGTGCATCCCGATGCCGTCCGTTGGTCTCTCGGTGAATGGATCCACGTGGGTAAGCTGCAGCTTGATTGGATCTTCCGCGTCGATACGCTTTCCGTGACCATGATGCTGGTTGTTTCCGGCGTCGGTACGCTGATCCACGTCTACGCCATAGGCTATATGCACGAGGACGTGCGTTTCAAATCAGACCCTGGCCGGTTCCCCCGCTTCTTTGTCTTCATGAACTTGTTCATTGCGGCCATGCTGATCCTCGTCAGCGGCGATTCGTATTTGATGCTCTTTGTCGGCTGGGAGGGTGTGGGGCTGTGCTCCTTCCTTTTGATCGGCTTCTGGTATGAGATGGACACTTTGGGGCGTCCCTCCTGGGCTAATTCCGATGCAGCCAAAAAAGCTTTTGTTGCCAACCGCGTGGGCGATTTTGGCTTCTTGATCGCGGCCTTCCTGATATTCTGGGGCTTCGGAAGCCTGCAGTTTGATGTGGTTTTTGGCACCGTACGGACCATTTCCGCGGTCAACCCGCCCTTGATCGTTGCCATCACGCTTTTCCTGCTTCTGGGTGTCACGGGCAAATCGGCGCAGATCCCTCTTTTCGTCTGGTTGCCCGATGCCATGGCTGGCCCAACGCCCGTCTCCGCTCTGATTCATGCGGCCACCATGGTAACCGCGGGCGTTTATCTCATCGCGCGTTCGGCCCCGCTTTATACGGCTGTCCCCGCCGCACAATTTATTGTGGCGATGGTTGGAGCGCTGACCGCCCTCTTCGCCGCCACGATCGCCGTGGCCCAGTATGATATCAAGAAGGTGTTGGCATATTCCACCATCAGTCAGCTGGGATATATGGTGGCAGGGGTCGGCATGGGCGCCTTTGCGGCGGGTATGTTCCACCTCGTCACGCATGCCTTCTTCAAAGGGCTGCTCTTCCTGGCGGCCGGTTCCGTGCTCCTTGGTATGGAGCGTGGACATCATCACCTTTCTCACCATGAAGCAAAAGAGGAACGAGGGTCGAAAACTCCGCCATCAAGTGCGCATCCCGCACAGGGAGCAGGGACAGGTGAAGTATTCGACCCTGGTGACATGCGCAACATGGGCGGATTGCGTAGGACCATGCCTGTCACCTTCTGGGTTTACGTGATCGGCGCACTGGCGCTGGGGGGTGTGTTCCCCTTTGCAGGGTTCTGGTCGAAGGATGAAATTTTAGCGGCTGCCTCCGGCCAGGGGTACACTGCGGTTTACTGGCTGCTGATCGTAGCCGCATTCCTGACTGCGTTTTATATGGGCCGCCAGGTGTGGATGGTGTTCTTCGGAGAGCCGCATCATGAAGCCGCCGCCAAAGCGGAGGAGAGCCCGAAAGTGATCACGGTTCCCCTGATGGTCTTGGCCGCTCTATCGGTGCTTGGAGGCGCGCTCAATCTGCCCAACGCATTAGTCGGAGAGGGTCTGGGCGAAAAACTTTCTCAATGGCTCGGGCAGACAATTTCCATCCGGCCGGGTGAGTTCAACGCGAGTGTGGCCCTGGTATCCACCGCGCTCGCCTTGTTGGCAATCTTGCTGTCCTGGGTTCTGTATGGACGCCGCCCTCTCAAGCTTGGCGAGCCCGATCCGCTTAAGAAATTGCTTGGCCCGGTCTTCACCGGAATGGAACGCAAGTGGTTCGTGGACGAAGGTTATAAGGTCCTGTTCATTGATACTTATGTGTATCTCGCGCATGTTGCGGCCGACGTGATCGATGGCAGGTTCTGGCACGATTGGTTCCACGAGAAAGTCCTCGTCGGCGGATACAACTTCCTCAGCAATATTGTGCTCGATCGTTATGCCGATCAACGTGGGATTGATGCTTTCTTCAATGACCTTGCGCAGTGGACCCGGGACATTTCGACTTCATTACGGCGCATCCAGAACGGTTTTGTTCGCAGCTACGCGCTGGCGGTTCTCATCGGAGTAATTGTTATTTTTGGATATTTGTTGATCAGGTAATGTCCAAAGCTTAATCTGAAACTCTGAAGGTTTCGCATTAAGCAGTGATAGTCAACTTGCAACCGAGGTAATTCATGGAATTTATCCTTCAACCCCTTACGCTCATGACCTTCTTCCCGCTGCTGGGTGTGCTGGTGCTGTTATTCTTGAAGCCTGAAGCGAAGAACGCCGTGCGTTGGACGGCGCTGGTCACAAGCCTCGCCACCTTCCTTCTTTCGATCTGGGTGCTGACGATGTTCAATGCCTCCAACCCTGATCTGCAAATGGTCGCCCGCTATCCCTGGATCACGGTCGCAGGCTGGAATATTGACTATCACCTCGGCGTGGATGGATTGAGCATCCTGCTGGTCCTGTTGACAACCTTCCTCACCCCCCTCTCGATCCTCTCAACCTGGACGGCGGTTGAGGAGCGTGTAAAAGACTTCATGATCTTTTTCCTTTTGCTGGAAGTCGGCATGATCGGGGTTTTCCTGGCCCAGGATCTGTTCTTGTTTTACATATTCTGGGAATTCACCCTCATCCCCATGTATTTCCTGATCGGCATCTGGGGCGGACCGCGCCGCATCTACGCAGCCATCAAATTCTTCCTGTATACCATGGCCGGCTCCATATTGATGCTGTTGGCGATCTTATGGCTCGGTATCTATCAGGGCACATTCTCTGTTCCAGATCTTATTGCGAAGGGCGGTATCGACCCGCATACGCAGTTATGGCTTTTCATTGCGTTTGCCGCGGCCTTTGCAGTTAAAGTCCCCATGTGGCCGCTTCATTCCTGGCTGCCTGATGCCCACGTGGAAGCCCCCACCGCCGGTTCCGTCATCCTGGCCGGAGTGCTCTTGAAGATGGGCACCTACGGCTTCCTCCGTTTTAACCTGGCTCTGTTCCCACAGGCCGCGGTGCAGGCCGCGCCGACGATTGCGGTCCTGGCCGTGATCGGTATCATCTATGGCGCGGCAGTTTCTTATGCCCAGGCCGATATCAAGAAGCTGGTTGCGTATTCGTCCGTCAGCCACCTCGGTTTTGTCATGCTTGGTTTATTCGCGCTTAATGCCCAGGGCGTTCAAGGCGCGATCCTGCAAATGATCAATCATGGCATCAGCACGGGCGCTTTGTTCTTATTGGTCGGCATGATCTATGAGCAGACGCATACCCGCGAATTCAAAGTCTACGGTGGGTTATGGAAGGTCACTCCGGTATTTGGGAGTTTGATGCTCATCGTTTCCCTCTCTTCCATGGGTCTTCCGGGATTGAACGGTTTCGTTGGTGAATTCACCATCTTGCTCGGCGCGTTCGGCTCTACTGTGCTGGGCTCACCCTGGTACGCCGGGATCGCAGCTCTGGGTGTGATCATGGCCGCCATCTACATCCTCTATATGTTCCAGAGGATGTTCCTGGGTCCCGAAGGTTCCATTGTGGATGAATCCCGCAAACATGGTCATTCCCTGAGGGACCTTAACTGGCGCGAGATCGCCACGATTGTCCCGCTTGTCATCTTTATCTTCTGGATCGGTCTTTATCCCGCACCCTTCTTTCACCTGATGGCTCCCTCCGTGGATAAGCTTCTGGCCCCGTTCCAGGCCGCGCTGACCATGCGGTGAACCTCCTTTCGGCGATCACGGATCACTAATTACTGATCACTGATTTCAGGATACTGATCACTCATAATCCTTATGCCTCCTCTCAACTTCTCCGTTATTCTTCCGCTTCTCATTCTGACTGTCTGGGCTTGCGCGCTCTTGCTGCTTGATCTTTTGTTCAAAAACAAGGGTGTCACAGCCCTCCTGGCAGCGTTGGGCTTGGCGCTTTCCCTCGGCTTTACCCTTTCACAGGTCGGCGCCTCCGAGACCGGCTTTAACAATATGGTTGTGCTCGACGGCTTCTCGACCTTTGTGGATGCCCTGCTGCTTGTGACAGGCCTCTTCAGTATTGCGCTGGCTTACGGCTATCTCAAGCGCATGGGCCTCGAACGGGGCGAATACTACACCTTGCTGCTCTTCAGCATTGTAGGCATGCTGCTTATGGCGCAGGCTTTGGATCTTATCATTGTCTTTCTGGCGCTCGAAATGCTTTCCATTCCCCTGTATGTCCTGGCGGCCTTTGCCCGCCCCAAAGCAGACTCTGAAGAGGCGGGACTCAAATACTTCCTTCTGGGCGCCTTCTCCACCGGATTCGTAGTGTATGGTATTGCGCTGGTCTTCGGCGCAACGGGTACCACTTCACTCAGCGCCATCGTAGCTGCGGCTTCGAACGGGTCGGCGAACCTACTGCTGCTTACGATAGGCGCGGCGCTTATCCTGGTCGGACTCAGTTTCAAGATCGCGGCTGTGCCCTTCCATATGTGGACTCCCGATGTATATCAGGGCGCACCTTCTGCCGTCACGGCGTTTATGGCTGCTGGCGCCAAGATCGCCGGCTTTGCCGCCTTGCTGCGCGTGTTTTCTCTGGCCTTTCCTGCGCTGGCTTCCAATATAACACCCATCCTGGCCGTTATCTCGGCCCTCACCATGATCGTCGGCAACTTGATTGCCATCGCCCAAACCAATATTAAGCGGCTGCTGGCTTATTCCAGCATCGCCCATGCCGGGTATATCCTGATGGCTTTTGTGCCTTACGGGCAGCCTAAAGTTGTTGCCACCTCCGTCGCGGCCGGTTTGTTCTATCTTGTGTCGTATGCCCTGACCAATTTTGGCGCCTGGGCGGTCGTTATTGCGCTGGAAAAAACGGAGGGGAGGGGGCTTGAGATAACCGATTATGCTGGGCTTGGACGCAAGTATCCTGCCCTGGCTGCCGCGATGACGGTCTTCATGCTGTCCCTCACGGGCATCCCGCCGACATTGGGCTTCGTGGGTAAGTTCTATCTGTTCCGCGCTGTGATCAACGGACAATTCTATTTGCTGGCCGTGATCGGCATCTTTACCACTCTGATATCCGCTTACTACTATCTGCGTGTGGTCGTAATGATGTACATGCGCGACGGCGATCCCGAACGGACCTCAGAAGCGTGGCTCAATCTCACCTGGGCCGTGTCTGCTATTTTGACGGTGGTCGTGAGCTTGTTGCCTGGGCCGCTGTTCGACTGGGCCAGTCAGGCGGTCTTGAAATTGTTTTAGAGATTTGGTTCTCCAGAATCAGTAGATCGCGAAAGGAAAGAAGGAGTCCGATTTTTAGGGGTGAAGGGTGCGTACGCACCCTTCACCCCTAAAATCGGATACTTTTTCGTGAAGTACTGAGAGTATCCAATAGTCGGAGGCGGCAAAATGAATTGCCGCCTCTTTTTATTTTGCTATTTTTGGGTACGTGCAGCTCCGTGGCTGGTCGGACCGAAGGGGCAGGCGCTCTCCCTCCAAAGGGCTTCCTCTGCCAGGCTGAAAGCGTGGGACCCGGGATAGCTGGTTACAGGGCTTCATCTTGTGTCATGGGAGGCTGGTTCGCTCAATTGACCTTGCTTAAATACTTTGTGCTTACCCATTCACTTTGTGTGGGGTTTATTCTTCCCCAGCCATCCTTTTCTTCATAAACCTGGACGATCGTGCCAACGGTCAGGGCGCGCAGCACCGTGCCTGCAATCTTATCCCTTACGTTGAGCCCTTGAGGCGGGGTGACTTTTGCCTGGTATATCCCTGGCGGAGGGACTGGTATCTTTGATGAATCCATGGCAACTTCGACATAATTCGGGTTACCTACGAAAATCCATTGATCCTGCTTATCGTTAATAGCGGCCCACTTTGTGTCGCTGACCACCCATATAGGCGCCAGTTCACCTTTGCTGAGTGCCCCTAATTTGCTCCCCAACGGAGCCGATCGAATGTTCAGCCCTTCGTTCGTCTTGATCTTTGCCCATCCTATCGGTTGGGTTGGAATGGCTGGGCCTCCCGTGTTCCATTGATATTTCGAAAATGCCTGCCACAGATCGGGCGTGGTGACTTGATCGTCCGCTGCCCACATGAAAACGCCCTGGATGAACGGATCATGATCTGCTGCGGACAGGAACTGGGTTACCTGATCCGGTGTCGATTTAACGCCCAAATTGGTGAACATATCTCCGGCTACAATTGGCATGGGGAGGTCCTTGGCGTCGGGGATATTGGCGTATCCTTGCTCGCTTTGCGTCAATTTTCCAACGGGGTCAACTCCCCTCCAGTAAACTTGCGGGCATACGAAATCAACCGAGTTGAGAAATATTGCCCAGGGGAATAGGGGATGATCTTTCACACTCCAGAATGTGTTCAATCCCAGGGACATGTCAGCCAGGGCGGGGCGCAGTGCGTTCATAAATAGCTTGGCGCCCGTGTAGTTGTTTTCGACTTCTTTCTCTACATCCAATAAATAAAAATCGGGCTCATAAGTCCTGCAGGCATTTGTGGCAGCCTGCGCCTCCCGCGCCGGATTCTGACTGAGGTAGTGGTATCCCCAACCTGCGACCAGGAAATTGTTACTTTTCAATACCTGGATAAGAGTCTCCAGGCCTGAAACGACATTGACCCCATCGCAAATTTTAAGCGCCACAGATTGAACCCCTGCGGTCTGCAGCCGGGAAAGGATTTTGTAAGGGTCACCGCCCTCGATGTTCACGGGTTGCCAAATATAAACGCCTTTCCCAATGTTGAAGTTCGCCATTTCTGGTTCTCCTTTGTTGTCCAGAATAGCACAAATTCATTGGCTGTCAATTGGTCTTAATACGGTAAATTGCAGAACACTGCATAACTCGTGTAATGCGTTCCATCGGTATGGGAACCGGGCGGTTTTTTGCCCCGGCCATGATGCAAACAAGTTTATATATTAACCCAGGTTGCCACCTTGACCGATTATGACTGAAGACTCAACGCAAAGCTGCAATGGTGGGGAAAGGGCCTACCACTTGGACGCGTAGTTTTTTGGGATTTTTGTGACTCTGCGTCTTTGCGTTAAGTTTTTTGACAAATTTGGTGTTTGAATGCCATGGGTAGCAACTTGAGTTACATTAAGAAACCCATCCACAATCCGCGTACCGGGGCTTTCTCGTCTGCATACCTCTGCAGGTTCAGAGTCAAATTCTGGCTTCCTCGCCGCGGGCAACCTGCCTCTGCGGTGACGTCTCAACCAGCTGCATCAGCTCGATCGGATTCCCGTCCGGGTCACGGATCCAGGCCTGCCAGTTGTGGTCCAGGCCAACTTTGGGTTCCTGCTCGATGGCGACCCCTTCTTTCTGGAACTGTTCGACGGTCCCGTGCAGATCATCCACGACCAGGCACATGTGCATAAAGCTGCCCTGCCTCTGTGGATCGGGGGCTGGCCCATTGGGGAACACCTCGATAAATCTGTCGCCCGTCACGTGCAGATATACCAGCATCAACGTGCCATCTTCGTAGTGCAGCCGAAAAGCTTCGTGCAGGCCAAGCTTGGCATAAAAGGCCAGCGAACGCTCTAAATTGTGAGCGGCAAATGCGAGGTGACCGAGATCAGTGATCACAGCGAATCTCCTTTGAAGGAATTAGTTGCTGCAAATATAACATTGTTTGATGCCGCTGTTTTCCCCTGGCTGTAAGGGACTTAAATTGGATGGTTCTTGCCGGTAAACGAACCCTGGATCGGCGCAAGTTCGCTTCTTACATCTGCCGTAGGAACCCCAGGACCAATCGATTGAACTCCCCGGGCTTCTCCATATTGGGAAGGTGGGCGCTGCCTGAAATCCTGATCTTTTGAGCGCTTGGGAGGCGCTTTACCAGCAAGTCGGCGATTTCCAACTCACTATCATCATCCATGTCCCCCACAAAAACTAGAACCGGGAGGGTTAACTCCTTTAATCTCTGCAGCGCGGCAGCCTTGGGAGCCTCCTCCGTTAGGAAGCCGGTTTCCACAATCGCGTCAGCCTGAAGGGCCAATGCATCAAAGCTCATCTGCCGGACAAGCTCATGGACTTCAAGGTTACATAGGTCTGGAGTGCGCTTGAACCCATCCGCCCAAATCCGGGCCTGGAGTTCGGCTGCCTGTTCGATCTTGCCCGCCTTCCGGGCAGTGATCAATTCGAGCACGGTCTGGGGCGGCGGCCCCTCGTATTGATAACCGCTCAACCCGGGAGAGACCAGTATCAGCGAGGCCGTCCTTTCCGGGTGTTCCAGGGCAAAATCGGTGACCGTCAGGCTCCCCATGGAGCAGGCGATAAAGTGGGCCTGCGGGATCTCGAGGAAATCCAACAGTTGATTTAGGTCTTCCCGGTTCGAGAAAGTTCCCGGCAGCAGCGGTGAATTGCCATAACCGCGCATATCGTAACGAAGCACGCGGTATCGGCGCGCAAAGGAAGAGAATTGGGCATCCCACATCCTTCGATCCGCACAGCCTGCATGCACCAGCACAAGATAAGGCCCTTCGCCTGCCATCTCATAATACAGGCGGGCACTCTCAATATTGGCATAACCGCTTCGGGGATCCACTAAATCCGCAGTTCTAATTGGCATCAAATAATTATACAGCGACCTGTGACTTCGTGAGACGACTCGAGAATGATTAATTTCATTAACAGGCAAGGGACATCTTTGATTTCTCATTCTCATTCCTGCCTGACGTTTCTAACCTAGCCCGACGGGACGTCTTTAGTATCAATTTGCTTCGATACATTATGTGTTCGCTCGGATACATAAATTAGCTAACACACGAAGTATAATAATTAACGGATGAGCACCGGCATGTCCTCCTTAGGTAAATCGCTTATCAGAAATTCTGAGAGAAGAATTACTAGACCCGTGAAAAGGTGATCAATAAGGTCTTTTCCCATCTGAAATCTGATCAGCGTATAAAATAGTATCTTGATGTTTTCATTGCTAGGAAAATAGGAGCCTCAAATGAAGTCTAAACTGCTCCAAGGAATTGGCGTCCGACCTTGACCTTGCGCCTGAACTCCCGTTGTCTGGATATTCTGGGCCTGCTGGTCGCATCCGGGCAGCCCCTAGCCGCGGTGGATATTGCCAACAAGTTGAACATATCCGCTAGGATGGTTCGAAGCAGCTTGGTACCCACCGAACAATGGTTGCAGGATAGAAACATTTTGTTGAGGAAAGTTCCCGGGGAAGGGTTTTCATTAGCGGGATCGGAAGAGGCGAAAAAAAAACTTGCCAGGATGATACGGGAATATAATCAACCGTTGCCCTGGGTATCTCCTACTGAACGCCTTTCTGCCTTGTTATTACCCTTATTTTTTACAGATAAACCCTTACAGATTAAACAACTGCAGCAGTCTCTTAATCTCTCGCGTACTACTACCATCCGACTGATGGATTCAACTGAAAAGTGGCTTCGAGAGTACCATCTTGCGCTTATTCGCCGACCCAATTATGGCTATATGATTGCCGGAGAAGAGGTCGATTGGCGTGACGCAGTCATTAACTTGCTGCATGAAAGTGCTGGAGATGCCCGACTTCTAGCCCTCTTCCAGGGGATAAAAACTGTAGTAGATATTTCCTATCGCACGAAAACCGGCCTCGAGGAAGCCCTTCAAAAGGTCTGGGTGCAGCTTGATATTCCTCTCATTAAAATCATTAATCTCGCCTATCGAAAATGATTTTGTAGGGACGTTATCCGACCAGGACTATATAAAATTCTTTATTTATCTAGCGGTTGCGATCTATCGCGACCGGATAGGAAAAAGAATCAGTACGTTTCCAGAAATATCCAATTTTCCTTACTCCCCGCCGCAATTATCTGAGGCGAGAAGAATTGGCGATCAGGTTCATAGACAATTCGGCATTCTATTGCCTGAGACAGAGATTGCCTGGATAGCTTTGCGAATACCCGATACAAACACACTGCGCACCGCCTCAGATCGCTCCGATTCGAATATCAAGGTTGAGGGCAATTCTTCCATAGAAAAGATTGTTGAACAAATTCTCTTTCAGGCTTCGCTCTCTCTCCATCCAAGTTTGAATGTAGATTTTGATCTTATTTGTAACTTAACGGTTCACTTAGAGAGCATCCTTGACCATCGACAGCGAGGACAAAATTCAAAGAATCCACTCTTGCGAGAAGTGAAAAGTCAATATCCCTATATCTATTCTGTCGCAAGGCAGAGCAGCCTCATTTTGGCAGATCGACTGGGGAGAAATCTAACCGAGACTGAGATTGGGGATATAGCAATTTGCTTGATTGCTTCTATGGAGCGCCTGCGTTTATTGGACAGACTTACAAAAAAAGTTCTGGTTGTTTGCAGTGCTGGAGTTGTCACAGCCTGGCTTTTGGTATCGCGTCTGCGAGCAGAATTTCCAGAAGTGGAAGTTGTTGAGGTTATTTCAACACTTGAGTTGGATAATCGAAAACATTTAAAGGGGATTGATTTTATTGTAAGTACGATCCCACTAAAAATAAAAGATATCCCCTCACAGCAAGTGAATCCTTTATTGGGATTGGAGGATTGTAAGCGCCTAAAGGAATTATTCGAGAAAAGAGGAGACAGAATTTCTGAAAATAAATTGTCGACCCCATCAACCGTCCACTTATCGGATCTAGTTACCCAGGAGAGGATCGAATTAGGTGTAGTTGTAGAAAATTGGCAGGAAGTTGTCGAGAAAGCTGGAGCCAGGTTGTTAGAAGCAGGTGATATAGAATCCCATTTCATCCTGGCTATGAAAAATATCATTCTCGAACATGGCCCCTATATGGTGATCTGGCCGGGTGTAGTTTTATTGCACGCTCCTCCGAGTGGGGTTAGACGCCTTTGCATGGAACTAATCAACCTTAGGGAACCCGTCTATTTTGGTCATCCAGAAAACGACCCGGTACAAGTTGCCATTGTTTTGGGAGCAAAAGATAGTCGTTCTCATATTACGGCTCTGCTGGAATTAAATCGACTGATGCAGGATGAAATAGCCAGGTCTGCCATCCGAAACACTTTGCACAAATCTGTAGTTCTGCATTGGATTTCTCGCTATTCAAATAGTACAGAATTGTAACAAGCAGTTAATACAAAAGAAAATGAATTTGATAACGGGGGAACAAAGAAGATGCAATAATAATATTGCATCCCGTGAAAATATTCACGCTCGTATTCAGATATACCACTACTTTATGAAGCCTCTTTATATGCCGGGTTGTATTGTTTATTGAAAACCAGGGCAAGTTTATTTTGTGATGAGACTCCATTTATCATCATTTTATTTTTTGTGAAGTTAGTTGAGTGGATAAAATCTGGAATCCATTAATTATTAATGGATATGATAGTTTCTAGAGAGGCCTGATTATATGGATATTGAAGCGATATACGGATGAAAATGAAAGCAGCATTTACTTATGGTAAAGAAGATATTCGGCTTGGCGAATTGGAGCTACCTGAAATAGAACCAAGGGGTGTTCTGTTAAAGGTAGCGTCTTGTGGGGTCTGTGGATCGGATAGTCGGATGTATTTCACAGGCCTAACACCAAGATACAAGCAACCTATTATTCTAGGTCATGAGTTTAGCGGTCGGATCGTAAAAGTCGGGAAGGAACAGACCGAATTTCAAATTGATGATCTAGTTACGATTGCACCAATTATTCCTTGCATGCATTGCGATGCTTGCTTAGAAGGATTGGATAATTTGTGTGAAAGCGGTAAAGTGATCGGTTGCAACGATGATGGGGCGATGGCTGAATATTATTACGTCCCTGAACGCATGGTCGCTGTCGGCGGCATGGTTAAGGTACCACCTTCAGTTGATGCTCGTGCTGCAGCGATGACGGAATTAGTTGGAACCTGCCTGAATGGATGGCAGCAAAATGGGATAGAGGCGGGTGACAATGTGGTCATTTTTGGAGATGGTCCTATTGGCCTGACCTTTGTCCAATTAGCTAGACTTCTCGGTGCGGGGTGGATTGGAGTGGTTGGTCATAGGGAATCTCGTTTGAAAATGGCCTTGGAATTAGGGGCAGATGATGTTCGGATGAGTGACAACTTAAAATCTGCAAACAGTTTTGGGACACGAATTGACCGGATCGTAATCGCAACTTCAAACATATCTGCATTGGATTTGACTTTTGGTTTGATAAAGAACGGCGGTTCCATTCTATTATTCAGTGGTTATGTTTATGGTAGTACCTATAGTATCGACCTAAACCGAGTTCATTATCGACAATTGCACATTCATAGTGCCATTGATTGCACAATTAAGACCTTTCGACAAGCAGTAAAACTTTTGCCTCATCTACAAATGAATAAGCTGATCACCCAAACTTATAAACTGGATCAGGTGAATTCGGCATTCCTGGCTACCAAGGAGCGGTCTGTTAACAAAATCGTAATTGAACCGTAAAAGAATCATAGTCTGAGAACGAGGTGATGGATGTACGAAGATGTGGATGTTTCATGGGTCCGTAATATGTACGAAAATCCAAGTGAAGAGGAGATGGCCGCCGGTCGCCGTGCCCTGTTAAGTGGCTCGGTCGGGGGTGATATGCCCATCCAGATAGCCAAAGCCCGTGGGGCATCCTTTTGGGATCAAAACGGAAAGGAATATATCGATTGTACCTCGCAAGCTTGGAGCTTAAATGTTGGTGCCTGCCATCCTAAAGTGATGGCGGCGATAAAGGAACAATTAAATTACTTCACCCATGTGCGCACTAGTTTCGAAACTATGCCACGAGTGATGCTCTCTAAACGCTTAGCCGAAATGGCTCCTGGCGATCTTAGGCGTGTCAATTACTGCCTCCATGCTTCGAATGCTTTAGAAGGGGCTATGAAAATTGCTATCCGCGAATTTCCGGATCGAAAATATTTCATCACCCCTTGGGACAACTTCGGAGGACGGACACTGACAGGAATTTCTTTAAGCTATCCACATCCCTGGCCATTTTATAACTATACAGCAAATACAGTGCGCGTTCCACAAGGGTATTGCTATCGTTGCCCTTATGAGATGAGTTATCCAGCTTGTGGTCTTTTTTGTGTCAAAATGATGGGTAAATTTATAGAAAATGCTGTTGACGGACAACCCCTGGCTTTTATGATGGAAACAATCCAGGCAAGTGGCGGGATGATCGACTTCCCAAAACCCTATTACCGGGCGATTCGGGAGATGTGCGATAAATACCAAATGCTTCTTATTTTTGACGAGGTCAGACCGGATTTGGTCGATGTGGAACGATGTTCGCATCTGATCTCTATGAGACGGTCTGATATCCTGTGTTTTGCAAGGCGGTGGGTGTTTTGCTGCTTTCTCAAGAAGGATTCAAAGGTTCAAACATGCTGACAATTCTTTCACTTTTTCTCTATTATCCCGTTCGATGTAGCTGCCCTCGTTACTTTAAGGTCCTTGAAGAGGAAGGATTGCTTCAACGTGCTCATACAGTGGGTGAGTACTTTACAAACCGATTGTTAGAAATGAAAGATAAATACGAGCTGATTGGAGATGTACGCGGTCCTGGGTTAATGCTAGGAATTGAACTGGTTCACAATAAAAGGACCAAAGAACCTGCCGACAAGGAGGCATACGCGTTTGAAGAGGAGGGAATCAAGCGGGGTGTGTTGTTTGGTCATTCGAAATATGCCGGGATAGGAAATGTGGTCAAGATCAAACCCCCCTTGGTAATTTCTGATGCTCAGGCTCAGAGAGTCATGGAAGTCTTCGAAGAGATCATTCAAAAATTTGAATTAGAGCTAACGACTACTCACTAATCGACGAGTGAAATATGTTGCTCTCTTAGATTTGAATCCGTCCTGTCACCCCCGACTTATCAGAGGTCATTGTGATATGGGTATCGTTGATTTATTAACATTAGATTGTATGACAATAGATCTACAGGCAAGAAATAAGTGGGAAGCGATACACGAGCTGTCTCTCCTTTTACTCGCGGCTGGAAGAATTAAATCGGCAGACGAATTTGTGGAGGCAGTACATCAGAGGGAAAACGAGGTGTCCACCGGGGTTGGATTTGGTATTGGTATTCCTCATGGAAAGTCTTCTTCGGTATTAAAACCTTCCATAGCATTTGGGCGATCGAATGAAGGTATTGAATTTGATGCTATTGATGGTCAACCGGTAAGGCTTGTCTTTCTGTTGGCCATTCCCGATACGGTCGATGATAAAGAATATCTAAATACCTTAGCCAAGTTAGCACGCCTTATCGTTCATGAAGATTTCCGCCAAAAATTGTTAGGTGCTGAAACATTAGAAGTTGTTTTTAATCACTTAGAAAGCAACCAGAAACAAGATATCAACGAATGATGTGGATACTTATGATAGTTGGAGAAAACTATGATTATTGCCATAATCACTGCAGCAGCGTTGGGATTGCCAGTACCTATATGGCAGCAGAAGCATTGGAAATAGCTGCTAAAAAACGTGGCCATCAACCTTATGTCGAAACCCAAGGGGCGGGCGGCATTGAGAATCAAATTTCGCCAGCTATCGTACAAAAAGTAGATGTTGTGATATTTGCGAATGATGTTGTTATACAAAAGAAAGAGAGGTTTGCCGGGAAAATAATTCTAGAAGTCGGGGTCGCAGAGGCTATCCATAAATCCGAGAAAGTAATTGCTATGGCGGAAGAAAAAGTAAATAAACAAAAGGTCTAACTTTGAGTTCGCCAAAAAACTATTGTTAAGGAGAATTAAATGGACATTGATGAAAGAAGACATCTATTAAATTTCAGACAGCACCTGCTCACTGGCGTCTCTTACATGATTCCTCTCGTTATCTTGGGTGGAATCTTAATCGCGCTTTCTTTCTTAGTGGGAGGATACCTGGGATTTCAACAAGAAGGATCGATTGCCGATTACCTCATGCGAATTGGCAGCACTGTGTTGGGAATGATTGTCCCTATCCTGGCAATGTACATTGCATATTCCATTGCTGATAGGGTAGGAATGGCGGCTGGCTTTGCTGCAGGTTTAATTGCTATCGCGGTGAATGCCGGCTTTTTGGGTGGAATCATTGGTGGGTTGCTCGCCGGTTACCTGGTTTACTATATGAAGAAGATAACCCCACCCAAAGTATTAAAACCCTTGATGAATATTTTGTTTATCCCGTTAGTGAGCGGTTTGATCATGGGGGCTCTAATGTTTTTGATTATCGGTCCGCCCATTGCCGCATTCATGGTGACCTTGGCCGCATGGTTGCAGTCACTCGGAACCATTAACAAGTTCATCTTCGGAGGAGTTTTAGGGGCTATGCAAGCGATCGATATGGGAGGCCCAATCGATAAGACAGCCTATACATTCGGTGTTGGGTTACTTGCACAAAAGATATATGGACCAATGGCCGCGGTTATGGTAGGAGGAATGACTCCACCAATAGCCCTCACATTGGCCGCAAAATTATTCCCCAAGAAATTCTCAATGGCAGAACGCCGACATGCTGATGCTGCTTGGTTATTAGGGTTATCTTTTATCACTGAAGGTGCAATTCCTTTTGCATCTGCTGATCCCCTCCGCGTAATTCCCTGCCAGGTCGTTGGTTCCTTCCTTGCAGGAGGAATAAGTATGGCTGCTGGAGTTGAATTGATGGCTCCTCACGGAGGAATATTTGTTTTCCCGCTTGTCAACTATCCGTTTATATATCTTGGTGCATTGATTGTGGGGACCTTGGTTACTGCGGGCCTAGTTGTCCTAATTAAACCGGATCTCTCTGAAGAGGCGATTGAGAATACGGAAGTGTTTTCCGTTACCGGATAAGTAGTTCGCCCAACAGATTAATGGTTTAAAATCTACACACCCGCACATTCCTGTGACATTTGAGTGTGCGGGTCACTCTATTAGGGAATTAATAAAACGCTATTATAATATGTAAAGGTGGCAGTGACTACTTACTTTGAAATTAGTAAATGCATAATGGATCGGCGAAAATCATCAAGTTAAAACACCCGTTGGCCATCCGTAAAATTTCGTGTTTAATTTAGATGCAAATGGAAAAAATTATCCAAGCCAATTTAAATGAACTTAAAAATACCCTTGCCCGAATAGAATCCAAACAGGCAAGTTCTTTCATGGATGCATTGAAGACCCACCCAAGGATTTATACAATTGGGCGGGGTCGTTCAGGATTGGTGATGGACATGTTCGCGATCCGTTTGATGCATTTGGGTCTTAATGTCCATGCAATCGGGGAGCCCACTACACCGGCTATGAGATCGGGTGATTTGCTTGTGATTGGGTCAGGTAGTGGAAAAACAGAGGGGCCAAAGATGGCTGCAATAAAGGCTCACACACTTGGAGCTACCGTCGCGTTAATTAGTGCCGTAGATGAGTTCCCAATAGCTGAATTTAGCGATGTTTTAGTCGTGCTAACTGGTTATACAAAATATGAATCGCCGAGTGAAAGGAATTCCATGTTGGCTGGCACTATTTTTGAGCAATCTCTACTGATTTTTTGTGACTGTATTTGTAAAATATTGGCTGATAATATGGGAAAGACAGTCCAGGATATTATGGGGTTACATACGAATATCGAATAACCAATGACGTAAGAATAATCTCAGGACAATAGTAATAGTTATTTAACATGCGACCCTAAGAAGGAGTTGGATTGAAATCAATACAAACCATCGTTATTAGTGAGATAGGCCTGCATGCTCGGCCAGCTTCTCTTCTAGTCAAATGTGCTAATCAGTTTCAGTCTCGAATCGAAATTCGAAAGACCCATAATTCCGGTTCAATAGTAAATGCTAAAAGTATTTTGCATGTTCTTACTTTAGGCGTTAATAAGGGAGATGAGATCGAATTAATCATTGAGGGAGATGATGAAGAAAGAGCTGCAGAGACATTGAAGCGTTTAATCGACGCAGATTTTTCAGATGTTGATAACCCGCTTCGCTAATGAATTAGACATCTATTTGAAATAGAGGATCGTGGACAGATTAAGGAGTGCATTCGAGAAGGGTTACTTCTGGTCATTCAATCCAAAGTTTGTATGAAATTATCGCGACGCACGAGATTGGAGTTGGTTTTACTGTTATTCCATATAGAAAAACTCGGACTACTGTGAGTGCGAAAAGGATTGCAATTGTTTTAATTCAGGGAGCTTAAGAAGGCCTAATTTTCATAGTTATTCTGACGGGGAAGGCACTGAGCAGGCGCTGAGTTGGATAATGAGAATCATGCTAGTAATTTTGGAGTAAAGGGATGAAACAAATAAAAGGTATTGCCGCTGCACGTGGCTTTGCCATTGGCCCGGTCTTTCAGTTCCAAAAGGTTAATTTGCATCTCGAACGGTATACCATTTCCAAACCTGATGATGAGGTCAAGAGGTTGGATCAGGCTGTGGTATTTGCTAGTATGCAAGTTCAGGCTGTGTATGAGAAAGCAAAAGCCGAGATGGCTACGGATCCAGCAGCAATCTTTGATACTCACATGATGATGCTTCAAGATCCGGAACTTTTAAACACAATCCGCAAGACCATAACAGAACAAAAATTGAACGCAGAATTTGCAATTAAAGAAGCTACTGAACATTATGCACAAACATTGGAAGGAATGGGAAGCGAGTACTTCCAATCTAGAGCAGCTGATGTACGTGATATCGCGGAACGCCTGTTGCGGATTTTAATGGATGTAAGTGATACCGATCTAAGCAAGTTAACAGAGCCATCCATTATTGTAGCCAAGGATTTAACCCCATCAGATACTGTCTTATTTAAGAAACAACAGGTGCTGGGTTTTTTTACAGTCGAAGGCAGCGAGACCTCACATACGGCCATTCTTGCGCGTGAGTTAAGCATTCCTGCAGTAGTACGTGGTGGATCTGATATTTTAAGTATTCCGAATGGATGTAAGCTCGTTCTAGATGGCACGACGGGAAAAGTGTTCATCAGCCCAACAGCCGAAATTGTTGAAATGTACAAAGCCAAGAAAACTTCTATTGCTACGGAATTCGAAATCGCTTTCGCACATTGTCAAGAACCAGCTGTTACTCGGGATGGTTATCAGGTGGAAGTGGTCGCCAACATTGGCAGTGTCGAAGGTGCAAAGACAGCCCTCGAAAATGGCGCTGAGGGTGTAGGTTTACTCCGTACTGAGTTCCTTTATATGGAAAGAAAGAACTTGCCCGACGAAGAAGAACAATACAAATCGTACTCGGCGATTTCAGAAGTTTTCGGGATGCTGCCAATTGTCTTACGAACCAGCGATATCGGCGGCGATAAAGATGTGCCATATCTTGACCTAGCGAAAGAAATGAATCCCTTCTTGGGGCTGCGTGGACTGCGTCTTGCACTTAGTCACCCAAAAGAGCTTCTCAAACCTCAGTTGAAAGCTGCTTTACGCGCCGGAAAAGGACATGATTTAAGAATTATGTTTCCGATGGTGGCTACATTGGCGGAGATTCACCTAGCTAAGAAAATTGTTGATGAGTGTAGTGCAGAACTTCTCGGAGAAGGTAAATCGATAAACGGGAAATTACAACTGGGTATCATGGTAGAAGTGCCTTCGGCTGCACTGATGGCGGATAAATTCGCGCCGGAAGTGGATTTCTTTTCCATCGGTACCAATGATCTAACCCAATATACCCTGGCAGTGGACCGAACCAATCCCCAACTCGCTTACCTTGCCAGCGCATTCTCGCCGGCAGTCCTACGCTTGATACAGAACGTGATAGTGCAGGCGCATAAATATGGCAAGTGGGTGGGTCTATGCGGTGAGCTTGCTGGTGAGCCGCTGGCGATCCCTGTTTTACTGGGTCTGGGATTGGATGAGTTTAGTATGAACCCATCGGCGATACCTACGGCGAAGGAGATTATCCGTGGCCTGATAGTGCCTGAATGTCAAGATCTTGCTGAAGAGATATTGAAGTTCGAATCTGCTGAGGAAGTAATAAGTTACGTACGGGAGAAAATGCCGAAAATCGCCAGTTATTGAAGTTTGAGTAAAACGCAAGACATTTCTAATCTTCTATGCTCATAATGGCGGTACAATGAAAATCAAGATTGGATAATTTAGATGAATAAACTCCCCGGTGCAACAAATAGTATTGAGAAAGTTCGCTGGCAGGATGTAGTTGCCCGCTATGCTCATCCCGATCTGCGGCGCAGCTTATGGCAGGTGGTCAACACGCTTGTCCCGTTTTTTACCCTGTGGGTGGTGATGGTCCTGAGTATCAGGATCTCTTACTGGCTCACCTTGCTCCTGGCCATTCCCACAGCTGGGTTCATGGTTCGCACTTTCATCATCTTCCATGATTGCGGGCATGGATCGTTCTTCAAGTCCAGGAAAGCAAACGATACCCTGGGGATTCTTATGGGACTTATCAGCTTTACTCCATACTATCGTTGGAAGCACGAGCACGCCATCCATCACGCAACCGCCGGTGATTTGGATCGGCGCGGTGTCGGTGATGTTTATACGATGACCGTCAAGGAATATCTAGATGCGCCCTGGTGGAAGAAGTTCGGTTATCGCGTCTTTCGCCACCCGCTGTCGATGTTCCTGGTGGGCCCTCTTATTGTCTTTATAATAGTTCAAAGAATTCCCGGACCCAATTTAGGGAAACGCGAACTTGCCAGCGTCTGGTGGACAAACCTGGCCCTTGTGTTGATTGTTGGCCTGCTGTGCTGGCTGATCGGATGGCAGACCTACCTTATGGTTCAGTTGCCCGTCCTGATGTTGGCCCTGGCAGCTGGCGTCTGGCTTTTCTATGTCCAGCATAATTTCGATCCGACCTATTGGGAGCACCAGGAGGAATGGGAATTTGCAAAAGCCGGCCTGGATGGCAGTTCCTTCTATAAGCTGCCCGCCGTCTTGCAGTGGTTTACCGGCAACATCGGGTTCCATCACATCCATCACCTAAGCCCCAAGATCCCTAATTACAAATTGCCCCAGTGCCACCAGGAAAACGCCATCTTTCACGTCAAGCCGATGACCCTTCTTTTCAGCCTCAAGTCGCTTCGCCTGCGGTTATGGGACGAAGAGAACAAGATCATGGTGGGTTGGAGTAATCTGAAGCAATATCGCCGCCGCCCCGCTGCTACTGTCTGAGATATCGAACCTCCTGCAAATCGCAGGAGGTTTTTTTTCCACGGCTTCCTGCATAAATCCCCAAATTTATTTTGCTTCTTCATCTCTGTCTACATTTCCACCTGGCGTAACTGGGGGTGTCTCCGGCCCTCCCGGCGAATCCACGGGTGGGTAATGAATTACAATGGAGCGGCTATGACAATCAAATCCCTTATATTTGACTTCGATGGCCTCATCCTCGATACCGAAACGACTGTAATTGACGTGTGGAAGGCCATCTATGCGGAGCACGGTTTTGAATTCCCTCTGCATCAGTATATTCAAACGGTCGGCGGCTGGGGAGTCTCAAACTTCGATGCGGCTGATTATCTGCATCAACTTGCCAACGATTCACTGGATGTGGGTGTGCTGCGCCTGCGACATCGAAATGAAAGCGCCCTGCGGCTTTCAGAACAATCCATTCTTGGGGGCGTGCAGGATTACCTGGCAGATGGTCGCCGCCTGAACTTGCGGCTTGCAATGGCCTCGAGTTCCAGGCATTCCTGGGTCGAACCGCACCTCACCCGGCTTGGCTTGATCCGCTATTTCGATAAGATCGTATGTGGTGATGACGTCCCCCCGGGTCGCACCAAGCCCAATCCCGACATCTACCTGAAGGTGTTGGAGGAACTGCAGATCCACCCTAATGAAGCGATCGTTTTTGAAGATTCGCCGAACGGGGTCAGGGCCGCACATGCCGTGGGGATATATGTTGTGGCTGTGCCTAACCCCACCACCTCCCTGATGAAGATAGAAGGTGCAGATTTGACGATAAACTCATTGTCCAGCCTGACGCTGGATGACCTCTTGGTGCACGTCGCGCGATAGGAGGCCTCTCGTGCATTGCCCCCACAGCCCGCTGCCTGTAACTTTCCTCGTCTTGCTCTTCGGACTCTCCGTGATCGCCTGCGGTTCTTCTGTAGCGCCTGCAACTCAAACTGCAGCCGCGCCCCTGACTGAGGCAGCTTCTTCACTGGCAGTCCCTGCAGCGACGGACTCGCTTGTTCCTTCCCTCAGCCCTTCGCCCTCCGCCACTTCAACCACGGGGACGAATTTCAAGGTTGCTGTCATCGTGGATACGTTATCCGAGCCGGTCACGCTGGAGCAATCGCAAGGCGTATTCAACGAGGCCAATGGATTGATTCAACCATTCGTCAAGGTCAACCTTGAAATGGTGGATTTTGTGCAGGACGGTAGTGGTGGGGCGACCAAAGACATGGCCGCTCGCTACCTGGCTTCGCATCCCGCCGAGCGGGTCAATGGCCTCCTTATTTTCTCGTTTGGGGATGGTGGGCAGGCAAAGCTGCAGGATGGATATGGTTATGCTTTGCCGGGGCCGGCCGGCTTCCGGAATTCTTTTGTTTCACCGGTAGCGGGCACGGAACAGATCTATGTCGCGGTGGTGCGCTTTGGCCGGAAGTATATGCCTTGCGGCTATAGGGGCACCGATGTGCAGCAGAGTGCTGCGGCGATTGGCGATGAATGCCGGGCCAAACCCGGCACAGCCTGTGTTCAAAAAAACGGTTATTCAATGTGCAGCGATGCGACTGGCAACCTCTATGCGTCTACCCCCACTCATTTTGTCGCCAGTACCATCATCCACGAGTTCTTGCATTTATTCTCTCCGGGTGGGGACAAGGATAATTATGCTACGCCTGCATGCAATGCCCGCATGGGCTACCCGACCGGCTTCTTCGATATGCAAGAATCCCAGTATTACAACGGAATATGCCCGTTTGTGTACGATGAATTCCAGGCCTCCTACCAACCGTAGGCACGCATTCAAAAAATCGTAATTCCTGGCTGTCCCGTTTCTAGTTTGACCAAAAAATGAATATGGGCGGAGTGTTCTTCCCCACCCATATTCATTTTTCAGTATCACCATTAGCAGGTGCGGAATTTTATCCTTGCCGTAGTAATAAAAAACCTCCTGTCGTTCAACTCGACAGGAGGTCATTAATCTCTTTACTGATCACTGAAAACTGATCACTGATTACCGATCACAGTCAGCTGCTCCCCATACAGCTTCCGGTGCACAATGCTCAATGCGCGCACCTGATCCCCGGCGTGATAGGACGATCTCACCAACGGCGCGGATTCCACCCACTTGAAACCGATTTCCCTGCCGTAGTTCTTGAGCTCGACGAATTCTTCCATCCTGTAGTAGCGGGCGATGGGCAGGTGCTTTTTGCTCGGCTGGAGATATTGCCCGATGGTCAGGATGTCCACACCCCAGGAGCGCTGGTCGCGCATCACCGCTTTGACTTCTTCCATCTCCTCGCCCAACCCCACCATGATCCCCGATTTGGTCAGCACCTCAGGGTCTAGCTGTTTGGCATGGGTCAGCGTGGCCGCGGCCCAATCGTAATTGTCCTGCGGCTGCACCTGCTTGAACAGCCGCGGCACCGTCTCCACGTTGTGATTCAAGATCTCCGGCCTTGCATCCATCACGATCTTCAATGCTTCGAGCGAGCCTTTAAAATCAGGGATCAGCACTTCAATGGAGCAGCCCGGCTGGAGCTGCCGGATGCGCCGGATGACCATGGCAAAGATCGGCGCGCCGCCGTCCCGCCGGTCGTCGCGGTTTACCGAGGTGATCACGGCGTGCTGCAGGTTCATGGATTTTACGGCCTGCGCCACGCGCTCAGCCTCGCCCCAATCCATCATTACCGGCTTGCCGTGTTTAATATCGCAAAAGCCGCAGGTGCGGGTGCATACATCGCCCAGCATCAAAAAGGTCGCGGTCCCTGAACCCCAACATTCGCCCATATTCGGGCACATGGCTTCTTCGCATACCGTGTGCAGTTCCTTTGAACGCATCAGGGTTTGCAGTCGTTCATAGGTTTCGCCGGAAGGCGCGCGCACCTTGATCCACTCCGGGCGGCGCAGGGGCCGGGTATCAAGTCTCTCCGGGCTGACTCTATCGCGTGTAGGTGTAACAGTCATGAATACCGATTTTTTGTGAGGATTACTTCTAATATTCCTTTCGCGTTTTTTTGTCGCTTAGGCCTTGCGGACTTTCAGCCGCAATCCCTTGACTTCGACGACCTCGATTCGGTCGCCCTTACTGATCCCGCCCGATCCCGGATAGGCTTCCGCCGTCCAAAGCTCCGATCCAACCTGCACCTGGCCCGTTATGCCGATCTCACTTCTGGCATAACCGAACTTGCCGAGCATGGTTTCTACGCCCATTTGGATTGGCTCCTGTTGCGCACGGAGTGCAAAGGTCAGGATCGTCGCGAACATCAAGCCGATCGCGACGCCTACCCCCACTACCAGCGGGACGGATACGCGATCGAATTGCGGCACGCCTGGTGAGTTGAACAGCACCAGCGCCCCGATAATGAAAGAGGCCACGCCCGCGGTTGTGAGCGCGCCATGCGTGGGCGCTTTTATATCGAGGATGAACAGGACGAAGGCAGTTGCGATGAAGATCAACCCAAACCAGTTGACCGGCAGCAGGCCCAATCCATAGATTGCCAGGGCCAGGGTGACCACGCCAACGAACCCGGGTATCCATGCGCCTGGGTGCGACAGCTCGATTTGAAGGGCAAGGACTCCCACAGACAGCAGGATGAATACGATATTTGAGTCCGTCAGAATGAGCAGAAGCTGTTCGATCAGGCTCATGTCCAGGTTTTCTGTTGTAACGTTATCTGTGTGAAGAGTACGCGTTCCCCCCGGCATGGTCACGGAAAAGCCGTTCAGTTGTTTCAGGAGGTCGTTGGTATCTACTGCGATAAAGTCGATCAGGTGAACTTGCAGAGCTTCTTTGGCAGACACCGCTTTGGCGTTATCGATCATATCCTGCGCCAGTTGGGTCGCGGCAGCCCCGCGCCGTTCGACCAGCGGCCGTATGGTCGCCTTCATGATCTGGCTGACCTTTGCTTTTTCTGTGGAGTTCAGATCCTGGCCGCTCGAGTCCACCGGGCTGGAGGCCCCGATGGCAGCTTCCGGAGCCATGGCTGCGACATGTCCCGCCATCGTTACCAGAGCGCCTGCGCTGCCGGCCCAGGCTCCGTTGGGAGCTACGTAGATTACCACCGGGACGGTGCTGGCGCGGATATCCTGGATGATATTATCGAGGCTTTGCAGGTCTCCCCCAGGAGTATCGAGTTGAATGATAAGCAGCTCTGCCTTTTGTTGTTCGGCCGACTGGATGCCGCGATTTATATATTCCTCCATGGCGGGCGCGATGGCTCCCTTGGCGTTCATGAGGATGGCGAGCTGTTGGTTGCTTTGCGCCTGGACCGCTTGAAAGGCAATTAGCAAGATCGCCGCAAAGACCAATAAAAACCCTGTGCGTTTCATGGTGCCTCCGCGAAGGATTATACTGCTTCCTGCATTCCTCTTCTCCGCCCTCTTTTCTCTACTCTCCACTTTCCACTGCCGATCTTCTTGCCTTTTTCGCCTCTCCACGATCAAATCTGGCCCTCCAGATATGCCCTGGTGCGCTCGTGCTGGGGGTTATTGAACACATCCTTTGCCAGCCCGGCCTCTATAACTTCACCCAGGTACATGTAGATCACGTAATCGGCGAGGCGTTTGGCCTGTCGCAAGGTATGTGTCACGATGACCGTTGTGTAATCCTTTTTAAGGTCGAGCAGGCGGCTTTCGATGTTTTGTGAGGAGATTGGGTCGAGGGCCGAAGTGGGTTCATCGCCGAGGATGATCTCCGGTTCCACGGCTAATCCACGCGCCAGGCACAAGCGTTGTTGCTGGCCGATGGACAGGCTGGTGGCCGGATCGTGCAGCCGTTTCTGTACCTCGTCCCACAATCCGGCGATCTCGAGGTAATGTCTTACGGCCGCTTTATATTCTTTGCGATTCCTTTTCATGTGGTGGATGTGCATGCCGTAGACCACGTTATCGTAAATGGACATCGGCAGCGGGGAGGGTTGCTGGGCCAACAGGCCTACACGCTTGCGCACTTCAGTCTCATCCACCTCGCGGGCATAAATGTTCTGGCCATCCACCAGCACTTCGCCTGAAATCCTCGCACCGTCGGTCAGTTCCAGAAAACGATTAAGGGATTTGAGCAGGGTGCTCTTACCGCAGCCTGACGGCCCCATAATGACGGTCACCTGTTTCTTCGGAATATCGATGCTGACGTTTTTCAACGCTTGAACTTTTCCGTAAAAAGCATTCAAATTCCGAACCTGAATATGGGGCTCCATATTCAATAAGTCGGGGCTTTGCGCCTTCTGCGTTGGGATTTCGAGGGTTTGATGCATCAAGGACTCCGTCTATTTCACTGTGTTTCTATTCAGCCGGGCCGATATCAATCGGGATCCGAGGCTGATGACGAGAATGATAATGGTCAGGATCAACGCCGAGGCGTACCCTCGCTGTTGCACCTCCGGATAGGGTGTACCCAATTGAAAGAATACTGCCAATGGCAGGGAGGCCGTTGGACGCAGCAGGGAGGTGGGGATGCGGTCTGTATAACCGGCTGTAAATAGAACCGAAGCTGCATCACCGATGCCGCGCCCAAAGGCCAGCAGCACCGCGGTGACGATCCCTGGCAGCATCTGCCGGATGACCACCCGTAAAGCAACCTCTAATTTGGTCGAGCCCAGGGCGAGCGCCGCATGTTCGAGGTCTTTGGGCATGCGGCGGATCACTTCATCCATCGCACGCACCATGATCGGCAGCTCCACGAGCGACAACACGATGATCCCCGCCAGCAGCGAGGCGCGCAAGCCGATGGCGATCATGACCGTAAAACCGAACGCGCCGTACACGATCGAAGGGATGCCCCATAGCACGTCCAGTGCGAGACGTACATAGTGGCCCCACTCGGAATTTCCCAGATAAGTCTTAAGATACAGGGCGATCGGCAGGCTGGCGATGAAAGCGATCAATGTGCCGCCCCCGGCCAGATAGAGCGAGCCGATGATTGCATTAAGAACGCCGCCCCCTTTGCCCATATAGAAACCGCCCTGCGGTGATTGTGTGATCATATCCCAGGTGAGCGCGGGCAGACCCCGGACGATCACGGTCCACAGGATCAACCCCAGGCTTCCTGCCACCAGCGCGAAAGAGACGATCATCAATCCTTTCACAAGGGCTTCCTCGATATGCCGGCGCGCCCATCGCTTCTTTATCATCTTGCCCTCCTTGCCAGTACGCGCTGGAGCACGAGAGTGGAAATGATATTGAAGATCAGGATGACGATAAACAGGACAAGTGCTGCACCCAGCAGGGCGGCATCGTAGAGAGGGATCGACATCATGTCGCCGTAGTTATTTGCGATCAATGCCGGGAGCGGATACGCCGCATCGAAGATCGAAGTCGGGACCTTGGCCACGTTCCCAATAACCATCATCACCGCGATGGTTTCCCCCAGCGCCCGCGAGGCGCCCAGGACAACCCCGGCCACGATCCCCGGCAGCACTTGTGGTATTACGATTTGCCTGATCGTCTGCCATTTGGTGGCGCCGACCGCCAGGGATGCCTGTCGCAGGTCATTGGGTACGGTGGCAAATATCTCATACACCACCGAGATGATCAAAGGCGCGATCATTACCGCTAATACAATGCCGCCGGCTAATATGCTGAAACCGGTTGGCTGGTTGACGGCAAAGATCGGGATGGCCCCAAGCCACTTCTTGGAAAAAGGAGCCAATACCTTTTCGACAAATGGAACGATCGCCAGCAGTCCCCACACGCCGTACACGACCGGCGGGATGGCTGCCAATAGATCGAGCACAGGCTTGGCAATGGAACGTGTTGTTGCGTGTGCATATTCCGATAAATAAAGAGCAACGAGCAGACATGCCGGGACGGCCAGCAGCACACCTACCACGGTTACCCAGACGGTGCCTGTGATAAACGGCCAGAATCCGAATTGTCCGTTATCCGGTTTCCAGATCGTTCCGAAAATCAACCCTGCCGGGGAATCGGCGCTAAGGATGGGCCAGGTCCGTATGATCAGGGCCCCCGCTATGAGCACGATCAGGATGAGTGGCAGCAGGGTAATGACCAGGAAGGCCCTGCGCGCGTTTCGGTCCTGTCTTCTCCGTGGCGCGGCAGAAGGCCGGTTTTGCCGGCCTTCTGTTTCCGTATGTGATTCAGTTGTCAGGGTTTGATTCACACCATTCATTTAAGCTTTGTTAGGGATTCGTTTTGTTGGTCGGGGGTGAGGGGGACGTAACCGGCAGCGTCAAGAAACTTTTGTCCGTCCGTTAGGATCCAATTGATGAAAGCCAGGGTCAAACCGGTGGGTTTTCCTTTGGTGGCTAGGTATTCAAAGCGTGCCGGGGGGGAGGGATACTTGCCCGATGCCACCGCGCTGACTGCATCTGCTTTGCTTTGGAAATATTCGTCGGCATCCGCCTTTCCGTTCTTGTTGGCGTCGATGGGAGGGACAAGTGTATCGGCTACAAGTTTACCACTAGTTATATCGAACACACTGTTTAGGTTGCTGAAACCGATTCCCAGCGGATCTTTGACGACTGTATCCACCAGAGCCGGTTCACCGTAGACCCCGACCGCCGTGATCAAAATATCCCCCTGCACTTTTCCTCCACAGAACAGAGCCCAGGTATCGGCCGCGCCCGCTGAATCGGAGCGGGTATACACGTGGATTGCATCTTTGTCATCGGGTTTGCCCACCACTTCGCCCCAGGTCGTGATCTCGCCGGTGAGGAATATCTTATTGAATGTGTCCTGGCTGATGCCCTTGCTGGTCAGGTCCGCCGCGACCGGGTTGTTGGCGCTGACTACCGGGAAGACGGCATCCTTTGTAACCGCCACCCAGAAGGCGCCCTGTTTTTCTTCTTCCGGCTTGATCGCCCGTGAGATCATGCCGATGTCGACCGCGCCCGAAAGCGTGTCGGTCATCCCTTTGCCTGCTCCGCCGCCCTGCACGTCAAAGGTAACACCGGGATTTACCTTGGTGAATTCGTCGGCCCAGACGGTCATCATCGGGTAGAGGGCAAAGGCCCCCGATATCGATATATTCCCGTTCAATGAGCCGGTTGTGGAAGCAGGCGTGGCCGTGCCGCCGCAGGCGCTGAGCATCAGCGAGAATACAACTATCGTGGAAAAGGGCAGAAAACTGAGTTTACGCATCTATGATCTCCTGAACTTGCATTGGTCTGAAAGTTGTCCGGCTGATCTTAAAGGAGGGCGAAAATAGTCTCTGGCCTTCAATTACACCTCCAAGTCACAACCTATGCCATAAAGTCTATAATACAAGTAGACTTTTGACTTAAGAAAAAATATCACATGGCACGGTTGCTTTCAAATCTTTATTTGCTCGTCAACAATTCACGCACTGAATGAACGCGCAGTGTGACATCCGCCAGTGAGGTGCCATCCAGCAGGTCGGCGATGGCGTTGCGCACATCGCCCATCACCAGTCGCAGCCCGCAAGTTTCTTCATCGGGGCAGCCGCAGGGTTCGTAGGCCATCTGGCTTACGCATTTAACCGGCGCCAGGGGGCCATCCAGGATGCGTACGATTTGACCAAGGTTGATCTCACCCGGCGGCCTGGACAGGTGATAACCGCCCCCAACGCCCATTTTGCTGTGCAATAGGCCGGCATTCTTCAGCGAGAGCAGGATCTGCTCAAGGAACTTGGCCGGGATCTGCTCGTGTTGCGAGATTTCCCTGATCTGCAAAACAGGGGAGTGCCCGTCGCTGCCGGGTGTTGCCAGCATGATCATGGCCCGCAGGCCGTATTCACCGCGTTTTGAGAGTCGCATTGTCTAATTAGTCTATTGAAGTTATAGACTTTCTAGGCCGACTATAATTCAGCGACTGAATTTTGTCAAGGATCGTCGATAAGCTGCACTTCTTCCGCCTCTTTCAGTGCCCGGCGCAAGTCGGTGCTGCTCATGATGATGCCTGTATTGCGCACTCCTGAACCTATGGAGATTTCCTTCTCTTTCAATACCCCCGGGTCAATAAGGATTCTGATCGGGCGCGGCAGCCCAAAAGGCGAGACTGTCCCGATCCGGTAGCCCGTTACTGCCAGCACCTCTTCCTCGCTCGCCATGGTCAGCCTTGATTGGCCGAGATGCTGCCGCAGTCGCTTCCACGAGATTTGTGCGCGACCACTTACCAGGGCCATAATGAATTCGTCTTCGCTCAACCGGAACAGGATGCTTCGGACCACCTGTTCCGGCTGCTGATTGCGTTCGGCAGCGGCCTGTTCCAATGAGTTGACTTGACCCGCATGCCTGAAGACTTCGTGCGGGATCCAAAGTTTTTCTAAAGCTGTGCTGGCTGGCGGTTTTTCGCTCATACCTTGTTATTTTGTCTTTGGCTCGTAGCTGCACAATCGCCGGATGGGGCAGTGGGGACAATCCGGTTTGCGCGCATGGCAAACCTCACGTCCCAGCCGGATCAAATTCAAGTGTGCGGCGTAATAGGTTTCCGGGGGCAGCAAGCTCTCCAGGTACGGGTGTGTCTGTTCGACCGTCAACGTTGCAGGGCGCAGGCCGATACGCCCGGTGACTCGATAGATGTGCGTGTCCACCGGGAAAGCCGGCCGGTCAAGTGAAAAACATAGGACGATGGCGGCAGTCTTCGGGCCCACACCGTTGAATTTCGTCAGCCAGGTTCGCGCTTCTTCGAGCGGCAGGTCCTTCAGAAAAGACAGATCAAGGTCGCCGCGTTCTTTTGTAATAGCGCGCAGCACTTGCTGAATGCGTGGGCCTTTTTGGTTTGCCAGGCCTGCCGTCCGTATGGCAGCGATGACAGCTTCGGTCCTGGCATCGCGCACCCTTTCCCATGTGGGAAACTTTGCGCGCAGAGAATTGAAAGCGCGGTCTCGATTGAGGTCGTTGGTGTTTTGTGAAAGAATGGTGGAAACCAGCTCGTCGATCGGCGGCAGGGGTGTGCGCCAGGTTGGCTGGCCAAAAGCTTCCAATAGTTTTTCGTGTACCTTTAGGGCGCGCCGGGAGAGATTGATTTGCATGCTGCGTTTTACGGATTATGTTTTTTTTCGAAAACGGAATGTGAGCTATCCAAAGTGAATCTTTGGCTTTCTCGAAAGATCCGCGTTGATCGGCGTTCCGTTACTCCAGCGTCAGGCGACGACGTTTTCTAATTGGAACACCGGCCTCGACTCTCCTACTACGATCCCGCGATGATTCTTGACCGGCAGCGTCGGACCGAACTCTGCCAATTCTTTCGCCTGTGCCTCGCTCAACGCCCCGATCTGGCGCAGGATTTCCAGCGTCACTGCCGGGCGCACGCGGTTGAGCGGCTCGATATTGAGCCTGCGAACTGACAAGTCCCCGTCCGAGACCTTGAATGTGATCCCGATACCGGGCGAATCGGACCCCGGCACGCCGGGCCTCAGCCCGATGGCCTGAAATCCTTCCGCGCCGCGTTTGCAAACGATCCGGCCTTTGCCTGCCTGCATTAAGCGGCAGTCAAACTCGCTGGGGCCGCTGATCATTTCGGGACTGCCCGTCATTGCCTGGGTGATCTCCTGGCAGGCCTTTAGGCGCGTCTCCTGCATGCTCGGCACCGCCTGCGGATCGCACAGCCGGGCAAAAGCCAATGCAGAGTTGTAAAGCGGTACGGCAAAGTTCGGAGCCGAACAGCCGTCGATGCCCAGCTCTACTTTGACTTTGGGATAATTGCACATCTCGGCAAAGCCGCCTAGGATGTCCTGCTGGATCGGGTGATGGACGTCGAGATAAGTCTCAAGCGGGAGTCCGCGCATTTTTGCATGTGCCAGCATGCCGCTGTGCTTGCCTGAGCAGTTGTTGCGGTTCGGGGTTGGAGCTTCTCCCCTGGCGATCAGCGACTTATAAGCGGTGGCATCGCCGGGCATGTGGATGCCGCACTGCAGGTCACTTTCCTTTATCCCTGCCTTGGCTTGAATACTTTCTGCTACTCGCAAGTGTTCATCCGAGCCTTCGTGGGAGGCGCACAGCAAAGCCTGTTCTTTCTGCGTCAGGTTAAAAGTCTTGGGCCCGCCCCGCTCGAAAAAAGGCAGGGCCTGGAACGGCTTCGCGGAAGAGCGTAAAAAGGCGACCGTTTGCGGGTCGCCGTAAGAGAACAGGAGCTTTCCGCGCGAATCCACCACGGCGATCGCGCCGTAATGGACCGATTCGGTGATGTTTCCGCGCGTGAGTTCGAAAATAGGCAGGAAGCGTCCGGCCATTTATTCTTCAGCGGAACTGCCCAAGTGATAATGACGTGCATAATAGTTGCGCAGTCCGTAACGCATGCGCTGGACATATTGTTTGTGCCGGGCGGCCGATGATTTGAATTTGGTTAAGAAGGGCTCGACCAGTTTGTCAGTTGCCTCGACTGATGTGCCGCGATACGCCATCTTTTCCAGCCTGTCATGGATCTGTTTGATAAGTTCGGCTTCGGCTTTGATGGCCGAGGTTGATACGGTTCCGCCGCGCCCGCTGACAAAAGTAAAACCGCGATATTTCGGACTTAGTAGAATATCCAATGCTTCCATCCAGGCCGGCAGGTCGGAGTGCGCCAAAAATGGAGGCTGGTTCTTCAGTATGAGGTCGCCGAGGAACACCACCTTTTCCGCGGGCAGGATCACCCACATGGCGCCCACGGAGGAGCCAGGGTGGTGCTCGAAGATCACCGGCGTTTCGCCCCAATGCAGTGACATTTGATCGGTGAAGGAAATCTCCGGCGGCGCCCAACGGACGGTGCCAAGGCCGGGAATGGTTTCCCAGTCTGAACCGGTTTCCGTTCCCTGCGCCTTGAAAGTGGTGGAACGTGAACGAAAGACCTGCGCCGTCTTTTCTTGTGCAAGGACAGTGCAGTCCATAGCGCGAGCCCCCAGGGTGCGATCGGGGTGCGAATCCAAATTGGCTAATAGGCGTTCTGGTCCGCCGGTGAGGCTCATCAAAGCCGCCCGCCACGAACGGCTGTCCTCAGGAGAAGGCGGCGCATCGATTTGTATCAGCCCATGGGCCTCTTGGATGACGCCTAACGTCACGCCCAGATAATTATCTTCAATATAGACATTGTCAGCAATCGATTGCATGAACTCTCCTGGCTCGCCTTTTCTGTCCCGGGTTGGTCTCTCTCTTCTTAATTCCGTCTCGAATCACCCTGAAAGGGGCATGAGGCTAAAAGAAGAGGGTCAGGGCAGGGGAAGACGAGACCTTTATTTTACCCTTATTATTCGTAACTGCTCACCTCGCCGTTTCTAGTTTGACCGAAAAATGAATATGGACGGGGTGTTCTTCACCGTCCATATTCATTTTTCGGAGGTGCAGGGATACTTCGCGAAGCATGCACGGGATTTCTAGTCCTCGCAGATGCAGGTGTTCTTCCTGCCAGGCTGAAAGCCTGGGACGAAGAGTGGAGTGGAAACCGTATCACTTTCGGGTTCGTTACGTGGAGAGCCGGTATTCTCAACTCTTCGCATCTTTCAAAGGTAAGGTAAAGATGAATTTGGAACCTTTACCTGTATCGCTTTCAACCCAGATTTTTCCACCATGTGCCTGCACGGCCATGCGGCAAAACGCCAACCCCATGCCCAAACCGGAGGCCCGCCGTTCAGCCCTGACGTTGAGTCGCCCGAATTTTTCAAAGATGCGTTTATGCTCCGATGGCGGGATGCCCGGTCCATTATCCTTTACCCAGAATTGTATCGAACCATCGTTTTTCCCCGCTCCGATCTCGATCTCGGTCTCGGTCTTTGAAAATTTACTGGCATTCTCCAGCAGGTTTATCAGCACGCGACGCAGCATGTCCGCGTCCCCCCGGATATTCGGTAACTCATCCTCGAGCCTGGTACTTAGCGTCTGGCGCCGCCCCACGGCTGACGAGCTGACATCGTTTACGGCGGTCTTGATGAGTTCTGCAGGGTTTATTGCAGTCAGCGCCTCGATCGGCTGCCCTGACTCCAGACGGTATATATCCAGCAGGGAATTGACCAGCCTTTGGATCCGGTCGGTGGAATGGACCGCCACGCTCAGCATCGAGCGTGTAGCTTCGTCCTCGCCGATCATTCCGCCGAGCACCTCGAGACTCGATACGATGTTGCTGAGCGGCGAGCGTAGGTCATGGTAGATCATGGAGGTCAGGTCCACGCGCAGGGCATCCAGCTCTTTGCGTTCGCTGATATTGCGCACCGTCCATTGAATGGAATCGGTGTCCTCGAACTCCACGCGACGGCTGCGGACTTCTATCGGCACTTTTTCCGCATTGGCCTTGTGCAGTACCAATTCGTAGGTGCAGCCGTCGCCTACTCGCAGATTCTCTAATTTCATCCCAACCTTGTTCCAGTCCACCTGGTGCAGTTGGTCTATGCTCATAAATTGAAGCTCTTCTGATCTGTAACCGCTTAAGTTGACCGCCTCACGGTTGGCTTCGGTGATTTTTCCTTCCCAATCGGTAATGAAGATCGGGTCAATGCTTTCTTGGAACAACTCCTGATAGCGCTGGTGTGCGGTCTGTAACCGCTCGAACAGTTGCGCGTTAATGATCGTAGCCCCTGCCAGGCCGCCGATGCCCATCATAACGGTCAGGGAGTCCGCATCGAAAGTGTGTGAGATCGGATTGATTGCCTCCAGCACACCGATAACCCTTCCCTGTGATTGGATTGGCGCAATGGCGACCGCCGAGGCCTCGATGCCGTTAAAGCGATCTATATCCGTGAAACTTTTATCTTCCTTGACGTGTGCAATGATGATTCCGCGACCCTCGCTCACAACCTGGCCTGCCAGGCCCTGCCCGCCTGGAATGCGCCGCTCGATGATCCCGCCCGTATTTTTTCCGGCGGCGGCCTGGTAGACGATGCTCTCTTCAGCCCCCTCGATCAGCCCTATGGCAACGGTCTCCACTTGCATGGCCTGAAGGGTTTGGTTTACCACTCGCTGCCAGACTTCGCGTAATTCCAGTGAGGTGCTGAAGGCCGCCGCACCGTCGGCCAGTGCGGTCATGATGTGGGCCTGCCGCGAGCTTTCGGCATACAACCGTGCGTTCAGCACGGCGATGCTGGCTTGGTCCGCGATGGCTTGCGTCAGTTCGAGATGTTCGGTGCCGAACGATTTTGGGACGGAGTGGACCAGGGTGAGCACACCCACCAGTCGTTCGCGGGCGATCAGCGGTACGCATATCGCGGACTTTGCTCCGCTTCGATCCAAGGCATCATCCGGGCGACGCAGCCAGCGTTCGTCCATGCTGGTATCCGGCACAAGCGCGGCTTTGCGGTTGCGGATGACCCAGCCTGCCAGGCCCCGATCAACAGTATCTTTTAATTGGTGGGTTGTGTTTTCGTGGAGGCTTTTCCCATAGACGATGGTGGCATCTACCGGATTCCCCGTATCGTCAAGCACAACGATGCTGCCCCGCTCGCCGCCCACATGCTGCATGGCCGCAAAGATCAGCCGTTGCAGCACGGTCCGCAGGTCAGGAGCCGCGGCCACCTCGCGATTTATCCGGATCAGAAGTTCCAGCAGTGATTTGGTCGGGTCTTCAGTCATGGTCATTTTCAGACGATTGCCTGATTTCCTCCCTCATTAGAACATCGAACAAGCAAAGCAATCTCTTTGCTGCAGGAGATTGCCTTGGAAGACCGCTTGGCTCGCGCTGACAAGCTTATCATGGGTGTTTCGGCCCGCTTCCAATGTTAGATAATACCACGGGTTCATCAAGTTTACTTCACCCTTTGGCAGGGAGTTTTTGCGTCCTGCTTATGGCAGCCCGCGGGCCTTGCGCGGAAATTGTTTCTCTAGGTTTGGAGGATTCCTCGTGTCGTCAACCGGGCCGCTTGTATTGTAGTCAAGAGGCGCAGCGTGATTCATTGCGATTTTCATTAATAAGTTTGCCCAACGGTTGTGAATGAATCTTTCTGAGGTAAGTCGTTTTCTCCGGCGACTTATTCACCCGAGGGTATCCGTCCCGCTGGTTAGATCTGTGCGCCAATTCTCCCTTTCCTCCCGCATTTCCAGGGCCTGAAATCGTATACAATTGGCCCATGCCCCTTGATCTTAACCGTATTCAGGCTCTGTGTTTCGATGTGGACGGCACGCTCAGCGATACAGACGATTATTATGTCAATAAGATCTCGGGCTGGATTCGACGCCTGCCGTGGGTGCGTGATCCCGAGCGGTTGGCGCGCCGGCTTGTCATGTGGTCGGAATCGCCCGGCAATGCCCTGCTTGGCTTGGCGGATACCATCGGTCTCGATGATGAGATCATCGCGTTCATCGATTGGATGAGTCGCCATCGCCGGAGAAAAGTACACCAGTATCTGATCGTTCCCGGCGCGGCGGAAACAGTGAGACGGCTCAAAGACCGTTATCCGCTGGCGGTCGTTAGCGCGCGTGATGAACTCAGTACTCTGGCATTTCTCGAACAGTTCGACCTCGTGGAATGTTTCGACATCGTCATTACCGCCCTGAGCGCCGAACACACAAAACCTTATCCGGATCCCATCCTGTTGGCTGCCCAAAAGATGGGAGTCAACCCTGCCGCCTGCCTCATGACTGGCGATACCACCGTGGATATTCGCGCGGGCAGGTCTGCGGGCGCGCAGACGGTCGGCGTCCTCTGCGGTTTCGGCGAGGAAGCCGAGCTGCGCCGCCAGGGTGCGGATTTGATCCTGCCCGGTACTTCAGATCTTGATAATGTGTTGCTCGGAAAATAAATAGCAGCCCATGGAGTATTGTTGATCCCGGCGTTCCAAGCTTTTGTGGCCGCCCTGTTATCCCCCTCTTATAAAATAAAAAGCGTTGCTTCCTCCCGTTGCTGGTTTCACCAATGCCGTAATTTCAGGAACCATCGCCTGCCGTCGTATCAAATGCTTGTTTCCAGAGATGAAATGCAATCACTTCGCTCCATGCCAGCATGGCCAGGAGAAAAATATAGAACGCCATCCCTTTCAAAACAAAAGTTGGCAGTGCCAGCGCAGCAGTCGCCCATGTATAACCCGAAAAAGCTTTCCAATGGTTCTGTTTCTGGAATGCAAAGCCTAAAACGATCATTGCAGGCAAAAGCGACAGTCCAAGCAGAACAAAGGAAAGATCGTGCAGGCGTCCATGCCAGGTGGCGGGTGTGGACCGCAAGGTTGGGTCTGTAGTGAATGCCAGTCCCATTATCGCGATTCCGGCAGCCATAAGCAAGCCCGCGCCTGTCTTTCCGCGCTGGGTTTGCAGGCTCGAGTAAACACCCGCGGCAAAGGCCGCCATTCCCGCACCGCAGATCATAAATGTGAGCGTCATGAACCAGCCATCCGGTCCCAGGGCAAGCCCACTGGGCCAGTCAAAGGTCGGCGCGTACAGTGGATCCCAGCCCAGCGACCGCATAAAATCGTATTGAGCCAGCGTCAGCCCAGTGACTGAAGCCGCGTAGAGGAGCGGGCTGATCATCCCAACCGCGCCGGCAAGCTTTTGAAAATTCATAACTGGTTGCTACCCGTTAAAGTTCTCACCGAAAAATGAACGTAGGCGGGGTGTTCTCCCCCGCCAACGTTCATTTTTCCAAATCCTGTGTCCCAGGCTGAAAGTGTGGGACGCAGGGGTGAGTAGATACATTGAATTTATCTCGCCAGCAGGACCAGGATCAATCCAATTAAACCTGGAAGCGCTTGGATATATAAAATAGAGCGCTTGGCTGTCAGCCCGCCGAAGGCGCCCGCCAGCACGACACACGCCAGAAAGAATATTTTGACAGACGCCAGCCCTGACCAGAGTCCCCAAATCAGGCCCGCAGCCAGGAAACCGTTATAGAGCCCCTGGTTGGCTGCCAATGTTGCTGATGCCGCCGCCGTCTCCTTGGTCATGTTAAAGGTTCTCAGGCCAAACGGCTTGCTCCACAAGAACATCTCAAGAACCAGAAAGCCAAGATGCAGGATTGCCACAATACCAATTACGATGTTTTCCAAAATTATCATAGGATCTCCTTGTAACTTCTTTCTAGCCACCCAACCGTTTGCCGGGTGTTCCAACAAGGCTGTCTTTGGCCCGCTTAACGACCTCATTACCTCAGCCGCAGTGCTCATGGATCGAAACGGGGGAGTCTTGCGGCTTTTCCCGAAAAATGATCCGCCCGAACTGTGTTCTTTCAGCGTGCAAATCCCTTAAATCCGCGACGTGTGGTGGGATCTCGCCCTACCAAATCCGTGTTCTATTCTCTGAACTCATCTGAAATTGTCGGCAGCTAAGCCTGTGGTGTTTGCGGGATTGCCTTCGAAGCAAATATCCACAGTATGGCGAGGATCACGCCGCCGGCGAAAAAGGGTACGGGTGCCCCGAGCCATTGGAACAACGAACCATAGAACAGCGGCGCAATGGCATTGGCCGCGCTATAGAATCCGGCGGAGATACCCAGCATGCTGCCCACTTCGTCCTTATCCGCGGACTTGGTGATCAGGCTGTTCACCGCCGGGTGTAGAACACCGCCTCCCAACGCGGCCGGGAAACTGGCTACTAATAGCCAGATGATGCCGAATGGGCCCCGGGCTGCCTCCGGAGGCAGGCTGACTTTGATGGTTTGTGTCGAGACCTGCAGCCCGCCTTGCCCGGCCAGGCTTTGCAAAACTTTTGACTGGTTGTACCACGGTACGGGGATGCGCGGGGTAAGCGATGTACCGATAAGGCCTACTGCCAGTGTCGAGATTCCAAGGATGACCAGCCAGCGATCCCCTTTTTGCCGTGACCAGCGACCGATGAGCACACCTTGCACGATCACGATGAATACACCGGCCAATGCGAACAAGCCGGCGGTGTCGGTGGCATCCATGCCCAGCCGCGTGAGGGTGAAAAGCGAAAAGAGTTGCTCATATCCGCCAAACGCGATTTGATAGCAGAACATTACGAGCAGCAGGAAGCCGATGACCGGTCGGTTGAGTGCCTGCCTCATTGCTGCAAAGGAAAGCGGCGGTCTGCGTGCGGGGCCTGCCGCAGGATCGTTGCTGTGTGTTTCATGGAACCAGAAAGTGGTCATCAGGATTGAGGCCAGCGAGAAGAAAGCCGCGGTCAGCGCAACTGCCCGATAGTCCCCTCCCGAAGTGGCCAGCACGAAGTAAGCGATGATCGGCCCCAGGATGAACCCCACCCCGAAGGCGGCGCCGATGAGACCCAGCCCCTGCGTGCGTGTTTTCTCGGTGGTGCTGTCGCTGATCGCGGCCTGCGCGGTCGACAAGTTGGCGCCGGACAGCCCATCGATGATCCGTGAGAGGAACAAAAGCGGTAGGGTGTTGGCAAAGCCTAACAGGACGAACCCTGCGAAAGTTCCGAGCTGGCTGAAGAGCAAAATGGGTTTTCGCCCATAACGGTCTGATAATCCGCCCAGGATTGGTGTGCCGATGAACTGCATCATCGGATAAGTGGCTTGCAAAATACCGATCAGCAGCGGCGTTGCACCGAACCGGGCCGCGAACAGGGGCAGCAGAGGGATGATGATCGACAGGCCCATCAAGTCTACAAGCACAATGCATAGTATGGGCAGGACGCGCTTGAAATCCAGCTTTTCGAGGGGAGCGACGGTTTCAGTTGTTGTCATGGGAGCGATAGTGTGAGTTTGGAAACGATCAGAGAATCGGCATCTCCATCTTAAATACCGTCGTATTATCAATACCTTGGCCAAAAAATGAGGTAGAAAAGTAGGGCTTTTCGGTTAAAGTTGAAGTTGCGACAGCAACCTAGACCGAGAAGCCCATGACCGAAATTGTAGCACTTTTGCAAAGCCTTACGCCGTTGGTTTCAAAAACAACGTTGCGGGAGATGAGTCGGATCATCGAAGCGATGTTATCCATGACGGGTCGCATCACCATGCTGGGCCTGTCGCGCTGGAGCGAGAAGGGAGGCAGTTACCGGACGATTCAGCGTTTTTATCATAGTGGCTTGAGCTGGGCTGAGATGCAGTGGTTGTTCTTCACCCAGCGACTGTGGAAGGCAACCGAGGAGTATTTGTTGGTTGGTGATGAAGTGGTTGTCGATAAAGCGGGCAAAGAGACCTTCGGTCTGGGACAATTCTTTTCGAGCATTCATCAACGGCCAGTTTCTGCCGTATCGTTTTTTGCTTTTTCGCTGATTGGCGTGCAAGAACGTCAATCCTATCCACTACAAATCACGCAGGTCGTGAAGGAGAAGGAGAATAAATCCAAGCCATCTCACGGCCAGAAGCCGAAGGAAAAACGCCGGCCCGGCAGACCGAAAGGCAGCAAGAACAAGGCTGGTCAAGCTTTAGTGCTGAATGCGGAGCTGGTGCAAATCCAAGCGCAGTTACAGGCATTTTTGGCTCGTATTTCAGGTCTTTTAAAGATCTCGTATCTGGTGATGGACGGCCACTTCGGCAACTATCCCAGTGCCTGGATGGTGAGACAAGCTGATTTGCATTTGATCTCCAAGTTGCGCTCCAATGCTCGTTTGCATGAACCTTTTACTGGAAGGTATCCAGGAGTTGGACGACCCACGAAATATGGTGAGCGGGTGAACGTGCATAAGATGAAAAACAAATATCTGAAGGAAACGACGATCACCGATGGGATTCGCACGGACATTTATCAAGCTGCCTTACTCAACTTCGAGTTCCAGTTTCCTCTCAACGCGGTCATCTTGTTGAAGACCAACCTGGCGACCGGTGCACAGGCACACGTCATTTTGTTCAGTACCGATCTGAAATTGGAGTATCACAACATGATTGACTTTTACAGTCTGCGTTTCCAGATTGAGTTCAACTTCCGCGATGCCAAACAGTATTGGGGTCTGGATGATTTTATGAACGTAGAGAAGACCGCTGTGACTAATGCGGCTAACCTGTCTTTCTTCATGGTGAACCTCAGCCATGTTCTTTTGGACCAATTCCGGCAGTCCAATCCGGAGTACAGCCTGCTGGACCTCAAGTCGCACTATCATGGTTGTCGCTATGCCATCGAGACAATAAAACTGCTTCCGCAAGTGCCTGATGGAATATTAATTTCGGGGCTGTTTGAGCAAATTGCCCGGCTAGGCATGATCCATCCCGTTTTTCAGCCTGCCTCTACTTCATGATTGGCGAAGGTATTGATTATAGTAGGATTATTCGCAGATACCATATAAACTTCCGCTATGATTTCTCGTGTAGAATCATATCCAGTCACGGCTATCCTTTCAACTTTTCAGTCGCGGAATCCGTGTTCTATTTTCTGGGGAGCAAGTAGCTATAAATCCTGAAAGGAGACAACATGCCTTATCAAATGATCCTGGTTGAAAAACGCGGTCGAGTGGGTCTGGTTACCTTTAATCGTCCGAAAGCCAGGAATGCTCTTAACAATCAGTTATTGCACGAGCTGATGGATGCCCTGGAAGCCTTCGATAAAGATGAAACTGTCGGAGCGTTGGTTGTGACGGGCAGCGAAAAAGCCTTTGCCGCCGGGGCCGACGTCAAAGAGATGGCCGATAAGAGCATGACGGAAATGAGAGAAGGCGATCGCGTGGCCGTATTCAGCCGCATCATGGCCATCCGTAAACCTGTCATTGCGGCGGTCTCCGGTTGGGCCTTGGGAGGCGGGTGTGAGCTGGCTCTATCTTGCGACATGATCGTCGCCTCAGAGACCGCTCGGTTCGGCCAGCCCGAGATAACCCTGGGCGTGATCCCCGGCGCGGGCGGAACGCAGCGTCTGACTCGTGCCGTGGGGAAAGCTCTCGCCATGGAGATCATCCTCACCAACCGCATGCTGACTGCGCAGGAAGCGCTTCAATTTGGCCTCGTGAACCGTCTGGTCCCCGTTGGGCAATACTTGGACGAAGCTGTAAAGCTGGCTGAAGGGCTCGCCGCCCAGGCCCCGCTTGCGGTGCAAGCCGCCAAGGGATTGATCAATCAGGCCTACGAACAGGGCTTGGGGGCCGCTCTTCTTCAGGAGCGGCAGGAGTTTTATAATCTATTCGCAACGGAGGATCAGAAAGAAGGCATGCAAGCATTCATCGAGAAACGTAAGCCGGTTTGGATGGGAAGATAACTATTATTACCCCTTCATCGCATAATGGCTGCCGGCCCCTCTCCCCAAAATGTTAACCGTCACTTCCACCGACCTCCGTACGGCCCTGTTTAAGCTTGGGCTTTCGCATACGCCCGTGATCGCTCATGCCTCGCTCCATGCCTTTGGAGAGGTGGTGGGCGGTCCGGAGGCCCTGCTGCGCGCAACGCTGGATTCAGTCTCAGCTCTGGTCGTGCCCACGTTCACCTACATGACCATGATCACACCGGAAGTGGGCCCTCCGAACAACGGCCTTACCTATGGCACCGAAACCGACCTGAATCGTCTTGCGGAACCGTTCAAGCCTGATATGCCTGCGGATAAACAAATGGGCATCCTGCCTGAGACGCTGCGCAAACAGCCGCGAGCCCGGCGGACAGCGCACCCCATACAATCATTTGCCGGTATATATGCCGATAAATTCCTTGCGGCGCAAACCCTGCAGAATCCGCTTGGGCCTATTGGTGCCCTGGCGGAAGCGGATGGCTGGGTCCTGCTTCTGGGTGTAGACCACACGGTCAATACCAGCATACATTATGCCGAGCGGCTTGCCGGACGGAAACAATTTACGCGTTGGGCGCTGGTGCCCGACCGTATCCTGGAATGTCCCGGCTTTCCCGGCGACTCGGCCGGCTTCGAGGCGATCACGCCGATGCTTGTCAGTGAGACCCGTCGCGTGAAAGTCGGCGATGCGACCGTGCAGGCGGTCTCGCTTCGCATTTTAATACAGGCAGTGGACGAGATGATTCGGGATGACCCGATTGCTTTGCTTTGCGACAAGGCCTATTGCGAACGTTGTAATGCAGTCAGGGACTCGGTGGGTATGAGAAGAATTTCGTGATGATCAAATTGGTTGCTTGCTTAAGGTTACCGGGGGTCAAGATTTGTTCCGGCTTTAATAATATACAGGATCATCATTCCTGCATTGGCTGCAGCCCGCTAGCTCTGTTGAACCTGAAATTGCGAGGATAATTTCTCTTGGCCCAGCACTCGATGCAGCAGGAACATGGTAATGATAAGCAATACCAGCAGCAGGAATGCCGGGACACCATTGGTGAGCAGGTCGTAAGTCCCTGGAAGAATCATATCTACAATCCGCGGTGGGATGATGAGCAGGATTAAGGTTACCCCCAACTCGGCAGCCAGAAAACGACTTTGAGCTTGCGAAAGCTGCCATAATTCCTGATGACAGAGTCCGCGGAAGACCAGCGACATGAAAAGGATGATCATAATCACATCATACGGGCGGTGATAGGCGACCAGCAGCGCCCAAAAAATGAGGATATTAAGCACGTGATAATTGATGATATCCTGCAGGCCTTCGGAAGGTTTGCTTCGTCCAAGCCACGCATAGAGCAAACCAAAAACGGTAACCGTCATGACGATTGTGGCCGGAAGTCCTAAAGAGGTTCCCTTGAACAGCGTGGCGAGCTGCACGCCCGGCTCATTATATACAAGGAAGAAAATATGAATAATCTCACCGATAATCGTCGTGATCGGGTTTCCGGTTACCAGTGAGAGGATCGCTGCGCCCAGAAACTGGGTTAGGGTCGCCACTCCCAGAATGCGATATTTCTGGCGGTACAAGAGGAAGAGAAATATGGGCAGGGCGACCGAATATTTCGATAGGCCTAATCCAAGCAAAAAGCCGGCGAGCAGCCATGCACGATCAGCCAGCACCAGGGCCGAGATGATCAACAGGAATACAAGTATGGTAACCTGACCGTTCTCGATTGCAATGCGGGTGGCTGAAAGGTCAAAGAAAATCAGGGCGATCAGGATTTGTGTAAGACGATCGAGCGAAAATCCGGGCATGGAGAGGTTGAAAAAGACCAGACGAAAACTTAGAACAACAAATGCAATATTGCAGACCATCCACAGGATTTTGGCCACTGTCCATGGAAGGTATGAGAATGGGTATAGCAGCAGCATCATGGACGGAGTGTTGGAAGGGACCGGCTCTAAATCCGGGTGGCGGACGGGCAGTGACTCCCCCAAAAAATAAGCTTGATACGGATCGTGGCCTTCCTGGATGAAATGACCTCCGTACCAGTAGGGATTAAAATCCGTGGCCCCATGTTCACCGAGTGTGCCGTTCAAAATATAGCCCAGCACAAATAGAGCATAAAGGGCTAACCCACCAACCAGTGCAAGAATCCACGTACGATTGGGTTTCATAAAACCCTCCCTATTCCTGTTGTAAAACCATTTTCCTGCCAGGGGAATTCTACCGCTTTTTAGTTGCTGCGAGGAAATGCGCTAGGTCTGCAGAGACGTGGAGAAAAATCCGCCGCGCCTCAAATGCCGGTACCTGCATCTTCTGCCGCGCGCTTCAAGCGTGCGAGTGCCTCGGCTACTCCTTCGTACAGTTGTTTCGAAGCAAAACGCTCTAGGATCTGCCCCCACCATACAGGTGAGAAGGTAAAGTCTCAGCCAAACGTTACCTGGGTCGCGGCCTGGTTGAGCGCTGTGCAGGTTATATGGTTGAATACGGTTATGCCCAGGGGCAGCCTGGTTTGCAGATGGAGTTGATGTTTTTGTTCATCCACACCCTCCACGAGGATGTTTACCCCCCATTGTTTTCCCAATGCGCCGGTCTGCGCCGTGATCCTCTGCCCGGTGTGAGCGGACCCGGCAGGGATTATCTCGCGAGTTTGAGCATCCCACCACAGGGCGTAATTTGCCGGCTCTGAGAGAAAGCTCCAGACTCGTTCGAGAGGGGCTTCTATGTTTGCAATCGGGCAAATGAATACGCTCATCCTGAACCCCTAAAGCGATTCCTTCCAAACCAATTTGAAAATGCCGGGATAGTCCAGCACCGATCCCTCTGCATCCAGCTTGAGGTCCGAAGTAAACCCGCTGCCCAGGTTTTCGTACTTATAGACTTTGTGATCTTTCTCCTGCGAAAGAAAAGTATATCTTTGATCCAGCCTTGATACTATCAAATCGGGCAGGCCAAAATAGACCACCGCTATTTCCTTTGACTCACCCAACGCCAAATTCAATCTCCTGATCGGCAAAGTATTTGTGAAGGGCGTGATCATAATGTCCACATCCGAGCAGCCGTTGAGAGCCTCGGTCGGCTGATCCCGTTCGTCTGTCCACAGCCCCTCTTCTCTCTGAATGAAAGCCAGGACTTTGTTGTTCAGTAAGTCCTCGACCCTAACTCTCTTTACTTTCCAGCCAGGATCACAAATGATCTGATATTTGATTCTATAAGCGGCGCTTTCGATCATCCCCAAGGCCAGGCTGTCTGCCTCGATACCCTCGTCTTCCCGCAGAATCAGATGCTCCAGCCCTTTCCCCACCACCTGTTCCCAGATCACCTGTGTTTTCATCTGAACCCGTGCCTCGAGCTCAACTAGCCTGCACCAAACACTTTCAGCAGTTCCACTTGTGCGTTTTCCGAAACAAGCTGCACATTTTGTTGGATCTCCTGTAGATGATCCTCAATGAGCTGCACTTCAATCCCCGCCGGTGCATAGACCGTAAACAGTAGGTTCCGCGTCTGCGCCGTGATCTGTGTCCTTTGGTCCGGCCCATAGACTATGCTCGAGATGATCCCTTCGCGGTCCACGATCATCATATCCCCGCCCTTGGGCGTCTGCGGATCGCCGCGCAATAAAGTATAGCTCTCGGCTCCCGTGGCTGCATCCAGCGTTACAGGGAGGCGGACTGCGTCCAGGTCATGTCCGGCTGTGAGCAGCAGATTATTCATTTCGGCCATGAACATGGCCTCTACTAACGCGGCCACCGCCGGTATGGATTTCCCCTTGAAGAGCAGCGACTCAAGCTGAAGCTGCACGTGGTAAGTTTTCTTAAATTGCCGGTAATAGGCGGCGTAAGCCCCCAAAACCGGATGTTTTACGAGTGCCGCCCGGTCCTGCCCCGCAAATCGCGAGCGCAGTTCTTCTTCAAGGGCTGCTTTTTGTTTTTCCAACTCGGCATGTTGTGCCGGGTTGGTTGCCTCGCGCATAACGAGCACCCCCGCGTGCGCCTCCGGGAACATCGCTTTCCATTTGTCTGATACCTGAAATATGGACATTGATCTCTGGCTTAGTTTATGGAATTGCCGGCCTAAGGGATATAACAGACTTTATCGTAGAACTAAAAACTTCTTTTGGAATAAGAGGAATTACTCCGCGTTCGTCCGCGTCCGGATATCATTTCCGATGTGCCGATATTACTGGAACGTGATCGCTTCGATCCGCCAGCTTTCCTCGCCCATCAGCTTACCCAGCCGCGCCAGCATTTCGGGACAAAGCCGCGTCGTATCGCTGGGGAAGTCGATCAGGTGGCCCTTGCCGCTCTCGAAGATCTGGAAACTGAATCGGTCGTGCCCGTGGAACGAGATCAGCGTTCCGTAAATGGTCTTGATGCGCAGCTTGTCGCGCTCTTTGTCGCCGCTCGAACGCAGCAGGATGGTGATTTGCTGTGGCGGATGCTCTTTGTTGTTTTCTTCCTGAACGACCGGGATATACAGGGACGGCATGCTGGGCGCTTCAACCGGCAGCGCTTCGACGGGCTGGACGGCCACTGCTGGCCTCAGGTTCTCAGCCTGCGGTTTGACTTCTGCTCCCGACTTCCCGTTCTCAATTCTCTCCATTGGGCGCGGACCAGTATTGCCTTTGGGTTTGTCAGGCATGAGGCTGGGTGTTTTACCCTCCGTGTGGGGTACTTGCGTTACCTCCGGCAGCGCCTCGGGGCGCGCAGCGATTTGCGCGGCTTCGAACGAAGGCTGCCATTCTGCATCCCAACCAACGGGGAAGTTGTCTGGTGGAGGCGGCAGATTACCGGTGGTGAACGTTTCGGCTTCCGCCTCGGCCGCCATGGTAGAGCCTTGCCGCGCGGCATAGGTTGCTGGACTTTCTGCGGCTTGTTTTGCACGCATAGCCGGGGGCTTGTTGGGTTGTGGTATTTTCGATACCGGAGCGGCTGTCTGCTTGAGAGGAGCGGGCGCCTGTACTGGCGCAGGGACCGACGCTAAGGGCTCGAGCACCTTGATCTCCGTCCTGATATTATCCACCAGCACCTTCGGCGGCGTATTGCTTGTATCCACCTTGCCTTCGACGATAATGATCTGTCCGTTGGTTAGCTGCTCGCGGAACTTCTCCCAGGTACGCGGGAAGAGCACGAGTTCAATGTTGCCCTGAATATCTTCGATGGTGGCGAAGCCCATGGGTTTGCCGGCCTTGGTCACGTACGGTCGGACGATAGTGATCAACCCGGCCACGCGTACTTTCTCTTCATGCTGGGCCTCTCCGAGTTGGCCCGAGAAGTGCGTTACGATCTGGGTAAAGGTCTGCTGGTAGGGCGTGAGCGGATGATCCGAGATATACAACCCGATCAGCTCGCGTTCCCAATTGAGCATTTCACGCCGGTCCACATTCGTGACGTTGGGCAGGGTAATCGTTTCGGTAACGCCGGTAGCCGCGCCGAACAGGCTGAGTTGCCCGGCCTCCGCCGCCCGCGCATGGTTGCTGCTGATGGCGATGACCCGCTCTTGCGAGGCCAGCAGCGCCACTCGGTTGCCGAACGCGTCCAGCGCGCCGACCTTGATCAGGCATTCCAGGCCCCGCTTGCCCAGCGCGCGCAAATCCACCCGGCGGGCTAGGTCATTGAGGTCTTTGAATGGCCCGTCCTTCTTCCGTTCAGCCAGCACAAGCTCCACCGCGCCCTTGCCCAGATTCTTGATCGCTCCCAGCCCAAAGCGGATGGCAGGTTTATTATTAAACTCCTCGATCTCGAAGTCCCAGCCTGATGCATTGATCTCGGGCGGAAGCACGGGCACTCCCATCGTGCGCGCGTCGGCCACATACAGCGCCACCTTTTCCGTGATGCTCGCAGAAGCCGAGAGCAGCGCCGCCATGTATTCGGCCGTGTAATGGACTTTTAGATAAGCCGTCTGCACCGCGATCACGCCATAATCGGCCGCATGGCTTTTATTGAATCCGTAACGGGCGAACTCTTCCCAATCTGCGTAGATGTCTTCGGCGGTATCCTTCGCCATGCCTTTGCTGACCGCGCCCTTGACGAACTTGGCCCGGAACTTCTCGATCTCCTCTTTCTTTTTCTTCGAGATGGCTTTGCGCAACTCGTCAGACTCGGAGGGCGAAAAGCCTCCCAGTTCCACTGCCGCACGCATCACTTGTTCCTGGTAAACAGGGATGCCGTACGTCGAGTCGAAGATTGGCGCCATGGCGGGATGCCGGTATTCGACCGGGGCCTCGCCGTGCATGCGTGCAATGTAATCGGGGATGAACGCCATCGGGCCAGGGCGATACAGCGCCACCATGGCAATGATATGGTCGAGCTTCTGCGGCTTCATCTGGAGCAGGTAGCGCGTCATGCCGCTGCCTTCCACTTGGAAGACGCCGGCGGTTTGCCCGTTGCCCATCAGCTCGAATGCCTTGGGGTCGTCGAGCGGGATGGTGTTCAGGTCCAGTTTGACCCCGTGCCGCTGTTCGATCATCTTGCAGGCGCGCTCCATCACGGTCAGCGTGATCAGGCCCAGGAAATCCACTTTGAGCATGCCCAGGGAATCGAGAATGCCCATTTCGAACTGCGTGACCGTCTTGATGGGCGTCTCCTCCGAGTTGGAGGTGGGGCGGTGCAGTGGCAGATATTCAAGGATGGGCTTATCGGAAATAACCACGCCCGCGGCATGCGTACCCGCATTGCGCACCGTGCCCTCCATTTTGGCGGCAACGTCGATCAGCTCATGCAGGTGCGGCTGGGTGTTGTAGATCTCTTTGAATTCAGGGATTTCCAGAGCATCCTGCATGGTCGTCCCGTGTCCGGCAACGAACGGCACGAGCTTTGCCACCCGGTCCACTTCATTCAGAGGGATGTCCATCACACGCCCTACATCGCGCAGGGCTGCTTTCGTTCCCATGGTTCCGAACGTGATGATCTGCGCGACCCGGTCGCTGCCGTATTTTGTGGTGCAGTACTCAAGCACCTCGGAGCGCCGGTTGTCCTGGAAGTCCAGGTCGATATCGGGCATCGAGACCCGTCCGGGGTTAAGGAAGCGTTCGAACATCAGGTCGTGTTGCAGCGGATCGACCATGGTGATCCCTAACACATAGGCCACAATGGACCCTGCCGCAGACCCGCGCGCGTTATACCAGATACCCTCCTGCCGCGCGTGCTCGCACAGGTCCGACACGATCAGGAAGTAGGCGTTGAACCCCATCTTTTGGACGATGCCCAGTTCATAGTCGAGCCTTTGGCGCACCTCGGGGCTGCTCGCGCGTGCTCCGTATCGACTGGCCGCGCCTTCATCACATTTGTGGCGCAGGTACGTCGCTGCCGTATATCCCTCGGGGACGGGGAACTCCGGCAGGTGGTAGCCTTTGAAGGACAGGTCAACATTGCACCGCTCGGCAATGAGCAGTGTGTTGCTCAGGGATTCCGGCACTTCGGCGAACAACAGGTCCATCTCCTCCGGCGGGCGCAGGTAGTAGGACTCGTCCGTCATCCGCATGCGGTTCGGGTCCGTCAACACCGTTTGTGTCTGGATCGCGAGCAGGATATCCTGCAAGCGCGCATCCTCGGGGTTGATGTAGTGCACATCGTTGGTCGCCACGAATTTCGCGGAATAGCGCGCCCCCATTTCCACCAGTCGGCGGTTCAAGTCCGTGATCTCTTTGATGTTATGTTGTTGGAGCTCCACAAAGAAACGGTCCGGGCCGAAGACGTCGTAATACCAGTTCATCTTTTTAACGGCTTCTTCGGGTTTTTCATCCAGCAGGGCACGCGGGATCTCTGCGGACATGCAGCCTGAGGTGCAGATGAGCCCCTCTGCGTGAGCCGCTAAAAAGTCATGGTCGATGCGCGGATAGTAATAGAAGCCGTCCAGCTGCGCCGCGGAAGCTATCTTTAATAAGTTCTTATATCCGGTCTCGTTCTCAGCGAGCAGCAGCAGGTGATAGGACGAGCGGTCAAGCTTGGAGTCGCGGTCTTTCATGCCGCGTGATGCCATGTAGGCTTCCAACCCAATGATCGGCTTTACGCCTGCTTCCTTCGCCGCCTTGTAAAAGTCGATCACCCCGAACATGGTGCCGTGATCGGTGATGGCCACCGCCGGCATGTCCATCTCCTTCACCCGCCTCACCAGCTTCTTGATATTCGAGAAGCCATCGAGCAGCGAGTATTCGGTGTGGACGTGAAGATGTGCGAATGTCATAGGGACTAATTTGTTTGCGTCCACTCACATGCTCTGTGCGATAACCGAATTTTGGGATGTGGGCGGTGGTCTTCCCGCCCACATCCCAAAATTCGGAATCCCCTGCCTCCCCGTTAGGGGAGGGTCGGGGTGGGGTCCATGTGAGTGACTACCTCGGCATTATAGCACGCATGTTCAAAACGGAACCCCTGCGCTTTACTTAAAATATTGCCTCTGCTCACATAGTCGCGGCCGCCAATATAGCCCTCTATAGCCCGCAGGGCTTCCACGTACTAAGCAGGGGTTTCAACCCCGGCAAAATGAAAGCCGCGTGCCCCCCTTTTTATCCGTGCATTCCGCGCTCAAGGTCTTATCAAAAAATCTTTGCGTGCTTTGCGTTAAGTCTTCTTCTTGATCCGCGTACCTCCGTTTCTTCCGCCTCATCTGTGTTCTAATCGTAATCACAGGTCCGTTCTCCAGAGCCTTGTCAAATAAAAACATATCGGCTAGCATAGCCCGCATGCCTCGCCAAAGGATGCTCTTTATTGTTATCCTCTTTGCCGCGTTCCTGGGGGCATGCTCCTCAGTAAGTCCAAACCCCACCTCCGCGCCTACCACTGTCTCAGCTTCCACCGGCCCTTATGACGGCGCCTGGGTGGGCTCCGGCAAGGCCCAGGATGGGCGCGAGATTACTGTCAAATTCACAGTGGCTGACGGGGCGGTCTTCTCCTTTATTTTTTCCTATCCCAAAACCGATAACAGCCTCGATTGCACCAGCCTCGACCACGCCAACATTCCGGCCGGTTCCCAGCCTCGCATCACAAATAATTCATTCTCTCAAACCTTCGGCCCCGACCTCACCGCGGATGGGACATTTACCTCTCCGGCTTCGGCCTCCGGGCATATCTCCCTTGTGTGGCAGGGACGTTATACCAGCGGGTGTTCCGCAAGCTTGCAGGCCGCATGGACAGCTGCCAAACAGCAGGCCGTGAACACCACTACCACAGCCGCGCCGGTGTCGGTGGCGTGGTGCGGAAAGAACGTTGACTGCAACGGCCTCCTCTTACAACTACTGATCTTCGGACTCGTCAACGGCTCGATCCTGGCCCTGAATGCCATCGGCGTGACCGTCATCTACAGCACCGTCCGCATCCTAAACCTGGCGCACGGCGATGTCTTTGCATTGACTACTGCCTTTGTTACCTCGGTGATCAATATCATCGGGCTGAACCTCAATTGGCCGGCCGGTTCGCAGATCACAGTCTTGCTCGGAGTCCTGGTGGGGTCGGTTCTAGTTGGCACGCTGCTCATGGTGGGGGTGGAAGAGCTGGCCTTCCGCCCGTTCCGCGGCCGTTCGAAGCTGGCGCCTCTCATCGCTTCGCTCGGTCTCTCCTTTATCCTATATCAGGGCGCGTTGGTCTGGCGGACCTTTCAGAAGTCGTTCATTCGCGGCGAGCATCGCAGCGTGCCCGGTTTGCCCGAAGTTCCCACCGACGGCATCCCCAACTTCCTCCCGCATACCAATTTGCTGGCAGGCAAGGTTGTGCTTCAGGGCTCCGATGTTTTCGTGTGGGCAGCGGCGATCCTGTTCGTGCTGGTGACTACCTATATTCTGTTGGCCACGGATCTCGGCAAGTCGATCCGTGCGGTGGCTCAAAATGAGGAGCTGGCCCAGATGGTGGGCGTGAACCGCGACGGCGCCATTCGGCGCGCGTTTGCCCTAGGAGGCGCACTGGCCGGGGCGGCGGCTTTTGTCTTCGCACTTTATTATGCGCGCCCCTTCGGGAGCGACGGGGCCGAGAGCGGGCTGATCGCCTTTGCCGCCGCGCTCCTCGGCGGTATCGGCAGTGCGTTCGGCGCGCTGTTGAGCGGTCTCACACTGAGCATAGTCGGTTCCTTGAGTGATTATTTCCTCAGTACCCAGTGGACTCCGGTTCTGCTGCTCGGCCTGCTGACCGCACTTTTGGTTTGGCGGCGAGGCGGCTTTGCCGGTGAGACGGTCACGGATGAAGGCTCGGTGCGCGACTCGGTTGTTCTCACCGCGCCCACCCAATCATCGGCCATGAGGCGCTGGCTCATCGGCCTGCTTGTTGCGCTGGCCATCCTGCCGGTGATCACAACGGTCTTCAACCTGGGCGGGGAGATCCTGCTGCGCGGCTTGGGTATCTATATCCTTCTGACGCTTGGCCTCAATATTCTATTGGGTGTGGCGGGTGTGCTGGACCTTGGCTATGCCATGAGTTTTGCGCTGGGCGGATATGTCGCTGCGGTGCTGACGCTGCATATCAAGCTGGACTTTATGCTTGTCATGCTGCTCAGCGCGCTGCTGGCCGGGCTTTTTGGCCTGCTTAAAGGCAGCGCCTCGACCCGACTGCGCGGCGATTACCTGGCGGTTGCAACGCTTGCCCTCGGTTTGATGACCCAGCAGGTGATCGTGAACGCCGGTGATCTCACCGGCGGCGGGAGCGGACTCGGCGCCGTGCCTCCTCCGCACCTCTTCGGGTTAGTGCTGGCCGCGCCGTCTGCCCAGTATTATCTCGTCTTTGTGGTGGTGCTGCTGGCGGCCTTTGCCAGCGGACGGTTGATGTCGTCTCGCACCGGCCGCGCCTGGCTGGCCGCCTCGGAAGACGAGACCGCAGCCACATCGCTGGGCATCAATGCCGCGTTTTATCGTCAATTGGCTTTCGTGCTGTCCTCCGCCCTGGCAGGGATTGCCGGCGCGTTGTATGCCAGCACCTTCAGCTACATTGACCCCGATATCGCCGCCTTTCATGTCTCCGCGTTGCTGCTCGCCATGGTTATTCTGGGCGGCGCCGGCAGCGTAACGGGAGCCATCCTGGGCACCGTCCTTATCTACAGCTACGACAAAGTCCTCGTTGGGCAGTTATTCGCCTTGCTGTCCCTACTCTGGCCGCGCGGCCTTTACATCGGCCAGGTGCCCGATATCCGCGGCACCAACTTCTTCAACTTCGGCATCGCCCTCTATCTCACCGTCCTCTGGCGTGCACGCAAGAGATGAGCATTTAACGCAAAGATGCCAGGTGCCTAACGCAGAGACGCGAAGTCGCTACGGACTTAAAATTCCTTTCCAAGCTCGGCATCCCAAAAAATTATTAAATCTTCGCGTCTTTGCGCTCTTTGCGTTAAATCTTTTCTTGTCCTTCTTATCCGCGTACATCCGCTTTTATCCGCGTTTTCCGCGTTCAAATCTCTTTTAATTAACTCCGCGTTCAAAACCCTATCCCGGTATGGCCGAGCTCATGAACTGAGCCAGGTCATCCTTCAGCTTTGCCAGCGACGGCATATGGATGTACATCATGTGCCCTGCATCGTAATATCCCATGCTCAGATTCTTCCGGACCGATTCGTGCAGTCCCAAATGGTTCACCGTATACTCGGTGGCCAGGTAGGGCGTGCCGAGGTCGTAATACCCGTTCGCCATGAACACCTTGAGATACGGGTTATACGTCATCGCGAAGCGCAGGCGCTCGCCCACATTGACGAATTGGTCCTCGAAATCGGCATACGACCAGGGATACACCAGCTCACTGATGATCTCATAGGCCAGGTCTGACTCGAATTTAAGCTCGCTCCTCACGTAATCGTAGAAAGCCGCGGTGTACGGACCCGCCACGTTCGTCATCAGCGGATCGTACTCCGGCTTATCTGTCACGCCCAAACGGTCGCGTCCCAAAAAGCGGCTGTCGAGACGCCCGATCGTCTGTCCGCGGTCGCGCAGGAGTTCCTTAAAGAAATGCTGGTCGAGGATGCGCAGGTTGCTGCGATCAATGAACTCAGGGGAAAGCCCCGTATAGCGCGCAACTTTTTCGATCAGCTGCGTGCGCTCGCTCTTCGTCAGCGTATCGCCTTTGCGCAGCGCCTCCGAATATTCACCCAGCGCGAACTTCTCTACTTCCTTGAGCAGGGTTTGCAGCGGCTTGCGGCTCTTGAGCTTGCCGTGATACCAGGCCGCGGCCGCATAGGAGGGAAGGTATACGGCATAAGGCACGTCGTTGTTGACCGTGAATTCGAGCGTGGTGAAATCGAGCACCACCGAGACCAGCATGATGCCGTTGAGGTACAGGCCGTGGCGTTCCTGCAAATAACCTGAGAGGCCCGCTGCACGCGTGGTCCCATACGACTCGCCGATCAGGAACTTGGGTGAAAGCCAGCGCCCATAGCGCGTGGTATACAGCCGGATGAAGTCACCGACCGAGGTAATGTCTTTCTTGAAGCCGTGCCATTCCTTGGGCTTCTCGCCTTCCACGGGACGACTGTATCCCGTGCTGACCGGGTCTATAAAGACCAGGTCAGTCTGGTCGAGTAGGGAGTATTCGTTATCCGTCAGTTTGAAAGGCGGAGGCGGCAGGCTGCCATCCTCCTGCAGCACCACACGGCGCGGACCCAGTAGGCCCAGGTGCAGCCACACGGACGAGGACCCCGGCCCGCCGTTGAAGGAAAAGGTGATCGGGCGTTTGGACTTGTCCTCGGCCTCATCCTTCGTATAGGCGATAAAGAAGATCTCCGCCCGCGGCTTCTCGCCCTCGAAATCCTTGGTCTGGTCGGGTTGCTCTTCCTTCATCACCATAGTCCCGGTGACTACGGTGTATTTAATCTCTTTGCCGCCGAGCGTGACGGAGTGTTTGGTTTCCACCAGCCTGTCCACCGGCTTTGGCTTCTCTTCTTTTTTCTTTTCTCCGGTTTCGTCTTTTGCTTTTTTGTCTTCGTCTTTTTCGGTCATGATTATTCTCCTGGGCTGTTATGCGATTAGTTTAATCGAGGAACGGAGATTAGCAAATAGCGAACAGACTTCTTCCCTAGATCTACGAAGAATGCTATTGTTGGCGACCACTAAAATTGCTCGTGGATTTGGGGGATCGCTCAGCCAGCCTGTAGGGCTTCCATGAAATGACGCGAAGCGGTGTCACCACCCGCACGGCTTCGCGTGGCACCCTGTGAGTCGGCCCCGGCGGGCAATTCCAACCTCCAAAAGCGCCCATTTACAGCAGGGCCTTTTCCCGGCATTCCTCCGGGCCCCCCTGCTGACCCTGACTATAAACGCCCGGGATCACCGCTTACATTTAGGAAAGGTTACACAACTGAAATACTTATATCAACGGATTGATATACAATCTTTTTGGATAAGGTAAGGCGGATATGCAAACAAAAGATGGATCCTTCCGTTTCGGAGGCCCGCCCTTCTGGCTCTGGTTACTTTTGGCCATAACGCTGGTCCTGAGCCCGGTTGCGCTGCTCCTTACGATAAGTGATCCCAATCTCCGGCTGAACCTGATCATTCCTGCCCTGCTTGGCAGTTTTCTTTTACTTGTCATGGTTTATTGGTTGCTCCACATCAGGCGGGTGGAGAAGACGCTGGCGCAGGAACGAAACCTGCTTCGCACAGTGATCGATAATTTGCCAGCTCTTATTTATGTCAAAGATAGGCAGGGGCGGAAGATCATTTCTAACATAGCTGACTGGCAGGCTTCCGGTGGGAAGACAATAGAAGATGTGATTGGCAAGACGGATTTTGAGGTCTATCCGGCGGACCTTGCAGCCAGGTTTTGGGCTGATGATAAAACCGTTATCGATACGGGAGTGCCAATTATTGACCGGGAGGAACCCACGCGTGACCAGCAAGGCAACCCAACTTGGCTCTTGACTTCCAAGGTGCCTTTGCGAGATGGACAAGGAAATGTTGTGGGCTTGGTCGGTACCGGCCGTGACATCACGGAGCGCAGGCGGGCCGAAGAAGCCCAGCGCAAAGCCGAGGAGAAATATCGGAGCTTTTTCGAAAACTCGATCGAGGGCATTTTTCAGACCACCCCGCAAGGGAGATTCATAACGGCCAACCCTGCACTGGCCCAAATGCTCGGATATGACACGGCTGAGGAGTTGATTGTTAGCGTCACCGACTTGGATCACCAACTGTACGTGGATGCCTCCCATCGCAGCGAACTGGGCAGGCGGCTGGAAGAAACGGGAAGGGTATCCAGCTTTGAGTCGGAGGTATATCGCAAGGACGGCAGCCGGATGTGGATCCTGGAGAGTGTCGTGGCCGTCCGCGATGAGCATGGCAAGCCGTTGTTCTATGAAGGCACGCTGGTGGATATCACTGCCCGCAAACAGATCGAACAGACGCAGCGCGAGGCTCAACAGACCCAAACTGCCTGGATCGGTGAATTGGAGCAGCGCACCCGCCAGCTCTCACTGCTGAACGACATGAGCGACCTGGTCCAGTGCTGTCCCACCATCGAGGAGGCCTACGGCGTCATCAGCCAGCAGGCGCAGTGGATCTTTCCCCAGGAATCGGGCGCTCTCTTTGTCTTGGCCGCCTCGCGCAACCTCGCAGAGTCGGTCTCAGCCTGGGGCGAACCCAGCAAGGATCCACCGGCTTTCCAACCTGCCGATTGCTGGGCCTTCCGGCGCGGGCAGCTGCATGGCGCGGAAACGCGATCAACCGGTGATCATCAGAATCATAAGCCGGATCTGATCTGCTCACATCTTCAGAACCCCGCGCCTTCAGCCTATGTTTGCATCCCGCTGATCGCGCAGGGAGAAACCCTGGGCGTACTGCACCTGCGTCACCAGGCGGAAGAGGAATCTGATGCGAGTACTACCGAGGTCTGGTATACCGAAGCCAGGAAACAGTTGGCCCATACGGTGGCGGACAGCCTGGCCCTCGCGATCTCAAACCTGAAACTGCGCGATAGCCTCCGTCAGCAGTCCATACGCGATCCTCTCACGGGCATGTTCAACCGGCGTTACCTGGAAGAATCGCTCGACCGGGAGGTGGCCCGCGCCACGCGTGCAGGCAGTCCGCTCGGCGTGATGATGATAGACATCGACCACTTCAAACACTTCAACGATATGTTCGGCCATGAGGCGGGCGACGTGGTCCTGCGTGAGCTGGGCGCTTTCTTTCGCTCCCAGATCCGCGAGGCCGATATTGCCTGCCGTTATGGCGGCGAGGAATTCGCGCTGATCCTGCCGGATGCCAGCCTCGAGATCACCCGGCAGCGCGCGGAAAAAATACGGGAAGAGGTCAAGCAATTGCATGTCAAGCACCATGGACGACTGCTGGGCGCACTGACGCTCTCTCTGGGAGTCGCCGGGCTCCCCAGCCACGGATCCAACGGCGACGTTCTCATCCGTATCGCCGATGCCGCCCTTTATCGCGCCAAAAAGGCAGGCCGCGACCGCGTAATGATCGGAAAGCCTCAAGTTAATCGGAAGAAGGTTTCCGGGTGACTAAAGTCCTGATGGCCCCGGACATCCAGGATACCCTGCAGCAGAGCCAGGTATTGCTGGGCAGCATCATCCATTCTGCCATGGATGCCATTATTGTGATCGATGAGGACCAAAACATCCTGATCTTCAACCCTGCCTCTGAAAAAATGTTCCTGCGCTCTGCCGATGAGGTGAAGGGAAAACCTCTCGCGCTATTAATGCCGGAGCGGTTTCGCGCTCAACATATCTGGGACGTGCGTGATTTTGGCCGGACGGCCAGAACAAAAAGGAGCGCAGAAAACCTGGGTTCGGTAATGGGCCTGCGCGCCACGGGCGAGGAATTCCCGCTGGAGGCCTCCATCTCCCAGGCTGAAGTGAACGGCAGGAAATTCTTTACCGCCATCCTGCACGATATAACCGAACGCAAGCAAGCCGAGAATGCTCTTCAGGGATCGTTGCAGAAGGCCGAAAGAAGTCAAAGATTGCTCCTGGCGTTGAGCGAGGCCGGGAATGTGATCCAAAGAGTGCACACTAGCGGGGAGATCTGCCAGGCCGTCCTGGACGGATTGTTCCGCCTGGGGTACCGGGCCGCGATCCTTGTGGCGCTGCCGGAGGATCCGGGCCATCTGGTGCTCTCTTATTTGTCGCATCCCGTAAAAGTATTGGAGGCCCTCGAGAAGATGATCGGGATCCAGACGAGAGGCTTTCGTCTCCCCGTGGAGCCTGGCGGTTTGTTCGACCGGGTATTGAGGACCGGCAAGGCGGACCTTAGCGTCGCCGACCTTTTCTTGTATGAAAAACTCCTGCCGCGAACCCTGCACCCTTTCGCCGGAACAATTCAGAAGACGCTTGGAATACAAACTGGCATCACCGTCCGCCTCACCCGGGGAAGGGAAACCTTCGGATTGCTGACCGTGGCGGGAGACGACCTGGATGCAGCCGACCTGCCTGCCATGACGACCTTTGCGGCCCAGGCCTCCATCGCCCTGGATAACGTGCGATTGTTGGAAACGGTCCGCCAGAAGGAAGAACATTTTCGTTCGCTGGTGGAGCAGCTGCCTGCCGTTACTTATCAGGATGTGGCGGAGATCGATGGTGTGGATTTCGTTACGGCCTTCATGAGCTCGCAAGTGCAGACCTTGTTGGGGTACCCTGCCGAGGATTTCATTTCCGATCAGGGCTTATGGAATCGATTGATCCACCCTGACGATCGCGACCGGGTCGTCCGACTTAATGCTGAACATTATTTAACCAGGCAGCCCAACCGGGACGAATATCGAATGTTGACCCGCCAGGGAGAGGTCATCTGGGTGCGGGATGAATTGTTTATCATAACCAACCAGGATGACGGGAAGCTGCTCAGCCAGGGGGTTGTTCTGGATATCACGGAACGGAAGCAGGCCGAGGAGGCGCAGCGCATCAGCGAAAAACGGTTCTCCGGTGCGTTCGAATATGCAGCCATCGGCATGGGCATAGTGGGGATCGACGGCCGCTGGCTGCGTGTAAACCGCGCCCTGTGTGAATTGTTGGGATACACACCCAAAGAATTGCTTGATAAGACTTTCCAGGAAGTTACCCATCCAGACGATCTTGAGTTTGATCTGGCGCTTGTGTACCAGCTGCTGGCGGGAGAGATCCAATCGTACCAGATGGAGAAACGCTATTTCCAAAGGTCGGGGCAGGTCGTTTGGGGTTTGTTGAACGTGTCCCTTATCCGGGATGAACAAGGACAGCCGCTTTATTTTATTTCTCAGATCGAGAACATCACAGACCGCAAGCAGGCGGAAGAGAACCTGCGCGAGAGTGAGACCCGCTATCGAAGCCTCTTCGAAGATTCACCCATTTCCCTGTGGGAGCAGGATTTCTCGGCCGTCAAACGGCGGCTGGACCGGCTGCGCGAAGATGGCATAACAGACTTTCAGGAATACTTCCTGGCACACCCGGAAACAGTGGCCGAATGCGCAGGCCTCGCCAAAGTTGTGGACGTCAACGCGGCAACTTTAAAAATGTACGGGGCCGACCAAAAAGAAGACCTTTTCAAAGACCTGACGCACCTGGTCGGTGACGAGTTCCTCCTTGCGTTCCAGGCTGAACTCATCAGCATTGCGGAAGGCAAAATCAGTTTTGGATGGGAAGGCAGCAACCACACCCTGGATGGCCGGCAGATCGATGTCGCCCTGAATTGGTCTGCAGCCCCCGGCTTCGAGCATTCCTTATCCAAGGTGATCGTTTCGATCATCGACATCACCGACCGCAAGCAGTCGGAAGATATGCTGATGGCGGAGCGCGACCTGCTCACCACGCTGCTCAACACCCTGCCGGACAATATCTTTATTAAGGATGCCCTGGGCCGTGTCGTCATCGATAATAAGGCGCATCAGCGCGCTCTGGGGGCAAATTCTCTGGAGCAGGTGGTTGGAAAGACGGATTTCGATTTCTTCCCCAGGGAACAGGCCGTCCAATATGATGTCGACGAAAAACAGGTTACTCAATCGGGTGAGTCGCTGATTGATAAAGTGGAACCGTATATCGATCAGGATCACAAGCAACACTGGCTGTTGACGACCAAGGTGCCCCTGCGGGATCGTCAGGGGAATATCACGGGAATCGTGGGTTTTAATCACGATATGACCGACCGCAAAGAGGCGGACGAGAAGCTGGCAGAGGAACGGAACCTGCTTCGGACCTTGATAGACAATCTCCCTGACCGGATCATGGTGATGGATATGGATGGTCGTAAGACCCTCTCGAACCTGGCGGACTGGCAGGCCTCCGGGGGAAAAACAATGGAAGACGTGATCGGGAAGACCGACCTTGATATGTATCCCGCTGCACTGGCGGGCGAATACTGGGCTCTCGACAGGGCAGTTTTGGATACCGGAAACCCCATTATCAATCATGAAGAAGGCGGGTTGGATGCCGATGGCAACCCCGTTTGGGTCCTTTCGACCAAGGTGCCGCTGCGCGATGGGAACGGAAAGGTCGTGGGTCTGGTGGGCATTGGCCGCGACATCACCGACCGCAAAAAGGCGGACGAAAGGATCCAGCGTCAACTTCACCGCCTTGCGTCCCTGCGTAACATCGACCAGGTGGTCACCTCCAGCTTCGACCTGCGCAACAGTCTGACCATGATCCTTAATCAGGTTACCAGTGAATTGAGTGTGGATGCGGCCGACGTGCTCTTGTTGAACAGCACCAATCTAAACCTGGAATACTGTGCGGGGGCCGGTTTCCGTACCAGGTTAGCCGAAAAAGCAAGCGTGCGGTTGGGCCAAAGCTACGCCGGTAGGGTTGCCTTGGAACGCCAGCTGCTTCAGATCCCGGACCTGAAAGATGAGCCGGATGACTTGCTCCTGAACACCTACCTGGCGGGCGAAGATTTTGTGTGCTACTTCGGCGTGCCGCTGGTGGCCAAGGGGGTTGTCAAAGGCGTGCTGGAGGTTTACCACCGCACTCCCCTGCATCCCGACCAGGAATGGCTCGACTTCCTCACTACGCTGGCGAGTCAGGCGGCCCTGGCCATTGACAATGCCTCTCTGTTCGACAACCTGCAGCGTTCCAATACCGAGCTTACCCTGGCTTATGATGCCACCATCGAAGGCTGGTCTCATGCCATGGACCTGCGTGATAAAGAGACCGAGGGACATACCCTGCGCGTTACCGAAATGACCATGGAATTGGCCGGCTTGTTCGGCACCAAGGATGAGGACTTGGTAAACATCCGCCGGGGCGCGCTCCTGCACGATATCGGCAAGATGGGCGTCCCCGACGCCATCCTCCTCAAACCCGCCTTGCTGACCGATGATGAATGGGTCATCATGCGGAAGCATCCCCAGTTTGCCTTCGAGATGTTGTCCCCCATACACTATCTACGGTCCGCCCTTGACATTCCCTACTGTCACCACGAAAAGTGGGACGGCACAGGCTACCCGCGTGGCCTGAAAGGCGAACAGATACCGCTCCAGACGCGCATCTTTTCCATTGTAGACGTATGGGATGCTCTCACTTCCGACAGGCCCTATCGCAAAGCCTGGTCGAAAGAACAAACCATGGAATATCTACGATCTGAGTCCGGGAAACATTTCGATCCGCAGGTTTTGCTGATTTGCCTTCAGTCGGGTGTGTTCGATCGCAAAACCCGCAAATAACCTTTTTCTGTTTCCCCCCTAAATCCGATAACAAACAATTCGTTGCCAAGCCTAATTCTAATATCGGATTTGCCTGCACTGCGTTCTCGCGGTGGGGGATCGCGAAGCACAAGCGTAGCGGGTCCTGCGGATAGCGTAGCGTACCGCGTAGTTTGCGGACCCGGAGGACAGAGGGGGTCCGCCTTGACGGTACTTGCTTAATTCTTCCTCGCTTACTGGTACTCGCTCTTGCTCTTAAAGTTTCTTCCCTTATCTCTGTACATCTCTGTTTATCTCCGGTTTCCTTCGTGCTCTTCGTGTCCTTAGTGTTTAGATCTTGTTTCTTTATCTCCGGTGATTTCTCCCCTCCCCCTGCATCCAGACCACCATCCCCGGCGCTTCAAACCAAGAAATAGAGCAGCAGGCAAACTACGGCTATGAACACGTGAGGCAGAAATGAAGATTGCTTGAAGAGATATTTAAGCGTTTGATCTTTTCCCCTCTTATACTCCTCCGACCACGTCGAATAGACCTGAAGGGGCGCTTCTTCTTTCCACTTTTCACTCTGGAACCCGGACTCGATATTCCTGATCCGTACCGCAAAGAAATGTGTGAGCCCCCTCCAATAGGCCTCCAAATACCAAAACACCAACGCTGCCACAAAACCTACCAGGAGTACTTCCTTGCGATAAAAGACACCGGCGCCAATCGCGGCCAGGGCCACTGAGATGGCCCAGCTCTTGATGGTCAGCCCTTTCCCGTCGATCTCCTCGTAGAACTGCTGGAGCATAATATATTCATCTTTCAAGAGATCTGCTCTTTTGTCTTCGTTCATCCCACATTTCTCCTTCCAGCATCTCATCTCAATTCGACGGGCCGGATGGTGAGTCTTGGAGATTATCCCTCACCGTAATAAAACTGTCGAACTTTCGATGACCATTTCAGGAAAACTTCATGCAAGCTGCCCCGTTGATTCTGCTTGAGCGGCGCGACGGGCATGTTGTTCACAAACAGGTCGGTTGTGCCCACATCGAAGATGCCGCCCGTGATGCCCTCTTCATGAAAAACGATGATCGGGATCTTCAGCGCATACAAAATGCCCGCTTCCAGATTGTTCCACGGGCTTGGAAGGACCGTCCGCCCGCTGACCGGTCGTTCCGCAAGCGTGCCTGCCTTCCATACACCGCTCGGGCATTCAAACTGACTGAATCCCAGGATCACCGCGCCCGCGCAATGTTTCGCGATCGTATAAACCTCGCGCAAAGGATACTCGGCCGGGTAATCAGTCCTCCCGAGGGCGCGTGCCTCGAGCTGCAGGTCATCCATTTCCTGCAAAATGACTTTGCGAACTCTTGTCCTGATCCGGATTTAAAGCTGTGGGACAGGAAACAAAAACAGGAATTCTCATGTGTTGATCTCCTTCCTAAGGGACGATGCCTTATCCAAACGCCACTTCCACCATCTCCTGTTACAACCCCTCGACCCGCTTCGTGTTCCTGCCAGCCCCGCACCCTCAACCCATCGACCCGCCGCGCGACCATCGTTTTCTTCTCCCCTAAATCTGATAACAAACAAATCTTTGTCAAGCCTAATTCTCATATCGGATTTGGGGGGTCGCGAAGCAGGCCCGGAGGGCAGAGGGGGTCCTTGATCGTTTCACTCAGTCTGCTTGCTTGGTTCTTCTTCATTAACTGGTACTCGTTCTTGCTCCTGGAGTACAAGTACTCGTTCTTGCTCCTGGAGTACAAGTACCCGCTCTTGCTCTGAATCTTCTCCTATCTCCGCTTATCCACCGGCTTGGGCTTCTCTTCTTTCTTCTTTTCTTCGGTCTCGTCCTTGGCTTTTTTGTCTTCCTCTTTTTCGGTCATGAGGGCAGCTCCTGCGCAATGTTGCGATTGGTCTGCTTTTTCGAGCAGGTATCCCTTCGCTCGATATTATAAATTATAGGATAAGAAATAGAGCTTTGATTAAGTTAAGGCTGCACTACCCTGGCCCCGAAGAAGTGAAATTAGCGAACTCAAAACATTAACTGTCAAGGAGGACGTGATCGACGGCCTCCTTGACTTCATTATCTTATAGATCGCCTCCTTTTAGGTTGCGGGTTCCTCTTTCCTGCGATTGATTACTGCTGCCCCCGACGCATTTTGACGATCTGTTTCATTTCCTCCTCTGTGATATTGATCGACACTATGCGTTCCGGCTTGTTGGCTCTGCCGGGCTTTGTGCCGCTGCAGCGTCGGCTGTGGCGATACACTACAAGGCTGGCGACCAGCGAAACGGGCAGGATCGGCACAAAGATTGCAAGTAGCATGGACTGAGGCGGGATCGCCACCAGGTCCTCTATGAACGAGTTGATCTTCTTGATCTCGTCCAGTTTGTTATGTAAATCGACATTCTGGCTCTTCAGGATCTGGTTTTCGTTCAGGGATCCCTTTACCTGCTCTTGCAGCATTGAGTCTTGCTGGGTCAGGTGCTCGTTATCCGTCTTGCAGGTATTCAACTCGACATTTGCCCGGTTGAGCTGATCCTGCACGGCTTTTCTGTCTTGGATGGCTTGGTCCGCTTGCTGTTGCATTTGGCTCACAGCTTGATGGGTATTCATATCGTCGGAGAGCAAAAAGCCCAGGCCGATCCATGTCATAACCAGGAAGATCAATACAGATCCGATACGCATTTTGCACTCTCCTTGTCTGGCCGGATCAGGTGCGTTAGATCCTCTGCCACATTTAGCTTATCTGTTTCCGGGGGAGAGTACATCGTGCAAAATAGTCTTTCCTGAAAGCAAAAAGGAGCATATTGAATATGCTCCTTTTGGATTATTTAGCGGATCTGTAAACACTCACCCCCGTTGCTGGTTTCACCGGGATTTCTAGTCCCAGGCTGAAAGCGTGGGACGGAGAGGTGAGCAAATACGCGGATCTATGATTTATTTCAGGAGTCCGATTTCTCTTGCAATGGATACCGCCTGGGTGCGGTTCTTGGCGTTGAGTTTTACCAGGATGCTTTTGACGTGGTTCTTTGCCGTGGTGGGTGCGATGCCGAGTAGTTCTGCGATTTCCTTGTCACGATGTCCTTCGCCCATGAGTTTCAACACTTGCAACTCCCGGTCTGTCACGCTCTCGCCCATCAGGATGGATTGAGGTGATATGGAGCTCTCGCTGCGCCTGGCCGCTTGTTCATGGATCTCGTCCAGCAGTTGTTCCCTGGTAAAGGTCTTCAACAAGGCCGAATCTGCGCCGACCAGCCGTGCATCTCTGATAAGGTTTTCGAACGCCGTTACCGCAATGATCTTTACGTTGCTGCCTTGTTTGATTTCACGTATGGCCGTCCAGCCTGCCGTATCGTCCCCAAACCAGTTCAGGTCCATCAACAATATGTCCGGTTTTAGCTCTTTTACTTTCCTTAGCGTTTCAACTGCTGATTTTGCGTCTCCTACGATCTCGATGTCTTTGGCGGTTTCCAGTATCTTCTTCCAGCCCTCCCTCGCGATTAGAGTGTCATCGGCTAATAAAATCTTGATCTTTGTTTCCATGGTCACCTCCTTTGTGTAAGGTGGGATAGGCTATTTATTTGTCTTTTGTCTGCAGGTGCAGCAGTACTTGTGTTCCCTGGTTGACCCCGGTCTCGATCTGGAGCGTCGCATTGACGTCGCCCCAGGTGTTTATTTTTTCGGTCAATTGTCTCATCCTGTCGAATCCGAAGCCTTTTTGGGTCGTGTCGAAGTCTATTCCTCTCCCATTATCCATCACGCCCAGGATGATCTCATTTTGATTTTGTTCGACGCTCACCAGCACTTTTACATTCGGGTCCTCGGTAATGCCCGAATGTTGGATCGCGTTTGAAAATGCCAATAGGGCAATTCTGACGATCGTGTTCCTCAGCTTCACCGGTATCTGTATGTCTGCAGGGCAGTCAAGGCTGATCTGCATGTTTCCTTTGTATTTCGGTTTGGCGCGGTTCGACCAGACCGCCATGGTCTCCTGAAGTACCTGCCCGAGCGTGGCGGCTTCGAAGGATTTTGTCAGTATATTGGTATGCAGGGTCTTCAGTTCATAGACGGTCGTGTACGCGTGTCTCCGAAGCTCGGGCATTAACTCCCTGATCTTTTCAACATCGTTTTGCTTGAGCCATTCCTCCATGGCCTCGATCCACATGATGACGCCGGAGTGGTACCAGTTGATGAGGTCATGCAGGTCCTCCGCCATGCCCGATCTTTCCCACTCCCGTATTTCCTCATACAGCCCGATGACCTCAATGGCTTTTCCAAATTCATTGGCCAGGCTCGTCAACCGCTGCTCGTCCGCCTTGTCGAAATCCTTGGGGCCGATGATGGAGGTCTTGTTCTCGAGCGTAAGCACGCCGATGACCTTGTCGTCTTTGTCCTTTACCGGCGCCAGCAAAACCGACCGGCATATTTTGCTGGGAATGTGGCCCAGGTGCTGCGCTTCCCCCGCCCAGGCTTCATGCTTTTTATATTCTTCATTGTTGAAACACAGGGTGTTCCCGGTGGCTGCTACCCAGGCAGTCAGGCCCGCCTTGGGCTGGTTGGAGATCGGCTTGCGCCGCAGGATATAGTCTGTATTCGCAAGGTAATTCGAATGCACCAGCTCGATGTCGTTCCCTCGTACCAGGTACAACGAACAGCCTTCTGCGCTGAGCAGTTTCGCACCCACTTGTACGACCACTTCACAGATCGTGGCGAGGTCGCGTCCCTTTGACAACTCCTGGCTGATGGTGTCGATGAACGATTGGGCGCGATGTTGCTGGTCGTTCAGGCGCCTTTGCGTCCGGCTCAACTCCACCACCCAGCTTGCCGCGCTCGCGAACACCCCGATCAGGTCAAGGTTTTGCTTGTTGGGTTCCAGGCCCGTGAGCGGCACATCCAGGGTTAATATTCCAAGCAGGTTCCCTGCTGGGTCAAGTAGGGGGGAGATCAACGCATCGTAAGCGTGCCATGCGTTTTTCGTTTGCATGGTCTGGCTGGGTGTATGGAAGTATTTATCCACAAATTGTTTCCACCCGGGCGTTCCATGTTTGATCAGGTAGGATGTTTCCACCTTGTGTTTTTGGGTTAAGAAAGGTTTCAGTTCGGCATACGGCAGGCTCGTATTGATCAGGCTGTTCCTGATGGATTCAGGGACGCCGGTGACGGCCGCGGTGACAAGTTGGTCGTCCTGGGAAAGCAGCCGGATGCGGGCGATCTTGAACCCCAATAGTTTCGCTGCCGCGTCTGCAATTTGCTCGCACAGTGCCGCCTCAGGCAGTGAGACGTCGAAGGTGCGGATCTGCTCCAGTATCTTGCGTAACGTGCCGCCTTCTTCTTTCCAACCTTGAAAATCCCTGAATTTTGCAATCGCCAGCGAGGCTTGCGTGGTCAGGTGGGTGATGATGGTTTCGTCCTCAAAGTTGAAGGCGGAAGGCTCCGTGCTTTCGAGGCTCAGTGTGCCGTATTGCTCGTTATCGACCAGGTCGAATAACGGCGCCACCAGCAGGCTCCTTGTTTTACGCTGGTTGTCGTTCCTTACGTACCATGGATGGTGGTTTACGTCGGGCACCAGGATCGTATCGTGCAATTCCAGGGCATGCCCGGCAAGGCCGTAACCCAGCCGCATCAGCGGCGTACTGCCTGCCGGCTTGGGGACTGACCAATCGAAATATTTTGAGGTGATCTCCGGGGTGAGCCAGCAGACCGGGAATAATTCCTCGCTGTCTTCGCTGTAGCGGTGCAGGATCAATTCCTCGGCATGCGGAATTTGCTGGCGCACTTCCCTCACCAGGGTTTTTATGACTTCGTCCTCGCTGTTGGCGGAGACGAACTTTTCTCCGGCCTCTCGGTCGCGCACGTCCCGCAGGGTTATTTCGCGATGCCGGAAGCAGTTATCGATCGCGCTGCTCACCAGGAACCCGAATTCCCTGAGCTGGCTCTTCGAAATTTTGTCGAACTCGTTTGGTTCGTCGCTCGCCACCGTCACCACACCAATGACCTGCCCCGCCTGGTCGTAGAGCAGTTCCGCCATCACCGATCCCGAAACCGATTCGAAGAACTCATTGTAGATATCCTTGTTATTGAATGCGCCGTGCAGGTCCGCGTTCTCGAACGGCTGTTTATGGGCGGATATCAGGCATTTGCTTGCCAGGTCTTCAATGGAGTGGTTCGCTCGCAGGGCAAAATTCTGTAGGGTATGCCCAACATATCTCTTGTTGCGCGGGTTGATCACAATGATGAGCCCGCGCTGGGCCTGCGTGATCTTCACCGCATGCTTCAGGATATCTTCTATTAGTCTTTGCAGGTCGAGCGTCTTATGGAGTTCCCTTGCTATCTCGGTCAGCCGGGCAGGACCCGAATCCACCTTTCGCCGGAATAGCTCGAATCCAATCCCTAATACTGCCAATACCGCGGCCAGTACCACGAAATGGCCGGGGGTTAATCGTGTATCACGGGCAAAGGGAATGCCGGCCAGGTACAGACCCAACACCGCTGCAGCGCCGACGGTCACCTTAACCCAGTTATGATCGGAGAAATAGATGATGGCCGCGAACATCGGCACGGTGTAGGCGAATATCAGCAGCGAGCGGCCTGTCGCAGAAATGCTGATCAGGGAAGAAATTACAACGAGATTGATGCTGATCCTGGTCATGCGGAAGAACCAGGTATCGTATCCGCGCGTCCAGGTCCTCCGCAGGAATTCCAGCAGCAGGAGATAACCTGCGTATACGCCCAGCCAGATATAAATGCTTCCGCGTGCCTCCTCGGGAAACATCCCGGACCATAACATGTACAGGATGAAGACGAAGAGTACCCACCCTGAGGAGCGTACGAGCAGCCCGGCCGGCTCTACCAGACGGCGATCCAGGCTGCCTAGGATTCCTTTGGCGGCTCTACTGGCCCCCACTTCCTTCTTTACCTTCTGGGTTACTGCCATAACAGGTTTCCTCGCATTGACTAGACAGGGACAACCCTATTGTGCCTGACACTGGCTGGTTTTCATAGGTGCTTTTTGACTAATTCCAAAGGGCTAGAAAGCATGATTTCTTCTAGCTCTTTTGGACTATGCTTCGCCCACCCGTAAATGTGACTGCTTTTCGCCTTCTACCGCTATCAACTACCCCTGCACCTTCACATCGGCTCCGCCGCACGAGCTTCCTTTCCCTCTCCCCCCTAAATCCGATAACAAACAATTCGTTGGCAAGTCTAATTCTCATATCGGATTTGGGGGATCGCGAAGCTAGCCCGGAGGGCAGAGGGGTCTGTCTTGGTTCTTTTCCGTTTACTAGTACTCGTTCTTGCTCCTGGAGTACTAGTACTCGCTCTTGCTCCTGGAGTACTGGTACTCGTTCTTGCTCCTGGAGTACTGGTACTCGTTCTTGCTCCTGGAGTACTGGTACTCGTTCTTGCTCCTGGAGTACTGGTACTCGCTCTTGCTCTTAACAATTATCTCCGTTCTCCTTTGTGCTCTTGCGAAGCATGAATCCCCGCACTTGCTCCTGGGGGACTTCCGCAGTGCATAATTCGGGGCAAGGCGATCACTGAAAACGGAGTATGCCGATCAGCTAAAACGGGGCATGCCGATCAGGTAGATCGGAGCATGCCGCACACTTTTGGCTAACTGGGGGGAGAGAAAATAGCGCTGGTTAATCTCAAAAATGTGGCAAGCTATCTTGCAGAACTACGTGGAGGTAGCGATGACACAGGAAAGGTTAACCGTGCGCAAGATTTAAGAAGTACTTCGTCTGAAATGGGGATCCAAATTGTCCAACCGAGTGGTTGGGCGTGCCTGCAATATTTCCTGCAGCACGGTCAGTGAATATGTTCAGCGCGCGGCCCGGGCAGGGCTGAGCTGGCCGCTGCCAGAGGAGTTGAATGACGAGGCGTTGTACAGGATGCTATTTCCGGAGACAGCCCGCATAAGCGAAACCCAGAAGACTCTTCCGAATTGGGAGCAGGTCTATAGTGAAATGAGGAAGCGTGGGGTAACCCTCAAGCTTCTATGGATCGAGTATCACGAACAATTCCCGGAAGGCTACGGGTACACCCAATACTGTGAGTACTACCGGCGCTGGAAAGGAAAGTTGTCGCCCTCCATGCGTCTGCCGCGGAAAGGGGGCGAAGAAATGGAAGTCGATTATGCCGGGATGACCGTTCCCATCAGCAACCCCGAAAGTGGGAAGATCACCCAGGCTCAGATATTTGTCGCCACGCTGGCGGCCAGCAGTTATCTCTATGCGGAGGCCCAAAGCAGCCAGGCGCTGCCGAACTGGATCGGCGGGCATGTGCGCACCTTCTCTTTTTTGGGCGGTCTGCCACGCATCATCAAACCTGACAATTTGAAGGCTGGAGTGAAACGCGCCAGCTACTACGAACCGGATCTCAACCCAAGTTACCTGAAGATGGCTGAGTATTATGGTGTCGCCGTATTGCCGACGCGTATTCGGAAACCCAAAGACAAGCCCAATTCTGAGAACGGTGTACAGAACATCGAGCGCTGGGTCCTGGCGCCGCTGCGCAATCAGGTCTTCTTCAGTGTAGGGGGATTCAATCAGGCCATGCGGCCATTGCTTTTGGCTCTCAACGAGCGCAAGATGGATCATCTGGGAAAGTCGCGTCGGGAACTGTTCGAAGAACTCGATCAACCTGCACTGCGTCCCCTCCCAGAACACCCATATGAATTTGCTTTATGGAAGACCGCCCGGGTGAACATCGACTATCACGTATCATTCGAGCAGCACTTTTACAGCGTACCCAGCCGCTTGCTTCACGAAAAAGTTGAGATCCGCGCTACCGACTGGGTCGTGGAGATCTTCCACCAAGGCATTCAGGTGGCGATCCACCCCCGCAGCGCGGCTCCCGGCAGATTTTCAACCCAACCCGAACACATGCCCGCCAACCATCGCTTTGTGGCTGAATGGTCTGCCGAACGCTTTCTGCACTGGGCTGGGGAGATCGGCCCAGTCACGGCTCAATTCGTCCAAGCGCTCCTGTCTTCACGACATCACCCCCAACAGGCCTATCGCGCTTGCATGGGAGTCCTCAGCCTATCCCGCAAACATAGCCAGCAAGCCATGGAGACCGCCTCCCAGCTCATGTTGGATGCCCGGCTGCTGACTTACCGCGATCTCAAAGCCCAGCTGGAGGCTCTGCCTTCCAGCGGCTCCGCAAAAAGTTCCCTCATCCTGCCCGAAGCGACCCCACTTCCCGCCCACGAGAACATTCGTGGTGAACCCTACTATTCCTGAGGAGATCCTCATGCTTAACCAAGCTCTCTTTGACAAACTGCTGCAACTTCGTCTACCGGCTTTCCGCGACGGCTTACGCGAACAACGCGACAACCCCCAATACGCTGAGCTGCCTTTCGAAGAACGTCTGGCGCTCCTCGTGGATCGGGAATGTTTACGCCGCCACGACAACCGCACTGCGCGCTTGACCAAAGCCGCTGATTTTCCTCTGCAGGCCAGCATTGAAGATTTGGACTTATCCCCCGAACGCGGTCTGGAACGCCGCACCATCCTGGAGCTGGCCCAGGGAACTTGGATCCAGAAACATCATCCCCTGATCATCCTGGGTCCGACGGGCGGCGGAAAAACGTTTCTCGCCTGCGCGTTCGGGACGGCTGCCCTGCGTTCTGACTTCTCCGTGCGTTACTTCCGCACCTCTCGCTTGTTATATCAGCTCGCCCAAGCGCGTCCGACCAATTCGTACTCCAACCTGTTGCGCAGCCTGGCCCGAACTGATCTCGTGATCCTCGACGATGGGATGAGAGATGCCCTCACGGTCCCCAATGCCCAGGATCTACTCGAGATCCTGGATGATCGCTCTGGCCACTCTTCCACCTTGATCGCCAGCCAAGTCCCACCCAGCGAGTGGCATTTGCGCATTCCCGACCCTACCTTGGCTGATGCAATCCTGGACCGCCTGGTGCACAATGCCTACAAATTGAATTTGAAAGGAGAATCCCAAAGAAAGCTCCGGGGAATCCGGAGTATGCCGATCAGTTGATGTATACTTAATTCACCAGCGCTTTTTCTCCCGGGGGCGATCGCCATGGACCGAATTCATTGATCGTTTTCACCG
>CAWAKH010000018.1:0-20031 GCA_963782565.1 uncultured Chloroflexia bacterium
CCCAATGCCGGGTATCCTCGAATGCTGCGATCTCCCCATCTTCTCAAGAGACTGCTGCAAACTTGTTTGCAGTTGGTATTGTTCTTTTATGCTGCGGCTTGGATACCTTCAGCCTCACACCGAATTCTATAGAAATTCTTTATGAGGGCATTAGAAGTATCAGGTAATTTCATTGACTTTAAGCGACGGATTCCGCAGCGCCGATCAAACATTGCTATGGATTGGATGATTGGATTCTGTGAGTTTAGAGCAGCTTCGATGGACAATTGAACATATTCTTCCAGACTATCATAGAACTGATCACGCGAAAAAACGCCCTGTTTTTGAAGTATTTCCGACGCTTGACTCCAGGCAGGCGTTAACTCATTTTTTTGATCAGAGATCATCCAATCTTGGTTCTTATTAATATCTTCTATCTCTCGCTCTAAATCGCCGCGTTGCCATAGCCATTCGACGGTTGAAAAATTCGCTATCTCGTTATCATCAAGGGTTATCCAGCCTCTTGCCATTGTATAGCTATCGCCTGCGTATTGAGTAACATGATATTGGATTCGCTTCTTAAGGCTGTCTGCCAAAAGAGTTTCCGTCAACTTCTTGAGTTTGCTCCACTTCATATCTATTATCTCGAGTGATTCAGGTGCTATTACGCCTAACTCATTATTATATGGCTGATTAAAGTTTAACTCTAATCAACGCGTTCGATGCCATTTTTTTCTCCCCTAAATCCGTGATCCAAACTGACTTCCTTAACCATACTATTGTAGCGGATTTGGGGGATCGCGCAGCAAGCCCACAGGGCGGAGGGGATCAGGCCACAGGGGGTAGCTTCAATGTCCTATTCCAATTCCCACCGGAAAGCCCCTCAACCGGCCGCTTCTGGTTTGCTTGCCACCCAAATCATGTTTGAGCTTTTGTCCTCCAGCGGGTGTCCGAAGAAATCTCCATAAACCATCTCCAGGCGGAAGCCCACGCGCGCCAACAAATGTTCCATCTCGAACGGGTAGATGCAGTGCAGTCGAACCGGCGGGGTTTTCCAGCTGTCGACCACTTGCCCATTGGCCCCGATTTCTTCCCAGGCTGTCGTGGAAATGGCAGTTTGCGTGGCCGGTTCATAATCCCAGGCGCGCAAAGCGCGGACTTGGTGCCCCGTCAGGGCATACTGGAACTCCTCGGCTGCTTCGAAGACGCCCCCCTTTCCCCCGGCTAAGCCTCCCAACCAGATGAAATTCTCCACACTCTGGTGGTCAAGGTGCACTATAAGCCGCCCGCCCGGTTTGATGTGACGGTAGATGCACTGCATGCACGCAACCTGGTCTTGCGTCGTGTTGAGATTCTGGAACGCGTGCCCCGGTATGAGCACCAGGTCGAAAGTCTCTCCCAGCTCAAAGTCACGCATGTCAGCTTCCACCCACTTTAAGTTGGGTATCCCTTTGCCCTTCTCCCTTGCAACTTCGAGCATTTTCTCGGAAACGTCAAGTCCCACGGTATAAGGTCCATCCTGCGCCAGGCGGATGGTCACGCGTCCTGTTCCGCAGGCCACCTCCAGCAGGCTTCCTCCCTTCACCTTTACTTCTGAAGCCAGGCCCCGATAGAAATCGATCTCCCCCGGCCAATCCGGGACAGAATCATCGTATGTCCTGGCATAGAATTCGGCTGCTCGTGGATCAGAGGATAAACTCATGGGCTTGAAGCTCCTTGATTTCTGACGGGACCCTAAAGGTTTCCAATTCAGCCGGAATTATTTGGTTGAAAAGCCAACCTTTAGGGTCTCCTGGGAATATTAATGAACAACCTTAAGCCGCTATGTTGCAGCCCTCCATCGCGCTGCGGATGGAGGGCATTTTGTCCATGTTCTCTATTCGATACGGTTAGGAACCTTTTTCATTACTTGCCGGTCGCCGTGGTCGGCTGATTACTGAATTGGGACACATCGATGAATGGGCTTGCTCCGCCGATCACGGATGGCAGCACCCCGTTCCATTTTGTAATGGCAATATATTGAAGGTACTCGGGCGAAAGGGCGCCGGTATCCTTCAGCGCTTTCTGTGCATCTGCCTGTCCCTGGGCCTGGGCAACCGTGGTTTGTGCATCGACCTGCGCCTTGGCCAGCAGTTGCTTGGCCGTTTCGACCTGCTGCTGTGCCACCTGTTTGGCTTCGATTGCCTGGTTGAATTGATCGCTGAAATGGAAATTCACGATATTGAAGTTAAGTACGATCACATGATAAACGCCCAGCTGCGCTTTTAGCGCGTCCTCGGCCTGCGCGCGTACCTTCTCTCGCTGGTCGATCAATTGTTCCGCCGTGAACTGTGCCGTGCTTGCCTTGAAAATATTTTGAATGGCCGGCGCGATCAGGATATTTTGGTAGTCGGTGCCTACGTTCTGATAAACAGCGGCTGCATACATGGGATCGAGATTGTAGTTTACGGCGATGGTGCTGGTGACCTGCTGCAGGTCGCTGCTTGCGGCCTCTGCATCCACCTGGTCTTTTTGGGTGCGCACGTCCATGGTGATCACGTTTTCAACCAGCGGGATTTTTGTCTGGAACCCCGGTTGGACCGTACGCGAGACCGCCCCGAAACGAGTGACCACGCCCACGTACCCGGCCGGGATCGTGTAGAACAATCCAGACACAAGCACAAGGATAACAACAACCAGGACGATTAATCCTGCGATCCTGCCCAAACGAAAGCGACCGTTTCTATCAGTAAACATAATATTCTCCTTTTCTATTTACGGCTGGACTATGCAAAACCCTCGGTAGTAAACACTGGGCGCCTTGGGTCTTACTTCCCCTGTCAGCCATTTATCCTATAAGCTATATACGAATGGGCACGGCCCCAGGTTCCAACCCCAATGAAGCTTTCCAAATCCCCGGCTTTTGCCTGTAAAGCGCTACAGGCCTATTCAGGAATTCATACCAGAAACAGTAAAAGACAAATTTGGGGAGCCAATAACAATATACAAACCTGCCCTCCCTTGGTCACGTACCGTTTGTCATCAAAGCGACCTGGGTATTGGGCCCGTCCGGGGTTTTACGGGACGCGGCTCCATTGTCTTGTTGGCGGCCGGCGCCTAATAGAATACCTTTTCAACATAGCTTTGTACGTTGTTTGTTCCTGGCAATAAGATAATGCCCCTGCACCAATCTATCAGGGCCAGCCCATTGGAGAGCATTATCCTTTCCAAGGCTTCAATAGCCGCCTTGCTGGGAATACAGGTTTCTCCTTGATGCTGTAGGCAAAGTGTTTCGACCAGGTCTTTTTCGCACCTACCATAAGCTACCATGGGACCCATTTGGAACGCAAAGCCGCCTTCTATAAGGCCGTCAGGCTCCATCGATCCCGTGCCGCCATAGCCAATGCCGGTGTATTGGTGCAACTCTTGTGGCAGCATGGCCCGCAGCGTGGCAAATGGGAAAGGATCTGCAATGGGGTAAGGTATTTGCTTCCGGATATGGATTTTTGTAAACCCGATGATGCCTTTGTTGTTATTACTGTGCTCGCGATGGATGGATCCTATCTCGTTCATCTCGGAGTCGATGGCTGGTTGATGAACAACAGATATGAACTCGATCTGACGCCAATAGTCCTCGTGGATTCTAAAAATATCGCTTTCGATGGGGGAGGGTTTTGGTTCTATGGTTCAAGCCTGTCCCGGTATCGATGGCCCGCTAGGCGGGGCAATCACTGGTAAGGCGTCTGTACGGTCCTTGTTTATCGGTCGCACCTTCGGCACTGTATCGCAAATCGTCGGAAGCGAATACAGGATGGATTGAGCCGGTAAATGCTTTACCTTCTCGAGGCTGATGGTGACCTCGCCTGTCCGGATATACTCATCGGCCGTGGAAGGCTCAGCCTTCACAAGCACCCACAGCGTACCAGCCAGGTTGAGAGTGGTCTTTTGTGGCTCAAAGATTTTTGGCATTTGGTCGCTCGGAGAGAAATTTTTTCCAAGGATTTTACCCGTCTCGGCATCGACAAAGATGACATGGATTTGTGTTGGCTTCATTCCCATCGTCTTTTCCTCCGATTGCCTTGGAGATACAAAGCTCCCAGGGCCGCAAGGAATATGCACAGGATGACAAAAGCCATCCAGCCGGCAAACGTCGCAACGATGGAAAGGACCGCCGCCATCGCCAGGATATTTCTGAATACCCTCAAAGCCAATAGGGGTCTTATAAACAGAAGGCCTGCAAGTACCAGCGCCGGCATAAAAAAGATGAGCATCGGCCTCCAGGCGATGTCTGAGCTCGGGAACCGGAACGGGAGAGAAGCCATTAAGATGGCCGTAAGCAGGATGATCGCAAGTGAGGAGTAAGTAACCGCCTTATGAACCTTCATGTCAGCCTCCAGCTTGATCTTGGTTGCAGATTTCCCTTGCCTTGTTATTGGTCCCTATACATTTAGTCCTTCACCTCGAGCCTTCCGCTCCAAGTCTCAAGCAGAGCCATCCCCACCTATTATAGATGCTCTGCACTCTTAACAACCCTTGTCTTTTTCTCCCCTAAATCCGGATCCAAATTAAACTTCTTAACCATAATTTTGTGAAGGATTTGGGGGAGATGCCCGACAGGGCAGAGGGGGTCAGGCCAGAAGGGGGTCGGGTTCTAGGGGCAACCCCTTAGTAACCACATGGGGCTCTGCTTGAGGTCAGGTTATTTCTGCAAGGCGACGATCAATGCCTGGGGATCTAATATGACTCCGAAGGAATATTGCTTCGCATTGTGCTCGACCTGGATCGTTCTGCCGGTTTGCAGCGCCGTGGACCAGAACTGCTGTGGTGTAATGCCGGGATCGACCTGCCAGGCCAGCGCGTACATGCCAGCCAAGTATGGGATGCTCCAACTCCAGCCTCCCTGGCTGTAAAAAACATAATCATGAATGCCGGTCGGGCTGGCAGTCGTGCGGGCGTCCATGGGGACGAGCAAGGTCTTGTCTAAGGTAGTTTTGCCATCATAGAACTGCTGCGCCCACCAGGAGCCCGGCAGGTAAGAGTCAAACTGGTTGGGATCAACTTGTGAATCGCGCCCCATCCCCTGGAATTTGAAGCCATATGTCTGGCTAATGCTTGAGCTGACGACGAAGATCCCCGAAGCGTTGGCTTTATTTACAGCGTCGGTCATCTCCTGATAGCCCTTTTGTTGGGGACTCCAGCCAATCGAAAGTGAAAGAACGCGGATTTTCCGGTTTTCCGGCAGCCCCTGATTAATGGCAATGATACGCAGGATGTCTTTTGCAAGGCAGGAAAAATCCCAGGCGGAACTGGCAGTGGCGTCTACGCCGCAGCTGCCCGTGGCGATGAAGTACAGGTCAGCATCCGGAGCTACACCGACCGTTTTCCCCACAGCAATCGAGGCCACGGCTGGCCCGTGCATGGATGTTCCTAACCAGCCGTCGGTTACATCTTCGCCTTCTTCATAGACCCTGAGCTGGTTCACATATTCCTGATGATCCACCAACAAGGTCTGGTCGATGATTGCAATTCCGACACCCCTGCCGGTAATGCCCTTTTGGTGCAATTTCCTTATGCCCAGACCGGGATCTTTCCCCATATCCATGGTCTGCTGAGCGGAAAAATCAGCCGGCAGTTTGTTAGACGGCGGCCATTGGGTCTGGCTGTCGAAGTCGGCGAGTTTAAGAATGTCCATCGATTTGGACAAGTCCAGATCAACGAGGTCCGACGACCGGAAATCAATTTGAAACGGGTCGGTTGAATTTGGGTCGTAGATTGGTACGGAAGTTGGATGTGGATTGATAAAGCTGAAATCAGCCGGGTCCGGATGGCGGACAATGCTTATGTCCGGCAAACCAGGCAATGGTGCTGCTTTCAGTGGGGTAACTTCCGGTTTTGGTGTTGGGGCAGGCTTTGATCAAGTCTCACAGGCTGCAAGGGTGGCAATGAGGAGAGTGAACAATAGGATAAAACGGGCTTTTTGAAACATTGTTTCCTCCATGCCTGTATTGAAGTATTACAAGGCAGATTTATCATACACCTGCTCAGGGTCAAGAAGGCGGGCGGGCTAAAACGGTAGGATAACGAAGGAACGCCCTTCTAAAGGGCATTTTTGTTTTCTAGGGAAATTTCAAACGCGAATGGAATCAGACTCATTGATTCCAGCGAACCTATTTCTTGCCCAAATTACGCCCGCAACGGGAAACGCGACCAATCGCTTCTAGTTGCCTTCCCCCGTTTGGCCGCGAGGCATATTGATATAATGAATTTAGTCTTTGACCGCCTATAAGCCGTTAGGCCGCCAAAGGATAACTTTATAAATAGTTAGGTGGTTATCTTTTATTGAAAAGGATATCATATGAAATTTAGAAATCCAACAATAAAACAATTGCAAAAATTAAATATTATAGCCTTCGTATGGGGGCTTTTGTTATTTCTCGGATCCATCAGAGTAAAGTGGCTTGTCTTGAATACCGATGCAATTTCCGGGTTGGCGCTTACATGTTTATTGGGGCCAATAGCATTAGCGCTTGTTGGCCTCTTGGTTCTATATCTTATAGTGCTTATTGCGTTGAATATTGAGTCAAACTCTCAGACTAGAATCGGGCCAATGCGGACTCAGGCCAATATGAATTGGCTTCTGATTATTGTTACCATTGTGATAGTTTGTTCGATTCCTCTAGCTACATCCCTAGTAGATAAGAATTTTCATGCAAACATTGACGATTACTTTGTATTGAAAATCAAAAGTGATTTTGAACTTGCTTCAGTACTACCGGAATATGACAAGGTAATCTATGCCATTGAAGAATATCATCAAGATTTTGGGCAATATCCTGCCAGCTTGTCCGACTTAATCCCAAATTACTTACCTGAAATTCCTCCTATTTATATACGAAATGGTGAACGTTTAACCTATAAGCTTGAGCCCTTGTATGAGAACACACCACCATTTACCTTCACTATTTATGGTCATTATCCAGGACTTGCCTTTATGCATGGTTGGTATCTCTTTTATTGTCCAATCACATATACCGGTTGTTTTAGCGAAGGAAACAGTTATAGACTTAATGAACACTGGATTTGGATTCACAGCCCTGCTTTATAGGAATAATTAATGGAAGGAGCACTTGATCTTATTTCCTACCTAACATAGCACGTAGCGACTACTAGTGGTGCGTTCGATAAGTAATTATACATAGTCAGGAGGCCTTTTTGTCTGCCCATGCGTGTAAGTCGCGACGGGTCCATGACCAGTTGATGGGTTGAGCCCAAAGGCGATTGTATTCGGGCGTACTGGCCATCAAATGATCAATGAGCTGTTGGCGAGTGTCCCATTGACCGCGCCGTAAGTAGCGCACATTGAAACTTTTTAGCAGAAGTTCGGCCTGGTTGAGCCAGGACGCATGTGCGGGTGTGAGTAAGAGACGCAGCCGCGGGCCATAATGAGAGTGCAGAAACGACTGGGTTGCGGCGGCCGTATGACTCGAGCCGCCGTCGCAAATAAGATGAATGCGTCGGCAGGAGTGAAAGGGTTGCAACAAACGGGGCAATGCCCGACAGAAATGTTCACTGTCATTTTGATCTAAGCAGCTGCTGCGCATTTGGCCATCGTAGATGTTGAGCAGCGCCAAGAAATTAACAACGCCATGCCGCTCATATTCGAATTCCTGTCGTTCCATCTGACCCGGCTGCATCGGTTGAGTGGGCTGCACCCGCTGCAACGCCTGAATATTCGGCTTCTCGTCCAGAGCCAAGGCAATTTCGTCGTGGGCCTGGAGCGCCTCGATCCTTTCATATATCCACAAAATGCGACCGGCACGCTTCAGGAACTCCGCATTCAACGTGGGCGTAATCCAATATCGGCTACGATGAGGTTGCAGGTCCGCATCGTTGAGAATGAGCGATACCGTCGACTGCGCAACATGAGGTACCAGGCCGCGTTTCATCGCTATCTCCGCTAAGCTGCGCATGGACCAGTGGGTCATCTCCAATCCGACACCGCTCGGCTCGCAACAGGCCAGTTGTTCAATGCCCACACGCTGTAGGGCCGTGATTTCTCGAGGTCGGCCCGAGCGAGGCGCATCATAAATCGCATCCAACCCGACGCTTTCATACCGACGACACATATGCCATATGCCCATGCGCGTCATCCCCGTTTGTTGGCACAGTTTCGAAACGATCGTATCCGGATCCTTCATCGCCAGCAAAACTTGTGCGCGCCGGGCAATTCGCTGTTCGGTCCGGCCATCGCGAACCAATTGGCCGATCTCCCGCTCGTCCGATTCATTCAAACGGATGGTTCTTGGTTTGCGTCTTCTCATACGAAACCCTCGGCAGATTTGGTACGAGAAGTATACGGTTCTTTAAGGTTCGACGACTATGTAACATTACTTTTCGAACACACCACTAGTCACTCTAAGTAGGTAGTATTATTTGATAAGGAATTTTACGCATTGTGTCCTTCGACCTAATGGCAGTTGAAAAACTGGTTGGCTGGCTCATCTCCAAAAGCATGCAGTGGGTCTCGGTTGCAAAAAGGACGGAGTAATAACATGGCCGGTATTCCTGCCGTCGCAATAATCATTGAGAATTTGAAAGGCGAGGTCTTAATTCAATTACGTGAAAACAGACCAGACCTTCCCTTTGCCAATCAGTGGACTTTGCCGGGTGGAAAGGTGGAGTCCAATGAAACGCCAATTAAGGCGGCTATACGCGAGTTAGAGGAAGAAACGGGACTCGATACACCATTATCATTTTGGAAAATGTATGAACGTTTTGGGAAAAACAATATCCAAATCGAGCAACATGTTTTTAGGGGCATAACGGGTGAGTCACTTGAAAACATCGTGCTGGGCGAAGGAGCGGCATTACGTTTTATTGCAGAGAAAGATATTCGGTCTTTGCAAATCGCTTATGGGTTCGATAAACTCATCGAGGAATTCTTTTTTGCAAGAAACAAGAAAAGGTAAAGGAACTTTTCTAATGAAAGAGATTTTGTTGTAATCTTTATTTCAAATCAGTAGCCCGAATTCATAGGGCGCATTACGCATTGTCTCCATCGAACTAATGCGGTACGCCTTTGGTCCTGCAGCTAAAGCCGATTGCCAATCAAATGTCAGCCCGGTGAGATTCATCGACAAAAGGGGAATCAGACATGTCAATTTCGGCGACCTACTAGGTTCGCCTACTATCTGCTTTCAACGCTATAATCGTAGCCTTCGAAACGTGCTGCTGCGATTCCTGTCCCCGGCCTGAAAAATCCAACAAAAATCATGCGCTTAACAAAAATATTCTCCAACGAAGAAAAGATCGAAAAAGAGTTCCACGTCTCCATCTATATTCTTATCTATAAGTTTATGCTGGGGCTTATCGAAATGTCGGTAGGCATCGCGATTGCACTTTTTGGCTCCAGAATATACCAGTTATATCAAACCAGCATGATTAAGGAATTGTCCGAGGACCCGCATGATCTGCTTGCCCGCCTGAGTGAAAGCATCGTTCCGAATCTTCTTACTCATAATACCTATATTGTTTTGTACTTTATCGTCCTCGGTCTGGCGAAAGTGCTGGGTGCGGTCGGTTTGGTTTACAAGAAGAACTGGGGTGTTGATTTGCTGGTCGGGCTGACCATAATCCTGGCCCCCTTTCAGATCGTAAATCTAATACTTCATCCGAACTTTTTTGATTTGCTGTATCTCGTGGTGGGGATTCTGATCGCGCTGTACCTCGTGGAATTCAGGCCCAAAGCCTGGATCTCCAGGGTACTAAGAATCAGCTAAAACTCCTCCCGCTTTTTTGACTCGCCGGGCCCAGCCTGTGGCTTTGAGAAGTGCCCTGGTCTCCTCTCCCCCAAATCCGTGATTTGGACTATTTTTCTTAACCATACTATTGTAGAGGATTTGGGGGAGGTGCCGCAAGGCGGAGGGGGTCAGGCCAGAGGGGTTCCTTGCCTCCCCCTCCATTCCCAATCTTCTATTTCCCAAGACCCGATTCCAACTTACCAAATTATCGATTCTCGATTCCCGAATATCGATTATCGAATTGTCAAATATCGCTCCCCAATCGCCTGATCCCTGATTACCTAATCACCCGATCGCCTAATCCCCTTTATTCCCTGAATATCCTCACATGCCTCCTCGGTTCCTTCCCGTAGGAATGGCTGATCAGCTCCGCCTGCCGCGCCATCTCATGTTCCAGTCGTCTCACCAGCGACGGGCCCGGAGGCAGGTCCACCCAGCGCTCGCCGTTCAATACCGCCGCGATCGCCTGTTGCGTCTGCTCCTTCACACCGTCGATGTCCGACGAAGTTGCCTGTTCCCCTTTCACATTGAACAGTTCACCCAGGAACTGCTCCATCTGTCCCACCGTGCTCGAGCGCAGCACATAGATGGGCAGTCCACTATGCTCGGCATCCACGATCGTCTGCTGGCGGTCGCGGTAATAAGTCCGTAAGGTCACCAGCGCGTTGGCCTCGCTGGGGTCCTTCACCACCACGGCCGGCACCCCCAGCCGCTTGGCCGCTTGCATCAAACGGTTGCGCGCCACACCGTACGGATAGATTTTTATAGCCTGCAGCAAACCGCGTAGTGGCTCCAGGTGTGGCGCTGTTGTCGTTAGGGATGTGGGCTGCAGCTCTTCGAGGACTGTCGCTGGCTGTCGTCCGCGCCTCGGGGTTATTGTCTCCTTGGCTTCCATCCTCGCCGTGGAGGCGGGCGCAGCCTTCTCGATCTGGATCCTGCCTTCGGGGTCGCGCGTTCGGATCTCCGGTGCGAGCGGAAAGCCGCGCAGCAGCGCATCCACCGAATTCATGATATCCAGGTGAACCGCAAAACGGTCGCGGTTCTGGATCTCGACCAGCACATCGAACGTGGGCGGGGCGCGTCGTTCGAGTACGGTCTTCTGTGTCCCGCGTCGCCGTGCTTCCTCATCCGAAAGCGTGACCGCTTCGATGCCGCCCACCAGGTCGCTCAAGGTTGGGTTGAGCAGGAGATTGTCCAGGGTCTGTCCGTGTGCTGTGCCGATCAGCTGCACGCCGCGCTCGGCGATTGTGCGGGCCGCCGCGGCCTCGAGTTCGCGTCCGATCTCGTCGATCACGATTACTTCGGGGTTGTGGTTCTCCACCGCCTCGATCATTACCTCGTGCTGCAACATGGGCTCGCGCACCTGCATCCGGCGCGCCTTGCCCACCGCCGGGTGAGGCACGTCTCCGTCGCCGCCGATTTCGTTGGACGTGTCTACGATCACCACGCGCCTTGATTCCGCCAGGATGCGCGCGGCCTCGCGCAAAAGCGTGGTTTTGCCAACTCCCGGGCGCCCCAGGATCAACAACGACTTGCCCGATTCGACGATGTCCTGGATGATATCCACCGTGCCGTACACCGCGCGTCCCACGCGCAGCGTGAGCCCCACGATGTGCGTTCGCCGGTTGCGGATGGCTGAGATGCGGTGCAGCGTGCGCTCGATGCCTGCGCGGTTATCGGTGTCGAACTCGCCGGTGCGCTCGTCCACGTAATCGATTTCCGCCCGCGTCACTTCCAGGTCCCGCAGCGTGATCTCGCGTTCCACGAAGCGCGCCGTCGGGACGCGTCCCAGGTCGAGGATGATCTCCAGCAGGTTCTCGCTGTCGTCTGCCCGTTCCACCGCCTTGCGGATGTCTTCGGGTAGCACTTCAAGGAGGGCTTCGAGGTCATCGGTTATTTTAAGTTGTGTCATATGGAAACTGCCTGTTATCGATTTTAGCTGACTACCCAGGCCGCGACCCTAAAGGGTCCCTGCTTGCATTAAGATAATTGTTGGTGTCGAAGATTCTATACTCTTCAAAGCCTGGCAATCTCGTTCTTTCAACAAGGAAAATGCTTATTTGCCTTCTTGCAATACCGTTGGCATGGCATCTCGCTCATTTTATCACGCTGGAACTTGCCTTTTTTCCGTCCATCCTGCTCACTCTGGAAGGCTGGATGGTCACACCTGCCGGCTGTGCTGCCCGCACTGTCTGTTCAGCCATGACCATCCCGGTCATGTGCTTGACCATTACCGCCTGGCGGGCCGCGCTTTTGGCGCCCAGGTCTTCCAGCACCGGTTCGAGCCAGGCCTGGTAGGAACGCACGCAGAAATAGATGCGGCGTCCACTGCGGTTGGGGAGATGCTTGATGATCGAAAGCAGCTTCGTGCTTACGTCTGTTGCTTCGGGATGGATAAGTGGGAACAGGACGATGCCCGCCAAACCGCTTGCCGTGCTGACGTAGCATTTGACGCCTTCGTTGCACATGAATCCGATTGCGCGCTTCGGCATCCGCTCCAGGGGTTGCAGCAGCGGCGGGACGATTTGATGGAACAAGCTTTGGATGGAGGGCACGTCGATGGATCTCACGCGCAGCCACTTGCTGGTCAATTCCTCTGACGGCAGCACGCTCACATCCCACATTCGCTGCCAGGCATAGACCGAAAAGCCGGCCATCCGCAGTGACACGAAGGCCTCGCTCAGCTCGTCCACTTCGGCAAGCACGTGGAAAGCGCCCCATTTCCCGGCCTCGGACGTCAGGTTCTCGATCACCCCCGGCAGTGCGGGGTTGGCCATTTGCGAGGCCGGCGCGAGATAAAGGATCTTGGCGAAGGTCTCACCATACGTATGGATGATCCCGCCCAGCAGGGTTGTGCCGTCTTCTGATGACACAGCCGAGTAGATATGCCGTCGGGGATTCATATAGGCCATCACGCCCATCGCTCCCAGCGGATTCCCGCGCGTCAATAAGCGGGTCGCGTCAAAACTGACGGCTTCATCGCGATAACGATAAAGCGTTGGCAGGTCAAGCAGATCGAGGGGACGGATATTCATGTATTATCAATCCGCCAGCGACAGAAAATATTCGTGAAAGCGCGGATCCTGGGTCAGTTCCGGGTGAAACGAGGTAGCCAGCAGGTGACCTTCTTGCGCGGCCACGATCCTCCCGTCCGCTACGCAGGCCAGCACCTTGGCCTCTGCCTGCACCAACTCGATAATGGGGGCGCGGATGAAGACCGCGTGGTACGGGTCGTCTGTCCCTGTTGCCTGTTTCAGTGCGGGGATGTCGAGATCGGCCTCGAAAGAATCGACTTGCCTGCCAAAGGCATTGCGCGCCACCGTGATATCCATCAGGCTCAGCAGCGGCTGGTTCCGTCTGGCGTCTTTCGAAAGAAAGATCGCGCCCGCACACGTGCCCCAGATCGCGTGCCGCTGGCCAAACTGCTTGAGCGGTTCCATTAACCCAAAGTCCGTGGCAAGTTTGCCGATGGTGGTCGAACTCACCGCCGGGTATGATCAAACCATCGAGATTTTTAAGATGCTCCGGTAAACGCACTTCGGCTGTTTCCACCTTAAGGCGTTTGAGCATGACGATATGTTCGGCGAAATCGCCTTGTATGGCAAGCACACCAATTTTCATGCTGTGATGATTTCCGAGAGTGGATGATCAGGCCGGTTGCTGAGCCTTGCCCCTGGTTCATCGAAAGAGGTCGAAACGGCTTACTCAACGAAACGCGTCCTCTCGAACCCAAGGATCAGGTGGGCAAATCCCTTTTCACTGATCACTTATCTCTAATCTATTGTGTCTTATGTCTTATCTCTTACCAGCCGCGCTGTGCGATCTTCTCGGCCTCAGGCATTTGCGACACGTTGCGTCCTACCATCGGCTCGCCCAGGTTCTTGCTGACCTCGGCCAGGATGGTCGCGTCCTGATAATGCGTAACCGATTTTACGATCGCCGCCGCGCGCTTCGCCGGGTCGCCGCTCTTGAAGATGCCGGAGCCCACGAACACGCCGTCCACACCCAGCTGCATCATCAGCGCCGCGTCTGCGGGAGTGGCTACCCCGCCCGCCGCAAAATTGACCACTGGCATGCGTCCCAGCTCTTTCGTCTCTTTGACAAGTTCGTAGGGTGCGCCCAGCTCTTTGGCAAAGGCCATGAGTTCTTCATCTGCCATGGTCTTCAGCTGGCGGATCGCGCCCAACACCGTGCGCGCGTGCCGTACCGCTTCGACAATGTCGCCCGTGCCTGCTTCGCCCTTCGTGCGGATCATCGCCGCGCCCTCGCCGATTCGCCGCAGGGCTTCTCCCAGGTTGCGGCATCCGCAAACGAAAGGTACTTTGAATAAATGCTTGTTGATGTGGTTTGCTTCATCGGCCGGGGTCAGCACCTCCAACTCGTCGATGTAATCCACGCCGATCGCCTCAAGGATCTGTGCTTCCACAAAATGTCCGATGCGGCATTTGGCCATCACCGGGATCGTCACCGTGTCCATGATCCTTAGAATAAGGTCGGGGTCCGACATGCGGGCCACGCCGCCCTGCGCGCGGATATCCGCGGGCACGCGCTCCAGCGCCATCACGGCGCAGGCGCCCGCGTCTTCGGCGATCCTGGCATGTTCGGGGGTAACGACGTCCATGATGACGCCGCCTTTGAGCATTTGCGCTAAGCCTTTTTTAACAGCAAAGGTACCGGTCTGTTGTTCCATATCTATCTCCTTGGTATAGTTCCGGCTCGATTCTACCACGCAGCCCCAGCCGTGTCCCGCCGTACAGGCAGCCTTCATACAAAATCCTTACTCTCTTCGCGCTCCTCCGGGTCCCAACCGTAGCAACACGTAGCGCAAGATGCTATCTTGCGTTCTTCCCCTGTTTCCTTGTCTCCTTGTTTCCCTGTGTCCGCCTTTTCATCTCCCCTTGTCTCCGTGTTTACGCGTCTTCGTCTTTTCCTGTCTCCGTGTTTCCCGATCGACCCACTTCCATTTTCACCTACCGTGACACAAGCTGCTATCTTGCGCTCTTTCCCTGTCTCCGTGTTTCCTTGTCTCCGTGTTTACATGTTTCCTTGTTTACGTGTTTCCGTACCTCCTCTCTCCCTTCATCCCACCATCGTGCCAAGAAATGCCAGCATTACGGCATTGAATTGCTCCGGCCTCTGCAGCGGCGCGAAATGGCTGACGCCCTGTAGATTGACGGATTCCGCATTCGGGATGCTCCGGGCGAGATATTCGGCGTGTTCGCGCTTGATAAATTCATCATGCTCGCTTTGTACGATCAGCACCGGCACGCGGATCTGGGCCAGGTCCTGCGCCGAATAATTGGGTTGCGTCCTTTGCATCAGGCCGACCGCCTCGGAAAACTCGTCGAAACGGTCCGGTGTTGCCGAAAGCGCTGCATAATCTTTCTTATGCCGGTTGAGGCATCTTCCGATAACAGGTGTGAATACAAATTCCTTGGTGCCGCTCGGATCCATATTGCACCCAAAAAAGAATACGCCTGCAGCCCGTGAGGGGGTATTCGATGCCAGGACCAATGCCGTGCACGCTCCGTCGCTCCAGCCCACCAGGCCCGCCTTCTCAATATGCAGCGCATCCATTACCGCCGCAACATCAGATGCCATCAGCTCATAGCCGTAAGGCCGCGTGTCGCGTGTGCTGCGGCCGTGGCCGCGGCTGTCTATCACAATGGCCCGATAACCGCTCCTCACCAGCGCTGGGACCTGGTATCCCCAATTGCCGCTGTTACCCAGGCCGCCATGCAGCAGGATCACCGGTGACCCCGAGCCGTACGCTGCATACCAGATCCTGGCGCCGTCATTTTCAACATAGCCTTGATCTTCTGTAACCGGAAGTGGTGCAGCGCCTTCTGCTTCGAATCGGCTTAGGTCATCATCGTATGTTTCCATTCTGGTCTCCTTGTATCTCTTCGCCGCTCAACCTGCAATATATAACCATCGATGGTTTCGTAGGGGCGACCCATCAGGATTTTACCAACACCTTATCTGGCAGCACCTATCTGCCTCATATAACCCCCAACGCCTCTGTCGGGTCGCCCTCCTCCCTGTTTCCTTGCCTCCCTGTCTCCTTGTTTCCTTGTTTGCGTCCTTCCCTCGTTTTCCCCTCCTATTCGAACACCTTCACCTTCCCCCACGCCTCATCAAGGTTCCCCTTGAGCCCGCGCGCAATGATGATCGGCGCCTCGTTCTCATAAGGCATGCAATAGGTGCAGGCCGTTTTTCCCGCCGGTTCCACGCTTTCGAAACCGCTGGCCAGGTCTTGCACCGGCACATTCACCGTGATGAGCACCTGGCCGGTGCAGCCTTGCGGTCCCCAGACAAAATAGCTGTTGTGCCCGCTGATGGCTTTCGGCAGTCCCAGCGCGGGTCCGTAGAAGTCTATCGCTCCGGCTTCGCCATAGTTGGCGGTAAAGATGCAGGCCTCGCTTTTCTCCTGGGGTGTGAGCGTATCATAGACCGCCTTCACCTCGGACACCATCTCGCGCCAGCCGTAGCGGTCAGCGAAATTCTGTGGCAGCGTGGACGATTGGCTGTACCTGATGAACGCTCCCAGCGGAAGGATGGGGATCGCAAAAGGGACGAGCAGCAGCCCGCAAGCCGCCAGTATGATCATATATGGGATCTGCAGCCTCGCAAGGCGCGGGCGATGTCCCACCAGCAATTGGATCGCGTACGCTCCGCCTGCAAACAGCATCGGATAAGCGGGTGAAAGCCAATAGAACTTGGTCTTCACGGCCATGAAGAACAAGTAGAGCAGCAGGTAGGCCCAGCCGAACGTGCGGTAAGGTCTCCCGGCCGCAGTGAAGAATAGAAAATACAGGCCGGCCAGCCATAGCGGCACAGCCAAAGGGTTTATCGCCACCACTTGCTCGCCGAAGAATTCCAGCGGCGTGTCCTGGTGATAGGTCTTGCCGGCAGCATAAGACCGCGTGTATTCCACCACCGGAAGTCCATGTTGTATCTGCCAGATGAGATATGGCGAGAAAATGACGAGGGCAATCGCTCCGCCGAGCAGCAGCCAGCGATTGAAAAGTAGCTTGCGCTGCTCGCTCAACAACAGCCCGAGCAGCAGGGCGATCACAAAAAAGCCCATGGTGAGCTTCGTGAGCAATCCAATGCCTGCTACGAGGCCAAAGGCCAGCCACAAACGCGGTTGTTGTCGCTTGATCATGCGCACCAACACCCAGGCAGCCAGCGTCCACCACAACTGATCGAAGATATCCATGGTGAGCAGGCCGCTCGAGCCAATGAAGACCGGGCCGACGGCGATCGTGACAGCCGCCAGTACCTGGGTCAGCGGGCCGCCGCCCAGTTCCGCTGCCATGCCGGCCGTCAGCAAAATGATCGCTGCGCCCGCCACCGCCGGGAAGCACCGCAGGGCAAGCACAGAACTGCCCAGGATAGCCCGTGAGAAGCCGGCCACCAGGGCCACGAATGGAGGGAACTCCACATAGCCGGCGCTGAGGTGCTGCGCCGCGGCCATGTAATACAGCTCGTCGCGAAAGAAGTTATCGTGTGCATTGGTCCACAGGTGCAGTCCAAACTGAATGAGGGCGATCAGCATTATCGCCCAGCCCGATTGCCGGAACCAGCTTGAGAAAGAGTCCTGAATTTTCATGATGATTCTCCTTACAGCCTGGCACGCGTTTGTATCTCTTTAATGATGTATCTAAAGCCTGTTGCTCAGGAGGACCCATCTCCGGCTCAAGAAACGAATCCGGGAGGAGATAGAACAAATGTTCTTATTGTGATCTCACCTTTTGCGGATAGTAGTCTTGATGCGGTTAAGCGTTATCGAAACCATAACTCGGCATGGAGCGTTGGCGGCGGGTGGCGCTTGTCATCGCGCGCTTGGCGACAAGGGTCACTTTGCCGCTGCCCGACGGAGTGTATACCTGGGTCGCCTCCCAACCTTCTGCACCCCATTCGTTCAATACGGCTTCTATATCTTCATCCTTCGTACCGAAAACGCCTCCGATGGTCAGGACGCGGTATTCCCAGAGTTTGAGCTCTTCAGCCATTCTGATCTCCTTGCAAGGTGGAAGTTGGATAAGTGGGATCGGATATTCGTGGATCGGGGGCGGCAATGCCGTGATGTTTCACGTGAAACGAACCGGGGGCCGGGAGCAGGAATGCAATGTCCTGCTCCCGGCCCCCGACGTTTTTTCGTGTCCTCTAGGCGCCGGTCTCCTGGCGGTACAGGACGTACGAGTAGACCACCAGGAAGAGTGCTGAACCTACCAGCGGGATGAACAGGAGCACGAAGGCTGTCGTTCCGCCCAGGAACGCGCCGATAAAGGCGATGATCCCGGACGCGATGAACAGCTTGCTGCCGACCGCATGCGTCTTGTCCCACACCCGGTCGCTGCTCAAGGTCCAGGGGGTGCGGATCCCGATGAAGAAGTTGCGTTTGGCCTTTGCCATCAAGCCTCCCACAAAGATGAATAGCAGCCCCATGGCCGGCAGGAGCGCCATGCTCATCTCGAAGTGGGTATAACCTAGGTTCCAGGCCATGGTGAGCCCGTGCACGTAGGCCATGAAGGCCATCAGCAGCACGATGAACAGGTTGAAGATGCCGCGGAACTGGGCGATGTTGGCCTTGAGCGGGTCAATGACCGGGATCAGCAGGAACAGCCCCAGCAGGGCCAGCGAGATGATGGGCAGCAGGAAGGCGCCCCAGAAACGGGAGCTGGTGCCGTTCACCTGGTCGTTTGCGCCCCAATGCGAGGCCATCTGCGCCGGTAGCTGGTTGTAAACGGCCAGGCTGAAGACTGCCATGATGGCGATTAGCAGGAGCGTAATTACTAATGTGGTTCTGGTAGACATGTTATTTTCCTTTTTGGATGGGCCGGGCGGTCAGCCGGGGATATTGTTTCACGTGAAACAGGCGGGAACCGGGAGCGGAAAGCGGCTGGGCTAAACCTCCGAGGCCGCGAGGACCTCGGGGGTCCGGGTCCCGTGCGTCAACTTTCTTTGGGCTTGTTGTTCTGCGCCAGGGCGATCATCCCGCTCAACCCGCCCAGGTTCATGGTGTCCACGGCGGATGACGGCACGATCACCAGCGCGCCCTTTTCCTTCAGGCCTTCGAACAGCATGTTCATGCCGCGCAGGTGCAAAGCCGTGGGGTTATCCACGTACGATTTCGACGCTTCGGAGAACGACTGGGCGATCTGTTTCTCCGATTCGCCCAGGATGAGCCGCGCCTGCCGTTCGCGCTCGGCCTGCGCCTGGCGGGACATGGCGTCTTCCAGGTCCTGCGGGATTACGATGTCGCGGATCTCGACCGAATTGACCGTCACTCCCCAGGGTGTCGTGCGCTCGTCAATGATTCGTTGCAGCTCGGCGTCGATGGAGCTGCGCCCGATCAGGATATCTGCCAGCATCATCCGCCCGATGATATCGCGCAGGGCTGTTTGCGCGGCCCATGCGATGGCGGACTTGTAATCAGCCACTTCCAGGGCGGCCTTTTCGGCATCCCATACCACCCAGAACAGCACGGCATCCACATCCACCGGCACGGTGTCCTTCGTCAGGGTCTTTTCAGCCGAGAACGGCGTTACGTTCACGCGATGGTCGATCCAGGTTGTGACCGCATCGACGATCGGGACGATCCAGAATAGACCCGGGCCTTTAAGCCCCTGGAACTTGCCAAAACGCAGCACCACGGCCTTGTCCCACTGCGAGGCGACTTTGATTGCAAATAGAAAATAGGTGCCGATCAGTGTCCAGGCAATAACCCAGTCGCCGATCGCTGAGTCGGAAATGTGGCCCTGCATAAAGATAGCACCCAGCGAGGCAATGATCAGGCATGCCACAAACACGGTCGCCGCAACGGACGAGATATGCATGTCGGCCTTGGCCATTTTTCTTTTTTCAAGAGCGGACTTGATAAACTTTGTATCCATTTTTACATTCTCCTTTTGATAATGGGTGAAACCATATATTCAGTTTCTTGAACAAAAATACCGTTTTCATCGAGGTCCTGATATGAAATTGGCAAATCTTGGTCTTGGAGCACAAATTCCGGACAGAGTTGTTTCGCAAAGGGTGTAACCGGGCTCATTCTTCCGGTCCCTCGGCTTCGCTCAAGACAACCTTCAACTGGTCTTGCAGCATCTGGGTGATCTCGGCATCGGAGAAGTTGAACCGTTTTGCCTCACCGATGTATTGACGGGCCAGGGCTACCAGCGTTTCTCTCCTTAATCTTTGCTCGACTTCCGGCGGCGCTTTCTCCATAATATACGTGCCCCGGCCTTGCTGGGTTGATATCAAGCCC
>CAWAKH010000019.1:0-527325 GCA_963782565.1 uncultured Chloroflexia bacterium
CACGCAGGCAGGTGTTCTTGCGAAGCATGTCCGCAGGAAAGTGTATTTCTTTCCCGGACACCCTGCCCGGAAGCGTGTCCTTAGTGTTTAAATCTTTTTCTTTATTTCCGGTGATCTCTCCCCTCCCCCGGCATCCGAAACGACCTCGCCATCCAGACCACCATCCCCGCGCTCACGACTACAAATCCCACGATCATTGGCACCATAAGCCATGCGTCGAAGACGATTGGCTTTTGCAGGTTTGCGTACACAGCCAGCTCGAAAGCCGCCTGAATCACAATGAGAATGATCGCAAACGGTGCCGCGTGCCGCGAAGCGTGTGGAGGCAAAGGCAAAGAATGGGTCGCTGTTTTGTCCTATTAGCTCCATCATTACCATGATGGAGGCTTATAGAATGTTCCGATGTCATCTCTCAATGTAGGTGGGAACTGGCTGGCAGACAATACCCCTTGGCGTATCGGTTTGACGAAAGTTGCATATTTACGCAATTCGTGGCTGGGTTTATCTGGAATGGGATTCAACACGCCTACCGGAAATTTCAATTCGTTGCGTACGATCTTTATCGGTTCCGTAAGATCGGAATCGTTGGAAATCAGTATAGCTGCTTCATAACGCTTCCGATGCCCATCATTTATCAGATGGGCGGCTATATTTACGTCTGACCCTTTTTCTTCTGTTTTGATCACCCATATATGTTTGGGCCCACCAGGCACAGGATGGGCTAAGGGCATCATGACTTCATGCTCCAGGAAATGGCCATAAGTGATTTCCAATCCAGGGATGGTGCGCAAGGCGCGTAGATATACTTGTTGGCGATTAGGCTGATCCGGATCCCTTGGTCGGGCGGTGACCAAAGCGGTGAAATATTTTATCTGGATGATTTGATTTTTGGGCAGAAGAAGTTTACACAGGGCCAGAAGATCAAGCCACTTGTAGGGTGTCCCCTTGACTGCCCCGTAGTACAGGTTAAACCCATCTACATAAACGATTGTTTTCATTTTCCCGCCAATTCATTAAAAAAGCAGAGGCGGTCAAAGACCGCCTCGCGCCCTGTCCCCGAAGGAACAGGGGGGATATGCTCATTTTATAGCACAGACCCACCTGTTTGTCAAACCACTCGCATCTCATATGAAAACCATCATATCCTTATTTCGTCAGACAATCAACATATTATGAGACGTGCCCTAAAGTATCTTCTCCTATCTCCTCTCATCTCTGCTCATCTCCGTGTATCTCCGGTCATCTCTCCCCTCCCCCCGGCATCCGAAACGACCTCGCCATCCAGACCACCATCCCCACGCTCACGACAATAAATCCCACGATCATCGGCACCATGAGCCATGCGTCGAAGATGATTGGCTTATGCAGGTTCGCATACACTGCCAGCTCGAAAGCCGCCTGTATCACAATGAGAATGATCGCAAACAGCGCCGCCCCGAACGAACTCAACCGCATCCGCGTCGATTGTCCCCTCTCAGGCGACAGCCAGTATTCCCGGTTGCGGAGGTTGATCCAGCGCGTCGGCAGCATCAGCGGCAGGATCTGCACTACCACGCTGGCCGCGATCACGATCAACACTGTTTGCGCCTGGTAGCCGAAAAACACCAGCTTGGGTACGAAAGCATCCGGATTCCCCTGCACATTGAAATGCGAAGCCATTAAGTTCGGAGCCAAAAACCACAACCGCACAGTTTCGATTCCGCATAATAAAAGAACCAGGATGAATAAGACTCTTGCAAAACGCATGAAGTTCTCCATACTTTTTTACAACCCGCCGCGAATTTTCTCCCCTAAATTCGCTACAAAAATAACTGTTGTCACTTCTCTCACGTCGGATTTTGAGGGCCGCGAATCAATCGTGAAGTGACAAGGGGTGGGGTCCTCAAACACCTCTGGCCGCAACCCTCAAACGGCCCTTCGATCAGTTTCCCAGCCTGACTAAGGCAAAATTGTAGGTGTCGAGGTGTGCCGGACTCCCCACATTCTGATTGTATTATCATACGATCCTGACACTAGAAGCGTACTATCGCTCGAGAAACCTAAACTCTCTACAGCGGCCGAATGTCCTTGCAAGGTCCGAATTTCTTGATTGTTCATTGCATTCAGAATCCAAATCTCCCCACTTATTTTGCCTAATGCTATCAGCTTCCCATCTAGGGAGAAGCCTATGCTTTCTCCCTCAAATGTCTGCAACAATTTACCATCTGCGGCTCGCCAGAGTTGTATCGTGCCTCTGCCTCCCAGAGGCTGAGACGTTAAGGCGAGGACTGTCCCATTTGGCGAGAAAACCATCTTATGGATACCCGCTTGTAGCCCCGTTAGTGTTTGTATTCCTTCGCCACTTGCCATATTCCACAACTTGATAATATTGTCGCCGAACGTTCCCCACCCTGCAAGCAAAGTCCCGTCTGGTGAAAAAGCAACACTATCCGTTGATAGCACGTTATCATCGAAGCTCAGGGTGCGTACTTTTTGTCCACTCGTTATATTCCGTACGTCAATGGAATTTCCGGATCCCACGGCTAGCAATTGTCCAATGGGTGAGACAGCCACACAATTTCCACTAAGCGTATACAACAATGTCCCATCCTTAATCCGCCAAACTCGCACACTCTCTTCAGCAAATACGCTATCAAAAGACAAAGAAACCAGAAGCTTCCCGTCAGATGAGAATAGCACGTTGTCTATGTAGTCCTCCTTGTTTGCTTCTAAGGACCGTAGGAGTCTCCCATCCGATGAAAGCCTGAGGTTAACTGCGCTGCCTTGTGCCAAAGCCAAAATGGTTCCATCCGGGGAGAATGCAACATCGTTTAACAAGGACGTGAAACCATCTAATGATTGCACTAAAGTCCCATCTTCCAACTGCCATAGTCTCACAGTGTTGTCGTACGATGCAGAAGCCAAAAACAATCCATCGGGCGAGAATACCATACTAAATACTTGATCCGTGAGCCCGCTTAGAGTATGGAGTTCCCGTCCACTGGTGACATCCCAAAGATTAACAAGGTTATCTGCCAAATCGATAGCAAGCAATTTACTATCGGTCGAAAAAGCCAGCGTAAACGCATAGTCGGTAAGCCCTCCCATCTTCCGTAGTTCTCTTCCACTTGCTAGATCCAAGATTCGGACAGTATTGTCATATAGTCCCAACGCCAGCGTCCTACCATCGGGTGAGAGGGCCAAACTCACAATATTGTTGTACGGCACGCTAAGAGGCGGGAGTTCCTGCCCGGTAGCTACCTCCCATCTAATGACCGTACCAACTATGTCTGGGGCCAGCAGGATTCCATCAGGCGAGAAGGTTAGATTCTCAACAGGGCCGGAATAGCCGATAAGTTCTCGCACGCTCTTGCCATCTGCTAAACTCCACAATTTAACCGTACCACCATCTGAGCCAGATGCTAGCAATTGCCCATCTGGAGAGAAACTTACGAAAAATACATGCCCTTTATCTTCAGTGTGCAGACCTTTATGACCACTAAATGTGTAAATTTCCGTCTCGCTTGCTATATTCCACACAACGACAGTGCCATTGTCTAAACCTATAGCCAATAAATCCCCTTTTGGTGAATAGGTAACACTTAGGACTCCAGCGCCCATGGGTAGAAATTGCATCTGGTTCATCGTCTTAGCGTCATAAATATAGAGGCCAATTGATGAAGCCATGGCCAGGTTTTTTCCATCAGGAGACCAAGCTACCTGTTGGATTGACCCCTTTCCCCACTGCGCCAATTCATCTAACTGGTCTACATTATCTAAAGAAATGGAATCTCTAGGTGCTATTAAAGGTGTGCCTATTGCGGTAATAGGTCCGTGAGGAGTTGGTGTGAGACTCGGGATTAATGTTGAAGTTGGTGTGGGACTCGAAATTAATGTCGCGGTTTGCGGGAGACTAATTGTTGGCGTATTGGTCATCGGGGCAATAGAAGATGAATTGCATGCCCCCAATATTAGAACAACTATAGCAATAATAAAGTAAAGGCTCTTGTTCATGACATCCCTTTAGCAATTAAGTTTCAAGTTGCAGGCTTGAAATCCTACGACCATTTCAGCAATAAGGGTTTCGAAGAAGCTCTGTTTTTGGTTATCTTGCTCTATGCTTGATATATACTACTTTATTTCATTCTTTTTGAGAATCACAACCGTCTCAACTTTGCTAGCGCCTCTTGCACTTCCTTCCCCTTCGCCTCGATCAAGTCCAGCAACTCCTCAGGTTTTCTCAAGTCCTCATCCGCCTTCGCATTCGGATTGACCGCCTTCAAATCATAATTGTTCGCCTCGATCTCCTCGCGTGTGACTGTCCAACTGCGATCCGAATCCCCCCGCGCGGGTAGCAGACGGAAGAAATCGTCGAAGCGGTCCATTGTGAGCGGAGTCTTCTTTCCGACTTTTATGTCCGAGAGATCGTAATACCAGATTTTTTCAGTCGGCTTGCCTTTGGTGAAAAAGATCAAGTTAGTTTTAACCCCTGCACCCGCCGCGGTGAAAACTCCGCCCGGTAAACTAACAATTGCCCACAGGTCGCAATCGTCAAGTAGTTTGCGCTTGGTCTGGACAAAGGCCGCTTCATTGGTGCGGAATAGTACTCCCTCATCGAGCACGATCCCGCAAATGCCGTCTGGCTTAAGACTATCAATCACATGTTGTAAGAACAAAACTTGGGTGGCGCCTGTCTTATAAGCGAAACGAGGTTGTGCTTCTTTGCCTTCCTTGCCGCCAAAGGGCGGATTGGTGAGCACCACATCGAAGAGAGATGGTGCGCCTTGGAATAAGGCCCCGAAGGTCTCTTGTCCTGTCAGGGTATTACCATGCCATAAGTGCGGCTCATCAATGCCATGCAAGACTAGGTTGGACAGCGCAATCGGGAAGATCAAATTCTCTTTCTCACGACCATAAAAGGTAGAGCGTTTGAGCGCTTCGATTTGGTCGGGCGTTTAGAGTATTCGATGTGGACTCTCCAACGCCTGGCAGATTTTATGGCCGAAGAAACAGGGATCCGCCTTTCTACGGAAACCATCCGTCGCGAACTGGCCAAGGAAGACATCGTGTTCAGTCGTCCGCAACACACGATTACCAGCCCCGATCCGGAATACCAGGTCAAAAAAAGACGGTGGAGGAAGCTCGCGACGGACGATGTGTTCTACTATGCCGATGAATTCAATGTGAGCTGGCTGCCTACCCTGCGAGCCATGTGGAGTCCGAAAGGTCAGCAAGTGATGATCCCAACGCCTGGGCAGCCAAAAGTCCACTATGGCCTGGGTGCGGTGAACTACCATACCGGCGAAACCGTGGTCATTATTCGACGAAGAAAGCGACGGCCGGAAGTGGCTGAATTGCTGCAAGCCCTGGTGGACAAACACCCGACCGGAACCATTTTTGTGGCGTGGGATAATGCCAACACCCATGAAGATGATGAAGTAGAGGCAGTGGTGCGTGCCGCGGCCGGACGATTGGTTCTGCTTTACCTGCCCACCTACAGTCCCTGGCTCAATCCGATCGAAATGCTCTGGCGTCACTTCCGTCGAGAAGTCACCCATTGTGAAATCTTCGAAACCGTGAAACTCCTGATTGAGGCTTCCTACAACTTCTTCAAACGTTACAATGAAAACCCACAAAAAGTCCTCTCGATTATCGGGGCGCTTCCTTCATGAGTTTTGGGTTTGTACTTAGTGCTCGCTCTTGCTTTTAGAGTACTGGTGCTCGCTCTTGCTTTTAGAGCATCTCCGGTTGCAAGTCCTCGTTCTTTCTCTTAGCAAGTATCTCTGTTCTCCTTAGTGCTCTTTGTGCCCTTAGTGTTTAAATCTCTTTTCATCCATCTCCGGTGAATCCTCCTCTAAGAACCACTCTCATATGCCACTATTGCGAAGAACCTTTACTGCGCCGGCATCAGCCCCGTGAGCAGCAAAGCCACCCCGCCCGCGATCAGCAGGATCGGCCAGAACAGGTTGATCGCGATATTCAAGAGGAAAACCCCCGCCAGCAGCGTGAGCATGATCCCCACGGTCAACGACGAGGCCGCGCCTCTCGTGAGGCGGCCATTATCCTGGTAGAGGTCCCAGGCCGCCACATAAGCCCAAAAGGCCGGGATCAGGATAAACAGCGCCCACCAGTTCGTCAGGAAATTGATGCCCATGTTTTGCAGCAGCAGGGCCACTCCCAGCAGGATCAGGATCGCGCCCCCTATCCAGCCGTAATGACGGCCGTGATGTCGCTGCCAGCGGGCCTCATGCCGGGCCATGCGCTCAGCGCGGCGCTGCTCGCGCCAGTCCTTATACACGGGAGGAGTTGCATTTGGGTCCGGGTTCGGGATTTGGTTCTGATCGTTCATAGCCTTTTCTCCTTGTTAGTTTGACCTGATCTTAATCTGTTGTTGCGAGGAACTGTTTCGAGCGCAGCGAGAGTGACGAAGCAATCTCGAAGTTCAATCTCGAAGTTCATTTTAGCCATACACCACTTTGAGAACCGGAAATTGCTTGGCGCACCTCAGGACATCGTTATTCAAAAGCCAGTAGTTTGACCAAATCTTCATCTGTCATTGCGATGCGAAGCACGTCCACAGGAAAGTGCTTTTCTTTCCCGGACGCCCCGACGAAGCAATCTCGATATCCTCTCATGGATATTGAACGATGGGCATCTCAACGTATGATGGGTGACTCGGGTCCTGCAACAGTTGGAGCGCGGAGGTAGGCGAAAAGGTTCAAGATCGCCTTCCGGTCAGGGAGCGTGAATGCCTAGTTTACAACCATCTACATCTTCAGGAACTCGAGCAGCTTGTAGATCACCATCGCCGGCCAGACGATCGATTTGAGAATGCCCAGCACCACGGCCACAAACGTGGTGGCGTGCTGCATATAGTAGACCAAAGCGCCGATGAGGCCTATGCCATAGACCGGCGCCGAAGAAGCGCCTCTGTAAATGATCTTCTTGCCTTGTCCATCCTGCTTGGGTGCGTTCGTTTCAGCGGTCATTTTTTATCCTTTGCGTTCAGGTTCTGGTGTCCGATTGTTCACTACATCACAGATATATACGCTGAACGGGGCATTCGGTTTCCCCAAACTGGCAGGCCCGCTTATCCCGGTAACAAAACAGCTCCCCCAAATACTGCCAGGCAGGTTTGGGGGAGGTCGAAAGCGAGTGCTGAATTGGAGTTGAATACTACACGAGGCGGGGCCGAGGGCCGCGCAGGCTTTGCTCAGGGACAGGGCGGTGTGGTTGCGCCCACGTGCTCGCTTGTGTTGGATTCGCCCGCGTAATTGAAGGCGCGTATGGAGTAAACATGGTTTACCGCGAAGTTAACGTCACACTGTTGGGCTGCATCGTTGGACATGGTTCCGGTGCCCGCGTGCGCCGGCAGCGGCACGTACAGCGCATCATCGCGATAGACGCGGTAACCGGTTTCGTTCGTGGCGTTGTCGGTCCACGAGTATGTGACTGTGTCCTTTGTGATGCTGGTAATCTTCAGGTTGGTGGGCCCGCAGGGATAACTCTCCGATTGGACGAGGTTGCTGTCCGCCGATTCGCCCGCGCTGTTGAAGGCGCGTACCGAATAGGTGGCAACCAGGTTGCAAGCCAGGCCGCTCAGGTCATAATTGGTGCCGCCCGACCCGAGGTTGGGTCCGCGCGATGCAACCGGCTGCGAAACTCCTTGCTGATAGATGCGAAAGCCCGCTTCGTTGTGTTTGGCAGCCACGCCCCAGTTAAAGCTTATGGTATTTCCCGAAGCGTTTGCTATCAATTGATTCGGTACGCAGGGGATCGTGACGCCATCCGCCGAGTTGCTCGATGAGGATTCGCCCGCATCGTTATAGGAGCGGACCGAAAACTTCCCTTTGAACCCGCAAGCGAGCCCGGGCCAGTTGTACGACATGCCCCCGGTCGCGGCGTGTGCATCGATGGAGGCCAGCGGCGCCGTAACGCCCTCCTGATAAATGCGGAATCCGGTTTCATTGAGCGAGTTGTCGTCCCAGGTAAATGCGATGGCCGCAGCCGACCCACTGGCATTGAAGTTCTTGGGCTTGGAGGGCGCGGCCGGGCGCGGCGTGTTTGCGGGGCGCGGCGTATTGGCAGGGGCCTGCGTATCTGTCGGCTGGGGCGTATCGCCCGGAGCAGGCGTATCGCTCGGAGCTTGGAGCGTCGCGGCCTGGGCGGTGATCGTCGCGGCTTCGAGATCCAGGGCCTGTGCCGTGATCGTCGCCGCCAGATCGGGCTGATTGGTAGGCTGTCCGCTGCCCAAATTGCAGGCCAGGATGGCCAGGATCATTGCAAAGGAAGCACTGATCGGAATAAATTTGTTTCGCATCATTCACCTCAAAGATAAGGATGTATAACTACTGCTAAGCTGGAACATTATTGCATAAAGGCGGCCGCAATGCAAGGGAGCCAAACCTCCCACTCCAAAACTCGCACGCTGCACGGCGCTGCGGCATAAGAGGTCCATGGATTTTGTTCATGATCTTAAAAAAAATATGCGATGGTTTAGATATTTAGGCAAGCGGCAGTAAAATTGATTGATCTCATCGAAATCAATCATTGGATCGAAAGAAGGGAATATGACAGAATCTAAAGACACTCCGCGCGAACATGCCCCCACCCGCGAATGGTTGGCGAACATCCTCATGCTGGTAGCCGCCGTCGCGGCCTTCTATGCCTTCATCACCGGCATCGGTGTGGCCCTCGCCAGCGGACCAGACACCCAGCAGGTGCAGTGGTGGCGCGTGCTCGGCTACTTAATGTTCACGGGTTTATTCGTTTTGCTGGCCTACTGGCCGCGTCGTTACCCCGGGCTGTGGGAGCTTCTCATCGCTGACAAGGCCCTCCTCACCATCGTCGAGATCTTTCTGATCAGAAATAACGCGGCCGACGCGGTCACCACCGCCGAGGCCGATGGCATCCTGACGGTTATTCTCGTGGCTTCTTATTTGTTGAGCCGGGGCTACAGCAGTTGGAAGAAGTGAAGTGCAAATCCGCCCGTTCCGCGTAAGTGGTAGGAGTTTGCCCTACCCTATCCGCATTCTATCCCTGACCGGCCAGGTGCGTGAGCTCGGCGGCGCGTTTGCGCAGGGCGGCCCGCAGCGACTCTGGTTTGTGCACCACGAAGTCGAACGACAGCTTTGCCAGCTCACGGGCCACCCAATCCAGGTCATCGGCGCCGCCGCGTAACAGCAGGCCGTCCTCGCGCTGCTCCAGCACGCCGAGCATCTCCATGATCTCATGCTGCGCGGTCACTAGGTCGGTCTTCAACATGACCTCGAAAGTAAACTTGCGCGGCAGGGTGGCCATCGTCTGCACCAGGTAAGCGAGCGCATCAAAGTGCGCGGGCCGCTCGAAGGGAGTCTCGGTCGGCTCCGCGGCCAGGATGCGGTCCAACCGGAACGACCGCAGATCGTTCCGCAGGTGGCAGTGCCCCACCACGTACCATCCGCCCTGATGATGGACCAGTCCGTACGGGTCCACGTCGCGCTCGGTCTCTTCAGCTTGGCGGGAGTGATAGCGCAGGTGCACGCGGCGCTGGAACTGGGCGGCGCTGCTCAGGGTGAGCATGATCTCGGTGGACGAGGGCGTATCACTGTAATCCAGGTCAAGCAGGATGGTTTCGGTCAGCGCCTGCACCCGTTCTTTCAACTCAGCCGGCAGCACGCGTTCCAGTTTGGCCCGGGCGCTTTCAATGGTGTGCGAGGTCTCATTCAGCCCCAGGCGCTTGGCGGCTAGCAGCCCGATCGCCAGCGCCAGCGCCTCATCGTTGGTGAACATCATGGGTGGCAGCCTGAAGCCCGCGATCAGCTCATAGGCTCCATAGCGTCCGCGCCCCGCCACGATGGGAATGCCGAGGTCCTGCAGCATGGTGATATAGCGCCGGAGCGTGCGCACGTTTACTTCCACCCGCTGCGCCAGCTCCGCGCCTGTCATACGGCGATGCGATTGCAGCAGCTCCAGCACGGCCAACACGCGCGTGGTTGGGTGGTACATGCCAGCCAGTATACACGAATCGGCTGTGCCTTTCCGCATCTACTGGGAGAATTATCAGGGCAATCGCATCTAAATAAGCAAAAATCAGCTATCCTGAAAGATGAGTTGTGTCAAAAGAGCCAGGCACTTCTCGAACCAGACAACGGCGGCGGGATGAATCCCTGCCTCAGTCCTTGAAAGTCCACTTAAGTGGACTTATGTAGTTAGCCCGCAGGGCTTCCATGTGCTGAGCAGGGGCTTTAGCCCCGCTCAGGCGTCGGCTAAGATGCGATTGTCTTGGGAGACTATCACTTCGGGACCCGATCTCAGAGCTGCGTGAGATTTGCCTTCCAGGCCGGTTGACCGGTCAGGCGCGCAGCTGGGAGCGTGCGGTGGGCGACAGCCTCAAGACCTGCGGGCTGCCCTTGGTGCGGAGGCCCAGCGCCCTCGCAACCTCGCCGCGCCATTCTTGCGAAGCAGCCAGGTCCGCCTCGTAATCTGCATAAGCTCTTTCATCCTGGAACGCGGCGAACCATACGAAGACCTGTTCGCCCTCCCGCACTGGCAAGGCGGGGTAGTTGTTGGGGCTATCCTCCGTCACAAAGCAAGCCAGGATGGGAATGCCCGCATCAATGAGCACTGGCTCGACGGTGCGCTCGAAGAAGCTGACGAACTCCTCCCTGGGCACATTGAGGGTATAGATGGTGGCGGTGATGATCCCCTCCGGGATATCGGTGCTGCCCGCGGGAGGGCGCAGGCTTTTATCCAGTGCGAACCCCGCGCCCTTGCGGGCCGGTCGCAGTAGCAGCACGTTATCAGAATCGATCATAGTGGCATTGGCTGCCTCACGATGGGCTTTCCAAACCGGCCCGCCATAGAAAGAGTTCAGGCCTTCTGCGCGTGAGGGCATGTCCTGGTAGCCGCGCAGCCATACAAAGCGATCCGGATCATCGAGATCGCGGAACTGCCCGATGACCTTCATCCCAACTGCTTCCTGTGTCTCGATGAACTCCCGTTCGAAGAGCTCGATCAGAACATTCTGCTGCCCGGGGTGCAGTGTGTATTGACGGAGCTCTACAATTGGAGAGCCTGTTTCTTCTTTCAGTGCTTCTCTGGGAAAACTGGTTCTGTTCATTTTTGTGATCCTGCATCCCGCTGTTTTGAAAGCTCGAGCGGGTGACAGAATTACTTTCTTGTAAAATCCGCGACCCAGTTCGTCTCCCAGGTCTTGCCCCCGTCTTCCGAGAAAGCCTGTTCCCAGCGGCACGAGGTTGGCGTAATTTTGGACCAGATGAAACGGCTGTAGATGCTTCTGCCCTCGAAAGGCTCTTGGGCATAGAATTCGCCGCACCCGTCCTTGAAGCCGCCGACCAACGGCAGCTGTAGCACTACACTCACGTTGTCTGCCCAATACAGGCTCCACTGCTGCGATTTGGGATTGTAGAGTCGCAGGGTATAGCCTTCGAGGCGGCCCGCTTCTCGCTCCATGGTCACTTCGTCCATGTGCCCCAGGCCTCCCAGGATCTTTCGGGCAACCGAGTGCCCTTCGAACTCTTCCCAGGAGGTGGATCCCTTAAGTCGTTCTCTCAGCCGCCGGTTGTGCCCGATCCATTCCCCGATAAAGAAATCAAAATCTGTCCGACCATCATTTTCGTTTGTCATGTCTCTGCTCCTAAAGTTTGGTGTAGTGTTCCCAGTATAGGAGCTAATGCGGACAGGATCGTTCCTAATTGAAAGATTGATACGAAAAACGGTTTATCTCCTGCGCGAATTGAGTTGAGCCTCGGGGATGGTCGGCTGAAACAGCTCAACCGGGTTGCCCGAAGGGTCGTTGACGATGATCTGCTTGCCGCCTACCCCTGTCACGATATCGTTTCGAAAATGAGCCCCCGCCTGGCGCAGCTCCTCAACCATGGAAATCAGGTCATTGACTTCGATGGAGAACCGGTTCCAGCCCCCGGGCTCCTGGTTGGTGCCATCCGGCATGGGCTGTCCGCCCCCACCGGCCGGGTTGGGCGCGCTGAGCACCAGGCGAAGGTTGCCTCGCGAGAGCATGGCAAAGGGGGGAGCGGGATGCATATCTACTTTGAATCCCAGATACTCCGTATAGAAAGCAATGGCCGCATCGACATCGTTGACGATGTAGCGGACCTGAACTTTAGCCATTTATAGTGCCTCCTTACTGAGATGTGTACAAAACACGTCCACTGCGTACATCTCTTACTCAGTTAAAGGATAACACGACCTGCATGATACTTTCTTATCTTGAGATTAATAAAATGCAACTCTCACCCCCCGTTGCTAGTATTACAACGCAAGGTTAGGGGCAAAAGTTTCTAGCTGAACCAATTTTGCTTTGCGATGAGATTGATAAGCGGCAAAGTTTCTTTTTTGGTAATAACGTACACGATCCAAAGCGGCCCGGGTATCGAAGTGCGGCAAGGGCAAGACAGTGGCCAGTAAGAGACGGACTTGATAAATAGTAAGAGCCGGAGCTTGTTCGTGAAAACGGATTCTCAAACGGACCAGGAAGTGATGAGCAAGAGAGACCAGCAACATATGATGGTGCCATCCCAACCAACTGCGCATTTCGTACTGATCCAAACCGACTTCGCCTTTGGCTTCTTCAAAAATGGTTTCGATTGGCCAGCGCATGCCGCTCAGGCGAACGAACTCTTCTGCCGGCGTGGTAGCAGGAGCGTTGCTGAAATAGTATTTGATCGGCGCCAGGTCATCCAAGCTGCGGCGGATGATCAGCCACAGTTCACTGGCGGGCAAGTTTCTGCGCGACTCGGTCACCCTCAGGAAAGCAAATTTGCAGGCCATCGGCCCTTTGCTACCTTCTTTGATAATGGCTGGAAGCCAATCTTTGGGAGGAATAGAGCTCAGCACTTCCTTCACTTGGAGTGGATGCTGGCTGGCATAACGCAGGTGCAGGTGGATGGGATGAGGGCCGTGGCCTTTCCACTTAGGCAGATACACTTTGGGTGGCTTGCGCCAAATCGAAGTCGTACCCTTGATTTCGGTGAAATACCATTTTCCCAAAGTATCAATTCCATCCCGAAAAGCAGGCGAATCCCCGTACAGCTCATCGGCAGCCACCCAAGAAAAGGGCAAATCGCCGCGCTGGACCGCTTTTTCCAGCAATTCCAGTCCAATCTCCGGCTTGGTTTTGTAAGTCAGGTCTTTCGGCACACCGCAGGCACGCAGGCGTTTGGCCTGCTGGTCTTCAAACCATCCAGTGGGCATGAACAACCGGCTTTCGATCAAACTGTACCCTTTGTGACTAGCATATCCCAGATATACCCCAACCTGCCCATTCGCAATCTTGCCCACCGATCCACAGTATTGCGCCGTCACGCCCACCAACTCGTGACCTTGCTTTACCACACTCAATTCGTCAATCAGCATCACCCCATCCTTTTCGCCCAACGTTTCGCCTACCAAGCGTTGGTGGATCCTGATGACGGACTCGGCTGGCCACGGACTTTGACCGACAAAGTACTGCAGGCTGCGCACTTTCTCGCCTCCCTCTAGCGCCATCTGTTCGACATTCTTGCGAGTGGCATTTCCCAGCAAACCCTGCACATAGCTCTGACTTCGCTTCCGTTGTTCCACTCGCTCAAATCCAGCTTCAAACAGTTTCATATACCTCTTCAATTCTTGCAAGAACTGACCGATATTTTGCCTGCTCAATTTGCATTCAGGCGCAGAACTGGTTTCAGTTACAATTCCGGCGGGCATGGTTTTCTTCGTCTCCTTTCCACTTGGCGGTGGTTGGAGAAAGATACCATGCCTCTCTATTCCAGCCTATTCAGTTTGTCTGCTTTTAACCTTGCGCTGTAATACTAGTTTCACCGAAAAATGAATATGAGCGGGGTGTTCTACCCCGCTCATATTCATTTTTCGAAGGTGCAGGTGCAATTCCTGCGCGGGATTTCTAGTCCCAGGCTGAAAGCGTGGGACGGTAAATACACAAAAATATATACCTGGTAAAGAGTCGCGAAAAGAAGGTGATGGGAAAGGGTTCCCATCACCTTCGTCGAAAGATATTCTAACTTTGGGTGATACGAAAAAATTATTGGAGTGACTTCTTGTTCAGATAACAGCTAATCCGCGAACAGTCTTTAGATGTGTTTGGCGCTGCGAGGGTCCAGGGCGTCGCGCACGGGGAGGGTACCTTCCATCCCTTATGGCCACCCGGTTTTGCGCAGCATTCGGGGTGGAGACCCGGCTGAAGAAATGCTGTGTGCACAGCTGACCGAGCGTGAACTTGAAATTCTCAAGCTCTTCGCAAGCGCAAAGACAAACAGCTAGATGCCGAGCAGTTGGTGATCAGCGAGTACACCGTCAAGGGATATGTGAGCAATAGCCTGAGCAAGCTTCATCTGGTCGACTGGACGCAGGTCGCTGTTTATGCCTGGCAGAAGGGGCTTGTGAAACCTGATAAATAATTCGTATCACTACCAGTAGATACAGCCTCGGTGTAAATTAAGCTCGAGAATCATTCAAAGCTATCCAGAGCGGTCTCCAGATCATCGTAGCTGTCGATATTTCGAAGGAAGCCTGAAATCTCGAAAACATTGTATACATCTGCAGACATATTGGCAATTTTGAGATACGGCGATCTGTTCAACTTCGATGTAACCATTTCCGGCGTTTTCGGTGACATCAGCTTATAGACCACCTGCACACTTCGCAAGCCGGCGCTTCTGATTGCATCCACCTCTTTAAAATCAAGCAGCAAGTAGCGCGTCCCTTGTTGGTAGGCCTGGCGCGCCTTTTCTTCAAATGTTTCTGCGCTGGCTATATTAAGCGAGCCGGAGAGATGAAAGATCGTGACCGGCACTTTTCTTGTCACTTGCTCGAGGGTGATCTGGAATTCCATTAAAAACCTCCGGGCTACAGGATGCAACGCCAAGAATCTACAATGGAAAACACATCGTATTCAGAAGATGCCAACATCCCCCAAATCCGCCGGATTTGAGGGATGTTTATTTACGAGAACCTATCCTCCGCGCTTACCGAGCGTGTGATCCAGCATCAAGACAGCGGTGCCGCGCACGTCGATCAGCTTGAGCTCCGCCACGATCTCCGCGGCATTCTTCTCTTCTTCCACCTGCTCGTTGATGAACCATTGCAAGAGCACCTGGGCGGGATAATCTTTTTCCTTGAGCGCCAATTCGTAGAGGGCGTTGATCGAAGCGGTCACCTTCGCCTCGTGAGCTGCAACTTCCTCGAAGAGCTCCAGGGAGGTCTTCCACTCAGTAGCCGGGGCGGCGATGGCCTTGAGCTCCACCCGTCCGCCGCGCTCGATCAGGTGTTTGTAGAATTTCATGCCATGTTCGCGCTCCTCGCCCTCCTGGACGTGCATCCAATTCGCAAACCCGGGCAGGTTCTTATCTTCGAAATAAGCGGCCATGGATAGATACAAATAAGATGAATACAACTCTTTGTTGATCTGGTCATTTATTGCGTCCTGCATTGCTTTTCCGATCATAGATACCTCCGTTTTCTATTGTTGCTGTGATAGTCCTTATTAGGATTATACAGGCAATCGGTGAAAAAAATGTATGGATCGCCGCCGGCAGCGTAGTATACTTTTTGAGTGGAACAGGGGTATGCAGGCATAAACCTGCCGGGGATTGTGTGTGAGGGTGAGGAGGACAGCATGTCCAGAAAACTATTGATCCTGAAGGGAAGCCCGCGTGAAAGGGGGAACAGTGCTGCGCTGGCAGATCGGGCGGCGGCCGGTGCAATGGAGGGCGGCGCCCAGGTGGAGACGGTGTACCTGCATGGGTTGGACATCCGTCCCTGCGATGGATGTGACCTGTGCAAGGAAAACGGTGAATTTTGCGTCATCGACGACGATATGCAGTCGATCTACCCAAAACTGCTGGGCATGGATGCTTTGCTGCTTGCCAGCCCGATCTACTGGTTCGCTTACTCTGCCCAACTCAAGCTGTGCATCGACCGTTGGTACGGACTCTGGAACTTCAATCCAGACTTTTTCAAAGACAAACCCGCAGGCATCCTCCTGACCTATGGCGATACAGATCCGTACACTTCGGGCGCTATCAATGCCATTAACACCTTCGAGGCTATGTTCCGCTTTCTGCATGCGCCAATCCTCGGAGTAGTCTATGGTTCGGCCAGCGATCCAGGCGACGCCGAGAAGCCGCCTGAGCTTATGGAGCGGGCTTATCAGCTTGGTCAGCGGCTCGGGAGAGAACAGGAAGTACTCTCTCCAACTTGAGGAACAACCCCATCTTCAAGTTATTCCAGTGGTGCAGCCTTTAAATGAACAATAAATGTAGTGCCTTTCGTCAATTCGCTTTGGACCTCGATCTTGCCACCCAATTCCTCCACGATCGATTTGACAATATATAAACCGATACCGCTTCCGGGTATTTCAGCAACCGTCACATTCCTGGCGCGATAGAATTTTTCGAATAAATGAGGCAGGGCGTCCGGGGCAATCCCCATACCCTGGTCGATGATCGACACATCAATATAATCGCCTGAGAAGCCGGTGATTACTTTGACCGTGCTGCCTTCCGGTGAAAACTTTGTGGCGTTATTGACCAGGTTAATGAATATCTGCTGCAGGGCGCTATTATCACCGAGGATGTTCAGGGGCCTTTGCGGCGCGTCCAACGAGAGCGCAATCTGCCTCTTGTTCGCAATCGGCGCCACGGCCTGGATGGATTCTTCCAATACCGGGATGAGATCCAATGGTACGCTTTCCAATTTCAACATGCCGCTTTCCAGGCGTCCGGCCATCAAAAGGCGATCGATCAGGTTTTTCTGGCGGTTCAGTTCGTTCCTGAGAACATGCCAATACTCATCGAGCTCCTCCTGTGTTCCGCCCTGCTGAATAAGATCGGCCATCAGAATAACGGCCGTCAGGGGTGTGCGCAGCTCATGGGAGGCGCGGTTAATAAAATCGGTCTTCATCTCGTTGAGACGGACCATATCTGAAATGTCCCGGATGATAATAAGCGCCTCTTCGCTGCTGATGGGATGCAACCTGGATTCATAAACACTGCTGCTAAAGGGCAATTGAAAACCTTCCCACCAATGGGGAACCGAAAAAGAATCCTTGTTCTCCTCGCCCAGGATCCCCCTCACGACCTCTTCAGGCCAGGTTTCAACGAGTTTCTTGCCGGCGAGCATGTCACGCTGGATAAACAAAGGGTGATTAGGGCTGGAACTATAGTCCAGGATGTAGCCCTGGGAATCTATCCGTATCAAAAGGTCGGGGAATGCATCTACGATGGTGCGGTTCCTGAATTCGTCCAGGCGGATCGTTTCTTCATACTGGAGGCGCTGCAGGGCTGCGCCCAGCAGGTTGGCGGCGGTATGCACCACGTCAAATTCCGTCAGCAGCCAGGGAAGACTGTTTTCGCGATCGAACATCCCCAGAAACCCGCGCGAGCCGAGCGTTCCCTGGATCGGAATTGCCAGGAACGAGTTTCCTGGCAACCTGTTTATCCCGCCTGGACCTATATCTGAAAGGACGGCATCTGGCTCCGAAACAATCCGGTTAACAAAAGGTTGAATAGCGCCAGGTATGTCAAAATCCGCTGCACCCGGCTCCAACCAGTTATAAAGAATCGTTATCTCAGGCAAGCCTGAAAAAACTTCGACCTTGAAAATTACACAACAGAAGACCTCGAATGTGTAACCTAGTGATTCCAACATTTCAGAAATACCGGACTCAATGTTTGGAGAACGAAGCAGCCGGGCGGTGGCCTCGCTGATCACCGCGAGGATGCGGCTATTCCTCGACAGAAGTTTCTCCGTCTCTTTTCTTTCCGAAATATCACGAACGATGCTCTGGATGTAGGCAGGCTTGCCGTACTCGTCGGTAACCAGAGACGTGCCGATCTCCACGGGGATCAGAACACCGTCTTTCCGCCTGAGGATCCTTTCATAGATACTCGCCTCGTCTCCAGGGACCACCTCCTGGTCCGGCAGGTCTCCCAGGGAGATTACATTACTGACCGGCATCCCGATGAGTTCATTTTCATCATAACCAAGTAAATGCAGAGCCTGCTTATTTGCAGCCAGGTAGCACAGGTCCATATCTATAATAAATACACATTCCCCGGTCTGATCGAACAAGGTACGACCGAATCGATCGGCGTCCCACTTTCTCTTCTTATTATTCAGCCTGGCTTTTATTTCAGCAGAAAGAGGCTTGATGGGAACGGTCTTTTCATCCATAGACAATATCATCCGGCCGGATATCTGGTAACTCGGCCAGTATCAAACATCCATGGGGACTGTCCGCGATCCTTGCATCGCCCCCAAGGCTTCGGAAAGTTGCCCGCGCAATGGTGAGACCCACCCCGAGTCCTTCATATTTCCTGGTATCCCCCTGGCTGATCTGATAAAACTTTTCAAAGACCTTTTCACGTTGATCGACGGGAATCCCGGGACCCTGGTCGGAAACCGCAATCCGGATGCCACCATTGGGTCCGGTATGGATATCCAGCTCCACTTTTCCGTATCGAGGGCTGAATTTGAACGCATTGTCCACAAGATGTAAGACGGACTGCATGAACTCTTTTCGAGGAGCCTTAACGTCTCCCCCTTCAACGACATGGTCAACAAAATCGATCTCCTGATCTTTATATCTTCCCAGGCGCTTGCGAACGGGTTTCAGAATATGCTCATTAATATCTATGGGTTGCCGGACAGCGTTTAGATTTCCCTGGTCGATGTTCGAGAGGATGATAATATCCGAAACCAACAACTCCAACCTGTCTGCATTGGAAAGCGCAACCCGTATAAAATTACTCTGCATTTCAGGATCAGTGAACTTATCGCTGAATGCCAGTTCCAATGGAGTTATGATGTTCATGAGAGGGGTACGCAATTCATGATGAAAATTCTGCAGGATCTCGCTCCGCAACCTATCCATGTCCTGCCGCGCAATATCCATCATCTGCTGGCGACCCCGTTCCTGCTCGGTAAGGACCCGTCTCAGCAGGGCATCAATACGGGCCAATAACTCTTCGGTATCAAAAGGCTTTGAAACGTAATCGTCTGCGCCGTCCTGTATGCCGGAGATCCGGTCATGCGTACCTGAACGCGCAGTCAGAAATATAAAGGGGATAGAGGCTAATTTTGGATCAGCGCCCAGTATCCGTTTCAACTCAAACCCATCCGGAGGCGGCATCATTACATCCGAAATAATCAAGTCGGGCTGAAGCTCCCTGGCCTTTTGCAGGCCGGTCGCGCCGTCCTCAGCTGCCACCGCGCGATATCCATGCCTTTTTATGGCGACAACCAGGCCCAAACGAATGGCCGCCTCATCGTCAATCACAAGAATACAAGGAACCTGATCTTCATTCATAAGCAAATCCTTAGCTCATTCCCGGGGGTGCCGCAGGCTTTTTGTGGTCCCCGTGGCCTTGACGGCGATCTGTGCATTGTTATTTACGAACATTATGTTGATATTTGCAAAGGATAAGAGATCGCCGGAATTAAGAATACATCTCTCGATCTTCCTGCCATTCACATAGGTTCCACCCGTGGATTCCTTATCATAGAGAATGTATGTCCCATCTTCGTAGACTATCTCGGCATGACGCCGGGACAAAAATTCTTCATGGAAGACAAGGTCGTTTCCCAATTCGCGGCCAATCGTCATTCGCGGTTTGGTAAGGGGGATCATCTGGCGGTTTACAATAAGAAACACACCGGGTTGAGAGGATAATTGATTCTCGGTAACTTTGTTTTCGTCCATTCCTGCCTCGTTTATTGCTCCAAAAAAGGGAGAAAAGAAACCTTTTCTCTCCTTAGGGATGTTACTACAAAATGAGAGGAGAAAAAACAACAAAAAGATCACATTTTCGCGGTACATTTTGAGCGAGACTATTCTGGAAAATGTACCCTGGCGGCGCTTTCGGGTGGAAACAGCAGGTCGGAATAGCAAAAACGGAGACGGGCCTGAAGCTCGTCTCCGTTTTTGTCGTTGAACAGCTCTGCAAAGGACTGATGTCCCGGGCAGGGGAAACCTGATTTTCTACTCGTCGTTATAGCTATCGGGCAACCAGCAGCAGAGCACCAGTTCGCGGGCGGCTTTGACCTCGTCCATACGGCCAAACTGGGTGGTGCTGGGGGCGTTATGGAGTAGCCCGGGTTGGGATCGGGCCTCCTCCGCGATTTTGATCAGCGCATCGGCAAAGGCGTCCAGGGTGTCTTTGTTCTCGGTCTCGGTAGGCTCGATCATAAGCGCTTCGTGGACGATGAGTGGGAAGTAGTTGGTGGGCGGGTGGAAGTTATAGTCCATCAGACGCTTGGCAACATCGAGGGCGCGCACGTCCGAACCGGGGAACTGTCCCTCGGCGACGAACTCATGCATGCAGATGCGGTCGAACGGGACGTGATAAGTGCTGCGCAAGCGCGCCAGCAGATAGTTGGCATTCAATACCGCGTACTGCGAAATGTCCTTCAGACCGTCTGCGCCGTGCATGGCGATATAAGTAAAGGCTCGCACCATCCCGCCCCCGAAATGCCCATGGAAGGCTTTCATGCGTCCGATGGATTTGGCCGGTGTGACGAAGCCAAAAAGTGGAGCAGTATCGTCACTGGCCTCCTCGACGATATCCACCAACGGGCTAGGCAGGAAATCAGCCAGGTGCGCAGCCACACCCACAGGCCCGCAGCCGGGGCCGCCGCCCCCATGCGGCACGGAGAAGGTCTTGTGCAGGTTGAAGTGCATCAGGTCGAAACCGATATCGGCCGGGCGAACGATGCCTAAGAGGGCGTTGAGGTTCGCGCCATCGCCGTACATCAGCCCGCCGCACTTGTGGACCAGCTGGGTGACCTGTTCGATATGTTCATCGAACAAGCCCAGCGTATTGGGATTGGTCAGCATCATGCCCAACACAGTATCGTCGCAGGCGTCTTTGAGCGCCTTCAGATCCACGTTGCCGCGTTCGTCGGATGGAATCGTAACGATCTGCAGTCCCAACATGCCGGCAGAAGCGGGGTTTGTGCCATGCGCAGAATCAGGGATAAGCATTTTCTTGCGTTTGGCATCGCCGCGTGATTTGTGATAGGCGTGCATGATGAGCACACCGGTGAACTCGCCGTGTGCGCCGGCTGCAGGCTGCAAGGTCACTGCTTTGAAACCGCTGATCTCTTTAAGCCATTCCTGCAATTCATACATCAAAGCTAGGTTGCCCTGCACGGTTTCAATAGGCTGGAGGGGATGCGTGAACACAAAGCCGGGCAGGCGGCAGGTGTCTTCGTTGATCTTTGGGTTGTATTTCATGGTACAGGAGCCGAGCGGATAAAAACCGCCGTCCACGCTGTAGTTGAATTTACTGAGATGCATGTAATGACGGACGACATCCACCTCGGCGAGCTCGGGGAGAGGCAGGTCCGCTCTCAGCAGGGAGGCAGGCAGTTCGGCGCGAGGCACATCGGGTTCAGGGAAGGTCACGCCCAGGCGTCCAGGCGAGGAAAGATCGAAAACGGTCGGCTCGATAATTTTTGGCGCTAGGTCCAAAGTTGTCTCAGTCATGATCCACCTCCGAAAGGACTTCGACCAGCGTATCTATCTCTTCCTTCGTGTTCATCTCGGTCACGGCGATCAGCAGATGATTCTTGAGGGCGGGATAATCCTGGCCCAGGTCGTAACCACCGAGGATGTCGTGCGCAAGCAAATGAGCATTGACCTCGGCGGCGGGCTGATTGACGCACAGGGCAAATTCGTGGAAGAACGGTTCGGTAAAGCAAAGTCCCATGCCTTTGATCTTGCTGAGCTGCGCAGCGGCATAGTGTGCCTTGTGGTAACAGAGCTGGGCCACTTGCCGCATCCCGGTCTTGCCGAGCACCGACATGTAAACTGCGGAGGCAAGTGCCAGCAAACCCTGATTGGTGCAGATATTGGAGGTGGCGCGCTCGCGTTTGATGTGCTGCTCGCGGGCGGTGAGGGTGAGAACATAGGCACGCTGGCCGTGTGAATCAACCGTCTCGCCAACGAGCCGACCGGCCATCTTGTGAACATAGGATTTCTTGATGGTGAAGAAGCCAAGGGTTGGGCCGCCAAACCACAGAGGGATACCAAGCGGCTGACCATCGCCTACGACGATATCCGCATCCATCTCACCGGGCGTCTTGAACAGGGCCAGGGCTGTCGGATTGGCGACAACGCAAACCAGTGCGCCTTTGCCGTGAGCAGTTGCGATGAACTTTGTGTAGTCGTAGAGACGTCCAAAGAAATCTGGATACTGGACAATGACGAGCATGGTCTGATCGTCAATCAGCGAGGCAAGCTCATCGGGGCTGGATTCAAGATCCGCTTCGGCATTATCTCCGGCAAGCTCCAGTTCCATGCCTTGGGTGTAGGTCCGTATGACGGCGCGATACTGCGGATGGACGGTGGGTGAGATGACGACCTTGCGGCGCTTGCCGCGGAACTGCGCCACAGCGAGGTTGACGGCTTCCGCCGCGGCCGTAGCGCCGTCGTAGTGCGAGGCGTTGGACACCTCCATGCCGGTCAGAGCCGCGATCAGGGACTGATATTCAAAGGTCGCCTGCAATGTGCCTTGGGATATCTCGGGCTGGTAGGGCGTGTAGGCGGTGTAGAACTCGCCGCGCCGGAGCATGTGGTCCACCACGGACGGGATATAGTGGTTGTAGGCGCCTGCACCCAGGAAGGAGATCAGATCGCCGTGGATGTTCTCATTGCTTGCGGCAATTTCAGCCAACTCGGCGGCGGCTTCCATCTCGGTCAATGCAGGCGGCAGATCCAATTGGGGAAAGCGGTGCCGGGCCGGGACATCCTTGAACAAGTCGTCCAACGACTTGACGCCGATGGTAGCCAGCATCGCGTCCCGTTCTTTGGGACTTATGGGAATATAGGTCATAGGGACTCCTGTGCGATGTGCGGTGCGCGAGGCATAAGCAGCGCGCTCCGTACACAGTACATCGCAGGCAAATTAGTGCGTTCTATCGGTACAATAGGTTGCATAAGCAGCGGAGTCCATGGCGTCATCAGCTGTCTCTCCGCCTTCGACTTTGACGAGCCAACCTGAACCAAAAGGGTCCTTGTTGAGCGTCTCGGGCTTTTCGGGTAGTTCCTTGTTGACGGCCGTTACCTTGCCGCCCGCGGAGGCATAGATCTCCGCTGAGGCCTTCACGGACTCGACCGAAGCGATGGGGGTGCCGACCTCGACAGCATTACCGGCTTCGACCAGGATCTCAACGAAAACGATATCGGAGAGCTGCGATTGAGCGTAATCGCTTAAGCCCATCGCACCCGTGGCGGCATCGAACCATTCATCGGATTTGGTGTATTTCAGGTTGGAGGGAGTATTCATGTTTTGGGTTTCCTTTGGATTACGGGTTTTTTTTGTTTCGAGGAGCGAGAAAGCCGTTAAACAAAAAGGCGCACGACTATTATCATGCGCCTCTGTTATTTGACCTGAGAGATTACGCCTTGCATTCGGCGCTTACACCGTCGGTGTTCCTGCGCGGAACTTTCCAGAGGAATGAGGGACAGGGTCCTTTTTGCCTGAGAGTTTCGTCTGGTTTCGCCTGTTTTCCAGATTTGCACCTTCGGCGTCCTTTGCTCTGGTCTACACAACCATGCGCTCCGGATCTCTTCCCTGTAGCCCGTAAATTATTATACCCATTCTACGGGCGAGGGGGATAAGAAGTCAAGAGGACAAAAATCCCCGATTTGGATAGGTTTTGTAATCAGGATCCTTTCTATGAGGAATGGGAAAGTAATCGATGGAGGAAAAACATTCAACCCAGCGGCTGATTCCCGCTGAAGGCGGCCAGGCCAAACTGACCAAACAAATATCCATACACTGTAATGAGATACATCGATGATGCCAGGCTGACCGCGATGCTAAAGATCCATCCGAAACAGGGAATCCAGGCGACAAAAACATTGAGGAATCCCACGACCAGTCCAACGGCGATGCCGGTACCAAAGCTCACGACCCAAGCGGTGAAGAACGGGCCTGCGAACCTACTGATAAGGTCAAACACTCCCCGTAATTTAAAGCAGGAGGCAAAAGTTCCCTCGCGGGCAAACGTAACAAGGATCGCCGGGTAAATAACCGAGAGAGCCAGGGCATAGATTATTATGAGGCACAGGAGGCAATAAAGGAGAACGGTGCCCACACCGGTAATCACATGAGCAATATCCTGCAGGTTGTTATTGCCCGAGAGCAGGCCTGATACTGCAATAATGCCGATCGGCAGGAAAATAATGATCAAAGGCAGGGCATAGACAACCCCGGCTCCAAACAAGATCAACCCATCGGTGAATTTTTTCCCGAGGTCGTCCCAGTTTGGCAGGATCTCTGCGGAATTGTTCATCACATTGCGGAGGATCCCTACAATGTATCCCGACAAGGCAAAGTTCAGGATGGGTACAAGTGAAATTACGGCGCCGATCCCCAGTTTACTGATCCATTGTTTATCTTCGAATTGGAAAGAAAATACCTTGTTGAAGTCCATAAATTCCTCCTGAGAAACCGGATATGAAATTATTAACAGGATGATTTTCGGGGGGGGGTTTAATTCCCGAAAGAACGGAACATCACCCTAAAGACCGCGCATCACAAGCAAGATCAGGAATAATGCATTTTACATCAGAAATCACACCTCAGCGAGGGGCAGTGGTTAAAATAAAGAAGACCTGTAAAAACAGGTCTTCTAGAAGTACTCAGAGAAACTTATGCCCAGCCCTGGTTTTTTACCCAGTTCGTTATTACCGGGATCTCGACGTACTTGCCACCGTAGGCCTGAATCCCCCAATAAATGCACGCAAACCAAACGATCAGTGGGACGCAGGAAAGGACCAGGGTCCAACCGAGCGCGATACCGAGGATAACATTAATTACACCGACAACGAGAGCCTGGGCGTTATGGGCCTTGATAAACGGACGATTCTTCTTATCTTCCATCAACAGTAATATGATGGGGACGATCGGGGTGAGAATATAAGCTAACAGCGTCCAAAGTTTGTCATCGCTGGAAGCATCTGCAGACATAGGTGCTTGTGACATGAGTTGATCCTCCTCGGGTGATCTTAGATTTTAGTTATTGTACAACCAATTGAAGCAAAAATCAACAAACGAGGGAGAGAGCCATGAGTACTAGTGTGCTAAAATGCACATAATGACCCGGATTGTTTTCATGGGCTCGCCGGATTTTGCCGTGCCCACATTGCATGCGCTGGCAGGCAAAAGTGCTGAGGATAAGTTTCGTCCTTACGAGCTTGTTGGTATAGTGACCCAACCAGACCGGCCGTCAGGACGCGGGCGCGAAGTAAAACCACCTGCCATAAAGACCCTCGCATTGGAATTGGATCTTGCCATCATTCAACCTGAAAAACTCCGTACGCCCGAAGCAATGGAACAACTGCGGCTCTGGCAGCCCGACTTGATCGTGGTCGCGGCCTTCGGGCAGATTCTGCGAGAAGAAGTTTTAGGTTTGCCACCATACGGATGCATTAATGTTCATGCCTCGCTGTTGCCGCGCTGGCGTGGAGCTGCACCCATACAGGCGGCAATAATTGCCGGGGATGCTGAAACGGGCATCACGATCATGAAAATGGATAAAGGCGTGGATACGGGTGCGATCATAGCGCAGCGTGCCATCCCGATCGAGGCGGAAGACACAGGGGGTTCGCTCACGGGGAAATTAGCAGTGCTGGGCGCCGACTTGTTGAGTGAGGCTTTGACGCGTTATCTGTCAGGTGAGCTTGGGCTGCAGGATCAGGATGGAAGCAAGGCCACCTATGCGCCAATGTTGAAAAAAGGGGATGGGCGGCTGGATTTCACCCACCCGGCTGACGAGCTGGCACGGCGCGTGCGCGCGTTAAATCCACGACCGGGCGCGTACCTCGAATGGAATGGTGAAATGTTAAAAGTGCACCGGGCCCACGCCATAGAGAAAACAGGGGAGCTTTTGGTGGGTCAGAGATTGGTATATGAGGATGAAGCCGCGGTTGGCACAGGGAGCGGGTTGCTCATACTGGACGAGGTGCAGCCTGCTGGGAAAAAGTCAATGAGCAGCAAGGCTTTCCTGGCGGGGGCCCGAGGCTGGAAATCTGAAAAATAGAAAATAACCCTTGCTTATCCTGCAGTGCCGTGGCCGGCAAGGCGGGCCTGTTTGCCGGTTGGGCCATGGGAACAACCCTGCCGGTCGCGATCCCGGCAGGCGGGCCATTCACGGTGGCGTCGCTGAACCCGGCACGCACTTTTGGTCCGGCGCTCTTCACCGGTGATCTTGCCAACCCACTCACATACCTGATCTACTTTGTAGGCCCATTGGCAGGCGCGGCGTCGTGCGTCTTCAGGTTCATGAAGGCGGAAGCCAGGCCGCTTGTAACTGCTAAAGCCACAGCGCGCCGAAAATAACCAAGTAATTTATCAGCACATGCGATTACTATTTCGCGGACTGGCGTCGCGCCGGTCCTTTTTTGTCATAAAATATAAACACCATGTCGTGCTTAAGAGACAAAGTCCATTCGCGATAAAAGATGTAGCATATGGCAAAATACATTGCGGCTATCGACCAAGGGACAACCAGCACACGATGCATGATCTTCGATCACGGCGGTGGGGTCATTGGTATAGACCAAAAGGAACATCAGCAAATCTTTCCGAAACCAGGCTGGGTGGAGCACGACCCGCTCGAAATCTGGAGACGTACCCAGGAAGTGATCGCCGGAGTCCTGGCAAAAACCGGGATCGTCTCAAAGGATATCGCCGCCATTGGCGTGACCAACCAGCGCGAGACTGCCGTCCTTTGGGACAGGCAGACCGGGCTACCGGTTTACAACGCGATCGTCTGGCAGGACACTCGCACAGATATCATCTGTCGAGAACTGCAAAAACAAGGCGGGCAGGAACGCTTCAGGCCGAAAACCGGCCTGCCTTTAGCAACCTATTTCTCCGGACCCAAGCTCAAATGGCTGCTGGATAATGTTCCGGGTGTGCGAGCTAGGGCAGAAAGAGGCGAATTGCTTTTCGGGAATATCGATACATGGGTCATCTGGAACCTGACGGCCGGCAAGCATGTTACAGATGTGACCAACGCCTCCCGCACCATGCTCATGAATCTCAGGACTCTCGAATGGGATGATGAGATCCTGAAATTACTGGATATCCCCAAAACCCTGTTACCGAGGATCTGCTCCTCATCCGAAATCTATGGGGATGTAAAAGCACATCAAGAGCGTTCTTTGACCGGGTCCAAAACAAACTCAGCTGTGCTCCTGCTCACTGGGATCCCGGTGTGCGGCGACTTGGGAGACCAGCAGGCGGCGCTATTTGGTCAGGCGTGCTATTCCACCGGAGAGGCCAAGAATACTTACGGCACCGGCTGCTTTATGCTGCTCAATACGGGGGAACAACCTATGGATTCGAAGTCGGGTCTGTTGACAACCTTGGGTTACAAAATTGGGGAACAAAGACCTGTTTATGCGCTCGAAGGTTCGATCGCAATTACCGGTGCACTTGTCCAGTGGCTGCGCGACAATTTGGGGTTGATCGATAAATCCGCAGAGGTGGAGGCGCTGGCGCGTTCGGTGGATGATAACGGCGGCATTTATTTCGTCCCGGCCTTTTCAGGGTTGTTTGCGCCATATTGGAGATCGGAAGCGCGCGGCGCAATCGTTGGAATGACGCGCTACGTCAACAAAGGACATATCGCGCGGGCAGCCCTGGAGGCGACAGCCTACCAGACTTGTGAAGTGCTGGATGCCATGGAGAAAGACAGCGGTGTGAAATTAACTGCGCTCAAAGTCGATGGCGGGATGGTGTTCAATGAATTACTCATGCAATTCCAGGCTGATATCCTGAACGTCCCCGTAATCCGGCCCACAGTCGCCGAGACCACGGCGCTGGGAGCGGCTTATGCAGCGGGCCTGGCGGTAGGCTTTTGGAAGGATATCGATGAGCTGCGCTCCCATTGGGGGAAGGGCAAAGAGTGGATACCTGGTCTTGACGCAGACCGGCGCGAGAAGTTATATTCACAGTGGAAGAAGGCCGTATCCAGGACATTTGACTGGGTGGAGTGACGGGAAAGTGCAAAAAAACCAGGCATGAATTTTGGAATCAAAATCTCAATGAGCGGATATCGAAAAAAATGTATCGTGATGAAATCCTCAGCTCCCTGAAAAACAATCCCGAAATCTCCGTGCTCATTGTAGGCGCCGGGATCAATGGCATCGGCACATTCCGCGACCTGGCTCTCAATAACGTGGATGTACTTTTGGTTGATCGGGCCGACTTTTGTTCCGGAGCCAGTGCAGCTTCCTCGCACATGGCCCACGGAGGGGTGCGCTATCTGGAGAACGGGGAATTTCGCTTGGTGCGTGAGGCGGTGCAAGAGCGGAACCGTCTGCTCCAGAATGCGCCGCATGTCGTCAAACCGCTGCCCACCACCATTCCTATTTTCAAGATGTTCTCCGGTTTTCTCAATGCGCCGCTCAAATTCCTGCGCCTGCTCGACCGGCCCTCAGAGCGCGGCTCTCTGGTTATCAAGATCGGCCTGATGGTGTACGATGCGTTCACCGGCAAGCAGCGCAGCATACCGAGACACCAATTCCTGAGTCGGGCCGCTTCGCTTGCCCGCTGGAATAAGCTGAATCCGAAGATCGTCAACACCGCCACCTATTACGACGGAGCCATCCTCAACCCGGAACGTCTTGGCCTGGAACTCATCTTGGATGCGGAGGCTGAAAACCCCAGGGCACGCGCGATCAACTATATGAGCTTGGTCAATGGGACCGGCAGTAAACTCCTCCTGCGCGACGAGATCACAGATGAGCATTATGAAATTAAGCCGCGCCTGCTGGTCAATGCAGCCGGTCCATGGATTGACTTTGCCAACCGGAGTTTGGGACTCCCCACGCGCTTCATCGGGGGGACGAAAGGCTCACACCTTGTCCTCGACCACCCTGAACTGCGCGCTGCCATTGGAGATCACGAGTTCTTCTTTGAAAACAAGGATGGCCGGATTGTTCTTATCTACCCGCTTTACGATCGGGTGCTTATAGGAACATCCGATATCCCCATCGAAAACCCGGATGAAGCGCGCTGCACGGAAGAGGAAGTGGATTATTTTCTCGAGATGATCGCACGTGTCTTCCCGACCATCAAAGTTTTGCGCGAGCATATTGTCTTCCGGTTTAGCGGGGTGCGTCCGCTGGCAGCCAGCAAGGCAAAGACAACCGGACAGATCACGCGAGACCACGAAATTGAAGTATCGAACGGCGATTGGACCAGACTGACGTTTCCGGTCTATTCGCTGGTGGGCGGCAAGTGGACATCTTTCCGGGCCTTCTCAGAGCAGGTGACCGACAAAGCACTCGAATTCCTGGGCTTACCGCGCACAAAAAAGACGGAAGAACTGGCAATCGGGGGTGGACGCGGTTATTCGAGCAAACCTGAAGATGTCAAACGCACCGTGGATAGTTTGGCGGCACGGACGGGGCTGCCAGGGGAGCGTGTGAGCGAATTGTTCGAGCGGTACGGCACGCGTGCCGGGCAGGTGGCTGATTTCATCGGGCGGCTAAAGGATAGTCCACTTAGGTCGCTGCCGTCCTACAGCCGGGGTGAAATAGGTTTCCTGGCCCAATGTGAGAAGATCCTTCATTTAGATGACCTGCTGCTGCGTCGCTCCATGCTGGCGATGCTTGGCGGCTTATCGGGCGATGCGGTAGAAGAGATCGCAGATGCGTTGGGAGAGTCGCTCCAATGGGGGGAAGAGCGCAAAACGGCCGAAGTGCGGAGGACGTTGGAAATCCTCAAAGACTGGCACGGCGTAAAGTTGTAAAGCGGGCTAACAGCAAGACAGGTCGCCACAAATACCTATTTTTCTGACGAAAACAGGAAGGAATCCCCATGAATGGACTGTTCACCTCGCATGGTACAATCACGCCCCAGAGAGGTAAGTGTGCCCCGCAAATCCCGATTGTCAGTTGATATCGTCATCCCGGTCTTCAACGAAGCCACTGTCGTTGAACAGACCCACGCAAATCTTCGCACAGTGCTTGATTCCCTCCCGCAAACTTTTAAAATTTATTATATAAACGACGGCTCAACCGATGATACATCGGAAACACTGGCCCGGCTGGCCGGGAAAGACCGTACCGTGGAAGCTATTGATTTGAGCCGTAATTTTGGCCATCAAGCTGCGTTGACAGCCGGATTGATGGCCTCACAGGGCAATATTGTCATAACAATGGATGCAGACGGCCAGCATCCCCCCGAATTGATCCCGCAAATGCTCGAGCTTATCAAGCAGGGCTACGATATAGTCCAAACCCAGCGCATGGAGGCCACCCAGAGCGGGTTTTTCAAACGATGGTCTTCCGGGGGCTTCTACCGGCTTTTGAATCTGATTAGCGGGACCCAAGTGCTGGCTGGTGGGGCGGACTTTCGCGCTCTTTCGCGGCAAGCTGTAGAGGGGCTGAAGGCAATGCCTGAATATCATCGCTTCCTGCGGGGCATGATATCCTGGATGGGATTTTCAAGCGTGATCCTGCCGTATCATGAGCAGAAACGCGTGGCGGGGAAATCGAAATATTCGCCGGGCAAGATGATCCGCCTGGCCATGGATGCCATTTTTTCGTTTTCGCTGGTTCCGTTATACATCGGGCTGAGCATGGGTGGGTTCCTGCTATGTCTGGCTCTGGTGGAGGTGGTTTACGTGCTCTCCCTGTGGATCACGGGCCACACCTCCAACCTCGCGCCGGGATGGAGCTCGCTTATGTTCGTGTTTTTGATCGTGGGCGGAATGTTAATGGTTTCGCTCGGCTTCGTCGCTGTGTATGTAGGTTATATTTTCCAGGAAGTTAAACGACGACCGATTTTCCTGAGAAAGAATGGACCAAAAGATGGCTGAGACGAAATCCTACGATTTCGTCTTTTTGCGCCACGGCGAATCAGTAGGCAATGCCGAGGAGCGGTTTCAGGGTCAGGCTGACTTTCCGCTTACGGAAAAGGGACGCCGTCAGGCGATGGCTCTGGCGGAGCGCTGGTTAAAGGAAAAAATGAAATTTGACCTGGTGGTGACCAGCCCGCTTAGCCGGGCCAGGGAAACTGCTGAGCTTATAGCCGGCAAACTCGGAGTCCCGTGGGAAGCGGACTCTATCTGGATGGAACGCAATGCCGGTTATATGTCTGGACTGACGCGCGAAGAAGCTCTGGAGTTACATCCCGAACCCGAGTTCACGACGCCCTATGATGCCTTCGGTGAAAGCGGCGAGGGAGACTGGGAATTATTCCTGCGAGCAGGTAAGGCGGTGCATGAGCTGACCAAGCGCCCGGCCGGTAAATATCTCATTGTCACACACGGTGGTTTGTTGAACAAAGTGATGTATGTGATCCTCGGTATCCCCGTACAGTCCAACTATAACGGTCCGAAATTTCGTTTCAACAATACCGGCTTTGTTGTGTTTAACTACAGGCCTGTACGCCATCAGTGGCGGATGTTACGGCTCGAATCTCCGGCATAAGGATTTGAAATGGCAAACTTGAAGATTTTGACTTTTGGCGCGGGTGCGGTCGGGACCTATATCGGCGGCTCGCTTGCGCTGGCCGGCGAACAACTTGTGTTCATGGAACGCCCCGAGGTGGTGGAGGAACTACGCAAACGCGGCCTGCGGCTCGACCTTACACTTGATAAACGGCGAAACACCAAAGAAGCCTACGTTCTCAACTCGGCCTCTTTTGTCACAGCTTCATCATTGGAGGAGGCCCTGCGATACGGTCCATTCGACGTGGCGATCTTTGCGCTGAAATCGTTCGATACAGCGGACGCGATCGAGTCGATGAGACCGTTTGCCGAAAAACTGCCTCCCTTCCTGTGTTTCTCCAACGGAGTGGATAACGAGCCTGCACTGGCAGGTCTGCTCGGCGCGGACAAGGTCATTGCCGGTACTGTGACGCATTCGATCGGGCGCCGCGGCCCGGGTGACATCGTTTTGGAGAGACTACGCGGCATCGGTATTGCCAGCACGAATCCGCTTTCCCCTAAATTGATGGCAGCCGCCAATTCTGCGTTCCTGAATGCAAGCGCTTATTCCAACCCGGTTGCCATGAAATGGTCCAAAATGATGACCAACCTTACGGCGAACCCCATATCTGCCGCCCTGGATATGACGGCCGCGGAAGTCTTTGCGGACCCCAGGCTCTTCCGCCTCGAAATGGCGTTGGTGCATGAGTGTATCGCCGTGATGAAGGCGCAGGGCATCCCCTTGGTGGATCTGCCGGATGCCCCCGTTCGCGCCCTGGCTTTGGTCACGCGACTGCCTACCTGGCTTGCCAGGCCCTTGCTGGCGGGCGCGGCGGGCAACGCGCGCGGCGCCAAAATGCCATCTTTCCATATCGACTTATATTCGGGCCGCGGCAAATCGGAAGTGGAATTTTTGCATGGCGCGGTTGTCAGAGCGGGGGAGAAGTACGGGGTGCCGACTCCGGTCAACAAAGTGCTGTCTGAAACCGTGAGTGCGCTGTTCAAGAAGGAAATTCCGCTCGATGAATACGCACACCAGCCGGAAAAGCTGCTGGCAAAAATCCACGAAGCGGAGAGCAAAGAATAGGCCTCAGAGAAATCTGAAACGGTCGAGACGCCCAACATGGGGAAAGCCCGGGTTGGTCCCTTTTACGGTGATACAATTCGTTTCCAGTTTATAAGTCTATGAAAGCCAAAGCAGAATTTCATATCGTATCGCAGCGCCCGGAAATAGAGGTCCATCTCAATGACGGGCGTGTTTTGTCGGGTCCCCGCAACGCGCCTGTGGGCGACTTTCTCAAGGGACTGGATTTTCCAGTCCCGATCGTCGCAGCCGATGTGGATAACGAACTGCGAGAATTGACGTATCCCATCGGGATGGATGCGAACGTGCGGCCGATCAGCATGTCTGATTCAGATGGGGCGCTGATCTACCGGCGTTCCTTGAACTTTCTGCTTCAGATGGCTTTTGCCGATCTCTTTCCCAAAGCCAAACTGAGAATTGATCATTCGATTTCGTTTGGCGGCTACTATTGCCAACTCGACGGACGCGAGCCGCTGACGGATGAGGAATTGGCTGCGCTCAAAGCACACATGCTGGTATTGATCGAGTTTGACCTGCCGTTTGAGAAAAAGGAAGTGCCGCTGCACGAAGCTATCGATTATTTTCGTTCGATTGGCTACGAAGATAAAGTCCATTTGCTCAGCTATCGCCGTAAAGATTATTTGACGTTGTATCGTCTTGGCGAGCGCATGGATTATCACCACGGCTATATGGTGCCCTCCACAGGCTATTTAAAATATTTTGATCTCTATGGCGCCAATGGCGGGTTTACGCTGCGCTTTCCCCGGCGCCATTCGCCTACCCAGTTGGAGCCCATCACTCCTTATCCGCAACTATTGTCGGCTTTTCGCCAATATGGCGATTGGCTGGTGCACCTGGGCATCGACAATGTGGGCGCCTTGAACGATGCCATTCGAAGCGGACGGGTGCACGAGGTGGTGCTGGTATCGGAAGCCCTGCACGAGCAAAACGTGGCCGAGATCGCGCGGAAGATCGCGGTCCAGAAGCCCCAGATCGTACTGATAGCCGGCCCTACCTCGTCGGGCAAGACCACCTTCTCGCGCCGCCTGACCATTCAATTGCTGGCGCTTGGTATCTCACCGTATCCGCTGGAACTCGATAATTATTTTTTGTCCCGCGAGGAAACACCTTTAGGCGAGGATGGCCGGCCGGATTTTGAAGCCCTGGGGGCGCTCAACCTGTCCCTGCTGGCTGAACACCTCGAAGAATTGCTGGCAGGCAGGAGGGTTCAATTGCCCCGCTACAACTTCGAGAGCGGCAAACCTGAGGCGGGTGGACATGTCCAGTTGCAGCGCGGCCAGCCTATTATCATGGAAGGGATCCATGGATTGGATCCAAAGCTCCTGCCTCCAACCCTGGGCGGGCGCGGATACAAGATCTATGTCTCTGCCCTGACACAGCTTAATCTCGACCGGCACAATCGCGTCTCAACCACCGACACACGCCTGCTGCGCCGGATCGTGCGAGACGCTCGCGAACGGGGTTACTCCGCCAAGGATACGATCTCGCGTTGGGAATCGGTGCGGCGGGGCGAGAAGGAATATGTCTTTCCCTATCAAGAGAAAGCCGATGTGATGTTCAATTCGGCGCTGGTTTATGAGCTGTCCGCACTTGTGCCGCTGGCCGAACCCTTACTGCGACAGGTACCTTACGGCATCCCCGAGTATATAGAAGCAAAACGGCTGCTGACGTTTTTGGAATGGTTCCTGCCGATCAAAGCGGATCTTATCCCGGAGAATTCAATCGTACGCGAATTCATTGGCGGTTCGATCTTGAGGGAATTCAGAGCCTGGAGGAGTAAATAACCCAAGCCTGCCATGCCGTTCCTACAAATCATTCTCGTGGCTCTCAGCATGGCCATGGATGCCTTCGCAGTCTGCCTGGCTGCCGGTTCGTTAAGCCTGGCACAGGGGCCGCGCTCGGCCTTTCGGTTATCCTTCCACTTCGGCTTGTTCCAATTTATCATGCCGGTAGTGGGATGGCTGGCCGGCGCGACCATTGAACCGTTTATTCGGAACTATGATCATTGGGTGGCATTCGGCCTGTTGGCTGTTGTGGGCGGGCATATGATCTATTCCGCTTTGACCGGGGGCGTAAACAAATTCGGTGACCCCTCCCGCGGCTGGACCCTGGTTCTACTCTCGGTCGCGGTCAGCGTGGATGCGCTCGCCGTAGGATTAAGCCTGGGGCTGCTGGGTATTTTCGTCTGGTATCCCGCCACTATAATCGGCCTGGTGACCAGTTTACTATCGCTGATTGGTCTGCGCCTGGGAAATCGCCTCGGAAGACAATTTGGGAAATCTGCCGGGATCTTGGGCGGTTTTGTCTTGATAGGAATCGGTCTGCAGATCGTGATTTCGAAATTATTGTGAGTACCCGATAAGGCGGTGGCATGAATTACTCCTTTCCTCGCTATCTGCTCTCCAAACAAACAGTAGACGACCGGGCCTTAAAATCGGGGCGTGCTTGAGACGCTCAAAACCAATTTGCAGCGCGGGCGGGTCAACATTGTTGAAATTGGTGCAGGCATGGGGAATATGGTCGCACGCCTGCTTGCATGGGAGGTCATCACCAGGGCTGACTATACCCTGGTAGAGTCCATGGACGAGAACATCCGCTTTGCTTTGGAGTGGATACCAAAGTGGGCCGCGGGAGCAGGCCTAAAGTCGGAGCGAGTTGCGGAGAATCACCTGCGGGTTTTCGATAGAGCACGGGAAGTTGATGTCCATCTCGAGTGCGCAGATGTTTTCGATTTCATCTCAAAAAACCCCACCCCAGCCGACTTATTGATCGCACATGCCGTCCTGGACCTGTTCAAGATGCCGGAAAGCCTGCCGAAGTTGTTGTCGTTGACCAAGGATCTGGCATGGCTGACGGTCGTGTTCGACGGCGTGACCTCGTTTGAACCCACCCTTGACGGCCCGTTGGACGATCAGATCGAGCGGTTGTATCACGAGACGATGGACCAGCGACTAACAGGCGGGGACAGCCGCGCAGGCAGGCACTTGTTTGGGCATTTGAGAAGGGCGGCAGCGAAGATACTGGCGGCAGGCTCCTCAGACTGGGTGGTGCATGCCGTGGATGGAAAATATCCCGAGGACGAGGAATATTTCCTGCTTTTCATCATGCATTTTTTCGAGGAATCGCTTTCGGAGACCCCCGCTTTGGATGCAGCCGCCTTTGCCGATTGGCTTTCAAAGCGCCGCGAGCAAATCCTCAAGGGGGAATTGGTCTATATTGCACATCAAATGGATTTTCTGGCGCAGGTGTAGCGGCCCTCTGGCGCTTAGAGCCGGACCCTCGTTCACCCCGTGGCCAGAAGGAATCAGCCCGTAGTAGTGTATAATCCTAGAGTATTAATGATTGACCCGTAACCCAACCATATCAGCAGTCTATCGCTGTTTTCGCTTGAGCTTACAGAGAAATGCATAAGGATCTAAACCTACGTTGCGTTTATTACCTCAACAATGATGAAACCAAGTTTAGAGAATTAGGCACGAAGCAGTAAACTCAATTCCCCGACATTGTTTGACTTCTGAAGAAAAGGAACTACTGTGAACTTTAATCAGTTCAATCTGGATTCCCGTCTTATGACAGGGATCAAGCGGGCTGGCTATGAAACGCCGACCCCCATTCAAGAAGCGGCCATCCCTGCGGCCCTGAAAGGCCGCGATATCATCGGCACGGCACAAACAGGAACCGGTAAGACGGCTGCCTTTATCCTTCCCATCCTGAATAAATTGCTCAATGGGCCGCGCGGCGTGCCCCGCACCCTGATCGTCACGCCGACCCGTGAGCTGGCCGAACAAATCCACGAGGTGGTACGTGACCTGGCAGCCGGCACCAGGCTGCGCAGTACAACCATTTATGGCGGAGTGGGGGCAGGCCCACAGATCAAAGCCCTGCGCGATGGCGTGGAGATCCTGGTTGCCTGTCCGGGACGGCTGCTGGACCTTATCAATCAACGCTATGCCAAAATGGAGCACATTGAAATCCTGGTGCTGGATGAGGCTGACCGCATGTTCGACATGGGATTTCTGCCCGACATAAAGCGAATCATCAAGGAAGTACCCGCCCAGCGGCAGACGATGCTGTTTTCAGCCACCTTCCCGCCCGAGATCGAGCAACTGGCTGCGCAGACCCTTAAGAATCCGCAGCGCATCACCATGGGATTAAGCCGCCCTGCTTATACCGTGACGCACGCACTGTACCCCGTGCCTGCCCATTTGAAATCTGGTTTGCTGCTCAAATTGCTCAAGCAAACCGAGACTGAATCGGTGTTGATCTTTACGCGCACCAAATACCGCGCCCAAAAACTCACGCGCCAGATCGAGCACGCCGGCTATAAGGTGACCAGCTTGCACAGCGACCGGACGCAGGGCCAGCGCCAGTCCGCGTTGAAGGGTTTCAAGGATGGCACGCATGATATTATGGTGGCCACGGATATCGCTGCGCGCGGCCTGGACGTGGAGAAGATCTCGCACGTAATCAATTTCGACATGCCCGATACTGCCGATGCTTACATCCATCGCATTGGGCGCACCGGCCGCGCTGAACGATCCGGCGACGCATTCACGCTGGTTACGCCTGAAGACAATGATGTAATCAGGACTCTGGAACGGATCATGGGTAGCCCGCTCACTCGCAAGACCCTTCCGGACTTTGACTACACAGCGCCTGCGCCCGCCAGGGGGGCGTCCGAGGCGCGCGGCAGAGGCCGCCCTCAGCCGCCACGACCTGCTCCGACGCCGAGAAGCTTTGGGCATAACCACCTGGCGCCCCGGAGAAGGAAGTAAGGTTCACACGAAGCAACAGAAAAATAGCTAATCAGCGGTAACCCGGCTCTGGTAGAGGCGGGTTTTTATTTCGTTTATAATCCTTTCAACTTCCCATCAAGAGGATAAGAAGGGCCCAGGTCCAAAATAGACTGTCATGATCAAACTTCTGCTTGCCACCGAGCAAGGCTTTCTGATCTGCGAGCGTACGGATGTAGAGTGGCGCGAGGTCGCGAGAGGGCTTACCGGTCAACATGTTACAAGCGTCATTGCCCGCGAGGGCGTCATCCTGGCGGGGACAACAGATGGGGTCTTCCGCTCCGATGATGCAGGTGCGACCTGGCGAGAGGCAAGCAAGGGCCCGACCGAGCGGCATATCCGCTGGCTGGCTTTTCATCCAAATATCTCGGATTTCGAATTTGCCGGTACCGAACCAGCGGGTATCTACGTCTCGCATGACGGAGGGGAGTCGTGGCGCGACTGTCCCGAAGTGGCAAAGCTGCGGGAGGTGCACAAGTGGTCACTGCCTTATTCACCGGAGGCAGGCTGTGTGCGCGGCTTTGCTTTTAGCCGCTCGCGTGGCTACGCCGCGGTCGAAGTGGGGGGCGTGCTGCGGTCGGATGATAGCGGCGAGACCTGGCGGTTGGCCGACGGCAGCACTGGGGATCCAAACCTCGATGGCCCGCCCGAGCCCTTTATATATCCTGATATTCATTCCATCTTCGTTCATCCCTTCCTGCCCGACCTGGTCTTTGCACCAACAGGCGGCGGTTTCTATGCCTCCACCGATGGGGGCAAGACTTGGAAATGCATCTATGACTGCTATTGCCGGGCGGTCTGGGTGGACGTGTCGGACTCGCAGCATATCGTCCTCGGCCCGGCAGATGGCGTGGACCGGAATGGGCGGATCGAGTCCACCAACGACGGCGGGCAAACCTGGACTACCGCTTCCACCGGTCTCAATGTGCCGTGGAAGCGCGGAATGGTGGAACGCTTTATCCAAGTGGGCAATGACCTGCTGGCAGTGCTGTCCGATGGGCAACTGCTTGTAGCGCCTTTGAGGTCCCTCAAGTGGCAGCGAATTCTGCCGAAAGCAGGCGCGGTTAACGCGGTTACGCCATTCGCTGCATAGTGGATTGTCCCTACAAGAATTCCAATTCATCCGCTGATTGGAGAGCAACCCTTGCCTGATCAATCACTCATTAAACCATCCAAAAAACGCCCCGCGGAAAATAAATTACCCTCCTGTATCCCATTGGAGTCTCTGCTTATCGGGCTTGTGATCGCATTAGTGGTCCGCACGCGGCATGTGTTTTTCCGCAGCCCGCCTGGCACACTATTGATGCTGAGCACCTCCATCTTCATTGGCCTCACGCTCGTGATCCCGTATCTACCCTTCAACTACCTATCTGGTTTCATCCCGCTGCCTGCGCCGCTTATGCTGGCCTTGATCGGACTGAGGCTACTCTACATAGTAGTTAGGAGGCAACCAAGAGTTATTTCTGCTTGCAAGCTGCTATGTGATGGCCAGACACCCGCCACCCCTCCATAAAAAGAAGGGATGAGGGCGAAAAACTCTGGCGGCAAAACAAGCAGTATAATCCCTCCGCTATGAACTTCCTGATAACCGGCGCGGCGGGCTTTCTAGGGTCATCACTTGCCAACCACCTGGCCCGCGAGGGACACCAGATACGCGGGCTGGACGACCTTTCTGCGGGCGACCCGCAGGCCCTGGCACCCGATATCCACTTCACGCGCGGCGATGTAAGCGACCGTCCCAAGCTGTGGACCCTGCTGCAGGAAGTGGATGTTGTCTATCACCTGGCTGCACGCGTCTCGGTGCCTGAATCGGTTCTGTATCCGCGCGATTACAATGCGGTCAACGTGGGGGGTACCGTGGCATTGATGGAAGCCATGCGCGACGTAGGCGTGCGGCGCGTGGTACTGGCCTCGTCGGGCGCGGTTTATGGGGACCTTGGCGCCATGCCCCTGCGGGAAACCGACAACCCGAATCCGCGCTCGCCGTATGCTGTGTCGAAACTGGCTGCTGAGTTTTACGTCCGGACGATCGGGGGCTTGTGGGGGATAGAGACCGTCAGTTTGCGCATTTTCAACGCTTATGGACCCGGCCAACACATGGCGGCTTCACACCCGCCTGTAGTGCCCTATTTCTTAAGGCAGGCTTCGCGCAGCGGGACGCTGGTAGTGCATGGCGACGGAAATCAAACGCGAGATTATGTCTATGTAGACGATGTGGTCAGCGCCATGGTGGCGGCTTCCACCGCACCCAATATCGATGGATTGGTGATAAACGTTGGCTCGGGGATCGGCACAAGTGTGCGCGAACTGGCAAAGAAAGCCCTGGACGTGACCGGCGGCAAACCCGAGGTGATCTACAATTCACAGACCTCCGGCGGAGTCTCGTGCCTGACGGCCGACCTGTCCCTCGCACAGGAAAAACTGGGTTATAAACCTTCGATCAAACTGGACGATGGCCTTCGACTTACCCTTCAACGCGATCCCAGATTAAAATAGTTTTCCTTCAGTCATGGGTTTGGGAAGACGAGATTGCGAACCGATGACCTGCGAATTTTCCAAGTCTTAATGTAATGATCCTGCCGCGCGAATTCTATAACCGCCCAACCCTGGCCGTCGCCCGCGAACTCATCGGTGCGCGGGTGATCCGCATTTTGAATGGGCAAAGACTCGTTGGCATCATCACCGAGACCGAGGCTTACATCGGAGAGAAGGACCTGGGATGTCACGCCAAGGCTGGACGCACGCCGCGCACGGTTGTTATGTACGGGCCGCCCGGGCACTCTTACGTTTATTTCACATACGGAAACCACTGGATGCTGAATGCCGTCACGGAGCGTGAGGGATTCCCTGCAGCGGTGCTGATGCGGGCGATCCAGCCGATCGCAGGCGCTGAAGTCATGTCTGCGCGACGCAGCGGACGCGATACTTATGGCCCCGGCAAGCTGACGCAGGCCATGGGGATTACCGGGAGCGAGAACGGCGTCGATTTGACCCGATCCGGTTCAAGGCTTTGGATCGAGGCAGGCCAGGTCATCCCCAATCTGCTCGTGACGAAAGGCCCGCGCGTGGGTTTAAATACTGTGCCGGAGCCGTGGAAATCAAAGCCCTGGCGTTTCCTGGTAAAAGGCTGGAGAGTGGAAACCGGTAATTAACCGGGCAGTCGCCTGCTCTCCATCTCTACTTTATTTTTTTTGGAGGAGCTATGGGTTTACTTGAAGGTAAAACCGCGTTGATCTTTGGATTGGCCAACGAGCGTTCGATCGCCTGGGGCATCACCCAGGCCATGCACAGGGAAGGTGCAAAGATAGGCATCAGTTACGCGGGCGAAGCACTGGAACGGAGGGTGAAACCGCTGGCCGAACAGATCAACTGTAAATGGGTGGAAGAATGCGATGTAACCAGGGACGAGCACATTACTGCCACCGCCGAGAAGGCCAAAACAGATTTTGGGCAGGTTGACGTGGTGGTACATTCGATCGCGTTCGCCGGCCGCGATGAGCTGACCGGTCCGTACTACAACACCAGCCGCGAAGGTTTCAAGAATGCGATGGATATCAGCGTGTTTTCGTTCGTCGCGCTGGCACGCGCTTTCCGAACGATACTCCGGCCGGGCGGCTCGCTGTTGTGCATGACCTATTACGGCTCGGTGAAGGTGGCCCCGCACTACAATGTAATGGGTGTGGCCAAGGCCGCGCTGGAATCCAGCACGCGCTACCTGGCCTATGACCTGGGCCCGGAGAAGATACGGGTCAACGCGATCTCAGCCGGCCCCATCCGCACACTGGCCGCGGCGGGCGTAGGCGGCTTCCGCGATATGTACAAGCATTTTGCAGATGTATCTCCGCTGCGCGAAAACATTACCATTGAGGATGTGGGGAATGCAGCGGTGTTCCTGGCTTCGGACCTGGCGGCCCGCATCACGGGTGAGGTGTTATATGTAGATTCGGGTTTCAATGCAGTTGGCGTTCAGATGAATATGGATGCCAAAGAAGGCAGCGCGTAAGCAAGAGTAGTTTCTCGATCAATGGGCGGACGCTGAGTTCGCCCTTTTTGTTTCTAAGGTAAAATTATCCGGACATGTTTAAACGTAATCCTTCTACATCTGATACGGCTTCATCCATCCAGGCGGTTGAACGCATTACCTCTGTGCTTGGGTCGGGGGTGATCTGGCATGGGGCGATCAGCGGCTCAGGCGGCGTCCGTATCGAGGGTGCCTTCGAGGGCGAGATCGCCCTGCGGGGAATGCTCGTCATCGGAGAGACGGGGCGAGTTACTTGTGAAAACGTGCGCGCCAATACGGTTATCGTGGCGGGCGCGGTGCGCGGCAACATCACCACGCAAAAACTGGAGATCCGCGGTACGGGACGCGTATGGGGCGACGTGGTCACCACCGCTTTTGTGACGGATGAGGGCGCCTTCCTGCGCGGTCAGATACGAATGGAAGAGTCTGTAGATCTAAACATCGAACCGGCTCAAGAGACCACGCAGAGCGAGTCAGTCGTGGCTGAGTCTATTTCCCAGCAACCCGTTCCAGCCCCGCAGCCACCGAAAGCAGGAACTGGCGCTCCTGTTGTAAGAAAGAAGAAAAATGCGACTTAACCAGGAGCAGACCCTAAAGGCCTCCATGACCTTTGGGGTCTTTTTACGAAGATGAGATACCTAGACCTGAAAATCGAGACGCTGCGGCAAGCTCCCTCCAATGCACGGACGGAGGGCTTTGCCTTCCTCGTGCGGGCAGGTTATATGACGCGCGAGAGCCAATTGACGCTGCTGGGTCGGCAGGCTCAATCGCGTTTGGAGGACCTCGCCAAAGAAAAACCCGATTTCTTCGCTCAACTTGGCCTTATTGTTGTTCAAGCGGAATCACGCGAAATCTTCTTTGAACTCCCCGCGGGCAAGATTGAAATCCTGCACTGCCAGGCCTGCCATTATGCTGAAAGGCGCGAAATCGCGCGCTTCCAGAAACAAGCTTTGCCTGCAGAGGCTGCCCTGCCAGCCGAAAAGGTTCGGACACCTGACTGCAATACAATCAATTCGCTGGCAAGTTACCTCGGCGTTCCAAAAGAAAAGACAGCCAAGGCGTTGATGTATACGCGTCCCTCAGACGACCAATTCGTCTTTGCGGTCGTGCGCGGAGATATGCAGCTCAGCGAAGCGAAATTGAAGAAATTGGCTGGAGAGCTGCGTCCGGCCACCGCAGAAGAAATCGCGAAGTCGGGTGCCGCCGCCGGATACGCCTCGCCCATTGGCCTAAGAAACGCGTTGATCGTTGTGGATGATCTTATAGCGAACTCTACCAACCTGGTCGCCGGGGCGAATGAACCGGGTTATCACCTGAAGAACACGAACTACGGGCGAGACTACCAGGCGGAGATCGTTGCCGATTTGGTGGTAGCCAACGCCGGTGATCCCTGCCCGAATTGTGGGGCAGCGCTCCTGACTGCTCAAGCTGAGCTGTTGGCCGATGAAAATGGCTTGTGCTTTGAAAATATACTTACTGCCCTGGCTGAGGTATACCATGACCCTAAGGGTCTGTCTCTGCCTGCCTGCGCCGTGCCGTTCCAAGTTTATCTGATGCAGCTGCCGGGCAAAGAAATAGATACCCGGGTCAAAGCGGAAGAACTTTACGCAAGCCTGGAAACGGCAGGCATCCCGGTCCTCTTCGATGACCGGGATGAGCGTGCCGGCGTTAAATTCAATGATGCGGATCTAGTCGGATGCCCGGTGCGAGTGACGGTGGGGGAGAAGGACCTGAAAGAGGGAATGGTAGAATTGAAGCCGCGTCGCGGTAAAGAAAATCAACCCCTTCCCCCGGCCGAACTCCTCCAAACCATCCAATCCTTGTTGAAAACATACAAATGACACTGAAAATCCCCATGAGCTCGCCAGACCTGACTGACGGTGAACGCCAGGCAGTTCAAGACGTCCTTAACACACCCATCCTGAGTATGGGCCACTGGATCCTCGATTTCGAAAAATCTTTCCGTTATCTTACCGGCCTAACCCACGCTGTAGCTGTTTCGTCAGGTACCGCCGGTCTGCACCTGTGCGTACGCGCGGCAGAGATCGGCCTCGATGACCTTGTGATTACCACGCCGTTCTCCTTCGTTGCGTCCACCAATGTACTGTTATACGAGAATGCAGTACCCGTGTTTGTGGATGTGAATCCTAAAACGGGGAATATCGATCCGCAGTTGGTTGCGCAGGCCGCCTGTGACCTGGCCGAAGGGGGAAAAAAGGCAGACCAGTGGCTTCCGAGGAAGGCGTCGGGTACGAAGCGAACTTTGAAGGCCATCTTGCCCGTGGATGTCTTTGGCCAGCCTGCGGACTTGGATCCGCTTCGCAAAGTGGCTGACGATTACCGAATCAAAATGATCGAAGATTCCTGCGAGGCCTTGGGTGCGGAGTATAAGGGCAAGCCTGCGGGCACCTTCGGGGATTACGCCGTGTTTGCCTTCTATCCCAATAAGCAGATCACAACGGGCGAAGGCGGGGTGATCCTCACGGGGGATGACAGGGCCGCAGGCATGGTGCGCGCCTTGCGTAACCAGGGCCGCGCGCCGGGTGATACCTGGTTGGATCATACCTATCTTGGCTACAACTACCGGCTCGACGAAATGTCTGCCGCGCTGGGTGTGGTGCAAATGGGCCGCCTCGAAGAGTTATTGAATAAGCGAGATCAGGTTGCCAAATGGTATGCGGAACGCCTGAGTGAGATCCCAGGCGTGGAGCCGCCGGTGATCGAGCCCTTCACCACGCGTATGTCGTGGTTTGTATACGTGGTCCGTTTCGATCCAAAGGTCGATCGCGATGCGCTTGCCAGGCGATTGGACGCCCGCGGTGTGCCGGTCCGCCCCTATTTTCTACCGATCCATTTGCAGCCCTATATGATCGAGCGCTTTGGTTATCGTGCGGGCGATTTTCCCATTACGGAAGACCTGGGAAGGCGCGGGCTTGCATTGCCATTCTCCGGTGTGATGGTGGAAGAACAAGTGGAAGCCGTTTGCGCCGCGATCCGCGATGAGCTGACAAATGCTTAGAACATCAAGGATTCTGTAAAGGTTTTATTGTGCCTCTCGCGGCGTATCAGCAATAGAAGTAGTGAATCGTCATGAATACCGGCCTTTTCCCGCCCTCCAAGCGTAATGGACTGATCCTGCACGGGATCCTGCTGCTCGTATTAGCAGCTGCTGCAACGTGGGGTTTCTTTAATTTGCTGCGCGGGGGCGGCGGGTTAAACTTTGTCGTTTATTTGCTCGTGGGATTAATTGGCTTTGCGCCGATCCCTTTGTTCGGTTATCGAGCATTCGCTCTTTTGCGGGCGGAATATATCCTGGACCGTGACAGCCTGGAAGTGCGCTGGGGTTTACGGGATGAAGATATTCCGCTCACCGATATTGAGTGGGTGCGTTCCATGCAGGACCTGACCCAGCCGCTTAGCCTGCCGCCCATGCCGATGCCGGGAGCGATACTTGGTTTGCGCCGCCATCGCGACCTCGGACTCGTCGAATTCATTGCGAGTGAGAGAAAGAACCTGCTGCTGGTTGCCACTGCCAAACGTGTATATGCTATTTCCCCGGCTGACCCGGTTGAGTTTACGCAGACTTTTGCGCGTGCCGTTGAGTTGGGCAGCCTGACGCCCGCCAAACCCAAGTCGGTATATCCATCGTTCCTGCTGGCTGAAGCCTGGCGCTCAGGCCTGGTGCGTTTTCTATGGCTGGCGGCGCTATTCTTGAATATCGGCCTAATCGTCTGGATCAGCCTATTGATCCCGCTGCTTTCGCAGGTTGCCCTCGGTTTCCGGCCTGACCGGACCCCTGACCCGGTACCTGCCATCCAATTGGTTATCCTCCCGCTGGTCAGTACCTTCCTGGCCCTGGCGGGGTGGGCGGCCGGGTTGTTCTTTTATCGTTGGGAGAAACAACGGATTTTATCGGTGATGATCTGGGGCTCCAGCGCGTTGACCAGCCTGCTTTTCATAATTGCCGTGTTGTTTATTGTCACGACCCCCATATAAACCAGTCTTTATCGGTAAGCGGAGAAATTGTCGTGGTAGGGCGAGAGCCTGTCACGCAGGCGTCAAGGAAGCCGAGATTTCTATAACCCGCTAAAAAACTGTCGGGCGACCCTTTAAGGCCCGGCGCCGAACTTTCTTGCTTACGACCTTTACGACCCCGTAAATAAATGCAATTGCTGATTGGGCTAATTCTGGCTGTCATTAGTTCGTATAGTGCTTATCGCGCGCAGAGCCTGAGCAAGGACGGGACGTTCGCGGCGGTTATCCTCGGTACGGTGATCTTTGGCCTGGGCGGATGGCAGTGGGCTGTGTTGTTGCTGGCTTTCTTTATCTCTTCTTCCCTGCTCACACGCGCTTTCAAGAATCGCAAGCAGGAAGTAAATGAGAAATATTCAAAAGGCGGGCAGCGAGACGCGGGGCAGGTTCTAAGCAACGGCGGGATGGCCGGATTATTTGTCCTGCTGCATGCGTTCTTCCCGCAATTGACATGGGCCTGGGCCGGGTTTGCCGCGGCGCTGGCAGCGGTCACTGCCGATACCTGGGCCACGGAACTCGGTGTGTTGAACCCCGATCCACCACGTTTAATCACTGATTTACGGAAGAGTGTTGAAAAAGGGACTTCAGGGGCGATCTCAGTGTTCGGTACGGGCGCATCTCTCCTAGGTGCAGCCTTTATCGGGTTGTTGGCCTCGATTCTTTTCCCTGATGGACGCGTATCATTATTGGTTCTAGTCACCCTGAGCGGCTTGTTTGGGTCGCTCATCAATTCGCTGCTCGGCGCGACGGTGCAGGCCATTTACTTTTGTCCCACCGATCAAAAGGAAACGGAAAAACATCCATTGCATACCTGCGGCACCGCAACCATACAAATTCGCGGCTGGAAGTGGCTGAATAACGACTGGGTCAACGCACTGTGCAGTTGCAGCGCGGTGGTCTTTATCGGATTATTCATACGTATTTTGGGCTGAAATGTTCCGGAGAATATATGCTTAAGAATATAAGCACCAAGACAATATTCATCTCCTGTTGTGTAATTTTGGTTGGCCTTGGCTTGTTTGCGTACATTGGCTTCTATAACCGTTACTGGAGTGATGACTGGTGTTACAACCGCGATTTCAAAAATCTCGGAGCGATCGGCGCCGTAAATACCTACTTCTCTTCCGGGGAGAGCGCACTGCGGGGCTATTCCACCAACCGATATTCATTGACTCTCCTCTCGGGGCTTTTTTATTTGCCGGGGATACTTGGCACTCAGGTGATCGCGCTCCTGATCATTGTTTTATGGCTGGGGGCCCTGCTGTGGATCGGGCTAAATCTCTTAAAAATAACCGAGGTCATCTCCAAACCGGTTGGCTTCCTAGGCATGCTGGTCTTGTTATATTATGTCCTCTATCTGGACCCTGATCGGTTCGAGATCCTTTATTGGCGGTCAGGTGTTCACTACAGCTTTACGATCATCCTGGGTCTTTATATACTCGGATTGATTACTTATCAAATGGGAAGGAAAGAACTGGACAAATTAGCAGTCGTTCTGGTTGCCCCGCTGGCCTTTGCTGCCGGAGGTCTTTCTGAAACCGGTTGTGCTTTTCTGGTCAGTATGATCTCCCTGATGTTAGCTGCCGCCTGGGTTGGGAGAAGAAAGCATATGAGTTGGGCAATAAAATCATATCAAACGGTATGGGTCGCCCTTATTTTCCTCCTGCTCTCCATGCTTGTATTGATCGTGTCCCCTTCCAATTCCCGTTACGCCAGCATGGCTGTAAGATCTACAAGCTTGCTGCTTGTACCTTTTGTTTCATTCAAATTCTCTCTAAATTTCATAGTTGATTCATTGAAAAGCCTGCCATTGCCACATGCAATCGTGCTCGTTTTCTTTGTCTCCCTTTCAATCCTCTCCTCAATTTCATTGTCGACCAGAAGTGTCCTCACTCTTAAAAAGGTGGCGCTTTCGCTTCTCTTGGTAGCGATCATCACTTTCCTGCTGATTGCTGCCGTCCAGGCACCCAGTGTCAGGTTCTATAGTTCTCCTCCTGAGCCGCGCGGGCAGGCCCTTTCCCGCTTTACGATGCTTGCCGGGTTGGCGGTCATGGCATGGATGGTCGGACAGGCGGTCTTTAGTAAATGGGGGAAGGAATGGCTGCTGGTGCTGGCCTTGATCGGCATTGGGCTGGGTACGGTTTATACTGCCCGCCTGATCACGGTGAGTTATGCTCAATTGCCGGGATATGTATATCGCGCGCAACTGTGGGATCAGCGCGACCGGGAAATCAAACTCGCAGAGGACCAGGGTCAAAAGATGGTGGCAGTGACCGTCATCGATACGCACGATATCGGGGTGCAGGATATCATGCGCTCCCGGGATATGAATGGAAATTGGGTGAGTAACTGCGGCAGCGACTATTATGGATTGGAAGCCATAAAAGCCATTGCGCACTAGCGCAGTTGCCGCCGATGCCTCAGGCGGGTTTGGAATGGCGCATGGCCGTATTTCTTAACAAAAAACTTCGGGCAATTTCGGCGGATTGTGCCCAGGTGGGTTGAGATTCAAAGCGCTGTAAAGCGGCAAGCGACAGGCGGGCAAGCAGTTCCCGGTCGGAACTCAGCCTTTGTATGTGCTTTGCAAGTCCATCGGAATCACCAGGTTCAATCAGGAAACCGTTTTCCTCGGCTGATATCAATTGCGGAATAGCGCCGGCAGAGGTGCCGATGGCGGGCAGGCCGAAAGCCATTCCTTCGAGATAGGATATACCAAAACCCTCATAGAAGGACGGAATGACGAGTACCTGTGCCTTCTTAAGTATTTCCGTTAGTGTTTTGCCATCCAGAATGCCATGAAAAATTATCTTTGATCCTAGACCGTGGGCTCCGGCTTTCTGTTGCATCTCCCGGGCGTAGCGAGGATCGACGGCGAGTGAACCAACTACATCAAGCCTGAAGTCTGAAGTTACATGCCTGAGGGCTTCCAGGATAACATGCAATCCCTTGAGCGGAGTCACATTTGCTAAAAAAAGCAGCCGCAGCGGACCGGGTTCGTTCGTGCGGACACGGACCTGTTCGGCGGGCAGGCTGCCCAGGCGATCACCGCCTGGCGTGGCAATGACATAAGGTTTATCGTCAGCCACCAGAGCATGGACCGCCTCGCGCGTTGTAGGCGAATTAAAGATAAAACCATCCACGGATCTTAAGTAACGCCTTTCGACTTCCCGATAAAAAGTATTTTGCCAGGCCGCCCTCTTCTCGGACGAATGCAGGTTGTGGACGAGGCTGTAGACGGGGTAGGGATGCGGCTGCGCGTTGGCGGCCAGCAGGGAGGGATGATTGAGTTCATCTTCTATCAGCAAGTCAAGATCGTGAGGCAGGCCAAAGCGCAGGTTATCCGTGAGGTGAGAGAAGTAGTTGCGCCAGGGAAGCGAAATCACCTCGACTGTGTCACCCTGCTCGCGAAGATAGGCAACCAGCTTGCGGTCGTAAAGATAGCCGCCGCTCATTGTATCGAGGGAGCCGTAGATGATCAGACCGATATGCATCAGGTAGGGTGCTTTGGGCTCGAAAAGAAGAAGGTTAGCCTGCCGACCTGTCAACCGAAAATGCCGCCCAGGCGCTCTCGTTTTCCCAGAGGACGACCTTTAAGGCCGTGATATTTTGCGCCTTGATGCTGCCGCTTAAGGAGCTGGCAAAGATGCGCGCAAAATGCTCGAGGCTGGGATTCAGGCCTTTAAATTCGGGGAGGTCGTTCAACATTTTTTCCTTGAAATAAACAATGAGCTCACCCAGGTGCTTTTCTACATCCACAATATCCACTAGATAGCCATGCTGATCGAGCTCCCGGCCCTCGAGCTGGAGTTCCAGGATATAGTGGTGCGAGTTCGGAAAGTTTTCCGGACCCCAGTCTCCGCCGACCAGGAAGTGGCGGGCTATAAAGTCACGGCGAACGGCGAGAGTATACATGTGTGCTCCTATGCAGGGGTCGGGAGGAAGGATTTGAAAAACGTGATTCTATTTATAGTCGAGAACCGTTTGAAGCGTTTGTTCGGGAGAGTTATCTAGGAGTTGATAGGCCTGCATGGCCTGGGCAAGCGGAAATCTATGAGTGATCCACTTCTGCGGCCGAAGACGCTTAAGGGCATCCCAGGCGACTCCAAATCGCCTGGATTTATCCCAACGGCCGCTTAGTTCCGGCGCTATGGAACTGACTTGTGAGGAGATTAACCTGATCCGTGAACGATGGAACTTACCGCCCAGATCAACCATCGCACGCTTTTCACCGTACCAGGAACCGATCATTACGCGTCCACTGAAGGTCGTAAGGGCAATGGCGTCATCCAGGGCGGAGGGGTTGCCGCTCAACTCGATCGTCAAGTCGAAACTGCCTGGTGAATCGAAAGAAGATTGAAGCGCCCTGGCGCGGAAATCATCAAAGCTGGGATCCAGCGAAGCGCTTACGCCAAGCTCCAGCGAAGCTTTGCGGCGCAGTTCGTAGCGGTCTGCTGTAACTAGGCGTTCCAGCGGGAACTCGTGCAGCAAGGCTGCTGCGAGTAACCCCAGGATCCCCTGTCCTAGCACAAGGACGCGTTCACCCAGGATGGGCGCAGCATCCTGCACCAAATTAACGGCCGTCTCCATATTGGGCAGAAAGCAAGCGGCCTCCAGGGGTAGCGCTTCAGGAAACGGAAAAAGGGATTCAGGTTTGGCAGTGAAATGAGAGGTATGGGGCTGGAAAGAAAAGACGAAGCGGTCCTGCCATTCACGAGCTACCGCCCCGCCGGTCTCTACCACCTTTCCAACGCAGGCATAACCGTAGGCGAGGGGGTAGTTCAAACCGCTGCTCAAATCATCATGTGAGTCCACCAGGTCGCGCGGGAATTGCCCACGATAGACGAGCATCTCGGTACCCGCGCTGATTGAAGAAAGGTGTGTTTCCACCAAAACTTCATCCGCCCGGGGAGAAGGCAAAGATTCGTCGCGCAGTTCAACCCTGCCCGGCGCGACAAAATAAACCGTTTTGCGATCCATATGTTTATTTTACATTCCCCGCTCGCGTGAGGCTAGGGCTTATCCCTCCAAAGCACAAATAACAAGACCACTTCGATGATCTTGGCCGGAACCCCATAGATCGAATCTCTGCTGAAGAAAGGCACACCGTTTGCAATTACATTGATGCCAACCCAGATGGCAAGCCAGGCTATGATGGTCAAGATCACGTAACCGAACAGAACCTGCCATACCAGTTTATGCTTTTGTTGGAAGAAGGGGATAGGCAGGAAGTACGCTCCCAATAGGCCCAGGTATCCGAGCCCATTCAATAGAAATAACGGATCAGGAACCCCGTCGGGGAAAAGGATCCGGTCGAATGACGCAGTCAAATGCAAGACGGCAGTGCCAAGCACGAGCAGGATGATAAGGTAATGCTGGGTTTTAAGTTGCATGAGCTCTCCTTCGCGTGGAAAGTATAAAGACGCAATGTGAAAAATAAATATATGGAGGCGTAGATCCCTACGGATTGGCCAACCAAAATATTAAGTGACGGGTCTAGACGCTATCTTCGACAAACTGCAGACGCCCACTGAGCTGGAGGAGGTGATCCATACGCTTGGCTTTGGTGTGAAGGTAGTTGATGTTTTCCGGCCGGGGTGGAATCTCGATCGGTACGCGTTCCCGAACAGCAATCCCCAAACCGCGTAGTTCGTTGATCTTCTTCGGGTTGTTCGTGATCAGATCGACAGACCGGATGCCCAGGTCCCGGATCATCAATGCGGCCACTGTATAGTCCCGTTCATCAGGTTGGTGCCCGAGCTTCAGATTCGCTTCGACGGTGTCCAGCCCCTCATCCTGCAGATTATAGGCGCGCAATTTATCGAGCAGTCCGATGCCGCGTCCTTCCTGGCGCAGATAAAGGACGACACCGCGCTTGGCGTGGGCAATCATCTGAAGGGCATGGTCCAACTGCTCTCCGCAGTCACAGCGTACCGAGCCAAGCACGTCGCCGGTAAAACATTCAGAATGCACCCGCAATAAGACATTTTCCTGGTTCCGGATATCCCCCATTACAAATGCCAACTGTTCTTTGTCATCGGAATCACTGGTAAATAACATCAGTTGGAAGGTGCCATATCGAGTTGGGATGCGAGCTGCGACGTGGCGATGGATCGTCAATTGATTCATGATTCTCTTCCCTTGAGTTTGGTTTTTATAACACCCGAATCTATTTCAGGGTACTGCTCTATACCTACAAATACGTGCACAATAGCCGGTTCGGATTTTAGGCGCGACGAGCTGCGTTTCCTGCCAGCAGGAGGCCGAGGCCGCCGATCAATAGATCGCGGGCGCGCATGAGCAGGGTGACACTGAGAGCGGAGGCTGCCGAAATTCCAAAGAAACCTAATGCAAATACCTGGCTGGCCTCCAGCGCGCCCAAACCGCCCGGTAATGGTATGAGGAAAGAAAGCCAGCCGGCCGTCCAGGCTGCCGAGGTTTGCCAGAAAGGTAAACCGATGTTCAGAAATGACGTGATCAGGGCGTATTCGCTTACTGTCCCGGCAGAGGCAAGCAGTGAAACCAGGATCGCGGCCAAAAGTGCGCGTGGATGTCGCTGGCAAAATTGTCCGGCCAAATGTTCGCAGGCGCGCGTGAAACGAACGAACTTTCCATCCTGGCGGAGGACGGGCAGCCTATGCAACAAAGCTGATAGGGGATACTGCCGGTTGTAAAGCAGAACGATGTGAACCAGGGGCCATAACACCAGGAATGCCAGCCCGGCCAGACTAAGGAGGGGCAGGCCGGAGCCCGATGAAAGAATCCCTGCCCGAAGAATGGCGGTCAATCCAAATACCAGCAGGAAGAAATTCGCGAGAAATTCAAGCAGTTTATCCATCACCACCGAGGCAGTAGCCCGCGTGTAGGTCAATGCATATTTGCGTTGAAGATACAGGATTTGCAGCGGCTCGCCCCCTACCTGCGGCCCGAGGGTGAAATAACTGACGCCAAAGACCGAGACGCGCACCCCGAGAAGTGGCCAATACCGAATATTTTTGTTCTCGGCATGGACGATGAACCACCAGCGCGCGCTGACAAGGATGTAGATGAGGGTATTCATGCCCAGCAATGCAGCGATCTGCCAGAATTGAAGGCCTCGAAGTATCTGAAGAATTTGCGTGAGAGGTGCGTTGCGCAGGGCAAAAAAGAGCAGCAGGAAGAGCACCAGTGCCAAAACAGCGCGCACAAGCCACTTGCCCCTTGCCCGCGCCTTCCTCCGTGAATGGAGGGCAGGAGCCAAGGTAACTTCCTCGCTCAACAGGGACCGGCGCCAGGGGTAAGGGTGAATTCACAATAGGTTCCGCCCTCCGCCTTCAGGCGGATTTTGAATCAGTTTTTTCATTTCGGCCAACAGCGCCCGGTGGATAACCCGAGGTTCAGTAGAGCCGAGCTCTTTAATGGTAATGGGGTTTCCAATCTGAACATGTACCGTTACCGGCCGGGTGTTGAACATCACATGCGATAGAAGTTGCATGGCCGAGGCGAGAAGCTGTTGGTCATCGAAACGATGCCTGAGCCGTGCTAGCGGATGATGGGCAGTCCTATCCCAGGTTACACCGCGCACGCAGACGGGAACTATGGCCATATCAGGGGCTAGGCGCAGAAAAACCCCTGCGCTGTCGGTCCACGAATCCAACGACTTCGATCGCGCCCGGATAAATATCCGGATCTGGCTCATTGTGACCTGCCGGGAAGGTGAGTACGGAACCGCCATTTCTTAAGAATGTGGTAACCCGGCGGACCAGGGCAACGCGTTCATTGGGATCGTTCGTTACGAAGAAGAGGTGTTTTATGAGGTTGGGGAGCGATAGGAGAAACGGCCTGTCCAGCGCGATGATCTTTAATTCAGCCCGCCCCAACGCCGCCATAACGGCCAGCGTATCGGTAAGCCCTGGGTGATTGGACAAAGCTAAAAAGGGGCCCTCGGGCAGACGGTCTGCGCCATGGATGTACACAGCCCGCGCGTAGAAACGTTCCGCCAGGCAGGCTGCATCGGCAATTCCATCTTCGCCGATGGATGAGTCAAAGTCCAACATTTGTTGAGCAAAGGTTTGAGCGGGTTTTAAGAAGAGCCAGCGTATGAGCCCGGCTGCGAGGGGATAACGCTGCCAGCCAAAGGCATTGACTAGATCGTCAAGATTGATTTTTGTAAGCGCGTCGAGAGCGGACGGCATTTATTCGGGTTCCATCGAGAACTCGAGCGGATAGCCTTTCAGCCGGGCAGCAAAATGAGCCTTGTTGATCCGCCTTTTCGCTTCTGTTTTCGGGAGCGTTTGAACATGCGCGGCGCCGTTGAGGTGAGCCGTATACATGATATTTACTGCATTGGTGTTCGGTACGGAGAAGATCGTGACCAGAACATGGATGACGAAATCCATGGGCGTGACGTCATCGTTGTGAATGATGACGCGGTAGAGCGGCTCCTGTTCGACACGCCGCTCTTCTTTTTCGATTCTTTCGGGAGTTGGTTTCGCTCTTAGATCCATGGAGGAAGTAAATATTGGAAAAGACAGCTACAAGTGAAAGTAGAAAGCAGAACGAAGAAACGGGGAGAATGGCCTGACTTTGTCAACAATTGAAGGGGATGTTGACTTTCAAGCTTACCTCTCCATTTTATCTGAAAATCGAAGGTGAAGAGGTGATCAGGTTAGATGATCGAGTTGTTCCATTTCAGTTATGGTAAGTCCCAGCTCTGCCGCTCCGAGGTTTTTCTTTTGATGCTCAGGGTTATAGGACATCGGAATGGTAATAACGCACGGTTGTGCAACCAACCAGGCGATTGCGACCTGATGCGGGGTGGTGGAGTGCTTCTCTGCAATAGACTTCAAGGTCTTGTTCACGGGCAAATGTCCCTGGCCCACCGGAGAATAGGCGGTCAACAGGATTCGGTTTGTTTTGCAATAACCAAGGACGCCATTCTTCGCGTAGGTCCGGTCGAAGAGACTATAAGGGACTTGATCCGTGAGTAAGGGCGTTTCAGATAGTTCCTGTGACTGCTTGAGAAGTTTCAGATTGAAATTGCTTACACCGATATGGTGGATCCTGCCATCCCGAACAAGCTCATTGAGGGCCTTGAAGGTATCTGTCAGCTTCATGCCCATCTTCGGCCAATGGATCAGGTACAGGTCGAGATAGTCCATACCGAGACGGTGCAGGCTGCCCTGACAGGATTGCAGTACGGCATCGTGGTGCAAATGTTCGGGCGAGACCTTGGAAGTAATGAAGAGGGACTCCCGCCTAATTCCCGACTCACGAATAACTTGCCCCAGCAGTTCTTCCGTATGGCCTGAGGCATAGCCTTCAGCCGTGTCGAAGTGGGTATATCCGAGTTCCAGCGCGGAGCGAATGGAAGCCAGCGATTGTGAATCAAGCGAATAGTTTGCGTAAGACCCCCCGCCTATCTTCCAGGTTCCAAAGCCGATCTTTGGCAGGGTCAGTTCTTTCCAGGATTCAAATATCATGTTACAGGAATTATAGCACTGGGAAAAATGCATCCTGATCCGCGCAAGATCAGCAGACTTGTCTTCTGCTCTTACTGAGTGTGAGTTGGATTATTTCCAGGCTTGTGCAAACCAGAGCAGATACGATTCCATGCGCGGCGACCAAAAGTTCCAATTATGGTCACCCGGTTCGAGGTTCAACGTGTAAATGACATTCCTCTGTTGAAGGACATCTACCAGGTTCTGAGTGAGCGGCAGGATGCCGCTATCCTGGCCTCCTACGTCTATCCGTACACGGGGCAGGGTTCCGGGTGGGGCGGCAGAAATCCAATCACCGAATGTCCCTTCTTCTCCGGAGGCGATACCCCCGCTTAATACGCCTAGGCTGCCAAACACATCTGGAAACTGGAAAGCCATGCGCGCGGCGATTGCCGCACCATGTGAAATACCACCAACACCTCGATACTCCCGCTCCGGGAGGGTGCGGAATTTGCCATCAACATACGGAACAAGATCGATCGCAAGCGCGGCGTGATAACCGAAGGCAACGGTAGCATCAGGCACAACCAGGATGGCTGGCGGCATTTTCCCTGCTCTGATGAGCCGGTCTGCGAGAGACATTGGGCTATTCTCAGTGGCATCCAGCCGCCGTTCAAAGGGGACAGCGATGAGATAGATCACAGGGAAACGCGATATCTCCGACTTCTCATTGCAAGGCGGCAGGTAGTATTGGAAAGCAATATTAAACCCCTGAGTTGGATGCGGGAGTTTCTCCCGCCCTATCGAGCCGGGTTCAGCGCAGATCGAAGCGTTCTCCGGCTGGCTGGGAGGCGCGCCGACGCTACAAGCAGAGAGCGCCAGGGCACCCAATAGCAGCGTCAAGCAGAGATTGGCTTTCATCAAACCGATTTGATCCCCGCATGTCTTTTTGAATCTCGCTACGAGAATAATTCGCCTCTTGCGGGCGCAGGTGTTAATCGGCGCTCACGATTTGTGCCGGTAGGTCCCGACGGGCATCCACGTTCTTCAGCAATAGTACAGCCGAGATCAAATTGAGAAGGGTCAAGATGATGAAGCTGATCACAAGGACAGGGCTATCAGCCACCCCATTGATTGCCATATTGATACCCATTGTGCTTACCGCCAGCGCCATGGTCAGGCCCTTAAGCACCGTGACCGATGCCAACAGATAACCCCAGGCTGTTCGACGCAACAGCGAGATACCCGATAGGATCGCCAGCGGCATGATCAAGACCAAATCCATTGCCTGGATCACCAGAGTGGTCGTGTTTTCGAGGGCCGGGGTTGTATTTTGCAGTAAAGATGGAACAATGCGACCCATCCAGGCTAGGAACAGAAAGCCGCCCATCGCGAATAAGATACCGGCGATCCAGCCGCGAGGCAGGCCGGCAGAAAAGTGCCGCGGCAGGTCCGTCAGGTCGAAAGACAGCATGCTTAGAATAAACGCGTACAGGCTCAGACCGAATAACGCCACATAAACAAGGAAGAGCGAATTATAGGCGGTGAGCATCGACATGGACATATAGGTATAGAGGAAGAAGCCCAGTGTGCCTGCCAGTAGCAAACGACCGCGCAGCGAACCGTGGAACGCCAGCCAGGTGGCTATGATCAATAGCGGCAGACCTACCACCAAAGTGATTAGATCATTAGCCTGCATTTGGGCTGCAGTACTTAGAGTATCGTAATAATACAGTCCATGGCCGTTGATGGTGACATTTTCACCCCGAAACGAGGTGAGCGGGTAAGGCTGCCCGGCTGTTTGATAAAACAGGCCCATGAGGACTGCAAACAAAGCCAGGAGCCCGATTAGTGGAATAAGCCATTTAAGGGATGATTGGTTTTTCAAAGTTCCTCTTTTTGAGTAAATGGTTTCACGAGGCCCAGCTCCAACAGGTCCCCTGCGGAAAATCACAGTAATACTAGGGTAGCGGGTTACAGGAGCTCACCTTGAAAAAGGTGCGACTGATTCTGGACTTCTTTACGCTTCGCGAAACTACTTCGCAAGAACACGCCTCGCAACAATTGTGCCTTTCTGTCTTTGACCGACTACTTGGACGCCTTCTTGAAAGTTTCCGGTATTCCTGAGGCCCAGGCGCGGATTGCCGGCCAATTGCGCTTGTCGCCGGCCGGCGCCTGGATGATGAACATGACGAACATCACAGCCCACCAGGCGAGGCGGCCATAATCCAGCCGGCCCCCGAAGAAAGCGATGCTCAGCGGCTTGGCTGGTCCGGCGGCCCTCAGGATGGGCCGTGTATAGTTAATGACATTTGCATAGCGTTCCCTTAATGTAAGATGCCCTTCCTTGATGGGCAGTTTCGGCAGGTTTTCATCAATGCAGAGAGGTACGCCGTTCAAACTCGTCTCAGAGCTCCTGGTCAGGCTCAAAGCCATGACGAAGATCGCCAGGGGGACGCGGCTCAATTCCTTGCGATGTTTGCTCAGGAAACCCAATGCAGAGCGGTGCCAACCCATTACCATCGGCCCGCCGAGCACAACGCCATCGTAGGGGGCAAGCTTCGTGACTTTTTCCAGCGGCAAGACATCCACTTCCAGGCCGGACTTTGCGATCTCTTCACATATGGCCTGCGCGACATCAACGGTTGTGCCGGAGAGAGTTGCGTACGTGACAAGTATTTTGTTCATTATGAAATTTTCTCCACTTATATTTCAATCGAGACGGTTGTGGACCCATTAGGGTCCACCTTCTATTGATACCACTTCATATTCGCCCACATTTCAGGCCAGGATTGGCGCGGCCGGCTGCACACGTAAAGCCCGGTATGATTAGTTGTCTCCTCATTTTTTACACCGTACGAGTTCGTCACCCGGCCCACCCGCTCACACTCCTTGAAGAATGACAGGGCGTACTGTGGCTCGAAACCCACCACAAGGACCGTCACGGGCGGCAGGTTGCCATAACCGCGTGCCCACATGCTGTTCGAGCCGCTGATGACGGGGGGCAAGCCATAAACTTTTCCGTATAATTCGAGCGCTCCCGCCTCCCCGTAGTTTCCCGTCAGGATGGCGGTATCCGGCTTCTCGTCCGCCGGTAGACTTGCATAGATCGCGGCCACCTGCTGCGTCAGGTCGGACCAACCGATCATTTCGACCACGTTGTCATTTACAGAGGAGGTAATTTTCCAGAGCGGAGAGTTGATGGGGGCGATCGGCTTCATCAGTACAATACCGACGACGCCTCCCGCAGCCACGAGAGACCATAAGATTGCCTGTGCCGCTGGGCGGGTTTTCAAGCTCTGTTCGGAGAGCCAGTTTTCCCACCAGGCGGCGCCCGCCGCCGACAGCATGACATAAGCGGGGGCAAGGTAATAGCCGCGTCCGCGCGAGACCAGCAGCAGGGCAAAAGTCACCAGGAACATTTGGCCCAAGGCGCGGAAGAGCGTACCTTCTGGAAGGACAAGGCAGAATATTAACCCCGCCACCCATAACGGGAGCATAAACGGGTTGGTGGTCACATAAAGTTGATCTATTAAGAAACTGTCGGTGCGCCCCCAGGAAATATCACGGGCGTGGATGGCGTTCAAAAAATCGAGAGAAATGAAATGGTGCTGAACCTGCCAAATGAGATTGGGCAAAAAAATCAAAAAGGCCAGCCCGGCCCCGGCCCAAAGCCAGTGCGAAAGCAAATGGCGTCGCGGCTGGGTTAACGAGGACTGCAACCACCAGGCCGCCCGCGAAAAACGCGATCGTATACTTTGTCTGCATACCCAACCCGATAGTGGCTCCGATTCCCAGCCAATAACGTTGATCGCCGGTTGCCAGCAGCCGGACAGTGAAAAACGCCAACAAAGTCCACCACACAAAATCGAAGGCTATATATGAAACCAGCGTGCCCGACACCAGCGCTACAGGGGCGATATAGGCGGCCAGCGCTGCCATTATCTGCGCCGGTCGCTTGCCGCCAAAATCACGCGCCATCCAACCCGCTAACAGCATGACAATTCCCTGTCCGATGGCCGAAAAGAAACGCATGCCCTGCAGCGAGGGTCCGAATAATTCCAGGCTGAGGCGGGCAATAACAGGAGTGAGCGGCGGGTAGGCCACATAACCCCAGTCAAGCCAGTGGGCGTTCATCAAGATATCAAGTTCATCACGATGGAATCCGTACTCCCCATTGAGCAGGATGTGCAAAACGGTGCCAGCCAGTGCGAGCAGGAACAAAATCCCATTGTCGCTGATCCGATTTTGTGTGGGACCGGGGTTTCGCATAGAAGAGTCGCTGGTCATGAACTATTTTCCTACCCTTATCATAAACACGTCAAACAAAAGACTCCCCCGCCCATGGGGGAGTCTTATCCTGGTCAAGTGGACAGGTTGGGAATTCAGGCAGTCTCTTTCGATGTGAACCCTGCCCCGAACAGGTTGGCAGCGACCACACCGGTCAGGAAGTTTTGGAACAACACCTCCGCTGGACTTTATCCATTTGAAGATTAACGAGAAGCAAGGTAAGCTAAAGCAAAAACTCTGCCAAGAGGTTGCTGATGCCTACCTTGCATACGGACTATATCACGATCCTGGGAGCCTTTGCGAGACTGTTCTCGAATCGAATTTGGAAGCATGCAAAGATCCTGTTGATCGGGGCGATCCTGTCGCCTGCGGAACGAACCGTGACAGCAGCTCTGCGGGCCACGGGCTTGAGCTTGGAGAAGCATTTTCAAAACTATCATCGCATTCTCAATCGAGCGAAGTGGTCGAGCTTGGAAGCCTCCCACATCTTGTTGGGTTTGTTGATCAACACCTTTGTCAGCCGCGGTCCAGTGATCCTGGGCTTGGACGATACCATTGAGCGGCGTCGGGGGGCCAAGATCAAAGCCAAAGGGATTTATCGGGATCCGGTCCGTTCCAGTCACGGTCACTTTGTGAAAGCCAGTGGACTGCGTTGGTTGAGCCTGATGTTGCTGGCGCCGATTTCGTGGGCTGGACGCACTTGGGCACTGCCCTTTCTCACGGTGCTGGCGCCTTCTGAACGGTACTATCAAGGCAAGGCTCGCAGGCATAAGAAGCTCACCGAATGGGCTTGTCAAGTGGTGCTCCAAACCCGCCGCTGGCTGCCCCAACGCCAGCTGGTCGTCGTGGCCGACAGTAGTTTTGCCGTAATTGAGCTGCTTTTTCGGCTGCGCCAACTCAAAAACCCAGTGGCGATGATCGTGCGCTTTCGCATGGATGCGGCTCTCTATGAACCAGCCAAGAATAAGCCGGGGCAAATAGGTCGCCCGCGCAAAAAGGGCCAACGCTTGCCGACCCTGGAAAAGGTTGCCGAAGACAAACATATGCGTTGGAAGCGGCTCACGGTGCAAGAGTGGTATGGCGAAAAGAAACGAAAAATCGAAATCACCTCCGGCACCGCTGTCTGGCGCCACAGCGGAAAACCCGTGGTGCCCATCCGCTGGGTGATTGTCCGCGATCCCAAGAAGAGCTTCAAGACGCAGTCCTTGTTGTGCACCGATCTCAACATTTCCGCTGAACAAATCGTCCAATGGTTTCCACGGCGCTGGCAAGTCGAAGTGACTTTCCACGAAACGCGAACCCACCTCGGCGTGGAGACTCAAAGACAATGGGCGGACCTGTCCATCCTGCGCATTACTCCGGCCTTGCTGAGCTTGTTCTCCATTATCACCTTGCTCGCCAATGTTGACGCACAGAAAGATCAGTTGCCGGGTTCAACAAGCCGCTTGGTATGTCAAGAAGCTGCCCACTTTTTCGGATGCCTTCCGCACCGTAAAACAAAATCTTTACTCCTATCTCTATTTTCAAACATCACCGCTTCGAAGCGAAGTCCGAAAATCACTCCCTATCCGCTCACGTTACCGCTTCTCTCGCTCTACGCACACCTTCTTTCAAGTATCCAATGGATAAAGTCCAGCTCCGTCAAAGTTGCCAAATTGAAGCCCAACGGCATAGTACGGAAAGTTACTTCCAAGTATGGGCCTAAGTACAAGCACGGAAGTCCTGTTAGGTGCCGTCTGGATTTTAGCTTGGAATTCGCTTGCACACCTAACGAAACTAATGGGTTTGCACTTAGACCACCGACGATAAACAGCAGGATGCCCAGGGAAATAGCGATTTGGCGGCGCGGCAGATTGACCATCCTTACAACGAAAAGGGAGCCTAAACCAAATAACGGACCGCGAATCAATTGTGCCAAGAAGATGGTCGCCGCCGGAGGCAGTTTTAATCCGTATTGTGGGTTATTCTTGTAGAAGCTCAATGTATAGAGCACGCCATTGGTCGCCCCAAATACAAAATAGAAAACAAAATAAGCCAGCCCTACTATCAGCACACGCCAGGTCCAGCCCCACCAGCTCTTGTTCGGACTTGAAATCTTCATCCCGGGTTTGCCTGCCGGCATTAACAAGATTACTGCAAGCCAGGCAACCAGCAAACCTATGAGGATTCCGAAAAAGGCGCCGACAATGGCGCTCCACGCCTGTGTTGGCTTGAAAAGAGATCCTTCAATGCCCAGCCCCGACGAGCGGACAAAAGCCAACACGGCCCAGACTGCCAGGGTCGTGTTTCTTCGCGACCAGTTCGAATTCAAAATGAAGGGACTGAGGGAAAGGCAGACGAGCGTGCCGGTGAGGGTCCAGATAGCGGCATTATCCGGCGTGGGTGTGAGACGGCTCATCGGACCCAGCAGCCCCGCGACTACTGTACTTGCCAGCCCATAGGCAGCGCCGACAATCAAGCTTCTCCCAAGAATGTTCCCACTGCCGAGCTGGGATTCAGGCGAAATCTTGTTCATAGGATCTTGTTCCCTTGGTCTTTCTATTCAACGGAAATCACGATCTCGGCTACGCAGGTTGCAGGGAGTCCGAATGAGTAAGGGACTCAGTTCGACTTGTCTGAACGGCTTTTGGAATAAACCCTGCGCACAGAGCGCCGAAGATCCCAGTGGAGATGGATACTTCAATGAAGTGGTACAGGCTGACCCAGGCTGGCATCAGCGGATTCGCGAACGCGAGCTGAGCCGTAGGCAGGAGCCCCAGGGCAAGGGCAGATAGGATAACAAGCTCAACGCGCTTCCCAGTGAAACCCATGTAGACGGGCACCAGACATAATATCCACAAAATGCCGCGGAAGTATTGGAACACTGGCAGTTCCGGGCGTGCCATCAGGGACAGTCCCCACTGTGCAACGAAGGAATTCAATTCAGCAGGACCGCCGTAAAAGAGCCGCAGTTCCTGTGATTGCCAGGCTACATAGTAGCCGAAGAGCATATACAGGGCGATATAGATCGGTGCCAGCCATGCACCGGTCTTGATGATATTTGCAGCAGGTACCGTGAACATTGGCTGAGGGCGTCGCTTTTTGGAGAATCCGCCTGCCATCCACGTCACCAGCAAGGCGAAGAATACCGAGGTGACCAGACCGCGTAGAACCAGCTGGTAGATCACAAAGTTCCCATGCAGCAGCGGAAAAGCTGAAATGAAGTAACCGGTTTCGACCTGCGTCATGAAGGTTTGCGCTCCAAACGAAAGGACAAGCAGTTGCATCCACATGCCAAATCCTTTCGAACTTGAACGGCGGGCCGCCCAGACCAGGATCAGCGCGTTGACCCCGGCGTTGAGCAGGAAAGCCGGGAATGTGGGAAGAAACCCACTGGCGGGCACGGCCGCCATCAGTGCTTTTGGCAGCGGGAGAAGCAGGTTATCAATGATCAGGCACACAACGAAGCCGACCGATGCAACGATGCATTGTAGGAAGGCGCTCGAAATATTCTTGAAGGCTAATTGAGTGTTCATGCAAATCTCCTTGAAAACGGCTCTCAATTTTGGAGGCTGGCAATCCCCAGCCCGGCAATGCCGAGGCCGAGCAGGAGCAAGCCTGTGGAGGGTGGGAGCGTATTCAGCATGCTCAATACGACGACGGCGATCCCCATCGCAATAGCGATGGCTTTGAAGATGGTCCTGACGGTTTGTTTCATGGCAGTCTCCTTATAGGGGTTGAATGAGTTCCAGGGAAATCAGCACCGCACCCAGGTTCCTCACAAAACTTAACAGTCCAAAGAGTGCGGCCTGGTCGCGGACTTCTCCCAAGACTATGGTTTGCCCGTCCTCAAAACTTGTGGTGGCATTCTGCAACCAGTCACCCCACTTGGCGGTGACGCGCCCTTGCAGGCGCACGCGGTAGAGGGCAGGCTGATCAGGGTGGAGGAAATTCTGTGTGTTCATTAAATGCAGTATATCCAGCCGGGGCAAGGCAGGCATCGTAAGAAAGTAGGATTGGGAAGTAGGACTCTGGAACGGGAGTTTTAGCGGCGCGGTAGTAGTCCGGATGATTCGGCACGCGCAATTGCTTGCGTGCGGCTGGTAACCCCCAGTTTTAGAAAGATATTCCCAACGTGCGTTTTTACGGTTGTGATCGAGATGACCAAACGGTCAGCAATTTCCTGGTTCGAGAGCCCCTCTGCTACCAGTTGCAGGACCTCCGCCTCGCGCTCACTGAGCGCTTCGGGCAATCCGTCGGCGGGTTCAGTTATCGTGTGCGTTTTCGAGCCCTGACCAAAACCCTTCAAGACCTGCCCGGCGAAGATCTTCACGTCTTTCGCGCGGCTTTCTCCCAATAAACGGTGGATGATTTCGCCCTCGTCCACAAATGCCCGCAGGTAACCCTCGGGTGCAGCGCAGCGGAGAGCTTCGGTGAGATTTTTCTGCGCCTCGTCGAGGTGTCCCTGAAGAGCAAACAACTTCGCCATGAGCAAATGGGCCCGGATTACTAGCTGCACACGCCCACTTGAAAGCGCCATTTGTAAAATCCTCTCGATCAGCGCGCGGGCTTCATCAACCTGATTGACCGATGCCAGAAGGCGGGCAATTTCCAGCAGGGCGGATCCGTTCTGAGAGTTTAGTTCAGTTTGGGAGGAGAGGCCGCTATTTTGAACCCATAGGAGGGCTTCGGTTTGTTTTCCGGTTTCAGCCAGCAAGCGCGCACGGTAAGCGGCGCTGGGCAGGAGCAGGTCCGGTTGGGGAGAGGCCTTCAATTCATCCAAAATAGAAAGGGCCGCCGCGTCCTCCCCCATGGCATGTTCGATCTGTGCGATCCCCAAAATAGCCGGGCAGAGTATATCCCACTGATTCCAGGCGCGCCCAAGCGGCATCGCAGCATTGAAGTGGCGTTCGGCGGAGGCCAGGTCGTTGCGTTCGTAGGCTATGGCGCCCAGCCCCGCATGTGCGATCGCTATATACGGCGAAACGGCCTTGCCCATGCTTTCGGCCTGCGCGAGCGCCAGCTCATGGGTTTGGGCGGCGGTTTTTAGTTGTCCCTGCTGATATTGGATGTTGGCCAGGTGCCCCAGTGCAATGTGGAAAATGTGAGTATTCTTGATCTCGCGGGCAAGGTTAACGGCTTCGTAGTAAGCGCGGCTGGCGGTTTCAAGATCGTCGCTCATCTCAGCGGCCAGGCCTACATCAAAGGTGACCACGGGCTTTAGCGACTGGACTGTATTGAACAAGCAGGCCTGATCGGGGGGCAGGGTGCTGAGCGCGGCTTGAACTTGCTCGATGCGCTGGCGCAGGCCGGCTGGCTGTAAATCATTGAGCGGTGCTTGCAGGCGCAGGATCAGGACTTCGAGCAAGGCTGCATGTAGATCGGGAGCCAGGCCTGTATCACTCAAAGCGGAATCTGCGCTGCAACCGAAGTGACGCTCGATGGCCTCCAGCAGGGCCCGTGCTTGTTCCCGATGGTTGGTCGCAACGGCTGCCCACGCGGCAGACATGCACAAGGCCGGGCGCGACTTGCGTAAAACTACCGGCACCTCGTTAACCCACTTATTAAATCGTGGCAGGTCTGATTGAAAAAAGAAAAAACCTGAATGGTGTTCGAGCAATTCGGTAACCAACTCCAAATCAGGGATAAGCCGGGCGTGATGGATGGCCGAGGAGAAATCCTGGCGTGCCTCGAACCAACCGCTGGCGCGACGGTGTAAGTCGGCAACTTCCTCCACACTATATGCCTGGCGTAAGCATTGCTGGAGCAATTCGGCGAACAGGTGATGGTACCTGTACCACTCACGATGATCATCGAGCGGTATGACAAAAAGGTTGGTTCGCTCCAGGTTCGATAAGGCATCTTCCGCGATGCCGGCATCCGAACCAACCCATAATGTCGCGCACAGCGGCGCACACATCCGCTCCAAGATGGAGGTCTTAAGCAAAAAAGCCCGTATGGATTCCGTCTGGCGCTGAAGCACTTCTTCGATCAGGTAATCTGCAATATAACGATTGTCGCCTGCGAAGGATCGGAAAAAAGTATCGGGGTCGCGTCCCTGCAGGGAAAGCGCCGCCATTTGCAAGCCTACGATCCAACCTTCTGTATGTCGTTCGAGGCTGGAGATCTGTCCGGCAGTGAGGTGAAGCGCCATGGAAGAGTTTAGAAAAGCGGCCGTTTCCTCAGGGCTGAACCTCAAGTTCGCGGCGCGGATCTCCACAAGTTGGCGGCGGGCCCGGCGGCGGGCCAGCGCCAGGGGTGGATCTTCGCGTGTCAACAACATGAGATGAAAATTCTGAGGCTGGTGATCGAGCAGAAAGTTCAAACCGGCATGGACGGCTTCGCTCTGGATCAGATGATAGTCATCCAATACCAAAACAAGATGTGTAGATACCTTGGCTATGTCGTTGATCAGCGCAGCGATCGTTGTTTCGAGTTCCGGAGGCTGCGGCGCGGTAAGCATGCTTTGCGCGGTGTCGCCTAATCCGCTGCGTGCGCGTTGGAGCGCCGCAACGAAATAACGCCAGAATACTGTGGGGTGATTGTCAGACTCATCCAGCGAGAGCCAGCCGACCAGGGGCGCGTTTGAGTTCGTCCTTTCGAGGTTCGGTAGCCAGTCCGCAACCAGCATGGTTTTTCCAAACCCCGGCGGTGCAGAGATAAGCGTCAGAGGCTGGTGCGCACCATTATCCAACAGCGTGTTCAAGCGCGGGCGCGGAACCGAATCGGTCCGGGAAGGAGGTATGTGGAATTTGGTTGCGAGCAGTAGTTGGGAATCTAGCATGAGAATTTGTTCGGGATTGCACCGTACGGGCCTTCTGGAAATGCCTGCCGATATTGTTGGGCGTGGGTGAGGGTGAAGGGAGAACAAAACTCGCGGCAAGTCGCGTAAATACAAGGACGGGCATCAAAGAAGTCCAATTTCATACCGTATCTATTATTCATTATATATGAGTGTAGCCTCCCGGCAAGTGATAATTATCCTCGGGATGAGAGGCGGCAGTACGCTGCTCCTGAATGAGCAGATCCCGAGTCCAAAAACATTCTATGTGTCATGGATAGTTATAGGCAGGCCCATCCCGACGGGATGGGCCTGCCTTACAATGAAATGGCGCGAGCTATGGAAATGAAGTGAATGTCAATGGGCTTTATTTTGCCAGGGAACGGATATAGTCCAGGTCAAGCTCCCCCTTCATCCCCCAGCCCTTCTTGCCTTCTGGTATATCTGGTCGGAACTTCTCATACAAATCGAAACCTTCAGCTATTAGCTGCTGCGGCGTTCGAGCTTTCGCCAACAACTCCATGGATGCCCGGGCCTCGTCCAGGTCGGCCCCGAACTTCTTCTCAAGATAGGCTTGGACGCTCGCCGGCTCGATCACCTCGCCCTTGATGGCGGCACGCAGCCCTTGCGCCGTTTTGACAGCGGGAACGCCTCGCCCAAGGATTTCTATGAATTCCAATTTGGCTTCTTTTTCCGTCTTCTTTCCGCTTTCTTCGGTTTTGTCCTTCTTCTCTTCGTAGATGCCTAAACGCCTCCCTTTGGATTGGGCATTCAATCCGGCAACTGCTTTGCCGAATGTCAGCGCTTCCTCCTGGTCATAGCCAAACCGCTCCGCAACTACCGCAGCCCATAAAGTGAGGACCGGCGCGCGATTGATGTTGATTTTCCTTTTTACCATTCGCCAACTCTCTTCCGCATATAACGCTGATCTTGTTCGGTAATATACACTAATTCTTATTTCGCTTCAACAAGAATAGCCCGCCTCCGGGAGGAGACGGGCCTGGTTGAGAAAATTTCCGTTTGATGGTTGGGGTCTAGGCCGGGACTTTGGTCGCTGCCTCCAACCCGCGTTTGAGCGCTTCATAATTCTTCGGGAGCAGGTGTTTATGCCGGGCGGGCAAATGGGCTTCCAGCGCTTTCTCGACATCTTTCAAAGAAATTTCGGGCAGTGCCGATAGCAGGGCGCCCACCGCGACCATGTTCGTCAGTTTCTTATCGCCGATCTCTTCGGCGATCTGGTTGCAGGGCACGAGGACCACATGGATATCGTCACGCTTGGCGCCGCGGTCCACCATGGACTGGTTGACCACCAGCGTCCCGCCTTTCTGCAGACTCTCTTCATATTTATCAAAAGACGGCAGGTTGAGAGCGATTGCCAGCGGTGGATGTTCCACCAGCGGTGAGCCGATTTCCTCGTCCGCGATCACAACGGTGCAGTTGGCCGTGCCGCCGCGCATTTCCGGACCATACGACGGGATCCAGGTCACTTCCTTGCCGGCGTCCATGGCGGCATAAGCGAGCACCTGGCCGCTGAAGAGCACACCCTGTCCGCCGAAGCCTGCGATGATAATTTCTTTTTGCATGCGTCACTCCGTTTGTAGAAGTCAGTATTCGAAACGCGATACTTATTGTTCGGCTTGCCGATCTTCGAATATCGAATTCTCGAATCTCACTATGTTTTTATCTGCGCGATGCCCGCCGCGACCTTGTAATCACCGAGGGGGAAATACGCGACCATCCGGTCTTCCACGAACTTGAGCGCCTCAACAGGTGTCATATTCCAGTTGGTGGGGCACGTTGAGAGCAGTTCGACCATCGAGAAGCCCAGCCCGTGCACCTGGGTTTCAAAGGCTGTGCGGATCGCCTTCTTTGCCAGGCGGATGTTCTTTGGGTCGTGCAGGGAGCGGCGTACCACATAACCGGCCCCATCCAACGTGGAAAGCATCTCGGAGACGCGGATGGGATAACCTTGTGTCTCCACATCGCGGCCGTTGGGCGACGAGGTCGTCTTCATGCCGGGCAAGGTGGTCGGAGCCATCTGCCCACCGGTCATCCCGAAGTTGGCGTTGTTAATGAAAATCACGGTGATATTCTCGCCACGCGCGGCGGCATGCACGATCTCACCCATGCCGATCGAGGCTAGGTCGCCATCGCCCTGGTAGGCAAAGACCACCCGGTCCGGCAGGACGCGCTTGATGCCCGTTGCCATAGCCGGGGCGCGTCCGTGTGGTGCTTCCACAAAGTCCGTATCAAAATAGTTATAAGCGAACACGGAGCACCCCACAGGAGCAACACCGATGGTTTTTTGAAGCACGCCCATTTCTTCGAGCACTTCGGCGATCAGGCGGTGCGCCACACCGTGAGTGCAGCCGGGACAATAGTGCGTCGGTGTTTCGGTAAATCCTTCCGGTCTTTCGTAAACCAGGTTATTTGGAGCAGTTGTTGCCATCTCTCACCTCTATTTCGTTGCCATCATGCGTTCGAACCAAGCCCCGCGCGGGTTGAGTTCCACGCTCAGCTTACTCGAGGCAACGCGCTTGATCTCGCTGAGGATCTCATCGGGGAAGGGCACCACGCCACCCATGCGCCCATAGAATTCAACAGGGACGCGCCCCCGCACAGACAACCGTACGTCCTCCAGCATCTGGCCCGAGTTCATCTCAACGACGAGGAATCCGCTCACGCGCCCGATGAGCTTCTCAATTGCCTCATGCGGGAAGGGGCTGACGGTCACGGGGCGTATCAGGCCAACCTTGATGCCCTTTTCGCGGGCCGTGCGCACGGCAGAAAGGGCTACGCGTCCGGCGGTGCCGAAACCGATAATGACAAACTCGGCATCCTCGACAAAATATTCCTTGTAGCGGACCTCGTTCGCCTGGATCTGCTTCCAGCGTTCGAGCAGGCGCAGGTTGGTCACTTCCTCCTGCGGCGGGTCGAGGTAGATGGAGGTCAGGATGCGGCGTTCGCGTTTCCCCATGCGTCCGTTGGTGGCCCAGTCCCAATCCTTGCGTTGGACAGGCCGCATTTCAGGGAATTGTATGGGTTCCATCATCTGGCCGATGCAGCCGTCCATGATCATCATGCAGATCGTTCGGTATTTTTCGGCGAGGTCGAAGGACAGGCTCATCAGATCCGCGGCCTCTTGCACGGAGGCAGGCGCCAGCACGATGTTGCGATAATCGCCGTGTCCGCCGCCATGAGCAGCCTGGTTGTAATCGGCCTGTGACGGCGCGATATTGCCAAGGCCCGGTCCGCCGCGCATAACATTGACCAGCACCGCGGGCACTTCCGTCCCTGCGATGTAGGAAAGGCCTTCCATCATCAGGCTCACGCCGGGGCTGGAGGAGGTGGACATCACCCGCACGCCGGCGCAGGCTGCGCCGTAAACCATGTTGATGGCGCCCAGTTCACTTTCGGCCTGCACGAAGGTACGACCGAGTTCCGGCATTCGCCGGGAAAGATATTCAAGCACTTCGGTCTGGGGTGTAATTGGATAGCCAAAATAGGCCTCGAGGCCGGCTCGTACAGCCGCCTCGGCAATGGCCTGATTGCCTTCCCACATTTCACGTGTCATAAGATTCTCCATTTACAGAGCACTGCATAAATCTCAACCAAATTTTCGGCTCCCGCCTGTAAGGGGGTTACAGGCTTTGTTCAGGTTCTTGGGCGGAAAGCATTATTCACAGGCAAGCGCTGCCCGCTTTGCTTTAAAAGAAAACATTAAGCCGTTACCGGAGCGGCTTTGGTAACCTCGCGATAGACCGTGATGGCCGCGTCAGGACAGACAATCGCACAGATAACACACCCCGTGCATCCGTCTTTGAACGTGTGCGCGGGGTGGTAGCCTTTCGGTGTTAGCCGTGACATATCAAGTTCCATGACCTCCTGGGGGCAGGCGCTGATACACAGCTCACATCCCTTACAGTAGGCGTCACTAACTTCGATCCAACCTTTTGCAGGCATTTAACCTCCTTAAATGAGAAGTTGGAGATAATTTAGCCTAATTATGCGGGTTTCAGCCCTATGCGGATAGTGCCATGCTTCCCTTTCCACGGGTATAAAAATCCTATCCTTTAGTTAAGAGGAAGATCGTAATTTGTATAGGCGACTCTCTCGGGGCAAGACTTATCGCAGGGATTCGTTTTTACTTCAATGATCCTGTGTAAGTAGCGAGGTATACGTTCGTTCCGCGGCGGGTGGGTGTGACGAAGTCAAAATATAGATAATAGGTGTCCTTCACATAAAGCATTGTTGCTAGGAAAACCTGTGACCATTGCGAATGGTCTTTCGTGGAAAGCACAGGATTCTGCCTGCTCTTTGTCCAATGAATGCCATCAGAGCTGTGGGCTGCCCCAAATGCAAAATCTCCGGCTGAGAATTTCCCGGCGCCGGTGGTTGCCAGATAGATCATCTGCCAACCATCGGGAGTTTTGACCACGTTGGGATCGACCACTCGTGTAGAATCCCAATCCTTATCGCTCGTTTTCAAAACCGGATCGCTCTCGACAAAGGCCGGATCCGTGGTAGCCGGGTCGTTGTATTTGTTCCAATGAATCCCATCGGGCGAGGTGGCTCTTCCGATCATGGAGGTTGTGTCTTTGCCGTGAGCGTCGTAGTACATTACGTAGCCACCATCGGTTTCCAAAACGTCTGGCGCATTCACCTGCACATCGTCCCAGGCGCCGCTCGGACCCGGGCTGAGGACAGGGTTGGGGTCAATTGTCCATGGGCCGGTGGGTGCAGGGGCTGTAGCGCGCCCTATCCCACCCGGGCCGTTGAAAGTGTTGCCTGTCAATGTATAGAAATACAAGACCCAGGTGCCATCATTTTCAACCAGTGCGCTGGTGACGAAGAAATTTGTACCAAGAAGGTTCCCGGCGCCGTTGAGTGATTTTGCGCTAAATACCGGCTCCATAACCTGGCGCGTCCAGTGATAGCCGTCTGGCGAGGTAGCGTAGCCAATGCCCACGGGTGCAGGAAACCCATTGATGCCGTTGAAGAACATGTGGAATAGGCCATCATAAAATACCATTGCTCCTGGATCGATGTAAACGTCATCCCACTGCGGATTGTTGCTGTGCTGTACTACCGGATTACCTTCGTAAAAATGGAAGCGGGAGAGATCCAATTCACCAGTGGGAATGGCATTTGGTAAATGTGTAGGTGTGGGAGTGATGACAGTTGTTGTAGTTGGCTCAGGTGAAGGTAAAGCTGATGGCAGAATCGGTGAAGGTACCGGTGTCATCCCCGGGGTGGGGGTGCTGCATGCCGCCAGCGAGACTGCAAGAATATAGACCAAACTAGCCATGCGTCGCATAGATAGCTCCTTGGATTCGTCAAGATAGGAGTTAACGATATGCGCGTTGCAGCTTTCAGGCTATCGAAATCTTGCTCAAGAACCGCCCCACAGATTGAGGCGAGGCATTTCTCAGGGACGAAGGAGCCGTGCCGAAGGTTTTGCGAAACGCCTCGGTGAAGTGACTGTGACTTGAAAAACCCAGGTCGATTGCGAGCCTGCTCAGGTCAGTATTGGCTTGTGTCACATATTCCAGGGATGTGCGCAGACGGAGATGTTTCAGGTATTGGTGGATGCTCTGCCCGATATGTTTTTGGAAGATGCGGCATAAATAGAATGGCGAATAGTTTAGATCCCCGGCAATCTGTTCCAATGAGATTTTCTGGTTGAAGCGCGTGGCAAGTATTTTTTGCAGGGCGTCCGCCACTTCCCGATCAATGGAATTTCCGGTTTCACGAGCCAGTATGCCCCGCTGTTCGTAAACGTTTTCGATGACCCGCCTGAGCATCAATAGCACCGTCTCTTCAATAAAAAGAGGATCCGCCTTTTGGTTCTGCAAAATGAGGTCAACCACCAGCCTTTGGGTTAAATAGCAGTGCGGATCGCTTGGGCCATTAATGAACGAAAAAGGTTCACAGGGGTGGTCATCCACCCGCTCATCGAATGGACGAACCGCCTCCGCAACAAGCCCCGGGTCAACGCTGAACCATTCGCACAGATCGCCTTTGTCGGAAAGTTTACCCCGTGTGTAGATTTGACCGCGATTGTAGAACATCACGATGTTCGGGTCAGCTACAACAGCCGCTTTCCCGGCATGTGTGATGGTTACACTCGTGCGCGGAAAGACTATCAAGGTCCCTCCGTTTATGTGGGGTCCGCCAAAGTCGGGGTGCCTGGGTCCGCGCCGGAATTGCCCGATCCGGACGAATGCCCCTTCATATATGAACCTGCTGGCGTCTTGGTCTTCTCGCATGGATTATCCAATAGACCGTTTAATGAGCGTAGGTCTTACGGCAAACCACAAGGCTTCTCCTGCGACTGCAGTTCTCCCTTTCCCTCAATTACCTCATCTCCACGATCCAGATACCTGTGACTGCGTGAACAAACACTAGGGCAATCGCATTTCAACTTCGTAGGATAGCGAGCAAGTAATCATTATTCCAACCAGCTTGTAGGCGCTTGGCGCGAATGCCACCTTTGGCGGTGTTCTCATGTTTGAGCAAATTCAGCGCCATGTGGCGCAGAACGGCTAGATTTTGGGCGGCGTGATCCCGGCGAACTCGGCTTTCATCTTCCCGAAAGGCAAGGTCCAGAACCCAATGAAGCTGATTTTCGATTTTCCAATGACTGCGCTTGGCCTTCAAGATTGTTTTCGCGTCGGCCGGCAGACTGGAAATGAAATAACGGGTCTGAACTTCAAGGGTTTCACCGATTTGTCGTTGCGAGACAATCCGAACCACACTCTTCAAGCCTTTCCAATGCTGGCGTTTACGCACGAGAGATAGATATTCTTCCCGGTCAGTGACCCAGCACTCTCTGGTTTCAATACGTCCATGCCCTTTATTGACGCTTTTGGCATACTGATACTGAGCGTATTTCATTCCTTGAGCCACATCCACTTCAAACAGGCTCTGAATATCTTCCAATAGGTGACCTTGGTTCTCTTTCACGGCCAGCAGGTAGTCGCCGCCCCCTTCGATAATCGTTTCGGTGATCTCCGTCTGAGTTCCAATGGCGTCAATGGTAACGATACAGCCTGAAATGTCCAGTAGTCGTAGCAATTCAGGGATGGCTGTGATTTCGTTGGATTTGTCCGCTACTTTGGTTTGACCCAGAACCAGTTGGTTTTGGGTCGCCCAAGCGCTGACCATATAAATGGCGGCTTTTCCAGCTTTCCGATCATGCGAACGCCGCAACTGCTTGCCATCCACAGCAATGACTTGTCCGGCTGTAAGTTTTTCAACCGCCCGTACCCAATCCATGAAGCGTTTTTGAAATTCTTCGGGCTTGATCTTCGCAAACACGCGTCCGAAGGTGTCGTGTGAAGGAATGCCCTTGGGTAGCTCCAGAAAGGTCTCCAGCCACGCTCTTTTGTTTTTGCCAAATAATTCGACATCACTCCAGCCATCCGCTCCACAGATCACCGCTAGAATGGCAATGATCAAAATTTCCAAAAATATGTGCACTTTTGCGTTTCCCCTTCGGGGATCCGCTAATCCTCCAAAATGCTTGATCAGGCTGGCTGTCGGTTGGTTTTCCATCGCCGCGAGCCTCCAGTACGCTCACAACGATTCCCCCATATTTCAAATGCGATTACCCTAACAAACACTTCCTGCAAACCCGTGTTAAATGCGGGTGGTAGAATCATGGTACGTATTTTCTGGAGGAGATATATGAAGGATGTTGTCATTATTGACGCAATCCGCACGCCGATCGGGGCATTAGGGGGATTGCTTGCCTCCGTTCGCCCCGACGACCTTGCGGCTTTCGTTATCAAGAGCATGCTCGAACGCAATCAACTGGACCCGGCCCTGGTGGAAGAAGTGTATTTTGGGTGTGCCAACCAGGCCGGAGAAGATAATCGTAACATCGCGCGCATGGCAGCGCTGCTTGCCGGACTTCCCGTCGAGGTGGCAGGGGTGACGGTGAACCGGCTGTGTGCTTCGGGGTTGAACGCAGTCAATCAGGCCGCGCGTGCGATCAGGGCGGGAGAGGGTGAGGTGTTCATTGCAGGCGGCGTCGAGTCCATGAGCCGCGCACCCTACTCGCTCCCAAAGGCGGACATTGGATTCTCGTTCGGTAATCTCACCGCCTGGGATACGGCCCTTGGTTGGCGTTATCCGAATCCAAAGATGAAGGAAAAACATGGAACTGAATCCATGGGCGAGACGGCGGAAAACATCGCCAGCGAAAGACCGCACATTACCCGCCAAAAGCAGGATGCCTTTGCACTGCGTTCACACCAGCGCGCCCTCGCTGCCATCGACTCAGGCAAGTTTGCCGAAGAGATCTTACCCGTGCCCATACCCCAGAAAAAAAGCGATCCTTTAGTGGCAACCACGGATGAGCGTCCGCGCCGTAATACGAGCCTGGAATCGCTTGCCAGGCTTAGACCGGCTTTTCGTGCAGAAGGCGGAACTGTAACGGCGGGGAATTCGTCCGGATTAAACGATGGTGCGGCCGCATTATTAGTGATGAGCGAAGAAAAAGCCGCAGAGCTAAGCCTCAAGCCGTTGGCCCGTATTGTTACCTCAGCCGCTGCAGGAGTCCTCCCGCGAGTAATGGGCTACGGCCCCATTCCCGCCACCCGGAAAGCCCTGGCGCGCGCCGGCTTGAGGATAGGAGATATCGGACTCGTAGAGTTGAATGAAGCCTTCGCGGTCCAGTCTCTGGCAGTTATCGAAGATCTGGAGCTTGACCCGGAAATTGTCAACGTCAACGGCGGTGCCATTGCACTCGGTCATCCGCTGGGTTGTTCGGGTGCACGCATCCTGACCACCCTTCTTTATGAAATGAAGCGCCGGGCCCGCAGCGGGCAAGCGCCCCGTCCCTATTATGGATTGGCGACCTTGTGCGTAGGAGTTGGTCAGGGAGAAGCGACCATCGTGGAGTATATCGGTTAGAAGTACAGGTTTCGGCATTTTTCGCTCGTCCCTTATTGCGAGGTTTATGCCTATAACGGAGAATCCCATGAAACTCAAAATAGCGGTCTTATTGATCTCTCTTATGCTTGGCTCCTGTTCTCCGGAGCTGCTGCCTGTTCCTGTCACACAAGCCCCAACTCACGCGCCGGAAACACCCACGGCGGTTCCCATTAACGCGCCGATCATCTCGCCGCCCGACTTGGTAGCCATAAACATGCTGGATGAAAAGAACGGCTGGGGTATTAGCGATACGAATATCCTGCGCACTATTGACGGCGGCGTGACCTGGTACCAGGTGGGCCCGCCAAAAATCAGCGCTCTGGGTTACTCGGTGATCGCCGATTTTATCAGTTCCCAGGAGGGCTGGGTGCTGGTTCCTGACCCCACCGATATGCTGGCCGGTACTCTTTATCACACCAGCAACGGCGGGGGAACATGGAATTCAGTCGCTGCGCCTTTTGGCGGTGGTGTCTTGCATTTCCTTGATCCAAAACAAGGTTGGATGATGGCAAGCCTCGGCGCAGGTGCTGGCTCGATGGGCGTGGCAATCTATCAATCCAGTGATAGCGGTGCAACTTGGACACAGACTTACACCAACGATCCCAATCAACAGGGCGCGGGCGACAGCCTTCCGCTGGGTGGGCTCAAAGACGGCCTTACCCCCCTTGATATGAAGACTGCCTGGGTAGGTGGGATCACTTATGCGCCGGGAACGATTTACCTTTATCAAACTCTGGACAGTGGAAATTCATGGAATTTGATACCGATCCAGGTCCCCAGCGGATATGATCAGGCGGAACTCGAAACCACCGGACCGAAGTTTCCGACACTGGACACGGCCTATCTGCCGGTCACACTGACCTCTCAAAACGGCGAACTGCTTGCGGTCTATTCCTCACACGACGGCGGCAAGACCTGGCTGCTCACTCCCACGCTTATCCCGCAGGGCGGCTCGATGAATTTCGTCTCAGTCGAGGACGGCTTCGTCTGGAACGGCATGGAATTTTATGTGACGAAAGACGGCGCTCAGACGTGGAAGATCGTCCCGCCGGACGTGGGGTTTGGAGATAGTTTTAGCGGGATGGATTTTGTCACCCCATCCACCGGATTTGTGCTGACGGCGGATGCTTCGGGAGCCCGCGGCTTGTATAAGACAACGGATGGTGGGGCGACCTGGAATGTGTTGGGAAAATAGTTGATCAAACCTGCCCTTCCTCTGGTATTGCTGGGGCTCGGAGTCCTGGCCTGTTCGGTTTTCTCTCCTCGGGGTCCGATTCCGGATCGTACTGCAATGGTGGACCCAACGGAACCTCCGGCGGCCATCCAGCCGGCGACGGCCACCGTTCCTGCGCTCACGGCGGACGAACTTAAGAATGCGGCTTATCAGCTTGTGGCCTCGGATTCGCATCCGACCATCAAGCTGGAGAATGGCGCATATCTGAAGGGGACCGATCCGGCGTCAACCGATTATGCTTCCATAAAGCTTGCGGATCCGATGGCATTCGGCGATTTGAACGGGGACGGCGCATCCGACGCGGCCGTTCTGTTGGCTGAGAATTACGGCGGATCGGGTGTATTCGTTTCCCTGATTGCCATGTTGAATCAGAATGGCCGGCCCGTGCAAGCAGCCAGTGAGTTGGTGGACGACCGCCCGATATTGAATAGCATCTCTATCCAGGACGGTCAGATTTTCCTGGATGTCACCGTTCACGGACCCAATGACCCGGCCTGTTGTGCAGCACAACGTAACAAACGCGTTTATACCTATGAGGCAGGTCGGCTGGTGCTGACCCGGCTGTCCATGACCATGCCGAACCAGCAGGAGCGTTCCAGTGCCATTGATTCGCCGTCAGAGGGGGCCGAGTTATCCTGGCCGTTGATGGTAAAGGGGCATTTCACGATCGCACCGTTCGAAAATAACCTGGTCTATGCGGTCTATGATATGAACCACAGGCAGATCGCAGTTGGTCCGCTCATGGTGGATTCAAGCCAGCCCGGCGGTCCGGGCACTTTCTCTTTAGCCCTCGATCTAAGTGATCATGCCGTGAGCGGACCACTGCGTATTCAGGTGGAGGATACAAGCGCCGCAGATGGTACAATTCTGGCGCTTGACTCCGTTAAAGTTTAATATCAACTAGGTGTCTGAAGGAGAGAGCCTATGCCGCACACTGTCCGAGATTGGATGAGCATGCCCGTAGTGGTGGTTGACCCCGATTCGAGCGTTTCGTATGCGGTAACGTTGATGCGCCGCCGTAACATCCACAGCCTGGTTGTGGGAATTACCAAAGAGAATATTGCCTACGGCATCGTTACGACAACAGATATACGCGACAAGATCGTCGGCGCAGACCGCAGGGCATCGGAGACCCGCGTGCACGAGATCATGTCCGGCCCGGTCATCACGGCCAACCCCGATTGGACATTGAAAGAATGTTCCAAGATCATGCAGAAGAATCATTTCCATCACCTGCCGGTCGCCGATGAGAACGGTACCTTGATCGGGATGATCTCTGCCACCGATATTTTCATGGCGGTGGAAGAAGCAGGCTGGGAACAACAAAGGGGTTGACGGGTTCGCCTGAAGAACTCTATTCGTGCATCAGGCGTGTCGCGATCTGCTTGATATGCGCCAGCATCCCGCCCAGCCCATTTAAACGCTGAAGGCTGAGGATGGATTGCAGATCCATTTCCAGGTAAAAGTCAGCGGGTACCGACAAGATCTCTTCGGGAGTGCTCCCGTTGAGTCCATTGGCAAGGATGGCGGCCAGCCCGCGCACGGTAGGGGATTGAGGCGGGACATCGAAATGGAAAGTGAGCACCCCATCTTTCTTCTCGCCGAAAAGCTCCACAGGCGTCATGCATTCCGGCACGGCGTCCATTTTGGCGCGTTCTTCCAATAACCAATTTGGGAGAGGCGGCAGGGACTCAGCGTAAGCGATCAATGTCTCAAGCCTTTCCTCGCGGGACATGGCGGCGAAGTCATCTACGATCGCCTGCAGTTTTATGGGAATGGACATGGTTTAAGGCCTGATCTTGCAAGTGTCCCGCAGGTTTTTCTTGTTGGCTGTAGGGCAGCATGTTAACCTGCGGGACGATATTTGATTTTGGGGCGCCAATCTGCACCCCCCCCGCTATTTTTCGATGGGCGCATCCACCAGGTTGCCCCATTCCGTCCAGGAACCGTCATAGTTCCGGACGTTGGGGTAGCCGAGCAGGTATTTCAAAACGAACCACGTCAGTGAGGAGCGTTCGCCGATGCGGCAGTAAGCGATAATCTCACCGTCTTGCCCGATACCTTTGCCCTCATACAAGGCCCGCAAGTCTTCGTATGATTTGAAAGTGCTGTCGGCCTCGTTGACGGCCTGCGACCACGGAATACTGACCGCGCCCGGTATGTGGCCGCCGCGGGTGGCGCCTTCCTGTGGATAGTTTGGCATGGATAGAAGCTCCCCCGAGTATTCTTTCGGCGAGCGCACATCCACCAATGGCTTCTTCTTTTCGATGTGGTTGAACACTTCATCACGGAACGCGCGGATGCGCTTATCTGGCTGGCTGGCCTGGTATTTTGCGCGCGGGTAGCTGGTTTCGTCTTTGACGAGAGGCCTGCCCTCTTTTTCCCATTTGGCGCGGCCGCCGTTCATGATACGGACCTTTTGGTGTCCATAATACTGGAATAACCACAAAGCGTAACAGGCAAACCAGTTGGATTTATCCCCATAAAAGACAACGGTCGTATCGGTGCCGATTCCCAGTTTGGCGCAAATCTCTTCGAATTGTTCTTTGGTGAGAAAGTCGCGCCGCACAGGATGCTGGAGTACGCTGAACCAGTCTACTTGCACCGCGCCCGGGATATGGCCCGTCTTGTAGAGCAGCGCGTCCTCGTCAAATTCGACAATACGAACCGAAGGATCTTCCAGATGGCCGGCGACCCATTCGGTCTCAACCAAATATTCGGGATGAACGTAAGGCATGTCTGATTTCCCTTTCTACCATTATGATTTGATTTAAAGAGGGGTGAATTCATTTAACACAAAAGCAGCCAACGGGCAAATTACAGGGTACTGCATAATTATCTTATCCAGATGGATGTTTCTTGCCCTAGAAATACTGAAATCAAATTTAGAATTTTATGCAAGAAGCAGTAATAGACGGCAGCAAACGTCCGCGCGAAGAGGAGAGTTGCGCGGGGGTCGTCCACCGTCCTGAGCCGTTGGCTGCCTCGTACCAGTTTAGTTAATCAGGGGCTGATCACGAGCCCCGCTTCAGACAGGAGCAATAGTTGAAGCGGTTCATACGGTTAATCTACTGACGCGCTTATTCTAATAATCTTACCAATTTTGTCAGGTTATTGTCGCGGGTCGTAGCTCGTTCACGAAGTACCTACACAGAAGACGATGTGCGTGGCGCAAACGCGCCACGCACATCGTCTTATTTCGGAATCCTATCGTTCTCATCCAGCCGGCTGACCCCGCTGCGAGTCTGCAGGCATTGGGCTGACCCCTATGGGTTCCGACGGAAGCGAGGTTGTCGACTGCGGCTGGGATTGTGAAGATAGGGGCGCGGGTCCTGAGCCTTTCAAACCGATCAGTTTGCTCAGGGCATTGAACCAGAAAGGCGCACCCTGGGCCGCCGCGATGCCGCTGACGATGATGCCAAAGATCTTTCCTAGCCAGCCCCAGGGATCATTCATGCCCGGTAAATTGACAATTTGCTGGCAGCCGGTGTTGGGTCCGCCAAAACCGGGATAGGTTGCCCGCCCGGGTAAGAACCCAATTTGTTTGCAGTCCGCGGCTTGTGTTACCCAGCCGATCGGCATGCTGAAATTTTGAGCTTGCTTGTAGAGTTGGGTGAAATCCGGGGCCGAACCGTTGGGGGCGGTAAGCTGGTTGCTGGCAGATCCGTTGCCTACCTGTGCAACCAGCATGGCGCGCTGGGTGGGTTGAGTCCAAAGCTGCGTCGCGATCTGCACCGTGTCTACATTCAATACTAATGCCAATGCAATTCCTAATCCCAAGGCCAATTTCTGTGAGTTACGCTTGAACCAACCGGTGACCCGGTCCATAGAGGCATCAAACTGCTGTTCCAGATTGGCGCGAGCATACGCAATGGTGGCCTCGGTGGTCATTACTTTATTTTCCATGTCTGGAAAGAGGTGGTCGGTCAAATCCGGGGCCTTCGTATTTGCTTTGAGACCGGAGCGGATCTGTTCGGGGGAGAGCCTGGAGCCCACTACAAGCTCATCGGGCGAGACCAGCACGTCGAACGCCGCCTGGGAGAATTTTACGGCCGGGATATAAGCGGGTTTTTTGAATTTCCCGGTTTTTTGATCCTGCTCGCATAAGGCTTGGATCACGGGATGTTGGAAGAATTTGTCCACGAGCGTTTGATCGCCCAGTATATTAAGAATACCTTTTTCGAGATAAACGGAACGCAGTTGGAATAAGTTATTGACGAGTTCCTGCGCCTGGGAGGCCGCAGCGCTCAAAACAAGCCAGGAAAAAACCAATCCAATTGCAACTTCAAGCATTGCATCGAGACTCATAGTGGGTTCCTCCTAGGATATTCTGGTTGGTATTGTGCGACAGTTCCTTGAGAATCGGAGTATATCACAGGCACGAATCAGAGCAATTCGACAGATCATTACCCGTGATTTCCAGGGCGGATCCATTTCCCTTTTTTGGCTTGTCGATTTTCCGACTTCCTCATCCTGGAGCCCGGACCCGGCACACGTGATCCGGTGCGGGACTGCTGGTTCCGCAAATTGATGCACCTGGGCCGGCACAAGAAGCAAACCGGCGTGACAAATGAGTGCATCTTGGAAAACCTTGAGCTGCTTTCCATACATGGGCAGGAGATCATAGACCGGTACGGCCCTGCTGCCGTCTTGAAATCAGCAGCCAAGCAAGATGGATCATTCCCTTCAGGCTGACGACTATCCACTTCTGGGGGCAGTTTTTTGTTTTGTGACAGGAGATACTTGACTCTGGCGTTCTATTTTGCTATAATTTTGGAAACGTTTCCAAATCGATCAATGATATTCTATGTCGGAATAAGGAAATTGAGAGGAAATTACTGAGGAATTGCGCCTTTCTACCTTGAAAATTATGAAAATGAGTGGATGGTCATGGTTGGAAGGCTCTTTTTTATAAGTCCGTGTGAACGTTTCCAAAAGATGTCTAAACAGAATGCGCTTCCCAAAGTTACAATCGTTGATGTGGCGAGAAAAGGGGGTGTTTCTCTCGGTACGGTTTCGCGCGTTATCAATAACGATGTTCACGTAGCGCCTGAAACACGCGAGCGCGTTTCAAAAGTGATGCAGGAAATGGGGTATGTCGCAAACCGCCAGGCGCGCAGCCTGAGGGGCAGCAAAACCAATGTGATAGGATTGTTAGTGCCTGACCTGGGCACGGGCTACATTGGCGAAATCGTTCACGGCATTGACGCCGAACTCGCGCTCGGGCAGCTCGACTTAATGCTTTTTACCACCCACCGTACGGCGTCCAAGGAGGCCAACTACGTCGCGAATATGGGGAAGGGGATGGTGGATGGACTTCTGCTTGTGTTGCCGCGCAGTCCGGGGGATTATGTAGAGACATTGACGCGCCGGAATTTTCCATTTGTGCTTATTGATCACCAGGGGACCGAGCAGAAATGCCCCGCCGTGGGCGCAAGCAACTGGCAGGGCGCCTATAATGCCACCGAATATCTGATAAAACTTGGGCATACGCGCATAGGTTTCATAACCGGCTCCATGGATCTGGGCGCCGCGAGCGACCGGCTGAACGGATATGAATCCGCCTTGCGTGTTAATCATATTTCCAAAGACCCCCGTCTAATTTACGAAGGCACATTCTTCCAGGCCGATGGTTATGCCGGAGCTTGGGCATTGCTGGATATAGATAATCCGCCCACTGCCATTTTTGCCTCCAATGATGTGATGGCGATGGGGGCCATGGATGCCGTCAGAAGCCGCGGGCTGCGAGTACCAGAAGACCTTTCCATTGTAGGTTTTGACGACATACCCCAGGCGGCTTCCGTGCGGCCCGCGCTTACGACCGTGCGCCAACCGCTCGAACAAATGGGGCGTGTTGCCACCCAAATGCTCCTGGATTTGCTTCAAAATCCGGGAAAGGAAATCAGCCGGATCGAACTGCCGACGGAACTGATCGCCCGCGGTTCGACTTCATCTCCCAAAGACAAGGCTGGCTGACCGGCTAGGGTCGGCCAGCCCCGTCTCTTTCGTGTGGAACCCTTCAGCAGAAAGGAGTACCAACACCCCCAAATTATACGCGAATATTTCTCAGTAAGCTCCAAATCACCAATTCGAATATTCATTTTTACAATCCTTATAAGGAGGAAGAAATGTCACGAAAGATCTTCGCTTTGTTGAGCCTGCTGCTGGTCGCCGCGTTTGCGCTTTCGGCTTGCGGCCCTGCCGCTACAGCCACCTCGGCGCCGGCGCCCACAACTGCTGCTCAACCCACTGCTGCCCCTCAACCCACAGTTGCCCCTCAACCCACAGCAGCTCCGAAAGTCACCATCAACTGGTGGCACATTTCGACCAAGGACCCGGGTTTGTCGCTCTGGCAGAAGTTTGCCGATGAATATATGGCTGCACACCCGAACGTGACCATCAACATCACCGTGCTGGAAAACGAGGCCTTCAAGACCAAGTTGACCACCGTCATGCAGTCCGGTACTCCGCCAGATATCTTCCAGAGCTGGGGCGGCGGCGATATGAATTCGCAGATCGCGGCTGGAACTCCTGAAGGACATTACCCCGGACCTCGATGCAGATGGCGGCGCTTGGCGGAATACGTTCGGAGCTGGCCCGCTGTCCGTATACGCCTACCAGGGAAAGAATTATGGCGTACCGTGGGACATGGGCATGGTTGGCTGGTGGTACAACAAAGACCTCTTCACCAAGGCCGGAATTGCCAACCCACCCGCGACCTGGACCGAATTCCTGGCGGATGTAAAGGCCCTTAAGGCTGCTGGTATTGTCCCCATCTCCGTGGGCGAAGGAGATAAGTGGCCCGGCATGCACATTTGGTCGTATCTCGCCACCCGCATTGGAGGTCAGGCGGCCTTTAATGCAGCCTATGCCCGAACGGGCTCCTTCACGGATCCGCCCTTCGTCCAGGCTGGCGATAAACTCAAGGAGTTGATCGCCCTCCAGCCCTTCCAACCCGGTTTTCTTGGCGCCACCCATGACCAGATGCAGGCAACCTTTGGCAACGGCAAGGCCGCCATGGAGCTCTCTGGGCAATGGGCTCCGAGCGTTGAATCTGCCAACGCCGCCGATAAAAAAGGTGTTGCTAATCTGGGCTTCTTTAACTTCCCGCTCGTCGAGGGAGGCGTTGGCCTCGCTACTGATGTTGTAGGCGGCGGCGACGGCTTTGCGATCGGCAAGGATGCCCCGCCGGAAGCCATCGACTTCGTCAAGTACCTGACCAGCGCAGACGCGCAGAAACAAATGGCCGCCGCGGGTATGGGTATCCCGGTAGTCAAGGGCGGTGAAGCTGGCCTGACGGACCCCAATATGGTCACTGTCCAGCAAGACTTTTCTGGCGCAACAGCCTTCCAGCTGTACTATGATCAGTACCTGCCTCCGGCCATGGGTTCCGTCCTGAACAACTCGATCCAGGGTCTTTTCGCCGGTACATCGACGCCTCAACAGGTTGCCCAGATGATTGAAGACGCAGCCAAGCAGAATATAAAGTAAGACAAGCACTTTCGAATGCGTGGGGATTGGTTCCGATAGGGCCCAATCCCCACATGTTCCCGGTAAGTAGAGCCAGGAGATCCTTCATGGAAATGCCAGTTATCAGAAATATCATGAAGTCGGAGCGCAACCCTCGCCCTCCGCGTAAGGCTCAGGACAACCTGACCATTGCTCTGTTCCTGGCGCCGGCTTTTGCTCTCTTTCTTGTTTTTCTCGTTTATCCCATTTTTCGTTCCCTCTACTACAGTTTGTTCAATTGGAACGGTCTGGGCCCTGCCGTTGATTTTGTCGGGTTGGATAATTTCAGGCAGATCCTGACGGATACAATATTCTTGAGGGCCGTAGGCGACGGCATCTTGATCGTAGTGCTCTCATTGGCGTTACAGTTGCCATTTTCCCTGGCGCTGTCCATCATGGTGGGTCGTGACCTGCCCGGGCGCGCTTTTTTTCGCACCATCTTTTTCATGCCTTATGTGCTTTCTGAAGTTATTACCGCCATTATTTGGATGGGTCTTCTCAGCCCCGACCCGAGTCAGGGCCTGATCAATGCGCTCCTGGTTCTTATTCCGGGTGTTCAACCTCAAACCTTCCTGAGTGATCCCAACCAGGTGATGGCGTGCGTCTTTGTCGTTCTTACCTGGAAATATTTTGGCTTACACATGCTGCTCTATATGGCTGGCCTGCAGAGTATTCCGCGGGAGATCGAGGAAGCTGCCCTTATTGATGGCGCCAATACCTGGCAGATGATCAGAAATGTTACCATCCCACTGCTGGGCAGCACTATTCGTACCACCATCTACCTGTCCGTTTTGGGGTCGCTGACACAGTTCAACCTGGTCTGGATCATGACCAAGGGCGGACCGGTCAATGCCAGCGAAGTCATGGCCACCTATATGTATCGCTTTGGCTTTGTGCGATTCCAACTGGGCTACGGCTCCGCTGTGGCCCTCGTGATGCTGCTGATTTGCCTGGCCTTTTCGATCGCATATCTACGGCTTGCACGCCAACCAGACTATCTGGGCGGCATGTAGAAGGAAACGACCATGGAAACCGTTCATGTACGTCGAAACGCCCCTTTGAAAAAGACCTTGCCCAGGTTCTTCCAGTACGTGGTTCTTTCACTTATCACAGTCATCATCATAGCCCCCATTGTGGTTCTGATCTTTGGCAGCCTCAAGACGACTGGCGAGATGTATGCCAGCCCTTACACCATCCCCAATCCGCCGCATTGGGAGAATTATGGTCAGATCTTGTTGCAGTCCTCATTCTGGACCTTGATGCGCAACAGCCTCGTCGTTATGGTGTCGGCTACGGCCGGCGTGTTAGTCGCCTGCAGCCTGGCAGCCTTTGTATTTTCGAGGATGCAATTCAGAGGTAAGGAACTGGCCTTTAACTTTCTCACCCTGGGCCTTATGTTCCCGATCACCGTGGCCATTATGCCTGTATACCTCGTGATCCGCGATATCCATCTGACCAACACCCTCTGGGCTGTCATCTTGGTGCAAACCGCATTCGGGGTATCCGGGAACATTCTCATCCTGCGAGGATTCTTTCTGTCAGTCCCCAGTGAGCTTCAAGATGCTGCCTCGATTGATGGCTGTTCTTCGTTCGGCTTTTTTTGGCGCATTCTTATCCCGCTGGCGCGCCCGGCGCTGTCGGCCGTGGGCGCCCTGACCATGATCGTCAGTTGGAATGATTTGCTTACGCCGCTAGTGCTCCTTGACAAAGATTCTCTCTGGACGTTACCGCTCGGTACCATGCAGTATCAGGGGCAATACAGTTCGGATGTTTCCCTGGTGGCGGCCTTCGTTGCCTTGTCAGCGATACCTGCGATCATTTTCTACCTGTTTGCCGAGCGACAGATCGTAGCCGGACTGACGGCTGGTGCAATTAAGGGTTAGATATCATCGCCGCTTTGTACATCAATTTACCAATGTGCAAGACCTTTCGCAATCCCATCTTGCCAGGTTGTTATCCTGACCCTTCCATTTGCCGGGCCGGTGATGATTACTATCTGGTTACCTCGTCCTTCGAATATTTCCCCGGTCTGCCGGTCTTTCACAGTCGCGACCTGGTCCATTGGCGCCAGATCGGGCACGTCCTTGACCGGACGTCGCAGCTTCGCTTGGACGAGATTCGCCCCTCCGGGGGGCTGTATGCGCCGACAATCCGCTTCTGGCAGGGAAAGTTTTACGTGATTAATACTCTGGTCGATGGAAAACGGAGGTCAGGCAACTTTATAATGACGGCGACCGATCCGGCCGGGCCCTGGTCGGAACCCTGCTGGCTCGAGTTCGGCTCCGGGATTCGACCCTTCTTTGTTCTTCGATGATGATGGGCATGTCTGGTATACCGGTACCCGTTTGGCGGCTCATAGCCAGTATGAGGGGCACACTGAAATCTGGCTGCAGGAATTAGATCTGAACATAATGTGCCTCTTGGGGAAACCCATCGTGCTTTGGGATGGGGCGGTCAAAGGAGCTGTTTGGGCTGAAGCCCCTCATCTTTATAAAGTTAACGGTCGTTATTATCTGTTGATCGCAGAGGGCGGAACGGCGCACCATCATGCTGTGACGGTGGCGCGAAGCGAGAGGGTAGAAGGACCCTATGAAGCCAATCGAGGGAATCCAATTCTAACTCACCGTCACCTTGGAATGAATTATCCCATTGTCGGAACCGGCCATGCTGATCTGGTTGAAACACAGGCGGGCGAATGGTGGATGGTGCTCCTCGCGATGCGGCCATACGGAGGCTACTTCTATAACCTTGGCCGGGAGACATTCCTTGCTCCTGTAATTTGGGAGGATGACTGGCCGGTTGTGAGCCCCGGGATCGGACGAGTCGAATTTACTTACCTGGTTCCAAATCTGCCCGAACAGCTTTGGCCCGCCGCGTCAGCCTGTGATCACTTTGATTCGCCAACTCTTGCACTGCATTGGAATATCCTGCGCACCCCGCGCGAAGAATTCTGGAGCCTGACGGAAAGACCCGGTTACTTGCGGTTGGAAGTTCGTCCTCAGCGCCTTGCGGAACCAGTGACTCCGAGTTTCATCGGACGGCGTCAGCAGCATATTCATTTCGCGGCCACGGCGGCTGTTGATTTCACACCCCAAACTGGGCAGGAGTGTGCCGGCCTTGCCCTGCTGCAAAACCCTGACTTCCACTTTCTATTGATCGTAACGCGAGGCGCCGGGCCCGTCGTCCATCTGATAAAACGGGCGCACGGGAAGGAAGAATTACTTGCCGAGAAAGTTATTTCCTCCGGGCCGTTGTACCTCAAGGTGGAGGGCGATAAGCAGGCGTATAGTTTTTTTGCCGCCGCGGAACAGGATAAGTGGGATCCAATTGCCGAAGGGATAGATGGACGTATACTAAGCACCCCGGTTGCGGGCGGCTTTGTGGGGGCCTATATGGGCATGTATGCGAGCAGCAACGGGCAGCCTGCAAAGAACAGCGCAGACTTCGACTGGTTTAAATATGTTGGTCTTGATAAATCCTAAATCTTATCTTATAGGGCCGTTGCAAAACATAGGACGACTGTGGATCCAAATATGATCGTCTCGATCAACTGACAATTTAATTGCTCGTCCGGGAACTATTTATATTATGACTATTTCAGCCACAAAGCAATCCATTGCACACCGCGTCTCTGCCCTGCTCGGGCAGATGACCCTCGATGAGAAACTCGCCCAGCTCGGCGCGTGCTGGATCTACGATTTGCAGACCAAAGGCGAGCTTGACCTCCAAAAAGTGCAGGCCAGGCTGCAGCATGGGATGGGGCAAATCACGCGTCTTGGCGGCGCGTCCACCTACGACCCGCTTGCGGCAGCCAAAACCGCAAATACGATCCAGCGCTTCCTTGTGGAAGAGACCCGCCTCGGTATCCCCGCCCTGCTTCATGAGGAGTGCTGTTCCGGCGCGATGGTCCTGGGGGGTAGCATGTTTCCGCAGATGATAGGCCTCGCCAGCACTTTCCAGCCTGCGTTGGCCGAGCGAATGACGACCGCGATCCGCCAGCAGCTGCGTGCCATTGGCGCGCATCAGGGCCTGGCACCGGTATTGGATGTCTCGCGAGATCCCCGCTGGGGCCGCGTGGAGGAAACCTTTGGGGAAGACCCAACACTGGTCAGTCATTTTGGCATGGCCTACATCCGCGGTTTGCAAGGCGATAGCCTCTCAGAGGGGATCCTGGCAACCGGCAAGCATTTTGTGGGCCATAGTCTTTCTCAGGGCGGGCTTAATTGCGCTCCGGTGCATGTAGGGCAGCACGAACTTTGGGATGTATTTCTCGCACCATTCCAGGCCGCCATCCGTGACGCCGGGTTGGCCTCCATTATGAATGCTTACCCCGAATTAGATGGGGAGGTGGTTGCTGCTTCGCGCCGTATATTGACGGACTTGCTGCGCGGCAGCCTGGGTTTCGACGGCCTGGTCGTATCCGATTATGAGGCTGTTGTTATGATCCACAACTTCCATAAAGCCGCCGCCGATAAGTCCGCTGCTGCGCGTCTGGCCCTGAGCGCGGGGATCGATGTTGAATTACCTGTTACAGATTGCTATGATGAGCCGCTCAAAGCCGCGCTCGAGGCCGGCGATCTCAACATCGACTTGGTAGATGCTTCGGTGTGTCGTCATCTGGAGAAGAAGTTCGAGGCCGGACTGTTCGATAATCCGTATGTAGATGAAGACCATGTCTATGAAGTCTTTGAGACGGCGGAACAGCGTGCACTCGCCCTCGAGTTGGCCCGGAAGAGCATGGTTCTTCTCAAAAATGATGGCCTGCTCCCCTTGAAGAAGTCGATCGGGACTTTGGCTGTCATTGGGCCGAATGCCGATTCAGGACGGAATCAGTTGGGTGACTACTCGTATGCTGCCGTCCTCGATCGCCTGCAAATTACACCGCCCGAAAATTCATCCTTCTCCGACTGCGACCCTGTCTCACTGGACGGGCAGTCCGTGAAAGTGATAACAGTGCTGGACGGCGTCCGCGCGGCTGTATCCCCCGCGACGAAGATACTTTATGCAAGGGGATGTGATAATCTCGACGGTAATCACGAAGGCTTTGAAGAGGCGATAAGAGCGGCTGAACAGGCCGAGGTGGTCCTGCTTGTCCTGGGTGATCGCTCGGGGCTGGACCCGTCCTGTACCACCGGTGAAACACGGGATAGCGCGGACCTGCGTTTGCCCGGCCTGCAGGAAGAGCTGGCCCGGGCTGTTATTTCCACGGGCAAACCTGTTGTAGTAGTCCTTGTGAATGGACGTCCTTTAGCCATCCCGTGGCTCGATGAGCACGTAAACTCCATCCTTGAGGCCTGGCTTCCTGGTGAAGAAGGCGGTACGGCTATTGCCGATATTTTATTCGGTGATGTTAATCCCGGCGGAAAATTGCCAATTACATTTCCCCGTCATGTGGGGCAGGTGCCAATTTTCTATAACAGCAAACCCTCCGGTATGCATTCCCATTGGTACGGCGATTATGTCTCTGAAAAGGTGGCGCCGCTATATCCCTTTGGCCACGGTTTGAGCTTCACATGCTTCGAATTTTCCAACCTGTCAATTGATAGCACGAAGGTCGGGAATGGCGAGAGTCTGGATGTATCTTGCATGCTGAGGAATGAAGGTGCTGTTGCAGGTGAGGAGGTCCTCCAGCTGTATACTCACACTGAGTTTGCCTCGTCTCCCCGACCGGTGAAAGAACTCAGGGGTTATGTGCGCCTGTTCCTCCAGCCCGGAGAGGTCCGCAAGGTGACCTTTAGCCTGCCGGTTGATCAGCTTGCATTTTATGATGGAGACTTGAATCTCGTGGTAGAACCTGGTCAGGTCAAGGTCATGCTCGGATGCTCCTCGGAAGATATACGATTGCAGGGGGAGTTTGAAATTACTGGCTCGAAGAAAATATTTGTGAAGGACCGGGTATTTGTATGTCCGGTTGAAATCGAGAACGTATCCTGAAAACGTCGAAACGAACACCTGCTTCTAGTCGAGGGGGAGAGGGTGACCTGGCGTTGGCAGGGCTTTTTTTCCCATTGTGGTGACATTCTTCATGCCTGCCTGCTTTGGTCTCGCAGGTGCAAGCTGGCTCGCGTAGTGGGCCAAAATACTAGGTCTCCCTAGCCGTGTCACTGGCCAGGTCACTTACGGCTGACCGGGGCGGAGGTCAGTATTGGGGGGAGGCCCAAGAGCTGATGCGAAGCGGTTCCTTGTCGTCAAAGAATCCGAAGAAATTGGCTATTGTATTTTTCAAAAAAAGCTATATAATGAGAATTAGATTAGTTTATCTAATCGATAAACTAATTACACTTCCCCATTAAAATGATTACTGGCGATCAAGAAAAAGTACGAAAGATCAATAAGTCGATCGTAATGAATACGCTTCGACTCCATGCACCCATATCCCGCGCCAGGGTTGCTAATCTTACTGGTTTAAATCGGGGTACCGTTTCCAATATAGTCAATGCCTTGATTGATGAGGGATTGGTTTCAGAGACTGACCAGGAGGCCTCCAAAGTGGGGCGGCCCGGCATTTCCCTTGGTCTCAGGCCTGACGGTGGGGCGGTAATCGGAATAGAAATAGATGTCGATTACATTATTATCATCCTGACCAATTTCGTGGCAGAAATCTTGTGGGAAACCCGCGTGGAGATCGCCCCCACTCAATCTCAAACCAGCATCATTGCCCACGCAGAACGATTGGTGGAACAGGCCCTTGCCATTGCTGAGCAGCAGGGACTAAGGCCGCTTGGTATAGGAATTGGTCTGCCCGGTCTTATAAACCTCGGTCGGGGTGAGCTGATTATCGCACCCAACCTGAATTGGAGAAACGTCCCTCTCCGGCTGATATGGAATCAGCGCTTCCGCCTTCCCATCTATATAGAAAACGAAGCCAACCTGGCGGCTCTTGGCGAGTATTACTTTGGCATCGCGCGCGGTTTCGATAATTTTGTCTACCTGAGCTCCGGCATTGGCCTCGGGGGTGGTGTGATGATCGATGGCAATCTATTTCGCGGCGGACATGGCTACGCCGGGGAAATTGGCCATATTCAGCGCGACCCCCACGGCGAGAAATGCAGTTGTGGACGAATAGGTTGCTGGGAAACCCAGGTGGGTCCCCGTGCAGTCCTCCGCCGTGTTAAAAACGAATTGCAGGTTCATTCGGATCAGGTTCTACTTGATGCCTGTGAGGGTGATTTCAACAACCTGACATTCGAAATGGTGGTGAAGTTTGCCCTGCAGGGAAATGACATTTGCCACCAGGCGATAGAACACGTGGCAACTTATTTGGGTGAGGGGATTGCAGATTTGGTTAATGTTTTCAACCCTGAATTGATCGTCATCGGCGGGGCATTTAGTCTGGGAAAGGATATTCTGCAGCCGATTATTGAAAAGATAATATTTTCCAACGCCCTGCAACCATCTGTTGACAGCCTGCGCATTGCATTCTCGGAACGTGGGGCGAATGCCTGTGCCTTTGGCGCCGTAGCCATTGTATTGGATGATATCTTGCGTGAAATGACCCTTACCTAGATCTAATCATTTCTTGCCGCTGGCTCGGATCGATAAATTCTTTCAAGGAGGTCACATGCAGGATTGACTATCAAATTTTTTCGATGGGACGAGCAAGATTCCGATACCACAAATGCTATGAAAGGAAAATGAGAAATGAAATCCAACCGTTTTTCGATAACCCTCTTCACTTTGTTGATTGTTGCAGCCCTGCTGGCCGCTTGCGCTCCTGCTTCCCAGGCTCCTGCAGCTTCATCATCCGGAAAGACCAAAGTAGGCCTGTCCTTCTCAGATTATGCGACAGAACGCTGGCCCGTCGAAGCTGCCCAGATGACCCAATTGCTCCAGGCCAAAGGGTACGAGGTGCAGGTTCAGGAAGCCGACCATGATGTGAAACTGCAGAACGACCAGATCGACAACATGGTAGCGGGCGGAGTGAAGGGCCTGATTGTCATCGCCGAAGATGGCGCCGCCGCAGCCACCGCTGTGGATGCAGCTGCCAAAGCCGGCGTGAAGGTGATCGCCTATGACCGCCTGATCAAGACAACCAGCATTTCAGCTTACCTGTCCTTCGACAATGTCGAAGTTGGTAGACAAGAAGCCCTCGGCGTCATGACGGCTCTGGGACTTCCCGGTAGCACGACATGGACCAAAGATAACCCCGCCAAGGTAGTCATGTCCGGCGGTTCTCCAACCGATAATAATGCCGTTTTGGTCCGCCAAGGCCAGATGGAAGTCGTCCAGCCGTACATTGACAGCGGCGTCGTCAAGGTTGTGGCTGACCAGTGGGTGGATAACTGGGATGCGACCAACGCCGAGAAGATGATGGAAAATATCCTCACGGCTCAGGGCAACAAGATCGACGCAGTAGTGGCCTCGAATGATGGGACCGCGCTGGGTGAATTGCAGGCCATGAAGGCTCAGGGATTGGCCGGCAAGGTACCGATCTCCGGTCAGGATGCCACTGCCGATGGCTGCAACAGCATCGTCAAGGGCGAACAGACCGTCACTGTCTTCAAGGATACCCGCCTGCTGGCGCCAAAGGCCGTTGACATGATCGACGCGCTGCTCAAAGGTCAGGCTTTGAGTGGTCTGCAATCATTCGACTTGGCAACACTCACCGGGGACAAGGCCCTCACCGGCAGCATCCAGGCCGCCTTCCTGCCTGTCGTACAGGTCACCAAGGCCAATGTCTATGATGTCGTCGTGAAGAGCGGCTTCCAGTCGTATGACCAGGTCTATCGCGACATTCCCGCCGATCAACTTCCTCCGAAACCTTAATAACCAATTCTTCTCCTTTTGATGCCCGGCCCCCCATGATGAATGGGGGGCCGGAATCTGCTCTTATAATATATTCTTATCGAAACATCTTTTTGACCCAAGGAGTTTGCAGTGGAAGATGACATCATTCTCGATTTCAAGGATGTAACCAAGCGATTTCCGGGAGTCATCGCACTAAACAAAGCCTCTTTCCAGGTCCGCCGCGGTGAAATACATGGCCTTTGTGGTGAGAATGGTGCGGGCAAATCCACCTTGGTAAAGATCCTTTCGGGTGTTTATCCCTACGGTACGTATGAAGGCTCCGTCTTCTATGACGGCAGTGAATTGCAGCTCGGCGACAGTTCAATTCGGGAGGCTGTGGAAAAGGGCATCGCAATTGTTTACCAGGAACTTACCCTGGTCCCAACACGCACCGTTGGCGAAAACGTATACCTCGGCAAGGAGCCGGTGGAACACGGTGGGATTAACTGGGACAAACTATATGCGGATACCAAGGCAATTCTGGAGAAGTATCAATTGGACGTCGATCCACGCGCAGTGGTCAGTAATCTGGGGGTCGGAAAAATGCAGATGGTCGAGATCGCCAAAGCACTCTCTGAAGATGCCAAGGTCCTGATCCTGGACGAGCCCACCAGCGCTCTCAGCAAGGCCGAAGTCGAAAAGTTGATGGAAATCCTGAGGACACTCAAGGAGCACGGCATTACCTGCATCTATATCTCCCACAGGTTGGAGGAATTTTTCCTTATTACAGACAGGGTGACCGTCATGCGGGATGGCAAAATCATCACCACGCAGCCGACGAAAGATGTGACGCAGAATGACTTGGTCAGATTTATGGTCGGACGCGAGATGAAGGAACGCTTCCCCCAGGGTAAACGCAAACCTGGAGAAGTTATTTTTGAAGTGAAAGACCTCGAAGCTACCGACCCCAACAACCCCGCCCGGAAAGTCCTGAATGGCGTCAGCTTCAACGTGCGCCGGGGCGAAATTTTCGGTATAGCCGGGTTGATGGGTTCTGGCCGTACCGAGTTGGTGTTGACATTATTTGGCGAATATGCCAATATCTCCAAAGGCCATATCCGGCTTGGGGATAAAGAGATCCATCCTAAAAGCGCCCGTGAGGCCATTAATGAGGGATTGAGTCTGGTGCCGGAGGATCGTAAAACGATGGGGTTGGTGTTGATCCAATCTATCCTAAGGAATATTTCCCTGCCCAACCTGGATCAATTTTCAGGCTTCTTTCGTATTGATGCCAATGCAGAGATGCAAGCCAGCATGCAACAGGCAAAAAGCCTGACCATCAAGGCGCCCAGTTTGGACGTGTTGGCTGAAACCCTGTCGGGCGGTAATCAGCAGAAGGTGGTCATTTCCAAATGGCTGCTGTCCAAGCCGCAGGTTCTGATCATGGACGATCCAACCCGCGGTATTGATGTTGGGGCGAAATTCGAGATCTACAAGCTGATGAATGAACTGGCCGAGAACGGCGTGGCGGTCATCATGATCTCCAGTGAACTGGAAGAAGTGCTGGGAATGAGCGATCGCGTCATGGTGATGTGTCGGGGCCACTCAACCCTCACTTTGCCTGTCGCTGAGGCTGACAAAGAACGCGTAATGGCATTGGCCACCGGCGTGGCAGTTGCCTGAAAGCAAACAAAGAATAAAGCGAGGTATCCCGTGAACATTTCTGCTGTTGATGACGTGAAGGCACCATCATTGGGGACCAGGGCCGTTCAAAGCGTGAGACGTAACATCCAGACTTACACGCTCCTGATTGCGGTTGTCGTTATTTGGATAATCTTCTTCTTTGCGACCCATGGCAAGTACATGGACCCCCAGAACATCTCGAATCTCTTTCGCCAAATGACCGTCACCTCCCTCCTGGCCATCGGCATGGTGCTGGTGATCGTAACCGGGAGCATCGACTTGTCGGTAGGGAAACTGGCCGGTTTTGTCTCCGTGGTCGCAGCCTATCTGCAATACTACGTCTGGTTCAAATATCTTCCGGGTCAGGTGGCCCTGTCGGCCATACTTTCTGCCATTGGCGGACTGTTGGTTGGCCTGGTGGCTGGAGTAATCCAGGGCTACATCATTGCCTATTTGGAATTGCCCGCTTTCATCGTGACCCTGGGTGGTCTGTGGCTGTTCAATGGTCTCATTCTGCTGGTTACACAGGGCAAGACCATTGCGGCCAACCAACCGGTGTTTTCCAGTATTGGCCAGGGCTATATCCCGCCTGCCTGGGGTTGGGTGATATTTGCATTGATTGTTGCGGCCCTGTTATGGAATGTGTTCAGCAGCCGCCGTAGCAAGCAGAAGTATGGTTTTGAACCCCGCGCGCTCTACCTCGATTTGCTGCCTTTGGGTATAGTGGTGATCTTGGTCCTTGGCTATGTCTACAGCGTCAATAGTTACAAGGGCATCCCCTCACCGGTATTGTTGTTGGCGGTGGTGGCATTGGTCATGGCCTATGCGGCGAACAACACTCGCTTTGGCCGGTATACCTATGCCATTGGAGGCAATCGGGAAGCAGCCCGCCTCTCTGGCGTTAACATTAAAGGCATACTCTTCCGGGTTTTTGTGCTGATGGGTGCCCTGTGCGGCGTAGCCGGCGTTGTGTTGGCCTCCTATGTGGGTTATGGCACCATTGCTGCTGGCACAGGCTATGAGTTGGATGCCATTGCCGCCGCCATTTTGGGTGGCACCTCTCCCCTGGGCGGGTCCGGTACGATATCGGGCGCCTTGATCGGTGCGCTGATTATCGCAAGTCTGACCACCGGACTCCAAATGTTGAATGTGCAGCCCGCGTTGCAATATGTTGTGAAAGCGATCATACTGGTTGCGGCAGTCTATGTCGACGTTTATTTTAAGCAGCACCGCTAATCTGAAGGTTCTGTTTACGCTGGAAAAGGTTTTGCGGCGCTTCTGCTGGACAAGAATCGGCCTGATAGTACTCTCAAAAAGGATAGGTAATGACTACTTCATACGAACCCAAGCCCGAGCATAAATTCACTTTTGGTCTTTGGACGGTTGGGAACATCGGCCGCGACCCCTTCGGTGGTCCGGTAAGACAGGCCAAGACGCCGGCCGAGTTGGTTCGGCTTCTCGGTGAAGTCGGCGCGTACGGGGTTAACTTCCATGACAATGATCTGATCCCCATTGACGCCAGCGCCTCTGAGCGCGACCAGATCCTGAAGGAATTCAAGAAAGCGCTCGCGGATACGGGTCTGGTTGTACCCATGGCCACCACCAATCTGTTTGGCGATCCTGTTTTCAAAGACGGCGCATTTACCAGTAACGATCCCAAAGTCCGTTCCTATGCCTTGCAGAAGACAATGAATGCAATTGACCTGGGCGTGGGGCTGGGCGCCAAAGTGTATGTGTTCTGGGGCGGCCGCGAAGGCACCGAGACCGACGCCTCAAAAGATCCACTGGATGCCATCAAACGCACACGCGAGGCCATGAATTTTTTGTGTGATTATGTCCTCGATCAGAAATATGATCTCAAGCTTGCGCTCGAAGCGAAACCCAACGAACCGCGCGGCGACATGTACAACTCCACGACAGGGCACATGCTGGCATTTATCGGAACCCTCGATCATCCTGAAATGGTCGGAGTCAACCCGGAAATGGCCCATGAACATATGGCCGGCCTCAACTTCCTGCACGGAGTGGCCCAGGCCTGGGAAGCGGGCAAGCTATTTCACATTGACCTGAACGACCAGTATCCCGGGCGCTATGACCAGGACCTGCGTTTCGGCTCACGTGACCTCAAGGCTGCTTTCTTCCTGGTGAGATTTTTGGAGCAGGTTGGTTACCAGGGTTCGCGCCACTTCGATGCGCATGCCTATCGGACCGAGGATTATGAAGGCGTCAAAGACTTCGCGCGAGGATGCATGCGTACTTATCTGATCCTCAAAGAGAAAGCTGCGCAATTTAATTCAGATAAGGAAATCCAGGCCTTGCTCAAGGAAATAAACGCCGACGACGGTTCGATGACACAGTACCTTGGAAAATACAGTGCGAAAAAAGCAGCTGCTTTACGCGGCCAGTCTTTCGATCGGTTGGATCTTGGTAAACGCGGCCTGAAATATGAAAGACTCGATCAGTTGACTATAGACCTCTTATTGGGAACTCGCTAATTCTGCTGAAATCTACCGTTTGACCCTGTAAGCAAGACCCTATCCGTAAAACGGCCCCTCTTGCGGTCTACGGATGGGCTATGAGTATAGATTTCACGCTGCCGGTAAAGAGATTGAGGATGCCCCAAACCTATTTCCTTGGCCTTGATATTTCAACGACCTCGAGCAAGGCTCTGCTTATCGATGAAAGAGGCCAGGTTGTCGCAGTGGCCTCCTCGCCCCACACACTCCAGACGCCAAAACCGCTCTGGTCTGAACAAGACCCACATGAGTGGTGGGCGGCAGTTACTGCCAGCATCCGTACTGTTCTGGATAAAGCTGGCCTCCGCGGGGAAAGAGTTGCTGCGATCGGTTTAACGGGGCAAATGCACGGTCTGGTCCTGCTTGATGCAGCGGGGGAAGCCCTGCGGCCTGCTATTCTGTGGAACGACCAGCGTACGCAGGCTCAATGTGATGAAATCCACCGGCGTGTAGGCCGGGAACATTTTATCCAGGTCAGTGGCAATGTAGCGCTAACAGGATTCACGGCGCCCAAGATCTTATGGGTGCAGCAAAACGAGCCGGATGTTTATGCAAAGGCCCGCCATGTTCTGCTCCCCAAGGACTATATCCGCTTCAAGTTGACCGGTGAATACGCGCTCGATAAGGCGGATGGCGCCGGTACAGTGTTGTTTGACTTAAAATCCCGCAATTGGTCCCCCGAGATCTTGGAGAAATTAGGCATTAACCCGGAATGGATGCCGCCCACCTTTGAAGGGCCGCAGTTTACCGGACGCGTGACCGCAGAAGCTGCGGAAGCCACCGCATTGATCCCCGGCATACCCGTTGCAGCCGGCGGTGGGGACCAGGCAGCCCAGGCAGTGGGAGTCGGCGCAGTTGAGATTGGCGTCGTCGCGCTAACAGTCGGCACAAGCGGCGTGGTGTTTGCACCCACCTCCTCCGCGTTGGTGGAACCCGAGGGGCGCCTGCACGCTTTTTGCCACGCCGTCCCGGGCATGTGGCATTTCATGGGGGTAATGCTTTCTGCCGCCGGCAGTCTGCAGTGGTATCGCGATGCCCTCGCGCCACATATGACTTTCGATGAGCTACTAAGTGAGGCTGATTCCGTGCCCGGTGGAAGCGAGGGGCTCCAGTTCCTTCCGTATCTCAGCGGCGAAAGGACGCCTTATCCCGACCCGCTGGCGCGCGGCGCTTTTATCGGGCTCACTCTACGTCATGGGCGGGGCCATATGACGCGTGCTCTCCTCGAAGGCGTATCGTTTGGTTTGAAAGACAGTTTCACCCTCATTCAAAATGCCGGTTTGGGTGATATTAAACAGGTTCGGGCCTCAGGCGGCGGCACCAAGGGTGCCTTATGGCGAAAAATCTTGGCTTCTGTTCTGGAAGCGGAGCTGGTTACGGTCAATACTACCGAGGGGGCCGCGTTTGGTGCTGCTCTTCTGGCCGCGGTTGGCGCAGGGATCTGGCCTGACGTTCCTACAGCTTGTAGAGAGGCCATCAAGATCACCGGCAGCACCCTTCCTGATACGTCGCTGGTCGAAACCTATCGCAAGACTTATCGTCTTTATCGGGATTTGTATCCGGCGTTGAAGTCATCTTTCGAAAAAATGGGGGCTTGATGATGAGCAAGGCGGCGCAGGCCGTGTTGTAACCCCTTTAAGCGAAAAAATCCTCCTGTCTATTCTCTACCTGCTGCCGGCAATAGTAATCTGCAGGGACGGTGCCTCACTTCAGTCAAAAAAACACCCTCCAGTTAGGCAGCAAGCTCCAATACAGGCAGAAACCTTATGCGAATTCAATTACAATAAGGTTGATGGACAGACAAAAATATTACGTAGTGTGGAAGGGACGGAAGAGGGGAATTTTCATTTCCTGGCCTGAATGTGAATCACAGGTGAAGGGATTTGTCGGCGCGCGCTATAAGGCTTTTGCGACGCGCACAGAAGCTGAGGCTGCGTTGAGCGGGGAATACGTTCAATACACGGGCAAGTCCTCCACTCTTGGAAAGTGGAAAACCGCCACTGTCAAACCGATCCTGCCCAGCCTGTGCGTGGACGCGGGTTGCTCTGGCTCACCTGGCCCTCTCGAGTACCAGGGTGTTGAAACGGAAAACGGGAAACGCTTCTTTCACGCCGGGCCCTATGCGGACGGCACCAATAACGTCGGCGAATTTCTTGCCATCGTTCGAGCCATTGATTACCTGGGCAAAAATAGGCTCGATTGGCCCATCTACTCCGATTCGGAGACCGCCATTAGCTGGGTGAGGGCCGGCAGGTGCAACACCAAATTGGCGCGCCTGCCATCCAACACCATGTTGTTCGAACTGATCTCCCGCGCAGAGCAGACCCTCCGGGTTTCCAGGGCGTTTAAAGTCTTAAAATGGGAAACGGAAGACTGGGGCGAGACCCCGGCGGATTTCGGGAGAAAATAAGGAGATAAGATAATATGAAAACCGCTCTACTCCTCATAGACATTCAAAAAGACTATTTCCCGGGTGGCAGGATGGAACTCGTAAAACCGCTCGAGGCCGCGCAGAAAGCCAATATGCTGCTCCAATGCTTCCGCGACCACAAACAGAAGACTGTTCACATCCAGCATGTATCCCTCAAGCCGGATGCCACCTTCTTTATTCCGGGCGACAGCGGCACGGATATTCACGATGCGGCCGCCCATTTTGAAGGCGAGCCGCTGGTGGTGAAACATTATCCCAATTCCTTCCGGGAGACAAATTTGCTCGACCTGCTCAAAGGATGGGGCGCCGAGCGGGTCCTTATCACCGGGATGATGACCCATATGTGCGTGGATGCAACGGCCCGCGCCGCGGCGGACTTTGGTTTTGAGGTCATCATTGCCGAAGATGCCTGCGCCACGCGCGATCTCAAATATGGCGATACAACCATCCCTGCTGAGCACGTCCACAAGGCTTTTCTGGCAGCGCTAAAATCCTATGGCCAGGTGATGACCAGCGAACAGCTTCTCGCACACCTTGCGGCCGAGCAAGAGAAAGTAATATGAGATTTGCGATTTTCGGCGCAGGCGGTGTGGGTGGATATTTTGGGGGCAAGCTCGCACAAGCAGGGGAGGATGTAGCCTTCATTGTCCGAGGCGACCACCTAAAAGCCATGCATGAAGGCGGCCTGCGCGTGGACAGTGTGCTCGGGGACTTTATCGTTAATCCTGCAAACGCCACTGATGATCCCTCGAAGGTGGGGGCTGTGGACGTGGTCTTGCTGGCTACCAAAGCCTGGCAGGTTCCTGATGCGATCGAGCAAATGAAACCATTGATGGGTAAGGATGCTGTTGCAATCTGGCTTGGCAACGGTATAGAGCCGACGCATCATTTGGTCCAGGAGTTTGGCCGCAAGCGGGTGCTGGGCGGCTTCTGTCGCATCAGCTCCTTTATAGTAGGCCCGGGACATGTACAACATGTGGGCGTAGTTCCTTCTATTGCATTCGGCGAGCTGGATCAGACTCGCAGCCAGCGTGTCGAGATGCTTCGCCAGGCATTTGCGCGCATTCCCGAGATTAAGGCGGAGGTGCCGCCGGACATCAACGTGGGCATCTGGGAGAAATTCATTTTCGTTGCAGCCGTCAGTGGTGTGGGCGCCGTGACGCGCCAGCCTACCGGCGTATTCCGTTCGGTTCCTGAAGCGCGTGCAATGCTGATCTCTGCCATGCAGGAGATACTTAAGATTGGTCAGGCTCGCGGCGTTAATCTCGGAAACGATACGGTTCAAAATATGGTTATCAATAACGTTGACAAAACCCCGGCAGGAGTGATCGCCTCCATGCATAAGGATATTGTGGAGGGCAAACCATCCGAGCTGGAGGACCAAACCGGCGCGGTCGTCCGCATGGGTCGCCAGCTCGGGATCCCGACTCCCACGAATACATTTATCTACGCAGCCCTCTTACCCATGGAACTCAAAGCACGCCGGAGGATCTAACCGATGACGACCCTTGATACTGAAAGACAAAAGAAAGCCAAAGAATATGCTCGCATCTCGCGCCGGTTGTGGTTGGGGGATACCCTGTTCAGCGCCATATATATATTAGCCTGGCTGTTATTCGGCTGGAGCATTTCCCTGAGGAATTGGCTAATCGAACGCGGGTCCTTATTTACCAACCCCTGGCTTCTTGTTCCCGCCTTCGTTCTTATCTTCGGCGGTATCTATTTTGTGCTCAACCTGCCTCTTGGCTTCTATTCGGGTTTTATCCTTCCGCATCGCTTTGATCAATCCACGCAGACTCTCAAGGATTGGATCGTGGATCAAGTCAAAGGATTGCTGGTCGGCGCCCCCATCGGATTGATCCTGCTCGAATTGCTTTACTTTGCCCTCCGTGTAACCGGCGAACTCTGGTGGCTGTGGGCAGTGGGTGGACTGCTGATCTTCAATGTCCTGCTTTCCAACCTGGCCCCGGTGCTCATCATGCCTATTTTCAATAAATTCGTTCCCCTCGGCGAGGAACATAAGGATCTGGCTGAGCGATTGTTGAAACTCGCCGAGCGGGCACATACCAGGGTGCGAGGCGTATATAAGTTCGATATGTCGCGTCGTACCAAATCCGCCAATGCAGCGCTGACCGGCATCGGCAACACGAGGCGGATCGTATTGGGAGATACGCTCATCAACGAGTTCACACCCGATGAGATCGAAACGGTGCTGGCCCACGAATTAGGTCATCAGGTTCATCGTGATATTCTGTTGCTAATCACATTCGGGACGATCAGTACGTTGATCGGTTTCTATTTGGCTTCGTTGGCCATGGGCTGGGCGGTGACTTTCTTTGGCTTTACCAGTGTGAGCGATGTGGCCGCTTTTCCCGCGCTCGGATTGATATTGGGCTTTTACGGCTTTCTGACTTCGCCTATTGACAACGCAGTCTCGCGTTGGCGCGAACGGCTGGCCGATGAATACGCGTTGCATACCACAGGAAAGAACCAGGCTTTTGCTTCCGCCTTCGTTCGATTGGCAAATCAGAATCTTGGAGAAGTGGACCCAGAGAAATGGGTGGTCTTCATGTTCTATTCACACCCGCCGTTGGCCGAACGAATTAACATGGCTAAGAATTGGAAATGATGAAAGTAGATATGATGAAAATAGGGCGATCCAATCGATCGCCCTATTTGGTCCAAGTACTGCGCCTGAATAGAATTGGCAGGAGAACAATCAACACGATCACCACTCCCATCAACATGATTCCATCTGTTGAACCGGCTTGCGAGACGGCTTCGGGAATCGGCGTTGGAGTAGAGGCTTGATAAAGCGCAGCCGCTCCCGCAACGGGTTTGATAAGAAGCACCGGGCTTGAAAGTGCGCTGATCAGTGCGAGCATGATCCCGCATCCGATCACAAATACGGGATAGAGAGTCCGCAAGATTCTCTTATTCATATCGCTAAATAGTATAACATGGGGTTGCTTGGTCAAATAGCATCTATAACGTGTTTTTTTTTCGCTTTTGCAGTATAATGCCGCCGTTGTGCAACGGACATAATTGTCAGGCCTGTTATTATATTCTTTTGTTCGAACACTGCTGCTCTTTCATCAATTGAGACTGGCTCTCGTCAGTTATAGAGCGAGAAGCGGAAGCCCGGTTCGATAATTTCCGCGATACTCTGTAATTCTTTCTCAGGAGCATCCATGATCACTAAGGCATTCAATGCGCTGAATCAGCCGCTTGGGCGGATTGGAGTGCTCATTGCGTTGCTGGTTGTTGTCAGCGGTGCAATTTGGGGGATCGCCCAAACGCAAATAGCGCCTCCGCAGCCGATCCAATTCCCGCATAGTTTACATGTTGGATTAGGCATTCAATGTTTATATTGTCATCCCGGCGCGCTGCGCGGCCCCTCGCCCGGTCTCCCCACGGAGACAAAATGCTGGGGCTGTCACCAACAAATCCCCATTCAAGGTACGGAACTGCCTAAACTGGCAGCCTATGTAAAGAACAATCAGCCCATCAATTGGGTACCTGTTGCGGAAGTGCCGGACTTTGTGCATTTTGTCCACCGTCCGCATATTGCCGCAGGACTGAACTGCGAGGATTGCCACGGTGATGTTAGCAAAGATACCGTGTATCAAAATCCGCAGGTGATAAACATGGGCTGGTGTCTTAATTGTCATCGCCAGAAGGCGAAGGACAATCCCGTCCTTTATGCAAAGCTTACGGACTGCAGCACGTGTCATTATTAACCGGGTGAGAGGATAGGATATGACTAAGAATATTTCCCGGCGCGATTTCCTGAAATTGGCCAGCGTAGGGGCGGCGACCACCGCAGTGCTTACCGGTTGTGGACCGGCCTCTCGTTACGTCACGCGTGAACCCTACACGAAGATGCCGGAGTATACCTACAATGGTCTCAGCACTTACTATGCCACAACTTGTCGTGAATGTTCCGCAGGTTGCGGTCTTATTGTTCGGACCATGCAGGGGCGCGCACTCAAAGTCGAAGGTAACAAGAATAACCCGGTCAATCTCGGCAAGACCTGTGCGAGAGGTCAGGTCACTTTGCACGGAATGTACAACCCGGACCGGGTAACCGATCCGCTGCACCGTACCGCCCGTGGTTCAGATAAAGTGGACAAGATGGATTGGAATGCCGCTGTACAAGTGGTGGCCAATGTCCTCAGTAAAAACCAGCCGAGCGAGATTGCCTTCCTGGTAGGCATGGCCCCGGACCACCTGTACGATCTTGTAACGGATCTAGCCAAAGCCATCGGCTCACCTGCTCCCATCCGCTTTGGGGCGCTGGGCATGTTCGAAGCCCGTACTACCTTGATGAAGGCTGCCGAAGATATGTTCGGCCAATCGGGCCTGCCGTTCTTTGATATTGGCGCTTCCGACATGGTCTTTTCCTTCGGCGCCAATTTCCTCGAAACCTGGCTTTCTCCTGTGGCCCAAACCCGCGAATACAGGAAATTGCGCCAGGGGAATCCCTCCAAGCGCGGGTACTTTGTACAACTTGAGTCACGAATGTCTCAAACCGGCGGAAAAGCGGACGAATGGATCCCGATCGTTCCGGGGACTGAGCAATTGGTTGCGTTGGCTATTGGCCGCCTTGTAGCGCAGGCCAAGGGAATATCTCTGCCACCCGCTTTTGCCAATGTAGATGTAAATCAGGCTGCCACAGCGGCAGGGATTCAGCCTGCTACGCTTCAGCATCTGGCTAATTTGCTTCTCAACTCGGCGCATCCGCTCGTGGTTCCTGGCGGCCCTTCACTGGGACGTAACGACGGTTTGCAGACCGCGGAAGCCGTTCTAGCGCTCAACGCACTCCTGGGGAATTTGGGCCAGGACGGGGGCGTGTTCCTCTCCCCACTGGCTCCACTGGCAGATGCATATCATCGCCCCGCCAGTATCAAGGAAATGGATGATTTCATTACAACCTTGAAATCGGGCAGTATCAAGGCCTTGTTCGTACACGGTGTCAATCCACTCTTTGAGCTGCCCAAATCCCTTGGCATGAAGGATGCAATGGCAACCGTCCCGCAGGTGATATCGTTTGCAACCTTCCCCGACGAAACTGCCCTCGAATCAGATTACGTTTTTCCCGATCACCATGTGTTGGAATCATGGGGCTATCAAAAAGTCGCAACAGGATCACAATCCGCTGTGCTGTCTGGCGCGCAGCCGGTTGTGGTGCCATTCTTCAATACGAAGGCTACTGTAGATGTCCTGCTGGCTGCTGCTCAGTCCGCGGGAGGCGCATTAGCTACTGCACTTCCATTCAAAGACGAAGTTGAGTTCCTGCAAAGCAAATTGGGCGGTTTGCTGACGGAGTCAGACGGCTTCTTCACCGCGCCGGAGATCAATACTTTTATGGCTTACTTTCAGCAATATGGTGGGTGGTGGAAGACCACCGACAACCGCATTGCTCCCTCAAGCGCAGATGTGTTGAACCGTAGTTTCACTGCCTCGCCCTCCCAATTTGAAGGCGAGGGTGAATTTTTCTTGATCCCGTTCGTGGAGCCGGTGCTTGGTGAATCCGGCGCCAATAAACCCTGGCTGCAGGAAGTAGCTGACCCAACCACAACCGTCATGTGGAATTCATGGGTGGAGGTCAACCCTCAGAAAGCGGATGAGTTGGGGATCGATGACGATGACGTGGTGAAGGTCGTTTCTCCGTTCGGGCAAGTCGAAGCCTCGGTTTACAGGTACCCCGGAATCCGTCCGGATACCGTTGCCATGCCCTTCGGGCAGGGTCATACTGCTTACGGCCAGTTCGCGCAGGGGCGCGGCGTAAATCCTGCCGACCTGTTTGGCACATCCATGAACGAGGCCGGCGATTTGAATTTTGCGGGTATCAAAGTCCAATTGGTCAAGACCGGAAAGAAACGCCCTCTGGCCCGCTTTGAAGGGAAGTTGGGCGTTTATGGGTTTACCACGACGAAATAGGAGAGAGAGTATATGACACAAGGCTTGGAATTGCCCGTCTTTACGAATACCTCGGAACAGGATTTGGGTGGCGTATGGGGCATGGTGGTCGATCAGGATTTGTGTACCGGGTGCCAGGCTTGCGTAGCCGCCTGTGCCATGGAAAATAATGTTCCGTTTGTAGGCGAGGTGGATGCCGGTTACGGCCGCATGATGCATTGGATACGCATTGAGCGTTTCTGGCAGGGCACCTTCCCTGAAGTCAAGATGACACCTTACCAGCCGGTGATGTGCCAGCAATGTCACAACGCACCCTGTGAGCCGGTCTGCCCGGTATACGCCTCCGTACATAGCGCCTCGGAGGATATTAACCTGCAAGTTTATAACCGCTGCGTGGGTACGCGCTATTGCGCTAACAACTGTCCCTATCAGGCGCGTGTTTTCAACTGGCGCGATTACACGGACGCCAGGATCCATCCCGAACTGACCACACTCCAGAATCAACTCAACCCCGATGTAACGGTCCGGCGCCGCGGTGTGATGGAGAAGTGCACCTTCTGTATTCAGCGCATCCGCCATGCGGAGGATACAGCTGACTCTGAAAATCGCCCCATCCAGGATGGCGATGTCGTGCCGGCCTGTGCCCAGGCCTGCCCTGCCAGCGCCATTGTGTTTGGCCGGATCGACGATCCCAATACGCAGGTCAGTCAGGCCGGACGCAATACTCGCGGCAGTCATTTGCTGGAGGAGTTGGGCACGTTACCCCGCGTGACATATCTGGCTGCAGGAGTAGGTAATGACCGCAATAGCTAAATCGTTCCCGCTCGGTCGCAGACAAGAAGAACAGGAAGACCCGCACGAACACCTGATGCACGATCCGCGTCCGCGCGGCGAAATGAACAAGATGGTGCTTGAGTCCATGCACACCACCACCTGGAAGTACTGGACTCTGACCATTTTCCTCACGGTAACGGTGTTGACCTGCCTGGTCTATGCTTGGTATTACCTGATCATGAATGGGCTGGGTGTAGCCGGGGTAAACCGGCCGGTTTACTGGGGTATCTTCCTTTCCAATGTTGTGTTCTGGATCGGCATCAGTCACGCCGGGACCTTTATCTCGGCTATCCTGCGTGTATTGAAGATTGAATCCCGCCGTCCGTTCACGCGCGCTGCCGAGTTGATGACCACCTTTGGTCTGGTCCAGGCCGGTTTCAGCGTCTTCATGCATATGGGCCGTGTCTGGCTGGCCTACTGGCTGATCCCGATCCCCAATGAAAGAACTATTTGGCCCGATTTCCATTCGCCTCTGATGTGGGACTTCGTGGCCATCACTACCTATCTGCTGTGCAGCACCATGTATCTGTTCCTGCCGCTGATCCCGGATCTCGCGATGGCGCGCGATCGTTCAACAGGCTGGCGCAAGACCTTGTACAAGATATTGAGCATCGGATTCCGCGGTACGGAGGGCGAGTGGAAGAACCTGAAGACGGCCATGAACATCTTCGCTTTCGCCATCATCCCGGTTATGTTCTCGGTGCATACTATCGTGGCATGGGACTTTGCCATGGCGACCCGTCCCGGTTGGTCTTCAACCGTTTTTGGCCCCTACTTCGTGATTGGGGCTTTGCATTCAGGTATGGCTGCCGTGGCAGTTGTGCTCTTTATGATCCGCTCGACCATGAAGAACATGAAGTACTTCATCAGGCCCGAGCATTTTGATGTGCTTGGCAAGCTAATGCTGATGGTCTCCATGGCCTGGGCCTATTTCTACTTCAACGATTACCTCGTTCCCTGGTATGGCGGGGATAAGTGGGAAAAGATCCTGCAGAGTTTCACCGAGCATGGACCGATCTGGTGGCTCTGGTATGTGATGTTGTTCTGCAATATTGTCGTGCCTTGGGCCATCTTATGGAACAAGAAGTGGCGTCGGACGCCCGGGTTGATGGTGATCGTGGGTCTGCTCATCAACGTCGGCATGTGGATCGAGCGTTATGTGATCATCCCCGAAGCGTTGACCATCAACCGTATGCCCTTTACATGGCGTATTTATATACCGGGTGTTGAGATTGCGCTGACCATCGGAACGTTTGCTTTCTTTTTCCTGCTGTACCTGTTGGCTTCCCGTCTTATCCCATTGATACCTGTCTGGGAGGTGCAGGAAGGCCAGGAAGGCCACTTGCTCCGCAAGGTTGGCAATGCACAAATTCCCACGGTCAGTGAGATTGATTGAGGCGGAAGGAGTTAAATTATGTCAGATTCCACAATGCTGCTGGCTGTATTTGAAGATATCGAACCCGCCGCCAAAGGAATCGAAAAACTGCACGAGCTTGGCGTAAATGATGATCAGATGAACGTGATTTCAGGCATCCCTGTTAAAGAGACGATCCTTGACCGGCCCTCGGCCCGCACCTATGTCTCCCGCATTGGGCTGTTTGGGGCTCTCCTGGGGATGGCAGGGGGGTTATTCCTCATCTATGGGATTCCCTATCTGTATCCGTTGCATGTCGGTGGACAACCGGTATATCCCATACCCATGGGGCTGATCGTCACTTTTGAGGGGACCATGCTCGGGTTGATGGGCTTTTCCTTCCTGGGCATGTTCGTGGATAGTGGTTTTCCATCCTATACTCCGAAGGAATATGTGCCCGAAATCAGCGACGGACGGATCGCGGTCCTTTTCATCTGTGACAACGCTGACCAGAACAAGATAACGGATGCCTTGACAAAAATTGGCGCAGAGTCGGTCAATCCGGCGGAGGCCCGCCAATTATGAGCACGAGTTTTTCTGTAATTTTCAAACGCCTGGCCGTGGTCTTTGCCGTTGTACTGGTCCTGTTTGGGGTAATGATGCTTTTTTCTTATGACGTAATAAAGATCGACTGGCCATCCTTCATGGAGATCCAACCATCCTATGGGCCGATGAAGGATCCACTCCCGGTTCCGGCGCAGTCCATCCCGGTTGAAGGTCCCGCGTATATTCCCAACATGGGCGCGCCAACCAACCCCGTTCCCGCCGATGACGCTTCGCTGGCTCGCGGCGCAGAGCTCTTTCACATCAACTGCACGGCCTGTCATGGCGTTGGTGGAAAGGGCGATGGCCCGGTGGCTGCCTTCCTGCAAAATAAAAAGCCTGCAGACCTGACCAGTCCCGCTGTTCAGTTCCTGAGCGATGGGGCCATCTTTATGGTAATCACCGATGGAAGGCCCGGGGCCATGCCGGCGCTCAATGAAAACCTGACCGTTCGCGAACGTTGGGATGTGGTCAACTTCATCCGTACACTGAAATAGGGAGGCCGAATATGGATGATTTTCGTAAAATAATTTACGGGGTGTTGATCGGGTTTATTGCCATGCTGGTGGTGTGGATTTCTTTTCTTGCCTTGACAGGCTGCGGCTTTGCCATGAATTGTGCCGCGGCGGCGCCAAAAGTGGATCGCACCGCCATTCCCACTTTGGTCCCGGCCACGCTTCCCATTCCCACTCGCATGCTTAATGCCGTGGCAGCGGTTACTTCCATTACTTCCGCACCTTCTTCCGGCACCGCTTCTCCCGCGGAGGGTGAGGTCACGGCGGCCCGTCCATCGAACCCCGGCGGGCCGGGTCCGGCAGTCGATCTGACCGGCGACGCTAATTCAGGCAAGCAGATATTTGCTACAAATTGTCAGACCTGCCATAATACAGAAGGCAAAGGGGGCATTTCCAATCCGGGTTCAACGGATGGAACCGTTCCGCCCCTGAACCCGATCGATCCTACACTCATCAATGCGGACCCCAAAACCTATGCAACCAACCTCGATCTTTTTATTGAGCATGGCTCAACGCCCGAGGGAGTTTCTCCAACTTTCTCCATGCCTGCCTGGGGCGACAAAAAGGCCCTGACCCCACAGCAGATTGCAGATGTGATTGCCTATGTGATGAGCTTGAACCCTGTTACTAATGCTAATGCCGTTGCCACGGCTGCCCCCACGCCCTTGGGTGCTGTGGATATTGCTCGTCCGTCGAATCCCGGTGGTCCAGGCGCGGCAATCAGCCTGACAGGTGACGTCAATTCCGGCAAGCAAATATTTGCGAGCAACTGTGTAACTTGTCATAATACTGAAGGCAAAGGCGACATTTCCAATCCCGGATCAAGCGATGGGACGGTTCCTCCGCTCAATCCAATCAATTCAACACTGGTCAGCACGGATTACAAAACATTTGCAACCAACCTCGATCTTTTTATTGAGCATGGCTCGACACCGGAGGGCCCCGGCCCAACATTCTCGATGCCTGCCTGGGGTGACAAAAAAGCGTTAACCCCTCAGCAGATCGCCGACGTGATCTCTTATGTGATAAGTTTGAATCCTGCCTCTTCCACAGGCGGCGGATCACCAACCAGTACTGCAGCAGGCGCATCGCCAACCGCTGCGGCAACGGGTGCCGCGTCAACCGGTACTCCGGCGGCCTCTGCCACTCAAGCATCGGCCCAACCTGCCGGAGGAGTTCCCCGTCCATCGAATCCTGGCGGTCCCGGACCTGCGCTCGGTCTAACCGGCGATGCCGCCTCCGGTCAGCAAGTCTTTGCGACCAATTGCGTAACTTGCCATAATACCGAAGGCAAAGGCGGTATCTCCAATCCCGGTTCCACTAACGGTACAGTTCCTACCCTTAACCCGATCAATCCGGCTTTAAAAGATCCAGATCCCAAGGTCTTTGCTACTAACCTCGATTTGTTCATCGAGCACGGTTCAACACCCGCGGGGCCCGGCCCGACGTTTACTATGCCTCCCTGGGGCGACAAGAAAGCTCTAACTCCTCAACAGATCGCAGATGTGATCGCCTACCTCATAAGCTTGAACAAATAGGCTCTTGAATAATATAAACAGTCCCCATCAAGGCGATGGGGACTGTTTGCTTCTCGTCTAACCTGGGTCATGATTTGATGAAGGGAATTCTGATGACCACCGTCAGGCCCTTGCCTGGGGCGCTCTCGCCCCAAATGCGACCATTGTGTTTTTCCACGATGGACTTCGCGATGGCAAAACCCAGGCCCGAACCGCCCTGGTCTCTTGTCCGTGAAGTTTCTGTACGATAGAACCGATCAAAGATCTTATCAACTTCATCGGCAGCCACACCCGGCCCGCTGTCCTTAACCCTGATTTCAATAGTGTCTTGGACCACCTCGGCAGACAGGTTGATATGCCCGCCTTCCGGGGTATACCGCAGGGCATTATCGAGAATATTGCTCAGTACTTCTTTCATTCTTTGGGGGTCTGCCTCAATCTCTGGCAGGTTGTCGGCTGCTTTTGCAGATAGAGTGATCTTTTTCTGTTTGGCCTGATGGTTGTATGTCTTTTTGGCATCCTGGATCAATTTTCCGGGTGGGTAAGCTCTGGCAACTGAGTTTAAGCTCTCCGGCGTCGGCCATTGACAGGGTCCGCAGGTCTTCCACCAGATGCTCAAGACGTTCAGCCTCTTCACGGATGATCTCGAATGTTTCGTGGGAGGCAGGCAGGACGCCATCATGGACCGCTTCGGTATGTCCGAGGATAATGCTGATCGGTGTTCGCAGTTCATGCGCTATGTCGGCTGTCATCTGTCGGCGGAGGTTCAGCGAGCGGACCAGGTCGGCGTTCATTTGATTGAAGGAGGTTGCCAACTGGCCCAGTTCATCGCGCGAGCGAACCGGAACCTGATGAGCCAGGTTTCCCCCCGACACGATTTGCGTTGCTGCCGTTAGTTCACGGATGGGGCGGGTTAATGTTCGCGACAAAAAGATCGCCAGCAGAAGGGCCAGCCCGACTGCCGTTAAACCGGCCAACAGGGTCTGCAGATTGATACGATCCAAAAAAGCCGAACCCGGCTGGCTGATCCGGTAAACCGGTCTGTTGATCAGAAGGATTCCAACGGTCTTGTTTTTTGCCTGGATCGGTATGCCATTAGTTATCCTTGAAGCAGGAATGATGTCACCTGTCTGATAGCCCTCACCCGCCAGCAAGACCTGGTCTGTTTGACTATCCACCAATGTAAAAGGACCTCTATCAAATTGAGGCGTTGGGACAGGGGGTTGCTGCGGGTTCAGCTTTGCGTTGGCTATACCCGACCAGGAACCGTGCTGCTGATAATAATCTGCAAAGGCTACGACGAGGCTGGGTCGGTTTTGATCGATCAGGAAGGAGCGGAATTCCTCGCTGCTTCTCCAACGAGTGAACAACACCACCAGCAGGGTGCTGATCATGCTGACCGCAACAAAAGCCAATACTAATCTAAATGTGATGGAGCGCATAACGATTATATCCTGGCGAAACGATAACCGACGCCGTAGACTGTTTCAATATAATGAGGCTTGCGCGGATCATGTTCGATCTTGGCCCGTAGATTCTTGATATGGAGATCGATGGTGCGCTGATAGCCTTCATAACGGATGCCCTGGATAATATCGAGCAGATCCAGGCGGGAGAAAACATGGCCGGGCGCCGTCATCAGGGCGGCCAGCAGATCGAACTCCGAGGGGGTCAGGTCGACGTAATGTTGATTGATCCGGACCGAGCGGCTGTCCCGGTCGAGGACTACATCGGCAACCTTCAGGATCTTGGCGGCCGGTTCCGTCTGACCGGCGCGGCGTAAAACAGCCCGCACACGCGCCATCAGCTCACGCGGGCGAAATGGTTTGGTGACGTAGTCGTCCGCTCCCAATTCCAGGCCGATCACCTGTTCCTCCTCTTCGACGCGTGCAGTCAGGAGAATGATCGGGGTCGTATGCTCGCGCCGGTAGGTCTCAATGAACTCGTGGCCATCCATTTCCGGCATCATCAGATCCAGGATGATCAGGTCGGGTTTTTCCTTATTTGCCACCGACAGCGCTTCCCGGCCATTGAACGCCGTGACGACGCGGTAACCTTCCTGGTTGAGATAGCTTTCAACCAGCGACACCAGGCGCTTTTCGTCGTCAACAACCATGATAGTCTTTGTCATAACTATTCTTTCGGCTCCTCCAGGCTTGGAGGGTCTTGCATATTACATGAACTGCATTCTTAAGTATCTCAACGATATGCTTAGATTCTGCCTTCAAGACCTTACAGGCTGTTCAAGTATTTACTGCTGCCGGTAGGCTTTGGCACCACAGGAAGCAGTAAAGCAGGATCACAAAATTCTGCTACTATAAACACGGTACACTTCCAGGTCTAGCTTTTTATTTTGGTTTCCAGTAATCTGATCACCTGGTTTATCAATAGGTTGGAAATGGCATTCTGTCGGGCTTGTTCCGCCTGGGCGGCGGTCTGCGCAGAATTTTGTGTGGTAGTGCTCGAACCTGAGCCGGGGTTAGGTCCAAGCCCGCCGCCAAATCCGCCGCCGGGGCCACCCCCGCCAGCAAACACGAAGCCGCCACCGCCACCGCCTCTATTTCTTCCGTTGCCTCCAGGGAAATTGGATGGCCCCGTGCCCCCGCTCGAACCTGCTCCTCCCGTTCCGTTTTGCTGAGCTTCCTGCTGGAACACGGTGAAAATGTCAGCTTGGGTAAGCGGCATACTGTTGATCGTATTGACTTGGACCGGCGTCATGGTGGTCTTTATCTGGTCTACCACCGCGGTTACTTCCTGCGGCGCGCTGGAGCTGGTGGAGTTCAACTGAAATAACAACTGCCAGAGAGGCACCAGGCTGGCGGCCATCTTTGGATCAACGGCCTGCTTGGTGCCCTCGAGTTTTATCGTTCCCAGCGCCATTTTCTCCTCCGTGTTCAGGGGACCCGTGGCCGCAGCGCTGTTGCGAAAGCTGTTCGTTGAGGTGCTGTTCGTCGCCCCATCAGCGCTGGAGCTTCCACACGCGGTCAGCAAAAACAGGAGGGTGATCAATGTTGTCAACAAGAAGAGTTTTCTCATTTGTCAATTCCTAGTCCTATTCATATCTAAGTGCTTCGATTGGGTCCAGTTGTGCGGCGCGGTTAGCTGGGTAATATCCAAAGAATATGCCCACCAGCGCCGCCGAACCGAAAGCCAGGAAGATCGAGGATGGGACGATCACTGTGCGCATTCCACTTACCCCGCCGAACAGAACCGAGCCTGCGATCCCCACCACAAGCCCCAATGCTCCGCCTATGATGCTTAGTAAAAAGGCCTCGGCCAGGAACTGGATGCGGATGTCGTCAGTGGTGGCGCCGACCGATTGGCGGATGCCGATTTCACGTGTCCGTTCGGTAACGCTGACCAGCATGATGTTCATGATCCCGATCCCGCCGACCAGCAGGGAGACGCCCGCCACCCAGGCTAGCAGTGAGCGGAAGGCGGCCGTGGTTGATTCCTGTGTCGTAATGATATCCTGTTGGGTCGTGATCGTGAAATCAGGATTGCTCGCAGTTACGTTGTGTCGTTTGTAGAGCAAAAGCTGGATCTGAAGGATGACATCATTGAGCGGTTTGGACGGGTCGGCTTTTACATAGATTAACCGGACTCTGTCTCCAAGGAATCTTGCAAATTCCGACGGCGTGAACTTTTCGAAAACCACGGTGATCGGCAGGTACAGGCGGGCGTCATAATCCACTCCGCCCACCGAGCCTCTGGGTGCGAAAACACCGATGACCGCCAATTGGGTATTGCCCACCACCACATATTGCCCGACAGGATCGGTGTTCCCGAATAATTGCTGGGCAAGGCCGGAACCAAGCACGGCCACTTTCTGTTTCAGGTCGATTGCATTCTGATCGAAGAAATTTCCATTCACAATCTTCATGCCTCGAACATCCGGAAAGTCGAGGGTGGTTCCAAGAATATCAATCCCTGTCAGCTTCGCGCCATTGCCGGAAATGTTCTGGGATGAACCTTGCTCGACGGTCACGCCCAACACGCCGGGTACCTGTTGGTCAATGGCGGCCGCGTCCGTAAAGACCAGCCCGGTGCCGGTCTGGTTGGTTAATCCCTGGGCCCCGCCGCGGCTGAAACTGGGTGTAATGAATATAAGGTCCGATCCGAGCCCCTTGATCTGATCGCTGATGGTCGCTTCTGTACCGGCGCTGATCGATATCACCATGATGACCGCTGCCACGCCGATGATAATACCGAGCATGGTCAACAGGGACCGAATTTTATTTTTTAAGATGGCGTCCCAGGCAATCCTGACAACTTCTCGTATTTTCATAATTTCATCCTCGCAAATTTACTTCTTCCCGCACAAAATCTCTAAACTTCCACCATGGAACTACTCGATACCCTGTTATTTGGGTTTCGTCCATACTTCTTCGGGTTTTGGCTGATCGCCCTTGCCATTGCCATTGTGACTCACTTTATCGATCTGGCCGTCGCGTAACTCGATGGTGCGCTGTGTATGGGCGGCAATTTTGGGATCGTGGGTCACGATCACAATGGTGGCTCCCTGCTGATGGATTTCATGCATGAGATCCATGATATCCGCCCCCGAATGGCTGTCGAGGTTCCCAGTGGGCTCATCGGCGATGATCATTACCGGATTGTTAACAAGCGCCCGCGCCACTGCCACACGCTGCTGCTGGCCGCCCGAGAGCTCCTGAGGCTGGTGATCCATTCGATCTGCCAACCCCACTTTAACGAGCATCTTGCGTGCCACGCTTTCACTTTCCTCGGGTGTTTTGTGGTCTTCCGGGCGTCGGTCATAGATAAGCGGGAGCATGACGTTGCGCAATGCAGAGGTGCGGGGAAGAAGGTTGTAGGCTTGAAAAACGAAGCCGATCTTTTGGTTGCGGATGGCTGCCAGTTCCCTGTTCTCAAGGTTGCTGACATCCTGGTTATCCAGGATATATTTGCCATCCGTCGGTCTGGACAGGCAGCCCAGGATGTGCATGAGCGTGCTTTTTCCGGAGCCTGAAGGGCCCATGATTGCCACGAACTCGCCCGAATCGATTTTCAGGCTCACGCCATTCAATGCTATGACGCTCCCATCGCCCGACCCGTAAACCTTGGTCAGGTCTTGCGTTTCGATGATTGTTTGTTTGCTCATTGTCTTATTGTTCCTACTGACCCGTACGGACGACGTCACCAGCCTGCAGGCCCGATGTGATCTGCGCATTGACCAGGTCCTTCAGTCCGACTTGAACGTCAACCGATTTGAAGGTTCCGTTTTGCCTGACCATTACGGAGTAATTTCCGGGAGTGGTTTCGTGCAAGGCCGTCAGCGGCACGAGCACAGCGTTTTGAGCCTCCCCTGCGATCACCGTCACCGAGGCGCTCATGCCCATCAATAAATTGGCTTTGGTGGGGTCCAATTCGACCAATCCACTGACTACGGCAGAGCCGGAGGATGTATCCAGAGCCGGGTCCACCTCTGTAACTTTGCCCTTGAAGCTCTGGTCGGGAAGAGCATTAAAGACTACCTCTGCTGGGTTGCCTACCTGGAACATTTGATAATCCGATTCATCCACGTAGGTTTGTACGTAGAGTTGGCTCAAATCGCCCATCACAATGATCGCACTCGAGCTCACGTTATCGCCTAATTGGGCGCTGACCGACATGATGGTTCCATCCACCGGCGCATAGATCTGGGTGGCGTCCAGCGCGGCCTTGGCAGATTGTACGTTGAGTTTGGCGGTTTCAAGAGCCGATAGGTTCGTGCCTGTGGCGTTTGCCGGAACATCCTTGCCGTTGAGCGCGTCCAGATACCACTGCGCTTCCTGGACGGAAGATCGAGCCACTAGCAGGGCAGCCTGCGCCGCGGCAATTTCTGCATCGGTGGGCGGTTGGACCTGTTTCGTGACGATATGATTTGTCCGCGTAATCACCGTAAAGTGGATGGGGACGTAAGTCTTCAACCAGCGGGCGTGACTGCCCGTCAGGCTGTCTTGATAATAGTTTAGTTTTGCCTGGGCGTCGTCGATCGCTTTTTGTTGATCGGGTGTTGGGGAGGCGCCTCCGGCGGTCTTGGCATCATCTAATACCTGTTGGGCCTTGGCGACCTGCTGCTGCCAATAATATTGGTCCGGACTGATAAGGTAGATAAGGTTATTCAGGTCAAGGTTCACTGTAGCCTTGGCAGTGGCTATATCCTGCTCAGCCGTGGCTATCGCCGCCGGAGAGGTGAGGTTCACGAGGTTTTGTTGAGCCTGTTCATAGTTGATTTTATCGGTGCTATTATCAATTTCTGCCAACAGCTGGCCTGCTTTAACCTGGTCGCTGACCTTTACATTAAGTGTAACCAGTTTGCCGCTTGTATTGCCGCCAAAACCCAGTTGGACCTGGTTGGCAGGTTGGAGGGTGCCGGTGCCGATGGCGCTCAAGGTGATCGTGCCGCGGCGGGCAACGGAGGTCTGGACGGCGGCTCTGGTGGTTGTATGAGCCGGAATGTAGGCCAACCGGTAATAGGCGCCGGCGCCGATGGCGACCAGGATGATGATGGCGGGTACGATCACCCACCAGCGCTTCCGGGGATCTTTCAACAGGGCCGGAAGATTTTAAAGAAGTTGGAAGTTTCTTTTGGCTTCGCGGCAGGATTATTGGAAAGAATTGACTGAGATGAATTCGGTTTGGATGCCATGGCGTTTATATTTCTCCATTATCTGAATATTTCATGTGAGAGTTGGAAGGTGCTGGTAAAGAAGTGGTGAATGGATCGTGTGAAGAGCCTGTAGCTGGACTCGATACAGCTCTCTTATTTGCAGTATTAGGGTCATCATTCATGGTTATTTGGTTCCCACGAGGCCCGTGCTGACGACGTCACCTGGCTTTAGCCCGGATGTGATCACGGCGTTAACCTGATCCTGAAGACCGACTTCAACAAAATCCACAGTCAGCTTGCCGTTTCGCATGACAAACACAGCATATTTGCCGGGCGTATATTCATGCAGGGCAACCACGGGAACGAGCACGGCATTTTGGGCCCTGCCAACAATGACATTCACCGAGGCGCTCATACCCATCAATAGATTAGCTGTAGTAGGATCCATCTCAACCAGGCCGCTGACCACCCGCGTGTTTGTGGAGTTATCCAGGCCCGGATCCACCTGAATGACCTTCCCCAGGAATGTCTGGCCGGGTAAGGCATCGAAGACGATGTCGGCCTCCCTGCCGATCTGGAACATTTGATAGTTTGCCTCACTCACATAGGTTTGGAGGTAGAGCTTGGTTAAATCCCCAAGGACGATAATCGCGGTCGAACTCACATTGTCACCCACCTGGGCGCTGACCGATAAAATGGTTCCGGCCATCGGGGCAAGGATCTGGGAGCCATCCAGCGTGGCTTTGGCCGTTTGAACGGCGAATTTGGCCGTTTGATAAGCTGCCAGATTTGTGCCACCTGCATTGGCTGGAACATCCTTCCCATTGAGCGCATCCAGATACCATTGGTCCTGCTGGAGTGTGGCCTTGGCAACGTCGTAGGCAGCCTGAGAAGTCTGAATTTCCAAGTCGGAGGGACCTTCCACAAGCTTAACCCTCCGATGACTGTTGGAAGTACTTGTGGGATTCACTGCCCACACGGTGAAATTCAAGGGGACGTAGACGTCCTTGTACCACATCTGGTTGCCTGCCAGCTTTGCCTGGTCGCTCTTCAACTTTGCCTGGGCGGCGTCGATGGCTTTTTGTTGATCGGCGGTCGGAGAGGAGCCTGCCGCGGTCTGGGCATCATTTAGGGCCTGTTGGTCTGCCAGCACCTGCTGTTCCAATTCAAATACTGCCGGGCTGATGACATACATCAGGGCATACTTTGCATTTGTTAAGGTTGTTTGTGCCGTAGCCAGGTCCTGTTGTGCCTGCGCCAGTGCAGTGGAGGAGGTGAGATCAGCCAGAGCGCGCTGGGCCTGCTCATATTTGACCTGGGACTGCGTGTCGTCGAGTTGTGCCAGAAGCTGTCCTTGTTTAACCTGGTCTCCCGCCTTCACATTGAGCGTGTCCAGCTTTCCACTGGTTCCAAAACCGAGTTGGACCTCGTTGGCGGGCTGAAGGATACCCGTGCCTTGAGCGCTCAGGGTTAAATTTCCGCTTCGTACCACGGTCGTCTGCAGGGGAGCCTGTGTGATCGTATTAGCGGGCAGGTAGACCAGCTTATAATAGGCTCCAGCGCCTATGGCTACCACAACCACAATTGAAAGCAAGGTTATCCACCGGCGTTTATGCGGGCCGTTCATCAGGGAAGGGATGCGTTTCAGGAAGGAGGGACTCTCCTTTGCCTTTGTAGCCAGATTGGAAGGGGGTTGAGACGATTTGGGTATGGAAGCCATGTCGATTCAGTTTCTCCGTTATATGAATATTTCAAGGGATAGTCTAGCAGGCGGCAGTAAAGAAACAGTTAATATATTATGTAGACAGTATGTAGGTTGGAAAACTCGGATTCACTGTATCAAAAAGGATCGATCCCCAATAAGTTGGAATATATTCCCTGAATCCTGGCTGGTAGTCCGTTACTGGTCACCCTCCATTGGAAGAAAACCCGGAACAAATCTTCCCCCGAACACGCGTTTCCTCAAAAAAGGATTGGGTCCAGTCAATTCCGCCCCACGATCCTTTTTTAATACCTTTCGACCCAGGCTGAAGGTTCGGGTCGAAAGCGTCGGCTGGATACAGAACGTCCCGAAGGTTTCCTTGCAAAATCCCATTCAGCAGTTCAAACCTTCGGGACAGTGCGTAACATCTGCCATTAAAAAACATCCTGCAACAGGATGTTTTTTATGGCGGAGAGGGCGGGATTCGAACCCGCGAACCTTTGTGGGTTACACGCTTTCCAAGCGTGCGCGCTAAGCCAGACTACGCGACCTCTCCGTGTCAAGCGGGCGAATTATACCATGCGAAATTGCCAGTGAAGATTTGCCTGTCTGACCTTAGACTGTTTTTTACATATCAGGTCGATTTATTTGCGGGTCCCTTCAAGCCCCATCTCATCCTTCGGCTCCAACATGCCCCAACGGCCGGCAGCCATATACAAGATTTCCAAAATAAGATCAGTATAGCCAATGCCTTCTGCCTTGGCCTGCAGGCAGAGATCGCTGTAATCAGGGGTAAGGCCCGGAAGCGTATTGATCTCCATCAGGCGCGGACCACCGTCTGCGTCCAGCCGGATGTCGGTTCGCGAGATATCCTGGGCGCCCAGCAAGCTGTGAGCACGCCAGGCTAAATAATGAAGCTTCTTCTCCAGTTCAGGCTCCAGGATCGCCGGGCAAAAATAACCCGGCGCGCCTTCTTCCCCGACGCTTTTCGATTTGGCCGCCTGGCTGTATACATTGGGTGTCACCGAACGGCTGCTGTCCAGTTCCAGGATGGGGAAGCGATGGAAGCCGTCTTTGTCATACCATTCAGGGTGCCGGCTGTACCTTTTTATATCGGGCCGGCCCATAATGCCCACCGTAAATTCGCGGCCTGGCAGAAAAGTCTCCACGAGTGCCGGTTGACTGTAATTATCGATCACCCATTTCACCCGCTCGCGCAATTCAGCCTCGTTTCTCACGATGGCTTTAAGGTCCACGCCCATGCCGGTGCCTTCCCGCGCAGGTTTCACAAAGAGCGGGAAGTTGAGATCCGGGCGGAGTGATTCGTCGCCGGCGATAAACTCCTGGAAGGGTGCAACCGGCAGGCGGCGGTCGCGCCAGATCCTTTTGGTGAGCGTTTTATCAAGCGAGATCGCATTGGTCAACACACGTGACCCGGTATACGGGATCTGCATCATCTCCAGTATGGCGGGCACCTGTGCTTCGCGGGCATCGCCGCCAAGTCCCTCGGCGATGTTGAAGCAGATATCGGGTTTGTACTCTCGCAGGGTGAAAGGAAGGTTTTGATCGGCTAAGAGAAATGCAGTCTCGTGGCCGTCGGTTTCAACAGCTTTGCGGATGTAATTTATGGTCTCAATATGATCGAAATCAGCATAAGCATCGGGCGGTACTCCGGGGGGAAGCGGTTGGCTTTCCTCTTTTATATTTGCCAGCACTGCTACCCGCCAGGTGGGTTTTGTCTGGGGGCCGGGAGGCTGGTCTTTGCCAAACTCCTTGATCATGTTCATCGTAGTTGCTCCTCAGTTGAAAAATATCAAGAGTTTAGTATATAACAATGCCCGCAGATTGCAAGAGGAGCGTGTTTACAGTTATATTAAAGCCCGGTTAACATTAGCCTTCTTCACACTTGCTGCTTCCAGTCTTCTGGAAGAAAGCCGTTCATTATCCAAAGGCTGAAGGTGCAGGTGCTTTTCGCGCAGCATGCAAAGACGTTCATTGCGAAGCACGCCCGCAGGAAAGTGTTTTTCTTTCCCGGACGCCTGCACGGAATCCCTGGCCCTCGCGGATGCAGGTGTTTTCCCTGCCGGCAGGCGATAAAATTCCACCAGCCCGGGCGCCCCGCACCCTCTGCACTCTGAAACTGGACAGGACAGGTGCTTTCAGGTATCATTGCGGCGATTGTAATCAATTACACATTCAGCCCGGATAAGGCCCTTATCCGGGTTCTTGTACGTAAAAGACAACGAATAGATGGAGGCGGGCCTGAGTCCTGAACCTTGGATTACGGAGGCGAAATGACTGATTTAATCAAGCAGATCACCGGTGATTTACAAAGCCAAATTCAAAGCTTCGAGCCGCAAATCGGCGTAAGCGATATTGGAACGGTAATTGAAGCCGGTGATGGGATTGCGCGCGTACACGGATTGGCTAACGTCGAGTCGCAGGAATTGGTATCGTTCGCCAATGGCGTGATGGGTACGGCTTTTAATCTGGAAAAAGACAGCGTCGGTGTGATTATCATGGGGGATTACTCCGAAATAACCGAAGGCATGATCGTGCGCGGCACGGGCAGGATCGCTTCCGTTCCGGTGGGGGATGCCTTGATCGGACGCGTGGTCAACGCATTGGGCGAGCCTATTGACGGAAAAGGTTCGATTGCCGCTGCAAGTTTCCGCCCTATTGACCGCATAGCTCCGGGCGTCGTGCAGCGTCAGGATGTGGATACGCCTGTCCAGACCGGCATCAAGTCGATTGACGCAATGATCCCGGTTGGGCGCGGCCAGCGCGAGCTGATCATCGGTGACCGGCAAACCGGCAAGACGGCCATCGCCATTGATGCGATCATCAATCAAAAAGGCAAAGACCTGGTCTGTATATATGTGGCGATCGGCCAGAAGAAAGCGGCGGTTGCCCGCACGGTCGGTATCCTTGAACGTAATGGTGCAATGGAGCATACGATTATAGTGGTTGCCGCTGCAGACAAATCGGCTGCGTTGCAATATATTGCACCGTATGCAGGCTGCGCAATCGGCGAGGAGTTCATGGAGACTGGGCGCGATGCTCTCATCATTTACGACGATCTCTCTAAACATGCCTGGGCTTATCGCCAGGTCTCCCTGCTTTTGCGGCGCCCGCCAGGGCGTGAGGCCTATCCCGGCGACGTTTTTTACCTGCACTCGCGCTTGCTCGAGCGCGCCGCGCGGCTCGCCACGCAATACGTGATCACTCGGAAAGATTTCCAGGCATCCTTTGCTTCTGCCGGCGATGGTGTCGACGGCAAAGTATATGCGAGTCCCATCTCCAGGGATGAGGCCGAAGCGGCCCGTAAAGCCATGAGCGCTCCGGATGATTACAAGCTCGTCAAAGTCAAGGGTACCGGCGGATCGCTCACCGCCCTCCCGATCATCGAGACCCTGCTTGGCGATGTATCCGCTTACATCCCCACCAATGTAATTTCGATCACCGACGGCCAGATCTACCTGGAGTCGAACTTGTTCAATGCGGGCATTCGGCCCGGCGTCAACGTGGGCATTTCCGTCTCGCGCGTGGGTGGCGATGCTCAGACCAAAGCAATGAAACAGGTGGCTGGTCGTCTGCGTCTCGACATGGCCGCGTACCGTGAGCTGGCCGCGTTTGCCCTCATGTCATCTGACTTGGATAAAACCACCCAGCAGCAGCTCGGCCGCGGCCAGCGCATGCAGGAGATCCTTAAGCAGCCGCAATATTCACCAATGTCGCTTCCCGATCAGGTTATCGCGATCTTTGCTGGAACGAACGGCTTTGCCGACCTGGTCCCCGTGGACAAAATGGGGGAGTGGCAGGCAGAAATGCTCAAATACATAGAGTCATCCCACCCCGAGATCGGAAAAGAGATCACGGAGAAGAAAATAATCACCGACGATAACCGCAAGAAACTCATGACTGCGCTCGACACGTTCCGCACCACCTGGAAGGTGTAGCCAATGGCCTCTGCCCGGGAGATGCGGCTTCGCATCAAGAGTGTAAGGAATATCTCGCAGGTTACCCGCGCCCTGGAAGCGGTGAGCGCAGCAAAGGTACGGAAGTCGGTTCAAGCTGTAACGGCAACGCGTTCCTATGCAACCAAAGCCTGGCAGGTGCTCACGCATGTTGCCGCTCAGCCCGGGCGCCAGAGCCTGCATCCTTTGTTGACGGAACGGTCCAATCCCAAATCGGCCCTTGCTATCGTAATCACCAGCGACCGTGGATTGGCGGGTGCTTATAACACGAATGTTATCCGCTTCATTCTTCAAAACTTCGATAAATATCGACTTCCCGTGAAATATATCGCCGTTGGGCGCAAGGGGCGCGATCTAATGAGCCGCATCCGCAAGCCGGTGATCGCGGAGTTCAGCAACCTGCCGGCCGCGCCGGCCTTTTCCGATGTATCCGCAATTGGCAGGCTGGCTGTGGATGAATTCCAGAAGAATGAGACCGATGAAGTTTATCTGGTGTATACGCAGTTCATTAACATAGGTCGCCAGACCACGGGGATGAAAAAGCTCCTGCCGTTGGAAGTCAAAGGCGGTGAGGGTCGGGTCGTGGACTATGAACAGCACAGCGGCCCTGTGGCAGCCTATGAATATGAGCCGGACTTGCACGAGATCCTGGATGAGATCATTCCACGCTTCACGGCTTTGCAAGTCTATCAAGCCATCCTTGAGTCGCAAGCCAGCGAACATGCTGCCCGCATGGTCGCCATGCACAATGCCACCGAGAATGCGAAAGATTTGGTTGCGGCTTACGAATTGCAGTACAACAAGATGCGTCAACAAACGATCACGAACGATATCCTGGATATAGTAGGCGGCGCAGAAGCGCTGGCTAATGCTTAACGGAGGAATTCATGGGAATTGCGATTGGCCATGTGGTGCAGATTCTTGGTGGTGTAGTGGATGTGGAATTTCCGGAGGGGCAGACGCCTCAGCTTTTCGACGCGATCCATGTCGATCGCCCGGGGAAATCCCCTCTCGTCCTGGAAGTACAGAAGGACCTTGGCAAGAACTGGGTCCGTACCCTCGCAATGGATGCCACGGACGGGCTGAAGCGAGGTGTCCTGGCCGAGGCGACCGGTGCGCCGATTATGGTCCCGGTTGGCCCCAGTACGCTTGGACGGATATTTAACGTGCTGGGCAGTCCCGTGGATCAAAAAGGTGCCGTGGATGCCGCCACTTTTTATCCCATCCATCGCCTAGCGCCCTCCTTTGCGGATCAGTCCACACACGTGGAAGTGTTCGAAACTGGCATCAAGGTGATTGACCTGATCGCGCCCTTTACCAAAGGCGGAAAGACCGGCATCTTTGGCGGGGCGGGTACCGGCAAGACCGTTATCATCATGGAGCTTATCCGCTCGGTCGCTACCGAACATGAAGGTAACTCCGTATTCGCTGGTGTGGGCGAGCGGACCCGGGAAGGCACACAGCTCTACCGTGAAATGCTTGAGTCCGGCGTGATGAAAGACACCGTCATGGTTTACGGGCAGATGAACGAACCGCCCGGTGTGCGCTTGCGTGTGGCGCTTACGGCGCTTTCCATGGCCGAGTACTTCCGCGATCAGGGCCGCGATGTTCTGCTGTTTATTGATAACATCTTCCGTTTCTCCATGTCGGGGTCGGAGGTCTCTGCTTTGCTCGGACGCATGCCTTCAGCCGTAGGTTATCAGCCCACCCTGGCGACCGAGATGGGAGAATTACAGGAGCGGATCACCTCGACGCGTAACGGCTCCATTACTTCCATGCAGGCTGTCTATGTGCCCGCCGACGATTATTCTGACCCTGCGCCTGTGGTGACGTTCACGCACTTGGATGCGACCATTGCTCTCGAACGTTCCATTGTGGAGAAGGGAATCTACCCGGCGGTGGACCCGCTCACATCCACGTCACGCATCCTCGATCCGACCATTGTAGGGGCGGATCATTACAATACTGCGCGCGAAGTCCAGCGCGTTTTGCAGCGCCACAAGGACCTTCAGGACATAATTTCCATTCTCGGTATTGACGAATTGAGCGAAGATGATAAACTGATTGTGGCACGCGCACGTAAAATCGAGCGCTTCTTCTCTCAGCCGTTCTTTGTGGCGGAGCGCTTTACGGGTATCCCAGGTCGATATGTTCCTCTTAAGGAAACCGTGCGCGGTTTCCGTGAAATTCTAGATGGGCATTGCGACGATCTGCCTGAGCAGGCCTTCATGATGGCGGGTACCATTGAAGACGTCCGCGAAATGGCCGGGAAGCTGGAAAAGGGTTCATAGCTTCATCCGGCCAACCCCTGGCGGCCTGACGATGACTGGGTGGAATGTCGGAGCGCAGCTCTGGGGCTGTGGATGGTCAAACGTATGAACGGGAAAAGAACATGCCTATCCGTTGTGAAATAGTTTCCCAGGACCGTACTGTCTTTCAAGGCGATGTAGACATGGTCGTACTTCCCGGCGCGGGCGGGGAAATGGGCGTTCTGCCTCACCATGCACCGGTTCTGACGACATTAAAATATGGCGTGGTTAAGGTGCGTCATGATAACAGGGAGGAGATCTTTGCCGTGGCAGGCGGCGTGGCGGAGGTTCAGCCGGACCTGGTGACGGTTTTGGCCGACGCGGCCGAAAATGTGGAAGAGATCGACGTTGCACGGGCCCAATTCGCAAGGAAACGCGCGCAGGAAACTTTGGCAAAAGGCGCCTCGAAGGATTCGGAGACAGTCTTGAGCATGGAAGCTGCTTTGCGCCGTTCGAGCTTACGTCTCGATGTCGTTCGGCGATATCGAAAAAACACATCTCCTTTCACTGGACAATAGACACCGTGTCTGTATTTTCAAAAGATCTTGGTATTGACCTGGGCACCATGTTCACCCGCTTGGCGGATAGCACGCAGGTGCTTATGCAGGAGCCAACCATTGTTGCCATTGAAGTGGAAGAACAGAAAATGGTGGCAGTTGGGCATGAGGCGCGCGACATGTACGGGCGCGTGGCCGACAATATTGAAGTTTCTCGCCCGCTCAGGAACGGTGTCATCGCCGATTACGAGATTGCCGAAACTTTGCTCTCCTATTTGCTCCAGCGCGTCAGCGGTTCCCTGCGGGTATTTCGCCCGCACGTCATGATCTCTGTTCCTTATGGCGTGACAAGCGTGGAACGCCGCGCGGTCTATGAAGCAGTGATGGAAGCCGGCGCGCGCGAAGCAAGTCTGATCCAGCAATCCCTCGCCGCCGCCCTAGGGATTGACCTTCCGATTGGATCTCCTTCCGGGAACATGGTGATCTGCCTGGGCGGCGGGTGCACCGAGGCCTCCGTGGTGGCAATGTATGGCATCGTTTCGGCGGAGACCCTACGCAAAGGTGGGCTGAACCTCGATGAGGCCATCGTCAATTACGTGCGTCGAAAGTATGGCGTGATCATCGGTGATGTGACCGCGGAACAACTCAAGGTTAAGATTGGTGCTGCGGTCCCACAGGATACTGAGAACAGCCTGGAAGTGCAGGGACAGGACCAAGTCACCGGCTTGCCGCGTCCCATTACGCTGACGACCGGTGAAATCGTCGAGGCGTTGCAGGAACCGCTCAGAGAGGTTACCGAGACCTGCCGGCGCGTCCTTGAGAAAACGCCGCCTGAGCTCGTATCGGATATCATAGACCGCGGCGTGGCCCTGTGCGGCGGGGGCGCACTTTTACGCGGCGTCGACAAACTACTCACCAAATCCTTGGGTATCCCTGCTTATCTGGTGGATAACCCCATGACCTGTGTCGTGGAAGGCGCGATCCGGGGCTTAGGCCTGATGAACATTTTGCGGCGTAACCTGCCGCAAGTATAGTAATAAAGAGAGGCGTCCGGCAGCGGACGCCTCTCTTCTTATATCTATTTAGCTGGGGTGTAGCTGCTCAAGCCCTAATAGCACAAACGTTCCTCCAGAAGAATCCCCAATAAATGGGGTGGCAATATCCCACTCGCTTAGAACTCTAACGCTCTTTCACAAGTATTCTCGAAAAAAGCAGGTGATGGGCGTTTTTCCCATCACCTGCTTTTTTCGAGATCCCTTTTCCCGTTCCGCGTAAGCGGAACGGGAAAAGCTAAAGGCTAACTACTAATCAAGATAATACGTCATGCGTTGCAAATGAGTCGCCGGGTCGATATACTGGACGTGCACGTTATTCGGCACATTAATGCTGGTGGGGGCGTAATTAAGAATGGCTTTAACACCGGCCTGCACCAGTTTATCCGTGACCTCCTGCGCCGTTGCAGCAGGGACTGTCACCATGGCCATTTTGATTTTTTCGGCACGGATGCGATCCACAAGTTTGGCTGAATCCTCGATGGTAAACTCACCGACGGTTTGTCCGATCTTGGAAGGGTCGCTGTCAAAGATCATCGTCACGCGAAAACCGCGGTTGCTGAAGCCCTGGTAGCGCGCGAGGGCGTGCCCCATATCCCCTGCGCCTATAATGGCAACATCCCATAGATGGTGGATCTTCAATATCTCGCGGAGTTTATCGATCAGGAAGGGAATCGAATATCCGGTTCCCTGTTTGCCGAACTCGCCAAATTGAGATATGTCTTTGCGGATCTGCGCAGCTGAGATTCCTACGTGTTCCCCTAGTTCCTGTGAGGAGGTGGTCTTCATGCCCTTCTCTGACATTCTTTGGAGGGCCCGCAAATAGATGGGGAGCCGGCCGATGATAATGTCAGGGATGTTATCAGCATTCATAGTTTGACCTGGCCTTTCCGTATTTACTATTAATCTACCATAGAAATTGATTTTGTACAATTCCCCACAAATCGCACCTCGCTGGGTCTTTGCAGCGTAACCGAATCCCCATAGGCCAGCAGGTATCACTCCCCGCACAACTGCGCATAGATACAGCCAAGCCGGTGGATAACCGCGGGTTTTGTGTGGATAAGCGCAGAATAGCTTGTGGATGATTAGAGTTAATCCCCGTCGAAAAAACATCATAATTACTCACACTCTGTTGATAGAATGCCCGGAAAATGAATGTGATGGGGAAGAACGCCCATCACATTCATTTTCCGAAGGCGCAGATGTTCTTCTGCACGGGATCTCTACCCCCAGGCTAAAATGCGGAGCAGAGTCACTTCCAGTCGAGCGAAGCGAAGAGGCGTGAGTAGATACAAAATATCAAAGCAACCAGCCTGGCATTTTATTCGAGCGCCGCGGATGAAATTTTGCCTTTTCTTGGAATAGATTCCGGGTAGACAGCCCGCCTATTGCGTTGTTTCTATGCTTATTGTGTAATGGATGCTTACCAATTCGCTGCCATGAGGCATGGCAGACAATCGCATCAAATACGGCTGGCCTGCGGAAAGGTCCAGCTGATTGGTTTGACCGCAGGCCAGGCCGCCCCAGTTCTGTACTGATGCGCCGCCCTGCAAAAGTTCTGCGTTCAATGCGCCGTTTCCGAGGCAGGTGAGGCTGATGGTAATGGTTGGGACGTAAGGCGTAAATTGGATCCAGTCTTCGGCATCGCCGGTTGGCGTGGATACGTCGCTCGAATAGATCAGCGAGCGTGAACCTGAGGGTGAGAACGTAACGTTGACGGCGGGCGACCCGGCAGAATCATTGTCTTGCGGCGCGGCGATAAGCGTGGGCGTTATCGTTAAGGGGATGCTCGTGGGCGTGCCAGTGCCAACTATCCGGCCCGTTCCTCCAATGATAGGCAGGTTATCAACATTGGCCGCTTGCACATACGCGGCTGTCACCCACCCTTTACCCTCCGGTCCGCTCGGGTACTGGATCTGCAGCCACACGCCGTTTGCATCTTTGCCTGTCAACGCCACAACGTCTTTGGGATTCAATATTCCCAGTGTGTTGAAGTCTGTGCCGGGCCCGCTGCGAACATTCACTTGTTGGATGATCGCCCCACTTGCCCCCGAACCTGCTGCCCCGACGACCGGGACCGTGTTCATGTCTTTCACGGTCACATACTGCGCTGTTACCCAGCCTTTGCCGGTGGGGGCCTGGGCAAAAACGATCTGGACCCAATTGCCGCTCGGGTCTTTACCTATCACCTGCACTTTGGTGTTTGGCCCGATCATGCCCAACGCTGAGCTGGCTGTAGACGGCTCGCCGCGCACATTCACCTGTGAAGCGGTCGTGCCTTCGTGAGGGGTAGCTGTTGGCCCCGGGGTGGGGGGCGCGGAGGTCCCCGTTGGAGGCGGCAGTGGGCTTGGCGGCAGGGTTGCTGTAATAATGAAGGGAGTGGGGGTGCTTGAGGGCGATGATGATAGATCCAAACCGCAGGCGGAAATAAGCAGGGCGGTGATGAGCGTAATTAAAATGAACTTGGGCACCTGATAATTGTAATCCAGCAAAATTGTTGAAGCGGCGTTGGGGTTGCTATCAGTGCATTAAAACAAAAACCGCCGGAAGGCGGTCAACCTGAGCGAGGCGCCCCTGGAGAGACTCGAACTCTCGCTTTCGGCTCCGGAGGCCGACGCTCTATCCACTGAGCTACAGGGGCGGGTGAAAAAAATTTTACCACACTCATTGTCTGGAAGAACCTTCCCGCCCATGACCCATTTGTTTCGCTTTTCAAAATGCCTGGATTATTCAGCCTACGCTTTCCAATTCCTAAAGTCTGTAAGCTCTGATACCACATGGACTCATTTCAGCTTGGCAACAGAACGTTTGTTCTATATAATCAGTGTAACTACTTAACGTCTGTTGGAAGAATTCCCGAAAAATGGATATGGACGGGGCGTTCTTCCCTGTCCATATCCATTTTTCGGGAATTCTAGTCCCAGGCTGAAAGCGTGGGACGGAACGGTGAGTAAATACTAATCAGTGGTAACTGTTTATATTGCTCTGGAAGCGTGCCCGAAAAAATGAAGGTGCAGGTGTGCTTCTGCACCGGATATCTTTTCCAAGATAAGGAGAACGAAATGATCCAATCAGTCTCTTTCCCCAACAACTTGAATCCTGACTCGACGTCCGAAGATCCCCCACAGCCTTCAATCCATAAGTTGCATCACATTTACGAACAATACTTCACACCTGACGAGATCAGTCAATTGCAGGCCCTCCCCACAAACGACGTGACCAGCGAAATCCAGCTCCTACGCATTCTGCTCGCCCGTTCCTTCGCACAGGTACCTGCCGGTCCCACGGATGCCCGGCAGCCTCTTGCCCTGAAGTTTCAATATGGTCTATGTACCATCTTCAGTCGGGTTGTCCTCGTGATCGCAGCCATGGTCGCGCTCCATCTTAAGCAGCATCCCCCGCAGAATATGATGTTCCAGACCGTTATGGAAATGATCCACCAGGTGAATGAAGAGCAGGGACTTGTGTAATGAACGCTCAAGTCTTGGGGTTGATCTCCAACCTTTTTCCATTCCCACCGGCTGCTTCTCAAATCTCTATCCTCGAATACCTGCTCTCTTTTCTCTCTCGTAAACAGGAGACAACATGAAAGCCAACATGAAAAGGAAACGCGGTGCCCAACCGGAAAATAAAAATGCGTTGCGGCATGGCTTTTATTCATCCGCCTTCAAAGCCAGGGAGCTCCAATTCCTCGATAAAATGCCGCTCACTGATCTTTCAGCTGAGATTGAGCTGATCCGCGTGATGAACAGCCGCTATCTGGAGGCCGTCAAGGCCGGTTCGCAGCCAACTGACCCTGAAGCGCAGCTCTCCGCACTGCGGGCGGTAACGCTTTCGGCCAACGCCATTACCAGCCTTCTGCGCATCCAGGCCCTCACCGCGGCCATGGACGAAGAAGAGGATGCACTCCGGGATCAGCTCTTTTCCCCACCTGAAGACGAATCAATCGATCCTGATCCGTTGCCCTGATGGGATGTTCCGGTAAGCGCCTTTGTTCCTCTTCGTTCCTAGGAACCAATCAAAGGCATTCCTTTACCGTTGCATCAACTCACACTTTGTTGCCAGAATGCCCGAAAAATGAATGTGATGGGCGTCGCGGAGCATCTCCCATCACATTCATTTTTCGGAATCTCTAGCCCCAGGCTGAAATGCGAAGCAGAGTCGCTTCCAGTCGAGCGTAGCGAAGATGGCGTGAGTAGATACTTACCGTTTAAGGTAGCTGAATTCATGGCTGCCGTGGTGCCAACCTCGCGAGGCAGCCCATCGGTCGATTGTGTTTCTAGGGAAATAGTCGATGGCGAGAGATCAAGCTCTCACTCTGGGGGCCAGCGTCGCGAGCTCGCTGCGCAGCGATTGGACGATCCCCGCGTTGCCTCGCTCATTTCCAAGCTTTGACAGCTGTTCCTTCTTGTGAGCCAATTCGCCGCATATTTGATAGAAACGGGCAGCGGTCGGCCCCCCGGTGAAAAGGGCGGTGCTGGTCGTGAAGGGTGAAAGGGCTTTCTGATATTGCTTGGCGGAGATGGACCCCGCGGAGACTTCGTCTCTCAATTGTGTTTGCAGCACGCTGCGCTCACGAGCGATCATGAAGAGGATAAAAACAGCCATGACAAACCAGCCAAACCAGTCGATCAGGCTGCCCAGCGCGAATCCTGTCACGCCGCCGATCAGGCTGGCAAAGCTGTTATGAAAAGCGTGTGCAAATACGGCAAAGGCATAGCCCGCAGGTATGGCAATGATCTTGACCAGCATATTCCTGTTCAGTCGGGCAACGGCCAGGCCGATCCCGGTAAAAGAGGTAAAGAAAGGATGCTGCCAGGCGACGACGACATCGCGGATGAAAACCATTTGCCAGAGACCGCTCCAGCCGCCCTCCAGATAACCATGCTGATAAATATAGAGCACGTTTTCCGAGCCCGCAAACCCCAGGGCTGTGATCCCTGCGTAGATGATGCCGTCCAAAATGGAGTCAAATTCGTTGCGGAAGAAGAGAAACACGATTAATACGGCCAGCCCTTTCAGGCCTTCTTCTACGAAAGGTGCAACCAGGGAAGCTGTGGCTTGATCGGCAACATCGCCTGAACCGGTGAGCGCGTAAATGCCCATGCCGAAGACCGTGTTGATTACATAAGCGCTGCCCGCCGCCACCACTGCGCCCCAGAAGAAAGTGGCGCCCAGGAGGATCAGAGGCTCCTTCTCATAACGATCGAGCCAGTAGACGAACATGGCCATGATGAAAACAGGTACGAATGCAAAGACAAGGGAAACTATAAAAGCCATCTCTCCTCCCGGAAGATTTCCTGCGCGAACCCAAAGGCGGCTGCGAATATTTTACCGGTTATCTTTGAAAAATCAAGTTGATGCGTTCGATCTGTGTGTTTTCGACTTCGATGCCCAAAGCGTCCAATACTTCTTCCGGCCGCCCCGTGGCGGCCTCGCGTGCCGAAAGACGCATAAAGATCTTGTTCTCCGAAACGCCTTCGAGTTCTTCGATTAGCGGGCGCAGGTCGTACGCTTTACCGCGGCGCTCGCGCGGCAATGAGGACTTTCCCAGTAGGTCTTTCATTCGCAGGGTCAAACCGGTGCGGCCCGAACCGGGGGCGGCAGGCTCGTCAGGCGGTGGCGGAGGCTCCGGATCTGCCATACTTTGCGTTAAAGTGACTTCATACTCTGCAGCGACCACCTGGGTTTGCAGCGCCGGCCCCTGCTCGTCAACGCCGATAACTTTGAGAATCCCGATGCCTGGGGGCATGGCTGACTGCAGACGTTCGGGTAAACCAGCCAGATCCACATCCTGGCTAAATCGCATATCGACCACTTCGCAGCGCGATGTGAATCCAAGCGGTAGGGCCGAAGCAAAATAGATCTTTGGTTGTGGATGGAATGCATTCGTATATGCTAAGGGGAGCCCTGCGCGCCGCGCTGCCCGTTCCCAAATTGACTGTAGATCGAGATGCCCGATGTATTTGAGTCCCCCGGTCTTTGAAAAAGTGATCCGTACTCTCATATCAACCATTTGGTAGGGACAAAGTTGCGCCCCAGCCAGTTATTGTTCTACCATTGGCAGCGGAACACCGCTGTGTAGGGCCTGCTTGCTGCTCGCCGGGCTTTTTACATCGGGGCATTTCCAAGCCTCACCCGGATTCTCGCGCCGCAGGTTGGAAAAGGTCGGCAGGATTCCGCAGGCAAAGCAGTTCAACCGGCAATCCACACGGATCTTGCCTTCCAGCGATTGGCGAAAATCCTGGAAGAGGAAGTTCTTCCGTACTGCCGCGGTAATGTGATCCCACGGGAAGACTTCGTCTGTGCGGCGCTGGCGATAGGTGTAGAAGGAAGGATCGAGACCGTGCTCCGCAAAGGCCGCGGCCCAGATCCCGGCTTTCCGCGCATCGGTCCAGGCATCGAACTTCGCCCCGTTCTTCCATGCCGTGTAAATGACCTCGGCCATTCGGCGGTCGCCGCGTGTTAGCCACGCTTCAAGCAGGGCATCGTCCGGATCGGTCCAGCTTACCTTGATGTTTGGGTCCCGTAATTCACGCCTGAGCAGGGCCTGTTTTTCGAGAATGTTTTCGCGAGTGTCCACCGAGACCCACTGGAAAGGCGTTTGCGGTTTCGGGACGAACGTGCTTACGCCCACGTGCAGTTTGATCTTCCAACTGGCCGCCTTGCGGCCTTCATTGATAACCCGTTTGCAAAGGTCTGCGATAGCCTGTACATCTTCGATCGTTTCGGATGGATGACCGATCATGAAGTACAGCTTTATCGTTGTCCATCCGCGGCGGTAAATCTCACGCGCGGTATTGATGATCTCTTCATCGGGAATGTACTTGTTAATGATTCTGCGCATCCGCTCGGTTGCAGCCTCGGGGGCCAGCGTGAAGCCGCCTGAGTAATGTTCGCGCAGCTTGTCCATCAGATCGATCGAAACCGACTCGATGCGCAGGGAGGGCAGCGAAATGGTCAGCTTGCGTCCCTTGAATCGCTCACTGACCTTGTTGACCAATTCCACAACGTAAGAGAAATCCGATGACGATAACGAAAGCAGAGCCAGCTCCTCGAACCCCGTGGCATTGATGGCGGCCTCGGCAGCCTCCACGATCTCATCCACGCTGCGTTCACGGACCGGGCGTGTGATCATACCTGCCTGGCAGAATCTGCAGCCGCGCGTGCAGCCGCGCATGATCTCTACCGATACACGGTTGTGGACCGTCTCGATGTTCGGAACGATGAAGCGGGTTGGCGGGGGAGGCAGGTGCGCCACGATGCGTTTGACGACCGGGTTGGCGATGCCTTCGACCAAAGATTCAACGTGCGAGACGGTGCCATCGTCCAGGTAGTGTGTCTCATAGAATATCGGTACATACACACCCGGGATTCGGGCCAATGCCCTGAGGATTCCTTCACGGTTATAAGCCGGTGCCTGAGAGTTGTTTTTCAGGGTCGGCAGCTGACCTTTGACCGTTTGAATCGTATTGATAATGTCGTGAATAACTTCCTCGCCCTCGCCAATTACAAAGGCATCTATGAAGGCATACATCGGTTCGGGGTTGGTAGCGGCGTGCCCTCCAGCGATAATGATCGGATCTGAGTCCCCCCGATCGGCGGAACGGACGGGAATCCCGGCCAGGTCCAGGATATTAAGAGCGTTTGTGTAAAGCGTTTCGTAGGGGAGTGAAAAGCCGATCAGGTCGAAACTGCCAAGAGGGTGTTTCAATTCGAGCGAATAGAGCGGCAGGCCGCATTCGCGCATCAAAGCTTCCATATCGGTCCAGGGGGCAAAGGCGCGTTCCGCCAGCGAATCCTTCCGTCGGTTGATCTCGTCGTAAAGGATTTTCAGACCGACATTGGAAACGCCGATATCATAGATATCGGGGAAAACCAGGGCGACCTTCGTCTGAACTGTTTCCCAATCCTTGGCAATGATATTGAGTTCTCCGCCCACATACCGACCTGGTTTCTCTACCTTTAATAGGATACGCTCGAGTTTTGCCTCGATTCTTTCAGGTGAGAGCATAGCCGCCATTATACTTGAGAAAAACTATCAAAATTGAAAGGTGCGCTTGCGCCGGCACGGGGGAATCTATAATCCCTCTAATGGAAAATTAAGTTACCATGAGGAGGCACTTGTGAGAAAAATAATCATTTTGCTGCTGGCTTTTGTTTTGACCGGTTGTGGTGCGCTTGCGCCTGCTGACACACCCACTGCCGCGCCGACTTCCACACCCGTCGTACTCGTACAAACAGTCGTGGTCACTGTAATCCCCACTCAGGTCCCCACTGAGGTCCCAACTAGTACGCCTGTTCCCACGCTTGCCCCGCAGATCATCGTTGTCACTGCGACCGGCGCCGCGCCGGCTGCTGCTGCACCGGCTGCTGGCCCGACCAATACAGCCGAAGCAAATGTCCCTAATACCGGGGCGGCCACAGCCACCCTGCCCGCAGATGCCGGGGGGGCCATTTTTACCAACCTTACTCGCTCAAGTGATCACTTCGCCCTGAGATGCCAGCCTGATACGATCACCTTCGGCATCTCAACCTCCAACCCCTATGTCACTGAGGTGGATTTCTTCTACCGCATTGAAGATCGATTGAGCGTCTCTATCAGCGGGTGGGTAAATGCAGGGAAAATGCAGACGGATAAGAACGGTAACTTCACGCTGGATTTTAATTCGGCTTCAGTGGATCCCGACCTGCGCAGCCATAAAGCCTGGCTTGACTACGAGTTCGTTGGCATCAATAAACTGGGCGATGCCGTAGGACGCACCTCAAAAATCGTGAAACAAATTACCTATACGATTGATTGCTCCGACTAAACCCTGTTGAGCTGATTAAATCGAACCGGGGACAGGTCTCCTGTCCCCGGTTCTTTGTTAAGCACGGATGTTATGAAATCGCCGCGACCGGTTTCTTTGCGAAAAGATCTCGTCCCCAAAGCCACAAGGCGCCCAGGCCAAACAGGATAATCGCAAAGTTGAGCAGGCCGCCCAGGAAGCCAGGAATAAGCGGGAAGGTCAGCAAGGCAACCACGATTACGATGATGGCGACGCCGATCACCATGGGCCAGACCCTATGACCGGCCAGGGGCGAGTTGACCTTTGCCAGTATCCATTTGCCCAGGGCCAGGCCAAAGGCGACCTTTGCAACAAACGAGGTTGCCAGCACGAAGCCAACGATCATCGCCAGGAAAGTGAGAATGCCGATCCAGACGATCGATGCGCTCAGACCGCCAAGCGTCAACAGGCCAAAGATCACGGCTCCCAGGATTGTTACAAAGATGACCAGTAGGAGCAAAAAGAAGAAACCGGCAAAACTCACTACCCCCCAGCCAAGGCTGGGCCACGGTTTGGTTTGCAGTTTTTCGCTCAGGGCCTCTGTAAATCTCGGGAAAAGCCAGACCAGGAAAAGACCTATTAAAAGGAGAGTGATGAGTGAGCGAGCACCTTCGAAGCCCCACAGTACCACCTTTCCTGCCGCTGCCTGCTCCGGGCTGGTTTTGTTCTGGTTAGCCGGGGGCTGCGTGCGCGTGATTTTTCCACCTACCACACCGGCGGGGAAAGATAAATCGTTGTTTTGGGTATATTCCAGGTTCCCGGCGATCTTCGAAGAAGGATCGATGGTCAGGCCATTCTTGACCGTTGGCACAGGAACGGTAGACTGCTGCATAAACATGGTGGGTGGTGGTCCGTTACGGGTCTGGCCGGCCTCACCGACAAAGGCTTTCACATTGCCGCCGATATTGCCGTCAATTTCAAGTCCGCCGGTAGCCGCGATAACGTTGCGTGTCACATTGGCGCCAAGCCGCACCTGGCCGGCCGCAACTACCACGTCCCGGCCAACCATGCTTCCCTTGCGGACCTCCAGGCTGTAACCCGCACCGACGATATCCCCGCCAATTGCGGCCTTGTCGCCGATGAACAGCACCGAGCCAGCCATGCGTAGGCTGCCGGTGATTTTTCCGTTGACAACCACGGTTTGTGCGCCGGTGATCAAATCGCCATTGACCGTGCCATTGATGGTGACCGTTTGTGCGGCAGCGACAACATCGCCGTTGACAGTCCCATCCAGCACAAACTCGTTAGCGCCCACATAGAGATCATCGTTTACAACGTTGCCTGCCTGGATGACTACTTTGTCCCCGCTGCGGCCGTCGAAGGCATAAGCAGGCGAAACAAAAGCGATGGTCAGCAGAAAGAGCAGGGTCAGGATGCTGATAAATTTACGGGTCTTGGACATAACATACTCCTTACTCGAAAAGGTTTGAACAGGGTATCTCCCTATGCAATCCTCTACGAAAACCATGGGTTCTGGTTGCAGAAATAGAGCAGTACGTTGAGGGGTGTACCCCATAAGGGTAGCCTTAAGCCACCGATAAATTTGTGGGAGATGAATTTCAGTAAATCGCAGAATAGCGATGAGGAAGCTGATTTTTGGGGTGGTTGAATTACCGCAGAGGGATCCACGCAGGTTGGCATATAAAGCAAAAGACTGCCGATTTCATTTCTGGCAGTCTTTTGCTTTGATTTAAGACCTTGTTGAGGTCAATGGACTTGAGGTGGGAAATCAAGAGCGGATTTCGATTGCTCCCTTGTCAGCCTGTTATTTGCCTACTTTCTTTTTAAATGCCTCTGTCAGTGGAGGAAGAATTTGGAAGAGATCACCCACCACGCCGTATCTGGCCACTTTGAAAATCGGCGCATCCGGGTCCTTGTTTATGGCAACCACCAGCTTGGCGGAACGGATACCGACGATGTGTTGAATGGCGCCTGAGATGCCGCACGCAATATAAAGCTCGGGAGAAACGACTTTACCGGTTTGCCCAACCTGGTGAGAATAGGGAATGTATCCGCCATCCACGGCTGCGCGTGAAGCTCCCACTGCACCACCTAAAACAGTTGCCAGCTCTCCGACCAGCTTGAAGCCCTGTTGTGCCCGCCAAATCTCGGCCTGTTTCTCATCCATACCGGCCGGCGGGGTGAGCGCTGGGTTATTCGAAACGCCGCGTCCGCCTGAGACAATCACACCTGCATCGGTGACGCTGACGGCAGCTTCGGTTAAAGCATAGCCTTCGACTTTCGCCGGCGAGTCGGTTTTGGCCTCGACTTTGGTTGCCGTTCCTGTGCGGCTTGCATCTTGCTGTGGGCGGGGGAAGGCGCGGGCCCGTAGGGTCGCCATGACGGGTTTCCCCGCACATATGGTTCTCTCCATTAGCTTGCCTTCATATATTGGCCGAGTGGCGACAAGTTTATCGCCGTCCAGCGCCAGGCCGGTCAGGTCAGCCAGCACGCCTGTGCTCAGATCAATAGCCGACATGGCAGCCAGTTCACGCGTGCGCGAAGTTGTTGGGAACAGGATCAGGTCCGGGCTGTAAGATGAAGCCAGGGCGCTCAATGTGGCCGCGAATGCTTCAGCGCGGTAATCCTGCAGGCCCGGTTCGTCCGCCGTCAGCACCTCATCGGCTCCAAATTCAAAGGCAGCCTTGGCTAATTCCTCGAGTCCCGCTCCGAAAATCACAGCCGCGGCGCTTCCAAAACTTTTCGCTGCGCCGAGCGCTTCCCATGCGGCAGGCTGTACCTGACCTTTAAAGTGGTCGATGTAAACGAGGGTCTTCATAATATCTTCTCCGCAAGGATCTTATCGGCCAAGGATTCTGCAATGGCTGTTGGGCTGTCACCTGCAATGAATTCACAGGTTATGTCGCGGCTGGGCGGTGTAATGAGGTCAAGCCGGCTCACCAACGACGCGGGCGCCGGGATACCGAGTTCGTTTAATGACCAAACAGGGATTTCAGCCTTCGAGGCCTTGCGGATGCCCATGAACGATGGGTAACGAGGTTCGCCGATGCTCTGGACAACGCTCATCACCGCCGGCAGTTTGACGCTTACGATCTGGCGACCTTCTTCAATGACGCGCTCGACCTGAAGGGTCTGGCTATCGACTTTGATCTGCCCGGCCAGCCCGAGCATCGGCCAGCCGAGAATGCGTGCGGTCTGCGCTGCGGTGAGGCCCGAGCCGTCGTCGAGCGTTTGGCGGCCAAAGACGACCAGGTCCACAGCGCCGATCTTGTTGATCGCTGCGGCAAGGATGCGCGCTGCTCCCTGGGTATCCAGCGATGTGAGCGCTGGGTCAGAGATGAGTATGCTATTATCGGCTCCCATGGCTAGCGCATGCTTGAGCGCCTCTTTCGCGGATTCGGGCCCGATGCACAGGGCGGTAACGGTACCGCCTTGTGCTTCCTTCTGTTGAAGTGCGCCTTCAACCGCGTACTCATCAAAGGGATTGATAACCAGCGGCGCGTCCCCCATGAGATTTGCCCATTTTCGGCTTTGACCTTTGCCTCCGAGTCGGCCACTTGTTTGATGCAGGCTATGATTTTCAAGAGGTTCCTCCTGTATGGGATGCTGAAAGATTTTTTTGATATCTGGATTTTTGATTTTTATCTTCGTTCAGGCTGATAAGTGGTTTCAGCTTAAAGGCTGTAGAAGTCTATAAGATTTATTTCGGTTTACCCTATCAATAATGCATGCAGTCCGGCTTTTAGAGAATTAATTATATCGTAACCATATTTATCGAAGCAAAATGGGTGGTTTTGAATTGACCAGCCTTGTCCTCATTTAAAATAGTCTGTTTGACTTTGCCTTTGGGAAAGACCAGCATCCTTATGTATCTTTAGCACACACAACTCTGAAGGTTCGTCGAACGCCCAGCGAATGATCTGCACGAACCATCTGCAGAAATCAGCTTCTTTGGTTGTCATCCAATCCAACAACTCAGCAAAAGTATGATAGGCCACCTTCTCTATTTCAACGGGGTCGAATTGAACTCTCTCGGGGTCAACGAAACCTTGAAACAGTTGGCTGATCTCATTATCGTTGGGGCCATAGTTCATTCTAAAAGTTACGATGGGCTGCAGGTCAATTTCCTCAAGAGACAGCTCTTCCTTCAACCCGCGCGCTGCGGCGGTCATATAGTCTTCGCCGGCCTGTACATGCTCAGACACCGAACAATCGAGCAATGACGGGGAGGCTGCCCTATCCTTGCTCCGTCGTTGAACCAGCAGCTGGCCTGCGCGGGTAAAAAGAAAGATGTGTACCCCCCGATGTTGAAGGCCGCGTTGGTGGACTACAGACCGCAAATCCCTGCCGGTTACGACATCGTCGTCGTTTACAACATCCAAAAATTCATCTGACATAGGCAATATTCCAAATGGGTCGGCCAATCAGCTGAAGCCAAAGGGCACGAAGAACGATCCTCGCGCCCTTGGCTGTCAGGTCATGGTCCATAACGATCACTTCGAGAAGAATTCAATCAACTGGTCGACTCGAAGCACACCGTCATATTCGAGTGTACCTTTGCGTAGCTTGCATTTCTCGCCGTTCGGGTCACCCAGGCAGGTGACGATGATGTCGCCGCCGCTTACGTCCTCGTTCTCCGTGTAGTAGTTGGTGGTCACCACTACATGAGTGCCTGCAGATTTGGCCGCCAGTACACCGTTCTTTGAGTCTTCGATGACAATGGCTTCTTCCGGTTTTAATCCGGTCAGGTCGAGAGCCAGTGTGTAGATCTCCGGATCGGGCTTTTTTCTGCTCACTATGTCGCCGGCCAATACCACGTCGAATTTGATATCCGGGAGAAAATCCTCAGTAATGGCTTTGGCTGTCTGCTCGTTGGAAGTCGTGCAAACGCCGATCTTGAGGCCGGCGTCCATGGCTTCTTTCATTAACCGGTGAACACCCGGGCGCAGCGGTAGTCTGCCGGCCTCGATCAACTCTATGAACAGGGCGGTTTTACGTTTGTGCATCGCTTTAATGAGCTCATCCACATCCTCAGGCGGCACTGGCTTGCTGAATCCTTTGGTCTGCCAGTGATGTTTCATCCGCTCTTTGCCGCCGCCGATCTGGAGCAATTCGTGATAATACTCCACACTCCACTCATCCGTGAAACCGAACTCTTTGAAGGTCATATTGAATGATACACGGTGACCGTCCCGCTCGGTATCAATGATTACACCATCCTGGTCGAAGAATATGGCTTTAATTTTTCCCAAGATGGTTCTCCGGAATATGGATGCCACTAAAAATCTTAATCAAGGTTTTTTTCCTCATTACTTGCTGGTCAGGAACTCACGGATCACGTCTACTACCATGCGGTTCTCTTCCTTGGTGCCGATAGTGATCCGGAACCAGCCATCGCTTCCGTACTTTTCTGATTCGGGGCGCAGGATGATGCCTTTCTGCTCGGCGTAAGCCACCATATCCTTGCCCTTCTTGCCGGTAGCGCCACAATCGAAGAGGATGTAATTGGCTTTCGAGGGGAAGATCACCAGCCCGGGGACATCGCTCAGGGCTTCTGAGATGAAATCGACCTCGCTGTTATTGAACTTAACCCGATAGGCGAGCGAGTCCACGTCTTCCAACGCGGCCAGGGCCGCCCACATGGGGATGGTACCCACATTCCAGGGCAGGAGTGCACCCGAAATTTGCCCGATTACATCTTTATCGCCCATGGCATAACCGAAGCGCATCCCGGCCAATCCATAGGCCTTGGAAAGCGTACGTGTAACCAGGACGTTCTTGTATTTTTTGGTCAACCCTACTTGTGACATCCCCAAACCGGAATACTCCACGTAAGCTTCGTCCACAATGAAGGGTATACCGGTCTCCGCGATCCTTACAAAGTCCTTGGCATCCATAAAGTTGCCCGTGGGGTTGTTCGGGTTGGCTACTACGATAATCTTGGTCTTATCCGTGATGGCTTTGAGGATCCCATCGGCATCGTAATAAAGGTATTTATCCTTGTAGATCATCGGCACCGAAACCAGCTTGCCGCCCAGGATCGTGCCGCGCAGTTTATAAATGCCGAAGCAGGGGGTCTGTTGTATCACTTCCTCTCCCGGTGCCAGGAAGACACGGAAGATATTGTCATAAACCTCGCTGGAGCCGTTGCCGAGCATTACATTATCAGCCCCCTCCAGGCCATTCATCTGTGCGATCTTGCCGCGCACAACCAGGCCCTGGTCCGGGTAGCGATTGGCCATCTTGGCATACTTGATGATGGTCTCGAGCACTTTCTCGGACGGCGGGTTCGGATTCTCATTTGACATCATGCGATGCAATTCAGGCTTGCGCCAGGCAAGCTCGATGTGGCCCGATATATACATGGGTATGCCTTTAACCCAGGGGACGAAATATTCTTCGACGTTTTTCATTTTTTCTCCTAGAGAATGATCAGGTGTGTGAAAAGCGAGGAGTGGGTTTGTGACCACTTCCCGCAAATTTCCATCAGAGTTTCTAAGCTTTTCCAGAGCTGCCCAGCATATCGATCCAGCGCCCAACGGCCTTACGCGTAGCGTCACGAACGGCGATGTCGATTTTTCCGGGTTCGTATTCGTCTCGATGTGCGCTGATATATGCAAACTTTGCATCGATCAGGGTGCGCTTCAACTCGGTGGACAGGTTGAATTTGGCGCCGCCCATTTCGATCAATTTCTTTATGTAATCTTCGGGCAGGCCGGTCCCGCCGTGTACCACTAGGGGAGTCTTCACCGTCTTGCCGTTGAGCAGCTGGTTGATCTTGCCCAGGCGCTCGAAGTCTATCTTCGGGTTCTTGGTTTTGTACACGCCATGGGCTGTGCCAATGGCGGGCGCGAAGATATCAAGCCCGGTGCGCTCCACGAATTCAACTGCTTGAACAGGGTTGGCCAGCGCCTCTTCATTCTCGGCCACTATTATCTGGTCTTCCACACCGCTTACAGTCCCCAGTTCGCCTTCAACCGAGATATTGCCAACCTTGTGGCTGTATTCCACCACTTCTCGGGTCTGGCTGATGTTTGCCTCATAAGGCTGCTTGGATGCATCGATCATGATGTTGGTGTAGCCGGCATCGGCGCATTTTTTGCAGTAGGCGATATCGGTACAATGATCCAGATGCAAACAGATCGGTATGGGGGCGGATGAAGCGATCGTGCGATAAATGGCTACCATCACATTTGTTCCCAGGAACTGGGAAGGCTTGACGGAAGTCTGGATGATCACAGGAGCCTTCTTTTCAACGGCTGCGTCGACCACGGCTTCCATCTGGACTAGGTCAGTGACATTAAAAGCGCCAATTGCATATTTGCCCTTGGCCGCTTCGATCATGATTTCTTTTGCATTAACTATTGACATATTGCCTCCCGGGTATGCTTCTGCTCTCTGCATAAACGAAGAAACTGGTTTCATCGTTTGCACCGCAGAGAGCAGAAGTCTGTTTAGATATTATAAAGTATCTTGTACTTGTTTAATCTTCTCGTAGAATCACGCCGGTTGTTTTTCTGCAGGGGAAATCATGCGCTCGCCCACAAAGGCCTCCAGGCTGGCAAATCCCTTTGTAAAGGTTTGGACCGTGCTCACGGTGGCAGGGTGAATGTTGAACTGCTCCAGTGACAGACCGTTCGGATCATAAGCCTGGATGCAGTACGGCAGTGTCAACATCTTGTCCAGGATGTGCTGGGGCACGTCTTCCTCGATCTCCGGACGGAAATCGATGTTATCTCCCAGTTCGAAGAGCGGCTCCAGGACGTAGGGCGGGCAGGTGTAGACGATGTCGCCTCCGGCCACCTTCTGGACATCCCAGTATCTCATCTTCCCGGCAACCAGCGGGCCGGCACGCATGGAACAGGACAACAGCTTGCTGGCGTAGCCTCCTTCGGTCAGCATGCGGTACGCGCGGCGGAAGACGGCAATGCCAAACCAATGCTTCTCCTGCCAGGATAATTTTATATTCTTCCGATCCGCCTGAAGATCCAGCGCTTCATTTTCGGTCAGGCGTCCGATCATCATGGTAATGACGGCGCGCCATTTGCTCATATCCACCTTGTTTTTCTCAGCGATCTTGATGCCTTCCATGGCGGCATCGGCGGAGGCCATGATCTGGGGAAGCGTAAAGCAGGTGGTGGTGTTGGTGCTGATGCCCTTGGATGTGAGTACCTTGAGAACTTCGATGCCCTGCATGCTGGCCGGCACTTTGATCATGACATTCGGACCGATGGCCCGCAGCTCGTCTGCGGCCTCGATCATCTGGTCAGTCTCGGTGAACAGGCGGGGATCCAGTTGGCCGGAGATCCAGCCAAACCGACCGTTCGTAGCTTCAAACATGGGCAGGTATTTCTCGGCACCGCGCCTGACGATCTCCTTATACGTCAACATGGCCAATCTTTTTTGGCTGAGATCGGGGTTGGCCTTGCACAATTCGCTCACCCATTCGCCCCAATATTTGGGATCGCTCTGGACGGCCCCCCAGGACAGGGGCGGGTTGGTGGTGCAGCCCCGGAATACACTTTGTTCCGGATGTTCGGCGTTGTACAGCCGCAGAAGTTGTTCTTTTAGTTCTGCTTTACGGGCCGGTGCGGCGGCGTTGACCAACTTCTGAACCCACTGATCGAAAATCAAGGGCGAGGAATCCCACCAGATTTCCATTTCGGGGTTGGTCTCAATCAAACGTTCTACGGGACTTTTTTTCATTGTTTATCTTCCTTTCTTGTTACTCTTTCTAAAGATGATTGTGATTCGATTAAACCTCAGTTGTTCTTCAAGGCCTAAATCGATAAATCCGCAAGTTACTTTTCCAACACGTCCTTGAGCCAGCTTCCCCAGCGCAAGTCGGTCATATGCTCCCGCGCGCGGCCAAACCAGAGGTTTGCATAGCCATGGAAGTCTTCATCCAATTTGGATATGCCTGACTGTGTGGTGCCCCACATCGCTTCATGGATCTCCGACATGGGCTCCATTAATTTGAGATGGGCAAAGTTTTTGCTTGTCACTTCGCCGAAGTATTCCTGTAAAAAGAGGCGCATCAGTTCATCGTTCAAGCGGTGGTGATGGCAAAAATTTCCAAGATCGAAGAAGATGTCTCCCATACCGGCGTATTCCCAATCGATCAGGCGCATCTCGCCGATCTCACCGGCTACATTCTCATCCAGAAAGTTCAGGTTGAGCAGATCATCGTGACACGGGGTGGGTATATAAGGATCCTTCAGCAGCGTCTGCTCGACCTCGCGGACCTTCGCCATGATCCAATCGAAATCGGTGGGAAACTGGCAGTCGTGCTGGCGCGAGACATCGCTGAGCATATCAATCCGACGAAAAACATTGAATTCGCCGGGAAGTTCCGGCGCATTCCTATGAAACACCCGCAGCTTCCGGGCAACCCGGCGGATATTATCGGGCAGTGTGATCTCGGCCGGGGGTATCTTTTTGCCGTTGATGAAACGCGTTACCAGGTAGCCTTCCGGCTCGATGAAGTACATCACTTCCGGGGCAACCCCCAGCCTGCCTGCAGCCAGGTTGGCGGCATATTCCACATTCCGCCTGATACCGAGTAGATCGGTATCTGCCCCGGTGATTCGCAGCACGTATGCATTACCATCCGCCTCCACTTTGAAGTTGAGGTTTGTGATCCCTCCCAAAAGCGGCGTTGTTTGTATATCTTTGGCGCTGGCGAAAAAAGGTACTCTCGCGAGCGCTTGTTCCAAAGTCAATGCCACGGATTTCCTCCCGGCTTAAGTCTATGGCAGTTGCAGTCAAGTTTCCAATTCAAACCGACAGACTGCTTGAAACTTTGTCAATGAACTCAAGTTCGGATGGATAGTGGTCAGCAGTTGGTTTACAAGCCGCTGACCACTATCGCAAAACTTTCCGGAATTCTAAAAAAGTTTACTCAGGCGGGATCTCCTTGAAAGCGAAATCAATATTGATGCCCTTGGCCTTCTGGGCACGCTTGGTAAGAGCGTACCAAATTACGCAGAACAGAATGACCGCGAGAGCAAGAATCTGCGACCACAGGTGAGTCGGGAAATCAGTAAAGTCCCAATTGCCCAACACGCCCAATGCCGGTGAGAGCAAGAAGGACAACACCATCGTCATACCGAGGCCACCTCCCAGCATTCCAAGGGCCGTAGGCCAGGGCATCTTCTCGCCACGCAGCCATCCCGGCAGCTGCTCACGGAGCGGCGAGAGGAACCAGAATACACCGACGATAGCGGCTGTTCTCACCAAGGTGACAAGGAACAGATTATCCGGGAAGGCTTGAGGGGCCATCACCCAGGCACCCCAGATCCAGGCGAAGATTCCAACCAGTCCAAGGAGCATCCCAACGTAGGGGTTCACTCTGTACTTTGCGCCCGGTGACGAATCGTAGGCTTCCTTGGCTTTGTACGGGAAGAATATCCCGGCTAGAGCCGTGCCCGAAAATCCGAGGCCGCCGCCGAAGGTGACCCCCAGGGTCAGGGCGATCCAACCTGGCACATTGTTATAAGCTATGATCGCGAAGACGCTGCAGGTAAAGAAGAAGAGCAGCGCATTGACCGGGGTGTGATATTTTTCATGGACACGGCTGAACCATTCGGGCATGGCGCGGTCAAGAGAGGCCGCGACCATGATCCGGCTGGTGCCGATCATGATGTTATTCGCGATCTGGAAACTATTCAGGATATAACCTATGCCAATGAGCAATACAACGATCGGGCTGCCAGTGAGAGCGACTGCCAGGATGGGGGGCCACAGGTTGAAACCCGCTATATTTGCCTCGCTTACCCCCGACCAATAACCGGCGCCAGCCACATAAAGGAATTGACTTCCAATAGCCTTCTGAAGTCCTACGGCCAACAGAGCCAGCAAAACGCCGGTAGTGATGAGCGAGCCTACGAAGATAAATGCCTGGCTCTTGAACGATTTGGCGTCCTTGATCTCACCGTTCTGCTCTGAACTGTAGCAGGCCCATTGCAGTGAGGTCCAGGCGATGGGCGCTACTAGGAGCGTAGCCAACAAACTGAAGGGCGGATTCAGGTCGATGCCACTGCCTTTGACTGCATCTATTGCTCCCTGATAGAAGTTCTGCGAGCCTCCGACTGCTACTGAAAAGGCATCCAGTTTCGCGGGCACATCGGCCGGGTTTGCAAAGAACAACACGATCAAGGTGGTCAGGAAAGCGAGGGCCGTCCCCACAACCATGACTCGCTGGAAGGATACATAATTCTTAAAGCCTGAAATAAGGAGAGTAAGGGCGGCACCAGCGTTCAGGATGCTGACGATTGTGATCGGGATTGGCTGAGTGAACCAAACTCCGATGGCGGCAAGGGTGGGATTTCCCAGGGTCGCGCCCAACCCCAGGAAGAGCGGGGCAAAGCCAAGGTAGGAGATCAACCAGCCCGATAAGGCAATCCAGATGAATTGCCAGATAACGACACCGGACATGGTAATTGCGAAAGCTACACCACCGCCCCAAACACGGCTTTGGAATACATAATCTCCACCCGAGCGAGGCAGGGCGGTGGAGAGAAAGACGTAAACCAGGGCAATGGGAAGCTCGAATAGCATGGCCAGGATGATCCCCCAAACCAACTGACCGCCTGGGAGTGAGCCCGGTGCCCACAAATAGGTCCAGGGAAAGATCAAACCCATGGTTAGTATGTTGTAGAAAAAAGCCGACCATGGGGACATCACTCGCACGAGGCCCGAGGCTTTACGGGTAAAGACTTCTGGTTTTGCACTTGCAACTGCACTCATGGTTTTTTTTCTCCTCGTTATGAAATTACAAGTATCAACAAACCAAGAAATTCAATATCCGGGACCAATATCTTTTAAGGCGATACAGCACCTCCTTTACCGGGCAGGCATACCCGGCCTACCCACTTGTCATTTGGGATCCTTCGATCTTTCCATCGGCGAAAACCACCAGACAACCGCGCAAGACCCCTTCACCGTACTCACTCCCGGGATTAATGCAGGTCGTCTTACCGATCTTGATGACGCCTTGTGCTTCATGAATATGCCCGTGCAAACCTAACATGGGTTGATATTTTTCAATCGCCTTACGTACTGAGGGGCTGCCCGCGCCCGCAAACACGATCTGCCCCGCGCTCATGATCGGGCTTGGCGGGTCGGTGTTCCAATCCAGTTTTGGACAGGAATTTATGGTTAAATCGATGGGAGGAACATGAAAATTAAAGATGCAGTGGTCGTAATCCTTCACCTGGGCGCACATGCCCTCGATGATCTCACCCAACTTCTCATCGGGGATCTCTCTCGGTGTGTGCCAGGGGGTGGGGTTGCTGAAGCCGACACTCGCCATGGTATGGTCGTCGTCAATCTGCACCACCTTCGCTTCGCAGGGAATAAAAGATTCGCCGCCGACTTTAATAGCTTCCAGCACTTCGGGGTCGTCATCATTGCCGCCGGTTACAAAACATCTGATCCCGGTGCCTTTTAGCCGGGTTTCTGCAAGGTCGATCCAGGATACAAGCCTCTCCCTCGCAAGCTTATGAAAAAGTTTATCCACTTCGTCTGGATGCTCCGCGAAATTCTTGTATTCCTCTTCGTCCATGACCTGGTTGTAAAAACCGAGCAGTCCTAGCTTATCTTTCAATCCCTGTAATTCAGCGTCAGTGCTGAATTTTTGAACCGTCCCCTGCACAGTGGCGCGATAATTGCCATCCTTCTCTTTGATAATGGGGATCAGAAGCTTTCCGGAGATGTCTCCACCCATTACGATGACATCTACATTGTAGAACTTGCCGGCGTTGATGAACTTCCGGTAGGTCCGTTCTGAGCCGTGGATGTCGGTGGCAAAGAACAGGCGGGTGGTTTTCTTGCTCTTCTTTTTGGCAAAAAACGACATTTGAACCTCCGATTGGGATGAGACTTGCAGCCTGCGGATATTCTTGGCGTGGTCAAGATGTATCCGCCTCATTAATCCATTCGATTTACATCTCCTAACGTTCCAATGCCACAGTGAGCGAATAAACGTCGCCTCTGTTATAGCAATAGGTAAACTCCACCGGTGTGCCATCGTCGGCATAGACGGTGCGCTCCTTGAAGAGGATGGGCGCACCCTCTTTTATTTTCATGAGCAGGGCGATATCCTTGGTCGCCTCGCGGGCCTCGAGTCGTTGGATGGCGCGTTTGACCTTATAGCCGCACTTCTCGAACAAGGTCCACAGGTGCTGAACTTCCAGGTTTTCATCAACGATGGGCGCGAACAAATCATAGGGCACATACGCGTCATGGACGGTAATGGGAACATTGTCAGCAAAGCGCAGGGTTTTCACACGGATCACTTTACTGCCAACGGAGATATCCAGCGCTTCGGCTATTTTGTGCTTGGCAGGGAGGACTTCCTTGCATAAGAGAGTTGCGCGGACTTGAATTCCAACGTTTTCCGCCTTGTCGAAGAAACTTGTGAGGCGGGTATGGTCGCGCTGAAGGTGAGGATAGGCAACAAATGTCCCAACGCCGTGCCGCCGGTAGAGCAGGCCCTCATCTACAAGGTCTTCGATACTCTCACGAATAGTCATGCGGCTGACTTTAAACTTTGAAGCCAATTCCTGCTCGGAAGGAAGCTTTTCACCGCGTTTAAGGACCCCACCCGTAATTTCCCCCCGTATTGATTCCCGGATCTGCACGTAAATCGGAATGCCTTCGTTTCTGATTAATTCAGCCATAAGGTTCCTTGAGTATTAAGACATCTAGACGTATAGATATCTATATGATTATATTCTAAATGGAAATTCGTGTCAACAAATGTATATGGAGAAAAAAACGAAGAAAGTGCGATCTCACTCATCTTTCTTTTTTCTGCTTTCCCCTTCATCTGGAAAAGGAAAGATGAGTGAGACCATTGAGTCAGGGTGGCTAAGCCCGAATTCGCTCGCCCTTGGCATCCCATAGGGGCGTTTGCACGACTACTGCGCCCACTTGTTCTCCAAAGAATTCAACCTGCAATTGGGTGCCAGCCTTGGAATATTCAATGGGCAGGTAAGCGTAAATAATGCTCTTGCCAACAGAATAACCGTAGCCGCCTGCTGCGACCCATCCGATAATTTTGTCATCACTGGCCCGGATCGGTTCCTTGCCGATGGCAACTGTGCGGCTGTCGGAGAGGGTCAGACAGCACAACTTCTGCTTCAAGCCGGCCTCTTTCTTCTTGAGCAAGGCATCCCTTCCTATGAAGTCGCCTTTGTCCAACTTGACTGCAAATCCCAACCCGGCTTCGTAGGGGGTGTAGTCCGGTGTGATTTCGCTGCTCCAATAGCGATAACCTTTTTCAAGGCGCATGGTGTCTATGGCTTTGTAACCGGCAGCCACTATCCCTTCGGGCTGTCCGGCCTCCCAAAGAGTGTCCCATAAGCGCAGACCATACTCCATCGGGCTGTAAAACTCCCAACCCAACTCACCTACGTAGGTCACTCGGGATGCAATCACTGGTATATCGCCGACTGTTATGCGTTTGGCGGTCATATAGGGGAAGTTCGCATTGGACACATCATCTTTTGTGACCTTCTCCAGTATCTTGCGCGCCTTGGGTCCCCACAGGCCCAGGCAGGTGTACGAAGAACTTACATCTTCGATCGAGACCGAGCCATCTTCCGGCATGTTCAGAGAGAGCCAGGAGAGGTCGTGCTGTCCGAACGCGGTTCCTGTCACAATAAAGAAGCGATCGTTTGCCAGGCGGGTGACTGTAAAATCGCATTCAATACCGCCGTGTTTGTTCAAACACTCTGTGTAAATAATTGTACCAACCGGCTGATCGATATTATTGGCGCAGACATAGTTCAGGAATTTTAATGCGCCTGGTCCGCGCACTTCAAACTTATTGAAAGAAGTCTCATCGAACAGGCCGGCCTTCTCGCGCGACATCAGGTGTTCGTAACCAATCGCGCGCGACCAGTTATGGTGCGACCAGCCTTTTGGCTCGTGACCATGGTGGGCTTTTTCTTCATAAGGCTTGAACCAGTTGGGACGCTCCCAGCCGGTTTTCTCACCGAAGTAGCAGCCTAAATCCTGAAGACGCGAGAAAGTGGGGGAGAGCCGCAGCCCGCGACGTGACAGTCGTTCTTCGCCGGGGAAGTGGATATCATAATATTGGGTGTAAGTCTCAAGAGTGCGCGCTACGGTGTAATCCTGGCTGTTATAGTTGGAACCGAAGCGGCGTACATCCAGGCGCCAAACGTCCCATTCCGGGTGTCCATCGATGATCCATTCTGCCATGGCCTTACCAATGCCACCGGCGCCCGCCAGCCCGTGGGCGCAGAAGGCGCAGGCCACCCAGAAACCCTTCACGGACGTGGGACCGAGCAGGAATTCGCCGTCGGGTGTGAATCCCTCGGGTCCGTTCAAAAGCTTGATCACTTCGGCGGTTTCCACGGCGGGTACGCGTTTGATGGAATTCTCCATCAAAGGCGTAAAACGCTCCCAGTCGGGAGGAAGAAGTTGATACTTGAAATCGCGGGGAATGCCATTTAATCCGAAGGGGGCCGGGTTGCGCTCATAACCGCCTGTGACGAGGCCGCCAACCTCCTCACGCCAATAAACCAATAGATCGGGATCGCGCAGAGTGGGGAAATCGTGCCCCATGCCCTTGATAGGTTTGGTAATAATATACAAGTGCGCCATAGGCACGACTGGCAAATTGAGGCCTACCATCTTACCCACCTCGGCCCCCCACTGACCCGAGGCATTTACAACGATCTCGGTCTTGATGGTGCCCTTGTCAGTGACGACTTCGCTTACGCGGCCGTTCTTAAGGTTGATCTTCTCCACGTTCGTATCGGTAAAGATCTTCGCCCCGCGATTCTTTGCGCCGACCGCCAGGGCGTTTGTCAATCCGGTAGGGTCGATCACTCCGTCGCTGGGAGTATAAGCAGCACCTACCACTCCATCCAGCGACATCATCGGGAAGAGGTCGTGGGCTTCTTTAGGTGAAATCAACTCCATTGGAACGCCAAATGATCCGGCCATGCCGACCAATCGCTTGATTTCCTCCATGCGCTCCGCGGAAGAAGCGAGGCGTATACCGCCCACTTCACGCCAGGAAGTATCCTGTCCCGTCTCGTCTTTTAGCCTGCGATAGAGATCGGTACTGTAATGCATCATCCGAGTCAGATTGGCATCCGAGCGCATCTGGCCGACCAACCCGGCAGAATGCCAGGTTGATCCGCTGGTCAATTCATGTCTCTCCAGCAGGATAACGTCTTTCCAGCCCATGAGCGTAAGGTGATACGCAATGCTGCACCCACCCACTCCGCCGCCGATAATAACGACCTGGGCTTGCTTTGGAAGATCAGCCATTTTGTTACTCCTTGTTCCTAGCAGGGTTTTAAGAAAATTTTCATGCTTGCCCTGCTGTCCTTGTGCAAACAGAACAGCAGGTGCGTTGAGTCATATGTGCACTTCTTTGTAGAAAAGTTATTAGGGTACCCAATGTAAAGAATGTCTTGTTAGATTTATTTCTGCCAGACGGATCCGGGCCTGGCCATCGCACCCACTATGTCGAAAGATGAAATGATGCCCAAAGGAAAAGCATCCGGGTTTTTGTCATCCAGCACAACCAGGCGATGATGGTGGGTCTGGATCATCATATCCGCCGCATCCCGCAAACTCGCATTGATATTAATGGTCAGGGCCTTGTGCATCACATCGTGTACGGTCAGTCTTTCATCCATGCCTTTTTCCACAAAAGGCATTAGGTCCTTGCCGCTGACCACACCTTCGGGTTTGCCCGCCGCATTTACAACGAGCACGGAACGCCAGCGAGCCTCGGTCATCGTGCGGGCGGCAGAGGTCAGAGGCGTCCTATCACGGCAGACGAGGATGGCATCTGACATAACATCTGCAACAATACCGATCGTATGTTTTTCTTCTTTCGCAATGCTGGCAACGAAATCCGAGATCGAGATAACCCCCACAGCTTTATCATTTTCAGTAACCAGAAGCCGGTTTCTTTCCTTCTCGTTCAAAATACGGGCGGCTTCATGGAGCGGCATGCTGGCTTCCACCAAATCAATGGGATGGGTCATAAGGTCTGAAGCAGTCAGCTTGCGCATCGTTGCCATGCTTTCAGGATCCGCCGATAACCACTCCCCCGCAAGCACATCGTAGTCAGAGAGAATCCCCAACGGGCGGCCGCGGCGGTCTGCAACCAGGATGGCGTGAACATGATGCTGGGTGAGCAACGTAGCCACTTCGCCCAGGGTTGCATCCGCGCGGCAGGTCAGCAGCCCCGGGTGCATCAGATTGCGAACAATTCTTGTCATAAGAGCTTCCTCCAATTATTAATGGACTTCATCCACATCTTTATACCATTTGACCCGATCGCCAACCCGCGCACGCAGCTGCCAGGCCATCGATTTTGGTGCCTGGTCAAGCTGGGCTATTGCCGATCCAACCTGGGAAGTTATTTTTTCCTTTTGCTCCGGGGTAAGTTGCTCATAACCCTGAGCCAGCTGGCGCACCTTGTTCAGGTTCATGGTAGTGGTCCGCCATAGCCCCCAGTCCGTGCTGCACAGTTCGGCAACTCGCTTGATGTTGATCGTCTCGTTATCAGTATCCCCCAGGGGATGTTCGAGCAATAGCATAATGGTATCGATAATATCTTTTTCGTTGATCTGGACGATCTGCATTTTCTCCAGCAGCATTTCGGCCAGCGGAATACTGGGGTTGTCAACTTCCAGACGTCCAGTCCAGCGGATCACGTGACAAAAATTGAGCTTTTCATAGAAGACATCGATGTGCATGTCGATTTCCGGTTTATCATAAATGGCGCGCTCGCCTTCAGAAACAATAAAAACTTCCCTGTTTTCGGTGTAGCCCAGCGCGGCCAGGAGCACTCTTATTTCTTTGGTTTGTTTGGAGTAGGCTGCAAAATCTATATCTGTATAGGCCCGGCCCATGACTTGCTGGAGGTAGCCAAACTTTGGGCAGTGCATTTGAAATGCCAGCGAGCCGATTACCCTTAACAGAACGCCTGCGCTCTCGCTGGCTTTAATGATCGTCTTCAACTCGTTTTCGAACTTGTCCCGCTCGGCGCGACCCTGCTCGGCCATTCCTATAGAACCACCAGTCATTCAAAGCTCCTGTCGAGAATTTTTATCGAGAGCACTGATTGAAAAAGCATGCACTATGTGTCAATTAGGGGGGAGAAAGACATCCGAGGCATTATATCAAAAAAAACAAAAACTTGCAAATTTCTTCAAAATCTTATATAATTGACAGTTAAAGTACTTATTTTCCGTCAACCAGACCACTCAGACAGACAAAAATCCTAACCCATGAGCAAACCCTTAATTCCAGCACAGCGAAGGGAACGGATACAGGAATATCTGGCTATCAAGAAAATTGTTCGCACAATCGATTTGTGCGATATCTTGGAAACTTCCGAGGCGACAGTAAGGCGGGACTTGGAATGGTTGGAACAGGAAGGTATTCTGGAGCGCACTCACGGGGGGGCGATCCTCAATCAGCGCATGACTTTCGAACCGGAATATCCGCAGAGGGCACGGCGCTATCCTGAAGAGAAACGCCGCATCGGGGCATTGGCAGCCTCCCTCATCGAAAAAGATGACATCGTTTTCCTGAACAGCGGCACGACCACGACCCAGGTGGTCCATCAAATTCGTAATGACCCCAGTATCCGGATTTTCACGAATAATCTCAGCAGCGTGCTCGAAGGTGGTGACCCCGGATTCCATCATTACCTGATCGGTGGTGAATTTCAGCCCCACTCCAATTCATTGGCTGGGAGATTCGCGGTTGAGAACCTGGGTCAGGTGTTTGCGAACAAGGCGATTCTGGGCGTGGATGGCATCAGCCTGAAGCATGGCTGTACCGTGCCCTCGAATGACGAGGCTGAAGTGATACGACAGATGGTCAGTCATACCAAGGGAGAGATCATTGTTGTTGCCGATCATAGCAAGTGGGGTGTGGTCTCTAATTTTCAAATAGCCACCATCGATGAGATCGATAAGCTCATCACCGATAAAGAGTTCGATGCGTCGTCTTTTGAGGCTCTGGTAGCTCGTGGCGTCGAAATTTTGATTCCCGAGTCTGCTCCTGTTGTAACGTGAGATATCTTTGTTGATGCTGTCTGGCTGTCTTTCATGGCTTGCTGCATTGATGCTTAAATTCGGTCTTGGCCTTTTACGGACACACAAGAATGCAATAGTCTGCTTTTCGTATATGACCGATAGCCTTTGGTTAAATAGGATTGCTGAGTAGGTCTTGTTGATCAACTAATAAACAATTCTTAACTTTTGGTAACGATGAAGACGCCGAAGTGTTGTTAATATTAATTAACCCCGCGAGTTCTCATTCTCTTGATGCGTCTGAAGTTTCGTTGAAAGGAGCAAGGCTATGTAGAAATCTTTTGGTCGTATTCGTTCGTACCGATTAATCGAACATCTGTTAATTCCAAAGGAGAATAACAATGGCAACATCGGCAATGAAACCAGAAGTCTTCACTCGAAAGGCATCGGGGCTTGTCCGCGTCATGTCCCCGTACTCTGCATTCGTCTACAACATATTGACGATGGGCTTGATCTTTCCCTGGACCTATCTCTGGGCGCCGGGCTCTCTCCCGGGCGGCCAGCTGGTCTGGGGCATTATTTTGGCGATGCTGTTTGAACTGCCCATTGCCTTTGTGTACGTCTGGCTCTCCACCTCGCTGCCACGCTCCGGTGGCGACTATGTATTCCAGAGCCGCGTATTCGGCGGCGGTGTGGCCTTTACCGTAGTGATGTCCGGTTTTGTGATCTGGATCCTGCAGTGGGTAGCGCTCTCGGGTTGGCTGGTCTCTGCCTTGGGCCTTGCACCACTATTTCTTGGTCTGGGCGCAACAATGGGCAATGCTGCCTTCTCGAGTTTGGGCGGGTGGTTCGCGAGCTCGACGGGTATCGTCGTCGTGAGCATCCTTAATGCTCTGATTTCTCTTGTCCTGCTGGTCAGCGGTTTCAAGAACTACGTACGTTTCCAACATGTGATGTGGTGGGGCACGTTGTTGTGTTTTGTTACAATTTTCATCGTTCTTTTCACAACGCCGGCATCTGAGTTCATCTCCAGGATTAATGCCTTTGCGGTCGCCTCAGGTGGATCGCCCAACTTCTATCAGACTGCTCTGGACGCCGCAACCAAAGCCGGAATTGATCTCCATCCACCTTTCAGCTTATTGGCTACGTTGCTGGTCGCGCCTATCGCCTGGACCTCCTTGCAGTGGGCAACCTACTCTGCCCAACAGAACGGTGAGATCAAGGATGCACGCAGTTTCCAGTCCCAGGCCTTCATCATGGTCGGCTCCCTGATCGCCACGGGATTGTTGTTGGCGCTATTGGCTGTGGGTCTTGAGCGTGTGGCTGGTTCAGCGTTTCTGTACGTAGCCGGCGCAGGGTACTGGAGCGGTGTCGCGGAAGCCACTATCAACGGATCCTACCTATGGCCACCTGTTATTGCCATGGGACTCACAGCCAGCCCGCTGGTGGTGCTTATCATCGGCATTGGATTCCTTTTGAACGGATTCCAGATCGTCTGCAACTGCTACATTGGAATGACCCGCGTATTGGTCGCCATGTCGCTTGACCGCCTTCTGCCGGAGTGGTTCAGCAAAGTGGACGAGAGGTTTCATACTCCGGTTAATGCGCACCTGGCATACTTCCTCGCCAGTATCCCGGTCATCCTTGCCTATAACCTCGTGGGGGGCTGGGCCGGCCTGACGCTGGGTGTGACTTTCGGGTGCGGCTACGTCTTCGTTGTCACTTGCATCGCGGGCGCGCTCCTGCCTTACCGCGCCAAGGCATTGTACGAGGCTTCGCCAGGCGCCAAGTATAAACTGGGCAGTATGCCATTGATCACGGTCCTCGGCGTGTTGGGTGGGGTGCTGGGTACGTTCATGGTGCTCGCATTCTTGTTTGCCCCGCAATTGGGAGTGTTGGGCAATTGGGACTTCACAGACTTCCCGGCCAACCTCTGGGCGCAGATCATCGCCATCGGGATCATCGTGATCTCGTGGGTGTGGTATGTGATAGTCAAGAACAACCAGAAGTCCAAGGGTATCGATGTGGACTTTGCGTTCAAGGAAATCCCGCCCGAATAAGCGTTTCGGTTCTTGGGGATAAAGGGTGGTCAGTGTTTCATTTTGAAGCACCGGCCACCCTTTTCACATCTACAATTCTTTCATAGTTCTCAGCCGGTCAGGCTCTGCGAATAACTTTCGCAGATGCAGGATGCTCCTGCCTGAATTTGTAGAATCTGTACATCATAAAAAAGGTCAATATGCCTATCATTGATGAAGTTGTGGATAAGATTGAGGGCTGGAAAGGAAAGCACGTTTCTATTCAGGCACTTTCTGGGGGCTTGACCAATACCAATTTCAAAGTGGAAGTCGATGGCGATCCTTTTTTTGTCCGTGTGCCGGGTGAGAGCACGGAGCTTTTGGCAATAGACCGCCGTAATGAATATTTCAATTCAAAAGCCGCTGCCGAGGCGGGCGTTGGGCCACAGGTGCTTTACTACCTGCCCGAATACCAGGTGATGGTCCTGGAATTTCTTAAGGCCAGAACGATGTCAAAAGAAACATTGAATGCAGGTGGCATGCCAACAAGGATTGCACAGGCCATTAAGTGTCTGCATACCGGTCCGCGTTTTCTCAATGACTTCGACATGTTCCGTTTAACCGAATACTATCTCAATATTTGTAAAGAACATGACGTACGTATTCCTGAAGGTTATTGGGAACGAATGGACATTGTGAAGCGCATCGAGCAGGCAATGGCAGTCAGGCCACTGCCCACAGTCCCGTGCAACAATGATTTATTGGCTGAGAATTATATGGATGACGGGAAATCCCTGCGCTTGATTGATTATGAATATAGCGGGAACAACGATCCATGTTTTGAGTTGGGAAATACCTGTCAGGAATTGCAGTTTAATGAGGCTCAGATTACGGAGGTCTGTGCCGCCTATTTTGGTAAATCTTCAGCCGATAAAATTTCACGCATGAAATTGAATATGATCATGTCGGATGTGGGTTGGGGGCTTTGGGCGGCCATCCAGGCAAAGATCTCGAAAATCGATTTCGATTTCTGGGGCTGGGCCCTCGAGCGTTGGGGCAGGGCTGTTGAAAAAATGGATTCCCCGGAATTGCCTGATTGGTTGAAAGAAGTCCGGTCTTGATCAATGGACGCCGGAAGCAGAGCAGGAGCCTTTCTGCTATCGGTTCCCAGGCGGGTTTACCTTTGGTTAAGTCTCTTTCTCGCAAACATATGGAAATTCGGCTTAATAAATTAATAAAATGGCAAAACTATGCAAAACCCTGCAATAATGGTTATAATGCAACAAAAGAAACAATCATTTGTTCTCAATCAACCCTGAATATCTTGATTGATGCCGGCAATCGATGAGCAATAGTTGATTCCTGCCCGAAACCGCATGATGATTGCATATGCTCAAGGCAAGCATTTCCTAACAAACCACTCCAAGCGGGGAGAGGCGTCCAATTTTGGAATAGGGCCACTCGAACGAATCCAAAACTCAAACATAATCAATGGGAAAAACCAGTATTGGCAGGCGTGGTTAATACCCCATTCGATTGATGTCATCGTCACCAACATCCCCAATTAATTGAAAGGTTGAACCAGACAATGAAGGATCAGGCGCAAGTTGTAATTGTAGGGGGAGGGATTGTCGGAGCCAATGTTGCATATCACCTGGCGAAGCTGGGCTGGACCGATGTGATCCTCTTTGAGAAAGGCGAGATCGCCAGCGGGGAATCCACACATGCTGCGGGCCTGGTAACGCAATTTGCCACTTCCCAAACATTAATGCAATTTCGCAAATATAGTATTGAACTCTACAGCGGGCTCGGACTCTTCGATCATGTCGGCAGCCTGCGCGTGGCTTCAACCGAGGACCAGCTCAAAGAGCTGCAACGCAGCGTAAGCCGCGCCAACGCGATCGGTATGGATGTTGAGATCATTTCCCCCGCAGAGGCTTTGCGTATTATGCCCCAGTTGAGCAAGGAAAACCTGTATGGGGCGATCTATCTTCCGCGTGACGGTCAACTGGATCCATACACGACGACCACCACCATGGCGCGGCTCGCCAAGGAAATGGGAGTGGAGATTTGCACCGGCGTGCGCGTTACAGGCATCGAGCTTTCTCCCAACGGCGAAATCCAGAAGGTGATTACAGATCACGGTTCTGTCCGGACTGAGATCGTCGTCAATGCGGCCGGGATGTGGGCGCCGCGCGTCGCCGCGATGGCCGGCCTCCAAATTCCAACTACCCCGGTCGATCATCAGCATATTGCGCTCAAGGCAGTAAGCAACCACGAATTTCCTCCAACCACCCCCTGTCTGCGCGATCCCGATAATCTTGTTTATATGCGGCAGGAGGCGGGCGGCCTCGTCATCGGTGGTTATGAGCCGAATCCGTTTGCGCGCTGGATTGATGGCGCTCCCTGGGAGCATGGTGGAACTACTTTACCGGCCGATTATGAACGTTTTGAACAGTTACTGGAAGGTGCGATCCGCCGCATCCCGTTCCTCGACCAAGCCGGGATCATCACCCTCGTATGTCATCCTGGGGCCTACACCCCTGATTGCCAGCCCATGCTCGGACCCATGGCGGGCGCACGTGGAATGTGGATCGCGGCGGGGATGTCGCTCAATGGCTATGGAGGCGCGGGGGGTATTGGCAGGCTGATGGCGGAGTGGATCGTGGAAGGCGAACCCTCCCTGGATGTTTATGCTTATCGCGCCACGCGTTTTGGGAATTACTATTCCAACCCCGAATATGCTGCTGAACGAACGCGCGAGGGTGTCAAGTACTACTACCGTTTGCGCTTTCCCAATGACGAGAACGAGTGGGCGCGTCCGCACCGTATTAGCCCGGTCCACTACCGGTTGCAGGAGATGGGGGCGGTGTTCGGCGAGAAGTTTGGTTGGGAGCGTGTCAACTTCTTCGAACCGGGTAAACCCTGGCGAAGGGCAGGAGCCGATCAACGTGAATGGGGCTGGACGCGTCCTCCTTATTTTGGGCGCGTTGGAGTGGAACACCAGGCTACCCGCGAGCGGGTTACTCTCTTTGACTTGACTTCGTTTGGCAAAGTTGAAGTCAGTGGGCCCGGCGCCTTGCCGCTTTTGCAGCGAGTCTCTGACGGCAATATGGATAAGCCTGTCGGTAGCGCAACATACACACAATTCCTGAACACACGCGGCGGTGTGGAAGCTGATTTGACGATCACACGCATTGCCGAAGACAAGTTCTGGGTAATTACCGGGTCTGCATTTATAGGGAACGATCTTGCCTGGCTAAGAATGCATCAGCTGCCTGAAGATGGCGAAACCAGGATACGCGACATTACCATGGACTGGGCATGCCTAGCGCTGTGGGGTCCAAAGGCGCGCTCGGTGTTGCAGAAGCTTACCGGGGACGACATCTCAAATGAGGCCCTCCCCTATCTTCACGCCAGGGGAATTGAGGTAAACGGCACGGAGATTTGGGCGCAGCGCGTGAGCTATGTGGGCGAACTGGGGTGGGAACTCTATGTTCCGCCTGAACGCGCCACCGTTGTGTGGGACGCGCTATTGAAGGCGGGTGAAGAGTTTGGGATTGAAGTCGGCGGATACAAGGTGCTTGATTCCCTGCGCCTGGAAAAAGGGTACCGCTATTACACCGCCGATGTAACCCCGCTGGAAACGCCCTATGAAGGCGGCCTGGGCTTTTGCGTCGACCTCAATAAGAGTGATTTCATTGGGAAGGCGGCGCTGGCCAAACAAAAGCAGGAAGGTTTGAAGCGCAAGCTTTGCACCGTAGTTCTGGATGGTAATGAGTTCACCCAGATCTATGGAGGGGAGGCGGTTTACCATGACGGGAAAGTGATTACCCGTATACGCAGCGGAGGCTTTGGGTATACATTGAAGAAGAACATCCTTTATGCATACCTTCCAGTGGAGCTTGCGAAAGCAGGAACGCGTGTAGATCTGGAATTGATCGAAGGCCGCCGCAGCGGCGAAGTAACAGCGACAGTCCTGTTTGATCCAAAAGGTGAAAAGCTCCGGATATAGTTACCAACTTGTCAAACGTGATCAAATATTAGATGTAAAGCCTCAGCGAGCCAAAGGAAAAAGGAAAATAATTTATGTTATCGCTTAATGCCAGTGAGCTATCCAGCCTTAAAACAATAATTGCCTTGCGCCGCCCGGGCTACGGATTGCCGCGCCCTTTGTATCACGATGAGCTGCTGTTGCGTGCCGAGATGGAAATTATTTGGCGCGGTGGCTGGCTCTTTGCCGGGCACAGCTGTCAGATCCCCAACCCCGGTGACTACTTTCTCTATGATGTGGATGACGACGCACTTATCATCGTGCGCCAGGATGACGGCCAGGTCCGGGCTTTCTATAATGTCTGCCGTCACCGGGGCTCCATCATCTGTGAGGAGGCGGAAGGCAACGTCAAACGTTTCATCTGTCCCTATCATCAATGGACCTACGGTCGCGATGGCCGGCTGCTTCTTTACCGCGGCATGCAGGAGGACTTGGACAAGGCCCAGCTCGGCTTGCACCCTGCTTCCGCAAGAGAGGTGGAGGGCATGATTTTCGTAAGCCTTGCCCAGGAGCCGCCGGACTTCGAACCCGCCTTCCAGGCGATCGCGCCGATGGCGCGCCCTCAAGGTATGTCGCGCGCCAAGGTTGCCAAGATCATGGATTTCGATGTTCATGCGAACTGGAAGCTGGTCTGGGAAAATAACCGGGAATGTTTCCATTGCAATGTTAATCACCCGCAGTACATCAAGGCCAACTTTGACCATTACAACGCCGATGACACCATAGCACGCGTCGCCGAGCAGTTGAACGTTGTTACGGCCCGAAGCGAAGCAAAATGGTCGGAGCAGGGATTGGCAGTTACGCGGACCGAAACCGGGTTGACTGAATTCCCCGACCCGGAGCACAACATCTGGTATTCGGCCAACCGTACGCCCCTGGTGGACGGCTATGTGAGTGAAACGATGGACGGGCAGCAGATAGCCCCGCTCATGGGCGATTACCCCGACCCGGACGTAGGCACGTTGCGGGTGCGCATGCTGCCGAACTTTTGGAACCATTCGAGCTGCGACCACAGTGTATCCACGCGCTTGACCCCCAACGGGATGTACCACACCAATATACGGATGATCTGGCTTGTGGATGAAAAGGCCCAGGAGGGTAAGGATTACGACCTGGAAAAGATGCTGCCTTTCTGGCTGCTTACCGCCGAGCAGGATTGGGGTATCTGCACGAATCAGCAGCGGGGCGTCAATTCCCATGCCTATACCCCGGGCCCACTCTCCACATATAAAGAATATAACCTGGATCGATTCCTCCGCTGGTACCTGCAGCAATTGGATGCGGCGCTTGGTTGACCGGCTCGTAATCCTGGCCGCGTAATCCTGAATGGATATTGGATGCCATGAATCCTCCTCTCTACGTCGGCTTCGGAATGCTTACACCAGTTGCCATCCTGGTTGTGGATGAACTACCCCAGCACAATACCGGCGCGTTGATCAGCGAAATCAGTGAATTTGTCTTCGATGACGCCGCCATAGTAGCGTGCCTGCTGCGCCAGTGGGACGTTCCTACTGGCATCATCGGCACGGCTGTTGGCGACGATGCGCGTGGACGTGCCCTGGCGCAGAAGCTAAGAGATTGGGATATACAGGGTGAGGTCCGGCTTTCGCCGAATATCACGACCCCGCTGGAAGTAGATGTTTCCGACCGCACTGGCGCGCGGACGTACTTCTGGAAGCGCGATCCGCAAGTGCTCGCCACGCTTGACAGCGCCGATCTATCCCTGATGCAGAAGGCGCGTCTGCTGTATGTGGATTGGTATGATGGCGACCACATCGTGCGGGCCATGGACGAGGCGGCTCGCTTGAAGATCCCGGTATTTCTTAATATGGAACATGGTCACGCCGATCCAGACCTGCTGGTTCGCTATGCGGGTCGAGCCTCTCTTTGTCAGGCCGTTACCGATGCGGCTCAAAAGGAAGAGAATGACCCGTTAACGGTGGCGCGTAAATTGCTCCAGGTGGGCGTTGAAACAGCGCTGATCACACTGGCAGGCGAGGGTAGCCTGGTGGTGCAGGGGAAGGAAGTTCTCCGCATTTGGGCCCCGCAGGTACCGGTGGTAGACGGGTGCGGCGCTGGTGCCACCTACTCAGCTGGCTTTATCTACGGATGGCTGCAAGATTGGCCGCTCGAACAATCCGTGCGTTTTGCCACAGCTGCCGCCTCACTAAAAGTCACTCGCTCGGGGCTGGAAATGTGGCCGGTGGATGAGATACAAAAACAAGCCGCGGGTTTGCATGTTGAAACCTCCATTGTGACTTCGGTGGAGAAGCTGTGACCATCCAATTCTTTTCAATAGGCTGACAAATTCCTTATGAACACCTTTGCAACTCTTCTTACGGATCAACAGGTTGAACGCACTCATCAGGCTTCGCTCGAAATCCTGGAAAACGTCGGTTTGCTTGTTAGGAACAAGAAAGCACGGGAGATTTTTGTCCGTCACGGTTGCCGTCTGGACGGGGAAAGGGTGCGCTACCCGCCTGCGGTGGTTGAGGAATTCCGTGCGCTCATGCCTCCTACCTTTACCTTCCGCGGCCGCGATCCCAAATTTGACCGGACGATTCCAGAGGATGGCCCGCTCATCGTCACGGGCAGTTCAGCCCCTAATATCATCGATCCTGTCACAGGCCAGGAGAGACGCTCACGTTCAGACGATATTGCACGCATAGCGCATCTGATCAATGAGTTGCCGGGTTACGATGTATTCTCTGTCTCGACCCTGGCAGACGATGCTCCGCCCGGACAATTTACATTAAGTCGCCTCTATCCCGCCCTGAAGAACTGTCTCAAGCCGGTCCGCAGTTCTGCCAATGATATAGAGGACGCCAGGTCGATTTTGCAGCTGGCAAGTCTGATCGCCGGCAGCGACCAAAATTATCGGGAGCATCCTTTCATCACACACCATTTTTGTCCCGTGGTCTCGCCGCTGACGATGGATTATGCATCGACAGAGATGTTGATCTACTTCACCGAGAATAAGTGGCCGGTCTATCCCAGCATAGTTCCGAATGCAGGTTTGACTTCTCCGATGTCAATGGCTGGAACATTGGCGCAGGGGAACGCAGAATTCCTGGCAGCCGCGATCTTGATGCAAATGGTGCAGCCGGGAGCTGAGTCGATCTATGCAACTTTGCCCACGGTCGCCGATATGCGCACGGGTGCCTACGCCTCGGGAGGCATAGAATGCGGGATGCTTCATATGGCATTCGCACAAATGGCGCGCTTCTATAAGGTCCCCTGCGGCGGCTATATTGGGTTGACGAATGCCAAAATAAACGATGCACAGTCGGGTTTCGAAACGGGGATGTCCACCTTGGTGGGAGTACTTGCTGGAGCCGATATGTTGAATATGGGAGGGCTGCTCGACGCCTTGAAAGTCTTTGATTTTGCCAAGGCAGTGATTGACGACGAAATTGCCCGGATGTTGAAGCGCCTCAAACGCGGCTTTGAGTTCAGCGAGGAGAATTTGGCGCTCGATGTAATAGCGGAAGTCGGGCCAGGGGGATCGTTCATGGTACATAAACATACTATGAAGCGCATGAAGACGGTTGCCTTGCTTCCCGATCTGGCAGACCGGGACTCCCGCGACAAATGGGAGAGCAAGGGAGCTCTTGACACACAGGCGCGGGCGGCGCGGGAAGTGGGAGAAATCCTGCGGCGCAAGAACACGGCTGTCTTTTCCCCGGAGGTGGATGCCCGCATCAGGGCTCACTTTGAGGGCCTGGTTCCCGGAAATTTGGAAGTTCCAGTTAGTTTGTTTGGCCAGGAAGTTGTCGAGCCCAAGAGTAAGGTATGAAAGGAATAATGGATGAAGATCTACTTCGCAACCGACGTTCATGGCTCTGAGATCTGCTGGAAAAAATTTATTAATGCGAGCAAGTTTTACGGGACCGATGTCTTGATTTTAGGAGGGGATATGACTGGCAAGGCCATTGTCCCTATCATTGATCAGGGGGGTGGCAAATACAAAGTCACTTTGCTGGAGCAGGAGACCATCCTGGAATCCCAGGAAGAAGTGGACAAGATGGTTGCAACGATCCAGGACCGGGGCTATTATCCGTATCTTACGAATCCCGACGAGGTTGGCGAAATCCTGGCAACCTCTGGCCGCTCTGATGAGCTCTTCTTGCAAGAGGCGGTTAAGACCATGCAGCATTGGATGGAATATGCCGACGCCAGGCTGGGGGTTTCCGGCATCCGCTGCTATGTTTGCCCCGGCAACGATGATATGTTTGAAATCGACGATGTCATCAAGCAGTCGAAATATGTCAGCCTGGCCGAAGGAAAAGTGATCGAGCTGGACGAGAATCATGAAATGATCAATGCAGGTTGGTCAACGCCCACCCCTTGGAATACTCCACGCGAGGAATCTGAAGACCAACTGCGCCAGCGCATCCAGGTGATGATCGATAAACTGAAAAATGTCAGGAATTCGGTCTTCAATCTGCACAACCCGCCCTATGGTAGTGGACTCGATGAGGCGCCGGAATTAACCAAGGATTTGCGGCCGGCTTATGCGGGCCGGTCGCTTATTCCGGTTGGCAGCCACGCGGTCCTGGAATTGATCGAAAAGTACGAACCCCTGCTTACTCTGCACGGTCACATTCATGAAGGAAAAGGCACCCGGAAATATAAACGAACTCTGTGCATAAACCCTGGCAGTATGTATGAACAGGGCATGTTGCATGGAGCTGTAGTGGAACTCAAGCCCAATAAAGTGGGCAACTATATCCTCACCACGGGATGAGGAAATAAGTATGCAAAATACTTAAAGTAGGAGGTGATTATCGGCTGATTGAAAATTGTAGCGGTGCGTCGGATGACGGATTGAAAATCATCCCATCGGTTTGTCTTCCCGCATCATCCTGGGACGACAAGGCAAGAGCTACAAAAGGAGTTTCAGATGGCAAATGTAAGCCTGTTCGTTCGAAAAGCAAGCGGACTGGTACGGTCCTGGTCTGTATTCGACGCCTTCATTTACGCCACGTTCTCCATCAATCTGATTACCCTCGGCTTATTCATTTTTTCATACTGCTATTACCTGGGCGGTAGTCTGGCAACTGGCGTGGTGCTCGGAGCGATCTTCACCATCTTCGAAGTGATCGTTTATGCCAGTCTTATTTCGGCTATGCCGCGCGCGGGCGGCGACTACGTCTGGCAAAGCCGAATCCTAAGTCGCGGTATCGGCTTCGTTCTGTCCGTAACTGGCTGGTGGTTCATCCTTTGGCTGTGGACCCCCCTCTACGGGCAAATGTTGACCTATGAGTTCTATACCCCTTTGCTGGCCATCGCAGGTTTCAAGGATGCAGCTTTGTGGTTTACAGCCGATCCTACGGGCCAGTTCGTTGGCATGTTGTCGGTCTGCGTGATCGTATTCGCCTACATCGCCATAGGCATGAAGGCCTATGCCCGAATACAAAAGATCTGCTTCTTCGGTGGGCTGGTTGGCTTGGTGCTTGTGGCCCTGCTCCTGCTCTTTGGGAATAATGCCACGTTCGTAGCGAACTTCAATGCAGCTGCTCCAAGTTTTGGGGCCCAGGCCGGGGACGTTTATTCAGCGACCCTGAAAGCGGGCGAAGACGCCGGAACCGTAGCTGGGCCGCTTTGGCCTTTGGCCTTTGGAGCCAGCATTTTCCTCGTGCCGATGCTGACATTCTTCAACTTGTGGCCGAACTGGGGATCCACGCTCTATGGTGAAGTGCGGGGCGCTTCCGACTATAAAAGGAACTTCTGGGGCATGGCAGCCGCCGTCATCGTTACAACAGTGGGGGCGCTGATCCTGTTCGCTTTGATCGCGAAGACGATAGGCTGGGATTTTTACAACAAAGCCAACGGCGCTTTCTGGAACTACGCCTTCGGATATACAACCACGCCTTCGCCGTTACCCATCTGGCCTTACCCCGCACTGTTCGCAGCCTTTATGGTGAAGAGTCGGGTGATACAGTTCATCATCATCCTGCTCATGAGCCTGTGGTGGTTTGGCTGGTCAGGTACGCTCTTCCTTAGCTCGACCCGGGTTATCTTTGCGGCCTCCATTGACCGTATGCTGCCGGAGTGGGTGTCCAGGATCGAACCGCGTACCAAATCTCCGATCAATGCGCTGTTGTTGATGGTGATCCCGTCGGTGATCATCTCATACTTATATGCCTATAAGATATTCAGCTTCAACACATTGGCGCTCGATGCGACCGTCGTTATCGCCATTACCTTCCTGGGCTCGACGATTGCCGGCACGATCATGCCATGGCGCGCCAAAGACGTTTTCGAGGGTTCACCCATTGCCAAGTACAAAATGCCATCCTGGCTCGGCTGGTTGGTAACGATCGTGTATGCCGTATTCGCGGTCTATCTGATCTATATTTCCCTTCAGTATGCCTGGACCATCATAAGCGGCATTGGAAGCCTCAATGCCGGCGGGCTGACATGGTTTGTCGTGATCGTCCTGGGCCTTTTGACGTTGGTCAATGCGGTGATCCTGGTGTGGATCTTGTATTACGTTGCAGATAAGGTGTTCCGCGGCGCGCAAATGCCCTTGATCACGCTGGCGGGCCTGGTCTTTCTTGGCTTCCTCGACTGGCTATTGGTCGAATGGTTCTGGGATCCGCATGAGCTGCCTTCGTCGCTGCCAGCTGTCGGCACCTATGCCATTGGTTGGTCCAACGTCAGCTCCATGGTATTTATGCTGCTTAACTATGCGGTCGCTGCCGCGATCTACTTCGGTTTCAGCGCTTACCGCCGCAGACAAGGCATCGATGTGGAGAAGATCTATCAGGCGATTCCGGTCGAATAACGCGGCCTGAGAATTCTTCTTTTACATTTGTAAAAACACGGGCTGGGAGAGGCGAACGCGCTGGGACGTTTGTCTCTCCCAATAATTTAATGGAGCTGAGGAAATACGTTCACCCTGATATCAACCGGGACAAGTCTCTTATCCCCCGGATATTTTTGCCGCAAGGGCAGTTCTATGGGGTTCCCACAGTGGGGACGAGCACGTTAAATATTGAACCTAGTTCGTGCAGCCCTGTTAAAGACATGAAAATCAAAACTGAGATCATCATGGTAGCCGGGATCGTGACTGCCCAGACGGTCACCATCTCGCCGGCAACCTGCCACCGAACCTTGTTTACTCGTTCCGATGCGCCCGCGCCCATCAGGGCAGTGCTGATCACGTGTGGAGTGCTTACAGGCATTCCCAGAACCGAAGCTGTCAGTATCAAAAGAGATGAGGCTGCCTGGGAAGCAAGTGCATTCAAGGGTCTGATCCGGTAGACCTTGCCTCCCAGGTTTCGGATTTGGCGCCAGTCGCCGCGGGAAGCACCGAACGCAAGCATGACGGTACACCCAAGCAGTACCCATACAGGTACAGTGAAAGAGGATAACTTTCCAGCCAGTACAAGTGCCAACGTGATCACGCCCATGGATTTCTGGGCGTCATTGGAGCTGTTTGACAAGGCAAGCGCAAGCATTGTAATAACCTGGAGCCGCCGAAATAAGGTATTTACCTTGGGGTGAGCATTGCTAAATGCTGATAACAGGAAGCTCATGACCAGGAACCCCAGCAGCAGGCCAATTACAGGGGCAAGAACAAGCGGCAGGATCACAAAAGCCAAACCGCCTGTCAGTATCGCCTGTGGACCACTGGTAATTAGTGTCGCGCCCAGCAGCCCTCCGATCAGGGAATGTGTCGAAGAAGATGGGATTCCCCGCCACCAGGAGAATAAATTCCAGCCGACAGCGGCGACCATTGCAATGACGATAGTGTCAAGGGTGATCGCTGAGGTGTTCACCAAGCCAGTAGTTATCGACCGGGCCACGGCAGAGCCTACGGCCAGGGGTGCGATCAAATCGCCTGCGGCCACTAAATACAAGGCCCAGCGCGGACGCACCGCACGCGAAGCCATCACGCCGGCCAGGATGCTGGACGTATCGCGATATCCATTGAAGAAAGCGTTAAATAATGCCAGGGCAATAAGAAACAACAACATCCAAATACTCCACGATCTTCATCCTGAGGAGCGAATTCCAAAGAACTTCATGTTCTGGGAAAACGATTTTACTACTCATTGTCGAGTAAAGAGCCAATCGATGGTTGAAATAATAGCAGGCTGCCCATATTCATGAATTGGGACGATGCCCAAACCTGGTGTATAGTCACCAAAATCCCAGCAGCTTGCTCCCTCAACGGGCCATTATTTGGATAAATCTCATGTCTATCGATGTATATTTGATCATGCTTTCTTGAGAGGAATATCCATTCTGCAGAAGTTTGGTGTAGAATGCAAGAGCATGAAGAAGAATGAAGAATAGTGATCGTCTAAACGGATGGAAATAAAGTAGGCAAAATAGCTGATAATTCCCGATCTTGGAAGAGAAACCTTTTTGGTGCTCTGCTTGGCTGCGCACCAAAAAAATGGCCCATCCATAGGTAAACCGGTATATTCTTAGGTGGCTTGCCAGCTCAGAAACCTGCACGCGAATTCTTATAGTGTTTATCCAATGATTTGATCGACGATACCGGGAAGGAGTATTGACCATGCGTGGTTTTTTCAAGAAACGACCAAACGTTTTTCTAACTCTGATCCACGACCAGGCTGTGCTCACATTGGACGGATTGGAAGCATTAAAAACCTATTTAGCCACCCAGGATCCCGCCGCCTCAAAATTGCTCGAAACCAAGGAAAAAGAGGCCGATGAGGTTCGCCGCGTCTTGATCGATGAGTTGAATAAGACCTTTATCACACCATTCGACCGTGAGGATATCTTTTCGCTTTCAAGGACCATCGACGATGTACTGGATTATGCCTACAGCACCGAAAGCGAGATGGAAATTTTGAAGGTGAAGCCGACCCCTTATATGCAGCGAATGGCCTCCCTGCTACGAGATGCGGCTTTCGAGCTATCCATGGCAGTTAACAACCTGGCGGATCACCCCGGCGTGTCCAATGACCACGCCCAGCGGGCCAAGGCCCTGGAAAACCGGGTGGAGGGTGTTTACCGCGAGGCTTTGGCCGATCTATTCAGTGGGGCGGAGGATATAAAACATGTGGTCAAAATGCTCAAGCTGCGAGAGGTCTATCGCCACTTGAGCAATGCAGCCGACCGCGGCGACGAGGCCGCCAATGTGATTGCCGATATTGTCGTCAAAAGCACATAAGAAAAGATATTCTCAATGACGCCCATCCTCGTTGCCGTGATCGTGCTGGGTCTTGGCTTTGATTTGCTAAACGGCATCCACGATTCCAGTAACATAGTTGCCACCATGATCTCCTCGCGGGCCTTTTCTCCGCGGGTTGCTCTTGGAGTTACCGCCGTGGCTGAATTTTCAGGGCCGCTCATTTTCGGCGTGGCAGTGGCGAATACGATCGGCAATGAGGTGGTTTCTGCCAAAAGCATCAATACAACGGTAATTCTGGCTGCGCTGATCGGAGCCATCCTGTGGGATCTATTGACCTGGTACTTGGGATTTCCAAGCAGTTCTTCCCATGCACTGGTCGGCGGCATCATTGGCGCAGTGGTTATTGATTCAGGATGGCAGGTTATTGAATGGCCTGGGCTGCTCAAGATATTGATCGCACTATTTACATCGCCTTTCATCGGTTTTGTTTTTGGATGGATCCTGCTCAGGATCATTATAGCCTTGAGTTGGAAAGCCACGCCGCGCATCAACCGCGTGTTCAAACGCAGTCAAATTGTAACTGGAATCACCCTGGCCCTCAGCCATGGCACTAACGACTCGCAAAAAACCATGGGGATCATCACCCTGGCGCTGCTCACGGCAGGCTATATAAAGGTTTTTGCCGTGCCCTTTTGGGTTATTATTCTCTGTGCGTCTATGATTGCTTTGGGCACCTCTTTAGGAGGGTGGCGGCTGATCCGCACGCTGGGCGGAAAATTCTATAAGATCAGACCTATAGATGGTTTTACATCCCAATTGGCCTCTAGCATTGTCATCCTGGGTGCTTCATTGGTCGGGGGGCCGGTGAGCACGACTCAGGTCGTCGGTTCTTCGATCATGGGAGCTGGAGCAGCCGAAAGGGCCAACAAGGTGCGGTGGGGGGTCGCCCAGGAGATGGCCACGGCCTGGTTGTTGACCATCCCGGCTGCTGGTCTCGTAGGAGCGGGAGTTTACCTGTTATTGCGCCGGTTCATTTGAATGGGTCTGTAAAATAGTGGTTAGAAAGCGAACAGATTTCTCAGATAGCTTATCGCAGCAGGCGAAACGACATATTCGTTTACAGAATGTTAACTGGTTCTTAGGACATCATTAAATTCGGATGATTAAGATTTCAGCCAGTGCTGAATTGACCAAAGGTATTTATAATGCTACAATACTGCCATACCTTAACTGGGGTTATTGCGTGAACCTCATGGCTTTTCAGCGCTATGCCTTATCGGGGGGTTTTAAAGTATTGGACAATTCTATGAATGGAGGTGCGCAGGGGACTTTTGAGCCTAAGACGTTCGATGAAGTCCATTTGACCGAATAAGTTTCCATTAGGCAAGATAATGACAATATCGATAAGGAGATTTGAAGAGATGCGTGCCAATAAGTTCGTCTTCCAATTGTTCGTTGTGCTTGTTGTCGCAGCCTTTGCGCTTTCCGCCTGTGGCCCCGCCGCCACAGCGACCCAAGCCCCGGCACCCGCCACTGCTATGCCTGCCGCAACGGAAGCCATGCCTGCGGCTACCTCGGCGCCCGCCGCAAACTCTATGGACGCGCTGGTCGCTGCAGCCAAGGCCGAAGGTTCGCTCACCACAATTGCCCTTCCGCACGACTGGTGCAACTACGGTGAAGCCCTCACCAACTTCAAGGCCAAGTACGGTCTCACTGTTAATGAATTGAATCCCGATGGCGGTTCTGGCGACGAGGTCGAAGCGATCAAGGCCAACGAGAACAACAAGGGCCCACAGGCTCCAGATGTTATAGATGTTGGTTTCTCTTTCGGCGCCTCCTCCAAGGCTGCTAATTTGTTGATGCCGTATAAGGTCTCAACCTGGGATACTATTCCCGCTGAAGTCAAGGATGCGGATGGTTATTGGTACGGTGACTATTACGGCGTGATGTCCTTCCTGGTCAATACCGATGTTCAGCCGAAAGTCCCACAGGATTGGAATGATTTGCTGGATCCTGCTTATAAGGGTCAGGTAGCCCTCTCGGGCGACCCGCGCACCTCCAATCAGGCCATCCAGGCCGTATACGCGGCCGGGTTAGCCAATGGCGGTACCCTCGATAACCCCCAGCCTGGCCTCGATTTCTTTGCCAAGCTGAATCAGTCCGGTAACCTTGTCCCGACGATTTCGAACAACGGCTTGGTTGCCAAGGGCGAGACCCCCGTCCGTATTACCTGGGACTACAATGGTCTGGCTGCCATCGATTCATTTGCCGGAAACCCGAAGGCAACTTTGGTGGTTCCAAAGTCCGGCCGTTTCGGTGGCGTTTATGTTCAAGCCATCAGCGCCTATGCCCCGCATCCGAATGCTGCCAAGTTGTGGATGGAATATCTGTACTCGGATGAAGGCCAATTGGTCTGGATGAAGGGTTACTGCCATCCAATTCGTGAGGCTGATCTGCGCGCACGCGGTGCGGTTCCTGCCGATTTGAGCGCCAAGCTCCCCGATGTTAGCGGCGCAGTCTTCCCAACCCTCGACCAGCTCACTGCTGCGAATACCCTGATCACCAAGAATTGGGATTCGGTCGTCGGCGCAGATATCAAGGCCGCTCCATAAGCTAATTACCACTGATTTAATTAGGCGAGACCCCGGCTCCGTAGCGGGGTCTCGCCGAAACAATACTGGAAGAAGGAACCGAAGATGGCCCAAACCACTCTCCCCATGCCGAATAATAAGTTGCCAGGATTAAAGGTTGGCAAATGGCTTGGCATAATCCCCTTTTTTCTTTTTGCAATTCTTTTCCTCTTCTTGCCCTCGCTGCGATTATTTGTTGGTAGTTTTACCGACAACGCCGGTCAATTCACGTTCAACAATATAATCCAGTTGTTTGACCAGCCAAGCATCTTGAACGCCTATTGGTTGAGCATCCAGATCAGTGCAGTGACTGCGATTGGGGGAGGTCTTTTCGGTTTCTTGTTGGCCTATTCAGTGACGGTAGGCGGGTTGCCTAAACCGCTTCGCAGCATGCTGATTACCTTCTCCGGGGTAGCCTCGAACTTTGCGGGTGTACCGCTTGCTTTTGCTTTTGTTGCTACTCTGGGCAGAACAGGGTTTGTCACCGCTGTTCTCAAGAACGTTTTTAATATCAATATTTACAATCAAGGCTTCAATCTGTATAGTTTTGTTGGCTTAAGCCTGACCTATATGTATTTTCAATTCCCTTTGATGGTTCTGATCATGGCTCCTGCGCTGGATGGATTGAAGCGGGAATGGCGCGAAGCTGCCGAAAACCTCGGCGCAAGTACAACCCAATATTGGCTGCGAATCGCTTTGCCTATTCTTTTGCCATCCTTATTAGGTTCCATGATCCTATTGTTCGGTAACGCGTTCGGGGCATATGCCACTGCTTATGCGTTGACGGGCGGCGCCTTGCCTATTATTACCATCCAGATCGGTGCGCAGATCCGAGGCGATGTCCTTCATAACCCTGGCTTGGGTTATGCGATGGCCATGGGCATGGTGGTCATTATGGCGGTTTCCCTGGCAGGCTATTCATGGCTCCAGGGTCGGACCGAGAGGTGGCTGCGATGAGCACTGTTGCCAAGGCTAGAAAAATACCCTTTTGGAGTTGGTTTTGGTTTGTTCTCGGGGCCCTTTATTTCATCCTGCCGTTATATGCGACGCTCGATTTCTCGTTGCGCATGAAGCGTGATACGATAAGTTTTGCTGCTTACGAGTCCGCCTTTGCAGACCCGGGGTTTGTAAGTTCTTTTCTATACTCAATAAGCCTGGCAGTGTTTACTATCCTTGCCAGCATCGCCATCATCGTGCCTACTGCTTATTGGATCCGCTTGCGACTGCCTGAAGTTCGCAGGACGGTGGAGTTCATTTCTCTCTTGCCTTTCGTTGTACCCGCGATCATCTTGGTATTCGGATTAATTCGTATCTATAGCTCACCGTTTAAAATCCCGTTTACATCCATTGTTCTGATCGATTCGCTCACAACCTCCCATTTTGGTACGGGTATCTTGATCGTCGGTGGGTATGTCGTTTTAGGCTTGCCATATATGTACCGTTCGGTGGATACTGGGATGCGAACCGTTGACGTTCGCACACTGACTGAAGCGGCGCAAAGCCTCGGTGCGAACTGGCTGACGATCATGACACGCGTGATCCTGCCAAACATCCGGGCGGCTCTGCTCAGCGGCGCCTTGCTCACTTTTGCGATCGTCGTGGGAGAAGTGGTATTGGCTTCATACCTGGGCGTACCGGCTTTTGGCCCCTATCTTTTCTTGCTTGGCCAGCACCGCGCTTTTGAGCCTGCTGCGCTGACCTTTGTCACCTTCCTGCTGACATGGCTTGCCATGGGTATCATCCAACTTGTCACTGGCGAGCAGGGCCAGGTTTCGGGCGCACACTAGTAATTTTTTGAGTGAGAATCATAATGACACACCTACAACTTTCCAATATCTCGAAGCAGTTTGCTGAAACAACCGTTGTTAAGGATTTCAACCTGGACGTAAAATCGGGCGAGTTCGTTTCTTTTCTCGGGCCCTCAGGTTGTGGAAAAACGACCACCTTGCGCATGATTGCAGGCTTTGAAGTCCCCACGACAGGCACGGTCACGCTCGGTGAGCTGGATATTACAGATAAGGCTCCAAACCAGCGTAACGTAGGAATGGTCTTTCAATCCTACGCGCTCTTTCCCAATATGACTGTAGCACAAAATATTGGTTTTGGATTGCAAATCCACAAGGAGAACGAAGCTTCGATCAAAGCGCGGGTATCAGAAATGCTTACGCTGATTCATCTTGAGAGAAAAGGGAATAGTTACCCATATCAACTTTCTGGTGGACAACAGCAGCGTGTAGCCTTGGCGCGGGCACTGGCCATTCGTCCTCAAGTCCTTCTGCTCGACGAGCCGCTCTCAGCCCTTGATGCCAAGATCCGGGTCTCGCTGCGGTCCGAGATCCGCGCGATCCAGAAAGAATTGGGTATCACGGCTATTTACGTCACTCACGACCAGGAAGAAGCCTTATCCATCTCGGACCGGATTGTCGTAATGTTCGAAGGGAAGATCGAGCAAGTGGGTACTCCTTTCGAGATCTATAACTTCCCTCAAACCGCCTTCGTTGCCAGTTTCGTGGGAACATTGAATACTATACAGGCAGAAGTGGTCGACCCGGTAAAGAAATTGATCCGTGTCGAAGGCTTGCAGCTCGAGACGTCAGATGGGTTGGATGGCATGCAAAAGGGCGAAAAAATTACTATTGCAATCCGGCCCGAACGGATCAATTTCCTGTCCGTGGAAAAGAAAGCCAATGTACTCGATTGCACCATCGAGAATATCACCTTCCTTGGTTCGGTTGTACGAGTCCAGGTGAAGATCGGCAATAGTCTGTTTAATATGGATACCTTTAACAATCCATTTCTCGAGCTGCCCAAGATCGGCGCCAGGGAAAAAGTTAGCTGCTCGCGTCAAGCTGTTTTAGTTCTAAAAAACCAGACTTAAGTGGTTGCTCGTAAGTCTTTATAATGGCTTTATGCTTCTTCGGAGCCTGAGCCCCCGAAAGGGCTGTGTGGTTGTGTCTGATTATTTTCGACCGACTGCTTAGGCATAAAGATTATCTTGAAAACGTGAGCAAAGATATCCCAGGGCTCTCGGATGGCCTGCGTAATGACGCCGCCGTTTCCAACATGATTATCAACGGCATCCTGTTGATAAAAAAAACTCGCCAACCTCTGCACAGGGATTGGCGAGTTGCGTAGGTTTTCACGACCCTTATACGAGACTGTTCACGCCACGTTGCCAGCCAGCGGACATGAGATGGCCACCAACTTTGTGCTTCGCTGTTCAACTCAACCGATTATTTTCCTTTCAACAAATATTTGATCATGGATGCAACAGTGCCCGCCCTGGATGAATTGAATAACCCTTACAATTATGTGAAAGGATGATCTTATGCGGTTACAAGGAAAAACGATAGCTATATTGGTCGCAGAGGGTGTTGAAGACCTTGAATACTATGTTCCTCTAATGCGCCTTCAGGAAGAAGGTGCGGAGGTACTCACAGCTGGTCTCGATCTCAAGGCCGTGCGGGGTAAGAATGGGCTGTCGATTACCACGGATGTCAAGATAGAAGCTCTAAACTCTGATGAGCTGTACGCCCTGCTTATCCCCGGTGGATGGGCGCCTGATAAACTGCGCCGTCATACGCTTGTGACCGGTCTTGTGCAAAAAATGGATGCCGCCCGCAAACCTTTGGGCATTATTTGCCATGGTGGGCTGGTTGCCATTTCTGCAGGGATTGTCAAAGGCCGCCCTGCTACTGGCTCGCTCGGCATAAAGGATGATCTGGTCAATGCCGGTGCCACCTGGGTGGACAAGGCTGCGTTTCGGGATGGCAATCATATCTGGGGGAGGGTTGTTGCCGATATCCCCGCCTTCTGTCGAGAATTATGTTCGGCGCTGGTCGAAAATCAAACGTGATTCCAGAGCACACCGGTCTAGTTTCTTGGGCTGACAATTGAACAGGCGCTGAGATCTCCCTATGAAACCCTTATGGAGATAATATGCCTTCGTGTCTCAATCTCTGTTGAAAGCAGGCCTGTCAGCTTTATTTTCCGAACGCGCGGGTGAGATCGTGCAAGTCAACCAAAGGGGAGAGGGTGAAACACGCGATGATTACTCCCCAATGATTTTGACCAACACACGTTTCCGACGTCGGCCGTCGAACTCCCCATAGAATATCTGTTCCCACGTTCCAAAGTCCAACCGGCCTCCCGTCACCGCAACGACCACTTCGCGGCCCATTACCTGGCGTTTGATATGAGCATCGGCGTTATCTTCGCCGGTCCGATTATGCTGGTACTTGCTCACCGGCTCATGAGGTGCAAGCCGTTCCAGGAATTCTTCATAATCATGATGCAGCCCGCTCTCGTCGTCGTTGATGAAGACCGAAGCGGTAATGTGCATGGGGTTCACCAGGCAGAGGCCTTCGCTGATCCCACTCTCCCGTAAGGCCTCCTCGACTTGTGGAGTGATATTCACAAACCCGCGTCTCGAAGGGATATTGAATATCAATTCTCTACGGTAGGATTTCATTGGGTCTCTGATTTTTCGACTACCACGGTTGCTTCGGTTAGCAGGGCCGCGATCGCGCCGATCGCAGCCAAAGTTGGAGCCAGCAGTGCCCCAACCACGCCGAAGGTCAGCGGGATTTCCATGACTGTGCCGCCTTCCTTGTTTTTGATGATGATCCGGCGGATGTTTCCTTCGTGGACGAGTTTCTTGATCTTTGCCAGCAGTTCCTCACCGTTGACATGGAACTCTTCTGTGCGGTATTTTTCTTCGGGCATGTTAATCTCCTGGTTTAATCTTTGCCAAATTGTTTCTGTGATCCAAAGAAAGGAGGCTACCTGTCATAACGACTGTAATTGTAAGAAGGGTTGTCATTTTAGCCACTTTTCATCTAAAGCTGGCCACTCATCGGATTGGTCCGCAAGGTCTTTCCAATTCTCTTTTCCGCTCAATGAATCGATCTTGATTTCATAAACGGAGGTGCGCTTCAATTCTTTTTCACTGGCAGGACGATAGTCCTTGCCCAGCTGCATTTTATCGAAATATTTCGCGATGAACTTATGCATGACCTCCCGTTGTTCCTGCTCGTCTTCGAGGATGAAGGCGCGTCCAAATACAACAACGCTCCGGTACTGCAGGGAGAATTCCAGAGCAACATTGGATGGCAGGAACTTGCCCAGCTCGCTCACCTCGGCGCAGACTTGCGGTTGGCGCTCAATGTTGGCACGGATGCGGCCCGCGATATTGGAGTGGAAGATCAGGCGGTGGTTAGGCTCATCGTAATAATAAGTCGAGGGTGTGATGAATGGTTGACCGTCGCCGAGGGAGGCTATGTGAGCGATCAGCCCCCGGTGCAGGAAGCTCTGAATCCAGTCATCGTCGCGAACGTATTCGGGCCGCCGTTGGTGTGCGGTCGGAAGGTTCTTGTCAAGGCGATAATCACGCGGCATATTATTTTTCCAAATTCAGTTTACAGAACCACAGCTGGAATAAGAAAGCCAGGATGCCCGATGATCCGGTGTAAGCCCAATCACAGGCAGGGCAGGAATTCCAGATTCCTTTTTGAAAAAAAATACACCGAGGTGCCAAAGGTAATGCCGCTCAAAAGAGCCAGCTCAAAAGTCCGATCCAGGATCTTGTCAAAGAACTGTGTGCTAAACAACGCCGCGACCATGGGACCGACCGCTACCAGGTAAAAAGAGGAAACGCGTGCCCGGTCTTCATTGGCCTGGAAGGCAGTGCGGGCAATGTAATCGAATTCGGTCTCTAGCAGTTCCTCGCTGCTTGGTTTTTGGGGGCGTCTTGGTCTTCCCGGCATGCTTGGCTCCAAAAGATTCGGTCTATTGATTATACGTTAAAACCTCCTATAACTTGCCGGTTAAGTTAGGAGCGACGCATAAAATGCGTCGCTCCCGTTAACGGCCTCGTGGGCCGGTAATCCCTGGACCTTGCTTGAGCTTCTGTTGTCAGGATCTGCCTTTCAGGCAATATAACGATGTTATAGCGCCTGTGTTATGCCCAATTTTCATTCAATAAAGATTGTTACTCACAAAACCACCCATCCTGTGTTATATAATGAGAATTGCATTTCTCCTGAAGGAGTTCTGGATGCTCACAATCGAAAAGGTGGATACCAACGATAAATCGCAGGTCAAACGCTTTGTCCAGTTTTATTATGATCTTTATAAGAATTGTCCGCAATGGGTGCCGCCGCTTTTTATGGATTCCTACCTGCCTCTAAACCGAAAAAAGCATCCCTTCTTTGGACACTCAGATGCAGATTTTTTCCTTGCCACCCGCGCAGGAGAAGTAGTGGGGCGCATCTGTTCAGCGGAGAACAAACCATTCAATGCGTTTCATAAGAAGAAAGCAGCCCAATTCTATTACTTCGATTGTTTGGATGAGATCGAAATAGCTAAAGCATTATTTGAGGCGGTATCCGATTGGGCCCGTGCTCGCGGCTTGGATACAATCATTGGGCCCAAAGGCCTTTCTCCATTTGACGGTTACGGCATACTGGTCGAAGGATTCCAACATCGGCAGATGATGACGATGATGAGCTACAACTATGATTACTATCCCAAACTGATCGAAGCCCTGGGTTTCGAGAAGGAAGTGGATTTCGTCTGCTGCTATCTTCCTGCGGAGTCTTTTCTCCTGCCTGAACGCGTCGAGCGCATTGCAAAGCGTGTAAAGGAACGCGGGCACCTGAAGGTGAAGGAATTCAAAAGCAAGCAGGAACTGCTCCGGTGGGCGCCCCGTATCGGCAAAGCCTATAACAAAACCTTCATTAATAACTGGGAATACTATCCATTTTCACCGGGCGACGTTCAGTTCGCAGTGGACAATGTCTTCCTGGTTGCAGATCACCGCTTGATAAAGGTTATCACTCATGGAGACGATATTGTCGGTTTCCTTTTCGCATTTCCCGATGTTTCCGCGGCTTTTCAGCGCGCCAGAGGCCACTTGTTTCCCTTTGGCCTCCTTGACCTTCTGCTCGAAACGAAACGGACCAGGACGGTGGCGGGCAACGGCATGGGTATCTTGCCCGAATATCAGGGTATGGGTGGCAACGCTTTGCTATATTATGAAATGGGGAGAAGTGTGCTTGGCTTCAATCAATTCTCCCAGGTAGAGATGACACAGGTGGCCGAAACGGCTCTCAAGATGAGAGCTGATTTGAAGAACCTGAATGGCGTGGAATACAAAAACCATCGTGTTTATCGGAAAACTATTTAGAGCCTATTCTGATTTCAGGAGAGCCCGCTTTTTACGGATCGGTTCTTAGGTTAGCAGCAATGCCGCCTCGAATTAATAAAAAATCCCGTCCACTTCTGGACGGGATTTCGTTGGTCGGTGGGAGATGTCTTACAGAGGCATCACGTTGGCAGCTTGCGGGCCCTTCGGACCCTGCTCAACCGTGAATTCCACCTTCTGGCCCTCCACGAGCTTGCGGAAACCGTCGCTCTGGATCGCCGAGTAATGGACGAACACGTCTGGGCCGCCTTCGCGGGAGAGGAAGCCATAACCTTTCTCCGCGTTGAACCACTTGACCGTTCCGACGATACGTTCGGACATTGCATTGCCTCCTTTTGGCAAACAAAGAAAAAAAATTAGTGATGATGTCGCACGTCCATCGGCCGGTCTAAACAAAATGACCCGCCGAAGTGCCCTCGGGTCAACATGTCGATATTCCAACGATAACGTACTGGCATCTTACAAACTCCGATGATAAAGGCAATCGCTCAAACCGTCAAGGAAATTAATTTGGCTCTTAAGTACCGATTGTGAAAAGGATTACACCAATCCTAATCCCAAATCTCATAATAGGTTTATCATTGGGATATGGATGCCATTTTTGAGCTTCATTTATCACGGCGTGCCCGGCGGACTTACCAGTTTGATGAGACGCCTTTCGCTACGGACGGCCGCCTTGTTTTCTCCGACTTCGGTGCAGTCCGCCGTTTTGTGGAGCGCATCTACGCTGTCAGCGGGCGCCTTGTGCCGGCTTCTGATATTTATGCGATGGGGCTGATTGACGAGATTCTGCATCTGCTAATTCGTCAATATGAGAGACAAAATCCCGGCACGATGGCTAGGGCCCTGGAATTTTTACGGGGTAACCTGGGGGATAGGCTGGAAGAAACTTTGGTCCGTTTTACGGACGAGTTCCCTCCAACGCGGGTTTATCGGGGCCAATTATCTGTTCAGGAATACCTGTCGGGCTCAAGCAGCGGCATTGCCCATCGGCAGGTTTCAATGGAAGAAATGCTGCTTATCGGGATTGCCAATCAAAACCCCGCCCTTGAACCTTACAGGGAATTATTCGATGATTCCGTGCTGAGCGGTACCGCCTATTCTGATTCCATCCGGTTGTTGGGAGACTTTTTAAGAAACAGCCCGGGTTTGGAAACCAGGGTTCCGGCCGCGGCGAAACATTATTTGAGATACTGGTCAGTCCTTTCCGCGCCTCACCCTATTCACTTGAAGGACAACTTCAATATTTATTGGATAAGTGGAGTGAAGTCCTTGGAAAGGATATCATCGGACGGATCGTACGCGCCATGGACTTTGTACGTGAGGAGGTCGTCCGTCATACCGGGCAGGGGGGGTTCGGCGAATCTGCACCGGTGCTCGATTTTCACGGCGAGCCTGATTATGAACGTTACAGTATGGATAAAGATTGGATGCCGCGCCTTGTCCTGCTCGCAAAGAACTCTTATGTCTGGCTGGACCAACTCTCCAAAAAATACCAACGCTGGATAAAAACGCTGGATCAGATCCCTGATGAGGAGCTGGACCTGCTGGCCGCTCGGGGTTTTACCGGCTTGTGGCTGATCGGCCTCTGGGAACGGAGCCGGGCCAGTCAGCGCATCAAGCAGCGAATGGGGCAGGAAGACGCTGTCGCCTCGGCTTACTCGTTGGCTTCCTACGAGATCGCAGCCGACCTCGGTGGCTGGCAGTCGCTCGGCAATTTGCGGGCGCGCGCCTGGCAGCGTGGGATCCGCCTCTCGGCAGATATGGTGCCGAATCATATGGGCATTGACTCGGCCTGGGTCATCGAACACCCTGACCGCTTCCTGTCGCTCAATGATCCGCCCTACCCATCCTATATATTCAATAGCGAAGATCTATCGGACGATTCGCGCGCTGGCATCATACTGGAAGACCATTATTACAACCACTCCGATGCCTCAGTTGTCTTTAAACGCTTTGATCGCGCCTCGGGAGAAACGCGCTATATCTATCATGGCAATGACGGCACATCATTCCCGTGGAACGATACGGCCCAATTGGACTATACCAGGCCGGACGTGCGCGAGGCTGTGATTCAAACCATTTTACATGTGGCACGCAACTTTCCGATTATTCGTTTCGATGCGGCCATGACCCTTACGAAAAAACACATCCAACGGTTGTGGTTTCCCGCACCTGGAGAGGGCGGGTCGATCCCGTCTCGCAGTGAGCACGGCCTTACCCGGTCGGAGTTCGATGCGAGGATTCCCAACGAGTTCTGGCGCGAAGTGGTTGACCGGGTTGCGGCCGAGGCCCCTGATACCCTCCTGTTGGCTGAGGCCTTCTGGCTGATGGAAGGGTATTTCGTTCGCACCCTCGGCATGCACCGTGTCTATAATTCGGCTTTCATGCACATGCTGCGCGATGAAGATAATGACAAGTATCGCCTAGCGATCAAGAACACACTTGAGTTCGATCCTCAAATCCTGAAGCGTTACGTGAACTTTATGAATAACCCCGACGAAAAGACCGCCGTCGAGCAGTTCGGAAATGGCGACAAGTACTTTGGTGTCTGCACCCTGCTTTCGACCTTACCGGGGTTGCCCATGTTTGGCCACGGACAAATCGAAGGCTTCCATGAAAAATATGGCATGGAGTTCCGCCACGCCAAATGGGAGGAGACGGCAGATGAAGGTCTCATCCGGGGCCACGAATGGAGGCTCTTTCCGCTCTTGCATCACCGCTACCTGTTTGCTGGCGTTGAACAATTCCTGCTCTATGATTTCTTCAGGGACAGCGGCTCTGTGGACGAGAATGTGTTTGCGTATTCGAATTGTCGGGGGGATGAGCGCGGGCTCATCGTTTATCATAACAAGTATGCAGATACCCGCGGCTGGATCAAAACCTCTGCCGCGGCCATTGACAAAGGTTCCGGCGGGCTGGTCCAAAAGTCGCTTTGGGAAGGACTGCGCTTGCCCAAAGATGGCTATGCAATCTTTAAGGATTACGTAACGCACCTGGAGTATATCCGTTCCTGCCGGGAAATACTCGAGAACGGACTATATTTGGAATTAGGCGCGTATCAATGTCATGCTTTTATGGATTGGAGGTTCGTCGGCGGGGAAAAATGGAGTGCGGTTAATAACGCGTTGAATGGGGCTGGGGTCGATTCTGCGCAGGCAAAGCTCGATGAATTATTTGTGGCAGATACGGAAATCATGGAACCGGTGGAGGATAAGGAAAAAGCAACTGGGAAGACGGTGTCCGGAAAAAAGGTCGCGACGGGGAAAAAGAAGGCGGTAGCTGCTAAAAAAACAAAACCCGCCGCGAAGAAGAGTTCCGTAAAGAGTCCAGCGAAGGACAAAAAGAAAGGTGTTGTACTCAAACCCGGGAAGAAATCCGTGACTGGCAAAATTAAGAAGAGTACCAAAGCCCCGGTATCGGGGCAGTCGGTCAAACGAAAAACAGTCTCTTCAGAGAACAAAAAACGGCCGAAGACATAGTAAAAAAGAAAAGGCCCTCGGTTCCTTGGAACTCGAGGGCCTTGGTTATCTATCCCGCGTAAGATTTGGTTGTTCGTCCGTTCCAGGCAGGTATATGCTGGATCAAATTCAAACCGGCTATATAGAAGTATCCGATCGTGTAGAGCATCATCCAGGGAATAATGCCCCAGCCGATGTAACCGGCCAGGATAAATCCCGTCAGCAGGGCGTAGGCCCCCAGGGCAATCTCACCCCAGACAAGCGGGCTAAGCGGCTGTACATAGGCACGATCAATTGTCTTCTGCTGTCCATGCCTGTTAGCCAGGTTTAGTTTGGGTGTGCGCACGAAGTTGCCGCCTTTACCGGTCAGGCCCTCGATCACGGCGATGCTGGTGCTGAGCGAAATGCCGAAACCGGTTATGGTCATAAGAGGAATTAGTTTAAGCCGTTCACGCAGGTTCGGTGTTTGTCGGGATGCGGCTACCAGGTACAAAAATGGAGGTCCGAAGCCGGCCAACACCGAGAATGGAAATATCTTAAATGCGAAGGGGACAAAAAGCCCGACTGGCAGGGTAAGCACCAGCAGGCAAAGCATCAAAGGATGTACCATATATCCGGTCAGGTGCAGGAATGCCATCAGGCGGACAGTCCACGGTATATCGTCGCGTTCAAAGACTTTCGGCAGAATTTTTCGGACTACCTGAAAACTGCCTTTGGCCCATCGGAACTGTTGTCTCTTGAAAGCCTCAACTTGCGACGGGAGTTCGGCAGGTACAACCACATCCGGCACATAACCGATCTTCCAGCCGCGCATTTGAGCGCGATAGCTCAAGTCCAGATCCTCCGTAAGGGTGTCCCATTCCCATCCGCCGGCATCCTCAATGCAGGCCCGGCGCCAAAGGCCGGCCGTCCCGTTGAAGTTTAGGAACAAATCATTGCGCGAACGGGCAGTTTGCTCAACAATAAAATGTCCATCAATGGCCATCGCTTCGGCACGCGTGAGCGAATTGTATCTCCGGTTGGTGTGTCCCCAGCGGGTCTGGAGGCACCCCAGCGCAGTGTTTTGGAAGAGTGGCACGGTTTTTCTTAGCCAGTCCGGTTTAGGGACAAAATCGGCGTCGAAGATGGCAATCAAATCGCCCGTTGCCAGGGCTAATCCTTCGTCCAGAGCGCCGGCCTTGTATCCTTTACGATTTGTGCGATGCAGCCATTCGATATTGACACCCTGGGACTTATACTCGTCTACCAGCCGGCGGACAAGCCCGGCCGTATCATCGGTCGAATCATCCAGTACTTGTATTTGCAGGCGATCTGCCGGATAATCCATTCGCGTCACTGCATTCAAGAGGCGCTCCACTGTATATTTTTCATTGAAGATCGGGAGCTGTATGGTAACGCGAGGCCATTTTCTTGGAGGAGATATATGTTCCCTGTGCCTAATGGTTTTCCTGATTCGCAAGTATAGGATTGCATGAATAAGATTGTTGATCCCGTACAGGGCCAGCCATAGGATGATTACAAGATATAGAAGCCCCATCAAATTGCCCAGGAATTGCAGAATATCATTTTTAATAAGTAAGAGGGGATAATAGATCATTCTCTCTCTCCTTTTCGCTCGGTAAAAATTCCAACCATTACTACTTTCGGCGTTGTATAAATCAAAACGAGGAAATAAGCGTAAATATTATCTATTTGAGTGAAAGCTTTCTTAAGCTGTGATTAGAGGATGCTAATATCGGGAAACAACCTGCAAACTCCTGCTTTGCCCGTTAAAACAATTGCGACCACCAGATCCGGAAAACTGGTGGTCGCAAGGGAGAGGATGGGGAGGGTTTATCGCGTTGTGGGTGTCTGCCCCGTGGAATCAAGGTGGGGCCTTTTCTGCCACAGGAAGAGCGGAATATACAGGATTACCAGGGCCGCCAGCCAAAAGAGCACCGAGGATATCACACCCGTCCGCGAGCTTTCGTAGATCATTGGGTTGTTGCTCAACCAGGGCAGAGAGGCTGGCATGGGCTTTTTATCCAGGACATAATACAGCACATCTTCCAGACCGCTGAATGCTCCAACGAACAAAACCATGAGGAAGTAAAGGCAATCCCTCCACGCATCCCACATGAGGATGATGCCAATGGTCGCATAACCTGCCAGTGAAACAAACCAACCGGTGTGGTAAGTGTCAGCATATTCGATCAGTTTATGGGTTTCAAAAACGCGCTGCCAGACCAGGATGTCCGTTATGGTGTAAAAGAAAATGGCGATTAGCCCGGCGATGACCGGCCGTAATTTTCTCATGAGTATCTGCACTCCGGCAATAGAAATATTCAAAGGTTGGGTTTCCACCGCCGATTGCCGGACGTTCGCTTTTTCGCCCATTGCTCTTGAGGTGTTCCCATTCCCAATACTTTAAGTATAGACCCCCATCATTAAAGGTGCCCCGTTGTAACGATTACAAAAGCGTTATCAATCCGATTCTTGCCATACGTTAAATATACAATTGCTCTACTCTATCCCGTCCCGTACATAATTCTTTCATGATTTGAGATCGTTTGATATCCGGCCCTAGTTTTACCGCATTTGTGGTTAAATTGCAGCTATGCGATATATCTATTTTTCTCCACACCTTGACGATGCCGTCCTTTCTGCCGGCGGCCTGATCTCAGACCAGACAAAGGCGGGAATTCCAGTTGAGGTTTGGACCTTCATGTCCGGTGCCCCTGATGAAGAGCAGCTGACCGACTTTGCCCGGGAAATGCATGAAGTCTGGGGAACGACCAGCGCAAAGGCAACGATCAAACTAAGGCGTGAGGAAGACAGGCAGGCAACTTCACGGGTGGGTGCGAAGGCTGTCCACTTCGATTTTTTGGACTGCATTTACCGCAGGGGGAAAAATGGGGAAGGTTTATACGACGCGGCGGTATTTATCCCGCCCCATGCCCAGGACGCGGATTTGCCCGCCCAGATTGCTCAGACAATGATCGCTTGGCTCAAGCCCGACGACGTTGTGGTTACTCAACTGGCGCTCGGTGGCCACGTGGATCATATCCTGGTGCGAAAGGCGGCCGAAATGCTGAAGCGCCAGCTTGTGTACGATGTGGATATTCCCTATCTGCTGAGGCACCCCGAAGAATTGGGCCCGAAAACGGCGGAAATGAAGGAATCGCTTCAGGCGGTTTCGGAAGCAGGCTTTGAGTCCTGGCTGGATGCCATTGAGGCTTATCCCTCCCAGCTCAGCTCGCTCTTCGACAGCCTTGATTCGATGCGGGAATCGATGCGGGCCTACTGGCTGGAGCGAAGGGGCATTCGGTTCTGGACGATTTGACCAGATGAAATGGCTTTTTCAAGGTCGCTTGACAAAGAATAAGAAGTAGGTCCTTCTCGGTACAATTGCGAGTGCCAACAAGCAATCAACCAAGGAGGACCTGAAATGCATTGTAGCACTGGCAAGGTCAAGCAGGAGTATAGTGGCGCAGGGGTAGTGTATGATGTGGGGAGTGTCTATGAGCGTCTGGCGAAGCTCACGGATAGGCGGAAAGCGCGGGGGAAGTTGTATGGTTTAGAAACGGTATTGATGATCATATTGATGGCGAAGTTGTGCGGGGAAGATACGCCCAGTGGCATGGCGGACTGGGGGAAGAATCATGCTGAGCAGTTGGTGGAGTTGTTGCACTTGAAACGTGCGAACATGCCGAGCCACAGCACCTATCGGCGGATCCTGGCATATGGGTTATATCAAGAGGAGGTCGAGAGGTTGGTGGCAGAATACAATCAGAGCGGCGAGCATGGAGAAGTGTATGCCATGGATGGGAAAACCGTGCGCGGGATGCGCAAGAAGGATGAGGAGGGCAGCGAATATCTGTTGAGTGTCTATGATGTGAAACAGGCGAAGGTTCTGTCGCAGGTGGAAGTCGGGCGCAAGGAAAACGAGATCGCCAAGGCACCCCAAGCCCTAAAATCGGTGGAAATCTCACGAAAAGTGGTTACCGCAGACGCCCTGCACACCCAAAAACGGCTCTCGGCTCAAATTGTGGAGCAAGGTGGCGACTACGTTTTTCCAGTAAAAGAAAACCAGCCCATGCTGTACAACAACATTCAGCAACTCTTTGCGCCTGAATATCCAAAGCCTGGGTTTGGGAAGATTCAAACCGATTTCCTCACCGTTCAAAAAGTCAACAAAGGGCACGGGCGCATTGAGACTCGCATCCTTACGACCAGCGAAATGCTCAACCCCTATTCGACTTGGCCCGGCCTGGCACAAGTGTATCGTTTGCAACGACACTTCGAATGGCGGCGTGCTGGACGCTGTTATCGTACTTCCCATGAAGTCGAATTCGGCATTACCAGCCTGTCGCGCTCCAAAGCCACTCCTGCTCGCTTATTGAATATTCGCCGCACTCATTGGGGCATCGAGACGGGTCTGCACTATCGCCGCGATGTGACCTTCCAAGAAGATGCCACTCGAATGACGATCGGCCAAACCGGAAAAGTGATGGCTTCGATCAATAATCTCGTTTTGGCTCTGATCCGTCAAGCACACGTTCAACAATGCCGCCCAAGCCAGGCGGCGCTTTGCCGCACATCTCTCCGATGCTTTTTCAATCCTTACTACCCCTTTTTCTCGACCTTGAAAAAACCATGGACCAGATGACTGGGGGTCTTGATTCACGGTTAAATCCGTGATATATTAAGCCCGCCTTGGGTATGATAAAGGTACACTATTGCATCCTGTAAGGGATGCATATTCTTTCATAAGGAAAGTATTATGCCAACCAAATTCCTGACTAGGGAAGGCTTCCAGAAGCTTCAGGAAGAGCTTGACCACTTGCATACCGTTAAGCGGCAGGAAGTGGCCGATCGTTTGCATGAGGCTATGGAAGGGGGTGAATTGATTGAGAATGCCGAATATGAGGCTGCCAAGAATGAGCAGGCCTTTGTTGAAGGCCGCATTCAGGAATTGGAAATGCTCCTTGCAACTGCCCGCGTTATCGAGGATGCCGAGAAGAATCATCCGAGTGGCATGGTGGCAATTGGGTCTACGGTGACCATTCAAGAACAGGGATTCGAAGCTGAGACCTATACGATCGTCGGTGCGGCGGAGGCCAACCCACGCGAGGGCAAGATCTCTAACGAGTCGCCGATTGGGAAGGCGATACTAAATCGTCAGATTGGCGAGAGTGTGCAAGTGGAGACCCCGAGCGGTACGTATAAGGTTAAAATCATTAAGGTTAAGTAAAGCGGTTCACTTCCGGCAGCCCCGCGCATCTTCGCCGTAAGGCGGGCGGCGCGGGGCTTTTTGTTGCCACCTTAAATCCGTCCCTCTTGCAGGGAAAGGGAGAAATAGATAATCAATGCCAGAATACACCTCACTTGAAAAAATCCGGTTGCAAAAGATCGAAGAGCTGCGCGCGGAAGGCGTGGAAGCTTTTCCAACCCGCGCTGAAAGGACACATACTAGCCACGAGGCGATTGCGGCCTTTGAAGCCGGAGAGAAGGCCGGCACTGAGGTCAAGGTCGTGCTGGCGGGCCGCATTCGCGCCACGCGCGCCATGGGCAAGATTTCGTTTGCTCATATCGAAGACGGTTCGGGCAAGGTGCAGTTGTTCTTCCGCACGAATGACCTGGGTCAGGAAAGGGTGGACTTCTTCAATAAGATGTTCGATATTGGCGACTTCATCCAGGCTGGCGGCGTAATGTTTCGCACCAAGACCGGAGAAGTTACGCTCCATGTCCATGACTTCAAACTGCTGGCCAAAGCCGTGAGTCCGCTCCCCGCTGCCAAGGACGAGACCATGCCGGATGGTGCTGTTGTCAGGCACGCCGCGCTCGAAGATCCCGAACTGCGCGCACGCCAACGTTACGCTGATTTGGCGGTAAATCCCGAGGTACGTCAAACCTTTCGCCTGCGTGCTGAGACGATCAAGGCCCTGCGACAATTTTTGGATGGCAAAGGATTCCTGGAAGTCGAGACGCCGATCTTGCAGCCCATTTATGGGGGAGCGGCAGCGCGTCCGTTCATAACTCACCACAATGAGTTGAATCAGGACATGTATTTGCGCATCTCCTTCGAGCTTTATCTCAAACGGCTTTTGGTGGGGAATCTTGAGAGAGTCTATGAAATTGGCCGCGACTTTCGCAATGAGGGTGTATCTTATAAACACAACCCCGAATTTACACAACTCGAGTTTTATTGGGCCTACGCAGATTATCTCCAGGTTATGGAACTGACCGAGCAAATGGTTGCGTTCGCCGTTCAGCAAGTCCGTGGAGTCAAGAAACTGACCTATCAGGAGCATGAGATTGATTTCACTCCTCCCTGGAAGCGCCTGGAGTTGCGCGCCGGCCTGAAGGAGGTCTGTGGAATCGACATTGCGGAGCAACCCACTGCCGAATTGTTATTCAAGGCCATCGCCAAAACTGGCAAACTGCCCGATCCCAAATCTACACGTGGAAAGCTGATTGATTACCTGTTGTCGGAGTTTCTTGAGCCGACACTGATCCAGCCTACGTTCCTCTATGATTATCCCCGGGATATTTCACCGCTGGCAAAATCCAAACCAGGCGACCCCCTGACCGTTGAACGGTTTGAGGGCTACGCGGCCGGGTTTGAATTGTGCAACGCGTTTACCGAATTGAACGACCCGCTTGATCAGGAAAAACGCTTCCTTGAAATGGGCCGTGATTATGCAGCCGATGACGAAGAGAAACACCCGATGGATGAAGATTATCTGCGCGCTATGCGCTATGGCATGCCTCCCAACGGTGGTTTCGGAATGGGCATTGACCGCCTCGTTATGCTGATCACCAACAAGCACTCCATCCGTGACGTGTTGTTATTCCCGGCGCTGCGGACAGGAGAGGCGGGCGAAGCAAAAGAGTAAACAAGCCCGGGCAGGCATTTCGACGTGACTTCCGTATGGCCTATTGCGAATGAATAAACGCACTTTACTCGTTCTTGGAGATCTGATGGTTATTGGGGTAATCACTCTCCTTGGCTTCGCAACCCACGGGGAGCTGGGCATTGCCGGTCTGCCCCGTATGCTAACTACCTTCCTGCCCCTGCTCGCTGGCTGGTTCCTGACAGCCCCCTGGCTCGGACTCTTCGACCTCCAAAAACCCCGGTACTCTTTTCTCTGGCGTGCACCGCTGGCTGCGGTGTTCGCCGCGCCGTTGGCCTCCATTTTGCGTGCCGCGTTACTAAACGAAACCGCATTGCCGCTCTTCACATTGGTTTTGGGAGGCAGCACAGCGATTGGAATGTTGATTTGGCGCGCGCTTTGGGAATGGATGAATGGTCCGAAGAAAGTGAAACCGGGCTAATGACCTTTTGGGCAGAGGTGTAAAGCCTCTGTTATCTCCCCGCCAAAAAATCTTCACACGAAATTACGCATTGCCAGCCGGATTATCCGGCTGGCAATGCCCTTTCTCAGGTGCTCTCAAATATCCGGTTCGGGAAAGAACCAAATTCAAGCCCTTATTACACCAGGGTGAATTAGGTGGAGGATCCATACCAGGACTACGCCTCCAACAGCGGTCACAAGGACCTGCGCCATCCAGATCGTGGCCTGTATGCCAACGAGACTGGCCAGGAATCCGCTTATTACACCGCCGACTAGGCCTATTATCAGGTCACCGAGAAGGCCAAAGCCGGCGCCGCGGATTAGCAAGTCTGCCAACCAGCCGGCGATGATCCCGCTGATTATCCAAAGTACTATAGTCATGATTTATCTCCTTCCGTTGATGCTTGGCACATTGAATCCTGTATTGTTCAAATAATCAATTCTCCTTCGATTCCTTAGAACGAAGAGAATAAAAAAATGCTACATGATAAAATAGATTTATATGGATGAAGTCGCCCTCATTCGCTCCGCCCAAGGCGGCGATCTCGACGCTTTCAACAGCCTCATTTTGATCTACCAGGGGAGCCTCTTCAACACGGCGCTGCGTATCCTTAGTGATGAGGAGCTTGCCGCGGATATCACTCAGGACGCTTTCCTGTCCGCCTTCCGGAGTATCAACTCTTATCGCGGGGGTTCCTTCAAGGCCTGGTTGATGCGTACCGTCACCAATGCCTGTTACGATGAATTGCGCCGCAAAAAACGCCGCCCCACAACGCCGCTGGAGCCGGAAGGCAGTGACGGTGACGAGATGGATACACCGCGCTGGTTGGCTGACCCCGCGCTCAGCCCCGAAGGACAAGCGGAGGCCGATGAGCTCGAGCATGCCATTCAGCACTGCCTTGACAACCTGCCGCTAGAGTTTCGAACGGTGGTTGTCATGGCGGATATACAGGGACTCGATTATTCCGAGGTAGCGGTCGCAATACGCAAGCCGCTTGGAACCATTAAGTCAAGATTGGCGCGTGCGCGCCTGCGTTTGCGAGAGTGTCTGCAGGGGTTTCGGGAACTTCTGCCTGCCGCGTTTCGTCTTCAGGAAGAAGCGACACGTTAGGCGTGTCACAGCACATTATGAACTTCCATGACGTTGAACTCCTTTCGGCCTACCTGGACGGGCGACTTAACCCGGCTGAATCTGCACAACTTGAATCCCGTTTGGGCTCCGACGCTCGAATGCGGGCCATTATGGATGACCTGCGCACATCCCGAGGTTTACTCCGCCAGCTTCCACAACGAAGGGTACCGCGCAATTTTACGCTGACACCGAAGATGGCCGGGCTCAAAGCACCGGTTCCACGCGTTTACCCTTCGCTTCGCTTGGCAACGGTGCTGGCAGCTCTATTATTTGTGATCACTTTCGCCGTGAATGGAGTGGCTCCTTTCGCGGCTTCGCGGCTGGCTGCAGCGCCTGCGCCGGCTTATGGATATGGCGGGGGAGGTGGGGGAGGCGGATGCAGCAACTGTGGACCCAGCGAAGCCGGACCGGCTGCTACCCAGGCTCCTGTACTTCCATTTTCGGCGCTTGCACCAACCGAAATACTTCCAACCACTCAGGATAGCACCCGTAGCCTGGGTATGGCGACTCCAGAGCTCGCACCTAAAGCGGTTCCACCGCCCTCGGCATCCAACCAGTCGGCTAAAATCTCCAACAATAATGAAGCGCCAATTCCTCTTATCTGGCAAATTTCTATTGGCATCCTTGGCCTGATTTGCGGCGTCGCGGCCTGGTATTTACGCCTGCGCAACGAACGAGAATTCGACAAGCAATGGAACAAGAAATAAATTATTGTCCGCGTTGCGGTACGGCTGTGACGCTCATTGAACGGTTTGGCCACGAACGTCCGGTTTGTCCACAATGTGGGTGGACATATTTTGCAGATCCCAAAGTGGCCGCCGCGATGGTTGTGGAACAGGATGATCGCGTGCTTTTGGTCAGGCGGGTCAATGAGCCTTTTCGCGGCTTATGGACTCTGCCGGCCGGTTTCATAGACGCCGGGGAAGACCCGGCCAGGGCAGCAGAAAGAGAATGTTTGGAAGAAACAGGCCTTACTGTCCATGCCACGCGTGTTCTCGACATTATTGCAGGTCGTGAACACCCCCGCGGGGCCGACTTTATTATCGTATATCGTGGATCGGTCATGAGCGGCGAATTGCGGGCGGCCGATGATGCTGACCAGGCAGAATGGTTCGACCGCGCCCATCTACCGGCTCTTGCTTTTCACGCCACGCAGACCGTCTTGAATAAGCTATAGGGAGACCTTACGAAAGTAACATCTTATTTACTTGCAACTTGAGGTTTATCTCTTTATAATCCCACGTCATCAGGACAAGTTGTATTATCGCATATCGGAGGAGATGGAGCATATGAAAAACAGGAGTTTTCTTTATTTAATTGCCTTCGCGGCATTTATTCTCGCCGTAGGGTTGGCGTGCGCAGCCTTGTCGCCAACTCCCACAGCCGAGCCGGTTAGCAATCCCCCCACCCAGGCGGTGCAGCCCCCTACCAGCGAAAGCCCAAGCGCGACGACCAGCCCGGGCACCGGCAGCGACTTGGTAACTTTCACTGACCAAAACAACTACTACCAGATTGATCTCCCCGGCGACTGGAAGCATACAGAATCCAGTGGAGATCATTATTATATCGATACTTTTACATCAGGCGACGGCAAAGCTGTGGTCGAGAATATCGCCTACGATGACGGGACGGCTTTTAACGGGTCGGAGAATGGTAAATTTGCCCTTCAAATACTAAATCAAAACTACAGTAGTACGGGTAAACAGGGCGACATCAAGGTTACCGACGATAGTATTCAGAAAGATGGCAGCGAACGCCTTACTTGGACTTCCAAAAGTGGAGGCTATTCCGGCTTGTCTTATTTTGAAATCCGGAATAAAACCACTTTCCTTATGTTCACGATTGATTGGGGCAATGATTCTGAGAGCCAGTATATTGATACATTAAACAAGGTTGTTTCGAGCTACAGACTTCCGTAATCTGGTGGCAGGTTGAGGAGGCCGGCTGACAACCGGCCTCTTTTCTTATGGAGAATATGAGGAGCCCTGGCTATGGCTTTTGAAAACGGCCAGGGGCCTATAACGCCTTTCGGGTTGCTTATTTGATGACAAGTCTTCTTGTGCTACAATCATTTTAGTAAGTGATATTTGAATTTGAGGGCAAATCTGAAAATTTGCCCTTGGAACGGCCAGGTAAGTGTTAGAGCCTATCCATAGACTCAAGAGGGGTTGTTTTTGGGGGGATGTGCAGCGAAGCTGCACATCCCCCCAAAAACAATTTCCTCTATCTTACGGATAGGGTCTAAGATTAGAGCTGGGAGCAGTATGACCGTAGACGTCCGTCCTTCCCCGATAGCCGGCCTCTGGTATGAAGGCGATCCGAAAGTGCTGGCGAGCACCGTTGACACCTACCTGGAACGCGCCCAGCTTCCGAAATTGGAAGGGGAGGTGATTGCGGTGGTTGCCCCGCATGCGGGACACCGTTATTCTGGCCCGGTAGCGGGTTACGCTTTTGCGGCTCTGCGCGGCCTAAAGCCTGATCTGGTTGCCATCCTTTCGCCTTTTCATAATCCCCACAACGCGTCATTTCTCACCTCTGCTCATGCCTCTTATGCCACACCCTTGGGTGCTATTCCCATTGATCATGCAGCCGTTGAATCTCTAAGTGCTGCGCTTCATTCAGAACTGGGCTTTGGCCTGACACGTATTTCCAATGATCCTGAGCACTCACTTGAAATCGAATTGCCTTTTCTTCAACGTGTTCTGGCCCCGGAATGGAAATTGTTGCCTGTTATGGTGCGTAGCCTGGATCCGGACGTTTCGCAAACCCTTGGCAAACTCCTTGCCAGGCTCCTGAAAGATCGAAAGGCAATTATCGTAGCCAGTACGGATTTGTCTCATTATTACGATCAGCAAACTGCCTTAACTCTCGATCATGCCATGCTTGCGCAAGTGGAGGCTTTTAACCCGGAAGGGGCTTTTGAAGTTGACCGGCAGGGCAAAGGGTACGCCTGCGGTCTTGGCGCCTTAACTGCCGTGATGTGGGCCGCCCGTGAACTGGGCGCCGATCAGGTTAAAATATTGCAGCATGCCACCTCCGGTGATAGCACCGGCGACTATGCTGCAGTGGTAGGATATGGTGCGGCCGTGATCTTGAAGACCAAATAAACTCCGATGACCATCTTTGTTCAAATCGCTGTCAACGTCCCGTCTTTGGCGGGCGTTTTTGATTACAGCCTGCCTGAGACGCTCAATGGTCGCGTTGGGATCGGGCATCTTGTCGTCGCGCCCTTTGGTAAACAGACTGTCCAGGGCGTGGTTCTGCATTTTATAGATAAGCCGTCCACTCCCCAAACCCGGGAAATTATCGAACCGGTTGATCCCGACCCCGTTCTCACTCCCGCACAGGTAGCTTTAGCTGAATCCCTGGCCAATTCAACGCTCGCACCGCTGGCCGCCATCATTGCTTTGTTCCTGCCGCCGGGGCTGAGCCAGCAAGCGGATATTTTGTACGATCTTCGAGATTCAAAGCCGGATGAGCCAGCTGTCCATACTGAATTATCGAACACCGCCGCTCGACTGTTGAATCTACTCCAAAAAAGGGGGGCGCTGCGCGGCCGCCAGATTGACCGTGTACTTGCGCACCTTGAATGGCGCAAGACCGCGCAGTTTCTGGTCAAACGCGGTGTACTCACCTCGAAGTCCGTTCTGCCGCCTGCCGGGGTTCGAGCCAAATTTGTCCGCACAGTTCAGTTGGCCGTTTCACCGGAGTTCGCTGAATCGCAGATGGCTGTCCTTGGAAATACCCCGGTCACAAGCGAACGGCGTCAGAAAGCACTGCGTTTTTTGATCAGGCAGCCTGAGCCGATCAATGTGGTCTGGGTATATGCCGAAAGCGGATGCACTTCTGCAGACCTGCAGAAACTGGCCGAACTGGATTTGCTCACGTTGCGAGAAACCGAAATCTGGCGTGATCCATTGGAGAAAATCGAGAATTGGGAGCCGGAAAGACGTGAATTGGTTTTGACGGCGGAGCAGGGTCATGCCTGGCAAAAGCTGGAAATGGCCTTCAATGAAGGACGCGCCGGAAAACCTTTTTTGTTGCAGGGCGTGACCGGCTCCGGCAAGACCGAACTTTATCTCCGGGCTGCACAGGAGGCTATAAGACGTGGCCGGCAGGCGATCATCCTGGTGCCGGAAATTTCACTGACGCCACAAATAGTCCGAAGGTTTATCGCGCGTTTTCCCGGGCAGGTGGGCCTTATACATTCCAAACTTTCGGAGGGTGAGCGTTATGATACATGGCGGCGTGCGCGCGCCGGTTTGCTCAAAGTCATTATTGGGCCGCGCAGTGCGCTGTTTGCCCCGCTGCCGAATCCGGGTTTGATAGTCCTTGATGAATGCCATGATCCATCCTATTACAACTCCGAACCGCCTTTCTATAATGCGGTACATGCGGCACAAGTCTACACGCGGATCTGCGCGGGGGTGTGCATTTTGGGATCGGCCACACCCGGTATCGTCCAGCGCTATCATGCCGATGCGGGAAAGAGCGTTCGCCTGGAATTGACGCAGCGGCTCTCCTCCGACCCGCTCTCTGAATCTGCACAAGGGCTGGACCTGCCCTCGGTCCGGGTTGTTGACCTGCGCGAAGAGCTAAAGGCCGGTAACCGTGGCATCTTTAGCCGTGAACTGATGGTAAACCTGGGGGAAACCCTTAAACGAGGCGAGCAAGCTATATTATTTTTGAACCGGCGCGGCACGGCGACCTATGTATTTTGTCGTGAGTGTGGCTATGTGGTGAAGTGTCCGCGCTGCGACGCGCCCCTCACATATCACGTTTCAGCCGGTGAAAAGCTGCTTTGCCATCGCTGCGGCTATGAGCGCCTGATGCCGAAGAAATGCCCCGAATGTGGTAACTCGAGCATACGCGCCCATGGCCTGGGGAGTGAAAAGGTGGAAGCCGAAGTGCAATCCTTGTTCCAGGGAGCGCGCACCTTACGCTGGGACTGGGAGACAACGCGTCAGAAAGACGCACATGAGATCATCCTCAGCCATTTCGTGGCAGGGCGGGCCGACGTATTGGTGGGTACGCAAATGCTGGCCAAAGGCCTTGACCTGCCGCGGGTCACGCTGGTTGGCATCGTGCTGGCGGAGGTGGGTTTGCACCTGCCCGATCCTTTTGCTGCGGAACGTGTTTTTCAGGTGCTGACGCAGGTTGCAGGCCGGGCTGGGCGTTCGTCGCGGGGCGGGCGGGTTGTACTGCAAACCTTTTCCCCCGAGCATTACGCTATTCAAGCCGCGGCGAGGCAGGATGTCAACGGATTCTATAAGGAAGAATTGGCGCAGCGCAGGCGCCTGGGCTATCCACCTTATTCGCAATTGGTTCGACTCGAATATCGACATCACGATCCGGTTAAAGCCGAAAAAGAGGCAAATGTCCTGGGGGCAAAACTGCGGGAACAACTTAAAGTTGAAGGTCAGGGCTTGACCACTGTCATTGGCCCTGCTCCCTGTTTTTTTTACAAACTTGATGGGAAGTTTCGCTGGCAAATCGTCCTGCGCGGAGCAGATCTACCCCCGCTGCTCCGTGGTCGTCTATCCACTGATTGGCGGGTTGAAGTCGAACCCATAAGTTTGCTATAATCGACTTACTTTAGGAAAAGGAGAGAATTATGCAAAGTTTGGCGCGTGGTTGGTCTTTCCTGCAAGAGGCGTGGCGGATGGCATTTAAGGATAATGATTTGATCAAGCCGTCGATCTACGCCTTGATCGTCGGCCTAATCGTTTCAATCCTCGGAATCATCCCGCTTATAGCTGCAGCATTTTTGTTCGGCGGCGATGGCAGCCTGCCTGGGCAGGTTGCCATGGTCGTTATTGGCGCCATTCTGATTTTCGCCCACTATGTCGTAAGTTATCTCTTTTCGGGAATGACGGTCTATTTGATCTATGGTTATCTATCGGAAGGGGATGGCCGGATGGATAAGGCCTGGGCCAAAGTCCAGCGGGAATTCTGGAATATCATCAGTCTGGCCGCCGTATCCACCGTTGTCAGTGTATTCACAAACCAGCTGCGCAGAAACCGGAATCGTCGCGGTGGAGCAGGGTGGCTTGGCAGCGCTTTGGGCGGCTTGATCGAAGCCGTCTGGACCGAGGCATCCTACCTCATTTTGCCTGCGATGATGATCGAAGATGCCAATCTGGTGGCGGGGGTCAAGCGCGCCACACAAATTGCCAAAGGCAACCTTTTATTGATTGGTGTAAGCACAGTGGGTGTGCGTTGGATCACCGGATTCATCAGCTTCGTGCTCGGTGCAATTGGATTGGTGCTTGGGCTGGTAGTCGGTTTCGGACTGATCTCATTGTTCAATTCAAGCACGGTAGCGGTGGTGGTCGGTATCGGCCTGGGCGCCATGATCTTTTTCGTATTTGCGATGGTGGCCAGCATTATCAGTTCGTATACCATGACCGCTTACAACACCTGCCTGTTCCTGTGGGCGCGTGATGTGGAAAAGGCGCAGGCCCAGGGCCAACCCATACAGGTGGCTGCTCCCGCGCCGTTGGCTGCCGCGCTGGTTTAGACACTGATCATGAAACCATAAATTATGCAGCCGGAGTATCGTCGTGAAATAATAACGTGGGAAGAGGTGGATCGCCTCATCGATCATCTTATCCCTCAATTTAAGCGCGAATTTACTGCCATGGTCATCATCACCCGCGGCGGAATCATCCCGGGGGGAATGTTGGCGGACGCGATGGACATTACACACATTCTGACTGCTGCGGTGGATTTTCCGGCGCAGTCTGCCAGCCAGAAATCCACTCTGATGGTGTGGCCTGAGTTTATTCAATTCCCTGCAGATGACAAACTGCGCGGGCGTCCAACTTTGATCGTTGACGATGTTTGGGGTTCGGGGCGCACCAGCACCGCCGTCAAGAATCGTGTTTCGGCAGCCGGGGGCTTCGCTGAAACTTGCGTGCTTCATTTCAACCCTTATCGCAATCTTTTTGGGGCGGTCCGTCCCGATTATTATGCGGCGATCACTGATGCCTTTATCATATATCCATGGGAAATAGATCGCGGGGTGGATAAAATGTTCCTTGGAAACGACCCGGGATAACCCCGGCGAACTACACAAAATTCAAGAGGCTGGTGATCTCAGGGTACAGATTGCAGGATGGCGCTTTAATCCCCACCCCGAAATTGTCATTCCGGGTTGTATCGTCGTCCTTTCCACGTTACCCCTTGTTTGGATAAAACTTTCCAGGATGAAGTTAGCATCATAGCCATGAAGACGCCTGCACCGAGCGGTGTTGTCAATGCATACCAGCGCGGGATACCCATGCTGCAGGCGACGGCCGCACGAGCATAGATCAAAACACCCCACAAAATACACGCTTCGACCGTAATGGAGAATGCCATCCATCCGCCCCCGTGCTCGAACCAGAATAATCCGAGTAGGGGCCAAAGGGGAAGGAAAAGCGCTGTTACTACCAGCAGAAATGCGCCAAAAGCGCCGAGCAAAAGCAGAGCAGGTTGATCTCGCAGACCCAGGTAGATATTCTTTGTCCAGCCCTCCCACATTTGCGGTAGGGAGGTGTACATCCGGGTGCTAACCAGTTTCATTCCGTCTGCGACGATCAGCCGGAAGCCGCTGTTTTTCACTATTTCCGCAATGGCTTTGTCTTCCACGATCTTGTCCTTGATCCGCTCGTAACCTCCGATGGCCTCGTAGACCGCGCGTTTGATCATAATGAACTGACCATTGGCAATGGCGTCGCGGCTGCCTGGGTCATTGACTTTGCGCGGCGAGAAGCCGACCGAAAGCGCGGTCATTACGAGCGGCAGCACAGCCCTCTCCCAGAATGTGCCCGTAATTTGAAAAGTCATGACTGTAAACAGGTCGGCATTGGTTTCTATCGCCTTTGCGTAACAGGCAGCCAGTGCTTCGGGTGCTAGAAAAGTATCGGCATCTACGAAGCATAGCCATTCGCCCTGTGCAGCCGCGCAAGCCTGGTGCAAGGCGTAGGGTTTGCCGGCCCATCCGGCAGGCAGACTAGCCCCATTCAACCGGTGCAGCCGCTTATCTTTGGATAGTTCTTTTAGGATCGCAGGGGTGGCATCTGTTGAGCTATCATCCAGGACGATGAGTTCGAAATTGGGATAAGTCTGTGCCAGGATTGCTTCTACGCAAGCGCGTAGATTATGCTCTTCGTTGCGCGCCGGTATGCAAACGGAGATCAACGGCGCATCGGAGGGGGCTGGCACTGGTGAAACCATAATATCGAGATGATTTTGATTGTGGACCCAGTAGATTACGATTAATCCTGCCAGTAAAAATAACGTGGAAACTGTAAATGCCAAACTCATGGAAATAGAGGATAGTGGGTAACCATGGCTGGAAGGTTATGCAGGAAAACAAGTCCCAAAGCGATCATAAGCGCGACCCAAAGATTTGGACGCCACTTCCATAATTTATCAAGTACCCCACCGGCCAGCAGTCCCAGGAATGGAAAGATCTGGAGCATATGAGAGGCTTTTATCAGGTCACCACCCTGACCGTGGTTTTGATAACGAAGCAGATACCATCCATAGCCAGCCAGGGAACACAAAATGATCAATGAAAATATTGTCGAGCCCAGGTTCCTGGCACCTGGCAATTTATCGCTGAGAGAACGGAATAATTGTATAACTCCGAGGATAAGACCCTGCTGCCAGGATTGCTGAGGGCAGCAGAGAAACCAGATTTACCTGTCCCAAATATGTATTGAAGGTAAAACGGTTCGTTTCAAGCCATTCAGGATAAGGTTTGCCCGCTCTTATGACCCTTTCCAGGCTCTTGCCGTTTATGAATGTGTTATTTCGGGTATCTATTGCATAGATCAGGAAATATGCGGAATAGTCGCCCCAGGTGTCAGAATAAAAAATTGCCGGAAATTGATTTGAGAAACTGGGTCGAATAGGATCTGTGAATAGATTTCCTGAGCCTGTACCCAAATAAAATTCCAGCGGAAAAACGCTTAATGAAAGAGCTGATGCCGGACGGTCCCAGGCGGTCAGCGAGCCGTAACGCCGAAACATAATGTAGTAGTACCATCCGCCAAGCAGAATCGGGGCAAGCACGCAAACGGTTATTGTGGAAATCGCCAATCTGACTTTTGAATGATCGTTGAACGCGGCATAGGCCGCAGATAGACAAATCGCCGGAATCACCAGTAACGCCCATTGACCGTGCGAGAATGGAGAGACCCACAGCCAACCCAAGCAGTACCAGGTTGGACATATGTCTGGCCTCTGCCTAGGAAGAGTGCGAGGACCTGGTATGCAATAAAGACAATCAAGAGACCCAGGTAAGTCTCCCCGCGTATCAATGAGTATGTCTTGTAATAAACCGGCAAAATTCCCAGCATGGCCAGCGATGATAACTTTTAAAGGAACATTTTTGGGATCAATCAAATCACAGATCTTAAGCAGGTAATAGCTCACTCCTAAGGAAAGAACAATGTTGATCAACTGTGCGAATTTGGCGGCTTGCCAAAGATTGATCCTTCCGGTTGCCAGGATAAGGGCAGGTAACATATACGGGAGCGGAGGAACATAACATTGGGCCGTGTCTGCGCAAGTGGGGATCGCCTTTTTTTCAGCCAGCGTCTTAATATAATGGATGTGGTCCCCCGCATCGTAGCCCTGATAGGGGTCGTGCAGGAGGGCGTTGGCAAGCACAAGCGTATTAATCAGGATAAAAAGGATAACAAGCGGTATATGGACATTACCGTTATGGTAGAAAGGCTCGAATACCTCCCGGATAAGCGCTCGCATTTATACAACCCTGACCCTGCTGCCCGTTTCTGTTTTTTCCACCTCGATCCTTGTGGGGAATGCATCCTTAAGTTCGTCAAGATGCGTTATGACCAATATTTTGGCAAAATCGCCCTTCACCAAATTGATTGCTTCAATTAATCGCTGCCGGCCCTGTATATCCTGCGAACCGAAACCCTCGTCGATCACCAGCGTCTGCAGCCGGGCGCCTTTACGCTGTGCCAGCACTTCGGAGAGTGCCAGGCGGATGGCAAAGTTGATCCGGAAAGCTTCACCGCCTGAGTACATCTCATAGTCGCGTACGCCAGCCGAGTCGCTGATCAGGATGTCGAGTGTTTCTTTCAAGTCCTCACGCTTTCTATCTTTATACTCGGCTTGTGTCACAAAGCGGACGGACATCTGGCCGTCGCTCAATCGGTCAAGCAGTTCATTGGCTTTCGATTCGATCTCGGGTAGGACCTGCTCGATAAGCAGGGCAGGCACGCCATCCTTGCCAAAGGCGCGTTCGAGAGTTTTATGCCGTCCGATCTGGAGAGACAATCCCTCGTGAGTTGAAGTGAACTCAGCTCTGCGGGTCAAAAGACCATCCAGAACCGAAACCTTTTGGCGGGCCGCGCCTACTTCCTGGTGGTGGCTGTTTTCCTGCTCCTGCAAGTCAAACAGGGAACGCTCAGCCTGGTCCAGATCGGGCGCTTGTGACTGCGCCAATTCGAAGTTTTCCTTGGCAGTCTTGTATTCGGTCTCCTGCTCTTCGATTTCCAGGGTTTGATTTTCGACCTCCGCTTTCAGGTTCTGGATTTCATTTTCCAGCGGGGTCAGCGCGGCACACGTCGATTCAAGCTTGCGATACTCCTCATCACCGGCACGCTGTTCAAGTTCCAGGGCACGCGCGGCATCGTGCGCGGCTGCATCGTAACCGAGTTTGGCGAGCGCTTTATCCACCTTGGCGAGTTTTTTTTGCGCTTCAGGTGCGTATTTCCGGCCATCGAGCACTTTTTCCAAATCCTTCAAGCGCTTCCTGCCATTTATCTCCCAATCTCGTGCCAAAGACTTTAATCGGTCAATGCGCTCGCTGAGTTGCGCAGCCGAATTGGAGTAGATGAGCCGCTCATTCTCCGCCGACGAGAGTTTGTCGATTTTCGTTTCAAGGACTTTGATATTCGCCGCCAACTCATCGGTCATGGATCTGTTCGTGCGGAAACGATCCCCTTTCTCCTTGCCTTCCGCTCGAAGCTGCTTCAAAGTGAACTTGCGGTGTTCGGCGCTCAAAGGCTGTCCGCATAATGGACAGGCAGCGCCTTCCGCGGAATCCAGTGTATCGATACGAACTTTGAGCCCATCCATTTCGATCTTAAGAGCTTCGTTTTCGGCCCTTAGCTCGGCCTGCTTCTCCCGCGAGGCGTTGCGCTCCTGCTCCAATTGCCCGCGTTCGGCAACTTTGCTTTCTGCTTCGGCCAGCGATTTCTGTAGTCCTTCGATTTCTGATTCCAAATTGCCGATTTCAGATTGCTGATTGCTGATGGAATCCTGTTCGAGGGACAAACTGCGGTGTTCTTCCTCCAGGCGCGACTTTTCGGCAGCGATCTGTTCCAATAAAGGGGCGCGGTCTTTTTCGTATTCCCGGAAGGAAGAGGCGACCTTATCCCATTCTTCCAAATCACTGCGACTTTTTTGCCATGCTTTATAAGCAGACTCAATCTCCTTGGTCCTTTGCACCAGGTGGGAATAGGTGGCGCGAACATTCTCTCGCGCCACCAGGCGATTTTGTGAGCCGGTGAGACGAGTGACCAATCTTTCGAGCGCGGAGGCCAGCGTCTCGACCAGTCTGCGCTGCTGTTCCAGCGAAGCCGTGGCCTTCTTGATAGTTTCCAACGCGGTTTCTTGGATTTTGCGGGCTGATGTTAAGACCTGCAGCTCGGCTTCAAGTTCCTTGAGGCGCTGCTTGCGTGGCTCTTCCTCCGCCAGCTCTGTGTCTATCTCGGCGATACGTCCGTCAATGCTGCGGACCTCGTCTTCGAGGGATTTGCGTTTATCCGAGGTGCGTGTTTTGTAAGTCTCCCACATCTCGAGGCCGAGAATGGTGCCGAGCACATCCTTGCGCTTACTGGCGGTTTGCTGCGTAAACTGGTCGGCCTTGCCCTGCAAAAAGAAGGCCGCGTTGATAAAGGTTTCGTAATCTAGACGGAGGGTTTGTTCGATGCGCGCCTGCGTCTCGCGCAGCGTGCGTTCGGTAAGCGGTTTCCATCCGCCATTAGTGGACAGCCTGGCCTTATCGCTGGTGAATGATTCTTAAATCTGGAATTCCAATACCGCGGTCTTTCCACGGGGCAGGGCCCGCTGCACGCGATATACGTTCCCCTCATACTCGAATGTGAATGCAACCTCCGCTGCTTTTGATTGCAGATTAACCAGAAACTCATCACGCTTGCGCGCCTGACCAAAAAGTGCCCAGATCATGGCGTCCAGCAGCGATGATTTACCCGCACCGTTCTGGCCGGATATACAGGCCAGGTCAAAAGTGGTGAAATCTATTTCAACCGGATCGTGATACGAGAGAAAACCGGAAATACGCAGCTTGAGCGGAATCATTGCCGAAATTATACCTTGCGGACCCGGATGGAAAGTCAATCAAAACCACCGGGGCCCGTATCCATTCCTTTGTTGACCTGGGGCAGGGTTGTCTATAAATGCCAATCCGGTTCCTCGCCCAATTTTCGATTCCCTTTTTCTTTTATGTTATCATCGTGCCGATGTTTGATCGCGAAGACCCGCGTACGCGCCGGCGTTTGATCTTGATCGCAATTATTCTCGCGACTCTTCCTTGTTATTGTCTTGGGGGAATTGCTTTGGGTTTTGCGCCACAACCGGGTACTGCTACCCCCACCGCCTCCGTCACAATCACAGTCACTGCCACCGGTTCAACTACTCCAACCAATACCGAAACTCCAACAATCACGGAGACTGTTTCACTTACCCCAAGTCCCAGCCTCACACCGACGATCTCACCCACTCCGTTTATCCCTCCGACGCTTACATTCACGCCCTCCCCGACCCTTACTTTTACGCCCACCTTTACCGCCTCGCCGACCGATACTCTCACGCCCACATTAACGCCTTCACCGACTGAGAACTCTTACGCCTACAATTACACTTACGCCATCATTGACGCCTTTTCCGACGACAGTAACGCCGCCATGACAGATATCCTTCCCTTCTTGAAGTCATTGATCTCCGTGCCTGGCCTCTCGGCTTACGAGGGCCCGGTTGCGCGTCTTATCGAACAAAAGTGGAAGCCGTTGGTGGATGAGGTTTCAACCAGCCCCCTCGGTTCTTTGCAGGCTTTGAAGCGCGGTCAGGGCAAGGGTAACCATCCATCCATCATGATTGCCACCCACATGGATGCGATCGGGCTGATGGTTACTAAGATCGAAGACGGCTTCTTACATATCGATGAAATTGGCGGTATCGATACCCGCATTTTGCCGGGGACGCAGATCATGGTTCATGGCAGGCAGGACCTGCCCGGTGTCGTTGTAATGCCGCCCGCCAGGACACTTCCCGATGAGGCGCGAGGCGAGGTGATCGGCCTTCGCCATTTGCTTGTGGACGTGGGATTGTCGCCTGCAAAGACGGCGAACCTTATTCGGGTAGGCGACCTCGTTTCATTTAATACCCCGCCGGTCGAAATGGCTGAAGAAGTGTTAAGCGGTCATTCCCTGGATAACCGCGCCTCGGTTGCTGCCCTGACGGTTTGCCTTGAAGAACTTCAGGCGAAAACTCATCTCTGGGATGTATGGGCGGTCGCTACCGCACAGGAAGAAGAGACTCTCGGCGGGGCCGCCACCTCCGCATACAAGCTTCAACCCGATCTGGCGGTTGCCATGGACGTAACCTTTGCAAAAGGACCCGGTGCGAACGGTTGGGAAACGTTCCCGATGGGTAAGGGTCCAACGCTTGGCTGGGGTGCGAACCTCCATCCATTTCTTTATAAAACCTTCAAGGAATTGGCTGATAAACTTGAAATCCCGGTTGCCATGGAGTTAACGCCTGCACATTCGGGTACTGATGCATACGCAATCCAGGTGGCGCGGTCAGGGATCCCGACCATGTTGATTGGCATCCCCCTCCGCTATATGCACACTCCTGTTGAGATGATCTCCACGAAAGATGTATTGCGCGCAGGGCGATTGCTGGCTGAATTTATCAGCAGCCTTGAAGGTGATTTTGTCTCAAAGATTTCGTGGGAGGAAAAAGATGCCAAATAACCTCCCCGCGATTGGCGCAGCCCAAATCAAATTGCTCGGAAGACTCTGTGACGCCGTTTCAGTCTCGGGCGACGAAAACGAAGTTCGAAAGATCGTCATCGAGGAAGTTAAACCCTATGCAGATGAATTCAAGGTGGATGCTCTTGGTAATCTGCTTGTGACCAAAAAGGGACGCGGCGGGAAGCGGCTGAGAGTTATGCTGGATGCGCACATGGATGAAGTTGGCTTCATGCTCGTGGCTGAGGATGGCGAGGGGATATATGAATTCAGGACCATCGGCGGCATAGATGCACGCAATCTGGCGGGTAAGCAGGTTGTGGTTGGAAAGGATCATGCGCCGGGTGTCATCGGCGCAAAGCCTATCCATCTGACAAAATCAGATGATCTCAAACACCCCATTCCCGTTGATTCCTTGCGCGTCGACCTTGGAACAGGCGCCAAAGCCAAGGTGGGGGAGCGCGGAACCTTTGCACCGAATTTTCGGCGGATTGGTCTTTCGATCATGTCGAAGGCGATTGATGATCGAATAGGTCTTGCAACCTTGATCCAAATGGTCAAATATGCGCCGTCGAATATTGATCTGCTGGCCTCCTTCACGGTGCAGGAAGAGATCGGGTTGCGTGGGGCAAGGGTCGCGGCTCACCATTTGGAGCCTGATCTGGCAATTGCGATTGACTCTACACCGGCAAACGATCTTCCGATGCAGTGCGAAGGTGAGAATACTTTCTATAATACGCGCCTTGGGTTTGGCCCAGCGATCTACCTCGCCAATCCATCTGCCCTCGACGATCCGCGCCTCATCAAATTCATGGCCGAGACGGCAGAAAGAAACAAGATTCCATTCCAATTCCGCCAGCCAGGCGGCGGTGGGACCAACGCGGCGGCGATCCAGCGAACGGCTTCAGGTATCCCCGTTGTCTCTGTCTCGGTCCCTCATCGCTACACACACACTGCCCTCAGCATTGCACGGGTGGATGATTGGAAGTACACCTTATCTCTGTTGTTCGCGGCGCTCAAGCGTTTGACGCCGGATATTCTTAAACGTTGAATCTACTTATAGGCGGCTTGAATGAAAGGTCTAATCGCTTTAGTAGGTGCTGGAGAGTATTTACCCGTCATGGATGAAGTGGATCGTCATCTGTTAGCCTCCGTAAAGAAGGACGGACATGTCCCGAACGTTGTTTGCCTGCCAACCGCAGCAGGGCAGGAAGGGGATGAAAGCGTGGGGCGCTGGTTGAGGATGGGTCAGGAACATTTCAAAGCACTGGGGGCGCAGGTGCAGGCGCTGCCTATCATCGACTCGGCTTCAGCGGACGACCCGCAATTTGAACCGATCCTCGAGTTTGCCGATTTGATTTATTTTTCAGGCGGCAACCCGCTGTATCTCTACGAGACGATGAATGGAAGCCGTGCATGGGGCGCTGCACAAAAAGCCTGGGCGCGTGGCGCGGTCTACGCGGGCTGCTCAGCCGGCGCAATGATACTGGCTAAGCGTATCCCTAACTTCCGGCGCATGGGCATGGGAACGTTGGATGGCTTTAGCCTCGTGCCCGTCGATTATGTGATGCCCCATTTTGATAACTCGGGGCCCTTTAAAGTCTACGTGAACCTTTTGCGCCGAGGCTTGAAAGACAGTGAATATATGCTTGGCGTTGACGAGAACACTGCGCTGGTTGGCCAGTTGGGAGGCCAATGGCAGGTGATGGGCAAAAGCAAGGTCCACCTGTTGACGCGCAAACAGACAAGGATATTTGCAGCGGGCGAAACCGTGCCGCTGCAGCAATGAGGCCGTCTATGAAGCAACTCCTTCAAAAACTTACTGACGTTTTTAGCCCCTCCGGTTACGAAGATGCGATCCGGGGCGTGATCCGCAGCGAGGTCAAGGGATTGGCCGATGAAGTCCGTGTGGATGCATTGGGTAACCTGATCGTACGGAAGGGTCGAGCCTCGAAGAACGGTAAACGCATAATGATCGCCGCGCACATGGATGAGATCGGGCTAATGGTGACTCACGTGGACGACGGCGGATTCATACGCTTTACAGCCATTGGCGGGGTCTATCTGCGGAATCTCCCGGGCGGGCGCGTCAGTTTTGTTAACGGTGCTACGGGGGTGATCGGTCTTGAACCCACGGATCACACAAGCGACATTCCACCGCTCGACCGGATGTTTATTGATGTGGGCGCCTCGAGCAAAAAGAACTGCCCGGTGAAGACCGGGGACGTTGCCGCCTTCGAACGTCCATTCTTGGATTTAGGTGACCGCCTTGTCGCCAAATCCCTGGATGATCGTATTGGGTGCGCAGTTGCAATCGAAGCGTTGCGAAGGCTCAAGGCCACAGAGCACGAAGTCTATTTTGTCTTTACGGTTCAGGAGGAAGTGGGTACCCGCGGCGCACAGACCTCAGCCTATAGTATAGATCCTGAGCTTGGCTTTTCAATTGATGTAACAGCCTGGGGTGATACCCCCGGCCAGAGGGGTATTGAACTGGCGCTCGGAAAAGGCCCGGCCATCAAGATCCGCGATAGCGGTATGATCTCCGATCCCCGCGTCGTTAACTGGATGGTCCGTACCGCTGAGAGGTCAAAGCTGCCTTATCAACGCGAAGTGCTTTTGGGCGGGACCACCGATGCCCGCGCCATGCAGTTGGTACGGGCGGGCATCCCCGTGGGTTGCGTGTCCATCCCGTGCCGTTATGTCCATTCACCTTCGGAGATGGTGGACATCAACGATGTGGAAAACGCCGTCAAGCTGGTTGCAGCGCTTCTGAATTCCCCGATCAATTTGGGAGCCTGACTATCCCCGGCGGCCGCGGCGCTGTCCTGCCGGAGAATTGCGTATGCCCCGGCAGGCGGAACCCCCGGAACCTGCCCATTGATTGAAAGTCGCTTGTTTCTCCATTGACTCGGATGTAAAATGAATTTGAGCTTTCTCTCGAGACGCGGGGCGGTGCCTTGGATCAGGTTCACATTCTGACATGAAGCTTATGGGGAGGGTTGCATGGATAAAAAATCCATACTCATCCGATTTGGCGGGGCGGTCTTAATCGGATTATTCTTGCTGCTTGCTATTGATCTGATCAGCTTGCACAGCTATCTGCTCTTTCACAGCGTGGTCGAATTGTTCACGATCATTGTAGCTGCTGGAATCTTTGTGATTGCCTGGAACTCCCGGGGGTTTATTAATAACAATTACCTGCTTTTCATCGGGATTGCCTCCGTATTTATTGCACTGTTGGACCTGCTCCACACGCTGGCTTATAAAGGCATGGGCGTATTTTCAGACCAAACCGGTAACCTCGCGACGCAATTATGGATCGCAGCCCGGTATCTGCAAAGCATTTCCTGGCTTATTGCGCCCGCGTTCCTGGGACGCAAGCTTAGACTCCACTTTCAAGTCGGAGTCTATATCCTGGTCGTGGGCCTGCTGCTCCTGTCCATCTTCTACTGGCAGGTCTTTCCGGCTGCTTATGTGGAAGGAGTGGGTCTGACCGCTTTTAAGAAGACCAGCGAATATGTAATTTCACTCTTATTTCTGGTGGGGATTGGGTACTTATTCTGGAAACGCCAGGAATTCGACCCAGGCGTCTTTCGCCTCCTTATCCTTTCCCTGAGCCTTACAATTGCCTCGGAGATCGCATTTACTTCTTATGTAAGTGTTTACGGGCAAGCTAACCTGATCGGTCACTTGCTGAGGCTGGTGGCTTTCTATTTATTGTATAAAGCCATCATAGAAACCGGGCTGGTCAAGCCTTATGCGATTTTACTCAGGGACTTGAAGCGCTCGCAGGATCAATTGCGTGAGTACGCGGCCACATTGCAAGCCCAGAACGCGGATTTGACCCGCACAGAAAACCTGTTGAGGGAAGATGCAGCCACACTAAAAACCCGCAATGAGGAATTGGATGCTTATGCCCATACTGTCGCTCATGATCTCAAAAACCCGTTGTCTGTCATCATCGCCGCTGCCGATGTCATTAACGAAGTAGCAGATCTGTCTCGCAAGGAATTGAAGGAATTCCTTCAGCAGATCAAGGCCACAGCCTTCGAAATGAACAGCATCATCGATAGTCTGTTGCTCCTTTCGGAGGTACGCAAGGTGGAGTCGCCGATGGAGCCGGTGGACATGGCAACGGTCGTGGACAAGGTAAGGAACCGGCTGAAATTTCAGATCAAAGAACAGCGAGGCCGGCTGATTTATCCCAAGGCTTGGCCAACCACCATCGGCTACGGGCCCTGGATCGAAGAGGTATGGGCCAATTACATCAGCAATGCCCTGAAGTACGGCGGGCCGTCGCCTCGCGTGGAACTGGGCGCCACGTGCCAATCGGACGGAATGGTCCGTTTCTGGACACGCGACAAAGGCCAGGGGGTTCCCTCTGAAGCTCGAACGTGCTTATTCACGCCTTTTACCCAATTGGGCAAGTCCCACAAAGGCGGCCATGGTCTGGGCCTGTCGATCGTGCTGCATATCGTGGAAAAGCTGGGTGGGCAGGTCGGCGTCGAGAGCGAGGTTGGTAAGGGCAGCCTATTCTATTTCACCCTCCCTGTTGCCCCTTCGGAGGGCCAGACGATGCGCAATGTGGTTCGACCGGTACCGCGGACGGCCTGACTGGTATCACCGTGCTCTTGGCAGCGCAGAACCCGAAGAAATAATAAAATTCAGGCTCCGCTATCGGAGCCTGAATCTAATACCCTTAGCAGGGGCTGTCTGGGGATCAGTCTCGAACAACTTCTGTTATTTCTTTGAGTCGTCTTCGCCTTCAGCTTTTTGGGGCATGACGTTCATAAAGTATGCTCCACCCGCTCCGAGGGCGAAAGCCCCCACAGACCCCGGCGAGGCGAAGTCGGTCAGACCGATCAGCAGACCGAAAAGGCCCAGGATAAGCCCAAGCTGTACCTGCCAGATGGCCTTCTTATAATTGTCGAGGACAAATCGGCCTATGGCATACCCAATGACCAGAAAGCCGATCGCTCTCAACAGGTAACCCAGCAATCCCGCAACATCGTTTATGACGGATGGCATAACATTCTCCTTTGGGAAGTTCTTACGAAGTAGGCGGTCTTAAGTTGGGCCGGCCGCTCGGATAATTATATCCCCAGAGGCAAAGAAGAAGCGCCCCCAATCACAGCTTTGCCCTCCCCGGCTTGACTGCTCCCGGGTTCGGACAGCGCCCCCACAGAGACGGCCTTCGACTTGCGCGCGTATTGACTAACTTGGAATTGTCACCAGCGCCCGATCCTAGAACGATACCCAGGCCAACCAGACGAGGATCATCAGAACGCCCACGCCAAATACAGCCGCAAAAGACCAGCCCCAGGCGATCATATAGGTTTTGGCAGAGGTGAACGCAAGGTTGCGATCGCGCAAGCGGAGATATTCCACCCCGAAAAGGCTGAGAGGCGAGGCCGCCATCCCGATCAGGGGTGTGAGGAATATGCTGGCGAGAATGCCCGCCAGATACGCCAACGCAATGGAACTCCACGGGATGGACCGGCCGCGCATTTTCCGGGCGATGATGATGTTATCAATCACGCTCCCAACCAGCATTAAGACGGTGATGAGTCCGAAGAGCGTCCAGTCGATCCATCCCATCCGACCGAGCGAGTTCTCGATCAGAGCATAAATAAACGTAGCCAGCCACATCACCACGAGGGCCGGAAAGACAGGGATCAGCAATCCCAACAAACCCACCAGGAGCACGAACAGCGTCAGGGTTTGGAGGAGGACTTCCGACCAGAAGCGGGGATCAGTGGGCATGTCTCATCTGACCTTCAGAGGCTATAACCATCGCGGGGTTATTCTGTTATGCCGTGATCACCTCCACGCCGCCCATCCAGGGACGAAGCACCTCAGGCACCGCCACCGATCCGTCAGGCTGCTGATAGTTTTCCAGCACGGCGATCAGGGTGCGCGGAAGCCCAAGTCCTGAACCATTCAGCGTATTGACCAGGTGGGCTTTCCCATCCCTGGCGCTACGGTACTTAATGTTCGCCCGCCGCGCCTGAAAGTCGCGTACGTTGGAAACCGATGAGACTTCCAGCCACTCGTTGCATCCCGGCGCCCACACCTCCACGTCATAAGTGCTCGTGGAATTGAAGCCGAGATCGCCCGTACACAGTTGTTTGATGCGATAGGTGAGACCAAGCTCCTGGCAGGTGACTTCGGCATTCTCGCACATCTTTTCGAGCCAGGCATCTGATTCTTCCGGCTTGCAGTAGATGTACATCTCGACCTTATCGAATTGATGTCCACGTTTAATGCCGCGCACGTCGCGCCCGGCGCTCATCTTTTCGCGGCGGAAGCAGGGCGTGTAAGCCGTATAAAGCAGCGGCAGTTTGGCTTCGTCGAGGATCTCGTCCATGTGCAGGCCGGTGAGAGGGACCTCCGCGGTCGGCACGAAGTAAAGATCTTCCTCATGGTCCTTGTAAAGGTTATCTGCAAACTTTGGCAGTTGTCCCGCGCCAAACACGGTCTCGGTTCTGACCATGAAAGGCAGATATTTTTCGGTGTAGCCCTGCCGTATATGCAGATCGAGCATGAAAGCGATTAGTGCGCGCTGTAAGCGCGCACCCGGGCCGCTCAGCACGTAGAAGCGCGAGCCGGTGATCTTGGTGCCGCGCTCGAAGTCAATGATGCCGAGCGCGGGGCCAAGATCCCAGTGGGGTTTGGGCTCGAAGTCGAACTTTTTCTGCTCTCCCACCGTCCGCAGCACGACGTTCTCATCCTCATCCTTCCCAACCAGGGTCTGCGGATCGGGGATGTTTGGAATGGAGGCGGTGACCGCGCTCAACTTCAGGTCCACCGCTGCCACTTCCTTGTCGAGGGCGCCGATCTTATCGCCGACGAGCCGCATCGCATCGATGCGTGACTGCCGGGCGGCAGCGTCCTTCATCTGTCCGATCTCCTTGGAGACCACATTCCGTTCGGCTTTGAGCTTCTCCACTTCCGTCAGAAGAGCGCGGCGTTCTTCATCCAGTTTCAGGACGGAATCGACCGGGGAGGTTTCCATTTGGCGATCCTTCAATGCCTTACGAACCACCTCGGGATGTTCACGAATTAGATTGATGTCCAGCATGATTGCACCTCCATGTGCGGCCCGGCTGATGTACAGCGCAGGTTTCCGGCCTTTTCAAGGCCAGGCAATAAAATACGCCCCGGTCCATTTGCAGGACGAGGGGGCGTCTCGTGGTGCCACCTGCTTTACCCCTGCCGCTCCTTTTCTCATTTTCTTTCAAAATGAGGAGATCTGGAGGGGTCTCTTAAGCTTGCGCTCTAACGGGCGCTGGCGTCCCTCTTACGGCGCACGGATGGGTCTCCGTGCGCCCCTGCGAGGGCAACGTGGCGAAGTGGATTTCATTGTCGGTCCGTCCGCCTCGCACCGGCCGGCGGCTCACTGAACGGATTCGGGATTCTCAAGTCTTTGAAAACCTTGAAGATCCACACAATTACTTGTCTTCGCGCGGTTATGTTGGGCTGATTATACGCCGTGCAAAACAAAAGTCAATCCTTGTTCCCCGTGAAATACTCCACGGTGGCCTGTCCCGGCTGATTGACGTTTTCGCGCCTGATCACCTTCCAGAGGGTGAGAAGGATGATCTTAATGTCGAGCCAGAACGACCGGTGATCCACATACCAGATGTCCAGGGCGAAACGCGTGGGCCAGTCGATGGCATTCCTGCCGTTGATTTGCGCCCAGCCCGTGAGACCCGGATAACTCTCGTGGCGGCGCATTTGTTCAGGGGAATAATGCGGCAGGTATTCCATTAGTAAGGGCCGCGGCCCCACCACGCTCATGTCGCCGCGCAGGATGTTGTAAAGCTCAGGGAGCTCATCCAGGCTGAGCGAGCGCAGGAAGCGCCCAAACGGCACCAGTCGCACCGCATCGGGGAGCAGCTTCCCGTCTGCGTCGCGCGCCTCGGTCATCGTGCGGAACTTGTAGATGTAGAAGGTCTGCGCCTTATAGCCCGGCCTTGACTGGCGGAACAGCACCGGCTTTCCGATGAGGATGCGCACGAGGATCGCTATCAGAAGAATGACAGGCGACAGGAGGATCAGCCCCAGGCCGGCCGCCACCAGGTCGAAGATTCTTTTGTTCAAGGGCATGCGGACATTCTACCTTAAGCCATCGCGCTTCTGTTTCTCAAGGAATGCCAACGGGAAGGCGGCAAAGCAATTTGTGGTATTATTTTAATCAGGACCGACCCATATCGTACTGCACAATGTTCCAAAGAATTTGTGTAATGGGCTCCAAGTTCTTCTCTTGAACCTGGAGCTGAGACGAGGAGCAGTATGAACGAACGCATTTTGATCATCGAAGACGATCAGGCCATCCTAAAATTGCTTCAACGAGGGCTGGCCTATGAAGGTTACACCGTGGATACGGCAACCGACGGCCGTACGGGATTGATCCTGGCAAGAGATCATACGCCGGATCTGGTTATTCTGGATTGGATGCTGCCGGGCATGGACGGCCTCGAAGTCTGTCATCGCTTGCGGACCGGGGGCTCGATACCCATCTTGATGTTGACCGCCAAGGACCAGGTGCAGGACAGGATCCAGGGCCTGGACGCGGGGGCGGATGATTACATGGTCAAGCCCTTCAACCTCGACGAGCTGCTGGCGCGGGTGCGCGCCCTGTTACGCCGCACCCAGCCCGAGCGCGTGCCCGTGCTCAAATTTGCGGACCTCACCCTCGATACCGGCTCACGACAGGCATCGCGCGTCAACCGTCTCGTTGCGTTGACGGCCAAGGAATATGAGCTGCTCGAGCTCTTCCTGCGCCATCCCAAACAAGTGCTGACCCGTGAAGTTATTTTTGACCGCGTGTGGGGCTATGATTTTGGCGGCGAGAGTAACGTGCTGGAAGTCTACATACGCTACCTGCGCCAGAAACTGGAGGCGGAGGGAGAGTCGCGCCTGATCCATACCGTGCGCGGCGTGGGATATGTGATGCGGGAGAATCCGTAACTCGAGGTTCCGGCAATGTGACAGGTAAGCCAAAACCATAAATCCAAAGCCATAATTCGCATTGTCTCTTCGTCTTCGTTTAACGCTTCTATACTCTACGCTTGTGGGGGGTATTTTATTGATATTTGTCACGGCCGTTTATATTCTCATCAGCTTCATCCTGCTTAATGAAGTGGACAACAGGCTGGCGGCCTCGGTGGCCGATATCGTCAAGGTCACGCGCGTCGATTCCGACGGGCAGGTGAGAACCGTCAACCTGCCTTCACTGGACCTGACGGCCAACACCTATGTGCAACTGTGGGGAAACGACGGCAGGGTAAAGTCTGCTTCTCCGGGGCTGGCCGGTTTCCCTGAGCCGCTCGACCCGGGGGGGCTGCAGTATACGTACCCGGTTTACCGCGAGAACACCATCAATGGTTTCCACTTGAGGGTGTTGACCGTGCCGCTGCAAGTGGGCGTCCACCGGATCGCTGTCCTGCAGGTGGCTTCGAGCCTCACCGTGGTGGATTCTGCAAAGGCCAACCTGATCAATATATTGACGCTGTCGGCGGCGCTGGCGGTTGCGCTGGCCGCCCTCGGTTCGTGGCTGGTGCTGGGACGCTCGCTGGCGCCGTTGGGAGTCGTGACCGATACGGCCCAGGCAATCAACCGGGCGGATGACCTGTCGCGGCGCATCCCTTACAGCGGCCCGAATGACGATGAGATCGGCAGCCTGATCGAGTTTTTCAACCAGACGCTCGAGAGGCTCGAGAACCTGTTCACGTCGCAGCAGAGGTTCCTGGCCGACGTGAGCCACGAGCTGCGCACGCCGCTCACGGTGATCAAGGGCAATGTGGACCTGATGCGCCGCATGAAGCAGCTCGACGAGGAGTCGCTGACGAGCATCGACCAGGAGGCGGGCCGCCTGACGAGGCTGGTGGGCGGTCTGATCCTGCTGGTGCAGGCGGAGTCGGGCAAGCTGGCCCTCAACCTGAAGCCGGTTGAGCTGGATACGCTTTTGCTCGAGGTGTTCCACGAGATGCGGATCCTGGCGGGCAACAACGTGAAGCTCAAGCTGGCGGATATCGACCAGGTGCTGGTGAACGGCGACCGCGACCGCTTGAAGCAGGTGCTGTTGAACTTGGTTGGCAACGCGATCCAGTACACGCCCCCAGGCGGAGTGGTGTACATGGGCCTGGCTGTCATCGGGGAACAGGTGCGCATCATCGTGCGGGATACCGGGCCGGGCATACCGGCCGAAGACCTGCCGTATATCTTCGAGCGCTTCTACCGGGCGGAGAAGTCGCGGACTCGCACGAGGACCAGCGGCTTCGGGCTGGGGCTCTCCATTGTGCAGTGGATCGTGGAGAGCCACGGGGGCACCATCAAGGTGGAGTCGAAAGAGGGGGAAGGGACGACCTTTGCGATCTGGCTGCCGCTGTTGACGGCGGAGAAGAAGCCAGTAGTCAGTGACTGACTTGCCTTTGGCAGAACGTCCCGAAGGTTTGAACTGCTGAATAGGGTTTTGCGAAGAAACCTTCGGGACGGTCAAGCTAAATTTTGTAATGACACATAAAAGGGCGAGATCGCTTCAGTCGCTTGGGCACAACATGTTGTGCCCCTACTCCTTCGCGATGACAGTAGTTAGTTGGTGATGCCCAGTTGCTGATGGGCGCGGGTGCACAGGCCCGAGCCGCCGGCACTTAACCATTCGGCCAGGCGCGGGGAGCTGGCCGCGCCGCTGACGGCGTCTGCGTAGATGCCGCTGCCCCAGTAGGCATAGCGGATCGTTTCTGCGGGCCAGGTCCATTCGCCGCGGGAGATGACGCCGATGCCGCCGTTGTAACCCGCCAGCGCCAGGCGCACGTTGTTCTTTGAGGCCGCCAGCGAACGCTTGAGATAATCGAGCCCGCGGGCGGCGTTGGTATCGGGAGCGGTGGGGTTATCGGTGGCGGTGAAGTGATAGGGCATCACCTGGAACAGCCCGGCGGCGCCGGCGCTGGAACGCGCGAAGGGATTCCCACAGGATTCGATCTGCATGATAACGGCGACCAGGTTTGGGTCCAGGCCGAGAGCGGCTGACCAGCGCGCGATCGAGGCATCCCAGTACTGCACCTCAGGGGTGAAGACCGGCGAGAGGTGAGCCGTCGCGGGGGAGAGTTTCTGCATGGGGAGGCTTTGCAGGGAGTTATTAAAAGCAAAAAAGGCAAACAAGGAACCGACGAGGAGCACCACCAACGGTGGGATAAAAAAACCGGACAAACAGCCGCTGCCTTCTGATTCATAGGCCGCGGCTGTCTGCCAGGGTTCCTGGTTGTAGCGAGCGCGGGACATGTTGATCCTTTCAAAAGTTGTGTATAAGACCGGGCTCGAGATGCTTCCCTGCGAGAGGGAAGCTGGGTGTGCTGTGTATTACTGTTTGCGCTGCACCCCGTCGGTGGAAGAGGAAGCATCGAAGGAGAGGTTGTGATAGGTTGGCTCGTTCGGGATATTGTAGGTGGCGGGCGGCACAGCTTTCGGAGCTGGATAGGCGTTCGGTAGAGGGCGGGGCAGCGAGGAAGCGGTCCGCAGGGGAGGGGCCTGGTTCATGCTAGGCCTGGAGGTGTTCGCCTGTTGGAAGGAGTAGGAGGGGCGTCCCTGATTCTGATAGGCACGCGCATCGGCCATCGTGAACAGGTTATCGCCGGCGATGGAGAAGGTGCCGATGATCAGCACACGGATGAGCCACACCATGACGGCAACGAAGATGGGCACCACCTTGAGGATGGTGGCATTGCTGAGCACTGCACCGGCGGCGGCGCTGTTGTGGTCGACGATGGCCACTGAGACACCCCACCAGGTGAGGGTGGCGTTGAAACCGGCTGCGAGCAGCCAGGCGCCGAAGAGGTACCAGACCTCGGCAGGCTCGTCACGGCCTTTTTGAGGCGTGAAGATGCGGGCGATGCCGGCAAAGTCAATACCGCAGAAGGCAATGGCCAGAATAGTGGCCCAGCGGAACCCGGCGAAGGTGAGGCTGCCGAGCATGTCGAGCAGGGCAAACTGTGTGGTGCTGAAGTTGAATATTTCGAAAGCCAGAAGCGCGCCGAGGATCATCATGCCCCAGGCTGCCCCCCGGCTCATGGTACGGCCGCGGGTAAGATCACGCCAGAGACCCCTCAGCCCACTGCCTGGGCTACGCGTCGATCGGACATTATTCATTATCTGCCTCCTTATAGGTTAGATGAGGCGGATTATAGAACACTTGTTCTAGTATTGTCAAGGTTTGGGAAGGGGGAAAAAGGGATCAGGGAAAGAGGGAGAGGGGAAAGAGCGGAGAGAGGAAGAGGGAAAGAGCGGAAAGAGGTAAACACGGAGACAGGGAGACAGGGGAAAGAGCGGAGAGAGGAAGGCAGGTAAACAAGTAGACAGGGAAACAAGGAGGCAGGTAAACAGGTAGACAGGTAAATGGGAAAAATTATTGGCATTCAGATGATTTTGTAAAACCGTAAAGGTCTGTGCAGGACCCCCACCGGCCTTCGGCTGCTTCGCGATCCCCCAAATCTACGAGCCAAACTGTCGGTTGCCAACAGGATTTTCCATCGTGGATTTGGGGGAGGCAGGGAGGGGGTTGCTCGCCTGCCTTGACGTGCATGCTTCGCGAAGATCCCCTGCACCTTCGGTCTTGTCGCAGCTTCGGCGACACGTGTCGCCGAAGTGGGCGATGCTCGGTTGAGCCTCGCTCGCCCGAAAGTGGGCAATGGTGGCTGAGGCTCACTCGGTTGCTTACTTCGGCGATTCATATCGCCGAAGTGGGCGATGTTCGCTTGAGGCTCACTCGCCCAAAAGCGCAGAGTTACGGCAGGGCGCGAGCGGTTCGAATCAAGTTCGAATGCTGCCGGGGCGGAACTTAAAACCCTAAAGGTCTGCCTTTCCGGCGATAACGCCTGGCGGGTAGGTGATCCCGGCTGAATCACGTATTTTGTCTGCCAGGAAAGACCTTTAGGGTTTGCCACGGGCAGGGAGGTGGCGCGGGGGAAAGCTCTATGGGTGGTCATAGACGTAGAAGATGTAATCCTGGGGCCCGGTCTTGACCCCGAGATCGTTGAGCAGCCGGAGGAGCTGCGCGCGATGATCGGTGCCATGGTTGGCTACGTGGATCAGCACCTGCCAGAGCATAAGGTCCTTGTCTTCGCCCTCGGCGAAGGGTTTTTGGAATAACATATCGTCCTGCAGTTTCCCAAGGTAGTCGCGCATGTTCTGCTCGACTTCGTCCCAGTGGGCGCGGATGATCTCCCGGTCGTCAACGTCGGCGGGACCGAACGGTTCGGGGAATTCCGCGCCTCGCAGCCCGCTGAACCAGGCATCGTCGGTGCTCATGATATGAACGAGTTGGTTGCGGACAGAGCCATGCGAGTAGCCCACGTCCTGCGTGAACTGTTCATGGGATAGGGAAGTGATGTAGGTATCCCATATCTTGCGGTTCTCGCTGAAGTGGTAGTTGTAGAAGTAGCGAAAGGCGTCTGCGTTCATGTCGCAATTGCTCCTGTGTGTGGGCGGACAAAGGCAGGTATCTACTGGCGGTGATACTGCTGCCCTCCACACCTTTTCCCATTCCGTTATCACGGAATGGGAAAAGAGATTCCGAAAAAATGAAGGTCATGGGGAGATCCCCCATGACCTTCATTTTTTCGGGGATTCTTCCGACAGAGGGTGAGAAGTTACAGCGATTATAAAGAACAAACGTTCTAATGTCAAGCAGAGGGCAGCGGCTTATAGGCTCACTTTGCCAGAGTCGGGTCGGGTAGCAGGGGAGGCTCTTCGTGAGCCTCCTCGACTCGGGGATCGCCTGCCGTCGGCTCGGGTCGGAGCAGCAGCGCTGGAAGGCTGGCAACCCCGGCAAAAACCAGGCCGGACAGGATCGCAGAATAAATGGGATCCATCGTCACGTAGTATACAGAAGCTGCATGGTTGGCCCCTTCCAGTAGCGAGCCGCTGAAAACACCAAACAGCCCGGCCACTGCCCACCAAAACCGTATTCCGGTACGCTTCTGCAGGAAAACCTGCTGTAGGATTCCGACAAAGAGTCCCGTGAATAACCCAACGATGATCAACCGGATCATCGTGGACCTCGTAAAAGTCTCATCGAACTGGGAGTAGGGGATGATGAAAGATGCCAGGATGATGATTACAAAGCCAATGATTCCGCCGATGGTCCAAACCAATACCAGGCTGAGCATCCATTTCCAGGCAGAACTTATATAGCGTCTTAGCGCGATCCACTGCGCCAGCGAGATCCAAAACCCGGTGGAGCTTCCGGCCGTCGCAAGAAGGGCCAGCCCTGCCGTCATGATGGACGCCACGCCAAGCGCGTTAAGCGTAAATGTAAAGGTGATGGTTTTGGGTTGTGTAAGCCGGTAAACGATGTGGGGAACTGCCCAACCAAGAAATGTCGCTGCAAATATCCAGATGAAAAGCCTGTACCTGGCGGGTATGACAACCTCCCTGATTCCCATGTTCCACTTTTCCTTTCTGCCCCGGGCCTGACCGCCCTGGATTTTAAATCACCACTCCACCCGATCCACCGTGTCGCTCTCCATTTTAGCGCAATAATCCCCCGGACGTGCATATCTCGCCCTTGACCCTCTCACCAGATAAAGGGGATCAGCGCCCAGGTGTGTTTCTTGTAGTCCTGGAACTCCTGGCCGAACTGCTCGGCGAGCGCCCGCTCTTCGACCAGCGCGATGCGTGAGGCATACGCGACGACCCCGGCCGCAAAAAACACAAGCACACTGGCCCAATTGCCTATTCCAAAACCGAAGCCGATGAGGATGATCAGTATGGCGGTGTAGGAGGGATTGCGCAGATATTTATACGGCCCGGTTGTGATCAGCTTGTGGTCCGCTTGTATCATCACCCGGGTGCGGAAAAATTTCCCGAGGGTCTGGATGGACCAAAAGCGGAAGAGGATGCCGATAAAAACGAGGACGATGCCGAGGGTGAAGAAGCCCGCAAAACCCGTCCGGATGTTGAGCTCGGGCGCCGTGTGGGGCAGGTTGAGACCCAGCGTGATGCCCGCGGCGAGAGCGATGATCACGAGGGCTGCGCTGCCGCGATCGCGTGAGCTATCGCGTGCGGTTCCCCGCTCGCGGAGGAAGACCCATACCTCAAAAAGGATCCAGCACCAAAAACTGGCGCTAAAAATGACGATGTAAATTGCAGACGGGAAGGCAAGGGAGCCAATCATGGTGTTTTCTTTTCCTCGATCGATACATGTAGGGGCGATCCGTTAATCGTGGGGGCAATTCATTAATCGTAGGGGCCATTTATTATTCGTAGGGGCGATTCGTGAATTGCCCCTACGAGTACGACGTGGTTTATTTTATCACCCGGTCTTTCCCACAGTGTGGTAAAAAGGCAAAGCCGTCGGGCTTTACCGTACCATATTCAAAAGCGCCGAGGTCGGGGGCGCTGCCTGTAAAGCCGTCATTGATGCCGGGGATGACGACGCCGCGGTCTATATGCGGGGCTGGTTGAACGCAGCGTGTAATTGCTTACAGCCGGGTTCACCAACACGGGGGTTCTTTTCAATCCCATTGCATTCAAAGCCGGCCCCTGTACACCACCCAGCCAGGTTTTTATAGAACACCCTCTCCCACTCAAAGTGAGGCGTGGCACGGACGATATACCAGTTGTCATAGTTAAAGTCGTTTCCCGACGAGCCCGTGGCCTGCTCGAGGACTCCATAGCCGGTGCCCTGGAAGATGTTGTTCCGCAACACCGCGTTATGGATGGGGCTGATCACATCCATGGCCCTGACATCCTTGGCGCTCGTCCAGCTTGTGTTGTGATAGACCAGCACGATGCCATTAGGGTTCCCGTCCCATTTGAAGGCCTTGGCGTAGTAGTTGGTGAACGTGTTACGCAACACCCATGTGGGACCTACTGTAATGGGAGCCAGGGACATCCCATCGAAAACCGCATCCACGGTATTGTTCCGAAAACGCTGATTGATGCAGGCGCCTTCCGGCTCGAGCGCATCATCACCGATATGGTTGATATGGTTGTTATAGACATCGACATCGAACGTAAGCCCCGTATTCTGCAGGGCGCCGGAGGAGCCGGTGTAGACGCCGTTGAATATGTCGTGCAAATTGTTGCCGCGCACGATGGCGCCGATGTGACCTCTGACCACGACGGCAGTGCCTTCCATCGAGCTGCCTTTGACCGCAGCCCAGGGCCATTTGGCATACGTGTAATCGTAGATCTCGTTATTTTCGATGCGGGTATCGTTACCCTGGTCCGCGCCGCCGGTCCAGTTGAAGAAGATCCCCAACTGCATGTTGTGGATCTTGTTCCCGCGGATCACCAGATGCGAGGCATTCGTGGTGCACACACCGCAGCCACCGGTGGCGGTGCCATAGAAACGCATTTCGAAGCCCTCGATCCACAACCAATCACGGCCGTCCGCATTGAAGGCCTGGTTGAGGGTGGGTATCTGCCAGTAATGACGGGCAGGGTCATCCCGGCTGCGAACGTATATCCTGGAGGTAACCGTATCGAAATACCAGCCCTCGCTGATGGCTACCTGGTTATGTCCGTAGCCCTGGGTGAGGCCTTTATAGTTGTCGTACGCGTAGAAGCGTCTCTGATCGCGCGCCAGGTACGAAATGGGCGCCGCGATCTTTGTGAAATAAATTTTCTTCCGCCTGTCCACCAGCGTCCACATCTTTCCCGATTGGTTCAGTGAACCATCCAGGATCGCGCCACTGCCCTGCGCCTTGACCTGTATCCACTGGCCCGGGGTTCCCGAAGCGGGGAATGCCACCGCCTCGTGATAAACGCCGTCGGCCACCAGCACTTGTGTACCCGGACTCGCATGGTCCACCCCTTCCTGGATGGTACGGAAGGGCGCAGCCGCAGAGCCGTCGCCACCCGGCAACGCCCTGGCGCTTACATGCAGAATCGTCGTGGGCGTGAACTGAAGCTCGTCGGGCTGCGTGGTGATGGAGCCGCTGATCTCGGCAGTCCCGTCTGTGACCTTGATGTTGTAGGAGGTGTTCGGGGATAGCCCGAACAAACTACCGGCAAGGCGACCGTCGGAAATGAGCATAAGCGGATGAGCGGGCTGCCAGGCCGTGTCACCCTCCTGCTGAACGAACAGCTCTGCAGTCTTCGGCAAACCGGAGCCGCTGACCGTTACACCGATGGTCTCGATGTTTGGGACGAGATCCATATGCGTGAAGGAGGCCAGGCTATGTCCTGACAGGGCGGAGGCAACCGCTGACGAAGTGGTCACCAGCGTGAGAATGGCAAGCCATCTCAAAATGGCCTTTAGGTATTTGAAATTCATCGGTCGGTCCCTTGTATTACCCGCTTGTCTTTATACGTATAAAAATATGAAGTTCACACTAAGTATAGAGATTATTTCATTGAATTCAATAGGCAATTGCTATTTCTTTGGTATGGCGCGCTTGCTTCGGCGCGCATACTTCGCTAAAATCGCCTTGGCAGGAAATGCGCCCGCACCTACGGCCTTCGGTCATATCACTTGGTTCGGCACCACTTCACGGCGTTACGCCTCCCTCACTACGACGGGCTGCGCCTTCGCGCACTGCGAATCCTTGGATATTTATTGCTAAATTATCTACTTCTCCTTTTTGTGATAGAATCTTTTCTGGGGTATTTGTTATATCCAAGTCTAAAAAGTTAACGTTGGGTTTATTTAGGAGGAAAAATGTCTGACAAGCATCCGTACACTCCTACTTCAGGACACTTAGTCCAAGTTATCAATCACTTTCGTAATTCATTTCCCTCCACCGTCAGCGCTGAAACTTTGAAAAAGCTCGGTTTCGCGCCAAATAACGAAAGTTACATAATAAACATTCTGCGTTTCTTGCATCTTATAGACGAAGAGGGTAAGAAGTCTGAGCTTGCTTCCAAGGTTTTTTCATTAACTGAAAACGCTGCCTTCTCTCAACAATTCGGCAATTTAGTCTTAACTGCTTATAAAGACTTGTTTGATCTCCGCGGGGATGGAGCATGGGAACTTGACAACAACGGCTTGATCACTTTCTTCAGATCATCGGATCAGACCACAGCCTCGTGGGCAAGTTACAGGCCTCAACATTTCGCATTTTAGCCGCATATTCTGGACACGGAGAAATACCCGAATTTAAGCCCGCTACTTCAAAATCCTCTTCTAAGACAGCAAATAAATCTGCTACTTCAACGAAAAAGGGGTCTCCAATAAAACCTCCAAGTGAAGTAAACATCCAATAACACCTCCTGACAAGCCTGACAAGGGCATTGCTCTTACCGTTCGAATCGAGATCAATCTTCCTGCCGATGGTGATCAAGAAACTTACGATAGGATTTTTAAAAGCATTCGGGAGAATTTGATAAATGGCTGAAAGGCTTCTTATGTTTGAGAGGATTGTTCGCCGCGCATACCAGTATTCTGACGCAAAAACTCAAACCAAGCGGTGCATCGCATCCATTTGATGAGCGAAATATCCATCCAGCGATATCATCGCTCGTCAGTGACCTCTTTGATAATGGTCACTACGCCCAGGCTACATTCGAAGCGTATAAGTTTATAGACAATGAAATCCAACGTCATTCCAGGTTATCGGAAACTGGTTACAAATTAATGATGCAAGCTTTTGCGGCCGAAAGTCCATTGATACAGCTGACCCCTCTTAAGTCTATTAGCGAAAAGGACGAGCAAAAGGGTTATCAATTCATCTTTGCTGGGGCAGCCTTGGCCATACGAAATCCGCGAGGCCATAAAATTGGAATCATTGATACGCCAGATCAATGCTTGGATCATCTCAACCTCGCTTCATTGCTTCTAAGGAGGCTGAGAAGAGTCGGGATTTAAGTAAAAAACAGCCTATCCAATTAGCCTCCTTTTCGCCATCTTCTACTTATCTCCAATCTTCCATAGTCAAATACTGCAAGCCTGGACATGTAGCTACTACGGCAGTACCGCGAATTATGATTAGAGTCGCCTTTCCATTTCTGGTTGCAGATCGGTTGCAATTGCAGTACTACGATGTAGAAATTATTAAACCGCAAACATATTTACCCTTAAATCTTGAACCAGATATACCTTTTGGAACTATATAGACCCTGCAGGCAGGATAATGAAAAAGTCCTATCAATAAGTGGGAACAGGGTTTCCTCCACAAGGATTTGCCTTGCACACCGGCAATTCGCTGGTCATTCGCCTAATTTGCCTTAATCGAGGGCTTTTTTTGTTTAAGGTGATAGAAATTATCGTGTTTGGCCCGTAGACCGAACGTACTCTTATGTAAGCAATCTGTGCAGGGAAGAGAGTGCTTTAACCCAAATCCGATAGCGGGATTCCCTTTGCACCTTATCTAGCCTGTCTTTGTAGACAAACTAAATCACAAATAGCATATTTTTGAAAAATTAGGGGCGAATATCACTAGAAAGGGGTGACATCAGGTACTGAAATTAGCAATGGGCTAAACATATAATGACGTTGCAATGATATAACGTTACAATAACTTTATTCCCTACAGAGAGTGATTGATGCAAACTATTAATTTTGATCGAGAAAGCGGTGTCCCTATCTATAGACAGCTCGCGGAATATCTCCGGGGTCAAATTTCGGCAGGAACATACCGGCCCGGGGATGTTATCCCAAGCGAGGCTGATCTGATGCAAGAGTTTAGAGTCAGTCGGACCACGGCACGCCTGGCGTTTGAGTTTATAAGAAATATAGGCATGATCCGCCGGGAGCAGGGAAAAGGGACAATTGTAGTTTCACAAGTTAAGAGTAACCTTCCCAAGCTCTCCAGTTTTACCGAGGAAGTTGAACGCTTAGGTCGCAAGCCGGGGACGGTATTACTCTCTAAGAGTAACGAGAAACTTACTCAAGAAGCTGCAGGCTCTTTGGGCCTAAATCCAGGCGAAATTGTTACCAAAGCTGTCCGCTTGAGGACCGCCGATGGTGAACCCATTGGTTTGGCGACCTCATGGATGAATGACAAAAAATTTCCAGCGTTAAAGGATATTGATTACACAGTTTTGTCCCTATACCATGTGTCTTAAACCAGCTTAGGCTAGCAGCGCTATATGCGGTTGAAAATGCCAGCGCCGATCTAGCCGGCGAATTTGAGGCGCATCACTTAGCCATCAAACGGGGTGCTCCAATATTGAGACTTAAAGAGAACAACCTATATAAAGAATGAGGAGGAACGAATACCAATCGAATATGTGGACGCTGTTTTCAATGGATACATTTATAGCATCGAAATTGAATTGTATCGGCAAGCGGAAAGTGATCTGTAACCCGCCGTGCCAATCAAAAAAAATGATCAAAGGATAAACATAAAATGAAAAAAGTTGACAAGTTTTCAGAGCTCAAAAATCTTTGGTACGCGCAAACCTGTTATCGGCATGGTGCACCTCGCCCTCTACCGGGATCGCCTCGATATGGCGAAATGTCCATGAAAGAAATAACGGATTTAGCTCTCCAGGACGCTCACCTTTTGAAGGAAGCAGGCGTTAACGGTGCAATCATCGAAAATTTTGGCGATGTCATGTTTTATAAACGTGTACCGGCAGAAACCATTGCTGCGATAACCTATGTGGCCGCCAATATAGCCAGAGAAGTACCAGGTTTAGTCCTGGGTCTCTGTGTCCTTCAATCTGATGCAATCGCCGCGCTAGCCATAGCCGACATCATTGGCGGAAAGTTCATTCGTGTTCCCTATTATACGGAGACCTATATCGTGGATGCCGGCATGATGGAAAGCATCGCCGCAGAAGCTTTGAGGTATAGGAAATTTCTCGGTGCGGACGTGAAGATCTTTGCCGATGTCCACATCAAACATGGTTATCCATTATCACAACGTCCCATCAGTCAGGCAGCCAAAGATACAGAACACCGCGGCCTTGCGGATGCAATCCTGGTCACTGGAATTGCAACGGGGGCGGAGACCAAAGTAGAGGATGTGAGAGAAGTTAAACAGGCTGTCGATTACACTCCTGTTTTTGTGGCAAGCGGCGTCGACGAGAATAACTTTGTTGCATATAAGGATTGTGCGGATGGCGTCATTCTGGGGACTCGCATAAAGATCAACAATGATACAGAAGCGCCAATTGATCCCGATAAACTGAATCAATTCATGAAAGTTGTCCACAACAACTGGGCAAAGTAAGGAGATTCTCATGAGCATGTATCCCGACGACAAACGATTTGAAGCTTTCGAGGAATTGTTCGGCGTAAAAAAAACCAATCATAGGAATGGTGCATCTCCCACCCTTACCCGGGTCACCGGTATATAACGGCGAGGGTCTGAAAACTGTTATCGACCGGGCTCTTTATGACGTCAATGAACTTCAGGGGGGCGGGTTAATGCCCTTGAAGTCGAAAATTTTTCAGACACCACGTATTCCCCCAAGAGGTGGGCCCCGAACTAGTTGCGGCCTTCGCGGTCGTTGCGGACCATGTAAAGCGAGTGGCTAAAATCCCCGTGGGAATTTGCTTACTTGCGGATCCGAAGGCATCTATCAGTATCGCTCATGCAGTCGGCGCTGATTTTATAAGAGCAACCTTTTTTACCGAAGCCTCGGTTGATGTCTCAGGCCTGGTCTTGCCCCGACCGCACGAATTACTGCGCTTTAGAAAATTCCTTGATCCAACCATAAAGATCTTTGCGGATGTACATATAAAACACTCGGCCCCACTGGTAAATCGACCCTTGGGAGATTCTGCCCTGGACGCAAAGTACTTTTTGGCGGATGCAATAATTATCAGTGGTACTCATACCGGCAAGGAGGCCAAGATAGACGACATCATGGAAGCAAAAAAGGCGGTAGGCGATTTCCCCGTTTTGGTCGGAAGCGGGTTTAGAAAGGATCAGGCCGAGAAAGTATTCCGTTACGCCGACGGCGCCATCGTAGGCACATCATTAAAGAAGGAAAGTGTGAGCTCCAATCCAGTAGATCATGAGCGTGTAAAAGAATTAATGGAAGCGGTGAAGAAGATACGAGTCGGACTTTGATGGAGAGGATAATGCAATCGAATGACGAATGAAGGAGGCATCAAAACCAGAAACTGAAAACGGATTTAGATTGTCAATTCGCCAATATCAAAAGTACAAATCGCAATTCAATTTGAAGGAAGGGACCCATGTTAAAGAGAAGAGTATTACCCACGCTTTGCCTGTTGCTCATCGCATCAATGTTTGCAGCTTGCGCCCCAGCCGCAACAACGGCGCCCAGCCAGCCTGAACCGGCACCCACTGAAGTATCCGCCCCGGTCGTTGTCCCAACGGATAGTCGTTCCACAAAAGCAAATCACTATAGCTGTTGTAGCCGGGGGACAACTTGGGGACCAGGGCTTTATCGACTCGGCCAACGTGGGATTACAGCGTATGCAGACCGACCTTGGCCTGAAGACCATCATTATCCAGAGTGGAAATGATGCCAGTCGATATCTTGACGACCTGACTTCGGCGGGAGAGCAGGCCGATCTGATCTTTGTTATACCCGGTTACTTCTTTGATGAACAACTCAAACAGGTAATTCCCCAATTTCCGACCAAAACCTTTGTTTATGTCGACGGCGCTACAACCATTCCGGGCATGACATCAATCACCTTCCTTCAAAACGAAGGTGCATTCCTGGCCGGGGCATTAGCAGCCCTAATGACCACTCGGACCGATGCGTTGACCCAAGCCGATTCAGCAAAATACATCGGCTTTATGGGCGGTGCAGATATGCCCGTCATACATGACTACCAAGTGGGCTTCAACCAGGGCGCAAAATACGCAGTTCCAGATATTCAAATATTGAACCAATATGCAGGAACTCATTTTGATCCCGTAAAGGGAAAAGAAACTGCACTTGCCATGTACGGTAAAGGCGTTGATATCATTTTCCAGGCTGCTGGACCTACAGGACTGGGAGTTTTCGAAGCCGCCAAGGATGCAAAGAAATATGTAATTGGCGTAGACAGCAACCAGAAGTCTTTAGCTCCGGAATATACACTGGCCAGCATGAGGAAAAACGTGGGCGACTCCATCTTCGATTTCACAAAATTATTTGTGGCCGATCAGATAAAGGCCGGAGGAGTTTATCCCTATGGTTTAGCCAAGAACGGGGTTGGGATTGATTATGGTGGGATCTCCCCAGACCTAGTACCGCAAGATGCAAAAGACAAAATTGCGGAATACTCCAAGATGATCGTTAATGGTGAAATCAAGGTCGATACCTACACCCAGTAAGCTAATTTAGAGTGATGCAGAGATGGAGCACAGTCGCCCATCCCTGCATCACTGCTCATGAAGAAAGCTCGAAGAGCTATGTGGCTGACACCTTAAATAATCATTCTTATTTTGCAGCCAACCAGCCTTTAAGACAATGCATTCCCATCAGGAGATTTATTTGTGGCCATCGCAGTTGAAATGCGCAGAATCACGAAGGTTTTCGACAATCTTCTAGCAAACGACAAAGTCGATCTTGTCGTGAAAGAAGGACACATTCATGCCCTTGTAGGTGAGAACGGCGCTGGTAAAACGACCCTGATGAAGATGCTCTTTGGGGAAGAAAAGCCTAATGAAGGCAATATCTCCATATTTGGAAAACAACGAATTATCGCGAGCCCGGCTGATGCTTTGCAGCTTTCTCTGGGATTTATTCATCAGCACTTCACATTGGTCAATGAATTTACCATTGGTCAAAATTTCGCACTGGGAATAGAGCCTCGAAGGGGTTTGTTCTTCTCAAGCTATGGAGAAGTAAACAAAAAGGCAAAGAAAATATTGGATCTACTAGATATGCCGCTTTCCCTCGATTCCCCTGCAGGCGCATTTTCTGTCGAAGAGCAGCAAATCATCGAAATTGGGAAGGCGCTCTACCGGGGGGCGAAAATTCTAATACTCGATGAACCCACCTCCGTATTAACCCCTCAAAGGATTGAAAAGCTCCTGGAGATCCTGAGGGTTCTCCGCAAGGAAGGAAAGACCATCATCCTCATAACCCACAAACTCGATGAGGCCTTATCCGTCGCAGATGAGATCACTGTCCTGCGCAAAGGGCGGTTGGTAGCCACACTACCCAGGGACCAAGTTAATCGGGAACAATTGGTCCAACTCATGGTAGGCGAGGAACCATTAATAAACATAAAGAGAAGTTCGAGTTCCAAGGGTGACGTTCTGGTGCAGGTGAAAGATCTAACTGTAACAACCCGTGGAATAAAAGTGGTCAAGAATGTAACTTTCAACATACATAGCGGCGAGATCTTTGGCTTGACCGGAGTGGGTGGGAATGGGCAGGCTGAATTAGTTGAAGCAATGGCAGGGTTACGACCAGCCAGCCAAGGAGAAGTAATTTATAAAGGACAGGATATTACCGGCTGGGACATTAGAAAAAGGCGATTGAATGGCTTCGCCTACGTCCCGGAAAATCGCATGACGCGTGGTTCTGCAGTAGGTTTATCTGTGATTGACAACCTAATTATGGGGCACCAGTATTCTCCGAGTTCCACCAGGGCCTCATTCTAAAGAAAAAGGAATTGGAAAATTATTCCGAGCAGGTGATCAATAAATATGACGTCGCCACAAGTTCCCTGGAGATCCATGCGGGAAGCCTATCGGGAGGAAACTTACAAAAATTGATCATCGCACGCGAATTCTCATTTAATGCTGATTTCCTGATCGTTGCCTATCCGAGTCTAGGGAATTGACATCCGAACGACTTATTTTGTTCATGCTGAACTGCTGCAGAAAAGGGAAGAAGGCTGCGCCATTTTACTTGTTTCAGGGGATATGGATGAAATTTTTGCATTAAGCGACCGGATCGGAACAATTTTTTCCGGAGAATTAGTAGCAGTCACAGAACCTGAAAAGACAAATCGTTTTGAGTTAGGTCAATTTATGCTGGGAATTCGGAGAAATGTATTATGAGGGCATCTACCAAGGGTAGCCGCCAGATTTTGAATCAATCCTTGAGCCTGGCCGGCGCAGTACTGGTTGCCTTAATACTTGGGATTTTATTCTTGTCCTTGGATGGATTTGCACCGGGCGATGTTCTGGGGGCAGCCTATTCGGGCACATTTTCATCCTCCTTCCGATTTGCAAATACGATCTCGCGGTTGATCACCATTACGCTAGTCGTGCTCGCTGCGGCGATCCCATTCAAAGCCGGAATTTGGAACATCGGTGGTGATGGGCAGTTATCGATAGGCGCATTTATGACCGCATTAGTCGGCTTTGAGTTTGCCGGCCTGCCGCCCGCTTTGCATCTTCCGCTCGCGATATTGGCCGGTATGCTGGGGGGGGCTCTTTGGGCGGCGATCCCTGCTATCTTGAGATTAAGATTTCGTGCTAATGAAATAGTAACCACTATCATGATGAATTATCTGGCCACGGTATTCACAAGTTACCTGGTAAATTACCCGTTTTGCGCGCCGCACTCATCCAATGCAGAAACGGTTCTTATGCCGGCGAATATTACTCTTCTCACGATGGTTCCATTATCAAATCTCACAACCGGACTTTTCTTGGCAATCCTGGCATTTGGAATTATTTATTTTCTCGACAAAGTATCCGTGTGGGGATATGAATGGCGGATACTGGGCGCAAATGAGGAATTCGGCAGATACGGTGGGGTAAAGGATCAGAGAATGCGTTTCTTATCCATGTGCATAGGTGGTGCACTGGCGGGACTGGCAGGTTCGATCCTGGTACTTGGCGTTTTCCATAAATTTATTCTAGGCATCAGTGGCAACTATGGTATGAATGGGGTCCTCATAGCACTTATTGCTTCGAACAGTCCCATCTTAATCCTGGTAGTCGCCACAATTTTCGCTTTTCTTCAAAGCAGCGTTATTGGCATGGAGTTGAAGCTAGGGACAGCCACGGAACTTAGCGATATCCTTCAGAGCGTTATTATCCTGGTGGTTATCATGCGAGCCAAAATCCTTTCTTATTTCTCAAAGTTGATCTTGTACAGGAAAAACTATGCTCATAGTAAATGAGTTCCTACGCGCTTCCATAAGACTGACAACACCATTATTGTTAGCAGCTTTGGGTGGAGCTTACATGCAAGTTGCGGGTGTTCCCAATATCGGCATGGAAGGGATGATGCTTATCGCGGCTCTAGCTTCCTATATTATTAGCTTTACGACCGGGAGTTGGCTGCTGGGCTTGATTTTCGGCATATCAGCATCCCTTTTGGTGGGGGCTGTTTATGGCATGTTAGTGCTCAAATTCAAGGCCGATATATTTGCCGTGGGAATTACATTAAAAATATATTATGTATGGGTATCGCCGCCTATATAATTCGAAGGTATTACCATCAACAATCTGTTTTGATGTCTACCAAAGCCAGCTTGTTCCCGGGTCTCTCCCTTTCAGTATTAACAGAGATTCCCCTGCTGGATTCCCTGTTAAATAATTATTCACTGCTTATTCCCATCTCGCTTTTACTGGTAGCCTTCACATATATTGTTTTTTACCGGACGCCCTTTGGCTTTTGGCTGCGAGCGGCAGGATCGAATCCATCAGCTCTGCTCGCTTCAGGGAAGAGCGTGGATAGAATTCGATTTTCAGCTTTCATGATCAGCGCGGCTTTCTGTGGATTAGCAGGAGCTCATTTGTCGCTGGGCTATCTCGGTATGTTTGCTCTTACCCTTGTCTCTGGCAGAGGATTTGTCGCTTTGGCCATCGTATTATTTGGCGGTGGAAATCCGCTCACGGTATTGGCAGCCAGCTTGATATTTGGCATGGCCGACGCAGCCAGCTTGCGAATCCCAACACAAATATTACCCCCCCAATTCCCCTTAATGTTGCCTTATATCATTACGATCATAGCCATAACCATTATGGGAAGGTTCGCAAGTCCCCTCAACAGCAATGAATAAGACAAACATCAAATCCTGGAACCTTGGCTTATTGTCGAGCAGGATACTAAAACATAGCAAAGGATAATTTATGTCTTCGGTGCCCAGTGTAAACGGGATTGTTCAAGAGAATGACCTCGGGTTAACATTACCCCATGAACATCTTTTCATTGACTTAAGTTTTTATTGGAAAAGCAAACAAAACGAAGAAAAGCCGCCAGCTTTTTTTAATCAAAAGGTATCCAGAGAACTAAATCATGAGGTCCAATATCACCCCTGGGCCTTCAGAGATAACACAATCCTCGATGATCTCGAGAGTGCCCTTCTGGAGGCTTCTGCCTTTGCCGAATGGGGAGGCAGAACCATCGTAGATGTTTCGGCCTCTTCGGGAGTAGGCCGGAATCCAAACGGACTTCTCTCAGTTGCAAACGGCTCGGGTGTAAACGTAATCATGGCTTCTGGAAGATATACAGAACCCTCCATGACAGAGTTGGACAAACGAATGAGCATCAACGATATTGAAGGCATGATGTTAAGGGAATTTGCTGAGGGTGTGGGCGACACAGGCGTAAAACCGGGCATCCTAAAAGTGGGATTTGTATCTACACTGGATAAAGAACCAGAACTTCGTTCATTGCGGGCGGCCGGCAAAGCACAAAGAAAGATAGGCTGTGCATTAAGCGTCCATCCTCACATCTGGAAAGCTGATAGCCACCTTATCCTTGATATCCTTAAAGAGGAAGGATGTGACTTAAGGAGGGTAATTCTTTGTCATCAGGACTACCTGGGGAATGAGAGCGAGTATCTGAATTCTTTGGTTAAAAGGGGGGCTTATATTGAATTTGATACATTCGGCAGCGGTTGGATAAATGACCGAATGTGGCAAAAATGTGATCATGAAAAAATAGGCTTTATAAAGAGACAAATAGAAATTGGAAACACTAATCATATTTTGATTTCCGGGGATATGTGTTTAAAAATGATGCTTTCGAAATGGGGAGGTATAGGGTATATCAATATTCCCAAATACATTCTGCCCGAAATAGAAGGGTCAGGCATCAATAAAGAACAGATATTCACAATTACAGTGGATAATCCGAAACACGTGCTTTGTTATTAGTATTGCTGGATGGATGATTACATTGCCGTCGGAAAATAAACCGAAGTTTCAAGCCATGGGAATCGGGGATGCCATGGTTGATTTGTACACTTACGCGGCTCAGTTACCTCCGGTGGGAGGTAATATCTGGAGTTCTGCGGTGACAATGAGCCCCGGCGGCACAACCGCAAATGTGGCCGCAAATATTGCAAAACTAGGGATACGTTCTACATTTATCGGCTGCCTGGGAAGCGATCCTTACGGACAATATACTATCGATGAATTCATGAAAGCTAATGTTGATACTAGCGAGATCCTATTAAAGGATGATGCGTACACGGGCATCGTTTTGACAATTATTAACGAAAGCGGCGAACGGACATTTATTGCCTGTGCAAGAGGCGCCGCTCATACTTTTCTTTCCGAGGAGAATATATCCAAAATTGACTTCAATCAGACGCAAATTGTTCACACCAGCGGTGTGTGTTTGGTTGAGGAACCTCCACGGAAGGCGTTGCTGACTGCACTTAGCGCCGCCCACCGAAAGGAGAAGTTGATATTCTTTGACCCTAACCTGCGGCTCGAGGGAAATATTTTTCCAGAAGCTTTGCGCCAGGCTGAATGGAAGGCCATTGAATTGTCCAATGTTGTATTACTCGGAGAAGAAGAATTGAATTTATTGTGTGAAACAAGTGTAATGCAACGCGGTGTCAACCAAATATTGGAACGAGGTGTCAATTTGGTAATTGTCAAGCGAGGCGCAGAGGGAGCGACGGCCTATTGGAAGGATGGCACTGACCAAGTTCCGGCATTCCGAGTAAATGTTGTGAGTTCAGCCGGTGCTGGAGATTCGTTTGACGCCGGTTTTATCGCCGCCCGTCTGCGCAATGCCGACATTCATAATTTTTTAATTTACGCAAATGCGGTTGCTGCCATTAAGGTTACTCACCAAAATGCCCGGGCGGTACCCACGCATGATGAAGTATTGGCATTTCTAGCTGGAAGAAATCAGCAGATTGTAATTAATCAATAGAGGGGTAATTTAGTTTGGCCACGGGTCTTAGCTATGATGGGAGGCGTCCACTTTCATTATTTCCGCTCGACACCACCCATATCGCTGAACTCATCGGGGCTCGTGTTCTCGACGAGCAAGTCCGCGCCCGAGAGGGCTATGAAAACAAACAGGGAAATGATGACTGTGAGTACGAACATGGCAACCCCTTTCTCTCTTATTTACTATAACCATTCGCAAGATAAAACGGTAGACCCGATAACGGTGTTGTCTCTATCTGCTATGAAATTGCGAGGGAACTCCCTCCGGCCTGACGGCATGCTTCGCGATCCCCCAAATCCATCATGAGTAGTAAGGTTGACAACCGGTCAAGATGTCCATGGATTTGGGGGAGGCAGGCGGTGGGTGCGTTAGAATCTCTGCATGCCGAATCCAATCGCTCACCCGGCTGCGGTAATCGATGAAACGTCAACACGCAAAGTCCAGGCTGTGCCGGAGGCTTTCCGGCACAGCCTGGGTCGCGCCCGTGGAGGAGTAAGGGGACCGGGCGACTTTAACCTCTCTCATACTACTGACTGGTGCGCGAGGCCCGCAGATTCTCGATTGCATCGTAGCTGCGGTCAGCCAGGGGTGATCCATTCATGGGGCCGAAGCTATCTTTAGACAGGCTCGAGATCTGAGCGAGGCTCGAGGGCCGGCTGATCCGCACCTGCTCGATCGAGTCATACGAACGATCCGCCTGGATGCCGGCGCGCAGCTGTTCGATCTGATCGTACGAACGGTCAGCAATGACTGTTTTGGTTGCAGAGGCCTCCCAGGCAGTCAGCGAAGCGACTGCCACCACCGCAACGGCAACCAACACATACAGAAAACGATTCTTCAACATTTTGATCTCCTTTGGGTTAGCCGGTTGAATTTGCGCATCGAATGCGCTCTGGCTTTTTGTTGTCCCCACTTTAGCATGTGGTCCGGAGAAATATGCGACATTTCTTGACACAGACATGACATTTCTTACCAAACGGGAAAATCCCTTGAATTTGGCATTCGATGGAAATACAATCAGGAGAGTTTCTTATCGTTGCAGGAGCTACATTTGGAGCAGAGATGCCGGCCCAACCTTTATCCCCTCTTTCGTTTCAAAGCTTCGGCGACTTGCTGAAATACCTGCGCCGCCGTGAACGGCTCACCCAGCTCGAACTGTCCATTACTGTCGGTTATAGCGAAGCACAGATCAGCCGCCTCGAGCAGAACCAGCGCCAGCCCGACCTCGCCGCCCTGAAGGCGCTTTTTATCCCTGCCCTGCATCTCGAAGATGAACCTGAACTCACGGCGCGTTTTTTGGAATTGGCGCAGTCGGCGCGGCAGGAGGCTGCACCGGCACCCGGCATTCCCCCTTACAAGGGGCTTTTGTTCTTCGATGAATCGGATGCAGATCTATTCTTTGGACGCGAAGTTCTCACGGCGCATCTCACCGAACGGATAACGGATCTCGTTGTCAATTCATCTGCACGCTTTTTGGCCGTGGTCGGAGCCTCGGGTAGTGGAAAATCTTCTCTTGTGCGCGCGGGGCTTGCCGTGGCGCTCAAAGGGGCGGGCTGGGAGGTGCATGTTTTCACCCCCACTGTCGATCCGTTGAGGGTCCTGGAGACGCAGCTCAGCCAGAATCATTCAAGGGTGAAAGCAGAGCATATTCTTATCGTTGTAGACCAATTTGAAGAGACATTCACACTCTGCCGCGATGAAGCTAAACGACTGGCGTTCATCCAAAAATTGCTCCAACTTGCACAAGAGCCATCGGGTGGAACGACAATCGTAATCGCCCTGCGCGCCGATTTTTACTCACACTGCGCGCAATATCCGTTATTGCGGGAGGCTGTCGCTGCACGGCAGGAATATATCGGGCAGATGACCGGTGAAGAATTACGCCGCGCCATCGAGGAACCCGCCAGACGCGGCGGCTGGGGCTTTGAATCCGGGCTGGTTGATCTGTTATTACATGATATCGGCGTGGATGAAATAGGTCAGCCCGAGCCCGGCGCACTGCCATTGCTCTCGCATGCCCTGCTTGCCACATGGGAGCGCAGGCGCGGGCGCACCTTTACGTTCGAGGGTTACCATGCCTCAGGCGGTGTGCGCGGCGCTGTGGCAGAGACGGCAGAGAGCGTCTTCACCGATCAATTGAACCAGGAACAACAGGAACTTGCGCGGGATATCTTCCTGCGTCTCACCGAATTGGGCGAAGGGACGGAAGATACGCGTCGGCGCGCGGCGTTGAATGAGCTGGTACGCCAATCAGCGGAGGCGACGCAAGTACGCGGCGTGCTGCAAACGCTGGCAGACGCGCGTCTCATCACCTTAAATGAGGACAGCGCCGAAGTCGCACACGAAGCGCTGATCCGCGAATGGCAGAGACTGCACGATTGGCTTACAGAAGATCGCGAGGGACTGCGGCTGCATCGTCACCTGACAGAGTCGGCGCATGAATGGGAGATACGCAGCCGCGATGCCAGCGAGCTGTATCGCGGGGCGCGTTTGGCGCAGGCGCGCGAGTGGACCCAGGCGAACCAGGAAAGATTGAACGAATCCGAACGCGCCTTTCTGGAGGCCAGCCTCGGACAGGAACAACGCGAGGCGTTGGAACGTGAGGCGCAGCGCCAGCGCGAATTGGACGCTGCGCAAAAGTTGGCGGAAACTCAAAGCCAGGCTGCCAGACAATTACGCCGCCGCGCCGTATTCCTCACAGGCGCGTTTGCACTCGCCATACTCCTGGCCGGCATTGCGTTGTTCTTTGGAAATCAGGCCAACCAGAATGCCATCTCAGCTCAAAAGAACGCCTCACAGGCCAACGCATTTGCCCTACAGGCAGAAACCGAACAACGGATTGCAACTTCGCGAGAACTGGCGGCGGCATCCTTGAGCAACCTGAACGTCGATCCCGAACGCAGCATCTTGTTGGCGCTCCAGGCGGTCGCGACCACATACACTGTGGATAAAACGGTTCAACCACAAGCGGAAGATGCCCTCCACCGTGCAGTGATCTCATCGCACGCGTTATTAACACTTTCAGGCGGTCATACGCTCTCACTGTCGGCAGCCAGGTACAGCCCGGACGGTACCCGGATTGCAACAGGTGGCCAGGATGGCATAGTACTGATTTGGGATGCGACCACTGGAAAAAAATTGGTCACATTACAAGATGTGGGGTCAAACGATGCGGTCAATAGCCTTGCATACAGTCCCGATGGCGCGCACATCGCGACGGGGAATGACGATGGCACAGTCAGGATTTGGGATGCCACAAACGGCGGTGAAGTGATGACTCTAACCGGTCATAGCGACTATGTTGTCAGCGTCGCATACAGCGGTGACGGAACGCGGGTTGCCGCTTCAAGCGGGGACGGCACAGTAATCCTGTGGGATACTGCAAGCGGCAAAGAACTGCTCAGCATCCCTGCCAGTAGCGGAGGCGACGGTGTGGCGTTCAGCCCTGATGGTACGCGTTTGGCAATCAGCCTGGATAATCATGACATATCCATTCGCGATGCAGTTACCGGTGCTGAATTGCTCAGATTGCCAGGACACACAACGAATGTGGGCATGATCGAATTTAGCCCGGATGGCAGGCAGCTGGCAACTGTGAGCTATGATGGTACGGCGAGGGTCTGGGACGCGGCAACGGGCGCACAAAAGTTACTGCTCAACCTTTCTGGCGCAGGCCTGGGCGTCGCGTTCAGCCCGGATGGTAAATCACTGGCAACCTCGGGTTTTGACGGGACAGCGGTTGTGTGGGACGCCTCTTCAGGTAAAGCCTTGCTCACCTTGTACGGTCACACCAGCGCGGTTTACGACGTTTCATTCAGCCCGGATGGCACACGTCTCGTAACAGCGGGACGCGACACAACTGCAAAAGTATGGGATATTACGCCGAGCCGCGAGCTGCTGACCTTCGCGGCGACAAACCCTGGTGGATCGGCTTCAACGGTTGCTTATAGTCCGGATGGGAAGCGGCTTGCAACAAGAGGGGACGGCAACACTATGGTGGTGCGGGATGCATCCTCCGGCAAGCCGCTGCTGACCTTATCTGGTCACACTCAAAAAGTCAATAATGTGATCTTCAGCCCTGATGGGACCGAACTGGCCACCGTGAGTGATGATATGACTGCGAGAATATGGGATGCCTACAGCGGGAAGGCGCTGACCATTCTAACCGGTCACACTGCACCGGTCATAGCGGCCGCGTTCAATCCCGATGGAAGCCGTCTCGCCACCGCGGGCGCTGATGATACCGTCAGAGTCTGGGATGTCACCACCGGACAGAGCTTGCTCACTTTGGAAGGTCACAAGCAACCATTGAACGGAATCGCTTATGACCCCAATGGCAAGTACCTCGCCACGGTCGGTGGAGATCATACAGCGATTCTATGGGATGCTCTCACCGGACGTCAGCTGCTAAAGATCACCACTTCCCAAAAAAGTCCAAGCGCTGTTGCCATCAGCCCCGATGGACGCGAATTGGTAGTCGCCTACGTGGATGGGACATTTCGAGTTTTTGCAGTCAGCCCGGATGCATCGCAGGCAACGGAGGTGTTTAACACTGCGGGACACACGGGCTGGATCGAGGCGGTGGCGTTCAGCCCGGATGGAAAACGTTTTGCCACTGCAAGCGACGACAATACGGTTAAAATCTGGGATGCGGACACGAGACAAGCGCTGCTTACCCTAATAGGCAACACAGGCGGTGTGCATAGTTTGGCCTTCAGCCCTGATGGAACACGGCTGGCAACCGCAGGCGGCGGTGGACTCGTCCGTATCTATCTTCTCCGCATTGATGATTTGGTCGCCCTGGCAAAATCACGCCTCACGCGCCCATGGACATCAGCAGAGTGCCAACAATACCTCCACACGGAGCAATGCCCTGCCATGCCGTGATGCATGAATGAACGGGTTTTCGCATCGAGGCCGGGGATATTTCAGATATTCAGGAACAATATCGATCATCGCAAGTACAATAACGCGAGCATGCCAAATCCAATCGCTCACCCCGCTGCAGCCGTCCCTTTTACCAAGGTGGGACTGGTTTTTTCTGCTCTTGTAATTGGCAGCGTCTCACCTGATTTTGGTTATCTTATCCCTCTGCCCACGGCATATTTTATGTATACGGTTCCCGGTCTGGTCCTGTTCGATGTGCCGGTGGGTTTTGTTCTATTATGGCTTTTCCACGCCCTGGTGAAATGGCCGCTGCTCTCGGCTCTTCCAGAGAACTTGCAGCGCCGCCTGTTCAAGCCCGCACAGGGATTTTCCTTTGGACCCCTGAAGCGCTTTGGTCTCATCCTTCTCTCGCTGCTGGCCGGTTCGATAACTCATGTGGTCTGGGATTCATTCACGCATGATTACGGCTGGATGGTCGAGCAATTTGCCGTCCTCAGTATTCCCGTTGGCGGAACGCCGCTTTACGCGATCCTGCAAAACCTGAGCACCCTGGTGGGCATCGGCCTGCTGGCTTACTGGTTCCTCAGGTGGCTGCCAACGGCTCATCAAAGCGATGAGCTGCCGCGGCGTTTTTCCGGTAAGGTTCTCACTCTATTTCTTGTTCCTGGCGCTATTACCCTGGCGGCGGTTGAAGGGGGGATTATCTATTCGCGCCTCATGGGCGGATCGGGTTTGGTCCGCGGGCATTTCCTGATCGGCAGCATAATCGTCTCAGCAGGCTTTATCATTTCTTTTTTTGTGGGCGCATATTGCCTGGCATGGACGACTGCATTTTATAAAACGATACGCCGCGCGGGGTAATACAGTCCCGGTTGAGAACAGGGGATTGATACGCGATTTCGACCCCCTCCCAGCCTCCCCCAAATCCATTGACATTTTGACCGGTTATCAACATTACTATTGATCATGGATTTGGGGGCACTCTACGAGTGTGCTTCGCGAAGGTGCCCGCAGGGCGGTGGGGGTGGGTTAGACTGCCTGGCATGGACGGCTGCATTTGATAAAACGATCCGCAGAGCGGGGTAATGAATTCGTGGTAGAAAACAGGGGATTGATACGCCATTGGACCCCACCCTGCCCTCCCCAAATCCGCGATGAAATTTTGGTTGCAAATATTCAGGCTGGAGGCGGATTTGGAGAAGGTGTAAAGAACCCTAGGGGATATTCATTCCACAGATCGTATTGCCATCGGCCCTGAAGAAGCCGGCGTAACTATTCCCAAAGAGCGGGGTCTGGCTGATCCAGCAGCCTCCGGATTCGCCGTTGCAAGCATTCGTCCACCAGGTGTGATTCGCCACCTCGCTGCAGGTCATTGTACCGATCACATTAAAGTTATTGAAATCATGGATGGGCAGCAGGGCAGTCATTGTGCTTATGATGCGAGGCTGGCCCCACATGGCCCGGTCGCCGGTCGATGGCCCGGTGGCAAGCAGCGTGAGGATGAACTGAACCTTCTTGCCCGCCAGAGTGCTCAGGTCCTGGGTGAGCTGATAGATCCTCCCCTCGTTCTTTTCCGTCCACTTCCACAGGATGTTGATGTTGCCATTCCCGATCTGATAGTCGAGCCGGTAGGTGACGTAGCATGCCGATCCGTAGGCGCAGCCCACGGACGCCTGGAACTGGTCACCCGTCTGGACGGTGTATTCGGGGTAGAAGCCCTGGATGTAGCCGTTATAGATGTTCTGCGGGAATACCAGCAAGCCGGGGGCGCTGTCGGTGGTTCCGTTCTCCAGCATGGGATGGTCGAGGCTGAGGACAAAGCCGCGGTTATCGCCATCTGTCGATGGGCAGGGGAGTTGTCCCGCGCCGCTGACCCAGCGCGCCGCGCAGACTTGTGTGACGAAGTCGAAACCAGTCCCACCGGCTGGGGGCGGGGGAGGCGGAGAGGATATGGCCGTGAAATCCAGGACCTTGTTCTCAACGCTGTGGTAATGCCGCCAGTTGGTGCTGGTCGGGTCGAATTTATAGCCCGCCAGCTCCGCCCAGACAGTGATGGTCTCATCGCCCGGAATTGGCATGAAATCGGCCTTGTACGTGCCGTCCGCGGCGGAGGTGGCAACTAACACGCCTGAGTAGCCTGCGTAGCTGCGGTAGATGTGTACGCCCCCCAGGCCCGATCCGTTAAGGCGCACGGTGCCCTGAAGGTTGAGCCCGGTTGTTGTGGGTGGGGGCGGGGTGGGCGAAGGAGGGGGCGGGGGCGAAGTGGCCACGTTGATATCGACCCAGAAGGGGCTGCTGCCATACAGTCCCAGCCCGAACTTGACTCCGTGCGCATCCTTCAACATCCAGTATCCGCGGTAATGGCCGGGTGTGGTGGGGGCGTTCATATCGAGCGAGAGGTTCACCTGCTGGCCCGGCGAGACGAAGGGCATGGCCATCGAGAAGGTTGCACCAAGCGGGTCGCCGCTGACGTAGGCCAGGCTGTAAGCGCGGGTCCACGTGCAGTTGCCGGTGTTCTTCAAGCGCCAGGTCTTGACGAAGGCGGCGCCGGGCTGGAAGCTGGCGCCGTCCGGTACGGTGACATCCGCGATAAAACCGGCGGTATTGCAGCGGCTGCCCGCCGAGACGCTGCCGGTGGTGCTGGAGGGGATAAATTGTGACACGAAGATAAGCAGGGTCACGACTATTAGGATGGAGAGGCGCCTGTGGTTCATTTTTCCTCCTGGCTCAGAGAAACCAATCCGCTGAGGGCGGCGACGTGCTGTGTTCGCGGCAAAATCAAGAATGACCAATAAAGGGAAAAGGGATAAACGCGTTAAGACTTATCGTGCCCCCTGGACACTTCTACTTTAGCCTTTTCCGAGAGGCGTTGTCAAGTAACGTTTGTCAGGGAGGATTCACCGGAGAAGGACGGAAGGAGATTGACTAGAGATCACCGGAGATACTCCAAGTATAAGAGCGAGTACCAGTCAACAGAGATAGAAAAAGATGAACGGAGATCTTTTGATTTAAAAGAGGGCGTTCGGGAAGAGGATCAAAGGAAAGGGAGGCGTGAAAAATGAGTGAAGCCGGACGGAGGAAGATTCACGGGAAACGGACGGAGGGAAAGTGAGCGGAGAAAATTTTGGATGAGAGCCGTATCCCCAGCTTGGGGGATTGGTGCCGCTGCCCCCAGCTTGTATATTGTGGACTGATCCATCCACTCTACTGCTGGAGGAAATTTCGATGAGATTGTTTGCCTTCACTTTTGGCGGTGTTGGTTTGATCCTGGTGGCGATTGCCGCGTTCCTCTTTTTCAAGGAGCAGAGCTTTCTGAGCACAGCTGAAGAGGCCACCGGCAAAGTGACAAAGTTCGATGTGATCACGGATTCCGACGGCGAATCGGTTTGTCCATTGATCGAGTTCACCACAAAGCGCGGGCAGCTTGTCCGTTTTGAAGGCGACGTATGCAGTTCGCCCCCGAACTTCAAGATCGGCGATCCGGAGAACGTGATCTATGATCCGCAAAACCCGGGTAACGTCCAGACGAAAGGATTCGTCTCCGAATACCTCGCCTCGATCATTTTGAGCGGCATAGGGCTGATTTTTTGGTGTATAGGGTTATGGTTTTTCTTCAAGAGCGGATACAAACCCTAAAGGTCGTGCTCGCCGGACAAAAGGCAGGTTAAGCCGAATCGATTTCCCAGAAGTACATCGCTGAATGCAAGGCAGACCTTAAGGGTTTTAAGAAGCAAGGCCTCGGAAGTCGTTGTGAAGACTTCCGAGGCCTTTTATCGTTTGCGAGGTCATTCGTGTGTTCAGGAGGCTTTGACGGACACCTGCTGCTTGACCATGGCGGTCTCTTCGACGTAAGACAGCCAGCCATCATACTGCGCCAATTTGCCGCGGATGGCATCGTGGAACACTTTCTGGATGGCGCGCGTCACGGGGCCGGTCTTGCCGTCGGCGATCTTGCGCATGTCGATTTCGCTCAAGCCGATGCACTCGGCAGCCGTGCCACATACGAAGACTTCGTCCGCGATGTAGAGCTGGTCGCGCGAGACCGGCTGCTCCACCACTTCATAGCCGAGGTCGGTGGCGATGGTGAAGATGGAGTTGCGGGTGATGCCTTCCAGCACAGGGGCAGTGGACGGGGTGATGATCTTGCCGTTGCGTACCACGAACAGGTTCTCACCTGTGCATTCGGCCACGTATCCCTGCGGGTCGAGCAGGATGGCTTCGTCGAACCCCAGGCGCATCGACTCGGTCTTGGCCAGGATGCTGTTGGCGTAGTTGCCGGTGATCTTGGCCTTGGTCATCATCACGTTCGGGTGATGGCGGGTAAAGGTGGAGACGTTGGCGCGGATGCCTTTGGCAAGCGCCTCGTCGCCCAGGTAGTTGGCCCACTCCCAAACGGCAATCGCCAGGCTGGGTTTGCCGAAATCCACGCTCAGGTTCCAGCCGCCGCCGTCCAGGTAGATAAGAGGACGGATGTAGCATTCCTTGAAGCCGTTGACCTTCACGGTCTGCTTGATGGCCGAGCTGACCTCGTCCACAGACCAGGGGAGCTCCTTGAAGCCCAGGACGAGCGCCGAATCGAGCAAACGCTCGGTGTGTTCTTTCAGGCGAAAGACAGCCGGGCCCCGGGCGGTGTCATAGGAGCGGATGCCCTCGAACACTCCCGCGCCGTAATGCAGGGCGGGGGTGAGAAAGTGGATGGTTGCCTTTTCGAAGGGCACCATTTCGCCGTTCATCCAGATGAATTTCGATTCCATGCTCATGTTACTTTCTCCTTTCGGTTTGTTAAGGGCTCAGCGAACCGGAAGCTGCGCTCTTATATGGCAAAAGATGTGAGAGGTGCAGGTATTCTTGCAAAAGAGTTGGACTTACAAATGTTTGATGATTTCATCGGTCATTTGACGGGTGGACAGCTTTCCTCCGAGGTCGGTTGTGCGCGCACCCGCGGTGATTGTAGACTCGACTGCCTTTTCGATGGAAGCAGCCTCCTTTTCGAGCTTGAGCGAATGTCGCAGCAGCATGGCTGCCGAGAGGATCGTACCGATGGGGTTGGCGATGCCCTGCCCGGCAATGTCCGGGGCGGAGCCATGGATCGGCTCATACAAGCCGGTGGTTCCTTCGCCCAGGCTGGCCGAGGGCAGCATTCCCATGGAGCCGGCCAGCACCGAGGCCTCGTCGGTGAGGATGTCGCCGAACATGTTCTCGGTGACGATCACATCCATGCGAGCCGGCCCGCTGATCAATCTCATGGCGGCGGTGTCCACCAGCACGTGTTCGAGTTCCACATGGGGATTCTCCTTTCCTATCTGCGTGGCAATCTGCCGCCACATGCGCGACGATTCCAGGATGTTGGCCTTGTCCACCGAGGTCACTTTTTTCCTGCGGCCCGCGGCCAATTTGAAGGCCAGTTCCACCACACGGCGGACTTCGTAATCGTAGTATTCGAGTGTATCGACTGCGTGCTCGTGACCGTCTTTCATCTCACGCAGCTTGGGCTGGCCGAAATACAAGCCGCCGGTCAGCTCACGGACTACCAGCAGGTCCACGCCCTGCAGCTTTTCGGGCTTGAGGGGCGAGGAGTTCGATGAGGGCCGGGTGCACCTTCACCGGGCGCAGGTTCGCGAATACCGCCAGTCCTTTGCGGAGGGCGAGCAGTCCGCGCTCGGGGCGATCTTTGGCCGAGGGGTCGTCCCATTTGGGGCCGCCGACCGCGCCCAGCAAGACGGCGTCCGCGGCCTTGCAGTCTGCCAGGGTCTCGTCGGTGAGCGAGCAGCCGAACTTGTCTATCGAGCAGCCGCCAATGAGACGCTCGGTGAAGCTGAAGGCATGTCCGTGTTGGCTTGCGATGACTTCCAATACGCGGACGGCTTCGCCCACAACTTCAGGTCCGATGCCGTCACCGGGGAGGAGGGTGAGGTTGAAGTTCATATTCCCTGCCAAGCTTTCGTCCCACGCTTCCAGCCTGGGACGAAAGAATCCGAAAAAAGGGACGTGTGCGGGGCGTGCTCCCCGCACACGTCCCTTTTTTCGGAGGCATTAGAGATTATCGGGAGCATAGGCGAATTCATTAATGGGCCACCAGTAATCCGTATTCGACTGAATCGGCCAGGGCGCACCAGGAGGCTTCGATAATGTTGGCGCTTGCGCCAACGGTGCTCCAGCGTTTGGTGCCATTCTGTGTGTCGATCAGAACTCGAGTGACTGCCTTGGTGCCGTTCTCGCCATCGAGGATGCGGACTTTGTAATCGGAGAGATGGAAGGCAGCCATTTGCGGGTATGTGGGGAGGAGGGCTTTGCGCAGGGCGGCGTCGAGGGCGTTGACCGGGCCGTTGCCTTCGGCGGCGGTATGCACCAACTCTCCCTCCACGGTGAGCTTGACCGTGGCCTCAGCAAAGATGCCGCGTCCCTGGCGGTGCTCCACGTTGACAGAGAAGTCGAGCAGCTCGAAGGGCGGCTTGTAATCGGTCTGCTGGCGCTTCAACATCATGGCCACCGAAGCCTCGGCGGCTTCGAAGGAGAAGCCCCTGGCTTCCAGCGTCTTGACGTCGTTGAGCACGCCGACCACGTTCTCGTTGCTGCCGGCTTCCACGCCGTGCTGCTCGGCCGTGCTGAGAATGTTGCCGCGGCCCGAAAGATCAGAGACGACGACGCGCATCTTGTTCCCGATCAGGGCCGGGTCGAGGTGCTGGTAGGCCCGGTCATTGCGGCGCATGGCCGCCACGTGCACGCCGCCTTTGTGTGCAAAAGCGGATTTGCCCACAAACGGCAGATGCTCATCGGGCGTGAGGTTGGCTACTTCTGCCACGAAGTGAGAAAGCTCGCTCAGCTGGACGATCTTGCCTTCGGGCAAACAGGGGACGCCCATCTTCAGCTCAAGGTTCGCCATGACGGAGATGAGATTGACATTCCCGCAACGCTCGCCGACGCCGTTGATGGTGCCCTGCACCTGGATGGCGCCTTCACGGACGGCGATCAACGAATTCACCACGGCGCACTCGGAATCATTATGCGTATGGATGCCGAACGGATGCGCCAGGGAGGGCTTCAGCTCACGGATGATCTTCTCCAATTCCCACGGCAGCGTGCCGCCGTTAGTGTCGCACAGGACCACCGTTTCCGCGCCACCGCGGATGGCGGCCTTGAGGGTCTCGAGGGCATAATCGCAGTCTGCCTTGTAGCCGTCGAAGAAGTGCTCGGCGTCATAGATCACGCGCTTGCCGTTGGCTTTGAGATAAGCCACCGACTGCTCGATGATGCGCAGGTTATCGTCAAGAGTGGTGAGCAAAACATCGGTAACGTGCAGCGTCCATGTTTTGCCAAAGAGGGTGCAGACGGGCGTGTGCGAATCGAGCAGGGCTTTGATGTTGGCGTCATCTTCAGGCCCGCCCTTGACGCGGCAGGTGGAACCGAACGCCGCAATAAGGGCGTTCTTCCATTCGAGGTCGCGGGCGCGCTCGAAGAACTCAACATCCTTGGGGTTGGAGCCGGGCCAGCCGCCTTCGATAAAGGCCACGCCCAGGCCGTCGAGCCGCTGCGCGATGCGGACCTTGTCATTGGCCGACAGGGTAAAGCCTTCAGACTGGGTGCCGTCGCGCAATGTAGTATCGTAAATTTGAACAAGTGCCATGATTATTTCGCCTCGTACGCAGCGATCTCCTTCTCAAAGCCCAGGATGTATCCCAGCTCATCAACGCCGTTGAGCAGGCAGGTCTTGTTGAAAGAATCGATCGGGAAGGCCACCGAACCACCATCGAAGGAAAGCGTTTGCGTTTCGAGATCGACGGTGAGCTGGACGTTCGGCACTTCTTCAATGAGATCAAACAGCATCTTGTGAGTCGCTTCATCCACAATTATGGGAAGCAGCCCGTTCTTGAGAGCATTGTTGCGGAAGATGTCTGCAAACGAGGTGCTGATAACGGCGCGGAATCCGTAACCGGTCAGCGCCCAGGGAGCGTGCTCGCGGCTCGAGCCACAACCGAAGTTGTCACCGGCCAGCAGGATCTGCGCCCCCTTGGACTCCGGCATGTTCAGGACAAAATCCGGTTTCGGCGAGCCGTCGGGGTTATAGCGCCAGTCCGCGAAGAGGTTATCTCCCATGCCGACCTTGTCGGTGGCTTTGAGGAAGCGCGCAGGGATGATCTGATCTGTGTCCACATCGTTGACAGGGAGCGGAACGACACGGGAGGTGAGAGTTGAGAAATGAGCCATAAGGATCTTCGGTTTCTGCTTGATGATCTTAGACTGGGCGGCGGCCGGCAACGACAGCCAGCTCATAAATGCGGAAGTAACAGTCCACTTCTTCGAAGCCAATTTCGCGCAGCCAGCCGCACTGCACGTCGACGGACAGAAGCTTGTTTGCCTCTCTATCGGGGCGCTTCATGTAAACGTCGGCCATCTCTGCCCTGGTACGCTTACCGCCGCTGCGCTGTTCAATTGCATAATAGCCATCGATAATGTGATTGTTGAACAAGTCAGTGGCAAGCTGCGAGGCCGGGGCGATATGCTCGATGTTGATGAACCAACCGCCGGGTTTACACAGGGAAAAGATCTCCTGGTAGATGGAGTGCTTGCGCGCATCAGGCTGATGATGGATCGAATAGCCCGACACAACCGCATCAAACGGGCGTTGGGAAGCCAGCGCGTCCACCCAGGCGGGGTCGCCATAATCGAGATCGAGGAAGGTGAGCTGGCCTGCATAGTCCTTGAGATGCTCACGGGCCTGGTCGAGCATGGGCCGGGAGAAATCGATGAACACACCGCGGCTGGAGGGATGGGCGCCCAGAACCGTCGCGCCGAGGATCCCATCGCCGCAGCCAAGATCCAGAAAATTCTCAACAGGCTCCGGGCGCGATTTCAAGATGGACATCATCACGCCAACCTGTTCCTGCACCAGGGGGATGGCGGACCGAAAAGAAAGATACCGGTCTACGATTGCAGGGAGTTTCCAGACTTCGTCCGAAACCATGTTCATCCCAATAAGGTGCGCGGGTCCGAAACCACGCCCGACAACGCGGTGGCGGCGGCGGTCAGCGGGGAGGCGAGGAAGGTGCGCCCGCCCTTGCCCTGGCGACCCTCGAAGTTGCGGTTGCTGGTGGAGACGGCATATTGGCCGGGCTCCAGTTGATCGCCGTTCATGGCGATGCACATGGAGCAGCCGGCTTCACGCCAGTCGGCGCCCGCTTCCTTGAAGATCTTATCGAGGCCTTCGGTTTCGGCCTGCTTTTTTATGTCCTGCGAGCCGGGCACAACCATCACACGCGTGTCTTTTGCGACCTTGCGTCCCTTGAGAAGGGAGGCGGCCAGGCGCAAGTCGGAGATGCGCGAGTTGGTGCAGGAGCCGATGAAGACCACGTCCACTTTTTGACCGAGCAAAAGCTGGCCGGGCTTGAGTCCCATATAGGCCAGGGCTTTTTCGAGCGCGGCTTTCTGGGATGCATCGCTGAAGGACTCGGGGGTGGGGATGTGCCCGGTAATCTTCATGCCCATGCCGGGATTTGTGCCATAGGTGATCATTGGCTCGAGGGCTGCCGCGTCCAGCGTGACCGATTTATCAAAGGAAGCCCCGTCATCGGTGGGCAGGGCTTTCCAGCGCGCCAGCGCCTTGTCCCACTCCGCGCCCTCGGGGGCATACTCGCGCCCATGCAGATATTCGAAGGTGGTATCGTCGGGCGCGACCATGCCGGCGCGCGCGCCGCCTTCGATGGACATATTGCAGATGGTCATCCGTTGTTCCATGCTGAGGCCGCGGATGGCGGAGCCGGTGTACTCAAAAACGTGCCCCGTGCCACCGCCGATGCCGATCTTCGCGATCAGCGCGAGGATAATGTCCTTGGCAGAGACGCCCTTGGGCAGAGAGGCATCCACGCGGATCTCATAAGTTTTCGGCTTCTTTTGAAGCAGGCACTGGGTCGCAAGCACGTGCTCCACCTCACTGGTACCGATGCCAAAGGCCAGCGCGCCGAACGCGCCGTGCGTGGCCGTGTGACTGTCGCCGCAGACGATGGTGAATCCCGGCTGGGTGAGCCCAAGCTCAGGGCCGATCACATGGACGATGCCGCGGTTGGGGCTCTGCATGCCGTAGAGGCGGATGCCGAACTCGGAGGCGTTAGTCTCCATCTGTTTGATCTGCGCAGCAGCCAGCGCGTCCGCAATGGGCAGCGAGGGATCATGCGTAGGGATGGAGTGATCCATGGTGGCGACGGTCTTATCGGGCCGGCGGATTTTGAGTCCGCGCTGGCGCAGGCCGGTGAACGCCTGTGGGGAGGTTACCTCGTGGACGAGATGCAGGTCGATGTAAAGCACAGCCGGGGAATCAGGCTGCTGCGCGACAACGTGCGCGTCCCAGATTTTTTGGAAGAGGGTTTTTGGCATGAGCAAGAGAATAGAGAGAAGAAAGTAGCGGGGTGAGTCCGGCCGCCTGGGGCTAGCGAGGCTCGAGATCGGCGAGTGAGTTCGAGTCTGCAGCGGGGACGGGTTGAGGAGCGGACAGGAGTTCGCTCAGGTCCCAGCCGGAGGGGATGGTGTTTGGCTCTGGAAACGGGTCGTGGTATTCTGGGCCGGAAAAGTCCGGGTTTTCATTCTGAGTGGTCATCATGATTTCTCTCCTTCAAGGTTTTTTCAGCAGTTGCTAGAGTCACTTCCAGTAGTGGCTGAAGTCGCTACTACATGAATTATGCGTATCTACTACATCACCTTATTTTTCGGGTATTCTCCGGTAGAGCCTGAGTAGTGGTAATCATCCGAGCATGACGCCGTAATCGTTCTGGACGATCTGCAGGCCCTCGGTCTGTGCAATGATGAGTTTGTTCAGGGCATTGATATAAGCCTTGGCACTGGCAACGATGATGTCCGTGTCCGCGCCGTGACCACCGTAGACGCGCGGGTATTCCGTTTCTTTTTGCGCGTCCATGGTGTGCTGGCCATTGCTGCCTTTGATACGGACCGTGACCTCACCCAATGCGTCGATGCCCTCGGTAATGGCATGGATGTTGAATTCGAGCAGAGTGTTCGCCACATTAATGATGGAATCAATGGCCTTATAGGTCGCATCCACCGGACCGGTACCGGTTGCTGCCTGGGTATAGACTTTGCCATCAGGGGCGCGCAGGCGGGCGGTGGCAGTGGGCATGCCCATGGTGCCGCAGGTAACCTGCAGCCCTTCGAGGAAATAAACATCACGCGGTTGATAGAATTCGTCGGCGATCAGGGCTTCCAGATCCGCATCCACCACGGTCTTCTTGCGGTCGGCAAGCTGCTTGAAGCGGGTGAAGGCTTTGTCCAACTCGACCTCGTCGAGCGAGTGTCCCATCTCGGCCAGGCGAGAGCGCAGGGCGTGCCGGCCCGAATGTTTGCCCAGCACCAGCTTCGACTGGTTCACACCCACGTCCTCCGGCCGCATGATCTCATAGGTGGTTTGATGCTTAAGCATCCCATCCTGGTGGATACCCGCTTCGTGCGCAAAAGCGTTGGCGCCGACAATGGCCTTGTTGGGCTGGACGAGGATGCCGGTGTAGTTGCTGACAAGTTTGCTGATATGCGCGATCTGCCTGGCGTCGATGCCCGTGTCCAAGCCGAAGACGTGCTGACGGGTACGCAAAGCCATGACGACCTCTTCAAGCGAGGTATTGCCCGCGCGCTCGCCGATACCGTTGACGGTCACTTCGGCCTGACGAGCGCCGGCACGTATGCCCGCCAGTGTATTGGCAGTAGCCATTCCAAGGTCATCGTGGCAATGAACGGAGACGGTAATATTCTCGTTCATGCCCGGCGTGTTCTTGATAATGCCGTCGATCAATTGGTAAAATTCCTCGGGTGTGGTGTAGCCGACCGTATCCGGAATGTTGAGCGTGGTCGCCCCGGCTTTGATGGCCTCTCCCAAAACGAGGTATAAGAACTCGGGATCGGAGCGGCCGGCATCTTCGGGCGAGAACTCAACGTCAGAACATAAGGAGCGCGCGTAGGTCACCATCTTTGAAACGCGGTCTACGACCTCTTCCCGGTCCATCTTGAGCTTGTATTTCATATGGATCTCAGAGGTGGCCAGGAATGTATGGATGCGCGGTTTTTTGGCGTCCTGGACTGCCTCCCAGGCCTTATCAATGTCGCCTTTCGAAGCACGCGCCAGGCCAGCGATAACCGGAACTTTGGTGTCCGGGGCGCCGGGCGGAGGGTTTCCGACCTCTCTCGCAATGCGGCGGACGGCTTCCAAGTCGTCAGGCGAGGCGGCAGGAAAGCCGGCCTCAATGATGTCCACGCCTAGGCGCAACAAATTTTGGGCTACCTCCAGCTTTTCGGCGGAAGTCATGGTCGCGCCCGGCGACTGCTCGCCGTCGCGCAGGGTGGTATCAAAAATACGGACATAGTCTGACATGTTCTCTCCTCTAAAAGGGTACTTCACAAAAAACCAGTGCTTGTTTCAAAATATGTGCTGGCAAGTACGAGATTGGTTCATTGCCAGGGCACAACATGTTGTGCCCTGGCTGCTCCACACCGACCAATCTATTTCTTCCAATTTTCAGGCCGCAGCGATCTCACCGCTGCTCCTGCCTGCCACATCTCCGATTCGCGCATCGTCTTCAATTCGGCATCCAGTTTTGCGCGGTAATTCGGATCGCTGTTCTTATCCAGGACAATGCCGGTTTCGACACCGCTCACGACGCTCTGGTATAAGCTGTCGAAGACCGGGGTGACCGCATCGCGGAAGCGGTCCTTCCAATCCAGCGCGCCGCGCTGGGCTGTGGTGGAGCAATTGGCATACATCCAATCCATTCCGTTCTGGCCCACAAGCCGGATAAGGGATTGGGTGAGTTCCTCGACGGTCTCATTGAAGGCTTCGGAGGGGGTATGTCCGTGCGAGCGGAGTGTGTTGTACTGGGCTTCCATCACACCAGCCAGCGCGCCCATGAGCACGCCGCGCTCGCCGGTGAGGTCGCTGTAAACCTCATTCTGGAATGTTGTCGGGAACAAGTATCCTGCACCTATGGCAATCCCCAATGCGATCGTACGTTCAGTGGCCCGGCCGGTTGCATCCTGCTGGACCGCAAAGCTGGCGTTGATGCCGGAGCCTTCAAGGAAATTGGCGCGCACGCTGCGCCCCGAACCCTTGGGCGCCACCATGGCCACGTCCACATGCGGAGGCGGTATAACGCCGGTCTGATCTTTGTACGTGATGGAAAAGCCGTGGGAGAAGTAAAGCATATCGCCTTCATTCAGGCATTCGACGATCTTGGGCCACTGGGCGCGCTGGCCCGCATCGGAAAGCAGGTACTGGATGACCGTCCCGCGTTCGGCGGCCTCTTCGATGGAGAATAAGGTCTTGCCCGGTACCCAACCGTCGGCCAGGGCCTTGTCCCAACTGGCACTGCCCTGCTTTTGCCCGACAATTATGTTGATGCCGTTATCGCGCATATTCAAAGCCTGCGCCGGGCCTTGTACACCATAGCCCAGCACAGCAACGACCTCATTCTTTAGTACCTCGCGGGCCTTCTCGAGGGGGAATTCTTCGCGGGTAACAACTTCTTCTTCCACGCCGCCAAAATTAATCCTTGCCATAATATCTTTTCTCCTTGAGATGCGAGTAGTTGCCTAAGAGAGTATTAATTTGAGTCCTTGCTGCAGCTTCCAGTATTATGGCTATGATCAAGTTGCCATAACGTCGATGGGCTCAGGCTCCACCTGCCAGTCATAGCCATCATTCGCACCAGGCGAACGGCGGATGCCGGTATTTGCGCCGCGCGTCATGGCGATCTGACCGGCGCGCACCATTTCCACGATTCCTACCGGGCGCAGCAGTTCGACCATGCCCTCGATCTTATCCTCGGTACCGGTGATCTCAACGATCAGGGAATCGGCAGCCACATCCACAATACGGGCCCGGAAAATATCAACCAGATTATTGACTTCAGCACGTCTTTCGGGGCCGACCTTAACTTTGATCAGGGCCATATCGCGAGTCACCGCCGGTTGATGGGTGACGTCCTGTACATCGATCACATTGACGAGCTTGTATAGATTCGCCTCGATCTTGTGCGCGTCGATATCGCCATTGGGACAGTTGACGACAACGGTCATGCGCGAGACCTCGGTGTTTTCCGTCCGCCCAACGGCCAGGGACTCGATATTGAAGTTCCGGCGGCGGAACAGGGATGCCACCCGGTTGAGAACGCCGGGTTTGTTTTCGACCAACGCGATGAAGGTATATTGCATGGACAAACTCCTTATCATTCTTCGACCCGGACGGGACGCCGCAGCATCTCGTGCAGGGCGGCGCCAGTGGGAACCATTGGATAGACGGTATCTTCCTTTTCCACACGAAATTCGAGCAGCACGGGGCCCGGAGTATTCCGTGCGAACGCAATCGCGTCCTGCACCTCTTCGGGCCTGGTGACGAGGCGGGCGGGTATGCCGTGCGCTTCGGCGATCTTGACAAAATCAGGCGTGATCATGTTGACCGCCGAATATCGCTTTTCAAAGAAGAATTCCTGCCATTGGCGTACCATGCCGAGGAAGTTATTGTTCATGATGGCGATCTTTACGTTGGCACCTTCCTGCACCGCAGTGGAAAGTTCAGCCTGGGTCATCTGAAAACCACCGTCGCCCACCACCGTCCAGATCTCCTGATCCTTATGGGCGAACCAGGCCCCGATGGCAGAGGGCAGACCAAACCCCATGGTGCCGGCCCCGCCAGAGGTTATCCAGCGATTGGGTTTATCGAGGAAATAATATTGGGCCGCCCACATCTGGTGCTGGCCGACATCGGTTGTGACGATGGCATTGCCACCCGTCGCTTCCCATAAGTCGCGCACCAAATGCGCCACATACAACTTGCCATCGTGAGGCCAGGACATGATCGAACGCCCATCCCCTTCGGCTTTCCAATCGGCGATCTGAGCCAGCCATTCCTCATGTTCGTATTCATCCAGCATGGGGACCAGGTCGGTCAGAACCGTTTTCAAGTCACCGATCAGGGGCAAATCGGCATGGACGTTCTTGTGCACCTCGGAGGGATCGATCTCAACATGAAATCTTTTGCGCGCCGGGCGCGTAGGATTTCAAGTTGCCGGTTACGCGGTCGTCGAAGCGCATACCGAAAGCCAGCAGCAAATCAGCATTCTGGACGGCAAGATTGCAGTGGGCTTCCCCATGCATACCCATCATGCCCAGGCTGAGCGAGTGTGAGGCCGGGAAGGCACCCAGACCCAACAGCGTGCTGGCGACGGGTGTTTGCGTCTTAATAGCGAAATGCTGAAGCACCTCTTCCGCTCCCGAAACGAGCACGCCGTGCCCGCACAGGATCACGGGCCGCTGGGCTTTCTTGATCAATTCCACGGCCCTATCCAGGGAGGCCTTCGGCGCATGGGAATGAGGCTGATAACCGGGCAAACGGACCTCCCCCGGATACACAAACTCGGTCTTTTCGATCTGAGCGTTTTTGCAGATATCGATCAACACGGGGCCGGGGCGCCCGCTGCGCGCGATGTAGAAGGCTTCACGAACCACCTCTGCAATTTCAGAGGCGTGCGTAACCAGGTAGTTGTGTTTGGTAATCGGCAGCGTGATACCGGTCACATCCACTTCCTGGAACGCATCCCCGCCGATAAGATGGGCGGCGACCTGCCCGGTGACAAATACAACCGGCGATGAATCCATCATCGCGGTGGCGATCCCGGTCACCAAATTGGTCGCGCCGGGGCCGGAGGTAGCCATGGCACAGCCCACCTTGCCGCTGACGCGTGCATAACCATCGGCCATATGCGCTGCACCCTGTTCGTGCCTTACCAAAACATGATGGATGGGATAGTTGAGCATGGCATCGTAGATCGGCATGTTCGCTCCGCCGGGGTAACCAAACACCACTTCCACCCCTTCCCGCACAATACACTCCCATAAGATTTCAGCACCGCTTAATTTCATAACGACTCCTCGAAATCTGTGGATAACACCGCGCCCGTATCTGCACTGGTCACAAAATGCGCGTAGCGTTTCAACCATTTGCTGGTGGTTTTGGATTTGAATGGCGGCAGCGCAGCCAAGCGCCGATCGATCTCGGCCTGGCTCAGGCGAACATCCAGGCTGCGGGCCGCCAAATCGATGACGATCACATCCCCCGGTTGGAGCGCGGCAATGGGGCCGCCCGAGGCGGCCTCGGGAGAAACGTGACCTATGCAGGCCCCGCGTGTGCCGCCGCTGAAACGACCATCGGTGATAAGCGCAACTTTGTCTCCCAGACCCATCCCCATGATGGCGCTGGTGGGTGAGAGCATTTCCTGCATGCCCGGCCCGCCGCGCGGTCCTTCATAGCGGACGACCACCACATCCCCGGCCTTAACCTTGCGGCCGAGTATGCCGGCCATGGCCGCTTCCTGCAATTCGAAGATCACCGCGGGGCCCTCAAATTTCATCATGGCTTCGCTTACGCCGCCCACCTTCACCACGCCGCCTTTCGGCGCCAGGTTACCGAACAGGATCGCGAGACCCCCGCGCTTTGAATGGGCATTGTCATAACGGTGAATTACATTTTCATCTTTGATCTCCACGCCTTTGATCGATTCCCCCAGGCTCGTTCCACTTACCGTCAACCTATCGAAATGTAACATGTGTGTCCCCCGTTGAACTTCATTCAAAATGGCCGGGATGCCGCCCGCCCGATGCACATCTTCCATGTGCCATTTGCCCGCCGGACTCACCTTGCTGATATGCGGCACTTTTTCGGCGACGTCATTGATGCGGGAGAGTGGATAATCAACACAAGCTTCGTTCGCCAGCGCCAGCGTGTGGAGGACGGTATTGGTCGAGCCGCCCATCGCCATATCGAGCGCAAAGGCGTCGTCGATCGCTTCGGCGGTCACGATGTCGCGAGGCTTGATATCACGCTCAATCAAAGTCATGATCTGCCAAGCCGCACGCCGTGCCAATGCTTCGCGTTCAGGCGTCTTCGCCAGGGCCGAACCATTGAAGGGCAGCGCCAAGCCGATCGCTTCCATGAGGCAGTTCATCGAATTGGCGGTGAACATGCCGGAACATGAACCACAAGAGGGACAGGCAAACTTCTCCAGAACGGTCAGCCGGGCCTCATCGATCTTGCCCGCCGAGTAGGCCCCGACGCCTTCGAAGACCGAGATGAGGTCGAGTGTTTCGCCTTCGGGTGTCTTGCCGGCAGCCATGGGCCCGCCCGAGACGAAGATGGCCGGTATGTTGACCCGCATGGCCCCCAGCAGCATGCCCGGCACGATCTTGTCGCAATTGGGGATGCAGACCATTGCATCGAAACGGTGGGCCTCGATCATGGTCTCCACGCAATCGGCTATCAATTCGCGGGAGGGGAGGGAATACTTCATCCCGATATGGCCCATGGCAATACCATCGTCCACACCGATGGTATTGAACTCGAAAGGTATGCCGCCAGCTGCGCGCACGGCATCTTTTACGAGCTTCCCGAATTCCTGCAGATGCACATGCCCCGGCACGATATCCACATATGAATTGACAATTGCCACGAACGGCTTGTCAAAGTCCTCCTCCTGCATGCCGGTTGCACGCAGCAAGGCCCGGTGCGGCGCTTTCTCATAACCCTTTTTAATGGTATCTGATCGCATGGCTCTCTCTCTGTTCCCATTCGAGAGAAGTTCACAAATGGGATGGGGTTGGGATATAACAAAAGAGCCGCCCGTGGTCAGGGCGGCTCTGGTTTTTACTTCTTTCCGGTAAAGCTGCTTACTTTACCTTCACCTTAGCCATCCTAACCAAAAAGTGATCCTTAATAATAAGGACCGCAAGAAGGACGACGATAATAAGGATGGAGAAAATAAGGTTCATGGCAGTGTTAAGATTTCGTTCGATTATATGCGTATTCTGGATTCCGTCAAGAGGCAAAACGAAAGCGATGCAAAAAATGGAACACGGATTCCGCGGACGAGACGGATTTATACGGATGGAATTACCGAGCAAAAAAGAATTAACGCCAAGTCGCCGAGGCGCAAAGACGCTCTAGGTGCCTTTGAAGCGCGGGTAGGAGCCGAGCACGCGCAGCATCTGTGCATATCCCTCCAGCTGTGACAGCGCCCCATCCACAAGCTCTTCCCCGGTGGCGCCGATGAAGTCAATATAGAACAAATACTCCCAGGGTTTACCAACCAGGGGGCGCGACTCGATCTTGGTCAAATCAAGATTGCGCAAAGCAAACACCCGCAGGGCATTGAATAATGCGCCAGGTTGATTGTGCAAGGTAAACACAATCGAAGTCTTGGCCTCCCCGCTCGGGGCAGCGGTTTTAGAAGAAATGGTGAGGAAGCGCGTGTAGTTTTGAGGATTGTCTTCTATGTCCTCGTCCAGTATTTGCATTTTGTATATTTCGGCGGCCCGGCGGGAGGCGATGGCAGCCGTGTCGCGCGCGCCGAACTCTTTAAGCATCTTAACGCTCCCGGCAGTATCGAAAACCGCCTCGGATCTTATGCCGTTTTTCTTCAGGTACCCGGCGCACTGCCCCAAGGCCTGGGGATGACTGATGGCCTTCTTAATATCCGCTTTCTGCGCGCCGGGTAAGGCAATCAGACAGTGCCGCACACGCAGGAAATACTCACCCGTGATATGCAGGTCGTTGTTCAAGAGCAGATCGTAATTTTGGTGAATGCTGCCCGCCAGCGAATTCTCGATGGGAATCATCCCGCTCTCGCATTTTGCCGCACTGACAACTTCGAATACCGAATCGAAAAACTCACAGGGTACCGTCTCCACCCTGCCAAAATGGCCAAATACCGCCTGCTCGGAATAGGCACCCGGCTCTCCCTGGAAGGCAACTCGCATAGATCTATCCTCCGGCCTTTTCGGCCCAGCCGAGGATGGCCTTCATCCCCGCTTCAACTTCCGGCTCGGGGGCTGCAATCGTCATGCGGACAAAGCCCTCGCCCTGAGCGCCAAATGCCGCCCCGGGTACCAAACCCACACCGGCTTCCTCAAGCAGGCGTTCACAAAGCTCCTGCGAGGATATTTTCAAGGAGCGCAGGTCCAGGAAAAAATAAAAGGCTCCCATGGGCGGCTCCACGTGAACAGGCGACTCGCCGGCTTCGCGTGCAACACTCATCACAAGCTCGCGGCGCCTGGCATACGAAGCACGCATGGCGATCACGCCATGCTGAACGTCCGCATCCGTCAGGGCGAAAGCCGCTGCTTTTTGTACAAACGGGGCCACACAAGTAATCGAATTCTGCCCGGCTTTCAACGCGTTCTCGATCACGTGCGCCGGCGCCGCCAGATAACCCACGCGCCAGCCCGTCATGGCATAGGTCTTCGAAAGGCTGTGCACCAGAACGGTATGCTCTTTCACCTGCTCAAAGGCCGCCGCACAAACCGGTTTATCGGCGTAATATAAATTTTCATAAACCTCATCGCTTACGATCCATAGTTTGTTAGCGGAAGCGAGATCATGCAGTTTTTTGAGATACTCGCGGCCAGGATAAGCACCGGTCGGATTGGAGGGATAATTCAATACGATGGCCCGCGTTTTTGGGGTTATCGCTTTTTCCCAGGCTTCGAAGGTTGGAATAAATCCATCGGCCGCGTAGGCGGGCACACGAATGACATTCCCGCGCAGCATGGAAACCATGTTCACGTGGGTTGCCCAGGTGGGATCGGGGACCAGGACATCATCGCCGGGATTCAACAGCGATTGCATGGCCAGGTAATAGGCATGGATGCCGCCATGCGTAACGAGTATCTCTGCTTCAGGATCATAAGATACATTGTTATCGCGAAGGAGTTTCGCAGCAGCGGCTCTTCTCATCTCCGGCAGCCCGCGGCTGGGTGCGTAACGCGTCATCCCGGTCTGCAGGGCGTGCAGCGCCACTTCCAGTATGGGCGCCGGCGTCGGAAAATCAGGCTCGCCTGTCTGCAGGCCTATGATCTTACGTCCGCCGGCTTTAAGCGCAATGACCCGGTCGCCCATGGCGACCGTTGGAGATTGGCGGATCAATTCAAATTGCCTATTGAGATTCATGAGTATCCGGTTTAAGAAATTTCTGCATTATACCTCCTGAGTGCTTCTCATATCTTTGCCCTACGTAGACAATGAATTGTATGCATCGGAGTGGCAAATTATCCATTTGCCCTCCGCAGCGGCAGATTACCAATTTGCCACGCAACATTGACCTTGACTTATCGGAGTGGTATATTTGCCCCCAATATGAACCTGGCTGATTTCGGCACCATGACCACCACCACTACCACCCTTCGGGTACCCCCCGGGGTCGTTGTGTTTGGACAGGTCTAGCAGCCAGCAAGTTCCGGTCCGGCAGCACATAAAGCACCCCATTCAGATGGGGTGCTTTTATTTTTTTGAAGGAGGTTCAAGATCATGGCACGCGAGAAATCATCTTCACGAGGCGCACTGGTCATGAAATTTGGCGGCACTTCCGTAGGCAGCGCGGAAGCCATGGCGAGGGTGCTTCAAATCGTCTGCAGGAGCAAGGACCGATGGCGGTCTGTAATCGTGGTTACGTCGGCGCTGACCGGAGTGACCGATCTGCTGCTCGACAGCGCCGAAAAGGCGGCGCGCGGCAGCTTACGAGGATTATCCGCTGCCGAAAAGAACCTGCGCACGTCACACTTTGCAATAGCAGATGCGCTTGTCAAAGATCCATTGGAGCTTGCAGGAGTCAAGAAGGAAATCTCCAACGTGATCGCAAGCTTCAGCACTTTGTGCCAGGCGATTGCTGTGCTGGGGGAGGCCACACCGCGCACGCTGGACGCGGTTGCATCATTGGGTGAAAGAATGAGCGTGCGTCTATTATCTGCCGCGATCACGGCTTCGGGTTTGCCTTCCCAGTATGTGGAAGCAACAGAAGTCATCATCACAAATGACAATTTCCAGAATGCCAACCCTGACTTCACGGCCACCACCCAACGTGCACATCAAACTCTGGCGCCACTGCTGGAGCACGGGATCGTACCCGTGGTAACCGGTTTTATTGGCGCCACGCCCGAGGGAGTGGTTACAACGCTGGGTCGGGGAGGCAGCGACTTTTCTGCGGCGATCCTGGCGGCGGTGCTGCCCGCAGATGATGTCTGGATCTGGACAGACGTGGATGGAGTGATGACAGCCGATCCGCGCCTGGTCAGTGAGGCGCGGACTATAGAGGAGATTACTTACAGCGAAATTGCCGAGCTGGCCTATTACGGTGCAAAAGTGGTCCATCCGAAAACCGTCCGGCCGGTAATTGATGCCGGTATCGGCCTGCGAATCTGCAACACGTTCAATCCGGACCAACCCGGAACCCGACTTGTGCTCAACGGACATTCGGCGAAGAAAATCAGGCAACGAGGTGAAGTCGTAAGGGCTGTTACTGCAATCCCCAAACAAAGGCTCGTCACCATAGAGGGCCGCGGTATGCTGGGAGTGCCGGGTGTAGCTGCACGTGCCTTCGCAGCGGTGGCATCGACCGGTACGAGCGTGCCCCTCATTACGCAGGCTTCCTCAGAACAATCCATCTGTTTTGCGGTGCCCTCGGAATCTTCCAATGCCGTGCTCGCCGCGCTGAAGAATGTGTTCAAGCATGAACTCGCCCAAAGGGATATCGATCGTGTCTGGGCGACCGAAGATGTGACGATCGTGACCGTTGTTGGATGGGGCATGCGAAGCACACCGGGTGTTGCGGGGCGGATATTCAGCCAGCTGGGCAGCCAGGAGATCAATGTGCTGGCCATTGCCCAGGGTTCATCGGAAGTATCCATCAGCATGGTGATAGAACCTGACGCTGCCGAAAACGCGGTCAAGGCCCTGCACAGCCTGATCGTCCACTAACCAGACAAAGGAGCTCATATGCCTCAAATTCCCGTTGCAGTGCTCGGCGCCACAGGTTCAGTGGGCCAGCGATTCGTTTCCCTGCTCGATAACCATCCCTGGTTCAAAGTTACCGCGCTGGCGGCCTCCGACAAGTCCATTGGCCAGCCTTATTCGGAAGCTTGCAGATGGATCCTTTCCGAGCCCATGCCTGCCTGGGCGCGGGAAATGGTGGTAGTCCCCGCGGCACCTGAGGCCTTAAGCGCCAAGATCGTTTTTTCTGCGCTCCCGGCCAACCTGGCCAAAGATCTCGAGCCGCAGTTTGCGACTGCGGGATTCGCGGTGTGCTCGAACGCTTCTGCGTTTCGCCGCGAGCCCGACGTACCGCTGCTGCTGCCCGAAGTCAACGCAGATCACATTGCGCTCATCCGGCGCCAGCGCCAGGTGCGAGGCTGGAGCGGCTGCATTCTCACCAATCCAAACTGTACAAGCACGGGCTTGACCGTGGCTCTCAAGGCCCTGCAAGATTCGTTCGGCCTCAAGCGTGTTTTTGTCGTATCCCTGCAGGCGCTTTCGGGCGCGGGCTACCCCGGAGTGCCCTCGCTCGACATCATCGATAATGTGGTGCCTTATATCGGCGGAGAGGAAGAGAAGGTGGAATGGGAGCCGCTGAAGATGCTCGGCAAGCTCGTCGATTCGAAGGTCGAGCTGGCTGATACCAAATTCTCTGCACATACCAATCGGGTGGGGGTGGCAGATGGGCATACCGTGTGCGCCAGCGTTGAACTGGGCGCCGCCGTCTCCCCGGAGGAGGCAATGAGAGCGATGACCGAATATCGCGCCCCGGCGGCCGCGTGCGAACTACCATCCACGCCCAGCCCGGTAATCAGCGTTCGCCAGGAAGCCGATAGGCCGCAGCCCCGGCTCGACCGGATGACCGGCAAAGGCATGACGACCACGGTGGGGCGAGTGCGGCCAGACCCCTTGTTCCATCTCAAGTTCGTGGTCCTATCCCACAACACGATTCGCGGCGCGGCGGGCGGCTCGATTTACAATGCGGAATTGCTCGTGCAGGAAGGGTTGTTGTAGCTGGTAAGTGGCATGTATGGGTTGTGATACTGCTGGAAGTGACACGGCATCGCATTTATGTCACAGCTTTTCCCATTCCGTTGCCACGGAATGGGAAAAGAGATTCCTAAAAATGAATGTGAGGGGGAAGAACGCCCCTCACATTCATTTTTAGGACATGCTTCAAACAGAGTGTGTGTTGACATGGTAAGGGGCTAGAACACGGATTTCGCGGAGGGAGCGGGTTTACCCGGAGTTTTTAAGGAAAGAAAATTCCGAGATTTCCTGTGGAGAGGCGGATGAACGCCAGGCAATTACCGGACGTCAACGAAATCTGTCCTCGCCCGCGACCCATAAAGGATTTTGGGCATACTATCGTAGGATCCTAATCTACAGCAACCTGAGGCAAGAGGACTTGCAAAGCCTTTAGCAGCAAATCGATGTCCTGCGGCCTGTTATAGGCCTGCACGGAAATGCGCATGAATTGTCGATCCTGCCATTGGACAAGAGGCACCTCTATTTTGTATTCATCATACAGGCGGCTCTTGAGGACGGCCAGCTCCGAGCGGGGAAGGGGAGCAATGCCCATCTGAGCGTAGAAGTCGGACTCCATTGGGTAGGGCGGAGGCAGAAGCGTCAACTCGGATATGCGCTCGAGGGCCTGGCGGAGCAGCTCATGGCATTCCAGCCGTACCTGCTCCCAAGTGTGTTCGCGCATAAACTCTATGGCGCGGGGAACGGTCAGAGCGGCAGCCGGGTCTTTCGTTCCTGTCCATTGGAAGAGGTCAACGAAGCGCGAGCCGGTGGCTGTCTCCGGCGCGGCGTGGAAACCCCAGCTTACGATCAACGGCTCAATGAGGGGCTGAATCTCGCGCCGTGCATACAAGAACCCCGCACCCTTGGGCGCGAGCATCCATTTATGGCAATTTCCGAACACGATATCGGCTCCCAGCGCCCCCAGGTCAACTCTGATTTGTCCCGGCGAATGCGCAGCGTCAACGATGGTCAAGATGCCTGCCTTGCTTGCCAGCAGGCATATTTTTTCCACCGGCATTCGCAGCGCGGTCGAAGAGGTGATATGGCTGAAATAAATAGCCCGGGTATGTTCGGTTACGCCCCGCCAGAACTGTTCCACGATCTCGTTTTCGGCCCGAACCGGCAGGGGGATAGGATGGCGAACATACCTGGCCCCCGATTTGTCACAGGCAAATTCCCAACTGTAATCGCAGGCACCATATTCATGGTCAGTGGTCAATATTTCATCGCCGGCCCGCAAGCTTAGGGAACGAGCGATGATATTTACGCCGTGCGTGGCATTGGGGATATATACAAGGTCATCAGCCTCGGCCTTGAGATAATTCCCCAGGGCTTGGCGGGACTCTTTCATGAGTTCATCCAGTTCACGAGCGAGGAACAGCACCGGCTGGCGTTCCAGTCTCAACTGCCAAGCCTGGTAGGCTTCGAAGACCGATCTGGGCGTGGCGCCGAAGGAGCCGTGGTTCAGGAACGTCACGGTCGGGTCAAGTTGGAAGGAGTCACGGAGTCCGAGCATAATTTCAATCCTTTATCAAATCAAGATGAATGTCAACAGGATCACATAAACGGGTGCGCTACGAGTTTGCAAATCACGGAGTCCAGAGTGTCCGGGGGCTGAAAAAAAAGGGCAATTGGTGATCAGGTAATTGGGGAGGAAAAGTACAAGGCGCGAATTCTCCAATGGACTGTTTTTTTGCCCTAGACGATTGGGATTGTGGGTTTTCTTCAAGCATTCGGCGCATACTATACATGACACTTGACACGTGGCACAACCCGTCCGCAACATTATAATCACGCCCGTGTTTTCCCAATTTTTCCAGAGCCCCGTTCCAAAAGAATATCGGGCGAACTTTATCCATCTGTACTTCGATATGGGCTGGTACGGGGTATTGGCAGGGTCGTCCATAAACTTCCTAAAAATCTATGCTGCCCGCCTGGGCGGCAATGGCTTCCAGATCGGCATGCTTGACGCCAGTGCTGCGCTGATGGGCCTCATGCTGGCAATCCCTGCCGGCCATTGGATCGTGAAGCGGCCCATTGGAAAGTCGATCTTTTGGACTTCGGTGGTCTATCGGCTGGGCTTTCTCCTGTGGGTCCTGGTTCCCTGGACTTTCAATTATCCCGGACAAGTCTGGGCCCTGATCGTGCTTGCCCTACTCATGGCAATCCCTTTGACGCCACTCAATGTAGGCTTCACCGCATTATTCGGAGCGGCTGTCCCGGATGAATACCGCGCTCACGTGGCAGGTGTACGCAACATTTTGTTGTCGGTTACTTTCATACTTACCTCGCTGGGGAGCGGCTACCTGCTGGATCATCTGGCGTTCCCGGCCGGATACCAGGTGGTTTTTGCCATCGGTTTTTTCGGCGCGGCCATGAGCAGTTTACATCTCTATTTTGTAAAGCCGCTTCCCATCTCGACCCTGGACCAGCTTGCTGCACAGGCCGTTCCGGTTCAGGTCACCGGGGCAGGAAAAAGCAAACGGAGCCTGATGGCTGCCATCCGTGGCGATGTCTGGTCTACGCCTTTCAGAAACGTCCTGCTGGTCATGATGGGGTTCCACCTGGCCCAGTACCTGGCGCTGCCCTTATTTCCTTTGTATGAGGTAAATCAGCTGCATCTTGCTGATGACCAGATCGGTATTGGCTCGGCGTTGTTTTATGTGATCGTGCTGGTTGGATCCACCCAACTGCGGGGAACCGTTCATAGGCTCGGCCACCGGAGGGTGACCGCCCTCGGCGTTCTGGGGATGGGACTCTATCCGCTCCTGATGGGGCTTTCAACCAACGCCCTGGATTTTTATGGGGTCTCCGCACTGGGAGGCTTCAGCTGGGCATTGGCCGGAGGGGCTTATGCCAACTATATGCTCGAGCATATGCCTGCGCATGATCGCCCCGCTTACCTGGCCTGGTACAACGTTATCCTGAACGCCTGCATCCTGACGGGTTCCCTGCTGGGGCCGCTGGTAGCCACGCAGATAGGCCTGGTCGCCGCGTTGTTTGTATTTGCAGCAGCCCGCATGCTGGCAGGCGCCGCGATCTGGAAATGGGGATGAAGGATGGAACGCGGATTTGGAGGGCGGTAGGTAGTTAAGGAACAAGATTACCAACTACCATAAAAAGCAGTAAAATGAAAATCATGGCCGAGGGAGTAAAAGTTGTCGCAACCAACCGCAAGGCTGGATTTGAATATTTCCTACTGGAGAAGTTTGAGGCGGGCCTGGCTTTGCGAGGCAGCGAGATCAAATCTGTACGGGCGGGTCAGGTGAGCCTGGCTGAATCCTACGTAGATATCGAAAACGGTCAAAATGCCTGGCTGGTCGAAGCCCACATTGCGCCCTATGTGCAAGCCAACCGCTTTAACCATGATCCAAAACGGAAACGCCGCCTGCTGCTTCATAAGAAACAGATCCGCGAACTGTGGAACGCGGTGCGCATGAAGGGAATGACCATCGTCCCGACCAGGGTCTATATCAAGGATGGCCGCGCCAAAATCGAGATTGCACTGGCGCGCGGTAAGAAAGCCTATGATAAGCGCGCTGTGATCGCCAAACGCGATCAAGCCCGTGAGCAGGAACGCGAATCGAGAGTAAGATAGTACAAGTCGCTCAGCCTTCCGGTGATTTTGTCCAATCCATCCAACACCGATACTCGAAATGACCCAACCCTATACAATTGGCGGGATCAACCAACTCCCTGAAGACGAGAAGCATAAAATCTATTGTGACTTGATCCCGAGGGAACTGCTGGAGCGCTTCAGCCTGCCCCGGTCCTTTGTGGATGCCCAGGGACGCTCACTGCTACAGGCCAAATGGGCGCCGGGGAACCCCTCTGTCGAGCTGGCCCTGTTTCATCAGGCTGATTTTCCCGATCCGATCTTATACGGTCATTTGACCGATACGGTTACCGGCCAGATCCATGTTCTGCTCTACATCCTGAATGACCCAAACTCGCCGCGCTTCGACGTGGACAAAATGCCAGACGGCCGCCCGACGCGCTTTGGCACGCTCGGACGCAACCTTGTTGCCGAGAAAGCGGCCCTCGAAGCAGGGCTCTCGCCCGGACAAATCCGGCACGGGCTACGCCTTCTAAATCCGGCTGTCATTGCTTTCGAGAACTTTGTGGAAGAGCTGGGCCATGACCTGTATTTCGTCGAGCCGCTGTACTATCATAATGCAGTGATCTTCGAGCGTTACGGCTTTGCCTATCAACAAGGACGCAAGTTGATGGAACGCATCCATACCGGGTTCTCAGAGGGGGGCGATTTATTGAAGCAGCTCGATGATTCGACGTTTCGCCCTACGCAAGCGGAGAACAGCATTCGCCTGCGCTCGTGGGCCATCCATGACGGCATCCTGGGGGAGCCATTCACCAATGTGACGATGTATAAGCGGGTCGGCAAACATGCGGGCATCAGTACCACTGCGGAGGCAAGATGGTGAGGTTTAGTGGGTGAAGGGAAACTGGAGGACAGGGCGTGAGATCATGGCTTGGCAGCCTGCAGGACATCACTAACAGGAACGTTAAAAGAAAAAAAGACCGTTCGATAAACGGTCTTTTCATCAAGGTAGCGGGGGCAGGACTTGAACCTGCGACCTTCGGGTTATGAGCCCGACGAGCTGCCACTGCTCCACCCCGCAACGAAGCCCGCAGACTATACCAGATTTGGAGAGACACGTCAAGCGAGCTTAAGCAAAAGAGACGCAAATACATGCCCATAGTCTTAAGATACAACGAACCTTCAATGAATAACCTCTTCACAGATTCACAGATTCCATGGTAAAAACGTCCAACGTTAAAAGACAGTACATATGGTTGACAACATTTGTTAAGATTAGGTGTATAATGTTTTTACCGTCAAGAATTCAAGATACAATATTAAGCAATCATCCCCATATCCATGACAGATTCTCTGCTGGTCATTGAAGGTCGACACGCTGATATCCCCTCTTTTGCAAATGATCTGCAGAAGAAGGGCTTTGAAGTCCATGCTGCCACCAGTGGAAGCGTGGCTGTCACGCGGCTGGAAAAGATAAATCCGAGCCTGGTGGTGGTGAATGCTGCCTCCCTGCGCAGCACCGGACTTCGCATCTGCCAATCGATCCGTGATAAGAATGCCAAGTATCCGATCATCCTGGTGCTTGCGAAGGAAGCCAAAGTGGGCAAGGATGTGGCAGATGCCGTGCTGGTTCTGCCTTTCACCGCTCAAAAGCTCGCCAACCGCATCAAGCCGCTTCTGCCGGGCGATGGGAAGAACATGGTGCATGTTGGCCCACTGCGCCTGGATGTTGAACACCGTCGTGTGAAATGCCTGGGCAAGAGTGCAAAGCTTACGCCCCGGCTGGTTTTGCTCCTGCAAATCCTAATGGATAAGCACGGGGAAGTCGTCGAACGGGAATCTTTATTCAAAAAGGTCTGGGATACCAACTACACCGGCGATACGCGCACCCTGGATGTGCATATATCCTGGCTGCGGCGGGCGATCGAGCTTGACCCCCTCAAACCGAAGTTCCTTAAGACGATACGCGGCGTTGGCTACCGATTAGACGTTTAGCTCTCTTTGAAGCATTTCGCCCTGGACCGTGATCAACCGGACACACATATTGGGTCCGGTTCTTATTTTAATCTCGTTGGGTAATTCCCCGCTCCTCACCGGCCTTTGAGCCTGTGCAGCGCTCCTGAAGATCTTTCCATCCCAGGCCGGGTCCACCTCCCAGTAGTCAAGCTCGAGCCGGCCATTTACATGCAGCGAATCCGGCTGGATATTCAGCTCCAGTTGTGATGATTCAATCAGCGGAAAACAGAAGTTCTCCTGCCGCTCCAGTGTAAACGGACCGACCGGCAAACAACTTAACCGCAAACGGGTGGTATGGACGGCGCGAAATATAATGTCGGAGGCGAGGAACCTTCGCCCAAGGCGTGCCGCAACGGCCGGTGCCGTACCCGAACCGCAGAAGAAATCAGCCACAAGGTCGCCCGAGTTCGAGGAAGCCAGGATCATTCGCTCCAACAGGCTTTCGGGCTTTTGCGTTGGATAGCCGGTACGCTGGTTGTGAAGACGTGCCACGACCGGGAAGTACCACCAATCCTCGGGGACTTTGCCTCGTTCAAGGTCGGGCACTTTGCCAAACCCGGCCTTGGGAGAGGCTTTAAAGGTTTGCACTGTGGAAGGATTGTAGGGCTCCCGAACGGCATCCGCATTGAATATGTAATCGCTGCCCTTAACATAGACCAGAATCATGTCGTGTTTGCGGTTAAAAGCGCGGCGGATCGGTGAGGGGCCATGGTAGGTCCATATAATCTCATTGAGCAGATGATCCGCCCCGAAAATTTCATCCAACAAAATGCGTGCGTAAGAGTTTGCATGCCAATCGAGATGGAGATAAAGGGTACCGTTGGGCGCCAGCAGGCGGTACATCAAGGCAAAGCGCTGGTACAAAAAATCAAGATAGGCGTCCAGGTTGGCCCACGAATCCTGATAGCCATCGGCTAAAACCCATTTTTCGGGCTTGCGCGAGTCTTCTCCACGGCCGATACGGGTGGAATATTTGCGGTTTGTAAAAAATGGGGGATCGGCGTAAATCAGGTTGAGGCGGCCTTCATATTCGGGCAGCAGGGCCGACATTACGGCTAAATTGTCCCCTAGAATAAGGCGGCTTTCGGGAACGGTCTTCGGATAGCCAAAACCGCCCGGGTAGATAATCGAATCCTTAACAAGAGCAGCCGGTTGCGGTTCTGCCAAATGTTTTGAAGGCCAGGTGAGCGAGGGCATGTTAGTAGTGAATTTCCACGCTGGTACCGAACCCGGGCGTGTTGACCGCGTCGTATTTTGATATCGGACGCGCCCAGCGGAAGAGCCATTTGGCCTCACTGGTCCGCATGTTTATACAGCCGTGACTCATCGGCGAGCCGAAGTTTTCGTGCCAATAGGTGCCGTGGAACGCCTGCCCGTCCCCGGTAAAGAAGGAAGTCCAGGGCACGCCCGGCAGTTCATAACCATCGATACCTGCGAAAAGATCGCCGTTACCCATGTGCTTGGAGGGCGTCTTGGGGTCGATATTGAACTTGCCAACAGAAGTGGAAGTATTTGGACCGGGCAGGCCGGACGATATATTGGTTTGAAATACGGTCTGGCCGTTTTCGTAGGCGTTCAGGGTCTGGGTGGTCAAATTGACTTCGATATGCTTGTTTTCCCAGGGCACCTCTGGGCTGATCGGAACCAGTTCCGAAGCGGGGATCACCCGCAAGCCTATGGCGGGAACATGATAGGGATAGCCGATCAATTCATCGAAGATGCGGTACCAGGGACCTTGATACCACGGTACATCGGGTCCATCTTCGACGGCGTCTATCCAATGCACTGATTCAGAATATAAGAGGAAGCCAAGCTTGGTCCAATCACTAAATTTTGTATGGCGCCAAACCTGAAGGAAGGGAACCGTAACCTCGGCCAACAGCCTTGTCCCTTCAGGGACAGAGTCTATAGGCTGGTTGTAATCAAATTTAACTCGCTGGACACGATCCCGATGTATATATCCGCCCCAGACGCGATACCATACCGGGTTGTATTTAGGTTCATCAGCCACCACTTCTTCATACACATGGATCAGCTCATCCCTTTCACACCACCGGTAAATGGCACTTTTGAAGGACGGTACGATGTTGATGCTGATCGTCTTGGTAGCGCCGGCCACGCGAATCAAGTTGCTGTCATCAAATGTTGTCAGGTCCGTTGACGCAAGCGGGGAGTTGGGCGTGAAGCGTCCAAAAGCCAAGCCGGCCAGGCTCAGGCCGCCCAGCTTGAGGAAGTCACGCCGTGAAAAACGGTAAGACATGTGCAGGATTGTACACTAAAGCCATACTCATTGCGAATCATCGAAAAACGCCGCCCCCTGCGTTGGCTGTTTCAGGATTCGCTTCCCGTAACTACAAAACAAAAACCTGTTCCTCCGCTCTACGAGGACCAAACCTTCTTTAAAAATAGGGGCTGCGAGCAGGTACAAAAAAACTGCCCTCTACTGGTGTGGAGGGCAGTTGAATATTCGATTTTTTCTTTATGCATTGACCGGGGCGGGCATCATGTCCTTCAGGATGATCTCAAGCGCCATTGTGTGTCCGCAACGTTGGTGAGTAATGAAGAACTCGCAATCACATAGAAACTTGCCATCTTCAAATTTGACTTGATGACTGTTGTTGTCACCATGGAACGTAAGGTCGAACGAATTGAACCGGAAGCGGTCGCGCTCCTCAGCATAGCGCTTGGCTTTTTCGATCTTTCCTATCATTCCAGAATCCATGTTTCAATCTCCTTTCGGATTTGAAATAAAAAAGGCACGCGAACACACGCGTGCCTTTTTTCCTTATTGAACCAACTCAACACCTGCAACAACTCGCATAAGCAGATTTACCTTCGCATTGAGTATAGCCAGATTCAAGAGACGAGTCAACTGCCAAATGGAATTTTTTAATGGTTCGTATGGCAACTGTAGGGTGACGACCAAGCTATACAAGTTCAGTTGAATGTCTTTCCATCAAATCTCTCATGAGACTCTCATTTCTGAATGAATGGTAAAGCTGTGAGACGATACGCAGGGTTATTCTTGAGTAGTCTTACTTATAATCCCGGAGAAAAATCCAGCTGTAACCAGCATGTTCTAATCGGAGGCAGCGCCTGCCTGGATGGGTTCGTCGCCATTATACCGAAGCAGAACGGGCCAGCGGGCAGCGATCGCGGCGACGATCAGAATTGTACCTATCCCGCCGCTGATAATGGCGAAGGGGATACCAAAAAGCTGGGCCACTCCGCCAGCTTCGACCTCACCCAACTGAGGTCCACCCATAAAGAACAATTGGTTGACACCCGTCATGCGCCCGCGCAAGGAATCGGGAGTATTCAGGTTTCGGATCGTGTTGCGGATAATCGTACTGACCGAATCCGCTGCGCCCGAGAGGACCAGGGCCAGAAAAATAATGGCGTAGAGGCGTGCGATGCCGAACAGGATGGTTGCCAGGCCAAAGACGACCACCGCACCTATTAGAAGCTGTCCCTGGCGGCGAACATTATTGAACTGGGAAACGATGAGTCCCACTGCCACAGCTCCGACGGAGGAGGCCGCGGCCAGCCAGCCATAGGCAATTTCTCCAACGTGGATGATATATTGGGCAAAATATGGGAGCAGCGTATCGGCAGAGGCGAAGAAGGTGGCAAAGAAATCCAGGATCATGCTGGAGAGGATCAACGGCTGGCCGCGAATGAATCGAATGCCATCGCGAATGTCCACCAGCGCAGCCTTAACCCCCTTTGCGGACCGGCTCCGTTGTTGAGGAACCGTACCCATAAAAACCAGCGCGAAAATGACGGCCAGGAACGAGAGCGAATTGATAAAGTAAGCATATTCCTGCCCCCAATAACCGATCACTACACCACTCAAGGCCGGGCCGACTATCGCACCCACGCTGAAGGCAATGGATTGGAGCGAGAATGCATTCGGCAAATCTTCCCGCGGCACCAGGTTTGGAACAAGCGACTGGCGGGCGGGTAAATCAAACGCCGAGGCGGAGGCCTGGATGGCCGTTAAAAGATAGATGTGCCAGAGTTGAATGATGCCGTAATGGGTCAGGATGCCCAGCGCAAAAGCTACAAACATTGAAATGCTTTGCGTGATGAATAAGATCACACGGCGGTTGGCTCGGTCTGCGACCAACCCGCCGATCAAAGAGAAGCATAAGACGGCAGCAAAGCGTACACCCCCCACGATGCTGACGGCAATCGGGTTACGGCTCAACTGACTGATGTGCCAGAACAAGGCCCACTGCTGCATCTGTGTCCCGACCATCGAGATGATCAAGCCCACCCAGATCAGGGTAAACTGGCGGTGTTTAAGGGCGGGAGGAATGTGAAGCATGATTACGGTTCAATCCTTTGTGGGAAACAAAAACAAAGGCAAGGCATTTCGCCTTGCCCCTGCTTTGCGGTTATGGATGGTACTGTGTAGCTACTTTCACATGCTTCCCAGGCTTTCAGCGTGGGAGGAGAATGCAGATGTAAAGGTGTGCGGGGCTGTGGGTTATTCGAAAAGTATTAAGTACCCCAGTCGCGCAGGTAGAGAAAATCGTAGCCGACCGTGCGGGAACTCAGTTTGGCGATCAGCGGCATCATCCGCTTGAATTGGCTGCGCTGGAGGCGACTGGCTACGGTCTCGACAAGGGTCTTATCAAAGCCGGCCTCTATGCAGTCCTGCAGGCTCCAGCGTTTGTCCACCAAAAGGTAAAGCAACCGGTCGACTTCCTCATAGGTAAAACCGAGATCGGCCTCGTCTGTTTGCCCGACCCATAAATCTGCGGACGGGGGCTTATCGATCACAGATTTTGGAATATCCATCGAGCAGGCGAGCTGCCGCAGCTGGGTCTTATACAGATCACCAAGCGGGTTGAGGGCGGAAGCCATGTCGCCCCACAAGGTGGTGTAACCAAGCAGGATTTCCGTTTTATTGCTGGTGCCGACCACCAACCCTTTGAAAGCCTCTGATTGATCGTACAGGACAATCATGCGGGAGCGCGCCATTAGGTTGCCTTTACGCACTTTTGACATCTTTGGTTCGCGTTGGATCAACGGGTCAACCATGGGAGTAATCTCAATGGTTTCCAGCTGGACGCCAAGCCCCAGAGCAGTTCTCTCAGCATCTTCCAGTGAATCGAGCGAGGAGGTTCTATACGGCATACGCACGGCCAGGACGTTCTGCGGGCCAAGAGCCTGCGCGGCCAGCGCACAGGAGAGAGCCGAATCTATACCACCAGACAGACCCACGACCGCGTGGGTGAAGCCCACCCTGGTAATTTCGCTCTTCAGAAAACCGGTCAGTATCTTACGGGCGAGGTCGGTGTTTATCGTCAGATCTATATTCATTTAGAAAGGATACGATTAAGTTCTTTCTGAACAAGATCTGCGCGTTCATCGCGCAGTAAAGGCAGGCGTGTACGTGTGCGGTGGAGTTCATTGAGATCAAGGCAAGCCATTGTGAGCGCTTCCTCGTAATACGGCCCGTGAGCGATCCGTTCGCCGTTAGGATCGAAAACGGTGACTCCGCCCCAAAAATTATAGCCATCCTCATAGCCAACGCGATTGCTGTGGGCTACAAAGATGGTAAAAAGGTTCGCATAGGCCTGACTGACACCCTCCACCCACCAGGCCGTCTCCAATTTGTCGTGCTCGGTCAAGCCGCGTCCAGGGGAGGCGGAGGAGAATAGGAGTATGTCCGCGCCATCCAGCCAAAGCAGATAGGGCGGCGAGGCATGCCAGAAATCCTCGCAAATCAGCAAACCGACCCGCCCAAAACGCGTATCGAAGGCGCGCAGCGTGTCGCCGCGAGTGAAGAACCGTCCCTCATCGAAAAGGGCATAAGTGGGCAGATACAGCTTGTGATGGACGTGGAGTACGCGTCCCCCTGAAAGGTAGGCGGACGCGATATAGAACCGATGACGAGAATCCTCGTCCACGAAGCCGACCACGAGGTCGAGATCTTTACTTGCCTTTAGAAGGGGCTGGAAAACCGGGTCGTCCTCCTGGGGGCGATGGGCCACCGTGGAGGCCAGGTCTTGCAGCACATAACCTGTCAAAGAAAGCTCGGGGAATACGATCAGATCAGCTTTCTGGGCCCTGGCTTGCTCGATAAAGTCCAGATGTTTCTCCAAATTAAATTGAACATCCCCCAACTTAGTCGCAATTTGAGCGAGAGCAAGGTTGAGCTGCATCGCACGAATCTTACCATTAAAAATCAGCCCTATAAGTTGGGGCTATAAAGGGTGCGACGGCGCGCAGCGGAGCCGTGAATTTTGTTGCTCAACCCTCCAATATGTTTTTTATGCCGTCCAGCATCATTTTCCAGTTCTTCTCGGAATCCCTCTTCTCTTCTTCCGAAGCATTGTTATCCTGGATGATGGTGAGCTTCGTGCTGCCGTCCCCTCCCGATAATTCATACGAAACCTTGTGATAGTTTTCGGGAATATCCGGCACGCCGGAAAGAGGGGACCAGTGGGTGGTAACCAAGGATTTTTCCGGCTCAAATTTCAGGATAATGCCCTTGTCTTCGAAAGGCTTGCCCTGCCACTCGCCTTTATAAATTATAGGGCCGCCCACCTTCCAGTCGGTGATTATATCGGCGCCAAAAAAGACCTTTTTTAAGTAACTGGGCGTAGTTAGCACTTCCCAAACTTTCGATTTCGGAGCGTTTATCGTAATCGTTGCTGTAGCGGTAAATGTATTATTCATACCTGGATCCTCCTTCTGTGTAAACCATTATTTTGGCAATTAACCATTGTTTCAGGCAATAACTTTTGTTCGCTTGGATCTTGCCGGGCTTCCTACGGCCAGCCAGCACCCGGGGCAGGAGCACGGGCGGTCAGCACCTGGCCCGTCCGTTTCCCATCGGTTGTGCTCTCCATTCCGCGCCACTCTCTCGCTACCATGAAAAGAGTTTTGCCGTCGATCCCCCCAAGCATACAAGCGAAGCAGCCGCGGTCAAGCTCGATCCGCTCTAAAACCTCGCCGCCTTCGCGGACGTGAACACAGCACTTGTTGGGAACGTCGGCGTACCAAACGGCGCCATCTTCATCAATGCAGATACCGTCGGGATAGCCATCCTCCAGCTCGGCCCATACCCGCCGGTTCAACAGGCTGCCATCCGAGGCAATGTCGAAGGCGGTGAGCTGCCGGCCCCGGGAATCGGCGATAATCAGCGTGGAGTCGTCGGGCGTAATGGCCATGCCATTCGGGAAAACAATGCCATCAGCAACCTGCCTGGCTGAACCATCCGGAGTAACCAAGGCGATGATTCCGGGCGCGGGATTTTCTCCGGCGGTGAAAGTACCCCCGCCATTGATATAAGTGTTGCGGCGACCATCCACCACGATCTCGTTCCAGCCTGTGCAAGGGATGCGGCTCAAGTCGGCATAGGTTTTCAGCGGGCCCTCAGCTTCACGATATAAGAGACGGTTATCTCCGGACGAACCAATAAGCATGCGCTTGTCTGGCAGCCAATCGATGCAGATGGCCTGAAAGGAAGGGAAGTCGAGCTGCACCTTAACCTCGCTCTTGCCACCGCCATCGACGGTGATTATCTCTCGAGTGCCCCAGTCTGAGACCCACAGCCGGCTGTCGTGCCATCGGGGCGACTCTCCGAATGCGAGACCAGACATTAGAACGTGGGGTTCATTATTATTTCTAGCCATTTTGCTCTCTATCGCAAAGGAGTATTCACCAATATTTTATTCCTCCGCCAATTCTTTGATCTGGTTGGAGAACAGATTAGAGGGACTTGTGGGTAGAGATCAGGACAATAAATCTCACGAAATTCAACAAGATCCATGCTCAGCCGGGAAGAAGACGTTGTGAGATTATCTCGAGAAAGTAGACCAAAATTATACAAAACATGTGTTCTAAAGTCAAGCATTGATTCGCGGTTATTCGGGTTTTCTCAAAGTACAGGGGACGTTGGAAAAAAAGAGACCTTTCCCGGTTATGCTTTTGATGTCTTACAGATCTTAACAAAAGGAAGGTTAATGTGGAGTCTTATACAGGAATGGTTCTTGATGTGGGGATGTTGTAGATAACGTTCGGAATTGCCGTTGCGGCAATTTCATTGCCCGATTTTGTTTATGCCATTTCTTTTCGGATTGGTATTTTAGATTTTGAACGTCAGCGTTCCGGTCGTGGCATCGGGCAATCTGTACCAATGTCTTATCTGGGAGTGGCTAACATTGTGGGCTTTTGATCCAATTCCAAGCGTAGATTAGCAAGGAAGCCCACTATCTCCACCACTCCCGTCTTATCTTTAGTGAGGAGATATTGAAGTATAATCTTTATTGGTCGGCAATGCAGAAGGGTGGGCAAGCATACTCCTTAGATAGATAAGGGCACTTGAATTTATCACTTCCCTAAATCCAGAAAGGACATACCATGAGCATCTTCAACACTATTCTCGAAAAACTCGGTATTCAGAAACCCGCAGCAACTGCAGCAACCGCTACGCCCGCTAAACCTGCTGCAACCTCAACATCTGCTCCAACCTCAACATCTGCTGCACCTGTCTTTACTCCGACAGCTGCTTACACCCCTCCAGCCCCTGCTTCACATCCGGCTGCTGTCGCAGTGGTGGATGTCATGAGCAAACTTGATAAACTGGCCGGCTCGAACTCCGGGTTGGATTGGAAGGTCTCGATCGTGGATCTATTGAAGCTCCTGGGAATGGACAGCAGCCTGGAAGCCCGAAAGACTCTGGCAGGTGAACTCAATTGTCCTGCAGACCTGATGACCGATTCTGCCAAAATGAACACCTGGCTGCACCAGTCCGTACTGCAGAAGATCGCCGAGAACGGCGGCAATATTCCGCAAAGCCTTCTGCAGAAGTAAATCGAGGACGAGATTGATTGTGCAATAGCGGTGTGCAACAAGATGAGGTGCACCGCTGTTGTTAATTTGTCCAAAGTGTAAGGACACGGCCTCGCGTTGCTAAATCTTGTGCCGAGAGTTTAATCCTGCAATTTCCAATCCACGGTGGGGGTTCCCTTGTGGCAGGCGTGGAAAATGTTAATGCTCAATGTATCACATACGGCGCCATCCATATGCCAATAAACCGTCACTGGTAAGTTAACCTATAAAGGAGAAAAAAATGGATGCTGTAACACAACAACTGTTGCAACAATTATCCGGGGAAGGCCTGTCGCTGATCAGCCAGAATATTGGCGCGGATAATAAAACCACAAAATCAGCTTTATCGGCGGCTTTGCCGCTTCTCATGTCGGCTCTGGCCAACAATGCTTCCAAACCTGAAGGAGCCCAGGCGCTCCACCAGGCTTTGACCCAGGATCACGACGGATCAATCTTGAACGATGTGTCTGGTTTTCTGAATAACCCTCAGGCGGCCAATGGGGCCGGAATTTTGGGTCATATCCTGGGTGGGCAGCAGCCGGTGGTCACGCAGGGATTGGCCCAGGGCACCGGATTGAATGGTGACCAGGTGGGACAACTACTGCAAATTGCTGCGCCCCTGGTGATGGGAATGTTGGGGCAGCACCAGCAACAAAACGGTTTGAAACCGAATGGCCTCTCTTCTTTCCTGGGAAGTCAACAACAGCAGGTGCAGCAATCCAATCCCGACCTGATGGGCACATTGAACACTTTGTTGGATACGAATCAAGATGGTTCAGCCATGGACGAGGTGGCCGGTTTGATGGGCAAGCTGCTGGGGGGGAAGTAGTTCTTTCGTGCGTGACAATATGATATGGCTTGTCACTACAGATGGTTCTGATTATTTTGGTATACAAAGAGTCTCCATTTTCTGGAGGCTCTCTTCATGACAATCCATCCCGCTCTATCTGGTTGTGGGTGAATTAATTTTGTCGTTGGAAATTACCTGCTATTTCCGACTGCCAAGTAAAGATCCCATCAGACGGCGCACGAGCTCACGTCCGATATACGAGCCGTACGGCATTTTCTTCCAGGCAGTTGATCAGGGCAGGCTTTGATAAACCGAGAGCCAATCATTGGCGATCTTTGCCTGGGCTTCCTGCAGGGATATGCTGCCGTTACAGACCTGGTCATGCAGGTAATTTTCCACTTTGTCCTTCTCATGGAAGCCCGGGCGCGGGTCTGCCGGTTCGGGCCAAAGGTTCGCAACATCATTTGACCCACCCAATTCCAGGGAGATCAGATGGTCCACCTCGTATTGACCCGTGGTATGAGAGGTGATGCCGTACTCGGCATAAGCCTGGTTCTTGACTGAATCCGGAACGTTTCGTACCTGGGATGAATAGCCCGGTACGCAAATTTTATCCTTGGTTGCATCGGGAAATATCGCACCGGGCGTGCAGGCGGAATCCGGCATGGCATTTGTAGTAACGCAGCCCGTTGTTTTTGTGCGCTGACCGATGGTACCGCTTGAATTGGGCGTTGTAGATTGGGAAGATGTGGGTGTACCGGGTTGGGGGGTGGCGGGCGTGCCTCCCGAATTGTTCGAGGTCAGCGCATAATAAATAAAAAGGAGTATCACGACGACAATGGTTAATACAGGGGAGACTTTACGATTCTTCATGAAGTTATCCTTTTATCAGCCGGGCTGAATGATCCTCGAACATTTCCGTGGCCACGGGAAGATATTCAGCAGGTATATCCATAACGACCAGCACCTGCCCATTGAGGACTGCATCCCGGCAATTTTCCGCACCCTCCTCGGACAACCCGAGCTTAATCAATGATTTCACCAGGCTTTTTAACTCCACGCCTTGCAGGGGACCGATATCTTTTGCGACTACGTCCCGTTGAGCATTATCCTGCATTATCACCGAGACCTCATCCAAATCGAAATCGGCTTCGGATAAATTGTTGAGCAGGGTTTCAGTGCTAGAGACATCAGGGATGATCGCCCAAATCATATTGGCTCCAGGTTAGAGAGGCTTATGGTATCAAAGGCCTGATATCAACGATCCCTGGGGATAGAGACTCATAGAAGTATCTAAGCCACCGCCAGCAGGCCGAGGACAATATACACTGTTTTTTACTGCCCAGCAAGCTATGGCAGCTGAATCTCAGAACGACCTTGAACTAGTACCCCAAGGTTTGGCCAGTGAGTCCGATCAGATTCTTATGTGTTGCCGAATGAACCCTAGAAGATTGAGGCCGGCTACTAATGTTTGGCGTTGATTACAAGGGATTCGCCCAAAGTCAGAGCCGATAAGGCAAACGGCAACAATATAGTGGCTACTAACAAGACGGTATCCCCCAATAAATGTGGATTCTCCTTGGCAACCTGCTCGCGGCAGTCTTTATTATAGAGTCGGCGCAGGCCGAGATCCTTCTCCCCGCGCCGACGCTGAATCAGGCCTACAGCCACAATTGTCAGGCAATTTAGAATAATCCCAACAGAAATTGTGGCATAGAGGGACTTTCCGTGAAGTATGTAATAAGCTGCGAACGGGGCTATTATCAAGGCCGTGAGCGCGAACTCAAAAATGCTAAAAAGCATCCCGTTCAGGATATTGTGGCTTCTAATTCGTCGCAGCATGTGAAGAAATCTAATCCTCCAGCTTTCGACGAAGCGGAGCAAATTTCTTATCTACTTGATTGGTCCCACCTGGGCAAGATGCCAGCATTGCGAGTTGGAATCACTGGTCTGCGCCATAAATGGACTGGGAATATCATTGACTGTCGTCATATCCAGCGACCAACCATCACCCAGCTCCTGGCTGGTGAATCGAACGCAATTTGCATTCGAAGATGTCACTTTCCAATAGTCGGTCTTGGGGTCATCTGCCAATGGGCTTAAATTCAGTGAATTGTTGCTAGCGGTCAATAGATTCAGAAAAATGCCTGGACCGTAGAATTCACTTGTCACGCTGTAGTAGCCGGGCGACACCACATTAAATCTCCAATACTGCCCCCCGGAGTATCCGGTTGTGTCCATGACAATGTTCTTCGTGTCACCCCAATGGTCCATGGCGAAGGATTTACCCAACGAATCATTCGTCAGACGATACCATTTGGAAAGATCAATGTTTGCCAGCTTCTCCGGTTTTGGTGTAGCAGTATCCGCCAGGGTCGGAATTCCTGTTGTAGCGATCACAACAACCGGATTAGGCGGCGCGAGGGTATTTGTAGTCTCCACCGGCACCGGGGTATTCGTCGCTGGAGCCGAGGTTGCAGAAGGGGCAGGTGTAGGGGGCTGGTTATTTAACCGTACGATCGCGATGGCCTGCCAGGAGCCGATGAGCGCCACGACCACAACACCGACCGTGATGATGACCTGCTTCCAAATTTCCGTTCTTTCCTGGATCCCTGCATCGTTTGGTTTGCTCTTTTTAGTGGCCATTTTTCCCTTCTTGATTAAATCGATAAATCCTCAGAGACGATCCGCCAAATAATTTGAGGTTGTATGCACTGGCACCCTTCTCCTTCCGCTGACCGATGGGAAAATAGCTTCGGCGGAATGGGAAAAGAGATCCCGTGCATGCCACGCGAAGAACCTCTGCACCTTTATCTTCCGGCATTCTTTCGATAAAGTGTGAGGCGCTGCTCAGAGTTTACAATATACACAGCCGAATTTCAAGACCATCTTGGTCCGATATTTGTATTAGGGCGCACGGTCTGTACTTTTTCTCACGTTCTTTTGAGCCTGGGCGGCGGGAGGGGCGTTTGTTTGAAATCGAAGCAGTCTGACATATCGTCAGAGGCTTTATCCCGGTCATTGATAGGACTGATACCAAAAGTAACTTCGCAAAACCTTACAACGCTAACGTGCGAATGGAACACTTTGGATATATAGCCTTTCCTGGCGAAGGGACCAAGCACCAGGCAGGCGACACGCGGACCATAACTGAATTGCGTATTCGTATAAGTTGTGCCGGACGGACCGCCTTTGGTCCACTTGTCTTTGAGAGGCGGATCAACATGATCGTACCAGCCGCCCCAATCATCCCAGGTGATAAAAATGGCGGTTTTCGCCCATAGATTGCTTTTGGCGACCTGATTGACCCGGTCCATAGTCCACTGCATTCCCGGCAGCACGGACGGTTTATCGGCCGTGCTGCCATAGAGCGGATGTTCGCTGAATTCACCGGGGGCGTAGACCCAGGAAATATCTGGCAGTTTGCCGGCTGAAACATCGGTATCAAACTGATTCCAGGCGACAATATTTGGGCTGTTATTCAACCCGGTGATGTGATTAAAGTGATTAAACGTGGGATCGCCATAGCTCTTCCAGGTTAGACCCGCTTTTGTAAGACTGGCGGGCAATGAAGCAATCTTGAAGGGCGCCCGGGGCTGGTACGTGCGGTGGGCGGAAGAGTTGTCAATGATCGGCGAACTGGCCGCAATAAGCATCAAATGGTTTGGTTCTGATTGACTCGCAATTTCCGTAAAATAGTTATCGCATAACGTGAAATCCCGCGCGTAGGAAAAGTAACCCGGAATGTCCGACTCATGGTACTGCTGGCGGACGGCTCCCTTTGCGCGTTCGAGCCAGGCTTTGTGATCGTGTGGCGAGTCGCTGGGCGGGGGATCGGGGGCGTGGGCAAGCGTGGCGTCACCGTTAGCCCCCGGAAAGGTGCCGAAGTAATTGTCAAACGTATGATTCTCTTTGATGATGATAATTACATGCTCGATCGGATTATTCGGTTTCACTTCTCTCCTTTTTTGAAACAGTTACTCCCCTTGCTCGCGGCAGACCGTCCACATGTCGCCGGAAAGCTTTGAATTTGTCAGATAGTCATAGGGTATGGTGAAATATCCCTGCTGGCCCCAAGCTGTGCCCCAAGAGTTGCGGGTCATGAAGCGTTGATCCGCATAGTTATAGCCGTCCGCCACCACGGCATGACCCCGAGGACGCGTTCCTTGGCCGCGGGCAAGGGCACTACTCCGGTCTTGGCGACCTGGGGGGATTCGAAAAACTCGTAGACAGTAATCCCAAACACAAAGGGATATCCGGCCGCGAGGCAGGCGTGCATATCGTCCAGAGTCTGTATACGTTGATAGGAAGTTATGAGATGCCCGCCGGCTTCGGTATAACAGGCTTTCGTCGGTTTATCCTTGCAGTGAGAGAGGACGTAAGGCCACTTCTTCTCTGTGCACACGCCCAGCTTTGCCAGGCTCTTGATACCGTCTCGCAGCATTGGTCCCGAATCCGAAGAGGTAGTATGTTCAATCACACGCTCGTTGTAATAAACAAAGAGCCGGCTCAAATCCTCGAAAGGCACGCCATCCTTGCGCTCCAGGAATTCCAGGGCCCCACCAGGGCATTGGCGGACCAGGAGCCGAGCTTCTTTTGTTCTTCGACAGGAGAACAGGCGGCCCTTAGGTCAATGGAAGCAGGCAGGGCTGGCGGTTTTGCATACACCGCCGAGAACAAGAAATCTCTTTGATCGGGAAGATCAGGGATCCAACCAAACTGGTGCTTATCCATGGATTTTCTCCTTAGTCAGTTTTTGGATGGTTCAGGCAGTGCCGTGAGTAGAACAGATTTTTGACATTATTGCACTGGAAAGTGTTAAGAACATTAAACCCCGATCGCCTTGCACTATCACGAGGATAGGCAGATGAAATCCTTCACATTCCATAAGACCGAATCTCATCTTTCAGCATTCAGCTCACTTGGTATAATTCTCCCACTTCCAACGATGGAGCCAGCATGAAAACCCTCACCGGTGCACAAATTCGCGAGACCTTCATTGATTTCTTTGTCGAGCATGGACATACGGCTGTGCCGTCGTCTTCGCTCGTCCCGGGCGGGGATGCCACCTTGCTCTTCACCAACTCGGGCATGGTGCAGTTCAAGGATGTTTTCCTGGGCACAGACAAGCGTCCATACAAACGCGCCGTTGATTCGCAGAAATGTATGCGCGTGGCGGGCAAACATAACGACCTTGACGACGTGGGCCGCGACGATACACATCACACCTTCTTCGAGATGCTCGGCAACTGGTCGTTCGGCGATTACTACAAAAAGGAAGCCATTGCCTGGGCCTGGCAGCTGCTGACCGAAGTGTGGGGTTTGGAAAAGGAACATTTATGGGCCACGGTGTTCAAAGACGACAAGGGCAACGTCCCCACTGATGAAGAAGCTGCCGGCTATTGGCGCGCCCAACCCGGGTTCTTGAAAGAGAACGTGCTCTATTTCGGTCGAAAAGACAACTTTTGGGAAATGGCCGAGCTGGGTCCCTGTGGTCCCTGCTCTGAAATCCATTACGACCGCGGGATTGAGTATTGCGACAAGCAGGGCGAGCCGGGGCACGTCTGCAAGGTCAACGGTGATTGCGCCCGCTTCCTCGAGCTGTGGAACCTGGTCTTCATTCAATACAACCGCCTGGGACCTGATAAGCTCGAGCCCCTGCCGGCCACGCACGTGGACACGGGCATGGGCTTCGAGCGAATCGTTTCAGTCTTGCAGGACGTGGACTCCAACTACAAGACCGATCTTTTTGCCAGGTCGCTCGATGTTTTGCGGTCGCTCACAGGACATTCGCAAAAGGAAATGCTGGCCGATTTTACGCCGTACCGCGTAATAGCAGACCATACCCGCTCCGCGGCTTTCCTCATCGCGGATGGTGTGGTACCCGGCAACGTGGGCCGCAACTATGTCTGCCGCATGATCATCAGACGTGCGGCGCGCTTTGGCACCAAGATCGGGCTTAGGGAACCCTTCCTCGCCAAAGTAGCCGAGGCGGTCATCGCGACCTACGGATCGTTCTATCCCGAGCTTGAGAAAAGCAGGGGTGCGATCCTGGATGATTTGACCAGAGAAGAAATCCGCTTTGCGCGCACGGTTGAATCGGGGACGGCACAATTGCAGAACCTGCTCGACGGTATTCGCGCCGCGGCGAAAGCAAACAAAACGCTCAAAAATCAATCCGGCGCCTCCACTTTGGATGGTCACCGCGCGTTCGATCTCTATGCCACTTATGGCCTGCCCTTCGAAATCGCGCGCGACATCGCCCGCGAACAAAATCTCGAGGTGGACGAGGCTGGCTTTCGCGCGGCCATGGATGAGCATCGCATTGCCTCAGGCGGCGGCAAGGCCATGGGCAAGATGGGCGGGGAAGACGCCGAGTTCTTTGCGGGAATTCTGAAAGACCTGCAGAGGCGAGGGCGGCTACACGAGCATGGCGTGGAATACGACCCCTATACCAGCCCGCGCGTCGAAGGGGAAGTGCTAGCCTTGATCCGCAACGGGCAGCTTGTTCAATCCGCCTCCTTTGGCGACCAGGTTGAGATCGTCCTGCCAAAGACCGGTTTCTATATCGAGTTTGGCGGACAAGTCTCCGATCAAGGTATGATCCGGTCGCTGCCTCCATTTTCCGTGGATGAGGGGGGATGGGAAATCGAGATCACAGGTGTACGCAAACCATCCGCGGGCATTATTGTGCACTCGGGAGAAGTGATCGCAGGGCAGCCCAAGGTTGGAGACCAGACGCTGGCCGAGGTGGATATGCCACGCCGTCACGATATCATGCGAAATCATACGGCCACACATCTCATGCATGCCGCGCTGCACCAGGTGCTTGGCCCGCACGCGGTGCAGGCCGGTTCGCTAGTGGCTCCCGACCGCCTGCGTTTCGACTTCAACCATCCAGAAGCCATGACGCCGGAACAGATCGAACGCGTCGAAAAGATCGTCAATGATGCCGTCGCGGCCGATATGGAAGTTGTCTCCAAGTTGAAGGCCCGGGAAGATGCGATTGCGGAAGGCGCGATGGCTTTATTCGGGGAGAAATATGGCGAAACGGTGCGTACGATCACCATTGTCCCGGCCTCCAACGGACCCATGAACGGGAAGGCCGAATTACCCAAAGATTTAGCCCTGGTAACCCCCATGGCGGCGGTGGAACGGCAGGAAAAATACTCCTACGAGCTGTGCGGTGGAACCCATCTCGACCGTACCTCCGATGTGGGTGCGTTCCTCATCGTCAGTGAAGGATCAGCGGCGGCAGGGGTGCGTCGCATTGAGGCGGTCACAGGCCGCGGCGCCTACGAATTGATCGCGCGGCGATTCAAGACTCTAAAGCAAACGGCCTTGAGGTTGAAATCGTCCATTGACGAGGTCCCGCAAAAAGCAGAAAGTTTGCAGGATGAGATTGCGGACATAAAGAAGGAACTCGCAAGCCTGCGAACTCAATCTGCGCTTTCAGCTTTTAATCTTCAGCTCTCCAACATTCATATTGTCAAAGGAGCGGCGGTGCTGGCGATGGAGGTCTCGAATGTTGACGCAGACACTCTGCGGGCCCTGGCCGACAAGTTCCGCGAGAAATATCCCAGTAATGGCGCTGCGGTCCTGGCAACGGGAACAACCGTGATCTCGGTTGTCACAGAGGATTTGGTGAAACGTAACCTGAAAGCAGGCGACCTCATCACCGCCATTGGCGGACGAGGGGGCGGGAGGCCCAACCTGGCGCAGGGCAGCTTGCCTGAAGGCTCGAGGGTAGAGGAAGCACTGGCAAAGACCGTCCAGGCAGTGGAAGAGAAGCTGAAGTAAGCAGGCAGGAGCGGGCACAATTCCAACAGGGTGCTGGTAGTTCCGACTTTCGTATCCGAGCTTCTCCCCAGGCTTTTTAGCCTGGGGAGAAGAAACCCGAAAAAAGATGTGCGCCGGGCATTCGCCGGCGCACATCTTTTTTCGGGTGATCAGTACAAGCGTTATGAGCAGATACGCATGATCTATTAGATGGCTCTCCGCAAGATCAGGCCGCCAAAGCCATCCAGCTTGATAACCCCGTTGCTTAACTTATCATTGGCATTAAGACTAAAAGCTGCTTTCCAATCGGTTTTCTTGAATTCAAACTGGCATTTATTTTGACCGAAGTTCATGAGAACGGACATTTCCTGACTATCCGATCTGCGTGTAAACATAAGGACAGAATCGGGCAGCTGGCTCTCGTCCATCAATTCGAGAGAACCATTACGGAGTGCGGAAGACTGGCTGCGAAGCTTTAGCAAGGCCCGAAGCGTGTTCAACAATGAGTTGGGGGCCCGTAGTTCGTCTTCAACATTCACCTGATTAAAATCTGGATTGACCGGCAGCCAGGTCCTTTCTCCGGCTGTAAAGCCAGCGTTCCGGGATGCCGTCCACTGCATTGGCGTGCGGACCTCGTCGCGGTTAATCGTCCATCCAAACTGATCAAGCACCCATCCGAGAATAGGTCCGAATTTGTGGGGGATAGGATCCAGGGCCTGGCCCAAGGGAATCTTTCCGTCCGTCATCCCGATCTCTTCCCCGTTATAAAGGCAGGGAACGCCGCGCACGGTGAATTGGAGCAGCTGAAGCAGTTTTGCCTTACGCACATTTTCACCCAATCTTCTCATACTCCTTCGGGTGTCATGATTGCTGAAGACATATACGGGCATGAACGGGTCGGGATATTTGCTTTCGATGTCCCTGATCAACCCATGAAAATATTTTGCGTTGAAATTGAAAGACAACATTCCGAAGTCAAAAACCAACCCCAGGCCGTCATTCTTTTCAGATCCGAGAAAGTTTCGAATAACATCCCTGGGGCCACTTACCTCTCCGAGAAGCATCTTTTCCCCGTATTCGGCGCAGACACTGCTCAGCTCCCTAGCGAATTGAAAGCTCTCCGGAAGGTTAACCGTGTATCTTGATACTTGAAAAAAGCCTGCCGAGGTATCGGCTTTCGGGAGGAGTTGGAAAGAAAAGGGATTGTCCCGATAGGCTGCGTCCTTGTAAATTGAATTGAAAATATCAAGGCGGAATCCATCCACGCCTGCACCCAGCCAGAAACGCACAATATCGAACATGGTCCTCTTGACTGCAGGATTCCTGTAATTCAGGTCGGGTTGAAACGGGAGGAAGCTAGCCCAGTAATATTGACCGCGCTCCTCTGCGAAATGCCAGCCGCTGCCACCGATCACGCTCTGCCAGTTGTTCGGCTTGTCGCGCCACAAATACCAGTCCGCTTTCGGGTTAGCCCACGCGAGGCGCAATTCTTTGAACCAGGGATGTTCCGTGGAAGTATGGTTCATTACCATGTCGAACACGATCTTCATCCCACGCCGATGAACCTGTTCGATCAGTTCATGAGTGTCGTCCATGGTTCCATACTCGGGGGCTATGCCGGTATAGTTCGATATGTCATAACCAAAATCCTGTTGCGGCGAGTCGAAGAAAGGGGAACACCACAGGGTCTCAATCCCCAATTCTTTGAGATAATCCAGTTTTTGGATTATCCCCGGGAGGTCCCCGACGCCATCGCCGTTACTATCATAAAAAGAACGTGGATAGATTTGATAGATCGTGGTTGTATGGTACCAGGGCTTGGTTGACATGGTTGTGGCGCCTTTCGGAGGAGATGAGGAGCAGCATAAATAGCCTGCCTTCTGTTTGGATTGTATTACGAAAATTCAGCGGCTTGAAACCCCTAATATAAGTGTAAGTGGAACACGGATTCCCCGAAGGCAATTTGCCCCAGGGTAGTACACTTGACCCACCCACATTTTTGGGAAGTGATTTATGATTCTGTCGAAAAGGAGAGAGATATGTCACGCATCCAAAAAATGCTCTTTATACCGGTTCTGATCCTGGCAAGTCTTGCGTGCGGTTTGATTACCAATCCAATCAATGACGCGAAGAATATTGCGTCCACCGCAGAAGCTATTGCAACCTCCATGCCCATCCAGACCCTGGAAGCCCTGCCTTCCGCCATGCCGGCCGTTGGGCAGTATCTTAACCCAACGGGCACCCCGGTCAGTCAATGGAACGATATCCCGGTCATGCCGCAGGCCACGGCCGGGCAGGAATTCAACAAGAACACCTACAGCTACAAGGCCAGCGGGGTTACGGAAACCGATGTACAAACTTTTTACAACGATAAGCTGAAGGCCGCCGGCTGGAGCTCGCCGTTCAGCGCTCAAGGCGGCTCACAGGGCGGTATCATGTTGTTCACGAAAGATTCAAGTGTGCTTTCCATCACGGTTACCACAGTAGACCAGGATCTTGTCGTTCTTCTGCTCATGCAATAAGAAGGAGATTGTATTGTGAGGTCTTAGAGCGGCTCCATCGAGCCGCTCTTTTTGCTTTATTTCGCCGGGTATTTCCCCTTGCCAATTTCTCTGATAGCATACCCGTTTCCCGGTTACTTTACACAGGCTGTAAGTAAATACTGCGAGATTGGGGTAAGGGTATAATCACCGCGGATGAAAACCCAGATCATCACCCTCGAATCGCATGATGATTTGATTTCGGTCCGCGACCGGATGTCGTGGGCCAAATCGCCTCGTATCCTGCTGGTGTGGCCCAAGTTCGAAAAGATCTCGCTCCGGCCCGTGGACCTGCGCATCCTTCAGCAGCATGCCCATTATCTTGGGGCAGACTTGGGAGTCGTGACGCACCGTTCCAACGTCCGGCGTGACGCGCAGGGGTTCGGCATCCCGGTCTTCGGATCGTCCGTCGCGGCACAGCGCGACGCCTGGCCTGTAAGACGCCGGTCGGCCCGGCGCGCGGCCCGGACAGATCAGCTCCAGCTGCGCGAGATGGCGGACAAGGCAAAGCTGAAGGAGGCGGATTGGAGATCCAAGCCCGCTGCCCGTGTTGGAACCTTTACCTTAGGGGTCCTGGCCGTGCTCGCAATCACCGCTTTATTCATCCCTCGCGCAACGATCAAGCTTACGCCCATAACGAAACAACAAAGCATCACATTGCCCGTCACCGCAAGTACGTCGACCAAATCGGTCAACATCACAGGCAGCATACCGGCCCATGAGATATCCATTACCGTGCAGGGAACACAATCGGCCAGGATCAATTCGCAAACGTCCATCCCACAGAGTAAAGCAGGCGGTATTGCACGCTTCAAGAATCTGACCCAGCAGGATGTCACAATTCCTGCGGGGACCGTGATCCACAGCACTGCGGAAACCAGCGTGCAGTTTGCTACGTTGAATGACACGCATCTCACCGGAAAGGCGAACGCAGTGGTAGAGGTGCCTATCGAGGCTTTGGAAGCGGGTGCGGCCGGTAATTTACCAGCCGATTCGCTGCAGGTGATTGACGGCAGTGTTGCACTCTCGGCGTCGGTCACAAATCCCGAACCCACCACCGGCGGCTCCGATCGGATCGCCACGGCGCCTTCCGAAAATGATCATGCGCGGGTGCGGGGGGTATTGATGAGCCAGTTAGTGGCCCAGGCTCAACAGCAGATCAAGGAGTCGATCGGCGCCAAAGACCTGGTGCTGGCCAACACCTTGAAACTGGGAGAGCCAGAGGAAGAAACCTACGATCCGCCCTCAGGTCAGGCAGGCACCCTGATAACGTTAACCCTGCGTGTTCCATTCACCGCACAATACCTGTCGGCTGGTGATTTAACCCAACTGGCAGAAACCACCTTGAATGCCTCTGAGCCCGAGGGGTTTATCCCCGTTCCAGATACCCTGACGTTCAAGTTGGTGGGGACGCCTGTGGCAGATGCATCCGGTGCATCGCATTTTGACCTGCAAGTTGAGCGCATGTCCAAGCACGAGATCGACCTGCTGCAAGCTAATGCGCTGGCCCGCGGACTCTCGCCGAGGGCCGCAGCCCGGGTCTTGAGCACCAAGCTTCCCCTGGCAAGTACCCCCAAAATTGAACTAAGTCCTTCGTGGTGGCCCTGGCTGCCGCTAATTCCGTTTGGGACAACTGTGCAATAAATGACTCCTATAACGAAGAACAAACTTCGCCGGCTGTGGGCGCTGGTGGACGATCACCGCGCGCGGCCCAAGAGAACTATTCTTGCCGGGGAATACCCAAATTTATGTTATATCGGAGAATAAGTGCGAATCCTTGCGGTTGACCATGGTGAAAAACGTATCGGATTGGCCATATCCGATCCAACAGGAACTCTTTCCACTCCTTTTAAGGTGATCAAGCATGTGTCCCGGCTGATCGACGCTGCTCAAATTGCAGAGCTTGCCCAACAAAATGGCGTAGAGCTCGTGGTCATAGGCCAATCGTTCGACGAGGAGGGCCGCCCCAACCTGGCCGGACGTCGCGCAGCGCGCTTTGCCGAAGCGCTAAAGACGCAAACGCAAATTCCCATCGTGCTGTGGGATGAATCATTCAGCACGCAGGACGCGCAAAGGCTGCGCATTGAAAGCGGTGTGCGGCGTAAAAAGCGCACCGATCCCCTGGATGCCGCGGCAGCCGCCATGATCATGCAGTCTTACCTGGAAGCCAATCGGAAACCCGATCCTTAAATCCCAATCCAATTATGCGTCGAATCCTGGCCTTTCTCATTTTCATCCTCGCTCTTGTGTTCTTATTGGTCGGTATTCCGGCACTGGCAGCCCGCTCGTTCGGACGACCTGCAGCCGGGCTAAGCCCTGTTCAGGTGATCCAGTACTCTGCCAAACTCCTTTGGGACGACGGCCTCGTAACCAGACCGGTTCAGCCGGACGCGCCCGAACAGACGTTTACGGTCCAGCAAAATGAGCCGGTGCTCTCGATAGCGGACAAACTACAGCAGTCAGGACTGATCATGGATGGCTCCATCTTCCGCGATTACCTCATCTACACAGGTCTCGACACCAGCATTCAAGCCGGAAATTATCAGCTCAGCCCGTCGATGTCCATTGTGGATATTGCCCACAAGATGCAGGATGCCACACCAGCCGATGTGACCTTTGTCATTTTGCCGGGCTGGCGAATGGAGGAGATCGCCGCCTCGCTCCCAACCTCCGGCCTGAATATCACCCCTGAGGAATTCATCAAGGCCGTCAACGCACCCCATAGGGGTTTCGATATTCTGGGAGATGCGCCCTCCGCGGAAGGATTTCTCTACCCCAATTCCTACATCCTACCGCGCGGGACAACGGTGGACCAACTCGTTGACGACTTGGTCCGGAACTTCACCCTGCATTTGAGCACTGACTTGAGCGAGGGTTTTTCCCGCCAGGGGTTGAACGCATATCAGGCCGTAACGCTGGCTTCCATCGTCGAGCGTGAATCCATGCAGGCAGAGGAAGCGCCCTTGATCGCTTCTGTTTATCTAAATCGCCTCAAAATCGGGATGAAATTGGATGCAGACCCCTCGGTCCAATATGCCCTGGGATATAACCCTGTTCAACAAACCTGGTGGACCAACCCGCTCAGTGCGGACGATCTCAAATATGATTCGCCCTTTAATACTTATGTCCATAATGGGCTGCCTCCCACACCGATCGACAACCCCGGACTGAAATCCTTGCAGGCGGTCGCGTCGCCGGCCAACACACCTTACTACTACTTTAGCGCGCGCTGCGACGGTTCCGGCTATCACAACTTTGCCCCAACTTTTGAGGAGCATTTGCGAAACCTGTGCCCGTAGCGAACCGGCAACGGCCCGTCAGCTTACGCAACTAAAGCATCCAAACTCCATCTCCAAACACAACCAACGGTTTTGTACCATTACGGTACAGGATCTTGAGCAACCATCCCCTGTCGTCGAAATACGGTCTGTATTGCCGCGCCGAGACAGGTCATTAAAACCAAAGGCACAAAGGCGAACCAGCCTATGAACGGAGTAAACCCGGCCAAAACGAGCAGCAATCCGCCGCGCAAATTTGCGTAGGCTTGGTTCTTTGACCCGCCCATCCGGCGGCCAAGTAAATCCGTCAGGGAGGCCAGGCCGAGAAAGATCAACATCACGGCTATCAGCGTCAGCAATACGGCCAATATGACCAGGATGCCATTAAGGAGGGGTTGTTTGAGCAATTGAGTGAGCCAAATAACTATTCCGTCCACGGCCCCGACAAACAGGATATTAATAAAGCCCAGCAGGAGCGACCGGCCAAGCGCGACTTCCAATACCGCGCCCACCCTGCTGACGAGCGCAGGGAAGAGCAGGTTGACAAGAATGAAGATCGAAGTCAAACCGATACCCCCGAATAAAAAGAGCATAAAGATCCCAAAATCGTTTTGCATTTTTTCTCCTTTCGATCAATAGCGTTTAATTGCCGGTGCGAAACGAATCCCACAAAGCCATGGCCGGCTTGGGCGTGCCGTCAAAGTTCCGCAGGCCAACGGAGGCAAACATCCCGAGCGTAACAACGTCGAGGGGGTTCTGCCCATTGCCCAGCATGAACAGACTGTAAGAGCCCAGGTTGAAATCGTTAAGTAAGAGATAAACCCAGAAGGACAGACGGGAACCGATCTGGTTATGGATCGCACTGAGGTAGGCAACCTGATCTTCGGGCGTGCCAGGGCGCGAACCGGCAGGCTTGGATGTATAGCCACCTTCGGCAACCGCGAGCGGCTTGGAGGTGCGCGAGAGAAGAGGCGTGTAATAATCGGAGGGAATGTCCGCTCCCGATTTGAAGGCAACGAACGGATAAGAAGAGATCACCCATAAATCCAGATTTGGCTCAAAGGCCTCCACATCTTCCCAATCAGGATGGTAAGGCTGGCGGCCTTTGCTAAGTGGAGCGAACAGATTGTTCAGTTCCTCCCATTGAAAAGTGACAAAAATCTTCGTGTCCGGCGCCTCGGCTTTGACGGCATTGTAGATCTCGTTATACAGGCTGATGAAGTTTGGCGCATCATCGGGGTGGGCGTCCATATACGTATTGATCTCAGAGGCCAGGCCGAGATAAAGCGGGTGGAAAGTTCGCACGATCCACAAAGTGAAATTCGTGTAGGCGAGGCGCACCTTGGGGTTCGCAAAATTTGCATCCCAGCCTGAGGGCAGGCCGCTGAAATCACGACGATTGAGTCCATTCAGCGCATCAACGACGAATATATATTCAAGATGGTTCTGTTGAGCCAGACTAACCTGATTGATGAGGTCAGTGCAACTCTTGGAGTCCCCACCCACGCTGCTGACGAAATCCTGCCAGGGCGTATTCTGTTGGATCAGCACGAAGTCAGCATGATCGCCGAGATCCTTGTACAGTTTGAGCACGCTGGCCTGCGATACCTCGGGCGGTGAGGGGAAGAATCCATAGACAGTACGGCCTGCATCAAAGCTCGAACCTTTTGGCGTAGGCAAGAGCGCAGCCGGCGCTTGTCCGCCACAAGCGAGAGCGGCGATCCCCAATATCAGCACGAAAATCACAGAGCGTTTCATTTCTTTGCCTCCGAGCGACGCCACAACAAAGCCGCATTGCCAATTATCCAAAGCAATAGAACCGAGACAACGATCAGCATTGACGGGAAGCCGGAAGGCAGAGGCTGCAAGGCCGGCAATTGGCCGATCCAGGATGAAGCAGGAGGAAAAGCATAGTGAGGGGCCAACCTGATCAGGTTTGCTGGGTGAAATTGAAATTTCGGAAGCGTGAACAAGAAATTCATTGTCAACGGACCTAAATTAAGTGTGGCTATCAGCCGATCGATCGCTGAAAAGGAAAATTGTGGAAAATGGAAACTTGTGAGTCCGCTGAAGGCAGGCAAGGGACCCCCCAGCAGTTTGATGAGATCGGTGGCCCTGGCGGAGAGCCAGAGGAGGATGCCAAGCGCCAGCGCCAACTGAAGGGCCAAGGCGGGCGTCCAGAGTCGAGCTTTTTGAGGTAAACGTGTCAAAATGCCGGCCGCGAGGTCATGAGGCAGGCGAGCCTCAGGCAGCCCTGCCAGGCGGTCGAAGACAAACTTTAATTCGTCGAGCCGGGAACGGCAGCTCTCGCACGTTGCCAGATGAGCCTCCACTGCGCGGCGTGTGCCGGAGGATAAGCGGAGGTCGAGATATTCATTGAGTTGGGAGTCGCCAAGGTGATCCATGTTTTTTGAGTCGCTAAATGAGGCCAAGGATGACAAGAGTGAACCCGGCGATTCGAAGGCTCCAGGTACTCATATCCGTCCTTTGAGTCGTTCGGCCAATAATTTACGGGCGCGGAATAGGTCGCTTTTGATGTCGCTGAGCGGTCGCTTCAATTCCGTGGCGATTTCCTCGTAGCTCAGGCCTTGAAAGTGCCGCAATTCAATCACGAGGCGATAGCGAGGCGGCAGGCGGCTGAGCTCATAGCGAATCGCATCGTCCCGATCGCGAATAACCGTCTGCATTTCAGGGCCCGGACTCGGATCAGGCGCAGGGGAGATTTCATCGTCCAAGACAGAAGTATATTTTTGGCCCTCGACCCAATTCAAGCAAACGTTGATGACAATCCGAATCAGCCAGGGTGCAAGGGGCCGGTCAGGGTCAAACCTGCCGAAAAATTGATAGGCCCGAATGAAAGCCTCCTGGGTGGCGTCTTCCGCGTCGTGAACATTACCGAGCACGCGGTAGGCAGCGTTGAACATGGCCTGCTGGTGGCGATGAACGATTTCAGCGAAGGCGTCCCGATCGCCTTGCGAAGCCCTCATTGCAAGGCGATGCTCGTCCGTGGAAGACATCTTTAGATTGTAGTACAGGGGAATCTGGCAAAAAGTTGCAGGGCGTGCCTGCCGCGGCCAATATTCTTAGAGGGTGTTTCTCACTGGAAATTCACCGGAAACAACCGGGAATACTCCAGGAGCAAGAACGAGTACCAGTAAACGGAGATATACGTAGATACGCAGAGATGGGAAAGTTTTTTTTTCGGGCTTTCCCATTGGGGACTTGCGCTTCGCATGGAGCTTAGCTGACTCGGATATGTGGCGCTGAGGCGCTTCGCTTCTTTTGGCCGCGATACGACAAATAAGCCGAGATAAAGATCATGACCAAACCGACCAGGAACAGCGCAGCGCTTTCCCAGGCGGCAGGTCTGAGAATCTCACGCAGCGTTGCGTCCAGCACAGCGCGGAGGGAGACGGTGATTTCCAAAGGGAAGGTCAAAGCTATTCGTTTCGAAAGCCAGCCTTCGATTATCCATCGGAAGAGCGGCGCACCGGCGAAGCCGAGAGGCATTCCCAACAGGCCCGCGAGAAAGAACGGCCAACCCCACCAGAGCATCCAACCTTTGAAGGTCCGTACGGCAATAAGGGTGACGACGAGAAGCAGTCCGATGGGTACGACCGGGCTCAGCCTCATAAGGAGACGAAGGGCTTGCAGGGCTTTCAGGCTCGGCCCGGCGGCTGCACTCCTTGTAGACGGAAGGAGGGAAACATTGTCCGGGATAACGGAGGCTGCGGCCTGCAACTGGCTTTGAATGATGGGGTGAAGCAGATCGAGGACCTGTCGAGGCGGATTGCATAGCTCCTGGCCAAACGAGGAGAGTATTTTTAGCATTTCCTGGATCGTGCAATCAGGCTGGGCCTGGATGATAGTTAGCGCGGCATTCAACCCGGGAGGGCCGGCCAGAGCATTCTTCAAAGGAACCAGGGAAATGCGAGGCGCATCAGTCTCCCCGTTGAGATAAGCAAAGAACTGATTAAGTGCATCTTCGGTCATAGACTCCAACTGCTCTGGAGGCAGCACGGCATCAATCAAAGTCTTCCACTGCCCGGCTGATAAATGTCCAAGGAAGGCAGGCAAGCCACCAATGCTGTCCAGGGCGAGCAAATCGCCGAGCAGAGTCGGAAATTGTCGATAAAAACCCTGGTCTACCAACGCGCGCTGGTAAGCTGCCGGATCGAAGGCGCGTTGTTCCACATTGAAGAGAACGAGCGCGATGAGAGTTGTCGCGACAAATGCAGCCGCCAACAGGCCGGCGACCGCGTGCATCAGCAGGGTAAGTGGATCTCCAGAGCTATCGGGCATTATTCCAACAGAGGGTGTTATTAATGCATGTTGACGACTTCAATATAATCGTTGGCCACAGTCTGACTGTTGGAAATCCCCAGTACTTCCAGCAACTCGTTAGTCAGATTCGCTTTGACAACAGCATCTTTACGGCTCCAAGTTCGAGACTTGATCTCTACAAAATGGCCCAGGGCAGGCTCGATCATCTCGTCCACGTTGACGAAGAATTCCGTGTCCTTGAACTTGATCAGCCAGCGTTCACGATCCTTGGTGATGGGCGTCTCCTGGCGGGGTTTGAAATACTCCCGGTAGAAGCGGAGACCCTGTGCGGCAGGGGCATAAAAACGACTGCGTGAGAGCAGGACATCGTGCTCGAATTTGTCTTCGCGCTTCTGCCCGAGCAGGGTCAGACGGGCGCGGGTATTGGTGACGGTTCCGCTCGGATCGAGGAAATCATCCTCGCGATAACGTAGACGTCCCTGGGAGGCATCTTCGAAGGCAAAATAGCTATCATGCTGACGGTAATGGCGATACCGGACAATCTCGATACCCGGCTCTTTTAGAGCTTGGACGATGGCTGTTTCATCGGTTATCCTGACCTTCACCTGAACTTCGAACAACTCCTGTTCCATCGAGCCGCCCAGTGCGATAAGTTTTGACAATACCGATTGCTCACGTTCAACCAGGAACATATCGATCTTCCTGGCCACCTCGGCGGCTTGTTCCAAAAGCTCCGCTTCGTTCAACGTAAGAAGTTCATGCGCGCGCATCAACCATTTCCCATTGACCATTACATCACTCACGTCCGTTGATTTACCGGCGTACACGATCTGGGCGTAGGTGTTATCGGCTGCCCGCTTAAAGACGGAGAGTTGTGCAGGGGCGCGATGTTGATGAGTATCAGATCGGCGCGGCGGCCCGGGGTGAGAGAACCGGTGAGATGTCCGATATGAAGAGCCTGGGCACCCAGGCGTGTTGCCATGGTCAGAGCGAGGGAGGCCGGCAGGGAGGTTGGGTCGTTGTTAACGGCTTTGGCAATAAAGGCGGCGAGACGCACCTCCTCGAACATATCCAGATCATTGTTTGAGGCCGCGCCGTCGGTCCCGATGCCAACGTTGAGGCCGGTTTCGAGCATCTTGACCACGGGTGCAAAACCTGAAGCAAGCTTTAAATTCGAGGAGGGGTTGTGTGCCACCCCTGCACCGGCGTGCAGCAGGGTCCGCATCTCGCCGGTATCTATATGGACACAGTGGGCCGCGATGACTTTCGCTTCGAACAAGCCCAGTTTCTTTACATAAGGCACCACCGGCATCCCCTGTTCATTCCGCATATTTTCCACTTCCAGGGCCGTCTCTGCAATGTGAATATGCAGAGGTACATCGAACTCCATGGCGAGGTCGGTGGCGGCATGCAAAATCTCGTTGGTACAGGTATAAGGCGCGTGCGGCGCAATGGACGGAACGATCAGCGGGTGGTCTTTCCAGCGTTTGATGTAGTCGCGGGCCCGCTCCATTGCATCCTCATACGAGTTTGCGTCGGGCGTGGGGAATTTCAAAACCGTCTGGCCACAGACAGCGCGCATGCCGGCTGCGGCCGTAGCCTTGGCGATATCTTCCTCAAAGTAGTACATGTCATTGAAGGTCGTCACACCGCTTCTGATAAGTTCTGCGCAGCCCAGAGAAGTACCGAGGCGGACAAACTCCGGCGAAACGTATTCCCGCTCGACGGGCATCATGTAGCCCATCAACCATACGTCGAGGCGCAAGTCATCCGCCAGTCCGCGCAGAAGGGTCATGGGAACGTGGGTGTGTGCGTTGATCAGGCCGGGCATGAGCACTTTGCCGCCGCAATCAATCGTTTCTTTGCCCTGGTATTCCTTCCGAATCTCGGCCTCGGGCCCAACCGCTGCGATACTATCGCCTATCACGGCCAGCGCGCCCGGGTTATATTGACCTAGATTTTCGTCCATTGTGAGAACGTGAGCATTGGTCAAGAGAATGTCTGCGTTTTTCATGTTTTTCCGTTTCCTTATCTTTGTGCGCAGGTAAATATTAGAGTTGTGCGGGGGAGCCTTTCGAACAAAAGATCCTGACTGCGAACCATGCTTGGTACCGTAGCGTGATCATATTTCATTGGGAAAAGACAACAGTGGCCGATCAGCTTTCCTTAACCTGGACTTTATGCTGCTCTGCTGGTTCAAAGCGGACACCGTAAGGCTCGGGCTTATGGATGAAAATTCACCAGAACTTTCATGGCCTGGAGATTATGAGCGAAATCGGAATCGCGGTGATTCGCCAGCTCCATATCTACGGCCGCCCCGACTCCATTCTCGACCGCCCAATCTGCGAGGGTGCCGGTGTACACGCAGCCTATATCAATGGGCGGGTAGGGATAGCCGGTGACCCGGCTGAGGCTGCGTGCCAGAGCCTCTGAAGGCGGCTCCCAGGGTACGCCGCCTGGGAAGACGCCCAGCGCGGCAGAGTGATAGCTAATCATAGCTTGGAAATGATGCGAAAATATGAAGTTCATCACGGCCTTGGTCTCCGGCTCTGAACCGCCGTAGGCGCCGCCGGTAGTAGGGCGATCGTTCCAGCAGTTGCTATGATCCCAATTCGCGGTCCAGTTCGGTGTGGGAAAGTTGCGGTTCAGGTCCACACCGTTGGCGTTAACGCGGGCATCCACGTTGCGGCCGCGGGCCACTGCATCAGGATTCATATCGGGGATTATATAGAGGGTCGAACCGCTGGAAACAGCTTCAGGATGCTGGCTGATATACACGATCAGTTCATTAGCCAGGTCGACCGTGTTCCCTTCGTAGCCGCCATGAATCCCAGCCACGATAAGGTATTGGCTCTCGCCTTGTCCAAAAGAATAGGCCTCGATCGGACGATTCTTGACGGAATAGCCGATAAGGATTGGAGCCGACCCAGAGGGGGAGGTAAATACGAAGGGCGTCGGTGTGGAATAATCTTCGATTTCAGTGGCTTGTGGGTTGGGTGTGATCGTGGGCAAATAGAATGAGGTGGGCGCCGGGGTTCGCGTTGGCCGGGCCGCGGGTGAACTGGCGGGCGTACCGACCGCGGCGTGTGCCGAGTTGTTGGATAGATAGAAAATCAAAATAACCAGTAAAGCCAGAATGCCGAAGCCGTTCAAGCCCCAGGCTAATAATACCCAGCCCGAATTCTTTTTATTGGAGGCGGGACGCATCAGGGCATGTCCTGGGCCGTTGTACGTAGCCAGTTGAGAGCAAGGTTCGCGGCCCACTGGCCAAGGCTGCGCGGGGGCCCACCGTAGGTAATGCGATGAGTCTTTTCGCCGTGCGGCGTAATGAGAAACATCTCTGCGGACCGATCATCATGATACGCACAAACGCCGAGGGCAACATCTGCCTTGGAATCAAGACGCGCCTTGCGAACGGCATCCTTCAAGGCCTCGGGTTGGACATCCAATAAAGCGATGGTCTTTGGGAGCCGCTGTGCAAGCAGGCCATCCAGCCCGGCCTCCACGGCAACCAGGGTCCAACCGCGCCGGGCGATCTCCCTCAGGGTAACTTCTTCCAAGCTGTCTTCATCTACGCCAAAAACAGCCTGGCCAAGACGCGAGCGAACGTCATTTTCGATCTGCGCAATCAAATGGTCGGCTTGCGCCTCGCTCTCCGACTTGGCCGTAATCCGCACGTCCACTACGCCTGTGTGCGCAGCCAGACCCACGGTAGGGTTAGTAAGCGTTTCCAGATCGCCAATCTTCTCATCGATGGTGCCTTCGCCGAGGCCGGAACAGTGTAATATTCGAACCTTGATGACGCTGCGAAGATCGAAACGCTGCTGCAAATAGGGAATGATGGACTCATGCAGGATATGTTCCATCTCGTTGGGAACGCCGGGCAAAGAGATGATCGAGCAGCGTTCCGTCTCAACGATGAAGGCCGGTGCGGTGCCGACCGGGTTCTTCACGCTGATGGCCCCTTTGGGGACGACAGCCTGCCGTTTCTGATTTTCGGCGGGCTTGCGGCCATAGCGGGAGATGGTCGCTACGACCTGTTCCCATAAATCTTCACGGAACTCTGTTTCGATCCCAGCGGCTTTGGCTACCGCCTCGCGGGTCGGGTCGTCCACTGTGGGGCCAAGGCCACCGGTGGTGATGATGATCTCGGCGCGCTGCATGGTCTCGCGGATAGTGGAGGCGATGCGGTCAACATTATCGCCAATGGTGACGGTACGATAAAGATCCACGCCGAGGTCCCGCAGGGTAAGGGCGATGTGCCTGGTGTTGGTGTCTACGATCTCACCAAGCAAGATCTCAGTACCGATTGTGATGATCTCTGCAGATGGCATAGTAATAACCCGGCTAGGCTTGGAGTTTACTGGCAAATTTCAATGGCACAAGAATTAAGGACCGTTTCATGGAATATCTCTTTCGCAGATTAAACCATATTCTACTCTTGATTCAACTCTCATTCGTGTAAGTAATTCAGGACAGCTCCGTGAGAGCTTCCAACCGTGTCTCGCTCAGGCTCAGCTATTTTCATATCAGTCTTACCGCGAATAAAAAAAAGACCCGGTTTCAGAAAATCGGGTCTCCAAAGTCCCATCGCTGACGTCTGATTTTTTTGATCAGCTTATGCAGAAGGTCCCTCAGTTATTCAATGGCCAGATAGGCCTTTTGAACCATTTCACTTTTTTGTCAGGTTAGCGGCCGTGTCGCTGAGCACGATCTGACCGGTCTGCAAGACGTAGCCGACCATAAAGTATTCAAACCACGTTGAATTCTTGAATAAGGCGACCTTCCTGGAAACGTGCCAGATCAAGCGTTGAAACGTCTACGCTGAAATAACTGCCATCCAGGATGAGCTCCGCCATCAGTTTTCCTGAAATTGGCCCATGCATGAATCCGTGCCCGGAGAAGCCGGTTACCAGGTAAAAGCCATCCACCGGAGTCCGGCCGTAGATCGGATGCGCGTCCGGCGTCACTTCGTAGAGCCCCGCCCAATGCGAAACCAAGCCGGCCTTTTCCACAAGCGGCATTCTTGAAATAGCCGCCGCTAAATTCACCAACTCAAACTCTTTATCCACGCCCTGGTCGAGGCCGGGCTGTTCGTCCGGATTGCTCATGCCGATCAATAATCCTTCGCCTTCGCGGTGAAAGTACAGGGACTGCGCAAAGTCGACCACGAATGGGAAATCCGCCGGGAGTTCAGGGAGAGGGGTGGTAGTGAACATCTGCCTGCGGAGGGGCCGAACAGGAATATCCAACCCGACCATTCTCCCTATATAGCTTGACCATGGCCCGGCTGCATCCAGCACTAAACGCGTAGCAATGGGGCCCAGGCTGGTTTCCACGCTATCCACGCGGTCACCCTTGAGGCCGAAGTCAGTCACCTCCACGTTGTTATAAGCATGGACGCCCAACCTGGCAGCTGCATTGATGTAGCCCATCGTAACGCTGTTGGGGTCCACCAGACCATCTTTGGCATGGAAGGTACCCGCCAATGCATCCTCGAAGCGCATGTGAGGGAGACGTTTACAGATATCGTCCGGGGTCAACCATTCAGTCCGTATCCCAAGCCGGTGTTGAACCTCTACATTTTTCTGAAAAGCAGCCAGATCCAATTCATTGGTCAGAATAAAAAGATAACCACACTGGCGAAAATTGATTTCCGCGCCGATTTCCTCTTTAAAACGTTCTAGCATGGGCAGGCTTGCCATTGAGAGGCTCATATTGATCTCGGTCGCGAATTGGTAGCGCACCCCGCCGGCACAACGCCCCGTTGCACCCTGGCCGAAGAAGGGTTCCTTCTCGAGCAGGACGATGTTCTTCATCCCGCGGGCCGCAAGATGATAGGCGGCGCTGGCTCCCATCACACCGCCGCCAATAATCACCATATCTGCTGTCCGCGGTAATTCCATTAGAAATCCACCACCTGCCCGAGATTCATTTTTGAGGCATTCTCAAGGGCTAATTGGGCGGCCAGAGCATCCTGCACTGCCACGCCAACCGATTTGAAGTAAGTAATCTCCTCCGGCGATTTCCGACCAGGTTTGCGGCCTAATACAATTTCACCTAATTCATTGGAGACGTGAGCAGCGTCAAACAGCCCCGCCTGCAGCGGAACAATCAAATCACCTGCCTCCACCAGGCTGGCAGCGCAAGAATCCACAAACACCCTGGCCCGCTTTACGGTCTCTGACGGGACCTCCTGCATTTGGGGAGTGTAGGAACCGATTCCCGTGATGTGCACGCCTTCTTTCAGGTCGGCATCTGCGAAGACGGGGTTTGTCGCCGTTGTGGCAGTACAAATGATGTCAGCGTCTCGCACGGCCTCGGCGGAATTTCTCGCCATACGCAGATCCCGGGGGATCGGCCCACGCCCGGCCATTTCGCCTGCGAAGCTCTGGGCGCGTTTTGGATCTGGATCATAAATGAAAGCAGTCTCGATCTTTCGGACCGTGCAGGCGGCCTCCAGCTGGGTCCGTCCTTGGACACCCGCGCCGAACACGGCGAGTACGCGGCTTAGCGGCCTTGCCAGCAAATCGATCGCGGCGCCGCCAGCGGCACCTGTGCGAATGGCAGTAAGCGCGCTACCTTCCAGAAGCGCGGCGGGGCGGCCCGTCTCGGCATCCAGCACTAGAACGGCAGCCTGGATGAACGCCAGGCCGCGGCTGGGGTTGTGAGGAAAGAGCGAGACAACTTTGACTGCCAGCGCCTCGGTTTTGTTTGCTCGAACATAGGCGGGCATGAAAAGACTAAGGCCTTCCTGTGAGGGGATCGATATGCGGGTCCTCAGCGGAACCTGCGCCTTACCATCCGAGAGGGAAGCGAAGGCCTGCTTCATCGCTTCGATGGTTTCTTTCATGGGCAGAGCATTATGAAGATCGTCGCCGTTCAGGATGATCATATGGGCTCCTTGGAGTTAAGCAAAAAGCGCAGAGGTTAATAATAAACGCTCTGCGCTTCAAAGCAGATCAAACCAAATGGTGGGGAGAGGACCGATCTTTTGGGTATACAGCACCAAAGAGAGTGTACGCCCAAAAAAAGAGAAGCCCTCGAAATCGTGATCGCCTGAGTCTATATGATGCCCAAATACGATTTGCGCACCATCTCATTTTCTTGAAGCCTGGCGGCTGTGTCAGTCAATAAGATCTCGCCGGTCTGGATCACGTAGCCGCGGTTTGCTATGGAAAGCGCCATGAGCGCATTTTGCTCGACCAGGAGGATGGTAATGCCCTCCTTGTTGATGGTTTGAATGATCTCGAATATCAGCTCCACCAGAATGGGTGAAAGACCCATGGAAGGTTCGTCGAGCAGCAGGATGCTGGGGCGGGCCATCAAGGCGCGTCCCATGGCAAGCATTTGCTGTTCGCCGCCGGACAGGGTTCCACCTTTTTGGGTTACACGTTCTTTGAGGCGAGGAAATAAATTAAATACACGATCGAGGTCGTCGTTGAACCCGGTCTTATCTTTGCGGGCATAAGCACCCATCTCGAGATTTTCCATGACAGTCATACGTGGAAAGATCATCCGTCCCTCGGGGCTTTGCGCCACACCGCGCATCGCCACCTCATGCGGAGGCAATTTCTCCAGAGCTACCCCTTCCAGCATAATCGTTCCAGAGCGAGGACGAATAATCCCCTGGATGGTGCGTAAGGTGGTGCTTTTCCCGGCGCCATTCGAGCCAATCAGGGAGACGATCTCACCTTTTTCAACCCTCAGTGAAATGCCCTTCAGGGCATGGATATTGCCATAGTAAGTATGGACATCTTTGAGTTCAAGCATTGTTTGATCCTGACTTCACTTGGTCACCGTACCTTTACCCAGATAAGCCTCGATCACCCGCTGATTCTTTTGGACCTCAGCCGGACTGCCTTCCGAGATCTTTTCGCCATAATCGAGAACAGAAACGCGATCTGAAATACCCATGACCACGCGCATATGATGCTCGATGAGCAGAATCGTCAAGCCCAGCTCCTTGCGAATACGCTGGATGAAATCTGTCAAGTTAATCGTCTCATTCGGGTTCATACCCGCGGTTGGCTCGTCCAGGAGAAGAAGTTTGGGTTCGGAGGCAAGGGCGCGTGCAATCTCGAGCCGGCGCTGCAGGCCATACGGCAGGTTCTTGGCGGTTACGGTCGCATCCTCCCGGCGCAAGCCGACGAATTCAAGCATATCCAGAGCTTTGGTGCGAGCCTCGGCTTCCTCTTTCATGGTTCCGGGGTCGCGAATAATCTGTCCGATGAGGGTGGAATGCAGCCGGGAATGTTCACCGACCAGTACATTATCAATGGCACTCATGTTGGCAAAGAGGCGGATGTTTTGAAACGTACGGGCAATGCCCAAGGAAGTGATCTGGAATGGTTTTAGCCTGGTGATGTCCTTGCCATCAAAGATCATTTGACCGCTTGTAATCGGGTAGACGCCAGTCAGTCCGTTGAAAAAGGTAGTCTTGCCTGCGCCGTTAGGTCCGATCAGACCGGCGATCATTCCCTTTTCAATGGTGAAATCCACATTGTTGACGGCTGTCAAACCGCCGAACATCTTGGTGACTTTATGGGCTTCAAATAGGCTCACAGCTGGTCTCCTAGCGCTATACTTTCCCAGCGACTTTATTAATGGGTTTCTTGCATCGCCGACACCACGTTGGGAGTTTCTTCCTTGGCATGCATTTCCTGACGGATCTGCGTACTGGGGAGAAGTCCCTCAGGCCGCACGGCCATCATGATCACGAGGGTAAGGCCGAACAAAAGATAACGGTACAAGATCGGATTTGCATTTTGCGCAACAGCGGCTTGTAGAGTAGGATTGGCGGCCAGGGCAGGCAATAACGTATGGTTGAGCAATCCTCCGAGGAAATCCTTTAGAGCAGGGAGGAAGAGACGGTCGGCAGTCAGCAGGACCAGTCCACCCACAATCACACCGTATATGTTGCCCATCCCGCCCAGGATCACAGTACAAAGTATGAGGATCGAGGCGCTGAAGTCAAACACGCCCGGGAAGATGCCTGAAATATAGGCCGCATAGAATGCCCCGGCAAAACCGGAGAAGGTTGCACCCATCGAGAAAGCCAGCAATTTTGTTCTCACGGGATCGATACCCATTTGTGCAGCAGCCAATTCATCTTCACGGATCGCCATCCAGGCCCGGCCGAGTCGGCTCTCGCGCAGTCGATTGATAAGGAAGATGGAGAGCAGGATGATGGCGATAATAAGGAAATACCAGGGGATCGGTTGCGCGTTCGTGAACTGTCCAATGATCGGCAGATAAGGGCGACCAATGGGGTTAATACCCTGCTCCCCAGCCGTCAGATTCAAGTGATTGCTTATGACAATGCAGGAGACCGTGGAGGTCGCTCCAAAAAGCCTCTGAATTCCAGGGATGATCCAGCAGCTCAGGGGTTCCTGGATGGTGACATCGATCAAATTGCGAAATACGACCGGAATGATCTCACCGAAGCCCAAGGTAACGATGGCAAGATAGTCTCCGCGCAATCGCAGGGTGGGAGCGCCGAGGACAACGCCAAACACAGCAGCAATAGCGGCTGCGATCCAGATCACAATCCAGAAATTAATGTGGATATTGTGAAGTGGTGAGGAAAGGATACCGGTAGTATAGGCTCCAATGGCAAAGAAGGCGGCATATCCCAAGTCGAGCAGGCCCGCATAGCCTACCACGATGTTCAGGCCCATCCCTAGGATCACGAAGATCAAAGCAAAGATTACCTGAGCCATCCAGCGCAATCCCGTAAAATTATCCACGAAGGGGAAAGAGATGACAATGACTGCCAGCAAAATCAATTTCCCGATGTTTTCCTGTTTTACCGGCAGTCCGTGAAGACCGGCGGTGATGCATGCGAACGCAATACCACCCAACACCCCCATCGAATTGGCCGCTATGACGACGCTTGGATCTGCCGGTAGCTTCCCAATAGCAGGCTCGATAAAGTAGTTTTGTACCAGACTTAATATGAGAAGCACTGCTCCGGAAGCCGCGGCCGCCGGAAGCGCAAGTCTGGCAGTCTTGATAAATGAGTTTCCGCGTTCCAGCCGGCCGCCTACGGATAATCCGAGCCCGCAGCCCATTAATATGCCTATCACGCCTACCGACCATCCCCCAAAAATGAAGGCCAGCAAGCCGCCAATAATGCCGAAAGTGATGCCGGATCTTACGTTCTGCTGCATAGGAGCACCTCTTAAGCCTTTTCGCCCACCTGCTCACCGAACAAACCGGAGGGACGCAGGACGAGGATGAGAACAAGGATCGCAAAGACCCAGGCTTCCGTCCATCGGGCATTCAAATATCCGTCGCTAAAGGAAGCCAGAAGACCAATTATGAATCCGCCAAACATGGCGCCGGTAATGTTCCCAATCCCTCCGAGCACAGCGGCTGTGAAGGCAAAAAGTCCGGCCCGGAAGCCCATGAACCACCAAGCGGTACCATTGTATAAACCGGCCATCAGACCTGCGGCGCCAGCCAGGCCCCCGCCGATCAGGAAGGTGGCTGAGATAACCCGGTCAATATCAATTCCCAGCATTTTGGAGGCATCGCGGTTTTGGGCGGTGGCGCGCATGGCCTTTCCAAGGGATGTCCTTTGAATGAACAAGCGCAGGCCGATCATCAAGATACCCGCCAATACTATAACCAGCAAATCTTTGATGGTAAACCGTAATCCAATACCTGAGGAGGCCAGCAGGTTGACGTTAATACCGAGATTTTGAAATAAACGGCTAAGCAGATCCGGAAAATCCTTCTGCGAGGCGCCCCCGGTGGTACCGAAGGAGGGCACGAGCCAGGCCTGCGAAGCCCAGATCAACCCTAGGTTTTCGAGCGTGAAGGACATGCCAATCGCCGAGATTAGCGGCGCGAGGCGCGGCGCGTTGCGCAGACGCCTATAAGCCAACCTTTCGATTATTATGTTGATAACAGCGCAGTAGACAATGGCGCCCACCAGAGCAAGGGCAATTCCCCACACGATATGAACGGGGTCCTGGGTAGTAAGTGTTCCAGTAAGGGAAAGGATAGTCAGGGAGGAAAAGACCCCAAACATGTACAGATCACCATGTGCGAAATTTATCAATTCAATAATGCCATACACGAGCGTATAGCCGAGGGCAATGATAGCCAGGATCGCACCGTTTGCGATACCAACGATCAGGAATTGGACCAACTGAATTGGCTGAGCCTGAATTGTTTTGGCGATATTGGGAACGTCGAATCCCGCGATAGGTCCTAGTAAAAATATGACATACAACGCGACCACACCGGTGAGGATCTGTCTCAAGATGGTTTTAGTCTTCGTGGACATTCTGCTCCTGAAATCTCTTCAAGCCCTAAGGAAGGGGATAGGGGCGGCAGAAATGCCGCCCCTGAACGTACCAAGAAGCTATTTGAACGTGCCCACGGCTACATAGGAGCCGTTCGTGGCTTGATAGATGCTCATATCTGTCAAACTCGTATCGCCGTTGGCATCAAACGACCAGGTGCCCAGCGCACCGTTAAAGTCCTTGGTTGCAAAGACGGCGTCGCGGATAGCCTTGCGATTGGTCGGATCGCCACCGGAAGTGCAGACACTTTCAATCGCTGCCAGAAGAACATTCATCGTCTCGTAGCCATAAACAGCGTAAGGCTCGGTCAGCTTGCCATATTTGGCTTCGTAATCCGTGAGGAATTTCTGACCGGCAGCATTCAGCTTGTCGAAGGGCAGGCCTGCCACCGAAGCATAGATTCCTTCAGCTATGGAAGCACCGGCTCCATCGATCATGGCCTGGGTCTGAATACCATCAGGACCCATGAATTTGACCTTGGTGTTATCGCCCATGATGGAGACTTTGTCCTTAAGCAATTGGGTAGCATTGCTGTCGATCACCATACCAACGAAGATCGCATCAGGCGGATTGCCATTGTTGCTGGTGGAGACCTTGGTCATCAGGGCCTTGTAATCAGCAGCTTTGGTGTCAATACCCTCATGGCCAAGGACGGTTATGCCGAGGTCTTTGGCGGTCTTCTCGAACACATCCGCAACGCCTTTGCCATACAACTGCTGATCGTCGAGGATGTAAACGGTCTTGACGCCGAGCTGAGCGGACATGAAGGTGGCATCGACCTTGCCCTGGACATCGTCGGCGGTCACGACGCGCACGTAGTTGCGAACGCCTGCAGGATAGTAAATATCAGGCTCGCCCTGGGCATAGCCCGGTTTGGTCAAACCAGGATAAGTGTTAGCGGGCGACATCATGACCAGCGGACCGGCCTGATCGAGAATCGGAATGGATAATTTGGCAGCGCCGGAGTTGAATGTGCCCAGGTAAGCAATAATGGACGGATCAGCCGAGGCTTTGTTGCCATTTTCCGTTTCGACAGCCGGGTCCCATTGGCCCTGGGCAGCAGAAGCATCGTCCCATGCCTCGTATGAGATCGTGTACTTGCCGCCACAGGCTTGATTATTGGCCTGCGCAAGGCGGAGCTGTTCCGCATTCACAATGGTTTGGGTTTGGGTCAGGGAAGAACCGGTCATTGGCAGGCTGGACACGACCTTCAGTGTCTTGGCCCCTCCACCGCCAGCGCCGCAGGCAGCCAACAGCATACTGAGCGCGACCAAAATAGACATCAAAACGACCAAGCGTTTAGACATTTCTTACTCCTCCAAAAAGTTTGTTGAATCTTTGGCTATTCCCCGGCAGGATCTCCTGCATCGGGGTACTACAACTTTTAGCCGACAAAGCTATTGAATGCCGGGTTCACCTCCTTTGCCTATTATTAACGAAACGTATCAAATTATACAGAAAACCGCGAAAACTTTCCATTTTGGATGGATGCGCTCGCGGCTGTATAAACAACAAATGGGACATTCAATTTATTAGTTTGTAATGATAATTTCGTTTCTTAGTACGGTCAAGTGTTTTCTTGTGATCTTTGTCTGAACTTTCATTGGTTCAAGTTCATGAAATCGAGTAAAAAGTAAATCCGGCGGGAATCCAAAGCTAACGACCATTTTATTCATTCGATCTTGATTCTCATTTGGCAGTTCATCGCCGCTCGTAGCGGCGGAAAGGTTGCCCGCAGAGCGTAGACTTTCGTTCACCGGCCCAAATCCTGCGAAGGTTTAAGGATAGGTATTATTTAACCAGTCAAGCGGATTAACCTGAATACCATTAACCCACACCTCCCAATGGAGATGCGGACCCGTCACCCGGCCGGTAGCACCGATCTGGCCGATAAGCTGACCTGCCTGCACCTGCTGCCCAACGGTGACATCAATTTCTTTCTGATGGTAATAAGCGGAATAGACTCCCCAGCCATGATCGATGAAAGTTGCATTTCCTCGGACGGTCAGGGGGCCTGCGAAGATAACCTTGCCCGGGGCTGCAGCGTAAATATCGAAGGGATGATCTACAAAGCAGACCCCATAGTCTATTCCGGAATGAAAGTAGATATAATCGCTTCCATTAAAAGAGCGGCGTGTGCCGAACCAATCGTAGATACAGGGCTGTGAGCCAGAGGGTACATAGACGGGGATGCTGAAATTTCCCTGCCAATATTTCTGAGGTGTTAGGGGAGCAGTTATGGATTCGACTTGTTTGTCCTCCGGCGCAGTTACAACAGGGTCTATCAGTTCAGAGGAAACCGACAATGCTTCTTCCGGATAATTTCCCGAGGCAACCAGGACCAACTGTTCGAAGGATTGATTTGTGCCATCGGGTAAGGCGGCATTCAAGAACAGTGGATAGACGCCTGGAACAAGCTGGGCATGCAGGCCTTGAAGTGCAACCATGCGTCCGTCTCCCATTGAAAAGAAATGCAAAGGATAGTCGCCCAAAGTCCCGCTCAGGGTTGAACCGGCATCCGGCTTAATAATGATCTCCGCGGTTCCGCCCTGCGTGAGAGGCAGATGGGGAATGTCGGCGCTGAGGAAAGCAGAGGGCAAACCGCTGACCGACACGCTAAAATCGCCCTGGCCGGTTGCATACAGCACATCCCCCGGCAGGCCATCCCAGGCGCCGTTCAGCCCGTTTAGCGAGGTCAACGTCCATGGGTCGGTGTTTGCCTTTACAGCGAGCTCGAGTAATGACTCACCCGGGTCCGGCATAATTCGTTCGGTCAGGTCGGTGGCGTTATCCTCCTTGGGGATGATCATGCTCGCGCCCACGTAAAATTGTGTCGGGCTGACAACGTGATTCAGCTTGCGAAGCAGGTCGATCGGAATCTGGGTGCGTCGAACCAAGCTATCAAAGGAATCGCCAAAGGCGATGATTTCGGTATCAAGAGTACCGGTCACGCCTTCAAGGCCGGGGATAACCAGCTGTTGGCCCACGGCCAGCAGATTCGGATTGCTGATGTTGTTTGCAGACATCAAATCATTGATCGATACGTTAAAGCGGGCGGCAATCGTGGAGAGCGTATCGCCCGCCTGCACGATGTAGACCGGCCCGGATACAGGCGTCTGGGCGGCAGCCGGTCGAACTATAAATAAAAGGCTGGCGATCAAAACCGGGATCAAGAACCGTTTAGCCATCTTGAAATTCCACCTTGTGTCCTATCTCATAGTCATTAAAACGGGAGGCATGGATTTCGAGAATGTAACGTGCGGCCTTGGCAGGGAAATAGGCGGGCCGCCAGGACCTGGCAATTACCTTGTCCACCACCTCCATTTGCGAATTGATCCAGAATACGGCCAGGTCGAAAGGCACGAAGAGCATGTGGATGGACGAGTCGAGGCGCGCATCGCGTTCAGTCACGAGCAACAGGCCCTCGTCCAGGGCGAGCTGCGCCCGGAACATCAAGCCTCTCAGCCGGCAGAAGAACGAATCGCAATACTTGACACGCGAAGGCGCCTTGATCTGTTTATTCAGGTTTTGGATAAAAATATCGGAGGACATGATCGAGGCAGATAATCAGAATACACAAAAGAACAGATTGATTTAGGCTGGTAAAGCTACAGTTTGCTGTTTTCCGGTAAGGCGTTCGCGTACCACTTTGGTAGGGCAAGAACCTACCACCTTGAATTAATCTCCAAACCTGCCTGTAACTCCTTACAGGCAGAATCCAGGATTTGGTTCAATTATTTGCGCAGTTCCCTGTAGTGGACGAATTGCTGCCTTAAATCCCAGGATGGATTCAGGGAGCAGTGTTTTTCTGCCCGAGGATCTTTTCGACGCTATTCAACAATTCCTGCGGGCTGAACGGCTTGGCAATATAATCGTCTACTTTAGCGATGTGCAGGCCCAAAACCTTGTCAATGCTTTGCGCCCGGGCAGTTACAACGATGACCGGGATATGCCGCGTGGATTCGTCGGCTTTCATTTGCTGATATACTTCCCACCCATCCATGTCGGGCATCATTAAGTCGAGCAATACAAGATCGGGCAGTTTTTCACGGACGGCTACCAGGCCTGCTTTCCCACCGGTCGCACCGGTCACATCAAAGCCCCGACGTCCAAGGATGAGACGGATCAGATCTATCATCTCCGGTTCGTCTTCGATGCATAAAATATGTTTGGTTGGCTGATTATCATCCATGGGAAGTCTTCAGTAGTTTACCATAATGCTGTATAGCAGTATATAGGAAAAGATGAAAGGATCTACTCGCAGGTTCGCCAGCCCGGCCATGTCTGCTTTTCAGCCGGGGGCAAAGAATTCCAAGAAAAAGGGCATATCCCTGCGCGGTTCTTTTCTTCCGGGACTTCATGGCAGGGATGCGGTAGATAGAGATGAAGATCGTTACCTGGAACGTGAACGGCATTCGCGCGGCCCTGCGGAAAAACGCATTTGATCAGATCTGGCCGAACTCCCCAGATGTGATGTGTTTGCAGGAGGTCAAGGCGAGGCCAGAGCAGTTAACCGCCGAACAGCAGCAATCGTTAAGGATGCCTTATGCATGGAACCCTGCTGAGCGTCCGGGTTACAGCGGCGTGGCGACGTTCTATCGGGAACCACCCGATGAAATTACCAAGGGCCTGGGCGATCCGAGGTTTGACTTTGAGGGCAGGGTCATTCGGACCCGTCACCGCGATATTGTCTTATATAACGTATATTTTCCGAGCGGTCAGAGTGGGCGAGACCGCGTTGATTTTAAGCTTGAATTCTATTCCCGCCTGCTCGACACCTGCGACAGGCTGCACAAAAACGGAGAGAAACTGATCATTACGGGCGATTTCAACACCGCCCACACACCGCTGGACCTCAAGAATCCCAGGCAAAACCAGAAGACTTCGGGGTTTCTGCCTGAGGAACGCGCCTGGGTCCAAAAATATCTAGATCACGGCTTTGTGGATATTTACCAAATCTTGTATCCGGATCGGGTGCAATATACCTGGTGGACCTACCGCTCCGGAGCCCGGCCGCGGGGTATTGGTTGGCGGATCGATTACTTTCTGATATCGGAATCGCTCATCCCTCGGGTGAAAGATGTTATCATCCACGAGGATGTGACCGGCTCCGACCATTGCCCCGTGGAAATTGAAGTTCGATAAATCACAGCGTGTCCCGGATGGTGACTGAGCTCGCGGCTGCCGAATTTAGCCCATTTTCAACCCCGTTGCGCTCCCCGGGGCGGGATGAGCAATTTATTAGAAAATCATATAAATAATTCCTTAAGGCTATTCGCTTAAGGCCTAGATTGGTATAATCTCTCCCGCAAGCTTATCGGAGGAATCTGTGAATTCTAATCGCACCCAATCGTTTATTATCTACTTCCTGCTGATCGTGGCAATTGGCGCCATGTTGTATGTCGGTTTCAGGCAAGGGGGCACCACGCCGCAGCCTCTAACAATCAACGAAGTAGCCAGTGCCATCCAGAGCGGAACTGTAGCGCGGGTTGTTATTAACAGTGATGACACGATCCATATCGTTTATAAGTCGGGCAAGGAAGCAGACTCGAATAAAGAGCCGACGACCACCCTGGTTGATCAATTGATCAGCCTGGGTGTAACCCCGGCACAACTTTCTTCGTCCAATATCAAGATCGAGGTCAAGCCGCCGTCACCGTGGGCGGGAATAGTGAACAGCCTGCTATACATCCTGCCGATTGTCTTCATGGCGGGTGTGCTGTGGTTTATTTTCCGCCAGGCGCAGGGAAGCAACAATGCAGCCATGGCCTTCGGCAAATCGCGTGCCCGCATGTTCAGCGGTGAGCATCCAACCGTTACATTCGAAGACGTGGCCGGCATAGAAGAGTCCAAGCAGGAACTGTCGGAAGTTGTGGAGTTCTTGAAGGAGCCGCAAAAGTTCATCCAGCTTGGAGCGCGTATTCCGAAGGGCGTGCTGCTGGTCGGCCCTCCTGGTACAGGCAAAACCCTGCTTGCGAAAGCAGTTTCAGGGGAGGCCGGCGTTCCATTCTTTTCGATCTCCGGCTCCGAGTTTGTCGAGATGTTCGTTGGCGTGGGCGCCAGCCGTGTACGCGACCTGTTCGACCAGGCGAAGCGACATTCGCCCTGCATTGTGTTTGTAGACGAAATTGATGCGGTCGGCCGACAGCGGGGCGCGGGCCTGGGCGGCTCACACGACGAGCGTGAACAAACCCTTAACCAGATGTTGGTTGAGATGGATGGTTTCGATACCGACACCAACGTAATCATCATTGCCGCCACCAACCGCCCCGATATCCTCGACCCTGCGTTGCTGCGCCCGGGCCGCTTCGACCGCCGCGTTACACTGGATCGGCCGGACGTCAAGGGACGCGAGGCAATCCTCAGAGTTCACGTGAAGGGCAAGCCGCTGGATCCTGTTGTTGATCTTGCAGGGCTGGCTCGAGGAACACCGGGCTTTGTGGGCGCAGACCTCGAAAACCTGGTCAATGAAGGCGCCATCTTGGCGGCCCGCCGGAATAAGAAGTCTATCGGGCAGTCTGAGCTGGAAGAGGCCATAGAGCGGGTGGTGATGGGACCTGAGCGCAAGTCCCGTTTGATATCGGACGAAGAGAAACGCATCATTGCCTACCATGAGGCCGGCCACGCGGTGGTGGCGACCGCCATCCCGGAGGCAGACCCGGTGCAGAAAGTTACCATTGTGGGACGCGGCCAGGCCGGCGGCGTGACTTGGTTCCGTCCTGATGAGGATCGGGTGCTTTACTCGCGCAAGAAGATGCTGGCCAATCTGGCTTATGCGCTCGGCGGACGCGTAGCCGAAGAAATAGTCTTCGATGATATTACCTCGGGCGCTTCAAACGATATTGAGCAGGTGACCCGCATGGCGCGCACGATGGTAACCCGCCTTGGAATGAGCGATGAGTTAGGACCGCTGCAATACGGGCAGAAGGAAGAGTTGATCTTCCTGGGGCGTGAGATCTCGGAACAGCGCGATTATTCCGAGGCCATTGCTGAAAAGATCGACCAGGAAGTCCGCAGGATCGTCGAAGAGTCTTACGACCTGGCCAAAAGCCTGCTGACCAAGTATCGCAGGCAGCTCGATGCAGTAGCGCAAAAACTACTTGAGGCCGAGACGATGACACGTGAAGAGTTCGAAGCGATCTTCCCCCCGCCGTTCCCGAAGAAGAGCGGTACGCCGCAACCAGCCCTGGTTCCCGTGCCGAATTAGTGAAAATGTCAAAAGAGGCCTTCCGTTTTTGGAAGGCCTCTTTTTTGTTCCTGATCAAGCTTTTGCGGCGGAGTTACGCCTTCACGCTTTCAGTTTCTTTGTGCTGTCTGACCAATTCGCGCCGCAAGATCTTGCCGACGGTAGTCTTCGGCAGCTCGCTCCTAAACTCGTAATGGCTCGGCACTTTGTACGCCGCCAGACGCTCTTTGCAGAAGGCCTTGATCTCTTCCGGAGTCGCCGTCTCACCGGGCTTGAGTACGATCCAGGCTTTGACCGTCTCACCACGATATGGGTCGGGGATACCTGCCACGCCGACTTCCAGCACCTTGGGATGCGCAGCGATCGCCTCTTCCACTTCGCGAGGCCATACCTGGAATCCTCCGGGCTTGATCAATTCTTTCTTTCGGTCGACAATGTAGAAGTAACCGTCTTCGTCCATGCGGGCGATGTCACCTGTAAAGAGCCAGGTCTTGCCATCCGCCAGGGTTCGAAGCGCATTTCTTGTGCCGGTGGGATCGTTATGATAACCTTTCATCACCTGCGGCCCGTGGATCACGAGTTCCCCGATCTCTCCCAGCGGCATTTCCGTCTCTCCATCGTCGAGGCTGATGATCTTGCATTCCACATCGGGCAGGGGCATGCCAATCGAGCCGGTCTTATTCACTCCCACAAGCGGGTTGCAGTGCGTAGCAGTCGGCGCTTCTGACAGGCCATAGCCTTCAAAAAGCTTTCCGCCGCTCAGTTCCTCAAACTTTTCCTTGGTCTCGCGCAAGAGCGGAGCCGAGCCGGAAATGCAGGCTTTGATTGAGCGCAGGCTGATTTTTCCCGCCTTAACTTCGGGATGATTATTAATGGCATTGTACAAGGACGGCACGCCGGGAAATGTGGTGGGGTGATATTTTTTGATGTTTTCCAGAACGTCAGGGATATCCCGGGCATTCGGGATCATGACCATGCTGGCGCCGGTACCGATTGCATAAAGCATCCCGGCCACCATGCCATAAACGTGGAAGAGCGGGATGGCCATCAGCAAGGTTTCTTTGCCATCTTCCATGACCACGAACCATTTCTTAACCTGGAGCGTATTCGCAACTACATTGCGATGTAAAGCCGTGGCAGCTTTCGGATCACCGGTGGTGCCTCCCGAATATTGAAACAAAGCGGGATCTTCCGGCCCCACATCAACCTGCGGCCGAGGCTGGGTCCGGTATTTCGCCAGCAGGTCCTGCATCCACCTGTCATTCTCACCGAACTCTTCTATGCGATCGCCGCTTTTCTTCTCCATGGCGAGAGTAAACAGCGCCCGGGTGACGGGCGACAGGGCTTCCTTTATATTGGTAACGATCAAGGTCTTCAGCCCGGAGTCTGCCTGTGCTTTTTTAGCGGTTTTGTAGAACCGACTCATCACAAACATGATCTCAATCCCGGCGTCTTTAACGGGTTTCAGGAGCTCATTAACGGGATAGGTGGGGTTGATCGCCACCACGACCCCGCCCGCCTTCAATATCCCGAAGTAAGCCATTACGAACTGCGGGATATTTGGCATGAAGATTCCAACGCGGTCACCCTTCTTCACGCCCATATCGACCAGGGCTGCTGCCATGTGATCTGTGATTTCGTTCATCTCCTTGAATGAAATGACCGCGCCTTTGAAGATCGTGCAGGCGCGGTCCGGATATTTTTGGGCTGACTCTTCCAGGAAATGGGAAAGCGGTTTTTGAGGATAATCAATGGTCGCCGGCACCCCTTTGTCATAATGCGCGATCCATGGACGGTCGTTCATAATGGCTCCTCCTTAGATGGTTAATCCCAGTATATGCCTGATAAAATCAAAAGTCAATTCGAGGCCAAGTCCGATATTTGGGGATCGTGTTCCTGATCCAGGCCTCAATTGCCTGTGTGACGCTCTGCTCTCCGGCGTAGAACCACCTGATATCTGGATCGGACTCTTTGAACCAGTTCGCCTGCCTGCGGACAAAAACCCGCGTGGCGCGCCGCATGGCAACCCCAGCCTCTTCGATACTATATTGCCCGTTAATCACCCTGATGCAATCGCGATAACCAATGGCAGACATCGTCGGCAGGTCAGGCGAGAAGCCTTTTGCAAGCAGATCTCTGACTTCGTCCAGCAGACCCTGCTCAAACATGGCCTCGATCCGTGCGTCGATGCGCGCGTAAAGTTCGGGGCGTGGACGGCTCAACCCAATCGTAACGAGGCGATAAGGCGAATCGTCCCGTCCGCGTAATTCGGAAAATTTTCTGCCGGTCGCAAAGATCACTTCCACTGCCCGGATGGTTCGCCTTGCGTTTCTGGCATCAATAGTCCGGGCCGCCTCCGGGTCGAGCGATCTTAGCCTATCATGAAGCCATTCTTTCCCCTTTTCTTCCTGCATCTTTTCCAATTCATTCCTTAACCTTAAATCCGGTTTGACTTCAGGCGGCGCCCAGCCTTGCGTCACCGCACGTATGTACTGCCCCGTCCCTCCGACCAATAGAGCCAGCTTGCCTCGCGCCTGAATGTCCGAGATAACCAGGCGGGCCTCGCGCTGAAAGACTGACAGCGACAAGCTTTCATCTGGATCGGCGATGTCAATCAGGTGATGAGGAACCCGCGCTTGTTCCTCCGGCGTTGGCTTGGCAGTACCGATGTCCATGCCCCGATAGAAAAGCCGCGAATCAGCCGAAACGACCTCGGCATCCATACGTTCAGCGAGGCGGAGGGCGATCTCCGTCTTGCCGACAGCGGTTGGGCCAACGAGCAAAACCAAGGGAGGCAGCCCTTTCTTTTGTTCCGGGGTAGAAGTAAAAAGCGAGGCGTTAGATTGCATTCTCGAAATGGGTAACCTCGGTCTTGCCGTCCATCTGTTCCACGGCGATCACGTCAATTTGCCAGTGGTCTATTTCATTTTGTTGGGCGTAGTGCTCGGCGCAGGACAACATATGGGCTTGTTTGCGGGGCGTAACGGCGATCTCCGGCGGGCCAAATACTTTCGAAGTACGGGTTTTCACCTCGACAAAGATCGTGAAACCTTCCTTGTGCGCGATCAAGTCAATTTCGCCATAAGGCGTGCGGCAATTTCGCGCCACGATTTCGTAGCCGCGGTCTTTCAGATAATCTGCTGCGGCTTGCTCACCCCATTGACCCACGCGTTGATTGCGCTTCATTGCAGATATTTTTCCAGCAAACCGCGCAGGCGGACTTCCCACTTATCCCTGCGCGGGCGAGTGCCAGAGACAAGCCTCTGGTAATGCTCCAGAAGAATCTGCGTCGTGCGCTGGATGGCATAACGGGTGGACGCCTGCCGGGCCGCTGTGCCCATTTGTTTGCGCAGGTCAGAATCAAAGCAAAGGCGGGTCAGCTTGGCTGTAAAGGCCGCCAGATCTTCCGTTGCAACGAAGCCCGTTACACCGTCCTCCACGGTATCACTCACGCCCGGCGAAGATATGCCCATGACGGGCAGCCCGGAGGCCATGCCTTCGATCACCGATAGGGGATGGACTTCCGTCACTGAGGCCGTAATGAATGCATCGCACATGGCAAGATAAGAGGGCAGGTTTTCATAGGTCACCATGCCGGTAAAGCGTACCCGGTCGTTAATATTAAGTTGTGTTGTAAGCTCGCGCAATTCGGCTTCGACCTGCTTGTTCCCACCCCCCACCATGATGAGGTTCACGTTATCAAGCGCTTGAGCGACGCCGGCAAATGATTTCAGAAGAAACACCAGATTTTTTTCGGTCGCCAGACGACCAGCGTAAATGAGCAGGATGTCGCTCTCCGTAAAGCCGAAGTCGGCGCGAGACATCGGTTCGGCTTTGTAAAAAAGCTCAAGCTCCACGCCGTTGGGGACGATCGTGATCGGGCTGGTTACGTTCATTGCACGCAAGACGTTAGCCATACCGGCCGAGGGGGAGATGACCATATTCATGGCTTCACAAAAAGGCGGCATATACGCTTGTAATAAGCCATCGCTGATCTCTTCAGGCACGATGGGAAGGTACGCCTGCGCATAGAGATCGTAACGGGTGTGATTTGTAAAAACGATGGGAATATGGAACGGCTCACAATAGCGCAGGGCCAGGCGGCCGCTTAGAAATGGGTGATGCACGTGCACCACATCCATGGTCTGTAAAAGTTTCTTGGCCGCCCGGTTAAAGCTGAAGGACAGGTAGTAGCCGGTGTCGACCAGCGGAAGCCCGGGTGACCTGATGACCCGCAATTCGTCATCGTGATGATCCTGGTCGCCAAAAGTGAAAACGTATACTTCATGCCCGGCCTTTTCGAGGTAGCGTTTGTTCAGGTCGATATAGTTCGTGATGCCGCTGACATGCGGTTTGTAGGTGTCCGCCATCATTCCGATTCGCATGATACCCTTGTCAATATCAGTGAGCCAACAGGTTTCTTCGAAAGTTCTGTCGCGCAGCACCATAGTACAGGCAAGCGCACCTGCCTGTCAAGACGCTTATGGTAGAATGAAAACCCTCGTTGAGAAGACATGGTCAAATTAATTCTGCGTTCCAAGGAATACGAAGTGAAGCCGGGTATGACACTGCTCTCGGCGTTGGAAAAGAGCAATATTATTCCCGAGTCCGTGATTGCCACGCGCAACGGTGAAATCATCCTGGAAGACGAGATACTAAAGGATGGCGAGGTGATCAAGCTCGTGGCTGTGATCTCGGGGGGAAGTGATAATTCGGGGGACGCAGGCTGTAAGGCGTTTTTGTAGAAAGCTTACCGGTTCGGAGCTGCCCGATGAAATGTAAAAAATGCGGACAAAAAGCCTCGGTCAACATGCGCCAGCACAGACTGGCCTTATGCAAGGAGCATTACCTCGAATGGGTACCGGAGCAGACCGAGCGCTTCATTGAAAAATACAATATGTTCACCCACGACGAGAAGATCCTTGTGGCAGTTTCAGGCGGCAAGGACTCATTATCATTGTGGGAGATCCTGGTACGCCTGGGTTATCAGGCGGATGGGCTTTACCTGGGTCTAGGCATCGATGGGGGGTTCGGTTATTCCGCGGAGTCACATCGCCTGGCCGCGAAGTTTGCCGATGAGCACAACTTGAAGCTGCATGTGGTGGATATTGAGAAAGAATACGGCCAACCTATCCCGGTGCTGGCTGAGATCAGTCACCGCGGGCACGGTAAACCCTGCGCCGTTTGTGGTTTGGCCAAACGCCATGAGATGAACCGCGTGGCCCGTGACCTGGGGTATGACGTACTGGCGACCGGACATAACCTGGACGACGAAGCAGCGGTCCTTTTTGGAAACACGCTGCAGTGGGCGGGCGATTTTCTCCTGCGCCAGGGCCCTGTTCTGCTCGAGATGCCGGGGATGGCGCGCAAGGTCAAACCCCTCTGCCGCCTGTATGAGCGTGAGATGACCTCCTACGCAATCCTGCGCGGAATCGAATATATCTATGAAGAATGCCCATTTGCGGACGGGTCGACATCTATCTATTACAAAGAGCTGCTTAACAAATTGGAGAATGACCGCCCGGGTGCAAAGCTGACTTTCTATTTGCGATTCCTCGAAGCCCGCAAGAGCGGATTGTTCGTCGAGCAAGCCAGCAGCCAGGCGCATCTTCACCCGTGCCCGAATTGTGGACAACCCACTTCTACCCCGGACCTGTGTTCATTCTGCCGTCTGATGGAAAAAACAAAATCTGAACCCGCCGCCTTATGACTCTGCCTGTCTCTGTCATTACCACCGCTGGGGGTATTACACCCTCCCGATCTTGTACGGTGATGACCTAGTGGCGCGGCTTGACCCCAGACTGGAGCGCGACACCATGACTTTACAAATAAAGGGCTTTTGGTATGAAGCCGATGCACCTGTGAGAGATCCTGCCTTTGCCTCTGGGTTGGCCCTGGGGTTGATACGATTTGCAAAGTTTTTGGAGGCCGGATAGATCGACATTGCAGCGATCCATCCCTCGATATTGCGAAAAGAAACGAGAACCGTAATCAGGAAAATCTCAGGCAATCTCCTATGAAATTTGGGGCTTGGAATTGGCGCAAATGGGCATAAAAACTGGTTTTTGGCAGGGGAGGAATCAATATACTGGTTTAGATGCCGAAAAGACCTGGTAGCCGTAATTATGCCGTACTCTGTAAACCCCAATTCTTTGTTCCTGGATTGAGCATTTTTCAAAAGGCAGGTATCCCCCTTTCCATACCTTGCATAACCCAATAACTCTCGACCGGTCCAGGAGGGTGCTAGAATATCATTATGGCAGAACTATCTCATCTCAAATTTAATGACCCAGCTCCAAATCTTGTTTTGCTTAATACGGAGGGCAGGCCGGTCAAGTTCTCCTCATTCTGGAAAAGGCAGGCTGTAATTCTGGCGTTTGCAAGGCATTTTGGCTGCCCGCAGTGCAAGCAAATAATCGAGACGCTTGCAGGCATTTCGACGGATCTGGAATCCAATGGTTTGTTCCTGGTCATCGTCACACAGGGAACCCCGGAGGCAGCAAGGTCTTTTTGCTCGGATCACGCACCCGGAGTGACCTGTCTTGCGGATCCGGACCGTACAGCGTACCGCGCTTATGGTCTTGAACGCGCCACCTTTTGGCAGGCTTTCCTGTCGCCGCGCGTCTGGTCATCCAATTGGCGCTTGTGGCGTGAGAAAGGCTGGAGAACAGAGTGGCCGCCGGCAGGCCAGGATTCCCTGCAGTTGGCAGGGATATTCATCATTGGTACCAATGGGCGGATCCGCCTGCCCTATTATTATGACAACATTGCCGATCACCCGCCACTGGATCTACTTTTGCACGGAGTCATGGGGGTCAACTGGAAGACGCCTTTTGAGAGGCCGGTTGCACCGCCAACCGAATCAGGAAAAAACAAAACCAAGAAATGAAAACACTTTCTCTTGCCTCCTACCTTGCCTTGAAAGAGGTATGGCGTAATCGCGGTCGGTTTTTGCTCGTCAGCCTCGTGATTGCGTTGATTACGCTGCTTGTGTTATTTATCGCTGCCCTGGGGGAGGGACTCGCCAGCGGTAATCGTCAATATGTTGCCAATCTCGATGCCCAATTGATCGTCTTCCTTGATAAGTCGGATAACATCATTTCCGCCAGCCGCCTCGAAATTAACACCGTTCGTGCAGTTCGCCGCGTGGAGGGGGTGGCAGATGCGGGAGCGATTTACACATCCACTACCCAGATAGTATCCGTCCCCAGCCCTCTCAAGGTATCGCTACTTGGCGCGGAACCCGGACATTCAGGAATGCCCCCAATCGAAGAAGGCCGGGTCTTTCATACCGGCGACTCACGTGAAGTCGTGATTGATCGGAAGGTGGCTCTTCTTTCCGGTATCAGAATTGGCGATGAAATCACGATACGTTCCACGCAGGGTACAACGGATGAATTCTATTATCTGAAAGTGGTTGGCCTTACAGGGGCTCAATCGTATGCCTTTCAGCCTACCCTTTTTGTCATGCCTAACACCTGGGAGAAGGTCCGCCCACAATCGGAAGCAGACCTGAAGGATGATACACCCTACCCGAATATCATCGCGGTCCGCTTGCAGGATCCGAAGATCATCGGACTGATGAAGACGCGCCTGCTGGGCAAAGTTCCAAATATCGAAGTGGCCGACATCCCTTCCACGATCAATGCAATCCCTGGCTACTCGGCACAACAGGGAACCGTTCAGACCCAGGGTATCTTCACACTTTTAATCGGTATATTGGTCATCGGTGGATTTTTTCAAATCCAGATTTTGCAAAAGGTTCCGCAGATTGGCGTATTGAAGGCCATTGGATCATCGAACGCAGCGGTGGGAGCTGCGGCCGTGATCCAAATTATCGTGGTGACCGCCATCGGCGTCGCAATCGGCGGTGCCATGACGTATCTTTTCTCGCTGGGATTCCCGCCCACTATTCCGCTCGTTTTCAACGGACTCAGTTCGTTGCTTGCGATTATTGCGCTCTTATTGATTGGTCCGGTTGGCGGGCTGGTATCCATTATCTATGCTGTCCAGATTGAACCGCTTAAAGCACTGCGGTTGCAGTGAGGTTGAGGAATGAAACCAGTTGTCCTTGAGGTCCGTGATCTGGTAAAAACGTTTATGCTTGACGGGGCGCCGATCTATGCGGTTGACCACGTCTCGTTCAGGGTTCAAACCGGCGAGTTTGTGGCGTTGGTGGGGCCCAGTGGATCAGGCAAAACCACCATGCTTTCCATACTGGCGGCCCTGCTCATTCCGTCCAGCGGTGAAGTTTTTATTGATGGTCAGGAGTTGACAAAGATCAGTGAAACTGATCGAGTCAGATTGCGCCGGTCCCGCATCGGTTTTACGTTTCAGTCCAACAATCTCATCCCTTATTTGACTGCCCGGGAGAACGTCGAGTTCATGCTGCGTCTCAATAACCGCCTGGATAAAGTGGGTCGTATCCGAACCGAAGAACTACTTGCGCGGCTGGGTTTGGAAGACCGCCTGCACAGCCTACCGCCCCAAATGTCAGGGGGGCAGCAGCAGCGGGTGGCAATTGCCCGAGCGCTCATCCATAATCCTGCCGTGGTGCTGGCTGATGAACCAACGGCCAGCCTCGATACCGAGCGCGCTATTCAAGTAGTTCGAACTTTCGCCGCTTTGATCCACGAGAACGACCGGGCGGGAATTATCGTCACCCATGATCTAAGGATGTGCAAATATGTGGACAGGGTGCTGCAGATGCGGGACGGCAAACTGGTTCAGGAATATACAACGCGTAAAGAGATCGATGCACTTGCAAGGGGAGAGCATTTAGGTTCGTAAAAGAGCTGTAGCGTGCGGCTCACTCGAAGCTGAGGACGCGGTTGCCAGCATATGAAATGGGCGAGCATCCCGGAGCTACACAAGCAAGACCACATACCAGGGGCTTTAGCCCCTGGTATGTGGTCTTTGAGCTAGGCTGCTTCCAGGTAGCGCTCGATCTCGTAGTCACTCACGCGCAGGCGGAACTCATCCCACTCTTCCCATTTGGCGCGGGTGAAGGCCTCGTAGGTAATGTCCCCCAGGGCGGACTTGACGACTTCGTCTTTTTCCAATTCTGTCAGGGCCTCCGCCAACGACCCGGGCAGTTCATGGATGCCCATCTTGGCGCGTTCCGCCTTGTCAAGATGATACAAGTTGATATTGTTAAGCGGTGCAGGCGGGGTCATCTCCTTCTCGATACCATCCAACCCTGCGGCCAGTATGGCGGTGAAGGCCAGATAAGGATTCGAAGAGGGGTCAGGGAAGCGTAGTTCCGCACGCACGGCTTTATCGCGGCCCTCGGTGTAACGTGGAATGCGGATCAGAGCCGAACGGTTCTGCTGCGCCCAACCGATGTAAACAGGGGCTTCATAGCCTGGTACGAGACGCTTATAGGAGTTGACGGTGGGAGCGACGACCGCAGCCAATGCGCGGGCATGCGCCAACTGCCCGGCAATGAAGGCGTAGGCAGTCTTTGACAGGTGTACATCATCCTTTGAGTTGAAGAACAGATTGGTGCCTTTCTTATCGAACAAGGACTGATGGCAGTGCATACCGGAGCCGTTAATGCCAAACACCGGCTTGGGCATAAACGAAGCCGTCAAACCGTGTTGGGCAGCGATGGCTTTGACGGTGTATTTCAAGGTCAAAACATTATCGGCAGTCTTGAGGGCATCTGCAAACCGAAAGTCGATCTCGTGCTGACCCAGCGCTACTTCATGATGGCCCACTTCCACTTCGAGGCCCATCAGGTCAAGTGCATCCATCAGGGCAGTGCGGACATGCGCGGCCTCGTCGTCGGAGGAGAAATCGAAATAGCTGCCCGTGTCGTGCGGGACGGGATGCACACCCTCTCCATTGGTGCCTTTAAATAAGAAGAATTCCGGTTCCGGGCCAACGTTATAAACCCAGCCGTGCTCATCGACCTTGGCGAGCATTCGTTTCAACGTGCCGCGCGGATCACCTTCGAAGGGATCGCCTTTTGGAGTAAAAATATCGCAGAAAATGCGCGCACGCCGCAAATCGGGAGAGGTCCACGGAAGTACCGCATAGGTCTCGGGGTCGAGGATCAGCAGCATATCGCTTTCCTGAATGCGGGCGAAACCCTCCACCGAGGAGCCATCAAACCAAACCCCATCCTTGAGTGCACCTTCCAAACCGTTAATGGGCATATCCACACTCTTCACAGCCCCGGTCACATCAGAGAATTGCAGTGAGATGAACTTAACATTGTCGTCCTTTACCCGCTTGAGTAATTCACTTGAGTTCATTTTTACCTCTTATCGGTTTTCAGTTTCGACGAGCACGGTCTCGGCTGTATGGACTCTTACCTTACGATAAATCTCGGACGGCGACTTGCGTTCCCCGTCCACTGTCAGCAGATCTTCCACCTTAATTCCAAACAAATTTTCGTTTTCCATGAGGTATGGTTCGATAAGCCTCCAATCGTTTTCCGTTAGATCAGCGAAAACGCCGCCGTTCAGTTGATCCACTTCGACCTGCCGGCGCGGATCGCGAATGTAGATGGCACCCCCTGACGCCAGAGAGAACAAGTTGCCACCCGGATAAGGCGAGGGCAGATCGACCAGTCTTCCATCCTCAGTATAGCTCACGCCGTTCAGAATGACAAAACCACCGCCTTTAAATGGATCGCCTGCCATAAAGGATTCAGCCAGGTAATCGAGACAGGTCCCGTTGATGACAGCGCGCGGCTTGCCCACGGCATTGATCAGCGGACGTCCCGCCGCAGAGCCCAGCACATAAATCTCTCCACCCTTCGCGCCGTATAGGAAGGTCTGTCCCACATCGCCATGGATCACGAGCTTGCCGGCCTTCATGATCTGGCCCAGTTGATCCTGCCCGTCGGCGTGGATATGGACTTCAGCGCCATCCAGACCTGAGCCGGTGTAATCGCCGGTATCGCCATAGAGATCAAGACGCACACCCTGTGTGTTCCTGCCAAGCCCGACAGCTGCAAAGCGTCCGCCCCGCCAGTTGTAGACGACGAATCGTTTCCAGCCCATTTTGTTGGCGTCGACCAGATAGCGCGCAGCGGCCTCATCGCCTTCGGCGGGAAAACCGAGGGCATCAAAAACCAGGGTACTACAGGGCACGGAAGGCGGGGTCAAGTCGGCACGCTTATCCCACGTCAGGCAGGTGATCTGACCTTCTATGGGTTGATGAAAGAGACACAGCAGTGCGTTATCAACCAGCGCCAGCAAGGAGGCGCGTTTTTTGTCCCCAATCTGCGAGCGACGGTCGCGCAGGAAAGTCAGAGTCTCACGCGCGAAATGCCATTCGTTTGCGCCTCCTGCCTTGCCGAAGCTGGACAACCAGTTTAAACCCCAGGCTAACTCATCCCAATTACTCGTTGCCAGTTGCGGCTTCAGGGATTCCCAGGCGGTCAGCGGGCAGGCGTCCTCGTAAGCGTGAAGGATAGCGTTGCTCCACTGAACTCGGAATGTCTCGGAGGCCCTTTCAGGCTGGGGGTCTCCCGGCGCGTGGAGGCGCTCCGGCATTAGAGTGACCGGCTGGCCAAACTTGTTGGTGCAGGTCAACGCAAGAGTTGCCCCGCCCTGCGTGCTGTCTTTGGCGGCGGGCCTGGGGGAAACGGAGAAACGGAACGCGCCGCCATCAGTATGTGAGCCGCCGCGAGCGTTCCAATATTTATCGGCCAAGGGTTTGAAGCGGTCATCTTCGCGGGCCAGGGAGCGCAGGCAGGCGTTTATCGCCTGGCGTTCACTGGCGATCAGGCCAATCTGGACTTTCTTATCCGCATCTTTCTCCTGCCCATTTTCAAACAAGGCGAACACTTGCGGCCTGAGCATGGATGTGTCGGTGATGCCCAGCAGTTCGAATTGATCTTCGTCCGTCTTCGAGCGGGCCACGATGAAAAACCACGGGCCATCGGGCGAGGCATGAATGTGGGTGCGCTGCACGGCCTTATATAGCGACTGCTTTTCGGCGGGCAGCATGGCGAAGTCGTGCTCGGTCGTAGGGGCCATTGCTTCGAGCGTAATCTCAAGCGGGTACTCGTAGACGCGGTCCCACAAGTCGAAGAGCTGCACGCTAACTTCCGTGTCAGTCAGGAACAACTGGCCGATATTGCGCTGGCGGAGGTACTCGCTGACGGCGTAATAATTGGCAAAATCGCCATTGTGGACCAGTGCCTCATTCAGACCGATAAACGGATGCGCTCCGCCCGGATGCCAGACGCGTCCCTTGGTCGGAAAACGTTGATGTGCGATCCATACATAAGCGGTCTGTTCTTCGAGCTTGTAATAAGCGACCACCTGTTCGGCATAACCCACGATCTTCAGCACAGATAAGTTCCGTCCGTGACTCATCACAAAGGCGCGCTTTTCGCCCAGGCTGGCATAGAACTTAACATTCAACTTGTACGAGTTTTGGTAAATGAACTCATCTTCGAGGGCACGCGCCGTAATAGCTTGCCCAGAGCCTGACTGCTCTTGTCCTTCGAGGATCGAGGGACATGAAAATCGGTGCGTGGCTGCGAACTCGGCCAGGACGCCCGGTTTGACCCTCACAAAATAGCGCCATACATCCGGCGGACGGACGTCCAATCCATCCACCTGCCGGTAGTCATCCAGGTGCAGCAATTCATATTTTTTGGCAATCTCAAAATTCGGCGTGATGAACTCGGCTTCCAACTCAGCACGCGCCGAGGAATCGAGCAGGGCAATTTGCAGAAGATAATGACTGCGCAGTGTTTCCGGGTCTACGCCGGCCTGGGCAGGGTCGAGCCCGACCATCGCAATGCCCCCGCCTTTGCCATTGCCCCGATTATGCATTTGGGTGGAAGCCGTGAGCACATGCCTGCCCGCCACCGGGATGTTGGCCGCCAGGCCGAGAACGCCACAGCCCCCTTCGGCGGCATCTTCAGCGCTCCGGTGCGCCGTTGGCTCAAAAAGCCCGACTAACTCCTTCCGAGACCTGAGGATTTGCTGCGATATGGAGTTGATCTTGTCATTCATCGATGCCTCTCTTAATCTGCCACGGGTGCGGAGATCTCTTCTTTGTGAACGATCTTTGTTTGTTTCGACATATTGATCACGAACACAGACCCGATGATGATCAACGCAGCGATGATGATGCGCCCGTTGATCAGTTCATTGCCAAGCCAGGCGCCCACGAAGATCGCCACAACGGGATTCACGTAGGCGTAGGTGGAGACGAGCGAGAGCGGGGCATTACGCAACAGCCAGGCATACGCCACGAATCCAACCATTGAGCCAAAGACGACCAGGTAGGCCAGGCCAAGCAGGGAACGCCCGGTGATCGCCGCGATATGCAGCACCTGCCATTCACCGGTTAAAGTCCCGGCCAGGAACAGCCCGGCCGCGCCGCCAAGCATTTCTATGCCGGTGCCCAACAATGACGATTCAGGCATCTCTGCATCACGGCTGTAGATAGAGCCGAAGGACCATAGTAAGGAAGCCAGCAGGAGCACGCCCAGGCCGACCGGGTTCATTCCTGCAGAAGCGCTGGCGCTTTTTGACGAAGTGACCAGCAAGGCAAGGCCGCCAAAGCCTACCAACAAGCCGAGGACGATCTTCCAATCAGGCGTTATTCCCTTAGGGCGAACGGTATCTATCAAGGCCATCCACAAGGGGACCGCCGCGATCATCAGCGCGGCGATGCCGGAAGCCACATGCTGTTCCGCCCAACTAACCAGTCCATTGCCTCCCACCAGTAGCAGCAGCCCAACGATCACCGCCGAACGCCATTGGCGCGGAGTGGGGTTGGGATCCCCTGCCAGCCGGCGCCAGATGTACAAAATCAGACCTGCGACCAGAAAGCGTGTCCCGGCCATCAGGAACGGGGGAATCGTCTCCACCCCAAACCTGATCGCCAGATAGGTAAGACCCCAGACGATATATATTGCCCCGAGCGCAGTCCAAACTTTGACTTTCATTCATCTCCTTGGTCGGATGATAAACGGATTACTATCCAACATCCATCGTGGCAAACTCACTCGCCAGAAGCGCCTTCTTGCGCGCTGTTCCATACCGGTAATTTCCAAACTCACCCAGCTTGCGTATAACGCGGTGACAGGGTATCAAAACAGCAATCGGATTATGAGCCACCGCATTCCCAACCGCCCGGGTGGCGGCCGGATGCCCGATCCTTTTTGCAACCTGCTCGTAGGTGGTCACACTTCCGGGCGAGACTTGCAGCAAGGCTTCCCACACTTTGATCTGGAAGTTGGTACCGCGCAGGTGCAGGTGCAAAGCATTTTCCTCGCGACGGCTCAGATCAAAGATGGGCTCTATCAAAGGAGCCGTAGCTTTGTAATCTTCGATCATCCTGGCCTGCTTCCAGTATTTGACCAGTTCATCCAATGCCTCGGCCTCACTGGTTTGTATAAAGCCGAACTGACATATGCCTCGTTCCGTAACTCCGATGAGACACTTCCCAAAGGGAGTTGCATGCAAACCGTAGCGGATCGTAAGCCCTGCGCCCCGGCTCTTGTATTCGCCCGGGGTAACAGCCTCTGTGGTAACGAACAGGTCGTGCAAACGACCCAGACTGGAGAGTCCCACCTGAAGCGTGGTATCCAAAAGGTTCTCGGACCGGTCCAGCAGCTCCTTGGCGTTTTCCCGGGTGACGAATTGCAGGAAACGTTTAGGGCTGATACCGGCCCAGCGTGTGAACAGACGCTGGAAGTGGTACTCGCTCAGGCCGACCGCGCTCGCGATCTCACTTAACTCGGGTTGGCTGTGTGCATTCTTTTCAAGGTACAGGATTGCCTGCTCGATGCGCAGGTAATCTTCGTTCAACTGACGGTAATCTGTGACAGCGATATTCATGCGAGCCTCCTTGGATCAATATGCTCCCATTTTATGGATCTCTGTCACAAAGAGCGACCCGATTCTTGCTCACTCCGTACCGGTCCAAACTGAGCTTCCCTTTCTACTCCAGGTAGAAGAGCAGATCGCTGCGCCCGCGCAATTCATGGATGGACTTCATGCCCAGGGTCTCCAAGATGCCTGCCAACTGCCACGACCAGGCGGTATAGAGATTGACGATGCGCTGTGAGGCCTCCACTGCGTTGACCAGCCTGGCTTTCTCCGGATCGGTGGTTGTGATGCCAAACGGGCAGCCCAGCCCTTTCTCGCACTGCGCCATGCGAACACATCCGATTGCCACCAGTTCTGCGGTTCCCAAAATCGCGCCATCTGCGCCCAGGGCGATCGCTTTGGCTATGTCCCAGGCCGAGCGCAAGCCGCCGGAAACCATCAGCGTGACCTGATCACGTATGCCTTCCTCCACAAGAAACTTGTGCACCCTTGTAATGGCATACTCGATCGGCATCGCAATGTTCTTCTTGGCAATCTCCGGAGCAGCGCCCGTTCCGCCATAAGCGCCATCCAGGTGGACAATATGTGCCCCGGCATAAAATGCGCCGACCGCCACCATGTCCACATCCGTGGGCGTGGAGACTTTCACCGAAATCAAGGCGCGCTCATTGACCTGCTTAAGCCAGTCCACGTGCTTCTTGTGGTCCTCAACAGAGTACACGCTGTGGAAGGGGAAGGGTGAAAACAGGGAGGTGCCTTGGACGGCTTCGCGCAACAAAGCGACCGATTCCGTGTTCTTATTCCCCAACAGGTGTCCCCCCAGCCCCGGCTTTGCACCCTGAGCATATTTGATCTCAACGATGCGCGCACGCTGAATGGTTTCCTCGCGGACGCCGAACAATCCGGTCGCGACCTGGGTGATGATATGGTCCGAGTATCCCGCCAGGTCCTCGGGATAACCTCCCTCACCTGTGGAGATGAAGGAATTTAGTGCTACGGCGGCCTTCGCACGAGCTGTCATCACCGGCAGGCTGACCGAGCCATAGGACATGCCGGCGCCGTAGCACGGCAGCGGTAGACTCACCTTAGGTCGCCGGTCGCCGCGGCGGTTGAGCGGCAGCGACAGATCTACTTCTTTCGGGTCAGCGACAAAGGGATTCGCAGGATCCATATCGAACTCAAAACCGAAGGCCAGTTTGTCAAAGCCTCCGTCTGAAGCGCCAAAGCGATAATCCCACTCCGTTCCAACCGGTGGCTGCCCCGTGCGCGCTTGCTGCTGCGAGGCCAGGAGCAGACTCTGCGCCCAGCGGAAATCTCCCTCGCCGCCGGTAAAGATCTTCAGTTTTTTCAGGGCGGCGGAAGGCTTGCTGCCGCCCAGGCTCTCTTTGAATAAGGCCTCTTCGGTCTTGTGCCAGATGGTACGGCCAACCTCGCCGCGCAAACGACGGACTTCACGCATGCCCATCGCGCCCAATGCTTCGAGCATCTGGTCGCGCCAGGCGTTCAGGAGGTTAATGAGGCGCTGGGCGCCCCACTCAGGATCAATTTCTTCATTCTCGACGTGACACTTTGATTTATCTGCCCACAGAGAACAGCCCCAGGCAATCTGCATGGTAAAGTCGATCGCGACCGCGTCCGCGCCGCAGGCGATGGCCTTGACAACATGCTCGGCGGCCCCGATGCCACCCGAGACAAGCAGCGTGACCTGGTCGCGCAGGGAGGCCTTGACCAAAGCCGTATGCACATCGCGCAGTGCCTCAGTTACCGGGCGCCCCGCCTGGTCGCGGCCCACCTCATCGGCGACAAGGTGAATTACCGGCACGCCTGCTTTAGTCCATGCAAGAACAGCCTCGGCCGAGCTGAGTGTTAAATTCAACCGAAAGCCTAGCACGGCTTGCGGGAAGAGGGAAGCAGCCTTTTCCAGAATCTCTCTTGCATTGTCCGGCGCTACGCCATCAATTTCAACGTAACGTGGAGACCAGTCATAGGCCTTAGTCAATTCTTTCGTTGTGAGGAGAAGGCCCAGATCAGAGGTTTCGAGATCGGAATCCATATCTGCAGGCGTGACCAGCGCAAAAGTCTTCAGCTCGGCCGCTGCCATGCTGATAGCCTTAAGCGCGCCGCGGCCAGGCAGCGGCATGGGCAGCGGGTCAAATATTACGGGGAGGGGCAGGCTGAACCAGGTTGGCAGAATGCTGCAAAGCCTGCCATTCTCGAAGACGAGCCTTTCCAGTCCTGCTCCGATATCAACCTGGGTCGAAATATACTCGCGGCCATGGATGCCATCGCGCGTGGGGCGTACGATCTCAGACATGTCGAGCCACAAACCGTCGAATCCCTCACCCGCGAACTTGCCTCCATAACCGGCGCCCGAAATCGGGATGCGGCCTGTTTCCGCCTGATACCAGGTCTGAGTAATGATCTCGGCCGTCCAATAATCATCGCCGCGCTGGGTGCGGCCCTCGAAGACAGTGTGGCCGTATTTAACATAGGTATCCCCTTCGGCGATGAGGAACTCTGCAGGATAGCCACCCGGCGGCGGCAGGGCGGTATCCGTGTGGATGTGATAACGACTGGTTGTCATAGACTGGCCTCATATTAAACAAAATGGCACGCGAGGGCGTGCCTTCTGAATAGCATTATGCCATTAATTAAAGCAGCCTTCCATGCATAACAGGCCGGAACCAAAAGTACTTTGGCCTGATCACTGCGCCAGCCTTGTCCCACACGTTACCGCGTGGTTTTCGGCCGCCGAGCAACAGAGTTTTTTTAAACCGCTGCTCCTTGCGCTTTCTTTGGAAGGGAGAAGGGAGTTTGTGACAGACTCCAGAGGAATCCGCTGATCGATCCGATTTTTTCCCGTCAACCGGGATTAGCGCGTCCTTCGCGGGACGGAACCTCCACCTCGTGATCTCATTTGGCGATGAGACCCAGCCGCTTTTTCTCCATTATTCAGTTGTAACTTTCGCGTGATTGTACACGCGCAGTTTCGAGTCGTCAAGACGGGCAGGAAAAACGGGTGAGTTGTCAACTCCCGGAATTGTGGATATGATGAGTTATATTCGCCAAGGAGGTAACCATGAAGCCGGCACGTTCCATTCAAGATTATTTGAATATCATTCGCAATGGGATCAAGGCAGAGTTCAAGGGTAGTCAACAGACGACAGGCAATCCGAAGAAAGTAGTGATCGTGGGGGCGGGTGTGGCGGGCCTCGTTGCCGGATATGAGCTGAAGCGCGCCGGTCATAACCCTGTGATCCTCGAAGGCCAGCAGCGGGTGGGTGGAAGGGTCTATACCCTGCGCCAGCCCTTTTCGGAGGGACTCTACGCCGAAGTGGGGGCAATGCGTATTCCACGGGCACACCTGTTGACCCTTGAATACATCGGTAAGTTTGGTCTTAAGACCAATGACTTCACGATGGATAACCCCAACGCATACTATTATATTGGCGGCAGGAAGATCCGGATTGCCGAGGGCAACGCCAACCCTGACCTGCTCGGTTTCGATGTCTCAGAGGCGGAGAAAGGCGAGACGGCAGGAGCGTTGTGGATAAAGACCATAAGGCCATTGATCGAACTATTGGAAAAAAGCGGTGAGGCAGCCTGGGATGAAATAGTCTCCAGATATGACCAGTACTCCACACGCGAATTCCTGGAAGCGAACGGCTGGTCGGAGGGGGCGATCGAGATGTATGGCTTGATTGCCAACCAGGAAGCGGTCATGAACTCATCTTTCCTCGAGGTATTTCGTGAAGACTCGGGAAATTACTACACCAATATGATCGAGATCCAGGGCGGCACCGATCGTTTGCCGCATGCCTTTCTGCCTGAGCTCAAAGACAATATCCGCTTTGGCGCCAAGATGATTGCCATCGATCAATCGCCCGAGGAGGTAACCATCCATTACCAGACCGCGGCGGGGCGCTTCCAGGAAAAAGGCGACTACGCAATTATCACAGTGCCATTCCCCGTGCTGCGCCACATCGAAGTCCTCAAGCCCTTCACACGCGCCAAGCAGCGCGCCATTCGCCAGCTGCATTACGATGCCTCCGCCAAGATCCTCTTCCAATGCAAACGGCGATTCTGGGAAGAAGACGAGGGCATCTTTGGCGGAGGAACGATGACCGATTTGCCCATTCGGAATCTTTATTATCCCGATCACGGGCGCGAAACCGGACGGGGTGTGATCCTTGCCAGTTACACGTGGTCGGAGGATGCGCAGCGCTGGGGCTCGCTTTTCCACCATGACCGGATCGAGCAGGCACTCGAAGATGTCGCGCAGATCCATCCGCAAGTCAACCAGGAATTCGAAGTTGGCGCTTCCTGGATGTGGCACGATGACGAGTTTGCCGGCGGCGCCTTCGCGTTATTCGACCCCGAACAGCAAACATTATTGTACGAACCGATCATTGCACCGGAAGGACGTATCCACTTTGGCGGCGAACATACTTCCCTCCATCATGCCTGGATACAAGGCGCCATCGAATCCGGATTGCGGGAAGCAATCGCCGTTCATCAAGCGCCATAGATGGGGTATCCGGCTGTTCCCATAATAGGCAAAATAAAATGTGACGGGCCACATGAGACCGTCACATTTTATTCACCACAACATCCATGGATAAGGCAGACCCCGCCTGTGCCGTGTATTGCTAGGTTTTGAACCTGCTTTCGCAGGTGGGCCCCGACCCGGAAACTCCGCCTTGGCTCTAGCCTATCGCGTCGTTCCTGAAAGATGGAAGCCCTTGTAATCGGTGTTGGCTCAAAACGTGAGGGCAATATCGCGAACACCGCAGGGTATAAAACTTATACCATGAATCATAACGTCGCGGGAGGGAAAAATTAGACTACGGCTTGCTTAAAGTTTTTAGAAATGCAAGGTTTATCAGAATGAAAAATTCGGATTTCAACAAAGCAAACATCTTTCCATTGCTTTTGTCCATGATTTGTGTTAACCTTTTACTGTTGTGCTTTTGAGTCGAGCGAACAAAGGAGGAACCCATGCCCACTGTACCCGGGGTCGACGTATCCTATTGGGATTCGGGGATCGATTGGCCCAAGGTTCGTGCCACCAGCCAACGCTTTGTCTATGTCAAGGCCACAGAAGGTGAGACCTACGCAGACCCGACTTTTGAAACCAACTGGGTTGGGGCCAAAACCAGCGGGTTGCTGCGGGGCGCGTATTGTTTTTTCCATCCCAACCAGGACGGGAAGAAACAGGCTGATCGCTTTATCTCTGTCCTAAAAGCCCTCAATGATAACGGTGAGCTTCCCATGGCCATCGATCTGGAAGTACCTGACGCGACTTCCAAGGATAAGATCATTGCCAAGGCCAAGATCTGGCTGGATGAGGTGGAACAGGCCTTTGGCCGAACGCCCGCCATCTATTCGGGCGTCTCCTTCCTCGAGACGAATTTTTCGGAATTGGGCGGCGGACCGCCGGCCTGGGCAAAAGATTATCCGTTCTGGCTGGGGTGGTATCCCAATCAATATACGCCCGGGATGACCCCGCTTATGCCGCGCGGCTGGCTCACTTGGACATTCTGGCAATACAGCAAGACCGGCAGCCTCAATGGAATTAATACCAAGGTGAACCTTGATATCTTCAACGGCACGCTCGATGAGCTCTATCAACTGGCAGGTGCGCAGGTCCCGGGCCAGGCTCCAAGCTCACACATCGTGGCTGCCGGCGACTCGTTCGAGTTGATCGCAAACCAATATGGCGTCACCGTCCGTGAACTGGTGGGAGCCAATCCGCAGCTCATCAAGATTGGCGACAAACTGACGATCCCGGTCCCGGTTGCCATTCCGCAAGAAGGGGGCGGCGGGACCACACCCGCCCCACCGCGAACGTACACCGTCCAGGCTGGCGATACGCTTTATTCGATCGCCATAAAATTCGGTACGACTGTTGCGGCGCTGGCCGCTAAAAATAACATCGCTAATCCCAATTTGATCCAGGTGGGTCAGGTGCTGGTTCTCCCCTAAAGAAGAACTCGGAGGTGTCCAAAACCTCCGAGTTTCTTTTTAACGCAGTCCATGCAAGATGTTCCGCATAGAGTCGTTTTTGCCGATGCTCGAAGCGGGTTTGATTTATGGCAACAGGGTTAGATGACCCTCAGACTGCGCCTCAACCGATCCTTGATCCCACAGCATCGGATAATATTGAATCCTGGACCATAGGGGGGCCATATCGGCATAATGTGGGCTAAAGGCATGTCCGGATTCGCCGGTGGTATGGACGGTCAGCGAATTGGAAAGGTTGCTCATATCCACGATCATACGCATGGAAGGCAGCCAATTGGTCTCGTAGCCGTCCACTACCGACCAACCGGTCGCATCGATGATCGCCTGGCCGCCGCCAACCGGGAAAGGACCGCGGTTGAACAGATCCTCGATCAGGCCAACGCCCGACTCACCCAGCGTCTGATTCCGAAAAGTGGCTGCGTGCATAACTCCCCAACTCCACTTGGCAGGATCGCTGCCGAACATGCCATCGAGTTCTTTTACAGCATCGGCCAGGGATTTCTTCAAGACATCGTTCTCCGTTTCGATTGTGTCTTTCGTGGATTTGTCATCCCAGAACGGATCGGTGGGATTCTTGACCAGGTTGCGCATCACTTCGTCCCAACGTGAGCCTCCATCAGGCCAATAGGCCCTGGGCAGATCATCGTTGAACGTGTTTTGTAGAAGATGGCGCCAGAACGATTCAAACACAGCCGCGGCCGCGGAGTCTGACCTGGCTTGAAAGTCCCAGTTCTTGAGCAGGTTGAGCGCCGCAGATTGATCTCCGCTGAAGGAGTCTCCCAGTTTCAAAAGCAGGGGTACAAAAGTCGCCGCGTTCGCGTCGTACATGTCGCCTTGCATCTTCTCAAAGTAAGGGATATCGATCTTGCCGGGGGCGCTCTTGATCAGGTCCACGATGCGGTTGGCGCGGTAGCCATAATCCCAATCGGCCGTGATGAAATAGGGGTAGCCTGCTGGCGGGATTTCGTTGTTGGCTGTTGCGATATAGCCCTCGGCGGGATTTAATGTGTAGGGCAACTGGTCGAAGGGTATAAAGCCCGTCCAATCGTGTTGGCCGTTCCAGCCAGGTACCGGGAAACGCCCGTCCCCGTTCTTGCGGATGGGGACATCACCCGGCATTTGATACCCGATATTCCCCTGCACATCGGCGTATAAAAGATTCTGAGCGGGCACGTGGAAGTCCCGGGCGGCCGCGCGGAATTGATCCCAGTTCTGGGCTTTGTTAAAGCCCCAAATGGCTTCGAAGGGACTGGAAGGGCTGAGCGCGGTCCAATCAAGGGCGATCACATATTGATCGGGCAGGAAGACACCTGACTGCGTTTTAAAAGGGGAAAAGTCGGGGATGTTATCGGTATTTGTGTCCTTGAGCGGTCCATAAGTATCTGAGATGACCGGCCCGTGACGCGTGGATCGTACAGTGATGGTAACGGGTTTATCGCCGACCACGTTTATGGTCTCAGAGCGGGTTTGGAAGTCAACCCATTTGCCGTCCGCTTCATACTGGTTGGGATTGTCAGGATTGACTTTTTCAATGAACAAATCCATCACATCGGGACCGGTGTTGGTGAACCCCCAGGCGATATTATCGTTGTGGCCGATGATAATTCCCGGCACACCGGCGAAAGAAAACCCTCCCATCTCATAAGGACACTGATCGTTCTTCGGCAGGCAGTGCATATCAACCTGATACCAAATGGATGGCATCTGAATACCAAGGTGTGGATCATTGGCAAGGATCGGCAGCCCGGTGGTGGTATGTGCGCCTGAAATAGCCCAGGAGTTGGAACCAATCCCATCCCCCTGCCTGCCCAATACGCCGTCCAGTAAAGATACGTTCTGCTGCAAGGCAGTCAGTGCAGCAGCAGGGACTATTTGATTTTCAGATGTTGACGTATTCGAATCGGAAGTGGATGTGCCATTCCCGATCTTGTTGACGATGATCGGATGATCGGAGGGATAAGGGGGGAAGAGCTGGTCAACCTGTTGGGCCGTAAGGGATTTTAGCAGCACGGCGCGTTCGATCTCTTCATCCATGTTTCCGCGCAAGTCCCAGGCCATGGCCTTGCCCCAGGTGAGGCTGTTCACCGGGGTCCAGGGCTCGATCTTGTAGGCCGGGCTGAGCAGGCCGAGCACCGCATATTCCAGGCTGAGCGATGTCCCGGTATGATCCTTGAGGTAGGCATTAACACCGTCAGCGTAAGCCTGAAGGATGGACCTCGACTGCGGCCCCATGCCGTCCCATTCGGCTTGAGCTACTTCATGCCAGCCAAGTGTGCGCAGGAACGAATCGGTCTCCAACTGGCCTTTGCCGAACATTTCGGAAAGCGTGCCGGAACCGATATGCCGCCAGGCGTCCATCTGCCAGAAACGGTCCTGTGCGTGGACAAAGCCCTGCGCGTAGAACAAGTCATGCGGCGTGGTTGCATAGATGTGCGGGATGCCCATTTTGTCCCGATAGACATCCACAGGACCATCCAGTCCCTGCAGATGGATCTCCCCATCGACCTGTGGGAAAGATAAGGGCGCGACGCTGTTAGGCAAATAACTCTTGAAATAGAACAGCCCGCCTGCCACGAGCAGGAGGGCAATGATGACCACGCCAATTAATAGACGTCCCAAGACCCTGCTGATCTTTTTCATGACTTCTCCCTTTGGCGAATTATTCCGCTGATTATACAGTCGAGGGATTAACAATATTAAGCGAAATAAGAACCGCATGCGTGAACCGCGTTGCTTCATAGTCTTATCCGTAACCTGGCAATCGAGGGAAGATGCCAACTGATCAATAATTCGGGATCAAGATCTTCAAGGACCCGACTCGGCCAGCCGGAAGCGGGCATATAATCAGTGACCAATAACCCGGGAAGAATAAAGGATTATGACTTCAGCTTCCATTCACGTCCAGAACCTGCACAAAACCTATGTGGTCAGCAAAAGGGAGACAGGGGTTTTAGCGGCCCTTCAAAGCCTGGTGGTCCGCCGTACGGAAGAGGTCCCTGCGGTGGATGGCATCTCGTTCCATCTGGCGCCTGGCGAGGTTGTAGGTTTTCTGGGGCCTAACGGCGCGGGCAAGACAACCACATTGAAAATGCTCTCAGGTCTGCTGCATCCCACGGCGGGCGAGGTGGCCGTGCTCGGCTACGTGCCCTGGAAACGCGAAAAAGCCTTCCTGCGCCAGATCACACTGGTGATGGGGCAGCGCAACGAACTGGTGTGGGACATCCCCGCCCTTGACTCATTTGAGCTGAACCGGGCCATCTATCGGGTTCCATCGGCAGATTATCGCCTGATGCTGAACGAGTTGACGGAGCTGCTGGAATTGGGCCCGCTCCTGCACAAGCCCGTACGCAACCTGTCACTGGGTGAACGCATGAAATGTGAGATCGCGGCGGCCCTTTTGCACCGCCCGCAGGTGATCTTCCTTGACGAACCGACGATCGGCCTGGATGTAACCATGCAGAGGAGAATTCGTAAATTCATCGCGGAGTACAACCGCCAATTCGGGGCTACCGTGCTGCTCACAAGCCATTACATGGCGGACGTTGAAGCGCTCTGCCGGCGGGTGATTGTCATCCACAACGGCAAGCTGCTTTTCGATGGCGAGTTGTCATCCCTGGTCCAAAAGTTTACTGCCCACAAGACCATTGTGGTACAGCTGGATGATGTCCAGGCCGACCTGCGCTCTTACGGAGAAATTGTGTCCAGGGAGGAAGGCCACATCACCCTGAGGGTTCCAAAAGCCGAAACTGCCCGGGTCACCGAGCGCCTTCTGGCGGACCTCCCGGTGATAGATCTGCTGGTGGAAGACCCGCCGATTGAGGAAGTGATCGAGCGCGTTTTCGCACAGGAGCCGGCATGAGAGACCTGGCGGCCATGTACCTTCAACAATTCAAGACCACCTTTGCTTCGATGCTGCAATACAGGGTCTCGCTCTTTATCTGGATGATCGGCTCGGTGTTGGAACCGCTGGTTTATCTTGTTGTATGGTCCACGGTATCGGTGTCGCGGGGCGGAAGTGTGGGCGACTATACCGCCGGAGAGTTCGCGGCTTATTTCATCGTATTTATGCTGGTCAACCAAGTTACTTATACCTGGATCATGTATGAATATGAATACCGCATCCGGGAAGGCCTCCTTTCCCCCGCGCTGTTGAGACCGGTGCATCCCATTCATGCAGATATCGCTGAGAACATCTCATCCAAAATGATCACGCTGCCGGTCATGACCCTCATCGCGGCCGGACTGGCTCTGCTCTTTAAGCCCACGGTTGTGTTCCTGCCCTGGACAATTCTCGCCTTTCTCCCGTCTTTGGTTTTGGCTTTCCTGGTCCGGTTCCTTATCGAATGGACGCTGGCCCAATCCGCCTTCTGGACCACGAGGGTAAGCGCCTTCAACCAGGTATATTTTGTGCTGGTACTTTTCCTATCCGGCCAGATCGCGCCGCTCTCGTTGTTCCCGGGGCCGATCCAGATCCTGGCCGACGTCCTGCCCTTCCGCTGGATGATCGGCTTCCCGGTGGAACTTGTACTGGGCCACCTCACCCCCGTTCAAGCAGTCACGGGCCTCGCGGCACAGGCTGTCTGGCTGGTCATCAGCCTGGGCCTGGTGAGGGTTGTGTGGCGGGCGGGTATCCGTATCTACTCGGCGGTAGGCGCATGAACTACTTGCGACTTTTCGGCGTTTATTTTCGGCTCAGTGTAATGGGGGAACTTGCCTATCGTGTGAATTTTTACGTGCAGCTTTTTCAATCTCTCATGGAACTGGCGACCGCGCTAACCGGCCTGGCAGTCATCTTCTCTTACACTTCCTCGCTGGCAGGCTGGACGGCCAACGAAATGCTGGCCTTGGTAGGCGTCTACTTTATAACCGGGGGATTGATAGGCCTGGTGATCAGCCCGAGCCTCGAGCAGTTCATCACCGCGGTGCGTGATGGGACTCTTGACTTTACGCTGGTCAAGCCTGAAGATGCCCAGTTCCTGATGAGTATTCAAGTTGTGAATATTTGGAAAGTGATCGATGTAGTAATGGGGTTTGCCGTGCTGGCCACCGCGCTGATCAGGCTGGGAGATAGAGTGGGGATAGGACAGGCGGCCTCCTTCGGGCTCCTGTTAGTGATGGGCATGGTTATTATTTACAGTTTCTGGGTGATCCTTGCCACGCTTTCGTTCTGGTTCGTGCGAGTGGAAAACATCCTGGTGATCTTCCAAAGCATGTATGAGGCCGGACGCTGGCCCATCAGCTTGTATCCCGGCTGGCTGCGCTTTGCCCTGACCTTTATCATACCTGTGGCCTTCGCCACCACAGTGCCCGCCCAGGCAATCACGGGACGCCTTACCGGTGGGACCCTGATAGGCGCGATCATAGCGGCTGTTGTCTTGTTAGCTTTTTCGCGGCTGTTCTGGCAAATCGGAGTGCGGCGCTATTCAGGCGCTTCAGCATGATGGCTTCCTTTCAGCGCGGCAATAGAGCCACCCGGCCGGAGGCAGGGCAGTAACCCGTAAAGTTTGATCTGCAGGATATTTGCTTCTATTTACTTGCTGGTTTGGCTCCGTAGCGACCAGATGCCGTAGATCGCTATGATCGCTCCAACAACTGCCCCGCCTATTTGTTTCCAGCCGATTCCTGTCCCGGTGCCAATCCCTATGGAATCGGCCGCAAGTGAAACGATCAACAAGATCACCCCCAATGCTACGAGTCCCATCCCGATCGTTCTTTTTGACATGTTCCACTCCTTTTGTAAGATAGTATACGCCGCGACCCATAAGTGATGAATGATGTTAGAAGCCCACCGCCTTACGCACCTCTGCCGGCAGGCTTTTTGAATTGTTCATGTAAAAGATACGAGTTCGGCAGGTAGCGAATCGATCACCTCATCACCCTGCAAATATCGCATATGTTCGCAACGTGATGTTTATTTCACCACACCCGTCAACCTTGGGAACCAATACCACAATAGATCCGCGGCGGGCTTCCCATGCACGGAGGCAGATTTGTCCTGCAGCATGGCAGGCGGATAATAGCCGCGGCTGATGACGCCACCGACCCATGACCGTGTGTTAATCACGGTCAACATGGCTTCATATTGATCAGATTGCGCCTGCAAATCGACCGAGACCGAGCTGGGGTTATGGGGCTCATTGAGCGCCGTCCAATCCAAACAACCACCTTGCCCATTATCAGGGCAACCATTGACTCCACTGTTGGCCGAGGGATAAGCCAGAGCCAGCAGTATGGGCCTATTCACAATGGAGGCCAGAGGGGAGATCTCGTTATCGAGGATTTGCCCGGCCTGGTTTGCCATATCTGTCTTGGATTCGCCGGGTTGGGTGGCAAGCGGCACATTCCACAACAGGTAGATCCCGTCCGTGGCCTGCAAGAAGCTCAATGAGGTTTGGGTATTGCCGGGTTTATACGGCAAGGCCCACAACACCTTGCCGCTGAAGTGCTGGCGCACCTCGGCAACGATCGCATTCCAACGTGCGTCCGCATCGGCAGGGACACCCGAGGGAGTTCCATCGGCCAGATTCCCATTGGGCAGGGCCGGGTCGAGCCAGTCGCCGCCCAGGATCACGGCTTGTGATCCCGTCTGATTGGCCAAGTCAGCGTAGTTCACGGCGAAGGCCCGGTAGTGATCGAACCAGGTTTGCCACCAGGCCGCGTCGCGCGGCGCCTGGCTCCAGAATTCAGCAGGAGTGGTGGAAAAATGCGGGATTGGGAATATGCCCACGTTCAAATTCATGGCACGCGCCTGGCTTACCATAATGGCCGAATCAATCCAGAACGGGTCTTGTTCCGGCGCCAATCCAAACTCCAAAGGTGAAGCGCGGCTGTAGGTCCAACTGGGGGTGAAGAAAACCCAGTTCGCTCCCAGGGCCTGGACGTTCTGTATGGCCTGGGGAATGAAGTAGGACCAATTGGGTTGATAGCTTGATTGGAATTCAACTCCGCTTACAAATCCGGATCCCCGGGCCGTAATGGCAGATCCAACCAGAGTGCTGGCTTCCGTGTTCGTCAGCCAGGCCCACCCAGTGACAGAGTCCTGGATATCCTGACCGGTCAGGCTGGTGGTCACTTCACGGCCCCGGGCCGAGTCGCCTGCGGTGGCAACATCGTCGGCGCTGCCGCATTGTGCGTTTCGACAGTAGCGATAACGGAGTGTGCCAAGCGTGTTGAGCGGCCCATACAATTTATAAGCCCATTTATTATTGCCCAACGGCCACATGGGAATAGGCTCTGTCCAGCCGTAGGGGTTGAATTGGATATAGATGAGATCACTGGCCGGCGTGGTGGAGGGTACGGTCACTTCGAATAAGATGGGTGAGGATGTGCCGGCCTGCCAGGTCTGGACCTGATCCTGGACGACGATATCCTGAGAGGGGATTATCATCTCGCGCATTTGAAAATCACCCTTGACGGTATGTTCAGCGTTCCAAAACCCGTCCCCGAGGGTGTATTTGTACTGCACATAAGCACCCACAGGCAGACTGATCGTTACACTGTAACGTCCATCGGGCTGCAGGGCCATGACAGGCATGCGGTCTGCGCTGGTGCTCAGCCCGCCCTCGAGGTCGGCGAAGGTATTTCCCAACTCGAGCAGGTTGCCTGCAATGCGGATCGGCGCACCCTGTATATCTTTTGGGGCTGTAACGTAAAAGGAGACACGCACCAGCGGCGCTGCCTTGACCTTGATCTCAACTTCAGTGCTCAGCCCACTCGCGACGGTCGCGCCTTGCTGAAAGGTTTGATACGTGCCATCCAGAGCGTAGGCCACCAGGTTGTGAGTGCCGGTCGGAAGGCCCTCCAGATCGAAACGACCCGCGGAATCGGAGAAGGATCGCTCGCCGCCCGCGGTGACCAGAATATTCGGTATGGGTGCACCGGTATCCGTGTTTAGGATGCGACCCTGGATGCTGCCGGTCGGTCGCGAAAATGTTTTGTCGCTCCAACTGGCTATTATGTCTTTCACCTCGGCCTGGCCCGCAACGTAATACAAACGATAGCGTATGGGCTCGTCCAGGGCTGTATCCTCGGGGGCTTGGGTGCTGCTGAGCCGCACATAATGGTATTTAATGACTGCGTTGTAGGGGAGAGCCAGCGTGGCCGTATAGGTGGTTCCGTCCACCGATTGCATCGGATACACCACCGGGGAGAGGGAGAGGCCGGTGACCTCATCCAGCACACTCAATGCCAGGCTTTCGCCCTGAAGCAAAGTTTCAGGTATGGTGACGCTAAAAACGGTCTGCGCCTTTGGCAGCGGTGTTGCTGTGGGCATGACTGCAACGGGCGGTAATTGCGTGGAGATAGCCGGGATGGTTGGGATTTGGAACAAGGAAAAAGTGCAGGCCAGGCTGCTGGCTGCCACAAGGCAAACGCCTGCAAAAACAAACCTGCGTGGTTTGGGCTTCATTGGGGTCCCTCCTCAACGGTTTTTTCTTCTGATGGGTGGCTTCGTCCACCATAGGCGATAAAACTCAGGCCGATGCTGATGAAATACAACCCGATCATGGGCAGCATCACCAATCCCATGTTTACCGGGTCCACGGTGGGGGTGATGGCCGCCGCTACGATCGCGATGATGATTACCGCGATGCGCCACTGGCTGGCCAAGACTTTCGGTTTGACAATGCCAATGGCCGTCAGCACATAAATCACCAGTGGAAATTCAAATGCCACACCGATCCAGAACATCAGGCCTGTAATGAAGGAAAAATACGAGGACGGGCGCAGCTGCGCCTGGATCCCCAGAAAGTTCAGCAGGAAGGGCAGGGCGCTGGGCAGCAAGACGTAGTACGTGAAGGCTATCCCGCCGATAAAAAATATGGCTGCCAGAGGAATTCCGACCAGGCCAAACATACGCTCGCGCGGCCTTAGCCCGGGCGCGGCAAACAGCCAGAATTCAAAAGCAACGTAAGGGATGGCAATAGCCAGACCCGAAAGCAAAGCGACGTTCATGAAAACGCCGATCAATTCGGTCACTTCGATGGCCTTGAGGGCCTGAAGTCCACCGACGGGGACCGCGAGGAACTTAACGATTTTATCGGTAAAGGCAAACGATATGCCCACCCCGACAATGATGCCAAGCACTGCGCGCAATAGATGTCCGCGCAGGGCGTCGATTTGATCCCAAAATAACTGGCGGGCCTGCTCATTCTGAGTGAGGTCCACGAACACATCGCCGAGCGGATGCTCCTCCGGTTCGGTAAGCATGAAACGTTTCAGCGCCCCAAAACCGCGGAACGGAAGGGTGATAACCCACCCCATGGCACGGAATGGAAACGTAATTACCCGCCAAACTCCCTGCAGGAATCTACTCATTCTTTTCCTCAGGGTCAGAGGGAGAAACCGGCGGGGGCGGAGCAGGCGGCGAAGGCAGTATCTTGTTTTCTGGTCCAGAGGACAGGTCTAATTTAGGGTTGTCGGGTGAGGCCGGCTGTGGAGTACCGGGAGGGGTGGGTTGAGAGGCGCGGCCGCTTAAATCCAGCGGCTGCTTCAGTTCGTTCTGTACTTCCTTCAATTCGTCCAGGGCAGCATCGCGCATTAAGCGGTTGGGAAGCGTCTGGATTTCGCGCGAGGTCTGCTGGAACAATTTCCAGCCGTCGGACGTGACGATCTTCCTCATCCATTTGCCGATGGTGCGTCCCGCTTTTTGCATGTCTTTCGGCCCCAGTACAATCAGAGCGATGATAACAATAAACAGGAGTTCAGACGGACCAATACCCAGGAATTCCATTCACTAACCTTTAGAATCGGACAGCTCGGATTTAACAGTGGCAGCCACTCTGGCACTCCTCAGCTGCTGCTCGATCTCATGTTGATGCTCTGCCAGACTCCCGAGCACACCATTAACGAAACGCGGCGCGCTGTCTGATCCGTACATCTTCGCCAATTCCACAGCCTCGTTGATCGCCACTTTAACCGGTGTCTCGCCCTGCACCAGTTCCCAGCAGGCCACACGCAATATGTTACGGTCAATGGCCGCAATTTGATCGAACGGCCATTCAGGTGCGTACCTGGCGATGATTTGATCGAGCTCGTGGGCTAGAGGTAAAACGCCAAAGGTGATCTGGCGGGCAAACTCGGCCAGCTCATCCAAAAGCGGAGAATCCTGCAGCCGTTGTTTGAAGACTTCGGCCGGAGGATGGTTGGCAATATCAATTTCGTAAAGTGCTTGCAGGGCCAGGCTGCGCGCCCTGGTTCGGGGCTTCATGGAATCTCAGGCCTCGGTTCCCTCGTAGGCAATATTTTCAATGTGAATATCAACCTGTGCAACATCCATAGCGACCATTTCCTGGATGGCACGGGCTACCTGCTGCTGCACGTTCCGGCCGACCTCGCGTATATTGACATCATCCTTGACGATAAGGAAAATATCCACAAGCACCGTGTTCTCATGGACGGTGATGCGCACGCCATCATCCATGCCTCGGCGAAAGATGCGATCCACACCGCCGGGTACCGGCGCCATTGCGCTTACACCCGGGACGCTCAAGACGGCCATGCGCGCGATGCTGGTCAGTACTTCAGGCGAGACCGTGGTTTTGCCCGGGGGGCGATTATGATCTGACATCCTGTCTCCTTGGTTTCGAACCTTAACAATATTTGGTCACTACATCATCGCCATGCCGCCGTCCACGCCGAGCACCTGGCCGGTGATGAAGGCGGCCTGGTCGGAGGCAAGAAAAGCGACTGCATAGGCGACCTCTTCCGGTTTACCCTTGCGTCCCAGAGGGACCATTTTGACGCCCGCCTCCAATGTTGCCGGATCCATCGCCTTGAGGATTTCAGTGTCCACGAAGCCTGGCGCAATGGCATTCACAGTGATATTCCGTGAGGCTACTTCGCGCGCCAAAGATTTGGTGAACGCAATCTGCCCGCCCTTGGAGGAGGCATAATTCGTCTGTCCAGCGTTGCCCATTTGTCCCGCGACGGAGGCAATGCTGATGATGCGGCCATAGCGTTTGCGGATCATATGTTTGACAGCGGCCTTGGAGCAATTGAACGTCCCTTTGAGGTTAACCCCGATCACAGAATCCCAATCCTGTTCCGACATCGTCATGATCAACCCGTCGCGCGTAATGCCGGCATTATTCACGAGGATGTGCAGATCCCCAAATGTATCCAGCGTGAACTTTACTAGATTCTGGGCTTCATTAAGACTCGAAACGTCTGCCTTGAGACAACTGGCCTTCCCCCCGAATTCCTGGATTTCACCACATACAATGCTCTCGCCAGACTTGTCGTTCACTACCACGGCCGCACCGCGGCGGGCCAGTTCGTGGGCAATGGCTCGACCGATGCCGCGCCCGCCGCCAGTCACGAGAGCGACGCGATTTTCCAAGGATAAAGTGTCAGACATTGTTGACTCCTCGTCGAGATTATACATCATGCAAAGGAACACCGTGGCCGTCGACCACCACAATGCACTCTGTACTCTTCCCCCGCTTGGCTTTGCCCACCCCCGGCCCCCTTTTTGGGGCCGGTGCAAAGGTGCCATTCGATTCCATGTGTTCATCCCTCAGAACTGGCTGACGTCGTCGGTTACCCATGTTGGCAGCTCCGAACCGGTTAGCCACACTTCGCCGTTTTAAGCCAGCCCTTTCACAGGGTTATGAAACCAGTTCTAGACAGTATAACTCCCTTTCAGTGAAATGATGATCCTCGGACCCGGCAGTAAGCATTCCTGGTGAAGAGACATCATGGGCTTTTGCTGGGTCTTCCCTTCAACCCGAGAGCTAAGGCCACCGCAACAAGCGCTGTGATCAATCCTATATATAATACAGCATCTTCCCAGAATTTCAACGGATATAACCGGATGAGGGTATCGGAATAGGCGAAGAGCCAGGTGTCTCCCTTGAAGAACAATCCGTGGAAATCGCTGAAGAACTGCCAGAACATATCGCCCGATCCGCTGGCGCCAATGGTTGCGATCATTCCGACTGCCACGGACAAACCCAACGTGAGCCAGCCGCCTCGGCTCAATCCCTGCAAATAGGCTTGAAGCCACTTCCCGCGCCAGGCCCACAGCCCAAGCAGGATCAGCCCCGCCAGGTCCGCGTACCAAACATGCAGGAATCCCTGTGTCACGGCCTTGACATCCTGCATATGGCTGAGCTCGCGTTCATTGAAAAGCGGGCTGCCCTCCGGAAATTTAAGATTTCCGAGATAAGAGATATCCGCGCTATTGAGGAGATAGTTTATGCCGTAAGGACCCCAATGTAACCGGTCTTGCACGGTGAAACCATATTCATCGGCCGGAAAATCGGGCAATCTGTACTCGATATCTGGGAACAACGGGGTAAGCAGAAGCCGCACCCCGAGGCCGATCAAAGCAAGGGGGATGAAAAGGGTCACGAGCCAGGAGACAACGAGGTAAAGTTTGTTCATTATCGAATATTCCAATGCGAGGAGTCCGGGATCATTGCTGTAAACCTTCCAACTGCCCGCTCAAGGCAAAACGGACGACCATCTCGTTGACGATCCATTCGATGGGAGCCTTGTCGTCCGTGAAGACCTGCGTGGTTTCATACCCGGGTTTCATATTGGCGAATGTAGTCTGCATGCTTGAGAGCAGCAAGGGATGGATGTCGCTGCGGCGTGAGAAGAGAGACAGGTTGGTGGCGAAATTCGCCGCTGTGGTGGGCTGTTTGGTGGCGAAAATCATGGTGTTCAACGTACCGGGGATATCCATGATATGAATGGAGGGGAAGAGCGTAGCCATCGTGGTTGCCAGCCCATTGATCAGACGACGGTCGCCAGGCACGCTGCCGACGTTGATGGCAAGCACACCTCTCCCCGACAGATGGTCGTAACAGATCTGATAAAACTCCTGCGTGGTCATATGCGGGGGGATATACGGCGGCCGGTAAGCGTCCACGGCGATAATGTCGTATTTATATTGGCTCTGTTCGAGATTCCAACGCCCATCGCCTATATGGATAATCAGATTGGGCAGGTTTTCGTCGAAGTATTTTTTGCCCACTTCGATGATCTTCGGGTCGAGCTCATATCCATCGATGGGGATGGGGCCGTAGACAGCGGTAGCCTGGCGGGCGGTGGTCCCGGCCGCCAGCCCAATAATGGCGATGCGATGCACGTCCGACGGCTGGGCGTTTGCATAGAAATAAGGCCCCACCAGGAACTGTTCCCAGGGGCCGCCATAGTTAAGAGTGTCCGGATTGTAAATGGAGTGTATCCCTTCGCCGTCATTAAGCCGCAGCATCGTATAACCGCCGGCCTGCTGCACCTGAATGTAGTTATAAGCCGACTCGGTTTCATATATCTGGCCCGTGTTGTTCTTCAGCGATTGTCCGGATAGGAGCGCCGCGAGGATGATCAGCACCAGCGGCATCCACACATTCTGAAGCAGGAGCTTTCGGCTGCCAAATCTTCCCAACCCGACCAGCGCCACCAATAGAAGCACAAGGCTGAACACCAGGAACGTATTTCGCGTCCCGATGGTTGGGATGGTGACAAGCACCGGCAAAAATGTTCCGATGAATGACCCCAGGGTTGAAATGCCGTAGATCGTGCCGGCGGTCACCCCTGATGTTTTGGGATCGTCTACGCTCAGGCGGATGGCAAAAGGCGAGATCGTTCCCAGCAAGGTTACCGGTACAATGAACAAGATCAGGACCGCCGCGAACGACCCGAGCAGCACGGCCACATCCAGCCCTTCGAAAGCTTTGGCGGCAAGCCGCAAAACCGGGTTGGCCACGTAAGGCACAACCCCCAATGTGAATGCACCCCAGGCGAGGACGCGATACAGCGCGGCCGGCTCCGGCCAACGATCGGCCCAGCGACCGCCCAGAAAATAGCCCAGGGTCAGATAAATGAGAATGAGGCCGATGATACTTGCCCATACCAGGTTACTCGTCCCAAATACGTTGCCGATCAAGCGGGAAGCCGAGAGTTCCGCAGCCAGCGTGGTCATCCCGGAGACAAAGACAGTGAAGTAGAGGTATTTTTTCATAAATTCCCGGATCGGTGAGATTCCCGTTATTATACCGTTATGATTTTTTGAAAATGACATTGACGCGCAGCATTGCCAACCTTACAATCCATGAGCACATGAAGTGAGAGCCTATGCGTATACTACATAAGGGGTTGTTTTTTGGGGATGTGGAGCATCCCCAAAAAACAGTTTCCTCTACTTTACGGATAGGGTCTAAGCTCTCCCTCCTGAGAATTGGTGGCTGCCATGAGGACTATTTTCTGGGAAGACAATGAAGTCAAGATGATCGACCAGCGGAGCCTGCCCGCTGCGCTGGAAATCGTCGCTTTTAGACGGCATGAGGAGGTTGCGCGGGCCATCAAGGATATGGTCGTGCGCGGCGCCCCCGCGCTCGGGGCGGCCGGTGCGTTTGGCCTTGCTCTGGCTGCGCGCGAATCCGTTTCGGTCTCGACCGGTGGATTGATCGCAGATCTACATTCTGCCGCCGAGGCTCTCAGAGCCGCGCGCCCGACGGCAGTCAACCTTTCATGGGCGATGCAAAGAATGTTGGGAAAGATCGAAGAAAATACATTGGATCCAGATGGCCTTCGCGAGGCTGTAGTCCAGGAGGCGCAAAAGATAGCCGATGAAGATGTGGAGATCAACAAGCGCATGGCAGGGCAGGGAGCGGTGCTGATCGACGATGGCGATACTGTTATTCATCATTGCAATACCGGCGCTTTGGCAGCTGTGGATTGGGGAACGGCCCTCGGTGTGATCCGTCTGGCGCATGAACAGGGCAAACACGTGCACGTGCTGGTGGACGAGACTCGTCCCCGCTTGCAAGGGGCGCGGCTGACTGCCTGGGAGCTGGACCAGTATGGCATTCCCTACGACATCATCAGCGATAATATGGCCGGCTACTTCCTGAGTATTGGCAAGGCCCAAAAAGTCTTTTTTGGCGCTGATCGTGTGGCTGCGAACGGCGATGTAGCCAATAAGATCGGTACCTACATGCTGTCTCTTGCGGCGCATGACAACGGCGTTCCGGTGTATGCTGTTGTGCCCACCTCAACAATAGACCTTACGTTGAAGGAAGGGAGTCTGATTCCAATCGAAGAGCGCGATCCGAACGAGGTGCTTGATATTCAATACCGCGGTGAAAGGGTTGCGCCCCAGGGGGCTAAGGCGCTCAATCCGGCTTTCGACGTGACCCCTCATCGTTTGATCTCAGCCATTGTGACGGAGAATGGAATTGTTTATCCGCCCTTCAGATTGAATCTCCCGGAATTTATCCTGCCTTGACGAAAGCACTTCGTGCGGCTAAAATTCAGGCCGTTCGACTTGCGCCTCCTGAGCAAGGAGGCGCATTTCTTCTGCAAAAGATCGTTGAATGGCAGTAGCGGAACAATCCGCTGCTGCAAAATATATTCTAAAGAGCGAAGGTAACCCGCATTGAACGAACAGGTTTGAGAAGGGTGAGAGGCGCTCGAGGAGCTAAGATGGATAAAGTTGTACTTCAAGCAACCAAACGTGAGGTCCGCGGCAAGCAGGTGGGTGCCCTGCGTCGTGCAGGCAAGCTGCCGGGAGTGATCTACGGTCGCCATACCGAGCCGGTCAATATCACGCTGGATGCCCGCAGCGCCAACCTGACCCTGAGCAAGGTTGGCTCTTCCAGCCTGGTCACTATTGACGTGGAAGGCACGGAATATCCCGCGCTGGTACGCGAACGACAGCGCAATTACATAAAGGGTAACCTGATTCATGTGGATTTCCTGGCGGTCTCCCTTACTGAAAAGCTCAAGGCCGAAGTTCGTATTGAGCTAACGGGTCTCTCGCTGGCAGTAAAAGACAGCGATGCGGTGCTGGTTACAGGTTTGCATAGTCTTTCGGTGGAATGTCTCCCGGCCGATCTGCCTGATCACGTAACCGTGGATATTTCGCCGCTTGCTAAAGTGGGCGACAGCATACACGTCCGTGACATCTCGCTGGGCGACAAGGTGCGCATTTTGGATGACGGAGATGAGATGATCGTCAATGCGACTTATGCCAAGATCGAAGTTGAAGCTCCGGTTGCCACGGTTGAAGGCGCCGTGTTGCCTGAAGCAGAGGCTGCCGAACCTGAAATCTCCGTGGAACGTGGAAAGAAGGAAGAGGCTGAAGAAGAAGCCGAGAAGAAGAAATAAGCTTCTTGATGAATATAAAAAAGACGACCAACCGGTCGTCTTTTTTGTTTAAGAGCAGGCGGCTTCGTGAGAGGATCCAGCTCTCTTTTCTGCAATTGGGAACATTCTGAAATTCAAAGGCTCAAAACTTTTAAGAAATCAACCGTCATGCGCGCAGTTGCGCCCCACAGCAATTCTCCATCATAAGGATGATAGGCGATCAGAAAGCGTTTCCTGCCTGGCATGGTAAATTCCCAGCGGTTCCGTGAGTTTGCGAGCCAGGGAAGCGGTATGGTGAACACGCGCTCCACCTCGTCCTGGCCCACGCGCAGAACTGTGGGCCATGGTATGACCCCTACGACCGGTGTAACGCGGAAGCTTGAGATCGTGATCATATTGGTAAGTCTGCCCAGAATACGGATCTGGTTTGCAGCAATCCCCAGCTCTTCTTCAGTCTCACGCAGGGCGGTTGCCTCAGGTGTGGTCTCGCCTTCATCGCATCCCCCGCCGGGGAATGCGACCTGGCCCTTGTGGCTCTCGACGCGCTCCGTGCGCCGCGTAAAGAGCAGGTGCCACTGCTCTGCATCCCAAAGGAGCGGGACGAGCACCGCCGCACACTTGAGGCGTGTTTCATCAGTCAGGTCAATCTCGGCATACCCATCCGTCGAGGGTCCGGCAGCCTCGATTGCCTCACGTAGTCTTTGTGAGATAAGTTCTTCAGTAATATTCATTAATGCAGGAGGCCTATCATCCAGCCTGTCCCGGCATCCTTACGGGCCCCATTGTAAGGTGTGGGAAGCCGCGCATTCCAGGCTGTTAATTCTCTCCGCGCACCGGGCTTCCGCAGAAAGCGCACTCGGCGGTAGCATCGTCGAGCCACTCAACCTCATCCGGACGCACCGGTGCGCCGCAGCCGGGACAGTGTGTGGGCAGAGGCGGCCTCTTCGAGGGCGAGGAGGCGCCCAGGTTGGCATCGAAGTTGGGCAGCAGGCTCTTTATGTAGGCGCTGACTTGTTGTGCTTCTTTGCTCAGGCCTCGTTGGTTGAGCTCGCCCACCACCCGGTTACCGACGTTGAAAACCTTCCCTTCCTGGCCGCGCGTCGCGAAAAGGCCAAGTCCGCGTTGAAGATATTCCACGCCTCCGGCTGTTTGGCCGGCCATCACCTTTGCACGTCCGGATTGGACATAAAAGTAGGAAGCACGCGGCCCGCCGCGGGCCTCGGCGGCGCGGGCTAATTGTTCAAAGGCGCTGGCTGCCTCCACATAACTGCCATTAGCCATCAATTGGTTCGCGCGTTGGAGCAGAGGGGGGATATTTGCCGCAAATGCCCGTCGAAAGGGACGACCGAAACCTCTACGCATAAGTTGGATCTCCTTCGAGTTAGATATTTCAGCTGTAGAGAGAATGCCTGAACGGCCTATTCATTTATGTAGCTTGCTCCAAGCTCTTCCGATAATTCTTTGCCGCGCGGATCTTCCCCAGGCTCGATCCTTCGTCCAAAGATCAAATACCCTGTATGAGCCACCATGCGGTCGGTGGGGCGCAGGCGCGTCGGTTCCGCCTTGTAATAGCGCACCAGGATCTCACAGACTTCGATGAAGGCAAAGCGTTCCCGTCGCAGGGCGACCAGCAGCTGCTCCACCTGGTTGACCGTGGGCAGCAGACTGCAAACAAATCCGCCGGGCTTTAGTGCGGCCCGTACCTGTGGGATGTAATCGAAAGGATTGGGCAGGTCGAGGAAGAAAGCATCTGCCTCCGTTTCGTCGCAGCCCTGTTGCAGGTCGCGCAATTTGAAATCCACCCTCGAGGCCAGCCCCACCCGCTCAAGATTCTTCTGCGCCAGTCTTTGCATATCGGGCCGTAGCTCATAAGAAAAGACGCGCCCCTCCGTACTGACCGCGTGAGCCAGGGCGATCGTCATCGAGCCAGAACCGGTCCCGGCTTCGATCACTTTTTTCCCCGGCCCGATGCCCATTGTCACCAAAATGAAACCAATGTCTTTGGGATACATGATTTGCGAGGAACGCGGCAAGTCGTTCAACAGGTCTGCCAGCGACGGTTGCAGCAGGAAGAAAGGGGAGCCCATATGGCTGAACACCTGCGTCCCCCAGGGTTTACCTATCAGGTCATCGTGCAGCAAAACACCGCGATGAGTTTCGAATTTTGCGCCGGCCTTAAGCGTAAGAATGAAATGCTTGTGCCGCAAACCGACCAGCTCGGCAATATCTCCATCGCACGCGTTGGAAGATGTAGTTGTGAATGACATGAAATTATTGTACCCCTTCCATACCATCGCCCGGCTTTTGGCCAGGCTCTCCCAAATTCTCAGCAGATAATTGCGGGCCGGGCAGGGCCAGCGCCGCTCGAAATCGCCGGTTCATAAACCACAAAGCCAGTGGGATCACCAGACACAAAATAGCCAACACCGACGTTCCCAGAACCACCAAAATCAGTCCAAGCGGATCCGCAGGGCCGACGTCAGGCGATATACGCAGACCTCCGAACAGGATCATAATGACCGCCGCGTTCCATAAACTATGCAAAAGCATCGCAAGGGCGTAGGAACCGATCACCCGGCCCGTACTCTTAAGAGTCCGAAACGAGGCAATGCCCCAGCCGGTAAGGCTGGCAGTCATTATATGCATCATGGTGCTTCCACCGCGCACCAGCAGTGTGGCTGCCCAGCTCGCATCGGGCGTAGCCGAAGCCAGCAGGCTCTCCACGAGGCCAAAACCTGCGCCGCTCAAGGCACCGATCACAAAGCCTTGTGCAGGCGAGCCCAGGTGATCGAAAACCGCCCAGGTTGCGATCGATTTGGCCGTTTCTTCTATAACCGGGGTGAGGACAGAGAAAAAAAGCAGGGCGAGCACCACGACGAGCGGGTTGTTGAGCCAGGGTTCAACCAAATTCAATGCAAACTCAACATTTGAAGCATTCGCAAGCCGATCGGCAATCTGCCTCAGCACCGATAACTGCTCGGGATGGAAACCAAGGTAAATGGCCCCGGCTGCCAATCCGATGACCATCAGCGCCGCTTCGGCAATGATCGCTGAAGTTGTGCCCAGCGCGATACTTGCGACCGGGATGCCCCAAAGTCGCTGGCGCGAGCCGGCGTTCAATCCGCCTGTAGCCAGTCGTACCAGCAAATAAACGGGTGTGGCAATCGCTAATAAATATAGCGGCGGCGTGAACCACCTAAGAACATCATTATTCACCATGAGCTGGGCCAGCAACGCGGCGCCAGCCCATAATAGCAGTAACAGTAATCCCTGCCAGGCTTTCAAAAGCTTTGGCGCGGCCTCGGGTATTTCCGCCCCGCGCAAACGTTGAAGGCTGTAATAGGCCGCCGGCAAAGACATCGCCCCGGTAAGCAGAATGGCGCTGGCAAGCACAACTGCCTGTAGAGTCATCGAGCTGTCCAGGTTGGGAACGGGATGGATCAGCCCGAACAACGCATAAAGGAGCATCAACCCTGCGAGGGCAAAGGCGGATAAAGCGCCGGCAAGGCTTGCAACTCCCAGCAGGATGGAACGCCAATCGCGTCCGCGCCCTGCCATTATTTTTCCTCGATCGTTACGCTGAGGATCTTGTCCCCTGGCGGTAAATTAGCAGTTTGCGAGGGATCGCGCGGCGTCAGGCTCTCAACCACGTCCATGCCCTGGAGTACCTGGCCGAAAATGGTGTAACCTCCGTCCAGGGTGGGGGCGGGCGCGTAGGTAATAAAGAATTGGCTGCCATTCGTATCCGTCCCTGAGTTGGCCATAGCGACCACGCCCGGTTTGTTAAATTCCAGGCTGGCGCTGATCTCATTCTTAAAAACATAACCTGGCCCCCCGCGTCCCGTCCCACTGGGATCGCCCGCCTGGGCCACAAAGCCGGGAATCACGCGGTGAAAGGTTACCCCATTGAACCAGCCGCTCTTTGCGAGAAATACAAACGAGTTCACCGCCAGCGGAGCTTTGTCCGGATATAACTGGATCACGATATCGCCCTTTTCCATGTGGATCGTCGCGGTATATTGCCTGGTAGGGTCTATGTTAAAGGGTGGACAGGATCTAAATTCGCGGGAACCGAGGGCAATTAGGCTGATCGTTGAATTGAGACCCTCATAGCTTAGCGCGGGCCTCAGCTGCAGGCTTCCGTTAATGAAAACGGTGGGAATGCCGGATATTCCAAGCTGTATGGCCGCCGTATAAAAGGCTTTTGTGCGAGCTACCGTATCGGCACTCTTCAGGTCGGACTTGAATTTGTTGCTATCGAGCTGCAGGCCGGGAGCCTGCGCCTCCACCCAAGCCTCAAATTGATTGCTCGAAAGTTTGATCCAGTCACTGTACTTGGTCTGCAGCAGGCCGCGCATTTCCCAAAACTTGCCCTGGTCGCCGGCCGCGATTGCGGCTTGGACCGATATCTGCGATTTATCCAAAACACCCGTCGCAGGTACCGGGCGGAAAGCCACGCGCAGATCATTGGGGTGATCTTTTTGCAGCTGATCGAGCACGTTGGCAAAGACCTGGCATTCTGCCGACTGAAAATCGCAATACAGCAGCATGGTCACTGCGGCATTATCAGATCCGGTCAGGTAATCGGCTGAGGTGATGGCTGGCAGGGCCGAGGAAGCATTCGGCGTGGGTTCCGTAGTGATGGCCGTGCACCCGATGGCCGAGGTCGCAGTGGCAGGGATCAAGGTGGGCGCAGGCGAGGGCGTAGACGTTGCTGTTTGTCCTGCAGAGCACGAACTGAGAAACAGCAGGATCACGAGCGACCCAATAAAAAATAACAATTGTTTTGCGTGCATGGTCTCCCTTATCTCAATCACCTGAGCTCTATTGTCCCACAGCCTTCTTAAGTTGAGCGAATGAAGTCATCCAGGAGATACGATTGACGAAATCAGCCAGCGACTTGCTTTGTGTGCGCAAGGCGCGGACGGCCGGTCCCACCGGGTCTTCCCCCGCCGCGCCGCCGGGCACGTCAGCGTATGCACCGTAGAAGGCGAAATATGCCTGATTAAGTTTTCGGATCTCGTAACCGTTCTTTACAAAGAGCTGCCGGCGCTGTTCCATGTAGGCCTCCGCCTCGGTGATTTTTCCTGCGGCGAGGAGGGCATCGGTATTGACCCGCGTGGTGTGCATCTCCGCGCGAAAATCGAAAGGCGGACGCTGCATACCACCCGGGTTTGGGTGAACTTGTGGGAACGTGACCAGGGTCGGTTCAGGGAGAGTCGCGCCGAGCAATTCCGGATAGTATCGTTTGATCACCTCTGCACCGATCTCCGTTCCGGAAATGTCGGCAGTGGTTTCGTTCATGGTACGCAGCTCGGGAGTATGGTCATATAGCAGACCCAGGGGCCGGAACTCAAGATAATTATGCGTCCATTCATGGGCGATGGTGCTGGTCAACCAGACGAGGTCCGTGGTGCGCATGATCATGGTGGGATACACACCGACTCCACCGATCGGGACTACCAAGGAAGAGACATTCAGTCCTTTGTCGACGCGGTCTTCAAGAGCAGCCTGCTGGTCAACGGTTAGGTCCGGTGACACCGAGATGTTGGCCGTCTGTTCGATGTGATCACGCGGCGAAACGATCAGGGCATTTGGCACGGGCGTCGAGTGATATAGAACGGTTGGAATCGGTTGACCCAGCGTCGTAAGCCCAAGGTCGGCTGCCACGAGGCTGACCTGCCCCTGCAGGATGGCCTCGGCTATGGGAGCCAGCGCATTCTGCTGGGCCTCAAGACTGGTAAGCTGTGCGCGGATTTGCGTGGAAGCCGTTTGTTTGTCGGTGATGCTTGCATCTGCATAGATCTTATTCAGGGCATCTTCGCTTTGAATGATTAACTGCGTGACGTGAAAGTAATCCGATACTGCGACTTTGCTTGTTTCCCTGTTGATATAGCCCGGGATCCCGACAGCGCCTTGTTCGATCTTCAAGCCGGCAGCGTTCAGCATCCAAGAGGCATAATCGAATTCGATGTCACGTGTATATGCGCGTACCCGGTCGAACTCGTCCATGGGCCGCGGCGCGCTATAAGTAAAAACCATCAGACAGATCGCGGAAAGTACCAGCCATTCAAGCGCCAGGCTCAGGCGGTAAAACATGGCGGGGATTATAACCATAATTGTTTAGCCCCCGATAAGAGCAGGATCACAACATAAGATTATTTGGATATGTTTGATTTTTTTTGAGGTGATTGGTAAATGTGCCCCCACCTTTCGAAAAGCGAATATTTCCTCGGATGCGATCTTGTTAAAGCAGAGACGGCCCGTGCGGCCGTCTCGAGGTTCTTTTATAAGCGTTCCTGCCAAGCTGGAATTTTGCGCCAGGCTTGTTATTCCCTGTTCTTCAGGTATTCATCAATTGCCAAGCCAGCCTTGCGGCCGGCAACCATGGCCGTAACGACGATGTCGGGTCCGGTCACGCAGTCGCCGCCCGAGAATACGCCTTCCCGTGAAGTTGCGCCGGTGGCTTTATCGGTGACGGTGATCAGGCCCCAATCATGGGTTTCAAGATCGGTCGTGGTTTTACCGACGATGGGATCGGGCCAATAACCCAGCGCAAGGATTGCCGTATCACAGGCCACGCTGAAGTTGGAATCCGGGACCGGGACCGGCCTGCGCCGGCCCTTGGCGTCCGGGTCGCCCAGTACCATTTCAATACATTCGACAGCGGCCAGATGTCCGTCTTCACCGGGAATGAATTTCACAGGCTGCGTCAGGAAGCGGTATTTTGCACCCTCTTCGCGGGCCATTTGGCGATCCTTTTTGCCACCGGGCATTTCCTTCTCAGTACGGCGATACAGGCAGGTCACCTCGGCCGCACCCATCCGCAGGGCCGTCCTTAAACAATCGGAAGCTGTATCGCCGCCCCCCACGACTACAACGCGCTGGCCTATCATGAGCGGAGTCTTCATTTCCTCGGGGAGCAGGTCTTTGGCCACGTTGCCGCGGATCAGGAAATCGGTTGCCTGGTAAACCCCCGGGAGGTCGGTTCCCGGTGTATCTTCCATTTTGGCATCCACCTCAGAGCCAACACCGATGAAGACCGCCTCGAAGCCTTCTTTAAACAACCCGTCGATTGTCCTATCTTTGCCGATATAAGTGTTCGGAACGAATTTAACGCCGGCGCGCTCGAACTCATTCCATTTTTCGAACCAGACCTTTTTGGAGAGCTTGAAATTGGGGATACCATACACAAGGAGCCCGCCGGGTGCAGGCTTTGCCTCGAAGATGGTCACCGCATATCCTTTTTGGGTGAGGATATCCGCACAGGAAATACCTGCCGGACCAGACCCGATGATCGCGACCGACTTCCCGGTCGACTCGCCTACCGGGATTGAATAACCGGTATTCCGGCGTTCATAGTCCTCCACAAACGCCTCGAGCTCCCCGGTTAATACAGGTTCATGGGTTTTGTTGAGAACACACGATCCCTGGCATAATTGCTCATGCGGGCAAACCCGCCCGCATACCTCGGGCAGGGAGCTGGTTAGATGATAAATCTGTGCGGCTTCCAGAAATTTGCCCTGCTCGATCAGCCACATCGCAGAGGGAATGTCGTTGTGCGCAGGACAGGCAAGCATGCAAGGCGCCGGGTCCGGACAGTGGACACAACGTGAGGCCTGAACCATGGCTCGTTCCGGATTAAATTCAATGACAACGTCTTCAAAATCGCCGGTGCGAAGTCTAGACGGACGCAAATCCAGATCATAAAACGGTTTGTTTGCGCGCTCTTTGCGATCGATGGCAAGGAATTCACTGGGAACGGCTTGCATAAGTGCTCCAGACTTGGCGTGAAAAGCGCCTAGAATCATCATACTCAAAGGTACTCAGTGATTACAGGCTCTTATGTCACGTGTAGATACGACAATCATCCCTGTTTTTGTATGAGAAAAAATACGTTTGTATGCCATTGTACATTCCTTCACTAGTTGGATTTTTGCATTGCTACCCTATTTTGGATAATTTTTTCATGGAGGGTTCCGGGACTGTCGGCCCTTTTAGCTCCACAGTTTTTTGATATTTTTCCCGAACTATATTGCAGATTTGTAGAACGAAAGCTTTTGAGCCCCGCAACAAAGAGGGTATAGTAGCGGGAGCTGAAACTTTTTCGGCTTTGGTGCGTGCCTTTAATGAAGCCTTCCATTCCAAGTGAAAGCGACCTGATCGAACGTGCCCGCCGCCGAGATGAGTCTGCGTTTGGCGAACTTGTGGAGTCGTATGCGCCGGTGCTTTATCGGATAGTGCGCCGGATGGCCACAGACTCCCTGGAGGCGGAGTCGATAGTACAGGAGACTTTCTGGCGTTTCTGGAACGCCCTGCCAAAGTTCAACGCTGATCGTCCGTTATTACCATACCTGGCAACCATCGCATCCAATCTGGCTCGTGATCATTATCGCCGGGAGCGCCGCATTGTGGAGGCGGATGCAGACACTTTTTTGGCGACCTCCGGCAGTCCGGATATGGATCTTGAGGATAGAGTAGACCGGGAGAAGGTCCTGCAAGTTTTAGCGGAGGCAATTGATTCACTGCCATTCGCGTACCGGGCGGTGATCTCGCTCCGTTACGATGCCGATATGAAATATGAGGATATTGGCGCGATACTTTCATTACCTCTCAACACAGTACGCACACATTTGAGGCGAGCGAAACAGATCTTGCGCAAGAAAATCGAGGAGGCAGACCATGGATAAGATGGACCGGATGCTGCATTCACTCCCGAGGCATTCCCCTCCGCCTGAACTGGCCGCCCATATCCAGGCAGCCGTTCACCGTCGCCATCGCAGAGGACAGGCTTTGCGATGGATTGCAGCAGGTATATTGACAGTGGGCGGGTTGTGGCTGGTTTGGCCGGCAGCCGCCTGGCTTTCGTCCAATGAGTTGTTCGCGTCCGGTGCATCGTGGCTGGCGGGCAGCACGGATTATCTCAATCTGGAGTCCGGTCAAATGCTTGACCGCTTATGGAATGGAATGTTTTCGATTCAAAATCTGCTTGGGTCTTCATTGGTTGTCTCCGTTTGGATCGGAGTTTTTTTGCTGGGCCTTGCAATGTTCTGCGCAATCGACAGACAGGCGCTTCAGAGCCCATTGCAACCTCAAACGAAGTACCGGGATTAAGATTAGCTGACCCTTGTTGCCTCAGTTAATATAAAGTTTATATAGCCGTCGTAAACTAAATAGTCGTTCGTAAATCTTTATACTTGATTCGTGCGTTTCGGGGGCTTAGCACCCGAAAGAGCAACATGGTTGGTTCTAATTACTTTTGACCGACTACCTAGTCCAGTTATGAGTAAAACCGGACAAAAGGAGAAAATGACACGCTGGCGTTGGATAGTTATTGCATTGGTGATGCTTGCCCTGGTATTGTGGGGGGCACCATTTATCTTGAATTTGCGCCCCGATTATGGGCACGGGGTTCCACGCGCTGATTTTCAACTGCCGCCTTCGATTGCGCTGCAGGAGCCCTTATCGCGGCTCCCAGCCTGGGTATCATCATTGGGACTCCTGGTCACATTGTTTTTAGCGGGGCTCGCGAATTTTTACCTTTTTCCAGTCCGCGTAAGAAATATGCGTAAGGCTTTGGCATTAGGCTGGGCGCGGCTGATCCAGGTGGTTCTGCTGGGCTTTGGCTTTGTTTTGCTGCTACTGGGCTTCGGGATTGGGGCCGTCCTGGCGCGCGTTACATTTCCGTTCACCATAATTTCGGCGGTCATTGCCTTTTTTCTTTCGGTCTGGGGATATCTCTGCCTGGTTTACGCCTGTGGGCGCAGCCTGTTGAGACGCACGGGATGGAAGGCATCTTCGCCGACGTTGTCCATGTTTTTAGGGCTGCTACTTTTGCTACCCCTTGTGCGTATTCCTTACGTAGGCGGTTTTTTTGTGATTCTTTATCTTAGTCTCGGTTTAGGTTTGGTGATTACCACCCATTTTGGTTCGAATGAACCGTGGGATCTTACCCCATTGCTGGAGGAAGTCTAGAAATGAAAGCGTTTCTCTCAAGAATAAGCAAAAGAAATCGGATCATCATCGGTGTTGTCGTGGTGGTCCTCATCGGACTGGTGCTGGTTATCAGAGGCAGGGGGAATGCGAATTCGAGTACCTCTTTTGAGACAGCGTCGGCCCAGCGCGGCGAGTTGACCGCTGTAGTGGGTGCAACGGGTAGTGTGCACGCCGCTCAAAGCGCCACCCTCAATTGGCAGATTAGCGGCGTAGTAGCCAAGGTCAATGTAAAAGTAGGCGATCAGGTTCATAAAGGAGACATACTGGCCACCCTGGACCCCACCTCACTGCCTCAAAGTGTAATCATGGCCCAATCGGACCTGGTCACCGCTCAAAAATCTCTCACTGATCTATTGAACTCAGATACCAACCGGGCCAATGCCTGGATTGCCTTGAACGACGCCCAGGATGCCTACAAGAAGGCCAATGATTACCGCAACACCTTGAATGGAAAAACCTGGATCGAGACCGTTTATTTCAAGAGCGTAGGCGCCCATCTGGTTCCAGTTGTCAAGTGGTCTCGCGGCTTGCCGGATCCAAAGACCATATCGAATGCCGATGCTGACCTGGCTTTGAAAAAGGCCCAGTTGGATGATGCCCAACGGGCTTACGACCGTGTAAAAAGTGGTCCAAACCAGGATGACCTGGCGGCCGCACAAGCGCAGGTGGATGCCGCGCAGGCGACATTGAATACGGCTCAGATCATCGCGCCGTTCGATGGCACGATCACACAGGCTATTCCTCTCCCGGGCGACCAGGCCACCGTCACCACCCTCGCATTTCGTGAGGATGATCTTGCGGACCTGCTCGTCGATGTGCAGGTTTCCGAGGTGGATATCAATAATATCGCTCTTGATCAAGCGGTGACGCTTACTTTGGATGCTGTTTCCAACAAAACCTATCACGGTCAGGTAACCGAGGTCTCGCAAGCCGGCGATACCTCCTCGGGCGCCGTCAACTTCACCGTCACTGCCAGGTTCACAGATGCTGATTCGCAGGTCAAGCCTGGGATGACGGCGGCGGTTAACATTGTGACAAGCCAGGTCAAAGACCAACTGCTGGTACCGAATTGCGCGGTCCGATTAGTGGATGGAAGCCAGACCGTATATATTCTCAAAAATGGTCTGCCACAACCGGTCCAGATCAAGCTTGGCGTTTCATCGGATACCATGAGCGTGGTAACCGGCGGTAATTTGCAGGTAGGCGACCTGATCATCTTGAATCCTCCCTCACTGACCGGCGGACCCTTCCGCGCCGGAGGAGGCGGTTAATGGACTGGGTAGTTGAAGCCCAGGACTTGGTAAAAGTCTATAAAATGGGTGAGGTCGAAGTCCAGGCATTGCGCGGGGCTTCATTAAAAATACAACGCGGCGAGGTGGTGGCCATTATGGGACCCTCGGGTTCCGGCAAAACCACGATGATGAACATCCTGGGCTGTCTCGATCGCCCGACTTCCGGCGATTACATATTGGATGGAGAGGCAGTTGACAAGCTGAATGACGATCAACTCGCCAATATCCGTAACCACAAAGTAGGATTTGTCTTCCAGTCGTTCAACCTGCTTTCGCGGCAATCTGCACTCTCAAACGTGGAACTGCCTTTACGCTATGCGGGCCTGGTGGATGGCGGGCGACGTGGACGCGCCACGGCTGCTCTCGAAGCCGTTGGGCTGGGCGATCGGCTCAGCCATCGCCCCATGGAACTTTCCGGCGGGCAGCAGCAGCGTGTGGCGATCGCCCGTGCAATTGTCAACCAACCGGCTATCATCATGGCCGATGAACCCACTGGAAATCTGGATTCCCACGTGGGGAAAGAGATCATGACCCTGCTGCTAAACCTTAACAAAGAACGCGGGACGACACTGATTATCATCACTCACGATCCCACGATCGGCGGGCAGGCCCAACGGATCATCCACATTCGCGATGGCATGGTGGAAGATGTTTCAGAAGGTAACTTATGAACCTATCGCAGTTGCTTATTGAGGCGCTTGAAAGCCTCAACTCGAACAAGATGCGTTCCGGCCTTACCGTACTGGGGATCGTGATCGGCGTGGCTGCGGTGATCGCCATGTTATCGGTGGGTAATGGAGCGCAAGCTTCCATCACCGGTTCCATCAACCAGGTGGGAACCAATTTATTGTTTGTCTTCAGCGGCGCGAGGGATACCCAGGGACCCACTGTCCGGCCTCCGCGCCCGGTGACACTTGCCGACGCCAATGCGCTAATGGACCAATATGCAGCGCCGCACGTCCAAGCTGTGGCGCCTGTTTTGCAGGGAAGCGGCATTGCAGATTATAGTGGCCAAACGAAGAGTACCACGATTGTCGGTGTCACACCGTCCTATCAGTCGGTTCGCAACATCAGCCTGTTGGAAGGTGATTTCATTAACGATCAGCAAAACCTGGGACGGGCCTCCGTCACAGTGATCGGCGTGGATGTGGCTGACAAGTTGTTTGGGCGACGCGATGGGCTGGTCGGAGAAACCATACGGATTTCAGGCCAGCCTTTCAGGGTGATCGGTGTGTTAAGCCCGCAGGGTGGAAGTGCTGTCGGCTCAGAAGACAATGAAGTGATCATCCCGCTTAATACGGCCAAGGCGCGCCTCATTACCAGGAAGAACCCCGATGCGGTTGACGTGATCTATGTCCAGGCTCTCGATTTCCAATCCGTACCCGCTGCCTCGGACGAAATCTCCCAAATCCTGCGAACCCGGCACCAATCACCCATTGGCCAGGATGACTTTACCGTTTTCACCCAGCAAAGCATCCTGGACACTGTCCAAACCGTTACAGGAGTCCTGACTGTTTTCTTGGGCGGTATCGCCGCCATATCCTTGCTCGTGGGCGGGATCGGTATTATGAACATTATGCTGGTCTCGGTCACCGAACGCACCCGCGAGATTGGGCTGCGGAAGGCCCTCGGCGCACGCAAACGCGACATCTTGGTCCAGTTCCTGGCAGAGTCATCCCTGCTGAGTTTGATCGGCGGTTTTGTTGGGATCTTGTTTGGATGGCTCATTGCCTTCATTGTGGGACGTGTTGCGGCTGCCACGGGAAATAATTTCACACCGATTGTCGGCCTCGATTCGATTCTGCTGGCCACAATTTTCTCTGCCGCGGTCGGTTTGTTCTTCGGTATATACCCTGCCAATCGCGCCGCAAGCCTCGAACCTGTCGAGGCCTTGCGCTACGAATAGGATCCGGAGTTCGTTTCGCTGCTTACAAGTTTAACTACAGTCAAGGTCCTGGATGTCTCATCCAGGACCTCTTCCAGAGCATCACCGCATATTATGATTACATCACAATCAATCATTCTGGCATGCTGGGTCGTTTTCATACTTTACTGGTTGATCAGCGCCAGATCGGTAAGCCCAAACGAGAAACAAAAGGATGGCTGGAAATGGATGTCGAATCCGGCTATTTATTGGCGCGTTGTTCTTCATCGATTTAAAGTTCCTCGTCAGGTTTGGCATGCCGGTCCGCCAGCTTGCGATATCTCTCGCTGCCCATGGCGCTGGCTTATGGAACACCCGGAGCTTGCATAGGATTTTTCATCGTTGTATTAGCAATCGCATTGAAATTGCGGGCTGAGGAAGTGATTTTGACACAACATTTTTCCGAAGAATATCTGGCCTATAAAAAACGTACCAGAATCCTAATTCCCTTCGTTTGGTAATATGGCTGGCAAAGTGACTTGCAGAAGAAAACGGACTCCGCCAAATGATCTGGTGTCATCGAATTGCTGACATTTGCATCGATTGGTCAAGTCTCCAAAAGTCTACGCCACGGTCATTGACTGTTCAGAACTTTGTCCGGTAAGAAAGACCATCAGGGTTTGCCAGAGGCACCAACCGATTTTTCCGAACATCGATAGGAACATGAAACATGCTAAAAAAACTTGTTGCTTTTCTTTTCATGGGGATCTTGTTGAGCGGCTGCAGGACATTCAATAATACGGCTGTACCGTCAGCGACACCTGGCTCTCCCGCCGTTTATTCCTTTGAAACCGCGACAGATTCGCCGACCCAAACACCCCTGCCGACCTCCACGATAACTCCTTCGCCTACACCTGACCTGGGAGCCGTTGGATTACCGACCGAAGGGCCGGGAACCACGGCCTTTGATTTCGTTGCGAGCATGTGCAGCGCGGAATGGTTCACGCCAAAGCAGCAGCTGTCGTGCCCGGGGAGCGAGGATGAAACGGCGGTTGGTTTTGTGGAAAGTCTTAGCGAGAATAACCTGGCTGTGCTGGTCACCTATCCACCACGGGATAATTCTGAGACCATCTTCAGCAAGTATCCTGCTTTTAGTGTGAAAAAAGGCGACCGATTTAGGACGGTGCTGTCCTGTAAAGCCCATACTTTTTGTGATGTGGTATTTTCCCTTGAGTACTATGATGAGCACGGGAAAACCGGGGTGACGAATTGGCCTTATATATTCAGCCACGCACCCATTGTGATCGATTATCCGCTCGATGGTATAGCCGGAAAAACTGTACAGTTTGGACTGGCGGTGCGAGGAAATGGAAACCGACTGCAGGCCTACGCTGCATGGATCTACCCGCATATCTACCGGCCGACCCCATAATGGGAAATCATTCTATAGGATTGGGGCACGGTAAGTGAGGGCCTCGGGCAGTGATCTTTCAAGCGTTATGATCGTGCCGGAGTTGCATTTCGTTCCCTGGAATGAGTTACAGGAGCCTGCGGGACGTTTTGCCTAATGATTTGAATTCACACTTATCGTGTAAAATATAGGTATGGCAGAATTCAAGATTTTGATCACAGATGGACTGGGCGAGAATGGCCAGTCCATTCTTCGCGCCGCAGCCCGTGTTGACGACAAAGCGGGCATCTCTGCTGCAGAGCTTATTAAAATTTCCGGCGATTATGATGCGCTGATCGTTCGGGGTCGCACCAAGGTGACTGCCGAAGTTTTTCACTCCGGGAAGAAGCTCAAGGTGATCGGCCGCGCCGGTGTGGGGGTCGACAATATTGACCTGGAATCCGCCAGAAAGCATGGCGTCATTGTAGTCAATGCCCCGGTCTCGACTACGCTGGCCGTGGCTGAATTGACCTTTGGGCTCTTATTGGCCGCGGCCCGCGAATTCCCGCGTGCAGACGCCGGTATGAAAAAAGGGGAATGGCTCAAGAAGGAGTTTGAAGGCGTTGAGCTCAATGGCAAAACCCTGGGCATCATCGGCTATGGCCGCATCGGCGTGGAGGTGGGCAAACGCGCCGCGGCGTTTGGCATGAATGTCGTAGCCTATGACCCGTTCGTTTCGGAAGATGATATCAAAGCCCGAGGTGGGGAGCCGGTGACCCTCCAGGAATTATTCGAATGGTCTGACTTTATTTCTCTGCATTTACCCCTAAACGTTCAGACGCGCGACTTGATCGGGCAGATGGCTTTATCGCAGATGAAAGACGGGGTGCGGATCATCTCTGCGGCCCGCGGCGGAATCATTGATGAGTCTTCCCTGCTGGCGGCCCTCAATTCGGGGAAAGTGGCTGCCGCTGCTTTGGACGTGTTCGCGACCGAGCCACCGGGCCTGACCGAGCTGGTCAAGCATCCGAAAGTGATCACCACGCCGCATATCGCTGCACAGACTGTCGAGGCGCAGGCCCGGGCCGCGCAGGATATCGCCCAGGAGGTACTCTCCGCCCTGCGTGATGAACCGCTGAGGTGGAGAGTAAATTGATCGCTTTGCAATATACATTCGTTCCAGAAATCCAGGGAAAATAACGCTTAAAATTCTTTGAACTCATCAGGAGGATTGCATGTCCGATAAACTAGATCAACTGAAAGCGGTGATTGGAGAGGTTTCCGATCTCAACAGCACCGCCGGCTTATTGGGCTGGGACCAGCAAACATACATGCCAATTGGAGGCGGCGAGGCCCGCGGCCAGCAGCTTGCAACGCTTGGGAAGCTTGCCCACGAAAAAGGCACCTCGGATGAAGTTGGCAAATTGCTGGACGATTTGAAAAAGGAATTCGCGGGCGCCAATTCGACTTCAGATGAGGCCGCCATGGTGCGGGTTGCCGCCCGCGATTACGAAAAGGCAGTCCGTGTTCCCGGCGAGTTTATTGCGGAGCAGGCCATTGTGACAACCCGGGCCTTCGAAGCTTGGGCCGAAGCCCGGTCGAAATCGGACTTTTCGATCTTCCGGCCCCATCTCGAGAAAGTAGTGGAGCTGGTAAAGAAATACGTGAGCTTCTTTCCACCGGCCGACCATCCTTACGATACCCTCCTGGATGATTACGAACCGGGTATGAAGACGGCCGAGGTACAGGCGATCTTCAATGGCCTGCGGCCCAAACAAGTGGAGCTGATCAGGGCCATCGCGGCGCGCCCCCAGGTCAATGACAAATTCCTGCACAAGAACTACAACGAAGGCAAGGTGTGGGACTTCAGCGCAACGATCACCAGGGGTTTCGGTTACGATTGGAGCCGCGGACGCATGGATAAGGCCCCCCATCCATTTGAGTCTTCCTTTAGTGTGAATGATGTTCGCATCACCAATCGGTTCGAGGCAAAGAACCCGCTCGCAACCGTGTTCAGCGCCATGCATGAGTCCGGACATGGAATGTACGAACAGGGGATCAACCCGGCTTATGAACGCACCTCCCTGGCTCACGGCACCTCGCTCGCCATCCATGAATCTCAATCACGTATGTGGGAGAACCTCGTGGGCCGCTCGCTGCCCTTCTGGGAATTCTTTTATCCGCAACTCAAAAAGATTTTCCCTTCCCAATTGGACGGAGTTGGATTGAAGAACTTCTATAAAGGGATTAATAAAGTGGAGCCTTCTCTCATCCGCGTGAATGCAGATGAAGCCACCTATAATTTGCACATCATGCTCCGCCTGGAGCTTGAAATTGCCATGGTCGAAGGCAAAATTGCGATCAAGGACCTGCCCGAGATCTGGAACTCGAAGATGCAGGAATATCTTGGCATAACCCCGCCAAATGACGCTCTGGGAGTGCTCCAGGATATTCATTGGTCTTCTGGTTCGATCGGTTACTTCTCCACCTATGCCCTCGGCAACCTGGTTTCTACACAATTATGGGAGAAGATCAACAAGGACATCAAAGACCTCGAAGCCCAGATCCGCAAGGGCCAGTTCGGGGGGCTGCTCGGCTGGCTGCGGTCCAACATCCACAACCACGGTCGCAAATATGATCCGCAGGCCCTTGTCCAAAAGGTGACCGGTTCGAAGATCACGCCTGAACCTTATGTCAGGTATCTGAAGGCCAAATACTCCGACATATATGGGCTGTAAATCTCACGAGAAAAGGAATGATAGACGCCCTCATACGGAGGGCGTCTGTGTTGCTGCCTATGCTCCGAAAATATCTTCTCATTGCCTCCATCCCGATACTATTAACCGGCTGTGTATTACCGGGGAGTGATTTGGCGCCTACCCCGTTTCCGGCGGGCTATCTTCCGACCGTTATATACCTGACTGCTCAATCGATAAACGCGACCGTCTCAGCGGGCATCACTCCTACGGTGCCGCCGACCGAAACGCCTACGTCAATCCCCCCCACGCCTGCTCCAACCATAACGCCCACACCGGCGCCTGGTTTCTCGCTGGCGGCGATCCAGATCAACAAACCTGGGCCTAGCTCCAGGATTGTCTCTCCTATCGAAGTCCAATTAGTGGCGGTGGCGGGCGATAGCAAGAAGATAGAGGTGGATTTGTACGGCGAGGATGGACGTTTGCTGGGCCGGACCTTGAGGGCTGTGCCGGGTCACCCGACCGGCGACCCTCTCTCTTTGAAGATTCCATTCGAGATACGCGCGGCCGCCGAGGTCGGTGTGATCCAGGTTAGTACCAAAGACCAGCTGGGCCGCGTTCAATCCCTGGATTCGGTGCGCGTGCTGCTATTGTCAAGCGGCGACAGCCAGATCAACCCGCCGGGTAATGCGATCTATGAGCGAGTCTCCTTCTTTCATCTGACGCCGAAAAGTGTTGTTTCCGGGGGCCACCTGGCGGTGGATGGACAGTTCACACCCTTTAACCATCAACCCGTGATCGTTGAATTGATTTCTCTGACCGGCACGAGTTTGGGTTTGCGGGTACTCACCTTTCCGAACCTGGACGCGCAACAATTCAACACAAGCATCCCTTATAAGGTCAGTGGACCCACGCCCGCGCGGCTATTTATTCATCAGGCCGACGACGTTCTGAGTGGGCCGGCCTACGTCTATAGCCAGCCGATCATGCTCAATCCCTAGGAATGGCATGGAGAGAAGATCCATAACTTGCCAATCCCCGTTGCGTCGTAATTACTGGATTCAGGTTCACAAAATTCGGCGCGAGGCAGTATAATGCTTCGTGCTTTCGGGGCGTGGCTCAGACCGGTAGAGCGCACGGTTCGGGTCCGTGAGGTCCCGAGTTCAAATCTCGGCGCCCCGACTGTAAACCTCCCAGCTCGCTTGCAAGCGAGCCGGGAGGTTTTTATTGCAAATCTGACACGGGCGGGATCTACAAATCAGACTTGAACTTTCCTCATTTCCAAATTGACGGCTTTCAACTCTTGACGAATCGACGGGGGCGGGAGTATAAGTCGCAAGGCTAGGATGAACACAAATCTTTTACAAACCGGAATGGAGGTGATGGCCTTGGACGCGGATGACCATTTAGTGCGCCCAATGTTGATTTGTTTCAGCGTCTCCGAATTGCGACTGTTCCCAGTGCGAGTGGATTGCGTCCGAACGCGCCGCCTCCTCCTGTTTCACGCGGCCTGAGAAACCAAGCCAATCCGCTGCCTCTGCCACCAGCCACCTTCGGAGAAGATCCAAGGTGGTTTTTATTTTGTGCAAGGAGGACCGATGGCATTCATCAGCGAATTGACCGGCCGACCGGTAACAGATATCGATGGGAAGCAAATCGGCGTGCTGAAAGACCTGGTGGCACGGCCCATTAAAGAGTTTTCCCATCCGGTTGTGGATGCCGTTATCGTACATGATACACACGGGGATCATGCTCTGCCATATTCAGACCTGGCGGCCCTGCTTTCCGCCGCCATCCCATTGAAGCGGTCCTTTGCCGATATCCCGGCTTATGAATTCCACGATGATGATATACGGCTGGTTCAGGATGTGCTCGACAAGCAAATCCTAGATACCGACGGCGCCCGCGTGGTGCGGGTTAATGACATCGAATTGGTCCGAGTGAACGGGGATGTGATCGTAAGCAATGTGGACATCGGCATCCTCGGCATTCTGCGCCGCATCGGGCTGGAGAAACTGGGCCGATGGGCCGCCCGGCGCTTCAAGAGCGACCAGGCGGCGGGTACCATTTCGTGGGAATTTGTCGAGCCATTGATCCATGACCAATCCATGCGGCTGAAAGTCCCGGCCTACAAATTGGCCGAGCTGCATCCTTCGGACATCGCCGAAATCATCTCGGACCTTAATCGCGCCGAACACAGCGACCTGCTTAATCAACTCGACTTAAAACAATTGGCCGATACCTTGGAGGAAGTCGAACCGGATTTCCAGGCCAACCTGATCGAGCACTTCACCGATGAAAAAGTGGCGGACGTCCTGGAAGAAATGGCTCCCGATGAGGCCGCAGACCTGCTGCATGAACTTTCGCCGGAACGCAGCCAGGGCCTGCTTAAACTCATGGATAGGGAGGAAGCGGATGAAGTCCGGGAACTGCTGAGCTATGACGAGGACACCGCAGGCGGCTTAATGACCACTGAATATGTCACGGTCACGCCTGATATGACTGCCGCCCAAACCATCGAGCATCTTCGAAAGGTCGGTGAAGAGGCGGAATTGATCTACTACGTCTACGTAACCGACGCGACCGAGCACCTTATTGGCGTGTTCTCTCTCAGCGATTTGATCATTGCTCCGCCTGAAACACCCATTACCAAGTTCATGCACAAGCGTGTGGTCAGCGTAGAGCTGGATGCCCCCCAGGACGAGATCGCACAAACGGTAGGCAAATATAACCTGATCGCCGTGCCGGTCGTGGATTTTGAAAACCGCATGCACGGGATCGTCACCGCCGATGATGCGCTTGACAAAATACTGCCCACGGCCTGGAAGAAGCGGTTGCCCCATTTCTTTGGTTCACACGAATGAAGGACACGTTCATCGTTCTCCGGCAGAAGTGGCGGGCGAACCGCTGGCTGCAGCGCTTCCTGTTGCTGCTCTCCGTCTTTGGGCCTGCAACCGTTGCAGCCATGGCGGACAACGATGCAGGCGGAGTGGCGACCTATTCCATCGCAGGCGCCACGCTGGGCTACACAATCCTGTTTCCCCTTCTGATCATTACTCTTTTGCTTGGCATCACGCAGGAAATGGGCATGCGCCTGACCATCGTAACGCGCCGCGGCCTGGCTGATCTGATCCGTGAAAAATATGGCATCAAGGTCTCATTATTCATCTTCCTGGGGCTGTTTATCGCGAATCTGGGGACGATCACGGTCGAGGTCTCGGCCATCAAGACCACCAGCGGGATGCTCAATATCCCCATTGCGCCGTTTGTAATTATTATTCTGTTGATCTCATTCCTTTTTATCACAAAAGGCAACTACAAGCTGACGCAGAACATCATGCTGGTTGTCTCGTTGTTCTACCTGACCTATATAATTTCCGCCGTTAAAGCCCGGCCCGACTGGGGTTTGGCTTTGAGCAACCTTCTTTATCCTCATGGCGTTAGCTGGACGAGCGAGTATATTCGGAGCTATCTGATCATTGGCATGGGCGTGCTCGGGACAACGATCACTCCCTGGGGCCAGTTCTTCATAAGCAGCTTCGCCTTCGACAAGAAGATGGATCCGAACACTCTCAAGTACTCCCAGTTCGAGACCTATTGGGGCGCTTTCCTCACCGACTTCTTTTCCTTCTTCATGATCGTGGCGACCGCCTCCGCGCTATTCGCGCGCGGACTGCCTTTGACCTCGGGCGAGCAGGCCGCCCAGGCCATCCGTCCGTTTGCCGGCGACCTGGCAAGTACCTTGTTTGCCGTCGGCATCCTGGCGGCGGCTTTCATGGGCCTGGTCATCGTTCCGCTTTCGACCGCCTATGCCTTCTCTGAATTTTTCGGCTTGTCAGGTAGTCTCGACACCGATTATCAGCAAAGCAAGACCTTCTACATCCTGTTCATTGTCCAGCTGGTTGCAGCCGCGCTGATCACTTCCATTCCCGGCATCTCGCTTTTCCACTTTGCGATCGCCACGCAGACATTGAACGCCATGATCCTGCCGCTTGTCTTTTACTATCTCATCAATTTGACGAGCAGTCAGAACCTTATGGGCCCGCATGTCAACAATAAGTTTCAGAAGTACTTCACGGCCGCAGCTTCCGTGTTTATCGTGATCGCGTCGGCTTTCACTGTCGCCGTTGTGGCATTCAATTGGTAGATTGAGGATTGGGGGAAACACCGGATGCCTGCCATTTTTCGCTTGCCAGCCTTTTGATTCGAGTCTATACTTTACGAAATCTTAGCCAAAGGAGAGACCGCTATGATCAATGTTCGTGATCTAATCCGGCAGAAGGGCAGTCAGGTCTTTGCGGTTAAGCCCGATGCCAGTGTGCTTGAAGCCTTGAAACTTATGGCCGATAGGAACACCGGCGCGGTGCTGGTTATGACCGGCGACAAAGTGGCAGGTATACTTTCAGAACGGGACTGTGTCCGCAAGTTGGAATTGGCGGGGAAAACAGCCAGGGAAACCCGGGTCAATGAGATCATGACGAGTGATGTGCTTTATGTCGAAGCCAGCCAGTCACTTGAAGAATGCATGGCTGTCATGATCGACAAGAATATCCGCCACCTGCCGGTATACGAAGAAGGAAAATTATTAGGATTGATCTCGGTCAGGGATGTGCTGAAGGAAGTTGTAGATTATCAGCAGTTCATGATCTCGCAGCTTGAACACTATATTTCCGGCCCCCGCCAGTAAGAAATCGATCATTTTCATTCCGTCGCTTAAATCAAGCGACGGTTATTTTTTCTTTTGAGTAATGCCGTCTTGATGCTTGCACGCTCCTTTATTTGGGTCTATACTCCCTGAATTGGAGAGATGATGTCTGAAATTGATCTTGAAGCTCTTCACTCTTTGATCGAACCCTATATTCCTTTGGGCCGCCCAGGGTTGTTGCCGGCCCTACAGGCCGCCCAAAAAGCATACGGCTGGCTGTCCGAGCCGGTTAGCGCCGAAGTAGCCAAATCGCTTCATGTACCGTTGGCAGATGTACACGGTGTGATCGAGTTCTATACTTTATTCTACAACCAGCCAGTCGGCAAACGTATTATCCGCGTTTGTACCGACCAGGCCTGCGGGTTGAAGGGTGGAGAAGGGATCCTGGATCACCTTTGTTCCCGGCATGGTATTCAACCCGGGCAAACCACCCCCGACGGCTCTCTTACCATTGAAGCCAGTCCCTGCCTTGGGCTTTGCGAGCAGGCGCCCGCGGCCCTGGTGGACAGCCAGGCCGAGACGAACATAAACCTAGAAACCGGCTTTTACGAATTGGGCCGGCCAAATTCCATCGTGGGCGGCTCGCTTCATCTGTTAACAGCCAATTGCGGCCGCGGGACGACTTCGCTTGCGCAGCACGGCGAGTATTCTGCCCTCAAAAAGGCATTGAGCCAAAAGCCGGTAGAGATTGTCGAGGAAGTGAAGGCTTCAGGCCTGGTGGGGCGTGGTGGGGCGGCCTTCCCAACCGGTATTAAATGGGAAGGTGCAGCCAAAGCCGAGGGATCGCCGAAATACGTGGTCTGCAACGCGGACGAGTCCGAGCCGGGTACCTTTAAAGACCGCGTGCTGTTGCTGGACGATCCGCACAGCGTCATCGAAGGCATGCTGATCGCGGGCTATGGCATAGGCGCGCACAAAGGTTTTATTTATGTGCGCGGCGAGTATCCCTATATAGCGCCTGTGCTTGAGAACGCGTTGAACGAGGCGCGTCAGGCCGGTTATCTCGGCGAAGATATTCAGAACTCCGGCTTCTCATTTGATATTGAAATTCGCCTGGGCGCTGGCGCTTATATTTGTGGCGAGGAGACGGCGCTCTTCGAATCCATCGAAGGGAAGCGCGGCTTCCCTCGTGTAAAACCTCCATTCCCCACCACTTTCGGTTTGTTCGGAAAACCGACGGTGATCAATAATGTTGAAACCCTGCTCAATGTACCGCTGATCATTTCGAAAGGTGTGGCGGAGTATCGCAGGATTGGAACGGAAAAATCGCCCGGTCCCAAGTTGTTCTGCCTTTCAGGCGACGTCATCAGGCCGGGCGTGTATGAAATTCCGTTTGGAGTAACCCTGCGCGAACTGCTAAACATGGCTGGCGGAGTTTCGGGTGGCAGAAAACTGCAGGCCGTGCTCTTTGGCGGAGCAGCGGGGGCCTTTGCCTCCCCCTCGCAACTGGATGTGAGGCTTACATTTGAGGACTTGCGCGCTGCCGGCCTTCCGCTGGGCTCCGGGGTGGTGATGGTCTTCGACGAGACCCGTGATTTAAGGGAGGTGCTGGCTCGGCTGGGTCATTTCTTTGCTCACGAGAGCTGCGGGAAGTGTTATCCCTGCCAGATGGGTACCCAGCGCCAGACGGAGATCCTGCACAGGATCGCAGCCGGCGCGACGATGCAGGGCGATCTTGAACGGCTGCAGGACGTGGGCTGGACGATGACCGATGCGAGCTTGTGCGGGCTGGGTCAGACTGCAGCCGGGGCAGTCTTATCTGCCATTAAATTGTGGCCGGAACTTTTCGTTGAAAGCAAAAGCTTAAGAGCTGCAAAACCCGCGGCAGGCGCGAACAAAGCAAGAGTTGCAAAGAAGTCGGCTGCAAAACCGAAAAAGACGGTGAAGACCGGGAAACCCGCGGGAGCGAAAACCAAGCCGCGCAGCAAACCCGCAAAGCGCTGACAAGTTTCCACGGTCTTTGGAGATGATATGCCCGAAAAAATATCCCTGACAATCGATGGCCGGCAAGTCGAGATCGAGGCCGGCGCTACCCTGCTCGAAGCCTCCAAACAGGTTGGCATAAATATCCCCACTATTTGCTACCACGATGCAACCACCTCCAATGCGTTGTGCCGTACTTGCGTCGTGGAGGTGGAGGGACAAAGGCTGCTCCAGCCTGCCTGCATTGTAAAGGCGGTTGCGGGCATGCAGGTGAAGACCGGCAGCGAACGCGTGATCAGATCGCGGCGCACGATTTTGGAAATGCTCTCCTCGACGATGGACCTGTCAGATGCCCCGGAAATCCTCTCCATGCTGGATGACTGCGGTGCGGATGTAAATCGCTTCCCGGGAGCCGAACGCCGCGAAGTTGAGGTTAAAGACGATAACCCCATGTACGTACGCGATTACTCCAAGTGCCTGCTGTGCTGGCGCTGCGTGCAAGTCTGTGCAGACGACGCACAATATACCTTTGCGATCAACTTTAGCGGAAGGGGTTTCGAAACACAGATCGGCACTTTTTTCGATAAAGCCATTCCAGAGACAACCTGCGTCCTATGCGGGCAATGTGTGGGTGTTTGCCCCACAGGCGCCCTTAAACCAAAGCGCGAGTTCCTGCTGGAACAGGGGGTCAGCCCGCAGCAGATCAGCGTTATGAACACGGGAAGGAAGAAGCGCAAGCATACTTGACTTTGAACTTTCAACGTTTAATCTTTTGAGCGCTTAAACGTTATGGAGCTACCATGATAAAACCGGATCGAATTGTCACCACCACCTGCCCCTATTGCGGCGTAGGATGCAACTTAGAATTACATATCAAGGATGATTTCATTTACAAAGTTACGTCCCCGTTTGACTCGCCGGTCAATCACGGCAATTTATGTGTAAAAGGCCGCTTCGGTTACGACTTCATCTATCACCCGAAGCGCATCACTACGCCCCTGGTAAGGCGCTATTTGCTTGAGGGGAAATCGCTCAAGGGCATGCGGGGTTCGGATTTTGTGAGTCGTGGAAGCCAATTTCCCTCTGCCGATTCGGGCGGCAAGGCAAACGATTACGATTGGGTGGAAACCGATTGGGACACTGCGCTCAACATAACCGCCGACAAGCTGGTTGAGATCTACAAACGCGACGGTTCCGATGCCATGTCGGTCTATTGTTGTGCAAAAGCAACGAATGAAGACAACTACCTTCTGCAGAAAATCTTCCGCAGCCAATTCCGCACCAATAATGTAGACCACTGCACGCGCCTCTGTCACGCGGGCAGCGTCGTCGCGCTGCAGCAAGCAGTTGGCTCGTCGGCGATGAGCAATACGGCCGGGCAGGTGATCCAAAATGATGTGTTCATCGTGACTGGCTCGAATACCAGTGAGAACCATCCCATCATTGCCCTTCAGATGAAGGAAGCCGTCGAGAAGTATGGGGCGAAAATGATCGTCATCGACCCGCGGCGGATCGATCTGGTGGACTTTGCCGAACTCTGGCTGCCGCTCAAACCAGGTACAAATGTCCCCGTCTTCACCGCCATGGCAAATGTGATGGTCATGGAGGACCTGGTCAATCATGATTTTATTAATGACCGCACCGAAGGTTACACCGAGTTCCTCGCAACGCTAGAAAAGTTTTCGCCTGAATATGCAGAGGAGATTTCAGGAGTGCCGGCCGAAGATATTCGCAATGCCGCGCGGCTGTATGCGAAGGCCGGGAAGGCTGCGATCTATTGGGGCATGGGCATCTCGCAGCTTTCACACGGCACGGCGAGCGCGCTGGCACTCGTTCATCTGGCCCTTCTGACCGGTCACATCGGACGCGATGGTACGGGGCTCAACCCTCTGCGGGGACAAAACAACGTGCAAGGCGCCAGTGATATGGGCGCCATGCCCTTTCACTATCCCGGCTACATGCGGGTGGATAACGAGCAGAACGCTGCCAAATGGGAGCGCGCCTGGAATATCGAGCCGGGAGGGCTCTCTCGCAAACTCGGTCTGACCCAAACCGAGATCCTGGGTCATGCGCACCCGGGTGGTGTGCGCGCACTCTACATCATGGGCGAGAACCCGATGATGTCGGACCCGAACCTCAATGTGACCCGTACGCACGTCGAGCAGCTCGAGTTCCTGGTTACGCAGGACCTATTCATTAACGAGACCGGCGCGTTTGCGGATGTCTTCCTGCCCGCCACGCCTTTTGCGGAAAAAGACGGCACCTTTACCAATACCGACCGGCGCGTTCAGCGCGTGCGGGCGGCCCAGCCACCGCGCGGCAAGGCGCGTCCAGATTGGCAAATCCTCTGCGATCTTGCCAGGCGGTTGGAGACCCGGCTCGGCCGCCCCACCTCGGCCGGATGGGATTATCACGGGACGGAGGATGTCTTTGCCGAAATGGCAGGCGTCGTCCCTGATTTCGCCGGTGTGACATATGAGCGCATTGACAGGGTGGGTTTGCAGTATCCGGTGTGGGACAAGAATCACCCGGGCACCCCCACACTTTTTATCGATACGTTCCCACGCGGCCGAGGTAAATTCACCCCGTTGGATTTTGTGCCGGTGATGGAAGAAGCCGATGATGAGTTCCCATTCATCCTGACGACCGGCCGCTTGCTGGAACATTGGCATGGCGGCACGATGACACGTCATTCTGCGCTGGACGAGGCTTATCCCGAAGCGCGCCTTGAGATGCATCCCGCCGACGCGGAGATGCACGGTATTACCAATGGGATGGCTGTACGCGTGACCTCCCGCCGCGGTGAGGTGGTATTGCGCGTTACGGTCACTGAGAAAACCACGGTAGGCGTGGTGTTCATCCCCATTCACTTTGCCGAAGCCGCCGCGAATTTATTGACGAATGATGCCCTCGACCCACAAGCGTTGATCCCGGAATTCAAGGCCTGTGCTGTGCAGGTCTTTCCGGCCCGGGAAAACGAATTGGCGCACCCCGAAGCTGTCCTGAACAGGGGAAGATACTGAAGATAAGGCCCCCGGGATTATCAAAATCCCGGGGGCCTTTCCCAACTATTTAGTATTACCGGATTTATTGGTCATAGCATCCGTGCCAGAGGCAGCGGCTCTACCTTTCCTTCCGCCATTGATCGCATGGTTGGAAGGGGAGAGGTCCATAGGCGTTTCCCGCAGAGGATGTGGCGATCACATCATAACGCTTATCATTTTGCCTGTTTGTGTGTTCCAACATTATCATCCTTAGAATCATTGACTAATCCCCACCAAAAATGTAAACTACCGCATATTAATACCATGGAGGCGTTCTCGGTATGAACGGCAAACAAAATACATGGCCTTCCGTGTTTTCTGTTTCCCGTTACGGTTCGTTGAGCTCTCCGTGGGTGGGGCAATTGATCTCGGGCGTTGGAAGCGCACTCTCTGCTAAAGCACCCTCCATTTTGATTTTTCTGACCCGATCTTTAGTCTCGTTGAACGCCTTGGTTCCTCAAGATGCTCACCGGGGACCTCAGGGGATGGGTATCTTTTGCGGTAATTATGCGCGAATACATAGTGATTGAAAAACCAGGAGCACTAGATGACTGATCGTCCCAAGACTGTTGAAGAGCTGGATATCAAACTTGCCCAACGCGAGGCGGAGTATAAGCGTACCGAGCAGGTACAGGCCGCTTTGTATAAGATCGCCGAGGCCGCCAGTTTGGCGAACGATATGCAGAAATTTTATGCGGCCATACACGACATCGTCGGTGAATTGATGTATGCCAAGAATTTTTTCATTGCCCTCTACGATCAGACTACCGGTGTATTGAGCTGGCCTTATCATGTGGATGAAGTGGACATTGACGATTCAACCTGGGCTCCCGTTCCGTATAAGGAAGATAAGGGTGCGACCTCTTATGTGATGCGCACGGGGAATACGCTGCATGCATTGCGCGACAGTGCCCGCCTGCTGGAAACGGGGGATTTAGAAATCATTGGTACTTTATCCGAGGATGCCATCTTTGTTCCGCTCAAGACAGAGGAGAGCATCCTGGGCGCGCTGGGGATTTAAAGCTATACCAAGGGCATGATCTATACAACGCAGGATGAGCAGATCCTCACCTTCGTAGCCCAGCATATAGCCAGTGCCTTGACGCGTGCCCGCGCCATCGAAGAGACCCGACAGCGCATGGCTGAGCTGCAGATCATCAACAGCGTGCAAGAAGGCCTGGCGTCCAAACTAAACATGCAGGCCATTTATGATCTGGTTGGCGATAAGATTCGCAACGTCTTCGATGCGCAATCTCTGGGCATCATGATCTATGATCGTCGGACCGAAACGGAGTATTACCCTTATCTAATCGAAAAAGGTCAGCGTTATAAGCAAGAGCCTATTGCACACGATGAAAGTGGGTTTGGTCCATTAGTCATGCGAACCCGCCAGCCCTTAATGATCAACCAGAATATGGTCAAACGCCGGGTAGAGGTTGGTTCATACGATTTGGCCGGAGATCCCGGCGAACGGCCCAAATCCGGTATTTGGGCTCCTCTCATCGTTGGAGAAGAAGCCAAAGGTGTCGTTTCAGTCGCAAATATGGATCGGGAGAATGCCTTCACGCAGTCCGACCTGGGTCTCTTAGCTACCCTTGCGAACAGCATGAGCATAGCTCTTGAAAATGCCAGGCTCTTCGATGAGACCCAGCGCCTCTTCAAGGCGGAGCAGCAGCGCGCTGCCGAACTTGCCATTATCAACAGCGTGCAGGAGGGATTAGCCTCCAAACTCGACATACAGGCCATCTATGACCTGGTCGGAGACAAAATCCGTGACGTTTTTGATGCGCAGGTAGTCAGTTTCATGACGTATGACCCGGCTACCGACTTGCTGACTGACCGCTACGCATTTGAGAAGGATGACCGGACTCTGTTGCCGGAGCCGGTGCCCGCATATGGTTTCAGGAAACACGTCATTCAGAGGCGTGAACCGCTCGTAATCAACAAAGATGTTGAGCAGGCCTCGATCGAATTTGGCAATCCGGTGCTATATGGAGCAATGTCCAAGTCCAATATATTTGTACCGATGATCGTCGGTGGTGAAGTTACAGGCATCCTTAGCCTGCAAAACCTGGATCACGAAAATGCTTTCAGCGACTCAGACGTCCGCCTGCTCACCACCCTTACTAATTCAATGAGCGTGGCCTTGGAGAACGCGCGACTCTTTGATGAGACCCAGCGCCTCTTCAAGGCGGAGCAGCAGCGTGCCGCCGAACTTGCCATTATCAACAGCGTGCAGGAAGGTTTGGCTTCCAAATTAGATTTGCAAGCCATTGTGGACCTGGTGGGAGATAAGCTGCGTACCATTTTGAAGACCGAGGAAATTGGCATTCGCTTGTACGATGAGCAGTCGGACCTGGTGCATTATTTATATGAATTTGAGCACGGTCAACGCCTTAGCATCCCAGCCATGAAGCCCAGTGCGCTGTTCCGTCAGCAACAGCAAACCCATTTGCCGATCTTTGGGAAGACCTCGGAAATAAGTGTCAAGTACGGGTTGATCAACGTCCCCGGAACGGAAATATCCAAGGCGCTGGCGAATGTCCCGATCATCTCCGGGGACAAAGTGATAGGCGGCATCTCTGTCGAGGATTATGAACGCGAGGATGCCTTCGACGCAACCAATATACGCCTCATGCAAACCATAGCGGGATCAATGGGAGTCGCTTTGGAGAATGCCAGGCTCTTCGATGAGACCCAGCGCCTGCTAAAAGAAACGGAACAGCGGGCTGCGGAGCTTTCAGTCATCAACAGCGTGCAAAAGGGGCTGGCGTCAAAGCTGGATATGCAGGCCATCTACGATCTCGTTGGAGATAAAATTCGCGACATCTTCAAGACCGAGGTGGTGTATATCGCCATCCGGAATGCCAATAAGGTTGAACAAATCGCTTTTCCCTATTACCTGGATCGTGGCAAACGCTTATCACTTGAACCCGTGAAGCTCGGAGAAGGCATCACCTCCAGAGTCATTGATTCCCAGCAACCGCTGGTTGCAGGTTCCATGCAGCGCCAGCTCGAACTGGGAGGGATCTACGACGATGAGGAACAATCTCAATCCTATCTGGGGGTACCAATCTTCCTGGGTGAGACGGTGGTTGGCGTGGCAAGCGTCCAGAGTTATCAACCCGATGCGTTCCATGAGGCTGACGTCCGTTTGTTATCAACCATGGCCTCCAGCATGGGGGTAGCCCTCGAAAACGTGCGCCTGTTCACCGAGACCCGACGCCTGCTTAAAGAGACTGAACAACGCAATGCAGAGCTGGCGGTGATCAACAGTGTCCAGGGGGCGCTGGCCGCAAAACTGGATATTCAGTCCATCTACGAAGCGGTGGGTGACAAGGTCAGCGAAATCTTTCCCAAGGCAGATGTAGGGATCCGCATATATGACTCTGCCAATAACTTGATTCATTTTCCGTACAGCGTCGAAGCTGGGCATCGCATTACCATAGAGCCAATTGCACGGGGAGGGGCAGGGATCACCAACCATGTTCTAAATACGCGTCAACCCCTCCTAATGAACGAGAACGCGGAAGAGGAAGCTGCAAAGCTCGGAAGCTATACCATCCCAGGTACGGCCTCGGAAAAATCCGCTCTATACGTCCCATTGATCGTTGGTGAGGAAGCAAAAGGGTTGATTAATCTGGTGGATCTCGAACACGAGCATGCGTTCAACGACTCTGATGTCCGGCTGCTAACCACGGTCGCCAACTCAATGAGCGTGGCATTGGAAAGTGCCCGCCTGTTTGATGAGACCCAGCGTCTGCTCAAAGAGACCGAGCAGCGTGCCACGGAGCTTGCTATCATCAACAGTGTCCAGGAGGGATTGGCTTCAAAGCTTGAGATGCAGGCCATTTACGATTTGGTGGGCGACAAGATCCGCGATCTCACAGCCGCCGAGGCCGTCATCATCGGAACTTTTGATCATCAAAAACAGCGCTCAAAAGTGCCCTACGTTTTTGACGACCACAAGAGGGTCTATGACAACGAGGAACTGCCTTTCAGCCAGCTCGTCAGGCATTTGATAAGCACCCATCAACCAGTGGTTATCAATAAGGAGGCGGGCGAACGTTCGAGGGAATTTGGATTAAGCATGGTCGCGGGCACAGCGGCGCCCAAATCGCTGTTGTTTGTTCCGTTTGGGATCGGGTCCCAGGTAAACGGCTATTTCAGCCTTCAAAACCTCGAACGGGAGAATGCCTTTTCTGAATCGGATGTTCGCCTGCTTCAAACGCTGGCAGGCAGCATGGGCATTGCCCTCGAAAATGCGCGCCTGTTCGAGTCTGAACGCCAGCGTGCGGCTGAATTGGCGGTCATTAACACGGTCAGTAATGCCCTGGTGTCCGAGACAGATGTAGATGCAATGATCCAATTGATCGGAAAGCAGATGCTTGAGACCTTCAGGGCGGATATCGTCTATGTAGCCCTGCTCGACCGGCAAACAAATATCATCCACTTCCCCTATCAGTATGGCGAGGAATTCACCTCTCTTGAATTTGGGCAAGGCCTCACCAGCAGGATCATCGAGTCCGGCAAACCCCTGTTGATCAATCAAGACATTGAAAAGCGAAGGGCCGAGCTGGGAACCAAACCGGTCGGAAGGGAGGCGCGATCCTACCTCGGTGTTCCGATTATGGCGGGTGGGCAAGGTATCGGCGTGATCAGTGTGCAATCCACGACTGAAGAGAATGCCTTCGATGACGACGACCTGCGATTATTGAACACAATCGCAGCCAATGCGGGGGCCGCTATCCGCACCGCGCAGCTCCATGCAGAGACCCAGCGCCGCGCCCAGGAAATGTCCACGTTGGCTGAGATCGGCAGCGATATCGCCGCGACCCGCGAACTCGAACCGGTCCTGGAGCACATAGCCGAGCACGCCTTGAATATTATGCGCGTACGCGACATAGCCATCACGCTGCGAGAGGCGGACGGCGGGAGCTTCCGTACCACGGTTGCACTGGGAAGATACAGCGATGAAATGAAAGCCTTGACCATTTTACCCGGACGGGGAATCGTCGGTCATATCCTTCAAAGCGGCCTGGCTGAGATCGTGAATCATCCTGACCGTGATCCGCGGATGGTGCATGTGCCCGGCACACCAGAGGAAGAAGACGCCCGGGAATGCCTGATGGGTGCCCCCTTGATCTCGCGCGGGCAGACGATCGGAGGGATCATCGTATGGCGCGATCATCCCGATGGCCTTTTTACCCAGCCGGAATTGGATTTTCTGGTCAGCGTGGCACGTCAAACTGCCATTGCGATCGAGAGCGCGCGTCTCTACCTGGAGACACGGCGCCGCGCCAACGAGATGTCAGCATTGGCTGAGGTAGGACGTGAAATCACCGCGTCGCTGGAGCCGGCTGTTGTGCTGGAAAGGATCGCAGAACGCGCCAAGGAACTGCTCGCAGCAGATACCAGCGCCGTATATTTGATGGAACCTGATCAAAAATCCCTGCGGGCAATTACTGCTCTAGGCAACCTGGCGGATGCTATCAAAACCGACGTGATTCAATTGGGCGAAGGGGTTATTGGCACGCTCGCCCAACAGGGGAAATCCGAATTCATAAACGATACCTCCAGGGATCCGCGCACGGTAACAATCCCCGGCACTGAAGATATTCTCGTGGAACGGCTGATGGCCACGCCTTTGCTCAGCGGGGATCGGGTCACAGGCATGATGGCGGTGTGGCGCTCCACGGATCCTTTCAACGACAACGATCTTAATTTCTTGAACGGTCTGGCACGCCAGGCAGCGGTTGCCATCCAGAACGCCCAATTATTCGCAGAGGGGCAGCAGGCCAGAGCTGCGGCAGAATCTGCCAACGAAGCCAAGAGTTCTTTCCTCGCCACCATGAGCCACGAGATACGTACTCCCATGAACGCGGTGATTGGAATGAGCGGCCTGTTGATGGATACCGACCTCAATAAGGAACAGCGCGATTATGCCGAAACCATACGCAACTCGGGCGATGCCCTGCTGGCCATCATTAACGACATTTTGGATTTCAGTAAAATCGAGGCGGGGAGGATGGAGTTGGAGCATCAGCCCTTCGATCTGCGTGAATGCGTCGAATTTGCCCTGGACCTCGTGGCCGGGCGTGCCGTTGAAAAGAATCTTGACCTGGCCTATCTCCTGGATGACGATGTGCCGGCTGGCATACGCGGCGACGTAACCCGACTGCGGCAAATCCTGCTCAACCTTCTCAGCAACGCGGTCAAATTCACGGAAAAAGGCGAGGTGGTACTCGCGATCGAAAAAGGCAAGACCGAAAGCGACCTGTTTTTCTCGGTGCGGGATACAGGTATAGGGATTTTGCCAGATCGAATGGGCAGGCTATTTGGATCGTTCAGCCAGGCCGATTCCTCCACCACGCGCAAATATGGTGGGACGGGTCTGGGCCTTGCTATAAGCAAGCGTCTGGCAGAGATGATGGGAGGAACCATGTGGGCCGAGTTGGCGGGAGCGGGCAAAGGCTCAACCTTCTCTTTCACCATCAAAGCCCAACTTGCTGCCCTTGCTCTCCGCAAAACAGCACGTAATCTCAAGGGCATCCAACCCGCTTTACAGGGGAAGCGCGTACTTATCGTCGACGACAACGCAACAAATCGCCGGATCCTGATGCTCCAGACCGAAAAATGGGGCCTGCGGCCGCGCGAGACCGAATCACCCCGCGAGGCGCTCAAATGGCTTCAGCAGGGTGAGGCTTTTGAACTTGCCATCCTTGACCTGCAAATGCCCGATATGGATGGCGTAATGTTGACGCGCCAAATCCGCAAGATCAAAGACTTGAAGCCATTTCCAATCATCCTGCTCACCTCCCTGGGGCGTCGTGAGGTCGATGCAGAGGACCTGGATATTGCGGCCTATCTGACCAAGCCTCTCAAGCCTTCGAGTTTGTTTGATGTGTTGGCAGGCATATTCACGCGACACCTTGTTTCGCCTAAAGAGGAGCCGGCCAAGGCCGTGATCGATACAGAGTTTGCCAGGAAGCACCCCCTGCGTATTTTGCTGGCGGAGGATAATGCGGTCAACCAGAAACTGGCGCTGCGATTGCTCGAGCAGATGGGCTACCGGGCAGATATTGCTTCGAACGGGTTGGAAGCCATAGAGTCTGTTGAGCGGCAAAGGTACGATGTCGTCCTCATGGATGTACAGATGCCTGAGATGGACGGCCTTGATGCAACCCGCGCCATACGAAAATTGAATGGGCTAATCCAGCCTCGCATCGTTGCCATGACCGCCAATGCCATGCAGGGCGATCGTGAGATGTGCCTGGCGGCCGGCATGGATGACTACATTTCCAAACCCATTCGTGTCCTTGAACTGGTGGGCGCGCTGAATAAAATCGATCACTTTGCCAATTTGTTGAGGGTCAAGAAAGAAAAGAAACCCTCGAAGAACGCAAAAGGCAGATCAAGCATACAGCCGGCTCCCAAAACCGCCTCAAGGGGTGTGGGCAGCAGTGCTCGGAAACCAGTTGCAGGGAAACCTGCTCAAAAGAAGACTGCCGTCAAGCAGGCAAAGAAAAAATGACTTCTCTGATTGGAGGATTCCATATGCCACCCACTGAAATTGACATGACCACGTTCGAAGAACTCAGACAAATGTCGGGCGCCGACTTCATCGGTGAGTTGATTGATACTTATCTGGAGGATGCTCCGCATCTGATTCAGGATATGAAATCCTCATTAACTTCCAAAGATGCCGATGCATTCCGGCGGGCGGCGCACTCGTTCAAATCGAATAGCGCCACGTTTGGAGCCAATCGTCTGTCTGTGCTGGCAAAAGAACTGGAATCCCTCGGTAGGGAAAATAGGCTTGATGAAATTGGCAGCCGCCTCGATACCCTGGAGGTGGCCTACGGCGTCGTCGCGAAGGAGCTGAAGGAATTGCACGAATGACGGTCCCCAGAGAGCCAGGCCGCCTGCTGGTTGTGGATGATAACCGGGTTAATCGCCTCCTGCTTGCACACGGTCTCGAACAGCAAGGGCACGAGGTTTCGCTGGCGGAAGACGGCAAGATCGCAATGGATATCCTGCGATCCAAACCTTATGATCTGGTGCTGCTTGATATTGATATGCCTCAAATGAATGGTTTTCAGGTTCTGGAAGCGATGCTGCAAGACTCGAACCTGCGCGAGGTCCCCGTGATTATGACCTCAGCCTCCGACGAACTCGACCGGGTGGTTAAATGCATTGAGATGGGCGCGGAAGACTTCCTGACAAAGCCGCTCAACCCGATACTATTGCGGGCGCGAGTCAATGCCAGCCTGGAAAAGAAACGATTGCGCGACCAGCAACTGAAGCTCTTTCGCACTTTTGCCACCCCCGAAGTGGCCGAAGAGTTGATGAAAAGTGGCTTCGCGTTGGGTGGAAAATATGTAGACGCCACCGCCATGTTTGCGGATATCCGCTCGTTTACTACGATTGCTGAAAGCCAGGAACCCGCCGTCACGATCGAATTGCTTAATAACTATTTCGCCTTGATGTTCGATGCCATTTCCAGCCATGGAGGCACCATCAATCAAATGCTTGGGGATGGTTTGATGGCCGTCTTTGGAGCGCCGATTAACATGGAAGATCATCGCGAACGGGCTGTGCGCGCGGCGCTGGACATGGTGGAGAACCTGGTGGTATTCAACCGGGACCAGGCTGCATTGAACCGGGCGCAGGTAAAGATTGGGATTGGCATCGCCTCAGGTCAGATGATCGCGGGCTATACCGGCACCCAACACCGCGCTACCTACACCTGTGTTGGAGACACGGTCAACCTTGCAGCGCGGATCGAAGCGCATACCAAGATCGCCAGTCGCCCGATCCTGATCGATGAGAATACCTGCGATGGATTGCCGGAAGGCATTGGGGTGGAAAGTCTGGGACCTGTTCTATTTAAAGGCAAGCACCAGCCCGTGAATATTTTCAGTGTTCTGAGTTGACGTGTTTGATCGTTAGTACACTCCTGCTCATGGCGGAAGGTTCTTTCCTTTGTAATAGGCGTAGCAGTTTCAATCCCTTATTTGGCACTCCAACGATACCCTTCCCAACTGTTCTTACGGGTGCAGGGAGGTTACTCGTACGCCAGGGTATCTCTGACCGTCAAACTTGATGCCCGGTGCGCCGGCAAAGCGCTGGCGATCGTCCCGATAAACAGGATGCCAAACAGCCATACGAGGATGCCCTTCAAATCATAAACCGGAGGCATGGGAGATTGCATGATCGCTGTGCCTACGCCGAACGCCAGCACATTCGTGATCGGGAATGACAGAAGTACGCTGATAGCCCAGCTTATCAAGCCGATGATCATTCCTTCGACGAGCACGATCCCTTGAACGTCGAGATTCGAGGCGCCCACCGCGCGCATGACGCCGATCTCGCGCGTCCGTTCCAGAACGTTGATGCTCATGGTGCCCATGAGTCCCAGACCACCCACGATCGCAATCAGGACAGCCATAAATAGCAGGAAATAAACCAAAAGGTCAGTTTGCGATTTCTGTTGGGCGGCCCATTCCGTGCTTAACTGCATGGAAGTCACCTTAATACCGTTCGCATCAAAAAGCGCCTGCAACTGGTCCTGCACGGTCTTTTGGCTGGCTGCATCGTGACCGGCGGTTATCACCCGCAGCGAATATACCTGGCCGGGCTGATCGATCAAGCGGCTTATATATTCATAATTCGTGTAGACGAGGGGAGGATTCACGTTGCCCGTCAGTTGGTAGAAACCGATCACATGCCATTTATATTCCGTTCCATTTATTTTGATTGTCAGCCAATCGCCAACCTTTAGATCGGGCCTTATCTTTAAAAATTGGTTGCCGACCACCAAGGCATTCTCATCGCCTGCGTTCACCCAGCGTCCCTGGGTCATAATGGGTTTGATCAGGGTAGAGGATGAAGGGGGGGCAACGAAGAGGATCTGGGTTCCTGCGTCATCTTTGTTATCAGATACCAGGGTTCCGCTGATCTCCATCCAACCTTCCGCGCTTTTTACACCGGGTACACTTTCTGCAAGAGCAGCAACTTTGTCATAACGATAGGCATGGTCGAGGGATACATTGATATCGGCCAGGAAATATCCCTGGATATCCTGCATGGTTTTGTCGAACGAGGCCCACAAGTTAAAGACAGCAATGAAAATCGCGCCGCCCAGCACGAGAGTGAACAGGGTAAGTACGAGGCGTGGTTTGCGGCGGAACGTGTTTCGTAAGGAAATACGCATCGGGCGCGGGATAAGGACCGAGGCCTTGCTGACCGAGGCCGTCTTGGGTTTTGCGTTTTCACCCAACCCATAATCGCTGAAAGCCTCCCTCACCGTGATACGAACGCTCCTCATCAGCGGAAATAAACCTGCCAGGAGCGGCACAACCAGCGCGACAAAGGCCTGTTGAATAATGGCCTCGGGAAACACCTTGAACGCCCCCTGATCAAAACCCAGGTAGGTTGCCATACTGCCAACGATGGCATAACTCCGCGAGGCAGCCAGGGGTATTGAGATGATCAATGAAGCCAGCCCGAAACCTATGATCAGGACAATATACATCCCCACGATCTGGTTGGTGCTTGCCCCGGTGGCCTTCATGATACCGATCTGGCGAGTCTGTTGGGTCATCAAGGAGGTGATGGTATTGATGATCAGGAACGCGCTCAGCAATACCGTCAGCCAGCCAAGGATACTTAATACGAACATGATGCCCTGTGTAACGCTCCAGGCAAAGTGATGGCCCGGTTGATATACGTTAACATAGTAGACTGTGCTCCCGCCATGTTTGAGGCGATCAGCCACCGATTGAGCGATCTCTTCCACATGTTTCTGGTCTGTAGGATTCTCTGTAACGCTCAGGTCCAGTTGTGTGAAGGCCGATGGATCCGATGGACCGCCCAGCCATTCCATTGTTTTAGGTGTGACAAAAGCTGTCACATACTGAGCCATGTTATACGGAAACCCGGTGGCATCATGGACGAAACCACCCACGCGCAGCTCGCGGAGTCTCCCGTCGCTCAGTTTGAAGGTGAGGGTATCGCCTGGTTTAATGTTGAGCGTACCGGCTGAGCGGTCAAGCAGAACTTCCTTCTCATTTAGCGCCGGAAGAATATTGTCTTTCGGATCGGCGGGCTTGAGCATTCCCAGCTTCAAGGCAGCTGGCGTTTTGACGGAGGTAACCTGAGTGGAGATCAATCTTCCATCGGGCATGACCAGCTGGACATTTGACACGATCCGGCCCTCGGCTTCCTTTACACCGGGAACCTTGCCTGCCATCTTTACCAGATCGTCGTTCAGGGGACCCGCGTAAATTTGTGCCTCTGCGGGATTCGCCGAGAGGAAGTCTGCCTCCATATCGCCCACCATAAGCAGGCCGATATTGCTAACGGCGCCGACGGCGAACACGCCTACGGCAATGGTCAGAATGGTCAGAATGGTACGGGTCTTGTTGCCCCAGAAATCGGCCCATACTTTCTTCCAACGGCTGCTCATTGGGTTCCTCCACGCGTTTCGAGGTTTTCCTGCTCATGCAGATCTGCAGCCTGACTCAATGCCTCCCGCGTGGGCTGAACTCATTCAGCAGGTTACTCAGGACTTGGTAATCTATGGCCAGGACTTCCACCTCTGTGCTTTCGGAGGCCCGAATGGAGGCCCGGTTCTGATGCTCGTGGAAAAATTCCATTTCCCCGAAATATTTACCGGGACCGAGCTGTAAAGCGATCACATCTGACTGGTTGGGCCGCGGCAGCACAACTTCCACGGTGCCTTTTGAAACGATGTAGAAGTTCTCGTTATTCTTGCCTTCCGCCAGGATCATGGCGCCGGGTTCATACACCCGAGGTTTGATGCTGCGTGTAGCGGCCAACAACTGGGCCGGTGCAAGAGTAGGCAGGGCCTTTGCTACATATTCGTTGACAATCTCGCCGTCGGTGATCAGCGCAGTTCGATTTGTGCGTTTGGCTAGGCCGCTGTCGTGAGTGACGATGATGATGGTCTTGCCCTGGGCTACGAGCTCATTGAACAGCGTAAAGACCGATTCGGCGGTTTTTGAATCCAGGTTGCCGGTCGGTTCATCTGCTATCAGCAGGGGCGGGTCGTTAGCCAGGGCGCGTGCAATAGCCACACGTTGCTGCTGACCGCCCGAGAGCGCCGACGGGAGTTTGTAGGCATGATCCGCCAGGCCAACCAGGTCGAGCAGGTGCAGCGCGCGCGGCTCGCGTTCACGCATGGGATAAGTTTTGCAAAAATCCATGGGCAGCATTACGTTCTCGATCACTGAGATCATGGGCAGCAGCTGGAAGAACTGAAAGACGATTCCCAGGTTCTTGCCGCGCCATCGGGCCATTTGACTCTCGCTCAGGGTATGAACCGGGGTATTGTTTACCCATACTTGGCCTGAAGTGGGACGGTCGATGCCGGTGATCATATTTATTAGGGTGGTCTTGCCGCTGCCCGATTTGCCGATCACACTGACAAACTCGCCGGCGTTGATATGGAGATTTATTTCTTTAAGAGCCGGATAATCACCAACGGCGGTCTTGTAGGACTTCTGAACGCTGCGTAGTTCGATGATGCCTTTCACTTCGGCCTCACTGGGACCGCCGGCGGTTCGATTATTTTTCAAGAACGGTAATGAAACCATGGGACCTCTCTTCAGGATTTCTGCCACAGCTGCGGGTTCTGCATGTTCGCAGGTATCGAGTTCCTTCAGTATCCAAGACAATATTTTCCTATAAATAATGCAGGCGCCAGTAAGAAGAACGAATTACTTCTGGAACTTGACCTGGGCAGTCATGCCCCAACGAATGGCGGGATTATTGTCGGTGAGCAGGACCGTCACTTCGTAGACAATATCGCCCTGTCGTTCAGTATAGTTCTGGGCGATCGAAAGGATGTTGCCTTTCAGGGTTACTTCCGGAAGGGCATCCAGGGTGAGATCCACAGCCTGGCCTTCACTCAGGTTGACCACATCGATTTCCGTCAGGTCGGTGGTCTTCACCACCCAGCCGCTCAGATCGGCGATGGTCAGCACCGGCTGGCCCGAGGCGGCAAATTCACCCACTTTGAGATCCAGGTTGGTCAGTGTGCCGGCAAAGGGAGCGCGCACTTCGGCATTGGCCAGAGCCGCGCGGGTACCTGCGGTGTCTTCTGCAAAGGAGGGGTCCTGCAGGCTGTCGTAATCTTTCTGTACCTGGGCCAGTTGGGTATTGGCGGTTTCCAGGGAAGATTCCAGGTCGAGCCACTGGACAGCCTTGCGGTATTTAGCCCAGGCGTCATCCATTTGCTTCTTCCTCTGTTTGGCTACGTCTTTGATGACCCCGTTCTCTTGTTCGGAACCGGTCAATTTGAGCTTTTTCTCGCTGATGTCCTTATAAGGCTCGAAGGCAGTGCGGGCTGCATTCAAATTATCAAGTGTCATCTGCACCGCCTGAGTGGAAGTCATCCCTGTAAAATCGGAAGGGATATCGAAGTTATCCAGCTTGAATTGGGTATCGCGAACGGCCTGGTAAGCGGCCGTTAATTGCTGGAGCGCGTTTGCCTGAGCGGCTTCCAGGGTCACAGCCTGGCTGTTCTGCAGCTGGGCGATGACCTGCCCGGCCTTGACCTGATCGCCTTCCTTGCTCACGACCTCGCTGACCAGACCGCTGGTGTTCAAGGCAATCTGCGCGTAGTGTATGGGCTCCACCCGACCCTCCGAGACAATAACGTTATCTGCCTTAACGGTAGGAACGGCCGCTGGGGTAGGGGTGGCGCCGGAAACGGCCCCACAGGCGGATAATAACAAGCTCGACGCCACGAGGGTTATGATTATCGCTAGTGTAAAAAGCTTGGTATTTTTCATGATCTGTATCTCCTCTGTATTTATCTAATGAAATGATATAACCATTGGGCCAAAAACTCCTCCTTCTGTGGGGGAGTATTTACCCTGGTCAGATGGATAGGATAATTAGCCTCTGCTGGAGATTTACGCTGACACAGGCGTTTGGTTGCTGATATTTGGCATTAAATGTCTAAATTGTGTCTTTGCGGAGGTTTCCTCGACCCAAGGATCTGGCTCCCTGAAGGCCTAGACAAAAACTCCCTGCCCTTTGTAGGGCAAGGAGTCACTATTCCGGCCGTCGCGTAAGGTGCACCGGCAACAGCCTGCTTTATTAGGCCTCCAGCATTTGCTTGGCTACATCCTGCAACCAGGTTCGCCCCTCCCTGGCCAGCAAAGCATCAGCCTCGGCGGGCCCCCAGGTATCGGGCTTGTAGAAAGTCAATGGGGGAGTCTCATCCGCCTCCCACGATTGCAGGATCGGGTCAATTAACGACCAGGCCGTTTCCACTTCGTCGGCGCGTGTGAAGAGTGAGGCGTCGCCTTGAAGAGCATCCAGCAAAAGGCGCTCATAAGATTCTGGAATGGAGCTTTGGCCGAACGAGTCCGCATAGTGGAATTCCATATCCACCGAACGCATATCGGCTATGGTGTCCGGCACTTTGGCTTCAAAACGCCAATGGATGCCCTCATCCGGTTGGAGATATAGCACCAATACATTGGGCGTCATCTTGCTGTTGGCGTGAGGGAAGAGCAAATGAGGGGGCTCTTTGAATTCGATGGTTATCTGAGACACCTTCTCTTTTAGGCATTTACCTGATCGCAGATAAAAAGGAACGCCCTGCCAGCGCCAATTATCAATTTGTAAGCGCACGGCCCCGTAGGTAGGTGTGGTTGAATTGGGCCTGACGCCCTCTTCCTCACGATATCCAATATATTGTCCGCGCACCGTATTCTGTGCGATGGTCGCACCCTTGATGGGCTGGATGGAGCTCAACACTTTGACTTTCTCGTTGCGCAGCTCATCCGCCTTGAAGGAGGCGGGTGGTTCCATGGCCACCAGTGAAACGAGCTGCAGTAGATGGTTCTGGAACATATCGCGCAAGACCCCCACGCTGTCATAGTAGCCTGCACGATGTTCAACCCCAACCTGCTCGCCGACGGTGATTTCGACGTGATCGATATAGTTCCGATTCCAAAGGGGTTCGAAAATGGTATTCGCAAAACGCGTAACCAGGATGTTTTGAACCGTCTCCTTGCCCAGATAATGGTCAATGCGATAGATTTGATTCTCGCCGAGAGTCTTATGGATCTGATCGTTCAGATTATGGGCAGTAGCCAGGTCGGTTCCGAACGGCTTTTCGATGACCACCCGCCGCCAGCCGCCGTTCTCATGCAATTGACCTGTGAGGCCCAGCAGGTCAATGATATTTGTGAAGATTCCCGGCGGCGTGGCCATATAATAAAGGCGTTGCGCCGCCCCATTTTCCCATTTGCCCAGGCTATCACTCAACTTCTTGAAATCGGCCAGGTCTGTATAACGGCCTTGATGGTAAGCCAGGTTGGGGGCAAAAGCTGTCCACTCCTCATCTTTGTATTTAAAGGAAGCGAACTTCTTCAAACCATCCAGGAGATGTGCGCGAAACTGTTCGTCCGTGAAGGCGGTATTGCCCGAGCCGGTTATCCGGAAATGTTTAGGCAGGCGTCCCTTGCGGAAGAGGTTGAACAAAGAGGGGACCAATTTCCGCTGCGTCAAATCGCCGGATGCGCCAAAGATGACCATTGAAGTGGGAAGAGTATTATTCATGTCTGCACCTGTGAGCCATTCAACCAAAATAAGGTGACCGGGTCACCTAATCTGCTTTCTTGACCGCGTGTCCGCCAAATTGATTGCGCATGGCGGCAAGCAAACGCGCCGAATAATTCTCGTCATCCCGGCTGACAAAGCGCATCTGTAAGGCAAGCGTGATGACCGGCGCAGGTATATCGTGGTCGATTGCCTCCGCAACCGTCCAGCGCCCTTCGCCGGAATCCGCCACCCAGGGTTCGATGTCCGAAAGAGTCGGGTCCGACTTCAGGGCTATGGCGGTCAGGTCCAGTAGCCACGAACGGACAACGCTTCCATAGCGCCAGATTTCCGATATGTTTGCAAGGTCAAGCCCAAATTCCTGCTTGGCTTTCATTATATTGAAACCCTCGGCCAGCGCCTGCATCATTCCGTACTCGATGCCATTGTGAACCATTTTGACGTAGTGTCCCGCGCCATGCGGGCCCACATGGCCCCAGCCCTTGTCTGCCGCTGGAGCCAGCGTCTCAAAGATGGGACGCATCCTTTCAACAACTTTGGCTTGCCCGCCAATCATCAAGCTGTAACCTTCTTCGAGTCCCCAGACGCCGCCGCTGGTGCCGCTATCCAGAAAATTAATCCCCTTGGCCTCCAACACACCGGCATGTCGTATCGTATCTTTGTAATTTGAGTTGCCGCCGTCAATAACCGTGTCCCCATTTTCAAGCAGCTTTGATAATTTCTCAATCGTATCGTCCGTGGTTTGACCTGCCGGCACCATTACCCATATGACCCGCGGTGCCTTCAGTTTGCTGACCAGTTCCTCCAAAGAACGGGCCCCCTGTGCGCCATTTTTGATTGCCGCCTGGACTGATTCTTCGCGGCGTGCATATCCAACTACTTGATGACCGCCGCGTACCAGCCGGGTAGCCATGTTCAGACCCATCTTACCCAAACCTATCATCGCAAGTTCCATGACTCAATACCTCCAAATAGAATTCACTCAATTATTGCTGTTCTTGCTTCGACTAATCTTACTTGGGGCCTCTCTTATATGTCGTAATTCAATCAGAAATGAGTATGCTCTTCGGTAATTTGCTCGCCGCGGCTTCGTCCAGCAGCCAGAGCAGCGTTCCCTCTTTTGGATCAATTCGCTGTGCAGGATAAAGCCCCGGCTCAAAACCGTTGTTAAGTACTTTACTTAATGTCAGAGCCTTATTCTCTCCCACGGCCATGAACAGGATCGTTCGGGCGCTGTTGAAAACGAGGGGTGTCAATGATACCCGCTCAGCAGGGCGGTCTTGATAATGGGCTGTGACCGCCAGCGTTGAGCCCGAGGCCTCCACAGGCGAGCCCGGAAAGAGCGAGGCGGTATGCCCGTCTTCACCCATGCCGAGCAATACCAGGTCGAACCGCGGCCAATCGAGCGGCGGGGACGCGAAGTTTTTGAGGATGAGAGCATAATCTTTTGAGGCTTCAAACGGTCCGAGCTCGCCGCGAACCCGGTGGACATTTTCATCCGGAATATTCACGTGAGCCAGAAGTAGATCACGCGCCAGCCCATAATTTGATTCTGCATCGTCGGGCGGAACACAACGCTCATCTCCCCAGAATGGATGCGTTGCCTTCCAGTCTACTTTCCCCCCCTTGTCGTCCGCGAGTAATTGGAACAGGCGCTTTGGTGTGCTGCCCCCGGTGAGCGCAACCAGAAAGCGCCCGCGCTCCCTGACGGCCTGCTCCGCCTGATCAAAAAAGCGCAGCGCGGCCGCGCGGCTCAGATGTTCGAGGTCCCGATAGACATGGATTTCACGATTCATGGCTGGAATACCAGCGGACACATAATTTCAGAATTATACGTCCGTTTGCAAAATTAACCTGCATGGGCTAAAATCGCTGCGTGCCTACCGTTGACCTCAAGAGGGTTAAGGCTTATCGAGTCCGGACTTTCCATTTGCCTCCCGCCAAACCAATCTCTTCTCCCTCCCAAGCCCTGACCTTTGTTAATCAGCGCGGCTTTGTGTTCTTTTGGCCGATCAAAGGAATTGACCTCCCCAGTCTATGGACGGCAGTCGCCGGGGCGAGGCCGGTCGCAGATCAGCACGATGACCCCGGCCACATTACCTGGGGTTGGAAGGACAACGCGCTTTCCAAACGCATTTGGTATTATGGCAAGATCCTGCACCGCAAAGCGACCATGATCTCGCTGAAGGTCGCGCCTTATTTTTACGCCCTCTCCGAAAACTATGGCTCCCCTGAGGAAGATCACCTGCTCGCATATGAAGAGGGGCGCATGACTCTGGCGGCCAAGAATATTTATGATGCCTTATTAAAAGAAGGCGCGCTGGATTCCATCTCCCTTCGCAAAGCAGCGAGGATGACGAGTGCAAAAGAATCAGAATGGAACCGTGCCCTGGAGGACCTGCAGATGGATTTCAAGATCCTGCCGATCGGCACGGCCGAGGTGGGCGCGTGGAAATATGCCTTCGTATACCAGATCTCAGCCTTTCACTATCCCGACTTGCCTGAGCAGGCGCGCCACATCAGCGAATCCCAGGCCCGCGGCAAATTGCTCGAGTTGTTTTTCAATTCAGTGGGAACCGCACAGCTGCGGGATGTGAAAAAGTTGCTGGGGTGGGGACATGAATTGACGGCTCGCGCAGTTGGAAGATTGGTGGAGAGTGGAAAATTAATAATGGCCGGGCACCCCGTTCAAAAGGGTGAATGGCTGGTTTTGCCGGAACTGTGCAAATGACTTTTGGAGGCCTTCATGCTTGAAGTCGCGATCATGATAGAAGGTCAGAATGGACTGACCTGGCCCAGGTGGCAGAAAATCGTCAGGTTGGTGGAAGAACTGGGCTTTGCCGGCCTATATCGGTCTGACCATTTCACAAATGCCAAACCGCCTGATCGCGAATCTCTTGAGTTGTGGGTTTCGCTCACCTGGTTGGCGGCGAATACTTCACGGATTGAATTTGGACCTTTGGTAACCCCGTTCTCTTTTCGTCATCCGGCGCTTACTGCCCGCATTGCCGCTGCCCTGGACGATCTTTCGAGCGGGCGGCTTACACTTGGGCTGGGCGCGGGGTGGCAGGAACGCGAGCATCATCTCTTCGGCCTGGATCTGCTCGACATGAAGTCGCGCTTTGCAAGGTTTGAAGAAGGTTTGGAATGCATCAGCCGTCTGCTTCAATCGAGTGAACCTGTGACTTTTGCAGGCCAGTATTATCAACTGCAGGAGGCCCAGGTGCTTCCCCATCCTGCAAGGAAGGGCGGTCCGCCTCTCCTGGTAGGCGGCAATGGTTTCAGACGGACTCTTTCATTAGCCGCGCGATTTGCCAACGAATGGAACGCAAATTTCCTGCTGCCCGAACAATTCCGGAAGGCAAACCAACACTTGGATAAATTGCTGGCGTCTGAAGGCCGTGCACCGGGGTCGGTGCGGCGATCGATTATGACGGGTTGTGTTTTTGCAAAGGATGAGCAGGGGTTGAAAATGAAGCTGGAAGCTCGCGGCCGCAGCAAGGATGAACTGCGCGAGCGCGGCGTCATTGCAGGCGTGGGAGAAGAGATCAAAGAGCAATTACGGGGACTCTCGCAAGCAGGTGTTCAAAGGATCATGCTGCAATGGCTTGAGCTTGACGACCTCAAGGGATTAGAGGAACTTGCAGAAGTGGTGCTTTGATTTCTAAGGTACTGAATATCGCCGGGGTGATGCCCGGGAGTCAGGAATCGATGGGCAGTTCCTGAATCCTTCCTTCCTTTCCCCGGCTGATTATCAGCATATTCGCGGCAATAATTCGCCTGCCGGCAGGTCCACAACACGCGAGCCCCCGATGAAAGTCTTCGCCACGACCATGCCTGCATGCTCACGGACCGCTTTTCCGATGATCGCCGCGTCCTTGCCGAAGGGATGTTTGCGCATGGAGGCCAGGATAGCATCGGCGTAATTCCCCGGGACAAAGGCAACCAGCTTCCCTTCATTGGCAATGAACAATGGGTCCAATCCCAGCATCTCACAAGCCGCAGTTACCTCTGGGCGCAGCGGAACCTTGAGTTCCTCAAATTCGATCCCCACTTTTGCGGCGTCCGATAATTCATTGAGCACGGCCGCCAGCCCGCCGCGCGTGGCATCTCGCAAACAATGGATGTCCTTGGTCACCTCCAACATCGACTCCACTAATCCGTTCAAAGGTGCCGTGTCACTTTCGATCTGGGTTTGGAACTTCAAGCCTTCGCGCACCGACATGATGGCAATGCCATGGTCGCCCATCGTCCCGCTGACGATAACCGCATCACCAGGCCGGATGTTTGCCGGCGCGATGTTTACATCTTTCGGCACCGCCCCGATTCCAGAGGTATTGATAAAGACGCCGTCGCCCTGCCCCTTGTTGACAACCTTCGTGTCGCCGGTTGCGATCTGCACACCTGCCATTTTGCAGGCATGTGCCATGGAGGCCGAAATACGGCCCAATGTTTCCATCGGCAAGCCTTCTTCAAGGATAAAGCCTGCCGAAAGATACAGCGGTTTAGCCCCGCTCATTGCCAGGTCATTGACTGTCCCGTTGACTGCCAGCTCGCCGATATCGCCGCCCGGGAAGAAAAGCGGGCTCACGACAAAAGAGTCTGTGGTAAAGGCAAATCGGCCGGCTTCGAGGTTAAGGGTGGCGGAGTCTGCAAGTTGTCCGAGGAGATCGTTTTGGAATTCCGCCGCGAAAAGATGACGGATGAGATCGTTCATCATTTTGCCGCCTGCGCCGTGCCCCATCACGATTGTCGGGTAGTTTTGCAGGGGAACGGGGCAGGTCCAACCGTCGAAATCAGGAAGCGACATTGTTACTCCTATTGGTAGTTGAGGCATTATACTGCTGCTTGCACCGGTCATCGCAGTTCAGTGTTTCGCTTATTGGGCGAGGAACAAGGACTGAATTGAGAAAATACGCAACGTGCGGGGTTCTCCTGCGTAAATTAACTTGACAATGCCCTCTTTGGATGAATTGGGCTTCTGTATCAGGCATTGTCTGGCGTCTGAAATTGTTATACACTCATTTTATAAAGACAATCAAGGAGAATGCAATGAATCGGCAAAATCGAACACAACTAGTCCTCGGGACCCTGTTGATCTTGTTCGGCCTGTGGTTTGTGGCCGCGCAACGCGTACCGGCTTTGAGAGCCTGGGCAGAAATTCAGTTCCAATGGCCGTTCTATGTGATTGGCGCCGGAGCGCTTATTTTGGTCATTGGCTTATTGACAGGCGCCCCCAATATGGCTATCCCGGCCTGCATCGTGGCGGGGATCGGTGGGATCCTATACTATCAGACCGCCTCCAGCGATTGGGAATCCTGGGCGTTCATGTGGACGCTTATCCCCGGTTTTGTGGGCGTGGGGACAATTCTGGCTGGCTTGCTGGGCGAAGACCTGCGTCATAATTTTGGTCGTGGGATCAACCTGTTGGTGATCAGTGCCGTTATGTTCCTGATCTTCGCGGCATTCTTCCAGCGGCTTAACATCCTGGGAGTATATACTCCGGCGGTGCTTTTGATCCTGCTCGGCTTATACGTCATCGGGCGCGGGCTGATTCGTACGCGTGGTTCCAATGGAGGCTAAAATGCGTCGCGGTGAAATCTTCTGGGGAAGTCTTCTTGTTGTTTTGGGCGTGCTCTTTTTTCTAAATGCTGCAGGCTATTTGGCGGGCGACATTTTTGGCTGGTTTTGGCCGTTGTTCATCATTGCCCTGGGTGTATGGATTTTGACGGGTGGTTTTTTCTCGGTGGCCCGGTTTGAAAATGCCGAGAAATTCTCCATACCTCTACAGGGGGCAAAAGAAGGCAGCCTTTCCGTTCAGCACGGTGTTGGCCGCATTGACTTGCGCGCCGGCGCGAATGCGGGTGACTTTATAACGGGCATGGTTGGGGTGGGTATGAATCGATCGACTCGCCTGGAGGGCGACAAGCTTGAAGTCAAGATAGAGGCCGGGCCCAGTTTTATTCCCTTTATAGGACCCGAAGGCGGGGCCTGGCAATTCCGTCTCAACCCTGACCTGCCGACAACCATCCAAATCGAGGGCGGAGCCAGCCGTCTCGACCTCGATCTCAGCGACTTGCAGGTGAGGTATTTCTCCTTCGAGGGCGGGGCCAGCCGGGTCAACCTGACGCTCCCGGCCCGCGTGGAAAATGCGTTGGTGGATATTGAAGCCGGTGCAGCCAGTATTGACATACGCGCGCCGGAAGGTGTTGCGCTGCGGTTCCGGACGAAAAGCGTCGGATCGCTCAACATTGATGAATCCCGCTTTCCGCGTCGCGAAGGTGGCCTCTATCAATCCACGGATTATGACACCGCAAAATTTCACGTAGAGGTGAAGGTTGAGGGCGGGGCAACCTCCCTGACAGTAGGTTAGGAGGCATAATGAAACGTATTGATTTTCGGATTCTGCTCGGTGCAGGTTTGATCCTGCTTGGCGCGCTCCTGCTTTTGGAACGTTTTGGTCTGTTCCATGGCGCTGCAGGCATCTTCTGGGGATTGGTTTTGCTGGCTGGCGGCGCCTACTTTTTATATCGCTTTGCCGAAAATATGAACGGTGAGTGGTGGGCTGTCATCCCCGGTACTGCCCTGATAGGGCTCGCCGCCGATAGCCTTTTACCTCGCATGGTCGGAGATCTGGGTGGTTTCTTCTTTCTCGGGTTCCTGGGGTTGGGTTTCCTGGCAGTCTATTTCAGCAAGCGGGAGCGCTGGTGGGCGATCATCCCCGGCGGCGTCTTGCTCACATTGGGTTTCGTTTCGGTGTTAAGCAATATTTATGGCGGCCGTGAGACCGGCGGGTTCTTTTTCCTGGGCCTGGGTCTGACATTTTTGCTTGTGGCTGTCTTGGCTTCGCTGCAGTGGGCCTACATTCCGGGAGTTGTTCTGCTTGTGATGGGAGCCCTGATTGGCACGCCTTTTGTAGGCACGTTGAATTACATTTGGCCAACCGTCCTGATCCTGGCCGGCTTGATCTTGATCTTTCAATTTATGCGCCGAAATTAAAGGTGAAAGGTGTCAATAACATCCCTATTATAATGAAACAGCCACACAAGATAAATCGTCTGCTTCGCTAAGCGAGTCCTCCATATTGCTGCCGAAGTCTACTGAAAAAAAGGACCCCTGCCGTCTTTCGATTGGGGTCCTTTTTTTGCCTTTTCGTCCTTAGCGTTTTTTCAGATGATACGCATTATTCTGCAACAAGGTCTGGATTTCATTCTTGGCATGTATCCAGCGTGGCGAGACCGCCTCTGCCAGCTTTTCCAACACCGCACCACCAATATCTGGATGTTCCACGTACAGGCGTTCCAGATCTACGCCGCGGATACGCAGGGTTTCAACTCTTGTCGTGCTGAGCGCATCTGAGGTGTATGCCTGGCTGCCCACCACCGAGGACCAACCGAAGATATCTCCGGCATGTAAATGGGTAACGGTGATTTTCGGCCCATCGTACGGTTTGTACTCAATAGCAGTCCTTCCCTGCAAAATAATATACAGATAGACAGCTTGGTCGCCCTGTTTGAAAATCAGTGTCCCACTGGGGACAGTGAAGGGCTCAAATAGGGGAAGGAGCAAATCATATTGCTCTCGGGTCAAATCCTTCAAAAAGGGGATGTCCATTACTTCTTGCATAATTCTCTGGTCGAGATCTCGGCAATCCTAAGTCAAGTTCCCAAACTCTGATCAAGATATCCTATTATGATTGGGCTGTTTAATAATTACCCCATACTATCGCGCTTCAAATGGAGCCGGTTAGTAATGAATTTCCTAAAAGGTCTGACATTCATCCCCTTCTCTGCCTGCATTCCCATCTCCCGCGTTATACTTCACACTGCCGTCGAAAATGAGCAAAAATCCAGTACTTAATACCAGGAATTTCATGACTTTAGTTCTACAACCGGCATCTCCAAATTCCGGAAGTATTTTCAAAGTTTGTGGAAAATCAGACAATCTCAAACGAGTCCCGCAATGAAAACTCCCCTGCGCGTCTTCGGCCTTGTGATCGCTGGCGTGGGGTTGATTATCCTCGGTATTGCCACCTGGTTTTTGCTTGCCCATAAACCGGCAGACGACCCGACCCAGCCCACGGATTTTTCCGCAATCCCGGCGAGAGTCCAGTATGAGGCGCCTTCACTAAAGTTGAATGATATACACGGAGCTGGTGCTTCACTTGCAGATTATCGCGGCCGTGTGGTCTTGGTTAATCTGTGGGCTACCTGGTGTCCGCCTTGCCAGGCCGAGATGCCGCTTCTGCAGCACTATTATGTAAAGCATAGTAAAGAGGGGTTCACCGTGATTGCGATCGAAGATGGCGATCCGACGACGGACGTCATTTCCTTTGTGCAAAAGTATGGCCTCACCTTCCCAGTCTGGCTTGACCCTACCTATCAAGCTACCGATCATGCCTTCGAGACAAAGAACCTGCCCAGCTCCTATGTTATTGACCGTTCAGGCAGGGTCAGGTTGGCCTGGGTTGGTGCAATAAGCGCAGCAAATCTTGAAAAATATGTCACATATCTCATAAAGGAGCAGTGATTATGCAGGCAAAAGTAACTTGGGAAAAAGATCTGATCTTTAAAGGAATGGCTGACAGCGGCTATCCGGTAAAACTAGACAGCGAATCCAGCCCCGAAACCGGCGTTGGCCCGGTGGAGCTGGTCGCGATTGCGCTGGCAGGCTGTACTGCCATGGACGTTATCTCGATCCTGAGCAAGAAAAAGGAACAAGTATCAAGTTTTGACGTGAAAGTAAAGGCTGAGCGGGCAACCGATTATCCCAAGGTCATTTCGCATGCCTCCCTTGAATATGCGGTTGCAGGCCGGAACATCAAAGAAGAGTCCGTCCTGAGAGCCATTGAGCTTTCTATAACGAAATACTGCCCCGTCCATGCGATGCTCGAAAAAGCCTTCCCGATAGACCTGAATTATTCCATCTATGAAGATCAGGGACAGGGCAAACAAAGTCTGGTCAAACAAGGCACATACAAACCCTGATCCTGGCAGGAATCCAGCCTTGGCACTACGTGTAATTTTCTGCAGGGTTCGTGCAGCCCGGACGGGGATGAAGTAGAAAACGAGAATACTTGCCCGTTTTCTACTCTCGATTCAAACGTCATGAGCCCAAAAAGCTAGGGGAGGTAATCCGACCTGATCTGGGAGTAGAAATCTGAACAGGCGCAAGCCCTGACCGTGACCCCATTGCGTTTCAAGGTTCCCTGGTAAGCCGCCTTGCCGTTATAAACTTTCCATCCTTCGAAGTCAAAAGCCAGCGGGCCATCCGCCAGGATCCATTCACCATTATATTTTCTGGCGATATGCACGTGGGTACCAGTAACAAGTTCGCCACCCTGACAGGAAGGATAACCGATCAGATCGCCTGCATGCAGTTCTTTACCCAAAGGCATGCGCGTTGTATTGGAAAGATGGAGATAGTATATTACCCAACCTGTCCGCTCATCGCCGTCGCCATCCAGGTCCAAAGCGATTCCGTCCGGACCGGACCTGACGACCAGTCCATCTGCCACAGCCGTGGCGTAGTTTGGCGGATCAGGCGTGAAACAACCGTGGTGCTCTGAGGGTGGACCAAAATCCACAGCCGCAAAAGGCTGCGATCCTACAGAGCCCCAGCCTGTGTGTGGCCCCCCCGTATAAGTCCAGACCTGGCCCGCCGGGAAAGGAAATTGTAGGGGAGGCTGCTCGAGACTGCCCGGGATCAATTTGGTATCCAGCCGCCACGGATCGCCGAAAAGGCCCAAATAGGTTTTTGCCAGGCCCGCTGCGCCGACAGCCTTCTCGTAGTCTGCTCCGGATTCTGTACGGGAAAACAGATATTGGATTCCGACGGACCCGGCATTTTGCCATGGGTCGGGACGAATCAAGGTTCCGTCGGGCTCGTCGAACTCGGTCAAGCTGCCTGCGCGCCAGCCATAATAACCATTGTTGAGCGTGTCCGCAGCCCAAACCAACTGCAGATAATCCAGATTGGTCGCGATGGCGTATTCAGGTTGTGGAAAATCCAGGATATATTTCTTCTCGGGCGGGGTCGGGTCCGAGAGTCCCCCTGCACTGTATTCCAGTATTGCCAATAACAAGCGCGGACTAATGCTGTAATTCGTGGCCACGTAATCCACGATCTCCCCGCCGGTGCGATATTCACCGCCCGCGTACGCAACATATTTCTTCAGCCAGCCGGGATGTGAAGCCACGAAAGCTGAGGTATTAAAACCGATTTGTGCGGGTCCATTCACGTAAGATGCATCGGGAATGATCTTGAATGGGCTGGCCCATAATGCCTTGAAATAAATAGGGATCTTCATAGGCAGGCCGGGAGGCATGGTTGTCGCGTCAGCCGGGATGATAGGGTTCGCAGTCATGATTTCAGGGATGGTTGTATTGAAACGCGCCGCGAGGGCAGGCAGTGTGTCACCAGATTGAGCAATATAATCCACCAATTCGCCGGGCGCATAGTTGGGGCGAACCGGTAGAGGGGTTGCATTGCCGCCAGAGGACTCTCCGCCAGCGGAAGAGGTCAACGATGAAGGGCTATTTTTCTGGAAGGTTTGGGGCGTGGATGGAGTACCGCAGCCGGAGAGCAAGATGCCGATTGCGGCCAGAGTTGTAATAAAACGCTTATTGATCATTCGATGTACGGATAATAACAGATTTTGACTGGCCCACTGGGTCAGCAACAATCGTCTTATTACCTCTGGTCATCGTACCTTCATAGGGTAAGGCTCCCTGGTGGACTGTCCAACCGCTGACGACAAACGGTATGGGACCATCTGCAGCCACCCACTCGCCGTTATATTTACGAACAAAATGCAAATGAGTGCCCGTGGCGATGCCTCCTTCGCAGGAAGCATGGCCGATGCGGTCATTTTTTTGGACGTAGGTTCCAACTGGTACGCGTCCCACAGTAGCAACGTGCAAATATAGCAAATCCCAGCCCGTCTGTTCGTAACCATCACCATCCAGGTCTTCCATAACCACACCATTTTCTGAACGTACGATCAAACCCGGCGCGGCAGCCGTGATCCAGGTTGGGGTGGGGTCGCAGCCGCCATGATCGGTGGAGGGCGCAAAGTCAATGGCAGCCAGCGAGCCATCATGCTCCCAGGCGCCGTGCGGCCCGCCGGTGAAGCTCCATTCGACATTGGGCTGATATGGCAGGGAGAGTTCAGGCTGAGTTAAGCCTGCTGGAAAGAGCGGTTCAACAGTGTCGGCGCGGGCCCACGGATCGCCAAACAGCTGCGTATACATGGCCGGGAAGCCGCTGTTCATGTTTAGCATTTGTGACCACTGAGACTGGCTGTGCAGTTGGGAAAAGAGGAACTGGACCGCGACCGTACCCGCATTCAAATGGGGATCGAGACGGAGCTTTGTGCCGTCCGGAAAACTAAGTTCAGTGAGGGTTCCGGCCCGCCAGCCATAATAACCGATGGAGAGTTGGTTGACCGCCCAAACCATCTGGCTGAACAAGCCTTTGTAGAGCACGTTTTGAAAACCCATCGGATAATCTGTATGCAAGGCATCCACCGGCTGGCCATGCACCCAACGGCCTTCGTAATCCAGAAGTGCAAGCAAAAGTCTTGGGTTGATGGAATTCTCATAGGCCAGGCGCCTCATCTCCTCGGCCCCGGTTGTCCAACCGGTTGAGCCGAGGTATTCCCGATAATGACTGAGATTGCCGCCGGCATTTGCGATGTAAGCTACGATGTCGAAGTCAACCGCCGTGGCAGAGAACACCAATTCACTATCGGGGATCACCTGTATGTTGGGGGTCGTCTTTTCTGTGATGCGATCTGGTATGACCAGCAGCGTGCCCGGTGCGATCAATCCCTTCTGAGGCAAGGCAGTATCTGCCCTGATCTCGGAAGGATCAACGCTAAATCGGGTCGCCAGACTCTTGAGATCATCTCCACTCTGCGAATAATAAAGAGTAGCCGGAACATCGAACGTGGGGGTGAGAGTTCCTTCGATGCCGGGCGTGCCATTAAATGTAGGCTGAGCAGTGGAGGATTTTAGGGGAATCAGGGTCGGAGTGGGAGTGAACGTGCCAGTGGAGATGGGGGTGACGGTCGGCGATGCGGTAGCCGGTTGCGGCTCGGGCACCACCATGGTAGGGAAGACTAACTCAGAGGTGGGTGTAACGTACGTTCCCCAAAGTGATGGCGTTTGGCCACAGGATGATAATAGTAAAGCGGCAATGAAGAATACGGGGATGAGGCGTCTCACATGGAATCCGTATAGCAGATTATACCTGTGTAGATTAAATCCACATATTCATGGAAGTGGTCAATTATGGGGGGCTTTAACGCGATATTTGATTCAGGTCGCTGATGCCTTCAGCCGCTTCCAGCGTTGACGTGCCGCGCTTAAGATAACCGTCATATTCCGTACCGGTCCCGCTGGATACCCATCCACCGAGCACGAGCGGAAGCGAGCCATCCGCAGCAATCCATTCCCCGTTGTATTTTCGGGCAAGGTGCAGGTGGGCGGCGTTGGCCACGCCTCCTTCGCAGGATGGATGTCCGATATGATCGCCAGTATACACATACGTACCGGCTGCGACTCGATCCTGTGCGGCCATATGCATGTAGAGCACATCCCAGCCGGTTTGTTCGTAACCGTCCCCATCCAGGTCTTCTATTACGGCGCCGTTGCTGGCGCGGACGATAAAACCGTCTGCTGCAGCTGTAACCCATTGTGCGCTCACGGCGCAGCCCATGACGTCTGACGGGGCGAAATCAATCGCAGCCCAGGCCGAACCTTCATCCCAGCCGGCATGTGGGCCGCCGGTGAATGCCCAAATTTCGCCCTTTTCGAAAGGCAGATCCATACGCGGCTGGGAGAGATTGGACGGCGTGAGCGGTTCAATGGCAAGGTCGAACGGATTGCCAAATAAGAAGAAATAAGTCTGGAATAAGCCAAAAGCGCCCACATCGGCGTCCCAGGTTGCACGATCATCCAGAACCGAGAACATATCTTGTACGCCGGCCGTGCCGGGATTTATGGTCGGATCAATTGGCACGACGCTGCCATCCCCCAGCACCCATGTTCCGATGGCGTTTACCTGCCATAGATAAAAGCCGCGATTGAGTTCGTTGGCAGCCCAGCTCAGTTGGCGATAGAGGCCGGCATGATCGGCCCTGGCCAATCCCAACGGATAATCAAGGGCCACCGGGTTGGCGCTGGATAACCACTGGCTGCGATACTCGAGCAATGCCAACAAGAGGCGCGGGTTGACGGAGTAATCTTGCGAGACCTGTGTGACAATCTGAGCACCGGTCAATGTCTCGTCATTCACCTGCTGTGTGTAACTTGCCAGATATCCGCCTTCTTTCTGGACAAAGGCGTCAACGTCGAACTCTGCACTGGCAGGGCCATAAACCAGTTCAGAGTCTGGAATAATCTTGAAAGCGGAGCCAGATGTTCCCGGATCAGGCGGCGGAACTTTAAGCGTTTGCCCTACTGTCAGCAAGTTTTCATCGGCAAGGCCATTAGCCTGCTTTAGAGCCTCCACGCTGACGCCGTACGTCTGGGCAATCGAGCCCAGCGTATCACCGGCGGCAATCGTATACTCGTTTGTTTGCTGACGCGGGGTCGGAAGACTCTTGGGAATGTCCGGCGTGGGGGTGACCAGGGGCGAGTCCGGGTTACGCGTGGGGATGGTTACAGAAAGTGGAGCCCTGGTGGGTGTTGGGCCCGGAGTCCGTGTGGGGGAAGCTACCTCGGTCGAGTCTGTGCCGGCTGCCAGAGCCGTACCTTGCAATGGCACGAAGGGATTATAGGTGGGATAGCTGTTGGGTAGATTGTTTGCATTTGGGGCACAGGAACTGAGCAAAAGTACAAGAAGCAATAAGTGAAGAGACCTTCGCCGAAACATGGGTGGATTCTACCAAATAGCGCTGACAGGGGGGCTGCTTATTTTTTATAAGTGAGTCCGGGCCAATCTGGAGCAGCTGCGGCTCATAGCTCCAAATTCACTGAAGTTTGGGCTCGCAAGGTATTCTGGACCTCTGCCACGGTATCTGTATATCTCAGCAGCTCGCGGACGGCCTCTTCATCTGCATCTGCCTTGATCCGGGCCCGATAAGTAATATTGGTTGCCGGCTTCCCCTCCGCTTCAAATTCGCAATTAACGTCTATTTCCACGGACTCGACCTGGATTTTCCGTTTGCCCGCCTCCCGATATATGTCGTTACAGTAACAGGTTGCTAATGCGAGCAAAAGCAGCTCGCCGCCTGAAACGCTTGAGCCGCCGTTGGGCTTTGGCATGACCGAGATGCTTTGTTCCTTTTGTCCAACCTTGAGCAGGGTTTGAAGGTTGCCTGGACTGTTCCGAACAGTGGCGCTGAATTTCATCGCTGCCTCCTAGAGACCGACCCTTTGCGCATTTGAATAAACGTTAAACCTTTGTCGCCTCGCATACCCGATCAGCGTGATGCCATAACGCTCTGCCATCTCTATGGAAAGCGAACTGGGAGACGTGCGGGAAATAACGATGGGCGCTTGCAGGCGTGAGGCTTTTTGAAGCATTTCCGAGCTGATGCGCCCGGTTGTAATGAGGATACGCGCCTCGGGCCAGACATTATTCATGAGACAGAGGCCCGCGATCTTGTCCAGGGTATTGTGACGGCCAATATCCTCAGCGGAAAGAAGTTTCTTTTCTCCGTCGCTCAATACCGAGGTATGAACCCCTCCGGTTTCACGATAAAGCTCCTGTGACTCGAACAACATTTCAACCAGCTGTCCGATCGCATCGGGCTTGAATACTGGCCGGTTTTCATCAAAGAAGACATCGGGGCGCGCCAGGGCATCGACCGCGGTCACCCCGCCTGTACAGCCGGACGTCCTTCGCCATGACTTGGGTTGTTGGGCATCGTGATTAAGCCAAACGTCGATGTTGTCCCCGTGCTCACAGACACGTACATCCGCGACCGCATCCATGCGTTCGATGATCCCTTCATTGTAAAGGAAGCCGACGGCCATGGCTTCAAGGTCGACCGGTGTACACATGAAAGTGATCCAGGCCTGACCGTTGACGGTCAGGGAAACCGGGGCCTCGACGATTGTCTCAGCGTCGAATGGTACCCATTTGTTGAATTCAAATCTTTCGTAGTGAATGGATTTCTGTGGAGCCAGCATGGAACACCTACCACTAATGAACTTTACTTGATTGGCAGCCCGGTTTTGTGAGCGGACTTGCGATGCGCCTTATAAAATCTCTGCGTGTCCGAGAGGAACGCGGCCAGACAGGAGTTTGTACAAAAGTAGATCGTCCGTCCGCGATATTCAGCCCGGGGGAAATACTGAGGATCAGTGTTGTGGAAAACACGGCCGCAAAGAGTACCAAAGCGCTGCGACCGGATCTGTAGAAGCTTTGCCTTGCCTGGCATAACTCTATTGTACTTCTGCCGCGAAGACTTGGCAGGCTTGATCACGGACCGCATGAGTTTTCCTCGCTTAGGGAGAGCCGTTGAATATGCAGGGGAGTTTGCAGCCCGAAACCTTACGCCACAGATCATTAATCACCCAACTTTCCCACGATCTTCACGCAGCCATGCCTGAAGACTTCCGCCTGGTGGGGGGCATCCGGGAGTTCTGAAGTTAAATCCTGGCCCGGAAAGTGCAGTTGCTCATGCAGATCGCTGTGCCATTTTGGGCAGTCTGTCACGTCGTAGACAATGCCGTTGCAGGCGATGTATTTGCGGGCGCCCCGTTCCCCGTTATTCCGGCGGAGTTCGATGGCTGAGATGATGCGTTCGGGCATGGACATTGGGATGATTATACAGGCCTCTCACGCAAAAAATTCCCGGCCCAATAAGAAGAGCTTTCTTTACGGAACTCCCCCCAGGCCCCGGATGTTCCCAGGTCGCTAATTCGAAAACAGGGCCTGGAGCCAAATGATGTTCGATGGCATGCAACCTCAGTAATCTGATTCGGTTCCCTTACCCCAGCCTTCATACCTTATAATTGTCACGCGGTTCTCAAAATAATCCTATAACCCAAAATCCCATGTCACAACTCGTTGAATGTATCCCTAATTTCTCCGAAGCTCGCCGGCCCGATGTGGTGGATAGAATTGTGGCGGCCATCACGTCGGTAGAGGGCGCGCGCTTGCTCGATCGCTCCTCCGACCTCGATCACAACCGGACGGTGCTTAGCTATGCAGGCAGCATGCAGGCCGTCGAAGAGGCGGCCTTTCGCGCCATCAAGACCGCCGCTGAATTGATTGACCTGAACCAGCACAAAGGCGAGCATCCGCGAATCGGCGCGACCGATGTGGTTCCCTTTGTTCCGATCTCGGACGTGACAATGGACGAGTGTGTGGCAGCCGCGAAACGATTAGGGGAACGGGTGGGACGCGAGCTACAAATCCCGGTATATTTGTATGAGAATGCGGCTGCCCGTCCGGAACGAATTAACCTGGAGAACATCCGTAAGGGACAGTATGAGGGGCTCAGGCGGGAGATCGAAACCAATCCAGACCGCCAACCCGATTATGGCCCTGCAAAACTTGGCACCGCGGGGGCGACCGTTATTGGCGCACGGAATCCGCTGATCGCTTTCAATGTTTATCTGACGACCTCTGAGGTGGAGATTGCCAAGAAGATCGCCAAGGCCATTCGTCATTCTTCAGGCGGATTGAGATATGTCAAGGCTCTCGGCCTGCTAGTGGAGGGACGCGCCCAGGTATCGATAAACCTGACCAACTTCCGCGAGTCGCCGATAGCCCGGGTGGTTGAAATGATCCGTCGCGACGCCCAGCGCTATGGTGTGAACATCCATCATAGCGAGCTGGTAGGTCTGATTCCACAGCAGGCGTTGGTGGAAGCGGCTGTTTGGTATACACAGCTCGACCAATTCAACCCCGACCAAATTCTAGAGTCGCGCCTTGGCCAGGCCGGGGGTTCACAACTTGCCGTCCCAAAACCTGCAGATGAAAATGTTTCATTCCTCGATGAGGTGGCGGCTGCCACTGCCGCGCCGGGAGGGGGATCCGCTGCGGCCTACGCCGGTGCGCTCGGCGCCGCCCTCACGGCTATGGTGTCGGGCCTGACCATTGGCAGGAAGAAATATGCGGAAGTCGAAACCGAAATGCAGACGATCCTCCTCCAGGCCCAGGCGCTGCGCCAGGAATTAACGGCGGCGGTGGAAGACGATGCCGCGGCTTTTGAAGCCCTGATGGGCGCCTTCAAATTGGCCAAAGACACCGAGGACCAGCAAAAGATGCGCCAGGCCGCCATCCAGCTCGCGACCTTGAACGCTGCGCATGTGCCCCTTGATACCGTGGCAAATTCGGTCAAGGTGATGCAGCTTGCCGCGCGCTGCGCAGAGATCGGGAACCTGAATGCCATTAGCGATGCGATGTCCGCGGCAGCACTGGCACGCGCCGCACTGACTGCCGGAGGATATAACGTCCGGATAAATTTGAAATCGCTGGATGACAAACCGGCGGGCGAAAAGATGCTAAAGGAACTGCGCGATCTCGAGAACAGAGCAGATGAACTCGAAAAAGGGATCTGCAAAACGATGGAAGAGAGAGGCGGAGTATCGTAAATCTGGATGCGATATCCGAAAATCGGGAATCATATATCGGAGGATTGTATGGGACTCAAACCGGACCACTGGATCCGTAAGATGGCAATCGAACAAAAGATGATCGAACCCTTCACCGAAGGGCAGGTAAGAGACGGAGTGATCTCCTACGGCGTCTCATCCTACGGATATGACATCCGGGTAGCTGGCGAATTCAAGATCTTTACCAACGTCTTTGGCGCGACCGTGGATCCCAAACATTTCGATCCCAAATCCATGGTGGATTTAACAGCCGACGTTTGTGTGATCCCGCCGAACTCATTTGCCCTGGCGCGCACGGTGGAATATTTCCGCATCCCCCGTAAAGTGATGACCGTATGCATCGGAAAATCCACGTATGCGCGCTGCGGCATCATCGTCAACGTTACGCCGTTCGAGCCCGAATGGGAAGGTTATGTTACGCTCGAGATCTCAAATACCACACCCCTGCCTGCCAGGATCTATGCCAATGAAGGCATCGCGCAGGTACTGTTCTTTGAGGCAGATGAGGAGTGCACGATTTCCTATGCAGATAAGAAAGGAAAATACCAAAAGCAGCAATCCATCGTGCTTCCGAAGCTGTAGAAATTAATCTCTTTCAACGGAAAGCGATGAAGATGCCAGGAGGGCGGGTTTGTTTCCCAGAAGATTTTCGGTAGAGGCAGTCAGCGTTCGAGTTGTTGCAATACTGACCGCCGCGATGGGGGTTGTGAATGTCCTGGCGGCGGTAACGCCTGCCATGGCCTACCGGTTGCGTTTGCTGGAGGAATTTTCGCCGCTTCAGGTTACACGCGGCGGTCACTTGACCTCGGCGCTGGCAGGGTTTGCCCTTCTGTTGCTGGCGGTCAATCTTTGGCGCCGTAAGCGTGTAGCCTGGCTCCTGACTGTGTTGGTGCTGGCGGCCTCCGCCGTTGCTCATTTAATAAAGGGCTTGGACTATGAAGAAGCAACCCTGGCCGCGTTGCTTTTAATCACCCTTTTGATTTTAAGATCACATTTTCATGCCCGCTCCGATCCGCCCTCGATCAGGCAGGCGCTCTCCACTTTACTGGCGGCCTTGATCTTTACGGTTCTTTATGGCACAGCGGGATTTTATCTGCTTGATAAACACTTTCGGGTCAGCTTCGGATTGTGGGCGGCACTTCGTCAAACAATAGTGATGTTCACACAATTCTACGATCCCGGACTCCAGCCCATTACGGGTTTCGGTCGTTACTTTGCCGATTCGATTTATATCGTCGGTGTGCTGACCACGGGATATGCCCTGCTTTTGTTGATCCGCCCCGTTTTGGCCCGTCAGCATCCTTCACCGGACGAGCGTGACTGTGCCTGGGACATCGTAAAAACTCATGGACACACATCGCTGGCCCGCCTTACGCTTCTGGACGATAAGCTATATTACTTCAGCCCCGGCGGCTCCGTCATCGCGTACGTGGTTGAGGGCCGCACCGCGCTTGTTCTCGGCGATCCCATCGGGCCTGATTCGGATTATTCCAATTGTATTCAAGGCTTCAAAGAGTTTTGTTCCCGCAATGATTGGCTGCCCGCTTTTTACCAGGTGCTCCCAGATTACCTGGAATTGTACCAAAGGGCCGAATTTCGTTCCATTCAGATCGGACAGGAAGGGCTTGTTGATCTCCGCGGCTTCAATCTGGAAGGGGGCCAGAGAAAGAGCATCCGATCCTCTGTTAATAAGCTGAAGCGACTGGGATATACCGCCGAAGTCCTTATGCCGCCCCACTCTCCTCATTTCTTGAACATACTAAACGACATAAGCAATGAATGGCTTTCAAGTCGCCATACCTCCGAAATGCGTTTTTCAGTGGGCTGGTTCAATGAAGCTTATCTCAATAGTTGTCCAATCCTGATCGTCCGCAATCCGGAGGGGCTGGTTGAGGCTTTTGCCAATATCATCCTTGAGTTTAAAGCAAATGAAGTGACCGTGGATATGATGCGACACCTGGCTCACGCTGAGAAGGGGCAGATGGATTTCCTGTTTGTCTCTCTCTTTGATTGGGCCAGGGCTCAGGGCTGCGCTCGGTTTAATTTTGGGCTGAGCGCACTATCCGGAATCGGTGAAAAGCCAAAAGATCCGACTATTGAGCGGGCCCTGGCCTTCATCTACAAACACGTGCACCAGTTTTACAATTTTAAAGGCGTGCATGCCTATAAGGATAAATATGGACCCGTGTGGTCACCGCGTTACCTCATCTATCCGAATATACTGAACCTGCCTTCCATCGGGACGGCATTGATCCGTGCAAATACAGGCAACGATCTATTGGGTGGGTATCTTTTCCATCCCAGGTAGACATGGATGCTGCATGTATGAATCCGCCCAGCTAATATTCGGGCTTTCTTCCAGCAGACCGTATTGGCCTAATTTGTGTGACTGATCTCATAATCCCTGACGTCCTGAATCGCCTTTTTCTCATTGACCAGGGGTAAAGTGATCAGGCCGACGACAAAGAAAAATATCAGGGAGAGGATCGCCGGGCGCAAACTGCCAAAGACTTGATTCATGAGTCCGAAGAGCAGGGGACCAATCCACGAGGTGCCGCGGTCGCTGATCTCGTAGAACGAATAGAATTCGGCCTCTCTGCCGGCCGGTATCATTTGTGCAAACAGGCTGCGGCTGATCGCCTGCGATCCGCCAAGCACAAGGGCGATAACGATACCTAAAAGCATGAACTCAAGGGCGCGGTGATCGCCTTTTAATCCTGAGTAAGCATAAATGACGACAGCCGACCAGATGGCCAGGCTGATAATGATGGCTCGTTTCGCTCCCACCCACAAAGCCAATCTTCCCCAGAACAGGGCTCCGAAGAAGGCTGTAAACTGGATGACGAGTATGACCTGGGTAAGGGTGCTCAAGTCAAGCTCAAGGCCGCCTCGCAGCAGCGGCGCAGCGGCAAAAGTGGATGATATGGCAATAACAGTTTGAATGCCGTCATTATAAAGAAAGTATGACCCCAGGAACTTTAGTGTTTCGGGGAAGTGGCGCACCTCTTTAAGGGTTCGGCCAAGTTGTTTGAAGCCTATGCTTGTATAGGTTTCGCCGGTTGGGAGAGGTCGACGTGCATGCCTGGGGCGAAGGCGGGCCCAGGTGATGAACGAAAAAACCAGCCACCAAACTCCGGCCGAGGCGAGGTTAATTCGAATCGCCAGTCCGGTGGGAATCCCAAATGCATCGTGGAACATGAAGAAGGCGAGGTTGAGGGCCAGCAGGATGCCATCACCGAGATAACCCATTGCCCAGCCATAGGAAGAAACACGGTCACGTTGATCTTCGCTGGCAATATCTGGAAGGTAGGAGTTGTAGAAAACGATGGAGGCTCCGAAAGCGAGGTTTGCAAGGATGAAGAACAAACCACCCAGCCACCATAGACTCCCCGAGACGAGGAAAAGCGCGATCGTCATCAGCGCCCCGATGGTGGCGAAGATTTGCATCATTCGTTTTCGCAGATGCGAATAGTCTGCGATGGCGCCCAATATGGGCAGGAAAAGTACCTGCAGGACGACGGAGATCGAGACGCAGTACGGAAAAAACAAATCGGGCGCGATCGGGAGATTCCCCAGGCGGGCCATGCCATCCGGAAAAGATTTGCCTGCATCGGCAGCCAGCGACGCAACATAAGGCCCGAGGAAAACCGTCCCGACCGTGGTGCTGAAAGCCGAATTGGCCCAATCGTACATCGCCCAGCCGAATATTTCCCGCTTATCATTAACTTGTACTTGAGCCTGCGCCATGCTGCCTCCGGTAACGGGGTGTCTTATTAATAATGAAAACCCGTGTGAGAAAGAGAAGAAACGAAGGAAAGGTGTTTCGCAATGCTATCACAGGCTGCGGCCTTTTCCCGGTTGACCCGTTCATCCAATGGGGTTGCTCCCGCTGCGTGCACACAACTCCACTCCCCGATCCCTGACATTGAGGGCGCCAGCCCTGGAGATCTTCCCATTTTGCTTAATCTTCGATTAGAATTTGGCTTCACTGCAGACGGTCAGGGTAAAGGGGGCAGGGCTAAATCTCAATTTGGTCAAAAAAGCGCTTGACTTTGCGTTTGGAAGTACATATAATGTAAGGTCGTTGTCCTGCTAGGGTGGGGCAGGTAAAGTTTTTTTAAATTAACAGCTACAAATCAGGAGAGAGCCGAATGGCGTCTTTGCCCCGCAAGAACTACGCTCGTATTCCCGTTAAGCTCGGACTTCCCAATTTAATAGACATACAACTCGATTCATTCGAGCAACTCAAGAAAGAAGGTCTTGGAGATCTTTTTCACGAGGTCTCACCCATCGAATCTTATAACAAGGGGATGAAGTTATTCTTCCCCAGCCGCAGCCCCGAGGCGAAGCAGTGGGGATTAAAGTACTGGTTTGGTGAGCCGAAGCATTCGATGGAAGAATGCGTCGAGCGCGATCTGACTTATGCCAGCCCCTTGTATGTTTCGGTGTTGCTTGCCGGGCCGGATGTTCCGGAACCCATCAAGCAGGATATCTTCCTCGGTGATTTTCCCGAAATGACTGACAAGGGTACCTTCATTATTAATGGTACGGAAAGAGTCGTCGTTTCACAGCTGATCCGCTCGCCGGGTGTTTACTTCGAGGCCCCCGCGGACCGTTCAACGGGCCGCCCATTGGCAATGGCAAAGCTCATCCCGGACCGCGGCGCCTGGATGGAGTTTGAGACCCGCAAAAGCGATTACATTATCTTAAAGTTCAATCGCAAGCGCACGGTGCCCATCACTGTTTTTCTTCGGGCCCTGGCCGCAGTGGGTGATGGCATCAAAGACACACCCCTGAAACTTGGCACGGATGAAGAGCTGCTTTCCATCTTCCAGGATGTTGACAACAACCCCGAGCGCATGTTCATTCCTTCCACTTTAAAGCAGGAACCTGAGTGGGAACTTTCAAGCCGTATGACCATCGCGGAAGCTGCGCTCATCGAGTTCTTCCGGAAGATGCGCCCGGGCGATCCGGCGACCCTGGATAATGCCAAACAGTTCCTCGAGGAACAGTTATTTGACCAGCGTCATTACGACCTCGAGCGCGTGGGTCGTTATAAACTAAATCAGAAGCTTGATCTGAATATTCCTATACCGCACCGGACCGTGACAAAGAACGACGTGATCCGGCTGGTACGGCGTATGATCCAGATCAATAACGGCGTCGAGCCGCCTGACGATATAGACCACCTGGGTAACCGCCGCGTGAAAACGGTGGGAGAGTTGATCCAGAACAAGCTTCGTATTGGTCTGCGCCGTATGGAACGCGTGATCAAAGAGCGCATGTCGATCCGCGACCAGGAACAGCTCTCGCCGGTGACACTGGTAAACATCCGTCCGGTTGTGGCGGCCCTGCGCGAGTTTTTTGGCTCGAGCCAGTTGAGCCAGTTCATGGACCAGACCAATCCTCTTGCTGAGCTGCGTCACAAGCGCACGCTATCTGCCCTTGGTCCCGGTGGACTCCGACGAGAACGGGCCGGCTTCGATGTCCGTGATGTACACCACTCTCACTATGGACGTATCTGTCCCATCGAGACGCCTGAAGGCCCAAATATCGGGTTGATCGGACGTTTAGCTTCGTTCGCGCGCGTCAACGAATATGGCTTCATTGAAACGCCCTATCGCAAGGTGTTCAAGTCTATGCCCGGTGATGATGAGCGCCTGATCGGACGTACCCTGCGTGAGGCAGTGGTGGATCCCAAGAGCGAAGAAAAAATCGCAAAATCCGGTGAGGTGATTGACGCCCGCCTGGCCAAACGCCTGGCGAAGATCGGTGCTGATGTGCCCATCGTCCCTTACGTGTCTGATCAGACCGATTACTTGTCGGCCGATGCCGAGGACAAATATGTGATCGCCCAGGCTAACGCGCCCCTGACCGAAGTTAGCGAATTTGTGCGGGAGCGTATATCCTGCCGTTATCACTCAGGCTTTTTGTTTTCCACCTCCGAGGCAGTGGACTATATGGACGTTGCGCCGCATCAGGTGGTGGGGATCAGTGCCGCACTGATCCCGTTCCTTGAGCATGACGATGCCAACCGCGCCCTGATGGGTTCGAACATGCAGGCGCAGGCCGTGCCGTTGGTTCGCCCTGAAATCCCGTTGGTTTCGACGGGGATGGAGCGCGCCGCTGCGCTTGACTCCGGCCAGGTTGTGGTTGCGGAAGAGAACGGCGAAGTTGTCTCCGTAACGGGCAGCAAGATCGTGGTCAAAGAGAGAAAAGGCGGGCTGCACAACTATCAGCTGCGCAAATATCAGCGTTCGAACCAGTCCACTTGTATTGACCAGCGGCCATCGGTCGTAAAAGGTCAGGTGATCAAGAAAGGCGATATCATCGCAGATTCTTCCTCGACGGAGAGTGGCCAACTCGCCCTGGGTCAAAATGTGGTTGTGGCATTCCTTTCGTGGGAAGGCGGCAACTTTGAAGATGCGATCCTTCTCTCTGAACGATTGGTTCAGGACGATCGTTTCACGTCTGTTCATATCGAAAAGTATGAAGTCGAGGCCCGCGATACCAAGCTCGGACCGGAAGAAATCACTCGCGATATCCCCAACGTGGGTGAGGACGCGATCAAAGATCTGGATGAGAACGGTATTATCCGTATCGGTGCGGAGGTTGGGCCAAACGACATCCTGGTCGGCAAGATCACCCCTAAAGGCGAGAAGGAACTCACGCCTGAAGAGCGCCTGCTGCGCGCCATCTTCGGTGAAAAGTCGCGCGATGTTAAAGATACTTCTTTGCGAATGCCGCACGGCGAACGCGGGAAGGTTGTGGATGTAAAAGTCTTTACGCGTGAAGATAACTCTGACCTGTCGGCGGGCGTGGATATGATGGTGCGCGTCTCTGTGGCGCAGCGCCGCAAGATCACTGCCGGTGACAAGATGGCAGGGCGCCATGGCAATAAGGGTGTTGTGTCCAAGGTGGTACCCGTGGAGGATATGCCGTTCCTTGAAGACGGGACCCCGGTTGACATAATCCTGAATCCGCTTGGCGTGCCTGGACGTATGAATATCGGTCAGGTGCTCGAAGTGCATCTGGGATGGGCGGCAAAGCGGCTCGGCTTCCGCGCGATCACACCGGTATTTGACGGAGCAACCGAGGAACAAATCGAAGCCGAATTGGCGCGCGCCTGGATCGTCGATCAGGCCTGGAAAGAATCTGCCCAGTTGGCATGGGCATGGCTCAAAGAGCAGGAGTACGACCCCGAGTTCGATCCAGGATGACGATGAGGTCCGCCGCCTCTATTTGGAATCCTGGCTGGGTAAACGCAAGTATGATGTCTATAAACTAACCGATGTGGATTATGCGCGTCACGCGGCTGCGCGAGAATGGCTGCGTGATCGGGAATACGATCCAAAGCCGATCCTGGGCGGATTGGATGAAGAAGCAGCCAATCGCGATTCCGAATTGGATCAAGGCGCGATCAATGTCTGTCTCCGGCTTTGGATGGAAAGCCTCGGCTATACCAAGAAAGTTTCAGACGCCAATCTTAACGCAGCCGCACAGGATGTCACGCGTGAGACAGGCTTCCCGATGCCCATCCTCGGAAAACAGACTCTGCGCGACGGCAAAATTGGCATGCCGTACGATCAACCAGTTACCGTAGGCGTGATGACTATCCTCAAATTACACCACCTCGTTGAGGATAAAGTCCATGCGCGTTCCACTGGCCCATACAGCCTGGTCACGCAGCAACCTTTGGGCGGTAAGGCGCAATTTGGCGGTCAGCGCTTCGGTGAAATGGAAGTATGGGCCTTGGAAGCCTACGGCGCAGCCTACACGTTGCAGGAAATGCTCACGGTGAAATCAGATGACGTCCAGGGCCGTGTGAATGCCTACGAAGCCATCGTCAAAGGCGAGCCGATTGAAGAGCCGAGCATTCCCGCCTCCTTCCGAGTGCTGGTTAAGGAACTCCAGTCCCTCGGTCTGGCGGTGGAAGCGATCAATGAAGGCGGCGATGTGGTCAAGTTTGGCAAGGATGAAGAAAAGACCCATCCGCCAAGGCTTGGCACAGGCCTGATGGAGTTGGGCGTTGGCGGCAACGACAGAAGGAAATAGCATGCGGTTTTTCTTGACGCGTTCCTAACCACATGTTAGAATAATCCGCCGTTGCTCGCAAAAACAGGCGGCCACATTCCCGCCTATACCATGGCAGCTACAAATGAGGCCATCATTGTTGTTTCTGATGGCCTCATTTCTTGCAAAAAGTCTTTGTGAAAGAATTTGTAATCGGAGGCAAACGTGCCGACAGTAAACCAAATGGTCCGCAAGGGCCGCAAAAATAGGAAAGCCAAAAGCAAGGCTCCTGCACTGCAATATACCTTGAACAGCCACAAGCAGCGGCGGGTGCGTCAGACCAAGGGCGCGCCGCAGAAGCGCGGGGTTTGTACTGTCGTGCGCACAATGACCCCCAAGAAGCCGAATTCGGCCCTGCGCAAGATCGCCCGCGTGCGCCTCACCAATGGCATTGAGGTCACAGCGTACATCCCTGGTGAAGGTCACCAGTTGCAGGAGCACTCTGTAGTGCTCGTGCGCGGAGGTCGTGTCAAGGACCTGCCAGGTGTGCGCTATCACATTGTACGTGGTTCGCTTGATACCACCGGTGTGGCTAACCGCAAACAGGGCCGATCAAAGTATGGCGCAAAACGCCCGAAGTAAATGAACGGAGATAAAGCATGAGACGTGGAAATCCAGAACTACGGCCGATCCCACCCGATATGCGCTATAACAGCGTTCAAGTTCAAACTATGGTCCAGCATGTAATGAAGCGTGGCAAGAAAAGCACGGCCACGCGTCTAATTTACGATGCAATGGACCTGATCAAGGAACGAACGCAAAAAAATCCGCTTGAAGTATTCGAGACGGCGCTCAAAAATGTAAGTCCCGCCATGGAAGTCCGCCCCAGACGGGTGGGTGGCGCGACGTACCAGGTGCCTATGGAAGTTGCAGCGAACCGCCGCCTGACCCTTGCCCTGCGCTGGATATTGGCTGCAGCCCAGGAGCGCGGCGGCCGTTCATTTGCCGACAAATTGGCCTCGGAACTGATTGACGCCTCCAACGAAACCGGCACGGCGATCCGTAAACGTGATGAGACGCACAAGATGGCTGAGGCGAACCGCGCTTTTTCACATTATCGTATTTAAGTGGTTGCAGCAAGAATTCTCAATTATCAGGTGAACTAGGACAGAATGGCACGCGAGTATCCGCTGGAAAAGTATCGAAATATAGGGATTATTGCCCACATCGACGCCGGGAAGACGACCACGACCGAGCGTATCTTGTTCTATACCGGGAAGACCCATCGCATTGGTTCCGTCGACGATGGGACAACCGTTACCGACTGGATGGCGCAGGAACGTGAACGCGGCATTACGATCGTTTCAGCGGCCATATCCGCGGAGTGGAAAGGATATCAGATCAATGTGATCGATACCCCGGGCCACATTGATTTCACCGCCGAAGTCCAGCGCTCCCTGCGCGTTCTTGACGGCGGTGTGGTTGTCTTTGACGCAGTTCAAGGCGTGGAGCCTCAGAGCGAAACAGTCTGGAGACAGGCGGACCGCTACGGGGTTCCGCGTATTTGTTTTGTAAACAAAATGGACCGCATCGGCGCCTCGTATGAGCGCACGGTCCAGTCAATTATTGATCGCCTCGGCGCGAATCCCATCCCGCTGCAATTGCCCATAGGCAGTGAAGCCGGGTTTAAAGGTGCAGTCGACCTCCTTACGATGAAGGGGATCATATGGGAAGACGACTTGGGGAAAGAGCCGAAGGTTATAGATATCCCCGCCGACCTGGTAAAAGCAGCCGAAGACGCTCGTCTTCAAATGGTGGAGAGGATCGCTGAACTCGACGATCATCTGACGGTCAAATATCTGGAGGGGGCGGAAATCAGCACTGATGAGTTGAAATCAGCGCTTCGCACGGCAATTGTTCAGAATAAAGCTTATCCCGTACTGTGTGGTTCCTCCCTTAAGAATAAAGGCGTCCAGGTTCTTTTGGATGCTGTCATTGATTATTTGCCGTCGCCGGCCGAGATTCCCCCGGTTAAGGGGTCCGAGCCGGGCGAATCGGAACTTACCATCGAACTACCCCCCAGGGACGATGTTCCTTTAAGCGCGTTGGTTTTTAAGATCGTTACCGACCCCTATGTAGGGCGTCTTGCTTATTTCCGCGTTTACTCGGGCGTTATTTCCCAGGGTGAAACGTTGACGAATTCGACCAAAGGCAAGCGCGAGCGCATTGGGCGCCTTATCCGTATGCATGCCGACCGCCGTGAAGACATCACAGAAGTGCGCGCCGGTGATATCGGGGCAGCCCTGGGATTCAAAGAGACATTTACGGGCGATACGCTTTGCGACAACAAGCAGATCGTCCTCGAGAATATTACCTTCCCCGAGCCCGTGATTTCGATTGCCATTGAGCCAAAAAGCACGGCTGACCAGGAAAAAATGGGTGAGGCTCTGCGTAAACTTTCTGAAGAAGACCCAACCTTCCGCGTGCGGTCGGATGAGAATACCGGCCAGACGATCATATCGGGTATGGGCGAGTTGCACCTTGACATACTCGTTGACCGTATGCTGCGCGAGTTTCACGTCCAGGCTAACGTTGGGGCTCCGCGTGTAGCCTATCGCGAATCGATCACCCGCCTGGTGCCCGAGATCAACCATAAATACGCAAAGCAATCCGGCGGCCATGGCATGTATGGTCATGTTGTGATCTCCATGGAACCGGGCGAACGCGGTTCAGGGGTTATTTTTGAAAATAAGATTTTTGGCGGCTCGATTCCGCGCGAATTTATTCCTGCTGTTGAAAAAGGGGTTAAGGAGGCCGCCGAGAGCGGCGTCCTGGCCGGTTATCCAGTGACGGATTTGAAGGTCACCTTGTTCGATGGTTCATTCCACGAGGTCGATTCGAACGAAATGGCGTTTAAAGTGGCGGCGTCCATGGCCTTCAAGGAAGGCGTACAAAGAGGCGGTCCCGTTCTGCTGGAGCCCATGATGAAAGTGGAAGTCGTGGTCCCTGAGGAATTTCTCGGCGATGTAATGGGACAGATCAACAGCCGGCGCGGCAACATTCTGGGCATGGAAGTTCGCCCCGGAAACGCACAGGCTGTCCGTGCCATGTTACCTTTGGCCCAGATGTTTGGGTATGCAACCCAACTTCGCTCTGCCACCCAGGGCCGCGGTGTTTTCAGCATGGAGTTCGACCACTACGCGCCGGTACCGCAGTCAGTGGCAGAAGAAATCCTGGCAGCATAACTTTTTCTTTTTTTTCATAAGGAGTTCATTATGGCGAAGCAGAAATTTGAGAGGAACAAGCCGCACCTGAATGTGGGGACGATGGGACACATCGACCACGGGAAGACGACGCTGACGGCGGCGATCACGAAGGTGTCGCAGCTGCTGGGGAAGGCGGAGTTCAAGGCGTACGATCAGATCGACAATGCGCCGGAAGAGAAAGCGCGTGGGATCACGATCAACATTGCGCACGTGGAATACGAGACGGACAAGCGGCACTATGCGCACGTGGACATGCCGGGACACCGTGACTATATCAAGAACATGATCACGGGCGCGGCGCAGGTGGATGGGGCGATCCTGGTGGTGGCGGCGCCGGACGGGCCGATGCCGCAGACGCACGAGCATGTGCTGCTGGCGCGGCAGGTGGAAGTGCCGAGCATCGTGGTGTACCTGAACAAGGTGGACATGATGGACGACCCGGAGCTGCTGGAGCTGGTGGAGTTGGAACTGCGCGAGCTGCTGACGAAGCAGGGATTTCCGGGAGACACAACGCCGATCGTGCGCGGCAGCGCCAAGCAGGCGCTGGACAGCACGTCGAAGGATCCGAATGCGCCGGAGTATGCGAGCATCCGGGAGTTGCTGCGGGTGATCGATGAGTACATACCGGAGCCGAAGCGGGATGTGGAAAAGCCGTTCATGATGTCGGTGGAGGATGTGTTCTCGATCAAAGGCCGTGGCACAGTGGTGACGGGGCGAGTGGATCGCGGGCGGATCAAGGTGGGGGAGCCGGTGGAGATCATTGGGCTGCACGAGAAGAACACGAGCTCGGTGGTGACGGGGGTGGAGATGTTCCACAAGCAGTTGGATGAAGGGCTGGCGGGAGATAACCTGGGGTTGTTATTGCGGGGGATCGAGCGCACGGACGTGGAACGCGGGCAGGTGATCGCCAAGCCGGGGAGCATCACGCCGCACAAGAAGTTTTTGGCGCAGGTGTATGTATTGAAGAAGGAAGAAGGGGGCAGGCACAAGGCGTTCTTCAACGGGTACCGGCCGCAGTTCTACATTCGGACGATGGATGTGACGGGGAACATCACGCTGCCGGAAGGGGTGGAGATGGTGATGCCTGGGGATGATGTGAACCTGAGCGTGGAATTGATCGTGCCGGTGGCATTGGAGCAGGGCTCGAAGTTCGCCATCCGTGAAGGTGGCCTGACCGTCGGCGCCGGTGTCGTAACCAAGATTAATGAATAGGCCAACTATGACAAAACAAAAAATCCGAATTCGCCTTAAAGCCTACGACCACCGGGTTCTCGATCAATCCGCCAAGCGCATCGTCGAGACCGCCGAACGCTCCGGAGCCCAGGTCGTGGGTCCTGTACCCTTGCCAACAAAGATAGAACGCTTTACAATACGTCGCTCTGCTTTTATCGATAAAGACTCACACGAGCACTTTGAAATCCGCACGCATAATCGCCTGATCGACGTCCTGGATCCTGACTCCAAGACGATTGATATGTTGATGCGTTTAAATCTGCCTGCGGGTGTGGACATCGAGATCAAGATTTAGTCGGTAGAGATCTTTAGAGATAATTTTCAGGTTAACCTGAAACAACGCTAATTTTTAGCTTTATTCAACTCTATATTTCGACAGTGCAAGAACGGTTCTGCGTGGGATGACAAAATACTGCGCATCCCGCCAAATCGTATGACTGCCCTGTCTGGAGATGATGCAGACGAAGCCCCGTCTGACAGTCTCGCAAAAACTTTTGAAGGAGAAAAACTGACCATGTTAAAAGGGCTGATTGGCAAGAAGATCGGCATGACCCAGATCTTCGATGATCAAGGCGTCGCGTATCCTGTGACGCTCATCGAAGCTGGGCCATGTTACGTTACCCAGATACGCAGGCCGGAAAAGGAGGGTTACTCCGCAGTGCAGCTGGGTTTTTCCGAGGTACATCCCAAGCGTCTGACTCACGGCGAACTGGGACATCTAAACGCCAGCAAGCTTCCTCCCCTGCGCTTCATTCGCGAATTTCGCGCAAAGACCCCGGATGTGAAAGTCGGCGACAAAGTAACTGTTGAAGTCTTCGCCGTTGGCGAACGCGTCGATGTTGTGGGTGTGAGCAAAGGCAAGGGGTTCGCGGGTGTGGTCAAGCGTTACCACTTTCATGGAATGGATGCCACGCACGGGACTTCAGACCGGAATCGTGCACCGGGCTCCAACGGGTCTGGTACCACTCCCGGTCGTGTCTATCGTGGTTCCCGTCGTGCCGGCCACATGGGCATGGACCGTGTAACTGCCCAGAACCTGAAGGTCGTCATGGTGGATGCAGAACGCAACCTGATCGGCGTTCACGGCGCGGTGCCAGGCGGCAAGGGAAGTATGGTCGTGCTCAATGAAACGCGCAAGCAGTAGGCGCTGAGGATACAGGAAGAATAGCCATGAAAGTAGATGTACTTAACATGCAGGGTGAGAAGGTCAGGCAGGTGGATTTACCGGCCGCGATCTTTGAAGCCAAAGTGAATATCGACCTGATGCATCAAGCCTATCAGCGCCAGATGGCCAACGCGCGTCTGGGTACACATCAGACGAAAGTCCGCGGCGAAGTTGCGGGCGGCGGTCGCAAGCCCTGGAAACAAAAAGGGACCGGCCGCGCTCGTCAGGGTTCCACAATTTCCGCGCAGTGGGTGGGCGGTGGTCGTATCCATACACCCCATCCGCGCAGCTACGCACAGGCAATGCCGAAGAAAATGCGCCAGGCGGCCCTCCGTTCAGCTCTTTCCGCCAGGGCCGCTGAGCAAGGTATCGTGGTGGTGGACGAGTTGAAGTTCGATGAACTCAAGACCAAAGTCATGGCCTCGGCTTTGAACAGCCTGGTGGGCGAAGCAAGCGCACTGCTGATTATGCCGGCCAAAGATGCAGCGTATGATAGTGTGACGAGAGCGGGGAACAATATCCCCGATGCCAAGATCCTGCTGGCCTCCTACGTTAATATCCGCGATTTGCTGGGCTATGAAAAAATCATAATGCCGCTCCAGACGCTCGACATCCTGTCGGCGCATTTGGGCAAGGAGTAAACCATGACGACGATTTATGAAGTGCTTCGCCGTCCGCTGGTCACCGAAAAGTCCAGTTATCAATCAGGAAAACTGGGCCAGTATACGTTCGAAGTCGCTGAAGATGCCAACCGCACCATGGTGAAGGATGCGGTTGAAACGATCTTTGATGTGAAAGTTGTCCGCGTCAACGTGCTGAATGCGCCCGCCAAACGCGGTCGCCGGGCTAAATCTCGCAAACTCCTGGTGCGCAAGTCCGGTTTTAAGAAAGCAATCGTTACCCTGGCCGAGGGACAAACCCTCGAGATCTTTGAAGGGGTGAAGTAATGGCAGTCAAAAAATATAAACCCACAACACCCGGGCAACGCGGGATGACGGGTTATACCTTTGAAGAAATAACCAAGTCCACGCCGGAACGTTCTCTGACAGTCTCGCTCGGGCGTCACGGTGGTCGTAATGCTTATGGGCGGGTCACCGTCCGGCATCGCGGCGGCGGTCATCAGCGGCTTGTCCGAATTGTCGATTTCAAGCGCGAAAAATTCGGCATTCCTGCCAAAGTTGCCGCGATCGAATATGATCCGGGCCGTACTGCACGACTGGCTTTGCTTCATTATGCTGACGGTGAAAAGCGTTACATCCTGGCTCCGCTTGATTTGAAGGTTGGCGATACATTGGTCTCCGGTCCGGAGGCGGAAATTCGCCCGGGCAACTATCTGCCGATCTCCCATATTCCGGTCGGGACGCTGATCCACAATATTGAGTTGAAGGCGGGCCGCGGCGGGCAGATTGTCCGTTCGGCGGGCGGGTCGGCGCAGCTTCTCGGCAAGGAAGGCGATTTCGCACAGGTCCGCCTGCCTTCCGGCGAGGTTCGCCTGATCCACCAGGTGTGTTATGCGGCGATTGGCACCGTGGGTAATCTCGATCACAGCAACATTAAATTAGGCAAGGCCGGACGCAACCGTCACAAGGGCATCCGCCCGACAGTGCGAGGTTCAGCAATGAGCCCGCGTGACCATCCCCATGGCGGTGGTGAAGGCCGGCAGCCCATAGGCCTCCCGGGACCAAAGAGTCCCTGGGGTAAACCGACCTTGGGCAAGAAGACCCGCCGTAATTCGCAGAGCGATCCGTACATCGTGCGCCGCCGTAGCAAAACAACTCGCTAGGCGCTGAGAGTAAGAGGTAGATATGTCTCGATCCCTTAAAAAAGGCCCGTATGTTCAGCCAAAACTACTAAAGCGCGTAGAGGCTATGAACCACAAGGGCGAAAAGAAAGTCATTCGCACGTGGAGCCGGGCCAGTGTGATCTTCCCTCAAATGGTCGGGCACACGATTGCCGTCCATGATGGACGCCGCCATGTACCGATCTACATTACTGAAAACATGGTGGGGCACCGTCTTGGCGAGTTTGCGCCCACCCGTACTTTCCGCGGCCACCAGTCCGCTTCTGCGGAAAAGGCCACTTCCACGCCTGCGCCAGCCGCACCGGCAGGAGGTTAAGCCATGGCCGATATCAAGGCTGAACTCAGGTTCCTGCCCCAATCTGCGCAAAAAGTGCGTCAGGTGATCGATACGGTGCGCGGGATGGGTGCGAATGAAGCGCTTGAAAGCCTGCGCTTTGTCAATAAAGGTGCAGGTGGGCCGGTGCTCAAGTTGCTTGCTTCTGCTGTGGCCAATGCGGAAGAGAATTTTGGCGTGAGCCGCGACGAGTTGTATGTCGCACAGATCTTTGCCAATGAAGCACCCACCCGCAAGTGGCGCCGTTTCGGAGCGCGAGGACGTTTCAAGCCGATCTTACGCCGCCAATCGCATATCACCGTCGTCCTGCGCGAGCGCGGGTCGTAAGAAAGGAATTAAGGAATTATGGGTCGCAAAGTACATCCAATTGGTATGCGTCTTGGGATCAACCAGCCTTGGCAAGGGCGTTGGTTCGCGGAGGGAAAGACGTACCGCGAACAGCTCCATCAGGATTTTGGCATCCGCATCCTATTATTAGGCGGCACTTCCAAAGGTGGCGCGGCGATGAATACCCGCGCAGTTCAATTACGCAGCGAACTTCCCGAAATGGTTCTGAACGGTAAAGCAGGCATCTCGCGAGTTGATATCGAGAGATTCCCGGGCAAGATCCGCATTGCCATCCATACCGCCAAGCCGGGCATCCTGATAGGACGCAAGGGTGAAGGTGTGAAAAAGATCCGTGCTGCGCTGGAGTCCCTGGTCGGCAAGAAGATTGATCTCGACGTTAAAGAGATCGAATCACCTGACACCGATGCAACGCTGGTTGCTCGTAATGTCGCTGATCAACTGGAACGCCGCATCGCCTACCGCCGTGCCATGAAGCGTGCCATTCAACAGGCAATGCGTCAGGGCGCCAAGGGCATCAAGATCATGGTGGGTGGACGTCTGGGCGGCGCCGAAATGTCGCGGGATGTTTGGCTGCGGGATGGCCGGGTTCCTCTGCAGACCTTGCGGGCCAACATCGACTTTGCACGGACCGAGGCTCTCACCACCTACGGTCAGATCGGCGTAAAAGTCTGGATATATAAAGGCGAAGTCGTACCTGAAGTTGAAGAAAAAGCAGAGACAACCGAAGGCGTATACGTGAGTGAGTAGGGAATGGAGAATTGAGAATAGAGAAGCGGACTGCTCTCTACTCTCTGCCTCCAATCTCTGAGAAGAGGTTATTACTATGTTGATGCCAAAACGTGTAAAGTGGCGCAAGCAGATGCGCGGACGCATGCGAGGAAAAGCCTTGCGAGGTGCGGAGGTTTCATTTGGCGAGTTCGGCCTGATGGCGCTCGAACCCGCATGGATTACCGCACGCCAGATCGAAGCCGCCCGCCGCGTCATCGTCCGTGAGATGAAGCGCCGAGGTAAAGTCTGGATCCGCATTTTCCCGGCCAAGGCCTACACTCACCGGCCTCCCGAAACTCGCATGGGCTCCGGCAAGGGCGGGGTGGAATACTATGTCGCCGTTGTAAAGCCCGGTCGAATCATGTTCGAGGTGGGCGGACTGCCCGCCGATCAGGCAATTGCGGCGCTCAAGGGCGCGCAATACAAATTCCCGATCAAAACCAAGGTCGTGGGCAGTCACGAAGCAGGAGAGTAAAAGATGAAAGTCCAGGAAATTCGGGAAATGCAGGTGGAGCAAATCCGCACCAAACTCTCTGATGCGCATGATGAATTGCTGAAGCTTCGCTTCCAGCAGGTGACCGGCCAATTAACCGATACCAGCCACCTGCGTCTCCTGCGCCGCGACATTGCCCGCATGGAGACAATTCTGAAAGAGACTCTGCGCGCAGCTGCTACGGAAGGTAAAGAATGAACAATCGTCGTCGAATAGTTGGGAAGGTCACCAGCAACAAAATGACCAAAACCGTGGTGGTTGAGATCGTCCGCAAGTTCCGCCATCCGCTCTACAAAAAGGTTGTGTACAGCAGCAAGCGTGTGAAAGCACATGACGAGATCGGCTGCCAGATCGGCGACAGTGTCCAGATCGTGGAGTCACGTCCTTATTCGCGCGAAATACGCTGGGTGGTTGAATCCGTGATCAAGCGTGAGATGCGCACTGCCGATGCCGGGGTTGATGCCGTCGCTTCTGCCGACATCCCCTCCGAGGATGCGACCGAGCCGGAGAGCCAGCCATGATCCAGCACGAGTCTCGTTTGAAGGTTGCCGATAACAGCGGTGCCCGCGAATTGCTCGTTATCCATGTGCTCGGCGGCTCAAGGCGCAGGTACGGACATATCGGCGATATGGTAGTGGCTACCGTTAAGTCCGCCTCCCCCCAGGGTGCGGTCAAGAAGGGCGAGATCGTCCATGCCGTGATCGTCCGACTTACGAAAGAGTGGCGTCGCGACGATGGTTCCTATATCCGATTTGATGATAATGCTGCCGTGATTTTGGATACTGATGGCCAGAACCCCAAAGGCACCCGTATCTTTGGACCCGTTGCCCGCGAGCTGCGCGAAAAGCAATTCATGAAGATTGTATCGCTGGCCCCGGAAGTGCTCTAAGGCTGGCGCAGGAGTTATGCAATGAGAGTAAAGATCCGCAAAGGCGATACTGTTCAGATTATCAGTGGCCGCCTCGAAGACAAAGGCAAGCGCGGTGAGGTCATCAATGTGTTAATGGACGCAAATCGCGTGGTGGTTCAGGGCGTGAACATCCAGACCAAGCACCAGCGGCAGAACCAGACGCAGCAGGGTGCCCCGGCAAATCCCGGTGGCATCAAGTTTGAAGGGCCGATTCACATTTCGAAGGTGATGCTGGTTTGCCCCAAGTGCAATGAAGCGGCTCGGGTCGCCATTCAACGTGACGAGACCGGTGCACACCGTGTTTGCAAGAGCTGTGGACAGTTGATTGACTGACGGTCTGTCCGTGGAGCGGGGCTCACCGGGCCCAACGGATAGCTACCAAGTCATGGAGCTTTGACGATGAATATTCTGCACGAAAGATATCAGAAAGAAATTGCCCCAGCCTTGCTAAAGGCGTTTGGTTTCAAGAACGCCATGCAGGTGCCGCGGATAGAAAAAGTGGTGGTCAACATCGGCCTGGGGGAGGCTTTGGATAACCCCAAGGCGCTCGAAGCCGGCGTGAGCGATCTGACGATTATCACGGGCCAGAAGCCAGTAACGACTGTGGCTCGCAAAAGTATCGCCAACTTCAAGTTGCGCGAGGGGCGATTGATTGGCGCCAAGGTCACTTTGCGCGGCGACCGCATGTGGGCATTTCTCGATCGCTTATTAAACGTTGCCCTGCCGCGCGTCCGTGATTTCCGCGGTGTTTCGGCTAATGCCTTCGATGGGCGCGGGAATTACACTCTCGGTCTCAAGGACCAACTGGTGTTTCCCGAAATCGAGTACGACAAGATCGACAAGATGCGTGGCATGGAAGTCACCATTGTGACCTCCGCCGGAACCGACGAGCATGCGCGCGCCTTGCTGCAGATGCTCGGAATGCCGTTTAGCAAGAAGGAATCATAAATTATGGCAAAGAAATGCATGCAATACCGTGAACTTCGTCGGCGCCGTGACGTTCAGATTCGCAATCGCTGCCAGCGCTGTGGGCGTCCACGCGGCTACATTCGCCGCTTCGGACTGTGCCGCATCTGCTTCCGCGAGCTGGCGCTGCAAGGCAAAATCCCTGGCGTTGTGAAGTCATCCTGGTAACCGGGTGGAGGATAGGTTATGACTATAAATGATCCGATTGCTGATATGTTGACTCGTGTGCGCAACGCTGTAATGGCAGGGCAGGGGCAGGTCGCAATGCCGAGTTCCAAGATCAAGGCCGAGATTGCCAAGATTTTGAAGGATGAAGGATTCGTGGAGAGCTTTGAAGTAGTGGACGACGAGAAGACCACCTTTAAAGTTCTGCGTCTCAAGATTAAATACGTGGGTGAGCGCCGCGAGCGCCGCCCTGTTTTGAGCGGTATCGAGCGAGTCAGCTCGCCCGGCCGCCGGATTTATTCAAAGAAGACGGATATCCCCTGGGTGCTCTCGGGACTCGGCGTTGCCATCCTCTCGACGCCCAAGGGTGTAATGACCGGTGCACGCGCCCGCCAGTTGGGTGTGGGCGGCGAGATCCTTTGCAAGGTCTGGTAGAAGGCAGGAGGTACAAAGTGTCTCGTATTGGAAGATTGCCGGTGGAAATTCCGAGCGGCGTAAAGGTGGATGTAAATGGTTCCAACATCCATGTGAAGGGCCCGAAGGGCGAGCTGCAGCGCACCTTTTCCAGCTCGATCGGGATTGCAATGGAGAATAACCAACTGGTCATCACACGCAACTCTGACCTTCCCGCTGAGCGGGCTCTCCATGGCACCACGCGCGCCGTACTTGCCAACATGATCAACGGCGTGAGTAAAGGCTTTGAAGTGGTCCTCGAAGTGGACGGTGTTGGGTACCGCGCTGAGATGGAAGGCAAGACCCTCGCACTGCATGTAGGCTATTCACATCCAGTCAAGGTCGAACCTCCGGCCGGTATCTCGTTCGAAGCAGATGGGAAAACCCGCCAGATCAAGGTGTTGGGTTTCGACAAAGAACTGGTTGGCCAGGTCGCTGCGAATATTCGTAATGTACGTCCCCCTGAACCGTATCATGGTAAAGGCCTGCATTATCTGGGTGAACATATTCGTCGCAAAGCTGGCAAAGCCGGGAAAGGAGCCAAGTAAGCCATGGCCAAAAATTCTCGTTCAAAAGCTCGCCTCCGCCGTCATGGACGCGTGCGCAAGAATCTGACCGGTACGGCTCAGCGTCCGCGCCTGGCTGTGTTCCGCAGTGTCACCGAGATCTATGCTCAGGTTGTTGACGATGGGCAGGGCCATACACTGGTCTCCGCTTCTTCCATTGACAAGGAACTGCGCGAAAAGGTCAAGGGCCTGAAAAAATCTGAACAGGCCAAACTTGTCGGTCAGATGGTGGCCGACCGCGCAAAAAGCAAGGGTATTACTTCGGTTGTGTTTGATCGCGGCGGCTTCAAATATATTGGACGCGTCAAAGCTTTAGCGGACGGCGCGCGTGAAGGCGGCCTGCAGTTCTAGGCCGAGTGGAGTTGATATGGCAGAAAAAGGTAACGTCGAACAACAGGACGGTTTTGAAGAGCGCGTGATCGAGATCGCCCGTGTTGCCAAAGTGGTCAAGGGCGGTCGCCGCTTTCGCTTCCGTGTAACGGTTGTGGTAGGCGATAAGAAGGGTTCGATCGGCGTCGGCAGCGGCAAAGCCAATGCAGTACCCGATGCAATGCGTAAAGCTTCTGAGCGCGCGCGCAAAAATATACGTGTTGTGAACTTGTCTGGAACAACCATTCCTCACGAATCGCTCGGACAGGTTGGCGGCGCGCGGGTTTTTCTCAAGCCTGCCTCCCCCGGTACAGGCGTGATCGCGGCAGGCGGCGTCCGTGCGGTGCTCGAAGTAGCAGGCGTGCGTGACATCCTTACCAAATCCATGGGCTCTGCCAACGTCCTGAACGTGGTAATGGCAACCTTCGACGCGCTCTCTACCTTGAAATCTGCTCAAATCGAGGCCTCGCGCCGTGGCAAGAGGGCTGAAGAGCTGCTGCCCTTCTGGGAACGGAGGAAGCAGAATGCCTAAGAAAGAATTCGCAGGTAAAACCCTGCGTGTTACTTTGGTCCGCAGCCCCATTGGCTACACCAAAGATCAGAAGGCTACAGTGCTTGCGCTTGGTTTGCACCGTATGCATCAAACGGTCGAACATGCAGATACACCCGCCCTGCGCGGCATGTTGACCAAAATCATCCATCTTTTGAAGATTGAAGAGTAAGTTGCGATGAAATTAAACGACCTTGTACCTAATAAAGGCTCCAAAAAGAATCGGAAACGCGTTGGACGCGGCATCTCCGCCGGTCAGGGCAAGACGGCCGGCCGTGGGACGAAGGGCCAGGGATCGCGCTCAGGTGAAGGCGGGCGTCTTTACCGTCAGGGCGGTAACCTGCCATTCTATCGCCGTCTGCCCTTCATTCGGGGCGAAGGCTTTACTCCTCCGAATCAAGTGACTTTTAATGAAGTCAATCTCGATCAACTCGCTGAGGCCTTCCAGGCAAATGCCGAGGTAACCCCCGAGTCTCTCCAAAAGGCTCATTTGCTTCGAGATCAGCGTAACCCCATCAAGGTCCTGGGACGCGGTGAATTAAAGATCGCACTCAGAATAAAAGTACATCAAATCAGCGCAAGCGCCAAGTCCAAGATAGAAGCGGCTGGCGGCTCCGTTGAAATGATCCAGTAGTTACTTGACGAGGAGATCCAAATGAAATCGGCGTTTTCGGGTTGGCGTTATTTATGGAAGTCAGAAGACATCCGGCGGAAGTTATTGATCACGCTGGGTATTCTGGCTCTCTATCGCCTGGCTGCCAATGTGCCGGTGCCGGGCGTGGATTTTGCAACGCTGAAGGCTTTTCGCGCGAGCGGTGCGGGTTCGGGCGGCTTCCTTGGATTCCTCGACCTGCTTTCAGGTGGGACCGTATCCAACTTCTCTCTGCTTTCCATGGGTGTATATCCCTACATTACCGCCCAGATCATTTTACAGTTGTTGATCCCCATTATCCCTGCACTGCAGCGCCGAATGCAGGAAGACCCACGCGAGGGCCGGCAGTGGATGGAGCGTTGGACCTATTACCTGTCCGTACCCATGGCCGCACTTTCCGCGATCGGACAGATCAATATTTTCAATTCGCTTTCTGTCCAGGCTCTAAATAAGGTGATCGTGCCCTTTGGCTTTGGCACCGATCTCTGGCTGCCATCTCTCACCATCCTGCTGGCAATGACCGCCGGTACGATGTTTGCGATTTGGCTCGGCGAGTTGATATCGGAGTATGGCATCCGGGGTCAGGGATTATCGCTGGTCATCTTTGCGGGAATCGTGGCACGTATGCCCAGCAACCTGATCAGCCTTCTGGCTGACCCGAACAGCGCAGTGTTCCTGATGACGTTCACGTTGATCGTGATCGTGCTGGTCATCTTCGCCATCGTCTTTGTCCAGCAGGGACGCCGTAATGTGCCCGTTATGTATCCAGGCCGCCGCATGGGCAGCCGCATGTCTATGCCGGTCAAGGGCACACTGCCGCTCATGGTCAACCTGGCGGGCATGATCCCACTGATCTTCGCGAGCGCCATCCTGCAGTTTCCGGCCATCATTGCCAGCTACTTCACCGGTTCGACGAACGCTACGATCAAGAATATGGCTCTGGGCATACAGAGCACGCTGGGTGGAACGGGTACAAATAACTGGGTCTATTGGTTGTTGTACTTCCTGATGGTCGTCTCATTCACTTTCTTCTATACCTCGGTTCTATTCGAGCAGCAGAACTACGGTGATAACCTGAAGAAAGTCGGCGCGCAGATCCCGGGTGTACATACGGGCGACCCGACCCAGAAATATCTCAATAAGGTCCAGCAGCGTATCACGCTTCCGGGCGCATTCTTCCTGGGCGCCGTGGCAGCACTGCCATTCTTCCTCAGCAAACTGCTGACTTTATTCAATGTGGCTTCGTCCTCTTCGGCGGCTGGTCTGTTCCTTGTCTCCTCAGCCGGCTTGTTGATCGTGGTCGGCGTCGTGCGTGATGCCTTCCTTAATATTGAAGCGGAGCTGAAGCTTCACGGTTATCAGGATACCTTGCTCGTACGGTAATCAACAAGGCATAAACATGGCAAAATACATCGTTCTCCTCGGTCCCCCCAGCGTAGGCAAAGGTACACAAGCAGAGATCATCGCTGCGAAATCCAGCCTTATGCATGTTTCATCCGGGGATTTGTTTCGTGAGAACATAAAGAGCAGCACAGCGTTGGGAAAACAAGCCCGGTCTTACATGGACAAGGGCGAACTTGTTCCTGACGATGTGACAATAGCCATGGTTAAAGACCGCCTTGGCCGCTCGGACTGTAAAGCCGGGGCTATCTTGGATGGGTTTCCTCGCACCCCAGTCCAGGCTGATGCGCTTCAGAAGATGCTGGCTGAATTCGAAGGTGATGTGAACGTTGTTCCGTTCATTACCGCGGCGCCCGAGGTTTTGATCGAACGCGCCAGCGGGCGTTGGACCTGCCGGGCCCAGGGGCACATTTATCACCGAAAATTCAACCCGCCCAAGGTCGCCGGCAAATGCGATATTGATGGATCGGATCTTTATCAACGCGAAGATGACAAGGCTGAAACTGTAGCGCGCCGTATCAATGTGTATTTCGATCAGACCGCGCCGCTTGTTGACTATTATCGTCGTAAGAATAAATTGGTTGAAATAGACGGCGCACAATCCATCGAAGATGTGACGAACGCGCTGCTGTCTGCGATAAAGAATTAAATGATGAATTCAGGTCACCAAATCCACGTAAAAAGCCCCGATGAGCTGAAGGTTATGCGTCAGGCGGGGCGCATCAATGCTGAGATCATGGCGACCGTTAAAAACTTGATACAACCCGGCGTTTCTACAGCGGACCTCAACGCGGCTGCTGAGGGCGTGCTGAAGAAATACGGTTGTTATTCGCCTTTCAAAGGCTACAGTCAACCCCCGTATCCGGCCTCGATCTGCACGAGTGTGAACGAGGAATTGGTGCACGGGATCCCGAGCCGGAAACGCATTTTGCGCGAGGGAGATATCGTCTCTGCAGATTGCGGAACGGTGTTTGAAGGCTTTGTAGCAGACTCGGCTTTTACGGCCGGGGTCGGGGAGATAGCCCCGGAGGCGAAGCACCTGCTGGAAGTAACCGAAGCGGCCCTGTACGCGGCCATCGAGAAAATGCGGATTGGGTGCCGCACCGGTGATATTTCAGCGGCGATACAGAATTACGTCGAAAGCCGGGGCTTGCATGTCACACGTGAATATACAAGCCACGGTGTGGGGCGGCAGATGCACGAAGGGCCCATGGTTCCCAATTTTGGGACCGCCGGAACTGGAATGCCGCTCCGTCCGGGAATGACCATCGCCATCGAACCGATGGTTCTGATCGGGACCCACGAAACCCGGGTCCTGCGCGACCAGTGGACTGTGATTTCAGCTGACAAGTCATTGACGGCGCATTTTGAACATTCGGTGGCCGTCACCGAAGGAGATCCTCTGCTCCTGACTGTCCCTTGACCTGTCTGGCCGAAAGCACCTGCACTGGACGGAACAAACAACAAAAAGTATAATTATTAATTTGCTGCATGAAAAAGTAAGGAGATTGTTATCATGAAAGTGTCCCCCTCGGTCCGCAAGCGATGTGCCAAGTGCCGGATTGTTCGGCGCAAAGGCCGTGTTTACGTCATTTGCGAAAATCCAAAACATAAACAACGACAAGGCTAGAGTGACCTATGGCGAGAATTGAAGGCGTTGATCTACCCCGCAACAAGCGGACTGAAGTTGGCCTCACCTATTTGTTTGGCATCGGGCCAACGCGCTCGCGTCAAATTTTGGCTGCCACCAAAGTCAATCCTGATACGCGTATCAAGGATTTGACGGAGGCCGAAGTTACCGCGATCCGTGAATTCGTCCAGAAGAATTACAAGCTGGAGGGCGATTTACGGCGCGAAACGCAGATGAACATTAAGCGCCTGATCGAAATTGGCTCTTATCGTGGTTTGCGCCATCGTCGCAACCTGCCCGTCCGTGGGCAACGCACCCGGACGAATTCGCGTACTCGCAAGGGTACCAAGAAGACAGTTGCTGGACGCGGACGTCGCCGCGGCGGTAAGAAGTAAAACAGGAGTTGATGAATTATGGCTCAAAGTGTTCGCTCCGCGCGCCGCGCTGCCGGTGGTGCCAAGAAGGGAAAACGCAACCTGTCCTCCGGGCAGGTACATATCTTTGCGTCTTTCAATAATACGATCGTGACGGTGACCGATTCGGAAGGCAATACCGTTGCTTGGGGCTCTGCCGGCTCCGCCGGCTTTAAGGGTTCGCGCAAGAGCACGCCGTTCGCAGCCCGTCTTGCCGCCGAGCAGGCCATCAAGGCCGCCCAACAGTTGGGTATTCAGGAAGTGGACCTGTTCGTTAAAGGTCCCGGCCCCGGGCGTGAAAATGCAATCCGTGCGGTCCAATCCATGGGGTTAAGGGTGCGTTCGATGTCCGATATCACCCCGATCCCGCATAATGGTTGTCGGCCTCCCAAGAAGCGCCGCGTCTAATACAGTGAGGTAGCAGAAATATGGCAAAAACACTTACCCCGGTATGCAAACTTTGCCGGCGTGAAGGCGAAAAACTTTATTTGAAGGGCGAGCGCTGCTTCACTTCGAAGTGCGCATTTGAAAAGCGCGCCTTCGCTCCGGGCCAGCACGGTAAGACAGCGGGTCGCGGCGGCCGGAATGCAAGCCGCACCGGCGAGTCGGACTTTGCACGTCAATTGCGTGCCAAGCAGAAAGCGCGCCGCATCTATGGCGTATTGGAGCGCCAGTTCCGTCGCTATTACGAGACAGCCCTGGGGCGCCGCGGTCTGACCGGCTTAAATCTTCTTCAGATTCTTAAATCCAGGCTTGATAACGTCGTTTTCAAACTGGGATTCGCCTCGAGCCGTTCTCAGGCTCGCCTGCTGGTGACACACGGTCATTTTATGGTAAACGGGCGTCGGACCGATGTCCCGTCCATGCTCCTGAAGCAGGGCGACCAGATTTCTGTCCGTGAAGGATCCAGCAAGTTGACTTATTTTAGCGGAATGCCCGCGTTTGCTGAGAAGCGCACTTCTCCGGCCTGGTTGAACCGCGATCTCAAGGCCATGTCGGGTTCGGTCTCTCGTATGCCGGACCGTGCCGAGATCGAAGGAACCCTCAACGAACAGCTTATTGTTGAGTATTATTCGCGCCGTTAGTTCTTTGGCTGCGTTAGGTGGGTGGATGGCTTCCGTGCCTTTCATCTATTTCTTCTTCTAAAAAGGGAGAGGTGAACCGTGACAGGTATCACGAACATGGTTATGCCGAAGATCGAGCGCGAGGCCGAGGCTCGAAATTACGGTAAATTTATTATCAGTCCGCTGGAACGCGGCTATGGTGTGACGCTGGGTAATGCCCTGCGGCGCGTATTGCTCTCATCCCTGGATGGCGCGGCAGTTACCTCCATACGTATCGGCGATGTGCTGCATGAGTTCAGCGATATTCCCGGCGTGCGTGAGGACGTCATCCTCGTGACCTTGCAGATCAAGCAGATCCGGCTTAAGCTGGACGGAGTGGAAAGCACTCGTATGCATCTTGAAGTGCGCGGCGAGGGCACGGTCACCGCGGCCGACATCGTGGCGCCGGCCGAGGTGGAGATCGTCAATCCCGAACTTTATCTGTTTTCGGTGGATAACCCTAAGACGAAGCTCGATATTGAATTCACTGTGGAACGCAATCGCGGCTATTCACCCGCCAACGAACGCAGTGGACACATGCCCATTGGCGAGCTTCCTGTGGATGCCATCTTCAGCCCGGTCAAGCGCGTCAACTGGGAAGTGACCTCCGCCCGCGTAGGTCAGAGCACGAATTATGACAAACTGACCCTTGAGATCTGGACCGATGGCACGATTGCCCCCGAGCGCGCGTTGAGCACCTCGGCCAAGCTTATCATTGATCATCTGCGCCTGATCGCCGGTATCAATGAGGAAATGTTGACGGTCGTTACCGAGCGGGAAGTGGGCAGCAGCCGCCTGTCGAGTGAACTGGCGGAGACACCGGTGGAAGCTCTTGATCTTTCGGTGCGCGTCTTTAACTCGCTCAAACGCACCGGCATCACCAACGTTGGCGATGTGCTGGAACTGCTCGACAAGGGCGAATCGGCCGTGATGTCCATTCGCAATTTTGGCGAGAAAAGCCTCGATGAGCTGCGTCAGAAGATGCACGAAAAGGGCTTCCTCAAAGACGATCAACCTGTGGAGTAATTGAGATATGCGACATAACGTAGCAGGTTATAAACTGGATAGGACCAAGGGCGCACGTATTGCCTTGCGGCGCAACTTGATGAAGCAATTCTTCACGCATGAGCGCATTCGCACTACCAGGGCGAAAGCCGCCGCGATCCGCGGCGAGGCGGAACATATCATTACGATTGCGCGTAACAGCGCCAACGGCAGCGATTCTGAAAAGGTGGCAGCCCGCCGGTTGGTCATCTCCAAACTGGGTGACAACCAGATGCTCAAGCGCGTGTTCGATGAGATCGCCCCGCGTTTTGCCAATCGGAACGGCGGATACACGCGCGTGTTGAAACTTGGCCCGCGCCTGGGCAACTCGGCTGAGATGGTAATCCTCGAACTGGTCGAAGAATAGTCGGTTGCTGAAAGTTGAGAGTTGACGGCCCCACCAGAAACTGTCAACCGCTATGGCACGTTACAAATTGATCCTTGCTTACGACGGCACTGCTTTTGCAGGCAGCCAACGGCAGGCAAAACACAGGACCGTGCAGGGCGAGCTTGAGAAAGCCCTTGGTGGCCTGGGATGGACTGGGCGCTCGGTGATCCTGGCCGGACGTACCGATACCGGTGTGCATGCCTCCGGTCAGGTGGCGGCCTTCGACCTGGAATGGAAGCACGGTCTGCAATCTCTGCTGCGCGCGTTGAACGCCGGGCTGCCTGCCGACATGGCTGCCAGCAAGCTCGAATTAGCCGGTGAGGAATTCCACCCGCGTTTCGATGCAACCTCACGCCGCTATCGTTATCGCCTGTATTGCAGGCAGGTGCGGGAACCGTTGCGTGAGAGGCTGGCTTGGCGTGTATGGCCCTCCATTGACCGCGAAAGCCTGGCAGAGGTCGCACAGGTGTTTTCAGGCCGTCATGATTTTGCGGCTTTTGGTTCGGCGCCGCATGTCGAGGGCAGCACAGTACGTACCGTGAGCTTGTCCAAGTGGAAAAAGCTTTCCCGGGACGAGTGGCAGTTCGAAGTTCAGGCCGAGGCTTTTCTATATCATATGGTTCGGCGGCTGGTCTTCGTTCAGGTGTCTGTGGGGCAGGGAAGATGCGACAAAGAGGCTGTGGTCAAAGCCCTGGCAAGATCGCAGGCCGACAATGGGATCCCCGCAGGGCTTGCTCCCGCACACGGATTGACTCTAGTCGAAGTAACTTATTAATAAGCTGTCATTGTCAGCAAAGCTGAGAGGACGAATTCCTGGGAAGCGATTTCTCAGCTTCGCTGACAACAACATGTTTGAAACGGAGAACGAAAGTGTATAAATCGTATTATCCAAAAGCCAGCGAGATTGATCGCAAGTGGTACGTAGCGGACGCCAATGGCCAGAACCTGGGCCGTTTTGCAGCACAGGTTGCTCGTGTGCTACTTGGCAAGCACAAACCATCCTTTACGCCCGGCGTGGAGATGGGTGATTATGTGGTGATCATCAACGCCGAACGCGTAACGGTTACCGGCACCAAGTCCAGCGTGAAACTGGACACCAAGATCTACCATAGTCATTCCGGCTATCCCGGCGGTTTGAAGTCCGTTTCACTGCGCAAGCAGCTTGAGGATCATCCGGACCGCGCCTTACGCGCCGCGGTGTGGGGCATGCTTCCGCATAACAAGATGGGCCGTGCCCTGCTCAAACGATTGAAGATCTACGCGGGTCCGACCCACCCTCACGGGCTGCAGAACCCTAAATCGCTGGTCATTGCGTGACCGTCAGGTAATCGAAAGTCACCTGAAATCGGATTTCTCCTGGATAATTTAAGATCGGCAAGGTAGAAAGGAAAGAGTACTCATGGCTGTTCAATACTACGAAGGTATCGGTCGCCGCAAGGAAAGCACCGCCCGCGTGCGTCTGATGAGCGGCAGCGGCAAATTCATGGTCAACGATAAGGATGCCTCTGCTTACTTTACCCGCCTCGGCGACATGAACGACATACTGATGGCTTTCAAGGCCTGTGGCGAGGAACCTTTAAAATACGATGTCACGGTGACCGTGAGCGGTGGCGGGGTTTCCGGCCAGACCAATTCGGTGAAACTTGGGCTGGCACGCGCCCTGTTGCTGATCAATGCCGACTGGACTTCGTCGCTCCGCAAGTTTGGCCTGCTGACTCGCGACGCCCGCGTGAAGGAACGCAAGAAGCCAGGTCTCAAGCGTGCCCGCAAGGCCCCAACCTATACCAAGCGTTAATTGTTGTAGAACCTCATTCGTAATGCGTGATCTTCTGCGTAAGTCTCTCTTGCGCATACGGATTACGCATTATGTATTTAACGGAGAAAAACATGCCTGGAATTACCTTGCTCGGTCTTGGCCCCGGTGATCCGGGCCTGCTGACGCGTGAAGCCTGGGAAGTGCTTTCTTCAGCCGGCGAGATCTATCTTCGAACGCGCCAGCATCCCACGGTGGCTGCTCTGCCGGGTTCGGCCAGGATCCATTCCTTTGATGAGTTGTACGAAAATGGCGATTCGTTCGACGAAGTCTACATGGCCATCACGCGGAAAATCCTGGAACTGGGCCGGCGCGAAGAGGGTGTGATCTATGCTGTGCCTGGGCATCCCTTTGTCGCTGAAGCGACTTGTCCGGAAATTGCCCGCCTCGCCGGGGCCGAAGGGTTGGCGCTGCATATCGTGAATGGGCTTTCGTTCCTGGAGCCGACCTTCGCTGCCCTCGGCCTTGACCCTTACCCGCGCTTGACTCTCTTCGATGCGCTGACCCTTGGAGCGGCCCATGTGCCCGCCTTTGCACCCGACGCGCCGGTGTTGATCGCGCAGCTCTATTCGCGTCTGGTGGCATCAGAAGTGAAATCAACGCTGACCGCCATCTATCCCGATGAGCACCCTGTGAAATTGGTTCACAATGCCGGGACAACAGACCAAATTGTCGAAGATCTGGCCCTGTATGAGATCGATCGGAGCCAGCATATCGGCTTGCTGACCGCGCTGTACGTCCCCTCGCTGGGTGAGGGCACCTCGTTGGAGGCCTTCCAGGAGATCGTGGCCCACCTGCGTGCGCCGAATGGCTGCCCGTGGGACAGGGAGCAAACACACAAATCGCTGCGCAAACATTTGCTGGAAGAGTCGTATGAAGCCATCGGGGCCATTGATTCCGGGGATTTTTCATCCATGCGGGAAGAGTTCGGCGACCTGCTCCTGCAGATCATGCTGAATTCCGAGATCGCGAGTGAAGAAGGCGAGTTCACTCTCAACGACGTGATAAAAGGGATCTACGACAAGATCATCCGCCGCCATCCGCATGTGTTTGGCGATGCCAAAGTCCAAAGTGTGGATGGCGTTCTGGCGAATTGGGAAAAGTTGAAAGAGAAGGAGCGCAAAGGAGAAGGCAAAGCGAACAAAGGATTATTGGACGGGGTTCCGCTGGCTTTGCCGGCCCTGTCACAAGCCGAGGAATTTCAAGACCGGGCTGCCCGGGTTGGGTTCGACTGGCCGGAGATCGAAGGCGTGCTCGAAAAAATCGCCGAAGAGATCCGCGAGGTGAAAGAGGCTGTTGACCAGGAACAGTTGGCGGCTGAACTTGGTGATTTGTTTTTTGCGCTTGTGAACCTTGCGCGTTGGAAGAAGGTGGATGCCGAGTCCGCCCTGAGAGGCACCAACCTGAAATTCAAGAAGCGCTTTGGTTATGTGGAACAGGGCGCCAAAGGGCAGGGCAGGAATCTTTCGGATATGAAGTTGGATGAGATGGATAAGCTTTGGGATGAGGCCAAAAAGGGGGAGGGCTAAGGCTGTCGGTTGCTGCTCCCTGATTGGATCTTGCTCAGGAAAAGAACGCTCAGCAGCATGCAGGCCGCGCCGAAAATGAACATCCCTTTATAGCCCACCCAGGCGGTAGGCCAGGCCGCATTGAGGCTATCCAGAGCCGGGCCTTCCAGCCGCGCCAGTGCGCCTGAGCCTGCCGTCGCCAGGTTTGTCAGGCCGAGGAATTTTCCAGCCTCCTCGCTGGGCGCCAGGCGGTTCGCAAGCGCCCAGTTGGACGTGAGGAACAGGCCGATCCCTGCTCCCACCACGCTTCCGAAAATAGTGAGGCCGCGCACATTGGTAGCCGTGAGCATCAGGATCATTCCAAACGCTGTAAGGACGCTGGCGATATAAAGGATTATTTTCGCCCCGAATTTGTCCGTCAACCAACCACCTGCCAGCACAAGGATTACCAGCCCGAGTGTGATTGAGGCGAGCAGGTCGCCGGTCTGTTTCGGCGGGTCAGGTACGCGCAGCACATCCTGCAAGTAATATTGCGCAAAGGCTTGCACACCGTATATGCCCAGCAAGAACAAGGCGCGTTCCGCGATCAGCCACCAGTATCCCCGGTTTTGGCCAAAATTAATTCTGAATTGAGCGCGCAGTGATTCCCAGTTCATTCGGGCCCGGTCCTGGGTTGGCTCTTCAGGTGTAAAGAAAATTGTAATAAAAGCGGAGGCTGCCAGCAGTCCAATGACCACCAACATGATGGGGGTAGGGTTGCGGGTTTGCGGATCGAGCAAACGCCCTGCCAGGAGTGAGGCAAGGATCAGGCTGAGCATATCCATGAAAGTCTTGATGGATGCGCCCACGCCGAGTTGGTTTTTCGGGACGCGGTCCGGTAGCAATCCTTGGAGCGGACCGTGCGCAATGTTGGAACTGAACTGCAGCCCGATGTAGCCGATGATCAGCCAGGTGAAACCCCCGCCCCAGGCTAGGATGGACAGAAAGAGGAGGTCAAACAACGTACCTAGCAGCATGAGCGGGCGGCGGCGACCAAACCGCGAGGCCCAGCCATCCGAGAGCGCGCCGGAGATCGGCTGAATCACCATGGCGATCAAAAGTCCGGCGAAAGTCAATAAGCCAAGGTACGTATTTTTTCTGGCATCAGGCACAAAGTTGAGCAGGATGGCAGGCAGGATGATGGGATGTAGGGCGTTCCACATGAAAGACAGCCCCACCCAATATGCATTGAGTACCAGCATTTGCGCCAGAGAAAGGTTCTTTTTCACGCAAGATTCTCCCCGATCAGATCGATGAAGTATCGCCTTGTCCAGGGCCAGGAACCTGGCTAGTTATACTCACCGCGAAACTCCCTTGGCAACAAGGTAGCGATGTTGCGCATGATTACCTCGGCAGCCGCCCCGTCCCGCGCCTTCGCGGACAGGTCATCGCGGACTATCAACTCGAATGCCGGGCCGAAGTTTAGATGGAATTCTCCCCTCGCTTCATAAACCCCGACCGGCACGAAGTGCAGATGTTGGGCGGCCAGCAGCAGGCAGAACCTTCCTGCACCGGGTACGGCCCTCATCAACTCTCCGCCCGGTTGGTCGCCGCCTTCGGGCGCCAGTCCGATCATGGCGCATTGCCTGTTTTGCTTTACATACGCCAGCACTGCCCGGACCGAGTCTGCGCGCGCCGCCACGTCTTTTGCACGCGGAGGCATGGGAGGCATGCTGGTGAAATCGTAGATCTGCGCCAATCGCCTGGCGACAAAACGCGAGAGACCGCTTTTGAACGGTTCATACCACCTTCCGGGTGCAGTCCATTCACCGGCCATCACCCAGTGTACGGGCGAGGCCAGGAGAGAAGATATGGCCAGGGCCGCCCACCAGATATGAAAACCTGCTCGGGTGTAATGGTTCATGGTCAGTACGCAGGGCCTTCCTGATGGGATAAACTCATTGCCTTGTACGCGCAAGGGAGGCTTGAGCCAGGCAATGATCGCGCGCGCATCCCCCCCAAAGCTTCTACGACGCAGCAGGAGCAGATCGCGCAGGAGCCCAACCATTACTTTGGGTGGGTAAGTGTAGCGAAGATTCATCCGCTTAGCGCGATGCCTGTTCGGAAATATAGCTGGCGCACAACACCGGGGCTAAAGTGAGTCTCCGCTGCTCTGACCAGCCCCGTCCAGAGGCTACCATGCATACGCCTCAGGGGCTTCACCGCCGGGTCCCGGCCAGATCTCGTCAAGCTTTTTGAGATCAGCCTTGCTGAGTCTGATCTTTAGTGAACGCAGGCTGCCGGTTAATTGTTCCAACGTACGCGGACCGATGATCGGCGCAGTAACATCCGGATTCGCCAGAAGCCAGGCGAGTGCAACATCGGCTGGCTTATCTCCCAAGCCCCTGCAAAATCTTTCGTACGACGCGAGCTGCTTCGCATATTTCCTGGCATCTTCCCTGCGATCCTTATCTGCGCGGCGGCCCGTTCTTGCGTTGCCCGCCGCGCCGCCAAGAATTCCCCCTGCCAGCGGACTCCAGGGGATCAGGCCGAGGCCATATTCGCGACAAGCCGGGATCACCTCCAGTTCCACCATGCGATCTTTCAGGTTGTATAAACTCTGTTCGCAGACCAGGCCCATGAAGTGGCGCGACTTTGCGGCTTCGTTGGCTTTCGCGATATGCCAGGCCGCAAAATTCGAAGATCCGACATAAATCACTTTTCCCTGCTGGACGAGCGTTTCCATGGCCTGCCAGATTTCCTCCCAGGGTGTCGTTAAGTCCACATGGTGCATCTGGTAGATATCGATATGATCGGTTTTCAGTCGTTGGAGTGACCCCTCCACCGCGTTGCGAATATTGAGCGCTGACAGGCTCCGCTGATTGGGCCAGTTGCCCATGCGGCCATAGACTTTGGTGGCAAGCACCACCTTCTCCCGCCGGCCGTTCCCCTGCGCGAACCAACGCCCAATGATCTGCTCTGTGATCCCCTCGCCGAGCTTCCAACCATATACATTGGCCGTGTCAAAAAAGTTAAATCCCAGATCGAGCGCCTTATCCATGATGGTATAAGAATCTTTCTCGGTGGTTTGCGGACCAAAGTTCATGGTGCCAAGGCAAAGCCGCGAAACTTTTAACCCGGTCCGGCCGAGATGTGTGTATTCCATTCTTTTTTCCTTTTTGAGATCAATCTTGTTCAAGCTATGCCCGCTGGCCTTTCAACCTCGGCGCATATCTGTAACATTTACAATGTGGATCGACGAAATCCTTCCCTTATACAAAATTGACGAAACCCAGTCTTTGGGCCAGGCGTCGCCGTCCCCCGCTGACGCAAACTCCCGCTGGCGTGAAATCGTGTAAAGAGTCTTTTTTGGGTTGGATGAATTGCGTACGGGCTGCCTCCTTTCTAATCAAAAGCAGGCTGGCGATCTATTTGGTCAAATCCCTGGTGGTTGATTCCATCGTAGCCAGGATTTCTGCAACCCGGCCTGCGGGTGTATTGGAGCTGAACATGGTCTGGAACCCATCGCCCAGCATGACGCGCACCTTGCGCCAAGAGGCCAACTGCGGCTCGATCTGAGCCTGCGGCAGCAAGTCAACGGCTGCGCTCCATTGTGGATGGCTGTTCTTGTAGTCGTTCAGCAGCGCGAGCGACGACTTCCGCAGCGGGAACAAGCCGGTCACTTCAACCCACTTCTTCTGGTTTTCCGGCGAAAGCAGCCAGCGCACAAATAGCCAGGAGGCCAATTGTTGTTCCGGTGTGGATTTCAGGAGCACATAGGATGAGCCGTAGATAACCAGCCCGGTCTGTATGTCACCCGGAAAGCTGAGCACAGTCCATTGGTCGGGATTGCCCGCCGAGCCCATTGCGCGTGCATAATCTGATAATTCATCCAGGCTGGCGGTGGCAAACAGAGCTTTACGTGCGGCAAAAACGGCCGGTATATTCAGTGCCGGGGCTGAGGGGTTCGCCAACGGGTTTGCCTCTGGCTGCGCCGCCCATGCGCAGCCATCATCGTAAAGCTGTTTGACAAAGGTCAGCGCGGCGATATTCTTGGGCGTCAAAAAGCTGTAATTGTTGCCGTTCAAAACGCCGCCCCCGAAGGCGGTCAGCCACGAAAGCAAGGTCATGGAGTCTGTATCAACTAGCCAGCCACCCTGGCCGTCATTTGTCTTATCGGTATCTGTCAACATTGCCTGGTGAGCGCGGCACGCCTGCTGACGGAATTCATCCGCAGTTTTTGGCGCCGTGTCAAACCCCAGCTCGTTCGCCCAACTGACGTTGTATAGCAGGAGGCGGGCGGAGCGTTCAGCCGGGACCCCAACTCGTTTGCCTCCGATCTCGTCCTGTGACCAAAACACGGGCGAAAAGTCGTTCACCTCTGCCTGTGTGAATCCGTATTGCGGATCGTTGATGTAAGGGATTAGATCCACCACCTGCCCATCGGCAGCCCAGGAGAGTGCGTGTTCAGGGAAAGCGATCACCAATTGGGGCCGGCTTGCGGTAGGCAGCGAGGCCGTAACGTTGTCGTAAAGTTGCGTGTAATTGATCAGATTTGCATATTCTACCGTGATACCCCACTGGTTGGTTTGATTGAATTCCTGCACCTGCAATTCGAACAGGTTGGCTTCAACATCGAACCAGGGGTCCCAAACCTGGATGGTGACGCCGTTGAGGGCCTCCTTCGGAATGCCGAGGCTTTGGCCTGGCGCCGGTGAGGCCGCGGGCTGTGGTGATTTGGTGGCCTCCGCCAAGGGAGTGGAAGTCGATCCCGCCAGCCCGGGTTGACAGGCAGTCAGCACTAATAAGGCAAGCAGCAATAGCCCCTTCTGCCTGGCACAATCCCTGCCCCGGTGGATCATATCCCGCTGAACACGGCAAACGGGACCGGGCTGAAGGTCAGTATGAAGATCACGATAACCACCACCGCGATCGCGCGACGGTTGAAGTCGAGCGGTGTGATCTGATCAAGCGGTTCGGCATGGACGCGTCCAAGCCATAGGAGCAGGATGGCCCAAATCCACCAACCGTTCCAGACTATCCCCAACGCCAGCAGGGCAAGCAGGATCACAGGGAAGGCTTTGGCCGCTCTGTCGCCGAACCAGGAATAGACAACGTGACCGCCGTCCAAAGTCCCGGCCGGTATCAGATTGAGGGCGGTGACCAATAAGCCGGCCCAGCCTGCGAAGGCAATGGGAGAGACGAAAACGTCCGTGGCTCCGACTGGGATCGGCTGCCCTGTAAAGAAATATTTAAGCCAGTACATAAATGGAGTGACGCCGCCCAGGCTGGCAGGCGCCGGCAGGAGTTTCCCGAACGTCAGGTATTTAGCCAGCAGGTACAGCAGCGAATTTCCCTCCATTTCCACCATCCCGCCGAGCGGCCTCACTACGTCGAGGTGGGAAATTGAAAGTCCGAAGAACAGGATGGGGATGGCGACGATGATCCCTGCCAGCGGGCCGGCAACACCTATATCGAAGAGCACCCGCTTGTTCTTGGGAGTGCCCTGCATCAATATGGCCGCGCCCATGGTACCGAGCGGTGGGACGGGCAGCGGGATGAAATATGGCAAAGTGGCCTGCGTTTTGTGATGACAACTCATCAAATAATGACCAAACTCATGAGCCAGCAAAATGGACATCAGGCTGAGGGCATAGGGCCAGCCCGATAACAAAGCTTTCACAAAGAACAGGATCTGGCCGGGTACATCGCTTGGCATCTGACCCACCGGCTGCGATCCCACGAACAGCACGCTGAGCACTGTCAGGATGAAAAGAATAATATTTACGGAAACCCGCGTTGGTTTGGGGTTCGGTTTGCTCGGCACGAGATAGATCACCTGCTGGCCTTTGTCCACACGAAACAAGGGTGTGATTTCGTAGTTCTTCAAAGAATCTGCCAGCTGATCGTAAGCGGCCACCGTATCTTCAGAAATAATATGACCGCGATAACGGGCGATCAGCCCGCGCGCAGGTTCGCCGAGAGTCACATCGTCGACATGGAAAACGCGTGAAACAAGGTTGTTGAGCACTTCACTTTCAGGTAAGGGCATGATTTACCTCTATGTGGAGGATGATGATCGCTGGACTCTGTTTCTTTCGTTCAGGATCTTGCAGCGGGAGTGGATGGGAGTCGAACCCACCGCGGCCCGCAACGCGACCCGCCACAGGTTTTGAAGACCAGGAAGCCCGCCGGGACTTAACCACTCCCACACAAGGATAATCGAAACCAATCTAAAAAGCCAGTAGACAATCGTGGGAGGGTGCTGGCTGATATGGAAATTTACCGGGGATGGACTCCGCCCTTATTTACGTTTGAACTTTGCGCAAGAGACGCTGTCAGTGCGCCCACTGATACCGCATGCAGCCCACGCATTACCTGGAAACCTGACGTATAAAGTTTACGATTACCGGCAGCAGCATGATTCCCAGGACCATCGCACACAAGGCCGCCAGGGTTGTCAGGCCGCCGATCCACACGCCGATCAGAGCATAACCTCTGCCGTTTTCGCCGTTGGAGCGGATTTGGCGTAAGGATGCCAGCCCGGTTGCCAGGGAGACCAGGCCCAAACCCGCTGCAGGCGGGTAACAGATGGGTCCGGTAAACGGGATGGGGCTGGCAGCAATGCAAAAGGAAAGCAAGGTCAAAATAGCAGTAATTAGGCTGATGATCGCATTGCGGTTGGTGGGGGGTAGGGCTGGGTTTTCTCCCATAATGATCTATTCTAATTTGAAAACAGCCCGTTTGCCGGCCAACAGGGCTCGTCTGTCTAGAGGCCCACCCGGCAAGCTGGCTGAATCCACCCACACTTTCCCCTCTCTACTCTCTATTGTTTGCTCTCACCCTTTTTGTTTGCGCCTCCTTCAAACTTATGTGCTATTCATAGAACTGATCTGTGGTATAATACCATATGACTGAAAAAACAATATAGTCATATAGAAAAAGGATGAGGTATGCCCAAAGGATTTACTGAACATGAAAAAGAATTGATCGGCAAGCGGCTCCTCGACCAAGGGTATAAGATGTTTTCTGCCTACGGGCTGAAGAAAACCAACATTGAGGAGATCGCCAGGGCAGCCGGGATCTCAAAAGGGGCGTTTTACAACTTCTATGATTCCAAGGAAGCGCTGTTCATGGATGTCATAGAGGAGGCCGAGAAGCGCGTCCGTTTGGAGTTACTGGCGGTCATCGACCTGCCCGGACCCTTTCCCCGGGCCCGTCTTTTCGCCGTTCTGAAGAAGGCTTTTGGTCTTTTTGAGGCGATCCCGATTTTGCAGTTTCTAACGGGAACTGATTATGACCTGCTCTTTCGCAGGATACCCCCGGACAAATTCCAGCAGCACGTCGCCAACGATCAGGCGTTCTTCGATGAGGTGATCGCGCAATGTCGGAGCGCCGGCATACCGATCCGGGTGACGTCGGAGCAGATTCTTGCCTCGTTGTACCCGCTTGTTCTGTCCATTATGCACCAGGAAGACTGGGGCATGAACAGCTTTGGCGGGGATATGGATCTGCTGTTGGAGCTGCTCGCAGCTTTCTATCTGGGCGAGGTGAAGCTTAAAGTTCATGACTCCACCATCGATGTACCGGCTTCAGACAAAGGGAATCGAAAATGAATTTGACGATTGAAACAGAAGACCTCGGGAAATATTATCGGGATGTAAGGGCCGTTGAGCATCTTTCTTTGCGGGTCGCCGAGGGAGAAATTTATGCTTTTCTTGGCCTGAATGGCGCGGGGAAAACAACCACCATCCGGATGCTGCTGGGGATGATCAAGCCCACCACCGGATACGCCAAGGTGCTCCAAACCAGGGTGCGTCTGGGCAGCCGCGAGCCTTGGGGGTCGGTGGGGTACATGGTGGAGATACCTCACAGCTACCCCGAGTTAACGGTTAGGGAGAATCTGGAGGTTGCCCGTCGCTTACATCCTGGTACTTCGCGGGCAGCCGTAAGCCGGATTATTGAACGCATGGGGCTGGCTGCCTATGCAGACCGGCGGACCGGAGACCTTTCTCAGGGCAACGCCCAACGGCTGGGCTTGGCCAAAGCCCTCCTGCATGGTCCGAAATTGCTTTTTCTGGATGAGCCAGCCAATGGCCTGGACCCGGCCGGGATCGTTGAGATCCGCGAGCTTCTGTTGGAACTGACTCGCGAGCAGGGTGTGACCGTCTTCATGTCGAGCCACATCCTGGCTGAAGTCTCACGTCTCGCCCAGCGGATAGGGGTTATCCACCAGGGACATCTTCTCCAGGAACTGAATATCGACGAGTTGGAACGGAACCGCGGGCGGCGGCTTTTGCTCCGGGCGCGGGATATTGAGTCGGCGCAGCGGGTGCTGGTGGCTGCCGGGCAGCCTGCCGAGATCCTCCAGGACGGGACCATAGAGCTCAAAAACGCCTCTTCCGTGGAGCGCCCTGATGACATCAATTGCCTGCTGGTCAACGCCGGGCATGCCCCCACCCAGTTGATGGTGGAGGAAGAGGAACTGGAGCAATATTTCCTGAGGCTGGTCGGGATGGATGGAGGACGGAAAAATGAATAATCTATCGGATATGATTTGGATCGAGTTGCGAAAAGCGATCCGTTCCCGAATGCCCCTATGGACCGCCCTGGGCTCCCTCTTCATACCCCTGGGAATTGCCTTCTTACTGTACGTCTCCAAGAATCCGGAGATTGCCAAAAAGCTTGGTCTGGTCAGTGCCAAAGCCAACCTGATTGCATATGCCGCCACCGATTGGCCGGCCTACATGCAGGTGTATGGCGAGGTCATTGGCGCAGCCGGACTCATTTTATTCATCCTGATAATCAGCTGGATCTTTGGCCGTGAATTTGCCGACGGGACTTTGAAAGACCTGCTGGCGGTGCCGGTTCAACGCTCGAGCTTAATCCTGGCAAAGTATATCGTGGCGGCCATCTGGTCAGGAGCGCTGACAATGGTTATTTTCCTTGCCGGCCTGGTCATGGGGGCGATCATCAAGTTCCCGGGAGGCTCGATCGGCGTCATTTTGCAGGGCGGTGTGCTCGTGCTGACAACTGCCTGCCTGGTTATTCCGGTTGTTTTGCCCTTTGCACTCTTCGCCAGCATGGGGCGGGGTTACCTGCTGCCGATTGGAATTGCATTTCTGGTAATGATGATGGTAAACCTGGCAGTAATCCTGGGCTGGGGCGAGTACTTTCCCTGGGCTGTGCCTATGATTTATGCCCAGGGAAAAACTTCCCTGACGCCGGTAAGCTATTGGATCGTGGTGCTGACCGGCCTGGCAGGCGTGATTGCCACCTATTTCTGGTTGAAATACGCCGACCAGAACCGGTAGGGCCGGTGACGGCACAAAGATCATCTATTGCAGGGAGAAGAGCCTTCAAATGGCTCCAAATTGATTCTCGAAGGTACGCGGCTGACCTATAAGACCGATATCGCCTTTGCTCTCAACGAGCACCCGCGCATCGTTGGCGCGCGCAAGTATCGCTGCCACTCACCGCTTATTTCGGCGGAGTGGTGCGCCTTCACCAATTTCCCCTGAGGACGCGGCCTGACCAATTTCGAATCTCAGGAGGAGGAAATGGCCCTGGAAACGTACCGCACCTGGGTGCGCTTGTTTGAGTTGCAGCGATACTATTCCTGGATCGTTGACCGGTTCCACATCTCCACCCAGGCGGTCCAATGGCGTACCTACGGCCGGCAATACGACTTTAAGTGGCTTGAAGACAGGCTGGTGCCACTGGGCTTCCGTCTGATATTTTACACACGCACACCCGGGTCCTTTAAGGCCGCGCGGGCCGAACGGCTTAAGGTCTCCGGCAATCCCTCTCAATATGATGATCTGCTAGTTTTCGTGGATGAACAGGAACTCATGCGAAAGTTAATTTGCGAATCCACCCTGCCAGCTTTAACCCTGGATATTTCCGATAACAACGTTCCGAACGCGGTCGGGAAAATTGCCGATTGGCTGGAGCAAACCAGCGGACTTTACATGTGAGCACGACTAAGAGATATGACTGCTGCGCAGCCTCAATCGCCCTCCAACCGCCCTATGAATACGATGGTTTGCTGCTGTAGAAATACCAGGGTCAGGCTCTCCTTTTGAATAAGCCACGGATCAGCCCATCTGTCCCGCTTTGCACAAAATTATGCTCCAGGTAATCTCCCGTGTTCCGCTTGCTTCTCATTTCACTGGTCGGGATCGGGTTCCGCATGGCTGCGTTGAATCCCTGTTTGTCAAAATTGACGGGACTGCTTGAAGTGTGTGGATGCGAGTAATGTGGAAGATAATATCCATATAGGTCGCTGAATTTTAGTATTTCATTCTCGTAAGCCACGATCAATTGTGCGTGGTTCAATCTCCACTTCTTGTAGGTCGCCTGTTCTCCATACGCATAAAGTTGGTAGGCTCTGTTGCTCATAATTGCATCCAAATTCATGTACTCGACAAAGGGTTTCTTCTCAAGGAAGGCCGGGCTGTTGAAATATTTATCCCAGCTCTTGTTCCAATTGTCCTCCTGTCCTTCACGAAAGAAGATCTCTGCCAATCCTGTCCAACACAGATCATTGCCCTTTTTCGTGCCGTCCGTAAAAGCGCCTCGAGCCCTTTCCATATCTGGTTTACAACCTTGCCCGCTGAGATACATTCTTCCTATTATCCAGAAGGCTGAAATCGAGCCTGATTGTGCCGATTTCATAAACAGGCTAAGGGCCTCCGTCTTGTCTTCCATCGTTTTGCCCAATCCGTAGTAATAAGCATTCGCTGAATGAAATACCACTTTCCAAGGTGAGAGGGGTTTGGTGGCCATCTGGAGAAACTTCAAGTCCCGGATCTTGACAGGTTCAGGCAATATCCCCAGGCTGCTTTCGGCTTCTTTTACGGCCTCGATTGCTTGTTGAACCGGAACCTCGAAAAATTCCCTGTTTTCAGGCAAGCGGCTATTTTCCAAACGGGAATGGACAAAGACCTCCGCCTCATGACAATCTTCGAAATAGGCCGAATAGGTCACAATGAAAGGAGTAAGAATTCCCGTGGCAGAAGATAATTCTTTTGCCTGTTCGCCGGGACTGCATTGTGTTTTACCGATTTTGACAATCCCGTTCAGAGATGCGTTAATTAATACGTAAACATAGCCCGCCGTTGAGTCCATAAATAGTCCTTTTAACTTGCTGGATTATAAGACAAATCAAGGGATTTGAGCGTTTCAATTTCGAAAGCTAATTATATTCTCATTTTTAATTTGATTTCTAATTCTATATATTCTCAAGGGGATGACCACTTTGTGGCCCTGACACAAGATCATCTGGTCAAAAGGGATTGGAAGATCATCTCCCCTTCTTTTGTATTAAATGCGTCTTGAACGGGCACAGAGGCAAAATACTCCCTTTGAATTAGGCTGTCGAGCACGCAAAAAAACACCGTCCTCTCTGCCACTCCACGGCTTGATAAGACGGTATTCTTCTATGTGCTCGGGGCGAGAGGATTTGAACCTCCGACCTCTTGCACCCCATGCAAGCGCGCTGGCCGGACTGCGCCGCGCCGTAAAAACACTGTCAAAATGGTTGCCTACTTCGGTAGGCAAGGGGCCGTGAATTGTTCCCCTTCAAGTATGACAGGTAGTTTCTGCAATTCACTTCTGATTATTATCGGTGTTTTTATTGAGATAACCATAATAAAGAATGCCAACTACGCCCAGTAGGAAAGGAGCCAAGGCCCACATTTTTCCGACCATAATGAGTGGTACACAGAAACCACAAACAGCTATAGATACTTTCGCAAAAATAAGATTTATTTTCCTTCTCTTGAAAATGGAATTAAGACCAAATTTCCCAGCAATATCTTCTGACTTCGTATTATACGTCTAGCATTGGCAGGGTGCACTGCTACTTATATACAATTCAGAAAGGTATCAGCCTGCCCAAGCAGGCTCTTAGACAAGTACCCGAAACCCTACAAAAATGCAGGCTTGCCGAAGCTTCCATATTGATTTCAAGGCTTCACGGTCGACGGCCACAAGCAGCAGCCGCGTTATGCCATTTGACATATAAAAACACCATCCTTTCAGTTTGTGGATGGTGTCTTTAGGGTCTTCAGTCGGGGCGAGAGGATTTGAACCTCCGACCTCTTGCACCCCATGCAAGCGCGCTAGCCGGACTGCGCCACGCCCCGAATTGCAGGTGCTATTATAGCCGCCTTCAAAGATTCTGGCAACAAGCCCTCAACCGGAATTCGAATACAGCTTGTGTGCAACGATGTATTTATAGACCGAAGGCAGCAGGTAATAGCGGAAGGGCGAGCCTTCCGCCGCGCGCTGGCGGATCTCGTGCGAGGCGATTTCCAACAAGGGGGCGTCCACAAAACGGATCTTCGCCGTGAGGCCGGGGATTTCTTTCTCGAGTTGTGAAAGGTCGATCGAGTTGCCGGGGCGACGCATCACGCCGATCTCGTGGCAGGCTTCGACCAAATCTTTCGGGTTGTGCCAGGTGGGAAGATCGCGTAATGAATCCCCGCCGATCAGCGGGATCAATTCGTCGTCCGGATATTGCCGGGCGAGCAGCTTCATCGTATCGAGTGTGTACTGCGGCCCCGGACGATCCATATCAACTCTGGAGAGTTCGAAATCCGGCTCGTCCTTCAGGGCAAGCCTGACCATGGCAAGCCGGTCTTCCAGCGGGCTGATCGTTTGGTCTGTTTTGTGGGGTGGGATGGATGTGAGTACCCACAAGAGACGGCTCAGCTCAAGTTTCGTAAAGGCCTCCGAGGCCAGGATCAAATGCCCCAGGTGAGGCGGATCGAAGGTGCCTCCGAAGATGCCGATGCGTTGAGTCATGTCGTGAAGTATATCGCACGCAATGAGGGACCTGCGAATTCAATCTTGAACCCCGGGAATGTGGGATCAATTTATTGACTTTATTAGTCTGATTAGCTGCGCTATAATTTGAGCATGGATGCCAACTCTTTGCGCGCACGTTACGAAGAACTGAAATCCCAGATCAATTTCCACAACCATCGCTATCATGTTCTCGACGACCCTGTGATCAGCGACGCCGAATACGACAAGCTGCTGAATGAGCTGAAGCAGATCGAGGTCGGACATCCGAATTGGATCACGCCAGATTTGCCCACGCAGCGCGCCGGTTCCGCTCCCGCGGACCGCTTCGAGAAGGTTCGCCACCCTGGGCCCATCCTCTCATTGGCCAACGCCTTCGGCGCGGGGGACGCACTCGCCTGGTTCGAGCGCGTCCGCAAACTGGATGAAAGAGTAGCCTCCGCAAAATTTGTAGTGGAACCGAAAATTGACGGATTGTCCGTGGTGCTGCACTATCGCAATGGGCTTTTTGTCCAGGGCGCGACCCGCGGCGATGGGGAGGTGGGAGAAGATATAACCTCCAACCTGCGTACCGTACAGGCCATACCGCTGAAAATACCGGTATCCCAATCCTCCAATCTGCAGGTCCCCAGATATCTGGTTGTGCGCGGCGAAGCGTTCATTCCCATAAAAGAGTTCGAAGCCCTCAATAAGCAGTTGGAAGAAGCCGGTCAGAAAACCTACCTTAACCCGCGGAACACGGCGGCCGGCTCGCTCCGTCAGCTCGACCCCGCTCTGACGGCTTCGCGCCCCTTGACCCTGCTGGTCTATCAGATCGTGCATTCCGAAGGTGGCAAAGTCCCAACTTCGCAGTGGGAGCTTCTGGAATACTTGCGCGGCCTTGGCTTCCCGGTGACCGATGTGGCGCGCCGCTTCAATGATATCGAATCCGCCATTGCATATACCGAAACGTGGAACACACGCCGCGACGAGTTGACCTATGAAGCCGATGGGATGGTCATCAAAATTGACGATTTGAATCTGGCAGCGGAGTTGGGCACCGTCGGAAAGGACCCCCGCGGTGCGATTGCCTTCAAGTTCCCGGCGCGTGAGGTGACTACAAAACTCCAGGATATTCGCGTAAGCGTAGGTCGGACCGGCGTATTGATTCCGAATGCGGTGCTTGAGCCCGTTGAGATCGGGGGCGTGGTGGTCGAACGCGCCACCCTGCATAACTTTGACTACATTGCCGAGAAGGATATTCGCGTCGGCGACCGTGTGTTGGTCAAACGTGCCGGCGAAGTGATCCCGTATGTGATCGGCCCGGTTGTGGACGTGCGCACCGGCCGTGAAAAGAAATATGTCCCCCCGAAAAAATGTCCCGTCTGCGACCAGCCGGTTGAGCACCTGGAGGGGGAGGTTGCCTGGTATTGCGTCAATGCGGCCTGCCCCGCGCAGCTCTTGAGAAACGTGGAGCATTTCGTCTCGCGCGGCTCCATGGACATCGTTGGCCTGGGTACAAAGATCGTGGAAAAACTGGTGGAGACCGGCGCGGTCAAGGATGCAGCCGACATCTACAGTTTGAAGCGGGCAGATATCTTGGAGGCTGTTACCAAGAAAGATAGAAAAACCGATAAAGAACCGCCTGGTAAGATCGCTGAGAATTTATTGGCCTCCATTGAGAATTCCAGGCGTCAACCTCTAAGCCGCCTCGTTACTGCCCTTGGAGTCCGCGGCGTGGGGGAAGTTGTTGCCGGCGACCTGGCCGGGCATTTTGGCGATTTGGACTCGATCTCGAAAGCCGGCGTCGATGACTTGATGCAGATCGAAGGTGTGGGCCCGAACATCGCGGAGGCCATCGTGGATTGGTTCGGGCGGCCGGCGAACCAGAAAGTATTAGCCAAACTGAAGAGAACCGGTGTTTGGCCCAGGCTGCAGGAAAAAGGAAAGAAGAAAGAAGGTGTCTTCACCGGTATGACCTTCGTCATCACTGGAACCCTGCCAAACTTCTCGCGCGACCAGGCCAGGGAGTTCATCGAGGCGCAGGGTGGAAAGGTCACCGACAGCGTGAGCAGGAAGACGAATTATCTGGTGCTCGGCGAAGAACCAGGTTCCAAGTTCGAGAAGGCCAGGTCTTTGGGCGTCAAGATCATCAATGAAGCGGAACTAAAGAAATTGGGTAAGGCATGAAGGATATCCTTATCAAATGGTTCATGGCTGTAAACTCCTTTCTGATCCGCATCAGCTCAGGGCGAATTGGGAGCAAGCTGGGAACGCAGACCATACTCATCTTGCACACGGTTGGGCGCAAAACGGGTCAACCCCGTTCAATACCGATCGCCTATTTCGATTTTGAGGGCAAGTATCTGATCGTCGAATCAAATTGGGGAAAAGACCGGCATGCAGACTGGTATCTGAACCTCAAAAAGCAGCCGCATGCCAGAATCGATGTGAAAGGGAGGTCCATTTCGGTGCGCATGCGCGAAGCCGGCGGCGAGGAATATTCCCGCCTCTGGAGTTTTGCCACACAGAAACACCCCCCGTATCTTGATTACCAGAATATGACCAAGCGCCGAATTCCGATCGTGGTGCTTGAACCTGTTTAATCTCCGAGGCTCTTGCCGTCTCTCCGGCCCGATGTATTATGGAAAACCGGATATGAAAACGACAGGCTCGGAATGTCCATCTGCTATAATGCTGCGGTTCCTTTCGTAGAGCAGCACCGCTCCGGAGGTTTCTAATGCCAATTTATCAAACGGCCCGCTTCGAGGTCAAGCCACAGGCCCTCGAGGCCTGTCAGCAGGCTATACGTATATTCGTCGAGTATGTCCGCGCCCAGGAGCCGGGCACGCTCTCTTACATGTCGCTGCACGAATCCGATGATCCGCACAAATTCCTGCATCTTTTCATCTTTCGTGACGCTGGGGCAAGGGATGCGCATGCCAACTCCGAGGCTGTGAATCGCTTTACGGGCACCCTGTATCCCAACCTTATCGCGCCCGTTGAGTTCACCGAATATCAGGTTTTTGCCGACACCGGCCCGCGTTGACAGTTGTCTCTGGCTCGACTAAACTAGGTTGGACCGTGTAAGCGCTGCGAAGTTTGAGAGTACCTTAAGATCCATGGGGAACCTCAATAAGTCTAAAATAGAGACTGTTTCTTAAGCCTTTTTGGACCGGAAACATGGACAACTCGGAAATCCTGAACATATCCGTTCAGTCCACGTCTTTAGGCACGGAACGGACCAACCGGAAGTTCAAGAGACACTCTCCAGAGAAAACTTTATCAGGAGCCGAGAAATGGATTTCAACAAAGATGATGCCGTCACGCGCCGTATTCGGGTATATACCGAACGCGTTTCGGAGGCCAAAGCCGCTGGGCTTTATTTTTACAATCAGCCGATCGAAGAGATCCGCGGCGGCGCCAGGGTGTTGGTCCGCGGCCGGGAAATGGGGATGTACGCCTCCTACAGTTATCTTGGACTGATCGGGCACCCGCGCATCAACGCGGCCGCCAAGAAAGCCGTGGACAAGTTTGGCACGGCCACCAACGGGGTGCGGACGCTCGCCGGCACGTTGACCCTTCACGACGAACTCGAAGAAACGATCGCGCACTTCAAACATACCGAGTCCGCGATCACATTTACCTCCGGCTACGTGACCAACCTGACCGTAGTCTCGACCTTGATGGGGCGGGGCGACTACGTTTTGTCCGATAAGCTTAACCATGCCTCCATCGTGGACGGCTGCCTGATGTCTGGTGCGGAGTTCCGCCGTTTCAAACATAACGACATGGAAGACCTGGAGCACCGTCTTCAACAGATCCCCGACGACGTTTCAAAGCTGGTGATCGCCGACGCGGTCTTTTCCATGGACGGGGATGTGATTGACCTGCCGAATATGGTCAGGGTCTGTCAGAAATACGGCGCCTATTTGATGATGGATGAGGCCCATTCGCTGGGCGTCTTGGGCAAGACGGGCACGGGTATCGAGGAACATTTCGGTCTTGAAAATGTGGTGGATATCAAGATGGGTACTTTGAGCAAGACCATCCCCTCGGTTGGAGGTTATATAGCCGGTAAAAAGGAGCTGATAAACTACCTGAGGCATGCCAGTCGCGCCTATATTTTCTCAGCCGCCTTGCCTCCCGCCCAGGCTGCTGCCGCGAACGAGGCTTTTAAGGTCATTCTGGATGAACCCTGGCGGATCGAGAAACTGAACCAGAATACCCGGCTCTTTATCGGCGGGCTGAAGAGCGCGGGCTTCGATACGCTGTTGACCACCACTGCCATCGTGCCCGTACTGTGCGGTTCGGATGAGCAGGCTTTTGTCATGACGCGCGAAGCCCAGCACCACGATGTGTTCGTCCTGCCTGTGGTTTCGCCGGCCGTGCCTGAAGGCCTCGCGCGCCTGCGCGCCACCATCACCGCCGCGCATGAGCCTTCCGAGATCGAGCGGGCGATGGATGTGATCGTTACGGCGGGGAAACAGATCGGCATCATTTAGTCACCCGCTGCGAAACCACGGGGGCGATGTTTACAAAACTATAATAGTGCTCTAACGCGGGCGTCATTTTCCGGTAATAAAATCGTTTTAGTATTAAATAAGAAGACAATCCTTGCAGATTTTTCATCTTTGGAGGAGCGGACCTGGTCTGCACATCCAAAACAGGCTCTCTGCTCTCACATGATTTGTCTTCCGCTTGGAGGTAATTATGAAATGGTCCTGGAAGATCGGCCGTTTATGGGGGATCGATGTTTATATGCATGTAACCTTTCTATTGATCATTGGATGGCTGGCGGTCAGTTATTGGTTTGAGCTTCATAACTGGGTGGCCGTGATCAGCGGCGTGGTGTTCCTCCTGGTTCTGTTCCTGTGTGTTGTGCTCCATGAATATGGGCATGCTCTCACGGCACGGCGATATGGCATCATGACCCGCAATATCACCCTCTACCCCATCGGTGGGGTGGCCCGGCTTGAGCGCATACCAGAGAATCCCATTGAAGAGCTGTGGGTGGCTCTTGCTGGCCCGGCTGTGAACCTGGCGATTTCCGTTGTTATCTTCCTGTTCTTGTTCCTGACCAACAGCCCGGTTACGTTTCAGGGCTTGAATCTAACGTCAGGAAGTTTCCTGAACCGTCTCCTGACCGTTAATCTCCTGCTGGTTGCTTTTAATTTGCTGCCTGCCTTCCCGATGGACGGCGGCCGCGTTCTGCGCGCCATCCTGGCAATGAGTCTCGATCATACAAAGGCTACGCAGATCGCGGCCAGCGTGGGGCAGGCAATGGCTTTTATATTTGGCTTCGTGGGTTTATTTACCGATCCCTTCCTGCTGTTCATCGCGTTGTTTGTGTGGATTGGCGCCGAGCAGGAGGCGAGTATGGCGCAGATCAAGAACTCGCTTGGAGGCATTCCCATCAGCCGGGCCATGGTGACAAACTACGAAACTTTATCGCCCACCGATACCCTGGCACGGGTTGTCGAATTGATCCTGGCGGGTTCACAGCAGGATTTTCCAGTGGTGGACGGCGGGCGTCTCGTTGGTATCCTTGATCGTGAGACCTTTATCAAAGCCCTCACCAAAAATGGTCAGAACGCGCCCGTAACCGAGGTAATGCGCAGCGACGTACCGGAGGTGGACACCCACGAAATGGTGGAGTCCGCTCTTGCCCGCCTGAATGAAAGCGGCATCAAGACACTGCCGGTCACGCATGCCGGTCAGCTGGTGGGCCTGATTACTTCCGAAAATATCACCGAATTCCTGATGATCCGATCTGCATTACGGAAAGCCCCCACTGCTCTGGTGTGACTCCGAGCAGGCTCCGTAGGCGCCTCGGCTTAATGCGAAACGGCCGAGTTCATAAACTGCTCAGTGGAAGGGAATCCGATCGAGACGGTTTGCATTCCGGCCTGTAGCATCTTTTGAACATGGCCTGAAATAATGGCAAGAGTGGACTCGTCTGTATCATAGACGGAATACCAGCCCGGCCTTTCATGTGGAGGGTCGCCGACCCAATTGCCACCGGGCCGGGTCCCTTCCGAGCCTGTTGTGACCAGGTGGCTCGGGTCCAATGACTTAATATAAGCGGCCGTATCATCGATCCATTCTTTCGGATACCGGCGTGGTTCGTTTGCCAGCTCCCAGGAGAAAATTGTGGGATCGTCGCAGTATCTTATTCCGCTGTATTGATTTACATGGTTGGTGATCATATCGATGTAATTTCGATACCAGGTTTGGCATTGTCTGCAGGAATAGAATCCGGCCGCATAGTCTTCGAAGGCATTCCAATCCCCGGGATAGGGGATGGAAGTGCCATTTTGCCATGACACATATTCTGCCATGACACATATTCTGCCATGCCGCCGGACCAGGACCAAAAGTTGTTTAGGGTCATAACGGCTTTCATTCCGCGTTTGCCCATCTCTGACAATAAAAAGTCAAGTCCGTCCAGCACCGTCTTATCATATACGCCCGGTGAGGTCATTAACGCCGGGGTCATGCGGTGAGGTTCGGTGTTGGGGCCTTCCAATGATGCCATGATCCGTAGGTTGGTGACTCCCAGCTGCTGCAAATGATCCAGTTCCCGGACCAACTCCTTCCGATCCCCTGTGGGCCCATCCACGCCCAACTCCATTCCCTGCCAGAAATTGGCGCCGACAAAATAGTATGTGCGGCCGTTGAGCTTGAACTTGTCGTTGCTGACGGTTACGAAACCGCTGTCGACAGATGGGTGATGGGTCTGAGCGGGCGGGACAGCATTTCTGGATGCAACAAATAAAACAATTCCTGCGACGATTACTGCGATCCCAAGAGTAACCCGCAAGGCCACATTCTTATTCATCCCTTTTATTCTATGCCCGTAGTCCTCTTATGAGCTTATACAACGTCCCGCAGGTTTTGTGTTACCCCCGGAAGGGGGGCAAACCTGCGGGGCGTTTAGGTTAACGTGAAATACCGGATCAGTCGTCGCCCTCGGCGTGTTTTGCCACAGCAGCTGCTCGAGCCAGGTATATCTTATCCCTTGCAGGTCCGGTAAAAAAGAAAAAATAAGCCAGGAACATCAATACCTTGGTGCCCCGGTTCACCGCGTAGATCATGTTCCAGGTGAATGGGATCTTGATCACAGCGCTGTAAACGTTTTGGCCGTTGTCCACCTGCGGGAAGCCGACCAGCAGCCAAAAAACGTAGAGCAGCACGAAAAGGCCCAGGAAGATCAGGCTCGGTTTGGTCAGCTTGAATTTTCCGTAAGCAAAACCGGCTAGCGCTGTGAGCGCGGTTCCCAATTGGATCGTAAAGTCTCTGAGTTCCGCGGGCGGCATTCGCCACGGGAATGTCCAGAATGACAGCTTGTAGATGGCCTCATAGATAAATATAAAGGACAGTGCGCCGATCAGCGCCATTGACACTGCTTGCAGGTCCGTATCCTCGCGCAGGCTGAATAAGGCTCGTAGAAGAAGTATCCCGATCATAACCGGCGTAAACGCATCGATCCAATTCAACTGCTCGAGATACATATTGCCTGCCAGCCGTAGGGCAAGTGCTGCAAGGATCACAAGGCTGGCCGCCACGCCGGTAACGAAGCTAAAAGGCCTTCGAATGACCAGGCTGGGGAAAAATGGCGAAAGATGCTGTTCGTTGTTCATTTTGTCTCACTTTCGGCTGATATTCCGGTAAGGTAAATTCATTCCTATAACCATTATTAACGAACTACTTGCCCAAATATTCCTGTCTCCAATTTGCCCTATGATAAACTTTCCCAATGGCCAAATACTTCGAAACTCATCGGCAAGACCTTCTCATCAGTACCGATCCGGGACTGATCGATGTGGACGCTATTTGTGATTTTCTCTCGCGGGCATATTGGGCGCAGGGCAGAACCCGTGAGCGCATCGAACTTTCACTCCGGCACTCGCTTGTCTTTGGTATATACGATCAAAGGCGTCAGATCGGACTTGCCCGGGTAGTGACCGATTACGCTACGTTCGGCTGGCTCTGCGATGTTTTTATCCATGAGGATTATCGTAAGCAGGGGATTGGAAAATGGTTGATGGCCTCCATCCTTTCCCATCCGGAGTTGCAGGGCTTGCGGCGCTTTCTGCTTGCCACGCGGGATGCCCACGGCTTATACAGCCAGTTCGGTTTTACGTCCATGAACAATCCCGAGCGTTGGATGGAGAAATTCAGCGGCTAGGGGCGCGGTCTATTACTGCCAGGAGAATATTCACCACCAAAAGCCTCCAGCGCAGGCGGCCCCAGGTTTGTCCGGCGCCGCGGATATTGGCACACGTTAGCGGGGTTGGGGAAAATAAGCTCTGTGTATAGAGGTCTGTCAAAGAACTGATTTGCGCTGGCGCCGGCGACAGCAGCCATTTTTTCAAGCGATTCCCCTGCAGGATCGAATCCAGGCGAGTGGTCAGAGCGGCGGCATATTCGCAGGCTGTCTCATCGGGGGAGGGGTCACCGCTGATTGGGTGCGCGAGACGCCGCAGTCTTCCAAACAGCCGCTGTATCGCTTCAGAGGGAACGTATAGGCCCAGGCGAAGGCCATCTGTGCCAATCCACAAAAAATAAAGCAATAGCAGCGCGGCCGGTGGTTTCCATGTAAAGCCTAACTGGCCGGTAAGGAACTTCGGCAATTGATCCCAGATCACCGGCTTCGGCGTCTTGAAAACTGTCTGCGGGAGGGGCTGGCTGTCTTGAGGCCGGAACAAGGCCGGTTGGTTCGCTGTCGGTTCGAACTCGATCCAGCCGATCCCTGAAAAGTAGATTTCCGTCCAGGCGTGGGCATCGGCCTGCCTGACCACATACTGCGCATTGTAGGGATCGTAAGTGCCACTGGCGTAGCCTATGACCAGGCGCGCCGGAAGGCCCACGGCCCGGGCCAGTACGGTCATGGCTGTGGCGTAATAATCGCAGTATCCTGTTTTCAAATCGAAGAGGAAGTAATCGGCAGCGTCCCGGTTGGCGGGCGGACCGGGCACTTTGAGACTATAAGGGATCTTGCGTAGATAGGCTTCAATGGCCAGCGCCTGATCGAAAGGTGTGGCCGCGTTTGCAGTGAGGTCGCGTGCCAGAGCGCGTACTCTTTCTGGAACCGTATCCGGCAATGCCAGATACCTTTGGCTCACCCAGGCGGGGTAGCTTGCCTGCGCAGCCCGCAGGTCGGCCTCGCTCACATTCGGCAATATGGATTCGGCCGTGTATTGTTGGGCAGAGCCTGGGTTTGGCTGGGAAACCAAACCTCCAACCATGTCTGCACCCGCCAGTGGGTCGAGGCCCGCCGCGCGGGCGTCCTTGGCAGGCTGGGAGCGCCACGAGACTTGCAGCGACGAGTCTGACTGGACCAGCGTGCCCGTCCAATAAAGGCCTTCCTTAACTCCTTCGGGGAAGGTCACAGTCTGATGCACGATGCGATAATTCATCGGGGTGGTTTGGATGAGCATCTGGTGGGGTCGGATTTTTATCTCCTGACCACGAGGGTTATACCAGCCTGAGCCGGTATAGGTCTGATACGTCAGGGCCCGCCAATGGTAATAAGGGGCATCTACGTTGACTGCGTGCGGCATGGGCTGGTACTCACCGGTGCTGATAAACATGACGACATCCTGCGAAAGAGTCGGGCCTCCCAGGATTGCATGGACTTCCGGCAGGCTGCTCTGGACTTGTGGGTGTTTTACACCGGGCACGGCCGTGCCGGTGAGAGGACTCGCAGTAACGGTCTGTCTCTCACGCATTCGATCCAGCATCTCCTTGATGGAAAAAGAAGAGACCAGGTAGCCCGCCACGATTAACCCTAAGGCCAGGGCCACGGTTGCTAGCAGTACATCCTCCCATACCAACTCCGAAAAGTCCGTGCCTTGTTTTGTCCAGGCAGCGTGCAGGTTCTCGTAATTTGTGATCCCCAGCAGCAGCAGGAAGCTGCTCAAATACAGCCACAAGATGCCCGACTTCGGTGCTGTGTTGAAGAGAATCAGCCCAAGGGCTATCGTAGCCGGGGTGAGCCCCAGGAGCGCTTTTCCGTGCCGGCGTATCTGCCAACAGCCCCAGGCAGCGATCAGCCATAACCCGAGACTCCATGCGAAGGCGCGGACAGCCAGGTCTTCAATGACTTTGTTTTGTACCAGGCCTGCCGCCCAAACGAACAGTCGATACCCAAAGCCCATAGCCTGGGTCGATAATAAGTTTCCTGCTCCAAACAATGTGGAAAGATCCAGCGAGGAACTTGGGTTTCCCTGAGCGGAGCGAATGATCTGTGCCGCGATAAGCAGCAATTCCGAGGCGATTGCCAGTAGGGCGCTGCCCAACTGCGCAATTCGGATGAATAGGATCAACGGTCCGCAGGCAAAAAGGATAAACAATCCCCAGTTCTTCTTTATGTTTGCCGTAGCCAGGCCGTAAGCCAGCAACGCACTTAGAACGGTCACGGGCAGCAAAAGGCTTAAAGCAGCGTCGGGCGCCAGCTTCTGCAATCCAATCGGCAGGCAGACCAGGCTGGCTAACGTGAGCAGCAGAATGCTGTTTTGCCGCGTGCTCAGGCGCTGCAGGAGAGCGATCATCTCAGGCTCTTCCAGGTGAGATCGCCCGGCAGGCGGACAGGCACGGCCCTGCCGGTACCTGAAATGCGCCATTCCCATTTCCCGCGTGGGCCGGGGCGCATATCGGGTTGTTTGAAAAGATCGCGAGTCACAATGTGATGAGGGATATTCAGATCCACAAGCAGCTTATCCATCGCCCTGGTGCTTGCCGGGTCGTGTGTGGATGCGTCGAAGGAGGCCGGATCCATCAAAATGACTGTCGGTGTAAAGCCGCGCCAAAGGAGATTCGCTAATGGCTTGAGCCATTCGCTTTGTATCGAGGACGTAATCATGAGAAGACTCGCCTGGCGCCCTAATGCTGGCGCGGCGCTATTCAGCAGGTCTGCCAGTGGGGTCTCACCGGTATCGAGTGCGGCCAATGCGCGCAATATCTCCCAACGACGATGTTCACCGGTTTCAGGCCGCATCCAAATTGGCTCTTTGCCGCTTGCCAGCATTCCAACCGAACGGTGGCTGCGCAAACCACGATCTGCCAGCGAAGCAGCCAGGATCACGCCTAATTCCTCTGTCGTTTCTGATTCATCGCAGTGTGCTTGGACCAGTCTTTCGAAGTCCAGTACGATCCACCAATCTCCGGCCGGTGCACCTTCCAAGGTCCGGACGTAAGGCTCATTAAGTCGTGCGGTTGTAGGCCAATGAATCATACGCATGCTGTCGCCCGGTGCATATTGGCGGACGGCAGCCGCGCTCACTGTTTGCTCAGAGGCGTTGGGACGTGGCCGGCCTTCGCCCAACCAGCCTCCCGGTGTGATTTCTATGGAGGGCAGCGCGATCACGGGCGGCATGACCATCAGCGTGGCAAATTCGGGTTGGACGAGTTCCACCTGGTGAATACCGAACGGGTCCCCGCTCCGTAACGTTGTACAGCCCAGCTTATACACACCGCGCCGTGAACAGATACCGGAGGTATGCCACACATTGCTGCTTTTCCCTTCGACGCCTGTGGCGCGCGCGACGGTGTAACCCGGCAGAGTTGATTGATCGCTGACCTCCACCCACAGGGCTGGGAACGGGCCATCATTGACCAGCGTGAATTGTTCTTCCAGTTTATCGCCCACCTGTATCCACCCAAAACGCATGGCGCGTTCCAAATGCAGGTTCCTTTGTAGGGAGCGTGCCCATAAATAGCTGAGCAGCCAGCACCCACCCAGTGCCACTAATAGCCCTTTCCATACGGCCGCCGGACCAAGGATTTGAGCTGCGATCAGCGCCGCGGTTGTTAGTGGCAGCACCCACGACTTGATCCACATCCTGGAAGTCATTCTTCGATTATACGTCCGGTCGCAGAACCGGGGTTTAGAGCCTTGCCACATGCGATTCTTTTTGCAGTAAGATTTAACCCATGCCCGCCCTCGTGCTCAAACCCGGACGTGAAAAATCACTGCTCCGCCGCCACCCGTGGGTCTTTTCGGGAGCCGTGCAGCACGTGGATCAGGAACCCTCCTCAGGTGGGACGTTGGATGTGCTCGCGGCTAATGGTCACTTCCTGGCCCGCGGCTTTTACAGCCCTCACTCGCAGATCAGGGCTCGCGTATGGACCTTTGATCCCGATGAGCAGGTGGACGCTGATTTCTTTCGGCGCCGAATTCGCTGCGCGCTCCGTGCTCGCGAATTACTCGTCCCTCTGTTGTCCGGTGGGGGAGCGGATGGAAGCTCTACCCTTTCGCTCCGTCTCATCCATGCCGAATCCGATTTTTTGCCCGGCCTGATTGTTGACCGGTATGCGGATACGCTCGTCATACAGTACTTGACTGCCGGCGTGGAATTCTGGCGCGAGCTTTTGGCTGATCTCTTGCTGGAAGAAACGGGTTTGAAGAATATGTACGAACGTTCCGATGCCGACGTGCGTGAGTTGGAGGGCCTCCAGTCCCGCGGCGGTGTAATTCGAGGCGAAGTCTCCTCAACCATTACGATCCGGGAAAACAACCTGAAATTCCTGGTCAATGTTGCGACGGGCCACAAGACCGGCTTCTACCTCGATCAGGCGATCAATCGTCGGCATCTCCGCACGTTGGCGCAGGGCCGTGAAGTATTGGATTGCTTCTGTTACACAGGCGGGTTCACGGTCAACGCCCTGGCTGGAGAGGCAAGATCGGTATTAGCCGTGGATTCTTCGTCTGAGGCGCTGTCTCTTGTACGCGAAAATGTTGCGCTAAATGCGTTGCCTGCTGATCGCCTGGAGCTTCTCGAAGGGGACGTTTTTCAGGTTCTGCGCAAACTGCGTGATGGGGGGCGCGCGTTCGATATGATCATTCTCGATCCGCCTAAATTTGCGGCCACCGCTTCCCAGGCCGGCAAGGCCGCGCGCGGCTACAAGGACATAAACCTGCTGGCCTTCAAACTTCTGCGACCTGGCGGAATCCTTGTCACGTTTTCCTGTTCGGGAGGGGTGGATGCAGCGCTCTTCCAGAAAATCGTGGCGGGCGCGGCGCTGGATGCGGGTGCGGAGGTGCAGATCATTGAGCACCTGGCCCAGGCGCCGGATCACCCGGTGGCATTGAGCTTTCCCGAAGGGACATACCTCAAAGGTCTGGTTTGTTTCAAAACGAGCTGACGAAATATTTCATGGTTACCTGTAGTCTGTGTCTTGGATTAACGGAAAAGCAATTGGGTCCAGCCCCAATGTCCTTATAGAGTTCATCTCCTTTTGCAGGGCACCTGCAATTGCACAGCATCACATTTCTCGATTTTCAGAATCGGAGGAAAACATTATGAAGCATTACACTTATTTGATCATTGGCGGCGGCATGACTGCAGACGCGGCTGTGCGCGGTATCCGCGAGCTCGATCAGGACGGCTCCGTTGGCCTGGTCGGTTACGAAACTGATATGCCCTATGCTCGCCCGCCTCTGAGCAAAGGCATGTGGAAAGGTCGTCCCTTTGCAAAGGTCTGGCGGGGCACCGAGCAGCTGAATGTTGATTTTTACCTGGGACGGGAAGTGACCAAGATCAACCCCCTCAACAAGCGCATACGTGATGACCACGGTGATGAGTACACCTATGATAAATTATTGGTGGCGACTGGCGGCTCCCCCATTCGTTTACCCTTCGGCGATGAGCATATTATCTACTATCGTACGCTTCAGGATTTTGAACGATTGCGCGCCCTCGTTGAACGCAAGGAGCGGTTCCTCGTCATCGGTGGAGGCTTCATCGGATCTGAACTCGCCGCTGCATTAAAAATGCAGGGTAAAAAAGTAACGATGGTCTTCCTGGAAAAGTCAATTGGGGAGCTTGTTTATCCGCCAGAGCTCTCACAATCCTTGAATGATTTTTATAGGAAGAAGGGAGTTGACCTCGTGCCCGCGAACGCCGTCAGCAGTATCGAAAAGACCGCTAGCGGCCTTACGGTCCTCACCCGGGGCGGCCTCCAGATCGAAGTGGACGGTATCGTGGCAGGCATTGGCCTTCGCCCTAACATAGGACTCGCAAAGTCTGCCAATCTGAAAGTCGAGAACGGCATTGTTGTAGACAGCCATCTGCGGACTTCCGTTGCCGACATCTTCGCGGCGGGCGATGTTGCCATGTTCCCGCATCCAACGCTTGGAAAAAGCATGCGAGTGGAGCATGAAGATAATGCTTTGATGATGGGCAAGCAGGCCGGGCGGAATATGGCTGGCGCGGACGAAGTCTACGATCACACCCCTTACTTTTATTCGGATCTGTTCGAGTTGGGCTACGAGGCCGTGGGCGAGCTGAGCACCAAACTGGAGATGGTCTCCGATTGGCAGGAGCCCTTCCGGAAGGGCGTCGTCTATTATCTCAAAGAAGGCCGTGTACGCGGAGTGCTGCTTTGGAACGTTTGGGAAAAGTTGAAAGAGGCAACTGCTTTGATAGCCGAGTCAGGACCCTTCCGCGCGGAGGATGTGAAAGGCCGAATAACTGGCTGACGAAGATGCTCACTGTAGGTCAAACCGCTCAGGGTTGGCCAACAGGTAACTCCAGCCATCGACTTCGGGAGGTGTCCGCAATCCCTGATTAAGAACGGTCGTGATGTTCGTCCGGTGCTCTATGCCATGGTTGATGATCTGGATGAAAACTGCCAGCGCTTAATAGTGGCGCTTCCCGCCGGTTGCCTTCACTTAAAAAAAATCGGAGGGCCGGTTACCGGCCCTCCGATTTTTCTATTTCTTATCGTCCTCTCCAAGACTTGCAATGGCCCTAAGCAGTCCGAATATCATTACCCCCAGCTTTAGCCCTTCTCCGGTTGTAATTGCCGTCGAACGCTCATCCTTGCTCGCGCGGCGGTTTAGCAGCAGGGCTGCGATCAGCCCCGTGACGGCGCCGATGAATGCACCATAGAATAATATTCTGCCTCTACTGGACATAATACAGGACTTCCTTTCGATTTAGTTCAACCTACTGTCCCTTCGAGACTGGCGTGGAAGGGCAACCCTATCCGCTATTCGCTTTCCTCGCGTTTTTGATATAGGTGCGCGCAAGTCTGCCCATTTCCTTGAGCGCGAGTACTGGTTTTCTGAACATTTCAGCCAGGCGTTTAACAGCGCTCTCGATGCGATACACGAAACGCTGGGCCTGATACGAGTAGGGAGGTATCAGGGCGGTCATACGGGCCATAAGATAGATCAGGGCGATCAGGAGAACCAGAAATATCAGTCCCGCAAGCATGACCGGCAGGACCAGCCAGATGGTGGAGATGGCGGCCCAGCGGCCCACGTCCGCCTGGTCCCGGAAAGTGGCAAGGCTGGTGACGATGATAATGGCTATAAACACCAGGGCCGCAACAATAATGGGCAGCAGGATTTGCGTCCACATTTGTTTGCGATGGAGTTGATAGGAGGGGTGGTCCCTATTATGAATGGGCGGGATGGATTTCATCTGTTGTATTTTAACATAAATAAATAGGGATACAGGGGAACCTGCATCCCTATTATGGACTGACCAGATTTATTCAACCTTGCGCAGGTTCATCAGTACCGGCACAAGATCATTGAGAGTGCTTACCTGCGGTTCCGCAGGAAGGTCGGGACATCCAGATCGTCGTTGCCGTAGGTGGCTGGCGGCGTGATCGACTTTGATTCTGAAGACGACCTTAGCTCTGAATTGACGCTCACCGATTCGCTTGGCCGGCTGAAGGCCGCGGGGGCGGCTAACATCCCGTTATGGGAAGCCGGCCGTTCAGTATGGGTGGTGAGACGCTCAAGGGCGCGCCGCGGTACACCGCTTCGTTCGAAACCGGTGGCGATAACCGTCACGCGCACTTCGTCGCCCATATCCTGGTCGATAACTGCGCCGAAGATCATGTTGACATCCGGATGTGCGGTCTCGCGGATAATGGCCGCGGCCTGGTTCACTTCAAAGAGCGTCAGGTTCGGGCCGCCCGTCATGTTGAAGAGTACACCGCGTGCGCCGTCGATCGTAATGTCGAGTAATTGGCTGGAAATGGCCTGTTCGGCGGCCAGTTTGGCGCGCTCGTCGCCGGAGCCGCGGCCCACGGCCATAAGGGCTGCGCCGCCCTCGGACATGATGGCGCGTACATCTGCGAAATCCAGGTTGATCAGGCCGGGCACCGTGATCAATTCTGAGATACCCTGGATGCCCTGCCGCAAGACATCATCCGCCAGTCGGAAAGCGTCTTGCAGGCTGGACTTCTTGTCCGCGATTTGCAGCAGGCGGTCATTCGGGATCGAAATGAGCGTATGCGCGTGCTCTTTCATTTTTGTCACGCCCACTTCAGCCGCCTGTGCGCGGCGTCCACCTTCGAACGTGAACGGGCGGGTCACAACACCGATGGTCAATGCGCCGCATTCCTTCGAGACTTGTGAAACGATGGGTGCAGCTCCCGTGCCGGTGCCGCCGCCCATTCCGGCGGTCACAAAGACCATGTCCGCGCCTTTGAGCACGTTGTAGAGCTCGTCAGCCAATTCCTCGGCAGCCTTGCGTCCGATTTCAGGGTCGCCGCCCGCGCCCAGGCCGCGCGTGAGTTTGTCGCCCAGGCGCACGCGGGTGGGGGCTTTCGAAAGGGCAAGAGCCTGCGCGTCCGTATTGGTAGAGATAAACTCCACGCCATTTATGCCCTCATCGATCATGCGGTTGACGGCGTTCTGACCGGCGCCGCCTACGCCGATGACCTTGATGCGGGCAAAGCTTTCAACGGGTTGATGTTTTCTGGTCGAGTCCATTTGTTCCTCCATGAGAATAAAGGTGTACCGATTTTGTTTTGTCCTGGAGAACGTGATGTAATTTTAACAGCACGTTCAAAAACTGAGGAGAGTAAAAATGACCGTATTTCTACCCTACTAAGGTAGTAGCCTCTTTAACCAGTCCCTGACGTTGTCCAAACTCATATTTCTTTCTCCTTTCGTACGCCGGTCTCTGTGCGAGCGCGACGCATTGAATGCCGGTTCATGTTCGTGCATGATCAAAGCCCAGTGCAAGAGTCCCACACTGGTTGCGTAAGCGGGTGAGTTCAGCCGGTCGGTAAGACCGATCAGGTTCTCCGGCTGTGCCGTACGTACCGGCATTCCCAGGATTTCACTGGCCACGCGCTTGATGCCGGGCAGCGCACTCGTGCCGCCGGTGAGTACCATCCCGGCGGGGAGCAGGCCATCGTAGCCTGAGCGCTTGATTTCCTGCAGGATCAGCGCAAACATCTCAGCCGTCCGCGCTTCGATGATGTGCGCAAGATCCTGCCGGTTGATGCGCACGGGCTGGTCTTCGCCAAACGGGCGGATACTGAAATATTCTTCGGCGCCCACTTCCGCCCGGACGGCATGTCCCTGCTGTTTCTTGACTTCCTCAGCCTGCGTGATCGGCAAACGCAGGCCGTGTGCGATATCCTGTGTCAGATGGTTGCCGCCCACAGCCAGCACCATCGTATGCCAGACGTCGTCATCCACGTAAATAGCCAGGTCCGTGGTGCCCCCGCCGATATCGCAGACGGCAACTCCCATTTGTCTTTCCTGTTCTGTCAGGACAACCTCGGCCGACGCGAGAGGATTCAACACAAAACCCTGAACCTCCACGCCAACCCCGCTCACGCATTGACGCAGGTTATCCACAGTGGCTGCCGCCGCGGTGATGATATGCGCTTCCACTTCCAGACGGGAACCATGCATGCCGAGTGGGGCCCGCGTGCCTTCCTGGCCATCCACGCTGAACCCGCGCTGGATGATATGAACGATCTCACGGTCATGCGGGATGGCGATCGCACGCGCCTGGTCGAGCGCCCGCGCTACGTCCGAGGCGTCGATGATACCGCCGGGCACAGCCACTGCGCCTCGGCTGTTGATGGATGAAACATGTCCGCCCGCCAGGCTGACCAGCGCCGAAGTAATCTCAAGGCCCGAAGTTTGTTCTGCCCGTTCGACCGAATGTTTGATGGCTTGCGTGGCCGTAGCCAGGTCCACGATCACGCCCTTCCGGATTCCATCCGAAGGTTCGATGCCTACACCGATAATGCGGATGGACTTCTCTCCTTCCACACGCCCGACTAGGGTGCATACTTTGGTTGTGCCGACGTCGATGCCTACAACAATCTCTTCCATGTCATTGGTTCATCCTGTAATAAGGTGCGTTCGCATACTGGACACTGATGAAAATCGGAACAATTCCCTGCTTGGTCAATGAATTCACCAGCGACTGATAAACCTGTAATTTTAGAGCGATATCGTTTGCATTGTTGCCGAAGGAAACCTTCCAGCCCCGGGTATCCTGCCAGCCGAACCCGGTCTGCGGGTCATAGCTCATGGTTGTTCCTGCCGGCACGCTGGGGGCCAGGGTCTGGATTGCTTTGACCATATCCACCGAGAGGAAGGGGACCGGAGAAAGCAGGTCCTCGCTGGTCGCCGTTCCGGGTGGTGGCGCCGCCGCTGCATTTACAGGGATAAGCTTATCTGCTGTGCCACGCGGCCTGAATGCAACTCCGCTGCTGTCGATCCATGTAAACCCGCCGCCTTGCTGCCAAAGAATGACAGGCTGGCGTTCCACAATATTGACAGCGAGCAGGTTCGGAAGTGCTACTGTCACCGTTGCGGAAACCAGCTCAGGGTAATTAAGGCGCAGCCGGGTCTCCAGGTTGGAAGGCCTTAGCATAAAGATGGGTTGCCCGGACGAGCCGAGCACTGAATTGATCTCATCGGCGCTTATGCGTTGGTTGCCTGAGACTTGCGCCCCCGTCACCTGGAACTCTGGTAATGTAAAGGCGAGATATACCGCGGCCCCCAGTAAGAGACACAGGAAGAGCGCGAATAGGCGTGACTTGACCTCGGCTCGAGGCAGGCTGATGGCAGGAAAGCGCATTTCGAATCCGGGGATCGAGAAAGCAGCCTGGAACCGGCGCTTTGTGCTGGGAGCCGTCCCTTTCTGCTGCACTGTGTAAGTCATGCCCGTCCGCGAAACAATGGGAGGTAAAGTCCGTGTGCTAACGGCGGAAGTCAGGGCGGATCTTTTCTTTGCCTCCTGGCGGAGGCGTGTGCGCACTAGTTCTGCGCGGCTCACTTCACGTTTGCGGCTCATTTCTGGCTCCGATAAGAGTGGGATGTGCGGGCGCGGTCAGCTTTGCGCTGGAGCGCAAGATCTATTAAACGGTCCACCAGTTCGGTATAGCTCATACCGCTGGCTTCCCAAAGTTTCGGGTACATGCTGATTTTGGTAAAACCCGGAAGGGTATTGAGTTCGTTCAGGTAGACCGCTCCCGAATCTTTATCCAGTAGGAAATCCACACGGGCCATGCCTGCCGCGTCGATGGCTTTATACGCGCGCACGGCCAGGTCTTGGATCTGGGTGGTTGTCTCCTGGGGCAGGGGTGCCGGGATCACAAGGCCCGAAGTTCCGTCCACATATTTTGACTCATAGGAATAGAATTCGCGGCTTGGCAGCACTTCACCCGGAACGGAGGCCCTGGGCTCCTCATTGCCAAGCACGCTGACCTCGATCTCACGTACGTTCGCCACGCCGCGCTCGATAAGTACCCGGCGGTCATAAAGGGCCGCATCCAGCAGACCCTCCTGAAGGTCCGACCGCGTGTGGCACTTTGTCACGCCTACTGATGAGCCCAGGTTGGCAGGCTTGGTGAAGATCGGATATCCGCTTACTTTTTCCGCCTTTTCGATAACCGCATTGATGTCTTTCTGGATTTCCGAACGCAGCACGAGGATCAATTCAACCGAGGGGATGTTATGAGTATGCATTACGTCTTTGAACACGCCCTTGTCCATCCCTACAGAGGAGCCAACCACCCCCGCACCCACATAAGCGGCATCGGCCATTTCGAACAGACCTTGTATGGTACCGTCTTCTCCGAAGGTGCCGTGCAGTACTGGGTAATACACGTCAACGTCTGTGAGTTTTACATAATTCGTATTGCGCAGTATGTAAACTCCGCGCAGCGAGGGGTCGGCTGAGACAAACACCGGTTCAAGTTCCTTGGTTCTTCCGCTCTCGAATCTTCCGATTACGTCCTCGCCGGTGAGCCATTGGCCGGCAAGCGTGATGCCGATCTGCGTCACCTCATATTTCGCCGGATCCAGCGCCGACAAAACGTTGCGCGCAGACATCAACGAAACATCATGTTCGCCGGAGCGCCCGCCAAATATCACTGCAATATGGAGCCGTTTCTTTGTCATATCGTTGCAGGGCTTAAGCGCTTCAACGCTTAAACTTCCCAATCTCCAATCAACTCTATTTCCAGTTCGAGCTCAACGCCAAATTGATCCTTGACGGTCTTTCGCGCCAACTCAATCAGCGCACGGATATCACTTGCGGCTGTTTTGCCGTGATTGATAAAGAAATTTCCATGCAACGGGCTGATCTCAGCATTGCCGATACGAGAGCCTTTCAATCCCGCGGCCTCGATCAATCTGCCCGCAAAATCACCTGGAGGGTTCTTGAACATCGAACCCATGGATGCGCCGGGCGGCTGCGTGGTCTTGCGTTGCTTGCTGAATCCCTCGATTTTAACAGGGACTTCCTCTTTTGTCGCGTTTTTTAAAGTTAATTCAGCCGCAAGAACGATCGCCTTCATATCGTGCTTCTTCAATATACTGGTACGATAACCGTAATTCATTTTTTCCACGGGCCATTTCTCACGCCCCGTTTCGGTCAACAGCTCGACCCAGGCCAGGTTGCCTGCCATGTCTCCGCCGAATGCTCCGGCGTTGCCATAAACTGCGCCGCCGATGGTGCCGGGGACCGTAGCCGCCCATTCGAGCCCGGCTAGCCCTTTTGGCGCGCAGCGGTTGGCGAGATTGCTCAAAACAACTCCCGATTCAGCCCATACCTTTGGCTCGCTCTTCGTTTCGAACCGGACCCCCTTTGCTCGATTCAGAACCGTGACGCCGCGCACACCCTCGTCACTTATCAGTACGTTTGAGCCGCCGCCCAGCACAAAATAATCGGAACCCGCCTTCCAAAGCAAAGCCATGATCTCGGAAAGTTCATCAGCTGAATTGGCAGTGATGAGCACGTCCGCCGCTCCGCCGATGCGCGCCGAAGTGTACGGTGCAAGAGGGGCATCCACTCTTACCTTGTCACCGAACTTGGCGGTCAATACATCCACGAGCCGGGCAGGACTGGTCATTGGGTTCTCTGGTATCTGGAACATTCTGAAGAGAAATGGTTTCAGGCCGGTTTAGCGATCAACCTTTAGATGGTGGATGATCTTCCTGACGGCTTCCTCTTTTTCAAGCTGTTCCTTCGTTTTGTCGGCAAAAATGGAGTTTGCCACTTCATTTTGTGCCTCATTTCCGGCATGCACCAAAACCATTTTCAATGCCGGCAGTCCTAAGGTTACTGATTCATATGTTTGTTTCATTTTGTCAGTCATTATGCACCTCGTTTTCATAAACCGGCCAGCACGTTTGCACTGACCTGATCGGCGTCGCCTGCGGAGAGTACCAGCAGTACATCCTGCCGGTGTAGATGTTTGAGCAAATAATGGGTCGTCTCTTCCAGGGATGCGATGAAACGCGCCGCAGGATGCACCATGGCGCGCACGACCTCTGCGGAAGAGAAATTCTGTTTTGTCTCTCGTGCCGCATAGATTTCGGTCACGATCACTTCGTCCGCATCCTCGAAGGCGCGGCTGAATTCCTGGAACAAGGTTTTGGTTCGCGAATAAGTGTGCGGCTGCCAGACGACCACCAGCCGCTGTTTTGGATAACGCGCTCTTGCAGCGGCAAGCGTGGCCTTGATTTCGGTGGGGTGGTGGGCATAATCGTCAATAACCGTAACGCCCTTCTTCTTCCCCTTGACCTCAAAGCGGCGCCCCGTGCCCGTAAATTTGCCGAGGGCCGCGCCTGCTTCGTTGACAGATAGACCCAGCACTGCGGTGACAGCCAGCGCCGCCAGTGCATTTAGGACGTTATGCCTGCCCGGCACTTGCAGGCTGATTTGAGCCACGGCCCCCTCGCCGGTATTGACAACTGCCTCAAAATCATACCCTCCGCGCTCATTCGACTTGAGATTCCGTGCCTGTACCCAGTGCTGCGCTTTGATGGTCATTTCAGTTTGCACACAGTAAGCGATGACATTGCGGCCTACGCGCCGGGCCCGGCTGATCAGCGAAGCCGCGCCCTTATCTTCGATGCAGGCGATCAGCATGCCATCGTTTGGGAGCAGCGAGACAAATGATTCGAAGGCGGTTTCCATATCTTCAAATGTCGGATAACAATCCGGGTGGTCATGTTCCAGGTTGGTAATTACTTCGATGCGCGGCTTCAAACCCAGGAACATACGGTCATACTCGTCGGCTTCGATCACAAACAGGTTGCCTTTTCCCGCCCGGGCATTGACTCCGTAATCCTTCATCGTCCCACCGACGATGAACGACGGGTCGCGCTTCAGCTCCGACAATACGAAGGCGATCATCGCGGTGGTCGTGGTCTTGCCATGCGTTCCGGCTACCGCAATTCCGATCTTGTCTTCCATCCATTTGCCCAGGAAATCGGCCCGCTTGTAAACGGGGATCCCTGCTTGCCTGGCTGCCACCACCTCCGGGTTGTTATCGGGGATGGCCGAAGAGCGGACAACCCAATCCGCACCCTGTATATAGCGGGGATGGTGTCCGATATAAACGGTTACGCCGGCTTCCTGAAGACTGGCCGCGAAGGGGCTTGGAGTGCGGTCAGAGCCGGTAACGGTGTACCCGCTATCTTTCAGGAGGCGTGCGATGGCGGAAAGCCCGCTGCCGCCAATGCCGATGAAATGGACGTGTGTCATGTCAGTCTTCAGCCTATATATAGACGATAATAACAAAGATAAAGGCAAGGATTACGGCGAAGTAGATACCGGGTACGCCGAGCAAATGAGGCGGCATGTAGGCCATCATCTGGTTGATGGTGTCGGCTATATTGGCCGGAGGCGCACTGATGATATCTGAAAACGGATATTTGGCCTGGTCGATATAAAACAGGATCGTTCCGGCGATCAGATAGCCATTGATCGCGCCCAGAATGGCGCCAAACAGTGCATCCTGCAAACGTTCGCGTGTCGCTTTGGATGCCAGGTGCGGGACCATCGCAACAGTTTGATAACCAAAGTAAACCAACGCACCCAGGATCAGGGATCGGATCCAGAACAACGAAACACTATCATCGGGAAGGTCCCTGACGATGGGAATATATTGCTTTAGCAGCAGGTTGAGGGCCAGGGCCAGGATCACACTGAAGCTCACAAGCAGTTCCTTTGCCCAGCCTCGCAGCATCCCGATTACTGCGAAGAGGATGACGTACATCCATAACACGTAGAGAATGCTCATCATTTGTCTGCTCCTCCCAGCTCAAGGAGCTGCCCGGCAATGGCCTGCGCAGCATTCGGGCGCACAAGCGAAATCATGGCATTCTGCATGGCTTGGCGCTTTGATGGATCCTTGAGCAGATCCGTCACAACTTTCAGCAGTTCATTCTGGAGGAGATCATCCTTGACGACGATCGCCGCGCCGCGTTGAGCGAGATAATCTGCATTCACTTTTTGATACCGCCACGCGTACGGGTAGGGAATGAGAATGGCGGGCAAACCGAAAAATGTGAACTCTCCCAGTGCAGAGGCGCCTGCTCGTGCGATCACCAGGTCCGCGGCAGCCAGTGCGGCCCCCATCTGCTCGTGCAAATAAGGATAAGCTTGATAACAATTCTTTTGCGCCGGTGTCAGTCTGCCGCTTGCAGTTTCAACCGCATCCCAATCCAATTCTCCGCTGAGATGCACCACCCGTGTCAGCTCGAGTAGAGTGGGGAGCTGTGGCAGGAGAGCCTGGTTAATGGAGCGTGCGCCCTTACTTCCACCCATCACCAGCAGGACCGGATCGCTTCCCTTCAGATCGAGTGCTGCACGGCCGCTTTCTCTGGTCCATGTTCTGAGGTCTGCGCGTATGGGGTAACCGGTCGCGACTACCTTGCGGGCAAAGTATTTTTGTGAATCTTCAGTAGTGACCGCAATTCGGTCGGCAAAATAAGCCAGGGATTTTAAAGCCAGCCCCGGTTCGATATCGGGGACGTAAAGCAGGGTCGGGATGCGCAGGCCGGCAAAAGCCATCGGTCCGGCCACATATCCCCCGGTGAAGAACAAGACATCCGGTCGGAAATCGCGCAGTATCTTCTGCGAGGCACGCAGGCCGCGTGCAAGTTGAGTCAGGTTACGCGGTAACGCGCGCAGTCCAACGCCGTGCAGACCTGCTGCCGGGATGGACGAGTAAGGGAGCCCCGCACGCTTCACAAGTTCAGTTTCCATACCGCTTTCGCCACCGACCCATAGTGTTTTGATACCTTTATGCTTGTCGTTCAAAGCCTGGAACACGGCGAGGGCGGGATACACGCCGCCTCCGGTTCCACCCGCGCAGATTAGCAGCCGCACTATATGATCTCCCTTCTTCGTCGCTGGATATCTCGCCTCGCTGGCGGGAGATATTCAGTAAAATCCCGATGGCCGCCAGAGAGGAAACCAGGTTGGAACCTCCCGCGCTGACGAATGGCAGGGCATTGCCGGCAAATGGTAGCAGACCCACCATGACCGCCATGTTGATCCCGGCTTCGAGCCCGATCCAAACGACCAAACCGGTGGCAAGCACGGTGCCCAGCATATCAGGTGCACGTCGGGCGATCATCAATCCGCGCCAAATAACCATTGCATACATGCTGATTAATACGATTGCACCGAATAGGCCGAGTTCTTCCACGATTACGGCGAAGATGCTATCTGTGGGGGGCACAGGCAGGCCCGTCAGTTTTGATTCTGCCCGCCCGATGCCAACCCCCACCCAGCCTCCATTTACAATGGCGCCGAATGAACGCTGCACATGGTAAGACGCTTGTGTCGGGTCTTTCAATCCCATGAGGAACTCTGTCACGCGTTCGCGCCCGGTTGGGCTGATTTGAACCACAAGCCAACCGGCTGCAACCGCGATGATCAGCAGCACTACGATCTGCTTCAAATCGCCGCCTGCTAGGAAGAAGAGCAGCCCGCCAATGACGAGCACGGTGGCAGCGGCACTCAAGTCCGGCTGTAGGTAGATCAAACCGCCGATCACACCCAAAATGACGCCCAGCGGGAATAACCCGAGGGAAATATCGTGCAGCAGATCACGCTTCGCATACAACCATACTGACAAATACAATATCGTGACGACCTTTGCCAATTCGGACGGCTGATAAGATCCCTCGTACAGGGCGCGCTTCGCTCCGAGCCGGATCTCATTCATGAACAGGACCGCTGCCAGCAGCACGATCGTCAACCCCATGGCGGGGATGATCAGCTTTCGCCAATGATGATAATCAAAGAGCGATAACAGAAGGGCCGCAGTGATTCCCACACCCAGCCACATCACCTGGCGTTCGAACATATACATCGCTGAGCCGTACTGCTGCAGCGAATAATCCCACGAAGACGAAAACATCATAACCAACCCGAAGATGACCAGCGCGATGATCGTCACCAGTAGAGGCAGGTCCAGGTTGCGGCCTGGCTTCCTGACCGGCGCTTGTTCGGTAATTGGACGTTCGTTTATGAAAGCTTGTGCACCCATAATCTGAATTTCTCTCCTCGCTCTTCAAAGTCCTTGAATTCGTCGAAGCTGGTTCCTCCGGGCGAAAATAAGACGACATCGCCCGCTTCAGCCGCTTCCGCTGCCTTTTCGATGGCTTCATGCAGGTGTTCAACGCGCTCCAGGGTATAGGGTTTTTCCTGCGGGCCTTTCACCGTCACGACCTTTGCGATCTTATCTGCGGCCTCTCCAAAGATGACCACGTGATCAACTCGTTGATGGATCACCTCGGCTAGGTCTTCCCATGGCAAATTCTTGTCGCGTCCGCCCAGGAGGAGTACGATGGGTTCGCTGAATGAATGGATGGCGGCTATCACGCGTTCAGGTGCGGTCGCGATCGAGTCGTTGTACCAGCGCACGCCGCGCAGTTCCCGCACTAGTTCGAGCCGGTGCGCAACGCCCCGGAAATCTTGCGCGGCTGTTAACATGGCGTCCAGCGGAAACCCTGCGGCATGGCCAATGGCAAAGGCGGCCAGCACGTTCAGCACGTTGTGATCGCCGCGCAGTTCGATCTGGTCGCGGCGCAGCAGCGGAATATCCACATGATGATCATAGAGACAGAGGATGGGTTCGTCATAATAAGTGCCTTCCGAATCCTCCTCCATTTTGCTGAAACCGAACGATTGCAGTTTGCCCTCGACTGCATCCCGCAGGCTCCACGCACCTGCGTCATCGCGGCCGAGGACCGCCGTGTCCTGCTCACACTGGAATTCAAGCATGCGCGCTTTGGCAGCCGTATAGGCCTCCATCGTGCCGTGCCGGTCCAGGTGGTTTGGCGTGATGTTCAGGATGCAGGCGATGTCTGGCGAAAGGGTCATTTGCTCCAACTGGAATGAGGAGATCTCAAGAATTGCCAGGTCATCAGACCGCATATTGTCCACGTAGCTGATCAAAGGATCGCCGAGGTTGCCGCCGATAAATGCCTTTTCTCCATAAGCGTTCTTTGCCATATTTCCGACCAGGGTTGTCGTTGTGGTCTTGCCCGCTGAGCCGGTAATTCCGATAGTCTTACAGGGAACGGCTTCCATGAAGATCTGCGTATCATTGGAAAGCGGAAGCCCGCGCCTGACGGCGGCCTCTACAATGGGGAGGCTTGGCGGCACACCACCTGAAATGCACAAAATATCTGCGTGGTCTAGTAGCTCCACGGGGTGACCTCCCGCGGCCCATAGAATGGGTAGCTCTCTCAATGCTTCCTTGGCGGAAGTGAGTTCTGCATCGGGGCGTTTATCGCTCAGGGTCACCGTTGCGCCTTTCCGGGCCAACCAGCGCGCCAAAGCCACGCCTTGTCGGGCGGCCCCCAGGATCAGGATGCGCTTGCCGTTCCAATCGGTCATCATTTACACCAGGGCCAGGCCCACTCCCACCATGGCGGCCAACAGACCTATCAACCAGAACCTTTGAACTACTTGCGTCTCGCTCCATCCCAGTAATTCGAAATGAAGGTGGACCGGGGCCATCTTGAAAAAGCGTTTTCCTTTTGTATATCTGAAGTATCCGATCTGTATGACCACGCTTACGATTTCACTCAGCGGGATGATCGCAATAATGGGCAGTACAACCCATTGGCTGGTCATGAGGGCGACAACGGCCAGGGTGGCGCCTATGGCCAGCGAACCCATGTCGCCCATGATCAACTCGGCGGGATGTACGTTAAACCATAAGAAACCGAACATGGCGCCCACTAGGGTAAAACAATAACGCGCCAGATAGACCTGGTGTTGATTCAGGGCGATCATGCCGTACCCTGCAAAAGCGGTGGCCGCGATCAACCCCGCCAGGCCGTCGAGCCCATCGGTGAAATTTACGGCATTTGACATGCTGACGATGATGAACGCTGCTATCGGCACGTACCACCACCCCAGGTCAAAGAAACCCTTTATTCCGGGGACGAACATATCGGGCACGCCCAGTAAATATTTCAGGACCCAGGCTGTGCCCACTCCCAGAATGACCTGGAACAGGAATTTGGTGCGGGCAGGCATGCCCTCGCCTTTGCGCTTGCCGCGAATGCCCTGCCAATCGTCCACTGCTCCGAGCATTCCAAAAGCGACCATCACGATCATTGGCACAAGCACGGAACGCCCCACACCACTTTGTGTGAAGCCGATCAATGCGACAGCATTAAGCAGCACGGTTAGTAAAAGCACCGGCAGGATGAACATAACGCCGCCCATGGTGGGCGTCCCCATCTTGACCGCATGGTGGCTTGGTTCTTCCACCCGGATGATTTTGCCGATTTTGTAATGACGCAGAATGCGCAGCAGTGGGCCGCCCCAGATGACCGTCATGATAAAAGATAATCCGGCCAGGCTGAGGGCCAGGGCGACTTGTTTCATTAATGGACCTCCAATTCGGCCAGGATGCGATCCATCCGCAATCCATGCGAACCTTTTAGCAGCACCGCGTCATTCTTCGACAGGTTCTCCTGGAGCCATTCAATGATGGCGCCGTTCTCCTCGAATTCAATAACCCGTGTGGGCTTCATGCCCGCACGACGTGCAGCTTTTGCATACATATGAGCCCGCTGCCCAAAAGTAACCAGTATATCTGCCACTTGTGCGGCCCGCAGGCCGACCATCTCGTGCCCCTGCTGCTCATACGGTCCAAGTTCGAGCATGTCCCCCAGCACCGCAATTTTTCGTTGACCCTCAAGTTCGCTGAGCAGGTTAAGCGATGCCAGCATGGATTCAGGGGAGGCGTTATAGGTATCGTCCAGCATTACCGCGCCGGTCTCGGTGCGGACGGCCACCAGACGCAGCTGGGAGTTTCCCTGCTGCAGGCCGTGCAGGATTTCCTGCCAATTCAAACCTTCCACTAAACCGACCGCCGCGGCCCGCAATGCTGTTTCGACGGAATGGCGCCCGATCATGGGTATGCGGACGTGCATGGTTTCGCGCTGGTAATGCAGTCGGAAGCGAATACCGTCCAGGCCCAAACCCTCCACCTGATCCGCCCATAAATTAGCTTCAGCCGACAGCCCATAATAAAAGAGGCGTGCCTTGGTTTTCTCTTCCATTCTTCGCACGAGCGGATCATCGAAGTTCAAAATGGCGGTTCCTTCCGGGGCGGGGGGCAGCTTCTGGACCAGCTCCGACTTGCCGCGTGCAATGGCTTCCTGTGAGCCGGCGCGTTCGGCATGGACCGTTCCAATGTTGGTCACCACTCCCACTTGCGGCAGGGCAATATCGCATAGGAAGGCGATCTCGCCGGGCACATAGAATCCCATTTCCAGTACGGCTCGCTCGTGACCGGCTCCCAACCGCAGGATCGTCATGGGAAGTCCGATTTCGTTGTTCAGGTTGCCCGGGCTTTTAAGCGTGCGATAGCGTTCCCTGAGCACCTGGGCTACAACTTCTTTTGTTGTTGACTTGCCCACGCTCCCCGTGATCCCGATCACCCGCAGTTTGAGTTTGCGTCGCCAAAAGCGCGCCATCTGTTGAAGGGCGGTAAGGGTTCCGTCCACACGCAGGCACAGCGGAGGTGTCAGATCGGCGGCGGGCTCAGGTGCCTGGCCGTCCCGCAAGTCGAGGGTCCGGAAGGAACCCTTGATATCCCGCTGGGTTAATGCAAAAGAGGCCCCGCGCTTGAATGCCTCCTCAACAAAGTCGTGTCCATCCACATGCTCGCCGGCCAGGGCTACGAATAGAGAGCCCGGGATCACCTGCCGCGAGTTCGATTGCCGCTTCGGTGATAATGGCGGGAGCGTCCGGACGGGTCTTCGTTAAAGCCTCAATGGCATCGGCGAGGGTCAACATTATGGTTTTGCGATTTCACTGCGGATCTTGTCGGGCGGGATGTTAAGCAATAAGACGGTTTGTTGTGCAACTTGTGAAAATACCGGGGAGGCGGTTTCAGAGCCCCAGATCGAAGAGGAGGGTCTTTCGAGCCATACATAGATCATGAACTGCGGGTCATCCACGGGGCCCCAACCGATGAAGGACGCGTTGGTTACACCGTCTTCGTAGCCGTAATCGCTGGGGATTTGAGCGGTCCCTGTTTTGCCTGCGATCCGGTAACCCGGTACCAGCGCGCTGGATGATTCATATTCGAGGGAGAGGGCCAGCATTTGGTTGAGAGTATGTGCCGTATTCTCAGAAATCGGCGAGCCCGCATACTGGGCGGGCACGTTATACTGCCGTCCGTCACGCACCATGGCATATAGGGCATGCGGAGTCACCATTCGGCCGTCGTTCGCAACCGAAGAGGCAGCCATCATCATCTGGATTGGTGTAACAGAAATGCCCTGGCCGAAGGCGTTGGTTGCCAGATCCACAGGATACCAATCGCCATCGCCGGGTACCTTCAGGCGGCCGGCTGCTTCTCCAGCCAAATCGACGCCGGTGAGATGCCCGAACCCAAAGCGGTTCATATAATTGTAGAAGTTCTGCGCCCCCACTTTTTCTGCAACCCAGGCCAGGCAGACGTTCAACGAATGTTGTAGGCAGCCAATCATGTCCTGCTGGCCCCAGGCCTGATCGTCCCAGTTGCGGATGGTTGCACCGCCCACCAGAATGGCTCCGGTGTCCAGGAACGAAGTGGAAGGGACCACCGTCCCGGTGTCGAGGGCAGCTGCCATCGTGAGGACCTTGAGAACCGAGCCGGGCTCGTAAGGCATGCCGACCGCCCGGTCAAATTCGCTGGCGTTTTGATAGATCGATCCATAATTCCAGAATTGATTGAGGTCCATGCGTGGGGATGAGGCGAGGGCCAGGATCTCACCGTTGCGCGGGTTCATGACCACAACGGTTCCGTGCTGGGCGCCATATTTGGCCAGGCTGGCATCGAGGATTTGTTCCACAGATGCCTGCAGGTCGCGATTGATTGTTAATATCAGGGTCGTGCCATTGGGGACACGCGGGATGTCTAAAGCCTTGTTCGGATCGGTGGGTACCCATACCTGGACAGGGTTACCGGCCAGGAGATCATTGTACTTCTCTTCTATTCCAAAATAACCACGACCCTCGTGGCTGACAAATCCTAGCAGGTTGGAAGCTAACGAGCCTTCGGGGTAGCTGCGCTGGGGATGCGGCGTAAATTCGAGCCCCGTCAGGCTGCTGAATTCACCGGGTGGCGTTTTCGCCTGGGTGGCATCCATTAGTTTTTTGAGTTGGTCGGCCTTATCCGCAGCTACGTAATTGGCCAGGATCAAGTATTGCTGGCTGGCCGGCGCATTTGCCATCTGATTGTAAAGATCGTCGGGATTCAACCCGAGTTCTGCGCCTACCGACAGGGCGATCGCTTGTTTGTCCTTCACATAACTCAGTTCCACCCCAACTTCATAGACCGTCTCGTTTCCCGCCAGCAGATGACCGTTGCGATCGTAGATTTCACCGCGGTCGGGATAATACGTTTTTAGTACATTGGCATATTCCTGGGCGCGCGCTCGGAAGACGGCTGCCTCGGGGCTGTTCTGGATGCGGATAATCTGCATGATGATCAGGATGCCCACAAAGGCCAGGATGCCCGCCAGGAGCATCGAACGCCAGGTATATTTTTCTCTCATTGCGAAACCCCGATCATACTGGCAGTTGGATAGTAACGTAGACGCTGGTTTAGCCAGTCGAGTAGAGATTCGGTGTATTCGGGTGGGATGCTGGGGGCGCTTGGCCGTAGAGGGGAAACGCCTGTGAGTATTTCCGGTTGTGGTTGAGCATAACCGGGGACAACCAGATATTGCAGCTGTGTGGGATCCACCTGTACATAACCCAAAGCACTTGCGCGCTGTTCAATGACGCTGTTTGAAGTCAACTCTGCCAGTTTGGTCTCCAGGTCGAAATTCATTTGCTGGTTGGCGATTGTCTCGCTGGTCATATCCTGTATCACCCGTCCGGCTATGCCGGCTTGCGCGGTGACATCGAGATATAAGGCGGCTACCATCGCCAGGCCGAGTACGGCCAGAAGGAAAGCCCCGATCCATTGGCGCTGGATTCGCCAGGGCGCCTGTTTATAAGCATGTACATAGTCGATAACAGTGTTGTTGACGTTGGGAATGTTCATGGGTCTGCTCGCTTGATACCTATATCTTTTCTGCAATCCTTAATTTTGCGCTGCGTGCTCTTGGGTTCTCCTCGATCTCTTCTTCATCAGGTGAAATCGGTTTTCTGTTGATCTCCTTCAAAATTGCCTTGCGCTCCACCTCGTAGATCCGTTCATAAGGCGGGTTGATTTGATCTTTGCTTTCCCGCCGAATGAAGTCCTTGACGATCCGGTCTTCCAGCGAGTGAAAGGAGATCACTGCCAGCCTTCCGCCCGGACGTAGGGCCGCTGCCGCCCTGGGGAGCACCATTTGCACGGCGGTCAATTCATCGTTCACCGCAATGCGCAGTGCCTGGAAGGTCCGTGTAGCTGGGTGTATCCGGCTGTGCCCCGGGTAGGCCCGCTTCGCGATCGCTGCCAGTTGGCTTGTCGTTTCAATCGGCCTGGATTGAACAATCATCTTCGCCATCTTCCTGGCTTTCGGCTCCTCGCCATATTTGAAGAGCAGGTCGGCCAGATCGCTTTCAGGCAGAGTGTTGATCAATTCTGCAGCAGTCAGGCCGGATTCCGGGTTGAACCGCATATCCAGTGGCGCTTCGTGCTGGAACGAGAAACCGCGCTCTGGTATATCCATCTGCATCGAAGAAATCCCAAGATCCAACAGGATGCCATCCACCTGTTCCCAGCCAAGGGATCGCATCGCCTCCGGTAGGGAGACATAGGAGGCCTGGACCAGGACGACGCGCTTGCTGTAAGGAGCCAAGGTCTCACGTGCAAGCGCTAGCGCTTGAGGGTCCAAGTCGAGACCCAACAGACGTCCGTCCGGTGCACAGGCCTCCAAAACTCCGCGGGCGTGCCCGCCCGCACCGACTGTCCCATCGATATAGCAGCCGGAATTTTTCGGCTGCAACGCGTGTATAATCTCTTTGTAAAGTACAGGTTTGTGTCCAGAGTGGTTCATGCTGGCGGCGACGGCTGGATTTTCAGCTTCTATTTGGTTGTCTTGCTTGAAAGGTCTAAAGTTGAAAAGCGCTGGTTGTTTGCCTCGGTATCTTGGATGCGTTTCATTTGTTCGTCCCATGCTTCCGGCGTCCAGACTTCGAAATAGTCGCCTTGTCCCGCTATGATCGCTTCGCCGTTCAATCCGGCAAACTGGCGAAGGTTTTGCGGAACCAACACACGACCCACTTTATCCACTTCGACCGGATAGGCATTGGAGAAGATAAGTCGGCGCAGCAGGCGTGCATTGGGGTCGGCCAGGTTCATGGTGTTGACGTTGTCGTAAACTTGTTGGAAATAAGGTTCGGTCAACACCATCAGGCAGCGGTCAAACCCCTGTGTCACGTAAGCGCCGCCTTCCAACAATTCTCGAAAGCGCGCCGGTATCATCAGGCGCCCTTTGTCATCGAGTGTATGTTGGTACTGACCTAAGAACATATGTGCTAAACCCTTCTTAATAGCAGAACGCCGGTGTTCCGGCGTCCTTCCACTTTCTACCACTTTCTCCCACATTGTACATGATTTGGTTTGGGATTACAAGAGATTAAGTCAACGTTTTTGAAAGAAAGAACTTATTGACCACCCGCGATGGATAATTCATCCACGTTTACTTTGCTCGAATCATCCCACTGGCATGATTATGAGCTGCTTGATTCAGGCGAAGGCCTGAAGCTGGAGCGTTTTGGCTCCTATTCTTTTATTCGCCCCGAAGTCCAGGCCATGTGGAAACGAGCTTTGGCTGAAAAAGAATGGTCCCGCGCTGATGCAACATTCCATCCTATGAGTGAAGAAAGCGGCGGACATTGGGTTTTCAAGAACCGCGCTCCTGAACGCTGGCAGATGAAATATGATCTCGCCTCCGGCGGCGATTACTCCCCTGAAGTGCGAAATCAGCAAATTCGTTTTTGGGCCATGACGACACCCGGGCGGCACCTGGGTGTCTTTCCTGAAGTTGCTTCGCACTGGGATTTCATGATGTCCGCCATAAACAGATCGAATCCTCGAGCGGAACAGGATAAACAAGGCTCTATCAAAGTCCTCAACTTGTTTGGCTATACCGGGTTGGCCTCGCTGGCCGCGGCCGCCGCGGGCGCTCATGTTACCCATGTGGATGCCTCGAAGAAGTCCATTACCTGGGCCCGTGAGAATCAATCGCTTTCGAAGCTCGAAGATAAACCCATCCGCTGGATTTTGGATGACGCTGTTAAATTCGTCGAGCGGGAGGCCCGCCGCGGAGTCTCCTACGATGGAATCATCCTGGATCCTCCCAAGTTCGGCCGTGGGCCCAAAGGGGAGGTATGGGAGGTTTATAAATCCCTGCCGCAGTTGTTGAAAGATTGCCGCGCGATATTAAGTGACAACCCCGTATTCGTGATCGTTACAGTTTATGCCGTAAAAGCCTCGGCCATCCATGTTGCTCAGGTGCTGCAGGAAATGGTCGGGAAAATTAGGGGCAGAATGGATTATGGGGAATTGGTTACCCGTGAAAAATCAGCCGCCCGGTTGCTTTCCCAGGCCGTTTATGCCAGGTGGCAATCTGAATTATAAGTTTCTAGGTTGGGGGGTTACAAGAATCCCGCGATCTGGACCGCAGCCAGAACAAGTAACATCGATAAGAAAATATTAAGTGCGGCTTTTACGCGGGGGGAATGAAGGTGCGTTTTGATGGCTGTACCGAACAACGCCCAGACTGCCGTTGCAAAGAACGAAGTCGCCGTGAGGAGGCTCACAGCCCAAAGCAGCTGGGCTGTGCTTTTGATCCAAGGTGCCAGGACGGCAGAAAACAGAGTGAAGGCGTAGACAAGCAGCTTGGGATTCAGCATTTGCAGGACGATGCCGTGTCCAAACCCCATGGGTTTCGCATGATCTGCATTGAAGGTGTAGCTTTCTTTTAGCATGCCGAAAGCCAGGTAAACAACGTAGGCTGCGCCCAGGTAACGAAGCAGTGGTTCAAGGATGGGGAAGGAGGCCAGGACCGTTGAGGAAATCCAACCACTCAGGATCATTACCAGGAAAACCCCGGCTGCCAACCCGGCAAGGAAGGACATTGTGCTTCTGAACCCATGGAGTACTCCCATGGAAGCGCTGGAGATATTGCTCGGACCCGGTGTAAAGGTTGTGATGAGAACGTAGGAGATAACGGGAAATAGGCTGGCAGACATATTGACACTCCGGGTTCAGACTGTAAGTTACTTAAGCTGTTGGGCATATTGGCCCGGGGTCACACCGATGATTTGCTTAAAGCGGTAGGTCAAATGACTCTGGCTGTTAAACCCCACTTCCAGGGCGGTTTCTGCCAGCGATTTTCCGGCTTTGATGAGCAGTTGCGCCTGACGGATCCGCACGCTTTCCAGGTAAACATAAGGTGGGATTCCTACCTCTGCTCGAAAAACACGCAGCAGATAGTACGGACTGAGCGAAACTTGTTCGGCCAGTTGAGTTAAGGTGATGCTCCGGGCAAAATATTCATCAATGTAGTGACGGACTTGCCGGACCGCCTTTCGCTCCTGGCCCGGTGGTTTTTCAGCAAGGCGTATGTCAGCATAGTGCCTGACGAGTTGATCTAATGTCCAGGTGAAGCGTGATTCAGTTTCCAGCAGGCTGGTAGCTTGGGTCAGAGCTTTATGCATACCCAGAACGAGATCGATCGCCCCGGGATGATCGCTGCGGACCTCTTTGAAAAATGGCAGTCCGGGGCGCCCGGTCAATTCGGAATATGCTTTTTGAACGTGGACAGTGGTTGGATAAAAGCAAAACATCTCAAAGCCATTCGCGTCCACCGCCTCGCCCGTATGAGGTACGTCCGGGTTGATAAACATGACCCCACCGGGCGGGGTGAAATATTTTGTGCCTTTATGCATGAAGGACTGGCGACCTTGCAAAACAAGGCCGATCACATAGTAATCATGAGTGTGACGGGGGAAGGCGTGCTCTATGTAAAAGGCCCGCAAAAACTCTAGGTCAAGCTGGGCATTATGCCCGATTTGTGTCCATTCCTTCGTTTTCATGAAGTCTCTTGATTAACCGTTAAGAGCAGGCACGGCCGGCGCCAAATTTATCTTTTGGTCTCTAAGGTCTGTAATATTGTAAACCGAAGTAACCTTGATAGTCTTTCTGGATATTGCCCTCTGCGATCGCGGCTCATCCCGGTATCTCCCTATAAACAGAAAACCCTCCCTTATTTGTCTCGGTGAATGAGGCAAATAATCAAAGAATTGATCTATCTTGCTCTAATTGCACTTTGGGCGGTAATGAAGCTCTGGCTGATATAAAAGCGTCCCGCCCGAAAAGGCGGGACGCTTTTATATTTTTCTATGCAGATTTCTCACTCGAACGAAGCACAAGCGTCAATTCCTGCGGTCCAAATCTCGGAGATTTTTCTGTAAATAGAGGTGTCCTTCGCAATATCCTCTTATCCCGCGGGGCCGCTGCTCGCGTCGTTGCTGGCAGCGCTTGGCATCGAAGAGGATGTGCCCGTCGCCTTCTTCAACAGGTCATACCAGAAGGACGACCCCTGCGACACGGCTACGGCCGTAATCCCAAGCCCCAACAATTTCAGCAGAATGAAATTAAGCCAATCGACAAAGTTTTTCGAGCTGGGGAGACTTTGTCTCTCCCACCAGCCCACTCTAAACGAGAGGGAACCCAGCTGGTTGAACAGTGCGGTCATATCCGTGGTCTGTCCCGGTTGGGCAGCAATAATAGTGGCCTGTTCGGAGGCAACAGCCCGGAGCCCGGCATCTGACCACAGATCTTTTGCCAGCTGGATGCTATCTGTTCCGAACAGCAGGGTGATCAGCAGCGAAAAAATGATCACAAAACTGCGGGCCCTGGCCTTGAACGTAAAGGATGCCTGGTTGAGGATCCCCGTTATGTAATCGTTGGTCCTGGTGCGTAAGTCACTGATGTTCGTTACGCCTTGTTGGATCCAACGGAGCAAAGCCTGTTTGCCTTCCGAGTCAGGAAGCTTGCTGATGAGGCCGGTCAGATCCTCCGCGCTCATGCTCTGTTGGGCGGTCAGCCCGGTGATATCAAAGAAGGCATTCACCAGGGTATCGGCTGGTATTTTTTCGACCTTCTTTTCCTCGGTCCCTGCTCCCAATACATTCCACCAATTTGCATAGCGTATCGGGCGTAAGGCCCGGATTTGAGGTAGGCTGGTAAGGTCAAAGGTCTTGTCGCCGGCGATCTTCACCAGGTATTTTTCGAGGGCAACGCCCCGCGTTTCCAGCAATTCGGTCACGATCTGCGTGATCGTCGAGACTATGGCGCCCATGATGTAATAGATGAGGATCAGGCCGACAGCGACTTCGAAAATCTGTGGGAAAGACATGGCAATCTCCTTGGTTACATGGATCCTGAACGCGTGCTTTGCGTAGGTCTATGGTTTCCCGCTAGTTCTAATATAAGGAACACGCATTATGCAAGGGTTTATTTGCTTGATCTTTGGGTAAGAAATATCCCAATATTATGTGCAAAAACGCGAGATTGCGTTGCAAACAACGCCCGCTCCTGAAGGAATCAAGAACCTTTGGCCATGACATGTAGAAAGGATTTTTAATTTTCAAACTTCCATGGTTGAAACTGGGCGAGAATAGTTACGTTATTTTACTGCTTCCTTCATTAATCAAAACAACCCGACTGGAAAACCGCGAAGGTTTTCCAGTCGGGTTGAAGAACACGCGCTAACTGGTTCAGTCCTGCACGCTGCGCTTGACCGTCTCTCGTTTAACCGTCTGCCGTTTGGCCTGCGGCTTACCGATCTCCTGCTTTACCATTTCGCGCTTGTTGACCATCTGCGGAGCTACAACCCGCAGAGCTTCGGCCTGTCGCTTGAGCGCGGAACGGATGATGAGATCCATGAAGCCTTGATGGCCGATGGGATCGTTCAACAAGGAGAAGTCTGCTGAGCCGGGGTCAAAGGGCGGATAGAAGATGCCGCAATTCGGGTTGATCTCAAGCATGTAGATTTCGCCGTCTTTGCCTAGGCGATAATCGCAGCGTGCGTAACCGTTGCCTTTAAATGCCTGGAAGATCTTGACCGTATATTCCCGTAAACGCCGATCATAATCACGATTGTCGACGGGTACCACCTTCATCTTGTCATATTCAACCCACTTCATGTCGTAGTGCTTGAAGGATTCACCTTCGGGGAATATGAATTCAACGGGCACGAACGTGAATGGGTGAGCCGGGTCATCCGGGTTGTCTGCTGCCAGGCAGGTGAATTCACGTCCATCAATGAATTCTTCGACGAGCGCGCGACCGTCGTCCTTCATGGTGATTGCCGCTTGTTCTTTCAAGTCCTCGAGATTCGTAACGCGTGAGGCTTTGCGTATCCCAAAGCTTGCATAGCCGTGCGGCGGCTTGACCAGCATGGGGAAGCGCAGGGTGCGGCTGGCGCGTTCCACGTCGGCCATGGACTTGACGAAAGTCGCGGCCGGTGTTGGAACACCCACGCGTGCAGCCACGCGTTTCATTTCCTGCCGGGTGGGGTCAAAGAAGGACGAGTCTGCTCCGGTGAAAGCCGCGCCCAATTTTTCCATGGCCCTGACGAGTTTGATGCCGGCCACAGGTTCGTCGGGTGTGCCGTCGCACAAGTTGATGAAAACATCTACGCCGTCGTCCATCAAAGTCTTGATCTGTTCTTCCACGTCGGTGTCCTGAACAACGTGATGTCTCCACTTCCTTCCCTCGAGGTGAGGTGATGGATCGTATGGAGGATCGGGTTCTTCAGGAAGACTGCTCAATACACAAAGGTACATTCATATTCTCTTTATTGATTTTGATTGGATCAACTCATCATAATGATCATCGCTTCGATGTTGATTGATGAATTGAATCCAGATGATGAATGTATATGTCATCATCATTGGTATATTACCGCCATATATAGATTAATTCAAGGCTTTTAGGCTGTATTTAGGTATCAATTTTGAAATGTTAAGGTTCGATGAATCATGTGATGAATGATGGATTCATCAAAACAAAAACCATCAAACACCTTGCTTTGATGGTTTTATTTCGATGAAGAGACATTTGAAGTATCTTCGGGCTCAAATATGGTACTTGTTACCTCCCGATCATGGATCGCCCTGTTCAACCTTAACGAAATCTCCGCTGCGGGAAGCTAAGATCGATCCCGCATTCATAACGGATGAATTCTCCGAGCTCATCGGTCCATATCGGAAATGGAACCTGCTGTGGAATCCGTGTTCTGTCTTTAGCATTCCATTAAGCGATGGTTACTTGGATTCAAGCAGGCTCGATTGCAGAAGGCGCCGTGTGATGGGCCGTGGGGTGCGGATCGCCGCAGCGGTCGCATTGGCACGGGTCCACATGCACAGTGGCATCCACCAGCGCTGGCATGGCGTGGAATAATTGATGTCGTATCTCTTCGGCAATGGTATGACTTTCACACGTCGTCATCTGGCAGTCAACCGTGATATGGAGTTCAGCGCGTTGGCGATGTCCCACCCAGCGGACCGCCACCTCATGGGCATCCATTACCCCGGCTGTGCTTTTCGCCAACTTTTCGATCAGGCCCGGTATCTGCGGGTCCACCGCGTCCATCACACGATACGACATATCGCGTGCCGTATCCCAGCAGATGAACAGGATCGCTATACTGATGCCCAGACCGATCAATGGGTCGAGCAGGGGAAACCCAAGCCCCACGCCGATGGCTCCGGCCAGCACAGCCAGCGAGGTAAAGCCGTCGGTGCGTGCATGCGTGCCATCTGCGATCAGCGCCGCCGAGCCGATCTCTCGTCCGGTGCGCGTGCGCAAGATCGCCACGAATTCATTGCCGAGGAAGCCGACCAGGGCCGCGGCCGCAACCCATCCAAGGTTTGTGACGGGTTTGGGGCTGATGAGCTTCATAATGGACTGATAGATCGCTTCCAGCAAACTCAGGAAGATCATCAGCACGATCAGCATGCCTGCAATATCCTCGGCGCGGCCATAGCCATAGGTGTAGCGCGCCGTGCGGGCGCGGCGTGAGAGGGTGAATGCCAGTCCCAGCGGAATTGCCGTCAGCGCGTCGGAGAAATTATGGATGGTGTCTGCCAGCAGCGCCGTGGAGCCGCTCACCGATACGATAAGCACCTGAAAGCTGGCCGTAACCAGAAGCGCCACGAGTGACATCTTGACCACCCATATTCCGCGGTCGGTGGCAAGCGCCGGGTCAAGCGCCGCCGTTTGATATTCGTGACTGTGCGGCGTCAAGAAATCGGTGAGCCTGCCGAGGGGACCATCTTCAGCCTCGTGATGATGTTCGTGTTCATGGTCATGCTGCTCTTCCATATTCGCCTCGCTCCTACAACGACAATAAGACTTCCAGGTATTTCGTTAAAGTGATTAGGCAAAACGATCATGCTCTTTTGGGTTTTTATCGGCAAACTCCGCCTACTTCCAGAACTGCGGAAGATACTCTTTGTAACTTGCAAGATAATCGTCCAACACTTTATTCGCCGTATGGATATCCGTGATCACCGGGTCAAGCAGCAGGCACTGCAGGGCTTTTTCACGATTCCCTTCGACCGCCGCATCCACGCACAATTGTCCCACCGTGATTTCACGGCGGCAGAGCTCGGCGATCGCCTCAGGCAGCGCGCCCACATGCACAGGCTGCACTCCGGCGCCATTCACTACTACTGGTGTCTCGATAGTCGCCCCGGGCGGCAGGTTCGAGATCTGTCCCATGTTCGGGAGATTGGCAGCCAGGTGATAATGCGCGCCCGCCCCTGCAATGTTCTCAACCATTTCGAGCGCGCCCTCTGAATCTGTTTCCTGCAAACCATCGATGGTCATATTGCCGTTCGCCATTTCGTTGAGACGATCCAACTCATAGTCGCGCACCGCGGCCATCAAATCCCAATCATAGAGACGGATATTGTATTTCTGCCAGGGCTTGGTTTGCGGGTCGGACACCCAGGGCAGGTATTCGCACAAATGCGTGTCGCCCGGAACAGGGAACAGACCGAAGGATGAAAATATGTCCCTCGTTAGTGGCTCGAACTTCGGATCCAGCTCGAAGAATCGTTTGCGAAACAGCGGGTAAAGATCCTCGCCGGTCGTCCGGTCGCGGATGGACAGGATCCACGTAAAGTGGTTCAGGCCGGCGGCGCGGATTTCGATGAGCGGCAAGATCTGCTTTTTGAGCATCTCATGCGCGGCGGCCTGGTCCACCGCGGCGTGCATGCCGGTTAACTCAGGTGGCACCTGAATGCCAAATTCCTTGGCCAGCGCCACCCCCACCATCGTATAACCTGCATAGATCTGATGGCACAGCCCCACCGCTTTGATACTGCTGTGCCGGTTGACCGCGTCGCAGATGCGCACCATCGGATTGGTGAAGTTTATGAACCATGCCTGCGGACAAGCCGCTTCCATATCGTGTGCGATCTCGAGCACCGGGCCGATGTTGCGGGCGGCGTGAGCGAACCCGCCGGGCCCGCCGTTCTCGGCATAAGGTTGGTGCACGTCATACTTGAGCGGGATCTCATAGTCGCTGCGCCATAAGCCTTCACGCGCGCCGACCTCGATGGCGGAGGCAACGAACTGCGCGCCCTCCAGCGCTTCACCGTGATGCAGATGTGCGCTGATGGTCATCTGCGCATCCCACTCCCGGTTCAAGCGGTCAGCGAGGCGCTTGACGATATCGAGGCTTGATTCGTTACGGTCCACCAGTGCGATGGCGGAGCCGCGCAGTTTCTTCGATCCCATCAGGGCGGAGAGAGTGTTCTCGCCGAACTGTGCACTGCCCGCGCCGATCACTACGATCTTGGTTGGGAGGGTCATCAAGTTATCCTTTGTGGAAGTTCAGACCTGAAAGGTCGCCTGGGTTTTATTGTAATTTACTTGGTTGCAGAATAAAGAGCCCGGGGGCTTCATGCGCTTACCCGGGCTTCCTCTGAGACTTGTTTTCAAACCATTATTGGGTCTTGATGTTCACCGTGCCGGTCATGCCCCACAGCAAGCCCTCGGGCTGCTGGTCCAGTTGGATCGTGACCTTGAAGACGATATCTCCTTTGGATTCCACGCCCATCGGGGCGATGCTGATCACTTTGCCGGTGAGGTCCCGGCTGAAGGCTTTGAGTTGTATCGAGGCTGCCTGCCCGACTTGCACGACGGCGATATCGCGTTCGCTCAGGTCAGTGGTTTCGATCTGCAGGTTAGTCAGGTCGCCGATCACAGCCACGGCCTCGCCGGGTTGGACGATCTCGCCCGGCACCACGTTGACGGACACGATCGTCCCGGCATAGGGCGCGCTGAGCGTCCCCTGGGCGAGTGCGGCCTGGGCGCTATCGAGGGCGGCCTGCGCCTGGGTCACTTTGTCATCTGCAATTTGCCGCAGCTCGGGCGGGCCGCTGGAGGAAACGTATTTACTGCCCAGAAAAGTCTTGCGTGCATACTTCTGGAGCGCCGCATAATCCTGGGCGGAGCGCAGCGCCGCCTGGTCGCCGGTCACCGCGTATTCCAGATCGGGAGTATCCAACACCATCAGTGTTTGCCCCGCTGCAACCTTGTCGCCTTCTTTGACCGAAACCTCTTTGACCGGCGCAGAAATAACAAAGCTCATTTGTGACGTTTCAACCGGGACCACCTTCACCGACGCGGTTACGGTTCCCGGCGCGGCGACGGTGGCCGGTGCCGCCGTGGGTGGGAGCGCAGCCGGCGTTGGCGCAGCGCACCCGGTAAGGATGAGCGCCAGAGCCAGGGAGGCTGCCAGTATTGACACATACGATCGTTTCATTTTCATTCTCACAATTATTGACCGGTGTTGATCGTCACGTCGCCGGTCATGCCCCAGCGCAGCCCTTGCGGCTGGTTATCCAGTTGGAGGGTGGCTTTGTAAACCACGTCGCCGCCGACCGTGGTGGACACGCGCGCCACATCGATCACTTTGCCGCTCAAGGTCTGGTTCAAGGCTTGGACAAAAATGTTGGCGGTCTGCCCGGCCTGGACATTCGTTACATCGCGTTCGCTCAAGTCTGTGGTTTCAACCTGAAAATTCGACAAGTCGCCCAGCATGATCACAACTTGGCCAGGGACGACCGTTTCAGCCGGAGAAATCTCAACGGAGGCCACCGTCCCGGCAAAGGGCGCGGTCAGTGTGGCCTGCGCCAGGATTGCATTGGCGGAATCGACAGAAGCCTGAGCGCGATCGACATCCGCCTGGGCGGAGTCGATGTGCTCCTGGTCGGTGCCGATGCGCTTCAGATATTTGACCTGGGTCTGTGCGGCAGCCAGGTTGGCCTGCGCCTCTTTGACGTTGGCTTCCAGGATCGTCGTATCGAGGCTGACGAGCGTTTGACCCGCCGCGACCGTTTGTCCTTCATTAGCGGGAACGCTCGTTACGATACCGGTCATCGCAAAACTCAGCGAGGCCTTTTGCACGGGCACAACCTCACCCGAGGCAGTAACACCGCCCGAGGCCGAGGAGGGTTTGTTGCTCAACACCACGGTGGGGATGGCGGTGGGCGTGGCATTACCGCTGCAGGCGGTTAGCAGGAGCGCCGATAAGACCAAAATGAATAAAATGTATTTTCTCATTTTGTGTACCCTATGCTTTGGCCGTGCTTCCATTGTTTTCCACGATCAAGCCGTCGCGCAGGGTGACCACGCGCTTGGCATATTTGATCACGCGCGGGTCATGCGTGGCAAAGACGAACGTAACGCCCGTGTCCTGGTTCAGCTTCTGCATGATCTCCATCACCTGCCGCCCGTTCTCGGTATCCAGATTCGCGGTGGGTTCGTCGGCCAGTACCAGTGAGGGGTGCATGGACAGCGCGCGCGCCACAGCCACGCGCTGCTGCTGACCGCCGCTCAACTGGTCGGGGTGGTGATGCGCGTGGTCGGTGAGACCCACCGCCTCGAGCATCTCTGTGACGCGCGCGCGGCGCTCTGCCGGCTTGACGCCGTTAAGCAGCAGGGGCATCTCCACGTTCTCGTAAGCCGTCAGCGTGGGGATGAGGGCGAAGAACTGAAAGATGAATCCGATGGTGCCTTTGCGCAAATCGGCCCGCTGGTTCCGGTTGAAACTCGTGACGTCCTTGCCGTTTATGTAGACGGTTCCACTGGTCGGCTGGTCGAGCAGGCCGATGAGCTGCAAGAGAGTCGTCTTGCCCGAACCGGACGGACCCACCAGGGCGGTGAACTCACCGTTATTGATCGAAAGATTCACGCCGCGCAGCGCGTGGGTTTCCAACTCGCCGATCTTGAAATCGCGCGTGGCGTTGACAACTTTTGTTACTTCCATTTTTTCTCCTTTGAACCACCGACCTTTCCCCCTGGCCTTTTCCCCTCGGGGAAAAGTAGTTGGCCGGGAGCGTCGGTGTGATGTTGTTTACTTATCCGTGCAGGGCCTCGACGGGTTCCATCTGTGCGGCCATCACAGCCGGATAGAGCGAAGCGAGAATGGTAACGACAAAGGTCACGATCGTCAGGGTGATCGTATCCTGTAAAGTAAGGCTGGCGTAGATGGTATCTCCCATGAGGATGCCGGTGACTTTTGCGCTGGCAATGTTGATGCCAAACCTGGCGAAGTAGGCAACCACTATGGCGCCCAGGATCAACCCGCCGATCACACCGATGACCGCAATGAGCCCGCCTTCGGCCAGGAACTGGGCCATAATGCGCCGGCCTTTCATGCCGATGGCCGAGAGCACGCCGATCTCGCGCGTGCGCTCGAAGACAGCCATGATGAGCGTATTCGTGACCACGGTGGCCGTTATGCCCAGGATGATCAGATAGAATACGTACAGGAAGGCGTTGGCAAAATCTTCGGTCTGAATGATCAATTCATTCGCCTGGCGCCAGGTGAGGATCTGATACGCCGGCGACTTGAGGGCCGCCGCTACGGCATCGGCCTGATCGCGGTTTTGCAGCAACACAAAGATCGTGCTGGCATGGTCCTGCGCGCCCGTGATGGTCTGTGCTTTGGCGAGCGGCATAAAGACGGTGCTTAGGTCGTAGCTCGAGGTGTTGGTAGAGTAGATCCCGCGGACAGTGAAAAGCTGTTCGCTCACGTCGCCGTTGGAGGTATTGACCAGCAGGCTGATCTGGCCGCCGGGCTTCAGCCCGAACTTGTCTGCCAGGGGCTTGCCGATGAGAATCCCCTCGCGGTCGTCGGCTGTGAGGAAATCTCCGGCGATCAAACCCTTCCGAAAGATCTGGTTGGCCGCGGAGTTCGGGTCGATTCCGATCACCTGTACTCCCCGGGAATTTTGGCCCAAGGTCAAAATACCACTGGCAAAGAGTTGGGGAGTGGCCACAACCACCTGAGGCAGGGCCTTCAGCTGGGCAATGACCTGGTCCGGGCTGGCCACCAGGTCTTTCCAATCGAGGCTGACCTTGTTCTCATCGTACGAGGCGGCGCGGATCTGCAGGTCTCCGCTTTGCAGTTGGATGGAATTCTGCAGGGCGCCCCCCATCTCGCCGTTGAGCACGGCCGCTATTAAAGAAGGAGGGCCAATCCCATAGCAACAGCCAGGGCCGAAAGCAGTGTGCGGCGCCGGTTGCGGCCTAGGTTGCGTATAGCCATTTTGAGCATTGATATCATAATATTCTCATTTCACCGAGAGCCGGATTAGCTGACTCTCTCGCAAGTTCTCATACATAATGCAGTGCTTCGGCAGGTTCTCGCCGCGCAGCTTCAGTGGCGGGTATCCAGGCGGCCAGCGTGGCAATGATGATGATGGTAAGGGCGCGGCCCACGAAACTACCCAGGCCCAGAGTCGGATACACTTTTCCGCTGATCAGGGCCATATAATCGGTAACGCTGCTGAACTGGCTGAAATCAAAGCCAACCATGCTGAAGCCGCCGTTAAAGGCCAATCCCAGGATGCCTCCGGCGATCACGCCTACCACCCCGATCATAGTGCCCTCGAGGATGAACGACAGCGCGATCTGGCCCGGTTTGAGGCCCATGGCACCCAACAAGCCGATCTCACGCGTCCGTTCGTAGATGGCCATGAGCAGCAGGTTTAGGATGCCAATGCCGGCGATCAGGGTGATGATGACGCTGAAAATATTCATTACCGCGGTCTTCTGATTCACCGCGGAGGTGAGCTCGGGATAGTTCTGCTGCCACGATTCCACTTCGTAGCCGGGCAGGGCGGGGGCGAGGGCGGCCACCACCGCGTTCTCCTCCCCCAGCTTCTTGAGTGTCACATCCACTTCGGTGGACTGACCCGGCAGCCCGTACAGGCTCTGTGCTTCGCCCAGGGAAATATAGACGGTGCTCTTTTCAGTGGTGGCCACGCCGATGTTATAGATGCCGATCACCGTCATGGTGCGTTGGCGGTTCTGTTTGTGTATGTCGCTGCCGACCAGCGTGAAGCGGTCGCCAACCTTTAAACCCATCACGTCTGCCAGGCCTTTGCCGATCAGGACTGAGTCCTGGTCGCTCGACGTGAGGAACCGGCCTTGATCAATGTGCGAGGCGATCACGCTGACCGGTGCTTCGGCTTCGGGTTCGATGCCGATGATGCTCATGGGGAAGGCGCCCTCGCGATTCGTTGCCAGGCCGCCGGTTGTAATGCGGCGCGCGGCGGCGATCACGTCCGGGTTCTTCTTTACCGTTTGCACCACGGCCGTATCGTTCGCCAGGGGCAGCAGCGGGTTGCTGTCGATCTTTTCACGGTAGCCGGCCGCGTGGATCTGGATGTTGCCACCCAGCACGCGGATGGCGTTGCCGTAGATGGCCTGATTGAAACCGTCCATAAAGCCGTCATACATCATCATCATGGCCAGGCTTAGCCCCATGGCCACGACAATGATGACGGTGCGGCGGCGGTGACGCCAGATATTACGCCAGGCAAGGCGCAGGTATAGTTGCATAGGTGTACTCCTTGCGATACTTTGTGACTTTAAGAGATTGCTTTCAAATTCCGTTTCACCTGAGCCAACCAGGTGAAACGAGATGTTTTTTGTACTTCGGGACCGGATAAAGCAGTGGTTGCCACGCAGGACAAAACGAGAGTGCTGCGCGGCATCTATACGCTGCGCCTCGCAATGCCATCTGAAATTTATGATCTTCCGTGATTAATTCTTTTGTGGCAGGTTTTTTACTGCTCCACGAGAGACAGTCATTAATTTCGATTGCTTATTTTCTATCTTTTTCTCCGGTTGTGACCGGTGGTGCACATGCCAATCGGCCATCACGTCCTGGAAGGTATCGATCAGCAGGTCCGTCCACTTTGCCGCGCTCTCCAGACGATGCCGGGCAAAGTCTTCCGTGTTCAGGGCGGAAAGGCCCTGCTCCACGATCTTCTTGAAGACCCGCGAGGACTGGATCCTGGTCTCGATCATCCGTTCCAGCGCGGTGGGCGGGAACTCGAACATGGTGATGCGCTTGCCAGGCATGGACACCTTTTCGGCCAACCCGCCCGCTATGAGGATGCGCATATTGGTTGAAATGCTGCCGCGGCTTACCTTGAGGCTGGCTCCGATATCCTCCGCCGAGAGGGGGGCATGTGCGATCATCAGCAAAGCCAGGATGCGCCCGCCGATGCGGGGAACCCCTTGGTTTTCGAAGTACATCCCCATGTTCTCGATGAACTTGCTCAATTCCGGGGTGATCTTCATGGGTAGGGTATTACCGTCAGGGGGGTCGGTGTTTTTCATCCTTAACTCCAGCGCGCGATTTTACTCCTTTTAGTAATTTCAGTCAATACTGAAATTACTAAAATTTTTGTAATGGGGAGAGGAGATAGAGTATAGAGGATCAGGTAATCAGGTTTTTGGGTTCTGGGGAATTCGGGAAGAAATTCACCGGGGACACCTGCACTGGCGCCAGGTGCAAGTGTAAACAGAGATCAACAGAGATAAAAGGATAAACCCCGTTGGAGCACGATATGCATCGGGGCACGATATCCGCACGCTGCGCTATTTCGTGCCCCTACACACCCAAAAAACATTCAGACGCCGGTGCAGTAGGCCAGGCCCACCGTGCCGGGCCCGGTATGCGTCCCGATCGCGGGACTGACCTCAGACAGTATCGACTCTACCGCATTCAACTTTTCGGAGGCCTTGGCGAGGAGCGCTTTTGCATTTTCTTCCGCATTGGCATGCAACGTCGCCAGACGTATGTTTGACTTTCCGGCGCATTTTGCCGCGACCAGTTCGATCACCTTGTCATAAGCCTTGGCCGAGGTGCGGACGCTGTCGGAAGAATCCACCTTGCCATCCTGAATGGTCAGGATCGGCTTCACGTTGAGCGCCGAGCCGAGGAATCTCTGCGCGCCTCCGATGCGTCCACCGCGATGCAGGAACTCGAGCGTTTCCACCACAAAATATACACCGGTATTCGGGCGGACTTGCTCCGCCAGCTTCTGGCAATCCTTCAGCGAGGCCCCATTGGCAGCGGCACGCGCCAGCGCAAGGGCCTGGTAGCCCAATGCCATGGCGATTGTTTCGCTGTCGAACAGGACGATCTTGTCTTTCGCGGAGGCGAGTTCATCGCGGGCCTGCCTGGCGGAGTCCAATGTGCCGGAGAGTTTTTCTGAAATGAAAATTCCCATCACGTCGTAGCCTTGATCGAGCATACTGGAGAACGCCTTACGCATGTCAACCGGCGCGGCCTGGGAGGTGGTTGGCATGACCTTGGAGGTCTTCAGGCGTGTGTAGAACTCCTCAGGTTTCATGGTGACCCCGTCGGAATAGGTGTCTCCACCCCAGATCACGGACAAAGGCACGACGGTGATGTTCAGTTTCTTGCACAGCTCCTCGGGAATGTAGGCGGTGCTATCGGTGACTACAGCGGTTTTGGACATTGTTTCTCCTCAGCATGAGTTTGATAATATCAACCCCCAACGCCTGTTCGGGTTACCCTGTCTTGCGCCGGAAGAGGGAGACAAAAAATGTCTGGGAAGAGACTGAGTCAGGTAGTTTGAGCCCAGCCATTCTTTGTTACTTGTCCTCACCCCAAAGCATGATTCAAACTGACTTTCTTCATCATATTTTCGTGGAGTATTTGGCCGATCGCGCCGCGGCTGCGTTTCTTCCTCCCCCAAATCCGTGATTCAATTTGAAGTCGAAGCCAGCCAGTCGTAGTCCCCACCAAGCCCTGCGGGAGCGTCTTAACCCCGCAAGGCGGTGCTTTTCACGGCCATTCATGGCTGGCAAAGACAAGGTCCCCAAGACTATCAGTAGGGACTTTGAGACAATAGCAGAGGAAAAAAGAAAATCTGGCTTCTCATAGGTCAATGGTCAAAGGTGAATATATCTTGTTGAGGATTGTCCGGCAAAGATGATATATTTAATAACGAATTAATCTGTGACCGCCTATAAGTTGTAGACTGCCAAATGGCGGGTAAACACCTGCTCGGGCGCTAAATCCAAAAGAGATACCTTCATGGCACTGACCTCCTCCGTTCCTGAACTTTCCAGATCACGTAACGTGGGTGTTGCTTTGGCTGTCGTTGGTATGGTTATCGGTGGGGAATATTTCTTCCGACACTATGTTCTATTTTGGTTACCCACCTTTGGAACCTTAGTGGTCAACGACATGCTCGCTTTGTTTCTGGTCTATTTACTCTTGACCGTCGGTCTGGGTATGTTTATGCACGTCAACTGGCGACGGGAGTTGGCAGGCATTGGGCAGGCTTTGCGGGAGGGCCTGACAAGTTGGAAATTCACATTCTGGGTATTGGCACTGGCATTAAGTGTTTGGGCCCTATCCATGGTAGATCGACTACTATGGGGAAATGTCGAATTGCCAATGATTGTCAGTTCTTATCGAAACTCCACTGTATGGTTGGCTGATCTGGCTTCTATTTTGAAGGTGGCATCTCTCATTCTGGTGAACGGTCTTTTCGTGCCAATCGCAGAGGAGTATCTATGGCGCGGTCTGGTTCAAGTTCACTTGATTCGCATTCTCCCCGCGCCGCTTGCCATTGGTCTGACAGCGGTTCTTTTTTCGCTAAAACATGCGTTAGTGGATGCATCCCTGGGGCGATTTCTAGCCTTGATCGCCTTTGGAGTTATTTGTGGGACTGTCGCTCAGCGTAACAGTTGGAGACATTCGGCAGCCTTGCACATGGTCACTAATACGGTTGTTACCGTCACCGGACTAATCTTCGGCCTGACTTGAAACCACCAAAAGCGCCCACCGATTAACAGCAGTGTCAAGAGATAAGCCACAAAAAGTCTGAAAATAGATAATAGGTGGAAAACAGTTCCGAAAGATCTCCTTCGGGACTGTTTTTTTGTAGCCAGGGATCGTGGTTTTCAAAGTGGAGACAGCCGTGCACGCCCCCGCCCTATTCTTTGTTTTCGGGGTGGGGTTGTTTGTGTTTATCGGGAGTATTGCGTGGGTTATTCGATCTTTTGAAGTTCAGGTCTCAGGATCAACAGGTCAGCTTCACTTGCCAGGCGGCGCGGATGTTTGGGGTCAAGCGCCACACGGTTCAGGTCATGTCCAATTCCAAGCCGCATCAAGTAGTAGCGCGCAAATTGCTGGCGGGTCAATCCATCGCGTGCCTCATCGGTCATTCGCCAGGCCCAGGACAAATACTTGTAGGCGATCTTCTCTTCCGAGAAATGGCGATAAGGTTCGCGGCGGGTCAGCACATACCAGACGAGTTCAAGCAGGTGATGAGCGATGGTCACGATCGCCGGGTTGCGATGCATCCGATGTTGGAGTTCCTGAAAACGACGTTTCAAGAGCGGGTCCGACTTCACGGCCATCTGGGCGGCTTCCACCATCGACCAGCGCAGTTCGCGACGTCCTTCCTTGGTGATGCCTTTGCCGCGATTCTTTGTGCCGCTCTGCTCCAGGCCCGGCGTCAGTCCGGAATAACTGCTTAATTGATTCGGAGTCTCGAAGCGTCCGATATCTCCAATGGCTGCCAGCACGGTCATCGCCGTAATCACGCCAAAGCCTGGCAGTTGCATGAGGTAGGTCATACTCTCTGCCCAAGGCTTCTGGTGACTTATTTTTGCAACCTTTTCAGTAATTCGTCCGATCTGCTGCTCGATGTAGGCACGATTCTCCATCTCAAGGGCGAGCTGAAATTGTTCGATCGGAGAGAGACGAGCATCTTTCTGCCAGGCCGTATTTTTCTCGTTGAAGCGTTTGCCTCGCTCGTGTATCAGATGATGGCGATGAGCTGCGCTGTGCATGCGGTTGATGATCTGAGTGTGCGTTTCCACCATTTGCCTGCGCTGGGAAAGCAGTTGCCGCATCTGGCGAACATGCTGTGGTGGAACCCAGACCGTGGGCACCAGATTGGCCGCCAGCAGACGCGCCAAAATGAGCGTGTCGCGAATATCGGTCTTCACCCTGGCACAGGCGATCTGTTTCACTTTGATCGGGTTGGCCACCAGCACCCGTTCCGCCAACGGCTCCAGCAGATCGTACACATGCCAGGCATTTGTTGTGGATTCGATCACTACATGATCGCTTCGACACAGGTTCTTTTTCAGCCAGCCTTCGAGATCCTGGTGTTCCACCCGAACAGGTTGGAGCACCACCTTTCCCTCGCGATCCACCGCGGCAACTACACAATAGTGCTTGTGGATATCCAGGGCCACATAGCGGCGCGAAGGTCTTGCATTACCATCTTCACTCATGCTACACTCTCCTTGGGTTTGAAGTTGGGGCGTGGATTTATGGGCAGTGAGTGATACACACCAATTCGGACTCAAGGTCCAGACGAGAATCCACCGGGCAACCAAGTAACAACACGAGTGGAGAACGCAACTTCTCTCTCATAGGCGGCAACGGTTTGCCCTGATGCTCACACCCCGGATGCATCCCGGTGATGGTGTCTTGCTACCTCACAGGATACACCCGCCACGCCCCTTCTGTTACATTCTAGTAACAAAGCATGCACTTGGACGTTGGGGCGGGCGGATTCGCTGTCCCCGCAGAAGAGCCCTTGCTGGCGCAAGGTCTTCACCCCTGTCACTTCCTCCCCCAAATCCGTGATTCAAATTGACCTTCTCCATCATATTTCTGGATCGGATTTGGTAGGTTCCGTGCCGCCAGAGTTCTTCCTCCCTTAAATGCGCGATTCAAAATAATGTTCTCCGTTTCAGAATTGTGTCGCGCATTTGGGGGAGGTGCCCGTAGGGCGGAGGGGGTTAGGTCTCCTACCCCCTCCCAAAATCATTCTAATCACAGTTCCAGGCAAGGACCCACTTGCACCCAAAACAGGGCAACCGAAGAAGCCCATCAACCTGTAATTGATACTACTAATTGTTCTCGCTCGACCCATTTCCCATTTGCTTTCTGAAGAATGATCAAGAATCCAGCCCCGATTGTACTAAACGGCCCATTTGAAGGAGCATAGTAGCCTTCCAGCACCAGAGCTTGAGTAAAGTTTGGATTGAAGCCAACCCGCGAAAAATAGCCTATTCCGTTTTCTCCAGGGTATTTGGCGGAAAAGCCTTTCCAGTTATCTTTGCTTAACTGTTGAATCTCATCGCGGCTGAGAAATACATAATCGCTGCTGGATGGTAGGTAATCTTTGAGCAAATATGACTTTGCGTTGATTCCCTGGAAATCTTTGGACGTCTCCTGGTCTAATGTCCTTAGCCCCTGCCTTATATATTCATCTTCGCCCGTTGAAAGGTCAACATTTACAACCGTCGTTCTTTCTTCGAAAATGTGGCTTCTGGCAAAGCCATTGTTTGCAGCAAGCACGGCAGAATAAACTTCTTGTTCCGCCTTCGAACGAGCCGCAACCGGATCAGCAGACGGTAGCCATAAATAGGCTGGGGGATGTGGCGGGGAGGAAGTGGCTGGGTAATTGAGCCAGTAATTGCACGCTTTTTTCGTCGAAACAGAATCGGGTGCCTGGCATCAAGGGTAGCTGATACAATTAATCGCTCCATCTGACACAGAAAGGTTGGCGTGACTCGGGAATGCACCAACTCTTACTTGCAAGGTTGAGTTGTTTTTTTTAGCAGTAACCGAACCGTTTCGGGCGAGACGTGCAAACTCTAGTCTTCTCCATCAGTCGCTTCGTGAGCAGCTCCAGCGTCCACTGCGCCTGCCCGGCCGGAGGCGCACTGCAGGCAAGGCAATAAATGCGCTTCTTGTTTCGCATCCAGCATGGGTTCCCTGGAAGGGTGCGGCCTGTCGTACAGGGCCGCTTGTATCCCTTCCTGCTCAAAGCGCAGCCGCGTCCGCCGGATGGTCTGCTCGCTGATGTAGAGCATCTGGCTGATCTCGCAGTAGGGTTTGCCTTAGTCGACCTTGAGCAGAATGTGCGCCAGTTGGATCACCACGGCTTTATTACGACCTTTAGAGATGACAGCTAACAGTTTCTTCCGCTAGGCTTCAGAAAGATGAACCAGATGATTTTAGTTTGGAATAAGCATAGGATAAAAAAGAAGAGGCTAGTAGGATCATGACTCCGAGATAGAGCAATGCGAAAGCAATGAAGAGAGTTCTCTTTGTTACCATGATAAATTCCCTGCCTGCAACGCTTGCTGATTTTCTGATGCAAATGCCCAACGAGGTTTTCGCTCGATCTTTTCAGCCTTGATGCTTTGGCCCCTTATTACGTTCTTGATGGGCATGACCGAATTATAGACCAAGACCTCACCCTGCCCTCCCCTTCAGGGGAGGGTAAAAGGCACCCCTTCCTTTTAGGGATCGCGAAGCAGAGTCACCACCAAGGGGTTGGGGGTTAGGTCTCCCAGCCCATCCCAAAATCATTCTAATCATAGTTCCGGACAATGTCTTTTCCTCCCCCAAAACCGTGATTCAAACGGACTCTCTCAATCATATTTTGGTGGAGGATTTGGGGTATCGGAGCCCGCGGACTAGGAGATTTATTATGGGTTACTTCCCCAACGAGGGCCACCTCCACCTGGACCAGGCGTGATGTAGTAACCATGCTTAGGGGCCCATTGGGTGGCTGCTTCCTCCAGCACGCTATTGCCGCAATTCAGGAAATCTTCTCCCATCTCTTTGGAACCATGTTTTGTTAAAGCTTTAATAAGGACGGCCTCTGAGCCTGCAATCCCCTTTTCAATAAAGAGGCGGTAAGCCCCTGCAACAATCTCTACATCTTCATCCTTTAGAGCTGCCATCAACGGCTCAACTGCACGAGGATCGTTTAACTCCACTAGTTTCTGTGCCGCCCACATGCGGACATTCCCGTCTCCATCGTTCAGGACTGCGATCAACGGCTCAACCAGGGAAACACCCATTCTCACCAGTGCATTATATGTGGCAAAGCGGACATCCCAGTCTTTATCTCTAAGGGTCGCAATCAAAGGCTCAACTACACGAGTATCCTTTATATTCGCGAGTGCCTCTACTGCATGCCGTTGAAGCATTGGATCTTCATCCTTCAAGACCGCAATTAATGGCTCGACTGCACGAGCATCCTGAAGCTCACCCAGTGCCTGCGCTGCCATCCAGCGGACCGTTTGATCTTCATCGTTCAGGGCTGCAATCAAGGGCTCTAATGCCCGACCATCCTTTGTTCCTCCCAGCGCCTCTGCGGCATACCGTCGAACACCGGTGTCTTGATCTTTCAGGGCTTCGATCAAGGGCTCAATTGAAGTCGTGCCTATGGCACCCAGTGCAGTTGCGGCCGACGCTTGGATATCTTTATTTTGCAGAGCTTTGATCAAAGGCTCGACCGCACGAGAATCCTGGATCTGCCCCAGTGACTGTGCCGCATAACTACCCACACTTGTGTCTCCATCCTTTAAGGCGGCAATCAATGGCTCAACTGCGCGAGCATCCTTTATCCGTCCCAACATCTCGGCTGCCTGCTCGCGGACCTTGGGGTCTTCATCCTTCAGGGCTGCGATCAATGCCTGAACTGACGGTGCCCCTATCCCCACCAGTCCATATTGTGCCCCCATTCGAACCCCTGGGTCCTCATCCTTCAGGGCTGTTATCAATGGGTCAACGGCACGGGCATCCTTTATGTCTCCCAACAGAACTGCTGCCTTCTTTCGGATATTTGAGTCTTCATCCTTCAGGGCGGCAATCAACGGCTCAACGGCAGGTGTGCCTATGTTCGTCAGGGCAACTTCTGCCATCGCTTGAGCATCTTCATTCTTCAGGACTGTAATCAATGGCTTAACTGCGGGTGCGCCGATCTTCCCAAGCGCCTGAGCTGCCTCCCCCTTGACCATTGGGTCTTCATCGCTCAGGACTGCGACCAATGGTTCAACTGCACGAATATCCTTGATCTGTCCCAGCACCCGTGCCGCCCCCATTCGGACATTCGCATCTTCATCCTTCAGGGCTGCGATTAATGACTCAACTGCCGGTGCGCCTAGCTGCACCAATGCTTGCTCTGCCGCGATTCCGACATTTCCGTTTTCATCCTTCAGGGCTGCGATCATTGGCTCAAGTGCACGAGCATCATTTAGCTCCCCCAATGCCTCGGCTGCCTTCTCTCGGACCATTGAGTCTTTATCCTGTAGGGCTGCAATCAATGGCTCGACTGCACGAGCATCTTTGATCTCCCCCAACGCATTGGCTGCCTCCATTCGGACCATTGCGTCTTTATCCTGTAGGGCAGCAATCAATGGCTCAACTGCACGAGCGTCCTTTAGCTCCCCCAGTTGATTTGCTGCGTACCAGCGGGTCGCTGGTTCTTGATCCTTCAAGTCTCCAATCATTTTCTCAACTGCAGGCGTTTCTATCGCCTCCGAAGTGGTTACAGCCTGTTGAGAACAACCGGTGGAAAGTAAGCAGATAGAAATGAGTAATATTATTGCTATCTGCTTGTCTCCAGTATTGTTTAGTCTTTTGAGTTCGTTATACATAATTCCTCCTCCTCACATGCTTGAAAATACTGCTTTGTCAAGAGAAAAGATGCTTTTAACGAAAATGCTAAAGTCAAAGTGGGCATGAGTTATCAATCTGCCTGTCCGTCCACTCGATCTCGCGCTTCGCTACCTCCCCAATATTTACCATTTTTGTTCACGCTCGCAAATCAACCCAATCATAGTCCATCATATAATCATTTTAATCACAGTTCCAGACAATGCTTTTTCCTCCCCCCAATCCGTGAATAAAAATAATCTTTTCAACCCTATCAGTCATCGCGAAGCAGGCCGAAGGGCAGAGGGGGTCCTCTACCATATTTCTAATCTGTTTCATAAGGTCTTCCCCCGCCTTCGCGGCCTGCGCCGGTTCATGATAAGTTCCTCTCGTTCCTTTTCCGGGTAAAAAGAAAGCGCCTTATCCAAAATATCTTTTAACTCTTTCAGGAAGGGATATCTCGGATTGAAGGTATAGATGCGGGTTCGCCCTTTGGCCTGGCTTACCAGGATGCCCCCCAACTCTAATTTATCCAGTTGCTTCTGAATGGGATTCAAAGCCGTCTCGAAGAATCGTGAGATTTCTCTCGCGTAGCCTTCGCCTCGCGCCGCAATGAAAATCAATACTTTTTCGGAGCCTTTAGATCCCAATAGGGGTTCCAGCATGGACTATCCAATACTCGTTAGCTGCCAGCTATATGACCTATAAAGTAGGTCATATGACCTACTTTATAGGTCATTATACCACGGGCCAACCCGGACCTTAAAGGTCTCCCTTGCTAACCAATACGGATTCAACCTCATAACTTTCGCTGACCGACGCTATTTATTTCCCCGCATTTCATTTAATTGATTGAGCACTCTCCGCAAATCGGATAGAACCTCCTCATTCGAAAACCGGACCACCCGTAATCCCATATTCTCCAACACCTTGTCACGGCCCTCATCGGATTCTTTTTGCTCTCGGTGAACATCTCCATCCACCTCGATAACCAGACCTGCCGCATGACAATAAAAATCCACAATAAAACCCGCGATAACTTGCTGCCTTCGAAAATGGCATCCCAGCTTATTCCCGCGCAATTCCCTCCATAAGACCTTTTCCGCCGGTGTCATCTCCTGGCGCAGCTCGCGGGCACGCTCGATCTTTTCAGCCTTGATGCTTTGGCCCCTTATAACGTTTTTGATCGGCATGATCGAATTATAGACCCAGACCTCACCCTGCCCTCCCCTGAAGGGGAGGGTAAAAGGCACCCCTTCCTTTTAGGGAAGGGGACGGGGGTTAGGTCTTCCCAGCCCCTCCGAAAATCATTCCAATCACAGTTCCAGACAATGACCCCAATTCGCTCTTCAACGTGGCCGACCGCGAAGCGTATCTATTTTCAACGGGTACTAAAAACGAGCTGTTGATGGTTAGGTTTGACAATATTTTCCGATCGATCTGAAGCGAAAAAACTCCTCTCTGAGCCTGAATATTTGTCGCAAAATGATTCGGGTTCTTGAGATGCTCTTGAACTGGACAGATGTAATATCTTGCGGGTGTACTTTATCCTATGCTCGGAGCGACAAGTAACGTTTCAAATCGTATTATCATCTAAATGAATATAATTTGTCCTAAATCGCGCTGGTAGGAGCCTTCCAATGGATAGTAATTCCGATCTAGATCTTGCCCTCAACGAATTGAAAGCAGGGATCGATCTACCTAAGTGTCTGCAATGCGGCTGCATGAGCGAGACTCTCGAACAAATCGGCAAGGCTTTCGCTGTCTTGTCGCCAGGCAAGGCCTCCGAGATCCGGGAGGCGCTGCCCGAATGGGCGGAGAAAATGAAGCCCATTCGCTATTCCTGTCTGGGATGTGAACACTGCTTTGCAGGTGTGGCTCAAAACGCCTTCATCTCGGCCTTTCCCGAGACAGAAAATCGGTTTGAGCTGGGTTGCGAGATCAAAACGAACGCTGCCAGTTGGCCGCCGGTAGTAGGCGACTACTTCGCCTTGGATTCATCGGCGCCTGTGGCTGTGACCACTCTGGCCAGCCCGGACTTTTCCAAACAGCTGGCGGATCAAAAAATCCCCGGATTAGGCATTGTGGGAAAACTGGAAACCGAGAATATCGGTATCGACAAGATCATCAAGAATACTGTCGCCAATCCCAACCTGCACTTCTTGATTCTGGCCGGAACGGATCCAAAAGGACATTTATGCGGACAGACGCTGCTCGCCCTCTCGGAGAACGGCGTGGATGCCAATGGGCGGGTGATTGGCTCTCTGGGTAAACGGCCCATTCTCCGGAATGTTTCACCGGCGGAAATTGAAGCATTCCGCAAGCAAGTCCAGATCGTCAATCTGATCGGTTGTGAATCCATCGAGTGTGTGAGTGAAAAGGTTGCGGGACTGCGCGAGCAGGTGCAAGGCCAGGCTCCGGAGCCGGCCGTTTGTGGCTGCACGGATGGAAGTTGCCTTGTAGCAACAACGGAGGAGAAGGCGATCCCAACCGATATCGTTGAGGAAACCGATCAGCCCGTGAAGTTGGACAAAGCAGGCTATTTTGTGATCCTTCCGATTGCGAACCGAAAGGTCATTCACATCGAGCACTACAGCTATGACAACAGCCTTCTGCATGTCCTGGAAGGCGCTTCTGCCAGAAGTCTTTATCTAAAGATCATCGAGCAGAATTGGGTGTCCGAGATGAGTCATGCCGCTTACTTGGGCAAAGAGCTGGCCAAGGCACAAGTGAGTCTCAGCTTTGGAATACCGTATAACCAGGATGCGGCTTAACCGCCGAAGGCCGCCTGATCTGCTTTCCCTCCTCGGCATGATCTAACATATCCTTTTCAACCTACCAATCATAGTCCATCATAAAATCATTCTAATCATAGTTCCAGACAATGTCTTTTCCTCTCCCAAATCCGTGATTCAAACTGACTTTCAAATCATTTATTTATGGCGGGTTTGGGGAGGGACGCGGGCCTGGCTTGGAAACAGTATTAACCCGAAGCCACGGAAATGCCTGGAAATGCGCAAGAATCCCGATTGCTGGCCGCGCGCTTTGTTAGGCCGCTGGATCAGCAGGGATGGCATCTTTAAAAGATGCAAGAGCGTTTGCAAGCCATTTCTCATAAATGAAGAGCTCAAAGAAATTGAGCCAAATGACCACGAAAAAGACAGTAGTTTGGAGAAATTGAAAATCTCCAAAAATGGAGAGAAGATAGGGAATCACAAAAACGTAGAATGGTGTAGTCCATAGAAAAATCTGGCCAACGAAAACAAAAAACGAAGCTCTGGCTTTGAGTTGCTTTCGCTTTTCTTTCGTTAGATGCGCGAATCTCGGCAGTTGTCCATTTCTGAGAAAGTAATAAAGTGCTTGATAGATTGCTGTCAGCGCAAGAAAGCCGATGGAGTAAGGGGTTAGAATGCCAAGAATAGAATGCATTGGGCTAGGCGTAGTAAAGAGAGACTCGAAGCGGCCCGACGGTCCGCGTTCGCGGAGCACCGCAGCGGTGCGGATCGGCAAGCCTCGCTGATATTATTGCACGAAAATTGGAGAATCGCGCCGCGAATCCTGGGGCGCTGCCTCGTCCTGTCCACGCTGTGTTAGCCCGCTTTGGGTCTTAGTAGTATCGGTCATTGCCATCAAAGTGTGGATGATGTTCTATCAGGGAAAGAATGAATTCATTAATGCTGAGCTTACATTTTGGACAATAAACATTTCCCTTATCCTCGAGAGTTTGTACGCCACATTGAGGGCAATACCATCGACCACCAACAGTGAAATCTAACTTTCTTTGGCTCGGTTCGCGTAATTTCAAAACGTAACATTCTCGCAGTCTTTTCTCGAGTTCCTTTGTTATCTCCATTTTGCCATTCTGACAAATAAGGCCGGCCGACGTTTCGGACAATTCATTCCCGCATTTTGGACAAAAGATCATTGTTGACTCCTCGCCGCATCCTCTGCGATGAGCTTTGCTTGCTGTGATTTCCATACGCTTGAAAAGCCGCACCGTACCCACCTATCCGGTGAACGCATTGTTACTAGAATGTAACAGAAGGGGCGTGGCGGGTGTATCCTGTGAGGTAGCAAGACACCATCACCGGGATGCATCCGGGGTGTGAGCATCAGGGCAAACCGTTGCCGCCTATGAGAGAGAAGTTGCGTTCTCCACTCGTGTTGTTACTTGGTTGCCCGGTGGATTCTCGTCTGGACCTTGAGTCCGAATCGGTGTGTATCACTCACTGCCCATAAATCCACGCCCCAACTTCAAACCCAAGGAGAGTGTAGCATGAGTGAAGATGGTAATGCAAGACCTTCGCGCCGCTATGTGGCCCTGGATATCCACAAGCACTATTGTGTAGTTGCCGCGGTGGATCGCGAGGGAAAGGTGGTGCTCCAACCTGTTCGGGTGGAACACCAGGATCTCGAAGGCTGGCTGAAAAAGAACCTGTGTCGAAGCGATCATGTAGTGATCGAATCCACAACAAATGCCTGGCATGTGTACGATCTGCTGGAGCCGTTGGCGGAACGGGTGCTGGTGGCCAACCCGATCAAAGTGAAACAGATCGCCTGTGCCAGGGTGAAGACCGATATTCGCGACACGCTCATTTTGGCGCGTCTGCTGGCGGCCAATCTGGTGCCCACGGTCTGGGTTCCACCACAGCATGTTCGCCAGATGCGGCAACTGCTTTCCCAGCGCAGGCAAATGGTGGAAACGCACACTCAGATCATCAACCGCATGCACAGCGCAGCTCATCGCCATCATCTGATACACGAGCGAGGCAAACGCTTCAACGAGAAAAATACGGCCTGGCAGAAAGATGCTCGTCTCTCTCCGATCGAACAATTTCAGCTCGCCCTTGAGATGGAGAATCGTGCCTACATCGAGCAGCAGATCGGACGAATTACTGAAAAGGTTGCAAAAATGAGTCACCAGAAGCCTTGGGCAGAGAGTATGACCTACCTCATGCAACTGCCAGGCTTTGGCGTGATTACGGCGATGACCGTGCTGGCAGCCATTGGAGATATCGGACGCTTCGAGACTCCGAATCAATTAAGCAGTTATTCCGGACTGACGCCGGGCCTGGAGCAGAGCGGCACAAAGAATCGCGGCAAAGGCATCACCAAGGAAGGACGTCGCGAACTGCGCTGGTCGATGGTGGAAGCCGCCCAGATGGCCGTGAAGTCGGACCCGCTCTTGAAACGTCGTTTTCAGGAACTCCAACATCGGATGCATCGCAACCCGGCGATCGTGACCATCGCTCATCACCTGCTTGAACTCGTCTGGTATGTGCTGACCCGCCGCGAACCTTATCGCCATTTCTCGGAAGAGAAGATCGCCTACAAGTATTTGTCCTGGGCCTGGCGAATGACCGATGAGGCACGCGATGGATTGACCCGCCAGCAATTTGCGCGCTACTACTTGATGCGGCTTGGAATTGGACATGACCTGAACCGTGTGGCGCTTGACCCCAAACATCCGCGCCGCCTGGCAAGTGAAGCTGACCTGTTGATCCTGAGACCTGAACTTCAAAAGATCGAATAACCCACGCAATACTCCCGATAAACACAAACAACCCCACCCCGAAAACAAAGAATAGGGCGGGGGCGTGCACGGCTGTCTCCACTTTGAAAACCACGATCCCTGGCTACAAAAAAACAGTCCCGAAGGAGATCTTTCGGAACTGTTTTCCACCTATTATCTATTTTCAGACTTTTTGTGGCTTATCTCTTGACACTGCTGTTAATCGGTGGGCGGCTTTGTGCTATAAACAGAATTTGCCTGAACAGCAAAACAATAAGCAGGTAATACACATTCCATTTCATTCATGGCAGTTTTTCAAAGTTGCCTACTCTGAATGAAATATAGCCATCAACTTCGGATGGGTAAGGTGTCCACAATTGTAAAAGCACATCCATGTCGGAAAACCAAGCCCGGCATCGTATTCAGCATTAAAATCCTTCCCATCATTAACAACATTTTGAGCATAAGCAAACATTCTGTCTATAGTAGTAAATGGTGCGTAGAAGTCTATATTGCCCAAGCCGGCGTTTGGGTTGTCGGCAATTGTGACCAACTCCCCACTCTTGTTTATTATCGAAACAGCTTTGCCGTTTTTTACTTCAATCCTAAGTGGACCCGCCGCGTAACACATGCAACCTACTTCTAGCGTAAATTGATAGTGACTAATGTTCTGCGTTTGCCATTTCTGCTGGTTCGTTTCTAAATCACTTAGGAAGGTATTTGCAAGAGGTTCGGGCGCTTCATTTATCCACAGATATACCAAGAGGATAATAAGACCATAAATTAGGATAGAAAGGAGAATTATTGAGGCCTTTTTCAGCGTCATATCGGGTGCAATCTTTGAAAGTCAAAAGTGGCCTTTGTTGTGCTGCCTAACGTCTTGCGTTCGCGAACGCATAAGCGAAGCGAATCCTGTGGACGGCGCTGGGGCGGACTGGCAAGCCTCGCTCATATTATTGCACGAAAATTGGAAAATCGCGCCGCGAATCCTCGGGCGCATCCCCCTCCGGAGCACGCCTCGCTGGCGCAAGGTCCCCCGACCTGCGCCATTTCGCGACCGTAGGTCTCCGCTCTGCTTTCCACTGATCCCAAAAATGGGATGTTGACACATCCTTACGATCTCATTATGGGCAATATGATATCTGGGGTTGATTTTGTGCTTCGATTTGAGGCTTTCCGTTATATCTTGTAACCAGACCTGAAACAATAATGCATTTACCATCGTAGTTACTATAATCACTCCCCCAAACAACAAGCGTGAAATTGTTATTAGGATAAGGAGCATCATTGCAAAACGTTGGGCTTCCGGATACGCCTGGTTGATAAGAACAATATGCTCTGGGTATTTTGCAAGACACAAATTCGCCGATATGGCTGCCGGTATTTCCGCAGAGTAAAGAACTTTGTGTGGCAATCGGAAAAGGTGTATTAGTATTTCTCGGGGCTATTGTAGAAGTTGGTAAAAGGGCTAATGATGACGGGGTATCAACAGCGGGGGTAAGAGCAGGTCTTGTATTATTGGAATTATTATCTGCCACTGGAAGCAAGCTTTTTTCTCCACTAACTGATAAAAAATCAGTCGAAACCCAACCGCTAATTTCAGTAGAAGAAATCCATACCCATGTATTTTCACCCTCACGGCTGCTGCGCGACGACCTGACAAATGTGCCGATAACAGATTCCTGGTCAGCCGTATAATAATTATTGGGAGTGAGAAAAATCGAGGGCGCAATATGAACTACAACAGATTGAAAACTCTTGTCCTGTCAATTGTCCCGGTTGTCTTCATAATATCGTGCAGTGGCTTACAGATAACCGCACCGCCCCTTCCAGAGCCCCTTCCAGATTTTTCGGAAGCTTACTCTATTACAATCGTTGATAACTGGGACGGACTCTCTATGACGGCCCCTTTAGACGGTTTCTATGCGATTGAGAGTTCCAGAGATCACTTTGAAGGTGCAGCGCTTTTTACGGTAGCCGGCAATTTTAGTGATGAAAAGCAATCCACAGCCATTCTCAACATTCCGGTTGATACGATCAGGTCCTTCTTGGATCAACTTGCAAAGTCCCATCCCGAAATGGGGGAATATCAACCCAATTTCGAACATACTGATGATTACCCTGAAATAAGTATTCGCCTGGTCTACGGTAAGGCGCAGACCATTGAGTTCTATACCACTTCGCAAGGAGACGAGAATATTCCCTGGGAGGTGACCTATAACGGCAAGTCCTATGTAATCAATTCGGGTGAGCCTGCCCAGGCCCTGCAAATCATAAAACCTTATCTGGCGCAGGATATTCTGGAAAAGCTCATTAAGGAAGCGGGGCAGGGAAACCCGTAGTTCTTGGGCCAACTTTAGGGGTTTGGGTGCAGTCCAGGCAGAAAAGAGTAGAATTGGTATAGATGACCATCTTGGTCATGCGGATATTGAGGTCATGTATGAAAAGAACCTCCCAAGATAAGAAATCGCCGGCTAGCGGGAAAAGCAAGCTAAAGCCGGGCGTTAAGACTACAACCAAACCGAAAATTCAAAGGGCAAAACAAAAAGCAAATCCAGCTCAAGCCCTGAAGGATTCAGAGCTTCGCTATCGCCGCTTGTTCGAGGCTGCCCAGGACGGCATCCTTATCCTGGACGCTGGCACCGGCGCAATCGATGATGTTAATCCGTATCTGATCGCTATGCTGGGTTATTCACGCGAAGAGTTCTTGAAAAAGAAATTATGGGAAGTGGGCGCATTCCGGGATGTCGGGGCCAGCAAGATTGAGTTCAAGGTCCTGCAGGAGAAAGGGTTCGTTCGCTACGAAAACCTGCCGCTCAGGGCAAAAAGCGGTGAACTGATCCAGGTGGAATTCGTCAGTAATGTTTATCAGGCCGGCGCCCGGAATGTCATCCAGTGCAATATTCGAAACATTACCGGGCGATTTCGGGCCGACGAGGCGCTGCAGGAGAGCGATAAACGTTTTCGCGCCCTCATCGAAAGCAGCAGCGATGCCATTGCGCTATTGGATGCCGGGGGAAAGCTGGTGTACGACAGCCCGGCAGCTCCTGGCATGCTGGGCTACACGCCTGAAGACTGGGTTGGAAAGGATATATTCCAATTAATACATCCGGACGATTTGCCTGGGATCCAGGGCCTTTTCCAGAAGCTTGCCAAAATACCCGGCGAGCGCACGGCCAGCACATTCCGCGTACGCCATAAAAATGGATCGTGGTTGTGGATCGAGGCGGCCGCCGCAAATTTGCTGGCCGAACCGGCTGTGAAGGCAATCGTTATCAATTATCGCGATGTTACCGATCGCAAGCGGGCGGAAGAAGCGCTGCGGGACAGCGAGGAAATTTTCCGCGGTTTCCTAGAGCAATCGGAAGATGCCATTATGCTGAGCGATGAAGAGGGAGTCGTGATCGAATGGAGCAAAGGCGCCGAAAAACTGACCGGCTATTCCCGTGCTAAATCACTGGGCAAGCCCCTATGGGACGTTCAGGTACGGTCAGCGCCGGAGGAGTTCAAGTCCGGGGAACTTTACGAGCATATTAAAGCCAGTTTGCAGTCAGCTTTGCTTACCGGCCAGGGGGGCATCCTGAGTCATCTAATGGAAAACGAGATCCAACGCCCGGAAGGGACCCATTTGATAACCCAAACATTGGCCTTCCCGATCCAGACGCATAAGGGCTTTATGCTGGGCAGCATTCTCCGGGACATTTCGGAGCTCAAGCGAGCCGAAGATATGTTAGTAGCGGAGCGCGATCTGCTCTCCACACTGATCAACACTTTACCGGATAATATTTTTATCAAGGATGTTAAGGGCCGCGTGATCGTCAATAATACGGCGCATCAGCGTACCCTGCGAGTAAATAGCCTGGAGCAGGCTAAGGGGAAGACGGATTTCGATTTCTTCCCCGGGGACCTGGCTGCCCAATACGATGCCGACGAAAAGCGGATTATTAAATCAGGCGAAGCGCTGATCAATAAAGTGGAACCGTATATCGATGAGGATCACAACCAAAGGTGGTTTCTGACGACCAAGGTCCCGCTGCGGGATCGCCAGGGGTTGATCACAGGGATTGTAGGTCATAACCGGGACATCACTGAACGTAAGCTGGCGGAAGAGAGGCTGCGCGAAAGTGAGGAACACTATCGCCAAATTATCGAAACTGCCCAGGAAGGAGTCTGGACGCTTGATACTGACGGACGGACAACGTTGGTCAATCGGCGCCTGGCGGATATGCTCGGATACACCGTCGAAGAGATAATGGGAAAGTCTATTTACGAATTTTTGGATGAAGAAGGGAAAACCATTACGGCCCGGAGTCTTAAGGACCGGGGGCACGGGATCAATAAGCGGCGGGATTTCAAATTCACAAGAAAAGATGGCCGGGTTGTCTGGGCGCTCCTGGAGACGAGCCCTCTTTTCGATCACGATCACAACTATCTGGGGGCTCTCGCCATGGTGACCGACATCACCGAGCGGAAACGGGCGGAAGAAGAGGCGCAGCACAGCACGGAATTATTATCCGAGGCGCTGGATATTGCCAGGCTTGCCCATTGGGAGTACGACGTTGAGAAAGACTTGTTTCTCTTCAACGACAATTTTTACTCGATCTTCCACACAACCGCGGAACGGGAAGGCGGTTACACGATGTCGTCGGCCCAATATGCGCAACGCCTTGTCCATCCGGACGATGTGCCGGTGGTCGGCGTCGAGATCGGGAAGGCCCTGGCTTCCACTGAGCGTAAATATAGAACGCGGTTGGAGCATCGCATCCTCTACTCAGACGGCGGCGTCGGCTATATCTCGGTTGTCATCCATATCGATAGGGATGAACAGGGTCGCATTATCAGGTACTATGGTGTGAACCAGGACATAACCCAGCGCAAACTGGCTGAAGAGGCGCTGGCTAAATCGGAGCGGGAATATCGGACGCTGTTTGAAAACATGCCCATCGGCCAGTATCGCACTTCGGCCGACGGACGCTTTCTGGACGCCAACCAGGCGATGGTCGAAATGTTCGGGTATAAAGACCGGGAAGCACTGCTGGCCGAGAACGTAGTAGATTTCTATGTCGACCCTGCCTCTGACCAGAAATTCAAGACCGAGATAGAAAAGGCGGGTGTTATCGCCGGATTCGAGGCGGAATTCAAACGGGCGGATGGATCCACATTTTGGACGGAAGACCATGTTCATATCGTCCACGATGAAAAAGGAGACCCCTTGTTCTATGAAGGCAGCCTCATCGACATCAGCGAGCGCAAACGCTCGGAAGAGGAGGTGCAGCAAGCCAAAGACTTTGCCGAGAAGGTCGTTCAAACGGCCAATGTAATCTTTATTCAATTGGACCCCGCTGGAAACGTACAAGATTTCAACAGGGCCGCCGAAGAAATCACGGGTTACAGCCTGTCCGAGGTGATTGGGACAAATTGGGGGGATAAATTGGCGCCGAGGGAACGCTATCCGGGTATCTGGCAGGAATTCGACCGGCTGGTAGTCAACGGCGGGACCCCCGTGGCGTACGAGAACCCCATTCTCACCAAGCAGGGCGAAGAGCGGGACATTTTATGGAAGAACAACCCCCTTTACGAGGGGGATAAAATCGTCGGAGTGATCTCGTTTGGCATCGATATCACCGAGCGCAAACAGGCGGAAGAGAGGATCAGACACCAACTTAAGCGCCTTGCCGCTTTGCGCAACATTGACCAGGTGATCACCTCCAGCTTTGACCTGCGAAGCAACCTGGGCGTAATCCTGGAGCAAGTTACCCAGGAACTGGGGGCGGATGCAGCCGACGTGCTGTTGTTGAACAGCGCCAATCTATTCCTGGAATATGGCGCAGGGATCGGGTTCCATACCAGGTCTGTTGAGAAAGCCCATGTGCGATTGGGCCAAAACTATGCCGGACGTGTGGCAATGGAACGCCAACTCCTTCAGATCCCGAACGTGAAGGATCAGCCGGCTGACTTCTTGAACACCTACCTGGCGGCCGAGGATTTTGCCTGCTATTTTGGCGTGCCGCTGGTTGCCAAGGGAAGTGTCAAGGGGGTGCTGGAGGTTTACCACCGAACCCCGCTCCAACCGGACCAGGAATGGCTCGATTTCCTCAACACCCTGGCAGGGCAAGCTGCCCTGGCCATCGACAATGAGCAGTTGTTCGAGAACCTGCAGCGCTCCAACATGGAGCTGACCCTGGCGTATGATGCCACCATCGAAGGCTGGTCGCACGCCATGGACCTGCGCGATAAAGAGACCGAGGGCCATACCCAGCGCGTAACGGAAATGACGATGGAGCTGGCGGGCTTGTTCGGGATCCAGGATGAGGACCTGGTCAACATCCGCCGGGGCGCGCTGCTGCACGACATCGGAAAGATGGGCGTCCCCGATGCGATCCTGCTCAAACCTGATGCCTTGACCGACGAGGAATGGGTCCTCATGAGGAAGCACCCTACGTTTGCCCTCGATATGCTCTCCTCGATACGCTACCTGAAATCGGCCATCGACATCCCCTACTGCCACCATGAGAAGTGGGACGGCACTGGCTACCCGCGCGGCTTGAAAGGCGAACAGATCCCGCTCGCCGCGCGCATCTTTGCGATCGTGGATGTGTGGGATGCAGTCACCTCCGACCGTCCCTACCGCAAAGCCTGGTCGAACGAAAAAGCGATCGCATACTTAAAGTCCGAGGCCGGAAAGCAGTTCGATCCGCAGATCCTGAAAGTTTGCCTCGATGCAGGCGTCTTGGACCGCAAGCGGTAAAGACAATCAAATACCGGCAGCGTACAATTCCGGGCGGGTTGACCCCCTCTGCCCTGCAGCCGGTGCACTGTCTGGGCCGCAATAGTTGTGCGTTCACGCAGAGTTTGAGATGAAAAATGATATCGCTGGCTCCGTGAAAAGGTTTGTCAGGGCGCTCGATGAATCTGACTTCGAGGAGGCTGGGCGTTTCCTATCACCCCAATGGCGATATCAAATTCATCAAACTGAACTCACTGGTCCCAAAGCCATCCTGCGATCCCACCCGGAAAACGCAAAATAAGCCCGCTTCGTTAATGAATTGGACACATTAAGTACAGCTCAGCAAAAAGATTGCGTATATTTATTCACAATGTTCAAGGAGGGAAGGGAAAATCAGAAAAGAACATGGAATTGAAATTAATATCCACAGAAAAAAGATTAGAATTGGTGTGCATGACTATTTGGTCATGTAGATAATGGGGTTCGCCATGGAAACTTCCCTAAATAAAAAATCGCCGGTTAGGGGGAAGAGCAAGTTGAAGCCGGGTGTCAAGACTACAACCAAACCGAAAATTCAAAGGGCGGAACAAAGAGCAACCTCAATTAAAACCCTGAAAGATTCAGAACTTCGTTACCGCCGCTTGTTCGAGGCTGCCCAGGACGGCATCCTTATCCTGGACGCGCGGACCGGCGCGATCGATGATGTAAATCCTTATCTGATCGCCATGCTGGGGTATTCACGAGAAGAGTTCGTGAAAAGGAAATTATGGGAAGTGGGCGCATTCAAGGATGTGGAGGCCAGCAAGATCGAATTCAAGGTCTTGCAGGAAAAAGGGTTCGTCCGCCACGAAAACCTGCCGCTCAGGGCAAAAGGCGGGCAGCTGATCCAGGTGGAATTCGTCAGTAATGTTTATTTGGCCGGTGCCAGGAAGGTCATCCAGTGCAATATTCGGAACATCACCGACCGGTTTCGGTTGGAAGAGGCGCTGCAGGAGAGCGATAAACGTTTTCGGGCCCTGATCGAAAATAGCAGCGATGCTATTACCCTGCTGGATGCCGGGGGAAGGGTGGTGTTCGACAGCCCGGCAGCTGCCGGTATGCTGGGCTATGCGCCAGAAGACTGGTTTGGAAAAGAGATATTCCCATTAATACATCCGGAGGATTTGCCTGAGATCCAGGGCCTCTTCCAAAAGCTCGCAGGAACACCCGGCGCGCGCGCGGCCGGCACATTCCGTTTACGGCATAAAAGTGGAGCCTGGTTGTGGATCGAGGCGACCGCCGCGAATTTGCTGGCCGAACCGGCTGTGAAGGCCATGGTCATCAATTACCGCGACGTTACCGGGCGCAAGCAGGCCGAAGAAGCGCTGCGAGAGAGCGAGGAAGTTTTCCGCGGTTTCCTCGAGCAATCGGAAGATGCCATCATGCTGACCGATGAAAAGGGGGTCGTTACCCAGTGGAGCAAAGGCGCCGAAAAACTGACCGGTTATGCCCGTGATGAATCGGTGGGCAAGCCCCTGTGGGACGTTCAATTACGATCGGCGCCGGAGGCGTTTAAGTCCACGGAACTTTACGCGCAAATGAAGGCCAGTCTGCAGTCAGCTTTGTTAACCGGCCAGGGGATTGTCTTGAATCATTTAATGGAGATCGAAATCCAACGCCCGGATGGGACCCGTTTGATGACTCAAACATTGGCCTTCCCGATCCATACACAGAAGGGCCTTATGCTGGGCAGCATTCTCCGCGATATTTCGGAACTCAAACGGGCGCAAGAGGCGGCGCAGCACAGCGCGGACCTGTTGTCGGAGGCGTTGCATATTGCCAGGCTTGCCCATTGGGAGTACGACGTCGAAAACGACCTGTTTCTCTTCAACGACCACCTTTACTCGATCTTCCACACAACGGCGGAACGGGAAGGCGGCTACACGATGTCGTCGGCCCAATATGCGCAACGCTTCGTCCATCCGGACGATGCACCGGTAGTCGGCGTCGAGATCGAGAAAGCCCTGGCTTCCACTGACCGTAATTACAGAACGCAGTTGGAGCATCGTATCCTCTACTCAGACGGCGGCATCGGTACCATCTCGGTTGTCATCCATATCGACAGGGATGAACAGGGTCGCATCCTCAGGTATTATGGTGTGAACCAGGACATAACCCAGCGCAAACGCGCAGAGGCTGAGATCAAGAAACTCGCGAAGTTCCCCGATGAGAATCCGTATCCGATATTAAGATTAAACGAGAACGGCATCATCTCGTACGCGAATGCTGCCAGCCGGGCCCTGCTCGAGGATTGGAAAACCGCTATCGGACAGGAAGCGCCACCGTCCTGGCGAAAGAAGGTTGTCGAAGCACTTGCAAACGGGTCCAGTCAACTCGTTGAATCTTCATTAGGCGCGCAGGTCCTTTCTTTCGAGGTGGTCCCAGTTAGAGACGAAGGCTACGTGAACCTCTATAGTCGGGACATCACCGATCGAAAATTGGCAGAAGAGGAACTGCAAGCGAGCGAGGTGCGTTTCAGACGCCTGTTTGATGATTCGCCCGTCGCACTCTGGGAAGAGGATTACTGGGCAGTAAGGTCGCGGCTGGAAGCTTTGCGCGAAGAAGGCATAACAAACTTCCAGGAATATTTCTCATCCCACCCGGAAACAGTAGCGGAATGTGCAGCTCTCGTCAAAATTGTGAATGTCAACAAGGCAACCATGAGCCTGTTTGGGTCAAATCGAAAGGAGGAAATGCTTAAAAGCCTGGCACAACTATTGAAGGATGAGCAAATTAAGGAATATAAGCGTGAACTTATCAACATTGCAGAAGGCAAAACCAGGTTTGGATGGGAGGGGATCAATAAAACATTGGATGGCCGGCTGATCAACATAGAGATGAGCTGGTCCGTGGTTGCCTACGGCCCCGAGAATACTCTTTCAAGGGTAATCGTTTCTATGATCGATATTACCGAGCGTAAAAAAGCCGCAGCAGCGCTGGCTGAATCAGAGCGGGAGTATCGGACGTTGTTCGAAAACATGCCCATCGGCCTGTATCGGACTTCAGCCGACGGACGTTTTCTGGATGCCAACCAGGCGATGGTCGAAATGTTCGGCTATAAAGACCGGAAGACATTGCTGGCGGAGAATGTGGTAGATCTCTATGTTGACCCTGCCTCTGACCGGAAATTCAAGACGGAGATAGAAAAGTCCGGCGTTGTCTCCAACTTCGAGACGGAATCCAAACGTGCGGATGGAACCACGTTTTGGACAGAGGATCATACTCACCTCATCCGCAATGAAAAAGGGAAACCCCTATTTTATGAGGGCAGTCTCATCGACATCACCGAGCGCAAACAGGCACGAGATGCTCTCCGCGATGCCAAAGACTATGCGGAGAATATCGTTCAAACCGCAAACATAATTTTTCTGCAGTTGGATGCCTCTGGAAATGTACAAAATTTCAACTCGGCTGCCGAACAAATTACCGGTTATGATCGGGCAGAAGTCTTAGGGAGGAATTGGGCTGAAATCATGGTTCCAAAGGAACGTAATGCCTCCGCCTGGCAGGAATTTGATCGGTTGGTGAACAAGGGTGGAGATCCCACAAGCTTCGAAAAACCGATCATTACAAAGCTTGGGGAGAAACGAAACATATTATGGAACCACAATGTTCTGCATGAGAGAGGCGAAGTTGTCGGAATCATGTCTTTTGGAATTGACGTCACCGAGCGCGAACGGGCGAACGAGAGAATCCAGCGGCAGGTTGAACACCTGGCTGCACTGCACCTGATCGACCAGGTGATCACCTCGAGCTTCGACCTGCGCAACAGCCTGAGCATGATCCTGGAGCAAGCCACCAGGGAATTGAGGGTGGATGCCGCAGACGTGCTCTTGTTGAACAGCGCCAATCTATTCTTGGAATATGGCGCCGGGGTTGGTTTCCGTACCAGATTGGTCGAGAAAGTAAACGTGCGATTGGGCCAGGACTATGCCGGTCGCGCCGCCCTCGAACGTCAAATTATCCAAATCCCGAACCTGATGGATCAACCGGATGACTTGCTGTTGAATACGTACGTTGCGGGCGAACATTTTATGAGCTACATTGGTGTGCCACTGGTTGCCAAGGGAAGTGTCAAAGGGGTGCTGGAGGTTTACCACCGCAGCCCCCTCCATCCGGACCAGGAATGGCTCGACTTCCTCAATACCCTGGCAGGCCAGGCTGCCCTGGCAATTGACAGCGCGGCTCTGTTCGATAACCTGCAGCGTTCCAACATGGAGTTGAGCCTGGCGTATGACGCCACCATCGAGGGCTGGTCACATGCCATGGACCTGCGCGATAAAGAGACCGAGGGGCACACGCTGCGCGTTACCGAAATGACCATGGAACTGGCAGGCTTGTTCAGGATCCAGGATGAGGACCTGGTCAACATCCGCCGGGGCGCGTTGCTGCACGACATCGGCAAGATGGGCGTCCCGGATTCGGTCCTGCTCAAACCAGCGGCGCTGACGGACGAAGAATGGGTACTGATGAGGAAGCATCCAATATTTGCCTTCGAGATGCTCTCCTCAATACGCTACCTGAAATCGGCCATTGACATCCCCTACTGTCACCATGAAAAGTGGGACGGAACAGGTTACCCGCGCGGCTTGAAAGGCGAACAGATCCCGCTCGCGGCACGCATCTTCGCGATCGTGGATGTATGGGATGCAGTTACTTCCGACCGCCCCTACCGCCAAGCCTGGTCGAACGAAAAAGCGATGGAGTACTTAAAGTCCGAGGCCGGAAAGCAGTTCGACCCGCAAATCCTGAAGGTTTGCCTCGATGCCGAGGTCTTCGACCGCAAGCGGTAAAGATCGTCAAGTACTGGAAACTTACAATTCCGGGTAGGTTGACCCCCTCTGCCCCGCAGCCGATGCCCTGTCTGGATAAAAATAGTTGTGCGTTCCTGCGGAGTTTGAGATGAAAAATGATATTGCTGCCTCGGTGAAAAGGTTTGTGAGAGCGCTCGATGAATGTAACTTCGAGGAGGCCGGGCGCTTCCTTGCACCCGGATGCCGTTATCTAATTAATCGAACAGAGCTTGGCGGTCCCGAAGCGATCCTGGGATCCTACTCCGATAATGCAAAGTGGGCCCAGGAAACAATAGAACGGGTCGTTTACGAGAGCGAGGTCGAACAGAAATCAGCGCAAGTTTTCGATGTGCTGTACACAGACCGAATTTTCCACCACGGCCTGGAACATGCTTACCGGTGCCGCCAACATCTGTTTGTAAATAACAGCGGTGAAATCGAAAAAATCGTGCACGAAGACATAGCGGGCGAGCCGGAAGCGCTCAAAGAATTCCTGGAGCGCTGCGGAATTAAACGCCCTTGATACTCATCATTGTCGTTCTGCGCGGGCACCCCGGGAAAAAGAAATACGAAAAAGAACGTCCTGACCTCATCACGCATCCTCAGGCCTGGCGGGCATAAGTAGTGATTTTCGATCAGGACGTTTTATGTATTCTCGTTCATTTTCAGGTGCAGGTCAATATTAGCTCGTTCTCAATTCTGTTAAGAGATCATTGAATTAAGGTATTTACTCACCCCTCCGTCCATCTTCGCTGCTTTCGACTTTCAGCCTGGGACTAGAAATCCCGAAAACTGAATATGAGCCGGGGTGTTCTCCCCGGCTCATATTCAGTTTTCGGTGAAACCAGCAACAGCAAGGTGAGCA
>CAWAKH010000020.1:0-49025 GCA_963782565.1 uncultured Chloroflexia bacterium
ACGCCCCCTTTACCTATGTGTGAACTCAGTGCAAGCTGCACGTTGCCAAAACCGATATTCCCGTAATGGCTGACTTGTCCGTGGATGAGGTTTCCCAATTTCTCTGCTCTTACACTTGCTGTTTTTCCAAAGTGAAGTGAAGGGTATTTTCCCGTCCATATCAACTGCCTGGTGCCCGTCTGCCCATGTTCAATTCTTGCCAGCGTGAAACACAGAAAGACGCGATTGACTCTGCTTTCAAAAGGTTGTATGATGTCATATGTATGATGTCCTATACGGATGGATTTCTAGCCTCCCTCGGAAATAAAAATGCGTAAAAAACTATTCGAAGAAGTATCCAGCGGTCTTCTGGAGATGATCCGTACTAAACAAATCCAGCCTGGAGATCGTATCCCTACGGAAAGTGAAATTGCCGAGACGTTTCAGGTAAGCCGTACAGCGGTGCGGGAGGGTGTAAAAACTCTCGTCGCTATCGGTTTGCTTAAAACCCGCCCCGGTGTTGGCACCTTTGTCGTCAATTCACCCATGGGACCCTTGCGAAATCCAGGCGAAGTGGCCAACGGGGCCAAGCTATCTGTATTGCTCGATTTGCTCGAGTTTCGCAAATCGTCGAACCCGAGACAGCTGCCCTGGCCGCACAGCGTCGTTCGGTGACGGATGTTAAGGAGCTGGAGCGCTGCGTAATCAAGCTGGAGAAGGGGATTCAACTCCACACCAAGCCGGTCGAAGATATCGGTTTCCACCTTGCACTGGCTCGTGCTGCCCGGAACACCGCGTTGCTGGACGCCACGTATTTGATCTTTCGCTTTTATGAAAATGATCCCAGCCTCCCGGACGAAGCGGATCTCATCGCTCACCGGTCTGTGTACGAAGCTATCCGTGACAAAGACCCCGTGCATGCCAGGCAAGCCATGTTGGATCATTTCATCGAACTTGAGAAGCGCTACCGGGCAAATGTTCATTCTCCAAGAAAGTGAAAAGAATTCATGGGATCAACCCTTCATCGCTCAACCCCAGTGAAATCAAGCTCGACGGAACTGGATCAATTACAAGATCTGGTTCAACGACATGAGGCTTGGCGTGCGCATACTCTGAATTTAATTGCTTCAGAGAATGCTCTCAGTCCGGCCGTGCGGAGCGCCCTGGATAACGATTGGCTGGGGCGTTACGCCGACTATACCGGCCGCGACCTTACTGCCCGGCGTTACCGCGGTACGCGCTACATCACCGAAGTCGAACAGATGGTGGAATCGCTGGCCAGGGAACTCTTCCAGGTGGAATATGTTGAATGTCGGCCGGTGGCGGGGCACCTGGCTGGCGCGGCGGTGATCTCCGGTTTGTGCAAGCCAGGGGATACCGTGCTTGAGGTCGGGCCGGAGGGGGGCAGCCATCGCGAAGCGACTAAGCTCAGCGTTCCAAGCCTGCTGCCGCTAATAGTCGGTTTCCTGCCTTTTGACGGCCTGCGCTTTAATATCGATATCCCGGCGGCCATCCGTATGATCGAAGAAACTCGGCCCCGCCTTGTGATTTTGGGTTCGAGCACGTTTCTGTTCCCGCACCCGGTGAAAGAGATCAAATCCGCCCTTCAGCGGGTCAGCCCGGAGGGCGTTCTGGTTTACGATGCTTCCCACGTCATGGGTTTCCTTGCAAGTCGCCGCTTCCAGGATCCACTTTCAGAAGGGGCAGATATCGTCTTCGGAAGCACGCATAAGACCTTCCCGGGCCCGCAGGGTGGAATCATCTTCACAAATCGCAAAGACCTGATCACATCGGTCAGCGAAGCGGTCTATCCCGCCTTTGTAACTAACCACCATGCTTTCCGAATGCCAGCCCTGGCTACTGCCCTGCTGGAGATGAAAAGTTTTGGGCCGGCCTATGCGGACCAGATTATTGCCAATGCACAAATTCTGGGAAGCGAGCTGACCAGCCTCGGACTACCCTGTGTCCAGGTGGATGGTCGCTTTAGTGAATCCCACACGGTTTTATTAAAAGTCGAACAGATCGGTGAGCGTGAAGAGCTTGCCAAGCAGCTTGAGCGTGCGGATATCATTACAACCGCCTGCACTCTTCCCAAAGAACAGGGGACCCAAGGAATTCGCCTGGGCGTTCAAGAACTGACGCGGCGCGGAGCCGCAGAATCGGAAATGAAAGAGGCCAGCGCGGCTGATCGCCAGGGCACTTATTCAGAAAGAGTCCGCGGAAGCTGTCGCAAAAAGCGTTCATGCGCTGACCTCGACGCTTAGCTCGTTCCACTACACCTGGGCCAGCGCTGTGGGAGCATAAACATGGCGCATGCCATTCTTGTTTTCGACGTAGGTCTGACGAATTGCAAGGGTATCGTCTTCTCGACAGAGGGAGACATCCTTGCTCGGGCGACTCAAGCGTACCCCACTTATTATCCCCAACCCGGATTGGTCGAACAAAATCCGGATGAATGGTGGAAGGCAATTTGCCAGGTGGCCGGAGAACTCTGGCAGTTACACCCTGAACTGGCTGCCCAGATTAGTGTGATCAGTGTGACAGGCCATATGCATGCGTTGGTCGCGGAGGGATCGCAGGGCCGGGTGTTGGAGCAAGCCCTTATCCTGGGGGACCAACGCAGTATTCAAGCCGCGGAACAAATAACGGCTGACCTGAGTATGCCGGCCATTTACAAGATCACCGGTGCGCGCATGGATGCCTCCATGCCCGCGGCAAAAATCCGCTGGTTGAAGTTGAATGCGCCAAAAACCCATCAAAATACACGCCTCTTTTTGGGCTGCAAGGATTACATCCGTCGCAGGCTCACCGGCGACGCCTTGACAGATCCCATTGATGCCTGCGCCATGTCCCTCTATGATCTTCAAGAGGGAGGATGGTCACCCGAGTTGATGGACGAATCCGGTATTTGTGCGGACCAGCTTCCTGCAATTGTCGATCCCACTCAGATCGCCGGTACGCTTTTGCCTGCGCCGGCAAATGAATTGGGCTTGAAACCGGGAATACCGGTGGTGCTCGGGGGAGGCGACGATATCGAAGTATTGGGAAACGGTTTGATGACGGGTCGAAAGTCGCTTGAACATCTGGGGACAACCGGCTCCATTCTTACCGTCTCATCTGAACCGGCCTATGACCCTAAAATGGCTTTGGAGTTGTATCCCCATGCACAACGCGGCTTATGGGTCCTGGGCGGCTCGATCACAACGGCGGGTGCGGCCGTGGCCTGGGCCAGCAAACTGTTGGGATTTGAAAGTCTGGATCAGGCTTTTGCAACCCTTTCGCCTGCCAACCCGACCATCTATGAAGATTCCCTGGTTTTTCTGCCTCACTTACTAGGTGAGCGAAGTCCCGCCTGGCAGCCGCAGTCGCGCGGTTCATGGATTGGGCTCACCACAATGCATACCGGGAACGACATGATGCGAACCGCTTTCGAGGGGACGGTATATGCACTTAAGCATATTCTCGACCGGATCGAGTCGCTCGTGGGAGTTCAGGATTTGATTACGGTTTCTGCGCGTGAATATGAGAATGAACCCTGGTTAAAGCTTAGAGCCAATATCTACGAGCGGCCCCTGGCTCTCTTACGATCCACCGAGCCCACCGCTCTAGGCGCAATGATCCTGGCTGCAGTCGGGATTGGCTTGTTCGATTCCCTGGAGGAGGCTGTTCAGAATATTGCCGGCACCGACCGGACCCTTACCCCGGAGACCGAAACGGCTCCGTTTTACCGCCGCCGTTACGGCAATTATCAACGCGCTCTGGACACCCTGCAAACCTATTGGCGACCCTGAAGATACTCCTCTGATGACCCCATCGAAGGCCGCCCGGGATATTGCCATCTTCTAAAAGAACATTCGCCATTTCAACAGGAACACGCTGATCCCCTTCGGCAATTTATGGTCGAAACAAAACCTGGAACAGACTGGCATTGGAAGGAGGTAGAACCGGCAAAAAAATATGTCGCCCAGCTTAACAGCTGGCCCTGCAAGAATCGAAGACTAATGAAAAAGGAGAAAAGAATATGGCAACGAATAAGAGATCTTGGCTCATTCTGAGTGTCGTCGTTCTGGTGCTGGCTCTCGTTGCAGTTGGGTGTGGTAGCAACGCACCGGCTGCCTCGAACACCCCGTCACCGGCAAACACCTCCGCACCGGCGGCACAACCCACCACGGCGCCTGCCAACACACAGGCGGCCCCTCAGGCTGCTTCGGATACGCTGACCGTGGCAATCAGTTCCAGCCTTGACAATTTTGATCCATTGACGAATGCCGGTGATCCCTTCCGCAACTCTGTACGTCTCACGATGTACAACACCTTGATGGCCTACGATGCGCAGACGGATCTGGTTCCTTCGCTGGCCGAGTCCTATGACACCCAAAATGACGGGCAAACGTACATCTTCCATCTACGTCCGAATGTCAAGTGGCATGATGGCACTCCCCTTAAAGCGGCCGACGTGAAATACACTTTTGATCGAGTCGCAGACAAATCCGTGGGTGTTTACTATGCCGATCTTCTATCGGATGTATCCAAAGTAACCGTCATTGACGACAACACTGTTCAAGTGGACCTAAGCGATAGGAGTGTCGGCTTCTTAGATGCACTGATTAATATGTCGATCGTCAAGGACGGTTCCGGAGATTTTAACCGAACCAATCCAGTTGGGACAGGGCCCTTCCGCTTCGTTCAATTTGTCCCCAATGAGAAGCTGGTCCTCGAAGCAAACCCGGACTATTGGGAGCCTGGGATCCCCACCATCAAAGGCCTGGTGATTGTCCCCATTTCGGATGGTCAGGTTGCGCTGCAAAACCTCGAAGCCGGTTCGGTTGATGTGGTAATGGATATTCCCGCCGCCCTGGTCCCCTCGGTGAAGGGCCGGAGCGATATCACCTTGATTCAGCAGCCGACCACAACGATGGCCTATATTGATTTCTTCTCGAAGAACATGCCAAGCACAGACCCGCGCATCCGGCAGGCCATGATCATGTGTCTCGACTATAGCGCGGTCGACAAGATTGTGTATGGAGGCATCGGGTATGCCAGCCAGGATATCATCCCGCGGGGTACCTGGGCCTATACCCCCATTACGGATTATCCCTACGACCCCGTGGCTGCAAAGAAACTGCTGGCCGCGGCGGGATTCCCCAACGGGTTCAAGATTACCATCGATGGTCTGGGCGGATTCGATACGCTCAACCAGATTGCGACGATCTGGCAGGGCGGCTTGAAAGAATGCGGGATCACCGCGGATGTGCGCGTCTCGGAATTCAACACCTGGCTTGACGGATTCTTTAAACACACACTTCAAGTCAGCATGGATGTCGACTCCCAGGGTCCCGATCCCTTCCGGTTCTACAACATCTCCTTTGTCGGTCCGCATGCCGGCGGAGGCGATGCCGTGAGCCCGGAACTCCTGGCGGTCGGCAAGCAGGCCAATGAAACCGTGGATCCTGCGGCCCGGAAAGCCCTGTGGGCCAAGTATGCCGAGCTCGCTCATGAGGACCTGCATGCCGTTCCGGTGTATCGCACACCGGCACTGGCCATTACCAAACCTAACATCTCGGGTATCCAAATCAATCTGGCTGCATTTTACAATTTTGACCAGGTAAAAATCGCGCCTTAATTCAATCGCTCGAGTCTGCAGCTGGTCAACTTCCAGCTGCAGACTAACTTAAGGAGAACCGGAATGCATGTGGTGACTGCTGAAGGAGATAAACCGGTTGAGTCATTGGGCGTAACGCTCACGCATGAACATCTCTTCCTTGACTTTGACTGGCCCGGGTTGTGGCCGGATGTATCCGGAAATCCAGAAATCATTTGGGAGCCCCTCAGTATGAACAACCTGGGGCCCGTACGAAGGAACTACATGGCCGTACGTGACAATGCGCGCCTCGACAATTTGGAGTTAGCCGCCCAGGAATTGAGTTATTTCAAGGCTGCGGGAGGTGGCACGGTCGTGGATGTGACTCCGTTGGGACTGGCGGGCCGGCCGGATCTCTTGCCGAAGCTATCCCAAATGACGGGTGTCCAACTCATCGCTGGAACCGCTCTGTATATTGATGAGGCCCTGACGGATCAAATTCGATCCATGACCATCGCAGAGATTCAAGCGCTCTATCTGCACAATATCCGTGAAGGATTTGAAGGCACGAATGTGAAGGCAGGGCACATCGGCGAGGTGGCGCTCTCCAGCCCGATCCATCCGATTGAAGAGCGTGATCTGCGGGCTTCTTCGCGAGTTCAAAAGGAGACCGGGTTATCCGTATCGGTTCATATCGGGCTGGATCCCGAACTAATTGCCGAGGCGATCCGAATCCTTGAAGAGGAGCACGCCAACCTTTCCCGATATATCTTCGACCATGTGGACAGCGCCGGCCCGGTGGAAGCATACCTGCCGATGCTTGATCATGGCATCACGTTATCCTTTGACACCTTTGGGCACGAGTTTTATTGTGATAATGGTGCGTACGATGGCCCGTGGCCGTGGTATTTTCCACGTGACAGTGAGCGCGCCCTCGGAGTGAAATCCCTGGTGGAGCGAGGCTATGCCGACCAGATTGTGCTCTCGCATGATATCTGCGTTAAGATGCAACTGCGAACCTATGGTGGGTTCGGTTACGCTCATGTGCTTGAAAATGTTCGTCCGATGCTGGAGCATATGGGGGTTGGGCCGGATGCATTCCGCAAGATGGTGATGGATAATCCCGCCAGGCTCTTGGCAGTAGAGGAGTAAACATGGCAATAGATGCACCGCTTAATGCTGCGAACTCCGCCGATCTGCCGGCCCCGCAGCGTACTGTAATGACGGTCACAGGCCCCATCCCGGCCAGGGATCTGGGCACTACTCTGATTGCAGAGACGGTGTTGGGAAACGGCCTAGTGGGAAAGGATCATCCTGTGCCGCTCTTCCCGGAGCTTTGGGACCGGCCCGTCACCCTGGATGCACTTGGAAGACTGCGTCGGGATATCTGGTCCAACCAGGCAAATTGGGATTTGACCGACATCAACCTGGCCATCGCGGAGCTGCGCCGTTTCCATGAATCGGGAGGTACGGCGGTCATCAATGCGCCTTACGGTGGACGGATCGAGCCCGCTGCCCTCGCGGAAGTAGCGGTACGCAGCGGGGTCCAGATCATCTCTGGCCTGGTTTCAGTGCCGAGTCCGCAAATTGACCCGGATGCGAAAGCTGTTGTCAGCCAAATTGTTCTGGCAGCACGGGACGGAATGCTGGGCAGCTCGATCCGGCCGGGCATCCTGGGACCCATCCAGGTGGAGGAACCGGATGATCCAAGCCAACGTGCGTGGCTCCAGGCCCTGCTGCAGGCGGGCGATCAGACCGGACTCGCTCTGCTGGTTCGGTGTCCGTCAGGGAAGCTGGATAGCCTGGTGGTGTACTTGCTACAATGTAAGGCCAAAGCCTCCAGGGTAATCCTGGATGTGGATGTCGTCCCCGATCCAGCCAGCATACAATTTCAATCTGCGGAAGGAGGCGCATACGGCGCCATCCGTTATGCCCGTGTGCTGCCAGACGGGCTGCTGCGCGCGGCCAAGAACGGTTTCTATCTTGCCTTTGCCTCGTTCGGATTTGAAGTTTACGACGATCGTTCGAAGGGCCAATCCGCCCGGGACCCGCAGCAAATCCTGGGGATTGCACAATTAATAAAACAAGGTCACCTCCACCAGATCCTTTTGAGCCAGGGAGTTCGAACTCAGAACTCAATTGCGAACCTATGGAGGCTGGGGATATGTTCACATCCTCGAAAACATTGTTCCGATGATGGAGAGAGAAAGTTTCGCTCCGAAACAAATTACCACGATGCTCACATGGAATCCGATGCGTGCCCTGGCCTCTGAATAGGCTGGGCGCACGCAGGACCGGATCAGAAAAGGAATCGCGATGCCACCTTTTAACCAGCAGACAATCGTCGTCACCGGCGGGACAAGCGGGATTGGCCGGGATGTGGTGAAGCTTCTCACCCGACAAGGCGCGCAGGTCGCCTTGATTGCCCGGAATCCTGAAAAAGGTCGGGCTGTGGTGGAGGAGACGGGGGCCCGTTTATTTATTGCTGATCTTCAAGATGAGGCGGCCATGGTAAGGGCCTTTCAGGCAATTGAAGATGATTTCAAGCACATCGATGGTGTTGTTGCCAATGCAGGAGTTGGCGTCTCCGAAGGCCTCGTTCACACACTTTCATCCCAAATTTGGGACCACGTTGAGAATACCGACCTCCGTGGCACGTTCATTACCGTGAAAGAGGGGTTAACTCGAATGGTCAAGCAGGGTTCCGGATCCATCGTATGCATCTCGTCCGTGGTGGCGCACTCGTCCATTCCGGGGGTCGGATCCGCCTATTCGGCGGCGAAAGGTGCGATCGAGGCTTTTTCGCGCAGCGTTGCGATTGATTACGGGCGCTACGGGATCCGCTGCAATACAGTAGCACCAGGAGCGACCGATACACCCATGATGTGGGTGAACGTGCCGCCCGCCGAGATTCCCGAGGTAGAGGCTACCCTCAACGCGGCCGTACCGCTCGGAAGGTTGGCGAAACCCGTCGAAATCGCCCACGGAATTGTTTGGCTGTTGTCAGATGAAGCCGGTTATATCACCGGCGCCACGCTGGTGATCGATGGTGGCGTAACTGCAAAAAGCGTATTGCCCGCTTGATCGATGGTTGCCTGGCTACATCCGAGATGCCGACATGCAATACGCAGGTTCGGCAGGACTGAGGACAATGACGAATGGTTGAAGAACCCTTTGTAGTGCGATGCCAAAAAGCGGCCCAGGTGGCTGCAGATCTGGGTGCCGCTCACTTGATGGCATCTGATCCATCCACCGTGCGCTGGTTGACGGGACGTTCCCAAGAGGTTGAATACGGGCCGCTCTATCCATTCTCGGCCGGGACCCTGGTCCTTCTTCATCCGGATGGAACCGGTTCAATTATTTGCCCTGAGGATGATGCCTCCAACGGACCTCCGATCCGGGGACTGGAAGTCAAACCCTATACTGGTTATTCTCTCGAACCCCTGAGCCCCTTCGAGAACGCTGCCCGCTTGCTGAGCACCAAGGGCCTGGTTGCCGTTGAGGCGCATTCTTGTTCTGCGATGTTTGTGCGCCATCACCGGTGGATTGATGCTACGGCGGCCCTGCGAGCGCTGCGAGTGGTTAAGGATCCCTCCGAATTGAGATTGATGCGGTTTGCGGCCACGGTCGTATCCGCGGGACAGCGCGCTTTCCGGGAAGCCGTCAAACCCGGCTTGACAGAAATTGAGGTGTTTTCTCAAGTGCATGCGGCTATGGAAAAGGCTGCGGGCCGCCGCGTACCGGTGCTGGTCGACCTTTTATCGGGTGAAAGATTAGCCGAAGTGGGTCGTCCCCCTACCAACCGGGTGATTCAATCCAATGAAATGGTCCTGTGCGATCTCCTGGCACGGGTGGATGGCTATTGGGCGGATTCTTGCACGACTTTGTCCGCCGGTCAGGCAGATGAACCTTCGCAACGTCTGCATAGCGCTTGCCGGCAGGCGCTGGAGGCAGGCATCCGGGCAGCCCAGCCGGGCTTGTCTGGCGGAGAACTGGACCGCATCATTCGAAGTGAATTGTCCCGGGCAGGTTATTCCTACCCCCATCACAGCGGGCACGGATTGGGAGTCTCATTTCACGAAGAACCGCGGATTGTTCCGGCCGCTACCATTATCTTGGAACCGGGCATGGTGCTGGCCCTCGAACCGGCCGGATTCTTGGAACACATCGGAGCACGGGTCGAACATATGCTGGAGATCACTGACGCCGGCGCTCGCGTTTTGACCGACTACGATCTAAGCCTCAACTAGGAGGATGATGGTGAATATGGGTGATATGGATCAAGGGGCGAAAGATCAATGGGATGAAGGGCAGGGGCCCGGCAGACCGCTTGGCGACAGCCGATTAAGCCTTCGGTCGAGTCCGCTCCTGCGTTTTTTGTTCTTCCGCATTTTACAGGTGATCCCGGTCTTGATCCTGGCGACGATACTGGTTTTTGTCATCACGCGTCTCAGTCCCGGTGACCCGGCTACGGTGCAGCTTGGCATGCGCATGCAGCGGCCAGGGGCGCAGGAGGCTCTGACACAGCTCCGTATTGAAATGGGGCTTGATAAACCGCTTCCCATCCAGTATGGCATATGGCTGTCACACGTTGTTCAGGGAGACCTGGGCGTCTCCTCGCGCAGTGATATTCCGGTTTTAACTTTGATCATGCAAAAACTCCCCGCGACGTTGGAATTGATTGTCACGGGTATTTGTGTGGCGCTGATCTTTGCGATTATTCTGGGGGTTGCTGCCGCCTTCTATCGGGGTACCATCGTGGACTTGGCCGCAGGATTTATCTCGCTGGTAGGTGTGGCGATTCCCACCTTCTGGCTGGCATTGCTCCTGATCATCGGATTTGCCGTCAAGAATCGTTGGTTTCCTGTGTCTGGGTTTGTCGCTCCATCCACCAACCTTGGGGATAATGTGCAGCACCTGATCCTTCCCGCAATCAGCCTAACCGTTTTTGAGCTTGCCCTCTTTGTCCGTTTCGTCCGCTCCGAGATGCTGGAAGTCCTCAATGAAGATTATATCCGGACCGCACACTCGAAGGGGTTGCCAGACTACATCATCCTTGTGAAACACGCACTGCGAAACGCTCTAAACCCCGTGGTAACCATTGTGGCGTTGGAGTTTGGGACGCTTTTTGGAGGGGTGGTTATTATTGAACAGATTTTCAGATGGCCCGGTTTGGGCTTACTGACCATCCAGGCAATTACGGATCGCGATTTTCCGGTTCTGGAAGGTGTTGTATTGATTGTGGCCGTTGCGGTCACCGGGGCCAATCTGCTTGCTGATGTGCTTTATGCGCTCTTGGATCCGCGGATTCGCTATGGCAGCCACTAGCTCATCCAAGTCCGTCCCAGAGAGCGAAATTCTTGCTGTAGCCAATGAGGCACAGGAACCCTTGCTTGTCCGCCTGGCCGACCTACTACGCTCCAACCCGATGCTGACAGTCGGTCTCCTGATTACGGTCTCCTTATTGCTCATCATGCTGATGGCTCCATTACTGTTGCCGGATCCATCGGCGATCGATGCGAGTGCCAGTTTACAAGGACCTGGCATTGCCCATCTGTTTGGCACGGATAATTTTGGTCGTGACATCTTCAGCCGGGTGGTGACAGGTGGCAGAACCTCCTTGATGCTTGCGTTTCTCTCCGTTTCCCTGGCTGCCCTGATCGGAATACCCATTGGCCTGATTGCCGGCTATACCGGAGGCGTGATGGATACGATCCTGATGCGGATTCTCGATTCCGTTCTGGCTTTTCCCGTGCTGTTGCTCGCCATGTTTGTGGTGGCGGCCCTGGGACCGGGAACCTCCAATTTGACGATCACGATAGGCTTTGTTTTCATGCCTTATTTTGCGCGTTTGGTGCGGGCCCAGGCCTTGCGACTTCGTGAGTTGCAGTTTGTCGAGGCCAGCATCCAGTACGGGACTCATCCCGTGCGACTTCTGCTGCTGGTGATCTTGCCAAATTCTTTCGCCCCCCTGCTGGTGCAGTTCAGCTCTTCCATGGCTTTTGCCATCTTAACCGAAGCGGGACTGAGTTTTCTCGGGCTGGGCGTTCAACCGCCCAATCCAGCCTGGGGATTGATGCTCAAGGAATCCCAGATCTATCTGCAGCAGGCCGTCTGGTATGCGATTGCGCCCGGGGCCGCCATATTTTTGGCTGTGCTGGGTTTCAACATGGTTGGAGATGGATTAAGAGATGTCTTTGACCCCACCCTCCGCCGTGAATCGTGAAATGACACGCACACCTCGAAATCCTGTCCTGTTAGAAATAAAGAACCTGGTCGTGTCAACGGCCGGTCGCCGGAAGGCTTATATTCTGGACGGCGTTAATTTGAAGGTCGGGTTCGGTGAAACGCTTGGCATCGTCGGAGAAAGCGGTTGCGGTAAATCGACGGTGGCCTTGGTCATCATGGGCCTACTGCCTCACGGACTTGTGGTAGAGGGTTCGATTCTATTTGATGGCCGGGAGCTGACCGCTCTGACCAAACGTCAATATCGCGAAGTGCGCGGCCAGCAAATAGCCATGACTTTTCAGAATCCATTTCGATCGCTTAATCCTACCCTGCGGATAGGAGATCAGATTGCAGAGCCGCTGATCTATCACCGCGGCATGAACCGCGAGGCGGCGCGCAAGGAGACCATCCGTCTCCTGGATGAGGTCGAAGTACCGAATGCAGGACGCCGCGTGGATGATTATCCCCACCAGTTCAGCGGTGGCATGCAGCAACGAGCCCTGATCGCCATCGCCCTGTCCTGCAATCCCCGGCTGTTGATTGCCGACGAACCCACCACGGCCCTGGATGTGACCGTGCAGGCCAAACTGTTGCTGCTGCTTAGAAGGCTTCAACATGAACGGGGAATGAGCATGATCATGATCAGCCATGATTTTGGAGTCATCGGATCCGTCGCAGATACCATTAGTGTGATGTATTCCGGCGAGGTGATGGAGACCGCCTCCACGGAAAAACTATTCTCGAGTTCACAACATCCTTATTCAAGGGCGCTCTTGTCGGCTGTTCCTACGCTGTCTAAAATAAAAAGAGGAGGACTTCTGACGATCCCGGGCCGGCCTCCGGACTTGCGAGCCAGGGGAGCGGGTTGTCGCTTCGCGCCCCGGTGTTCCTTTGCGATCGACCGGTGTCGATCGGAAAGGCCGGTGCTATCTGCCGGCAAGGAGAGTGCGGCTTGTTGGGTCCTTCCGTTTCAAGGGGAAAGCCTGCAACAGTCCTCTTCCGCGCTGAAAGAGGACGATCATGTCTAAGCCGCTCCTGGTGGTTCAAGGGCTATCTAAAATGTTTTCAGGGGGTGCCGGCCAGATGGCTGTCCGCCAGCAACAGTCGATCTGGGCGGTGAAGGACGTATTTCTCAGCGTGGGGGTGGGGGAGACTCTTGGCATCGTTGGCGAAAGTGGTTCCGGTAAAACGACCTTGGCGAGGTGCATCCTGCAGCTGATCCGACCGACAGCGGGTACGGTTCTTTTTAATGACTTGAATCTAACCGAACTTCGCGGAGCACGCCTCCGATCTATCAGAGCAAATCTCGGCATGATTTTCCAGGACCCATACTCGAGCCTCAACTCGCGCTGGCCTATAGAACGCATCATCAGTGACCCGCTTATTGTGAATCGGATTTCGACAAAAAAAGAACGAATTGAGAGAGTTCGTAGATTGCTGGAAGAAGTTAACTTGCCAGATTTCTATCGGACGCGTTTTCCTGGACAGCTTTCGGGTGGAGAACGTCAGCGGGTTGCGATTGCCAGGGCTTTAGCCCTCGAACCAAAACTTGTCTTTTGTGACGAACCTACCTCATCGCTGGATGTTTCCGTGCAGGCGCAAATTCTAAATCTGCTGCAAGAAATTCAAGGGCGGTCGGGGGTTTCCTTCATATTTATCTCGCATAACATGGCGATTGTGAGGCAAATCAGCGACCGGATCGCTGTGATGCGTTATGGACGGGTTGTCGAGGAGGGAGATGTGGATCAGGTATTTAGTTACCCCAAGAATGAATATACCCAGGTATTGATCGAATCGGTGCTGTCTCCACAAAAAGGCGGAGGATTGACCGATCACCTGGCCTCTGCAACGCTTTAGCGCTCGCGTATCCGGTTTTCGCCATAATCAATTCCTTCGGCAAAAGAGACTGCAAAAAATCCGGGTCCGCAACGTGCAGGGCCGGACCAGCTTTTTCCTGGTTCCGCCATCCTATTGAGAGCTGTCCAGTGCCTGGAAGATTTCATGGGCTCGGAAGATGCGGTTGCGGGCATACCCGGTCGTCTCCTGGAGAATTCCTGCCTCCTCCAGCTTTTCGATATACTCGCCCGCGCTCTTGAAGGGGATATTCAGTCCATTGGCCAATTGACGATTGGTGAAAATGGGGCGGGCAAAAAGAAAATCAATCACCAATGCCATGCGCTTCGGGTTCCGGTCGTGCTGGACAATGGCCTCATACTTCTCACGAAGGCCCTGCAAGCGCGCCATGCGAACGATGCTATCCTGGGACTGTGCGTCTATGGCTCTGAAGAAGAACAACAGCCATTCCTCCCATTGACCGCGCTGTGATACGGCCAGAAGTCGATCATAGTATTCCTGGCGATAATGTTCGAAATAGGCGCTCAAATTGAGCAGAGGCTGGGGCAACAATTCCCATTCGTGCAATAACAACGAGATTAACAGGCGCCCTACTCGCCCGTTGCCATCCAGGAAGGGGTGGATGGCCTCAAACTGGTAATGGATCATGCCGGCGCGTGCCAGAGGCGGGATGTCGATATCCGTGTGGATGAATTTTTCCAGGGCATGTAGTCCAGCCTGCATTTCATCCACAGGGGGAGGCACATACGTGGCGCTGGCAAGCGTACTGCCAGCCGTTCCAATCCAGTTTTGAGTGCTGCGGAATTCCTCGCGAGCCCAGGTTCCGTCCACGCACTTCTTCCAAAAGTTTTGCATGGATCTCCCGGATCAAACGCAGACTGACCGTCAGATTTTTCAACCGGTCCAAGCCATAATCCAGGGCCTGCACATAATTAAATACTTCCCTGACATCATCCCCTGCCTCCAGAAAAGTAAGCTGAGACAACTCATAGTTGTAGAGATCCGCTAGTGAGGCGCGTGTCCCTTCAATGTGGGAAGACAGAACGGCCTCGCGCTTAATTTACGATATCGATCAATACACCCATTACCTCATCAAACTCGATACCATTTGCGTAATAATTCTCCTTACAATAGCGCTCCCATCGTTGTCTCATGGTTGCATCCGACTGGATTGTTCGCAAAATCTTTTCTTTTTCCTGTAATGCTGCAAGGGACATCCTTTTTCGGGCAGTGGCGTTCAATGCGGTTATAAATATTTTCTTGTTGATTCTTTGCCGCTGCGTTCTCATGATAATGTAGACATCATAAAAATCTCTGGGGCGGGTACTGAGCACACTCCTGCGCAAAATTGTCTCTACCTTTTCTGCCAGGATCGTTTCGATGTTATAGGCCCAAACCTCGATCCTCTTGTTCTCGAAATTTGAATGAAAGGCATAACGGATGGCTTCTGGTGTAATAATATCGCCGGTTGTGATATCGATTTTCAATGGGGTATTAATGGATTCGTACTTCGCAATCAGTGCCACCCGATAACCACCATATTCGTCATCACCTCGGATGGGAAGGATATGGTCCAGAACCAGGGTTACATCATCCTCTAACTGAAAGGCACAAATATCTGATAATGCTTCCTGGAGCGTTTTTTCAGAGAGGGGATATCCTTGCAGGGTTGCGTCCATATCCATGGTAGTTCTACTGTTGATCCCCACCAATGCAGCAATCAGCATGCCTCCCTTAAGAATGAACCTGTCTTTGTATTTTGAGACTGATATTCTTTCCAATAAACGCTCCAGCATGAAATTCTGCAACACGGCTTGGGCGGGTATATGATTTATCAAAGCCAGGTTTCTTATTTTGGCTTTCAACTGCATCGCTTTGCTCATAAGAGGACCTCGATATATACCCGGACGATTTTTTGGATTCTGAATTTCCTGGCATAGCTATAAAGTAAATCAATATTTCTTTCCTTCCTGCCCACATACCGTTTCAATGACTCGTTAATTAATTGGACATCGATCTGGTTCCTGTTCCGCAATACATCACAGATCGTTCTTTCGAGATTAGTGGTCCTGATTTCATTTCCATGAGCAGATTTCATCGCAATGACCCCCAGTTCAAAAAGGCTGCGATTTACATAAAAAATTTTATGCCCACTCTTTTTAAGTGAAATTGAATGATACCCAACCGGCACAGAAATTGAATAAGATAATGGGGTCCTATCCGTCAAATCGTGAAGATAGAGGGCCGTCTCGTGTGAGTATATTGACGACTTGAATCTGGCCTGAAAACTGAACAGTTCGTCTTCGAGCGAATTAGCCACTTTATATACTCCTCTTGAAACTCGCTCAATTTCGCCATTTCGTTCCAAGACAGACAAGTAGATTCTAGGAATATTGGGCTTAACCAGATCGGAAGTTAAAAGGGTTCCGTGCTGATCTTTCAGAATTTTTCTTATTCTTTCTAATTGTGTTAATTCGCCTTTTACAACCATACTCATATTGTATTCAAAATGAGTATGGTTGTAAAGAGCACTTTCTTGATAATTTCATGGACTTAATTCAGGAATGGCAATTCCCCAACTTCGCCCATTAGAACCGCGTTGCTAACGCTTCATGATCAATGCCGAAATATCAATTGCTCGGGATATCGTCGACTTTTCAAGGTGTATAAGATTAACTGTAAATTTTCAGATTACAGCTAATCTTATACACCGATTAATAATAAGCCATTCCTTGATCTTCCGACACACTTAGCGACACACTCCGCCTACCTCTACGGCTGCGTCTGTATCATACGCTCTTATGAGCGAGACATACCAATCCAAACGCGAACGCTGGGGGCGCATACTGGAGTCTTTGCCAATCGACTTGCGTGAGCATGTGTCCCTGCGCAATGTGGAAGCAGTCGCGTCTTTGACTACGCAAGCACAGAAGCGGCTGGTTGAAGCGCTTCACTCCGGGCTGAAGCGTTTGCCCCGCGCCGTCGAACAGCTAAGAATGAATCCGGATACCTCGGTTGCAGAGTTGCTTAACCCTCCTGCTCAGACTGTTACCACGCAAGCATCAGCTCTTCCTCAACATATACAAAAAGAACTTGCCGATCTGATTCAACTATGCTTCCCCGATATGCCGCGTATTTCAGCCGAAGCATTAGCCGATGCAGATGTAATGGACATCGCCCGGCAAACCGCGCAGGCGCATCACAACCTATTCGAGTCGGATCACCTGCGTACGGACTTCGTGATGGTCGTGCTGTATGTCCTCGTGCGCCAGACCCTGGAACGACTCGAAGAAACAATTGCCGATACTCCTGCCCTCCGGCAGATTTTCGACCAGAGCTGCCTGCCCTGGAAACCCAACGATTGGAGAAAACAAGATGCTCAAACGAATCGCTAGCACCGGCGTCAACCTGGTTGTGCTGGGTGTGTCGGTCGCCATTTTCCTGGTGGCTTTCTTTGCCCTCAACGCCCTGGGCGCCGCCCAGCGACCGCCCACGGTCTCGGTCCTGTCCGCCACACATGATCTGAACATCGGCGATGTCATCACCCCCTCCGACCTGGCGGTCAAGACGGTCTTTCAGGATGACAACGCCAGTCTCTACATCCCTGGCTGAAGAAGTGACTGGAGTGGTCGGCGGGGTGGTGGCGCAGCCGATCTTCAACGGCCAGCCGGTCTTTCGCTCGGCGATCGTGGCGCAGGCTGCAGAAGGGACACGGCTATCGGCGGTGCTGGCGAAATTTCCCGGATACAGTCTGTTTCCGATGCCGTTGGATGCCACGAACATCGTGTCCCCGGATGTGGAGGCCTTCCTGCCAGGCGACCTGCTGGACGTTACAGTAGTGATCAGCAGCAGGCCGCAGCAGATGGCGACCCCCACCGTCATGCCTGAAGTGATCCTCCAGTCTGGCGATAGTCTCGAACCCACCGCCACCCCCGCGCCGCAGGAGGTCGCCCAGGCCCAAGCGATATCTCGCGCCCTGCCGCCTCTGGCAAAGGACCTGTTCCCGATGGGCGTACGCGTGATTTCCGTGCAGGGATCTGCCGCCCGCGACCGACACTTCCAACACCAACGATACTTCCTCTTCATTCTCCGCTACTGCTCCGGCGCACATGTTGATCCTGCTGGTTCCGAATGCCAGCCGCGAAGTGCTTTCGCTTGCGCTTCAACAGGGCGACCGTCTGGTGGTTTCCTTGATGGCGCGCGGCGATGATAAACCCACGGCCGGGTTCACCTATTGGGACTTCGAAGATTTATTCAAAGCGGATCGCCAGCAAGCATTGGGGGGAGGCCACTAATGCAGGTGCTATTGCTTGGGAGCCGGAACGGTCACCTCCCGCTTGAACCTACTGCTGGGTGAACAGGGACATGCGTGGTGGCGCAGATCGCAGCCTTCACGCCGCAGCACATGGACCTGTTTGATTTTCGCGCCATCGTGGTGATCTCGCCCGAATCATCGATCTCCCCGGAGAGTCTGGTGAAGGCCGCCGAGCGCGGCAAGCTGATCTTTGTCATTGCAGGAGTGGGCGACGGCATGTCCTCCTGGGCAAACGGCGTGGGCGTACCGGCTTTTGCCTATCCACCATCGGATGTGGAGTGCAATCGACTGTTGGAGGAGATGCGCCGCGCGGATGCCGGCAACCTGGCCGCCGATGACCAGTATCGCAGAGCCGTGCTGGGTAGCGACATGTCGGCCCGCATTCAATCCGGCATGGCCGTGCGCAAGATCGCCATCACCTCACCAAAGGGTGGCACGGGCAAGACCACTGTGGCTGCCAATCTGGCGGTGGCATTAGCCTTGAGCGGCATCACAACTTATCTGGTGGATGCGGATGGCAATGCCGGCGCGCTGCAATATCACATGCGACTGGAAAAGGTCAACACCACCATGATCGGTCTGCTGCGGCGCGAGATCGCGCAGCCGGGCAAGAATGTCATGAGCGGCCTGGCTTCCGGTGCAGCCTATCTGAATGCCTTCACGCCGTTGGAAAACCTGCCGACCCTGAAAGTCCTGCCGGGTCTGATTACCGATGATCTCGGGGATGAGGTCCTGCAGCAGGAAGGCAAGGTAGCCGAAGTGATTCAAGGTTTGTATGAGGCGGGCGTGGCGGCGGGCGGGGTGGTCATCATGGACGTGGGCATCAATCCTGCGCATGTTGTGCATCGCGCCGCCCTGAAGGCCGCCGAAGGGATAGCCATTGTGATCAAGCCGGAGATCCCGGATCTGGCCGAGACGCGCCGCTGGATCGCGCGGATGATCAACTCCCTGGCGAATGTGGTCGGCAAGACCAGCGCGCATGAGTTCATCGGCAGCCGCGTGAAACTCTGCTACAACCAGGTGGTGGGGGATGGCTTCAAGTCGGCGCACAAGCTGCTGCAGCAGGCCTTGAACGAAGACAAGATCGATCTGGCGCTCATCCCCAATGGCATCCTGCCGATCGTCGATCCACGCCTGGCCGCGCAAGCCGTGAACTCGGACCGGCGCGAGGACATCCTCATCTGGCGTTACAAGAAAGACAAACTGGAAGAACTCGGCCCGTTCGCGGATGCCCTGCTGGGTTTCGCCGCCCACTTTGTACCCGCCGTACGCGAAGGCGCCATGCGCGTGGGATTACTACCAAATTCAACGAAGAAACGCGGCTTGTTTGGGAAATAGATAATGGTATTCGATATCACAGGCAAGACACTGAAACCGGTGACAGACGCGCGGTCCTCTGAGGAATTGGAGCACTGGTGGACTGTTCTGGCCGAAGAAGGGCGCGCAAAGAAAGCCACCGAATCACACCAGCGTTCCCTGTCTTCCACGGAGATCGAGGCCCTGGCGCGTCAGGTCTTCGAAGAAGTACGTGTGCAGGCAGTTGAAGCGGGCATTGCCTTGCCGCCAGAGTATTTACTGCGCTTGATCGGCGATCTATCCGGCATGGGACCCTTGCTGGAGTTGATCGCCCGCTCCGACATAGAAGACATCGCCATCAATCTCGGACACATTTATGTGTACAGCACAACCTCGGGTTGGGAACCTGCCGGCCCCGCGCCAGATGGCATCGGGGACGCCCTGCGCGTCATGATCGACCGCGCCGGCCAGCGCGCCCCGACGCCCGATTATCCGATTGCGGATGCCATGCTGCAGGTGATGGTTCCATTAGGAGATGGAAGTGTGCGCCGCAAAGGTGTGCGCATCAACTATATTATGTCCCCCGCTTCGCCTTATGGTGACACGATTACTCTGCGTATCTCGAATTACCGCACGGCCTCTGACTTGCAACAAGGGAGTTTAGCTTTGCTTTGCCAGAATCGTTTGCCTCCCGTGCCGCGCCCACGCTTCGATGCGCGTGACTTCCCGCGCGGGGATGGCATCCTGACGCCCGAAGCAGCCAATTATCTGCTGGGTGTGATGGTTCACGGCGGCACGCTGGTGATCGCCGGGACGACTGGTTCTGGCAAGACGTATGTTGGCCAGCGGATTCTGCAGGAGATGCTGGACTACTATCCGCGTGGCGCGATCCGGCTATTTATCGTGGAAGACAGCAATGAGATTATCTTGAACGGCTGGAATGGGGACGGAAAGAGCGACACGGGGAATATTATTTACACCGTAACCCGCCCGGAGATCCGTGGTGGACCGCCGCCTGTAACGATGTATGACTTGATCCGCGCCGCCCTGCGCTCACGTCCGCATGGGGTGGTGATCGGTGAAGCGCGTGGGGCAGAAGCCTGGGAGCTGATCCGAGCCGCAGCAACTGGCCATGGGCACTCTGCCTTCACGATCCACGCCACCAGCGCCGAGCACGTGTGGCCGCGCTTCCTGCAGGTAGTGCAGGCTCATCCCGATGCAGCGCGTATGTCCGAAGTTCAGATCGCACAGTCTTTTGCAGAGGCGGTAACCGCGGCGGTTTATATCGAGCGCAACGCACAAGTTGGGCAGATCGTGCGTGAGATCGTGGAGGTCTCACCGATCGTGGAACGCACTGCGGCACGTCCATCCTTTTCGCCGTTGTTCCGATTATGAACCGGGCAAAGGGCTGCTCCCTACCGGCAATCGCCCGATGCGGCCTGGCTTCCGGGCTTCAGATTTGAATTTGCCTGAGCCGTTCTTCAAGGCCACAATGTAATGCAGGAACAAACCGTTGGTTCCACCCGTACCTTCGTGCTTGGCAAGGGATTTACGCAAGCCGGCTCACATGCTGCCCTGATCGGCGAGGATGACACGCGGCGGTTGTTCGCCGAACTCTATGCCGACCCGGACCGACCCGAAGTTAGACCCCAGGAGGCCTACCAGGCTATTCTCTCTTCCATGCAGCCGGGCTGGACTTTGCGTCTGTTGCAGTTGTTCTGGCCGGATCCGGAGCCGCGCCTGGCTTTTCAACGGCAAGTACAGAACTGGAGATCACCGGAAATCGAAGGGCTGGATATTCTGCATCAGGGCTTGCTGCTGGCCGTGCAGGAATATTCGCTGCCGTTTGTGAGACGTACGGTATTAGAGTATGTATTACCAGGCGATGAGGGGCTGGCATGGTGGGGGGGATTGACCGGACTGTGTGCGGGCTTTGGCCTGCGCGTGAGCTATCTTGGCGAGGCGGAAATCGAGTCCTTGACGCGCTGGGTGCTGAACCCGGATCTTGAGTATAAGGGTTCTTAACGCTCAGGTTCTATGCAGGCAATTCAAAACTGCTCGACCATGTTTTCCAATCATACAAGTGAATATCCTTACGTTCCCTGGCGAGATCAAGCAACTGGGCAGTGAACCCTGAACGCGAGCAAAGAGCATAGTCGGTGTTTTCCAGATTTGCTTCGCGTAGCACCTCGGCGGCCTTGGCTTCCAGGTCGCGGAGAATGTCAATTCCAACCGGACGACTGCTCCACTTGCATTCGGCCAGCAGCATTTGAGTTTCGCCCAATAATACTAGATCCACTTCTCGGTTTGCCTTCCACCAGCCCCCGATCTGCCGGGGCTCGAAAGGCAGCTTGCCCTGAAGCCCTGTCTGCCAGAAAACCTGCTGGCAGACCTGTTCAAACACAACGGATGCAAAACGATCGAGCTCAGGTCGGATGGCCGAGTTGAAAACGATTCCCTTCGCGCCTTGCTCCAGTTGGGAACGGTTGGGCAGGACAAACCTGAACCAGAAGCGCAGGTAATTATCTTTCAAACGATAGAGGCCGCGCCGGCTCTTGTGGGGCTGGGTTTCGGTGACCGGCACGCTGCGTTCCACCAGATGCAGTTGCTGAAGTGTCTCGAGGTAAGGAGTGATGTTGTCCAGGCCGGTGGCCTGCTTGATCTCGTTCTGCCGGGTCTGGCCGGAGGCAATCGCCTGCAGGACTGCAAAATAGTTGCGCGGTTCTCGAAGTTCCTGCTGCAGGAGAAAGCTGACTTCATCATAAAGAAACGCGCCGCGCTCCAGAATGCCCTCCAGGATATTGGTTTCCAGGGACTTTTCCTGTTGGATGGTCTGCAAATAAGCCGGGGTCCCGCCATAGACCGCGTAGGCGCGCAAGCGATCCTCCGGTGAGTAAGTTGGGAAGAAGGCCTGCGCGTCGGGGAATTTTAGCGGCTCAAGCAGGAACTGCGCGGTGCGCCGGCCATACAGAGGCGCCTGATATCCCAATATTGTTTCTTCCATCATGCCAATGTAAGAACCGTTGAGAACAAGCATGATCTGGCTGTTTTTGAGCGAGCGGTCCCAGAGGCGCTGCAAAATGGAGGCCAGCGCAGGATAGGCACCCACCAGATAAGGAAATTCGTCAATCACGACAATTAATCGCTGCGATTTTGTCTGACCGGCAAGGGTGTTAAACACGTCATCCCAGGTGTTATAGACCGCGTTGACCTGGTCAGGGCCGAAGAGGGCTGCATTCATGACCGCCGAAAAATTTTCACGCAGGACCTGCTCGGAAACCTGGTCGGCGACGAAAAAGACGTGCGGCTTGCCTTCGCAAAAGCGAGCTAACAATTCAGTTTTTCCCACACGGCGGCGGCCATACAGGACAAATAGCTCCGCCTGTTTGGAGGTGTAGTGCTTTTCCAGCAGAGCCAGCTCAGAAACACGGTTGACGAACATTCCGAACTCCTTTTAGATAATCGCAATTATGATAATCATGATTATCTTACCGCAGAGCAGGTGCAATTGCAACCGCCAAGTTACTTTCAGAATAAGCCCCGCTTTAGTAAGGGCCTCCTATGTACGCTACACGGATCTTGGAGTTTGCCCGGCCAGGCGACGAAGGACTGGCCGATCGATATGCCGGTTTGGGCTGTGTGCGCAATTTGATCAGGCCGGAATCGAAGGATTGATACACTGGGTACTCAATCCGAATCTGGAATATGAACACGACGAATCTCAGTGAACCACGGATCAGGGTTGGAACGTCATAAGTGATCTTGTCTGGGTCCACCCTGCACGGGAGCGCAGGTGGATTTTTCCCGGAAAACGGTTATAATCAGTTGTACATATGTACATGTCAAGGAGGGCCGCATGGAACTTGTCGTAGATGCCTCAATTTTGATTGCCGTGATCACCAACGAAGAGGAAAAAGAAAAAATTGTCCGCTTGACCCGCGAGGCGGAATTGATTGCGCCGCTTTCCGTCCACTGGGAAATCGGAAATGCCTTCTCGGCCCTGCTCCAACGACGGCGCGTGACTCTGGAAGAAGCTTTGGCGGCCCTGGATATCTATCTGAAAATCCCTGTAAGATTTGTGGAAGTTGAATTGACGGAAGCACTGGAGCTGGCGCAGGAACTGGGTTTGTATGCCTATGATGCCTATATCCTTCGCTGCGCCGCAAAATACCGTTTACCCTTACTGACCCTGGATCATCGATTGGCCCAGGCCGCTAAAGCCAGGAAGGTACCAGTATTGGAGGTGGCAGAATGAATACCTACACATTTACGGAAGCACGCCAAAGGCTGGCGTCTCTTTTGGAACAGGCTGCCAGGGATGGCGAGGTGCGGATCAAACGGCGGGATGGCCAGGTGTTTGTGATCAAGCCACAGAAACGCAAGGGATCGCCGCTGGCCGTAAAAGGGATAAAGTTGAATCTGACTCGTGGCGAGATATTGCAGAGTATTGAAGAAGGGCGTAGAACCTTCTAAACAGTACAGGACCTCCGCATTAAGTCGAAGGTCCTGTACTGTTTTCCTGGACATGCCCTACGCCTGATTGCAAAGGTCCTATAAAATCGCTATCCGGTTTTTTCGATTCTTGATTGAGTAAATACCCCTTCATCCATCTTTTCCCAATCGCCATTCCAGCGCTGTGAAACGCTGCGCGACCTTGTTATTGCGCACCGCCATGCTGATGGCACGCCGGCTGCCTGCCAACACGCATAATTTGCGGGCTCGTGTGATGGCGGTATAAAGTAGGTTGCGTTGAAGCATTGTGTAGTGCTGGGTCACGATCGGCATCACCACTGCCGGGAATTCCGAGCCCTGGGCTTTATGCACCGAAACGGCATAGGCCAGGGCAAGCTGGTCCGCTTCACTCCAGTCGTAGGTCGCGGAACGTCCATCGAAATCCGCGGTCAAGGTCTGTTCGCTCACATCCAGCGAGCGGACGAAACCAAGATCTCCGTTGTAGACATCCTTGTCGTAGTTGTTCTGAGTTTGCATGACCTTGTCACCCAGTCGGAAGATGGTCCCGTACAGCCTGCGCTCGAGTTTGTTGCCTGCGGCAGGATTGAGCTTTTCCTGCAGGCGTTCATTGAGCGCTGTGACTCCGGCCGGGCCGCGATAGATGGGAGCCAGCACCTGGACATCTCGGATTGGGTTGAAACCGAATTTCTGAGGGATCCTCTGCGTGACTACCTCGATGATCCAGTCTGCTGCGCTGATTGCATCTTCAGCGGGGAAAAGGAAAAAGTCACCACTGTCCTGAGAAAATATCGGAAATTTGCCTTGATTGATCAGGTGGGCATTGGTGATGATCTTCGAATCAGCGGCCTGGCGAAAAATGGTATTGAGCCGTGTGACGGGGGCCATGCCACTGCTGATCAGGTTGCGAAGCACGTCGCCGGCTCCCACCGATGGAAGCTGATCCACATCCCCGACGAACAATACATGCGTGCCCGGACGCAGCGCCTTAAGCAAATGATGCGTTAGCAGCAGATCCAGCATGGAGGCTTCGTCTACAACCAGGAAGTCCAGATCGAGCGGGTTCTTATCGTCATGCTGGAAGCCCTCCATGGGAGAATATTCCAGCAGGCGATGGATGGTGCTGGCCGGATGTCCCGTTGCTTCGGAGAGTCGTTTGGCGGCTCGGCCGGTCGGGGAAGCCAGGGCATATTTTTTGTGTTGGCCTTCGAGCGTGGTGATCAAGGCCTTCAAGCAGGTGGTCTTCCCGGTTCCCGGTCCGCCGGTCAGGATGCTGACCGGATGAGCCAGAGCCATGTTCACGGCCGTCTGTTGTTCCAGGGATAAGTTTCCATCAGGGAATGTGGCCTGGATGAACGACTTTGCTGAACTCCCTGCATGAGCGAGTGCTTTCAGGCGTTCGGCAACACCTTTCTCGCCAAAGTAGAGCGGCGTCAGATAGATCACAGGCGTGCCATACGTAGCCTGAGATTCGGTGACCGCTTGCGTTGCCTTTCCATCCTTCTTGCCCTGCAAGGGAATCATCTCCGGGCGGATGCGATCATCCTGAGCCAGACGTTCAAGAGCCGGGGCTATCAATTCCTCAGATACCCCAAGTAGCTCGATGGCGCGTTGGGCCAGCAATTCTTTGGGGACGTAAACATGACCCTCATTGATTGTTTCATTCAGGGCGAAAACGATCCCGGCTTCAATGCGGGAAGGATGTTCAGGGGGCAGGCCGAGGTTCTGAGCTATGCGGTCGGCGGTTTTGAAGCCAACCCCGTAGATGTCCCGTTCAAGTTGATAGGGATTTTTCTGGACGATCTCAAGAGCGGTATCGCCATAGGTCTTGTATATTTTGACCGCCAGATTGGTACTGACCCCGTGACCATGCAAAAACACCATGATCTCCTTGATCTGTTTTTGCGCTTCCCAGGCGGAGGTAATCCTATTCTTACGATCCAAGCCAATGCCAGGTACCTCCAGCAGGCGTTCCGGATTCAACTCGATCACATTGAAGGTGTCTTCCTTGAATCGGCCAACGATTCGCCCGGCCAGATGGGGACCGATCCCTTTGATCATGCCTGATCCAAGATAACCTTGGATCCCCGCTACCGTGGCAGGCAGGGTTTGCTCGCAGACTTCCACCTTGAATTGTGGGCCGTGCTTTGGATGATTGTCCCATTGCCCCTGCAGCCGCAAATGTTCCCCCGGCGAGAGCTCCGGTAAGTTACCGACGACCGTGGCCAGACCGTCGGAACTCAGTGCAGATTTATGGGTGAAGCGGGAGTTTTTTTGAGAATCCGGTCGCAGGCGCAGCACCGTGTATCCATTTTCTGGATTGTAGAAGGTGATCCGCTCCACAGCGCCGGACAGGCTATCCATGAGGGCAAGTATACCCGGCGCAAAAGAGACGGGTGCGGAAATCCTGTCATGAACCGCCGTTGTATCATCTTGCTAAAGTGGCTTTTTCATATCCAGGGCGGATTTCAAAACCTGGGGTAGTTCACCCGAATAGGTGAGCACCAGCCTTTGTCCTGCTCGTGTGACCGCCATGTACAGCTTGCGGGTATTGTCCCGGATCAGTCCTTCCCGTTCTTCGTCCGACAGGCGCAGAGATTGTTCTTCCTCAAAAAGCAATCGCAGCCCTACCAGGAAAACAATCTGGCTCTCCAGGCCTGCGCCGGCGTTGATGGTCGTCACACGGACGTAATCGCCGGGATATTTATCCTTGGGATCCAGCGCCGCATTTTTTCCGAGCCGATCATCGATGGCCTGAATAAGGTTTTTCACTCCCCATCCGTCACTGTGCAGTAAAAGCAGGTGCTTTTTTGGAAAACCCTGTTTCACCAGGCTGGACACTTCGTTGGCAACGCGCGTGATCTCATCCTGGGGGCTGGTCAGGCTGATGATTTGAGGGAAGGCTCCATGAGGCATATCGAGCAGGTCCGGGACGAGGATATCGTCATCCTTTTCCTCCGCCAAGCGCAACCGATAGAGCAGGGTGGCGAATTGCATGATCTCACGCGTGGTGCGATAACTGTGGCGAAGATTGTGAGTATGGCCACGCGCCTGCAGGCCCAGCGATTTCCAGGACGCGCCGCGCCCCAGGAATCCCTGTGTCGGATCCGCCACCAGGAAAAGATGTCCATTGCGGGGATTCAGCGACTTTTGGATCAGCTGCATCCAGAGCGGTGCAAAGAACTGAGCCTCATCCAGCAGGATCATGTCGTATTCCGGTAATTTCACCTGATTTGTTTCTGCGAAGTGCCAAAGAAGCCTGGGAATATCGCCCCAATCCAACGCACCGCTCTTCTCCAGGGCGTGTTGATAGGTTTGCGAGGCGTCAAAAACACGCTGGCGTTGTTCCGTGCTCAATCCAAACCCGCGTCCGCGGCGATCGGCGTTCAGGTATTCCTCGCGTGTCAAGGGAAGCTGATCTTTTATCCAATCTACTTCGCTCTGAAACATAGTTGCGGAAAGCGTCGCGTTTTGCAGATGAGCTCGCCAGCTTTCTTCGATAATTTTTCTGCGAGGCCCAAGCTTAAGGGGCTCGATCCATTTCGGCTGTTTCGGCCAGCGATGGTAGCACCAGCCATTAAAAGTCCGCCACTCAATATTTTCCGGGGAACAACCTTCCAGGCGGGCAAAGCGTCCCTCCATGTCGCGGCTCAAAGGCCGGTTGTGCGTCAGAACCAGGAACTGCTTGCCCGGATATAAATGAAACAACAAGCGCAGGCGATACAGCAAGATCAGGGTCTTGCCGCTGCCTGCCACTCCGTTGATGATATTGAGTCGCAAATCGCCGGGAAGCGCCTGGTCGTCGGCCGGCAGATCGAGGTCCGTTTTGACCGCGGTTTCCTGATCGTAATCCAGCAGATAATCCGTCAATCCGGCCTGCATGCGCCGTTCGATGGACGGGCGGACGGTCATCTCGGCGGGGATGACCACTTCCGGGGTGAAGCATTGGCGAAGTTTTTCCAGCCGGATCTCGTCCATCGAGGTGGATGGGAGGTACTCATTCCACACAGGGCCGGAATCCGCTTGAATGATTTCCTTGCCGACCCAATGGGGTTCTCCCGATTGGCGTTCCAGCCGGCTTGCCACAACCTGTTTATGCTGAATATTCGGAAAGATCACCAGCGTTTCGATGATTTGCCCGGCGGGCAGTTTCAATTGGCCGACAAAATTCTTCAGCAATGCATTTTCGTTCTGGCCCAACGGTTTTCGATCCTCCTGGAGGAGCAGCATCTGCGCGGCCGTGCGGACCTGATCTGGGGCGGCCGAACTGACTTTAATCAGCAGGGCCCTGCCACCGTCATCAATGACAAGAAAATCCGGAGCGTCGGCCTGCCAGGGGGCGAGGTGATGCCAGACGTAAAACGTATCCGGCAGGGATCTGAGAGCCCGGAAGACGCGCAAGACTTCCTTGGGCATGGTCTGGGGCAGGGTATCAGGCAGGATATGCGCCATGACGCGGCTCAGTCCAAAATGCCATTGGGAACGGTAATTTGATGACAGCCACTGATCAAGTCACGCAGCCTGTCCATGGTTTCTTTCTGGCTTTCATCATATTGGTCCGCATCCAGCATGTGGTGGCTGCCGACCAGGATCAACTTGCTGCGCGGACGGGTCACGGCCACATTCAGGCGCTGGGGTTGGAAAAGAAAGTCTGCCACTTGGGAGGCGAACTTCGGGCTGGCGGTGGCAAAGGAAACGATGATGACTTCGCGTTCCTGTCCCTGCATACGCTCGACGGTATCCACCACCAGGCGATTGGCGATTTCGCCCTCCAGCAGATTTCTGCGAATTAAACTGCGGATCAGGCGGCTCTGCGCTCGATAGGGGACCACGACCCCGATGTCTTCAGGCGAAACATCTCGCATTAAGAGGGAAAGCACCAGCTCCAAAACGACATCGGCTTCGATGCGGCTTCGCACCGTCGTGTTTTCGTGGCAGAGATCCAAGAAAACAGCCGGTGAGCCTGGATCCAATACGAAATCCCAGCGCGTGGTCTCGGGGGACAAATTCAAGCGCCGCCCAGCGGCCTCTTCGCTCGGTTTGAGTTCATTGCCATAAAAAGTCCGGCTTGGCCAATCGGTCAGCACGTCATTTAATCGGTAGGTCACATTGAGCATGGTTTCATTGCCGCGGCCCGAGAGATAGTTAAAGATGGAAGCCTGTGTGGCCTCGGACGCGGAAAAGGCGGTCACGGGCGGGAGCTGGTTTTCATCCCCGATGAATATGTACTTGCTGCCGGCCAGCATGCCCATGATGGCCAGGGGCAGCGTAATCTGGGAGGCCTCGTCAAACAACACGACATCGAATTCAACCCCGGAGAGTCTCCTGGATTGGCGGGCGAAAGGCGTCGCGCCAATCACATATCCGCCGCTGTTCTCTCCGAACCGCGACTGGGCAAACGTCTCGTAGTTCGGCACATCGAGATCTTCGATGTGCCGTCCGTCGCCGATTTTGCAGACTGGGATCGTGCCCTCCACCGCGGGGATCTTGTTGAGCGCGTTATGGATGGCGCGATGGGTCAGGGCAGTGACCAATACGCGGCAGCCATCTTCCACCAGCAGGCGAGCCAGATGAGCGAGCATGAGAGTCTTGCCTGTACCGGGCGGACCTTGAATGAGATGGAGTAGATCCGTACCATACGACAGGGCCACGGATTCGACCTGGCTTTCGTTGAGTTCGGCATTGCGCAATTCTTTGCGGGCGCGCTCATCGCGAGCGTAATCTATTTTTGGCGTGAGGGAACCTTGCAGTAACGGCAGGATCGTGGATCGTCCCAGCTGCGAATCGGCCACGGCGTTCAACGCGTCAAGGTAAAACGAACTGGCGTCGAACCAATCCTGGTCCATGACCCAGCCCTCCGGCTGAGATGTTAGGAAATATTCATTGCCTCGGATCAGACTTACTTCCAGGTCGGTTTCCCCGTCGTATTGCAGATCGCAGTGCAGGCCGTCCGGATCCCGTGGATTGTCGCGATGCAGGAGGACCAGATCGCCTTCCCGGAAACGCGAATCATTGGTCCCACACGAAAGGCGGGCCACGCCATTCTGCATGTGCTTGACATGCAGGCCCTCGATGGCCCAGCCTCTGGCCACCCGTTCCTGCAACGGATGCGACCATTGTTTCTCTAGTGCACGATATTGAGTATCCGCTTCGTCTTGGACGAATTTTCGGAGCTTTTGCAGAAATTCTGGAGTAGATGTTGTCATGCGCCGAGGGAGGACCCCTTTGAGCCAAAATGGTGGCTTTGTTATTTGAGTATAGCAGTTTTTCAGCCAGTATCTTTTCCCAAGGAATTGCGGTTTTGAAAGGGGGCGAAAGCTGATTGTTTGGAATAAATCAACAGCCTGCGGTACCTATAGACAGCGTACCTTGTCTGGCACTGTTTCGGTTCCTGCCGACTTAGGCCTAAAAGAAATGGACCTGTTTCGATCGCTGCAGGCAATCGAAAAGTTTCGCTGTGCCGGCACTCCGCCAGCATGGCTTTGAGTTCTCTGGGGTTCGGTAGTTTGGCTTGCTGTACCATCCGGACGGCTTTAGGGTGTCGCGAGTTGATCGGGCTTTTCCATATAGTGGGCACTTGTTCAACGAGGGCTTTGTTGAAGCCTGCCTGGTCTGTATCGGCGGTCAAATCGAGCTTGTCGCTTATCTCAAATGGAGATATCGTCTTTTTGTGCGTATCATCGCTCGCAGAACGCTAAACCAGATTTGGGGGAAACATCCTCAAAGGCAAACGGCGTTAATACGTTGGTTCAAGATCGTGCAAAAAACCGAATTCGATAGTTTTGCCGAGCTGCGTGCGGTTTTCCCCTCCGCCGATAAATTGGATCACTGGATCATCTTCAAGATCGGTGGCAACAAATATAGACTCATCACATCCATTCATTTTAATCGCGGCAAAGTTTACATTCATCATGTTCTTACTCATGCAGAATATGATCGAGGAGATTGAAAAAATGTCTCTCATAAATGAAGAACTTCAAGTTCATTGGACAAACATCGCTCCCCTGCTCACCATCCGCAACGACCGCGAATACAATACGGCGGTGAAACGGCTCAACGAATTACTGGACGAAATTGGCGAGAACGAGAAGCATCCGCTTTACAGTTTGCTGGATACGCTCGGCACGTTAATTCACGCGTATGAGGAGGGACACTACCCAATTCCCGACGTCACGGGTGCAGAAGTCTTGCGCTTTCTCATGGATGAACACGGATTGACTCAATCTGACCTGCCTGAAGTGGGCTCGCAGGGCGTTGTCTCCGAAATTTTGAATGGCAAACGCGAGTTGAATGTGCGTCAGATACGCTACCTGGCAAAGAGATTCAAGGTTTCAAGCTCCATATTTGTCTGATGTGTTTTTGGGAAAGGGATCGTAAGGTTCTGCCGTCTTTCGTATGCGGCAGGCAGGCCGGCTCTCCTTGCTGAACGCGGACCTGTCCTGGCTGCTTGCCCATCCGGATGGATGAACGAAGTCGTCAGTGCGGGAATTTGCATGAGAGAACCAGGCAAATATCACGCGGCTTTCGTTAGCCGTTCCACAGTGGCGATAGCCTCTACCGATTCAAATTCAGGATCATCTGTCAGAATCACGGCATTGTTTTCAATGGCGACGGCCACGGCAAAGGAATCGGCGTAGGAGAGTGCGTGGTTGGCCTTGATGTGTGCGGCCGCGAAGACAGCCTGCTCATCGGCAGGAACAACTTCGATCGGTAATTGCTGGATAAGTGCCAGGCTGTCCTGCGCTTTTGATACGCCGCCTCTTCGCTCGGTGATATACAAGATTTCTCCGAGGTTGATGAGCGAGATCAGCAAGTGACATTTTCCCTGCTCCGCGCTCGCCAGGATTGCTTCAATGCGCGCGGCGGGCGGCTCATCTTGTAGATAAGCAAGCAAGGCAAATGTGTCCAGTACAAAGCGGGGGCGATCAGGCATGGCGCGGTTTGATCCTGGCGTCCTCACGCCTGCGTTCTTTGGCGCGCTCCTTCCGCAAGTCGCTTTTCAGAGACGGCAGGTCCTTCAGCAGGCCGCGTCCCTGTCTGACCGGTTCCCGCAGGGCCGGAATGATGGAAAGGACGCCCCCGTAGTCCACGATGACAACTTCCGTGCCCGGTTCGAGCCGGTATTTCTTTCTTAATTCGGCGGGGATGACCACCCAGCCTTTACTGGAAATGGTTAATGTCATGAGCAACTCCTTGTTATACTTTCTTGGTAATAAGTATAACATAACGGATGGGGGGTGGTTAGGAGGCTGGACCACGCGTCGGCCCTCGTCTTCATGTCGATCACGGGATCAAGCGGAGGATGAAAAATTGAGTTGCAGGGGGCTCTATTCAGAAATGGGCCGCGATCCTGTTTGAGCTTCCATGCTCCTATGGGTCTTTTCACTCATCCGATGGAAATAACCTTTTCCGCGCTCAAGAATGGCTCTCCGCGTTCATTATCCATCTCCATCACTCCGGTCACGAGAAGGGGAGCACTTGAATCGAGGAGTGACTTGGCGAGGCGATAAACCTCCGGGAACAGGATGGTGTCAAGCGTTCCTTCGAGATCTTCCAGAGTGAGAAAGAGCATCATATCCCCTTTGGCCGTGCGGCTGTGATGGGAAGTCTGCCGGATGCCGGCCACTGTGACCCTGCGCCCAATCCTTTCAGCCGCCTCCAGGGTCGAGATCGCACCAGCCTCCTTGACTTTCTCCCTCACGAATTCAAGTGGATGAGCATCCAGGCTGGCGCCGAGAATTTCCAGCTGGGCGTTTACTTTTTCTTGAAGTGTCCAATCTTCCTCGCCGGGGTCGATCCACTCGAACAGACTCAATTGGTTTTTTTGCCATCCGCCGCTCTGCAATCTCCGCAGGGTCGAAGGGATGCTTCCAAACCCTTCGAGGGCTCCAATCCGTGCGAGGCTTTCAGCCTCCTGTGCCCGCGGATCGACCCGCGTCAGGAAATCTTCCAATGATGTAAAGGGTCTGAGTCGAATAATCCGTTCGATCGTATGACGGGTCAATTCCTTCACCTGATCCAATCCCATGAAGAGCGCGCTCTTCTCAGCGCCCTCCAATTTTTGCACTGAAAAGTTGTGCACGGAATAATTCACATGCGGCGGTCGGATACTCAAGCCTATCCTGCGTGCTTCGCTGAGATAAACCCGCTGGCTGTAGTACCCTCCCCAATTGGCCAGCACGGCCGCCATGAATTCAGCGGGAAAGTGGGATTTGCACCAGGCCGAGCGCCAGGCCACTTTTGCATAGGAGGCGGCATGGGCTTTGGGAAATCCATAGCCAGCGAAGGCCGCCATCATCTCCCAGATCCTTTCCCCAGTTTCGGCCGGCACGCCGCTTTTTCCCTGCGCTTCGCGTATAAATTTTTGTTCCAGTTCCTGCATCCGCTTTCCGGGATCGAAATGGCTCATCGCGCGTCTCAGCAGGTCCGCCTCCGCCAGGCTGAAACCCGCCAGCTCATGCGCAATACGCAGGACCTGCTCCTGGTACAGGATCACGCCGAAGGTCTCATCCAGGAGCGGCGCCAGCGCCGGATGCAGGTGCTTGACCTGCTCTTCGCCTTTGAAGCGACGCACGAAGGCATCCTTAAGCCCTCCGCTGAGCGGACCCGGTCGATACAAGGCCAGTGCTGCCATGATGTCGTCTTCGCTGCGCGCGCGGATCTCACGCAGGGTGGCGCGCATCCCCGGGCTTTCGATCTGGAAGCACCCGATCGTTTCGCCGTGTTCGACGCGTTCAGACGTTGCAGGATCATCGCCGGGTGTCGAGTCCAGGACTGCCAGCGAATTGGGGAAGCGCCCCGGCTCAGCCTCTTGGATGAATTCCGCGACATCTCCCAGGACTGTCAGGCCGCGAATGCCCAGCAGATCGATTTTCACCAATCCCAGAGACTCAACGGAATCCAGGTCCAATTGCGTGATGATGACGCCTTTGCTGCCTGAGCGCATCACAGGCACAAGATCGGTCAAGGCGCCCGGTGCAACGATCACGCCGCCGGCATGTACCGAAAGATGGCGTGGCAGTTTCAGGATCGCTTCGGCCTCATCGAAAATGTTTTGATATTGCTGCGTCGTATGGATCGCCCGCAATTCCGCAAACGGGGAGGGCGGGTCCTTTCCTTCCTCCGATTCTTCATGGCGAGCCCAGTAACCATACGGAAGCTGATTGGCCAGTTCCCGGATCCTGGCAGGTGCCAGTCCCTGCGCCTTGGCCACCTCCCCCAAGGCCGAGCGCGGACGGAAGCGGTTGATCGTCCCGACCATGGCCACACGCTCGGATCCATAGGCCTCAAAGACATGCTGGATCACCTCGTCCCTTCGGCGCGAACAGAGGTCGGTGTCGATATCGGGAGGCGTGCTGCGGGCCGGGTTCAGGAAGCGTTCGAAATACAAATCCAATCGAAGTGGATCCGGGCTGGTGATGCCCAGGCAATGCGCGACAAGGGAGGACGCGGCCGAGCCGCGCGAGGAGAATGGCACTCCGGTCCGCCTGGCAAAGTTCAAAATATCTTCCACGATCAGGAAGATCGGTTCGAAGCCCATCCTGGCAATGACATCCAGCTCATGATCCAGACGCTCCTGGATGGCAGGTGTAATCTCACCGTACAACTGTCGGGCACCCTCCATGGCTTTTTGTTTCAGGTGTTGGGCTGCCGAGACCCCCTCGGGCAACGGCACGATAGGCATTTGGCTTCCGCCTAAAGGCAGATCGAATTTGCAGCGTTCTGCGATCTCCAACGTGGCAGCCAGCGCCTGGGGAAAATCCTGGAACCGTCTGTCCATTTCTTGCGAGCTCAGGAAATAGGCGTCCGGTGGGGCCGCGGCCTTATCTGGCAAATTGCCTACAACTTGATTCAGGCGAATGGCTGCCAGGGTGCGCTGCAGCCTGGTCTGCTCCCGAGTCAAATAATAAATAGGATGGACGGCCACAGTCGGCAGTGCGAGTTTGCGGGCCAGCTTGGATAGAGAAGTAGCCTTGGCTGGATCTCGTAGGACAACATACACCCGGTCAGAGAAAATCTCCTTCAGCAGATCCGGATCGCTGGTGAGCGCGATCAGATCCTTGGAGTGGGAGGCTAGTAAGTCAAGAGAACAAGGGGCTTCGGGATTGTCTCTCAGGGCAAGGGCACTGCTCAACCGGCAAAGGTTGGACCAGCCCTGGAGGCTGGTAGCCAGCAGGCTGAGCATGCTGTTCTCGAGGTCGATCTCCAGGCCGAGGATAGGTTGGATACCAACATCTTTACAGGCGATGACGAATTCAATCGCGCCGGTTAACAAACGGTGATCGGTGAGGCCCAATGCGGGCATGCCATTCGCCTGGGCTGCATGCGCCAGGTCCGCGGGGGTCATCAGTCCCTCCTGCAGGGAATAGGCGGAATGGGTTGTGAGATGAATGTACATCGGCTTGATTGTGACTACTCTCCACGCCTAAAGGCGGGGGCTTCCAGGGCAATGCCTGGAGACTCTAGTCCAAGTCTCAAAATATTATTAGCGGCGTTTTCATCCCGATCCATGATCAGACCACAGACAGGACAGTGATGCACACGAACGGACAAAGACTTCTCCACCAAAGTTCCGCAGGCAGAACACATCTTGGAGGTGTTGTGTGGATCAACCAATACCACCACCCGACCAGCATTTTCAGCTTTGTACGTGGTGTAGCTGATCAATTGATTCCAGGCTGCATCCGAAATGCTTTTTGCCAGACAATGATTTTGAAGCATGTTCTTGATCCGCAAATCTTCAAAAGCCAGAATGCCAAAGCGGTTCACCAGTTCACGGCTTTTCTGGTGAGCAAAATCCCTGCGCCTATTCGCAATGCGCTGATGGATATGCTGTACTGCCTTACGGCGCTTCGCCCGGTCAGGAGTTCCTTTTTCTGCCCGAGAAAGTTTGCGCTGCGCTTTGGCAAGTTCCTTTTCATCCCTGCGAAAGAACCGTGGATTCGGGATGTCTTCTCCGTTGGAAAACTTGGCAAAATTCTCCAAACCCATATCGATCCCAACTGCCCGCTCATTGAAAGGCAATGGTTCGGGTTCGACTTCGCACGAGAAGCAGGCATACCAGTTTCCCACCGCATCCTTCTGAAGGGTGAGCGTCTTGACTCTGCCCACGACCGGGCGATGCAGGACAATTCTCATCACACCAATTTTGGAAAGGAGCAAACCGTTGTCCAGCAATTCAAACCCCGACTGCTTGAATGTGAAACTATCGTACCGGCCATACCCGCGAAAGCGGGGATAACCAGGCTTCTCCCCGGACTTCACTCTGCGAAAGAAAGCCTGGAAGGCCAAATCGACTCGCTCTTGAACATTCTGCAAAACCTGAGAATGGACGCTCGCCAATTCGGGATGATCTCGTTTCCAAATCGTGAGCAGTTTATTCGTATCGTACAGCGAAAGGTTTTTCTTTTCCTGCTCCCAGGTGTTCTTGCGAACGGCCAACGTCTCATTGAATACCCAGCGACAAAGTTCCAGCGTCCGATGAAGTTTGGTGCGCTGGCTCTTGGAGGGCCTGAGACGATACTTGAACGTTTTCATTTACACAGTCTTTTGGTTTTCAATGTACCGTTTCAGGATGCCATTCGGAGCACTCCCAACCGTAGAGACAAAATACGCATCGGTCCACAAGCCAGGCAATCTGCTTTTCACTGGCGGAAACTCCTGACGAAGCAGATGAGAACTGCGAGCATTGACTCGTTTCACGAACTTATGGACACCCAATTGCGGATCCACTTCACAAAGGATATCGACGTGATCGGGCCTCACTTCAAGTTCCGAAATCTCACATCCCTACTCTTTGGCAACCTGCTAGGTGATCTCTTTCAGACGTTTGTCCGCACCGCCCACGAGCACCTTGCGGCGATACTTCGGACAAAAGTCAACCTGCTACTTGCAGGAGTATAGGACATGGCGATTGCTCTTGAATTTCCTTTTATCGGACATATGTTCTATTATCAGCCACGTCATATATAATGTCAAGTTTGCGCCTCACACCTGCACCCACCGCAGGTGCGGTGTATCCCCATTGCTAAAGCAAGGGGCTTTAACGGCCCTGTTTGGTAAACGCTCCTGCCCATTACTTCAGACTGCCTGAAGCGCGACATGATCGAGAACCTATGGTGACCTTTTGGTGGCCCGCATCTTGGGTTCCTTCATACGCAAGGCCCGAATAGTCTTCATCGACAATGAAAACTATTTTTTGCATTACTTCATTGTGGATGAAAACTTTTGGAGGTCCCAGTGGAATAAAGACCAGATCAAAGCCATGGTTTTGGAGCAATTTTTGGCGTTCTGGCAACGTGGTACGAGCACTGTGCGGACCCAGCTTGGAAAAGACGATCACAAAAAAGCCTCCCGATTGGGAGGCAAAATTGCTGTGGTGATGGGATGGTCGTACCAATACCCTGACGGTTCATTTCACCTCCTCTGGTTTCGTCCCGCATAGCGACCATAGCGTAGTAGAGGTCATTACAAATCTGCTTAGCATCCTCCGCAGCGAAGATCCTGCGGAGTAGGCAGGCAATGAGGCCGTCAGCCTCAGAGCCATCGGACCCATCACCACACGGATAACTCCGACTCTGACGCACTAAACATAGGGCCGTCCAGGCCGAGCGTCAAGGCTCTCTGCGTTCCATAGTTGTAATGCCGATCTTGGATGGGCGAGTCCGGCGAGGACCCTGGGATGTTATTTTTCCTCCCAAGTACGCAGCCGTTTTTCGCACTCTTCAGCAGGCAGCCGCCCACCCTGTAACAGTATCTGTCGCAGAGCATGGACAGCCTGACCTTTAGTAAGAACACTCTGTTTTACCATTTCGTCTAATATCCATAGCGTGCCGTGCACGGGAACTCGGTGTTTGCCTGCGAGGTTTCGCAAAGAGCGATCCCCGGTCAATAGGGGCAGGCCGCCGTGCGACGCAAGAAGCAGAGCAAATATATCTCTTGCCGAGATGTGTGGGTGGTGCGGTGTCAATTCCAGAACCTCACGGACCTGCTCACTTGTGAACTCTGCACTTTTAAGGCCCAAGTTCTCCAAATCTGTCCCGTCCGGCTCGCCCAGTTCCGCAATGATTACGTCCGGCGAAACGAACTCATACGACAGCGCAAATAGCTCTTTGACAATGCCGCCGCGTTGGAGATCGATGATGACACTGGTGTCAAGGACTAGCCGGGACTGGGAAGCCTTCATGTTGTTTGCTAGCGTGCCTCCAGAACTCGCCTAGGGACGAACCGAGCAGCTCAGACGCTCGGGACGCCGAGATCACATCCTCTGCTAATGCCCTCACGATTAATCGCTCCATGCGCTTAGGCGTTTCGGCAGGATATGGGTCTCCTGGTTCGTCGCGGTGCCATTTGTTCGTGCGAAACCACTTATATAAGCTGGCTGCAAGCGCACCAGAAATGATCTCCAGATCCTGTGCGCGATGAATCCAAGCCTGCATGCTCATGCCGTACTTATGTTTCAGCAGATGTAGTTCGTACAGATCCAGCCTCTGCCGGCGTTCTCCCAATTCCTCGAGAACAGCGGGAGCGGGAGCTAGAAACGCCCCTGCGAAGCGATAAGCCGCCTTCTCTACCAAATCATCGTCCCAATCCTGCGGGCAATCCAAGACTATGTGACCCAATTCATGCGCAATGCTGAACCGCTGCCTGTCCCCCGGAACTCCTTCCTTTGCCACGATGATCGGCATCTTCTCGTTTGCACAAAGCGTTAATGCGTCAAAGTCATCCGCACCCGGCACGATGCCGACCTTTATGCCATGCGTTTCCAAGACTTCAATCAAATTCTCAATGGGATCGATGCCAAGATCCCAAACCTTGCGCAGCGCCAGCGCAACAGCTTCCGTCTCCTTGAGGTCTTGCACCTTCCTCTCGAGCTTCGGCATTTCGTACTCGGCCGGGCTGGCTACGATCGCCTCGATGCCCAGGTAGCGCTCCAGCCAATCTTGAACTTGTGCCTGAATAATGCGCTGATCCTTGTTGGTCAGCCTGGCTTTCCGCCTGTATGACGGCTGCGAAAGCATGATGCTGACCGGGCGCATTAGGAATTCCAAGTTCACCTTGAGAGCCCTGCATAGGCGGATCAGGACCGCCGAACTGGGGACATCCAGTCCCCGTTCATATTTCGAGACCGCCTGTGCGCTGACCCCTACCTCTGCCGCCAGGTCACGCAGGTTCAAGCCGGCTCTTAGGCGAGCGCCTTTCAATCGCTCTCCCAGATTCATGGGTTCCTCCTCGCTATTCCGTATGGTTTACATGATACCATTATTCTGAAGATTTGTAAACCGATGCAAATCCCGAATTAGTTCGAATTGCTGATGTGCTGCAAGAACTACTGCCAACGGAAAGCCGGGTACATGCGATGCCCCACGAATTGCCCTCCGCAGAGACAGCTTGCCGGAGAATGGATTCCACTCCCTGTCCTGACAGGTCGTCCAGCGGGCGATCGTGCGCATGTTCTGAAAGGCATCCGGATCACTGCTCACATGGCCTACCGACTGTTCTGCCTTTACCCGCAGGTGAGGTGCATTTTCGTTCTTGGTTTTCGGATAAGCACTTCGCCTAAGCTGATTGTGCTGGCGTTGCAAGCACATGAAAGTCTCTGGAGCCCGCGTTACGGAAGTGGCCCCACACCCCGGCCAACCGGAAGTTGCAGCAACAGAATCGCGATCAGAATGAAAACCTTTTTGAAATCTGATATTTTGATCTCCTTTTCTGTCCCGGTGTGAACCCCTTGGAAATTCGCCCTGGTGATGCTGCTCCGTAAAAAAACCAGGATGGAGATTCCAAGAGGCTTGTTGGCGGGCAAGTTGTAGTTAACGTCTGTTAATACCGACACGGGCGAACCACCCGTCGGCTTTTTTTTATATCATCTGCCGCATGCCTGGTGTCCAGACCGATCAATTTGCCGCCTCTATTGCTTCCGAAGCCGTGGAAGTATTGGAAGATCATCTGCTCTTTCCGGGAGGATACCTGCTTCCACTGTCCGCGCGCGGCAGTGGCGTTCCGGGCATGCCGGACCGTCCCTGGTCGCGCCTCACCGCCGATGTCTTCTTTCCCAACCTGCCTGTCATTTATTCATTAGCCCTGCGTCGCGAACCGCCGGATGTCCTGCGCGGTTCTCTGCGCACACGCCGTACGCTCTTCGAAGGTTTGATGATGGCGATGGCCGAGAAGACCGGGCGCAGGCCCTCCATGGCTGAACGCTCTGCGGATACAGCCCTGGACGCCGCCGAGTCAGAGCTTACCTTTGGCAAGCCGGCCTTTCAAATCGCGCTCATGACCGGGCTTTTCGTTGAGCGCAACCGCTTCGAAGAAGCCGAGGCGGCGAGGCGTGTGATCGAGTTGCAGCTGCGGGCGCGCGGCCTGACTGCCCAGCGCCTGTTCTACATTGCTGAGCGCGCCCTGCATCACTTCCAACCCGGCGGCCAGTTGTTCCCCGGGCTGGATGAGCCAACCCTCTTTCTGGAAGAAACCTTGCCGCTCCTGCCTGCACCTTCGCGTCAGGTCTATGCCTGTAGAAGATTCGGTTTGGATCGGCACACATGCGCGTGATGGACGCGATGTACATTTCTCCTTCACGCAGCGGACTTGATCCCGGCGTCCCGCCTCCGCCACATGCAACTACGTTGATTCTGGGTGAACCTGGTTCGGGCAAGACCAGTCTCTTGCGATGGATCTGCTTCAAAGATTGTTACAGGGACGTACGGTGATCTCGATTGACCCGGAAGGCGAGAACAATTGTCTGTGTGAAGCAGTCGGTGGGCGAGTTGTGCCGGCCGGGATTCCCGAAGATAAGGAAACCTGCCTGATCCAGCCTTTACAAGGCGAGAACCCGGCAGAGCTTTTATTAGCGACACGCTTTCTGATTGCCGCTCTCGCAGGAGAGTCCGTTTTATCTCCGGGTGTGCAGGCCGCCTTGCATGAAGCCGTGAAGCGCCGTTGGGAACGAAGACCTGGTCCAACTTCTATTGCAGAACTGGTCGAGACATTGGGAACGATCAATGCACCTGAAGCTGCCATGCCTCTGGCGCTCCTGCGACCTTTCATGCGCGGCGGTTTGTTCGAAGGTTTCTTCGATAGGCCAAAAGCTCTGCTCTCGCCTCACTTTCCTGCCGGTCAATGGTGGAACTTCGACCTGTCTTCTTTGCGCGAAGAAAACCGCGCCATTGTCCATGCGGTTCTGGCCTGGTTTCTCTATCATGCCGTGACGGTCGGAAAGCAGCCGATGGACATCTTCATCGATGAAGGCTGGCGTTTATTACGAAGCGGTCCCTTCACGGATCTGTTGGATGAACTAGGGAGACGGGCGCGCAAGCGCGGCGTGGGTGTGACCCTTATCACACATCTGCCCGCGGACCTGATGAAGAATCCCACTTCATTGAGTCTAGCTTCCACAGCTTTCATCGGTCGGCTCGGACCCGATGAAGCCTTTGCCTTTTATCGTTCATTGGGCGTTCCTGAAAGCGAAGCCCGCAAGAACGCCGAGACCACCTCACGGCTGCCACCGCGCGTTTTTCTAGCGGCTCCCTCCGGAGGGCGTGGAGCTTTATTCCCAGTGCTGGTCTCCATCCCGCCGGCCTGGCTTGCATTCTGGAAGCAGCTCGGCGCGACCGGAGTCTTGCGATGATCTGTCGGCACTGTGGATATAACTACGCGCCGAGTCTGGGCGACTGTCCCTTGTGTAACGGGAAGTGGCAGGCCTGGGAATTGCTGTTTTCATCCATACCGCTGGATGACCTGCGCAATCAGGTGATGATCTGGTTGGCGCAACTGACTTTTCCTTCCGTGCTCGAATGGGTAGGTTCATCCAGAGGCCTGCGTATACGACTTTATGTTCCGCCGGGAACTTCGGAAGGAGTGATCGGCGCCTGGGCTGCCATGACCGGTCAGCAGAGCCGCTGGCGAAAATTGGAAGCGGCCGACTTGCGCGGCCAGGAGTATCTTTCTGAGGCCCGCAGCGCGCTTGCCTTCGCTCGCAATCACCGCGACGGAGAGTGATCCACTGCTTGCGATCGGCAGCCGCTTGATCAGCGCGGCGCGGGAAGGACAGGAATATTCATCTGCGCATCTGGCTGATGGGTAATGAATGGCACCTGCAGGAAAGGTTGAGCGCGCTATCTGCATACTCGTATGGAACCGAAGGCGGCGTTGAAAATGGCACGCCCAATCCCTGGGGACTGCGTCTTGGTCTTCTGCGTGCGTTTCTGGTTTTGGGTTTATTTGTCTCGGGCGTGAGCGGCGGGGTCTGGAGCCTGGGTTGGTTCTCTCCTTTTCTCGGAATGCTTGGCGTGTTGAGCGGAGGTCTCGTTTGTCTGGCTGCGGCCTGGGGCGTGGGGGACTGGCTGGCCTGGCGCTCGATCCCGCAGGATGTTTTGGAACGCCGCATTCGGGAACCTCTGCTGAATGTGGCCGTCAGTTTGTCTGATCCACTTGTTCTACCCTTATTCATCGGAGCACAAACCAGGACATGCGCTGGACAATTCGTGGCCTGGCGCAGGTGGACATGGTTTCCCACTTCCCGCGGGTGAACTGGCCGCGCTGATCGCACCGCTGCAGATGGGCGAAGGCAGCGGGCTGCTTGGATCGCGCCGTCTGGCAGGAAGTACCTGCACCGCCTCCTTCCCAACCTTTGTTGGAAGCGGGTTTCAAGATCGGGCAGAGCGTCGCGACCGGCGAAATGGTTGGCGTGGACCCGGACGGACATGGGTTGGCCACAGGCGGCAGCCGCACCGGGTAAATCATCGTTCGTCTTTGCCATGCTGGAACAGTTGATCGCCCGCGGTGAAGACGCGCCGGGAATATTCCTCGTTGATCCACATTTATCGTTAGCAGACGCATTTCTGGACGCGATTTCACAGTTACCACTGGAACAACGCAACGCGGCCATACAGCGACTGCGCATAGTCACGCCTGATCAACCTCAGGTCATTCCATTGAATCTACTGGCTGTCCAGGATTTCACCTGGGCCGGCAATGCCATCGTGCAGATCGGGCGGCGCATCTGGGACGACTACTGGGGCCCGCGCATGCAGGCAGCTTTGCTGGGATTGTTCCGCCTGGCGCATGTCTGGAATCAAAACCATCCCGAAGACAGCCTGGGACTGTTGCATGTGGTCTTCATGGCTTTCAACAAGGATTGGCGGCATAAGGCCATGGCACTGTTGCCTCCCGGTGAGCGCATGGGTGCGCTGGCGCTGGATGCCCTGCTGGGTCAGACGGGGGAGGGCAGCAATTGGAGTCAGGGTTGGGTCACGGAGGTGATCAGCCCGGTGCTTTCCAAGGTCATGGCCCTGGAGCTCTCCCCCTGGTTGTTCTCGGCCATGCACCAGGAATGCTTCGTGGATCTGAACAAATGGGTGGAAGAGCGCGCCTGGATCGTATTGCGACTGCCTTCGGGCGAGATGGGCCGCGAAGGCGCGCGCCTGACGGCCAGTGTTTTGTACAACGTCTTCGATGCGGCTTACCGGCGTGCGACCCTGGAAAAACAGATCCCTTTTTATTTCATCGTGGATGAAGCCCAGGAGATCGGCACCGGTATGCGGCTTGAGGCGATGCTGGCCGAAGGCGCCAAGTTCGGGGCGCGCATGTTCGTGCTGGCCCAGTCCCTCTCGATGATGCGCAAAGTGGAGGGGATGGAACCGGTGGTGCAGGCTCTGCTGGCCAATACCTCCACGCAGACCTTCTTCTCGCCGGATCCGGAGGATGCAGACATGATCCGGGCCGCTTTGAGCTCAACCGTGCGCTATGGAAACATGACCCTCGATCTGCCTTCGCTGCAGTGCTGGTTGAGGGCGCGCATCGGCGGCCAGTGGCAGCCGCCGACCCTGACCCGGATTAATCCCCTGCCGCGCGCAGACAGCGCCAGGGTGAAGGATCTCATCACCGAGGTGATTGCCAATCATCCTCAGGATTATTCGGCTGGCGACAACTGGCAGGAGAAGGCCTCCCAGGTGTTGAGAACCATGATGCCGCCTGCTCTGTCTTCGCTGCTGGATGAGTTCTTATCCGCGCGCCTGACCAAACAGGAGACAGCTGTGCCGCAACCTGCAGAGGCGGCGGACGAACGCCGCCTGGGATTTTGAATTTCGTGAGGATGGCATGCAGCTTACGGTTTCTCAAATCGCAGCACAGATTGCAGCTCAGACTACCTCTTTGGAGGCTATGAAACGGAGGTGCTTTCTGGAATGGCTGCAGGCTCACAGTAGTGGTGTCGGCCTTCTAGGACAAAGTCGATTCGATCTGACCGAGGCGGATCAAGATGATGAGATCTTCGAGAATCACTTGAAGGGCGCCTTGATCATATGGCTGGACTCTCTCCCGGCTGGCGGAGTCATCTGGGAGTATGGCCTGATCCTGCACGAGCTCGCCTGGTGGCGGGCCCTCGATGAAGAATCGCTCGGCCTGATCCTGAACACAACAGATAGAGATTCCATGGATTCAAGCTCTTCATCGGATTCTTCCAGGATTTTATTCTGAACGGTATTTTTCTGTTCAATTCGTGATCGACGCTGGAAGCGTCCCTTTGCTTTTGCCTTATTGCTCTTCTTTTCATCCTGGGTGCGAGATTGCAGGAACCTACCAAATCCAGGCCATCAATCGGATATCTTCAGGAGAAATGCATGCATCGTGCACGAATCAGATTGATTTCACTTTTGTCGCTTGGCGTCATCCTGGTCGGCAGCGGCTTCACCAATCCGCGTCCGCTGGCTGCTATTGCTTTAATGGAAGGGCGTACCTACGACCAGGCTCATAACAGCGGTTACATCGATTGGAGCGGGCCGGTCCAGTATATTTATCTGGAACACCGGGATAATTCCTGGCTGCCTCCTGAGGAGGGGGGTGGGTTTTGCGGTGAGGGTTGCGTGGAACAGGTAACGCGCATCTCTAATGGAGGCTCGGTGAGTGGAAACTTTGGTTCCAGCGTTGGCTATTTCGAAGTGAACCTGGCGATGACTCACGATGACACGGCCGGACACGCCGTGATCCGGGCTTGTTCGGCCTCCGAGGGTTTTGATGCCTATTACGGTTCAGGGAAAGGCTTGCCGGGATTCGTGAGCATGCCGCTATCCGTTCCGGCCGGTTGCACGACCTGGAGCGTAACAGTCTCAGGCGGATACGTCGATTTTCGTACGGTGGATGTGAACTACAGTGCGCCGCCTCCCACGCCCACAAACACGGCAAGTCCTTTGCCATCCTTTACCCCTTTGGCCTCATCCACCCCGAGCCCGACTCTGGCCCCGACTGACACAGCGACCTTTACGAGCGTTCCGACGCTGACTCCTACCTCGACATTCACGGCAACGGCGACGCCGACTTTTACTCCGACCTTCACCTCTACTCCCACGGATATACCCACCTCCACGCCCACCGATACACCTTCGCCCACCCCGACCCCCTTGCCTCCAGAGATCACAGGGCAGGTCATCTGTGACTTATGGGGAGATTCAGGGTGGTGTCGAGGGAACGAATCGTTGGAGTTGACCGCCAGCGACTCTCAGGGTTATTCAGTATCCATCACCGGAGACTTGAATGGAGATCCATTCACCTGCGCGGAGGCATGCAGCCTGCCTTTGTCGGAAGGCCTTGGCGCTGCGAATTACACAGTGACTTCAAGCAGCGGCAGGACGGCGAGCGGTTCTTCCACCTGGCAGCGCGATGCTACGCCGCCGCTTCTCGACTTGATCGTCCCGCCGGCGGATGGCCGGAACGGATGGCATATTACCCCGGTGGATGTTAATGCGGATGCTTCAGACGATATCTCCGGCTTGTATTCCGTCCAAGGCAGGATCGGTGAAGGTGGAACCTGGATCTCCCTTCCGCTCCACCTTACAGATGGAGTGCGTCCGGTCGCGGCCCGCGCCCGCGATGTGGCCGGAAATGAAACCGTGGTGACCGAGGTGGTTTATGTGGATACCGTACCGCCTGTGTCAACATTTACATCGCCTTCAGAGGGGAGTCTCGTACACGGGAAGGCAACGCTCGGGGGAAAATCGGAGGATGAGACTTCGGGGCCAGCGAGCGGTGAACTATCCCTGGACGGAGGCGCCACGTGGCAGCCGGTTACGATGAAGCGAGATGGAACCTGGTCTCTTGTTTGGGATTCAAGTGGCATCCCCAATGGTCCGCGCACTGTGTTGATGCGAACGACCGATGAAGCCGGTAATCTCGGCGATGCAGCTCAAATCTCAGTTCTGGTGGATAACTTTCCACCCTCGGTCTCACTTACAAGTCGCTGGTGGATCTGGGAATCTGGCAAATTGCACGTTTCCCCGAACTACTTTCCAATTGCAAGCGTGAGGATGACCATTAGCGACCCGGGGGATCGTTGGCCGGCAGCCGTATTTCATTTTGATCCAGACAAAATCCCTGAATCTGTAACATGGAACCGGCACTTTGCTGATGAAACGCTGGCACCCCCAGGCGATTATCACGTGACCGTACGCGCTTGCGATATTTATGGCCTGTGCGGAAGCGCATCGGGGATCATAGCAATTCCGATGGGTGCGACTGCAACGGTTAACCCGACTCTGACCCCAACGGCTACATTCACCGCTACACCCGAAGCCACAGCAACCGCGACCGCCAACCTGGCCAGGCCGACCTCCGCAGAGATTACTCCCATTTCGGATACAACGCCTGTACCAGTTCAGCCAACCCATCCAATTCCCTTATGGCAATTGCTTGGTCTGCTCGGATTGATGCTTGCTGTCTCGTCGGCCAGTGTGATTGATCCTCGCCCGGCGGCGCTGGATCGGCTGGGCGAAATCATCCATCAAATATCGAATGAGAATTCTCTTGATTCATTGAAAGATGATGAATATTTTGCAAATCGAAAGGATTAGGAAAAATGGAAATCGTGCTTGCTGTCGTAGTTGTAGCCGCCGTGATCTTCTTCGGTGCTTTGATCAGTGCTGGAAACGAACGGCAGCGAAAAGCAATTGATGACCTGCGCGAACAAACTGTTCAATGGGCAATACAAGACCTACGCATTAAACGAGAAAGATTAGCTCAGGATGTGCGAGTCGATGATCCATTGGGTTGGCTCAATAGAATTGCCACCAAAGCATGTGGACATAACCTGAATTTGCATGTCGCAGAGGTCTTTGATGAACCCCGGGCGTTGGTTTGTGCAACTGAAGATGACGGCAAGGTAGTATTTAGCCCACTTTCGCCAGGCGAAATTCGTCAGTTGACCCGTGATAAGCGCAGCCGGCTATCCCAATATTCGGATCGGAACCCATTATTATCTTTGCCGCGGCGTATATCAGCGCGTGAAATCACTGTTCTTAATAGCAGCATTATTTTTGATCTTGAGCTTCCACTTGCATGGAAAGGATTGACCGGTCAGTCCACGGAGCTAATGGAACGCGTGTGGGTGTACATGAACTCATAATCAAAGTATTTTGTACATCTGATTGTTGCATATCGTTTTATTACTTGCTAGAATATGATCTTTGACCTAGCCTGTACATGGTGATTGAGCTCGGGCATTTTCGAATTTGATCGGCAATAGTCAAACCCAGACCATCCAGTTGCAGGAGGCATCGCAAACGGAGTCAAAGTTGACAGTGTGATAAGACAATTCTCATTAAATCCGATACAGCTGGGTTGTTGCTACAATAGAAGTCAGTATATGTCCGCTAACTCTTAATCAGTCGGCCCGCCGAAAGGTTGGTCTTGGAGCAGCAACCCATGCCCACCAGGAAATGCCCGGCCGGAATTCTTGGGATCAAACTAGTGATACGAGGTCAAGCCTCAATATACTTTATCCGATTTGACCAAGCGGCAGGGGCAGCCAAGCTGATTAACGAGGTCGCGGGGCGCCTCACGTGGGTTTACGGTGTCCCCTGGTGGTCATACAGTGCCGCTGGCTCCAAAGGGTCGATTAGGCGGAGACGGAATGGCGAGCGGCAGTCTTCAGGCGGATTGGCTAAAGGCTGGATTGTAAAAGGACTGATTATGGATGAGAGCCCACAAGATGTGCAGCAGCTTGTTCATGAGCACGCCGAGGGCCTGCATCTTGGTGAGCGGATTCTTTTTCTCTTTTGCAGATGGGCATAGAGCTGAGCGAAGTGCTGATCTTGCTGGACCATGCGTAGGCAGGTGAAATACAGCATGGTTCGCAAACGGGAACGACCCTGATGCGACATGGGGGTCGGGCTGCGTTGCTTCTTACCCGAGGTTCGAGGAACGGGTTGGATGCCAGCCAGCTTGACCCATTGAGCGGCCGCCTGGTAGCGCTTTGGATCGCCTACATCGGCCAGGAAGGTGGCTGCAGAAACGAGTCCGAGAGATTTGATCGAGAGCAGATAGGGAGCTTCCGGCAGCGAGACCAGGGAGTCGGTCATGGCAGAGGTGACCTGTTCCAATGCCTTTTGCAAGGTCTGCAAGGACTTCAGATGCACTTGAATAGCCAGTTGGATGGCCGGGAGGCCTTCGGTGACCCCAATTGAGCCGCTGGACAGTCGGTGCAAACGCGCCAATTTCGAGATCAACAGCCTTTTACCAGTATAGACTGAGCGCACCTTGGTGATGAACGTCTCGATCGTCATTTGGCGGATTAAGGCTGCGGGGGTGCAAGCCGCCAGGAGTGCCTGGCTGGTGTCTCCTTCCAGGTTTTTGAACACTTGAGATAATTCCGGAAAAACCTGCCCCACCAAACCCCAGAGAACTTGCTTCTCGCGCCGCACAGACTGGTTGAGCTGGTCGTACAGGCGGCCGTATTGGCGCAAATCTTCGTACGCGCCTTGCTGAAGACGAGTTTGAGTGTAATGCCCGGTGCGGGAGAGCTCGGCGATCTGCTTGGCATCCCGGCGATCATCCTTCGAGCGATCCAGTTGGTCTCCCTCCCGATGCCGCTTGACCGTGTAAGAATTAACCAGATGGTAGGGAATCTTCTTCTGCTCCAGTTCTCTCGCCAACAGTTTCCAGAAGTAATTGGTGGGTTCCATCGCGACCGTCACTTCTGAGGCTTGATGCTTCTGGTGTAACCCTTCCAAGCGTTGGAGAAAATAATCGTAACCCGATCGGTCCTGAGAAAAACTGAACTGGTCCAATTGTTGGGCTTGGTCGTTGATCACGACCACAACGTTCTTCTCCAGGGCCAAATCGACCCCCGCATGCAGGGTTCCGAGTCGAACTTGCGCTAATTGTTTGGATGTGTTAGATTTTGACATGAGGTATCCTCCTAAGTACGGATTGATCCACGATTGGTTCATGTACACAGAGGATACCTTACTCATAATATTTCGCTGTCTTACTTCCTATACTAGTGGGTTCAGGGTTCAAGTCCCTGGTCGGTCA
>CAWAKH010000021.1:0-51934 GCA_963782565.1 uncultured Chloroflexia bacterium
TCGATTTGCGCCTGGGTGAGCTGTGGCATTACCGCGACCTGGTGATGCTGTTCGTGCGGCGCGACTTCGTCTCCGTCTACAAGCAGACCATCCTGGGGCCGCTGTGGTATCTCATCCAGCCGCTGCTGACCACCGTCATCTTCACGTTCATCTTCGGCAGCATCGCCAAGCTTCCCACCGACGGCCTGCCGCAGTTCCTGTTCTACATGTCCGGCACGGTTGTGTGGGGCTATTTCGCAGCCTGCCTCACCAAGACCAGCGAGACCTTCGTGCAGAACGCCAACCTGTTCGGCAAGGTCTATTTCCCGCGCATGGCCGTGCCGGTCTCGATCTTGATCTCCAACCTGATCACCTTTCTCATCCAGTTCCTGCTCTTCCTGGCCTTCATCCCGTATTTCCTGCTGCGCGGCAGCGCCATACAGGTGAACTGGCTGTGGATCGCCTTCTCGCCGGTGCTGATCCTCATGATGGCGGGACTCGGCCTGGGCTTCGGCATCATCGTCTCGTCGCTCACCACCAAGTACCGCGACCTGCGCTTCCTGGTGCAGTTCGGCGTGCAGCTGCTGATGTATGCCACGCCGGTGATCTACCCGGTTTCGTCCATCCCCGCCCGCTTTCAGTGGGTGATCCTGGCCAACCCCATGACCAGCATCGTGGAGGCTTTCCGTTTTGCGTACCTGGGTGCGGGTGATGCGAATATCGGTCATCTGGCTTACAGCTTTGGCTTCATGCTGGTGGTGGTCTTCCTGGGCAGCGTGATCTTCAACCGGGTGGAGCAGACCTTCATGGATACGGTGTGAGGACGTGCGGGGTGCGATGTGCGGAGTGCGGAGTGGGAAGATTTTTGCTAGATTTACGGCAGTCCGCGAGCAATTCGACTGAGGTTCGACCCCTCCCGCTGCTTCTGCCAGGTTCGGTCCACGGGGCGGCTGCAAAAGGAAATCTTCATAGTAAGGCATTATACAGAACAAATGTTCTATCGTCAAGCAAAAATCTGTGCAGGGCGTATCAGGTTTTATAGAGTTTAGCTGCTCCGTCCCTGAATATCTGGAGCCGGGGGTTATCGAAGAGAGTATGTATTAAATACCGGTATCAGGCAGTTTTTATTTTCTTATTGTTGCAGGAAATCAGATGCTTAACGGTTGAATTCCCATCACTTTGTTCATTTGTCTGTTGACACATCCTAACAACCAAAGAGGAGGCTGCGCAAAGACTTATATATATCATTCCAACAATCCACGTACTCTAACTTTGTTGATTGTGAGTTCCTAAATTCACGTTAGCTGATTTGATCAGGAGGACATTGTAATGAAAACCAGACCCAATAAGTTAAGCCTTTATGCAAGTTTGTTGCTTTTCCTGGCTCTGACGGTAGGCCTCGCATTGCCTGCCCAATCGGCCCAGGGCTGATCCGGCTCGGTAATTCCGGTGGACAACCTGCAGCCCGACTGGAACGCGGCCGGCGCCGGCGGTGTCTTCTCCGCGTATGTCGGCCCGCCCGCATATGGCTTTGCATCGCCCGGGCGGACAGCCCTCTTCGACGGCCGTGAGGCAGGCATTATCGAAGCCGGCCTCGCTGTAGACCCGACTTCCGGGAATTATGAGGATGAAGGCCTCTTCGGCTTCCAGCCCAACGTCACGATCGATGCGTTGGCCGGCGGCAGCCTTAACTACGATGTCGATAAACAGACAGGCACCAACCCCGTCTGGATGACGATCGAGATCGACACCGGGGTGGTCGGTGACAGGAGCGACAATACCGTTTACCAGTATGTCCCGACGACGAACCCAGACGGCTGGCATACCGTTGACGCGGAGGCCGGACAGTGGCAGAAATGGAACAATAGTGATGGCGACACCACTGGAAATCCATTGATCTCGCTGAGTCAAGTTGCCTCGGATAACCCGGGTCTCAATGTCGTGCGGGCCTATCTTCGCCTCGGCATAGGTAACTCGTATCATGGCACCGGCTCGGGCACCATTGCCTGGGTTGACAAGGTTACGATCATGGGAGTCACCTATGATTTTGTGGTTTCTCCCTGGTATGTGGACCCTTCCGGCTCGGATAGCAATCAGGGAACCATTACCTCTCCCTTCCTGACCATTCAGCATGCAGTTGATGCCGCTGCCAGCGGCGATACCGTCATTGTCGCGGCGGGAACGTATCCCGAGACAGTCACAATCAACAAGTCCCTGACCTTGCAGGGAGCGCAAGCCGGCGTGGATGCGCGCGGCCGCACGGGGGCCTCGGAATCGATCATCCCGGCTACAAGCACCAACTCGGCCGTCCGCATCGCGGCGGACAACGTGACCATCGACGGCTTTACAGTCGAGGGGTCAGGCGCAGCCGGGCAGAAGTTCGGTATCAACGCAGCCGCGGGCGCCCCAACTTCCGGCGTCCACATCACGAACACGATCTTCCATAACCTCTACGAAGGCGTGAACGTCCAGGGCCCGGCTACGAACGTGGCCACGGGCCTTACGATCGACAAGAATAACTTCTATGATGGTCCGGCCGACACCTTTGCGCAGGATGCTGGCGTTTGGATGGCCTCCGCGCCCAGCAGCAACCTCTCCATTGTGAACAACACTTTTTCAGGACACGATGGGAGGGCAATGGCAACTCTGCCGCGATCAACATCGACTTTTCCACGAATCTCACCATCACGGGTAATACAAGCACCAATGACGGCAGCTTCATGGTTTTGGTAAATAACACGACTGCGACCGTCAGCGGCAACACCTCCACGAACCAGTCAGGCTCGACGATCTTCGTGGGATTGGGCAACAATGGCCTCACGATCCAGAATAACAGCCTCGACAGCGGCTTCCGCGGCGTGCGTTTTTCGACCGCCTACGGTACGGGCCTGAACCAGAACATTCAGATACTGAACAATACCATTACGAATATGGGCGATGCCGGCATCCTCGTGCCAGTGGGCACCGTATCTGACCAGGTGACCGTAACCGGCAACCAGCTTGTGGGAAACGTGATCGGCGTAAGCAATGACAACACCTCCCCGCTCGTCAACGCCGTGCATAACTGGTGGGGTGACGCAAGCGGACCGGGCGTGGTTGCCTCAGGCACCGGTGATAAGGTCAGCGCCAATGTGACCTACTCGCCCTGGTGCACAAATGCAGCCTGCACAACCTTCTATACTCTTCCGGTCCACGATGTGACCCAGGATACGTATTTCTCGACCATCCAGGCCGCGGTTGATGCGGCTGCCAACGGCGATGTGATCGATGTTGCCGCAGGCACCTATGTCGAAAACGTAGTCGTGGACAAGTCCGTCACCATCGCAGGCGCGGGAGTGGGCAATACAATCGTCCTTCCTGCCGTCTCCAATCCGAATCCATGCACGGGGAGTTCTCTGTGCGGCGGCGCGGCCAGCAATGTCTTCCTTGTGCAGGCCGATAATGTGGTCATCCATGATCTGACCGTCGACGGCGACAACCCGGCCTTGACCGCTGGCTATGATCAGCGGTGGCGCAAACATTGATGCCCGCAACGGCATCATCAAGAACACCGATGCCACGCTATAACGGCCTGGAAGTCTACAATGTCACTGCGTCAAGAATATCTACCTGCGCGGTATCTATGCTCCAGCGGCGGGACATTCAACTTCCACGACAACACCGTCACCAATGTTCAGGGCGATCAGATGTTCCATTGCCATGTTTGCCTGGTACGGACCCGGCATGATGGCGAACAATACCGTCTCTTATGCCAATGATGCCATCAGCGCCAACCACTCCAAAGGTATCCAGTTCCTGAACAACACCGTCTCGAACTCGGGCAGCGGCGTCCATACCGATAATGCCGGGGACAGCGGCGGCGTTGCCGACCTGATCCAGGGCAATACCATCACCGACTGCACGACCGACGGCTACGGCATCTTTGTCTTTGTGCCCTATCTCGCGCCGACGGTGAACAACAACACCGTCACAAACTGCGCTATCGGCCTTTCAGCCTGGGGACAGGGCGCCGCGGTCACCACCTCACTTCACGAATAATACCGTGACCGGCCCGGCGAAAGCAGTCGGCAGCGTGGGGGCTTATATCACCACGGATGAGATCGGCTATGGATACACTGACGTATCCGTCGTTGTTTACCGGAAACGTCTTTACAAACTTCGAAACGGGTGTCGATCTCACGGCTGATCAACCCTCCTGGGAAACCACGCTGGGTCAGCAAGACCGTCACCGCCACCTTCCACTCCAACCAGATCACCGGAAATACCAAGGGTGCAGATGTAGGCACCACCGGTACCTATGTGTCTGACCTCAAGAAGAACTGGTGGGGTGATGCGAGCGGACCTTCGGGCGCGGGCAGTGGCAGCGGCGATACGATAGCCGCCGGTCTGCCTTACACTCCCTGGTGCACCGATGCGGCTTGTACAACTTTCAATGGCCCTGCGGTCCACGACGTGACCCAGGATACGTATTTCTCGACCATCCAGGCCGCGGTCGACTGCGGCAACCTCCGGCGATGAGATCGATGTAGCTGCGGGTACATATACGGAACAGGTGACCATCACCAAGAGCCTGCACCTCATCGGCGCGGGCGCTGGCTCGAGCATCATTCAGGCGCCCGCCAGCTTGCCGGACGCGAGCCAGGAAACCTCTTCCATTGTGATGGTCAGAGGCAGTGGCGTAGACGCGGAGCTCACCGGCTTCACGGTCACCGGCCCCGGCCCGACCAGCTGCGGAAGCATCCGGGCGGGCATCATCGTCCGCGATGGCGCAAACGCCAACATCCACGATAACACTGTTCAGGATGTCCGTGACTCAACCTTCAGTGGCTGCCAGAACGGTGTCGCAATATGGGTTGGACGCCAGGCTTGGTCCACCACCGGCACAGCCACCATCAACAACAATACCATCGTGGGTTATCAAAAGGGCGGTATCGTAGTTGACAATACCGGCTCCAACGCCACCATCACGAATAACACCGTGACAGGTGCAGGAACCACCAATGTTACTGCTCAGAACGGCATCCAGGTCAGCCGCGGCGCAACCGCCACACTGAGCGGGAATACCGTCACCGGCAACAGCTACCACGACGATGCTAACCCATCCAACTGGGGCGCGGCCGGCATCCTGCTTTACCAGTCAGGCAATGTCACGCTCTCCGGCGGAAACACCGTCTCCGGCAACGATTTGAACCTTTATACCGATGGGACCGGCGCACTCACGTTGGGCGCCGAGACCTTTGGTGGCTCAACCGCCCCGGCCGGTGTTGGCGGCGACATCTGGACTGACGGCAGCGCTGAACATCGATGCTACCAGCGCGACCTTCACGGGTGCTGCCAACGGCTTCGCAATAGAAGACCGGGTCTACCACAAGCTGGATGATGCTGCCCTCGGCCTCGTGACCTGGACTGCCAATAACGTCTACGTCACCCCCGCCAGCGGAAGCATAACGCGCGGCGTTGCAGCCGTGAATGCAGGCGGTACGGTCAATGTTGCCGCAGGCACCTATGCTGAAGATGTCAATCTGAATAAGTCAGTATCTCTCATCGGCGCGGGCGCAGCCAGCACGGCCATTCAGGGTGTCATCGGCGGCGATAGCGCAACCGTCCGTGTAAACGCAAACAATGTCACGGTTGCCGGCTTCACCATTACGCGGCAGGGCAACAACACCACGGATTGGAATAACGCCGGGCTCAACTCGGCGGGTATTGCCGTCCAGGGCGCCTTTACGGGCACCGTTGTTCATGACAACATCCTCACCGGCAACAGGACCGGTATCGACATCAACAATACCTCCGGGGTTACGGTCAACAATAACGTCATCACCGATAATCGCACCGGTATGCTGATGCGCAACCAGACTGACAACCTGACGGTTACCAACAACGAGATCACGAACAACTGGACCGATGGTGTTCTCTTCATCGATGCCAGCGGCGGCACGAACAGCCCCCCACAGACTGCCCTCAACAGTACCTTTAGCCAAAACAAGATCACCGGCAACTGGTACGGACAGGTCGTTGACCGGCAGACAGGCGGCTCGCTGCCTCTGCCCGGTACAACCAACCTGAAGAACTTCGTCAGCAACTGGTACGGGAGTGCTTCTCCGGTTGTCTCGACTGCCGACAGCACGGAACCCGGATATGCAGGCCTGATCCCGGTTGAGTTCGGCGGTACAGCCGTGGCTCCCGGCGGCCAGCCCGATATCCTCGGCCCGGCCTCGGCAAATATCGTTTATTCTCCCTGGTGCGCAGATGCGGCTTGCACAACTTTTGCTACTACTCCCGCGGTGCTGATTTCGCCTTCGGGAGATTGACGAGTTGGGCGAACGCCTTCAACTTCACAGAGGTGGCAGATGCGACCTGGTACGAGCTGGAAGTACAGACCTCGACCGGTGATCCAGTGTTGCTCAAGTGGTACTATGCGGCAAACGAAAGCTGCTATGGCACGACCACTTGTGTGCTGTCGCCGACGGAGCTGGCGAACCTGGCGAACGGCAACTACCAATGGCGGATCCTGGATTTCGGTCCATACGGCTATGGAGTGTGGACGGACTTCAAGACATTCAATCTAAACGTAGCGCCGGTAGTGAGCAGTGTAGTGCTGAATTCGCCCTCGGGAGATTTGACGAGTTGGGCGAACGCCTTCAACTTCACAGAGGTGGCAGATGCGACCTGGTACGAGCTGGAAGTACAGACCTCGACCGGTGATCCAGTGTTGCTCAAGTGGTACTATGCGGCAAACGAAAGCTGCTATGGCACGACCACTTGTGTGCTGTCGCCGACGGAGCTGGCGAACCTGGCGAACGGCAACTACCAATGGCGGATCCTGGATTTCGGTCCATACGGCTACGGAGTGTGGACGGACTTCAAGACATTCAATCTAAACGTAGCGCCAGTAGTGAGCAGTGTAGTGCTGAATTCGCCCTCGGGAGATTTGACGAGTTGGGCGAACGCCTTCAACTTCACGGAGGTGGCAGATGCGACCTGGTACGAGCTGGAAGTACAGACCTCGACCGGTGATCCAGTGTTGCTCAAGTGGTATTATGCGGCAAACGAAGGCTGCTATGGCACAACCACTTGTGTGCTGTCGCCGACTGAGTTGGCGAACTTGGCGAACGGCAACTACCAATGGCGGATCCTGGATTTCGGTCCATACGGCTATGGAGTGTGGACAGACTTCAAGACATTCAATCTAAACGTAGCGCCGGTAGTGAGCAGTGTAGTGCTGAATTCGCCCTCGGGAGATTTGACGAGTTGGGCGAACGCCTTCAACTTCACAGAGGTGGCAGATGCGACCTGGTACGAGCTGGAAGTACAGACCTCGACCGGTGATCCAGTGTTGCTCAAGTGGTACTATGCGGCAAACGAAAGCTGCTATGGCACGACCACTTGTGTGCTGTCGCCGACGGAGCTGGCGAACCTGGCGAACGGCAACTACCAATGGCGGATCCTGGATTTCGGTCCATACGGCTATGGAGTGTGGACGGACTTCAAGGCATTCAATCTGACGCGTTAGTGCAAGGGTATAACAAGCGACATGCTGTTAAAGTGTGTCGCTTGTTATACCGCAATGGCCGATTCTGAAAACCAACCTACCTGAACGGATGCGGGTTCTAGAGGCTTGCTTTGACTTTGGCATATTGCCCTGGTTCGCAAGGAATGAAATGAACGAAAACTTGCATATCGATTTCAATCGCCCTGTCCCTGCCGGAAGAGAACTTGAATATATTACGCAGGCCATCCAGAGCGGACATATCTCCGGCGACGGCCCGTTCACAAAGAAATGCCACACATATCTTGAAGGGGAACTGGGTGTCCCTAAGGTTTTGTTGACCACGTCCTGTACGCACGCATTGGAGATGAGTGCCATCCTGCTTAACATCCACCCGGGCGATGAAGTCATCATTCCCGATTTTACTTTTGTTTCAACGGTAAATGCATTTGTGCTGAGGGGAGCGATGCCGGTCTTCCTTGATGTTCGGGCAGATACTGTTAATCTTGATAAATCCAAACTTGAAGAGGCAGTAACAGCGCGCACCAAGGCGGTTGTACCCGTGCATTATGCGGGAGTGGGCTGTGAAATGGATATCATCATGGATATAGCCCATCGCCACCACTTGGCGGTTGTGGAAGATAACGCCCACGGTCTCTTTGGCAAATATAAGGGCAAATATCTGGGAACTTTTGGCGCTGTGGCAGCTCAGTCATTCCATGAGACAAAGAATTTCAGCAGTGGTGAAGGCGGCGCACTACTTATTAACGATCAGGAACTTGTTGAGCGCGCCGAGATCGTGCGTGAGAAAGGGACAAATCGAGCGCGCTTCTTCCGCGGCCTGATAGACAAATATACCTGGGTAGATATTGGCTCATCCTTCCTTCCATCCGATATCCTGGCTGCGTATCTTTACGGCCAATTGGAGCAACGTGAGAGCATCCAAAGTCACCGTAGAAATATCTGGGAGACTTACGAAGCAGGCTTGAGAGATTGGGCAAGCAAGCACGAGGTTCAATTGCCCGTTGTACCAGATCATTGCGAACAGTCTTATCACACATTTTATATGCTCCTGCCGGATCTTGCTCAGAGGCAGAGGCTGATCGGGTACCTGCGACAGTGCGGTATCTATAGCGTTTTTCACTATTTGCCTCTTCACCTTTCTGATATGGGGCACGGTTTTGGTGGGGAGGAAGGCGATTGCCCCGTGACTGAACGAGTGAGCAATCAATTGATCCGCCTGCCATTTCATAATGCCTTAACGGGTGAGAGCAGGAACAAGTTATAGAAGCCATTTTGGAATTTGAGTTTTGAGGTGGAAGGCTTGAGTAGATACAGCGATTCAACAGAACAAATGCCTTTTGGTCAAGAAAAGCCTTGTTCCCAACCTATCATGCCTTGTAGAATTTAGTCTCTATATCCACACCTATCCTTTATGTCTATCGTCATCTCGGTCGAACACCTCTCCAAAGCCTACCGCTTGGGCCAGATTGGCACCGGAACACTTACCTATGATATGAAACTCTGGTGGGCAAAGCTACGAGGCAAGCCCAATCCCTTGCTGCGCATAGGCGAGACCGACCACGGCAACCGCCAAGACGAAGACCTGTGGGCCTTGCGCAATATCACTTTTACGGTTGAGCAGGGCGAGGTGCTCGGCATTATTGGTCGCAATGGTGCTGGGAAAAGCACACTGCTGAAGATTCTCTCACGTGTTACCGCCCCGACCTCAGGCAGGATCAAAGCTAAGGGGCGTGTAGCAAGTCTGCTCGAAGTGGGCACAGGCTTTCATCCCGACTTGACCGGGCGCGAGAATATTTACCTGAACGGTGCGATCCTGGGCATGAGCACGAAAGAGATCAAGAGCAAGTTCGATGAGATCGTTGACTTTGCTGAAGTGGAAAAATTCATAGATACTCCTGTCAAGCGCTACTCCAGCGGTATGTATGTGCGCTTGGCCTTTGCTGTCGCTGCCCACCTGGAACCCGAAATTTTAGTCGTGGATGAGGTGCTCGCGGTGGGTGACATTCAGTTTCAGGAAAAGTGTCTAGATAAGATGGGTGATATTGCACATGGGGGCCGCACCGTACTCTTTGTAAGTCACAACCTTGGGGCGATTTAGCGCTTGTGTACGGAAGCAATATTACTTGATTCGGGTACCTTTCAATCAGCTGGCACCCCACCAGAAGTTGTTGGACGTTATATCTCGCTGCTCAAGAAAGCTGAACGGGCCGAAGGCATTCAATCCCAAAAAAATCTGACTTTGGAGGTTCGGGCGTTGACGGCCGATGGTGTTCCGACCATAGTCTGGCCTTTTGGGGAGAAGCTTATCATTGAAGTCTCGGTTATATCTTCGGAGATCTTGCACCATCCATCAATAGATGTCGGCTTTTACACGGGGGCGCGTGTGCGCCTGTTTGCATTGCGTAGCGATCGCCTTTCTGAAAGCCCAGAGAAGATCGAAGGCCGGTGGTTTGTTCGATTTGAAATTGAGAATCCGGGGATTACCAGTCCGGAAATGGTTTTTGATGTAGGGCTACGGGAAGGCATGGCGGCCAGTTATACTAAGTTGATCTCCAATGCAGGAACACTTTCTGCGGATCACAAAACCTTTCCGAAATCCGCAGACTCGGATTGGATGATGTACCCTAAAGCGGTCGTGAGTTGCGCAAATGAGAAATTGTAGGATGATGAAAATCACAGGCAGATTTAATACCCTATTGAAACCATCCATCAATTCCCGAAAGAAGTATCTATCATGAGTTTTAATCCTCAATATAAAGCAATGCGGGAATTCTGGGAGGGCCATTGGTCCGATACTCAATTTACCAATGAGTACGCCACTAATTTCTATCCACGTCGGCAGGAAGAATTTCAAACGATATCTAAATTTTTGAGTAGAGAAGGACCTGTTCTGGAAGCGGGCTGCTCTTTTGGTCACGTTGCCGATTATTTCAGTAAGCAGGGCTATCGAGTGATTGGCTTGGATTACGCACAAGATGCGCTCAGAATTGGCCGCTCACACTTGCCCGATATGCCGTTGATTCAGGGCGATATACATTCTTTACCTTTTCCAGATAATTCCTTAGGCGGATACCTTTCGTTCGGCGTGCTGGAACACTTTGAATTTGGGCCAATACCTGCGCTTCAAGAGGCTTATCGTGTTCTTCGTCCCGGTGGAATTGTTGCAATCACTATGCCTTTACCTACGCCTCTGGTGCGAGAATGGATTCCCGGTGCTAAGAGGTGGCTCAGGCTTGAGCCTTTGCGCAGCAATACACTGTTGCGTCGAATTTCAGGTAAATCCCCTCGGGAGTTAAAAAATGCTATATCGACCTTCTATGAACAGCCCTATTCAAAAGGCAAAGTGCGGGCATTCTTAGAAAGTGCGGGTTTTCATGTCCTACATCAAAGGCCGATTTATCATAGTTTCTGGTTTTATCTGGTTGGAAAACCTTTTAGGGTCGTCTCTGCCTATTATAAAGAGAATGCGATGGCCGAGCAGTTAGGAAGGGTAGCCAAAAAGACTTTGCCTTGGTCAACTGCCTTCTTTAGTTTAGCGATAGGCCAAAAAGAATAGGGTATCGGTTATTATCATTATGGACGAGCTTAGATATGCTTCGTTTGGACGTGCTGCTTTTGGTTCGATAAGCGGAAGCAAATTTGCAAGAATACAGCAATATGCCGGCCACTCTATTTTGGATGTGGGCTGTGGCCCCGGGCTCTATCTTGAGCGGCTGGCAAGCCTTGGTCATAAAGTTGCTGGCGTAGACGGGAATTCAATTTTTGTTCAAGAGGCGCTCAAATTTACTGATCAAGTGTACCGGGTGGATTTGGATAAGCAGGGCCTTTCGCAGTTTCCCGACTCCAGTTTTGAAACCGTTCTGATGCTGGATGTGCTTGAACATGTACTTGACGACAAGAAATTATTGAGCGATGCGGCCCGTGTCGCTAATCGCAATGTAGTATTAAGCGTGCCCGCTGAGGTTCTCGAAGGAATGAAGGCTACTCAATTGGTTTTTGCCTCCTACGTGGACCCCACGCATCGTCGCTATTATTCGTTTGAAAGCTTGCAGAATGTATTAAAGGAGGTTGGCTTTAAAGATTTCTATATTGAAACTGTATTGGGTTTCGAGCCTGTTCTATCTGACATCTTCCCTTGGTATCTCAAATTTCCGCTACGTGTTCTCAATCGTTTCCTTAAACGTATCTCGGAGCCAAATCTATTGACGTCAGTCTGGTTTGTCGTAGGCTGGAAATCAAATTTTGAAAGATGTGACTCGCTGAACATTTAAAAGCTATGGTCGTTTCTTGCGCTTTTTCTTCATGTACTTCGGGGGCTGATGGTTTGACCTTGATTATGCTCCAAACGCACCGAACAGCAATTTGTGCTTGCTAGCGATACACCAGATTGATTCTCCTCCGACTACCCTAATGATAAGCAAATCATTCAGCAATCTTATTTCGATGCCTTTACTCTATCATGCTGAGGGCTCACTGAGTGCCCTTGAAAAATCCCAGCTTGGAATACTGATAGCGGCGACCCAACCCCAGGTAATTGTCGAAACGGGTGTATATCAAGGCTTGACGACACTTTTTCTTTCCGAGTTCTTGCGACTTAATCACATTAACGGCGTTGTATACGGTTTTGATTTGCCCGAGGTTATTTACAATTTGCAGTCACAAGACTCTTTACTGCGAGAGACATTAAATGTTCGGTTAGTTGGGGGCGTCCTTCCAAATAGTCTGTACAATTGGCTTGCCAAACAGGATATATCGATAGACCTTGCTATTATTGATGCTAATCACAGTTTCTACGCGGTGTATTCTGAGCTCATGTTGATTGGCTCGCATCTTAGCCCGAATGGTTATATTTTTTGCCATGATTACGGACGAGAGGGCACAACTTTTGAGCGCGTAATGTGTGCCGTGAATGAGTATTCAAGGCATCACAACTTCGGAGTTATTCCGGTTTGGAGTAATCCTGGGGCAAGTTTGGAGACGAAATGCGAAGCAGCTATCCTGCACCGCTCTGTTAGCTCTTCGACCAAGTTCCGCCTGATGGCGTGGCGTAAGTATCTCGCAGAGGCTCATCCCCGTCTGGCGGGCTTCTGGAATTTACTGCGAACGGTTATAAGTTCTCAAGATAAATAGGGTCTGTGGATACTAATGAAATCGAAAATATTTGAACTCTGGTTTCCATGGACCCCCGATACTGTGGGATTTGAAGATTCCGAACTTGGCAAAATTCATAATCGCCCGCTGGCCCAAACAATTGGCAAAGTGTGCAACGATTTAGGTTGGCATGCACGTCAGGTTTATTTTACCGATCATACACAAACTTATTCTAGCGTATATGATAACGTTGAAAATATCCTGTTCCCGCTTTCGTTTCGTGCTTTAAGACGGAGTCATTCGTTTGGTCAACAGGTATCATTCCAGGCGCTGCTGCACCTCGCTGCCGCACCCCTAAATTGTGTGGCATTCTTTCAAGCCCACGGCCAATTTCCACGCTTGGGCGCAAGAGATCTGCGAAGTCAGAAAGATACCCTATATTGTCATTATCGGCGCTTGGTACGCAAATTATAACAAACCGTTGGCGCGCTATTTCGGGCATTCGTATCGTTTACTCGCCCACACTCAAATGCAGTTGGATGCACTAATTCAACTTGGACATTCACCTCACAATATGGAGGTGTTTCCAATCGGAGTCGACACGCAAATATTCAAGCCAAAACCCGATGAACACTATGCAGTCCGCGAAGAATGGCCTCGACTATTGTATATAGGTCGTTTCTATCGACATAAGGGTGTTTTGCAGGCGGTCCAGGCCTTCAGTGCGGTCGTTCAGAATTTCCCTAAAGCTAGGCTTACGATTATTGGATCGCGGGGTGACAGCACTATTGTAGATGATCTCGTCAACCTTATTAAGCAATATCACCTAGAAGATCTATAACTGTTTGTCCGCCCATGGATAACCGTGAGCTGGCAAAGCATTACCAAGATGCAGATCTGTTTCTTTATCCGAGCACGTATGAAGGTTTGCCTCAGGTCGTTCTGGAAAGCATGGCGTGTGGTACACCTCCCGTGATTATAAAAGGCAGCGGCGGGACCGAAGAGGCCGTGATCCATGACAAAGTTGGCTGGGTAGTCGAGATGCCCCGACTTGCTCTTGAGTTGGTGGCAATTCTTTCAAATCCAAAAGAAATGAAGGCAGCAGGGGTCAATGCTTCAAATAGAATAAAGGAAGTTTACTCTTTTGAAAGAACATACAAAGCTCTGATGCGCATATTAAACACTTTCTGATCTTTAGCCATTAATCGCGATAAACGAAAATGAAAACCATAAGGAGCATTACAAGTCAACTTCGCCGAACTTTATTCCGAAATCTATTATGCCAGGTTGTTTGAAGTGCATTCGGCAAAATTCGATATATCGGGACCATGCTTAATCCATGGAGGGGGCAAATTTCACATTGGAAATGGTGTTGTGATTAGGTCCAATTCTCGTAAAATTGTCGGATTGCACTGCGGCCGCAATGCCTCTTTATATCTCGAAGATAAATGTTTCTTAAATCAAGGGGTGCATATCTCTTGTTCAGAAATGGTCCGGATCGGTACAGGTACTATTTTGGGAGATGAAGTGTTAATTATCGATAATGATTTTCACGGTGTGGATGGGGGGCCGATCAAAACTGGAGCTATTATCCTTGAGAAGAATGTTTGGGTGGCCGCCCGTGGGATCATTCTAAAAGGCGTTCACATCGGCGAAGGCGCGGTGGTGGGCGCAGGTGCAGTCGTAAGCCGCTCAGTGCCACCACGCGCGTTAGTAGTTGGCAATCCAGCTCGAGTGGTGCGGCAATGGTAAGTTACTGATCCTCAGTTTCCGTTAAATGAAAGTCTTATACGTGCTACCTTTTATCCGCGTGCCGCCTGATTTTGGCGCAGCCATTCGAAGTTATCATATATTGAATCACCTTGCTGCCCATCATTCTGTAGTGTTGGCGGCATTTGAATCACCCGATCCAGGAGACATGGTAGCGTGGGCAAACGGGCGGAATATGTCTTTCGAGTCGCTGGGGCCGTATCCAACCGCTCAGACTTCGATTTCAGAATTCCATCAGCTGATCCGCCGGCTATTGGAGCGAGTCCCAGTTCGTTGACTCGCGTACAGCCCAGACAGTTGGCGAGCCGGCTAGGGCAGATTTTGAGACTCATCCAGATGTGGATATTCTTATTCTCGAAACCCACCTGATGGCGCAAGCCTTGCTGTATCTGAGAACCTATCTGCCTGCTGTAGCAGTGCTGCTGGATATTAATTCTCAATACGCCTGGCGGAAATTTGTGGGGACAAAATGGCGTCCCTATAAACTCATCTTTTGGCTCGATTGGCTGAAAACTTACTTGTATGAGCGCCGTATAGTCTCCGTCTACCAGCTTCTCGTGGCAATGTCGGAGGATCAAGCAGCGTATGTTCGGATGCTCAAACCTGACGCTCGGGTTTTGGTCTCCCCGAATGGAGTTGATACATCACGTTATGTTTGCAAAGGACGGCGCAAAGGTGGCACCCTCATAATGGTTGGTAATTTTGCCTATGCACCAAATTCAGACGGCTTCCTTTTCTTTGTCCGCGAGGTATTGCCGCTGGTTTATCAGGCCCACCCGGAAGTTCAATTACTGGTGGTGGGTCTGGCCCCAAATTCATCCATGCTTCAGACGGCACAATCTGATGATCATATTCGTATTTTTGGTCCAGTCCCTGCGTTAGAGCCCTATTATGCACAGGCTGATCTCGCTGTCATACCCCTTCAGTTGGGTAGCGGAGTTAAACTCAAGGTTCTGGAAGCCTTTGCTTTGGGTGTGCCCGTGGTAACTACCTCCGTAGGAGTCGAGGGTATTGCAGCATGTCATGGCGAGCATTGCCTGGTCGCGGATTCACCTCAAGCCTTTGCTGCGGCGATCGTCCGTTTGCTGGATAATCCGCTGGAGGCAGATCGCCTCGCCCAAAGTGCGATGTCCCTGGTCAAGGCCCAATATGATTGGCATGATATCGCAGCTGCATTTGAAGCCTTTTTGGCCCAGACGGTTTCTGTTGAGTCCCAAGCAGAGAGATCACATCCGTGAACTTTGGCATCGTCAATCAATGGTATCCTTCCGAAACCAGCGGAGGAGGGGTGGCAACTTACAATATGACTCTGGCGCATCAAATATCCGCGTTGGGGCAACAGGTGGTTATCGTCACTTCGACCCTCCGATCCCGACCGCGTGTTGAATACGATGGCAAAACCCCGGTTTATCGGATTCCGCGTCCGCGCATTTCAACTCGGTTTGATCGTCATTTGCCGATATTTGGGCGCTATATGCGGACGCTGCGTACGTTGGTGTATGCGAATGCAGTTCGTCGGGCTCTACCTGCGATTGTGGCACGACATAAATTGGATGTTCTGGAATATGCAGATATAGAGGCTGAGGCCTATTTTCATGACCACAGGAAACTACCGCCTTACGGTGTGCGTTTGCATGGTCCGCTGTTCTCTATTGAGCCCTATTATCGCGGCAAGGAAGGGGCTTTCGACAAAAAATTTATCAAGCTCATGGAAAAGAGAGCTATCTTAGGAGCTGATATTTTAACGTCACCTACGCAGGCTTTTGGGGAGGTGGTCCGCGGCGAATACGGCTTAGCCCCCTCGCGTATTCACGTTCTGCCGCACTTTTGTGCAGGCGATAATTGCCTATGGGTCCAACAGCATGGGCCCAAGCTAGATCCTGTCATTTTGTTTGTAGGCCGTTTGGAATGGAAAAAAGGGGCTGACATTTTTGCACGTGCTATTCCGCTTGTATGCAGTCGCTGGCCACAGGCTCGCTTCATGTTTTTGGGATGGGATCGGCCTCAGGCAAACGGCTCTTCTACTCGGGATGCTCTGAAGCAGCAATTGCTTGATACCGGGGTCTTGGAGAAGGTCAGATTTCTCACTGCCCACGAAGTGCCGGATTGTTTTTACTCTAGGCTGCAGCCAGATATCTGTGTTGTACCCTCGCGTTTTGAAGCGTTTTCGTTCCCCTGCCTGGAGAGTATGGCTCATGGAGTACCTGTAGTCGCCAGTCGCACATGTGGCATACCAGAGGTGGTGGCTGACGACGTTACGGGATTACTCTTTGATGTCGGCGATGTGCCAGCCTTTGCCGATGCTATTTGCAAACTCATTGCAGATCCTATCCTTCGTTCTCGGATGGGGCAGGCCGGCCGCGCCCGTGCCACGAATGTTTACTTCGACCCCAAGCGCGTAGTTGAAGAAATGCTGGCTCTATATTCGCATATCGCGAGGGTTTAGCCACAACCATCTGAAGGTCGAATTGGGGGAAAGACCCCAATTTGGTTTCTTGAAATGCAAGGCCCATTTTCTTCATTTGATAGCTGATTTATGCGCATCCTTCTGATTTCTGCTCGCTATTTTCCTCATCGTGGTGGCTTGGAGAGTGTCGTATATCATCTTGCCAGCGAGTTCCAGAAGCATGGCCATATCGTCGAAATTATTACCAATCGCTATCCACGCACGTTGCCTCGCCGAGAAGAAATGGATGGAGTAATAGTAACTAGGCTCCATTTTTTTCGACCCGATCTTAAGTATTTGCGTAACCATCGTATCGATCTCTGGCTGGCTGGATTGTGGTATCGCTTTTATACAAAACTGGTCATGAGGCGTTTGATTAATGAATTTCAACCCGACGTCATTAACAATCATTATCTGAACGAAATCGCTGAGTTTGTTGCTGCTTGTTTAGAAAGTCATTCCCCCGCCGTTCCCTGGGTGGTCTCACTTCATGGGGCAGACGTAGATGCGGAACCGTTCCTTGATCGGTCAAATAGAGAACGTTTTTGTAAGCTGTCCCAGCAAGCAAACGGATTGACTGCTTGCTCGAAATTTCTAGCTGCTCAGGCTGGGACGCTCGAGCCTGCTTTGAATGGACACATTACCGTCGTTTATAACGGAGTGGATACACACCGCTTTTCCAGTGCTGTTCCTTTTCCTGCTGTGACACCCTATATTTTAGCCGTAGGACAGTTGGCCGCGCATAAAGGCTTTGATTTGCTCATCGAGGCATTTGCACACGTGTCAGGGAAACATCCCAAGGTGCAATTGCGGATAGTGGGGGAAGGCGCACAAAGGACTGGCTTAGAAACGCTAATTAGTCGGAAGAAACTTGTTCAATGTGTTCAACTGCTGGGCAATGTGGGCGAGCAGATGATTGCCTCACTGATGGCAGGTTGTCTGTTTGTAGTGATGCCCTCAAGGCGCGAGCCTTTTGGTATCGTTGCTTTGGAGGGCATGGCCGCGGGAAAGTCGGTTATAGCCTCGAATGTTGGCGGCTTACCCGAATTTCTGTCGGTCCCTCCAAATCGTCTGGTTGCGCCGCAAGTAGGCGCCTTGGCTGCGGCCCTAGACGAATATCTGAGCTTGGCAACGCGAAAGCAACTGCGAGCCGATGGCAACGCACAGGCTGCCCTCCAGTTCGATTGGGCGAAAGTCGCCGGTCAATATTTGCAGGTCTATCAGCAGGTGCTGCGGCATGACTGAAACCCGCTTGGCATTTATTCATCCTTTTCAACTCTGGTCACAGCGTGGTATCGAGGTTTATCTCTGGAACCTGGCTGCGGCATTGGCGGCGCAAGGTGTTAGCGTCGATATTCTGACCTGGGCCGGTCCCCTGAATGTTCCGGACTTTGCCCGGATCCCCGGCATCAACCTCCTCAGAGTTCCGTCCGTGCGTTATTTTCAGGCACAATTTGCAGTCGTCTATTACATTTATTGGTTGCTAAGAGCTGATTATCAACATATCTTTGTCCATTTTGCGGGATATGGTGAGGGGTTCGCTTTGCGCCTGGTGCAATTGATAAACCCAATCCGTTTTTCTGTGGTTTTGCATTTTCCGCCCAGTCTCGTGCCGCAGCGTTACCACGAATTTTCGCATTGGGGTTTTCAAAACAAAGCCATTCATTTGATCGCTGTCAGCAAGTCTACTGCTGGTGAAGTCGAAAAATGGTCCGGCCGCTCCTGCCTCGTGATTGAGCACGGCGTGGATACACAACGCTTCCACCATGATCCCGGGCTGCGGTCGGTGGTACGCCGGGAATTGGGCCTTGGCGAGGATGTTCCCGTGTTGATTTCAGTTGCCGCTTTGGAAGAACGCAAGGGAATGCAGTGGGTTATCCGGGCTATGCCTGAAATATTGCAGGCAATTCCAGATATCCACTTTCTGATTGTTGGGGATGGGCCATACTATAGGAATTTAGCCGCCCTGGTTAAAGAATTGGCCCTTGAGGAGCGAGTTCATTTCCTGGGCGTTAAACTGGACATTCAACCATTTCTTTGCGCTGCTGATATCATGATGGCTCTTTCCAGCGGAGATGCCAGTTCCATCTCATTGTTGGAAGCCCTTGCGTGCAAGTTGCCAGCTATAACTTCATCTCATCCTCCTTTTGATGAGTTGGTCAATGACAACTGCGGGTTACGGGTTGACGAAAAGAATGTTAACCAGGTTTCATCTGCCATAATTCATTTGGCCAAAGACCCCGCCCGGAGGAATGATCTGGGCAATGCTGGGCGAGACAGAGTAATAACTCGGCATGCTTGGCCTGATATTGCTGAACAATATGTAGCCTTGGTCAATGAGAATTAAGCAGGTTTATTCTTGATGAACCGCCTTAGTGCCCTCCCCTGGCAAAGCCTCCCGGCCTGGCTGGCTGGAAACCGCCTGCGGATTTTGATGTACCACAGTATCTCCGAGAATCAGCGCGATCCACATGCCATTTCTCCATCTGAATTCAAGCGGCAATTGCAGTCTTTGCAATCAGGCCAGGTGGTTTCACTGGCAGAAGGCCTTGAGCGTCTCAGGACTCAACAATCATTGAAAAATACCTGGGCGATCACTTTCGATGATGGCTTACTGGATTTTTACACTGATGCTTTACCCCTTCTGCGAGAATTCTCTTACCCGGTAACCATGTTCATTCCTACCGGGTTGGTGGGCAAAACCGCGATTTGGGATAGTTACGACAAATCCAAACCCTTGCTGTCCTGGCGTCAGATGGAAGATTGCCAGAGATGGAATGTAACTTTTGGAAGTCACACTATCCATCACGTTCGCCTGACAGAATGCACGAATACAACCTTGAACGACGAATTGAAAACCTCTCTTCGCTCCTTGCACGAAAACCTGCAGCGGGTCATTGAGGCACTTGCCTATCCGGGCGGGTATTACAATGCGGGCATCTGCCAGGCCGCCAAAGACGCCGGATATGTCTGTGCTGTGGGGGCAGCCAGCCGCTGGGGCAACGGTGCTGAAATCGAACCTCTTTCAACTCCGTCGTGAGCGTTTTGTCGCATGACCACCCTTTCTGTCTTGATTTGCACCTACAACCGTCCCGCCATGTTGGAATTGGCGCTAAGGGCCCTCCTAAGTCGGACATTCGAGATTCCCGACCAGGTGATTGTCGTGAACGGTGGTGACGATCGGTCGGACCAGGTTGTCGAACGCTACATGGGCAGGACAAATGCTGAGGTGAAGCTAGTGAAAACCTACAACAAGAATCTCGCGGCCAGCCGCAATGTCGGTTTGCCTCAATGCACTGGCGACATTGTTGCTTGGACGGATGATGATGCTGAGGTCTTCCCCGATTGGGTATCGCAAATGAAGTGCATTCACGCTGCACATCCCGAGGCTGGGTGCGTGGGCGGCGCAGTCTTGGGCGCCGACAGCGAGACAAGACTGCTTAGCCGCATTTCAGATGTGGCCGCTTTTTCATCCCCTCCACATTCTGGTTACGTTCGCACGATTGCCGGGGTTAACGTCTCCTACAAACGCTCTGTTTTACAGCGAGTGGGGTTGCAAGACGAGCGTTTTTTTCGTGGAGAAGACGTGGACTTTAATTGGCGCATCAAGAAACTTGGATACGAGATCTATTATGACCCGGCAATCAAGGTCTTGCATCATCATCGTCCCGATCTTACTCAATCCATTTATCAGTTCTATATGTACGGACGAGCATATTTTCTGGTTCGAAGCAAATGGCCGGAAATGTATCGTATCTATCCGCTTGGCTCCTTACGACTTAGAGAATTTTTGAAACTAATATATTTCGTGGCTTCAACTGCATTCGAACCATTTGTGTCAGCAATGAAAATGCCCAGGCGGTTAGACCGGATTTTGGCATTACCTGTTTTCTATATACTTCATATTGCTTGGAAAACCGGCATGCTGATTCAAAAATACAGATATCAAGCTGAAACCTTATGATACGCAAGGCAGTACAGTGGTTGTTTCGACTGGTGCTTTGGGCGGCTTACAGTTCTTATAAGGAACAAGGACTGAATGCCCTATTTCTCGTTCTGCCCGCCAAGTTCTTAGCACCTACTTTGGTTAAGTTTGGCGCAACCATTGGCGCAAATGTGGAAATGCATACACCTATCACTTTTCATAATGTCTCGGCCAACCCCAAATGTCATTATTCGAACTTGCAGATTGGCTCCAACTGTTATTTCGGTAGGGAGGTATTCCTTGACCTGGCAGAAAAAATTATTGTGGAAGATCAGGTGACTGTCTCTATGCGTGTGATGCTATTGACCCATACTCATGCCGGGAGGAGCCCACTAACTAAGCACACTTTAATTCCATCGTATGGCTCCATTGTATTAGGAAGAGGTTGTTATCTGGGAGCCGGGACAATAATCTTGCAAGGGGTCCGGGTTGGAGAGGAAGCCATTATCGGCGCTGGGGCGGTCGTGACGCGGGATGTGCCGCCAGGCGTCACAGTTGTCGGATCGCCAGCAAGAGTGATCAAGGGCAAAGGCAGAGATTAACAGGTATCAATCGGGTGCCATGAGCCGGAGCAAAAATGCGTTCAATCTCTCTTTCTAGGGTTATTATTCCGTTTTTACTGGTCAGCGCCCTGAGCCTGTTAGGTGGCTTAGGCGTTGTTCAGTTTAATGCTGATTTCCGCTATCTGTTATTTCTGGCGCTCCTGGTAGCGGTTTTTGCCATTGTGGCATTAGGTGGCAGGAAAGCGCTCCAATTTGGGTTTGTGGTTTGGATATGGGCGATTATTCTAGGCTACCGGACTATCCATTTGACCTCGTCTTTTTCGCTCCATCCTTTGATGATTATCCTGGCGCTCTTGTTTGTAAATCTGTTGTTTCTCCTAAAATCGGAGCAGGGAACGCGCCTGAGACTTCCGCGGCTGTTATGGGTATTCGGTGCTTTTTGGTTGTGGGGATTCATCCCTGGGATAATGCGGGGACTCTCCTGGTCAGATATGCTTTCCGAGGCTTTGAACTTCTTCCTTCTCATCCCCCTTTTTATGATTATTCTATATCTGTCAAAAGAGCCAGGCTTTTGGAAGTCGGCAACGCTCACTTTTTTGGGAGCAGGGTCGGTAATCGCTTTGCTAGGAACGCTGGAGTTTTATTCGCCACAGTTTCGCAGTTTTTTACCAGGTTTGATTGAAACCAATATGGAAGGTCTGGCTTCCACGTCTGGTCAGTTTATAAGAGCGAGTTATGCAATCTTCGGCACCGCCCTCGCAGTAATTATCAGTGCGTTGTCGCTTCCGATGATTGCGCTGGTATATAAGTTCTATCGAGGCAAAATGGCGGTTTTCTTTGGCCTTGTTTTGTTCGCGATCCTTGCCGTTGGAATATACATTAGCGGAACGCGCAATGCCTGGCTGATGACCTTCGTTGCCATTCTGCTCCTGGCCTATTTCAGCATTGGGTGGGTGGGGCTCGTGGTGACTGCGGTTCTTGGGGGGATCCTATATCGGTTCCTCCCTGCTGGGGTAGGGAATTTGATGTTTTCGTTGACCACACCGCTTGCAACCGGGCAAGTTCTCGACAGCAGTTTGCAGGTACGCATAGGCAGACAACAAGACGCTTTTGCTTTACTTCTTCAAAATCCCCTCGGGTTGGGGTGGTCTGGTGCCGGCTGAACTCATGGGGATTTCACGCAAGTGGCTGCCAACCTCGGAGTTCTGGCCGGTATCATTTTCCTTTTCTGGTATCTAAAAACCTTGTTTCGAGCATGGAGGGCATATCGAAAAGATCCCCAAGATTGGCTTTTGCAAGCCCTATTGACCGCCTTTGTTTTATGCGGCATTGTTCTGGCCACCGAAGGTGTTGAGGTCCTCATTCAATTTGTCATGCCCGTTTGGTTTATCTGGGGACTGATGGAGGCCTATTTGCAACAGAAAATGGATGCTCATAGTCTTCCGGGGATTGCTGATGGCTAAATTATCAGTATTATTGCCCACATTCAACGAAGAAAGAAAATTGGAAGCCTGCCTTGAAATCAGTCAAGTGGGCGGATGAAATTTTGGTCGTGGATTCCTATAGTACCGATCACACTCTGGAAATTGTTGGAAAGTATGGTGTAAGAGTGATTAAGCATGAATACACTAACTCAGCCAAGCAGAAGAACTGGGCCATTCCACAGTGTGCTTATGATTGGGTATTGCAAGTGGATGCAGATGAGCGCTTGGATGCGACCCTGCAATCTGAAATTCAGGACTTGCTGAAGCATCCGCGGGATGATGTGGAGGGTTATTGCATAAATTTCAAACATCATGTCCTGGGAGACTGGGTTCGGCATGTTGGTCTATATCCTGATTATCATTTGCGCTTGTTTCGTCGCGCAGTTGGACGGTTTCAGGAACGGGAAGTAGATGCACACGTCATCGTTTCTGGTAGGGTGGAATTTCTAAAGGGACACATTCTTCATTACGGCACGGAGAGCATTTCCCAGCGGTTGCGTACGATTGATCGTTATACGCGTTATGAGGCTGATGAACGAAAGAAACAAGGTAGGTTTTTTTCCTGGTTTAACATTTCGATCCGACCCTTGGGGGCTTTTCTTTACTATTTCTTCTTCAAGCTGGGTTTTTTGTCAGGCATCCGCGGACTTATCATCGCCGCTTTGAAGGCCGATTTTGTCTTCTGGACATATGCAAAGATCTGGGAATTAAACGAACTGGAGCTGGAGAAGAGCCCGAAATGAGTCAGGGGATCATTTTTGTTAAGTCAGCAAGCGAAATGGGCGGTGTGGAATTCAGTACCCTTTATTTGGCCTCTCACATGGATCCAAAGATTTGGGAGGTTACGATTGTTTGTCCCGGAGAAGGAAAACTGACCGCTGCGTGTCGAGGTGCCGGACTGTGCGTTGCGATCATTCCTATGCCGGGATTGTTCTCAATTAGCTCTCGCGTCGGGGGATCTGATATGCGCTTCCCAAATCCCTTGGCTTGGCTCTGGAATGGTTTCGCCATATTGGTTGCAGCCAATCGATTGAGGCAATTCTTGGTGCAAAGAAGACCAGAGCTTGTGGTTACGAAAGGCATTTATGCTCACTTATGCGGTGGTTTGGCCGCAAAGCAAGCGGGAGTAAGGTGTGTCTGGCACGTGCAGGATTTCATCTCTGAGCGATTTGGAGGTCTGTACCGAACTTTCTTCGGATTACTCGCGCGCATGTTTCCAGATGATCTTGTTGTCGATGGTAGAGCCATTGCCTGCCAATTGCCTGAAGGAATTCAAAAGCGGGTGAGCGTGGTGCTCAATGGGGTAGATTTGCAGGTATTTTGTCCTGGGCTTAACGGAAGTACGGTTCGTGAACAACTTGGGATTAGTCATGATCATTTGGTGGTGGGCCATGCCGCCCGCGTCACCCCTTGGAAAGGACAGCATCATCTGCTGGAGGCATTTGGACAAATTGCCGGGCGCAATCCAAAAGTGGATTTGCTTCTGGTTGGTGCACCAACCTTTGATAATAATGCATATGAACGACGATTGCGGTTTCGCGCAGAAGAACTAGGCTTGAACAACCGGGTATTCTTCGCGGGTTTTCGCACAGATCTTCCGCAGGTGTTGGCTTCTATGGATGTGTTTGCTTACCCATCTGTGGAAAAGGACACAAGCCCGTTGGCCTTGCTCTCAGCCATGGCGTGCGGCTTGCCGGTTGTGGCCTTCGACATTGATGGTGTCCGCGAGGTCCTAGAGGATACCGGGGTGCTAATATCCGCGAGGGACGAGTTCAAAATGGCAGAGGCGTTGGAGAACTTGCTTCGGGATGCCCCCCTTCGGAAGCAAATGGGAAATAAGAGTTCGGGAAATGGCACTAGCGCGATTTGGCCTTGACCAATACATGGCTGGCATGCAAGCGGTTTTTCTGCGGGAACGGTTTTAATGCGTATTTTTTTTGTTCATAGCGGTACCGAGACTTTCGTCAAAATGGACTACGATTTGTTAAGCAGTTCTTTTGAAGTTCAGGACTTCTATGCAGCGAAAAAGTTCCCGGCTGACTTTCTGCAATATTGGCGTGGCATAAAAGATGCAGACGTGGTATTTTGCTGGTTTGCCAGTTGGAATTCTTTCTGGACTTTGTTGTTTACAAGGTTAACAGGGAAAAAAACTGTGCTCGTTATTGGGGGCTACGACATCGCAAATATGCCTGAGGCCCATTATGGTCATCAACGCGGAGGAATTCAGAAATATTTCAGTCGTTGGTCTATGAAGCTGGCTGACAGGTTGCTTACTTTCTCTAACTTCAGCCGACAGGAGGCGGGACGAAATGCAGGCATCCCATCTGAGAAGATACAGGTTGTCTATCTTGGTGTGCCCGATCTATTTGGATATTTACCGGCGGGAAATGAAGAACGGATCGCACTTACCGTTGGTAGAGTGAACTCCCCAAACCTAAAGCGCAAGGGGTTGCAGGCTTTTGTACAATCGGCTGCATTCCTGCCCGATGTGCAGTTTATTCTGGTCGGAGAATGGGCGGATAGTTCAATCGATTATTTGCGAGAGATTGCATCCCCGAATGTGATTTTTACCGGGCGCGTGAATGATTTGGAGTTGCTGGAATACTACCGCAAGGCAAGTGTATATGTGCAAGCTTCCCTTCACGAAGGATTTGGCCTGAGTGTGGCCGAAGCAATGTTGGCGGGATGTATCCCGGTTGTTGCAAATGTGGGGTCTTTGCCCGAAGTCGTGGGAGAGTGCGGTTTTTATATTGAATCCACTGATCTTGATGCTATAACCTCAGCAATTCGTGGCGTTTTCAGTGGATCTAAAAAGAAATCCAGCTCTGCTCGAGATCGGATCTTAAGACTCTTCCCTTTTAATAAGCGGCTCGAGGCCTTACAAGCGATATTAAATCAACTGTGAACAACGCCTCATCCGGATATGTAGAATGAATTTATTCCGTTCATTTATCGTCCAAAAAATCATAAAAATTAGGAAGCCCGTGTCCAAATAATTCAAGTCGAGTGTCCTATTTGCCTGAAGGACAACGCAAGGCCATTTATCCTTTTCGGCCCTAAGGATATTGTTCAATGCCGCGGCTGCGGTCTTGTCTATGTGAATCCTCGGCGCCCGATTGAAGTAATCGAGGAATTTTTTGGGAAGGCTTATATCCCTGATCAAAATATGTTGCAGCGGGAGTTGGGTGCCTGGCGACTAGCCACATTCCAAAGGGAGGTTGCGTTTGTAAAATCGGCAATATCAGGTGGGAAAATCTTGGATATCGGCTGTGCCGGAGGTGAGTTTCTATCTATGTTTTCCAAAGATGGTTGGGAATGCTATGGAATCGAACCATCTTTAACGGCGGTTGAACAAGCCAAGTCACGAGGTTTCCAAATATTTCAAGGCGTCCTGCAAACGGCTGCCACAACTCTTCCGGATGCCTATTTTAATGTTATTACCTATCTGGACGCGCTAACATTTTCTCCTACTCCCGTTGAAGACTTATTATTAATCCATCGCTTATTGGCAGATGATGGAGTATTAGTCATTGAAATACCAGGACTGTTATTTAGGCTCTTGAGAAATGTTGGCCCGGTTAGTTGGATCGAATATCGCAAATGGTGTCATTTGAGTTCGATATCTCTCCATCTTTTTTACTATTCCGACAATTCTTTTAGGAAATTACTGAAAATTGGCGGGTTCGGAGCTGAAAAGATCATGCTTGAGCAATCCCCCATACGAGCCTCAAGATTGATGACATTCGTTAATGAATTATATTTTGCCGCCTCTCGATTGATCTACAGGATCACCTTAGGAAAATTGAACCTGGCAGCAAAGGTGGTTTATCTATGCAGGAAAATATGACATATTCCTCAGCAGATTACGTGGCAGATTTTTACAAACGATATCACCATCAGGTTGTAAAGACCGAGAGTGGTTGGTGGTTCAACGAATATCATCAAAAGTATATATTCTATTCATTTCCTGCAAATCGGCAGGTCACTCCGCATAAGGCAGAAGTAGATGAATTGTTTCGCAATGCGCCATCCCTGATTGCTTTGCGTTTTATGGCCCCGCCAGACGGCCCGGGAAAATTGAGTTCTATCTGGGTTTGCCGGAAACCATACAGCCTGGATGTGCTGGGAAAGAAAAGCCGTCCCAAGACTCGGAAAGGTCTTGAGCTATGTACCATTCGTCAGATAAAATTTGCCGAATTGATGGAAAAAGGCTGGCAAGCGCATTCCGATACTAAACGGCGGCATATGCAGCAAACCTTTAGCCTGGGCCTAACTGCCTCGCTGGATGAGTGTCGTGCCTACGAAGCCTGGGGGGCTTTCCACGATAATTCGTTGTTAGCTTATGTAGTTATTCTACGGGTAGATGATTGGGCTTATATTCTTATTAATCGATTCCACGAATTCCTCCTTGAAATATCATCCCAACAATGCTCTGGTATTTCAAGTGGTTTCGAACCTTCTCTCGCGGGAAAACATTACAGCGGTGAGTTACGGCTGGGATTCTCTGGTTCCTAATCCTGGGCTTGAAACATTCAAATTGGGGATGGGATTTGTGAAAGCACGAGTAAGGCAGCGGATCATAATCCGCCCGATATTCAGAATCCTTATTAACAAACTCTTATGCAGGTTAATCGTCAAATTTGTGCCTCCCAGATACTTGAACTATAGATTCCAACAGCTATTTTGTTTATGCCAGATTTTGGCTGCCAGTTAACTCCAAGCTTGCGATCACCGCGGAAGCTATTCTTTAAATTCTTCCTCAACCTAGAAAGTGAAGGTTATCTTGTGGCAAATTAGTGACCGCCTTCACCAGGCGGGGTATCATCAAATTGGTTTCCGACAGGTCATGACAAGGGAGAAAATATAAGTCAAGTGCCATTTGTATCTGTGATCATGCCGATAAGAAATGAAGCCCTTAACATCTCAAGCGCCTTGAGCAGAGTATTCGCGCAGGATTATCCCTCTGATTCCATGGAGCTACTGGTTGCCGATGGTATGTCAGATGATAAAACCCGTCAAATAGTCTGGGACTTTTCCGTCTCGCATCCGGAAATGAATATTCGTGTTTTGAACAATCCTGGCAAGATCGTCCCCACCGGTATGAACATTGCTATGCGCCAGGCAAAGGGAGAGATCATCATCCGCGTGGACGGGCACTGCATCATCGCCTCGGACTATGTCCGCAGATGTGTGGAACATATTCAGAAAGAGGGCGTGGATGGCGTTGGCGGCCCGATGGAGTCAATCGGCGAGACAAGTGTTGCCAAAGCCATTGCGATTGGCATGAGCTCGCCGTTTGGTGTCGGGAATTCCGCCTTCCGGACCACCACGAACCAAAGTATGCTCGTCGATACGGTGCCGTTTCCCGCCTACACGCGCGAGGTTATTCAACGCGCCGGGTTCTACGATGAGGAATTGGTGCGCAATCAGGATGACGAATACAACTATCGCATCCGAGAACTGGGGGGAACGATCCTTTTGGCAGATGATGTCCGCTCAAGTTATTTCAGCCGTACCTCCCTTAGAGCACTCTGGCGGCAGTATTTCCAATATGGCTTCTGGAAGATACGCGTGCTGCAGAAGCATCCGCTGCAGATGAGCCCGCGTCAATTTGCGCCGCCGGCGCTGGCGCTTGCGCTGCTCTTTTCGGCGCTGCTGGGGTTGGTGCCTCTCATCCGTCCGCTGGATGCCGCGCTTGGCAGCCTGGCTCGCGCCGTGGGTCTGCTTGCGCTGGTGCCTCCGCTGCTGTATGTGATGGCGAACCTGGCGGCCTCGGTCATCACCTCCGCCAAAAGGGGCTGGAACTATCTGCCTTTGCTGCCCGTGACCTTCGCCATCCTGCACATTGGTTACGGGCTGGGATTCCTGCTGGGCCTGGTGAGGTTTGCGACACGCTGGGGAGACCGGGTCGGTCGCGTGCCGGAATGGTCTGCCGGACGCACAGCCCGGGTCGAACCGTTGGTGCCTGTCTATCGCGGCCCCGTCGGGTCATGTGGTAGATCGCTTCTTCAAGCGCGCCTTTGATATCGTCACCTCTTCCGTGGGGCTGCTGGCGCTCTCGCCGGTATTCCTCGCGCTTACGCTCCGCCTCAAACGCGAGGGCGAGGGGCCGGTCTTCTATCGCGGTCCGCGCATCGGCAGGAACGGCCAGCCCTTCAATATCCTCAAGTTCCGCACCATGTACGAGCGCCCCGAGAGCTATGCGGGTCCGAGCGTGACGGCCGCGGACGACCCGCGCATCACGCCCTTCGGTCACTGGCTGCGCAACACCAAGCTGAACGAGCTTCCGCAGTTATGGAATGTGCTCAAGGGCGAGATGAGCATGGTGGGGCCGCGTCCCGAGATCCCGTCTTTCGTAAAGACCTGGCCCGTCGAGGCGCGGCAGGAGATCCTGTCGGTTGCCCCGGGCATCACCAGCCCGGCTTCGGTGCTCTACCGCGATGAGGAGAAGGTGCTGAAGGCGGTCAACGTCATGGACGCCTACCTCCAGTCCGTGCTGCCCAACAAGCTGCGCCTCGACCAGCTGTATGTGCGCAATCACAGCTTTTTGAGCGATCTGGACGTGATCTTCATGACGCTCGCGGCCCTGCTGCCGCAGCTGCGCGAGAGCAAGTTCAAACCCGAGATCCTGTATCACGGGGCCATCTCCCGCCTCGTGCGCAGATATGTCTCATGGTTCGCCATCGACACGGCGATAGCGTTCGGGGCGGTTTCGCTGGCCGCGCTGCTCTGGCGCATGGAGGGTCCGCTCGACCTGGGCGTGCTGGAATCAGTGGAGATGGCCGCTTCCCTTGCGCTTATTTTCAGCATAGTCAACAGCGTTCGAGGGCTGGCCAAGATTTCCTGGCACGCCGCCCGGCCCGCCTACGCTTTCGATGTGTTCCTTTCCAGCGCGATCACCACGGTGGGTGTGGCGGCCTTTGACTGGTTCTGGCCGAAGGGGCACTTCTTCCCGGCCGGGATGGTCTTCGTGGCGGGCATGCTGGCCTTCTTCGGTTTCCTCTCCATCCGTTACCGCGACCGTCTGTTGACGGGGCTGGCCTGGCGCTGGCTTTCGCGCCGTGAGCAGGATGCCAGCCTGCGTGAGCGTGTGCTGATCGTGGGCGCCGGCGACTGCGGCCTGCTGGCCTGCTGGCTTCTGAACCACAGCCAGCTCTGCGCAGCACTTTTCGATCAGCGGGATGGTGGATGACAACCCGATCAAGGATGGGATGATCATCGACCGCTACCGGGTCCTTGGGCTGACGCGCCGCATCCCTCAACTGGTGGATAAGCTGGATATTGGCGTGATCCTGTTCGCCATCGAGAAGATCCAGCCGGATGAGCAGCGGCGCATCCTGGAACTGTGCCAGCAGACCCGCGCCCGCGTGGTGCTGGTGCCCGACCTGATGCAGATGTTCAGCGAGCGCCTCAGCCAGGGCAGCGTCACCCCTCCGCAGGCGGTTGGGGAAGTGCAGGCCCAGCCTCTGCCTCGCGCTACCGGCGCCCCCGGCGAGATTTAAGTTATTGAAAGAGCTTTAAACACTACGGACACGAAGTACACCAAGGGGAAAAGCTCCGCGACCTTAAGTTCTTCAGCTTTCTCTATGCTTCATGTCGAAAAATTCTTGTTCTTTCGTTGTTCTTCCTTCGTGTTCCTTTGTGCACTTGGTGTTTAATTCTCTGTCTTAATCCTTTGCTCTAATGCCTGCGAGATTTGATCCTTTCTGGTTCTTCCTCAATAGAATCCGCGTAAATCCGTCCCCCTTCGTATAATTCGTGAAATTCGTGGCTGAACTTCCCTTGTTCTTTTTTCCCCGGAAAGAAATCCGCGTAAATCCGTCCCCATCCGTGTCCTCCGTGTTCTGATCTTTCCTCAAAAAAATCCGTGTAAATCCCCCTCATCCGTGAAATCCGTGTCCCATGTTCTTCTCCTAAAAAAATCCGTGTTCTATTTTTCCTCAAAAAAATCCGCGTAAATCCCTTTCGTCCGTGAAACCCGTGTCCCATGTTCTTCTCCTAAAATGACAACATTCTGGAAAGACAAAAAAGTCCTCGTCACCGGCGCAGGCGGCTTCATCGGCAGCCAGCTCGTCGAACAACTGGCCCGCGACGGCGCGCGCGTGCGCGCCTTCGTCCGCTACAACTCCCGCGGCGACCCCGGCCTCCTGCGGCTCCTCCCGCAAGACCTCACCTCCCAGGTGGAGCTGCTCGGTGGGGAGCTGCGCGATGGCGACGCCGTCCGCGAGGCCGTGAAGGACTGCGAGATCGTCTTCCATTTGGGAGCCCTCATCTCCATCCCTTACTCCTACCGTCATCCCGCCGAGGTGGCCGAGACCAACTTCATGGGCACCCTCAACGTGCTGATGGCCTGCCGCGAGCTGGGAGTGGGGCGCCTGGTGCATACCTCCACCAGCGAGGTCTACGGCACCGCCCTGCGCGTCCCGATCGACGAGACCCATCCGCTGCAGGGGCAGTCCCCGTACTCTGCCAGCAAGATCGGCGCCGACAAGCTCGCCGAGAGCTTCCACTGCGCCTATGGCCTGCCCGTTGTGACGCTGCGGCCCTTCAACACCTACGGTCCGCGGCAGTCCGCCCGGGCCGTCATCCCGACCATCATCACCCAGGCGCTGGTCAACAGCACCATCCGCCTGGGCAACACGAACGCCCTGCGCGACTTCACCTACGTCAGCGACACGGTAAATGGCTTCTTGCGTGTAGCCGAAACTACAGGAGTTGAAGGTTCTACCTTCAACCTCGGCGTCGGCCAGGAAGTCCGCATCGGCGACCTCGCCCAAAAGATCGCGGCCAAGGTGGGCCTGCCGGTCAACATCGATGTTGACCCCGAGCGCCTGCGCCCCGAGGCCTCCGAGGTCAAGCGCCTCCTCTCCGACAACAGCAAAGCGCGCGAGACCCTGGGCTGGTCGCCCCGCGTCTCCCTCGACGACGGCCTCGACTTGACCATTGCCTGGATCAAGTCCAACCTCGAGCGTTACCGTCCGGGCGTTTACGAGTTCTAATTCCCTCTTCGACCCTATTCGAATTCGCAACCTAAAATTTTCCTTTTTACCCTGATCTGATGAAAGCAGTTGTCCTTGCCGGTGGGCGCGGCACTCGTCTGGCGCCCTACACTCATATCCTGCCCAAACCGCTCATGCCGATCGGCGAGATGCCGATCCTGGAAGTGATGCTGCGGCAGATGAAGCGCGCCGGCATCACCGACGTGGTGCTGACGGTCGGGCATCTGGCGTCGCTGCTGCGCTCCTATTTCGGCAACGGCGAGCAGTGGGGTCTGTGCATCGATTACAGCTATGAAGACAAGCCGCTGGGCACAGCCGGTCCGCTCTCGTTGATCGAGGGGCTCGATGAGACTTTCCTCGTCACCAACGGCGATGTGTTGACCACACTGGAGCTCAAGCAAACTGTTGGCCTTCCACAAAGAGAAGGGTGGAGCTGCCACCATCGCTGTGCATCGCCGCCAGGTCAAGATCGATCTGGGGGTGATCCAGTGGGATGGCGATGATTGCATAGCCGGTTATATCGAGAAACCCACCTATGACTATACGGTTTCAATGGGCATTTACGTTTTCGAGCCGCGCGTGCTGGCTCACATCCCAATTGGTGAATATCTGGATTTTCCAGACCTGGTGTTGAAGCTGATCGCGGCCGGCGAAAAGGTGAACGGCTTTCCGTTCGACGGCTATTGGATGGACCTGGGACGCCCTGACGATTATCAACAGGCCAACCAGGATTTCAGCACAATGCAGAAGCAGTTTCTCCCGGAGGAATAAAAATGGAATGGCGAGTGCCGCTGGCAGACATTGATTTTGGAGTGGAGGAAGAACAGGCTGCTGTGGAGGTCATACACAGCCGCTGGTTGAGCATGGGCGAGGTCACGCAGAACTTCGAGAGCGAGTTCGCGGCCCTCATCGGCGCGAAACATGCCATCGCCGTGACGAATGCCACCGCCGCGCTGCATTTGGCCTGCGTGGCAGTTGGGCTGAAGCCCGGGGATGAAGTGATCGTACCTTCCCTGACCTTTGTGGCCACCGCCAATGCGGTCCGTTATACCGGCGCCATCCCGATCTTCGCGGACATCGAGAGCCTCGACTGGCTCACAATTTCACCTGCCGCCATCGAGCGCTGCGTAACCGACAAGACGCGTGCCATCCTGGTGATGCATTATGGCGGTTTCCCTTGCGATATGCCCGCCATCCTGGAAATTGCAGACCGATATAAATTAGCGGTCATCGAAGATTCGGCGCATGCGATAGGCTCGGAACTTTCCGGTCGCAAGCTGGGGACCTGGGGGCAGATCGGCTGCTTCAGCTTCTTCTCCAACAAGAACATGACCACGGGCGAGGGCGGGATGATCACCACGGAGGACGATGCCCTGGCCGAGCGCCTGCGCCTGCTGCGGTCTCACGGCATGACCTCGCTGAGCTGGGACCGCCACAAGGGTCACGCCTGGAGTTATGACGTGGTGGACCTGGGCTACAACTATCGCATCGATGAGATCCGCTCGGCGCTGGGGCGTGTCCAATTAAGGAAGCTGCCCGCGAACAACGAGCGGCGTGCGGGCCTGACCTCCCTTTACCGGGACCTGCTGACCGAGCTGGCCCCGGAAGTGTGCATGCCCTTCCCGGACGAACGGGGTGATTCAGCTGTTTCTTGTCATCATATATTGCCCATCCTGCTGCCCGCCGGAACGGATCGCGTCCGTTTTATGGAGGGGATGAAGGCCCGCGGCGTTCAGACCAGCATTCATTATCCGGCGGTGCATCAGTTCCAGAGCTATGAAAAAATGGCGGGCGGCGTCGAGCCCCTGCTTCCGCTCACCGAACAGGCGGCTGGGCGCGAAGTGACTTTGCCTTTGTATCCAGCGATGCCGGATTCAGCTGTCCAATGGGTGGCTCAGTCGGTCAGGCAGTCGTTGTCGGTTGTGTAAGAATATGCAAGGGTTTTCGAGTTTATCTATTTCGAGCAGGAGATTGAATCATGGAACTTAAACAATATCTGGAGATGCTGAGACGCTGGGCCTGGCTGTTGATCCTCGGACTGGTACTGGGTGCGGCCGGCGGCTATGTGGGCAGCCGTTTGCAGACTCCGATCTACCAGGCGAATACTCGCATCATGGCGATGCGGGCCTCCCAGGGAACGACCAGCGACCTGACCATTTTGAACGATCAGCAGCTTGCGCAGACCTATATCCAGCTGCTGACCACCAAACCGGTGCTGGATGCGGCGGCAACGGACCTCGGCTTTGGCATCGATGCCAAGCAGCTGCAGATCCAGCAGGTGGGCACCACGCAGGTCATTCAATTGACGGTGGAGGATAAGGACCCCACCCGCTCCGCGGCGATTGCCAATACGCTGGTCCAGTCCCTGATAGACCAGAATGAAAACCTGCAGGCCGGTCGTTATACAACCACCGAGCAAAGCCTGCAGGCCCAGATCGACCAGGTGCAAAGCCAGATATCCGTGCTTCAGACGCAGGTGAACCAGGTTTCCTTCCAAACCGTGCAGGATCAATTGGTGTCACTCAAGGCCGAAATTGACCCACTGCAGGCCGAGGTCACGGACCTGGATCAGCAGATAGCCAGACTGCAGCCCACAACCTCCGTGACGAATAGAACGAAGATCGCCGCCGCTCAAGCGCGGCTGAATGAGATCCAACCCCTGCTCTCTCTTTATCAGCAGATTTACTCCAATCTGATTGTGTTGGGCAAACCCTCTGATGCGGTCAATTCACAAAGCGCGCGCTTGGCACAGCTCCAGAGCACGCTGGATCTCTACCAAAAGGTGTATCTGAATCTACTGGACAGCCAGGCCTCGGTCCGGCTTGCGCGGCTGCAGAATACGCCCAGTGTCGTGCAGATCGACCAGGCTGTCGTGCCCGGATCGCCGATTCGCCCCAAGCCTTTGACGAACACACTGCTGGCCGGGATGGTTGGGCTGATGCTGGGTGGCGGCATCGCTTTCCTGATCGAATACCTGGACGATACGATCAAGACACCCGAAGATGTGGAACGCATCCTTGGGATATCGGTGATCGGTTATATCGCCAATATGCAGTATCCGGAGAACAGCGATGAGGGCGTTTATGTGTTGCGGCAGCCGCGCTCGCCGGTTGCTGAAGCCTTTCGCTCCCTGCGGACCAACCTGGAATTTTCGAGCGTCGATAAACCGATCCGAAAGCTGCTGATCACGAGTTCCAATCCCAACGAAGGCAAGACCACCATTGCGGTCAACCTGGCTGCCATCATGGCCCAGGGAGGGAAGAGCGTGGTATTGATGGACGCAGATCTCCGGAAGCCGCAGGTGCATCAATTCCTGGGCCTGCCGAATCGCTTCGGCCTGAGCGATCTGTTCCGCACCACGGTCCCGGCCGACGTGGTCTCCCAAAAGTTCGAGGGCCTGGAAGGTGTTGCGGTCATTACCAGTGGAAGCCTGCCGCCCAACCCAACGGAACTATTGGCCTCTGCGCGCATGGACCAGATCTTTAAAGAACTTGGCGAAATATCAAAGATGATCATCGTGGATAGCCCACCATCCCTGGTGGCCGATATCCAGGTGCTGGCGGCAAAAGTGGACGGCGTCGTGCTGGTGATACAACCCGGGCATACACAGGCACAGGATGCACGCGCCACCATGGAACAACTGAATCGAGCCGGCGCGCGCGTGGTCGGCGCTATCTTTAACCGCATCCCGCGTGACCGCCCTTATTATTATGGCGGCTACCGTCATTACTCGCCTTATTACAATGGGGGCTATCATTACTATGCGGACCATCATGACCACAACGGAAGAAAGCCGGCCACAGATTCCAGTGACTTGAACAGCAGGCTATCCCGCATTTTCACATCCCCGAAGAACGGGAAATCACATGCTGATGAAGAAGCGCCGCAAGATATTCTTAGCGGGAGAAAATAGGCTGTGGCCTTCTACGCTGAACCATGACAAAATCCCAGGAAGATATCTCCGCGGCCTTAGGCAGCGATCGTTGCGATTATCTCGGACTCCCGGAAGATCCCCGAACCTCTTTAGCCTTTCCATCCAAGTGGAACTATTGCCAGCACGCCAGACCGGCTGAGTCCGTCAAACAAGAGCACCAGAGGATCTACTGCCAGACCGCCTTACACGCTGCCTGCCCTGTCTTTCGGAGCGAAAGGCCCATGCCGCTGCCTGAAGAGATCCGGGCCAGCAAGGCAACCAAGGGTGGCTGGAACGGACGGACGGGGCGCGTGCTGCTCTGGGTTCTGTTGGGAATCCTGGCCATTGGGAGCGCCCTGATGGCAGAGGGCGGCCGGCTCTCCAGTGCCTTGTCGCTACCTGCGCTCGTAATTCCCACCTCCACTCGACCTCCTTCCGTAACCAGGCAGCCAACGCTGCCCCCGGAGGTATCCACGCCGTTTGTTCGTCCCGTCGCGCTGCCAGGGCTGGAGGCAAGCGCGACACAACCAGCAGCATCTCCTTCCCCCACCGTGACCCTCAAGGCGGCGGCTACCAACCCGCCGACACCAAGTCCCTCGCCGATGGGTCAATGCGGGCACCAGTTTGAGACCTCCTTTGGATCGAATTATCATTTCATCATTCATCGAGCCCACAATGGAGACAGCCTGAACATGTATGCAGACACATACCATACTTCCGTGGAGGCGATTCAGGCCTTGAACTACCGCCTACCCATTCCCATGTGGAAGGATTGGGTACTTGTGATCCCGGTTGGCGAAACGCAAGTCGCAGGCTTGCCGCCTTTTGAAACCTATGAGGTGACCGAGCCCGGCATTCCACCGGAGATGCTCGCCCAACAGCTTTCCGTTGATGCAGCATTGTTGAGGGAATACAACGATTTCGACCAGAGCTGCCAACTGATCATCGGTTGGCTGGTGGTTCCTCGCGAGGAGGGCACGCACTGAAAATGCTGAACGGATCCGTTATGCCCCTGGTACCCTTCGTATACAAAGGTAATCAGTATCGTTCGTCAAGTGCAGCCGCGCTTTTCAATCGGGCGTTGGCTGAACGCGGCCCGATGCAAGAGCGTCCCTCTCGGAGGCAGGCTTGAGCGGTTGGCGAAGCGCGCCCGATTCCTCGGACGCGCATGTTGAAATGCTAAGAGGCATCCTCGAGAAGGCCCAGAGTCCGGAGGAGCTCAATGGTCATCCCTGGACAGATAGCCAGATTGTGGAAGATCTGCTTGCCGACAAGCCACAGCTCCGAGGAATGCAACCGGGGCAGCGCCTGCTCCTGGGGCTGGCGAACCTCTTTTCAGAGATGAGGCCCAGCCTGCCGCCTCGACGAGGCTTGCGTCTGGACACACGTTGGGGCGAGTTCGGGATCCTGGCCGCGCGCTATTTCGCGCCCCTACGCTACGGCGCGCCGTTCCCCACTTCCCTGCGGGACGCCTGGGGCCGCATCGACCAGGCGATTTTGCTTTACGTTTATGGACATGCGAACGGCTCCCTCTCCGCTGCTGAGATTGCCCGCTATCAATTGGTGGGGGCGGAACCCGAGGTGGCTCCCGATAGCACATTGAGCGATTGGCATCGAAAAGGGCTGTGGCGTCTGGCGGCGCTGATCCGAGAACGCGGAGACTCACCCCGTGCATGTAGACCCATTAGAACCGGACAGTGGGGCAGAAAATAAACCGACTGCAGGGTGGAAGCAATCCGTCAGACGCGTGGTCATGGGGATGTTGATTGCGGCCATTGTCTTATTCGTGGCGCTGGGGGCAGCAAAAGGGTATCGTGTTTACCAAAAGGCGCAGAAAGTCCGTGTTGATCTGCGCGAGCTCGCAGGCGCGCTTTCGGTTTCACCGAACTTGCAGACGCTGCCGGCGACTACCGGCCGATTGCCCCAAGTTGACGAGGATTTGGGATCGCTGCAGGCCGAGGTAAAACCCCTATTGTGGCTGGGCCCCATGCTGCGCTGGGTACCGGTCTATGGCGGCGACCTGGCGCAGGCAGGCGATCTGCTTGACCTCGCCAAGAGACCTAACTATTTCGGCTGAGAAGGCGGATTCCGGGCTGGCACCTCTCCTCGCAGCTTCCTCCTCCAGCGGCAGCCATCCATCGCTGGCAAGTGTGCTGCAGATGCTGTCCGCGGCGCGGCCACAGTTGCTCAGCGCCCAGCAGGAATATCAGAGCTGCGCAGGCCGCACGCGACCGCATTAAAGTGGATCAACTTTCGCCTCAAGTGGGTGAATTGATAACGCAGCGGGTCGACCCGGCCATGGGTTGGATGAACGATGGGCTGTCCCTTGCATTGTCCCTGCCTTCCGTACTCGGCGCAGGGAGCGATGGCCCCAAAACGTATCTGCTGTTGGTGCAAAACGAGGATGAGTTACGCCCCAGCGGGGGATTGATCACCGCGGTAGGCAAGCTGGTACTGGATCATGGCCATGTCGTTGACCTCTCTTTTGAAGACTCGGGCGATCTGGATAACTGGTCCATGCCATATCCGATGGCGCCCTGGCAGCTGAGCCAATACATGAACAGCCGCGTCCTGCTCCTGCGGGATGCCAACTGGTTTCCGGATTTCCCCACAGCTGTCTTATACGTAAAACAACTTTACGCTTACACCCATCAGAATTCGGTAGACGGGGTGATTGCCTTCGATCAGGGGATGCTCATCATGCTCCTGAAAACGCTCGGACCCTTACAGGTGACCGGAGTCTCCTATCCCATCACGGCCGACAACGTGACCGACTACATGCGGGCGGCCAAGACGCCGCCTACCGGCCAACCGGTACCACCTGACTGGACCCGCAAAGCTTTTATTGGCGCGCTCGCAGAGGCCCTGTTGCCGAAAATCCTGAACGGTGATCCGGCGGAGTGGCGTTCGCTGTCCGCAGTGCTCCTGCAAGCGCTCGAACAACGTCATTTGCTGTTGCAGATGGATGACCCGGGCATGGAAGCGGTGCTGGCACGGCGGGATTGGAATGGGGCCCTGCAATCAAACTCGGGCGACTTTCTGATGGTGGCCGATAGCAACATAGGGTTCAACAAGACGAATGCGGTAGTCCAGACCAGCCTTGCTTACGATGTCGATCTTAGCGATCCCTCCGCGCCAGATCGGCCAGTTGCTGGTGAGCCATACCAACCATGCGTCCGCGGACGTGCCCTGCATTCAATGGAGTGAGGGTGGACAGATCAGCGGCGAAGAGAGCTATCCTATCGATCGCTGTTACTGGGACTATATGCGAGTCTATACACCGCAGGGAACCACGCTGCTTTCTGCCACACCCGAAACCATCCCTGATTCCTGGATGATCCTGGACCAGCACGTGCCGCCGGGGGTAGACGTGTTGGATGAAGAGTGGCAGGGGCTGCAGGGTTTCGGAACACTCCTTGTTGTGCCGGGCGGCCAATCTGTCAATACCAGCCTGCGCTTTGCCCTGCCTGCGGCGCGGCTCCTGTCTGAGGGTGCGAACAGGCTTATGACATACCAACTGAAGGTCAAGAAACAACCGGGAACAGCCAATAACCCCCTGACCATCCGCATTCATCTACCAAACAATGCCGTTCTGGAATCCCTGTCATCAAACTGGGTCCGGGACGGGAATAATATCCTCATCCAGATGGACTTGGAAGTGGATGTGAACCTTCAGGTAGTTTTTCGGCTCCCGTGAAATCCGGAGGAAATCCGAGGTCGGCTGAGAATGAACCTGTGCTAGGATGGAACCAGCAGGTAAATGAAGGTAAAAGTAATATAGGAGAGCATGGATGAAAAAGGGAATCAGATTAATTGCCGTTGTCGTTCTTTTGTTGGGAATACTCGCTTTGGCCAGCAGCCAGAGCGCCTGGGCCGGAAACTTGATCCACCCGAGCAGCGGGGCATCCCAGGGCCAGATCCAGGCTGCCCTTCAGGGTCACGATCGAGGTCACGATCGAGATAGACGGCCCGGCAGTGTCAGGCCGCCCCCGGTGATCATACCGGTTACTGGTCCGGGTACATTTTCTGTAGGCGGTGTTTGTGTCTTGAAGGTGGAGCGGTTGTCTGATAAAGTCAGCTTGCATGCCCTGCTACAACCCTTTAGTGTTCTGGAGAAACACCCCCGGGAAGATAGCCGTTATCTGGCTGGAGTTTGTACGATCACTTACATCAAGCATGGTGAGGGTACCACGAACCTTGCACCTGCTGACGGAAGCGTCAAGATCTGTTTTGCCCCGATTCCCAAGAAGGACAGCAAGATCTACGTTTATGCCGGCAGGAGCTGGATTGCCCTTGATACAAAACTGGAGAACGGCTTACTCTGCGCAAACGCCAGCAAGGCGGGAAAGTACGTCCTCGCGACTAGCCATTAGTACAACCAATTCAAAATTTGAGGAACAGACGGCGGAGCGAATCAGACCCTTGAATTTTCCGCCGTTTGTTGTTTAAATTCTTTAGATGAAGAACCGCCGGCTAACTTTTCCTTATATTGCCCCAGTCCTTCTCGCTTTGGGGTTGATGACAACCTACCTGTTAACCATGGCGCCCGGCCTGACCTGGGCGAATGAAGGTTCGGATGGGGGCGATTTGATCACGGCGGCCGCCACGGGCGGCGTTGCGCATCCTACCGGATATCCCGTCTATCTGGTCATCGCCCGAACTCTTCCAGTTGTTGCCAATAGGTTCGCTTGCCTTCCGAACAAGCCTGCTCTCTGCAATTTGTATGGTCCTGGCCGCTCTGCTCGTTTTTGCGACCGTGAGGCAGGCCCTGGCAGCCCGGCCGCCCTGGGAGAGTGCGATGGCCGCGCTTGTGGCCGCACTGGCTTTTGGGCTTTCGCCACTTGCCTGGTCGCAGGCGGTTATCACAGAAGTCTATGCGCTGCACGCTCTCTTCATTTCTATGCTGCTGTATCTCACGACTGCCTGGTCTTCAGATTCTCAAGGCAAGAATGGGGCGATTGGGCTGGTACAAGGCCTTGCCATCGGAAATCACGTGCTGTCGATCTTAATGGTTCCAGGCGTGATGGCGGCGGTTTGCCTCAGGCAGGTTCCGAATCTGCGCAATAAATCCATGGATTGGAGGAACTGGAGATGGAGTTGGCCTTCCTTTGCAAGCCTGTCCCTGGGAATCGTGGGCGGGTTGTTGAGCTATATTATCCTGCCCTTGCGGGCGAGGGCGTTCCCTCCTGTCAATTGGGGCAACCCTGTGACCGCCGACCGTTTCCTATGGCTTGTGTCCGGTCAGCTTTATCACGATAGCGTTGTCCCGTTGGATCTTGCGGGTTTATTTCAGCACTTGCAGGCCTGGGCCAGCCTGACGCTCCAGCAGTTCGGGCTGCCGGGACTGGTCATCGCTCTGGTCGGCGTGACCGTTTTTTTCTCCCCTTCTCGGATTTACTTTCTCACGATTTGGACCGCTCTGGTTTTTACAGCCTTCTCTCTTCAGTATGTGGTAACCGATTGGTTCGTTTATCTACTGCCTGTCTACCTTTCAGCCTCGATCTGGATCGGTCTCAGCATTGGTCATCTCGCCGGCATGCTCACTCGATATGCGCCGTGGACTCGCCTGTTGGCAGGCCCCCTTTGCCTTGTGTATCTCGTCATTCTTGCGGCAGGCACCTGGCCCAGTGTGGACGCATCCCATGCTCAAGACGCCGAGAACTATGGCAGGAGGATAATGGATACCGCGCCCACTCGTGCGATCCTGTTTGCCGAAGGAGATCAGACGGTCTTCACCCTCTGGTATTTTCATTATGCGCTGCGTGAGCGCCCGGACATTGTCGTGATTGCCAGTGATCTGTTGCCTTTTGACTGGTATCGGGAGAATTTGCGTTACACCTACCCAAGCCTAAAGCTTCCGGATTCAACCCCCGATATCTGGACCTCCACCATCCAGCGTTCGAATCCGGATCGCGTCGGGTGTTTCGCCTCCTCCCAGGATCAAACCCTTGCGTGCCAAAACGGGGCCGTTGCCATTCCGGTTGTAGAACGTAACAGTGCTCCTGACAACAGGGAATAATCAGGCTTGGATCTGCCCTCACCTCATACCGGCGCTCGATGGGGTTCCGTCGCTATACCCAGAGGGGGAGGGTTGAACTTGAACTGTGGCGCAGGTCGAGACTGGCTTTGACAAGGTTTTCAACCAACTGATGTGTAGAGGCGGCACTGCTCCAATTACGGGATAGTCACACCTCCAGATCTGATGGGACGGATTCATTCGCTGGGCGAAATAGGCCCAGCGTTTTTGCTTAAATGGCCCCGTTGTGCCTAGATGGTCAGGAGGTTGAACTTTCCGTGAGGAGTTTCTGTAGTGGCCTCTGGAGTGTGGGTTAGCTGGCAACAGGGGAAAGCATTACTTCAGAATTATGAAGATGAAAATAATCGCCAGTTGGGCCAGGGGGTAGTAACTGGCGTTGTCAAAGAGTGTTGCCGCCTGACGCCCTTCCTGAAGGTGATAGAGTTGATAGGCCGGTTTGAGGAGCAGGATGAATCCGACAATGGCGCTTGCCAACAAATAGGGCAACCCCAAATCCACCGGGGAAATTACGGACAGGAGCAGGCCGGTAATTACTGTAAGCCCCAGCGCGATCACAACGATCAACCCGGCACTTTTGGTACCGAAGTGGATGGGGATCGTTTTGGCATTGACACGCTTGTCTTCGACGGTATCGTTCCAGTCGGCCGGGATGTTTTGCCCCCCGATTTCCCAAAAGAACATCCAGGCAAAGATCAGCATGAGGAACGAGGGCGAAGGGGTAGGGTCTACAACAAAAACGGCAGCCATGGGACCACACGACTTGACAAGTCCGCTCACCAAGGTCCGCAGGTAGGTGACTTTGAAGAGCAGGCAATAAAGAACCTCCAGGATCGCAGCCCCTATCAGGATGAAGACAATGGCCGGGTTCAGTAGATAAGAACCGACAACCGCCACTGCAAACCAGCCAGAAAACCAAAGTAGGCCATCCCGGGCGCTGAGCGCATTCTGCGCCAGCGGATAACGCAGCTCAGAGGCTTCGACAGAATAACCGGCGTTGATGCCGCCGGCAAACTTTTCCCGGTCCACAGGTATGCCGACCAGGTCGTTAAGAGCGTAAATCGCCGTGTAAGCGGCAAAGGCGGTGACCAGCGATAGCAAAATCACATGCCATTGAGGAAGACCGCCCAGCCACAGCAAAGCGCAAAAACCGGGAGCTGCAATATCCAAAACCCCATGCGTGGTCCTTGAAAGCGCAAAAAAACGTTTCATATGCCATCTCTCCGTGCAGCGCTAATCGCTTTTAACGAAATGCGCCATGTAATTTACGTCTTCCTTGTCCGCCACAGCCCTGAATTTGCGGGTGAAGGGGTTGTACATCAGACTGGAAAGGCCGGAAAATTCCAGGCTGTTTTCCTGTGCCCAATTTTTCAACTCCTGGGGCCGGATTAATCTTGGGTAGCTGTGAGTTCCTCTGGGCAGCAGATGCAGTACATATTCACCGCCAATGATGGCGAATAGAAAAGCCTTCGGCGTGCGATTGATCGTTGAAAAAACGGCATGCCCGGTTGTTTTCAGCGCTTGCGCGCAAGCCGCCACGATCTTGCCCGGCTCCGGCACATGTTCGAGCATTTCCATACAGGTCACTGCATCGAAACTGCCAGCATGTTCTTGCACGACCTGCTCTACGCTTTCATAACGGTAATCTATTTCCAAACCCTGCTGGTGGGCGTGCTGCCGGGCAACCTGAAGGGAGGCGCGGGATAAATCAATACCTGTCACCTGTGCGCCGCTTTTGACAAGCGCTTCCGCCAGGATCCCGCCGCCGCAGCCTACATCCAGTATTTTGGGATTGCGGACGGCAAGGTTTTTCAGGATGAAGTTTGTTCGCAGCGGGTTGATCGTATGGAGGGTACCCATCTCTCCTTTAGGATCCCACCAGATTTGTGACACCCGCTCGAACTTGTCGATTTCCCGATCGTCAGCATTGTCAAAGGAGGTCATATTTGTACGGCGATCCAGGCTTCCAGTGCTTTGACGGCGGAGTCGATCTCCTCAGGGTTAACGTCATTCACAAAAGCGCAGTTCCCTATACCCTGTGGCAGTGGAACCCGCTGCAGCCCGTCCCGGTGACAGGTACGCTCCTGCAAGGATCGCCACAGCAGTTGGGGGTCGAGAATGGTTGTGTCCAACATGATTCCGAGAGCAGCAATCAGATCAAATATCCTGCTGGTCGCCTCATCGGACAACAGGTTGCGCCTCCTGGCAATGAGCGTGGAGACGGCAATATCGAGCAAAACCGCCTCGCCGTGGAGCAAATGAGTGTCGGGACAAGTCTCCAGCCCGTAGCTGAATGTATGCCCAAAATCCACCTTGCGCGCCAGGTCTTCCTCGAGCAAATTTGGCTGCAACTCTTCCAGCATTCCGCCAATGGCGCGGTCAAGGAGCATGCTGCCTTCCTCATCCTGGAATTGGGCGTCAACACTTTGCGCCCCGTGCGCTTCCAGCAGGCAAAACAAGTCAGCGTCTTTGATTACCGCCAGCTTGATAATCTCGCATACGCCGTTCAAGATATGGCGTCTGGGTAGGGTCTTAAGGAAGGATCTATCCAGCAAAACCTTTTGTGGGGGGGCAAACGCGCCGAGTTCAATTCTTGCTACCGTTGAAGTTGACCCCGGTCTTGATGCCAATCGAAGCGTCAATGTAACCCATCAACGTCGTGGGCACGTTGATACGGGGCACGCCGCGGCGGTAGCTGCCGGCGACAAAACCGACCACATCCGTGAGGACACCTCCGCCAATCGCGATAATGGGTTCGTTTCTTCGGTCGATGGGAAATAAGTCCAGTTCGTGCGCGAGGGAAAGATAACTTTCCGTAGTTTTATGTTCCTCGCCGCCCGGAAAGGTAAGGATTTTGGCCTCGATCCGGTTCTGCGAAAAGTAGTTCTCTATCTCCGCGGCGAAATTTCTTTCGACATTGATATCTACTACCACAAACCGGCGGGCGTTTTCTCTTTTCCCCACGGACAACAAGGCCGCGTTTTTCGGGTGGAAGAGGTCGGGGGAGTTGATGATCTCGTATTCAATGGTGTGTTGATAGATGACCCGCCGCATCTGCGTTCCCGCTGTCATACGATTTGCCTCCAGCGGGACTTGGCCTCCAACACCCTCCTGGCAACCTTCTGTACAAGTTCCAGGCTGTGGTTCTTATAATTGCCGCACTGGGCAGTGTTGGCATAGGGCACTTCGCCGGCATTCAAAATATCGACCAGAATGCTTTCGTACACACTGCAGATCTTTTCCAGCCTGCCCTCATTGAACAGGACAAGGTAAAAACCTGTCTGGCATCCCATTAGGCCTATCGAAAGGAAGTTTTCCGGCAAATATTTTTGAAAGCCCGCCAGCAGAAAATGCTCAAAGGAATGCATTTCCGTTACCGGCATAAAATCCGTATTGGGTTGGTTAGTGCGCAGGTCAACGCAGTAAACCACATCGCCCTTCGGCCCCTCCGTAAAGGAGCGCAGTTTCACATGAGGCGCCTTCAGCTGCCTGTGGTCAAGTTCCCCGACTGCGTTGGCATCCCAGCCAAGTTGTTTCACGTCTACCATAGATCCCTCCCGTATCTGAATGCATGGAGCACCGGTTCGCGCACAGTTCACGCGCCGAACCGGGTCGAGTCAAAGTACTTTATGGTTTCAATTGAATATAGCCTACACATATTGCGACAGATGCCTGTAACTATCATTCAAGGCTTTTTCCCAGGATTGAACATGATGATATAGCTCGACCGACGCATATCCTGAAAAGCCATTGTCGTTCAAGGCCTTGAAACTTGAGGCGAAATCAAGCGTCCCTTCGCCCGGAATCTCGTGGAAGTGAACTATGCCCGTCAAAGTATTTGCGACCATCTTATCCATGAACAAATTGCCATCTGCGTCTCTCGTGCTGCGCAGATAAATAAGGATGGGCCTGGCCCGTTCCAGCACGTCAAAGCTCAATCCTGGGACGGAGATCAAATAGGTGAAAATTTCGTCGTCGAAGGGGGTTGAACCTGCGAACAGTCCGTTGTAGTCCACATAAAATGGGGGCTGCGGGATCTTTACAGAATCCAGGATGGTTTCCATGCACTTTTTCTGTTCTTTACCGGGTGGTTGATCGTAAAAATAGATCGGGTGATTCCTGTCCACCAGCAGATAATCTGCAAATTCAGGGAAGTAAATCAGGTAGCTGGCAAAGTCCAGGTCGAGAGCCAGGTGCTCTGCCATTTTGACTATTTTTAAGTTGTAACCCTGCTTCGCATCGGAAACATGCAGGTAGCGGGTGTAAGGGGCGGCCTGCGCAAGGGCCGTAACATTATCGTGTTCCGAGCAGTACATGTGGCATAGATCCAAATGTAATTGGAAGCGGGTTGAATTGACTTCATTGACCAGGCTAAGGCCCTGAGCCACCGTTTCAATGAACATGCCCGGCTCCGGCTCGATCAAAAGTGTGATGTCTTCGTCATCCCTCAGCGACTGAACACATTGATGAATACTGTCTGCCAGCAGCTCGCAGGGATCCATCGAAGGATTCGCGAGGTGTTCATCCCTGATGAAACCGCTGCCAAACGTGACCAGTGAAACGCCCAGTTTGCGGGCGACATGGATCCCCCGCCTGACCAGGTCGATGCGACGTTTTCGGCCTGCCAAATCGGGGCTCATCAGAGAGGGTTCGTGTGGCCGGGAGGGTGTGAAAAAATGCGAAGCGGTTGCTATACAAGCGGGCTTTACCCTAACCGTCGCGAATCGTTTCCTGATCGCCGCCAGGTAGTCGTCGGTAATTTCAAACGGATTAAATTGGTCTCGATGAAAGGAGAGTTCAATTCCCGGATAGCCCGCCTTATCGACAACGTGGATTGAATCCAAGAAATCGAGGTTAGTCAGGCCAAACGTGCTATAGCTCAGTTTTATCATTGTCCCTGCTCCAAAGAACCTGAACTGACTTCGCTGCCACTCACAGGTGAGTCAACCCGCTGTCTGGTAGGCAGCTTTTAGGAAAGTAAATTTCGCCTTTGCTGCCCGGCAACTTGTGATTCTACCATGTGGCAGGTGGAAAGGATGAGGTCGCCACTGACCTCATTGGAATGGTCATCATGACCCCCCAAGTTTATTCCAAACAGGCGGAAGGCCAAGGGGGGATAGTTGAGGTGGCGTGGGTAGCTTACCATTAATGGACGGGTCAACCCGTTTCGTCTTTCCTCGATTCAACCGCGTGACCGGCTGCTTGAAAAAAAACCTCCTTCCCGGTGCACGCGAGGGCAGATCAGGCTTTATACTTGACCCTTGCCGCCTTTTAGCCGGCGTTTGGCTAGATTCAGCGAATCATGCCCCGGCCATAAATTTCAGCCAAGAAGACTCCGAAACCTCTTGGAATTCTCGATTTTTGGTCGTCATAGGAAATAGAATCCATTATGGATCTTTATAAGCGAGTGAGAAGCGTTATTCATACTGCATCTGCCGAGGAGCGGAAGCAGGCGATAGCCGAGATCTCCGATTCAGCCTCTCCGGGCTTCGACTTCTTTATTATGGTCGTGCTTTCGTGCAGCATTGCAACGCTCGGCTTGATAACCAATTCACCGGCAGTCATCATCGGCGCGATGCTTGTTGCGCCGCTGATGTCACCTATCGTGGGCATCGGGTTGGCATCTATTACGGGCGAAGCGCGGCTGGCGGAGGCCTCGCTCTCATCGCTTTTGCGCGGGGCATTGCTCGCGGTGCTGCTGGCCATCATCATGACCTATATCAACCGTTTCCTACCTTTCGTGGTGCTTCAAGAACTGCCGGCAGAAGTCGTGGCACGTACGCACCCTTCCCCCATCGATCTGGGGATTGGCATGGCCGGTGGACTGGCTGCTGCTTACGCCATGACCCGCCGGAACCTGTCTGCGGCGCTGCCAGGGGTGGCCATTGCAACGGCATTAATGCCGCCTCTATGCACCATCGGGATAGGCATCGCTTTGGGGAGATGGGACGTGGCCGGTGGTGCAACCCTGTTATTCGTGACCAACGCCATCACGATTGCATTTGCAGCGGCGCTGGTCTTCTTTCTAAGAGGCTTTTCTCCGCACGCGTCGCGACAAGGCTGGCGATTGCCGCGCTCGTTGATCATTTCTGCACTCCTCACGCTTGCTTTGCTTATCCCGCTCACCTACTACAGCGTCCGTTTTTTCGGGGAGGCAAGTCAAAACCGCGAGATCAACGACGTCGTAAAGAGCCAGGTCGCTCGGCTGAGCGGCGCCGAACTGGTGGAGCTTTCGGTGACCCGCACAGACGGCCAGCTGGATATGGTCATAACCCTGCGTACCAGCACGCCAGTGAGTTACCAACAAGTTGTTGAACTGCAAAAGAACATAGTCGCCATCCTTAAACAACCCATTTCCCTCAAAGTCAACCAGGTTTTTGCAGAGCAATTGGACCCGCTCATCCCGCCAACCGCCACGCCAACTCTCAGGTTGACTTATACACCCACGCTCAGTCCTACTCTTACTCCCTCAGCCGTGCCTTCCGCTACCCAAACTCCTACGCAGACGCCCACCCCGGCAATGGTTCAAGTGGGCGCAGCCCCGCTCCCGGCCCTCAAACTCTATCAATCTCCGGGCGGACCGGTGATAGGACAAATCACCAACGGGGAGACGTTAACCCAGATGTATGGAAGACAAGATTTCAATGGTGTGATCTGGGTCCAGGTGGTCGATAAGGATGGAAGGATCGGTTGGGTGCCGGAAGTATATCTACGGCTGGTGACGCCAACTCCTTCAAGGACTGCTCTTCCGACTGCAACTCCGTAGAATTGGAATACCACTATGAGGCTAGGAGTTCCATGAGCAGGCAGTTCACTCGCCAGGGCTCCAAACGATTGTATTCGGTCGAGGCCGCAAATCATAGTTTGTCTGGCCAAGAGCTCCGGCGGAAATTTTCGGATGAAGTGCGCGTGCAGGGGGTAAGCATGTGCCCGGATAGGTTCTCATCGCGGCACGTGAACAGTCGCGGCGTTGGATCGGTTTAGTGCCTCATATACATGTCATCCACGCCTCTAACGCTGGTTTAATCTGCTGGTTATATTATCTAATTGGCTGCAGGATACCTCCCGCCACTTGACTCCCAATATCAGATCGATGAGACCAGCCAGGTTTGGTCATATCGTCGAATCTTGGGTCGTACCAAGCGGGAGAGTATTGCGCCGGTGGGGAATGATGCTTTTGATCTCAGAACGGCCTGATGGCCTCTTGCAGGCACATGACGAATTCCGTACAGGCCGCGCGGGAATATCGTTCCTTACCCCACATTGACCTATGAAAAGAGGCAAAACCCTATGGATATTCCCATCAACGCCAAAGCCAGCTGCTCGGACGGCCCCTGTGGCCAATCCACCCATGTGATCCTTATGCCGACCACCGAGAAAATTACCCACCTGGTGATCAGCAATGGATTGTTCCCGGAAACGGAGTATATCGTTCCGATCGATCGGGTTGCGGAAAGCACACCAGAGCTGATCCAACTTAACTGCACCCGGGCGGAGCTGGCCAAAATGCCTGTATTCGACCGGATGGAATTCATTCCCTCCAATTTAACAGGCTTTACGGCCACCCCCTATATGATGTGGCCCTATTACGTTCCGGATGCTGAATATATCAAGGTTGAACTGGAACACATTCCGGCCAATGAGCTTGCCATCCGCAGAGGGACCGGCGTCGAGGCCACGGATGGGAACGTTGGACGCGTGGATGAATTCCTGGTCGACCCGAAGAACGGTCAAATCACTCATCTGGTGCTGCGAGAGGGTCATCTGTGGGGGCAGAAGGATGTGACCATCCCGGTAAGCCAAATCGACCACTATGATGATAGAACCGTTTATCTGAAATTGGACAAGCATGGCATAGAAGCATTGCCAGCCATCCCTGTCCGGCGCGAACCATCGCAGAAGAAATAAAACAGGGATGTCCGATCGACAAGTTCGAACTCGCTACAGGGATTCAATGAAATGGAATTAACTGACAATCGCCCGGTTTCAAATCAGGCGCTGGATGTGTCACCCAAGGGCTTAACACAGGCGGAAGCCGAACGGCGCTTGAAGCAATATGGTTATAACGAGCTGGCTGAAGAAAAAGCCAACCCGGTATTGAAGTTCCTTTCGTACTTATGGGGACCCATCCCCTGGATGATCGAGGGTGCGGCCTTGCTTTCAGCACTTGCACGCCATTGGGAGGACCTGGGTATTATTCTGACTTTGCTGGTGGTGAATGCCATTGTGGGCTTTTGGGAGGAGTACCAGGCTGGCAATGCCATCGCCGCACTCAAGGAAAAACTGGCCCTGAGCGCCAAGGTACTGCGCGACGCCATCTGGAGCTCCATCCCTGCCCGACAGCTGGTACCCGGCGATGTGATCCGCGTACAACTCGGCGACATCGTCCCGGCGGATGTCCAACTACAAAATGGCCAGCCGCTGGAAGTCGATCAGTCCGCCCTGACGGGCGAATCGCTGCCTGTGACGCGTAAACCCGGTGAGAGCGTTTATTCCGGCTCCATTATCAAGCAAGGCGAGGCAGATGCCCTTGTGCAGGCGACAGGAGCCAAGACTTATTTTGGAAAGACGGCTGAGCTGGTGAAGGAGGCGCATACCACCAGCCACTTCCAGCGCGCTGTATTGCAGATTGGAAATTACTTAATTATTTTGGCCATTGTCCTGGTGGCCTTGATCCTGGTAGTGGCCATCTATCGGGGAGATCCTCTCCTGACCACGATCGAATTCGCTTTGGTGTTGACCATCGCCGCCGTTCCGGTTGCCATGCCAACGGTCCTGACGGTCACGATGGCCGTCGGGGCACGCTTGCTGGCCACCAAACAGGCCATTGTCAGCCGGTTGGCGGCCATCGAGGAACTGGCCGGCATCGACGTGCTGTGCTCTGATAAGACCGGGACCCTCACCCAAAACAAGCTGACCATCGGGGACCCGTTCTGTTTGGAAGGAACGAAGCCTGAGAGGTTGATCCTGGATGGGGCGCTGGCCTCCCGGTCTGAAGACCAGGATGCCATTGACCAGGCGGTCCTGAGTGCCATTCAGGAAGACCAACTTAAATCTTATCAGATTACCGAGTTCCTGCCCTTCGACCCGGTTCACAAACGCACGGAAGCGACTGTCAACGGGCCTGAAGGCACATTCAAGGTCACGAAAGGTGCACCGCAGGTGATCCTGGCACTTTCGGCCAATGCCGTGAGTGTGCAGCATCAGGTTGCGAAAGTTATCGAAGAATTTGCGGGGCGCGGCTTTCGCTCCCTGGGTGTGGCGCGCACGGATGGGAGTGGAAAATGGAATTTTCAAGGCATTGTTCCGCTATATGATCCACTACGCGAAGATTCCAAATCCACCCTCGAAACGGCGGGCAAGATGGGCATCAAGGTCAAGATGGTGACTGGCGACCAGATGGCCATTGGCCGGTAGATTGCCTCCCAATTGGGCCTGGGCACGAATATCGTGAATGCCGATCTGTTCGATAAGGCAGATCTTCCGAAACATGGGCAAATTGACAGCGCCGTGGAATGGGCGGATGGCTTTGCGCAGGTTTTTCCGGAGCACAAATTCGATATAGTCGGCCTGCTGCAAAAACACGGACATATCGTCGGCATGACCGGAGATGGGGTAAACGATGCACCAGCTCTCAAGAAAGCGGATGCCGGGATCGCCGTCTCAGGAGCTACAGATGCTGCCCGGGCCGCGGCAGATATCGCTCTGCTTACTCCAGGCCTCTCAGTGATCATCGATGCCATCAAGGAGAGTCGGAAGATTTTCCAGCGCATGAACAGCTATGCCGTCTATCGAATTGCCGAGACCATCAGGGTGCTGCTGTTCATGACCCTCTCCATCCTGTTCTTCAATTTTTATCCGGTCACAGCCGTGATGATCATTTTGCTGGCCCTGCTGAATGACGGGGCGATCTTATCCATCGCCTACGATCGGGTCATCCACGGGACCCGCCCAAAAATGAACATGCTGAACGTTTCGGGGTTGCCTCCGTTTTAGGTGTGATGGGCCTATTTGCTTCGTTCGGACTGTTCTATTTGGGAGACCGGGTATTTTCGACCTTGACCGCTCAATGCTCCAGACCCTCAATACATCTTTAAACTGTCTGTAGCCGGTCACCTGACGATCTTCCTGACACGTGGCAAGCACCATTTTGGACCCGGCCCGCACCCGCACCGATCCTGCTTGGTGCGGTGATCGGTACCCAGACGGTCGCT
>CAWAKH010000022.1:0-142857 GCA_963782565.1 uncultured Chloroflexia bacterium
TCCTGTCAATTGTCACTTTCCCTAAAGTGTTACGGCTCGTATAATGGCTGCATAATCGGCACTGCTCGCATTGCGCTGAAAGAAAGTTCGAAACATGATTAACCTTGAATTAAATCATGTACATTTTTTGGTTTCCCGCAGACCTCACCCCTCCCTGGGGTGCGGTCGCCCTCTTCCGGGGGGAGAGGAAAGTAGGCGGAACATGAAAATCCCAGGAGGCAGTAAATGGCCGCACAGCTCATCGATGGAAAACTAATCGCACAACAGGTACGTGAAAACCTGGCAGCTTCAGTGGCCGCGCGCACGGCCGCCGGCAAGTCAAAGCCAACACTGGCAACTGTGCTCGTAGGAGACCGCGTTGATTCGGCAGCCTATGTATCATCCAAACAAAAAGCCTGCGCGGAACTCGGGATGGGCTCCATCAGCCATCAACTGCCGGCGGAGACCACCCAGGAAGAGTTGGAAAAGCTTATCAAAGAACTCAATGGAGACAAGGCGGTCAATGGGATATTGGTGCAACTGCCCCTGCCTTCGCATTTGAACGAAGAGCGAGTGCTGCAACTTATCAGTATCGAAAAAGACGTGGACGGATTTTCGCCCATCAATATCGGGCGGCTGGCGCAGAAAGGCCGCGAGCCGTTATTTGTGCCCTGCACCCCTTACGGATGCGTGTATTTGCTCGAACAGGCCGGCGTCAAGATCGAGGGCGCGAATGCGGTAGTGTTGGGCCGCTCCAACATTGTGGGCATGCCGGCTGCACTGTTGCTGATCAGCAGGAATGCCACCGTCACTGTTTGTCACTCGCGGACGAAGGATATTGCGGGTGTCGTCCGGCAGGCAGACATCCTGATCGCCGCCATTGGAAAAATGGAATTCGTACGCGGCGATTGGATCAAACCCGGCGCGGCGGTCATTGACGTGGGCATCAACTCCAAACCGGATGCCACGAAGAAGAGTGGTCATCGCCTGGTAGGCGATGTCAATTTCGAGGAGGCCAAGGAAGTAGCAGGTTTCATTACGCCGGTCCCCGGCGGTGTTGGCCCGATGACCATCGCCATGTTAATGAGAAGCACCCTGCGGGCTGCAGAGATCCAAGATAAGTAGCAGCTCCCTCGGCCCAAGCTTTCAGCCCGGCAGGGAGAACACCTGCACCGTCGGTCTGCGCGGGCTAAGGATTCCGTGCAGACGTCCGGGAAAGAAAACCGCTTTCCGGCGGACGTGCTTCGCAAAGAACATCTGCACCTTCGGAAAAAGGAAGGTGCTAGGTAGATCCCCAGCACCTTCCTTTTTCCCGTCAACCTTGCGATCTATTCTTCTCCAGTTGACCCGGAACGGGAACTGCTATAAGCAGGATTGCCTGGCTTTTCTGGCAACCACAGCAACCAACCGCTGCGCTATCAGCTGCATCACTTCATCGGGCATGCCGTCTGCGGCCTTCGACTGGATGCGTGTGTCAATACTGTCATTCACGTAATCCACGACAACAAAGCGCCCGCCCGGCGTGAGCGCAATTTCGGTCGAAAACCAATCGAGTTTACAGACTTTGGCAATTTTCTTCGTGATGGAACGCAAGGGAGCAAGCTCAAACTGCAATTCTTCGTCGGGGGTCAATACCGAATAGATATGCGTAGTGGGATTCCACCAGCACGGGATGGAATCGTCGCCTACAAAAAAGATGCGGAACCAGGCTTCGCGGCCCGCAATCGAACGGGCCAGGATGTTTTCCTGAGCAAGGTATTTCTGGTCGGGGAATTCCAGCCTGGCGCGCTGGATATCTTCCAGGGAGCAGGCATTCATCCATACCCCCTCGCCGCCACCGCCAACAGCCGGCTTAAGGACAAAGCTGGCCCCGAGGGGAGTGATGTTCATGGGCGGCAGGACGGGCTGATCGATGAACGGGGATATTAGGATCGTGTAGGGAGTTTGCAGCCCAACCTGCATCAACTCGAGATGCATAGTGGCCTTATCCTCTGCCCAACGGGAAAGCTCAGGGGCATTGATGCGCGCCAGATGATGTTCTCTGGCGAAGCGGCGGATGGGCTCGAAACGCAGGTCATCGTTGGCGCGGTCGAGCAGGCAATTGAAAGTTGTAAAGCCGGTATAAAGCTCAGTGACCCCTTGCAACAGGTTGGTGGGCGTGATCTGCCAAAACGTGACACCCTGTGCAGAACAGGCCTCACCGACATATCGGATAAAGTCATGGTCGTAGAGCCAATACCAGGGCAGGCATAAATCGTAGTTCTGCATCAATCGGATTATAGAGGTAGTTGGAAGGTGAGTCAAACTTATTCTCTGATCTATCGTCCGTATTGTCTAATGATATTGATCAGCTCGTCCGCCGGCAAAGCTTGCACGCTAAACCCATCGCGGCCGGTCATGGTCTCTGCTGCAACCATGGCGTTTATGATGGCTTCCTCAGTCGCATAGGCGCTGGAAGACAATAAAGGGTCAATGTGTTCGTTGGATAAGGCAGCAATCCGGGCGACGCCGGAAGCCGGATTGGCGGCTCCCGGGTTGGCAGTGGAGAAAGCGAGGAAGATATCACCGCTCCCGTTCCCGCCGAGCGAACCGGTCCGGGCCATTCCGAGGGCGGCGCGCCGGGCCAGGCGTTTGAGCTGGTGCGGCAGGAGAGGAGCGTCAGTGGCAAGGATTACGATCAACGAGCCATCCTCTTGTCGGAAAGGGTTCTCTCCGTTTGTGAAGGGCGCGTGAGAGGTAAGATGCAAACCGACAGGCACACCGCCGATGGTCAGTTGAAAACGGCGGCCGAAATTCGCCTGCACCAATGCACCGATCGTCCAGCCGCCCAGCTCGTCCGGCAGTTTGCGTGATGAAGTCCCGGTGCCGCCTTTGAACTCATAGGTGATCATCCCGGTGCCGCCGCCCACGTTCCCTTCTGCGACGGGACCTGAGGCAGCGAACTCGAGGGCCTGCCACACATGCTCAGCCTTGACATGGAAACCGTTCATGTCATTAAGCCAGCCATCGGTGGTTTCACCTACAACCGGGCAGGACCATTTCTGAAAAATGGCGTTCTTTTTTATCTGCCAGTCTATGATCGTATCGCGAACAATTCCTACGGAATGCGTATTGGTGATCCCGATCGGCCCTTCCAATAGAGCCTCCCTCCTCGACCCAGGCCGCTCCGGTCATTTCGCCGTTACCGTTGAAGGCAAAATACCCCGCATAAACGGGATCGTGATCAGATTTGCCGCGCGGATGAACGATCGTTACGCCGGTGCGAATGGCCTGGCCCTCGATGAGCGTGGCGTAGCCCACTTCGATACCCTTGATATCGGTTATGGCGTTCAACGCGCCGGGTTCTCCTTCGAAGGGGATTCCGAGGTCGTGGGCACGTGGTTTTGACATAAGCACTCTCCTTTTTTTTTTTTCGGCCAGTCTTCCAACAGAGTGTGGAATAGCTGCATTCCATCGATATTCGAGGACGACGAATAGTATAATGACCATTCGAAATTCGCCAACAGAGATCATTGGCGAATTATTCGTCTAGAAAACTTTATTTAGCCCGCGGTCCAATCTTAACCGTTGCTAAAACCTGCACAAGCAGCCAACAATTGCTGGAGCATCTCTCTCGATGGAAGAACCCATTTCCCAGGAACAGCCAATTCCAGTAGAAGATTTCAACCTCGGTCGCGGGCAATCCCTTTGCGGCGCTCCGCCATCGCAATTTCCAATTGTACTTTGGAGGACAGCTTGTTTCGAATGCCGGAACATGGATGCAGATCATTGCGCAGGGCTGGCTCGTGTACCAGCTCAGCCATTCCGACCTGACGCTGGGTATCGTCGGCTTTGCTTCGGCCATACCGACCTTGATCATTTCGCCCTGGGGAGGTGTGATCGTGGACCGCGTGCCCAAGCGGACCCTGCTGATCCTCACCCAAACCGGGTCCATGCTGCTGGCGTTTGTCCTGGCGGTGCTGGCCTTTGCGAACCTGGTGCAGGTGTGGCACATCATCCTCCTGGCAGCGGGCCTGGGGGTGGTTAATTCATTCGACGCCCCGGGCCGACAGGCTTTTGTCGTTGACATGGTAGGCCGTGAGGACCTGCCCAATGCGATCGCATTGAATTCCATGATGTTCAACAGCGCACGCATCATCGGCCCGGCCGTGGGCGGTCTGCTGCTGGCGATCATCGGTCCCGCGTGGTGCTTCACCATAAACGGCATTTCATTCTTTGCAGTGATCCTGGGCCTGTGGGCCATGGAGATCACTGCCGTTGAGGCGAAGAGGCATTCAGAATCACCGTGGAAACAACTCACCAGCGGTGTTCGGTATGTTGCCGAACAACCGGAACTATCGGGCCTGATATTGCTGGCGTTGTTCTTCAGCGTATTTGGAATCTCCTACTCCACGATATTGCCGGCGTTTGTCGAGCAGATCTTGAAGCAGGGTGCAGACGGCTATGGCTGGGTCAATGCGGCGACCGGCGTGGGGGCGGTCAGCGCTGCGTTCCTGATTGCGCGACAGCATGGTCAGCGGTGGCGAGGAAAATGGTTATTCGCGGCGAGCCTGGGCTTTCCGGTGGTATTGACCCTCTTCAGCTTTACGTCGATCTACCCGTTGAGTCTGGTCCTGGCTCTGGGGCTGGGCGTCGGCTTCATGATCGAATTCACGATCATCAATACGTTGCTCCAAACCCGGGTGGAGGATCAACTGCGTGGCCGCGTCATGGCCCTATACACCATTACGTTTTTTGGATTTGCGCCTTTTGGCAACCTGGCGGTGGGCGCGCTGTCCGAGCGGATCGGACTCAGTTATGCGATCGCGCTCTTCGCGATCATAGGCCTGGCCTTATCCTTAATCGTGATGCGAAAGATCCCACAGATCAAAGACCTGCCCTAGCTTCACCCATAATAACGTGAATTTGGGGCGGCGAATCGACAGAATCAATTGGGCGACTCTCCCTGGGCTGAGCAAGGACAGTGAGATCCGGGGTTCCTTGCCTGAATTAAGGACGGACAAGGCTCCGATGAGTCGCCCCTAGGCTATCTTGTCCCGAGCTGAGGCTACTATATCATTGCGATATGTAAAATCGATTTCGTGGATCGCGCATATCCAGGTAATCAGAGATTCTTAATCTCCACAGGCTCAATTGGTTCGGCCAGATCGAAACCAAATATCCTGGAATAGAAATACAGTTCAGCTTCGAGCGAACGTTTGATGTTCTCCGCCTTTCGGAACCCGTGTTGTTCGCCTTTAAAGACCAAATAGGCCACGGGCAGCCCCTTGGCGCGGACGGCCTCGAACATCATCAGTGATTGGCTGGGCGGGACCACTTTATCTTCATCGCCTTGAAAGAGGATCAACGGGCAGGCAAGATTCTGCGTGAAGTTGATCGGGGAGCGTTCAAAGTAAAGGTCTTTCCGTTCGGGGTACGGACCCACCAATGAATACAAATAACGGGATTCGAACTTATGTGTATCCGTGACGAATACTTCCAACTCACTCAATCCGTAATGGCTTGCGCCGGCTTTGAAAACGTCATTGCGGAATGCCAGGCAGGCCAAAGTGGTGTAACCTCCGGCGCTGCCGCCGCGGATCGCCAGCCGATTCGGGTCCACCAGGCCCTTTTCTACAAGGTATAGTGCACCGTTGCAGCAGTCATCTACATCCACTACCCCCCACTTGCCATTAAGCCGCTGGCGATATTCCCGCCCGTAACCGCTCGAGCCTCCGTAGTTGACGTCCAATACCGCGAAGCCACGGCTCGACCAATATTGAATGGTATAACGCAAGGTTGTCCCTGAGGCCGCGGTTGGCCCTCCGTGGCTGATCACCATCAGGGGCGGGCGTTCTCCCTCAGGTGCATGAAAATCCTTGTTTTTTGGCGGATAGTAAATGGCATGGGCCTGCTGCGCACCGGTCGTGGAAAAATCAATCGGTAGAGGAATCGAGAAATACTCCGGATCCACCGTGACCTCGAAGGCCTGTTCAATGACGATCCTGTTCCCGGTCTGGGTATCCATTCGAACGAGGGAAAGTGGCTGAGTTGGCGAACCGGCCAGAAATAGACTGAATCCTTTGCCAACTCGTATGTCCGAGAGTTCGGTATAAGGGGTCTCGATGCGGTCCAGGTTCCCGCTGGATGATTCCAGGGAGGCCAGATGCCAGGTGCCGTTCTGAGAATAACAACAAAGAATCTTTGTGGGTGAGAGAAAATCATAGGTGGACATTCCGAACACCCACTGCGGCTCGCCGAACTCGGCCTGCATAGGACAAAGGGTCTCGATCTTATTGTCCTTCCAGCGATAAAGGTTCCACCAGCCAGTTTTGTCGCTTACAAAATGTAGGACCCCGTCCGGAGACCACTCAGGCTGGAAAATGGATTCTGTCTGGCTGCCGGCCACCAGCCGGGGATGGAGGAGGGCACCTTCAGCCTCGACACCGGCCACCCAAAGCTCACAGCCATCCCAAGGCATGTTCGGATGGTTCCAGGTGAGATAAGCCAACTTTGTTCCGTCCGGGCTGAGGCGAGCGGCGGAGTAGAAATTATTGCCTTCCATCAAGACCTTGCCGTTATCGCCGCCATCCAGGCTCACGCCTACGATGGTGTTGATCGCTTCGCCCGCGCCGGAGTGATCTTCACGGATGCATATCAATCGATTCCGTTTGCGATCCACAATGAGGTCAGCATAACGATATCCGTCGCCCGGTGTCAGGACCTGAGGTGCCCCGCCGCCTTGTTGCCGATAGAGATGCTGGTCCTTGAAATTCGAGAAATAAATGATGCCGCCCGCTACCGTGAACGCCGCGCCGCCATATTCATGGACGGTCGTCCGCACGTAGAACTCCGGCGGCGTACATTCTGTCATTACTCCATCTGCCGTGCGACGCATGAGGGTATATCGTCCGCCTTCTTTGGGGCGACTTTCGATCCAATAAATATCCTGCCCATCGAGCGCCAGCTCGACCAGAGAAATGGCCCGGCCCGTGATCAATTCGGTGGTGATAGGCGACTTCCAGCTTCCATAAGTTGCTTCTTTACTCATGATTTAGATCCTTTTGAAGTATCTGAACAAAAATAATTTACGATTTCAGCTATTGAAACGGCGGCCAGGGAATCTCAGTTGGCCCGGCAAAGCCATGCTTTTCCTGCACAAAGATCCGTCCACGAGAAGGTTCACTGCAGCCAGGCTCATCCACAAATGAAACGGACAGATCGTTCGTCGCCAGCGGATCGAAAATAATCTGCCCGCCCTCGCAGCGCCACACTTCTATGATGTAATGCTGCATGGAGGCATCTTCCTCATCACCGGCTCTTAATGGAATATCGGTCCAGGAAATGGTCACCTGATCCTTGAGGCGCGTCACCTTCCTGACGGTTGTGGGTGGGTAATAAGGCGACCGGGGCAATTTTGCGACTCCCGGATAGACCACCGGCAGGCTCATCCTATCGCCGGTAATATCGATATAGCCTAAGTTTACCCAACATTTATTTTTCCCATCCACGTAAACCCAGTTGTTCCCCTCAGTGCGGCCGATCAGTTTTATGTTGGCACCTTTTCGAAGGCCATACAAGAAGAGGTACTCGCTGCCCGGGCCGTACCGGCAGCTCAGCAGATCGGCAGTGACCACCGCTTTCAGACTCTCCACGGTGGCTACTGGGGTGACCGTCGAGGTAGAGGCGGCGGGAGAGGTTGAGATTTCGGTAGAAGAGGGAATTGCGGTCGGAGAAGAAAACTCCGCAGTCGGGAATGCAACGGGATTCGAGGTCGGAGCCAGAATCGTAGGGGTCGCTGTAGAAGTTGAGCTGCAAGAGGAAATTATTATCAGGGAAAGGATGCCGGTTGCGACCCGCAAAATTCCTTTAGACTGCATGGGTTCTCCATATTGATGAATGGGGCCAGTAAGCTACCCTGCCCAGGTTGCGCAACTTCCCGCAGGCTGCCACCTGCGGGAAGTGTTGGGTAAAGCGAATCAATTACCTTTTAACGCGGCATCAATTGCCTGTTGAAATGCAGAGAAAGGCTGGGCCCCTTCAAGCAACTTGCCATTGACAAGAAATGAAGGCGTCGCCCGGACTCCATCTGCTTGCGCGTCGGTCACATCCTGCTGCACCTGGTCCGCGTGAAGCCCCCGGCTTAGGCAATCATCGAATTTGTTCAAATCGAGAGCGGCCGCGACTGCATATTGCCGCAGTTTTTCGGGGGCGAAGTCACCAACGTTCTCGCCCGTCCAGTTGGCAAACAACAGATCGTGATATTCCCAGAACTTGCCCTGGTCGCCGGCACAATAAGCCGCTTCGGCTGCCGAGCCGGATTCCGGTCCCAGGAAGGCGCCCACAGACCGATACTCATAAAAAACTTTTCCGGTTGCCACGTAGGTAGAGATTATTTGAGGCTCTGTGTCCTCCCAATAACGCACACAAAATGGACATTGAAAATCCGCGTATTCGATAATCTTCACCGGTGCGTTAGGATCGCCCATCGTATTGGCGTTCGCCTCCGGGTGGGGCCGTAGTGCTGGTGAGATTATCGCAACCTGAGTTGGCTGGGGCGTGCCGTTCACCCCCACCTGGACCTGACTGAATATGCCCCCAATTTGGGGACCGAAAAACCTTGCCACCAAAACGAAAGCGAGAGCAAGGCAGGCGAGCAGCGCGCAACCTCCTCCAACTGCCAGGGCTACCCATTTCAATTTCGAATCTGTTCGAACTGGTTCAGTTTGCTTCGGCTCTTCCATGGCGATCTCCTATTCATCCGGCCCCAATCAGCAGAACATTCCGCCATCAAGTCCGCCGGAATGGCTGTGTTAATTGTCTTATGGATTGCATTCACCCCGGAACACAGGAAGTATACTATCGCCCGAATAAAAAGGCGGCCCCGCCGGTTGGCGGGGCCTGAACCAACGATCAGGATGGCTTGAGCCTTGCAAACAAGATCCATATGAGGCGGACCACCACCCAGGATAGTACGAAGTAAACCATGATCGCGATCAGGTCGTAGAACTCAATCGCAATCCCTTCGAAGGTTGGCGTCCTGGTGAGACCGACAAAGATAAACAGGAACGGCGAGGTAAAGATGTAGACGATTTGGGCAAAAGCATTGCCGGGGTTCGCCGCCATCAGATTTAGCAGGAAACGCAAACCAATCATGCTGTTAACGATCAGGGTTCCTAATTCGATCAATCCCGTTACACGGCGCAACGTGGATTGATTAATGCCCTAGGCTCCCGTCTCTGAAGAAGTGCCCTGTGGGTGGATTGACCTCGATTGAGTCGTGTCATTGAATATGTGTCTCGGTTGGTTGGTTTCCACAGCAACCTCCTTGCTATACTACATCACAGTCTGTTTAACGAGCATTGCTACCAGGCGTTATGAACTGCAAAAACCGAAGCATCCCGCAGCTCCAGTTTTCCGGCAAAATCAACCGTAATCGTACTTTTTTGTTGGTCCCTGATTGGGGTAAGATATAAATTAAGGAGATATCAAATGGAGCGAATCGGGGTCCTAACGGGTGGCGGAGATGCGCCGGGTTTGAATGCGGTCATCCGAGCTGTTGTTAAAACTGCCATCAACCAATTCAACTGCAAAGTCTTTGGCATCCTTGACGGCTATGACGGCTTTGTAAACGAGAAGGGCGTCATTCCTCTCGGCTTGGAGGGGGTACGGGGGATATTGCCATTGGGGGGCACCATCCTGGGGGCGGCCAGCCGGGGGAACCCGTATGCACGCAAGGTCATCCGCGACGGTCAGGAAGTCACCATAGATGTCTCGGATGCCATTGTCGAGGGAATCAGAAAGCTCAATTTGGACGCGCTGCTTGTGCTGGGTGGGGATGGGACGCTGCGCATTGCACATGAACTTTATCAAAAAGGCGCACCCATCATCGGTGTGCCCAAGACGATCGACAATGATATTGGCGGCACAGAAGTCACATTTGGCTTCAATACCGCCCTTGAGATTGCGACTGAAGCGATCGATCGTCTGCATACCACGGCAGAGGCTCATCATCGCGTAATGGTGCTGGAATTAATGGGCCGCGATGCCGGTTTCATTACCCTGGAGGCGGGGGTGGCCGGCGGCGCAGATGTAATTTTGATCCCCGAAATCCCCTTTAAGCATGATTCGGTAGTGGCGAAAATACATGAGCGAAGAGAGCACGGACGGCTCTTCAGCATTATTGCAATCTCGGAAGGCGCGAAACCTGCAGGAGGAGGACAGCTCTATTCCCGACCCGGCGATGAGATCTATGTTCCACGCCTGGGCGGCATCGGACATGAATTAGGGGATTTCATTGAGAAACAAGGCTTTGAAACGCGAGTCACTGTACTAGGTCATTTGCAACGAGGGGGGCGCCCGACCCCATTTGACCGCTGGCTGGCGACGCGGTACGGCGCGGCGGCAGTCCGGCTGGCCGCGAGGGGAGTATTCGACCGCATGGTTGCCCTACGATCCGGAGATATCATTGATGTCTCATTGGATGAGGCTTTCAGTGTGCCGAAACGTGTTGACCTGAATGGGGACGCCGTGAACACGGCCCGCGGGATGGGCATTTCATTTGGAGACGAATAGAACTCGATCGCGCTTTTCAGGTAGACAAAAATCCTGCCCGAAAGGCAGGATTTTTATAGACCGAAATTTGTTCGTAACTCTCTGCGCCTTTCTCCCGCGCAGATAATCCGACGAGCCTTGGGAGGGATCCTAAAGCCATATCCCTGGAAAACCGTAAATAGACGTCAGCCTGATTATCGATAAGACTCCTCTATTCTCTGCCAGCCTTCTTATAGGATTCGTAGAGCCCTCCAAGATTATTTGTATAGAGCTCGGTATAACCACAGGTTGCGCAGATCCAGGCGCGCAGCTCCCCGATTGATTCTGGCTGTACCCAGACTCGTCCGTGTTTCACAGGTTCGGGCTCCTCGATGACAACCCGAAGGGGATGAGTGCTGCTCTTGCCGTCATCCCGGACTTCCACGCCGGCCATTACAACCTTGGAACCGCAATTCGGACACCTTCCATTTTTCATGGCTGTGCTCCTTTTCTACCTAAGGGATACGAATGGGAGGAGAGGAGACCCTCTTACGCTTCGGATATGGCGGGCCCAGGCGGTCGTATGCCGTAAATGAAGACTGCCAGAACCAGCCCATTCAGGATGAGATCAACGAAGATGATCGTCATCATAGCATAAGGGCCTGAGGCGGTGAAAGCCTGTCCAATCAACCAGGGGAGCAGCATGCCGCCTGCTCCCGACCCAACCAGGAACCAGCCCGTGACCGTGCCGGTAACTTGTATGCTCTCGCCTGCCAACATCAAAATGGTGGGGAAGATGCTGGCGATCGAGAAGCCCAGCCCGATACTGCCAGCCCACAATAGAGGGGCTGACTCCCTTCCAAGTATTACCAGCGCAAGACTCGCGGCACTCCCGATTAGATCCGCAAAGAGGATTGTCCGGGAGTTAACACGGGTTGAAATCCAGACGCCGAGCAATCTTCCTATAGTAAATGAACCCCAATAGGCCGAAGTCAGGTAAGCAGCAGTAATGGTAGTTGCAAGGTTTAAAGTAACAGCGTAGGTATAGATCCAATTCGCAAAACCCACTTCAAGGCCCACATACAAAAAGAATGCCACAACGATCAGGAGAACGGGAATGAAGGGAATAGGGGTATGGTCATTTTGAGCTGTGCCAGACTGCGCCATGGGCTCCGGCAGGAACCAAAACCAGATGGCTAACGGGACAATCAGAAGTGCGATGATCCAAAAGCCCCAGTAGATCTCCCGGGTGGCAGAAAAGATCTGCGCCAGCAAGATGGGTGAGAAAAATGATCCGACGCCAAAAAAGAAGTGCAATCCATTCATGTATGGGCCGACCTTCTCTTTGTGCACCCATTGCAGAAGGGTATTGCAGCCAACATCCAACGCTCCCTTGCCGATGCCCATAAATAAGGCGTCCAACAAGAGCACCCACAGGGTGGATGCAAGCGGGAAAATGATGGCAGCTACAACCATCAGAGACATCGTCCCCGCAATAAAGCGATGACCGGGAAGCCGGTCATAAGCCTTGCCCCCGATCATCGAACCCAGTAAATAGCCAAAGGCGCCGACGACAAACATCAGACTGATTTGATCGAGGGTGCTGGAAGTATGTCTTGCCAGAGTGGGCAAGCTGGGACCTTCTACGGCAGTGCTAAGCCCCAGTATGATGAAGGACAAGTAGTAGGCCGCGGTCAGCAAAAGCGGCTGCGGCGATTTGGGATTTGTTAGCGCAGATGTCATGTTGCCTTGTTATATGGTTTGCAGGATAACCAAAGATTATAGCAGGGATATACGCGTGCCCTCGAATAAGAAGCATAAGCGCAGGAATCCTGCGAGGCGAATAGGAAGCGGTTTCAGTTCCTGCGTGGTTCACCCAGCAATATCGCCAGGGCAGCCAAGATTATTCTTTCTAAACGGTTAAATCGTTAACCGGTATTCTTAAGCCCCGCCGCGATACCGTTAATAGTCAGTGCCATTACCTCGCGCAGGGCTTTCGCCTCAGGATCGTCAGGATCGGACAAGCGGCGCAGCCTTCGCAGGACCTCCACTTGAATATAGTTCAATGGGTCTATATAAGGATTACGTAAAATGACCGCCGTCTGGGTTACCGGTTCCAGCTCGAGCAGGGAGGCATGCCCGCTGATAGATAGCACCGAGGTCCGCGTGCGCTCATATTCATTCCGGATCTCCGAGAAGACCTTCTTTCCGAGCGCCTTGTCCGGTACAAGCTCAACGTAGAGGGCGGCGATGTCCATGTCGGCTTTCAGAAGCGACATCTCAGTGTTTTCGAGCAGACTTTTGAAGAAGGGCCAGCCGGCATACATCTCGCGCAACAGTGGCCAATCCGAAAAAGATTTGAGGCCTGTGCCAAGGCTGTACCAGCCCGGCAAATTGAAGCGGCTTTGCATCCAGGAAAAAACCCACGGGATCGCGCGGATTTGTCCCACCGCACTGCTTGTCGCACGCGACGCCGGCCGCGAGCCAATTTGAAGACGCTTGATCTCATCCAATGGCGTGGCCGACTGCCAAAACTCAATGAATCCCGGGTTTTCGTAAACCAGCTCACGGTAGGCGTGCTGGGCAGTCACGGCCATGTGGTCGAACGCTTCAAGCCATTTAGGCGATACCTTTGTCTGCGCTTCATCCGGAAAGGAGGCCAAAAGGACCGCACTGGCGATCTGCTCGAGATGGCGGTGTGCGAGATCAGGGTTGGCATAGCGAGCGGCGATGATCTCGCCCTGTTCGGTAAGGCGGAAGCGGCCATGGATGCTGCCGGGTGGCTGTGCGCGGATGGCTCTATTGGCGGGCCCGCCGCCGCGGGCGGTGGTTCCTCCACGACCGTGAAAAATGGTCAGCGTAACGTTGAATGCCTGGGCCAGGCGAGTAATTTCCTCCTGTGCTCGATACAACGACCAGTTAGCCATCATATAGCCCCCATCTTTGTTGCTGTCAGAGTAGCCAATCATGACCATCTGCTCGTTGTTTTGTGACCTGAGATGCTCACGGTAAATTTCGGACTTGAACAGGGAATCCAAAATCAGAGCCGCGTCTTTAAGGTCCTGGATCGATTCAAACAAGGGTGAGATGGGCGGTACGTATTGGCAGCCTGCCCATTGCGCCAGCAGCAGCACTGTCAAGACATCGGCGGCCGAATGGGTATTCGAGATAACGATTGCCCCAAGCATCTCGCTCCCATACACGTCGGAGACCCGCGCGATCAGTTTGAACAAATCCCAGGTCTCGGAGGCGGTCGTCGACACCTTAGGATCCTCGGTCAGCTTCGGCGGGCGCTCGCATAATAGTCGCGTGAGAAGTTGGATCCTTTGGCCTTCAGAAAGGCCCTGGAAATTGGATTCAATTTTTAGTGCATGCAAGATTTCGCCAAGCGCGGCATTTAATCGGGCTGAATCTTCGCGCAGGTCAAGGCGAGCTGCATGAAGACCAAAAACATGCAGTTGATGCAGGGCAGTATCCAATTCATATTGTTCCAGCTGGTTGGGCAAGGAGGCGGCGATAATTTCAACCGGTTCGAGCAGGTCGCGTAGGTTAAGGTGTGCCTGGCCAGGGTCTCGCTGTAGAAGATTGGATTTCATATCGGCGCGCGAGGCCTCGGCCAGATCTGCAGCGAGCAAAGATAGCACCAGGCGATATGGCTCAATGGCATACCGCTTTTCGATATAAGCTGCATGTGGGGGCAAAGGACGGCGCTTCTCGATCCAACGGGTGAGAGCGGGAAGGGGCGGGATACGCCGCGAGCTTACGCTTAACCGCCTGCCCAATTCCTGCAGGGAGCGGCGGTGACTCTCCACCATGAGACCGCGATGCAAGTGCAAGGTCTCGGCTGTTACGTCTGCCGTGACGTTGGGATTGCCATCGCGATCACCCCCGATCCAGGATGCTAAACGCAACCAGGCAGAGGGGGCCTGTAAACCAGGATAATGAAGCTCGAGGGCCCTTTCAAGATCATCGTAAACAAGGGGGATGGTTTTCCAAAAGAAAGATTCGACGAAATACAGTCCCGTACGCACCTCGTCTGGAACAGTCAATGGAACGGACCGAGTACGCTCGGTGAGCCACAACGTTGAGATTTCGCCGTGAAGCGAAGCAAGCACCCGATCGCGTTCCTGAGGAGAAAGTGCTTGTTCGCTGAGCCTGTTTAATAAAGCACCGAGGCGTTCGATCTTGTCCAGCACGGTGCGCCGCCGGGCTTCCGTGGGATGCGCAGTGATCACCAATTCAATCGAAAGATTCTCCAGGAAGGCCGACATTTGTTCCTGGGTTACCCCGCGAGCCTTCAATATCGAAACCGCCTCCCCGATGGAATCATCTATAGGTTCAGGGTATTCTGTTATCTGACGCTGGTGCAGGATCTGTACGCGGTGGTTGTCTTCGGCCAAATTAACCAGGTCAAAATAAGCAGCGAAGGCAGCAGCCACCCCTCGAGCTTCGTCCGTTTGCAAGGCCGAAACCCTTTCCTGTAATCGTTGAGCGGCGTTCCGGTCCCCGCCGCGACGCGCCTTGGCCTGCGCCCGGATTTGTTCCTCGAGCTCAAAGATGGCAGGCGATTCGAATTCAGAAATGACCTGGCCGAGCAAGTCGCCAAGGAGATGGATGGTCTGATTCAGGTTCAATGCTTGAGCCTCTTGTTACTGGATGTAGCCTAGTATAGCGGAGAGTGATGAAATCTGTTCCCTTTTCCAAGATCCTGAGCGCGATTCTACAACTCGTTTTCAACTCGAGGTCGCGTTGCCGGCGTTAGAAGATTATTCCTGGTCGGGGTCCCCCGCTTCGCTGACGATTACATTAAGCCGGCGATTGACGGGACTCAATTTCCCCAAACAGTCGTGCAAATCCCGGGTAAGGCACTAAAGGGATAACATCAAAGGTGATCAGCCCAGCCCGAACGAGCGGCAGATCGCCCAATGCGCGGATGGCTTCGCCAGCGCTGGGGCACTCCATAATGAGGACAGCCTCTGAACGATCCTGACGAAAATACAATTCGCGGATGATGCCAGCTAAATATAGATCCCAGACTTTTCTGGCCTCGAGTTTGCGATGTTGCGCGAACTGTTCGGGCTTTACGCCCGGGACCTCTCTTTCCATGGCAAGAATCTTCATGGTCCCTCCCGAATTTGAATAACCAAATTCAGTAAACTGCAGAATAGTGATGAGCAATCCGATTTTGGGGTGTGCTGCAGGCAGCACACCCCAAAATCGGAAAATCCTCGAAATCGCGAATTACGCAGATTATATTGCGTTTAAAGGCGGGCTCCTGTTGGGCTCGCGGAAATTGTGCTCTTCTGCGGTTAACGATGAAAAAACCTGGCCAAAAGAAATACCCTCTTTATCGGCCTTCGCGAAGTATCGAGTTCAATGCCCGAAGCGGTTTGATTTGTGCGTAATGAGCTTAGCCATCAACCAGCAGCCTGGTCCCGGAGGTCAATTGACCAGAGGCGATTTCGCGGCAGGGTTTACCGAAATGAGCTTAAATGCCAGCACTATTGGAGATCAGGGGATCGCGCCGGTTGGAATGAGGTCGGGGATTGGAGTGGGTAAAATCGAGTTCGCAACTTGAGGCGAGGGTGCGGCTGTCGGAGCCAGCGGAGGGGGTGCTGCGCTGGGGACATCTGTTACGGGCGGCACGACCGCGGTGGGAACCTGCGTGGCCGGGCTGGCAACTTGAGTCGGAGCAACGGTTGCAGGGGTAGCAGCCTGAGTGGGAACAGGGGTGGCAGGCACAGTGACTTCGGTAGGAACCTCTGTGGGAAGCGGCGCGACTTCAGTTGGAACTTCTGTGGGAGGCAGGGCAACCTCGGTGGGAACATCTATTGGAGCCGGGGCAACCACAGCAGGTACATCAGTTGAAGGAGAGGCGACTACTGCGGGCATTGCTGCTGCCGCCGCAGTAGATATTTCTGTCACTGGGGGCACTACTTCAGTAGGAATAACCGGATCCAAGTTTACGCTGGAGCCGGGCCTATCTCCAACCGTCAGGTAATTGTTCACCTGGGCGGCAGGTAAACCGGCATTAGCCAGTCTCTGGCTATGAGCCCTGAGTACAGGCAGGAGGCGCGCACTGGTGGTCGAATTACTTACAGGGTTCAATTTGGTCAGTGCCGCAGAATAGTCGCTTGAGGCCTCTGCCCTGCGCACCGGGTCGTGCTCGACCGCGATCAATTCATTGAGCCGGCGGTCGGCAAGGATAATATCCGTACCCACGGGGTCGGGTGACACGGAAAGCCAGGCTTGCTCGCTGGTCCGCTTCCAACCATATAATATGTCGCCCGGCAATGCAGACTGGGCTTTGGCAGTGCCGGTAATAAGAAAGGCAGCCACTAACGCGGTGTAGATCAGAGTCATTCTCCAGAACGTTGATGACCCGGCAGGCCGGTGTGCGTGGAACTGCAAATATTGAGCCAACCATAAACGGGTATGCGTATTGAACCCGGATGAAGGCTTAACCTCACGACCGAGATTCAGATGTTCCAAAAACCTCGAAACCGTCTGCAAGGAACTCACCTGCAGGGAGTGGACATCGCCTTCAAGCCTGCCCATCATGCGGGCGATCTTCTGGTTGATAGGCTTTCGTCGAAAAATCCTGGAAACCAATGTTGGTTTTGGGTCGCCCGTTAGAAATTGCAGGTGACTACGGATCGTCTCCAGTTTTATCAAATCCTGGACCTCTTTATTCAATCCATAATCGGCAGCAACTGAAAGGAAACCAACATCAATGGCATGAGTCTTCAGGCTGGTCTTGTAATACCCCATTACCTGATTTCTTGCGATTCCGTACAGCCATGTGGAAAAGGATAAGCCACTCTTCTGATAACTATTAAGGTTTTCCCAGGCATAACGGAAGATCTGAGAGGTAAGCCTTTCGGCCGCAGCGCTGTTTAATACCTGCAAATAAACATGGCGATATACACCTTCGACATATGTATCGTAAAGCTGAATAAAGGCAGCAGCATCGCCCGCCCTGGCTTGACACACCAAGCGGGTCTCTTCCGGAGACGCTTCTTGATCTGGATTAACGTCGCTGGAAACCATATTTTATTTCAGCATCTGAAACCGAGAACTGGCAAACACAGGCATAAAGGACCCTGAAATTTAGCTTTCAAAACAAGGAATAGAATCGATCAGGAACGGATTGGTCCCAATCACGTCAAATTATATGACAATTGTGCTCTTAATTTATTAAAATCATAGACTAATTTCTAATTAGATTCAAGGTCGCAATGCGCATAGACATCGAGGTAGGAAGGGAGGCAGGCATCCTCAGGACTAATCTTGCCTTGATTTTCGCGGGGATTGCCAAACGAGTATTTCAGCGGTCATCCGGCTTACGGCAGAGCTGTAATGCGTCTTCGCGCGCCTGTCCTTCGGCAACCAGCACCAGAATATCACCAGGTTTGAGGACCGTATCACCATGAGGAATGAAAACCTGACTCCCTCGGCGAACCGAGGCAATCAAGCTTTCGTGAGGCCACGGAACCTCAAGCATTTTCTTCCCAGCACAGGGTGCGCCCACTTCGATAGCAACATCCGATACGTTAACTTGAGCGGGGGTAAAAGCATCCAACCGGACTCTCCTGGCGCGATGGCGCTGGGTTGTACGGCGCGTGAGAGCGATCTCGTACGCATGAATCACATCGGCGCGGCGGAGCACTCCCACCAATTTACGAGGGTTATTTTGTTCAACCACGGGCAGGCGGCCAACATCGCGATGGCTCATACGCAGGAGAGCATCACTTAAGGTCTCGTTAGGATAAGTCACAAGCATTTCGTGCGTGCACGCCTCCCCGACCGTTGTGAATCCACGCTTCGCGGCCTCCACTTTGTCGATATCCTGTACGGTCAGTATCCCTACGAGATGCCCTGCGGCATTGACCACGGGCATGCCGTGATGGTGAGTATGTGCCAGTCTATCTGCTGCCTGCTCCAGTGTTTGGGATTCCGAGAGCGTATCTGTATTGGTGTGCATTGCTTCACCAACGGTTATGCCCTGCAGTATCTGCACATCTCGTCCGCGATCCAGTTGAATACCGAGACGCGCCAGGCCAGTCAGGTAGATGGAGTCGCGCTGGATGCGCTGTGATAGAAGCAAGCTCACGGCGGCGGCCAGCATAACGGGCAGAATGATCCGATAATCATTGGTCATTTCAAACAGCAAAATGGTGGCGGTCAGCGGCGCATGCACCGATCCTGCCAATACTGCCGCCATGCCGACCAAAGCGAAGGCAGCAGGACTGATCCCCAGGCCGGGAAACAGGGTTGCTACCACAATACCATATGCCCCCCCCAGAGCGGCACCCAAGTACAGCGATGGGGCGAACACTCCACCCAGAAATCCGCCGCCGATGCTTAATGGGGTAAGGATAAGCTTGACAAACAACAGAGCCAACAACAGCCAAATAGCAAAGTCATTCTTGTTCAGGATTTCCTGAATTGTGTCGTACCCGATGCCCAATACCTTTGGCAGGAAAAGTCCCACGATCCCGATGATCAAACCGGTGGCAGCTGTCTTGAGCCAGGCCGGCAATTCGATCCCATGGAAGAAGTCCTGCATGGTGTAAAGCAGGCGTATATAGGCAGCCGAGATCGGACCGGCCAAGAGGCCTAATCCCAGATAAAGGGGAAACTCCCAAGCAGATTTGAAGGCGTACGTAGGAACATGGAAGGCTGGTTCCGGCCCACTGACCGCCTGGGTGAAGGCTGAGGAGGCCACAGAGGCGACCAGCATCATACCGAGGGCGTTGCCATCGATCTCGCCGAGAATGAGTTCAAGCGCGAAAAACACTCCAGCAATCGGAGCGTTGAAGGCCGCGGCGATGGCTGCGGCCGAGCCTGCCGCCACGAGCATCCGGATCCGTTCATCGGATAAGCGCAGGAGCTGGGCGACCATGGAGCCTATATTAGCGCCAATTTGTACAGAAGGATCCTCCGGACCAACAGGCGCTCCGGTCCCAATGGCAATTGCCGAGGCAATTGCTTTTACCGGTGCACTCTTATACCGAAGCCGCCCTCCAGCCAGCGCCACCGACTCCATAACTCCCGCCACGCCATGCAAACGTTCCTCGCCTATTAGATAATGGGAGGTTAAGCCAACAATAATGCCCCCGACGACGGGAATAAATATGATGATCCATTTTCCAAAGCCTGGCTCGAACGGTCCAAAGCCCTGGGTCATGACAAATTGCACCGCATCTATGATCCGTTTGAAAAACCATACCCCCATACCTGTAGCTAAACCCACCACCGCGGCAATGGCGACCAGCGCGAATGTCTGGGAGGTGCGAATACGATCAAGGCCATCGGCAAGGGCGGTCCTTATCTTCATAATGACTCACCGGAAGAAAAACAAATCAATAATGCCGATTGTATGTTCATTTGCCTGCCCATCAATTGAGAAGCGGCCAAGTGCCGGGGTGGTCTGTCAAGTGGTATGTTTTGCATTGCGAATTATTCCAAATTGTCATCAGCTTTATTCTTTAGAATTTCCACCAGATTATAGAACAATTTGCTGAAATATAGTTTAAGTCCTTATTTATTATTGGATTCGTTGTTGTGAGGTTCCCCCGGCTAGTGGAAGCCCCCGCCTCCCAAAGATTTTGTAAGAACTCACTTCGATAAGCCTGACGTCGTCCATATTCTCCGTGAGCCAGATAGATAGTAAAACGCTTAGTCTGTGTTCATCCGCCCATTCCTCAAAATCAATTCTTAAACAAAAAACATGACCCATCCCGAATCTCGGGATGGGTCATGAAGTAAACCCCTATCGGTTTAGCGCCTCCCGGTGCCGCTGCGTTCCACTTTGGGCTTGGCGATATTGACTTTCAATTCATTGCCGCCCAAAGAAAAACCATTGAACTTGGAGATGGCGCTGTCAGCCGCCGCTTGCTCGTTCATTGTAATGAAGGCAAAGCCCTTCGACTGGCCGCTGTCCCGGTCTTTGATGACCTCCACCAGGGCCACCGGTCCGACTTCCGTGAACAGGTTCTTCAGCTCATCTTCGGTGGTTGATTTGGCCAGGTTCCCTACATAGATCTTGACGTCCATTTTTGCTACTGCTTTCTCCGGGTCGTCCGGTAAAAGACAAGCCGCCAGCCCATAACAGGGTCGGCGGCAGTTACACCACACAAAACCAGTTATCCAATTTCTAACTGTTGGATACAGTATACCATGATTGGTCAGATGCCGCTTACACCCCGTCCAGCGGGGAGCAAGTTCCAGAGGAATGAAGCTCCCTGTGCCACCAGGCTTCCGCCATACAAGAACATGGAATTGTGAAGAGCCCCGCTGACCAGGGCAAGGTGGATCGTCCAGACGGCTGAGGCGGTGCCCAGCGCAACAAGTAGCAGCCCCGTCAGCAAGATCAGATTAGGGCTGGTGGTCGCATGCCCGGCCGCGATCCAGGTCAGGATGCCCGCGGCGATGACTGCCGCGCTGGCGACAACTTTGGTTACATTCCACAACGAGGAAGCGGGTCGCAGGATATGGATCGCAGGAAGCGAGGCCGCAACTACAAGGCCCGCGGCAAGTGAATTCAACAGGGCAAGCAGGATCGAAATCGTTTTCATAAACTTACCTCCTTATTCGACTTTATGATTATAGAGTTATCTGGCAGGCCTTACTCGCCGAAACCCCGCCGGAAAGGCTCCGAATACTCGGCGGAAACGGTGGCAGGGTCAATTCCGACGTCTGGAGAGATACATCTGTGTGATTTTGCGGGCTCCAGGGAAATCCCAGGCCCATGAATCAGATGTGCGATCCGCACACGGATCATGCAGATTTCAGGGATCCTTCCTAAGAGAAGACACAAGAAAGAACCCGGCTTTGATACGCTACGTATTTCGGCAGCAGGCCAAGAGAAAGCCCGGACTCTGCCGGAGAATCCTGGATAAAGCCCCCAAACTCTGACTTTGGCACGGCGCCGCCGGTCGTCACGAATAAAGCCATGACATTCTTCCTTTACAAATCTTCTTCCCGGTTGTATTATCTACTTACCCTACCCCCCTGGGGGGGGTAATAGGCCCCCCTTATGGGCCGTCGAATTAAGTAATGAGGTTCCTATGGAAAATGAGAACGCCCTCCGGCGATTAAAGACCATTGAAGGACATCTCCATGGTGTGATCCGTATGGTGGAGGAAGATTCCTACTGCATAGACGTGATCCGCCAAATCCAGGCCGTGCAGTCGGCGCTTAACAAGGTCAGCACGCAAATCCTTTCGAGTCATCTGGATTCCTGTGTAACCACCGCCATTCAGGGAAATAACCCGAAAGAGCGGGAACGCGTGTTAAAAGAGATCACGGAAGTCTTTGAGATGTCCAAGAAGGTCTAGGAAAATCACATGATATCCGAAACCGCGAATCAGGTTCCGCCGCTCAAAGAGCGCGTCAGGGGAAGCGCGATTTTTCTTTTTGTGCTTGCCAGTCTAGTTATCTTCCTTTTTGTGTTCCTTGGGGGATCAGCCGCCTGGTTCCTGGAACAGAATGCGCTTGCTTCTGAAAGCCTGGCTGTTTTAGGCAAGGCAGGGATGGTCTGGTTCCTGCTGCAGGCAATTATCCTGGCCGCAGCTTGTTGGATCGGAGTTTCTGTTTCGAAGAGTATTTTCCGTCCGGTTTATCGGACCTGGTTGATCGCAAGTCTCATCACCCTGCCTGCATTGGCCCTGCGCTTCGTGGGCCCCAATAATGACCAGGTGGGGGCATTGATCCAAATTCTTATCGGTTTGGGCGCAGCGGCGGCTGTACTGTTCTTTCGCAGGCTTAGCTTCCGGTTTGACCGGCGCTCTCTGTTTGTTTTTGCAATCGTACCGTTTGGAATCTGGCCCTTCCTCCTGTGGGGGGCATTTGGTTCCGGCACCGACATTGTTGTGAATCTGCTGACCGGTTTGGCCTTCGGACTGCTGGCCTCCAGCCTCGTGGTAACGACAGAAAGCAATACCTTTCTCAATGGGTTAGGCATCGCGGTCCTGCTTGCCATACTCGGCTCGGCCTTTGGCTATGATGGAGGCCAACTGCTGCTGATCGTTATCCTGCCGATGTTCGGATTTGCTCTGGGGAGTATTGCTTCCTCGGTTTCAGCGATGACGGTCGGGGTAGGCCTTCTGGCTGCCGCGCCGCTGATATTCATCGACCCTACCGAATTGACCATTGTTCTCGGAGATTTGCTCCCGTGGGCGATGATCGCGTCCTTCTCGATGATGGGTTTGGGTATATTGGTGAGCCTAGCGGTTTGGATCGGCGGCAGGTTGAAGCCGCGCCTAACGGTGAACCCTTACATCGCCGCTACAGTGACCTGGGGACTGGCGATCGTTATCTACGGTCTATTTGGCTTGCATGGATTCTATGGAGATCGCCTATTCGTAATTTTGAAGAACCAGGCGGATCTTTCCCAGGCTGTCCAGATCAAAGAACTGGCTGCGCGCAGGACCTATGTCTACCAGACATTAACTGATGAAGCCAATTCCACACAACAAGGCCTGCGCCAGACTTTGGATCGTTTTGGAATCCATTACACCCCGTATTACCTGGTCAATGCCATGGAAGTGAACGGCAGCGCCCTGGTACGTTTGTATTTGCTCAGCCGGCCTGAAGTGGACAGAATCATTCCGAGCCCACGGTTGCGCGCCATCCCGCAGCTCAGCCGGCCGATGACCGGAAACTTGAACTCTATTCAGCAAGATCCCGGCTGGAACATAACGATGATCGGTGCGGACAGGGTCTGGAAGGATTTCGGCGCGACGGGCAAGGGTATCGTGGTTGGTCAATCGGATACCGGTGTGGATGGAACACATCCGGCTTTGAGAGATTCGTACGGCGGCCTGACGCAAGGAGATGATTACAACTGGTACGACCCCTGGACAAATTCAAAGTCGCCGAACGATCAAGAAGGGCACGGGACTCATACGTTAGGGATCGTGCTTGGTAAAGGCGGTATTGGAGTCGCGCCGGAAGCACACTGGATAGGATGCGTCAACCTTGAGCGTAATCTTGGCGACCCGGCGCTTTATCTAAATTGTATGCAGTTCATGCTCGCTCCGTTTCCACAGGGTGGTGACCCCTTCAGGAACGGTGACCCGACGCGAGCCGCAGATGTGCTCAACAATTCGTGGGGCTGCCCTTCGCTGGAAGGCTGTGATGCTGACACCTTCGGACCTGCGGTGGATGCATTGCGAGCAGCCGGCATATTCATGGTGGTGTCGGCCGGCAACGATGGACCTATCTGCAGTACCCTCGACAATCCGCCGGCGATCTATGCTTCTGTGTTTTCGGTGGGGGCGGTGGATAAAGGCGGCAATGTGGCTCCCTTCAGCAGCCGCGGACCGGTAACCATAGATGGCTCGGACCGTACCAAGCCCGATATTGCAGCCCCTGGTGTGGATGTGGTCTCATCGCTCCCCAACGGAACCTATGGCCCGGAATCAGGCACCTCCATGGCGGGTCCGCATGTGGTGGGAGTTGTTGCGCTGATGTGGTCGGCAAATCCTACGTTGAAAGGCGACATAGACCGAACGGAGCAAATCCTGACCCAGACCGCAACGCCCTATGCCGGGGCGGAACCTCCGGGAGAATGCTTTTCCGGAGGCCAGCCCAATAATGCATATGGCTATGGAATTGTGGATGCCTACAACGCCGTCAAGATGGCGCTGGGTAAATAATCAAAACCAAATCTAAGGAGAACAAAAATGACCAGTATTACCTATTCTGTTCCAGGAATCCATTGCATGCACTGCACTCATACCATTGAAATGGAAGTGGGTGAGTTGGAGGGCGTGAAATCGGTTAAGGCCGACCTGGACACCAAGAACGTCAAGGTAGAGTTCGATGCACCTGCAAGTGAAGAAAAGATCAAAGCCCTACTAACCGAGATCGAATATCCGGTCGCTGCATAGAATTCGCCTCATTTTCGAGGCGTTGGTGCGCGAGATCTCTTGTGCAAGATCTCCCGCACCGCACCTGTGCAATTTACGGATTCCAGCCTCATGTGAGATTGGCAGAAACCAGTTTGTGAGAGGTATATGTCCGAAACCAAACAATTAACGTTACCCATTACAGGTATGTATTGCGCCAACTGCGTAACGACCATTGAGCGCAATTTGAAGAAGGTCAGCGGGGTCCAAACTGCGGTAGTCAATCTATCCTCCGAGCGCGCGCTGATACAGTTCGACCCTTCGGCGGCAGGGTTGAGCGACATGATCGCTCGCGTAGAACGCGCCGGATATGGGATTGCCACGGGCGAGGCGGACCTTGTCATCAAGCGCCTCGCTGATGATAACGATGCGAGGCGTCTCGAGAAAGCCCTTGCGAAGATTGAAGGCGTGATTGAAGCCCAAGTGAGCCTTACCAATGAGCGCGCACGCGTCAAATACGTGCCCACCGTGGTAAGTCAGGCCGAGATACGGGCTGCTGTGGCCAAGTCCGGCTTTGAGGCATTGGAAATGGGCGGGGATGCGGAGGATGCCGAAGCCAAGGCCCGCCTGCGCGAAATTCAAACCCAGCGTCGTTTGTTGATTACAGGTCTGGCGTTCACAATCCCGTTATTCTTATTCTCAATGCTGCGCGACTTCGGATTACTGCCAACCTTTTTCTATTTGATGGCACCCCTGCCGGGGATGATGACCGAATCGAAGCCGTGGGTTAACTGGCTGATGTGGGCGCTAGCTACGCCGGTCCAGTTCTATGTGGGCTGGCAGTACTATGTAGGCGCTTTCAAGGCCCTGCGCAGCGGCTCATCCAACATGGATGTGCTGATCGCCATGGGCTCATCGGTTGCCTATTTCTATTCGGTCGTCGTGACTCTGGGCCTGGTAGGCGGACATGTCTACTTTGAGACCGCGGCCGTCATCATTACGTTGATCCGACTTGGCAAATTCCTGGAGGCACGGGCCAAAGGACGCACATCCGATGCGATCAAGAAACTGATGGGACTGCGCGTCAAGGTGGCTCACATCCTGCGCGACGGAGTTGAAACCGAAGTGCCTGTAGATGAGGTAATTGTAGGCGATGTGGTCCTGGTGCGCCCTGGTGAAAAGATACCGGTGGATGGTGTTGTCGTGGAAGGCCGGTCCTCACTGGACGAAGCGATGCTGACAGGCGAGTCAATGCCAGTTGAAAAAGGCCCCGGCGATCCGGTGATCGGCGCGACCCTGAATAAACTGGGCCTGCTCAAGTTCGAGGCGACCAAGGTTGGAAAGGAGACTGCGCTGGCGCAAATCATCAAATTGGTGGAGGATGCCCAGGGCAGCAAAGCCCCGATCCAAAAGCTGGCTGACCAGGTTTCCGCCATATTTGTGCCGGTTGTAATCTCGGTGGCACTCATTACATTTGCAATTTGGTACTTTGTCGTTCCCAGCTTCCTGCCAGCTTATCAATTTACCGATTCCGTGTTTACCACGGCTCTCATTAATATGGTTGCGGTGTTGGTGATCGCCTGTCCTTGCGCGATGGGCCTTGCCACTCCGACTGCCGTGATGGTGGGCACAGGCAAAGGCGCCGAGCTTGGCGTCCTGTTCCGCAACAGCGAGGCGCTCGAAAGAGCGGGCAAGGTTTCGATAGTTGTGCTGGATAAGACCGGTACTATTACGAAGGGGCAGCCAGCAGTTACGGATATCCTGATTGGAACGAACAACAAATTTCGAGGTTCGGCCGAAGCGCTCCTGCGGCTCGCGGCCTCCGTTGAAAAGGGAAGTGAGCATCCGCTGGGCGAAGCCATCTGGTCTGAAGCCACTGCGCGAGGCCTGACCTTAAGTGAGATATCGGGCTTTACGGCAGAAGCAGGTCAAGGGGTAGCGGCTGAGGTAGAGGGAAAGAGTGTGGCTGTAGGTAATCTGCGGATGATGGAGTCGCGCAGTTATTCCCTGGATGGGCTTGGCTCTGAAGTCACTCGTCTGCAATCTGAAGCCAAGACCGCCATGTTGGTCGCGATCAACAATGAAGTCGCAGGGGTGATCGCCGTGGCTGATACGGTCAAGGATGGATCGCGTGAAGCGATCGATGAGCTGCATCGCATGGGGCTGAAGGTGGCGATGATCACCGGTGATAACCGCAAGACGGCTGAAGCGATTGCAAAGCAGGTTGGGATTGACGTTGTGCTTGCTGAAGTGCTGCCTGAAGGAAAGGCCGCGGAAGTAAAACGCCTTCAGGCGGGTCAGGCGGATGAGTCTAATCATCAAACCTTGCCGGGCTCGAACATTGTTGCCATGGTTGGTGATGGAATCAATGATGCGCCTGCCCTGGCGCAGGCCGACGTGGGGATTGCCATTGGCACCGGCACCGATGTGGCGATGGCCGCTGCCCCCGTAACGCTGATGAGCGGCGATCTGCGGGGTGTGGCGCGCGCCATCTCGCTCTCGCGCAAAACACTGGGTACCATCAAACAGAATCTCTTCTGGGCATTCTTCTATAATGTGATCCTGATCCCCGCCGCCGCGCTCGGATTCTTGAACCCGATGATCGCAGCCGGCGCGATGGCTTTCAGCAGCGTCTTTGTAGTGAGTAATAGCTTGAGGCTGCGCGGAACAAAAGTATAGGCTTGCTGATCCCGCTTGGAATCTCGAAAAAAAATACCGGCGCAACGGAGTATACTCGCTGGGGGTTTCTCTTAAGAACAACATTTTTCGGAGGCATACTTTGACACAAACCGGTTTCAAAGTGTACGGTTATCGCTGGGTTGTCCTACTGGCGTTCATGGCCATTGTCGCAGTAAACCAACTCCTGTGGATAACCTTCGCGGCAGTCACGACCGACGCGATGAAATTCTATGGGGTATCGGACTTAAGCATCGGCTTACTTTCCCTCAGCTTCATGGTTGTATATATCTTTGCCTCCTTCCCTGCATCGTGGGTCATTGATACCTATGGGCTACGGGTCGGCATAGGTATTGGCGCCGTGCTGACAGGCGTCTTCGGATTGGTGCGCGGCCTGGTCTCTGCCAATTACACATGGGTGCTGGTGGCTCAGATCGCGATCGCAATCGGTCAGCCGTTTATCCTAAATGCGGTTACAACCATTGCGGCGCGTTGGTTCCCCATGGAGGAACGCGCTACTGCCAGTGGGATCGGCTCGCTTGCCATCTATCTGGGCATCCTGGTGGGGCTGGCGGTCACACCCTATCTCACGATCCGTTCCGGATTCAGCGGAATGCTGATGATCTACGGGATTGCCTCCGCACTGGCCATGATTGCGTTTTTCGTATTTGCGCGCGAACGTCCGCCATCCCCTCCATGCCCGCCTGAACAGGAAGCACGCTCGCTTGTGCTCGACGGTCTATCCAAGATGATCCGCCAGCGCGATTTTATCTTCCTGCTGATTATTTTCTTCGTAGGCCTGGGAGCATTCAATGCGATCACTACGTGGATCGAGCAGATCATTTCGCCGCGCGGATTTTCTGCAACTCAGGCAGGGAATGCGGGGGGCCTCATGATCTTTGGCGGAATTGTTGGAGCCGTGATCCTGCCCCTGCTCTCGGACCGTTATCGCAAACGTGTACCATTCCTGCTTGTGGCCGTACTCGGCGCGGCGGTCGGATTAGCGGGCCTCACCTACGTGACGAGCAACCTGCTGCTTCTCATCTTTTCTTTCATCTTTGGATTTTTCCTGCTCAGCGCCGGCCCCATTGGCTTCCAATATGCGGCGGAGATCACCTATCCGGCGCCCGAAGGCACTTCGAACGGAATGGTGATCCTGATGGGACAGATTTCAGGCATCATTTTCATTCTCGGGTTGGACGCGTTCAAGGCGCCGGTCACCGGCTCCATGACGGTACCCCTTTTGGTGCTGGTTGGGTTGCTGGTAATTTGCCTTTTCCTGGTCGCCCAGCTTAAAGAGGCTCCGGCCATGAAGGCCTAGGGTAATCGTGCCCCTGAGCCATTCTGTGCCTGATCCATTTCTTCAAAAGATATGAAACCCCATTATTTCAGCCTGGAAGAAGCAAACGCGGCCCTGCAAATCATCCGTCCCATGATGGAAGAGATTCAGACCATTCGCAGCAAGATCTTAGAACTGCAGCCGGAAATTTGGCCGGCCATCGAGCGGTCAGCAGGGAACGGTGGCAACCCTACACTGAGTAAATTGGTTAAAGACTTCGAACGGCTAGATGATCTTCTACATCGCATCCTTGCCACGGGCGCGCAGATCAAAGATGTCAACAGCGGCCTCCTGGATTTTCCGGCCTGGCGCAACGATCATGAAGTCTATTTGTGCTGGAAGTACGGTGAAGGGAAGATCGAATTCTGGCATGAGATCGAAGCAGGCTTTGCCGGACGCCAGCCTATAGACCGGTTCTGACCCACTGTCCTCTTGCCGGAGAGCCTCCGTCACAGGGCGAGGTGGCGGATATATTCAATTTTGATTTCGGGTTATGCTGCCTTAATCCCTGGTGAAATGTGAATAGAAAAGGCATTCTTTACGCGATCATCGCTTATTTGATGTGGGGACTCTTTCCTCTCTATTGGAAACAATTAGAGACGATTCCCGCTCTCCAATTGATCGGCCATCGCATTGGCTGGTCATTTATCATGCTGCTGATCGTGATTCTGATTACGAGGCAATGGCAGGCCTTTCGTCGAGTCGCCTTCGAATGGAAGACACTGCGAATTTATCTTGTGGCGGGCGTGCTGATCAGCATCAACTGGTTCACCTATGTTTGGGCCGTCAACAACAAATTTGTCGTGGAGACCAGCCTCGGTTATTACATCAACCCGCTGTTCAGCGTGCTTTTAGGGGTGGTGGTCTTCCGAGAGCGCCTGCGGCCGATCCAGTGGCTTCCCATTGGATTTGCCGTGCTGGGGGTACTCTATCTTACAGTAAGCTTTGGTTCTCTCCCCTGGATCGCCCTCATACTTGCCGTCTCTTTCGGACTTTATGGGCTTATCAAAAAGTTGGCGCCGCTCAACTCGTTATATGGTCTGACACTCGAAACCGGGTGGATGTTCCTGCCCGCTTTCGTTGTCCTGGCCTTTAGCGAATTTACGGGGCAGGGGGCCTTCCTGCACAGCGGGCCCCAGGCCAATTGGATGATGGTAGGCGCGGGGCTGGTCACGATTATCCCACTCCTGTTCTTTGCCTCGGCCGTGCCTCTGGTCCCGCTTACCACGATAGGCGTTCTGCAATATATCAACCCCACCATGCAGTTTCTGCTGGGTGTGCTGCTCTATAAGGAGCCCTTTACGCGGGATCGACTTATCGGGTTCGGTCTTGTCTGGCTCGGCCTGATCTTTTTCTGGGTGGAAGGCATTTACTCTCATCGTAACCTGGCGCCCGAGCCTCTTCCCGAATTAGGAGAGGGATAATGAAATGTCTTTTTATAGGCGGAACAGGGTTGATCAGTTCCGCCTGTTCAGAGCTCGCGGCAGCGTGTGGGATCGAGCTTTTTATCCTAAACCGTTCCGTTTCGAAAAAGCATCCTATTCCGGAAGGCGCAGTGCTGCTTAATGGCGATGTAAGGGCAGAGGAGCATCAGTTGCCCAAGTTGTTATCAGGCCAGCGTTTCGACGCCGTTGTGGATTTCATAGCTTTTACAGCGGATGACATCGAACGCGAGCTTGCCCTGTTCAGCGGCAAGACCGATCAGTTTGTCTTTATCAGTTCCGCTTCGGCTTATCAAAAGCCGCCCGGGAATTATCTTATTACCGAAGAGACGCCGCTTGAAAACCCATTTTGGCAATATTCACGCGATAAGATCGCCGCTGAAGAACGCCTGATGAAGGCATATGGCGAGGCAGGGTTCCCAGTCACAATCATCCGGCCCTCGCTTACATACGGTCCATCGCAAATTCCCTTCTGCGTGGGTAGCTGGCAGCATCCCTGGACCGTGATAGAACGGATGAAAAACCGGAAGAAGGTCATCGTGCCCGGCGATGGCTCTTCGCTGTGGGTCATGACCTGGAATGCCGATTTTGCCAAAGGACTGGTCGGCCTGCTTGGCAACCAGAAAGCCATAGGCCAGGCATTTCAGATCACCTCTGATGAGGTGCTGACCTGGGATCAAATCTATCGCGAGGCGTTCACTGCGCTGGAACTCGTCCCGAAGATCGTTCATATCCCAACCGAGTTAATTGCGGACTATTGGCCGGAAGCTACTGGTACCTTGATGGGTGACAAGGCACACAGCGCCGTCTTCGATAACAGCAAGATCAAACGATATGTCCCCGACTTCAAATGCGAAGTGAATTGGGCCGAAGGTCTGCGGAGGGCAATCGCCTGGCACCAGTCTCATCCGCAGTTCCAGACAGTCGATAAGGAATTGAACGACGTGTTTGATAAGATCCTGCTGGCCTATGAAAGGGCGTACCCTACTTACAGCCCCAGGGTTCCTTAAGAATCACCGGATATTGTGAATATACCGGTTCGAAAAGAACCCGAGAATGAGAGTTGTGACGGTTGTCATCAGAGCCTGTTTACATCCTTAACTTCCCAATGGAGGTGCCTGGGGTATAATTTTTCGGATACTTAGTTCAGTAAATCACGATTTCGGGGAGTGCCCGATTTTTGGGTGCGCGGCTCACATAAACAGGCAAAAAATCGGCCCTTTCCTCATTATTCTGCGATTTACTTAAATTCTATAACCGGAGGGTGATATGGTGAAGAAAGCTCGCAGCATCGCCATTTTGACTGGCGGTGGAGATGTGCCCGGATTGAACCCGGCCATCCGTGCGGTGACAATCCGCGCCTTACGTGAGGGCTATCGGGTGGTGGGTATTCGCCGCGGCTGGGGGGGGTTGGTGGATGTTATTCGCGAAAAAGATGCGGATAATTCCAACAATTACCAGGAGTTGACAGAGGAAATAGTCAATCGCGCCGGCCGCACCGGTGGGACCTTCCTCCACACTTCGCGTACCAATCCCAGCAAAATGAAGCAGGCAGATGTGCCTGAGCATTTGCGGGATAAATTCAATGCAGAGCGGAATGACCTTACGCCCGAGGTGCTGAAGAACCTCGATTTCCTAGGCGTGGATTACCTGGTGCCGATCGGCGGCGACGATACATTGAGCTATGGTGTGCGGCTCTACCAGGAGGGCGTCAGTACCGTGGCCATCCCCAAGACAATGGATAACGATGTCCCCGGCACCGATTACTGCATAGGTTTCAGCACCTGTGTCACCCGGACAATTGCTCTGACCAACAGCCTGCGCACCATTGCCGGCTCGCATGAACGCTTCCTGGTGCTGGAAGTCTTTGGCCGCTATGCAGGCTTCACTGCCATGCTTCCCACGATGGCGGGCGCGGCCAATCGCTGTGTTATTCCCGAATTCAAGGTCAACATTGACCATCTTACCGACCTGATGAGCAAAGACCGGCTGCGCAATCCCAGCCGCTATTCCATTGTCCTGGTTTCGGAAGGCGCCACATTCGAAGGCGCAGATATGTTCTTTGAGAACCAGACCACCGATGCCTACGGTCATGCCAAGCTGGGCGGCATCGGCGATGCAATCGCGGCAGCCATGAAAGCGGCCTCTCCCAAATTCAATGGCGGCAAGACCGTGGACGTTGTGGACCAGAAGCTGGGGTATATGGTACGCGGCGGCGATCCCGATGCCATTGATTCCATTGTGCCCATGGCATTCGGAAACCTGGCGCTTGACCTGCTGCTCAAAGGTGTGCACGGCCGATTGGTCGTCTTGAAAAATGGTCGTTATGACAACATGCCGCTGGATGTTATTACTGCGACCAAGAAGGTGGTAAATGTCGCGGAGTTTTATGATACCGACCGTTATCGACCAAAGTATGAAAACTTTGAGATGAAGCCACAGTTTATTATGACCAGCGAAGGCTGAAAAAAGTCCCCGTCATTCACAAGATGGCGGGGATTTTATTGTAAGGGCAAGAAAATCAAAAGGGAATTCAGGCACTAATCAGAATTCTTCTTTTACCATCTGCAGCACCTTCTGTACTGCGATCGGTATAGCTCGTTCGACCTCCGACGAGAGACTCTCCGAAAAGTCGTAGACGTTTTTGGCCTCTATCGCGACTACATGTACGCGCGAGGGCACAGCCATACCCATGGTTTGCGCAGTCTGCAGGGCCGTAAGAAGAGATGTATCGTGGGTCGAAGCCGAATGACCGGACCTGGGGTTCTCAAGCGCAGCAAGGGGGAAGACCTTTACTGTACCGACAGTATTTGTCCCCGTCTCCATGGAATCGATCAGGATCACGCGTTCATACCCGATCATGCGCTCCATCAAACTGAGGCCGCCGAGCGAGGCGCAGTCCACCTCAATATTGGTCCCGCCGTCTTTTGGAGGCAGACCCTGTGTTGGAAAAACGGATTTCGAGACTGCTTCGGCCACCTTCCAGCCGACGCCGTCATCCCCCAAGATCGGATTGCCCAACCCGATTACCAGTATTTTCATATCATCATCTAATGTTATACAACGTCCCGCGGGTTCATCCCTGCCATCATGGAAAACCAGGGAACCTGCGGGACGCTTTGGGTAAAGTAAGCTAACAGTATTGTCGCAGCACTTTCACGGGATTGCCGTCTGCGTCATGAATGGTCACCTGGAGGGGCATCTGGCCTGGCAGAGAATGGGTGGCGCACCCAAAGCAGGGATCATAGGCGCGAAAGGCCATCTCCACCATGTTAAGCATTCCTTCTGTAACCACAGTACCTTTCTTGATCAGACTGCTGGCAGCCTTGTTGATCGACATGCTGATGGGCGCGTAGTTGTTGGTGGTGCCGACGATCAGATTTACTTTTGTCAGTACACCGCGTTCATCTGTGGTGTAGTGGTGTGTAAGCGTACCACGCGGCGCTTCGACTATCCCAATGCCTTCGGTCGGTTTTTCGGTGGGGATGGTATGGAAGTCCGGAGAAGTAATTTCGGGATCGGTGGCAAGCTCCACCCAGCGTTCCGCCGCGTAGAGTAATTCGATGAGACGCGCCCAATGGGTAGCGAGCCTCTGGTGAACCGGCTTGCCGCCCAAAGTCGAATAGAAGCGTTCGTACTCTTCCTGGGCCAGCGGGGTAGCCATGCCATCTGCGGCATTCAGGCGGGAGAGGGGAGTGGCACAATAGACACCGGAGTCCTTGCCGTCCACGAAACCTTTCCAACCGACATTCTTCAAATAGGGGAACTTGAGGTAGGTCCAAGGTTCCACATGTTCGGCAATATGCTGGGAATATTCGTTAGGCGAATACTTCACGAACTCCTTGCCGTCCGGGTCCACGACCCGTACCTTGCCATCGTAGAAATTGATCTTGTTATTTTCGTCCACCATTCCCATGTAATAAGTCCGGTGGGTGTAGATATCGCCCAGGATCAGGTCGACATAGGCTTTGTTACCCAGCACAATATCATTGAACAGCTTGAGGCTGAACTGGGCGAACTCCACGGCCCATCTGCCCATGGCTTCGATCTCCTGGCGCTGTTCCTGCGTGATGCCCTTGGTGAGGCCGCCGGGAATGGAGGTGCAGGGATGGACCTTGCGCCCGCCGATCATCTCAACGACCGCATGTCCTGACTTGCGCGCCTGGATGACTTTGCCACCGATCTCCAGACCCACCTTATGAATGACTCCAAGGATGTTGCGCTCGGCTACGGGCGCATCAGGACCCATGACAAAGTCCGGGCCGGCAAGCGCGTAGAAATGGGTGGTATGGTCTGTGACGTAGAAAGCGCTATAAAGCAGCTCGCGCAAGAGTTTGGCCGTGCGGGGGGGATCCACATGATAGACCGCATCGGCAGCCTTGGCGGCGGCCATGTGGTGCGCCTCCGGGCAGACGCCGCAGATGCGATTAGTGAGCAGGGGCATCTCTTCCACGGGTCGCCCAACACAGAAGCGTTCGAAGCCGCGCAGCTCAGGGATTTGGAAGTAGGTGTTGGCTACCTCGCCTTCTTCATTCAGGAAGATCTCGATCTTACCGTGTCCTTCGAGGCGGGTGATGGGGTCGATCGTAATGCGTTGTGCCATATTACGCCTTCTCTTTCTTCCATGCTGGAACGGCGGCTTTCAAGAGGGAGCCAGCTAAATTGAATCGATAGAACTGTCCCGTTGGATCAACCAGGCCGTCCAAGATATGTTCGATCTCTTCGGGGTCCTTGCTGTCGATAACTGAAGCGAACGAAGAAATGAGCCGGGCACCGTAATCCACCACGCCCTCGGCCGGTCCGTAACAGCCGATGCACTGGGCACCTGCCGCGGGGCAGCGCGCTTCACAGCCGCTGCGCGTCGCAGGCCCGTTGCAGGGGATGCCTTGTTCCAGCAGACACAGCGACGGATCCGGGGCGATGCCCCAGATGCGTTGGAAGGATTTAATGGATTTAACATTACGCGTCCGTTGGCATTCATCGCAGACGGTGGAGCCGCCCGCGCCGATGACGGAGCCCTTCGGAGGCAGCTCGGCCTTGCCCTGCAGTACCTGGATCACCAGGTCGATCACCGCCGCGATCTGATGTGATTCGGGCGGGCAACCGGGCATGTAATAGTCCACGTCCACCACCTGGTCGAGCGTCTTCAGCACGGGCAGGATTTTCGGAATGTGGATCTCCCCTTCGGGCACATCGTAAGAAGTCATCGGGTAGATCTGATGCGGGTTGTCGGTTGTGATGGTGTTATAGGCTGTATAAACCAGCTCGCGGGAGTCACTGAGGTTGGCCAGACCGGGGATGCAGCCCTCGTTGGCGCAGGAGCCGAACGCCACGAGGATCTTGGATTTCTTGCGAAGTAGTTTTGCGATGTGCTCATTCTCATCGTTGCGGATGCCGCCGTTGAACAAAGTCAGCAGGATCGAGCCATCTTCCATAGCTTCCACGTCCTTGTACTTGGCATCCATGGCCACTGGCCAGAAAACGACATCGAAGTTCGCATCCACCTCGAGGATCTTTTCGTGAATGTTCAGAACTGCGATCTCGCAGCCGCCACAGGAGGCCGCCCAGTACATCGCGAATTTCGGTTTCGAATTAGCAGTCATGCTGATGCCTCCACCAATTCAGGTTTGCCTCGTTCTGTGGGCGATTGGGCATTTTCCGTTCCGTTATTCCTGCCCCAATGCAGTGGACCCAGCGCGCGGATTTCCTCCACAAATGAAGCAACCTCACTGGCGAACTTGGCCCCCTCGGCCGCCGAGGCCCAGACTAACCGCACGCGGGTTGGTTCGAGCCCGAAGCCCTGCAGGGTCCGCCTCATCAGATGAAACCGGCGCAGGGCCTTATAGTTCTGTTCGAGATAGTGACATTCACCGGGATGGCACCCCGTGATCATGACGCCATCCGCACCGCTGGCCAAAGCCTTGAAAACAAAGGTCGGGTCGAGACGTCCTGAACACATCAAGCGGATCAGGCGTACGTTGGGGGGATATTTAATACGAGCGGTACCAGCCAGGTCTGCTGCGCGATAGGAACACCAGTTGCAGGTGAAGCCGATAATGGTGGGTTCAAATTGATCGGTCATCGTTTTTCTCCTAGGCAGCCACCGGTTCCGGATCGAGGTTCAACATCATGAGACCTTCGATCTGGGCCATGATCTGGTCGTTGCTGAAGCCGGTACCGGTTATTGCACCGGCGGGGCAGGCGGCTACACAGGTGCCGCAGCCCTGGCAGAGAGCCGGGTTAATCTCGGTCACCATGCGGTCTTCATGGAAAGTGATGGCGTTGAACGGGCACAGCCCATTGCAGATGCGGCAACCAGAGCATTTCTCTTCGATCACACTGGCACGCACGGGCTCGAGCGCCACCTCTTTCTGCTCAATTTTGCCGAGCACACGGGCGGCGGCAGCGGCGCCCTGCGCCACGCTGGTGGGGATGTCTTTTGGCCCCTGTGCACAGCCGGCGATGTAAATGCCTTCGGTCATGGTTGCAACCGGGTCGAGCTTGGGATGCTTCTCGGTAAACCAGCCGTTGGCTGAACATGAAATCCCAAACATCTTGGCCGTCTCGTAGGCGTCTTTGCGGGGTTCAAGACCCGCGGACAGAATGACCATGTCCACCGGAATGCGACGTTGCTTGCCGGCCAGGGTGTCTTCCACCTGGATGATCAGTCTTCCTTTTTCGGTGGGGAGGCGTGGCACATCGGTAACTTCAGCTACCTTGCCGCGCACAAAGAGAGTGCCTTCTTCCATTACGCGCTGATAGAACTCATCGTAATCCTTGTAGGGCGTGCGCATGTCGATATAGAAGTTGTAGACAATGGCCCCCGTCCGCTCGTGTACCAGGTGAGCAAACTTAAGGCTCTGCATACAACAAATGACCGAGCAGTAGTTGTTGAAATTGCGGTCGCGTGAGCCCACGCAGTGGATGACTCCCACGGCTTTCGGCATGGTCTTGCCGTCGCGGAGAACGATCTGGCCGTTTGTGGGGCCGGCGGCGTTGGAGAGGCGCTCGATCTCCAATGAGGTAAATACGTTGGGCAGGCGCGCATAGCCGTAGTTTGTGACCCGGCGGGCATCGAACAGATCATAGCCTGTTGCCAGGATGATGTTCCCCACCTGGAGGGTCAGGATCTCATCCTGTTGATCGAAGTCGATCGCTTCGGTAGGGCAGAACTTTTCACAGGCCTTGCAGGTACCCTTTTCGTAATAAGTGCAGTTCTCCACATCCATCACCGGGGTATTGGGCACCGCCTGCGGGAAGGGCGTGTAGACGGCTTTGCGATATCCAAGGCCCGCTTCATAGACCGTGTCGATCACTTTCTTCGGGCATTTCTCCTGGCAGATGCCGCAACCCGTGCACAGGTCCTCCTTGATCTTGCGAGCCTTCTTGCGGACGGTAACCGTGAAGCTGCCGACGTATCCTTCAACCTTCTCAACCTCACTGTACGTCAGCAATGTAATGTGGGGATGGGTACCCACCGATACCATCTTCGGCGTCAATATGCAGGCGGCACAGTCGAGGGTTGGGAAGGTCTTGTCGAATTGGGCCATGTGGCCGCCGATAGAGGGTTCACGTTCGATCATGTAGACTTGATGACCCGCATCTGCGATCTCAAGCGCCGATTGAATGCCGGCGATGCCTCCGCCCACCACCATGGTGGCAGGATGGATCGGGACGGTCATGGGCTCAAGCGGGACATGGTGGCGTACGCGTTCCACTCCGCCTGAGATCATCGCTTTGGCTTTGGCCAGGGCGGCGACCTTGTCGCTGTGCACCCACGAGACCTGCTCGCGGATCGAAACCATCTCGAACAGATAGGGGTTTAGCCCGCCCTTGGAACAGGCAGTGCGGAAGGTCTTCTCGTGCAGATGGGGGGAGCAGGCGGCCACGACCACACGGTTCAAGCCGAGTTCCTTGATGTCCTTCTCGATCAATTCCTGGCCCAAGCTCGAGCACATGAATTTGTACTCGCGCGCGATGACCACGCCGCGATGTTTCAAATGCGAGGCTGTCCATTCTGCGAGTTGGACCACATCCACCACGCCGGCGATGTTCGTGCCGCAGTGACAGATATATACACCAATTCTTGGCTCGTTCCCGGCGGTCATTTGGCCACCTCCTTTTCAAGCTCATCGACCTTCGGGCCTTTGGACAAAGGCTTTGGCATGGGCAACCCCTCCGGCTTGCGCGGGCGCTTAGGCGGCGCTGGCGGGGTTTCAGGAGGCGCTTTCACCCCGAGCGTATCCAGGACATTCCGGGCGCTCACGAGCTCCAATCCAAACCCAAGTTCCTTGGGGTCGATGCCAAATGCCAGACCCATGAGCTGTGTGAAGAACAGGATCGGCATGTGATATTTCGTTCCAAAGAACTGGTTCGTTTCGCCCTGATAGGCGTCCAGGTTTAGCTGGCACATGGGGCAGACGGTGATCATGGCATCGGCTTCGAAGTCGTCGGCGGTGGCGATCAGACGGCGGATCAATTCGAAGGCGGTTTCGGGGCCGATCTGTGTCATGTGCCCACCGCAGCATTCGGTCTTAAGCGGGTAATTAATTACGTCTGCACCGAGAGCTTTGAGGAGCACATCCAGTTCGATGGGGTATTCATGATCCGACCAGCGGTTCTCGTAATCGGGTCGAGGGACCATGCAACCGAGATAGGGTGCGACACGCAGGCCGGTCAGGGGACGGACCACATTCTTCTCAATGGTATCCAGGCCGATGTCGTAGATGATCACATCCAGCAGATGGCGCACCTCGAGCGAACCCGGCTTGTAGGACAGCCCGCCGGCGGCTAGCGCTTCGTTAACCATCTTGTCGAGCTTGGGCTGCTCGCGCATATAATGGTCGGCTTTGGCAAGGTTCAGATAGCAGGCCGAGCAGGGCGCCACTACCTCGTGGGCGGTGTTGGCGGCGCTTGCGGCGTTCTCCGCAAGGGCCAGGTTACGAGCGATGAGAGCGTAAGCCGGCGTGAGGCTAATGCCAAGGTATTCAGTTGCGCCGCAGCAGTTCCAGTCCTCAATCTCGTTTAGATTCAACCCGATCGGTTTGGCAATGGCCTTGAGGGAGTCGTAGTAAGCCCGGGCACTGGTTTCCATCGAACAGCCGGGATAAAGAATGTAATCCTTCATTGTACGGCCTCCAGTTCTTTAGCGCGCTTCAGGATGGCTTTGAGCTGATCCAGATGTTTAATGCGTTTTGGCAGCAGGCTCATGCGTTTCCGACTTAACATGCCCATACCCATCGGGGTCATGCTCGGAAGGCGAAGGGGGAAGTGTTTGAGATAATGCCGTGAGGCCAGACCGAGTTCGAAGCTGCGCCCAAACTGCTCGACCATGTCCACAAAGGTCTGTGAGAAATCAGGCGCCGTGGAATCCTGAAAGAGCTTGGCCTGGATGGCCATGCTTTTCAAGGTGTACATGACGTCTGCGATATGGACGTTCTGCGGGCAGCGGACAACGCAGTGATAGCAAGAAACACAGACCCAGAAAGTGTTGCTTTTCAGCGCGTCTTCGCGCATGCCGGCCCGCAGCATGGCGAACAACATGCGCGGCGTGTGGTCCATGATGGCCGCGGACGGGCAGGAGCCGCCGCATGATCCGCACTGGATGCACATCTCCAGCCGCGAGACGCCTGCCGTGCGTGAGGCGACTTCTTCGAGCAATGAAAGATCCTCGATCTTAAGGGGATTTGTAACGAGTGGTGACGCTGTCAACGAAACTTCTGCCATAGCGACCTCTCATAAGCAAAATGGATACGCGTCCACTCCCCCGGCGGGTAGGACGTGTATCGGGCAAATATTACAGTTATTATGTGATTTTTTTCACTTTTAAACAAGCGATAAAAATACTTTAAAGACGGTGATAAACATCATGGCTGCTAGTGAGAGTTGGAGATTAGATTATTAGAGAGTAGAAAGTACAAAGTGTAAGGGTGCGGGATTGCCTGCTGCAAGTGACTTCACGATCTTGATTGAGAGTGCTGAGGCTCCAAGTAGTAGTGCCTGCGGCTAAATACAGTATTGCAGGGTTTCCCCAAATTAATTTGAAAATGCGGAGACGCGTGAGCATTAGCGAACGGAGCCTATCGCGCCGGTTTATGGTGCCGAAAGGGGTTGTATAATACTGGGATTCCCCTAAAAGGAGCATTCCATGAAGGTAAATTTGGCAATGTGGCAAAAGGCTTTAAACGTGATTCCCGATGTCTCGAAGGAGGAATGGGATCAACTCGACGTGGTCTCGCACTGGCTTATCTCCACGCGGGCGGCCGTCCTGATCATGACCTTTCTATCCGCCGCTCTGGCCGGCATCTTTGCGGCGCGGGATGGGGCCTTCCATTTCCTGCCATGGCTGGCGCTTACCTTTGGACTGATCATGGCCCACGCCAGCAATAACATCTTCAATGATTTCACCGACTTCGTGCGCGGTGTGGATAAGGATAATTATTTCCGTACCATTTACGGCGCCCAGCCCATCGCAAGCGGATTGATGACCAAGCGCCAGCATCTCACTTATTTTGCCGTAACCGCCTTTCTGGCGCTGTTAGCCGGGGTCTATCTCCTTTTCATTAATAGCTGGGACCTCACAAGCTGGATACTACTGGGGCTCGGTGTATTCTTTGTGCTGTTCTATACCTGGCCGTTGAAATATATAGCGCTGGGGGAGGTGGCCGTGCTGGCTGTGTGGGGACCTCTGATGATCGGCGGCGGTTATTATGTGTTGGCGCATCAATGGAATTGGAACGTGGTGCTGGCAAGCCTGCCCTATGTGCTGGGCGTGACAACCGTGATCTTCGGCAAGCACATCGATAAATTCAAGATCGACGGGGAGAAGGGGATCCATACCCTGCCGGTACTTGTCGGCGAAAAAGCTGCACGCTATGGCGTGCTGAGCATGATGGCCTTGGCTTACGTCATCACTGCTTTTCTGATCATTACGAAGTTCTTTACGCCTGTCATGGCGATTGTGCTCCTGGCCCTGCCCACTTTCATGAAGACATATCCGACGCTGCTCAAACCCAAGCCGGAGACCCGGCCGGCGGACTTTCCCGATGGGCAGGGCGGCTGGCCGCTCTACTTTGCACCCTTGGCTTTTGTTAATAACCGGGCTTTTGGCATGTGGTTCCTGCTGGGGCTGATATTAGATGTGGCCCTGCGACTCATCCCGGCCACCTCGCAGTTCTGGCGCTAACTCGCGCTACCCGACATCTTTCATCACGTCATAGGGAAAATGGAGAAACACGGATTGAACGAAAGACGTGTTGAAAAAATGCTAAACACGAAGGAAAATGATGTATTTCCGGCCGCTATTTAGGCTTCGGTACAGGCGAGAGATAATCCATCCGCGGGGCGCTCCATGGGCCTCTTGGGACGCCAAAGATGATCTGGGCCTGATCACAAATTAAACTGGCAAACGGACAGATTTGTTGCGTCCCCCAGGCTCCTATCGTTCACAGACGGATCTACGAAGAACCTATGGGATGTTTTGCATTTAATAAGATGATTAATCCGCCTTCCATTGGCCGAGAACGGCCTTATAATCTTGCTCAGATCTGACTTGGAGAGGAGCAGAAATGAGCATCAATTTCGCAATGTGGCGTAAAGCCATATGGCAACTCATCAAAATGGGTGATAAAAAAGAGTGGGATGCGCTCGATGTGATTTCCAAATGGCTCATCGCCACCCGCTCCGCCGTCACCCTGGTCACCGTATACGCCTGCATCATGGCCGGGCTGCTGGCCTGGCGGGATGGCTACTTCTCGTTTGTCCCCTGGATCATTCTAACTGTAGGGCTGTTTATTGCCCATGGCACTAATAACCTGCTCAACGACTATACGGACTTCAACCGCGGCGTGGACAAAGACAACTATTTCCGTACGCAGTACGGAGTGCACCCACTGGTGCAGGGTTTCTGGACGAAAAGACAGCAGATCCAGTGGTTCCTGGTCAGCGGCGTGCTCGCCACGCTGGCAGGAGTCTATGCCTTGTTGTATACGGGTTTCGACCCCGTGGTCATGGGTTTGTTTGCCTTTGGGGCACTGATGCTGCTTTTTTATACGTGGCCGCTGAAATATTGGGCCCTGGGTGAACTCGCCATTTTTCTGATCTGGGGGCCGATCATGATCGCGGGAGTTTATTTCGTGCTGGCGAAAGGCTGGACGCCCAACTTATGGAATGTCGTTTTGGCGGGCATCCCGTTTGGGCTAAGCGTAGCCAGCATCAATGTAGGCAAGCACATAGACAAGCGCAACGATGATATGGCAAAAGGTGTGGGGACCTTCCCTGTTCGTGCGGGCGAGAGATTCGCACGATATGTCAATCAGGCCGTGCTGATCATGATCTACGTTGTGATCTTATACCTGGTCTTCGTGCCGCATTATTTCTCCCCGGTGATGTTGATCGTCTTCTTTGCTTTCAAGGACGCGGTCACTGCCCTCAAGCTGCTCAACAAGCCGAGACCAGACCAGCCGCCGGCAGGGTATCCGGCCTGGCCCATTTGGTTCGCAGGCGTATCCTTTGCACACAACCGCAACTTTGGCGGCCTGCTAATCCTGGGCATGATCCTTGATACGCTTCTGCATGTCATTCCGGTCACAAGCCAGTTCCTCATGCATTACTGGCCCCCAATGTAGATAAAAAAATAGAGACGATAGAAGAACGCCCTTTGCACAAAGGGCGTTTATGCATTCTGATTATGGGATTCTTCCTGATTCACTTCAATTGGAGTGTGATTAGAATGGTCAGAGCAATACCAGCGCCGGAAAACGGATAACTGCAGCGGCACAGATCGAAGCAACCTTCCGAGAAGAATGTGGGCCTGTCCTGGCGGCGCTGATCAGCCAGCTTCGAGATTTCGAACTGCCGGAGGACTTAAAGGGTTGCCACCAAGTTTTATACGCCGATGCCTCGGCTGCCTGTCAAAAAACCCAGTCTGCGCCAACGTCATGGTTTACGCCACGTCTAGATGCTTGGTGAAAATCGGCCTTGACAATTCACCAATTGTGCTGTACTATTTAGTTAATTAGTTAACTAGCTAATTAGGAGACTATCCAAACCGTGAACGATAATCTTAGCCTTACCTTTGCCGCCCTGGCAGACCCAACCCGAAGGGCAATGCTTGCCCGGCTTGCGCAGGGTCCGGCCACAGTGAAGGAGCTTGCCGAGCCGTTCAAGATCAGTATGCCGGCGATCTCCAAACACCTGAAGGTGCTGGAACGCGCCGGATTGATCGAGCGGGGGCGCGAAGCCCAGTGGCGGCCGGCGCAATTACAAGCCGCGCCGCTGAAGGATGTCTCCGAATGGCTGGAGACCTATCGCAGCAACTGGGAAGAGAGTTTCGATCGCCTGGATGAATATATACGCAAGATTCAAAAGGAGAAGCCATGATGGCAGACACAACAACAGATCGAGAGATCGTCGTCACACGAGTAATCGATGCACCGCGCGAGATCGTCTTTGAGGCATTTACGGAGCGAGAACATGCAGAGAAATGGTGGGTCCCAAGCGGGGCAACCACCCATGAGTGGGATGGGAGACCGGGCGGCTTCTGGCGCTACAGTATGCCGGGCCCCGATGGCGCCCTTCTCGCATTCAAGGTCAAATTCATCGAGATCACCAAGCCGGCGCGGCTCGTCTACGATTATGGGACCGACTCGGAGAATGCGCCGGAGCCGGTGCGCACCAACGTGACCTTTGAGGAAGAGAACGGAAAAACCAAGATCACATTGCAGCTGCTATTCGCAACGGCGGCCGGACGCGAAGAAGCGATGAAATATGGCGCCGTTGGGGGCGCAAAGCACGCGCTGAACAACCTCGCGGACTATGTGGTCAGGCTATGAGTGCCGAACGCAAGGTGTCATTAGCTTAATTGGTAAATCCATTATTAGATGTAGAGGTGATAAAAAATGAACACCATCGACAAACTTATTATGGTTTATGTGGCTGTCAGTGATATGGGTAAGGCAAAAGAGTTCTATGCTGGCATGCTAGGGTTCAAAGTGACTACAGATTACCGCCAGGATGATAATAACTGGTGGGTCTCTCTTGAACTTCCAGGAGGCGGTGCATCGATTACCATCAGCACTTACCATGGAAACATGAAACCCGGTTCCTCCAGCATGTATCTTTCAAGTTCCGATGTCAAGGCAGCTCATGAACAATTGACTGCCAAGGGGGTCAGATCGATCAGCGAGATCGGAGATGATCTCTATGGTCCGGGGTCCGGAGTCAAATGGTTCAGCCTGGACGATCCAGATGGAAATCATTGGACAATTGCGCAGGGGTAGTGTCTCATTGTCCCGGTGATGGTCAGGAGCGAAAGTAGAGCCGCTCCGCCCTTCGGGATAGCACATAACCTGAGTTATTACTGCCCAAAAGGGCGGAGCGCTCATCCATGCCATGACTTCAAGCGATATAAAGAATCAACTGATGGCATTAATGGTACAGAAAAGGTTGAAGTGAAAAGCATGACAAACCATAACGTCCAGGAATATATCGAAATACGTGGAGCGCGCGAGAATAACCTCAAGAACGTGTCGCTCCGTATCCCCAAGCGCAAGATCACGATCTTTACCGGGGTATCAGGATCCGGCAAATCATCGATCGTCTTTGATACGATTGCCAACGAATCACAGCGATTGCTGAGCGAAAACTTCAGCATGTTCCTGCGGGGCTTTATGCCCCGTTATCCGCAGCCCGACGCCGATGCGCTCGAGAATTTGAGCATGGCGGTAGTCGTAGACCAGAAGCGCCTGGGTGGAGGATCGCACTCGACCGTGGGCACCGTCACCGATATTACAACCATACTCAGGCTCTTGTTCTCCCGCGTCGGTAAGCCGCAAATAGGCCACGCGAGCATGTTTTCGTTCAATGATCCGGCCGGATGGTGCCCGGAGTGCGAGGGACTGGGGCGCAAGGTCGGGCCGGTAGTTGAGAAAATGGTTGATATGTCCAGGTCGCTCAATGAAGGTGCGATCCGGGTGCCTATGTTCGGAACACAGCTCTACCAGGCCTCGGGCTTTTTCGACAACGACAAAAAGCTCTCGAAGTACACGGCGAAAGAAATGGACCTGCTGCTGTATGGCAAGGACCTCAAATTCAAAATGCACGGCACCACGACGAATTTGAGTTATCTGGGCCTTATGGAACAGTTTGCCAAGTCCTATGGCGGTCAGCGGCTCGAAAATCGCCCTGAACGCACTCGGAAAGCCATTGAGCCCTTCATCGCCATGGGCCCTTGCCCGCTCTGTAACGGCGCCCGCCTGAGCCAGGCAGCGCTTGGCTGCAAGATCAGCGGTTATAACATTGCACAGCTTTCTTCCATGGAAGTCAGTGAGCTCATTGATGTCATAAGTGCCATCCGGAAGGAATCGGTTGCAGCCGGCATTCTCAAAAATGTGATCGGCCGGCTGCAGAATATCATCGATATCGGTCTTGGGTACCTCAGTCTGGACCGTGCGACCGATACGCTCTCGGGCGGTGAATCGGCGCGCCTGAAAATGGTGAAGCACCTCAACGGCAGCCTGGTGGATGTTGCCTACATCTTCGATGAGCCCAGCGTCGGCCTGCATCCACACGACGTGCACGTGTTGGACGAGCTGCTGCAAAAGCTGCGCGACAAAGGCAACACCATCCTGGTGGTAGAGCATGACCCCGATGTGATCAAAATCGCCGACCATATTGTGGACCTGGGCCCGCATGCCGGCACGCACGGCGGCGAGATCGTCTTTGAGGGAAGCTTTGCCGACCTGCTCCACGCCGATACCCTGACCGGAAAATACCTTACGCGCAGGTTGCCGGTCAAGGAGAGCTTTCGGTCGCCGACCGGCCAACACCCGGTCAAACATGCCAAAGTGAACAATCTCCAGAATGTGAGTGTTGATATTCCGACCGGCGTACTCACAGTCGTGACCGGCGTAGCCGGATCTGGCAAGAGCTCGCTCATTAACGAAGCCTTCCTGGCCGCACATCCCGATGCCATAGTCGTCGACCAGTCCGCCATAGGCGTTTCGACACGGTCCAATCCCGCCACCTATACCGGCATCATGGACGACCTTCGTAAGGCCTTTGCAAGCGCCAACAAGGTGAATGCGGCCCTGTTCAGTTTCAATTCCAAAGGCGCCTGCGAGAACTGCAAAGGCCTGGGAGTGGTCTATGTCGATCTGACGTTTCTGGAAAGCCTCAAACTCCCTTGCGAGGTCTGCGATGGCAGGCGCTTCAAGGAAGAGGTGCTGGCGTATAAGCTGGGTGGAAAATCCATCAGCGATGTGCTCGAAATGACGGTGGATCAGGCCCTAGAGTTCTTCGACAACCGGGAGGTGCGGCCGAAGTTGCAGGCCTTGAGCGACGTGGGTTTGGGCTACATAAGGCTCGGTCAGCCACTCAGCACGCTTTCAGGCGGTGAGTGCCAGCGCATCAAGCTGGCCAGCGAACTGCACAAAACGGGGAGCATCTATTTGATGGACGAGCCCACCACCAGCCTGCATATGTCGGATATCGAACATTTGCTGGCGATCTTTAACCGCCTAGTCGACTCGGGCAATACCGTGATTGTCATCGAGCATAATCAGGATGTCATTCGCAACGCCGATTGGGTTATTGATATGGGGCCCGGGGGTGGCAGCAAGGGCGGGACCGTCGTGTTTGAAGGCACGCCAAGGCAACTCCTCAAGGCGAAGGACTCGCTGACAGGCAGGTACCTCCGTGAAAGATAATAATGTCGGTAACTACTCACCCTTTCGCCCCACGCTTTCAGCCTGGGGCTAGAGATCCCGAAAAATGAATATGGGCGGGGTGTACTCCCCCGCCCATATTCATCTTTCGGAGAAACCAGCAAAGGGGCGGTGAGTACATACTAATGTCGGACCTAATCAGAAGAACCGGCCGGCGAAATTGCAACAATTTCAATTCAGCGGCGAAAGGCTCGGCTGACTCGGTGCGAGACGGAAAGAAATATAATGACCCAAATGACGACACTTTTGGCTACGTCGAGCAAGTCTTGACGGAAAGGGGGTAAGCCCCAAGCAGAATTTTCAGTTCTTTTTGATCAATAAGGTGGTAGGACTCTGCAGTGCTTGAAGGCTACCAAACTATCCCAAAAATCTTCGCGGCCTGAGGTAAGGTCTTTCGTTTTTTCAGCAGTTCGTCGGTCCACGACGCGAAATTCGTAGCGAAAATCCGCCAGCAAGTAGATAGTTGCAGGCACGGTCTTTATTATCGTTCCATGTTTATCGGAAGAATGTTGTTTCTATCTATTCTCGATTGCCAACTTACGAGGCTCAAATATCCCGATTCTGAAATATGCGTATAGCCATAGTCAGGGCAGCTATAAGATAGGCAACCGTATAAACTATCATCAGAGGGCTGGGCACCGACACTGTGCCGAATGGCGATATCCCCAAGGCTCCCGCCAGAGGCGTCTGCATTTCGAAGGCGGCCCGCCGCCAGAGAGTCTCACTGGGTATGATAAGACTAACGATGATGCCGACCTTGATGGCCGTGGGGTTCTGGACGATTGCCCCGAACTGCTCAATCCAGCCACCGATGAAGGCCAGCCCGTACAGACCAAAAACGATACCGCCGGTTGCCAGGGCACTAAATGCGCTGGAACAGGCGAGAGAAACGGTCATAACCAGCACGGCTTCCAGATAAATCAGACCAAGCCCGGCAAGCAGATTGTCAGGAATATACCCGGATTGAACCCAAACACTGAGGACGGTACCCCCACCTATTAGAAGGAAATACAGGGCCAATAGGAGGGCAAAGCCCAGCCATTTACCCAGGACGACATCCGAGCGACGTATGGGTTTCGTGACAATGGTCTGGATGGTGCCCGAATTGATCTCTCCCGCCAGCGTATCGGCAGCCAGCAGGGCGCCCATCGCTATGGACAGGAAAGTGACAGCATACAGTCCGGCCAGCAGAAGAGCGCTTTGACTCTCCGTGTTTGCCACGTGTGTCACTGCCTGATTGGCCACATCGCCTTGAACGGAGGTTGCGACATGCCTGACCTGGCTGATAATAAAATGAAACCCCAGAGAATAAATGATCAGAAAACATAGGCCGAGCACCAGTCCGGTGAGCACGATCCGCCTGCGGATGGCTTCGCGGAAAGTCATCTGTGTGAGGACCCAGATGTTTTTCATAATCCGCCGTCCTCGCCGACCGTTTCGATGAAAATTTCTTCAAGTGACATTCGCTTGGGGGCGATGGCATACACATCGGTATGCTGTTCAACAAGGTAGCGCGTGATCTCCGGCACCAGGGACTCGGAAGCAAGGGACAAAGTTATGTTTTCTTCCTCAACCTGAATATCTTCGCTCCATCGTGAAAGCCCAGCCAGCGCCTCAGATGAGAGACCCGCGGTTCGTATGGTCACGCTAATTTGATCGTTCTTTAATGAGCCCAACTGTAAAAGACGGATCACCTCGCCGTGCCGGATGAAAGCCACCCGGTCGCAGGTGACCTCGATCTCGCTCAGCAAATGAGAATTCAGGAAAACACTTGTACCCTGGCTACGAAGCTCGTGGATAATATCCCTCACAAGCCGGCGACCAATCGGGTCCAAACCAGAGGTCGGTTCATCGAGAAAAACGAGACGCGGCCGGTTGAGTAAAGCCTGCGCCAGGCCGATGCGCTGCAGCATGCCCTTGGAAAATGTGCGCAGGAACCTGGCGCGAAAATCGGATAGACCTACGCGCTCGAGGAGTTCGTCGACCCGCTTCCTCAGATCGTTGGTCTCCATGCCGTACAACTGGCCGTGCAGGTTAAGAAATTCAGCGGCGGTAAGCCATTCCTGAAAACGGAAATGTTCCGGCAGGAATCCGACATTTCTCAATATTTCACGGTCCCCGATCGGTGAGCCAAATAAAACCGCAGACCCCGAGGTGGGTTCCACCAGGCCCAGCAGCATTTTTATGGAGGTGGTTTTCCCGGCGCCATTGGGACCCAGGAAACCAAACACCTCACCCTGCATTACCTGCAGGGTGAGGCCTTCCACGGCGGCTTTCTCGCCGTTTAATCCGTAGACTTTGCGCAAGTCGCGGGTTTCTATCGCGGGGGTATCAGGCATGAATTGATTTTATGGCAGAGAATTTGCCATGTCTATCGCCTGCTGCGAATTGCTGCCCAACCCACCGATCGAATAGACGATGCCATTCTTGATCCAGATGAGCACATATTGAGGGGCATCATCGGCAGGGCGTTGAATGAGTGTGCCGGTTACGCCGTCCACCGACAATTGCTCATAAGTAGCGGCGTTCTTGGGGATGGGGACCACCAGTGTGGAAGTCCAGTCAACAGTGCTAGTGAAGGCCGCGGCCTGCTGGCTGCTCATGCCGGTAAATTCCAGGCCCATTTGGGCCAGTTGTGCCACATCCACACTAGCGGGTGCATCTACAGTGGGGCTGGGGATCTCGGCGAGGATGACGCAGTCGGGATAATTTCGTCCCGGCGTTCCGCTCTTATTGGCGTTGGCCCCGGAGGGGTCGGGACAGGTCCCGTAGTCGGCCCGGACTGAGGCTGGTACGGTCACCGAAATGACGGCTCCGTCAATTGCATTCGGCAAGACCAAATCGCTCCGTCCGGATTCGTCAAGTATAGCCTGGGCCTTCGCCCGGTCCACAGTTACCTGGAAGGCAGCCGTATTCGTCACGGTTAGGTGGGAGGGAGCTGCATTTTGTGGCAAGCGAACCGTGAAGCCGGTCTTCTGGCTGGCGTCGTTAGCATCTGTTGCGGATACCGGATCGCCAGGCTTTTGTGTCATTGTGACGGAACTGGAGACCAGCTCGGTAAACTGCTTTCCGAGAGCCCCGGAACCGGTCAGGTCCTGCAGGCCTGTAAAGTCAACCGGGATCACAGTCACCTGTTGAACGCGGAACAAATTGAGCACCTCATCAGCGAAGGCGCGTGAGGCGGGGATCGAGATGATCAGCGCCAGCATCAAGGCAGCCAGAGCCACGAAACGTACGGTATTCGAAGCAAATAACCTTTTCAACATGGGAATCTCCTTTTGCGGAACTTTACGAGAATAGAAATGTTTCAAGCCTGTTTCGACGGAAGGAACGCCATCGGACTCTCTCTGTGTAAGGAACGCCAGGTTGTGCGAGATTTCCTCCACCCGGACTTGCAGGCCGTGCAGCCGGTTCCGGCAGGAAACACAGGCTTCAAGATGGCGGAGCGTCTGTGCGTCCAGCTCTCCGTCGAGAGCAGCTCGCAGCTGACCATCGTTCAGATGTACATTCATGGCTCCTCCTGTTCGAGAGTACGGTAGCATTTTTCAAACTCACGTTCTGCGCGCAGTAGTAACGGCCCAATGGAAGCCGGTGAGAGGTTCAAGGCATCGGCAATTTCTTTGTATGCTTTTCCAGAGTAGCGCAGCACCAACAGCTGTGAATGACGAGGGTTCATCCTGGCGAGAGCCTTGCGGGCCATTTGACGCTCTTCTTTTTTGTCCAGTAATTCTGACGGGCTGTCTTCCGGGGCTACGGAGACAAGATCTTTGACGGCTGTCAACTCATAGTGCTCGCGCCGATTGAAGCTGCGGATGGAATGCAGGCCCAGGTTGGTTGCCACTCGATAGAGCCAGGCACGGACGTTGAAGCCCTGCTCCGGGTTTGGATGCCGTTGATAGAGGCGGTAGAAAGTCTCCAGCGCCAGGTCTTCTGCCTCTGCCGGGTCGCCTAGCATGCGCGCCAGCAGGCGGTAGATGGGGGCCCAGTGTTCGGTAAAATTCTTCTCAAATACTGGCAGGCTGGTGTCCTCGGCCGGGGTATCGAAGGGTCGCGAGTTCATTTTGCGGAAATTCATCAGTGGCAAGCTATTATCACGCTGGTTGAGCCTCATTCAGCCTTTTGTTCCTCTCAACATAATAACCCCGCTGGACGACCCAATGAGACAGAGCGATTAGTAAGCTATCCTACGCTTTCGTATAATAACAGGCAATAATACACAGATCCAACGGATCGAGTATGGATGCAAATCGCGTGGAGAAAAATTCGGGGCATAAAACATCTTAGCGCGGCTCAAGGGCGATTGCTCCTGACTTGTTTCATGTAGATGCCAATGGACAAATAGGAAACAACGGGCAAAATGAGCCACAATACATACACGAGGTAAACATTCAGAAAGACCAACGGTATGGTGATAAAGAAAACGACCGGGGTACTGAACCATAAGCGGGAGATCATCGCGACGAGACGTGGATCTGCCTGGTCATCGAGGAGATGGCCGTCGCCGCTGGCGTGCGACCATGCCAGCCAGGAGGATAACCCAAGCAGAGCCGAGTTGACTCCGAAACAAATGATGGCAAGGGGCTGGGTAGGATATCTGCCGAGGATCGCGGCGGCGGCCGGCAAAAGGATGACAAAGAACAGGGAAACCAGGTTCAGCAAGGCAAATTTCGCATCGGCCCGGGCGATGTGAAGAAAGGTTCGTTGGTGAACGTCCCATTGATTCCCGATGATGAGGAAGGAGAGAAGGAAGACGAGCAACTTTGGGAGCAGACCCGCCAGCCCGTTTTGAACTGTTAGATTGGGAATATCAGGCAGCCTGAGGTCCAGGGCAAGCAGGGTGAGGGCGATTGCAAATATGCCGTCGCTTAGTGCAATTACCCGCTTCAAGTCAGCGGAGGGCTCATGGTGATCTACAGGAGGTTTGGAATGCTTTTTTACCATGCGAATTCCATTTTCATTTTAGATGGATTATAGCAATGAATTTTGTTCTTACTTACTTCTCACCCAGATAGTGTTTCTTAGAGGAACATTCACCAGAGACACCTGCACCGGGGCTCGTTGCAGGTGCAGACAGCGATAAGCAAAGATAGAAAGAAACCTTCTTGGACTTCCTATTTCAAGAAGCATGAACGGTGACGAGTGACCGGCCAGACGCAACCTCTGGCAGCGGGGCAGAACATCGAGCACAATAACGGGAAAAGAATCTTTGGGCCTGGCCGATAATTCATGACATAAATCACCTGTCAGACATTTGACATCCTTCCCTTTTTTTGCTAAACTAGAAGTTGTCAGACAACTAAACAATTGGATAAAATTTGTCCGAATGACTTCTCTGCTTATTAAGAATGCATTGATCGTGACCATGGACGACCGCCAACGGGAAATCCCCGAGGGTGGTCTTTTTATTCGCGACGGATTTATCGAACAAGTAGGACCGATAAGCGAGCTCCCACAATCTGCAGATGAAGTGCTTGACCTTAGCAATCACGTTGTACTCCCGGGTCTGATCAATACACATCATCATTTCTATCAAACCCTGACACGGGCGATTCCGGCGGCACAGGATGCCAATCTGTTCAATTGGCTCAAGACCCTGTATCCGATCTGGGCCCGGCTGACCCCGGACGATATTTTTATTTCGACCCAGACAGCGCTCGCGGAGCTGGCATTATCAGGATGCACAACCGCTTCAGATCATCTCTATCTTTTTCCAAACGGTTCGAGGCTGGACGATGAGATATCCGCTGCAGGAGAGATAGGGCTCCGCCTGCACGCCTCACGCGGCTCCATGAGTCTCGGCGAATCCAAGGGCGGCCTTCCGCCTGACTCAGTGGTGGATCATGAAGATTCGATCCTGAAAGATTCACAGCGGCTTATCCAAAAATATCACGATCCCAAACCTGGCGCGATGGTGCAGATCGTGCTTGCGCCCTGTTCGCCTTTCAGCGTGACGGGCGAACTGATGAAGCAATCTGCCATACTGGCGCGCGAATATGGCGTCCATTTGCATACTCACCTGGCTGAGACCGAAGATGAACAACAATTCTGCCTGGACAAATTCGGGCATCGTCCAGTCGGATATATGCAGGCGGTGGGTTGGGTCGGTGAGGATGTTTGGTTCGCGCATGCGGTCTGGGTGAATGCGGAAGAGATCCAAACCTTTGCCAAATATCACTGCGGCGTGGCGCACTGCCCGACATCGAACATGCGACTAGCCTCGGGGATCGCACCCATCAAAGATTACATTGCGGCCGGGATCAACGTGGGCCTGGGCGTGGATGGCTCAGCCTCGAACGATGGATCGCACTTGCTGGCCGAGGTGCGCCAGGCTATGCTGCTGTCCCGCGTCAAGGAGGGGATTACCGGTTATTCATTATCCAATGATCCGAATCGAAAGTTGATGACCGCACGCCAGGCGTTGTATCTTGGGACGCGCGGTGGCGCGGCGGTGCTTGGCCGCAGTGACATTGGCTCGCTGGAAAGTGGAAAGTGTGCTGACTTCTTTGCGATCAACCTTAGCAGGCTGGAAATCGCCGGCGCGCTGCACGACCCGGTCTCGGCGGTTGTCTTCTGCCAGCCGGTTCGGGTGGATTACACGGTTGTAGGCGGCAAGGTGGTTGTCCGCGAAGGTCGCCTTGTGCCTTTGGATGAGCAAAAATTGGTCGAGAAACACAATCAGGCTGCCAAGAGATTGTCCGAGGCCGCGCATGGCTAATACCCTCATCTCCATTTTCGTGGGCTGGCCCGGCATACTGGCGACGGTCATTCTTGCTGGCGTGGGTTTATTTCGGGCCAACTATCGCCTCTTAGTCGCGGCGGCAATCCTGGCTTTTCCGTTTTCGTGGTTTCTGAGCGGATTCCCGGTTGTCCATTCGCCTGCTTTCTTATTGCCGGTATTGCTATTGGGTTCTGCGTTTGCCATTTATCGAGACCATCAAATGATCGCATGGGTGGTCGCGCTGCCGTTCTTTCTGGCCATATTGTTTCTCTACTACACCATCCTTGTCCAACCGGCCTAATCGACAAAAAAGGGAAAACTTATGACCTCCTCTACCAAGCTGACTCACTCTCTCGTTGACGTTGCCATGGGGCGCAAGGTTGCGGACCTGGTAATCCGCAATGGCCGATGGGTGTGTGTTCAATCGGGCGAGATCATCCCGGGGACTGATATTGCTGTAGTGGATGGTCACATTGCATTTGTAGGCACCGATGCGCGGCATACAATCGGAGAGAGTACCAAGGTTATCAATGCCAGAGGCCGTTACCTCGTGCCCGGCCTGCTGGACGCGCATATGCACGTGGAGTCCGGGATGGTCACGGTCACGGAGTTTGTACGGGCTGTTGCGCCGCGCGGCACCACCGGCATGTTCATAGATCCGCACGAAATGGCCAATATCTATGGCCTGAAAGGCGTGAGGCTGATGGTGGATGAAGCCGCGCTGCAGCCAATCCACGTCTGGGTGCAGATGCCATCCTGCGTTCCATCAGCACCAGGATTTGAGACGCCCGGGGCCTCGATCGGGCCCGCGGAAGTGGCTGAAGCGATGACCTGGCCTGGCATCATCGGGCTGGGCGAGGTGATGAATTTTCCGGGTGTCTTCCGCGGGGATGACAAGCTACTGGCCGAAATGGCTGCCACACACTCTGCGAATAAGACCATCGGCGGGCATTATGCCTCGCCGGATCTCGGCCTGCCTTTTCACGGATACGTTGCTGGCGGCGCCGAGGACGATCACGAGGGTACGCGCATCGAAGATGCCATGGAGCGCGTCCGGCAGGGGATGAAACCCATGCTCCGCTATGGGTCCGCCTGGCATGATGTTGCTTCCCAGGTGGGGGCAATTACAGAGAAAGGCATGGACCCGCGCCGTTTCATCCTCTGCACAGATGATTCACACGCGCAAACGCTGGCGCATGATGGGCACATGGATCGGGTGCTGCGGCATGCGGTTGCACAAGGGCTCGAGCCCATGACCGCAATCCAAATGATGACCATCAACGCGGCCGAGCATTTTGGCCTGTCGCGCGAGATGGGCATGATCGCTCCCGGCCGCTGGGCTGATGTGGTGCTGACCAGCGACCTGAAAAACTTTAGAGCCGAGACGGTGATCGCCAAGGGACAGGTCATTGCAAAAAAAGGCAAGTGGGTAGTGGATCTGCCGAGGTTCAAATTTCCGGCGTGGGCCATCAACTCCGTGCACATTAAAAAGAAACTAGTCCCCCGAGATTTCGATTTGAAAGTCCCTGCCTCGCTCATCTCGAAGAATAACAGAGCAAAAGACGTAAAAGTCACTGCCAATGTCATAGGCGTAATCGAGAATCAGGCCCCCACGCGGCACCTTCGTATGAAACTTACGCCGGAAGGAGATCAGGTTCGACCGGATATAAGCAAGGATGTATCCAAAATCGCTTTGATCCAGAGGCACAAGGGGACAAGCGGGATTACGGTTGGCCTCGTAAATGGGTTTGGATTCACTGCGAAGTGTGCCATCGCTTCCACGGTTGCACATGATAGCCATCATTTACTCGTCGTTGGCACCGACGAAGCCGATATGGCGATGGCGGCCAACAAGTTAGTTGAGGTGGGCGGCGGACAAGTAGTGGTTAAAGATGGCCGCGTTATCGGGTTGGTTGAATTGGGAATTGCCGGCCTGATGTCTACAGAAAGCGCTGAGGTGGTCGCCAGGAAAGCGGCCAAGGTGCTCGACGGTTTCAAGGCCTGTGGCTGCACCCTTAATAACCCCAACATGCAGCTATCCCTTATGGCGCTGGTTGTCATTCCCGAACTCCGGCTCTCAGATAAAGGTTTGGTAGATGTGACAAAATTTAACTTCATTCCCGTATTAGAGAAAGCGAATTGATCATGGCAAATTTCCCTTTTCAAAGACTGCAATCTGACCTGGCTTCCCTGATCGCCAAAACCAGCGCGGGTAACCGTTTGCCCTCCGAGCCGGACCTGGCAAAGAAGCTCGGCGTTTCGCGGGCAACGCTACGCGAGGCCATGCGTACTTTTGAGGCGCAGGGGCTTATCCGACGCCGCCAGGGTTCGGGCACTTTCGTGGTCGGGCAGGTCCCGGCGCTGGAAGCAGGGCTTGAGGTGCTTGAAAGCCTGGAGACAATGGCAAAACGCCTGAGTCTCGAGATATCGGTAGATAACTTGCGCCTTGATACTCTTTCTGCCGATTACGATAATTCCCAGGTGCTGGAGGTGCCGGTTGGGACGCCGTTACTGCGAGTCCAGCGCGTGATGCGTGAAGAAAGCCGCCCCGTAGCTTATTTGGTCGACACCCTTCCGGAGGACTTCCTCAAACCTGAACAACTGCCGGAAGATTTTGATGGCTCGGTGCTGGATTTCCTGGTGAAACGCGGTGACCCGCTCACCGTCTCGAAGGCTGCGATATCAGCCATCGGCGCCCCGGCCGACGTGGCAAAGGCGCTCCAAATCCAGCGAGGCGACGTGCTCTTGGAATTCGTCTCGAAGCTATTTCAGTCCAACGGGAAGGTACTTGATTATTCCTCCAGTTATTTCATTCCAGGTTATTTCCACTTTCACGTGGTACGACGCGTGGGAGCGTAATCTTTATAGATGGAAAGGTCAAAGGATGGAACGATAATACTGTCAGATGCAAATTAGTCTATAACTCGAAATCTTACTCAAATCCAAATAGGAGGTTCGTATGCGTAGTTTTGCTGGTCGAGATATTCTGTCGTTGAAAGATTTTGAAAGAAACGAGTTCTTCCATGTGTTCGACGTTGCCCAGAAAATGGAGCCTATCGCCCGTTCACGCAAGAATGTGGATCTGTTGAAGGAAAAGACGCTGGTCACGGCGTTCTATCAGCCGTCCACCCGCACCCGCCTGGCCCATGAAGGCGCCATGCACCGTCTGGGCGGGCATGTGACCGGTTTTTCGGATGCCAAGATGACACGCGCCGGCGATTTCTACCAAGAATTGATCAAGGATACGGTAAAAATGCTGGAGTTCTATGGCGATGTGATCGTGATGCGCCATTTCCAACAGGGCGCCCCGCATGAAGCTGCCAAATGGGCGAGCATCCCGATCATCAACGGCGGCGATGGCTGGGGCGAGCACCCCACCCAAATCCTGACCGATCTATATACTGTCCTGCGCGAAAAAGGCCGCATCGACGGCTTGAAGTGGCTGGCGGTTGGCGATATGAGGATGCGCACCATGCATTCACTGGCTTATGCGCTGACCCAGTTCGATTGCCCGATCACGTTTGTTTCACCGCCGGAAATGTCGCTCACCGAAGAATTCAAGAAAGAAATCAAAGATTACAGCCTGAATTACAAAGAAGTAGACCATGTCGAACAAGCCATCGCGGAAGCCGATGTGATTTTGGTCGAGCCTGTTGTTCAGCCTGATTACACCAAATCGCGTGACGAGCGCACCGGCAAGGACGTAAGCTTAACTCCGGCAAACTACAAGATCACCCGTGACCTGTTGGAGAAGAAGGCCAAGTCGGACGCGATCCTGTTGCATTCCCTGCCCCGCATGGACGAAATTCCGTCTGATGTAGATATCACGCATTGGTCACGCTATTGGCAGGAAGCTTTCAATGGCGTAGTCATGCGTATGGCACTGCTTTCGCTGGTGCTCGGCGCAATGGAATAGACTGGAGAAAGAACCATGCAGACCAACCTTCACGGTCGTGATCTGATCGGCGATCTCGACTTCAGCAAAGAGGAAGTAGAAACCGTCCTGGATGTTGCGTTCGACCTCAAACGCAAGCGCGCCCTGGGCGAACCCCATGCATATCTGCGCGATAAGGTGCTTGCCATGCTGTTCTTCTTTAGCAGCACGCGCACACGCGGCTCATTCGAGGCCGGAATCGATCAACTGGGCGGGCATGCGGCCTTCATCGAGAGCAAGACAACCCAGATCGCTCACGGCGACACGCCGGTGGAAATCGGCGAGATCTTTGGTCGCTATTTCGATGGTCTGGCCATCCGTCATGTCGATTGGAAGGTGGGCAACCAATATATCAACGATGTAGCCAAGTATTCGCGCTCGCCCGTCTTTAATATGCAGTGCGAGATCTACCATCCCTTCCAATGCCTGGCAGACCTGATGACCATCATGGAGAAAAAGGGCCGCGATCTTCGCAAACGAAAGATGGTGGTCTCCTGGGCCTATGCGGCCTCCTACCAGAAGCCGATCTCGGTTCCGCAATCGCTGATCCTGCAGATGCCCCGCTTCGGCATGGATGTGGTGCTGGCCCATCCACCTGAGTTCAAGCTCATGCCGGATGTTATGGAAGCAGCCAAAGAGCAAGCCCGGAAATTTCATACGGGCTTTGAGGTCATTTCTGACCCGGATGGCATGGAGAAAGCCTTTAAAGGCGCCGACGTGGTGTATGCCAAATCCTGGGGCGCCATGATGACCACTGAGGACGTTAACGAGGGCTCCAAGATCATCGACAAGTACAAGCACTGGATCACCAACTCGAAGAAGCTAAAATCCGCACAGGATGATGCCATCTATATGCATCCGCTGCCGGCCGACCGCGACGTGGAAGTGACCAGCGAAGTAATGGATGGACCCCATTCCGTGGTATTCGACGAAGCCGAGAACCGCCTGCACGCGCAAAAAGCCGTGATGGCGCTGACAATGTCTTAACGTTGAGAGGATAAGATTATGGCCAAGAAAATCGCCGTTATTGCAATTGGCGGAAATTCGCTTATCAAAGATACCAAGCACCAGTCTGTAGAAGACCAGTACGAAGCCGCCACGGAGACCTGCGTTCACATTGCGGATATGATCGAGGCCGGCTATGAGGTGGTTATTGGTCATGGGAACGGCCCGCAGGTCGGCTTTATCCTGCGCCGTTCGGAGATTGCGGCCAAAGCCGAAGGTATGCACGAGGTGCCCTTGGACGTATGCGGGGCAGACACGCAGGGCGCGATCGGATATGCCTTACAGCAAAATCTGCAGAACGAACTGCGGCGCCGCGGAATTCATAAATCGGTAGCGACGGTCGTGACCCAGACCCTGGTAGACCGGGAAGACCCGGCATTCAAAAACCCGTCCAAGCCTATCGGCGGGTTCATGGATGAGAATGAAGCCAAACGCCGCGAAAAAGAGATGAAATGGAACGTCGTAGAAGACGCTGGCCGCGGTTGGCGTCGTGTCGTCGCCTCGCCTCTCCCCAAGGAAATCGTTGAGATCGACGCGATCAAGGCTTTGATCAACGCCGGCGTGATCGTCATCTCGACCGGTGGGGGCGGCATCCCCGTTATACGTAATGACGCCGGTAATCTGGAAGGCATCGCGGCGGTCATCGACAAGGATTTTGGCTCCAGTTTACTGGCTAACAATGTAGGCGCCGATCTATTTGTCATCTCCACTGCGGTAGAAAAAGCCGCGCTTAATTTTGGCAAGCCCGATCAAAAATGGCTCGACAAGCTGACCGCTTCAGAGGCCAAGAAGTATCTGGCTGAAGGTACCCACTTTGCAAAGGGCTCGATGGCTCCCAAGATACAGGCGATCATCCGCTTCCTGGAAGGGGGAGGCAAGCAGGCGCTAATCACCAACCCTGAAAATATCGGACGCGCTCTAAAGAACGAAACCGGTACGTGGGTCGTCTCTGGATAGCCAACTCAGGCGAGGCGATCAAAAAACAAAAAGCACCGGCTTTAGCCGTTCAAGCAACAGCGATAGGCGGCTAAAGCCGGTGCCACAAATCGAATCTCTAATTCAGGTTAGGTATAATGTTGGGATTGGTTCAATGATTCTGCTCCCCACTGCTTTGTGAGCGTATTTGTATTGTTCCATGTGAATTTCGTGACGAGATCCCGCGCGAAATGTAATCCAGCACAACTTTGGATCTCGCCCCTGAGCAGGACCTGACTGTACCAATGCCGCCCTCGCCTCGCATCCTTCTAAGCATAGATTATGAACCCTGGTTCGCCCTGGTTCGACGATATGACGCCCTTGGCACTTCCCTTCAACGGCGCGACCTTGATGCGGGGTTTACCTCGACCGCGCTGGAGATTATCCTTAAGAAACTTGGCAGCTCAAGCGCCAGTTTTTATCTCGTAGGAGAAATTGCCAATTGGTATCCCGAGGTGCCAAAAAAGATCCTGGATGCCGGTCATGAACTTGGCTGGCACTGCCAGGTACACCGCCCCCTGGTTAATGTGAGGGAACTCGCTGCAGATATAGAAGCGGCCAAGTCCTGGAACACAACCTATGGCATTCGAGGATATCGGGCGCCGATGGTGGGGATCAGCGAGGCCGCCTATCTGGTACTAGAGCAAGCTGGCTTCAAATACAGTTCTTCGATCTATGCACCGGCCGGGACGCTCATCCGGAAGGGTCAGATGTGGGAATTGCCGGTGAGTACTTACCGGCTTTTTGGCCTGAAGAAATCCTTCATCGCCCCGCGTGATTTTTCGCTGGGCTTGTTGGCCCAGGGTGAAATTCCTTACGGTTCCAGTTTTAGTATCGGCCTTATGGGCGGCCTGATCCTTAAAATCCTGGAACAGGAATTACGATCCGGGCGCAGTCCGGTAATCATTTTGCATCCCTACGAGCTGGTGAGCCCCTCCGATTGGCCTTCACGAATTGCATGGGACCTGATCCAGCATCCGTTGTTGTGGCCTTTTACCTGGAACAAGGCCGGTTTTCTAAGCCGCGTCCTGGAGCGGTTTCCGGTTTCCTCGCTCGGCGCCTACCTGGATGAGGCCCTGGTCGATCAATCTGTGAATTGAATATGGTTAGCTCCATTGATACTGATCCTGAAGTCCGGCTCCTTGCTTCCGACGAACCCATCTCATGGTCCGAGAAGCTTACCCTGTCGGCGGGATTCGTCGGATTGGATTCGTGGATGAAATTTGTCGAGAAGGTTTATGGCTTCCCGATCTACCGCCTCGAAACCAGCAAGGGTGACGAGATCTGTGGTTTGCTGGCATTGACGCATGTTAAGCATCCGTTATTTGGTAACTATCTGGCTACGGCCCCTTTTGGTTCTTACGGCGGATTTGCCTACACTTCGATGGAGGCACAGAAAACACTTCTAGATCGTGCGAGGGTTTTGTCCCAAGAATTGGGGGTGGAGTATGTCAACGTGCGTTTTGCGGATGGAGAGCTTATCCCCCCGGAAGGTTGGATCCAAAACCCCGTCTACGCCACCTATTACGCCGACCTGTCGGGCAACCCCGAAACATTGCTCGGCAGCTACGCCTCCGACCATCGCAATCATATCCGTAAATCCTTGAAGAAGGGCTTCTCCATCAGGTTTGGTCACCTCGAATTGTTGGACGACGCATATGAGGGGCTGGCGCGCAGCATGCATGAGCTGGGCTCCCCTTACCACGCCAAGGATTATCTGCGAGCCATGGCAGAAACATTGGGGGATACACTTGAATTTGCGGCGCTGTACGGTCCCGACAAAAACCTGGCCGGGGCAGGGGTCTTCATAGCCCAGGGGCAATTGGTTACCAACCTGCATGCAAACATACTGCGCAAATATCGCCCGGATTATGCCGGCGAGTACTTCTACTGGTCGGTGATCACAAGATATTGTCAAAAAGGGTTCAAGGTTTTTGACATGGGGCGCAGCCTGATTGGCTCGGGCAACGAGATCTTCAAATCGAAATGGAAACCGCGAAAACAATTGTTAGCCTACTGGTATGCCCTAAGCGAAGACACGCCGTTGCCGGAACTAAATCAAAAGAACCCAAAATTCCAGATGGCAATCTGGATGTGGAAACACCTGCCGTCTTTTGTTGTCCGCCCACTCGGCCCAACGTTGATCAAGGGGTTGGCCTAATAAGGTCCCTGAATCATGAAATATACTCTCTACCCGATCCGGCAGATTGATCCAGCGTTGATCGTCCCCATGGCAAAGCTGCACCAGTCGGCATTGCGGATCCTGCTTTCGGATATGGGCTTCCCTTTTGTACTGCGTTATTTCCAGGTGGCAGTGAAAGACCCGTCTGTAATCGGCTTCTATGCCATGTCAGACACCAATACCTTCATTGGCTATGCCCTGGGGACGCCGAAGCCCGACGAGCTAAATTCTCAGTTGACGAAACCACGTCTCTGGTTTCTAGGACAATGCCTTCGACTCCTCTTTACCCATCCGACAGTGCTATGGCAAGCAATTGTTTCCTCTCTTACCCTTTCGAAACAGGTTGCCTCCGAAACCGATGCAATCGAGATCGTCTATATGAGCGTTGACCCTCAAGCAAGAGGACAAGGGCTCGGTCGCGCCCTGATGCAGGCCTTCCATGATGCAAGTCGCGAAACCGGCTATAAGCGTGTCTTCGGGAGCCAGGAAGTTGATAACGATATAAGTATTGGACTTCTTACGTCGATGGGCTATAAGGTTAAGTATAATTTTCGTGAAGGCAAATATGACCGTCAGCGAATAGAACTAATATTATAGGTACGGGGGAGGGCTGGCAAGTTACGCTTTTCAGAACTGTTCTCAAAAACAGGCTGTTGGCGAGGCGGAGATTGGCTTGGGGCTCCGCTGCTTAGGAACGGCAATCAGCCTTTTTGAGATGACCTTTAGTTGACTTATGCAAACCATCTCTAAGAAATTTACCCGCATCGTAATTTTCCCACGAATGGTGCCCCTCGCGTTATTCGTCGTGGCTTTCCTGGCTTATGGCGTGCTAGCCCCGCAACTTGGTTTTTATTGGGATGACCAGGGCATGTCATGGATACGCTATCAGTTTGGAACGGAGGCGATGCGACTCTATTTCTCAACCAGCCGCCCCGTGTGGGGGGAACTCTTCCAAATCACCACACGTTTACTGCCGCACATCCCGGTTGACTGGCAGCTATTTGCCGTCCTTTGGCGCTGGGTGACCGCTGTTCTGTGCTGGGCATTGTTCCGGGAACTATGGCCGGGCCGCGAGCGACTGAGCTTCACCGTAAGTCTCTTCTTTTTGCTTTACCCCGGTTTCAACCTGCAGTGGGTGTCTTATCTTTCAAGTCACTTCTTCATCGTCCTCTGCTTCTACCTGTTTTCGTATCTGCTGATGCTTTGGGCATTCCGCCACCGTAGATGGTTTTGGCCGTTTACTTTTCTCGCCCTGATCTTTTCCGCACTGAACCTCTGGATGCTCGAGTACTTCTTCTTTCTCGAACTTATAAGGCCATTCATTATTTTTGCCTTCCTCCAGCAACAACCCTCCCGGCAAAAGGGATCAGGCTGGGGGCAGTTGCTGGCGCCGACCTTTGTAAGATGGCTGCCGTATCTCATCGTATGGTTGGCCGATGTGTTCTATCGCACTTTTGTATTCTCCAACCTGGCCTACAAGAATGCACTTTTGGCTGACTTGCGCGCGCAGCCGCTGAACGCAGTCCTGGGTTTAATCGGTGCAGTCTTTTCTGATCTTTGGCTGGTTAGCGCCAAGGCCTGGCTACAAATCTTTCAGTTCCCCGACCTTGCGGTAGGCGGCCCGGTTACCCTGCTGTTCTTTGCGAGCATTGTCCTGATCACGGGACTGATCGTCTTCTTTATGCTTGGGCGGATGCAGGCCGATGAACCAAAGCCCATCAGGGCCCGCGCTGTGTGGCCTATTGGCCTGGGCCTTATGACCATGCTCCTCGCCGGAGGCCCGTATTGGCTGGCAAACCTTGAGTTGACACTTGGCTTTCCCGCCAGCCGGTTTACAATCTCTTTCATTCTGGGAGTCAGCCTTTTGCTGGCCGGTCTATTGGAACTCTTTCCGGTGCGCTATCGACTTGGTGTCGTAGTTATTCTAGTTGCACTGGCCGGGGGGCGGCAAGCTTTGACGGCTGATTCGTTCCGTCGCGATTGGATCACACAGAAGGATATGTTCTGGCAAATGAGCTGGCGTGCGCCGGGACTGGTGCCCAACACGACAGTCCTTATGAACCAGGGTCCGCTCAATTATTACGCCGACAATTCACTGGCGGCCGCGTTGAACTGGATCTATGATCCGGACAATCGCACGACCACTATTCATTACGTTTTCTTCTTCCCCACTTCGCGCGTCAGCACGGGCACGATGCCAGGATTCCAGCCGGGCCTGCCGATCAGTTACAACTATCTAATTGGAAAATTCTCGGGCAATACTTCACAAACGGTTGTCTTCTATTACGAGCCGCCGGGTTGTTTGCGTTTGCTTGATCCGGAAATCGATTCGCAAAACCGTCTCATCCCCGATTCAACTTTTCTGCGGGACGCAGCGGGCTTATCATCATCGGAATGGATACTGCCTGACGGAACGGCCCATATGCCTGCGGTCTATTCGCCCGAACCAGTGCATGGATGGTGCTATTATTTTGAGAAGGCCGACCTGGCCCGTCAGGTTGGAGATTGGGAACGCGTGGTGAGTTTGGGAGATCAGGCGTTCAGCCTGAGCGATTATCCCAACGATCCGGTTGAACGATTTGTCTTCATAGAAGGTTATGCTCATGAAAACAATTGGGCGCGCACAAAAGAACTGGCAACTCAATCGTATAAAGTTTCGCCAAGTTACGTCGGTCCGTTGTTATGTAGGTTACTGGATCGCATCGATCGTGAGGTGACTGCCAGCAAGACAAAAGAAAGTAGTCTGAACGACTTGCGTACAAAGTTTTCGTGTTTGCCGTAAAATGCATATGTAAGTTTCTTCACGAATTGCATGTTGCACATGATAGAATTGTCCAGACAAATTTGAAAGGAGGCTGCGGGTTCGATATAACGATTATCTCGTCTAGCGGAAACAAGCTCGATCACAAATTAAAAAGGAGTAGAAGATAATGCGTAAGACAATTTTGCACGTTGCCGTTCTAACCATGGCACTCGCATTGGTTTTGTCGGCGTGTGGCCCTGCACAGACGAGCACCTCCATGCCGGCAAATACTGCTGCACCGGGCGCGACTGCGGCCCCTGCTGCAACCCAAACCCCGGCGGCCGCGCCCACGAGCGCGGGCTTCCAGATCCCTGATATCCAATCCGGAAAATTTAATGTGGCTGTTGTCCTCATCGGATACGCCAATGACGGTGGTTGGTCACAGGCCCACACGGTGGCTGCACAGTGGCTGCCGACTCAGGATCCCACGATTGCTGTTCAGTATGTCGAAGCTGTCAACCCCGGTCCCGATGCCGAGAACGTGATGCGTTCGCTCGCCCGGAAAGGTTTCGACCTGATTATTGGGACCACGTTTGAATATGGCCCGACGATGGACACGCTGTCTCAGGAATTCCCCAAGACTTATTGGCTGCATGTCTCAGGCTACCGCAGCAACGGCACCAATTATGGCAACCTCTTTGGCGCCATGGAAGATATGAAATACATCGGCGGCATGGTTGCAGGTGCACGCGCCAAAGCCGATGGCAACACAAAGCTCGGTTATGTAGCTCCTTGGCCGCTTCCCGAAGTCATTCGCCTGGGCAATTCCTTCATGCTCGGCGCCAAGGTGACTTGTCCCGAATGCACCATGGAAGTCCGATGGATCAATACCTGGTATGATCCCGACAAGGAAAAGCAGGCCGCTCAATCGCTATTGGATGCCGGTGTGGACGTCATCCTGATCGGTTCGGATACGCCCGGTCCATTGGTCGCAGCCGCCAACGCTGGAAAATGGGCGTTGACCTATGACTATATTAATTCCTGCCAACCTGCCCCCGATAAATGCCTCGGTGCCGAATATTGGAACTGGGGCCCCGTTTATCTTAATATTATCAAGCAAATCCGGGCAGGTACCTGGAAACCAGGCAACGAATATCTTGATGCCGATTCCGGCATAGTCGGTTTCTATGGCTTTATGGAAGGCCAGACGCCTCAGCCTGGTGTTCCAGCGGAAGTCATACCCCTGGTCAAGGCAAAGATCGCCGACATGCTTGCGGGCAAGTTTACGCGCAAGGATGTTTTCATGGGGCCGATCAAGGACAATACCGGCAAGATATATGTTCCAGCAGGACAGACCCTGACTGATGAAGACTTGCAGGGAATTGATGCGGCTACAATCAGCTCAAGCAACCTGACGGATCGTACTGCATGCACGTTCTGCATGAATTGGTTGGTTGATGGCATCCAGGGTGCAATCCCGGCGATGCCCAGTCCGTAAGGATAATCTTTTAAGCTTGTTGGTGCAGGGAGTATATCCCTGCACCAACAGTATCTAGATATCTCCAGGTATGCCGATGCAAAATATGAGTGAATCGCCTCTTGCGTTTGAAATGCGTGGTATTGTGAAGCGTTTCCCAGGCGTGCTGGCAAATGACCATGTGAATTTTTCCTGCAGGGCCGGTGAAGTGCACGCCCTGTTAGGTGAGAACGGCGCAGGCAAAAGTACTTTGATGAATGTATTGGCCGGTCTTTATCTTCCTGAGGCGGGTCAGATCTTTGTCGGCGATAAGCCTGTGTTTTTTCACTCACCTCAGGATGCCATCGCAAACGGAATCGGTATGGTCCACCAGCATTTTATGCTGGTCGCGTCTCACTCTGTGGCCGAAAATATGGTGTTAGGCCTCAAACGTCCACGTTTCATGCTCAACCTGGGACAGGTTGAAGAACAAGTTGCGGCCCTGGCGGAGCAGTATGGGCTTAACGTTAATCCGCGTGCCAGGATCTGGGAGCTTTCTGTCGGCGAGCAGCAGCGGGTTGAGGTCCTCAAGATGCTTTTTCGGGGTACGAAGGTTCTGATTATGGACGAACCCACTGCCGTCCTGACGCCGCAGGAAGTCGAATCATTATTTCACACCCTGCGCGACATGACCAAACGCGGGCATACGATTATTTTTATTTCCCACAAACTTGATGAAGTGGTTTCCATCGCTGACCGTGTAACTGTTTTGCGACGCGGCAAAGTGACTGCGGCAGGGGTGACTGCCAAAGGCGCGACCAAGGCGCAACTCGCCAAACTAATGGTCGGACGCGAGGTTTTGTTCAAGGTCGAGAAGAAGAAGTCCAAGCCGGGGGAAGCCGCCTTGTCTATCAATGACGTGCGCGCCGATAACGATCGCGGCCTGCCCGCCCTGCGCGAGATATCGCTGCAAGTATATGCGGGAGAAATATTAGGTATAGCCGGAGTGGCTGGAAATGGCCAGCGCGAGCTGGCTGAAGTACTTACAGGCTTGCGTCGCATGTCTGGCGGCAATGTGACGTTTGAGCATGCTGCTTTTGGCCCTTCCACCAACTGGTATCAGGTAGGCCAACACATGGCGCATATTCCCGAAGATCGGGCAGCGTCTGGCAGTGTGCCGGGCCTGAGCGTAGCGGAAAACCTGATCCTTAAATGCTTCCAGAGCAAGCCCATTGCCAAGGGCTGGGCGATTAATAGAACTGCGGTTCATGAAAAGGCGATCCACCTGGTAGATCAATATCAGATTGCCACGCCGACCGTCGAAACTCCGGTGCGAATGCTCTCAGGCGGTAATTTACAGAAATTGATCCTGGCTCGCGAGACCTCCGGCCAGCCGAGCCTGATGATTGCGGTTCATCCCACACGCGGATTGGATGTCGGCGCAACCGAGACCGTTTACAAGATATTGATTGAACAGCGCGATAGGGGGGCCGCGATCCTTCTAATTTCTGAAGATCTTGATGAATTGCTTTCGCTGAGTGACCGTTTGGCTGTAATGTTTGAAGGGCGGATCGTCGGCGAAATGCAGACCGAGGGGGCGGAAATCCAGACTATAGGGCTGATGATGGCTGGTACAAAGGTGGAAGGATGAATCTTCCTTTGAAATCTTATCGTTTGAGGGTAGAAACTCGTTTCAGCAACCCCGGCTGGATAGGTGTGGTTTCTTCCATCCTTGGCATCGTGTTGGCGCTGATTGTCGGCGGTTTTGTATTGCGTGCCGCCGGTGCCCATGACCCAATTGCCACATATCGGGAGATTTTTAAGGAAGGGTTTGGAACCCTTGGCGATTGGCAGGCCGGTATCAAGGCCTTACTTACCAATACGGACTGTCCGAAAGGAATGCTTTGTTTCGGGCCCATATCGGACACGCTTGTCAAAGCCTCCCCAATTCTGCTTACGGGTCTCGCATGCATCATCGCTTTTCGCATGAAACTCTGGAACATAGGTGCGGACGGTCAGATGTTTATGGGCGCCTGGGCGGCAACGGGAGTGGCCATATTCCTCCTGCCAAAAACCACGGATCGCTCCGTCATGCTTGCCGCCATGGCCTTAGCAGGAATGATTGGAGGCTTTGTTTTTGGCGCAATCCCTGGCTTTCTCAAAGCCTGGCTCAATATCAATGAAATCATTATCACGCTCATGCTTAACTATGTGGCTTACAAATGGATGGAGTATTTTATTGTGGTTGGGCCTTGGAGTCTTGGAGACTTTGAATCTACCGGTCGTTTTCCTGTATCTGCCACCTGGCCGCGGTTAACAGAGTATTCCAAGAGTGTCCCCATCCTTGCGGGTCTAACTGCCCATCCCGGAATCTTTTTAGGGATTGGCGTTGCGATCCTATTGGCGTGGATCATTTTCCGGAGTCGCTGGGGTTATGAAATCCGCGTTATTGGCGATAACCCAAAGGCTGCCCGCTATGCCGGCATCAATTTGAAGCAAAACATATTTCTTGTCATGGCAATTTCCGGAGCCATAGCGGGCCTAGCCGGGATGAATGAAGTGGCCGCTTTGCGAGAACTGTCGGGACGTTTTCAACGTGGGTATGGCTTCACCGGTGTGATCGTAGCCTGGTTGGCACGGCTTAATCCCCTGGCGGCGATTTTCGTGGCCATCCTGTTTGGCGGTTTGCAGGTTGGAACCCAGTTGATTCAGCCGCAAGGCATATCGCCCATGTTGCAGGGTGTGATCCTTTTCGTTGTTGTCGGCACAGAGTTGCTCTTCCGATATCGCATCCGATTAGAGAGAGCCGATCCAAGTATCCTCACTGCTCCGGAGTCGCCCCATGTCCAGTGAAGCATTGATCGCTTTGGCGGTAACGATTATTTTTGGTTCGTTGGTCAGTGGGACTCCATTGCTTTTTGCCACCCTGGGGGAGATCTTGTCCGAGCGGGCAGGCGTCATGAACCTGGGTATTGAGGGCATGATGCTGGTAGGGGCAATGGGCGGCTTTGCAGCATGGTTCAACACAGGCAGCGTATTGCTGGGCTTGTCAGCAGGCATGTTGTTCGGCGGGTTGCTGGCACTTTTGCACGCATATATAACGGTCAGCTTACGGGCCGATCAAGTAGTCAGCGGCTTGGCAGTCACATTCCTGGGAACTGGAGTCTCCAGCATTCTTGGGGCTCAGTATGTGGGCAAGCGCGTGCCCGAGCCCATCAGTCTAATTTTGCCCCTACTTGATCGTGTTGCGCTGCAGCAGATCATATTGGTGGTCGTCGGCCTGTTGATCGCACCGCTCATTTGGTATTATCTCAATCGGACCCGGCCGGGACTCAATCTTCGTTCGGTGGGTGAATATCCCTCCGCTGCAGATTCGCTGGGAATCAACGTTTACAGAACGCGTTATCTCTACGTGATTTTCGGCGGAATAATGAGTGGTCTTGCAGGCGCTGCCATGAGCCTCATCACAGACCCGGGATGGGTTGATGGCAAGACATCGGGTCTAGGATGGATTGCGGTTGGTCTAGTCATATTTGCAAACTGGAATCCGATGACCGGCATGTGGGTTTCTTATTTTTTCGGGCTTCTCCGCCGCTTGCCGCTGGATTTGCAGAACCCCGCACTGCCACTGATATCCACGGCGAATAATCCCTCCGTGGGCCGGATTATGGACATGCTTCCATATCTGGCAACAATCTTCATCCTGATCGTCGGTTCACGGGAGGCCATGAGGCAACGCTTAGGCGCGCCGGCTGCCCTTGGCACTCCATATATTCGCGGCGAACGCGGCCTGTAATCTGTGTGTGGCTTCGATTAATATTTTACGGGCCTGTCTTATTGTTGGACACCCATTTTAGGTGAAACTATATGAGCTTATGGCAACAATACCTTCGTCCAAGATCAATTTCTGAAGCATTGCAGGCTCTGCATACCGCGCCCCGACCTGCCATACCGATTGCGGGGGGAACGGACTTGTTGCTCGATCTCGAGCAAGGGCGGCACCCGGCCGTTCAAACGCTGGTGGACGTTACGGGGATCCAGGAACTGCTTGCGCTGGAAATTCGTTCAGGAAGATTATTTATTGGGGCAGGGATACCGGTGAGCCGACTCACCCTGGATGCTCTGGTGGGCGAGCATGCCCAGGCCCTGGTGGAGGCCTGTTTATTGATCGGCGGCCCGCAGGTACGCAATGTGGCCACCCTGGGAGGAAATGTAGCCCATGCGCTTCCGGCTGCGGATGGGACAATTGCTCTTCTTGCCCTGGATGCCGAAGCCGAAATTGCCGGCACATCGGGCAATCGCCTGTTACCGTTTGGTGATATGTTCCTTGGCCCTGGAAAATCGGTGTTAAAACACGGTGAGGAGCTGATAGTAGGTTTTTACCTGCCATCTAAGAAGAAGCAGCAAGCCTCGTGTTTCAAAAGGATCATGCGCCCCCAGGGTGTGGCATTACCCATCATCAACCTCGCGATCTGGTTGGAGCGCAAAGAGGATACAATCAACAGTATCCGAATCGCGGTCGGGCCGGGGGCTCCGACCCCGTGGCGTGCGCACGAGGCAGAGAAAACCCTTATTGGCAGCCGCATGGACGAGGCGGGGTGCGAAAAAGCACTTGAAGCCTTACTCAGCCATGTCGGTTTTCGTTCAAGCCCACGTCGCGCGAGCTCGGACTACCGCCGTCATATAGTGGAGACCCTGTTTTACGATACGCTCAAGTCCGCCTGGGAACGCTCTGCTTAGAAAGGTTAATGGTATGGAACAACTTACACTTAATGTTAATGGACAAGTTCACACGCTCGCCCCTGTCGCAGGAGAGACACTGTCAGATCTCCTCCGCCACCGCCTGCGATTGACCGGCACGAAGATCGCCTGCGAAGAATCTGAATGCGGGGCGTGTACTGTACTGGTCGATGGCGAACCGATACTATCCTGCATGTTTCCAGCTGATAGGGCGGATGGAAAGATGATCGTCACTATTGAGGGTCTTGCCCAACGCGTAAATGAAGAGCTAAAACTTCATCCCTTGCAGGAAGCTTTCGTTGAACACGGGGCAGTGCAGTGCGGCTTTTGCATACCGGGCCAGCTGATGACGGCCTATGCTTTATTAGTCCGCAACCCAAACCCAACGCGGGAAGAGATCCGTGTTGCTCTGAAAGATACGCTTTGTCGCTGCGCCGGCTACCCCACTATTGAGAATGCCATCCTTGCGGCTGCGCGTTCTCTAAGGACCGGAGAACCGGTCACAGGGCCAAATATCTCGGATTCGATACACCCCCATGCGGTGGTAGGGCATACTCAGATCCGACCAGACGCAGTGGAGAAGGTGACCGGGAAAGCCGTTTACACGGATGACCTGGAGATGGAGGGCATGTTATATGCCAAAGTCCGACGGGCCCTCGTGCCGCATGCCTTTCTGAAGAGACTCGATATCTCCCGGGCAAAAGCCGTGAAGGGTGTTGTGGCTGTCTTAACCGCGGAAGACATTCCTGGCGAACACAACCATGAACTCGTCATCTTCGATTGGCCCGTGATGATCGGACTTGGAGAACGTGTGCGATATGTGGGGGACGCCATTGCGATTGTCGCGGCGGAAACCCAGGAGATCGCGGAGCAGGCTGCGAGTTTGATCGAAGTCGAATTCGACCTCCAACCTGTGATCTCGGACCCGGTTCAGGCGCGGCGCGAGGACGTACCTCAAATCCATCAAAATGGAAACCTGCTCAAGCATATCAAAGTCCGCAAGGGTGACATGGAAAAGGGATTTGTCGAGTCGGACGTCATCCTTGAGCATACATTCCATACGCCCATCACCGAGCACGGTTTTCTCGAACCTGAATGCAGCATCGCGGTGCCCACTCCCAACGGGCGGATGGAGATCTACGTGGGTTCGCAAATCCCCTACCAGGATAGAACACAGGTAGCCCGCGCGATGGGGTGGCCCGAGGAGCGTGTGCGCATCATCGGGCAATTAATGGGAGGCGGATTCGGGGGCAAGGAAGATATAGCGGGCCAGATCCATGCGGCCATGCTTGCCAATGCGACCGGGCGGCCCGTGAAGCTGCTGTTCGACAGACATGAGAGTCTGCTCGTCCATCCCAAACGTCATGCAACACAGATCAGGGTAAAGGTGGGCGCAAAGAAAAACGGAAGATTAGTGGCAGTTGAGTCGGAACTTTATGGAGATACCGGCGCGTATGCTTCATTGGGTGAAAAGGTGATGACGCGGGCTACCACGCATTCGGCCGGGCCGTATGATATACCGCACGTACGCGCAGATTGCTACGCCATGTACACCAATAATCCACCTGCAGGCGCATTCCGCGGCTTTGGTGTGACACAGTCGGCATTTGCGGTTGAATCCATGATGGACATGCTTGCCGAAAAGCTCGGCATCGAACGGGTTGAACTTCGGCGAATGAATGCGCTGCATGTTGGCAGCCTTACAAATACGGGCCAGACCTTGCGCGATTCAGTTGGTCTCACCGATTGTATTGATAAAGTTGAAGCGGAGATGCGCCGGGTGGCCAATGAGGCTGATGGCTTAAGCGGCGAAGATGTATTCTCTCCGCACTCCTCCCCTGAGACACCGCATTTGATCAGGGCCTGGGGATTTGCGGCGGCTTACAAGAATACGGGTCTCGGTGGGGGGGCACCCGATATCTCAGGTGCGGAAGTGGAACTCTACGATGATGGAATGCTTGAAGTTCGCAGCTCCTCCGCAGAAATGGGCCAAGGGTTAGTATCCGTCATGCGTATGATCGTGGCCGAAGAGCTTTCTGTCACCTCCGATAGAGTTCGTGTCCTGGTCATGGATACCGACCTGACTCCAAACGGCGGGCCAACGACGGCTTCACGGCAAACCTACGTTACCGGGAACGCTTCGCGTTTCGCAGCCAAAACCCTGCGCCAGGCGATCGCCGTTACGCTTGCGGAAAAGTATGACGTACCGCCCCAGCAAATAAGATTTGAGAACGGCATCGTCCACGCCGATGGACATTCATTAACTCTCGGACAGGTTGCCCAGGAGATGAAGTCCGTGGGCCAGAAGCCGCGTGCGTTGTATGTATACGAAGCCCCCAAGACACAACCTCTTGGAACGGGCGGCGACATGCACTTCGCCTTCTCTTTCGCGGCTCAGGCCGCCGAGGTGGAGGTCAATACGTTCACGGGTGAAGTTCGGGTCCTGCGCGTAATCGCTGCCAATGACGTGGGGACTGCTGTTAACCCATTGGGTCTGCAAGGACAGGTGGAGGGAGGAGTCATGATGGGACTGGGCAACTGTCTCACCGAGGAGTTTATTGTCGAAGGCGGGCAGGTGGTTACTGACCACCTGGCGCGCTATCGCATCCCGGGGATCATGTTAACCCCTGAGATCACTTCGATTGTTGTCGAGCATCCGACCACCGAGGGACCTTACGGGGCCAAAGGCGTAGGAGAGATTGTGAGCATCCCCACCTCTCCAGCCATTACGAATGCGATCTACAACGCAGTGGGCGTGAGAATCGACTCGCTGCCGGTGGACCAGGAAAAGATTTCCGAGGCATTGCGCGAGCGGGCTTAAAGCTGCACCCGTGGCGCTGAGCCACTGAGACGCGGAAGGATCTAGTCCATTCATCCGTGTCCCAGTGGTATTTTTTTTCGTTGAACAGGGTAAAATCAGAAGCATTATGAGCAAATTCGTTGGCTATCGTTGTTCGTTATGCAAGACCGAATACCTGCCTGGCCAGGTTACTTATACCTGTCCAAAAGATGGCGGCAACCTTGATATAGTGCTAGATTATGATGCGATCCGCAAGAAGTATCAGCCGGAGGATATCCTGTCGCGCAAAGATGCCTCGCTCTGGCGATATCTGCCCCTGTTGCCAGTCCCGGAACCCGAGGGCAGCTCAACGCCACTGCATGCCGCCGGCGGAACCCCGGTATTCAATTTATCGCGGTTGGGTGAAAAGCTTGGATTGAAGCAGTTGTGGCTCAAAGATGAAAGCCGAAATCCCACCGCATCTTTTAAGGATCGTGCCAGCGCGGTGGTTGTAGCCAGGGCCAGGGAAATCCAGGCTGAGATAATTGTTACGGCCTCGACCGGAAATGCAGGAGCCGCTTTAGCCGGCATGTCTGCAGCCATCGGGCAAAAAGCCATTATCTTTGCGCCCAAGACCGCACCCGCCGCGAAGGTGGCGCAATTGCTTATCTTCGGCGCAAAGGTCATCCTGGTCGACGGCACCTACGACGAGGCCTTTGACCTGACCATCAAGGCCGCGAATGAATTCAAATGGTATTGCCGCAATACGGGCTACAACCCATTTACGGCAGAGGGCAAGAAGACCGCCGCGTTCGAAATCTGGGATTGGTGGCAGGGTGCGCATCAGGAATGGCACAAGCAAGTCGGCGAAGGTGTTGACCATGCGCCGCTCACCGTAATTGTCTCGGTAGGTGATGGGAACATCATTTCGGGCATTCATAAAGGCTTCAAGGATCTGCTCGAGCTGGGATGGCTGCCGCGCATGCCCCGCCTCATTGGAATACAAGCGGAAGGCTCGGCCGCGATTGCGAATGCTTTCCACGCCAACACGGAGAAGATCGTCCCTGTTTCAGCCAAGACACTTGCCGACAGCATTTCGGTAGATTTGCCGCGGGACGGAGTGCGGGCGGTGCGTGCGGCCCACGAGACGGCCGGTACATACATAACCGTTCCAGATAATGAAATCCTTCAGGCCATCGCCGAGCTTGGAAGGCTTGGCATATTTGCCGAGCCGGCAGGGGCAACCGCCTATGCGGGCCTGGTACGCGCGGTTAATCAGGGCTTGGTTGGCAACGATGAGCCCATCCTGGTGGTGAACACCGGCAGCGGACTCAAGGACATTAGGGCCGCGATGCAGGCAGTTGTTGAGGCGCCGATCATTGAACCAACCCTGGATGCTGTAAAAAAGATCCTATGAAATCAAAACCCTGGAGTCGGGAGGCGAGATATTTCACCCTGGCCCTGGTTCTCTTTTTTATCCTATTTATAGGATGGCAGATCCGCGAGCTGTTCTGGCCTCTGATTGTGGGGGCGCTGATCGCCTATATTCTCTATCCATTTGTGATGTTACTGCAGGGGCAATTCCGCCTCAACCGCAAATTAGCCTCGAACATTGTCTATTTCTTTAGCCTGGCGTTGATGATCGCAATTCCGATTGTACTTGTCCCTGTCTTGTCGCATCAGACCGTGGAAATCAGCGCTGATCTGGATACGACGCTAAACCAGGCCCAGCAATACCTCTCCGTACCCTTGCAGCTCGGGGGATTTTCCATAGACCTCGGGAACATTATTCCTCAGATCAGGGGCGCTTTCTCCAATTTGAACTATTCCACACCGCAGAGCACGCTCTTATTTCTAAGAAACACCTCGCGGGGCACACTGTGGGGGCTGATCATCATTGTTACCGCTTATTTCTTCATGACCGAATGGGAACATGTCCGTGAGGGCGTGATCAGGACCGCGCCCGAGGAATATCGTCAGGATGTGCGCAGATTGTATGACGAGATCAGACGGGTCTGGATGGCCTATCTGCGGGGTCAGCTTACCCTGATGATCATTGTCGCGATTGTTTTTACGATAGTCTGGACAATCATCGGATTGCGCGGTTCGCTTTATCTCGGGCTGCTGGCCGGTCTCTTCAGCATAGTTCCCGATGTGGGGCCTTTTGCCGCGACCTTGATCGCGTTGGCCGTTGCCTTGCTGGAAGGTTCGACCTGGCTGCCGATAAACAACTTCTGGTTTGGGCTGCTGGTCGTCGGGTTGTACGGGGTTCTGATCAATATCAAGAATCTTTGGCTCCGGCCATATATCCTGGGACGCAGCGTCAACATGCACGAGGCGATTGTTTTCGTGGCGATTATTGCTGCGGTCGTCTTTACGGGTATCGTGGGTGCCTTTATCATTGTGCCGGTGCTTGCCTCGCTCGCTGTGATATGGCGTTACCTGCACGCGAAGATTTTGGGCGTGCCACCGTTTGATGCTGAAGAGGAGATCGCTCTGTATCCAGATCTGGAACCCGTCGGGGCAACTGCATCCGCATCCGAATCCGAGCCCTCGTCCGGGCCGATAAGAAAGAAATCGTCAGAATCATGAAGATCACATATTCAATTGTTGCACCTGTCTATAACGAGATAGATACTCTGCCGGAGCTTTATCGCCGTATCAGGGAGGTCATGGAAGCCAATCGAGAACCCTGGGAGCTAATTCTAGTGGATGACGGCTCGACGGACGGATCGACCGAGAAAATACGCGAATTGGCGAAACAGGACCGCAGAGTACGCCCGATCATCTTTGCCCGCAACTTTGGGCATCAGATCGCCATCACAGCCGGTTGGGATTATGCAACCGGCGACGCGGTGGTTACTATTGATGGAGATCTTCAGGACCCGCCCGAAATAATCATGGACCTTGCCAGGAAATGGAAAGAGGGTTATGAGGTCGTTTACGCAGTCCGGGCGGAACGCGAAGGGGAGGGGTGGTTTAAGAAATTTACAGCATCCCTCTTCTATCGGATAATCTTTCTCATCACAGACGTCAAGATCCCCGTTGACGCCGGTGATTTCCGGTTAATGGATCGCAAGGTGGTGGACGTTCTAAAACAGATGCGAGAGCGCCATCGTTTTCCCCGCGGGATGTCGGCCTGGGTGGGTTTCCGCCAAATCGGAGTGGATTACAAACGTTATGCACGGTATGCGGGGCAAACCAAATATCCTTTCAGTAAAATGCTACGATTGGCGCTCAACGCCATTACAAGTTTTTCATACTTCCCGCTGCAAGTTGCCACGTTTTTCGGATTCTTCTCTGCGGGTCTTGCCATCCTTGCCATCCCGGTAGTGATCTATTTGCGCATGGCGGGTATTCCTCAATTTACAGGCCAGGCTACAACTCTGATCGCGGTGCTTTTCCTGGGCGGTGTCCAGTTGATCTCGCTTGGGATACTTGGCGAATACATCGGTCGTTTGTATGACGAAGCCAAAGGGAGGCCTCTATATATTGTGCGGGAAAGCCCCAAGGACTAGAAAACCCTTCAGAATGAGCGCATTGTAATGACTTTCAACTTTGACCAGGTAGTTGACCGTCGTCTAACAAACTCAACCAAATGGCGGAAGTATCCCGAGGATGTGCTCCCGCTCTGGGTGGCCGATATGGATTTTCGAACCCCCGAGCCCATCCTTGATGCAATTCGATCTAATCTGGACATTGGCGTCCTCGGTTATGACTTGCAGACCGAGTCTTTGCGAGAGGTTGCGGCTGCCCGGATGGAGAGGTTATACGGCTGGCAGATCGAACCCGAGATGGTGATAGCCACACCGGGAATTGTAAGCGGCTTCAACGTTGCCGCCCGGGCTGTGTGTGAGCAGGGGGATGGAATATTGATCCAAGTACCCGTTTACTTTCCGTTCCTGTCCCTCAGTGAGAATGGAGGTTTCACGCGGCAGACTGCGCCTTTGACATTAGCCAAGGACAGACAGTATTTGCAGTACAAGGTTAATTTTCGATCTCTTTTAAATCATGCTTCCATTCTAACGGGGCCAGAACGCACATGTTCCTGTTCTGTAACCCTCATAACCCCACCGGCAATCTGTTCCATCGGGAAGACTTACTAAAATTCGCTGAGCTTTGTTTGGAAGATGAGATCTTAATCTGCTCAGATGAAATCCATAGCGAGCTGATCCTGGGTAATCGTCCGCATGTTCCGATTGCCTCGCTCTCCTCAGATATAGCCCGTCATTCCATTACATTGATCTCACCCAGCAAGACATTTAATGTTCCCGGTCTGTTTTGCGGGCTTGCGATTGTTCCAGATCCACTTTTGCGTGAGGGCTTTAAGAAGCAGGTGGATCGCCTTACGCTCCATGTCAACAGCCTGGGAATCCTCGCAGCGCAGGCGGCCCTCTCGGGAAATTGTGATGACTGGCTACTGGAGTTACGGACTTATCTCCGAGCCAACCGCGACTTCTTGTTGAAGTTTACGCGCGAGTTCCTGCCCGGCATCCATGCCACCAATCCGGAAGCCACGTATCTTGCTTGGCTGGATTGCAGCGATCTGATCGCGGAGGGCAGAATCCAGGGTTCACCGTTTGAGTTCTTCTTGAAGGAAGCCAAAGTTGCTCTTAATGACGGCCCGACCTTTGGGCCGGGAGGCGAAGGCTTCGTCCGCTTGAATTTCGGTTGCCCGCGGAGCATTTTGAGCGAAGCCCTGGAGCGTATGAGAAAATCACTTTATATGAGGTAGCTATGGCAGAATTAACCTATCCTTCGGTCCAGGATTACCTGATCGATCTCGTCCCGGCGCGGGAACCCAAGGTGCAGGAGATGGAGAAATACGCTGCGGACACAGATTTCCCGATCATCGGTCCGGCTGCGGGGTATATCTGTTACCAGATCACCAGGATGATCGGCGCCAGATCCGTTTTTGAGATGGGCTCGGGTTATGGTTATTCGACTTCCTGGTTTTCGAAGGCCGTGCAAGAAAACGGGAACGGTTCCGTGCATCATGTGGTTTGGGATGAAAAACTATCTCACATGGCAGTGAATTATTTATCGGCGCTGGGATACAAAGATATTATTGAGTATCATGTAGCTGAGGCGATCGAAACGCTGCGCAATACACCCGGCCCGTTTGATCTGATCTTCAATGACATCGAAAAAAAGGATTATCCCAGATCGCTTGCGCTCATCAAGGAGAAACTGCGTCCCGGAGGTGTGCTGATCATCGATAACATCCTGTGGAGCGGGCGCATCTTTGATAAGAAAGATCGAACCGATGCCACGGAGGGGGTGCGCGAATTTACCCGCCTCATCACGCACGACCCAGATTGGATCGTCTCCCTGCTCCCGGTGAGAGATGGCCTGATCGTGGCATATAAGAAGTAGGCAGGGGCGGATGCACAAATGCTAATTGGGCGGTGATGAGCCGGATCGTCGCCAGTATCCCAATCAATTCAAAGGACAGGGATTCGGGATGAGCTACCTTCGGTGGGGCAAGCCAATGCTGGTAGCTTACTTCCCAAAACCCTGAAACTGAAAAGGCTATTGGTAACTAAAGGAATGTGGGATATAATCCAAGTTGTCAGACAACTTTCTCAGGAGACTTTTTATGACCACAATTGATCTAACTGTCGATAAATCGCGTCGCAAAAATGCCGTCAAACGAGCAAAAGAGAGAAATATCATTATTCCCACATATGCTCAAATGAAAGATCCCTCGAAAATTCCCACAAAAATGAAAGAGGAACTCAAAGATATTGGGTTGTGGGATGTGCATCCACGAAACCTTTTTCGTATTACCTGGCATAACGAGCCGAAAGCCAAAGGCGGTGGATTTGGAGGCGTGAATTACATCGAGCTGCCTTCCAGCCTGACAGGCGTTCGTGCCCGGATTGTGGCTCTGATTGGAAAGTGGTTCCCAACAGGGGCACATAAAGTCGGAGCGGCGTTCAGCTGCCTGGTACCCCGCCTGGTTACCGGCCAGTTTGATCCTACAACTCAGAAGGCCGTGTGGCCGTCCACCGGAAATTATTGCCGGGGCGGCGCCTACAATTCGGCCCTGCTGGCTTGTGAATCCATCGCGATTCTTCCTGAGGGTATGAGCAAAGAACGATTTGAATGGCTGTCAAAGATCGCAGGTGAGACGATCAAGACCCCCGGATCTGAATCGAACGTGAAGGAAATCTTTGATAAATGCAAGGAACTGCGGGCTTCCGGCCAGGACCTGATGATCTTCAACCAGTTCGAGGAATTCGGTAATTATCTGTGGCACTACGAAGTAACCGGGCATGCGATGGAAGAGGTGGTAAGGAAAGTGATGCGCAAGAATGATCACTATCGAGGCTTGGCTTCCGCCACCGGGTCGGCCGGGACCATTGCCAGCGGCGATTACATGAAGCAAGTCTTCCCCGACAGCAAAATTGTGGCAAGCGAGGCCCTGCAATGCCCGACATTATTGGAAAATGGTTTCGGCGCACACCGAATCGAAGGTATCGGCGATAAGCATGTGCCGTGGATCCATAATACCAAGAACACGGATATGGTCGTCGCGATCGACGATAACGCGGTGGTCAATCTCTCCCGGTTGTTCAACGAAGAAAGGGGGCGGGCCTATCTGGTGGACAAGGGAGTTCCCGAATCCCTGGTTTCACAGCTCGATTTACTGGGTTTCTCCGGGATCTCGAATGTCTTGAGCTGTATCAAAGCCGCCAAATATTATGAGATGGGCGAGAATGATATTATGGTTACGGTACTAACCGATTCGATGGAGCTTTATCGCTCACGGCTGCACGAGATGCATACGGAGTATGGAGAATATACTGAGTCCAATGCCGCCGCAGACTTTGCCCGCTACCTGCAGGGCGAATCCACTGACAACATGCTCGAGCTCCGCTATTCAGATCGCCGCCGTGTGCATAATCTCAAGTATTACACATGGGTGGAACAACAGGGGCGAACCTATAACGAAATCCAAGCCCAGTGGCACGAGCCCGATTATTGGACCTCGGTCCAGAAGCAGACTAACGAGATCGATGCACTGATCGAGGAATTCAACGGGGAAGTTGGATTAATCAAATAATGCCCAGGTCAGGTGGTCGCTTTTAGGGCCACCTGACCTTATAATCGGGAAATGCCTTTACGACCCACTGATCTGATCCTGGTTTGTGTTTTGCCTAAGCCGAGGGATTTGGAAATTGTGCGACTGCTCGGCTGGTATCGCATTCCCTTCCGCACGGCGCCCAAGGTGGTTACCGTGGATCAATTGGCCTTTTATCAAGCGGGAAGTTTTGGCGAAACCGGCGGGAGGATTAATTTCATCGCTCAAGTGAAGGGCCATGAATTAACGACGCGCGGCGAATTATTAAAGGATGAAGGGAATCATCCTCGCGCCAATGAAGAATATTATAAAATCCAGGTGGGTGGACTGGAGAAATTATCCCAACCGATCATCGCCGACAAGTGGAAACGATTGACTTTTCTGTACACCACGGGGGAATATATGCTGCAGGCAAAAACTCTTAACGACCTGGTAGTCAGTTCAGACGAACGAGCAGTCCTATGGCGCTCCCTGCGTGAGCGTGCAGAAAATGCGCAACTTTATAAAACTGACCTGCCGGGGACCGATATCCCTCCCGAAATACTGATCGAGCTCCTAGGTATCAAAAAATCATCTGCTTCGTTCAGCCTCTCAGACCTGGATTAAGTGATGACCCTGGAGATGTTATTTATCGTTATTGTGATCGCGTTTCCACTATGCCTGGTGGCACTCAGTCGCTGGCGTGTGGATGTGGCGGCGATGTTTATGATCGTAGTCCTTGGGCTGGCGCAGTACCTTGGCTTAGGGGTGTTGGGCGAACCCAAATCCCCAGGGCAAGCGCTGCTCGCCATCTCGGGATTCGGACAACCGGTGGTCGTGACGCTGATCGCTCTGTTCATTTTGTCGCAAACTCTGACAAATAACGGCGTCATGTTGTGGCTAGGTCAGCGCCTTACCATAGTTGCAGAAAGTTCCGTCAGCCGGCTTATCTTCCTTTTTACGTTTTCGTCGGCTCTCTTATCACAGATCATGAATAATGTGGCGGTCGGGGCGCTGCTCCTCCCAAGCGCCATGCAGGTTTCGCGCAAAGCAAGGATACGACCGAGTAAATTACTTATCCCTATAGCATTTGGCGCGGAAATAGGCGGCATGGCTACATTTTTCACCACGGCCAATATTGTGCTGAGCAATTTGCTGAGCATTGCAGATCCGCCGCAAGCCCCTCTGGGGGTGCTGTCTTTCGCCGCCACCGGCGGTTTGATCGCCGTCATGGGTATCGCCTACATGACATTTGTGGGTCGCTGGCTCGTACCAGCCCGCCGACCCGGGCCCGAACAAGCACTCGCACGTCGGGCCAGCGATGAATTGGAAAGCATTTATGAGGTAGGGGAACGACTTTGGGAAGCGCGTGTGGAAGCCGGCTCGTCTCTGGTTGGGTTGACCATCCAAAACAGCGCGATCGGAGGAAAATTCGGGGTTGCTATTGTTGCCATGCGCCGAGGTTATCAGGCTTTCTTTGCCCCCGCGCCCGACGAAGTCATCCAGGCTGGCGATATCCTACTGATCGTGGGCCGAGAGGAACGTCTATCACAATTATGCGACCTTTCCATTGTAGTGCAGCCGGAGATCCATACCATCACCACTTTTGGAATGACTTTGATGGAAATGATCCTTGCGCCGCACTCCAATTATATCGGCAAGACGATCAAACAAATGAACTTCCGGCGCAAATACGGATTCACTGCCCTGGCAATCCTGAGAGGCGACCGGAGTTATCGCACTGACGTGGGAGATATGCCCCTCGAGGCGGGTGATTCCCTGCTGGTGGTCGGCCCACCCAAGCGCGTACGCGACCTGCTCATCAATCCCGATATCATTGTATTCGAGTCTGACCCTGCCACACGCGCTGTACCGCTGCGGCGAGCGATCATAAGCATCCTCATCTTTTTGGGCGCAATCGTTGTCTCGCTGCTTGGGGTGCCCATTTATCTGTCCATACTTGCTGCCGCCTTGCTGGCCATCTTGCTCGGCTTGCTGCCCATCCAGGAAGCCTATCGTTCCGTGGAGTGGCAGGTGATATTTTTCATTGCCGGCATGTATGCGGCCAGTCTTGGCATGGTGAACACCGGGCTTGCCGGGTTGATCGGGAAATTCGTGATAGATTTGTTAAGGAATGCGGGCCCGCTGGGACTGGCAGCCTGCGCATTCCTTTTGTCCGCGACGCTCACGCAATTCATGGGCAGCCAGGCTACTGCGTTTGTGGTAGGTCCCATTGCCATCAGCGCCGCCATTCATCTCAATACTTCTCCGCAGGCCATTGCCGTGGCTTGCGCTACCGGTTGTTCGGCTTCGTTTCTGACACCCATTGCCCATTCCGTAAACCTGATCATGATGGGCCCGGGAAATTACAGGTTCCAGGATTTCTTCCGGGTGGGAATTGGCTTACTGGGTGTGGTATTCGTATCCCTGCTGGCAGGCATGGTCTTATTCTGGCGACTCTAGGAGCATCCATGACTACTACAATCATAAAAAACGGAACCCTCGTGACTGCATCTGATACCTTTGAAGCCGACATATTAATCGAAGGGGAAACGATAGCCGGCGTTGGACGCAAGCTGGGGGTGAACTCTGCGCAAGTTATTGATGCGAGCGGAAAGTTGGTGATGCCTGGTGGCGTGGATCCCCATACACATTTCGACCTGCCCATGTTCGATACCGTTTCCTCTGATGACCATTATACAGGTCACAAGGCGGCCGCCTTCGGAGGCACCACCACAGTAATGGATTTCGTTCCGTTCGATCTCGACACATTTGAAGAATCGGTGGCCATATGGAAGAAGAAGGCGGAAAAAGCGGCCATTGATTATTCCTTCCACATGAACCTGACCAAATTCAACGAAGAGATCGCGAAAGACATCCCATCACTGGTGGAGATGGGGATCACCACGCTCAAAGTCTTCACTGCCTATAATGGACGCCTGCGGCTGGATGATGGGAATATTTTCAAGGCATTGCGTATTGCGGCCGAGCACGGCATGCTGGTGATGGCACACTGCGAGAACGGGGATGTGATCGAGACGCTGGTGCCGGAGGCGCTGGCGGCAGGCCATACCACGCCTGAATGGCATGCCCTGACGCGGCCAGCCTGGGGCGGGGTTAAGTCCACGCTGCGAATGGCTGCCATGGCGTCGGAGGCCAAGGCAGCCGTCTACATTGTCCACATGAACGTGGATGGCGAAGTGGATATGCTGCGCTACGCCCGGGAGCGCGGGGTCAAAGTGATGGGCGAGACATGCCCGCAATACCTGTTCTTCACAATCGAACAGATGCGCCGGCCGGACGGGGCAAAATGGGTTTGTTCACCTCCCATGCGAGCGGCGAAGGACAACAAGCGTCTGTGGGAGGGTTTGCGGGAGGGCATCCTACAAACAGTTGGTACCGATCACTGCGCTTTCTTCTTCGACGGTACCAAGTCAATCCTTTACGAGGGCAAGGAAGTGAAAATCCCTGGAAAAGAATTGGGCAAAGATGATTTCACCAAGATTCCAAACGGACTGCCGGGTGTACAAGACCGCCTGCCCATTCTATGGACTCACGGCGTGGGTGCAGGGAAGATCTCTCCGAATCAGTTCGTGGCGTTGAACAGCACGAACCCGGCCAAGATCTTTGGCCTTTATCCGCGTAAGGGCGCGATTTTGCCCGGCTCAGATGCGGATATTGCGATTTGGGACCCTGAGAAACACGTACGCTATGGGGTGGCAATTTCGCAGCAGCGTACGGATTACAACCTATATGAGGGCTGGGACCTGGTGGGGTATCCCGAAAAAGTATTGCTGCGCGGCCAACTGATCGTGGATGGGGACCATTGGCTGGGAAAGGCAGGCGGGGGCAATTTTATAAGACGGCATCCCGGTGAAATCCTTTAGAGATCGCCTTTAGGCCTTAGATTGACCGAGCAGTTCCATCAGTCTGGGGTGTTTTGAATATACACCGCGATTTTTCTCCGGAATCAGTACTGCAATGCGGCACATGATCTCATCGGTGGATTGTTTGAGAGCGGCATCCCGATCTTTCCCGGGCAGCGGCGGCAGCGAAAAAGGCGTTCCGGCTGTGACAATTATATGGGACCGTCGAAAATGCTTTAGATTTTCAATGATAATCTTATCTTCTGTGCCGGCCAAGCCAACAGGAACAATGGGGCGATTCAATTTTGCCGCCAAATAACTGACACCCGGCTTGCCCTCGTTCATGGAACCAACACGTGAGCGGGTCCCTTCAGGGGCAATAACCAGTATGTTGCCTCTCTGCATTAGACCGATGATCTTACGCATAGCCTTTAAGTCGGGGTTGAAACGGTCAATGAAGACAAAATTGAAATATCGGCCCAGCCATCTAAGGAATGCGCTTTCCTCCCACTTTTCTGCTACAGGGATAAATACGTCCCAGCGATTAAGCGCGTAGAAGAGCATCGTGGAATCCAACATACCAAGATGATTAGTCGCTATTACAAACGCCCCCGTTTCGGGCACGTTATCGTAGCCCCGAATTTCAACCTTTGCTATCAAGTCAAGAAGATTTCGGAGAAGCCACCGGACGACATTGCGCATAAGTCAATTGTACACGAAACAATTTGGGAGCCGAATAAAAAACCTCGCCGCAGTGGTTGCGACGAGGTCGTAGTCTCGTTCTAGTTAACGAGGCTTTCCACATTATCTCCACAGGTAATTAACATTGTTGACCTTTTTATCGCTTTTCTGCGAGCCATACATGTCATATATCTTCTTGAAGCTCTCGAGATCATCAGAATTCATATCCACAATTTGGAAGCCGATATTATACAAGGTTGCATCAAGAAGATGGGGTTGACACCATTTGCTGTTTGCAATAAAAACAATAAAGGATTTATCTGAGATGTCGCTGCTCAGCTCAATTCGAAGGGGAAACTCAGTGTCCCTTGATATGGGCCTTTGGCTTTCCAATTTAAACCCGCCAATGCTGATGTCAGCCAAATGTCCGACAAGTTCTCCAGTGTTTTCATTCATCACACGCATGTAATATGAAAAATCCCGGCGATCCCGCTTGCGTCGTTCCATGGCAACTCCCTTTCTTTTACCGTCTATTAAAGACTAGTATATAACAAGGCGAGATCAGAATCAAGAGAGGCATTAATAATATAAAAGAACACCTATTCGATAATTAATACATGTGACAGGACCGTCGCACCGCTGCCGCCGATGTTTTGAGCCATGCCGATCTTTGCCCCGTCCACCTGTGTATCCTTACACTCACAGCGCAATTGCTGAACGATTTCAACAATTTGATACATACCCGTAGCCCCAACCGGATGACCGCGGGCTTTCAAGCCGCCGCGCGTGCAGATCGGGATTCGTCCTTTTGGCCCAATCTCATTTTCGAGGCCAAGCCGTACACCCTGACCCCGTGGAGCAAATCCGCAAGCTTCGAGAGACAGGGCGGCCATGATGGAGAATGCATCGTGGAGCTCGAATACATCAATATCCTCGGGTCCTAGTCCGGCCATATCATAGCAGAGCCTGGCAGACCGGTGGGCCGCAGCGAGGAACAATGGATCTTCGCGAGAGTGGACCGCTATTGCATCCGTCGCAGAGGCTGAGGCGGCTACGATCACTCGAGGCCGTCCCGGCATGGACGCGACCTTTTCAGCAGGAACGATTACGGCGGCCGCTGCTCCATCACCGATTGGAGAGGCGTCGAGCAGATTGACGGGTGTTGCCACCATGGCAGATTTTTCAAATCGGTCCACTGTGATCTTTTCGTGGAGGCGGGCAAAGGGGTTATGCATCGCATTCAGGTGCGCATTAATCGAGAACGGCGCAAAATCGGCGTGTTTCCAACCAAATTCGTGCATGTAGCGCTGCATGATCAGTGCGTTAAGCCCCACAAATGAAACGCCCTGCTCGGCTTCATAATCTGCATCGGCGGCCGTTGCCAAGGCTGCGGTCACATCGTGGCCCGCTTTATCGGTCATCTTCTCAACTCCGACCACCAGGGCCGAGTCGATCTCTCCGGCCGCAACCGCCATCAGGCCAGCACGGAAGGCAGCCGCACCCGACCCGCAGGCCGCTTCCACTTTGACGGCCTCCTGACCCCAGAGACCGATCCAGTCAGCCAGATATGTTCCCAGCTGATTTTGTGAATCGATAAGCGGCGACAGCATATTGCCCACGAAAAGCGCATCCACCTTGTCTAGGCCTGCGTCCTGGAGCGCCGCGAATGAGGCCTCACCCCCGATATCCCGCAAAGATTTATCCCAATGTTCTCCGATTACAGTCTGTCCGATCCCAAGAATGGCTACTTTTCGCATACCTGGATTCTACCAGCGACAGCTATCAGCAGCTATCAGGGTTCAAAGAAGAATTTTGCCATGATCGAAATTAGCGAATCTGCGGGGAACGGAATTCGTCGAACCTCGTCTTTAATGTGTATACTTATCAAAGAGGAGCAGCCATGCCACGTACTAGATTGCCTTTGGGCCTCCTGGTCATCTTCACGTTTTTCTCATCGTGCAGCCCGTTGAAACCGGTTCCGCAGCCTTTGCCCTCTCCTACGAGCAAATGGACGGTAAAACTGAATCAGTCCGGCGGGATTGCAGGCGTACTGCTCAACGTGGAGGTTACCAATGACGGCCAGTTCAAAGCCGAGGATCAGCGTTCGAACCGAACTGTGACCCAGACTTTGCCTCCACAAAGAACAGCCAAGTTAAACCAGCTCATCTCCAATGCAATATTGTCGTCGAGGAGCGTTCCCAAGTCAGCGTGTGCAGATTGTTTCATTTATGATCTCGAAATTCAATCGGAGGCCAGCGATCTGCATATCCACGCGGACAATACGACGATGAACGCTTCAGGCGCCGCCGAATTGATCAATTATCTGAGCAAGCTGCGAGATGATGCTTTAGCTCCGAAGCCGTGAATGGGCGACTACTCCGTGTGGCTTAACCGGTTGTTGGCACAGCTCGCTCACAGCGGGCCGCAGGGTGAGGCCACACTGCAATTATTGATTAACCGCAAAGTCAACTTGAGTTTTCACGACCAACCTACAGCTGCGCGCTGGACATTAACCGGGCATATCCAATTACATCCGCGGTACGCTGCCGGGGTGCCGGGTGACCCATATCCGCTCAGTCTGGTAATCCATGAAATGCGGCACCTGGAACAGAGATTGTTCACTGCGCTCTCGGTTTACGGGGAATTGGATGCCTGGCGAGTTCAATTCTCGTTCATAAAATCCTTGACCGGGGCGTATCATTCGGACCCACAGCGCGATTTGATCATCAGTAAACTGATGTCGCTGGGTTTAAGCGGGGACAGGGGGGCGCTTTCCCGTGCCCGAAATTTAATGCAAGAGTATGCGGGAAAAACCTATCGGGTAGATTTGCTCCCCTTATATCCATTGCCTCGGGAAGTCTATTTCTTATTTACGCGCAAGCAGGTGAACCCGAGCTAGATCTTTGCCAAATGTGCGCATAAGCCAAAAAGAGACAACCATCCTGAAGCCTGGAAAAGGTTATTATATGGATCATGACAAAACTGACATCTGGTTTTAATGCAACTCATATTTTTGTGTTGTATGATATACGCAGATAAGGAAAGGAGGTGCGTTATCGAGGCTCCGCCCGAACTACATTTCGAAGGAAGGGCTGGCGTACTCTAAACTGGACAAAATCCAAAGTTTTGCTCCGGACGTTGTTTGAACGAGAAAACATCTGCGCCGCGCCTTCCCTTGCCGTGCGCAAGAAACCTTGACGGATGGGTAACACCCATCCGTCTATTGTTAATTGTTTTCATGGGAAGACTTCATGGATCGATCGCGTTTATCACGCCTTGGCGCACGGGGTCTTTAACCACAAACCAGAGGACAGCAGCCATTATGAATGCAAATATAGCAGAAAGAATAAAAGTCACGTTAAAGCCGCCTGTGTCGGCCAACCAGCCGCCGAGGACCGGAGCAAGGATGGCCGCGGGAGCGGGGATCGTATTTGCCATGCCAATGTAGATCGGACGCTCTGCTTCATTTTTGGCAAAGCTAACACTTAATGCAATCGGAATAGTCCAAATGGCAACCACTGCAATGGATTCCAGTAGAAAGATGGCATAGAACCAAACAGGGGAAGTTGCCTGCCAGGCCAAAATCGCGCTCAAAGCAGCGCCGAGCGCACCTATGCTCATCACGCCGCGATGACTCCAGCGGTCACCCAAGCGACCCATGAACGGGCTCAAGAGCACCTGTCCAATTAGCAGAATTGCAACCATTACTCCTGCCGCGGCATCGCTCATCCCAAATTCCCGAACCCCATAAATCACATAAAAGGCAAACCCCATGCCTGCAAATTGGCTAATAATGCGCACGCCCAAAAAGGCCCTGAAATTAGAATCGGTCCTGAGTATGGCTAATGATTTACCCCAAAAAGCGAAAGGATGTTCATTTGGCCTGGCTGAGGATGCCTGCTCACGCGTGGATGACAAAAATACATAGGAAATGGCCATGAACAAAAACGCCAACAAAAAACAAAGACTAAAATTTCGCGGCCCAGCAATTTTGTCCAGGATGATGCCTGCCGCAATGGCTGAAACACCAGCGAATCCATTCATGGCCGCAGCTTGGGTTCCAAAAAACGTCCCATGCATTTGCTGTGGAATTACCTTGGTGACCATGCTTGTCCAGGGGTTGGCGGTAAAACCCGCACCGAACCCCTGCCAGATCAGCATTAGGAAAGTCAGACTCAATATGGCGGGATTCGAGAGCAGTGGTGCGAAGAAGGCTACAACAGCCAAACCCAAGTATGGTACCCGTTCATTAATTGTCATCCACAGGGCAAGCGGCTTAAATGTGCGGGCGCGGGCCAACCAACCAGCGGTAAATAGTTGAGGCAATTGCCAACCCATGTTGTGAATGGCAGGCACCAAACCGATCAACACCGCTGATTTGGTTAAATGGTTGACAAAAAGCGGGATGATCGCCGTGGAAGAGGCAAAGCCCATCCCGAAACCAAAGAAGCTGCCGTCAAATAAGCCGATGATGAAATTGAATCGTAGATTCTTTTGGACGTAGGCTTCAATGGGGGAGAGCATGGTCTGGATTTTACCACTTGACATTTTTTCTCATTCCAACTAAAATAAAAACGAACGTTCGTTCATAAAGAGAGGCAGAAATATGACTGGAGAAGTACTGAAAAAGGGAGAACGGACCCGGCAGGTCATCTTGGATTCAGCCTATGGTTTGATCATCGAACAGGGGTACGCAGCTACTTCTATGCGGCAGATCGCGGATAAAGCGGGCCTGGCCCTGGGCAGCATATACAACCACTTTTCTTCGAAGGAGGATGTATTTAGCGAGATCGTCCAGGAGAGACATCCCTTTTTTGAAATCGTCCCAGTTTTGAATTCGGTCCAGGGGGAAACGGTGGATGAATTTGTTCGCAGAGCGGCGCGAACACTGATAGAGCAGCTTGGACATCACCCTGATTTTTTGAATTTGATGCTGATTGAGATCGTCGAGTTCAAAGGCCGGCATGCACCCTTGCTTTTCGATAAGTTTCTACCCATGCTTTTGCCTCTGGCCAGCCGTATAGTTGGCTCGGGCGGTGAAACGCGCGAAATTCCGCCATTCGTTCAGGTGCGGGCTTTTCTTGGGATGTTCTTTTCGTACTACATTACTGAAATTCTCATGGGCCCCATCATGCCGCCTGAATTGCAAGTCAATGCACTTGATCACTTTGTGGATATATTTTTGCACGGCATCCTTTCCAAGGAGACAGAATGAATTTGCGCCTGGCGTCCATTATCCGTAAAGAGTTCATCCAGATCATCCGTGATTCACGGACGATGGTCCTTATTATTGTGATGCCGATCCTTCAACTTTTCCTGCTGGGGTACGCGGCAACCACCGATGTCAAAAACGTCCCGCTGGCTGTTTGGGATCAAAACCGGACCGCGCAGTCGCGGACCCTTCTGGATGCCTTTCGCAGTGCGGATTATTTCAATATCGCTTATATAGTGGGTTCTCAAGATGAATATAGGAATTTAATTGAAAATGGGCAGGCCCGAGCTGTGTTGATCATACCGCCCGATTATGATCGCGAGCTCTCACAGGGCCGTGCCCAGGTCTTGATGGTGCTGGATGGCTCGGATGCGACGGTTGGCAGTACGGCCCTCTCGGCAGCACATTTGATAGGACAGGCTTATGCAACCAAGGTCATGACCGATCAAACCGCCCTAAGCGGACATGCTGCCTCGCTAGACCCTCCGGTACAAGTCAGCACTCAGGTCTGGTACAACCCCGACCTCATCTCAGCTTATTTCATGATCCCGGGTGTCGTCGGGATGATACTCTCCATGATCACGGCGATGCTGACAGCCACGGCCGTTGTGCGCGAGCGCGAACGTGGCACGATCGAACAACTGATAGTCACGCCGATTCGGTCCTGGGAGTTGATCGTGGGGAAGCTTTTGCCGTATGTGGCGCTGGCTTTTGTGGATGTGTTCGAGATCCTTATCATTGGACACTTCTGGTTCCAGGTTCCCATCAGAGGCGATATGAGTCTGATCCTTCTACTGTCGGGCTTGTTCATAATCTCAAGTCTTGGCATAGGCCTGTTTGCATCGACAATCGCCAACACCCAGCAAGAAGCCATGATCACCGTGCTGGTTACAATGCTTCCTAGCATATTTCTGTCAGGATTTTTCTTCCCCATTGAGGCCATGCCGCAGTTCCTGCAGGTGGTTTCGTACCTCATCCCACTCCGGTTCTACCTGGTGATCATTCGTGCGCTCATGATAAAAGGAGTCGGAGCGGAGGCCTTACAAAACGAGATCATTGCTCTGGTGATCTTCGCGATCGTAATCATGGCAGCGGCCTCTGCCCGTTTCCGCAAACGATTGGATTAACAACGCATAGGCTCATGCGAATGGGCGAAAAAGGAGAAATTCTGATGCAGAACAGAAGAAGAGCGATCGTAATTGTAGTGATCGTAGTGGCGGTGCTGGTAGGCGGCTATTATGGGGTGCGAGCCCTCAACGGCGGGAACAGCGCGGCGCTGAAAGCCTCTGGCACGATCGAAACCACCGACATCATGGTCGGACCGGAGATCGGGGGCAAAGTGGCGCAGGTGATGGTGCAGGAAGGCGATTCGGTGAAGGCGGGCGACCCGCTGTTCAAACTGGACGAGACCCTGCTGCAGGCGCAGCGCAACGTGGCGGCTTCCGGGCTGGCGTCGGCCAAGGATGCGGATGTGACGGCGCAGGCGGCATTGGGGACCGCGCAGGCGCAATACGATATTGCGCTGAATACAGCCCTGAGCCAGAACACGGTCAAGCGGACGGCGGACTGGTTCAACGCTTCGCAGTCGGCGTTCATCCAGCCGAGCTGGTACTTCAGCCAGGAGGAGCAGGTGGCGGCGGCGCAGGCGGGGGTGGATGCCGCCCAGCAGACACTGACGGACCAACAAGCCAACCTGACGAAGGTGGAGACGAGCACGGCGGGAGCGGACTTCGTGAAAGCGGAGACGGACATGGCGCAGGCGCAGGCCAGCTACACGGTGGCCAAGCAGCTGAACGACCAGGTATCGAACGGCAAGGACATCACGGACCTGACGCAGCGGGGACAGTACCTGCTGTATCGGGATACGAACCTGACGAACAAGGGAGTGGATCCGAAATGGCTGGGGAACAACCTGGACAACGAGCTGCGCGTCTCGGCGCAGGCGACGTTCGATGAAGCGCGGACGAACCTGGATGCGAGCCAAAAGGCCTACCTGGATCTGATCACCTCGCAGGGAGCGCAGGATGTGTTGAATGCGCGAGCGGCGGTGAGTGTGGCGCAGGAGCGACTTTACCGTGCGCAGGACCTGCTGCGCTCGCTGCAGACAGGGAACCAATCGCCGGAATTGATGGCGGCGCAGAAGGCGTTGGAACAGGCCAAGAGCGTCTCACAGCAGGCGGATTCGGCGGTGGGACAGGCGCAGGCGAATGTGGACCTGATCGATGCGCAGCTGGCGAAGCTGACGGTGGTGGCGCCTTCGGAGGGAGTGATCCTGACGCGCAGCATCGAACCGGGAGAATTCGTGCAGCCGGGAGCGGCGGCCATCACGTTGGGCAACCTGAGCCAGCTGACCATCACGGTGTATGTGCCGGAGGATCGCTACGGGAACATCTTCCTGGGGCAGAAAGCGACGATGAGTGTGGACTCGTTCCCTGGGGAGCAGTTCCAGGCGCAGGTGAGTTACATCTCGGATCAGGCGGAGTTCACGCCGCGCAATGTGCAGACGGTGGAAGGACGTTCGAGCACGGTGTATGCGATCAAGCTGAAAGTAGCCGACCAGCAGGGCAAGCTCAAACCGGGCATGCCTGCCGATGTCACCTTTAGCCCGAAATAGATAACTGTGAACGCCACAAACCTAATTCAAGGCCTGAATTTACGCAAATATTACGGCGATACTCACGCGGTCGATGGGGTTTCTTTGCAGGTTCAAGGCGGAGAAATCTATGGCCTGGTAGGCTCCGATGGCGCAGGAAAGACAACCACCATGCGTCTGCTAGTCGGGGCCTTGAAGGCAGATGGGGGGGAGTGTTCGATCTGCGGCTTCGATGTCGAGAAGAAGACCGAGGAAGCCCATGCACAGCTAGGTTATCTTTCACAGCGTTTCTCGCTGTATGAAGAGTTGACGGTCCTTGAGAATATTCAATTCTTTGCCGAGGTGCGCGGCCTGCGATCCAAAGAATGGCTGCCGCGATGCATGGAGATTCTCGAGTTTGTGGGCCTGGCCGAGTACAGGGATCGACGCGCCGGTCAGCTTTCGGGCGGGATGAAACAAAAGCTTGGATTGGCGTCTGCGCTCGTTACGCGCCCGCGCGTGCTGTTGCTGGATGAACCGACCACGGGCGTAGATCCGGTCACCCGCCAGGATTTTTGGCAACTGTTGATTCGGCTGGTCTCCAATCCCATTGATTTAGCCTCCAATTTAGGGAAGGTGGAAGCGGGGGACAGACCGGAGAATGTAGCGGTTTTGATCTCAACCCCCTATATGGATGAGGCCGGGCGCTGCCATCGGGTGGGCTTCATGCGGCATGGACAGATAATTGCCGAAGGCACCCCTTCACAACTAAGGGCCCGGCTGGCCGATCGCATCCTTGAGCTGCGTGGTTCGCCGCTTAAACTGCTGCGTCACATCGCGCAAAAAGATCCGGGTGTCGAAGACGTGCGCGCTTTTGGGGATCGATTGCATTTACGCGTGGTTGAGAAGATGGCTGATCAAGTCCTCGCCCGCCTTCCGTCCACGATAAAGAGCCAGGGAGGGAGAGTGGATAGTCTCCGAGGTATTCCTGCTGTGCTCGAGGATGTTTTTATAGAATTGTCAGAGCAGGCTTATGAGTGATCCTGTAATCCTCGTCGAAAATCTCACCCATCGCTTCGGAGAATTCGTTGCGGTGGACCATATCAGTTTCCAGATCAATGCCGGTGAGGTGGTGGGTTACCTGGGCCCGAACGGTTCCGGTAAGACGACCACCATCCGCATGTTGTTGGGGTTGCTCGAGCCTCACGAAGGCAGCGCGACGGTACTGGGTTTTGACGCCTTTCGCCAATCACAAGAGGTGCGTGCGCGGGCCGGATATATGTCTCAGAAGTTCGCACTGTATGATGATTTGACTGTCCTGGAAAACCTGACCTTCTACGGCGGTGTGTACGGCATCCGTGATAAGGAGCGCATTAATGCAACCCTCAAACTGGTGGGACTGACCGGCCATGATTCCGTACTGACGCGTTCACTTTCTGCCGGTTGGCGACAGCGACTTGCACTAGCCATCGCCCTGGTGCATCGTCCCAAGCTGTTGTTTCTCGATGAACCCACCAGCGGCGTCGACCCGAACGCGCGCCGGGCATTTTGGGACTTGATCTATGATATGGCTGAGGAGGGAGTGACGATCCTTGTTACCACACATTACATGGACGAAGCCGAATATTGTGAGCGCGTGGGCATCATGCGCGATGGAAAGTTATTGGCGCTGGACACCCCCGCGAATTTGAAAAGCCAGTTTGTTCCCGGTGATGTATGGGAGATCTCGGGGGAGTCTCTGGAGGCGGGCCTGAACGCGCTTCAAGAAATCAACGGGGTTTTGCGGGTCGGTCTTGCCGGCGATCATATCAGGGCAATCACTGAGCATGGGCTGCATAAACAAGCCCTGCAAAGAGAGCTAAAAGTGAAAGGCGTCAAAGTCACAAACCTAATTCAGGGTGAGCCTACCCTTGAAGATGTATTTTTGTCGTTAGCCCGATAACCGATAAGCCCTGGTCGCCATCCATTCGATTAACTATGGAGATTTGCGCAGCGAATATCTTCGCGATATTCGCTGCGCCGTCCTCGTGTAGCCCGCAAAAGCTCGCTGTAATTGAGCGTACGAAGCGCGCAGCTTACAGCGATTATTGTGTCTGTCCTACAGGCTCTTCGGGAATGATTAGAGCCATGATCAGGTAAGCCACTACAATACCAGGTCCGGTGACGAATAGAAGAAGGACTGAGACCAGGCGGATAACGGTGGGATCGATATTGGAATAGGCGCCCAAGCCGGCGCATACGCCCGCAATCATGCGATTGGTTGAGCTGCGAGTGAGTAGTTTATAGTTTGTATTTATGACTTTGCTCCTTTTTATGTCTACCAAACATACGTCGGGTTCATGAAAAGGTCGCAAAGCTATTTATATTTCCTGCTCTCGAGATAGTTGGTAACCGCGGCGTAGAGGAGGAAAAGGCCGATCAGCATGAAAAAGACCGCCTCCAAACCCAGATAACGATATTGGAGCAACCCGAAACCCGTGAACAATGCGCCAACCAGGGCGTAAAATATCGCATTCCGCATGTAGCCCGAAGCAACACGCCTGGCCTGTAGTATGCCGCGTTCTTCCATCAGAAGCAAACCCCGCACCTGTTCTTCGTGACGGTTAGCGCAGGCGAGGGAGTCGTTTACGATGGCCGCGCAGTCTCTGCACAGACCGCGCTGGCAATCTTTGCAGATTCCCACTGCAGGTCTATCTGGATGATAATAGCAAACCATTGCGCCCTCGCAAAGGTACGGAGGTATCCGTCCACCTCGTAAAGATGAGGCCTAAAATCGCCCATCGAGGAAATAAGGCAACGGTAGAAAGATAATTGCCGGCCGTAACCCTATCCTCAAAAAATATTATATCAAGCCATTTCCTCAACGGGATGCCGTAATATGGTTTTTAATTTGGATGGATCAGCGCGCCGAGGATCACCGAGATAAATTTCATGGTGTTTGCCCCCAAGGCCGACGCGGTCGCGATAGCGGTTTTCACTTGCGAAGGCCTTCATCCTTTCCACAGTCCCCGGTTCAGTGGCATACGGGCCCACGTGCATAACCTGCACGCATAAGCCTTCTTCGAAGGATTTTAGTTTTATTTTTGAGAGGGCAGGGCTATCTCCGCGCTTGCGACGGAGTTCCGACATCCCTTGTGCAAATGTATCCTCGGTAATGACATCGGGTTGCATGATCATAAGGGTATATAACCAATTGTCTTTGACCGTGATATCGAAGGCGCCATCTTCGACCCACCACAAGCCTTCGAGCGCCATCACTGGGTAATCAATTGCATTCGTTCTGAGTTTCTTAAACATGAATTTGAGCGTGTACGAAAGCCCGTATAGAGCCTGGGTTGCCATCTGAAAGCCAATTGAGGTACCCGGACTCCCTCCCTTTTCGATGGCGCCGTCAATCATGGCGAAACGCGAGCAAGGAACTCGTACAACCTGCACCTTCCTGGCTGAGGCCGTATAGAGGTATTTAAAATCCTTTTTCAAATCAAGCGTCTTCAAGGACCCTCCCGATGTTGATTTTTTCTGCATCCAGATTGAGCGAAAGAAACTTTGTCGAAAGCGTAAGTAATGCCATCGCTCAGCATAATCATTGTTGAGCGTTTTTTCGGTTTTTTTCAGGGACGAATGCCCGGTGTTAACCATAATCCCGTTCCCAAACCGAGCATAACGATTGTGAATTCAGACATTATCAAATTTTAGTACATATGTTCTTGTTGGGCAAGGTATTGACCGAGAGCGATGCCGGAAGAGATGCCGCTGAGGGCGGTTTAGAAGGGGTGGTGAAGAATTGCCATCTACCTAGAATTCGCCATGGCGAATTACTTTATCGCCGTATTTCTCACGCAGTTGGTCCACCGCCTCCTGAAGGCGGCGGGACTTCTCCGAACCGGCATCCCATAGGGCCAACTGTCGAATGGGGGAGCCGAGACCACTGACCCCAACGCCAATCAAACGCACAGCCTGGCCCGGCTTGCGGACTGCCTTCATCAAGCCTAACGCAAATTTCTCGATCTCCCCATCCTGATCGGTGGAGTGTTCCAGGGTCACCTGCCTCGTCAAGGTAGTGAAGTCGGGCCAGCGGATTTTGAGCTTGATGGTGGAGCCGGCCAGATTCAATTCTCTCAATTTACGTCCCACTTGGGCAGAATGTTCGCGCAACGTTTTCTCCAGCACCTTATCATCACGAACATCGCGGGAAAAGGTTGTCTCCTGGCTGATCGATTTAGTCTCATGTGTGGTCACAATCTGCCGGTCATCCTGACCGCGTGCGTGGCGGGCAAGGTCGCGTCCATTCTCGCCAAACAGGCGAACCATATCGTTCTCCGGCCATTTGGCGATATCGCCGATAGTTCGTATGCCCAGGTCAGTCAGCCGGGCGGAGGTCTTCGGGCCGACGCCCCAGAGCATTTCTGCAGGAAGTGGCGCGAGGAAGGCCGCCTCTTCGCCTATAGGGACAATTGTGAGCCCGAATGGCGGACCGGCTCCCTTACCAGCCTTTTTCCCCACTTCCGTAGCGATCTTCGCAACAAGCTTGTTGGATGCAATTCCGATCGAACAAGGTAAACCCAACTCATCGCGAATCCCGGTCTGAAGCTTTCGTGCAATGTTTTCGGGAGAATCAGCCAGGCCCGAAATGTCCAGAAAAGCCTCGTCAATCGAAATCTGCTCAATGGAAGGGGTTAGCTCGCGCAACCGGTCCATTACCTGTTTGGAAACTTCGCCGTAGACTGCGTGCCGCGATGAAATGATGAGCAAATTGGGGCAAAGGCGCAGCGCCCGGGCCATAGGCATTGCTGAACGCACACCGAATTGCCGCGCCGGGTAAGAACAGGATGCCACCACGCCGCGCTCATCCGGTTTGCCCCCCACAGCGAAAGCTTTCCCACGCAGCCCCGGATCGCGGGTCTCCTCAACAGCGCAGAAAAAGGCATCCAGATCAAGATGAAGAATCAGCGAAGGCATTCTTGGTCCCAACCATCGAGGTGGCATTAAATGGTCATTTTTATCATTGAAGATTTGTCAGGGAAAAGCTATACTATTTCAGGCCAAATTTAAATACAATAGGGCTAACCTTGTAAGGAGAACTCATGAAACTGAAGTGGTCGGCCACCCTCGCTATTTTACTATTAGTAATGGTTACCTCCCTGACGGCAAGTGTCAATACTGCGCGCGCCCTAAGCACTTGCGATTCTGCGCAATTCGTCGCGGACGTGACGGTTCCAGATGACACTTTCATCGACCCAGGTGCGACCTTTGTCAAAACCTGGCGCCTGAAGAACACCGGCGTGTGCCAGTGGGACACATCGTACTCGCTCGTCTTTGTGAGCGGTGAGAAACTGGGAAACACTGACTCAGTGGCCTTTCCCAAAGTGGTGCCCCCGGGCCAGACCGTAGACCTGACCGTGACACTGACCGCGCCCACTGCTGCGGGAACCTACCGCGGCTATTGGCAATTAAAGAATGGAGCCGGGGCGCTGTTTGGCATCGGCGCATCTCATGCAAATCCGTTCTGGGTGCAGATCAGGGTGACCACACCAGTGCAATCGGTGACCGCCTATGACTTCGTCGACAACATGTGTTCGGCCCAGTGGTCATACAATGGCGGGCCGATTCCCTGTCCTCTCAACACGAATAAGCTACTATATGGATATGTGCAAAGTATCGCCAACCCTGTTCTTGAAAACGGCGTTACTTCACCGCTTCACGGTCTGTTGACCATACCTCAAAGCAAGTATAACGGCATCATACGCGGCTCGTACCCGGTTACGGACATTTTTCGCGGAGATCACTTCCAGGCTTTGGTGGGATGTCAATTCAACGCCGTGAATTGTTATGTCACGTATGAACTTGAATACCAGACCGGCGATTCGCTGTTCACGCTCTGGAAGTGGAAAGAGAAATATGATGGCCTGGTGACCCAAGCCGATGTGGACCTGACCCGAATCGCAAACCTGAAAGCGCGCCTGGTCCTGACGATATTAGCGACGGGTCCATTTGAAGGAGACCAACCACTATGGGTGGCACCGCGCATCGTCCGCTCCGTAGCAGTACCCGTGACCACTCCGACTCCGGTCGTCCCGACCTCCGTTGTACCCACGGTTGGCCCGACATCCACGTCAGGCTGCGATCGAGCGCAGTTCATTTCGGATATCACGGTACCGGACGGGACCGTCTTTGCACCGAATGCTACCTTTACCAAGACGTGGCGATTGAAAAATGTGGGTACGTGCACTTGGACGACCGGCTACAGCCTTGTGTTTGTAAGCGGTGACCGGATGGGTGGCGCCGATTCGCTCTTGCCCGTAACGGTGGTCCCCGGCCAGACCGTGGACCTGGGAATTAACCTCACGGCTCCAAGTGTTGCCGGGTCGTATCGTGGATACTGGCAGTTCAAGAATGCTTCAGGCGGTCTCTTCGGCATTGGTACGAATGCGGATAAGCCTTTCTATGTGGACATAAAGGTTTCAGGCTCCAGCTCGGGCGGCTCCACCAGTTATGATTTTGTCAGCAACGTTTGCGCGGCCCAGTGGTCCAATGGCACGATCAGCCTGCCTTGTCCGGGAACCGATGGCGACTCACGAGGTTTCGTGTTGAGTGTGGCCAACCCGGTGCTTGAAAACGGCGTGACAAATTCAAGGCCAGGGCTGCTTACCTCGCCGCAAGATGTATACAACGGTCAGATCGTGGGCACTTATCCAACGGTTGCCGTGCTGCCAGGAGATCACTTCCAGGCTACCCTTGACTGCCAATACGGGGCATCGGATTGCTTTGTGATATTCCGGGTGGATGCCGGGATGGCAGGCGGCGTTACGCAGAATATGGGAACTTTTGCCGAAAGGTATGATGGTCTGTATAACCCGGTGGATATCGACTTGAGCTCCCTTGCGGGAAAGAATGTCAATTTTATTCTAACCGTGCTCTCCAATGGTCCCGCAACAGGCGACCGGGCCATGTGGGTGGGTGCAAAAATCATTCATACCCTGGCAATAGGAGGTAGTTCACAATCCGTGGCCACGCAAACGGAGATTCCTGTGACCGAAACGGCCGCCCCACTGCCTACATTTACTTCGACGCCAGTTCCACCACCCACCTTAACGTCCACGGCGGTTCCGCTTCCCACCGATACGGATACAGCGCTTCCCCCAAATCCTTCAGATACACCAATGCCTACAAATACTCCTTAGTGCCGGCCAACTAGAAGCCAAGGACTGGACTGCAAAAACGTTTTGCAGTCCAGTTTTCATCAAAAAAACGAAGAATCCGGCATTTATAGAACGAGATTGGTATATTGAATAAAGGCTTAAAAAACGATATACTTAGAAACAGCGTATAGTCAACACGGAACTTATCAAAGACCCAGACGTCATTTATAGGGCGCATTGCAGGTTACACAATTGCTAATAAGGAGAATCTCATGAAATCGAGAATATCTGCGGGGATCATAATGATGCTGGTTGCACTATTGCTGTCTTTCATACCAGCAGCTACTCTCAGCACACAACCGGTTGCCGCATCGTCAACCTGTGATTGGGCTCAATTTATAGCGGATGTGACGGTGCCTGACGGCACGGTTTTTGCTGCTGGTGCGGCCTTTACCAAGACCTGGCGGCTGAGAAATATCGGCAACTGTACGTGGACAACATCCTATTCGCTTGTTTTTGATACCGGGAATTCGATGGGCGGCCCAACTTCCGTCAATTTGCCGAACAGTGTTGCGCCCGGTCAGACAGTGGATATATCCATAAACCTTACGGCACCGAGCAGTGCAGGTCATTATATTGGTTACTGGAAGTTCAAGAATGCTTCGGGAGTCTTGTTTGGCATTGGCTACAACGCCAACAGGCCCTGGTGGGTGGAAATAAACGTGTCGGGCAGCAGCGGCACTGGGGTAGCTTATGACTTTGCCGCCAATTACTGTTCGGCGTCCTGGTACAGCATCCAGGGAAGCCTTCCTTGTCCGGGTACGGATGGAGACTCGCGCGGCTTTGTATTGAAAGTGGACAAACCGCAGCTTGAAAACGGGGCCTTTGATACGGGCAGCGGGTTGATCACGATGCCCCAAAATACCTTTAACGGCGACATACACGGCATCTACCCCGCCTTTCATGTACAATACGGCGATAGATTTCAAAGTATCGTCAACTGCGCCTACGGTGCAACCAGTTGCTACGTAACGCTCAAACTCGATTATCAAATTGGCAACGGCCCAATCAATACGCTTTGGACCTGGCGGGAGAAATATGAAGGATTGTATTACCGAACAAACGTGGACCTAAGCGCATTAGCCGGGCAGGATGTGAAATTCATATTGACCGTGCTTGCCACAGGATCTTCTGTGGGCGACCGGGCGCTATGGTCGAACCCCGTTATTTTGCGTGCCGGAGCAACCCCGCCTCCTACACCAACTCCGGGGACAGTCACGCCAACACCCATTCCACCGGCATCCTGCGACCGCGCTCAATTCATTGCGGATGTGACAGTGCCGGACGGCACCAACTTCGTTCCCGGCGCGACGTTTACAAAGACCTGGCGCTTGCGGAATGTGGGAAGCTGCACCTGGACAACGTCCTATGCCTTGATCTTTGATACAGGGAGCCAAATGGGCGGCCCGAGTTCGGTCAATTTGCCGAACACCGTATTGCCAGGACAAACCGTGGACTTGAACATTAACCTGACCGCGCCGTCCGCGGGCGGATCGTATCGCGGCTATTGGAAATTCAAGAACGCGAACGGCGTCCCCTTTGGGATCGGAGCGGATGGGACGAAATCCTGGTGGGTGGATATCAGGGTTAGCGGCCCAACGCCCACACCGGTCACCTCCACGCCCGGAACCCCTTATCCTACGGCAACGCCCGTCGCGGGTGTGATGTATGACTTTGCGGCCAATGCTTGCTCGGGAGTATGGTATTCGGGCGTAGGGCAGCTGCAGTGTCCCGGAACCGATGGAGATGCAAAAGGGTTCGTCTTGAAAGTCGCGAGTCCGCAACTGGAAAACGGGACTGTCGATCCGCGGCAGGGATTAGTGACCTACCCGCAAAACACCTTCAACGGCTACATTCAGGGCATCTTTCCACCCTATCATGTGAAGCCGGGAGATCGCTTCCGATCGATCGTTAACTGCGCCTATGGCGCCACTTCCTGCTATGTGGTTTTCCGACTCGACTATCAGACAGGCACCTCCCCGATCACGACCTTCTGGGCCTTTGTTGAAAAATATGAGGGCCAGTATTACCAGGTGGATCTCGATCTAAGCCCACTGGTGGGGCAGGATATCAAGTTCATCCTTACGGTAAATGCCACCGGTTCTCCCGTCGGTGACCGCGCCTTATGGGTTGCCCCGATGATCTACAATGCGTCCAGTATCGCCCCCACGGCAACCGGGACATTGGTCCCAACCCTTACCCCAACGCCTGCAACGGCTGTTCCCTCCACCACGCCTGTAGCTACTACGAGTGGTACTGACACAACCGGCTGGAATACCTATCAAAATTCGAAATTTGGTTTCTCGTTCCAATTCCCACCCGGCTCCGCCGTATCAGGGCAAACCGATAATGCGGGTCATATCACCCTGCCGTTTGCAGCGGGGACCAATTTGAAGGAAAAGTACCTGGATGTAAGTGTTGTGGAAGATGCAAGTGCATGCCAAAGTCCACAATCCACGGCGGGAGCCACCTCAGAGAATATTACGATAAACGGCACGCCCTTCCTAAAAGAAAGCGGATCGCAAGGCGCAGCCGGTAATTTCTATGATTGGGTAGGCTATTCTGCTTTCAAAGGAACCGACTGCATAAGTCTGACTTTTGTAATGCATTCAATCGATCCCGGAGTTTATCCGACTATGCCGCCCACCTTTGATAAGGCGGCAGAGTCTGCGGTTTTCGCCACCATCATGTCGACGTTTGTAAATCAATAAGGAACCTAAATGCGGTACTGCCGCGAGCGCTGATAGCGCTCAGCATTTTCAGGCAACAGAAAAACAAGAAATCCGTTCAGTCTCTGAACGGATTTCTTGTTTATTCAGGTGGGCTATTTTTCCCTTCTACCTTTCATCACGATCCTTATCGGAGTGCCTATAAAACCATACTCTTCCCGGAAACGATTTTCCAGAAAGCGAGAGTAACTAAAGTGCATCAGCTTGGGATCATTGACATAGATCATAAACGTGGGAGGGTCGGAACGCACCTGCGTGCCGTAAAATATCTTAAGTTGACGTCCTGACCGGGTGGGAGCTGAATGTGCATCCTGGGCTTCGACCAATACCTTGTTAATTTTGGAGGTCGTCAGGCGCGCCAAACGCTCCTCCTGAACGCGCAGGCCGAGCGGCAAAACCTGATCGACGCGTTGTCCCGTCAGGGCAGAAATGAACAACAATGGGACATAGTCCATAAAATTCAGATCCGCACGGATCTTTTTTGTGTAGGCCTCCATTGTATAAGTATCTTTATCAACTGCGTCCCATTTGTTGACCAACACGACGCAGGATTTCCATTCGTCCAAAATAAACCCGGCGATATGAGCATCTTGAGCGGTGATGCCCGTGGTCGCATCAATCATGAGGAAAATGACATCTGCCCGTTCAATCGCTTTGAACGAGCGCAGAACGCTGTATTGTTCCACACCATGTTCTATCTTGCCACGGCGGCGGATACCGGCCGTATCAATCAAAGTGAGTGGCAGGCCCTGAAACTCAAACTGGGTATCCACCGCATCGCGCGTGGTTCCCGCTATAGGGCTGACGATGGAGCGATCTTTGCCGGTCAACTTGTTGAGCAGACTGGACTTTCCGGAATTCGGTTTTCCTACAATTGCAATCTTGATTGTGTCGTCAGTCTCTTCCTCCGCCAGAGGAAAGCTGTTTACCAGGGCGTCAAGCAGGTCACCCACGTCGGTCCCGTGGATGGCAGAAACCGGATAAGGATCGCCGAGTCCCAACTGATAGAAATCATTGGCGGCGGTGCGCCGGGCTTCTGATTCCGATTTGTTAACAACCACAAAGATCGGCGGAGTGAATTTTCCATCAGGTTGCTTCTTTTGGTGGCGTCGCAGAATTTCCGCCACCTCACGGTCCGGTTCAGTAACCCCCGTTTCACCATCGGTTACAAACAGGATTGCATCTGAATCCTGGATGGCAAGCAGGGCTTGAACCTTGATATCATCAATAAAGTCGGAAGAACCAATTGAGAGTACGGACTTTGCGCCATGAGCAGGGTCAATCCCGCCGGTATCCACAATGGCGAACGCCCGGCCATTCCAAGTGGCCTCCGCATAGATGCGGTCGCGGGTCGTACCCGCCACGGAGTCCACAATTGCGAGTCGTTCGCCAACCAGGCGATTGAAAAGAGTGCTTTTCCCAACGTTGGGACGTCCAACGAGGGCTACGATAGGTTTCGACATAATTTTGCTGCGCGCTTTGCGCCCTTTGCACTATTCAGATTAGGGATTGACGGTAGGCACCGGATTAGGGCTGAGGACCACTTCCACGGTGCCCGGTAGCAGTGATTCAACAGTCACATTCGAAGCAAGTATCTGCACCGTGGGCGTTAATTGATAAGTACCGGGAGCCAACCCCTTTACGTCGACTGTTACATTGACATCCTGACGGGTAAGGGTATCAAGGATGGGAAGCGGGCCGGACAGAATTACATCCACGGTGGCAGGGGAGATATGGTGAGCCATGTCTGCAGACAAGCCCGTCACTTCAACTTTCTCCTCGGTGAGCGTAAGGCTGCTTTGGATCGGCGAGATGCCGGCCTCGATCAATACGGTTTGCGGTCCCACCACCGAAACGCCGGCCGGCAAATTAAGGGAGAGGCGCAAATTGAGATTATCCTTCGCGTTTTGCAGGTCGAGAGGCTGGGTTTCCACCACGCCGGGGAGAGCATTTGTCAAATCGGGGTCTGATGAGAAGACCGTGACTACAGGCGGAAAGACCGAAATACTATCGAGCCTGTAGCCACCTGCCACCTGGCCATGTACGATCACTTTTACGGCCATATCGCGGAAGCCTCCCTGGCGGGTGACCGGCAGGGTAACCTGCGCCATTTCCGGATGAACCGATAAACCGGTAATAGGTACACTGTTTTGATCAAGCACCTCGATGGGCACCGCTTGATCTATGTTTTCGCGGACACCGCTCAGATTCACCGATACGCGAACGCGCGTCACGCGCGACATAATCGATTGGGGCCCCGCCAGAACCACTTCTTTGGGCTCGAGACTTAGATCCCCGGCCTGATAACCGACGGCAGGCTGACCCGCCAGAGTCGATTGCAACGGGAAGGTACGAGTAACCAACGGTTCCAGGGTCAGAGAGACCGTGGATGGGCTGACCGTGACAATGCGAACAGGGCGCGCATCCACCTGTATCTGCAGATCGAGCTTGTGATCTCCGGAACTGAGACCTGAGAGATCGAGGATGGCGCGTACACTATCGGGGTGAGCAGTGAGTTGATTCCAAACCGATTGTGGTGCACGCAGGGTAACCTGAATTTCCTTCGGGATGCTGCCATAAATGATCAAGCTTGGGTCTTGTCCAACCACCTCGACTTTGATGGGTGTTGGATAAATCCGAACCTGATCGGGGTCGGCAGCTGTGACCGCGGCAATCCACACAGCGAAGGCGATCGCCAGAGCCCACAAAAAGCTCTGCAGGTTTCTGCCAAAACTACTTAACATCGCGCTCGTCCTTACGAGTGAAGAGATAAGGGAAAAGGCGTTCGAACCACTTAATGTTTGGCTCCATGGCAGAAGGGCGGAAGAATGCAAGAAGGATGTTTTCCAACCTTTCCGGGTCTATTCGACGGATCATTCGCCCGGCATGGGCGATGGATATTGCGCCGGTCTCTTCAGATACAACAACTGCGATTGCATCGCTTTCCTCGGATATGCCTAACGCAGCACGATGGCGAAGCCCCATCTGGCGCTCCGGAGAACGATTCAGTATCCCGCTGGAGGAAAGCGGCATAACGCAGGCAGCGGCGACCAGTTTGGGGCCTGACAAGATCGCCGCGCCATCATGCAAAGGTGTGTTCGGGTAAAAGATCTGCAGCAGGACTTCCGCCGTAACTGAAGCGTTCATACGGACGCCACTTTCGATGTATTCGTCAAGGTTATCAAGTCTTTGCATGATGATCAACGCGCCATGCTGGCGGGCCGAAAGTCGTGCAGCCGCGGTGACCACGGCGTGAATCGATTGTTCGAATTCACTGACAGAGATTTTGCCGATGGCAGGAAGTAGATTTCCGGCTCGCCCGATACGCTCGAGAGCGCGGCGGATCTCCGGTGCGAATACCACGGGTATGGCAAACAGGAGGGCAGGTACCGAGTTGCGGACCAGCCACGAGAAGGCGGGCAGGTCCACCAGGCTTGTTAACAGGACGAGAGCTACAACGATGACAATCACGCCCCGCAACAAGACCATCGCCTGAGTATCGCGCAGCCAGGAAAGCAAGGCGAAGAAAATCGAAGTTACAAGCAGAATGTCAACGAAGCTGAGCCAGTTGAGCCGTTGAAAGATAAAAAGGAGATTATTTAGGAATTCAGTCACGGTTTTTAGCGATGGTGCGTAGGAGCCAGGGCTTTACGACATTTTCGCCCTTCTTTTGAGTACTCACTCTACAGAGGGCTCGGTGAGGCAAGCACGAAATCAGCCTAACTTCCTGATTAATGATCACTGTCACTTGCATTCAATACTCAACTTGTTCCGGCCTTCAGAGGGCCAGAAAGCAAATTTTGGTCCACATTGCTCGCCCGTACCTGATGATTATCCAACAACTCGCTTAATAGGTACTTAACCTGCCTGTCCCTCCCTCAGATAATCGGGACAGATCAAATCGGGCGGAGGACACGATCCTGGCGGAGCTGTTTGAAGAACAAAGCAGTGTTGGCCGGCATTGACTCCCTGGCCGCATCGGTCCAAGCCTGGACGCCGAGAGCTTCGGGCGCAAAGTTTACATAGCCTAATTTGGCCCAGACACCATTCTGGTCTGCCAGATCTCTCGTTGGAAATATGAGCGAAGCTTCGCACTGCAGGTCGCTCGAAACGTGCTCAATTTCCTCGACTAGTTTTTCAAGCGCCTTTCCTATGTCAATTCCGGGTTCAAGGTACACATCTGTTGTCCGGACCACCAAATTCTCGACCTGCCATCCGGCGATGCCCACAAGCCGTTTATCCATGTAGAGCAGCATATAGGCCTTGTCACCAAACTGCGCCATTACATCTTCAGAAGTGAGCTTTTGTTTGCCATTGCTCAAGCGATTTATAAGATCGGCGATGGTCTGAGTATCCCTGGGCTTCCCCCGGCTGACCCTGAATTCGCCAGCCTTGGCTTCCTTGAGCCTGCCCGTCTGAATGCGTTCGGGGGCGGGCACACTCTTTTGCCAGGCCTGTGAAACCTGATTCCAAAGGTCATCATAAGAGCCGATATTGCGGATGACAGTGTTGGCAGCCGCAATTTTCTCGTTTTGTGGCGCCTGGGCATTGATACGCTGAAGGGCTTCCTGGCGAGTGATATTCCTTTTGCGAGTCAACCGCTCGATCTGGACCACCTGGGGCGCGTAGGTCACCCATATGCTATCGCACATCTTTCGCAGATCACCCTCCAGCAGCTTAATGGCCTCGATCACAACCACAGGTTGGCTTGCCCGCTTTACCAGGACGTTGGTCGCCTGATCAACCAGAGGATGTACAATCTTTTCCAGCTCGCTGAGCGCGGTTGGGTCCCGAAAAACGAGATCACCCAGTTTCGACCGGTTGATTTCGCCATCGGCACCCAGAATCCATTTCCCAAAAGTATCCAGCACAGGTCGATAGCCCGGCGCACCTTTGGCGATGGCGCGATGAGAAAGTGCGTCCGCATCAATAGTATATGCACCCAAGTGTTCCAGCATCCTGCGAACAACGGTTTTGCCAGTCCCGATATTTCCAGTCAGACCGATGATATATTTACCAGGCACCATTCCCAACATAACCTCAATAATCCGTGATTTGCCTTTCTATTTTACATTAAAAAGCCCCGAGAGACGGCTATCCGCTTGATAATCTTCTGACTTTACCCGGCTTAATCCCCGCGAAAGAGGAAGATCAAGGATTATTTTTGGATTATTGATCACCTTGCCGGCCTGATGACGATTCGCCTGGCGAGGCAGGTAGCCGGGAAAAGGTTGAGCTTCATCATGTTGACGCCCCCTCTTCTCCGTTGTATGATGAAGGCGCCTCAGGCCAGTTGGGTGATCGCGGCTTGGCTTGATGTCGAGTCGAGGAAAGTCCGTACTCCGCAGGGCACGACGCCGGGGAAACCCCGGGATGGAGCAATCTATCGGACAGGGCCACAGAAACAGGTAGCCGCAAAATACTCTCAGGGGTATGAGCGGTCAAAGTGAAAAGGCGGTGTAAAAGACCACCGGCGTTCACAGTAATGTGGGCGGCCAGGCAACCCTCGTCGGGAGCAAGGTCAAGCAGAGACAATGGAGCGGCCCGCTCCTTCCGAGTCTCGGGTAGACTGCATAGATAGATGATCGCCGAAACGAGGCGGCAGGGATGAAGCCCTTGCGGTGTAAACCTGCGCAAATCGCGGACAAAATGCGGCTTATAGGCTGACCTGAGGCATCACGTTGCAAGCAAAAAAACCGAGAATATGGAAAACTAGGATGCACGAACTTCACGCGACCCAGGCGATCCTGGAAAAAGCAATCCAAAAAGCAGGCGAGGATAAGGCGAGTCGTATCACCAATCTATACCTGGTGGTCGGCGAGATTTCAACTTTCAGCGACGAATCTGTTCAATTTTATTGGGATCAGATCTGCAAGGATACCATTGCGGAACAGGCCAAGCTGCATTTTCGACACGTGGAAGCTGAAATGCAATGCATGGCATGCTTTACAAAATACAAGCCGAAGGAGGGCGAGATCCTCTGCCCGAATTGTGGCAGTACCGGAGCCAAGATCTTAGCCGGTGAAGAATTCTTCATGGAAGCGCTCGACGTCGAATGATATGAAGAGTGGAGCCGACATCCACATCACAGGAATTGTGCAAGGGGTGGGCTTTCGACCATTTGTTTACAACCTGGCTGCCAAACTTGAGTTGGCCGGCTGGGTCCGCAACACATCAGCCGGGGTGGACATCCAGGTGGATGGCTCGCAAGAAACACTGGATGCATTTGTAAAAGCGCTTCGCGAAGAAGCACCTGCCCTGGCGCATATCGATGAATTTGCTGCCTCTTTCCATGGGCCGAACGGTTTCAGTAAGTTCGAAATTCTGCACTCGGAGGCAGTCCCCGAAGCCTTTCAACCCATCTCGCCAGACGTCGCCATCTGTGATGACTGCCTGTGCGAACTCTTCGATCCGGGGGATCGTCGGTATCGTTACCCCTTCATCAACTGTACGAATTGCGGACCTCGATTTACCATCATCAAAGATATTCCCTATGATCGGCCCAAGACCACGATGGCACAATTTAACCTATGCCCTGATTGTGCCCGGGAATATGAAGACCCGACCAACCGGAGATTCCATGCACAGCCTGTTGCTTGTCCGGTTTGTGGGCCCCAAGTCTGGGTGGAAAGGAAGGAGTCCGGCCCGGGAGGGCAAGCAGCCTTACGAGGCAATGAGGCCCTCCTGGAAACCCGGGCGGCCCTGGAGAGCGGTGAAATCGTGGCAATCAAAGGACTTGGCGGATTTCACCTTGCCTGCGATGCCACCAATCCCGATTGTGTCGGCGAACTCCGCCGCCGGAAAATTCGGGTGGATAAACCCTTTGCGCTCATGATGCCAGACCTGGAGATGATTGAAAAGCATTGTTATGCCGATGCCGCCGAGCAGGAGCTGTTGAAATCACCGGCGCGACCCATTGTATTGCTGCGGCGGCGACCGCAATCGACCATTGCGAAAGAAGTCGCACCCGGGCAAGATTGGATCGGCGTGATGCTGCCGTATACTCCTCTGCACTTTCTGCTCATCGAAAGATCTGCAGAATTTCCTGAAGCCTTGGTCATGACGAGCGGCAATCTATCTGAAGAGCCGATCGCCACCGATAACGAGGAGGCCCGGCAGCGCCTGAACTCACTAGCTGATGTCTACCTCATGCATGACCGCGATATTTACATCCGCTGTGATGACTCTGTAGCGCGCGTTTACGATGAGGAAATCTATCCGATCAGGCGTTCGCGGGGCTATGCTCCGTTTCCCGTCAGGCTACCGTGGCAGAGCACGACTTTACTGGCCACCGGCGCGGAACTCAAGAATACGTTTTGTATCACACACGGTAATTATGCCTTCCTGAGCCAGCATATCGGTGACATGGAAAATTATGAAACCCTAAAATCCTTTGAGCAGAGTGTCGAGCATTTCGAGCGTCTCTTCCGCGTAAAGCCCGAAGCCATCGCGTACGACCTGCATCCCGACTATCTTGCCACCCGTTATGCGTTGGAGCGAGCCGAACGCGAACACATAACGCCGCTGGGGGTTCAGCATCATCACGCTCACATCGCAGCCTGCATGGCAGAGCACGGATTAGACGGATCTCGCCAGGTGATCGGGGTTGCTTTTGATGGAACGGGCTATGGCGAGGACGGGGCCATATGGGGTGGGGAATTTCTTATAGCAGATTACAAATCCTACCGGCGCGCCATGCATCTCCAGTATTTTCCCTTACCCGGCGGAGATGTGGCCATCAAACAGCCTGCACGCATAGCGTTGGCTTTATTATGGTCGCTCGGCATCGAATGGGAGGAAAAACTCGCCCCGGTTGCGGAATTCCGCGAATTGGACAGAATCACGCTGCAGACACAATTGGAGCGAAGGATCAATTCGCCGACCACCTCCAGTATGGGCCGTTTGTTCGACGCTGCCGCTTCGCTGGCCGGCGTACGTCAAAAGGTCAATTATGAGGCGCAGGCGGCGATTGAATTCGAGGCCCTGGCTGACGGATCGGAAAAGGATGCATACCCGTTCGAGCTGGATCAGGCAAACGTGCGGGTGAAAAGCGCATTTGAGCGGATGATCGCGGATGTGCTTGCCGGCGTATCCACGAGCATTATCTCGGCGCGCTTCCATAACGGCCTGGCGCGAATGGTGACAACCGCCTGTTTAATGCTTAAAGCAGAGAATGGGATCAATGAAGTAGCGCTCTCAGGCGGAGTTTGGCAGAATATCACCTTATTAGGACGAACATTGTCACTTTTGCAAAATGAAGGTTTCCGGGTATACATACACAGAGAAGTACCTGCAAATGATGGCGGACTGGCTTTGGGGCAGGCCGTGATCGCAAACTCCAGATTGAGAGCTTAATAAAATGTGCCTGGCCGTGCCCGGAAGAATTGAAGAGATCCATCAAAAAGAAGGACTAAAGATGGCGCGCGTGGATTTCGGTGGTGTGACGCGCGAGGTTTGTCTTGAATATGTCCCCGAGGCAAAGGTTGGGGAGTATTGTGTGATTCACGTGGGCTTTGCGATAAGCTTGTTGAGCGAAGCCGAGGCCAGGGAGACGCTGACGTTGTTACAGGAAATAGATGATTTAGGGAGGGAACCTGACCCTAAAACTGGAATTAAGGAAATATGACCGGAGAACCGTACTCCGAACAAGACTTGTCGAAGAATGATAAGCGGTTATGAAATTTGTTACAGAGTATCGTGATGCTGCACTAGTCAACAGCGTGATAGGCGAGATTCGCCGCACGGCGACGAAGCCCTGGACGCTCATGGAGATTTGTGGGGGACAAACACATGCCATCGTTCGCTACGGCATCGATCAACTGCTTCCGCCAGAAATTGAGCTGGTACATGGCCCCGGCTGTCCGGTTTGTGTAACGCCGCTGGAATTGATCGACAAGGCGCTTGCGATAGCATCCCAGCCCAACGTGATCTTTTGCTCGTATGGTGACATGCTGCGCGTGCCCGGCTCAGGCCGCGACCTCTTCTCGGTGAAGGCCGCCGGTGGGGACGTGCGTGTAGTCTATTCGCCGCTCGATGCGGTGACCCTGGCGCAACAAAATCCGGACAAACAGATCGTATTTTTTGCAATCGGCTTTGAGACCACTGCGCCAGCCAATGTGATGAGTGTTTTGCAAGCGCGGGCCCTTGGGCTGACCAATTACAGCATCCTGGTTTCGCACGTGCGGGTACCACCGGCGATTAATGCCATTCTTTCTTCGCCAAACAGCCGCGTACAAGGATTTTTGCTGGCGGGACATGTTTGTGCCGTCATGGGTTATCACGAATATCCGGCGCTCTTGGACAAATTCAAGATCCCAATGGTCGTTACGGGCTTCGAGCCGCTCGATCTTGTGCAGGGCATCCTCGAGGTCGTGAAATTGTTGGAAGCAGGAAAAGCGGAAATCTCAAATCCCTATGCGCGGGTGGTAACCTTCGCAGGGAATGAAGCCGCCCAAAAGAATATCGCCCAGGTCTTCGAAGATTGCGACCGGAAGTGGCGCGGCATTGGCATGATCCCAATGAGCGGCTGGAAGTTGAGACAGGAGTTCGATGATTTCAACGCCGAACTTAAGTTTGATGTAGAAGATATCAAGGCCGAAGAGTCTCCGCTATGTATCGCGGGCCAAATCCTGCAAGGAATGAGCAGGCCGGAGAGTTGTCCCGCATTCGGAACTGCCTGCACACCGGAGCATCCGCTTGGCGCAACGATGGTTTCGTCGGAGGGGGCGTGTGCCGCCTATTATCGCTACGGACGCGTTACAATTAATGTGTGACCAACCCTTCGACACCCCCTGAGCAAGGACCGACCGGCTCAAGGGAATCATCGAACAGGTTCTATTATTTGGCCGCAGGACTCGTATTTGTCTGTGGCTTTTTATTATTTGTTGGAATTTTTGGACCCGGCGTTTTCCGAATGTTAACGGCTCCCCTTGTTTCAACACCCGATTTTGCGGGGACGTTGCAAGTCATGATCTCCAGCGCGACTCCCGGTTCCATAACTTCCTCACCGACCTTGACTCCCCCGTCTGCCGGACCCACTGGTCATATCGTACTCACTTGCCAGATCTTTCAATATCAGGTCTCTGAACAGATTTGCCTCATGAATGCGGATGGATCGAATTATCACAGGCTGACGAAGGAAGACAATGTTCGTCATTTCTATCCATCGCTGGCTCCGGATGGACAAAGTGTGGTTTATTCAGGTTTCAACCCCTTAACCCGGCACTTTGAAATTTATGAGCTCAGCCTCGAAACCGGCATAGCGGAGGCATTGACCAATGCCCTGGGTGATCTTAACGGGCCCGAAATCTCACCTGACCTGAAGACAATCGTGTTCACCCGTTATTTCGACGACCCCAACCATCCCACGCTATGGCTGATGGATCGTGATGGAAAAAATTTTCGGCAGGTATCCAGTATTTCAGCGTGGGACCCTACCTGGTCGCCGGATGGGAAACAGATCCTGTTCGCCTCCGACAAGGATGGGTTGGATCAGCTCTATGTTATCAATGCCGACGGCAGCGGTTTGAGAAAGGTGAGTAACCTGCCGGCTTTGCGGGGCCGCAGCGATTGGTCGCCGCAAAATTCGATCGTCACTTATTCAGGCGACCCGTGGAAGCGTGAGTTGTATATTATGAATTCGGATGGCACGGATCAGCACCAGATTTCCCCGCCGGGAGGCAACAGCCAGGGACCAACTTTTTCCCCGGATGGTCTGTGGATCGCCTTTACCGCCTATTTCGATAAGTTCAACGACATCAATGGTTGCGAGATCTATATCATACATGTGGACGGCACGGATCTCCGGCGCCTCACAAACAACGATTACTGTGACTACCAGCCAAGGTGGGGGCCGTAAGTAATTGGGATGTCAGTCCCCAGACGTGGAATCCTGGTCGGATGTTCCGGCAGGCTTAATATCCTTCAAATTAAGTTGTAACGATAACCGCCCGTTATATTCATTGGACTCAAAGGAATAAAGCACATCCACGCGACGCGGCAGCGTCTTGTGCAAATGACCCAACCGGAAGCCAATCGCATCCAAGGCCACCCCGCGCTCGTTTTCAAAGGCGATCTTGAGGTGTTTGCCGTCTGCTCCCACCGTTCGCGAAGTCTTTACCGCCAGGTTCCGTGACACAAAAACGGCATCCGGATTCCCATAACCATTTGGTTCGAGGCCGGCGAGCTGCTTGAGCAGCTCAAAGTTCAGATCCAGGAGCTGGAGTTCCATGTCGGCTGCGAGGGTCGGACGAAGATCGCGCCCGCCCAAATGCGCCTCTGCGATGGATTTCAGCCGGGCGATAAGCTCAGCTAGATTCTCATTCCGCACGGTGAAGCCGGCCGCCGCCGCGTGTCCGCCGTGTCTGACGAGCAGATCGGAACATTGGTCGAGTGCATCAGTGATGTGGAATTCCGGAATGGAACGGCAGGAGCCGCGGGTCTCCTCGGAACCTTTGGCCGCTACAATAGCCGGGCGGTAATAGGTTTCCATCAAGCGTGAAGCAGCCAAACCAACGACACCCGGATTGAATTCACTGTCCACGGCGAAAATCAGGAGCGGATCCGCTTCATCCGTAACGGCCAATGCCTCAGCCTTTTCCTGGGTGATGCGGGTCAATGCCTGGCGTCGACGATTTTGCACGTCAAGTTGCTGCGCCAATTCACCAGCGCGCTTGACATCGGTAGTGATAAGCAGCTCAAGTGCGGCTTGTGCCGAGTCAAGACGCCCCGCCGCGTTGAGCCGTGGCCCCAGGCTGTAGCCGATCTGGCTGGCAGTGGTTTTAGCGATTGGTATCTCGGCCACGTTGGCAAGGGAATAAAGCCCCTGCCGCCCTGTGCTCCTGATCTGTTTCAGCCCGCGTCGAACGAGGATGCGATTCTCGCCAATAAGTGGCGCTAGGTCAGCAACAGTTCCGAGGGCTACGAGATCAAGGAGAATTTCAAGGTTAATAGTTGAGGCAAAATATTCCTGATCGGCCAGTTTAGAGTTGAGAAGCGCTTCGGCGATCTTGTAGGCTATTCCAACACCTGCCAGATTCTTATCAGGATAGGCATCCCCGCTTTGTTTGGGATTGATCACCGCGAACGCGGACGGCAATAGTGAACGGCCGTCCTCTCCGGCAGCGGGGTGATGATGATCGCTGATGATCAGATCCAGGTCAATATCGCGGGCGTGGAGCGCTTCGTTCAAAGAACGAATGCCGCAGTCCACGGTGATAACCAATTTGACGCCGGCCGCGTTGAGACTGTCCAAAGCCTCGTTATTCAGACCGTACCCTTCGTCAAAGCGATGAGGAATGTAGCCTCTTACATCGGCATCAAAAGCCCTAAGGATTTGCATGAGCAGGGCGGTAGCCGTAACGCCATCCACATCATAATCGCCATAGATTGCGATCGGCTCACTGTGTTCGAGTGCAAATCGCAGGCGATCCACGGTTTCAGCCATCCCGGAAAGCTGAAATGGGTCCGTATCGAAATTTGGTTCAGCCGTGAGAAAAGCTTGTGCTTCCACGTCTGTGGCGTAGCCCCGATTGAAGAGAAGTTGACGAAGAATGGGGGGGAAAGCCGTTAAATTTTCATCGGCCTGAGCGGTAATAAGGGGAGAAATAAGCCAGTTCTTCGATTTTGTCATTTTGAAAGAGTATAAACGCTGCAAGTATTGAAGGGAAGGGTAGGACAAAAGAAGGAAGGCATTTCTCCGGCAGCCGGATATAATTCTGAATTAGAGTTTGGTTTATGAGCATGAAAATGACCTGGTCGTAGGTCAAAATCAAGCAGATTTGAAGCAAAAATCAAAGAGTCTGACGGCAGACAGGCCAAAAAGCGAATAATGGATTGATAAATCATGTCGCGAAACTCTGTCCTATTATTCTGCAGAGATGCGGGTTGCATACCGAGACCCAGGAGCAAACACTATTTATAATCTCGCCCCCGATGAAAAAACCACCACAGTGATGGCGTACTCACGAAACAAGCTGATCCATGGCGATCTGGTCACGAAGAAAGAAGTGCGGGTCAACACCTGGATTAGAATGCAGGCGCTGCCGGATTATATCCATTTGCTGAACGCTGATGTTTTGTTCCTGGGCGGCGCAACTCCCAAGTCATTGAAGTATAACGAATACTTTTTCCCTGTGCATCGGATCATCGGATTCCACCTGGCTCCCCCCGCGGAGGAGCCGTTAGACTACGATGCGGAGGCGACAAATCGTACCATGCTTACTGTGGAAATGGTACTTGGCGCGTTCCTGATAAAATGTAAGGTACTTATGTCACCGCATTCCGATTTCGGGGCAACGCTGGAGCTTTCGCGCAGCACCTGGTTTTCGGTCTATGACGCCGACATAAGCAATCCATTTCTGCCACAAATGCCCACGATCCACGTTCCGATGCTGCTGGTCGACCCCAAGCAAGTCAGCTTTGGATTGTGAGTAGTACGATCAGAAGGAGCATTTTCACCATGATCGTTGGAGTTGAGAACCATTATGAAAAACGGGATTGACTTTTTGCTAATTCTCGTGCTGCTGGTGACCATTGGCCTGCTTATCTTCTTCGGCCTCGGTGACGTAAGCCCGGTTGCAGCGCCAACTTCCAGTACGACTTCCACTTCCAGTTCCGTTGCCAGCTCCACCGCGGTTGTATCAGCGACACGGACCTCCGCCCCAACCAAGGAAGCCACAGCCACCCTCATCCCTGCCTCCGTTACCATTCCCACCAATACTTTCACGGTCACTCCCCGGCCTACTCAGACTGCCACCCTGACATCCACAGCGACACCGACCGCAACCGTCACGCTGGGTACCGATTCTCCCGTTTCCCAGATAGGCCAGGAGATCAAAAGCGGAATCGAGAGAGGCAATACGATCGTCAAGGCCATCGAAGCCTATCAAACGGCTAATGGACAATACCCGCCTACGCTCAATGCGCTGGTGCCACTTTACCTACCGGCTATTCCCATAACCTCTACCGGCCAGGCTTTCTTCTACCGGTTATTCGATCGGAGCAGCCCGTTAGCCTCCGAGGTGTACTGGGTATCATTCCGCGCGATCAATCAGGATCATGTTGCTTGTACTTATTTTCGGCGGCTTGATTACTGGGACTGTAATTTCGAAAGCCCGTAAGGTGCGGTGTGGGACCTTACATCCAGAAATATGCAAAAAGGTGCTGGTTGCCTGAGACTATGCCGTGAAGGGCGGAACCCTGCCATAATTGTTGGGATAGATCCTGCCTGGCAAGGTTATAATCGTCCCAATGTTTGATTTCAAGATCACTTCCAAGAACGCCCGCGCTCGTGCGGGTGTATTCATGACGCCACATGGTAAGCTACAAACGCCAGTCTTCGCTCCGGTCGGTACACAAGCCACCGTGAAAACCCTTACGCCGGCACAGGTCGCGGAATTGGGAGCGACGCTGGTACTGTCGAACACGTATCATTTATATCTCCGTCCGGGCGACGACCTGATTGCTGAACTGGGTGGCTTGCATCGCTTCATGCGCTGGCCGCACCCCATGCTGACCGATTCGGGTGGCTATCAAGTTTTTTCCCTGGCTAAGACTCGCCAGATTGACGACGACGGTGTCACCTTCAAAAGCCACATTGACGGTTCGACGCATCGCTTCACACCGGAACGTTCCATCCGAATCCAGGAGAATCTCGGTGCAGATATCATTATGGCCTTTGATGAATGTTCCGACCCCAACGACCGCGATTACAGCAAGATCGCCATGGAGCGAACTCACCGCTGGGCCGAGCGCTGTGTCAGGGCAAAACGCCGCGCCGACCAGGCGCTCTTTGGGATCGTACAGGGCGGCAGCAACGCTGAGCTGAGAGCCCAGTCCGCTCAATTCATTGCATCGCTGGATACTCCCGGGGTCGCGATTGGGGGCTTATCGGTGGGTGAGACCAAAGAGGAGATGCGTGCGATGCTCGATGTAGTGACTCCGCTCCTTCCGGAATCCAAGCCACATTATTTGATGGGTGTAGGGACACCGGAGGACCTGATCAACGGCATCGCACGCGGGGTGGACATCTTCGACTGCGTGCTACCGACTCGACTTGCCAGGCACCATTCAGCCTTTGCGCCGGAAGGTCGGCTCAACTTAATGAATGCGACATTCGCGCGTGACGAGCGGCCGATCGACGGGGAGTGCGATTGTTACACCTGCCGTACGTTCACGCGGGCTTATATACGTCATTTGGTGGTGGCAGGCGAGCTATTGGCGGGTACGTTGCTCTCAATTCATAACCTGCGGGCCTTGATCCGATTGGTGGAGGAGATCCGGGTTTATATTGAAGCGGGCAGCTTTGAAGACCACATCCCAGGATTGTTGGAAAAATGGAAAAATAATGCTTCAAGAAATGTCAGTATAGCCACCCATCCGTAGGCGGTAATAGCAAAGCGGTTGAACATCAATGGTTACTGAGGAAAACACGCTAGATCGCCGTTTCCTTCGTGGAATAAAAGTGAGGAAAATATGAATCTTTTTCATGCATTTTTGCTTGGCATCATTCAAGGACTGACGGAGTTCATCCCGGTATCATCCACGGCTCATTTGTTGATCGCACAGCATATCCTCGGCCTCCCGGCCGATAACGCGGCGTTTGCTTTCAACGTGCTTATCCAACTCGGTACCACGCTGGCACTCATCATCTATTTCTGGCAGGATTTGATTGCACTTCTAAAGGCTTTTTTTGCCAGGCCCTTCTCGACGCAGGAGAACAAACTGGCCTGGTATATCCTTATCGGGACCATTCCGGCCCTGTTGGCAGGCGCGTTGCTTCAAAAACAGGTTGAAGGGCTTTTCAAGAACCAGCTCTTTGAGGCGGCGATCCGGCTTTTCTCGGCGGCAATCCTGCTCTTCCTGGCGGAATGGGTTGGCAAGCGAGTACGCGGGCTTGAAACCATAACCTGGCTCGACGCCCTGATCGTCGGGTTGTTTCAAGTGCTGGCCGTATTTCCGGGAGCCTCACGGTCCGGGGCCACGATAAGCGGAGGTATGCTGCGAGGCTTTGACCGGCCAGCGGCTGCGCGTTTCGCCTTCTTGATGTCGGTGCCGGTCTTGGTGGCGGCAGGGGCATACGAGATGAAGGACGTTGTTAAACTGCCGGATCTAGGAACCTTCCTGCCTTTGTTGGCAGTCGGCTTCATTGCTGCAGCCATCGTAGGCTGGTTTTCAATCCGATGGCTCTTGAATTATTTGAACAAGAACGCACTGTATGTTTTTGCCGCATACTGTGCCATCGTCGGTGCGCTATGTTTGATATTCCTTTTTGTCTAGCCCACCAATTTTCGGAAGCAAAGTAAACTGCGTTTTGCCGTGAAACGCAATCTTGCTTTTTGCACCCTCTGTTTTAGTCTGCTCGCTGCCTGTGCTACGCCAACTCCTCAGCCCACCCCCCAGCGGATAAATGTTTATGTCACTGATGCAGCGTATCCATGGGTAAGCGGACTTTATGATTGTGCTGCCACCGCCGCGGCTATCAATTTGGTTGACCTAGCATCGGCCGATCTCACTCTCCGCCTTGGAGAACCCGATCATCTAATTACTCCCGCTTATCAGATCTCTGTAGAGGATCTTTTGGTGATCGCTCATCCACAATCGGGCGTAGATTCCCTTACGCTCGATCAGATTAGATCGCTGTTCCTGGGTCAAGCCACAAACTGGAAGGACGTGGGTGGGAATGACGTTCCAGTGCAAGTTTGGACTTTTTCATCGTATGAGGATGTGCAGGGTATATTCAGTAAAGTCGTACTGAACGGGCAACCTGTCACCTCGTTGGCGCGCCTGGCGACCTCCGCTCAGAACATGCTGTGGGCCGTGGGGACAGATCCCGGCTCGATCGGGCTGATTACACGGCGCTTGCTGACAAGTGAGGTAAAACAAGTCTATGCGGTGACGAGCGCGCCGGTATTAGCGCTGACGAAGTCGGAGCCTGAGGGGGCCATCCGGAGCGTTATCAGCTGCCTGCAGGGCAACCACTAAGGCTCTCCAAGACAACGTCTGGGTTTTTTGAAGGGGAAATCGCGGATTCCATCACCCAAAAGGGGGGGCACTCTCAATGACAGGGGAATGATACAATAATTTTAGTAAAATCAATCGGATAATTTACACTTTATTATGTCTGCGCCTAGCGAAACTTTTATCTCAATTGATGTAGAGACGGCAGGCCCTTATCCGGGGCGTTACTCCCTGCTGTCCATTGGAGCGTGTCTCGTTGACGACCCACAAAACGGTTTCTACATCGAACTGAGACCGGTAAACAAGGAAGCAGTTGGCTCTGCTTTGTACGTCAACGATCTCTCCCTGGAGAAACTTTCCAAAGAAGGCGTTGAACCGGCCATCGCCATGCCTGCATTTGCAGATTGGATACACCAGATGTCGCCGGGGGGTACCAGGGCTTTGATGGTGGGATACAATGCCCCTTTCGATTGGGGTTTCATTAATCACTATTTTCTGGAATATCTCGGGGAGAATCCATTCGGGCAGTCTGCTGTTGATATCAAGGCGTTTTATATGGGGTTGATCGGGTGTCCGTGGGAAGAGACGTCCATGTTATATCTGTCGCCGCGTTTCCCGAAAGGCCAAAAACTTCCACATGATGCGCTTGCAGATGCACGCCTGCAAGCAACTCTGTTCCGCAAATTGCTGGCCCAGGCGCGCGGTGAAACTGCAGTAAAGAAATAAAGATCCGGGGCCAATCATAACCTGCATAGGGGTGAATAACTTCTCAGCCTAAGCCCAGTTGAGGACAAGGCGACATTCAATTTTAATCAAATTATTAAAAAGCATCTCTACAGCTGGCTATTGACGACCGGTTGCGTTCTATTTAACAGATACAATTGGGATGCAGAAGCGAGTAACACAAATTGGAGTGTAAATAAACTTCGTGATCCGTCAGTGGTTTCATGCACCAGCGCAGCCGAAACATCATTACCCTGTGCGACCCCAAAATGCGGGTCTGTTTGCTGCGGCGCGAAACGGATGGATCCAAACAAACGAGGAAACATGTATGCAATCCGAACCGATAACCTGAACCGAAGCTTTGGAGGCCTAAAAGCGGTGGACGGCCTTTCTTTCGAAGTCCCTGCTGGAATCGTCTTTGGCTATATTGGGCCAAACGGCTCCGGCAAAACAACCACAATCCGATTGCTGCTGGGCCTGCTCGACCCGGACGGAGGCAAGGCTGAGGTTCTGGGCTTTGACACGCAGAAACAGTCGAACGAGATCAGAACGCGCTGCGGTGCCCTGCTTGAATATAACGGGTTGTACGAGCGGCTTTCCGCGGCGGATAACCTGGATTACTACGGTCGTATCTGGCATATGACAAGGTCCGAGCGAGAGGCACGTACACAACAACTGCTGACGCCCCTGGGTTTGTACGACCGCCGTCAAGAACCCATCAGCCGCTGGAGCCGCGGGATGAAGCAAAAACTAGCCGTGGCGCGGACACTCATGCACAGGCCGAACCTGGTTTTTCTTGATGAGCCGACGGCTGGACTCGACCCTGTAGCCTCGGCTGCACTCCGGGAGGATCTCGAGACTCTAGCGCAGCGCGAGGGCGTGACCATCTTCCTGACCACACATAACCTTGCCGAAGCTGAGAAATTGTGCGCCCAAGTAGGGGTAATTAATCACGGACAACTGCTAGCTATTGGGAGCCCGGAAGAACTTCGGTCTCGCACGTCTGCGCCTCGATTGTATTTGACGGGCAAGTTTTCACCGCAAGCCATTGAGCAGCTAAGGGTCAACAGCCTGGTCAAGAAGATAGACCAGCATAACAGCCGTCTTACCCTGGACTTGACCGACCTCACTCGTTCGCATGAAATCGTGACGCAACTGGTGCAGGCTGAAGCACAAATCGACGAAGTCCGCAAGGAGAAGGCAGATCTGGAGGAGGTGTTTTTGAGCCTGGTCGACGAAGAGAAGCAAGGAGAAAAATGATCACGGACATTCTAACTGTTGCCTGGAAAGAACTGCGCGAGATGCTGGTCCAGGGGGATCCGCGCGGTCGCAGCAAGATGAGCCTGATTCTGCTGGTCGTGATCTTTGGCATCGTCTTACCTCTGCAAAATGGACGTGATTGGATCGATTCGCCGATCAGTATTCTGGTCTGGGGATGGATGCCTTTCCTATGGGTATCGGGGATCGTGGCGGATTCGTTTGCCGGCGAACGCGAAAGGCATACACTTAAATCATTGTTGTCCACCAGGTTATCAGATCGCGCCATCCTTTTTGGCAAGCTCCTGGCCGCGCTGCTTTACGGGTGTATTCTAACGTGGATCATTCTGCTGGTCAGTCTCATCACGGTGAACGCGGCCTATGCACGCGGAGAGCTGCTGCTTTTCCCGTTACCGTTATCAATCGGAGCGGTCGTGTTCACGATACTTGTCTCGGGTTTGGCAGCCAGCATCGGCGTACTGGTTTCGTTGCGGGCCGGGAGCGTCCGTCAGGCGCAGCAGTTGATGAGCGTCGGCATGCTGGTTCTGTTCATCCCTTTGATGCTGGTGCAATTCCTGCCCTCAGCCATGCGTCAATCTTTGATCCAGGGCGCCTATCATATAAACCTAGCCCAGGCTGTAGTATGGGTGGCGTTCGGATTATTAATTCTGGACGGTATTCTGACTGCCATTGGAATGTATCTGTTTCAGCGCAGTAAATTAATCCTGGATTAGATTAGGAGATGGCCAGGCCGATACTAATCCGTTAAGAAATATAATTGTCACAACTAATTCGGAGGAGATTTTCATGCCCGATCATTTTGATTTCGGCGGCGAAATTGTCTGGCGTCCCGATCGGGAAACCATCGAGCGCGCCCATCTGACCCGGTTCATGCATCAATACGGAATCAAGGATTTTGATGAGCTGATGCAAAGATCCACTGAAGATGTGGCCTGGTTTACCGATGCGGTCCTTAAGTATCTTGACATTCAATTTCAAGTGCCGTACTCGCAAGTGCTTGATCTCAGTGGTGGAATTCAATTCCCAAAGTGGTGCCTGAACGGGCAGATGAACATCGTCTACAACTGCGTGGACAAGTTTCAATCGTCAGGGAGGAGTAATCAGCCGGCAGTAATTTGGGAAGGCGAAGAGGGGAAAGCCCAAACTCTCACTTACCAGGAGCTTTATCGGGAAATCAATCGCTGTGCAAACGGCCTTCGTTCGCTGGGTATTGGGAAGGGTGATGCGGTCGGTCTTTTCATGCCTTTGACGCCGGAGATCGTGATTGCCATGCTGGCGGTGATAAAGATCGGGGGAATAATCCTACCGCTGTTTAGCGGTTACGGAGCCGGCGCAGTAGCAACGCGGCTCGCGGATGCGGATGCAAAAGCCCTGTTCACAGCGGACGGCGCCATACGCCGCGGTAAAGCTGTCGAGATGAAATCCGTTGCAGATGGAGCTGCAAATCAAGTCCCCACGCTGAAGCACATGATTGTCCTTAAACGAACTGGTCAAGAAATCGTGATGGACGAGCACCGGGACCATTGGTGGCATGAGCTAATTCCCAGGCAAAGCGATCAGTCTGTCACAGAGACCCTATCGGCGGAAGACCCCCTGATGATCATCTACACATCGGGCACCACCGGCAAACCCAAGGGTGCCGTGCATACGCACTGTGGCTTCCCAGTGAAGGCCGCACAAGACATGGCGTTCGGCACGGACGTGCACGCGGGCGATGTGATGTTCTGGATGACAGATATGGGCTGGATGATGGGGCCGTGGCTGGTCTTTGGCACGCTTTTGCTGGGTGCAACCATGTTCTTATACGATGGTGCACCCGATTTTCCCGCGCCGGACCGCATCTGGGCGATGGTCGAAAAATATAGGATCAATCAACTGGGTCTTTCTCCCACTTTCGTACGCAGCATGATCCCATATGGGAGCGAAATGGCTACAAAGCATGACCTTTCCTCGCTACGTTGTTTCGCGTCCACAGGGGAACCGTGGAATCCCGACCCCTGGTTATGGTTATTTGAGCAGATAGGTGAGAGCAAGCGCCCGATCATCAATTATTCGGGTGGCACCGAGATCTCAGGTGGAATTCTGATGGGCAATCCTCTGCTGCCCTTGAAACCCTGTGCCTTCTCCGCGCCCTGTCCTGGCATGGCGGCGGTGGTATTGAACGAGGACGGCAAACAGATCCAGAATATAGTGGGTGAGCTGGCGATAAAGGCCCCGTGGATAGGCATGACGCGCGGTTTCTGGAAAGACCGCCAGCGCTACCTCGAGACATACTGGTCGCGCTGGCCGCGGATCTGGGTGCATGGCGATTTCGCCGCCGTGGATGCCGATGGCCTGTGGTATATCCTGGGCCGCTCAGACGATACGCTCAAGATTGCAGGCAAACGTCTGGGGCCGGCCGAAGTGGAATTTGTCCTCGTACATCATAACGAGGTTGTGGAGTCCGCCGCCATTGGGGTGCCGGATAAAGTCAAAGGGATGGCACTTGTGGTGTTCTGTGTGCTGAAAAAGGAGGTGGAGGGGACCGATTTGCTGCGGAATGAACTAAGGCAGATGATCATTGATGAGCTGGGTAAACCCCTTGCCCCGAAGCTTGTTCTGTTTGTAAGCGACCTGCCGAAGACGCGCAATGCCAAAGTCATGCGCCGGATGATACGCTCGGCGTATCTAGGGCAGGAACTCGGCGATACAAGCTCGCTGGTAAATCCCGAGGCGGTGGAAGAAATCCGTAATGCGTCATGATCTCGGACCAAAAAACCACCCCACAAATGGGGGAATGAGAAATAGTGCACAAGCAAATATAATCAAAGTTGCTGGGCGCAGCGAATTGAACCAGAAGCCTCGTTATTCTGCTTGCAATCGCTGTGACTAGGCCCTTGTGACCACAAGGGCCTGGCGAACCCCTTAAACGGGCCCAAAACAGGCCAAAAAACGTACGGGAAGCCATGGTGGGTTGGTTAATCAACATTGCATGGAGGAAAGATGAAACGGTTGCGATCCATATACCCTGTTAGCATGCTGCTGGCGATGTTGCTTGCGGCCTGTGCGCCAAGCAGCACCCCGACAGGGGCTTTGCCCGTTTCACCCGCTGCCCCTACGGTCCAGCAGACCAATACCTTGGTGCCATTTCCGACCACGCCGGCTCCCACAGTCACTTTGGCCCCAATCGTTTTGAGCGGCCCGCCAATGGAAGTAGGCTCGTCGTTCCAATATGTTGATGGCTCAACGTTAGTTGCCGTGCCCGGCGGCCCGTTTACGATGGGACACGGCGGTTCGGATAACCCAGAACACACCGTTACGTTAAGTGATTTCTGGATATACAAAGCCAAAGTCGTTAACCAGGAGTACGCGCTGTGCGTCAACGCCGGGAAATGTACTCCTCCGGATAAGATAGATGATTTTACTTTTGGCGACGCCACACATGCCAATGACCCGGTGGTTGGTGTAACATGGGATCAAGCCTCAGCTTATTGCTCATTTGTTCATGGGGTGCTGCCAACGGAGGCTCAGTGGGAAAAAACGGCCCGCGGTCCGGACGGCAATTTGTATCCGTGGGGGAACAATGCTCCCGTCTGCAACGTGCTGAATTTCAATAATTGTGTGGGTAAAATCACAGACGTGACAAAGTATCCTCAGGGACAAAGCTACTACAAAGCGCTGGACATGGAAGGCAATACCTTTGAATGGGTAGCAGATTGGTATAACGCCTTGTATTATCGTAATGGGCCGGCCCAAGATCCGCTGGGCCCGGATTCCGGTAAACAGCGTTCGGTGCGGTCAAGCAGCTATAAAAGTAAGAGTGAGCAAATCCCTGCTTCGACGCGCTTCTCCAGTGTACCTTCGGACCATCGCCGCGACCTGGGCTTCCGCTGTGTCGTGATGGACCCCACTTATTTTGCGCCTGTCTGCCAATCAATTGGCTCGTTTGGGTCCGGTAATACCCCGCTTCAGCCGGATTGCCCCACCGTAAATATCGGCCTAACCCCCGTATGCCAAAAGGGGATCGTAACGGTGACGATAACGGACGATCATCCCAATGATCCCAACGCCGTGGTCAGTGGGGTCGGCTCCTGTACTCCCGTGTCGGTAACGCCCGGAGTATTTCCACAGATATATAACTGCAGTTCAAGCACAGTAGTGACGGTCGATTCCAAGTGCATCTATAACGCTTCAGGGTCCGTGCAATGTGCTCCACATTACAACCTGAATACTCAAACCGGTATGTGTGAATGGGATGGAACCGGCACAAAAGGAGAGCAGTGTTTGCCCGGGCAGACCTATGACCCCGTGAATCAGTGCTGTTCCTCGCAGACCAACACGGGAACCGGCTATCCTGTCTGCCCGGTAGGGAGTACATTAGGCTTTGTTCCTCCGGCGAACCTGGCATGCGTACCAGATAGCCAGGCCCTTAACCAGCCGCATCACAGCGAATTTGTCAGCCCGCAAGACCCGTCAACCTGTACGGGAGGGGGCGGAAGCTGCCCCAAGGGTCAAACTTATACGTGCATACAGAATCCAAATTGTTCCGTCACCGCTCCTGGGGGTTGCCTGCCCATTATATGTAGTTGCAAGTAGACACGAGACCCTCGCTGCACAGCGAGGGCCTTCTTGCAAACCTCTACCTGCATATACCATTTACGTTTCTCTGCCACCCGGCATATACTGCCCAAAAAATTTACGCCGAAGGAGGCCATGTCCTAACTTACCTAAAGCGTGAAGTGAGGGACGAAAAGTGGGCATTCCATAAGGAGATATAATTTTAAGCAGAAGGCAGAGCATCAATGAAAAAGATCTACTGGAATCTCCTGGCGATGGCGCTGATCCTGAATTCCTGCGCACCGGCATCCACCCCCATACCTCCGACTCCCACCAGGATACCCGCCACGCCAACGCTTGCACCTGTGGAACTGGCTCCACCCATGGAAGTTGGCTCGAGCTTCACGTATGTAGACGGCACTACGTTAGTGGCAGTGCCGATCGGCCCCTTCCTTATGGGCCACGGCAGCGCAGATAACCCTGAACATACGGTCACGTTAAGCGATTACTGGATCTATGCCACGAAAGTAACAAACAGCCAGTACGCTCTGTGTGTGGCGCAGGGCCGTTGCACCCCGCCGACTGCAACTGATAATTTGAATTATTCCGCTTTTGCGGGCCAGAACGATCCGGTGGTAGGCGTAACTTATGACCAGGCGACGACCTACTGCAATTTCGTGAACGCGAGCCTGCCCAGCGAGGCGCAGTGGGAAAAAGCAGCGCGGGGACCTGATGGCAATCTGGATCCGTGGGGGAACACTGAGCCAAGCTGTGATCTTCTGAATTTCAATAACTGTGTACGCGATACGACGGATGTTATGAAATACCCGAAAGGGAAAAGTCCGTACAGTGCCCTCGATATGGAAGGTAACGTTTTCGAATGGACGGCAGACTGGTATGACCCGCTGTATTATAAGAATAGCCCGCCCGGTGACCCGCCAGGTCCAGATTCCGGCAAAGCCCGCGTTATACGGTCATCCAGTTTCAGAAGTACCGCGGTCCAGGCACTGGCCTACGCCCGTTTCTTTTCCTCACCCACTGACCATCGCGGCGACCTCGGATTCCGCTGCGCCGTGAAAGACACTGCCTATTTCGCTCCGGCTTGCCAGCTTGCGTCCGTGGTCACCAAAGTTGACAGCGCCTCTCTCCAGGTGGATTGCCCGAATATATCCGTCGATGTCAAGGCGACAAGCTGCAAGTATGGAGGAGGAGCGTTAGTCACTTTCAACGACGACCATCCGCATGACCCGAACGCTTCGTTCGGGGGGATTCTCGGCTGCAAGCTGATTTCCGGCACGCCGGGATCCTATCCAATCCAATATCAATGCATGACCGGCTCTACGGCAGTGCTAAGTTCGAGCTGTACCTATTCAGGTATTACCGGCGCTGCGTGCAGCCCCCACTATGCACTGAATCCATCCACGGGTATCTGCCAATGGGACGGTAACCGGACTCAAGGCGTCGATTGCAGGACGGGTGATTTCTATGACCCCGTTCATCATTGCTGTATCAGCCTTGCAGGGGGCGTCACGGGTAACCCCGTTTGCCCGGTTGATACAACCTTTACCAAGGCTGGACCAGATTACTACGTCTGCCTTCCAACGGTCAATACCTTGGAGGAGCCTGTCCAAGTGGCAAGCATCAACCCGCCCGATTGCCCCAATACCTGCAAGCTAACCGCCGAAGCATGCAGCCTGCGGAACCTCGTATTTTGTGACAATACCTGCAGCTGTCTCAGCGTGGGCATCAAATGCCCCACACATTGATGGCTGGCAGGCCCCGGAGGGGAATTCCAAGGGCTTGGTTTAGGAATTTAGGTTTGTGCAGTGTCCGTCAAGTGTATGCAGATGCGGCTCGGGACAATAATTGACATGGTTTCTAACAGGGTATAATTGCTGCCCGATAGGAGAAACCCAATGAAACGCTTTGCGTGGACATTTCTGACAGGCGCTTTGCTGCTAGGCGCCTGTGCACCCGCCTCGGTGACGAGTCCGACCACACCGCCGGCAACGATATCCTCCAGCCCGACTTCCGCGCCAGCCCCCTCTGTTCCGCCTACCCTGGTACCCGTTGCATTGTCAGGCCCACAGTCGGGGACAAGGATGACGTGGCTTGATGGCAGCCAGCTTGCCTATATTCCGAGCGGGGATTTCATCATGGGGATTGGGGTCGGTGACGCGCCCCAAAAGACCGTTACGCTCGATGCTTATTGGATCTACACAACTGACGTCACCAATAAGATGTACGCGCAGTGCGTGTCAACCGGCAATTGCGCCGCCCCTGCACAAGAAATTGGGACCCCCGACTATACCAACCCGGATTATGGTGATTATCCGGTTGTGGGAGTCACCTGGGATATGGCTGCCAATTACTGCCAGTGGACCCAGGGTCAATTGCCCACGGAGGCCCAGTGGGAGAAAGGTGCCCGGGGAGAAAATGGAGGAGTATATCCCTGGGGCAACGACAACGCCGGCTGCGATCTTCTCAACTATCAAGGCTGTTTGGGACACACGAGTGGAGTAATTGATTATCCCGCCGGGCGCAGCCCCTATGGTTTGTTGGATATGGCAGGCAATGTCTTCCAGTGGGTGAATGATTTCTATGATTTGCACTACTACGACAATATGCCGGCTCAGAACCCAACCGGCCCCAGTGCGGGCAACTCGCATGTTATCCGCGGGTCAAGCTTCGAAAGCGAAATCTCGCAGACGCTCTCGGGACTGCGTCATTACGGGTCTTCGGCTTATCATTCCCGAGATTTGAGTTTCCGATGCGTGGTGAACCAACCCAAGACGATCGCCCCTTACTGTCAAACCAACTCATATATCCCTACTGGCGCCGTGTCTACCAATTCAACCTGCCAGGTGCCTGAAGCGAGCGTCCTTGGTAATTACTGCGCTTCCAAGTCCGGATATACCACGGTGCAAATCCCGCAGGGCGCGACCTTCGAGGTTCCCACAAAAGACTATAACTGCCTCGACAGTACGGTGAACGGCAAACGCGTCCTGACCTGCACGGGGCCCAATAACTCAAGCGGTGAAGTCTCGGTCTGCAACGCGTCTTGCAGTAGCGCGCCCAGTCAGACGGGCGCCGCGGCTGTTTGCGACCCGGGTTATACATTGGATGCCTCGACGGGAACCTGCACGTATATGCCGGTAAGCAGCCAGCCAAGTGTTTCTGGGTGCCCTCAAGGTTATAACCTGATCGACCGGGGTGGGCAAAAGGTCTGCGCCATAGGCCAGAACCTGAACGGTGAATGCCCTGCGGGTACATACTTTGACAGTCAATATGGTGCTTGCGTGGCCGGTTCCGGTTCTGCCGACGCGCCGTACGGTCTTAATAACCCAACCCTGGCCTCGCAAACCTACCAGGGCTGCGCGGCAGGTTATTCCTATGATGCCAATTATCAATGCTGCCAGGCAAACACCGGCGGAGCTTACCCGGAGTGCCCGCTCGGTTTCACTTTCGATGCCACACAGAAGTCATGTGTACCAGGCCAGGTACGAGTGAGCGGGCCGGGCTGTGTTACAGTTTCTTTGAATATCGCCAAATGCAGCCAACCTGTGGATGTCTGCGGAAAGATCTCAACTGAGCAGGTATGCTTGCGTAACAGCTACGCCTGCCAATGGACCGAGTCGAACGGAGTGGGGAGTTGTGTTTTGAAGAAGCAGCCATAAGGTGAACAGCCTCCGTATTCCTACGGAGGCCGTTTTTTTATTTCTTGCCGCTCGAAATCTTCAGGTGTTGATGCAGATATAAGGTCGGGGCGAAGGCAAGAAGGTTGTCCCTAAATATCAGGTGGGCGGCGCGCACCCCAATCTGTTTCGTGTTCGTAGGCACGACCCGCCCTCAGGACCTCAGCTTCCCTCCACGCCCCCGAGACTATCTGCAGACCGATCGGCAGACCGCTTTTGGTGTACCCGCACGGAGTCGAGAGGGCCGGCAAACCTGCAAGGTTAAACGGGGCTGTAAAGCGGGTAAGGCAACGGGCCTGTTCGACCGCGTCAGTCCCTTCGATCAAGGGAGCAGAAATAGGCGTCGAGGGCAACAACAGCAGATCATAAATCTCGAAGAAGCGAGCCAGGCGATGTCTGATCTCAGACTGTGTTCGCCTAGCCATAATGTATTCGGTGGAGGTCAAGCTTTGGCCCGCCTCAAGCCGCTGGCGTACATCAGGCCCAAACCAATCGGGATGATCAGCCAACCTTTGTTGATGATAGGCGGCGCCATCAGCCGGAGTCATCAGGCTATTTGCCAGTGCGGCTGCGTGTAGGAATGACACATCCACATTTTCAAGCCTGGCCCCCAACCTTTCGAACTCCAGGGCTGCTTGATGGACTGCCGCCAGAACTTCCGCATCGGCATCAGTAGCAAATTCGCCAATTCCAAACGCCACCCGCCAGTCCTTGATTCCATTTTCGATACCGATCAAGTAATCGTCTGCAGGCTGAATTATCGAGTAGGGATCCTCGGGATCAAATCCGGCAATAACCTGCAGGAGTAGAGCTGCGTCGGTGACCGTTCGAGTTAAAGGCCCAACGTGGTCAAGATTCCATGAGAGCGGGAATACGCCGCGCACACTCACGCGGCCAAAGGTTGGTTTCAGCCCTGTCACGCCGCACAAAGAGGCCGGGATACGGATCGAGCCGCCGGTATCCGTACCGAGTGCGGCCAACGCCATCCCGGCGGCGACTGCGACGGCGCTGCCGCCAGAGGAGCCGCCGGGGATGCGGGTGGGATCCCATGGATTGCGGCAGGTGCCGAAGTGGGGGTTGGAGGTTGTAACTCCGAGAGCGATCTCATGCGTGTTGGTCTTACCTATTATGATCGCTCCTGCGTCTCTTAGTTTTCTGACAACTACTGCGTCGTCCGCCGGTATATAGTCGGCAAAGAACCTGGAGCCAGCGGTGGTCCGAATATCCCGGGTCTCAAACAAATCCTTGATGGCAATCGGAATGCCAGCGAGTCTCCGGGAGTTTTCATCGCGTCGAACATTGGGCTGCTTTGCCGAGGAGTTCTCGTCTTCACCTGAAACAGCATCATCACAAACAGTAATGAATGCGTTCAATCTTGAATTGCGTCTCCGAATTTGACGGAGACAGGCCTCGGCTGGCGCTCGAGGAGCAAGCTGCCCGGACTGTATTTGGTGCAGGGCTTCGTAAACTGAGAGGAAGTTCGGCTCGAGCATGCAATCCATTATAATGTTTATCCATGCTCAAAACGCTTTCACGGGACTCGAAGTTCCGGATTTATCTTTCCCTTCTAGCCCTGATTGGGTTGATCTTCATCTTGTTGACTACCTCAAAATATGGCGCGGGGGTTTCATCAGATGCCGCGCGTAACCTTTCCACCGCCGATAGTCTACTGGTGGGCAAAGGGTTTGTGGATATGCTGGGTGGGCCGTTTATTCTGTGGCCCCCATTGTATCCGCTGGTCCTTGCAGGATTGAGCCTGATCACAAAATGGAACACATTCCAGTCAGCATGGTATTTGAATGTGCTCTTATACGCGGTAAACATCTGGCTCTCCGGCTGGTTCATCTATGTGATATTCAAAGAAAAAATATGGTATGCAGCAGCAGGATCGCTGATCATACTGCTGTCAAGGTCGACCTTGCGGATCTATGCCAATGTGGCGTCAGAGCCATTATTTGCCACGTTTATGCTGGTCTTCTTCTTTGCCGCCGCCAAATATTTGAGAAACGGGTCAGCAAGCTCCTTGTGGGTGATGTTTTTGTCCGCCGGCCTGGCGACCCTGCAGCGCTATCTGGGTGTGGTATTGATCGGGGTTGGCGGCCTGGTGGTTTTGATCAAATATGGAATGCGGGGTATCTGGCAATCAGTTCCACCCATACTTGCGTCCATACTTCCGGTCGGTCTGTGGATCTTCCTTCATAATTATCCAATCAGCGGGACGCTGTTTGGCCCCCGGAATCTGGGCGCGATGCTGCCGTTGGAAAATATCAGCCTTTCCCTGACAAAGGTACTCTGGTGGTTCATTCCAAGGATCTCCTTTCTCGATCCGCTGCTGCTTCGGCCCTGGATCATCATAGTTGTATTTGTATTGCTTTTGATCCTTCTAAATAAGAAGGCAGATTGGCTCAATTGGTTTAAATCCCTGTCAAACCATGCCATCTGGCCGGCACTTATATTTTCCATAGTCTACTATTTCCTGCTGGCTTTCACGGTGGTCACGGCCGACCATCTTGACCTGACATCGGATCGCTATTACGTGATCATCCTGCCAGTAGTGCTTGGGGTTTTGTTCCTCACCCTGGATAAGTTGGTCTTCAGTCACATCCAGGCTCGCATAGGGTGGGCCTCTTTGGGCCTTGCCGCCCTGGCGCTGGCATGGTTTGTCTATCCGGTTTACAGTTTACAGGCTTATATCCGCCAGGCATTGGTGCAAGGTGAGCCGACCAATTACAACATCGCCAATTCGGCGCAATTCCGCGAGATGGGTGTGGTGAAGGCGGCTCAACCGATAGTGGATAAAGACCCTGGATCCATCGTGTACAGTAATTATGTCAATATCGTGTGGTTTATTTACAGACATCCCGTGGACACATTGCCTTTCGAGGATGCTACTCTCACGAGCGATCAGCGGTTGGCCGCGCTCAAGCAAGCCTATCCCGCCTGGCCCGCACGTAGTGGATACATTATCTGGTTTACGCCCAACCAATACCATCATATTGCCGCACCCGACGAATTATCCGTGATCGCGAATCTAAAATTGCTTTATAAGGATAAAACCGGCCAGATCTATTACGTTCAAGCCGCAGCGCCGTAATTCTCATCCTTGTTTGGATAATTGATCACCCCGGGCTTTTTGAGAAAGGCAAATGGACCGGGGCCAAGGTCGCACCAACATGATAAGAAGGTTGGAGGGTCATCCTTCCAACCTTCTTTTCATGTGTTTAAGCGGGGTTGCTTATTTTGTCAAACCGGCTGTTTTCTAGCGCGAGCCATTGTCTTAGAACAACCCAACCACCTTGCCGGTTTTCAGGTCCAGATCCACATCGTAGAAGACGGGGCGAGTGGGCAAGCCGGGCATGGTGCTCATCTTGCCGAGCAGAGGAAAGAGGAATCCCGCACCTACACTGGCACGTATCTCCCGGACCAAAATGCGAAAACCAGTTGGGGCGCCTTTAATGTTGACGTCAGTAGTGAAGGATAGGTGCGTTTTCGCCATGCAGATCGGAAGTTTATCGAATCCCAGACGCTCATAGCGGGCAATCTGTTCATCAGCTTCAGGACTGTAGTCTACTCCCTCGGCGTGATAGATCTCTTTTGCAATCGTTTCGATCTTTTCCTTGATGGGAAGCTCAAGAGGATAGAGGAATTTGAAATTACTGGGTCTTTCTGCGGCGGCCACAACTGCCTTGGCCAGCTTAATCGCTCCCGCGCCGCCATCGGCCCAATGGGTGGAAACAACCGCGTCCTGTGCGCCGAACTCCAGGGCGGCCTTGCGGATCAATTCCACCTCGGCGCGTGTATCCGTGGCGAACGAATTGACGGCCACAACGACATTTACGCCGTACTTCAAGGCGTTCTGGATATGTCGCTGAAGATTGGGCAAACCTTTCCGAAGCAAATCCAGGTTCTCTTCGGTATATTCGGTTGCCAGGGGCTTTCCCGCAACTACTTTGGGCCCGCCGCCGTGCATCTTGAGGGCTCGAACGGTGGCAACCATAACGACCACCTGGGGAACCAAACCGCTGTAACGGCATTTTATATCGAAGAATTTCTCCATCCCAATGTCTGCGCCGAATCCCAATTCAGTGACAACGAAGTCGGCGAGCTTAAGCGCGATCTTGTCGGCCAGTATCGAGCTGTTGCCGTGGGCGATATTGGCGAACGGGCCGGCGTGAACAAAGGCAGCCGTTCCTTCCAGGGTTTGCATCAGGTTGGGTTTGATCGCGTCCTTCATCAGCACGGTGAGGGCGCCCGCAACCCCCAGGTCCTCGGCAGTCACAGCCTCCCCGTGTTTATTGGTTGCGACGACCATCGCACCCAAGCGGGTACGCATATCCTCGAGACTTGTAGTGAGGGCCAGGATGGCCATGATCTCGCTTGCGACAGTGATGTCGTAACCAGAACGGTGTTCAAAACCTTTCTCATCCGGCCCCAGCCCCACCTCAATTTCGCGAAGCATTCTATCGTTGACGTCAATTACGCGACGCCAGCTGATCGTTGCGGGGTCAATATCAAGGCGGGCAAAACGGCTGCGTTCTTCTGCGGTCAGTTCATCGGGATCGGTTTTTTGAATGCCGAGTTTCTTCAAGCGCCGAAGCATGCTCGGAGAGAATCTGCGCTTGCCTTTCTTATCAGGAGGGCAAAGCGCATCAAACAGTTTTGTGTCATCCTGCTTAAATTCGTGCAGCATGCGCGCATCCATGGCAGCCGCGCACAAGTTATGGGCCGCGGTGATGGCGTGGATATCGCCGGTCAAATGAAGATTAAAATCTTCCATGGGGATCACCTGGGAATATCCACCCCCAGCCGCGCCGCCCTTGATCCCAAAGGTGGGACCTTGTGAGGGCTGGCGAATAGCGGTGATGACCTTTTTCCCCAGATGAACGCCCAACGCCTGTGAGAGGCCTACGGTGGTCGTGGTCTTGCCTTCGCCCAAAGGGGTGGGCGTGATGGCAGTCACATCGACGTATTTGCCGTTCGGGCGGTTCTTCAGGCGATCCAGAATATCAAGTTTCACCTTGGCCTTGTAAGGCCCGTACAGTTCCAATTCATCCGGGCGTATACCGAGTTCCGCTGCGACCTGCAAGATTGGTTTGAGCTTAGCTTCCTGCGCAATGTCAATGTCCGACGGTACAGGGCGGCGTAATTTCAGTTTGGTGGGCACGAAACTGGTGACAGCTTTTCTTGCCACAACTTTTTTCGCCACAGACTTGGCTTTTGCGCCAATCGCAGCCTTCTTTCTCTTCAGGGGTTTAGGGGTTTTCGATTTTGCTTTGGTTGCCATATTTGCTCCTTTGTTTGAATGAATGGATTTGCTTGCTTCCTTGGTACCTCACTAATTATCGACTTATAAATTATCTAATATTCCTCTTCCTTGCCGTAATGGACTTCCGTCCACATTTTTGAACTATTAATCACTCGTGATCAATGTGCCCAGCAACTCCCCAGATAGAGCCCTTTCCACATTTCCGGCCTCTTCGCCCGAGAAGATCTGCACGCTCAGGGTAGGCACCTGCTGGATAAGCCTCACCATCTCCTCAACTTTTGAACGCATGCCCCCAGTCACGTCCGTGCCATGCGAGCCGCCAAGCTTTTCTGCAATGGAGGCAACCGTGGCAGGCGTCACCTTTTCAACTTTCTGATCCCGCTTGGGAAAGTTTGTCCAGACCGCAGCTTCCAGACCGGCAAGCAAGATGCGTTGCGGGGGAAGCTGCTGGGCCAGATAGAACATCAGCGCTTCTGTAGAAAGGATGGCGCCCCCGGTCACCGAATCAAACACAATATCACCGTAAATAACTGGCATTAGCCCTGAGCGAAGGGCAGCCTGCAAAGCCGACAAATCCCAATGCTGGATAACGCCTGCCTGAGAACCCACCACGGCAGAAGGCGGCAGGGCGATAGCCGGCAGGTTCACATCGCGCAACGCCTCCATTACGAAGCGGTTAAGTTGTGAGGCGCGAAACCAGACCTCCGCAAAACCCTTCCAGCCCTTATCCAACTCCCCCCAATTTCCCCGGAAACCAGAGGAGCGGAAGAAAGGTGCATATTCCTTAACGGCATAGTGACCAAAGGATCCGGAACCGTGCCCTAAAATGAGATGTAAACCTGGTTTTTGGGAAAGAGTGGCTTTGATCTCCCCGGCGACTTGAGCCAATTTGTCCAGTCTTATTTTATAGGGTTGATTCTTGTCAGTAATCAAGGACCCCCCCAATTTCAAAAAGACAAGGTTGTCCATAAACCTAATTTTACCCCACTGAACGCGGACGCGAGCATAGAGAAATCATAGAAGAAGTATAATGCCGCTTATGGATATTCAGTCCGGTGTCATCGCTTTGGTACTGTTATTAGTGCTTTTTGCGGTGATCGGAGGGAGGAATGGGCTGCGTGCCATCCGGGCTGCGCGAAAGATGACATTTTATCGACTGCGACGCCAGAGGGAGGCCGGGGGCTGGCGGCTGTTGGGCATTTCGGTGCTATTACTGCTGCTGGCAATCGCACTGCCTGTCTACGGTTTGCCGATCGCCTACGAATATTTTCCACCTTCCCCCACGCCTTCATTGACGCCCACGATTACACCTGTGCCCACGATCACTGTGGTCCCGACGATCACCCTGAGCCCCACTATTACTGACACGCCGCTGGTAACGGACACAGCTACCGCAACGTCGACGCCGTTCATCCCCGCTGCTATCGAGGCGCTCTTCCAAAGCTCAATTACCCCAAACCCCGGCGTAGTATTTTCGACTTTGCAGTTTACAACTGACAGTAGCGGTTATCCCGCCACGAATCCCCAAACAGTTTTTCAGAACCCGGTGGGTCACATGTACGCGATCTTTACATATGATCAGATGTTACCCGGCTCACAATGGACTGCGCTCTGGTTTCGGGAGGGCACGCTGGTGCACTATGAAACAAAACCTTGGGATGGCGGCACCGGCGGATCAGGCTTCACGGACTGGAATCCCTCGCCCGAGCAGTGGCTTCCGGGTCTCTACGAGGTTCAGATTTTTGTTGGCAATGAATTCGTCGGGAACGGAAGATTCCTGGTTCAGGGCAACCCGCCGACCCTGGCACCGACCATTACACCAACTTTTACGAAAATCCCTACGCATACGCCGACTGCGTCCTCCACGCCTACTCCAAGCAATACGCCGCTTCCATCGGCTACACCGAGCATGACGCTAACCCCAACCCCCTCTCCCTCTCCCGCCCTTACGACACCCACTCCTTGAGTTGCCGCATGAGCCCGAACCCATGACCGAGAAAGCCTTTCAGGACTATTACCCAGATCACATGGCGCACTGCTATGGCTGTGGCCGCTTGAATGAATATGGTCATCAGATAAAAAGCTATTGGGAGGCGGACGAATCGATCTGCCACTTTGAGCCCGAGCCCTACCACATTTCCATCCCGGGCTACGTGTATGGTGGACTACTGGCTGCGTTGATCGATTGCCATGGAACAGGAACAGCAGCCGCGGCCGGTTATAAGGCAGAAGCCCGCGCAATGGACACCGAACCCGCGCTGCGGTACCTGACCGCATCTCTGCATGTTGACTATCTCAAGCCAACACCCCTGGGAGTGGTACTCGAAGTGCGCGGCAAGGTCAAACAGGTGAAGGGAAGAAAAGTGGTGATCGAAGAATGGATAAGCGCCAACGGTGTAATCACCGTACGCGGGGAAATGGTTGCCGTACAGGTCCCCGACGAGCTAGTCAAAGAATTATTAAACCAGCAGAAATAGGAACAGATCTCTCGAAAAACGGTCCAAAACACAACGAGCCATCCTAACCGACTCTTAAGAAGGTTCGAGGCGGCTTGTCCGTTATGAAATTGGCAAATGGTTAGGTGAAGTATTGTTGCATTGGTCTAAAGTATGAATCTTCCCACCCTCCTTCATAACTATCGGCCTGACCATCGGGGATCTCCGTGTGGATCAGAGTTAGCTTGGTTCCCTCCCCCTCGGGTTCAAGCAGAAGTTCAATTCTTGAATCTGGGCTCTCATCGGGAAACTCCGAGGTCCGCCATGCCTGGACGATATGGGTATAGGGTTTCAGCTCAAGGGTCTTTCCGGTGATATAGCCATCCCAGGCTGTAAACTTGCCACCAACACGCGGCTCCACTTTAGCTGGGCTACCTGTCATGGCAGAATGGCCGTCCGTTGATAGCCAGGCACGGAAGACCTTCTCGGCATTGACAGGAAGTACGGTCGAAACGGTAAAGCCATTTTTCATTTTCAGATCTCCCTTCGGTTTTGGCGGGCTGCCAACGCTTTCGCGATCTGTGCGGCAAGCCTGGCATTGCTTATTAACAGGGCCAGATTTGCCCGGAGAGATTTCTTGTAGGTTAACTCGCTAACGCGCTGGAGCAGGAACGGGGTGAGCTGCTGACCGTGGATTTTCTTGTCCTTTGCCTCCCTGGAAGCCTGGACGATAACCGGCTCGATCACCGACTTTGGAATGGAGTCGGCTTCGGGCACCGGATTTGTTACCAGTATCGCATTCATCATATTCAAGGCCCGATGAGTCGTGCAGAAGCTGGCGATCGCTTGGGGCGAGTCCAGTTGCAGGCTTACTTTGAGTCCGCTCTCACGCGAGTAAAACGCAGGGAACTCGTCGGTCTTATAGCCGATGACGGGCACCCCCATGGTTTCGAGATATTCCAGGGTGGCTGGCAAATCCAAGATTGCCTTGGCTCCCGAGCAGACGACGATCATATACGTATCCGCAAGCGCCTTGAGATCACCGGAGATATCAAAACTATTATCTCTGTGGATGCCGCCAATCCCCCCCGTTGCGAAGACCCTGATCCCCATCTTCTCGGCAGCGAACATTGTTGCAGCGACCGTCGTTCCGCCGCTGGCCCTTTTTATAATGGCGCCGGCAATATCCCGGAGACCTATCTTCAGGCTGGACTTGGATTCTGCGAGTCGAGCTAGTTCCTCATCCATGAGACCGACGCGAAGTTTGCCATCCAGCAGTGCAATCGTGGCCGGCGTGGCCCCGGCGCGGCGAACCTCCGCCTCCATGGCACGCCCGAGTTGAAGGTTCTGGGGGTAGGGGAGACCATGCGTGATCACCGTTGATTCGAGCGCCACGACGGCGGCTCTGGCCTTAATGGCACGGGATATCTCAGGCGTAGGTATAACAAAATCAGGTGCAGCCATTTGGCTAACGTCCCCAGCGTTCGAACCGCTTAATAATGCGCTTCATAAGATTTTCGCGATCAAGGCCGGCATGACGCCTGGCTTCGTTCATGATTAAACCCTCCACCACTTTGTAGTTTCCATCCAATTTACCCAGCAGCTTCCGGTACAACTCTGCCTCCGTGAGCGATGCGGGAGCCGGAGGCGCGTCTTCCTCAACCGGCTCGGGTTTTGAGCGGACCTTGCTCAGCGAACTATCGCCGATGACATGCTGGCCGGTAATCTTAAGCAGCCGCTCCAATTTTAGAACGGCCTTTTCGACAGTTTCCAGGTCGGTGGAATGGTTTCCGTTCTGATAATAGATTAGAAGCGCGTCCCCCAATTGTTCCCAGTAGTCTTGAAGCAGATATTCGATCAGGACATCCTTGTCAGAATACTTAGACTGGTTCTTTTGATGTGCAGCGATGGGGACATTCAAGATCAAACGCGCCTTTTCATTGAAATATGCCTCGTCGGCGACTGATTCAAGCATCTTAAAGGTTGATCGATTGACGTTTTCGCGATTGAGGCGCCAAGCCTCCAGATGCTGATCATTAATGGCTTCACTGGTGATCTCGTTGGGCATCTTCCAGGTACCGACCCCCAACCAGTGTAATTCCAGGCCGCGTTCGCGGGCCCTCTTTATGAATCCGCCTTTATATTTGGTGAACCTGTCGCTTAATTCCGGCCTGGGATGGAACCTGGGTTTGGAAATTTCCTCTGCGGCAGGATCCGGCAGTTCGGTGGAATATTGGAGAGTGTTCGTGAGGATGGTATCCTCTCGAAATTCTGAGAGCTCCAGCTCCAACGCCCCGATGCTTGTAAGAAATTCTGCCAGATTGTTCTGACCCATGAATTCGCTCAGCGAACCGTAGATGAGGCCCTGCATTGCGTTGGTCCACAAAGGAGGTCTACCGGAAGAGTAAGGACCTTCCGTCAAGACAGGGACAGCCTGTTTATAGATCAGGCTTTCAATGTCTCTCGGATCAAATGGATATGGAGTATGGATGCTCGGTCCGGGAGAATCTTCATTCTGCTCGCGGTGGACGCTGAACACCCCGCGCACATCAGCTGCCGTGACCGGTATGCCATCCAAGCTGCGGGCCAGTACTGTCATCGGAAAACCCGAGGGGCTGCCAATATATTGATCGCGCAGGTTGATAATTGGCTCACGCAGACGCTCAAAACCTTCAAGAACAAAATTATCCTTTTGGGGATCAGGTTTTGCATTGGCCAGGCCGATCACATGGGGTGTACCATCCGGTTTCTCGAATAAAGCCGCCGAATCAAACTCAACCAGGACGCGCCCGGGTCCCCCGATGAGCAAAACCGGCGAATTCAGACTATCCTCCGAAATCTTCCCGTCGCGAATGTGGATGATCTTGTTGGCGCCGCTCAATGAAATTTCCCCGATGAAATCCCAAGCAACTGTTTTGTCTTTGAGTTCAAAGATGTCAGCCAGGTAGTTACCGGCCATCGTGATGGCAATGAAAGTGGGTATGAAAAGAATAATCACCAGGCGCGCAATGGCCAGTATGAAGAAAAGAGGCAGCCCTGAAAGCTGAAATGGGCGCGCAGGTGCCACCAACGGAAAATAATATAAAATAGCGTGGACCACGAATCCCGCGGCGACAAAACCGGCGCCTAATGCAAGTGTCCAATATCTACGATAGTCCGGACCATAGATGCTTAAATCGAAGAATTTGTTCAGTCGATAATCGAGCCACCGGCTAAACAGATCCCTCAGCCGATTCACTTCGATTTCCCAGCCGGAAGGCGGCCTGTACAGTGAGCGACCTTTGATATTCATAGGTCTTTTATCTCAATCCATTTGACCAGTTCGTCCAAGGTCTCCACCTCACCCCTCATACGGCTGAGAAGGCGCTCGTTGGTTTTTATCTCGTTCTGGGTCTTGCGCAGAAGAGTTTTCACGGCACCCAAAATGGCAGTCGGATTCTCTTCAGTTATGGCCTGACTTAAAGCCAGGGCGTGATCCAGCGCGGCTTTTTGACGCCCCTTTCCGGCATAAGCGGAATTAAGGCGTTCGATCCGGTTCTGGTCATTTCTGGCATGTGCCAACCAGGTTGTGCTCCACTGGTCCAGGAATTGAGATTCTACAACCTGGCTGAAACGAAGCCCACTTACGCTGACACTCAGGACTGCAACCCCGCGCTCCTTGAGTTTCTTGAATTCACTGCTTGCCTCATAGCCATCCAGTACCCGGCCACATTCGTCGAGCTTGGCAACAACGGCGCAGGTCAAGCGAGTTTTCATCATGTGGTTGATGATCTGTAACGCGGTCTGTTTCCGGGACACATCCAACTGTTTTATATCCGCAGTTTCGGAGGTAATTGCTTCTTCTTCAGTAGGCTCCTCGTTTGGGATCAGTTTATCGAGCCTGGCTTCCAGTGAGTTGTTTATCTTTCGGAGGAGACGCGTGGGAAAACCTCTTCTGATCAAGAGAGGCGTATTTGGAAGAGCGACATAGGTCGGAGGCGGCTCGGGTTGAGGAACGTCCGGTATGCCCGAAAGGGTTGGATCAAATAATTCGCTTAAAGTGAATTTGCTGAGATATTCCCTCCACAGGTCGGCGGCCATCAGTGCGGGGAGTTGGTTCCATTCGACGCGGCGTTTTTCTTCGGACAACGTGTTTGGATTGATCCCTTCACTTCTAGCCGCTTTTTCGACGGCCTCCGCGTTGAATCCGAAATGGGATCCTTTTTTGCCGGGCCTGGCAGGTAGCGCATCAATTTTGAACGTGACACTTATGCTGGGGAATACCTCGATTCCATCGCGGGTTAAGGCCCTGACGGCCAAACAGCGGGCCCGCGATTCCAGGTATCTTTTTTGTTCTTCCTCCGTGGGGTTATCTTTCGGTTTCTCAAACGGGTCATCTTCCCGGGTGGGCCCGATCCCCTGGGTTTGGGTGTGGAGGCTTATGATGCTCGCGATCTTTTCATTGCCCTCGATAAAATGCACGCCAGGCCCAAGTACCTGCTTGAATGTGGTGAAAGTACGCGTGACCACGGCGCTGGCGGTGTCCACCCATAGGATGCCCGGACCTCTTTTTTCACTTTCACCCAAACGCTCCACTTTGCGGCCATTCTGCACGAAAATAGCGGGACCATGCGCGTCCCTTGCATGAAGCCACAGCCGGCTTACGGTCTTTTGGCGATCAGCCAGGGTGCCGATCGGAAGTATGAATTGGGCGTAGAAGAAAACACAGAGCTGGTAAAGCAGGACCAGCAGAATAAGATCGAATGCAATTCCCAGGATGTTGGCCCATAAGCCCCCCTGCAGGACCAGATCATATATATAAATGCCAAGCAGGATAACTGTTAAGACGATGCTGTTAAACCACGGTTTCCGATAAAAAGGAATATCGTCCATACCTCATCATTTTATTAGAAAAGAGAGAATTGAGCAACCATGTTTGAAGTAGAATAACAGCCATGTCTCGAATGGAATTTCACTGCCATACCATCTATTCCAAGGATTCTTTAACCCCACCTCAGAGGCTGACCGAAGCCTGCCAGCGCAAGGGAATCGACCGGGTTGTGATAACGGATCACAACACCATCGCCGGCGCCCGGATTGCCCAGGCTCTCGACCCCGAAAGGGTCATTGTAGGTGAAGAGATCATGACCACCCGGGGCGAAATACTGGCTGCTTTTGTGACAGATGAGATTCCCGCCCTGCTCACACCCAGCGAGACGATCAAACGACTGCGCGAGCAGGGCGCATTCATCAGCGTCTCACATCCGTTTGATGCATGGCGCAAAGGCGGTTGGGAGGAGGCAGACCTACTACAAATCATATCCGATGTGGATGCCATCGAAATCTACAACTCACGTTGCATGCGGCCTGTATTCAACAAACTCGCACTCGATTTTGCCCGGCGGCACCGCCTGGCAGGGACGGTTGGCTCTGACGCACATACTGTTTTTGAATTGGGACGTTCCACACTGTTAGTGGAACCTTTTGAAGGCCCGGATGGCCTGCGCAAAGCCATTCGCAGAGCGGCCTACCGGACCCGCTGGTCACCGCCCTGGTTTCACCTCAGCTCACGTTATGCCACACTTCGAAAGAGAATTAATT
>CAWAKH010000023.1:0-23903 GCA_963782565.1 uncultured Chloroflexia bacterium
GGGACTGATATCAACCCAGCAAGGCCGTGGCACGTATATCATGGAGAAAGCCCCGCCGGAAGTGGAGCAAAGATTAAGGAGAGAAACGCTGGTAGCCCTGGCCCGTCAATACATCGGTGAGGCAAAACGTTTCAACTTCTCGGATGCTGAGATCACCCAGATGCTGCGAGACCAGTTGAAGGTTGTGTTGAACGAAGCCGATGGATCGGATGAATGAGCTCGGTTACAACCTTTGCGAAGCAGCTCTGCCCGGAATCTGTGACCAAAGACGTAATTTTGCCGATTTCTTATCAGGACCTCGATGAAAACGAGAATTTTGTTCAAGAAACTGAATATATGGTGTCACTCATTATCAAAAGGAGAAGGTAAAAATGGAAACAAAGTTTATCAAGTCCGCTCTTGAAAAAAGAAAAATGGCCAAGGCCGACATGCATATCTCGTCCGTTGCGGCGACCGTGTTTGTGGTATGCCTGATCATTGCCTCGCTGGGTGCTATCTTTATGCAGGGCCACATTTCAGATTCAGTGATCGGCGACTGGGTCATTGCCTGGACACTGATCGGCACCTATTTTTTATTCGCAATCAAAGTCGCCTCGCAGTGGGACAAGGCCGTGGTGCTGCGTTTTGGCAAGTTCCAAGGCCTTAAAGGACCGGGTCTATTCTGGATCGTCCCGATCGTCGATGCAGTCACAACATGGATCGACCATCGCGTGAACGTAACACCGTTCTCGGCTGAAAAGACCCTGACGAAGGATACCGTGCCGGTGGATGTGGACGCCGTGCTGTTCTGGGTGGTATGGGATGCCGAAAAGGCCGCCCTGGAAGTGGCTGATTACAAGTCTGCCATCGCGTGGGCCGCGCAAACAGCCCTGCGCGATATCATCGGGCGGATGATGCTGGCAGATATCCTGATCGGGCGCAGCTCCATCGACGCCGAGCTGCAACGCATCATTGACGAGCGCACGACACCCTGGGGTGTGACGGTCAATTCCGTCGAGATCCGCGACATCGTAATCCCGCAGGACCTGGAAGACGCGATGTCCCGCCAGGCGCAGGCCGAGCGCGAACGGCAGGCGCGGGTCATCCTGGGTGAATCGGAGAAACAGATCGCCCAGTCGTTCTCCGAAGCGTCGAAATCGTACGTGGATAACCCCACGGCATTGCACCTGCGCGGCATGAACATGCTGTTCGAAGGCCTGAAAGAAAAGGGTGCGCTGGTGATCGTGCCTTCCTCCGCCGTGGACACCATGAACCTGGGCGGGTTGAGCGGGATGATCGCCCTGGCGCAGAACAACAAGCCCAAAGAAAGCTGACGCACAGGGGCTAGACCTCCGAGGCCGCAATGACCCCGGAGGCCCGGCCGATCCGCTTTTTTCTCCCGATTCCCGCCTGTTTCACGTGAAACAATATCCCGGGCTGACCGCCCGGCCCATCTCAAGAGGAAAATAACATGTCTACCAGAACCACATTAGTAATTACGCTCCTGCTAATCGCCGCCATGGCAGTCTTCAGCCTGGCCGTTTACAACCAGCTACCGGCGCAGATGGCCTCGCATTGGGGCGCGAACGACCAGGTGAACGGCACCAGCTCCCGTTTCTCGGGCGCCTTCCTGCTGCCCATCATCTCGCTGGCCCTGCTGGGACTGTTCCTGCTGATCCCGGTCATTGACCCGCTCAAGGCCAACATCGCCCAGTTCCGCGGCATCTTCAACCTGTTCATCGTGCTGCTGATGGCCTTCATGGCCTACGTGCACGGCCTGACCATGGCCTGGAACCTCGGTTATACCCACTTCGAGATGAGCATGGCGCTCCTGCCGGCCATGGGGCTGCTATTCATCTTTCTGGGAGGCTTGATGGCAAAGGCCAAACGCAACTTCTTCATCGGGATCCGCACCCCCTGGACCTTGAGCAGCGACCGGGTGTGGGACAAGACGCATGCGGTCGGCAGCAAGCTGTTCATCGCGTCCGGGATCATCGCCTTTATCGGCGCGTTCCTGGGCGGAACGACAGCCTTCGTGCTCCTGTTCATCCCGCTGGTAGGTTCAGCACTTTTCCTGGTGGTCTACTCGTATGTCCTGTACCGCCAGGAGACCGGCGCCTAGAGGACACGAGAAAACATCCGGGGGCCGGGAGCAGGGCATTGCATTCCTGCTCCCGGCCTCCGGTTTGTTTCACGTGAAACATACCGGCCTGGCCGCCCCCGATCCACGAATATCCGATCCCACTTATCCAACTTCCACCTTGCAAGGAGATCAAAATGGCTGAAGAGCTCAAACCCTGGGAATACCGCGTCCTGACCATCGGAGGCATTTTCGGCACGAAGGATGAAGATATCGAAGCCGTATTGAACGAATGGGGCGCAGAAGGTTGGGAGGCGACCCAGGTATACACTCCATCGGGCAGCGGCAAAGTGACCATTGTGGCCAAACGCGTGCTGACAAGCGCCGCCCGCCGCCAACGCTCCATGCCAAAGTATGGATTCGATATCCCTCAAACATAACAAGCTGAGCTACAAAAGGCAAGTTGATAATAAGAACATTTGTTCTATCCACTACCAGAATCGTTTCTTGAGCCGGAGATGGGTCCTCCTGAGGAACAGACTTTTGATACAGCCCTAACCCGGACAAGCTGAAGCTAAAAAGGATTCAACCACGAAGGTCACGAAGGAACACAAAGGAAAACCTTAACTTCCCTTCGTGTACTTTGTGTCCTTTGTGGTGAAAAATGCTTGCACAAAAAACAAGGATTTTACTTGTAAGGTATTAAAGAGATACAAACGCGTGCAAGGCTGTAAGGAGAATCATCATGAAAATTCGAGACCTCTTTCCCAAGCTGGTTCCGGCAATCGGGCTGGGCGATAATCCTGATCGCCCTCATTCAGTTTGGACTGCACCTGTGGACCAACGCACACGATAACTTCTTTCGCGACGAGCTGTATTACATGGCCGCGGCGCAGCACCTCAGCGCCGGCTACGTGGAGTTCCCTCCATTCGTGGCCCTGGTGGCCGGCTTCTCACGGGCTATCCTGGGCAGTTCTGTGCTTGCCCTGCGGTTCTTCCCGGCGGTGGCGGGCGCGGCGATCGTTTTGCTGACGGCCGGCATGGCAGCGGAACTGGGCGGCGGCCTGCTGACCCAAGTATTAGCCGCCGTCACGATCGCTGTCGGCCCGGTCTTCATTGGCTCGAGCGGACTGCTCACCATGGATATCTTCGATCAGCTGTGGTGGACGCTGGCCGCCTGGGTGCTGGTGCGCATGATCAAGCGACAACAACCGCGTTTGTGGCTGGCGTTTGGCCTTATAGCAGGCATTGGACTGCTCACGAAGCTCACCATGGGCTTTTTTGTGATCGCCCCACTGCTCGGGCTGCTGTTGAGCGAGCAGCGCAAGCTACTTTTCAATCGTTGGCTGCTGCTCGGCGGAGCGATTGTCCTCGTCATTTTCTCGCCATATCTCATCTGGCAGATACAACATGGACTTCCGGTCGTGGAATACACACGATCTTACGCCGCCGGCAAGACCTATCACCAGGATACGCCGCTGGAATTCTTCGGCGAGCAGGTGGTGGCGATAAACCCTTTGGCCCTGCCGCTATGGCTGGCCGGCCTGTATTTTCTATTCTTCACCGCGGCCGGCAGACCTTACCGCACGTTCGGCTGGGCCTACCTGCTGCTCTACCTGTTCTTCATGGCCGTGAAGACCAAGTTTTATTGGCTTTCACCCGCTTACCCGATGCTGTTTGCAGGCGGAGCGTACGCGATCCAATTGCTGGTGGAACAGCGCCCGCGCCTTGCGAGGCTGCAGATGCCGTACATGATCATACTGACGGCCTGCGGGCTGCTGCTCGTGCCTTTTGCGATCCCCATCCTTCCGCTGGGAGCGTTCATCCGATACAGCCAATCAGCCACGCTGCCACAGAATTTCGCTGACCGCTACGGCTGGCGCGAGATGGCGACTGAGGTAAAAACAGTTTATGACACGCTAACAACCCAGGAGAAAAGCGAGGCCTGTATCTTTACCGCCAACTATGGCGAGGCCGGAGCGATAGACTTCTACGGGCCGGCTCTGGGACTGCCGAAAGCCATCAGCGGGCACAACAGCTATTTTGTCTGGGGAACGCAAGGCTGCACCGGCCAGGTGCTCATCACGGTGAATGTGCCGGAGCAAGACTTGGTCAGCGGCTTCGAAAGCGTGGAACCGGCGGGCAAAACAGCCTGCACCTATTGCATGCCGTATGAGAACGAGGCGCCGATCATCATTGCGCGCGGGCTCAAGGGGAACCTTGATGAGGCGTGGGGAAAGGTGAAGGTGTTCGAGTAGGAGGGAAGGGGGAAAGACGGACACAGGGAGACAGGGAAAAAGAGCGGAAAGAGGTAAACAAGGAAACAGGGAGGCAGGGAAAGAGGGGAAAGACGGAAACAGGGAAAGAGCGCAAGATAGCATCTTGCGCTACGGTAAGGGGAAATGAAAGTGGGTGGACAGGGAAAGAGGTAAACGCGGGCGATACAGGCCCAATGCCAACCGTAGCCTGGGCTTTCGAGTAGATTGCCGCTGCTGTCACCCCGCAGCGCCTATGATTGAACGCGGAGGGGGTTTTCATTATCATCCGTCTAACGCGAAGGATTGGATTCGATGTAAGGGTCCGACAGTTCTCCTGTAAAACCGTACATCGTCGCCAATACTTGAAATCACATTCCCATATGGATCATAAGACTGGCCAAGCGTGATCTCTCCCCGTTCTCATCTGCCAACTGCCTCACGCTCCCCAACGCATCGCCCAGGAAATCGTCTGTATTCGCAGCGTCTGCCTGGGCAATCCGATCCACGCCATACAGATAGGTGTCCGTTCCATCATCCAAGACCTGGGTCAGTCCTGCATTGAGATCGAGCGTGTAATTGGTTTTCTCGCCAACTACAGTTTGTTGCAGCCTATCTCCTAATACACTGTAAGCAAACGTATAACTGTTATTTCCCTGCTCCACCGAAATCAGCCGGTTGGCCGGATCATAGGTGTAAGTATTCGCGCCGTCCTCATCAATCAGATTGCCATTCGCATCCCAGGTGTAAGGGGCGCCACTCATGTCGATCAGCCAGTTTGCTTCATTGTGGGTGTAATCGATAGTCTGGCTCATGGTTAGCTCATTCTGCCGCGTTCCTATGGTGTATAAGACATCAGCAGTTCATGCCGGCCCAGATTTAGGAGAAAATTGCGGCCTTTTGCTTTCGGCTTCTACTCTTGGTGTTGTGGTGGCTTTAATAAACTCGGCGGGGTCAGGAGACCCACGCCGAGCTAAGTCGTCACCGTCACGCTGGCGGTCGTGCAATCTGGCACCGTGCAGCTATTTTCTGCACTGCTCCAGAACTGGGTGCCATTTAAATCAGAACGGAAACGATAACTGCCTTGCGGTAAGGTAAAAGTGATTCAACGTTAGGGTTGATTAGTAGGCGGTATTTCTACCCCAGGTAAATAATCTTTGATATGCCCATAACCTATCCATCGTTGGGGTTTTCCCCAACTCTCCGGATGATTGGCTTCATAAAAATCAGTATTTAGAGATAATTGAAGAACGAGATCATTTGGCGCTGGGCCATTTTGACCTCCCGTATGCACAACAATCTCCATTTTTTTGGAATTCCAGTAGATCGAATATGTAAGAAACGATCCCTCAGCTTTTATTTCTGTGACACTGATTTCATCTGGTGGCCCAAAGGCACTGATAACGTCATCTACTGTATAAAGAAGTGAACCTAGGGTGATTGATTTCACCAACCCTGCTTCAAAATCCACTTCCAGCACACAGGGATTATTTACTTGCTTACCCGGAAACCATGTTGCTAGGAAACTAGCTTCTGATATCTGCGCCGTTTTTTGATCGATCTGGTCGGATGAACGTAGCCAAACGGTCGCCTGCTCGGTTGTGGTCGTACCGGGGTTTATGCCCAACCAGCACAGATGCGGGCATTTCTCGCTGAATTCAAGCACATCTCTTATCGGAGGAATCGATGTCATATTTGTTTGAACAGGTATGAACTGACAACTTGCTAGGACAATTATAAACAAGTAGGCTATTTTATTCATCTTATAACTATCTCCGGGAACCAGAAGTTGAGATATTTATCCGAAAGGGATGGCGTGAAGATAAAGATTATCCAAGCTATTTCAAAAATTATCAACAGGATGCCGAACAATACTGAACGAGTGCCTTCTGACAGACCATTTACTCCCCAAAATGCCCCTCTCCAACGAGAGAAGATTGTGATACGGCTCTTGATCGAGGGTAGCCCAACGAAGAGTGCAAACGCTGGCGATTGTACCAAGCTTCGATGTATTCAAAGATCGCCGTGCGTGCTTGAGCACGCGTGGCAAAGGGTTGGCTGGCACATTCGGTTTTGAGCGTGCTGAAAAAGCTCTCCATGGCCGCATTGTCAAAGCAATTTCCAACACGGCTCATACTGACTTGGCTGTGGTAAGCCGCCAAAGCTTGTTGATAGGCTTCGCTGGTGTACTGGCTACCCTGATCCGAATGATGCAGCAGGCCCTCGGTTGGGTGGCGTTTCAGCATAGCCATGTTCAAAGCCTCTTCCACCAAAGAAGTTTCCAGGTGATCGGCCATGGCCCAACCGACAACTTGGCGGGAAAACAGGTCCAGCACCGCGGCCAGGTACAGCCACCCTTCGGCGGTGTCGATGTAAGTGATATCGCTGACCCATTTGCGATCCACCGCTGAAGCAGAGAAATCCTGGTTCAACAAGTTGGGAGCAGGCAAGGCCTGGGGATTGCGCTGGGTGGTGTGGGGAAAACGTTTGTGGGCCTTGCGACCTGCCAACTGGTGCAAGCGCATCAAGCGGGCGATGCGGTGCCTGCCACAGACCAAGCCCTTGCGCTGCAAAGCGGCGTGGATGCGCGGGCTGCCATAGGTCTGGCGACTGGCATGGTGTTCTGCCCGGATTTGCTCTACCAGCACCTGATTGGCTTGAGCCCGCGGGCTCAGCGGACGAGAGCCCCAAGCATAATACCCACTGCGACCCACTCCCAACGCCCGACACATCCCTTGGATCGTGTAATTGGCTTGGTGAGCAGCAATGAACTCGTATTTCATGGCTTTTTCCGTGAGAAAATGTTCACCACTTTTTTTAGGATGTCACGCTCCTCCTGCACCTCCGCCAGCTCACGTTGCAAGCGCCGGATCTCGGCTCTGGCAGCTTCCAAATCGCTGGGCTCCAAATGAACCTGTTCTTTATCTTTGGAATTCACCTGATACCGATCTCGCCACTTCACCAGCAACCCGGCCGTGATCCCCAACTCACGCTCGATCTGCCGGGAATTCTTGCCACTGCTCTTCAGCAATTCCAACGCTTCCAACTTGAATTCTTCTGTATACGTCCGGTATCTCGGTTTCTGCTCGTCCATGATCCTGCTCCTGTCTTCCTAGTGGTGTGTTCGAAAAGTAATGTTACATAGTCGTCGAACCTTAAAGAACCGTATACTTCTCGTACCAAATCTGCCGAGGGTTTCGTATGAGAAGACGCAAACCAAGAACCATCCGTTTGAATGAATCGGACGAGCGGGAGATCGGCCAATTGGTTCGCGATGGCCGGACCGAACAGCGAATTGCCCGGCGCGCACAAGTTTTGCTGGCGATGAAGGATCCGGATACGATCGTTTCGAAACTGTGCCAACAAACGGGGATGACGCGCATGGGCATATGGCATATGTGTCGTCGGTATGAAAGCGTCGGGTTGGATGCGATTTATGATGCGCCTCGCTCGGGCCGACCTCGAGAAATCACGGCCCTACAGCGTGTGGGCATTGAACAACTGGCCTGTTGCGAGCCGAGCGGTGTCGGATTGGAGATGACCCACTGGTCCATGCGCAGCTTAGCGGAGATAGCGATGAAACGCGGCCTGGTACCTCATGTTGCGCAGTCGACGGTATCGCTCATTCTCAACGATGCGGACCTGCAACCTCATCGTAGCCGATATTGGATTACGCCCACGTTGAATGCGGAGTTCCTGAAGCGTGCCGGTCGCATTTTGTGGATATATGAAAGGATCGAGGCGCTCCAGGCCCACGACGAAATTGCCTTGGCTCTGGACGAGAAGCCGAATATTCAGGCGTTGCAGCGGGTGCAGCCCACTCAACCGATGCAGCCGGGTCAGATGGAACGACAGGAATTCGAATATGAGCGGCATGGCGTTGTTAATTTCTTGGCGCTGCTCAACATCTACGATGGCCAAATGCGCAGCAGCTGCTTAGATCAAAATGACAGTGAACATTTCTGTCGGGCATTGCCCCGTTTGTTGCAACCCTTTCACTCCTGCCGACGCATTCATCTTATTTGCGACGGCGGCTCGAAGTCATACGGCCGCCGCAACCCAGTCGTTTCTGCACTCTCATTATGGCCCGCGGCTGCGTCTCTTACTCACACCCGCACATGCGTCCTGGCTCAACCAGGCCGAACTTCTGCTAAAAAGTTTCAATGTGCGCTACTTACGGCGCGGTCAATGGGACACTCGCCAACAGCTCATTGATCATTTGATGGCCAGTACGCCCGAATACAATCGCCTTTGGGCTCAACCCATCAACTGGTCATGGACCCGTCGCGACTTACACGCATGGGCAGACAAAAAGGCCTCCTGACTATGTATAATTACTTATCGAACGCACCACTAGTCTACTGGATCGCGTCATTAACCGTGTCCACTTTTTCGGGGCAAGATCAGAGACAAGGAAACAGGGAGGAGCAGGGCGACCCGGAGGGGGTGTTGAGGGTTATATGAGGTAGAGAGGCGCTGCAAGATGAGGTGTTCGTCAAAACCGAATGGGTCGCCCCTACGTGGGTCGCTATTACATCTTTATTTGCAATCCGGTATCCAATCCAAGCATCCTGTTTGCTCGATCTCCCGGTATAAATCATCCGGCGCTCGCCAATTGGATCGTTGAATACCCAGTTTTTGGATGTACTCGAGAAATGGTTCCTCATTCTTAAAACCCGCAGCAATATTCTTGTCGGGAACTACTACAAACCAATGATAGTAATTTTCTTGAATACTCGGATCCGCCTGCCCATCCACGTAAGGTGAATACGCCATAATGATCCCGTTCTCCACTGACAATTTTCTTACATCTTCTACATAATAATAACCGTAAGAATAGTCTTGCGATGCCCACAATAAGCCTTCTAAATTAAAATCTCCAAGGAGAATTGGAGGACGGTCGAGATATATAAAAAGGCTTTATAAGAGGTACTTTGAGATAAGGAAAATCTCCCAGGTCATTATAGAATGCATCTTGGTGTTGAACCCGGGAATTACAAGCCGATAAATATAGCGCGGCCAGGGTGATCGAAATACAACAGGTCAGTTTCTTCATGGGTATTGTCAGCATCCCCATTTTAGTACCAGTTGGAAGCAGACGGAATCAGGATTGTGAATTGATGAGGTGGAATAGGGATAAGATTATGTATTATGGGTGCGGAGGCTTTGCGGTCGAGGACCCCAAAAGCAAGCCGGGCGACCCGTTGAGGTCTCCTGTAGTTATCATTGATCAAGATGTGCGGCAAGACAGGGCGTTGATAAAATCCTGATAGGTCGCCCCTACGAGACCATCGATGGTTATATATTGCAGGTTGAGCGGCGAAGACATACAAGGAGACCAGAATGGAAACATACGATGATGACCTAAGCCGATTCGAAGCAGAAGGCGCTGCACCACTTCCGGTTACAGAAGATCAAGGCTATGTTGAAAATGACGGCGCCAGGATCTGGTATGCAGCGTACGGCTCGGGGTCACCGGTGATCCTGCTGCATGGTGGCCTGGGCAACAGCGGCAATTGGGGATACCAGGTCCCGGCGCTGGTGAGGCACGGATATCGCGCCGTTTTGATGGACAGCCGCGGTCACGGTCGCAGCACGCGTGACACGCGGCCTTACAGCTATGAGTTGATGGCATCTGATGTTGCGGCGGTAATGGATTCGCTGCATATTGAGAAAGCGAGCCTGGTGGGCTGGAGCGACGGGGCGTGCACGGCGTTGGTCCTGGCATCGAATACCCCCTCACGGGCTGCGGGCGTATTCTTTTTTGGGTGCAATATGGATCCGAGCGGCACCAAGGAATTTGTATTCACACCGGTTATCGGAAGATGCCTCAACCGGCATAAGAAAGACTACGCAGAGCTTTCGCCAACGCCGGACCGTTTCGACGAGTTTTCCGAGGCGGTCGGCCTGATGCAAAGGACGCAACCCAATTTTTCGGCGCAGGACCTGGCCCAGATCCGCGTGCCGGTGCTGATCGTACAAAGCGAGCATGATGAATTCATCAAGCGCGAACATGCCGAATATCTCGCCCGGAGCATCCCGAATGCGGAGTTGGTCAATCTACAGGGTGTCAGCCATTTCGCGCCGCTGCAGAGGCCGGAGCAATTCAATGCCGTAATGCTGGCATTTCTTGGCAAGGTGGTGGAGTGAAGGGGGAGGGGAAAGACGTCGATACGGAGACAGGGAAAACACGTAGATACGTAAGAACGGAGGGAAGAAAACAGGGAAAAACGTAAATACGGAGGCGGGGGAAGAGGGAATTTATGGAAAGAGTAAGGATTTTGTATGAGGGCTACCGGTACGGCGAGACACGGCTAAGGCTGCGTGGTAGAATCGATGCGGAACTATACCAAGGAGATAGATATGGAACAACAGACCGGTACCTTTGCTGTTAAAAAAGGCTTAGCGCAAATGCTCAAAGGCGGCGTTATCATGGACGTCGTTACCCCCGAACATGCCAGGATCGCCGAAGAAGCCGGCGCCTGCGCCGTGATGGCGCTGGAGCGCGTGCCTGCAGATATCCGTGCACAGGGCGGCGTGGCCCGCATGTCGGACCCCGACCTTATTCTAAGGATCATGGACACGGTGACGATCCCGGTGATGGCCAAATGCCGCATCGGACATTTTGTGGAAGCACAGATCCTCGAGGCGATCGGCGTGGACTACATCGACGAGTCGGAGGTGCTGACCCCCGCCGATGAAGCAAACCACATCAACAAGCATCTATTCAAAGTACCTTTCGTTTGCGGATGCCGCAACCTGGGAGAAGCGCTACGGCGGATCGGTGAGGGTGCGGCGATGATCCGTACCAAGGGCGAAGCAGGCACGGGCGACATTGTCGAAGCGGTACGGCACGCGCGCACGGTGTTGGGCGCGATCCGCCAGCTGAAGACCATGGCTGATGAAGAACTCATGGCCTTTGCCAAAGAGCTGGGCGCACCCTACGAACTTGTCAAAGAGACGAAAGAGCTGGGACGCATGCCAGTGGTCAATTTTGCGGCGGGCGGGGTAGCCACTCCCGCAGACGCGGCGCTGATGATGCAGCTGGGTGTGGACGGCGTGTTCGTGGGCTCCGGCATCTTCAAGAGCGGGGACCCGGCGAAGCGCGCGGCGGCGATCGTAAAATCGGTTACACATTATCAGGACGCGACCATCCTGGCTGAGGTCAGCAAGAATCTGGGCGAGCCGATGGTGGGACGCAACGTGTCGCAAATGCCCGAGGGCGAGAAGATCGCACAGCGCGGCTGGTAAGAGCTAAGATATAAGATATAAGACATAATAGATCAGAGACAAGAGATAAGTGATCAGTGAAAAGGGGTTTGCCCACCTGATCCTTGGGTTCGAGAGGACGCGTTTAGTTGAGTAAGCCGTTTCGACGTCTTTCCATGAACCAGGGGCAAGGCTCAGCAACCGGCCTGATCATCCACTCTCGGAAATCATCACAGCATGAAAATTGGTGTGCTTGCCATACAAGGCGATTTCGCCGAACATATCGTCATGCTCAAACGCCTTAAGGTGGAAACAGCCGAGGTGCGTTTACCGGAGCATCTTAAAAATCTCGATGGTTTGATCATACCCGGCGGTGAGTTGACCACCATCGGCAAACTTGCCACGGACTTCGGGTTAATGGAACCGCTCAAGCTGTTTGGCCAGCGTCACGCGATCTGGGGCACGTGTGCGGGCGCGATCTTTCTTTCGAAAGACGCCAGACGGGACCAGCCGCTGCTGAGCCTGATGGATATCACGGTGGCGCGCAATGCCTTTGGCCGGCAAGTCGATTCTTTCGAGGCCGACCTCGACATCCCCGCACTGAAACAGGCAACAGGGACAGACGGCCCATACCACGCGGTCTTCATCCGCGCCCCCATTATCGAGTCGGTGCAGGCAGAAGCGAGGGTGCTGGCCTGCGTATCGGACGGGAGGATCGTGGCCGCGCAAGAAGGTCACCTGCTGGCTACCTCGTTCCACCCGGAACTGACCCAGGATACGCGCTTCCACGAATATTTTCTGTCGCTGGCGGATTGATAATACATGAATATCCGTCCTCTCGATCTGCTTGACCTGCCAACGCTTTATCGATACCGCGGTGAAGCCGTCAGTTTCGACGCGACCCGCTTGCTGACGCGCGGGAATCCGTTGGGAGCGATGGGCGTGATGGCCTACATGAATCCCCGACGGCATATCTACTCGGCTGTGTCATCAGAAGACGGCACGACCCTAGTGGGGGGGATCATCCATACGTATGGGGAGACCTTCGCCAAGATCCTTTATCTCGCGCCAGCCTCGCAAATGGCAAACCCGGCGCTGCCGGGGGTAATCGAGAACCTGACGTCTGAAGCAGGGAAATGGGGCGCTTTCCACGTGCTTGCCGAAGTGGACGAGCTGAGCAAGGCCTTCGTGTCACTACGGATGGGCGGCTTTTCGGTCTATGCCTGGCAGCGAATGTGGGACGTTAGCGCGCTGCCGTCAGAGGAATTGACCAGCAAGTGGCTCCGAGTGAGATCCATCGATGTACCTTCCATCCAAAGCTTGTTCCATCAAATCGTCCCGCCGCTGCTGCAACCCCTGGAGCGGATGCCGAAGCGTGCAATCGGTTTCATGTGCAACGAAGGCGTCAAATGCTATGTGAGCACGGCAAGCGGATTGGCGGGCATCGTCCTGTTCCCACTTATCCATCCCGAAGCGACAGATGTAAGCACGAAGCTGCTGTCGATCATCAAGCATCTGCCCAACCGCAATGGTCGTCCCATCTATTTCTGTGTGCGTTCCTACCAGGCCTGGCTCGAACCGGTGCTGGAAGACCTGGGCGCCAAAAGCGCGGCCCGGCAGGCGGTAATGGTCAAGCACATGACCGGACTGGTCATGGCTGAACAGACAGTGCGGGCAGCACAGCCGGCAGGTGTGACCGTCCAGCCTTCCAGGGTGAGCAGGATGCAAGGAAAAAAGGCAAGTACCAGCGTGATAAAATGAGCGAGATGCCATGCCAACGGTATTGCAAGAAAGCAAATAAGCATTTTCCTTGTTGAAAGAACGAGATTGCCAGGCTCTGAAGAGTATAAATCTTCGACACCAACAATTATCTTAATGCAAGCAGAGACCTTAAGGTCCCGGCCTGAGTAGTTAGCTAAAATCGATAACAGGCAGTTTCCATATGACACAACTTAAAATAACCGATGACCTCGAAGCCCTCCTTGAAGTGCTGCCCGAAGACATCCGCAAGGCGGTGGAACGGGCAGACGACAGCGAGAACCTGCTGGAGATCATCCTCGACCTGGGACGCGTCCCGACGGCGCGCTTCGTGGAACGCGAGATCACGCTGCGGGACCTGGAAGTGACGCGGGCGGAAATCGATTACGTGGACGAGCGCACCGGCGAGTTCGACACCGATAACCGCGCAGGCATCGAGCGCACGCTGCACCGCATCTCAGCGATCCGCAACCGGCGAACGCACATCGTGGGGCTCACGCTGCGCGTCGGACGCGCGGTGTACGGCACGGTGGATATCATCCAGGACATCGTCGAATCGGGCAAGTCGTTGTTGATCCTGGGGCGCCCGGGAGTTGGCAAAACCACGCTTTTGCGCGAGGCCGCGCGCATCCTGGCGGAATCAAGGCGCGTGGTGATCGTAGACACGTCCAACGAAATCGGCGGCGACGGAGACGTGCCTCACCCGGCAGTGGGCAAGGCGCGCCGGATGCAGGTGCGCGAGCCCATGCTGCAGCACGAGGTAATGATCGAGGCGGTGGAGAACCACAACCCCGAAGTAATTGTGATCGACGAGATCGGACGCGAACTCGAGGCCGCGGCGGCCCGCACAATCGCCGAGCGCGGCGTGCAACTCATCGGAACGGCACACGGACAGACCCTGGATAACCTTCTGCTCAACCCAACCTTGAGCGACCTGGTGGGCGGCATCGAAGCGGTCACGCTTTCGGATGAGGAAGCGCGGCGGCGGGGAACACAGAAGACCGTACTCGAACGACGCGCACCCCCCACATTCGATGTGCTGGTCGAGATCCAGAACCGCGACCGTTTTGCGGTTCACCTGGATATCATGAATTCGGTGGATGCGCTGCTGCGCGGCTTTCCGCTCGCACCGGAGATCCGAACGCGCGACCCCGAAGGCAGGATCCAGATCGAGAAGGCTACGCCCGCCTCCACGGCGAGGATGGAAGCCAAGGAGACAATAACCCCGAGGCGCGGACGACAGCCGGCGACAGTCCTCGAAGAGCTGCAGCCCACATTCCTAACACCGGCGACACACCTGGAGCCGCTACGCGGCCTGCTGCAGGCTATAAAAATCTATCCGTACGGTGTGGCCCGTAACCGACTGATGCAGGCGGCCAAGCGGCTGGGGGTGCCGGCCGTGGTGGTGAAGGATCCGAGCGAAGCCAATGCCCTGGTGACCCTGAGAACTTATTACCGCGACCGCCAGCAGACGATCATGGATGCCGAGCATCGCGGACTGCCCATCTATGTGCTGCGTTCGAGCACGGTGGGACAGATGGAGCAGTTCCTCGGTGAGCTGTTCAATGTGAAAGGGGAACAGGCAGCTTCGTCGGACATCGACGGCGTGAAGGAGCAGACGCAACAGGCGATCGCGGCGGTATTGAACGGCGAGCGCTGGGTGGACCTGCCTCCGGGCCCGTCGCTGGTGAGACGACTGGAACATGAGATGGCGCGGCAGGCGGAGCTGATCAGCCATTCTTACGGGAAAGAACCGAGGAGGCACGTGAGGATATTCAGAGAATAGAGATTCGATAAATCGATATTCGAGAATTGGTCTCGGAAAATAGGAGATTGGGAATAGAACGCGGAGGCGAGGCCCCATCTGGCCTAACCCCCTCTGGCCTAAAGTGCAGGCTGCTTCGCGATCCCCCAAATCCTCTACAATAGTATGGTTAAGAAAGTTAATTTGAATCACGGATTTAGGGGAGAGGAGACTAGGGCACTTCTCAAGGTCACAGGCTGAGCCCGGCAAGTCAAAAAAAGCGGGAGGAGTTTTAGCTGATTCTTAGTACCCTGGAGATCCAGGCTTTGGGCCTGAATTCCACGAGGTAAAGGGCGATCAAGATCCCCACCACGAGATACAGCAAATCAAAGAAGTTCGGATGAAGTATTAAATTCACGATCTGAAGGGGGGCCAGGATTATGGTCAGCCCGACCAGTAAATCAACGCCCCAGTTCTTCTTGTAAACCAAACCGATCGCACCCAGCACTTTCGCCAGACCGAGGACAATAAAGTACAAAACAATATAGGTATTATGGGTAAGAACGTTAGGAACGATGCTTTCACTCAGGCGGGCAAGCAGATCATGCGGGTCCTCGGACAATTCCTTAATCATGCTGGTTTGATATAACTGGTATATTCTGGAACCAAAAAGTGCAATCGCGATGCCTACTGACATCTCGATGAGTCCCAGCATAAACTTATAGATAAGAATATAGATGGAGACGTGGAACTCTTTTTCGATCTTTTCTTCGTTGGAAAATATTTTCGCTAAGCGCATGATTTTGTTTGATTTCTCAGGCCGGGGACAGAATCGCACTTGCACGTTGGGAAGGCTACGATTATAGCGTTGAAATCAGATAGCAGGTGAACGCATGGCCCATGGTGTGCACGCAAAGGTTGTCAAATAGTCATTGGGAGGGAGGCCCGCTGAGCACAGAGCGTTTTCCAATCGCCAGATAGCCAGGCGGCACGAGCTTTGGCCGTCTGCACGGCACCGGCGACGTTCCACTGGGCTCCAGGTTTTTTGAGGCGTTGAGTAAGGATCTGTTTGCATGCGCTTTCCACTGTGCCGCTGCCGACGAGATAGCCTGCGGAGCGGAATTTTTTATATTGCATGCGCTGTTCATTATGGCTGAAATAGGTGGCTTCTTTTTCAGCTTCTGGACAACGATACACTAAACATTCACAGGCATGGATGACTTCCTGGATGTCTCCTTGCCATAAATCTTCCAAGACCTGCTCCAACCATTCGGCTCGGGGAGCTTCTGTGGAAAAGGCAGTCAAGGCCAGCCGCTTGAGATGGTCGGCAGCGTGATACCAATCCACAATCTGGATGGCCTGTGGAAAATAGTGTTCGATGAGCTTCCAAATCCAAACCGCTCCGTCGCAGACGAACACCAACTCGGCCACCAGATCGGCCAGATTAGCGCAGCCACTGGCCCACAGTCATTCGCCGAATTTGTCGGCTTCCAGGATATCGCAAAAATAATGCATGTTCTTCGCACGCAGCACTTCTTGCCCGCAGGCTTGTTGATGACGATGACGGCGGGAGCGTTGGGCGGAAGGCACCGGCTCGGCTTCATACCAGCAGCCGACTTTCAGGTCGCGCCAATCTTCTTCCTTTTTGGGCCTTTTTCCTGCTTTGCAGCGGGGTTCAATGCGAACCTTGGCCGCATCGATCGAACCGTACAAGCGTCTCGGCCGCCGTCCGCCCTCTCGCAAGCGAGCCTGCAAATACTCTTTCTTCTGGCTCTGCTCGCACAGCCCCTTTTCCCGCTGTGCTTGCAAAGCTCCCAGTCCCTCCGTCTCCGAGCGGATCGTATTCTCCGACACATCAAACTATAAGTAGGCTTGTAGCCATTTGCGGCTTTCGTCAAATCCAAATTCAATCCCGGCCAGACCTAACAGCGCCGCCAAGCCGCTCGTTATCGCTCCCGGTTCCAAACCATATTTTTGGTCCACCGGAGCTAGGCCACGTCCACAGCCATAGCCACACCCCGCATAATAGGCCCGTTCATATCTGATCCTGCCAAATACGCTGGTGACCACCGCCGTTCGCTGTCGCTGGTTATGCAACCGCCCTCCACATTGGCAGGCTAATTCTGCCACCCGCGTTCCCTCTCCCCTGCTCAAGATCTGGCTCAACGCTTCTGCTCCAATCGCACGCAGCATCTCTCGTAACTCGCTTTCAACATCGGCGATTCCCAGCTCTTTCTCTTCATGCTCGCACACGGCTCCTCGAAATGCTTGACTGACCTGTTGCGCCAGCTCCTTTATCATTTCGGTGTTATATTGCATCTTGAGCCTCCGATAGGGTTGGATTTCTGCAATCTTTATCCTACCGGAGGTTCATTTCTCTGACAACCTTTGATACTGTTGGCGAATTCCCTGGACGGTCTCCTGGGCGGGCAAAAGTGGGGGATAATCGGGAAAACCCCGGTCTGGCGATAGGAAGTGAGCCTTACTTGAGCACAGGAGTAGAAGATGAGCCTCGACCCGCAAACCCATTACCCGATTCCTGAAGATACACAGCGCGTGGCACGAGCCGCTTTTCCGCACGGCAATTTGTACATGCGTATGCGCGATGAACTGGGAGTGATCTACCAGGATGCGAACTTTGCCGAACTATTCCCGGGTAGGGGCCAGAGTGCCGAATTGCCAGGGCGGTTGGCGTGGGTCACGGTGATGCAGTTCTCGGAAGGTTTATCGGATCGGCAAGCCGCGGAGGCCGTGCGAGCGCGGATTGATTGGAAGTATGTACTGGGTTTGGAGTTGGACGACCCGGGCTTTGATTATTCGGTGCTTAGTGAATTTCGCCAGCGGTTGGTGGCCGGGCAGAAGGAACAGATGCTCTTGGATGAATTGCTGGGACGTCTGAAGGAACTCAAGCTGCTGAAAGAGCGCGGCCAGCAGAGGACCGATTCGACCCATATCCTCGGAGCGGTCCGGCAGTTGAACCGGATAGAGATTGTGGGGGAAGCCCTGCGACAGGCTTTGAACGAGCTGTCGGAATTTGCGCCGGAGTGGGTGAAAGGGATTGCCAAATTGGAATGGTTTGGCCGGTATGGCAGGCGATTCGAGCAGATGCGTCTCCCCAAAAAACCGGCCGAACGCGAAGCTTTATTGGTGATGATCGGTGAGGATGGCGCCTTCCTACTCGAGGCGGTGCGAGCCGCCGCAGAAAAGCCCACTTCCTTTGCGCAGGCGGGACAGTTGCGGGAGTTGCCCGGGGTAGAGTTTTTGCGACGGATGTGGATCCAGCAATACTGGACGGAAGTCCGGGAAGACGGGAGTATGCATCTGCATCTACGGGGCGATGATAACCAACCGCCCGGAGCCTTGCGTCTTCACTCTCCGTACGATCCGGAGGTCCGTTATAGTGCCAAGGGAGAGCGGGGCTGGGTCGGTTACAAGACGCAGCTCAGCGAGACCAGTGGCAAGGATGATGTCCATCTGATTACTCAGGTGACCACCACGCCGGCGACCGAGAGCGACATGCGTGCGTTGGAAAAAGTCCACGGCACATTGGCGCAAAAGGGTTTGTTGCCGGACGAACACCTGGTCGATGCCGGCTATGTGGATGCGGAGTCGTTACTTTCCGCCCAACGGGATTTCGGGGTGACGATTTACTCGCCTGTCCGCCAGAAGGTCAGTTGGCAGGCGAAAGCCGGGCAGGGATTTGACTTGGCCAGCTTTCAGATTGATTGGGAAAAGCAGGTGGTGACCTGTCCCAATGGACAGACCTCGGCGGAATGGCGGAGCCGACAGCAGGGGGGTCGGAAGCCGGTGGTCCAGGTGCGTTTCTCGCCCGTCGTGTGCCGCGCCTGTGCCGTCCGTAGTCAATGTACCAAAGCCACAACGGCCGGACGCGCGATTGCTTTCCTACCTCGAGAACAACATGAAGCTTTGCAACAAGTCCGCCAACAACAGAACACTCAACCCTTCTGGAAGAAATACGCCCAACGTTGTGGAATCGAAGGAACTTTCTCTCAAGCTGTCCGGGGATATGAACTTCGATACGCCCGTTACATTGGTCTAGCCAAAACCAATTTGCAGATGATGGCCACCGCCGCGGCCATCAACCTCCATCGCCTGTTCGACTACTGGCAACATCGGCCGCGAGCCAAAACTAGAACTTCGGCTTTTGCAAAACTGGCTCCCTCACCATCCCTGTTGGCCCCCGCATGGACTCCAATTTGAATTCGCCAACAGTATCAACCTTTGCGTGCACACGGCCCATGTTCTATACATCACTCCAGCCCAACTTTATGCAACGCTGCAAAACAGGGAAAGCAACTGGAAGAGATCCGCTGTGTTTGCTATTACGAAGATAATTTGGGCAAGACATAGAACCTGACTCCTTCTGGCTTGACCCCCTCCGCTCTGCGGCCTGCTTCGCGATCCCCCAAATCCTCTACGATAGTATGGTTAAGAAAGATAAACTGAATCACGGATTGGGGGGAGACAAGACGCGGGCTGTTGAGAGTGCACAGCATTTATAATAGCTGGGCAGGCTCATTCAAGTTCTATGAAGAAGCGGCAGGAGCCACGTTGATCGAAGGCTCTGAGCCAGGCATCTTCCAGGGAGAGCTGACATGAAGGTTCATAGGGCTGTTGCTTACTCCTCACTTGCGATCATCCTGCTTACGGCCATCTTAATGGCCTCTCTCCCGTTCCGGTTCCCGAGCTCAGACATCGCCTGGAGGCCGATGCTCATTTTTTCCATCCCCGCATTGGTACTTGCAGGCCTTCTATTTATAAGACCCGTATTGACTTTGAGAGTATTTCGAATGCTCCTGGCGATGGCAGCGGTCCTTTCCATCGCTGCGACGTTCACCGGCTGGATGGCTTTTGTCATTTTGTGCATATTCCTTGCGGCCCTGGGAGCTTTGTATCTCCAAGGCACTCGGAGAAGCGGAGATAGCGGAAATCGCAGGTCACTTTTGTGACAAACGGTACGTGACTAAGGGGCGGCAGGTTTGTATATTGTTAATGGCTGCCCAAATTCGTCTATTACTCGTTCTTGTATGAATTCTTGAATACGCCTGCGACGCTTTATAGGTAAAAGCCGGGGATTTGGAAAGCTTCCTTGGGGTTGGAACCTGGGGCAGTGCCCATTCGTATATAGCTTATAGGATAAATGGCTGACAGGGGAAGTAAGGCCCAAGGTGTCGGGTAGACAGCGGCCAAGGGTCTTTACTGAGTCCAGCCGTAAATAGAAAAGGAGAATATTATGTTTACTGATAGAAACGGTCGATTTCGTTTAGGCAGGATCGCAGGATTAATCGTTCTGGTGGTTGTTATCCTTGTACTCGTGTCTGGAATGTTCTACACGATTCCGGCCGGGTACGTCGGCGTGGTCACTCGTTTCGGGGCCGTCTCGCGTACGGTCCAGCCGGGCTTCCAGACAAAGATCCCGCTCGTTGAAAACGTGATCACCATGGACGTGCGCACCCAAAAAGACCAGGTGGATGCAGAGGCCGCAAGCAGCGACCTGCAGCAGGTCACGAGCACCATCGCCGTAAACTACAATCTTGACCCCATGTATGCGGCCGCTGTTTATCAGAACGTAGGCACCGACTACCAAAATATCCTGATCGCGCCAGCCATTCAAAATATTTTCAAGGCAAGCACGGCGCAGTTCACGGCGGAACAACTGATCGACCAGCGAGAGAAGGTACGCGCCGAGGCCGAAGATGCGCTAAAGGCGCAGCTGGGCGTTTATCATGTGATCGTACTTAACTTCAATATCGTGAACTTCCATTTCAGCGATCAATTCAACCAGGCGATCGAAGCCAAACAGGTAGCACAGCAGCAGGTCGAAACGGCCAAGCAACTGCTGGCCAAGGCGCAGGTCGATGCACAAACCACGGTTGCCCAAGCCCAGGGACAGGCAGATGCACAGAAGGCGTTGAAGGATACCGGTGCCCTCTCGCCCGAGTACCTTCAATATATTGCCATCACAAAATGGAACGGGGTGCTGCCGTCGGTGATCGGGGGAGCAAGCCCATTCATCGATGTGTCCCAATTCAGTAATCAGCCAGCTACGGCGACCGGCAAATAATGAAAAAGGTTCCTACCCGCAGAGTGTCAAGTTACACAGACAAAATGCCCTCCATCCATAGCGAGATGGAGGGCTCGCAACATATCAGCTTAAGGTTGTTCAATAATATTCCCAGCAGACCCTAAAGATTTGCTTTGCGGCCAAATAGTTCCGGCTGAGTTGGAAACCTTTAGGGTCCCGTCAGAAATCAAGGAGCGTCCAGCCAATGAGTTTATCCTCTGATCCACGAGTAGCCGAATTCTATGCCAGGACATACGATGATTCTGTCCCGGATTGGCCCGGGGAGATCGATTTCTATCAGGGACTTGCTTCCGAAGTAAAGCTGAAGGGAGGAAGCCTGCTGGAGGTAGCCTGTGGAACAGGACGCGTGACCATCCGCCTGGCGCAGGATGGACCTTACAGCGTGGGGCTCGACGTTTCCGAGAAAATGCTCGAAGTTGCAAGGGAGAAGGGCAAAAGGATACCCAACTTAAAGTGGGTGGAAGCTGACATGCGTGACTTTGAGCTGGGAGAGACTTTCGACCTGGTGCTCATACCGGGGCACGCGTTCCAGAATCTCAACACAACGCAAGACCAGATTGCATGCATGCAGTGTATCTACCGTCACATTAAACCGGGCGGGCGACTGGTAGTCCACCTCGATCACCAGAACATCGAGAATTTCGTCTGGTTGGGAGGCTTAGCCGGGGGAAAGGGCGGTGTCTTCGAGGCAGCCGAGGAGTTCCAGTATGCCCTGACGGGGCACCAGGTCCGCGCTTTGCGCGCCTGGGATTATGAGCCGGCCACGCAAACTGCCATTTCCACGACAGCCTGGGAAGAAATCGGGGCCAATGGGCAAGTGGTCGACAGCTGGAAAACGCCGCCTGTTCGGCTGCACTGTGTCTACCCGTTCGAGATGGAACATTTGTTAGCGCGCGTGGGATTCCGCCTGGAGAATGTCTATGGAGATTTCTTCGGACATCCGCTGGAGGACAAAAGCTCGAACATGATATGGGTGGCAAGCAAACCTGAAGCGGCAGGTTGAGGGGCTTTTCGGTTTTGGCGGTAGTTGGAAGAGGGCTTTGAAGCCACCCCCTCTGGCCTGTCGGCCTGCTTCGCGATCCCCCAAATCCGCTACAGAAATATGGTTAAGAAAATTGGTGTGGATCACGGATTTAGACCTGCTATTAGAAGTCAAGAGGCCAGAACCTTAATAAACTATCGAATTACGTAGGGACGTTGTTCCTTGAGGATGATAAAGATGCGATCGAGCAGCTTTCGGCAGACCGCACCCAAGGCAACGTTGTGATGCTTGCCTTCTGTACGTTTGCGCTGATAGAAAGCTTTGAGGTCCTCATCATACCGAATAGCCATGCAAGCTGCCTGCCAAAGGGCATGCCGCAAATAAGGCGAGCCGCGTTTGCTCATATGAGCATGGGAAGCCTCGAATTGGCCGGTCTGGTAAACGGTGGCATCCACGCCAGCATACGCCACTAATTTGTCTGGGCTGGCGAAGCGAGTAATGTCACCAATCTCTGCTAGGATGGCCGCGCCGGTGGCTAAGCCAATGCCGGGGATCGAAGTGATGTGCTGCGGGATCTGCTGCATCAACTGAGCAAGTGCCTGCTCGACTTGATCCTGTTGTTGCTCGATGAGCTCCATCTGTGCCAGCAGGCAATGGAGTTCGAGGCGAGCTGCATCCACTAGGAAGCTCACCCCGACGGATTGCTGGGCTTGCGACTGGAGCTGTTCGGCTTTCTCGGCTCCAAAATGGCCGCGGCTGGAATGCGAGAGCAATTGTGTCAGTTCTTGGAGATCGAAGCTGGCAAATTCCTGGGCTGAGACCGCCTCCTGTAGCAAAGCTCGGGAAGACTGCAGAAAAACGCTTGAAAATAAGCTCTCATACTCAGGAAAAACACGGTCCAGGATGGTGAGTAGCTTTCGTTTGCAGTCCCCAATCTGGTCGGAGAGCCAATAGCGGAACCGGCTGAGTTCGCGCAATTGCAGCAAGATGGGCACATCCCGGCGAGCTGCGGGCGGGTTGGCAATACGCACAAAGTCCGCAATCCAAGTTGCATCTGTGTTGTCGGTCTTGATTTTTCGTATGCCACTCTTTCGATAGGCGGCCACTTGCATTGGATTAAGCACTACGACACCATAACCCTGGCCGCTCAGCACCTCGTATAGCGACAGCCAGTAGTGCCCGGTGGCTTCCAGCCCAACCAGGATCGGTCCGTCCAGCAAAGCCAAGGTTTCTCCAAGCCGATCCAATCCGTCACGGCTGTTCTCTACCGCAAAGACTGGCTGAATCTTCTGGCCCTGCTCATCTAGTAATGCCACAGCATGTTTATGCTTGGCCACATCGATACCACAGTACAACATGAGTCACCTCCAATCCGGCTTGAAGTGAGGCGACCTCAGGCAGCTACGAGACCCTCAGCCTTGTGGGTGATCCGCCGCTTCTCGGCAACCTGCTTATTCGAGACCTCTCGTAGCGCTGAGGCAACAGTCTAAATTACGAGGCTGATCCTCAAGGGGAGCAACGTTGACCTCAGCTTCTACCAGAGATTCTATGCCAGAAAAACCTATTCTGGCTCTCCTACTCATTTATACAAGGGGAGAAAAAAAACTAGGGGTTTCGTAACTGGAAGATCTTTTGGTCAATTCTCGGCAGGGATGGTCCCCTGCGCTTCGGGGGTGCTACGCGAAGTCCCTCGCCGAGCGGCGCTTCGAGATAGAATCCCCTGGCATGCTTTTGACCCACTCTTTATCAGATGGGCAAATCACAGCATTTGAGGATACCTGGCATTGGCA
>CAWAKH010000024.1:0-175239 GCA_963782565.1 uncultured Chloroflexia bacterium
CTAGTATTACAGCGCAAGGTTACGGGTAAAAGTGCCTAATTAAGCGAGTCTTGCTCTGTAGTGAGAGCAATACGCGGCAAAATGCCAATAACTGGCTTCAGCAAATATGGGGTACGAATCAGAGGGATTCGCACCAATTTTGGGTCGAAAGTTGCCTGAATGCATGAAAATCGTGTCCAAAATGCCCGATGGTTGCGACGACAAACAAGATTTTGGTGTTTCCCATTCTCAACCTTGCGTTGTAATACTAGAGAATCCAAAAAAAGGACTTGTGCCGGGCGTACGCCCGGCACAAGTCCTTTTTTTGGATATTTCATGAATGGCGGTCAGTGGATAGGAATTACAATCAACCCATGCCGAAGACCCGCCTGGACCTGCTGCTCGTAGAACGTGGACTGGCTGAATCGCGTGCCAAGGCCCAAGCTTTGATCATGGCAGGACAGGTACGCGTGCAGGGACAAGTGGCCATTAAACCTGCGACCTCGGTGGAGCCCGACTGCCAGGTGGAAGTGGAGCGAGGCCCGCGTTTTGTATCGCGGGGCGGCGAAAAGCTGCAAGGGGCACTCGAAGCGTTTGGCCTGGACGTGAACGGGCGGGTTTGCGCAGACGTGGGGGCATCCACGGGCGGCTTCACCGACTGCCTGCTCCAGCACGGCGCTGCCAAAGTCTTTGCCATCGATGTGGGCAAGGGCATACTGCATTGGAAATTACGCAATGACCCGCGCGTGGTCATCATGGAAGAGACCAACGCGCGGTATGTAGAAACGCTCCCGGAGAAAGTATCCATAGTGACCGTTGATGCTTCATTTATATCGTTGAAGATCCTGCTGCCGGTTATCAAGAAATGGTTCTCTTCGACCGATATAGAAGCGGAGTCGAAGGCCAATGTCGTTGCCCTTATCAAACCCCAATTCGAAGCGGGAAGAAAAGATGTTGCGCGCGGCGATGGTGTCATCCGGGACCCCGAGATCCATAAACAGGTCTTACTGGATATCTTGAGATTTGCCCAGGATCAAGGATTTGGCATCTGCGGACTGATCAGGTCTCCATTGTTGGGGCCGAAAGGCAATGCCGAATTCCTGGCGTGGCTAATGCCGTCACAAGAGTCGATAGATCTGGAAGGTGCGATCCGGCGAATTTTTGAATAAGGATCCATTGTCCTGCCTCTGCCACCCGGATGAGAATGGCCGGGCAGATTTTCGAAGAGGAGCGGTTAGGAATGGGTTATACTTTCGACGCTTACCGGGTATGTCGCTGAGCTCTTAGCACAGATGCGAAGCGAAACCATGACCAAATTTCTTCAAGTAAAGTAACAGCCTCTTGAAAACCGTATGACCGAACGAATCCGCAATTTCTGTATCATCGCGCACGTGGATCATGGCAAATCCACGCTGGCAGACCGTATGCTGCACCTGACCGGCACGGTGCCTGAGCGCGACACAACAGAGCAGATCCTGGATACGATGGATCTCGAGCGGGAGAAGGGGGTAACCATCAAAGCCTCGGCCGTGCGCATGAGATACACTGCCAAAGACGGCAACGGCTATGAGCTTAATCTCATCGATACGCCCGGGCATGTGGACTTTGGCTATGAAGTAAGCCGTGCCCTCAAGGCTTGCGAAGGCGCGGTGCTGGTAGTGGACGCCACGCAAGGCGTGGAGGCGCAGACGCTTGCCAATCTGTATCAGGCGCTGGATGCCGACCTGACCATCATCCCCGTAATCAACAAAATTGACCTGGCCTCCGCCCGGCCTGATGAAGTTTCCGAGGACATCGCCTCCCTGCTGGGGGTAAATGCCAAGGATATCATCCGTATTTCGGCCAAAGAGGGCTTGAACGTGGAGCAGGTGCTCGAAAGCATTGTCCAGCGCGTGCCCCCGCCAAAGGATGATTCGGATTCGCCGCTGCGGGCCCTGATCTTCAACTCGCACTATGACGCGTATAAAGGTGTGATCGCCTACATCCGTGTTTTCGAAGGCTCGATCAAGCCAACTGATACCCTGCACATGTTCGCCACCAAGGCAGACTTGAAGCCGGTAGAGATCGGCATCTTCGCACCGGGGATGAAGCCCGAACCAAGCCTGATGGCCGGCGAAGTTGGCTATATTGCAACCGGCTTGAAGACCGTGCACGATTGCCGCGTGGGCGACACGATAACCCTCACTGCAACCCCGGCCGCAGAGCCGCTGCCGGGCTACCGTTACCCCAAACCGATGGTGTTCGCCGGAATCTACCCGGTCGAAGCGGATGATTATACAGACCTGCGCGAATCGCTCGACAAACTGCAGCTCAACGATGCCTCTTTAACCTTCGAGCCCGAGACTTCGCAGGCGCTCGGCTTTGGTTTCCGCGCGGGATTCTTGGGCCTGTTTCACATGGAGATCGTCCAGGAGCGCATCGAACGCGAGTATCTGCTCGACGTGCTGTTCACTGCCCCGTCCGTGGAATATGAAGTGTTAATGATCGATGACTCTACCCGCCTGGTCGACTCGCCGGCTGATCTGCCCGATGAGAGCAAGATCGTGGAGATCCGCGAGCCGTGGATGAACATCGAGATCATTACACCCACGGAATACTATGGGCCGATCATGGAGATCGTGACGAAACGGCGCGGTATTTACAAGAGTCAGGAGTATCCCGCTCCCCATCGCGTACAGCTCAATTTTGAGATCCCACTCTCTGAAATCATCGTTGATTTCTTCGATGAATTGAAATCGCGCACCAAAGGTTATGCATCGCTTGACTATCAGTTCCTGGAATACCGCCCGGATGAGCTGCAGAAACTGGAGATCCTGGTAAATGGGGAGGCGGTGGATGCCCTGGCGGCCATTGTCCACGAGAAAGATGCCTACCATAAGGGACAGCGACTCATCACGAAATTGAAAGCGATCATCCCGCGGCAGTTGTTCGATGTCGCCATCCAGGCGGCGGCGGGCGGACGTGTGATCTCACGCGCCAATGTCAAGGCCACGCGCAAAGATGTGCTTGCCAAATGTTATGGCGGCGATATATCGCGTAAGAAGAAACTGCTCGAAAAACAGAAGCGCGGCAAGAAACGCCTCAAAATGGTTGGGAATGTGGAAATCCCGCAAGAGGCGTTCATGGCTGTCCTTAAACTGGAAGAAGAATAATGGAGATCGTGCATGTTGATTCACGGCTTTTGTCGTTAATCATCTTAGCGCGTCTCTGAGGAACCCGAACCGTGCCCCAATTTCTGAAGGACGCGAAACGCTGGCTGCCCGGTGCGCTCATCAGTATTTTACTGATCGCGGCCATCCTTTATTTTGTCGATTGGTCGAAGGTACTGGCAGCGCTCCGCTCAGCCAACTACTGGCTAATCGCTCTTGGCATGGTGATGTCCATTGCCTGGCTCGCAGTCCGCTCCATTGTGTGGCGGACGCTGCTGCGCGAGCGTGCCCCGTATGGCGTTGTCTTTAATACCGTGAACGAAGGTTACCTGCTCAATAACTTTCTACCCTTCCGCCTGGGCGAGATTGGGCGGGCGTTTCTGCTGAGTCGAAAATCAGATATGCAATTTGCCGAGGTTCTGCCCACCATTGTCATCGAACGTTCCATGGACCTGGTCTTTACATCGGCCATCTTTCTGGCCTCGCTGCCCTTTGTGGTCGGGGCGGGCGGGGCCGACCGGATCGCTCTGTTGCTGGGCGCAGCGGTTTTGATCGGCATCGCCGCTTTATACCTATTGGCCCGCAACCGCCAGTGGGCTTTGAACCTATTCCACAAGTGGAGCGCTCGCTGGCCGGTCATCCAGCGCCTAGGGGGCAGCCTGCTCGAATCTTTTCTCATTGGGCTAGGTGCGCTGACCAATGGCTGGCTGTTTGTCCGCTTCCTGTTTTGGATGGCGATCAACTGGGGCATGGCGATCTTCAATTATTACGTGGTCATCCTGGCGTTCTTTCCGCGGGCGCAGTTGACGTGGGGCATGTTCGCATTGGGTGCAGCTGCATTTGGCGGGGCGATCCCATCTCTACCGGGTGCAGTGGGAACCTTTGAGGGCGCATTTGGAGGGGCTTTAACGGTGCTGACCGGCGATCCGTCTGCCTCGCTGGCCGTCGCATTGACTTCGCGATTCTTTAACTATCTCTCAAGCATCATACTGGGCGGATATGCCCTCTCGCACGAAGGCGAAACCCTCTCAGGGATCTACCATCAGCTGGTCAAGTTCAGATCAAAAGGCGAAATCAATGATTCCCCTTTATGATACCCTGCATGCCCGCAGATTCCCGATCATTAATTGGCTGTTGATCGCGTTGAATGTGATCGTTTTTCTGTACGAGATCAGCCTAAGCCCCTCTGCTCTAAATAGATTTACATCCACCTGGGGACTTATTCCCAGCCAACTGATGACGCACCCTGAGACGGCATGGGTGACCATCTTTACCGCGATGTTCCTGCACGGCGGCTGGTTCCACATCCTGAGCAATATGTGGGTGCTGTTTATCTTCGGCGACAACATCGAAGACCGGCTTGGCCGCGGCCGCTACCTGGTCTTTTATTTGATGAGCGGCGTGGTTGCCGGCTTGTTCAACTCTTTTATGCTACAGGGCAGCAACGTGCCCATGATCGGTGCGAGCGGCGCCATTGCCGGGGTGCTCGGCGCCTATCTGGTCTTCTACCCGCGGGCCCGCATTGCAAGCCTGGTGCCGATATTGTTCATCTTCACGATCATCGATGTACCCGCCGTAATCTTCCTGTTATTCTGGTTCGTATCGCAGCTGTTCTCGGGCTGGCTGAGCCTGCAAGGCGCGACGGGAAGCGGGATCGCATGGTGGGCGCATGTTGGAGGATTCTTATTCGGCATGCTGACAGTCAATTTTTTCGCGCAGCGCCGTATGTATTCGCGGAATAATACGAGCTTTACCATTTAGGCTGTACGCAGCACAGGAAACTGCCGGGTATTGCATTGTTAAAAAACAGGGGATTATCCTGCAAACGAGTTATTATTTGACTGAGGAGAAACCATGTCTCGGGATTATTTGATCACGGGCGGCGCCGGATTCATCGGCTCGAATTATGTTTTCCGTCTGCTGGAACGCGGCGAAAAGGTAAGTATCTATGACAATCTCAGCCGGGCCGGAGCCAAGGTGAACCTGGCGTGGCTGGAGGACAAGTTTGGCAAAGAGGCCTTCCAACTGATCGTTGGGGATGTGACCGATGCATCTTTGTTAGCGGCCAGCGCCCGTAGCGCGGACGTCATCGTCCATTTGGCGGGCCAGGTAGCCGTCACTACCTCGGTGACGGACCCCAGGCACGATTTCGAATCGAATGCCCTCGGCACCTTCAACGCACTGGAAGCGGCACGCCTTTCGGGACGCAATCCGTTTTTTGTCTATGCTTCCACCAATAAAGTATATGGCGGAATGGAAGACGTAAAAATCGTAGAGGAAGCCACACGCTGGCGTTACGCGGATTTGCTGCTGGGCTGCAGCGAACAACAGCCCCTGGATTTCCACTCACCGTACGGCTGCTCCAAGGGCGCCGGCGATCAATACGTGCGTGATTATGCACGTATTTACGATCTGCCCACAGTGGTCATGCGCCAGTCCTGCATCTATGGCCCGCGCCAGTTCGGGGTCGAAGACCAGGGGTGGCTGGCCTGGATGGTCATCGCAGCGGTGACAGGCCGACCGATCACCATTTACGGCGATGGTAAACAGGTTCGTGACGTGCTGCATGTGTACGATTTACTGGATGCCTACGACGCGGCGCTCGCAAAGATGGATAAGGCCAGGGGCCAGGTCTACAACCTGGGCGGCGGCACGCGCAACGTACTGGCGGTCTGGTCCGAGTTTGGCCCACTGCTCGAGAAATTATTGGGTGCGAAGATACCTGTCGCCCGCTCTGATTGGCGCCCCGGCGACCAACGCGTTTTCTACGCCGACTTCAGTAAGGCCAAGAATGAATTGGGCTGGGAACCCAAAATCAACCTGGAAGAGGGCATAGAGAAGTTATTTAAATGGGTGAATGAAAACAAGAGTTTATTTTAGAAACGACCCGCTGATTTCAGAACGGTTACTCCTATGGGGCGCGTGCAGAAGCCGCGCACCATATAAGAATAGATCCCTCCTTATATGGATAGAGTCATAATAAGAAGAGCAGCCAACAGCTGCTCTTCTTTGGGTCTCAACTAGAATTGATAAGAGGAACTATTACGAAACCACTACGAATTGTGAGGGGTCAATCGGGTTGTACTTGATCTTGATGGTCTCGCCCTTGCGGGGAATGGGAAAAGAGATCTCGGAAAATTGGGCTATGCCGGATCACATGAAGGAAACATGCCGGGGTCAGTGGAAGAAGAAGTATAATCTCCCCGCTTCATGAAAATCCTCACGGTACTCACCTATTATCGTCCACATACCTCGGGACTTACCATCTACGCCGAGCGGTTGGCGCGGGCATTCGTAAAACGGGGGCACCAGGTGACTGTAATGACCACGCATTACGATCCATCGCTGCCGCTTACAGACACAATGGATGGCGTCGAGGTGATACGGGTACCGGTCCTTTTCCAACTCAGCAAGGGCGTGATCGCGCCGACTTTTGGCCTGGTTGCGACCCAACTGGTGCGCGAGCACGATGTCGTCCAGATGCACCTGCCTCAATTCGATGCTCCCGGTGTGGCCTTCCGCGGCAGGCTGTTTGGCAAGCCAGCCGTCCTCACTTATCACTGCGATCTGCTGCTGCCACCCGGAATATTTAACCGCTTAGTTAACCTGGTTGTCAAATGGCAGAATAATATGGCCGGCATCCTTTCGAACCAGGTGGTGACTTATACACAGGACTATGCCGACAACTCCTCTTATCTCTCGCGCTATAAGTTCAAACTGCGCACGATCCTGCCGCCTGTAGAACTTCCCGCTCCAGACCCAGGCTCCGTGCAGGCTTTCGCCACGCTGCATCAAACTTCAGAGAGGAGGCCGGTCATTGGCATGGCGGCCCGGTTTGCCGCCGAAAAAGGGGTTGAGGTACTGCTCGAGGCCCTGCCAACCATTCTAAAAAAATATCCGAAGGCACAGGTCCTCTTCGCAGGGCAGTATCAGAATGTAATGGGCGAGCTGCAATATGCTGACCGCCTCATGCCGCGCATCCATCAGTATGAAAATGCGGGCCATTGGACTTTCCTTGGTAATCTAAATCCGCTGCAAATGGCTGCTTTTTATCCAAACCTGGACGTGCTGGTGGTACCCTCGTTGAATTCCACGGAAGCCTTCGGCCTGGTTCAGATCGAGGCCATGCTGAACGGAGTGCCGTGTGTGGCCTCCGCGCTGCCCGGCGTACGGATGCCCGTGCAGATGCACAAAATGGGCCGCGTGAGCAGGATTGGCGACCCGGCTTCCCTGGCCGAATCCATACTGGACGTGCTGGAGGAGCCGAAAAAATCCCGTGACGATCTCGCCGCCATCCAAAAAACCTACGCGCCCGATACCGTCGCGGCTGAATACGAGGAATTATTCGAGAACTTAATGAGGAAGCGGTGACGGATACAAAATCGAAAATCGAGGGCAGCGGCTCCGCACCCGGCCCCAACCCCGGAAGGAAGGATTTCCTTTTCCTGCAGTTACGCGACCTGCCATATTTCCGCGCTTTTTTACGAGCGGTCGAAAGCTCGTTCTATCAGGGTTTATCGCTGCCTGCGCCGGTCTATGACGTGGGCTGTGGCGACGGCCATTTCGCCTCCCTGACCTTCGAACGGAAGATCGACGTGGGCCTCGATCCCTGGCACGGGCCCATCCACGAAGCAAAGACGCGCGGCGCGTATCGCTCGCTGGTCGAGGCAGATGCAGCGCGCTCGCCTTTTCCGGATCATTACTTTGCCAGCGCGTTCAGCAATTCGGTGCTCGAGCACATCCCGCATATTGATGCGGTGCTAGCAGAGACTGCGCGCGTGTTGAAACCGGGAGCGCCGTTTGTCTTTTGCGTACCCAACGATAACTTTCTTCCTTCTCTTTCCATAGGCCGCGGCCTGGACGGGATCGGCCTGCATCGGCTGGCGTCCTCGTATCGCGGTTTCTTTAATCAGGATTTCCCGCCACCATCATTGTGATTCGCCTGCCGTGTGGCGGGCGCGTCTCGAACAGAACGGTTTCACCCTTGAGCGCTGGTGGCACTACTTCTCGCCGCAGGCGCTGCAGGTATTGGAATGGGGACATTATTTTGGGGCGCCGACCCTCATCCCGCATGCCCTCTTCGACCGGTGGATCATGGTCCCCACACGCTGGAATTTATATTTCACAGAACGCTACCTGCGGAAGTTCATGGAGAATCCCGAACACCCTCAAGGGGTATATACGTTCTATATAGCTCACGTATCTACTGATGGTGATACTGCTTCGCATCACGCCCATCTTCGCTCCGCTCGACTTTCAGCCTGGGGCTAAGGATTCCGGAAAATGAATGTGATGGGAGTTCTTCCCCATCACATTCATTTTCCGGGCATTCTATCTACAGAGTGTGAGTAGCTGCCGGCTCACAGGGATTAGCTTTTCCGGAGGATTCTGCGTGAAGAACGCACAAAAGGTTCGGGTATCTATTCAAGAAGCAGTAAGGAAGTACCCTAAAGAATAAGCCTGTACGAATAGCCTTGGGCAGGTCAACAGGCAAGGCACGTCAAATTATGAGGAATTACCTATTTCTGCCTGCCGTCCCTGGTCAGTGGTTATAATTGCCCGGAAAAAGTAATGAGTGGTGTATATGACTGACGATTCCAAACCGCTGGACCCCGATCCATGTCAAGAGCCGAGTGTGCTCGATTACATAAAATCCAAACTATCGTTTGGGCGCGGCGCTCGCATCGAAATCCCTGAATATCAGAAGGCTGCGGCCGGAGCGCAAAGCGTGATCCAGACGCCCGCGCTGCCCGGATCGGGAACATCAACGCGCACTTCAGCCGTTATTGCCCTACCCTGGTTTTCGCTCGGGGCGCTGGGTCTTGCGCTTACTGGCCAACGTTTTTTCGAGCCCCCGCGCTTCGGCGACCGGCGGCATTGTCTTTTATATCGCGGCGCTCGGCCTATTATTATGGGCTGGCATACGCGGCGAATGGGCCCTGGCGGCACTGCCGGAGGATTCCTCGGCCAAAGATCCGCTGACATTTCACCGCCTGGCCTTCCTTATTTCGATCCCATTCGCAGCCCTGGCATTTCTATTCTTCACCGGGAATTTGTTCACCGGCTTCAACCTGGTCTTATGGTTTATCGCATCGGGTTTGTTTATCTGGTCGCTTTGGCTGCGCGATCCTCAGGCGCCCTCCATCTGGCAGCGCCTGCGCACATTCCTGAGTCGCGACAATTGGCGGATCACTGTCAGCCGCTGGACGGTCCTGCTCCTAGTGGCGACGGCTGTGGTCCTCTTCTTCCGTGTGTATCACATCCAACAGACCCCCAATGAGCCGTTTAGCGATCATGCCGAGAAGCTCCTGGACATCTACGATATCACCCAGGGCCAGACCCATATATTCTTCCCGCGTAACACAGGACGCGAGGCCATCGGGATGTATTGGAGCCTGCTGGTCTCGTGGGTGTTTGGCACCGGATTATCGTATTTGAGCCTGAAGCTTGCGATGGTTCTGGCCGGCATCTTCACGCTGCCTTATATTTATCTGCTAGGCAAGGAGGTCGCCAATGCCCGGGTGGGTTTGATCGCCTTTTTTCTGGCGGGCATTGGTTATTGGCCGAATGTCATCTCCCGCATCGGGCTGCGGTTCCCGCTTTATCCGCTGTTCGTCGCGCCGCTTCTTTTTTATATGATCCGCGGCCTGCGCAGGCACAACCGTAACGATTTTATTATCGCGGGTATCTTTTTGGGGATCGGTTTGCACGGCTACACTCCCTTCCGAATCGTTCCGCTCCTGGTGGTAGTTGCCTTCATTCTTTATTTCCTGCATGCCCAGTCCAAAGGCGTGCGCCAGGACGCCTGGGTCTGGCTGGTAATCATCGTCCTGGCATCCTTTATAATTTTTCTGCCGCTGCTGCGCTATGCAATGGAAAACCCTGAAATGTTCTCGTACCGCGCACTCTCGCGGCTGGACCCGGGCCAGGCCCTGCCTGCTCCCTGGTATCAGATCTTCCTGTCGAACACCTGGAATGCCCTCACCATGCTCAACTGGAACGACGGCGTCGTCTGGGTCAACTCCCTGCCTTTGCGCCCCGCCCTGGATGTGGTTTCCGGCGCCTTGTTCCTGATCGGGGTCGTACTGCTCCTGATCCGTTATTTTCAGAAGCGCCACTGGCTCGACCTGTTCCTCATCCTCTCGATCCCCATCCTCATGCTTCCTTCGATCCTTGCGCTGGCGTACCCGAGTGAAAACCCCGAGTTGAACCGCACAGGCGCTGCGCTGATCCCCACGTTCCTCATTGCAGCGCTGGCGCTCGATGGGCTGATCACCGCCCTCACGCCTCGCGCTGCTCCCGAAAATGGCAATAAAGTGCCCGAAAAGCGGCGGCCGATCCTGGCCTATGTATTAGTTAGCGTATTGCTGCTGGGCTCTGCCTCTCAAAATTTCGATATTGTCTTCCACCAATTCGATCAAAACTACCGGAACGGCGCCTGGAACACATCGGAGATGGGAGCCATCATTAAACAGTTCGGCCTCGTCTACGGCGAAACGGATACCGTTTGGATCGTGCCTTTCCCATACTGGGTGGATACGCGGCTGCCGGGCGTATGGGCAGGAATACCCAACCGCGATTTTGCGCTCTTCCCGGATCACCTGGTGGACTCCTTACAGAAAACCGAGACAAAGTTGTTCATGGTGAAAGCCAATCTGCAGGACCCAACGCAGAATGACCAGAAATCCCTGGACCTCCTTGAACAAATGTATCCGCAGGGGTCGCTGAGTTTGCATAAGTCTCCCATTCCCAACCATGATTTCTGGGTCTATCTTGTACCTTCCCGGTTATCCCCTTAGTGTGCATTAATTATCGGGTGATAAATTACTCGCTATGAAAACTGACAAGCGCGCCTGGGTCTATGACCTGCTCCTGATCGTGGTGTTGGTGATTGGGACCTACTTTCGCGTCCTGGGTCTGAACTGGGACGCCAACCAGCACCTGCACCCTGATGAACGTTTCCTTACGATGGTGGAGAGTGCACTGCAGGTCAAGAAGTGTGATATTCCAAACACGACGCTCGAGTCTTGTCCGCCGGACCAGGTTGGCTGGCTGGGGATAGGGGATTACTTTAGCACTGCCAATTCGCCGCTCAACCCTCAGAATCGGGGATATGGTTTCTTCGTTTATGGCGACCTACCGATCGTGGCTGTGCGGTACGTAGCCGAATGGCTTGGACAAGTGGGGTATGACCAGGTGGACCTGATTGGACGCCAAGTCTCCGCGTTGAGCGACCTGCTCACGATCCTGTTGCTCTACATCATCGCGGCGCGTTTATATAACCGGCGCGTGGCCCTGTTAAGCGCGGCGTTCTCGTCGCTGGCCGTTTTGCAGATCCAGCTGTCCCACTTTTTCACCGTGGATACGGTTGCCAACCTGTTTATTTTCCTGGCGATATATTTTGCCGTGGAGATCATGTTGTTTCGGAGATCAGAGCCGGCGAGCAGCGGCCTCCCTTTAGAGCAAGACGGGGAAGCCCGGGAGTCACGCCTGGGGTATCGCGCTTTACACCTTGTCAGGGACCCTCTTTTCCTCTTAAGCCTGGGTTTTGGTTTTTCACTGGGTATGGCGGTTGCCTCGAAGTTGAACGCCGCGCCGCTGGCAATCCTTTTGCCGGGTGCATTTCTTGTGCGTTACTTTATGGTGGATCGCAAGCGGTCGACCCGGGATGATAGCCTTGATCCGACAAGCCTCAATGAGGCATCGAATACCGAGCACAATTCCCTTAACTCTGGATACTGGTCGCAGATCACCGTTTACTTAGTTGCCGGTGCATTCGTATCCATCCTGGCTTTTCGTATTTTTCAGCCTTACGCTTTCAGCGGGATCGGCATCAACCCCGCCTGGCTAAAGAATATAACAGACCTGGAAGCGCAGTCTAATGGGGATGTGGACGTGCCTTTCGCTCTGCAATGGGCGCGTCGCTCCCATCTTTTCTCGTTTACCAACCTCACGGTCTGGGGTCTTGGCCTGCCTCTGGGTATCCTGGCGTGGTCCGGTTTCCTGTGGATGGCATGGCGCATCTTGAAAGGCAACCTGCGCCACATCTTGTTATGGGGTTGGACGGCGGCTTATTTTGGCTGGCAGTCGCTGGCCTTCAACCCGACCATGCGCTACCAACTGCCGATCTATCCATTGCTCGCGATGATGGCCGGCTGGCTCATAATCGATCTATGGGATCTCGGAAGGGCGAAAACGAAATGGCCTTCCTTCTTCCTTCGCCTTTCCTCCGCGGTCGTCGGGGTAGTGGTGCTGGGTTTGACCTTCGCCTGGGCTTATGCCTTCACGCGTATCTACACACGGCCTGTCACCCGCGTGGCAGCAACCTACTGGATCTACCAAAACGTGCCCGGCCCCATTAATCTCCGCATTCAAACGGCAGACGGGTCCGTTTATCAGCAGCCTCTACCTTTCCCCTCGGGCAGCCAAATCCAAAACGGGACGCCTTATCCACTGCCATTCAGCGCCAATGCAAGCGGGACTCTGAGGGAGGTTTATTTCCCTCACGCGGTCTCCGTGGGCGCCACAACCCCGCAGACCTTCAGCGTGGCCGTTGATCTACGGCCCGACCGCCCTGCGGGGGGAAATGCCGCGGAGGCTTCTGTAACCTCCGATTTTGCCAATAGCCCTGATGTTCGCGGCGGCGCGTACACTCTGACTCTCGACCATCCGCTAACGGTAACCAAGGGCCAGATCTACTACCTCAGCCTCCAAGCGACCGGCGCAATGACATTGGTTGGGGCAGCGCCAATCAATGAGTCCGATTGGGATGACGGGCTGCCGCTGCGCCTGGGAGCCGAAGGCTACGACGGCTACAACGGAATCTACCAGGGTGGGCTCAATCTGCAGATCTACTGGGACGATAATGCCGACAAACTGAAGCGCTTCGTCGATACGCTGACCCAGGGCGACATCCTTTTCATGTCGTCGAACCGCCAGTGGGCCACCGTCACGCGCGTCCCCGAGCGCTATCCGTTGACAACGGCCTATTACCGCGCCCTTATCGGCTGCCCGGCCGATAAGGATGTCATTTGGTGTTACAACGTTGCCAAGCCCGGCATGTTCCAGGGCCAGCTGGGCTATAAATTGGTGGCTGTTTTTGAATCGTTCCCAACGATCGATATACCGGGCGTATTTAAATGGGAAGCCAACGATCAATTCGCGGAAGAGGCCTTTACCGTCTATGACCATCCGAAGGTGCTTATTTTCCAGAAGCAGCCGGATTACAGCGCGGCCCAGGTGCAGAAAATCCTCGGCGCGGTGGACCTCAGCCACGTGGTCCATCTCACACCCGGGCAGGCCGGCAGCTACAAATCATTGATGCTATCGCCTGCGAGCCTTGCCAGCCAGCAGGCGGGCGGCACCTGGTCGCAGTTGTTCAACTATGAATGGATCCAAAACCAATATCCTGTCGTAGGTCTCATCATCTGGTATTTGTTTATTTTCATCCTGGGCCTGTTGACCTATCCGATCATCCGTTTGGCACTGCCGGGGCTTCGCGATAAGGGCTATCCCCTGGCACGCGTGCTCGGACTGCTGCTCCTGGCTTATGTCTCATGGTTGAGCGGCTCGTTCGGAGTACCGGTCACGCGGACGACCATTGCCGTGATATTTGCGATCCTAGCGGTGGCCGGTTTGGGCCTGGCCTGGAAGCAAAGGGCGGAGCTGGCCGAAGAGTGGCGGTCACACAGGAGATATTTCCTGATGATCGAAGGGCTCTTCCTGGCATTCTTCTTCTTCGATTTTCTGATCCGCGTTGGCAACCCGGATCTGTGGCACCCGTCCAAAGGCGGCGAGCGCCCGATGGACTTTTCCTATTTCAACGCCGTCATCAAGAGCACGTCCTTCCCGCCCTATGACCCCTGGTTTGCAGGCGGCTACATCAATTATTACTATTACGGCTTCGTGCTGGTCGGCACGCCGGTAAAGCTGCTGGGCATCGTACCGACGCTGGCCTACAATTTTATTCTCCCCACCCTGTTCTCCATGGTAGCGATGGGCGCCTTCTGTGTAGGCTGGAACTTGCTGGAGGGCGACCGTGGCTCGCGTTCGGAGTTTCCATCCAGAGGGCCCGATCCTCGTTTAATTGCGGGGGTGTTCGCGGCGTTATTGATGGTTGTGCTGGGTAACCTTGGTACGGTGAGAATGATCTATCAGGGCTTCGAGCGCATGGCCGCGCCCGGCGGGATCATCGATAATGCCAATATTGGGCAGCGCTTTATCTGGGCCGCGGAAGGCGCTGCCAAGGCCGTGATGGGTCAGCCGCTCCCTTACGGGAGGGGAGATTGGTATTGGAACCCCAGCCGCGTCATCCCACCCGGGCCGGGCAATGAAATCACTGAGTTCCCGTTCTTCACGTTTTTATACAGCGACCTGCACGCGCATATGCTGGCCATGCCGATTGCCCTGCTGGCGCTTGCCTGGGCGCTTTCGATCATATTAAGCCGCCGCCTGTCGATCTTCTCGCTGCTCATCGGCGCTCTGGCCATCGGCGCGTTGTATCCGACCAATCTTTCCGACATCTATACATATCTGCCAATCGGCTTCGTGGTACTGGCCTATTCCATCTGGCGTTCGGACCAGGAGATTCGCTTGCCAGTTGACCTCCCCATTTGGGTCAAGAAACTGGCCTTGATAATCGGCAGTGTGGCGTTTCTGACCATATTTGCCTATGGATTATATGAACCTTATCGGGCAGCGTACAGCCAGGGTTATGGCGCGCTCGATCCCTGGACGGCCTCACAGACGCCGATCTGGTCTTATCTGACGCATTGGGGTGTATTCCTTTTCATTATCACAGGGTGGATGGCCTGGGAGACCCACGAATGGCTGGCGTCAACACCGGTTTCGTCCTTGAACAAGCTGCGCCCGTATCAAATCGCGATCGAGGCAGGCATTGCCATCTTCTTGGTGGCCTTGTTCTACCTGGCGTACCGGAGTGTGGAGGTGGGCTGGGTTGCCCTGCCGCTGGTTGTTTGGGCGGGCTTGCTTATCCTGCGTCCCAATATGCCGGACGCCAAACGCTTTGTGCTCTTCCTGACCGGCACCGCTTTGTTTATTTCGATTGTCGTGGAAATTGTGGTGGTACGCGGTGACATTGGCCGCATGAACACGATCTTCAAATTCTATCTGCAAGGCTGGGCACTGTTTTCTGTCTCGGCGGGGGCAGCCTTTGTGTGGTTGCTGCCGGAGTTCCGAAAATGGCTGCCCGGCTGGCGCGGTTTCTTCCAGGGAGGGATGGCTTTACTGCTGGCGGGCGCGGCTTTGTATACGGTTTCGGCGACCGCCGATAAAGTATCGGACCGCATGGCTGGAGGCGTTCCCCTGACGCTCGACAGCATTACGTATATGAAATACGCCCAATATGCGGATTTCAATGTGACGATGGATCTGGTCCACGATTATCAGGCCATCCGCTGGATGCAGGATAATGTACAGGGTTCACCTGTCATTGTGGAGGCGAACTGTCCCGAATACCGCTGGTGCACACGGTTCACCATCTATACCGGCCTGCCCGGTGTCGTGGGCTGGAACTGGCATCAGCGACAGCAACGTACGCTGACCCCGGAGCTTGTTGAAGAACGTGTAAGCCAAATCAACGCTTTTTATTCCACAACCAGCATCCTGTCGGCGCGCGCTTTCCTGGCCCAATACAACGTCAAGTATATAATTGTCGGGCAACTGGAGCGGGCAGAATATGCGGGCCCCGGCCTCGACAAGTTCGAGCAATACAATGGACAATACTGGGACTCGGTCTATCATGAGGGCGACACGGTTATCTATCGCGTGCTTCCATGAAAATTGTGCACATCACGACACGAAAGGCCTGGATCGAAGCCACACGCGCCGGCCAATATACGGCTCCGAGCCTGGGGTCTGAAGGCTTGATCCATTGCTCCACGTATCTACAGGCAATACCGGTGGCTGAAAAATATTACAAGGGACAATCGGGCCTCATGCTGCTTGTGATTGATACCACGCGTCTAAGCTCGGATTTGAAGTGGGAACCACCGGCGGAGGGCGCGCCCCCGCCTGGCGTGCGGGCCGGCGAGACATTCCCTCACGTTTATGGGCCGATCAATATCGATGCCGTTATCCAGGCCCTGGATTTCGGGACTGGCGCAGAGGGTCATTTTTCGTTACCACCCGGCCTACTCCCCGACCATTAATCCCTGATCCATCATTGCTGCTCACAGAATGTTAGCCTTCATCTCCTGGTACCTCATTATTACCCTGCTCGGCTGGCTCACGTTTCCGCTGGCGTATCGGCTATTCCCCGCGCTGGCCGATCGCGGTTATAGCCTGTCGCGTGCAGCAGGTCTATTGATCTGGGGCTATATATTCTGGATGTTTACTTCGCTAGGGCTGACGCAGAACACAGTGGGGGGGATCCTTTTCAGCCTTTTGGTCCTCATTGGTTTGAGCTTTTCCGCCTTCTTCGTTTCAAAGCCAAACCTCGATGATCTTCGATCGGAGATCACCCAATGGCTTCGGAAAAACCTGCGCCTTATCGTTACTGAAGAACTGCTCTTTCTGGCAGCTTTTGCGTTTCTGGCTTTTCTCCGCGCCGGCAACCCCGAGTTGGGCGGGACAGAGAGACCGATGGAATTGATGTTCATCGATTCCATTCTCCGTTCGCCGTCCTTTCCTCCGCATGATGGGTGGTTGTCGGGTTATGCCATCTCTTATTACTATTTCGGTTATGTGATGACCGCCATGCTCGCCAAGCTGTCGTCCGTGCCCGGAAGCGCCGCCCACAACCTGATGACCTCTCTGATCTTTGGCCTGTCCGCGGTGGGCGCATATGGCATCCTTTACAACCTACTCTCACTGACCCGCCGTGATGCCGTAACCGGCGAGCCCGCCGAGGCCGGTCCGCGGTCCCCGATCCTTGGACTATCTTTCCTCAGCCCTCTCTTTCTTCTCCTGGTGAGCAACCTCGAGGGCTTTCTGGATGTCCTGCACCAGCGCGGATTCTTTTGGCCGCCCAACCCTCAAAGTACAGGCTTTAATTTTTGGACGTGGCTGGATATAAAAGATTTAAGTGACGCGCCCGCCCAACCTTACAGTTGGATGCCCAGCCGTTACCTGTGGTGGTGGCGAGCTTCGCGCGTCGTTTCTGATACCGATCTCCTGCATCATGCGCAGGAAATCATCGATGAGTTTCCTTTCTTCTCCTTCCTGCTTGGTGATCTCCATCCGCATGTGCTGGCTATTCCGTTCAACCTGCTGGCGGTTGCCCTGGCGCTTAATATGTTCCTGGGGGGATGGCGCGGGGAGACCCACCTTTTTGGCCTTCGTCTGCATATCAGCCGCACCGGCTTTTTGGCCGCCGCGCTGACTTTGGGCGGACTGGCCTTTCTCAACACGTGGGACATCCTGATCGCGGCTGCCCTGGTAGTGCTGGCGTACGTGCTTTTGCGGGTACGTGAGGATCGCTGGTCGTGGGCGCGCCTCGAAGATGTTTTTTCTCTCGGCGTGCCGCTTGGGGTATCGGCCGTTTTTCTCTATTTGCCTTTTTATATTGGCTTTTCATCCCAGGCCGGCGGCATTCTGCCAAACCTGATCAACCCGACGCGCGGCGCCCAGCTTTGGGTGATGTTCGCGCCGATGTTTGTCATCCTGCTGGCTTATCTAATTTATCTTTGGCGCGCTGAAAGGCGGCCGGCGAAGTGGCTGCTTTCCCTGCTCCTGGTCACCGGCCTAATTGTCCTGCTGTGGGTGTTTTCATGGACCACGGCCTGGCTGGTCTTTTTAAGAGACCCGGGTTTTGCCCAGCAGTATCTTGCCTCGCAAGGGATGGCGGACCTGGGCTCCTTCTTTAACGCGGCCATGTCGCGTCGTTTTTCTTACATTGGCGGATTATTGACCCTGGTTGTGCTGCTCCTCCCCGCACTTGCCTTTATTATTGCCAAGCGCAGGACGCCGGCCGAAGGGGAGGCGCAGCCATCGGCTTTCCACCCGCAGCCTGAAACTTTTATTTTTCTGCTCATCCTGCTGGGCACTCTCCTGGTGATCGCCCCGGAGTTTATGTATCTTCGCGATCAATTTAACTATCGCATCAATACGGTTTTCAAGTTCTATTATCAGGCCTGGTTATTATGGAGCCTGGCGGCTGCCTTTGGCGCGGCCATCCTGCTGCAAAACCTGCACGGGGCCCGGGATTGGACCTTTAGGGTGGGCCTTAGCGTGCTACTGTTGATGGCATTGACCTATCCGGCGCTTTCCATCGTCACTAAAACGAACAACTTTAATCCTCCCGGCGGCTGGACACTGGACGATTTCGCTCGTATCCGGCGTGAGAATCCGGACGAAGCGGCGGGAATTACATGGTTGAAGTCCGCCCCGGAGGGAGTCGTGGCCGAAGCTGTTGGGCCCAATGGTGGAAGTTATACCGGTTACGCGCGTATTTCCGTATACAGCGGCCTGCCTGCGGTACTCGGCTGGGCCGGGCACGAGACGCAGTGGCGCGGCACGAACGCGCCCCAGGGAACGCGCGAGGATGATATCAATATGCTCTACCGCACGCCCAATTGGGATACTGCCCACAATATCCTGAACAAATATGATATCCGCTATGTTTATGTTGGCGACCTGGAACGTACCACTTATCCGGTGCAGGAGGAAAAGTTTCAACGGAATCTAATCCAGGTGTTTCATAAGGGAAACGTAACGATCTACGAGGTGCCGTAGAAATGACTTACGGTATTTGGGCTATAAAAATCAGGCCCTGCCCATTTTTTTGTTACAAGTTGTTCCTGTACATTCTTCAAGTAAAATACAACCAATGAGAACCTTCCGCCATCAAACCGCTCTTTACCTGCTTGCCTTCGTCCTGGCGCTCGCCGTGCGTTTTATCAAACTCGGCGCGCTGCCGCTTACTGACATTGAAGCCCGCTGGGCTCTGCAGGCCCTGGGTGTTGTGAAGGGGGCTCACCCCGCGCTGGGATATCAACCTGCATACATCCTCTTGACATCGGTTTTCTTCTTTTTATATGGCGATGGAACCAATTTCCTGGCACGGTTGGTCCCCGCGCTGACCGGCAGTGCGCTGGTCTTCGTTCCCTTCCTGTTTCGGGAGCGGCTCAAACCGCGACCGAGCTTGATCCTGGCCTTCATGCTTGCCCTGGACCCGGGCCTGGTTGCCCTCTCGCGCCAGGCGGGCAGCCCCATCCTGGCCGTAACCTTTTTGCTGTTTACCTGGGGGCTGTGGGAGCGGAAACAAAATCGTTGGGCGGGTATCCTGGCCGGCCTGGCATTGCTTTCCGGCCCCTGGCTTTGGTCGGGCCTGCTTGCTTTAGCCCTGGCCTGGGCGATCCGCCAGGGGTTGGAGCGAAAGTCGAAAACCGAGGCTGCCCCGCAGCCAGTGCGCCGCGAGCGCGGCGAATGGCTCACCGGCCTATGGTATGCCGTGGGAACAATCATCATTGTTGGAAGCCTCTTTTTCCTGTCGCCAAATGGTTTGAGCGCCTGGCTTTCAGCGCTGCCTGAATACCTGCGTGGCTGGACTCAATCATCCGGAGTCTCCGCAGGGATGATGCTCTTCTCTCTGGCGGCCTACCAGCCGCTGGGGTTGGTCCTGGCGATCCCGGTCATCGCTCGCGGTTGGACCCAGGGCAGCCTGCGCGTTATGCGCTTGAGCCTGTGGATGCTCGTTGCATTAGTGCTGGCGCTTGTTTATCCCGCTCATCAAGTCAGTGATCTGGCCTGGATGTTGATTCCCTTATGGGCGCTGGCGGCATTGGAACTGGCGCACAGTTCCAATGTACTACCTGAAGAACGCGGCGAGGTGCTGGGCGTTGCCGCGTTGATTGTCGTAATCATCGTATTCATCTGGCTTGACTTTCTTGCTCTGGCCCAGGGGCCGGCTCCTGACCAGGTAACATTAAGGACCTGGTTGATGATCGGCTCCTTCTTTCTTTTAGTGGTGAGCATCCTGCTCGTGGCCGTTGGATGGTCCATTCGTGTGGCACGGTTTGGCTCTGTGTTGGGATTGGCGTTCGTCCTGGGCCTGTATTCGTTCAGCGCTCTCACCGGCGCGGCCGGCTTGCGTGTGATACCCGATGCTGTGGAGATGTGGAGCCCGGATAGCGGACTTCCGCAGTCTGACCTAGTGCTGACGACCGTGGATCAAATGTCGGACTGGAGCAACCGCAATATCAATTCCCAGCCGGTCACGATAGCAGGGGTGAATTCACCCGCACTCGAATGGCTGTTGCGTGAACATACCTTGAGTGTGGTGAGTGTGCTGGATACCACCACTTCACCGCCGATCGTGATCACGACCGATAAGGCCGATCCGGCGCTGGCATCCGATTATCGCGGGCAAAGTTTTGTCTGGAAGCAGACACCTCTGTGGGGTCAGGCCCACTTGTCAGATCTTATCAACTGGACAAGTTTTCACCAGATCCCGGTAAACAAAGAAACGGTTATCGTCTGGGTGCGAAGCGACTTGTTCATAAACTCAACTGCGCCAAAACCATAATTTCACTGTTACCCCGGGGTTTTCAGTTTCAGCCCGTTGCACTCACACGACCGCAAGTCGTGGTAGTATCGGTGCGAAACGGCAGATTGATCTTGATCTCATTTCCAAAAATCCATTTTTTGGGGCTCGAACCTTTCATGAAAAATAAACCTCCCACCATCATCGCGATCGATGGGCCGGCTGCTTCGGGTAAGTCCACGCTTGGGTGGCGACTGGCTGAAGCGCTTGGCTATCTATTCTTTGATACGGGTGTTATGTATCGCGCCGTAACGTGGCTCGCCCTGGAGGGCGGTACGGATGTTCAAGATGAGGCAGCAATATCATCCCTGGCGGAGAATACCCAGATTGAAGTGTTACCCGCCTCGAAACCTGACGGACGCGCTTGCGATGTGATCGTCAATGGAAAAGACGTTACCTGGGCCGTACGCAGCGCCGAGGTGGATGCGAATGTATCCATGGTATCAGCTTATCGTGACGTTCGTCGCGCCCTGAGCGAGCAGCAGCGCCGCATTGGTCTGCGCGGCAGGGTTGTAATGGTGGGCCGCGATATAGGTACCGTTGTTTTGCCTGAGGCCGACCTGAAGATCTATCTGGATGCCTCGGTGCGTGAACGCGCCCACCGCCGCCATGACGAAATTAAGGCCCGAGGTAATCAACTGGATTTTGACGACGTGTTGGACAAAGTGTATCAACGCGATCAGATAGAACTCCACCCGTGACGTGGCCCCTCTGCGCGCGGCACAGGACGCGGTGGTTATAGACTCGGATAAGCTGAACGCTGACGAGGTCTTCGAACAGGTCAGGAGGCTGTATGAATAAGAGGGGTTACCGGGTCTCGTTTGGCCTGCTTGTGCGGCGTGTGGTCATGAAGACATTGGCGCGGGCTGTATTTGTCATTTTGGGCCGGGTTAAAGTTACGGGGACTGAAAACATCCCGCGCGGCCGGCCTTATGTAGTGGCCGTGAATCATATCTCGATCTTCGATCCGCCTTTTGCGCTGGCCTTCTGGCCCAGGATTCTCGAGGCGGTTGGCGCCGCGGATGTATTCGAAAAACCCTTCCAGGGTCCACTGCTCAGACTGTATGGCGCGATACCCGTCCACCGCGGAGAGTACGATCGTGAACTGATCGAGATTATATTGGCCATGCTGCGCTCGGGGTATCCGCTGCTGATTGCCCCAGAAGGGGGACGTTCACATGCAACGGCCATGCGGCGAGCCAAGCCGGGCATTGGATATATTCTCGACGAAGCACAGGTACCGGTTCTGCCGGTCGGCATCGTCGGAACGACCGACGACTTTTTCAAGAATGGTGTGGCCCTTCGGCGCCCGTTACTCGAACTTCGAATCGGGAAGCCGTTTAAACTGCCTCCGGTTGAAGGCCGTGGAGAGGCGCGCCGCGCTTCGCGCCAGCAGAATGCCGATCTGGTGATGCAGCACGTTGCCGGCCTGCTGCCGCCCGAGTATCGCGGTGTCTATGCCGACTCCGCCATCTCCCCCACCTAAACCAATCTCAAAAATCTGGCGGCCCGAGCTCACCCGGCTCCCGCGACTGAGTCCGGCGCGCCGGGCCTTTCGGGCTTTGGCCCGCCTGATCGCACGGGTATTGATCCTGCTCTTGTCGGATGCCGAATTCCGCGGCCTCCGGCAATTTCCAGCGCGGGGCCCGGCATTGATCGTTGTGAATCATCTGGGGGATGCCGATACCGCCATGCTGCTGGCTGCCCTTCCGGCCGCGCCGGAGGTGCTTGGCAGGATCGAACTATATTATTTTCCCGTGCTGGGAAAAATAATGGACTGGTATGGGACCATCTGGCTGCATCGCGGGCAACCGGATCGCCGGGCTTTGCGTTGCGCACTGGATGCACTCGCCGAGGACCGTTTCCTTATCATTGCCCCCGAGGGGCGATACAGCCTGATCCGAGGCCTCGAAGAAGGCAGCCCGGGTGCGGCATATCTGGCATTGAATGCGAAAGTGCCGATCGTCCCCATTGCCCTGACGGGTACGGAAAATGCCAACGTTTATGGAAACCTTCGCAGGTTGAGACGGGCGCGGGTCATGCTGTCGGTGGGGGAGCCGTTCCATTTAGCAGAGGCCTCGGACGACCGGAAAGGTGTGCGAGCCGGTACACGGCAGATCATGGAATCGCTTGCCGCGCTTCTGCCCAGTGAATATCGCGGCGTATACAGGTAGGACCCCTCGAGGCCAAATCCGTGGTTTGTTCCTCATATTTATCAAAAATGTCAGGCAGCCGCTTTTGGCTACCGTTTAATTCAAGAAGCAGTATAATGGTGTGCCTCGCTTATGCGAGAGTTTATTTTGTATTTGGTCCACGCAACTCCCGGGTCGGTCATAATGGTTTTTGCATCCCTGCGATATTTAGTGTAAATAGGGTCCAGACGAAATTTCGCCTTATCCTCGGTCTGCGAGGATATATTTTTGTACGGCAAGAGTAAGAATGTCATTTTTTGAAAATCCTCATCAATCCGAGATTATGCGGCGGTCAAGCGATTACAAGCCACCGCGATCATTTTCACATTGGCTGATTGGCCATCCGCTTCAGACAGCAGATGCGCCTCACCAAACCATCGGAAAAGCCATTGGGCTCGCGGTCTTTGCTTCAGACGCGCTCTCGTCTACAGCTTATGCAACCCAGGAGATCCTGAGTGTATTGGTGGCGGCCGGGTCGATCGCTTTTGGATATGTTTTCCCCGTTTCGATCGCCATTGTTGTTCTACTGGCAATTGTCACCATTTCCTACGAGCAGACAATTCACGCTTATCCCGGGGGAGGCGGTGCCTATATTGTTGCACGTGATAACCTCGGAGAATTGCCGGCTCAGACTGCCGGCGCGGCATTACTTTCCGACTATGTACTGACCGTTTCGGTCTCGGTTTCGTCCGGTATTGCGCAAATCGTTTCAGCATATCCCGAGCTGTTCCGTTATCGCGTTGTCATTGCGGTTGCATGCGTTCTGTTTATTATGCTTATTAACCTGCGCGGCGTAAGAGAATTGGGGGTAGCTTTTGCAATACCCGCCTATTTCTTTATCGCGATGATGTTTTTGACGGTTGGGGTTGGAATGTTCCGGCTTGTGACCGGAACGCTGGGTACCGTTGTGAATCCTCCGGAGCTTACCGTTGTAACCACGCTCAGTGCCCTCACACCTTTTCTGATCCTGCATGCTTTTGCTAATGGTACAACCGCGCTGACTGGTGTGGAGGCAATTTCAAACGGAATCACTGCCTTTAAGGAGCCGCGCAGCCGAAATGCCGGACTTACTTTGATATGGATGGCCCTAATTCTGGGTTCGCTCTTCCTGAGTATTTCATTCTTGACCGGCAAAATTAACGGTGTATTTTCAGAGCAGGAGACGATCATCTCTCAATTGACCCGTACGGTTTATGGCGGCCGCGATCTGCTCTATTTGGGGACCATATGGGCGACGACCATTATCCTTGTCATGGCCGCGAACACCGCCTTTGCCGATTTTCCGCGCCTCGGCGCACTCATAGGGGCAGATGGCTTCCTGCCGCGTCAATTGTCGTTCCGAGGCAGCCGCCTTGTTTTTTCCAATGGCATTGTTACCCTGACTGTCATCGCGTGCATTCTAATCATTATTTTTAAGGCCAGCGTTACAGCCTTGATACCCCTGTATGCCATTGGCGTATTCGTATCGTTCACTCTTTCACAGGTGGGCATGGCGCGCCGTTGGTGGAAGATCGGCCATCTCACACCGGGACAAGAATTTAAGGAACCTGGATCAGTCCTTCGCTATCAGAGTGACTGGAAATCCAAAATGTTCATCAATGGATTTGGCTCCATCTGTACGGCTGTTGTCACGGTGATTTTTGCAGTGACCAAATTCCGGGACGGTGCCTGGATTGTCCTCATCCTCACGCCTCTGCTGGTGGCGATTTTCTACTTCATCCATCGCCATTACCATAACCTGGCGCATCTTTTGTCCCTTGAGGATTTTGACGGTTTGCCGGCCCGCCATGCCCGGCACCGCGTAATTATGCCAATCAGCGGTGTGCATCAAGGCACTTTGGAAGGCCTGCGTTATGCCCGTCTGCTTTCGGATGACGTTACGGTTGTCCATGTTTCCATTGATCCCGTGGAAACCGAGAAGGTTCAGAAGAAATGGATGTTATGGGGAGAGGGAACCCGTCTGGTTATCCTCGATTCACCTTATCGCCTTTTTGTTGAACCGCTGCTTAGATATCTTGAAGGCATCATCGATAATCGGCAGCCGAATGAGACAATTACGATTGTTGTGCCACAGTTCATCCCATCCAAACCGTGGCACAATGCGCTGCATATGCAAACCGCCAATTTGCTGCGGAGCGAATTGTTGTCCAAATCCGGCGTGGTCGTGACCGACGTGCCTTACCGCCTGACAGACGATAAGCAGGCCGCGAAACCAAAATTGGCAAGGGAGTAAGGTTTATGAATTTCATTGTTGTGGGTTGCGGCCGCGTCGGCGCCGAACTCGCCTTCCGTCTTTATAGAAATGGGCACCAGGTCGTGGTGGTAGATAGCAGCCGCGACGCATTCAATCGTTTGCACCCAGATTTCCGCGGGAGGACTCTGGAGGGTGAGGGCCTGGCTGAAAATGTGCTAGAACGTGCCGGTATTCATGAGGCGGATGGCCTCGCAGCGGTTACAAACTCAGACACGCTTAATGCAGTTGTGGCACACACCGCGCGTACAATCTATGAGGTGCCAATTGTAGTAGCGCGCAATTATGATCCGACTCTGAGAACACTCATTGAAGCTTTTGGGTTACAGACGGTCAGCTCCACGTATTGGGGCGCGCTACGAGTGGAGGAACTGTTAACCAACCCCACACAAAAGATGGTTTTTTCGGCGGGGAATGGGGAAGTGGAGGTATATGAAGTCATCGTACCCCAGGCGTGGGGTGGACATACGCTTGGCGAGCTGCTCGATTCCCTTGTTGATTGCTATCCAGTCGCATTGACGAGAGCCGGTCGTTCGATCCTGCCAGATATCAACATTAGAATGGAGAGCGGCGACTTGCTCGACATCAGTTCCACTTTTGAGGGCATCGGCGGCTTGACTTCCCGGCTAGCGAAAAAGGCGGAGGCTTAAGATGTTTGTCCTGATCGCTGGTGGTGGTAGGACAGGTGGGCATCTTGCCAACTTGTTGGTTAATGAAGGTTATAAGGTCAGGTTGGTTGAGAATCGCAGCGCTTTGCTGGCAAGGGTGCATCAAGAGCTCCCAACGGAGGTCATTTATGAGGGCAATCCTATTGACCCCGGCATACTGGAACAGGCTGGCATCCGTACGGCGCATGTATTGGCGGCAGTGACCAGTGATGATTCGAGCAACCTTTCGCTCTGCTTTCTGGCAAAAAAGATGTTCGACGTGCCGCGTACAATCGCGCGGGTTAACAACCCGAATAATGCCTGGCTTTTTGGCGATAAGTTCCACGTGGATGTGGCTTTGAACCAGGCAGATGTACTGGCCCACCTAATTCAGGAAGAGATGTCGGTGGGAGATATGATGACACTATTCAAGATACGCCGCGGACTTTATTCGGTGGTGGAAGAGAAGGTGCCTCCCGGAGCCAAGGGCATTGGCGTGGCTTTGAAGGACATGGGTCTCGAGGAGCATTGTGTGATCGCAGCCATTATTCGCGATGGCAAGATGACTCTGCCCCGCGGTGAAAGTATCTTTCAAGAAGGGGACGAAATTTTGGCAGTCGCCAGCCCGGAGGGAGCCAGCAAGCTCTCTGAATTGCTGGCGCATCCTATCTATCCGGTCCGCGAATCCAAGAAGGGATAGTAAAGTCTATTCAGCAGGCGGTAACTTCGAGTGCATTCAGAGGACTATTCGTCGGCGACAGAGGAATTCGCGCTTAAACGGAAAAATTCGTCCAACAAATCATGCCAGTTGTAGTGGGGATTGGCACGTGGATCTACGGCCGCCTTGCAACAACAAATTCGTGATTGGCTGAAATTCCAAATTGACCGAATCCAAAGCTTCACGGTATAATACCCTGCTTCTCCGAATTGAAACCCAACTCCCGTTTGGCATTCCCTCCATCAAATTGGACTTGCAATCATCTTTAAGTAAGTGAGGAACGAATATCATGCCTAAAAGAACATATCAACCCAAGATCCGCCGCCGCATGCGGGTTCACGGATTTCGGCAGCGAATGGCTTCGGCCGATGGGCGCGCGGTGCTCAAACGCCGCCGCCTGCGCGGTCGTTATAAACTTACCGTCAGCGCGAATGAGCACGTCAAGCGGAATCATTGGTAGATCTCCTGCGGTGCGACCGTAAACATAAGCCTCCTCGTTCATGGAGATCGGTTTTTGCCCGATCAAAGAGGGTTGGGTGCAGCGCAAATTCCGCCTGACCCGGTCGGAGGATTTCAAGCGGGTGCGGCGTTATGGGAAATCGTATGCTCACCCGCTGATGGTGTTGGTAGTGCAGGCAAATGACGAAGCCGGGATTGCCGGTGCAGGTTTAAAAAGAGTGCGAGTGGGCGTTGCCGCTGGCCGGACAGTGGGCATCGCCGTGAAACGAAATCGCGCCAAACGCCTCCTGCGTGCTGCCATGCGGACGCTGCTCCCTGAACTTGCGCCTGGCTGGGACTTGGTATTGATCGCCCGTCCCGGGCTTTCCGCCTCCAATTTGAATGAAACCCGCCGGGCTTTGTTATCACTCCTGCGTCGCTCCAAATTGATCTCCCCTTCTGATGCAGCCTGAATTTTATCTTCCGCATGATTACCCTGAAGAGCCGCGTCTGCGGGATTTGCCGCGCACGCCAGGGAACTGGGCGCGCATCCCTCTCCTGGGTTTGATCCGCCTATATCAAATGACGCTCTCCCACGGCCTGCCCGAGGGTACCTGCCGCTTTTATCCATCCTGCTCGCATTACGGATATCAAGCGATCTATAAATATGGCACCCTGAAAGGTTCGGTGATGGCGGGTTGGCGTGTACTCCGCTGTAATCCGTTCAATCCCGGGGGATATGACCCCGTTCTGTAGGAGAACTGTATTTTCGAATGAAACGATTATTGCTCACCTCTTTTATATTGCTCGGGGCCATCGTGCTCAGCGCCTGCTCAACTGTCAACACCTCGAGCTGGCCCGGCCTGGCCGCAGATGCTAAAACGGCATATCTTGCCAATGGCTCTTTTGTCTATGCGGTTCGCCTCACTGATGGCGTAAAGGTCTGGCAGTATCCCGCCAAGAGTGGCACACAGCTCTTTTATGCCGACCCCGTGATCACCCCGGATGGACAATTGCTGGTAGGCAGCGCCGGCCGGGATGATGAATTGACCAGCCTCGACCCGGCCACCGGTCAACCGAAATGGGCTGTGCCGTTCGTGGGCGGGGATCACTGGGTGGCTCCGCCCCTGGCAGTCGGTGATACTGTCTATGCTGCCAATAACGATGGAAAACTTTATGCGCTCAAACTTGCCACCGGTGAAAAGTTGTGGTCATTGCCAATCGGCCGGGAGCTTTGGGGTGCACCCGTAACGAATGGAAAGCTGGTCTTTGTGACCTCACTTGACCATTTCCTTTACGCGGTTGACCCGCAGACGCAAAAAATTGCATGGAAGCTCGACCTGGGCGGTTCAGCACCTGGCGCACCAGTGGTGAGCCAGGATGGGAACAGCCTTTACGTGGGTTCCTTCGCGAAGAAAATATTCTCTGTTGATGCGGCGACCGGCTCTGTTCGCTGGACCGCGGATACGAAAGACTGGGTCTGGAGCGCACCGAGCCTGGGGGGCGATAGCCTGTTCGCCGCGGACATCAGCGGAAATATTTATTCATTGGGTGTGCCAAACGGCAAGAATGCCTGGCCTGTCGTGCAGCCTGATGGAGCGATCACCGGCAGTCCGCTGGTTCTCACCGGAAATACCGGTCAATCTTCAGATAATATGCTGGTCGCAACGGAGTCAGGTTCGCTTATGGCTTTTGACGGCACCGGCGTCAAAATATGGGATGTCAGCGTCGGTGGAAAGATCTACACCTCGCCGGTGCTTGCCGGCGATCTTATTGTTGTTGCGCCTTTGAATACCGATTTTCTTCTGGCTGCTGTGAGCAAGGATGGCAAGCTCCTTTGGAAGTTTACTGGAAAATAAAAGGAAGGTACCATGTGGAACGAATTCATCATCAATCCCTTTACTAACGCGTTGTTGTTTATTTACAATATTATCGGCGGTAACTTTGGCATCGCGATCATTTTATTTACCATCCTGATCCGGGCAGTCACCTGGCCGCTCAACGCCCAGCAGTTGAAGGGCGCCAAGGTGATGCAGGACCTGCAAAAGGATAAGGAATGGCTTGACATTCAAAAGAAATATGCCAAAGACCGTGAGAAGCTGGCCTCGGAACAAATGCGTATCTACAAAGAACGCGGGATCAACCCTTTTGCCTCCTGTTTGCCGACCATCATTCAGTTCCCGATCATCATTGGCTTGTATCAAAGCATCACCTATGCATTGGCGACTACGCCCCTGGGTCTGCTGGAACTGGCACGCAGCATCTATCCCGCTTTTCTGAATGCCGCATTGATCATCCCGCTCAACAGCAGGTTCCTGTGGATGAACCTGGGCAAGCCCGAGGGCATCCCCTTCCCGCCCGGTTTTTCGCTTCCTTTCCTTCCTTATGGCTTCCCCACACTGGCTATTATCGTGGCGGTGACGACCTACCTACAAACCAAGCTGACCATGCCGCCGTCCACGGGTGGCGCCGGAGATCAGTCTGGGGCCATGAACAGCATGATGAGCATTTACATGCCCTTGCTGCTGGGGTATTTTGCCCTGAATTTTGCTTCGGGTTTGGCGGTCTATTTCGTAACCAGTAATGTTCTGGGTATTGTCCAATACGCGTCCATGGGCCGCGTCAACTGGCGCAACCTTTTGCCGGGCGGTGATAAGACGCTGCCTGCCAAAGCAGGCGCGAAGAAATGAGCTCAGGGAGGTGAACATGAACGAACGTACGACATTGGAAATCATTGCTCCGACCGTAGAGGAAGCTCTTGCGCAGGGTCTTGCCCAACTGGGCCTGCCTGCCGATGCGGTTTCCGTCGAGGTGCTGGATTCAGGTAATAAAGGATTGTTTGGCCTGGGTGGACGCCAGGTGCGTGTGCGCTTGACCGTGAATGGTCCCGGCGGGGAAGCCCCGGCATCAGCCCCGGAAAAGAAACCGGCCCTGAACAAAAACGAAGCACCGGGTCCCCGGTCCAAAGGCCCTGCTCCGCGGCAGGCGCGGGAAGGTCGTTCACCGGCGGCAGGCAAACCAGCCGCCAGCGCGGAGGTCCCCGCACCTGCATCCGGCAAAGAGAAGGTTGAAGCCAGGGTAACCGCGCCGGATAGCGATGTGCATGATCCCGTCCTTGACAAGACAGAGTCGACGATATCAAAACTGCTTTTTCATATGGGGTTGCAGGCGCAGATCTCAGCGCATTACGGCGAGGCCCGCGAAGACCGCCGTCCAATCATGGTCGACATCCGCGGCAGCGACCTGGGCGTCCTAATTGGGCGTCGTAGCGAAACGCTGGCAGCTTTTCAATACGTGGCCTCATTGATGGTGGGTAAAGAGACCAACCAGTTTGTGCACCTGATTGTGGATGTGGAGGGACATCGCGACCGCCGCGAACGGCAGCTGCGCCAGCTGGCTCAACGCATGGCGGAGCAGGTGACCAAATCGGGCCGCAAGCTGACTTTGGAACCGATGCCGGCCTCTGAGCGTAGAGTCATCCATATGGAACTGCGTGACCATCCCGCGGTGACCACCCAAAGCATGGGAGAAGAGCCGCACCGTAAGATCACCATTCTGCCGAAAGAATAACCAATAAACTCCGAGGCCTTCGTCAAGACCTCGGAGTTTTTCTTTTCATTCGCACTTTCTTCCCATTGGATCCAAGCTTTTTTGAGATCAACTACTACTGGAGGCTTCGAGTAGTCGAGCTTTTTTGAAATTCTCCTCTTTCACTTCTTTCACACGGATACTGGTAAATTGCCGCTATTTCCTCGTTTATAATCTATTCATGCTCGACTATGCCTCTCTCGAAGCGGTGGACTATCTGGTTATCGGCCATCTCACCGAGGACCTGACGGCTGTCGGCCCACGATTGGGAGGGACCGCCGCGTTTTCGGCTCTCACCGCCCGTGCGCTTGGCTTGCGCGTGGGGGTGGTCAGTGCGCTAAGGAAACAGACTTCACTGGAAGCCCTGGAAGGCATCAGGGTCATTCAGATCCCTTCGCCATACAGCACTACCTTTGAAAATATTTATGCCGAGGATGGGCGCAGGCAGATCCTGCATCACCAGGCTGCGCCCATTTCCCCTGAAAGCGTGCCGGAAATTTGGCGGAAGACGCCCATTATTCACCTGGGCCCGGTTGCCCGGGAGCTTGGCGAAGACTGGTGCAAAGACCTGGGAAAGATTTTTTCCCCAACTCTGCTCGGGATCACCCCTCAGGGCTGGCTCCGCATCTGGAACGAAGATGGACAGGTGGAACCCTGCAATTGGGAATCGGCTGAGACTTTATTGCCGCAGGCCGGCGCGGTGGTCCTCAGTCGCGAAGATGTCCGGGGAGATGATGAGCTGATCGAAACGATGGCACGTCAAACGCGCCTCCTGGTCGTTACGGAAGGCTCGGCCGGCTCGCTGCTTTACTGGAACGGCGATCGCCGCCGCTTCCGTGCACCCGACCTGGCGGAATTGGATGCCACAGGAGCCGGAGATATCTTTGCGGCAGCTTTTTTCTTCCGCCTGTACACCACGCGCGATCCGTGGGAGGCCGCACGATTTGCCACACAGCTCGCGGCACGCTCCGTTTTGCGGCGGGGCCTCGATGCCATCCCCACCCAGCCGGAAATCCAGGAGTGTTTCATGGAGGTCCTTTAGTGGCTCGCATTTATACACTCGTCAATCAAAAAGGCGGGGTGGGCAAGACCACAACGGCCATCAACCTGGGCGCTTACCTGGCTTATTTCGGTCAACGGGTGCTGGTGGTGGACCTGGATCCGCAGGCCAATGCCACTTCCTGTCTTGGAGTGGATAAGACAACGGTCGCCGGCGGTACGTACGAAGCTTTGTTAGGCGGCGCGGCAGCGCCCTTTATCCTGATGAATGAGCGCCTCAAACTTGCGCTTTTGCCCTCCTCCCCTGCGCTGGCCGGCGCAGAAGTGGAGCTGGTCGAAGAACTGGCCCGCGAGACGAGGCTGAAGAAGGCTCTGGAGCCGCTTGTGAGTCGCTATGATTACATCCTAGTAGATTGTCCTCCCTCCCTCGGTATTCTGACCGTTAACGGACTGGTTGCCGCGAAAGATGGGGTACTGGTTCCCGTGCAGTGCGAATACCTCGCCCTGGAAGGCCTGGGCCAATTGACACGGACGGTCCAACGCGTCCGCTCGGCTCTTTTCCCTGAGCTGAAAGTGCGAGGGGTGGTCTTGACCATGTTCGACCCTCGCACCAATCTGTCCAACGACGTAGTCACCGAAGTTAACCGTCATTTCCCCGGGCAGGTGTTCCAGGCCATCGTGCCGCGCAGCGTCCGTCTTGCAGAAGCGCCTTCGTATGGATTGCCTATTTTGTCCTACGCGCCGTCTTCCAACGGTGCATTAGCCTATGAGGCGCTTTCCAAGGAACTGCTCAAAGGGGATGGCGTGAAGGTTGTAATTCCAGCGGGCAGTGCACAGGCTGCCAGGAACGCAAAAACTTAACGACCGGTTTTACCCCGCTTCAACCCCCAAAAAATCGGGGATTTGTTCGAACGTGCCATTATCGAGAAAGTCACGAGTGTCGTAAATAAAAGGAGCAAGCATGCCTCAACGCTCTGGTCTTGGCAAGGGCCTCGATGCCCTTATCCCCGGTGGCTCGTCTGCTCTACGCGAGGGAGGTGCATCACAGGTTTCGATTGATGCGATCTCACGCAACCCGCGTCAACCGCGCCAAAATTTTAAAGAAACTGAACTCGATGAACTGGCGGGTTCCATTCGTGAGTTTGGAGTGATCCAGCCGTTGATCGTTTCACCTGGCATGGGGGGAACCTATACGCTCATCGCCGGAGAACGCCGCTGGCAGGCCGCGCGGCGGGCGGGGCTTAGAACCGTGCCGGTGGTCATTCGCAATGCCACTGACCAGCAATTACTCGAACTGGCCCTGATCGAAAACGTCCAGCGGGCGGACCTCAATCCCATCGAAGAAGCGGAGGCCTTTCAACACCTTGCCAAAGAATTTGGGCTTTCTCATGAAGACATCGCGAGACGCGTAGGCAAGAGTCGCGTGGCCGTGACGAATACGCTTCGACTCCTCGATGCTGCCGCCGCTGTCAAACAGGCCCTGGTGGACGGAAAGATCACGGAAGGTCATGCTCGAGGCTTGCTGGCGTTATCCTCTGCAAGGGCACAGGAAGTTGCCTTGCAGAGGGTGGTCAACCTTGATCTGAGCGTCAGGCAAACCGAACTGCTGGCGCGTAAGCTTTCGGGTCATAAGCCCGCTTCCCGGAAGAAGCCAGGGCGAAGCCCGGATGTGAGCGACATCGAGAAACGATTGCGCGCCAGTCTGGGGACCAAAGTTTCGCTCAAGCACGGCAAGAAGGGCGGGTCTCTCACGATCCACTATTATTCGAATGAAGAGCTGGATGCCCTATTGGAAAAACTGTTGTAAGGTCGCAAGCAGCCATCCCTGGCTTCGGCCCCGATCAACCTATCTTTCGCAGATTGACAATGTTTTCCGACCGGCGCAGCTTTACCGGGTGAACCATGAAAATCCTATACAACGCGCGCATTCATACTCTCGATAAACTCAAGCCAGTCGCCTCGGCGATCGCGATCGATCATGGAGAGATCGTTGCGGTTGGCGGCGATGAGCTGTTGACCGCATTGGACCGGGCGGACAAGCAGGATTTGCAAGGATATGCGGTTCTGCCCGGGTTGACCGACGCTCATTTGCACCTGCAATATTACTCGTTATCGCTACAGAAGATCGATTGCGAAACTGCCACGCTCGAAGAATGTTTGCGGCGGATAAAAGAAAAAGCAAGCAAGGCAAGCGACGGTGAATGGATATTGGGGCATGGTTGGAATCAGAATAATTGGGGAAATTGGCCCTGTGCGGCAGACCTTGATGCGATTGCGCCAAATAATCCTGTTTTCCTGACGGCGAAATCACTGCATGCAGCCTGGGTAAATACCGCCGCGCTCAGAATTGCCGGTATCGGGGCACGGACTGTCGATCCAAAAGATGGACAAGTTCAGCGGGGCGCGAAGGGCGAAGCTACAGGTATTCTCCTGGAGAATGCCGTAGTATTGGTAAGCGATTTTGTGCCCGAACCGGGCACGGCGGCTCTCGCCGCAGCTATCGAGGATGCCCAACCGATCTTGTGGAGGATGGGCTTGACGGGAGTCCATGATTTTGACAAACGAGATTGTTTCCTGGCCCTGCAACAACTGCATGCCCAGCAGCGGTTGAAAATACGGGTCACCAAGAACATCCCTGTGGAGCTGCTGGAGCATGCAATCAAGATCGGCTTATCTACGGGGTTCGGTGATAACTGGCTGCGCATAGGCTCAGTCAAGGTTTTCATGGATGGCGCGCTGGGGCCCCGCACGGCGGCCATGTTCCAACCCTATATTGGCGAACCGGAAAATAAGGGCAACCTCAATATGGATGGGGAGCAGCTCTTCGAGATCGCACGTAAGGCTGCCGAGGTAGGTCTGGGGATGACGGTGCATGCCATCGGCGACCGGGCGAATCACGAGGTACTCAACGCCTATGAACAGCTGCGCGCTTATGAAACCGGAAAAGGTCTGCCACATTTGCGTCATCGTATTGAGCATGTTCAGGTGCTTCATCCTGACGATGTCTCGCGGCTTGCGAAGTTAGACGTCGTTGCCTCCATGCAGCCGATCCATGCCACATCTGACATGATCATGGCTGACAAATATTGGGGCGAACGCACTTCCCTGGCCTATGCTTTGAAATCTCAACTGGATGCCGGCGCGCATGTGGCCTTCGGCTCGGACGCGCCGGTAGAGTCGCCCAACCCCTTTCACGGCATCTACGCCGCGGTCGCTCGTAGAAGATCGGATGGCTCACCGGGCCCCGGGGGCTGGCATGCTGAACAAAAATTGAGCGTGCAGCAAGCCATAGAGGGATTTACCACCGGCGCAGCCTACGCAGCTTATTCTGAAAACCGCCAGGGCAGGCTGGCGGAAGGTATGCTGGCCGATCTAATTGTCCTGAAAAAGGACCCCTTCAACTGCAATCTTGAAGAAATGAATGATTTACAATCTTCTGCTACAATGGTTGCTGGTGAATGGGTCCTGGAAATTTGAAAGTTTTATCTTATGGCAGCGAGACGAAACGACCCCTCGCACCTGCGCCGGTTGAGGGTATCGACAAACCGATACCAGCGTTCCAAAAGACATCCTTTCCCAAAGGAGAGGGTGTAGGTGAGGGAGAAAGTCCTCATGATAAATGAAAGAACGCAGTTAACGCCTGAAATGCTCGTGCCGAGATTAGGGGAAGCGCTTGTCCGGTCCGAACATATCAGCGAGGTGGATCTAAAAAAAGCCCTGGCCTATCAGCAGGAGCAGGTGGCCGAAGGAAACACCATCCTGCTTGGCCAGGCTCTCCTGGACTTAAAGATTAATTAATCAATCCACGCTCGATCAGGCTGTGACCGAACAGATCATTCAACTGCGCTCCGCGCTGCAGGCCGCCAACCGGACCCTGGAACGGCGGGTCCAGGAACGAACTGCAGAGCTGCAAGGGGCCCTTGAGCGTTTGTCGGAATTAAGCCAGATGAAGGCCAACTTCGTGGCCAACATTTCACATGAACTGCGCACCCCCTTGACACATATCAAAGGTTACCTGGAACTGATGGTGACCGATTCGCTGGGCCCACTCACCGACGAACAGCGCCATGCGCTGCAAGTCAGCCAGAAGGCTTCAGACCGCCTGGAGAATCTGCTCGAGGATCTGATCATGTTCTCACTGGCCTCGCGCGGCGAAATGAGTGTGAAACAGGAATCTCTGGATATTCGCCGGATGGCGAACCTGGCAATCAAGAATGCAAGCCGGAAAGCGGAGGAACGCGGTGTGGACGTGCAGACCGCGGCCAAAGAGCAATTGCCACTTGTCCAGGGCGACCCCGAAAAGATCATGTGGGTGCTAAACCAATTGCTTGACAACGCAGTCAAATTTACGCCCTCCGGTGGGCGCGTAGTGCTCAGCCTGAAGGAGGAGAGCACTAATCTGGTCATGGTCTCCGTCACGGATACGGGCATTGGCATCCCCGTTAATCGTCTGGACGAGATCTTCGAGCCTTTCCATCAGCTGGATGCTTCTTCGACACGCAGGGCCGGGGGCACGGGCCTGGGACTCTCACTGGTACGACAAATCGTCGAGGCGCATGGCTCCCTGCTTGACGTGAATTCCACTGAAGGCAAAGGCACCACTCTTAAATTTCCACTGCTGTGTGTTGCAGAAATCAGCAGGAAAAAGTATCGCCCCTAAATCATGACCGCTGACCTCCAGTCTTTAGAAACCATGTATTCCATTCTGCAGGCTATGGGCCTTAAAGCAGATTGGAAGGCCGCGCTGGATACACTCCTCACCTCTTTGCGTGAGGAGTTCGTCTATGATAATGTAGCCGTATACCTGCTCGACGCCGAAGGTAAAAGCCTCGACGTGGGTTATGCGCGCGCGGTGGGACGAGGCAAGATGGCCGAAGCGGATGTCAGTTGGGGGGAGGGGATCGCCGGAAAAGTGATCGCAAAGCAGGATGTGATCGTCCAGGAGCCCGGACTGCGTCCTCCCAAGGACCGCCTTAGCCTGCCTTATTTGATCGGGCTGCCGCTGTTTATGGCAGGTCGTTTATGCGGTGCCCTGCTTTTCGTTCGCTTCGGAGGGCCAGCCTATTCCCCGTCCCACCTTCGAATGGCAAAGCTGGTCGCGATGCTGGTAGCCTCCATGCTCGAATCAAAAGCATTGGAAGAAGCACGCGCCAGCCTTGAGTCTGTTCAACGCCAGATGCGCCTGCAGGATGATTTTGTCTCGACCATCTCCCACGAACTTCGCACACCCCTTGGATTTATCAAAGGCTACAGCACCAGCCTGTTGCGAAAGGACACGCAATGGGACGAAAAGACCCAGCATGAATTCCTGTCCATTATCGATGAAGAGACCGATCGCCTGACGCAGCTGATCGAAAATATGCTCGAATCGGCGCGCCTGCACAGCAGGACGGTTAAATTCAAGTTCCAGCCGCTGCGGCTCGATGCTCTGCTCCGCGATGTGACCACGCACGTGCGCGCTCACAACCCGGAACTTCAGGTTGAGCTCGATTTTGACGTAGTCCCGCCTATTCTTGGCGATAGCGTGCAGCTCTCCCAAGTCTTTGAAAATTTGTTCAGTAACGCAACGAAATACGCGCCCGGTTCTCCCATGTTCATTGGGATGCGACGGACTGAAAAGAGGCTGCGGGTAAGTTTCAGCGATCGGGGCCCAGGCATTCCTGAGGAGTTTCTCCCCTTTATTTTCGAGCGTTTTTACAGGGTTCCCGGAGAGCGCACCGTGACCGGCACAGGCCTCGGCCTGTATATATGCAAACAGATAATTTTGGCGCACCATGGTAAGATTTGGGCAGAATCGGTTTTAGATAAGGGCACAACCTTTTTCGTTGACCTACCGGTCGACTCACAACTATGAGCAGGTTTCATTGGCTCATCCTGACCGGTTCTCAGGTGGAGAACACAAAGTCCATAAGTTTGCCGTTCACCGCGACGCCGGGTGAAATCGGAAAGGCGTTTAGACCGTGTCGAAATACCTTGATTTGAAAACCAAATCATTTAGGCGAGGAGGAACCCATGTCCAAATGCATCCTCATTGTTGATGATGAACCCCGATACCTGCGCTTGCTGGAGGTTAATCTAAAAACGGAGGGCTATACCGTTGTAACTGCCGCAGACGGCCTGCAGGCCATCGAGGTCTTTTCGGCCCAGCCTGTTGACCTGATCCTTCTGGATATCATGATGCCGCGTCTTGATGGGTTTGCCACCTGCCAACGCATTCGGGAGTTTTCGAATGTGCCGATCATCATGCTGACGGCCAAAGGCGAAGAAAACGATCGCGTGAAAGGCCTGGATCTCGGAGCGGATGACTACCTGGTAAAGCCCTTTTCGGCGACAGAACTTCTTGCGCGCGTCCGCGCCGTACTTCGCAGGGCGCAGCTTCCCACGGAACACGGTCAGGAACGGTTCTTTACCCACGAGAATCTCAAGATCGATTTCGCCCGCGCCGAAGTATGGCGCGGGGACCAACCGGTTTCGCTTTCCGCCACAGAGTATCGCCTGCTGCTCCAGTTTGCCCACAACATTGGCAAGATACTTACCTCCGAAGACCTGCTGACCACCGTGTGGGGTCCCGAATATAAATCGGATAAAGAAATCCTGTGGGTCAGTATTGCGCGCCTGCGGCAAAAACTGGAAGATGACGCCCATGCCCCGCACCATATTGTCACCCGCTCGGGCTTGGGATATTTCATGCCGCCCATCGAGGCTTGAGGATTCTTCATGGTCGGGAGCAATATCCTTATTATTGATGGGGATCTTGCCAGCCGCAACTACCTTGCCCGGGCATTGCATGCGGAAGGACACCATATTCTGCAAGCTGGCTCAGGGAAGGAGGGGTTGATCTCAGCCTGGCGCGACCGACCTGACCTTATTATTGTCGATCCAGTCCTGTCTGATCTAACAGCGGAGCAGCTTGCCACCCGCCTGCGCTCGGACGCTCGCTCCGCGAACATCCCGCTGATTGCATTGAGCAGTGACCCGCAGCCGGGCCGCGCCCAGTCGTGCAAGGAGGCGGGTTTCAATGAATATCTGGTCAAGACTGCCCAGGCCATACCTTCCTTGATAGAAACGGTAACGCGGCTGCTGGGCGGTGGACCGGTGGTCGTGAAGGAGGGAGGTTTGTTGGTGGCCTTTGTAAGCGCCAAAGGCGGTACCGGCACCTCCTCGCTTTGTGCAAACATCGCGATGAATATCAAACAGAACCAGCCTGAGGCGCGAGTTGTGGTCGTGGATATGGTTCTTCCGATCGGTTCGATTGCAGGAATCCTGGGCTATGAAGGCGATACAAACCTGGTTACGGTTTCACAGCTGCCTGCCTCGGAAACGACGCCTGAGTTCTTCCGCAACACGCTGAAGGAGCTGCCGAATTGGCATATCCATCTATTGGCCGGGTCTCCCGACCCTAAAAAAGGTAACGAGCTCGCTGCAGGGAGGATCGATAACATAGTATCTGCGCTCAAATCATCTTACGATTTCGTTCTGGTCGACCTGGGTCGCGCGCTCTCGCACATCAGCCTGCCGTTGATTGAAAAGGCTGACCTGATCGCCATGATCATTGGCACCGACGTGAGCACCGTTTCCCTGACAAAAACCGTGTGGGATTATTTGCAAACCAGTGGAGTAAATGCTGCCTCCGTATATATTATTATGAATCGCTCGATCGGCCTGGAGGGTTTGACCAAACCCGAGGCAGAAAAGATAATCGGGATTCCCATTAAAGCTGCCATGCCATATCTGGGAGGAAACTTTGCCATGGCAAACAACCAGCACCAGCCATACACAGTCAAATTCCCCAAAGATACAGCCTCGATCATCTTAAAGGATGCAGCGCGGCAAATGGCTGATCTTGCAAAAAGCTTGCGCGCTGGATAACACGGGATATCCACATCAACCGCATGTGGGCAAGCTGGCGGGCCCAGAGTGTCCGGGCGATATCCTGTTGAGGCTCCCTTAAAAAAAGCGGAGCTCGTTGAAACATTTATGGATTCTCAACCGGCCTTGCTTTTTAAGGCGCTAACCCCTCAATATTTGCTGGTCTGGAATGACCGGTCTGGAGAATTTTTATGACCATCGAATTTGACGAAAAGGGCAAGTTCTTCACAGATGTAGTGCCGAAAATTGCGGTGCAAGCTGCCGTTCAGACGACTAATCAATTAATACGCGGCAAGGTCCATGTAAGGCGGGGAGAACGTCTGAAGGACGAACTGGATCGTGACGAACTCTTTCTTGCCGTCACCGAAGCAACCATCCTCGGCGCGGACGGGCAGGCGTTATTCCAGGCTCCCTTCCTGGCAGTGAGCCGATCACAAATCGTTTGGGTGCTGCCTGATCACGATGAAGAACAGGGCAGTCCGTAAATATGTGTACTGCGCTCTCTTGGCACGCGTGCTGTGTCCTTTAGCATTTGAATCAAATTTAGGATTCTGTCAGAAAAGTGCTACAGGCATGTTCGAGTATTTCCACAAGGTGACAGGTGAACTGCCATAATGACAAGTTATAAAGGTAAGGTTTCATGACCCAACTTGCTTCATCCAAAGCCCCGCGGTTTTCGGCGGCCGACCTGGCAAAACTAAAACGTTATTTGAGCGATACACTTGCGCGCGGGATCGAGAGCGAAGGTGTTTCATCGGAGAACCGCCCGGAATTCATAAAGCAGCACCTGAAGGACGTTTACGAACAGGCGAACATCAACCTGCCGGAGGATCTTCAGCGCCTGATCTTTCAGGATGTGATGAACGACATGATGGGCTTTGGCCCGATCCAACCCTTGTTGGACGACCCCGACGTCAGCGAAGTCATGGTCAATGGGCCGAAGAAAATTTACGTTGAAAAGCACGGACAGCTGGTCCGTACCAATGTAGCCTTCGACGACGATGCGCACGTTATGCGGATCATCGAACGCATCATCCTGCCCCTGGGACGGCGCATTGACGCCGACAGTCCCACGGTTGACGCCCGCCTGCCCGACGGCTCACGTGTAAACGCCGTCATCCGGCCGGTGGCACTGGATGGCCCGTCCATTACGATCCGTAAATTCCTGAAGGATAAACTTAGCACTGACCAATTGGTGGAATTAGGCACTCTTACTCAAAACATGGCCGAATTCCTAAAGGCCTGCGTGGTTGGGCGTTTGAATGTTGTCATTTCGGGCGGGACGGGTTCGGGAAAGACCACGCTGCTGAACGTGCTTTCAGGTTTCATCCCTGAGAACGAGCGCATTCTCACCATCGAAGACGCGGCCGAGTTACAACTTCAACAAGACCATGTGCTCAGGCTGGAGACCAAAACTGCGAATGTGGACGGCGGGGGTGCGACGACGGTCCGTGATCTTGTTCGCAACTCTTTACGCATGCGTCCAGACCGTATTGTGGTGGGCGAGTGCCGTGGCGGCGAAGCCCTGGACATGCTGCAGGCCATGAACACCGGTCATGACGGTTCGCTTACCACACTGCATGCCAATTCCCCCCGCGACGCCCTTTCACGCCTGGAGACCATGGTGCTCATGGCCGGTGTGGAATTGCCTCTCAAAGTTGTCCGCCAACAGATCTCCTCCGCGGTCGATCTTATTGTCCAGCAAACGCGCTTGAAGGACGGAACTCGCAAGATCACCGCCATCACCGAGGTGGCGGGTATGGAGGGTGATATCATCGTGCTCACCGATATCTTTAAGTTTGAGCAAACGGGGATCGGAGAGGAGGGCAAAGTACTTGGAATGTTAAAAGCCACAGGTATCCGTCCGCAATTTTCGCCGAGACTCGAAGCGGCCGGCTTCAAGCTGAGCGCCGAAATCTTCGGCGTCTCGGTGGCTGAAATGCTCGCGAGCCGCCAGCGGCGTTGAACAGCCAACGGAACGTTCTCTGCTATAATAGCTTGACCGGGATTTATCCTCGAAAGACAAGGTTTCCTTTCATATAAGTTCCGGTGATCCCAAGAAGAATCCCAACCGCCCAAGCTTCCTTGTGAGCACAGTGGAATAAGAATTTTTCATAACCGGAAAGCCCAAGCAAACTGACACATGGACATTCGCACCCAAACCACTCTTCGTACTAAAAAACTGGGGGTATTGATCCGGGATGTGCGCCTGGCTGCACGCCGAAACCTGGATGAATGCGCCAAAGCCATTGGCGTGACAAAGGGCGTTTTTCGCGCTTACGAAGAGGGGCGGCGCGCCCCTTCGCTTCCGGAACTGGAGATCCTGGTTTATTACCTCAAGCTGCCTATCGACCATTTTTGGGGTAAGGCCTCCATTTCTGCAAATGAAACTGCAGCTGAGCCACTTGACCTGCCGCGGCTCGTGGAATTGCGTCAGCGTATGATCGGCGCGCTGCTTCGTCAGGAGCGCAACTCTGCCAGTGTCTCCATTAAAGCCCTGACCCTGGAGACGGGTATCCCTGCGGCGCGCATCAAAGCTTATGAGCTTGGCCAGCGTGCCATCCCCGTCCCCGAACTGGAAGCACTGCTTACTGCGCTGGGCGGCCACATAGAAACTTTCTTCGACCATAGTGGGCCGGTCGGCGACTGGATGACCGACCAGAAATTCATGGAGCAGTTCCTCGACCTGCCCAAAGAACTTCAGGCTTTTGTCTGCCAGCCAGTGAACCGCCCTTATATCGAATTGGCCATGAAGCTCAGCTCGATGCCTACAGATAAATTGCGCTCGGTGGCAGAAGGTCTGCTCGATATTACGCTCTGATCCATGCGGGCGAGGGAAATAGAAATCATGACAACTGCATCTGAACTTCAGAAATTATCTGAGAATGGCAAACAGGCTTTTGAAGCCGGCGAATACGAATTTGCTGCAGCCATTTTCGAAAATGCCGCAGAGGGCTACAGCTCCTTGAACGATCCCGTCAATGCGGCCGAGCTGAAGAACAATAAAAGCGTTGCGCTCCTAAAAATGGGCAAGGCGCAGGAAGCACTCGAGGCGGCCCTGGGCACCCAGGATGTTTTCGCGCAAGCCAAGGACCTCAAACGCCAGGCCATGGCGGTTGGAAACCAGGCCGCTGCCCTGGAGGCCCTCAAACGTTTCGATGAGGCTTACGATGCTTACGAACAATCTGCCGGGCTCTTTGCCGAGGCAGGCGAGGGGGATTTGCGATCCATGGTGCTCAAAGCGGCCGCGGGCATCAAACTCAAGCGCGGCAAAGTAACAAACTCGGCCTTCAAAATGATCGGCTCGCTTGAAGCTAAAGACAAGCCGTCTGTCTTCGAGCGGATTCTCAAGTTCATCCTACGTTTTATTCAAAGATGATCGGGAGCAATGCTTCGGAATCCTTGAGAGCGGGCCTGCAGGTCCGCCCAGCGGTTTCGTCGGACCAGCAGAAGATTTCCGATCTTATCTTATTTTCGTCGCATGTTCACCGGCACCTCGATTGGCGCACACCGCTTGACTGGCTGGGTTGCTCTCCTTACTGGGTGTTGGAAGAACGCGGACACTTGGTGGGAGCCCTGGCTTGCCCGCCTGACCCAGATTCGATCTCGTGGATCCGCCTGTTTGTCTTTGCAACACATCTTTCCGGACCCTCGGTTTGGAGGCTGCTGTGGAATGCAGCGCGGGATGAATTGGCCGGGTCCAGCGGCGCGACCGCGGCTGTGATCGCGACCCAGCCCTGGTTTGATCAAATCCTGATCGATAGCGGGTACAATCTCGATGGGCATATTACCCTGCTCGAATGGAACAATCAGTTCATCGCACCTACTCCCATTCCTGATAATATCAAGCTGCGCGCCATGACCCCCGATGATCTGCCGCGTGTGGTTGAAGTGGACTCTGCTGCGTTCGAACCTCTCTGGCGCAATTCGTTCGCTGCCTTGAGCAAGGCTTATTCCCAGGCCTCGTACGCTTCGATCGCCGAAGATGCCTCGGATATGCTTGGATATCAACTTTCGACGGGAACTTCGCTGGGGGCCCACCTGGCCCGGCTGGCCGTCCGGCCTGAGGCACAAGGACGCGGGCTGGGGGCAGCATTGGTAGGCGACCTTATGAGGCAAATGCAAAAGAACGGAGGCTCGCGCTTAACGGTCAATACCCAGGAAGACAATGAAGCCTCACTGGCGCTCTATCATAGAATCGGTTTCCGTCGTACTGGCGAACAGTTTCCGGTTTATACGTTTGAAGTAAAGTGAAAATGGCCGCGGTCTCCAATTGGGAATCGCTCATATTCTCCCGGAGAATGCCCAAAAAGGGCGAGGCCCTCCGGGATTTGAATACCGCTTCCAAGGGAGAAACGATCGCGAATTCAAGATCTGATTTTGAGGCATATCATGAAAACTTATGAATTGGGCTGGGAGAATAAGGAAGGCATAAAGTTCTACGGCTGCGGCTGGGAACCGGCGGAAACGCCGAAGGCGGTTGTGGCTTTGGTGCATGGTCATGGCGAACACGTGGGACGCTATAGCCACGTTGCGGAGGCTTTTACAAAAGCAGGGTACGCCCTGGCCGGCTTTGACCTGCGCGGGCATGGCAAATCAGGCGGAGCGCGCGGCCATACCTCAAGTTACGAGGCTTTGATGGATGACGTCGCGGATTTTCTGGAGCAAGTTGCGAGGCGTTATCCGAAACTCCCCGCCTTCCTGTATGGTCACAGCCTGGGCGGCAACCTCGTTTTGAACTTCACACTGCGCCGCAGGCCCAATGTAGCGGGCGTTATTGTGACCGGCCCCTGGCTTAAACTGGCTTTCGACCCACCCGCTGTTCAAGTTGTTTTGGGCAGAGTCATGGATAAAATCGCCCCCGGCTTTACCCAGAAATCAAAACTGGATACGGCCGCGCTTTCGCATGATGCGCAGGTCGTAAAAGCCTATAACAACGATCCCCTGGTGCACGACCTGATTTCGGCCCGGCTCTATGTAGGCATGTACAATTCCGGGCTTTGGGCGCTTGAGCATGCCTCCGAGTTTCCGGTTCCGCTTCTGCTTATGCATGGGATGGGGGACCGGATAACTTCCGCACAGGCCAGCCGCGAATTTGCCGAGCGCGGCGGAAAGCAAGTCACCTGGCGCCCCTGGGAGGGCATGTATCACGAGATCCATAACGAGCCGGAAAAGGCGAAAGTGCTGGAGACGATGACGACCTGGATGAATGCGCGCTTAAAGAGAAATAAGTCTTTTACGTGCATGCTGGACAAAAGACCTTGACCATGAGAAAATTTCGTGCCCATGTTTTCTTTTGAAAGTTGCGGGCAGGAATTTTCTGTTTTGAGGCGTCACTGCCTCCCTCAATAGACTTGTTTTCAGTATTAATAAGTAGTCGGTCGAAAGTAATTAGAACCAATCATGTTGCTCTTTCGGGGGTTCAGCCCCCGAAAAGCGCAAAACAAGTGTAAAGATTTACGAACGACCACTTAGAACTAAAAACAAGACCCCGGTTTGGACGCCGAAAAAACCCCGTACAGGTAATACCGCCGTACCCTGTAACATTTAAACGATGAGGTGATTGAATGAGCAAAAAGGAAAGAGAAGGAATGAGCAAGCGCCAGGAATTCCGTGAAAAACGCCGCCGTGAAGAACAACGCAATCGTTTGATCTGGATCGGATCCATTACGCTGCTTGCTTTGGTGATTGCTTTCTTTTTGATCTATCCGCAGCTCAAGCCCCTGGCTGCCGTCCAGCCTGCTACACCGATAGCGCGACCCAGTGTAGATCGTAATAACACTGGCGACCCGAATGCGCCGGTTAAGCTTGTCGAGTTTTCTGATTATCAGTGTCCCTACTGTAAGAATTTTTGGGCGGATACCGAGGCCCAGGTCATTGATGCCTATGTGAAACCGGGCAAAGTCTACTTTACCTCCCGTTCTGCCGGCAATTTTGTGAGCGATAACGCCAACAGGGCTACGGGCGGGTCTGACAGGGAATCGTTGGATTCCGCTGCAGCCGCTTATTGCGCGGCCGACCAGAACAAGTACTGGCAAATGTATGACGCGCTGTTTACCAACGTTCTAGGAGAGGCGGATGGCATTTCCTTTACGCCTCGTCGTTTGCAGGCCATCGCACAAAGCGTAGGTCTGGACATGAACGCCTATAATTCCTGTTTTTCCAGCGCCAAATATGAGAGCCAGGCGAATCAGGATTTGCAGGATGCTGTAACGGCGGGGCTTCAAGGTACACCCTTCTTTGTGATCAACTATACCGTGAATGGCCAGACAAAAACCGATACGGTTGACGGGGCGCAACCGTTTTCCGCCTTTCAGCAGAAACTGGATGCAGCTCTCACAGCAGCCGGCGCCCAATAAAAGAATATCAAGCAGCAGTTCATGACCCTGCCGAAATCAACGAGGCCGCGCATTGATGCGCGGCCTCGTTGATTAGATTTTTGGAATTATTCTATTTTCCAAATAAAGACATGATCCACACGATCAGCGGGGCGACGGCGAGCGCCGGAAGGAAATTACCTATGCGTATCTTCTTGATTTCAAGCAGGCTGCTGATGGACAGTCCCATCAAGATCACGCCGCCTGCAGCGGTCAACTCGTTAAGCATAGATGAGGTTACCACCGAGTTTAACTGCGCAGCCAGCAGGCTGATGCCGCCCTGGTACACCAGGATGACCAGCGCCGAAAATAAGACCCCCACTCCCAGGGTGGAGGCAAAGGCCAGCGATGCGAAGCCATCCAACACCGACTTCACCGCAAGCAGGTTGTAGTTGCCGGTCAGACCATCCTGAATGGAGCCAAGGATCGCCAAGGGACCGACGCAGAAGAGCAGGGAAGCCGTCAGGAAGCCGCGTACGAATCTACTCGAAGTGTCTCCGTTATCCGCTGCGTTCCTGGAAAATCGTTTTTCAAGGATTTGACCCAGGGACTGGAGACCGTCCTCGATACCCCACCATTCACCCAGCAGAGCGCCGATCAGAAGCGCCCCGAGAACGATCAGCGAGTTTCCGGTCTTCAGGAACATCTGAATCCCGATCGCAGCGACAAACAAACCCATCCCTGTGACAACTGTGGCTTTTAATCGCTCAGGAACGCGTGCCCCGAACAGCAAACCCAGTGTTCCCCCGATAAGCACGGTGACAATATTGAGCAGAGTACCCGTCACATCCAACTCCTTCCGATCATCAGGTAAAGTAAATCAAAGATCCTTTTCAAGTTTGGTGTCCGTCCAGTTCTCGGCCGGAGGAGACTCTTCTACAGCCTTTGAAGATTGTTGATTATAGTAGAGAGGGCGATTTCTCTTTTAACGAATGCGAATTCGGGGCAAGGATTCGACTGCATAAATTGGGCGACTCTCATTGGGCCAAGCAAGGATATTGCGAACCGGGGTTCCCCTGGCTGAAATAATGATCAACATATCCTTGAGGAGTTGCCCCTACGCCAGCCTCTCCCGAATTTAGGTTATTAAGTTTTGCCAGGCGTCATTGGCCTGTTTCCATTAACCACGGCTTAAAATCGCCAATACACCCCTCGAAAATAGAGCGTAGAGTCGGGCCTGATGAGCTCAGAGTGAATTTATGACCGGCCCCCTAATTCGTTTTTTCCGTTCTTTTCCTTTGCCTCATTTCTCCCTGGCGGTCGTAGTATCTTTCCCCGCAGCCCGGTTCTCGAGGAGCTCGAGCACAAACAGCAAAGACGATAACCGGTTGAGATACTGCTGCAAGGCCGGATTGGAGATTTCTTTTTTATCGAATAGTTCCACAACTCGCCGTTCGGCCCGGCGGACAACTGCCCGCGCCAGGGATAAGGCCGCGCCCGCCGGCGAATCTCCCGGCAGGATGAATTCGTCTGGCATTTCCACGACCTTGCTTAATTCGTCCGTCTGCTTCTCCAACCAGTCAACGCGGCGTGCGTCGAAGCGAAATTGACCGGCGTTCTCGTCGGTGGCAGCTACTTCCGCCATCAATCGGTATAGATCCCGCTGTGCTTCGAGCAGCAGCGGCTCGCAGCGTGGATCACGCGCCGCCGCGCGAGCCACGCCCAGGCTCGCAGAAGATTCATCCAGGGTGCCAATGGCTTCCAGGCGGGCATGGTATTTGGCGACCCTTCCCTTGCCAAGCAGGCTGGTCGTCCCATCATCGCCCCTGCGCGTGTAAAAAGACATGCCTGGATTATAATCTCAGCTTGCGCCAACAAAGGGATATAAAGGCTTTAGATACCAGCGATCCGTTGATGGAACTTCATAACCCTTCGCTTTCTCAGGCGGAGGGCTTCAGTGGAGACCACTTCCAGCAGGAGATTTTCATCAGATAACTGCGTTTCCTCACTTATAATTCTACAAGAGAGATGCAAACCCCAGGACAACCGGCCTGCCGGACGCAATCACGGTGAAAAGCCGTGCCGAGGCTGCCGAGTTCAATGAGCTCAAAGGACTGAAATAAATGCTGAAGCCCGTTCATAAGGAGATCCTTCGTCGCGCGGTGGGTGAAACTTTCAGCCCTCAGGCACTCGAGGCGATCATCGCAGCGAATCTCCGCCAGGATGTTCTAATTTACCAGTTCAGGCACGATGAATTTCATTTTGATAATAATGACTTCAAGGGATCTCGTACCTATATCGACGCGCAGCGGTCGCTTATCAAGCCTGCGCTTGAGGGGGGAGAGGTTCTATCTGCCTGGCAGGCATTTGGACGGCTTACGCACTCTGCCCAGGATTTCTACGCTCACAGCAATTATGTGGATCTATGGCTCGTCTGCCAGCCCAATGGCATGCACCCTGCGCCCTCAGAGATCGATCCGCTGGATGATACACTGATCGAGAATCCCGCTTTGCGATCGGGGAAATTCTATTATCCCTGGGAAGCATTTAGTTTCGTCCCGGGGATTAAGAAACTGGTCATTCCGCTCCTGCCGCGTGACTCGCACGCCTGGATGAATCTGGATTCCGCAAAACGCGGCCCGATGTTCGAATATGCCATGCAAGCGGCAATCAAACGCACAAGATATGAATTTGACCTGGCTACACGGGCTTTGACGCCGGCTTTATCTGCACTCTTCACGGATAATCCATAGGCCCAGCCTGCATTCTCCAAGCGGTCCCATTTGCCGACCATGGAAGAACAGCGCTAGTGCCTTTGCTCCTTCCGGATGCCCGGGCGGCGCCATCCGCTTTGCGCCTTTAGACTAATGGTTAAAAAATCCAAGACTTCCTCCTTTGGTTCTCCCGGCCGCATGGCGCATGATGCCTCCGCCTTTTATTCAGGGCGCCTGTACGACGATCAGCCACAATCAGAAGAAACACAGTTTGTAGAAAACCCCATCTCCGCTGAAAACCTCGATGCGGTCATCAATCATTCCTCGGAAAAGATGGCTGAATTGCCCGATAGCTCCGTGCATCTGATGGTCACTTCCCCACCGTATAACGTGGGCAAAGTGTATGACGAAGACTTAACTCTTGACGAGTATCTTGCCTTCCTTAAACGCGTTTGGGCTGAGACCCACCGCGTGCTTGTGGCCGGCGGACGCGCCTGTATCAATGTTGCGAATTTGGGGCGTAAACCTTACATCCCCCTGCACACTTTTATTGCGCGTGAGATGATCGAATTGGGCTTTCTTATGCGCGGCGAGATCATCTGGGATAAAGCTGCCTCGGCCAGCGCCTCGACCGCCTGGGGCTCATGGCAGTCGGCCTCCAACCCCACCCTGCGCGACGTGCATGAATATATCCTGGTGTTTTCCAAAGGCTCTTATCATAGGGGCCGGCCCACGGATCGGAAAGATACCATCACGAAGGATGAATTCCTCGAGTTTACAAAATCCGTCTGGACCTTTGCAGCGGAATCAGCCAGGAAAATCGGCCATCCAGCCCCGTTTCCCGTTGAACTGCCTTATCGCCTGATCCAGCTATATACTTTTGAAGGTGAAGTCGTGCTCGATCCCTTTATGGGCAGCGGGCAGACGGCGCTGGCCGCGCTAAAAGCTGGCAGGCATTTTGTAGGATATGAATTGAATTTGGAATATCGGAACCTTGCGAATAAACGGATTATTGCTACCCGGTCTTGATATCCATTGCAGGGGGTAACCCCTGCTTGGGGGCGTCCGCAAGCTTCTGTCGATTCAAATCCTGGTCTGCAAGTTCGAGCAACCGCGCGGAGGTCATGTCTTTTTCAAAGGCGGCGCAACCCGTATTGATGGCGATCTCCTCTTCAGAACCCAGCGCACCTATTCTAATTTTGCTCAACCTATCGGCGGCAGCCCTGCTTTGTTCCACGCCGATTTCAGGCAGGATCACAGCGAATTCATCTCCTCCGTAGCGCGCCACGAGGTCGCTGGACCGCAGGAGCGCCCTGAAGAGATGTGCGCAATCCTGCAAAAGCTTATCCCCCGTTGGATGGCCGTGCTGATCGTTGTAATTTTTGAAATTGGCGATATCGATCATAAGCAGGGAGAGCGGTCGTCCATAACGTTGGGCCCGCTTGATCTCGATTGCCAATGTCTCTTCAAAGAAGCGCCGGTTCGCGACGCCGGTCAGTGGATCGACGGTGGCCAAAAGCTCCAGTTCTTCATGGAGATGCCGATTAGCCTGCAGGATCATATTCATTCTGATCACGAGCAGCACTATGACGACGACTGCTACAAACAGCGTCCCATACAGGACTACATACGAATGTAATATACTTCCCATGTCAACGGTCACCCATCTTGCCTGTCCCTACGAGTTTCGATAATCTCCTGCAAGTCATTAGTGCGAAATTATACGACCAACCTGACCTTTAGGCGAATGGTATAACTCCACTTTCCGCAGCTGATAGGGTGGGCCTTTATCCCAACCCAGGAGTGGGTTATCTAAAATCCGCCAGCCATCCCCATACCACTCCTTCCCCGGTGTTTGCTGCATAATTGCCCTATTTACCGCGATTCTGAGACCCTGCGACATCAGCTCCAGTGGAAATAGATGGTATAATCACGTTACAACTGATGGACCGACAGTTCCAAGCGCCAGTCCCTTTGCCGGCTGGTGTTTTTTTATATCCACTTCTCTACGTTGATTTTGGTCACAGCCTTGTGTAGATCGAAAGGCCCCGCCGATGTTTACAGGAGGTACTTATGGACTTTCATGTAGGTGATCCGGTTATGCACTGGACCTATGGACTTGGTCAGATTACCCAGCTGGAAGAGCGGGCTGTATCCGGCAAGAATACCCTTTACTTCGCAGTTCAAATTCGCGACATGACCGTGTGGGTACCGGCGGATGATAAACTGGAAAGCCGCCTCCGGCCCCCCACCCAGGGTGCCAGGTTCAAGCGACTGCTGGCTATCCTCACCGGCCCCAGCGAACCGCTCCCCGTAGACCGCCAGGAACGCAAGCTTCACATGCTCGAGTTACTTAAGGACGGCCGCCCCGAATCGATCTGCCGCGTGATCCGTGACCTCACCTCTTTTCGTGAGGCCAAGCCATTGAATGATAATGACCAGGCGGTCCTGAAACGCTTACAGACCTCCCTGCTCAGTGAGTGGGGCTTTGCCTTGTCTATTACCCCCGCGCAAGCCGAACTGGAGTTGCGCCGCCTGCTTTCTCCGGCCTCGGCCTCAGACTGAGGAAGACCCTTCTCTTATTTCAAAAAATAAACATACTTCGGGTATGACCGACTGGGGTGGTACGCGCGCTGAGGCTGGGAAGGTATTCCGGCGTATTTTTCCTATTACTGCCATTTTGGCCTAGGCCGGCCCGTGCAATGCCCTGCCTCACGGATTAGTATTACGCCGATCATTCTCCTGAAAGCTCCTACGCTTGGTGTCATGATGAGGGTATCGCAGGCAGATTAAAATTTCCATCGGCTCTTTACCGCTTCCCGCAACCATGGCTGATCAGGCCGCTTTGGTTTAGATGTTTTCGCCGTACACTGTAATTAACCGTGAGATGGACTTCGCCATCTCATTACTTTGGGTATCGTTCCAAGCTGCCCACCTTCGATCCAGAAACATAATCCAGAATTACATCTCTAGTATAATGACGTCATGGATATTAAGACTCAATTGACCGAAGCAATGAAGGAAGCCATGAAGGCCCATGACGAGGTTCGCAAGCGCACGGTCCGCATGGCGCTGGCCGCGGTCAAACAGGTTGAAGTGGATAAAAGGGTCGTGCTTGACAACGCAGCCATTATTCCGCTGCTGCAAAAAGAAATCAAGAATCGCCGCGAGGCTGTAGAAGAAGCAAAGAAAGCCAACCGCGCCGATTTGCTGGCAGAGAATGAAGCTGAGATCAAAGTGCTGGAGACCTTCCTGCCAAACGCGATGAGCCGGGACGAATTACGGACCTTGGCTCAGAACGCCATCGCCGAGGCAGGCGCCTCTACGCAGACTGATATGGGCAAGGTAATGAAACTGCTCATGCCGAAGATGGCAGGTCGCGTGGCCGGGGATCAGGTCAGTTCCATGGTCAAGGAACTGCTTACCAAGCAGGACAATCCATAATGCCTTGTGCAGAGGGGCCCCGGGTCGTATAGATTTATCAAAGTGCTTGAATGGATTAATGATGTTGTGCCACGAGGCGTTCGATGGCAAGACGATCCTCGACAACGGGCTTCAATATACTGGTCAGGGATTGCCGCGCGCCCGTTTGGCGGGAACCCGACTCGTTAGCTGCCGGCCAGATGTTTCCACTTTGGGAAAGCCGCGCAACAAGCAGCCTGCTGCAAGGTTTATTCCGGACTTATTCTTTGTTCCCTTCACGGTTAACGAGTTTTTTCCAGGCACTCCCTTCGGTGAAGACACTTTTACATGGTAAAACGCCCGTCCGCTTCTTTTAGCCTCCGCACCTTGCGAGCATTTCTCCTGGTCTCGGTAAGTGTAGTGGCGTACGCCGCGCTCGCTTTGCCGTTAAGCCTGCGCCCGCCGGCGCCGCCAGTCCAGGTGGGAGATGTAGCCCCTCGCAATATGCAGGCAACACAGAACTTCCAATATGTCAGCCAGGTGCGGACGGAGGAGGCGCGTAACAACGCTGAAAAAGCGGTCCTGCCCATTTATACCCTGCCTGACCCGGCAATCGCCCGCAAGCAAATCGACCAGCTTAATTCCACCCTCCAAACGATCTCTTTCATCAGGTTGGATACGACAACCACCACCAACCAGAAACAATCCGTTCTTGCTTCGCTGAACGGGCATAATTTGACGCCCGCCGCGGTCCAGGAGATTCTGGGGATGTCTGATTCCAACTGGAACGAAGTCCAGCAAGAATCCGTACGCGTCCTGGAACAATTGATGCGCGACCCCGTACGCCCGGACAATCTGGAGTTGATCAAGAACGATATTTCCTCGCATGTCAGCCTTACATTGGATGAGCCTGCAGCCACGCTCGTTACGCAATTGGTCAGCGCCTTCGTGGTTCCAAACAGCCAATACAGCCAGGACCTAACGACAGCCGCTCAACAGGCGGCGCGCGATGCAGTACAACCTGTGGTCCAGTCGTATAAGACCGGCGAGACCATTGTCGCCGGCGGCGATATCATCACACCCGCCCAGATGGAGGCCCTACAGCAATTTGGCCTGGTCCAGGTGGATCAGCCCGTCGAGACCTATCTGGGCGTGGGGGCATTAACGGTTCTATTGGCATTCTTTACCGGTCTCTATTTCCATCGCCGTTCGCAGATAGACCTCTTATCAGACCCTCGCAGCCTGATCGTGTTTGCTTTTATCTTTATTGTTTTTCTGGTGACCACCCGCCTGGTGGTTCCCAATCGGACGATCGTTCCCTATGCCTACCCGCTGCCTGCCATCGGCCTTCTGCTCACATCCTTGTTCGGCATGGAAGTTGGTGTTGTCAGCACTTTGGTGATCTGCATCCTGGCGCCCTATGGCTTACCGAATACGCTCAACCTGATGCCTTATTATTTGCTGTCCACCCTGTGCGGCGTGGTGATGCTTGGCTCCGCACGCCGGTTTTGGGCCTTCTTTCGCGCAGGCATTGCGATAGCCGTCGCGGGGATTGCCATGATCCTCGCATTCCGGCTTTCCACAGGGTTCATCGATCTGATCGGCATGGCTACGCTGGCCGGCGCAGCACTGTTCAACGGACTCGCTTCCGCCAGCCTGGCCCTTTTACTGCAGTACTTGCTGGCGCAATTCCTCAGCCTCCCAACAGCCCTGCAGCTCCTTGAAATCTCGCGCTCCGATTTTCCTCTCCTGCAAATGTTTTTGCGTAATGCGCCCGGAACCTATCAGCACAGCCTGCAGGTTGCCAACCTTGCCGAGCGGGCTGCTGAAAAGATCGGCGCGGACCAGTTGCTGACTCGCGTCGGGGCGACCTTCCACGATATCGGCAAGGCGGCAGCCGATCCTTCCTTCTTCATCGAGAACCAGGCTCCCGGAAACATTAACACGCATACAGATATCACGCCTGAAAAGTCTGCGTCTGCCATCATCCACCACGTACTCGATGGGGTAAACCTGGCTCACAAGTATCGCCTGCCTCGTCGTATCGATGACTTTATCCTCGAGCATCACGGTACGATGCTCACCCGTTATCAATATAACCAGGCATTGGAAAAAGCAGGCGGGGACGCCTCCAAAGTGGATTTTGAAAAGTTCCGTTATCCGGGCCCGCGTCCACGCTCGCGCGAAACCGGGATACTGATGCTGGCCGATGGGGTGGAAGCGCGAGCCCGCGCAGAAAACCCGGAAGGGGACGATGCCCTGCGCGCGATCATCCGTTCCGTGATCGAGCGCTGTCAGAAAGAAGGCCAGCTCGATAATACGCAGCTCACTATACGAGATCTTAACCTGGTTACCGAGTCCTTCGTCACCACCCTGCGCGGGACGTACCATCCGCGGATCCAATATCCGGCGGGCGAAGTGCCTGCTTCGGTCCCGACGCCAACGGAACCTTCCAAAGACAAGCAGGAAAAATGATCCATATCAAAGCTTCGATTAAGCCCCTGCCGGTCTCGACCAAATCGATCGAACGCGCGGCGTTGGCCGTGCTGATACATCAATCCAGGGTCGGGGATCTGTCTGTCGTCCTGACAGACGACGCCAGGCTCCAACAGCTCAACCGCGATTACCTGGGGGTGGATGCACCGACCGATGTGCTGTCTTTTCCGGCCTCCGAAATGGATCCAGAAACGGGCACATCCTATTTGGGTGACGTGCTCGTCTCCATTCCTCGCGCGGAAGCCCAGGCCCAAACCGGCGGGCATCCACTTGAAGCCGAGGTGCAGCTGCTTGTGGTACATGGCGTTTTGCATTTGCTTGGATACGACCACGCAAAACCCGAGGAAAAGGCGGACATGTGGGCTGCGCAGGCCCAAGTCCTGGAAAAGATCGGGTTGGCCGGCATTGAAATTTCGGAAGCTTGACCCGATAACTGACACTCTATCTATTCATGTGGGATTTCATCCGGTCTCGTTATCTCTCGTTTGGATATGCCTTTCGCGGCTTTTGGTACGTATTACGCACCCAGCGGAATGCATGGATCCATGCTGTGATCGCAACCATCGTCTTTATCCTCTCGTTATGGCTGCACCTGGACGCGCGTGAATGGTCGATCATCATACTTACAACAGCCATGGTCTTCACGGCCGAATTCCTCAATACGGCCATTGAAGCAGTGGTGGACCTGGCCAGCCCGCAAAAACATCCGCTGGCCAAAGTTGGCAAAGATGTGGGTGCGGCGGCCGTGCTGATTGCCGCCCTGGCAGCAGTACTGGTCGGCATTCTCATTTTGGGTCCGCCGCTCTGGCTGCGGCTCGCTCCCCTGTTATCATCCCACTAGCACCCGGCACGGAACGTTATTCGTTTTATATCGGAGGCTTCCCATGACCCTATCGTTTCGCTTTGGCACAGTCGGTTCGCCGACCGGTACTCCCAAGAAACCAGGCGGCTCCGCAGGCGCGATCGTCTTCAGCAAGTCCATCGGGTTGACAGCCTTTGAGTTGGGCTGGGTGCAGTCGGTGCGGGTCTCGGAAGAGACCTGTAAGCTGATCAAACAGACGGCGGATGAAGAGGGTGTTGGGATCAGCGTGCATGCGCCGTATTTTATTAACCTGAATGCCAGTGACGAGGAGTGGCCCAAGTCGCGCAAGCGCCTCATGGACGCTGCCTATTACGGCAACCTGGCCGGCGCCACCGATATCATTTTTCATCCTGGTTCGTACTTCGAACGGCCTCCGGAAGAGGTGTTGAAAGTCGCGATCCCCCGCTTGAAGGGCTGCGTGGATGAATTACGCAAGGCCGGTAACCTCGTCACCATCCGGCCGGAGACTATGGGAAAATCTGCCATGCTGGGTTCGGCGGCAGATACCCTAGAAATGGCGAAGTCCATCCCGGGGGTTGAGCCGTGCCTTGATTTTGCCCACCTGCATGCGCGTCCCGGCGATGGGACCATGAATAGCTACGAAGAATGGTGCACACTGTTGGAGGCTTATAAAAAGGCTGTGGGCAAAGCCGCGCTCAAGCATTTACATATCCATCTATCGGGAATTGAATATGGACCGAAAGGCGAAAAGAATCACTTAAAGCTGTCCGAGGCTGATCTTGATTTGAAAGCCCTCTTCCGCGCCCTGAACGAATTTGGTTGTGCAGGGCGAATCCTGTGTGAGAGTCCCATTATGGAAGAGGACGCGCTGAATATGAAAAAGGCCTGGATGAAGGTAAGCGGGGAATCTTGATGAAATCCATCAACTGATAATCTTTATATTGTTTCCGTCACCTTGATTTTTCGGGATCTCTTTTCCCTTTCTGCGTCAGCGGAAGGGGAAAAGGTATAGGTGGGTTCTAGAATTATCCATCTTTACCCCTAACTGACTGTCCGGCAACCGGCTTATACCACTATACCACTTTTAGGAATTGGGGATTGGGTACTTGAATTTTTCGTAAAAAGTTGTACAATCTTTTTATCCTAGGTCAATTTATCAATAAATGAAGCTATTTATCGAGATTTCCAATAGATAAAGCCCTTGGTTCTATCTTCGCATTGCCGTATATACCACAAACCACTTTACTGATCGCCCCGCCTGAATACAGGAAAAATGGACAAGTGGTCATGAGCGAAGAAATCAACAAACCGTTGTATAGCCGTATCCAGGAATATATAGCCGAATTGATCATTTCGGGTAAATTGGCTCCGGATACTAAGATCCAGTCTGAACGGGATTTCAGTGAAGATCTGGGCGTCAGTCGTATGACTGTGCGCCGGGCGATCACGGAGCTGGTGAACGAAGGATTGCTGGAGCGCAAGCACGGTTCCGGCACCTACGTTGCCAAACCCAAGGTTACCTACGAGTTGCGCGAACTGGTGAATTATGTTCAGGCCCTGCAAGCCAGGAACATTGCGGCCGCCAGCCAACTGCTTGAATTCGATGAGATCGTAGCCAGCAGGCGTTTGGCTGAAACTTTGAGGATCGAGATCGGAAATCCGATCTACCGGGTGGCCATCCTGCGTTTTGCAAATCGCGTTCCAGTTATCCTGGAGCGCGTTTTTATTCCCTGCACCCTATGTCCAAAGCTGGAGGAATGGGACCTCGAGAAGAGCCCGATCTACGACCTTCTGACCGATGTGTATCACATTTATCCGGTGCGCATATCGCAGACCGTTGAAGCCGTGGCGGCGGCCGAACCCGTTACCCAGCAACTGAGGGTAAGCGAAGGATTCCCTCTGCTGATGCTCTCCCGGGTTATTTACGGAAAAGAATCGCAAAACCCGGTCGTCTTCTCACAGGACTTGTTGCGAAGCGATTATGCGCGGATCCACACCGATGCGCAGGTTGAAGAATCTTATCCGGTTGAAGAGAATGCAATGGGAAAGGAGGAGCTTGGAGAAACGTCGAAATCACAGCCTGAAGGAATGCAAGTCGATCAAGAACAATAGCAAAACAAAATTCGAAAGGAGTAAATAGCAATGGCTGAAATGGTTATGCCTGCTGGAGCCTCGGGAAAGAAACTCTACGCTCGCAAAAGCTCAGGCCTGGTCAGGACGATCGGGGTTTTCGGCGCCATGGTCTTCGGCATTCACTGCATTAGTCTTTCATCCTCGGGCCTGATCCCCTTCTCCTGGGTGGCCGGTGTATGGCCCGGGAGCAGCATCATAGGTGTTTTGACAGTGGCCATGTTCTTTTGTTTGTTCCATGCCTACACCTATGCGGTGATCGGTGCAACGATGCCTCGTTCGGCCGCCGACTATACCATGGCCAGCCGAACCTTGAGCGCGCCGCTGGCTTTTGCCGCCTCCTGGACCCTGGTCATCTTTAGTGCCATGGTGGCGGGTTCCCTGATCGCCTGGATCCCCAAGACCGCCCTGCCGGTGCTTTTCCATACCATGGGCATCGTCATGAACAACCCCCAGTTCACGGCTTTTGCGGATTGGTCGGTAACCACGTCCGGGATCATCATTATTGGCTCTATCTGTACGATTATTACGTTCGTTACCATGATCCTGCCCACACGCACGATCCTGCGTATTTTGGAAGTCGGGTTCTTCCTGGGCTTGCTGGCCTGGGTCGTGATCTTCTTCCAACTCGGTACGGCCGGCCAAGGCGCCTTCCCGGCTGCTTGGGATAAATTCATGGGGGCGGGTAGTTACGAAGCGCGCATTGCCCTGGCTCAGGCCAATGGCATGGTCATTAATCCCAACGTTGGCATGATGACGCTGGCGGGTTTGATCATGGGCTTCTGGATTTTCTATGGCTACTATATCCCGACCTTCTTCGCGGGTGAGGTCAAGCAGGCCGAGTCCACCCTGATCTCAGGTTCCTGGGCTTCCTTGTTGGTAACCTGGGCGATCTTTGTGGTCGCGGCATTGCTTCTGCAGCGACTTGTCCCGCTGGATTGGATCGCGGCCGAGTCATACCTGAGTAATGCCGGTGTGGCCGACGCAAACCCGATGCCGTGGATCACGTTCTATGCCGCCATCCTCAACCCTAACATCATTTTGTTGTGGATTGTTGCGATCGCCTGGTTCTATACTTTGATCAACCTGGCGCAGACCTACTTCTTCTACTGCAGCCGCATCATCTTCGCCTGGTCATTTGATCGCCTGGTGCCGGAGAAGGTGTGCTACATTCACCCAACTTTGAACAGCCCGATCATAGCCATTCTCATTATCACCCTGATCGCTGAAGTGGGTGTGATCGATGCAGCCACCGGCGGTGTGATGGGCGCGCAGTTGAACTTTGTGTTCTTCGCGGTCTGCACGCAATTGGTGCCTGTCCTGGCGATGACGCTCTTCCCCTTCACCAAGCCAGACCTGTTTGAGAACGCCTCTGCCTTTGTGAAGCGCAAACTTGGCGGCATCCCAGTTATTACCATCGTTGGTTCCATCACGATGGCATACCTGCTGTGGATGATCATTGCCTCCTTCCTCTATCCGGCGGTCGGCGGTCATATCGGAGTGGGAACACTCGGAACTCTTGCAGGCTTTATCATCAGCGGCCTGCTCGTATTCTATGGCGCCCGCGCTTACCGCATGAACAAAGAAGGCATCGACATCAACTGGACCTTCCAGTCTGTCCCGCCCATCTAGACCCTTACACCATAACAAGCTCCCTCCTGTAGGGAACCTCGGTGGTTCGGCAGGTTCTTTCTGCCGAACCACCGAAAATTCATATTTTCGCGGAGTATTCAATGAAGATGACTCGTATCCTATATGGCTCGGATTTTCATGGTTCGGATGCGGTATTCCGCAAATTCCTGGCCTCAGGTCTGCAGTACAAGGCGAATGCGCTCATGGTGGGAGGCGATGTGACCGGCAAGGCAATGGTGCCCGTCATCCACCAGGGAGGGGGGCGTTATGAGGCCCGTCTGTTTGGCGAGGATAAAACAGCTTCCACCCCTGATGAGCTCGAGAAATTAAAGAAGGCTATCAGCAGTGTTGGTTTTTATCCAATCGTTCTGGAACCGGATGAGGCTCAGGAACTGGAAAGCGATCCTGCAAAAATGGGCGCCCGTTTCGAACGTGAAATGTGCGAGAGAGTGCGTGAATGGATGAAACTGGCCGAGGAAAAACTTGTCCCTCAGCACATGACGCTCTATTTTATGGCTGGTAACGACGACCTCTACTCGATCGATAAAGTGGTGGGCGAATTCAAATCCATACGCAACCCGGACATGAAGCATTTTGAGATGGATGGGGGATACGAGGTGGTGGGCCTTTCGAACGCCAACCTTACGCCCTGGTTGTGCGCCCGTGATATTGATGAAAGTGAGTTGACTTCCAAACTTGACATCCTGGGCGGGTTGATCGAGAAACCCGAGCGGACCGTTGCGATGATCCATGTCCCACCGATCAATTCCGGTCTCGATACCTGTCCTGAGTTGGACAAGAACTTAAAGATAATCACTCAAGGGGGACAGGTTGTGATGAAGTCGGCCGGCTCGCCCGCGGTCAAAGCATTCATTGAAAAGGTTCAACCCATGTTAAGTTTACATGGCCACATCCATGAGTCGCCGGGCCACGTGCGCAACGGACGCACGCTGATGATCAACGCAGGAAGCGAATATGCCGAAGGCATCATGAAGGCTGCCATTATCAATCTCGAGGATGGGAAAGTGAAAGGCCATCTCCTGGTTTCCGCGTGATGGAGTAACCTATGGCTAAATATGGCGAAATCCTCGAAGATTTTTACACTGAGCGTACACGCATCTTGAACGCCCTGGCGCAGGACGACAACAAACACATCATCATGCGCCTGATCGGCGCTCTGGCGTTCAGGACCCACTGCCAAACCTATGGCTATATTCAAGCCAAACTCGGCCGAAAGTTCACGGATTTCGATTTTGTGGCCTATCCGCGTTTCGTCAAGGACATTCGTCGTGTTCTGACCGAATTAGGTTATGAGGAAGACAAGCAGGTCACCCAGTTGTTCGGCGACCGGCGTATGCTGTTCCATGATCCGGTCTTTGGCCGCCATATCGATGTGTTCCTCAACATCCTGGATTTTTGCCACCCCATCAACTTTGTGGGACGTTTGGAAGCGGAGGAATTGACCGTTCCCCTGGCCGAGCTTATGCTTGAGAAAATGCAGATCGTCCAGATCAATGAAAAAGACCTGATCGATACCATTATGTTATTGCGCGAGCACGCGATCGGGGACACCGACAAGGAAATGATCAATGCTGTGGTGCTCACCCGCATCCTCTGCAATGATTGGGGCTTCTGGCGGACCTTCACAGGTAATTTGAAATTGTTGGATGAAAAAGTGGAGCACGACCGCGTGCTTTCCGATGAGGATCGGCAGGTAGTACACGATCGCATTAAGGAATTGCAGGATCGCCTGGAGGCCCACCCGAAGACTCTGCGTTGGAAAGCACGCGCCGGTATCGGCGAGAGGGTGAAGTGGTACAAGGACGTGGAGGAATTGGAAAGATAACCAGGTTCAAGCTATAAGGGGCCTTGATATTCTGTTTGAAGAAAGAGACAACCTATGAAATCCGCTGAAGACTTCATCGTACCCTGGGTAAAAAGCAGTGAACCCTACAGTGACAAACACATGGACATTGCCTGGGAGAATCCGCAGATTATCCGTATGATGTCAAATGAAAACCTGCTGGCCCCATCTGAATCGGTTTTGGATGCCATTGTGGAGGCGGCCCGCCTGGGGAATTTATATCCCGGGTCAGGACCACAATTACGCAAGAAGCTCGGCGAGGCTGCCGGTTTGACCGCAGACCATGTGGTTCTCGGTAACGGCTCGACCGATGTGATCAACTTTGTAGCGCATACTTTTGTAGCCCCCGGCGAAGAGGCGGTGATTTCCGTCCCTACATTTCCCATGTATGCGGCTCGCGTACGGGTGGCCGGTGGAAATGTGATCTCGGTGCCCGTGAAGAGTGATTTCTATTGGGATGTGGATGCGATTTTAAAGGCGGTGACACCTCTTACAAAACTGATATTCATTTGCTCACCGAACAACCCCACCGGCAACCAGATTACGGAGGCGGATCTGATTCGAATCCTCGAATTGGGGATCCCCACTTTCCTTGACGAGGCCTACTACGAACTTGAAAATGAGGTCTTTTCCCGTGCGCCTCTCATCCGGGAATATCCGCATATGATGGTAAACCGTACCTTCTCCAAGGCATTTGGGTTGGCAGGCTTCAGGGTGGGTTATTTGTTGTGTGACCCAACGCTTGCCGGTTATTTTAACCGGGTCCGGATTCCCTGGAACGTCAGCCTGATCGCTTTCGCTGCGGCCCTGGCGGGATTGGAAGATACCGAGGACCAGGAGCGTAAGCGGAAGAACATCCTTCAAGGCCGTGAATACATTTATGAGGAAATCAACAAGATGCCCGGCCTGCGGGCCTTTCCCTCCGAAGGCAACTTTGTATTGATCGATGCCAGCGTGCTGGATAAAGAATCCAACGAAATTCGCGACCGGATGGCCGAAAGAGGAATATTCGTTCGGCCGATGAGCGGACACAATATGGCCAAGGGGTTCATCCGCATTACGGTAGGGACTCCGGATCAGAACCGGATGTTTATTCAGGCTTTTGCAGCATATATTAAGGAAGTCTTGGGTATCTGAACATCTGAGAGATCGGGAGAGTTATTGTGGCACAAAAAAAATACATACTGGCTCACGATACCGGCACGGGGGGAAACAAGGCAGTGCTTTGTGATTTGAAAGGCAGGGTAATCCATTCCGTTTATCGGCCCTACGGGATTTCCTATCCGCGTCCCGAATGGGTGGAGCAGGACGCGGACGAATTATGGCGCGTGGTTGCCGCCACCTCGCGGCAGGTTATCCGTGAATCCGGGATAGACCCGGTCGATATCGTGGGAGTGGGTGTCTCGGCTCAAATGTGGAACACGCTCCCGGTTGATGATAAGGGCAAACCTCTCAGCCCGATGCTCTCCTGGTTGGACCTGCGCAGCATCAAACAGGCCGAGCGCGTCACGGCCGGTGATATGCCGGCCTTCCTGTTCAAGCATACCGGCAATATTCCGACGGCAAAGGACAGCATTCCCAAGATTCTCTGGCTAAAAGAAGAAAGACCGGAGATCTGGAATAAAACTGCCTACGTGCTGGATTGCAAGGAATACATTCTGTTCAAGCTCACCGGCAAGATAGCCATAGACTGGGTGGGCGCTTCAGCATATTTCCTCTTCGACCCATATACCAAGAAGTGGTCGGAAGAAGTCTGTCAGAAACTGGGTATTCCCATCGAGAAGCTGCCGCCAGCCTTTCCGTGCACGGAGGTGATCGGTGAGATCACAACCGAGGCGGCGCGCCAAACAGGCCTCAGGGCCGGGACGCCGGTGGTGATTTGTGCTGGAGATGTCGCGGTAGCCCAGTCGGGCGCAGGAGCCAACCAGGAAGGAAAAGTCCATCTCTGCATAGGCACAGCCACGTGGATCGGGGTTTCAACCTCCACCTTCCGTAACGATCCCATCAAGCCGTTTTGGGGACTTAACCACATCGATCCGAAGAAGTACATCATCGCCGGTGAGATGGAGACGGGCGGTGGAGCGCTGATGTGGTTCCGGGACGTATTATGTCAGGAGGAAAAGCGGCTGGCGGCACAAAAGGGCAAATCCAGTTATGACCTGATCAGTGCTGCGGCTGCCTCGATATCGCCGGGTTCGGATAAGTTGATCTTCCTGCCGTGGCTTTCGGGCGAACGTGCACCCGTATTGGATCATTACGCACGAGGTGGGTTCGTTGGCCTGACCATGAGCCATAACAAGGGTCATATGGCCCGGGCCGTAATGGAGGGCGTAGCTTACCATTTGCGCTGGATCTGTGAGGCCATGGAGAAGGTTGGTTTTCAGATCGATGGATTCAATGGCATTGGTGGCGGCTGCAACAGCAAGGTATGGGTGCAGATCATCAGTGACGTGACCGGCCGCCCGGTGCGCGTGGTAAAGAACCATCTTGAGGCCGGGGCAGCCGGCGCGGCTCTGGCCGTGGCGGTGGGGTTGGGTATATATTCCAGCATGGACGAGGTGGACGAGCTGATCAAGATCAGCCGCGAGTACTGTCCAGATCGTTCGCACTGGAAACGCTATGATGCGCTCTATCGGGAGTACCGCGACCTTTATGAATTGCTTGTACCGGTACACCGGAGGCTTTATCAAATCCCATGAAGATATATATCGACCGCCAAAAGGTTAACGCCCGGGCCCAGGCGGCCCAGTTTGCCAGTGTGGGTGGGCTTCTCTTGTTGTTAGCCAGTGTTGTGGCCCCTCTTTTTCTGCCGAGTCTGGCGGTATTCTCCTGGGTCCTGCTGGTAGTAGGGGCAGGGGCAGCCATGGTTGGGATCTATTTCGCCAACCGCTGGATAAGAAAGCCGCGCCCCGAAGAAAGCCTTGACAAGGCCCTGAAGTCCCTCGACGACCATTATCATATCTATCATTACCCGTCACTGCCCTGCAGCCATATCCTTTTGACGCCTACCCGGCTGATTGCACTGGAAGTCGTTAATTTGAGCGGCAGCTTTTCATATCGCAATGGCAAGTGGAGGGAAGCCATGACGATCGGCCGGGCGCTGCGGTATATTGTAGAAGAACGCGTGGATGACCCGGTGAAATTCTCGCAAGCAATGGTCCAGGAATTAAAAAGACTGCTCGAAAAGGAATTCAACGGAGAGATAGCGGTACCGATTAAGGCTTTGACGGTATTTACACATCCCGCTGCGTTCCTGGAGATCGAAGGAACAGCTATCCCTGTTTATAAGATTGAAAAACTTCGCAAACAGGTAACAATCGTCTCGGAAAGGCTGGCTCCCGAGCCTTATGAGAAACTGAGCTCCTTTCTGGAAGGCCTGACGGTCAGTTAACGGCAGCTTACCTGAAATTCTACACCGGCCCACTGACACCTTATCATTGCATGTGTTAGTGGGCCGAGCGTCTAGGGACAATCTCCAGTAAACGGTTTCCTGCCCGACAGATAGGTCCTGATCTTCCTAACCCCACAGGGCCGGCTTCACCACCATCAGGAAGACGATAATGATTATATCCACGCCCACCACTATGCCCAGGGACCTCGCCTTTTTTGCCACGGCCTGATAATTCGGCGAGTCAAAGCCTTCACTATCAAGGAGCTGGATTTGGCGTTTGACTATGGGTGTATAAGCAAATGCTCCAAGCAGACCGGCGATAACGTACAAAGTCAGGCCGCTCAATAACCAGGGCGTCGTCAAAGGGATCGGGGCCAGGAAAGCCAATGTCAGCCCGGTCAACAAGAGCAGTCCATAGCAGGGATTCGCAACGCGATCATCGATAAATTTAATATTTCGCAACACAAAAGGGAGGAAACTGGGTTCTTTGGAAGCTCGTGCGATCCAGATGCCATAAGTTATGTTAGCTCCGACTGCCGTAATGGCGGAAAGGACGTGGATCCATTTTGTTATCAGGAATAACATGGTTGCCTCCTTTCAATAATATTTTCGGCACGACAACTCCAAATTCCAACGAGCTCCGGCTGGCACATGAACCTTCAAAGCCAAGTTACCGGCTGCCATATTGGGCGATCGCTGAATCTGCGTAAGGCCTACCGCTGGAACGATAGACCGCGATAAGCTCAGCGGCATCAAACGGCACACGCCTGAATTCCAAAGCCAGCCGTTCACCCTCAGAAGTAAGCACTGCATATTCCGCCCATAGATCGGACCGGAAGTCTTCATCCGGTTGGTGATGGCTGTAGGCAAAGCCGGCGCTGCCGGGATTGAAAAAGAACCTGGCGTCCGAACTTATACGGCGCAAGTACTGGACATGTGTATGCCCGCCGGTCATTACATGAGCGTCATAGGCGCCAAGATATTTAAAGAGCGCTTCTTGCGATATGTCGGGCAGGATCACATCATCGAAGGAATCCGGTGAGCCATGGAAGCACAGCAGCTTACGTCCCGCCTCCAGTTCGAGCTTTACGGTGGGCTGGAAGGCTTGGATAAAAGTGCGGTCAGCTGAAGATAGCTGCTCAAGGCTCCAGTTCCGGACCGCATCCATCGTTAGTCGCCGCTTATCGCTGATGGATTCGCTGCCGGTTTCTTTCCCTGTTAAAAGCCACGCATCGGCATTGCCCATTACCACGGGACAGCCAAGCTCACGCAGCCGGTCCACAACCTGGGCCGGCTGTGGACCGCCCTGGATCGCATCGCCGAGGCAGATAAGCTGATCCACAGGCTCCTGCTGCAGGTCGGCCAAGACTTTATCGAAGGCAAGGCAATTGCCGTGTATATCTGAGAAGATCGCAATACGCATGGGGACTCCATGGATAGGGGATTATCACAAGCCGGCCCGTGATGGGCCGGGGGGATTGGAAGGGTGTCAGGGGTGCAATTTTTCGTGATTCTCGAGCATGTCTATGAACTGCCGCAGACGCTTTGCACGGGTCTCAGGCCTCTTCGCAGTTTGAAGCCTAAACAAGATCGCGTATCTGTTTGCGCTGTTGAGGGTGGCAAAAAAAGCTTTTGCCTTTTTATTGGCATCCAGTTCTGCCTGAAAATCCCCGGGTATGGTGATCCTGCTTTGCGAAGCATAGGCGGTTTCCCACTGACCGTTTTCTTTGGCGCGTTCTATCGCTTTGAGCCCGGCCGGCTTGACCAGACCCTTCTTAACAAGCTCCTCCGCCTTTTCCCGGTTGATGGTTGACCAGATGCTCCTTGGTCCACGCGGTGTGAATTTTTGCAGCCAGGTGGACTCATCAAAGGCTTTTTTCTGGCCGTCTATCCAACCGTAGCAGATAGCTGCTTCGAGGGCTTCGGCATAAGATAACGATTTAATTTCCGCCGCTTTTTTGGCGATCTTTAGCCAGAGCCCGGTTGAGGTGGCGTGATTATTACCCAGCCAGGCCTCCCAGTCCTTTTTGTCCTTGAACAGCTGCACCGGTAAGTTGCTGCCCGCACTCTTCGTCGATTTCATTTGGCTCCGGGCTTATATTCAAATCTAAACCCTTCGATCTCCACATAAGGCTGCCAGCTTTCGAAGCTTACCGCCCGCACCCGCCGGGCGATCTCATCTTTAGGCATATCGGGTGTGACCTTGAACAATTCATTGAATTGTTTGCGTGTGAAGGGCGGGCGGGTCCACGTTTCATCCGAAACAGGCAATTCTTTTCCTTCAGCCATTAATTGAGCGATCTCGAAGAACAAAGCGATCTGATTTTCATAAGTGCGTTTTAGAAGGGCAGCCACATCATCGGCAGGGTAAACGGGAAAACGCCTGACGGAGATGATCCTGCCCGTGTCCACTTTGGGGGCCATATGATGGCAGGTGACGCCATATTCGCTGGCGTTCTCATAAAGCGCAAAGTTGTTGCAGCCGATCCCGGGATATTCGGGGGACGCCGGATGAAAGTTAATGGCAGCCCTGCTGGCCCGCTTTAATAAATCTTCCGGTACCACCCAGCGCGAAAGGAAGGAGATAAGGTAATCACCTTCCCAGCGACGGATATCATCGGAAAGAGGATCACCCCACTTGCCGAGACAATACGTAACGCGGGCGAAGTTTTGATGACAGAATTCAAGGGCCCGCGCACAATCACGGTCTTCGGCCTTGCCAAGAAAGAGCAGAGAGAAGTTGTTATCAGGCATGTGATTTGTTCCTGGAGCGCATCGCATTCCCGGATGAAGGCATGGTTGGGCGAGGCTGGGAGCAATTATAAACGCGGCATGGCAAACGTTTCGGTTCGAGTGAACAATCAAAACGGCGTCGTCGGTGCGGAAAGGCCGCACGCTACGACACCGTCAGGGTGTGATCAGCAAGTGAGGTTAATAAAAGTGGATGGATTACGTTGAAATATATTCCCGAAGATTGTGTTCGACCGCGTAAGCAGCAGCCTCTGCACGGTTGTTCACACCCAGCTTCGAAAGGATGCTTGAAACATAATTTCTCACCGTACCCTCGCCCAGGAATAACGACTTGGCAATCTCACGATTGGTTTTGCCCTCGGAGACGAGCAGCAGTACATGTTTTTCCTGCTGGCTGAGGTGTGCAAAGGCCGACGCCTCTTCTTCCTTGACGGCCCGACGGACCTCCTGAAAGACGCGCTGGGTCACAGCCGGATCGAGCAAGGCTTCACCTCGGCTTACCGCCTCGATGGCCTTAATCAAATCCTCGCTTCCGATCTGCTTCAATATATAGCCGGAGGCGCCGGCGCGGATCGCCGAGAAAAGCATCTCATCTTCGGCATAGGAGGTCAGCATAATGACTTTTGTGCCGGGGAATTTATTGATGATTTCCTCGCAGGCTTCGATACCGGAGGTCCCCGGTAAGCGAATGTCCATGAGGACCACTTCCGGTTTTAGAGCAGCCACCTGTTCCACGGCCTCCCGCGCCGAAGCGGCTTCTCCGACAACATCAAAATGGGGATGGCGATCGAGGAGTGATTTTAACCCGAGCCTGACCACTTCGTGGTCGTCTACCAGGAGTATTCGTTGTTTAGCCATGGGGAATAATATGCTCCAAGTTGTCCGTAAAAGAGTATAGCCGAGAGGCGAATGCCTGACAAGGGCGCTTTAAACAGATTGAGGCGACCCTACAGGGTCGCCTCAATCTGAATTTTTGGCAGAATGTTGGGTTATTTTGCCTTGATGGTGATCAACTTGGGCTTTACTTTCTCAGCCTTGGGCAAGGTTACGGTTAATATTCCGTTCTCGAATTCGGCTCTGGCCTTATCGGAGACTACCGCAAGCGGAAGCTGTATACTGCGTTCGAAAGCACCCCAGCGCTGCTCCCGGATGTGATAGTTCTTCGCCTTGCTTTCGTCGCTCTGTTTCATTTCACCCTTGATGGTCAAGAGATCGCCGGTCATGTTTATCTGCACGTCGTCCGCCTTTATGCCCGGCAGGGCCGCCTTGACAACCACTTCGTTATCGGTCTGGTACATGTCAATGGCAAGGCTGCCTGAAGAATTCCAGCCATCGGCCAGACCGGCGGGGCGGGTGAATGCATCATCGAAGAGATGATCCATGGCCTCGCGCAAACTCACGATCTCGCGCATCGGTTCCCAACGAGTAAGATTGGACATAGCAACCTCCTTATCATGTAGTTTATTTTTCGCCTTAAAAATACTCAACCTATGTTAGAAAAACATAGGTTGAAGATAAGACCTTTATTAGAAATTTGCTTCCTAGGTTTTTTCCCGCCTGAAATCCACGAACCGGTATCCCACGCCCCGTTCGGTGAGAATATATTTCGGGTCTGCCGGGTCTTTCTCCAGCTTCTGCCGTAAATAGTTGATATAGAGCCGGACGTAATGCGGTTCGTCACGATATTCGTAACCCCAGACTTTTTGCAGCAGCTGGTCGTGCGAAACCACCCAGCCCGCGTTCTGCACCAGATGATATAGGAGACGATACTCGGTGGGGCGCAGTTTGACGAGTTTGCCTTCCAGCCAGATCTCGCGTCGGTCGAAGTCGATTTTCAACCGGTCGTCTACTTCGATCAGCTCATGCATCGAGCCGCTGACGCCTTCGGTACGCCGCAGAACGGCCTTGACGCGGCCGACCAGCTCGCGGGGGCTGAAGGGTTTCGTAATGTAATCATCCGCGCCCAGCTCGAGACCGCGCACACGGTCGTTCTCCTCGCCTTTGGCCGTCAGCATGATCACCGGTACAGTGCTCACTTCGCGGATGGTCTCGAGTACCTCGAAGCCGTCGATGTCTGGCATCATCACATCGAGCAGGATAAGGTCGGGGGTATCGCGCAGCTTATCAATGGCCTGCTTGCCGTTAAATGCCTCCGTGACCAGAAACCCGTCGTGCTCCAGGTTCATGCGGATGAAGCGCACCATGCGTTCCTCGTCGTCCACTACGAGGATACGTCGGCGGTCAAACTCTTCAGGCATATCATTCCCTCACAAAGCCGATGATCTTCTCTTCTTCAGCGTTTTCGAGCACCTCGATGAGCGTCAGTTTTTCGATGGGCCAGATCACTTTGACCACATTGTGTTCGAGATAATGCAGGTCTTTACCATCGCGCTGGCGCGGGTTGGTGACCGTGATGAGGGTGTCCGCCGGTTTGGGTAGTTCCTCCACTTCACCGATCACAGGAACATCTCCGGCGAGATGCAGAACAAGGGTATATGCCATGGATATCCTTTCGCTAGGAGCCTTTAAGGAGAACCTGAATCTTAAGCTTTCCGAGGGCTATCACATCGCCATTCTTGAGGGTATGCTCCACATTGGGATTCAGACGTTTGCCATTGACATAAGTGCCGTTGGCAGACTCCAAATCCATTAAAAAAACGTGATCACCTTCGCGTTTGATAACTGCATGTAAGCGGGAAACACCACTGGCATAGGCCTGGTATGGTGAAAGGTCAATATCGGGCATAATAGGTTGGCCCTCGCTTATCCGTCCAATTGTGAACTCATTGCGTTCAGCCAGAGGCAGCACCTGGCCGGTATCCAACAGGTGCAGGGTCACCCAACTCTTGAGCATGATGGCGGGGACCGCGGGGTGAACCGTTTTGTTATCGAGAGCTTCTCTTACCTGGCTGGTCTGGATGGATTGTGTGGTCAGTGAATCAGCAGCGCCCAGTGCGGCTCCGCATTCGATGCAGAACAGGGCCCCGCTTACATTGGTATGGTTGCAATTCGTACAAATGATCATTCCGAATTCTCCGTGGCCTGCAGGAGCAAAGCCCGCGTGCCATATTTAATTTCTTTGCCGCCTTCCTGACTGAAGGCCTGGGATCGTTCTATATGATCAGCCTCCAGAAGAGCCGTTTTGGCCAGATCTTTTTCGCCTTGAGTGAGCAGCAGGGAAGCCAGGTTCTTCAGATGTCGTGTGGCCTGGTCATATTGCTTGGCCTCCACTTCCTGGCGGGCGCGGTCCTGCATGCGATATAGCGTGAAACGGGAGAGTGCATTGAGGATGGCCGGAGGAGGCGGGTCATTCCTGGGCGTCTCGGCGGCTTCCCGCTCCAGTTTGAGACGTATGGGCGGCACGGGAATTGGGCGCACCGAGACAACCATTCTTAAGGTTCCGTCCAGCAGTGTAACCAAATCCGCCTTGGATGCCGATGGTTGCACAAGAAATTCAAACAAAACGTTAAGAGGGGTATCCTGCAGGATGGGGCCAAGGTGAAGCAGTTCCTGTATCGTGATGGGCCCGCTCTCCGGTTGCAGGCGGAATGCGTAATTCAATTGAACCGCCGTACCTTCCTTGAATTCCAGGACCACGTCATCGGCGAAGGTATTCGTTAGCGAATTGAACTTCTCAACAAGCAAACGTTCTATCTGGTGCGGCTTCGAAATATACGTGCTATTGCTTCCGGTACGACCCGCAAGTGTGTCGAGAAAAATATCGTTCCAATCTGTGCCCAGGCCAAACCCGCTGATACCGATATTCAAGCGGCCGGCCTCCTCCGCGAGCTGCAGGCAGGCTTGTTCGTCTCCATAAGTATGCCCGTCGGTAAGGAGCAGGATGTGGTTAACCCGTTTGGGGTCGAGGCTCTGGCGGACTTCATGGAAACCGGCTTCAAGCCCCTGGTAGATTTCGGTTCCGCCGCCTGTTTGTATCATTTGAATACGGCCCGGCAGTTTTGTACGGTCGCTTTGGTAGGCAGCAGGTATTACCACGTCAGCGCGGTCGCTGAAAGTCACCATGCTGAATATGTCTTCCGACCGGAGAAGTCTTAATGATGTGGGTAGCCGCTGCCTTAGCCACCTCGATCTTTTCACCCTGCATGGAGGTCGAACGGTCGAGTATCAGGCAAATGTTAAGCGGGGGCGTGGGAAGTCTTTCCTCCGCCTGGCGCGGTCCGGCTTCCAGTAGAACGTACACCAATTGGGGTTCATTCAGGTGAACGAGGTTTGGACGGCTGTATAAGACCTTGTGTTGAATGTATCCTGAGGGAGTCTCTTCTTTAGGAAGAGTCGCGTCATATTGTAGGCGGCGTTTTGGGTTGGATAATACTTCGTAGGCCTGCTGGATCTCGAGAAAGATTTCGGTCTCGCCGGCCAGTTTATTCTTGTCGGGATGCAGGCGCTGCGCCGCCTCGTAATAGGCGCGTTTGATTTCCTCCATCGAGGCATCTCGCAGCACGCCCAGAAGGGCGTAATAGTCCTTCTGTGATGGGCCCATTCCTATCCGATCATTTGCGCCAGCACTACACTGATGTTATCCGGCCCCCCGGCCGTATTGGCGGCCGCGACCATATTCTGACATGCGCGCTGCAAGTTGGGCGCTTCGGTGAGCGACCGTAGCAGGTCCTGGTCGGACACCACGCCCCACAGCCCATCGCTGCACAGCATGAGCGAGCCATTGTGGGGGAACGGGATGGTAAATACATCCACATCAAGTGTGTCACCCTGTCCGAGGGCGCGGATCAATACGTTCCTGTGAGGAAATGTGGCTGCTTCCTCTTTATTGAGATGGCCCAATTCCTCCAGCCTTTTTACCAGAGAGTGATCGTGGGTGAGCTGTTCCACGCGGCCCGAGGAATAGATTGCGTACGCGCGGCTGTCGCCCACATGGCCGATGGTCACTTGTTGCCCGAGCACCAGCGCCGCCGTAATGGTCGTCCCGCTGCCCGGCGCATCCTTCTGGACCGCGCGATGCGCTTCCTTGATCGCATTTTCCATGATCTCTTGCAGCGGCTCGTCCGGCTGCTGGGTCGGGATCGCAAAGAGGTAGGAATGGAACTTACGCATGATCTGTCCCGCAATCACGCGGATGGCTGCATTACTCGCGACCTCGCCGAATTGGTGCCCGCCCATGCCGTCGGCAACCATATATAAGCCAAAGGGAATGTTCGCGGTTTTTCCGGACAGGGTGGTGGTAATGGCCAGCAGACTGTCTTCGTTATGTTCGCGCTGCTTCCCCACCGATTGACCGGTCGCAGCGATCAGCTGCTGCATATCAAATTGCACGTTCGGGCCATGGATAATGGACTGGATTTGCTGGTCCGTAAGCGGTGCGGTGGTCGCTCTTTCACTGGCTATCTTTTCCTTGCCGCCAAACAATTTTTGGAAGAACTCAAGCATGTAGGACTCCTTTGTCAGGCGAGCAATGCATAGACGTTATGGTCGGTTGAGCCGAAGTAAACAATGTCATCGAATACCACAGGCGAACCCGTGATCGGCCCCTGCGTCCCGAATTTCCAACGCTGGCGGCCCGTGCGGTATTCAAGACAATATAGATTTCCATCGACAGAACCGCAATATACCAAATCGTTATAAACAGCCGGAGAACTGCTGACCTGATGCTCTGTGCGAAAACGCCAAACCTCTTTGCCAGACTGGGCTTCGACGCAATAGATGAATCCGTCCGCCGCACCGACGATGACAAAGTTTTCTGAAAGGGCAGGTGAAGAAACCGAAGCCTTGCCCAGCCGATAGCGCCAGATGACCCAACCGTTGCGGGCATCGAGGCTGTAGAGCGTACTATCCACCGATGTAAAGAAGATGGATTGGCCGGCGGCAGAGGGAGAGGAGGTGATGCTGCGCTTGGCCTGGAAGCGCCACTTCATGGCGCCTCGGAAGTCCACAGCAAAGAAATCCCCGTTTTCCGCCCCGAAGTACACAAGCTCATTTGCAACATAAGGCGTCGAGCGAACCTCGTCGCCCGCATCGAACTTCCAGACGCTGCGGCTCGTGTTGACGTTCACCGCGTGAAGTGACTGGTCATCGGATCCGATGAATACATGCCCCTCTGCAATGCGTGGAGAGGAATGGATCCGCCCTTCGGTAAAGTAAGTCCAGACGACCTTGCCGGTCCGCGAGCTGATGACATGCAAGCGCTGATCCTCGGAACCGAAATAAACATTGCCTTCAAAGACGGCGGGCCGGGAGACGATGCCGCCGTCGCTGGCATATTTCCATTGGAATTTTCCGTCTGCGGCATTGAGGGCATAAAGGTTGTTGTCATAACAGCCGATGTACAAAATGCCCTGGTTCAACGCGGGCGTGCCGCGTACTTCGTCTTCACATTTGAACGTCCAGATGGGTTTGATACCGCCGGCGGGTGCGATCGATGTGGTTGCGATTTTTGAAAGCGCGCCCGTTTTACGAGCGGCGCCCATCAACGCGTCCCTCATCGCTTCCGTGTTCGGGAAGCGTTCGGTGGGGTCATAAGCCAGCGCGGTGTTAATGACTGCCTCGAGTTCCGGCGAGACGCGCGAATTGATCTTTCGGACCGGCCGTTCGGCAAAAGAGAACGGCGGCTCGAGGCGCGGATCGCGGCGGGTTAGCGCATGGTGTAGCGTTGCGCCCAGGGCGTAGATGTCTGCGAACGGCGAGGCCTCGCCGCGATATTGCTCTGGAGGGGAATATCCCTCCGTACCGATCATAGTGCCTTTTTGTCCCACCTGGAACGTCCTGGCGATCCCAAAGTCCACCAGTATCACGTCGCCATTGCTGTTGATCATGATATTGGAAGGTTTCATGTCGCGGAAAATGATCGGGTCAGGTTTGTGAGCATGCAGGAAGGAAAGCACATCGCACAGTTCGATGGCCCAACTCATGACCTGTTCTTCCGAGAGGAAACCATTGGTATCGTTAATGATGGATTCCAGGTCCTTGCCGTGGACGAATTCCAGCACCAGGTAGGAACGGTCTTCCTCCGTGAAATAATCGTAGATGCGCGGGATGGACGGGTGGCTGAGCGTGGCCAGCATATTGGCTTCACGCTCGAAATTTTGCACGATGGTTTGCCTGACCAGCGGGTCAGGCGCCATATTGATCATTTCCTTGACCGCTACTAATTTAGTCACATTTGGGAAGTGCAAGTCGCGGGCGCGATAAACCGATCCCATACCCCCAACGCCGATCACGTCTTGAATATGATAGCGTTTGACCAGCGTAATGCCCGATTGTAATTGACGCCGGGAAGTTGAGGGTTCGTCGTCCTCAGGTACGGTGATATGTTGAGTATCCAGTATGCCTCGGTTGAATATGGATTATAGTGTGCGTTGACGGGATTGACAACTATCGATTCTGTCGGTTGGTAGTAGGCTCCCTTGCGTGGAAGCCGGTTCTGCGGCAAAATGAACCCAGATGAAAATCCTCGCCGTCAGTGACCAGGTGGTGGAACGCATTTTCCTGCTTACTCCTCAAGGTCATTTTAATGGCGTAGAAATGATCCTGGGCTGCGGTGACCTGCCTTACAACTATCTTGAGTATCTCGTTTCCATGTTAAACGTACCCATGTTCTATGTGCCGGGCAACCATGACCCGGCCTACGACCCCAAGTTTACCTCTTCACGCGCTGAAGGCGGCACCAACCTCGACCTGAAGCGGTCAGGCTCGAAGGGCCTTTTGCTGGCTGGTTTTGGCGGTTGTATCCGCTACCGTCCAGATGGCGTCAACCAGTACACCCAAACCGAGGCTTACCTGCGCGCATACAAGCTTGTGAGCGGCCTGTTATGGAACCGGATTCGTTATGGCCGAATCCTGGATATCCTGATCACACATTCGCCGCCCTTCGGGATCCACGACGAAGAGACCCAGGCGCACCGCGGTCTCAAGGCCATTAATTGGATTCTCCGTTGGGCACGCCCGCGTTACCATTTTCACGGACATACTCACTTCTATCGCCGTAACCTGGAGCCGTCTGTAACCCAGTTTGGTCCCACGACCATCAGTAACGTATTTCCATATAAACTGATTGAGATCTAAAAAATGTCTGATGAACTAAATTCTCGTGTCCGCGCCGATTTTAGTCGGGCGCGTTTCAAGGCTTTCCTAAATCGCATCCGTTCCACTGTTTCAGGGCAGCCGACCACCTTGCTTTCCTACGATGATGTGAAGGCCAAGCTGCACGTGGGCGGCCCCATTTATCGCGGCGTCCAGACCGTGCGGGTGGATCAGATCGTCGGCAGCTTGAACCGTTACCATCAATTCGACCGGGCCTTTCTCCCCGTGGAGGATCAGATCGCCTCACGCTGGCAGAGTGTAGACCGGGCTTTCTATACGGATGTCAGTCTGCCGCCCATCCTCCTTTACAAGGTGGGCCAGGTGTATTTTGTAGTGGATGGCCACCACCGTGTTTCGGTGGCTCGTGAACAGGGGCAGGAATTCATCGATGCCGAGGTGCGCGAATGCGCAACCAAGGTCAATATCACCCCCGATCTTAAGCCTGAAGACCTGGTGATCCTGGGTGAGAAGGTGCATTTTCTCGAGCGCACCCGTCTCGACGTTTTACGTCCCGAGTCCAGGGTCCGACTTACCATTCCCGATGGTTTTGATCGTATGGCCGAACATATCGCCGTCCATCGTTACTTTATGGGCATTGATTTGAAACGTGACATTTCCGAGGAAGAAGCCATTACCGATTGGTACGATACCGTGTATCTGCCCATCGTCAAAGTGATCCGCCAGAGCAAGATCCTGAAGGAATTCCCCGGTAAGACGGAAGGTGATCTCTATCTATGGGTGCTCGATCACCAGCGGTACCTTTCCGAAGAGGGACAAACTCTTCAACCTCCTGAGGACGCAGCCCGGGAATTCCTCGAAACTCATGATGATTGATGGGCTTGTCCAGCGGCTCGACTAACGGAGGACCGATCAGGGTAACCGAGATCCACCAATATCGCAGTAGCACTGTGCGGAGCATATCACCCCTTCCTGCTCTAGGTGCCCCGGTGAGTCCGCCGCTTTTTATGCGGCAAACGCGCAATGAAATGATCATCCCTCATGGAAATTTCCACAAATATTCGATCAAGATGGAGGCGTCGTGAACCATCCTCTTTCAGGTGTCTTCGCAGCAGCTGTTACACCGCTCAAGCCCGATCTCTCACCGGACTTCAATTCGCTGGCGCCGTTCCTGGCTTTTCTGGCTGCCCGAGGCTGCCACGGTGCGTTGATTTTCGGTACCACGGGCGAAGGTCCGTCCTTCTCACCTGGCGAACGTGAGGCTGTTTGGCGAAGCGCGTTACAGGTTCGTGAGCAGGTCCCAAACTTTCGGCTGCTTGCTGGAACCGGCACGCCCAGTCTCACAGAGACGACCGATCTAACGAGGCTGGCGTTCGAGCTGGGTTACGATGGCGTTGTCACCCTGCCACCGTATTATTTCAGGAATGCAACCGACGAGGGCCTCTTCCATTGGTTCGAGCAAGTCATCCGCAAGTCTGTCCCTACTGACGGATTCCTGTTTGGCTATCATTTCCCTGCTGTGTCCGGGGTTGGCTTCTCGCTTGATCTGCTGGCTCGTTTAAAAGATGCCTTTCCCACCCAATTCGCCGGTATCAAAAACTCATCACATGACGAAGAATTTGCCCGCCTGCTCGGAGAAAAATTCGGCGAGAGCCTGGCCGTTTTCAATGGCACTGACTCGGACTTCACTCTGGCTCTGCAAAATCATGCCGCCGGCTGTATCACCGCACCCGCCAACCTGATTTCCCCCGATTTACGTGAGGTTTACGATTCATTCGCGGCTGGGAAAAACTCGGCGACTGCCCAAGCCAAAGTCAGCGCAGAACGGCATATTCTTGAAAAGTATCAACCATTTCCTGCTTCTCTTAAAGCTTTGTTAGCGCGACTGCACGGGCAGCCGCGCTGGCCTGTCCGCCCCCCGTTGCTGGAGCTTTCCAAGGCAGATGAAGACAAAGCCGTCAACGATCTAACAGCCCAATGAGGCTCTATTTATTTAAGCCATTGGAATCTAATAGGACCGGGGCAAAGATGCCTTGCCGACGGACAACATGAACCCTGACAGCCTTTATGTATCGATCCCTCAGAATCCGTGAAATTCGTGTGCGAAAAAGATCCTTAAGAAACGCTTTCCCGGGAGGAAAGATGCAGATTGCAATACCAGAAATGAATAAGAAGCCTGGCGTTTGCTATGCCGTAACCGATGATGGTTTGGAACTGCCGGTCATCGATGTGACTCACCCGGCCTTTGCAGTCGAGATCAGCGAGGGTGAAATGGATCGTCTCTTACAGGAATACATCCGGACTGTAAAGCGGAACCAGGGCAAGCTGTCCGGCTTTATCCAACGCCTGTTCATGAAACTCATGGCGAAACGATCGGTGATCATGCGCGGCATCATGGAGGCGGCCGGAGGATTCATGAGCGGCATGAACACCTACATATTGAAACTGGGCCCTGATAACCTGGGCGAGGGCTATGCCAGCGATATTGACCGCCAAATATCCGCCTCGGCGGCCGGCCTAACAATGCGGCTGCGTTTGCAGGACATCGTCCACATGCTGGCAGAGGGTATTGTCCCGGCGCTGACTTCAGGAGGAAGCGAGGCACTCCACCTGTTGAACATCGGTGGCGGCCCCGCCATTGATAGCCTGAATGCTGTAATCTTGATTCAAAAAGAGCGACCCAACCTGCTCACTGGACGACCTATCTTTGTCCACAGCCTGGACCCGGATGAGGCCGGCCCGAATTTTGGCAGGCGGGCGCTGGATGCTCTTCAGGCCGAGGGCGATCCATTGCATGGGCTGAAGATCAGCTTTCAGCATACAAGATACGATTGGTCTCGATACGGAGGTATTGCGGGAACTGCTCGTTTCGATCAAAGGTGGCTCGATCCTGGCCGCCTCCTCCGAGGGCGCGCTGTTCGAGTATGGTTCCGATGAAGAAATCACGGCGAACCTGCGAGCGCTGCAGGAGACCACGCCTCCCAACATTATTGTGGCCGGCTCCCTGACACGGGCTGATGCAACGGGCCGCCTGCTGAACAGCGCCAGCAGCGCCGCGCTGCGATTGCGGGGGCTGGAGGCCTTCGAAACGCTGGTGCAGCAGGCGGGTTGGCGCCTTACAGAGAATATCACCCGGCCTTTAAGTCATGACATTTGCCTGAAGAAAAACCAGGGGAGTGACACTTAATAGCCCGCCAGGGAAACAATGCAGGGGATTCTTTTGCAGAGAATTAGGCCCGGGCTTTGGATTTCAAACCCGCTGAAGACCCTATTTCTGAATAGGGATTTTATTGGCCCAGCGCTCATAGACAGCATGCGCCAGCGAAGCAATAAACGGATGCGCGTCAGCGTCCGTTTGAAAGCCTCGCGTGAGGATCGCCAGGACAAACTCGCTGCCTGCGGGCGAATAGATGATCCCAACATCATGATAATACTCGCCGGTCCAGCCGGTCTTGTGTGCCACGCGCACCCGTTCAGGTAATTGGGCTGGAATCATCTCATTGAATTGTTGCTGGAGAAGAATTTCGATCATCTCGTCTAAATCTTCGGGTGAACTGACCTCCCTCTTCGCCAACCTGACCAACAATTGCATTAGCCCGCGTGCGGTCGCAGCGTTATTTAAGCCCAGCCTGAACGCCTTGCCATCCTCCACACCCCGGCGGACGATCAAACCTTGCGCGCCCAGGGCGTGCATGAAACCAGTTGTCTGCTCCGGCGTAACGAGTTCGATAAGGATATTCGTTGCCAGGTTGCTGCTGACCGTGATCATGAGCCGGAGCAGCTCCCGGACGGCGATCTTTTGCCCCACCCGAGCATAGAGGTCTTTCTCAGAGTCGTCATCGGGAGACAGAGAATACGTGCTTCCGTCCGCAATGCTGGTAAATTCATTCTTGACCGTGAGCGATCCATCGAGCGAAAACAATCCCTGCCGGGCCCGGTGGAAGACCTCCGACATTACACAGATCTTCATGGTGCTGGCGGGATGGAATGAAGTATCGGGGTTGATGAAAATTTCTGCACCGGTCCCAAGCTGCTGAGCGGCCAACCCCACCTCCGCTACATCGCTGTCTTTGATCAATCGGTTGAGCTCATCTGAGAGAGACATGTCATCAGCCGTCATTAGTTTTACTCCGAAGCACGATGGTTCCGTACTCCGAACCATTATAATGGGTTCATGTTTGATACCTGGCGGTTGTTGCGAACTGCCCCCGCACGCGGCGCGTGGAATATGGCAGTGGATGAATCGATCCTTGAGCACATAGGGCGAAATAAATCACTCCCAACCCTGCGGCTCTACGCCTGGGAGCCCGCTTGTCTCTCCCTTGGCTATGCTCAGCCCTATGCCGATGCCGATGAGCTGCGCACCAAAGAACGCGGCTGGGAAGTTGTGCGCCGTCCCACTGGCGGACGGGCTATTTTACATACTGATGAATTGACGTATTCCGTTACGGCCCCCTCAGATGAACCGCGCCTGGCCGGTTCGGTCCTGGAAAGCTACAACCGTTTGGCGGGCGCCTTGCTGCAAGCCGTTCAATCACTGGGTCTGCGTGTTGAAATGAAAGAGGGGGCTGGTGGAAACCACGGTTCGTCCAACCCGGTTTGTTTTGAGGTGCCTTCCGCTTACGAGATCACAGTTCAGGGGAAAAAGTTGATCGGCTCCGCGCAGGCAAGGCGCAAAGAAGGTGTTCTGCAACATGGCTCTCTTCCGCTTGGTGGGAATTTGGGGCGCATCACGGATGCGTTGAGCTTTGTGGATGAGGCCGCCCGCCTGAACGCCGCACACAGATTGCTTGAGCGGGCCACCACGGTCGAGTCAGTCCTTGGGCAGCCGGTTTCCTGGAACGAGGCTGCGCAAGCTTTTGTCGATGCCTTTCAAGATAAATTGGGTTTGCGCCTTGAAGAAGGTACCTTATCGGAAAGTGAACAGGAGCACGCTGAAACGCTGGTCTCTGAGAAATACGACCATCCGGATTGGATGAAGAGGGTCTAGGTTTAGCGGGATCACTCCGGCGGCGTGCTCACGAAAATCGTATTCTTGTATCCAAGCGCTGCGAAGAACTTTGTGAGATAGGTAACGGCATTTTGCTCCGCCAGTTGGAGGATTCCATCATCCTCTGCCGCCTGGCGGATATCAGTTTCAGCCTTCTGCCGGATGGAGGTTTCCAGGTTGGGGTCAGGCTTTCCCAGCAGCCCCGTCGTGCGATCAACGACATAGGACTTCTGATTGTCCAGCGTAGCGATGAATATTTCGGCGGGTGGCAGCTTCACGGTTAACACGCCGTTTTGTAAAGTCATATCGCCTGGCATTAACTTGGACATGTCAATGCCTGCGATTACCACCCCGTGCGCCACGAAAAGCAGTTTATCGCCAAATAAGAAACCAAAGGTGCCCTGGTTTTCTTCTCCGGTCTCGACCTTTTCCACACTGTACTGGATGGTCTCGAGCCGTGCCAGGGCGCGTACTTCATTGATATAAGTGACGGGGTCCGGAATGATCGTCGGGGTGGGGTGCATCAGGTCTGAAACCTGGGTCTGTAGTGAGCTGTTGGCCTGTGTAAAAGGCGCGACAGCCTGTTGTGTAGTCTGCGTGATGCTCTGGACAATGTAATAGGCTGCCCCCGCTATTACAATTAGAATTAGAATGGAGATTATGCTGGAACCGCGGTTCTCTTTCATGAGATCCTCCTTTTAGGAAGGGGTAAATTCGGTAGCTGGACCAAACTAACGTTTTTATCGCCAAAACCTACAAAAATGGTACATTTTGATTAGCGGATGGAGCCACGAATTGCCTTGTTATAATAACCCCTTTCTCATCAGAGAGTAAGTAATAGATATATGAAACGACTGCTCCCGTTGGTACTACTCGGACTCCTTGCCTGCTCATTACCGGTGGTGGGCAGTCTGAATCCCACGCCGGAGGCCACGGCAACGTTCATTCCCACTGCCTCATCGCCGGCGGCGCCCCTGGGCACCGATCAAAACCCGTTAATCCTCGCCCTGGGGGCCTCTCCGCAGCCCCAACCAGCCGTGCTTTCTGCCGGCAACACGCTCACTTCTCTGCTCGAAAAAGAGACCGGCTACAAATTTGTTTCCGTGATCCCCCCGGATGAAACCGGATTGGTCAAAGCCTTTGGGAGCCAGGACGCAGACATCGGTGTCCTGTCACCCGTGGGTTATCTGCTTGCCAGCGGTCAAGGCTCTGTAGAGGCAGCCTTTGCCCGTGAGCAGGCGGGCAAAACTTTTTACGGTGCCCAGCTCATCGCGCGCAGCGACGCGGGATTCACACCCTATTTTGATCCGATCAAGGACGAAAATAGCGAGGATGCCGCTGTTGCGTTACCCCAATTCAACGATAAGAAACCCTGCTGGACCGATGCGCGTTCACCTTCGGGTTACGTAGTTCCGCTGGGTTTTCTGAGCGGCGCTGGCGTGCAGACCCTCGCGCCGGCTTTTTTAGCCGGCCATCCTGCAGTGGTGCGGGCGGTTTACGCGGGCCGGATCTGTGACTTTGGCGCCACGTATATTGACGCTCGTGCCTATCCCGGCCTGCAGGATGAATACCCCGATGTGCTCAAGAAAGTTGTCGTGGTTTGGCAAATCCCGCCCATCATTCCCTACGATACCATGGTCTTCATACACGGCATGGACGAAGACCAGCGCCGCTCGCTGATCCGTGCTTTCGTGGATATCATGGCCACAACCAACGGCAAGGCCGCCATCCAAACTTTATATGGCTTCGATGCCATGCAGGTGGTGCAGGACAGCCAATACCAGGATTTTCGTAAAGCGGTCGAGGCTTCGGGACTCGACCTGTCCACCCTGATAAAGTAGCGCCACTTGCTTTATGCAACCTGATTTATAGGATATTGAGCAATTCAGCCCAAATTCCTAGATTCTGCATGTAAAGCGTTACAGTATTTTTGAGGATTTTGCAGGCTGCTGGATGTTTGCCCCGCCACGAAGGAGAGCCAAAAAGATTTAAGGTAAATAACTTGTCCGTTCGTGATAATTAGATTATTATCAATTGTGTCATGGGGTGTCGTTTGCACCCCTATCCCATACTTCAATAGAGGAGAAGAATATGAATAAACGTCTTACGTTCCTTCTGTTTACCCTGCTCACGGTTTTCGCAGTGGCTCTCTCGGCTTGCGCCCCCGCCGCGACGCCTACCCAGGCCCCAGTTCCGCCTACGGCGATGCCTGCTCCGACCGAAGCCCCCACCGCAGCCCCCACCGTTGCTCCCACCGTGGCGCCGACGGTTGCCCCGACAGCGGTCCCACCCGTATGCACCAAGTTGTCTGATGCCCCGGCAACTCCGGCCGCTGGTCAACTCGGCGCCTCGGACACCCCGATCGTGATCACTTTCGTGCCCTCTGGCGATACCGGCAAGATCACCAAGGCCGGCAGCGCGATCGCGGACTGCCTGACCGAAATGACGGGCCTCACCTACAAGATGGAAGTCGGCACTACCTTCGCTGCTTCCATTGAAGCTATGGGTGCGGAGAAGGCCCAGGTCAGCTTCCTCAACACTTTCTCTGTCCTGTTGGCTGAACAGAAGTACGGCGTCATACCAGTCCTGGTTGCAATACGCAACTATTCCACCAACGATCTCGATCCCGATAAGGCGTTGGGAGGCCAGGCGGAGCCGTTCTATAAGGGCCAGTTCATTGCCAATACCGCTTCGGGCATCAAGAGCTTCGCTGACCTGAAGGGCAAGACCTTCTGCTTTGTCGACCCGAACTCGACCTCCGGCTATATTGTCCCACGCATTGTCCTGAAGGCCAATGGCATCGATCCTGATACCGATTTTAAGGCCACTCAGAATGCGGGGTCGCACCCCAACGTAGCCATCGCCGTTTACAAGGGCGACTGCGATGCGGGTGTAACCTACATCAATGTTTTGACGGATGCTGCGACCAATCTGGCCGCTACCTACCCGGATATCGCAACCAAAGTAACGGTGTTCGCCGACACTGACCGCATCCCGAACGATGGCATGCAATTCATTAAGTCACTGGATCCCAAGATCCAGGCTGTCACCGTCGAAGGCATGCTGGCTATGGCGAATGATCCCGGCGGGAAAGCTGTGCTCAAGAGCTTGTACGCCTATGATTCCTTCCAGAAGGTAGATCCCACCTTCTACAATGATTTCGCTGCCGTCCTCAAGAAGGCCGGCGTCGATCCAGCTACTCTTGTAAAGTAATCTCGCGGCAACCTGGCGGGTCTTTATGACCCGCCAGGTTTTTTTCTTTTATCTTTTTCTGTTTCGATTTGGGCAGGGCGAATCCTTATGTTAAAAGTCGAGAATCTCACAAAAGTCTATCCCAATGGAACCCGGGCACTCAAAAACGTCAGCTTTGAGGTAAAAGATGGGGAATTTTTGGCGGTGATCGGGCTGAGTGGGTCGGGCAAATCTACTTTGCTGCGCTGTATCAACCGCCTGATCGAGCCAACCTCCGGAAAGATCTACTGGGATGACCAGGACGTTACCGCGGCTTCGGGCGCGGGACTGCTCAAGATACGGCGCCAGATCGGCATGGTCTTCCAACAGTTCAATCTCGTGAAACGGTCTTCCGTATTGACCAATGTGCTTTCGGGACGGTTGGGATATGTAAACACCTACTCCAGTGTCCTGCATCTTTTCTCTGAAAAAGATCATAATAAGGCGCTTGCAAGCCTGGATCAGGTGGGCCTGGCGGAGAAAGCGGATGTGCGCGCCAACTCCCTTTCAGGCGGGCAGCAGCAGCGCGTGGGTATTGCGCGTGCATTGATGCAGGATCCCAAACTCATCCTCGCTGATGAGCCGGTGGCCTCTTTGGACCCTGTCCTGGCGCATTCGATCCTCAAGTATCTGGAGCAGTTGAATAAGGAGCGCGGCATCACCGTCCTGTGCAGCCTGCACTTTCTCGACCTGGTGCATCGTTATGCCACCAGCGCCATTGCCCTAAAAGACGGCGAAGTAGTCTTTCAGGGCCTGCCGAAGCAAATTGATGACGAACAATTCAAAGCCATATACGGACAGGAAGCTGAACGCGTCTCGATCACCTGACGCGGCTGTCTTCTTCGTTTACAGATACAGCTGGGCCGATTCCAGGCTCGCCGGTGGATGCCCTGCGGGTATGCGCAATCAGGGCCGCCGGTTCCGCGCTACAGATCAGACATGACAACTTCAGAGAATATTCAACCTTATCCGGCCCATCGCCCCTTGCTATTGATCTCTTCCTTGCTCATCCCGGGGCTTGGACAGTTCCTGCTTGGAAGACGGTCGCGCGCAGCCATGATATTCCTGGCAGCTGGCGTCTCGGCCTTTTTGACCGGTTGGTCGTTCAATACCGAAGAGGTCGGCAAGATCACCCTCGGCGGGCTGGCGACAAGCTGGCTGTGGCTGCCCCTGATCCTGTTGTGGCTTTGGAACGTATGGGATGCACGTGAGGTATCGGCTGGTAGGAATTCCACCATCCTTCCGGGGATATTTTTTACCGCCCTTATCTTGTATGTGATCGCCTGGAATGTTACCGACGTCAGGCTGAACCGCTTGGTGGAGCGATTCGGTGACGCCCGGGTCGTAGCTAACAACCTCGTCAACCCGGACATGATCACCATGACGGTCAACGGCCAGGATCAGATCTGTGCCTGGAGTTGTATGTCGACATATGTAGGCGACAGGTTGGCGGGACGGACTCCGGCAGGCACGATCCGCGTGAGCGATAACCTGTTGGATATCGTCGGCAGAATGAAGCTGATACCTGCCTCCGCATGGCAGATAACCCTGGGCGTGGCTGCGCCGGGCGGTAAAGTCAATACGTTTATCGGCGGCTCGATGATCGAAACCATCGCGATGGGATTGATGGCGACCATTTTTTCCACCATTTTGGCGATACCGGTCAGTTTTTTTGCCGCGCATAATATCATGTCGAAGCTGCCGGGAGGCACGGTCATATATTATGTGGCGCGTACGATTCTGAATATAGTGCGCGCTATTGATACGATCGTTTGGGGTTTGGTCGTCATTGTGTGGGTGGGGCTGGGCACTTTCGCGGGTGTGATCGCCTTGACGATCCATTCGGTGGCCGCATTGGCGAAGTTATTCTCCGAGGAGATTGAGCACATCGATACCGGCCCGGTCGAAGCGGTCACCGCCACAGGCGCCAACCTGGTCCAGACCATCCGTTATGCCGTGATCCCACAGATCGTACCCTCCTTTCTCTCTTATTCACTGCTGCGTTGGGATATCAATATGCGCTCGGCGACGGTGATCGGGTTTGTGGCCGGCGGCGGCATCGGTTTTTTTGTGATCGAAATGGTGCGGATGGGTGGGTACCAGCAGTATGCGACCGCCCTGTGGGCCGTGGCTGTCGTCATCGTCCTGGTGGATTATATAAGCGAGAAGTGGCGCGCAAGCATACTCAACGACCAGCCACAAAAGGATCAGACCGGGCACCGTCCTCTGCTGAGGACCCTGCGCACGGCATTTTATGTGGTTCTGGGGATAGCTGCTTTTGTTTATTGCTGGAACGTGGCCGAGATCAGCATCAGGAGCATGCTCAACCCGGGTAAAAACTTTGGCCAGCTTGTCCTGGATTTCGTCAGCATCGATCTCACCCCGAAGATCCTGCAAGCTGTATTTCAACAAATACTTGTAACTATTTTCCAGGCGATGCTGGCTACTACTCTGGGGGCAGCCATCGCCTTTCCCTGCAGCATCCTGGCCGCCAAGAATCTGACGGGTCGAAGCCCATTCTCGATTGGGATTTACTATGCCACTCGCGCTGTGCTGAATCTCCTGCGCTCCATTGAAGCGCTGCTGTATGTGGTCATTTTCATCTTCTGGGTTGGCATCGGACCGTTTGCAGGCATGTTGGCCCTGGCCGTCACCTCTTTTGCCCTGATCGGAAAGTTGTTTTCTGAGGCCATTGAGAATATAGACACGGGTCCCATCGAAGCGGTTACCGCCACTGGTGCAGGCCGCCTGCAGATGATCGCCTATGCCATTTTGCCCCAGATCGTTCCGCCTTTTGTTTCTTATCTCCTTTATCAATGGGATATCAATATCCGCATGGCAACGATCATAGGCTTCGCCGGCGGCGGGGGGATCGGCCTGACCCTGACCACCTTCTTTGGTTCCCTGCAATATCATAAGGCCGGGACGGTCGTCGCCTTTATTGTGGTTGCGGTCGCGTTGATGGATTTCGCCAGCGCAAGATTGAGACACGAGTTGGTGTAGGGAACGGAATACGTAAGCTCGTTTCCGTTGCATGCCCAACGGGCTGTCCGTCCTGTTTTATTGGTAGAATCGGGGGAATGTTAAAAAGGATTTTGAAGCTCGTTCGCAATTTGCTCCTGGCACTTGCTGCGCTTGGACTGCTGGCTTTGTTCCTGCCGCGCCTGATCACCACGCTTTACAGTTGGACGCGCATCTACACTGTAGATGGCGCTCCGACCGAACGCGTAGCCATTGTCTTTGGCGCCGGTCTGACCCGCGATGGCTTTCCGACCCCGATCCTGCGGGATCGCGTGGAGACAGCCGCCCATCTTTACTTTGCGGGTAAAGTGCAGAAACTCCTGATGAGCGGTGACAACCGCGTTGAGACTTACAACGAGCCAGGCGCCATGCGTACGTATGCCATGAGCCTGGGCATCCCGGCGGAGGCGATCGTCGTGGATTATGCCGGACGCCGCACCTATGATACCTGCTATCGTGCCAGGGCCATTTTCGGCTTAAGCTCGGCCTTGTTGGTGACTCAAGCGTTTCACCTGCCGCGTGCCTTGTTCGAGTGTAATGCCCTGGGGGTGCAGGCCGCGGGTGTGGCAGCTGATAACCGTCATTATTCGCGGCTGGCTTTATTGGTCTGGAATCTTCGTGAGCAGTTTGCGACAGCTGGCGCGTTTGTCGATGTGTACGTGAGCAGGCCCATTCCCGTGCTCGGCATCCCTGAACCCATCTTTCCGGAGGCATCATGACCCGCGACGAAGCTCTCAGCCTTGTGCGTGAGTTTGTGAAGAACGAAGGACTTGTGCGCCACATGTTTTCGGTCGAAGCGTGTCTTCGCTTTTATGCAGAGAAATTCGGCGAAGACGTGGAAACCTGGGGGATGCTCGGCCTTATCCATGACTTCGATTGGGAGATCCACCCGACGCTGGACAAGCACCCGGCTGCCGGAGCGCCGATCCTGCGCGAACGAGGCGTGCCCGAGGAGCTTATTCAGGACATCCTGAGTCACGGTGTGGGCACAGGCGTGCCGCGCGATACCTTAAGGCGCAAAGCCCTGTACGCCTGTGACGAAATCACGGGGCTGGTCACCGCGGTGGCGTTGGTCCGCCCGTCTCGCTCTCTATCAGACCTGGAGCCATCCTCAGTTAAAAAGAAATGGAAAGATAAAGCCTTTGCCGCCGGCACCGACCGCGCCGAGATGCAGCAGGCCGCACAAGAATTCGGCATCGAGCTTTGGGAGCACGTTGGAAATGTGATCACTGCCATGCGCAGGATAGCGCCGGAGCTGGGACTGTAGAATGCTGGTTGTTGACTTGAGGTGAGGGAGTCAGCGTGAACGCAGAGGAATTGAAGAAGCGAACCAAACAGTTTAGTTTGCCCGAAAAATGAATATGGGCGGGTGATCTCCCCCGCCCATATTCATTTTTCGGGAGCACTAGCACTGGCCCCAGGCTGAAAGCGTGGGACGCCGCAGTATCACCGCTAGTGGACACCTTCAATCAATAATCTCAATCCTTCAGCCATTCCAGTAGCTTCTTTGTGGACCAGCAATTAATGACGTCTTTCGGCTCCACCCAGGCCCGTCTGGCCGTGGCAACACCATATCGCAGCACATCAAAATGGCTTTCGAAATGTGCGTCGGTGTTGATGCTGAGGGGGATCCCCATATCTTTGGCGCGGCGTGCATACGAATCGTCCAGGTCGAGGCGCGCGGGATCGGCATTGATCTCCAACGCCACGCCCGATTCTGCCGCGGCTTTCAGCACGGCATCCATGTCGAGGTCCGCGCCTTCACGGTCCGGGATGAGACGTCCGGTGGGATGTCCAATGATATCCACATTGGGATTGCGGACGGCGTTGAGCATACGCTGTGTGACCTTCTCGCGCGGCTGCCTCAGGCTGGTATGCAGGGAGGCAAGCACCAGATCGAGGCTTGCCAGAAATTCGTCGGGGTAATCGAGCGTGCCATCGGCTTTGATCTCAACTTCGGTTGCATGCAAAACCCGGATGCTATCGCCCAGCTTCTGTTGAATTTTCTTGATCTCGGCGGCCTGTTTTTTATGATCCTCCATGCTCAGACCGCCCGTGACGCCCAGGCTTACGGAATGATCGGTGAAGGCGATCACCTTCATCCCTCGCCGGGCGGCGGCTTGCGCCATCTCGAGCATCGACAGCTTGCCATCGCTCCAGGTGGAATGTGTTTGCAGATCGGCATGGATATCCTTGACCTCGACCAATTTCGGCAATTTATTCGCCTGGGCCGCCTGAACCTCGCCCCGGTCTTCGCGCAGCTCGGGTGGGATCCAGGGCAGGCCGAGTGTTTTGTAAACTTCCTCTTCGGTGGCGCACAGGATTTCTCCCTTGCCTTTGGTTTTTGTCAAGGAATGTTCTGATAACGATAAACCTTTATCGAGCGCCAGCTCCCGGAGACGGACATTGTGGTCTTTTGAGCCCGTCGCATAGACCAGCGCAGTGCCGAATCTTTCCGGTGGGTGCACCCACACCTGTGCGCGTACACCGTCGGTGAATTCAATGCTTGATTTTGTTTCGCCTTTACCGAGCACGCGCAAAACTCCCGGGAGGTGGACAAAAGCCTCCATCACGGGCGCGGACTCTTTCGATGCAACCAGGATATCCAGGTCGCCGACGGTGGAACGCATCCTGCGCAGACTTCCAGCCGGTTCTGCTGCGACCACGCCTTTCACTTTTTGGAGTTCGCCAATGATCTCCTGCGCCAGCGGCCAGGCGCGGCCAAGCGGGATACGCCCGGACCGCCGCGCCAGCGACTCGATCCCCGTTACGATCTGCGTTTCAGACTTCTCGCCCATGCCGGGCAGGTTGCGCAGTTTTCCCGCCCGGGCGGCCTTCTCCAGCTGTGCGAGGGTCGTGATGTTTAGCGTCTTCCAAATGAGGCCGATCTTTTTGGGGCCCAGCCCCGGCACTTGCAGCCAGTTTGCAAGGCTCGGCGGCACTTCCTTCTTGAGTTTCTCGAGGAATTCCAGCTTGCCGGTAGTGAGCAGTTCATCTATTTTTTCGGAGATGGCTTTGCCTACGCCGGGGATGTCTTCGAGCTTGCCCTCCTTCCAATACTCCGACGCCTCGCGGCCGAGGCTCATCAGACTATCGGAGGCTTTGCGGTAGGCCAGGGTCTTGTAAATGATCTCGCCTTTTATCTCGGAGAGGTTGGCGATCAGGGTAAAGGTATCGGCCAGCTGACGGTTGTTCATCATGGACGCCTCCGAGGAATTTATAGGATTTAACTTTTGCCTGCCGTATCTCTGGAAACCGTTCGTGAATCAAATTTGCGCAATTATCCAAGCCAAAGTTTTGGTGTTTATACCATGGATGCTGAAGCCGGGTTTGGCAACTTATCAAAGAGTAGTAGATTTTCATTATACGATTATTTTCCGATATCATTTTATAATACGGGCCATGTCCTTTATGGAAGTTGTTATGCATGCGGTGGTCTTCGTGGCCGGGTTGATCGTCGTCGCCCTTACGCTGTTCTCGGCGATTTCCACCTTCGTCCTGCCGCGCAGCGCCCGCAGCCCCCTAACCCGGGTGGTCTTCCGTGCGCTGCGCTGGGTGATCGATTTCATGCTGCATTTTGCAAAGACCTATAGCCGCCGGGATGCCATTATGGCCTATTATGCCCCGATCGGATTGATGATGCTCCTGCCGGTCTGGTATCTGCTGATATCATTTGGGTACGCCGCCATGTACTGGGGTCTGAGTGTGGGCAGCTTCATTGCGGCTTACAAGCTGAGCGGGTCATCCCTGTTTACGCTTGGGTTTGCCGCTTCGCAGGGGTTTTGGCAATCTGCACTGGTGTTCAGCGAGGCCATGCTTGGCCTGATCATGGTGGCCTTGTTGATCGCCTATCTCCCAACCATGTATGCGGCGTTTTCACGCCGCGAACAGGCGGTTAATATGCTCGAGGTGCGCGCCGGTAGCCCGCCTTCTGCGGTGGAAATGCTCCTGCGCTTCGGGCGCATCCATGGATTGGATAAACTTGGCGAATACTGGCGCACCTGGGAGACCTGGTTCGCGGACATCGAGGAGAGTCATTCCACGCTTGCCACGCTGGTCTTTTTCCGATCGCCGCGCCCGGAGATATCGTGGGTCACAGCGGCGGGCGCCGTGTTGGACGCCGCCTCACTGACCCTTTCCGCGGTGGATGTGCCTTACGAACCGTCGGCCGCCTTATGCATCCGCGCCGGATATCTGGCTTTGCACAATATCACCCACTATTTCGGCATCCCGCTGCCACATGACCCGCACTTTCCTAACGACCCCATCAGCATCAGCCAGGCAGAATTCGAAGCAACTCTTGACCGGCTTGCAGCCGCAGGCATCCCGATCAAACCCGACCGCGCTCAGGCGTGGAAAGATTTTGGCGGGTGGCGGGTTAACTATGACCGTGCGCTGATCGCCCTATGTGTGTTGGTGATGGCACCCTTCGCACCCTGGTCAAGCGACCGCGTACCGGGGGCGGACGGCTCCAACGCAATGCATGATAAGTGAATCATACCTGTCATTGCTTGCGCAGTGTAATATCCCCATAAATCTGTAAAACTCTTTATTCCGCGGTCGCAGGCGGGGTCATAGGTTGGACGGGTGGGTCCAGCGTCTTCAACTGGTGCATTTCGGGCCACAGTCTTGTTACAAGCAAAACAACCAGGATGGTCCCAATCCCGCCAGCCACCACCGCCAGGACCGGACCCAAGAACGTTGCGGTAAGGCCTGATTCAAAGCTGCCCAGTTCATTGGACATCCCGATGAAAATACTGTTAACCGAAGAGATGCGACCGCGCATTTCGTCCGGGGTTAAGGTAAGCAGTAAAGTGCTGCGGATCACCACGCTGATATTGTCAAGACTTCCCAACAGGGCCAGCATACCGATGGACAGCCAGAAAGAGGTCGAAAGCCCGAAGACGATTGTCGCCAGGCCAAAACCGGTGACGGCTATCAACAAAGTCCGGCCCGCATTTTTCATGGACGGCAAATGCGCCAGCAAAAATGCCATGACCAGCGCCCCGATGGAGGGCGCTGCGCGCAGTATGCCAAGGCCCGTTGCTCCGACCTTCAAAATATCTGTGGCGTAGATCGGAAGTAAAGCTACAGCCCCGCCGAACAAGACCGCGAACATGTCCAGCGTGATCGCTGCCAGGATAACCTTCGTGTCACGCACAAATCTCAGCCCTTCTGTCAGCGATTCCAAGGTGGCGGATTTACGCGCCAGGGGCAGCTGCCTGCCCTTGATCTGAATCAATAAGATCGAATAAACTGCCGCCGCCAGGGCATCGAACACGTAGATAGCGGTGACGCTGCCGGATAAGGCAACCACGATCCCGGCTGCGGCCGGGCCCGCGATGGAAGCGAACTGCCAACTGCTGCTGTTCCAGGTGGCGGCGCTGGTGAACAAGTCGGGTGGAACGGTCTCCGGCAGGAGGGTGGCCGCGGCCGGATCGTTAAAAGCGCGCGCGACGCCGATCCCCAGCAGACACATATACACCCAATAGACCGATCCTTGAAAATATGAGAGGAATGCCAGCCCCAGAGCGCATAACCCAAGAAAGGCCTGTGTAATCAATACGATCCGTTTGCGGTTGTATTGATCTGCCACGTGCCCGGCAAATAATGACAGCAAGAGCACGGGGATCACCTGCACCAGCCCCACCATGCCCAGCGCTAAAGCGCTATGAGTGCGGATCCATAACTCCCAGCCGATCGCGAACGACAACATTTCCCCACTAAACGAACTGATAACACGACCCGTCAGCAGCAGCTGAAAATCTTTAAATCGTAAAGCTGCGTACGGGTCGCGATGGGAACTTGAAGCGTTGTCTGTTTCAGAACTCATTAATTATCCTTGGGGTCCCCATTCATAGAGGGACAAAATCGCCCTATGTCGCGGGCGACCCTCCGGAATCTACGGATAGGCTCTTCGTAAGAAGGAAAAGCTTATGATACCATTCCCATATGGATCATAACGATCACGTAAATCTCCTGAAGCCTGCAAACCTGCCAAAGGGCGGCACCTGGGCGGACTTCGGCGCGGGCTCCGGGGCGTTTACATTGGCATTACGCGAACTGGTCGGCCCCCATGCGATGATCTATGCCATGGATAAAGACCGCTCCCGGCTGAATGAATTAGAACAAGCCTATCGTCTCCGCTTCGGCGATCCGAATAGCTTGCACATCCTCCCCGGTGATTTCACGCGTTCGCCCGACCTGCCCGCACTCGACGGCGCGGTAATGGCAAATTCCCTGCATTATTTCAAAGATAAGGAAAAGGTTTTGCGCCACGTGCAGGCGCTCCTAAAACCCAAGGGCGCGCTGCTGCTTGTTGAATATAACGTTGACAGGGGAAATCCCTGGGTACCTTACCCGTTGAGTTTCGAGACCTGGCGAAGCCTTGCCCCGCGTTCGGGGTTTAGCGAACCTCTATTGCTGGCGAAGCATCCGTCCAGCTTTTTGCGCGAGTTCTTTTCAGCGGTGGCATACAAAATCGATTAGATGCCATGTTATGACGAAGGCCTGGCGCAGTATCTTGCTCGAATGTCATTGAACAGCCAGGATTGATATCACGGTAACACCATGGCTTAGAATCCCAACTCCTTCAAATTCTGTTCCTTGCTTCTCTTCCCTCCGCCGAGCATCTCCTTCCAAAACTCATCATCATAGCGCCGCGACTTCACCGGCAGTGGCATGGGAACCCCCCAGCCCAGCAGAAGCACTTCCTCCTTTGGCTGGAGACGCGCCAGCATGCCGCGCAAAGCCTCGCGGCCCGATAGGCCTGAAAGCACCGCATGGATATCGTCGTCGTCGCCCAGCCAGCCGCTGATGCGCGTGCCCAGCTGCGACATGACCTCGTCGTAGATCTGTGACGGGCGCTGATCGATCACCAGCAGGGTAACGTAGTATTTGCGAAGCTCGCGCGCGATGGTGGCAAAGGTGGTCTGCAGGGCCATCTCACGGTTGAGCAGTTTGTGGGCCTCCTCCACCACGATCACGAGTTGGCGCGGCTCATCTTTCCCAGTGGTCCGGTAGGAATTGGTCTTCTTCTCCCAGGCCTCGCGCAGGCGGCGAGTCAGCAGGTTGCTGACCAACAGGTAATCAAGGTCGGTCTCGAATTCCCCGAACGAGAGCACGATGTGCCCTCCGCTGTCGAGCGAGGCGATGATCTCTTTGATCGAGTCCCCGGCAGGTTTGGGGACGATGTAGGGTTTGTTGAACAGGCGCCGCAGTTTATTCTGCAGGGCCTCGGCTGCCATCACATTGACCCCGTTGGCATTCGCCCAGGCCGCCACGCTGCCATTGGCCGGCATCTTTTTGCCTTCCTCGGTGGTAATGACCTCCTGGGTCATTGCCTTGAATTCGCTGTACCAGGCGTGCCTGAAAGAGCTCCACAGCGCGTCGAGCGTGGTGGCGGTGGTCTCTTTAAGGTCCAGCTCACGCGCCAGCAGCTCGATATCGGCGGTGGAAATATCGGTCTCGGCGATCTCCAGGTTAAAGTCGGGCGCCGAGCCGCGGATCTTTGCCCCTGCTCCCAGCCCGACGACACGCAGTTTGGATGCGAACTTGCTCTTGAGGCCGATCACGCGCAATCCGGAATCCGAGGCTGTGTCATCATAGCCATACTCGTTGTGCATATCGTAGACCAGCACCGAGGCCTTGTCATATTTGATCAGACCGGCCAGCACCAACCGGGTAAGGAATGATTTTCCTGTGCCAGTCGCGCCGAACACCCCCGAAGAGCGCTGGACGAATTTTTCAAGATCGATGCAAACGGCATGTCCCTGCTCGCGCGTATAGCCGATGATGAAATTGGACTTCTCTGCCGGGTCGCCGAAAATTTCGGCAATGTCGCCCTCGTTGGCGAGCCGCACCTGGGCATGATGCGGGGGCACGGTCTTGACGGGCAGGGGACGCGGTGTGTTGTCGCCGATCCTCCTGATCCACACCTCATAGGCGGGGGAACCCGGCTCGGGTCCGCGTTCGAGCATCAGGGCGGGCAGGACCTCGAGATTGGTGTAGAGTGTCTGCCCATGCAAGGCTTTTGCCAGGGCAGGCGGCAGGCGCGTCTCGGATTGTTCGTCAGCAAAGCGCGGATCGGTCGCACCGAGCTGCAGGTCTGTGACCAGGCCATAGAATTGAAAATCACCACTCTCGATGACGACGAAGGCGCCTTCCTGGACGGTGAGCGGGTCCACGGTCAGGCGGACCCGGAAAGATTCCCTTAATCCGCCGCCAACGATATAACCAATTACCGATTTTAGATTTTCGATTTTAGATTGTTGATTGATTGCCACAGTTACTCCTCACCACGCGTCCTTTGTGGTTAGATCTTCTTTGCTAAATGACCTCTCCCAATGCCCCTAGAACCGACATCAGGGTTGGATAATCATCTCTTAATAGAGTTATCAGTTCCTGGGTTGCGGCATCCTGCCATTTTGCGCTTTCTTTTCCATGGGCTTTACCTGCCTGCTGAATGTGCGCAGCCAGTACTTCTCCAACAGGTACATCCTGCGAACGCAGAACATGGCGAAAATAACCAAACCTGCCTGCAGAAGTAAACCGGACGAGGTCCTTGTCGTCGCAAAGATAGATCACATCCAGGCTGAGCGGTGGGCGCGGCGGGAGCAGATGATAAACCCTGCCGTCCTGCTCATATCCCACTGCAAGCACAGCGAGCTCCACGGGCACGATCCGCCGCTCGCGGTTATCATGCATCACTTCCTCGCTGACATTGTCCGCGGTGACCAATTGCCGCACCAGGCCATCATCGTCAATGTGGATGTCGTGGATCAGCCCGTAGACCTGGTAACCTGCGCCCAACGGCGCACGGACCAGGGCCCCGAAAGCCGGCGCCTCGAGCTGGTTGACGCGACAGCCGGCAATGAAGCCTGTCGTGCCGGCGCGTAGTAAACGTCCGATTTCTATTTGAGTCATCTGTTCACATCCTCGTTCTTCCCTGGAGATCTTTTGCCGATTGCTTGTAGGAACCCTCGCCAACTTCATCGTCCCGATTGCGCAGTTCCTGCGCCAGCATCTGTTCCACCTGCTGCTTTTCCTCCTGCTTAACAACCGCGCTTTCGTGGGCGCGATGCAGGATGTACGGATAGGGTCTTGCCCCCATGATCTCGCACTGGCTTATGAGGGCAGCGTGGACCAGGTCGACTTTCGTTCTGTCCTTGGCGACCCAATAGGGTATTTCAACCCGCGTGACCCAGGGATGTTTCTCATCGCCCACATTCAGATAAAAGAAATGGATCTCCAGATCGCCGGTGTAATGACTTCTGGAGCTGGACTGCAGGGTGAAAATTGCCGAGCGTTCGCCTTTTTTGAGCAGGCTGAAAAGCCAGCGGTCGGAGACGCCGCGCAGGCTGTGTTTTGTGCGAATGTCTTTCATTTCGTTCTCGGGCACTTGTGCTATTTCAAGCAAGCGGGCCACCAGGTCGGCGGCGGGTTTTTCGATATAACCCGCGGTCAATATGTTTTTGGAGGCCATCTGGGAGAGGATGGATAAATGTATTTCGCGGTTCCTGCGAAAATCAGCTTCACTGCTACCTTTGGCTCCCCAGAGTTCGATGGGACCATCTGTAAATGTAATGACCTGACCGGGATATTCCCCTGCCAGTTCTAGGAGCTTTCTGCGCTCGGAGAGGTCGCGGCCCAATGCCACCAGGTCTTCGGTCAGCAGGTTACCCGTATCCGTGTAAAGCTCATCGCCATATTTCATATCCACGGTGCTGAATATTTCAGGCCCAAGGTTCGAGCCCGGCTTGAAAACAACGAGGCCGATATTGATCAGGGAATAGAGCAGGGCGGCGTGACGGTCGGGGTTGATCTGTGAACCGTCCGCGGCGATGAGTGTTGCCTTGCCAACGGAATCCGGCACGGGGTAGTGGGCATCGAGGGCCTCGTCCAAGGGCCGCGCACAGCGCAGGTTCGGGTCGGCCGCTTTGGCGGAATCCACTTTGGCGCGCAACAGCTCCAGCTCGCTGGCATACTGGTCGAGAAGGAGACGGGCCTGCTCGCGGCGTTGCTCCATCGTCCTTTTTCTTTCACGCGCATTCTCGCCGATTTCCCGGATGCGCAAAGTGATCTGTTGAAAATCAATTGCCATATGCTGCCTTGTGATTTAGTTAGAAGGAATTTCAGCCTTGCGAATTCGAATAGGTACGAATAAGGTATTTTGGTAAGTACCCTTGCCGGGATGGAGATTGTCTGGGAGATATGCAGGGATATGCTGGCGTATCATGGCTTAAAAGGGTGGCCTCTGCTTGAAGTGACTTATTCCTCCGGCGTGGATTAGAACATTTGTATCAAAATTGTAGCGTCAAATCAACTAAAATACAAGGGAAGCCGCAGCTCACAGCGGGAACTTTCCTCGCAGGCGAACGTCTTGAGAGGAGCAAAATACAAAGGAGAAACTCTTATGAAACGATCTTTTCTTTTCCTAACAGCCGTGATGATCGCGGCGATCGCCCTTAGCGCTTGCGGCCCGGCTACCATCGTTGCCAACCCGGCTCCCCCTCAGCGGACGTTGAGCGTCACCGGCACCGGCAGTGTCAATATGATCCCGGACATTGCCTACATCAACATAGGCGTACATAGTGAAAAACCAGCCGCGAGCGATGCGGTGGCTGAGAACACCACGCAGACCCAACAAGTGGTGGATGCGCTCAAAGCCGCGGGTGTGCAGGCCAAGGACATCCAGACCACCAATTTCAGTATTTATCCGAATGCGCAGTTCGATCCGCAGACCAACCAGAAGATCGGCACAACGTACGTGGTGGATAATACGGTGAACGTGACCGTCCGCCAACTGGATAAGCTGGGGGCGCTGCTGGATGCCACCGTCAGCGCGGGAGCCAACAGCGTGAACAGCATCCAGTTCGATGTATTCGACAAAACCAAGGCGCTTCAACAGGCGCGCGACCTGGCTGTGAAGGATGCCCAAACGCAGGCGAAGGAGCTCTCTGCCACCGCAGGGATAACCCTGGGCAGCGTGCAAACCATCAGCTTCTTTAATAATGTCCCCGGCCCGGTGATGGATACGTTCGGCAAAGGCGGAGGCGGCGTTGCGGCTGCATCTGCGCCGGTGCCGATCCAATCAGGCCAGATGATGTTGACGGTGACAGTCAACATGACCTACGAGATCAAGTAGACTTTGTAATTTCAGGCTCACGCTTTCAGCCCGGCAGGAAGAACAGCTTTTGCAGGGAGTTCACCTGCACCTTCGGTCTGCGAGGGCTATAGATTCCGGAAAAAGAAGGTGCTGGGAAGATTCCCCGGCACCTTCTTTTTTCGGCCCTTCTTCCGACAGAATTTGGGTAGTCACCGCCTTTTGAACAGTACCTATGGAAGGCATCCCGGGCTGGTGGGGGTTGGTATAATCTTCAAATTGCCTCCGTTTTCATAGCTGAATCTTAGGAGTCCCCATGCTCAAAGTCGGATACATCGGCCTCGGATTGATGGGCAAATCCATTGCCCGCAACATTCTTAAGCAGGTTTTCCCCTCATTGTCCATAACCGCTCGCGCGGCCCGGTGGATGAACTCGTGGCGGAGGGGGCGCTGCCAGCCGGTTCGCCGGCGGTGGTTGCCGCACAGGTGGACGTGATCTTCACGAACCTGCCCGATTCGCCGGATGTGGAAAAGGTGGCGCTCGGTGAAAAAGGAATTATCGAAGGAGCCCATAAGGGGCTGGTCTTTGTCGACAACTCAACCATCAAGCCGGCGACCGCCCGTTCGATCGCGAGGCGGCTCGAAGCGAAGGGCGTGATGTCGCTTGACGCGCCGGTATCGGGCGGCGACATCGGCGCGAAAAATGGAACCCTGACGATCATGCTAGGCGGGCCGGCGGAAGCCGTGGAGAGGGCCATGCCTGTGCTGCAGGCGATGGGCAAGACTGTTACCCACGTAGGCGATTCGGGTGCGGGCCAGGTGGCGAAGGCTGCCAACCAGATCATGGTCGCGGCGCAGATGGTGGCAATGGGCGAACTGCTGATCTTTGCGCGCAAAGCCGGCGTGGACCCGCAAAAAGTGGTGGAGGCCATCAAGGGCGGCGCGGCCCAGTGCTGGAGCCTGGATGTGAAACCGCCGCGGTTATTTATGGGAAACCGCAACCCTGGCTTCAAGGCTTATATGCAATTAAAGGATATGAAGATTGTGATGGAGACGGCCAGCGAATACGGCATGCCGCTGCCTTCGACGACGGAAAACACCAAACTCTTCGAGCAGATGATCGAGATGGGTATGGGCGAGCTGGATAATTCGGCTGTGCTGGGCGTCATCGAACGATTGGCAGGGACCAATTTGTATGATGAAGGGTAGGGAGCGGGTGTCAGGTGTGAGGTGTCAGGTGTGAGGTGTCAGGTTCGTGCACGAGGCCGATGAGAACGCTTGAGTGACCTGCCTTCGCCGCCATCCCTCATAGTGAGGCTTTGGCCCGGGGTATTGATCAAGAGGGGATGGTCGGCGAATCCAAATATAAGAAAAATTTAGGGCCTTTGCGAGTGTCTTAATATGTCGGCTTCCCTCAAACGCTTCCTACCTTATCTTTTTGATTACGTCCTGCTCGCCATCGGTGCAACGATCCAGGGGATCGGGCTGCGGCTGTTCCTTGTCCCGGCAAACCTGGCGAGCGGGGGGGTAACCGGTATCTCACAGCTTATCAATCACTACACCGGCTGGCCGATCGGTTTGATGATACTGATCGGCAACCTGCCGTTGTTCCTGATCGGCTGGCGCTACCTGGGCGGAGGCCGCTTTGCGCTCCGCACGGCGTTTGCCCTGCTGGTTTATTCACTGGTCGTTGACCAAATCCCACGTTTACATTTACTGCCTCCAAGCGGGATCACCGATGACATTTTGCTAAACTCCCTCTACGGCGCGGTGGTCAGCGGCGTAGGTTATGGATTGGTTTATCGCGCGGGGGGCACCAGCGGCGGATCGGATATCCTGGCGCGCATCCTCAACCACTACCGCAGTATTTCGATGACCCAGAGCTACCTGATGGTCGACTCTGCGGTGATCCTGGCCGCGGGGTTTGTCTTTGGCTGGAAGCAGGCCCTGTATGCCCTCATTACGCTGTACGTGAGCGGGATCGTTTCGGAGAATGTGCTGGAGGGATCGGGCACGGTACGGACGGCGTTGGTGGTTACCAGCCGGGCCAAGCCGATCTCTGACCGTGTGCTCGAGGAAATGGAACGGGGTGTGACGATCTTGCAGGGCACAGGGGCGTATACCGGGACCGAGCGGCCGGTGATCTACTGCGTGATCACGCGTTCGGAGGTGGCACAGCTGAAGTCCATCGTACGGGAAATCGATCCGCAGGCCTTTATCGTGATCGGCCAGGCACATGAGGCGCTGGGGGAGGGTTTCAAGCCGCTGAAGAAAGTGTTGTAGGCGAAGAATTAAGGAAATTGAAAAAAGAAAGGGAAGCCTGCCATGGTTCAATATGGTACCTGGAGTCCTTATCAAGGGAGCAGCGCATTCTTATTGGGGCTGGCGCTTTTTGTCATTGGGTGCGTGCTTACCTATCTTGGATCAAGACAGCATAGCCCCATTGGAGTTGGCCAGCCCGGGAAATTTGTCAGTGTATTGCTGCTCACATTGTCCCCTTTGACCAAAATATCAAGGTACACCTTGTTCACCCTGGCGGGCATGTTTTTTGTATTTTCCATCTGGGCTTTGTCTGGCTTTTCATACCCTTCTTCTCCAATACCCGCTGCGCTTAACGCCGTCTCAAAGATCCTGTGTTTTCTGACAGCCATCACGCTTTTTCTGCCACAGACAGGCACAACTGCCGATTTAAAAATATAAGACCTCACCCCCGGCCGCCCTCGGCATCCACACGCTGCGCGGTGCGCTGCGCTGATGCTTCACGATCTCCGAGATGGTGAGCGGAGCCGGTTGAGCACCCTTATTTGACAATTTCTCGATGTTGTCTAGACCGCATTCGCGAAACCTTTAGATTTAATATGACATTTGTCACTTGAAATCGATGGTCGAATCCTCATAAGATAATGTTATCGATAACGGAAACGATAACATGAATCAGCGGAAGAGGCGTGTAACCATAAAGGAAGTGGCTAAGGCAGCAAGCGTATCCACTCAAACGGTGTCGCGTGTGATCAATGAGCGCCCAGATGTTTCGTTCAGCACCCGCAAAAGCGTTCAGGATGTGATCGAGAAACTGGGTTATCGGCCGAGTGCGCTTGCCCGCAGCTTGATTCACCAGCGAAGCTATACTCTGGGAGTGGTCACCGCCGGCTTGAAACATATCGGCCCGTCACGTACGCTCAACGGCATTACCACGGCTGCGGAAGAAGCGGGATACGCGTTGCTTCTCAAAGAGTTGCCGCGCTATGATACCGGCGATATTGAACCCATATTTTATGCGCTTCTTTCCCGACAAGTGGATGGAATCATATGGGCCGTCCCTGAAGTTGGCGAAAATCGTTGTTGGATAGGCAAACAATCTTTGGGCCTGGATGTTCCCGTAGTTTATCTAACGATGGAGCCTCGGGAAAATGTTCCGGTTGTCTCCATAGATAATTATCGAGGCGGGCGGCTTGCAATGTCTCACCTCCTCGAGCAGGGATATCGACATATTGGGCATATCTCGGGACCCTTGGATTGGTGGGAGGCCCGCCAGCGCAAAGCGGCCTGGAAAGATGCCCTGGTTGAGGCCGGACTTGAATGCCGCGACGAGTTCTGGACGGAAGGGAATTGGTCCCCTGCCAGCGGGTTTCAAGCCGTCGAAAAGCTTTTTGAACAATATCCCGAAATGGACTCGATTTTCGTTGGAAATGACCAAATGGCGCTTAGTGTTTTGCAGGCTGCGTATCAGAAGGGGATGAAGATACCAGAAGACCTGGGAATCGTAGGCTTTGACAACATTACCGAGTTTGCTTATTTCTACCCCCCATTGACAACCATCCAACAAGATCAATACGAAGTCGCAAAAGTAGCGGTGGAAGAAATCATCAAAATCATCGAATCAGGATGGCGGGAAGTGGAACCGCCTGAGATCAAGCCTATCATGTTGATGCCAACTTTAGTGGTAAGGCAGAGCACGCGCGGCTTAAAAGGGGACAATAAAGGGGATAATAAAAAGGAGGTGGCTTTGGCATAAAAGTGATGAGAATAAAAAATGCAGAAACGCCTGCCCAGGGATTGGCCTCTCCAAGCAAGCGCTTCCGAGCGGAGAAATGATCCCGTCAAGGGATATCCTTCGCGTAACAATATTATATCGTATGAAAATCTCCGTAAGGAGAACCTATATAGAATCCTAACAAGGAGAGAAGATTATGTCTCGCTTAAAGACAATTGTGTTCGCGATCGTTATCGTCACTGCCCTGACCCTGGCGGCTTGCGCGCCGGCACCTGCGGCTGCGCCTCAACAACCGGCTGCTCCGGCTGTATTTGGAACCGCAAAATGCTCGCCTAATTGCACCTATAAAGACATGGTCATGTGCTTCCCTCAGCTCGGTGCGGAAAGCGACTGGCGTACAGCCGATACCGCTTCGTTCAAGAGTGAAGCGACGAAGGACGGCTTCCAATTGGTGTTTTCCGATGCCCAGCAGAAGCAGGAAAACCAGATCTCAGCCATACGCGCCTGCATCCAGCAGAACGTAAGCGTGATTGCGCTGCCCCCAGTGGTTGAAGATGGTTGGGACGCTGTCTTGACCGAAGCCCACAATGCCGGCATCCCTGTCATCGTTGTGGACCGCTCGGTGAGCTCCGATCCGTCTTTGTACGAGTCTCATATTGGTTCCGATATGGAATTGGAAGGCAAGCGCGCTGCTGCAGAGTTCAATAAACTCCTGCCCAACGGCGGCTCAATCCTTGAGGTCTCCGGAACCACCGGCTCCGGTGCAGCAGTCGGCCGCGCAAAAGGCTTCCGCGAAGCCCTCAATCCCAACATCAAGATTTTGGATTCCCAGACCGGCAACTTTACCCGCGCGGAAGCTCTTCCCGTGGTGCAGGCTTTCCTGCAGAAATACAAAGCCGGTACTGATTTCCAGGGCATCTTCTTCCACAATGACGATATGGGTCTCGGCGGTATCGAAGCCTTGAAGGCCGCAGGCGTCAAGGCCGGCGATCTCAAGATCGTATCTGTGGATGGCACGCGCGGTGGCTTCCAGGCCATGGTCGACGGATGGTTCCAGGCTGATGTGGAATGCAACCCACTGCTTGGACCGCAGGTTGCAGACATGGCTTTGAAGATCATGAACGGTCAGTCGGTTGACAAGAACGTGCTCACCAACGAGACGGTCTATTACCCGGACAACGCCGCCCAATTGCTACCGACTCGTCAATACTAAAAATTGACAGTCCCCGCCAAGGCGTTGTACATGCGCTTGGGTTAGTCTAGTCGATAGAGAAGCGGCAAGAAACAGAATTGTCGCTTCTCTATCCAAAATAATATGTAATGTTCTCAGACGGGTGAGACGATGACGGATACTCAGAATGTTGTAGCGATGAAGAGAATTTCAAAATCCTTTCCGGGTGTGGTCGCCCTGGAGAATGTCGATTTTGAATTGAGAAGGGGAGAGATCCATGCCCTGGTGGGAGAAAATGGAGCTGGAAAATCCACGCTGATCAAGGTGCTGACAGGGGTGGAGCAACCTGATAGCGGCACAATGGAGCTGGATGGAAAACCCATCCAGGTACGATCGCCACAACATTCTCAAGAAATTGGCGTTAGCACGGTTTATCAAGAGGTCAATCTCTGCACAAATATTTCTGTTGCTGAAAATATCATGCTGGGACATGAACCTTATCGCCTTGGAAGCATCCATTGGCAAAAGATGAATGAACTCGCTCAAAAAGCGATCAACCGATTAGGCATCGCTGTGGATGTTGCCCAACCGCTGGGAAATTATTCGGTTGCCATCCAACAGATGGTTGCCATCACCCGCGCTTTGGAGGTCCTGGCTGCAAAAGTCCTGATCCTGGACGAACCCACCTCCAGTCTGGACATTCATGAAACGAACCTGCTCTTCGACGTGATGCGCAAGCTAAAGAATGAAGGCATTGGCATTATTTTCATAACACATTTTTTGGATCAGGTCTACCAGATCGCGGACCGGATCACGGTCCTTCGCAATGGAAAGCTGGTGGGCACATTCGATACGTCCTCCCTGCCACGCGTCGAGCTGGTTGCCAAAATGCTGGGGCGCAGCCTGACCGAGTTGGATGCGATATCAAAGGTGAAATCTCCAGAGAAGGAAAAGAAAGATACAGAAAGCCTGGTGAAGGCAAAGGCGCTGGGGCGGAAGGGGTCGCTGGAGCCGATGGACCTGGAGTTATTCGGCCATGAGATACTGGGAATCGCCGGACTGCTAGGTTCGGGGCGCACAGAGATGGCAGGTTTAATCTTTGGAATTGATTCGCCGGATAGTGGTTCGCTGGTCGTGTCCGGTGAGAATGTGAGCCGTTTTTCTCCGCTCGAATCGCTGAAACGCGGAATTGCCCTTTGCCCTGAAGATCGTAAGGCCGAAGGAGTTGTGGGAGACCTGACGATTCGGGAAAATATCATTCTTGCTTTGCAGGCGCGCTATGGATGGTTCAGATTCATAGCCAAACCAAGGCAAGATGAAATTGCCGGGAAGTATATTAAGCTGTTGGGGATCGTCACCCCTTCTCCTGATCAATTGGTCAGGAATTTAAGCGGCGGCAATCAACAGAAGGTCATCCTTGCCCGCTGGCTCGCAACGAATCCCAAGGTTTTGATCCTGGATGAACCCACGCGCGGCATTGATGTGGGAGCCAAAGCAGAGATCCAGAAACTGGTATTGGAATTGGCGGCGGAGGGGAAATCATGTGTGTTCATCTCCTCCGAGATGGAAGAAGTAGTTCGAATCAGCGATCGGATTGCGGTGATGCGTGACCGTAAAAAGGTTGCTGAATACCCCGGCGGCGTGGACGATAAAACCCTGATTCATACCATGGCAGGCGAATCATGAAACAGACATTTCTTGGGCGAATCCGTGGCAGCCGGTTATTCTGGCCGCTGACGGCTTGGATTCTTATCTTGGTGTTTGATGCCATCGTTGAGCCAAGTTTCTTTAAACTTGGCATCCTTCAAGACCCCGTATACGGAAAGCATTTGTACGGTAATCTGATCGACATCTTTAATAATGGGGCACCGCTCATATTGGTGGCAATCGGGATGACTTTGGTGATTGCCACAGGCGGCGTTGACCTCTCGGTGGGCGCCGTGATCGCTATCTCGGCCGCAATGGGCGCGGTGTTGATCAATCCAGCGCTGGGAAATGCGTTGATCTCGAATGCGATTCTAACCAAAGATGCAACGAATACTCCATTGCCGATCATTATCCTGGCTGACCTGGCAGCCGGCACACTATGTGGGTTATGGAACGGAATACTCGTTTCCAGGGCAAGAATCCAACCGATCGTTGCTACGTTGATCCTGATGGTCGCGGGTCGCGGAATTGCTCAGCTAATTACGAATGGGCAAATCATGACGATTTATTACACTCCCTATTACTGGTTCGGAAATGGCTTTATCCTGGGTTTGCCTGTCTCGATTTATATCGTTGCGTTGGTATTGGCGCTGGGCTGGGTATTGGTGCGAAAGACGGCCATCGGCCTGTTCATTGAGTCGGTTGGAATCAATGCCAAATCGACTTACTATAGCGGCATCAACGAACAGAACGTCAAATTGTTAGCCTATGTGTTCTGCGGGTTTTGTGGTGCGATTGCCGGCCTGATCCTCAGTTCCTATGTCCATAGCGCAGATGGAAATAACAATGGTTTGAACTATGAGTTGGATGCCATCCTGGCGGTTGTCATGGGCGGAACCTCGTTAATGGGTGGACGGTTCTCCCTGGTTGCCAGTGCGATCGGCGCGGTCGTGATCTGGACTTTCACCGTGACGTGCTACAGCCTGGGAGTGCCGGCCAATGCCTTATTGGCTGCAAAGGCGGTGTTGGTCATGGCGGTCATTTTGCTCTACTCCGATTACACCCGCCGTTTGATGAATCGATTATTCGAGCGAAGAGGTCCTCAGCATGGTACAGCGAACTAAAGCCTTCGTTTTGCGATATGGCCCGCTCCTATTAACCTTTGCGGTCTTCCTCCTGGTTTATTTTATTGGCGGTCAGCTGTATCCCGCCATGCGGAGGCCACAGGTGTTTTTCAATCTGTTCATCAATGACAACAGCCTGCTCCTTGTTTCGATTGGGCAGACAATGGTGATCCTGAGCGGCGGGGGCGGGATCGACCTTTCGGTGGGAGGGATGATCGCGATGGTCAGCACTGCTTCCGCGGCCTTGCTGCGGAGTGGGGTAAGCCCCTACATCGTCATTCCGCTGATGATCGTTATCGGCATTGCGTTTGGGGGTCTCATGGGCTGGATCATTCAGACTCTCAAGGTACAACCTTTTATTGCGACCTTGATGGGCCTTTTCTTGGCACGCGGCCTGGCTTATATCATTAGTCTGACCTCTGTGAGCATTAAAGACCCAGTATATATGAAGCTGGCGCTGACACCGATCTATATTCCTTTCCTCCAAAAAGTGTATGTCTATCCTACGGCTTTGGTTGGTCCCATCATGTTGTTGGTGGCGATCTACCTGAGCTTTTTCACTCGCTTTGGCCGCACGATCTATGCCATGGGCAATAACGAACAATCCGCGCTGCTGATGGGTCTGTCGGTGGCTCGCGTGAAGATCATGGTTTATGCGTTCAGCGGGTTATGCTCAGCTCTGGCAGGAATTGTCTTCAGTATGTCATTGCTGGCGGGTTATGGACAGTTTGCCACCGGCATGGAGCTTGACTCGATTGCTGCGGTAGTGATAGGAGGAACTTCATTATTTGGCGGCGTCGGCAATGTCATTGGCACCTTGTTTGGCGTAATGATCCATGGCACCATTGTGTCCGTTCTGCAATTCAATGGCACGTTGAGTTCATGGTGGACCAGAATCGGCGTTGGCCTACTGACTTTGATCGCGATCGGAATTCAAAGCATATTCACCATCGGGAAGAAGCACTCATAAGCGACTTGTAGTGCCAACTTAACCTCTCTCCTGCCAGCTATGAAAGGAACTCTTCGAAGGTACAGGCATGGGATCGGATCAAACCACGTCCAATATAGAACTCAGCCTCAAGTTGGAACGTATCCATGGGCTGCTTACCCATTGCGGGTTGGATGCGCTCCTGCTCCAGCGCTTCAGCAATTTTGCCTGGGCTACCTGCGGCGCAGCCTGTTACATCAACACGGCGGATTCGGCTGGCAACGCGAGTTTGCTCGTCACACCGGCCGGACGATTTGTCCTGACGGATAATATTGAAGCCGCGCGGCTGCGGCAGGAAGAGGGATTGGCAGACCAAGGCTGGACATTTGTAATTTCGCCCTGGTATGAACGAAAAGACAAGGTCTCTGAACTGACACGTGGAATGAAATTAGGCGCGGATGCCGGCTTCCCCAATGCAAAAGAATTAACCCGTGAAATAGATGCCTTGCGTTTTCCCCTGACCCGGGAAGAGGGAGAACGTTTCCGAATATTGGGAAGATTGTGTGCCGAGGGGATGTGGAAGGCTGTGGAGGCCCTGCAACCGGGCATGACCGAATATGAAATTGCCGGGCTTCTTTCGCAGGCTGTTGAAGGCAGGGGTGTGCAAGCCATCGTTAACTTGATCGCCACGGATGAGCGCATCTTTTCCTATCGTCATCCTTTGCCCACATCGAAGAAACTTCAACGGTACGCGATGCTCATTCTGTGCGGACGTAAATGGGGATTGATCTGTTCGCTCAGCCGGCTGACCCATTTCGGCCCCTTGCCGGAGGAGGTCCGCCACAAAGCAGGAGCTGTTGCCAGGATCGACGCAGCGATGATCGCGGCGACGCGCCCAGGTTCCACGATGGGCGAGGTGTTCCAACAGGCGCAATCCGCTTATGCGTCATCCGGCTTTCCTGACGAATGGAAGCTCCATCATCAGGGAGGGCTGGCGGGCTACGCACCGCGAGAGATCACAGCCACAGCAGCGTCCACGCAACCTGTTCTGGCAGGTCAGGCTTATGCCTGGAATCCATCCATCTCGGGCGCAAAGTCAGAAGACACGATTCTGGTAGGCGAGCAAACAAATGAAATCCTGACCGAAATGAAGGGTTGGCCCACCACTGAAATTCAAATAGGTGACCAGGCGATTAAACGGCCAGCCATCCTTGAGGTGCAATGATCATGAGAACAGCCTCTTCCCTAAAAAACCAGTCTGAAATAACCATTTCAAATCGAGGAAGATGAACAGGAATCTAAGCAATACCCAAAAAGCAATTGAGAGCGGGAAGACCGTTCTTGGCGTGGAGTTCGGCTCGACTCGCATCAAGGCGGTGCTGATCGGCGAGGATCACACGTCCATTGCTTCCGGCAGTTATGAGTGGGAAAACCGGTACGAAAACGGCGTCTGGACCTACAGCCTGGATGATATTTGGACAGGCTTGCAGAAAAGCTATGGCGAGCTAAGCAGCGAGGTCTCTGAGAAGTACAACACGCCGCTCAAAACCGTTGGCGCCATCGGCTTCAGCGGCATGATGCACGGCTATATGGCATTCGACAAAGATGAAAATCTACTCGTGCCGTTCCGCACCTGGCGAAACACCATGACCGGACAGGCAGCAGGGAAACTCACCGATCTGTTCCAATTCAATATTCCCCAGCGCTGGAGCATTGCGCACCTCTACCAGGCGATACTGAACAAGGAACCCCATGTCAGGAATATCAACCATCTGACCACGCTGGCAGGCTATGTTCATTGGAAATTGACCGGGCAAAAGGTGTCGGGCGTCGGCGAAGCCTCGGGCATGTTTCCCATCGATAGTAAGGCGGATAATTACGATGAAAGCATGATCAGGCTGTTCAACGAACAGCTGAAGGCGGAAAACATCCCATGGAAGATCCAGGACATCCTGCCCAAAGTCTCTGTGGCAGGAGACGCTGCAGGCGTTCTTACCGAAGAGGGCGCAAGGCGGCTCGACCCCACAGGACAACTGCAGGCTGGCATCCCGCTTTGTCCACCCGAGGGCGATGCAGGCACAGGCATGGTCGCGACCAACAGCGTTGCACAGCGAACGGGCAATGTGTCCGCGGGAACATCCGTCTTTGCCATGATCGTTTTGGAAAAGGCGCTATCGAAGGTTTATCCTGAAATCGACATGGTGACCACGCCCGCAGGCAAGCCTGTAGCCATGGTCCATAGCAATAACTGCACCTCCGATATCAATGCATGGGTCGGTCTCTTCCGGGAATTCACCGAGGCGCTGGGCGTGGAGATCGACCAATCCAGGCTGTTTGAAATGCTGTATCAAAAGGCGCTGGCAGGCGAGGCGGAGGGCGGCGGGCTGCTTGTCTACAATTATTATTCGGGCGAGCCCATCACGCACCTTGAAGAGGGGCGCCCACTGTTCGTCCGCACACCCGAAAGCCGTTTTACGCTTTCGAACTTCATGCGTGTGCATCTGTTCTCGGCGGTGGGTACATTGAAGATCGGGTTGGATATCCTTTTTGAACAGGAGCACGTAAAGATCGACAAGATACTCGGCCACGGTGGATTCTTCAAGACAAAGGATGTGGGTCAAAAGTTCATGGCGGCGGCGATGAATGTGCCCGTCTCCGTAATGGAGACGGGCGGCGAGGGCGGCGCATGGGGGATTGCATTGCTGGCCTCCTATATGATCCATAAGGCAGAGAACGAACCTTTGGAGGCCTATCTCTCCAACAAGGTCTTTGCAGGGGAAAATGGCACGACGATATCTCCCGATCGAAGAGATATCGAGGGCTTTACGGCGTTCATGGAACGCTACAAAAAAGGACTTGTCATCGAAAAGACCGCAGTGGATGCGTTGAGGTAAAGAGCATGTTAGAACGGCTGAAAGAACAGGTGTATCGGGCAAATCTACTGCTTCCCAAGCATGGTCTTGTTATCTTCACCTGGGGTAATGTGTCGGGCATCGACAGGGACCAGGGACTTATGGTCATAAAACCCTCGGGAGTCTCCTATGAGGAGATGAAGAGCAATGATATGGTGGTTGTGGAATTGGAGACTGGAAAGGTGGTAGAGGAGAGGCTAAAGCCTTCATCCGACACCGCGACGCACATCGAGCTGTATAAGGCATTTTCGAACATCGGGGGCATCGTACATACTCACAGTCGCTGGGCAACAAGCTTCGCACAGGCAGGTCGTGGCATCGTGGCGCTCGGCACAACGCACGGGGATTATTTCCATGGCGAGATCCCCTGCACCCGACCCATGACCAAAGTCGAGATCCAGGGCGAGTACGAAAAGGAAACCGGGTCGGTGATCCAAGAGACCTTCCAGGGGAAGGACCCGGATGCCCTCCCAGGCGTCCTGGTCTACAGCCATGGTCCATTTGCATGGGGCACTGATCCCATGGACGCGGTCCACAATGCCGTGGTGTTGGAGGAGCTGGCGTTCATGAACTTCCATACCCTGATGCTCGAGCCGGGTATTCCACCCCTACAGCAGGAATTGCTGGATAAGCACTATCTGAGAAAGCACGGCGCAAGCGCCTACTATGGGCAGCCGAAAAAGTCGTAAAAAGGAGATGCCAATTGATTAATCTGAAACAATACGAACTCTGGTTCGTGACCGGCAGCCAGCACCTGTATGGACCGGAGACTATCGAGAAGGTTGCTGAACATTCGCGTGAGATCGCCGGGGGGCTGGGCGCCTCGGCTCATATGCCGGTGAGTGTGGTTTATAAACCGGTCCTGACAACACCGGAAACCATCCGCGAGCTGTGCCTGGAAGCAAATTCGGCCGGGAACTGCATCGGACTGATCACCTGGATGCACACCTTCTCGCCTGCCAAGATGTGGATCGCCGGCTTGAGTCTTCTCAGGAAGCCTTTCCTGCACCTGCATACACAATACAACCGCGAGATCCCGTGGTCTGAAATCGACATGAATTTCATGAATCTGAACCAGTCCGCGCATGGCGACCGCGAATTCGGTTTCATCGGCAGCCGGATGCGATTGAACCGGAAAGTTGTCGTAGGTCACTGGCAGGATGAGGATGTTCAGTACAGCATTGGAGTCTGGGCGCGAGCGGCGTGCGCCTGGGCCGATTGGCAGGGGGCCAAAATTGCCCGCTTTGGCGATAACATGCGTGATGTGGCAGTGACCGAGGGCGACAAAGTTGCAGCACAAATCCAACTCGGATACGATGTTTATGGTTATGGGGTTGGCGACCTCGTAGAAGCGGTACACGCGGCCACCGAGACTGAAGTCAACCAAACGGTGGAAACCTACCTGGACGAATACGATATTGTCCCGGCCCTGCAACCCGGCGGCTCGAAACATGCTTCGCTACGAGAAGGGGCAAGAATTGAAATTGGTTTGCGCAATTTTTTGTGCGGAGGCAATTTCAAGGCATTTACCACCACTTTTGAAGATTTGCATGGATTGGAACAATTGCCCGGCCTGGCCGTTCAACGTCTGATGCGTGACGGCTACGGTTTTGGAGCCGAGGGCGATTGGAAGACCGCCGCGCTGGTGCGCGCCATGAAAGTGATGAGCGCGGGACTGGAAGGCGGAGTCAGTTTCATGGAAGATTACACCTACCACTTCAGCGCCTCAGGCGATAAAGTGCTGGGCGCGCACATGCTTGAGGTGTGCGAGTTGATCGCGGCGAGCAAACCAAAAATGGATATCCTGCCGCTCTCGATCGGGGGAAAGGGCGATCCGCTCCGCCTGATCTTCGAAACCAAAACCGGACCCGCCATCGGTGCCGCCCTGATGGACATGGGTCAGCGCTTTCGACTGCTGGTTAACCCGGTGGATGTGGTACCCACGAACATGCCATTGCCAAAACTGCCGGTTGCGCACGCCCTATGGATCCCGCGTCCGAACCTTAAGATCGCGGCGGCGGCCTGGATCTATGCGGGGGGCGCGCATCATACCAGTTTCAGCCTGGCTCTCACGCCGGCGCATTTGCAGGACTTTGCCGAGATGGCGGGCATCGAATATCTGCTTATCAATGAAAATACCCGGATCGATGAATTCAAACGTGAATTGCGTTGGAACGATTTGTATTATCAGTTGGCCCCTGGGCTGTAATACCCGGCATTCCCTCCGGCTCAGGAGAATCGGTTACATCGTTTGATCCATGACTTTGAACATTCTTCTCCCTTCCAGGGAGCCAAATTATTGTTGCTGAAGGTAGAGTCAAAAAGATGCGATGAAAATAACTCCAGGATCACCAATAGAGCCTGCAAGCCCAGAGCGGAGTTCGCCCGGCAGAAGGTTATTCATTAGCCTCGCCGGCCTGGCGTTGGTAATTGTTGTTGTACTGATTGTCTCGCAGCGCATCAACCTCAAATCAATAGCAGTGCCGGGGGAAATTCAAACTCCGACGCCCACGAATCCGGCGCCGATGGATGCCGCTCCTACGCTTGGCCCGAATAACGCCCCGGTGAGCATTATTGAATATGGCGACTTCGGCTGCCCCTCGTGTTGGTACTGGTACAAGCTGGGTGTACTCAACCAGCTGCGTCTCAAATACGGAGACCAGATCCGCTTCGTCTGGCGGGATTACCCTGTTATTACCCTGCTCTCCCCCAAGGCTGCGGAGGCCGGGCAATGTGCGAACGACCAGGGCAAGTTTTGGGAATTCCATGATACTGTTTATGAGCATCAAGGGTCCATTCAGGCGAGCGACCTGCAGACCTACGCAGCCACAGTTGGGTTGAATATGAGTCAATTTAATGAATGCCTGAGCTCCGGCCGCTATAAAGATCGTGTGAATGCCGAGCAGTATGAGGCCTTTACTTATGGTTACAATGGCGCCCCGTTTTTTTTAGTGAATGGCCAACTATTACGTGGCGGTCAACCCCTGGCTGTTTTCTCAAGCATGATCGACCCGATACTGGCGGCCCATAAATAGCGCATTCGCGGATTTGCAGCACTCCCGCGCCCATCCCCGCGCGCACGGTCGATGAGATCCATTGATCCGGATAGTCCTGTTGAACTTCAAGAAAGCATGGTCGAAAAGATCCCTCTAAAGAGCCGAGATTTAGTTTCTGTAATGGGCTGGCTGGTCCTGGCCATAGCGGTGGGTTTGGCTTTGCGCCCATCCGCATTTTCCGCGCCTCTCAACCTTGGTATCGCCGCTTCCGCGCCCGGCATAAATTTGCCCGCGCCGAATTATGCGTACGATTTCAATGTGTCCATCGGACTCGTTTTTTTGGCGGGGATCGTTTCTTTCCTGTCGCCGTGCATCCTGCCGATCTTGCCCGGCTACCTCACTTACCTGGCCGCGCGTTCGAGCGGTCAGGAAACCGGACACGTGAGCCGTTGGCAGGTCTTATTGCATGGCCTTGCATTTGTGGCGGGATTCAGCATAGTGTTCATCACGCTGGGAGCTACTGCTTCCGCCATTGGAAAATTTCTGTATGTCTATCGAGAATGGATCATGCGTATTGGCGGCGTAATGATCGTATTCTTTGGACTGCAGATTTCGGGCTGGTTACAAATCCCGTTCCTCGGGTTTGAAATCCGCAAACATGCCGAACCCGACCCCCGCCTGGGTTACATTTCTTCCCTTCTCATGGGCATATTCTTCTCTGCCGGGTGGACACCCTGCATTGGGCCGACCCTCGGCATCGTACTTACCATTGCCGGAACACAGGCGTCGATGAACAAGGGTATCCTGCTGCTCGCACTCTATTCCCTGGGACTTGGACTGCCTTTCCTCATCACAGCGTTGGCCATAGATCGGGTAGGCGCATGGATGAGGCGCATGACAAAGCTAACACGGTACATTTCGATTGGCGCGGGCATATTTCTGACTGCCGTGGGCATACTATTAATTCTTGGGCAACTCAATATTATTGGGGAATTTTTCCCCAGCCTTGCCATTTACATTTGAGTCGCCCTTCTTGTTTGCGGTGCAATTGATGAGCCCATGTGATAGTACCAGGGAGACTTTGCGGTCACGTCCAGGCGGGGACAAAGTCCCACGCCGAGCTGCAGATTGCGAAACGATGATGACAGAGAAATTTGGGAAGGATTTAGTGCTGCATCGGGTGAAGTAGTATCGGACGTTGAAAAGATAGTGCTAAAATAGAATAATCGTCGTCTCATTCTTTAGTGGTAGAGGGTCAAACATGTATAACTGGCTGGTCTTCCTGCACATCCTTTGCGCGTTTCTTTTTATACTGGCACACGGAGTCAATGTTGCTGCCATGTTGAAATTCCGCGGCGAACCCGACCCTGTACGGAGTTTGACCTTCTTCAACATTGTCCCCGATATAAAGTTTGTCAGATACCTTTATGTCACCATGGGGGTGTTTGGTTTCGCTTCTGCATTTACAAGCACCTGGTGGAAGCAGGGATGGACATGGACCTCCGCGGGTGTTTTCCTGATCATCTCCTGGGTCATGTATAAATATGGAGCAGGGTACTACAGTATCATCTTTGACGCTTCCAATCGCCTCATTGAAGCGAAGAAAGCCAACACAGATCTGCCCGCCGCGCAACAGGAATTCGACCATGCGCGCAATGCTCCGCACGCCACGATCGTTTCCGTTGTAGGACTCGTTGGGCTTGCCATCATTTTATGGTTGATGAGGTTCAAGCCTTTCTAGAGAGTTTTCATGGATGTACTTGAACGATTTGCCAAAACATTGACCTCCGAAGAAACAGAGGTCCTGGATCATTTGCGCGCCTTTATCGAGTGGTATGTCGGCCGCGAAGGTGAGTTCATTCCCAGCGGTAGAGATGACGATGTAGCATTGCGCACGTATCTTATGCAAATGAAAATGAATGGAGTAAGTGCGAAAAGCCGGGGCGAGCAGGTTGCCTCCTTGCGGCGTTTTTACGATTGGGCTGAGAGCGCCGGCTTTCTGCCGGATTATCATCCATTCACCGAGTTCAGCATCAACCGGCCATCCCTGACACGCGAACAAATCCGACGGCGAAAAGAGATATTCTCAGGTTCCCCCGAAGAACGTGAGATATCGCGTCTGCACGCGTTGAATCAACTTGCTGAGCAGCTCAATCGCTCCTCCGATGTGCAAACGACACTTACCGCCGCTCTTATGACTCTGGTGTCTCTGATGAGTTTGCAAACCGCGTGGGCTTTTTTGCTTCCTACTGCGACCAGTCTACTGGCTTCTGTATCAGTTTCATCATCGGATAGGTTTTCGCTTGCGGCAACCTGCGGCCTACCTCCAGGCTTGGAAAAAAATGATCGCTATTATCTCCAGGACGTGAAGTTATGCCATTGTCAGGCTGTTATGCTGGATGGAAATTTGAAGCGAGCGGTCAACATAGTCGAGTGTACGCGTTTGCAGGAAGCGGCACGCGCCAGCGGCGATAACCAGGGATTGATGTTCCATGCAAGTGTACCCATCATGGCTTCAGGTCAGGCTCTTGGCATCATCAACGTCGCAACCCAGGATTGGCAATTCCTGACCGCCGCCGATTTGCAACTGCTCTCAGCAGTTGGAGCGCAGGTTGCAATTGCGTTGGAACGCGCCCGCCTCTATGATGTGACTCATGCTCAACGTTTGCGGCTCGAACGGGAACTCAAGCTGGCGCGTGAAATACAAGACAGCCTCATGCCTGAAGCGCTGCCACAAATCCCGGGCTACAGCCTTGCTGCAGACTGGCGCTCGGCGTTGGAAATGGCAGGAGATTTCTATGATATCTTCCCACTGCCTGATGGTCGTTGGGGAATCGTGGTTGCAGATGTGTCCGATAAAGGAGCCGCCGCAGCAATGTACATGGCGATGACACGCAGCCTTATTCGTGCCAGCGCCTCAAATTATTCAAATCCTGCCGGGACGCTAAATGAAGTCAATCAGCGCCTGCTCGCGCACTCGACCTCCGATATGTTTGTGACCGTGTTCTATGCTGTGCTGGATGCAGAGACGCAAACACTGACCTATGCCAATGCTGGTCAAAATCCACCGTTGTTACGACGCATCTCAGGCAGGATCGAAAAGTTGACGCGCACCGGCGCAGCGCTCGGAGTCCTCGAAGAGCTCACTTTGTCAGATGCCAGCCTGATTCTTGCGCGCGGCGATTCTCTGGTCATTTACACGGATGGGGTTACGGATGCACTTAACCCGCAGGGAGAAGAGTACGGCACAACCCGCCTCGCTGAGGCATTACTCAATGTTGCGCACTCAAACGCGGAGCGCTTGCTTGATCACTTGACCAACGACTTGACCGCCTTTACCCAGGATGTGCCCCCATTCGATGATATTACTTTCTTTATCCTGATAAATGAACAGGCACTCTTATCTTCCTCGCACTGAAAGAACCACGCAGGTTATTTGTCGAGCGTAAAGCCTGGGTTAGATGCTGTAGGACCCGGAGTCGCCTTTCCTTGCCGGGTGCAACATAAGACCTTATCCACTCCCTGAGGTGCGGTCGCCGTCTGATGGTGAACCTGGAAGAGATACCGCTTCGCAGCCAAATGGAGAGAGGAGTCTGTAAGCCGCTCTCATTTAATTCGATAAATTGCTCCACGCTTCGGCATCACCCCCGGCCCACACTGGTTCTTTCGGCCTGCGCGGGTTTGGATGGGGAAAAATAATCGGGTCAACTGTCCCATCAGAATCAGGGTCAGATGCACCTGCTATTAAGAGGGAATTGGTCGTAAATTAAAGGCCATAGGAACAAATCACAACACTTATTTTTATCCAAAGGAGCAAAAATGGTCACGCAGTTACTACTCGCAGGGGCGAATTCGTCCGAACCCCATCATTCATCACCAACTTCTTCGACCGCCCCACTCGTGAAAGCCGTGCAAAAAACCGAAGGCGGCCAGCCAGTTCAGGCTGCGGGCCAGCTCCAGATGGGAGGAATGCCTTGACTGCAAGGCAATTGCCAAGCCCAGCACGAAGAACATCAATCCATAAATGAAATAGACGATTTCTTGATTGACGACAAATAGATTTTGAATAAATTCGATCACTAAAAAAAATTATAGCATAGCGCTACCATCCAAAAGTGATTTGAAGTGCTGTCCGCGATCGATCGCCACAAAAAAACTTCGGAAGCCTCTGAAAGGCTTCCGAAGCCTGGTGCATCAATTGATAGTAACGGGCGCGGCTAGGGGACGGCCGCGATCAGATCTGGGAGAAGGTTGGCAGCAGGGTACAATTCAAACGTCAGCATATTCATAATCGATCCTATTTTGGGGGCATCAGGAGAGGAGACGGCGGGCATCGAGCAATACGTCTCCCTACATCGGGTTTTCGGGGTAAGACTGGCTGGTTCTTAAGGACAAAAAGGATTGTTTAAATGGAAACTTCAAATGCACCTGTTCCATCAACTGCCAGGCCTAGAGGCCTGCGAGAGGTGATGCGGCAGCATCCCTTGTTCTCCTTCTTTTTCATGGCGTACGCGTTTTCCTGGATCATCTTGATCCCATTTATTCTCCAGGAATGGGGCCTCCTGCCCAAGGTTTTCTCATTTACCTTCGTCCTGAACCCGTTCGTAGGGCCCACCCTGGCCGCCCTCATCATGACCGGCCTCATCGAAGGGAAAGCGGGCGTGGCCCGCCTGCTGCGCCGCTACGTACAGGTACGCGCCGGCTGGCAGTGGTACTTGTTCATCCTGGCTGGCATTCCGGTGCTGTTCGTGCTTGGAACAATTGTCCTGCCGGGAGCGCTGACGGGCTTCCGCGGTCTTCCGCCCGCCTTCCTGATCGTTTACCTGGTGAACTTTGTTATTATCGCGTTTCTCGGTGGACCGCTGGGCGAGGAACCCGGCTGGCGCGGCTTTGCGCTTCCACGCCTGCAACGGAGTTATGGCCCGCTGTGGGGTACCCTGCTGTTGGGTTTCTTGTGGGCGTGCTGGCACCTGCCACACTTCCTGACGTCAGTTCAAGGGGGAGGGCCAGGCACCTCCTTCGCCACCTTCCTCGCCAACTTTCCCATTTTCGGCCTGATGGTTGTGGCCATAGCCATCATCATGACCTGGGTCTTCAATCACACGCGAGGGAGCCTGTTTGTCGCCATCCTGCTGCATGCCAGCATCAATACCTTTAGTATCGTGATACCCCTCTTTCCTGTCCCGGGTCTCTCGTTCGAGACCAGCGGGAACCTGGCCGTCCTCATCGGCTTTGGGGTGCCTGCGCTGCTGATTATCCTATTGACACGCGGCCGGCTCGGCTACCAGCCAGGTCAGGAATAGACTAGCGGAGACCAGTGAAGATGGAGGCGCAGTCCACCTTTTGAACGAAGGGCAAGGCGCTATTCAGTCACGTTCCGCTACGACTTGCCATCATAGTCCATGCGAATGGTTCTGTAGGTTTCGATGTGCTGATGGGCAGATATCAGAAGAGCCTCCGGATATCGGAGGCTCTCTTTACGACTATAGGCTTGACTCGGATTTTTCTGCTGAATTGCCTGAACCAAGCAGGTCTAGGGGTCAATATTCGGATCGGTAAAATGAGTACCAAGCTGGTCCCTGACCAGTATCCATCCCGTGGAATATCCGTTCACCGGTTGGTCGAGCGCGACCTCGACCCATACGAGCCCAGTTGAATCTACAGTGATGGAGCTTTTTCTGTAGCGCCAGGTTGTGTCATTAACAGCTGAGACAAGAGGCGACACGATTTCACTGTAATTCCTGCCGGGTCCGGTCCGGACCAATAACCCGGGTGCAGAGGTAACTTTAAGGTCTGAAAATTGAGAAGAATAAGCGGGAGGAAGATAATAAGGGGGCGGGGTAGGGGTGCAAGGACAATAATAGTTGGAAGGGTAAGGGGTGGTTACATAAGTCATGGTAATTTGACTATTAGCGAAAGCCGGCAGGTTGATCACCTGACCGGGATAGATCAAACTGGCATTCCATATCTGCGGGTTAACCGCCAGAATGTCGCTGAGGGTAACCCCATACCTGACCGCAATATCGCCAAGCGTGTCTCCCCACTGCACGACATACGTGCTGCCGCCGGTCTGTGGCGGGTAGTAATCAGTAGTGGATGCCCCGCCCATTGGCATATACAACACCTGTCCTGGCAACACCAACCAGCCAAGACCCGGGTTCGCGGCCTGGATGGCTTCGACGGTGGTACCACAGCCTGCCGCAATGCTGCTGAGCGTATCACCCCATTGGACAGTAACATAGCCGTAGCAGCCTGACCATGCCCGCACAACGCCGGTTGAGGCAAAAGAGGCAGCCAGGATCGTTACAACCACGATCAATTGGAAAATTCTTTTAGCAGTCATAGCGCCTTCTTTTATGGGGTCGGATCCAAATGAACACGACCTGCCAATACTATACAGCAGTTTTTCACGGCACACAAGCGTAGAATCCGCTCTCCGTTGTGGTTGCAATTCAACTGGAATTGGAAAACAACGCCGTAGGAGGGGCAAGCTACAGCATATCGTCCATCACCTGGCGCAGGGCGGCCAGATCAAGATCCTTCTTATCAAGGAAAGCAATCGCGCCGGCTTCCAGGCCTAAACGATGAAACTCCCGATCAGGATAGGCGCTGATCAGCACAATCCGTGAATGAGGCAGGATGGCTTTTATCCGCCTGGCGCAACTGATGCCATCTTCGTCTTTCAGGACGACATCGATCAAGATCAATTGAGGCTGCACGCGCTCCGCCAAATGAATGGCGCTGTGGATAGTCTCGGCTCCATAAATGGCTGCCTGCGGTGCGATCTTGCCGATGACGCGCTGCAAATGATTTCGATAGCGGGTATTGTCGTCCACCACCAATACGGACATATTTTGCGGAGTTGAAGTTGATGTGGACGGCAGCACAGTGACTTGCTGCCCCTTCATTCCCAGGATCTGGGGATAACGCAGGAGGTAGTTTGCCGCCTCGAGCCGGCTTTGAACATTGAGCAGGCGATAGAGGCGCGTCAGGTGATTCTCCACTGTCTTTATGCTCAAATCCATCTCTTGCGCTATAGTCTGGTTGTCTTTGCCTTCCTGGAGGAGTTGCAATAGATCACGCTGGCGATTCGTCAAGGAGGGCAGCTCCGCCGCGCGTTGAGACATCCCCAGCAGCTTATTGATCAGCGGCGGCGAAAGCCATAATTCACCCGCCCTAATGCGCTGCAGGGCAAGCCTTAAATCGTTGAGCGGTTGATCTTTCAAGTGATAACCGTTTACCCCCGCGCCCAGTAACCCCTGAACATAGATATCATCATCATAGGCGCTGACGACCAGGATCTTCATTTCGGGGTAGCGTTCGCGGATCTGCTGGATCGCAGAGATCGGCTCGAAGTCGGGCATCGTTACGTCGAGCATCAAGCAGTCAATTCGATGCTGCTCGAGGCCAAGGAAGACCTGGGGACCATCCCCGGCTTCTGCGACGACCTCGATATCCGGAATCTCCTCCAGAGTCTTGCGTATTCCCGTCCTGACGATGGCGTGGTCGTCCGCTAACAGAACCCGATATTTGTTCATCGCCGTCATTTATACCACCAGAGACATTCTTGGAAATTCGACAATAAGTGATCGCGTGATCAGGTGATAGGGAATAGATACTCGATGATTCGATGGTCGGGAATAGAGATCGCAGGCGGCCCGACAAGGGGAAATCCCCTAAACAAATGAGGAAAGGCCAAAATCGTTGATTTTGCAACATGCTATAATGATTCTGGCGCAAGCCCTGGGCAGGAGTGCATAAACCATGTGGGCAAATTTAGAATTGTTTTTCTGACGAAGAGACCCAGGGCCACCGCATCTCCACCACGACACTGCGAGGGACGCACTGCGCCCTTCCAACACTTTGACTTTACCTGTGCTAATGGGAAAAACCTTTTAAACACGAAGCAAAAACCTGTAAAAACATGCGCCTTTTCCTCTTCGTGTACCAGCTTTTTCCTGCCAATTACGATAGAGCCAGAGCCAAAACGGCTAATAACGTAAGAGGAGCCAAATGATAGCCTCGCTCAAACGCGGCTGGATAATCTGGGCCGATCGCCAAGAATTCTTTGTATTTGCCCTCCTGCTCGTCGTTATTACCTATCTGGCCCTGGCAACGGACACTTTCCTCACTGCCAATAACCTGCAGAACGTTGCCCGCAATTTCGCCTGGATAGCGATACCCGCCTTTGGCGAAAGTCTGGTCATCATCATCGGGGGCATCGACCTTTCGGTGGGAGCTGTTATGGCGCTGGCCGGGCTGGTCAGCGCCCTGGGGATGCGGTTTGGGTTGCCGGTACCCGTGGCAGTGCTGGCGGGTATTGCCTCGGGCTGCCTGGTCGGATGGATCAACGGGTCGCTCGTGGGACGGATCAGGTTTCCTCCTTTTATCGTCACGTTGGGGACCATGAGCATCCTGCGCGGCATTATCTATGGCCTGGCCGGGGGCTGGCCGGTGCTTGACCTGCCGGCTTCCTTCACGTCTTTGGGACAAGACAACCTGGTCATAGGGGCGGCAGCATTTCCCGTGCCAATGGTAGTCATGGTGCTGACGGCGATACTGCTGGCCGTGGTGATGAATATTTCGGCGCTCGGTCGTTATATTTTTGCGTTGGGCGGCAGCGAACAGGTATTGACCGTAACCGGTATCGGCCTGGCGAAGGTGAAGATCGTCGTCTACACCCTTTGCGGATGCCTGACCGCCATAGGTGGAATCCTGATGACAGCCCGCCTGGGAGTCGCAGCCCCTACAGCCGCAACAGGCTATGAGCTGGATATCATTGCGGCCGCGGTCATCGGCGGGACGAGTTTATTTGGCGGGGAGGGCAGTGTGCTGGGCGTCTTGCTGGGAGCAGCCTTCATGCAAATCCTGCGGAATGGACTGGTACTGCTGGGGTTCCCGGCTTACTGGCAAACCGCCGCCATCGGCTCCATGATCCTGCTGGGACTACTGCTGGATTATTGGAAGCAAAGAAAGACGAGCCTATGAAAATAGTCCGTCTCATTGCAGGAGCCTTCCTGATGATATTGGTAGCCTGCCAAAACGCGCCGGGCCAACCGACCAGCCGTTCCATGACGCCGGCGCCTCCACATCGGAAGATCACGATCGCATGGATCCCAAAAGCCTTGAACAACCCGGTATTCGAGGTAGGGAAAGCCGGTGCAGTCCAAAAGGCTGCAGAGCTTAGCGCGGCGGGACCCGTGGATGTGGAGATAATGTACGTGGGCCCGGTTGCCTCGGATGCAGCGGAGCAGGCGCGCGTGGTGGATGACGTCATTGCCAGGAGAGTAGATGCCATTGCCATCTCCTGTGACGATCCTACTGCCTGTATCGACCCCATCAACCGGGCTGTTGACGCAGGAATCCCCGTCATGACTTGGGATGCAGATTCGCCGCAGAGCAAGCGGTTTACCTTCCTCGGGTTGGATAATATCAAGGCCGGAAAGGCAGGCGCTGAACTACTGGTACAAGCCATGGGCACCAAGGGAAAGGTTGCCATCCTGACCGGTGTTCCCGGGGCCTCGAACCTCGAAGTGCGCATACAAGGATTTAAGGAAGGCCTGGCGGCTTACCCCGATATTGATATCGTTACGACGGTTGTCACCAACGACGACATCAACCTGGGGGTGCAGGCCGTGGAGGAGACGATGCAGGCTCACCCGGACCTGACCGGCTGGTACTTCGCCGGGATGTGGCCGCTCTTTGCAGAGCGAGGGTCCATGCCTTTATGGGAGGATGCAGCACTGCATCATGACATGAGGACTATTGCTTTTGACGCTTTACCGGTGGAGCTGACTCTGCTCCGTGAAGGATATCTCTCGGCGCTGCTCGATCAGAAGAACTGGTTTTGGGGCTACGATACCATCCAGATCGCTTACGATCACGTGCTCAACGGAAAGAAATTCGATTCATTTACCGATCTGGGTTACAACATCATCACGAAAAACAACGTGGACGCCATGATCCAGGCCTGGGATACAAACGATTTCAGCAAGCCGCTGCCGCCGCCTTAAAGGATTGCATGGAACCGCTCCTGCGCGTTATCAACCTCTCCAAGCGTTTCGACATACTGCCGGCCGTCCAGCGGGTAAGTTTTGATATTCGGCCCGGTGAAGTGGTCGGCCTGACGGGCAATATCGGTTCAGGTAAATCGGTACTGGTCATGCTGCTGGCAGGCCTCTACGAGCCGAATGACGGCAGCATCTATTTTGACAACCGGCGGCTTATCTGGCCCTACAATGCCAAAGCGATAGGGATCGGGGTTATTCACCAACGGCCCGATCTTGCAGACCGGATGGACATCATCAGCAATATCTTTCTGGGGAATGAGATCGGCTGGCCGGCAAGCTTGGGATGGCTCAAGCTTCCCAACCGCCGCCGCATGCAGCAGGAGGCAGAGCGCATCCTGGCTGATCTGGATGTGACGGTCCCTTCGCTGCATGAAAAAGTGTCGAATCTCTCCAGCGAAGCGCGGCAGATGATCGCGATCGCACGTGTGCTTACCTACCCGGTCAAGCTGGTTATTATCGACGAGCCCACGGTCTCGCTTACGTACCCCTACCAACAGAGACTGCTTAGGCTTATCCAGGAGTGGAGTAGGCAAGGGGTGGCGGTGCTGTTCAGCAGCAACAACCTCGACCACTTGTTTGCAGTCACCGACCGCATCATCACCCTGCACCAAGGCAGCAAAGTTGCGGACGTACCCACGGACGAAACCAACCGCGAAACGATCGTAGCCAATGTATTCGGCACAGGCCTGAGCGATCAAGGAAAGGCAAGCGCCACGATCCTGGATTTCGACAGTTATGACCGCATCCTCGAACAAGCCGAGAAACTTCATTATCACCAAATGCTGCTCGAAAAAGACCTGGCTTCGCAGGATGCATTAAATCGCCAGCTCGTGGAACAATTGACCGAGCACGTGCAGGCACTCGACCTGGCGAACCAGGCCCTTCAGGAAGCACACAGGCGCCTGCTTTCAGAGCGCGAACAGGAACGCAAGCATCTCGCCCGTGAACTGCACGACCAGGTGATCCAGGACCTGCTCAGCATCAATTATCAGCTGGAGGGGATCGAGACAGAGCAAAAAGTGCCGCCCACGCTGGCGGGGGAGCTGTTGGATGCGCGGACCGGCATCCGTGAACTGGTGAATGACCTGCGGCATATTTGCGGCGACCTGCGTCCACCCACCATTGACAGCCTGGGGTTGGGCGCCGCCCTGCAATCCTTTACGCGTGACTGGTCGGAGCACACACGCATCGAGGTGAGACTCGAGATAGATCCACAACTCGGACGCCTGCCGGAGGCAACCGAGCTTTCCATTTTTCGAATTGTCCAGGAAGGTCTCAATAATGTCTGGCGGCATGCAAAGGCCTCAGGCGTACATATCAGACTCGAGAATACGTCACCACGTATGTTGATGATCTCCATCGCCGATGATGGGTCCGGGATCTCGGAAGAACTCGACATCAATAACCTTCAGGAAAGCGGGCATTACGGATTGCTGGGTATCAGCGAACGGGTGGCACTGCTTGGGGGACGCCTCAGAGTGATAAGCCAACCTGAAAATGGGTCCGAACTGCTCGTTGAAATCCCACACCCAAGAGTACAGGTAAAAACCAACATAACCTAGGGTACAGCGGGAGGGGGAATCCCCTAAAGGAAGCAAGGGGGACACGAAGTCCTTTTTCCAGCGTTTTGCTACACTATCTTTGCGGCTTTACAGAGGGTCGAATTTTCGTGATGCCCGTAAGGCATGTTTCCGCGATGGGGCGAAAGAATTTCAGCCTCTGCCAGGCTGACAAAACCTGATGAGCATGAACCCCCGAGTCCATTGAGGAGGAAGAATGCAAAAGAAGACTGTAACTTGCGTCCCATTTTCGAGCGGGTTCCATGAATAAGAAAGGAAACGATCTTCCTCCCATCGAAGAGCATCCAAAAATGGTTGATTCTCACGTCGAACAGTACGCAATGCGCATGGTCAATATCGAAAAATATTTTGGCCCAGTGCGCGCCCTCAACAACATCAATTTTGATGTGGTTCGTAACGAGATCGTGGGACTTATCGGCGATAACGGCGCCGGTAAATCGACCATGGTAAAAATATTGACCGGCGTGTTCCCGCCAACCAGCGGCGAACTCTACATTGCCGGCCAGAAGGTGGACCTGCGCAGATATAACGTAAAGCAGGCACACGCGCATGGAGTGGAGACCGTCTACCAGGATCGGTCCCTGGGCGAGAAGCAGGTTCTATGGCGGAATTTCTTCATCGGACGCGAGATCACGCTCCCGTTTGGTTTTCTCAACGTGAAAAAGGAAAAAGAGATCGCCAATGAGATCATGGTCAACACGATCGGATTCCGGGGCAAGGGGATCACCGTCGATTCGAAAGTGAGCAAGCTTTCCGGCGGAGAACGGCAGGGGGTTGCGATCGGAAGGGCCATGCATTTCGAAGCCGAGCTCATCATCCTGGACGAACCGACGGTAGCGCTTTCCTTGAAGGAGGTGCGGAAGGTGATCACCTTTGTGCACAAGATCAAGGAAGCCGGCAAGGCCTGTATCTACATTTCGCACGCGATGGCGGATGTGTATGAAATATCCGACCGCTTTATTATCATGGATCGTGGGGCGATCGTGGCGAATATCGCCAAGAAAGATATAAGCTTGAAGGCCCTGGATGAATTCCTCCTTGAATATTCTCATGGATTGAAGGACAAGGCGGAATTATGAGACAGGGTAAATTCCTATTGAAATCCTTTGCGAAAATAGAAGGCTTGCCCGTGGCGGCAGTACTGGCTGTTCTGTACGCCGTGCTAATCGCTACGGCACCGACGGTCTTCACAGGATACCGGATCTACATGTCTTTCCTGCAGACGGTCCCTCCTGTGCTGGTCTGTGCGTTAGGTCTTACCCTGGTGATCACTGCAGGTGAAATCGATTTGAGCTTCCCCGCGGTGGTGGCGCTTTCCGGTTTTATCTTTGCCTGGGTTTTCAAAAACTTTGATTCACCCTGGGCGCCGTGGGCCGGCTTCGTCCTGGCCCTGGCCTGTGGGGCTTTGGTGGGCTATGTCAATGGTTTGATCGTTGCAAAGATCGGGGTACCTTCGATCATGGCAACGCTGGCTGCACAATTTTTCTGGTACGGGGTAACGGTGCTGCTCGCCAACGGGCTTCAATTGAACATCAAAGAGGTGACGACCCATCTCGTGCATACGATCTTTGTCGGGCGCCTGTTTGGGGTCGTGCCCCTGCAGGCGTTATGGGCCCTAGGTCTGACCATTTTCCTGTGGTTTATCCTGAACCGACACAAATTCGGCGAGGAAATCATGTTCATCGGCGATAACGCGAACGTCGCGCAGGTAATGGGGATCAATGTGCAGAAAACCCGCATCACCCTCTTCACCGTGATGGGCGTGATCGCCGCTTTTGCAGGACTGCTGCTCACCCTGGAAATCAATGTTTTTTATCCGACCCAGGGCGGAGGTTTTCTACTTCCGACCATGGCAGCCGTCTTCATCGGCGGGACTTCGATCGCCGGCGGCCTGGGTTCCATGATGGGAACCCTGTTCGGCGCATATATCATTGGTTCGCTGGAAGCCGGGATCGTTGCAACCACCATCAGCGGCTATTGGGTCCAGCTGGTGGAGGGGCTGGTGATGGGCGCCTCGGTTGTGCTAAATGTCGTTATCGAGGAAGGAAATTTTGCCGCCTTCTCCAACCGAATCCGCCATTGGGGGATACCTGCCCATGCAAAAACAAGGGGCGAGGCGGTGCATGGAGATGATGTAGCATCGAAATAACCCGCCGGGCATCATTTCGTCTGATCTTTTCTTGAGAGAAGGAGGAAGACTATTGTAAATAGAAAGTGACACAGTTCGTTCAATGACCAGCGATCGATAAATTCAGATTCATCAGCACAAGGAGAAGGAAAAATGAAACAGCTTTTCAAAATACTGGCTATCGTGATGGTGGCCTCATTTGCCCTGGCGGCCTGCGGTTCCCCCGCACCGGCCCCAGCAGCAGCCCCTGCGGCAGCGCAGCCGGCCGGCAAACAGCTCGTGGTCTATATGCAGATGGGCGGCACCGCCGGTGACGCCTCCACGCTGGCCCGCACCAATGGCGCCCGGGCCGCCGCGGCAGCGCTCAACGTCAAGCTGGTTGAGCAGTATTCGGGCTGGGATCCACAGAAGATGATCGATCAATTCAAGGAAGCAGTAGCCGCAAAACCGGACGGCATTGAGATAATGGGTCATCCCGGTGGTGACGCCTTCGCGGCCCTCGTAGACGATGCAGAAAGCCAGGGCATCATCGTAACGTCAGGCAACAACCCGGGCGATGCCGCGTTCAAGGCCATCATGCAGAAATATCAGCCCAAAGGCTTTGGCTATGCCGGCGCTGACCTGCACGAAGGCGGCTTCCTGACCGGTACAGCCATGATCGCAGCCGGATTGAAGTCCGGTGATGAAGCTGTCGTCTATGACATCTGGCACAATGAAGGCAGGAGCCAGAGCTCCCAGGGCATGTATGATGCACTGACCGCTGCCGGCCTCAAGGTCGACAAACTGGATGCTTCCGATGCGGTGGACAAAGATGCTTCGCTGGCGATCCCGATCCTGACCGCCTACATCGCGGCCCACCCGGACCTGAAGGCCATCGGAACCCAGCACGGCAACATCACCGCGAACCTGCCGAAGGTGCTCGAGGCAGCGGGCAAGAAGCCCGGCGATATCATCGTCGGCGGCATCGACCTTTCACCCGCGACAAAAGATGGCATCCAACAGGGCTGGATCAGCGCGAGCTTCGATCAGGTGCTGTACCTGCAAGGCTATCTCCCCGTCCAGCAAATCGTCTTTACGAAGCTGTACCAGATCCCAGGGCTGACGGTCAATACCGGCGTAGGCACGTTTACGCCGGAGAATCTTGCCGCGATCTCACCCCTCATCGATCAGGGAATCCGCTAAGCGAATCCGATTGTTGACTTGATTTCAAAAAGGCGTCCCGAACATCAAAAGTGGGGGCGCCTTTTTGTTTTATGGTTTGGTAGGTTAGATCCGGAAATCGCTGTGTAAATCTGGATATGTCTTTTCATCAGGAAAGTTTTGCCGCCGTCTGATCACGTGATCACGCGGTCAGACGGCGAGCCAAACCGTTGGGTGGTTCCTCAGCCTTTTGGCCTCGTAGGATAACGCTTATGGTTGGAAGTTCAAAGGCCGCATCGTTTGTGCAATTTCTTCTATTAACGCCAGGTTGCCATCCCCGGCAATTTCCAGATAATTTTCTCCCACGGTTGTCAATAGGAAAAAGGCCTGTGTTTTATCAGGACCCTGCACAGTGAAACTCATTTGGTTGCGTCCAGCTGCCAGGTTGCTACTCGTTTCGGCGACAATGCTAAAACCGCCGCCTTCCCAGGCCGTCTTCCGATGGGCTGCGTAGGCGGCCAGGTTGCTTTTTGGATCCCACTGGTACACGGTGATTCCTATACGCGTACCGCCATCCAAAAGCTTTTCGGCGGTGCTCCCAGGCGAAAACAGCTGGGCTGCTGCAGCGCGGGAGCCGATCTGTGTATTGGGTACGACAGTCCAATCGGAGGGATAGTCCAATTCAAACCCGTTGGTTTCGTCCTTGTATACAATCGCAGCAAAAGTGAGTGGTGCTTTGGTTGGTTTGGTCTGTATCGCAGCAGTTGGAAGGCCAGTTGGTACGGCAGTCTTCGTTGAGTTCACGAAACCCAAATCTGTTGGGCTTTGTGACACTGCCGGGACGCAGGCGGGCAGTATAAAAATAAGGACCAGCATCATTAATTTAGTCAGTGTCATGCGCTTCATAAAGTTGCTCCTTTGGTGGGCTGTTGGGCGGACATATCCGTAATGCTTGATAAGACCGTAAACATCCCTCTTTTGTTCCCCGGGGAACAGCCAAGGAAATCAAAACCTGATTTCAGTAGAAAAGGGAAGTGTGCGGGTGTATGCCCGCACGCCTCCTTTTTTTCGGTACCAGTGCAAAAGGTGAGTAACTATAGTTTTCTTAATATTTTAAATTGACATATTGTAAAGTCTATTTTATAATTAAGTCTTCTTAACTATGTAGAAAGGTGAACCTATGGCACAAGCTGATCCACTGCTACTGACTCTCCAGGAATGGATAGGAACTTTCATGCGCCGGTCCATGCGCAGCCTGATCATTTATATGAAAGAGAACGAGCTTTCCATGTCGCAGGTTGGCGCCCTGTTCCAAATCAACCGCGGCAGGAGCAATGTATCAGATCTCGGGGAAGGGCTGGGCATCACCACAGCCGCCGCCAGCCAGATGCTGGAGCGCCTGGTCCAGCAGGATCTAATCCTGCGCTCGGAAGACCCGGTGGACCGGCGGGTCAAGCACCTTGCCTTGACCGATAAGGGCGGCCGGATCATACAGGAAAGCGTTCATGCCCGCCAAAATTGGCTGGAGGACCTGGTTTCGGTCCTGTCCGCGAATGAAAGAGAGCAGGTCGCAGCCGCCGTGAAACTTATGATCGAAAAAACCAACCAGCTCGATCAACGCCCCGAACCGCAGGGGTAATCGAGATTTTCCTTTTAGAGGAGTCCTTGTAATCATGCTGCGTTTAGCCAAGTATTTAAAACCTTATGTTCTGCTGATCCTGATGGCTGTCGTGCTGTTATTTGTACAAGCGAACGCCGACCTGGCCCTGCCGGACTACATGTCCAATATCGTCAACTACGGTATCCAGCAGGGAGGCGTGGTCAATGCCGTCCCGGTGGCCATTCGCCAGACCGAAATGAACCGGCTTATAACTTTCATGAGTGCGGATAACAAAACTGCCGTGCTGGCCGATTACAACCTCGTTGACAAAAGCTCGCCCGATTATGCCACCTACGTAAAGCAGTATCCTGACCTGGCGAACGAGCCGATCTATGTGCTCAAGAATGTCGACCAGGCCGAAATCACCAGGCTGGACCCGATCATGGGTAAGGCGTTCCTGGTAGTCTCGAGCCTCGAACAGGCCCTGGCCGACCCGGCCAAGGCGCAGGCCATGAGCCAGGCATTTGGTTTCGACCTGTCCAAGATCCCGCCGGGCACGGATGTGTTCGCCCTGCTTCAGAAGCTCCCGCCGGCGACCTTGGGCAAGATCACAGATTCGATCGATCAGAAATTCGCCAGCCTGGGCGCAACCATGATCGTGCAGATGTCTGTGGGCGCCGTCAAGGCCGAATATGCCGCCCTGGGGATGAATACCGGGCAAAAGCAAACAGACTACATCGTCCATACCGGACTCCTGATGCTGCTGGTGACCTTGCTTTCAGTGGCCTGTACGATCGCGGTCGGTTTCCTCTCGGCCCGCACAGCCGCCGGCCTGGCGCGCGACCTGCGCCGGAATGTTTTCCAGAGGGTCGAAAGCTTCTCCAGCACCGAATTCGATAAATTCTCCACCGCTTCGTTGATCACGCGCTCCACCAACGATGTCACCCAGATCCAGATGGTGGTCATCATGATGATGCGCATGGTCATTTACGCTCCCATCATCGGAGTGGGCGGCATCATCCGCGCCCTGGCGAAATCGACCTCGATGTGGTGGATCATTGCGCTGGCGGTCATCGTGCTACTCAGCCTGGTCATGAGCATATTCTCGATTGCCCTGCCCAAATTCAAGGTCATCCAAAACCTGATCGACCGGCTTAACCTGGTGACACGCGAAAACCTTTCGGGCATGATGGTTATCCGGTCCTTCAACATGCAGGGTTTCGAAGAGAAACGCTTCGATAAGGCCAACGTGGACCTTACCTCGATCAGCCTGTTCATCAACCGCATCATGGTAGTGATGATGCCGGCCATGATGTTTATCATGAACGGCGTTACCGTGTTGATCATCTGGGTGGGCGCTCACCAGGTGGCCCAGTCGCAAATGCAGGTGGGCGACATGATCGCTTTCATGCAGTATGCCATCCAGATCGTATTCGCCTTCCTTATGCTTTCGATGATGTTCATCATCATCCCGCGGGCGGCCGTATCCGCAGACCGCATTGCGGATGTATTGGAGACGGAACCACATATCAAGGACCCCGAGACCCCCCGGCATTTCCCGGCATCCTTCAAAGGAAATATAGAATACCGCAATGTGAATTTCCGCTATCCGGGCGCCGAGGAGGATGTGCTGCACGATATCAGCTTTACCGCCAGGCCGGGCCAAACGACCGCTTTTATCGGCACCACCGGTTCCGGGAAATCCACCATCATCAACCTGATCCCGCGCTTCTATGAGGTGAGCGGCGGCGCCATCCTGCTGGATGGCATCGATATCCGGGAGGTCACCCAGCACGAGCTGCGCGACAAGATCGGCTATGTCCCGCAAAAAGGCAACCTGTTCTCTGGCACCATCGAGAGCAACCTGCTGTACGCGGACGAGAACGCCTCGGACAAAGAGTTGAGGTTGGCTGCCGATATTTCCCAATCCACTGAGTTCATCGAGGCCAAATCGGAAGGAATGCAGACCGAGATTGCCCAGGGTGGTATGAACGTCTCGGGCGGACAGAAGCAACGCCTCTCGATCGCGCGGGCCCTGGTCAAGAAAGCGCCCATCTACATCTTCGATGACAGCTTTTCGGCGCTGGATTTCAAAACCGATGCCGCCCTGCGCAGGGCTCTTAAGGAATATACCGGATCGAGCACGCTGCTGATCGTCACCCAGCGTGTTGGCACCATCCTCAATGCCGAGCAGATCATCGTCCTGGATGAAGGCAAGATTGCCGGCAAAGGGAACCATGAAGAATTGATGAGAACCTGCGAAATCTATCAAGGCATTGCCCTATCCCAGCTCAGCAGTGAGGAAATGGCATGACAACGCAAAGCACAAACGCACCCGCACCGGCCGCGCGCGGCCCCATGCGCAGAGGCGGGATGATGGGACACGGCGGCCCCATGGCGATGATGAAAGGCGAAAAGCCGCGCGACTTCAAAGGTACGATGAAGAAATTGATCCAGTACCTCAGTTCCTACACGGTCGCGATCCTGATCGTGATGGTCTTTGCCATCGCCTCCACCATCTTTTCCATTGCCGGCCCCAAGCTGCTGGGAAATGCGACCACCAAGCTGTTCGAAGGCGTGATGGCCCAGATCGGCGGAACCGGCTCGATCGATTTCGGGTATATCGGCCAGATGATCCTTTGGACGCTGGGCCTGTATATTGTCTCCTCCCTGTTCGCCTATATCCAGGGCTGGGTGATGGCCGGCGTCTCCATGAACATCACCTACCGCTTCCGCAGGGATATTTCAGAGAAGATCAACCGTATGCCGCTGCGGTATTTCGATGGGACCAACCACGGTGAAGTGCTCTCGCGGGTGACCAACGATGTGGATACCGTCAGCCAGACGCTCAACCAGAGTCTTTCCCAGATCGTCACCTCGGTCACGACCGTGATCGGCGTGCTGGTCATGATGTTCATTATCAGCTGGCAGATGACATTGGTCGCACTGGTGATGGTGCCGCTGTCGTTCGGGATCATCAGCCTGGTGGTCAACCTGTCACAGAAATACTTCAAACAGCAGCAGGATTATCTCGGCCACCTGAACGGACACATCGAAGAAATGTACGGCGGTCACATGGTGATGAAGGCCTTCAACGGCGAACAAAAGAGCGTTGAACAGTTCGACGTGATCAACACCACACTCTTCGGCTCGGCCTGGAAATCCCAATTCCTGTCAGGCTTGATGTTCCCCGTGACGAATTTTGTCGGCAACCTGGGCTACGTGGCCATCTGCATTTTGGGCGGCTACCTGGCTATCAAGGGCACCATTGCCGTCGGCGACATCCAGGCCTTCATCCAGTACGTACGCTCCTTCACGCAGCCGATCGCCCAGATCGCCAACATCTCCAACATCTTCCAGCAGACGGCCGCCTCCGCGGAGCGCGTTTTCCAGTTCCTGGCCGAACCGGAGGAAGAGCCCGAAACGACCGAACCGGTCCAGCCCGGCAGCGGCGCTGGCCGCGTGGACTTCAAGAACGTCCACTTCGGCTACAGCCCCGACAAGATCATCATCAACGACTTCACCTTCTATGCCGAGCCGGGCCAGAAGATCGCCATCGTCGGCCCCACCGGTGCCGGCAAGACCACCATGGTCAAGCTGCTGATGCGCTTCTACGATGTCAACAGCGGGGCCATCCTGGTGGACGGCCACAACGTCAAGGAATATACGCGCGGCGACCTGCGCCGCATGTTCGGCATGGTCTTGCAGGATACCTGGCTTTACAACGGCTCGATCATGGAAAACATCCGTTATGGCCGTTCGGATGCAAGCGACCAGGAGGTCATCGAGGCTGCCAAAGCCGCGCACGTGCATCACTTTGTCCGCACGCTGCCGGAAGGCTACAATATGGTGCTCAACGAAGAGACCACCAATATCTCGCAGGGGCAAATGCAATTAATGACGATCGCCCGCGCAATCCTGGCCGACCCGCGCATGCTGATCCTGGATGAGGCCACCAGCTCGGTGGATACCCACACCGAGGTTTTGATCCAAAAGGCCATGGATACCCTGATGAGAGGCCGCACCAGCTTCGTGATCGCGCACCGCCTGTCCACCATCCGCGATGCGGACTGGATCCTGGTAATGAAGGACGGCGATATCGTGGAGCAGGGCAGGCACGAGAAACTGCTGGCGAAAAATGGCTTCTACGCGGAGCTATACAACAGTCAGTTCGAAGGAAAGGAAATCTAATTCCCCTTAGTGCTGTGGGTCAGCAGGCCACGCATCACCAGGCTGTAATTCTGGAAGAAGCCAGGGATCCGCTGTGAGGCGGATCCCTGGCTTCTTATTAAAGAAGACCCAAACTTTATTTCACCAGTAGAGGAAATTGTACCAATCGGCGGGTTCAGTGCTTTTTGCCGTTGCCATTGCCATTCCCGTTCCCCTTGCCGTTCCCCTTCCCGTTACCATGACCGTTTCCTTTGCCATTACCGTTGCCGTTGGCGCCGTTATTTCCGCCACAACCTGCACTGCCCGGACTGCAGGCGGTGGGAGTGGCGGTCGGATTGGCAAGCAGCATGGAAATTCCCGGGGTGCCAACCAAACTGTCTGGCAGGACAGGATCGGCCGGTGTGCCGACAAGTTCCTGCGGACTTGGCTCAGTGGGCAAACCCGGAAGCGTTACGAGGTTGGCAGGTGGGTAGGTAACCAATCGATGTGGGGATGAGCTTCCCATTTCATCCTGGATCTTGTCTTCAATGATATCCATCGAGACCGCGGGCACATCAACCAAACCCGAGTCCACGCCGTAATCGGACTTGCCCTGGGCCAGCACTGATATTGGCAGGATTTCGGCTCCGCCACTCGCCTGGACGCCGCCGGTATTGATGATCACAATGGCAGCAATGGCGATGGAGGCGACTGCGAATTGGGGGAGGAATTTCAGCAAATTTGTTTCCTGGTTTCCAGCTCTGTAAATTTCCCGGCTGCAGGCAGTAGATGCTGCCGCAACACGATTATATATAAGAAATGCGTTTCCGGGGCTAACAATGTTGTTAGAGGAGAGGTAGAACGATTACTTGAGCTTGTTTCCCTTTTCCCCGGGGGACTGCCTCTGCATAATGTCCAAAAACACTTTTACGATTTCCGGATCAAAGTGCTTCCCGGAACTATTCCGGATGTACTCGAGCGCCTCTGCATCCGAGAGTGCTTTTCGATAGGGGCGTTCAGAGGTAATGGCATCCCAGACGTCGACCACTGCAAAAATCCTCACAGCAATGGGAATTTCTTCACCGGCCATGCCACTCGGGTAGCCGCTACCATCCCATTTCTCGTGGTGATAGGCCGGTATGTCCATGGACGAACGGAGAAAATCTATTTGCTCCAATATTTCCCGAGCAATAACTGGGTGTTTCTTGATGATCTCCCGCTCTTCCCCGGTCAAGGGTCCGGGTTTTAGTAATATCTTGTCAGGTATGCCGATTTTTCCAATGTCGTGGAGCAGGACGCCGCGACGGATGTTTGGCATTTCTCCTTCGTCTATTTTCAGCGCGCGCGCCAATTCCAGTGTCAATTCGACAGCTCGCAGGGTATGGCCTTCCGTTTGTGCATCGCGAAGCTCGAGTGCCTTTGACCATCCTTCAATGGTCTTATCGTAGGCAGACATCAAATCCTCTTTGGAATGGCGGAGGTTCGCCACCATTTCGTTGAAGGATTGCGCCAGGACCGCGACCTCATCGCCTCCCCGGGACTCCACCTGCACGTCAAGATCTCCCTTTGCGACATCCATGGCGGCCTGTTTTAGCTTGAGGATCGGGCGCGTAATCAGATCAGAGAGGTAGAGGCCGAGCAGCAGGGCCAGGCCGATCGACAAAACGAACACCACCGTTACATTAAATCTTGTGAGGTTGCCCGTTCGCACCAGGAAGGTCTTTGGAAGTGCGGTCCCCAGAATCCCTATGTCTTCACCGTCGCGGGCCCGCCACGGGCCCAGCAGCTCTGTGTAGGCGATATGGTTGCTGGTAAGGTCCCGCATGAGGCTTTCCTGGTCCGGATTTGCGGTCGCCCTGGCTGAATCGGAGGGCGGCATAAAAGGCATTTCAAGAAAAGTGGAACTTATAGGGTGGGAATTTAAATCATAAAGCGTCACTTCGGCCAGGGTCTCTTCACGCATCATCACAGTGAGGTCTTTCAGGCTCTTTCCGACAAGGATGACGCCCACCAGATTTCCATCCGGGTCTTTTACGGGACCCGAAACAAAAAAGTAATTACCCCAATCTGCAAGGAGGACCCCGGAATACTTGTCCCCCTTCAAATCGACTTCCTGGGCAACGACTTTGGCCACAAAGGGTATTTTGGTCAGGTCCTGGTCGATTTGAGGGAAAAGGTATTCGCCTGTTGAGTCGGATTTCAGGATGCTCGTAATAATGCGGCCCTGACTATCCAGGACCAGGGCCGCATCTTCGCCGGCATTGAAGGTCATTGGATAGACAAGTTTCAGGATCTGGGATTTGTCTTGCAGACGGATTGGTTCCGCTATTCCCTGGACATGAGTCAATAACCGCAGCGTATCGAGCAGGCGATTTTCTTCACGGACCATTGATTCTGAAGCTAATTTTCGGGTTTCGATGAGCTGATTGGTAAACCGTTCTTCGAGAGAGCCCAGCACTGCCTGGGTAACGATAAGGCCTCCCGCTATGGCAATGAGGAGAGCTAATACAATATAAGGTATGGTCAGCTTGGTGCGAATGGAGGGATGGGGGAAGTGAAACGCAGACATCGATTAGGATCAGGTATTCAAGAGCCTAATTATAGGATATCCAAATGGGAATCTTTTGGACTGAACCGTTTCTGCAATTTTGCGGGGAGCAGGTCAGGGCGTTTGGCACACAAAAATCGGAGAGTTGTTGATGCGAAAAAAAAACGGGCAGCATTTCTCACCCACGGCCCTTACCAATGTAAAACGGTTATTCAGTTCAAGGTCGGTAAGTCAGGGAAATTTAGCAGGCTACGGGTTATAAGGTCGTTGAATGGACGAGACCTCTTTGATCCTCGAAAGATCGATCATATCCGTATCCGCCGGGCTGACCAGCGGAACGATGCAGTTCTCGAACTGTGGAAAACCATACACGGCATAACTGCCATCAGGAAGAAGGACATTACTTCCGGAGGTGGCAAAGAAGTGCCGGGTCATGTCGATATCCTCAGGCTTGGCCGGGACGGGCGGAGGATTTTTGCGGCTGTTCAGCGTATAGATCCGCATGCGCGAGCGCTCCGGAACCCCGGTAACCATCTCATGTGTGGCGCCTCCACAGGTGAGGCTGTGTATGGCAAAGTCGCCAGTTTCAGGGCCGCTGGCATTCGTAAATGCCCGGTTTGAGTCAACCAGGCTGTTCCAGGAATGCTCGAAGTCGTCAGCGCTCATGTTCGGGTTGCACAGGTGAAGGATGCCCCTCCAGTAGGCTTCCCAGGCGGGCGTTACCGGATTCTTGGCACCCGAATAAAGCGGGCAGGTCTCCGGGACGGGATTCTTGAGATTGCGCGGCTTGTAATCATATCTCGCCAGTTGGTGATCCCACAGCACGAAGCAAAGCTTCCTGGAATTGGATGCTCCCAGCGGCAGGCCTGCCTGGCCCAAAACGTGCGCGCCCGTCACCAACTCGGGGGCAGACCCCTTCAAAAGCACCGCTCCGGCGCCAACCACGGCTATCTTTAAAAAATCTCTTCGGGATAACATTTGATCACATCTGTCCTGAATAACCCTACGAACGGCTGAATATTATAGCATTGCCTCTGAATTGGATTTTGAATCGGCCTTGTTTTCAATGAGCGCAGGCAACTTGAAGGGGAAGGGGAGAATATTTTGAAACCCGCAACCGGCCTTTTACGGATTACTTACTGATATCCAAGTGACAAATGACAGGTGAACTCAGAAGCGTAAGATTGTAGAATAAGTTGACTGAACAATTGGTAAATTGGCCTGTTTTCTCCTTTTTAGGTACATGGACCGCCTGTAAGCTTTGAAATGTTCGGAGACAAAACTGCAGCCGGACATCTTCATGAGGTAGTTGCTCGAAATCCCCGATCATATCCCAAAGTTCGATCACCTTGCATAAGACGTGTTATGTGTTTTTATGACCAGCGGGCATTCGTAATAGATCCGGGAGGACAAATGAAAACCAGATTATTAGCCGGAGTCTTGATTTTGTTCGTGCTCATGACCGGTTTTTACCCGGCTGCCCAGGCTGCAAGCTCCACCGTTACCACTATTATTGCAAGTGAAGATACTTATGTGGATAATGCCAAGGCCACCAGCAACTTTGGCAGTATCGTCACCATGTGGATACGAGGCGGCACGCCTACCAGGCAGGCTCTGCTGCGGTTCAACCTTTCAGCAATCCCTGCAAATGCCCAGATCAGTTCGGCTGTTTTGAAGTTGTCTGTCTCCGGCGATGGCTCACCCGTTGCAGGGACCGTAAATGTTGTAAACGGCACCTGGGCTGAAAAATCGGTAACTTACGCTACGGCCCCCCAGATCGGCAGCCTGATTGCCACTCTCCCCAACCCGGCTTCACCCAATTCCAGTGTTTCGGTAAATTTGACCTCAGCGGTCGTGGGAAAATCCACGGTCAGCTTTTACATCCTGACTTCGAACAGTGATGGTGTTGTTTATTACACCCGTGAAAAAAGCAGCACCCTGGCGCCTCAACTGATCGTCACTTGGTCAACCGGTGCTACATCCACGCAAACGATACAGCCCACTTCCACAACGAGAACATCCACTCCAACAGCAACACGCACTTCTACCGCAACCAAAACGACAACCCCCATAGTAATTCTCTCTACCACCCCAACAAAAACACCAACTCCAACAGTAGCTCTCTCTTCCAGTCCAACCAAAACATCGACTCTAACAGCAACACGTACTTCCACCGCGACTCCTGTACCGGCGGCTTCAAATACAGCTACAGCAACAACGTCAACGATCGCTCCCATCATCCTGCTTCGTTCGGCGACAACCGGCACGAACGGAAGCGGATCGACCAGCCTGGCGCTGACCACTCCGGCGGGCACTCAATTGGGGGACGTGCTGATCGCACATATTGTTATTAACTCGGCCAATGCAGTAATTACCGGACCCTCCGGGTGGAGTCTGATCCTGACGACCAAATCAGGTTCATCGGTAGAAGAAGCCACTTTCTACAAAGCGGCTTCCAGCTCGGAGCCGGCTTCATACACCTGGACGTTTGGAGCCAGCCAGCCGGCTACAGGAGCCATGAGCAGCTATATAGGGGTTGACGCCGCCAACCCGATTGATGCCAAGAGTGGAAAGTACAATAGTTCCACAGCCACCGCAACCTTTACCCAAATTACGACAACCGTCGCCAATGATATGCTGCTTGCGTTTGTGGGAGTCTCAGGGAACACAACTGTCAGCCCGCCGAGCGGATTTAGCGAAGTCTACGATGTAAAGAACGCAGCCTCGGGGAATGGCAAGACGGCAGAGTTGTCTCAATCGCAGAAGGCGACGGCCGGGCTGACCAGCGTTGGAACGGGAAAAGAAGACACGCTGAGCGCATCCAACCTCACGCAGTTGATCGCCTTAAGACCTGCGAGCGGAGCACCTGCTTCAACACCAACCGCCACGCACACGCCTACCTCGACTACAGCGTCAACTCAACAGGTTACGCTTACCTCTACTTCAACCGCTACAAGCACACCCACCCCAATCGCGACTGCAACTCCATCTACTACACCTATCTCATCAGCAACGCCGACCGCATTATCAGGGGAATCACTGACCCTGCCTTTGAGGCTGGCTTTCTACTACCCCTGGTTCCCCGAAGCCTGGACGCAAGGTGGAGTCTTCCCATTTACAAACTACACCCCAACTTTAGACTTCTACGATTCTTCGAGTTCATCCATTGTCGCTCAACATATCGCCGATATGCGATACGCCGGGATACAGGGAGGCATTGCCTCCTGGTGGGGCCAGGGAACACCGACCGACGGCAGGATCAACCTTCTCCTAACTGCTGCAGCCAATGGTCATTTCAAATGGACGCTGTATTATGAGCCTGAAGGCATCGGCAACCCGACTTCTGCTGTTATCACATCCGACCTGACTTACATCTTCAACAACTATGCCCAGAATCAGAGCTTTCTGCGGATCGGAGGAAAACCCGTCATCTTTGTTTATGCCGACGCGACCGATGGCTGCGGCATGGCCGATCGTTGGAAAGCTGCCAATACGCTGGGTTTCTATGTGGTGTTAAAGGTGTTTGCGGGTTATGGGAGCTGCGCAAATCAGCCTGACAGCTGGCACCAATACGGGCCGGCGGTAGATTTTGATCAGCAGGGATCCTATTCGGTAACCATTTCGCCCGGATTTTGGTTGAAGGGAAACACGGCGTTACTGACGCGTGATATCGCCAGGTGGAATCAGGACATCAAAAATATGGTCGCGGCCAACCCGGACTTTCAGCTCATCACCACCTGGAATGAATGGGGGGAAGGCACCTCCGTGGAATCGGCTGCGGAATTCGGTCGTGGCTACCTGGATGCCCTGCACAACAACGGGCAGATAACTCCTACGCCCGTACCCAGTGTCTCTCCCACATCCGCTCCGACTTCCTCGCCGACAGCCCAGGCAGGCGGATCGGACCCAACGATCATGGCGGCGGGCGATATTATTTGCGATTCGCTGACCACTAATTCATCTGGATGCCAGCAAATGGCTGCGTCACAGGTCGCCGTTGATCAACATCCAACCGCTGCTTTGATATTAGGCGACCTTTGCCATACGCCTTCCGCCGATTGTTTCAACAATTATTATGATCTTTCGTGGGGCCGGTTGTTCTCAAAATCCTTCCCGATCACCGGAAACCATGAGTATCTGGTGGCTGGCGCGGTTTATTATTTCGATTATTGGAATGGGATAGGCAACGCGGGCGGCCCTGCAGCAGATCGCAGCCAGGGCTACTATAGTTTTGATATCGGCGCCTGGCATATGATTGCCCTAAATTCTCAATGTAGCGAGGCCGGTGGGTGCAATTCCGGAAGCCCACAATATACATGGCTGCAGCAGGATTTACAGAATCATTCCAATACCTGCACACTGGCGTATTACCACATCCCCTTATTTTCCTCGGGTGGGCGGGCTAATAATAATATGAAGCAAATCTATACGCTCCTGTATGCCAATAACGTGGACGTAGTCCTGGACGGTCACGACCACATTTATGAACGTTTTGCACCGCAGGACCCGAACGGCCTGGCAGACCCCGCCCGCGGGATCCGTGAGTTCATTGTGGGCACCGGCGGAGCAAACCACACTTCGATCGCGACCATACAACCCAACAGCGAGGTTAGAAACGTCGATACCTTTGGGGCTTTGAAACTAACCCTGCATCAGGCTGGGTATGATTGGAAGTTTGTGCCTGTAGCCGGGAAGACCTTTACGGATTCGGGCACAGCGGCTTGCCACTAGATAATTGGTGTCTCATACCTTCGGTGCTTCCAGCCAGAACCAATCGCCTGATGGTGGGCTTCTTCCTTCATGGTGGAGATAAACATTGGGTCGAAGATCTTTTTGGATGCCAGGGGGTTGTGCAATAACGGCCAAGGATTGACTTGAACCAAAACCTACTTATATAACCTAATTCCTCGTCTCAGACCGGGGGGGTAGATCTGTTCACAAGCATATTGATATTATTAATACGAAATTAGTATGGTAAATTATTGTCCATGACTTGGGAACTTATCATCCAATCACCCACTGCAGAACGGACTTACATCCAGGTCAAGCCAGGGAAAACCATGCTGGGACGTAAGTCGCAGAATGACATTGTCATCGAGGATGAGGCCGCCTCGCGGGAGCATGCTGTCCTCGAATTCGATAAAGCGTCGAACCGGCTCATCGTCTGGGATTCCGGCAGCACAAACGGCACGTTTGTGAACGGCAAGAAGATTTTCAAGGCCCAGACCCTGGAGCACACCGATCAAATGCGGATCGGCGCTCACCTGATCACGGTTATTTCCAAGGAGACAGCCAGCCTGGTACGGCCCAAGGCGGAGCCTTCAGACCAGGCCGGCAACTATAACGAGCTCCTGCTGCATTCCGTGGATAACTACACGGTCCTGCTGCTCGACTTTTCCAAAGAATTGTCCAAAATCCAAAACCTGGGGGAGGCCCAAAGGACCATCTCTGAATTTCTCGGGCGAATGCTAAATTCAGACAAGTGTAAGGTGGTACTGGCGGAGCATTTCGATGACCTGGTGGTGGAGTTCGGGTCCAGGAAAATCCTGGACCATGTAATGCAGACAGAATCACCCATTATCATATCCAACAATTCAGGTACCGCTTCGCTCAGGGATGATATCGCCTCGCTGGTGCTTTCCCCGGTGTTGATAGACCATCAAATGGCGGCCGTGATCTATGCCACCAAAAAAGATAAGGCGGCGAGGTCCTTCGAAGAGCTCGACCTGCTGCTGATCGTGGGCGTGAGCCATCACGCCGCAATGACGATACAACGCCTGAAGTATGAGCAGGCATTGCTGCATTCCGCCAACTTCGACATGCTCACGGGGCTTCCCAACCGCAAACTTCTATTGGAGAGGCTGACACAGGCGATCGCGCGCACTAAACGCCACAAGGACTATGGTTTTGCACTATTCTTCGTCGACGTCGATGACTTCAAATTGGTCAACGACAGCCTGGGGCATACACTGGGGGATAAAATGCTGCGTGAGATCGGCCGTCGGCTGCAAGCCAGTTTTCGAGAGGTGGATACGGTGGCTCGCTTTGGCGGCGATGAATTCGCGGTGCTCTACGACGATATCCAGGGAATCGATGATGTCTTGAGCGTCGCGCAGCGCCTGGTCGAAAACGCCGCAGAGCCGTATACCATGAACGACCAGGAATTTGTGCTTGCCCTCAGCATCGGTGTTACGATGAGTTCCACGGGATATGATTTTGCCGAAGACGTGCTCAGAGATGCAGACATCGCCATGTATAAGTCCAAGGAGGATGGTGGAGGAACTCTCAAAATCTACGATTATGAGATGCACGCCCAATTGATGAATTCATTGAAATTGCAGACCGAGATACGGAATGCCTACAAATTAAAGGAATTCCTGCTGCAATATCAGCCCATCGTTTCGCTGGAAACAGGCCGGATCGAGGGGGTGGAATCGCTCATTCGCTGGAATTCACGCCAGAAGGGCCTGCTAAAACCTGATCAGTTCTTCTCGTCCATAAACACCACTGGCATATTGAGCTCTGTGGAGAAATGGGTGCTGCGAACCTCCTGCGAGCAAATCGCAGAGTTTAACAGGCAGGTGAAAAGACCCGTCCCGTTGTTTGTATCGGTAAACCTCACGAATAAGCAGATGGCAAACCCCAACCTGAACGAACTGGTAGACCAGACGCTGGAGAAGGCCCACATAAACCCCGAACAATTGTGGCTGGAGATATCAGAAAAGGGCAGCCTCGGCGATGAAGCAGTTGCCATTCCCATCCTCCAGGGCATTCGAAGGCGCGGCGTGCGGTTGTGTCTTGACGATTTTGGAACGGGTTACTCGACGCTTAGATATTTATCGCACCTGCCCATCGACGTTCTGAAGATCGATCGATCCTTGATCAGCGATGTCGATGCGAATCTCGAAAGCGGGAAGATTGTGAGAACTGTGATCGGCCTGGCGAATAACCTGGGCCTGAGCCTGGTGGCAGAGGGGGTGGAGACCCGGGCACAATTGGAATTTCTCAAAGCCTCGAACTGCAAGTATGTGCAGGGTTATTATTTCTGCGAGCCGCAGTACCCGGAAAAAATACTTGAATTATTGGAAGAGGATCATACCTATACGTAGCGCTGAACCGTCCGGGCCGCCGGGAAAAAGCGCCTCGGACGGGGCCTGCCATTTCGGGAAGGCTCTACGTAGATCAATTGACTTGATAGGAATAACAATCAAAGAGGCCGCGCGGTTTGCGCGGCCTCTTTTTGATACTGTTTGTAATCCCCCTGCAGCCAGGCGAATCCGTTAGAAGGATGCCCAATCCGATTCTGCCCAGACGGTGATGTCGGGCTGGCCTTCAAAGAGGCCGCCCAGAGCCTCGGCCACTTTAGGATCGCTCAGGAACTTCTGCATGCCTTCCATATTATTCCATCGATCAATTGCCAGAAACTCCATGGGTTTCTGCGGATCCAGGTAGGCCTTGTGCCCGGTGGCGCCCATGGGGCGTGTCATGGCAGACAACTGTTCGACCGTCGCGTCGTGGACCTTTTGGGCGGTCTTCGGATCGGTGCCTTTCAGTTTAGCTCGTACAATCGAAATATATTCCATGGTAATCTCCTTTTGTTGGTCTACAATATAAGACGGTCGCTGCCGCCAAAAATGTGCGGTATCTACCTGCGATTCCCACCTGAATTTTGTGAAAAAGAGGTGCGCAGGCACGAGTAGATGCAATATGCGCCCGGTGGGATTTATTTTCGTGCTTTTCGACCGCACAATTTAACTGCATTTGACCGTCATATTAACCGGCAAAAGAGGCTACCGAGAGGAACAATGGCGAAGACTCCGAATCAGGCTGGCGCACAGGATCGAACTCAATCACCAAGCGCGGAGGACGCGGATCATCTCGCCGCGGCTCTAAAGGGAGATTCAGACCAATTCAATGAGCTGACCGAGCCTTATCGCCGGGAGCTGCAAGTCCACTGTTATCGCATCCTCGGCTCGCTGACAGAGGCCGAGGATATGGTCCAGGAAACCTTCCTGCACGCCTGGAAACGGCTGGCGACATTCCAGGGCCGTTCTCCGTTTCGCGCCTGGCTCTACAAGATCGCAACGAATGCGTGCCTGGACGAGCTGGATAAACGACGCAGGCGGCGTTTGCTTCCAACCCAGATGTACCCGGCGGCGGATCCGCACGACCCGGTTGCCCCGCCCGCTACAGAGATCAGCTGGCTGGAGCCTTTGCCTGATGAATGGTTGGGCGATCAGGCGGCAGCGAACCCCGAGGCCCATTATTCGGCCAAGGAGAGTATCTCGCTCGCCTTCTTGGCGGCCCTGCAGACCTTGCCGCCGCGGCAGCGCGCCGTGTTGATCTTGAATGATGTCCTGGATTGGTCCGCGCAAGAGACGGCGACCTTGCTCGGCGTATCAACAGCCTCTGTAGCAAGCGCACTGCACCGGGCCCGCAACACGCTCGCCAGGACATATCATGGACACCAGCCGGAAGGTCGAGGTAGTATGCCAACGGATGAACAAACCCAAAAGATGCTCGATCTTTACGTGCAGGCCTGGCAGACAGCCAACGTGGAAGGATTGGTGGCTTTGCTTAAGCAGGACGCCACATTAAGCATGCCGCCCTCTCCCACCTGGTTCCGGGGGCGTGAGGCGATCGTTCAGTTCGCGTCCACGACGGTTTTTGCTGACAATGCCATGTTCCCCGGAAAGGCCGAAGGCCGCTGGCGTCTCTATCGGACGCGCGCCAACGGACAGCCTGCCTTTGCAGTCTACCAAATGATGGAAGAGGGTGAATATCACCCTGTTGGAATTCACGTTCTGACGAGCGAGGCCGGCCAGCTAACTGAAATCACTTGCTTTCTTGATCCGTCGTTACCAGCTCGTTTTGGTATGCCACCGACGACAAGGGGTTGAAAACAGATGGAACGCGGGGTATGAGGGTCAAACGGATCCTCGCCTCCCTTTCGAGAAAAAATAAGGCTTATCTATTTCATGGTATCTGCGACCGGCCTGATGAGCGCTCAGAGACAGGCTTGCGTGCCCTGTAAACCCAATAGAGTCACCGGCTGGAGGGATATAATTCGCGCCAGCGTTGCCAAGGGCAGCCTGATATCAGGCCTCTGATTATCCGCCGAAATCAGAAAGGAAAGCCAGATGAGCGCGAAATGCAGACGGGTCCTTATTTTGATATTGTTCTGGCTGGCGTTCGTACCGTTCCGCGCCGTCTCCGCAGACACCGGCCCCAAGCCCACGATGGACTTTACATTCGAACAGGGGATCCCGGGCCCGCAGCTGACCATCGTTTCGGGCATACTATATGAATGCGACCAGGCCGACTGCCAGGATGCCAAACCGCTTGCGCAGTTGGGCCCGCAAGGCTTTAGTTGCGGCGACACAAGCTGCCATGCACTTGGATATGGCTTCAGTACTTATCACCGCCTCGAGATCCAGTTTTCGGACGGGAAAACGCGGCAGAGCAATGTGTTTCAGACGGATGGATTCGATTCGACCTATCAAGTCACCATTCGCCCGGACGACCTGCTGGTAAAAGCCCAGATTAATCCCCTGAACCTGCTTCCGACAAGAAACCTTCCCGTCACGGTGGTCCTGCTGTGCGCCTGCCTGCTTGGCTTGATCGTGGTCATCATCCTGGTCATAGTCCTTTTCCTGAAGCGTAGATCCAATAAGAAGTGATCCGCAGCCTGCTGATCACGATCAGCGTCGAAGGGGTGATCGCCCTGGCTTATGCCTCCTGGAAGACGAAACCGGCCGGGAGGATCCTGCTGGCCAGCATCCTGGCGAACGCGGTAACGCAGTCCCTGTTGTGGGTCGTGCTGAATTTATATGCGGCCCACTATCTTACAGCCCTGTTCACATCGGAGATCGTCATCTGGCTGATCGAAAGCGCCTTCCTGCGGCTCTTTCCCGGTAACCGGCTAGCCTGGAAGGAGGCGGTCCTGTTGAGCCTTGCCATGAACCTGGCTAGTTTCGGCCTGGGCTGGTTCCTGCCGGTGTAGATGCGTGACTGACACTTTTAGAGGGTGAAAAAAAGAATAGAACACGGATTCCGCGGATGGAGCGGATTTGTACGGATGAGTCTACTGAAAAAAAACAAAAAGATCTAACGCGAGGCTGCCTTTTGAATTGCTGATGAATCCAAAACGCGCTCCATCCGAAAACTTCCTGATGGAGCGCGTTTGAGATTCAACTGCCTATGTAGGGCACTGTTAGGGGGGCAGCCCCGTTGGGCGTTTAGCGTAACCGGCGAGTCTAGTGGTTTGGTTTTTTCCCGCTCACGAAGGCCAGGAATGCGGAGCGGGTGGGCCCGGAGGAAACGTCCACGAACCCGGCGGCTGAGAAGAGCGGCGGAAGGATGCCGACCTCCGACTGCATCATGCGGTGACCCACCAGCGCTGCCAGAGCGAGGTGGCTCAAGCCCGGTTTGTCCGGCCGCTTAAAATCGGCCACCAGAAAATGCCCACCCGGCTTCAGGACACGGAATATTTCCGCGAACGCCTTGCGTTTCAAGTCATCGGGCAGGTGATGGATCACCAAACGGCTTACAACAACATCGAACGTGGCATCGGGATAGGGGAGCTTCTCGACCAGGGCGAGGTCAAAAGTGACGTCCGCTCCCGCCTGCTTTGCCTTTTTCCGCGCCGTTTCTATCATCTCGGGCGAAGCATCGAGTCCATAGACCGCGCCGCCTGGTCCGGCGGAGGTCTTCGCGGTCAGGGTCAGGCTGCCGGTGCCGCAGCCCACGTCCAGCACCTTGTCACCCGGCTTGATCTTCGCCAGCTCGATCACCATCCGGCTGTTTGGTCGGTTCACGCCCATGCCCATGAGAACTCGAAAAAATATCGTATTGCGAAGCCCAGTGAAGGGTAAGCCCTGTAGTCTCGGGACCATTCCCGGCTTTTGGTTCATTACGCATCCTATGCATGTTTGCCATCCTTATGTATGTGAGAAGATTGAATTTGCCGGCCTGCGTGGGCCAGGTAGCCAAAGGCAGCATGGACAGTCTCACGCTGTTTTGCCGGCAGGGAGGACATCAGCTCCACCAGGAAGTGATTGGAAGCAACGCCATTTTGGATCAGCTCCAGGCTCTTGTGGGTGAGACGCAATTTTTTGTTGCGCCGGTCTAGCGGGTCTTCCGTGCGTTCCACCAAACCCTGCTGCACCAAGCGGTCCACTAATTGGCTGGCGGCGGGCTTGCTTGATTCAGTCAGCTCGCCAATTTCTGAGAGCTGGCATTCGCCATTATGGGCATGGTAAATGTACAGCAGGGCATGGATCTGGGGTGCGGAAAGCCCGGTCTGATGCATGAACTGCATGAAGTCCTGGATGATGCGCGCCAGGATGTATTCCAGGCCTGCGTGAGAAGAAGGAGAATCCATGTGATTAATCCTATATTTATAGTTAACTATAAGTTAACTATAAACGATAAGTGAATTTAAAGCAAGAGGGAAATTTTCGAAATAGGGCTGGATGGGAGCTAAGCCCCCTCTATTTCTTTAGTTTGTACCCGAAGCGCTTCAGGGCGCTCTCGTTATTGCGCCAATCCTTTTCCACCTTTACGCGCAGCTCGAGAAATACCTTGTGCCCGCCCATGGACTCGATCTCCTGGCGCGCCTTCGTCCCGATCTGCTTGAGCATCTTGCCGCCTTCGCCGATCACGATCCCTTTTTGCGACTCGCGTTCCACGAAGATGGTCGCGGCGATGTAAGCCATGCCGTTATCGCGCTCCTGGAAGTCATCCACGCGGACCGCAATTCCATGCGGAACCTCGTCGCGCAATTTGAGCAGCGCGGCCTCGCGGATCAAATCAGAGGCTATCTCACGCTCGTACAGGTCCGTGACCTGGCCTTCCTCGAATTCCGGCGGGCGGACAGGGCAGCTCTCGATCAGTAGATCCACAAGCTCAGGAAGGCCATCGCCACGCGCGGCAGAGATGGGCACGATGCGGGCTTCTTTCTTGACGAGGGCTTGAAACTTTTCGAGGCGTGGCGCCAAATCTTCCCCCGGCGCCAGATCGATCTTGTTTACCGCCAGTACGAGCGGGATGCGGCGCGCCGGTTTTTCGAGCAGGGCCGCGATCTGAATATCGTCCTCGGCCGGCTCGTAGGAGGCCTCCACAAGGAAGAGGATCACATCCACACCTCTGAGAGCTTCCTCGGCTTCCTGGTTGAGGAACTTCCCGAGTTTATGCCTGGCTGCATGGATGCCGGGTGTATCCACGAAGATGAGCTGCGCATCGTCACGGGTCAAGATGCCAAGCTGGCGGCGGCGTGTGGTCTGCGGGCGGGGAGATACCGCCGCGACCTTTTGACCCAGCAGGGCGTTGATCAGTGTGGACTTGCCTACGTTGGGGCGTCCCAACACGGCGACAAAACCGGAACGGAATTCAATCATTTGATGATCTTGCCTTTGCTAGTTCTGACCCAGGTTGAGAATGGCGCGCATCACGTACTTGTTGACGCCGCCAAAGCGATACTTGTACTCTTCATCGCCGCGCATGAAATCGAATTCGTAGCGGCCATGCTCGCAGGCCCACTGCAGTTGATGGGCGAGCAAAACCCAACCCGGCGAAAGCTCCATGAAATCGCGGCTGACGCCGGAGTTATATCCCCATAGCTTATTCTTATAATCGAAGTTGAGACAAGCCGCGGCCTTGACGCCATCTATGGTCAGGAAAGCCAGCCATAAATATCCACCGGCGAAAGCGGCACGGATTATCGCGCTCATATGCTCGCGCATGGCAGGCTTCAGGAAACCGGCCTTGTTCTCATCCTGCGCCATGAGCTGAAAGAAGGAGTCGATCTCGGCCTCGAGCGTGGCCGCATCTTCCAGGACATAGAAATGTACAGGCAAATCGCTCTCTGCAGCACGCCGCATTTTGCGGCGTATTTCATGGCGTTGCTTCTTGTCGATGCCGGATAGATAGGCATCGAAATCGCCCTTCAGGGCGATGCGCGGGGTCGGGCGGTAGATCTCTTCGCGATAAGCCCAGCCGCGTTTTTCGGATTCGGCTTTGAGCGCCGTGAGTGTGGGAGAGGATTCAATGAGGTTGTACCAATCGAAGGGCACGCCCGCGAACGTTTCGGAGCGCATGATGAAATCGATCAGCCCGGCCAGGAATCGAGACAGGTCTTCGGGGCGCACGATCAAATCCAGATAGTCTGAAACCTCGATGCTGCCTAGCAGCAAAAGCGCGGGGCGGCCATCGTAATCCGTCTTGAACAGGGGCGCGATACCTATGAGCCTGCCGTCCTCTGATGCGGAGATCAAAACGAGCTCGGCCTCCTTCCATTCGCCGCCTCCGAGGGTTTTCCACCATTGACTTAAAATCTCATGACGCAAAAAAGGTGTATCTGATATGCCCGCTTCCACCAGGGTATTCCAGTCGGAGGCGGGGATGGATGAAAAATCTTCGAGTAGTGTATATTCCATGGATATCCAGTTGAGGGATAATGTCGCCCAGATTTTACCAGTATAATGATGTAGAAATTTTGGGTTTCTTACCATGCCGTTGGATTTGTCTCTCGTCCCTCTCTATCGCTTGAATGGAGAAGACCAGGCCTCGCTGCCGGGTTTGCTGGCGAGCGTGCCGCCGCGGAAAGCCGCGCGCGGCCGCGACCAGGACCGCCTGGTGGTCTATCTTTTGCTGGCCGGCAACGCAGTGCTTTCAACCGGTGAGTTCGTGCAGCTTTCCAGCCGCGCGGCGGTGGCTTTCTTTGAAACGCCCGGCACTCTCACCGCCGCGCTGCGGGGTGCCGCCGAATCGATCAACAAACTTTTGTTTGACCGCAACATGACCAGTCCCGGGCATGGATTGTATGCGCAAGCTGTACTGACACTGGCTGTACTTCGCGAGTCGCAGTTCACGCTTCTGATGAGCGGTCCCATGCATGCCTTTGCGCTCGGCGCCGAGGGCGCGCAGCACATTTCCGATACCCGATCAGGCAAGGGCCTGGGCCTCAGCCAGACCATGCCTTACTTTTACTCCCAGGTGAGCTTGCAACCGGATGACCGGCTGGTACTGTGCAGCAAGGTGCCATATGCCTGGGAATCCGCACTCAACGACACAAGACCTGCTTCGCTGGAATCCACTCGCCGCCGTTTGATGACGTTGATCACCGAGGATGTCAATGCGGTCTTGTTGGCCGCGACGGAGGGAGCGGGAGTCTTGACCGTGTTAAGGCCGCCCTCGGAAGACAAGACTTCGCCCGCAGAGCCCGTCCCCGCCCCGTCCGCGCCTCCGGCAGTCGCGGTTATCTCCCCGGCTGCGCCGGTGCCCGAGGCCCCGCCCGATACTCCTCATCCGAACTTTGAGGAGCCCTCCGCCTACGCAATCCCCCCGGAGGCGAAAGAAGAGCTTCCATCTCCGGAAGAAACGGCCCAGCCCTCCCCGATCCTTGACTCTCTGCCGCGTGCAAGAACCGCCGAGCCGTCTCCACTCATGGATGGACCGGTCGCCTCAACTCCTGGGATACCCCGGCCGCGCCGCCCTTCGGCAAGGACGCGCCGTACGGCAAAGACCCTGGCAAATGGAATGCAGACCGTGCGCCGGGGTAATGACTGGCTCGGTGAGAGACTGCAGAACTTCCTGCCGCGCCTTCTGCCGGGTTCAGCCGCCCGAACAGGCCCGGGGGCCACAGGGCAAAATCCATCTTCGCTCGGATCGCCGGTCATGATGTTCATCGCGCTGCTCGTTCCGCTGGTGGTGGTCACGATCGCGAGCGTTGTATATTTCCGCTATGGACGCAGCGTGGAGTATGAGGAATACCTCGTACAGGCTCGAAATGTGCGCGCACAGGCGGTGTCCCTCACCGACCCGGCCGCTCAGCGCGAGGCCTGGCAGCAGGAACTTTTCTATCTCGACCAGGCCGAGCAGTCGAACATAACGGACGAAACGCGCGGCCTGCGCAAGGAAGCGCAATCGGGACTCGATTCATTGCAGGGGATAACACGTCTGCAATTCCAGCCCGTGTTGAGCAACGGCATGGGCGTGCCCATTGGCCGCATGGCGGCCTCCGAAAATGACCTATACCTGCTCGATGCACAGCGCGGCGCGGTTATGCACGTTGCGCTCACGAGCAGCGGTTTCCAGCGCGACAGCGCTTTCGATTGCCAGCCTGGCGCCTACGGGACCTACACGGTAGGGCCGCTGGTGGATATCCGCGCCCTCCTGACGGTGAACACTTTCAATGCCACGGTCATCGGCGTGGATGCGGCGGGTACGCTGTTGTACTGTGCGCCCGGTCAGGTGGCGCAGGCAGTGCCGCTCCCGCCGCCCGATACCAACTGGGGGCGTGTCAAAGCCATAGCGCTCGACAGCGGTAACCTTTATGTGCTCGACGCGCGGTCCCGGGCGGTCTGGGTTTATATTGGCAAGGACGGCAGTTTTGTGGACCGGCCCTATTTCTTCTTTGGGAGCCAGATCCCCGAGTTGGCCGATGCCATTGACCTGGCGGTCAACAGCGACGATCTTTACATCCTGCATGCGGATGGGCATCTTTCCACCTGCTCTTACAGCCGCATGGCAGCCGTGCCCACGCGGTGCGTGGACCCTGCGCCCCTGGTGAATCCTCTGCCCGCTTATAAAGATACCAATCTGTTCGCTACGGCGCATTTCACGCAGATGATGTTCTCGCCCGCGCCCGATTTGGCCGTGCTGCTGCTTGACTCTGACAGCCAGGGTGTATTCCGCTTTATACCCCGGACCCTGGAACTGCAAAGCCAGCTTCGACCGTTGACCGGCCGCGATAAACAATTGCCGCAAGGTGCAGTTAGTGCGATGACCGTCAGCCCAAACCACATTTTGTATTTTGCCATACAGGACAGACTCTATTTTGCAACAGATTCGCCATAGGGCCCTGACTGCAAAATAGAAGATCACCCTGAGATTCATAAATGGGCGCTTAATCATTCAATGAGGAGTTCATATGTCACTGTTGGATCTACTAAGTTCCCTGTTTGGCAGCAAGCCCAAGCCGCCAGCGCCTGCCAAGCCCACACAGCTCCCCGACAGCCCCGACGAGCCGGCGCAGATCAGTAATCCCAAAGTCCTTCTTCTTATCTATAACCCCACGGTAGATGCCGCCACCGGGAAAAAGCTTGGTGAATACATGAACTGGCCGCGGCCCGATGATCTCGTGAGCCAGGGGATCAGCGACTTGCTGCAGGCCAGCGCCGGGCTGGCACGTTACCAGATCGCGCAGCGCCTCGAATTGGATGAATTTCCTCCCCTGGTGGACGGCTTTCGTTACACCGCGCAGACCTACCTGGACGTGGTCCGCAACGGGAAACCTGCACACAGTCCGCAGGGGCTGGATTACCAGGCGCTGCTAAAGCAGTTCAACATCCTGCAGCGCGTGGCAGATAACGAGTTCGACGAGGTCTGGGTGATGGGCTTTCCTTATGCCGGTTTATATGAGTCCACCATGGGTGGGGCAGGCGCTTTCTGGTGCAATGCGCCGCCGCTCCCAAACACAGCTTCCTGCCCGCGCCGGTTCATCATCATGGGTTTCTCGTATGAACGCGAGGTGGGCGAGATGCTGCATTCCTACAACCACCGCTGTGAGTCCGTCATGGCCCAGACTTTCAAGAGCCAGGATTTTCTGACCTGGGCCTATAAGACGAACCGCGTGCCTGCCACGATCACACCCAACCAACCCCTTAATCTCTTCCAGAGGTTCATCTTATTCGACCAGATCGCCCCGGGCAAGGCGGCTGTGGGAACGGTGCATTATGCCCCGAACGGCGTCAAGGATTATGACCTGGGCAACCCCAACCCTGTACCTTCCGAATGCTATGACTGGCTGAATTACCCCAACTTCAAAGGCGATATCCGTACGGTCACTGCCAAGGACTGGGGAGGCGATGAGCAGGGCTATCAGCAGTGGTGGCTTAACCACATGCCCAAAACCGCAGGGCGCCAGAATGGCATCCACAATAATTGGTGGCAATACGTGGCGAATCCCAATAATGTGATGGTTTGAGATTTTGGTAAAGACCAGAAGTTGTCAAAAAGAACGCCCTTATAAAAAGGGCGTTCTTTTTGAACAGGAAATTTCAATTGTGTTTTGTTTAATGATGGAGCGTGTTTTGTTCGTGCCACACATACCCACAGGAAAGGCATTGCGGTTTATGCATGCATAGCATCGCATCGCACTCCGGACAAAGCCATTTCTTATTTTCGTTCTTGACAAAATTTCTTAGGCCGCTTTTCTGTATGCTGACCAGATTGTCTATTGGGCTTGTTCCATATCTGGTTCTATAGCGTTTATCCAGGTGGGTCAGGCGTGCGCAGGGAAACTCGTCGCAGTCGAAGCAATACTCAATTTCCCCCATCAGCAACTTATTGCAGTTCTTGATCTTGCAGGTTACGCAGGATTTTGATTTCGAGGCATCGTCACCCCGGCAGCCGGGACAGGCATTATTATCCCTTGCATAGGCGCGGCAGAGACGACAATCTATCCCGCAGGGGGCAATCAGTATTGGACGGGTTGTGTTTGTTCTTGCTGTTTTCATGACAGTTCAACCAAACCACGTGTTTATCTGCCATTATATCTTCTAATAGACTATAGATCCCAAGCCGCCTGAGGCCGCATTTATGCAGGCCTCAGGCGGTTTGTATCCGCCGCGCTAACGGGCATCTCCTGCTCTAAGTCGGGTCCTGTCAGCCAACCTTGGAGGCGATGATCGAAATATCGTCGATAAAACTTTTGCCCTCCGCAAACTCGCTCACCGTCACAAGGAGTTTATTCGCCAACTCTTGCGCCGAAAGAGCGGTGTTCTCCTCGACAAGCCGGGCCAGCCGCTCGGTGCCAAACTGTTCTCCCTGTGAATTCATGGCCTCGGTGATGCCGTCCGTATAGAGCAGGAGGATATCGTCATCCTTCAGTTCGACTTCTTCCGTGCGCACATTAAACCCTTCCATCAACCCGATGGCCGGGCCGGTGGGGCGCAGCCAGGCCTCTTCCTTTTTTGCCGTCCGATAGAGGAACGCAGAATTGTGCCCGGCGTTCGCATACGTCAGCAGGCGTGTAGTGGGATTGAACTTGGCAAAGAAAATGGTGACGAAGGTGGTGAAGCTGACGTTATGCATGTAAAGGCGGTTGATTCGCTCCAGCACGTCCAGCGGGGAACCGGCATCAGGCACCAGCGTGTGAAAAGCGGTCTGGAGGCTGGTCATCATCATTCCGGCGGAAACGCCGTGACCGCTGATATCGGCCATCACAATGCCGTGCATCCCGTCCTTGAACTTGAAAAAGTCGAAGTAGTCGCCGCTCACGATCTGCGCGGGACGGCTGAAGCCCGCTATATTCATCCCGGGGATCGAGGGAGCCTGTTGGGGCAGGAGAGAGCGTTGAACGACCTGCGATAACTCCAGCTCGGTCTCCAACTGGCGGAGCTCCTGCTCGGTATAATGGCCGAGGCAAACGGTGGACGTGTAATCCATCCTGAGCAACTCCTCATCCACCGATTCGTTGCATATTTCGCAGATGCCAAAGGTTCCCTCGTCTATCTTTTCAAGGGTCTGGTTGATTACGTTTAGATGTTCTTCCACGCAGGTTTCATCGTCTGCGCCGCAGCAGACTTCCTGTTTGGCCTCGGGTGTCGATTCGAGCCAGTGATACAGGTTCTGGCCCGTTTCCGATAAGCCCTTCTTGATCTCCTCGCTCACAATATTCTCCATACTCGCCTCTTGGCTTCCTTTGGTTGAAGTATCCACTCACATCTTATGTCCCACGCTTTCGGCCCGGGATTTTAGGCAAGGCTGTGAGTAAATACTTATAACAAGAACAGATATTCTATATTATCAAGTTTTGGGGCATCTGGCAAGACTTTTTGCCCGCTATTTTGGCTCGACTTTGAATATCAACGAACAACAAGTCACCGCGCCTTCGGCTTTGGCAAGCTCGTCCGCCTCCACCGTGACTATTGAGATGCCAGCGGCTTCGAGCTGCTTCTGTGTTTTCGGGAAGGCCGCAGGGTAAATAATGGATTCGCCGATCATCACCGCATTGGCCGCGTACGGCTCTGATGGATCGATCTCGATGAATTTTACGCCCCGGAAATTATTCTTATCCACCCAGGCCGGGTTGATGAGGAGCGTATCTCCCGTCACTTGGGTGACAGCCGATTTGAGGTGCAGGCAGCCCGTCACAGGGACAGCCTGCAGGTCATACCGATAGGGTTCCAGAAAATCCTGCATCTGTTCGATGGCGTTCGTGTCGCTGCGCGTGGATAGACCCACGTAGATGTGTTTTCCCACCTGCAGGATATCGCCACCGTCCACCCGCGCCGAAGCCTGGATGTAAAACAGTTTGCGATAAGGCGCCAGACATTCTGCGATATCCCGGGTCTCGGTCCTGCGCGAGTCTGCGCCGGGGCGAGTAATGATGGCACACTCGTCCAGCACAAGGGCCGTATCTTCAACGAAGACCGAGTCGGCCAGGGCAGGCGCTTCAGGAAGGCTGAGGACTGCCAGCCCCAGCTGCTTGAGGGCGGCTTCATATTGTTTGTGCTGCGCCCGCGCTTGCTCGATATCGATCGGCGAACGCTCAAGGTGCGTCAGTTCGCAGTTGACGATGGCACGGCTTACTTCGCGGGTAATGGCAATTTGCATGGTGTTTCCTCGTTAACCAATTAGCTCTTCTTCCATATTTGATACAGGCCCGATCTCTTATTTTCACCATCAGAATAAAAGGTCTCTGCGATCTCGAACCGGCTGGCTTTGGCCAACTCCGCCAATTCATTTTCGTCGAAGTGATGGACATAGCGCAAACCTTTGGAGCCGCGTTTCCAATCGAGCAGATAATCGTTCGGGTCAACGTCTCCCGGGCTGAGTCTTGCCAATTCCCAGGGCTGTATCCTCGCTTTCAGCCGCGGGTTGTCGAGGAACTGCCAGTTGGAATGAATAAACAGCCCCTCCTCTTTGAGCAGATCATGCACTTTTGTGACGATCATGAGGCGCAGGTCCATGCTTGGGATGTGGTGGAGGGCTGCGAACGCAAATACGACATCGAAGAAACCTGAATTTCCATGCACTGAGGGCCAAGCGGCTGCGGTCAGGTCTTCTTCCATGAACTTGACGGGAAAGGTAAAAGCCTCGCGTTCTGCTTCGCCCAGCAGGGGCAGGCTGAAGTCCAGGCCCAAATACGAGCCGCGGTGCCCGCGGCGCGACAGGGTGCGCGCCAGTTCACCGTTGCCGCAGCCCAGGTCCAGGATGGCCTCATCTTTATGCAGACTGTCGAGCAGCCGCATTACTCCCGGCTGAAGCCTGGCTCGCGTCTCCGAAAAATCGCGTCCATGCTCGCTGTAAAACCGGCGGGTCAGCTCGATCAATTGTCCGGCCGTTGTAGAGTTCACGTCACGATTATAACGGGTATAATTTTTGTAATTGCTCCACTTTGTTGGTAGAATGCCCGAAAAAATGAAGGTGGTGGGTGTTCTTCCCACCCCTTCTTTTTTTCTGAAGGTGCAGATGGTTTTCTGCACGCAGTCTCTTTTCTCGTTCCGTGATAACGGAAGGGGAAAAGGTGAAAGTTGACGCTGGTATTTCTTTATGTTTCTGAAGACGGAAATCGCTGCGCTTTCGGCGCAGTTTGAAACGAAGACGCCGCAGGAGATCATCCAATGGGCGGTGGAGAACTGCGCGCCCGAGATCGCCATGAGCACCTCCTTCCAAACGCAAAGCATGCCGCTTCTTCACATGGTCACGCGTGCCATGCCTGATATCCGTGTGCTCTTCCTCGACACGGGCTATCATTTCTGGGACACCCAGATCTTCCGCGAGCATATCCAGCACAAATGGAATCTGAACGTCGTCGATGTTCATCGCGATGTGCGTTGGGACAATTTCGTGCGGCAAAATGTGCGCACCCTGCCGCTCGAGGACGCGGACCTGTGTTGTTATATTCATAAGGTCCAGCCGATGCAGAAAGCCCTGCAGGGCCTGAAGGCCTGGATCACCGGCATCCGCCGCGACCAGACCCCGGAACGCGCCCAGGCTCAGATCCTGGAATACCAGGAGGATGGACTCCTGAAGGTCAACCCGCTTCTCAACTGGACGAAGCGCGATATCCAGGCTTATATCCTGGAAAATGATTTGCCGCCGCACCCGCTCTTTGAGCAGGGATACCGCAGTGTTGGATGTGCACCCTGCACGGTGCCGATCGGGCCCGGCGACGAAGATCGCGCCGGTCGCTGGTTCGGACGAGGCAAGACCGAGTGCGGTCTGCATACCGAATTGTTCAAACACAAAGACCTGACAGGGATGGAATCTCAATTCATGCCCCGGCTTGAGGGCTCCAAATGAGGACGCCCAAGCAGCAGGCCTGGGTGGATATGCACGCCATCAAACCTGAATGGCTGGTATTGGCGCGGCAGGTGATGGGCGAGATCCAGGGCGGCAGGCCCGTGATGGACGCGCTGCGCAAACATCCGCTGGAAGAGGGCGGCTACCTCGGCAAATATGTGCTGGTCGCGGCCTATCATGAAATGGTGCGCGCCGGCGAGCTGGGCGCCGATGCGCGGCTGCTCGAACGACTGCGCATGAAACCTGTGCGTACGCTTTCAGGTGTGACCACCGTCACGGTGCTGACCAAGCCTTATCCCTGCCCCGGCAAATGCATCTTCTGCCCCACGGATGTGCGCATGCCCAAATCGTACCTGCCCGATGAGCCGGGGGCCATGCGCGGGCTGGAGCATGATTTCGACCCGTATAAGCAGGTGAAATCGCGGATCCAGGCGCTGGAGATCCTCGGTCACCCAACCGACAAGATCGAGCTGTTGATCCTGGGCGGCACCTGGAGCTCCTACCGGCGCGACTATCAGGAATGGTTTGTCAGGCGCTGCTTCGATGCCATGAACGAGTCTGATGTCTCTTTGGCCGACCTTCCTTTAAAGGAAGGGGATGATGTGGAACTGGACAAAGCGCAGGCCCTGAATGAAACCGCCGCGCACCGCAACGTGGGCCTGGTGATCGAGACCCGCCCCGACGAGATCACGCCGGACGAACTGCGCTGGCTGCGCCACCTGGGCGTCACCAAGGTGCAGATGGGCGCGCAAAGCCTGGATGACCGCATCCTGGAGATGAACAAGCGCGGCCATGACGTGGAATGTACGCGGCAGGCCACAGCCCTGCTGCGCGCAGCGGGTTTCAAGATCGTGCTGCATTGGATGCCCAACCTGCACGGGGCAACACCGGAATCGGACCGTGAAGATTTTGTGCGCCTATGGCAGGGCTTTTGTCCCGATGAGATAAAGATCTATCCGAACCAACTGCTGGCGAATGCCGAGCTGTACGAATACTGGCAGCGCGGGGAATTCCATCCCTATACCACCGGGCAATTAATCGACCTGATCGCAGAGGTCAAGCCGACCATCCCGCGCTACTGCCGGGTCAACCGGGTGATCCGCGATATCCCCTCCACGAATGTTGTGGACGGCAACCGCCGTACAAGTCTGCGGCAGGATGTCCATGATGAGATGAACCGGCGCGGGACGCACTGCCAATGCGTGCGCTGCCGTGAGGTGAAGGGTAGGGCTGTGGACCCCGCCCTGCTCAAACTGAATGATCTCCTCTATCCCTCCGACCATGCACAGGAACACTTCATTTCCTACGATACCCCCGATGACAAACTCGCCGGGTTTATACGCTTATCCCTGCCGGAAGGTGATGCACCGCAAACGGATCTGTTGGACCTGGAGGGCGCGGCCCTGGTGCGCGAAGTGCATGTCTACGGACAATCGCTGCCCGTGGGCGCAGAGAAGCAGGGAGCAGCGCAGCACGCCGGGCTGGGGACTCATCTGCTTCAGGAGGCCGAATCGGTTGCAAAAGAGCATGGCTTTACGCGCCTGGCGGTGATCTCAGCGGTGGGGACGCGGCAGTATTACCTCGAGCGCGGCTTTGAACGGGGCGAGTTGTATTTGGTTAAGAATATTCTTTAAGGCCCATCGCTGCCTGACCTTCATTTTTCGGGAAACCATCAACGGGGCGGTTAAAGTTACGAGCGAACCAGCATAAAACCATGTATAATGAAAATAATGGCAACGAGTTTTTTTACAACGACCTCATCCAAGAAGACTCTGGATGAAGTGACTCGCCGCATTGTCGAAGTGGCGAACCCTCAACGTGTCCTTCTTTTTGGCTCGGCGGCGCGAGGCCGCATGACACGAGACAGCGACCTCGATATCCTGGTGATTGTACGCGGCCCGACCCATCGTCGCCGCCTGGCACAAAGGATCTACCGTAACCTGCACGGGATTGCCATCGCGGTGGATGTCATCGTTGCCACGGAGGCGGATCTGCAAAAATATGGTCAGCGTGGAGGAATGATCCTGAGGCCTGCTCTACACGAGGGCCGCATTCTTTATGAGGCTTGATGATCCTGGAAGCCCGCTCGTATGGCTCGTCAGGGCAAAGAGCAATTTAAAACTTGCAGAAAAAGGGGGACGGATAAAAGGTGTATTCCTGGAAGATCTATGTTTTAATGCCCAGCAGGCTGCAGAGAAGGCTCTGAAAGCTGCATGCCTTGCAAGTGGCTTGGATTTCCCAAGGACGCATTCTCTCGTGCTCTTAATGGACATGTTGGAATCAAAAGGTACCAAGATACCAGCAAATGTCAAAGCGGCGGATATACTGACACAGTATGCTGTGGAATCGCGCTATCCCGGACCAGTGGAGAAAGTTACTGAAGCTGAATATAGGGAATCTCTAAGGCTGGCAGCACAGGTGGTTTTTTGGGTCGAATCGATCCTATAAGGAGCAATATACCTCCAACGGGGCGAGCAGTATTTGGTTAAGAATATTTCGTAAGGCCGGTCGTTTGATCTTCAAAGCTACTAAGTTCTACTCAAATCCCCTGGTCAATGCAGGACCCTTTCCACATAGGTGGCGTGAGGGGAGTTGAAACCCGTGATGCTGAAGGTATATCCTGTTAAAAAATCTGCCGCCAAAGCTGGCTTTGGCGGCAAAATCTCGTCTAATAACCCGGCGTGTATCTTCTTTCCCATTCAGCCGTCGCCGCCCTGATCGCTGCCTGGACTTCAGGGTCAGGGACCTCGCCTACACCTTCGTAGCTTTTGTCTCCCACAAACACCAGCGCGCCGCCCTGGATGGATTCAACCAGGCGGATACCCCGTTCCTCGAGAGGCGTGCCCATCAGGCGTGCCTGCAGGATCGCATCAATTTGACTGACCATGCTGGTAGGCGCCGGCTCCGGCACGGGAACGGCTGCCGGGGGTAGGGGCTTTGTTGCAGGCGACACCGAAGGCGCTGGAGCTGTTGGAAGCGGACTCGTTGCCGGACGCGGCCTGGGTGTCAGCGGGCCCGTCGCGGGACGTGGGGCAGGGGTAAGCGGACCTGTCATGGTTCGCGGTGCGGGTTGAGCGGAGACGCCTGCTTGCTGCACGGGCTTGCCTTCAACCCAGGGACGCAGGATCAGCATCAACTCAATCAACCGTTTGCGCTGTGCGGGCGCAAGCTGCAAAGCGTCCACGCGCTGCCCATCCAGCTCAAGCTGGGGTTGATTCTTTTCATCGAGTTGGATGGCGAGCACGCGGTTTTCGACAGGCATAACGAGCGGGCTGGGCGGGGGCAAGGGCATATCCATACCTACCTTTGTATTGTCCAACGCGTCCTGGGCCTTTTGTTTTTTGGCGCCTTGGCCGCGTCCCTCGAACAGGCCGAAGAAATAGCCGAAGAACATGGAGGCCAGAGCGATACCGAGCAGGGTGAGTAGATTAACTTGCATAGGCTATTCCCTCTGACAATTTGGGCAGATGTGAGTGCCACGTTGGCCGACTACCAGCTTCACAATGGTTGTACCACAAACCGGACAAGCCGACCCTTCACGACCATAAACGCGAAAATGATTTTGGAATTCACCGCCGCGATAGACCCAGTCAAAGCTGGCGCCATTGCGGCGAATCGCTTCCTTCAGGATGCCCTGGATCGCTGCGTGTAGTTTCCCGGCTTGTTTCGGCGTCACCGAATCCGAGAGGGCCAGGGGATGCAGCTTTGCCTTGTGCAGCGCTTCATCGGTATAGATGTTGCCAAGCCCGGCCAGGAACGTCTGATCCAGAAGCAGCGGTTTGAGCTGGCGGTGGCGGTGCTGCAAGGCAGCATAAAGCCACTTGGGTGTGAAATCACTCCCGAGCGGCTCGGGGCCGAGCCGGCCGGTCACCTCTTGCAGGTGTTCCGTCAGCCAAACTCGCCCGAACTTGCGCGTATCGTTAAATACCAGGCTGCTTTGCATTCTTCTCCGACCGGGAGATGGGGTGAGAGTCAAGATCAGCCGGTCGTGTTTCTCCGGCTCGATTTTACCTTCTCTTATGGACAAATCTCCACTCATCCGCAAATGGATAAGTAAATGTAAGGTGGAAAGCTGAAGGGTCAAGAACTTACCCCGTCGCGTTACCCCCCGTACTTGCTGCCCTTTGATCTGTGCCTTGAACTTTCTGGCTGAAGGGACTGCCACGGTCCGCGCCCAGCGGACATCGGCTTCGAGGATCGTCCTGCCGACGAGCTGTGGACGCAGCGCCCGTGCTATGGTTTCGACTTCAGGCAGCTCAGGCATGCGGGGTGTCGCCCGGCGCAGGGATCACTGAACACTGATCCCTGATAACCGTCTATTCATTGAACATCTCTCCCACGCTCCTGCCCTCATGGGCGCGTCTGATCACTTCGCCCAGCAGCCCGGCAACCGATAGGACCGTAATGCGACCCTCCAGAACTTTCAGCTTCCTGGCAGGGATGGGGACCGAATCGGTAGTGATAATGTGTTTGATGGGCAGGGCTGCCAGTCTTTCCACCGCGCCCTTCGAAAAGATGGGATGGACGAAGGCCAGGTAAATATCCCTTGCGTTATGTCTTTTGACGACATTGATGGCTTCCGAAATTGAGCCGCCGGTATCCACCTCGTCGTCCACGATCAATACGTCGCGGCCCTGTACTTCGCCGATCAGGGTAAGCGCCTCGGCTTTCGAGTCGTTGCCCACCCGGCGCTTCTCTATAAATGCCACGGACATGTCCAGGTCAGCTGCATAGTTGCGGGCCTTCTTTGCAAAACCCAGGTCGGTCGCCACCACCACCGGATTCTGCAGTTTCGATCGCAGCGTGTTCTTGAAGTTCTCTGTGATGAGGCGCGAAGCGGTGAGCACATCGCCGGGGATGGAGAAGAATCCCTGTATCTGCCCGGCATGCGGATCGAGGGTCATATAGCGGTCCGCTCCCGCCACTTCGATCATGTCTGCAACCAGCCGGCCCGTGATGGGGACGCGCGGCTGGTCCTTCTTATCCGAGCGCCCGTATGCGAGGTAGGGGACAACCGCGGTGATGCGGGCTGCCGAATCCAGCCGCAGGGTCTGGAGCGTGATCAGCAGTTCCATCAGGTTGCGATTGACCGGCGAGGCGGTCTGCTGGATCAGGTATACATCCTGTCCGCGCACGCTGTGCTTGAGCCTGATGAAAATGTTCTCGTTGGGGAACTCAATTAATTCCCGCTCGCACAAAGGCGAGCCAAGATAGTTTGAGATTTTTTTGGCCAGCGCCGGCGAGCCGTCCCCCGCAAAAAGCTTGATCTCGCCGTAGACCTTCATTTCGTGTGGATGAGAGTGACTGCTCATTGACCCTCCCGTTTTGCAGACCACTCGGAGTGCAAAACGCTCATAATGTGGATATCTGCATACTTCCCGTTCCGGTATACTGCTTCCCTCAATGTGCCCTCGCTGACAAAACCCGCTTTTTCATAGGAGCGTCGCGCCCGCGGGTTCGTTGAATAAACTCGTAAATAGATGCGATTCAGGTTCAAGGTTTCGAATCCGTGCTTCAGGATCAATTCTACCGCTTCCGTGCCGTAGCCTTTATTCCATAACGATTTATCGCCGATAAAGATCCCAAATTCGGCGGAACGATTCGTCCACTCGATGCCAAACAGGCCGCTGTTTCCGATTAACCGCCAGCCGTCGCCGTCCTTGAGCTCGATCGCCAGCGGCTTTTCGGCCTGTTCGGCCTGCGCGAGCTTTTCGAACCATTTCTCTTCGTCCGTCATGGACAGGGGTAAATAGATCGCCAAGCCTTCCGTTACTTCGGGGTCATTCAGCCATTCGTAGAACTGTGGAATGTCGCTTCGTTCGACCCCGCGCAGGCGAATGTGTTTGCCGTAGATCATTTTATATCTACTATTACCTTCCTCAGGCTTACCGAATTTTGGGAGGTGGGAAGTGTTCTCCTTCCCACCTCCCAAAATTCGGTATTCTCTCCCTCCCCTTTAGGGGAGGGCTGGGGTGGGGTCCTTGTGCGTCAAGTTTGGCATTTCACTCTCGATCCTTCTTTTCTTCCGAGGGGCTGGCGGCAGGGGATTTCCCATTGGTCAGCAATCTCACGGCTTCCCACGGCGAAAGGCTTTTTTCGAAGACCTGGCGCCGCACCTCATCATAACGCGTTTCGGGGACCTGGTCGTGGAATTGACTGATCAGCTTCTGCTGCAGGATCGTTTCCATCTCTGACTCAAGCCGGGCCTGTTCGCGAAGTTCCCAATCGCCGCTGCCCCGCAAATATTCGGCGTGCTTCGTTATTTGCTCAGCTAATTCGGGGATGCCTTGTCCTTCGGTCGCGATCGTTCTTTGAATGGGCGGTATCCACAATTGCTTATGGGGTTCGGTCTCTGCATGCGCCAGACCTTGATACCCGGCGTTCATTGATTTGCCGTGATGCAGATAAGTCCTTTGCTTCGGGTGCGCCAGGTCCAGCATGGACTTGAGCGCCTTCTCCGTGTTTTCAACACCGGGACGATCCGCTTTGTTCACCACCAGGATATCCGCGATCTCGAGGATCCCGGCTTTGATCGCTTGAATGTCATCGCCGAGCCCGGGCGCCTCCACTACCAGGGTAGTGTGCGCCAGGCGGACGATGTCCACTTCGCCTTGCCCGGCCCCGACCGTTTCGATCAACACGATCTCGTAGCCGGCCGCATCGAACACCTGCACCTCCCCCGCTGTGGCCTGCGCCAGGCCGCCCAGCGAGCCGCGCGAAGCCATCGAACGGATGAACACACCCGGGTCCCCGCTCAGGTCTTTCATGCGGACGCGGTCGCCCAGCACCGCGCCGCCCGTGAAAGGGCTGGACGGATCAATGGCCACGATCGCCACGGTCTTCTTCTGCCTGCGATAATGCAGGGCAAGCTGGTTGACCAGCGATGATTTGCCGGTGCCGGGCGCGCCGGTAACGCCGATCAGGTGCGCTTTACCGGTCTGAGGGAAGAGCGCATTCAAAAGGTCGCGGCCTTCGGGTGTGTTGTTTTCAACCTGGGTTAGAACACGCGCCAGCGCGAGGCGGTCTCCGTGCAGGACGGAATCGATCTGTGTCAACTTATCCTGGCCTGACATGGTTTACGGATCGTGTAAATTACTTTACCGCGTTCCGGATATCTTTGACAATGTCTTCGGTGGAGGCGCCGGGCCCATAGATGCCGCTGATGCCCATCTCCATCAGGCGCGGCACGTCTTCATCGGGAACGATCCCGCCGATGAATACCTTTACCTGTGTCTGCCCGTTGGCTTTAAGCAGGTCCATGATGCGCGGCGCCAGCGCCATGTGCGCGCCCGACAGGATGGAAAGTCCCACCACATCCACGTCTTCCTGAAGGGCGGCTTCTGCAATCATTTCGGGTGTCTGGCGCAGGCCGGTATAGATCACCTCCATGCCGGCATCGCGCAAAGCGCGCGCTACCACCTTTGCGCCGCGGTCATGCCCGTCGAGGCCGGGTTTGGCCACCAGCACACGGATCTTCTTTTCGGTCATGATTCCTCCGCGGGTGAATTCGAGGGAATTATACTAGACCTCTTGCGCTGATGAGACTTGTCCAGTCGTTGGTATATTCACCCGCTTGAAAAATCAGCCTAAAATAGTTATAATCGAGTTGTACATATGTACAGATGGAGCGTTCATGGAAGTCACTGTTGATGCCTCTGTTTTGATCGCCGTCATAGCCAACGAAGCGCAAAAGTCGTCCTTGATCGAACTGACGCGCGAAGCAGATTTGATCGCTCCGTCTTCCATTCATTGGGAGATCGGTAATGCATTTTCGGCCATGCTGAAACGGCAACGCGTGACCCTTGAGCAGGCAACCCAGGCCATTCGAATCTACCAAAATATCCCCGTGCGCTTTGTAGAGATCGAACTGGTGCAGGCATTGGAACTGGCGGCGGAACTGAACATCTATGCTTATGATGCGTATCTATTACGGTGTGCGGCCAAGTACCACGCTCCCCTGCTCACCCTGGATGAGAAGTTAATGAAACTTGCAAGGCAAAAAGGATTTAGTGTTTTGGAGGTACCCAAATGAATACCTACACATTTACAGAGGCGCGCGAAAAGCTGGCATCACTGCTCGACCAGGCGGCCCGCGACGGCGAAGTGCGCATCAGGCGCAGGGATGGGAAGGTTTTTGTAATCCGACTGCAGAAGCGGTTGGATTCACCACTGAACGTGAAAGGCCTGGATCTGAAGCTGACGCGCAAGGATATTCTGGCGAGCATTATAGAGGGGCGGAGAGAGCTTTAGTTGGCCAAAATATGATTGTATCCATAACTGAACGCTGAGTGCTGCCGGCCCTGGGCTGGTTGGCGACGGTCCTCGCGTAGCACCCCCGAAGCGCAGGGCGGAGGCTCGGCCCCGCCGAGATTTGACCACAAGGTCTCCCTATTGTTATTTTGATAGGCAATGTCTTCGCAAAACAGACCCCCGAGGTCTTTAAGACCTCGGGGGGTCTGGGTGTGGCTTGCTGGCGCTGGTCGCGCTGTGTGCTTCCCCTAAAAACAAGTTCGGGGATTCATGCTTCAGGAAGACCCTGCGCTGGCAAGAAAATCACCGAGTTTGAACTACCTTGACTTCACCGAAGCCCGACCAGCGTTGGACCCTTGCAATATCGATTTGGGCAGTCGATACGGCTCCCTCTTGGCCAAGACCACAGGATAAACGAGCCAAAAAATAGGAAAGCAACTCACCAGGCTCAAAATACTCAATACCGGAGACCACCATGTCCGGTCTAATGAAGCCTAGGTCTTTTAGGTCAACCGAGACTTCGAAAACCAAGCCTTGTTTTGGGTAGTAGATAGTAAGCATATATTCTTCCCCATCGATGCCGATGACATGCAGAGCCTGGAAATCTCCCGGGGGGCCCAAGTGATCTACGATTTGTTGAAGGGTGGGCATATTATCGTGAACTGATTGTATATATGTCAGCTTTCCATCATCAACGTGCATGTTCACGAAGGCATTTACGGGAGTGCCGGGTCTATCTGCAATCATGACCCTCTTACAGCTAGTGTCGTAAACAAGCGTGTCCCTGGCTGGCCATTCCTTTGTGCTCAGACCTTGTACGAATTGGTCCACATCCTTCGCTGTCGAAACGCCGGGCGTGAGGCCGTTCCAGCAAGGCGCTTTGCAGGGTTTATCGGTGAAGAGTCCGGAGTCAATTCCTAGGGTATTAGTGGCACAACCCGTCAATGGTATCAACATCATAAACAAAGCCAGGCATAAGGCTCGTTTCATATTATCTCTCCCGCTCGGCATTCGCGAAGCAGATGTCCCTGCTTCTGCTCCTAGGGATACGTCCCCGTTCTTGATTTTTAGGGGACCCCCCGAAGTGCAGCGCAAGGTCTCAACCTCGCTCCCTATATCTCAGCTCATTTATGACCTCTGTAGGGCAGGCCCAAGCTAAGGCGAGGGGTCTTTATAGTCACCATACCCAACCCATTTTGTGGTGTGTGTGCTTGACGCCTTGAGGGTGTCGTAGGATTCTTTGGTGTAATAAGTGACATCGGTAATTCGAGTATCTGGGTTCAAGGAATAAGCAGGGAAGATCTCCTCTCTTTCAAGCATCGCATAGGTATGTATACTGTCAAAATAAAGTCTTGCATCAAAGTAATTGTGCTCAGGTGTTGAGAACGAATTGTAAATTATCTCCACGTCGTCTGGCACATCATATTTGGCTATTAAGGTGGAGATCTTAATGGCCGGGTTGGGCTCAAATTCGATGCTCTGAACGATTTTGTTAGAGTTGTAGTCGAAAGAAAGTGATTCACCATAGAATATAAGATTATCCATCTGTTTGTGGGCGAAGGGGCCATGTCTTTGGATGATTTGGATGGCCTCATCCTTCGTAGTTACACCAGGATAAATATTCCAAAAGCATGGAGCGGGACAGGGCTTCCCGGATAACAGACCTCCATCGCCAATCGCGATTCCCAGGAGGGTGTAGTTGCAAGACGTCAATAGCAACATGATCGTCCCCAGCAGACAATACACACAAGCATGGATGGATGAGGTTTTTCGACGCACTGAGCTCTCCCAAGCTATAGCTTCCCGCTCGGCATGGATCTCCCGGCCCCGCCGAGATTTGACCGAAAGGTTTCCGTTTCGGGCCCTCCTGCTCGGGATTACTATGAGGCTGGGTGCGTGGGTTCAAATTTCCGGACTTCCCCGCGGGAAGGAGAACCTTAATCCATACCATTATTAGTATTACAGCGCAAGGTTAAAAGCAGACAAACTGAATAGGCTGGAATAGAGAGGCATGGTATCTTTCTCCAACCACCGCCAAGTGGAAAGGAGACGAAGAAAACCATGCCCGCTGGAATTGTAACTGAAAGCAACTGTGCGCCTGAATGCAAATTGAGGAAGCAAAATATCGGTCAGTTCTTGCAAGAATTGAAGAGGTATATGAAACTGTTTGAAGCTGGATTTAGGCGAGTGGAACAACGGAAGCGAAGTCAGAGCTATGTGCAGGGTTTGCTGGGAAATGCCACTCGCAAGAATGTCGAACAGATGGCGCTGGAGGGAGGCGAGAAAGTGCGCAGCCTGCAATACTTTGTTGGTCAAAGTCCGTGGCCAGCCGAGTCGGTGATCGAGATTCATCAAGGCTTGGTAAGCGAAACGTTGGGCGAAGAAGATGGGGTAATGCTGGTCGACGAATTGAGCGTGGTGAAACAAGGTCACGAGTTGGTAGGCGTTGCAGCGCAATACTGTGGATCGGTAGGCAAGATTGCCAATGGGCAGGTCGGAGTGTATTTGGGATACGCCAGTCGCAAAGGGTATAGTTTGATCGAAAGTCGCTTGTTCATGCCCGATGAATGGTTTGAACAGCAGCAGGCGGAACGCTGGCAGGCTTGCGGCGTGCCCGAAGACCTGACTTACAAAACCAAGCCGGAGATTGGACTGGAACTGCTGAAAAAAGCGGTCCGGCGAGGTAATTTGCCCTTTTCCTGGGTGGCGGCCGATGAACTGTACGGGGATTCGCTTGCTTTTCGGGAGGGAATCGACGCGTTGGGGAAATGGTATTTCACCGAAATCAAGGGTACGACTTCGATCTGGCGCAAGCCACCCAAAGTGTATCTGCCGAAGTGGAAAGGCCACGGCCCTCATCCCCTCCACCTGCACCTGCGTTATGCCAGCCAGCATCCACTCCACGTGAAGGAAGTGCTGAGCTATATTCCGCCCCAAGATTGGCTTCCAGCCATTATCAAAGAAGGCAGCAAAGGGCCGATGGCCTGCCAATTTGCTTTCCTGAGGGTGACCGAGTCGCGCGGAAACTTGCCCGCCAATGAATTGTGGCTGATCATCCGCCGCAGCCTGGATGACTCGGCGCCAATCAAATACTATTTCAGCAATGCTCCCGCCACCACGCCGGCAGAAGAGTTCGTTCGCCTGAGCGGCATGCGCTGGCCAATCGAAACCATTTTTGAAGAAGCGAAAGGCGAAGTCGGTTTGGATCAGTACGAAATGCGCAGTTGGTTGGGATGGCACCATCATATGTTGCTGGTCTCTCTTGCTCATCACTTCCTGGTCCGTTTGAGAATCCGTTTTCACGAACAAGCTCCGGCTCTCACTATTTATCAAGTCCGTCTCTTACTGGCTACCGTCTTGCCCTTACCCCACTTCGACACCCAGGCTGCTTTGGATCGAGTACGCTATTACCAAAAAAGAAACTTTGCCGCTTATCAATCTCATCGCAAAACCAAATTGGCTCACCTTGCACCTTTTGCCCCTAACCTTGCGCTGTAATATTAGGCGGGTGGATTAAAACCGCAACTGACAAACATCACCTTCGCTTTGACGTTTCGCATTTGTAATGTGAGGCCAACAAGGTCTAAATATGGCTGAGACTGCTTAACCCCCGAGTTGGTTGTTATTCCTTTGTCCTTTCTGTATAATGAGATTGCATTCGTCGGGATTCGGTCTAATGACCTCTCAATTGTCCGGGTTGCGAACATGAAGGGCAGGGCGATCCTGCTTTTTATGGTACTGGCGGCATGTGGAGAGACGCGGCTGATGCCTGTTGCCGGGTTTTGCTGCTTTTAATTTATCAGGTGCGTATATCACTATTGAACCATGCCCACTCCAATTTTAGCCACCAAACTTTATATCCCCCCGCCTCGGCCTAAAGCGGTCCTCCGCCCCCGCCTGATCGAGCGGCTGAATGAGGGCCTCGCTTCGGGCCGTAAGTTGACTCTCATCTCGGCCCCCGCCGGCTTTGGTAAGACCACTCTGGTCAGCGAATGGATCACAAGCTGCGGGCAACCGGTCGCCTGGCTGTCACTGGATGAAGGGGATAATGACTCCGCCCGCTTTCTATGCTATCTCGTGGCTGCTTTGCAGACGCTTGCAGCGAATATTGGAGCCGGGCTGTTGGACGGGCTCCAATCCCCTCAACCGCCATCTATCGAATCGGTTCTGACAGACTTACTCAATGAGATCACGGCCATCCCGGATAATTTCATCCTCGTCCTTGACGATTATCATATTCTTGATTCCAAACCGGTCGATAATGCCCTCGTTTTTCTGCTCGAGCACCTGCCGGAGCAAATGCACCTGGTTATCGCCACCCGTGAGGATCCACAGCTACCTCTGGCCCGTCTGCGCGCCCGAAGCCAACTGACCGAACTGCGCGCCGCTGACCTGCGCTTTACCCCCGCCGAAGCCGCCGAGTTTCTCAACCGCGTGATGGGCCTGAATCTCTCGGAGGGGGAGGTCGCCGCACTCGAAGCCCGCACCGAGGGCTGGATTGCCGGGCTGCAATTGGCTGCCATGTCACTGCAGGGCCGCGACGACCCGAGCGCGTTCGTGCATGCCTTCAGCGGCAGCAACCGCTTCGTCCTGGATTACCTGGCCGAAGAGGTCCTGGCGCGGCAGGATCCTGAGATCCAGGAGTTCCTGTTGAAGACCTCGATTCTCGCTCGTATGAACGCCCCGCTTTGCGACGCTGTGATGCGGGACTCCGGCAAGCCAGTCTCCGACTCCGCGGGCCGGCTGGACTACCTGGAGAGAGCCAATCTCTTTGTAGTGGCACTGGACGACGAGCGCCGTTGGTACCGCTATCACCATCTCTTTGCGGAACTGCTGCGTGGCCGGCTGGCCCAGAGGCTGCCGGATCAGGCCGCTGCCCTGCATCTGCGTGCCAGCGCCTGGTTCGAAGGCTGCGGGCTTCTGGAGGAAGCCATCGCGCATACCATGGCAGCCGGTGAGATGGAGCGGGCCGCCCAACTGGTTGAAAAGATCGCTATAAGCATGTTCGTGGAAGAGAGACCAACCGCACTCTCCCACTGGATGGATGCACTACCGGAGGACGTGTTGCGAGCCCGTCCCTGGTTATGTCTGTATCATGCATGGACCCATCATTGGGTGGGCTTGCGGGAACAGGTCGAGGAATGGCTCGTGTTAGCCGAGACCGCTCTCGCCAAAGCTCCTTCAGCACCCGAGGGGTCCGGATCGTCAGCAACTGACTGCCGGATGACTCCAAATGAACGAAGGTCGTTGCTCGGGCACATTACTGCCATCCGGGCCTACAATATGCTCACCCAGGGCGATTTGCCTGGCGTCATGGAGATGGCGCCAAAGGCCCTGGCTCTCCTGTCCGAGGGCGAATACGTGCGTACTACCCTCGCCGTTGCGCTGGGAGGGGCCTACTGGGGCCAGGGCAATGTGTTGGCTGCACAAAATGCCTTCGAGACGGCCAGGGCGAATGCCCTTAGGGGAGGCCATCACTACTCATCAGTACCGTCCGCCTGCTATGTGGGCATGCAGCAAACCAAGCGAGGGCTGCTCCATGAGGCGTACGAGACCTACTCCCGGGCGAGGGAGCTGTCCGTCACCCCGGACGGGCGCGAGGTGCCCGTGGCCGGCTTTCCAAATATAAAGATGGGCGACCTATTGCGGGAGTGGAATGACCTGCCGGGCGCCGGGCTGCTCCTGGTGAAAGGGGTCGAGCAGTCCGCACGGCTTGGGCAGGCAGATGTGCTTACCGACGCATACGTGGCATTGGGTAGGCTTCACCTCGCCCAGGGAGCACTCGACGAAGTCTGGGAGACGGTTCGGAAAGCTGACGACCTGGTGAGGCAAAGCAGCATCGACCCGTTCATCGTCTGTTGGCTGGACGACCTCCGCGTACGATCGCTGCTGGCTGGGGGCGACTTGGACGCCGCTATGCGCTGGGCAAGAGACAGCGGTCTCACAACTGACGGAGAGCTAAGCTACCATTATGATCTGCACCACATCAACCTGGCGCGAGTGTTCGTTGCGCGAGGTGTCGCAGATACGTCAGGACCGTGGCTGGAAGAGTCCCGGACGCTGTTGGGTCGTCTTCAGACTGCTGCGGTGCAGGCCGGCTGGGTTCAGGAAGAGATCAAGATCGGGATCCTGCAGGCGATCGCGCTCCATGCGCATGGGGAGAAGGACAAGGCTGTGCAGCTGCTGGGCGAGGCGCTTGCGCTGGCCGAGCCGGGCGGCTTTATCCGCCTCTTCCTCGACGAAGGCGAGCCAATGCGGTTGTTGATTTTGGATTTTAGATCGTGGATTGAAAAGCAATCGGCGCGCTCCAGGTCCCAAGATGATCGAGATATGTGGATAAACTCGCTGGCTGCCTTTGCTCCGCCCACGGCCCTGCCGGAATCAAAAGTCAGCGATCGAAATTCAACAATGATCGATCCATTGAGCCAACGCGAGTTAAAAGTACTACAACTCATTGCCCAGGGGCTATCGAATCGAGAGATAGGCGAGCGGCTTTTCCTCGCCCTGGACACGGTCAAAGGGCATAACCGCAAGATTTTTGACAAACTGCAAGTTCAAAGTCGCACCGAAGCCATCGCCCGCGCCCGTGAATTGGGTTTGTTGTAACGTTCGATTTTTCCAGCACATTTCCCCGCAATAACTAAAAAACAAGTAACTGCTCAGCTCCCCGTATTCATTTTTCGGGATTTCTAGTCCTCGCAGACCGAAGGTGCAGGTGAACTCCCTGCAAAAAGTGTTCTTCCTGCCCAGGCTGAAAGCCTGGGACGAAGGGGTGAGCAGATACAAAAACAACACCTATAACCAACACTAAAGTGTCTGTTCGTTGACACTGTGTGGGGGATATTATCCCTGTACATTGAGCAAGTGGCACGGCCTGTAATGACCGGCCAGGACAGGTACAAGGTGATGTCAAACGAACTCGTACCAAAACCGTATCCAAGTCAACCCGTGATCTATCAGATCAGGCTCAAGGGCCATCTGGGCCGCGAGTGGACAGACTGGTTCGAGGGCCTGACCATCACGCTGGAAGAGGAGGGCGATACGCTTTTGACCGGCCCGGTAATCGACCAGGCCGCGTTGCATGGCTTGCTCAAAAAAGTACGTGATTTAGGTTTGATGTTGGTCTCGGTCAATCAAGTTCAATCAGGTGAAACTCATCCAAATCGTTCAAAAAAGGAGATCAAAAAATGAACACAATCAATAACACCGCCGAAAAGGAATCTGTGAAGATAAACGTGAAGCTGAAGCTTTCTGCATTATGGGCCGCTTTGATGTTTATTTATATATATGCGGACATACTTTCACTATTTAAGGCGGGGGCGATAGAGAAAATGATGGCAGGATTTATGGGTCCTTTTCCAGTGACTCAAGGCTCGTTGTTATCAGCCTCAATATTGATGATGATTCCTGCCGCTATGGTTTTTCTATCCTTGACACTGAAGCCTAAAGTAAACCGCTGGGCAAACATCATCTTGGGTGTGCTGTTTACGTTTGTAAATGTTGGTAATTTGATCGGGGAGACCGCCTGGATTTTCTATATGTCCTTTGTTGTTGCAGAAATTGCGCTAACTTTACTCATTGTCGGATATGCATGGAAGTGGCGCAACCCTGAAGGGTAGCCCGGCAGATGCACCAAATGTCAAATAAAAAATACGTCCGTATCGTTCAAAAAAGGATAAAAGCATGAAGACTTTGCAGAAATTCGGCGGTTTCGCCGCCCTATATATGGCAGTCGCCTACCTGATCGGAATGGTTATCTTTCTCGTCGTTCTGGATTACCCCAGCATCACCGACCCGGCCCAAAAGGTGGCCCTGCTTGTCGAGAAACAGATGGTCATCTTTTCAACCAACCTGCTCATGTACGTGTTCTTTGGCGTTTTTCTGATCCTCCTGTCGCTGGCGTTGTACGACCGGTTGAAGTCCGGCGCACCGGCTATTATGCAGGTGGCAACCGTGATCGGGATCATCTGGGCCGGCTCGCTGATTGCCAGCGGCATGGTCTCGAATGCCGGGATCGACCCCGCTGTGGCGCTGTATGCCAAAGACCCGGCCCAGGCTGCGTTGACCTGGCAGGGAATTGAATCTGTGGCAAGCGGGCTGGGCAACGGCAATGGCGAAATCCTCGGCGGCCTTTTGACGCTGCTGGTGAGCCTGGCTGCGCTGCGGGCCGGCGGGCTTCCCAAGGGTCTGAATATCCTCGGTTTGTTGGTTGGCGCGGTGGGCATCATTTCCATAATCCCCGGGTTGACCGAAATGATGACCGGAGTTTTTGGCCTGAGCCAAATCATCTGGTTCGTCTGGCTGGGGAGTGTGTTGCTGCGCAGCAATCCGGGCAAGGCAGCGTAAAAACCGAATGAGTTCGCCCGACAGGGCAAATTAGAAAAGGAGAAAAAAATGAATACAAACAGAAGGACCGCAATAATTGTGGGAATACTATACATAATCGGGACAGTCGCAGGCGTACTAAGTGTCGTTGTTACAACGCCCATTCTCGGCGCTTCAGACTATCTTGCTAAAGTCGCTGCAAATCCAAATCAGCTGACAACAGGCGCCTTGCTTGTGCTGCTAATGGGCCTGCCGCTTGCCATGGTCCCGGTCATGCTTTTCCCAATCTTCAGGAAGATCAATGAATTCCTGGCTGTAGGGTATGTTGTCTTCAGGGGGGCGCTGGAGACTGTGACCTACATTGTCTCGGTCATCCCGTGGCTATTTCTATTAATAGTGGGTCGGGAATATGTAGCAGCCGGAGCTCCAAATGCTTCCTATTTTCAAACCCTGGGTTCCTTATTGAAAGAAGGGAATGATTCGCTCGCTCCCATTACGGGAATTGTTTTCAGCCTGGGCGCCCTGATGCTTTATTACCTCCTGTATCAATCCAAACTCATCCCTCGATGGATATCAGGTTGGGGCGTCGTTGCAATCACAATGCACCTGGCCACATGCTTCCTGATCATGCTAGGTCTCCAGAGTGCTTTTTCGACGATCAACATGGTTATGAATGCTCCAATATTCTTCCAGGAAATGGTGATGGCGGTGTGGCTGATCGTTAAAGGATTCGATCAACCGGCAATCGCTTCTCTGTCTGCGAAAACAGCGACGAACCAGCTTTTGAGCCCGGCATAGAAAGGGATTATGGGGTTTCAAGGAGGGCAGAGGCCTTCCCTGAGAACATCCCCACTCAGTACCATGTAACTGCCCGTGGAACGGACATTAAAAAGCGGACACAACACATCACAAGGTGAAAGCAAAATGTTAAAAAGAAATTCGATCATCCTCGCCAGGAAGCTGTACCAACTGACTATTGGGGGCGGAGTGGCATTCTGGGCAGCCAACTTCGCAATTTCCCGGACTCCCATCGCTGCGGAGTACAGGGCTGCTCTTTCAATTTCTTATTTTCCAATGCTGCTTGAGTCTTTGCTTGGTGGCCTGATTATCGGATTCTGCGTCAGCTATTTCCTGGTTCGTTTCTTTGATAAGATTCCAACAAAGAATCCAATTCTAAAATCCGTAATACTAAGCTTCGTCGTGCTGATCATTGTCACGATCCTGATCGGAGGTCCCTCAAGTTTTCTCGGGACAAGTGATGTCTTGCGTTCCTTTCTCATCGGCACAATATTTAACGTAATAAGGATTCTCGCTCTTGGAATAGGTATTGGCTATCTATACGATAAGCTCAAGGGGGGCGCGTGATAATGAAGGCGATTGTCTGTCCAAAATATGGTTCGCCGGGTGTTCTTCAACTCCAGGAGGTGGCAAAACCTGCTCCCCAGGATGATGAAGTCTTGATCAGAACCTGGAACAACAACAAAAAGGAAAAGAATGAAAAACTTCTCTACATTCGTAATCATTTTGATTTCACTGACAGCCTGCACAGCGCCCCAGGCTCAGGCGACGACTGAACCTGCTGCGACGGACCTGCCTCAGGTGGGTATGCCAAATCCGGCCTCGGTCTATTGCACGCAGAATGGGAATAAACTTGAAATTCGTACTTCTGCTGATGGCAGTCAAAACGGAATATGTATTTTTCTGGATGGCAGCGCCTGTGACGAATGGGCTTATTACCGGGGAGAGTGTGGGCTCGGCAACACCTGCCGTGGACATTGAAGCAACCGCAAAAACGAGTGGAGGCATCGATGAGCAAGCCTCAGGGGGTTACATGCCACCAGGCACTACAGAAGAGATAGCAGACTGGTGGGGCGTCATCAAGAGTACAGCGCCCGGCGCACAGTATGATGACTACTTCGAGCGGCAGGACCTAGGGCAGGCCATCTATTTTGGCATCAATTCAAGGGACCCGGCGGTAAGTCCCAGATCGAGGCACTGCGTGACAGCGGCAAGATCGTTCATCTTTATGGCACATTACTCAGCAATGTGCCTGACTACAACGGCTCGCAAATCCAGGTGGATCGCATGGAGTTTGGGGAGTAATTATCAGGTCGATTTTTCCAGAACATTTCCCCGCAATAACTAAAAACAACACC
>CAWAKH010000025.1:0-117322 GCA_963782565.1 uncultured Chloroflexia bacterium
GATCTGTTTCGGTCCCGTCCCCATCAGGCCCACGGCGTTACCGGCCTCATCCACAAAGGCTTCGAAGTAACCCAGCGCCTGCATGCGCCCCACCAGCCAGTCCGCTGCGGCGCGTTCGCTGCCCGATGGACTGAAACGCTCCACCAAGCCGGTCAGCGTGGCGAACTCACTCATCCTTGATTTCCATGCCGAGCACCTCGCGCAGCGTATCCACGAGATGGTCGAGTTGCTCATAGGTGATGACCAGCGGCGGCAGGAGGCGGATCACCGTCAACCCGGCGTTCAGTGCCAGGATATGCCGCGCCTGCAGTTCTTTGATATAAGGCTGGACCTTTTGTTTCAGCTCGATGCCGACCATCAGTCCCAGGCCGCGCACTTCGCGGATGAGCGGCGAGTTGAGCTCGGATAATTTGTCCATGAGGTAGGCGCCTTTTTCGGCGGCCTGACGCGGCAGGTCTTCCTCCTCGATGACTTCCAAAGCCGCGACCGCCGCGGCGCAGGAAAGCGGGTTGCCGCCAAAGGTGGAGCCGTGCACACCCGGAGAGAGGTTCTTGATCTTGGGGCCGATCAATACCGCGCCGATGGGCACCCCGCCCGCCAGCGATTTGGCGCAGCACAACATGTCGGGCGTGACGCCGGTATGCTGGACCGCGAATAATTTCCCGGTGCGGCCAAACCCGCTTTGGACCTCATCCACGATCAGCAGCGCCTCATGCGCATCACAGATACGCCGCGCTGCCTCGATATACGCCTTATCCGCCGGGTACACTCCACCCTCGCCTTGCACGACTTCGACGATGAACGCGGCGGTCTCATCCGTGATGGCCTTCTCCAGCGCGGCGATATTGTTATAAGGCACATGGCTGAAACCAGGGACAAGCGGCTCGAAGCCTTCACGATATTTCTTGTTATAAGTGGCGGAAAGCGAGCCCAGCGTGCGCCCGTGGAAGGCGCGCATGGTCGCCACTACACCGGCGCGCCCGGTGGAGATGCGCGCGAATTTGAGTGCGGCTTCAATAGATTCTGTGCCGGAGTTGCAGAAGAAGACCCTGTCCAGCCCCGGCACGAGCGTTCCCATTTTTTGGACCAGGGCCGCGCGCTGATCATTGTAAAAACTTTCGAACAGAGTGACCAGCCGGGTGGCCTGCTCCGCCAGCGCGGCGGCTACTTTGGGATGCGCGTGCCCCAGGTTCGCCACGCCGTGCCCCGAATTGCAATCGAGGTATTCGACCCCGTCGATATCCCAGAGCGAAGCCCCCTGGCCGCGCACGAAGATGATCGGCTGCTTGGTATACAGCCCCGAGGCGAAACGCGACTCGGCTTCCATGATTTCCATTGCCGTTAAAGTTTTCATTGGATCACCGTCCCATTTCCTGATAAGGCTTTCACGATCGGGTTTTGAATGCGGCCATCGGCGATGATGACCCGCTTCACTCCGCCCTGGAGGGCTTCTTCCGCACCCAGCACCTTTTTCTTCATCCGGGCCTGCGCCGCTTCGAGCGCCGCCGGAAGCTGGCTCTGCGTCAGCTGGGGGATCACCGTGGATTCGTCTGGGAAATTTTTCATCAGCCCCGGCACGGCGGTCAACAGGATCAGCGTCTCGGCCTGCAGCGCCGAAGCAATGCCTGCAGCTGCCCGGTCGGCATCGATGTTCAACGCCTCGCCTCGGGGGCTGACCGCCATCGGTGCGACGACCGGCAGGTATCCATTGGCCAGCAATGTATTGAGTAACCCCGCATCCACCCGCTCCAATTTGCCGGTGTAATCATCGCGTATGATCTTGCGTTTCCCGTTCTCCACGCTCTGGATGGAGTCCTTACGGGCGGCCTGCATCAACCTTCCATCGAGCCCGCTCAAGCCAAAGGCGTTCACCTCCAGCATCTGCAGCTGTTCCACCAGCAGCGTATTGACCTTGCCCTTGACAGCCATGGCAAAAATCTCCAGGGTCTTGCGGTCGGTGTAGCGCGAGGTGTAGCCGGAGGGCGAGGTGATGAAGCGCGGCGGCGCGCCTAGCGCCTCGCCCAGGGCGCTGGCCTCGGCCGAGCCGCCGTGGACGAAGACGAGCCTGTGTCCCTGTTTGAGCAGCTCCGCGGCATCGGTGCAGACGGCGGAGAAATCCACGCCCTCGGTGCCGCCTAATTTCACTACGGTAATTGTTTGAGTTGACATATGTTTTCCGAATAATTCCTCGAATTCAAAAAAAGATTCAACGCAAGGTCGCGAAGGCGGAAAAATTCTTAACTTTTTAACCTGGCGACTTGGCGTCTTTGCGTTAATGCTTGACTTTTGAAATACAGCCCAATTTTATATCGGGTGCAGGCCGGCAAACTCGAGACCGGTCGTTTCGTCCAGGCCGAGCATCAGGTTCATGCACTGCACCGCGGAGCCCGCCGCGCCCTTCATTAGATTATCGATGGCGCACAGCGCGACCACATGGCCTGTCTCCTCGTCCAGCTCGAAACCCAGGTCGGCATAGTTGCTCCCGGACAGAACTTTCGGCTCCGGCACGCGATAGATGCCGCGCTGTTCCTTTACCACGCGTATAAACGGGTTCTCCTCTGCCGCGGCGCGGTAGGCTTTCCACAGGTCCTTGTTCGTCACTCCGGACCTAACCCGGGCATGCGCGCTCGCCAGCACACCGCGTACCAGGTCCACGGCGGTCATGGTGAGGGTGACATCTTTGATGCCCAACTCCTGGATCACCTCGGCAGTATGGCGATGACCGAAGGCCGAGAAGGTGCGGATCACGTTGGCGCGTTCTGCGTGGTGAGACCCGGCGTTCCCCTCCGCTCCCGATTCGGAGGAACCGACCTTGACTTCGATGATGACGGAAGCAGACAGATCCAGCAGATCGGCCTTGACCAGCGGCAGCAGAGCCAGGTTGCTGGCGGTGGCGTTGCAGCCCACGCCGCTCACGTAACAGGCGCTGGCGAGGTCGGGTCGATGCAGCTCCGGCAGGCCGTAAACGAATTTGCTTAACCACTCGGGCGCTGTGTGAGGCGCGCCGTACCACCGCTCGTACTCGGCGGCGCTCCTTAACCGGAAATCGGCAGACAGGTCAATGATCTTCCCGGCCCGCGAGGCATAATCCGCGATATGTTTCTGCGCCTGCCCGTGCGGCAGGGCCAGGAACAACACGTCCACCGGTTCGATCTGCCCGGGATCGCTGAACTTGAGCCGGGTCTGCTTGCGCAGATTCGGATGCACCTGATAGACGTATTCGCCCAGGTGCGATTGGGAGGTAGCCTCTTTGACTTCAACGCCCGGGTGGCTTAGCAGCAGGCGAAGCAGTTCGCCGCCGCCGTAGCCGGACCCGCCTACAATGGAAACACTGAGCATGTTGACTCCCTGAAGCTATTGAATTCATCCGTATTTGTATTGGTACGGAGACCCCACCCCGGCCCTCCCCTAAAGGAGAGGGAGAAAATTCCGAAATTTTGGATGTGGGCAGGAAAGCACCGCCCACATCCAAAATTTCGGTCACCTTGCAGAAGACGTGAGTAGAAAACCATCCTCATCATCCGTTTGATCTCGCCACCGCCAGCACGTAGCTGACGATCTCATCGGCGATGTCCACACCGCTGATGGGCTGCGCGGTGTGGAATTCCATGGTGTGATTGAGCTCGTTCACCACGAGTCCCTTCTCGGGATGCTCCACCAGGTCGATCGCCAGCACGCCGCCCCCTACCGCGGCCGCGGCCTTGAGGCACAGGCCTTCGATCTCGGGCGTGAGCGGGCAAAGCTCCCCCTCGCCGCCGCGGGCCGTGTTCGTGATCCAATGTTCCGACTTGCGATAGATGGCGGTCAGCACGCGCCCGCCAACCACGATGGCCCGGATGTCGCGGCCCGGCTTGGCGATATATTCCTGGATGTAGAATACCGAATGCTGGACCGAGCCAAGCACAGCCTTATGTTCCAGGATGGCTTCGGCCGCGTCGCGATCATTGATCTTGGCCAGCAGCCTGCCCCAGGATCCGACCACAGGTTTGAGCACCACCGGATAACCAAAGGCTTCGATGGCGTCCAGGGCTGCTTCGGGTGTGAACGCAACCACGTTATGAGGCTGCGGCACACCCGCCCTGGCCAGCATGGCCGAGGTGGTCAGCTTGTCGCCGCAGACCTCTGCCACCGCGGCCGTATTCACGGTGGGCACATCGAAGGCGTTCAAGACCCGCAGCGCATTCAGTCCGCTGGTGAAACTGATGCTGCGTTCCAGCACCGCATCGAACGCCTTCCACGGCTGCGGGTTGTCCAGGTCGAAGGAAATGGTCCGATCGTCGAGGCGCTCGTAATCGATGCCGCGTTTTTCCAGCGCGGCAAAGATCCATTTTTCTTCCACGCGTACGCGCGAATACAGCACGCCGATATGCAGGCGCTTATGCATGGGGCTACTCGCCCCAGTCCTCTTGCTCCATGGGAGCCGGTTGGACGGCAGCGGGCTGGAGTGAAACCACTTCCAGGTCCACTCCGCAGTCGGGGCAGACAATGATCTCGCCCACTTCGGTGTTCTCCGCCAGGCTGATCTCGGCGGCGCATTCAATGCAGGAAACGTTGTTGTTCATTTTTTTCTCCTTGGTAGATCTATTTGTATCTGTTCACGCCATCTTCACTACGCTCGACTTTCAGCCTGGGGCTGGAGACTCCGGAGATACAACCAACGGGGGTGTGAATAGATAACAGGCAGGTTCATTTCTTCATCAACTCTTTTGCATGTTGGATCTGTTCTCTTACGGCCTCCGGAGCCGTGCCTCCAATGACGTTCCGCCGTTCGACCGACTTCAACGGGTCGAACACCGCGTATAGGTCCTTCTCGAACGCGGGGCATATGGCCTGGTAATCTTCGATCGGGAGGGCCTCGAGGCTCAGGCCGGCCTCCGAGGCGGCACGGACGGCTTTGCCCACAAATGTATGAGCTTCGCGGAACGGGATGCCCTTGCCCACCAGATAGTCTGCCAGGTCGGTCGCCATCATAAAGGAGTTGATGGACGAACGCATTCTCCCAGGGCGGACGGTCAACGTTTGCAGCGCCTCCGCCAGCACAGGCAGGATGCTTCTCAATATGTCATAGGCTGTAAAGACCAGCGCTTTATCTTCCTGCAGGTCCTTGTCATAAGCCGAAGGCAGCCCTTTCAGCAGGGATAGCATCCCCACTAATTGACCAATCAGCACTCCCGCCTTGCCGCGCGTCAGCTCGAACACATCGGGATTTTTCTTCTGTGGCATCAGGCTCGACCCGGTTGAAAAAACATCTGAGAGTTCGAAGAATCCAAATTCGGCGCTAGTGAACAGCACGATCTGTTCGGCCAGCTTGCTAAAATGCACGCCGGTCAGCGCGGCGCAGAACAGGAACTCTGCGGCAAAGTCGCGGTCTGAAACCGCATCCAGGCTGTTAGGCGAAGGCTTACTGAAATGCAGCGCATCGGCTAGCGCGGAGCGGTCGATCGCAACCGGAGTACCGGCTAGCGCGCCCGAACCCAGGGGCAGCACGGAAACGCGCTTTGTTAATTCAGCAAGCCGGTCGCGATCGCGTTCGAGCGGCCAGAAATGCGACATCCACCAGTGGGCCAGCAGGATGGGCTGGGCGCGTTGGAGATGTGTATAGCCGGGCATAAGGGTTTCGTTTGCAGCCTCAGCGCGACCTATCAGCGCAGACTGTAGACCGGCTAACCCGGTTTGGAGGGCGGGCAGGGACTGCAGCATCCACAGCCGGAAGTCCGTGGCCACCTGGTCGTTGCGGCTGCGCCCGGTGTGTAATTTACCGGCAGCCGGGCCGATCAATTCCGTCAGGCGCCGCTCGACCGCCGTATGGATGTCTTCGTCATCGGGAGCGAAAGAGAAGGCTCCGCCTGAAAACTCATCGGCAATGGCTTGCAGGCCGCGCTTGATCTGCGCGCCTTCGTCATCGAGCAGCGAGCCGGCTTGTTGCAGGGCCTGCGCCCAAGCCAGGCTGCCTTCCACATCCTGCGAGGCCAGGCGCCGGTCCACCGGCAGCGAGGAGTTCAACTGCCGGGCAGACGAGTCCAGTTTCCCATCGAAACGGCCGCCCCACATGCTCATCATCACCTCTCCTTTAATCACGTTTGAACCGGGAATAATCGGGTTTGGGCATGTCCATGCCCGAGATGGGCAGTCCGTTGAGCGCCCGCACCTTCATGGATAATCCGAACAGGCGAATAAACCCTTCGGCGTGGCTTTGGTCGTAGACATCCTCCTCGCCAAAGGTCGCAAAATCTTCGCGATACAAACTAAACGGGGACTTGCGCCCGGCCGCGATGATGTTGCCTTTATAAAGCTTGAGCCGCACTGTGCCGGTAACGGGACCCTGGGTTGAATCCACGAACGCATCGATGGCCTCGCGCAGCGGCGTGAACCACAGGCCGTTATAGGCCAGCTCGGCATATTTGACCGCCACCATCTCCTTGAAGTGCATGGTCTCGCGGTCGAGGATCAAAGATTCCAGTTCGCGATGGGCATAGAAAAGGATGGTTCCGCCGGGTGTCTCATATACTCCATGGGATTTCATGCCCACTAGCCGATTCTCCACCAGGTCCACCCGCCCGATGCCGTGCGTCCCGCCGATGGCGTTGAGCCGCTCGACGATCTTCGCCGGGGACAATTTTTCGTCGTTGACGGCCACGGGGGTTCCGCTCTCGAATTCGATGGAGACATACGCAGCTTCATCCGGGGCGTTCTCGGGCGAGGTGCTGATCTGATACATGGATTCTTCCGGTTCGTTCCACGGGTCTTCCAACAGTCCGCCTTCGTGCGAGATATGCCACAAGTTCGAATCGCGGCTGTAGATGGACTTGATGGTGGCCGTGACCGGCACATTGTGCTTTGCGGCAAAGGCGATGGCATCTTCGCGCGAGCGGATGTCCCATTCGCGCCACGGCGCGATGATCTTCAAGCGCGGGTCAAGCGCCATGACGGTCAGCTCGAAGCGCACCTGGTCGTTGCCTTTGCCGGTGGCGCCGTGCGCCACGGCATCGGCGCCCACCTGGTGCGCCACGTCCACCAGGTGCTTGGCGATCAGCGGCCGCGCCACCGAAGTGCCCAGCAGATATTTGTGCTCATAGACGCCTCCGGCTTTCAGCATCCGGAACAGGTAATCTGCGGCAAACTCCTCCTTGAGGTCCCTGATCACGCACTGGCTGGCGCCGCTCTTCAAAGCCTTCTGCTCCAGGCCGCGCAGGTCTTCGTCGCCCTGGCCCACGTCGGCGCAAAAGCAAACGACCTCACAGCCATAATTCTCCTTGAGCCAGGGCACGATCACAGAGGTGTCCAGCCCTCCGGAATAGGCCAGGACGATCTTCTTCACTTGCGGTTTTGGTTTGGTTTTCATTACTTCTCCTTAAGCAAATCGATGCTTCACAAAAGGTTTTCCGATTTTTTCCGCGAGCCACGGAAAATAAAACAGCCCTCCGAGAAGGAGGGCTGTTTGGGTTCAAGGGCAGATGCGCTTTTGTGTAGCCTGCCTATTCCATCATCCGAACCAAAAAAGATCCAACCTTCTCCTGGAGAAGTGGATGCGGACGACGGGTACGCGGGCTCACGAAAAGCCGTAACATATTAGGCGGTATTCTACCACCGGCTGAAGATATGTCAATACTATTTCGGAAATTGTTATTTGAAATTCACTCTACGCACATTTCCAAAATTGCTGTCATTGTGAGCCGCCGTTCTTGCTTTTGGCGGCGTGACAATCCCCGTATGACAAAGATATTCTGGAAAACGCGAGATTGCTTCAGCAAAGACCGCTTCGCAATGACACATGCATTATAGAAAACTGAAATTCAAAAGTGAACTGCTGCTTCATAATATTGCAGCCGCGTCTTAGTCCGCATTTAGAGTTGGGTTGCTTAGGTTTGCATAAGATGATCCTGTCGGCCTCAGAGGGGTTTTCTTAATTCTTTGCTGCCTTCTTTTATGAACACGGATTTCACGACAACACGGACAAATAAGGATTTTTTTGGATTCTCCGCGCAAATCCGTCAAATCCGTGTTATCCGTGTACTAAATCCCTCAGGCCATTACTTTAGCCTGGGCCAATACGTAATCCACCATCTTCTCCGGGATGTTCACTCCCGTAGTCGTAATGCTGTTGCGAAACTCCATGGTGTGATTGATCTCGTTGATGGTCAGGCCGTTCTCCGTCTCGAACAAGTCGAGCGCCAGCAGCCCGCCTCCCATGGCCCGCGCGCCGCGCCGGCACAGATCGGCGATCTCCTCGGTGACGGGACAATTCGTGGCAACCCCGCCGCGGGCGGTGTTGGTGATCCAGCTTTCAGAGGAACGATAGATGGCGCAGATGGTTTCTTCGCCGATCACGAAGGCACGGAGGTCGCGTCCGGGCTTGTTGATATATTCCTGGATGTAATAGACCTGGTGGTTGACGCCCAATGCCGCCTTATGCTCTATGAAGGCTTCCGCCGTCGAACGGTCCTCCACTTTGGCCAACAGCCGCCCCCACGATCCGATCACCGGCTTGAGCACGCAGGGATAGCCCACGTTGTCCATGGCTGCCAGCGCGGAATCCTCGTCGAAGGCCATCAGCACGCGCGGCGTGGGGGTATTATTCTTTACCAGGATCTGGCTGGTGACATATTTATCGCCGCAGCGTTCGGCGATCATTGACGGATTGATGACGGGCACACCCTGCGCCTCGAAGATGCGCGAGATGTAGAGGCCGCGCGAATAGGAGATGGACCGCTCGAAAATCACGTCGACCTCCCAGGAAGGTTTCGAGATATCGAAGTAGGTCTCGCCATCCAGGATGCGGACGATCTCCACATTAGGGCGGCGCGCTAATTCCTCCAGCAGGAGCTTCTCCTCGGGGCGCAGGCGGGTCATAAGAAAACCAATGCGTGTCATACGTTATTTCCTTTCAGGGATATTTTCGAGGGCTGCGATCACCCGGTCTGTCACTTGCCTGGTAGTCAGCCTGCCGCCCAGGTCCGGTGTGACGGCTCGCTCCGAAATGCAGTCCAAGACGGCCTGACGAAGGTGTTGAGCGCCGGCGGCCTCGCCTAGATGGTCGAGCATCATCGCGGCAGAGAGAAAGGTAGCCATGGGGTTGGCGGTCTGCTTCCCAACGAGGTCCGGCGCGCTGCCGTGCACCGGCTCGAAGACCGCGGCTTGCGAGCCGATATTTCCGGAGCAGGCCAGGCCAAGCCCCCCAACCAGCATGGAAGCCTCGTCGCTCAGGATGTCGCCAAACAAGTTCGTCGTTACGATCACCTCGAACTGTTCGGGCGCGCGTACCAGTTCCATTGCACAGGTATCCACCAACATTTCTTCAACGGCAATTTCCGGATATTCACTGGCGACCTCCAACGCGGCGCGACGGAACAGGCCGCAGGTCTGGCGCAGGACGTTGGCCTTATGCACCACGGTAACTTTATACCGGCCCTCGGAGCGCGCCAGCTCGAAGGCTTTGCGCGATATTCTTTCGGAGGCGCGGCGCGTGATGATCATCTCGCCGACGGCACGGTTACCATCGTCCTCGATGCGCTCCACCCCGCTGTAGAGGTCCTCGGTGTTCTCACGCACCATCACCAGGTCGATCCCCGGTCGCGAGGCTGGGTGGTCGAACGAACGGCACGGGCGCACATTGGCGTACAAGTCCAAGGTCTGGCGCATGCGCACTACCGGCGAGAAGTAGCCGGGGATATCCGGCGGGGTGGTCACCGCCCCAAACAACGTGGCATCAGATCTACGGATCGCTTCCAGCGTAGGGTCGGGTAAAGGCGTGCCGTGCTTCTGGTAAGCACCGTACCCAATATCAGCGTGCTCGAACTCGATTGGCAGCTCCAACGCCTTCAGCACTTTTTCGGCCCCGGCGATGACCTCCGGTCCAATGCCATCGCCGGGCAGCAGGCAGATGCGGTGGCTCATAACAGGTCCTCGATCTCATGCTCTTTGAGAAAGTTGACAATGCCGCCCACTTCGGCGATTTTCATAACAAAGGCCGGCAGGGGCCGCCCCTGATAAGTATGATCCTTTGTGCGATTGAAAATGCGGCCGTTGGCGAGCTCGACCTCCACCTCGTCGCCTTCATCGATATCGGCGGCGGCCTCCGGGCATTCCAAGATCGGCAGGCCAATGTTGATGGCATTGCGGAAGAAGATGCGCGCAAACGACGGTGCGATCACGCACAAGGCTTGCGACCCTTTGATGGCGATGGGCGCGTGCTCACGCGAGGAGCCACAGCCGAAATTCTGTCCGCCGACCACAACATCGCCCGCCTTCACATTTTTGGCGTACTCAGGCTTGATCTCACAGAAAACATTCTTTGCCAGTTCCAGGGGATCGATCGTGATGTTGTACCGGCCGGGGATGATCTCATCCGTGTTGAGGTTCTCTCCAAATTTCCAGGCTTTTCCCATTTCAGGCCTCCTGAAAGTAGGGTCTTGGGTCGGTGATGCGGCCGGTCAGCGCCGTGGCGGCTGCCGTGGCCGGGCTGGCCAGGTAGATCTCAGACAGCGGGCTGCCCATGCGGCCGATGAAGTTGCGGTTCATGGTGGTGAGGGCCCGTTCGCCGGGCGCAAGGATCCCGCCGTGGCGTCCGATGCACGCGCCGCAGCCCGTACCGGTGACCGTGCAGCCCGCATCCATCAGGATCTCGATCAGCCCGTTCTGCAGGGCCTTCTTGTAGATGCGCGCACTGGCCGGGGTGACGATGACGCGCGTAAACGGGTGGACCTTTTTCCCCTTGAGCATATTCGCCACGATTTCCAGGTCCTCATAACGGGCATTGGTGCAGGTGCCAATGTAGACCTCCTGCACTTCCAACCCTGCCACCTGCTCCAACGGCCTGACGTTGTCCACGTCCGGATGGCAGGAGACTTGCGGCGTAAGCGCGGAGACGTCCAGTTCCAGCAGGCGCTCGTAATGCGGGTTCACCGGCACGATCTTTTCGTATTGACCGTGAGCCGGGGTCTCTTTTTCAAGGTAGTCCATGGTCACCTGGTCGGCGGCGATCAACCCACATTTCGCGCCGATCTCCGTGGACATGTTCGGAAAGATAATCCGCTCGTGCACCGGCAGGGCCGCGATGTAATCGCCGCCGAATTCCACCGAACGATAAGTGGCGCCATCCATGCCAAGCAGCCCGGCAAGGTGGATCATCACGTCCTTGGCATAGACTCCCGGCTGCGTCCGGCCATGCAGCTCCACCCGCAGGGTCTCGGGCACCTTGAACCAGCATTTGCCGGTTACCCAGGCCACGCCGATCTCCGTGGAGCCGAGGCCGGTGCCAAAAGCGCCCATGGCCCCGTAGGTATTGGAATGCGAGTCGGCGCCGATGACGATGGCACCGGGCGTAATAAAGCCTTCCTCGATCATCACTTGGTGACATACGCCCTGCCGGAACAGGTACGGCAGCTCCTGTTCTTTCACGAATTCCACAATCTTCTTCTGGTTCTCGGCGGCCAGCACATTCGGCGCAGGGTAGGCATGGTCGAAGTGGATCACGATCCGCTGCTTATCCAGGATCGGCTTGCCGATCTCCTTGAAAGCCTTGATGGCCAGCGGGGTGGTATTGTCATGGCTCATGATGTAGTCCACGTCCACGAGCACGATCTCACCGGCGTGCACTTCGCGTCCGGCCTTGCGCGAAAGGATCTCTTCGATCAAAGTACCCATAATCACTCCTTGTTTCGATTAGTATGCATGAGACTATTAGGAAAAGATTTAACGCAAAGGCGCAAAGATTCTTTAAGTACTTCTGAAGTATCTTCTGATCGAGATTCCAGCTCGCATCACAGAAAGACTACCCCAGTCGCTTTCGGCGTCCACAGGATTCGCTCCGCTTATGCTTCGCGATCTCCTCCAAAGGGAAGGAAGAGGATTTCGAATTTTGGGATATGGACGGGAATGCACCTCCACATCCGAAAATTCGGTCATCTTGCAAAAGGTGTGAGTAGATAGCCATTGGATTATCATTCGCCTTTCCCGTTGTATTTTTTCAGCACCATGCGCGTCTCGGTGCGTTTCACGCCGACCACTGTCCTGATCTCTTCGATCAGGTTGTTGAGCGCCATTACATTCTCCACGTTCACGAAAGCGCTGATGTCATAATCGCCCGTCAGCTCGTAGACGTAATTCACATTCTTGAACCCGCGCAGGCGGCGCACCACCGACGTGGTGTATACATGCGATTCCACTTCCAGCATCACCATAGCGCTGATGTCGTGCGGGATCACATCGATCTCGCGGCCGGTCACGCGTTCGGCGATCTCGATGATGTCCGTGTCGAACAACTGCTTGCGATCGTCGCCTAGGTCCTTGATCCTGGCGACGATCACCTCCAGTTCTGCCGCGCTGACCTGGATGCCGTATTCTTCGAGCCGGGAGGCCACGGCGCTGCGGCCGGTGTATTTATCGATCACGATCTTGCGCTCGCGCCCTAATATGGCGGGGTCGAAAGCCTCATAGGTGCGCGGGTCCTTGAGCACCCCGTTGGTATGGACGCCGCTCTTGTGTGTAAAAGCGTTCTGACCGGTAATGGGTTTATTGGGAGCCAAGAAGAACCCGGAGACCTTTTCGAGATAGCTTGAAATATCCATCAGAGGCCCGATGTTGTACTTCTGATCCCCCTCCAGGTTATGGAAAGCAACGATGGCTTCCGCCAGGTCGGGGATGCCCGTGCGTTCCCCGAGGCCGTTCACCGAGGTATGGATGCAGTCCGCGCCGCCGCGGATGCCCGCCATTGCATTGGCCAGCGCCAGGCCGTAATCGTTGTGACAGTGCAGGTCTATCTTGCAATCCGACAGGCGCTGGCGCAGGGCGCAGACACGCTCATGCATGACCTGCGGCTGCATGATGCCCAACGTATCGGCAAAGCTGATCCGGTCCGCCCCGGCCTCGATGGCCGCATTGCATACCCTCACCAGGAATTCGAAATCGGTGCGGGTGGCGTCCTCGGGCGTGTAGCGCACCTTCAGCCCAAGGCTGCGGGCGTAGGCGATATGGCTGCAAATGATCTCGATTGCCTGTTCCTGGGTTTTGTGCAGCTTGGCATCCAGGTGAATTTTCGAGGTGGCATAAAAAATGGCGACCCTGTCCGCGCCACATTCCTTCGCTTTATCGATGCCGGAGCGCGCCGCTACGGAATGAGCCACGATCTCCGCGTTGAGCCCCAGCCCGGCGACGCGCTGGATGGCCCGGGCCACGCTCGGCGAAACGGAGGGGTCGCCCGCTTCGATCATCTCCACGCCCACACGGTCCAGCATCCGCGCGATCTCCACCTTTTCATCGACGGTGAAGTTGACATAAGGCGTTTGTTCGCCTTCACGCAGGGTAGTATCCAGGATTTCAACCATGGCACAGCTCCTTTTCGGGAAATTAAAAAAACGCGCCCTCCGATAGCGGAGAGCGCGTTGGTAATAGAAAACAGACGCAAAGCGTTAGCTTATGTCTTTCTGATTAACCAGCGCAGGCCCACAATTCCGACTACCGAGATTTCGGATGTGGGCAGGCGCTTGGCGTTGGCCTCAAAAACAAATGCAGGATTCAACTTGCTCATATTGGGCCGGTTTATACTCTTGTAGATGCAAATTGTCAAGAAATCGCGCCTTAAATTTTTTCTTTGATGCGACCATCGCAAAAAATGAAAGTCCTGTCCACTTGACCAGGGACAAAACTCCTCCGCCGGTGGGGGAGCAATTATTGATATTACCTTATTATAGAAACATCACTGCAGGTCCTGATAATTATCACTATCTTCATCGCAAGCGGATGGAAAAATGACCGACACCAATCTCACCATTCAAAGATTATGCGAGCCGGGGTCAGCGGATTTTATCCTCGACCTCCCTGATTATTATGCTTTCTTTACTTATTCGATGTTCTGGGGCCAGGTACCCGGGGTATGATGCAAGGTAGCGAGGGACGTGATGCAAACTGAGACCAAGGGTGCATAAAGTGAAATTCTCAGCCTGGTTATGCCATCCTGGTCGCCTTCGGGATATTTGCCGTGATCCTGACCGGTGCAGTGATCAGCCTGATGTTTTTGATGAGAGAAAAAAGTATCCACTCACGCCATCTTCGCTACGCTCGACTTTCAGCCCGGGGATAGAGATTCCGTGCAGAAGAACATCTGCACCTTCGAAAAATGAATGCGATGGGGAAGAACACCCATCACATTCATTTTTCGGGCATTCTAGCAACAAAGTGTGAGCAGATACAGAGAAAATTGAGCCCCATCAACTGGCATTGGAGAGAAAGGATTAGCCATGGCACAACCTGAAATTTCCACCAAAACGTTCCTGCAAATGATCTTGCGCGCCGTACTTGCGCCCCTTGTGGTTGTCCTGTTGCTGTTCCTGCTGGCGGGCCGCTGGGATTACTGGCAGGCCTGGGTATTGGTGGCCCTGATCCTGCTCAGCGAGCTGCTGATGGGGACGATCCTCACCAGGAACAAGGCGCTCATTGAAGAACAACTCAATCCCAAGGAGGGCGTGAAATCCTGGGACAAGGTTTATTTTGGGATTACCACACCCCTTTATTTCATCGCGATAATTCTGGGCGGCCTGGATGCCCGCTTCGGCTGGACGCGCGGTATGCCGCTCGCCGTCTACTGGACAGGCGTGGCCGTCTACGTCCTCGGACAGGCGATATTCCTCTGGGCGCGCTACACTAACAATTTCTTCTCGAGCATGGTTCGCATCCAGGTGGATCGCGGCCATACCGTTTGCAAAGACGGTCCCTATCGTTATGTGCGCCATCCCGGTTACGTCGGCGGCTTCCTGTTCACGATCACCGTCGGTTGGGTTTTGGGTTCGTGGTGGGCAACGGTTCCCCAGGTCATTGCCGCGCTGCTGTTGATCTGGCGCACTTCCCTGGAGGATAAAACCCTGCAGGCCGAGCTGCCCGGCTATGCGGAATATGCAAGAGAGACTCGCTACCGCTTGATCCCCGGCGTCTGGTAGATCGGCCAGGATATCTTGTAAGGGTGATGCCTCCTCCTTATCAGGAGGAGGCCCTTATTACACGACGGTATTTACCCACAGTCCACCTTCATTTTTTTAGATATTTCATACCGGGGGTAAGAAGATATCGCATTCCTGCCTCCTAAACAACCTTTACCAAATCTTCATAATCGCTTTACGGCTGCTTCAAAGGGGAAGCCTATACTGGCTTCATTGAAGAAGCCCAATAACAGGAATGCACCGATTCAGCAGATGCGCCGAAGATATGCAATTCGGCGCGTGCTGCTCTTCAATATTTACAGTTACAATACCATGGATCACCGATCACGGATCGTTGATCCCAAACCCTAAATAAAGAATCGCCCATGACTAAAATCCTTGTAATAGATGACGAACCCTCCATTGTTAATCTCGTCACGGCCTATCTCAAACCCGAAGGCTACGAAGTGCACACCGCGCTGGACGGGGAAGCGGGTCTCAAGGCCGCGCGCGCCTTCAAGCCCGACCTGGTGATCCTGGACCTCATGCTGCCCGGTATGGATGGGCTGGAATTACTCTCGCGTCTGCGCCGCGAATCGCAGGTGTATGTGATCCTGCTCACAGCAAAAACAGAGGAGACCGATAAGATCGTGGGCCTCTCGGTGGGCGCGGACGATTACGTGACGAAACCCTTCAGCCCGCGCGAATTGACGGCGCGCGTCAAAGCCGCGTTGAGGCGCATCCAAACGGGGGCCGCCTCGGGCTCCGAAATGAGCGTATTGTCCTTCCGCCATCTGCGCCTGGACAGCGGCGCGCGCAAAGTCAGTGTGGACGAGCAACCGGTTGACCTGACGGCCATCGAGTTCGATCTGTTGAAGGCGCTTGCAGAGAATCGCGGGCGCGTGGTCTCGCGCGAGCAATTGCTCGAAAAAGTCTGGGGCGGCGAATATTTCGGCGAGATGCGCGTGGTGGATGTGCATCTCGGTCACGTGCGCCAGAAGCTTGGCCGTGAAGATCTGATCGTTACCGTGCGCGGGGTGGGCTATCGCTTCGAGGATGAACCGCTGTAATAAGCGTTGTGAGGAATTATGACCGACTACTTTCGCCGTCATTTGAGCGCAAAACTCCTGCTTTCCTACCTGGTCGTCATCCTGGTGGGGCTGGCCGTATTGGCCGTTGCCAGCCAGTTTATCCTGCCGGACTCATTCAATCGCCATATGGCCGGGATGGGACTGTCGAATGGAGGCATGATGGGAGAAGGAGGCCAGGGACTCGGCAGGCAGGGGTCGGGTGGTCAGGGCCTGGGTGCTCAGGGCCTGGGCGGCTCTGGAACCATAGTGCAGCTCTACAATGATTATCGCGCGGGGGTTAATGAGGCGCTCACCTATGCGGGGCTGGCGGCCGTGGTTGTGGCTGTGGCTCTCGGCCTTTTCTTCAGCCGTACAGTGATTGCACCCCTGGCAGCCATGTCGCTTGCCACGCAGCGCATTGCCGATGGGCGCTATCAGGAACGCGTGCAGGTACGCGGCTCGGATGAACTTGCGCAGCTGGCCCTGCGCTTCAATCAAATGGCCGAAAAGCTCGACCAGGTCGAGGCGATGCGCCGGCGCCTCATCGCCGACGTGAGCCACGAGCTGCGCACTCCGCTGACCGCCATCAAAGGTTCCATGGAAGGATTGATGGACGGGGTGCTGCCTGCCACCGATGAAACCTATCAACAAATCCACAACGAGGCGGACCGGCTCAATCGCCTGGTTGACGACTTGCAGGAACTCAGCCGGGTCGAAGCCCGTGCCTATGAGTTGGACCTCCGGCCCGTGGAGGTTTCTCCCCTGGCGCAGAGCGTGGCCAAACGGCTCACACCCCAGGCTGAGACCAGGCGTATCTCCCTCAAGCTTGAGCTGGCTCCCGGCCTGCCGAGTGTCCTCGCTGACGAAGACCGCCTCATGCAGATACTGACCAACCTTACGGGCAATGCCCTGCAATACACTCCCGAAGGCGGCAGCGTCACAACCACTGCGAAACGGATCGATGACGAAGTTCAAATCGCCGTTCGCGATACGGGTATTGGCATTCCGGCTGAACACCTGGCGCATATCTTCGACCGCTTTTACCGCGTGGATAAATCACGCTCGCGCAAGGCCGGGGGTGGGAGCGGCATCGGCCTGACCATCGCCCGCGCGCTGGTGGAAGCGCACGGCGGGCGCATCTGGGCCGAGTCAGCAGGCGAAGGGCAGGGAAGCACCTTTGTATTCACGCTGCCGGTTGCAAAAAACAACCCCTCCTGAAATCCATGGATGGCTCTCAGCGCAAAGTTTTTATGAAATTGAACAGGTCTTGCAGATCGCTGTCACTCATCTGCCAGCGGGGCATGTTTTGATCCAGTGGACTTCCGTCGATATCGTGTCCACCGACAACTTCTCCACGAAAGTCGTCCAGGGTATACCCCCCAGGCTGAGGTGTGCCCCCGGAGTCATCCTTCTTCATCCTGACCAGGGCATCGTAATAAATGGGCGGCGCATCAATGGTCTGCATGTGAATGGCATGAGGGCCGCCGTGTCCGTCTGCGCCATGACAGGAGGCGCAGGTCATGTAATTACTCATCATCATGCCGCCATAGGGGGGACCTCCCGTATATGAAATAGGATTACCGCTTTGATCGGTAGCGGTGAAATAAATCTGCTGGCCGTTCGAGCTAAACTGTCCGTGCCCGGGATTGTTGTATCCGGGGTTCGCCGGTGCATATTGCGGGCCGGGGAAACCACACCCGCTCAGCAGTAAACCAGTAAGTGTGATCAGGAGCATTCTTTTTTTCATCCGGGTTTTTCTTTGCTAAAGTGATTTCTTGTCGGGCCATGAGCTCATAACCAAAAAGCAGCGAATGTTGCACGGGGCGATCCCGATCATTCATTGCGACGCCGCATTGCGGGCAGTGCAGCCGGTTGGCTTGCAGAGGCGTTCCACCATGAGCAGCGCGGCCTTGCTCATTTTTATATGGGCAAAACGGCCCATCTTTCAGATGGACCGTTTTGCAGGGCAGGGCAAATTAACGGTTATGCTCGTTATCTCCGCTGAGATATTTCTCAGGCTCTTTGTCGAAGGACTTCTTGCAGCCCGGGGAACAGAAGTAATACGTCTGCCCCTTATATTCCGACTTGCCTGCTGCCGTATTGGGATCGATGTCCATGCCGCATACGGGGTCCCTTACTGTAGTTGTCATACGAGTTTCTCCTTTTATTATCGGACGGTCCACTACACAGACACCTTCATCGGGAGCCGTATTACCAACGAAAAAAACCTGTTCACCGCCAAAAGCACTCTGATCTTCGCTCTAGCTTTCGGCAAAGCTTTGCTCCAGATGAGGAAACGCAAACCAGACGATGCCCAACCCGGCCAGGAGACCTGTAATGATGCGCATCCAGGAGTTGAATGATCCCAAGGCGTCGCCCGCGTAGAAAGATGCAGGGAAGGCGTGGTTCGTCCATACTGCCAACCATTGATTGGTATAGCGGAAGCCCTGACCGATCCCCGCGAAATCGCTGAACATATGTGTGCCCCCATCCAGGACAATGGGGAGGAGCAAAAGAGCGAATCCCCACCAGGGCAGGGCTTTGATCCTGCGGCGAAACGGCGCCCAAAGAACGGCAAAGCCCCAGACGCCGCCATAGAAGGATATCATCCGGTCTGACCAGGCAACTTTCCAGCCCATGGTTGTATTGCCAATGAATTGCCGCAGGATAAGCGGGTTGAAGGTGTTCTGCCAGGCAGATTGAATTTCCGGCAGTGAGTACATGGTCTTTTGACCGAAGAGGAAATAAGATCGTTCCGGTAATTGGTGACAAAAGAACGAGTAGATGAAGTATAGCGTTCGGCCCGCGCCGCTCCAGCCGATGTGCATGAACGTGGGCGCAAGAAATGGAAGCCAGATCCAAATGCCGTACAGGATCAGGAAAATTTGAAGCCAGGCGCCCGCCAACCATCCATCGGCAGGCTGGGATACCGCTCGCGGGGCGGCCGCTGTTGAATTAGACACAATCTGATAATGATAATCCTATTTTGGTGAATGGCTTGAGCGGCTGCTGCTCAACTCATTAAACCTACCTGCCCTGGGGATGCCAGGGCAGGTTAGTCTGGGGTTAGGGCTGGTTGCCGTCAACGGAGTTTGGCCCGTTACGTGCGTGATCCTGTGGATGGGGCAGGCCGGCGCCGTAATTTCCTTGTCCGTAGCCATCGCCAACCTGGCTTTGCTGACCGGAGCCAGGCGACTGCTGGACACGCTCCTGAGTTTGCAGTTGTTCCTGCGTTTGCAGCATATCCTGGGTCTGAAGTTGGATCCGATCGCGTTCCCGGGTTTGCAGTTGATCCTGCGTCTGCGGCTGGATGCGGTCCTGGTCCTGCTGCATATCCCGCGTCTGCAACTGAATACGGTCAGGCTCTGCCACCCCCGCCTCTTGTGCTGATTGGCCGGTCACCTGCGCGGCCCGCACCTGCGTGCGAGTCTGCAAGAAAGTGTGCGCCTGCTCGGTCCACGCTTTTATTGCATAGATTGGCTCGCCGGGTTGGCTGCCTTGGGCAGCGGCCACGGTCACACCTGCAGCGCCGACCAACAACACGAACGAAATTGCAAGAAGGGTTTTCATCATTTTTCTCCTTTCTGGAAAAAGAATCCTTCATCCAGATAGTCGCCGGGGTAACGGAAAGACTACGGTTCTTCAAGCAATCTTTACAATCCCTTTAAGGATGATTGACATACGGCTAATATGATAGGGATAATTCTTTTGAGGAGACTGTCATGGCCGCACAAATTTCTCTGGCACGGATCAAACCCCGACGCACGCGCATAAAAGCTTTGCTCACCCACCAAACTCTTCGCCGGGTGATACAGATGAGTTTTGCCGCTTTCATCTTATATGTAATAGGAATACATCTGGCTGCCGGTGAGGGTTCGTCGAACCTCACCGCTTCAGCTGAAGCATTCTGTCCGTTCGGCGGATTGGAAACGTTCTACCAATATGTCGTAAGCGGCGGGACGTACGTATCGCACACGCACCTATCGAATCTGGTCGTGGCGGCAGCAGTACTCATCAGCGCCGTGCTGCTGCGCTCCGCATTCTGCGGTTGGATCTGCCCGCTGGGTTTCATACAGGACGCCATCCATTCTTTAAGCGCCAGGCTTCAAAAACGTTCCGTCCCGATACGCAAGGCCTTCCGCACGCTGACGCAACGCGGCCGGCCCGTATGGATGTTCCTGGATAGGTATTTGCGCTATCTGAAATATGGAGTGCTTCTGTGGGCGGTAACCGGCGCAGCGATCTACGGCGTGATGGTCTTCCGCGAATACGATCCCTGGTCTGCCCTCATTAATATCGCCGAATGGACTTTTACCCCGGGCCTGGTGGTGCTCGGTCTGACGCTAGTCGGTTCTCTCTTCGTCGAGCGCCCCTGGTGCCGGTATGCCTGCCCGCTCGGCGCGGCCAGCGGCCTGCTGGGTAAGCTCAGCCCGGTTTATATCCGGCGTGAGGCCGAAGCCTGCACCTCCTGCAAGATCTGCACGAAGGCCTGCCCGATGGGACTGGAAATCCATACTGCAGCAACCATTACAAGCCTGGACTGCATTGGATGCCTTGAATGTGTGGGCGAATGCCCCCGCGTGGGTGCGCTGGAAGTACGAGCGGGTTTCCCGCTGATGGCAAAGTAAGGAGTGAATATGAGAATCAATCCATTGATCTTTGGGGGGATGGTCCTGGCGGTCTTTATGGGTGTAATCTTCGGGTTTCAACAAGCCGGCTTATGGTCCACCTCGGGGAAGATAAATGCGTCGGGGGGGACAATTCAGCCCTCCGCGCTGGATGTAGACACGATAAAAGGTTGGATGACTCTCGAGCAGGTATCCGCAACCTTCAACGTTCCCGTGGCCGAGATATTATCCAGTTTCGACCTGCCTGCCGGCACCCCGGTCTCTACGCCGCTAAAAGATCTCGAGAGTGAAGCATTTAGCCTGCCATCCCTGCGGAGCTGGCTGCTGGAGCGTCAATCACTGCCATAGAGTCTCCGCAAAATAGGCAGGCCGGTGTGAGCAGGCTTATTGGGCACGCAAAACTGAGTGTTGTAAAACAGGTGGGGATTTGCTAAAATGAGCGCGCCAGGATAGGTGCTCTTCATAAGATGTTTATTATTCGTGCCTGCTCACCCTTTGTCTCACGCTTTCAGCCTGGGACAAAGAATTTCGAAGAATGAACATAGGCGTGGGAGAACACCACGCCTATGTTCATTCTTCGGTAAAACCGGCAACAGGCCGGTAGGTAAATACAATATCTTTCGGGAAAATCATATCAGGAGAGAGAACCGTGAATCGAAGACTTGTTCTTATCCCATTCGTTAAACTCTTTTTTGTCATCCTCTTGGCCTGCCTGGGGGTTCAGGCCACCAGCGGGGCCGGGCTGGCCGCAGCCGTCCATCAACAGGCCGCCTCCCCGCTGCCGCTCCAATGCTCGAACAGCGTCTCAAATCAATATTGCGACATCCGGGTGGTGCTGCTGATCGATGATACCGGCAGCATGCGCTATAACGATCCGGCTTTCATGCGTAACCAGGGCGCCAAGAACCTGGTGGATATCCTGTCGCAGGAGTATTACCAGATCGCAGTGGATGCCCAGGCGACCGACCCCAGCGTGGTCCTTCCGGATATCAAGGTGGCGGTGATCCACTTCAGTCACTGCATCTCGACCAACCCCCTCGACCACTGCAGCTCGGATGTGAAATACAGCTCCGGCTGGCTGCCCATCACGCAAAAAGACCAGCTCTACACGGCCATCGATTGGCTGAAAACCCAGCCCGATTATTATCGCGTAAAGCAATATACGCATTTCATCGAGCCCTTCCAGGCTGCGAGCGACCTGTTCAACGACCCGGCGGCGAACTCGACTAATCTCTGCGTGCATCGCATGATGCTCTTGTTGACCGATGGGACCCCGGAAGATATCAATGGTACGCTGGTCGAACCTGCCCTGGGGAACGAAATGGGACAGGTGAGGACCATCCTCCAGGGCTTTCTATCCCAGTCTGGGAACAGCCTGTTCGTAACTGCCTTCAAGGTCGTACCCAAATACTGGCAGGCCACGCAGCCCTATTGGGAGAGCATTGCGGGAGACCCGGCGCATGTTTCGCTGGAAAGCTCCCTGGATGGTGTGACCAGCCGCATGGAAAAGATCGTGACTTCCATCATCGGCGCGGTAAGCAACACCATCCCTCCCGACCCGACTAATGCGCGCTTGTATAAGATCGATGTGCTGCACCATGCCAGCTCGCTGCGCCTCACCTACTATAAGCTCGACCCCAACGCCAGCCTCACGCTCACCGACCCACAGGGGAACACCGTTATCCCCGATGGCACGAAAGTGACCCAGACCGGCAAAGGGACTGCCATCGAAGTATGGACGCTCTCCGATCCGCTCGCCGGCGCCTACCAGGTCAAGACCTCCTCAAGCGAGGGGATCATCACCACCATCCCGCACTATGCCGTGAGCGCCCAGCTCGTGGCGCCCACCGCCGCCAGCCCGCTGCAGCAGTTCACGCAGGGCCAGGTCCAGCTGAGCCTGTTGGACGACCAGGGCTTACCGGTGCTGCCCACCGATGACCCGGCCGATACTTTAAATGTAGAAGCCCGCGTTACCAATGCCAACCAAAGCCTGCCCTTGCCGCTGACCGTGAACGGCGATCAATACCAGGCCAGTTGGATGCCGCTGGATAGCGCGCCCACCCAGCTGCATATCAGCCTCGAGCTGACGGATGCGAAGAACAACTCGCTCTGGAAATGCAATGGAGACACAGGCGAGCTCCCGGTTGACCCGGTTTCGATAATAACCCAGCCGCCGAGTGTCTGCACGCCGGTCGATACCTCGCTCATCGTCCCCCTTCAAGTGATCAACGGGCGGACGGGTCAAAGTACCGGCATCGGCCTGCCCCTGCAGTGGCAGGCAGCCTCGGTGACAAAGCCCGGAGGGACAGCGGTTGCTTCCTCGGTGGAAGCACTGGATGCCGCGACGGGCGCATACCAGCTGACCCTCACGCCGGTCATCGCGGAGGATATCCAATCGCATGTGACCGCCAATGTCCTTGTGGATGGCAATCCGTTAAGTACATGGTCGTACGATACGACCATCCCGATCAGCGTCTGTCCTGCGCAGCCCACGCCGACGCCCGTGCCCAACAGCTGCAGCCCACAGTGGAATTACCTGATCTGGGCGTTGCTGATCCTGCTCTTGCTCCTGCTGTTGACACAGTTGATCCTCCGCAGAGAGAAACATAAAGAGCAAAAGAGATTCTCCTTCACATTCTGGCTGCTCCTGATCCTTATCCTGCTGCTGGTCCTGTTGTGGTTGTTCTTATGCCTCGACCTCTCCTTATGGCCGCTGCTGATCCTGCTCCTCCTCCTGTTGTTGATCGTGCTGCTGGCGCGGGTCTTCACCGGCGATGACGATGACCACAGGTCACGTCGCTGGAGATGGATCCTCGTTATCCTGCTCATCTTGCTGCTGCTGCTCTGGCTGATATTCTTCGGCAGCTTCTGGATCTTCCTGGCCCTGATGCTGCTGGTTTTGCTGGTCACGCTGCTCGTGATCTGGCTGCTCGCGCGGCGCAGGGATGAAGATGAACCCGTCCCCTCCTGGCTGCTGCTGATTCTGCTCGCCCTGCTTGTATCGCTCTGCCTGGTATTCCTCGGCAGTCTGCCTGCCTGGCTGGTGTTGATCTTTGCGCTGCTTTTGCTGGTAGTCCTGCTCTGGCTGTGGGTTGTCGATCAGGACAAGGATTGGAAAAGATCCTTCTGGTCGTGGCTGCTTATCCTCGTTTTCCTCCTGCTGGTTTTGAGCTGGCTGATCTATTTCCTCACGTTTTGGCTTTACCTGGCCGCGCTGCTGGCGCTCCTGCTGCTGGTCTGGCTGGGCGGATGGGCTCTCTATCGTTACAACAATCCCCTATGGGGCCTGATCGGGATCGTGGACGGCAGGAACCACCTGCTGTGGAGCGCTTCCCTGGCTGACCCCGAGAGATCGGGCGGGCGCTCCTATTATCATTGGAGGTTCGAAAGGTCGATCGGCACCGTAAAGCGTCTGCGCCTCCACTCCTGGAACAGGCGCAAGTATGGACTGATCTTGAGCGTAACGACTACCGTAAAGGGAAGGCACACCTTCAGGCGCAGCCTGGAGCATTGGAAGGACTGCGAGCTGGAAGAAGGCTTCCGGATCATCTGGCTTGAAAAGCTTCCCGAGCCGAAACGGCCTCCGCAGCCCAAACCGCAAAAACCGCGGAAACCCGCTCCGGGCGGCAGACGGCGGAAACGCGGCTACGACATCATAGAGATCGAAGGCATCGGGCTTGCGTATGCCACCCGGCTGAGGCGGCTAGGCATCCACACCACCGATGATCTGTTAAAGATTGCTGCTTCACGCAAAGGCCGGCAGGCGCTTGCAGAGAAAAGCGGTTTCTCGACCGCACACCTCCTGGAATGGGTGAACCGCGCCGACCTGATGCGCGTGCCGGGCGTCGGCTCCGAATACAGCGACCTGCTCGAAGCAGGCGGCGTGGACACGGTGAAGGAGCTTCGCCGCCGCAACGCGGATAATCTCTATGAGGCACTGCGCAAGGTCAATCAGCGGAAGAAGCTGGTTCGCCGCCTCCCCGACCTGGAAGAGGTGGGAGCCTGGATAACCGCTGCCAGGAAAATGAAAACGGTCGTAACGTATTGAGAAAGAATACTCGTTGAATAAAAGACAGGCTTCGGTGTGAAGTTCAATCACCGAAGCCTGTTCTTAACCCAGTAAGAAACACTATCCCGGATAACAAAACTTGTTACGCCAGGGACCTCATCTTCCACATCATGAGAGCGAGTGTTCGGCCTCTGTTTGTTGCATGGTATGCTCCGACTCCTTCTTTACGACGGTAGTCAGGGCGCTCAGGCCGTGCGCAAGCGCATTCAATTCATCATCGGTCAGATGTACCAGCCAGCGCTGCCATTGTTTCTCACGCTGCTTACGGCGCCCTTCCCCTATCTCCCTGCCATCCTCGCTGAGACTCACGATCGTCTCGCGTCGATCCGTTTCATGCTCGGTACGGATGACCAGGCCGCGCGCCACCAATTGCTGTACGAGAATACTGGCGGTGGAATTCCCAACGCCCAGCATGCGCGCCAGCCGGCTGACGGTCATGTCTTTGTTCGCCGCCAGGATGATCACAGCCCTGGCCTGTGCAAACGTCAATTCGAGCATCAGCCAATGCGAGACAGCATTAAATTGCATGGTCACAAACAATTCCATATAAGCCTGCACGATCGCGCCCACGAGTTGAGGCCGGCTTTGTGTAGTGTTTTTCATTGATCTCATTTGGGTTCCTCCGCTTTCAAAACCAGGCCTCGCGAACCATCCACCCTGACCCATTGTCCATCTTGCAATTGTTGCGTGCCGTTTACCGTCCCCATTACTGCCGGGACGCCGTATTCGCGGGCGACGATCGCGGCGTGCGATGCCGAACCCCCGGTATCCACAACCACTGCCGCGGCATGCTGGAAAAGCGGCGTCCATGCAGGGTTGGTTACCGGGGCAACCAGCACGTCCCCGTGCTGCAATTTTCCGAACTCGGATGGATCAAGGATGATCCGCGCCGGGCCGCTCGCAGCGCCCGGGCTGCCCGATGAACCGCTCAAGAGGACATCCTGCTCCGTATCGGTCCGCGGCGCGATAGCCAGCAAGCGCGGGTCCACCATGGGCCGGCCTGCCAGCGATTCGCGCCTGGCTTTACGGCGCCAAACGAGGGTGCGGATGCGGGCCAGGGTATCTGCCGGTAGCGACCATGTGTCACCTACCGATTCAAGCTCTTCCAGCCGCAGATGAAATATATCCGTGCCCGTCTCGAGCGCGCCTGCCTTTTCCAGGCGCTGGCCCAGCTCGAGGGCAATGTGCCGGATGGGCGGCTGCAATAACGTCACATAGAAATGGGTGTCTTCACGGATTTGAAAAAGTGCGCGGGCATTGCCCAGCGACTTCAGGAACAGGTTACGCAGGGGCTTTCTGCCCAGGATCGAACCTGCCAGTAAGTCGTCCCGTGTCCGCTGCCAGGCCCCATTGCTTTGCTCCTGATTTGGCTTTACACCTGCCAGCACTTTCAAAATTCCGAAGACGATCTCCGGTTGATCCTTCCAGGCCGGTTCTGAAATAGTGAGCGCTGTCTCGCGGTGGCCGTATTGGTTCAGGAAATTATTAAAGTCCTGCAGAAAAGCCTGCCCGGCAGGCGAGCCCTTTAGAACCGATCCTAACTGGCGGGCTTCATTCCGGGAAAATATATCTCTCAGTTCCGGCTCAGCCCGGGCTTGCGCGGCCAACACTTCAAGCGCCAGGTTGGTTTCCGTTGTCTTGGTCCGTACGCCCGAGACCAACTCGCTAAAGGCATCCCCGCGGCGCGCCAGCTTCAGCAGCATCCACAACTGGCCCAATCCCAAAAACGCCCGGGGGAGATAAAGCTCGCGGACCTTCATGCCCTGCGGGATCAATTCGAGCGCCTCATGTAATGCGGCGATATTTTGCTCCCAGGTCAGCGATCCCGGGTTAAGTCCATCCAGCTCGTGCGCGCTGGAAATATACTCACGCAGCAACGGGTCGGCTTCCCAGCGCGACGGGTCATAATGACGCGTTCGCCACAGGGCCAGCAAAGGATGGATGAGCACGACGGGCGACGGATGGAATTTGGGCGGCTCGAAGCGCACCACCACGCCGTCCTCTTCCAACAGGGCCTCACCCGGATTCGGCGCCCCCTTTCCGAGCATGGCGGCCAGTAAATTGCCAATGCTGTGTTCTACTGCACCTGTAAAAGTCGTCATGTCCAGGGGATAGGGACGCACGGGCCACATCTCGGCCAGCATGGGGACGATCAGCCGCATCGCTCCGTTGACCTTCAAAGGCTCCGGTAAGGCAGTGATCGGCCGCGCCTGCAGGATAAAGAACTTCCCGGTCGTACGGGTTTCTTTGATCCATGCCCATTCGATATCTTGGTGCATGCGGTAAAACGTCTCGATCTTGATTCCCAACTGCGCAAGCTTTTTTATCTCTGATTTTGGTAAGGCCGCCTCGTCCACTTGCGGGCGATCCGAAGTGACCTGCTCGGTACCGCCCCCGGCTTTGGCGCGGATGATCACCTCGCGCCTGCCGGGAGTCTGTTCTTTGATGCGCTTTGAACGCTTCGCAACCACATAATGATCGGGCGTGACCGCGCCGCTTACCACGGCTTCGCCCAGGCCCGGATTCGCGTCGATCAAGACCACATCCCGCAGGCCGCTGACCGGGTCCGCGGTGAACATCACACCGGCTGCATCGGCCGGGACCATTCGCTGTACCACCACCGCGAGTTTGACGGACGCCTGGTCTACATTTTGGCGAGCGCGGTAGAGGATTGCGCGCTCCGACCACAGCGACGCCCAACAGGCATGCACAGCTTCGAGCAATGCTCCTTCACCGATAACATTTAGAAACGTTTCCTGTTGGCCGGCGAAAGCGGCTTCAGGCAGGTCTTCCGCCGTCGCACTCGAACGCACCGCAACTCCCGCGCTGCCCAGCCGGTGATAGGCCTTCATGACCTCATCGGTTATCACTTGAGGCACGGAGATGTTCTCGAATAAGTCGCGGATGTTCCGGCTGATCTTTGTCAGCGCTTCGGGCTGGTCCGGTTCAAGAGCAGCAACGGCAGTGTCCAGGCGAGAGCGCAGGTCCCTGTTTCGCAAAAGCAGATCATAAGCGGCTGTGGTAATGACAAACCCGGCCGGTATGTCGAATCCCCCCCGGGACAGCTCGCCCAGGTTCGCGCCTTTTCCACCTGCCAACAGCAGGTCCTTGTGCCCAAAATGGGAAAGCGGCGCGACGAGAGGACGGCGAAGGTGATCGAATTGACCTAAAAGAGACATGCATCACTCCGAAGATTTAATGTGAGATAGAACGACTTGGTAAAAGAGAGGAAACTGTTTTTTGGGGATAGGCTCTTGCTTATTTGATTTATATTACCAAAATAGTTTGTTTTTGTCAAACTATTTTATTATGAGAATATAAATGGGTACCCCCCAGTAACGCGCTGTGCAGGGTCAATCAAAGGAATGCTTGGATGGCCTCTGCCAGGAAAATGAAAACGGTCGTAACGTATTGAAAAAAAAACTCGTCATGAATAAAGGACAGGCTCCGGTGTGAAGTTCAACGCCGAAAAGCCTCAGCGGGTAGTCGGGGCTATCTTCTGGTGCACGTGTCCGTTCGGGCCAAGCTCCGCAAGCATGGCAGCCGCCAGATCGGGACGCGTCGTGACGTTCCCGACCGGCATGTTCTCGGCTAGACGATACTCGGAGACGCCCGCGCCGTTGATGAGACGGCCAGGCCGAATGATCGTCCACGCGATATCGTTGCAAGTGGCGAGGAAGTCTTCCATGCGCAGCATATCCTCGTACATCGTCCGGCCGATGACGTTCCGCAGGAACGGCAATGCGAGGTTATCCTGAATGAAGCCGCGCACCTTCGGTGTGTTGCTGTTGAACGCAGCCAGACCCGCGCTGACAACGACCAACCGGCGGCAGTGATCGCTCGCTCGCATGGCGTCAACGATGGCCTTCGTCGCGACTGAGTACAAGCGGATCTCGTGACGCGAATACGCTGTACCCAGCGTCGACAGAACGGCGTCGGTGTCACCGATCACAGGAGAGAGGGACGACCCGTCCATGACCTGCGCCCCGACGACGGTCAGGGCGTTGTCCCGCAGCGGAAATTCGTCCGGACGTCGCACGGCGGCGGTGACCCGGTGCCCCGCCGCGAGTGCCTGACGGCACAACTCAAGCCCTGTAGGGCCGTTGGCCCCGAATATAACCAGCTTCATGGTATTCCCTTTTTCCCTTTATCTTATCTACGATTTGTTTTCCACTAACCATTTTCATATTCCCCACTCACCATCCTCAATCTAAAATCAAAAATCCTTTCACCGCCCTTTTTCGACCTTCTGTTCAGTCAACGATGAAAAGCTTTACCCCGGTCGTGGTGTAGGAACGATGCGGTTCCGCATTATCGGCCACCTGGTAGCTGACCCCCGGGGTTAGAAGGAACTCCCTGCCATCGACAAGCTCGGTATGCAGCTCACCTTCCAGGCATAATAGGATATGACCCTTCGAACACCAATGATCGGCAAGGTAGCCGGGACTATATTCCACCATACGGACGCGAATATCATCGAATTGCTGCGTGCGCCAATAGGCCATGCCTGTTTCACCCTTGTGTTCGGTGGGTTCTATTTGCGACCAAGCGGTGAGACCAAAAGGGATATTTTTCATGTCCATAATTTGCTCCCAAAAAGGTCTGTCTGGGTTGGCGGTTATCTGCTGGCAGGCGGGAGAAGATAAAATTGAGTGACGAGTTTGACTTAAGGATAGTGCAACCCCCTTTTTTGTGAGGCGAATCGCACTAAGTGCAAACACGGAAGTCCTGAAACGTGCCGTCTAGATTTTAGCTTGGAATTCGCTTGCACATCTAACGAAACTAATGGGTTTGTACTTAGTAGAGTGCACGCTTCATTAGGTGCCATACTCACTTTCTAATTGACTAAGCTTCGATAAACATGAATCTAGAAACTTTTGAATCTGGCCCGTTGATATTCATCCTCCCATCTTGTACGCAAGGTATTTTCGTCGAGTTCAGCAATTACGTCCATGCAATCGATACAAATTCTAGGCATGCCACTAATCTCAATAGACCACCCCTTGGGCATAAAATGTATAAAATCGTTTCGAAACTCATTAATCTTCTTAATGCTTCGTTCCTGAGAACCGCGCGGAGTAAACTTAAATCCTTCGATTTCATTACGCTTGAGCTTGCGGTACAAATTCGGAAACTTATCCATCATCATTTCTGGATAGGGCGTATGTTCTTTGTGTGCCTTTAACCATGCTTCAGCATCCTTCTGTTTTGCCACAAGCAAGTTGTTTCCAATTGTTCTCAGGTAAAAACCGACAGCACTTTGCAGAGCGCTGTGAGTAGCGATCACCACCCATTTCCAAACTGCACTATCTTGTCTGACTCGTTAAGCAATTCTTCCAACATCGCTAGAGAAGCGATCATATCTTCCTTTTCGTCGGTTTGAAGCCAATGATCGGACATAGGTATTTAATGGAGTGCCTTACCGGCGGGGTGGAGGTTCCATCCAAAGTCTGCCGTGTTAGGCGCCCTTTCACTTCACACTGCCTATTCTCTCCGCTCAAATCTCATAGGTCGGATGTCATCAGGTATTTCATCGGTCGTCACTCTCTTCCATTCTATGTTGAAAGAACCCCGGTATCCAAAAATTCTCCCCCAGGTCCGGTTATGAACATTTACCTCTATGCGATACTTCTGAATGGCGTCATCATACCACTCGCATACATCGGCTAAGCCGGAAAAAAACAAAGGGAATGAAAAAGCTATTGGCCCTTCGTAAAACCTTTGTGCTCCAGACCTAAGCTTTAGCCCCCCGTTTTCGGCTATTGACAGGTCGATATCTACTGGCAAATGCTGGTGAGTTCCTAAATAATCTACAACTCGCTTACGCCCCTCACTGTAAATCATATAAGCATCAAACCGCCTTGCCTTCCCGATCTCAAATCGTCTGATCCATGTGACTGTCTCGCGGCCAAAATTATCCACGAAGGCGTAGTTTTGAAGAGTGAACGGAACGCTCTTACCTCTCTCAGGGAACATGATCCGTCGCCACGTGCCAAGGTACAAGAAAGGGAGAGTGTAAAATCGGCCATGCCAGACTTCATCCATAATCCCTTTGCCGAAGCAGGCAACACCATCAAGACTGCTGAACCCAAATCGTTCCTGGATCTTCGGATGGAGACGCTGGAATTCCACCCCCAAAGCCTTTTGATAGATTGAATTCATGGTTCAGCCTCCGGTTTCTTTCTCTTGCACCGTTTAGCCGAGGGTATATCTTTTCCGCAAATAAAACCGATCAAGGAAAGCAATACCTTCGCCAATCATGAAGTAGAGGCAGGCTGAAAAACGGGATGGATCATGCCTAGCCGGGCAATTTGCTCAAACAGCCCCGAAATTAATATTCCATCAGGCACTTGCGGAAGCAGTTTTATTGTCTCGATGGCATAGCGACAACCATGATAGTGCGACTTGAGGTCCAGCAGGCTGTACTCCGGATTGGACTGCCGGAATTGGTCCAAAAGAACATGGCTGAGGTTCACCATGAAGAAAGACAGGTTAGCCGCATTAGTCACAGCGGTCTTCTCTACGTTCATAAAATCATCCAGACCCCAATACTGTTTGGCATCGCGGAAGTTGAACTCAATCTGGAAACGCAGACTGTAAAAGTCAATCATGTTGTGATACTCCAATTTCAGATCGGTACTGAACAAAATGACGTGTGCCTGTGCACCGGTCGCCAGGTTGGTCTTCAACAAGATGACCGCGTTGAGAGGAAACTGGAACTCGAAGTTGAGTAAGGCAGCTTGATAAATGTCCGTGCGAATCCCATCGGTGATCGTCGTTTCCTTCAGATATTTGTTTTTCATCTTATGCACGTTGACCCGCTCACCATATTTCGTGGGTCGTCCAACTCCTGGATACCTTCCAGTAAAAGGTTCATGCAAACGAGCATTGGAGCGCAACTTGGAGATCAAATGCAAATCAGCTTGTCTCACCATCCAGGCACTGGGATAGTTGCCGAAGTGGCCGTCCATCACCAGATACGAGATCTTTAAAAGACCTGAAATACGAGCCAAAAATGCCTGTAACTGCGCTTGGATTCGCACCAGCTCCGCATTCAGCACTAAAGCTTGACCAGCCTTGTTCTTGCTGCCTTTCGGTCTGCCGGGCCGGCGTTTTTCCTTCGGCTTCTGGCCGTGAGATGGCTTGGATTTATTCTCCTTCTCCTTCACGACCTGCGTGATTTGTAGTGGATAGGATTGACGTTCTTGCACGCCAATCAGCGAAAAAGCAAAAAACGATACGGCAGAAACTGGCCGTTGATGAATGCTCGAAAAGAATCGTCCCAGACCGAAGGTCTCTTTGCCCGCTTTATCGACAACCACTTCATCACCAACCAACAAATACTCCTCGGTTGCCTTCCACAGTCGCTGGGTGAAGAACAACCACTGCATCTCAGCCCAGCTCAAGCCACTATGATAAAAACGCTAAATCGTCCGGTAACTGCCTCCCTTCTCGCTCCAGCGCGACAGGCCCAGCATGGTGATGCGACCCGTCATGGATAACATCGCTTCGATGATCCAACTCATCTCCCGCAACGTTGTTTTTGAAACCAACGGCGTAAGGCTTTGCAAAAGTGCTACAATTTCGGTCATGGGCTTCTCGGTCTAGGTTGCTGTCGCAACTTCAACTTTAACCGAAAAGCCCTACTTTTCTACCTCATTTTTTGGCCAAGGTATTGGGAAAGGGCTATGATTGAAATGTTTAAGGTTACGGGATTAAAAGCAGCAATAAGGTATTGAGGAGAATAAACGGCTACGCCAGCCAGCGCACCCAACATAAGCACAATATTCACCAAGAAAAGATTTCTTGCTCCCCAGGCCATTAGGAACAGCAGGCCGAAAGCTATTTCTGCCAATCCGGCGAACCTGACAACTGATAAGGCATTGCTTTGTCGAATGCCTGCCGCCACCAGCATTGCAATTTCATCCTGGTGATGGAATATCAACTTGGGCACCAGGCCGTGATAAATCCAAACGAATACGATCATGAGCCGGGCAATCCCGTAAATAATGCTTCGTTCCAGCGCAAGTGATGGATCGATTTTCTTCTCCAGCCATAATCGCAATCGATCAAAGCTCCATGCAGTTGCCCATCCTATAAGCGGGCGAAATAGTAGCGCGTCGAAGGTGCTCCCAATCGCCCCAAAGCGCGTAGTATAGTCATACCAGGTCAGGAATTTAATTCCATTTTCAGAGGGTATGTACTTCCAATAACCTGAACCCTCTCGAATGAGTGATTTTGCATCATCAGACCAAAACTTTAGGGCAGAAGTTCTCGACCCATCCTTATTATCACGACTTCCGACGCTCTCACCGTTCCCTGATATCTTCAAGCCAAATCCTATGCGTGTGGAATAAAGGAATTGTTGTGCTTGAGAATCGTTTTCGCGCGTCAGGTTTTCGATATCGGTGAATCGCAAATCCCAGCGTTTGTGCAGATCGGGGATTTAAGTCTTTGCCCATAGATCATCAATAGGGGCGTTTATATTCGTCTCAACATAAATGCTCATATTTGCAACTTTACCCTCGGGCGCCAAACCGCCTTTTGCTTCATTATAGCCCTCTGACGGCGCAAGGTCTCCCCGCGGACCATCCACTAGCCATCTTCATATCCCCAATCTACAACCATCAATCTAAAATCAAAAATCCCTCCTGCCCGTGCTTTCTTAGCCATTTGTTATATACCTTGTAATCCGGCAGGATCTTTTCCACCTTTTTCCAGAAGCGTTTCGAGTGATTATGGTGGACCGTATGCACCAGCTCATGGATGACCACATAGTCAACCACTTCAAGAGGGTTCAGGATCAAGCGCCATGAGAAGCTCAGGTCCCCGGTGGGGCTGCAGGAGCCCCAGCGCGTGCGCGCCGAGCTGATGCGGACCTTCCCATACTGAAAATCGTATTTGGTGGCAAATAATTTGGCGCGCTCGCCGATGATCTGCCGCGCCTGGCGGCGATACCATTCCTGGAATACCTGCTGGGCGTTACCCAGCGCCTCGTCTGCGAGTTTGAAATTCCCGTTCAACAGCAAAGGCTTCTTCTGGCCTTTTACCACTTCCAGCGCATAAGACTCTCCCAAATAAGGGAACGTCTCCCCTGGGATGAATTGTTTGGCCTGTGCCTTAACGGCAGCCCGCACCTGGGCCTGCTTTTTCTCGATCCACAGCGCATGGCTCTCCACGAACTCACGGATCGTATTTTCGGGAGTCCGCATGGGCGCGCGAACGATCAGCCTGGCGTCGTTCTCGACGAACAAGGCCAGGGTCCGGCGTCTGCTGCGAACGAGCTGGTTGATCTCAACCGGCATTTTGATGTCTACTTCTCTGGTCATTGCGAGCCGCCGTTCTTGCTTTTGGCGGCGTGGCAATCTCAGATTGCCAAGTAAGTACGAGATTGCTAAGCCCTTTGTTCTCCGAGGGTCGGCACACTTGCCCTGGACGCAAGTGCCAGGGAAAAACTTCTCGTCCTTGAAGAACACAAGGATCTGCGACAATGACAGCCAAGGAGCGCAACTTATTTTCGATGGCCGTGAGCAGTATCGATGGCGGCTTTCAAATGCTCCCACGGGGTTTCGCTGGGCACCGTGCAGTCCGCACCCAGGATAAAGCGCTCGGGCGCCTCGGCCAGCACCTCTGTTGCGGCCTTGCGGACTGCCTTCAGGCTGCCGGTGGCGATCGTGCCTTTGCGTTCCAGTCCGCCCATGAAAGGCCGCCCGAACAACTGCGAGGCTTCCTTGGGAGACATGGTCTTTTCGCCCACATTGAGGCTGCAGCTCACTATCTGGCCGGGATAATCCAGGAAAGGCGTCAGGTCGTCGTACCCGCCGTTATAGTCGCAGACGTGCAGGATATTGAACGGACCGTTCTTGATCTCGGCCCACACGGCCAGGTCGGTGGGCTTGATATATTTCTTGAATATGTCGGTGCCCTTGAAGCGAAAGGCCTCGCCGCCCTGCGTGGACACATAGAACCCGTCCACACCCGCGCGCTTGCAGGCGCGCACCAGGGTCAGCACGTTCTCGGTCAGGATCTCCAACCCTTCTTTCACCGCCTCGGGTTTTTCCTTCAGGTGCGTGGCCACCACGTCGGCTGTCGCCAGCTGCCCGGCCCACATAAAAGGGGAATACACCGTCACGATCACCAGGGCTTCGGACTTTGCCGCCTTCACCAGCCCCTCGACCACTTGCAGGGTCGGCTCGAAGTCCGCGTCTATATAGAGAGGCGCCGAGGCCCAGTCTTCCGGTTTGCGGATGGTGGGCAACGGCGTTGGCGTTTGCTCGTATTGGATCTTGACGAAATCCATGCCCGTGGCGCGGAAGAATTCGAGATGCTTATCGATCGCCGGCTGGCCTTGATGATAGGCCGGGTCGAAATGCAGGAAGAAGGCCGCCGGGACGTAGTCCGGCGTTGTTTTGCTGTTGACCAGGTTCAGCAGGGCATCGCGTTTGTTCATCGTCATTTCTCCCTTTCACAATAAATGAGGAGCACGGAGTGCTGATAAGTATACTAGCGCGCCCGGCTCTTCACACAGCCATATCAATCCGGGTTTTCCAAAGCCTGGAAGATTTCCTGGGCCCGGAAGATGCGGTTGCGAGCATAGCCGGTTGTCTCCTTGAGGATACCTGCCTGCTCCAATTTTTCGATATACTCGCCAGCGCTCTTGAAGGGCATGTTCAGCCCGGTAGCCAATTGACGATTTGTGAGAATGGGTCGGGCAAAAAGAAAATCAATGACCAACGCCATGCGCTTCGGGTTTCGGTCGCCTTGCACAATGGCATCATACTTCTCACGAAGCCTCTGCAGGCGCGACATACGTACGATGCTGGCCTGTGCCTGCATACCGATGCCTCGGAAAAAGAACAACAGCCACTCCTCCCATTTTCCGTGCTGCGAGACAGCCAGAAGCCGATCATAATATTCCTGGCGATAATGTTCGAAATAGGCGCTCAAATTAAGCAGGGGTTGAGGCAAAAGATCCCATTCGAACAACAACAAGGAGATCAGCAAACGTCCCACTCGCCCATTGCCGTCCAGAAATGGGTGGATGGCCTCGAACTGGTAATGGATCATGGCCACGCGTGCAAGGGGCGGAATGTCGATATCCGTGTGAATGAATTTTTCCAGGGCATTTAATGCAAGCTGCATTTCGTCCACGGGGGGAGGCACATACCTCGCACTGGCGAGCGTACTGCCGGCTGGTCCGATCCAGTTTTGTGTACTACGAAATTTCCCGGGAGCCAGGTTTCCTCCACGCACTTCCTCCAATAATTTTGCGTGGATCTCCCGTATCAAACGCAGGCTCACCGGTAATGCCTTCAAACGATCCAATCCATAATCCAGGGCCCGCACATAATTAAATACTTCCTTTACATCATTGCCTTCTTCAAGGAAGGAAAGCTGGGCCAACTCATAGTTATAAAGATCCACCAGCGAAGCGCGTGTTCCCTCGATGCGCGAGGATAAAACAGCCTCGCGACGCATAAAGGGCTGGATCAGGATTCGCGGAAAAGGATAGCTGCCTGCCAGGGTGGCAAGTTTACTCAGCTCCCGCTCTGCCTCTGACAGGGCACGGACCAGAGCCTCGGACCAGTTCAATGCCGGGGGGAGTGGCGAGGGCAGAAAAGCCCAATAGCCGGTCCTGGCTCGAATGGTCTTTCCAACTTCGGAATTGCGAAAATCTTTTGGATCCATGAATACAACCGGGTTTTGGAAGGGTAAATATAGTTTAGCCATATTTACGTTTGATGTCAAATAGGTAAATATGGGATTTTTATATTTTCCAGATCAAACCGTATATGCCCGGGCAAAGGCATCCCAATGGCTTTTTCAAGGTCGCTTGACAAAGAATAAAAAGTAGGTCCTTCTCGGTACAATTGCGAGTGGCAACAAGCAATCTAGCGAGGAGGACCTGAAATGCATTGTAGCACTGGCAAGGTCAAGCAGGAGTATAGTGCCGCAGGGGTAGTGTATGATGTGGGGAGTGTCTATGAGCGCCTGGCAAAGCTCACGGATATACGGAAAGCGCGGGGGAAGCTGTATGGTTTAGAAACGGTACTGATGATCATTTTGATGGCGAAGTTGTGCGGGGAAGATACGCCCAGTGGCATGGCCGACTGGGGGAAGAATCATGCAGAGCAGTTGGTGGAGTTGTTGCACTTGAAACGTGTGAACATGCCGAGCCACAGCACCTATCGGCGGATCCTGGCGTATGGTGTATATCAAGAGGAGGTCGAGAGGCTGGTGGCAGAATACAATCAGGGCGGCGAGCATGGAGAAGTGTATGCCCTGGATGGGAAAGCCGTGCGCGGGATGCGCAAGAAGGAGGAGGAGGGCAGCGAATATCTGTTGAGTGTCTATGATGTGAAACAGGGGAAGGTTCTGTCGCAGGTGGAAGTCGGGCGAAAGGAAAACGAGATCGGCAAGGCGCCCCAAGCCCTAAAATCGGTAGAAATCTCACGAAAAGTGGTCACCGCAGACGCACTGCACACCCAAAAACAACTCTCAGCTCAAATTGTGGAGCAAGGTGGCGACTACGTTTTTCCTGTGAAAGAAAACCAGCCCATGCTGCACAACAACATTCAGCAACTCTTTGCGCCTGAATATCCAAAGCCTGGGTTTGGGAAGATTCAAACCGATTTCCTCACCGTTCAAAAAGTCAGCAAAGGTCACGGGCGCATTGAGAACTCGCATCCTGACCACCAGCGAAATGCTCAACCCCTATTCGACTTGGCCAGGCCTGGCGCAAGTGTATCGTTTGCAACGACACTTCGAATGGTGGCGTGCTGGACGCTGTTATCGTACTTCCCATGAAGTCGAATTCGGCATTACCAGCCTGTCGCGCTCCAAAGCCACCCCTGCTCGCTTATTGAATATTCGCCGCACTCATTGGGGGATCGAGACGGGTCTGCACTATCGCCGCGACGTGACCTTCCAAGAAGATGCCACTCGAATGACGATCGGCCAAACTGGAAAAGTGATGGCCTCGATCAATAATCTTGTTCTGGCTCTGATCCGACAAGCACAGTTCAACAATGCAGCCCAAGCCAGACGGCGCTTTGCCGGGCATGTCTCCGATGCATTTTCAATCCTAACTACTCCGTTTTCTCGACCTTGAAAAAACCATGAAGGCATCCCAAACGCTTCTTGACATCAGAACATTTGTTCTGTATAATGATTCCTGATTCTTCTTTCGACGAGGGTGCTCTTGCGAAGCATATATCCCCGCCTTTGCTCCCGGAAGCCCGAGGAAGCAATCTCGTTCTTCACCACCCGCACCTTAACATTTCAAGAACTCATACTTGCGAATGCCCCATTTGCTGACCGGGCCACGCATTTGGATCTGAATTGGACCTCGATCAACAAATTTCAGCAAATCACGATTTCGAGGATATCGGCTTCCTCATCACTTTTCTGTGATTTACTGAATTTGAGAAGGATATTCGTTCCTGAAAAAGGATAAAAAAACGCTCAAAATTCGACGCGCACACAGGGCGAATAATAAAATGGCCGATTTTTGTTGGGATGTATAATGTGATTGGGGTTCACTTCTGTGTTCTTGAGCTGTTGAAACGGAAGGATGACTGAATGACCCAATCTCACAACCCGGGTAGATTTACGAAACGGCGCTGGACCATTTTGGCCGGATTATTATCCGTTTTGGCGCTCGGGATCGTCTTGTTCCTGGTGTACTTCTATAAGTCACCCACCTCTGTCTTAAGACTTTATTACAGCCTCACACAACAAATAAACATTGGCGATGCAGGCCTGTTATCGGATGTGCCGTGTGCCTCGCCCTGTGTTTTCGGAATTCAAGCCGGAGAGACCCGGCTCGATCAAGTGCCCCCTTTATTGAAGGCAAATGGTGTCTCCAAATGTTTTACAGAGCCAAGCGTTTCCTGGATCCTGATCAGTTGTGGATATGGCCGATTCAACGTGCAGGCCAATGCGCAGACAAAGATCGTAAATGGAATCTGGTTTTATCCAAACACTTCCGTCTCTGTGGTGGAGATCATAAAGAAATATGGCAAGCCCGATTATGTGACGATCTCTCATGATAAATTACTGGAAGGATCCACAATCCAGATTTACCTTTACTGGGACTCCGACCGGATGTCGGTTATCCTACCCAAAATCGACGGCGACATTTATGTGATCAAAGAAACCACAAAGATCGACGAAGTTGATTTTTCGGATGAGGAGCTTTACCGCGGCTCTTCTGAGATCGAGTTTGGCCCGTTCTACAAAACCTGGAACGGATACGGCGCCTATCAACCATGATTTCATCGCTTACCGACCTGTGAAGGCTGTCTTGGGGTTTGCAAAATAGGCTGCCTCCTTATTTTCTCTCAATATTATTTTGGGAGGCTGCAGCGAGAGGTTGCCGTATGTAATGGGAACAGCTATCGCATTCCGTCCTATAACAATTCCGGTGCAAGCAGGACGATGTTGCCGCTCACCTGCCCGCTTTCAAGCAGCTCATTGGCTTTGGCTGCTTCCAGGAGAGGAAACTTTTGGGTGATGATCGGTTTGATCCTGCCTTCTTCGAGCAGCTTGAAGAGCTTCGGCAGGTCTTCCATGAACGGTTTCTTGTCCCTCAGGTACAGTGCGGTGATGCCATAGAATTCGGCCGACTTGCCGTTTGGCAGTATGTTGACGGATATCAGCTTCACCGCGTCCCGCACTATCGTCAGGAGCCCCACGGGCGCGGCATACCCTACCAGTTTGCCCCCGCGTCGCAGCACCGCCAGACCGCGGTCGCTGCTCTCCCCGCCCATCCCATCGAACACGAAATCGAGTCCGTCCGGCTCTGCCTTGCGGATCACTTCGACAAAATCCTGCGTATGGTAATCAATGGGGATGGCGCCCAGCCCGGTCAGGAGGGGATGCTTACTCGAGGAAGCCGTTCCATACATTTTGAGACCTGCCAGCCTGCCAAGCTCCAACAATGCCGACCCCATCCCGCCGCTGGCGCCGATGACCAGAATCTTATGCCCCTCTTTGACCTTGGCCACACGATGCAGCATTTGATAGGCTGACACATAATTCAAAACCAGCGTCACAACTTCCGCCGGATCCAGGGATGATGGCACGCGCACGAGGTGTTCCTGGCCGAGGTAGATCATTTCGGTATAACTGCCGTGTCCCGTCAAAGCAGCCACCCGGTGGCCCGCCGCGAACCCTGAAACGTTTTCGCCGACTGCGTCCACCACGCCCATGAATTCATAGCCCGGTACAAAGGGGACCTTGGGGGAAAAGGGGGAATAGCCGTAGCGATAGTTGATATCGGTACGGCCCACACCCGTGGCAAGGACCTTAATGCGCACCTCCCCGGCCGCGGGTGCGCGCAGGTCATTCTCCACCACTTGCAGCACTTCCGGCCCGCCTCTTTTGGTTGCGACCACGCTTCTATATTTCATAGTTGTCTCCCAGCGAGAAGATAGATCGTCGCGGCCATCGTGATAACCACCAGGACCAGTGCGATGTTATGGATGATGCGCGCCAAGTCATTGGCTCCCTTCCGGATGCTCATAAGAGCGCCGGTAGCGAACAGTCCTACCACGCCTAACCCCGCGACAATGATCATCATGATGATGAGTGCCTGGGGTTCTATCTCATTGAGTATATTGTATAGCTGCGCGGCGGTGAGGACCACCGCGGCCAAAGCGATCAATTTGTGGATGTTGAAGAGAATGCCATTATATGGTTTACCGGAATTTTGCAGCCAGAAGCCGAAAACCAGCGTCAGCAGCAGCGCGATCCCAGGAAGGACGAACCTCGCAAGCATGTCCATGTGCATCTCCAATTTTCTCCGTTAACCCTTGAGGGCTTCTATACGATGCTCAGCCAGCTCTTAAAAATTCGACCAACTGCTGGCTGACTCGTTGGGCCGGTCCTCCGGCCGGGTGATCGCCTCGACCAATGCCAGGCGGCGCACCCGCTGCGGATAATTGGCGGCCAGGGCCACGCCGGTCGGCCCGCCGCCGGAGATCGCCATCACGGAGCAGGTTTCCACTTTCAGGCAATCCAACAACGCCACCAGCGCCTCGGCTGCCTGCGCCGCGGAGGCTCCCACTTTGAGGGGTGTGCGGCCGTAGCCCGGCCGCGAGGGGGTGAGCACGGAGAACCCTGCTTCAAGAAGAGGGGAGGAGCCGCCAGTGGAAAAACAATTCGAAGAGGTGCCGTGACAGACCAGTATCACCGGTCCGTTCCCCAGCCAGGTGTACTCGACGGGCCCCCTGGCGGTGTTTGCGATCCTGCTTTCTATTTTTGCTTTCATTTTGTTGCTCCCTCTCGTGCTTTCGGAATAGTCTGAAGATTATCAATGTCTGCGATCTCACCTGATAAGTATGTCTCTCAAGTAAAGTGTTTTTTATTGCCCTCATAAAATAATGCCTGGCCTCTCACAAAACATACGAGGTTCGGGTAGATAAGTATCAAGATCATCCGCACATGAAAGTCTGACTATTCTTGTCAACCTTGACTAAATAGCTGTGCGTGGTAATAATGGGCCTGGTGCTTTATGACAGTTTCGGGCCCGCATCATGGACAACCGATCCGCTCTGCAGGGCAGCCGCTCGATCGCGCCCGGGCTGCGATGGTGATGGTGCATGGGCGCGGAGCGCAGGCGGAAGATATCCTTTCACTAGCTGTTCAACTGGCACAGCCCGGTTATTCCTACCTTGCCCCTCAAGCTGCCGGTAACACCTGGTACCCCAACCGCTTCCTCGAACCTATTCCGGGCAACGAACCCTGGCTTTCCTCCGCCCTGGCCTTCGTGGGTGATGTTGTTGCCCAGGTCATCCAGGCCGGCATCCCGCCTGAGCGCATTATGCTGCTGGGTTTTTCACAGGGAGCCTGCCTGGCTCTTGAATATGCGGCCCGCACGGCGCAGCGTTATGGGGGCCTGGTGGGGCTCAGCGGCGCGTTGATCGGCCCCGATGACACGCCGCGCAACTATCAGGGCTCGCTGGCCGGCACGCCTGTCTTCCTGGGCTGCAGCGACGTTGATTTTCACGTCCCAAAGGAACGGGTCACCCAGTCCGCCGAAGTGTTTCGAAACCTGGGAGGAATCGTGACCGAACGCCTGTATCCGAATTTGGACCACAGCGTTAATCAGGATGAAATCGATTTCGTTCGTGAGCTGATGCAGGGTCTTGTTGCCGGTTCATGACCGGACTCCCCCGTCCCGATAAAGAGATCTACCGGTGTTTGTAATTACCGATCGTAAGCTTTTAGAAAATCCTTCCAGGCCAGATATTTCCTGGCATAGACAACATAGGCCTTGCTCAATCGCTGAAATGCCTTGCGTGCCTCTTTCGATGACGCCAAAGATTCGTCTCCCGGTTTAGGAGGATAGGACGCATAGTATTTCCTGGCCTTGTTTTGCGCCTCGGTCAGTTCTTTCAGTGCTGAAGCATATTCCCGGTAAACGCGCTTGGATAGAGTGCTTGCCATCTTTGCATCCTTTAGAGAAAAGAGGCGTTGCAGTAGGGCGCTTTTCATCCGATGATCCTTTCTCCAGGGCAATGCCGCCAACATCATGGTGATTGTAGCCTCTGTAATCTTGCCCTGGCCCTTACATATCCCTAACTGTCAAATGCGCAAGGTCGGCAGATGAACGGTGAAAAGATTCGCCTGAATATCCGCCTGATGGGTGCCCCTGAGATCCGGATTGCACCTGGAGACTCGGCGGTTTTGCCCTTGAATCACATCAAAGCCCGGGCACTTTTATTCTACCTGTCTGCCGCCGGTGAGACCCATACCCGCAATCATCTTGCAACCCTCCTTTGGAGCGAAGCCGGCTCCACCGAGGCGCACCATTCCCTGCGCACCAGTCTATATCACTTGCGCCAGGCCCTGCAAGCCAGCGGCGCAGGCGAGGCCCTGACCGGTGACGGAGACCTGCTTGGTCTCAAACCCGATGCCTATGAATGTGATGTGATCGAGTTTCGCCGCTTGCTTTTGGATGGCAGCGAGCCCTCGCTGGCGCGGGCGGTGGCCCTCTACCGGGGTTCGTTTTTGCAGGGCTTTACCCTGGCCGACGCGCCAGTATTCGAAGATTGGGTACAACTGGAGCAGACGCAACTGAGCCAGTTGTGCCTCGATGCGCTCGACAGCTTGTCAACCGCGGCTGAATCGCGTCATGAATGGGGAGCGGCCCTCAGCTATACCCAGCAGATGATCCTGATCGATCCCCTGGCCGAGGCCGCACAACAACGTTTGATCCGCCTGCACCTGCAGTCCGGAGAGGCGGGGCAGGCTTTGCGCCACTACCGCCAATTTGAAGACCAGCTCCGCGAGGAATTGGGCCTCGTCCCCTCCGCGGAAACCCGCGCGCTTCTTGCCGAGGTGCTGCGCCAACAGCAGGGCACATCGACTCTCAGCGCCGTTGCTGTGCGCCCTTCCCGGCTTCCACCGCATTCGCTGCCCTTCATTGGGCGTGATGCTCTGCTTGATCAGTTATCGGCTCTCAGCCAGGAAGTGCAGGCGGGCAGGGGGACGACCGTCTTATTACAGGGCGAGGGCGGCATCGGCAAAAGTCGGGTTCTCGACGAGCTGGCTTCCCGGCTGGCAGTCGGACCGAACCCCTGGATCCTTTTGCAAGGCGCCTGCTCCCCTTTTGACGACCTGCTTACCCACGGTGCCTTTCTTGAGGCCTTGCAAAATGGGTTCCAGACCGATCTTACCGAGCTATTGGCCGAGTTGAACACCTCCGTGCCCGATGCCAGGGGCCGGTTCTTTTGGAACGTTTTGCAAACGGTCCGCTCGCTGTCTCAAACGGCGCCGCTCCTGCTTGCCATAGACGACCTGCAGTGGGCAAACAGCTCGACGCTGAATCTTTTCGGGTTCCTTGCCATGCGTCTCCACCATTTGCCCATAATGCTGGTCGGTACCGTTCAACAGGCAGAGACCATACCGGCGCTGCAAAGGCTTGTCACACTGGGACGCCGCCGCGGCGAGCTTCATCTGTTTCCTCTCACACCGCTGACCCCGGAAGCCGTGTTGGAGCTGCTCCACACCTATGGGTTAGACCCGGCCTCCGCGGAGACATTGGCCGAATGGCTGCATCTAAAATCCGCAGGTAACCCATTCCTGCTCACCGAGATCCTGGCACAATTGCGGACGGAAGTGATCCTCAAGCCCGCCAGGGATGCCTGGCAGTTGGATGCCACACGCTGGCTGCGCTGGCGATCAACCTTTATGCTGCCTGAAACGGCGCACGACTTGGTTTCCTGGCGTCTGGCCAACATCTCCCTCGACGCGCGGGGCCTTCTGGATGTGTTAGCGGTTGCAGGGCGGCCGCTGCCGGTGGCTGTCCTGCGCAAGGTCCCCGGCATCCGGGCCGCCGCACTGCCCGGACTGGTGGATGAGTTGGTAACCCGCGGACTCATTATCGAGCCGCCTGAGGCAAGGCTGGCATTGCCGCATCATTTGCTGCGTGAGACCCTGCTTCAGCACCTGAGCGACCTGAGGCGCCGGACCATACATCAACACCTGGCCGAAGTGCTGGACGATGGAACCACCGGGGATGACGAAGATACCCTGCGCGAGATTGCGCTGCATGCCGTCACCGGCGAAGACGTTGACCGGGCGCGGCGTTTCGGCCTGCGAGTCCTGGCGGACCTTCCACAGGAATATACCGGGGCTGAGACGGTGGATTTTGTGCACCATCTGTATGACCTGCTGGTCCCCACCGCCTCACTGGACGAAATGGTCAGGCTCACCAGCGCCCTGGGCATGCTGCATCAATCGCTTGGTCATCTGGAGGTTGCTGCTCACTGGCATGCACAGAACCTGGAGTGGGCAAAGAAAACCGGCAATCCCGCCGCCCAGGCCGAGGCCGATTTCGAAACGGGCGAATTGGCTCTCATGAGTAACAACTATCAGTTGGCGGCGCAGTCCGCTCAGGCCGGCCTGGATTTGATGGGGGCAGATGAACCTGCCAGTGTTTCTTCATCTCCGCAGTATCAGCCTCTTGTTGGCCGGGGTCATCGCCTGCTGGGGGCCGCGCTGGCAATGGAAGGCAGCGACCTCGCCGCGGCGGAGGAACACTTGCGTGCCGCAGCCTTCGAGCACCGTCGAACGGGCAATCAGGGCGATCTTTGCGCGGCCCTGTTCGAGCTTGGCAATATTGCTGCACAGCGTGGGGAACTGGGGCGGGCGCTCGACCTCTATGAAGAAGCCGCACACACGGCAGAGGGCGGGCGCATCCATTACTACCTTGCCCTGGCGCGCAACAACTTTGCCTATCACAGCCTGCTCCTGGGTCAGATCGACGCGGCCCGACAGTCCGTTGCTCAGGGATTAAAGGTGGCTGAGGCTTATGACCTGCTGGCCGCCCTGCTGCATCTTTACAGCACACAGGGCGAGATCCATCTTCATCTCGGTGAGTGGGACCTGGCTGAAGAATCGTTCCGGCGCGGCCTGGCGCTGGCAGAGGAACTGGGGAGCCTAGAACGGCAGGCTGGTTATCGCGGCGGCCTGGCGCTCGTCGCCCGCGGACGCCGGGACCCTGATGCTGCGGTCCAGTTGCTCGAGGAAGCGCTGGCGCTCATCACCGAACAGGGTTACTGGCACTTGCGGACGCGCTTGCAGCTCTGGTTGGCCCAGGTGCAATTCGAAAAAGGCTGCTTTGCAGAGGCCACAGCGCCCCTTGAAGAAGCTCTTTTGATCGCACGCGAACAGCATCGCGCACTCCTGCTCGTGCAAGGTGAACGCCTGCGCGCCAGCCTGCTGGCTGCCAACGGTGACTGGCCTGCCGCGGATGCTCTTTTTGCGGAGGTGTTCAGGAGCGCCTCCGCTCTGGGCCTCCCGCTGGAACTGGCGGGGGTACAGGCTGCCTGGGGCAGGGCCGCACTCCGGCATTCGCCCGTCTCCGAACAGGGCCGGGCTCTGATCGTCTCCGCCCGCGCAACCCTGGCGGCCCACAAAGCCCAGGCTGACTTGGCCATCCTGCTGGAAGGCGAAAGCCCGTCCGACTCCTGATTCTCCATTCCCGGTTCCCCACTTTCCACTCAACTTAACGCGGGATGCCTGCCCGGCAGTGACGCTGCATTGACGCCCGTGGTTTATGATTTAGAGGTACTCAAGCCGTTCATAAACCATGGATGCGTTCCATTACGTTTCCTACCCTCAGGAAGTGATTTTCGGCCCCGGCTCACTCGCACAGTTGGGCGAGGCGGTGGCACGCTTTGGGTGGCAGCGCCTGTTGCTGTGCACAAATCGTTCCATTAAAGCGAGCGGCCATTTAGCCTCGGTCCAGTCTGCCCTGGGGGATCGTGTGGCGGCTGTGTTCGACAAAGTGCTTCCTCATGTTCAAGATTATCAGGTGAGCGAGGCGCTTGCGCTTTCTGTCACGGATAGTGTGGATGCGGTAATCGGCATCGGGGGCGGCAGTCCCATCGGCATGGCCAAAGCTGTCGCGTTGGCATTGGACAAAAAAAGGAGCGATCCTTCGATCAGTGAAGCAGCCCGGATGGACGACTCCTTCATTCCGGTCGTGGCCCTCCCCACCACCTATGCCGGGTCTGAAATGACGCCTCTTTATGGGACAACAGACAACCATGAAACGCCTGCCCGTAAGGTCACAGTCAGCGACCCACGGATCGCTCCGAGGCTGGTCATCTATGATCCCGAGCTGACGCTTGATCTGCCTCCGGAAATGACGGCTTCCACCGGCATCAACGCACTCGCGCACTGTATTGAAGCGCTCTATTCGGCCACACGGAATCCGCTTTCCACAGCAGCTGCATTGAGCGGGGTGCGACACATAAGCATGGCGCTGCTGCGCTGCTACACCAACGGGGACGATCTCGAGGCCCGCACCGGGATGCTGCTCGGCGCTCACCTGGCCGGCTTATCCATAGCCAGCACAAAACTGGGACTTCACCATGGCATATGCCACGTATTAGGCGGGACTGCCAACGTACCCCATGGTATTGCAAACAGCATCATGCTGCCGCATGTCATGCGCTTTAATGCGGATGCGACCGCCTCGCAGCTGCTTCCGGCCGCCGAAGCCATGGGAATATCGTTGAATGGCACCGGCGCGGTGCAGGCCATCGACTCCGCGGCACAGCGTGTCTTCGAGCTTGTGGGCCAGATGAACCTGCCGCAGCGTTTGCGCGACGCAGGCGTGAAAGAGGGCGACCTGCCGCACCTGGCCGGGCTGGGTTTTCAGAACCGCACCGTGCAAAATAACCCAAAACCAATCACCGATGCGAATCAGATCGAAACGCTCTTGAGAGAAGCCTGGTAAAGGAGGTGATGCGTAAGCTGAATTGGCATCGCTTACAGCCCACTTAATGATAAATGGCAATTAAATCCTATAGCTCAGAGTGAAGGAGAAAAAATGTCCGCCGTTAATTCCATGGATTATAGTGGTAAAGATACCGTGCTCGACGTCATCAAGAGGGAAAGCAGCAATTTCTTCAAGCTGGTGGATGACCCCAAGAACTGGAATGTACAGACGCGCTGCACCGAATGGGAAACCCGCGACCTGGTGGGCCACATGATAGACGTGACCGAAGGTTACCTCACGCGCTGGGACAAGGCCCGCAAAAAGGAAACCGCCGATACAGTGGGGTTGCTGGTAATGAGCCGGGACCTCAATTCACACGCCCAGGCTTTGCGCAGTCTCCCTCGCGAGGAAGCCATAAATCGCCTCAAGGGTGATTACAGCAAAATGATGGATATCTTCGGGAAGCTGACGGCCGATGAATGGGGCGGCTTCATGGTTACTCATCCGTTCATGGGCGCCCTGCCAACTTTGTTCTATCCGGCTTTCCACGTAATGGACTATGGCGTCCATACCTGGGATATCCGTTATGGCTTGGGCGAGAAGACCCGCAAGCTCGATGAGCGCACAGCCGGAGTGCTGGTGCCCTATATGCTGTTTGCACTCCTGCCATCCACCGTCGATGCCAAGTCGGCCAAGGGAGTGGATGTGAAATATGGCATCGAGATCTCCGGCGAGTGGGGCGGCAAATGGATCGCCACCGTAAAAGACGGCAAGTTCGAAGCCAAGCCTGAAATCGGGAATTTCGAGAGCGTTGACACCATCTTCAGTTTTGACCCTTCGGACTTCGTCCTTACAGCATTCCAACGTTACCCCGGGGGCGCAGCCCGCGGCGACTACGAGAAAATTAGCAAGATACGCAATTTGTTTTTCACGATCTGATCTGTTCCTCCGGGGAGCGCCACGCTTTTCGCTCCCCGGAGGAACCGGGCCCGGGTTATCCGGGCTGTGGAGAAATATCATGACCACCATTCAAACACAAGGCGTACATCACATCACCTTCGTCGGCTCGAACCGCCAGGCAACCATTGATTTCTATCAGGGCGTGCTGGGCATGCCGCTCGTCTTCGAGCAGCCCAACCTGGATGTCCCCGAGGAAACTCATCTCTACTTTGATCCGGGCGATGGGCGCCTGATCACTTTCTTTGTCCGCCCCTCGCGCGTCAATGACCCCGAGCCCAACCCGCAGGGGATTGGCAACCTGCATCACCTGGCTTTCAACGTCTCGCGCGCCACCTACACCCAGGTCGCAGCCAGGCTGAAGGAGTTAGGTATCGAGAATACGGGCAACATCGATCGCGGCTTCATGGACTCCATCTACTTCCGCGACCCCAACGGGCAGCTGCTGGAGATGGCTTGTTTTAAGTTCGTGCCTCCCGAAGGACATACGATCGCAGATGTGCTCAGTGTGGCCCACCGGCTGCGAGTGGAGGCGGGAGATTACGCCATTGCGGACAAACACCTAGCAGATGCCATTGCTGAATTAACCAAGCAGAGAGTTCTCACCTTATAAGAGCCGGACGCTAATCATTAGACATCGCCATCCTATGATGGTCTCTGCCGAGAACGATCCGCGCCGCTCTGGGACGATCTGGCTGATGGATCTGGATGAACCCGCACGCCTGATCGCGCCTCTCCTGCCTGCGACATTTTGCCGCGTCGGCCCCGAATCCGTCCCTGATTTGGTGATGGCAGCGGGCCAGGATATCTCCGCCGAAATATCGAAGAGATTCGAAAATGGGAGGCGTTGTTATGCGGCCCGTGTGGAAGGGCAGCTGACCGCATATGCCTGGGTAAGTCTTGATGAAGAATTCATTGGGGAGTTAAGCCTGCGCATCAGGTTGATTCCCGGCGAGGCCTATATCTGGGATTGCGCCACCGCTCAGGGCTTTCGGCGGCAGGGGCTGTACAGCGCCTTGCTGGTTTACATCCTGGGCCAGCTTCGCGCCGAGGGCTCGGGCCGCGTTTGGATCGGCGCCAATCTGGATAACATACCCTCCCAGCGAGGCATCGCCAATGCCGGGTTCCATCATGTGGCCGACCTGGTGATCTCGCGCGTCCTGGCTCTGCGTCTGGTCTGGGTGCAGGGACAGCCCGGCATACCCGAACCCATCATCGCCGAGGCCCGCCGAGCCTTTCTCGATGACCGTGATAAGGTCTGGCTGCGGGCAATATCCCCAGCCGCACCGCGCTGATCGGGTACCCTTTCGTGAAGTACTGAATATAATTTGTTGAAGATCACGCGCACGAAACCAAGTGGGGAAGATCGCAAGGACATCCCGGAAATCGTTCCTATATCTGCGAGAGGCGTTTTTGCAGGGAGGCCGGGATGAAAGGCTGATCGAGGCTGTCATAAAGCTCCCAGGTCTCCTCGTGCAGCACCTTCTCGCCGGGACCAAGCTTCGTTACCGGGCCCAGCATTTCAAGCTCGACCATCTTGTCATTGCAGTAGGTCTCGGCGTTACAGCCGCGGTCCGGATATTGCACTCCGCTCTGAGGCTCGGTGCGTTTGATGAACAGCGTGTGTGCAAACCAATAGCCGATCCAGCCCTGCGGATTGTAATAGCCCATCTTACAGGGCGGCAGCGCCGGTGTGGCCTTGAGCAGGATGAAATCGTCGTCGAGCAGCAGCCGCGGATCTCGCAGCTGCGTATAAGGCCACAAGACCAACTGGCGGTTCGCCAGCAGCCCGGCCGGGTCGGTATTCCCTACCGGCTGGGGCAGGATCACCACACCTCCCTGCTTGAACATGGTCAAACTCCAGGGAGCGAACTCCACCGTCCACGGTCCGTTGTTACATAGCTCGTGGCGAATGGTCGCGGCCGCACGGCCAGGGGCCAGGTGGATTTCGATGGACTTGGCAATCCCGGTGTGAGGTTCGGTGGATGCATCTAAACGCATTCCATCGGGCAAGGTTTCGATGGCCACGGGCCGGTCGGGAATGTAGGTGCGCGGCAACACTTCAGGAGAATGCCACAGGCGATGCCCGCCCATGAACTGGAACTCCCCGTAGGGAGTATCCACCACGGCTTCCGGCAGCTCGGCCAGCATACTGAATTCGGATTTCCCCATGAACAATCGCGCAATGCGCGGACCCACATCCGTCAAATAATCCAACCGCAGAAACCCGTTGTCGAGCGTCTGCGTGGGGTGACCGCAAAACTGATCCATAAGGCCCTCTATTCCAACTCGGTTTCAGGCGGCATGGGCGCCGCCTGTGATTGATCATTCCATTCTTATTGTGACTTATGCCCTCGCAAACAACCACACTTACCTGACGGAGACAAGGAAGTAGTACATTTCGTTCCAGCGTAGTTCCTTTTTGAACTCCGATAATTTCGTTTCGTTGTCGATCAGCAAGAATTCCATGTCTGCCATTTCCGCAAAATCTTCAAGGTGCTTTTTGGTCAGCGATTGGCTGAAGCTGGTGTGGTGACCACCGGCCTGAAAACGACTTTGACGGGGATCTGCCCGGCCCTGGACAGTCCCTCTGCCATGATCCTCGAATGGTTGGCTACCTCTTTTAACGCGGCTTCACCATACAAATGCTGGCTTCCGGTAACGAACCAGACTTCATATTGTTTCAGGTCCTTCATTCATAGCACTCCTGGGGAAGAATGGGTCAATTGATTTCATAAAGGTGCCTGGCAATGATGTGGTCCTGGTATTCGGGAGCCAGCTCGCAAAAGTAACCGCTCCAGCCCCAGACGCGCACGATCAGATTTTTATGGTTCTCCGGATGTGCCCTGGCGTCGAGTAATGTATCGAGGCTCAGGCTGTTGAGCTGCAGCTGCTGGCAGCCCAGTTGTGCGAATGTGCGCACCAACATGGCCGTCTTGCGGACCGAATCGGGGCTTTGGAAAACAGAGTCCGAAAGTTCCATCGTGATCGGTCCGCCGTTACAGACGCGGGAATAATCGATCCTGGCGAAGGATTGCAGGGTGCTGATGGGTCCGCGCACCCGCGCACCTGGCGAGGGAGCCAGGTTGGCGCTGAACGGCTGGCCACTGGGGCGGCCGTCTGCTGTGGCACCGACCACCGGCTCACGCATCCCGGGATAGTTGGTGGCGAGCCAGATATAGTACATGGCAGAACCGGTGCCCGGACGCAAGATGCCGCCTCTCGGAGTCCTTCCATAGTCTTCGCAGGCCTCCGCCAGGTCATCGAATAACTTTACGAGCCATGTATCCGCTTTCGGGTCGTTGTTTCCAACTTTGGGCCCCTGCTCCTCAAGCTTTCGGCGCAGGGCCTCATAACCGCTGAAGTTTACCCCCAATGCGGAGAGCAGCTCGCCCGATAAGACGCTGCGCTCTTCGAAGATGAATTCTTTGACGGCAGCCAGGGCATCGGCGGCATTGGCCGAACCGGCGCCATGAATGCCGAAGTTATTGTATTTCAACCCCTCCGACACATCCCGGCCCTGCTCGAGACAGTCCTGCATAAACACGGAATAATAAGGAGCGGGAGGCAGCAGCAAGCGTGAATAAGCCTCTGCCAGGTGATTGACTTGTTCCCGGATGTGGGCGCGGACCCGACCCAGAATGCGATCAAAATCTTCCCTGGCCGCCAAGCCATCACGCACCGCCCGGTCAACCGCGGCCGGGAACGACACGGCCCCAATGTTAACGACTTCCATCCCGCGGCCGGGGATGATGAACTCCCAGCAGGCAGCGACCACGTAATCGCGGGCATCCTCGAGGCTGTAGCCATGTGCTACGAGGGCGGGGATCACTACGTCCTCGTTGCTGTACTGGGGGAACCCCAGGCCAATCCGCGTAAGCTCGGTGGCCAGGCTCAGCAGGTCAAGGTCGGTCTGAGCGGAGATGCGCAGGTTGATCTTGGGGTCGATCATCGCGACGTCACGGGCCACGCGCAGCACCATGTGCGTGAGAGCGTTCACGGCCGAATCCCCGTTCGGGGTGACGCCGCCGAGGGTCAGGGTCTGGCCGTTGTCCCCCTGCTGCACGCCGGGATACAGATCGCTGTCCTTATTCAGCGAGATGAAGAACTCGGCCAGCAAATCTTCAGCGGCCTCGATGGATAGACGCCCCGCGGCAAGATCGGATTCAAGATAAGGCCACATGTATTGGTCAAAGCGCCCCAGACCAACATGATAGTTTCCACCAAGCCATACTACGGAATGGCAGAGGCGCAGCGATTGAAGCGCCTCGCCGAACGTACGGGCCGGATGAGCCGGGACGTTTTCCAGGACCTCGGCAAGGTCGTCGCGTCCAAGTGCACGCGCCTGGCTGGCATAACGGGCGGCCAGCCCCATAACGGCCTCGATGGTTTCGATGGCGCCATCCAGGAACTCAACGGCTTTAGGATCCTGTGCCAGCCGCTTGCGGGTTTCCAGCGCGGCTTGTTTGCGTCCCGACAAGCCTTGCGCCAGCAGCAGGCTCCAGTCCGCACAGATATTGCTGATCGGCCCCAATTCATGCAGTGTCCGGCCTGCGGTCAGGCGGGCCAAGTCCTCATCGGAGTAGATCGGCGGCACAGCCGGCAGGGTGCGCGTGAACACGATGCGCTCGTCCGGCTCTATCACAACCTGCTCAGCTTCGCACTGACGCCGAATGAGACGAGCCGCACGCTGAGACCAGGATAATTCCTCGCCTTCACACTCAGAGAGAATATCGATCGGCGCGGCTTGTCTTATGGAGTGGTGCTCCCCAACCCGGACGCGTTTCTTCAGGGCTTCCAATCGTTCGTTCATGCAACACACACCTTTACGCCGCACTCCTCAAAGGGCATGGTGTTGATATTCAATGGACGTGTTTCATCATAACCGGGCTTGAATTCCATTCCGGCATACTCGTATTTCGATCCGGCTGCCTGGTTATAAGGCAGAAGGTCCACCTGCAGCAAGCCGGGTAGTCCGCGCGCCAGCCCGGCAATGGATGCCAGGTTTTCATCGGAATTTGTCACGCCAGGCACAAGCGGCACCCTGATGACGAACGATTTGCCTGAGGCGCTCAGGACCTGCAGGTTATTCAAGATCGGGGCATTATCATGACCGGTGTATCGCCGGTGTGCAGCCGGGTCGATCAACTTAAGGTCGAAGTAGATCAGGTCCGACCGATCGATGAGGCGGCGAAAATCCTGCGGATCCCCATAGCCGGAGGTGTCGAGCAGGACATGCACACCGTTAAGCAAATCCATCACCTCTGCGACGAAGTCCGCCTGCAGGAGCGGTTCGCCGCCGGAAAAAGTAATGCCCCCTTCGTTGGCCCGCAAAATATCGGCCTGCTCGTTCAAAAGGGAAGCCAATTCTGCCGGCATGTATTTCCGGCCCGCCAGTCGCTCGCCGGCCAAGCCACGGATAAGCTGCGGGCGCATCGACTGTCCTTCAGGGTTATGGCACCACGTACACGACAATGGACAGCCTTTCATGAACACGGTCGTCCGGATGCCGGGCCCGTCGTGAATGGTAAATTCCTTGATATCGAAAACAATTCCCGAGGTCATGGGCTACTGCCTTAAAAGTGCGCAAGCCCTCCCGTTCCTTGCAGTGGTATCTCAAGTCTTCCTGAGCTCCAGGATCAGATCTTTTGCGCGGCTGGCGGCGGCAGCCGCATCGGGAGCATAGAGATCGGCTCCGATATCCCTGGCGTAGCTTTCGGTAATGGGCGCGCCGCCGACCATCACTTTCACTTGGCTGCGCAAGCCGGCTTCATCCAGGGAATGAATCAGCTCCTGCATGCGCGGCATGGTCGTTGTCAACAGCGCCGAACAGGCTACAAGGTCAGGATGATATTCTCTTACTGCCCGCACGTATTTTTCTGGAGCGACATCCGCGCCCAGGTCGATCACTTCGAATCCGGCGCCTTCCAGCATCATGCCCACCAGATTCTTACCGATATCGTGCACGTCGCCTTCCACGGTCCCGATGACCACTTTGCCAATGGCCTGGACCTTCGCCTCGACCAGGTGAGGCCGCAGCAGCGTCAAACCGCTCTTCATTGCACGCGCCGCGATCAACATTTCAGGCACGAAGAAGTCGCCGCATTCGAACATGCGGCCCACCTCGGCCATGGCGCTGATCAGGCCCTCCTTGAGGATCTGCTCGGCAGGCAGGTTCTCCGCGATCGCCTGTGTCACCAGTTCCTGGGTACGGTTCATGTCTCCATCGATCACGCTCTGACGCAAGTCATCGAGAATACTCATCGGTTTTTCTCCTGATTGTTCTGATATTCCGGCTGGCCCTGCACCACCTCAATGAAGGCCAGCATATTTTCCAGGGGCACGTCACCTTCCACATCATGCGCCGGGGCAAAGATGTAGCCACCCTGCCGACCCATTTCCAGCAGCCGGCTTGTCTCGGCACGGACCTCCTCCACCGTCCCGTACGGTAACGTCTTTTGGGTGGATAACCCGCCATGAAATACCAATTGGCCGCGATACTTCAGCGCAAGAGCCGCCACATCCATCACCTCGGGCTGGAACGGATTGAAGCAGTTCAGGCCAATGCCGATGAGATCGTCGAACAATTCATCGACATCGCCGCAGGAGTGGATGAACACGTACTTGCCCCATGCGTGCACGGCTCTGTACATGCGCTTGAGCACCGGGTAGATGAATTCCCGCCATAGTTTGGGGCCCATCTGCAGGCCGCGCTGCTGGCCCCAGTCGTCGCCAAAATATACCGCGTCGATATTGTACTTTAGGGCCTGGTTCAACTGGACGATGTTGTAATCCGCAATTTCGTTCAAGAGCTTATGTACGAAATCGGGATGGTCGTAGAAGTCCATCAATAAGTTCTGCATGCCGCGCAGCGTCCAGGCCCGCTCGTACAGTGAAAACCCGATTTGGAAAACGCGGAAGCGGTCGGGGTAGCGGGCCATGGACGCGGGAATATCGAGGAAGAAACGCGGGTCGAGCGGATCAGGGAACGTATAATGCTTGAGCGTGGCCTCCGGAAGCACACAGCCCTCTACATTGCCAATATCCTTATCGATGCTGCGGTCCCAGACCACGCCAAAAACATCCTTCAAGCGATTTTCGCCCAGGTCGGTAAAAAAGCCAATGTCGCTGCCCAGCTTGAGGATGTGGTTCTGCAGCGCATCTTCCAGATCAAGCCCTTCAAAGTGCGCCTGCAGTTTTTCCTTTGCCTCTTTTGTAAAACCGCAGGACCAGGGGATGTAAGGCGGCTTTTTCCCTTCCATCAACCCATGGATCACTTCACGCTTCTGCATCATGCCATGCTCCCCTGCGAAAGAGAACTGTAGGAGGTTTCTTTGATCGTATTGATCATGGACCAGAAATTCTCCAGGGGAGTGTCCAACTGCAGGTTATGGGTGGGCCCTATAAGCAGGCCGCCGCCGCGCCCGATGGTCCGCAGGCGATGCAGGACTTCGTCCTTTACCTCCTCAGGCGTGCCGAATGGGATCGTCTGCTGGATGTCCATCGATCCCCAGAAGCACAGCCGGTCCCCGTACTCATTCTTCAACCGGGTGGGATCCATCGCCATTGGCTGGATGGGATTCAGCACATCAATGCCGATTTCGATCAGGTCGGGGATGATCGGATAGACGATGCCATCGGTATGATAAGCGATCTTGAGCTGTGGATTGATCGCGCGCAAAGAGCCGATCAGTTCGGCCATGCGCGGCTTGAGGAACGCTCGCCACATCCGGGGCGACATTAACATCGATTTTTGACCGCCGATATCATCGCCCAGCCAGATCATATCGACACCCATCCGGGCCAATCTCTGCGTGACAGACATGTGATAGTGAAAGGGAAAGTCCAGCACGCGGTTGGCCAGCCCCGGATCGGTGGCCATATCGATCAAAAGCTGCTCGTAGCCGCGCAGCGCCCAGGCGCATTCAAAGATCGTCGTCGGGGTTACCCCGACGACCCAGTACTCATCCTTGAAATACTGCAGCGTCCGCCCGGCATCCTCATACAGTTCGGGGCGCTCCGGGTCGGGAGGCGAATAAGCCTCCAGGGCGCGATCATCCGCCAGGGGATGGCCATGGGGTTCGGTGTATTTTCCCGCGCCGAAACGCGTCTGATATTCGATCGTTTTCCAGATGACCCCCCATTCATCCTGGTAACGCTCCAGGTCCTGATAACCGTTTTGATAATAGCCGTTCACCCACCCCACCGAAGTCAGCAGCATGTCCTCGTCCAGGGCACGTTCGAGCTCATAAGTGTTGCCGCCGCCGTGCGGATTATGCAAGCCCTGACCTTTAAGCTTCAGGTCAGCTTCAAGGCGGGCGGCGAATTCCGGTGTGAAGCTTACCTGCATGGGGCAGCGATCCGGTTCCTGATGACTAAGAGCAGTTGCTACGCGCTCGCGATGTTTCATTGGGGCTTGCTCCATTCGAAAGACTGACTAAAGTTGTTCACAGGCAGCCTTCAACTTCCGTACCTGCCGTATTGCAGCGCGGTATCAAACGCCGCAACGATATTCTCCGGCGGAACCAGGGCTTGAATGTTGTGGACTGCCGCAAACACAAAGCCGCCGCCCGGCGCGAGGTCATCGATGCGTCGCTTCACTTCATCGACCACTTCCTGAGGCTTGCCAAAGGGCAGCACCCGCTGAGTATCGACACCTCCGCCCCAGAAGACGATGTCCCGCCCGAACTCGGCCTTCAGCGTTTTCGTGTCCATGCCCCTGGCGGAAACCTGGACCGGGTTGAGGATATCGAAGCCGATATCGATCAGGTCGGGGATCAAATCACGGGTGGCGCCGCAGCTGTGATAAAACAGCCTGGCATCAGTCTTCCTCTTGATCGCCTCCACCAAACGTTTTTGCTTTGGCTTGACCAGCTTCCGGTATAGCTCCGGCCTGATCAACCAGCCGTTCTGTCCGGCGACATCGTCCCAGTAAGTGAAAACCTGGATGTACGGGCCCACCTGATCCAGATAGTTATTACAAGACTCGATGTAAATATCGGTGATCGTTTCCATCAGCCGGTCGGCAAAGGCCGGTTCGCTCAGCAATGCCATCATAAAATTCTGCAAGCCCATCACGCGCGGGCTGCTCGAAGATGCCGCCGCCGATCACAGCGCTGCCGACCAGGGCATAATCGCTGTTTTCATATAAATGTTTTGCCTGTTGGCCCAGTTGGGCATTGACCTCCGCCGGGTCGGGACACGGCCATTGATAGGCATCCAGCGCAGCCATCGTTGGTTCCTTGATCGGGAAGTCCACCCAGTCGAAATAGAAACCACGGGTTTTCGGCATGTGCAGCTTCGAACCCCAGCGGTCTATGAAAGCATAGTAATTACCTTCCTCGAAAATATCCACAACACTGTTCGTCGCAGCCGGTAATTGCACCATTCTAAAGTCGACCCCAAAGCGCTGCATTAACGCCTCACTGACATAGGGCAGCTGCTGGACATAATCCAGCATCCTTGTCTCTTCCGCCGGTAACTCAAGATGCCGGTTCAGTTCAAGGTAAACCTGTTTACAAATGGAGGTAACGATAGTTCCGCCCAGATCGATGGGGATGCGATCGGGTTCTTTGTGATTCAGGGCTTGCATGACCCTTGCACGCGAATTCATTTCTTCCTCATTTCCTGGCCGATGCGTTTTTGGAGAACCCTACGCACAGGCAAAGAACGCGACGATTGTAAAACCAAATGCGTTAAGTCCAGTTGGCCCTTCGGGGGCCCGATCCCTGGGTAAATCAGGGCGATAAAGAATGACATTATGATCTGCCGTTTTTTGCGATATTGATTGTTATGCTATACAATTGGTTCGGATAGAGGCGCCATAAAAAGCTTTTCCATAAGATTGTTTTTGCTCACTTTATTGGTCTTCTCGCTGGGATGTCAGCCAAGGGTGGATTCATCGATCGCTGCAGGTACAACCCCAGGCCCTCATGTGACGACCCTGGGGCAGAGCGAATATCTTGTTCACCAACAATTGACGCTCGTAAATGAAGGACCGGGTATGCCAGAGAAGCAGAACCTTTGGGTGGCATTGATCCGGGATTTTCCTCCTTATCAGCAGGTGCAGTCAATGGAGGTTTCTCCCAAAGATTATAAGATGGTGGTGGACGAATATGGCAACCATTATGCTGAGTTTGATTTCTCCGGGCAACCCGCTGGCACGACCCAAACGGTAAAGATCGATTATCAGGTGGCTGTTAACGAATTGGCCTACGATTTATCAATCTGCCAGGGGGAGTCTCCAAATGAGTTCAACCAACCTGAACTGCATATCGAATCCGCAAATCCCCAGATCGTAGCCCTTGCGACCAAACTGTCGCAAGGCAAGGGCACGGTCTGCCAGAAGGTGCGGGCGTTTTACGATTACACCGGCAATACGCTGGTTTATACCTACAACGGAGCGAATTGGGGAGCGCAAGCGGCGCTCGGGCCCATGGGAGCTGACTGCACGGAATATTCCGATTTGCTGGTGGCGTTTAGCAGGGCGCAAGGCATTCCGGCGCGCTATTTCGAAGGATTGTTGTACCTGGACAAGGCAACGGATGCCCTCGCTACAACCGAGCATGCGTGGCCAGATGTGTACATGCCCTCGGTTGGCTGGGTTGCATTGGATCCCACCCTGGGACGGCCGCTCGTCAACCGCGACCTTTATTTTGCCCACTATACGCCAGACCACATTATCGTCACGCTGGGGGCAAACCCGTCTGTGCTGCGGGGAGGTGACTACTGGACGCATCTCTACTGGCCCGGGAACAGTACCACAATAAGGGTAACTGGGAATTGGAAGATCGAACTCATCGACAAAAAGGGGCAATAGAAATAACCTCCCCTCATATCGTTCCTTTCCAGTCGAGGCAGGACAGGGATGAGGGGAGTTGGATATCCATGGAAAATAGCGGATTTAGGAAGGCGGGGCCAGATTACTCTCCGCGCTTACGCAGATACGTGTGCATGATCACCGATAGCACGATGATGAAACCATAGATGAACTGGGTCCAGAACCCCGTCAGGCCCACGGCCACGGTCGCAGCTTCGATGGCGCCAATGATGAAAGCTCCCAGGAACGTTCCCAGGATCGTACCCACGCCGCCGAAGACCGAGGTGCCGCCCAGGAACACGGAAGCCAGTGTGCTCAACAAAAAGCCATCACCAAGGCTGGGCCAGAAATAAGCCACGTAAAAACTGGCAAGTATGCCTGCAAAGGCAGCAATCACACCGATCAACATGAAGGCCTGGATGCGGACGCGGCCGGTATTAACGCCCATCAGTTCGGCGCTCTTGATATTGTCGCCGATCAGGTAGATGTGTGCACCAAACTTGTGCCGGTTCAGCAGCACCCAGCCCAGGATCGTGATCACGATCAACCAGAACATTTGCATGGGGAAGTAGGGGCCGATCTTGCCGACGAATAGCGGGTAAAAGAAGGTTTCTTTAATATAGCCCAAAGAGAAGTTTGCCCCTTGTGTAAGCACCAGGTCCGCACCCCGCCATAAGAACTGCGTACCGATGGTGACTACCAGGGAAGGAATGCCAAACTTGACGATGATGAACCCGTTCAGCCAGCCGATGATCGCTCCGGTAACCAGGGCAGCCACAATTGCCAGGAACACCTGGATGTTGGCATTATTCATAAAGCCTGTCACTTCATAGGTATAGTTGAAGGCCACCATGCCCATGGCCATGATGGATGGAAATGAGAGGTCTATCTCGGCAGCAACCACCACTATGGTCAGAGGTATCGCCATGATGGCAAAGAACGGAATGGAAGCCATGAAAGCAGAGTAGATCTGCGGGGCCAAAAAGGTCTTTGGGGCAGAAACGATAAATATGATCCACAAGGTTACAAAAACACCCAGGATCCCAAGTTGGGCGCTGTTGTTGCGGGCAAATCCTCTGAGAGTGAAGGGCACTTTATAGTGCTGGGTGGCTTCGAGTGAGGTTGCATTGTTTTGAGAATCCATTGCATTCATCCTTATCGATTAATTAAGGCTGCCGGTTTCTGCAACCTGAACCATCTTATCCATTAATTCGTTCAGGCCGATATGCTTGGTCTGAAATTCACCGGCAACCTTGCCCCGGTCAATCACCACCACACGGTCGGCGACATTATGGACATGCAGGATGTTATGGTCGATAAAAATGGCAGATTTACCTGCCTGCTTGATGCCGTTAACGAAGCTGATCAGTTTGGCCGATTCTTTGAGGGACAGGCCCATGGTCGGCTCGTCGAGAACGACTATATCCGCGTTGAAGAATAAGGCCCGTACGATCGCGACGCCCTGCTTCTCACCCCCCGAATATTTTTCAACCCGCGAATCCGGGCTGACGGCGTGCGAGGTAAAGCCCATCGATTCTGTCATCAGCCGGTGTGTTTCATCTCTCATGCGTTGAATATCCAGGAAGCCCAGGGAGTTGCAGATTTCGCGTCCTAGAAAGATATTGCGCCACAGGGTTTGCAGCTCGGAAAGGGCGCGTTCCTGATATACGGTTTCCACACCCAATTGCCTGGCTTTGGGAACCGTCAGGTGATCCACTTTCTTGCCATTGAATAATATCTCGCCGGAGGTGGGCTGGTAGTAACCAGTGATGATCTTGATCAAGGTGGATTTTCCAGCGCCGTTGTCACCCAGCAGGCCGACAACTTCATTCCGGCCTAAATGAAAGTTGATATCCTCGAGCGCCTGGACCTCTCCAAAGGATTTCGACACGTGCTTAAGTTCGAGCCGATGTTCTTCCATAAGACTATCTCCGTTCGATGAGGGTTGGAGCCATTAGCATGAATTATATCTACAATAATTGCACTTCAGGAGCGGCATCAGCCGTCGAAATACAAACTACTCATGAAAGAAGTTCTTGCCGCTATTTTGAATGGCAAGGGCTAAACGGAAAAAATCCATCGGGCGCCATTTAGCCCTTGCCTGGTTTCCTATTGCTGATTCAGATAACGCAAAGCCTCAGCAAATGGGTTAAGTGGTGCAGTTCTAGCGAACCTGTGCTTTCACCAGCGCGGCCAGTGCGTCGACATTATCCTTGTCGGCAAAGCCAGCGCCCGTGTCGATCTGCAGACCGGCGAAATGATATTGCTTGGTCAGGCAGATCTGCAGAACGCCGAAATAGCCTTGCAGGTACTGCTGCTGATCGATGACCAGTTGCAGCCAGCCACCCTGGATCGCGGTAATGGCGTTGCCGGACATATCAAAGCCAGCAGCGTATACATCGCCCGGCTTCTTGCCAGCGGCTTCCAGGAAGGTCTGGATGGTGCCGGTCAGGTTGCCGTGATCGGTTACGACCAACTTGATATCGGGGTCTTTGGAGAAGACACCGGTGAAGATCGGGACACCTGCAGAGGCATTCGCATTGGTGGCGTCATCGATCTCCTGGTAGATCACTGTCAAACCGGCTTTTTCAAGGGCATCCTTGACGCCTTTGGTGCGCTCACCGCGGCCGGCCTGGGACAGCAGCCCCCACAGGAAAGCCTTATCGCCCGCCTTCACACCTGAGCGCTTGACAGCTTCCTGGCCCAGAGCGTATCCGGCCTGGTAGAGAATGGCGCCGGCGTAACCAAAACCATTGGCGGCGTATTTGGCTTGCGCCAGAGGCAGCTGTGTGTTCATGCTGGTTACGATAATGCCATCTGATTCAGCGGCATCGATCAGGGGATCAAAGGCTGTATCACCGGGATGGCCCATGACGGCAATGCCATCGGGCTTGGTGGCGGCGGCCTGCTGGAACTGGGTTGTCATCTTGGCAGGATCCCAATCGGACCAGACGTATTGCACATCCGCGCCGGTATCCTTGGCAGCCTGGACGGCGCCATTATAGACGACCTGCTCGAAGCCTCCACCGGGTGTTCCGCCGGGGAAGAAGACGATCTTGACGCCGGAGCACCAATTGGTTCCAGCAGCGGGAGCACCGCCTTGAGTAGCAGCGGGGGCGGCTGTATTGGCCGGAGCTGCCGTATTAGCCGGAGCTGCCGTATTGGCCGGACCAGATGCCGTTGGCGTAGTCGCAGGCGCACAAGCTGTGAGCACCATAGCGACGATGAATAAGAGTGTCATTCCTCGAAATGCTTGCTTGGACATGCTAATCTCCTTTTGTCTTGCTCAAATAGTGGTACTGACTTCATCTTACGCTTATTTCTCTTCTCATATTCCTGCTGGCTTGTTTCTCTATTGCCGGCTGCACCTCCTTTCACTCACAGTTTCACAGTGAGCAGCAAACTCGTAAAATACCGCAATCCGCGAAATGTCCATGGTTGGACTAAATCTCCATCGTACTGGCACGCACAAGCAGCTCAGGCTCGCTGACCGTCACGTATGCTTCGGCCGACTCTTTACCATCACGGTAGTCTTTGATCATCTGATGCAGGTTCAGCACTGCAGTGCGTCCCACTTCGATGAGATGTTGATACACGGTTGTAAGAGGGGGACCAAAGAAGGACGATTCGGGTATGTTGTCGAAGCCGACAATGGCCAAATCCTGGGGGATACGCCTGCCCGTGGCAAGGATGGCACGCATGGCCCCCAAAGCAATTTGATCGCTGCCAGCAAAAACGGCGTCGATATCAGGCTCTTGCATCAGGAGTTGGACCATGGCCTTTTCGCCCTCTGCAGCCGACCAATCACTTTCCACCACCAGGGATGGAGAGGTTTCCATGCCAGCCTGTTCCAGGGTGTTTTTCCATCCAAGGTATCGCTCACGCGCTTCCCACCACTTCTGTGGTCCCGTAACAATTCCTATCTTTCGCCGTCCTCCGTCGATCAGATGCCGGGTGGCTTGTTGGCCGCCATTTTGGTTATCAACAGATACTATGGCAAACCCCGGTTGTGTTGCCATGTTAAGGAAGACCATGGGTGGTAATTGATTTAATCGATCGCTCTTGATCCAGGTCCGGTTATCTCCCACTTCCGGGACAGCCCAAATGATCCCATCCACCCGATGGGCCAGGAAATCGTTCATAACCCGTTCATGACTGGACCCATCAGGCTTAGACACAAGGTTTAGGAACAGGGAATATCCAAGTTCAGAGGCTTGCTGCTCGATGCCGACCACAGTGCGGGACGGACCGAAATACTCAATCCCCCAGGCAACCACGGCCAACGTATTGGACCGCTGATGCACAAGGCTGCGCGCCAGGAAGTTAGGCCGGTATCCAAGTTGATCAATTGCTGCTTGTACGCGTTGGCGGGTTGCCTCTTTGATTTCACCCTGGTTATTGACAACCCTTGAAACTGTCTTTGCCGAGACTCCGGCTAAAGTCGCCACATCCTGCAACGTGACATGCAGGGGGCGGTTCGTCACACGAAGAACTTGATTTCCACCCGAAGGGACGCTCATCTTGTTAGTCAACTCCTGAGCAATATCCACTGAAAAGTCTAACGCTGTCGTTATCGTTGACGACAGCGCTGACATTAACATATTACGGCGCTCCGGAGCAAAAGTCAATAGGCAATTCGGATCTCACATTATTTCATGTTGGGAAACGAGACACAAAGCGTCCAAATACAAGACGGAATCAAATCCCCGGTTTTGCAGACAGCCCAGCAGCCCGGGTGGAGAGATTGATGCGTCATTGCATGCTGCTTATATTCCCCAGCCTTGTTATGTCCCTTCCCCCTGCGCGAGCACCCCCGTCCCTGCTGCTTCTGCTTATTCAACACCCAACCTTTTGCGGAATTCCTTTGCCGCCAAATCGCCCGCCGCTTCCACGAGCTTGCCTACAATGGGGTTGATTAAAAGTCCGGTCACAGTGCCTGCCATCCCCGGAAGATTCTTGACAAACCAATCACGGACATTCACCATTGCCGAAGTGTCCGGTTTCGGAGCCAGCACAGCCTTTTGCAATTCATTCGCCTTTTGAAGGGCTTCCGCCTTTTTTTCGGGGGGCACCGAAGCTTCGATCTCTTTTTCCAGGCCGGAAAATTTTTCGTGCAGCGTTTTTAGCTCAGCCGGGCTGAGGATGATGCTGTTGTTATCGCCGCTGATCACGTTATTCCCATCGCCGATGACGATCTGGCTGCCGCTGATATTTCCGGATTTCCAGCTTACTTGGGGTTTCGATTTTTTAGGCATCGTATATTTCTCCTTATGGATTATTAGGCCTTTTCCCCTTCCGCTACCGCGGAATGGGAAAAGAGATTCCGGGCAGAGGAACATCTGCACCTTCGGAAAATAAAGGCGATGGGAAGAGCCCCCATCGCCTTTATTTTCCGGGTATTCCTCGTACAGAGTGTGAGCAGTAACCATATCAGCAACCACTCCGGCACGTCAATAAATGCAGATGTTATATGTGAAATTGGTCCACGGTGACCAATCGCCCCAGGCACCGCCTGTGTCCTGCGCCCGGACTTGCCAGCGGAAGTTAGTTGCGTTGGACTTTTGCACCGAGCCGGTGACATCCAACTCGATCACTTGAGCGGAAACTTGTTGATCGACCAGAGGATTCCAGAAGAATACCTTTAATTTGAAACTGGAAGAATAGTACTCAAGCTGCACCTCGTAGTTGCTCAGCCCGATTGGATCGTCGGGGCCATTCCACTGGAGGAGTACCTGGTCGCCGGCGCACACGTTTGTATCCTGCAGTGGAGCTACCAAGGTCGGAGCCAGCGGAGGGATGGGAGTATACGTCGGTGTGGCGGACGGCGTAGGCGTGGGCGTTTTGGATGGGGTACGAGTGGGTGTATGAGACGGAGTCATTGTAGCGGTTCCGGTCAACGTAGGAGTCAGAGTGGGAGTAAAGGTTGGTGGCGGAAAAATAACCGGCGCCAACCTGGCCCCTGCGATCAAAATAGCTGCCACCACCACCAGGCTGCCAACTCCGATACCGCCGCATCTCAGCCAGCGACGGCAGCCGCTCGGCCCCGGGCCTCCGGACAACTGCTGAAGGTTATGCTGGGTCGCGGTCATCCCGGCGCGGTCCCCGATCGCCTTGCGAATCTCGAGAGCGCGTGAAAGAAGCTCTTTGGCCTCAGACGAATCCCCCAGGCACAGGGCGCGGCTCCCCAGTTGATGTAAAACCCAGGCCTGTGTGAACCGGTCCCCCAATATTTGGCCGGCCTGCGTCAGCAAATTCAATAAGCGCGCCCACATACCCCATTGTCCGCTGAGAATAAGAGCAGGCTCGATCGCCCGGCCGATCTTGAGGACTTCCTGCCAATGCTCTTCCGCCGCGGCATTCCCCAGCACTTCGAACAGGGCGTCGGCTGAATCCAGGATCCGGTCCCGCGATATGAGTCCTGCGGTCCAATCCAGGAAATATTTAAGTAAAACATCCTTCCATTCGGAAATATCCCAAGTCTGCCTCAAATAAACCGCGAAGTCGTTCGTTACGCTGTAGCGAGGGCTGTGCGCCTGGACCAAATTCTGTTTAAGCAGACTCTCAAGCAGAGACGGAACGTTTTGGACTTTTAGGACTTTAGCGAGATGCTCCGCCGGAAGGGAGGCGCCGTTCAGGGTTGCCAATAAGGCCAGTACCCGTTTTTTCGAGTCCGGCAGGGCAGAGGTCAATTGATCGTACAGGGCTTTCTCTGCCGGTTGAGCCCCGAGCGCACCGGCCAACTCGCCAATGGATTTACCCTCGTCTCTCACAGCCCCGGCAGCCTGGAGAATGTGTAAGGGATTGTCCTGGATGGCCTCGCAAACCTTCTCAACGGCTGATCTTTCAGCCTCGCTCAAGCTGCGTCCCACTTCCCGTTGAAACAGGTCCACCGCCATGGCCGGGGGCAGGCCGCCCAGATGAACATGTTCGCCCTGGTCCCATAAATGCCGCTCGGAGGACGCGATCACAAAAACACAGGCCGGCAGGTCGTTCAGTAAGGTCTGTGTCTCTTCACGCGTAAGGGTGAGGTCGTCGAGCACGATCAGCGCTCGTATCCCCGCGAAGCGCCGCAAATATTCCACCTGCGAAGGCTTGTAAACCTGGTCGCTCTGGTAGAACGCCGTAAACAGTTCCTGCAGCAAGTCGTCGAGGGGCTTGCCGCTCACAGACAGGTAAACCGTGCCGTCCGGCAGCTGCAGTTGGGAGGATAGATATGAAAGCAGGGTGGTTTTCCCGAACCCCTCTTCGGCATAGAACTCAACCGGGGACCCGGAGGGCAGGGCCTTCTGGACGGTATCTGTCTCCTGCTGGCGGTCAAGGAGGTCGACCGGCCGGCCCGGGCGCCCGAGGAATACGGGGGACGGGAGGCGTTCCACCTTTGGGGGCTGGTTCGGCTGGGACACATACACGTTATTATGATCGCCAATGACGATCTGGCTGTTCTTGACGTCGCCGCCGATAATAACCTTGGGGGAAGATCCGGCCATGCGTTTCGCTCCCTTATACGGTCAAAGAACCAATATTAAATGTTCACAACACTTCAGCGCCTGCTCCGCCTCGGCTCGAAGCAGCGGATAATAAAAGCCGCCAATCCGAGATTAGCGGCCTTGAAATCAAATCAGTCAGGAACGATCACTGTAATGTGCGCCCGGAACGAGGATTCTATGGCTATTCGATTGAAAATATTCTACAACTTATTAAAAGGAAATTCAAGGCCCGGTTTGTGATTTTGAGCGCTATATAGATCCGTTAGGACAAACCCCAAAGGTCTTGCTTATCAGACACGATACAGAATCTGCAGGCTATTTTGCTTGATAAGCTGTAACTGCTCAGGCAGATGAGAGGAAAGGAGGCCGATAAGGGGTACCGGCAAAAGCCAGGCGCAAAACATCCAGGACTTGTTGTCCGTTCTTGCGAGCCGTGGAGAGGTAGCCACGGATTTGGCAAAAGATCTCGGCACCCCGAATGGAACGGAAGCAACCGGATACCTTTTGCTTCACTTTCATCATACGAATATCACGTTCCGCCTGATTGTTATCAAATGGAACCCTAAAATCGTACATAAACGCCAGCACCGCTTCTTTGTGGAGCTTGAACTCATCCAGCAGGTTTTTGGCCGGGCTCTGCTTGATCCGTCCCCGTTTTTTCGGTTGGGCCTCCATGCGTTTTGGCGGTCGATTGAACCGTAAACCTTGTTTCACCAGCCGATCATACTCGCTTTCAAAATCAAGCAGCTTCTTGTTTGTCAGACTTTCCCGAGAAGCCGCTTTGGCCTGCTCCACTGCCTCCTTGATGTTCACGAGCAAATCGGCCATCTGGCTAACCCACTTTTGTGGGTAGCGCTCTTCTAGAAATTTCAGGCGGCGTAAGTGATGAGCATTGCACAGTCCGTGTCGGATGGGGTACTTGAAATAGGACATCCAATCATCGTGCAAGGCACGACCCTTCAAGTGCGGCAAGATCCCGATCGCCTCCATCGCCAACGAGCCGCGTTTTGGATGAATGGCATAATAGGTCAATCTTTCCGTACTGGCCGAGTGCAGCCAGTACAACTGGCCTTCCGCTCTCGCTCCGGTTTCGTCGAAGTGCACCACCTCTTCTTTCTCGGTCAGATGCTGTTGGATGGCTCTATTCACCCCTACGACCTGCTCACGCGCTTCCTGATTGGCTTCCACGATCGTGCCTTCGGAGAGCGAGTGTCCGTACAGGGTTTCAAATACCTCCGCCGTTCGTTCCAGTGGCAGCAGCTGATATTGGTTGAAATACACCATTTGCGCTTTGATCTCGCTTCCGTACTGCACCGGCTGTGTCACGCCTACTGGAAACACAGCGCGGTTCTCTTTCCCGCACCGCGGGCAGAGTTTGATCTCGGCTTGATGCTCGGTCACTTCCACCCGCACTCTGGGTACCTCGAAGACCTGCCGCTTTTCATAACGACTGGCTTTCACTCTTTTCAAGGAGACCTGGCAATGACTGCATTGCTGCACCCGATGTACGGTCACGAGCTTGGGATGCTCGACCGCGTGGAGTGTGTACCCGACATGCCCTGCCTGTCCACCGCTTTTCTTGCCATGCCGTTTCCGCAGGCTCTTCGGCGCAGGTCGATTGTATCCATCGCTCGATGGCGGTTTGCCACTGTTGCGACTATTCTTCACGATCTGGTCTTCCAGGACTTGAATGCGATTCGCCAATTGCTCTAATGTATTATGGAATAGTGCAATCACGACCTCTCGGCCTTGATCGTAGGCCGCTCCTATTTCTTCATCGCTTGGCACTCGCACTGTTCCCATGCTCTGATTGTCCTTGGCTTTTCCGTTTTTGACAATGTTAAAATACATTTATGGCTGAGCAGTTACGATAAGCTTTATTGATTGCAAAGCAGACCTTTGGGGTCTTAACTTAACAAAAATTGATTTTGCCACTTGATTTTTCGGGGCAAAGCCCTACAATTATTCTTAATTCCCGCGCAGCGCAGGGGGATTATGGCAAAAACCCAAAAGACCAAAACGAAGAAAAAACAAGAGCCCGCGTACAAGCTTCGAGTTGACGGGGATGTAGTCGATTCTGTAATTATCCAGGGAAACAAGAATAAGGTAACGATCCAACGAATCGAAAGGCTCAAGACCGCCTCCGCCCTATTTACCATCCATCCGCCGGTGACCGATTTTACGGGCCGCGAGCCAGAATTGGAGAAACTGAGGTCCGAGTTTTCACGCGGAGCATTGATCACGGGCATCAGCGGAGGAGGCGGGGTCGGCAAGACGGAGTTGGCCCGTAGGCTGGCCCAGGAACTGGAAGGGCAGTTCCCCGATGCGCGCATGGAGCTCAACCTGCAGGGCACGCTCGGCACACCTTTGGCTACCGACGAGGCCCTGCGCAGGCTGTTGGAACCGTTCTACCCAAACCAGAAATTGCCGGATGAGTCTGCGCAGTTAAAGGGACTCTATCAAGAGACGTTTTCAAAACACAAGGCCTTGCTGCTGCTCGACAATGCCGCCAATGCCTCGCAGGTCCGCTTATTGATCCCGCCCGCGCCTTCAGGGGCGATCATCACCTCAAGAAATCATTTCAGTCTGAGCGAAAAGGGATTGAAAGATCCCCTGCGCCTGGATGTGCTTTCTTATGAAGAGGCGCGAGGGCTCTTGCAGGGGGCGACTCAAAAGCTGCAAAACCGCACAGATGAAGAGTTGGATGCCCTCTCAGACCTGTGCGGACGGTTGCCGCTGGCACTGCGCGTGGCCGCGGCGTTGTTGAATGACCGCCCGGACTGGTCGCTGGATACCTTGAAGAGCCGCTTGAGCGATGAACGCACGCGCCTGACGAAATTGAAACGCGAGGAGGATCAGGACCTGGACATCGGGGCGACGATCAGCCTGTCGTACAACCAACTAGGCGACCTGCAAAACCCCTTTCGCTACCTGGGGATCTTCCCCGCTCCCTTCTGGAGTATCTCGGCGGCCGCGCTATGGGGGATCGAAAAAGTGGAGGATGCCGAGGACCTCCTGGGCAGACTGGTCAGTCGAAACCTGGTTCATTTCCTGCCTGCGGAAGGAAGCGCAGCAGGCCTGTATGTTTTGCACGATCTCACGCGGCTCTATGCCCTGGAGCGCCTGCGCGAGGACGGAACCGAAATAGTGGAAGCGATCGAGCAGCATGCCGAACATTTCCTGAGCCTGGCGGTTGCAGTCGAAGAAGAATACTTGAAGGGGAATGAACACGTGCTGACCGGGTTAAACCTATTCCGTTCGATTTGGCCGCATCTGGCCGGCGCCTATGAAAGATACCTTCCTGAACAGAAGGACTGGCCGCGCCCGGCGACCGCCGACCGCTGGCTGAGCGACTTCCCGGATCGCTGCATTTACGTGATGGAATTGCTGCTCCCGCCGAAGATGCAGATCGTGTATCTGCAGTCCGCCCTGGAGGCGGCAAAACGATCAGGGGATCGTAAGTATGAAGGGATCCACCTCGGTAATCTGGGTATAGCCTATGCCGGCTTGGGTGATGCCCGCAGGGCCATCGAGCTCTACGAAGGGGCATTGGCGATTTCTCGTGAGATCGGTGACCGCCGCGGCGAAGGGAACACTCTCGGCAATCTGGGGAACGCCTACGCAGACCTGGGAGATATCCGCAAGGCCATCGAATTCCACGAACAGGCCCTGGTGATCGATCGTGAGGTCGGTGACCGCCGCGGCGAGGGTGCGTCCCTCGGCAATCTGGGTACAGCCTACGCCGCTCTGGGGGACGCACGCAGAGCCATTGAGTTCTATGAAAAAGATTTGGAGATTGCACGAGAGATCGGTGACCGCCGCGGCGAAGGCGCTGACTTCGGCAATCTAGGCCTGGCCTACATCGCCTTGGGTGATGTCCACAAGGCCATCGAGTTCCACGAAAAGGCATTGGCGATCGACCGTGAGATAGGCGACCGCCGAGGCGAAGGGCAAGACCTCACCAATCTGGGCGTAGCCTATGCCACCCTGGGCGACATGCCCAAGGCCATCGAGTTCTGCGAACAGGCATTGGCGATTTCTCGTGAGATCGGTGATCGCCGAGGGGAGGGGCAGGACCTCAGCAATCTGGGGGGCGCATACAGGAACCTGGGGGAGGCCCGCAAAGCCATCGAGCTCCACGAACAGGCTTTGTTGATCGATCGTGAGATAGGTGATCGTCGAGGGGAGGGGCAAGACCTCGGCAACCTGGGGATCGCGTACAAAAACCTGGGGGAGGCCCGCAAAGCCATCGAGTTCCACGAACAGGCTTTGTTGATCGATCGCGAGATAGGCAACCGCCAGGGCGAGAGCGGGCAGCTCGGCGACCTGGGGAACGCCTACTTCGACTTGGGTGAGGCCCGCAAAGCCATCGAGTACTACGAACAGGCATTGGTCATCGACCGTGAGATAGGCCACCGCCGCGGCGTCGGCTCGGACCTCGGCAATCTGGGGAGCGCCTATGCAGACCTGGGGGATACCCGCAAGGCCATCGAGTTCTACGGCCAGGCATTGGCGATCGATCGTGAGATCGGCGACCGCCCTGGCGAGGGCGCAGAGCTTGGTAATCTGGGGAGCGCCTATGCAGACTTGGGGGATTACCGTAAGGCTATCGAGTACGGCGACCAGGCCTTGGTAATTGCACAGGAGACCGGTGACCGCCAAAATGAAGGGAACTTGCTCTGCAATCTGGGGAACGCCCACGCCAAGCTGGGCGAGAAAGAGAAGGCGCGCGAGCTTCTCCAGCAGGCGCTGGCGATCCTTGAGGCGATAGAGTCGCCGAATGTCGGGAAGGTTCACGGGTGGCTGAAAAAGTTGGACGAGAAATAACAATTGCGGCGATTGAAGTGGTACTGGTGTGATTGCGAACCGGTTTTGCTGCTGGCTAATTCGGGGTAAAACCTCACAATTGTTGCAGATCCGCTCGTCGCGAGGGGAAACTATGGCCAAGAGAAAAAATCCAAAAGACAAAAAAGCAAAAGCCTGTGTGAGTATCGACGCAGATGTTGGCGGCTCAAATGTTATTCTTGGCGACCATAATGTTATGCGACACCTTGCGTAAGAGCCTATGCATTGGCCCCCGGTCTAATCACAAACCAACGTGTATTGATATGGCTCGCTGCGATGGCCGGCCTTGTCGACAAGGGTGACACTGAGGACGACGGTGTATTTTTTGCCCACGCAGTTCCATATTCCGGTGTGGATTGTGCCAGCCTTCTGCTCGGCGCTGGAACGAGTTACGGTACCATCTCTCGTAACGAGTCCGGGAAAGGTGCTTGAGACGATATCCCAGTGTGCCAGGTTTACATCGCCTTCGCTGTCACTGAAATGAATATCCTGATAGATAACCAGGTTCCCGCTCGACCGGTCTTTTCTAATAACCACGGATTGGATAATGGGAGTTCCACTTTGGATCGGAGCCTGGACAACCGGGATCCCTTTCAGGTCACCCGATGTTTGGGTCGCGCCGGCCGCCACGAAACATTTCCCGCCTCCGTAGTTCGGACCATTCACCTGCCACCAGCTACTGTCCTCTGTCCTGCCGACGATGGGTACCGATTGCCCTGCCAGCAGCACGTCAGTGGCCTCATATTCAAGTCCCGGCCCGGCGCGGCAGTTGACGCCCTTGTCGAACGCTGTGACCATTGGCACCGAGGGTGTGCTGGTCGCCTCCGGGGTCAAGGTGAGAGGGATGTGTGTGGGCGTTATGTCTGTCGGGGCCAAGGTCGCGGTTGGACCAGCGGGAACCGCTGTGGGCTGGGCCAGGTCCGCAGGGCGCATGTAGATCAAGAGCGCGACAGGGTGACCGGGGTCCGCCGAGACCGGTATGGGATAGCCGGGGATCGGAAACGAACCGGAATACGTCCAGCCGCCTTTGGTCACCTCCAGGACGCAAATCCCCGCGGGGAGTCCGGTAAAGATGAAAGAACCGTCCGCACCGGTCAATGCGGTCTTGCTCTCGCCGCAACCGTTGAGAGAGACGATCACGTTATCCAATGGACCTTCGCCGCTGTCGGCCGCTCCATTCCCGTTTGTGTCGCCAGAGATTGTGCCGCCGATAGTAGCCCTGGCTGCCTGCGTAGCGGTCGCAACATTTGGCAGGCCGCAGGCCACGGCAGCCAGGGTCAGGATGGAAGCGAACGCAATGATGTCGATAAACGGTTTTTTCATGACAGCTTCTCTTGTTTGGTCCATATAACGGACAATCGTTTGAATAATACCACCCCATTCGTGCCATTTTTATCCGATTGCAACAGGAGGGGCGGATATCATGGGCTAACGAAATCAATGAAGCGGGCCGGACAAGCAAGAAACTTCGGTTATGCAACTTCCTGGAAATCAAGCAGTATCAGTACTTCACGAAAAATTCGGACTTCTCCTGGTTTTCGTGATCTACGGAGTATACAAACAGGCGAAGGGCGCAGTGCAATGCGAGAAACAACGCGAGGATCCGGCCGGGCGGGCTGGATCATGCCGGAATTCGGCCTTGCGAAAATGCCTGCAGCGACCTTGGCGAGATAGAGAAGCAGCGCGAGTTGCTACAGCAAGCGCTGGAGATCCATGAAGCGCTCGAGTCGCCGAATTCCGGGAAAGTTCGGGGGATATTGAAAAGGTTGGACGAGAAATAGTTATTGATACCTATGGCGGGAAATAGCAGGGCAGCACAGGCGACGGCCACACGTCCAATTACTTTTGGGTCCCAGCGACGCTAGACGCCCGGCTTATTCAACTCCAAGGCATGAATTATTGACTGGATTACTCCCTCGTCATCATTCATTACCTGGTTGTTCCAAAAGCGGATCACCCTATAACCTTGCGATTCCAAATAGCATGTTCTTTCTGTGTCCTGCTCTCCCTGCTCCAAATGTTGACTTCCATCCAGTTCGATCACCAGTTTCTTCTTTGGGGAACAGAAATCCGCGATATATTGACCGATGGCATGCCGCCTTCGAAAATTAACCCCATTGAGTTTGGTCCCTCGCAAGTATGCCCAAAGTTTTGCCTCGGCGGCATATCTGGATTCTACTCCCACCCCCTCCGTCTTCGGCCTGCTTCTGTGAGATGGACTTCGTGTTTTTCGGTTGCCATCCCTCCATCTTATCCGCACTCTACAACTTAATCAAGTTGAGGTGCTAAGTGCAAACACGGAAGTCCTGAAACGTGCCGTCTAGATTTTAGCTTGGAATTCGCTTGCACATCTAACGAAACTAATGGGTTTGTACTTAGTCGCTAGTTAGGCGCTTCGCGCATGGTAACGAATTGATGAGTAACCAGTGCCAATAGGCGCACTGAAATTCGCACCCACCTTTTTTCTCATTTTTGAGAAAGCCATGACACGATGTTCCTCATCGCTTGTCTATTCCTTTTAATTACAGTAAAATTTCGTGTAATGCAGACGGAAGAGAAGCAAAATGCTATCTAAAGCATCTCGCCAGCTTACTTATATTACTGCAATTCTTTATGCAATTTTGGGGGCATGTCTATTTGTGTTTCCAGAACAACTTGCGCCTGTCTTTGCTTGGAAGGTAACTCCCTTTATGACCATGACAATTGGTGCCTGGTGTGTGGGAAATGCCTGGTTTGCCTTCGTAGTTGGCCGCCGCTGGACATGGTCACTCGTTTACCCATCGTTGTATTATCTGTGGATATTCGGTATCGGCGAATTGATAGTGCTGTTTGCATTCCGTGGCAAGTTGGTTCTAGTTCATCCAATCGCGTGGTTATATCTCATTACTCTAGTACTCAATGCGATTACAGCTGTGGTGGGTGTTCTTGAATTGTTGCGCTCCCACCCTGCAGTGAGCTCGGGGCCAAAGCCAGCTTCACCTTTATATGCAGGTCTTGTTTCCTTTATAGTCATCGTGGGCCTTTTGGGGATTTACGGCTGTACCGCACAGATCGGCGACATTGGAACCAGTGGGCAGATTTTCCCGGAGGTCATGTCACTGTTTACCCTGCGAAGTTTTGGAGTGTTCTATCTTTCGCTTGCGCTCGCGGTGATTCCACTTTTATGGGACAGAAACCTAAATACCTGGGTGAGTCATAGTTTTGCGTCGTTTGGACTGATTCTCTTCATCACGGCTGCGGCATTCGTGTATCTCCGTTTGTTTGATTTCGCGGCGCACCCGGGCGGCTTGGCGTATTTCGGGGCGTATTTCCTGGTTGGGATCCCACTATTAATTACTTTCCTCCGGTTTGGCACCGGCACTCGAAATTAGCGAAGAATTGATCGCAATGCCGAATGGCCAAAAGTCCCTTCTCTCAGGTCGACTTAGGGAAGCATGCATTAAAGAAGTGCCTTGAATTCCAGCCAAGTCTTCATTTCCAACCCATAGAATACTTGTTCATACACGGTATATAATTCAAAGCATTACCGCGAACGGCAATCAAAAGCGCCTGTGCAAAAATCAACTTCCTCTGCCTAGATGAAAACCGAGTCTATCAGAATTGCTGGTGCAGGGCTTTCCGGATTAAGCGCGGCAATCGGTCTGGCGAAGCGCGGATACCGCGTGGAAGTATTTGAGAAAAATACAGATAGCGGTCAACTACGTCATACCGACTGGGATGCAATTGAGAATTGGACCACAGAAGAAGATTTTTTAACTTGTCTTGGCCGGTGGGGAATTCAACCGACTTTTGAACTCCGCGCTCCACTATTCTTTGAAGTATACGACTCGAAAGGGGAATGTCATAAAGTTGCGCTGCCGCAACCCTTTTTTTATCTGCTCAAACGCGGCGTGGAACATGGCTCCATTGAACAAGCGCTTAAATTGCAAGCACTGGAGAGCGGGGTAATCATTCACTATAACCGGGCATCGTCAAAAGATAATGTGGATATCTGGGCGGCAGGTGCGCGCTCAGCTGGTTTTTTTCTTGGTACAGGAATAACTTTTCGCACTTCCCATCCTGATATCGTTTCCGGATTGGTAGATACACTTGCCGCGCCGAAAGCGTATGGCTATTTGGTGATTGTGGATGGCTTTGCCACGTTATCCATTGTGCTGACACAAAATTTCAAAAATGCCCGAGAGTATCTTGCGGAGAGTATAAAAATATTCCGTCGCCACAAATCACTGGATATGGAAGATATCAAGCAGACTTCTGGCTTCGGTGGATTGATGGATGCATTTTGGCAACCCACCACCCAACCTTTGATCCTGGGCGAAGCCGGAGGGCTTCAGGATTTCCTGTGGGGGTTCGGCATCCGCCATGCACTTCATTCGGGGCATTTGGCCGCGCGTGCCATCCATGAAAATCTAAGTTACGCTGAATTAGTTTCCAGTGAAATCCATCCGTTGGTACGCACTTCGATTATCAACCGCGTCATGTATGAACAAATAGGGAATCGGGGTTACAAGGCGTTGATTCGTTACTTTGCTTCGTCACGGAATTTACCCAACCAGATTCGTCCATGGTATCGCGGCTTGCGCTTACATCGTATCCTCTGGCCGATAGTAGAACGTCGCTATCGTCCCAAATGAAAAACGCGACGATTGTCCCTTTAATCAATTTTCACCGACTTCCGAATTAAGAGCGGGGTCAAATCCTCGATGACCCGCCTTAGTTTTTGTGTCTGTGGCGAGCACAACCCAGAAGAAGCCTTCTTTGGTTACCGGAAGAAAAGGCATTACGCAACGGGAACCACAGGTGTCGAGTGTGAATATCTTTGGCCTTTTCCAAAGTATCTCTTCGAAACCGGCAAGCCTCGGGATAATCAGTAATTGGTGAATACTTCAAGAATTTGAGTACCATCATTGCTTCCGACGACCAGCGTTCTGGTAGGCTCAAAAGCGCCCTACACGGCGTCCACTTTACGTCGGGGATTCGGCCCGCCGGATTGGCATATACTTGGCTTTGGCCTACGCCGACCTGTGGGATACCCGCAAAGCCATCGAGTTCTACGAAAAGGATCTGGAGATTGCACAAGAGACCGGTGACCGCCGCGGCGAGGGTGCAGCCCTTGGCAATCTGGGTTCGGCCCACGCTGACCTAGGCGAGGCCCGCAAGGCCATCGAGCTATACGAACAGGCATTGGCGATCAGTCGTGAGATCGGTAACCGTCGTAGCGAGGGTTCGGACCTCGCCAATCTGGGGAATGTCTATGTCGACTTGGGCGAGAAAGAGAAGGCGCGCGAGTTGTTCCAGCAGGCGCTGGAGATCTTTGAAGCGACAGAGTCGCCGAATGCGGAGCAGGCTCGAGGGTGGTTAAAGGAGTTGGACGAGAAATAATACTTGCCGCCGGGGGACCGCCTTATTCCTTCACCGGCATCTTCTCCAGGTTCGACTTGGGGTCCCAGGGCGTGGCCGCTTCCCACATTTCTTCAAACTGCTCCAAAAAGTAGGTGTACCATTTTTTATCGTTATTCAGGGTCAGCTCGAACTTCGGAGCGGACTTGTTGCCATGCTTGTGTGGAAATATCTCCACGTAAACGACGCCCTGCTTCTTATCGGGGTCGAGGCTGGTCATTCCAAAGGAAGGCGCATAAGAGAGCATGCGGACGGAAAGGGTACCGACTTTTGAAAGTCTTTTACGAATTTGTTTCATATCCTCATTGGAATTGTAGAGATAGGTCAGGTCGGACAGGGAGCTTTCAAGACGGCGGCGATAGTAGGCGGTGTCCTTGGGATTGATGCTGCGTTGAGCCGACATTTCAATGGCCTGGGACTGCGGGTCGATCAGCAAGATCCTGATCTTTGCCCCTGCTTCCAGCCGCTCGCGGAGAACGGAGAACTGCATATTGATCGTGTTGGTCAAAGTGACGCCGCACAGGTCGATCTGCGCGGCGCTTTGCAGCATGGCGAGAAAATCAGGCCTGGTTCGAAAAAAGGCTACCGCCGAGGGATGGGTCGGCAAACTCATCTTCAGCTCTGCGATTTCCTCGCCAAGTGTCTCCCGGTTCAGGCGGTCGCGGATCAGCCCGCCTGCCAGGATGGCCAGTGTAGCTGCGATCCCTGCCAACAGCAGGAACTGGCTCCCCCCAAATACGCCAATGGCCGTTGCAATAATACTGATCAGGATTGCCAGCAGCGAATCAAAATTAGTCAGTATGAATTTCCAATATTTCTCCATGCCCTACTCCCTTCTTACAAAATCCCAAATCTTCCTTGAAGACCCTCTCCCAAACGGCGTCGATCTTTAGTTTTCCACAACCCAATTTACAGCTCGATCTTATTCAATAATTCCTTTAACGCCAGCAGCTCTTCTTTGGACAGGGTTACCCCCTTGCCCATCTTCTCACGGTCCGGCGACCATTCACGGATATCATATTTTGCGTCTCTGTCGTTCCAACTGATCAGGTTAAGCTCCTTGGCCCAGCCCGAAGCAGACTTGGAAAGCTCGCCGATCTTTTTGACGATTTCATATTTGATCTCAGACATTGTACTCTCCTTCCTTGTCTATTGTAATTTATGACTATCATTCATGCTGCGTAGCATTTCCAGTCACCGCATGCCGAGAGGGAGCCTTCGTGCTCCAAAAACCATAGTATTACAAGAGTCCCTCGTGATAAAATTTTGGAATGCAGCGGCTGAATTTTTGGCTCACTCTCTCTTCGATAAGCGTTCTTTTAGTAACGGTTGAGAGGTTCTCTGCGACCACCGCGATCATTCTGCAGCCCTACAGTTTTTTGCGTTTGCACGAAGTGCTGCAAATGCTGTTGATTATTCTTTCCACCGTCCTCATCCCTTTTATGGTTTTTCTCGAGCTGTCCGGGAAAGATAGCACCCGGAAGGGGAACCAGGGAGTTATCCTCTCCGTGCTGTTCATAACCGGGATATATTTCTATGCCACGGGGAACGGCGTCCACGAGACAGCCAGTTATGTATTCAACTCTTTTTGCGATACCGTCACGATCGCAGCGGGGTTCTGCGGAAGCTCTTTTTTCAACGATTATTACTTTGGGAACCTCCTTTATTTCTTCGGCGGCTACCTGATGACGGTTGTGTTGGTCCTGCTGGAACGGAATAACCTGCCCGCGGACTTCGACCGGAAGAATTGGATCATCTTGTTCGTTAATTCGGTCATCTTTGCGTTCGCGATCTTTGCCTATTCGGCCTTCGACCGGGTACTCGTCGGGCTGATCTATTCCCTGGTAACCACCCTCACTATCCTTTTGTTGCTTGTCTCATCCAATAAGAGATATAACCAACTCCCCTACACGACCTATGCCTTGGTCACCTATGCACTGGGGACGACCGCCTCGCTGATCGTAAGATTTCTTCATTAGTCGAAGCCTTTGCAAGCCGGGGGATAACCACGCTGTCATCTTCTGTACATCTTGCCCTGCTACAATACCCAGCACCGATCTGCCTCTCATTTACATGAAAGGCAGATCGCCGTCAAATAATCCTTGATCCATAGAAATTGGAGGTTAAAAGAAGCAGGATCCCAAAAACAACAGTATGAAAAAAATCGCTTTGCTCTTGATCATCCCCCTCATTTTGGCGGGTTGTTCCGCGCCCGCCACCAGCACGTCTCAACCCGATCCGATAACCAGCGTGACTACAGTACCGCCCACCCAAGCCGACCCACCTACGGCAGCGCCGACCTCCGCACCCCGCGCGCCGGGAACGTACAATATCCAGCATGTCTTTGTAGTAGTCATGGAAAACCATGGCTTTAAGAACGTGTGGAATACCAGTTCCACGCCCTATATCACGGGGCTGGGCAACGCCAACACGTACGCCACGAATTACTTTGCCGCCAACCATCCCAGCCTGCCCAACTACCTGGACATGTATGGCGGGGACAATTTTGGCATCACCACGGATTGCCCTCCTTCGGATTCCTGCCACGTCAATGCCACCAGCCTGGCGGATAACCTGGAAGCCAAAGGTCTCACCTGGAAGGCCTACATGGAGTCGATGCCCTCGCCGTGTTATCTCACCAGCGCGGGCGACTATGCTCCCAAGCACAACCCGTTCGTCTACTTTGACAACATCCGTAATGACGCCACCCGCTGCGCGGCGCATGACGTGCCCTATACCGCGCTGGCCAACGACCTAGCGTCCGCGGCCACGACGCCGAACTACGCCTTCATCGCTCCCAACCTGTGCAACGATATGCACAACTGTTCGGTGGATACAGGAGATACCTGGTTGAAAGACAACCTGCCGGCCATCCTCAACTCACCGGCCTGCACGAGCGATAAATGCCTGTTGATCCTCACCTGGGATGAAATGGAAGGCGGTCAGGCCAATCATGTGCTGACCATTTTCGCCGGGTCCGCAGCCAGGACCGGCGGCGTGGCTTCGAACGTGTCGTACACGCACTTCTCCATGCTGCGTACGATCGAGGATATCTTCGGTCTCCCCACGCAGACGGCCAATGATGCGTCCGCCGCGCCGATGACCGATATGCTTAAGTGAAAAGAATATTTACCCACAAAGGAAAAGATGCTAAAAAGATTCACGCCAGGCGAAGAGTCTGGCGTGAATCATTTGGATCGGTCAACTCGAACAGTTTCGATGGGAGATCGCTCCTGTAATTTTCGGGCCTCCGCTTTAATCGTGCCCTAACACGCTGTCATTTTTCATACATCTTGCACTACTACAATACTCCGCGCCGCTCAGCTTTCTGTTGAATGAAATGCAGACCGCTGTCTGGTAATTCACTTGATCCCTTGAAATTGGAGGTTTTACGAAGCAGGATCCAAAAAACAAAACTATGAAGAAAATCGCTTTGCTCTTGATCGTTCCCTTTATTTTGGTGGGCTGCGGATCGCCCACCACCACGCCTCCGCCCCCTACTTCCGTACCTCCGACGAATACGCCGGCGGTTGCAAAGATCCAGCATGTATTCCTGGTGGTGATGGAAAACCACAGCTTTGACCAGGTGTGGAACACCAGCTCCACGCCCTATATCACGGGGCTGGGCAACGGCGGCGCCTACGCCACGAACTACCATGCAGTGATTCACCCCAGTCTGCCCAATTACCTGAGCCTGTACGGCGGCAGCAATTATACGATCACCACCGACTGTGAACCTTCGGCATCCTGCCATATCAGCGCCACGAACCTGGCGGACAACCTGGAAGCCAAAGGTCTCACCTGGAAGGGCTACATGGAGTCGATGCCCGCACCGTGTTATCTCACCACCTCCGGCGACTATGCTCCCAAGCACAACCCGTTCGTGTACTTCGACGACATCCGCAATGACACCACGCGCTGCGCCACCTATGATGTGCCGTATACGGCGCTGACCGGCGACCTGGCCTCCGCCGCGACGACGCCGAACTACGCCTTCATCGCTCCGAACCTGTGCAACGATATGCACAACTGCTCCGTGGCTACGGGAGATACCTGGTTGAAGAACAACCTGCCCGCCATCCTCAATTCGCCGGCCTGCACGAGCGACAAGTGCCTGCTGATCCTCACCTGGGATGAAGACGACAACGGCCCGACCAACCAGGTGCTGACGGTCTTCGCCGGTTCGGCAGCCAAGACGGGAGGCTTCAGCTCCTCGGTGAACTATACCCACTTCTCCCTGCTGCGGACGGTTGAGGATATCTTTGGGCTTCCCACACAGACGAGCAATGATGCGGCCGCCAGCCCGATGAATGATATGCTGCAGTAAAAATCGCTTAACCACAAAGGAGCACTAAGGAGCACAAAGGAAAAGCATTCATTGATCGGCCAAATAAAGAAAAGACGATGAAGAAAATTCACGCCAGACTTTCAGCCTGGCGTGAATTATTTATATGCTTCAACGCGATATGGATTGGAAGGGCACTAAACTTAGTCCGCGGCCTGCGGCACGGTGAGACTCTCGCTAAAGGTTTTCAGCCCCGGCTGGAGGGCCGCCCACAGCGTCACCAGCAGGATCAGGACCCCTGCCGAAATGAACAGGGCATTGAGACTCCACTTGCTGACCGCGCCCGAGATGGCCTGTGAAATGGGCACCAGCCCGGTGCTGGAAAGCATCACCATGCTCATCATCCGCCCGAGCATGTCTTTGGGCGTGCGCGTTTGCATCCAGGTGAACATGAGGATGGCAATGTAGCCATTGCCCGCGCCGAGGATGAGGTTCAGGCCGAAATCCACCCAGGTGAGGCGGATGAAACCGAACAACCCGAGCACCACGCCGAAAGCGGCCAGCAGCGTGATCAGGAAGATGCTCATCGCTTTCCCGGTTGGGCGAGGCAGTGACCCCGCCAGCAGGTAGCCGGCCAGGTTGCCGCCCGCATACCCCGACATCAGCAAGCCGAAGGCTACCGCCCCTTCGGGCAGGAACTTGTCGGCCAGTACCGGAATGCCCACCAGCAGCGGGCCGGTGAACAGGAAGTTCATGGCCATGATGATCAGGAACATAGTCCGCAGGGCTTTGTCGTCCCACAGGTAGCGCATACCGACCAGGATCGAAGCCCAAACACTTTCTTTTTGCGCGGAGTTGGCTGAGGCTAAACTATGTCCGCTGCGCATCAGCCACAGGCAGAAGGCGGAGACGGCAAAACTAAAGGCATCGATGGCAAAGGCCAGCCCGATGCCCAGGGACGATTGAGAGAAACCGCCGATGAGGATACCGGCAATGGTCGGGCCGACGAAGCCGGCCAACTGCGTGACGCCCAGGATAATGGAGTTACCCGCCTGCAGGTCTTTTGCCTCCACCAGCATCGGAACGATGGAGTTCCCTGCCGGGATGGCAAAGCCGGCCACCAGGCCGAACCCCAGGGCGAAGGCATACACCATCCACATCTGCACCGCGCCTGTGAAGACGATCAGCGCCATTATGGCGGTCAATACCAGGCGGATCACATCCGAGATCAGCATGACGAGGCGCGGGGAGAGCCGGTCGGTGATCGCGCCGCCCAGCAGCATGAAGACCGCCCGCGGCAGTCCTTCCAGCGCCAGGACGATACCCAGCGCCAACGGGTCGCCGGTGAGCTTGAGCACCAGCCAGGGCGTGGCGATGAGAGCGAACTGGTCGCCCAGCAGCGAGGTGCTTGCGCCGGCGAACAGGAGTTTGAAGTCGCATATCGACATTACGCGCGCCATGGGGTTTTTCGCAGAAGCTGCAACAGTCATTTTGTGGTTAGCCTTTCTGATCTGTCAAAAAGTGAACTCTTTGGACAAGTCTACACCGGAACGAAGAAAGCATCCCCCACCCCTGGGAGAGGCTTACCACTGGTCAAGTGGACAGGGAAAAAGAGACAGATCCAGGTCGATCCATTCAAAGTTGCCACGGTCACACGACCGACCCCTGTTTGACGGGAACAAGCTAAACCTCCGCACAGTCTTAATGGTAGGTGACAGCATATCGATCGCCTGGCAAGCGCACACAAATCGGCGGGGGACAGGCCGGTCAGCTTCGCATTACAATAGATTCAATGAAAGAGCGCTCACACAGCCTTTTCGGCTTCCTGCATATCGGGAAGAAGACCGGGATCTTTCTTCTTTTGGTCCTGGCAGCCCTTGTCGGCCTGCTGGTTTACACCTTTTGGGACCTGCCCTCCGTCGATTTACTGTCTGCGAACCTGAACACGCCCAGCATCCATATCACCGACCGGGACGGACGCACGCTTTACGACATCCTGCCGACGGTAGGCGGGCGGAATGCCGTACTTTCCTTCGATAACATTCCGCAGTGTATGAAAGATGCCGCCATCGCGGTGGAAGACAAGACCTTCTACCAGAACCCCGGTGTGGATATCGTGGGCATCATCCGCGCCCTATGGATCGATATCCGCGGCGGCGCGACGATCAGCGGCGGCAGCACCATCACGCAGCAGGTGGCCCGCAACCTGCTGCTGAATCAGAATGAGCGCAGCGAGCTATCCCTGCGGCGCAAACTGCGTGAGGCCGTGCTGGCCTGGGAGCTGACCCGCAAATATTCCAAGAACGACATCCTGGCCTTCTACCTTAATCAGGTCAACTACGGCGGGATGTCCTACGGCATAGAAGCCGCAGCTCAGACTTATTTTGGGAAGCATGCCAGTGATCTGCTGCTGCCTGAATGCGCCCTGCTCACCGGCCTGCCGCAGGCGCCCGGGGTCTATAACCCGTTCACCAACCCGGACGTGGCCAAGGCGCGCCAGAAGGTGGTGCTCGGGCTTATGGAAGCGCAGGGCTATATCACGCTGGCCGAACGCGCGGCGGCAGAGCAGGCGCCATTGAGTTACAACCCGGCCCCTTATCCCATCGAGGCTCCTCATTTTATATGGATCGTCAAAGACCAGCTCGACGAGCTGTTTGCTTCGGGCCGACTGAATCCCAACGAGAGTCTGGTGGTGCGCACCACGCTCAACCTGGACGACCAGCATCTCGCCGAAGGGATCATCGCGCGCCGCCTGGACGCATTCAAACCCAAACCCGGTGAGATCAGCCATAACGTCAATAACGCCGCGCTGGTGGTGCTCGATCCGCGCAGCGGGCAGATCCTGGCGCTGGTAGGCAGCGCCGATTTTTTCGACGCCTCCATCGACGGCGCGCTCGATATGGCCACCTCGCCGCGCCAGACCGGCTCCGCATTCAAGCCTTTCATCTATGCCCAGGCGCTCGACCCCACACGCCCCAACCCCTGGACGGCAGCCACCTCCATCCTAGATGTATCGAGCACGTTCATCACCCATAACGGTCAACCGTACACACCGAAGGACTATGACGGGCGCGAGCACGGGCCGGTCTCCGTGAGAGACGCGCTGGCCTCTTCATTGAATATCCCGGCTGTCCGCACGCTGCAAAAAGTGGGCATTGACAACACCCTCAACCTTGCGCAGCATCTGGGCATCACTTCTCTCGGCGACCCGCAATCGTACGACCTGTCGCTGGTATTGGGCGGCGGGCAGATCAGCCTGCTGCAGCTCTCCACGGCTTACGACGCGCTGGCGAATGGCGGCACCTACACCGGGAACCAGGCCATCCTCGATATCCGCGACGCGAACGGGAACCTGCTTTACACGCCCGATAGAACCCCCTCCATCCAGGTCTTCGACCCGCGCGTGGCCTGGCTCATCGACGACATCCTCAGCGACGACCGGGCGCGCCAGATCGGTTTCGGGCTGAACAGCACGTTGAAGATCGACTATACCGCGGCGGTCAAGACCGGCACCACCACCAACTTCCACGATAACTGGACGATCGGCTATACCCCAAACCTGTTGGTCGGCGTGTGGGTGGGCAACAGCAATTATGAGGCCATGCACAACGTGACCGGTGTGACGGGTGCGGCGCCCATCTGGAATGAGACGATCCGCGACCTGCTGCAGGGCGGACCCGACCGCCCGTTCATCCGGCCGGACGGACTGGAGCAGGTGGAGGTGTGCGACCTTTCGGGCTTGCTCCCGACCCCGGCCTGTCCGCATACCAAACTGGAATGGTTCATCCCCGGCACCGAGCCGACCCAGCCCGATACCTATTACCAGCAGGTACAAGTCGACTCGTCCACCGGCCTGCTCGCGGATGCTTCCACGCCTGCGGACCGGCGCAAGCCCACGGTCGTTCTCGACCTGCCGGTGGAGGCTCAACCCTGGGCGCGTTCCCAGGGCTATCCTTTGCTGGCCGATCTTAAACAGGCTGCAGATGTCGCCTCGGTCCAGGCGAACAGCCTGCAGTTGATCGCGCCGACTCCCAATACCACTTATCGCATTGCAGCCGATTTCAACCAGGCCGCCCAGCAGCTCCCGGTGGAAGCAGCGGCAGGGCAGGGAGTAGCGCAGGTTAAGATCTATGTGGATGGAGCCGCGCTGGCAGCGTTTACCGGTCCGCCTTACCAGACCTGGTGGACGCTGTCCGCAGGGCAGCATCGCTTCTGGGCCGAAGGGGTGAATGCAAATGGCGAGGCGGTGAGGAGTGAGGTTGTGACGATAACGGTGCTGGGAAACCCGTGACAATAGAATACGGATTACGCGGAATCGAACGGATCTGCACGGATAAGACTACGAAAAAAGATTTAACGCCAGGGCGCAGAGACCAAAAATTCTTTAAGTTCATTTTGAGGTCGGCATCACTATCGCGGCTTAGTCCCTGAAATTGAACACGGATTATGCGGATTTGAACGGATAAGATCACTGAAAAATCAAAGGGATTTAACGCAAAGACGCAGAGATTCTTTAAATTCAAATGATAGGAAATCAGGAGGGCGCGGTGAAGCAGCGAAAACGAATTATGTCATGGTGGGGCCTCTGGTTGATATTATCAATTGCCAGCCTGCTGTGCGTACCGGCCTCGACCGCGGTATCAAGTTACCTACCCGAGGCCCAACAGGCCGCGGACTGCAGCCAGCCCGTGGATGTCACTTGGATCGAAAAGGTGGATCGCATAAGATGGGTGGCTTACAGCGCGCCCAACCCCAACCCTGACGGGAGCTATTACCAACCCACAGCCGCTGATATCTATCGCGACCTGTTGGCCTTGAAGAAAGCAAATTTCACAGGCCTCATCACTTACGGTTCTGCAGGCATCATGGGGAAGCAGTTCCTGACCATCGCCCAGTCTCTCGGATACCAGGGCGTCATCATGGGCATCTGGAATCCGCGGAGCCAGGATGAACTCAATAACGCCAGAAATGCAGCGAGCCTGCCCATTGTGCTCGGTTATGGCGTGGGCAATGAAGGCCTCTCGAGGCTGCGCGCCCGGTATTCAATAGCCGACCTCTGTTCGGCGATATCCGCTCTGCATGCCGGCGCCGGAAAGCCTGCCACAACCTCGGAGGATATCGAGGCCTACTATCGCCAGCCGGAACTGTTAAATACAGGCGATTGGGTCTTCCCCATTTCCCATCCCTACTGGCATTTCACGAAATACGCGCTGGATGCCATCCAGTGGGAGCGCGACCAGTACGCGGCGCTGCAAGATAAAACAGACCGTTACATTTTCTTCAAGGAAGTCGGCCTGCCGACCGCGGGCGCTTTCGGCTTATCGGAAGCGAACCAGGACCTGTACTACCGCGGGTTGGCAGGAACGGAGGTGCGCTTCGCGTACTTCGAGGGGTTCGACCAGCCCTCGAAGACCCAGGCCTCCGTCGAGCCGCACTGGGGCATCTTCCATTCGGACCTGACGCCAAAGTTCTTGGGCTGGAACCTGATGGGGTACCGGCTGTTCACTTCAGGGAACACAGGACAGGGATGCCTGAAAACAAATGGGGCTGGCTGCACGGTCAATTCAGGTGGGGCGACACTTCTGGTGGGTCAGGACCTACAGGACAGGCGATACAGCGCGGTGCTTTCATTTAATACTTCAGGGCTTCCGGAGAGGGCGGTCGTTACTTCCGTGAAGTTGAAGGTGAGGTCGGCGGGCGTGGTGGGAAAGGATCCGTTAAAGGACCCCCGGGATTTGATCGTCGATGTTTGCCAGCCGCCCGTTTACAAGACGGGCAGGGGCCAGCCGGTGGAGGCGCGCCTCGGCGCAAATTGCAGGGATCAGATGGGGATGTTCGAGAAGACGCCAAACAGCGGCTGGTACACGGTGGACTTTCTCCCGGCGGTATCCCAGTCCATCAACCCGAGCGGGACGACGCAGTTCCGCTTAAGATTCAGCGGAGCGCCCGGCCAGGATGAGGCGAGAGCCTACATCAAGTTCTACAGCGGGGCGGAAGACGCCTCAAACAGCCCCATCCTGATGGTCAAGTACAGCCTGCCTTGATTAATTTTTCAGGTGTTTTAACAGTATTTGAATATTGAGCTTCAGCTCTGGAATATCCCGTTCAATGACTGACCAGACGGCATCTGTGTCAATTCCAAAATAATGATGGATCAAAAGATTCCTCATCCCGATAATGTCCGCCCACGGGATATCAGCATGGGCAGCCTGGAAGTCATCTGGCAGGCCGCGGCAAGCCTCGCCTATGATGGTGATATGGTTGACCATCCAATTCTGGATCAATTCATCGGATTCAAAAGCCGATTTTCCCCGCTTGGCGTATTTCTCAATCTGCTCGATGGCTTCCAGAATATCAAGCAGCCGCTCGCGTTCATTTCTCATAACGGGCGGGCTTCCTTCAATACCTGGGGGCGGATACGCGGCCTCAGCCCGGCTTCAGTAACCACGTCCACTTCGCGGCCAAGCAAGGTTTGCAGTTCCCGCAAAAGCCGCGCCAGATCAAGCAGACTACGCCCGGCCTGAAGGTTGACCAAAAAGTCAATATCGCTGTCCACACGCTCCTCGCCGCGAGCCACCGACCCAAACACGCGGACATTTACCGCGCCATTGCGTGCGGCAACTTCAAGAATTTCCTCACGGCGGGTTTTTAGAAGGGTTTGAGCATCCATCTTGATCTTCCTATTCGATTTTATCACGAGGCAGCATTTATCTTGGGTGGAAAGGGTGTCAACAAATGGTGCGTATCCTAAAGCAACGTTAGAACAATAAGGACGCCCGATCCTTTGTAACATCAGGAGGCGCCCTTATTGTTGTTGATGGATATTCCTTATCTTCTCTTTCCCATTCCCCGTATTTACGTATCTACCTTTGTACTTTCCTTGCCCTTGCTTTTGCGATGTTTTCCTTTACCCGAACCTTAACGATTTTGCTTATCAGGTCGTACGGGATCGGCTCATCCAATGGAAACCTGAGCGAGCGCTTCGGGCCCTCATAAACCGACAACTCTTTACTCAAGGCCTTCGACCCCGCTGTCGGAGGATAGAAGCCGATATGGTTCTTGAACGCCGCGAAATAAACCAGGTTCCCTTTCAGCGTGAAGGTGGGCATTTTATACTTGATGGTTTCTTCCGCCGCCGGAGCCGCCTTCCGGATGGTGAATCGTATCTTCTCCAGGATCTTTTGAACGTCCTCGGGAAAGCCTGCAATATATTCATCTATGTTCTTGGGCCCAGTTTGATTGGTTCTCATACGTATCTCCTTTCGATATGATCACCAATTCCTACCCGGGATGATTTTTGGCTTCGCACCCGGATCGCCTGCCATGCAGCAACAAACACCCACAAGCAGTTGGAGAGGACAATTAATCTGTCGGCCCAGCCGTCCAATCCAAGCACTCCTGCCGGTAATGCTGCCGGGGCTTGCTGAGGCAGTTGGCCTCCGTTTGCCGCGGCGAATTGGACCGTCATCAGGACCAGTGTTGCCACCAATAAAACAATACTTATCCAACTAAGGTTCGCGATCCATAGGAGCAGCTTCTTAACACCACCCCACGCTTCGATACGGCCCAGGCTTGCACTCAGCAAAAGCGCTGCAATGGGAAAGCCTACAATCCCAAGAATGCCCGCAATAGTATGCCCGGTGTCCTGAGTGATATCAAAGACGGAAGCCATTGCTTCGCCTATACCTGCGATAATCAGAAACCATAAGCCGATTCTACCTGCCCTGGTTTCAACCTGCGACCAAAGCGCAGCCGCCAATGCCCACACGCTGATGCCCCAGGCCAGGAACATCAGCGATAATACCCAGCCATAGTGCCCGTATGCATATTCGCTCACCATACGCCAGGCAGGATTAAATTCCAGGCTGAGTATGTGCAAGCTAGCAAGCAACAGGAGAGCTGCAGCTGACGTTGCGATTGCCAATCGTGCTGCCGGTAATGAAATTTCCTTGATTGGTTTACCTGTAAGGTTCATGAGTTTTCTCCATTTCAAATTTATTGGTTCCTGGCAAGCTCATCATGCGACATTTCAAGTTACTTTACAACGCGGAATCCAAGGTGCGTTACGTTGGGAGCCTCGACGGCTCGTATGCTTTCCAGCTCGATCGGCACCAGACCCAGATGGTCGAACAGCCGCACGCCGCCGCCGAGCAGCAGGGGCGCCACGTCAACGTAGATCTCGTCCACCAGCCGGGCCTTGAGGCATTGCTGCAGGATGCTGGCAGTGCAGATGACCACATCCTTGTCTCCTGCGGCTTTCTTCGCCTGGCGGATGGCGCTTTCCACGCCATCCGTGACAAAGGTGAACGGCGATCCCGCCTTCACCCATTCCTGCGGAACGTTATGGGTGAGGATAAAACAGGGTTCCGCCGGAGGATGACCGCCCCACCCCCTGGTGATGTCGAAGGTCCGCCGTCCCCAAACCTGAGCACCGGTTGCTCTGATCACCTCCTTAATGAGTGAGGCGCTCTGCCGCGAGACCTTGAGCAGCGGTGTGCCTTCCGAGATCCGTATCTCGGTATCGCCGCTGAAGTACCACTTAAACAGCTCGTCACCGCCATCGCCCAGGCCACTATCAGGGCTGTCGTTCGGGCCGGCCACAAAACCATCCAGCGACATGCTCATGTTGAAAACAACTTTACCCATGGGCTTCTCCTTTGGCTTATTCCGGGAGGGTGTTCAGGCTACCTGTGCAGCTTTTCCAGCACTTCGTCGAGGCGCTCGTGGCTGTCGACGATGCCGTGCTCCATGCCGGAGGCCACCATGCCGTCGCGGTCCGCCACCGACTGGAAGAGGGACTGCGTGGTGAGGCGCGTCCTGCCGCCCAGCAGCTCTTCGAACCTAACGGTCTCGAGCACCACGTGGCCCCCTTCCGGCAGGCCCTCGTACTCGAACGTGCCGATGATCCGCTCCGGGGCCAGCACCTCGTGGTTCACTCCGTGGAAGCCAAACTCGTTGCCCTCCGGGTCGGTGTGGATATAGCGCCAGCCCCCGCCGCTGGTAGGCTCGAAGGTTACAAGCTTCATACCGAAGCCGCGCGGCCCAAGCCATTGGACATACAGCTTGGGGTCTGTGTAGGCCTTGAAGACCAGCTCGCGCGGTGCGTCGAACTCGCGCGTGATGAAGACTTCCTGTTTGCCGGGTTCGGCGGTGAGAATTGTTTGGTTCTTTTTTGCAGACATGTCATTTCTCCTTTTTTTGCATAACCTTTAAAACTTCATCGAGACGATCGTAACTTTCACTCCAGTATTGTTCGAAGGGGGTGACCCAGTCATGGATGGGCTTGAGTTTCTCCATGCTCACCCGGTACAGGCGCTGACGGCCTTCGCGGCGCTCGCGCACCAGCCCGACCTTCTTCAGCACGGCCAGGTGCTTGGACACCATCGGCTGGGGCCAGCCAAGCTCTTCCACGATCTCGTTCACGGACCGTTCGGACGAGCCCAGCACATCGAGGATCTGGCGCCGCTTGGGTTCAGCCACGGCATTGAACGGATCGTGAGTAGTGGGGATGCGTGCCATGCTCCTATTATATACCTATATAGGTATATGTCAAGGGAAGTATTAGAATACATGTTCTGTACTGTCAAGAGGAAAAATCAACGGGATTTGGAACAGACCAATTCCTCCCAGCCTGTCGACTCGCCAGCGGATTCCGGCTGAAAGAAACTGCACAACAAATAAGTTGCCTTCGCTTTCTTAATCAAACACGGAGACTTTAACCTTCGAGTCTCCGTGTTTACTTGCTTCCGTGTCTCCGTGTTTACCTCTTACTCCTCACGGCTTCACCACAAATTCACTGCCTGCGCCCCTTCCGCCCACATCGGGGAAGTAGAACTCCGAGGCGGTCGGCGGGATCACCTGGAACGTGCCCGCCGTGCTGGCCCGCGCCAGGTAGGTGTAAACATACGTTCCGGCGGGCAGGTAATCGGACGAGAGCACCACTTTTTCGTCGCGCAGCTCGGTGTGGTCAAAATACCACCAGCCCCAGCCGCGATCTCTATAATCCTGCACGGTATAGGTGGATGGCACCTGTGTATCGGTCATGATGGAGGCGTCTATGGCTTCCAAACCGGCGGGCAGCGGATCGTCTATCACTACATAATGCAGCGCCTCGGCCACCACCATCGTCAAACGGACACGCACCAACTGGCCGCGGGAAATTTGCGTGATGGGGGTTTTTGAGTCGTCCATGGTGAAATACTGTCGCGAGAGGCTCATGCCCTGGTCGAGCGGTTTGACGGAGGCAACTGGCAGGGTCGTGCTCAGGTAGGCATCGTAATACAGGTTACCGGCCCCGTCCCCGCGCGTCACCACTACATAGTTGACCACGTCCTTCAACAGGTCTTTCATCTGTACCTGAAGCTTGACAGTGTCGGTCAAATTATCTTTGGTCACCTGGCCTTGTTGCAGCATGCCGCCGTTCAGGCCCACCGCGTATTGATAACTGGATTCAAATTCCTTTGAGGCCGTCAGCCAGTTCGTCAGTGCGATCAACGTCCAGGAGGTCTCCTGGGTCGAATGCCAGTGGTTGCCTTCGCGATGCGCCATCAGCCAGCGCACCGCATTGGCCGTGATCAGGTTCTGCGGGTCGATCTGCACGAAGGTATTCAAGACGATGGCCGTCGTGCGTGTGTCAGTGTTCCAGTTCCAGTAGTCAACCGAGCCTTCCTCCCAATGCGCGCCTGCCGCCGACATGACGGTGGCCGCTGCCAGGTCCGACATGAGCGAGTTGATGCGCTCATCTTTCGGATCCAGCATGTACAGCGCCTGCGCCAGGTAAGCCTTGCCGTACAGGTCCAGGGAGGAGCGGTGCTCGTAAATGAAATTGGTCTGTCCGGCCTGCAGGTCGTTCCCGCGCGCCAGTACATACAAAATAAAGGCCGAGCGGTTGTACTGCCAGTGTTCATCGTTTGCTTTCAGCACCGGCAGGTTATCGTTGAGGTATTTGACCCCTTTGGAAAGCACATCGGCGGAAACCGTATAGCCTGCATCTTTCGCCTCCAACAGACCCAATACCACATAGGCGCTGGTCTGCGGGTCGCTGTTCGGGCCGTCCCACCAGTTCCAGCCGCCATCCGGTTTTTGTTTGGCGTAGATCCTTTGCAGCGCCGTGTTCACCTGGTGGTCCAGGTTACCCTGCAAGGTCGGGTTCGATAACCCTGCCAGCTTGAGGGCGCGCGTGCTGACAACGTTCGGCAGGAAGCTCGAGATGGTCTGCTCCATGCACAGGTAGGGGTAGTCTTCCAGGTAGGTCAGGCTGTCCTGCATGGAGGCCGCCAGGGAGGGCGAGACGTCAATGGAGAGCTGTGCATTGCTGTAGTTGTATGTGGTTGGGAGCTGGATGCCCTCAGTGGCTGAATTTGCCGAGGTAAGCATGCCTGAAGTCCCGACGGTTTCCATAGCAGAATAAGTGTAGACCGGTATGCCCTGTCCCGAAAGCGTGCCGAGAGCCGGCTTGCTGGAATCCTGGAACGACCCGCTGGTGGCCTGGGCGGTCAGGTCAACACGCCCGGCATCGGGGTTCACATTTAAGTCCCAGGTGACGTAGGACTGGCTTTTCGCAGCCACCAAAACGGACTGTGCGGCCCGGGTGATCAGTGCCACTCCCTGCGCATCGATATTCACCTGTGCCGTGAGCGGCGCATCGCCGTTATTGTGGACGACGGCTCCTATGCGCGCCTGGTCGCCTGCGACAAAGAAACGCGGCGTTTGCAGCTCCACGAACAGCGGCTTGGTGCTGACCAGTTCCTGCGTGGATTGGCCCACACGTCCCTCCGCGGTGGCGGCGCGCGCGTCCGCCACCCAGGTGGTGAGATTCTCCGGAAGCTTTATCGTCACCTGTGCCTGCCCATTCGCATCGGTGGTGGCCTGCGCCTGGAACCAGGCCGTGTCCTTGAAATCCTGCCGGACAATGATGATACCGAGGCTTTGGTCGCTGCCACCGCCGCCGCTGCCGCCGCCCTCCGGGATGCTCTGGCGGTACTGGGCGTTGAAGTCATCGGCGCTCGATACAAGGCTGAGGGCGGTCTGCACGCTGAGTCCCTGGTCGGGATAGAAACCCTTGAGGATCGGCGCTGAGTTCGAAGGCGCCAGCGCCAGGGCGGCTTTATCCACAACCGCCAGCGACACATCGGCTGAGACCGGTTTGCCGGCCTGGTCTTTAGTCACGATGGTATAGGTGACGCTGTCGCCCGGCCCGGCCGATTTCTTATCGGCTGTGACCTTAACGTCCAACGTTTGCTGGCTCGTGTCCACATTGATGCGCGCCATTCCGATCTTGAAATCGGGCGCCTTTGTGCCGTTCGCTCCGCTCACCACAACGACGGACACATAAGACATGGGAGCCATCTCGCTGGTGATCGAGAGCTTATAGACCGTGCTGTTGCCGTTCAGTAGCACCACATCCTGTTTATAGATATGCCCGCGCTCGTAGGTCACCAGCGCATATACGCTGCCTTCGAACGGCTGGGCAATGAGCAGCTCTGCCGTATCGCCGGGTGCATACAGGTCCTTATCGGCGATCAGGTTGAAGCTGCGGTCATTGGTCTGCCGCCAGGCAATGTATTGATCACTGGATACCCACGTATAGGCCGAAGACACCTGGGTATTGCCTTTTAAATCCGTAACGGTGAGCAGGGCTTTGTACACGCCGCCGTGGGATGGGACAAAGGAGACATTCGCTTTGCCGTCTTTATCAGTCACCACGGTCTTCTGGCCCGCTGGGATGTCTTTAACTGAAGTAACCCAGCTCAACTGCCCCTGCTGGTCCTGTTTCTGTACGCTGAACCATTGGCGCTCTACGAACTTCACCGTCACGCTCTGGTCCGCGACCGGGTTGGAATTCCAATCCAGCACCACCACGTCGAACGGTTGCGCCTTGCCCTGTTTACCCACATAGCTCAAGGAGCGGATGCCGCCGTACAGCTCGCTCTGATGCACGATGATGCCGGTCTGTCCGCTGACAGTATCACCCGCCACGTCTGTAACGTTGGCGTGGAAGGTAACCTGCTGGTCCGTCTTGTTCTCGCCCGGGTCAACCGATTTCGGTACATCCAGGTGACCGTTTTGATCTGTGGTGCCCTGGCCCTCCGCCAACGTGCCCGACTGCCCGGCGTTTTGCGGCGAGTAATAGTATTGGTCGCGGTCCCAATCCATGAAGCTGTACTGGCTGAACTTTGGAGCCGGTGTGAAGTAATATGGAGCCGAATCCATGAACCAGTCTACATTTCCGTTGCCCACATTCCCTCCGGAATAATAAGAGGCGTCCAGGCTGAAATCGACTTTATCGCCTGCCAGGATGTCCGCCTTGTCGGAAGCCGCATTGACCTGGAACTGCGGCTTATGGTAATCGGCCACCCGGAAGGTCAGATATCCAAAGGGATTTGCATTCGGAGTCCCGCGAAGCATGATGGTGTAGGTGCCAAGGGCGGCATCGCTTGCCAGCTTGAAGGTGCCGTTGATGCTTCCCAGTTGGGAGAGGGGTAGATTCTCTGAATAGACTTTTTCACCGGACTGCTCGATGGTTGCATAGATATTCGTATCTTTGGGCAGGCTGTAATGCAGGTCATCGTTCTGCCGCACCAGCGCCTTGAAATACACATCCTGCCCCGGACGATAAACGGGCCGGTCGGTATAGAGATAAGCAAAGTCTGACGTGCTGTTGTTATCGTAATAGTTGGCCGAGATGCCGAAATCGCCGGCCCACACGCCGCTGCCCCAATCCAGTGAGGCGAAAGCAAGATGGGTCTTGCTATCCACCTGTGCATAGACCGGAGCGGCGATGCCTTTCTGGTACACAAGGCCGTTGGGGTCTGTGGTCCCGCTGCCCACCTGATTGAAGTCTTTATCATAGAACAGCACCGGCACGTCCGCTTGCGGCTGCCCGGTTTCGAGATCGGTCACCCAGGCCAGTCCCTCGGTGGGAGTGGCCTTGAAGGTAATGTTGTCCATGGCGACGATGAAGAGGAAGCCCTGGTAGAAGTTGCTGGTGTAATTCAGCGGCGAAGCTTTCACGCCGATGAAATAATTTCCGGGTTGGAGGGGATTCCCTTTTAAGTCTTGGAGCTTGTAGTTGAAACGGTTAAGCTGGTTCCGGGGTCCCTGCGTGTCAGGCTTCCATTCGCGGATCGGCGCTACCTGCGGGCTGAAATCAACGGTCGCGATTCCTCCGTTCCCTTTGTTGCCCGAGTTGCCGTTCAACATTTTGCTGAACTCGGTAAAGGTCAGCGGGTAAAGGGAGATCGTAGCCGAATCCAGGTTGGTATCTTCGAAGTAAACTTCCTGGGGTCCCTTGGCGCGGTACACCAGCGGCGTCCAGGGCAGCACCAGGTTTGCATACGGGTCCTTATCCCCCGTTGTGAAGGCGAACGAAGTACCGGTGTTAATCGTATTGCCGTAAATATCCGCCATGCCCGGCAGGATGCGCACCACGTAATCGGTGCCGGGCTCCAGGCCGTAGGTGTTGTAGGACCAATCGTAATCGTTGTAATTCCACTGCAGGGCCGTTTTGGGCGCAGGCCTGATGATCACCCTGCTCTTAAGGCTGCTGAGCCGCATGGGAGAGGCGAACTTAATGCTGAGCGAGGAGTCGTAGGACGCTGCCTGAGAGCTCCCGTCAGGCGTGGTGCTCACGATCTGCGGCAGCGGTACCGTGCTGAATTTAACCGTCAGTGCCTCTTTGAGAGTCCCGCCATCTGTGGCCTGGGCGCTATCCGCGATCTGCAATGTGTAATAGCTGGCGATCTGGTAACGGACCGAGGGTTTTACCGTGAGCAACGTGCCATCTTTATTCCAGGTGAGGGTGGGCTGTACCGGTTTACCTGTTTCACGATTCGTGATCGTGAGGGCTTTGGCAACACTTCCGGAATCCATGGGCTGCAGGAAGGTGACGACAAACGCCTGGTCCAGCAAAACGTTCTGGACGTTATCCAGCGACAGATCTGCAGGACCGTTCTGCAGCGCCACATGGTCGATGGCCGGTGCGCGCGTGAGGAACTGCGAGACGAACGATTTATCCAGCGTGCTGCCGGTGGTATCTTTCAGTCCCGCGCCGACTCTCACCGTATAGCGCGTCCCGCTTAATAACGGCTGGTCAGGCTGGAATACGTACACCGATGAGTTTACCCATTGGCCCTGTCCCTTGACCTGCGGCGTTAATTCCAACGGCTGGGGCAGCTTGCCCTGCTCTTCCGTGATATTAAGCGGCACCACGGCGCGGTTGAAGATGACGGTAATGTTCGTATTCCCGTCTATATCTTCGGCATCCGCGGCCGGAAAGACCTGACCCACCTCGAGGTTTTCCACGGTCGTGAAGCTGAGCTCAATATTCTCTGTGAGAGAGGTCTTATCGATTGCAGCGGCCTGGGTGGAAAAGACCGCCTTGTAATTCGCGGCTGGCTCCAGTTTGGCGTCCGGCTTGAATTCGATCGTGCGCGCATCGAGCCAATCGGTTTTGCCCGGCACCGCCTTCTGGTCCGGACCGAGCAGGGTGAAGGCCTGCGCCGTCTTCTCGCGGTCCATGTCGCGGTCGAATGTGAATTGAAGCGCCGGGGAAAGGTCCAGCCGCTGTCCCGCGATCGGGTTTTGCGCAACGATATGCGGCCCGACTTGTGCTTGTTCCACCTTGACGGAAAGCACGTGGGGCGCCGCCGGCTGGGCGACCTTGGAAAGGGAGAGCACTATGGCAACCAACAGGACGAAGGATAACGACAAGATTATTCTTAGCCTTTTACTCATGGGACCCAGCCTTTGCTTGAGAATATTGCAGGATTGTAAAAACTGTCACAAAAAGTATGCCCTCACCCGTTTGTGCTGTCAAGCCGGGTTGGTATATGTTTCTTCAAATTCCCCTGATTTTGACCATTTATTTGACATGATTACCTTGTCCACCTTCATATAATAAGACCCTTCAGGTCTGCCGTAACAAGCCTTTCCATATGTCAAAATGGTATAATATCCACCGGCAGATCAAACGGGTACAAGTATGTCAACGAAGGGGCGCGTTGGCGTTGAAAAAAGAACTTTGTCGGATTCTCCGAATAGTAGCTTCTACCATAACGACTGCTGGTAGAGGCTTTTTGTTCCCTTGTGAGGGGAAAATCCCGGCAGTTGACGCGGCTTTGAATTCCCAACAAGCCAAAAGTCAAGAGAAAAACATATGAATGAGCTGCTTAACGCGCAACAACGGTCATCACTGCGCAGTACCATCCAATCGTTCGAGAGAAGCCTGCGCGAGGCCCAGTCCTGGCTGGGCGGTGCGAAGAAAGACGGCATATTATACACGGCGGAAGTGCAAATACCCGAAGAGCGCCGCCGGCAGGTAAACCGCGATATCTCCACGGCTTTGGACCAGATCAGGTTGGTAAGCAGGTCATTTGAACTTGAGAAGAAGGAGGAAAATCCACTATCGCTCATTCGCAGCGAGATGATCATCAGCTGGGCGAATCTACTGGATTCACGCTCGGCGAAGCTGATACGGTATGGCAGCGTACCGGCAGATTTGGCAGAAAGGCTCGATCCGGCTGTTGGCGAACTGGCCGAAACGGCATTGTATCTTTCAAAAATCTTCGAAGAACTTTCCATGAACAGGAGTAATAAAAATGTCCAAGATTAATTCAATCCATGCCCGTGAGATCCTCGATTCACGCGGCAACCCCACCGTCGAAGTGGAAGTGAAGTTAAGCGACGGCGCCTTCGGGCGCGCGGCAGTCCCCTCCGGGGCCTCCACCGGCGTTCACGAGGCGCTGGAACTGCGCGACGGCGACAAGAAGCGCTTCGGCGGCAAGGGCGTGCTGCAAGCGGTCGCCAACGTGAACGGTTCGATCGCCAAGGCCCTGATGGGCGCGGATGCGCTCGACCAGTCTGCGGTGGATAAAGCCATGCTGAAGCTGGACGGCACGCCGAACAAGAACAATCTGGGAGCGAATGCCATCCTCGGCGTGAGCCTGGCTGTGGCCCGCGCCGCGGCCGTCTCGAAGAATGAGCCGCTCTACCAATATCTGAGCAAGGGTCAGGCCAATCTGCTGCCCGTGCCGATGTTCAATATCCTTAACGGCGGCGTGCACGCCAACTGGCAGGGCACCGATTTTCAGGAATTCATGATCGCACCGGTGGGCGCGCCTAACATGCACGAAGCCGTGCGCTGGGGCAGCGAAGTCTATCATTCGCTAAAAAGCTTATTGAAGGATGGCGGCTATTCGGTAGGCGTGGGTGATGAGGGCGGATTCGCCCCGGCCCTCAAGAAGAATTCGGACGCGGTCGAGTGGATCGTCAAGGCCATTGAAAAGGCCGGCTACAAGCCCGGCGACCAGGTTGCCATCGCGCTCGATCCCGCTTCCAGCGGTTTCTACGAAGACGGCAAATACAACCTCCGTACCGAAAACCGCAAGGTTACCTCCGCGGAAATGGTTGACCTGTATGCAGAGTGGGTGAAGAAGTATCCAATCGTGGTGATCGAGGATGGACTGTCCGAAGACGATTGGGACGGCTGGAAGCTGCTCAATAAGACCATCGGCGGCAAGGTCGAGCTGGTGGGCGACGACCTGTTCGTCACGAACGTGGAACGCATCGCCCGCGGTATCAAAGAGAACGCCGCCAATGCCGTGCTGATCAAACTCAACCAGATCGGCTCGCTCACCGAAACCATCGACGCGATCGAGATGGCCCGCAAGGCCGGCTGGGGCGCGATGGTCTCGCATCGTTCCGGCGAGACCGTTGACAGCTTCATCGCCGATTTCACGGTGGCTTTGGCTACCGGCCATCTCAAGACCGGCGCTCCGGCGCGCGGCGAGCGTGTCGAAAAGTACAACCAGCTCATGCGCATCGAAGAGGAACTCGGCAGCAAGGCGCAGTATGCCGGACGCAAAGCTTTTGTGCGGTAAAAAGAAACAACAATTATATAAAACGTCCCGCAGGCTAAAACCTGCGGGACGTTATGTTCTTTCCCGGGCAAGTGAGGAAGCGATATGTCCCCTTCCGGTAATGCGAATCGACCCCTTATATACTTTGACCTTGTGAATGCCTGCGGCCAGCCGGGTTGTCCTGTTTGCCACCTGGGCGCGCATTCTGTGAGACGTTATCTGGATGGCTTGTTCTATGAGCTTGTCAACGATCCCGGAGCGCGTGACAACCTGCTGAAGAGCCGCGGCTTCTGCGCCGAGCACGCCGGGATTCTTCTAAGGACAAGGATCGCAGACGCGCTGGGTGCCTCGATCATTTACGGGCATATCCTCAAGCATATCCTGGAAGATTTCCCAAAGCCTTCCGCTTCCTCCTCATCAAATCCCAACCCCTCAAAGGACCGTGCGCGCCTCGTCAGCAAGTTCATGAAGGCTTCCACTATCCCGGGCCGCTGCCCGGCCTGCGAACAAAGAGAAACTGCCTCCAACCATGCCCTGGGCGGGTTGAGCCAGTCGCTTCATGACGAGAAGCTGCGGCTTGCGCTGCAGGGATCGGATGGCTTTTGTTTCCCGCATCTGACCCGGCTGTTGGAACGCATCGAATCAGCGGAGGACTCAAAGTTTGTTCTGGACCTCACCCGCCTCAGGCTTGAAGGTCTTCAAGCGCAGATGGCTGAATTGGTGCGCAAGAATGACTACCGCTTTCAATCGGAGGGAATTACCGAAAGCGAAGGCCTGGCCTGGCGCAAGGCCATGTGCCTCATCTCCGGCGCGGGCTATGACCCACTGGAGAGAGAATAGTACCCGCAAAAGCGAGGCTTCTTTTAACCCGTGTGTTATACTGGGCTTGTTGTCAACAGGGTTAGGTGATTCTCTACCGAGGTCGTCCAATTCCTGGTAAGTTATCTGCCCGCGCGGCGGGCCTGAAAGTAGGAGAAAATGGAATCCAAGTTGTATGTCGGCAACCTGTCGTACTCGACCACGGAAGACGACCTTAAGACCCTGTTTGCCGGGGCCGGCACAGTATCCTCGGTGGCACTGATCAAGGACCGCGACAGCGGTCAATCGAAGGGATTCGCCTTCATCGAAATGAGCACCCAGGTGGAAGCCGAGAAAGCTATCAGCATGTTCAATGGCTTCCAGATGAGCGAGCGTGAATTGAAGGTCAGCCTGGCGCGTCCGCGGGAAGAGACGGGACGCGGCGGCGGCTTTGGAAATAATCGCGGCAGCGGCCGCGGACATCGCCCTCAACGCGGCGGCGGCAAGCGCTATTAGGCCGCACTCTTTCCAGACCCATAAAACTTCCCACCTGATCAGGTGGGAAGTTTTTTTTCTTGCACTCCGCCCCAAATTGCCGTACACTTGTTCTATATTGAACAGTAACTACTCACTGTCCCGCTGCCGGATCCCCCGAAAAATGAATGTGGACGGGGAAGTTCTCCCCGTCCACATTCATTTTTCGGAATCTCTAGTCCCAGGCTGAAAGCGTGGGACGAAAGGGTGAGTAGTTGCTTTTAACGTGCTTGCTCTTTGCCGCGTAGAGTACCCGAAAGAAAGGAGCGTACCATGTCTGAACCCACTGCCCTCTCTCAGCATTTTGAAGGCAAGGACCCCATCGTGAAATCCATTTACGATCGCATCCTGGCCGAATCACGCAAATTTGGTTCTGTGATCGAAGAACCGAAGAAGACCTCCATCCATCTGGTAAACAGATCGGCTTTTGCAGGCGTGGTGACCAGAAAGAATGCGCTGATCCTGAACATCAAGTCTGCCGCGCCCATCAAGCACAAGCGCTTTGCCAGATCGGAGCGGGTATCCACCGGTCGTTACCACCAGGAAACAAAACTGGCCTCTCTCGATGAAGTGGACCCTTTGCTCATCGGCTGGTTGAAGGAGGCTTACCTGTTAAGCAGCTGACAGCAGAACCGTGTTTTGACGCGGGACTGACACTCTGTTGCCGCTCCTGACAGCACACCACCCACCGTAGGCTGCACGCAAAGCGATCCAGGAGGCCGATCATGGCCCGCCCAAAAGGATTATACTGTCCGTGAAAACGCGCGCTCGGCGCTAGGTTCTGAGTAAGATGCGAGCCGTTTATGAAATCAAATCAAAATGGCGGAAATTCGGAGGACAACCAAATGTCCGGGATGCGAAGACGTCATAATAAGCGTGGTGATAAAAAACAGATCGCCCGAGCTACGAAGCGGTGGCTGGCCGTATTGATCGGATTTTTGATCGCAATTATCCTTGCCTTGATATTTCGAGTCGGTCAGGTTTTGTGGCCAGTGTGGGTGATTGAATATCGAACACAAATTATAGGTTTCATTACATTAGCCCTTTTGGTCGTGGTTGTTTCATCCCCGCTAATCGTTGAAGCCAATAGCAACCCACGACATCTCTCAGGGCCAGGAAAAAATCCTGAGCAGGGTTGGGGTCCATAAACCGATACATCGACTTTTCAGTCTTACGATACCAGTTCAGCCAAATAATAAGATCGAACCGCCCTTCCGGCGGCAAGCGGTGCTATTCGGGGGCAAACAGCATATTACTCTGTATGAAATATATGGACACTTGAGGTTAATTTTCCCGCAAATTTAGTGTCCCATAAACAAATTGGCAGGCCATACAATCCACATACATGCTTTCTTGATCCCGGGCGCCCTAACGCCTTAAACGATGCAGGACGTTATACTATACTCGTAATCATAAGTTCAGGCGGTTGAAAGATGGAATGACAGAGATATTATCACCCGGATTGCTCTTCGTTCTTATTCCCTTGATTACAATAGTAGCCGGAGCGTATGCCTCAGTGGGTCTTGGCGGAGGCACTGGCTATATTGCCGTCATGACGTTGATCGGTGTGCCTGCCTCCACAATAGCTCCCACGGCCTTGTTGTTGAACATTGTTGTCACAGGAGCAGCGTTATTGAGGTTTGGTATGGCCGGGCGCGTACAGTGGAGGCTTTTATTGCCCTTCCTTATCCCTGCAATGCCGGCAGCTTTTCTTGGCGCCTTTGTCAGGGCTGATACGCGGATATTCCTTGGAGTCCTGGCGGCAACCCTTGCAGTGGCGAGCCTCGGGATGTTCAAATCGGCTTCTAATGCACAAGAAAAAGAATTCGAACCGAATCGTTTTCGTTTGTTTATTGTCGCCATACCGTCAGGTCTCGTTATCGGTTTTCTGTCCGGTTTTTTGGGCATAGGCGGCGGCGTGTTTCTCGGGCCGCTCATACTATTTCTGGGATGGTCGGGCCCAAAATCTGTCGCGGCTATTAATTCTGCGCTGGTGTTAATTTTATCTACCGTCGCCTTAACCGCGCACGGGATCAAAGGCGATGTACAGTTGACCATAGTTCTTCCCCTGGCAATTGCGGCGTTATTCGGCGGTCTTGTTGGTGCATCTCTTGCGGAGAAGAGGCTTTCGGCCAGTTCACTCCAGCGAGTGTTTGCGGTCATTGTTCTCATTGCCGCGATAAAAGCTGTTTTTGATGCGATAGGTTTATAGAAACAGGCTGCTTTTATGGCAATGGGCACATGCCTTGGGAGCGATAAAATCGAAAAAGGGATTAGGGTCGTAATAGAGTCGCCTTTCGTTACCGGTGCAGTTCAGGTGCAACATAAACCTCATCCCCAGCCATCCCCTTTAGAGGAAGTTGGGAGGTTGGTCTGGAACTATAATTACAACGATTTTCTGACGGGGTATGACAGGTAGATGGGGTAATGCTGGGTTGCTGTAAACTAAAATACTAATAACGTGGCCTCAGAATAAGTTATACAACTACTTATGAGCCGTCTTCTATATTAATTAGAAGAATTTAGGAGCCGCAATGAACATCAAGCAAAAACAAGTTGGCTGGAGTTTTTTGATCGGGTGGACAGGTCTAACCATAATAGGGGGCCTTGTTGGCAGTTACATCGCCGACAGGCTGGGTCTGGGAATGCTGAATTGGCCAACCGATACGGGTATCCTGTTAACCATGGTGGGAAGCGGAGTTTTTGCTCTATGCGTGAGTGCGGCTCAATGGATCTTGTTGCGGCGTCTATTCTCGAAAACAGCCTGGTGGTTGGTTGCGGGGACATTTGGGCGCGGTTTTGGCATGCTTATCGGCTCGATGACTATTGTAATAATCAGTCACCATATTAATCTCCAGGCCGGTATCTGGTCGACTGGAATATATCTGACTGTGCGCGGCGCTGTTTTGGGAGCTTCTCAATGGTTGATATTAAAGCAGTGGCGGACCAAAGCAGGCTGGTGGGTGTTGGGTAATGCAATTGGCTGGATGCTTGGCTCCACATTACTGGATTTGTTCATTCCGTCCATTACAATCAGTGCACCCATCATCAGCGATCTAATTTCGGTTGCGATAGCCGGGGCAGTTACAGGCGCTGTCATGGTTTGGATATTGCGCCAGCCAACCCCGGCGCCCATGAAAGAAGCCGGGGCCGGTCGGTTAATCGTTACCTGGATTTCGGTTTGGGCATTAAGTTGGGGAGTTTCCTGGGCAGTTGGGTGGAGTAGTGTACGACAGATAATAAGCTCAGGCTACATTTTAGAGGGTGGAAAGTTTGGCGGCATGATCGCCGGAGGAATTGCCGGATTGATCGGTGGAGTGGGTACGGCCATCGTCTTGAAACTGGCAAAACCTTCCAATGGTTTAAAAATATACCATTTGATCCTCCTGGCTGCAGGCTGGGCTGGTATTGTGTTTTATGACTGGCTGGATGGATTCGTTATCGCTGGACTTCCGGTTGCCCAAAACCAATTCGGGATCATAATCCCGGCATTATCGAGCACCCAAATCAAATACGGGATGGGAGGGCCACTGAGTGGTTTAGTGGGCGGCGTCCTTACGGCTCTTATACTTCTATGGTCGGTTCGTTCCCTCCACTGGAAACAACTTTGTGTAATAGTCCTTGGATGGGCATTGGGGTTTGCGATTGGAGGTTGGATAGCCTGGACAATCGGGTTTCAAATCGCTTTAAACTATGCAAATAGCCCACTCTACGGGAATGACTCTGGCATTAGCAGCCTGATCTTATTCACTCTCATAAGTGTCCTGTGTGGCGCCTTTGCAGGCTGGAGCGGCGGAGCGGCAACATTAAGACAGTTTTCAATAAAACCGTCACCGAACGGCGAAAATATCAGCAGTACCGGTAAAGGTTAGGCAGATGAAAAAAGTATTGGCGGCCCTGGTCGCCCGAAAAGCGGTATTTTGCTTTCTTAAGGCTGGATATTGGGGCTCTGAATCTCACCGAAAATCAATCGCGGGTGGAATTGCAGCAAAGTGCTGTAGAACATGAATATCATTGCCATGAATGTTGCGGTAACGAGTGCATCAAGAAGCCAAGCCAATTGCCGCCCAATACAGCCTCTCGCGCCCTGGGTGGTAGAACGTCTCCGATCTTACCCAGATCCGCTACTGTACTGATTTCCACGGGGCTTTCTTCAAGTCCCAGGCCGCCATCCAGATCTGAGCCTATACCGATGTGACTCCAATCGCTAAGATCAGCTATGTACGCGGCATGGCGCCTAAGCTGCTTACTGAGTCTCACTGTAATTGTATGGTCCTCCTCCCATTTTGGCTCAAGGAAGCCGTTATATAGCACCAGGCCTATTACCCCGTCTCTTCTTGCCACAGCCCGAATGATGTTGTCGCTTAGATGCCTGTTTGTGGGTGTAAGGGCTTGAACATTGGCATGCGATGCGCAAACATGGGGAAAGTCCAGATCAAGGCCCTGCCACATGCCTTCTTCTGTCAGATGAGATATATCCCAAATAAAACCCAACTCCGCCATGGAATGCAGCAGTTGCACGCCTTTCGGCATTAGCCCGCCTGGTTTGAAAGTTGGTGATCCACCTGCCACGCCCACACCATATTGAGTATCCCCAAAGGTGAGCCCGATGATGCGCAGACCCCGCTTCCACCATTTTGGCAAGTCAGGGATTCCAACAATCGGGTCCGCACCCTCCATCAGTAGGACCAGTCCGGTCTTCCGGTCGATCTTCCATAATGGTAGGTGATTCTCCAGGTCGTCAACCGATCTGATGATCCTGACCCTTCCTTCTCTTTCCCATCGTTCATACAGATCAAGTTGCAGCATGGCTTGGATTTCTGCTTGTTCGGGAGTGTAGTAAATAGCCAACTTCGGTTCAAAGTTGGCTCCCACATCTTCGACCAGGAAACCCGGAGTAACCGTTGCGAACGCCAGGGCAATGTTCCCTCGTTGAAGTTCGGGAAGCGTTACCATGGCTTGTTTTGAGGAGCGTCTTTCCAGGGACCTGATGTCCTTGACTTCTGAAGTTAAGTCCCTGCCGAATATCGTCACATTTTCTGCCAAATCAAGATGACCATCAACGATAGGAACAACTTCGGAAGAAAGCCGCTTCATGATCCGGATTATACTGGCGAAAGTTGGAGAAGCTTTTCTGCTCAAAGCGCTGATAGTGCCAAACCCCGCGCGCGAGGATCACGCGACTGTCGCGCAGCCCACGCCGGTCGAAACCTGATCTAAAAAACGGCCTGTAGGAGCCTTCTGGGAATAGAATCAAAAACATACCTCATGCTTATTACTTCGCCATGAGGTATGTTTTTTGAGCCGGAGGAGATTTGTGAGTATTCTCCCCGTTCTCTAAATTATCAGCCAGGGAAAATTAGAGAGCCAAACGGCTATTTCTTTTTCCCAAACAGGCCGCCTACTATATTTTCGGCGGCTTTTACGTTGGCATCGTTGCTGAGCAAGACGTCGATTTGCGAGCCGACCGGTGCGGGCAGTTTTTTCTTCAGGTAATCAACCACGAGCTTGACAATGGTCTGGGCTGTGGCTTCCGGGACTCCGGTTTTCTTGACGATCAGGCTGACTAGTTCGTTCATGGTACCTCCAATATGAAATTCCTGTGATTTTGTCTGGACAGTGGATCCTATCCTTTGTCGGCCATACGGAATTCGTTTCCGTACTGTATGCCTATGGTAGCACGGTTCGCAAACCCTTTCAATGTTAGAATTTTTCATGCCCGAGGCGCCTTGAATCTGCTAATAATAGACCCCTAATCAATGGCATCACGGTTTGTTGTACCGGCGTCTCCGCTTCGCTTCCACACGCCCCGGGTCGGTCACCTAAACATGGGGGATTTATTGTCAAATATTCCAATATACAACGCAAAAAGAGCCCTCGAGATCTTGAAGGCTCTTTCGCTACTGCAACCAAACTCGATCAAGGCCTTGCTAATAAAGTTCTAAATTAGAACTTCGAGATGAACCGTCTATACCGGTTCATCCCGGGACCCAGTCGGATTCTACGCTACGTGGGAGTTGATGTGCTTGCTGGTATCGACGTTGGCGGGCTTGTGCTTGTAGCTTCAGGCGTTGTTGTTGGTGACGCTGACGGTAGCAGCGTGGGGGTCGCCGTTGGGTTGGCTGTCGCTGTTGCAGAGGGCGCCAGTGTGGGTGTAGCAGTCGAGCTGGCTGCCGTGGGCGGCAGCAGAGTGTTGGTTGGGGGCGATGTGAAAGTTGGTGTGAATGTAGGAGTGGGAGTGGGTGCCACGATGAAGCCGAGAGCAGCCGTTATATCGTCGAAAGCAATATCATAGGTCAAGCCGGATGTATTCTCGCCCAACTGCAAACGCCCAATAGGGGTGGTACCGAATGAATCGGTTCGGGTCATGGCGCTCACCAGGTTATCGTTGTACCAGACCTCTATTTGGCTGGCTGTACTCGCGATCTTCACATGAACCTGCAGGCTCTGCCAGCTCCCTTTGCTGACAGTCACCGAACTGTTGACCGAGGTACCGGCTATATCGTTGCGATAGCTCAGAGCGCCGACATTATTGATACTGACACTCAAAATGGAGGCATCGGTGGCAGTCCGGAATTTCATTAAGTTGACGGTGTTCGCGGCCTGGCTGATGACCTTGAATCGGATACGGTAGTAGAGATCACTCTGCGGTGAAGCCAGCAGCTTGCGCGCGTAGGTTGCCGCACTCGCTGAACTTGTTCCTCGCGCTGCATAATTTCCGCTCGCCACCTCCTGCTGCTGGACCACCAACCCCTGCACGGTCGTCCATTGCGACATATCGCCACTTTCGAACCCATCGCTGAACACTACCGAAGACTGCGTTGTAGTTTCAGTGGGACTTGCCGTGAATGTCGGAGTGACTGTTGGTGTCAATGTAACAGTTGGAGTTGCAGTCAGGGTTGGCGTGAGTGTCTGGGTGGCAGTAGGCGTCGGTGTAAATGTCGGCGTGATGGTTGGGCCGGTCGTGGAGGTCGGCGTATCCGTTGGAGTTAGAGTTAATGTCGGGGTCGACGTGAAAGTCGGCGTGAATGTAGGAGTGGGGCTCGGAGCCACGATGAAGCCCAGAGCAGCAGACACATCGTCGAAGGCGATATCATAGGTCAAGCCTGGTGTATTCTCGCCCAACTGCAAACGCCCAATGGAGGTGTTACCGAATAAATCGGTACGTGTCATGGCGCTCACCAAGTTATCGTTGTACCAGACCTCTATTTGGCTGGCTGTGCCCGCGATCGTGACATGAACCTGCAGGCTCTGCCAGTTGCCTTTACCGACGATCACGTTACTGTTTACCGAGGTGCCGGTTATATCGTTGCGATAGCTCAGAGCGCCAACATTGTTGATGCTCACGCTCAGGATGGATCCATCAGTGGCTGTCCGGAATTTCATTAAGTTGACGGTATTCGCGGCCTGGCTGATAACCTTGAATCGGATACGGTAGTAGAGATCACTCTGCGGTGAAGCCAGCAGCTTGCGCGCATAGGTAGCCGCGCCTCCTGAACTCGTTCCTCGGGCTGCATAATTTCCGCTCGCCACCTCCAGCTGCTGGGCCGCCAACCCCTGCACCAGTGTCCACTGCGACATATCGCCGCTCTCGAACCCATCGCTGAATACAACCGAGGACAATGCTGTGGTTGCCGTGGGACTCGCCGTGAACGTAGGAGTAAGGGTGGGCGTGGAGGTCGGCGTATCCGTTGGAGTTGAAGTTGCTGTTGGTGTATCCGTGGGGGTCGGTGTAAAAGTCGGCGTGAAGGTGGGGGTGGGAACAGGAGCGGCATCCGCGATGAAGCCAAGAGCAGCGGTCACATCGTCGAAGGCAATGTCATAGGTCAACCCCGGTGTGTTCTCGCCCAACTGCAGGCGCCCGATTGGGTTCGTGCCGAATGCATCGGTTCGGGTCATATCGCCGACCAGGGTATCGTTATACCAGACCGCGATCTGGCTGGCTGTATTCGCGATCGTGACATGAACCTGCAGGGTCTGCCAGCTCCCTTTGCTGACAACGGTTGTGCTATTCACGCTGTTGCCATTCACATCATTGTGATAACTCAACTGACCAAGGTTGTTAATGCCCAAACTCAAAATTGAGGCATCGGTTGCAGTCCGGAATTTCAGCAGGCTCGCATTGTTGGTCCCCTGGCTGATGGATTTGAACCGGATACGGTAGTAGAGATCATTTTGCGGTGCAGCCAGCTGCTTGCGCGCATAAGTTGCAGGACCTGCATTGCTTGTCCCGCGCGCCGCATAACTGCCGGAGAATATCTCCTGCGCCTGGACCACTAACCCCTGCACCAGTGTCCACTGCGACATATCGCCGCTCTTAAAATCATCATTGAAAACAATTGAGGTTGAGGGTGTGGGAATCGTTACTGTATTCGATGCCGGGGAAACATGGTTTGCAGCATCGAAAGCGACCACATAGTAACTGTAGCCCATATTGGGCTGTAGAGGACTATCTGAATACGACGTTCCTTCAGTGGTGCCGATCTGGATTCCATTGCGGTAGATGCCATACCCGGTCACGCCCACATTATCGGTACTCGCCGTCCAGTTCAAATCTGCGGGGCTTCCACTCACTCCCGTCGCTGTCAGGTTGGTCGGAGCTGTCGGCGGTATTTTATCAATGGCATGACATACAGTCGTACCGGAGTCGGTAAAGGTCTTACCCGCCTCCGGAACGAATTGCCAGTCCGCGCTGCTCGAATGGAGCGTAAGCTTGAGTACGCCGTACGTATCAACGTTTTGTACTTCGCTATTTGCAGCTATTGCTCCTGGAATCGTGGTGTGGTCGGCGCCGCCGGTACCCACGATAAACTCACGGATCCCACGCGTAGGGTCGGCTGTACCGTTCGGATCCTGAGGCGCGAAACGTTCGTATATATGGTCATGCCCATTCAGAACGATATCCGCGCCGTTGCTGTAGAGTATTTGCCAAAATGCCTTTGTATCGAGGGTTGCGCGCCCTCCCGAACTGAACAGGGGTACATGCCAGTATGCCAGTGTGCATAATTTCGTATCAGCCGCAAGATCCTGTTGTAACCATTGCCCTTCCGGAGAATTGGCGCCACATCCACCGGCATTAGTACAATCCGAATTCAGGGCGATAATGTGCCACGCTCCTACATCAAAACTATAATAACCTCGCCCTTGAGTACCTGCAGCCTCTCCAAAGTATTCCCAGTAGCCTGTGGCGCCCTCATTCGTGGTGGTGCAACCTGTACCGATATATGGTGGATTACCTTCATAATTAGGAGGAGGAGAAGATGTCAAATACTCGTGATTGCCTATGGATGGATGCGTAATTGATTTTACGCGTCCCCAGCTCAAGTCGTATGATTGCATAAATGCCTGGTAACCGCCACAGAAATATTGGTTGTCGCCCAGGTCCAGCACTGCTGATAAGTTGCTATTTACCAATAAATCAGACGTGGCTTTCTGTTGACAAGCGTTGCCATTGGGGTCGCCGTTTCCATTCAGGAAATGCGGGTTAGCCGGATCACAAGCTATATCCCCGGCGGCAGCGATGACTGGATCTGACTCGGATGGAGCAACCGTGGAACTGCCCTGCGGACCTGGAGTAACAGCCAAAGACCCGCTCCCGTTAATTATCATATTGGTATTGTGATAGATGGAGGCCGAAGGGCTGCTATTGTTAAAGATCAGCCCGATCGAGGAACGTTGGGAGGTGAAACCATCTTTCATGGTCACCGCGACTGCCAGCGCCTGAACTCCATCCGGCCACTTGGCTGAAGGCAGTACAAGAGTATACGGATTCTCGAACTCCGTCGTCAGGTACTGACCATTTAAATAGAAGTCAAGTTTAGCTATCCCGGGATTTCTTCCTTTAACCGTAACAGTAGACGCAACAGTTTGGTCCCCGCTTATGGCGGCGCCATCGGCGGGACTGGTAAAACAGGGGATCACGGTATATGCGCCAGTGGTCGGGCTGCTGGAGATACAGTTGTTTCCCGCCGCGTTTGCTGCAGCTTGAATTGGTGTTGTCATTGAATTGACAAGCACAATTATTGCTACACAGAATTTAATCCAGCCACGCCCTGATGTCTCAAGTCTGCTAAAGAAGGTTTTCATGCCGCACCTTTTTATTCTCATTGTTTGCTGCATCGGAAATCACGGCTGCCAGATGGCTGATTCCGTTCCGGTCTGCGTTCCCGCTCTTGTACATAGGCTTATGGTCAAAATTAACTGAAATGAATGTGTGCTTGATTCAAGCGAGGCCAGACTAATCGAAGTCCGACTGGGAGTTGAGCGTGAAAAGCCGGATTTGTTCCACCGCTGAAATAGACGATAACATCGAAGCTAACCCGGACTCCGGTCACAATATCGGGAACTCATTTTCACGGTCCTCTCCTAACTCGTAAAAAGGGATAAAGCTTTGGCTTTAGCCCATGATAGACGCCGGGCAGAACTATATCTAAACCATATAACTACTTATTGAGGAAAGTTGCATGTCAGTTAAATTTGGCCGCCTGGAGAATTGTGCTAACCGGACAAATTAAGTCCAAATACCCTTACTTAGTATACTTACCCCACCACCTATTTTCAATACTTGGGTATCTGGAAAAAGGACTATTTAAAGATTAGATGATTTGGGTTAAACCTGCGCTTGAAACCATTTGGACCTTCCCGCTTCAGGGGTTGGTCTTAGCTGAAACCCGGTTCGGTTGGGCGGCCGTCCTGTTGGTGTAATATTAAGGCTCTGAATATGGAACATCTTCATGAGTTTGCTGATAATATTTGGTTGGTAGATGGACCTGTTGTTCGTGATACGGGTATATTCTTTACAACTCGTATGACCATCGTGAAACTCTCGGATGGGTCAATATGGATAAGTTCTCCGGTCCCGGTATCATTTGCTGCGTTGAGATCGATTTCTGAATTGGGGGAGGTTCGCTACCTGATCGCGGCAACACCCAGACATGTTTGGAGACTATCGACATGGCACGCCCTGTTTCCTGGCGCTGAATTATGGGCTTCTCGTCCAACATTATTTACGCTTCAACAAGGTCATTTACCAGTAGAATCGACCTGCGCCATATGACCCAACCCTCGTCCGCACCTTCTGCCACACCCTTAGCTCCTGATCGGTTGACTCTCATTGCCATCTCAGCCCTGGCGTACATTGCCGCCGTAGGTTTGCATGAGCATCTTGGACATACCCTGGCCTGTATTATGCTTGGAAGTCATCCGCTGGAAGTTGGGGCGTTCTATGTAAATTGTGACTACACTGGCATGAGCGACCTCCATATTCGGTTGGTTGCCCTGGCCGGGCCAGCGGTCAGCCTGATAATCGGCATCGCAGGTTTTCTCATCTTGCGCCGTCTTCCATCACGTGCATCCGCCGCCAGCTATTTCGTATGGCTCCTGGGGGCTGTCGGCTTCATGTCTGCCACTGGCTACCTGTTATTTTCCGGCATCACCGGCATCGGCGATTTTGGAACAGGCCGTGATGGTCTGTTCTACCAGGCAGAACCTGCCTGGCTCTGGCGAATTGGGCTGACAATCGCCGGTATCGCCAGCTACGTTTTGATAATTTACATTGTTGTTCGCGAAATCGATCGGCGCATTGGCGGTACGGGTCGTGCCCGTATTCGCTATGCGCGCCAGATGGCCCTGACGTCTTACCTGACGGGAGCCGTGATCTCCATCGCGATTGGGCTGCTCAATCCCCGGGGGCTCATCATTGTGGCGATCTCTGCCGCAGCCTCAAGTTTGGGCGCCACATCCGGTTTGCTTTGGATGATGCAGCTGCTGGATCGGGATCGGCAGGCGCCGCTGCCCGGGCTGATCATCAAGCGGAGTTGGTGCTGGATTATGCTTGGGGCGATAGGTACAGTCGCATATGCAATCGTCCTGGGACCAACGCTTCGTCCCTAGCCAACACTCTCCATATTAATGGAATCAACGCGGTTTCATCACAGAAACTGCAGTGCCGGCCCAACACAACGTGCGCACCTTCGCTCCGCTTCGGCAGGAGGGACTCGTCCTGCCCACCGGCGGCTAATGCAAACCGTTCATCAGAGATCAGGGGTCGCCTTCCCTGATCCGGTGCAAGGACAAATGACGGAAACGCCCATTTAGCCCCAGGTTGAGCCGAGAAATGGTTAATAAATTAAGGCAGCACCCTACTCAAATCTCATTCTAACGGAGGAGGAAAAAGCTATGAGCCGCTTTGATAACTTTGACCAATATGTTCAAGATGCCATGCAGTCCTGGCGGTGCCCGGGTGTGGCTTTTGCCATTGTGAAGGGAGACGACTTGATTCATCAAGGCGTTTATGGTCTGCGGGATGTCGAAAATCAACTCCCGATGACTGAGGATACAAGATTCGCAATGGCCTCTGTCACAAAATCTTTCACCGCAATGAGTGTGGCTCTATTAATTGATGAGGGGAAAATAGAATGGGATAAACCCGTAAGAACGTACATGCCGGAATTCATACTGGATGACCCTTACGTAACACAGCATGTGACCGTGCGAGATATGTTGAGTCACCGTACGGGGTTACCAAGACATGATTTATCAGCATGGCGCTTGGATATTCCACGGGCAGAATTTATCAAACGGATGAAACACCTTAAGTTCAATGCAACCTTCCGTGAGAAATTCCAATATAACAACCTGATGTATTATGCTGCTGCCTACCTGGTTGAAAAGATCGCGGAGCAAAAATGGGAGGATTTCGTTCAGAAGCGTATTTTCACGCCCCTCGGAATGGTGGCGTCGAACTTTAAACCAGAACCGCCTGAAGAAGGCCAATTTACTGCGAAGGGATACCGTTTGGATCGCGATAATGATGGAAACATCAAAGGGCTGATCAATATGCCCTTTGGTCTTCATACTGAAATCTCCCCGGGAGCAGCAGGCGCTTTATTCTCAACGCTGGCAGATCTTATCCAATGGTTGAAAGTTCATGTAAATAAGGGCCGGGTAAACGATTTCCAGCTTGTTTCTCCGGACAATCTTAAACAGATGCACTTGCCCCAAACCATAATCCCGGGTGGTGGATTAAATGAGGCTTTGACGGGAAACACGATTTTTACTTATGGGATGGGGTGGTTCATTGAACCATACCGGGGATATACGCTTATTCATCACGGTGGCAATGTGGAGGGCCATAGTCTGATCATCGGCTTTGTACCTCAAGAAAACATTGGAGTTGTTATTCTCACCAATATTGCGATGGTACCGCTGCGTGATGTACTTCTTTATGAGAGCCTCGACCGCGCCTTGAACTTGCCCGACCGGGATTGGAACAATAGATTTCACAAGATGTTTGATCCAATCATCGTTGCGGAGGCGAAAGCCAAACAGACAGCCATTGAAGAAAAGATCGTCAATGCTCCCTCTACACATCCGCTGGAAACCTTCATTGGTAAATACGAAGCTGACGGCTACCCGGATTTCGCCATCGAAATGAAAGGGGATGGTTTACAGGCTTGCACCGTAGGCAGCCTCGATTGGTCAGAGTTGCGACATTATCACTACAATGTGTTCGAATGGCATCTTGTCGATTTCGACACCTGGGTGAAGGTCCGCTTCTTAATGAATGATAATGGCGAAATCAACTCGATCTCGATCCCGATTGAGCCCAACATCGAGAACATTATTTTCAGTCGCAAGAAACCGGAGTTGGGTAAAGAAATCATCACTGCGCTGGTTGGAGAATACGTAACGCCCATTGAAGGGGTTGCCTTTACAGTGACTGCCCATGAAGAAAAGGTTTATGCCGCTCAAACAGGTGGATCACCCGAAGAAATTACACCTTATAAGGTGGATGATGATGTAGTGGGTTTCAGATGGAAAAGAGCCCGTTTTGACTTTGTGCGGGAGAAGGATGTCATTACCCGTTTGGTTCTAAAAACGCCCGACTTTACAATAGAAGCACAACGGAAGTGAATTGGGGTTGACCATCGGTTGCCATTGGAGTCCGCCCTCGCAGCGCTCTGCTAAGTTTTGTTCTTTTACGCGACCGTTATCACAACTTTCCCGCGGGCGTGTCCTTTTCCTAGATACCGGACGGCTTCGGCAGCCTCGCTTAACGTGTAACGTCTATCGATGACGGGTTTTACTTTACCGGCTTCAATGAGCTCTTTCATAAACACAAGATCCTTTTGGCGATTTTGCGCCAGGAAGGTACCCATTTTCTTACCCCCGCTCTTTGAAAGCGACCGTCCCAGAAGCACAGTCTGGAACATCTGGGCCATGCTGCCTCCGGCCATGACGTAAATGCCGCCGGAGGTTAATGCATGGTTATACGCAAAGATCGAATGATAGCCGTTGGCGGCCAGGATCAGGTCATAATGCTGGCCATTTTTAGTGACATCTTCCCGGGTGTAATCAATGACCTGGTCTGCACCGAGGGAGCGCGCCGCCTCCACATTCCCGGTGCTGCACACGGCGGTTACTTCAGCCCCAAAGTATTTGGCGATCTGCACTGCAAAGGTACCCACGCCCCCCGAGGCGCCATTGATCAAAACCTTTTGCCCCGGCCGTATCTGCCCCTCATCGCGAAGACCCTGCAGGGCGGTGAATGCCGCCATGGGCACGGCCGCGGCTTCCTCGAACGAGCTGTTGGCCGGTTTCAAGGCCACTGCCTTTTCACGCGCGCACACGTACTCGGCAAAGCCGCCGCAGCCACCTCGGGCTTCGCCGAACACCTCATCACCAGGCTTAAATTGCTTTACGTTTGAACCAACAGCTTCAACCCGCCCCGCGATGTCTGCCCCGAGCAGCCTGTTTTTGGGTTTAACCAGCCCGGCCTCGAAGCGCACCAAGAAAATGTCGGCGGTCAGCATATGCCAGTCATATGCGTTTACCGACGCGGCATGGACCTTTACCAGCACTTCATCATCCCTGGGAGCAGGTTTTTCCACCTCTGCTAGCTGAAGCACCTCCGGTGACCCGTATTTTGTGTAAACTATTGCTTTCATAAGCCTCGCTCCAAACCTGCTCTGATTCTGCCATTATTAGAATGATGTACGGCAATCGCTATTAAGGGGTTGCAAAACCATCCTACTCCCTCGGCGCCGCCCGATAATAAAAGAATAGCGCCTTCAGCGCTATTCTTGTTTCAGTGTGACTGGTCCTGGCTTTACCAGCCGAGATATCTGTCTATTGCCGCGGCTGCCTTGCGTCCGGCTACCATTGCGTTAACCACCAGCTGCGGCCCAGTGACCACATCACCGCCGGTGAAGACGCCCTTCCGGTGCGTCGCCCCGGTGCGCTCGTCCGCCAACAGCAGGCCGCCGGAGCTGGTTTGAATACCCGGCGTGGTAGAGCCTATGATCGGGTCGGGCTTATAACCGATGGCCATGATGGCGGTATCGACATCCAAAATAAAGTCCGAGCCTTCCACGATGGAGAATGCCCGCCGCCCGGAGGCATCCGGCTCGCCGAGCACGGTGCGGACACACTCGATCTGTGCCAGCTTGCCATCCGCCCCGGCGATGAAGCGCACCGGCTGGGTCAGGAAATGATATTGCGCGCCCTCATCGATCGCCATTTGGCGGTCCTTGTGACCTCCCGGCATCTCCGCTTCGGTGCGGCGATATAAGCAGAAGACCTGCTCCGCTCCCATCCGCAAAGCGGTGCGCAGGCAGTCGGAGGCTGTGTCGCCTCCCCCTATGACCGCCACCCGCCGGCCAACCTCCGGCCGGGTGCACAACTCGTGTGGAAGCAGCTCCTTGTCCACATTGGCGCGCACCAGGAAATCCGTCGCCTTATAGATCCCCGGTAAATCCTCGCCGGGCACTTTCAGCGACATATCCACAGTCGTGCCAAGGCCCAGGAAGACGGCATCATATCCGCCTGCGAACAACTTTTCCACCGTGATGGTCGGGCCGATGTAGGTATTGCCCACGAAGGTCACGCCGGCGCGCAGCAGGTCGTCCCAGATATCGAAGACCACCTTCTTGGGCAGCTTGAAATTCGGAATGCCGTACGTGAGCAGGCCGCCCGGCGCGGGCCGTGCCTCGAAGATGGTCGCCCAGTGACCGAAGCGAACGAGTTGTTCGGCGCATGCCAGTCCCGCCGGCCCGCCTCCGATAATGGCCACCTTCTTGCCGGTGAACTTGCCCACCGGGATGCTGACGCCCTTGGTGCGTCGCTCATAATGGGTGGTGAATGCCTCCAACGCTCCGGTCGGGACGGTAAGGTGGCCTTTCTTTCCGCGCACACACGCCCCCTCGCAAAGCCTCTCCTGCGGACAGATCCGCCCGCACACTTCGGGCAGCGAGCTGCTCTGGCGATAGACGCTGGCGGCCTGGGTGAATTGCCCCTTCTCGATCAGCCAGACGGCGAACGAAATATCGTTCCCTGCCGGGCAGGCTCTCTGGCACGGCGCGGGGTCCGGGCAGTGGATGCAGCGCTCCGCCTCGTACATGGCCCACTCCTCGTCCAGGCGCATGACCACCTCGTCGAAGTCCAGCGTCCGTTCCTTGGCGGGGCGGAGCGGCAGCCCGCGCAACTCGAGCGCCATGCGTGCTTTGCGGTCAACCGATGAAAAATCACGTGGAAGCATTTCCTCTGCTATTGCCATAGGATCATTCCTTTCGCAACTATCCCCTGCCGGCGTGTAATACCGTGGAAGTCAATGCTTAATACCTTACGATAACCTTTTACGGTGGTCGTGAAGATACTCACAATTAAGATTGTAAGGACTACCCACTTGCCGGCATAGTGACGAATAGCCAATTTCCGATTCACAATGTCATGGTTTTGTGCCCGGAAACCTTGTGCGCCGGTTGAGGCGTGAGGAAATGAGGATCGCCGTGAATGAGAGAAATATCATGAAGAATCCCGATGATCTTAGGACCGTATACCCTCTTTGATACTTTACAGGCAGACGACAAACTCCCAATTCAGCTTCCCAGGCAGATCAATTTGAGATTCGGGCAGTATAATCTTTAAGCTAATAAGACGCCCAATGGCAGCTAAAAAACTAGTTAAGTGCTTCGATATCAAACAAAGCAGGGTATTTTGAACTATATAAAAATGAAAAAAGCGGTCATAGGAATTGCGGGGCTTGTATTAATTGCCATCATAGTTATTATTCGGTTTAACCTTTTTGAAAAGCCAGTTGCTAGGCATAATAGAATTGTTGTCAATGTTCAAAGACCTGGGTTTTTCTATCCATTTGTAGACTCAATAGATACTTATGTACTAAACATTGACAAACCGGGCGAAATCTACGAGAAACTACCAACTGGATTGGGGGATGATGCAAGGTGGTCACCAGATGGTCAATGGATAATATACAGCAAGTTTCGTGGCATAGTAGATCACACAGAAATATCTGACATTTATCTCATGCGATTCGATGGGGGACATCAAACTCGCCTCACTGATAATAAGGCAGGTGGCAGTTACAATCCCACCTGGTCACCTGACGGAAAAGAGATTGCATACTC
>CAWAKH010000026.1:0-73607 GCA_963782565.1 uncultured Chloroflexia bacterium
CCTCCAAAAACAACACATAAGATTGCCCTTTGCCAAGACCTCTGCGGTTGGTATCTCATCAAATAATTTTGTCAGGCAGTACGATTTGAGCAAGGTCCAGCGATGCTCGCCTGCGGATAACCTTTATCATTGAGAACTTCGCCAAGAGATAGGCAAGAAATCCAAGATTAAATCAGTAATCGAGTCAAGTATGGAAACAGTGATAGAACACATAAAAATTGACGACAAGTTTATCAACGATAATGACGACCCAATGGCGATTATTGATCCAGTGTGGTGGACTGCCACCATATATGACGGAGAAAAAAAATACAATGAAAGCCTTAAATCCTTTTCAAAAGAACAGCGGAATGTCTATGCTCTGTTATGGTACTTGGCTGAGGTAGTAAATGGCGGGCATGACCAGTTTTATTTCAACTCCACTGGCATTGTTTGGAAAGACGCACTTCTTGGCAGCGAGGCATTAGGGCTTGATGAAGTGGCTGAAATAATAGCAGAATCGGTTTCTAAAATCGGCGGCGAGCCAAGTTTAGACAGAACTATAAGGCAAGAACAATTAGATAAATATGAGCCAGATTTTAGCGAATTAGATTCTAAGCTTTGCAACCTGGACAACAAAATCTATCAAAGAGTACGTCAATACATTCTGGAGAATCGAAGTGCGTTTTATTTTGAGGGCGAAGTAAGAAAACCGAAACTCAAATCAAATTAGCATGTGGCTCGGTTTTTCAAACGCTACCCACCACAGCGTGCACCAGACTCGTAGGATTTGCCCCGCCAAACAAGGAGTAAACTACGCTTGAGCCAATTCCGTCGGATCAGCTTTGTCTCGTCCCGCCCAGCAGTGGAAGCTCACTTGTGGACGCGTTCTTTTTGTCTTTCGAATGGCCGATTGCAGCAAATGACCGAAACGGAGCAAGGCTGAACTCTATGTTTGGAATAAACTTTTGGGCAGTCGTAGCAGCCTCAGTTGTAGCGTTTGTGGCAAGCGCGGTGTGGTACCTCGCATTTGCGAAGCAGTGGAGGCAGTTAAGCGCAGCAATATTGAGAGCAATCGACTACGGTGCGCGACGGTAGAAATTATTGTGATAGGAAGAGCTGTGGCTAAGCATATTCGAGTGACACTGGAAATTGGACTGAAGGGCAAGAAGGTGGTGGCGGTGGCACCGGACTGGCCCGGTCTCGAGCGCGGGGCAACGACCGGGGAGGCCGCGATCGAACGCTTACTCTCCTACGTTCCACGTTATGCAGCGGTGACGAAGCTGGCTGGGATGAAAGCCGCGTTCGCGACCACACCCATTGTCGATGTGGTGGAGCGCTATCCGGGCACGGGCTCAACCGACTTCTGGGGTATCTCGTTCGCGTTTTCGGGTATCGACCAGCAAGCCATGTCGGGTGAAGCATTGGAGCGTGAACTGACGCTGATGCGGGCGTGCTGGGCGTTTTTCGACGGTGTGCGTTCGCGCGTGTCGGCTGAGATGCAGCGGGGTCCGCGCGGCGGAGGGCGAGATCGAGACCAGATCGTGCGTCATATAGTTGCCAACGAGCAGGACTGGGCAAAGAAGCTCGGCGTGGTTACGCCTGATGAGGCATTGCTGACCGACAAGAGAATAAAGGAGCATCGCGCCGCCTATTGCAAAGCAATTCGGGGGCTGCATTCCCAGGGCAAAATGGCCCGCACTTGGCCGCTGCGGTATCTGATTCGGCACACCGCGTATCACACGCTCGATCACGCCTGGGAAATGGAAGACAAGGACCTGACTCTCAAGCGAGCGTGAGGCCAAGCGCTATATCAGCATCGATATGGTGTATCACTGGCGCTTCTGTCTGTACGAGGCGTTTGCGAGTGATGAACAGGTCTTTCAAGGAGTAACTCACCTATGAACGCCCTCAAATCCCTTTTATTTCTCATCCTGGCGGCTGGCCTCGGGGCAGCTTATATTCCCTTTGCTCTATTACCTGGTCATCCACAAGTCGAGACCGGCCTGTTCGCCTATCTGGCTTTTCCCCTCTGGTTTCTCGGCGGAGTGACGGTTCTATGGTGCTTTTGGAATTTCACATTCCAGGGCCACGGCACGCCTGCTCCAATCGACCCACCAAAAGAGTTGGTGGCTACAGGGCCGTATCGCTATGTTCGCAACCCAATTTACCTGGCTGTGCCGACCATCATCATCGGTCACTTTCTCTGGTTCAAAACAATTTGGATGCTTGTCTACGCGCTTGCGGTCTTCCTTCTTTGTCATCTGTTCGTCACTTTGTATGAAGAACCGGTGTTGAAAAGGAAATTCGGCGTGGCGTATGAGAATTACTGCAAGTCTGCGCCGCGCTGGATTCCTAAGTTCAAGTGACCGTGCTGCCTGGAGCAGATTGAGCCAAAGATCGCCCAAGCAAGGGTCCGTTGCCCCACGGGCGTTTGCTGCATTGTGATTACGAGAACTGTATGTCAATAAAACTTGAACTCCAACCGCTAGGTTTATAATCATGTCCTACTACAAGGTGCAGCAACAAAAGGAGCCTGTCATGAAATCCGAGATCACCACGCATGAGCACGGAATCGATATTGACATAACGGACGTGGAGGGCAAGAAAGATCAACTGCTGGAAGCCTTTCATGAGTGCAGTGAAGGTCGCTGCACATGCCCTACTCAAGAGTATGAAAAAATGGAAACGCTCGAGATCGCTGACACTGAAGACTCCATTGAACTATCTATCAGGGCCAAAGAAGGTACTAAGATAGATACTAAAGAGCTGGAAAAGTGCCTTGAGTACACCAGGAAACGTGTATCCGGATAGCTACCATCCGCAAAACGTGCCTTGATTGGAGTAAGCTCTCTAACCGCCAGGTTCGAGGCTCATTTCATCGGCGAGCAGGTTTGGCCGAATCGACCTTCCCCCGGCTCTTGCCATGCCGCCTGATTTTCCTTATACTGTCCCCACGAGCTTCTGAAAGATAAACGGCTGTGAGAGCTGCCGTCGGCCGTGCCCTGCTGCCCTCTGGTGGTAGCAGAGCAGACCTTTAGGGGGCAACCGGGTCGGCGGACCTCCAAATGCCTCTCCAAGGTACGTGTGCGTGGCCCCACGGAGGGGATATCTAACGAAAAGGTGAAAGGTCAAAACTAAAAAGGGAACGCGAGATGGAAAAGCCATTTGTGCTCATCATCGAAGACGACCGCGATATTGCCGCCCTCTTCCGGCATGTGATGGACATTGCCGGGTACCGGACGGATATTGCCGCGAATGGCACCCTCGCCCTCGAGCGGCTCTCCTTGAGCCAGCCCGATGTTGTCCTGCTCGATCTCACCCTGCCCGGGACGCCGGGAACAGAGATCTTTCAAAAAATGAAGGCAGACGACCGCCTTAAAAATATACCTGTGATCGTCGTCACGGCCTTTGCCGAGATCGCCGAGAGCCTCGCCGTGGAACCCGACCTCGTCATGTTGAAACCCGTGAGCCCGAACCAGCTCACCGACCTGGTGCAGCGCCTGCGCCGTACCGGCAAGAAGGTGGACCTCACGCCCTTTGGGAAAACACCCTGGGGCAAGCTCACGGGCCTATATAACCGTTCGTTTTTCGAGATCCGTTTGGAGTATGCGCTCAAGAATCTGAAAGAAAAAGCGCAATCCCTGTTTGCAGTGGTCCTGGTGGGTCCCAGCCAGGTGGAATCGACCGAAAAGTTCCTGCAGAAGAGATATGGTCAGGCGTCTATGCGCGAGATCGCAGACGTCTTGAAGAGCAGCGTGCGCCCCACCGACACCATCGCCCTGTTCGAGCAGGATCATTTCTTCATCCTGATAGAGAATGTCCCCAATGCCGAGATCCCCAAAATGATCGCAGCCCGCATCGATCTGAGATTAAAGAGCCGTCCGGCCAATGAGCATGAAGAGCATATCAAAGCCAGCATCGGCGTGCTCCTGTGCGATGACCGCTATGAGAATCTCTATGATATCCAGCGTGATATCAAGGTCGTGTATTCCTCCGCCTTTGCAGAGGGACAGACGGGCATCCTGATCTTCAATCAGGATACCCTGGGGCAACTGCGCAGGTCGCCTCCGCTTCAAAAGCGCTAGCTGGAGGCGGACCAGGTATTCTTTGCGAAGGGCCGTGGACCGCTGGGTCTGGAGCCTTTGGAAAGGATGACCGCATGGGCATCGGGTATGTCTGCAAGCCTAACCTCAAGCTTGCCATCGTTGTCTGGGGGGGAACGGTTGCCTTGGATGATTGGCGGGTCCATTTGCAGAGCATGCTGCAGGACCCCGATTATGTCCCCATGAAAATACAGATTACAGATATGCGCTTCGCCTCCATCAAGCCGGACATTACAAAGGATCAGATTCAAAGCGTGTTTGCTTCGGTGGCGGCTCTTCTCAAAATAGCATCGTTGACGAAGCTGGCGATGGTAGCCGGAAGTGAGTGGGACAAATCCAAGGGCGCAGAATTGGCTCTTAAATCTTTATCCGTCGATTCGATCGTTTTCAATGATCCGGTAACGGCCTGTGTATGGCTCGGTGTCGATGCCGTGGAGGTGGGTCGCGATATTCAACAGATCCGCCTCGGATTTCGATAAGCTCCGTGGCGGATGCCGCTGGTATACTGCTTCTAATTGGGTACGGCTCCTGTTATTCTTCGTGGAAAGGATGGCATACCATGACAAAAGCAGGCTCGAATGATGGCATGTCCCCCTCTCACCACATCACAGCCTACATCACGGAGCTGGCAGATTGGCGCGGCGCGCTGCTGGCCCGCTTGCGCAAGCTGATCCTAGAAGCCGATCCGGCTGTGGTTGAGGAATGGAAGTGGGATACTCCCGTATGGTCCCAGAATGGCAATGTTGTTGCCGTTGCGGCTTTCAAGGATTATCTGAAGCTCAATTTTTTCAAAGGCGCTTTGCTGAAAGACCCGCACGGCCTGTTCAACGCCGGGCTCGAAGCCAAAGCCTCGCGCGCCATCGATATTCACCAAAGTGACAAGGTCGATGAAGCCGCGTTGAAGGAGCTCCTCCGCGCCGCGGCGGCTCAAAATGCGGGCAAGCCAAAAACGTCGAAGAAATAGCTGGCTGACCCGGTATGCTGGAATATCCCGCCAAAGCAGCGATATACTTCATAGGTCGATCGAATCCTATGCATCGGACCACACACATTCTCAACGACCGGCGGGTGTTGTAAGGCTTTATGGCCAGCGACCTGTTTATACAGTTGTTGGAAAAACTGTTCGAGCTTCTAAAGCTTGTTAAAGACAGGCAATATGGGCAGGTGGAGCAGCTGATCGAGCCGATCCTTCTGGACATGCAGGATATTCACAACGATTATCTTGAGAATCTCACCCAGGCCAAGGGATACATACGCGCCGCCGAAATTGACAGCGCCATCGAATTCCTCGAGATTGAAAGGGCGGAATGGCGGCCGCTTAGGACGGTCATGCAGGCGCTGGTGGGGCAGCTCGCGCTTAACGAAGATCTCGAGAGATATCAAAGACTACTAAATGTCATGCAGAACTATTTCAACCCGTACTCCTCGCGTCCTGCCATGTTTGAGATCATTCATATCCTTTCATCGTTCAGGGCCCGCCCCTCCGGGCAGGCGGACAATTACGCCAGGCAGATTCCGGACCTCATTCAAGACATCGATTATGTGAGTATGGAGCTCGAATCCTCCTGGGAGAATATCTTGCAGGAATACAGCCGGGTTTTTGGACCAGCGTAGATCACTGGCTGGCTCCATATCCTGAGTTCTTCGGAAAAATGTTCTAGCGGATTTACCTCCGGTTACGGACGGGGAAGCTGGCCGATGTCCATGGTGCTTTCTTATGCAATCCGTTTGTGAAATAAGCGAAAAAAATGGAGGAATGCAGTGAGTGGGGAAGGTCAGTGCCTCAGCTATACGGGAGGTGATAATGAAACAAAGGTTCGAGAGTAGATTGGTCTTTGCAGAATTGTTATCTTAACATAAGTGTTAAGCAAATCGCTTGCGAATTCAATGGGAACAACTATAATAGATATAAGGCCCTGAGAGTTTCAGGGAAATTCAAACGAAAGGAGAACATACCGCCATGTTATTCGCACCGAAAGAAAAGGGTCAGGGTTTGGTTGAATATGCGCTTATTCTCGTTCTGGTTGCCATTGTTGTTATCGCGGCCCTCATGATCTTGGGTCCCATCATCGGCAACACCTTCAGCACTATCAACTCCAGCCTCAACAGCACTGGTTAGTCTCAAACGAGCTTTACTAGCGGCGGGGCTCTGTCAATTACAGAGCCCCGCTTTTTTTATTTAACTCTTTCATAGATTAACCGCCATAGGTGGTGGTCACTGCAATTATCAATCTATATATTGGTAAGTTCTGGTTTGTTATAGTGACGGATTCAATCATTGGATTTCAAGTAAAGCCGAGCTTGTGGGCTTCTAAAGTGCAGTCGGTGCTCTAAAGTAGTCGGTCGAAAGTAATTAGAGCCAACCATGGTGCTCTTTCGGGGGCTCAGCCCCCGAAAAGCCCAAAACAAGTATAAAGATTTACGAACGACTACTTAAAAAGGTGAATTTCCGGCGAGGCAATGGTTGCAGCTGCAGGTGTCCTGCCGGCCAAAGGGAAACGGATACCATCCAATCAGGTCTGCGCTACGGGCAATACAACCCGAAATCGTAATTAACGTGAGTTCGGGATAAGGGGCTCGATGGGATAAACTTGGATTTGCGAAAAAACAAGCAAGCCCAAGGAGCCCCTCATGGAGAGTTCTACTCGAATTGTTTTGTGATATCGACGACTTCTGTAAAGCTTTTCTACCGGTGTGGCAAAAGCAACAGCTTTTGGATGGTGAAATCCAGCGACAACGAGAACGGAGCCTGAGTAAGCGAGATTATGACGATCCTGATCCATTTTCATCAATCGCACTACCGCAATTTCAAGACGTATTACACCAACTATGTTTTGGAGCGCCTGCACGGTGATTTTCCAGGCTTGGTCAGCTACACCCGGTTTGTCGAGTACATACCTTCGGTACTCATGCCATTATGTGTGTATCTGCGGCGGTCCTGTTTCGGCCTTTGTACAGGCATCTCGTTCATGGATTCCACGCCGCTGGCGATGTGCAAAAACCCAAGGATCCACTCGCACCGGGTCTTTACCGGGCTGGCCGAACGAGGAAAAACCTCCACCGGCTGGTTCTTTGGCTTCAAACTGCACCTGATTTTCGATGATCAAGGCGAATTGCTGAACGTGATGCTCACGCCCGGCAACGTGAATGATCGCAAGCCGGTACCAAAAATGGCTCGCCAGCCTAAGAAGCTCACCGAATGGGCTCGTCAAGTGGTGCTCCAAACCCGCCGCTGGGTCATTGTCCGCGATCCGAAGAACAGGTTCAAGACGCAGTCCGTGTTGTGCACCGATCCCACCATCTCCGCCGAACAAATCGTCCAATGGTTTCCGAGGCGTTGGCAAGTCGAAGTGACTTTCCACGAAGCACGAACCCACCTCGGCGTGGAGACCCAACGACAGTGGGCCGACCTGTCCATCCTGCGCATTACTCCGGCCTTGCTGAGCTTGTTCTCCATTATCACCTTGCTTGCTAATGTTGACGCCCAGAAACACCAGTTGCCTGTTCAAAAAGCCGCTTGGTATGTCAAGAAGCTGCCAACTTTTTCGGATGCCTTCCGCACCGTGAAACAAAAACTTAACTCCTACCTCTATTTTCAAACATCACCGCTTCCAAGCGAAGTTCGAAAACCCCCTCCGATCCGCTCGCATTACCGCTTCTCTCGCTTCACGCGGGCCTTCTTTCAAGTATCCTATGGATAAAGTCCAGCTAAGAATCCAAAGCCCCTCGCCGGGATCGGCAAGGGGCTTTCTATATTGCATTGACTAAATGCATGGTCAACCTTTGACGGCGCCGGCCGTCATGCCGCTCACAATATATCGTTGAAAGATCAAAGCGATCAGTACCGGCGGAACAGCCGCCAGGATGCCCCCGGCCATCATACCGTTAACGTTCACCACATAGCGACCGATAAACTCTGCAATTGCCACCGGAACGGTCTTGGCTGCCAGGGTGCTGGTGAATATCAGGGCATAAAAGAATTCATCCCAGGCAAGCAGGAATACAAACATGCCCGTGGAGACCAACCCGGGCACTGAGATCGGCATCACCACGCGGAACAGGATGCCCAGGCGCGAACAGCCATCCAGGCGCGCGGCATCTTCCAGTTCAACCGGCACCGTCTGAAAATAGGCGGCCATCAACCAGATGGCATACGGCAGGGCGAAGCTCATATAAGTAATGATCAGCACAATGGGTTTATTGATCAGCTGCAGGCTGGAAGCGATGATAAAAAGCGGCAGGATGAGTGAGACTTCAGGGATCATGCGGGTGGCGAGTATGCCCAGCTGAACAGGGCGGTTAAACCCGAACGGGATGCGCGTTAGCGCGTAAGCCGCAAGGCTCCCTATAATGAGGCAGATGATCGTCACTGAAGAAGCGATCTTGATGGAGTTCAACAGGGCCACTGCAAATGTGCGCGGCACCGACGAGACGGCAACGCTCGGGAAGAAGATGTCGAGGTAGTTTTGGAAGGTGGGGTGCTGAGGTATCCAGTGGATGGGAACCGAAAATAGTTCCACCTGCGTCGAAAGACTTGCACTAAAGAGCCACAGGATCGGAAAGAATATGAAGAAGAGCACCGGCAGGGTGGCAAGGAACAAAAGCGCTTTGCGGAAGAATTTTCGAAAAGTCATGATTCCTCAGGGCGATAAAGGACGCGGATATAAACAAAAGCCATGATGATCGTGACTGCGGATATCAGGAAAGACAGTGCCGCACCGGTTCCCTGTTTTCCAAACGAGAATACGTTCAGATAGGTCAAGTAGGTGATCGTCAGCGTTTTATAGGCCGGTCCGCCGCTGGTAATGATGTAAACGATATCGAACACGCGGAAGGCATCCACCGTGCGGACGATGAGAGCTACCAGGATGGCCGGGCGCAGCAACGGCACCCTGATCTTCCAGAACCGCTGCCAGGCATTGGCGCCATCCACGGCGGCGGCCTCATCCAGGTCCTCCGGCAGCGTTGCCAGGGCAGCCTGCAGCACCAAAGCCACGAAAGGCATCGTGTGCCATAAATCGGCCACGATCACAAGATTCATGGCCATGTCTGGCAGCGATAACCAGGGGACGTAGTGTTTGATCAATCCCAGCTGCATGAGCAAGCCGTTCAAGGCGCCAAAGTCGGCGCTGTAAATCCAACGCCACATGGCTCCATTGACGATGGTTGGCACCGCCCAGGGAATGATCAGGCTGAAGCGCAGGAACTGCCAACCCCAGGGATGGGAATGGATCAGTTGCGCAACAGCCAATCCGATCGCCAACTCCAAACCCACCGAGACAACTGTAAAGTATAGGGTGCGTACAATCGTGTCCCAGAAGGTCTGGTCTGTTTAACATTCCGATATAGTTATCCAGACCCACAAACGTGCGCACCTGATTAATGCCGGTTGGGGCGTTGAAGAAGCTCAGGATAAAGGTGGAGATGACCGGCCACAGGGTAACACCCGCGATTACCAGAAGGCTGGGGACGAGCAACAACCAGGCCGTGCGAGCGTCCTGTTGCCGCAGAGTGAGCTGTCGTTTATGCAGAGGCTTTGAATTTGCGACCATAACCTAAATAGAGAGGGGTGGGTTCGTGCAAGGGCGCAAACCCACCCTTCAGTCTTTTTGTGATTAACTATTTGGCGAGCTCAACCCACTTAGCAGCCGCTTCATCAAGAGCATCTTTCGGAGGTTTCACACCCGTCAGAGCATTCTGAATGGCCAGTTGAAGCGCCGCAGAAGCCTCATTGTAATAAGGCACGGTTGGCCGTTCGTTGGCATAAGGGAACTGGGCCAGGAAGGCCGGAACCGTCACCGGGTTGATGGGGGTGGCGGCCTCCAACTTTGCCAGGGCATCACCCTGGAAATCAGCCTGCCAAACCGGCAGCATTTCCGCAGAGTACTTGGTCTGCACTTCATTGCTGGCCAGATAGGTTAGGAACTTCCAGGTCTGATCCGCATAAGGAGTGGTTGCCATAATGGCAAAGGAGCTCGACCCGTCAACGCTGGAACCTTTGATGCCTGCGTCTGCACCGGCTTTAAATACCGGCATGGGGGCAAAAGCTGCCTGACCAACGATCTGCGATTTGGTGGCATCGTTCAAATCGCTGTATTGGAACAGCCAGTTCACGGCAAAAGCGCTCTTGCCGGCCAGGAAATCGGCTTCCACGGCATTTTCATCGGAAGCCACTGAGCTCGGATTGGTCAAACCATCATCAATGGTCTGCTTCATCCAGGTAAGTACCTGAACACCTTTGTCGTTGTTGAAGGCCGGCTGGCCGCTGGCATCCACGAACGCTCCGCCGTTACCGAAGAGCAGCACGGCAAAATCGCAAACGACGCCTTCCTTTTGGTTCCAGGACCAGATGACAGGGAAATCGGCAATACCCTTCTGCTTGATGATCTTGGCCTGGTCAACCAGTTCCTCCCAGGTCGTGGGCGGAGCAGCAATCCCGGCTTTCTGCAGCATATCCTTGTTGTACATAAAATATTTTACATCCATCAACCAGGGCATGCCGTAGATCTTGCCGTTGCGCGTAATTCCGTTCCAGGAGGCCGGGAACATTCCGGATTTCATTTCAGGTGTGACGCGGTTCGTTACATCCAATAGGTAACCATTCTTGATGAACTCATCCGGCCAGATCACGTCGATCATGGCGGCATCGTAAGCCGGCGGCTTGGCAGCCATGCCGGTCACGATCTTGTCATGGACATTATCGTAGCCCACATATTCCATCGAGACTTTGATATCGGGATTCTGCGCCTCGAAATCGCGCGCGATCTGATCGATCTCGGCCGGCTTCAGGCCTGCCTGGTCCATGCTCATTACATGGATGGTTACTGGTCCCGCTGCCGCCTTGGGGGCGCAGCCCACAGTTGCGACCAGGAACATAAGGGCGAGGACGAACAGGGTAATCTTATACATGGAACGCATCGTTTCTTCTCCTTTTATAGACTAAATCCATCTTTCTCTTAACGCTTGCTCTTGATCTATACTTTTCTGTCACCTCCTTATCAGGACAATTTATGCACCACGTAGAAATTGGAGGTATTGTGCAACACAGTCACAATGGCTCCCATCACCGTCGCCCGCAAACCCAGGTTGGAGGTTTCCAGCCTGGGCAAAGACGGGATCGTTCCCTTTTCGCGCTTCGCAATGGACTCTGCCAGCATATCCGCAAATGGTGTAATCGGGCCCCCCAGCACGATCAACTCGGGATCAAATGAAACGGACAGGTTTGCAATGGCGATCGTCAGATAATCGACTGTCTCGTCAAGTATGCCTCGAGCCCACGGTTGACCCGCTCGAGCCGCCTCAAAGATTTCCTCGCTGGATGGAATGCTCGTGGATTTCAAAAATTCACGCGCCCTCTTCACCATGCCGGTGGCCGACGCCACGCTTTCGAGCGCCCCAAAATCAATAAAGCTTTTCCCGAGGAATTCACGTCCGGGGATCATATGGCCGATCTCACCCGAGGCCTCGCTTGAACCTCTGTACAGCGTGCCGTCAATGATGATGCCTGCCCCGATGCCGGCCCCAACGGTTATCAAGACCATATTCTGGACATCCTGTCCTGCGCCGAACCAAAGCTCTCCCAACGCCGCCAAGTTTACATCGTTATCCACCGTTATGGGCAGCTTATATCGTTCATGCAGCCTAGCCTTGAGCGGAAAGTCTTTCCAGTTCAAGGCGTAGGCCCACTTAACGATCCCCTCCCGATGGTGTGTTATGCCCGGCGCGCCCACGCCGATGCCGCGGACACAAAGGTCTTTAAGTCCCGGACGAGCCAACAGGTCGTCGATCAGCCTGGTAAGCAGGTCATAACAAGCCTCGCCCGAGGCCCCATCCCGTTCCATGGTCACTTCATCAATAATGTGGCCGCCTATTTCGGAGATCGCGCCGTAGAGTTTCGTGCCGCCCATATCAACCCCCACCACCACATTTCCATCGGCATTGAACTCCAGAAGAGGCCGCCGGCGCCCACCGCTCCACTCGGTCTGGCCCTGGGGGCGGACAAAGCCTTCCTCGATCAGCTTATCCACAATCCGCATGACGGTGGGCAGGCTGACATCCAGTTGTCTGGCGATGGTTGTGCGCGCGATCGGGCTTTGACGCCGGACGGTTTCCAAGATCGCAGAACGGTTGATCCCGCGCATTTCAGTGGCTGTTATGGTGCGCTGCTTAATCATGGGCTTGCGCCTGACGATTCACGATCAATTACTTACATATTGTAATAATTACTTACACGGAGTTAATTACATTGTATCTATTTTTCAGGAAAAGTCAATCAGCAATTTAGGAGAATCCGGGCGGAAAACCATCTTGACGCTTTTTCTCTTTACCCGTAAGATAAGCCCGCAAATAGAACATTCTTTCAGCAAAAAGGAAAATCAGCGCAAGGATTCAAAATTCAATAAATCACAGGCCTGTAAGGAGAGACCGATTTTTGGGTTGTCCTTCACGCTTCAAAAAGGAACCAGCATGGAACTTGGATTAGTACGCAAAATAGACATTGATAGCGAGATGCAGCAGGCATACCTGGATTATGCCATGTCGGTCATCGTGGCGCGCGCCCTGCCCGATGCGCGGGACGGTCTCAAACCCGTCCAGCGCCGCATCCTGTATGCCATGTACGATATGGGCATCCGCGCAGACACTGCCTACAAAAAGTCCGCCCGTATCGTCGGCGAAGTGCTCGGAAAATATCATCCACATGGCGACGCGGCCGTCTACGAAACGATGGCGCGTCTCGCGCAGGATTTCTCGATGCGCACCATGTTGGTGGATGGACAAGGCAACTTTGGCTCGGTGGATGGCGACCCGCCGGCCGCCATGCGCTACACCGAGGCGCGCCTGGCCCCACCCGCCCTGGATATCCTGGCTGACCTCAACAAGGATACCGTTGACTTCATCCCCAATTTTGATGACACGCTGACGGAGCCGAGCGTTTTACCGGCAGCACTCCCCAACCTGCTCGTCAACGGCGCGACGGGGATCGCGGTCGGCATGGCCACCTCCATCCCACCCCATAACCTGGGGGAAATTGTGGATGCGCTGGTTTACATGCTCGACCGGTGGGAAAAGCTCGATGATATCGATGTCGATCATCTAATGGAATTTGTGCAGGGCCCGGACTTCCCCACTGGCGGCGTCATCATCCAGGAGAAAGGCGATGAGGGTATCGAGGCCGCTTACGGATCGGGTCGCGGCCGGGTAACGGTGCAGGCCAACGTCCATACCGAAGAGATGGAACGCGGCAAGAGCCGGATCATCGTGACCGAGCTGCCCTACCAGGTCAACAAATCCAGCCTGATCGAGCGTATCGCCGAGCTGGCCCGCGAAGGACACCTGGATGGCCTGTCGGACCTGCGCGACGAATCGGACCGTCAGGGCATGCGCATTGTCATCGAGCTTACGAAAAATGTGGAACCCGAAACGGTTCTGCGCGAACTCTACAAGCGCACTCCCATGCAGTCCACCTTCAGCATCAACCTGCTGGCGTTGGTGGACGGCGAGCCGCGCACGCTCACCCTCAAAGGAGCGCTGCGCGTCTATCTGGAGCACCGGCTTTCAGTCATCAAGAGACGCGCGGAGTTCGACTTGGAAAAGGCGCGAGCACGCGCACATATCCTGGAAGGTTACCTGGTTGCGCTCAAGAACCTGGACGAGGTGATCAACCTCATACGCAACGCGTCCGATGTGGATACCGCGCGGGCAAAACTAATGAAGCGCTTCAAGCTGACCGAACTGCAGGCTACCGCGATCCTCGATCTGCAGCTGCGCCGGCTGGCTGCCCTGGAACGCAAGAAGATCGAGACCGAATACAAGGAAATGACCGCGCTGATCCACGACCTGGAAAGCTTGTTGAAATCGCCCAAGCGCATGCGCGGGGTGGTGGCTGATGAGTTGTTAAAGGTGAAAGAAGCCTACGGCGACCGCCGCCGTACACAAATCGTAAACCTGAAGAAAGGCGCTAAAACCGCGAAGATGCTGACTGCCACCGACTTGCTGCCCGACCAGTCGGTATGGATCGGCATAACCGCCGACGGCCTGGTAGCGCGTACGCATGAGGATAAGCAGCCGAAACATTCGGGCCATGACGCGCCTCGCTGGCTGGTGAAAGCCTCCACCACAGATACGATCTACTTCGTTTCCAAATCCGGAAAAGCTGCCGCGATCGCGGTACATGTGATCCCCGAATCGGAAAAGCTGACAAACGGCCCGATGTTCTACAAGGTCTCGCCGCTCACGGAGAACGATACGCTGGCGGCCGTCTTTGCGTTGCCCTCTAGGAGGTCCGATTATCCGCCTGAAACCTGTGTCATCACGACCACCCGCTTTGGTATGCTCAAGAAGAGCCTCATCAGCGAGCTGCCCGGGCCCTCGTCCCAAACGTTTACCCTGGTAAAGGTAAATGAAGGCGACCGGCTGGGTTGGGTCGGTCTCACGGACGGCCTGAAAAAAGATATCCTGCTCGTTACCGCACAGGGTATGGCGATCCGCTTCAGCGAAGAAGATGTGCGCCCCATGGGATTAATGGCGGCCGGTGTCAATGGCATCAAGCTGGATGATAAGGACGAAGTGATCGGCATGGAGATCCTGCCGGTTGAGGGCGAGGTCTTCCTGCTGGCCAGCGACGGAAAGGCCAAACGGATCGAGCAGAAGGAATTCCCTTCACAGGGACGCTATGGCAAGGGTGTAAGGGCCTGGGATCTGCCAAACAAGGTCAGGCTTGCCGGAGTGGTTACGGATAAGTCGAGTCACATGGCGACCATCCATTTGAGTAAAGGCGCCCCCAAGTCCGCCCGCCTGGACGCGGCCGCCATACGCAAGCGCGCCTCCACAAAAGGCGATGTGGTGGTTGAAGTGAAGCCCGGTGAGGAAGCCGTATCTATCAATGTCAGCTGGATGGCGGATAAATATCTAAAGGCGGCCAGGGCGGAGACTTCGAAACCTGCAGTGAAGAAGGGCGCTCGGAAACCGGCGGGCAAGCCGGTACCAGTGGCGAAGACAAAGAAAGCGAAGCCTGCAAAGAAGGCAGCGAAGAAAAAGAAGTAATTAGCCAGCCCCCGGGTTTGTACGAACCCGGGGGCTGGTGACATCATGGTGTTGCCCCCCTGCGTCTTTGATCTTCTCTTACAAAAGTGCATCCATTCACGTCTTCGTCCCAGACTGAAAGCGTGGGACGAAGAAGCTACCGAAACCGCATAAACTAATCGCGGCTCACCGGAACTGCAAGGCCTTGCGATTGATAACCATCCCATTTTGCTGTATAGTATATCCGTCCAGATACTTTGCTTATAAAAGCGAAGATAAAAGGATACAGGTTTTTTTGACTTTATTTTCTCCACCGCATTGGACCCGAAGATCTGCTTTTATCCATGTGAACTTAGACTTAAGAAAAATCCGCCTATAGGTATTATCCATGGCAATAAAGCGCTTTACTTTTATTCTATTGACTGCCTCCCTGTTGGCCTGCAATTTTCTGACCAGCAAACTGGCACCTCTGACCGCCAAACTGGGGCCGCTCACACCAGCCTATATACCTGCGAGCTGCCAGAACGTTGCCCTGGCAACCATACCCGCCGCAACAGCTCTCGTTCAACCGACGCCAGAACTTGAGGCAAACCCTGAGATATCCAAGACACTTCAAGAGCGGGTCTTTCAGCAAACCGTGAATATCATCGACGAGGTGTATGTTTACCCCGACTTTAACGGAAAGGATTGGACCGGGATCGTTTCCAAGACCAAATCGGAGATAGACGCGGGGGTAAACACAGAAACATTCTATACTGACATTGAATCGATGGTCACCCAGCTTGGTGACGACCATTCGCATTTCGAATCGCCGGTGGAAGTTGCACAGGCCAGGGCAGAGCTGGCGGGGATCAATCAATATGTGGGAGTCGGGATCTCCGTTTTGCCCCAGCCAGACAAGTACCAGGCTGTCATCATTTCCATTTTTCCCGGTTCTCCTGCGGAGCACAGCGGCTTGAAGCCGCATGACAGTATCCTGGCCGTGGATGGTTTGCCTATGGCCAGGGATGGGAAAAGTTATCTCTACCTGGCACGGGGTCCCGTGTGCTCAGCCACGGTATTGACCGTCAAGTCGCCCGGTCAGTCGCCGCGTCAGGTTATGCTGCTTCGGCAGCCGATTGACAGCCCCGAGCCGATCGATGCCAGTCTTGTGCCAACCAGGGATGGTTCGCACATAGGCTATATTTTCATTCCAACTTTTTACGATGAAACCATCCCCAAACAGATATCAGATGCCCTGAATAATTTTGGCCCCCTGGACGGATTGATCCTCGACAATCGGATGAACACCGGCGGCAGCAGTGATGTGGTGATCCCGATCTTGTCCTACTTTACATCGGGGACATTGGGCCAATTCAAGGGTCGCAGCGGATCACGGCCCCTGACCATCCAGCCTAAGCCAATTCAAAACTCGCAGGAAGTCCCGCTGGTCGTGTTGGTAGGCACCGGCACGGTAAGTTACGGCGAGGTTTTTTCGGGCGTGCTTCAGGATTCGGGACGCGCCAAGGTTGTCGGCCAGACCACCCTTGGCAATGTGGAAACATTGTACGGTTATAACTTTGACGATGGCTCGGATCTTTGGATCGCGCAGGAGACTTTCGATCCCGCCTACTCGCACGCCAACTGGGAAGCGACCGGCATTGTTCCGGATGTCCAGGCATACACCGATTGGGATACCTTTACTCTCGATACCGACCCGGCGGTGGCAGCTGCGCTTACCATTTTCGGGCACAAGTAAGTCTACTGTAAAAAAAGGATTTAACGCAAAGTCGCGAAAATTTTTAAGTTTGGCGGGAAAATCCGATTCAGAGATTCAGAGAGCAAAGCCTAAGGGTCCAGAGATATTGATGGGGGAAACCAGCACGAGGCGGTGAGTAGTTACATTTATTATAAAACTTGCTTGAGCTCCCCGGCGACATCCTGAGCCTACCAACTTACAAATTTCCCAATCCACCAACTTCCCATTCCCCGATCATCTGTCTACCATTCTCGACTCTCGATTTTCGATTCCCGAATTCCAATTCGCCAATACCCGCCCTCAGGCTTATACTCCATGGTCAAGGTAACAGCCATGCCGCAAAACATAGTGACGAAATTAAGAGCCCGCGCGCAAACTTTGCAGGTCGAAGTCTCTGCCCTGCTTCTCGCCTTCCGCGATCCGCGTACCCCCTGGGTGGCACGCGGTTTGATCGCGCTGGTGGCAGCCTATGCCTTGAGCCCAATTGACCTGATCCCGGATTTCATCCCCGTGCTGGGCTACCTGGACGACCTGATCCTTGTACCCGCCGGGATCGCCCTTGCGGTCCGGATGATCCCGCCGCAGGTATTGGCCGACTCGCGGGAATCTGCGCGGCAAGCCGGCGGCCCTGGCAAAGGCGTGGGAATGGTCGGCGCGGGATTCATTGTCTTAATCTGGATATTGGCTATAATCGTCTTCGCCTCCTTCATCTATCAACTGCTCAAGGAAAGACTATGACCCTGGATGTCAACTTCACAGTTATCCGTTTAGTCACGCCGGCCGACCAGGCCGAATGGCTGAGAATGCGCCACGACTTATGGCCTGACGTCGAGCCTGCGGATTTGCTACGCGAAATGGACAGGATCATGGCAGACCCTCAAACGCCTGTCTTCGTCATGGAGCGCCCTGATGGCAGGCTGGGCGGGTTTATCGAAACCGGCACGCGCAAATATGCCGATGGCTGCGAGACCAGTCCCGTTGGCTACATCGAAGGCTGGCTGGTGGATGAAGACCTGCGCGGTAAGGGTGTAGGCAAAGTCCTCGTAAAGACCGCTGAAGACTGGGCGCGTGCGCAAGGCGTGCACGAAATGGCCTCTGATACCTGGCTTGAAAATGAAGTCAGCATTGCCGCGCATTTGAAGATGGGCTACGAAGAGGTCGAGCGATTGATCCACTTTGCCAAAACCCTATAATGGACTTTATCAGAGATGAGATACGGACGCAGATTACGCGGATTGATTCTTTGACACTACCGCCAAAAGCGGGCATTAACACAAAGAGGCCAGGTCGCCGGGTAAAAACCAAAAAAACTATATTGGTGATTAACGCTGTAAGACGAGGCCGTCTTATAAGCTCTTTAAAAAGCACCTAAAGAATCTTTGCGCCTAAGTGGCAGGCGCTTGCACCACCATTGCCTTAAATCTTATTTCAATATCCTTATTCGCAACTTCCCTGACCAAGCGAGAAGATGAATGAATAAACTGGTTCTGCTGTTGCTAGTCTTGGTGCTTGTATCCTGCTCCACGGCGAATACAAGTACTGCGCCTACTGCTTCACCCGTAACCCAGGAGGCAGCCATGTCCATCTCTCTTTCCAGCACCGCGTTCAAGGCGGGAGCATCCATCCCCGCCGATTATTCCTGCACTGGGCGCAGCGCGTCACCACCGCTTGCATGGAGCGACCCTCCTTCCGGAACAAGATCCTTCGCCCTCATTATGGACGATCCGGACGCGCCCGTTGGAACTTTTGTCCACTGGGTGATCTACAACGTTCCAGCTTCCAGCCGTGGGCTGCCCGAGGCTGTCCCGGTGACCGCACAGTTGGCAGATGGCACCCAACAAGGCAACAACGGCGCGGGCCGGGCTGGCTACACCGGTCCCTGCCCGCCTTCCGGTACGCATCGTTACTTCTTCAAACTGTATGCGCTGGATACTGTCCTCAGTCTCTCCACCGGAGCCGGTAAAGACCAACTGCTTAAAGCCATGCAGGGACACATCCTGGCACAGGGTGAGTTGATGGGTACGTTCAGCAAATAGACATGGTTTACATCGGAGAAATCGCCGGCCTGCTGACGTCGTTATTCTTTGCCGCCAACGCAATATTTATCACCCGGGCCGGAGAACTTGTCGGTTCGGTCATTGCCAACCGGACGCGCGTCGTTTTCGCGCTGCTTTATCTGGCACTGATCAATCTTCTGCTATTCCATCAGGTTTTACCTTTTTCCGCCGGTTCGGATCATTGGACATGGCTCCTGCTCTCAGGCGTGATCGGCCTCGCCCTCGGAGATGCCTTTCTTTTCCAGGCTTATCTGTCTATCGGCCCCCGTCTGGCCATGTTGCTGCTGAGTCTCTCGACCATCTTCGCCACACTGGAAGCCTGGGTGTTCTTCCGGGAGAATCTGCGGTTCGCACAGATACTCGGCATCGCACTCACGCTGGCAGGTATCCTCTGGGTGCTGCTTGAGCAGGGCAGCCCCGCGCTGCAAAAGATTCGCCCTGCTCCGCTAGGCATCCTGTTCGGTGTATTGGCTGCCGTTGGTCAGGCCACCGGCCTGGTCCTTTCCAAACAAGGCATGGCCGGTGATTTCTCGCCCATCCGGGCCAATGTGATCAGGATGCTGGCCGCCGTAATAGCGTTATTGGTGCTGATGTTTCTCCAAAGAGAAACCGCCCGAACAGTCCAATCCCTGCGCGCTAACCCACGAGCAATTCCACTGCTGGCGGTCGCAGCCTTGATCGGCCCGGTGTTTGGTGTTTCTCTTTCTCTTCTGGCAGTTCAAAACACGGCGGTCGGTATAGCCAGCGTCCTCACTTCTCTCGCGCCCATATTTATGCTGCCCATTGCTCATTTCCTCTTCAAAGAACATCTTGGCTGGCAGGCTGTGGCCGGAACACTCCTGGCGATGGCAGGCGTGGCGATCCTCTTCCTCGCGTAAGTGAGGTCGCACTACATCGCACAGGTATAAACCTGCAGAACGTTTTGCATAAAGGCAAGCTGGGAATACAACAGGTGGCGGAAGATGATCCTTGCAACGCTTTGCTATATCGAGCACGACAACCATACGCTGATGATCCATCGCAACAAGAAGCCCAATGACATGCACAAGGGCAAGTGGGATGGGTTGGGCGGCAAGTTCGAGGCCGGAGAAAGCCCGGAGGATTGTGTCATTCGGGAGATCCGCGAGGAGTCCGGGCTGGAAATCCATAAACCCCGATTACACGGCCTTTTGCTGTTCCCCAATTTCTTTGGAAACGATTGGTATGTCTTCGTCTACACCGCCAGCGAATTCAGCGGCGACCTAGTAAATGATTCGAACGAAGGGACCCTTGAATGGATACCCAATGACGACCTGACCAGCCTGAACCTTTGGGAAAGCGATCACATTTTTTTCGAATGGATCAAATCCGGCAAATTCTTTTCTGCCAAGTTCATTTACGAGGGCGATAAGATGCAGAGCCACGAAGTAACCTTACACCCGCAGGAAGTATAATCATTTCCTATGAGTATTTTTCAGGGCAAGCACATCCTGCTCGGCATCACCGGTTCCATTGCGGCCTTCAAAGCCGCGGAGCTTGCCTCGCGGCTTACACAGATGGAAGCACTGGTGGATGTAATCGTCACACCTGCCGCGGAAAAATTCATTACACCGCTCACCCTGCAATCAGTTACGGGACGCCATGCCTTCACCGATGCCGATCTTTGGGGCGGCGAAGCGCACGTCCTGCATGTCGGGCTGGGCCGCAGCGCCGACCTCCTGGTTGTGGCCCCGTGCACGGCCAATACTCTTGCCCGGCTGGCGCACGGCGAAGCCGATAACCTGCTCACGATCACCGCGCTCGCAGCCCAGTGTCCGTTGCTCATTGCCCCTGCCATGGATGGCGGCATGCTCGACCATCCTGCCACTCAGGAGAATCTGGCAAAACTCAGAGAGCGCGGTGCGTATATCGCCGGGCCGGTCGAAGGGCACCTGGCATCAGGGCTTTCAGGCAAGGGGCGTTTACTCGAACCATCCGAGTTGCTCGGTCATATTCGCCTCATTCTCGGTCGAAATGGCCGGCTCGAGGCGAAAAAGGTCGTGGTCTCCGCAGGCGGGACTCAGGAACCGCTCGACCCCGTGCGCGTCCTGACCAATAGGTCGTCGGGCAAACAAGGATATGCGCTTGCCCAGGCTGCCATTGACGCGGGCGCCGACGTTACGCTCATCACAACGCCCACCGCCCTTACGCCGCCGATCGGTACGCGTACGCTGAGCGTCGAGACCGCCAGGCAAATGTTCGAAGCGGTACTGAACCAATCCGCGGCTGCCGATATCCTCATCATGGCGGCTGCGGTGGCAGACTTTCGGCCAAAGCAAATAGCGGGAAATAAGATGAAGAAGCGGGATGGCATCCCGCAGATCGAGCTTGAAGAAACTGAAGATGTTTTGGCAGCGGTGGCTCGCCAAAGAACCGATAGTGCTGCGAAACGGCCTTGCCTCATGGTGGGATTCGCGGCTAAGTCGCACGCTTTAATGGAGAACGCCGGGGAGAAACTAAAATCGAAGGGACTGGACTTGATTGTGGCGAATGATATCTCGTCAAAAGACGCCGGCTTTGGCGTGGAAACCAACCGGGTTACTTTGTTGTATTCAAATGGGGAACAAGAACCCCTGCCCTTGCTGAGTAAAAGCGAAGTGGCCGAGACCCTCATCGACCGCATCGCGGCTCTTCTGGATTAGCCATGCGCATCCTCGTCATTTCAGACATCCATGCCAACTATCCCGCCCTGCAAGCGGTGCTTCAGGATGCAGGTCCGGCAGATGAAATCTGGTGTCTTGGCGACCTGGTAGGTTACGGCCCAGACCCGAACGCCGTAATAGAGCAGGTGCGCGAGCTTCCGAAGTTGACCTGCGTCCTGGGCAACCATGACGTGGCTGTTTTGGGCAGGATGGCACTGGAGGCCTTCAACACCGATGCCCGTCGTTCCCTGAGCTGGACCCAACAAGTATTGACAGCCGATAACATGGATTTTCTGCAAACCCTGCCTCAATCCGCCAAGGTACGCTGGAATGTAACCCTGGCGCACGGGAGCCCACGTGACCCCGTTTGGGAATACATTCTTAACACGCTTTCGGCGCGTCTCAACTTCGATCACTTCGAGACTCCCTATTGCTTTGTAGGACATTCGCACATTCAATGCATTTTCCAGCGTGATGATGAAAAAGACCGGGTTACAATGGAGATCACGAAAGTAGGCGAGCAATTTTCGCTTAGACCGCGGGCCATTCTAAACCCCGGTTCCGTGGGGCAACCCCGCGACCGCGATCCCCGCGCTGCCTATGCCTTCTATGACAGCCAGGAGTGTACCTGGGAGGCGCGACGGGTCGCTTACGACATCGGCGAGGTTCAGAAACACATCCGTGAGGCGGGTTTGCCGGAGAAACACGCCCTGCGGCTGGCCGAGGGCTGGTAATTCCACGCTGCTTTTACCCATTTATCGTATTCACTCACCCCAGCATCCCACGCTTTCAGCCTGGGATTAGAGACTCCGAAAAATGAATATGAGCGGGGGAGAACGCCCTGCTCATATTCATTTTTCGGGGAAACCAGCAACGGGGAGATGAGTAGTTACCATTTATCAATTTAGAGTATCAGGAGAGAAGGGAAGCGCGGAACTTTTAGAAGTGCATTTCGTCTGAAAAACAAATCACACCATGTTTCTGCCTTGAAGGAGGACGAAATGAAACGCTCCCTTTTGATCATTGCCATTGTGTCGGTGCTGGTGCTGGCGGCTTGCAGCACATTTCGCTCCGCGGCAACACAGGGTCCCGCGGCAACAGCGGCTCCCGCCCCCACCTCGGCCCTGGCTTTTCCTGCACTTGGCGCTGCACCGGCCCCCTTCGAATCGATGCCACAATCCAACGAGTCCACAAAATCCCTTGCTCAAAGCCAGGCAGGCGGCCCAGCTAACACTTCAGCCGCTGCTGCTAACCGGCTTGTTATCCAGACCGCCGATTTGAGCATCGTCGTCAAGGATGTGAACGCCCGCGTCCAGGCCATCCAGGATATGGCCAAAGCCATGGGCGGATTCGTGGTATCGGTCACTATGTCGCAGACCTACGCCAGCGACGGTTCGCGGGTTCCTCAGGCGCAGGTAGTGATCCGCGTCCCGCAGGAAAAATTAGACGATGCCCTGGCTGAGGTCAAGAATGGTGTGGTGGAGGTCCAGAACGAGACACGCACCGGCCAGGATGTCACCGATCAATACGTTGATATGCAGTCACGTCTCACGGCCAAGGAAGCAGCTGCAGACCAACTGACCAAGATCATGCAAAACGCGACCAAGACGGAAGACGTGCTGGCCGTTTATACCCAGCTACAGCAGATTGACAGCGATATCGAAGTACTCAAAGGCCAGATCAAATATACCGAACAATCGGCAGCCCTTTCAGCCATCAGCGTGAACATCATCGCCGAAGCCACAGTCAAGCCCATAGAAGTGGGCGGATGGATGCCGCAAGGTGTGGCGCGCAATGCCCTCCAAAGCCTGATCTACTTCTGGCAAGGCTTCGTCAGCTTCTTGATTCGCTTCTTCCTGTACACCGTGCCCGTGCTCATCACTATCGGTATACCGCTCTACCTGATCTTCCTGCTGCTCCGCCTGATCTTCCGCAAAATCCGCGGGCCAAAAGCTGCGCAGCTGGCAGAAGACAAGAAATAACAAACCTTCAAAAAAGAGACAGTCGCCTGTTGGCGACTGTCTCTTTAAGAGAGAGGTTATAATTTTTTCAGTATGGAAAAACTGGTTCAAAATGCGCAGGAACTCTTTCGCGTTCGGCTCACGGGACGGCAGGTGGCAGCCCTGGTCACGTATGAGCGTGAGCTTCTCGATTGGAATCTGAAATTCAACCTCACCGCCATCCGCGATTCGGATTCCATTCGTACCAAACACTTCCTGGATTCATTTTCCTGTGCTCTTGCCTGGGGAGCGAACCCGCCCTATCGGCTGATCGACGTGGGGACCGGTGCCGGTTTCCCTGGCCTGCCTCTTAAGATCTTGTACCCTGCCATGAAGCTGACCCTGGTCGAGTTGGTGGGCAAGAAAGCCATGTTCTGCGAACACATTGTCCGTCTGCTTGGGCTTGATAATGTCGAAGTGATCAAAGGCCGCGCGGAAGAAGTAGGACAGCTGCCCGCGCATCGCGAAAAATATGAATGGGCTGTGGCCCGCGCCGTGGCAAATATGACCGTGCTTTGCGAGTATCTTCTGCCGCTCGTCAGGATCAGCGGGATGATGGTCGCATTAAAAGGTGAAAGCGGACCCGCCGAGGCCCAGGCGGCAGAGAAAACGATGAAGCTGTTGGGGGGAAAATTGAAGCAGGTGCTGCCGGTGAGCCTGCCCGGCGTGGCGGATGATCGCTACCTGGTTTTAGTGGAAAAATTTGCTGCCACGCCGCCCAAGTATCCGCGCAAGCCCGGCATGCCCATGAAGCAACCGTTGTGAGCCGCCCGGCCTCGGAGATCTATAACGGAGAGTCCATGACAACACTGGCGACTATTCAGTTGCTCTACAATTATCATTATTGGCGGATTGGACGGATCTTGAACTCGGATGAGGAGCTAATGGCACAGCATTGGGATCAGCCGCTTACACCCTCCTGGGGCAGCGTCCATGGTCTGCTGGCGCATATGCTTGGCGCCGAGAAGATTTGGCTGGGGCGCTGGAAAGGGGTGTCGGTCCCCACCATGATGTCTGTTGATGAAGTACCCACATTCAAAGATCTGCGGAACCAATGGGCGGTTATCGAACATGAGCTGCGCGATTTCATCGCTCACTGTGATGACGCCTGCTTGAACAAAGATCTGACTTACACGAACACCAGCGGCAAAACTTATACGCTGCCGTTGGGTGCATTGATGGTCTACGTGGTGGATCATGCCACTCATCATCGGGGGGAATTGGTAGCCATGCTAACCATCCTGGGCATATCGCATCCCGATGACGGTCTGCTGGGATACCTGATCGAACATTCCGCCCCGGCGTGAGTCACCCGGACCTCCGAGATTTAGAGACCTCGCAGGTCTCATAGAAGCCTATCAGCAGCTTGCTTCATCCACGATGGTGATCTTGTCTTCCTTGTTGGGGATAATGCACAGGAACTCAAACGGTCCTTCACCCATATTTTGATAAGAGTGGATGGCGCCTTCGGGAATAAATACCACGTCGCCCGTTTTAACCTGATAGGTTTCATTGCCTATGGTGATCGCAGCCTGTCCGCACAACACATACTGTTCGTGCTCAACGGTATTAATGTGGCGAGGCATCCCCCCGCCTTTTTGCATGGAGAATTTGCGCAGGGCAAAGTTCGGGCCCTCCTGCGAAGAGATCAGGACCTGGATGGTTGTATCTTTTCCTGCAGCAACATCCTTGGCTTCGACATCTTGTGCATGTTTGACGGTCATTCTTACCTCCGTTTGCTCCAAATCTAGGACAACACAACAGAAATTTAAAAACTGCGCCGCCTGCTACTTATTTTTGAATATTTCCGTCTTCCACCTTCCAGACCTCCGACTTGTCCAGGAACTCCGGGGTGAACATCTTTGCATCCGTCGCGGTAAACAATACCTGTTCGGCTTCACTCACGTACTGCAATAGATCGGCGCGGCGCTGGAGGTCCAGCTCTGCCATGACTTCATCCAGCAAGATCACGGGCCATTCCCCCGTACGTTCCTTCATCCAGTTCACTTCGGCCAGCTTGAGCGCCAGCAGGGTCGTGCGCACCTGCCCGCGCGAGCCATAATCGCCCAGGTCAACACCGTTGGCGAGCAGTCGCAGCTCGTCGCGGTGCGGACCGATTGTGGTCATGCCGCGCGCGATCTCCTCGGAACGGATCTGGACCAGACGCGCGCAGAAACCCAAACGGATCTCCTCCAGCTTGAGGGCGGAACGGTCCACTTCCGTGGTCAGTTTCATGCCGATTTGCCGGTCGGGGGTCGGCAAGGGATCGTAAGCGGGCTCATAGATCAGGCGTAATACTTCCTTGCCATGCGTCAACTCGTGATGCACCCGCGTTGCCAGCCGTTCGATCTGTTGGACGGCCTCGATGCGCCATAGGATGATCTGCGCGCCGAGACGCGCGAGCGTCTCGTCCCAGACTTCGAGCTGGCGAGCGTCGCCTCCGCTCTCCGCCAACGATTTCAGCAGGGCGTTGCGCTGGGTGAGCGCCTGGCCATATTCGCTTAATACCCCGGCGTACGCCGGGACGGCCTGGGCCAGCGCCATGTTGAGATAGCGCCTGCGCTCATCCGGTCCGTCTTCGATGATCTGCGACATCTGCGGCACAAAGATGACCGCGTTGAAGTGGCCTATGGCTTCGTTCATTTGCCTTTTTACGCCATCCAGCAGGATTTCCTTGCGCAAGCGCTGGCCATTGATACCGGTTGGCTCGAGGATGAGCCGCGCCTCCAGTTTATGCTTTTGCTTGCCACGTTCGTAGTCCGCCACAAGGCGCGTTACCGCCAGGGGGTTCCGGGCTTCCACGAAGTTCACTAATTGGCGGTCGGCATGTGTTTGAAAGGAAGTGAAGGAGGCCAGGAAGTAGATGGCTTCGAGCACGCTCGTCTTGCCTTGGGCATTGCTGCCAACCAGTAAAACGACCCGCCGGGGAATATCAATATCCAGGCGGGCGAAGTTGCGAAAGTTCGTGAGGGAGAGGTGTTTGAGGTGCATATTCGTAACGCCATGCCCTGATATCGATGGCGCCCATTTATTTTACCCCGCGTTTCGTGAAGGCATCTGTGTCAACAAAGCGGTTGTCTCACCGCGGCATCTTATCCGAAGTTTTCAACGACATTTCCAATTCAAGCTCATCCCGCAGAGGAATGCCATCCTCGCCAACCATGGGAATACCCGGCTTGATCTTTCGGGATTCGTTCACTGCGCCGCGCCGGAGGGCCGCCAGCTCGAAGCCGCGCTTCTGATAAAAGCGGATCGCACGCAGGTTGTCATTGGTCGTGCTCAAGAACAAACGGTTGCACGCCCAGCTTTGGGCCTCCTTTACAACTGCATCGATCAGGGCCGTCCCAATCCCCCTGCCCTGTTCCAGGCTGTTAAGCGAGATGATCTCGCACTGATTGCCTTTTATGACATAAGTCACGAAGCCTGCCCAATCGTCCGTGACGAAACCATCCAAGTGCTCAGGTCGAAAAATTTCGTTGTGGACAACCATTTCGTCGCCGCCCCAATGATCGACCCAGAAGTGCTGCAGGCGCGGCAAGTCATCCGGGTGGATGCGGCACAACGCGGCCATCAGGCCAGGTCTTCTTCTTCCTCCGGCGCAGGCTTCCATACTCGTGTAGCGCGGTCGGGGAAGACAACCCCATTCACGTGGTCGATCTCGTGCTGGAAGATACGCGCCAGCCAGCCTTCCGCTTTGACTTTCATGGGCTGGCCCCGCCGGTTCAGGCCCTTAACTTGTACCATGTTGAAGCGTTCCACCTCGCCCACCAGGCCCGGAATGGACAGACAGCCCTCCACACCCAATACCTTCTCCTCCGAGGTTTTCACAATTTCAGGATTAGCCATCACGTACAGCTTCGGCTTCACCTCTTTTTGTTCTTCCTCATCCTCAGGCGGGTCGATATATTCGATGACGATCAGGCGATCCGGAATTCCGACCTGTGGCGCGGCCAGGCCTACGCCGGGCGCCTCACGCATGGTCTCAATCATGTCATCGATCAGGGTTTGCAGATCTTTGTCGAAGGCGGTAACCGGTCGGGCTTTGCGGCGCAAGACCGGTTCCGGAAGAGTAACGATTTTTCGTAATCCCATTGGTAAATACCTCGAAAATGGCAGGATCCCTTCCTGCCGGGAAGCTAATATGCGCCGTGCAGTTTCGGTATCTTGCCGAAGCTTGTTCTTTCCACTAAGAAGGCCGGAAATATATCAAGAGATCTATGGAAGCAGGGTCGGTTTCCAGATTTTACTCGTTTTTCGGCTTGGTCTCCGGCGGGTTTTCAGGCCGGATAAGCTCGGAGGCGTTCTCGTGATAGGCTAAGAGCCAGTCTGACATGCGCTCGCGCTCCGCAGCAGCTTCAAGATCGCGTTTTTGTTTTATGCGCGCCTCGCGGCGACGGTCAATATCCGCCTGAACGCCAACCGGGTCGAGCACATCATCAAAATCAAGGTGAGCTCCGCCGACCGTGATTTCCACCGATCCAAAGTTCATGAAATAGCCGGTCACGCCGTAGCGGTGGGCCTCAGTGCTCAAAATATTCTCAAGCGGCGCGGCCCGGCGTTCTTCTGTGCCGAACGGCTTCTTGTCAATATCCAGGATCTGGTCGGGCGTCACCTGGTAGATATCATTGCCCCAGTCGATGTATTGATAGATCCACCAGCCGATAATAGGCAACAGCACGACGGGCAGACTGACCGCGATGGTGTCCACATGGAACTGCGGGCTAAAAGTAATCAAGCTTTGATCGGGGGAACGCGCCAGTGTGATCAAGCGGGCCAGGATCCCAAACAGGATTACAACGATCAGAAGCGTTGGCTCCCAGATCTGTCGCCAGAGCACAAATAGATGTTTTCGATAGGTAATCGTGTCGCCGCTTTCCTGGCGAAGCTTGAGCCAGTTGGCCGCGATCACTTTAATGATGGAACGTCGGTAAAGGGAGGGAGTTGCCGGTTTTTCCGGCATGGGTGGTTGATCTGTTTTCGTCTCAACCGTCAGCCCCATCTTCTGGCGCAAAATGTTCCGCATTGCTTCTCTTTCCAGGCGTGAAGCGGAGTGCTTGGTGCGCGTCCAGAGCTCTTCCACCATGTGTGCAGCCTGATAGGGATGTGAAACGTGGTGGAACGGAATCTTGCCCACATACGTACGGACGATCACGTTACCGTAGTCCAACAAACGGCCGCTGACGTCCGTTTCCACACCCACCGACAGCACGGTGCTGAGCGGGGCCTCCTGGCGGCTGTCATAAATGCCGACCACCTTTTCAAGCCAGATCACACGCTGGTTCGTGACGATATAGTAATCGTTTCCCCAATCGATCCAAGTCCATAAAGCCCACCCAAGATCAAGGATCAAGAAAACCCCTGCTGCAAATATCGCAAAGAAGGCGAGGGTCAAGAGAAAGTAAACAAACAATGAGATGGGCACGACCAATGCAACGAAAGGTCCGGTGAGAGCCTGGAAAAGCACCACCTCGTGTTTACGAGCCACAAAATAAACCACCTCATCGGGCCGCAACCAGTCGAAGTGCACGTCTCGCGCCAGCTTGCGGCTGTCAACAGACACTTCAAAGGCCGGCCTTAGCTTTGAGAACGTTTTGAGGATGGCATTGAATTCCACCCGGGTCAGCGAAAACAAAGAGGTCTTCTCGACCGCCGCAACCGTTGCCGAACGGTCCCGTTTGGAAAGCATGGCCTCTTCCCCAAAATAATCCCCGCTGATCAAGATGGCCAGTTCCTGCTCTTGTTTGCGGTAGATGCGTGTGATGCGTACGGATCCCTGGTATATGATGAAGAAGTGGTCCGCCTCAACGCCCTGGGAAATGATGGTTTCTCCCTCTGCGCGGACCTCTTCCTTCAATTTCTCGGCAATAACGCCCAGATCCTCATCCTTTAGATCACGGAAGAGATGGATTCGGCGAAGGAAAGCTACACGTGCCTCAGTGGCAATCACGCTGTTATTCTACTGCTTCGCGTACGATGGTGCAACCATAGGCCGGAGTCTCTGCCAGCGCGGGCAAACGCCCATCGAGCAGGGCCTCCACCGCCTCGTCCAGGAAGAAACGGGTGGGCTTCCGCACGCGAAAGGCCACATCGTCCACGGCGCCGCGGTAGCGCAGCATCCCTTCCCGGTCTATTACATAGACATGAGGAGTGGTCTGCGCCTCATACAAATCTGCGACCCTGTCGTCCCGATCCATCAGGACGAGCGGCAAACGGCGCGTTTGGGCAGCCTGCGACACAGCTTCCGGCAACTCGATCCGGTTCGCGGCGATGGGTAACAAAACCACATCCTCGCTCCACTGGACCAGCATGGCCATTATGGCGCGGTCGGTACGCTCCGAATGCGGGCACTCACACGACCAGAAGTTGACGACCACGATCTTGCCCCGGTAATCGTTTAGGCGACGCAGGGTTCCACCCAGGTCGGGTAATTCAAAGTGGGGCGCGGGGCCATTAAGTTCCACGAGAGCGATTATACCTGTGCTCCCGGCCGGCAACCCCGGTCCTTACATAGCCTCTGGTACAATGCTCGCATGAAAAAATGGCAGTTCTGGCTAGGGGTTTTGATCAGTGTTGTCTTTATCTGGCTGGCGTTGCGCGGCCTGCGCTTGGATCAATTCTGGGGCGCCGTCCAAACCGCGAACTATTGGTGGCTGCTGCCCGGCATTACAGTCTATTTCGTGGCGGTGTGGGTACGCGCCTGGCGTTGGCATTACCTGCTCAGGCCGGTAAAGGAAGTGCCGGTCAAGACGATGTTCCCGATCACTACCATCGGCTATATGGGAAATAATATATATCCGGCGCGCGCCGGTGAAGTTTTACGGGCAGTGATCCTCAAACGCAAAGAAGACGTCTCCATCTCGGCCTCCCTGGCGACGATCATTATCGAACGCATCTTCGATGGCGTTGTGATGTTGAGCTTTGTGTTCCTCAACCTGCCCGAGCTGGCCAAACTGACAAGCGATTCCGGTTTTGTGGGCAACCTTCAGCAGGTGGCCGTGATCGGCACGGGAGTTTTTCTGGGCGCGCTTGGCATCTTTTTACTTGCTGCCCTATTCCCACAAGTGACTGAACGCCTGGGAGACTGGTTGATCGTGCGCCTGCTGCCCGAACGCCTCCGCGAAAACGTAAGCGGCCTCATGCACAAATTCCTGGACGGTTTGGCGTCGCTCCGCTCTCCGCTGAATATACTGATGGTCTTTATTACTTCCGTCATCATTTGGCTGCTTGAAACAGGCAAATATTGGCTGGTAATGCATGCCTTCAACTTTAGCGTCTCGTTCTTCGCGCTGATGCTGATGAACGGCATTGTCAACCTGGCGACCAGCATCCCCTCCGCCCCCGGTTATATCGGCACCTTCGACGCCCCCGGCATTGCAGTGCTGACCGCTTATGGCGTGGACCAGGCCACCGCCGCAGGTTATACGCTGGTTTTGCATGTCGCCTTGTGGCTGCCCATTACTTTGCTTGGCGCTTATTTTCTGACACGCGAGGGGGTTAAGTGGAGTGATTCTCTGCGGTCAGAAACAAAAGTCAGCGCGTAGGGGAATCCTCTGCAGCTGCTTCAACAAAAGGAAATGGTATGAAAATTGCTCTCATCGGCGCGGGGTTCGGAGGGTTGGCCGCCGCGTATGACCTGCGAAAGTCCGGGCATGAGGTCACCATTTTTGAGTTTGCAAATTACGTTGGCGGGCTTGCCAGCGGGTTCAAAGAGCCGTATTGGGATTGGTCGGTGGAAAAGTTCTATCACCACTGGTTCCAATCCGACAATTCCATGCTCGGACTGATCCGCGAGCTTGGTTGGGAAGATAAGGTGTATTTCCCGCGGCCCCTGACGGTAATGTATTACAACGGAAAGTTTTATCCATTTGATTCTATTGTGAAAATGGCCTTGTTCCCCGGCCTAGGCTGGGGGATCAACAAGATCCGTTTCGGTTTTGTGGGACTGTATCTTCGATTGACCAATAACTGGCGTGAGCTTGAAAAAATTACCGCGGATGCCTGGATGCTTAAATGGGCGGGACGCGAAGTCTACGAAAAGATGTGGAAACCGCTGTTGGTCGGCAAGTTCGGTCCGTATTACAAAGACGTCAACATGGCCTGGATGTGGGCGCGCATCAAAGCCCGCAGCACGCGGCTGGGCACCTTCGAGGGCGGGTTCCAAAAATTCGCGGATCTGTTCGCCGAGAGACTGCAGGAATCGGGGGTCGAGATCCGTTTGGGAGCACAGGTAAAGTCCATCAAAAGGGATTCGGATAAAGGGCTGGTTGTGGAAACCACGAAAAAAGAATCCTTCGATAAAGTGCTGGTCACCACCTCGCCGGGCCTGATGGCAAAGTTATGTCCGGATCTGCCCGGAACCTATTTGCAGGGCTTGTTGGAACTAAAATCCATGGGCGCGGTTGTCATGGTATTGGCCCTTAAGCACCAACTGTCAGAGCAGGGTTATTACTGGTTCAACCTGCCGAAAGAGGCGGGCTACCCCATGCTGGCCCTGGTGGAACACACAAACTTTGTAGGCCCTGAGCATTTTGGCGGGGACCACATTGTCTATGCGGGTGATTATCTCGAAGCCGGTCACGAATATTTCTCGATGACTGATGCACAGCTGTTGGAGCGCTTCACGCCCGCCTTCAAAAAGTTCAACCCGGCATTCGAGAAAGATTGGGTGAAGAAGGTGTGGGTCTTCAAAACGAACTACGCTCAACCCGTGCCGTTGGTGGATCATTCCAGGAATATCCCTGCCATCGAGACCCCGGTATCCGGTTTATATTTCGCTTCGATGAGCCAGGTTTACCCGTGGGATCGCGGCACCAACTTCGCCGTGGAAATTGGCCGCAAAGCGGCAAATATGATGACGACCAAATGAAGGTTATTGGCCTGGATCTTTCGGGGCCACGCAACACGGCGGATACTTATCTGGTTGTATTTAGCGAGCAGGGAAATGAATTGCAGTTCGTAGAGAACGTCAACGGGGCAGATGATGGGCAGATCTTCCATATGGTTTCCAACCTGGGAAAGAACGAACCCATAGTCATCGGCATAGACGCTCCACTGTCATACAACCCCGGCGGCGGAGACCGCCTGTCGGATGCGAGCTTGCGTCATCTCGTCCATGAAAAGGGCGGCGGCGTGGGAATTATGCCGCCCACTATGATCCGCATGGTTTATCTGACCCTGCGCGGTATCGTATTGACGCGTACGCTGGAAACGCTCAAGCCCGACTTGGAGATTCGCATCGTGGAGGTCCACCCCGGCGCAAGTATGCTCTTACGCGGGGCTCCCGCAAAAGCGGTTTCGGCCTTCAAACGCGACGAGGCCGCCCGTGCCCAACTTCTTCAATGGCTCACAGCACAAGGACTGAAAGGTATCTCCCGGACAAAAATTGTCCCCGACCATTATGTAGCTGCTTGCGCGGCCGCATTAGGGGCCTGGCAGTGGTCGCTGCGCCGATCCGCCTGGCTCTATTCGGCTAAACCGCCGGAGCATCCTTACGATTTCGCGTGTTGAACTTTATATGGACGGGAAGTATCTACCGGCGGCCATGCTGGAGGTGATACCCCGGGAAACGACCCTGCCGTCTGTTCGCATCCAGGCTTTGCCCCTTCCATATCATTGCAGGGAGATCGCCTATCCAGGAATCCCACCTGCATCTTCGGCGGGCGGGTAACGCGGATTCGAGCCGCTGCAATTCATCTAAAGCGGCCAAACAGACCCAATATAAAAATAATAAGGTCCCCCAGGCCGACGATCATAATGATCGCGCCGATGGCCGCTCGATATGGGGTCATTGCATAGGCCAACCGTCCGAGCCCCGGTCCAATGGACGGGATCGTTCGCATGGCAGTGGCCGCCAGTACCAGCCCCGCCAGTATCAACAGAATACCTTCCAGGCTGAGCAATTCCAGTATGCCCAGCACGATCGCAAAGACGCCGATAACTACTTCAAACGTGCTCAGCCAGCCGGCAAATCTCTCTAACGATTGTCCAATGCCGGGAATAGTCTGCAGCACACCCCTAAGCAAAACCAACCCGGCCAGGATGCTAACAACAATATTGATCATGAGTTACTCTCCGACACAGATTGTATATCCGATCTTCCGCTTCTGCCCGTCGACATTTGTCCCACGCAAACAGTAAATAAAAAAGAGGGCGAAGGAAATTTCCTTCGCCCTCCGGTGATTCTCTCTCAAGCCTTTCCGTACCACATCCGGCCGATCAAATGGTCCTTGCGTATAAACTGGTGATATAGTGCTGCCAGGATGTGAAATCCAATCAAAAACAGCAGGATCACCGCTATATCGAGGTGCAGCGGCAGGAGAATAAAGGATAGACCGAACCGACCGGCCCTTGGGCCGCCGGGGAAACCGGGGCCGCCGGGGCGCGGGCCATTCCCTTGAAAGCCCGGGGTTCCCCCGAAGTTATTTCCGCCTCCGCCGAACGAGGGGAACGGGGTTCCTGGTCCGGGCGTAGGAAATCTGCCAAAGTTTCCGGTGCCCGGACCACCCCTAAATCGGGAGTTCCCACCACCCAGGAAAGCCTGTTGGAGTCTATTGGTTTGTATGGCAAACACTAGGCCGATAACAGTTGTCGCAAAGACGAAAAAATACAAAGCAAAATGAACCACCCGCGCAAGAACATCAAAGAATTTATGCCCGCTTGTCGCAGCTTCCGGCTTTTTGGTTCCTGTCCGGACAAAGAACCGAACCACGATCAAAACAAGCACCGCGATCCCAACTGCCATATGGATCGCCAATAAAGACTCAGGGATGCGAAAGGCCCCGCCCCCGCGCAACAGAGGCTCGAATATGAACAGCCCAAGATATAAATTAGTAAACACCAGTAGAACGATCAACCAGTGCAGGGTAACGAGCACAGGATGGTAACGTTTGGGAGCATCCATGATTTCACCTATCAGAGCTTCTCATTTGGACCACTAAAGCTGCTTCTTTAGTAGTACTTCGGGATTTCCTCAGTTTTCGGGCAAGAAACGCAAACCTTGGCTGAGCCACCTCGCAGAACCCCGGGGTTCGGGGATTTATAACATAAAGAATTTACATACTTGTATGGGTTTTGTGTAGACCTATCCGATCCAGCGGGCAATCAAGAAGGCTGCACCCGCCGCCAGGCCGCCAATAAGCATTGTTTGCAGGGCAGATTGGATGGGTCTGGTCCCTGTAAACCGGCCTTTAACGTAACCAAACGCGCCCAACGCTGCCAGCGTCACACCGACCGAAAACGGCAAGGCCCCGGCTGGTTGATGGATCAACATATATGGCGAAAGCGGGATCAACCCGCCTGCAATATAGGAGGCGGCAATGGTGCCGGCGCTGATCACAGCCCGCCGCGGGTCGGGCTCTTCCAGCCCAAGCTCGAAGCGCATCATGAAATCCACCCAATCTTTTGGGCGTTTCATCAACGCCCCGACGATCGGCTGGCTTTCTTTTTTCGTCAATCCGTAGTCCACCAGGATTTCCTCCGTCTCACGGATTTCAAAATCCGTCTTGGTAACGATCTCCTCCTCTTCACGGCGTCGTTCGCTGTGATAGTGTTCCTCGTCTGAGCGGCCCGCGAGAAACCCTCCCAAACCCATGGCAATCGAGCCGGCCGCGATCTCCGCCAACCCGGCCAGCACCACCACATTGCTGGTCGCGATCGCCGAAAGCCCCGCCGCCAGCGCAAAAGGGACGGTTAGTCCATCCGACATGCCGATCACGATGTCGCGCACCGTTTCTGAAGAAGTAAAATGTTTTTCCACATGCGAGGTCGTTGGCATTACACCTCTCCTAATGGACGATTTCAGGAGGCCTGGCAGCTTCCTATTAATAGGGCAATCAGCACTTCACCTTACACTGCCCGGGGATTCCCATCAATCACATGGTCAGAGTTTACCCACAAAATAGAGGAATTTGGTTATTTTAGTCAAACGCTAATGCAATTCTATACAAACCTATATTGACCGCTATGAGGGGTAAGCAGACAATATGGCATCTTAAAAGGCATCTCCGCGAAGGTCAACTTGTCCAACCCAATCCGTACCAATAATAAATCGCATATCCCTGAAAATTCATCGTTCTTTGAAAAGATCATCCCCGCTCTCCTGATCGTGATGGGCGTTGTGATGGTCGTGCTGATCCTGTTCGCGGCCGGCGTGTTGCTCGGCCTTATTCGATTCTAATTTCAACCGGAGAGAAATATGTCGATCAACCAGATTTTTCCGTTCATTTCAACCGCCCTCATGCTGGGGTTCACGATTTACGTTTTGCAGCGCTTCTTTGTGCGCCGGTCGTTGAATTTCCTGTTCTGGGGGATCGGCCTGGCGATGTTCGGCGCCGGGAGCTTTGCCGAAGCTTATTTATCACTTGCCTGGAATCCCTGGATATTCTTTGTATGGTATCTGTTCGGCGCGGCTCTGAATGCCGCCTGGATCGGACATGGCACGCTCTACCTGCTCGTACGCAAGCCGTGGGTACACGTGGTCACGGTCGTGTTGGTGGTGGGCAGCCTCTTCGCCGGTTACTTGATGCTGCAGGTGATGCCAAAATTGGATGCTGCTTCCTTTACCACCTCCAAGCCCGTGAGCGAGCAATACGGAACGAAGGTTCTGGACGCAGGTCAAACAGCTCCTGCGGGTTCGCAGACAACCACCACAACGTACCGCGGCCAACAGGTCACTGTGGTGCGCGGGCTGCTGCCGCTTGGCTCGCCTGTCCGGCTGACCACACCATTCTTCAACATTTATGGACTGCTTACCCTGGTCGGCGGAGCGATCTATTCGGCGTTCCTTTTCTGGCGAAAACGCGTCCTGCCTAACCGCGTGATCGGTAATGTCCTGATCGCCGCCGGCGCTTTGTTTATTGGCTCGGCCAGCACGCTTACCCGCCTGGGCTATGGACAGTTCCTTTACATTGCCGAGTTGATCTCAGCCATCCTCATGTTCGCCGGCTTCCGCTTCGCAGCCCGGCCCCAACCTGACGAGGCTCCTCAAGCCGTTGCAGCCGCCGCCGATTAGCGTGCATTGAATTTATTTTGATCTTCGAGGACCATATTTCAATACCTGCCGCAGGCTGCGCGGCAGGTTTTTTGTCCCGATCGGGAGATCGATTTCCTGAATCGTTTCAAACTCAGCGCAAACTCCTCGCAAGCCAACATAATAAGTGTAAAATGGAAACATCAATCGCAAACGCCGCGACTGCGGCGTTCCACGCATACAAAAGGAGATCCCATGTACCACACCATCATCATCGTCGGCAACCTCGGCAAAGATCCTGAAATGCGTTATACGCCGTCCGGCCAGGCGGTAACCTCCTTCTCGGTCGCATCCAATCGTTCCTGGACCGACAGCAATGGTCAAAAACAAACAGAGGTCATCTGGTTTCGGATTTCCGCCTGGGGAAAACAAGCCGAGACCTGCAACCAATATCTCAAGAAAGGCTCGAAAGTCCTTATCGAAGGACGCCTGACACCCGATAAAACAACCGGTGGGCCGCGCATCTGGCAAAAACAGGATGGCAGCTCCGGTTCGTCTTTCGAGGTGACGGCCCAAACGGTTCGCTTTTTGAGCGGGCGCGGCGATGGCGATAGTGGCGGCGGTACAATGACCGAGGCTGGAGAGATGGCCTCCGCTCCCGCCGAAGACGATATCCCGTTCTAATGGGCCGGACTTCCTCCCATGACTCTGCCACCTAAACCCCCAACCTCGCCTACTCTCGAGATTCCGCCCGGGTTGGATACCGTCTATGCCAACCTGGCGCGCATCTCGCATTCTCCCGCCGACATTGTCATTGATTTTGCCCATTTGCTGCCTGCAGATACAAACGCCATCGTAAAAGCGCGCGTCCTCATGTCTCCGCTTTCCGCCAAGCTCCTACTGCGCGCCTTGAGCGAGAACCTGGTGCGCTACGAGGCCGCCTTCGGTGAGATCAACGTGCCGGTCAATACCTCTCTGGCCGAGCATCTCTTCCGTCCGCACCAGCCGCCCGAGCCTCCACGGGACGATAAAGCTTGAGCCTGCGCTTGCCATTTCGGCGGCTACTTGAAGCCGCGAAGATGCGAAGGTCAGACATCTAATAACTTATAATCGGTTGCTCACCTTACGCAAAACGTCCCGCCCCGCGTCGCTGGGATAAACCTGTCAAAGATTCCGCAAAGCGGGACGTGATGGTGCGTAATATCAGCCGGTGGCTTAAGATCAAAGATTGGGCCTAAAAAACACATGCACAAACTCGAAAGTATTACCGACGAAATCCGTCAAAGTTTTGACGCCCGCACCGCGGCCCGCGATCGGGCCCTGGCCCAGGCGCGTCAATTGACGCGGGCCTGTTCCCTTGCCATCCGCGCCGTCCATCGCGATGAAGCAGACGTGATGCAGGAGCACCTGGCTGAGGCGCGAAAATTGGCCCAAGCTTTAAAGGGCGGCCTCGCCGATTATCCCGATCTCTTTTATGCGGGTTACACACAGGACGCGCTCAAGGAGTTTGTGGAGGCCAGTGTTACCTGCACATTGATCCAGAACCGCCCGCTGCTCACACCTGAAGAGCTCGGGGTATCCGGTTCAACATACTTGAATGGACTCGCTGAGGTGGTGGGTGAACTGAGACGCAGAACGCTCGATATATTGCGCCATGGCTATTCCCAGGAAGCGGAGCGTCTGCTGGGCATCATGGACGATATCTTTTCGGTGCTGGTCACCATGGATTATCCGGATGCCATTACCAATGGCCTGCGCCGCCAGACCGACCTGGCACGCAGCATTATCGAAAAAACGCGTGGAGATATCACCTTTAGTCTGCGGGGCGAGCACCTGGAACAAGCCATCGGTCAGCTCGGCGCCCAACTAAACGGGGGGAGGCCGGAGGCCGGCCAACCGGGCCAGCATAGTCTGCGACCCTCCGATTCCGAAGAATAAGTCATATGGCGAAAGCGGGAAAACGGTATCCACTTGTTCTTTATACTCGCATGATAGACCGCTGGTGGCCGACCCTTTTCCTTCTGGGGCTGGCTTTGCTGGCGCTTGCCTGGTGGTTATACCAGGACCTCTATAGCCGGCTGACGGAGCCCTGGCGGTGGACAGCCATGGCAGGGATCGGTGCGGGGGTACTGCTGATTTCATTCAGCATGCTGGTGATGCGGAAAAGCGCCTACGTCCAGCCGCACGGTGATCATCTGCTGCTGGCGACACCCTTTTTGCGCATGAAGATTTCGTATCGCCGCATCCGCCGCGCCAGTTCTGCAAACCTGGCCATGCTGTTCCCACCCAAGAGCTTGCGCGGATTTAAGCGGGAGATCCTTGAGCCTCTATTCAGCCTTACGGCTGTGGTCGTCGATTTGAACGCCCTACCGATGCCGATGTCCACCCTGCGCTTTTTTCTATCCCCCTTTTTTTTCAAAGATAAAACGCCGCACTTGGTGATACTCGTCCGGGACTGGATGGCCTTCAGCGCCGAGCTCGAAAGCCAGCGCGTGGTCGGGGATGAGCCGGTGCAAAAAAAGGTGAAGGACCTGTCCATCCTGTCGCGACTGCCAAAGAAATGAAAATTTACTTTGCCTGTTCGATCACCGGGGGACGCGAGTTCGAGCACATCTATCAGGAACTAATGGCAGCCCTGCTGGCTGACGGTCACGAGATCCCCACCGCGCACCTTGCCGAATCAAACGTCCTGGCTCTGGAAGCGGTCGTTGCACCTCGCGAGGTTTACGAGCGGGATGTCAACTGGATCCGGGAAGCGGATGCCCTGATCGCAGAGGTTAGCGTCCCTTCGCACGGTGTGGGGTATGAGATCGGCTTCGGCCTTAATGCAGGCAAGCCCGTGCTGTGCCTCTATCAGCAGGGGCGAAAGGTATCAAAAATGATCAGCGGCAATCCGCATCCGGGGCTCCGCGTACAAACATACAAAGATCCCCCGGATGCCATCAGGCTGGCTCGCGAATTCATCCAGGAACTGAAATAGAGAACATAAGGGCAGAGGCAGACCCGGTTCATACTTTCAGGTTCTTCCCGGCCGGGAGATCTGAACAGTGAAAAAGCTAAACGGGGGAGATAAGATTGGGCTTTTCTATTAAAAATTCTACATATAAAATACATTTTCAATATCGTAATTGGAGTATAGTAGGGAAGGTGAAATCATGTCCTCTACCAAACAATTCCTGGTTGCCTTGGCCATCCTTGCGGGCACCGCGCTGGCCTGCGGTGTGAGCGTGGACCTTGGGACAACGCCTGCAGCTACTCCCACCTTCCAAAAATCGGGCCTGGATCAAGTGTCGACCATGGTCGCTCAAACTCTTCAGGCATTTACGCAAGAGGCGCCAACTGCAACGGCGACCCCAACCAGCACGCCTATACCGCCCACCGTCACCCCGCCCGCCCTTACCGTCAGCGCAGATACGAACTGTTACGCGGGGCCAGGCACGAGTTACGGTTTCGTCATTACGCTCCCTCCCGGTACGATCGCCATACCAATCGGCAAACAATCATCGCTAAATTACTGGCTCATTGAAACACCAAATTACGCCGGGTCAACCTGCTGGGTGTCGGGAACATATGCAACCTTGACGGGTGATTTCACCAGCCTGCCCGAAGTAGCCGCACCATCGTTGACCACGTACACGCTTAGCGAGCCCCGGTCGTTAAAAGTCTCCTGCTCGAGCCAGCCCGTTTCTTCCAGCGACCACCACCATGACGACTGGCACAACAATTCATCCGATTGGACCGTTTACTTTAGTTGGAAAAATACCGAACCCAATCAAGCTGCAGTCCGCGTTTACAGGGATGGGCGCTTGCTCGCAACGCTGGGTGCGCATGCAAGCTCATACACGAATGAGTTCCGCCACTGGGGCCACGATTACGATGTCACGTTTGGCGTTCAAGCGGTCAATGGATATCAGGTTTCAAGCATCGTAACAATCGACGTAAGGCACTGCCCAGGGAGTTGATTTCAGAAAACCAACAAGTCTCGCAGACAGGCCTCGGAGATCTAAAAGTCTCCGAGGTCTCTTATTAAATTGCTAACCGTACCAGTCGGCGCGCGTCCACGGCAGACCGCTGCGGCCCTGTCCGTCAGGCTTGACGAGCAGAGCCTGATAGATGTTGAGCCGCCCTGCCGAAAAACCGTAGGCTGACCCTGACATGAACAGCCGCCAGACACGATAGGTGGGCTCGTCCACAAATTGGAGGGCGCGGTCGTGGTTCGCTTCCAGGCGGCGCACCCATTGGCGCAGCGTTAGGGCATAGTGCTCGCGCAGACTTTCGACATCGCGCACTTCAAAGCCCGACTCTCCCGCCGCATGCAGCGTTATGTTAATGGGAAGTAATTCGCCATCGGGGAAAACGTAGGTGTTGGAAAAGCTCGGGCCGTTCTGGGGGGCGTCGGTTGCGCGGCTGGCGATGCCGTGATTGAGGAAGACGCCCTCCGGCTTGAGCAGCTGCCAGGCTTTGGCAAAGTAGGACGGCAATTTGGCTGCACCCACATGTTCAAACATTCCCACACTGACCAGCGCATCGTAGCCTTTCGAATCATCCAGCGGAACTTGGCGGTAATCGCGCACCTCCACACGGCAGCGGTTGGAGAGTCCGGCCGAGGCAATGCGCTGGCTCGCCAGGTCTGCCTGCGGCTGGCTGAGCGTGATGCCGGTGGCATCCACGCCGTAATGCTGCGCGGCGTAAATCACCAATCCTCCCCAGCCGCAACCGATGTCGAGCAGCCGCTGACCGGGCTTGAGACGCAGCTTGCGACAGATGATATCCAGTTTTTGTTCCTGGGCACCATCCAAATCGTCATCGCAGGAATGAAAGTACGCGCAAGAATAAACCATGCGTTGGTCAAGCCACAGCGCGTAGAAATCGTTGGACACGTTATAGTGATAAGTTACGGCCTGCCGGTCGCGCTCGACGGAATGTACATTGCCGCGCAACCGGGCCGGGCCCCGGCGCGTCTGCCTCTTGCGTTCGCCGGCCGGCAGGCGTGCCAGGCTGGTCCCCACGTGCAGCTTCGTGCGCCAATCCGGCGCCATCCCCGTAAGAGTATCCGCCAGGCCAAAGACTGATTCGATATTGCCTTCGATGTCGAAATCGTCGTAGAGATAGGCTTCCCCCAATCCCACTTCGGTGCCGGGCAGAAGCATGGCACGCAGCGCGCCCGGGTGCTTGAGTACCAGTGTAGCCGGACGCGGCTCGTCATCCGGCCAGCGGGTTCCATCCCACAATCGCACCCCCACCTTTCGGGCAGCATCACCCTTGAACAATAACTCCAACGTGTCCAGGGTTATCTGGACACCTTGATCGGCAACAACATTTGCATACATCTCATGACTCCTTTCCAGTCATTTGGTTTATGCTATTGCAGAAAGATATGGGTCAACGTCTAACTCACAGTGCGGGAATAGATAATCGTATTTGAGTTCGGGAAAATCGATCTCCTCCAGATAACCTGATATGGTCGAATTACCGGCTGGCAACACGAAGAACGATCTTGCCCGCGGGATGAGCGGTCAGACTGCGTTCGAGGGCCCGACGGGCATCGGCGAGCGGGAAGACCTTATCTATAGCCGTTTGTAGCCTGCCACCGTCAACGAGTTTTGCCAGCTCAACAAGTTGCTCGCTGTCAGGTGTTACAACGAAGTAGAGAGCTGTGATGTCGCGGGCTGCAGCTTGTTCCTGCGACGGTTCGGAGGCAACAGATATGAGCCGGCCGCCCCGGCGAACTACGGACGGTGAGTGCTCGAGGCGGTCGCCGCCTGCGGTATCGAAGACGAGGTCCACTTCGCCAACCACCTGCTCGAAGCGCGTTTTTGTGTAGTCGATCACTTCATCTATCCCAGGCTTGCTAACAGTTGCGAGGTTCCTGGTCGAGACCGTACCAATTACATAAGCGCCGTGTTGGTGGGCAAGCTGGACTGCAAAGTACCCTACTCCGCCTGTTGCCCCATGAATCAGCACCCGCTGACCTTTGGCCAAGTGCCCATATCCAAAGAGCCCCTGCCAGGCTGTGAGGGCAGCCAGAGGGATGGAAGCGGCCTCAATATGGTCGAGCGTTTGGGGCTTCGGGGCGAGGAATTCTCTTGAGATAGAAATATATTGTGCGGCTGCGCCCTCCCGGTCAAACGGGCTGAGCGCATAAACCGACTCTCCCACCGTAATGTCACCAACCTCAGGCCCGAGCGCGGCAACTACCCCTGAAAATTCGTAGGAGGGTGTGGCAGGCAGGCGATTGACAGGCCAGGTCAACTCATCGCGTGTGATCGCCGCGGCGTGGACTCGTACCAGCACCTCACCGGCTTTGGGCATCGGGGTCTCAATTTCCTCGTAAGTAAGTCCGGCCGGGCCATTAGCCTCATGCAGCCGTACGGCTCTCATTCTCTTGGGGATCTTTGGAACTTTAGTTTCATTATTAGGCATTGTTCAGTTCCCCCTATCTTACTATTTGACAGTAAGGTCCGCATTCATCGTCTGCTCCTTTTGTCCGTCAGGAGCAAATATATATGATTGGCAGGACTTTTGCAAGAACCAGTTCGCGGCCTAATCCCGGCCTCACTTCGGGCTGCGGGTTTCGGGTAATTTAGAGGTGAGGGTTTAAGATAAGAGACCAATAGCGCCGTCGTAACGCGTCCTTTAGCAGTTCCTAACTTTACAAATATTCATGCAGAGATGGCAGGAATTAAGCGTCCCGATTTCCACATTTTATAGGCTGCACGGGCGAGTATTTCATGTGTTGCATGCCAGTTTTTCATATCATCAATTACCCAATATTTCCGCGCCTTACTTTCATGGGATGTTTCCAATTGACCATCCAGGACTTCACACATATGAACAATGGATATGGTTGTATGCGGTCCCATTTGGGCGCCCGGTTTACGAGTGAAAACGCCAACCAATCGATCGACTTTTACCCTCAGGCCGGTTTCCTCACGTACTTCTCTTATAATGCCTTGGGCGGGTGATTCGTTTGGTTCAACAAAGCCGCACGGTAAACACCAGCCGCTGCCATCGGCCCTTTCCATCAAAAGGATTTCACCGTTCTCATTGAATATGGCCGCATCAGTTCCAACTTTTGGCGTAATGTACCCGATTTCATACATGAACCGATCTCTTATCGTTTCATTAGGAACCGCCAAAAGTTCGCTATACGTCTGCGTTGTCATGTCTAGAAGGCGCTCGTAACGCTCTTTGTCAAATTCGTTTGTTGTGAAATGCAAGCCATTCCGCGCAATAGTCTGCAGAGTATCTAAAAGTGCGAATTTATCCATTGGCTGCCGCCTTGATATCTATTCGGTGAAAGTTGTTTCACCACGGGAACAGGCTGAGCGATCAGGATCTAACGGATCGTTCAGCCCGTTTGAACAGGATACTCAGCAGCACACCTGCAACAATGAGCGTGATCCAGTTTATCGTGATGACGGTCACTTCAAATCTATATTCAAGGTCTTGCCCATAGATCAGGCTGAGAACGATGAACGCTGCAATCGCCGCTAGAGAGCCGGCCATGAAGAGCCAATAGACCGAGCGCTCAAGCCTTTTGCCGCGGGCAAAGACCGGGGCGGAGAAGAGGAAGGCTGCGCTCATCAACAAATAACCCAGGTCTTCAAGCGCAATGAAGATCCCGTGAGGGTTATACTGCGAGAAGAGAGCGAGGCCCTCTGTTTCTCCCTTTAACAGGCTGGGTTGGATTACCGTCAGTTGAATGAAATAATCCATGGTGATCGCGATGGCAGAGATCAAGGCAAAGGATAATCCAATCTGGCTGAATACCTTTTTGTCATCCCGGGCATAGGAATGGATACAAGCCATCAGGACAACGAAGAGCGGCGTCAAGAGTATTCCCGGGTACATCCAGAGATAATCGTGGGGAACGAATGAGACCACATTGGCGTATGGGTACGCTACACACCCAGTCTGGCAAAATGGGCCGGATATCGGAAGGGTTGTAACTGCCATCGCAAACGATATCAGCGCGCATACGGCCATCAGGGCTGCCGACCAGAATCCAAGCCGGTAGGCCCCCTTCGACACGGAAATAGTTTCGACCTCTGAAGTCATTACGTTCTCCTTTTCCACTCTGTCAAGATGCCCTGCCCAACTGAAAAAGCTGTCGGGCGATCAGGAAGAACCAGCCCATCAAAAACACGTAACCTATAGCGAATAGAGTAGCAATAATCTTTGAGGGAGAGATGATACCTGCGCTGAAGTCGCCGACCAACAGGAGCACGCCTGCTATTATTCCCATAAAAGCAGGTGCTTTGTCAAAGTAACTATCCCGCAGCATGACAGCCGAGATCACGAGCACCGCACCCATCACCGCGGAGCGGCCTGCGGTTTGTGTCCCCATGAAGAGCACGATCCCCAGGAAAGGTTGGGCCAAGGCGATCAAGGACCAGATCTTGCTGGTTTTCCTGAGGGCGACGTAGAGGCCAAGTATCGTGGTGCCAACAAGGACCAGGATGGCGATGTCCAAAACATCAAGGATATGCAGCAGGCCCACCTCAACCCCATTGTATCCGGCATGCAGTTTGAATATCACCACGAGCCAGTTATCCTGCAATAACGATAACCAGCCCATTATAGTGGCGGGTTGAAGGCCTGTGATGATGAGATCGATGACGGCGATCAGAAATAACGTTCCAGTGACCAATGCAGCAGTTCCGCTAATCTTGTAAAGCCAACCCCATCTGGGGTCTGTTGTTCCCGCCTCGAACTTAGCCATATGCCTCCACCTCTTTGGGTCGATCAGGAGCCAACCACGCCAGAAAACGGCTTCAAGAAGCTGATTGCCAGGGCAGAACTCAATAGATGTTATTTGTCTTTTTGCACGAAGCGATAAACGCCCAGCGCCGCCAGCGCAACGACCGACACTACCACCGAGATGCGTGGATCCCACATGGCGCTGAAGAGCACAAACACTGCCGCAACGATCGCAATGGAACCTTCAGTTTTAGTATTCATTTCTAGATCCTTTTTCCGTGACTGAATATGACGAAATGCATTTTTGAGCCGGGACATGCCAGCTGGCATTACCGGTTGAAGATAAAGAAGACTCCCTGATATACAAGGAACGCGAGCACACCCACTACAATGGCTGGGCCGCGACGGATGCGCTACGCAGCCCCCAAGACTACTTTCATAAACATTCTAGCCAATAAATGAAAAAGCCTCCCTAGCCTGCGGAGGAGTTTTTGACTGGTCAAGTGGACAGGTTGAAAGCTGTCTATCCACGAGGCCAATTGTGCGTTTAGGGTAATTCTGTGGGCTGCTAGCCTATAGTTTCCCCACTGCCTAGAGTTGCACACCCGCGTGAACATTATAGACACGGATGGCTGCGTCAGTGTTGACCGGGCATTTATATTCGCAAATACCGCAGCCGATGCAAAGATCCCGCAGCACATGGGGCAGCTGCAGTTCCACTCGTGCCCCATCCGGTCCCCATACCTCCGCCTCCTCCAATTGGATGGCTTTTTTCGGCAGGGGACACATCTCCTCACAGACAATGCAGGGGACATGGTCCGACCAGGCAAGACAGCGGTTCTCATCGATGTATGCTTTCCCAATAACCTGCAAGCGTTTCTCGTCCAGCGTCAGCGCCGGAATCGCCTGCACAGGACAAGCCTGGCCGCAGGCATTACAGGAATAATCACAATAGCCCAGCCGGGGTATCAATACCGGCGAACCAAAACCTTCGGTGCCCGCCTCCAGTACGGCAGGTTGGAGACCGCTCGTCGGGCAAACCCGCATGCACTCACTGCAGCGCGTGCATTGGGTGAACGCGACATTATCGGGGTTAACCTCCGTTGCCCCCGGCGGGCGCAACAGCATTGGCGATTCGCGCCGGGCTAAAAGATCGCTATGATACAGGGCAAGAGCGGCAACGGCAGCACCGATCCCAAGGAGAGCCTGCCGCCGGTTGGGATCATAATCGTTCCACGCGGCTAAAGCGAACTTGGGCCTGAAGGTGGTAAGGCCGCGCGGGCAGGTTTCAAGACATTCAAGGCACATGGTGCACTCACCCGGATCACTGGCATAGCCTTTGGCCGGGTTGATGGTTCCGGTAGGGCAAAGTCCCGTGCACAGGGTGCAGCCTTTACACTCCTGCTTCAAGTCTCGACGAAAGACAGCCAGCTTGCTCAACAAGCCCAGCAGCCCGCCCAAAGGACATAAGTACCTGCACCAGAAGCGCGATGCAAATAGATCGAGGACGATCAGGCCCAGAAAGAACACGGCGAACAGGATCGTATCCCGATAGAATGCCGGTTGGAAAGGCAGGATCGTCGGTCTTATCAAAGCGTCAAAAGTCGAGATGGGCTCGGCAAGTATCGGTACCTGATAAAGGGTCGCCTCCACAGTACTGATGATCTGATTTGCCGCGGGCCAGACGCTGACCGTGAGTGTACGCAGCAGTATTGTCAGCGGATCGAGGAACAACAGGGTGAGATTGCCGAACACAGCGGCTGCCACGATGATCAGGAACAGCGTGTATTTCACTTGCCGCCAGCCTTCGGGCGGCGCTAGTCGGTTGCCTCGCCAGCGCTCAAGCGAGAGCAGGTCCAGGATCGTACCCAATGGGCATAACCAGCCGCACCAGGCCCGGCCAAAAAGCAGGGTCACGAAAATCAGGATCAACGCCAACGCGGAACCGGCGAGGAAGGTGCGGCTTGCAAGCAGGTGAGCCAGGATCAAAAGCGGATCCAATCGCAGGGGGATATTAATGATGTTCCCAGACCAGCCATCCTGCCGGGACCATAAGAACAAAGCGAAGAAGGCCGCCAGTGCCAGGTACTGGGCGCCTTTTCGGGCGGACACCCACGGACCCCGGCGGAGGCCTTTTCGGTTCTTTTTTGCAGATTCCTTTTTGATGACCGTTACAGGTTCCAGATCCATACGGCTGTCCAATTAAGAAATTCCGATCTCTTCAATCTTCAAGTTCTGAAGATCGCTCCTGCCGAGTCCCATCTTGGCGCCGGCCACGATATAGCCCAAATCCTCCGGCTTCATCCCAAAAAGGGTGGCTGCATAACTATCGGCAGCAACGATATCCGGGCTGGCAATTACCGTGTCCATCTTCTTGACATCGTCCAGGCTGCCGCCGGTGGGACCATTCGAAACCAGGATACGCACGGCATCCACCACGGTTAATTTAGGTCGTATGAAGCTCGTAAGGTCCGCGAGGTTCTGGCTGAGATTAGCGTGCAGGATGGGCCGGTCGCGGACTAAGCCCATCAGGTTCTTCATGCCTAACGTCAGCCTGGAAAGGCTGTGAACTTTGGCAATCGGGACGTTGATCAACGTATCTGCTTTCACGAGGTCGGCATAAAAATTAGCCTGCTTGAGGTGGGCTGCATTGGGGATTGCCAACGTCACATACTTGAGCATGGACATCTCGACCATTTCTCCGCCAGCGGCCTCCACCTGCTCCTTGATACCGCTGATCTCATAAGCTGCCTGTGCCGTGCCGCCGAACGGATAGTCCATCACCTGCACCCTCCCGGCTCCTGCCTCGAAGCACATTTTCACCAATGTACCCACCACCCACGGATTGGTAGTCGCAGCATAAGCATATCCATGGTAAGCCACACAGATATTTGGCTTTACCATGACATTCGCCCGCTTCGCGACAAACCTCTCCATGCCGCCCAGGGCGGCGACCGCGCGGCGTACCAAAACCTCCGGCTCACCATTGCGCGTTACGGCCATGTCGGGCAGGTTGGCCGGGGTTGGCGCCGGCGATGTATTCGTCATTTGAACAGAGTTCGTACCCCGAACGGCGGTTTTGGTTTTTATTGGGGAAAGAGTAGGAAAGCTCGATTGTGACGTACCGGAAATTGCACGGCTACAAGCGGCAAGGAGATCGCCCATGGCGGCCCATCCCAAAGCTGCTACACCGATCCGCAGAAAATCTCGACGACTGAATTTACTCATTGGAGACTCCGTGTTCCCGAATTGACCCTGATCGCCCCCTGATAAGCTAGCGAATTCAGGGACGACTGGTTCAGGTTATGTCGGCCGGGAGGGTTATCCGCGATTATTCTTTTTTTCACATTCAGTATAGGCCGAATCCATGTTGGACGCAATCCTATCGATCGCGCTGTGGCGAAAGCCGCTGCCACGGGGTTAGGCAGTCTGCCTTTCAGACCTTATAACCTCCGCACAGGAAGGTCGCGCCGCCGGGAGTTTTTATCTTGTTGCCCAGACATTTGTCTAGGATGGCAGTAAATTCACCCTTATTATTTCCAAGTGCCCTGTTTGTGAATATAATCACCAATAAACCATGACATTTGATATTGCCGGTATTTTGCCCCCAAGAGTATTATCAACAAGGAGACGGTACATAGACACCTCCAAGATGCTCCACCGTCTCCTCCTTTGGCGAAAGCCACCGCCGGGTAATACCGGCGGTGGCATTTAATTTAATGAACTCGATTTTGAAGGCCGCATACCTTCTTTATGTTTTATCCAGGAAAGCCAATAGATCCACGAAGGCGGCAGGAGGTCCCGCTGCCAGACCCGTATTCCACCCGCTCATAGGTTGAAATGAGTAAATTATGGCTCTTTTGATTCGAAAGTAGGCAGGACCACAAAGAACGAAGCGCCGCGATCCACCACCGACTCGACCCACACGCGTCCGTGGTAGCTGTCAACCACATTTTTGACGATCGCCAGGCCCAGCCCTGTTCCTTTTGTACCCATGACGTTGCTGGCCCGATAGAACTTATCGAAGATATGTGCCTGCTCCTCGAGCGGAATGCCCGGCCCGGTATCCCTCACTTCAAAAATGATCTGTTTATCCTCTTCCTGAGCGCGGATCGTGATTTCCCCGCCCTCGGGGGAGTATTTAATGGCATTGCCCAGCAGGTTCTCGATCATCTGCCGAATGCGGATGGGGTTCGCTCGCAAAGGCGAGAGCCCGCTTTTTATTTCCTTATGAATACGCAATTTTTTCCCCTGGATAAATTGCTCGAGCTGCCCTAATGAAAACTCCAAAATGCTATCCAGCTGCACGCTTTCCCTTCCGGTATCGAACCCGGCTTCCAGCCGTCCCAGGTCAAGCAGTTCATTGATCAGGCTTGTAATGTTCTGGACGCTGCCTTGGATGCGGCGAACAAATTCCTGCTGCTGCTCGGTAAGCGGGCCCACGCGCTCCACAAGTTCGGCATAACCCAGAACAGCCGTCAGCGGCGAACGCAGATCGTGCGAAACCGTATGGACAAATTCACTCTTCATCTGATCGAGGCGCTTTAGATAGGTGATGTCCTGCATGGTGATAGCCGAACCGATGTGCGGGACGGGTGTATGCTTGACGTTGAATACACGCCCATCGTCAAAATTCAACTCGTAATATTTGACCACGCTTTCCGCCGGTTTCGCGAGCAGGTCGTGCAGGTCAGAATTCACTATAACGGACTCGATCGGTTGGCCGGTCAGGTCTGTCTTATCCAGGCCGAACGATTCCCTTGCAACCCGGTTGATCAGGATGAGTTTTTTGTCATCGTCAAGTACGATAACGCCGTCCTCAATGCTGGCGATGATGGATTCAAGGCGCGTCTGCTCGGTCTCGGAGATCAATGCCCGTTTCTCAAGCGAAGAGGTCGTCTGCCTGACCTCCCGCCGGATCCAGTCGCCAAGGTTATGAGCGCGTAGCAGGCTGCGTTTAACCGCCTCCACGATATCGTCTGTTTTGAGAGGCGGATGCAAATATCCGGTCAACCCCGCTGCCAAAACAGACTTGACGGTGGCGGCCGAATCTTTTTCTGAAAACAATATGATGGGTAAAGTGGGGAAGCGCAATAGCTGCGCCTCTGCGAGCTCGATGGCATTTTGACCGTCGAAGGTCTCGCCGATCAGCATCAGCGCCGGGGACGATTCATCCAGGGCCTTTACCATCCCGTTCTCTCGATGGACAACCGCCACTTCATAATTAACGGCCCGCAGCGCGCGCTCCATCAAATTCAAGCTGGGCAACTCATCCAATGCCAGGAGAATTAATTCGCGTTTTGCCATCGGGATCAATTTGTTTTCATCGATCCCGAAGTTATCGTTTTTTCCGCGGAACGCGAAAGCCGGTGTAGGGAATTTTGTATGGTCTTCAATGCCTGCTCCTGCTCCTTGGTCACAGGGCCCGACTGGCCTGAGATGAGCGCCTCAAGCGGATACATCGAAACCTGCATTTCATTACGGATGGATTCTCTCAATGATTCGAACATCGCATTGCGGTTCTTCTCATTGGACCGGGCCGCTCCCGCCGTTTCGTCAATGGCGCGAAACAATTGCGCATGGACGAGTGAGATGGAAGCAAAATCGGCCGCCGCTTCCAGCAGGATCCGTGTATTTTTATCTATCTCGCGCTCAGACTTTCGGACGACAACTAGGATCCCGATGACTTCATTTTGGACTTTGATCGGCAGGACCGCCGCCGACTTTCCCAGGGCCGCCACTTTGAATTTTTCAAGCGGAAGGCCGTGAATGGTGAGAGCCTCGCCGGAGAGTGCTACCAGGGCGCTGATGCCATCGTCCAATGGCTGGTTGAGTTTCTTGGCCCAGCCGGCTGGCAGGTTGCGCTGGGCCGTCAGCAGAAAGCTCTTGCTTTTATCGTCACGCAGCATGAGCCAGCTCATATCGGCTTCGGCCACTTGCAGCGCGCCCTCCAGTATGCGGTCAAAGAGCTGGCGCTGGTCCTTGATCGAGATGACCGCCTTGCCGATCGCCAGCATGATATTCAATTCACGAAGTTTGCGCTCAAGTTCCTGGTGGGTCGATTCCAGCTGCTGCCCCAGTTTTTGGCGCGCACGCGCTTCACGGGTCTGCTGCAATGCCCGCTCCACGACCCGCACCACTTCCGCATCCCGCGCCGGCCAGAAAAGGGCATCCACCGCACCGAGGCGGAAGGCCTGGATCACGCTCTGTTCCTCGCCTTTTTCAGCCACGACGACCAGCGGCGAGCTTACACTTTGGGCCGCCAGTGCGGCGAGCAGGTCTTTTCCGCTCAGGCCGGGCAGATTCAAATTGGCAATGATCAGGTCAGCAGGGTTCTCCACCGACCGTTTGATGGCTGACGCCGCATCTCCGACCACGGTCACATTATAGCCAAGCGGTTTGAGCGCCTGCCTGGCGATCAAATCACTGATATCGGGATCGCTCTCCACAACAAGGATCCGTTCCCCGGATGAAGACATATTTACCTGCTTCTGTTCAATTAGACTGTATTTGCTCGTGCGTACGATTCGGAAATGGCAGGAATTCCTGCTGCTTGAAAGTCAAGCGTTTTCGCGCCAGGGTATTCCGTGGCAAATTCATTGTCGAATCATCGTAATTCTAACGCAAAAGGTGCCGCTCTACGGGAAGGTTAGATTACAATTGCTCTGCAAATGGCCGAGCATATTGACCTCCAAAGTTATCTCATTGCGGCCGTCATTCCCGCCTACCGGGTGGAGCGGGAGATCGAGGCCGTTTTGCATGCACTCCCACCTTACCTGAAATACATCATCGTGGTGGATGATGCCTCGCCGGACCATACTTCTGACCTAGTGGCGACCCTGGCAAAACGGGACCACCGGCTCATGCTGATACGCCACGCCCGGAACCAGGGAGTGGGCGGTGCAATGGTTACCGGTTTCCGCAAAGCCCTCGAGCTCGGTGCGCAGATTGTCGTCAAGATTGACGGCGACGGCCAGATGAATATAGGCAACCTGCCCGACCTCCTCGTGCCGTTGATCCTGGGCCGGGCTGATTACACCAAAGGCAACCGTTTCCGCGACTTTGCCGCCTTGCGCCAGATGCCGTGGATACGCCGGATCGGCAACATGGGGCTGGGCTTTCTAGCCAAAGCGGCTACCGGCTACTGGCAGCTTTTCGACCCGACCAACGGCTTCCTCGCTATCCGCGCGGAGACCCTGGCACAGGTGCCGTTGGAGCAAATTGACCATACTTACTATTTTGAGACCTCGATGCTGGCGAATCTTTATCTCCTCGGTGCGGTGGTGCAGGATGTTCCCATGCCCGCCCACTACCAGGGCGAGGTTTCAAGCCTGTTGATCTACCGCGTCTTGCTCGAGTTCCCCCTTAAACTAATAAGCACGCTCCTCCGCCGCGCCGTCCTCAAAAATTTCGTTTATGATTTTTCGATGGGCAGCATTTATCTTCTCACCGGCCTGCCGCTGCTGCTTTTCGGCCTGGTCTTTGGGAGTTACAAATGGATACACTACGCGAGCCTCAACATCCCCGCGCCGACCGGCACCGTTATCCTTCCAACGTTGTCCGTACTGCTTGGCATACAACTATTGCTCTCAGCCATCGAGATCGATCTTCGCTCCGTTCCGCAAAAGCCACTTTCAAGCTCACTAAGCTGAGTGGCTTCGCGGGACACGTTTAAAGGAATACCCGATTTTGAATAATCGGGGGTTATCAGGGTGGTTCCTTTTTCCTCCATAGATTGTATACTAAGGTCATGGAGAGTTTGCCTTATATTCCCGGCCTCAAACCGGCTGATCCAGGCCCGCTCTCGCGCTTCCTGCCGGCCCTCGAACAGGGCACCGTTTCAACCTGGCTCGCGACTCACGCGACTCCGGGGAGTTGGCTGCTGGACCCATTTGGATTCTCGCCGCGCCTCGCCCTGGAAGCAGCGCAGGCAGGTTATCGCGTGCTGGTTACAGTCAATAACCCGGTCACCCGTTTCCTGCTCGAGATGGCGGCCAACTCGCCTCCTGTATCCGACTTCAATGCAGCGCTGGCAGACCTGGCTGTCTCAAAAAAGGGAGAAGAACGGCTCGAGGCACACCTTCAATCGTTGTATCTAACCAAATGCCTGAGCTGCGGGGCTGAAGTGCAGGCGCAGGCTTTTCTCTGGCGCAAGGGCGAGCAATCGCCTTTCGCGCGAATTTATACCTGCAAGCAGTGCGGCGATTCAGGGGAACGCGCGGTAACGCCGGAAGATACGGAACGCGCCCTGAAGTTCGCCGCCACAGACTCGCTGCACCGCTCGCGCGCTTTCGAACGCGTGGCTGCCCTGGATGATGAAGATCGCATGTATGCTGAGGAGGCCATCCAACATTACCTGCCGCGTCCCTTATATGTTTTGACCACCATCATCAACCGCCTCGAAAGTCTGGACCTTACTCCCGAACGGCAGCGCGCATTGACTGCCTTGGTTCTCCTGGCCTGCGACGCCGGCAATGTTCTGTGGGGTTATCCATCGGAGCGGCCACGCCCCAAGCAATTGATCATGCCGAACCAATTCCGCGAGCACAATGTATGGATGATGCTGGAGAGCGGGGTGGGGCTTTGGGCGGAGACCGCAGCAAACGTGCCCTGTATGGCCTGGCCCAACAAAGTCCCGGAGAGCGGTGGCATCTGTGTTTATGAGGGGCGTCTCAAAGGCCTCGCACATGAAGTCAAGAAAGAAATCCCGATAGCGGCGGTCATTGGGTCTGTCCCCCGGCCGAACCAGGCCTTCTGGACTTTATCCGCTTTGTGGGCCGGCTGGCTGTGGGGACGTACAGCCGTGGAGCCATACAAGGCCGCCTTGCGCCGTCGTCGTTACGATTGGGCTTGGAACGCGACCGCGCTCAATGCCAGCTTCACTCATCTCATTGACTTGTTGGCGCTGGGCACACCTTTCTTCGGGTTGCTGCCTGAGGCGGAGCCCGCCTTTCTCACCTCCACGCTTACAGCTGCGAGCGCGGCGGGCTTTGACTTGAAAGGTTATGCGCTGCGCACCGCTCATGATCCCGTTCAGCTTGTGTGGGAACGCGGCGAGCATCTCAGGCGCGAATATGATCCGCCGCAGGTCGAATTGGTATGCAAAACGATGCAGGAGCATTTGATCGAACGCGGCGAACCTGCCAGTTATTTGCATCTGCATGCTGCCGCGCTGATCGCATTGACCGAAGCGCATGCGCTTAAGCAAAAGGACGAGGAATTCGATGCCGCTTTGCACAGGACAAATTCCATTATCGAAACAGCGTTGAAAGAGGATGGGCGATTCATCCATCACTCCGCTGGGGAAGGCGTGGAGACAGGTGTCTGGGGATTGCACGCAGCCCCGGAAGCGGAATCATTGACTGACCGCATAGAGATAGCGATCGTCAATTATTTACAGAAGACTCCTGAATGTATTTATCTTGAGATCGAAGAGCAGCTTTACAGGCAGTTCACCGGTCTGCTGACGCCCTCCAAACGCGCCATCTATGCCGTGCTGAATTCATATGCCGAAAAAGACAGTGCGAAGTGGAAGCTGCGTGACGAAGATCACGCCTCTGCGCGGAATCAGGACTTGAAGACACTCGGCCTCATGCTCGAAAAGATCGGCAGCCGCCTCGAATATCAAATCCACAGACAGGATAAGCAGCTGATCTGGGAGGAGAACGGAAAGACCGTCCGCGTGTTTTATCTGCTGGCCTCTGCGCTTGTGAGGAGCGTGATCGCCGGCAACTCCTATCCTCCGGACCAAACCATCCTGGTGATCCCCGGGGGACGGGCGGCCTTGATCGCCTATAAGGAACAACGCGATCCCGTCCTGGCGGAACGCATGCAGGCTTACAAGTTGGTAAAATATCGCTTATTGCGTGCCCTGGCCGAACTCCCAATTTTGACCCGGAAAACCTTTGAGGAACAGATTATCGAAGATCCGGTTGAGCAGGCCAAGGGCCAGATGATGATGTTTTAGAGTCTTTCTTCACACCAGGGCCATCAAGACCTTATGCTAGCAGCCTGGGTCAGGTACGGAAAGCCAATGAAAAGGAGAAGGAGATGGAGATGAAAAAGCTGTCTTATGTTTGTTTGTTATTTATTTTTGTCCTTTCCGCGTGTGGGACCAGCCCGACCGCGGCTCCCACAACAGCACCCGCAACCGGGGCCCCTACTGTAGTGGCCCCCACAGTCGGTGTCGCACCGACCGAAGCCCCTGCTTCCCCAACGGTCATACCCACCAGCAACGCGACTACACCTGCCAACCCCTCGGGCTGCACCGATACAGCGGTATTTGTCGCGGATGTGACCATCCCCGATTATTCCCACTTCGATCCACATGAAACCTTCACAAAAACCTGGCGCGTAAAGAACTCCGGGACCTGCAACTGGACTTCCAGTTATTCGGCCGTTTATTCCAGCGGTGATGCGCTCGGGACGACGAAACCGATCGCTCTCAGCGACACTGCCCCCGGTGATACGCTGGATATTTCCGTGGATATGGCCGCGCCGTCTTCGGATGGACAATACAAGATCTTTTATCAACTCAAAAATCCGGCGGGGCAGGCAATGCCGATTGATGCTGGGAATACGTTATGGGCTATTATCACAGTTGGGAAAGTCCTCGTTTATTCCTCGCCGACGCCCGCACCGGTGGTTGTAGCTCCCACAGGCTCGGGTGGCTCAGGAAGCACAAGTACAGCCGCCTGCGTAACCCAGGCGAACGCAGGTTTCGTAAGCCAGATACTGGCGCTGACCAACAACGCCCGCGCCTCCAACGGGCTGCCGGCGCTCACGCTCAACGATCAGTTGAGCAGCGCGGCGCAAGGGCACAGCGAGGACATGGCCTGTTCCGGCAACCTGAGTCATACCGGCTCAGACGGTTCCACGCCGGCCGCGCGCATCGCGGCCAGCGGTGTGAGTGGTTCGACCACGCGCGAAAACATCTACGCCCAACCCCCGCAGTATGGCGGCACTCCGCAATCCGCCATGGATTGGTGGCTGAACGATCCGATCCACCGCGACGCCATTCTGAACGCGCAAGTCACTCAGATCGGCATTGGTTACGCGGCCTATGCTCCCAGCCCGCTTGGGGGTTATTTCACGGTCGACTTTGCCGGGCCGTAACCGTATATCATCAGAAGGCTGTTGCATCAATTCGCTGGAATCAATGCGTCAGATTCCTACACCTTTACTGGTATCTGATCCTGCAATCAAAAAACGCCCTTCGGAGGGGCGTTTTTTTGTTATTCCCTGCGCTCCAGTTCTTCGGCGGTCGGTCTCTGGAAGAATGCGATCCAGGGTTTCAGGCTCTCTTCGGAAATATGGAAGGTTTCCAGTGAAGGCTGCGAATTCCTTACCGCGAGCCGTCGCAGCAGCTCCTCCTCCGGCACATCGAGGAAGTGTACTTCGCTGCTGGCGCCAAGCTGCTTCGCTCGCGACCGGTAGTCCTCCCGTTCTTCTCGCGCCCAGAAGCCGAAATCGAGTATTACGTTCGTTCCCAACACAAGCAGCCGGCTTGCTAGGTTCCAAAGCATCGCCTCGATTAGAGCATGCCGGGCGTCATGCTCCGGCTCTTCCGCGTCCTGGCCAAAGAGACGCAGTTGCCATTCATCGGGCGTCAGTCGAAGCCCCGATCGCTCAAGCTCGATCTTTCGTGCAAGTGTTGTTTTGCCTGAACAAGGAAGTCCAACCATCAAGTGGAGAGTCGCCACACCGATTACTCCCAAAATCTTCAAATGGGCCGACGAACTAGCCGTTTACCTGCCCTTAGTTCGATGGACGCAATGCGTAAAATTCCTTATCGCTTTGATATTCTCATAAGCAAGGAATTTTAATGACGTTGCCCAGAAGGAGTGACGCATTCTCTGTCCGCTGTAGCGGGTGTTCGGCCACTATTGCCTCTGTCAGCCTTTGCCTTTTCTTTTTTCCCAATCTTTCTCGAACCAAGACTTGAACTCGGCAAAATCTGCTAACCCTTGTTGTTCAAGCCAACGTATACCAGCGAAATCGCCAGTACCTGAAAACATCTCGTGAGTAATATCTTTGTCCCCAAACCGATTTGATACCCATGATAGCCACTCTACCGGAAGTGGGGTATATTTTTTGAAGTATTCAATGAGTTGTTCCTGATTCAATTGGTCTGCCCACTTATTCCAAGCAGTATTGTAGGCTTCCCCATAGCCCATCCGCCAGCCTATAGAGCCATGCTGGATTTCGGGATATTTCTGCCAAGGTGGGAGTAAATCACCTTGCGTAGTGAGTTCTTTCGCAATGGTTTCCTTTACCCACTTTTCGTATTCTTGTCGATGCTTTTCATCCATGATTTGAATCCTTGCTCAATAATCAAAGAGGATATGTCTCTATAATTCGTTCCGGTTGAACGGAGCGTCCTAACTAGCGATTATGCGGAAGGTCTAATTGCTTATGGACTTTCCGTATAATATCCTAAAGCCATTTGGCGGGTAAACGGCTTATAGCAGGTCAAAGATTAATTTGATTATATCCACCTGCCAAAGCAGTATGGAAAGACCTTACCAAGAAGCAGTAGAATTGCCGTATGCGGAATTTTCTTCTGACAATTTTCAGTCTGGCATTCGCCCTGACGGCCTGCGTTTCTATCTCTACACCGCCGCCTGCCAATACTACGCCTCGCTTCGTTACCGCAACCTTGTTGCCAACAACTACGCTCTATGCCACTCCCACGCCAGATACCTCCGCCACACCCAATGCAGCCACCCTCGCGGTGACGGCCCCGGCCAACTGCAAAGACAGCGCCGTTCTGCTCCAGGATGTGACCATCGCGGATGGCACGAATGTGCCTGCCGGAAGCAAGTTCACCAAGACCTGGCAGTTCCAAAACACCGGCTCCTGTCCATGGACCGGTTACACCATCGCCTTTGCCTCCGGCGACCGCATGGGCTCGCCCGACTCTGCACCCATACCCCATACCGCCCCGAAATCCAATGTGAATATCTCGATTGATCTGGTGGCCCCTGCAACGGATGGCACTTATACGGGTTATTTCGAGCTTCGAAAGCCAAACGGCGACGCGTTGGCCATTGGCATCGAAAAGACTTTTTGGGTCAAGATCACAGTAGGAGCTGTGGTCACGCCCACCGCCCAGCCGCTCGGGTCGCCTACGCCCGGCACACCCGCCAGTGTGCCTACCGGCCCGCTCAGCTGCAAATATGTGCTCAGTGGATCTTATCCGGGTGAAATTGCGAACCTGATCAATTCGGCTCGTACCAAGGCCGGGTTGTCCGCGCTGACGGTCGATCCGCAGTTGGCCGCCGCCGCACAAGGGCATAGCACGGATATGGCCTGCTTTGGCAACCTGAGTCACTCTGGCTCGAACGGCTCTACGCCGGCTGCTCGCGTTGCTGCGACAGGCTATTCAGGCTCGTTTCGCCAGGAGATCATTTATGCAAGCGGTTATCCCCAGGATGCCTTCAACTGGTGGATGGGCGACCAGGTTCACCATGATGCGATCCTGGACCCGAGCGCCACAGAATTGGGCGTTGGCTATGCTTATGTTTCAGACAGCGCTTATGGCGGCTATTACACGGTGGAATTCGGGAGCCGGTAAGCTAGGCTTTTCTCTGCAGGATCAGCCTGATATAGAGGGTTGAAACGCCGAAGGCCAGCAGCAGGCCGGCCACCAGGTCGGCGATATAGTGCTGTTTGATCAATACGGTGGAGGCCACGATGAGCGCCGTCCAGACCGAGGCCACTATGCCGGCATGCCGATCAAGCTGGAACCAGTGTATGGCAAGCAGGGTGGATATGGAGGTATGGAGGCTCGGGAAATCGTTGTAGGGATTGTCCGTGGCGTACACGCCCTGGATCATCCGCGTAAATAGATCCGTCCCTGCCAGCACCGGCCGGATCACCTCGGTCTGCAGGAAAAAATAGAATAGGTAGCTAACGAACCAGGCAGTGAGCATCGCCAGACAGGCAGATTGGAAAACCCTGGTTCGGAAGAGCAGAAAAACAATGAGCGTAAAATAGACGACAGGATTAAGTGACACGTATGGGATGACAAAGGGACGCACCACCGGGAGCGCCACATCCAGCGGAGTCCTTAAATTCAGGACCGCCGGGCCATGGTTCAAAAGATTATAGATCTCGTCTGTGAAGTATACAGCCACGGCCAGCGCTATACACAGGACGGCATTCAGCCAGCCGGTTCCGAAGACGCCCTTGCTGAAGTATTTTTTCAATGAGTCTCCCATGACATATCTCCGCATTCAATCAAGGTTTATCTGGAATAATCCGAATGGCGTTCATTATATCCGTACGCGGAGCAACGCTGGGGCCAGGCATAATGAGACCGAAATAACTGAGGTCAAATAGCCGAGGTACGTCATCATCTTCAAGCATGTAAATTTTCCGCGATTCATATCATCTGTGTTTTGGAGGAAGCTATGCGTTATAAACTACTTGGGCGCAGCGGCCTGCGCGTTTCAGAAGTCTGTCTCGGTACCATGACCTTTGGGGAGACCTGGGGCTGGGGCGCTTCCCTGGCCGAAAGCCGGAAAATGTTCGACCTGTTCGCCGAAGCGGGCGGCAATTTTATCGACACCTCGGTAAATTACACAGATGGCACCGCGGAAGAGTACCTTGGTGATTTTCTTAATCGGATCGCGACCATTTCGTGGTCGCCACCAAGTACACCCTGACGAAGCCAAACAACACCGATCCCAACGGGGGCGGCAACAGCCGCAAGAACATGATGAAGTCGGTCGAGAAGAGTCTCAAGCGCCTACAGACCGACCATATTGATTTGTATTACCTGCATATGTGGGATTACATGACCCCGGTGGAGGAAGTAGTGCGGGGGCTGGATGACCTCACCCGCCAGGGCAAGGTTTTGTATGTGGGTTTTTCAGACACACCAGATTACATTGTAGCGGAAGCCAATACGCGTGCGGCCTTGATGGGCTGGTCGCGTTTTATCAGCATGCAGGTCCCCTATTCACTGCTCGATCGTTCGGTGGAACGCTCGGTATTCGAGATGGCAGCTCATTGGGATATGACCGTCCTGGCCTGGGGATTGTTGGAAGCCGGGATCTTAACCGGCAAGTTCCTGAAGAATGTCAGCGATCCCACCCGCATTGACCAAAAGGAACTTGAGCTAAGCGAAAAATCCCTGGCGGTGGTGAAGGAAGTGGAGAAGGTCGCGAAGAAAACCGGCAAGCCCATGTCGCAGGTGGCGATCAACTGGGGCAGGCAGCACGCCAAGGCACATGTGATCCCCATCCTGGGGGCGCGCAGTGAGGATCAGTTGAAAGATAACCTGGGCGCCATAGATTGGTCCCTCACCGATGAACAATACAAACGTCTTGACGAGGTCAGCTCCATTGATCTGGGCTTCCCTCACGGGCTTATAAAGGGCAGGGATATCATCTTTGGCACGACCTTTGATAAGATCGATAATCACCGGGTATAGCTTGAGTGGAAACGCCGAAAACAAAGCCCATGAAGGTCTTGCGACCTCATGGGCTTTTCCTTTCCAGGTTTTTTCACTTTCAAATGTCGTTAATACTCAGCCCTTGTCCCACGCTTTCAGCCTGGCATGCTGCGCGAAGAACACCTTTTGCAGGAGGGGCGCCTGCACCTGCGGTCTGCGAGGACAAAGGATTCTGAAAATGAACGTAGGCGGGGGCGAACACCCCGCTTATGTTCATTTTCAGAGAAACTATCAACCGGCTCTTAGCAGATACCGCGGAGCAGTATTGAAATGAAGGACAAATAATCGTATAGTGTGTCTGAAACAGGATATCAACTCAAAGCGGGATGCCATTTGAATACAAAATTAGCAGCCGCAGCAACAATGAAGAGCGGCGGACTTCCGAAGTGGAGGTCCGCCGCTCTTTTCTGTTCAACACTAGCTATTCTCTATTCCCTTCCCTCTACACCACCACGCTCACAAGGCGTCTCTGAGCCACAATGACCTTTTTCGGCTCTTTGCCTTCCAGGTATTTCTGCACCCCTTCGCTCGCCAGGGCCGCAGACTTTATCTCGTCTTCGCTGGCATCCGCAGCTATGGTGATGCGGGCGCGAACTTTACCGTTGACCTGTACAGGGATCTCGATGACATCTTCCTTGGCGGCAGCCTCGTCCACCTGGGGCCAGGACTGCTGGTGGATCGAATACGGCTTGCCCAGTTGATTTGTCCACAGTTCTTCCGCGATGTGCGGACCAACGGGCGCCAGCATTTTCAGATAGATCTCCGTCGCTTCTTCCCATTCAGGCGTGCCGGCTGCGCCGGCTTCGCGCGCCTTATACATTTCGTTGAGCAGTTCCATGAGCGACGAGATAATGGTATTGAACTCGAAGTTCTCGAAGTCGCGCGTGACACGCTTCAGCGTCTGGTGGACTTTGCGCCGCAGCTTTCGCAACACCTCCGGCTGAGGCTTTACTGCGGACGGAACCGCCGGATCTGTGAACAACAACCATATCCGGCGCATCCAACGGACGGTCCCTTCGATGCCTTGCGAGTCCCACGGCGCGCCCATATCCCAGCGTGCGAAGAACATCAGATACGCCCGCACGGTATCCGCACCGTATTTATTCACCAGCACATCGGGCGCAACCACATTGCCGCGGCTCTTCGACATTTTCTCGTGGTCTTCCCCCAGCACCATGCCCTGGTTGCGCATCTGCAGCATGGGTTCGTTGCCCTCTGTGATACCTGCGTCTCGCAGCGCCTTATGGAAGAAGCGGGTATACAGCAGGTGCATGGTGGCATGCTCGATGCCGCCGGTATAGGTATCCACCGGCATCCAGTAGTTGTACTCGGCGTCATCGAAGGGCCCTTTATCGTAATGCGGGCTCAGATAACGCAGGTGATACCACGACGAGCACATGAAGGTATCCATCGTGTCGGTCTCGCGTATGGCCGGCTTGCCACAGATGGGGCAGGTGGTGTTCTTCCAGGTGGGATGCAGCTTTAACGGGCTCTCACCGGTCGGCTTCCATTCCACGTCCTCGGGCAGCAGCACCGGCAGCTGGTCATCAGGCACGGGGTTCCAGCCATGCACATCACAATGGATCATCGGGATGGGCGCGCCCCAATAGCGCTGGCGCGAAATCAGCCAGTCGCGATAGCGATAATTGACCAACTCTTTCCCGATGCCCTCTTTTTCCAGCCATTCGATCACTGCTGCGATACCGGGATTCTTGCGTCCCTTTTCCGTATTGACCCGTGTCCCGTTGAACAGACCCGAGTTGATCATCACGCCCTCGCCGCTGTAGGCAGCTTGCATCGTCAAACCTTCCTCGGCGGACAGGGGCTGGATCACGGGTATGATGGGCAGGTCGTATTTGCGGGCAAAGGCAAAATCGCGCTCGTCGTGAGCGGGCACCGCCATGATGGCGCCGGTGCCGTAACTCATCAGGACATAATCTGCGATCCAGATCGGTATGCGTTCATGATTGACCGGGTTGATGGCATAGGCTCCGGTGAACACACCGGTCTTCTCTTTGTCCAGGGCTTCGCGCTCGATATCCGATTGGCGCGCGGCTTGCAACTTGTAGGCTTCAACCGCGGATTTTTGCTCCGGCGTGGTGATCTTATCGACCATCGGGTGCTCGGGCGAGAAGACCATGAAGGTCGCGCCCCACAGCGTATCAGGACGGGTGGTGAAGACGGTGATAACCAAAGACGGGTCGCTCTCCAGATGGAAATAGACTTCAGCTCCTTCACTCCGCCCGATCCAATTGGTCTGCAGGGTCTTCACACGCTCGGGCCAGTCTATCCCGTCAAAGTTCAGCAACTCATCGGCATATTTGGTGGCCTTGAAGAACCACTGCTCCAGCTCCTTCTTGATCACCGGCGTACCGCAGCGTTCACAGACCCGCTCTTCACCGATTACCTGTTCGCGGGCCAGTGTCGTATTGTCCTTGGGGCACCAGTCCACAGCAGATAGCTTACGATAGGCCAGCCCCATCTTATACAGTTGGATAAAGAACCATTCGGTCCACTTGTAGTATTCCGGGTCGGCCGAAACCATCTCGCGCTCCCAATCGAACATGGCGCCCATTGAGCGTAGCTGTTTACGCATGCGCCCGATGTTTTGGAAAGTGCGCTTCATCGGATGGATGCCGTCCCTGATAGCCGCGTTCTCCGCCGGCAGGCCGAAGGCATCGAAACCGATCGGGAACAGCACGTTATACCCCTGCATCCTCTTGAACCGGGCGCGCGCATCCGAGGGCGTCATTGCATACCAGTGACCGATGTGCAGATCGCCGCTCGGGTACGGCAGCATGGTCAGCGCGTAGAACTTGGGCCGGCTGTTATCTATCACTGATCGGTACAGCTTGTCCTTTTCCCATCTGGCCTGCCATTTGGGCTCCAGGACCCTCGGGTTGTACGAAATATCCTTCATCAGCGGCTTGGATGGTTCGGCCTTGATCGAAGCCACAACCTTTTCAAATTTCGGCACGGCTTTCCTTCTTACCTTCTTCACCGCGGCTTTTTTGACCGCCGCCTTTCTCTTCCGGGCTGGTTTCGGCGCGGTTTTCTTTTTGGCGTCAATGACCTTCTTTGCCGCAATCGGCGGTTTCTCCTTTTTGGTGCCGGCTTTCTTTTTCGCTATCGCCATTCTTTCCTCATTATCTCTCCAGTTTTCAAGCTACACGAGAAGGTAATCTAACCTTGTTCGGACTTGCCCTACCCGGAGTAAAGCTCCAAAATAAAAAATTCCTCCGTCCACTCAGGGACGAAGGAATCCTCCGCGGTACCACCCAGATTCGGTTGAAAGTCTGAAGAGACCATTCAACCGCTCTCTTACGCGCTAACGGGCTGTCCCGTCGCTGACTACTTTGGTTCACCAGCGAAATCTGCCTTGTGGGCGGCAGGCGAGTTCGGCCTTTATGTGTTCCCGTTTACACACCGAAGGGCTTCCACCTTGCTTTCCCTTCTCGCTGACGGGATGACCTACTACTCCTGTCCTGATCTTTAGAAATTAGATTGTCCCAACCGATAAATTCTTACGAGTGGACCCAGGGGGATTCGAACCCCCGACCTTCTCAATGCCATTGAGACGCGCTCCCAACTGCGCTATGGGCCCGGTTTCAAAAATCGATTGTGAATGGCAGTAACCAGTTTTTGCGGACAGTGAATGTTTACCGTTCACTGGTTACTGCTCACTGTCCTGTGGACCTGAGGGGATTCGAACCCCTGACCTCTTCAGTGCGATTGAAGCGCGCTCCCAACTGCGCTACAGGCCCGTTTCAAGGTGCAAGGTATTCTACCTGAGGCAAAAGGGGATGTCAAGCACGGGATGAAGTCACGGGGTTCAAAACCATATCTATCATGTTTTCTTCATATTTTTGTCACCTGACGTTCATGATCGGGGTCTAAAATTACCAAGTAAACAAAACGAGTCTGGTGTACGGAACGACGCGTTACATGTTTATCTTCTCCTCCCTGGAGTTCGGCGATAGCGGCGAGGCTTCGCCGAACTCTTATTTAAATTTTAATTGACTCACCCTCCGCCAGGCTCTCACAGGTTTCTTCCTTCCAACCCGGCCCCAGGCTAAAGGTGTAGGCCCCATGTAACATGGGCCAATGGAAACACAAAATGGCTTGCTCCAAAAGGCTGTTTTAATGTATAGTGTAGCCACCTCGGGAGGGATATGCCATGACCGACGAGAACAAACCTCTTTATCGGATTACCGACCTGCACGAAACCGAACGCCCGCGCGAAAGACTGGCTGCTCAAGGTTCACAGGCCCCTCAGCAGCGCAGAATTACTTGCCATCCTGCTGCGCGTGGGTGTGCAGGGCGAGAACGCCATCCAAATGGGACAGCACCTTCTCCAATCGTTTCACGGATTGGCAGGGCTGCACCGCGCCCCGCTGGAAGAACTGACCAATCACCGCGGCATCGGCGCAGCCAAAGCCGCGCAGATCAAGGCGGCAATCGAATTGGGGCGAAGGCTCTCGCTTGAGTCCCCCGAGGAACGCCCCACCATCAACAGTCCCGCCGACGACGCCGCGCTGGTGCAATATGAGATGTCGGCGCTGGAACAGGAATGTTTGCGTGTGCTGCTGCTTGATACCCGGAACCATGTGCTCGACATCGTCGAGATTTATCAGGGCTCCGTCAACATGTCGCAGATCAGGGTGGGAGAAGTGTTCAAGGCCGCCATCCGCCGCAATGCAACCGCGGTGATCGTTGTCCATAATCATCCCAGTGGCGACCCGACTCCCAGCCCGGACGACCTGGCGGTGACACGCGCCCTGGTGCAGGCGGGGAAGCTGCTTGATGTGGATGTCCTCGACCATCTCATCATCGGCCAGGGGCGTTCCACTTCAATGAAGGAGCGCGGTTTGGGGTTTGCCTGAGAGATCAGTTGATTGAAATCACCCGCCGGCGTCTTGCGGCGCGCCTGGCGCTTGCTTCGATAGTTTTCGATTTGCAAGACGATTCTGCCGGATCGCGAAAGAAAGACAGGTAAGCACGCCTGCCAAAAAGAATAGCCGCCACGTAAGTAGGGAAAGAAAAAGATAGAGCAGGCTGAAGGTAAAAGCTTCTGAAGAGAGCAATTTTTGCATCAGCCAATAAGAATATTCTGACCGGCCTTTAAGGCTGTCAGGTTTGCGGCGCAGGAACCAGACGTAGGCATAATTTCGCAAGTGCCGCGAGTTCCACGAAAAACCAGGTGAGCAACAGCGCCCCGGCCAGGAACTCAACAACATAAGCTCCCAGCAGCCAACTGAATAAAACCATCAATAAGACCAATACCACCAACAGGATAAACCTGGGGCTGGGCAATTGTCCGCGGGCGATCTCTTTTTCGAAGTTCGGGTTTAATTCCACGCCGCCCTCATAAGAAATGTATTGGCTCAGGGTGGTCCGGTACACCCGCGCCAGCCAGAGGGTGGAAGCATAGTCGAAGATATACAACGCGGCCCACAGGATTGCGATGGCCCATGTGTGGGAGATCAGGAGATCAAGCATGTTCTTCCCTCCTTATAAACTGTGCTTCACCTGAAAGCTTTTGAATTCGCCGGCCGGGTTTTCCCACTCTACGTTGGACTCATCCACACGCGCGCCGTTCGGGCCCGATTTCATCATCTCTATAAAGCGATCTATCTTTTCGCGTTCTCCCTCGGCCACGGCTTCCACCGTGTCATAGCCCACATTGCGCACCCACCCCACTATACCAATCTGATACCCGTTGTATTGTACATGCACGCGAAAACCCACATTCTGGACGCGCCCTTTGACCCAAACATGCGCGCGGACCAGCTCAGTATTATCCGGCATTTTGCCTCCCAAATCGAATGAGGATTAATTTAATGGACCGCCTTCCTATTTTCCGAGGAAGACCAAGAGCGGTGTAAGCGTCAAAGGGCTGAGGAGCGTGCCAATAAAAACCATGGCGGTGACGAGCGAGGGGTCCAGCCCATATTCTGTGGCCAGGACGATGGTAGTCACCGCTGCCGGCATCGAGGATTCGGTTACGTTTGCCTGGCGCACCGCCCCCTGCATCCTGAACAGGAACGCGAGCAGGAAGCCAATGAGCGGCCCTGCCAGCAGGCGTAAACTGGTGCTTAATCCCACGGCGCGCACGCTCTGAGACCATTGAACGTGCGAGAGTTCAAGCCCCAGCAGGATGATCATAAGGGGTATGCTGCCGTTCGCCGCCAGATCCACCGTCCTGGCGAGAGGCGTGGGCAGTATTAAATGAAAGCCGTTTAGCGCTGCAGCCAGGATCACCGCGTAGACGGTCGGTACTTTGAATAGGCCGCCCATGGCCGCTTTAATATCCATGTGGCCGAGCGACGCGATCAGCACGCCTGCCGTATTGAACAAAAGGGAATTTGTGGCAAAGTTAAGCGTGGCAAACGCCAGGGCGTCCTGGCCGAAGGCGAACGATACAAGCGGCAAGCCGTAATTACCCGTATTGGCAAAAGCCGAAGTAAGCACGATCGCCATCAAAACCGGGCGTTCGAAGTGCAGGGCCTTACCGAAAAGAAAAGCTAGCAGCCCGATTATAAAACAAAGGAGGACGGTATAGCCCATGGTGATGAAGATCTCGATGGATTGTAGTTCCGTGTGGATCAGCAAATTGAAGACCAGGATGGGACTGAAAACATAAAAGACGACCCGGCCCAGGCTACGCGAATCTATCTCGAGGGTTTTCCCAAGCAAAAAGCCCACCCCGCTGATAAGCAGGATGGGCAGAAGATTGTTCGCAAAGGTGGACAGGAGCGCATTGAGATCCATGAGTCTCCACCGTAAAAGCTCAAACGCAGGGACGCCGAGTCAGGAAGATATCATATGTTTTAATTTTTGTTGCCCTTGCAGCCTTTCGACCTTGGCCCGATTACAGGTTATTCGTCTGCATCTTCACCATCAGGGTCGAAGGACATGAGGTCAAAACGACCCATCTCTTCGGTAAAGACGAGGTTATCGAGGGCTTCCTCGAGAAACTCAACCTGCTCATCGCCTTCAGCCAGGTCGATCAGGTTTTCTATATACAACCGCACATCCTCACCGCCTACCTGTGAAAGAGACCAGATCGCAGCAGCGGTGATCTCATCGTCTTCCTCCTCTTCCAGCACCTGGAAAAGGATCTTGCGGGCGGAAACCAGGGCCAGTTCGCCCGCGGCCTCGACTGCTGCCAGCCGCACAAGGGGGTTTTCATCCAACAAGCGCGAAAGTACCTCCTCCTCCCAGCGCTCGTCGAAGGAGCGGCCCATAGCAAACAAGGCGCTGGCCTGCCAATCAGGGTTCGAGCGGCGGAAGGCTGATTCGATCAGGGTGATCACCTCGGGGCGGGAGGAGTAACCAAGAGCCTCAAGCGAGTGGCGACGCACGATCAATTGGTCTTCGCTGTTGGCTTTTGTCAGCAGCGCGTCTTCCACCTGGCGCTGGGTCTTGGCAGGAAGCTCTTCGAGTTCGCCCAACTCTATATATTTTCCCAACGAAGAGGCGGCCTCGGCCCGGGTTTCCGGGTCTTCGTCGCCCTCCAAAATCTTGAGGAAGGGGGCAACGAGCTTCACGTCATCACACTCATCCAACAGCCGAATGGCGCGCAGCCGTACTTCCGCATCAGGGTCGGTAAGCAGGGCGCGGGCAAAATCGTCAAAGGAGACCAGTGTATCCGTCTCAGACAGCGATTGAAGCCCATCCAGCAGATTCCGCTTGCGGTCCAACTTAACGCGCGGCCAGACCTGGAGCAGCGCCTCGAGCGCGTCCGGAGTTATATCTGAAAATTCCTGCAGCGAACGGCGCGAGAGCTCGCGCGTGCCTTCGGTTAATTCAGCGATGACTTTTTGATAGCCGGTTTTCGTCTCGTTCATTTCGGTAAATTAACAATCGCAGGATTCACAAAATCCATCACATTGACGTACACCATAAAGATCAGGAGCAGGGCCATGCCGGCGGCGTTGATCCCGTTTTCCCATTGGGGCGGGATGCGGCGGCGGAGGATCAGTTCAGGCAGGACAAAGAGAATGCGTCCTCCATCGAGAGCGGGGAAGGGGAAGAGATTCAAAACTCCCAGGCTGATGGTGAGGATGCCGATCAATTGAAGAGTAAAGTAGGTCGGTGCTTGCGAACCGGAGGCTGCAGGTGTTGACGAAGTAGGTGGAGTGGTCGGTTCGCGGCTTTGGACATCGCGGCTGACTGCTTGTCCAAAGAGATCATAAATGCCTTTGAGCCCAACGAACCGGCTGTCCTGCGCGCTGACCTGGCCGCGGATCATCTGCGCCGGGAGAAGGATAAGCATGCGGGTCTGTTCATAGACGGCCAAGAAACCATATTGCAGTGATTTGATCGCTGAACCGGATTGAACCATTGCCGGCCCCATCGAGATGCCCAGCGCGCCCACATCCTGAGAGCGTTTGCTGGATGGAATTGCAGTAAGGCTGAGCGTTTGTTTGCCGCGTTGGACTGTAAATTGGACCTGCTTGTCCAGGTTCGCATAAATAATATCGTGCAGTTTGGTGGAATCGTTGATGGTCACACCATTTGCCGAGACGATCACATCATTGAGCTTAAGGCCGGCGTCCGCGGCCGGAGAGGCCGGCAGCACATCCCCAATTTGCACCTTTGTGTAATCGGGCACACCCATCTGGAAGAACAAGAGGCTGAAAACCACCACACCCAGCAGGAGATTCATGGTTGGCCCGGCAAACAAGACCGCCAGGCGCGTCCACGGGCTGGCAGCCGCCAGCCCGCCCGGCACGTTTGGATCGTTCTCGCCTTTCGGACGGACGAAGCCTCCGAGCGGCAGCCAGTTCAGCGTAATCTCGGTCCCTTTCCATTGGAACAGGGTCAATATGCGCGGCGGCAGTCCGAACCCAAACTCTTCGACTTCCACTTTTAGCAGGCGCGCAACGATAAAATGACCGAATTCGTGGATGAAGATCACACCCGCGAACACGGCAACAAAGATCAAGGCAGATAGTATGGTAATGGTCATAGGTTTCTCACTGGTTACAGCGTACTGAACAAATCTATAAACTTGTTGTAATCAGTTATGGGGTAAACATAACTTCAGGCAGCTTTGTTAAGCGGTACCCTGTAATTATATCCGGTTAAATTACAGGCAGATGAACAGAGATACAGATAGTCTCTCCCCCGTTAGTCTTACAATTCGATATCGCTTTGTCTACCCCGAATCTTGGACTTCGCGCGGTTCAGGTGAACGAGGAGTACTTGATACCGGGCCAAAATGCAGTATAGACTCGAGGGATGTCTACTCTTCCTCGATCAATTTCGCAGCGGCGCCGGCGCCGGCCATCAGTACATCTTTGACTCCCGTGATCTTTCTCAGACGCCCGGAAATTCCCTGGGCCTCCTCTTTGGGACACAGAACGTGCACATTGGCCCCGGCATCCACCGTGCAGCAGGCGTGGACTTTCTCGGCCCGCCATGAACGGACAGCATTCATCACGTCCAGGCTGGCTGGCATCCAGTAATGCAGTGGGGGTGCGGAGGTCATCATCACGGCATGCATCATATCGGAATCCAGCTCCACCACGGCGGCGAGCGCCTCGAAATCGCGGTCCAAAATGGCATGGCGGCAGAGGTCCAGGCGCCGCGGCGTATCAGCAAGGCGCGCCCGCTGGAAGGGGCTGGTACCGGCCAAGGCATGCCCTTCGGTGGAACCAGTTTTTTTATGAGCCTCGCTCACGAGGGCGATACAGTCAACCAGGGGCCAGTGAGCGGGAGGCGCAATGGAAACCGCATAAGAGTCATCGTCGTTCGTTCCCATGTGCCATTCTACAAATCCCTCCGGAACTGACCGGCAAGCCGAACCGGAGCCGCGCCGCGCCAGGCGCGAGAGCTCGCGTTCGCTCAAGTCCAGCCCCACCGCCCGGCTGGCGGCCAAAGTCAGCGCTGCGAAGGCCGAAGCGGAGGAGGCGATCCCGGCACCGGAGGGGAAGTTATTTTCACTGACCACCTCGGCGCGGCTCTCCAGCTTTGCCATATTTCGAACCAGGCCGAGAACGACAGAGACGCGCTCAAGCGCGGGACCAGCCACCTCCCGGCTGTTGATGATCAACTCATCAAATGGCAGGGAGGGCTGAAAACTGACGGTCGTGCGCGTATAGAGTCCATCGAGGTTCATCGAGATCGAGCCGTTGGCGGGCAAGCGCAGCACCTCATCCCGATTCCCCCAATATTTGATGAAAGCAATATTCGGCGCAGCCTGGGCGGTGGCAGTGGTCATGAGATGATGATACCATCACTGGGGTCCAATCGCGCGGTGAGGGTGGAATGAAATAATTTTTAGTGATTATCCCTTACCCAGTGGCACAATCTACAGACTGAAAAAGGTAATATCGGTTTACAGCCGGGCGAGTTGGTTTTGCAATGCTGGTCTGCGTTTGTATTTCTCCTTTGTCTCCTCCAAATACTTCTTCCATTCATCCGTTTTTCCCAGCAACCGGTAGGCTTGTTTTGCGCGTTTGAGCCAGGCGACAGCAATTGGATAATTCTTGCTTTTGGCCTCGGTCATTAAGCGTTCTGCATTCTTCAAACTGATTTGGATGACCCATTCAGGCCGATGAGGCGTGACACCGTCGGCTACTATTTCGACGATGGGATACCAAACCTCACGGCCCTCGGCCACTTTTATGGCCTCATCCCATTCCCCTTCTAACAATAGCACTTCAGCCAAAACTTGCTTGTCATACGATCTGCGAAGTTTCGCCATCACATCCGGCACAAGCGCCCCCAATTTGATTCGGCCAATCGCTTGATCGTTTTATAAGTTTAAGAGACGGCATATCCGGAAAGGCCGCCAGCCAGGCCGCCAAAGCTTGTTTTTTCCGTCCCTGGGCCTCTTCCACCGGCCCTAACCATTCACCCAGACCTGCCTTTGGCCCCTTCAATATCAGGCCATGTTCGCCAATTTCAATGGCTTCGGCCACCCGGCGCGATCCCCGCAATCGCTCCGCCACTTGCCGAGCCTCTTCAGCATAGACGAGATGCGTCCCGGCATATTTCACGGCATCCGTCACCTGCTTGAGATCGCACAACTTAAGGGCGTAGCGCAGATGACGCTTTTCTTTCTTGCATAAGGCGAGATAATCCTCGGTGCGGCCCTGCCGGTCGAGCACATTCAATTTGACTTCGGTGAGATCGTAGAAGTCGGCGAAGGTTGGCCGGTCCCAGTCGCCATCTTCATCCCAACCATCCTGCTCATCATCCGCGGTGACTTTAGGCACTGTCCTCCGAAGGGTTACCGTCTCCATGGGGACATCATCCCAGCCAAACTTCGCGGCTTGAACGGCAATGTACAGGTTGCCTTCCATTCCGTAATCGTCAGCATACTTGATTAATTTTTCGAGCTTGCCGGTCAGTTTCGTTCGTTCGGCCTGGCTGAGTTTCATGCTCAGGATTGCTTCGGCCATCGGCGTTCCTAGTTCGCCCACATAGCTGCCCAGCTCGCCGTTCGAGTCGTCAACATACTCGATAGCCCGGCTGGCTTCTTCCAGCAAAACGAGCAGAATTTCGAGGGCGGTCCCGGCATCCCCAGCGTCCAGGAATTTCACCGCCGATTGTTGCACTTCGCGCAGTTGATTCGCCAGGTCGCCCACATGCCAATAAGCTTCCGACATTCTCATTCCATCCAGGCTATGGACGATACCGATAATATTACGGCGGTAAACTTCGATGTCCACCTTTTTGCGTTTCTTCCCGGATCTCGAGGGAACGGAGATCAGGGCTTCGACTCGATCATACAAGTCGGGCTGGTCCTGCATCAGTTTGGTCAGAATAGCGATAAGATCGTCGTGATCCAGGTCGGCCAGGAGTTCCGCAGACGATTTACGTGCGATGAACGATTTTGGATGGTGCACAAATGCAAGTAGCAGAGCAACAATGTGCTTGCAGTAACCGCCAAATTCGTAGGGACACGTGCAGGATGCCTCTGCTATGCCCGCCTCGTCAAGCTTGACTTGTACGCGGTAATAGGGTGCATAGGTGCCGGCGCACTCACCGCTTAACAGGGTCCCTTGAATGCTTGTGTTCGAGATCGCGCCGTCCCGATAGTATTCCTCGCCGCGATGAAAACTCTCCGGCTCCGCCCCCGCGTGGATTATGCTCTCCGTGATTTTAGGGTACGCCATCTTTGCCTCGGTCAGCTAACAGGATGGATTTTACCTTACAGGTTGAATCTTGCTTGCAAGAAAGAGGTTACCCCCATACTTATTCCGGCAGCAATTCGTCAATTGCCTTTGTAGCTTCTCTGATAACCTGATCAGAAAGCCACAGGGATGAGTGGATCAACCCGTCAAGCAGTCGTTTTGCCTGCTTACGGCTCTTGATATGCTCGACTGCAACGGCCCAGAGCAATAGACCAATCGAGCCATGCACTTCCAGCCCAAGTAACTCGGCATATTGCCTCGCCTGCGCATCATCTGTGAGAAACCAGTCACATTTCACCTGCAATGCCAGGCCAATCGCATCTGCTTCGCCGGAGTCAATAATTTCTTTCCCGGTCCATTCAGAACTCTGATCCCTGGCTGACTGATTCAATGGGTGGATTTCGATCCATTTGGGCAATTTCTGTTTTGAAGTATTCGTCTGGAATTCAGATGCAATGATCGGCGGAATCAAAACATCTCCTGCCAATTTCAGGAAGTGCATGGCATCCGCCTCGCTTAAAGTGAAGCAAAGGGCCTGTGTCGCAAACAACAATACGGCCCACTACTTTGTACCCTTTTTTTGTTTCTTTGCCCAGGCGATATCTTTCATCTGGTATTTCTCGGCCAGCACCCGATCCACTGCGGTTTTTGGTACAAGGCGAATGGAACCATCTTCTTCGACGACTGCTTCGAGTAAGTCGCCTTCCTGCAGCTTGGCCTTGCGACCGTGCCGGCCGGCAGAGTGATCTGACCGTTGCTGCGAACC
>CAWAKH010000027.1:0-32187 GCA_963782565.1 uncultured Chloroflexia bacterium
ACACTGCTGTTAATCGGTGGGCGGTAATACTTGGATCGATATCTGTTGTCAAGTAGGTTAGCTTGTCTTGGTTTTGCGTGACATTTTTATTTAGAAAACAGTCATGGATAGAGCCATCGAATGGCCGTGAACATCAAGGCTGCTTGCATAACCGCCGCAATTGCGAAGACACCCAGGTGCGCTGTAATGCGTTGCTTATTTCGTACATCCGATGTAACAGATATAACAGGTAATATCAAGGCAACTGGTAGATAGAAAAAGCCTACCGAGAATGCACCCAGGATCGAAAAGCCACAGAATACACCAACCGCGCCCCTATTAGGTTTTTGTCGTGTGGATTGCCGCGAATAAACAGGAAGGCACTAACGATGCTCAGCACCACCATTTCTACGAAGTATATACCAGGTAGAAGCCACATGGTTTGCTCAGCGCTAATGCTCCACCAGATTGGGACCGTGACCATTAGGCAGACAACTACTCCGAGGATGGCAAGAAATCGCTCGAATGGTTGCGTGGCAGTGGTTTGTCTCGTATCCTGCATAAAAACTTACCTTACACTATCCAGACAAAGCGCATTGGCGCTTGGCATCCCCAGCGTCCAGAAACGCTTTGTTGGGCGTGGGCTTGAAGATTTTCTTGCTTACGTCGAACCTGGTCACAATTAATGCAGTTGAATTGATCTTTATAAGTTTATGAAGGCTGTCCAATATTTTCATACAGCTTGCTCCAAGTGTTGCTTTAATAAACGCAGGGCTTTATTTGCCGCTGGTCGCCGAACTGGAAAATACAACACCAGGTACATTAACCACTGCTGCGGCGATAACATGAAATCAATCTTGCGTATGACTTTTGTTCCGTTGTTGCATGGCGTGAACATAAATTGATGCGAAAATTTTCCAGTTAAATTGTGTCCGTTGAATCCAAAGCTAACAGGGGCTTGGTAGTTGTTGACGCGCAGGTCAGCGGTGAAGGTGATGCCGCGTACCACGGCTATTGATCGGTATTGGTTGCCGATGATTGTCAGACTTGTGGAGACAGCTTCAATTGTTAACGGATTAGCTGACCATTCGCCGTGTTTTGTCAAATCGGTGACGTAAGCAAAGACCGCTTCTGGCTTGATGTTAATGGTAATACTGGCAATCAAAGATATATTTGGCATTGGATTTGTGCTCCCGCAGTGAAATTAAATAATTTTGCGTGCCGTAAATATTGCACATTTATCGAGTAAAGACTTACTCCTTGTATAGGGTGGTTTTTTTATCAAAACCGCAGTGCCGGCTGGCGACCCCGCTTTCGCCGGGTGTCAGCAGTCGAACACCGACCAGCAGATACTGTTGCGCAACCGCTGGTCGTCAAGGACGAGCTCTCGAATCGCCTCCGGGAGTTGCTCGCGCTGCCACTGGCACTCCAGCCGTCCGGCGCGTTCGACCTCGCCGTCCGGTGCGGCCGCGCGCACAGCCTTGATCGCGTAGGCGGCCGCACCCAGTTCATGTGCCGCCACGTGCGCCACCACCGCCGCCTGACCAGCGGCATACGCGGCATGGCGCGCCGCTCCGCTCAGGTCCCTGGCCGCACCCATCGCGTGACCACCCGCCGCTCGTGACTGGGTCATCGTGACCTCGCCGCGCACCCATGCCCGAGCCTGCTCAATTGCATGACGCGGCCGTGAGTCCGAAGGCTTCGTCAACTCGAAGAGGTACAAGACGTGCTCCGCACACGCGGCCGCCCACAAAGCGAGAAGGTGATGGTCTGAATCCGTGAGCGTCCCGCCGCGGCGGATGGTGATGAAACGGGGATCGCGCTCTTTGGGAAGGATCACGGCTGCACCGTCCTGTCTGCCTCTGCCCAACTAATGACTGAATTGACGATTTCCATATAACAGCTTATGTATTGTAGTTGTCATTGTTCCTGTATTCCGCTCGGCGATCAGCAGCATGGATCCCCGTTCCTACTCTTGGGGGACTTCGCGAAGCACGCACAGCGCCGACCCTGCCGGGACCCCCCGGACCGCAGGGTCACCTCAGTTGTTCTTCTCAGTTATCTTCTAATCGGGGAGTAATCCCATCAAGGATTTTTGCAGTTCGGGCGCGCTCTCCGTCGCAGCGATCCAAACTCAACTCGTTAGAATTTCCCCGTATTCGTGTGCGAGAATATTACGAAGAGCTATGATTTTGGTCCAGGCTATTTCGGGGTGCTTATTGCGATATTGGGGCGAAATATGGTTGGCTGCTTCGCCGATGACATGCAGTTGCCTTTCCACCGCATATCGAACCATCTTGTTTTTTTCGAATTCGGCAAACTTGACGCCTCGCATAAATTCGGCGATTTCCCGCGCTGCCTGTTTCATATCCCACAGGTAGGATAATTCCCGCTCTTCAGGCGGCATATACCACCTTTGCAGTCTTGAGAATTTCGACCCGGCGATAGGGGTTCCGAAGCGCGTCTTTTTCTACAAGATCCACCGGTCGGCCAAACAGAGTTTCAAGTTCAACTTGCATTTCAGCCATCTCAAATAGGCCGATATGCGCATCGGGGTCAAACACCACCATCACATCTACATCACTGTCCGGCCCAAAATCCTTCCGGATGGCTGAACCGAAGACTGAGAACTCTAATATTTGCCAGCGTTTACAGAAGGCCGCAATCTTTTTACGAGGAATGGTGAATTGTTTGTTAGGCATCACAACCTCACCGTCGAAATTATAGCATGCTCGACTTTCCTTTCAGCCTAAATTTTCTCCTGATTGCTATTATATGCGCCACCGCGGATTCTCTCTCTTGTTCCTCACCCCATCCCAGAAATCACGGGTCGGCAACTGGCGCTTTCCTCTCCTACCCCTCAAACCGTCAAACTGGATACACAGTGCACACAATGCACGAAATTGTGTGCGCCCTGATACGCCACGGACTCATTTTTGCTTGACTCAAGAACATTTGTTCTATATAATGAGTGTAACTACCACCGCCCCGTTGCCGGTTTTTCGGAATCTCTAGTCCCAGGCTGAAAGCGTGGGACGAAAGGGTGAGTAAATGCTGCTGAAAGTAATTGTTGCCTCTATTTGAATCACTTTCTAATGAAGCGAATGATCATGTCATCGAATCTTCAGTCTGATTGTCCATCATGCCCGCTGTCTGTTTACTCATGGGCTAATTCAGCTTCCTCGCTCCTGGCCGCATTCGTTCCTTGCGGAGCACTTCCGCAGGCAGGCGATGTCCCTGCCCGGAAGCAGAGTTCCGCGAAACGAACAATAGGAAGGCAAACTTGGTCGGCTGAATCCCTGGGAGGATTTGAATCAGAATTGAATGGTTCGCGCCCTGCCGTAAATCGGGCATTCTCCCGCATCCCCTGCTATCAGAGGCGATCTACCCTCCATGCCCCTGCATCCCAGAAGGCATTCGAACTTGATTCGAACCGCTCGCGCACTGCCGTAAACCCGCGCCATCGGCCGACCGAAGGTGCAGGTGTTTTTCCTGCTCGAGCATCAAGCGAGCGTCGGCCACTTTCGGGCAAGGTGGCTTCAGGCCACCATTGCCCTGTTCGACGATATGAATCGTCGAACAAGCGACACGACCGAAGGTGCAGGTGCTCTCCCTGCACACCGAAGGGAACTTTTCTGTCGGGAGCATTCGACCGTGATTCGAACCGCTCGCGCATTGCCGTAACTCTGCGCCTTTTTAAGATTAATTTTTTTGCCGCGGAATCAATCAATGCTAGTACCTACTCACACTTTGCCGTCTCGCATGATTTGCTTAGCATATCATGCTGCCGCTGCGGCGGCACGAACGGTGTTACTAGAATGCCCGAAAATGAATGTGATGGGCGTTCTTTCCCATCACATTCATTTTCCGAAGGTGCAGATGTTCTTCTGCGCGGAATCTCTAGCCCCAGGCTGAAAGCGTGGGGCGTGAGTAGATACCAACGCAAAATCTGCACTTTCGGGCGAGCGAGGTTCAACCGAGCATCGCCCACTTCGGCGACAAGAGTTGCCGAAGTAAGCAACCGAGGAGTCTCAGTCTGTACTTATAACCTAAATGGCAAGCCTCGCGAAGCAAACCCCGAGGTCTTTAGCCCTCGAAGGTCTCGGTACACAGCCTCCTCTAAGCACGCCAGCCTTCCAGAGTATATGAACTTCGTTAGAAAACACGCTTTTGACGCAATAATTAAACGAGGCTGTGTAGATTTTCATCCTTACGTCATCTTGATTGGGTAGACTAGCTATAGTAATAAACCATATCTATTTCCGGCACGCATTGCCGGCTCGTTGGAGAAAAAAAATGAAAATCACTAAACTTCTACCCATCATTGTCATTGCTGCAGCGCTGCTCCTCAGCGCTTGCAGCGGTACCGGCCTTTCGTTGGCGGCCAAGCCTCCCTCATCACCTTCCAATTCCCAAAGCAGTGGTGCTGCTGCGCCACTGGCGGCCGCTCCCGCCGTGGCCAACCCGCAGTCGGCCGCCGATGTCGCCGCCTTGCAGAGTGCCTATGAGGCCGTCTATCAGACTGTGAACCCCTCCGTTGTGACCATCGAGATCGGCAGCAGGGTCTCTGGCACCAGCAGCACCGGTCCTTTTGGGAACCGCGGAAATAGCCAGGGCAGCCAGGGTCAGGTGGTGCCCGTTGCTGAAGGCTCCGGCTTCATCTGGGATGCCTCCGGCCACATCGTGACCAATAACCACGTGGTCACCGGCGCGGACAAGATCACCGTAACCTTCGCAGACGGCTCCTCCTATGGCGCCAAAGTGGTCGGCACCGATCCCAACACGGACCTTGCCGTGATCCAGGTCACCGGCGCTCCTGCCTCCCTGCTCAAACCGATCACCGTGGGTGACTCCACCCAGGTCAAGGTCGGTGAGATGGTCGTCGCGATTGGCAACCCGTTCGGTCTGGCAAATACCATGACCACCGGTATTGTCAGCGCCATCTCCCGCTCGATCCTGGCTGGCAGCAGCAATCCGAACAATGCCGCCAACACACCCAGCTTCTCAATCCCCGATGTCATCCAGACGGATGCCGCCATCAACCCCGGAAACTCGGGCGGCGTATTGGTTGACCTGAACGGCTCCCTGATCGGTGTGCCTTCCCAGATCGAATCGCAAAGCGGCTCGAACTCGGGCGTTGGCTTTGCCATCCCCTCGGCCACAGTCAACCAGGTTGTTCCGCAGTTGATCTCAAAGGGTGTGGCCGTGCACTCCTACCTGGGCATCGCTGGCACCACGGTCACCTCAGATGTGATCAGCGCCCTCAACCTGAAGGCGGGGCAGCAGGGCGTGCTGGTAGCCACCCTCGCTGCTGGCGGTCCTGCTGAAAAGGCCGGCCTCAAGGCTGCCACAGTGGATGCCAACGGCAACCCCACGGCTGCCGGCGATATCATCACCGCTATCAACGGTAAAGCGGTCAACACCTTTGAAGACCTGGTCTCCTACTTATACGACAACACACAGCCGGGCCAGTCGGTGACCCTCACCGTCCTGCGCAATGGCAGCACTACTCAGGTGCAGGTCACTCTGGGTAACCAGCCTACTAAGTAAGCCGTACCCTTCTTTTCAAGCTTAGTTTCTTCACCACACCCCTGCGCATTGACTGCAGGGGTGTGTAGTTCTAAAAAAGGCGTGCTCTGCGAATCATGATGCGAATGCTTGTGGACTATCTCCCGCTTCCGCCCCTGAATATTTATCTACCTTCCGTAGAAAATTTACTCCCAAGTGCCAAAGTCCAATTTACCAACCGTCACTGCCACGTTTACTACACGGCCTATGATCTGGCGTTTGATATGAGCGTCAGCATTGTCTTCGCCGGTGCGGTTATGAAAATACTGGCTTGTCGACTCATGTGGGGCAAGAAGTTCCAGCCATTTTTCATAATCCTGCTGTAGGCCGGATTCGTCGTCATTTATGTAGACCGAGGCGGTTTTTGCATCCGGCAAATCAGAGCACGGCCTTCCTGAATTCCACTCCCTTGAAGGCATTTTTCCACCTGTGAAGTAATGTTCATAAAACCACGTCGGGTGGGGAGGTTGAACCAAAACTCATTGCGGTAGGATTTCATAATCCACTCTTTTTATGCTTGATCGTAGCCAAGGACATTTACTTGAGAAATCTCCATTGCCTACAACCATTTTCTCGAAGGTACTTTTATGAATTAGATGTAGAGAAAATTTGCCATAACAACCATATGGGCAGAAATGATCACAGTATCACTGATTTTTTCGAGTTCATTAAGAAATAATAGTGTGATTTTGAAAGCTTTTATCAGGTTTAACAGGAAGCCAATTTCTAAGTATAAATGTCAATGGGCGGACTAAATTCTTTTCAAAAAGGTACCCTTCGCGCCAGGGATGACTCTCTCAGTAACGATCAACAGGTATCCACTGAATGCCCATAGAACTTGCTCTCCTACCGCGCGAAGTGGGAATAAATCCGTGCGGCGGCAATCTTTGGCCTCCCCCGACCGGGGGAGATAAACACTCCCCGACCGATGGATACAGCCAAGGGTTGTTCGTCGTATGATAAATTAGAAGTTGGCAATCTGACCCAAACTGGTGGGGCCGGTATCTATCTTTTGCATCAAAATTTGTAAATGCCCTGATAGAACTGAAAGAGAACTTTCCCGAGCCGGCAGAGGATCTGGGCCAAACCAGAATCCAGTAACTCAATTGGCACAAACCTTATATATGAAGATCTATGACATGAATAAATGAGGTAATTATGACATTGGCATCCCCGTCTGAGCCGAGCCAAGTGCAGACGATCCAAGTTAAAGACTCTGTTATCAACGTCCAACATTTAACGAAGAAGTTCGGTGACGAGACCGCGGTTCAAGATGTCTCTTTTGATGTACCCCGCGCGTCCATCTTCGGTTTTATAGGACCCAGTGGATCGGGAAAAACTACTACGGTCCGCTTATTGACAGGCGTCTATACTCCTACAGATGGCAGTGTGTTTGTGTTCGATAGCAAACCGGCCGATTTCAGCCAAAGTGAACGGGCGCGCCTCGGCTATATGCCTCAGCTTTTCGTGCTCTACCCCAACTTGACCGTATGGGAAAACCTTAACTTTGCCGCTTCTCTATACGGCATGGGCTTGTTCCGGGGAAAACGTCTGAAGGATATCTTGAAATTTGTAGAGTTGTATGAGCACCGTTCAAAGTTGGCTCGAAATATCTCGGGAGGGATGCTGCGTCGTCTCAGCCTGGCATCCACTCTGGTTCATGACCCGCAACTACTCTTCCTGGATGAGCCGACTGCCGGGATTGATCCCGTCTTAAGACGCAAGTTTTGGGATCATTTCAGGGAACTTAAAAACCAGGGACGCACGATATTTATCACTACTCAATACGTAAGCGAAGCAGATAACTGCGACCTGGTGGGCGTCCAGAACAATGGGAAGTTGCTTATGGTGGATACTCCTCGAGGTTTAAGGCATCAAGCCTTTGGCGGCGATATGGTCGATTTTCGCACGACACAACTATTCGATTTCCAGGCTGAGGCTAAGCTGCGCTCGCTGTCCCTTGTGCGGGCTAAAACCACTCGCACGGGCTCCAACAGCATGCGCATCATCGTAGACGATGCCAGTACTGCCACTCCCGGATTGATGCGATGGGCGCAGCAACAAAATATTCAGGTACAGGCAGTGGATGAATATACGCCATCCTTTGAAGATGTCTTTGTAGAGCTGGTGCGTCCGGAGGTGAGCAATGGGTAATTTTTTCCGAGGCATCATCCGGGCATCATCTTTTTTTCGGAAGGAGATTTTTGAGATTTTGCGCCAGCCCCGGTTGGTCGCTACCCTTGTGCTGGGGCCGTTCTTGATTCTGTTCCTCTTTGGAATTGGCTACCGGGCCCAGTCGCGTAGCTTGCGCACACTGCTTGTGGTGCAGCCCAATAGCCCGATCGCCGCCCAGGATTTCCAACAGTATGACAAATCTATGGGCACGGTGATCATCGATGACGGGGTCACCGATAACCTCTCCGAGGCCCTCAAACGGCTGCGGCAGGGTCAAGTCGACCTGGTCATTGTGGAGCCCGTGGACGCCATTAGCACCATCAAGAACAACCATCAAGCAGTTTTCACCTTGTATCATCGTGAGATTGATCCCACACAAGTAAGCTACATCAACTACCTGGGATGGCTCTATGTAGGCGTGGTCAACCAACATGTGCTTCTCTCCTTTGCCGTGCAGGGACAGAAGGAATCAGTTAACTGGCGCACCAACCTGCAAGAAGCACATCAAAACGTGTCTGACATGCGCCAGGCCTTGCAGAGCGGAAATGTAACACTTGCTCAACAAAAACAACAAGGACTGACCGCCAATGTGGATGTCGTTTCCCAGGCGGTCGGCGGGAGCCTGGGTTTATTGGACAGCCTTCAACAAACGAATGGCGCTAACGGTGGAAATACCGAACCTGTGCAGAGTACTCTCACCGATTTGCGCCAAAACACCAACCAGCTTAGCGACAGTACTAGTACAAAGCACGAGCAACTGGCGCGTCTTGATAAGATAGACAAAGACATCACCGACCTGGATGGCCAGCTGGCCGAGTTCCAAAGCATTGACCCCGCCATCATCGTCAGCCCTTTTCTTAGCGTGACGAAAAGCGTAGCGAACTTCCTGCCTTCTATTCCGGATTTCTTCGGTCCCGCAGTATTGGCGCTCCTACTTCAGCACCTGGCAGTCACATTTGCGGCCTTATCCATAGTTCGTGAGCGCAACGTGGGTACCATGGAGCTCTTCCGTGTTTCACCCTTATCGGCGGCGGAAGCCCTATTCGGTAAATACATCAGCTATATGTTGTTCGGCGGTGTAATTGCCGCCATCCTTTCCGCCCTTTTGGTATTTGCCCTACATATGCCCATGCAGGGTAATTGGTATTATTTTGCCGTGGTCGCCGCCGCCGTGCTGTTTACCTCCCTGGGGATCGGCTTTGTCATTTCGATCGTTTCACAAACCGACAGCCAGGCTGTGCAATACAGCATGATCATCTTGCTGGCCAGCGTTTTTTTCAGCGGATTCATCATGAGTCTGGATACACTTTCGAAGCCAGTGCAAGTCATCTCCTGGCTGCTGCCCACCACCTATGGCACACTCCTGTTGCGGGATATTGCCCTGCGCGGGATTGAACCAAACTCGGCGCTGCTGGGTGGCCTGATCGCCATCGGCCTGCTCCTGATGTTCATATCCTGGCGCCTAATGCGCCGTTTGATTGTATCGTCACAATAATGCCTTTTGAGCAGATATATAGGATATAACAATCGTTCCATCACATCATCAGCTTCGGTCGACCGAACGTGCAGCGCCGCCAACACACCCAGCTTCTCAATCCCCGATGTCATCCAGACGGATGCCGCCATCAACCCCGGAAACTCGGGCGGCGTATTGGTTGACCTGAACGGCTCCCTGATCGGTGTGCCTTCCCAGATCGAATCTCAAAGCGGCTCGAACTCGGGCGTCGGCTTTGCTATCCCCTCGGCCACCGTCAACCAGGTTGTTCCGCAGTTGATCTCAAAGGGTGTGGCCGTGCACTCCTACCTGGGCATCGCTGGCACCACGGTCACCTCAGATGTGATCAGCGCCCTCAACCTGAAGGCGGGGCAGCAGGGCGTGCTGGTAGCCACCCTCGCTGCTGGCGGTCCTGCTGAAAAGGCCGGCCTCAAGGCTGCCACAGTGGATGCCAACGGCAACCCCACGGCCGCCGGCGATATCATCACCGGTATCAACGGTAAAGCGGTCAACACCTTTGAAGACCTGGTCTCCTACTTATACGAAAACACCCAGCCGGGCCAGTCGGTGACCCTCACCGTCCTGCGCAATGGCAGCACTACCCAGGTGCAGGTCACTCTGGGCACCCAACCGAAACAGTAAGCCGTACCCTTCTTTTCAACCTTTGTTTCTTCACCACACCCCTGCGCGGCTAGCGCAGGGGTGTGTAATTGGAACAGGGGAGCTTTCTACTTTCATAGAACCGGGCTAAATGCGGTGGATGATCCAATCGAGGGAGAATCAGCTGAGGGATCTATCATGCCAATTGCCCCACTATTGCTTTATCCGTAGCCCCGGGAAAGAGAAGTTCCAAAGAGTCCTGATTGTTCGGCAAGTGTTCCGGGCCGGGCTGGAATACCCGCGTTCCACTGTTCCGGGGCTGGTAACCCTTATGAGGGGGTCCCGGTTGGGTACCCAACATTGGCCGATTTTGGAATGCTCTCAGATTGATGCCGGGCCTGCAGGTGGCTGAAATGAATCCCGGCTGGTGGTGCTGATGACAAAAGATGCGTTGGTTCCGAATTGAGCAGGCGGGGTAGGCGCGGAGGGATCGGGCAACCAACTGCCGTCAGCGGTACGAAAGCGGTATTGATATTCGCAACCCGGATCTAGTTCCAGGGTCAGCGACCAGTCTCCTTCGGGCGTGCATTCCATGCGATACACGCTTTCATCCCATTCATCGAACCAGCCCACCAGGTACAGGCAGTCCTTGCAGTAAATCGCGGGCACTGAGAATGTCACCCGTACCTTGCCATCCTTGCCTTCCATGCTCCTGTGAATTGTGATCATATTTTCGCCTTTCGATCGACTTACGCCACACAACCAAGACTTATGCCGCGTACCACTATCCTACAACTCGAAAGCGGTAGTGCCTTGCTGCGGAATAGTCTGATGACAGCCGCAATGTTCAACTCATCAGGATCGATATTCTCCACAAGCAGTGCTGTGTTGGCTAGGCTTGGAAACAAGGGCATTGCCGATGATGTTAGCTTGTAGGAACATCTGTGCTTCTTTTATCCCCCATACCGATTCGCGGTGTAAAACGAAGTAACTCCAAATAGCGCTTTGTTGACTCCTCCATGAGGTTGTAAAAGGCCTAAATCGGCGACACTCTTGTAGAAGCGCTAATTCCTCATGTCTACATGATTGTAGCTCGCAGATATTATAAGGAAATTAAAAAGATGTAAGAAGATGTGGAAGGATGATGTGTTTGGCTTACTGCGTCTCGCCCGTGATACACTGTCCCTACGGAAGATCATGGACGCTAAAACGCAGCACGGCTACTTGATACTCGCTGACATCTCCGGCTATAGTTCATTCGTCGCCAACAGCGAGCTGGAACACTCGCACGATATTCTCAGCGAACTGTTGGAAGTGATCCTCAAACACATCACAACCATTTTCACGTTATCCAAACTTGAAGGGGATGCCATCTTCGCCTACGCCTCCGAAGAAAAATTGAGGCGTGGCGAAACCCTGCTCGAATTGATCGAGTCCACCTATGCGGCTTTCAAGGATCAACAAGAGGCCATCCACCGTCGAACCACCTGTCAATGCAATGCCTGCCGCAACATTCCGTCGCTCGACCTGAAATTTATGGCGCATCATGGCGATTACATTATTCAAAGCATTGGCGGCCATCGTGAAATGGTCGGCACCGACGTCAACCTCATTCACCGGCTGCTAAAAAATCACGTCGCTGATGCAGACGGCTGGCGCGGCTATGCGCTGTTCACCGATCAAGCCCTGTCGCACGTCGGGATGAAACCGGAGGGGCTTCAAGAAATGAGCGAGACGTACGATATCGGTGAGGTGAAGATATTCGTCGCCAACCTCAACGATCGATATCATGCCCTGCGAGATCTTCGCCGTGTGGTCGTCGATCGGTCCGAAGCGGATTTGATCTACGAGTTCGATTATCCGGCCCCGCCGCCGGTCGTGTGGGATTGGCTCAACGATCCGCATAAACGTCTTAAATGGGAATATGCCGATCGACATATGTTCCCCATCTTCCTGCCCAGGGGCCGCACGGATGCCGGCGCGGTCAACCATTGCCTGCACGGCAGTAACGTGACGATGATCGAAACGGTGTTGGATTGGCGCCCGTTTGATTATTTCACTGTCACCCAAGATGTCCCGCAGGCCGTTCTTATGAAGATCACTTTTCAATTGCTGCCGACAGCGACCGGCACACGCCTGGTCTATATCTGCAGCCTCCAGCCCCAAATTCCAGTGCCCCTGCCCGCGGGTCTTAAACTCGCTGCGGTTAAAAGCGAACTGGACAAACTCAAAGTCAAAGAATCCTACGAGAAAATCGCGCAGTTGGTTATTCAAGAAAATCAGGGTGCATCAGGAGCGACATGATGATTGCTGACGCCTTGCCCTTCGGCAATCTGTTATGTGTATGCTGGTCCCTCGATGATGGTGATATCGCCCTATGACAACCGCAACTGCTCAAAGCCATCCTAAGATTGCTTTCATCAAGTAGTCATGGAGCAAGCACCATTGAATTGACGGCCCGGCTTGTCATTGGGCAGATGTTGTCATTTCAAGACGTTCTTTGCCGCTGATGCAATCCCCGCACATTCGTTGGTGTGAAGGGTGCTGCCTCGCAAAGAACACACCTCGCAGTGATACCCATTTCCTCCTGTTTAGAAAACCCGTAATTGTTAATCCGAGCTGCTCCCCTCGGCATACTGGGACAGGCTTTCCTTTTGAGGGGGACTTGGCTCTAAAAAAGATGCCTGACCATGCCTGTCCATCAACCCGATGATGGCAGCTGCGACCAGGGAGAATATGGTTGCCATCCAATACAGGCTATTCCTTCCAAGCGTTTCCATCACATAACCTGAGCCCGCAAACCCCAGTACACCCGCCACCCAGTTCAAACTGTTAAGCCCGGGTAGAGCTTTCCCTAGAACCTCGGGTGCGAGTATATCTGTTGCTAGGGCTGAGGCCAGCGACCCGCTGATGCTGCGCGCCACCAACACAGCAGCTGCGACTACCCAGAAGTGCCACAACTGGTTCGCGCTGATCAGCAATACGGTGCTCGAAGCAGCCAAAAGGCATGCAAAGGATAGCAGAAGCTTGCGGCCTACGCGGTCTGAAAGCAGCCCCAACCCCAGCACAAAAGGTATCGTGACCAACCCTCCAACCGCATTTGTTCCAGCGATAGCTGCAGGGGAGAACAGGCGAGCTTTCATGGAGAGTGACAATCCCAGGCGGCTGATGCTGATCGTCATGGCAACCAACAGGACGCTCAATAAAAGCAGGGTAAATGTTCTGCCAGGGCGGACTTGGAGAGCATTTCTGGATTTGGGCGGTACGGCCTGGGAGGCCGGTATATCCCTTACCTGTAAGAGACCGACCAGCGGCCAAAGCGCATAGACCAGCGCTAGAGCGGTGAACATAACTCTATAGCCCTGCATCTCCACCAGCCAGGCAACGGTGGCGCCACCGATCACTGCTCCGAGCGGAGTGGTAAGTGCAATTAGGCTGAACCACTTGCCTCGCTGGTCTTTATCGGCAAACCTGCCAGTGAATACACTGACAAGGGATATACCAACGCCGCCAGTGAACCATACTGTGCCAGTCAGGGCGATCACCTGCCAGAATTCTGTGGCATTACCCAGGAGGATCAGGGCTGGCGCACCCAAAAAACCGGCGGCTACGAAGACCACCTTTTGAGAGATTCGTCCACTCAGCCATCCTGGCAGCATGGCGCCTAGGCTGATGGCGATATAGGTCAAGGCCAGGTAAACGCCAATCATGGAAGGTGTAGCCCCAAATCCACTGGCGTAAACCGGTAACAAGGGGAATAAGCCGAAACCAATGAATAAGATGGCGAAGTTACACAGGAAAAGAGCTGCCATTTGTTTGTTCATTTTCGTTTCCTTTCTAAGTTATCGATAGTTTAAGAACGGAGCGTCTCGTCAACGCCCCTAAAAGCGTCCCAAAAAGCATGAATTCAAGATCAAATTTGTCGATTTTATGCAGTTCAAGGTAAAATGAAGAGTGTCGTCCATCCACATCCGCCTGTTTGGCGCTCCCCAAATTGAACAAGAAGGTCAAACTACGCTTATCCCGCGCCGGAAGACCTTAGCTCTGCTGGCCTATCTGGCGGTAACTGGCCACATGCAAAGCCGGGAAGCCTTGGCGACGCTCTTCTGGCCAAACCACGATCAATCAAGCGCGTTGGCCAACCTCCGGCGGGAGCTCTCGCGGCTGAAAGAACTCAACGAGAGCATGCTCGTTGCCGATCGGTTGCAGGTAAGTCTCGATCCGCGGGTGGAAATGGATTTGGATGTTGCAGTTTTCAGGACGCTGGTGAAGAAAACCAAAGAGCACGAGCACACACGGGAGAATCTATGTGCCGAGTGCTTTCATGCGTTAAAAGAAGCTGTGGAGATTTATCGTGGTGATTTCATGACAGGCTTTAACCTGTCGGATAGCCCGGGATTTGACGAATGGCGATTTTTTCAGGGGGAGGAGTTGCGCCAGTTGCTGGCCAATGCCTTACAGCGCCTGGTCAACTGGCATGTCTCCAGGGAGGAGTACGAGCAGGGCATTCTTTATGCCCGTCGCTGGCTTTCATTGGACCGGCTTCACGAGCCAGCTCACCGTTCCTTGATGCAGCTCTATGCTTGGTCGGGCCAACAGGCAGCCGCCCTGCGCCAGTACCAGGAGTGCCAGCGTATCCTCCTGGAGGAGCTAGGAGTCGAGCCGGAAGAGGAGACTCAAGCTGTCTATAAAGCGGTCAAATCGAGAACATTGGGCTTATCCGGGTTGATTGGCGACGGCCAGCCGGCGACCACAGCACTCCAGCTGTTGCCTGTCAACAATCGATCCAGGCAAGAAGAACGATTCTCCCAAACCATCCAATTCTGCACCGCACCGGACGGCGTACGCCTGGCTTACGCCATCGTCGGCCAGGGTCCCGTGCTGGTCAAAGCCGCCAACTGGCTCAGCCACTTGGAGTACGACTGGAACAGTCCGGTGTGGAGGCACTGGCTGACAGGTTTGGCCAGAGATAACACCCTAGTACGCTACGATCAGCGCGGCTGCGGCCTTTCAGACTGGAGCGTCAACGAATTTACCTTAGACGGCTGGGTTCTGGATTTAGAGGCGGTCGTTGATACCCTGGGTCTGGAGCAATTTCCTCTGTTGGGAATCTCTCAAGGGGCAGCCATTGCGGTTGAATATGCTGTACGGCATCCGAAGAAGGTCAGCCGCTTGATCCTGTATGGAGGCTATCTTCGCGGCCGATTGCATCGCAATCTGACGCCAGAGCAATTGGAAGAATTGGAGGTTATGATCCAATTAATCAAGATTGGCTGGGGCAAGGAGCATCCTGCCTTCCGGCAGGTCTTTTCGACACTCTTCCTTCCCGAGGGGACGCCGGAACAATTCCATGCCTTTAATGAGCTTCAGCGAATCTCGACATCACCGGAGATCGCGGCGCGTATAGTGAGTGGATTTCAGGTTATCGATGTGCGTGAACAAGCCAAGCGAATCTCCCAGCCGACCCTGGTACTGCACGCCAAGGGAGACCTACGCATCCCTTTTGAAGAAGGCCGCTTAACGGCTGCCACAATCCCCAACGCTCGACTGCTACCTCTGGAAAGTAATAATCACATCCTCTTGGAGGATGAACCCGCCTGGAAACGCTTCCTAGAAGAAGTGAATGCCTTTTTGAAAGAAGATGGGGGATAAATGGGCTGAGCAAAGCTGACCTTAACGCTAAAAACAGATTATCAAACTATAAGATAGACGCAGCAATTTGTTAGGTCTGCCTTCGTTTCATAGTGACGGTATCATCGTACTATTACCTCTGCCTCTGCCCAAGCATCGCCAAATATCGCCTTGACGAGGGTATCGCAAGGGAACACAATATAAGGTCATGGTACGCTTGATTCTGCATACAATGACAATATGCAGGGGTTCCGCGACAGAAAGCGTTGCAAAGAATTATGCTCCCTGGAGCTAGGGAGCATAATTCTTATATTTTCCGTTACCCGGAATTAAAACCAGGGGTATTCATAATCAAGAAATCAGGAACTCAGAAACGGAGGCTCGCATGTCCGATTATCTTCAAGCCCGCAGCAACGGCCAGATTACCCTGCCTACCGATAAACGCCGCAAGACCAATTGCAGGAAGGTGACTTGCTCGAAGCCGTTGTCGAAGCGGATGGCACTATTCGTCTTGTCCTAAAAACTGCCGTGGAAGGAGAGCTGGCCGAGAAATATTGCCCGGGCAAAAAAACAGAAATAGGCTCAAAGTAGTGTCGCATCTAAAAAACCCGATAATCCGGTTAACTCGGCGCAGGTTTTAACTAAAGAGCGCTTTCACGTCCTCCCGGGTCAGGGATTTGAAGAACCCGGCTTCGCTCGCAATGATGCTTTTTACCAGGGCCCGTTTCTTTTCCTGCAATTGCAAAATCTTTTCCTCCACGGTATCACGCGCAATGATTTTGTAAATGAAGACCGGCTTGGCCTGACCGATGCGGTGGACGCGGTCGCTGGCCTGCATTTCAACGGCGGGATTCCACCACGGGTCGAGGTGGATGACGTAATCGGCGGCGGTCAGGTTCAAACCCACGCCACCCGCTTTCAAGCTGATCAGAAAGAAGGGAATGGACGCCTCGTTCTGGAACAAGTCCACGCACGCTTGTCGGTTTGTGGTTTTGCCGTCCAGATAGGCGTATTGGATCCCGCGGTCATCCAGCTCGTGCCGGACAAGTTTGAGAGTTTCCACAAATTGCGAGAAGATCAACGCCTTGTGCTTCTCGGCTTGCAAAGTATCCAGCGTTTCAAACAGGACTTCAAACTTGGGCGCTTCCCCTTTGTATTTTTTATCCACCAGGGTGGGATGAATGGCAATTTGTCGCAGGCGTAAAAGTCCTTCGAGGATCTTAAAGCGTGCATCCTGCATGCCTGTGCTTTCGATCAGGCCGAGCAGCTCTGCCCGGTACCGCTCACGGGTTTGGATGTACAGTTTTTTCTGCGTCGGATCCATATCGGTGTAAATTATGCGCTCGGTGCGCGGCGGCAGTTCAGGCGCAACCTGTTCCTTGGTGCGGCGCAGGATGAACGGGTACACCAGGCTGCGCAGCATGGCGGTGGTTCTTTCGTCCCCTCCGCTTTCGATGGGGTTGGCAAATTCGTGTTTGAAGGTCTCCAAGCTTCCCAGCAGGCCGGGGTTCAAAAAAGCAAACTGTGACCATAGCTCGAAGGTGTTGTTTTCAACGGGGGTGCCGGTCAGCACCAGGCGCTGTTTGGCGTTGAGCAGGCGCGCCGCTTTGGCGCTCTTTGCCAGCGGATTTTTGATAGCCTGCAATTCATCCAAAATGACATAATGAAATTTATATCCACGCAGAATTTCAATATCACGCAGCATTGTGCCATAGGTCGTCAGCACAACATCGTACTCATTGAAGACAGCCGTATCCTTGCTGCGGAAATTTCCCAGGTATTCCAGGAAGCGCAGGCCGGGCGTGAACCTTTCGGACTCGCGCTGCCAGTTGGTGATTAAACTTTTGGGGACGACCAGCAGCGTGGCTGGATCCGCCCTGGCCTGCTCCTGCTGCGACAGGAGATACGCCAGCACCTGAACCGTTTTCCCCAACCCCATGTCATCGGCCAGGATGCCGCCGAATTTATATTCCGCTAAAAAGTGGAGCCAGTCAAAGCCGTGTTTCTGGTAGGGACGCAGTTCGCCGCTGAATCCTTTTGGGAGCGGCTGGGGCGCAATTCGCTCGAACGCGCGCAGACGTTCCCGGCGCTGAGACAGGTCCGCCGGAGTTTGGAGCGTGGCATCCTCTTCCAGCAGGGAATCGAGCAACGGCAGGTGAAAGTCGCTGATGCGGTATCCGTCCCCGGTTTCCTCGGCCAGGTTCCACAAATGCCTGTATTTCTCCAGCCATTCCTCCGGTATCTGGCCGGCTGAACCGTCGGCCAGTTTTATGTAATGCTCGCCGCGCTTGAGGGCTTTGCGCACGTCATGCAGGGAGATTTGCTGATCGCCGTATTCGACCACGGTTCGGAGATCGAACCAGTCGATGCCTGAAGTGATGCTCACGCGCAGCGTGGGCGTGGCGCGATTGATCCTGCCCAGTTTGAGATTTTCTTCACCGTAAATTTCAAAGCCCGCCTGTGTAAATTGCGGAACGGAGTACATGAGAAAATCGAAGGGATGGGCGCGCGCCCGCAGTTCGAACGTACCGAAGGGCAGGTCCGTGCCCGCGCGCTTGAGACGCAGGCTGGGGTCGGCGAGCGCTTGATAATACTGCTGCTCGCGTTCCGGCTGGCGGTGGATGCGGATCAGGTCCCAAGCATCCGGCACGGTTTCCACTACATAGCTTTCATCGGATTTCACCGCGGGCAGTTCGTGCTCGCCGTAACCAAAACGCAGATCGGCGCGCAGGACGTTGTCCCTGTCATCGTGCAGGTATATACGGGGAATGGGATCGACGGTTATGTCATGCCATTGGATGAGGTCGCTTTGGATTGGGAGCGCCTCGGCCACGCGACGCAGATATTTCTCACGGAAGAGGTTTGCTTGTTTCTCCGGGATGACGATCGGGAATGAAGGCAGGATGGACAACGTGGCCTGATTTTTGAGGGGAAAGATCTTTTTGTCCATGAGCAGCCAGGGCGGGTTATAGGAAACAACTTCGGCTTTCCCCTCGGTGGGTGGCATGGTATCAGTCTGCAAACCTGCTTTCAAAACAAACTTCCCATGTTCGTGTGTAAATACGACCTGGAAATCGACGCGGTCGGGAATGATCTGCACACGGGTTGTGACGGTTCGCTTGAATCGGTTGGCAATGAAAACCGGGATTTGCAATTGAGCGATCATGGGAAAATAAGTGGCGACCGGCGGGCCCCCGTTGAAGCGCGTGAGTTGGTTGAGAAAATTCAGGAAGGCGATGGCTTCGGGCAAAAGATTAAGACAACCCGCAGGACCGATCTGCAAGTACATCTCCTCGCCGTAGTTGATCCACTCATGGTTTTTATTGAGCAGGTCGTCAATCGCTTGCGTATCTGCTGATCCGCTGGCTGGCAGGCTGTTCCAGTCCCGGGCTTTGATGATGAAAGGCGTGAAGTTGAACACGCCGAAGGAATAATATTCCTCTTTGGCCATCAGGATGACTGCAGCATAGCGCTGCAGGTTTGCGCCTGCCCTGGATGACGGACGCGGTAGGTTGGCCAGAGTTTGCTCTAGTCTGGTTTGCCAATTACCGGGGGAATGCGGTCTGGATGGCGGTAAGGGGGCAGCCTCTTCCTCATCGACTACATAATAATCCCCCTCCTCTTTCAGGAATGTACTCACTTCCAGCGCCGCAGCGATCATATGTTTGCAAAAATGGCTCTCGGCGTACGGACAATCGCAATCGAAATATAGCTGGCCCGATTTCTGGTCCACTTCGATTTCAACGGTGTATTCGCCCGAATCCCCGTCCACTTCGCAAACGGCTTTACTGTTATTTTTCGACAGGGCTATATCCCATACACGACCTTCCTTATGGTAGGTACGTCCGCGTTGGATGGTTTTGAAGTCGGCGTATTCTGAGTAGGGGAAGGTATCGAGGAGTTGGGAAGTGAGACTGAACATCACAGAGATTATAAAACACACACACGTTTATGGTACACTGCCAATGAAAGGGAATGATTATGACCTCCGCCACCGCCCAGGCTCACCCCAATATCGCCTTGGCGATGTAATCGCAAGAGAATACAATGTATGGTCGTGGGGCGGCTAGTTCTGCTAAAAGTGCCTATATATGGGGATACGGGTGCCAAAGCTCATGGTGGCAATTACGCCCCTAATCTTCAAAGTGTAGTTTCAATTGCTTGAATAAAAGGGTTGCATGAGTGCCCGATCTAAGCTAAGATAAGCATGATTATCATAAACATGATTATCTAAGTAAAGGCTAATATGTTCATCGACCGCGTTTCTGAACTTGCACTGTTGGAAAACCGCTACAACTCTGGGCAAGCGGAGCTTTTTGTTCTGTATGGTCGTCGGCGCGTGGGGAAAACGGAGTTGCTCGTTCACTTTTGCGAAGGCAAGCCGCACATCTTTTTCGTCGCTGATCAAGTGCCTGAGCAGGCGTTGCGAGCCAACTTCTCCACTGCTATTAACAATGCCCTTTTTGGGCAGGGTCAGGTAAACGCAATCTATAACTCTTGGGATGACTTGTTCAACACGTTGGTGCAGCAGACACAATCGCAGCGCCGGATCGTCGTGATCGACGAATTTCCTTATCTGATCGCCGCGTACCCTGCACTGGCGTCCATACTCCAGCGAGTATGGGATCGGACCCTGAAAAATAGTCAAATCATGTTAATCCTCAACGGTTCTTACATCGGAATGATGGAAGAAACCGTTTTAGGATATCAGGCGCCTTTATACGGCCGCCGTACAGCACAATACCTGCTCGAGCCGCTGCAATTCCTGGACGCTCAATCTTTTTTCCAGTCTTATTCAGCAGACGACCGCCTGCGAGCTTATAGCGTATACGGAGGTACGCCTGCCTACTTGCAAACTGTCCAACCGGAACGCTCTTTGGAGGCCAACATCCTGGATGGCATTCTGGAACGCGGCTCCTTCTTGTATGATGAAGTTCGCTTCCTTCTGCAGCAGGAGCTGCGAGAGCCACGCAATTATTTTGCCGTGTTGCAGGCGATTGCCTCCGGCCAAACGCGCCAGAATGAAATAAAACAAGCCACTGGACTGGAAAACATCACACCTTACTTGGATACCCTGCAGCAGCTTCGTCTGGTGGAGCGGATTGTGCCTGTGACAGAGACTCAACCGCATAAAAGCCGGCGCGGCCTCTATCGCTTAAAGGACAACTACCTAAGGTTCTGGTTCCGGTTTTTGCTTCCGAACAGTTCCCAACTGGAGCAGGGCGCCAAGGAAATGGTATTCAAATCGAACATCCGCCCCGAACTGGATCGGTTTGCCTCTGTTGTCTTTGAGCAGGTATGCCGACAGATATTCTGGCAACAGGGGCTTAAGCATAATCTGCCATTTGAACCCAGGCAGATCGGTGCCTGGTGGCAGGCTAACCGTGAGGTGGATTTGGTTGTACTTGGGGAAAAGGAGATGTTGCTGACGGAATGCAAGTGGGGCAGCCGTCCGGTGGGTATTGACATCCTGCGCGATCTGGAGGCCAAAGTCGGCGATGTGCAGCGTGAAGCAGGGCTCGACCAGGTTGCTTTTGCCTTGTGTTCGCGTTCAGGGTTTACAGATCAGTTGGTCGACCTTGCCAGGCAGCGAAAGGATGTCCATCTCTTCGATTGGAAGGACATGATAACTTACCGAGGAGATTCCTTTGCTTCTTCATCGGAATGACCGCTAACGTGGCCTGCCGTTAATCCTCCTTGAGAACCTGCGCATATTTACGGCTGGCGCATTTTTCACAGAAATACTTGCCCCCACTCATCGTATACCCATCCGTGCCCAGACGAATTATCTTTTTACATCTTGCGCATCGTGTGGGCTTGTAGGCTGGCGGATTTTCCAGCTTATCGAAATTGTATTCGTTGATTCCATACCACACATACATCTCGGTCTCAAATGACTCGCGGCATTCAGGGCAGTCCTGCCACTTTCCGCCATGGCCCTCATGGTAATGGTAACTGCACAGCGTAAAGCGGTCGTGGTTCCGATGGCAACTGTTCTGGGCAAAGGAGAACAGAACGTATTGATCTTCGTCGTCACAAATCCACTGGCCGCAGCATGCGGTCTTCGTCAGGTGGGACGTCTTTTCGCACAAACCGCACTTCGGTTGGGATTCCGGCGGTTTGCCTCCTTGACGATTAACGGGTTGACCCTGTTTCTTGTTTGCCATAGGCGCTTTCCGATCCATGGATTTTCAGGCTTTTTATGAGTGAAAGGGTCGGATATCCGGCCGTAAATGGCAATGCTGGAAAGAACCCGCCTGGGCATTACTCCTTATTGTCTGTCTCGGCAGGTATGTAAGGGATGAGCCCTTTCTTGTATGCTATTTCCTGGACTTCACGGGGCATGTAACGTACATCCACAAGAAAGCCATTGACTTCCAGCATCCAGACCAGTGGATTCTGATCTGCCATGCTAGGCAAACACCACTCAGGATCCAATTGATACATCTTCAAGAGGTCGCGAATAAACCCGGCTTTGCCCGCTCCGCTGCTTTGACTTACCCCGAAAAGGGCGCACAGCTCATCTGCTCGCATATGCGGGTATTGGGATTTATCAAAGAGGAAATTGACGGTTCCCAGCGCGTAAAGAATCCCGCATGCCCAGATTTCCGGCCTGCCCCGCAAAATGGGTGACGGTCTTTTCCGGGAGAGGGCGGAAGCCAATTTCCGGGCCAGAGCGGTATATTCCTCATTTAAATGGCCGCGGCAAACCTCATCCGTCAACGTGACGATCGCCTGATAGGCCGCTTTGGTCAATGCTGGAACGGATTCGGAGTGACGGTTGGTCATGGTTGGTGTGTAATTGCCATATGATCCTTCAACTTATGGCGGCAGATGCAGTGCGCTTCCGCGCCTCAAGCGCAGTATAGCATGGATCTTTATAAAGCGAGCCTTCGTCTTGTTGTCAAAAGAGGCACGCACCTCCACATTTGCTTTCTGAGGGTGTCCCGATTGCATCTCAGACTTACCCACTGTTCCGAAAAGCAATGTGGACCTATAGCCAGGGCAATCGCATCTAAAATTGGGGAAAAACTGAGGTAAAACTGGCTATCTTGCAGGAGGTAGCCTTGGCGAAGAAACCATTGGAAGCGATTGAAGAGCATTTTGGAAAGGTCCGTGACCCACGGAGGGATCGCACCAAACAACACAAGCTGATTGACATTATTGCGATAGCGATCTGTGCGGTCATCTGCGGGGGAGAAGGCTGGGTCGACATGCAGGTATTTGGGAATAGCAAGCTGGGGTGGCTCAAGAGCTTCTTGGAACTGCCGAATGGGATTCCCTCCCACGACACCTTTGGGCGAGTGTTTTCGATGATAGATGCAGGGGAATTTCAAGCGGCGTTTTATGATTGGGTACAGGCGGTCTGGGAAATCACACAGGGACAAATTGTCAACATGGATGGCAAGTGTTTGCGAGGTTCGCAGGATAAAGGTCTTGGAAAACGAGGCATCTACATGGTCAGCGCCTGGGCTGAAGCCAATCATCTGGTGCTGGGGCAGCGCAAAGTGGAGGAAAAGTCGAATGAGATCACAGCCATCCCGGAATTGCTCAAAATGCTGGCGCTTTCGGGTTGTCTGGTGACGATCGATGCCATAGGCACCCAAACCGAGATCGCCCAAACCATTCGAGAAGCCCATGCGGACTATCTTCTGAGTGTAAAAGAGAACCAGGGACACCTGCACGAGGATATTTCGGTCCTGTTTGGGGTGGAGCAGGCCCAGAATTTCAAATATGCTGCCTTGGAATATGCCAAAACAACGAGCAAGGGCCACTCCCGGATTGAAATTCGTGAATGTTGGAGTACCTCCAATCCTGAGTATCTGAAGCTCATCCGCGATCATGACAATTGGGCTGGCTTGAAGAGCATTGCCATGGTCGTCAGCACTCGCATCGCCGACGGACAGGAAACCCGGCAAGTTCGTTATTACATCGCCTCGATCCCCAGCAATGCCCAGCGCATTTTACAAGTCAGTCGCAGACATTGGGCTATTGAAAATGAACTGCATTGGGTTCTGGATGTGGCCATGCAGGAAGATCACAGTCGGGTCCGCAAGGATCAGGCTCCCGAAAACTTTTCTGTCCTGCGCCACATCGCCCTCAATCTACTGAAACAGGAGAAAACGGCCACGGTCGGCGTCCACGCAAAACAGCTTAAGGCCGCTTTGAGCGAAGACTACCTGCTCAAAGTCTTGGCATCCGGCAATTAAGATGCGATTGCCCTGGACCTATAGCCGAAGCGTGCTGTGATAAACTACGACCATGACCTCCGCCACTGCCCAGGCTTCGCCTAATATCGCGTTGGCGATGTAATCACAAGGGAACGCAATATGTGGTTACAGCACGGTTGATTCTGCACACAATGACGATATGTAGGGGTTCCGCGACGCCAAGCGTTGCAAAGAATTATGCTCCCTGAAGCCAGGGAGCATAATTCTTATATTTTCCATTACCCGGAACTGTAGCGCCCATGCGCCACTTGACTTGAGGTTAAAACAAGGGTATCCTCAATAAGGAAATCAGGAACTCAGGATTTCAGAAGTGGAGACTCCTATGTCCGAATATCTTCAGGTTCGCAGCAACGGTCAGATCACTCTGCCGGCCGGCACGCGTCGCAAGGCCAAGCTGCAGGAAGGCGACTTACTCGAAGCAGTCGTCGAAGAAGATGGTTCCATTCGCCTTGTACCAAAAACCGCAGTGGATCGGGTGCTGGCCGAGAAATACCAGATGAAAGATATCGCCTGGGCAAAGAAACAAAAAAAGGGTACAAAGTAGTGGGCCGTATTGTTGTTTGCGACACAGGCCCTTTGCTTCACTTAAGCGAGGCGGATGCCATGCACTTCCTGAAATTGGCAGGAGATGTTTTGATTCCGCCGATCATTGCATCTGAATTCCAGACGAATACTTCAAAACAGAAATTGCCCAAATGGATCGAAATCCACCCATTGAATCAGTCAGCCAGGGATCAGAGTTCTGAATGGACCGGGAAAGAAATTATTGACTCCGGCGAAGCAGATGCGATTGGCCTGGCATTGCAGGTGAAATGTGACTGGTTTCTCACAGATGATGCGCAGGCGAGGCAATATGCCGAGTTACTTGGGCTGGAAGTGCATGGCTCGATTGGTCTATTGCTCTGGGCCGTTGCAGTCGAGCATATCAAGAGCCGTAAGCAGGCAAAACGACTGCTTGACGGGTTGATCCACTCATCCCTGTGGCTTTCTGATCAGGTTATCAGAGAAGCTACAAAGGCAATTGACGAATTGCTGCCGGAATAAGTATGGGGGTAACCTCTTTCTTGCAAGCAAGATTCAACCTGTAAGGTAAAATCCATCCTGTTAGCTGACCGAGGCAAAGATGGCGTACCCTAAAATCACGGAGAGCATAATCCGCGCGGGGGCGGAGCCGGAGAGTTTTCATCGCGGCGAGGAATACTATCGGGACGGCGCGATCTCGAACACAAGCATTCAAGGGACCCTGTTAAGCGGTGAGTGCGCCGGCACCTATGCACCCTATTACCGCGTACAAGTCAAGCTTGACGAGGCGGGCATAGCAGAGGCATCCTGCACGTGTCCCTACGAATTTGGCGGTTACTGCAAGCACATTGTTGCTCTGCTACTTGCATTTGTGCACCATCCAAAATCGTTCGTCGCACGTAAATCGTCTGCGGAACTCCTGGCCGACCTGGATCACGACGATCTTATCGCTATTCTGACCAAACTGATGCAGGACCAGCCCGACTTGTATGATCGAGTCGAAGCCCTGATCTCCGTTCCCTCGAGATCCGGGAAGAAACGCAAAAAGGTGGACATCGAAGTTTACCGCCGTAATATTATCGGTATCGTCCATAGCCTGGATGGAATGAGAATGTCGGAAGCTTATTGGCATGTGGGCGACCTGGCGAATCAACTGCGCGAAGTGCAACAATCGGCGGTGAAATTCCTGGACGCTGGGGATGCCGGGACCGCCCTCGAAATTCTGCTCGTTTTGCTGGAAGAAGCCAGCCGGGCTATCGAGTATGTTGACGACTCGAACGGCGAGCTGGGCAGCTATGTGGGCGAACTAGGAACGCCGATGGCCGAAGCAATCCTGAGCATGAAACTCAGCCAGGCCGAACGAACGAAACTGACCGGCAAGCTCGAAAAATTAATCAAGTATGCTGACGATTACGGAATGGAAGGCAACCTGTACATTGCCGTTCAAGCCGCGAAGTTTGGCTGGGATGATGTCCCCATGGAGACGGTAACCCTTCGGAGGACAGTGCCTAAAGTCACCGCGGATGATGAGCAGGATGGTTGGGATGAAGATGGCGACTGGGACCGGCCAACCTTCGCCGACTTCTACGATCTCACCGAAGTCAAATTGAATGTGCTCGACCGGCAGGGCCGCACCGAGGATTATCTCGCCTTATGCAAGAAAGAAAAGCGTCATCTGCGCTACGCCCTTAAGTTGTGCGATCTCAAGCAGGTGACGGATGCCGTGAAATATGCCGGGACGCATCTCGTCTATGCTGAAGAGGCTCGGCAAGTGGCGGAGCGATTGCGGGGATCGCGCCGGGTGGCCGAAGCCATTGAAATTGGCGAACATGGCCTGATATTGAAGGGGCCAAAGGCAGGTCTGGGTGAATGGTTAGGGCCGGTGGAAGAGGCCCAGGGACGGAAAAAACAAGCTTTGGCGGCCTGGCTGGCGGCCTTTCCGGATATGCCGTCTCTTAAAACTTATAAAACAATCAAGCGATTGGCCGAATCAAATTGGGGGCGCTTGTGCCCGGATGTGATGGCGAAACTTCGCAGATCGTATGACAAGCAAGTTTTGGCTGAAGTGCTATTGTTAGAAGGGGAATGGGATGAGGCCATAAAAGTGGCCGAGGGCCGTGAGGTTTGGTATCCCATCGTCGAAATAGTAGCCGACGGTGTCACGCCTCATCGGCCTGAATGGGTCATCCAAATCAGTTTGAAGAATGCAGAACGCTTAATGACCGAGGCCAAAAGCAAGAATTATCCAATTGCTGTCGCCTGGCTCAAACGCGCAAAACAAGCCTACCGGTTGCTGGGAAAAACGGATGAATGGAAGAAGTATTTGGAGGAGACAAAGGAGAAATACAAACGCAGACCAGCATTGCAAAACCAACTCGCCCGGCTGTAAACCGATATTACCTTTTTCAGTCTGTAGATTGTGCCACTGGGTAAGGGATAATCACTAAAAATTATTTCATTCCACCCTCACGGCGCGATTGGACCCCAGTGATGGTATCATCATCTCATGACCACTGCCACCGCCCAGGCTGCGCCGAATATTGCTTTCATCAAATATTGGGGGAATCGGGATGAGGTGCTGCGCTTGCCCGCCAACGGCTCGATCTCGATGAACCTCGATGGACTCTATACGCGCACGACCGTCAGTTTTCAGCCCTCCCTGCCATTTGATGAGTTGATCATCAACAGCCGGGAGGTGGCTGGTCCCGCGCTTGAGCGCGTCTCTGTCGTTCTCGGCCTGGTTCGAAATATGGCAAAGCTGGAGAGCCGCGCCGAGGTGGTCAGTGAAAATAACTTCCCCTCCGGTGCCGGGATCGCCTCCTCCGCTTCGGCCTTCGCAGCGCTGACTTTGGCCGCCAGCCGGGCGGTGGGGCTGGACTTGAGCGAACGCGAGCTCTCGCGCCTGGCGCGGCGCGGCTCCGGTTCGGCTTGCCGGTCAGTTCCGGAGGGATTTGTAGAATGGCACATGGGAACGAACGACGATGACTCTTATGCGGTTTCCATTGCGCCTCCCGCTCACTGGCCCCTGGTTGACTGTATCGCCCTCGTGAGCGAGGCTCATAAAAAAACTGGTTCCACCGAAGGGCATGCCTTGGCCGGTACCAGCCCCTTCCAGCGGGCGCGCCTTGCTGATACGCCGCGGCGCCTGGACCTCTGCCGCCATGCCATTTTGGACCGCGATTTCGAGGCGCTCGCCGCCGTGGTGGAGCTGGATTCCGATATGATGCATGCCGTGATGATGACCTCCGCACCCCCACTGCATTACTGGATGCCAGCCAGCCTGGACGTGATGAATGCTGTCCGTTCATGGCGGGCCGAGAAAGTCCACGCCTGCTGCACGGTGGATGCCGGGGCCAATGTGCACGTTCTGTGTCCCAAAGAGGAGGCCCAGGGAATTTCCGGGCGTCTGAGAAAGATCACGGGAGTCAAAGATGTACTGATGGCCGGCGCCGGCGCCGCTGCGAAATTGATCGAGGAAGAGTAGACATCCCTCGAGTTTATACTGCATTTTGGCCCGGTATCAAGTACTCCTCGTTCACCTGAACCGCGCGAAGTCCAAGATTCGGGGTAGACAAAGCGATATCGAATCGTAAGACTAACGGGGGAGAGACTATCTGTATCTCTGTTCATCTGCCTGTAATTTAACCGGATATAATTACAGGGTACCGCTTAACAAAGCTGCCTGAAGTTATGTTTACCCCATAACTGATTACAACAAGTTTATAGATTTGTTCAGTACGCTGTAACCAGTGAGAAACCTATGACCATTACCATACTATCTGCCTTGATCTTTGTTGCCGTGTTCGCGGGTGTGATCTTCATCCACGAATTCGGTCATTTTATCGTTGCGCGCCTGCTAAAAGTGGAAGTCGAAGAGTTTGGGTTCGGACTGCCGCCGCGCATATTGACCCTGTTCCAATGGAAAGGGACCGAGATTACGCTGAACTGGCTGCCGCTCGGAGGCTTCGTCCGTCCGAAAGGCGAGAACGATCCAAACGTGCCGGGCGGGCTGGCGGCTGCCAGCCCGTGGACGCGCCTGGCGGTCTTGTTTGCCGGGCCAACCATGAATCTCCTGCTGGGTGTGGTGGTTTTCAGCCTCTTGTTCTTCCAGATGGGTGTGCCCGATTACACAAAGGTGCAAATTGGGGATGTGCTGCCGGCCTCTCCGGCCGCGGACGCCGGCCTTAAGCTCAATGATGTGATCGTCTCGGCAAATGGTGTGACCATCAACGATTCCACCAAACTGCACGATATTATTTATGCGAACCTGGACAAGCAGGTCCAATTTACAGTCCAACGCGGCAAACAAACGCTCAGCCTTACTGCAATTCCATCCAGCAAACGCTCTCAGGATGTGGGCGCGCTGGGCATCTCGATGGGGCCGGCAATGGTTCAATCCGGTTCAGCGATCGAATCACTGCAATATGGTTTCTTGGCCGTCTATGAACAGACCCGCATGCTTATCCTTCTCCCGGCGCAGATGATCCGCGGCCAGGTCAGCGCGCAGGACAGCCGGTTCGTTGGGCTCAAAGGCATTTATGATCTCTTTGGACAAGCAGTCAGCCGCGATGTCCAAAGCCGCGAACCGACCACTCCACCTACTTCGTCAACACCTGCAGCCTCCGGTTCGCAAGCACCGACCTACTTTACTCTTCAATTGATCGGCATCCTCACCATCAGCCTGGGAGTTTTGAATCTCTTCCCCTTCCCCGCTCTCGATGGAGGACGCATTCTCTTTGTCCTGCCTGAACTGATCCTCCGCCGCCGCATCCCGCCCCAATGGGAAAACGGGATCAACGCCGCCGGCATGGCCCTGCTCCTGATCTTTATGGTGTACGTCAATGTGATGGATTTTGTGAATCCTGCGATTGTTAATTTACCGAAATGAACGAGACGAAAACCGGCTATCAAAAAGTCATCGCTGAATTAACCGAAGGCACGCGCGAGCTCTCGCGCCGTTCGCTGCAGGAATTTTCAGATATAACTCCTGACGCGCTCGAGGCGCTGCTCCAGGTCTGGCCGCGCGTTAAGTTGGACCGCAAGCGGAATCTGCTGGATGGGCTTCAATCGCTGTCTGAGACGGATACACTGGTCTCCTTTGACGATTTTGCCCGCGCCCTGCTTACCGACCCTGATGCGGAAGTACGGCTGCGCGCCATTCGGCTGTTGGATGAGTGTGATGACGTGAAGCTCGTTGCCCCCTTCCTCAAGATTTTGGAGGGCGACGAAGACCCGGAAACCCGGGCCGAGGCCGCCTCTTCGTTGGGAAAATATATAGAGTTGGGCGAACTCGAAGAGCTTCCTGCCAAGACCCAGCGCCAGGTGGAAGACGCGCTGCTGACAAAAGCCAACAGCGAAGACCAATTGATCGTGCGTCGCCACTCGCTTGAGGCTCTTGGTTACTCCTCCCGCCCCGAGGTGATCACCCTGATCGAATCAGCCTTCCGCCGCTCGAACCCTGATTGGCAGGCCAGCGCCTTGTTTGCTATGGGCCGCTCCTTCGACGAGCGCTGGGAGGAGGAGGTACTTTCGCGCTTGTTGGATGAAAACCCCCTTGTGCGGCTGGCAGCAGTCGAGGCCGCGGGCGAACTGGCCCTGGTTTCCGCCCGCAAGATCCTTTTCCAGGTGCTGGAAGAGGAGGAAGACGATGAGATCACCGCTGCTGCGATCTGGTCTCTTTCACAGGTAGGCGGTGAGGATGTGCGGTTGTATATAGAAAACCTGATCGACCTGGCTGAAGGCGATGAGCAGGTTGAGTTTCTCGAGGAAGCCCTCGATAACCTCGTCTTTACCGAAGAGATGGGTCGTTTTGACCTCATGTCCTTCGACCCTGATGGTGAAGATGCAGACGAATAACCTGTAATCGGGCCAAGGTCGAAAGGCTGCAAGGGCAACAAAAATTAAAACATATGATATCTTCCTGACTCGGCGTCCCTGCGTTTGAGCTTTTACGGTGGAGACTCATGGATCTCAATGCGCTCCTGTCCACCTTTGCGAACAATCTTCTGCCCATCCTGCTTATCAGCGGGGTGGGCTTTTTGCTTGGGAAAACCCTCGAGATAGATTCGCGTAGCCTGGGCCGGGTCGTCTTTTATGTTTTCAGTCCCATCCTGGTCTTCAATTTGCTGATCCACACGGAACTACAATCCATCGAGATCTTCATCACCATGGGCTATACCGTCCTCCTTTGTTTTATAATCGGGCTGCTAGCTTTTCTTTTCGGTAAGGCCCTGCACTTCGAACGCCCGGTTTTGATGGCGATCGTGCTTACTTCGGCTTTTGCCAATACGGGTAATTACGGCTTGCCGCTTGTATCGTTCGCCTTCGGCCAGGACGCCCTGGCGTTTGCCACGCTTAACTTTGCCACAAATTCCCTTTTGTTCAATACGGCAGGCGTGCTGATCGCGTCGCTCGGCCACATGGATATTAAAGCGGCCATGGGCGGCCTATTCAAAGTACCGACCGTCTACGCGGTGATCCTGGCTGCAGCGCTAAACGGCTTTCATTTAATACTGCCCACGCCTCTCGCCAGGACGGTGGATCTGGCGGCGAACGGCAGCATACCCCTTATGATCATCCTGCTGGGGCTTGAACTCTCGCACGTTCAATGGTCTCATAGCGTGCGCGCCGTGGGATTAAGCACCAGTTTACGCCTGCTGGCAGGGCCGCTCATTGGCTTCCTGCTCGCGTTCCTGTTCAGGATGCAGGGGGCGGTGCGCCAGGCAAACGTAACCAAATCCTCGATGCCGGCAGCGGTGACTACCATCGTCCTGGCCACAGAATATGGGCTGGACCCCTCGCTCGTCACCGCCATGGTTTTTATTGGCACGCTCCTCAGCCCTTTGACGCTTACACCGCTCTTGGTCTTCCTCGGAAAATAGGAAGGCGGTCCATTAAATGAATCCCATTCGATTTGGGAGGCAAAATGCCGGATAATACTGAGCTGGTCCGCGCGCATGTTTGGGTCAAAGGGCGCGTCCAGAATGTGGGTTTTCGCGTGCATGTACAATACAACGGGTATCAGATTGGTATAGTGGGGTGGGTGCGCAATGTGGGCTATGACACGGTGGAAGCCGTGGCCGAGGGAGAACGCGAAAAGATAGATCGCTTTATAGAGATGATGAAATGGGGGCCGATTGTGTGTGTGTGGATGAGTTCAACGTAGAGTGGGAAAACCCGGCCGGCGAATTCAAAAGCTTTCAGGCGGAGCTCAGAAAAAAAGGAGGGAAGAACATGCTTGATCTCCTGATCTCCCACACATGGGCCATCGCAATCCTGTGGGCCGCGTTGTATATCTTCGACTATGCTTCCACCCTCTGGCTGGCGTGGTGTACCGGACCACCCTGAGCCAATACATTTCTTATGAGGGCGGCGTGGAATTAAACCCGAACTTCGAAAAAGAGATCGCCCGCGGACAATTGCCCAGCCCCAGGTTTATCCTGTTGGTGGTATTGGTCTTATTGATGGTTTTATTCAGTTGGCTGCTGGGAGCTTATGTTGTTGAGTTCCTGGCCGGGGCGCTGTTGCTCACCTGGTTTTTCGTGGAACTCGCGGCACTTGCGAAATTATGCCTACGTCTGGTTCCTGCGCCGCAAACCTGACAGCCTTAAAGGCCGGTCAGAATATTCTTATTGGCTGATGCAAAAATTGCTCTCTTCAGAAGCTTTTACCTTCAGCCTGCTCTATCTTTTTCTTTCCCTACTTACGTGGCGGCTATTCTTTTTGGCAGGCGTGCTTACCTGTCTTTCTTTCGCGATCCGGCAGAATCGTCTTGCAAATCGAAAACTATCGAAGCAAGCGCCAGGCGCGCCGCAAGACGCCGGCGGGTGATTTCAATCAACTGATCTCTCAGGCAAACCCCAAACCGCGCTCCTTCATTGAAGTGGAACGCCCCTGGCCGATGATGAGATGGTCGAGGACATCCACATCAAGCAGCTTCCCCGCCTGCACCAGGGCGCGTGTCACCGCCAGGTCGTCCGGGCTGGG
>CAWAKH010000028.1:0-23826 GCA_963782565.1 uncultured Chloroflexia bacterium
ACCCTGGTAATTTAAAAGGATACAGATTATTACGGACAAGCCACCCGAGAATAGCCGTGATGTAACCCTCCAAGGAAAGCCTTGGATGAGATATTTCCAGTTGGGCTTGACACAGGCCGATCATAATGGGCGGGAATCCGTTGACCTATACCCTGATGGGGCCGTTCCTGATTGAAGTAATGGGTATATTCCCTGACAACTCTCAATAGATGTCTGTCATTGAGAATGAGGGCGTGGTCCAGGCATTCTCTTCGTAGGCTGCCCATATACCTTTCGCAAATACCATTCGCACGTGGTGCCCGGTAGGGCGTTCTCAGTTCTTGGATGCCTGAACCTGTAGCCACAGCCGAAAAGTGCGAAGCATATTTGCTGTCGCGATCGTGAAGGAGATACTTCGGACCCTGACCCCAAGGTGTTGCTTCTCGCAGCTGCTGTGCGGTCCATTCGTCGGACGGGGATGTAGCAATGGCAGAATGTATGATCCGCCGAGTTTTGAGTTCCATGATGACAAAGATATGCCACGGTCGAAACAACCAATCATAGACCACGGTAAAGTCGCAAGCCCAGATGTCACCGATATGATTTTTCACGAAAGTCGCCCAGGTTTGGCTGGAAGATGGTGACTTTCTTTCTATTGGCATGTATTTTTGGATGGTTCGTTTGCATACTTTGATCCCCAGCTTGAGTAATTCACCCCGAATCCGTTCAGCTCCCCATAAGCAATTCTCTTTTGCGATCTTGCGGATGAGATCGATCGTTTCAGGTGGGATCTTTGGCTTGTTTTGTTTACGCTTTGATTTCAACCGCCAATAAAAGCGAAACAAATCCCGATGCCAGCGGAGCAGTGTGTCTGGCTGAACAATGTGAAGAGTTTGTTTCCAGAACCGGGTAAAGCGAGCGAGCAGAACGAGGCGGAAACGGTCGTGCTGGTTGAACATAGGTCGTGTCACCTGACGACGGAGGACGATGAGTTGCTGTCGCAGTAGGGCATTCTCTACAATCAGATCGGAACGGCTGCGGATTAGGTCAGAAATGACGCCGGATATCAAGGATAGTGTGGCTGGTTTAGCCCATTGTTTAATTTGTTGTTGAAACTGAAAAAGAAAATATTTCCAAATGAAGATGTAGTAGATCATGCTTTCCTGAGTTTGGAGGAATATAAGGATAAAACAGCATGATACTCCATTTTCGTTACCATTCCAGCATGTTTGACTATCAAAAATCCGTCGGATGACTCGAGTAGCCAGCACAGGCATGTTGAACCGGGCTTCGGCATTGGCTCTGGCCGCCACATCAATCCTTAAATCGTTAAGCGGCCAGAGCGTACAGAAAGGAGACTACGATGAGAAATGAACAGACAGCACCTGAGACGAATGGTGTCACGGTGAAGCTGCTTGCAGTGCTTGACCTTGGTCTTGAAATCGAGGGCATGGCAGGGCGCCAATTTCGAATGCGTATGGTGACCATCGAACCTGGAGGCGTCTTCGGCCCAATTCACGACCATAAAGACAGGCCGGGCATGGTCTATATACTGCAAGGAGCGATCACTGACCATCGAAATGGAGTGGCTAAGGAGTACGGGCCGGGAGTGGGCTGGCCCGAGGATAAGAACACCACACACTGGCTTGAGAATAGAGGAACGACGCCGGCGGTGGAGATCTCGGTCGATTTAGTCAGGGTAAGCTGAGGCCCGACATCTAACCCGGTCGCCGCCTAACAACACGCTGCAGCGGACTCGTCTTCAGTCGCTGCGCTCCTTCCTCCTCGCCGCTGAGCTTGAATCGTCAGGCGGCCTGGCGATTACGGGGAGTTCGAGCGAACCTACCCAGTCGCTTCCGGGACAAGGCACTTTGAACCGGCTTTGTCCGCTCGAAGTTCTGGCCCCATTCCGATAATCGGTTCTCGGCGAAACGCCGCTTCCACCTTAGAACGGGGACTCTAATGCAAGCCGTTGGAGTATCAATCCAGACAGTGGATTTTGTTCTTACTAAGTGGCAAATGTTGTCGTAACCTAAAAACGTCAATTGACTGGCCGCGCTCTGTGCGGCCACCGTCGGAGTAGCAGATCCGCAAGGATGAGCGCCCGGCAAGTCCCCTTATGGGATTTGTCGGGCGTTGTTCAAGTTTGAAATGTATTACGCAACCTTGAAAAAACTGAACATATGTACTAAAATCTTCGGGAACGTCCGGCGTTTTATACGGGCGGCCGATAATATCTCACAAACCTAGGAGGTTCCTTATGAAACGAGTCACTGGCATTGGCGGCATCTTCTTCAAGGCCAAAGACGCTCCGGCACTACAGGCTTGGTACAAGCGGCACCTGGGAATCGATGTCCAAGACTGGGGCGGAGCTGCCTTCGATTGGACCGACGCTGAGGGCAAGCCGGTTGCAGGCACAACTGCCTGGTTAATCGATCCGCAAGAAAGTGATCACTTTGCTCCGAGCTCTGCTCCCTTCATGGTCAACTACCGAGTGGAAGACCTCCACGCCTTGGTCAAGGTCTTAAAGGAAGAAGGCTGCAATGTGCTCGAGAATATTGACGAATCCGAGTATGGGAAGTTTGCCTGGGTCATCGATCCAGAGGGAAACAAGGTCGAGCTATGGCAACCGCCTGCCGGCCAATGACAAGGACTGTCAGGCGCAGTGCGAATTAAGCGGCCTATCCCGTTGGGCAGAAGGAGCGCATAGGAAACTAACGAATGATATTACCAAAGAAACGGGACCCCCGCTTCATCACCATCCGCCGCGGGGGGATGCTCACGGACTCCGACCATCGGCTCCTGGCTTTGTGGGCGGCCGCGTGCGCAGAGCACGTTCTGCACCTCTTCGAGTCGGTGCAGCCCTCGGACCCGCGGCCCCGCCAGGCGATCGAGCAGACTCGGGCATGGGCGCGCGGCGAGATCAAGATGTCTCAGTCTCGCGCGGCGGCTGGCCATGCCCAGGCTGCGGCAAGAGCGCTGAGCGGAGCCGCTCGGCACGCCGCATTTGCTGCCGGCCAGGCCGCAGCGGTGGCGCATGTCGCCGCACACGAGCTCGGTGCTGCGGCCTACGCGATTAAGGCTGTGCGTGCGGCCGCCCCCGGATGCGAGGGTGAGAGCGCCGGCCGGCTCGAGTGCCGTTGGCAGCGCGAACAGCTCCCCGATGCGATTCGCGAACTCGTCCTGGAGGATCAGCGCTTGCGAAACGAGATCTGCTGGTCGGTGTTCGACTGCTGACGGGTGTGACGGCTGGTCGGCACTGCCCAACAAGCGCTTCGACACGACGCGGCGAGCGCGTTACGCTGTCGCCGGAAGCGATTGAGCGCGGCAATTGAGCCGAATCATCGTAGCGATGTTTGCCATGACGGGGCGCGTAACGGTGCTGGGACTATCCGCTGGACCGAGAAAGGTGGCACCTTCGGCCGGAGCGTGCAGCGTTTCTTTCACACGGCCATCCCCTGGGCGCAAGTATTCTGGATGTTCTTTCAAATTAGTTTCTCAGCTTTTTCACAAAGTGGCTGCTTTAGGCCGCATGCATCCTGTCAATGAGCCTGTTTCTTCAGGCTAATCGGCGAAGGTATTAGTTTTAGAAGTTACGCAGTTCAGGGGGGAAGCGGGGGTCCTAAGTTTATTGCATATATCATGTTTTTCAATCAAAGTACTATAATTATAATACTACCTTGACAGTCATGGTAATATGTCGTATAATAGCATTATGGAGTTGATTATATGAGCGAGAACAAAATCACATCCGACCTGCTGCGTGGCCATACCGATACGATGATTTTACGGCTCTTATGCGAAGCTGATCGCTACGGCTACGAGATTGTTAAGCGGATTGCCGAGCTCTCGGGCGGCGAGTATGAGTTAAAGGAAGCCACGATGTACTCCAGCGTCCGGCGGCTTGAGGCAGACGGGGATATCGAGTGGTACTGGGGCGATGAATCTCAGGGTGGACGGCGTAAGTATTTTAGGATTACCGAAAAGGGTAAGCGCACTTACGCCAACAATAAAAGCAATTGGGAGTATGCAAAGCGCGTACTCGATAACATATTGTAAAGGAGATTTAATGTTATGAACGAGAAATTAAACCAATATTTGAACGGCGTTTTTGCGCCCTACGATGGCGTAAAAAGCGTCGCCGAACTGAAGGCCGACCTGCTCTCCGATTTGCAGGAGCGGTTCCGTGAGCTCAAAGCCGAGGGCAAGGACGATGAAACCGCTTTTGAGATGACCATCAACAGCATCGGCGACATTGAGCAAACGCTACAGGAGGTGGCAAACCTCTCCCGCTCACTGGAGCGGCAGTTGTTGATCAACTTCAGCGCGGGCAACCTGCCAAAGAGCGACTTCGCCGGCGTCACCGCACATAAAGGAAAATTTGAAGCGAGCACGCTGCGCGGCTCCGACTTTTCGGGCGCGGACCTGACCGGCAGCTCGTTTAAGGCCAGCGACGTGCGCGAAGTCAATTTTAACGGCGCAAATCTGACAGACTGCTATTTCTACGTTTCCGACCTGACGGATGCGAGTTTCAAAAAAGCCATGCTTGTGCGCACCGAATTCAGTACATCAGAGCTGACCGGGGCAAAATTCAGCGATGTAAAACTGATCGACGTAAAGCTGACCATGATTGACCTTAGAAAGATGGTCTTTGAAAACTGTATCTTTAACGGTGTGGACTTTAAACTATGTGACCTGCGAGGGATGTACCTGGACGGATTGACCTTTATTGGGGTCAAGTTTGGCAATTCGGCGCTGAATGAAATTAGATTTAATGGTGCGACCCTTAAAAATGTGTCCTTTACACCGCCGTTTTCCCTGACCAAGAAATACTACAAAGCCATCAAGACCATCCGGTTTGACGGCGCGACGATGGATAAGCTCACCTACGTTGCGCTCAAAGGTTTGGGGGCCGAATTATCAAAGGTTACAGTTATATAAAGAGGGAAGAATATGCAAAACCAAGCAATTCAAGTAAAAGGGCTGCAAAAGTCCTACAAACAACTTCATGTTCTAAAGGGCGTAGATTTTGAGGTGGAAAAGGGCAATATTTTCGCCCTGCTCGGCTCCAACGGTGCGGGCAAGACAACGGTTATCAAAATCCTCACCACGCTGCTCAAACAGGATGGCGGAACTGCCACCGTCAATGGCTTCGACGTTGCGGCAAAGCCCGACGATGTGCGGCAGTCGATCAGCCTGACCGGGCAATTCGCCGCCGTGGATGAGATTTTGACCGGGCAAGAAAATCTTATTATGATTGCCAGGCTACGGCACCTGCATGATCCGCGTCAGGTAGGCGACGATTTGCTGAAACGCTTCGGTTTGATCGAGGCCGCCGACCGCAGGGTATCTACTTATTCGGGCGGTATGCGCCGCAGGCTCGACATCGCCATGAGCCTTATAGGGAAACCGCAGCTCATTTTTCTTGACGAGCCGACCAACGGGCTTGACCCTGAAGCACGCATCGAGGTTTGGAAGACTGTCAAAGAACTTGCTAATAATGGTACGACGGTATTCCTGACCACGCAGTATTTAGACGAAGCTGAGCAGCTTGCCGACCAGATTGCCATTCTGCATGAGGGAAAGATTATCGCCAACGGCACGCTCGCGGATCTGAAAAAACTGTTCCCGCCCGCAAAGGTGGAGTATGTGGAAAAACAGCCGACATTGGAGGAGATATTCCTCGCAATCATCAGTAAAAAGGAGGAAAAGGTACAATGAATCAACACTTTTTCAGCGACATGAACGTTATGCTTGGACGTTCCATGCGCCATATTTTTCGCAGCATGGACACCATCATCACGGTCACGATCATGCCGATCGCGTTTATGCTGCTGTTCGTCTATGTGTTCGGCGGCGCCATCCAAACCGGCACGGACAACTATGTGAACTACCTGCTGCCCGGCATCCTGCTGATTGCGATTGCAAGCGGCATCGCCTATACGGCCTACCGTCTGTTTATGGATATGCAAAGTGGCATCTTCGAACGGTTCCACTCCATGCCGATTGCGCGTTCCACCGTTCTGTGGGGGCACGTGCTGACCTCACTGGTATCCAATGCGATTTCGGTTGTCGTCATCATTCTCGTAGCGCTGATTATGGGCTTCCGCTCGTCGGCAGGAGTATTGTCATGGCTTGCCGTGGCCGGTATACTCGCGCTGTTTACGCTGGCCTTGACCTGGATCGCGGCGATTGCGGGACTGTCTGCAACATCGGTGGACGGTGCAGGCGCCTTTTCCTACCCGCTTATCTTCCTTCCATTCATCAGTTCGGCGTTTGTGCCCACCCAATCGATGCCGCCAGTCGTCCGTGCTTTTGCCGAAAATCAGCCGGTGACCTCGATCGTGGAAGCCATCCGTGCGCTGCTGTCAGATCAGCCAGTTGGTAATGATATATGGGTTGCTCTTGCGTGGTGTGTCGGAATTATGCTTGTGGCTTATATCTTTGCGATGAGGGCGTATAAAAAGCGGGTGTGAAGAAAGGACAACTTTTTCTATATTGAACATCAATGAAGGCTGTCCTGAAGAATATATGCTATTCCTATAAAAGGACGCAACGACTATCAAACAGCGTAAAAAATACGAGTGTCGTTTCAAACGCATACCGATTGTCCTGGCTACTTGACTCATCCATTTGATATTTTGGGATTTTCGATGAAAATATTTTCAGAAGTAGGCTATGTCGATTGACAGGACCGACTTTGAAAGGTGTTTTTATGATAATAAGCTGTTTATTGGTGGTCTTTAGAAAATCGAAATAGTATTCGGCGAATCAATTTGGGCCGTATCTCATGATTGATATTGTAATCCCCTGGTAATTTAAAAGGATACAGATTATTTCGGACAAGCCACCCGAGAATAGCCGTGATGTAATCCCCCAAGGAAAGCCTTGGATGAGATATTTCCAGTTGGGCTTGACACAGACCGATCATAATGGTCGGGAATCCGTTGACCGATACCCTGATGGGGCCGTTCCTGATTGAAGTAATGGGTATATTCCTTCACCACTCGCGTCAATTGCCTGCTATTAAAGACGAGTGTATGGTCCAGGCATTCTCTTCGTAGGCTGCCCATATACCTTTCGCAAATACCATTCGCACGTGGTGCCCGGTTTGGCGTTCTCAGTTCTTGGATGCCTGAACCTGTAGCCACAGCCGAAAAGTGCGAAGCATATTTGCTGTCGCGATCGTGAAGGAGATACTTCGGACCCTGACCCCAGGGTGTTGCTTCGCGCAGCTGCTGTGCGGTCCATTCGTCGGACGGGGATGTAGTAACGGCAGTATGCATGATCCGCCGAGTTTTGAGTTCCATGATAACAAAGATAGGCCACGGTCGAAACAACCAATCATAGACCACGGTAAAGTCGCAAGCCCAGATGTCACCGATATGATTTTTCACGAAAGTCGCCCAGGTTTGGCTGGAAGCTGGTGACCTTCTTTTTTTTGGCATGTATTTTTGGATGGTTCGTTTGCACACTTTGATCCCCAGCTTGAGTAATTCACCCCGAATCCGTTCTGCTCCCCATAAACAATTCTCGTTTGCCATCTTGCGGATGAGATCGATCGTTTCAGGTGGGATCTTTGGCTTGTTTTGTTTACGCTTTGATTTCATTCGCCAATAAAAGCGAAACAAATCCCGATGCCAGCGGAGCAGTGTGTCTGGCTGAACAATGTGAAGGGTTTGTTTCCAGAACCGGGTAAAGCGAGCTAGCAGAACGAGGCGGAAACGGTCGTGCTGGTTGAACATCGGTCGTTTCACCTGACGATGGAGGACGATGAGTTGCTGTCGCAGTAGCGCATTCTCCACAATCAGATCGGAACGGCTGCGGGTTAGATCTGAAATGACGCCGGAGATCAAGGATAGTGTGGCTGGTTTAGCCCAATGTTTAATTTGTTGCTGAAACTGAAAAAGAAAATGTTTCCAAATGAAGATGTAGTAGATCATGCTTTCCCGAATTTGGAGGAAGATAAAGGATAAAGCAGCATGATACCCCATTTTCGTTACCGCATCAGCTCGTTTGACAATCAAAAATCCGACGGATGACTTAAGTAGCCAGCACAGCGAAGCACCCACCCACAACCACAATACCATTTGGATTTTCGGATAGATACAAAAATTATCGCAAAGTTGCGTTTTATGCAAAAGGTAGGCGGCCCACAAGAACTATCTGGTTGTACAGCATGGTAAATGAAATGATGATCCAGAATTGGTCCAGACCAGGGTTGACATATACGCAGGTCACCACCCCAACGCCTTTGATGATCCCGTACGCATCTCCACTCCATTGTCGCCGCACCAAATCCATCTTGAACGAGAAATTCTTATCCACGACCGTGTCATCAAACACCAAGTATCCTTCCGCTATTTGTGCCACCCGTCCTTTTACATTTTCCCAAACCAGGTGGGGCCTGATTTTTTCGCCTGCCAAATACCGGTTGATCGCATCCTGACTGAATTTCTCGGTGTGATCAGCAAAATTGGTCAACGTATAATTGATCTGGCTGATCAGCAAATATTGACAATAATCCAAACGGGTAACGCTTTGTTTGCCTCTTTCCATACTTACCAAACCTACTCGCGTTCCCCTGTCTTCGTCAAGCCTCTGGCTATTTTGCGTAAGTCCTACCTAAATGAAAATCACCTACAGCGTGTTCTGAAAGAGTATGATAAATACTACAACTATGCTCGGCCCCATCAAGGGATCGGCCAGAGATTTCCTGTATCTTTTCCAGGACGAGACCAGATCACAAACGGTCCAATACGGAGGCGAAATATCCTGTGAGGTATCATCCACGAATACCAAAGACAGCCTTCATCTCAGGTTTATACCCATGGATAGGGTTTTTACACCTTACAGGCATCATCCTTGAGAACCTGCAGCAGATATCTTCATGCAGGACCAAAATGGGATTTTTGCGCCCTTCTAGGTCATCGTTTGATGAGCGGCAAAAAAATTTTGAGCCGGTCAGGATCGTATACCAGGACACGGTGGTTGAAACTGTCGGTGACGAACAGGTATCCATGGATATCCAGCGCCACACCGATCGGCAGGCTCAGGCTGCTGGCGCTGACACCGCCGTTATTGGCGGTGTTGGAGATGAAGTTCGGTTGGCCGAAGACGCGGTCGGCGGCAGCATCGACCGTCAGCGGGGTGTCATACTCCAGCACGCGGTGATTGAAGACGTCGACCAGGTAAAGATTGCCCCTGGCATCCAGCGCCACCCCATTGGGGGAGTTCAGGCCGTTGGCGTTAAGACCGCCGTTGTTCGCGGCGTTAGAGGTGAAATTCGGCTGGCCGAAGACATGGTCGGCGACGGTGCCAGCGCTCAATGGAAGATTGTACTCCAGCACCCGGTTGTTTGCGGTATCCGCCACGTATAGGTTGCCCTGGGGATCCAGCGCCACGTTTGCCGGTGAGTTCAGGCTGGAGGCGCTGAGGCTCAAGACGGTGTTGGAAGTGAAATTAAGCTGGCCGAAGACGCGGTCGGCGGTCGTGCCGGCGGTCAACGGGGTGTTATATTCCAGCACCCGGTTGTTAGCGGCATCGGCCACGTACAGGTTGCCCAGTGTATCCAGGGCAACCGCGTATGGGGAATTCAGGCTGTTGGCGCTGATCCCGCCGTTGTTGGGTAGAGCGGTGGTGAAACTGCTGCCCTGGCCAAAGACCCGGTTGGCGGCCATGCCATTGGACAGCGGTGCCGTATATTCCAGCACGCGGTGATTGCCATTGTCGGCCACGTACAGGTTGCCCTGGGCATCTACGGCCACACTGAGAGGATTGGCCAGGCTGGTGGCGCTGACGCCACCGTTGTTGCGAATAGTGAAATAAAAATCCGGCTGACCGATGACCAGGTCGGCAGCCTGCCCGTTGGCAAAGGCCAGGGCGTTGGGCCAGCTGAGCACGCGGTGATTGGATGTATCCGCCACGAACAACCGCGCCGAATGACGATCCACGCTGACACTGAAAGGGCCGAAGAGTTGATTGGCCCCGCCGGGCAGCAAGGGATTGTTGGAATTGTTCGCAGTGAAGTTGGGCTGGCCCAAAACTCCGTCGGCAACAGTATCCTGCCCATTGCGGTGGTAGAGTGGCAGGTTGATGAGGGTCGAGGTGCCGCCGCCAGGCGCAGGGGTGAATACCGTCACGGCGAACGGCCCGCCTCCGGCCACATCGGCCGAGGAGAGCGAGGCAGTGAGCAGCAGGCTGGTGACGAAAATAGTGGGGCGGTTGCTGCCATTCCAGCGTACGGTGGAGCCGGCGACGAAGCCGGAACCATGCACGGTGAGTGCGAAAGCCGGGCTGCCCGCCGCTACCGTGGAGGGGCTGAGGGCGCTCAAGGTGGGGGTGCCATACGGAACCGGAACATCAAATTCCAGCACTCGATTGTTGCCAATGTCTGCAACGTAAAGATTCCCCTGGGCATCCAATAGGACACCGAACGGATTGTTCAGGGTGCCGGCTCCAGCGCTGGCGCCGCCCCCATTGACAGAGCCAGAGGTGAAATTCAACTGGCCGAAGACGCGGTCGGCGATAATGCCGTCTGTCAACGGGGTGTTGAATTCCAGCACACGGTTGTTACCGGCCTCAACAACATATAGGTTTCCCTGGGCGTCTACAGACACATCGACCGGGAGGTTCAAGCTACTGGCGCTGATGCCGTTGTTATTAGGGGTATTGGAGGTGAAGTTTGGCTGACCGAAGACCAGGTCGGCGGTCGTGCCGGTTGTCAATGGAGCATTGTATTCCAGCACGCGGTGATTGAAGTAGTCAGCTACGTAGAGATCTCCCTGGGCGCTCAGGGAGACACCCGTTGGAAGATAAAGGCTGTTGGCGCTGATACCGTTGTTATTGGCAGTGCCGGAGGTGAAGCCTGGCTGACCGAAGACACGGTCGGCAGTCGTGTCATCTGTCAGCGGATGGTTGTATTCCAGCACGCGGTTGTTGCCATAATCTGCCACGTACAGATTGCCCTGGGCATCCAGAGCCAGGCTGAAGGGGTCCCAAAGACTGTTGGCGTTGATGCCGCCGTTATTGGGGGTGTTTGAAATGAAGTCAGGCTGGCCTAAGACGCGGTCGGCGATGGTATCCGTGGTCAGTGGGGTGTCGTATTCCAGCACGCGGTGGTTGTTGTTATCCGCGACATACAGGTTCCCCAGGATGTCCACCACAACGCCGTATGGATAAAACAGGCTTTGGGCGCTGAGGCCGCCGTTGTTTTGGGTGTTGGAGGTAAAGCCCGGCTGGCCAAAGACGCGGTCGGCGATGGTATCCGTGGTCAGCGGGGTGTCGTATTCCAGCACGCGGTGATTATAACTATCCGCCACGTACATGTTTCCCTGGGCGTCCAGCGCCACCCTGAATGGGGTGTTCAGGCTGCTGGCGCTGATTCCACCGGAGTTGGCCAGGCTGGAGGTGAAGTTCAATTGACCGAAGACGCGGTCCGCGGTGCCGTCGAGGTTGGCGGCAGATACCCATGGTACGGGTGTGGCCCAACCGCCCAACATGAGGGCCACGATGATCACCAATCGAAGGACATAGCGCATGGCTTTCTTCCTGAAAATCGAATGATATTTTGGAAATTATAGCATAATTAGATAATCATTATCGTGTATGGTGTAAAAAGGGAGCCTAAAAGGTTGTTGGTTAGCGGCTACAGGTAAAACCTGCTGCTACGTTTAGCAACAATCGGCTCCCAGTGTTGACCAAGCCATGCGGCTCTCGCTTTGGCCGTATAGACCGCGCCAGCTTTAGTCCAACGTGCACCAGCTCCCTTGAGGCGTAATTCTCCAAGTCGTTTGGCGGCGCTTTCTATGGTTCCACTGCCGATAAAATATCCTTCTTTTCGAAAACGAGCATAATCCATACGGTCGATGTTGTTGGTGTAGAAGGTAACCGCAGCACGAGCGACCTTTGAGGTGGCCGGTTGGTCTACGAAACTCTCACATTCCGTGATCAGGGGGTGAATCCGTCCTTCCCACAACCAGGCTTTGGTTTTCTCTATCCACTGATCGTAATCATCACTCTCAACTTCAAAAGCTTCATCCGCGATTTTGTAGAGATATTGCGAAGCGTGATACCAATCCAGAATTTGGGTGGCATCCGGATAGTAGCGTTCCACCATATGCCAGATCCATCTTGCACCATCTCCGATAAACACCCGTTCTGCATAGAAATCTGCCTGACGCTGACATCCTGTGGCCCAAAAAAGTTGGCCGAATTCTTCGGGTTCCAGTTTGTCGCAATGATAGGTGATATTTTCAGCTTGGAGATTGTTTTGTTGACCGACCGCCCTCTCCCGAGGTCTTTTTGCTGAGTATCGGGTCATTTCTACCACGTTGTACCAGGCTAAAGCCTTGAACTCTTTCCACCCCTCCAGCAATGGTGCCATGAACCCATCTACAGAACCATAAATGCGTCCCTGACGGACTGCTTTTGCTTCTCTTTGCCGTTTTTGCAGCCAGTTTTCATCATGACTTTGTCGGATGAGTTCCTTTTCGATTTCATTTTGTAGGGCTCCAAACAGCTCTGTTTCTTTCCGCAATGTATTATCGCTTACTCGAAATAATAGAAATTTCTCTACTTTCTTGGCAGCTTCTTCAAAAGGCGTACTCACGCCTTCTAATGCTAAGAGCTCCGCCAAACTCGGACTCACTTGACCTGCTGAAAATCCCATCTTTTGATCCAGCATAGCAAACCCTTTTACTTCCCGTTCTTTTGCTTTCTTGTAGCGATAATAGCGTCGCTCTATGCGGATCTTTCCAAACACGCTCCAGATCACCGCCGGTCGATAGGAGTGAAAATAATAATCCCTTGGGCAGGCTGATGTTTTGGCCTCCTCGTGCAAGGCCTCATCTGCTTGCTCTAAAAATGTGGCTAATCCTGCTACCCCAATTTGCTGCTGGAGTGCACGCATCCCGTTTTCGACTTCATATAAAGTGTCTCCTGAACTATATCCGCAGCGCTTCATTTCTTCTGCTAGCGCTTTTCCTAGCGCCTGTATCTTTTTTGTGCTAAACTCCATCTTGAGCCTCCTGTTAGTTTGGTTGTTTTTCTGTACCCCAATACTAACAGGTAGGCTCACTTCTTTTCAAACCTTTTCCAACAACCTTTTAGTGCTCTGTAAAAACCTAACCATTGGTATAAACCTGAGAAGAAGGCTGTCTTTGGTAATCTTGGATGACGCCCTCTAGGATATTTCTTTTTCGTATTGGACCGTTTGTGTTCTGTTCTCGTCCTGGAACTGATACAGGAAATCTCTGACCGATCCCTTGATGTGGGCGAGCAAGGTTTTAGTGTTTGTCATACTCTTTCAGGACACGCTGAAGGTGATTTTCATTTAGGATGAGGATTTGGTCCAGACACTCTTCGCGAGCAGATCGCACCCATCATTCAGCAAAAGAATTCGCCCTTAGGGCTTGAAAGGGAGTAGGTAAGATTTCTACCTTTTCTGATGAAAATACAAGATCGGACGATGAGGTAAATTTCTTATCATTATCATGGATAAGAAAAGCAATCTTTTTAGAATCATCGTTCAGCTTCCAGACCAACTGTCGTGCCTGTTGTGTAACCCAGGTTGAGTCAGGAGCGGTTGTGCAGCCAGCCAAATGGATACGTCGTGAACCCAATTCAATAAAAAACAGAACGTAGATGGTCTTAAGCCAGATGGTCTCGACGGTGAAGAAATTGCAGGCCAGGATCTGATCCTTGTAGTGTTCCAGGAAGTCTCGCCAGGAACCAGAAGATCGTTCATTTGAAGGTGGTCCCCGATGTTTCTTTAGAATATTGCGTACTGAAGAGGCACAAAGTTTGTAACCAAGTTTGAGCAGTTCACCCAGGATCTTGCCGTAGCCCCAGCGCGGATTTTCTTTTGCCAATCGAATAATCAACGCTTCAAGCTCAGACGAGATTACTGGTCTGCCCGGTTTTCCTTTTCGTTTGAAGGTCCATTTGCGACGAACCAGTTCTCGATGCCAGCGCAGAACTGTATCCGGTTTGAAGATTAACATGACCTGATTAAGATTCTGGCGTGCACCATCCTTGTATCTACAATACCTGTCCAAGAGGGTTGCCAATACCATTCTTTCTGGGTCAGCTATTCGTGGAGGCGTTTTCGTTTCGCGTTGTAAGATACGCACCTGTTGGCGAAGGATAAGAATCTCCAAAGCTGTTTCACTTTTAGAGGTTCTTAAGATTGCCAACAAATCGCAAAATAAGGAGAACAATGACCTCAGCAGTGTTGAGATCATGAGCCTTCCTTGAGAAATGAGTTCTTCAAGTCAAACAGTTTACCGATTTGTGGTAAGCTGTTTCAAAATAATGAAGAGGTCACTTTATTCAGGGCAAATCGATTAGCCAGAAGGTGTGAATGTATTATTTACACCATACAGGGTTGTGATGGTCATAAGGAATATGTCGATCTCTGATAGAATCAGAGTAGGGCAATCAAGAGTTAGCAGGTAAAAGATGAAGTATTGATGGATTTTATCGAACGCGAACAGCAATTAAAGGTTCTGGCAGACGTCTGGAGCCAGGTCAAGTCCGGGAAAGGCCGGATTGCGCTGGTCAGCGGGGAGGCGGGTATTGGAAAAACTTCCCTGATCGAGCGCTTTGTCTCCGAGCAGGGCAGATCGGCGCGCGTGCTGTGGGGTGCATGTGACGCCCTCTTCAGCCCCCAGCCGCTCGGACCTTTTATTGAAATTTCCATCCAATCCAATTCCGATTTGTTCCGGCTGATTCAGTCAGGCGCGGATCGCTTGTCGTTTTCCACAGAATTCTTTGTGTTCTTGCAGAAAAGTCCTACTCCGACCATCATCGTTCTTGAAGACTTGCATTGGGCCGATGAGGCGACTCTGGACGTGGTCAAGTTTTTAGGACGCCGCATTCAGCACACAAAAACCTTTTTGATTTTGACTTATCGCGACGATGAATTGAGTAACAACCATCCGCTGCGGTTTTTACTTGGCGATTTTCCAGCAAACCTGACAATGCGGATCACCCTGCCGCGGCTCTCACCCGGCGCCGTGGATCGATTAGCCCGGCAAGCAGAACGCTTTTTGGAAGGGTTATACCGCGCCACAGGGGGTAACCCTTTTTTCGTGACTGAAATTATCGCCAGCCACACTGAAGGCATCCCGCCCTCCGTCCGAGACGCAGTTCTCGCCCGCTTCTCCAGGCTCTCTCCCGCCGCGAAAAATATCGTCGAGCTAACCTCACTGGTTCCAGGGACGGCAGAAGTTTGGCTGATCCAGGAGATCCTTCTTCCAGATTCAACAGCTCTGGACGAATGTGTGGAGCGTGGAATTTTACGCTCCATGGGGAATATCCTGGCCTTTCGCCACGAGCTCGCCCGGCAGTCGATCGAAGACTCGCTCCCGGTCGGGAAGTCCAGGGATCTGCACACGAAAATCTTAGCGGCGCTACTGCGCAGGGAGGGCGAGCCGGTTCCCCTGGCGCGGCTCGTCCACCACGCAGTACGCGCTGGAGAAGAAGATGCCACCCTCCGCTTTGCCACTCCGGCGGCCCGACAGGCCAGCGCCCTGGGCGCCCATCGCGAGGCAGCCGCGCTCTACCAGACGTCGCTCTCCTTTGCGCGCCGCCTATCGCCAGAGGCGCACGCCGAGCTGCTCGAAGGTTTATCTTTTGAAAATTACCTGATCGATAATATCGAAATGGCGATTCAAGCTCGAGAACAGGCGAACCAGATCTGGAAGCGACTGGATCGCATCGAGCGAGCGGGTGATTGCAGCCGCTGGCTCTCTAGATTGTACTGGTCCGCAGGGAATCGAAAGGAAGCGGAGAAATACGCCGATCAGGCCATCGAAATGCTCACGGCGCTGCCCCCCGGCCCGGCGTTAGCCATGGCGTTCAGCAATAAATCTGGGCTTCATATGGTGGCCTGGGAAGTAGAACCGGCCCTGGAGTGGGGAAATCGAGCCATTGAGCTGGCTGAGGAATTAGGCGCTGTGGAAATCCTGGTTCATGCGATGACCAACGTCGGCTCAATCGAATTCCTGATCAATTTTGAGGCCGGGAGGGAGAAAATCGAGCGCGCCTTACAGATTGCCCGGGAACATGAAATGCACGATCACGCCTCCCGCTGTTATGTCAACCTGGCTTCTTCCTGCGTACAATTCCACCGCTATGCACAGTTCCGTCATTGGCTGGAAGAAGGGCTCGAATACACAACAGCCAGGGACCTGGATACATACAGTGTCTATCTAATCGGCTGGCAGGCGCAAATGTGCTTCGAGACCGGGCGCTGGGCCGAAGCGGAAGAAAGTGCGGTCGAAGCGCTGCATTTAGCGCGGACCGAAACCATCACCCCGATCCCGGCACTGATTGCACTGGGCCATTTGAAGGTGCGGCAGGGCGAACCAACTGCAATGGAATTTTTGGATCAAGCCCGCTCTCTGTCACTCCCGACCGGTGAACTCCAACGGCTCGGGCCGTTAGCGGCGGCGCGCGCCGAAGCCGCCTGGCTGCGAGGCGATCTGGATCAGGTCGCAGCCGAAGCGGCCCCTGCATACGAGCTGGCATTGAGCCGGAATGACCCCTGGATATTAGGGCAGCTTGCATTTTGGATGTGGCACGCAGGCGTCCAGGATGTACCCATCGACAGACTGGCGCGGCCTTATAGTTTAATGATCCAGGGAGAATGGCAATCTGCAGCCCAAGAGTGGGAGCAGATCGGCTGCCCGTTCGAGCGGGCTATGGCGCTGATGGAGGGGGATGAGCCAGCTAAACTGGAAGCCCTGGCCATCTTTGAGCGCCTTGGCGCCAGGCCAGCCGCAGACATTCTGAGGCAAGAATTGCAAGCTCGTGGGGTTAAATACCTCCCAGGTAAAGCAAGGCCTGTCCGGCAAAAATATCCCGCCGACCTGACCACACGAGAATTAGAAGTACTTCAGCTCATCGCTGAAGGTTTGTCGAACCCTTCCATCGCTGAAAAACTGATGATATCTGTGGGGACTGTCAAAGCTCATACCGGAAGTATCTACAGCAAACTGGGCGTGAATAACCGCGTTCAGGCCTTATCTCGGGCACGCGACCTGCATCTATTATAAAAGCAGGGCTACAGCAAGGAAGGATTTTCATCTATTCCCCGAGAACCTCCCGCCGCGCCCCTGGTTCTTCGTGTTCCTTTGCTCCCGAAGTAAACCCTAAAAAATAAACCTCCCAAATAAACCCTTTGCAGATGATTTTTGTCGGGTAACTTGCTAAGATGGTGCTGTTCACGTCGAGAGCGAAAAAATCGAATGCAGGAGGTGCAGGATGGTTGAGAAAATAATTGAATCAAACGTGTCCACCGGCAGTCCGGATGAGACGGCGGTAGCTGCTTTCAAGTCTAGTTTGCGCGGGAATCTGATCCAGCAGGGTGATGCAAGTTACGATGACACTCGCAAAGTTTACAATGCCATGATCGATAAGCGCCCGGCGTTCATCGCTCGTTGTGTAGATACAGCCGATGTCATCGCGGCGGTCAACTTTGGCCGGGAACACGACCTGTTGATTGCCGTGCGTGGCGGAGGGCACAACGGCGCCGGTTTGGGATCCTGTGATGGCGGGCTGGTCATCGATCTCTCGCCCATGAAAGGGATTCGCGTGGATCCGGCGGCGGGCACTGTGCGCGTCGAAGGCGGCTGCGTGTGGGGCGATGTCGACCATGCCACTCACCCATTCGGGCTGGCTGTGCCCACCGGTTTCATCTCCAGCACCGGTGTGGGCGGCCTCACCCTCGGCGGTGGAGTGGGTTACCTCACCCGGCGTTATGGCCTGACCATCGATAACCTGCTGGGCGTGGACATGGTACTGGCCGATGGCAGATTTGTCACCGCCAATATGAATGAGAACTCCGACCTTTTCTGGGCGGTGCGAGGTGGTGGCGGGAATTTCGGTGTCGTCACCTCTTTCTTGTTCCAAGGTCAGCCAGCCGGGCGGGTCGTTTATGGCGGCCCAATCTTCTGGCCGCTGGAGCATGCCGCCACCGTGATGCGTTTCTGGCGCGACCTGATCCTGACCGGCTCCGAGGAGCTCAACGGCTGGTTCGGCTTCCATACCGTGCCTCCGGTGGGGATGTTCCCCCAGGAGCATCATCTGAAAAAGATGGCTGTCATCACCTGGTGCTACACTGGCGATCTGGACCAGGCCGAGCAGGTCTTCAAGTCGATCCGGGAGGTAGCACCAGCAGCGATGGACTTCGCCGGGCCGATCCCGTTCCCGGCACTGCAAAGCTTGTTTGACGGGCTGTATCCGCCCGGACTGCAATGGTACTGGAACGCTGATTTCGTCACCGACCTCACTGACGAGGCAGTTGACCTGCATTTGCAATACGCCAACCAACTGCCCAGCGTGCATTCGACCATGCACCTGTACCCTATCAACAGCGCAGCGCACCACGTGGGCAATAACGACACCGCCTGGAGCTACCGCGATTCCAATTTCGTCCAGGTGATCGTCGGCGTAGACCCTGACCCGGCTAACAACTCGCGCACCATCGCCTGGTCGAAGGAATACTGGCGCAAGATGCACCCTTACTCGGCCGGGGGAGCCTATGTCAACATGATGATGGATGAGGGCCAGGAGCGGGTCATAGCTGCTTACCGCGACAACTACGCACGCCTGGCAAAGGTCAAGGCTAAGTACGACCCGCAAAACCTGTTCCGGGTGAACCAGAATATCAAGCCGGCATGAAACCAGACCAATTGCAAATGGAAGAAAAAAGGAGAAATAAAGATGGCAACCGACGCGATCGTACTGCTTGAACAACTACACTGCCTGACACTGATCAATACCGAAACGCGAACCGAGCCTTATATCTGGCCGGCGCTGATCCAGATCGATGACAACACCCTCACCACACCCGACCTGGTTGCGATGCAATCCCCGGTTCTCGGAAACGCCCGGGTAGTGATTAAAGACAGCATGCGAGCCGGTGAAACCGCAAGCATCCCCAGCAGCGTTGGGATCCTACGCACCCGGTTCGAGGACAATCTGGTGACGCGCAGACTGCTGCTGGTAGTGGCACTGCTGGAAAACGATGAAACTCCGGAGGATGCGATGGAAGCTGGTTTCAAGGCTTTCAACAGCGAAGTGCGATCGGCAATCGCTGATAATCTCTTCGCCCTCTCTGCGGCAAATGAAGAAGAGACCAAGGCTATTACCGACCAGATTAGCGAGCGAGTTGCAGGGCGTGTCAGATCTGCGATTGAGAACGGGCTCAGCGCGTATGAAAAGGCGAAGGTTTTTGCCGGATTTCTGAACCTGGACAACTCCATCGGCAGTGATTTCAAATCATTCGGCAAAGATTTCCTCGGACCGGCTTCCTTCACAATGCACTTTGAATCCAAGGGAAAAATCCTGGGCGTGTTTGATACCCTGAGCCAATACGAAATCGAGGGCCAGCTACAGATAAAACCTGTGGTGGTCGATCGTTGCCAGGCCCAGGTCAATGCAGTGAACGCGGCGCAGGCGGTGGTCAACGGCATCGAAGCAGAGATCCGAAGTTTGCAGGATCAGCTTCGGGGAGGAGGCGACGAGCCGCCCCTTCCGAAGAGTTTCATCATTGCTGAGATCAAGCGCATCCGGGTGGAGGAGCTGGCGCCGGCAGTGGCAGACCTTCAAGCAGCCCGGGCAGCGTTGAAAGCATGCCGCGACCTGCTATCCACACACGTCACTCCCCAGGCGGGAGGGGTTGTGCTACAGCCTTAGGAGTGCTGCCGATCGAAACGCTGCGCGATCAGTTTAAACGGTAAGCAGGCTCAAGAGTCCAGTCGAGTGCCCAAATAGCGATCGAGGAGGTCAGGATGGTGTACGCAAATGGCAATAGAAGTTATCCAAATTCACGCTCGTTGAGAGCTCTCGGTGGCCTGGTCAGGGCGCTCGATATTCTCCATCCTGCCCTGGCGAGCGCGCTGGTCAACCGGGTCTTTTTCATGCCCTTCTCAAAAACCCCCTCCGCAGAGGCCCGCCGGGCGCTCTCAAAGGCCGAACGTCTGTCGCTCCCCTTCCTCAGGGAACAGCTGGCCATTTACAGCTGGGGGAAGGGTCCCACTGTTCTGCTCCTCCATGGCTGGGCCGCAAACGCTGGTTCGATGCGCCATCTGATTGACCCACTCGTGCAGGCAGGGTTTCGCGCGATGGCCCTCGATGCGCCGGCGCATGGAGCCTCTCCGGGCAGGATGACCAATCTGGTCGAATACGGGGCGGCCATACAGGCTGCGGTTGAGCAATACGGTCCGGTCCGGGCGATATTCGCTCATTCCTTTGGTGCGTTGGCTGCCCTGCTGCTGCTGGCTGAAAACCCGGAACTGGCTGTTGAAGCGGTCATAGTGAATAACCCTCCGGGAGAAATCCGCTCCCTGTTGGAGTTATTCGCAGCCGAACTCGACTTGCCCGCGCACCTGAGACGCGCCTTAAGCGATCATATTGAGACCCATTACGGTAAACCGGTCGATTACTATTCACTTCAAAAGCATGCGGGCTCATTGGACTTACCCGGCATGCTGATCGTAGATCCCCAGGACCGCCTGGCCAAGTTTGAAAGTATGCAAGCCTTCGCCGCGCAATGGCTCGGAGTAAGGCTGGTGGTTAAAGAAGGCCTTGGTCACCAGGGAGCCTTGCGAGACGCGAACGTCATCCAGGAAGCCGTTTCTTTCATTCAGGCCCTGGAATGATCGGGCCGGTCTGAGGTTGGGCGTCGAACCAATCTGAAATAAATGAAGGTGCAAACCTATGAATGAAATAGCACTAAAGGAAGCAAGGTTTTCTAGCGCGCCGAGGTCGGATTGGTGGGATCCGGATCTGGAACCTGATGAATTTCGCCGCCTAGGTTATCAGGCGGTGGAAATGATGGCGGATTACTTCGCTTCCATCCGTGATCTGCCGGTATTTCCTGGAAAATCCTCAAAGGAAGTGGCGGACGCCTTTGAAGAGCCGCTGCCTCTGACAGGGCTGCCAGCGGAACAAATCCTCCAAGAATGGCCCACTCGCGTGCTGCCCAACGCTACGCACCTGGGCTCCCCCCGCTATTTCGGATATGTAAACGGCTCTGGGACCATGCTGGGTGTCCTGGCAGAAGCCCTGGCTGCCTCGGTCAACATGAACTCGGGAGGGTGGAAGGCTGGCCCGGCTGGCACGGAGATTGAGCGTCGAACCATCGCCTGGATCGCCGAGATGATTGCGTACCCGGCTGGCTGCGGCGGACTATTCACCAGCGGCGGGACGATGGCCAACTTTATACTGCCTTGCTGACCGGTTTGCGAAACACGGCTTCATACGATTCGAGCGCTGACGGTTTGCAGAGCGAGGCTCGAAACGGAAAGTATCTGATCTACATAGCCGATCACGAGGGCCACGTCTCCATTACACGGGTGGCTGACCTGCTCAACCTTGGGCGCCGCGCCGTCCGACGCGTCCCGAGTCGAAAAGATTTCACCATGGACCCTGATGCGCTTGATACGATGATCCGGGCAGACCGGGATCAAGGGGACCACCCCTTTTGCGTCGTGGCGCAGGTAGGCTCGATAAACACCGGCGTAATCGATCCCCTGGAAGAGATCGCCGATATCTGTGAGCAGAACGGGCTGTGGTTCCATGCCGATGGGGCGTGTGGAGCGGTCGGCGCCTTTCTGAATGAGAAGAAAGAGATGTATAAAGGGCTTGACCGGGCCAATTCAGTCACCCTGGACCCCCACAAGTGGCTCTTCATCCCTTACGAGTGCGGCTGCCTCCTCGTGCGCGAACCCGAGAAGCTCCGCCGGGCATTTTCGTTGTCAGCCCCATACCTGCGCGGCACGCTGCCGACCGAGTATACCGGGCTCGATTACTTCGAATATGGGCCCGAGATGTCGCGGGGATTCCGGGCCTTGAAAGTCTGGATGACACTCCGGCATTACGGCGTTGAGGGCTACCGAAAGCTGCTGAGGCAAGGGATCCGCTGTGCTGAGCGCCTTGACGAACGGGTGGGCGCCTCCGATGAATTCGAGCGCCTCCATGAGCCCAAACTGTACATCTACTCTTTTCGATACGCCCCTCCAGAGGATCAGAAGTTAGCCCAGCGTTCAGAGCGGAACCGAGAGCAAGTAGACACCAAGCTGGATCGCCTGAACCAGCGTATCGCGGATGAGATTCAGGTGCGCGGCATCGCCTTCATTATGACCACCTGGATCCGCGAGCGAACTGTGCTGCGCATGTCGATCTGCTCTCACCGAACAACGCTGGCTGACATCGACGCGGTCTTTGATACCATCACCCAGATCGGGCGCGAAATATCTGGAGAGGAGGATGAGCCATGACCGACCCGCGTACAGCTCGCCTCGCCCAGGTTATGGTTTCCTACTGTATCGATGTGCAACCCGGACAACGGATCGCCCTATATGGATCGCCTAAAGCCGAGCCCTTGCTCCGCGAACTCTACCGGGAGGTCTTGCATGCCGGAGGCTACCCCTATCCTTTTTTGGGATTCGAGGTCTATCCTAGCTATGGTGGGTTTGACGACATTTTTTTCAAAGAAGCAAACGAGGACCAACTCAAACACGTCTTCGAGACCGACAGGATGGTGAGATCATCCTTCGAAGGGATGATCGTGCTGCAATCCAACCGCAACACCCGCAGCCTGGCGGGGATCTCCCCGGAACAGCAGCGGATCAGGAATGCGGCCTATGCTGGGCTGCAGAAGATCTTTCTGGAGAGAACATTCGAGGGCAGCTTCCGCTGGGTGCAGGGAATGTACCCGACAAATGCCCTGGCGCAAGAGGCGGAAAGAGACCTGGAGTTTTTCGAGGAATTTGTCTACCGAGCCTGTCGTGTTGACCAGCCAAACGCTGTGGAAGCGTGGAAAGCTGTTCACGATCGCCAGGAGAAACTTGTCAATTGGCTGCGTAACCGTGAGCAGGTGCGAGTCCTGGGACCACATGTCGATCTGTCATTTTCAATTCAGGGCCGGCCCTTTTATAACTCTTCAGGGAAGTACAACATGCCCGACGGTGAGATATTCACTGCCCCAGTGGAGGCATCGGTAAATGGCTGGGTACGGTTCAGCTATCCAGCGGTCGAGTATGGCACGCTCGTTGAAGGGGTCGAACTTCGATTCGACCAGGGCATGATTGTCGAGGCCAAGGCGGCCAAAAATCAGGATTTTCTGCATAAAATGCTCGACACCGATGCAGGGGCGCGCTACTTGGGTGAGTGGGCGCTAGGCACCAACGAATTAATTGATACCTTTTCCAAAGATATTCTTTTTGACGAGAAAATGGACGGGACAATGCACATGGCAGTAGGGTCTGGATACCCACAAACCGGCTCACGCAACCAATCTGCCATTCATTGGGATATGATCACGGACATGACTGATAGTGGACAAATATTTGTCGATGGAGAATTATTTTATGACTCTGGCAAGTTCAAGATCTGACGAGAGCCTGACCTCGAATAAAGAGATCTCATATGGATATTAGCGGCGCAACCGAGAGGGGTGAACAATCCTTCTCGGTTGCACCTTCTTCAGACGTTGCGGAATAAGCAACTATTTTTGACTCGCATTGGCTCAGCGATATTTACCCACCGTGGGTAGGGAACCCACCCTCTCCGCAGAGCGTAAAGTGACCCCCGGCTCTCGATCTGTTGAAAAACGGATGTGAAGGAACGGGAACTTACGCTACAGTGTGGGGCATGTAACCATGCCTACCACGCCCGAGATCGCTCAGTTGGCGCTGGGCGTTCTCACCTTTTAATAAGTACCCTTTCATTGTACGTACTCCTCTGTCTTTGTCAAGACGTTGTGGGACACGGGTTTTCGAAGCAGTACAGAAGATTAAAATCAACCCCACAGGGAAGCAGAAATCTGATTGAATG
>CAWAKH010000029.1:0-95495 GCA_963782565.1 uncultured Chloroflexia bacterium
AACAAGCGACCGATAGGAGTCTACATGGACGAAATCAACGCAACCAACCGTGAACGCTGGAACGCCCTGGCAAACGCCAATGTGGAATATACGATCCCCTATTTGGATTACACCCAAGAACAGGCACGCCGCGATATTGGCCGGCACGGAATACTAGGCGAGGTGACCGGAAAGCGTGTGCTCTGCCTGGCCAGCGGTGGCGGGCAGTCGTCCGTTGGTTTTGGTTTACTGGGAGCGGAGGTGACCGTCCTGGATCTATCAGATGTCCAGCTGGAACGAGATCGCCTGGCTGCCAACCATCATGGTTTCATAATGACCACCCATCAGGGAGATATGCGTGACCTCTCGATTTTCCCGGAGAGCTGCTTCGACATCGTCTGGCAGGTCTATTCGCTGAACTTCGTCCCCTCCGTGCAGCCCGTTTTTCGCGAGGTGAGGCGCGTGCTCAAGCCCGGGGGCATCTACTTTCTGCAGTTTGCCAACCCATTCACCCTCACGGTGGATGAGGCTGCCTGGGATGGACAGGCCTACCCGATGCGGCATGCCTATATCGAAGGGGAAGATATTACCCGCTACTTCCCAAATTGGGATGTGAACCAGCCGGACGGCTCGCAGATCAAGCTGCTCAGCCCGCATGAATTCCGCCATACATTAAGCACGGTGATGAACAGCATGGTGTCCAGTGGTTTTACCTTACTCGGCTTGTGGGAATGGATGAGGACGGAGGTCGATCCCCAACCGGGTTCCTGGCCGCACTTCACCCAAATCGCCCCACCCTGGTTCGATTCCTTCTGGCGGCTAGAAAAATCAGGCTGAAAGTCATTTGACACTGTTAAAGTTCGACAGGTTCAGGGGTTGAGCAGGTACGGCACTGAATGAAGTAAGCCGTGAAGATTGGTACTCTAAATCAGAGTCACCTTTCATGTTTTAGGCGCAACTCGGGTAAAACATGGAAGCGACCCGCTCTGGCCTGTCAGGCCGCTTCGCGATCCCACACCGAGAGAACACACTGATAAAACACAGTGCAGGCAGTGCAGGCAAATCCGCTACAAAATGTGGTTAAGAAAGTTAGTTTGGATCACGGATTTAGCGGAGAAAAAACGAGGGTTGCTTTTGATGACAAACAGTGGTGACTGAAAGGCAAGGAAATTGTATATTATTAAGGATGGAACAATAATGTCCCTGGCAAACCCTAAAGGTCTGCTTTGCTGTCAATGAGGTTTTTTCAGGCAAACGGATCCGGCTGAATTGGTATCTTGTCTGGTAAGAGAGACCTTTAAGGCTTTACTTCAGAGCGGGAGAATTTATCAGGAAGTTTCGGTTTATTTGACGACCCGATACGGAGGAATATGTCGGCACCAACATCAGTCATCAGTGTGAGCGGTCTTAGCAAACACTTCAACGTGCCCACCCGCGAGGCGGGGTTGAAGGCATCCTTCAACAGCCTGTTCAGGCGGACCTACAAGAAGGTGAAGGCCGTGGATGATATCTCGTTCAGCATCGAACCGGGGGAGGTGGTCGGTTTCCTTGGGCCGAACGGGGCCGGCAAGACCACGACCTTGAAGATGCTGAGCGGGCTGCTCTACCCGACGGGCGGGACGACGCGCGTGCTGGGGTTCGAGCCCTCGCGACGGTCAACGGATTTTTTGCAGCAGGTGACCCTGGTCATGGGGAACCGCTACCAGCTCACGTGGGACCTGCCAGCATTAGATTCGTATGAATTGCAGCGGGCGGTCTATCAGCTCCCCATGGCAGAATTCAAACGCACGCGCGATGAGTTCATTGAACTGCTCGAGCTAAAGGAGCTAGTCAACAAGCCCGTGCGCAACCTGTCGCTGGGTGAGCGCATGAAGGTGGAGATCGTGGGGGCTTTGCTGCACCGGCCCAAGGTCCTGTTCCTGGACGAGCCGACGATAGGGCTGGACGTCACGATGCAGCGGCGCATCCGCAGTTTTGTGGCCGAGTATAACCAGCGCTATGGGGCAACGGTGCTGCTCACCAGCCATTACATGGCGGACGTTGAAGCGCTGTGTAAACGGGTGATCATTATCCACAACGGCAAGCTGCTGTTCGACGGCGAGCTGAGCCAGTTGATGGAGCGATTCTCGGCATTCAAAACAATCTGTGTGACCTACAGCGGCAACGGCAGCAGCTGGGGGCAATATGGGGAGGTACTAGACAAAGACGGAGCTCATGTAACCCTGCGCATCCGAAAAACGGAGGCCCCGCAGGTAACGGCGCGCATCCTGTCGGAACAGCAGGTAAACGACCTGACCATCGAGGACCCGCCCATCGAGGATGTCATCGAGAAGATCTTCAGCCAGAAGAGCGCGGCCGGGGAGGCCGCATGAAGCGCCTGTTCGATTTTTACGTGACGAATGCCAAGCTGTCCATGATGGTGCAATTCCAGTACCGGCTCCAGTCGTTCCTCTATGTCGTCTGGCTGGTCATCGAACCGGTCATTTACCTGGTGGTATGGTCCATCGTGGCGCGCACCAATGGGGGCTCGGTGCAAGGATACACTCCAGGTGGGTTCGCAGCCTACTATATCGTCTGGATGTTAGTGCGCCTGATGAACATCATGCGCACTCCGTGGGATTGGGAACAGCGGATCCAACACGGCCAGATGTCCGCAGAGCTCATGCGTCCGATCCATCCGATCCACAACGATGTGAGCGATTACGCGGGATCAAAGGTGTTTATGATCCTGATCTGGCTGCCCATGGCCGCCGTCCTGGCGCTGATCTTCAAGCCAGTCCTGCATCCCAACTGGCTGCAGGTGTTGGTTTTTGCAGTCGCGATCTGGGGGGCTTATTTGTTGCGTTCCCTAGCGTTATCCCTGCTGGGGATGATCGCCTTTTGGACTACCCGTGTAAGCGCAATTTTTGATCTGTACTTTGCGCTGGAGCTGATCCTCTCCGGACGGCTGGTGCCGATGACACTCATGCCCCTGTGGGTGCAGCAGCTCGCAAATTTCCTGCCTTTCCAACCCATGTTCTATTTCCCGATCAACGCCCTCACCGGATCACCCAGCCCGGTTGAGCTCCTTTCGGGGCTGGGCATCCAGCTCTTGTGGATCCTGGGATGCCTGGGGCTGGTGAACTTTGTATGGCGCTTTGCCGTGCGGCGATTTTCTTCGGTGGGCAATTGATACGAGGCCATTGTGAGATATCTTACCCTGATGTGGAGTTACCTTAAGGTTGGCATCGCCAACGAATTTCAGTACCGGCTCAACTTTTTCATTCAGCTGCTCCAATCCTTTATCTCGCTGGCAGCCGGCCTGATCGGCCTTGTGCTGGTCTTCAGCTATACCCAGGAACTGGGAGGATGGTCCCGGCCGGAGCTGCTTATGGTCATGGGTATCTATATTTTGATGGGCGGGGCAATCGCTGCCTTTATACAACCCAATATGAATCGCCTGCTCTCTGAAATCGAGCGCGGCACGCTGGATTTTGCGCTGATGAAACCGGTGGACAGCCAGGTGATGGTGAGCCTGCGGGAGTTCAGCCTCTGGTCGCTGACAGATGTTATCGTGGGTCTGGTGGTGGTAGGGGTGGCCATCACACAGCTGCAGCGGCAAGTGGGCCTGTGGCAGGCGCTGAGTTTCGTAGCGGCGCTGATCATAGGAGGCAGCCTGGTCTACTGCTTCTGGTTGATCGTGACCTCCATCGCCTTCTGGGTTATTCGGCTAAACGATTTTGTCATGGTGTTCCAGGCAATCTATGCCGCCGGACGCTGGCCGGTGGGGATCTATCCGGATTGGCTGCGGATCGGGTTGACCTTCCTGGTGCCGGTGGCGTTCGCGGTTACCGTCCCGGCCGAGGCGTTAACGGGCCGCCTAACCCCGCTGGCGCTACTGGGGGCGCTCGGTGTGGCAATCCTGTTCGCGGGGCTGGCGAGGCTGATATGGAGTTTTGGGATACGACATTATTCGGGGGCGAGTGCGTAGAGGGGAAATATGTAAACAAGTAAATACGGAGACAGGGAAACAAGTAAACAGGAAGCACGAAAAGACGTAAAAGCGTAAGAATGTAAACAGGTAAACACGGAAAGACAGAGAAACAAAACACGGAGGCAAAGGCCTCCGTGTTTTGTTTCCATATTGTTATGCACTGTGTTAGTTATTAGTTGTGGGTGGCCTCACCGAGGGTGACTTGTAATTGTATATGCTGGCCGTTGCGGACGACATCGAGGGTTACCTTGTCACCCGGCTTGTAGGTATAGAGGGTATTGAGATAGGAGTGGGTGGCGTCCATGGCTACGCTACCCACCTGGGTGATGATATCGCCCTGCTGCAGGCCCGCCTGGCTGGCCGGGGTGTTGCTTTGGACATCGGTTACATAGGCGCCCCACTGTACCGGGAGGTTATAAGCGTTGGCAACATCCGGTGCGATGGGTTGATAAGAAATGCCCAGAAATGGATGTGCGAAGTACCCTTTTTGAATGATCTGCGTGGCGACCGCCTGGGCGGTGTTGACCGGGATGGCAAAGCCCAGCCCTTCGGCAACCGATCCATTGCCGGTACCGCGCACGATCAGGGTGTTGATGCCGATCACCTCGCCAGCCAAATCCACCAACGGACCGCCCGAGTTGCCCGGGTTGATGGCAGCATCGGTCTGAAGCAGGCCCTCGATGGAGTAGCCCTGACCGGTGTCAATGGAACGTCCCGTGGCGCTGACCACGCCGACCGTCACGGTATTCTTGAAATCACCCAAGGGGGAGCCGATGGCAATCACCGATTCGCCGGGTTTGAGGACATCCGAATTGCCGAGAGTTGCCACCGCCGGCACCTTTCCATCGGCCTTGAGCACGGCGATGTCGTTGTACTGGTCAGTCCCAACAATGGTGGCCTTTTCCTGGGTGCCATTGGACAGGACGAGGTTGACACTATTGGTACCTGCCACTACATGGTTGTTCGTGAGGACGTAGCCCTGGTTGGAGATGAAGATACCGCTGCCGCTGACGGTCTGCGTGCCGCCAGAGCCGAAGAAGGAAGGCTGGCCGGGGATCGTACCCACGACCGTCACAACGGCAGGGCCAACTTTTTGTACGGCCTGCGTTATGTCAGTCTGAATATTGGTAGTGTTGATGGTGAGGGTCTGGCCGGGATTCGTGTTGTTGGCAGGAAGGACATCCTGAACAGGCGCCGGCAAGCTGGTGCGAGACTGTATTGCCCGGTAGACAAGCGCTCCGCCCGCGACGACGCCGGACAACCCAGATATCCCGGCGACAACCGCGATCAAGAGTACGTAGAGAATTCGCTTTATGGACATTGAAACTCCTTATGAGAAGAGAGAAAGTAGAAAGTGGAAAGTGGAGATTCGATATTCGTTATTCGATACTCGGGAATCGAGAGACAATGCTCGGGAATCGGGATTCGAAATTGGGAATGGGAGGGGAGAGTGAAAACCCCATTAGTGTTCATAACATGGATTCTAAACTTTGAAAATGACGGGAGAATTAAACCAAAGATGAACGTATAATGAGAAAGGGTGGGGAAGAAGTTGAAGGTTGAGGGTTAGAGGTTGGAAGGTGAATGTTAGAAAGTAGAAAGTGGAAAGTGGAAAACGGAAAGTTGAAACTTGAAGGTTAAGGGTTGATGGTTGGGTTCGAGGTGCAGGGAAATCAGCCTGGCAGGGGAGGCATCTGCGGCTTTGGAATTGGGTCGCTCACTTCGACGATTCATATCGTCTGCTTCGGTGATCCGTATCACCGAAGTGCGCAACGGCAGCTTGAGGCTGCCTTGCGCGAAAGTGGGCGAGGCTCGCCCGCCCGAAGGTTGAAGGCTGGAAAGGTATAAATCGAATGTTGAGTATTGTATTAACGATACTGATCGGGATCGTAGGAGGAGTCGCTGTGGGGATGCAGGGTCCCATTGTGTCCCAGATGAGCCAGCGTATAGGAAACGCGGCGGGCATTTTCGTCGTACATGTGAGCGGCGCCGTGCTGGCAGGTATGCTGCTGCTAGTGCAGGGAGGCGAGAACATCCAAAGCTGGCGCAGCCTTTCCTGGTATATGGCAGGCTCCGGTTTTTTCGGGGTTGTGCTGTACCTGACGCTCAACCATACCATGCCGCGGCTGGGCGCGACCACGGCCCTGGCGCTCATCATCATCGGGCAGCTGGCCATGGGAATCATCATCGATCAATTTGGATTGTTCGGCGTGGCCATACGGCAAATCGATGCCGCACGCCTGATCGGCGCGGTTTTGCTGATCGCCGGCGGATATATGATCATCAAGTAGGGATCCGATGTTTATTACTCTCGAAGGCCCTGAAGGCTCCGGCAAGACCTCACACGTGCCGCATCTCGTGGAATACCTGCGGGAGAAAGGCCATACCGTTTTCCCCACGCGCGAACCGGGCGGGACCTCGATCAGCGAGCAGATCCGCGGCATCCTGCACGACCTGAAGAACGCGGAAATGCATCCGCATACCGAGACGCTGCTCTATCAGGCGGCGCGGGCGCAGATCGTGGAGCAGGTGATCAGACCGCGGCTGGCGGCGGGCGAGATCATCATCTCGGACCGCTATTTCGATTCGACCATAGCGTATCAGGGCTATGGTCACCAGCAGAACCTGGACGAAGTGAGAGCACTGGTGAGGTACGCAACGGGCGGCCTGGTGCCTGATCTAACCATCCTGCTGGACATAGACGTGGAAGCAGGCCTTAAGAGAAAGACCCAAAATGGGGCCGAGTGGAACCGGCTGGATGCTTATACGGTCGAGTTCCACCAGCGGGTGCGCGCGGGGTACCTGGAGATGGTAAAGCAGGAGCCGGTCCGCTGGACGGTGGTGGATGCAAGCCGTGAATGGAATGAGGTACAGGTAGAGCTGCGGAAAGTGATCGATGAGAAGTTGAAGGTTCAAAGTTGAAGGTTGATGGTTGGAAGAGAAGGGTTAGAAAGTGGAAAGTGGAAAGTAGAAAGTGGAAGGTAGAAAGTGGACAGTGCAAAGTAGAAAGCAGGGAAAGAGAGATTAGAGAGAAAAGAATAGCTATTCGATAATTCGATATTGGAGGATGACGAATAGAAAGTAGAAGGTGGGATTGTAAGCTCGAGAAAATTCTTTTTGCAGGGATGACTCCTGAGCCTTTGGCCCACGGCCTTCGGAAAATGAACATAAGCGGTGAGAATTCCCCGCTTATGTTCATTTTCAAGACGAACAGCTCCGCGGCTGTGAGCAGGTATCAGTTGAAACAAGCCTTTGGCAAAATTTGCTCTTGCATTTTTTGGAGAATCGTCCTATCCTAAGCTATTTAAAGGCGAAATTTGTACACGCCTTCACGATTTTGATTCTCTAAAGGAGAGAGAAATGAAAAGATGGTTCCCAGCGTTTGTTTTTTTAATCCTTGCAAGCCTCCTGTTGGCGGCCTGCGGACCGGCCACCACGCCGACTGCCGCTCCGCCGGTAACAGTGCTTGCCACAGTAGTGGTCACAGCCGTACCCACTACTGCTCCGACAGAAGCCCCATCCCCCACGCCGGTGGCCAGCATAGATCCTTCGCTGCTGGCACAGAAGGGCAAGCTTCTGGTCTGCTCTGACCTGCCCTATCCCCCATTTGAGTTCTTTGACGCCAGCGGCAACCCAACGGGGTCAGATATCGATATGGCAACCGAGATCGCCAACCGCCTGGGGCTGCAGGTTCAGATCGTCAACAGCGTGTTCGATACGATCATCGCAGCAGTGACCAGCGGGAAGTGCGACATTATCATGTCGGACACGAATATCACCACTGACCGCCAGAAACAGATCAACCAGATCCTGTACTTCCAGGCGGGCCAGTCGATGGTGGCCGTCAAAGGCAATCCGCAAAACATCAATGTGCCGACGGACCTGTGCGGCCAGAGTGTTGCGGCTGAGAGCGGTACCACCGAGGTGGACTACCTGCAGGGCACAGGCGATTACAAAGGCAAAGGCTTAGCCGCGGACTGCACGGCGGCCGGCAAGAAACCCCCAACAGTCGTTGTCACGCAGAAAGATACGGACGCCCTGCAGCAGCTCCAAGCTGGAAAAGTGACGGTGTATTTTGCCGATTCACCGGTGGCGGGCTACTATGTTGCCCAACATGCCGACCAGTTCCAATTGGTGGGCCAGGTGATCGAGCCGGCACCGGTAGGCATCGGTGTTCCATGCGGCCAGGCGGATTGCACGAATGCTCCGCTCACGCCAGTAGGAGAGGCGGTCCAGACAGCGCTCAAAAGCATGATGGCTGACGGGACCTATGCCAAGATCCTCGACAAATACGGGCTGGCGGATGGCGCGGTCACGCTCCCGTAGGCTCCAATCCCAGTTTCTTTAGCCGATAGCAGGCCGGCCGGAATCAACACCCGATCGGCCTGCTAATTTAGAAAAGCAGGTATCTACTGTTGGTGAAACGGGTTGTGACTTTTAAGGCGACAGCGCCGCGCGGATCCTTCAAAAGGCGTTAGTAGATACGGAAAAACCCGATAAAGGGAGGGAGCCATGTATCATTTCGACTGGCCGATCTTTTTCCAGTACATCTGGCCACCATCGGCATTCCAGGACCCGCTGGTCCGTACCGGGCTGATCGTGACCGTGGCGGTCAGCATCATCGCGCAGGCGCTGGGGGTATTGCTGGGCCTGTTTGCCGCGCTCGGAAAGATGTCGAAATTCCCGGCCTTCCGATGGGCGTCGGATATCTACATCTGGTATTTCAGAGGCACGCCGCTGCTGGTGCAGATGGCCCTGCTTTTTTTCGGGTTGGGCGTAACACACATCTATAATTTTCCGGATATCGTCATAGGAGCCATCATTATCTCCGGCGCGATCCAGGCGGGGACACTGGCGCTGGGAATCAACGAAGGCGCCTACATGGCGGAGATCATCCGCGCGGGGATCGAGTTGATCGACCCGGGGCAGATGGAGGCCGCCAAGTCATTGGGAATGACATCGGGGCTGGCCATGCAGCGCATCGTGCTGCCACAGGCAGCCAAGGTAATCATCCCGCCGCTGGGCAATGAGTTCAACAATATGATGAAGACCACTTCGCTGATGGAAGTGATCTCAGCCGGCGAGCTGTTCTTCGGTTTCAACCAGATCAATGCGCGAGTGTTCAAGCCTTTTGAGCTATTCATCGCGGCTTCGTTATATTACCTGGTTTTGACGACCATCTGGTCGGTGATCCAGGCGCGGATCGAATCAGGACTCGGGGAACGCAAGGGGATCGAGCGAGGCCCGGGCATGATGGCGCGCCTGTTCTCAGGTTCGGCCGGAAAAGGAGCGCGCTGATGACTACAACTGCTCCCGCTCAAGTGAAGCTGGCCGACAGCAACATCATCGTCAAAGCCGAGCAGGTGAACAAGCACTTCGGTTCGCTGCACGTGCTGAAGGACATAAGCATGGAGGTCCGCAAGAACGAAGTGGTGGTCATCATCGGGCCTTCGGGCTCGGGGAAAAGCACGTTCCTGCGCTGCATCAACCACCTGGAGAAGATCAATAGCGGGCATATTTATGTCAACGGCCACATGATCGGTTACCACGACCGCAACGGCCGGTTGGTGGAAGACAACGAGAGGAACATCGCACGCCAACGAGCCGAGATCGGAATGGTATTCCAGCGTTTCAATCTTTTTCCGCATCTCACCGCCCTGGAGAACATCATGGAGGCGCCGGTACGCGTGCGCAAGATGTCGTTGGAACAGGCACGAGTGGAAGCCGAACGACTGCTGACGCGCGTGGGATTATCCGACAAACGCGGCCAGTACCCCAACCAACTTTCGGGCGGCCAGCAGCAACGTGTGGCGATTGCCCGCGCGCTGGCCATGAAGCCGAGCTTGATGCTGTTCGACGAGCCGACCTCCGCACTGGACCCTGAAATGATCGGTGAAGTGCTGGATGTGATGAAAGAACTTGCGCACGAGATGACCATGATCGTGGTATCGCATGAAATGGGCTTTGCACGCGCGGCCGCCAACCGGATCATCTTCGTGGATGACGGACAGATCGTAGAACAGGCGTCGCCCGATGAGTTTTTCAGGAATCCGCGGGAGGAACGTACGCGGCTGTTCTTAAGCCAGATCCTGCATTAGTTGAAGGTTGAAGGTTGGAGGTAGAAAGTGGAAAGTGGAAAGTGGGGAGTGAAAAATGGAAAATGGAGAATAGAGAATCGATGCTCGATGATTCGAGATTCGAGGATGGGAAATGGAAAGTGGTAACTGGAGAATAGTGAATAGAGAATAGAGAATAGAGGGTGGAGAGTAAGGGGTATATTGATTAAAAGGGCCAGCGGCAGAGCCGCATATTAAGGCGGGCAGGTATTGGTCGCATACTGGTAGACGGTGCGCAGGAGAGAGGTGTTATCGGTGCTATCCTGCCCGAGCTCCCAGATCATAATGCCGCCAAACCCGTTCTCGCGCGCATAGCATGTTTTCCGCGCGATCGTATCCATCCCGTTGAAATAGATGCCATGTACCAGGTCGATGCCCGGAGCAGGATGGTATTTCTGCATCAGTTCGGCATAGGTGAATTCGTTGTCGAAATTAGCCAACTCACGTCCATAGAACGGCACACCGAGCATCAATTTGTCCCTGGCAAACCCGCTGTCAAGGAAATAGTTCAGATCCAGCACGGCTTGATCGTAGGTGGAGTGCTGACCATCATGGTCGTAGGACATGACATGGATCCGATCCGCATAGCCGTAAAGCGGCAGGGTTAAATCGCCATTGGGCGACAGGGCCATGCTAATCAACATTCCGTGGGGCTGGAAGGCGGCTTTGACCTCCTGAAGCAGGCTGGTGTAGCCTGCGAGCTGCGCATCGTTTTCGGGGAACTCCCAATCGAAATCCACGCCATCGAGGGCATGCGACAAACTGAAGGCCATAAGATTATCTTCGAACTTTTTGCGAGCCTGCGGATTGATGACCATGAGGCCGAAGCCCTGCGAGCGCCCCCAACCGCCGACCGAAATGAAAATGCGCGTACCGTAGAGTTCTTTCATGGCGCGCAAGCCCTGCAAGGTAGCGTCAGTCAAAAGGCTGGTGTCGAGGCCACCATCGGGCCCGGGCTGCGCGGAAAAATAAACGAGGTCAGTGAGATAGCTACCCCACTCCGGATTCAACTGTCGATAATTCGGAAGATAGCCGATCACGTGGAAATCGTTTTTCGTTTTGCCGGAGGAGGCGGGGGTTGTTGGAGTAGTCATGGGAGTTGAAGAATGGACCGGAAAGGGTGGCGTTGACAACGGAGGTGTGTGTGCCTCACAAGACAGCAGCAGGGACAAAATCAGCAGCGAGAATAGTCGGGGAAGGTTCATGCATTGCTTTAGGTAAGGAGCTCACGGAGACAGAAAAAAACCGGTACACGGAAAACACGGATGAGCCTATAAAAAAAACAAAGAGATTTAATGCCAAGGCGCAAAGCTCCTTCAGGTATTCTTAAGCAGATTTAGAAGACGGATTCGTTTTACAAGGCCAATCATCAGCATAATCCAAATTTTAAACTGACAGCCCGGCCTCCAAGCCTTTGTCCTTTGACGGCAGCAATAATGCTTTCATTGTACACGCGGCCAGGACACAACATCCGCACGCTGCGCCATGTTGTGCCCCTACAGGCCTCCTGATGAAAGAGGATTCGGAACGAGATTGCTTCAGTCGCTGCTTCCGGGAAGGAAGAACACCTTCCTGCGGAAGTGCTACGCGACGCTCCTTCGCAATGACAGATAAAGGGATTTATGTATTAAAAATCAACTGCCGAGCACGGAATTGAGATAATCCAGAAATGGTTTCATGGCTGTGAAGGCGGTAATGACGCGGGTGCTGAAATTCGGCGACAGCACCATCCCGTCGGTGAGGCGCTGAATGGCGACAACCTCCTTCATGCGAAGCAGTTCGATCTCGGGGTGATCACGATCGTAGCCCCTGGGCACAGTCTTTAATTTCTCACCCTGCACGGTCCCGAAATTCTCCACGAAGGCCCTGTTCGTGACAACCTTTTTGAACGGTTTTGCATCCCGAGCGATTGCCTCGCGGAATTTGGTGATCTGGGCCGAGTCAGGGGCGTGCAGTCCTCCGGCAATCATGGAGGCGCCCGGAGGCTCCAGATGCAGGTAATAAGTGAGACGCATCGACCTTTTGCCTCCGGGGCCAATCGAAGCGCTCATACTGCTCTTATAAGGGGATTTGTCCTTTGAGAAGCGGATATCGCGGTAGATGCGCATGGTGCAATCTTTGGCGGTGACCCCACCCAAATCCTCGACGGAACCAAAGCCGATAATCAACCTGTCTATAAATTCTTCGAACTGTTCTTTCGCATTCTCATAAGCAGGGCGGTGCTGCTCGAACCAGGGCTTATTATTATTCTTTTGTATCGCACTGAGGAAATCAAGCACGAGCTTCAGGTCTGCGTGATCGTTCATGTTGAACTCCTGTTCCGGGAGAGTCAGGGCACAACATCCCAGGATACGCTACGCTATCCGCAGGACACGCTACGCTGTGTTGTGCCCCTACGGCGCTCCTTCGGCCTTGAAGAGCACAAGGATCTTCGACAATGACAATTGTTTATTTGTCAAAAGAACGAGATTGCTTCAGGCTGCGCCTTCGCAATGACAATACCCTATTTCGCAATGATAATGCGCTATAGCTCTGCCAGGGCAGGAATGATCTGCTTGCCAAAGAGCTCCAACGGCTTGATCTCGTGCACGTTCGGCATGTTGAAGATGCAGTGCTGAACACCCAGGCCTGCCAAGGCGCGGCATTCCTCGATTACATCTTTTGGGGTCATCTTACCCGCGGCGAGATGGACGGAGCTGAGGGTGGTCTTCTCGATCTCGGAGTAATTGCGGCCGACTTTTTCGCAATGCTTCTTCAAGACGTCGAGTTTGTGGCTGACCGTCTCCATTCCCATACGAGCGAAAAGGTTACAGGCATCGGCATACTGGGCCACCAGCCGGAGGGTCTGTTGCTCACCGCCACCGCCGACCAGGATCGGGGGGTGAGGTTTTGTGATCGGCTGGGGATTGCAAAGCGTTTCCCCCAATTGAAAGTGTTTGCCGTTATAAGGCCCGTTATTTGGAGACCACATCTGCCCGGCAATCTGAAGGGTCTCCTCCAGACGCTCGAAGCGTTCCTTCTTTTCAGGGAAGGGAACGCCCAAGCCGTGGGCTTCGCGCTGATTCCAGGCTGCGCCGATACCCACGTAAGCGCGCCCGCCTGAAAGAACATCCAGAGTCGTGACCGTCTTGATGAGGATCCCTGGGTGGCGATAGACCACGCCGGTCACCATGGTGCCCAGCCGGGCATTCCTGGTGAAGCCCGCCAGATACGAAAGCGTGCTGTAACTTTCCATCATTTCATCTTCCGGCGGGCCAAGGCCGCTGGAACGGTCGGGGTCGCCAATCTGGAAGAAGTGGTCCATGACCCAGATGGATGAAAACCCCTGCTCGTCGGCGGTGCGCGCGATCTCGGCCAGTTTTGGACCAATCTCTTTGGGGCCCGAAGGCCATGTGAAGTTTGGAATTTGCAGTCCGATTTTCATTTTGTCCTTTCATAAGAGAGGAAGAGGAATAGAGAAGAGAGAGAAGATGCGTAGTGTAGAGGTGGAAACACGGAGACAGGGAAAGAGGAGAAGAGGAAAAGAACGGAAAGAGGTAAAGACGGAGACAGGGAAAGATGGAGAAGAGATTAGAGAGAAGACGAACAATAAGACGCAAGACGGAGGCGGGGAGACGCGCCGCGTATATTCATATGACGCGGCTGCCTGTATAAACTTACCTGCGTTCGCATCCCCTCGGCGGGACCCTACCCCCGACCCCTCCCCAAATCTGCGATTTGGAGAGGGGGGAGTGAGATACACATTACTTGCACTCTATATTGGACATTCCAAATGAATATCTTCGGGCTCAAGCTCGAAGAGGTGTGGGTCAGGTTCGGAGGTCACAACGCAGCCCAGGCGCAGGTAGAAGTTGACGGTGTTCTCGGAGGGGGTGGCAGAGACATAAAGGCCCTTTGCTCCCAGCCGGCGCGCCCGGTCTCTGGCTAATTCATAGAGGCGGCGCCCCAGACCTTGTTTGCGCCAGGCGCTGCTGACATGCAGGAATTTAAGCTGCAACAGGTCTTTATGCCTGCCGATGAATTTGTTGTCCAAAACAACGACGGCGATGAGCCTGCCATCTTCGAAGAGGCCGTGGAACCAACCGCCGCGGTCAAAGCAATCGATCAACAGCGGGGTGTAGATTTCGGCTTCGCCCGGAGGCCAGCCGGTCATGTCGTAGTGTTCGGGCTTGAGGACCAGACCGCCCTGCTCGGGATAATAGATGTTCTCTATGACCTCGCTGCGATCGATCTGCCAAACCTGACCGATTTCTTCGCGCAATAAATCCCTGGCTGTGATCATGGGTGAGGGCCTTGTTGGATAGGTATAGAGAGAAGAGAAAAGAGATCAGAGATCAGAGGAATAGTGAAGGCGGAGACGGGGAAAGATGGAAAAACGGAAACAGGGGAACACGGAAATACCAAGAGACGGGGAAAAGAGATCAGAGTCGAATAGAGGAATTAGGCTTTGCGGCGATTGGCGAACCAGAGCAGCCCGGCCCCGATGATGACCATAATGCCGCCATTGATGACCCACTGAGTTTGACCGGTCATGAAACTGCCGGGCAAAACGTTGATGCCTTGCAGGAAGAAGATGATTCCAGGGAGGACCAGCAAAACACCTACAACATCCAAAACGATTTTCATGAGGGTCTCCAAGCCATAAGGGAATTTAGTTCGCGGGGACCAGTTCTCCGCAAGAACGAGATTGCTTCACTTCGTTCGCAATGACAGTGGCCCATTAGGAGACGACTTTTCAAGGATTTAGTTCGCGGGGACCAGCCGCCAGAATAATATTCCGGCGAGCAAGGCCAGAACTGCGCCGAAGTAGAAGGGCGCCGAGGGGCCAAATCCGTGCCAGGAGCCGGCACCCTGCCAGAGCAGGCCTGCGATGACGGAGGCAGGCAGAGCCGTAATGCCGATGGCCGCGTTATAGAGTCCATAAGCGGCGCCGCGGCGAGCATCGGGCACAATGTCGGCCACCAGCGCACGGGCCACGCCATCGGTAGCGCCATAATAGATGCCATACAACGCATACAAGACCCATACCTCCCAGCCGGTGTGCGATAAAGCCAGACCGAGATACACCAGCCCGTAGGCGAGCCAACCGCCGATGATCAATCGGCGGCGACCCACTTTATCGGAGAGCGCACCCAGCGGGCCCGCCAGCGCGGCGTAGACCAGGTTGAAGGTCATCACCATCAGCATGATCTGCAAGACATCGAGCCCGCGGTTTTGCCCAAGCAGGACAACGAAGGAATTGGAGGAGTTACCCAGGGTGAACAGGATCACCACAAACAGGAAAAGCTTAAAGCGGGAGTCCATACCTTTGAGAGTCAACTGGACAGCACCGGCGCTTTTCTTTGTCCCCGCTACTTCGTTTGCGGCCAGCGCCAGGACCAAGACGCCCAATACTCCCGGGATGATGCTGGCAAGCACCACAACCTGGAAGGTGTGCCGTGTTAAATCGGCTGCGCCGGATTGGGTCAGCCAGACGATGAGGGCAGCCAGGCCCAGCCCGACAAAAGCACCGGCCGTATCGCCGGCGCGATGAACACCGAAGGCCAGCCCGCGTTGTTTTTCATCGATGCTGTCCGCGACCAGCGCGTCGCGTGGAGCGGTGCGGATGCCCTTGCCCATGCGGTCGGCGAAACGCACACCCAGCACCCAGCCCCAGGCGTTTGCAAAATAAAGGAAGGGCTTGGAGAGAGCCGACAGGGTGTAACCAGCCACTGCCAGCCATTTGCGGCGGCCAAGCTGATCGGAGAGGGCGCCGGTATAGACCTTGGTAAGGCTGGCGGTGGTTTCCGCGATGCCATCGATCAGACCGATGATGGCGGTACCGACCCCCAGCACATTGGCCAAGAAAAGCGGGATGAGGTTGAAGATCATCTCCGACGAGATGTCGGTGAAGAAGGAAGTAAGGGTTACAGCCCAGATGTTGCGCGGCAGGCGTCGAAGGGGTGAATTTGATTCCATGGGAGAAAGGATAATAGATTAACGCAAAGGCGCAAAGAGGCAAAAAAGCAGAAGAGCAAAAGAGCTATCCGCAGATTGGAAAGATTTCGCAGAGAGGGCTAAAAAAGGATTTAACGCAAAGGCGCAAAGAGGCAAGGGAGCAAAAGACAAAAAGCAAAAGAGCTATCCGCAGATTAGAAAGATTTCGCAGAGAGGGCTAAAAAAGGATCTAACGCAAAGATGTAAAGGAGCAGAAGAATAAAAGAACAGGAGAAGACGAAGGAACAGAATAGAGATTGTAGACTAGAGAGCCGTAAACGAAAAGTAGTGATTCAAGAAGGGAGAGAAGTGAGGATGCATATCCTTGACGGTTATTCCCCGCCTTCGCCGTTATCGGGTGCGCTGGGCTGGTCGATGCGCAGGACCTCGCCATGGAGATTGATCACCACTTTGAAGCCGAGCATCCCCAGATAGGCGCGCCCTTCTTCAGGAATGCCCTGCTGCATTATCGCATCGAACTGCTGATCCATGTTCTTGAGCTGCTGTTCGATGAGGGCTTTGGAAAAAATATCCTCCTGGCCCAGCATCTTGGCGGTCTGCTCTGAGATCAGACCCTCACTGCCCTTCATCATTTCCTGCATTTGTTTTAATACCTGGCGATCGACCTGAGCGGCAGGGATATGGCGACGGAAACCGGAATCGTCCACTACATAGAACGGCTCCTCGCCAACGATGGCGGTTTCGGCAAGACGGTCGCGCTCGTCCACGACAAGACCGGCAAACAAAGGTTGTGGTGACATAAGATCCTCATAACCATCTGTGGTGATGCGGCTACGTCCCAGACTGAAAGCCCGGGACCACAGATGCCCTGCACCCCAGGAAGAAGAGGTGTGCGGGGCGTGCGCGCCGCGCTTTAAGAATTCGATGAAACGATCTCGACGTTCGTACCCTGGCCCGGTTTGTAAAGGTACTGTATATCAGGCGGAACCAGGGGAAGGGTCCAGCGATAGATAAATTTCGCATCGGCAGGCGCGAGATTCACGCAGCCATGACTGCGCGGTTTGCCGTAATCGTTGTGCCAGTACGTGCCGTGGAAGGAATCGCCCGTCCCTGTGAAAAAGCTGACCCAGGGCACGCCGGGCAGGTCATAGCCATGGCCCGCGTCGGCTTCGCCATCGTTGGTCATGTGGATGGTGGGGCCTTTATGAAAGGTGAGGAATTTTCCGAGCGGGGTCTTTGTGCCTTTGCCGCCGCTGGAACAGCGCGTCACCAGGACGGCCTTGTCATCTTCGAACGCGGTGACGGACTGGGTGGCGGTATCCACATAAATGTGCTTGCGGTCGTTGGAGATATCGCCGGAGAGCGGAGTCAGTTCTTCATCGGGGACCAGCCGCATATCGCTGGCGGGTATGTAAAGGGAGGTCTGTTTCAGACTGTCGTAAACCTTATACCAAACGCCCTTTTCATAAGGATTTACGGTGACGCCCGTAACCCAATAGGTGGTCGCAAAGTAAACGCGATAGCCGGTTTGAGCCGAATAGCTGGCGTCGTTGCGTGTGAGGCTGTAGGGTACGGTGATCTCAGCCAACTGCCCGGAAGCCGGAATTTCAAAGACCGGTCTCTGGTAATTGGTCTCAACGGGCTGAACCCAGCCTGAGTAGGTATAGCCCTGGCCATCAAGCTGGAACCACTTGTTGTTATAGGGATTGCCCGGATCCCCATCGACCTGGCCGGTGATTGCCACGACTTCATCGCGGCCATAGGTGTGAAGGACTTTGGCCTTGAAGGAGGGATCGCTAAACAAGTTGATGCCGCTGAGCGTCATGCGGCCCTGCGCAGGGGAACCAGCCAGGGCGCGGTCCAAATGAAGCTCGGCAAGAAAGGCGCCGAGCAGCCCGGCACCAGAAAGCTTGAGAAAATCACGACGCGATAAGGAACCGTTCAAAACAGGCATTCCCCGATTCTATCTGATTTATGGGATTGGATGGATAACAGGGATAAAAGTCTAATACAATTCTTAGAGGGTTGGGGAAAATAGAACACGGATTTTAGAGAATTGATACTCGATAATTCGATATTGGAGGATGAGGAGTAGAAAGTGGAAAGTGGGGAAACAGAGATCAGAGAGAAGATGAAGAGTAAAGAGAGGAAAAGGAAAAAGAGCGGAACAAGGAAACACGGAAAGAGAAGAGCGTAAACACGGAAACAAGGAAAGGAGAAAGAGCGGAAAGAGGTAAACACGGAAACAGGGGAAAAAGAAAAAGGGAGTAGAAAGTGGAAAGTGGAAAGTGGAGAAATAGAGATCAGAGAGAAGAGGCAGAGTAAAGAGGGGAAAGCGGAAACAAGGAAACAGGGAAGGGAGAAAGAATCGCATATTTAGCTGCCATTCGGTATACTTCAGGAAGGTCGGGTTTGTTTTATCCAACCAAGCGATTTTCCGATCTCAGCAGGCCATTTAAGAAACGCCGTCTTAATGACCCAGCCAGGTCCCGTAATATAGATCCGAACGATCTCTTTGATCCGGGAGGCGGTTTCTGCTCATGAAAAAAGCAATTCCAACAATCCTGATATGCGTAATGGTCTTGAGCGCCTGTGCGAAAACTACACCAGCAACCACCCCGGTTAATACGCCGGCAGCAACCCAGCCCGCCTCTTTGCGAGACACCACGCCAGGCTCCACTCCAACCATCGGGCCAAGCGCAACGCCCACAACAGTATCCATACCGGTGATACCGGCATTTTTGGGGAACGCAGCTCCCACGCCGCCATCCACAACATTCCAGAACAAGGTTTACCTAAGAGGCAATACCTATATTTTCGAATATACGGACAAGGACGTTACGATACAGTATCTGTATCTGCCTCAAACCGGCTCGCTGCACGACCTGCATGTCAAGATCAATGACGAAGCGCCCTTTTATCCCAGCAACTATGGGGGGCCAACTTTCGCGGTGGGCGACAAGGAAATCCCAGCCTGGAAGGCAAGCTCAACATATACCATCAAGCACTCTCCGCCCATCGTGGACGAGAGCGGCTTACAAATCACCTGGACGGCGACCTCCCCCAGGCAAACCATCGTTTATGATTATCACTTTTCCATCCTGGGAAAAACACTGCGGATGGACTTTTCCTCGACAACCCCGTATATCAGCCAATTCACCTTCGATCGATCCGAAGGAACACGCGGGGCGCGCATCGTGAGCATCCCGTATCTGTCCACCCTGAACCTGCTCCTTTTTAAGACCCACTTTGTTTCCGAATATTTCGATTGGACCCTGACGCACTCGTCGGGTTTCGAAGAATCGAATTGGCGTTATTCCGACAGATCGGTGTTTTATGGCCAGACCGTTTACTACAAAACAAATACCGATCAAGTGCGCCTGCCCATGAAAGAAACCGCCTATATCACCGTATCCGATACCTTAAACGATGTATTGCCGAATATACCCAACCCCAAATCACCTTACCGTGAATTATTGGCGGGAAAAGTAGTGCTGGATATGTGGGGCGGCGAGTCGTTTGGCAAGGACGGATATTTCATCAACGAGCTCAAATCGATGGGGCTGAGCGACCTGCTGGTGATCGAACATGTGTGGCAAAAATGCGGCTATGACGATTGTTATCCCGATTTCATGCCGGCCAACCCCGCTTTGGGCGGCGACAAGGGTCTGCGACAGTTAGGTCAGTCGGTAAGCGCGGACGGCTATCTCTTTGCACTTCACGAAAATTACATAGATATCTATCCGGATGCGCCTTCGTGGAATCCCAAGCTGGTTGCGCTGAATCCAAATGGCAGCATGATCCAGGCCTGGTACAACGAGACCACAAAGATGCAGTCCTTCCATTTAAGTCCCTCGCAGGTGCTGACATTAGCCAGCCAAATAGCCCCGGAGATGCACGAGCAATACCTGACCACCGCCGCGTACGTGGACGGGTTCGCGGCCGGCAACCCTTTTTATTGGGTCGATTACAATGCCAGTACCGAGGGGAACAGCCAGGTTTTGAACACGTTCCATATCTATGCTCAACTGCTGGCCTATGAGCGGTTGGTGCATGCCGGCCCGATCCTGAGCGAGGGGAGGCTTCAGATCATGTACGCCGGGCTGGCAGACGGTGTGGAAGGCGAGTACCAATCCTATGATAAAGGATTCGATGGGCCGAACGTCCCACCGGTGGTCGATTTTGACCTGCTGAAGATCCATCCGCTCATGGTTGTACACGGTATGGGATATTACGAACGGTATTTCGGCAAGGGCAACCAGGAAAAGTTGGATGGATTCACTTTGGACGACCTGTACAATTACACATCCACCGAGATCGCCTTTTGCCATGCAGGGTTTATTCCAACTCCCGACCGGCTGGGTCTTTATTATTGGTCTGCTCAGGCTCAAAGAGAGGTAACGTACGTCCTGCCGATCCAAAAACTATGCGCGCTGGCGTCACCCATCCAAATCCTCTACAACGTGGATGGAAAGCTGGCCGGCGTGGAACAAGCGCTGATCCACAACCAGGCCTGGCAGGTCTTTGTGTCTTACGATTCGGGGCTAAAAGTGTACGTCAACCGGGACCCCTCCAAGAACTGGGAAATTTCTCCGGCTTCCACACAGGGCTGGGTGGATTACAGCGCATTGATCGACGGCGTGCGAACAGATTATGTTGGGACGGTGAGCCGGCCAATTTATGTGATCCCGCCCAACGGATGGCTGGCATACACGCCGTAGGGGAAGGGGGAAAGACATAAACACGGAGAGGGGAAAGAGCGTAGATACGGAAATACGTAGACAAGGAAAAGGAAAAGAACGGAAACAAGGAAACACGTAAACACGCAAAAGAAGAAATGAGGAATGGGGGGAAAGGGAAGAGTCGGAGAGGGGAAGAACGGAGACACGGGAGGAGGGGATGATGTTGCTGCCCGTGGATAACATCCGTGACTAGTCTACAATTTCCACCGTGGTAGCGGTAGCGTTGTAACCGAACTGATGGTCGGGCTTGACGACCGGCTCTGTCCAGCGGAAAAGCCATTTGGCGGCTGAGGGACTGAGGTTAACGCAGCCATGACTCTTGGGGTGCCCAAAGTCGTTATGCCAGAAGGTGCCATGCAGCGACAGGCCCGCCTCGGTAAAGTACATCACCCACGGGACACCGGGCAGGTCGTACCCGTCCGCGGTAATGTCACCGTTCGCCATGTGACGTGTAGGACGCTTGTAATAGGTCTGGAAGTGACCCGTAGGGGTTGTGTATTTTCCATACCTGAACACTTCACCGGTGGCCGCGCGGGTAACGAAGACTGGCTCATCGTTTTCGTAGGCAAAGACAAGCTGGGCGTTCAGCTGCACCTGGACTTTCTTCTGGGAGTTGGGAACATCCGGGGAGAGCGGAACCAGCTCATCATCCGGAATGAGGCGGAGGTGCGCAGCCGGTGCGTAGTACAACTTGTTAAATTTATCGTCCAGGATCTGATACCAGACCGTGCCGTCTTTTGGATCGGTTTTGGCGGACATGATCCAATGAACGGTCTCATAATATATACGATAGGCCACGTGAGAATTCTGATCGGCCTGCAGATGCGCGTCGGTGTAGGGCACGCTGACTTCGCCCAGCAGGCCCGCCTCAGGAACGTCGAGCGCGGGCGTATTGAGAAGCGTGCGGACGGGCTGAAGGGTGCCGGAATAGGCGTAGCCTTCCTCGCCGATCTGATACCAGACGCGGTTGTAATCGGTAACATCGTCGCTGACGGTAACGTTCGTGATGGATAAAACAGAATCCCGCCAGTACAACTTTACGCGGAGGGCATTGAAGGAGGGTTTGTCGTACAGCCAGATGAGCCGGGCAGTGACGCGGCCCTGCTGCGAGTCAAAAGCATCCTGAAAAGGGGCGGAGGACGGCTCGCTTAACAGGTAATCGAGCGGTCCGCTTGGGAGGAGCGCGCCGAAGAATCCTAACCCGCTTAGCTTGAGAAAATCACGACGTGAAAGCGTGTGACCCGGCCCGACCATGACCAGATTCTAACGTAAAAGAGGAAAAGAGCCATCCGGAGATTACGGGGATGCAGGTGAAGAAAAGATTTAACGCCAAGGCGGCAGGGACGCAAAGGAGCAAAGGAGCAAGAAAACAAAAGAGCAAGAGAGCAAGAGAGGAAAAAGGCTACCTGCAGATCAGGCAGATTTTACAGAGGTGGGGAAAGCAGATTTAACACCAAGGAGCGAACTGTGGGTCGCCTCTGTAAAAACCCTTAACCACAAAGATCACGACGGAACACGAAGGAAAAAACCACTTCAATAAAGAAATTTCAGTTGCGTTCCACAAGGTAAGATGTAATACAGAGTCGCAGGGGCGAACTATGGGTCGCCCCTACGGCTGGGGCGTGGGGATGTCCGTCCTTAGGCGGGCCATGGTATAGGCATCCACGAAGATGCCGTCGCGGAAGGCGAATTGACGAAGGGTGCCTTCGGTGATGAAGCCAAACTTCTTGTAGAGCCGTATGGCAGGCTCGTTATCGGTATACACTTCCAGTTCGAGGCGCGTGAGGTTCAACCATTTGTCGGCGAGATCAACCGCGGCCTGCATAAGCGCCGACCCCGCGCCCTTGCCCTGCCAATCGTCGCGGACGGCCATGCCGATCTGTCCCACGTGACGCCGGCGCGGGTAATTGGGGAAGGTATGCAGTCCCAGCTGACCGACGATCTCCTGGCCGGCGCAGGCCACCAGATTAAAAGTCCCTTCTGGCGGTTCTGAGACACGTTTTTTCCAGGCATCTGCGGAAGGAAAGGGCAGCTGGAGGGTGCCCCAGATTACACCGGGGCTCATGAAGACCTGGTACAGGGCCTCGTAGTCAGCTAGCTCGGCGCGGCGAATATTGAAAGCGGAGGAGGGGGACATTAGAAAAAAGATTTAACGCTAAGACAGCAAGGGCGCAAAAAAGCAAACAAACAAAAAAAAACAAAAGAGCAAAAAACAAAGAGGCAAAGAAGCTAAAGAGCAAGAGAGCAAAGGAGCAAAAGTGCAAGAAAACAAAAGAGCAAAAAGAACAAGAACAAAAACAAAAACAAAAACAAGAACAAGAACAAAAAACTAAATGCCGATGCGCCAGGAGAGCAAGGGCAGTTTACCGCACAGGATTCTAATAATGGATGTTGACGAGGGTGCCGACCGAGGAGAAGTTGTACAACCACTCGGAATCGGGAATGCTCAGGTTCACACAGCCATGACTCATGGGCGTGCCAAAGTTGTGATGCCAGTAGGTGCCATGCAAGCCGTAGCTCTGATAAAAATACATGGTGAAGGGGACATTGGGCAAATAGTAGTCAGGCCCGCTCATATCGGTATAGCGCAGCTTAACATAAATATGATATTGGCCCGTCACGGTGGGATACTGCCAGGTGCCGGTAGAGACGAGGAACGAATTCATTACGGTGTTACCTGAATAGGCGTAGACCATTTGCTGAGTAAGGTTGACATCGATCCAGTGCGTGCCGTCGCCTGCCACGACACCGGGCGAGGAGGGCGCATGGGTGGCAGCCACGGCGGAGGTGGGAGTGTCATCCACGTAACTCAACGTGAGGGAGCCGGCGGAGGGCGTCCCGGTGGGCTGGTCCGCTGCCATCTCGGTAGGCTGACCGGTGGGCAAATCCGTAGGCGCGCTGGTAGGTGAATCTGTGGATAAGTCTGTGGGTAAAGCAGTCGGCAGGGACTCGGGCGTGGGCGTCCCTTGAAGGTCAGCGACTTGGACCGCAGGACCTGCGGGGGTATAAGTGGGCTTGGGGATGGAGGCCTCTGCCCAGGATTGCGGGTGAGTCGCCGCGACCGCGGGACGCTTGAGGATGGAGGCTACAACGGGCGAAGACACAGCAGACCAAGCCGCGGCGGCGCAGACCAGGCAGCCCAGACCAAACAGCAGAATGGGAAACAACGGGCTGCGCTTTGATTTTTGTGGAGCAACAATCTTTTCGGCAGGCTTACTTCTTGGTATCCCGGCGGGTATGGCTCGCGGGGGAGGCCCTTGAACCGGCGGATTGCTGACGGATACCTCAGAGCTTGCCGGCGGTGCAGGGGGTAAGCCCTCTGTTTGATTAAGACGCTGCATAGCCCATTGAAGGGCTTTATTGGCGCGAGGACTATCAGGTTCGATCTTGAGGGCTCTTTGAACGTATTCCAGGCTGGCACGGGGGCTGGCTACTGTGGCGAGGATCAGCCAGGGGTCTTCCATCTGCGGGGCAAGGGTGGCGGCCTTTTCGGCCCAATAACGCGCCTCGGTGCGATTATTGTCCCCGAGGGCCTCACGAGCCTTGTGTACCGCTAAACGAGCTTCATCCAAAGATTGGGTCATGGGGTTGTCGTTGGGATGGGAGTCGGATCGACGTTTTCATTGTTGACGAAGCACAAGATACCGTTAACAACCCCGTCGGCGACTTGATCGGTATGCTGGGTAAGAATCTCACGGTCGAGATTCAAAAAGCCGGTTTCGATGATGGCAGCAATGGTGTTCGGATCAATTTCTGAAAAGGCATGATAACTGGTCATATCGGGCGTGATGCTGTTTGCATGGAAAGGCAGGCCCGTAGCGGCGTGGTAACGATCTTCCAGGCAGGACAGCAAACGGCCTGCCCGGTTCGTATCGCGAGTCTCCAGCGCAGCAGCCACCTTAAACCCGGTGGCTTCGTCATTGATGTACTGGCAAGAGTCGTTGTGGATAGAGATAATCGCCACGGCGCGATAACCATTAAGACGGGCATCGAACTCGTTCAATAAATCCACCTGGAAGCCGCGGCTCACCAGTTTTTTCTGCACAAGCGTGGCGATCTGCAGGTTCACCTGGGCTTCGGTCAGCGTGACCTGACCATTGCTGTCCACGCAAACCGCGCCCGAGTCATTGCCTGCATGGCCGGCCACAATCCCGATGCGCAGCGCCGGCAGCGCGGGAGCGGCGGGGTTGTTGAGAGGTTGCGGGGTAAGCAACAAAGCCAGCTTATCGGAGAAGGAGGCGGCGGAGAAACTGGTAGGCGTCCAGGCTACGAAAACAGTCGCAAGTAAAACCGCCACCAGGAAGGTTGTCGAGATTGCATGCAAAGGCTTGGTGCGAGGCCCTGCCGAACGATGTGCTAAAGCGCGCCGGGCGTGCGATTTGTCCATTTCGTATAATAGTACTAATCTTTATACGAAATTACAAGGGTTATTTTTGACCAGGAAGGCTTCGCAAAACACCCAGACCTGCGCAGACCGCGAGGTGTTTATGATCTCGGAGTCTGGTTTTTCTGACTGGTTTTTCTGACTTGACACCCCTATTCCGCGCAATTATGATGAAAGGCAAGGGAGTCACACTTCATGACGCTTGATGCTGAACAACTTCGAACGGCTATGCGAGCCTGGACCTCGGGAGTGACGGTTGTGACCGCCACTTATGAAGGTGAAGAGCACGGGATGACGGTCAGCTCGTTCACTTCCATTTCGCTGGAACCACCACTGATCGTCATCTCCCTGCAGGCGGCGAGCCACACACAAGCGCTTGTCAGCCGGGCCGGGATGTTTGCGGTGACGATCCTATCGGCCACCCAACAGGCCATCTCCGAGCGCTTCGCGGGCGAGCTAACAGGGCCGGGGAACCGGATGGAAGGCCTGGAAACCGAAACACTGGTCAGCGGCGCTCCGTTCCTTAAAGGAGGGTTGGCTTATCTGGATTGCCGTGTAGTCCAAAGCATCCCTTCGGGTATGAATACGCTTTTTATCGGGGAGGTGGTGGCCGCGCGCAGCTTCGTCTCGCGCAGTTATGATCATCACCGGGCGTTGGTCTATCACGACCGGCAATATCATAAATTACAGGACTAGAGGGCGGGGCTAACCCACAGGGTCCCCCAATAGCAGGAACGGGGATGTTATGCTGCGCGAAGCCCCTGCTGGTAGTGACACCGCTTCGCGTCAGTTCATGGAAGCCCTACGGGCTGGGTGAGCGTAGTTCGAAGTATGGGCCCGAAATACCAAAGACGCATCAGGAGAAGGTTTCGAAAAGCAGAAGAAAAACGTAAAGAGGTAAAGACGTAGACAGGGATGCACGGAAGAGAAAAAAAGATAAACCCGCAGATACGGAAAAGTGGAAACCTGGAAGAGCGGGCGATAAGAAAGTGCCCGAAAGGAAAGTGAGGGCGGGGCAAAGTGGAAGACAAATTGACTTCGGAAGAAAAGAAGACACTGCTGCAAGAGGCACGCGCGGCTTTGGAGCGGGTGGTTCGGGGTGAGAAGCTGGCAGCGTTAGACCTGGAAAGCCTGCCTCCGCGACTGCGAGAGGAGGGCGCTTCCTTTATAACGCTGACCATCCACGGGGACCTGAGGGGGTGTATCGGGGCTTTGGAACCTTATCAACCGCTGGCTGAAGACGTGCGGGAGCATGCCGTGGCGGCTGCGCTGGAGGACCCACGTTTCCCACCGGTCACACCCGAGGAGCTGGATAAGATCGAGGTTGAAATCTCGCGGCTCACCGTCCCGGAAAGGCTGGCCTACAGCAACGCCGACGAACTGCTCGCCAAGCTCCGCCCGCAAGTGGATGGCGTGATCCTGCGAGATGGTTTTCGCAGGGCAACGTTCCTGCCGCAAGTGTGGGAGAAGATCCCGGATAAATCGGCGTTCCTGGATAACCTGTGCTACAAGATGGGGGCAGCACCGGATACATGGCGCCGAAAGGTTCTTGAGGTGTTGACCTACCAGGTGGAAGAGTTCCACGAATAATTAAAAGGGGCAAATTATCAAAAGAGCGCAAATTGCCAATTTGCGCCACGAGATGACAAATTGGCGATTTGCAGCACGTTACGAATTTGTATTGCGAATCCATCGTGCGCTGTAATACAATCAATCCATGGCTGAAGAAACAAGGGAAACAGAACAGACAGACCCATTGTTCCAGGACGCAGTGGAGGCTTTGCGGCAGGGGGAACGGGCGCGCGCCAAAGAGATCCTGACGCGCCTGCTCAAAGAGAACCAAACCAACGCCCAGTATTGGGTCTGGATGAGCGCGGCGGTGGACACGCCAAAAGAGCGCGTCTACTGCCTGGAAACGGCCCTCAAGCTCGACCCCACGAACGGTGTGGCCAAACGAGGGCTGATCCTGCACGGAGCGCTATCCCCCGATGACAAAATTCAGCCGTTCCCGCTGAACCGCCCGCGCGCCTGGGAAGATAAACTTCTGCTGGAGCACGAGAGACCCCAGGAAAAGGGAGCCCGGGCTGCGATGTCGAGCCCGGTGGCCCGGCTGGCCGGGGTGCTGGTAGTGGGGGCCCTGGTGCTCGGGGTGGCGGCCTATGGTTTGCTTGGCCGCCGCAGCGCGAGACCCAACACAGGCAGTATATTCACTGCTGGCCCCTCACCGACTTTTACGCTCACACCCACGTTCGCGAACGCGACCGCGCGACCAGTAACCACCCAGCGCGGACCCACGCCGCTGGCGATCTTGTTCGGCGTCTCGTACACGGCTACACCGCTCTACGTCAATACGCCGCGCTCCCCGATTTCACAGGATATGTATCTCGGCGCCAAGGCCGCTTATCAAAAAGGCGACTGGGACCAATTCATCAACAGCATGAACGGGATCGCCACCTCGGAGCCCGATGCGGCGGATATCCCCTACTTTATCGGCGAGGCTTACCGGTTTAAAGGCCAGTGCTCCACCGCGCTGACATATTACAACAATTCGTTGAAGATAGACAGCAAGTTCGCTCCGGGTTATTTGGGCCTGGCACGGGCGCGCGTCTGTATGGACAAGAACGCAAACGTTACACAGCTGTACGACCTCGCCATACAATATGATCCCCACTACGGCGAGGCCTTTCTCGACCGGGCCAATTACAACCTGACGCGAAAAAATTTCAAAGCCGCGCTGCCGGACCTTGAAACGGCCAGCGGGCTGATGCCGGACTCGGCGCTGGTACAGGTGGCGTTCGCCCAGGCCTATCTTCTCCAGGGCAATGAGGCGAAGGCATTAGAGGCCGCTCAAAAAGCCAACAGCACGGACCTGACCCTGCTGAATTCCTATTATTACCTGGGGGCCGCCGATATTGCAAACGCAAAGTACGCAGAGGCGATCAAGCCCCTGCAGACGTATCTTATCTATCAGCCAGACGATGGAGCCGCCTATACCCTGCTCGGGCAGGCTTTTGTACAAACCGGCGACTACAAATCCGCGGTGGATGCGTTGAGCGAAGGGCTCAAGCTCGACCCGAACCAGGTGAGGTCTTATATCGAGCTGGGCGATTCGTACCTGGCCCTGAACGACCTGAATAATGCTTCGATCAACTACAAGAAGGGCCTGCAATTCTTCCCCAATTCCTTCGATGCCAATATTGGGCTGACGGAAATCCTATACAAGCAGGGGACTTTCGGAAGCGCCTACCTACAATCCGAAACTTCGAAGTCGAAGGCCACGGACAACACCCAGCTGGCGCTGGCGATCTATTGGCGGGCGCTCAGCCAGGAGGGCCGCGGGAGTTTTGGGGACGCCTTCAAGGATTGGAAAACGCTGCTGGCCATGCCGGCGAATGTAATGACGCCGGAGATGCGCCAAACCGCAGAGGACCATCTCAAGACCATTGTCACAGCCACGAATACACCCAAGCCTTCAGCTACACTGAGGAGCTCAGCTACGCCGAAAGTCTCTAGTACGCCAAAGCCATCGGGCAGCGGAACGCCCACACCAACGATAACACCGACGCTGACACCGACTGCAACCGGAACGCCGTAATCTGGTTGAAGGTTGGAAAGTTCCAGGTGAGGAGGATTTGGAGAGTGGGAGGTTGAGGGTTCCAAGTTGCAGGCGCCAGGAGAGGAAGGGGGCTGGAAAGTAGAAAGTGGGAGGAGGGCAAAACCAGCAGTTGTTGGGCGACGTCCTTTTCTATAAAGTTAATTACCTCAAGCTGCTACCTATGGCATTCAAACAGCAGATTTGTCAAAAAGCTTAACGCAAAGACGCAGAGTCGCAAAGAATCCCTAAAAAACTTCGCGTCTTTGAAGCTTTGCGTTGAATCTTCAGTCATAATCGGTCAAGGTGGGAACCTGGATTAATTACTTGTTTTGTGTAAAACGCTGCGCGAATTCTCATAACTCAGGCTGAGGAGCAAAATGAACGTTGACAACGGGGATAATCACTTATGCCAATGTAATTCCCCTATCAGCCAGAAATTTCACTACTTCATCGAGGCGCGGAAGGCCTGATCTTCCCCCGAGATGCTGGCTGTTCAGGGCCGCCACGGCGCTCGCAAAAGCTGTAACTTTTTCAACCGGGAAGCCTTTGAGCAACCCAAAAAGAAACGCCCCGTGATAACTATCACCACAGCCGGTGGTATCAACCGTCGCTGGGAAGAGAAAAGCGGGCTGGTGGAAGGACAGGCCACCCCTGGTGCGGACCCAGCTCCCGTTAGTGCCGTCTGTTACGGTGGCGATCTCGGGACCTTCTTTTAGAAGCAGCTCAATTGACCTGGATATTTCGGTCTCGCCCGTATAGCTATCGGCAAAATCCTTTGCGACTATGCAGATGTCTGCTAGAGGTAGCAGCTTCCTTAGTTCGGGCCTGAAGCGGTTTGCGCCGCCGTCAAAGGAAATTCGTACCCCCAACTCTTTGGCCAATTTAGCAGCCTCGAGGCAGGCATTCCAGTGCCTGCCGTTCAGGTGGATGATCTTTGCGGAGCGGATTGCAGACTTCTGCAATTCCGAGAGCGAAAGCTCGGGCGCGGAGCCCGGCATCCACATGATGGCACGTGCGCCATCTTTAGCGGAGACAAGGATGTTGGAAGTGGAGGTGGTGTGACCGCGGTGGATTTCAATGTAACCAGTATCAACTCCTTCGGTCTTAAACCCCTGCAGAACCAAGGCTCCAGCCCAGTCGTCACCGATGCTGTCGAGCATGGCGGTTCGGCCTCCCAACCTGGAAGCCGTAACCAGGGCTGTGGCTACCGGGCCTCCGCCCTGGTTGGTCTGAGTCTGGGCTTGTTGATTCTCGCGCCTGGTCGGGAAATGATCCACCAGGGTAATAATGTCCATGGTTGAGGCGCCCAGGCCGATAACGTCAAGAAGCTTTTCAATCACAGCAAATATCCTTTGAATGAAAAAGATATTATGACAGTACCGCCAGGCTGTTGAATCATGGCAGGATCAGGTTTGCAAGCAGGTCTGCGAGCCACCGGCTGTATTGTTCTTCCGACCAGCCAAGATTCTCGCTCACTAATTGGAATAGCTCAGGGCTTGTAATAGCCCAGACGATTTCGGCAGCATGCTTTTCATCCAGCCCATCCCGTAATGGCCCGTTGGCTGCCACATGATGAACAAAGGCTGCCATGTTTTCCAACCGCTCCCGATACAGGTGCTTCACCCGGCGGGCGATTTCCGGTTCCGTTTTGGCCGCGGTACGCGTGACTTCAAAAACAGGTGCGGCGCGCGACATGATTTCCGCAATGCCCCGGGCAAATCTTTCAAGCTGCCGCCGCTGGTCGGTATCGTGCAGCACAGCTTGCGGCTCGGGGCGGTCCAGGATGCGGACGGGGAGGTCGTCGCCGCCCATTGAAATGTCCAAGAGAAAAGCCAAGATCTGCTGCTTATTCTTAAAGATCGCGTAAATCGTTTCTTTGGACACATTGGCATTTTCTGCAATCGCCTCGATTGTGGCGCCGGCATACCCACGCTCAAAGAAAAGCGTTCGGGCCGCTTTTGCGATCTGGAGGCGCGTAAGGCGGGCCTGCTCTTTCCGGCGGGTGGAGTTGTATTTGCGTTTGGACGAAATTTGCTTTGGCATAGCCTCTTGACTCTTTTGTTATTTAATTATATCATAATAATATTCAATACATTGATAATATATCTAAATTGCGACTGGAGATGTGTGCGTTTATTGTAAAACATATCAAATCCCCATCCGAACAGTCATCTACAGGTGCCATAGAGTAAGGAGCAAATAATGTCTAGAGAACAACATCAAGTTATTACCACAACGGACGAATCTTTCCAAACCATTGTGATCGGCGGCGGCCAAGCAGGCCTGGCTACCGGTTACGAGCTTGCACGCCAGGGCGAGAGCTTCATTATCATGGATGAAAATCTGCATACCGGAGATGTGTGGCGCAATCGCTGGGACAGCTTAAGGTTATTCACACCCAGCCAGTTCGACAGCCTCCCGGGAAAGCCATTCCCGAAAGCGAAGGACTATTTTCCATCGAAGGATGAGGTGGCAGATTACCTGGAAGGTTACGCCGAGCAGTTCCATTTGCCAGTACGGCATGGCGTGAAGGTGGAGGAGCTCCGAGCCAACGGCCAGGGTTATCACATCGTTTCAGGCAGTTCCAGCTTCCATGCCAGGAATGTGATCGTTGCAACTGGGGCCTACCGGTCTCCGCATACGCCAGGCTTTGCCAGTGAGCTTGATCCAGGAATCTTTCAACTGCATTCCAGCGCTTACTGCAACCCGGGGCAAATCCCCGGACGATCAATCCTGGTTATCGGGGCTGGAAATTCCGGGGCCGAGATCGCGCTCGATCTCTCCAGGGCCGGCAAGCGGGTTTGGCTGGCGGGCCGGGACGTGGGGCAGATCCCTGTCAATTCGGGGATCGGGAAAGCATTTGGCGGGCGGCTGTTTTGGTTTATCGCAAGGCGGTTGTTGAGTGTGGATACTCCAATAGGTCGAAAGATGAAGGCGACCATGATCCACCGCGGAACCCCGCTGGGCCGCGCCCGGCGCCGAGAGCTCACAGAGGCTGGCATTGAACTCACGGGGCGGGTGTCTGGAATCCAAGATGGAAAACCGCGGATAGAAGACGGTCGTACCCTGCCGACAGAAAGTGTTATCTGGGCCACAGGCTTCCAGCCGGATTACAACTGGATCAACCTACCGATATTCGATGAACATGGCTATCCACGTCACTCGCGGGGCATCGTCGAGGCGGCGCCAGGAATCTACTTTGTCGGCCTTCTCTTTCAAAGATCATTGAGCTCATCGCTGCTGGGTGGCGTGGGCGCGGATGCGGCTTATATCGCTGGGCAGATCGCTCGTAGCAACTGAACGCGTGCCTTCACGGGTTTCTTTCCTTCTCGCCGCGCTAGATAGATAGGTCTGCCAGGCTTATAGTTTTCAGGGTGTGATGGCAGTTTGGCAGTTGAGACCCGGGGTCACGCTATGGGGGCGGTCGGCGCTGTGCATCGCCTGAGAACGAGTACAGGGATTCGAGGCTACGCGAGAAGGCCTCGGAGGTCGTCTGTTGGCTGACGTTTTATTTCCCGTATTTGGCGCGATCTTCGGGGCAGGGACAAAGAGCACGAAGGTAGTGCCAGTTGTAAATGCCGTAATCGTGTCCGTCTTCCCAGACGATGGTCAATGCGTAGGAGCCTACGGCTTTGACGTCCGATATGCGGGTGGCGGGGGAATCTTCAAGCTGCTGTTGGAATATATCGGCCTCAGGTTCGGACTTCATGTTCTCATGCCCGCCGCGGCAGGAGGCGCAGGGACAGCCGGCGCGCAGCAGACTAAAGGGATAGACACTGACGTGCCCGTCGTCCCAGCTGACGGTGAATTCACGAGTCTTTTTGTTGGCGCTGATGTTGGTTGGTTTTTCGTTCATGATTCCTCTGAATGTCAGATATTCGATTTGTGTGTTGCGCCCCACGCTTTCAGCCTGGGGCGAGAGATTCCGAAAAAAATGGACGTGTGCGGGCGTGCGCCCGCACACGTCCATTTTTTTCGGGTACTTTAGAAAGGGACACCTCTACTCAGGGCGAGGGGACGACGGCGAGGAAATCGGAGGCGGCCCAGCCAGCGCGGGTACTGTCGTAGGGCGCGACGATGCGCCACCAGGTATAGCCGTCCGCCTGCTGAGGGCCGTCCGTGACCTGAAAGGTCTCGGCTTCTTCGCCGCGAAAAACAGTGTCGGTGTTGAGGCCGGGCGCAGAGTGAATACGCAGACCGGCACCCTCGGTACCGCTGATCTGAACATACCCGCCGATGCCGATCTGTCCGGGCGGCGGCGTAGTGGTGCCTGAAGGAGTCGCCGTGGCAGTGGGGTTAACGGTGGCGGTCGGGGCGGCAATGACCGTCAGGTCGGCAGGCACAAAGCCCTGGCCCCCCGACAGAGGCGGGCGCTTCCAACCGATCGCGATCAGCGTGATGAGCAAAAGACAGCCGGCAACAGCAAACGCGCCGAGGATCGTCCAAACGTTCCATAGGGAGGGGATATCTTTTTGATTCATGGAAGCAGGAAGAAAGCCAATCCGAGAATGAGATAAATAGCCAGCAGACCCGCGCCCTCAAGCCAGGTCGATTCACCGTCAGAGGATACCAGGGCGGCGATCACGACCGCGGTGAGCAAAGCCAGCAATTCGAACTGATTAAAGATGAGCTGCAGCGGATGCCCGAGCAGGAGACTGATGAAGACCAGCAGAGGCGCAACGAAGAGGGCAATTTGCAGGCTAGAAGAGATGGCAATCTCAGTGCTCAAGTCCATTTTATTCTTGAGCGCCATCTGGACGGAGACGAGATGCTCAGCCACGTTACCGATGAGCGGGACGAGGATAATGCCGAGGAAGAACTCGGAGACGCCCAGGCCGGTAATGACGGCCTCGGCGACGTGGACGAGGGCCTCGCTCAACCAGGCAACACCCAGCGTGGATAATATCAGGATGATGACGGATTGGCTGAGCGCACGGGCAGGTTCTTCACTCCTGGGCAACTTATAGGAAAGCGGAGTTTCCTGCGTACGAGAGGCGTCGAACAGGCCAAGCCCGTAGAGGAGCAGCATAATGACGGCCACGCCGATGCTCAAGGCCTCGACATTGCCGTTACCCGTCTGGCTGATGGTTTGACTGAACACCGACGGAACGATCAGAGTGATGACGGCCAACACCAGGAGAATGGCATTGCGGCTGGCATTCCGTTTGTTGAATTTCTGCGTGCCGTAGCGGGCGCCGCCGACAGCCATGGCGAACCCAAGGACGAGCAGCAGGTTGCCTATGATCGAGCCGGTGATGGAGGCCTTGACCAACTCGAGCAGGCCGGCCTGTACAGCGGTGATTGTAATAATAAGCTCAGCGGCATTGCCGAGGGTGGCATTGAGCAGCGCGCCAATGCGCGGGTTGGTGTAAGCGGCAAGGTCCTCGGTGGCCTCCCCGATATACGAGGCAAGCGGAACGATACCGAGGGCAGCCAGTGCGAAGACAGCCACGGGAGGCCAGCCAAGCAGCTGGGCAGTCAGTGTCAAAGGCAGGGCCAGAAGCAAGAAGACCAGCGGGTTTCGCAGTAAATATGAAGTGAGCCGATTCATACCGCTTTTTGTATCAGTCTTAAGGCTTGTTTTTATCATCTTTAGGACAAAAAAGGAACGTGACTTTCGATTCCAAGAGAATGCAGCGCGTGGTGATCTTATCCCTCGCCATTGCCGTGGTTCGCGGAACGAGCGGTGAGCAGCTTCTCCCCGTTCGGGGGAATGAGCACTTTCAAGGCCTGCTTGTGGATGTCTATGGTAACCTGTTTACCACCGAGCATCGGCTCTCCATCCATATGAACGGAGAAGGCCGTGTCTGATTCTATGCGTGCAGAGTGAAAGGGCAACTTGCGCGCCTGGTCGCTGGTGAGATGGAGGCCGGCCAAAAGGTCAAAGTAAGTACGGAAGGCGTCGGCCAGGGTGCTGCCGCTAAGAAGCCACAGATCCATTTCGCCATCATCAATACAGGCATCCGGCGAGAGGACGGCCAGCCCCCCCATGTACCTGCGGATATTGGTCGCGACCGCGAGCAGAAAATGACCGTCGACGCGCTGATCGTCGGCCCAGACGCGCAAATCCATGCCATGCCAGGTGGTGGCTGTCCAAGCCGCGGCGGCAATGTACTGAGGGACCGAGACAAACTTGGCGAAGCGCGGGCGGGGCTCCAACTGATGAATGGTCATGGCATCCAGTCCGATGCCTGCCCAAAGCAGGAAGGGACGGTCGTTGCACACGCCCACATCCATAGGATGGACAGAGGCATTCGCAAGCAGGCGCGCATTATTCTGCAGAGCGCGGTTGTGCAGCCAGTCGAAGGCCTTCTGACCCAACTCCATGGCCCACACGTTCATCGTACCGGCAGGGAGGACAGCCAGGGCTGTTTCGGTGTGGATGAGTCCGCTGGCAACCTGCCCGACGGTGCCATCGCCGCCAATGGCAAAGACGGCGTCAAATTTTTCTTCGGCAGCCTGGTGGGCAACATGGGTGGCATGACTTCCGCTCAGGATCTCGGCGATCTCCACCTGCCAACCTGCGAGACGCAAGGGACGAAGGATGCCACGCACAAAGGGTCTGACGGAGAGGCGGCCGGCGGCGGGGTTGTAGAGCAGCAGTCCTTTGCGCATTGAACGATTATAGCAGGGGAGGGAGGTGCGAGGGTTCAGGTTTCAGGTGAGAGGGTGGAGGTGGAAAGTGGAAGGTTGAAGGTTGAAAGTGGTTTGAGGCTCGCTCGCCGAGGAACGTGGGCTTCGGTGATTCGTATCGTGCGCTTCGACGATTCGTATCGCCTGCTTCGGTGATTCGTATTGTGCACTTCGACGATACGAATCGTCGAAGTGGGCAATGGCGGCTGGAAGCCGCCTTGCCCGATGATATAATTTTCGCCATGGTTCAATCGGATGATGGACGCCTGTTGAATGGTCGTTACCAACTGCTGGAACGGTTCGGTTCGGGCGGCATGGCGAACATTTATCGCGCCCGCGATACCCTGCTCGACCGTTATGTTGCGATCAAGGTTTTACGCGATGACAAGGGGCGAAGCCCCGATTTCGACCTGCAGTTCCAACTGGAAGCGCGGGCGGCGGCCAACCTTTCGCACCCCAACATCGTAACCGTCTACGATTTTGGGATCGATAATGGGCAGCCGTTCATCGTCATGGAACTGGTACCGGGCACCGACCTGAAGACCCTACTGCGCAAACGGGGCCGTTTCACGGTCGAAGACGGCATCCCGCTGATGGTGCAAGCCTGTGCGGGGCTTGGATATGCCCATCGCGCCGGCCTGGTACACTGCGACGTTAAGCCGCATAACATGCTGGTCACACCCGATGGACGCCTCAAGGTGACAGACTTCGGCATCGCCCGCGTGCTGGCGGCGATCAGCCCGAATGAACAAACCGAAGTGGTGTGGGGTTCGCCGCAATATTATTCGCCGGAACAAGCGGCGGGACACGTGCCCAGCCCGGCCTCGGACGTCTATTCACTAGGGATCGTGACCTATGAAATCCTGACAGGCACGCTGCCTTTTACCGGGTCCACTGCGGAAGACCTTGCCCGCCAGCACCTGGAGGCGGATCCGATACCGCCAAGCGAATACATCCCCGATATCCCCAAACCCTTGGAAGAGATCATCCTGAAGGTACTGTCGAAGGAACCCTCGGCGCGCTATCGTACCGCGGACCAACTCGGCCGCGTGCTGATGAAGTTCGGCACCCAGCGTAACATCGCAACGCTTTCCCCAACCGTGCAGCCTGAACCTACGCCGGTGTTCGTCTGGGAAGAGCCGCCTCAACCCCAGCCCCCACCCAACTATCCCGTACCGGGCGAGGAGCCATTGAACATTGACTGGCCCTCGGTGGCACTAGGCCTGCTGGCGCTGATCATGGTGGGAGGGTTGATCCCGTTCTGGATGTGGGTATATTTTGTCTACAATCCGCCGATCAGGTAAGAGAAGTCAATAGAACGCGGAGGCCACGGATCGAACGGATTTGCGCGGATTCTTTTTGGAAATGAGATTTAACGCAAAAACGCAAAAGAGCAAATGTACGGAAGAACAGAGAATAGAGATAAGTGATAAGGTAAATTAAGAGATCCAGAGGACAAGAGGAGTCACAACATTCCAATGACCAACACCCAGTACATCATCGCTCCCTCCATTGTCTCGGCAGATTACCTGCGACTGCGCGAAAACATCAAGACGCTCGAAGCCGCCGGCGCCGGATGGATCCATGTGGATGTGATGGACGGGCATTTCGTCCCCAACATCACGATGGGGCCGTTCCTGGTGGAGGCTTACAAGCGCGCGAGCAAGCTTCCGCTGGATGTGCACCTGATGATCGAAAAGCCCGAACGGTATCTCGAGGCGTTCGCGAAGGCGGGCGCTTCGCACTTAACGGTGCATGTGGAGACCTGCCCGCACCTGTACCGGACGCTGCAGGAGATCAAGTCGTTAAACTGCGCGGCGGGCGTGACGCTCAACCCCGGGACACCTGTGGCGCTGATCGAGCCGGTGCTGCACCTGGCGGACCTGGTACTGGTGATGACCGTGAACCCGGGATTTTCGAACCAAGCTTTCCTGCCGGACATGGTAGCGAAGGTGGCGCAGGTGCGCAGGAAGCTGGATGAGATCAAATCGTCCGCTTACCTGGAGGTGGACGGGGGGATCAATGCCGATAACCTGCCCAGCTTGAAACGAGCAGGGGCGAATGTGTTTGTGACGGCGCATGCCATCTTCAGCCATCCGCAGGGGATCGAGGCAGGGATGAAGGCTTTACATGAGGCGATCGAGCAGACTCCGGATAAGAGGGTGAGGAACGTGTGATGGGGAGAAATGGAGGCAAGGAAACACGGAAGTAAGTGAACACGGAAACACGTAGACAAGGAGCCAGGGAGATACGTAAAGACGGAAAAGACGAATAGTAAAGAGGGAAAGACGGAGGCATTAGAAGCGGAAACAAGGAAACAGGGGAAGGCGCGAATTTAAGCGCACGGGTCTTTTGGAAATAAAAAAGCGAGCTTGATACGCTGGAATCAACTTATCTAGACCCCTCTTACTTGAAATCATCTGCGAAAACAAAAACGCCCTTATAATAAGGGCGTTTCCCTTTGTGAACTTGTGCGCTGGATAGGCCAGCTTACACGGCTGATTTGCTCAGAGATTTAATGCACTTGGTGCATAGAACCTGTTTGACCAAGCGGCCATTCTTCAGGACGGATACCGTCTGAAGATTGGGTTTCCAAGTACGATTGGTGGCGCGTAATGAGAACGAGCGATTATGCCCGAATGAGGTCGACTTGCCGCAATTTGCACACTTAGCCATCTTACAAAATCCTTTCAATACCAGATGTTTCCCTGCCTTGGCAGGCACGGCATTGTACCATAGAATGCAGCCTTTCTCAACGCAATATAGTAGAGGAAGGTATTTACTCACCCCGCCGCCCCACGCTTTCAGCCTGGGACTAGAAATCCCGGAAAATGAATATGGTCGGGGGAGGACACCCGGCTCATATTCATTTTCCGGTGAAACCAGCAACGGGGGATGAGTAGTTACCGAGGAAGCGCTAAATCAGACGAACTTGTCCTAATAACAAGCCGAAGTATGTGATAATTGCAGCGCGAGTTCGATTCGGGACTTCCGGGCAGGCGCTTTACCTGCCTGCGGAGGTGCGTCGCAAAAAGCGCTCGCGAAGAGGACATTATGGGCGAAGAAACTACTTCATTGGGCGGGATCCATATCTCACCGGCCGCGATCGCGACCCTGGCGTATCATGCCACGCTGCAATCTTACGGCGTAGTTGGGCTGGCACCCAAGAATATAGCCGAGGGATTAGCGCAGACCATCACGCATGAACCGGCGCGCGGCGTATCGGTGCGGTACGACGGCGAGAACGTTGATATCGACCTGTATATCATTGTCGAATACGGCACGCGAATCACGACGGTGGCCGACAGCGTTGCCAACACGGTAAAGTTCCATGTGGAAAAGGCTTTGGGGATGCCGGTGCATGAGATCAACGTGCACGTGGCGGGACTGCGTTTTAGCGATGCGAGCTAGGAGATCCATTTGATGAGCCTGGATAACACCAGACTGGATAGACAACGCAACCGGCCGTTCGACGGTCAGGCCATGAAGCAGTTAGTGGAGGCCGGCCTGACGTGGCTCAGGACCAACCAGCAAACGGTTAACTCGCTAAACGTTTTCCCGGTGCCCGACGGTGATACGGGCACGAACATGATGCTGACCATGACCTCAGCCTGGAACGAGGTCAAAGATTCGGGTGAGAAGCACGCCGGAAAGATGGCCGCGCTGATCGCACAGGGGGCCTTGATGGGCGCACGCGGCAATTCGGGCGTAATCCTTTCACAGCTATGGCGCGGTTTTGCGCGCTCGCTGCAAGACAAGGATCTGGTCGATGCACCTTTAATGGTGAGAGCCCTGGCCGAGGCGCGCGATACGGCTTATAAGGGCGTGGTCAAACCGGTGGAAGGCACCATCCTCACGGTTGCCAAAGACCTGGCGGCAGCTGCAGAGACAACGTTGGCCGAGACACAGGACCCGATCGCGATCCTGGAAAGATGCGTGCCGGCGGCAGACGAGTCGGTCAACCGGACGCCGGAATTGTTACCGGTGCTCAAACAAGCCGGGGTGGTCGACTCGGGCGGCAAGGGCCTGTACTTTATCCTGGAAGGAATGCTGCGCCATCTCCAATGCCTGCCCCTGGATACACCGCTCGCCACCGTCCAGCCGCTATCATCCCTGAATCTCGAGAATGCCATGGAAGAAGTTGAAGAAGGCCAGGATTACGAAGTCGTTGTGGATTTTTTCCCGAACGACAGGTTCGAGCTGCAGAAGTTCTACAGCAAGCTCGAAACACTGGGCACATCCATCCAGGTGGGCGAGGGCGAGGGGATGTACAGGATGCACATCCATCTGCCGCTCGAAAAGCGCTATGAGCCCATTGATTACATCATGAGCATCGGCACGATCACGAAAGTGGCGATGGAAAACCTCGTGGCCCAAATGGATGATATCAATGCCAAGGCCAAAGGCACGAAACTCGAACTGGCCAAGATCGAACCGAACCAGATCGCGGTGGTGGTGGTCTCACCGGGTCCGGGGCTAAGCCGGATCTTTGCCAGCCTGGGAGTGGCAGCCATCGTGGAAGGCGGGCAGACGATGAACCCGTCGACGCAGGAGATATTGGCGGCGTTCGAAAACCTGCCGACGGATAAAGTGATCATCCTGCCGAACAACAAGAATATCGTGATGGCCTCCAACCAGGCTAAAGATGTGACCGTGAAGAAAGTGGCGGTGGTACCGAGTAAATCAATCCCGCAGGGACTGGCCGCCATGCTGGTCCATAACCCGGAGGGTGAACTGGATGCCGTGGCTGAGAAGATGACCAAAGCGCTGGCTTCGGTAAAGACGGGTGAGATCACGGTGGCAACCCGGTCTGTGGAGATCGACGGGGTAAAAGTTAAAGAGGGACAGGTTATTGCGCTGCTGGATGGGCAACTGGTGAACTCCGCCAAAACAGTGGAGGAAGGTGTGCTGAACCTGCTGCATAAGGCAAAGGCCGAGGAGCATGAACTGGTCACATTGATCTACGGTGAGGGGGTGAGCCGGGGGGAGGCGGACAGGATCGTAGACAAGGTGCGCGAATCCTACCCGGCGCTGGAGATCGAGGTGCAGGACGGCGGGCAGCCGAACTATCAATTTATTATTTCGGTAGAATAAGGATTGGATATTCGATAATTCGAGATTCGGGAATGGGGATCAGGTGATGAGGGATTGGGTAATTGGGGGCTGAGGAAGAGAGATTCCATGATTCGGGAGCGGTTCTCAGCGTGGCTGAGGACAACATTATTGATCATTCATGAAACTTGGCATTGTTACCGATTCGACCTGCGATCTTCCACCTTACATTGTCGAGGAATACGGCATCGAGGTTGTGCCATCCATCCTGGTCGTGGATGGCAAGGAATATCCGGATGGGGGCGGCTTCGGGCGCGCCGAGTTCTATAAGAGGCTGCCTGAGATCAAGGCGCACGCGACGACAGCCACGCCGTCCATCGGGGAGTTCACAAGGCGCTATCAAAAGTTATTCGATGAGGACTGCGATACCATTATTTCGATCCATGCTGCGGGGACGCTGACAACCATTGTCAATACGGCGCGGCAGGCCGCACAGGAGTTCACAGGGCGGGTAACCGTGCTGGACAGTCTCTCGCTTTCGCTGGGGCTTGGGTTTCAGGTGCTGGCGGCGGCGGAGAATTTGGAGGTGGGCCGCGAGGCGGCGCTGGCTGCCATAGAATCCACGCGGCGGCGGTTGGGACTCTTTGCGGTGCTGGACAGCGTGGAATACGTGCGCCGCAGCGGACGGATACCGGGCACGATGGCCCTGCTGGGCAGCCTGCTCAGCATCAAACCGGTGATCGAGGTGAGCGAGGGGCAGGTTAAAGCGATCGCCATGGTACGGACGACGGGCCAGGCCAATGAACGCATGTCCCAGCTGCTTAAAGCGGCGGGCAAGCTGGAACGCCTGGCGATCCTGCATACGGGAGCCGAGGCGCGGGCGCGCGAGCTGTTGAATAAGGCCATGTTGGCAGACAACCAGTCGCTACCGCGCGATATTTTGATGATCAATGCGACACCGGTGATCGGGACGCACATCGGGCCGAACGGGTTGGGGTTCGCGGCCATCCGTGAAGAATAGGAGGAGGATAACGGGGGTAAGAGTACCTGGAGATAAAGAATAGAACGCGGAAAAACGCGGATTAGCAGGATTTACAGGGAATACAGCGGGGGCAAGAAGACCTCGGAGGTCTACACGCTTCGCCATGATAAAATAAACTAATGCAGCCTTCACTGGAGAAACTACGAAAATTCTTCGGCCTCGAGCGCGAGAGGCATTATGACAACAGCGCGATCATCGGCGGCCTGGCCAAAATGCTGGATTACTGGGAGGCTGAGGCGCGCGCGGAAGGAGTCAGCGAAGAGGTCATACAGGCGGTGGGACAAAGGCTGCGGTCCTATGAGGGCCTCAGCCCCGTGTCGCGTGCGGATGCCTTGAAAGGTTTGTGGAAGAGAATTGGGGAAACTTATCCCGAAGCAGGGCAAAGACCGCGCGGCGTCCCGAATGCAAAGAGCGTACAAAACCCGCAGAGCCCTGAGAGCGCCACAGACACCACGAGCACGAGCGCAGCAGTCGAAGAACCACAACCCACAACGGTAAAAGGAATGGCCCCGAACAGGCCGGCCTCCGCTCCTGCAAACAGACAAGGCGGAGGATCGCGACCGCGCCAGGCTCAACCGTCCCGCGCCGAATCGGCACCGGGCGGCAAACACAGCCAGACGCCGGCCGCACTCAGCGCGCCGCTGACCGTCCTACAGGGCGTGGGGCCAAGGCATGCCGCCACGCTCGAAAGCCTGGGCCTGCGCACACTCGGCGATATGCTGTATTACTTCCCGCGGCGCTACGAGGATTACAGCCAACTCAAACCCATTAAAAGCCTGTGGTATGGCGAACAGTTAACCGTGATCGGCACGATCCAATCGGTGCATACGCGCCCCATACGCGGCGGAGCGTCCACGATCGTAGAGGCGATCATCAGCGACGGTACGGGCGCGCTGCGCCTCTCGTGGTTCAACCAACCTTGGCTGGCGAACCAACTCAAAGAGGGACAGCAAATTTCCGTCTCTGGCAAGGTGGATCAATACCTGGGACGACTGGTAATGAACAGCCCCGACTGGGAACCGGTGGAAATAGAGCACCTGCACACCAACCGCATTGTCCCCATTTATCCCCTGACAGCCAGGATCACGCAGAAATGGCTGCGCGGACTTATGAATCAGGTGGTGACTTATTGGGCGCCGGCGGTGGTGGACTCGCTGCCCGAAAGCGTGCGGTCGTCCGCGGGTGTGATGCCAGTGGGACAGGCATTGCTGGAGGCGCACTTCCCGGATAACCAGGAAACGTTGAAGCTGGCCCGCGAAAGGCTGGCCTTCGACGAAATCTTCTACCTGCAAATGGGCGTGCTGAGGCAGAAACGCGACTGGAAAGAGGCCGAGGCGCGGCGGTTCGCAGTAACGGACGAATGGCTAAGTGCACGGACAGCCAACCTGCCTTATACCCTGACGGGCGCGCAGCAACGCGCCCTGAGCGACATCCGCGCCGACCTGGACTCAGGCAAGCCGATGAACCGCCTGCTGCAAGGCGACGTGGGCTCGGGCAAGACGGTGGTCGCGGCGATAGCGGCCGGGATGATCACCAACAGCGGCTCACAGGCCGCGATCATGGCGCCAACCGGCATCCTGGCGGAGCAGCATTATCGCAGCTTCATCAATTTGCTGGCGGGCGAGAATGGAATCCTGCGGCAGGACGAGATCCGCTCATTAGTGGGAAGCACGCCCGAGACGGAGAAAGAGGCGATCCGCAAAGGACTGGCGGACGGCAGCATCAAAATCGTCGTCGGGACCCACGCCGTCATTGAAGGCCCGGTGCAATTCAAAGACCTGCAGTTCGCCGTGATCGATGAACAGCACCGCTTCGGCGTGGAGCAGCGAGCCGAACTGCGCTCGAAAGGCACAAATCCCCACCTGTTCGTGATGACTGCCACGCCCATCCCGCGCTCGCTGGCACTTACGCTTTACGGCGACCTTGACCTTTCCATCATGGACGAAATGCCGGCAGGCCGCCAGCCTGTGGCAACGCACGTGCTAACGCCGCAGGAACGCGAACGCGCATATACGCTGATCCGCGGGCAGATCAAAGAAGGGCGGCAGGCCTTCATTATCTATCCGCTGATCGAAGAGAGCGAGAAGATGGAAGAGCTGCGCGCAGCGGTGGACGATTACGAGGTGCTGTCGAAGGAGATCTTCCCCGACCTGAAGCTTGGCCTGCTGCACGGCCGCATGAAGCCGGACGAAAAAGACGAGACCATGCTCAAGTTCCGCGACGGTCAATATGACATCCTGGTTTCCACCACGGTGGTGGAGGTGGGCGTGGACGTGCCCAACGCCTCGGTGATGCTGATCGAAGGGGCAGACCGGTTCGGCCTGGCACAGCTGCATCAACTGCGCGGACGCGTGGGGCGCGGATCGGACCAGTCTTACTGCCTGCTGATCCCAACGGAGGGGGACGCGGCCGAGAATGAACGCCTGCAGGCCATGGCGGAAACAAACGACGGCTTTGTGCTGGCCGAGAAAGACCTGCAGCAACGAGGCCCGGGCGAATTCCTGGGGACCCGGCAAGCGGGTTATGGTTCGGGCCTACGCATGGCGAGCCTCACCGACGTGAAGCTCATCGAGAAGGCCCGCGTTCAGGCACAAAACTTATTTGAAGAAGACGCCAATTTGCAGATGCCGGAACATACCCTGCTGGCAGAGACCCTGCAGCGTTTCTGGGGCGAGGGCAAGGGAGATGTGAGCTGAGGGTGTCGGGTTTCAGGTGCCAGGTGTGCGGTAGTTGAAGATGGAAAGTTGAAGGTTGGAAGGTGGAAAGGTGGCTTCGGCGACTCTTGTCGCCGAAGTGGGCGACGTTCGCTTGAAGCTCGAGCAGGGAGATCACCTGCACCTGCGGTCGCCCGAGGGTTGGAAAGTGGAAAGGCGGCTTCGGCAATTCGTATCGCCGAAGTGCGCAATGGCAGCTTGACGCTGCCTTGCGCGAAGGGATAAAAACGAAATGGTAAGAGCATTGTTTCCCGGCACGTTCGATCCCATCCATTACGGCCATATCGACATCGCTCAGCGGGCGGCGCGCCTGTTCGACGAGGTGATCATGGCGGTGTATGACCGACCGCTTAAGACACTGCTGTTCGAGCCCGAAGAACGGATCGCGCTGGTGAGAGAGGCGTTCAAGGATGAACCGAAGATCAAGGTGGTGGGATACAGCGGGCTTACCGTGGATTTCTGCCGAAAAGTAGATGCGCAGGTGATGGTGCGCGGGCTGCGGGTTTTCTCGGACTTCGAGTGGGAGTTCCGCATGGCGCTGGCAAACCAGCGGTTATCCCCAACGGTCGAGACTGTGGCGCTCATCACGGCAGAGCAGCATACCTTTCTGTCATCGAGTACGGTACGGGAAATTGCGACCCTGAACGGGGATGTGTCGAGCATGGTACCTCCATTTGTGGACAAAGCCTTACGGGCAAAAGTGACCACTCTAGGAGACCAACATTCCCCTCCCAATGCGCTGCGAGATTGATATATAATAGGACATAACCACCGCGAATTGTGCGGAGTAGCTTATGGACATCCTACAACTGATCGACCGCCTGGAAGAACTGTTCAACGATGCGAAAGCTGTGCCTTTCACTCATAATGTGGTGGTGGACGAGGACCGCATGCTGGAGATCATCGACCAGCTGCGAATCGTCATCCCCGATGAGGTGAAGAAGGCGCAACAGGTGCTGTCTCAACGCGACCGGTTCCTGGCGCAAGCCCAGGAAGAGGCTGACCGGACAATTGTGCTGGCACGCGAAAAGGCAGAACAGATCGCGGCGAAGGATAACATCGTAGTGGAGGCCCAACGCCGCGCCGAGCAGATCCTGGCGCAGGCACGCGCCGATGCGGAGGCCACCCGCAGGGATGCGGACGATTATGTGGTGGATACCCTGGTGCAACTGCAGGACAGCCTCGAGAAGGTGCTGAACCAGGTCCGCAACGGAGTCCGCACGGTGCAGGAAGACCAGCTGCGAAAAACGATCCCAGCTTCGTCTTCGACGGTGCCGGAAAAAGTGGATAATAAATAGAGGCACCAAGTCTTTCAGAATTAAAATGACCCGCGCAAGCGGGTCATTTTTTTATGCAGTACTTAATGCCGGGAGTGGGATCCTAAAATCTATCGATTCACAACGGGCAGCTTGTCTTTCTGGATAAAACGTTCGATGCGGCTGCCGATAAGGAGATAACGAAAGGGTTTGCCCTGGAACGCCATGGCAGCACCCACAACCCCATACACGATAAAGACGAATCCACCCAGGAAAATAGCTCCCAATACCAAAAAGGGGATAATCATTGAGACGAAAAATAAAGGATCAAGGGAGTGTGACGATTCGGATGATGACATAAATGGAATGGTCGCAAATGTTACCAAAAAAGAACACATGTAAAATCCCCAGCCGATGATCCAGGCCGCAATCATAACCAGCTGATATACCAAAGCCTGGAGGGCCTGGAAAGCAACATATTCCGATTTTTCCCTCTGGGTTACCCAAATGACTATGGGCGCGATGACACCCATCATGGGCAAGAGGGCCGACACGTGAGATAAGGAAGCCATCACACGCTCATCCTGGGTTGGAGTCAATGAATTGAGGTCGGTCATTTTTTATTCTCCCTGGTTCTTAATAAACCCGAATGCGAGTTTGCGCCTGAGAATAATAGCATAGGGAGCATCCAGAAAAAATACCTTTTAAGAGGTTATTTATACGGAAATCCACCAGTTTTTGAATAAATAATGTCTCAAGTGCATGCGCTAAATACACGGGATTGGTTCACTCTTAAAAATCGGATACTTTTTTATGGGCTCTGGTCTCAAAATCCTTGTACTCGGAAGGAATTTGGAGGCCAAAACGCAGGCAGAGGACTTTAACATCGTGGTAGTCATTTTCATCGAGCGGGTACCCGGTGTGGAACTTCACCATCCATTCCGGCGGAATACATTTGACCGGGACGCCAAGAACCGAACCGGTCCCGTTCAGCGAGTTCGAACGGATACGCGATCCCGTAGACAAGCTTACCCGCCGAATCAAAGGTATACGTGTGAATATCAATCAGGCGCCCCCGGTCATCTCCAAGAACGAAGTTACAGTCGCGCGTGTCATCACGCGGCACATCCTTAAAGCCCCGGGATTCAAGCAAGGCCCGCGTTGCTGTCACATCTTTGTGCTGAATCGCCAGGTCGAGGTCGGCATGAGGGCGCGTTTGCCCGCCCAGCAGGGCATCAACGCCCCAGCCTCCGTCGACGCAAACATCAATGTGATTGCGATCGAGGAGTTCCACAATCTCGATCACATCGGCGGCGGTCATTTCGGGAGGCTCTTTTTGCATGGATGCTTTACGCTTGCGAGGAATAACTAAATTGAGAATGCTGCGATTGTGCGACAACACCGCGAAACAGCACAGTGCGGTGAACGCTATTTTAGCGCTTCAGCGATCAACACGCCGATACCCGCGATGCGTTCCGTTCCGTGTGTTCATCGTTAAGGGAGTGGCGCGACTGCAGGTAGTCAGGACTGTTGTAGCGCAGACAAACTTTCCCTTGGGGATCCTGCCAGGGCTTTGAGCGGCAGATCGAGGGCAATGCCGGGTGCGGCGTCGATCAGGGCAGTAGCGGCTCGAGGATCACCAGCGGGATGTCCCGCCCGGCTATCGCCTGGTATTCGTCATAGCGCGGGAAGATCCCTGCCATGATCTTCCACAAGCGCGGCTTTTCCTCTTTGGCAGCGGTGCGGGCGCGGACCTTGATCTTGTCCGCGGCCACTTGTATTTCGGCCTCCGGGTTTGCGACCAGATTTAGGTACCACAAAGGATGTTTTGGGGCGCCCCCCTTGGAGGCCACCAACAAATAGTTCCTGCCATCCCGGCCAAAGATCAGGGCAGTTCGGTGAAGTCGGCCTGATTTGCGACCGCGGGTAGTGAGCAGCAGCGTGGGCGACCCGCGCCAGAGGTAGCCCTTGGCGCCGTCGCTCTCCACATACTCACGAATGTGGTCCCTTACCCAGCCGGTGGGACTGTCGATCACTTCCTCATTTGATGTCATGATCTTCCTTTTCCATCTTCAATGCGGGCGAGCCATGATCCGGCGCCCGCATTGAGTCCGACGTTTTTTTCCGGGCAATCCTCCAGCAGAGCCGGAGAAGAGACCGGCGTTCACTTCAGTGCGTTCCTCAGGAATTGGTCCATGAGGAAATACAGGAGCCCGCCTGCTGTGCCGGTTGTGAACAGCGCCGCAAGAAAATACACGGTTGGAAAAAGCGGCGCATTTTTCCGGAGCTGTTCGGCCACTTCCGCACGTTTCACCCCTTCGTAGCGGTCCAATATCTTCTCGTGAAGGAGAGACTGGCCGATGATGTAAGGCAATTGGCCGAATATAAATCCCAGACCAACCAGCGCGAGCACGACCCACTGAATCCCTACGGATATTTTCGACATAGCGGCCATAATAAACGCAAACGAAACAAGCAGGATGACGTTATGAGCCGAATCGTATAAGTATGCCTTTCGCAAATCGGAAATCATATAGGCAAGCGACAGATCTTTTTGTTCCTGCCCGTCCTGGTCAACCTGTGGCGATGGGACAAAGAACCTGAAGATCTTTCCCAGACTGCCTAAAGCCCCGCTCCTCACAGGCCCTTCGGCAAGGCTGACAGAGCTTACCGCGTCCTCCCTGAACAGGGCATCAGTCATCCGGGCGAAAGCGGTTATCAAAAAGAACAACAAGACCAGCGAAGCGAGCGCCAGCACAAGCTCGATGGAAAATCTCAGCGCAGCGGAGGGCCCCCAGTTTTCAAGCAGGGCTACCACAGTCCCTATAACCAGACCCGCCGGCACCGGTAGATATAAGACCAATTCGCCACGGAACATTTTTTCAACAGACCTGGCATCGGTCATTAAGTCTCGATAAGAAACATTTCGGATAATCCGATTCAAGGTGGCCTGAACGTATCTTTCGACAAGGCGGCTGCCGATTTCAAGGATCAATGTCAGGGCAGCGGCATACCCGATCCAACTTCCCAGGCCTCTGCTGCCAAAGACCCAGTAGCTAAATGCAACAAATAATGAAACGAACAAGGCAGACTCGGCGACGGTTCGGGCTGCGCGGTTTTCATTCCCCGTAACCCAGGCGGAGGCTGTGGGCACGAAACAAATACCCAGAATAAACACAATCATCTGTATCGAGAATAAGGCCTTTGACTTCTCCCATCCATTTACCGACAAGAAGGCGGCCGCTCCCAGCAGCGCAAAGCTGACAAGCAGCAGGATCAGCCAACCGAGGGCCATGGTCGGCGGTGGAGCTGCCAGCGGAGGGGCGGGCAGTGTTATTGGGTCCCGGTACGGGCCGGGAGGCGGCGCCGAAGACCCATCACTGACTTGCACGGGCTGGACTGCTCCGCAAACCGGGCAGTTCCTACTATTATCGGGAATTAAAGCGCCGCAACTGACGCAAGATGCCATTTAGATACCTCGTTTTGAAACAGCATTGGACCGCGGCCCAAGACCCGGATCACGATCGCCACCTGCAAAGTTTATCACTGGTGGGGTTGTACGGCATATTTAACTCAAGTTGCCACCCAGGGCATTCAAATACCAAATTTGTCAAAAAACTTCGCGTCTGAGTGGCAAACTCTCTCCCTATCGTTGCAGCTTTGCGTTGAATCTTCAATCATAATTGGGCAAGGCGACAACCCGGGTTATTTATGGAAGGGACACAAGCAGACTATCGTTGAACTTGCGGCACGGGCGAGGCGGGACGACAGCCTGAAAGAAAAATGAGGCAGGAGGCGAGGAATAAGGCAAGAGGGCGATTAAGGGGAGAAACGGTTACCTCACGATTGGAGAATGAAGCCCGAGACCGGGTGACACGCGCAGCATTATCTGCTTAAGAGGATGTATGGGACAGGGGAGATATTACATGGCGAGGATTTTTAGAGTCGCCAGATTAGTGCAAAATGAGCATTCTCGCGCGGGGATAGCCCTTTTCATTGGGTTGTGATAAATTCGCTTTGAAAGAAGGAAAAATGTTTGGCGACCTTGGCGCTCCTGAACTGATCATTATTCTCATAATTATCGTGCTGCTGTTTGGCCCCGGGCGAATCGGCAAAGTGGCCGGAGAACTAGGGAAAGGCATCCGCAATTTCCGCGAGGGCCTAAGCGGAAATGAAGAAGCAACCGACAAAGATAAAAAGGAGCCGCCAGCACCGCCGCCTGCGGACGAGCAGCCAAGCAAGTAAAGGCGTGGAGGGGGGGAAGGTAAACACGTAGACAAGGAAATACGGAAACAAGGAAATACGCAGACGTTAGCCCCCTTCGAGGGGGGTGTGAGTTTTAATTTAACGCATGAGACGACCGGAAGGTCGTCTCAGCGGTTGGATGGATGAGTGGAACTTTACGGTGTTGGCTACCTCCGTATAGAAGGATTCTCTTCGTTGGGGTGGGCGCTCAGACCGATGGGGTGGTAACTCGGTTCGGGACGCGATAGAGGCACAGAAGACACGGGCTTGGGAGCAGGCCGTACATAAGACGAAACCGGCTGGTTGTGCACTGCTGGGGCAAACGGCTGGCTCTGTGGGCGCATGGAGGGACGGGCATCCGCCATGCTGAACAGGTTCTCGCCGGCCAGCGAGAAGGTGCCAATGATCAGCACGCGGATCATCCAGACCATCACGGCAACCATGACGGGGATTACTTTCGCAACGGTGGCCTGACCGACCAGGACGCTGCCCGCCGAGGTGTGGTTTACGATGGCAACGGAGACACCCCACCAGGTGAGAGCGGCATTGAAGCTGGCGGCCAGCAGCCAGGCGCCGAAAAGATACCAGACCTCGTTGGGTTCATCGCGGCCACGCTGGGGGGTAAAGAGGCGGGCAATGCCGGCGAAGTCGATGCCGCAAAAAGCGATGGCCAAGACGGTGGACCAGCGCAGACCAGCAGTGGATAGATCTCCAAGCATATCGGCGAGGGCAAAAGCCGTGGTGGAATAGTTGAATACTTCAAACGCGAGCAGGGCAGTGATGAGGATGGCTCCAAAGATGGCGCCACGCTTGACGGCGGTCCCGCGCAGGATAGGCAAGATCTTTATGGGGAAGGAACGGTTCACAGCAACCTCTCTTTCGTACAAAAACGGCACATGAAGGTTGCTTATATTATAGAACAATTGTTCTAAATGTCAAGAGTTCGGGCATATCCCTAGATATGGCCTGTTACAGGGTCGCGTACCTGTATGAAGCCTACGAATTCGGCAGTGTGTGAGCGCAGGGAGCAATGAAATGACTTGCCCGAGGAATGCAAAGGGCAGCCCGATCCGGATCGGGCTGCCCTTTGACGGATAACTGCCATCACCCCTGGGCCATGAAATTATTGAAAGCCACAGTGTCAAAGAAGATCGTGGCCGATACAATTCTTCCCTCTTTTATCGTCAAAATCTCTGCGACATCACTGCTGGCCGTGTTCCCTTTTGGCGACATAAGGTCGTAGTGCAGCAAGGCGCAGGCTTTCTCGCCATCCACAATCATTTCCTTTACCTGCGAGGCCCTGACCGCACGGAGAAATTGCCGGTTACCTTCGACAAAGGCATCTTTTCCCCCGGTGGCTTTTACGCCGGTGCCATCGAACAGGATGTCGTCTGAAATAAAGTCCTGCCATCCATCTTTCTGCTTGATAGCGTTGTAGTAGCCTTCGAGGATCTCCTGAGTTGTTTTTTTCATTCCTGTTTCCTTTCCACTGATAAAAAGACTTTGTGTAGGATGCGTTTCGGATCAATGAACCTTCTAGGCAAACATATTTGCCCATTCACGGATAGACCATTTGCTCATCATCCCCTTTGCGTAAAACGGGTCTCCTTTTATATAGTCTTCTGCCGCCTGGCGTGAATTTAGGACAGCCATGGTGTTAAGCTGCCCGTCTTCGCTATCCAGGAACAATCCGGACATCAGCAGGCTCCCCTGCTCATGCAGTTCGTTCGAACGCTTTAAGTGTGAAGCAATGTCATCAGGCGCAGTAGTCTTGGCCTCTTCGAAGGACTTATATTTTAGAACACAGAAGACCACGTAATAGACCGCGGGCTTTTTTGGAGATTCTGTCATGGCCGTTTGTTCCTTTCCATTGGAATATCATTTGCCTGGATAAGGGTCTTCATCAAATCGATAAACTCTTTCTCCCTACCTTTGATGGGTTTGAAGAACGCTTGAGCAACCTGGTCCACGCTGGCAAGGCCCTTGATGACGATCTTTTCTCCCTTTGGGGTGATGTGCACGTAATTTGCGCGCAAATCTTCGTCAGATTGCATGCGGGTGAGAAGCCCTTTTTTCTCCAAAGAACGGACAATGCGCGAGGTGTGCATAATATCCACTTTGGAACGCTGGGCAAGCATCACCTGCGTCACATGTCTATTCCTTTTGACAAGCCAGAGAAGAGCAGCTAGGCTGATAAATTGGGCATGGGTAAGGCCCAACTCTTTAAGCCCGGCGCTTCTGTGCTGCTGCCACAGCTTGAATGCCGACCATAGCAATTGAGCGGGGACTTCATCCAGTTGGGGTAAAAAATCGTTGTTCATATATAATAAGTATACTTATTATATGCATGCTTATTATTTTGTCAAGGGTTAGTTTTGGGTTTGACATGGTTTTTTCAAGGTCGAGAAAACGGAGTAGTTAGGATTGAAAATGCATCGGAGACATGCCCGGCAAAGCGCCGTCTGGCTTGGGCTGCATTGTTGAACTGTGCTTGTCGGATCAGAGCCAGAACAAGATTATTGATCGAGGCCATCACTTTTCCAGTTTGGCCGATCGTCATTCGAGTGGCATCTTCTTGGAAGGTCACGTCGCGGCGATAGTGCAGACCCGTCTCGATCCCCCAATGAGTGCGGCGAATATTCAATAAGCGAGCAGGGGTGGCTTTGGAGCGCGACAGGCTGGTAATGCCGAATTCGACTTCATGGGAAGTACGATAACAGCGTCCAGCACGCCACCATTCGAAGTGTCGTTGCAAACGATACACTTGCGCCAGGCCTGGCCAAGTCGAATAGGGGTTGAGCATTTCGCTGGTGGTCAGGATGCGAGTCTCAATGCGCCCGTGACCTTTGCTGACTTTTTGAACGGTGAGGAAATCGGTTTGAATCTTCCCAAACCCAGGCTTTGGATATTCAGGCGCAAAGAGTTGCTGAATGTTGTTGTGCAGCATGGGCTGGTTTTCTTTCACAGGAAAAACGTAGTCGCCACCTTGCTCCACAATTTGAGCTGAGAGTCGTTTTTGGGTGTGCAGTGCGTCTGCGGTGACCACTTTTCGTGAGATTTCTACCGATTTTAGGGCTTGGGGCGCCTTGCCGATCTCGTTTTCCTTTCGCCCGACTTCCACCTGCGACAGAACCTTCCCCTGTTTCACATCATAGACACTCAACAGATATTCGCTGCCCTCCTCCTCCTTCTTGCGCATCCCGCGCACGGCTTTCCCATCCAGGGCATACACTTCTCCATGCTCGCCGCCCTGATTGTATTCTGCCACCAGCCTCTCGACCTCCTCTTGATATACACCATACGCCAGGATCCGCCGATAGGTGCTGTGGCTCGGCATGTTCACACGTTTCAAGTGCAACAACTCCACCAACTGCTCTGCATGATTCTTCCCCCAGTCGGCCATGCCACTGGGCGTATCTTCCCCGCACAACTTCGCCATCAAAATGATCATCAGTACCGTTTCTAAACCATACAGCTTCCCCCGCGCTTTCCGTATATCCGTGAGCTTTGCCAGGCGCTCATAGACACTCCCCACATCATACACTACCCCTGCGGCACTATACTCCTGCTTGACCTTGCCAGTGCTACAATGCATTTCAGGTCCTCCTCGCTAGATTGCTTGTTGCCACTCGCAATTGTACCGAGAAGGACCTACTTTTTATTCTTTGTCAAGCGACCTTGAAAAAGCCATTTTGGGTTTGAGTTTGTGCCTAATCAACCGCAGCATGACATCAAAACGCAATGAAAGGTGGAAGAACCCTGCGAGCTCCATAAAGAATCCCCCATTCACGCTCCATTCTCGTGCCCCGATTTGGTTCCTGAATCCTATTGTCCCACGGTGAGACAGTCGCGGGCGAGGATGGCCCGGGGATAGGCATCGCTGGGCTGCTGGGCGGCCAGCTTGCCGTCCTGGAAGACCGCCCGGAGCAGCTTCTTGTCGGAGAGTCTCCTCAAGTCATCCAGCGGGTTTTCATCCATCACCAGCAAGTCGGCGGCCTTGCCCTGCTCAAGCGAGCCCAGGCGCGCCTCCCAACCCAAGGCCTTGGCCGCCCTGGAGGTGGCGGAAACCAGCGCATCCATCGGCTTCATGCCAGCCTGCTGCATATGATAGATCTCCAGCACGTTCTCGCCGTGAAAGTTTAGAGGCGTGGCCGCATCACTGCCCATGGCGATGGGAACACCTGCCTGATAGGCGAGGCGCAGCGATTGCGCGGCGGCCTGCTGGGTTTCGATGAGCTTGTCCACGATCCACTGCGGGACTTTGGAATGATCGCCGTTGATCACATCCAACCCGGCTTTGAGCGTGGGGACCAGGTAGGTACCGCGCTTTGCCATTTCCTCGACCACTTTAGGGTCCTGGTGCAGGAAGGTACCATGCTCGATGCTGTGGACCCCGGCCTGTACAGCCTTACGGATGCCGTCAATACCATGGGCATGGGCCGCGACGCGCTTTCCAAACTTGGCAGCCTCTTCCACTGCGACGCGGATCTCGTCCGCGTTGAAATGAGTCGCGCCGGGAACGCCGTCTTCCACCAACACCGCGCCGGTGACCCCGAGCTTGATGAGGTCGGCGCCGTGCCTGACCTGCTCGCGCACAGCTTTGCGGACCTCTTCCACACCGTCGGCGATGCGGTACATGCCCTCATAATAATCCGCGCCAGACTCGGAAATGCAAATGAAGCGACCAGCCAGCATGAGACGCGCGCCGCAGAACAGACCGGCCTGCAGGGCGCGGCGCACGGCAAACTCAAGTTCGTTCCAGCCGCCCAGGTCGCGGACGGTGGTGATGCCCGCGGCGAGATTCTTGCGGGCGTTGCTCAAGATCTTAAGCGCCATCGAACCATCGTCCACTTTGAACTGACTATCCGGTTCGCCGCTGCCGGAAAGATGGACGTGGCAATCAATGAGCCCGGGCAAAATATATTTACCGGTGAAATCAAGATTGAGGATGTCTTCTTCCAAGGAAGGCTGCCACTTTTTCGCCTTGCCGGCATAGACAATGCGACCATCGCGCACAGCCACGGTGGCATTCGGCAGCGGCTCGCTGCCAGTGCCATCGATGAGAGTTATGTTCTGGAAGGCAATCAAAGTATTCATGTGATGTCACTACTCACGCCCCACGCTTTCAGCCTGGGGCTAGCAATTCCGAAAAATGAATGTGATGGGGAAGAACGCCCATCACATTCATTTTTCGGGCATTCTAGCAATAAAGGGTGAGTAGATACCATGTGATTTGCCTCTTTCAGTATACATCGAATGATATAAATATTTCAGATTTAGGGTTAGAAAATGGGAAAGTTTAAGGTTTAAGGTTGAAAGCGAAAAGTGGAAAGTGAAATGTAGAAAGTGGTGAGTGGAAAGTGAAAGATGAAAAGTGAAAACTGAAGGATAAAAAGTGAGGGTGGAATGCAGAAGAACGAGGAAAGAAAAAGTGAAGGCAAGGAAAGAGAATAGAGAAAAAGAGAAAGAGAAGAAGAAAAAGTTGAGAGCGTAGAAATGAGCAGCAAAAAGCAAAGAGGAAGCGAAAAGAACGTGAGAAAAGAAAAAGATGACTAGAGAAGAATAGAAGAGAAGATAAAAGAAAAACCACAATGAGAGGGTGAAAAGAAGTGGTAACATTATCGAAATTTCGCAAAACAGGAATCAACTGTGAACTGAATACCGGCAATATATCAAAATCCATTTTTAATACAAAGAGTTAATTCCAAAAGATAAACAATCGAAAGTGCCTGCATTCGAAGACATTGCCCTCTCTGCAATTTGAAGGCGTGTGATCATAGAATTATGAGACGGCTCCGGAGCAATACAACCCTGCCGTTGAAGAGCACAAGGGTCTTCGGACATGGGCACGTGTTTGGCAGGCCTTTCAGGACATCCACCAAAATCCATTGACAACACAAATCATCCATCAAGAAAAGAAGATCATAAACAATTATGATGCTGCCTGAACTCTATTACAATGCCAAAGCCACGCTCGGCGAAGGCCCGGCCTGGGATGCCAAGACCCAGACCCTGTACTGGATCGACGTGCTCGAAAAACGGATCTACGCCGGATCGAAGTTGTTCCTGCAGTTGGATGATTTCGTGGGCTGCCTGGCGCCGCGCAAGGACGGCGGGCTGGTGATCGCACAGCGCTTCGGCTTCTGGACGTTCGAACCGGATACCAATAAACTGCTCACCCTGGCTTCGCCGAAAGGGGAACCGTCGAACAACCGCTTCAACGACGGCAAGTGCGATCCGCACGGGCGTTTCGTGGCGGGCACCATGGACCACAATGAGCAGGAAGCCAGCGGTTCGCTGTATTCCCTGTCCCATGAGGGACGCTTGAAAAAATTGCTCAAGGAAGTACGCATTTCCAACGGCCTGACCTGGTCACCGGACTGCAAAACAATGTATTTCATCGATACACCAACGCGGGACGTAAAGGCTTTCGATTACGATATCGATACCGGCCAGATCACCAACCCGCGCGTCATCATTCATTTCGTGGATACCTTTGGCTGGCCGGACGGCATGACCTCCGACATGGACGGTAATCTATGGATCGCCATGTGGGGAGGCGCAAGAGTTACGCAGTGGAAGCCCAACGGCACGCTGCTGGAACAGTTCGGCATACCGGCATTGAACGTAACGTCCTGTGTCTTTGGCGGGGCCGATATGAATGAGTTGTTCATCACCACCGCCCGCGTGGGAATGGACTCGGCGGCGCTGAAAAAATATCCGCAGGCGGGAGGGGTCTTCCGCATGGAGACCAACTGCAGAGGCACGCCGACGTTCGAGTTTGGCAATTAGCAGAAGAATTCTACTGACTCACAAAGACATCCCCGCCCACCGGATCACACGCTGCACTTGTCAACAGGATCGGCCGCGTTATCCACAGGATACGCTGTTCTACTCACAGAAAACATAGCGTTTACCCACAGGGTACACCGCGCTTACCAACAGGATATACTTTGCTTATCCACAGGATGCGCTTCGGTTACCCACAGGGTACGCTTCGCTTATCCACAAGATAGGCTGCATTTACCCACAGGGTACTATTGCCTTTGAAGAACACAAGACCTGCGGCAATGACAGAAACCCACGATTTTATCCACTTTCCAGCAGACATTGATAAAATATAGCCTTAAAACTTCGAGGAGGTACTTATGAGAGAGCTCTTAGAGAATGCAGCGCAACGCGCCATTTCGTATCTTGACGGCCTCGACTCACGCGGAGTCGCACCCAACCCCGAAGCGGTGAAGAAACTTTCGGTATTGGATGAAGCACTGCCGGCCGAGCCAAGCTCAGATGAAGCGGTGCTAAGACTGCTGGATGAGCTTGGGTCACCGGCAACCATGGGCATGGCCGGGTCACGGTTTTTCGGTTTTGTCATCGGAGGCTCGCTGCCGGTCACACTAGCCGCGAACTGGCTGGCCGGGGCATGGGACCAGAACACGGCCTATTACAACGCCACGCCCGGCACAGCCCAACTTGAAAGTGTGGCGCTACGCTGGCTGCTCGATCTGTTTGGGCTGCCTGCAGAATCAGGGGGAGCCTTTGTCACCGGAGCGACGGTGGCCAATTTCTCTGCGCTGACGGCGGCGCGGCATGGGGTGCTGAAGCGCGCAGGCTGGAACGTGGAAGCAGAGGGTCTGTTCGGAGCACCACCAATCACGGTGATCGTAGGCGCAGAAGTCCACCCATCGGTGATCAAATCGCTGGGGCTCTTGGGTTTGGGCCGGGCGAGACTCACGAAGGTGCCGGTGGATTCCCAAGGGCGAATGCGAGCCGAGGCGCTGCCGGCCATATCAGGCCCGACGATCGTGATCGCACAGGCGGGCAATGTGAATACCGGAGCTTTCGATCCGTTTAACGAGATCTGCGAGCGCGCGCACCAGGCCGGTGCGTGGGTGCATGTGGATGGAGCCTTTGGCCTGTGGGCCGCGACGATCCCGTCCATGGCCGGACTCACTGCGGGGATGGACAAGGCAGATTCGTGGGCGACGGACCTCCACAAATGGCTTAATGTCCCTTACGACAGCGGGTTGGGCCTGGTGCGCGACGCGGATGCGTTACGCGCGGCAATGGCGATCACCGCCGAGTATCTGCCCACAGCCAGCCCGTTCCGTAACCCGTCGGACTTCACGCCGGAATTATCGAGACGGGCGCGAGGTGTGGAAGTATGGGCCGCGCTGCGCTCTCTGGGAAGCAAGGGCGTATCCGAGATGATCGAACGGAACTGCCGGCAGGCCAGGCGTTTCGCCGAGGGCTTGCAGGCGGCAGGTTACAAGATCCTCAATGAGGTGGTGCTCAACCAGGTGCTGGTGTCGTTCGGAGGGGCCGAAACCACGAACCGCATTATTTCAGAGATCCAAAGTGATGGGACTTGCTGGTGCGGCGGCACGGTCTGGCAGGGGCAGACGGCCATGCGGATCAGCGTGTCGTCCTGGGCAACCACGGATGCCGATGTTGAAAAAAGCCTGGAAGCCATGGTGCGAATCGCGAAGGCGGGAGGGTAAAAGGTAAACAAGGAAACAAGGGAAAGCGGAGATCGGGAATCGATATTCGATAACCCGGTATTCGGGAGAGGGATTGGACAATTGGAAAGGAGGTAAACAGGGAGACAGGGAAATAAGGAAATACGAAAACAAGTAAACAAGGAAGCACGGAGACAGGGAAGGCCGTGAGCAAAACAAAAACTCATGGCTGCTCGGCCGAGGTTGAATTTTGGAATAAACGGGCCTATACTTAATATAATGAAAGAAAATTAGACCGGGCCGTCATATAGCCAGGGCAAGATCGTTGGATAGAGTGATGATATTCAACTCAATCCCAGATTGGCTAAAAGAACAGGAGCGCAAGAAAGGCCATTCCATCTTCCTGGTGGAATGGGCATCCACCTTTGCGTTCGCATTCCTGTTTTGGACCTTCCTTTTTCTAGAATTTGAAAACTCATTCAGGTTAACTCCAGCCGCGGCTTCAATTTCGATCGTGTATGCCTGCGGCTTTGTTTATCTCAGGATATTTCCGATAACCAGGTGTAAAAAATGCAACAGTTTGCTGCCGCTGGTGAGGGAGGAAATTGGCAGAAGACGCGTCCATGACGAAGAGAAGTGCCTGGAAATCGAACACGGTGGGGAGGATTACTGGAGGCATTTTATCGATCTGTATTACAGGATCTATCATGTGGATATCGTGAGATTCCATTGTCGAAGATGCAAGGCGGTATGGGAGGAAGTGGAGCAAGCACCGGCCTCGGACTACAAATTCGTTCGAACCATCGAATTGAGAGATTGAACAGGGCTTGAGATGGCTGCTCAGCGGGATTACCCCGCAGGGTCCCCCAATAGCAGGAACGGGGATGTTATGCTCCGCGAAGTCCCTGCTGGTGGTGACACCGCTTCGCGTTAGTTCGTGAAAGCCCTAACGAGCTGACGAGCGATCTTGCCATATCAGGCGCGATGCTTCATGATATTGATGTCAATTAAATGAAACTTGGATCCCTTCCGGCTGAGGTAAAATCGTTTTACGCGCGCGAATAACCGGGGATGAAAAGCCTGGAAGAAAATCGAAGTATCATTCGGACAGCAGGGTATAGAACACGGATTCTGCGGATTGGACGGATTTTCGCGGAGAAAATATAAAAAGACCTGTATGAAACTGCCAACCTGAAGATTGTTTGCGGTCGAAATGAAGGCTGATCGAAGCAAAGCCCCCTGTAATTATTGAACTAAACTCAATGAAGGACAAGGAATCAAGATGTCAAAGACCAATTCACGCAAGTTGGGAAGGTCGGGTATTGAAGTCAGCCCGATGGGGATGGGCTGCTGGGCGATCGGCGGCCCGTTCTGGAGCGGAGAAACGCCGCAAGGTTGGGGGGAAGTGGATGACGAGGAGTCCATTCGGGCGATCCAGACCGCCCTGGACATGGGGATCACGCTGTTCGACACGGCCAACGTCTACGGGGCCGGCCACAGCGAACGGGTTTTGGGACGCGCCTTCGACGGAATGCGCTCGAAGGTGGTGATCGCGACGAAGTTCAATGCGGTCTTTGACGAGACCTCGCGGCAGGTAACGGGCAGCGATACCACCCCGGAGGGAATCCGCTCGGCCTGCGAAGAGTCGCTGTGCCGCCTGAACACCGACTACATCGACCTGTACCAGTTCCATGATAACGGCTTCCAGGCGGACCAGGCCGCACCGGTGCGCGACACGCTCGAAACGCTGGTGAAGGAGGGCAAGATCCGCGCGTATGGCTGGAGCACGGACTTCCCCGAACGCGCAGAAGTCTTTGCGCAGGGGCCAAAGTGCGCGGCGATCCAGCTGGAGCTCAACGCCCTGGATGACAACCCGCGAATGATCGAGCTATGTGAAAAATACGATCTGGCCGCCCTCAACCGAGGTCCGCTGGCGATGGGTGTGCTGACCGATAAATACAAGGCCGGGACCAGGCTGGCCGTCGATGATGTGCGCGGGAAGAAAAGCCCGGATTGGATGAAGTATTTCAAGAACGGCAAACCCAATACCGAGTGGCTGGGCAAGCGGGATGCCATCCGTGAAATCCTGACGAGCAACGGGCGGACAGTGGCGCAGGGCGCGCTGGCGTGGCTATGGGGTCGCAGCGAGAAGACACTGCCTATCCCGGGCTTCCGCACGGTGAAACAGGTAAAAGAGAACGCGGGGGCGATGCAGTTCGGCCCGCTGACGAAGGAGCAGATGGGGGAGATCGATAGGTTATTGGAGAGAGGGTGAGAGGAAAAACGTAAAAAGGTAAACACGTAGACAGGAAAACACGGAGAGACGGAAGAACGGGAACAGGGGCACACGGAGAGATTATAGAACGTAAACAAGGGAACAGGAAACATGTAAGACGGAAGCGTAACGAGTATATGGCTGATCACCTTGAAAGCGAAATAGAATTTTGACAAAAAAGCGCCCAATAAGGGCGTTTTTTATAACTCGGGTATGTGCTAAAATAATCAAGGTTCATGGATCTTTTATCCCTGGCAGGCTCATGACTCTATTAGTTCTGGCTATTAGCGTCGAGAAATCCATAACTCGATATACAGTCAAATGGTGGGTAAATAGCTGGTTGCGCGAACCGTCTGATAATTTATGAATTTAAGCAATCCTGTCATCAGACTTTGTATAGAAGGCACGCAAGCCGAGTTTCAAGGAAAGATCGACGAAGCGCGCCGCTTATACCAAAAAGCATGGGAGGCGGCGCAGGACGATTACGACGCTTGTATAGCCGCACATTATGTAGCACGCCACCAAGCCACCTGCGAGGAAAGTCTCTACTGGAATCAAGTTGCGTTGGACAAAGCCAATGCAGTTGCTGATGGCAGCGTCCAGGAATTTTACCCTTCACTCTTCCTGAATATGGGTCGATCCTATGAAATGCTTGGCAATTCAAGGGAAGCAAAACGGTATTATGGTCTGGCTGCCCAAGCGGGTGTTGTTCATCAAGCTGACCAGTGAAAAATGGATATCAGGTCTGAACGATCCACCTTTGCACTGCTTGTGGGAATGACAGTTGGTGTGCTGGCTTCCATATTTATGACACCTACCTTTTGGGGCCCAATCCTCGGGGTGTTTGCAGCGGCCACCCTGGCTGAGGTAACCTTGCCCAAAGACGAAGCCATTATCGGCGCCATCGCGTTAATACCCATTGGAATATACATAACCATCCAGACGGCAATCCAGATAAATGCGCTGCAGAGCCTGGGCATACTGGTAATCATTCCCTTTTTTTGCATAGCCGTGCTGGTGTTGACTTTTTTGGGCGCGCTTTACGGTTTGGTCATCGGGAAACTATTCCAGATCACAAAAGGCAAGAAGTTGATGATCTAGATTATTGGAATGATGGTGGGAGGGGATAGGAAAGGTGGAGGCAAGGAAACAGGGAAACACTTGATCCGCAATGCTGGTGACGCCAACTCAAACTTGCCTAATTGAGTTACGTCTCAAACCTGCTGAGTGAGTGCCGACATCGTCCAGGAGTTGGTTTCTTTCGAGACGTGGAAAATTCTAGAAAGATGCACGGTCTACGTAATCGCAATTGTCAATATAAGTGGTGTTGGTCACGGAGTGATTCCTTGTTGAGCATTTACTAGCGCAGTTTTGCACCAGGCATTGTCACTTGTGTCGTTCATATTTACGCCGCGCTCAAGCGACGCAATAGCCGATTTAGAATCGCCCATCTTAGCATAGGCGAACCCTTGTACACAGTAAATGTATGAACTCTGCTTTGGGTCGTTAGTTAATGATAGCGCTTTTTTGTAATCAGCAATTGCCTGAGTAAATTTCTTTGTGTCAGCAAACGCATTGCCACGCCAAACAAAAGCCGCGGCGTAAGTGGGATCAATCTCTATCGATCTATTAAAATCGGATATAGCTAAATCGTAATTATTTTGGACCGCGTAAATTGTGCCACGGCCGAAATAAGCAATCCTGTAATTCGGGTCGATTTCAATAGCTCTTGTGTAGTCCGCAATAGCCAATTCTTTCTTTCCTTGTTTGTTATAAATTAAACCGCGCATGCGATACAGTAATTGTAGGTTTGGGGCAATTTCAATCGCCCTGTTAAAATTGGTTATTGCCAAATCGTATTGCTCCTGTCCGGCAAATGCCATTCCCAGACAGTCAAACTCATTCCAATCCTTATTATCAAGCTCAATGGCCTTGTTGCAATCAGAAATGGCCAATTTATTTTGGCCTTGCTGAATGAAAGCTAGGCCGCGGTTGAGATAGGCTTGCTTTTCTGTTGGATTGATCTCAATCGATTTAGTGAAATCGGCAATTGCCCTATCGTATTTCCCTTGGTCCATGTAGACTAGGCCACGATTAATATAAGAACGGGTGGCAACAGGGATAATCTCAATATCTTTGCTGAAATCAGGGATGGCACGGTCATACTGTTCTATCCTAATATAAGCAAATCCGCGATTGAAATACGCATCTGCATAATCCTTGTTAATTTCAATTGCCTTGCTGCAATGGCTGATCGCCGATGCATACTGGTTATCTGAATTGTCGGCGTTACACTGATACACTGCTTCTTTCAAGTCACGATTAAATCCCAGTGCCAAGTTGTAACTTAATCTTCCAAGTTGGTCGTTCCCTGCTGAAAATCCCGCGTTCCCAATTTGAACAAGAACCGGCGAAATTAAGAAGGTAGACACCATGTAAATTAGCCATGAAAAAACCAAGAGCGCAACGATACGCCCCCCTATGTTTTCTGGAGTTAAAACGAGCCACGACGAAATTGGTGGTTCAGGTTTGAAATCCTGGTCCATATAATAATGGATTTACCTTAGCTTGAGTGAAACAGCCATGTCAATCCAACTTTGCTCTGGCGGTGCTTCGGTCGCCCAATTGACCAAAGATTAAAATAATATTAAAAGTGTAGCACAATTGGTGTAAAGGACTGTTACCGTTGAACTAAAGACTGGGATTGTTTTGTGTTTGTTTCCACCTGATTTAACATCATAAAGCAAATTTGGAGCCTTTCAGTTCATTATAACGGGAATGGAGGTCCATGACGTGGGTGCCCACCTGGCCGAGATGTTCGTAGGATTCGGTCTGTTGGATATAGGCCTTTTTGTCGGCTTGTATTCGTCCCAGGGCCTGATCAGTCAGGAGGGCATAGCCCCTCCAGCCGGTGGATTCGGACACGTGGTTCTTCAAGAGGCGGTGGATGAGATTTACATCCGTTCCCAACAAGTCACGGATACCCGCGACCTGCTGGATAATAAAATCCCCATGATGCACCATGAACTTTAGATCGAGGCTGGGAATGGCCCGGCAGGCTTTGCACGGGCAGGTTGAGGTGCGGCAAAGCTCTTCCGCCTTATTTCGAAAAGCCTGGTATGTCTCCGCGATGAGCTCCAGGAGGAGGGCTTTATCACCCTGCAGTTTGCCCTCTTCCAGATAGGCAAAGACCGCATCGCCTTCCAGCTTGGAGATGGTAAGCTGGCTGCTTAATTTACCGATGATCGATTCCAGCAGGAGCGAGATGGCTTTGTTCGCGTGTTCGAGTTCGGTCCCTGCGATAAAGAAGGTATAGCCAGAAATATCGGCAAGCACCAAATAGCCACTCTGCGTTTTGGATTCCATGACCTGGCTCCTCTTATCCCTTTTTCCGGGTATTTCATACCTCGGCGAGGGCTAGTATATCCCCTTTCGGACAAGTTTAGTCTGAATTGTGATCGGTTTAGGAAAGACTGCGGCTGGCCATAAGCCAGCCGCAGTGAGGTTGGAATCTATGTGACGCCAAGGGTTGGCGCCAACGACAACGGATCCTTCGTGTGCGGAGTACCTCTATTTATGACAAGCCATGTTCAGAGGCATAGTTTTGAACGTCCGGCTGCCCTGGTCTTTTGACGGTTACATACAGCAACAAGGTCCCGACGGCAATCCCAACGAGGAGCCACATAACCAGCATGGAGACTATTACCAGCATTGAAGCAACGTCGCTGGACATGGCAGCCCGATCCACCAAACCCAGGCGTTCCGCAAGTTTGCCGAGGGGCAAGGCAACAATAACGGTGAGCGGGAGCATCGCAAACGCGCCCAGGCAAGTACCAAAGAATGCACTGAAGAGAACTTTTCCCGGCGCATTAGAATTCCGCTTTCCAACCAGTCCAACGGCTAACCCAATAATCATTAGAATCACTGCCAGCGGCAGGACCCAGGGCATGATCGCGTCCGGTGGATTGTGCCCGAAGCGCTGCAACAAGGCAACCCCCACGAAACCCGTGCAAAGGGCAGTAAACACGCCCACGGGTACGTGCTTTGTACTCAAAAGGTTTTTCATTTCCAGCTCCTTACCGATCATAGAGACGGCGGCTCTGAAGGATTTAGCCCAATCCGTTCTAGGATTGAGCGTATCTCTATTTTCGGCGCTTTCCCCCGGGCCGGCAACTGTGGAAGACCCCAGTTTGGGCAGCTCAACTTTACCTGTGGCATTCCCCAGCTTCAAAATCAGTTCTATTCTGGAACGAACTTGAAGTTTGGCATACACATTCTTCAGGTGAAATTCGACCGTCCGGTCGGAAATACCAAGGGCTGAAGCGATCAATTTATTGCTTTTGCCCTGCAGCAGGAGCTCGACTACTTCCCATTCACGTTTGCTTAATCGATCAGATTGTGACATTGCGATCTTTCCTTCTTGTCCGGATCCTTGCACCAAGCGCCTGGAACAGGCCCGGTGCTTCCGAGAGTACAGAATTATACACGCCGGCTATTTCTTCTTCCTTGATTTTAGCGCGGCGTTTTTCAGGTTCTCGGCCACCCTGAATTTTACAATCCTGCTTATCAGTGCCAGAGGCAATGGTTTGTCGATTGGGAACCTTATGGCGCCTTTAGAGCTTTCATAGATCGATAATTCCTTGCTGAATGCCTGGATGCCGGAGGGGGTTGGATAAAACCCGATGTGATTCTTAAGGGCGGCAAAGTAAACCAGATTGCCTTTCTGCGCGAAAGCCGGCATTTGATAACTGATCTTTTCTTCTGCATCCGGAGCGGCGGCTTTGATGGTCTTCCGCAATTGCTTCAGGATTTTCTGTGTTCCTGCAGGGAAGGTCGCAATGTACTCATCGGTTGATGTAAAACCAGATTTTTTGGATTCCATGAGTTCGCCTTTCTTTCCAGCGTTTAGTCAGTAAGATTATGGCACGAAATCCTGGAATTTGCGCCCTGAACCATGGTCCGCTGCAGGAGAGAAAGCCGGACCCACGTCCCCATTATCCTGCTTCAAGGTAGAATTTTGCCGAGAAATGCAAGCATTACGGCGTTGAATTGACCGGGCCTTTGTAGCGGTGCGAAATGGCTGACGCCCTGCAGATGAACCAAATCCGCATTCGGGATGCTCCGAGCGAGATATTCGGCGTGCTCGCGCTTGATGAATTCATCATGCTCACTTTGCACGATAACGACCGGCACGCGGATCTCAGCCAGGTCCTGCGCCGAAAAATTGGGCTGCGTCCTTTGCATCAGGCCGACCGCCTCGGAAAACTCGTCGAAACGGTCCGGCGTTGTCGAAAGCTCCGCATAGTCTTTCTTATGCCGGTTAAGGCATCGCCCGATAACCGGTGTGAATACAAATTCCTTGGTGCCGCTCGGGTCCATATTGCACCCAAAAAAGAACACGCCCGCAGCCCGTGAGGGGGTATTCGAAGCAAGGATCAATGCTGTGCACGCTCCGTCGCTCCAACCCACCAGGCTCGCTTTCTCAACCTGCAGCGCATCCATTACCGCCGCAACATCAGATGCCATCAGCTCATAGCTGTAAGGCCGCCCGTCGCGCGTGCTTCGACCATGCCCGCGGCTGTCCATCACAATGGCCCGATAACCGCTCCTCACAAGCGCGGGAACCTGATACCCCCAATTGCCGCCGTTGCCCAGCCCGCCGTGCAGCAGGATTACCGCTGACCCCGAGCCGTACGCTGCATACCAGATGCGAGCGCCGTCGTTCTGGACATAACCTTGATCGTTTGTGACGGGTAACGGCGCGGCGCCATCTGCTTCGAACCGGCTGAGGTCATCGTCGAAAGTGTCCATCTTGATCTCCTTGTCCAACGGCGGGTCGACAGTCCCTGTTGTGATCCCGGCTTGCTACGTTTCAGGGACGACGGCGATTGCATCCATTTCGACCAGGAAATCAGGATTTGCCAACGCCGAAACAAACATGGCGGTAATGGCAGGCGGGTTGGGTCGACGACCCCATATGCGTTGGAATACTTCAAAACCAGGCTGCAGAGGCTGCCCTTGAACTATATATAGATTCCATTTGATGACATCTTCCAATTGGGCGCCGCCGGCCTTTAGCGCGGCCTGCAAGTTGTTCAGGACCTGTTCCACTTGCAGTTTTATGTCACCTTTTCCGACGATGGCGCCGGACGCGTCCAGTGCGTCCTGGCCGCCGATATAGACGGTCTTCACCTGACCGGTCACCACGATGACGTTGGTGAACGCGGGGTTCCTGGACAAGCCATCGGGGTTTATATGCTGGACCTGGTTGTGAGTTGGGGTAGCCATGATTATCTCCTTAGAGAGAGATTCCCCAAAAAGGGGGTTTACGCACAGAGTCTTCGCCCCGCGCATATCCTTTTTTGAGGTACCTCATGCCAGGGCGGTAAGTAAATAATTGCCTATTATAGAATATATATTCTAACTGTCAAGATGGGAATGAATTGATTTACGAACTAACCTGGCTGGCCAGAGGATAATTCATTTGCGGCTCAGCCACCGGTTAACAGAAGCAACATACCCAAGATATTCCTTGCCAAACTTATTCCCTAGATACCGCTCCTCAGGAGCAATCAATACATAGTGGCAAACAATGATTGCGGGAATGAGGAGCACCAGTATCCACAGGATATTCAAAGCCAAGCCAACGCCTGATAACGCAAGCACGATGCCCAGGTAGAGTGGATTTCTCGATATGGAGAAAACACCCGTATTAACCAGCCTGCTTGTCGGATGGCCAGGATCTGTAGGCTGGTCATAATGCGCCAGCTCACGGCGAGCAAAAACGATGAACCCTATGCCGGCGATTAAGAGAACGATCCCCGCGGGAATGAGGGCCTGCCTAAGAATTCCTTGAGGCAATGAGAGAGGGGCTATCCACTGCAAGACAATACCTATCAGAAGTGGAATCCCAAAAACAACCTCTGAAATCTCCCAGGGACTTCTATGGGCGGAATCCATGTTCATCGCTGCTGTTATCCATCCCGGATATTAATTCGCTCTGGTTGTTGAAGTAGAACTGTCCAACGGCAAGCAAACGGCTCGTATAACTGCTTACAAGGCACGACTTCAGAACCATCTACTCATCAACCTTTCCACCTCGATACACGCGAACCTGTACTTTCTCAACCGTTGCCAGTATCCCACGTTTAATATTGCTTTCTGCAAACGCAAGAAAACCTTCGATCTTGTCTTCGCTATCCACGATCTCGATAACAATGGGAAGATCTTCCGAAAGGCGTTCGATTTTGAAGGTGTGAATAATCCTGGTGTGGGCGCCGAAGCCCATCATGCCGCGCAAGACCGTGGCGCCCGCCATGCCGCGTGATTTTGCCTCCTTCACCAACCATTCATAAAGCGGTTTGCCGTTAATTCTGTCGCTCTCGCCGATGAAAATACGCAGCAGGTAACTCTCGGTTTGCAAAGGCATGAGATCACCTCCATAAGAGGAGCGCGAGGGTACGACCCATCCATACAGCTCCCAGTCCTAAAAAGATGTGAGCACCGATGTTAAGCAGGGCTGCCAGGTTTTCACTGTCACGGAACAAATTCAAGGTCTCGTTGCTGAATGTCGAAAAAGTTGTGAAGCCGCCCAGGAAACCTGTAATGAGCAAGGCGCGCGTTTCAGCGGTCAATAGCCCGTAAGAATCCGCTAATTGTGAAAGTATGCCTATGATCAGGCATCCCAAGACATTGACAACCATGGTGCCATAGGAAAAACTTGCGCTGTGGGTAAGTTGTTGAACATAACCGCTGATGGTATATCGCAATACCGAACCGATGAAGCCCCCGACACCTACAAATAATAATAGCCTGCTCATGCCGGATTCCTTTCCAAATTGAATTTGGTAGGAGTCGTCAGCGTGAAAGCATTCAAAGGCGGACTCCATCGCCGCGCTGTCCGTTGATTATACTTTAGACCTGTTTATCGAACCCTTTTAATTCCCCTTGCAGGCTCAAACACAAAAAGCTGCGACTGGGTAATCAGGGCAGAATAAGAAGCGCCATAGACAAGATGGGCTTTTCTGTTTTTTTCAGAAGATTTCAAAGTAGTTTCTTGCCCGCTCCAAGCGACTAAAGTCGCTACTACAATTTTGAAGATCTACCAGGTTATGGTCGGCTCTTTATGGTCTTTTAGAGATTTCATTAAGGAGGGAAGGATGACAAAGGAGACTTGTCGCCGACAAACCAAATATGCCCAAAGGGATCGGTGAACGCACCCTGCCGATGGGTTCCCCATGGCCTTTGGTGATCCTGAATATCGGCGAGACTTCCGGTTGCTCCCGCTTCCAAAGCGCGTTTAATCATGGCGTCGGGATCGTTGCAGAACAACTCGACCCTGACTGTAGTCGTGCCTATATCGCCCGGGCTGTTCCAGAAATTCCTGGATGGCTCGGCGAGGAAAAAAGGAGTACCCTCGAGCTCCATGCCAGCAACAGAACCCAGACTCCACAATACCCTGGCCCCAAGCGCACGCTTATACCATTCAACTGCCGCGGGCGTATCGGGGACAGCTAACATTAGTGAAATGACTGGTCCTTGACTTTGGGATGTCACTTTGATCTCCTTGCTCCGTCAATTCACGTTCGGTTGGTGAGTACTCTATGGAGAATAGCTGCGTCTTATCGTGAGGGTGAACAGCAAGAACCTTTCCTTGCTGCCTTCAGATCATGGTTGGCTCTTCATAGGTTTTGAAGACTTCCTTCATTATATTAACGATCTCGCCCAGGGTGGCGTAGGCCCGCACGGCATCCATGATGTAGGGCATGGTATTCTCGGTGCCCTGCGCGGCAATGCGGAGCCTGTCCAAGGCCTGGCCCACCTGGCCGCTATCGCGGGTACGGCGAAGCTCGTTGAGGCGCTGAACCTGGCGTTTGTAACCGTTCGGGTCCATCTCAAGGATCGGGACAGAAGGACGCTTGTCATCCTGATAAGCGTTGACGCCCACAATCTTGCGCAGCCCCTCATCTATCTCACGCTGATAACGATAGGCGGCGTCGGCGATCTCGGATTGAAAGAAACCCTTTTCAATAGCAGGAATGACGCCGCCCATATCGTCGATACGATGGAAATAGTCGTAGGCTTCACGCTCCATGCGGTCGGTGAGGGCCTCCACGAAGAAACTGCCGCCAAGCGGGTCAACGGTGTTGGCTACACCTGACTCTTCGGCAATGATCTGCTGGGTGCGCAGGGCGATGGTGACCGCATGCTGGGAGGGCAGAGCGAGCGCCTCGTCCATTGAATTAGTATGCAGGCTCTGCGTACCCCCTAGGACCGCAGCCAGCGCCTGCAGCGCGACACGGACAACGTTATTCTCCGGCTGTTGGGCGGTGAGCGAGACGCCGGCGGTCTGGGCATGGAAGCGCAGCAGCCAGGAGCGCGGGTTTTTGGCCTTGAAGGTCTCCCTCATCTCACGCGCCCAAATTCGACGGGCAGCGCGGTACTTCGCGATCTCTTCGAAGAAGTCGTTGTGGGCGTTAAAGAAGAAAGACAGGCGCGGCGCGAACTCGTCAACATCGAGGCCGCGGGCGATGCTCCAGCGGACGTATTCGAGCCCGTCGGCCAGGGTAAAGGCCAGCTCCTGCGCGGCCGTGGAACCGGCCTCGCGGATGTGGTAGCCGCTGATGGAAATGGTGTTCCACTGCGGCACTTTCTGCGCGCCGTACTGAATGGTGTCCACCACAAGGCGCATGGAAGGTTCGGGAGGAAAAATAAATTCCTTCTGCGCGATGAACTCTTTGAGGATATCGTTCTGCGTGGTGCCGCGTAACTGATCGGGCCGAACACCCTGCTTCTCGGCGGCGGCGATGTACATGGCCCAGATGATGGCGGCAGGCGAGTTAATGGTCATGCTGGTCGAGACTTTGTCGAGCGGGATATTATCGAGCAGCAGCTCCATATCCTTCAATGAGGAGACGGCCACCCCGCATTTGCCGAACTCGCCGAGCGCCTCGGGCCGGTCGGTATCGTAGCCCATGAGCGTAGCGAGGTCGAAGGCGATCGACAGCCCGGTCTGACCCTCCGCCAGCAAATACTTGAAGCGGGCGTTGGTCTCTTCGGCGGTGCCGAAGCCGGCGAACATGCGCATGGTCCACAGCTTGCCGCGGTGCAGGGTAGGATGCACACCGCGGGTATATGGATATTCGCCGGGCAAGCCCAGGTCTTTTTCGTAATCGAGGTCGGGCACATCGAGCGGGGTGTACAGGCGATTGACCGGTTCGGAGGAGGTGGTAATGAACTTGCTTTGACGCTCTGGCAGAGAGGCTAGAGTCTGCTTGAGCCCGGTCTGTTCCCACTTATCGAGCGAGAGGCGCAGTTGATCCAGTTTTTTACGATCGTACATTCGTTCTCCTTTGGCGATGAGGGCATTATACTTTATAGGTTTAGAGTTGAAAGTTGGAAAGTCGAAGGTTTAAGGTTGACTTCGGCGATTCATATCGCCGAAGTGGGCGACGGTGGCTTGGAGCCACCTCGCCCGAAGGTTGAAGGTTCAAAGATGAGAGTAGAGAAAAGAGAATAGGAAGGAAGAGTTTGGATGTGGGATGGTGGTAGTAAACGCGGGTGAATCCAAATTTGTTCAATCTGGTATACTCGCTTTAGTAAATCCATTACAGGAACCCCATGCCCCGTACTGAAATTGACGTTGATCCATGTGACCATATCACCGGCGATGCCATCGGCAAACCGGGCCTGCGCGTTTTCTACATCCAGGCCTTCCAGGCGGAGAAGACTTACAACGTGATCATCGAGAAGGCCCAGCTCCAGTCACTGAGCGTGGGCGTAGAGCAGTTCCTGGCGGAAGTGGAGCGGCAGAACCCGAACCTGGAGGTAGCCGAGTCGGATTACGTGGAAGCGCAGATGCGCATCAACCCGCCCGTCGACCCGCTGTTCCGCGTGGGCGAGATCGGCCTCGGTTACGACCAGGCGCGCGACCGCGTGGTGTTGTTCGTGCGTGAACTGCTCACCGAGGAACAGGAGCCGGAATCGGGATCCGTTATCCGCTTCTGGTGTACGCGCTCACAGATCCGTAAGATGGCGCGTTGGGGGGCCGAGATCGTGCAGCGCGGCCGGCCCGTCTGTCCGCAGTGCGGCCAGCCGATGGAACCGGAGGGACACTTCTGTCCAAAGAAGAACGGGCATCTGCATTAGGGTGTCCTTCGACAATTCTTATCGTCGAAGTGGGCGATAGCGGCTTGAGGCCGCCTCGCCCGAAAGTTGAAAGTTGAAGGTTGGCCTCGGCGGGAAGACTCACCGAAGCGGGCGATGATCGTGCGAGCACCGACCACTTTGTTCGCTTGAGGTTGAGCAGGAGGAACACCTTTGCAGGAAGATCACCTGCACCTTCTGCCTTCGGGCGCCCGAAGGTGTCAGGCCTCGGGTTGAAAGTGTGAGGCAGCCTCTACTGAAGTATGCAGTACGCCGTAAATAAATAATTATCAATCGATGACTGAAGCAGAATCTTTAGAAACCCTGAAAACTGCACTCCAGCAGGGGGAGCTTGAATTAAAAGGGCAGTTCATGCTCGGCTCCAACTATACCTTCCTGGTGACGGTCCGCTACAAGGGACTGGAGCTTCCCGCAGTCTACAAACCCATCAGAGGCGAGCAACCGCTGTGGGACTTCCCCGATAATACGCTGGCCAAACGCGAGGTGGCAGCTTACCGGGTCAGCGAGGCGCTGGGGTTCCACTTTGTCCCGTATACCACGCTCAGAGAGGACGGTCCGTTCTACGGTACGGGCTCGCTGCAACAATATATCGAGTACGACCCGGAATACCATTACTTTTCCTTCAGCGAAGAAGACAAGGAAAGGTTGAGGCCGGTTGCGTTCTTCGACCTGCTGATCAATAATGCCGACCGCAAAGGCAGCCATGTGTTGATCGAAAAGGGCACCAATAAGCTGTGGGTCATCGATCACGGTATTTGCTTTCATGAGGAAGATAAACTGAGGACGGTGATCTGGGACTTTGCAGGGAAGCCGATCCCCAACGAGCTGTGCGAGACTCTGCGTGGGCTGCTTTCGGGGAACTCGAGCCTGCTGACCGAGCTGCGATCCTATCTCAGCCCCTCCGAGATCTCGGCCCTCACCAAGCGGGCAAAAGCACTGATGATGGCAAAGGTTTTTCCACGCCTGCCAAGAGACCGGCGCGTGTATCCTTATCCGCCGGTGTAGGTTTGGTTCGGCCTAACCCTTGAATTTTGTTCTGGTAAAGCAGAAGCCACCCTTTTGTATATTGATTTTGCCTGAAGAATCCTTGAGCCTGCTGAAAAGGCAAAGAGATTTAACGCCAAGTCGCAGAGACGCGAAGATTCTTTACGTTCTTTTGAAAAATCAATAAGCGCTAACGTATTACAGAGTTGATCATAAGTATAGTATTGAGTTCTTACTTGGCGTCTTGGCGTTAATGCTCGCTATTGACTCTGCAGTCATCCAGGGAAGATCCTTCGTCTATGTAGTAACATCAAACTGAAATTCGGGTTATCGAGGAGAAAACATGCGGTATAAACTTGCTTTTGTGGGATTTGGGAATGTGGCGCGCGCTTTGGCGCGCTTGTTGGTCCGCAAAGAGGCCGTGCTCGAGAAGGAGTACGGCATTACCTTTTCCGTCACCGGGATCGCCACAGGGAAACACGGCTTTGCGATCAACCCAAAAGGGTTGGACATTCAGAAAGCGCTGAGGCTGGTCGAAAGCGGCAAATCCATCGCAGCCATTTCCGCTTCGCCGGTGCAGGACTCACTGGCCGTCATCCGCCAATCGCAAGCCGATGCCATGTTCGAGAATTCCCCGTCGAACCACACCACCGGCCAGCCCGCGATCGATCACATCCGTGCGGCATTGGAGGCCGGCATGCACGCCATTACTGCCAATAAAGGGACGGTGGTGCACGGCTACCGCGAGTTGACGGCACTGGCAAAAGCAAAGGGCCGCAAATTCTATTTTGAATCGACGGTGTTAGGCGGCTCACCGGTCTTTTCCGTATTTCGCGAGACCATGCCGGCGGCGGAGCTACTCTCCTTCAAGGGAGTGCTGAATTCCACGACCAACATTATTTTGACGCGGATGGAAAAGGGCGAGACGTTCGACCAGGCCGTTAAGTTCTGCCAGTCCATTGGCGTGGCCGAGACCGACCCCTCCGCAGACGTGGATGGCTGGGATGCAGCCATCAAGGTGGCAGCACTGGTTACGGTATTAATGGATATTCCTTGCCTGCCCCAGCAAGTGGACCGTCAGGGCGTCAGGGATATCACACCAGAGGATGTCAGGCAGGCCTTGGCAAAGGGTAAACGCTACAAGCTGGTGTGCAGCGCGGAGCGGAAGGGCAATCAGGTTTCCGCGCGGGTGAGGCCGGAACTGGTACCCGTCTCCGATCCGTTATACGGCATGGAAGATTCAACCACGGGGGTGGCGTTCCGTACGGATGTGCTGGGCGATTATTCGATCATCGAATCAGAACGCGAAGGCATGGTGGCCGGGCCGGAGCCGACCGCGTATGGGTTGTTTGCGGATTTAGTAAATGCAGTAAGGGGGACGGGAAAAACGTAAACAAGTAAACAAGTAAACATGTAAAAAAAGTAAATACGCAAAGACGAAAAGAAGAGGCCGGTGGCGATACCATCGGCCTCTTTTATTTCTTGATAAGGATCGGGTATTATTTCGACCAGGATTGAAGCTCGATGATATTGCCTTCGGGGTCGGTCATGTAGCACCAGGTGACCTTGGTCCCAATTTTCGTGGTCATTGTAACGATCTCTCCGACTGCGCCCCCACCGTGAGCCTCCACCATCTGCCGCGCCTTCTCAACGTCGTCCACCTCAAAGGCAATGTGACCAAAGCCGGGACGGTTGACGGCTGTAGCGGGGTGAGGCTCAAGTTGAGCGTAATTGTAGATTTCAATGGTGGGGCCGGCCTCACCCCAGCCCGGCAGACGCAGGTGAGCACCGGTCAGGTGGGCCCCTTTGAGGCCGGTAGCCGAATCGAGATCCGGTCCCTGATAGTCCCGTTCGGGGGGAACGAGACTGCAGCCAAACACTTCCGTGTAGAATTTGGCCAGTTTCTGCCAATCTTCAGCGATCAAGTTCGTATGCACATATTTGGCCTGCATCTTATTATTCCTTTTTTCGGTTGCTTTATGCTGGGGCTAAGGATGGACTTTGAATTTTCTTATCCGGTCAGCTCGCGCAAGCGCTGGATCAGCAGGAAAACCGCAACGGCCACCAATGCGGCCATGAGGAACCAGAACCAGAAATGGATGAGCAGTATCACGGAACCGATGATGGTCAAAAAAGCGGTCAACCGGGCAACGGTTTCGATAAAAGCGCCGCGCAGGATCAATTCTATGACTATAAACAGGAGGGTAATGACCGCCAGGCCGGCAGCCAGATAGTGCGAGGCGAAAAACACCAACGCAACAATCGCGAACAGCAGCAAGCTCAAACTAACGGCTGCCCAGGGCTCTGCAAGGCGGTCAAAACGCATGCGGGTGGTTTGTACGGGCATGACAAGATGATGGATGTGAGCCTGGGGGTTGTCCGGAATCCCTTTCCATTGAATTTTTAGCCGGGCGGTAAGCCCTTCCAGCAAAGCCGCGTTCTCGAAATATTCACGGCGCAGCCCGCGGACTTCATTGGCCAATGCGTCTACCTTCTTCGAAAAGAGGGCGTGCTGCTTGGCAAGATGAGGGTTGCCTTCCATGCCACTCAGCTTGATGCCCAGGGCATGCAATTCACCGGCCTTATCGGGGATCAGCGACTTCAATACAGTCTGACGGCGCTTTAGTTCTGCGCAATCCTTCTTAAGCAACCGTAAGGCATCGGGTGGCGGGGGAACCTTGTCCAGGCCGGCAAAACCAAGCGGGTCGTACCAGGTGCCGCGAGGCGAACCATCGCGGTTGTACATTGGTCCGGCAGGTGCGTTCTCGCCGGAGATCGGATCGCGGGCAAACAGGCCCCACAGCCCGCGGTACTGACTGACCCAGGGAGTCTTCTCGTCGATCAGCACCGGATTCCAGGTCCGAGGCTGCCCGGGGCCAATGCTTAGCCCATCGCCGCGGGCATAATCTACAAAGGGAATGCGAAAAGGATCTGCGGACTCCTGGTCGAGCATCTGTGTCCACAATTTGTTCCAGACCGCACGCAGGCCCTGAACCCAGGCGGGAAGATCGAGGTCGGCCTCATCCTGATACTCACCCTTTCGAAAATAAGAAGCATGCGAACCCGCACCGGCATAAACCACCGGGTGCCCATCCAGCAGGTCGAGCTGGTCTCTATCGTCCCAGCGGCGGCGGAGGTCGCCCCCATGGAAGTCATGCGAGGCGTAGGCAGTCCACTCGGGGATAAGCTGATCGTCAGATTCATAGAGATAGATGGAAATCATTTCCCAATCTGACTCGTGGTCGTTCACGCCGCCAAACCCGGAACGCCAGCTGTTGAAACAATAAAAGAACCAGTACTGCAGGACAACCCAGCTGTTCTGGCGCACCACGCGGCCGTAATAAACGTTTTTGTCCTTCTGGGCGCGCATGTGGAAATAATCAAGCTCGGCGGCCGCGGCGGTTGCGGCAGGGACGCGGCCGCGCAGCAGGAACGAGATGCTGAAGAGGGCGTCGGCTACGCGGGGCAGAAGGCCGCCGCGCGCCAGGCGTCCGACCCCGGCGTGGAAACGGTTGCCCAGGAGACGGCGCAAGCGCACCTGATCTGCAAGCACCTCGGCCAATTCGGTAAGGCTGAGAGACTCGATGAACCTTAAGTAGTGCACCGTCCCGAAGACAGCTGGGCGGGGCTCCACCAGTTTTTCCAGGGTCATATCATCCTGCTTGACGAGCAGCTCGTCGCGGCCATCAGGATAATGGGCCCACAGGCTGCACTCCTCCACGTAACGGTCCACGTCGGTTGGATAGAACTGCTCACCCTGGGTGAAACGGATCACAGGTTCATAACGACGCAACAGATCGAGGTCCGAGGAGGTCGCCGGCGAACCGTCCGGGTGTGCTTGAACCTGAGGGTCAGCCAATTTGTTCACCCTGGTCCGTCCTTATGCGGAAGATGCGCTGGACTTCGGCCTGGCTGAGCGCAAAGGCGATGATGATGTTGGAAGCCATCACCAGGTAGTTGGGCCGGCTGTAGAAATAATTAATCAAGGTAATGGTGAGCGAGACACCCGTCCAGGCCATGAGCAGCACCCAGGCCCAGCGATGCAGACGCAGGAAGCCGATGAGCACGACGATGCCGACGAAAGACAAGATGAGATACGAGCCGCTGGTAAGGACAGCCCACCCCAGCGATGTTAGCCTTGCCCCGACAATCAGAGGAGACGCAAGGCCGGTTTCAAAAACGTGCATAGAGATGAGGGGTTGGAAGACCTGATATAAACGGATCAGGAACAGCACCACGATTCCCCAGGCGACGATCGTCACGGCAATAGGGCGTTTTTTCGCCCATACTTTCCTGCGTTTCTGCATAAGGACTTCTTCCTCCTGGGCGCAAGATGCCATTGATGAACCAGGAACTTTTACTGCGCCCCACCTAAAACCGGAACAGGTAAAATAGGGTTTTGAGCAGTATAGCATATGTGTCTGCAATCTTTTATCCATGCGTGAGATAGCAGCCAACTCTGTTTTCCGAGGTCATTATGATCCCAGAATTTACCCAGACGCTCTTTCTGCAGGCCCTCGATGAATGGGGCAAGTACTCCGACAAATTCAACCGTCTTAGCGCCGAGGAGCAGGCGGCCTTCCTTAAGGACCAGGGATACGCCTCGGTGTATGAGCTGCTGGCCCACGCCGGAGTGTGGTGGGAGGAGGCGGAGGGCATCATCCGAGACGCGGTTGAAAAGCGTGAGCGAGCCCTACGCAAATATGACTTTGACGAGTTCAACGCGGCTTCGCTGGAACGGTTCAAAAATACAGCCCCGGAAGATCTGCTGGCCTGGTATGAATCACAGCGGCGGAAGTTGATCGCGCTGGTTTCATCGCTGACCGACGAGCAGATAAAGATACGCCGCGTATACGGCTGGCTGAACGGGGTGACGCTCGAACACATCAAAGAGCACGGCGTAGACGCACCGCGCTTCCTGGTGCTGGATACCCTGCAGCGGGAATGGGCGGATTACATGGAACGTTTCCAGGCCCTGACCCAGGAAAAGCAAAAAGCCTTCCTCCAAAAGCAGGGTTTTACCGACTTCCGCGACGTAACGGCGCACATCATCGCCTGGTGGGAAGACGGCCTGGAAGCGATAAACTCACTCTCCAAGGACCTTGCGTATCGTCATCCGGAAAAAGACACCGATACCTTTAATGCAGAGGCGGTGCGGATATTCGGCAAGCTGGACGAAGCGGAGGTATGGAAGAAGTTCGAAATCTACGCGCCAGAGTCTAATGGAACTGGTGATCAATCTCCCTGAAGCGCTTTACAGTCATAGGGAGGTGCAGGAGTGGTTGAGGGCGGATGTGATCGAACATTATTACGAGCACGCGGTGTGAGGGAGGAAGAACGTAAATACGGAGGCCGGGAAACACGTAAGCGTGTAACGAAGGAAAGACGGAGACAGGGAAGAAGTAAGCAGGTAACCAAGGAAACGCGGAGACAAGGAAGACGGAGACGGGTCGACAAAGCCATCACCCTACGACCCAAAAAGTTCAACGCGTTTGGCAAGAGGCGGGCCGCACTTATGCTTCGTATCCAAAATGGAAAGGGGAGAGGTGCGGGGATAGCAAACTAAATATGCAAGCCATTCAATTGACGCGTGCTCTGTCAATTCGAGCGCGGCACTTTTTGTCAGGTTTATTTCTGATATCATGCATCGGAGATACCCCCTTATATTCCTGTAAGTTCAAGAGTCACCCGTTTATGCTACACTTTGAACCAAGGCTCATCTTTTTCAACCTAAATCGGTCTTGGGCCTATACTGATTTGGAGTCAGATGATATGGGAATTAGCCTTTTGGATTAGCTTGATTTAACAATTAAGCCTGTTACGATGTTTAAATCAACTAATCCTATTCTTGCCCCCCTTACCCTTCCCAAACCATTACAACTGTCAATCCAATGCGAAATACGAATTTTGATATCAAGGGCATCAACAGTTACGAGTGGATAAAGGCGATCGCCTTATGCATGGTGTTTATCCACTTTAGCATGGTCTTGTTTGTTGTTATTTCACGGATCAATTACCGTTACGAGCTCGAATGGATGGAAGGGGCTTCTTTGATTCAAGCCTATCGTATTAACCTGGGGCAAAGCCTGTATGTCCAACCATCCCTGGAATTTATACCCATGATCTACCCGCCTTTATATTTCTATATAGGCGCGGTTCTCGTCAAATTCGCCGGCATAAGTTTCCTGCCACTCAGGCTCGTTTCATTCGCTTCGACGCTTGGGTGCCTGATCATCATCTATTATGTTGTAAAGGATAAAACCAACTCAACTTTGATCGGCATGGTGGCTGCCGGCTCTTTTGTGGCAACGTTCAGTCTGGGCGGCGCCTGGTTCGACATTGCCCGAGTGGATATGCTGTTTATTTTCCTCTGCCTAGCGGGCGTGTATTTTCTGGGAAAACAGACCACCCAAAACTCAATCATTGCGGGCATCCTGTTCTCGCTCGCTTTCCTGACCAAACAGACTGCACTTTCCATTTTCGCGGTCATGGCTCTATCAACCCTGCTATTGTTCAGAAAACAGGCGCTGCCATTTGTTGGCAGCTTCGCGATCCTGGCATTGATCAGTTATTATTATTTGAATTCCTCCACAAAAGGCTGGTATCCCCATTACATTTTTGCTCTTCCCTCAACTCACCATATCAAATGGTCGTTCATACCCACCGCCATCGAGGCAGGCTTTAAGGTTGAGGCGGTATTTCTCGTAATGGGTCTTTCGCCATTGTTACTCGGTATCCGCAAAATCATTCAGGATAAGCTTCATATTTATTATTATTTTGCGGCGGGCGGTTTTATCGGTACATCGATCCTTGCGCGGATCAATGACGGCGCGTTCAACAACACGTTCCTGCCTGCCTATGCGGGCCTGGCGATCATATTTGGGTTCGGAATTGGATGGTTAATAACTTACTTAGATTACCAGAAAATCAACAAAAGCATCATCCTGACGATTTTGTGGCTGGCAATCATTCTGCAATTTGGCAGACTTATCTATAATCCAATCCAGCAAATTCCCACGCCAGCAGACCGCAAAGTTGGGGACGCTCTTGTGGCTGAACTAAAGGCTGTTCCGGGGAATGTATTGGTACCCTATCATAATTATTTGTCGTTATTCGCCGGGAAGAAGACCTATTTTCACATGATGGCATTGGAAGAGGTGCGAGGCCGTTTCTCCATAAAAGAAGCCGAGGTGGCGGACGTAGCCAGGCAATTCAACTCAACCCCTTTCAACCTGATCATCATGGATTTACCCGATTATCTCATCCAAAGCAGGCATTGTGCCTCCACCCAAAATATCAGCTATGAATCGGATACCACATTTTACCCGGTGACAGGCTATTACATTCGCCCCGCTTTTCGATACCTGCAATGCCCCTAGGCTAAATCTCAAAGGCTTTCGAAACAATCCTTATATGGGTCACGGATATCCCGAGACGCAAAATTGAGCGCGAACCTCAGAATCAGAGCTCGAGTCGTTTTTGCGCGGCATCAAAGTGAAGCGATAATCGTAGCCGCTATTTCCCGCGAATTAACAGAGTATATGCAAAAGGGTCTGCGTGAAGAATCTCATCGCGTTGAGAAATGCTCAATGCAGCATGCACGCCGTCTTCCGGTTTGTAGTTGTTCACCCAAAGTAATACGTCGTCCATATTTTCCGGCGTCAACTCCACTCCAAAAGCGAAATAACTATAAGTTCGAGAATATTGCCTGGCCAAATTAAGAGCCAATTCGTGGCTGCCAGCCGAATGTCCCGGTATAAACCTTGGCTGCTGGACCTTTGAGAGATCTGGATCATTGAGCCCCAGTTCATCGATAAAGTCTCCCCCAGCATAAAAAGGGATCTTTCCCGCAGGAAATGTGACGATGATCCCGTATTGGTCGCGGTGTAAGGCAATTTCTTTTCCCATCAAGATCCATGAATCCTGCGGTTTCCCCTGCAAATAAGCAAAGCGTGGATCTCCCGTATACAGGGGGGCAAAGATACCGATCAAGAGAGCCAATGCCAAAACCCAGCCTCGCTTCATCTCGAAAATGCGCGTAAAAAAGCCTTGCGACAGCCCCGCTGATAGGACCATCACACCGATCAGATGCCGTTCCAGGAACAAATCTCCACCGATGTAAACATAGTAGGCGATCCAGCCTGCTATGGTAATCACGGCCGAGATTCGAATTGATTTTGGCTCATAGAGGAGACCAAATAGACCGACCACAAGGAGAATTAGTCCGCCACCAAGAAGCGATTGGATCAACAAAACAATGCCGGTCGGTATGCGAGAAGCCACACCGAAATTCATTTTTGCGATAGCAGTGTTGGGAAGCAATTGTCCAAAACTAGCCACGCGCCAGATAAGCAACCCCAACATGCCTAGTGTGCCCCCGTAAATCAGCATCTTCCAATTCTTGTTCTTGGCAAGAATAAGGCCTATGATCAAGATGAGAAGATAAACAAAACCATCAGATCTTAAGATTATCAGGAAAAACGCCAAGGCATTTGCCAGCCAAAGGCCTAATTTACCAGGAGCCTGCCTGATCATTGAATAATATGCAAGCAAACCACTCCCCGCGCCAAAAACGGCAAACTCCAGACCGGACGTTGCATGCAACCAGATGACGGGACTTGCAGCCAAAAGAAGAATCCCAAACATCCCTAGGGTGGAACGAGCCTTACTCAGGACCAGCACGGTTTCTGAATACAAGAACCCAATCGTAATAACTAGGGTGGTAAGCACCATCCCGGGATAAATCAAATCCTTGTTTCGTAGAAGTGCCCAGATGGCGCTGAATAAAACCCACAAAGGGTTAGTAAAGCCCTCCGTTCTACGGAAGCCCAATTCATTCCAACTCAATACGTGATAATTCGCGAGATTCCATCCATACCTGTAACTAATGAAGGCATCGTCAGTTCCTGATACATGTTGAAAATCCCTGTTATAGTAATAGGTCCCCCGCTCATAGTGCAAGAGACAACCGCTGATCAGGATTAGGATAATTAGAGGAAACAGGAGCGGGATTCTCAAAATGTTTTTTTTCATATATCCCAAGAAGCGCATTAAGGATCAGGAAAACCCGGCGAATGCTCTTTTTGTAATTTCATAAGACCGTTAGATCCCTTCAATGCGATAGAGCATTCGGGCGTACCGCACAATTCCCCCGGAAGGACCGCAAGCCGACCGGCATCGTTCTATTTGAAGGCAAAGAGAGCCCCCTGGGTAATGGGGGTCATATACGCGCACTGCTCCAGCGTAAGGTACATCCCGTTGGGCTGTCTCGTATTTGCCCGATATTCCCGTGCGTGTTCTTCTGACCAGAAGAAAATGGAATTCCGTCAGTAAGAATCGATGATGCTCCGATCCGCGAAATGATCCCAATCCACATCAGGCGTAAACATTAGGGGAACGGCACCCGCTTCACGAACCGAGGTCCGCAACTCGCTTTCCACGGTAATGTGCAGCGCCAGGCCGCAATGGCTGCACTTTGTCTCTATTTCCACAGAAATTAACTGGTCCCGTAAATGTCCTTGCACGAAGGAGGCCGCGAATGCGTCCTCCGCTCAGGCACCAAAAAGACGTTCCCCTGTGCTGAAGTTCAGACGATGAGGCGTAGGTTCTGCGGTCACAGGATAGGCCCAGACGACGGCGCCCTGTGCGTCGCGCGCCAGAAAGAAAAGCTTCCTTTCCAACTCATCCAGGATGGCGCTCACCTGCTCAAGCGACAAGTTCAGCATTTCGGAGATCGTGCCGGGGCGGATGGGTTTCCCCGTATTCACAAGTTCGCGGACAACGAAATAGCGGACCTGGTGATGCTTATCGGACATGAAGCTGAGCCTGGCACTCATCGGATCTGCAACCCTGGCCAATTGCTGTTTCCACTCCGCCTCGGGGAATTCGATGATCTGCCGGTCTCTTCCCAGAAGAACCCTTGCTTCCATAAATACATTCTCCTTCTTGCTCAGGGAGTTAGCCGAATAGCTGCTTATATTCGTGAAGTAGCAGATTAGTCAACCCCGCCAAAATGATGCGATTTAAAAGAAATTTAATCCAATAGGTGCTTCAAGTAAGAAGCGTAGCTGTTATCAGGCATTTGATTCGCCAATATCTGAAGCTGGGCTTCATTAATATAGCCCATGCGGTAGGCAATTTCCTCGGGGCAGGAGATCATCAGGCCCTGCCGTTCCTGGACAGCTTGGACATACGCGGCAGACTGCAGAAGAGACTCGTGGGTGCCGGCATCCAGCCAGGCAGTGCCGCGGCTGAGAGGCTCTACAAAAAGCTGCCCGCGTTCGAGGTAGAGACGATTTAAATCGGTGATCTCCAGCTCGCCGCGCTCCGAAGGCTGCAGGTGCGCAGCGAAATCAGTTACGCGCGCATCGTAGAAATACATACCGGGGACGGCAAAGTGCGATTTTGGGTGAACGGGTTTTTCTTCGAGGCTCAGAACTCTTTTTTTGTCGGCGTCCAACTCCACCACGCCATACCTCTCGGGATCGCGGACCACATAGGCAAAGATGAGCGCCCCCTCGCTGAGGGCAGCGGCGCGGCGCAGGGTGACAGGCAGGCCCTGACCAAAGAAAATGTTATCTCCCAAAATAAGGCAGGAGGGCTCGCCGGCAATGAACTCCGCACCGACGCGGAAGGCATCGGCCAGGCCGCGCGGCTGGTCCTGCTCGGCGTAGGCGAAGCCCAATCCCCATTGGCTGCCATCCTTCAGCAGGCGACGAAAGAGCGGCAAGTCTTCGGGGGTGCTGATCACCAGGATTTCCCGAATGCCTGCCAGCATCAGCATGGCCAAAGGATAGTAGATCATGGGCTTGTCGTACACGGGCAGGAGCTGCTTGCTGATGGGAAGCGTGAGCGGGTGAAGACGGGTGCCCCGCCCGCCAGCCAGGATGATGCCTTTCATGGTCGCGCCTCCCGGTGGGTGTAATTCTTATCGAGCCAGGCCTCGTAGCCAGGCTGCTGCTGAATGGACTGAATCCAGTCCGGGTGATCAAGATACCAGTGAACCGTTTCGAGCAGGCCCGCAGCGAGCGAATGACGCGGACTCCAGCCCAGGTCTCGATGGATCTTGCTGCTGTCGAGCGCGTAGCGGCGATCGTGGCCGGGACGGTCGGGGACGAAGCTGATCAGACGGTGGTGCGAGAGGCCCGGCCGCACTTCATCCAAAATATCGCAAATGGTTTTGACGATAGCCAGATTGGCAGGCTGGTTGCCACCGCCGATATTGTAGGTTTCGCCGGGGGTGCCGCGGGTAAGGATCGAATGGATGGCCTCGCAGTGGTCGTCCACGAACAACCAATCGCGGATCTGCTGCCCATCGCCATAGACCGGCAGCGGCTTACCGGACAAGGCATTCAGGATCATGAGCGGGATCAGTTTCTCGGGGAATTGGCGCGGGCCATAGTTGTTGGAACAGTTTGAAAGAGTAAACGGCAGCCCATAGGTATGTCCGTATGAGCGCACCAGGTGGTCGCTGGCGGCCTTGGAGGCGGCGTAGGGCGAGTTGGGAGCGTAGGTGGCAGTCTCCGGCCAGGCGGGTTCGCCGGGGAGCAGGGAGCCATACACTTCATCGGTGGAGACATGATGAAAGCGAAACCCCGCGGGCGAGGGGGCATCCGTACCCAGCCAGGTCTTACGAGCGGCTTCGAGCAGGGTTTGTGTGCCGATCACATTGGTTTGGAAAAAAGCGGAGGGATCCTGAATGGAACGGTCTACGTGGGTCTCGGCGGCAAAATGAACGATGGTATCAATTTGATGATCGGCCAGCAGACTTTCCACAAGTCCCTGGTCGCGAAGGTCGCCTCTGACAAAGGTATGGCGTTCGGAGGCCCCCCGGGGCTGCAGTTCGGTGAGATTTTCCAATGACCCGGCGTAAGTGAGCGCGTCGAGGTTGATGACCCGGACTTCCGCATCGGAACTAAGCAGATAACGGATGAAGTTCGAACCGATAAAGCCGGCGCCACCTGTGATTAGGACGGAATGCATCGATGCTCCTGAAAGCCAATGATAACCGGGAAATCGGTAGATTGGAAATTGGGTAACCTGGTAATAAGGTATCAGGTAATTGGGTAAACGGACTCAGGAATGGGGGATGGCGCGGGGAATATGAGGCTGCGAGCAAATCCTTGAAAACCGCAAGTCAAGGGGGATGAGATGCATTGGATTCCTTTTTGATTCCATTTCCAAGCACCAATTTTGGCAATTTAAGCAAAGTCTGTGAGCCCTGATACTCGGCGAACATTGCTTTGCTTGACTCTAGAACATCTGTTCTATATAATGATTTCAGGCTAATTGATTTCATGGAGAAACAAAAATGGAAGACCATTTATTGAATACCAAAGAGGTGGAAGAGATATTGCACGTCAGTCGCACTCTTCTCTATACCCTCCTTAAGCGCGGCGACATCCCAACGGTGCGGATCGGGAGAATGATACGAATACGCCGGGCAGACCTCGAACGATACATCAATGAACGTTCATTTAAGAACCATAAAGATTTTAAGGTTGAGGATCCAAAGCTTAAAGGATGAGAAACCCATTTCTTTAAGGTTGTCATTCTCTTAAAGGAGGCAAGCCGTGGAAGATACCAGCAATCTACGAAAACAACTTCGAAAAAAAGAAGCCGAACTGCTGCAGGCACAGCTGGCTTTGATCGAGACGAAGATCTCCAGGCTGGAACAGAACCATGCAGACCAGGAGACGCGTTTGCGAACCGTCGAATCTGCACGGGTGCGCTTCGAGACCCTGACCTGGGTGGCTTTCGGCGGAGGCGCGCTTAGTCTGATCAACGTAATCACCGTGCTGGTGGGCAAGTTATGACCCGGGTTGACGGCAGGGCCTCAAGAAGCTCCACAGGCCGCAAAAGAGGGGGACAACCCGGTAACAAAAATAACCTGCGCCATGGCTTCTACTCCAAACTCTTTACAGCAGAAGACAGCCAGCGTCTGGACGGTGAAATCAACATCCTGGACGATCTCAAGGCCATGCGGATCAAAGCCTACAGGCTTTTCAAACTGACCACACTCAAAAAGATCGACGAGAAAGAAATCCGCGCTTTCTACTGCCTGGCCAGAGCTCTGCAGTTTATCAACACGGCAGAACGCACACTGCTACTCACGCGTGGCCACGGAGGCCAAATAGGGCAAGACATTTTGGCCGCTCTACGGGAGTTAAATCCAGATGAAGAACTCTAATACCTTCACAAGCCGAATCGCCCGCCGACTGATGAGCACTCGCTTAGGCCGTGAAATCGCCGGCCAGCTCGCAGTCAGCCCCATCACCGATAACAACTTCTTCCCCAACGGCATGACCAACTCCTATCGCAATCGATACGACTACGATCGGCTCAAGGTCCAGGCCGAATGCCTGCGCGCATGGAGAATCAATCCACTTGCCCGCAGGATCGTTTCCCTCATCTCTCAATTCGTGATCGGCAAGGGCGTCAGCATCGAGACCAAACACAAGGCCACTCAAAAATTTTTGGACGATTGGTTCAATCATCCGATGAACCGCATCCCTTCACAGCTCAAAGCGTGGAAGGATGAAGGCACACGCACCGGTAATTTGTTTTTCCTGTTCAGCGTGGAGAAGGTCAGCGGCATGAGTTTTATTCGAGCCGTGCCCGCTGAACTGATCAAAGAGATTCAAACCGCGGACAATGACGTCATGCAAGAGACGTTCTTCACCCGCAGCGATATCAACGAATCGCCGTGGCCGGCGTATGACCCGGACGCCGAACAGGATCTCTTTATGGTCCACTTCGCCGATAACGTGCCAGTGGGTACGAACTGGGGAGAACCGGATCTCGCTCCCTTGCTGCCATGGATCGGCCGCTTTAGTACATGGCTCGAAGACCGCGCCAGGCTGAATCACTTCCGCAATTCCATCATGTACATTTTGAGATTGAAAGGCTCAGTCGCTCAGACCGAGAAGGACAAAAGAGCCGCCGATCTCAATGCCAATCCGCCCAAACCAGGCTCAGTGCTCGTGACAGATGAGGGCGAAGATTGGGGCATCCTCACGCCCCAGCTCAATTCCTTTGACGCCTCGCTCGATGGTATGGCGCTCAAGAGAATGGTAGCGGCCGGCATCGGCATGCCGCTGCACTGGCTTGCCGAACCAGAGAGCAGCACTCGCACTACCGCAGAGGCTGCAGGGACGCCTTCCTTCCGTGCCCTGTCCGATATGCAAAATTCTTTCCTCGATATGCTCGTTGCTCTTTCCAAAATCGCGGTGCAGGTCCGCAAGAAATCGGACCGCCGCGTTAAACCAGACGCCGAGATTTTCGCCCGCGGTGCAGATATCACCGAGCGGGACAATGCCAATCTCGCTCTCGCCGCTTCTCGTATCATGCCAGTGCTGACAGAGTTGTTTGACCGCGGCGGCATCGATGAAGCCGAACTCTTGCGCCTCGTGTATCGCATGGCCGGCGAGGTCTTCGAAGCCGAGGACGATATCCCCACCGGCCAGGAATGGCTCGTATCCGGAGCAGACCCAACCTCAACAGTTATTGAAGATGGTCTACTCACTTCTCCCGATTTGAGTTATAGCGCGCTGGACTACGGCGAGACCATCACTCAGATCGAATGCACATTCTCTTTCGTGCCGGGCACAGGCACAAACGATGCAACCCTCAGCACCTTGGTAATGATTGCAGATAAAGCCATGCTTGGCTTGTCCGATATGCTGCACTTGCTTTTCAGCCCCACAGATTGGGTACTACAAAAGAGGGTAGCTGCAGGCGCTTTCACAGAGATTGCTCGAGGATCCCACACGCTGATCATGGACGGAACGCCATACCATATCAGCATGAAGATTGACGGAGACACAGCCACGATCATCGCCGCTGATGGTTCAACCACACTCGTCACCGACACCGATATCTCAGGCATGGCCGTGAGATATGCATGCTGGGAAATCAGCCCACAGACCAACGGTTATATAGGCCGCTTCAACTCGATCGGCATCGGAAGATCGATCGGCAGAGCATTGATAGCCAATGGCGCAGGCGCACCAATGGCAGAACTAACCCAACTCAAAGGCCGTGGCATCACGAAGAAGCAGACCGTGAATGCCACGCTCTCAGGTGGCGCTGGCTGGTATCGCATCGCCACAGAAGCAGTGCTCGGGACCTATGCAATCGCCGGGCGCGTAAAGATATGCGCCACCATCCCAGGCATCGCAGATCAAGGCTTCGAGTTCACTTGCAAATGCATTCTATTCTCAGGAACATCGGAAGTGCTGCAGGTCCAGAACATCATGTTTGTAGCTGGCATCCAATACGTAAGGCTCAGCGCAGACACAGACGCGCCTTATCCCATGGGACTCGACATTTACTATCCGTATGAATGGCCATGCACAATCCGCGTGGACTTCGAGGGGTATTTCCAACCGGTCTTTGAGCCAGTAGTCGGAGCGACCGATTACGCAGATCAAACCGCAACCCTCACTCTAACCTGATGTTTTCAATAGACCCCTTGCGAAAGTCATTTTAGGTTGAGTTCGAAGTTGTAGATGGCAGCGATCAAATTGAAACGCAAGGAGGACCTCTGTCTTCGATTACGGTACTTATCACTCAAGATCCGAAACACCTTCAATTTGCGAAAAATATGCTCAATCAAAATTCGTTTTCGAGCCAAGCTGCGGTTTCTCAACTTTTCCTTGACTGTCAGAGGATGGTATTTGGATTTTTTGAAGGGTGTCTGGCAGTTTTCATGGAACTGCGCCAGTCCTTGATAACCCGCATCCGCCAAAATCCGAATGTGCTCCGCAAGGTCGCTCCTGTCATCCTGGAAAAGCTGGAAATCATGTTTGCTCCCGTAGCTAAAGGCCGTGGCGATAATTTGAGCGGTCTTTTGGTCAGCCATCAACTGCGTTTTTTGGGTGTGCCGCCTCTTTTTGCCGCTGTAATGTCGATTTTGGCTTTTTTTGGACGCTCAATCGGCTGCTCGCTGGCGTCTACCAGCACCACCTCGAACAGGGTGTCACTGGCTTGGAGCGCCTTTTTGCCTGGTAAACGGAACTTCCCGGAACGCACCAGCGTGTCTTCCACCTTTTGGATCGTACGACAAACCGCCAATTCGCTGATCCCATAGGATTGCGCAATATGAAATTCTGTTCGATACTCACGCCAATACATCAATGTCATCAACAATTGATCGGCCCGACTCAATTTTGGCGGTCGACCAAAATCGCGCATCCCTTTCTCGACCACCTTCAGCATCTTCTCAAAGCTTTCTCGCTGCACGCCGGTCAGGCGTTTGAAGTCCGCCTCGCTTAGGTGTTGGATGGTTTCGTATCGCATGTGCCTATTATGGCACACTTACGCAAGAGGTCTAATAATAGAATTACCGCGAACAAGGAAATTTTCGCTCATCCCCCTCTGATCGCGCGGCCGGCTGGTAGAACACAGCCGCCAAGTGATCAAGATCAAGACCAATGCGGACGATGCTCTGTAAGTGCGGTCGGTCGCCACGTTTCAAGCGCCAACACCGCACTGCACGCAGTGGGTGCCAGCGTGGCGAATGGATGTCGAGCGCCCCGCCTCCCTCCCTCTTTCCCCTCGACTTCAAAGAGGCTCTAGCCGCATTTTTGAAGGTTAAACCCAAGCCAAAAGAGGAGATGGACAAGGCGATCAAGCAGAATGAAAAGGCAAAGAAGAAGTCCGGCCTAACCGCCGGACTTCTTCTTGCTAAATCGCTTCGCATTGCGCGATAATGAAGACATCGAAAGGCAGGCCGAAGATGAGTGAAGCAGCACAAAAACCCAAGAAAGCAAAATCCGTTGCTTTGGCGATGATACTGAATGCCACGCCTTTAGTGATCTTTGGCCTTGGCTATCTGTACATTGGAAAGTGGGTCCGCTTCATAGTTGTGGAATTTTTGCAGCTATTGAGTCTAATAGCTTTGTTCACATGGGGATTCAGAACCCAGGATTTTCTCGCTCTTTTGTGGTGTGGGTCAGTGATTGATGTCCTGATTCAAACCCTCAACTACAACCAACCAATCCTCAAGACGATTGACTAACCCCTGGGTTTGTTATCCTGATAGTTACCATCGTTTATTAGCGCCTGATCATTATGTAAGCTATTCGCCCTGAACAACGCAGGATCTTCGACAAACAGGCTAACCAAGAACGAAAACCCAGCGCTGAGGCTGGGCCTTTGGGTGTGGAGCGTCATATTGGAATTGCGCCAGGCTCAGGAAAGGCGACTCTAGAATAAAACCCAAGGATACTACCTGTGGCTGGAGAGTCCATCCCTGTTGACTTAATGTGTTTAGGAAAGACCATCGCACCGCGCTTCAGGTAAATTCCCTATTGGGGATAATACCAATCAGAGTTATAATGAATTTGTATCTGCCAGTCGGCACCATGTTTGGGTGCGGGCTGGCCGGTTCTGCGATGGAAGCTCGGGGTTATCATCGCAGCAGGGAATAGGGCAGTCCTCTTATACCGGATCGAGCCAGCGTATATTGATGTTTCTATATGAATAACGTATGGCCGAAGAAGCGACACTAAATCGCAGCTTCGTCGTTGGTCGCTCCGCATTTTCAGAATGGAGAGCGATGTATGATCACAATCCACAAGAACATGGCAAGTAAGAATGGCAAGGCATGGGTCACCTTTTCGATGCCCGCGGTCAACGGTTGCGAATGTCTTTACCTGGTGGGGTGGTTCGAGGAGTCGGACGAAAGCGTTTATCTGATGGAACGTACGGCGGATGGCAGCTGGTCGCTCACGCTGGAGCTAGAGGCGGGTTGCGAGTACCAGTACCGCTTCCGAGCCCTCGACGGCACGTGGTTGTGCGACCCCGCCGGGCCTGCAGCGCCCGGTGAATTCGGGCTTAATACATCGTTCCTGGTCAGCGGCGGCGGATTGGCCGGCTCCGCGGGGCAGGCGAGCTAACAGGAGGGCTACCAGAGTTGGCGGCTCCGCGATCCATCGCTTCTGCAGCCTATTGGTGATTGCGCCCGAAAAAGGAAAGACGACTCCGAACTCTATTCAGGAGTATTGGGTCAGCACGTGGACCAGCACACGGTCGCTCTTGCCCTTCAACTCAAGGTTTCGCTCTTCCAGTGCGCCGAGATCCAACCCGGCGGACTGGTAGGCGGCGTCACTGATCAGAATCTCACCCTGGCGCGCGCTGGAGGCCAGGCGTGCGGTCGTATTCGCCGCGTCGCCCAGGACAGTGATATCGGAGGGGCCCTCTTTAGAACCCACAGAGCCAACAAAGGCAATACCGGTATGGATGCCCACGCCTAATGGAATCCACGGCCCTTTGGGGCGGTTATGGCCCGTAGCGCGCAGGATCTCCCGGGCGGCAGCAATGGCGCGACGCGCATGTTCGGTTCCAGCAAAGCCGGGCACGTACATGGCCGCGACCTGATCGCCGGTTATCTTGTCAACCAATGCGTCGGATTGGACCATGACCTCGGTGGAAGTATTGTAGAAGCGGTTTATCAATTTGCTGTAATCGAGGGGACTCATGCTTTCGGCCAGGGTCGTTGAGCCGCGGACGTCTGCAAAGAGCAGGGACAGCTCGATCTCCGCACCGCCCTGGAAGTGATGCGCAAAATCCTCGCAAGCGTTACACAAATGGGGATTCAAGTTCGAGGGCACTTTGTGATAAGCAAGCCTGACAACCGAACTTCCAGCTCCTTTAAAGGGCGCGTAGCAGAGCTTACAACGCGGAGTCCCAGGCAGCAACTGGAAGAGGTGACGTTGACGACTCTCTTTCTCAAATTCCCCGGTTGTGAGAAACGTCCGCCAGAGATGTTCCACCTCGTCAGTGTTTTCGGGCTTCCCAGTCATCAGCTATATCCTCGGGGCCGAACCATCATCGGGCCGGTTTAGTTCATCATCACGTGCACAGCGACTATGGCCAGGATGCCCCCGGCGGCCACAGTTGAGGCGGCGATGAGCAGGATTGCCGGATGGGCGCGGATAGCAGCCAGCGTGCCCGCGCCGGCCTGCCGGAGTCCGGCATCTCTGCGCCAGCCAAGCAGCAGAGTAGCGCAGCCCATAACGAAGGCCGCAAACGGCAGGGCAAAGAGAAGGACATAGAGGCCGAGCATCACGCGACCGCTAAACCACTCGACCACACGCTGCGCCGTTTGCGCCGGTTCGTAAGGCGCAGGCTGAAAGTTGCGCACGAAGAGCGACGTCATGAACAGCACTCCAGGGAAGATGAGGAGCAACTCGGCGGCGGCTACGAGGCGCTTGATCGTTTTCATGTGCACCTTATAATGCAATGTACCTGTCAAGTCAAGGCAGACTGTGTAATTTTCATTAAAGGCTACACAGAAGGCTCAATCAGTCTCTGGCGCCAATGGTTTCCACAGCGCCTGATACAGCAGACAGGTCAATTCCTGACAGCGGCCGGTAATACAAGGTATAAGTCTGTGTACCATCTGGCACTAACGACCGGTATGAGAGTTTCAGAAATTCGGGGTTTAAACTGGTATGATAGTAAGTAGATCAGGGGACGATAATGGTTCACAGATAGATACAGGACATCCCTGGCAAGGGTCGGTAGCGGATGCTCCCAGGGCCTTTGCAGGAACTCGATAAATCCTATTATTTGAACCAACTCTCAATAAACCAAAAGAGCATACACAAAGAGTTGAGGAAGAAAAGGCAAAAGCTTGCAGCAGCCGGCAAGATAACGACTTGATATTCCCTTCAAGCGTTGGCGCACCCCTAACGAGGTGTATTTACGAAAAGATCTTATGAAGATCTTGAAGGCGGCCAACTTATCAAGGATCAGGTTTCACGGTCGGCGTCATACAGCTGTAAGCTTAATGCCAAATCATAGTATTCCAGCATTGTTGTGTCGAAGTTACGGGGTCATTCAAACCCAGGCGTGACACTCCATGTTTGTGCTCATTCAACTTTAGACATGCAAAGCATGGCAGCCAACATCATGGAAGAGATTGCAACCCACTACCGGTCAGTATGTCAGAGATGGATGGGGCACTGGCAAAATGAAAGGAGCACGAAATGCCAGCAGAACAAGAAAAATGGGAATATACAAGCGTGTTTGTCCATGCACATATTGATAACGCGGGTGCAAAGGAATATATCAAGCAGCGTTGGCCTGAATGGACAGGTCTTCAAAAATATTCACCTGAAACGATCATCCCGGAGCTGGATAGCTTCGGCAAGGAAGGCTGGGAATTAGTGAATATGGAACCTGTCATTGTCGGAGGTAAGCATGACATAGCATTCATGGCAGGGTCAGGCAGCTCTACTCAATGGAGCAATATATACTTCTGCGCCTTCAAGCGGAAGCAAAGCTGAATTGCACCCGATTGCACACGGAACAGAAAAGGCGACTCAGCCGTATACGTTCGCGGAGGTTAAGCGGGCGTGGATTCTGTTTTGGAGCGAGGCCCAAGGCCGGCGATCAGTCATGGTGACCGGTGCGGGAGCGGATGTAATTTATTCGCAGAAGGAATTAGCACAGCAACAGAAGATAAGGAGAGAATAAAATGGCTCATGCTGAGATGACCGTTGTAATCAACAGGCCCGTGGAGTCCGTGTTTGACTTTGTTCTGAATGGTGCCAATAATCCGTTATGGCGCGGGTCGGTCCTGGATGCCAGGCCGCTGAGCAGAGAGCCTTACGGCGTGGGCTCGAAATTCGAGCAGGGTCTCAAGGACCCAACCGGCAGAATCGCGGGAGACTATGAGATTACGGAATGCAAGCTGAATGAGTGGATCCGCTTCGACGTGACCACAGGATTGGCGCAGCCCACAGGTACTTATCGCTTTGAGCGGCAGGGCCGGGCTACCGCGTTGACGTTCGTGCTGGATTATCAGATCGATAAGTTATCGAAGCAGGTGGATCCAGCGGTGACGCAACGAATGTTCCAGGAAGTGCGCCGGGCGGTCAAAGAAGAGGACACAGCTATCCTGGCGCACCTGAGCCGGCAGGAAAACCAGGTATTCCTGAGGGCCTCGGAAGGCAAGACCAACCAGGAGATCGGCAGTTCGCTGTACCTCGGCGAGGGCACAATCCGCAATTATGTGTTCAGCGTCCAGTCGAAGCTGATGGACGCCATGATCCAGCGCTCGCTGCAGGAAGACGTTGGAATGCTCGAGCAGCTGAAGGTGTTACTGGAAAAGCAGGCGTGAAAGGCAGGAAAGCCGGGATTGTATGTATATCCCGGAATAGGATGTCAACATTGTCGTGGCAGTTAACTTTTTGATCTGACCCAGAGTCTGTTGCAAGGATGTCCGTGGCATGTAAAGAGGAGAAATCGGCTATCTGGTGCAAGAGTTACGGGTAAATCATTTTCGGGCGACAATAGTCACTTCAGAGTAGTACCGGGGATTGCAGCCAAAGAGAACACGAAGTCCCGATATGTTGATAATCAAACCTTTGACTTTACAAATCAAGGACATTATCAAGTCCACGATGCAGGCCAACCAGCGTATCGACCTTGCGAATTGCCAACAGCGCACCGTCCACATAAGGTTGCGCGCTACTGCCGGAGTCATGGCGGATTGTCAGTTTTTGGTCAGGCATCCCAAAAATGATCTCCGCCGAAATTGTATATCCGGGCAAGCGGAGGGAATGAACTTGCGAGCCCGTCAGGCGTGCGCCGCGTGTCTCTCTATCGCCTACTGTTTGCTCCAAGGGAATGGTCAGTTCTGACGGGCAAATCTTTGACAAGCGATAAGCCAGTTCGCGCGCAGTCCCGCTGGGCGCGTCTTTTTTATCATCATGTGCATAGTCGATGATCTCCCACTGGGGAATATACCGGGCGGCGATCTCGGAAAATTTCTGCAATAAGACGACGGTGATAGCAAAATTACCAACGGCCAATACCCCCACTTGGCGGGCTTCGGCGGCGGCTGCAATTTCGGCATAATCCGCCTCGGTTAAACCGGAGGTGCCAATTACAACATGCGCTCCCTGTTGTAAGGCTGCCAGGACATTGGATTTGGCGACCTCTGGTCTTGTAAATTCGAAAAAAACATCGCAGGGCTGCGCGAGCGCCTCCTGCACGGTCCCATAGACCGGGCAATTTAGCAGCGGTTCATCGAGCACCTCACCCAGGACATGCCCGGCATGAGTGCGTGATACCGCAGATACAAGAGCAATATCGTTCGATCCGGCAATCGCCCGAGCCACGGCTGAACCGGCCCACCCGGTTGCACCTGCGAGAATGGTACGAATTGGCATGATCCCTCTCTGTTGTTTTATGGGGAAAACGGAGATAGTTGGTTGCCCAACACGATGAGCAGCTGCCATTAGTTCGACGGACGCAATGCGTAAAATAACGTTTGCGTTTGAAACATATCAATGCTAAGAGAATATTGGAGTATGGGATCAACTCCTATTGCAGAGCGCCAATTGATTGAGCTCCGGGCAGGATGTGTTTGTTTCTTTAGTGTACCCACGCATACCATTGCACAAACTCGTCATACCGTAAGCTCAATCGTACAATATTGCTGCCGTCAGCGTTCATCACATACATCGCGCTTGAATATACACCGCCTGAACCGCAAATTCCGCCAATACACTTCCCAAGCCCATCCCGTTCTGAAACAAATGCTATTTTGCTGCCATCCGGTGACCAACTTGGCATCCGACCCTCTGTAAGAGCCACTGCACCTGAGCTGTCGGAATTTACGATGAAGATTTCGAAACCATTACTTTGCTCCTGATAGCAATGAGTTGCAATTCTTGTTCCATCAGGTGACCATATTGGGTTAAAACAAATCTTTACGTCCATTGGTGTTAGTTCTATTGGTTTTCCTGTGCCATCTGCACTGATTTTAAAGATGCCATCTCCAAAAATTTCGTAAACTATGAATTTTCCATCTGGCGACCAGTCAGGAGAGTTTCCTCCAATTAGAAAGCGTGGAGTTGGCGAACATTTTTCGCCATTTAGGATACATTCCACGTTCAGGATAAATATTCTGTCAGGGTAGTTGGAAG
>CAWAKH010000030.1:0-77960 GCA_963782565.1 uncultured Chloroflexia bacterium
GCCTCGTCCAGCAGGCGGTAGGCGCGTGCTACGGTGTTGAAGTTCACACGTAGGTCTGAAGCCAGCGCGCGCACGGTCGGTAATTGATCGCCGGGCTTGAGCATTCCACCCGATACCTGCTGCTCGATCTGGTTCATGATCTGAACATAGATCGGCAGGCCGTATCTGAAGTCGAGGCGAAGCGAAAGAGCGTGTTTGTTATCCATTGATCAAATTGTACTAATTGTATGATTGTAATAATTGTATATCAATTGGGGGATTTGTCAAGGGTTTGAAAAACAAAAGTAGGGGCACACACGTTGTGCCCAAGCCGCTGAATCAATCCCGTATTTTTGCATACATTATTCGCACATACATTATTTATTCAAAAGTCAGTAAGTCCTATCCGCGTCCAATTTTAACTTTGTGCTCCTTCGTGTCCTTAGTGGTAAATTCTTTATATCTTTGTGGCAAGTCTTTTTTTCTCTTAGTTAATATCGGATTTACAATCTTGCATTATTACTTATCGGGTAACCCGGTTATATTGAAAGCAAAGGAGCAAGCCAATGCAGCGAAAAGGCGTTTCCTACGATGTTGGGCGTGTGATGAATGGCAACTGGCGCCCCATCTTCGATCCGCAGGTGGTACACCGCGAACTTTCGATCATTAAGAATGACTTGCATTGCAATGCCGTCCGCATCTGCGGGCTTGACATCGACCGGTTGATGGCAGCCTCTGAGGACGCCTTGGGACTGGGCCTGGAAGTCTGGTTATCGCCGGAGATGTGGGACAAGGGTCAGCCAGAGACGCTCGATTACCTCGCCAAAGCTGCACAGGCAGCCGAAAGGCTCCAGCAACGCTGGCCGCAGAAGCTGGTATTTTGCGTTGGCACTGAGGCGACTCTCTTCATGCAAGGCATTGTTGAGGGCCGTAACCTCATGCAAAGGATGGGCAATCCCTCGTTCTGGGAGACCGTTAAGGCCGGGAAACATAACCCCCGCTCAATGCTTTCCTGACCAAAGCTAACCATGTCGTGCGTCAGGCCTTCCATGGCCCACTTACCTATGCCTCGTTAGTATGGGAAGCGGTCGATTGGAGCCTCTTTGATTTCATCGGCATTGACCATTACCGCGCCGCCCGGATCAAAGACCGCTATGTCGATATGCTCAAGCCGTTTTTCGCGATTGGGAAGCCGGTCGTCATCACGGAGTTTGGCTGCCGCACCTATCGCGGCGCCGACACTTCCACCGAAGGGATGGCTGGCGACCTGACGGACTTCAGGCTAAATCTCCGCGTGATCCTGTCCTACCTTGCCAGCTCCGCCCGCACTGCGCTTTTCGGGACTCAACTGCCTCCGCCGCGTATGCCTCTAAAAAAAGGCGATTACGTGCGTGACGAGCACATGCAGGCCCGTGAGCTTATCGATCAACTGGGCGTACTCGACCAGGCGGGCGTGAACGGTGCCTTCGTGATGACCTTTATCTCGCCCATTGCTCCTTACGATGAAAACCCGCGTAACGATCTCGATATGAACAGTTACAGCCTGGTAAAGAGCTATACCAACCGGCGCGGGACCATCTATCCCGATATGCCCTGGGATCCAAAGGAGTCCTTTCACGCTGTGGCAGATTTCTACGCAGGCCGCGCCTGACCTGCGGCGCCTCTCGTGCCAACCGGCGCAGATGACCTCCCTCGTCTGGGATGAAAACGGGATCTCCTATAGCCTGATCACAGATTCGCTGTCCGAGGCTGAGATGCTTAAGGTTGCCGAGTCGCTCGGCCAGTAAAACTCCATTCAACCCTATTCGAATTCGCAAGGTTATTTTGCACAAAAAAGTTAGTGGCGGTCACTTGGCCGCCACTAACTTTAAACATTCTAACCTTAAACTTTCTAACTTTTATCCGAGATGCATCGGCATGATCACATGCAGGAATTGGTCGTCGCCCACCGGTCGCACCACTCCCGGCGCATTCGCCGCCGACGTCTCCAGCGCAACGTTGGGCGTCTTGATGACTTCCAGCGCCTCACGCAGGAATTTGACGTTGAACGCGATCAATACGCCGCTGCCGTCCACCGTCGCCTCGACGATCGTTTCGTTCTTGCCGGTCTCTTCCGATGTGGCGGATATTTCCACTTCGCTGGGCTGCAGCTCGCCATTGGAAGATCTGATATTCAAACGCGCCACGTTCGATCCTTCGCGTGCAAAGATCTCCGCCTGCTTGCAGGCCTTGACCAGCGAAGCAGTTGACACCAGTGTGCGTGATGTATATTTGCGCGGGATGATCTGTTGGTAATCGGGGAAGGTTCCATCGATCAACTGTGAAACCACTTCCACATCCTTGACGCGGAATATCACCTGTCCGCGTCCCTTCGGTGCGATCATATAGATCGGCTCCTCGCCGTCGCTTGCTACGCGCGCCAGTTCGGTCAAAGCTTTGGCCGGTATGATGGCCGTCAGCGGCGCGGCCGCTGGCGAAGACAATGTCGCCTTGCGCACGGACAGACGGAACCCATCGGCCGCAGCCATCGTCAGTTTGTCTTTCTCAACCTGCACCAGCACGCCCATTAACACCGGGCGGGCTTCATCTGTGGAGGCGGCAAACGCCACCTGCTGTATCATCTCACGGAAGTCGGCTACATTTAATTGCACGGCTCCTTCGAGGTCCGGTACTGGCAGTGGAGGAAATTCCTGTGCGTCGATACATTTGATATCGTTGGTCGATGTCCCACCGCGCACGTTCAGCGTCTGTGTCTTGGTATCGAGTGAAAGCAGCACCTGGTCCCCCGGCAGGGTATTTACCAGGTCTGAAAACGTTCGCGCCGGCACCGTTGTGGAGCCTTCCTGCTCGATGCGCGCCGTGATCCAACACGTGATCCCCAATTCAAGGTTCGTGGCCGAGAGCCGCAAACGGCCTTCGTCTGAGGCCACCAGGATGTTTGATAAAACCGGGAGTGTTGATCGCGGGGATACTGCGCGTGAAACAATACCAAGACCGTGGGCGAGATTCTCTTGTAAGACGGTCACTTTCATAGGTTAGCCCTCTTGAATAGGATGATTATCGAAGTATATCATTAACGAATGACACATCCTGAAATTCTGACCGCCTGAAATTCATCCTGCCTAAATGGATGAGCCGCCAATTCCGTGTTCTATTTTCTTCACCATGTAAACGCTCTCCGCGAACCTCCGCTCAACGATTGAAGGCTGCAAATATCAATGCAGTGATTCCGAATAGGAACTCCAGGCCAAATAGGGCGGCCGCAATATACACGACGATCATCCAGCCCGAATTGATTCCACTTTGCTTGCGCACCTCTTGTCCTTCGGCCAACTGACGGACCGTCTGTGCAGCTTGCTGTATCACTTGTCTGCCTATGCCGCCGGCCCAGATAAGCCCCTGCGCTTCGTTCGGGACCACGATGCGGCTTCCACCAAAGGAACGGATCCAATCCGGTGCATCCAGCGCCGCGCTTCCGCTCAGGATCATCGCCTTGAATTCTTCCTCCGGTCTATTAGCCGACACTGTCACAGGGACGTTGGGTGCCAGTCGGGTCAGCGCAGCCCTGACCGACTCTGCAAATCCCTCGCCTGAGTCCACCACCAGGACGTTGAACTCGCCTTGTTTCCTGGCTAAAGTATCCGCTGTAAACTGGCCGTCACGGCGCAGGACCGAAAGGTGATAAAGCAGTAGGATCGTGAACAAAACCAGAAGTTGCAGATCGTTCAGGTTCGTGGTCAGGAAGCTGCTGTCCGTTGCACCGGTCAATGCGGCGCGCAGCAATTCGAAGACCAGCGCCACGGCCGAGCTCATCCCGCCGATCACGCCTGCAAACAGCGCCAGGTAAAGATACGCTCTGCGCACCACCGAGCGCCGCGCGTGGTCTCCCGCATCATCGGTTGCGAATGCGCGGGCCTGCATGGGTTGCCAGGTAGACAGCCATAGCGGCAGCCAGGCCGCGATCAGGGCAATCGCGCCCGCCAGGCTCGAACGCAGCGCTACGTCCAGGATGAGTGAGCCGCTGGTGCTCAAGTCAATGATGAATTTGATTAGCGAGGCAACGCCTATAAACGCTCCACCCAGCCCCAGTGCGGACAGCAGGTAGAAATAGACGCGTTTCATCGCCGCCTGCCGGACAACATCGTGGATTGACTCTATATGCCGGTTTAACCAGTGACCGTAGTAAGCCCATACCACCCCCAACGGAATCCCCACTGAGATTGGGCTGCCTATCTGATGAATGAAATCTGGGATCGCTATTCCCGCTCCAAGCAGTTCACTCAGCACGGTGCTCACCGCCATCGTTGCGGTCGTCAACACTGTAACGACTCCGCTCAATGCCAGTAAGTAAAGAATGCCCAGGCGCAGGTTTGAGTCTTTTTCTGCCGCCTCCGCCAGCGAATCCTGGACAACACGCCAGGCATAGAGCCACAGCGGGGTCCCTATAACCAATAGGGCGATGCCATTGATCAAGGCCTCTCGTCCGATATCCCCGAGCACCCCTGATGGGACATAAAAAAGAAACTGCAGCGTTTGCTGTGCGCCGAAGATGGTCATCGATAACCCATACAGCACCCAGATATAACGATACAGTCGGCGTACGTCGGCAAAGTTTTCCTTGCCTGGCAGTAGCTTCCATTCGCCGCGCAGGACGCGCAGGAAATAGAGCGCCGCCAAGCCGTTCATCAAGATGGCGATCAGGTTATCGGGCCAGGATTGCGAGCCTCCCAGGATGGCCCGGCTCGTATCGAGCCTCAGGGCTTCCAGGAAGATCCGGTTGACCAGGGCCAGCAGGTTTTGCACCACGGGGATAAATGTTCCCAGCAGGATGGCATAAAAAAAGATCGCTCGCAGGCGGGCAGTCCGTTCCTCTTCGTCGCGCGCGGAGCTGCGTTGTGCCCACAGCCAGTGGAAGAGGAAGATCGGCACACCCACCAGCACCAAAGCCAGGGCCCGGGCTAACGCCTCGGCCGCTCCCCCGATGGTTGCATCCACAATGGACCGCAGGAGGTCAATGAGTTCCCCAAAGGACCACCTCAACGCTGATCAGGGCAACCGCATAAAAGTAAAGGCGGCGGACCGTTTTCATTTTTTATTCTCCTCTCATTCGTCTTTCCGTCTTTACCATTCCTGTTCTCTCTTCGCTCTATTCTCCGTTTTTACGTCCTTCTCTGTTCCCTGTTTCCGTCTTTCCTTGTTTCCTTGTTCCCCTGTCTCCGTGTTTACGTTTTTCTCTTCTCCCTACTTTCTACTCTCCGCATTTCCGCATCTACGCCTTCTCCCCTACTTCGGTGGCGCCTGATACCAGCTGTAATCCCACAGGTTGTATGCCGGCATGGATGATATCTTCCAGGCGCCGCCCTGCCTCACCAGCTGCGCCACCCCCAGGTTGTTGGGTTGGGTCGAGAACGGGTCTCCTGACGTATACACCATGCTGACATCCACAGTAGCATCCTGGCCGGTCACCTCCACCTGGCCCAGCTTCACCCCTGCGTTGGCCGTATTCAAAGCGCCCGACGCAAAGGAATGTCTGAAATTATCATAGCTGGGCTTATTCTCCAGGTCGGCCAGATAGCTGTAAGCCTTTGGGTAATCCTTGTTGAGCACCGCCAGCACATAATTATGCACGACCCCTTCCGGGGCATCTTCCGGGCCATAGGTCTGTCTGTTCTGCCTGGAGAAGAAAACCAGGAGTGCTGCGATTATAAGCACAACGATTCCAACAAGGATACCGACCAGAAAGCGGTCTTGTTTCATTGTGACCTCCGATGATTGATTCCATTTTATAGGGTAAATAAACAAATAGCAAGCCAGCCGGCTGGCTTGCGACTTTCGGTTGTTGCCGCTGCTTGAAAAATGGAAGTCCTTTCTACCCTTCATTTCAGAGCCTCTATTTATTTCAAAATCATAGGCATCCAAAATAGTCCCTGGTACTCTGCTACAATCGGATGACCGGCATTTTGCCAGCCATCTTTATTACTCTCTCGGATCTCAAGGACGTGGAATATGAAAATTTTATCTCTGCTGCTATTGGTTATAAGCCTGCTACTTGCAGGTTGTGGCGCCTTCAAGCCTGCCCCTACTGCCACTCCATCTCTCTCCCCCACACCGGATCTGTGCAGTTCTGCGAACCTGACTGCAACGGTCACCAGGGTTAACGATCTTATGCGGCAGTTCGACGATTATGCTACGCTTGCTTCTAATACTCAGCAGGCGCAATTGGTGCAAGTCATTCCTCCCATGCAGGCCATTCGGCGCAGCGCAGAAGACCAGGTGGTGGAACCCTGTGTTAAGAATTTGATAGGCTACCAACTTTTGTATATGAACACGACCCTTCAAACTTTGCTCGATTTTCAAGCGAATGCAAAACCAGATACCCTCAATGCCGGAATTGCCAAGGCCCGTCAAGCTCATGATCAATATACCCTTGAACTGGCTCACCTGCTCGGGCTGACGGTGGTTGCGCCGCCGAGCTCCACACCCGGCACGCCGGCTCCTCAATCAACAGCTACGACCGCAGCAGCGGCTTTCTCTGTGGTCAATCCCGGCGCTGATCCGGTCAACCTGCATGCTTCTGCTTCCCTGGCGTCACAGACCATCGGATCATTAGCCGCAAATCAATCGGCCGTTGCCTTGGGTAAGTCCCCTGCCGGCGATTGGGTCTTGGTGGAAATTCCCGGGCAAGCTGGCCAAAAGGCCTGGGCTTTTACAACTCTGCTCAAATTCTCCAGCGGCGATCCGGCGACGCTACCGGTAGCTACTCCCTAACCTAAATAGCCTGTCACCTGAATACATATTTTTGCAGCAAGCTGCCAGTTTGCTTGTCCATACACCTGGCTCTTTGCATCTTTGAATTCATATTGACTCATTTATTATTTGAATATGTATATCGTAATAGTAGTAGGGGGTGTTGATAAAGTGGATAATCCCTTATCCACGTAGGGCTGGGAAAACATCTCTGCCTAAACGCTACATCTGGGGATTTGCCATCTCTCTGCGCTCATTGCCGGCTGTGTACAAATCTCGAATAGATTCAATGGAAAATCTATTCGAATTTGTCTCTTCTATATTTTGGTAAAGCCATAGCTGTGCCCCCATATATGGGGGTGACCTTTTTGGAGTTTTTCGCGTAGTTTTCGAAAAAAGGCGGCTACTCTCCACAGGGTACGCCCCTTATCCACAGTTTTCCCCCTCTTATCCACAGTCAAGACAATTTGGAGAGAACTTGTCTATCCCAAAATGTGGCTTTACAGGCTGGTAGAGGTCTCCAGGCCATTTTCCACGGCGATTTCGTCCAGTCGTACCTCGATCTCATCCAGAAATTGGTCTAGTTCTGATACTCGCTTTTCGAACCCCGCTCCCAGCAAGCCTAATTGAAGGGCTGCGGCTTTCCACTCACCGGCCTGCTCGTCGCTCAAAACGTGTGCGGCCAGTGTCCAGGTATTGATAAGTGGCCAGAGACTCGTCAGGGGTGTTTCACCCGCCGCTAAGGCCTCTATTGCCTTCTCATAATAATTCAGCCGCGCTGCGTGGATGCTTTGATCCACCTTGGCATTTTCAGCGGCCATCAGGAATGCGGTTTTCCAGCCGGGGAGCCAGCTTGGGATCGCGCTTGAATCCACTTGGCTGGCGCCGATCAAACTGAACAGGTTGGCGGTAAAGGCCGGGCGCTCCGCGGCTTGGGCTCGCGCCGGAAAATCAAGCAGGAAACGACGTTCGGCCAGCGGCCCGCCGGTTAGTTCGGCAACGGCGTTCCCGGCATACGTTAATGCTCGCAGGAATTGCTTGACTTGCAGTGCCCCGGCTTTATCCTGGCCGATGTCCGACAGGTCGATCCATCCTTTGCGGGCCTCCGCCAATAATTTGCGGCAGCGGATAAGCACCAGGGACGGTGTATTGAATTCAAATCCCGCCCGCAGCCCCGCCTGTACGAACTCGAAGAATTTCTCCCGTTCATATAAAAGCAGCGGGTCATACATTTCATAACCGAGCAGCGGATCGGTGCGCAGTTCGCGCGGCGACTTAAAATCTGATTTGGCGCGATGATGGATATCCAGGTGGAAATCAGGTGACAATTTTACGATCTCGCGCCTGCTGCCGGGCTGTGCCGAATGCACCAGCACGAGATCGATGTCGGTAGTCGCCCCCAGTATAGGATCTGCATCCGAGATCAGCGAACCCGTCAGGTACGCCGCGACAATATCACGGTTGTTAAAAGCCCGCTCTTTAGCGTTGTCTTTCGCGAGGCGGATAAGCGATTCACGGCTGACGCGCATGGGTTAGTCCTGTTCCCGCGAGGGATCATCCTGCACCGGCATGGCCTGGGCGGAAGCATGGTTGAGCGGCAGGCTCTGTTGGAACGGGCTTAGGTTCAATTTCTCACGGATGCGGTTCTCGATCAATCTTAAGTGTTCCTGGTTTTGGATAATGTTTAGCGGGTTGGTGTCGATGACCAGGACGGGTGCGCGGTCATTGGGCGTGGAGAAGAAGTCTTCGTAGGCCCGGTTGAGCCGGTCGATGTAATCGCGTTCCATATTGCGTTCATAAGTACGGTCACGGAGAGCGATACGTTCCATTAATACATCTGTGTCGGCACGCAGGTAGACCGTCAGGCCGGGTTTGGGTATTTTCTCTCCCAACGCCTCGTGCACTTTGTAATACATTTCGAGTTCGTCGCCCTTCAGGTTGATGCGGGCGAACAGTGCGTCCTTGGCGAACGTGTAATCAGAGATCAAGGATTTGCCGGCTGCCAGCAGATCGGGTACGGTACGCCGCTGTTGGTGGTAGCGGCTGAGCAAAAAGAAAATCTGGGTTTGGAAAGCGTAGCGTTCCCGGTCGGCGTAGAAGTCCGAAAGGAAGGGATTTTCCTCGAAGATCTCCAGCAAAACTTCTGATTCAAACGCAGTGCGCAAGAGGCGGGCCAGGGTGGTCTTGCCGACGCCGATCACCCCTTCGATGGCAACATACATGCGTGGCTCCCGAATAAGATTTGCTAAGGATACCATAAGTTACCTGCCTCCTGCTTATGTCTTTGCGGTTTTTCCTGCTCTCTGTTTACTTGCCTCCACTTTCCACTTTCTATTCGCCAGCTCTCCCCGTTTACCTTCTTCCCTGCCTCCCCTCTGTCCGCAGGATATAATTCCCTCATGCCTCGTATTTGTATTGTCCCTGTTGTGGATGGGTTGGGCGGCATGGCGACCTTTCGATATAAATTTGAAGCAGGGCTGAAAACACGAGGCTTCGAAGTGACGCACAACCCTGCTGAACCGTCTGAAGCCATTCTGGTAATTGCAGGGACCAGGAATCTGTTGCCGTTGTGGAGGGCGCGGCGTCGTGGCGCCCGGATCATACAGCGCCTCGATGGGCTCAACTGGATACATCGCAAGCGGCATACCGGCCTTCGACATTTCCTGCGCGCCGAATACGGCAATTTCGTCCTATCCTTAATTCGCTCCCGGATCGCCACACATATTTTGTATCAAAGCGACTTTTCTCAGCGCTGGTGGGATGAACGCTATGGTAAGGTCCCGGCACATTTTTGCGTAGTCCACAACGGCGTGGATTTATCCGAATACCGGCCTGATGGTCGGGTCCTGCTTCCGTCCGGGCCGAAGCGTCTCCTGGTGGTGGAAGGTAATCTCGGCGGCGGTTACGACATGGGCCTTGCCAATGCAGTCAGGTTGGCCGAACTTCTTGCTGAAAGACACAACTTCTCAGTGGAATTGATGGTGGTCGGAAAAATTACTGCGGCGCATCAGGCGACCGTCCGGGCCCGCTCGCGTGTGCCAATTCTATGGGCTGGTCAGGTGCCTCATGAGCAAATACCGGAGATCGACCGCTCGGCCCATTTGTTTTTCTCTGCCGATCTTAATCCGGCCTGTCCCAATGCCGTGATTGAGGCGCTGGCTTGCGGCTTGCCGGTGGCTGCTTTTGATACCGGGGCAATGAATGAGCTTGTCCTTGGCGACTCCGGCAGGCTTGTCCCTTACGGCGGCGATCCCTGGCAGCTCGATCAGCCCGATATTCTGTCGTTGGCCGAAGCCGCCGCAGGGATTCTCCGCGACCGTGGTCGCTTCAGTGTTGCCGCGCGCGCCCGGGCCGAGGCCTCTCTCGGCCTCGACAAGATGATGGATGGGTATCTTAAGGCTTTGCTGGAGGAATGAACATGGATCAGGAGATAGTAGACTTTTTGTTGCGGCATCTAAAAGCCGTTCAGGATAATGATATTCCGGCTTATCACGAAACGATCGCTGAGGATCTGACCCTTTATGAATGGTGGGTTACGCCGCATCGGCTGGATGGGCTCCCTTTTCATGAGTTTATGATGGAGTCCAATGCCAAACGCGGTACGGTCTTTGGGTCTGACGCCGGTCAGAAAGCAGAGACTCGCTTTGACCTTGCCAACCTGTCCGTTCAACGCTATGGTGATACTGCCATTGCCAGCTATACTTTATTGATTAGTACGGCTCTGCCCGAAGGCGTGCAGGTCGTCTCTCACAATGAGAGTCGCGTGATGGTCAAAGGATCGGGTGGCTGGAAAGTCGTGCATGTCCATAAATCCCCCTCCTGGCCCGCGCCTCACGTTCAACCCTGATGAGCAACCGCTTTTCTGGCAGGCTTGCGCTGCAGCAGCGTGTCCTGCCGGCCTATCGTGTGCCTTTCTTTGACTTGCTTGCCCAGGCCTGCGAGCGTGGCCTGAGTTTGCTAGCGGGTCTTCCTCGCTCGAGCGAGGGCATTGCTTCAGCCGACAAATTGCAGTTTGCGAATTATAGATTAGCGGATAACCTTCATTGGTTCGGCGGACCTTTCTATCTTTGTTATCAAAAAAGATTGATTCCCTGGCTCGTGGATTGCCAGCCTGATGCCCTGATTGTCGAAGCCAACCCGCGCTATCTTGCCACTCCCTCCGCTCTGAAGTGGATGCACAGCCGCGGCCGCAAGGTGATTGGCTGGGGATTGGGTGCCACGTCTCTTTCCGGCCCTTTGGCCGGCTTCCGCCAAATAAGCTGGACCCGGTTCTTGCGTCAGTTTGACGCTCTCATCGCCTACAGCCAGCGCGGCGCACAAGAATATGCCGCGCTGGGTTTTCCTCGCGCTAAGATTTTCGTTGCGACCAATGCTGTTGCCCCTCGGCCATTGGATCATCCCCCCTTGCGTTCCGCAGCTCTTGATGAACCACCCGTCCTTCTCTTCGTCGGCCGGCTTCAGGCCCGTAAGCGCCTCGACTTTTTACTTCGAGCCTGCGCCGCGCTGGGCGAAGCCAGTGGGTCAAAGCCGCATCTCGTCATTGTTGGCGATGGTCCTGAGAAACCTGAACTGGTTTCGCTGGCGGGTAAAGTCTATCCGTCTGCTGAATTTGTGGGGGCTAGGTCTGGGGCCGAGCTGAAGCCTTATTTTCAGGAAGCCGATCTCTTTGTCCTGCCCGGTACTGGCGGTTTGGCTGTTCAGGAGGCCATGTCGAACGGGCTGCCCGTTCTTGTTGCCAAAGGCGACGGCACGCAGGACGATCTGGTTCGCAAAGGGAATGGCTGGCAGGTCCCGCCGGACGATTATGCAGCTCTGCTCGAAACGTTGAGGTTGGCTCTTTCTGATGTTGGGCGATTGCGCCAGATGGGGCAAGAATCTTTCCGTATTGTCACGCAAGAGATCAATTTGGAAAAAATGGTCGAGGTGTTTGTAAAGGCGTTGAATAGTCTATAACTCAACGTGCTGCGCGTTTTCTCAGCACCTGCAGTTTTAACGGACCGCTGCAGATCACTTTCTTTTTCCCGCTTCTTTCTTCCAACACATGGCTGACCTTTTCCAACAACCGGTTGTTCGACGCCTGTTCGTCTGTCGTCGCAAATTCCGTCAGCCAATCCCTGAACTCATGGAAGGAATCCATAACGCGATTGCAGTTGAATTTGATGCGTCCTTCGATTTTTAGGGAGCCTTCCCGCAGCACCTGCGCTACGGCGCGATCTGCCGCCAGGTCATCGTCGAAAATTTCATGCATCATGCCTATTTGCTGATAAATACCCGCCTGCGATATTCCCACGCGGCGATGGATGTGCATTGGGCGCAGATCGATCAGGCACCCATCGGGTTTTAGCACCCGTTGTGCTTCGTGAAGGGCATGGACCATGCCCTCTTGGGACACTCATCAAAGCACCCAGGAGAATACTACAAGGTCATAGGTGTCGTCTGGTTGTTTGAGCTGTTCCGCTTTCCCCACTCGATAACGGACCTGTCCCGCATATCGTTCCGGCAGATTCTTGCGGGCAGTGCGGATGAGTCCCGGGTCAGGGTCAATGGCAAGGATGTTCGCGCCGAGACTCGCCAGGCGTTGAGTCAACCTGCCGTCGCCGCAGCCGACTTCAAGCACCTCTTTTTCGCGCCAATTTGCGACGCTCTTGAGCGCGCGGATCTCGTTATGTTCTGGGTCAACTCGTAATGTCATTGTTTTGCTCCAAAGTAGCGGGTCAAGTCACGCCAAGTGACTCGAGCCAGTGGTTCATCCTCACAAAGGAAGTCGAGTCCTCCTTACTTCGGCCGCATACCCACAGCAGCCCTAGCACGATGAGGGGTGCCGCCAGTCGCCCGAACGACCATGGGAAGAAATCGAAAGTTGGCACCAAGAACTCGAGCACGTAAGCGAAGCCGAACCAGTACCACTCGGCTGGCGACTCAAGTCGCTTGAGCAGCACCAGGAAGGCCAGCGCAAGGAATATCCCATGGTGTTCCCAGACCACCGGTGACCCCAGTGTCATCAGGATAAACAAAGGCGGGATCGCATTCAGCACCTGCTTGCCGCGTTCGCCTGTTATTTGAGCCTCCGGTCTGAAAAAGGCCCCGCTTCGCGCACCCTTGACCATTACCACGATCGATGCAGCAGCCAGCAAAGCCTTGGCTGCATAGATAGATATTCGCGTCCAGAGCAGGTTGATGTGTAGTAACGGAGCCGCAAACCGCAGGAAAGAATCGAACGAAGTGTCGTGGAAGATCGTGTTGCTGGAGAGCGCCAATCCCTGCACGTGCGACAGGATATCAAAGAATGGGGAAATCCCGTCAGTGACGATCGTGATTCCCGCCAGCAGGGCCACGCTGAGTGTGAACCAACCCAGCCAGCGCCAGTCTTTCTCGAGCAGGAAAGCCAGCACAAGGGCTGCCGGTGAAGCCTTCATGTGTACCGCCAGGGCAAGCATAAAGGCGGAAAGGAAGGACTGTTTCGGATAGAACAGCAGGCTGAGCAGTATGAAGTTCAGCGCGTGCAGATTTACTTGAACATAAACGAGCGTTCGCAGCAGGGGGACATTCACCAGCATGAAAAGTGTGGTGACCAGCGCCGAAGGCCGCGGCGAAAAACCATACCTTTCCAATATTCGCAGAAGTAAAACATAAAACCCCACCAGTGAGACAAAATTCAACAGCCACAGGATGATAAAGAAATTATCCTGCCCGAAGGGAACCAGAAATTGCAGCAGGGTGGCCCATAAAGGCGGATAAAAATACGAGCCGGGCAGCGGTTGGTTCCGGTACAGGCTGGTGGCTGCATCAAAATAATAGGTGTAGTCGCCATAACGGAACCTCTCGCTCAGGATATTTAGATAGACCCAGCACACCAGGAAGAACCCGGCAACGCTGGGCAGGTTCGAAGCATTAATCCGCTGCGCTTGTATAAGATAAAGCAGCGCTCCCACCGATAGCCAGAGCAGGGTTACGGATGCCAGCGTGACCGGCAGGTTGATGAGCGGAGGCTGCTGTATGAAAAGCTTGAACCCCGCTGTGCCCAGCCTCAAATAGATTACCGGCAAACTGGCCGCGACCAAAAAACTGATCGCGGCCCAGATAATTAGAGCAGTGCGTGCTGAACGCCTCATTGTTTCAAAGCTATGTATTGTGCCATGACATATCCGCGTTGGTTATTGGTTGCCTTGACGGCTACCCACTTACCGGTCACCCCGATCTTTGGGATCGCTGTATCTGCCGGCTCTATCACCGTTAGCCTGGCGCCTGCCTTTTCAAGGTTCACTGCCGATCCGCCAGGCGAGGGCTGCTGCCTTACAGTGAGCCCGCTCGCGCCTACGCTGTTTAGGACCACCACTTGTATCCGCTGGGGCCCTCCTGCTGGCGGGGGCGCAGGCGGCGCTGGAGTCGGGGTAGACGGGGTGGGTGTTGCCGGCGGCGTTGTCGGAGGCGTTGGCGCCGGTGCCGGTTGTGGAGTCGTAGTTGGAACGGGTGCTGCGCTTTTTTCCACGTACCACCCCGCGACGTAACCTTGATGTCCGCTCGGATCCTGGATGTATATCCACTGACCGTTCTGGCCGATCTTGGCCACCGCGCCTGTTTTATCTTCGATAACCTGCAGTGGTACCCCTGGCATTTCGGCATAGTTCGCAACGGAATCCTGTGAAGCTTGGGTATGCAGCTTGATCCCCGCGGTTGCGGCGGGGATGACTTGCAGCATCAGGTCGGTTCCTACCGGGGTTGGCGAGGGCGTTGTCGTGGGTGGCGAGGTAGTCGGCGGTGTTGTCGCGGGTGGCGTCGTTGTGGGCGGTGTGGTGGTGGGTGGCACGGTCGGCGCCGGCACGGGCACCGCATCCCCTGTGCTGCTCTGGTACCAGGCAATCGCTTTGATGGTTCGTTGCAGCGGTTGTCCGTGACTGAACCGCGACATTACTGTTACTTCCTGGTTATCGGGGGGATAGGGCCATGGGTCGAGCATCAAATAATCATTATCTTTTTTGGCATACAGTATTACCCAGTGGGTTTGCAGACCGGCATCCGGGGAATAATCTACTTCGACGATAATGGGTTGCCCCGCCGCCAGCGAAGCATCTATCTGGGCTATGGGGGCGTTTGTATTGGTATACAATCCCAGCCCGGTGCTTTTCACCTGCGGATGGAACTTGCTGATTGCTCCCCATACGATTAATTCGTCGATGAAACCGCCGTTGGCGATGAGCTTCTTGTTCAGCGAGCTGGGCGTTTCGGGGAAGCCCCAACCGCTGGAGTACATTGCGAGGCACGTGAGTGCACAGCCTATATAACCAATGGTATCGGGTCCGCCGCTGATTTTTTCGTTCTTCCATTGTGGGTCTTGCTGGGAATAATGAACAATGTTGAAAGCCATGTTTCACCTCCAGGTTGGACAACCGACAAAGATATATTTACCTGCTTGCTGCTCTCTTCTCAGTACTGCCGCCGGTAGATACGATTGATTATACAGCGGAAGGAAAAGAAGAGCAGAAAAAAATTTGACCCAACCCTCAGGAGCTGTACGGCACCTTGGATCGTGACCTTGGTGTTTAAATGCTTTTTCAAAAAAATCCGCGCACTCCGCGTTCTATTCAGATTCGTTTTAGGCAGCTCCCGCCCTACGGGCTTTTTGGCACCGTCTTCGCCGCGAACACTTGCCTTGGGCATCGGGATCGTCCTGATTTGAGGATCGAATTCCAGCTCGATCTTTATTTCATCCCCACATCCACATGGGTCTGGTTTCGCATTTTACCGTTGATATACAAGCGGTGACTCCCCCCTCCCATAGGCACCAGGATTGCCCGAAACGGATGGTTATTCAGTCGACCTCACACCGGAATAGTGCTTTTTCTATGAAACACCCTGCTTACCCGTTCCGGAATATCCACACACGGGTTGATGCCCTGTTTATAGATGACAGCCGAAAATTTCTTCTCCGTTCCAAAGCTGAGTATAACGGAATGCCCTGTGTCGTGAGCCGGAAGGAATGGACAGAAATGAAAGGACGCTCTAATTCTAGAGTGCACAAGGTTTGCCATCGCCCTCAATTTTGGGGTATTCTTCCGATAGAGTGCAGTGTCCTGCCCAATCAGGTTTATACTACCCCGAGCAGTTCTTCTACTTCAATGTGGGCTGCTGTGTTCTGAAAGCAGCTCTAACACCTTTTCTAAATCTACATATTTTCTAAAGAATAAGTTAATGATTGTTTGCTATTATCATTTATCATTATGGCTTATTTATTCCCGTTTTTGGAGGCCGAATAAATTACATGAAGTTGATACGGTTCGTTTTAGGGAGCGTTGGCTTATTGGCCCTGTTGGCCTCCTCTTCATGCTTGCCGCAGGTCTTTCAATCTCACCTGGACCAATCTCTCCAACCCCAGGCTCTTCCGTCCTCTGCTCTTGCCTCTGATTCTCCCCTGCCGCGATATTACTCGCCTCTGCAAAATGCGGAATATGTTTCTAAGGCCGCCACGATCGTTGTCCGTTATGGGCCCGTGTTGAGCGCCCGGAATCTCGAAGGTTTGAAATTCACCATACGAGGGTCAAAAAGCGGCCCTCACGCGGGCCACACAATTCTCGCAGACGATCAGAAAACGGTTATTTTCAAACCTGATTTTCTATTTACGCCCGGCGAGCAGGTGGCGGTTAACGTCACCAGCCTGCAGCTGGACTCGCAAACCAGTTATCCTGCTCTTGCGTACACTTTCAAGGTTGCAATCAACCAGCAGCCCGGTTCGCCCGGGAGCAATTCCTTGTCGGCTCCCCCGACCCCTGATAAACCCCCGCGCAGCGCCTTTCCCGATTTTCTAACCGTCCCTCAGGACATTCCTCATTATATTGTCTCAAAAAATTCGCCAGCTGCAGCGCAGGGGGATATCTTTGTGTCGCCTTTTTATTGGACCAAATCGATTGTGGGTTCCTATCTGCTGATCCTGAATGAACAGGGCCAGCTTGTCTATTATCAGTCTGTCGCGGATGCTCTGGATGCCTGGGATTTCAAGGTGCAACCGAATGGGTTGCTGTCATATTATGATCAAAAGAATGCCACCTTCTACCTGATGAATTCGCATTATCGCATGGTGGATTCCTACCAGGCGGGAGATGGCTATTACGCTGATTTGCATGATTTTCAGCTCCTGCCCAATGGGAATGCATTGCTAATGGCCTATGATGCAGAGACCGTGGATATGAGCCAGGTCGTCCAGGGCGGGAAAAAGGACGCCACGGTAACCGGCCTGGTGGTCCAGGAACTCGATCCGTCAAAGAATGTGATCTTCGAATGGCGAAGCTGGGATCATTTCTCTTTCTTTGATTCAACGGCCAATCTGACCGAGCAGCAAATAGATCTGGTGCACGGGAATTCCCTTGCCCTGGCGAACGACGGTAACTTGTTGCTCTCGAGCCGAAATCTAAGCGAGATCACCAAGATCGACCTCCAGACTGGTAATGCAATCTGGCGCATGGGCGGTAAGGAAAATATGTTCAAGTTCACAAATGGCGAGTCCTTTGCATACCAGCATGATGTCAGGCAGCTTCCGAACGGGGATATCACGGTATTCGATAATCATGCCAGTACGCAATCCCCTGCCCCTTCCCGCGGCGTCGAATACCAGATCGATGAAGTTAATAAGACCGTGACCCAGGTTTGGGACTTTTCGCATGACCCTTCCGTATTTGCAACCTACATGGGCAATACCCAAAGATTATCGAATGGGGATACGTTCCTCAGCTGGGGTGCGCCCTCATCGGCGAAAGGCTATTCATTTGACACGATGACGGAAGTGGCGCCGGATGGCACCGTCGTTTTCGATTTTGTGTTTGACCAGCCATATGTCAGCTACCGGGCCTTTCGCTTCGCCTGGCAGGGATTCCCGGATACTCAGCCTGTCCTGGCTTCCCGGGTCGACCCTCAAGGCCTCACCCTGGGGTATTCCTGGAACGGCGCAACGGAAGTTGCGGCCTATCGTGTTTTCGGCGGAAGTTCTCCACAGTCATTGGACTTTCTCGAGCAGAGAGCCAAAACCGATTTTGAAACGCAGTCATTTTTTGTGGACCTGCCGAAAAGCGTATGCTATTTTCAGGTTGCGGCCATGGATAAGACCGGCAATGAGATGGCGCGTTCTCGGGTCATCTCCACGGACGATGTGACCTGCCCGATGACCCCATAACCACAGGAAGCGCTAATACTCTGTTGGCTGAGTGCCCGAAAAAATGGAGGCGCTTGGTGCTGTATCGCGCCGCCCGCTTCTTTTCTACTTGTAACTACCAACGCTTTGTTTGAAGAATGTCCGAAAAACTGGAAATGTATGGAGCGTGAGCCACGTCCCAGTTCTCTGCCCACGCTTGACTTGAACAACGTCCGAAAAACTGAAGGTGCTGGGAAGTCTTCCCAGCACCTTCAGTTTTTCGGCGTCACCGCCAGTGTCACTTCCCGCATTATCGCCGCCCCTAGTTACCATACTGAAAATCAAAATGATAAGTTATCCCGCATGATGAACCCCCGCTTGGCTCTTCGTGATTGAATATAACAGGAACGGCCCTTTATCATCTTCTCCTTCCTTTTCAAAGGTCATGCCGACCTTCATTGCCACCCTGATAGAAGCTTGGTTCTCTCGATCGATCAGGCAGATCAAACGAGATAGTTGCAGCTGCTCGAAGCCATATTGGACAATAGCCTGAGCTGCCTCCGTCGCCAGACCCTTCCCCCAATATTCCTTCGCCAGCAAATAGGCCACTTCCACTTCCGGCTGCCCCTCGATCGTCCATGGCAGCAGCCCGCACCTTCCAATGAATTGATTGGTTTCCTTATGGATGGTCGCCCACAGCCCTAATTCCGGGCGGGCGGGGTGTCCATGGAGGAACCATTCTAATTCTTCCTTCGTTTCTTCATAGGTCAAAATACCTTCGGGGAAATACTGTCTGATCTCCGGGTCGCGGTAAAGGGCAAACAGGCTGTCCAGATCGGTCGGTAGCAGATGCCTCAGCAAAAGCCTATTCGTCTCTAAAATATTCATCAGCTTGTTTTCTCGGAATAATAACAACAAGCAGGCCGCGTTGATCGCGCGGCCCGCCGTTTATCTACTCACCACTTTCTACTTTTTACTCTCTACTCTCTTAATCCAGCTTCCCCGTCAACATGGCCAGTTTCAGCTCGCCGATTGCCTCCGTAATGTGAATATCGCGCGGGCAGGCCACGGTGCAGTTGAAGACCGTGTGGCAGCGTGCCACACCGGAGGTCTCGCTCAGGATGTGGAGACGCTCCGAGGCCGCCTCATCGCGGCTGTCGAAGATGAAGCGGTGCGCGGTGACGATGGCCGCCGGGCCGAGGTAATCATTGCTGGCCCAGAACGATGGGCACGAAGTGGTACAGGCCGCGCACAAAATGCATTTGGTGCTTTCGTCGAAGCGCTCGCGCTGCTCGGGAGATTGCAGGCGCTCCTTGCCATCCGCGGGTAGCGGAGAATCGTTGATGAAATAGGGCAGCACCTTTTTGTAATTGTCGAAGAACGGTTCCATGTCTACGATCAGGTCTTTGATGATCTTCAAGCCCAGTATGGGTTCGACCGTGATCTTATTGCCGATATCGCGCACTAAAGTTTTACATGCCAGGCGATTCTGCCCGTTGATGCGCATGGCATCCGAGCCGCACACGCCGTGCGCACAGGAACGGCGGAACGAAAGTGCGCCGTCGTTATGGCCTTTGACATATTCGAGCAGGTCCAATATGCGTTCAGTCTCGTCGGCCTCCACGGTATAGGTCTCATAATGGCCGCGCTTGTCCTTTTCAGGGTTGTAGCGGAAAATTTTAATAGTGACTTCCATCATTACCTCTACTAATAAACTCTCTCTTTGGGTTGATATTTGGTGATCGTCACCGGCTTGTAGTCGATCTCCAGCTTGCCGTTCTTTCGCCGGATCAGTGTGTGCTTGAGCCAGTTCGCATCGTCCCGCTTGGGGAAGTCTTCGCGCGAATGTCCGCCCCGCGATTCTTTTCGGTTCAACGCGCTGACGGTCACCACCTCGGCCACATCCAGCAGGTTGCCAAGCTCCCAGGCGTTGAGCAGTTCCGTATTGAAAATCTTGCCTGTATCCGCCATGCTGACATGCTTGTTCCTTTCCTGCAGCTCGCGGATTTTCTCGAGCGCCGACTGCATGTCCTTTTCATTGCGGTAGACGCCCACAAGGTCGAACATGACCTTTTTCATTTCGTTGGCGATGTCGAATGCATTTTCCTTGCCGGAGGCATGTCGTATTGCCTCGAACTGCGATCTCGCTTCTGCCTCCGGGTCTGGGGGCAAATTCTCGAACTGGGCTTGTTTGGCGTACTCCGCAGCCTTGAGTTCCTGCGTGTTTACCGAACACCACCAGGTCGAGCAGTGAGTTCGTGCCGAGGCGGTTCGCTCCGTGCACCGATACACACGCGCACTCGCCCACCGCATAAAGGCCGGGAACGGTTGTGGCTTTGTCATCCAGTACTACTTCGCCGTATTTATTGGTCGGGATGCCCCCCATCGTGTAATGCGCCGTGGGTTGGATCGGCATCATCTGTGTGATTGGGTCTACGCCTAGGTACACGCGGCAGAAATCAATGATATCGGGCAGTTTCTTGAGGATCTCTTCGCCGGTCACTATATAAGCGCTGCCATCGGGATTCGTGCGTCCGTCCAGGGCGGCATACTTGATGACCGACTCAGGCCGCACGTCCAGATACACGTAATTCTGTCCTTTGATCCCACGGCCCTCACGGATTTCAGTATAGATGGCGCGGCTGACCACATCGCGTGAAGCCAGGTCTTTGACGTGCGCCGCATATTTCGTCATGAAGCGCTCGCCCTTGTCATTGATCAGGACGCCGCCCTCGCCGCGCACGCCTTCCGTGATAAGGATGCCGAGTTTGTAGATGCCGGTCGGATGCATCTGGAAGAATTCCATATCTTCGAGCGGCAGGCCGCGGCGAAGCAGGATCGCCGCCCCATCTCCCGTGTAGGCGTAGGCATTAGATGTCACCTGGAAGATACGGCCGTGCCCGCCTGTTGCGATGATAACGGCCTTGGCGCGGAAGGTGTGCAATTCCCCCGTTGCCAGCTCCACCGCCACCACCCCTGCGGCTTTGCCGTTCACCATCAGAAAGTCCAGCACCTGATACTCATCGTAGAAATGGACCTTGTTCTTCAGGCATTGTTGGTAGAGTGTTTGCAGGATCATGTGCCCGGTGCGGTCCGCCGCGTGGCAGGCCCGCCGCACGGGTTTCCCCGTCTCGAGATTGGTGTGTCCCCCGAATGGCCGCTGGGCAATGCGGCCCTCGGGCGTGCGGTCGAAGGGCAGGCCCATGTGCTCCAGTTCGAGCACGGCATCGATGGCTTCGTTGCACATGAACTCGATCGCGTCCTGGTCCCCTAGATAATCGGAGCCTTTGACGGTGTCGTATGTATGCCATTCGGGCTTGTCTTCTTCATGGTTACCCAGCGCCGCGCTGATCCCGCCTTGTGCCGCGCCGGTGTGTGAACGCGTGGGATATAGTTTGCTGATGACGGCGGTCTTTGCGCCGCGTGAGGCATACAGGCCGGCCATAAGTCCCGCGCCACCTGCACCCACCACCACTACCTCAAATTCGTGAACATTTGCCATTTATAACTCCTGAATCCAGGTCCATAAATTTTCAACTTCGGACTTACAAAAGGAAAAGAGCTTCAGGTGCTTCGCATTTGCCTCTTAGGAGGTCCACAGCACATAAACGCCGACGGCCATCATGGTCAGCATAAATACAATGCTGATGATGCGGACGATCTGCCGTGCCCGGGGAGTCACCAGGTAATCGTCTGTTATGACAACCAGGCCGTGCACGCCGTGTGCTACCGCTACCAGCAGCAGCCCGCTGCTTACCAGCTTCCAGAAAGGCGAGGCCCAGATTGCAATGTCGGTCACGTTTGTGTTTTGCACGTGGGTCACATTGGGCATGAAAGCCCAGCGCATGATGTCTGCAATATTCATCTGGGTGCGCGCACCCATGATGAGCGCACCGATCGCCGCGAGCAGGATGAAGCCGTACATCGCCAGTGCGGAGAGCCGCGTAAAGAGCCACATGAGCATTTCAAAGTTCAAACCGCGTTGGGCCAGGGGGAGATTTCTGGATTTTGTAGCCATATTAAACTCCTAACGCAGTCCGGACGATCACGTAGACGGCCACCGCGTAGAGCGGCAGGAAGATCACCCATTCTACCCAGATGGCCTCGCGCTCATATTTAATCGCTCTCGGCCATAGGTCCTGCAGCGTGATTCGCATACCGTTGATGGCATGGAAAAGCACACAGAAGAAAATAAAGATCTGGAATACCCAATTCTCGTAAATGGAGTTGACGAATATCCCGCCTTTTCCTCCTAAGAATGAGGCCAGGATGTGTATCGTTATGAAGATCGCCATGCCCAGCCCGCCGATGCGATGAAGGACGTACGTCAGCATCGGGCCTCGCCCTTTATACCGCAGGGCTGTGGTCAGGCTGACGTTCCTTTTCAGGCCCATCTGTGCCTCCTTGAAAATCCGTTGGTTGAGCACATATTTTACCTCTTGTTGTATCACAGAGCACTGCGGAATGATGATGTACTCGAATACTTGATACCCGGGCTTTGCGATGTGGGCGGTGTTCTCCCGCCCACATCGCAAATATCCAATTTCTCTCTTACTTCGAAACCGCCTGCAAAATGAGGTGATTATCTTATGGTAACATAAGACGATAAAGTGACAATCATCCTCGTAATTTAGTCCACACTTCCTAGAAAAAAGGGGAGATAGACCCTTATAATCCAATTACGGTTTTTGGGTTATCTGCCGTGTGGCTCTAATTGGTTTGTCACGCCATTGTGAGGAGATACTAGCCTAATCTGGAAATGCATCCCGCTTTCCATTTTGGGTTTTCTATACAATTCCATGGCATGATGTTCGCGGAGGTGTTTATGTCTGGAAATGAGTTCAGCCGTCGCGATTTTATCAAGATCACAGCGGGTGCCATCGGGGGAATTATTGGTTTGGCCATTGGTGTGCCGGCTGTAGCTTATATGCTCGATCCCGCTTTCAAAACCACGACAAAAGAAGCGTGGATCCCCGTGGGCAAGCTCTCCGATATGCCTGTTGGCATTCCCTATCAATTCTCGTTTACTCGCGTTCAGGTCAATGGCTGGGAGCGCACCTCCACCAGTCACGGTGGGTTTGTGCTTCGCAAGTCTGAAGACCCCGCCAATATGATCATCTTGAACAGTCGTTGTACGCATCTTGGTTGTACTGTGAATTGGGAGGCAAAGGCGCAGGCCTACATTTGTCCTTGCCATGACGGAAAGTTTAGCCCGGACGGCAAAGTTTTGAGCGGCCCGCCCCCTCGTCCCCTTGACGCCTATACGGACTTCCGTGTAACACAGGATGGCATCCTCGAAATCTTCTATAAGGGAGCCTAGCCATGTTGAAAAAAGTCTACGCCTGGTTGGATGAGCGGCTTGGCCTGAATGACTTGTATAAGAACCTGCTTGACCGCCCGGAACCGAAGGGCAGTTGGTGGAATACGCTCGGCTCGGCCAGTTTGTTCTTGTTTATCCTGCAGGGGGTGACCGGGATTTTTCTGACCGTTTATTACACGCCTTCCCCCGATCACGCTTACGACAGCATTAACTACATCATGAACGGCGTGGCTTTCGGCTGGCTGATCCGTGGCATCCATCACTGGGGCGCAACCCTGATGATCGTCGTGGTCTTCATCCACATGCTCCGCGTTTTTGTGACCGCTTCATTTAAATATCCTCGTGAACTCACCTGGATGATCGGGGTGGGCCTTTTCCTCCTGACGCTTGGCATGGGCTTCACCGGCTATTTGCTTCCCTGGGATCAAACGTCTTATTGGGCTACGACGGTCGGTACGCAGATTGCGGGGAGTGTTCCCTTTATTGGCGACTTTATCCTCAAAGCCCTGCGCGGCGGCACGGATTTGAGCGCCCTCACCTTGCAGCGCTTTTTCTCCGCCCATATCTGGATGCTGCCTGCTGCGCTGGCTGGCCTGATTGGGACGCACCTGTATCTCATCATCAAGCACGGCGAGTCGTATTGGCCGGGGAAGGAAGATTAGGAGCCTGCCATGGACGACGATACCAAGAAGAAAATCAACAGGCGTTATAAACGCGAGCTCAATAAGGGCGAACGCTTCTGGCCGGACAGTATCTTCAAGGATGCCATTGTATCTCTGGGCGTTTTTATTCTGCTGATCCTGTTGGCAACTTTCATCGGCGTGGGTGCCCAGCCGAAAGCGGACCCTAGCGACACCACTTTCATTCCGCGGCCCGAATGGTATTTCCTGTTCCTCTTCAAGTTCTTGGCGATATACGGGCAGATTCCTCTGCTTGGCAAGATCGAGTGGATTGCTACCGTTGCAGTGCCTGGGCTGGCTATTCTTGTTTTGGCGTTGCTGCCCTTCATTGACCGTGGCCCATATCGTTATTATGGCAAACGCGTCCTGCCTATTTCTGTCATGGCCATCATGGTGGTCGATATCGTGATGCTGACGGTCATGGCCGATATCCCCACGGTAACCGCGAACGGCGGCGCGCTCCCCGGCATCCTCCAGGCGTTTGCCGGCCTGGTGGTCCCCGGCGTCGCGATGATATTGTTGTTCTTGATGACTTTTGTGTTTAAGAAAACCCCAACGGGCACCATGGTCTGGACGACCGCCGTCTCAGTCATTCTGACGATTGGCTTGAGTGGGACGGTTCTCGCCTTGTTTCCTCCGGCCCCTGTGGCGGCCACAGACGTAGCCACCACGCTGGTGGATCAGATCGCCTTTGGTCAGGACCTCTATTCCCTGAACTGCACCGAGTGTCATGGTGAGGATGGGAAGGCGACCGTGATTGAAGGGGTGCAGGGACTGGACGGAACGCAGATCCCTGCGATCGACAGCACCGATGTATTGCATACATTTGATGACGCTACGCTGGCACAGACGATCGCTGCGGGCCGGCCCACTGCCGGAATGACTCCCTTTGGTAAAGCCTATGGCGGTGCCCTTTCTACCAGCGAAATAAACTATATTGTCACTTTTATTCGTTACAGTTGGGATGATCGTTTCCAGCTCCCGCCTGAAGCTCTTAAGCCCCTCTATCCTGCTTTGGCGGAAAACGAGGTCCCGTCTTATGACGTGCACATTGCACCGATTGTCAAGCGCTATTGCCTCGCCTGTCATCAAGCCGGTAAACAGAACAACAATTACCTGATGGATACATACGACAATATCCTGAAGACCGGCGATCAGAAACCGAATGTTGTAGCAGGTGACCCGGATAGCACCCTGTTGAAAGTTGTTGAGGGGACTCCCATCCCTGATCCCAAAGACCCCACCCAGCAGTTAATTCGGGCCATGCCGCCGAACCATCAACTGAATGCAAACATCGTCAACGTCTTCAAGCTTTGGGTCCTGGCCGGCATGCCCAAAACGGCCGATCAGGCGGCCCAATCCACGCCGCCGGCTGTTTCGGCGGCGACCCCCACATCTGAAGCGGAAGGGCCCGCGCACCCCTCTAATCCGGGTGGACCCGGCGATGCGGTCAATCTCAAGGGTGACGCAGTGGCCGGTGCGCAGGTATTCACAACCCAATGCGAAAGATGTCATGGCCCCAATGGTGCCCAGGGCGCCGATAATCCCGGTTCTGCTGATGGGTCTGTACCTCCTCTGAACCCGATTGATCCGACCCTGGTCAGCACAGACTATCAGACTTTTGCCTCCAATCTCGATCTCTTTGTCCAGCATGGCTCCACGCCCGAAGGCCCAAGCCCCAAACTCCTCATGCCGGCCTTTGGCGACCAGAGCCTTCTGACCCAGCAGCAGATTGCCGACGCGATCGCCTATGTCATCAGTCTGAATCCCTCAGCTGGCGGTACGGCGACACCGTCGAGTTCAACCGGTCCGGGCGAGGCGGTTAACCTCACTGGAGATGCAAGGGCTGGTGCGCAGGTTTTCACGGCCCAGTGTGAAAAATGTCATGGTCCCAACGGCACGCAAGGTGTGGATAACCCCGGTTCGACGGATGGCAGCGTACCACCCTTGAATCCGATCGATCCTGCCATCCAGAACGCGGACTATATGACTTTTGCCACAAATATCGATGCCTACTTGCAGCATGGCTCCACACCCGAGGGCCCAAGTCCTAAACTTAGCATGCCGGCCTTTGGTGATAAAAGCCTCCTCACTCAACAGCAGCTTGCCGACGTGATAGCCTATATCATCAGTCTGAATCCTTCGGCTGGCGGAACGGCGACACCGTCGAGTTCAACCGGTCCGGGCGAGGCGGTTAACCTTACTGGAGATGCAGCGGCCGGTGCGCAGGTCTTTAAAACTGAATGCGAGAAATGTCATGGGCCCAATGGTACCCAGGGCGTCGATAACCCCGGTTCGACGGATGGCAGCGTACCGCCCTTGAATCCGATCGATCCTGCCATCCAGAACGCGGACTATATGACTTTTGCTACAAATATCGATGCCTACCTGCAGCATGGCTCCACACCCGAAGGTCCCAGCCCTAAACTCCACATGCCGGCCTTTGGTGATCAGACCCTGCTCAGTCAGCAGCAGATTGCCGACGTAATGGCCTATATAATCAAGCTGAATCCATAATGGATTACGGCTTTCAATGTGCAAAAAGGCACTCTCCGGTTGAGAGTGCCTTTTTGCTTGATGGCGGGTTCCGTCCCTTCGCTTTTTGATACTATGAGTCGTGGATTAGAGTTGTCTTTCCCGGGCAAAAATGAATGCTAAAATCGCGTCCGGCTAAATTGGAGAAAAGAGAATGAAACAAATCGTCCTGATTTCAGCATTGGTGATTAATACCCTTTTTGTGGCGGCATGTAGCACTTCTACCCCGGCTCCACAGAGTTCGCCTCAACCTGCTCCGGCAACAGCCTCTGCAGCACAGGCTTCCTCCTCAGGTAATGGTACACAGGTTACGGTCACTTTGGCGGATAACACCATCGCCTCCTCACTAACTACATTCAAGGCTGGTGTGCCATATACCTTTGTGATCAAGAATACTGGCAATCATGCTCATAATTTTAATATCAGTGCGCCTGTGTCTGTAACAGGCAGTGAAGACAATTCGCTTGCCAGTGCGCTTTTGGTAGTAATGCAGGATAAACTTCCCATTGGAGGGGGCACGACTGTGGAATATACCTTCCCGGCTTCTGCGGTGGGAATGCAGTTGGAGTTTTCCTGCCTGATAAAAAGACACTATGAAGACGGAATGAGGCTCGCCATCAACGTAACGAACTAATGCTCATTGCATCTTCTATATAAATAATAAGCTGTCTCGGGTTTATGAGACAGCTTATTGTGGTTCTATGTCAGCCCTTTTTCGTGAGATGGATAAAATCAACATCCATCCTCTACTACTCCCTCTTTTCCACTTTCCACTTTCTAATCTTTTTCTCCTACATATGTTTTACGATCGCATCGCCGAACTCCGAGCATTTGACCTCGGTGGCGTTATCCATGAGTTGGGCAAAATCATAGGTCACCGTGCGGGCGTTGATCGCGCCTCCCATGCCTTTTACGATCAGGTCTGCTGCTTCCGTCCAGCCCATGTATCGCAGCATCATCTCCCCAGAAAGGATAACGGAGCCCGGATTCACCTTATCGAGGTCGGCATACTTTGGTGCCGTGCCGTGTGTGGCCTCGAAGATCGCATGACCCGTCACATAGTTGATGTTGGCGCCCGGGGCAATTCCGATGCCGCCCACCTGTGCGGCCAGCGCGTCGGACAGATAATCGCCGTTCAGGTTCATGGTGGCGATCACATCGTAATCCCGCGGGCGGATCAGCATGAACTGCAAGGTGACATCCGCGATCGAATCCTTGATAAGCAGTTTGGACTTCCACTTGCCCTCGCCGTGGGTTGGCCAAAGCTTGAGCGCTTCCTCGACTTCTTTCACGATGTCCTTCTGCTGGTCCGGCGACATCATGTCGAAGCCAGGGTCGATCAGCCTGGCGTTGGCTTCCGGGGTCAACTTCGGGTCTTTTTCCCGGTTCCCCAGGATCCACGTCTCGCGTTCGGTGACGATCTTATCGCGGAACTCATGTTTGCCTACCGCGTAACCCCAGTCTTTGAATGCCCCCTCGGTGTACTTCATGATGTTCCCTTTATGCACAAGGTTAATTGACTTGCGGTTATTTACCAGCGCCCACCGGATCGCCGCGCGGACCAGGCGTTCTGTCCCTTCGGACGATACGGGTTTTAATCCAATGCCGCTTGTCTCGGGGAAACGCATTAGGGCATATTCTTTGGGGAATGCTTCCTTTAATAATTGCTTGAATTTTTTATTGTCGTCGGTGCCGTTCGCGAACTCGATGCCTGTATAGATATCCTCGGTGTTCTCACGGAAGATCACCATATCCACGTATTCGGGGTGTTTGACCGGCGAGGGTACCCCGCTGTAATAGCGCACCGGCCGCAGGCAGACGTACAGGTCGAGCAGTTTGCGTAGTTGAACGTTCAACGAACGGATGCCGCCTCCGATCGGTGTCGTGAGCGGACCTTTGATCCCCACCAGGAATTCCTTGAAGGCTTCGGTCGTTTCGTCGGGCAGCCAGGAGTTGAATTGCTTGAATGATTTCTCGCCCGCGTAGACTTCCATCCAATGGATCTTTCGTTTTCCTTTATAGGCCTTCTCGACGGCTGCGTCGAACACGCGCACCGACGCGCGCCAGATGTCGCGGCCTGTACCGTCGCCTTCCACATAGGGGATGATCGGCTGATCGGGTACCTGTAGCTTGCCGTCGCTGATGGTGATTTTTGCCCCGTCCGCCGGGACTTTTACATGGGTGTATGCCATTAATCTCTCCTTGGGGTAAATTCGAACGGATTATATCATCCGCACTTTCGCTCCCCTGCTGGCGATTGTCCTTTTATATATGCAATTATAGGTTAACTCAAATGACTGACTGTTTTTCACAGCCCCCGGGGTCTGCTTTTCCTGATAATAATTAAAGAGAACTGTTACTGGTGCCTGGCCTCCAGTTTATCAAATTCGCTTTGCTTTGCATTGATGATTTTGAAAATTATGGCCATGCCCAACAAGATTATCCCGGAAATAATGGTCTCGATCATGGAAACTCCGCTGCGTAGAATGCCTGCTATTCCTGAACCTTTTGAAGCGATCTGCTGGTCTTTTGCATTCGGCATGAAATATGGGTCGCGAACCTGAAAATTAACAGTGTTGACCTCTATCTTCGCACCGCCCGCATGGGCTTTTGCCTGGGTGTATGCCATTGGTTTCTCCTTCGACGAGTTTAAGCAGATTATACGTTTGCCCCTTTCGGCTTCCTAGTGACAAATTTCCTTATTCTAGTTACATTTATCCGAATTAATTCCTCCCCTTGACCGAAACCCCCCACCTGTATAGAATTAGCCCCAATATGTTCAAAGTCTTCCGAAATAAGGGCTATATTCGACAGCACTTGTTCGGGAGATCGTTTTTTTGAAATTGGAGAGTTGCTTTTAGCGGCTCTCTTTTTTGTGTGCTGCGCCTGATCCTCGCACTTTTTGGATTTCCCTTTCAACCTTTGGGCAACAGAAGGCCGAAGGCCCAGGTGATCCACTTCTCTGCTTCAAGCCGCCATCGCTGAAGCCAACCTTGAACCTTCAACCTTGAACTTTCAACCTTAAACCCTGTAAGATGCTTAAACTCCCCGGCCTGATAGATCCGCACGTCCATTTGCGCGAGCCTGGAGCAACCCACAAGGAAGATTGGGATACCGGCACTTCCGCGGCGTTGGCCGGCGGATTCTCGATGGTTTTGGCGATGCCCAACACCAAACCGCCGATCTTCGACGGTGAGACCCTCGACCTTGCCCTGCAGGCTGCCGGCCAAAAGGCGCGCTGCGACTATGCTCAATACGTCGGCGCGGGGCCTGATAACGCGCAGGTTGTTGCAGCCCTGGCCGGCCAGGCAGCAGCGCTCAAGATGTATCTCGACATGACCTTTGGTCAATTGCGCCTCGATGATATGACCCTCTGGGGGCCCCATTTCGAAAAATATCCAAAAAAATATCCCATTGTCGTGCATGCGGAAAGTCGGAGCATGGCTGCCGCCCTTTTATTTTCTGCCCTCTATAATCGGCCGGTGCACATCGCCCATATCTCTTTAAAGGAGGAAGTTCTGCTCATCAAAGCCGCCAGGGAAAAAGGAATTAAAGTCACCTGCGAAGTTTGTCCTCATCATCTCTTTTTATCGAAGGACGATATTCCTGCTCTCTCTCACGGTCACCCCGGCCGCGGCGAGGTGCGGCCGAGGCTCGCCGCTAGGGAAGATGTGGAGGCCCTTTGGCAAAACCTGGACGTGATTGACTGCTTTGCTACCGACCATGCACCGCATACGCTGGAAGAAAAGGATTCCGATAACCCTCCGCCTGGTTTCCCCGGGCTCGAGACCGCCCTGCCTTTGCTCTTAACCGCTGTTTCCGAGTCCCGCCTCACCATCGCAGACCTTATTGCCAGAATGCACACCAACCCCAAAAAGATATTCAACCTCCCCGAGCAGCCCGAGACCTGGGTCGAAGTGGACGAGAACGCTGAATATGAGATTAAGGCCGCCGGGCAGTTTTCCCGCTGTGGCTGGACCCCCTTCGAAGGCCGCAAGGTCAAAGGCCGCGTGACGAAAGTCGTCTTGCGCGGACACGATTCCTTTAAGGATGGCAGAGTTTTGGCGGAAAAGGGCTTTGGGATGAATGTGAGGGCATATAAATGAAGGTCTTGAAAACTATATTGCTTTTTTGCTTTCTGCTGGTATTCCCGGACTGCCAAATTCAACCCCTCCCCCATTCCCAACTATCGAATATCAAATCCCGTATATCCCAATTCTGATCTAAGGAGAAAGCATGCCCACCCAATCTTCATCCCCTCATCTGCCTTTTGGCGAGAACAAGAACGCCGACTGGTATGGCAAGGACATCATTTCGGTCAAGCAGTTTAGTCGCAACGATTTGCAGTATGTGTTCGGCGTTGCCCACGAGATGCGCGGCATGGTGGAGCGCGTCGGCACCTTCGACCTGTTGAAGGGCAAGATCCTCGCGAATCTTTTCTACGAGCCTTCCACGCGTACCTCGTCCTCATTCACCGCTGCCATGGAACGCTTGGGTGGCTCCGTCATCCCGATCAATGAGGTGAAATACTCGTCGGTATCAAAGGGAGAAAGCCTGCCCGACACCGTCCGCACCCTCGAATGCTATGCGGATGTGATTGTGCTGCGCCATCCTGAAACCGGTTCGGCTGCTATCGCTGCCAAGGCCGCTCGCAAGCCCATCATCAACGCGGGCGATGGCGTGGGCGAGCATCCTACCCAGGCCTTATTGGACACCTTCACCATCGCGGAAGAGCTTGGCCGCCTCGATAACCTTAACGTCACGATGCTCGGCGACCTAAAGTATGGACGCACCGTCCATTCGCTTGCCCGCCTGCTGTCGCAGTTCAGCGGCATAAAATTGAATTACGTCTCGCCTGATATACTCAAAATGCCCCGAGAAGTGATGGACGAAGTGTCCGCGAAGAAAGTGCCGCAGGCCGAGTTCAGCTCGCTCGAAGAGCCCCTGCCCGAGACCGATGTGTTGTATGTGACGCGCGTCCAGAAGGAGCGCTTCGAAGACCCCGCCGATTATGAAAAGGTCAAGGGCGCCTATGTCATCGACCCGCCCACCATGAAATCCGCCAGGAAGGATATGATCGTCATGCACCCCCTCCCGCGCGTCGGCGAGATCAGCGTTGATTTCGACGACGATCCCCGGGCCGCCTACTTCCGCCAGATGGAGTACGGTTTGTACGTGAGAATGGCCCTGCTCGCCATGGTATTGGGCAAAGCCTAGCAGCAAATCAACCTGACACTTGGGACCTCCCCACATGGAAACTTTCTTCTCTTTCCTTGAAAAACGCGTCGACGACTGCTCTTCCCTCCTCTGCGTCGGGCTTGACCCGCACATCCCCGACCTTGAAGATCCTACTGCTGCCTCCGCCCTGGACTTCTGCCTGCGCCTTGTAAAAGCAACGGCCCCCTACGCGGCAGCCTTCAAACCCAATGCCGCCTTCTTCGAAGTCTTCGGTGCGGAAGGCTGGACTGCGCTCAAGCAGGTGATCCTCGCCATCCAGGCCGAGTCGGAACGGATGGGCTCTCGTATCCCCGTCATCCTCGATGCCAAGCGCGGCGACATTGCCTCCACGGCCGAAGCCTATGCCAGCTCCGCCTTCGAAAATCTGGGGGCGGATGGTATTACCTTGAGTCCCTATCTGGGCAGGGATTCGATTGAGCCTTTTATTAAGGATCAGGAAAAGGGTGTATTCCTCCTTTGCAAGACCTCCAACCCCGGGAGCGGCGATTTGCAGGATCTGATGGTCAGCAAGGATGATAAAGGTTCATCTTTATTTCTTTATGAATATGTTGCCCGCCTCGCACAGCAGTGGAACATAAAAAACAACATCGGTCTCGTAGTCGGCGCAACCTATCCCGAGACCCTCGCCCGCGTCCGCGCCGCTGCGCCCGATCCGTGGTTCCTGGTCCCCGGGGTCGGCGCCCAGGGCGGTGACTTGGAGACCGCCTTGAAAGCCGGGCTGCGGCAGGATGGCAAGGGAATGTTGATCAATGTCTCTCGCTCGATCGCCCGTGCAGCTGACCCGCGCCGGGCTGCCGCGGAGCTGCGAGACTCCATACTCGCAATTCAAGGCTCGCTCATCGGCAAGCGATAAAAGGGTCGAGGCTCTCAAACCATGGAAGACGACTTTCGAATATCGAATCACGAATTAGCAGCCCTTGCCGATGGGCTGCTCTCGGCTGGCTGTATAAAATTTGGCGACTTCACTCTCAAATCGGGCTTAAGATCGCCCATTTACATTGACCTGCGTCAGATCATCGCCTATCCGGAGCTGTTGGAGCGGGTTGGGACGGCATATTTGCCTTTGCTCAGGAGCCTGAAATTTGATCGCCTCGCTGCTTTGCCCTACGCCGCCATCCCGATCGCGACTGCTATTTCCTTGCAGGGGCGCTATCCCATGATCTACCCGCGCAAGGAGGTCAAGACCTACGGCACGAAGGCTGGGATCGAGGGAGAGTATCACCCTGGCGAGAGCGTGGTCGTCATCGACGATCTTGCCACCACCGGCGGTAGTAAATTTGAAGCAATTGAGAAACTAACCTCCGCAGGACTCAAAGTGATTGATGTGGTCGTATTGGTCGATCGTCAGTCCGGCGCGCAAGAGTCCTTGGCTAAAGCCGGGTACAACCTGCACGCGGTGCTGACCATCACACAGATGCTGGATTATTGGGAGTCCACAGGAAAGGTGGAAAGAGATAAGATTGAGGCAACCAGAGAGTTTTTGCGACAAGGACAATAAAGTAGTTGGAATCTAAACCCTCGGACAAAAAGCGGAACAAGCTTATCCTTCCAAGTATTATCCTCGGCTGTATCCCTGCCATGGCGATACCGTTTGCGATTATTTTCCCCTCCCGGCAGTTCCTTATGTTCTTCTTATTGCCGTTCGGACTCGTTGCCGCTCTTCTGGCCAGAATGGCTTTAAACCAGATCAAGCGCGGGCTCGGCTCTCCTCGGGACCGCAACCTGGCGATTATTGCCTATTTTCTTGGCCTTTCGCCCGTGTTATATTTCTGCGGCATATTAACCTATCAACTTCTGAACTTGGGACTTGGATTTTGATAAAGGAGCTGCCATGCCCGGGAAACAAACCTTTACCGGTCGTATCCAAAATGCAGGGGGTGGCGGTGGTTTCGTGGAGATCCCCTTCGATGTCGAAAAGACCTTCGGCTCGAAGCGGCCCAAGATCAAGGCTCTTATCGAAGGTGTGGCCTATCGCGGCACGTTGGTCCGTATGGGCGGTGAGCATCACATGCTGATCGTCCTCAAGGGGATTCGGGAGCAGATCGGTAGGACTTTTGGCGATGAAGTAAAGATCGTTCTTGAGGCGGATACGGAACCCCGCGTGGTGGCAGTACCGCCGGATTTACTGAAGGAACTGAAAAAGCATAAAGATGTCAAGGCGCTCTTTGATAAGTTGTCATATACTCATCAGAAAGAATATGTCCGCTGGATCGAAGAAGCAAAGCGTGAAGAGACTCGCGCCAATCGCGTTGTAAAAACAATTGAAATGTTAAAGAAAGCCAAACTTTGAACCTTCAACCTTAAACTCCTTCCGGAGGCCCTATGCAGCTTAAGGAATATCTCGAAACTCTTTACGAGTACAATTTCTGGGCGAATCATCGCTACTTCACGGTAGCCGAAGGATTAAATGAAGAGCAGCTCCATCGCGAGCAGGGACACAGTTGGGGCAGCCTACAGGCCATGTTTGTCCACATGCTGAGCAGTGAATGGGTTTGGCTTCAACGTTGGCACGGTTCGTCTCCCAGGGGCCATCTGAACCCGGCCGATTTCCCGGCGCTTAGCTCTATAAAAGAACGCTGGAGCAAGCAGGAAGACGAACTGCGCGCCTTTATCGGTTCTCAAACGGAAGACAGTCTTCGATCGGTGATTACCTACAGTAACTTAAGCGGGCAGACGTTCAGCGTGCCGTTGTGGCAGATGCTGGCGCACCTGGCGAATCACGAGACGCACCATCGCGGCGAGCTGGCGGCGATGTTTGCCTTGATGGACGTGCCTCATCCTGAAGAGGAAATGATCCAATACTTCTTGAACTTGAGCGGCCAGAAAAAATTTTGACTACAAGTTATCTCAAAAAAGAGTGACCACTCACCATCTGTTGGAAGAACACCCGTCGCATTCATTTTTCGGAATCTCTTTTCCCATTCCGTGGCAACGGAAGGGGAAAGGGCATGAGCAGATACAAAAAGACATTGTCATTGCGATGGAGAACTGTAGGGTCGCAATATATTGTGCCCTGAAGCCGAACCACCCCGTATCTCAATCTCGTACTTCATACTCTCGCGTAAACGGACCGTCTACTTTCCACTTTCCCCGGCTCCCAATTGCCTGATCACCTATTTACCAATCACCCAATCCTCAATCTTCAATCCTCATTCCTCATTCCCTTATCACCTTCTTTCCCCACTCCATGTATCCTTTCTTTCGTAACTTCCTCTTCAAACTCGATCCCGAACGCGCCCACATGTTCACGCTCTATGCCTTGCGTATAGCAGGGGCCTTTCCTCCCTCGCGCTGGATCTTGCAGGCTTTGTATTCTTCCCGCTCCAGGCCTGTTACCGCTTTTGGGTTGACCTTCAAGAATCCAGTTGGCCTGGCTGCTGGCTATGACAAGGATGCTCTTGTATTGCGTGGGCTTGCCGCGTTGGGGTTCGGTCACCTCGAGATCGGCACCGTCACGCCTTTGCCGCAGCCCGGGAACCCGCAGCCGCGTCTTTTCCGGCTGGTGGAAGATGAAGCCATCATCAACCGTATGGGCTTTCCAAGCCGTGGGTCCGAATTTGTTCAAACGCGGCTCAATGTGAATCTCCGCTCCGGGTGGGTTGAACGCTTCATCGGGATTGCTCCTCGTCGTGCCCTCCGCCGGTCTTATCCCCTGGGCAGAGGGTCGTCCACCCTTCTCGGTATAAACCTCGGCAAAAACAAAAGCACCTCCAACGAGCAGGCCGTCTTTGATTATCTCGAGTTGCTGCAAAATTTTGCTCCCTTTGCAAATTACCTCACCATCAATGTCAGTTCACCCAATACGGTTGGGCTTCGTGACCTGCAGGGACGTGCTGCACTGGAGAGTCTCCTCACCCATCTCCACGAGCAGCGTCTGCTCGAACAAAAGAAACTGGAGAGGCGTGTCCCTCTGTTGGTCAAGCTCGCACCCGATCTCTCTGATCGCGAATTGGATGATGCTGTGGATGTGATCCTGGGTACCCGCATGGACGGCATCATTGCTACAAACACTACCTTGGAACGCCCGGGCTTGCGATCTAATGATCGCACCGAAAGCGGCGGGCTAAGCGGCGGACCCCTCCGCCAGCAGAGCGAAGCGGTTTTGCAGAAAATTGTCCGCCGTGTGAACGATCAGATCCCGGTCATAAGCGCCGGAGGCATAATGACAGCTGATGACGCGAAGCGCCGCCTCGACCTGGGTGCAACGCTCATCCAGATTTATACGGGCCTGGTCTACCGGGGTCCCCGCCTGGTGAAAGAGATTGTAAATTCGTTGTAGGGGCGCAGCGTTGCTGCGCTCGTTCCCAAAAATTGCTGCGTCCGTTTCAAATTGTGTCTGCACTCGTTTTAACATTATGTCTGCCCCCATTCCTAAAGGCCACTTTGCCCATTTCAAAATTATCGGCTCCCCTTTTCTAAATTGTCGGTTTGCCCCTCTTTGGTAGGGAAACCGCTGATGAGTTTTATGGTATGATGTTCGCGCAATAAGGAAAAGATACAGGTAAACTATGGATGAAAAAATAACGATTATCGAAGGCCCGCCGCCCATCTTTGAGCAGGTTAACGATGGCTGGGCAATGGGGCTGAACGAAAGCCCGCATATCCTCGTCCCCGCGCTTACACGCCTGCGCACTTTCAATGGAAATGCCTTGGTCGAGCGTTGCCATCGGGCCTGGACTAACAAAGAGCACATACATCTCCACTATCGTAACGATATGGGCCTGGAGCAGAGCGCGCCGATTCTGGCCGCCCGCAATGTCGAAACCTCTGACGGGCATGTACTGCTGCTGTGGGTCTGCCTCGATCGCGAGCACGTTGAATATGAGTTCGACGACGGCGACGATGAGAGCGCCGACGACGACTTCGAATTAAGCGGACCGGGCGAAAGCCCGGTCTTTTATTTTTGTTTCCCCGGTCTCGCATTCGAAATTTGGTAGAATACCAGCATTGTCTATAACTTTCTTTTTCTCCAATCACCCATCCTCGATCATTGTTCGCCAACCTTGAACCTTAAATCTTAAACCCTTCAACCTTCAACCATCATGGAATTTGAACCCGTTATTGGCCTGGAAGTCCACGCAGAGCTTCAAACAAAATCGAAGATGTTCTGTTCATGCGAGGTGGTGGATGGCACCCTCGCCGCACCGAATACCACTGTCTGTCCGGTCTGCTCAGGCATGCCGGGCACATTGCCCGTCGTCAATCAAAAGGCCGTAGAGATTGCCATACGCGTGGCGCTGGCGCTCGATTGTACGGTCAACCATACCAGTATCTTCGCGCGTAAGAATTATTTCTATCCCGACCTGCCCAAAGGGTATCAGATCTCTCAGTATGAGGATCCGCTTGCAGTGAATGGTAAGCTCGCCATTCGCACCGTGGAAGGCGAGCAGATCATTCGCATTCGCCGCGTTCATCTGGAGGAAGACACAGGTAAATTGACTCATATGGAGCGGGACGGAAGTTCCTACTCGCTTGTGGACTTGAATCGCGCCGGCGTGCCTCTGCTTGAGATCGTCTCCGAACCCGACCTGCACTCGGCCGAAGCAGCCCATGCCTACGGTGAAGCCCTGCGTTCTATTCTGCGTTACCTGGGCGCCAACAGCGGCGATATGGAGAAGGGTGTGATTCGCTTCGAGGCCAATGTCTCGGTGAGGCCGCTGGGAACCACAGAACTTGGCACGCGCACCGAGGTCAAGAATTTGAACTCCTTCCGGGCCATGGATCGGGCCATTGCCTATGAAGTGGAACGGCAGAGCAGGGTCCTTTCAGAGGGCGGCACGGTGGATCAGGAAACGCTCGGTTGGTCCGAGGCGCGCGGCGCCACTTATTCCCAGCGCAGCAAGGAAGACGCGCATGATTATCGTTACTTCCCCGAACCCGACCTGCCTCCGCTGGTTGTCGAGGATGAGTGGGTGCAGCGTCTGTCTGAAGAGTTGCCCGAGTTGCCGCACGCCAAAAACGTCCGTTTCATTGCTGAATATGGGCTTAATGCCTACAATGCCTGGCGTCTTACCCAAGATCAGGATGTGGCAAATTACTTTGAGAAGGTCGCCATTTTAGCGCCGGCGCAGACTGCTGCCAATTGGATTCTGGGCGACCTTTTCTCGTTGATGAACCAGACGGAGATCCCTCTCAGCCGGTTGAAAATCTCGCCAGAGTCCCTGGCCCGGTTGGTTAACCTTGTTTCTGGCGGGCAGATCAGTCAGCAGAGCGGGAAGGAAGTCCTGGCCGAGATGTTTTCTTCGGGCAAAGATCCGGCGGACATTGTGGCTGCCCGCGGCCTTAAGCAGGTCTCGGACGAATCCTTCATATCGGGCCTGGTTAGGCAGGCCCTGAGCGAGAATCCGAAGGAGGTTGCCAGCTATAGGGCAGGTAAGCTGGGGATAGCGAACTTCTTGTTTGGACAAGTTATGAAGAAAGCAGCCGGAAAAGCCAATCCACAGGTGGTGCGAGCAGAGCTGGAGAGACAATTGTCACAATAAAGCACGAAGTACATAGTTTATTTATGATACCTTTCATATTGACGGGGGGATATAAGTCGGGTAACGTTAAGGTTATAACTGGTTTTGGACTTTATTGATATGAACCGTTTTAACTGCAAGGTCCGATAACATGCGGGCACCCGTCCGGGGTGCCCGTTTATATTCTCATCAAACCGTTTGCTAGGAGAACAATATGACTAAACAACCTGATGTAGTTGCTCCCGCAGTAAAAGAGAAGGCGATGCCCGAACCGCTTAATGCGTTTGAAATGGCCCAGAAGCAATTCGACCATGTTGCCAAACTGCTTAAGCTCGATCCCATCGTCTCCGAGGTCTTACGCTGGCCGATGCGCGAATACTCTTTCCGCATCCCCGTGCGGATGGACAATGGCACCACCCGTATTTTCCAGGGTTATCGCGTTCAGCACAACGATGCGCGTGGTCCAAACAAAGGCGGCATCCGCTTCGCAGCCAATGAGACCATGGATACTGTGCGCGCCTTGGCAACCTGGATGACTTGGAAGTGTGCGGTCGCCGATATTCCTCTGGGCGGCGGCAAGGGCGGTGTCATCGTGGATCCCTCCACGCTTTCAGTTCATGAGAAGGAACGCCTGTGCCGCGGTTGGGTGGACGTGATGTGGAAGAACATCGGTCCGCGCAACGATGTGCCCGCGCCCGATGTTGGCACCACGCCCCAGATGATGGGCTGGATGATGGACGAATATTCCAAGCTCGTCGGGCAGTTTACGCCCGGTGTATTCACCGGCAAGCCCCTTGGCGATGGTGGCTCTCTTGGCCGCACCGAAGCCACTGGTTATGGTGTTATCTACACCGTTCGCGAAGCTATGAAGCATTTGAAGATGGACGGAAAGAAATCCGTGGCCACCATCGAAGGTTTCGGCAACGTTGCGCAGTATGCCGCCATCGGTTTCATCGAAATGTTGGGCGGCAAGGTCGCGGCTGTTTCCTGCTGGGACCGCAACGACAAGCAGTCCTTCACCTACAGCCATAAAGATGGCGTCGATCCCCGCTTCCTGCTCACCATCGTGGACGAGTATGGCACCATTGACCGCAAGGCCGCTGAAAAGGCCGGTTACCTCGTCGAAGACGGCGGAGCCTGGATCACCAAAGAGGCGGACGTGCTCGTCCCCGCCGCCATCGAAGGTCATGTCAACGGTGAGACGATCAAAACCATGTCCTCTCGCGTCAAGATCGTTGCCGAAGGCGCGAACGGCGGCGTTACTCCCGAAGCCGATGAGTTCCTCAAATCGAAGGATATCTTCGACATCCCCGACTTCCTCTGCAATGCCGGCGGCGTAACCACCTCCTACTTCGAATCCGTCCAGAACGATATGAACTATTATTGGACGAAGGAAGAGGTCCTGAGCCGACTCGATAATCAGATGACCATTGCTTTCAATAATGTGCTCGATATGGCTGTGAAGGAAGGCGTTTACATGCGCGACGCAGCCTACATGGTTGCCATTGGCCGTGTAGTCAAAGCTATGCAGTTGCGCGGCTGGGCCTAAGTCTTTAGCGGATAATTACTAAAAACCTCCGAGGTCTTCTTCAGATCTCGGAGGTTTTTGATTCCAGAGTTCCAGCCTTCCCCCGATGCTGCTTGATGGCGCAAGGTCTCCCGACCTGCGCCACCGCTTCGCCCGGTTCCGATTTACTATGGCATCTTCATGCCCAATTGAGCTAACACGCCCATCACGCCGCCCCCGGGCGTGGATGCCACCTCCAGCCGGGAGATCTTGCCGTTTTTCACGGTGAAGGTGCTCGGTTCTTTAGGCAGCGACACCTTCTTGCCGGTCGACGGCAGCTTCGGGAGGCCGGGCATGGGCAGGCTCAGTTCGCCGGTTTGGGTACCCGTGATTTGCAGGTTCACGGTGACCACGTCGCCGTTTTCCTTGTAGTCCGTGCCATTGAACTTCCAATCGGGCATCGCCGCCAGCATGGCCATTTGTACGCCCACGAACTCACGCTTGCCCAACGGCTCGGGCACCGGCCCGGCGAATACCATGTCGTCGGAAAGCATTCCGTCCAACTTCTTGAAATCACCAGCCTCGACGGCAGCCAGTCCGGCTTTGACGATATCTGTTGCGCTCATACCAATAATCTCCTCTTCTCTGAAAAATATTTGGCGATGGACCACCCACCGCCCGAACGACATTATATAACGCGGACCGATCGATTTCAATGCCAACGATGACCGGTGTCTCTTGGTTGTTTGCCTGTGATACGCAAAGCTGTAAGCGGTTGAGTACAATACGGCTCAAATCTCCAATGACCCTCCGGGCAGGTCTGATTCGCTTAATTCTACAGCCCGAGCCTGCCCTGCATTTCTTCCACTGCTTTCTTTGCCTCCATCAGGCTCGTGTCGTTGAGCTCGCGATGGATCTTGATCGCCTCGATCAGGTTTCCCTTTTTAAGTTGTTCGATGATTCGGGGGTCGTCCGTCAGCTGGGTCTCCGGCACGAAGGTAATACCGAGGTGCTCATATAAGTATGCAACCTGCCCCTCGAGCCGTATCACGCGATCGCGCAAATCGTGGAATTGCTGGTCGTCTACCATGTTGTTCTCCATGTTACGGATAAGTAAGACCGCCTCGAACAGACCTCAAATTTTTTTACCTGCCCAGGGCTGCATTTCACGCCAAAGAACTTAAAGAATCTTGGCGCCTTTGCATCTTAGCGTTAAATTTCTTTTCATTAGATTAATCCGTGTTCGTTTCCCTGATCGTCGAAGTCAATATTAGATCTCGCAGAACCTGTCGATCCTCTTGCCGATGATCGCCAGGCTGTCTTGCCAGAATTTGCGCTTGCGGATATCGATACCAAAGCGCTTCGCCAGGTCCGCCGCGTTGGCCTCGCCCGTGGAGGCCAATAAATTCTTATAATCCTCCACGAAAGCCGCGCCGCGCTGTTGATAGATGGCGTACAGCCCCGTGGCGAACAGCAAGCCGAACGCATAGGGGAAGTTATAGAACGACAGGCCAGGGGAGTAATAATGCGGCTTCCAGGTCCACATGAACTTCTGCAAATAGCGCTCGTCCAGGCCGTCTCCATAGGTGGCCTTCTGGGCGCGCTCCATAATGTCGTTGAAATCGTCAGCCGATAGCTCGGCCTGTTCGCGCCGCTCGAAGACCTCCTTCTCGAACAGATAGCGCGAGTAGATATCCACGCAGGTTTGCGCCGCGCCCTGTATCTGCGCTTCGAGCACAGCCAGTTCCTCCTGTGGGTCTTTTGTATGGGCCAGCACGGCTTCGGTCACGATCGTCTCACACATCGTGGAGGCCGTCTCGGCCAGGGTCATGGGCGTGAACTGCTGTAGTTCGGTCTTGTCTGCCGTATAAGCGCAGTGGTTATGGAAGCCGTGCCCCAGTTCGTGCGCGACCGTGCTCACCTGGTCGAATGAGCCGTCGAAGTTGCACAGTACGCGGCTTTCTTTTACTCTGGCAATGCCCATGCAGAACGCGCCGCCGCGCTTCCCGTCGCGTTGTTCTGCGTCGATCCAGTTGTTATCGAAAGCGCGCTGGGCGAAGCCGCGCAAGTCGGGCGAAAATTTACCGAAGTTCTCGAGGATGAAATCGCGTGCTTCTTCGAAGGAATACGTTTTATCGGTCTTGCCGAGCGGCGCAAACATATCCCACCAGGCCAGTTTTTCCTTCCCCAGTTTCTTGGCCTTGGCATTGAAATACTTGCGGTACATGGGGAAGGCGCCTTCGATCGCGCCCAGCATGGCCTTCAGGGTTTTGCGGTCGATGCGGGCCGAGTCGAGCGCCGAATGTACTGCATCCTCGCGGCCTCGACGGATGTTCAATGTGTTTGCCTCGCCCTTCACCCCGTTCAGGCATGCTGCCAGCGTTTCTTTGACCGTCTCCCACGCCTTGTTCTCTGCCTCGTAAGCGCGGTGTCGTGTGTTCTCGTCGGGGTGCGAGCGCAGGTTGATTAACGCCGGCATGGGCAGTTTCTGTATCTTGCCGTCCAGCTCGAAATCCACGGAGAGCTGCGAGGTCACTGTCCCTTGCAGTTTGCCGAAGGCATTGCCTCCGCTCAGGCTGAGTTCCGCAGCCAGGCCTTCCTGTTCGTCGCTCATCTGGTACTTGCTTTGCTCCGCCCATTCGTTCAGCAGGAAGGCATGCGCTTTGGCAGCCTCGTTCTTGGCCGTGATTTTGTCGAGCTTGCCCTCCACCTTGCCCAGCCAGCTCCTGAACCGCACGATGAGTTTGTCCGTCGGCAGGCTCGCCTGCTCGAACTCGGACAGTATCCTCGTGGCGGCTTTGTTTCGCGAGTCCGTTGAGATATACGCGTAGATGAATGGCCCGATGGTATCCGAAAGGGTCTGGATCTGATTGAGGCGGTTGATCGCCTCTCCCACCAGCGGTGCCAGCTCTTTGGCCCGGGTCTTTGCGCCGGCCTTGCTTATTTTTTTATCGAAGAAATCTTCCAGGCGGGCGACCTGCTTTTTATAATCCTTGACCGCCTCTTTGAACTCTTTTGATTTAAGCGATGGATAAACATTGCTCATATCCCAGCGGGGAGGTGTGGGCATGATTTTCTCCTTGAACGAATTGCGGCAAGTATACCAAACCAATAAATAGGGACTCTTAACTGCTTTTAACCCTTGGAGCGCTTGACTTTAAGGCCTCCTTAATCCGGCGGGGGCTAATGCTTGAAAGTGCCCCTCAAATCTTGTACAATCTTGTATGAGCAAGCCCCTCGTTACCTTGCGTGGGAGGCACACATGGACATAATCAAAGTTTCTGCCAACTCCCGCACCTCTGCCGTCGCTGGGGCGATTGCGGGCGTCATCCGCGAGCAAAAGCATGCGGAAGTCCAGGCGATTGGGGCCGGTGCCGTGAACCAGGCCATCAAGGCTCTTGTGCTCGCCACCGGCTACCTTAAGGATGACGGAATAGAAGTGGTCTGCGTCCCCGAATTTGTGGATGTGGAGATCGAGGACAAAGTCCGTACGGCCATTAAGCTGAACGTGGCACCGCGCTAACGGGTTTCTTTTCCGCAGCCGGCGCAAGTTTACACTCTGACAGGTTGCTTTAGGAAAACGTATCTGGTAGCTGCTCTAATGTTGATGTGAATCAAAAACGAATGTAGGCGGGTGTTTTTTCGCTGCCTATGTTTATTTTTGGATATTCCTGGTTCTCACGGAACGCAGGGCTCATTCGCACTGTGTGGGGATGAAACGGCATCTCTTCCGGCCTCACTTCCAGTCGACCGTCGCGAAGCTCGCAAATGGGGCACAGATACCTCTTTAAGGTACAATTGACCGACATTCTTGAGATTATACGTGGCATTGGCGACTGACCGGGTTTAAAGTAAAGGCTAAGGCTCCAAAGTGCGAAGTTGCAACCCTGGCTCCTGAAGATCACCCTGACAAATTCCCCATTCCCTAGTGCAGGCATCTCACCCGCGGGGCATCTTTCCCCGCCTCTGGCTTACAGATAGCCTCTCAGTCACCGCCGCAGTTACGAAGGATTCGATTTGTTTGAAATTCTTTTTCTTGGCACTTCTGCTTCTGCGCCTTCAGCCAAACGCGGGCTTCCCGCCCTGATCGTCAAACACGGTGAGTATCGCTTTCTGATTGATTGCGGCGAAGGTACGCAGCGTCAGATTTTGCAGTCGGGCACGGGCTTCAAGCATCTGACGCGGGTCCTGTTGACGCACGGCCATCTTGATCATATTCTGGGTCTTGGCGGTTTGCTCAGCACCTTCCTCCGTTGGGAAGCCATTGACGAACTCGAGATCTTCGGTGGACGTACCGCGCTGGACCGTGTCCATGATCTGCTGTTTGGCGTTGTATTGCGCGGCAACCAGCCGCCCATGCCTCTGCAGTTCCGTGAGATCACTGGGGGCACCTTTTTCGAAGCTGATGATTTCACCCTTTCGGCCTTTCCCGTTACGCATCGCGGGCCCGATTGCCTCGGTTATGTTTTCGAGGGAAAACCACGCCGCCCCTTTCTCCCCGAAAAGGCCGATGAGCTTGGCGTCCCTTTTGGTCCTGAGCGCCGCGACCTTGTGTCGGGCAAGACCATAGATCTGCCGGACGGTAAGCATGTTACGCCTGAGGATGTATTGGGTCCGGTTCAGAAGGGAGTCAAGCTCGTGGTTGTGGGCGACACCGGTAAAACGGATAACCTGTTCGAAGCCTGTAAGGATGCGGATGCATTGGTCATCGAGTCAACCTACCTTAACGAGGAAGCGGAGATGGCGCACGACTTCTCGCACCTCACCGCTGGTCAGGCCGCTGAGCTGGCTGTTAAAGCCAATGTCAAGCAACTGATCCTGACGCATATTTCACGCCGCTATCGTGAGAAGGATGTCTTGAAGGAAGCGCAAGCCATATATCCTAACGCCGCCGTAGCGCGTGATTTCGATATATTTGAAATTAAAAGAGACGAAGGGAGCGAAAAGCGGGATTAGAGATTGGATATATCGAGTACCTACCTCTACTCTCTGCTTTCCACTCACTACTTTCTACTCAATACTCTCTGCTCCCTTCTTCCCCCAATTTATATCACTCTCAATTTTCTGATAAACTCATGACATGAACAATAATCTTTCGCGTCTGGCTGTGACCGGGCTTGCCGTGATTTTGTTTGGAACGGCATGTCAGTCGCAAGCGACTCCGCTGCCCGGTGCAATGGATACCGCTGTAGCCCAGGCCGCCTCCCTTCTGTTGACCCAGACCGCTGCCGCCTCTTCACCCACGCCTCCACCGCCGACGGTTACGCTCACACCCAGCCCCACGGCCACCGAGACAGTCACGCCCACCCTCAGCGGCCCTCCCAAGCGCCCGCAGACCGTTAATTTTGCCGCCTGCTGGTTGGGCGGTCCGGGTGGACCGACCTATAAATTGGATAGCAACATCAGTAAAGGGAAGGGCGTCGAGTTGCTGGGCTTGGGGAATGTCCCTGGCTGGTACGTCATCCGTAACCCTTACTTCCATCGGCCCTGCTGGATAGCCGAAGCCGACCTGAAGATTTTTCCAGGGACAGATATAACCACGTATCCGGTAATGACCCCTGGGATACCTCCCATGGGATCTTAACGAACCTAAATTCGTAATTACGCACACGCTGATGGGACAATGCCCGAAAAAATGAAGGCGATGGGGGCTCTTCCCATCGCCTTCATTTTTTCGGAATCCCTAGCCCCAGGCTGAAAGCGTGGGGCGTGAGTAGATACGACTCTTCAAGGATATGTGGATCATTATTTCGGCCGGGGAACCCCGGTTCGCAATATCCTTGTTTGGCCCGGGGAGAGTCGCCAAATTTATACTGTTTAATCCTTAACCCGAATTCACATTAACGGGCCTTCCATATTGTCTTTAGCCCGCATAACCGGTTTTCAACAAACGCAGCGGCGCAGTCATCCGCCTGTCGTGTGTGCGGCCAAGCGAATGGGCGTTGTAATTTGCGTTCATCTCTGGCGGGTTCAGGTCTTAAGAAACGCTTTCGATGGTCGCGGGTGAACTCCTGCTGTGACAGGTACGCTAAGATCAGGCTGCTTTCCACAACGTTGCATACTTCTTGCGATACTTCAAGTCATTCTCGGTTTCGATCAATTCAAGCGCCTTGGCCCTTATCCTCTCATCCTTCACCATATCGTAATCGTAAACATTCCGAAGGCTCTGCAGGATGTCATAGCGGATCAGTGTGCAGTTCTTCTCCGTTATGCACTCGTGGAAGCGGCGTTCTAATCCGTCCAGATACATCTGCCGCTGCCGAGCACCGGCCGCGCCCACCTTCCACAGGGCTTGCATGCAATGCCGCGCCGTAACGAACCTCTCGTCCTTGGTCAGGGTGAGCAGAGCGGCAAAATCCTTTTGTATTCGGTTCTCCGGGTCGCTCTTTGCAAGATTACAGAGAACCTGCGCCGCAATAGCTCGGTCATGGTTGTCTTTATGACTTAGCCCCTGCACCAGCTCGTCCCAGGCCTCGTAAGCCCAGTCCACTGGCCTATCTGTGACCTTCAGAATGTAGGTAAAGGCTTTGTTCTGCAGTTCTCTATCCTGGGACCATAGGTCGTTCAGGTTTGTGCGTGTGGTTTTGTCCATGGGTAACTCCCAAACAGTAAAATTTCACTTGCCAGGCCAGCGCTACTCGCGCCTCAATTGGTTTTTTAGCGGATGAATTGGACGGCAGGGCGATAATTTTAGCAGTTTCCTCGATCTCGCGGAATAAGATTGGGGAAACTGCTCTTCCTGCTTGATGGTAGTAGTGACACGATCAGTGCCCTATGGGCTTCATTCAGATGGGCCGGGAACGCACAGTTTAAGATTCCGAAGAGAAACCTTGAGACTTCCTTCGTGTACTTCGTGACCCCCGCGTTTAAATGCTTTTTCAAAAAAATCTGCGAGAATCCATCCACTCCGTCGCGCCGCAAGCTGGACAAAATCCGTGTTCTATTCCGCCTTGTTTTGGGAACCGCCGCTTAACCACTATTTCCGACGACGGATGATCGCATCGATCACCGTCAGTTCACCCGCTTGGTTGAACGTATGCGTTGCCAGCATCTTTCCGCCCGGCGGTCGGAAACTCGCTTCTGCCGTTTCAGCATAATCGTTTTCGTTAAGCTTTGTGATGCGGTTGAACCTCAGCGCATATCCATACCGGCGCGCTGAATCCTGCGAGGGCCGGATCAATTCCCCATCTTGCATGAAGATGCGGCCTGCTGGCCTTGCCGAATGAATGTCTTTGACAATGGGGTTGCGTCGGTGCGGCGTCCATTCGTTTGCGAACGGGCTGTCCGCATAAAAGAGGTGCAGGGCATCCAGGCTGGAGCCGCCCTGCTCTTTGACATTCGCGAACAACCAGTACTTGTTTTCATGCTGCAGCAGCGTCGCGTCGACTGCATAAATGTCCTTCATCAAAGTTTTGACGAATTCCCAGCGGTCCGGGAAGTGAGCGCAGCGATAGAGTTCAAGGCTGCGGTTGCCGGCTGATTTGGGGATCATGAACGTCTCACCGTCCTGCTCAAAGAGAAAAGGATAGGAAAGATGATAGGGGCGTTCCAAAACGGCTTGGTTGGAAAGGAGCTGGCCCTCGGCATCCAGTGTCAGGCAGGCAATGCGTCCCAGGCCGCTGGCATATATCTTTTCTTCGATGAAGACAAAATAGCGATCGCCTTTCGGGATAATAAACGGGTCCCCCCAGTACCGGTCCTTTTGCGGGACGAGCGGGCGGAACGCAGACCATTGGAGGGAATCATAATGCCCGCCCCATGCCGTCATGATAACCCACTGGTCGATAAAGAAGAGAGACGAAAGATCCTTATCGAGCCGGCGGGCGGCGCGCTGCAAGAAGGAGGCTGGCGTCAGGCTCATCTAGGCTGCATCCAGCGTGCTCTCACCGTCCACCAGGATGTATAAACTGCGTGGGCTGTTCTCGCCGGGGTCAAAGACAAAATCAGTGACGATATACCCTTTCGCGAAGGCTGTTTCGAAGAATTCACGCGAAAAAAACCGCCAGTCGCGCGCCAGAGAAAAGTCAGCGGCCTTCACTGCCATGAAATCAGACGGGATTTCGGCGGCAACCAGTTGGCCTTCCAAAGCCGGAACGTGTTCGGGAGGACGGACCAGGTTTCCCGGTCCGGTTTGAGCCGTATAGAATGGCTGCACGCCGACGCGTGTGAGATGGCTCATTTTGAGGGTGGGGCGTGGATGTTTGCCCAGCCGGCGTTCGACCCGCTTCGTGTTGATCCACCAATCCACCTGGAAGCGGTCTGAGGGCAGCCCGGCGTTCAGGCCGTCGCGCATATCGCCGTATTCAGACCGCCTGTACGTAGAGCATACCGCACCTAGCCGCGCAACATTGAGATGCGCATTCCGGCTTAGTAGCGGATCGTAGGTCCAGGTGATGTGATCGAGGCTCTGGTGACGGATCATCTGCCACTGCGCGCGCTTCAGCGCGAAACCGATGCCGCTGTCGCGATGCTCTGGGAGGACGCCGGCCAGGTGCGAACAATGCTTGGGGCGCGGCCCGTCTGGTGTGAACTCCAGGCCGGGAAAGCCAAAGACGAAGCCTACCAGCTTTTCCTCTGCAAACGCGCCGAGGGCAACGCCTCCGTTATGGACGGCGGTGATGAGCAGATGTGCCGGCACAATGTCTGTTTCGCTGCCGGGCCACACTTCGCGCTGAAGGTCCTCAGCCGCAGACATTTCTTCGGAAGTTTCTAAAAGGCGGATGTTCCAGGGTGCCATGATTGGTTGACAAATAGTTCGGGCTAAAAGTGAAATGTACGAATCGCTTCCAGCATTTTTTTGGTCGTATCGGAGGTCTGTGTTGTAACGGACTTCCACAGCGCGCTGGCCCACGGCGTGCGTTTAAGATAATCCAGGCGGTATGTGAAACGCGCCGGCATGAGACCAAAGTTGCGTGGCAGGTTATCCACCGGGCAGGTCCGGTTGATCGAAATGTAATCCAGCCAGAACGAGGAGGCCGGATAATGGGGTATGAAAGATTCGAAAGTCACGATCATCCCACGCAGCAGCACGGGGGACACTTCAAAGAGTCGGTGCGGTCTTTGCGTAGCCTGCATGATTATTTCGACGATCTGCCGTACCGTGAAGAACTCGCTTCCGCCAATCTCATACGTGTGGTTGATGGTCGCCTCATTGTCCAGCGACCAGAGCAGCACTGTAACCACGTCTTCCACCCATAACGGTTGAATAACTTGCCGTGTGCTGCCCGGCAGCGGAAAAAAGAACGGCGATATTTGCAGCAAGCGTGCCAGGCTCGTGGTGAAATGGTCTTCCGGGCCGTAGATAAGCGAGCTCTGAAAAATCGTGTACGGCACACCCGAGCGCCGTATATGCTCTTCGGCGATGCCCTTGGCCTTGAAGACCGGGTAGCCCGATGAGCGACTGGCGCCGATATGGCTGAGATAAAAGAAGCGCTTGATCTGCGCATCCGCAGCCACTCGCGCCAGATTCTCTGTACCGCGCATATCCAGAGCTAACAGGTTGGCGTTCCGTCCCTGCAACTCAGCCCCGGCCAGGTGAAAGATCACGTCCACGTCTTTGAGGGCGGCCCGTAGGGAGCGCTCGTCCGACAGGCTGGCTACGGCAACTTCCACCGGCAGCCCCTTCGGGAGACGCGGGGAACGCCGGGAAGGTCGGATCAGTACCCGAAGCTCTCGCCCGGTTTCCGATAAATGACGCATCAGCGTGCGACCAATGAAGCCTGTTGCGCCTGTGATTAAAATCATTGGACAAATTATAGCAGAGGTACAAAGGGCGCTTTTTGGAATGAAATTGAAAGCTCCTTCTAAAGAGCTGTCCCTTGAGGAAAGGGTAGAATTAACACTTCTGGTAGGGTGGGAACTTACCGCCTTGCATTGATCTCCGCACTTATTTTCATCTTTTATTAGGTAGATAAACAAAGCATTGGTTTGTCTGATTACGCAGCCCCTGTGATCTTTTGGATGGATACTGGTGAGCCGAAGCGCGAAGTCTGATGAAATGAAGCCCCCGTCAAGAGCAGCAGCCACTTACCGTTCGCCTAAAAATAAAACCAGCACAGGATCCAGCCTGGTTCTGCCCAATAATACGCTTCCCATGTGGGTATATGACGTGGAAACCCTGCGTTTCCTGGATGTCAACCCGGCGGCCGTGAAGCTGTATGGATATTCGCGTGCCGAGTTCCTCAAGCTGCGGGTCCCGGATATTACGTACGCGGATCATGCCGGTCTCGGAAAAGCAGGCATACAGACTGGCACGCGCAATCTGCGGGAGATCAGCCATTGCCGGAAAGATGGCTCCAGGATCCGTGTCAAAATATCATCGAAGAAAATAACCCATAATAGCCATAAAGCCGTCCGCGTGGAGATCAGGGAAGTCGTGGAACACCCCGAGCAGAGACAGGCTGATCAATACTTCAAGCGACTGCTCGACGATACCCCCAATTCCATCGTGGTGATCGATCCCGCTGGGAAGATCGTTCTTGTCAACAAGCAGACTGAAAAGTTATTCGGCTATACGCGCCAGGAGCTCCTTGGGAAAGGGGTGGAAACCCTGGTTCCCAGGCGGCTGCGGTCAAAACACCGGCTTCATCGCCTCGATTACCGGGAGAAACCGCGCGTCCGTCAAATGGGCGCCGGGCTTGAATTAAGCGGACTTGCCAAAGATGGCACTGAGTTCCCGGTGGAGATCAGCCTGAGTCCTGTTCAAACCGAAGAAGGCCTGCTCGTCATGGCCGCCATACGCGATATCTCGGCTCAGCAGCAGTCGAAAGCCGCTTTGCTGGAGGCGGAAACGAAATATCGTGAGCTGATCGAAAAGCTTCCGATGATCGTTTATACCAATTCGGCCGCGGATATAAGCTCGACGAGATACGTCAGTCCACAGGTTGAAAAGATCCTGGGCTATACCCCGCAGGAATGGCTGGAAGATCCAAAATTCTGGCAAAAAACATTGCACCCTGAAGATCGGCAGCGCATTCTCGCCGAAGTAAGGCGCACAGATCGGACCGGCGAATCCTTTGACATGGAGTATCGCATGATCGCGCGCGATGGCCGCGTAGTCTGGTTGCGTGACCAGGCAGTTTTGCCTCGAGATGCGGAAGGTCGCCGTCTCTCCTGGCAGGGCTTTATGACCGACATCACCGAGAAAAAGCATGCCGAAGGCGCGCTTGCCCGCAGCGAGAACAACTATCGCGATCTTGTTGACCATACACAGCTGCTGATGTGTACCCACGATCTGCAGGGGAACCTTCTTTCGATCAATCCCTGGGCGGCAAAAGTGGCGGGCTATCCTGAGGCAGATCTCATAGGTAGGAACATCCAGTCGCTTCTTGCACCTGAGACCCGCGCCAACTTTAAGAAATACCTGGTGAATATCCGCAAATATGGCGCTGCCGAGGGCCTCATGCAGGTCCTCACTGCTTCCGGCGAGCGGCGTATTTGGGAATATCACAATACTCTGCGGACCGAGGGCGTGGTGGAGCCTGTCGTGCGTGGGCTGGCCTACGACATTACCGAACGCAAGGCCGCGGAAGAGGGTCTGCGCCGCTCGGAGGCCATGTTTCGAGGCCTCTTTGATACCGTGTTGGACGGTATCTTTCGCACCGCACCGGACGGCCGTATGCTCTCAGCCAACCCGGCCCTCGTTCACATGCTGGGCTATGAAACGGAGAATGACCTGCTTTCGATAAATGTCGGAAGTCTCTATTTTGACCCGCAGGCTCGTGAACGAAACGCCCGTGTGTTGAAGAAAACCGGCGAATTGCGGAACGTCGAGATCGAATTAAAGCGGAGCGACGGCCGACCCTTGGCGGCCCTGGAGAACTCGCGTGTTGTTCGGGACTCAAAAGGCAGGATAATATATTATGAGGGTACGCTTACAGATATTACCGAGCGTAAGCGTGCCGAAGAAGCTCTGCGTTCTTCGGAAGGGGAATTGCGCGCCCTCTTCGAGGCCATCCCCGACCTGGTGCTTGTGCTTGATCAGGATGGCCGCTATCTGAAGATCGCACCCACGAATCCTGTTTCGATCCCCTACCCCCCTGAAATTATCCCCGGCAAGCGCATGCATGATATCTTCTCCCGTCAAAAGGCGGATGAGTTTGTCGGGCATATCCGGAAGGCATTGCGGACGAGCAAGCCGGTCCAGTTTGAATATGCCCAGTTGATTGGTGACCGGATTATATGGTTTTCCGGCACAACAGCTCCGCTGACAAAGGATACTGTCGTATGGGTGGCCCGCGATATCACCCCTCAAAAACAGGCCGAGGAGCAGGACCAGCGCCGTCTCGCCGAGTTGGAGACTCTGTATGCAAGTGGGTTGGCCCTCAGCCAGACCCTTGACCCAAAGCAGATCGGCGAAAGGGTAATTAAATTGCTTTCCGAGCGCCTCAACTTGCACCATGCTGCGGTACGTATCCGCCGTGGAGACAGCGATGAGGTGGAGCTTTTGGCATTTAGTGAAATGGAGGGCCAGGCGGAAGCCGCACAAACGCAGGCTCGGACTGCCATTACGAAAGTCGGGCAGGGCATGGCCGGCTGGGTTATGCAGCAGGGGCTCATCCTCAACAGCGGCAACCTACCGGCAGACCCGCGCTATCATGAGACCTTCCCCAACATGCTGTCCGGTTTATACGTTCCCATCTGGGTGGGTGAGCGCGTGCTGGGTTGTATCAGCGTGGAAATCGATCAACATGATGCTTTTAAAGAAGCGGATGAATTGCTTCTAACTACCCTGGCCTCCCAGGCGGCCGCAGCTTTGGAAAATGCCCGTTTGTTTAACGAGACCCAGCGGCGCGCCGCCGAGTCGAACACCCTTTATGAAGCTACCCGCGATCTGACGGCGCAAACTGATCTCTCGACTCTGCTTCAAACTCTGGCCGAGCGGGTGGCGTCCCTGTTGAATGTTCCCGGCGGTGGCGTGTATCTCTATGACCCCGAAAGCGATCAGCTGGAGATAGTATCGGCCACCCAGGAAAGCCTGCCCATTGGGGCCCGCCTTAAAATGGGAGAGGGCATGGCCGGGCGTGTTGCAGAAAAGCGCGCAGCCCTCATTGTGGAAAATTATCAAACTTGGGAAGGGCGTGCAGCCCAATATGCAGCTCAATCCTTTGCAGCCGTTCTGGAAGTCCCCATGCTTTACAGGGGCGAGTTGGTCGGGGTTATTGCTGCCTATCATTTGCACTCTGAAACTTCTCCTGTCGGTAAGCCGGGTCCCGGCTTCACCCGCGAGGACCTGCGGCTGGTTTCGTTGTTTGCTGCCAGCGCGGCTGGTGCCATCTACAGCGCGCGTTTGTTTGATGCGGAGCGTTTGAGAAGGCAGGATGCAGAAAGGCTGAGGCAAATCGCCGTGCGTTCGGCGGAGCGCCTGTCGATTTTGCACGCGGCTACGCAGGAGATCACCGGTATCAGCCAGGAGCCTGAGCAGGTCTATGCCTCCATCCATCACGCGGCCTCCCGGTTGATGACTACACAGGCTTTCACCATCACACTCCTTGACGAAGACGGCTATGAAGTGGATGGGGTGTATCTATTCGATAAGGACGGCCGCACTCCGTCCAGGAAGATACCGCTTGAGCAGGGATTTTCCAGTAGGGTAATTTATGGAGGCGAGACAGTACTGATAAATGACCTGGAGGCGCAGGCTGTCTGGGCCACTCACTTTGGATCGCAGGAACACGTTCGTTCGGTGCTGGCCGTGCCCTTGCGTGCAGGTGGGCATGTGATTGGAGCCATTTCAGCACAGAGCTATCTGGCCGATGTCTATAATGAAGAAGACCAGGTGTTGCTTGAGATGCTGGCGGCTCAGGCCGCTATTGCCATTCAGAATGCCCGCCTGTACCAGGAGGCCTTGCGTTCCGCAGAGCGCCGGTTGGTGCTGCACCGGGTCAGTCAGGAAATGGCCCGCCTCAATCAGGACCCCGAACAGTTATATGCCGCGATCCACGACGCCGCGGCTCAATTATTACCAGCCGACGTGTTCTTCATCGCCCTGATCAATGAAGCCCAGAATCACATAGACGGCGTCTACTCGGTTGACCACGGAAACCGCGCGCCGGTCATTCGATTCCCGCTCGGCTCGGGCTATTCCGGTTGGGTGATTGAAAACCGCAAAACTCTTCTTATCCGCGATACGCATTTATCCCATGATATTAAATCGCTGGAATTTTCAGAGAACGGGGACACCCGCTCGGTTCTGCTCGTTCCCTTGCTGATCGGTGAGAAAGTCATCGGTGCCATGTCCGTCCAGAGTTATATCGAAAATCAATACGGCGAGGAAGACCGGGTCATTTTTGAAATGCTGGGTTCGCAGGTGGCGATCGCCCTTGAAAACGCCCGCCTGTTCGGTCAAACGCGCCGCCGCCTCAACGAGCTCGAATCGCTTACAAAGGCGGGTGATGCCCTCACCGGCACGCTGGAACTGGCCCCCCTGCTGGAAAATATTCTGCGGGCTGCCCGCCAGGCCATACCTGCCGCTGAAAAAGGGACCATCATGCTGCGCGAGCCGGGCGAGCGTGACCATCTGCACGTGCGTGCGCAGGTTGGCTACGATGATGCCCGCCTGATGGAAATGCCGTTTGACGATAGTAAAGGTTATTCGGGCCGCGCTTTTCATGAGAAACGCCCCATCTTGATACGGGACTCCCTGGCCGAATATGAGATACCCTTCGGCCAAAAAATCGAGCAGGTCAATGTGGTTCAGAGTGCGATTGTGGTCCCCCTGATCGTGAAAGGGGATGCCATTGGGGCAATCTCTCTGGATAATGCTTCACGCAAATCGGCTTTCGACGAGGAAGACCTGGGCTTATTGGTGTTGTTCGCTTCTTCTGCCGCGGTTGTGATCGAAAATGCCCGCCTCTTTGACGAGACGAGTCGCCGCGCGGATGAGTTCGAGATCCTCTATGAGATGACGCATGATATAGGCGCTCATCAACAGGATCTATCCTCGCTCCTGCCAACCCTTGCAGAAAGGGCCGTCAACCTGTTGGGGGCCTACGGCGGCAGTATCTACCTGTTTGACCCTCTGAAAAATGAACTGGAAGTAAGCGTCGCCTTCCCCGATCAGAATGGATTGGGCGCACATCTAAAGCTAGACGAAGGTGCTGCCGGGCGCGTTGCCCGGACCAGGGAGCCTCTTCTTATCGATGATTACGCAAACTGGGCCGGTCGTAGACTGAATCTGGAAGGAGTACCCTACCGCGCTTTGCTGCAAGTGCCGATGATTTATGGTGGAGACTTGATCGGCGTGCTCGATGTTTATGAGTATGGTAGCTCCAGCCGCAAGTTCAACGAAGCGGATGTAAAGTTGCTTTCACTTTTCGCCGCTCACGCCGCTGGTGCCATCCATAATACTCGTCTGTTCGATGAGGCCCGCAAGACTGCCGCTAAATTTACGGATCTTTATGAGATTGCCCATGATCTCTCCGGTCAGCATGATTTGAATGAATTGCTTAGCCTGATCGTGGAGCGCGCCGGGTCCTTACTGAATGCCCCCATCAGTGGGATCTATCTTTATGATAAAGCACGCAATGATCTATACGTGGCGGTCAACCGGGGGCTTGCTACCTCTTTGGGTATCCGCCTGGCTATGGGCGAGGGAGTCGCCGGCAGGGTTGCTCAAACGCGCCAGCCCGTTATTGTTGAAGACCATCAGACGTGGGAAGGACATTCTCCCCAGTATGAGGGAGTCCCCTTGCGGTCCATATTGGAGGTGCCGATGCTCTATGGCGGGGAGCTGATTGGCGTTTTAACCGTGGATGAGATCGGCAATTCCGAACGAAAATTTACACAGGATGATGCCAGCCTCTTATCCCTTTTTGCCTCTCAAGCCGCTGCCGTGGTTTATAGCGCCCGTTTGTTCGAAAAGGTCAGCCAGCACGCCGGGGAGTTCGAGGCTCTTTATCAAACGGCTGCCGATCTATCGTCTCAGAGTGACCTGCCGACCTTGTTGAATACCATCATTCAACGTGCTTGGGTTCTTACCGGGGCCTCGGGCGCGAGCTTTTACCTCTTCGATTACGAACGCCGCGACCTGGAGCTGGTCGCCATCCATGATCCCGATATACAACCGGGTATTCGCCTTGATCTGGGCGAAGGTGTGGCCGGAAAGGTTGCTCAGACTAGGCAGCCTCTCCTTATTAGCAGCTACCAGGCCTGGGAGGGTCGTTCACCCAAATATGAAGGGATTGATCACACCTCTGTGATTGCAGTCCCCATGCTTTACAGCGGTGAGTTGATTGGCGTCCTGAATGTGTTTAATCGTGCCGGTGATGATAGGGACGGGGCCCGGCACGAATTCGGGGAACAGGACATTAACCTCATAACTTTGTTCGCAAATGCAGCAGCCGGTGCGGTTTATGGAGCACGCCTGTTGGACCAGGCCCGGCAGCGGGTGGGTGAGCTGGATGCGATTGCTCGTGTCTCTTCCGCTTTGAGGAAGGCTGCTACGCGCGTGGAGATGGCCTCCATCATCCTGGCTCAGCTGCGCGAAATATTGCATGCAGACGGCGCTGCCTTCCTTAGGCTGGATCCCATCACGCAGGAGATTAATAATGAATTGAGCGAGGGTAGTCTTGCGCCCCTCACCGGCCAAACCATTCCAGCCAATGCAGGCTTAAGTGCTCAGGTGATCCAGTCCCGCCAGGTATACAACACCCCTAATCTGCAGGATGATCCGCAGGTATTTTCATCTGGGCTGATAAAGGCTGTCCGCAGCACCCTCATTGCCCCGCTTGTTTCCCAGGATGTTGCGCTGGGCGTATTGTGGGCCACACGCGATGAGAAAGATGGCGTTCAGCCGCCGCCCTTTGACGAACGCGACCTCCGCATCCTGGCCGCGATTGCCGATATAACTGCAAATGCCATCCATCGCGTTTCCCTTTATGAACAGACCACTCATTATGCGGAACAACTGGTTACCGTAAATGCCCTGGGGCACACGCTCGCCGAGACGCTGGACCTGCCGGGCATCTATGAGAAGGCGACCAACTCGTTGGTCGAGCTTTTGCCCGATACCGCTGCAGTCACTATTTTCCTTTTCGATCCGCAGGCTGGGTTGATAACGGCGGCCTGCGGGTTGCAGGATGGCGATTGGATTGATGTGACTGCTTTGCCCGCGCTCCCCTTCGAAAGTTCAGGGGATGGCAATGAGAGCAGGGTTATCTTGAGTGCCAGGCCGCTCATTATCTCCGATGGCAGTGAGTCTCCAAAAGACCTGCCTGCAGGGCATGTCGTGAACAGCGCCGATATACGGCCCATGCAGTCGGCGTTGTACGCCCCTATGAAGGCCGAAGGGCGGGTAATAGGTGTGGTCAAGCTGGAAAGTTACATCAAGAACCGTTACACCTCTAATGACGCCGAACTGCTGGAGCTGGCCGCCAACACTATGGCCGGTGCCATCCAGAATACGCGCCTGTTTTCACAACTTAAACGCCGCGTCGATCAGCTCTCTGCCCTGCATGCCGTGGACACCGCCATCGGCTCCACCACCGATCTGCGCGTCAGCTTGCAGGCCGTGCTGGAAAATATTACCCGCCAACTGCAGGTGGATGCAGCGGATGTTCTTTTGTTGAACCAGGCCTCTCTAACCCTTCAATACGGGGCCGGGGTGGGGTTCCTCACTTCTGAAGCAATGCATACCTCTATATCCATTGGCAGGGGGCAGGCTGGCAAAGCCGCACTGGAGAGGCGCACCGTCTATATCCCTGACTTGAATGCCGAGGATGTCGGGTTTGTTCGCACCAATCTGATCGCAGCCGAGAGGTTCGTCAGTTACCTGGCTGTGCCGCTCATCGCCAAAGGCGAGGTTAAAGGCGTCCTCGAGATCTTTCATCGCGGGTACTTGGAAATGGATGAAGAACGGAAGTCCTTCCTCGAGATGCTGGCCGGGCAGGCGGCGCTCGCCATTGATAATGCGCTTATGTTCGAGAGTCTCGAAAAGGCCAACGTCGGGTTGATTATGGCATACGATGCAACGATCGAAGGCTGGTCCCAGGCCCTTGAGTTGCGTGACCAGGAAACGCAGGGGCATTCGGCCCGCGTCCTTGACCTTACGTTGCAGTTGGCTGCCGCCATGAACATCCCTGATAATGAAGCGCAGGACCTGCGCCGCGGTGTCCTTTTGCACGATATCGGCAAGATGGGTATCCCCGATGCAATTCTCCATAAACCCGGCCCGCTGACCGATGAAGAATGGGAAGTCATGCGCAAGCACCCTCAATATGCGTTTGACATGCTTGCACCGATTGTGTATCTGCGCAATTCATTGGACATCCCCTATTGCCATCACGAAAAATGGGATGGCACGGGTTATCCTCGCCATCTGAAAGGCGAAACCATCCCGCTGGCCGCGCGCATTTTCTCGATCATCGACGTCTATGACGCGCTCACCTCCGACCGGCCGTATCGAAAAGCCTGGCTCAGGGAAAAGACGATCGCGTATATTTCTGAAGAATTGGGGAAACATTTTGATCCGCGCGTTGTGGATACCTTCATCAAGCTGATAAGCGCCTCATAAGGGGCGCCTGGGGGTTGCGTTATATCTTTAGTCCATCTGTCCCCAAATTCGTTTGAGCAGCCACCCCCCCCATTTTTCGCTCCGAGAGGATTGCACCCCCGAACACTGTCGTTCTCCACATCTATCTGCGCTTTTCTCGCGTCCTCTTGGCAGGCATGGGGTGATCATTGTACTTTCGTCCTACTTGTCTACGCCTCTACTTGTTTACCTGTTTTCCTCTCCCTCTATTTCGCCTCTCGTCTCCGAATCTAGTCCTGTCCCGCCCGCGCCACTTCCTCCGCATCGAAAAGCACCTCTTCATTCCCGGTCAGCTTCTCTTCCACCTTTTGGACGATTAATTTTAGGTGTCCCGAATGGGCCACATAGTCCATGTCATCGGCAGGGATCGTCAGCACGGGGCACAGCACGAATTCCGAGATCCACGTTTCGTAGAGGTCGTTCAGGCTCTGCAGGTATTCGGTCGCGATGGTCCTCTCGTAGTCGCGGCCGCGATTAGAGATCCTTCTGCTCAACGTGGGCACCGAGGCCCGCACGAATATCATCAGGTCCGGAGGCGGCAGCAGTTGCACGGCTGTCTCATATAATTCACGATAGGTCAGGTAATCGCGCGGCTGAATGTATCCCTGCATGAAAAGGTTCTTTGCAAAGATATCGGCGTCTTCATACACGCTGCGGTCCTGGATAACCGGCCCCGGGTGCTGCGACAATTCATAATGCGCGCGCAGGCGGCGCGTCAGGAAGAAGATCTGTGAATGGAAGGCCCAGGCCTGCATATCCGCATAGAAATCGGCAAGATAGGGATTTTCGGATACCGGTTCGTAGAAGGGCTGCCAGCCCAGCCTTTCGCACAGCTTGCTGACCAGCGTCGATTTGCCTACACCGATATTTCCAGCGACGGCTATGAACTTCTTCATCTTCTCTCCGTCACAATGGGGAGGCCGACCCGGTCGCCCCAGCGCTGCTTATGGGATTTGCCCGGCAAGTTCTTTGTCTATCACCTGCTTGAACACGTCCAGCGGCTGGGCCCCGATCACAGCCAGGCCGTTGATAAAGAAGGTCGGGGTGGAGTTCACACCGGTCTTGACCGCAAAATCGCTGTTGGCTTGGACATAGGTCTGGTAGGTGTGGTTCGTCAGGCACTCGTTGAACTTGGCCATGTCGAGGTTGAGTTCCTGGGCATACTGTTTGTAAATGTCGTCGCCCAGGTTTTCACTTGCGAAGAGCTTGTCGTGATAAGGCCAGAAAGCGTTTTGTGCGTTTGCACACTGTGCGGCCTCTGCCGCTGGGAAGGCGTTCGGATGGATGCTGCTCAGCGGGAAGTCCCGGTATACAAGGCGGATCTTCCCGGGATAGGCTGCCAACAAAGGCTGGTAGGTTTCCTGTTGCCATTGACGGCAGTACGGGCACTGGAAATCACTGAACTCGACGATGGTGATCGGTGCATTGGCGGGGCCTATGCTGGGGAAGCCTTCCGTGGGGATGCTGTAACGGACATACTGCGGCGCAGGCGTATCTACGGGCGCCTCCACCACCGGGCCTGACGGCTGTGCTGCCACCGCTTGCACAGCGGGTGTGTGTCCCCAGGCCAGGTAACCGATGATTACGCCCACCGAGAAGGCCAGCACCACCAACACTGCATAAAAATGAGTGGCCTTGAAGGTAAAGGTTTCTGCTGGATTTACAATGGGTTCAGTGGGTTGGGGGGGCTCGGGAGGTAATTCTTCAACTACTATTGTCTTTTTTCTGGGTGCCATATTGGGCATTATAACATGTGGAACGAATTGCCGATTGGCACGTATATCTTATCGGAGATAAAAATATGACTCATAAAAATGCAATTCCCTGGTATTTGTGGCCGTTCGCTGCGCTGTGGCAGTTGATCGCTACCATCGTCGGTCTGACGGGTCGCTTCGTGGCCATGGTGCTTGGTTTGGTATTTATACTGGTCGGCGTGATCGTCAGTCTCACCGTGATCGGAGCGATCGTTGGTATCCCGATGGCGGTCATCGGCCTGTTGTTGTTCCTCAGAGGGATTTTCTAAAAAAAGAAGTTGCTACTTACCCTTTCGTTGCTGATTTCCCCAAAAAATGAATATGAGCGGGGTATTTTCCCCCGCTCATATTCATTTTTTTGGATTTCTATTCCCAGGCTGAAAGCGTGGGACGGAGGGCTGAGTAAATACAAGAAGAAACTATTTTAAGAATTGGGGAATGGACGACTCTGCCGCCTGCTTGTTCAGGAAGTCGATTTGATATATAAAGACGGGACTCTGTCAGTTGACAGAGTCCCGCAGCAATGGAACTTCGGTTTGAGACTAGCCCGCGCTGTTGAGGCTGGAGTTAATGGTGCTGAACGTGTTGCCGATGATCGGGCCGAGAATCATGAGGGCTGCGATAACAACAATGGCAACCAGAACGAGAATAAGCGCATATTCAACTAAACCTTGACCCTTTTCTTTTGGTGCGAATAACATGGTGTATATTCTCCTTTCTTTTGAATTGCTCTGAAGAATTCAGAGCTTGATTAATATTATAGTTGTTCTTTTCGGATTGACAAGCGAATCGCTTTACACCTATGTTAAGATTACGCTTTTGCAAACTGCGGAAAGACGGGAGGAATCGAATTTCAATCCGGTCCAATGGACGTAAAAAAAGAAAGACGACCCCAATACTCTGCAATGCTGCTGCTCTCAATGTGGGCAAGATGCCATCTTGCGCCTATTTCCAACCCGAACACAAAAACCGCGACCGTTCAGATTGACTTCCATAGAAAAGTGCTATATTTGCCGCAGATTATTCTTGGCGCTGCCCAACCGCGGCTAAGCGTCTGCTCAGGCAGGGGCCGGTGAGTCCTTGTTCAATTGAGATCAGGCATGTATAGTTCCACTTCACCTTGAAATCATCTGCTGAAAAAAGAAATGCCCCCTTATAGGGGGCTTCTTGAGATGGTTCGGAATAGTTGAGGGCCAAACGGCTCTTTTGCGGAATCGTTAAGGGTTTGTATCTGTCGGGGTTGCCAGCGGGATTTCAGTGACAGCTACTGTTGCAGGAGGCGCGACCTGAGTGGGAGCTGCTGTGGCGGGCTGTACGACCTCAGTCGGAACCTCCGTTGTAGGTGGAATGACTTCAGTCGGAGCTGCTGTTGCTGTTGGAATGACCTGAGTCGGAACTGCTGTTGCCGTTGGGATGGCCTCGGTCGGAACTTCCGTTGAGGTTGGAATGACTTCAGTGGGAACTGACGTTGCGGGTGGCGCGCTTTCAGTCGGAGCCGCCGTTGCTGGGCCTGCAACTTTGGTGGGGGCCCCGGTTCCTGTTGGAACGACTCCGGTGATGGCAACTTGGGTGGGCGGTGAGCCGGGAGTGGGATTTGCTGCCGTACTAAGGTAGTTGTCCAATTGGGTGCTGGAAATGCCGGCATTATTCAATACCTGCCTCTGAGCCCTGAGCACAGGCAAAATGCGTGTCTGGGCTTCAGCCTCACCGGCGCCCGCAGGTTGCAGCTTGGCTACCGCCTCGAAATAATCATTCGAAGCGTTGGCTTTGTGCGCTGCGTCTTTTTGGACGGCGATCCACTCATGGAGACGGCGGTTGGCCAGGACAATATCGGTACCCACCGGGTCGGGTGACAGGCTTCGCCAGGCTTGTTCGCTCGTCCGCTTCCAGCCGTATAACATGTCGCCCGGCATCGCAGACTGGGCCTCGGCCGTACCGGTTACCAGGAGCGCCAGGATCAGCACGGCATAGATCAACGCCGTGCGCCAGTACGTTGCCGGTTTTTGTACGCGATAGGTATGGAACCGCAGGTATCGGGTCAACCACGCGCGGGTATAGGCATTGAACGTGGGTGAGGGTTTTATCGCTCGTCCCGGATGTAGATATTCCAGGTATCTCGTCACCACCTGCAGCGTGGGTATTTGGAGCAGCGTTTGTTGTTTGTCTGCGGTCAATAATCGCAGGTGATTGCGCCAGGACTCGGGATTGAAAAGCTTCTGGCCTTCTGTATTCAAACCATAGTCCACCGCCTCTGCCAGGAATCGGAGATCAAAGGCGCGGGTTTTTACGTTGCCTTTGCAATAACCTATGACCTGGTTTCTGGCGATCTTGTAGATCCATGCCACGAACGGCGAGCCGCTTGGCTGGTAACTCTCCAGGTGTTCCCAGGCATAGCGGAATACGTGGGCAATAATAACTTCAGCTGCCACGTCGCTCATCACCCGGAAATAGATATAGCGATACAGGTTATCGCCATAGGCATCGTAAAGTTGAAGGAATGCCTCGGCGTTCCCCGCTTTGGCCTGGCGTACCAGGCGCTTCTCTTCCGGAATGGCTTCCAGGTTGAAATTACCGTCTTTGGAATTCATCGTTGTAACTTATATAACGAAACAAGGTGTGCAAGTAGTGACGGACCCTTTACCTTACCCATCATGATCTCTGGTTTGACCCTATGCAGATGTAGGTCCTTCGGATGATTATATTATAGGTCAATTGGTTCTCCGTTTCAACGGCAACTCCGGGTGTCTCACGCCTTCAGGCATGACCTCGGGTATCCGATAGGGAAAATTGCTGCGCATAGTATTCGCTCCCCCCTACAGGTACCTGGGAGTCTACCTCAGAGGATAGGGTTCCCCCTGGCCCTGACAAAAATGCAAAGATCTTAAACCCCCATACTTGGAGATATTCGAATGGCAGCCGGATGAGAATGATATTCCTGGTTAGCCCTTATTCCATCAATTCGACCAGATGCTTCCGATTCTCGGGCGCTTCATAATTCTCGGGCCAGTACTCGATCTGTTTGACGATCTTCCCTTCACGAATTGTCGTAAAGGTGATCGCTCTTACCGCTTGGGTTCCATCTGTGATCGATACATCGCTCACCGCTTCTGATTCATTCCCCACAATCTGGTTCACCGTGAACGTCCAGCGGCCGTAAGCCGGATATTCTTCATTGACTGCCGCGAAATTATCTCTCCCGCGGATTCGTTCCTTTGATTGAGGCCACTCGAGCACGTAATCATCGCTGAATAGCTGGCCCGCCGAACGAAAGTCATTGGTATTCATCCTCCGGTAGAATTCTTTGACGGTCTCAATAGCAGATAGATCCATATTTATCCTCTGGTACTATTGCTTGCACAACTGGCGGCACGAGGGGAGACTTTCTGGATGGTTCGCCAGCTTTGAATACTGCAAACGCGCTAATCAACCTTTCCAATACATCATTTGGCTTTCCAATTGGCAAGAACCACACCAAACATTGCCAGTATGATCAGTCCCGCTAATCCTAAAAGGATGATCGAGACCGCGTAAGTTGCTCCGCTCGACAGAAATTGCGCGCCGACCCCTTGTATAAGGAAGCCCGCGCCGAAGACCAACAAAAACAATCTCCCTAGCTTTTCGGTGATCTTCGCCGAATGCTGGAAACGTCGAGTGGTAAACGCCTCGCTCAACGGCTTAAGCCCGATGAGGCGCAATAATTGCTTGTCCAGTAATGCAAGCAAAATTGCGAGGCTGCCAATGAATAGTGGAAATATTACGGTTGCTTGGCCGTTCGATGTTTGGAGCATGGTTGTAACTCCTTATCGTCTTGGTGCTCTTTAGGTGATGCCCGGCGTCAACAGCGCAGCCTACTGCTGCCGGAGCAGCAAGCAGCCAAAACTATCCTGGCGCGAAAGCCCGCAAATCTACACTGTCTGATATTCTGAAAGTGTCAGGTACCTTTGATCTGTGGCAGTTTTGTAATTGGTAAATCGCGCGAGACGATGTGGTCACCATTATGAGTCTCCAACAACCTCATAATGTACAACTTTTGGCTCAAATTCGAGCAGAAAGTCTTTGTCTTCGGGATAATATTTCGCGACCTCTGGATCATCGCCCGCGAATCCTTTAACCGCTTCCATGCTTGTCCAGAATGTCATGGTAATAAAGTGAGTGACATTCCCTTCCCGGCGCTCGAGGATATGAACGCTGATGTTGCCGCCCACAAATTCATAGTCGGGTTTAGCGCGCTTGTTCAGAAATTCTCGATATTCTTGAGCCTTGCTTGATTCAACACGGCCATGCCACATTCGCACGATCATAAACTCTCCTCATGCGTTATTGCCTGGTTATACCCAGACTAGCGAACGCCCCTCATTGGATGCAACCTTGTGCTAAACTCACGTGGTCGCCCATCTGCGGCCCAACGACCCCGATATTTCCTGATGCTAAATCACCGAAATCATTAGAGTAATTTTGCTGCAGACTATAAGTAGTATAGACCTATTCACCTCCTAAATCAATTCCTAAATGATCCATCAAAAACATAGGGCAACCCTTCGATCGCCCTGCATTATTAATTCGCTCTGACCTTCTCGTGTAGCAATTCTTTCAGCGGCAATCCCAAACGCAGTACTCCGCTCGCGTATGTTGTTGGGCGACTGATACCTCAGTTCTTGGTTCCAGGGTTTTCTCAAGGTCGCTTGACAAAAGGTAAAAAATAGGATCCTTCTCGGTACAATTGCGAGCGCTGACAAGCAATCAACCGAGGAGGATCCGAAATGGATTGTAGCATAGGCGATGTGAAGCAGGATTACGGAGTGACAGGAGTATTGTACGATGTGGGGAGTGTGTATGAACGGTTATTGAAATTAACCGATGTGCGCAAGGCACGGGGGAAGCTGTACCGTTTGGAAACCGTGCTGGTGATCATTGTGATGGCGAAGTTGTGTGGAGAAGACACGCCCACGGCGATGGCCGATTGGGCCCAGAATCATCGGGAGCAGTTGGTCGAGTTATTGCAATTGCCGCGGCCGAACATGCCGAGTCACCACACGGTTCGGCGGATCTTGGCGCAGGGGGTGTATCTGGAAGAGATCGAGCGGGTGGTGGGAGAATACAACCAGGCTGGCGAGCACGGGGAAGTGTATGCGCTGGATGGAAAAGCGGTGCGCGGTATGCGCAAGAAGGATGAAGAAGGGGGAGACTATTTGTTGAGCGTCTACGATGTGACGCAGGGCAAAGTGCTGTCGCAGTTGGAAGTAGGGCGCAAAGAAAACGAGATCACCAAGGCTGCCGCCGCCTTGAAATTGGTGGAAATTACGGGAAAAGTGGTCACCGGAGACGCCCTGCACACTCAAAAACGGCTCTCGGCCCAAATTCTGGAACAGGGTGCCGATTACGTGTTTCCGGTCAAGGAAAATCAACTCCGGCTGTACCAAAACATCCAGCAGCTCTTTGCCCCAGACGATCCCAAGCCGGGGTTTGGGAAGATCCAGACCGATTTTCTCACCTCTCAAAAAGTGAATAAAGGACACGGGCGCCTCGAAATTCGCACGATCACCACGAGTGAAATGCTCAACCCGTATTCCTCCTGGCCGGACTTGGCCCAGGTTTATCGTTTACAACGCCAATTCCAATGGTGGCGAAACGGTCACTGCTATCGTACTTCGAATGCCGTAGAATTCGGCATTGCCAGCCTGGCGCGCAGCCAGGCGGCTCCCTCTCGTATCTTGAAGCTTCGCCGTGCTCATTGGGGAATCGAAACCGGGTTGCACTATCGCCGCGATGTTACCTTCCAAGAAGATGCTACTCGTATGACCGTCGGCCATGCGGGAAAAGTGATGGCCTCCATCCACAATCTGGTGATCGCCCTCCTCCGCCAAGCCAAATTTCAGAATGCCGCTCAAGCCCGGCGCTGGTTCAATGCTCATCTCTCCCAGGCGTTTTCACTGCTCACCACCCCTTTTTCTCGACCTTGAGAAAACCATGTTCTTGGTTCTGGTGACACTTCTATATTTGACTGCGCCTCTTTATAATAGACCCTCATGCTGACCATTGACCTCGAAACGGCGCGGCGCTTCATCCTCGGCAAGCAGGGCTTGTGGCCTGGGCGGCGTTGGCGCGGTGCCAGGGGCACGGAGCAAGCCTTGCGCGCGATGGAATACTTGCAGCTCGACCCGCTCCAAATCATCGCTCGCAGCCAGGACATCACGCTGCACAGCCGCGTACTCAATTACAGGCCCGACCTGTGGGAGGATTTGGCTTACCGGCAGCGCAAGTTCTTCGACTGGGGTGCCTGGCTGGCCGTCCGGCCGATGGACGAGCTGCCATATTGGCGCGTGGTCATGCGCCGCGAGCGCGACGGCGATGGCGACCCACGTATCCGTGCCCTGGCCCGTGACCATGCGGACGCCATTGTCGAAATGCGGGCTGTCTTGCGCGAGCGCAGCATCGTGAGCAACCGCGACTTCGATATGGCGACGCGCACACGGACGCAAAGCTATCGCGGCCGCAAGGACAGCGCGCTGGCCCTGTATTATCTCTGGCACACAGGCGAAGTGATGACACACCACCGCGACCGCTTCGAGCGCGTGTATGCCCTCACCGAAAATGTTGCGCCCGCACACCTGATTCGAGAGAGCGGCGAGGCCGAGGCGGATCGCTTCCTGGTCAAAAAAGAAGTCGGCTTCAGCGGCCTGTCGCGGTTTGACCGTACGAGTGATTCTTTTCGGCGCGGCCAGCCCGATCGCGCAGCGAAGAAGCTACTTGGGTCTATGTTGGCCGACGGCGACCTCATCGAGGTAAAAGTTGAAGGCTGGAAAGCGTTGCACTACGCGCTCGGCCGCGACGCTAGGCTGCTGCGAGATTTGAGCGCAGGGCGCATACCGAAGGCCTGGACGCCCTTGGAGACTACCACAACGGAAGAAGTCGTTTTCCTCGCCCCGCTCGATCACGTCAGCGCCCGCGGGCGGGCTAAAGTTTTGTTCGGCTTCGACTACGTGTGGGAGGTATACAAGCCCGGGCACCAGCGCAAGTTCGGCTACTATACGTTGCCGATCTTGTGGGGCGACCGGCTCGTCGCGCGTTTCGACAGCAAACTCGACCGGACTACCAACACGTTTATCATCCTGGGTTTGTGGTTGGAGGAAAAGGCCCTGGGCAAAGATGAGGCCTTTGCGGATGCATTGGCTCGTGGCTTCGCGCGCTTCATTACGTTTCTTGGCGCCAGTAGTATGGATGCGAAGGCAATTCCCGATCCGCTGCTGCGCCGGCGCGTAAGCAGCTCTATCCCCAAAAGCCCGCGCACCTGAGATCGGTTATTGCTTGGTGGGCAACTGCTCACGCCCGGTGTGATCGAGACTGCCAGCCACCACGGCCACTCCATTTTTGACAGCCTGCTGGCTCTCATGGCCTGGCTCGTCTTATCTTATCTCGCAATCCAAATGGCATGAGCCGTTGCAATTTCGCGAGTATATCGTTGAAGTGCACAGGCCAACCCCACTTTTCCCTCTGTCAACCTTTTTGCTTTGGAGGATGAAAGGAAGTGAAAAAATATGTTACACACCACGCCATTTCTCTTATTTGATGGAAACTGCGCCGAAGCCATGACGTTTTATCACAAGTGTTTGGGGGGAGAATTAACACTGACAAAACTTGGTGATACTCCTATGAATACCCAGTTTCCACAAGAAAAATATAACAGGATTATCAATGCCTATCTCAAAAGCGGTGCAATAGAGATCTCAGCCACAGATTGGATGGCATCCCCGGTATTCGAGCCAAAGCAAGGCAATATGTCTGCCATATTTGTTATCGGTGGAACATATGATGAGTTGAAAACTGTTTTTGACAAACTTTCAGAAGGAGCAGAAAAAGAGAGATTTCAGGAGTTGCATGAGATGCCATTTGGAACATATGGGCAATTTTATGATAGATATGGTTTTCAGTGGATCTTTAGGGGAGATAAAAAGGAGGAATAAGAAGATGTTCTGCCTGCTCAGGGAAAAGACGGGGGTAGACAGTTGGTCTTAAAAGACGATTTGGCCGTCTATTTGGTTATAGACGGCCAAAGGCTTTAGACCCTATCCGTAAAATGGAGGAAACTGTTTTTTTGGGGATGTGCAGTTTCGCTGCACATCCCAAAAACAACCCCTTTTGTAGTATACGGATAGGCTCTGAATAATATTAAGATTCTGGCAAGATTCGAATAGTATTAGGCCTGTTGGATCTTGCGTACTGAGGGTCGCCCTCTCCCTAATTCGCGCTGACCTTCTCGTGCAGCAATTCTTTCAACGTCAATCCCAGGCGTGTTACTCCCTCGCGTATATCATCGGTTGTCGGATACGAGAAGTTGAGACGCATCGTATTCGCGCCGCCTCCCGTGGCGTGGAATGCTGCGCCCGGCACAAAAGCCACTTTGCGATCGATTGCCACTTTCAGCACCTCTGCCGCATCCATGCGCTCCGGCAGGATGCCCCACAGGAACATGCCGCCCTGCGGTCGCGTCCAGTGCACCTCGGGTGGGAACATTTCATCCATCATTTCGAGCATCACATCCCGGCGTTCCTTATAAACCGAGCGGATCACTTTCACGTGCTCGTCAAGGAAGCCGCCCTTGCCTACTTCATAAGCTACGTACTGGTTGAAGGAAGCTGTATGCAGGTCCGCAGCTTGCTTCGTCATCACCAGTTTGTGGATCACCTGTTCGGGCGCGATCACCCACGCCAGCCGCAGCCCTGGCGCCAGCAGCTTCGAGAAGGTGCTCAGGTAGATCACGTTGCCGCTGTAATATCCGCCGTTCTTGCCGCGGAATTTTCCGTCCAGCGAGACCAGCGAAGGGATATGCTCGCCCTCATAACGCAGCTGCCCATAAGGGTCGTCTTCGATGATCGGCACCCCGTATTTATCAGCCAGCTCGATCAGCTTCATCCGCCGTTCCAGGCTGAGGGTTACCCCGCTTGGGTTCTGGAAATTGGGAAGCACATAGATGAACTTCGGCCCGATGCGCAGCGCGGCTTCCAGTTCGTCCACGATCATGCCGTTTTCGTCGGTGTGGACCGGGATGTATTGCGCCCCGTAAGCGTTCCAGGCTTGTAGCGCGCCCAGGTAGGTTGGCCGTTCGACGACGATATAGTCGCCCCTGTTGATAAAGAGCCGCCCCGCAAAATCGAGAGCCTGCTGGGAACCCGAGGTGATCAGGATGTTATCGGGGCTTACGTCCAGGTGCATGTACCGGGTGGCGTGGCGTGAGATCATCTCGCGCAGCGGCCGGTAACCTTCCGTGGTGCTGTACTGCAGGGCTTGTGCGCCCTCCTTCTCAATGACCGTATTGCAAGCCGCCTGGAATTCCTTGAGCGGAAATACATCCGGGGCGGGCAATCCCCCGGCAAACGAAATGATGTCGGGCTTTTCGGTGAATTTGAGCAGCTCACGAATGACCGAGCTTCCCATTTTCTGCATGCGGTGAGCGTAACGGTATTCCCAGGGTGTCTGCACTCGTTCTCCTTTGGAAAAAAAATAGTAAAGGCCTGACGGGTAGGTTGCTACCGTCAGGCCTCTGGTTCTGATTCAAGGCGCAAGTAAGCCTATGATGCGTATTGCCAAAACCTCGATCATGGCATTGTTTATCTTACCTGCTTTATCCGATTATGACAACGGACAAATGTACTTGCCAACACCCGCTAATTGTCAGGACTTATATTTACCCGCCACTCTGGTCTGAAGCAACCGAAGAAAGAAGGTGACGGGTGCTATTCCCGTCACCTTCTTTTTTCGGTAATTCTTTTCTCCTTGCGTGATAACGGAAGGAGAAAAGCTGTGATTTATCCACCGTATGTGCGAGCCCTTTACAAACGAGGAATCGCCCCGCTGCAAAGGTCATTTTGCTCAAAAAATCTCTGTTTACACTTGCACCTGCCAGTGCAGGTGTCTCCGGTGAATTTCGTTTATTAGAATCGCCTCTCAGGCCGGCTGCTTTATCTTCAGGTTGGCAGCCACCAGCGGTAGCACCGCTGCTGCAAATTCGTTCACAGGTTGGGGTTCTTTGCTGTGCCCCCACTGCGCTGCTAGGCCGAAGATCGCCCAGCTTGCCGCTGTTGCCGCCGTTTCGCGAGCCACATCGATTTCCATCTGTTTTAGCCAGTTCAGTAAAATGTCATACAGCACTGCCTTGACCTGGGTTTCGACCAGGGATTCGAACTGGGGCTGAGGCGGCTTGCAGTGTGAGTTGGTGGCCCCGGTAAATTCGCACACCGCCACGATTAAATGCCGCAGGTTATCCGGGCTGTAGTGGCAGGCGTTTAGCATCCGCTTTTCGATCTCCTCCAGAAATCCCTGCCTGATTTGATAATCCAGCAGGGCATATTTGTCCTGAAAATGAGCATAGAACGTGGCGCGATTGACCCCCGCACGCTCGGTAATATCCTGAACCGTAGTGGCCTGGAACCCCTTTTCTTTCAGGACCTCTACAAAGGCTTGTTCCAGTAGTTGGCGTGTACGTTTTACTCGGGGATCGATTTTTTGTTCCAGCTCATTAGGCAACATTTTCTCTCCTGTGTTGCTTAGACAACAAAAGTTGTTTTTTGATGGTTGACCGGTAATAGGTAAGAATGATAAATTACCCGACATCTGTTGCTTATGCTACAGATGTTCGAAAGATATCACATCACCGAAAGAGAGTCAAGATGAACAAAAGTATGAATGTAACCATTATTGGTTCAGGAAATATGGGGCGCGGCCTTGGGACGCGGCTTGTGAATGGTGGGCATAGCGTCACCTTTATGGATCGCCAGCTTGATAAGGCTAAATCGTCCGCCGAACAGATTGCCGCCAATGCCAAAAACGGCGCAAAAGTTCAGGGAGTTGCCTTCGGCGCCCCCATTGAAGATGAGATCGTGGTCCTCGCGATCCCCTATGGGGCAGCCGGCGAAGTCATCGAACGTCTCGGGGGGCAGCTCGCGGGTAAAACCATAATTGACATTTCCAACCCTCTCAACAGCTCGTACGATAACCTGGCCGTTGCGCCAGGCACCTCGGCCGCCGAGGAGATCGCCAGGGGCCTTCCCGCCAATGCCAGGGTGTTCAAGGCCTTCAATACCACTTTTGCGCAGACCCTCCTCTCTGGAAAAGTGGACGGAGAGCAGTTGGACGTTTTCATTGCCGGGGATGACACGGAAGCCAAGGCGAAAGTCAAGCAGTTGGTCACCGACGGCGGTCTGCGCGCCATCGATGCAGGCCCGCTAAGCCGCGCCCGCCAGCTGGAAGCGATCGGGTTTCTGGGTATTACTCTTCAGGGTACCCTGGGTACAAGTTTCAAGAGCGCCTGGAAGATCGTCGCCTGATAATATTCGCAGGAAACTTGCCTCATTACGAATCTAAACCGACATAGCAGAAAGTGAACCATGATAGACCTCAACACAGAGATAGCTTTGATACCCAATACCGATTTTACCCGGATCGCCAGCGATGAACGGATCGAACGCGCCGCGCGCGCCTTGGAGGCAAATAACATCCATACCTTTGTCGTCCAGAGCGCGGAAGAAGCGCGGCGGCTGGTTTTGGATCTTTTGCCTGAAGGCGCCGAAGTTTATGCCAACCAGTCACAGACCCTGCAGAAGCTGGGCCTTGCCGAGGAAATTGATAAATCGGGCCGCTATGACGCGGTCCACCCGAAAGTATTATCGCTTGACCGCAAGATCCAGGCCGACGAGATTCGCCTCCTCAGGGCTCGGCCTGCAATCATTGTTGGCAGCGTTCATGCCGTGACCGAAACGGGGCAGGTATTAACTGCCTCCTTCGGTGGCAGCCAGTTGGCACCTTATGCTTACGGCTCCGCCAAAGTGATCTGGGTGATTGGCGCCCAAAAGATCGTCAAAGACCTGAACGAAGGGTTCCGCCGGATCGAAGAATACAGTTACCCCCTGGAAGACCAACGCTTGCGCGCAACATTGGGTGTGCCCACCGCAATAGGCAAGGTGCTGGTCACCAACCGTGAAGTCCTGCCCGGGCGCACCACCGCCATCATAGTCAAAGAAGAACTTGGCTATTAAGAGAATTGACCTGCAGGTGAGGCGGATGACATTTGTTTCTTGAATTTAAAAAATAGCAGGGTCATTTCTTCTTGCCCTGCATATTCTGCCGCTTATCGCAAGGAACCCTGTAAATTGTGAGGATTGAATATGATCGGAAATGTTATTGCTCCCAGTAGAATCTTTGCCCGGCTTGCGTCGGACGAACAAATTGCCCGTACGGTCCAGGCGTTGAAAGCGCATGGGATAAATGCCCTCGTCGCCGAGAATGGCGGGCAGGCAAAGCGCCTGTTTTTCGAGTTGGTCCCCGACGGCGCGGAAATTTACCTCGGGGCCTCCGTAACTCTTGAAAAGCTTGGTATCAAGGATGAGATAGATAAATCAGGCCGCTTCGATGCCCTCAGGCCGAAGATGTTTGCCATGAACCGCGAGACGCAGGGCAGGGAGATTTGCAAGCTGGGGGGCGCTCCCGATTTTGCCGCTGGCAGCGTGCACGCCGTGACCGAGGACGGCTCGGTCATGATCGCCTCCAAGACGGGCAGTCAGTTGGGCCCCTACGCCTCGGGCGCTGCAAAAGTGATTTGGGTGGTGGGTGCCCAGAAACTTGTCAAGAACCTGGACGAGGGCTTCCGGCGTATTAAAGAATATTGTTATCCGCTCGAAGAAGAACATATGCATCAACTTTACAATCTTGGCACCGGTGTGAACAAGGTGCTGATAATCAATCAGGAGTTCCGGCCGGATCGCATTACCATGATCATCGTGAAGGAAGAATTGGGATTTTAGCGATGATATCCGAACCCACCTCGAAAGTCCGCCTGGCTCGTCTGTTATGGTTGGGTCCGCTCACCGTCCTGGCATCCATCCTCGGCGTGTTGATCGTGCGCGTTCTCGCCGTTGCGATATTGCAGCCTAACCCGGTTCCTATGAGTTTGGGTTGGGCATCGCCGGTCATCCTGACCTTGGTTCTCGTCACGGGCGCGGTGTTGGTATTCGCCCTCATAGCCCGCTTCGCAAAGAACCCGATCCGCACCTATCAAGTCATTGCGCTCGTTGTCCTTTTACTCAGCTTTCTCCCCGACATCGGGTTTGCCGGGTCCCCCATGCCGGGCGCGAACTGGCCGAATGCGGTTGCCTTGATGATCATGCATATCGTCGCCTGGGGCATTTGCGTTACGATGCTGGCAAAGTTGAGCACACTGGATTTCCAGAAAGGAGAATCATGAAAATTTTCTTGAATATCGTCGGTGTATTGCTGATCCTGGTTGGAGGTGTCTGGTTCCTGCAGGGTATCAATGTTTTGCCGGGAAGCCTTATGAGCGGCCAAATGCAGTGGGCCGTTTATGGCGGTCTGGCGGTCCTGATAGGCATTGGTTCGCTGGTCTTTGCTAACCGGCGCAAGGCTTCCAGGCAGGGAAACTAGCAATGTCGGAAGACACTGCCGCCACTGAGGTTTGTATACCTAACATCAGCCCTGCCGAACGGCGCAAGAGGCTGATGGGCGGCGTTGTTTCGTTCGTGATCACCCTCGTTATATTGGGGGTCCTCATTGCGATTGGCGCAAGCCGCTGGTGGCGGATCGCCCTGTTGCCGTTTTTTATGAGCGCAACGACCGGCTTCTTTCAGTGGCGCGACAAGACCTGAGTGAGCCTTGCAGCGCGAGGTTCGCGCAATCTGTATGACAAAGTGGAAAAAATAGAAGATTCCGCCGTGCTTGCGCAGGTGCGTTTGCAGGCGCGCCGCGTAAACCTCAAAGCCTTGCTGGTCGCCATCCCCCTCACCCTGATCACGCTGGCTCTGCCGATGATGCTATAACGACGTATTCATAGGTAGACTCCGAATTTGTACTTTTGTGGAACCGAGGAAAAATGAATACACAATCTCAGTCTCTCACCAAAACCGAATCTCAAAGCATTCATCCGGCTACACGGCCGGGATACGTACATTTAACAGTAGACAGCCTTGATCGTCAGGCGGAGTTTTATGAGAAAGTCATTGGTCTCCAGCTGCATTGGCGCAAGGATGCCGCCGCGGGGTTGGGTGTTGGCGATCAGGACTTGTTGAGGCTGACGCAGGTAAGCGGCGCAAGGAGAGTCCGCGGTGCCACCGGCCTCTATCACCTTGCCATCCTGCTTCCGAATCGCCGTGAGCTGGCGCGTGCCGTTGCTCGCCTGTTTGCCTTGAAATATCGTAACTATCCCACCGACCACATCATGACCAAGACCACCTATCTGGACGATGCGGAAGGTAATGGCATCGAGCTTTACACCGAGTTGCCTGAAGATGGCAGTTGGAGTTTGGCGAACGGCGAATACCTCACGCGCCGCGCAGACGGCTCCCTGAGCGACGGTCGCGAACCGTTGGATGTCGAGGCGTTGTTCAGCCATCTACAAGAAGATGACCGTTTGGATGTGGGCATGCCGGGCGGGACGCGCATCGGTCATGTTCATCTTCATGTGCGTGCTATCGATGAGGCCGTGGATTTTTATCATGGTGTGATCGGCTTCGACGTCATGGGTGTGGCTCGTTCAATCCGCATGGCCTTTGTATCCGCTGGCGGTTATCACCACCACATTGGGCTCAATACCTGGCAGGGTGAGGGAGCGCCTCCCCTTCCTGTAGATTCGCTTGGCCTGCGCGCCTTTAGCATCCTGCTGCCCGACCAGGCAGAGTTGGAGCGCGTCATAGCGCGAATTCAAAAGGCAGGTGTCTCGATTGAACGGAGCGAGGCCGGAATCCTGCTTCGCGATCCTTCGCAGAATGGCGTGATACTGACCTCGCATTCGGATTAATCAATAGTATCGATTTTTAATTACCAGGGAAACAAAGAAATGTCAGAATTAACCATGCAGGCTGTTCGTATTCACGATTACGGCGGCCCTGAAGTGCTGGTATACGAGCAGGCGCCGCGTACTCAACCCAAACCTGATGAAGTTTTGATCCACATGAGGGCCATGGGCGTTAACCCCGCCGACTGGAAAATGCGCGCAGGGGCTTACAGACAATTCATGCCTCTGCAGTTCCCGTGGACGCCCGGCCTGGAAGGCGCGGGTGTAGTTGATTCCGTCGGGGCAGGGGTCTCCACCTTCCGGCCGCGCGATGAAGTCTACGGACGTATCCCCGGCTCCTATGCAGAATATGCCGTGGTTCCCGCAGCAGACCTTCAGCCCAAACCCTCCGGGCTGACCTTTGAGCAGGCGGCAACGTGCCGGTGGGAGCCCTGACCGCCTGGGGCGCGGTCATTGAGGCAGCCAATGTGCAGGCTGGCCAGCGCGTCCTCGTTCATGGAGCGGCTGGCGGGGTGGGGCTGTTTGCAGTCCAACTGGCGCGCTGGAAAGGTGCGCATGTGATTGGCACCGCCTCTGCGGGCAATCTCGAGTTTGTCCGGTCGCTCGGCGCAGAGCAAGCCATTGACTACAACGCTGCTCCTTTTGAAACGGTTGTGCACGACCTGGATGTTGTCGTGGATACCGTCGGTGGGGATTACACCGAGCGTTCCTACAAGGTGCTTCATCCTGATGGGATCTATGTGACCATAGCTGGAAGGTTGGCGCCTGAAGCCGGGAAAGCGCAGGGTATTAGGGCAATGAACGGGGCAAGGCCCTCGACCGAAAAACTGATTCAGATCTCGGAGTTGCTCACCTCCAAAAAGATCGCGCCGCAGGTTGGTACGGTCTTTGCCTTGGCAGACGCGCGCCGGGCCCAGGAGTTGAGCGAGACCCGTCACGGCCGCGGGCGGATCATTTTGCAAATCCCCTGATCAAAGCCCTTTCGTTCCTGACGGATTCCTTCAGGCCCTATTCGGTTTTTTTTACCAAATAGGGCCTTTTTAATCTTCCTCTTCTTTTTTCCTTGACAAATCGAGCAAAGCGAGTAAAATCCTTCCGTTTTGGAAATATACTGAAACAAAAATAAACCGAAACGGAAATAAACTAATGCTAACCGCCCAGGAAGTCGCCGAACAAATTGTAGAACTCCTACCGGGTTTCTTTCATTTGCGGCCCAGATTGATTGTCCCTGAACATGTCGCCCACTTCAAACAACAGATGGAAACCCTGAAGAAAAGCGGGATGGTAAACCTTGAAGACCGCCCGATGCTGTTCCGCATCTTGCTGCTTCTCTCGCACGCTGAAACTCCGCCCACCATGGGCGAGCTGAGCGGTGAGCTTGGTATCCCGCTGAGTTCCGCGACGCGGATTGTCGATGGTCTGGTGGACGCGAACATGCTGGAGCGCATCAACGATCCCCATGATCGGCGGGTGGTGCGTATCCAGATGTCGGAGTATGGGCAGCAATTCTCGCAGACCGCAATGAATTACATCAAACAGCGCATCACCGGTCTGCTTGAAAACTTTTCCACGGTTGAGCAGGAACAACTGTTGCAATTAATAAAGAAGTTATTTAAATCAATGGAAGCCGAAAGATGATGATCGTACCCACCCCGGGATTAAACGCCGGTACCGAAATGGAGCAGCGAAATGAGACGCTTTAGAGCTTTGATCGTAAAAGAGTTGACACACATGGTGCGGGACCCGCGCACACTGATATTTATTTTTATCATGCCCATCCTGCAGTTGGTTTTGCTGGGCTATGCCAATAACTCGGATATCAAGAATGTCCCGACTGTGGTCTTCAACCAGGATAACAGCCAGCAGAGTCGCACTTTGCTCGACTCGTTCGGTGGGACGGGTTTCTTCTCATTCGACTACTCGGTCTATAGCCAGTCGGAAGTGGACAACCTGATCGCCAGCGGAAAGGCCAAGGTAGGCATCATCATCCCGCCCGACTACAGCACGGATCTGGCTTCCGGGCAAACAGCCTCTGCCCTGGTTCTAATAGATGGGTCGGATCCCACAGTTGCAAGTTCCGTGCTTTCGGCCGCTCAACTTGTGGGACAGGCTCACGGAACCAGCATCCGTACCCAGCAGCTGTCTCTCATGGGTTCTTCTGGGACCGGGAACGCTCCCGTGGAGGTTCACACGAGCGTCTTGTATAACCCGGACTTGCTGGCGAGTTACAACATCGTGCCCGGCCTGATAGCCATCATTTTATTCCAGACCGCTACCAGCCTCACAGCGCTTGCCATCGTCAAGGAGCGTGAACGCGGCACGATTGAGCAGTTGATCGTGACACCCATCCGCAGCTGGGAGCTGATCCTGGCCAAGATCATCCCTTATATTATTGTTTCCTTCGCCGATACTATTCTGATCCTGGTGGTGGGGACGCTTTTGTTCGGCGTTCCAATACGAGGCAGTTTGATGCTGCTCTTCGCCGTAACAGGCTTGTACCTGCTGCCTACCCTCGGCTACGGCATCGTGATCTCGACCATAGCGCAAACGCAGCAGCAGGCTCAGCTGATGATCATGCCTCTCATGCTGCCGGCGTTCATGCTTTCGGGTTTTCTTTTCCCGATCTCGTCGCTGCCCGTTGTCCTACAATATGTTTCATACCTGCTGCCCACCACGTATTTCATTTACATTATGGAAGCGGTGGTTGTAAAAGGTGTGGGCCTTGATCTGATCATCCCTCAAACAATAGCTTTAAGTATTTTTGCGATTGGCCTGCTGGCACTTGCTGTCTGGCGCTTCCGCAAATCGCTTGATTAAGAAATTACATAAGGAGAAATTCTGATGCAGACCAGAAGAAGAGCAATCGTAATTGTAGTGATCGTAGTGGCGGTGCTGGTAGGCGGCTATTATGGGGTGCGAGCCCTCAACGGCGGGAACAGCGCGGCGCTGAAAGCCTCTGGCACGATCGAAACCACCGACATCATGGTCGGACCGGAGATCGGGGGCAAAGTGGCGCAGGTGCTGGTGCAGGAAGGCGATTCGGTGAAGGCGGGCGACCCGCTGTTCAAACTGGACGAGACCCTGCTGCAGGCGCAGCGCAACGTGGCGGCTTCCGGGCTGGCGTCGGCCAAGGATGCGGATGTGACGGCGCAGGCGGCATTGGGGACCGCGCAGGCGCAATACGATATTGCGCTGAATACAGCCCTGAGCCAGAACACGGTCAAGCGGACGGCGGACTGGTTCAACGCTTCGCAGTCGGCGTTCATCCAGCCGAGCTGGTACTTCAGCCAGGAG